>NZ_OZ247585.1:0-137500 GCF_965233835.1 Reichenbachiella sp.
GTTGTTGAAACTGAAGATAACAGGCTATACAAATAAACTGTTTTCAAAAAAATATACAGACGTAGGCTCTTACTCCGTAATGATGAACCCGGAAAGCATCAAGCTGACCAAAGGATCGGAGTACAGCACTAAAGCAGCCCCCAATGCCGGAGAAAATTCACCCAAGTTCAAAAACAGCAAGAAGGGACAATTGAGCTTCGATATTGTGATTGACTGTACTGGTGTGGTCAACCCTCAAAGGGTAGACATGGCTGAAGAAATATCCAAAATCGAAAAATTAACTCATAAGTACAATGGCAAGATACACCGTCCCAATTATGTAATCGTACGCTGGGGCAAAGACCTGACATTCAAAGGAGTTCTCAGCCAAATGGATATCTCTTACACCCTTTTCAAACCAAATGGAGCCCCCCTAAGGGCCAAGGTATCTCTAACCTTCGACGAATACATAGCACCCAAGCGAGCGAGCAAAATGAGAAAAAAATCTTCCCCAGACCTCACCCATCTGGTAGAGGTCAATGAAGGAGATACCTTACCACAGCTGTGTGATAAAGTCTGGGAAGACTACTCCTACTATATACAGGCTGCAAAATTTAACAAGCTCAACAAATTTAGAAACCTATCGGGAGGAACTCAGTTGGTCTTTCCGCCAATCACTCAACCTAGCTGATGGCTGCCTCTGCTGACATAGCGACCGGAGGAGTAGCTACCTATACCATCAAGGTAGCAGGAAACTCCATACCTGATGTTATCGCGATATATGCTATCGAGATCGAAATGGCAGTCAACAAGATATCAACTGCGCGAATTATAGTACTAGATGGGGATGCTGCAACCGGAAATTTTGAAGTGAGTTCCGGAGATACATTCGTTCCAGGCAAAGAAGTGATTATTGAAGCTGGCTATGACAACAAGAGTGATGTGATATTCAAAGGGGTAATAACCAGACAAAGTATTCAGGTAGATGATGAGTCAGGCCCTACCTTAGAAATTGAATGCCGTGACCAGGCCATCAAAATGGCAGTGGGCAGAAAATGCTTGACCTTTTCAAAAAAGAAAGACAGCGATATTATCACCACTATTTTGGGAAACTACTCCGATGTAGAGAACGACGTTGCTGCCACCACGTATGAATGGCCCGAGCAGGTGCAATACTATGTTTCGGATTGGGACTATGTTATTTCCCGGGCGGAAGCCAACGGCCTGATAGTGACTGATATCAATAACAAAGTGTCCGTCGTCAAGCCAGATTCGAGCACCACTTCCGTGTTGAAAATCGAATACGGTGATAACCTGATCGAATGCAAGGCGGACTTAAATTCTGTGAGTCAACTGGGCTCTGCCAAAGCCAGTGCATGGGATTTTAAAACCCAAGCCATCGTCTCTGAGCAATCCTCCAATGACCATCCAGGTGGTGGTAATATCACTTCCAAAAAATTATCCCAAGTAGTAGGGTTATCAGATTATGAAGTCCAATCCACCGCCCCCTTCGAATCAGCTTGCCTGACTGACTGGGCCAAAGCTCAATTGGTCAAAAGCGAGTACGCCAAAATACAGGGAGAACTCACCATAGCGGGAACCAAGCTTCCTCTTCCCGGAACCTACATTACGCTGGCAGGCATGGGGTCCCGACTCAATGGAGACCATATAGTGGCTGGTATCATTCATGACATTTCTGATGGTGACTGGACCTCCGAGGTATCCATTGGATTATCTGATGACTGGTTTACCGAAAACCCTGACGTGATGTCGCCCTCAGCTTCAGGCCTATTGCCGGGGGCTTCCGGTTTGTTCAACGGAACGGTGAAAAAAATGCATGAAGATCCTGACAGCCAGTATCGAATATTGGTGGATATTCCTATGTTCGACAAAAGTGGAGAAGGCATCTGGGCAAGGTTATCCAATTTCTATTCTACTAATGGTGCCGGTGTATTCTTTATGCCTGAGGTAGGAGATGAAGTAGTACTTGGTTTTTTGAACGAAGACCCACGGTTTCCGATTATCCTGGGAAGCCTTTACAGCAGCTCTAAGTTAAAACCGGCAGATGACTACTCGGCTGAAGAAAAAAACCCTAAGAAAGCCATTGTGTCGAAGTCCGGCATAACGGTAGAGTTTGATGATGAAAACAAGGTGTTTACCATCACAACTCCAGCCAAAAATACTGTAGTACTAAGCGACAAAGACAAACAAGTTTCCCTCAAGGATCAAAACGATAATAGCATTGTTATGTCCAATGATGGAATCACCATTAAAAGCTCCAAAGCGATCACCATTCAATCAGAAAAAAATGTAGCTATCAAAGGAGACCAGGGTATCAAAGTGGAATCTTCCAGTGGGGACGTCGAAACCACGGGAACCAATATAAAAGAAACTGCCAATTCACAATACACCGCCAAAGGAAGCGCGAGTGCAGAAGTACAAGGCGGTGGAGAACTGACTCTGAAAGGAGCTATGGTAAAAATTAACTAAACAAAGATATGCCACCAGCAGCCAGAATAACCGATATGCACACTTGTCCAATGGTAACCGTCATTGTTCCCCATGTAGGAGGGCCAATTATAGGCCCAGGGGAACCAACCGTACTCATTTGCAATATGCCCGCAGCCAAAGTCGGAGACTCTTGTGTATGTGTAGGACCACCAGATACGATTGCAAAAGGTTCGTCGACTGTCATGATCGGTGGAGCACCTGCTGCAAGGATGGGGGATTCTACCGCACACGGCGGAAGCATTGTACTAGGGGCACCAACAGTCATGATAGGAGGATAATATGAATGAACACAAAAATGATTACTTAGGTACAGGCTGGGCGTTTCCAATAACATTTTCAGAGCAAACCCTGGAACTGGAAATGACCCATCGTGAGCAAAATGTCAATGATTCGATAGACATTATCCTAAAGACCAATTACGGTGAGAGATGCCTCGAACCACAATTTGGATCGGGGTTGAGGCAATTTTTTTTCGCTCAAATGGACGATACCCTAAAAGGAGAAATCATCGATATGGTGGAAGTATCCTTACTCGAAAACGAACCCAGAATAGATGTCGAAGACATAAGGATAGATTTTTTGGATGATGATATCGGGGCTATCAACATTGAGATAGACTACACCTATACCAAAACAAATACCAGGCACAACCATGTATTCCCATTTTATTTAAACGAAGGCACCAACTTGAATTGAATAATTTATCCCGGTGATTGATCAGTCAACAACATATCGTTCTTTTGAGCAGGCGCTCGACCCTACAACTGCCGTCATTGACAGCCGATCTGAATTGGATCGTTTGAAGTTCTTATCTGATTTCTCTCATTTGATTCATTTCTATGATCAAGAAAACAAAATAAACGGAAGCTGGAACCCCTTGCTCATGAAAGACCCAGTCTTTTTATTGGCCGACATAGCCAAATTTGACCTGGCCAGGATAAAAAAGATCTTTCATAAAGCTTCACAAAACCTCGAAGACCTTTTGGCCTTTTCGCCGGATTCAAACTTGATAGGCACCTATTTCAACCAATTGTTCAAAACGCTGATTTCCCTGTTTCAAAAATTGGAAAGATGGGGACATTTTATGATCAAATACCACCATGAATACAATCTGAAGAAATATCTACTTGAAGGCTTAAAAAGCAGGTTCTCTAGCTACCTGTTTGCACTTATTGCCTTAATCAAAGAGATCGAACTAGACCAAATCATAAAAGGTGTAACATCTTTCGAAACTTCTTTATTTAAGGATTATGATGAAGAAATCTGGTCAAAAGGCAATCAACCTTTTTGGCAAGTATTGAACCTAAACACTCCACAATTTAGTGGTCAGCCATCTGATCAGTCTGAACATTTAGTACAAGAAATCTTTTCAGCGATACGATGGGTAGCCGATCAGCTATTTGTGTTCATTCATAATATAGTAGCCCACGCACGTACCGACTACCAGAGTGTATCAACTGCCAAAGGTCAGTATCCAGATACGGCCTTACTCAGGTCATTTGCAAAACTTCAGGATATATACAAAAACTCGCTAAATCAACTGTCGGAAAAGCATCTGGACTTCTACTACCAGCGAGTTCTGGGACAATCAAAACAATCTGCCTCTCCGGATCATGCCTTTATTGCCGCAAAGCTACCTCCCCATGTCACTACTTTTCAGCTCAATAAAGGAACTCGTTTCAAAGCTGGGGCTGATGCAAACAAAAAACCAATCTTATTTGAAACCATAGATAGCACCAATATTAATTCGGCCATACTCACAGATGGGTATTCAATATCCCAATTTCAAAATACCGAAAATGGTCTCTGGTCATTGTACAAAACCCCTCTTGCTCACCCCGAGGTTCTAAAAAAAGACAAAGCCGGCAACATTCTTTCATGGAAGCTATTTGGAGGTGATCCCATAGATACATCTATCCAGCAATCTATGAGTTTTGTGGCAGCTTGTCCACTTTTACTCCTAAATGAAGGGCAACGGGAAGTAAACATTCATTTCGCTTTCGAGTCCAACATCAATCCAGATCTCTTTTTGGCCTCCAACTATTATCTCAGCACCAATGCTTCCTGGTTGAAATTAGAAAAAGCATCAAACGAAAGTGATCCGATTTCTGCAAACCAGGCTTCTTATCAATGTCAGTTTTCGAAGGAAGATCCAAATCAACTAACCTTGCTTATAAAGCTGGGACAAAAAGCATCAAGTATCCAAAAGTTCGCCAAGGCACAGGATGGCCTGGATACAAACTGGCCAATGCTAAGAATAGAATTCGTTGAGTTCGATCAGTTTACTTCTCCCCCAGTGTTGATCTCGATGACAATTGATGTAAATGTTGCTGAGATAAAAACCTTTGAGTTATACAACGACTTTGGAACCCTCAACCCCAAGAAGCCTTATCCGTTGTTCGGCCCTACACCCATGCCCAATAGTAGTTTTGTCATAGGCAGCACTGAGTTATTTAGCAAGCCACTAACCCGTCTAAGCTTCTACCTGGAATGGGAAGGATTGCCTTCAGATTTTCAAAAATACTATCAGGAATATAACAATAACATGAAGCTGGCTGAGCAAACCGAAACTACCACTCCTACCAAAACAAAATCCAGCGGTATTGGATCATTGCTTAAAAAAGGATCGACTCCTCAAGCTGCGCCAGAAGCTTTAGACAAAAAAGAACCATTCAACAATGTCTGTTTCTCTGGTCAGTTTGAGATCATGCAAAATGGTGAATGGGAACCTTTGGATTCATCATTGGGAGACCAGAAGTTGTTCAATGTTTCTGACCTTAATCAACTTCAACCTCAAACCAGTTTTTCTTTCAACTGGTCTGATTCCTCTGTTCTGCATCCCACTACCAGCATACAGCAGTCAGTACTTCGCTATACAGACCAGAGCAGGGAAGGATTCGTGCGACTCAGACTCACAACACCTGAATATGGGTTTGGAAGCGAACTCTATAGCAAAGTAATATTCAATATTGCCTTAAAAAATGCCAAAGACCTGATGGACAAAAAGGCATCTACCCACGCTGCGGCCAGTGTACCTTTCGTGCCTAAGCTAAAAACACTTACCGCTAGCTATCAGGCATCACAATCTTATAATCTCCACCAGGCACAGACCAACAATCAGTTGGATTGCTTCACCATTTCAAACGGCACGACAAAACCGATATATCGCAGTAGTCCTGACAACCAAATCCCTTCACAAGAAAAAAACTATTCTATTGATGGCATAAAGCTAGCCGCTAATAAAGTAAGAATGCATCCGGCCATCAACCGCCGAGGCATATTGAATTTAAGCATCAAAAACCTATCCAGTCCGGGCGAATTGAATCTGTACTTTGACCTGGCTAGAAAAGTAGGCGAAATACCTCCTAAAGAACCTATTGCTTTTCACCTTTATAGCTCTGCTGGCTGGACTGAATTAGTACTACTTTCTGACGACACCAAAAATTTCACTTGTTCGGGCATCATAAAACTTAGTCTCCCAAAAATTGAAGCCAGTGATACAGTGCTTTGTATTGGAGTAAAAGGTGACCCCGAATTATTTGCTCATGCTACACTCCTACTATTGAATGGTATGAAGTTGTCGCGAACCGGTGATGACTTTCTGAGTGACCCATCAATGCCTAGAATCAAAGCCGGGAGCATCAAGGCTCCGGTAGAACCCATGGCCGAGCTAGCCAAGATTGTACAACCCTTTGCGTCTTTTGGCGGTAAGGGCGCCGAAAATCTGGACAAAATGAATCACCGAGTAGCCACCCGGATAAAAACCAAAAACAGAAGTATTGGCCAAGAGGATTATTATCAACTCATACAGCAACATTTTCCTGAAATATTCTATGCCAAAAGTCGTTACGACCGATCAACACAATCTACACAGGTATATGTGGTCAAAAGATTCAATCAAGCCACCGATTTCGGCGCATTTCTGCCCCTGATAGGAGTAAATTTCGAGGAAGACCTAGCTGATTTCTTGTCCAAAAGGGCTTCTGCATTCGCCAATATTAAAGTAACCAATTTCACTCCAGTGTTTGTAGGCGTTTCCTGCACTGTGACCTTAGAGCAGAATTACGGATTGGGACAATCAGAAGCAGCCATCAACGACCAGTTGAAAATATTCCTTTCACCCTGGATCACCTCAGATCAAAAGCAACTCAAAATAGATCAGGGAATATCAGAAACTGACGTATTAAATTTCATTAAAACCATCGAAGGAGTAATCAGTGTCTCCGATATTCAAATCGAGAAAAAACAGCCTCAATCTGATAGTATCGATCCTAGGGTGGAAGCCGTTGACCCTCCAGCCATTTTGCTGGTATCAGCCACCCAACACACCATAAACTGCCGACATCAGGTATGACCGAACCTACCCACATATTGAACCATCCGCTATCGGTTAGCCAGGACTTCAAGCAGTTGAAACATAAAGGAATTGAATACATCCAGTCCTACTGTGGATCGACCTGGACCAACTATAACCCAAGTGACCCTGGCATCACTATTCTCGAACAAGTGTGTTTTGCTCTGACAGAATTGGGCTACTGCAGCGATTTTCCAATAGAGGACATTCTAACCACTTCAAGTGAGCAAATAGAATACAAAGATCAATTCCATTTGCCAGATGAGATACTGACCACCTCTCCTGTTACCATTCCAGATTATAGAAAGCTGATTATTGATGATGTAGAGGAAGTCACAAACGCTTTTATAGAGCCCGTATGTAGCGCTATTTCTAAAGTAAGTCGTGCGTATCGGGTACACCTTCATCTCAATTCCGCCTTGGAGGAAAGCCATGACCGCAAATCATCTCAGGAACGTCAGGCTCAAGTAGTCAGGCAGACCTTCTATCTGCTAAACAAGCATCGCAACTGGGGCGAGCTGTTCCTGATGCCTCAGATATTTAGAAAAAAGGTTGTTGAAATCTCTGGAACCATTGTCATCGATCAGGAAACTGACTCACCTCAGGTCTTGCGATCTATTCAGGAGGCTTTTGAAGAATTTGCCTTTCCTGGGGCCACTCAGGTGGGCTTTGACTTTCTCGAAGAAAACGGTGTAGCGCCAAATGATGTTTTTCATGGTCCTAGACTAAAAAATGGATGGATAACCGATGACGCCCTGGGTGAAAAATGCCAGTCGATGAGCCAGGAGGAACTGATAGATTTATTATCAACCATAGCAGGTATCACGTATGTGAAAAACCTTAGCTTTTTTCATGAGGCAGGAGTGAAGCAAGTGAAGGTCAATAAAAATGAACTGCTCTTCGTCGATATGGTCCAGTCTATACAGTCCGGCCTTCTAGATATTCAGTGCAATGGAAAAAGTATCTATCAGAGCGGAGCAAGCACACCCATCTCTTTAGCACCAAGAAGTGCAAGTGTTACTGATGTAGGATCGAAAGTAAAGTTAAAGCCTGACTTACCGATAGGCACTTTTAGGGATGTAAACAGCTATTATTCTATTCAAAATACTTTTCCAGAGGCCTTTGGAGTAGGTGAAGCCGGGATAGATTCTAACGCGACAAACTATCAGATTGCACAATCTCGACAGTTGAAAGGATTTCTGACGCTATTTGACCAGCAGCTAGCCAATCAGTTTTCACAGTTAGACCATGTGAAACAGTTGTTCTCCTTTAAAAACACCAATACGAATGCGCCAACGGAAAGGAAAAGCTTCTACGCACGACAAAACAAATTAACTCCCGATCAACAGAAGTACCCCGCTCCCTTCGAGATGTTTTCTCCTACTTATTTCTGTCAGTCACTCTACGACATCCCCCATATACAACCCTTGCTCAAGGGAAACCACACTTTTGATTATAGCATGGATATGGTTGAAAACGATGTGCTCAAACGTGATAGCTGGAGGCAATTTAAAGACGACCCATACAACATCTATATGAGAGGCCTCATGCAAATAATGGGTGAATCCTCAACAGATTTGGATCGAAGAAATAATATCCTGGACCACCTTCTGGCCAGGCACGGGGAGTCTCCCGCTCTTGTCGATGCCATCATTGATAATAAAATCTATACCGGAGACGAGCAAAAGGGTCAGGTGATCTTTAAAAGCCTATTGTTACAAAACCTCTCCATCCTATCCTATCACAGGACTAAATCGATTGACTACATCGGAGCTGACCCTATATCGGATCAACTGGATGAACTACCAAATGAGAACGGTCCAAAGGGTCAAACAGACCGGAACATCAACTTCATATTCGATTCCGAAGCACTTGACCAAACTGAAAAAATCGAGATTAATGATCTGATCAACCACTCAGCATTGGAACTCAAACTCAGCTTATTGTTCGGTCTTCAATATCTGTACAACCAGTACATTTATGAATGTCGTTTGGGCCAATCCTCAACCTCAAACCAAACTGAAAGTGAGCAGGAGCGAACAGCACAAATATCCCAATGGTTGATAGAAGTAAGAAAGGGACAAATATGTATTGAACCCAACCTTTTGGTCAAATGCCTAACCTTCAAAATAGCGTACCTCAATGGTGGTAAACATCCGCAGTGTCATGTAGTAAAAGAGCGTATGAACTATCACCAGGCACTGGGTATCGAGCAGCTGTTCAAAGAAGACTTGCAACAGCCCGATGTAGAACTATCAGAATCCACCACTGTTGAGGTGTCAGGTGAGCCTTTTAGTGTAGTTGAAGTAGACTACTGTGATTGGGCCGACGGCCTATGGGTGAACATACCCGGCACGGCCAACAAAATTGCCATCCAGTCCAATTTTGACTCCGGAGCTCCGATTGACCTCAATCATGAAATTTTCACCTACTCTGCCTTATTACTATTCCCTGACTTCATACCCCAGATAAATAATTATGGATTTAAATCGAGGTTAGACTTGTTTTTGACTCACACGCTGCCTGTGCATATCGAATTTGATACTCACTTTGTGGGATTGGAGCAATTAGAAACACTAATACCTCTGTTTTGCAATTGGCGAAATGATTTAAGAGCAGTCAATGGATCAACGTCTACTCAAAAAACAGCTGAGGACCAACTTGAGAAAAGTGCACTGGCACTAATAACAGTTTTGACCCAAATCTACGAAGCACGACATGGCTAGCTTGCACAACCATATCGTCTCTAAGGTCTCATGGGAGACCTCCTTTTGTGATGCTCACGAAGCGGTGGCCCTTCAGAATCAAATCAGTAACTGGGCACGAACCAAATTGGGAAATGAAATGAAATCAGTTTTGGATGACATCTGCCCGGACGACCAGGTGTGGACGATTGATTCTTTGGAACTAGACCTTGGCACAATCGAGTATGCCCGATTGCCCGAAGAGCTGTCTCAGAAGTTTTCCAAAGCTCTATCCGATCAGCTTCAGGGCCTCATGCTATCTCATACCGGTGGGAAAAACCGCATCCATAGTTCCAGCCCCTCCCAAAGCTATTTTTCCATTATCGAGCATTTTTTGACTAAGGGCTACATGCCCTGGTGGCATAAGCAAGAAAGTGGCCATGCAGGTGACATCATGACTATGTTGCTAAAAGAGCATCAGCTGGCCATCGCAGATAAAATCAGGCAGGTAGGTCAGGCAGCACAGGTTAGGAGAAGACTCACCCAGCAGTTTGGAGATGATATCCTACGAAAAATCCTGAAGAGCTTAGAGCTTTATAATCACCAGCCCATCTTCGATGCTATAGAGTCTATTTGCACACTTCAGAAACGCAAAAAGTGGATGCTTAGCTCAGACATCAACTTTAGAAAAGAGGCTTGGTTCTGGGTATTCAATTATCTGTTGACTGAACGTAAGACACTGTTTAGTAAAACATCTTTAATGCAAAGCATGTTGACCCAAATGGCTTCAAAATTCAATCTGATTTATGCTGACCTCGTTCGTCAGATAAATACCAGTGTTGAAAGTGAAAATATGAATGGGCTCATCGCTCCCGAACTTACCCGTGTGATTTCAGTGCTGACCCAAGAGGTGAACCCAAACAAACAGCAGGTCGATAGAGTTGAAGTTTCCCACGAAAATCCATGGTCTGATTTGTCCTTCTTCTTTGACACAGATTCCTCCAACTCTAAAAATGCTTCTATTCCATATGTCAGGGAAATACTCACAGCCTTCTCTACCAAGGAAAAGGTCAAACTCCGTAAATGGCTTTTGAAGCTGAATAAGTCTACACCACGGTGGAACCTCCTCCTAAACCTTCTCGATGAGCCGACCTATGCCGCTGTTGTATATGCTCTTTGTTCTGTTCAATCTGGTTTGCTGGTTGCTCACTCCAATCTAATAGCCGACCTTTTGCAGAAGCACAAGGTAGTCACTGGCCAAAAACTAATTTGGGGGATCAGTCTGAAGTATGCTATTAAATCTACTGGGGACACCCCACCAAATAATACTACCGAATACATCCTGAAGGAAATTTCAAAAGTAAAAAAAACACCCTTGGATCAACTTCTGGGGCATGCGCAAAGAAGCCCCATATGGAGCCAGCCCAAATCCAAACAAAGTCTACTCCTGTTTCAGGAATTGAAGACCATACAAGGTCAGTTGAGCGAAACCCTGGACACACGGGTATTAGACACCAGGATACGTGGTCTATTGAATCAGGTAAGAAAGGTCAATTATCGATTGTCAGATGCTCCTTCAGCCTATGAGCAGCTGAACAACTGGATTGTTTCAAATACTGGGCAGGTATATTCTATTCTAAAAAATTACTTTGAAAAGGAAGAATTCCCAGAACTATTCCTACATCATTTGGATATCCATTCCACAGAGAGTCTCATCAAAGCTATTGGTGAAGGTTACTTTTCAATAATCCAGGAATTTGATCGGCAAATTAACAAATGGTGCTCCCAAAAAGAGAATCATAGCACTAGCTACTCCCCTACCAAACAGGCACTCAAAATACTACTTGATAGCCCAAAAGCATCAAAAAAAGAGGTTATGGTCACGTTGATTCAGGGCTTTTCGCAATCACTGACAGCCCATGACCTTGCCTCATTTAAAGCTTGTATTGAAGAAACATTGAGTACTTGCAAAGATACAAATTTGACTTTTTCAGCCGATGAGATGAGTCGCCTGGATAATATACTTGCTTCGCAAAAAGAAGAAGGCTTTCTGATCAAAACGCATGTCTTGATCGCCAGCCAGGGCAGTAACCAAATAAGTGTTGGAAACTTCTTACTAGCCAATTTCGACGATGATGAGTTTACAAGCGCCAGGATCAGTGAACCCGAAGATCTGGAGCTGATTCTAAACTTTTTTATCCCGAAGGGAATAAAAATGAAACGAAAAGTGGTCAGAAAGGTCATTGGCCAGCTTGACCTTCAAACCAATACATTGGCAAAAGAAGGAATAACCCAAACACTCAATGATTTGTTTTGGAAATCAGCACTCACCTATAAAGAACATTGGGGCAATCAGGAAGCCCTTCAAAAATCAGTCGAAAAAGCTGCCGCATTTTATTTCCATCAGGATCCAAACCCTATTCGAACAAATAGAGAAGACGCATCGGATTCGATCAAACTAAAAAATGGTAACACTATCAGCACAAGCCAGCTGAAGTCTGTGGTTTCGATGGGTATAAAACAATGCGCACTGAAGGTCGAATACGAAAAAGACGTTTTCTCTTTGGAGGAATGCCTCAATCAATTGATCGCTATTGATTTACAGGCACTAACGTCAATTTTGTCGCAAATCAATCCTAATGACAATAGCATCCAAACCTTAAAAAAGACCATAGACTTCGGGGATTTTGCACTTTACCTCCAGTCAGAGTCAAGATATTGTCAGAGCATGGAAGCTATCAGGTCATTGTTTTTAATCGTAAACCAGCAGGCGCCTGAAGAGGTAAAAGCAACATTTCTTGTACACTTCTGGAAGGAGGCCTGGGAGCTAATCTCAAACGGATCTCTGGACCGAAAACCATATTTTAAACTGGTGAGATCAGCCATATTAGAAATTCATGAGTCTGGCGACCGAGAGCCCTTGGCCATCATGAAAGACATCCAGTCCAGTAGCATACCTGTAAATTCCATTTTACGAGAGGCACTGATAGCAACAAGTGAAGTATTCGAATTACTGCCCGCCGATGAGACTTCAGAATCAAAATCGAAAAACCTTGTTAAATGTGAAGACAAGAACCTTATTGAAGCCCTGTGCGAATCTATCTTTAGACATCAAGAGGTACCGGCCTGGTACAGAAGTGAGAACCACATCACCTTGACTGATACCCTCATCGATCTATTCAGATATCATCCGGTTTCAGTCCTAAAGCAGTTGAAATCAACATCCTCAGTGGAACAAAAAGTAACGTGGTTGGCAAGCCTGCTCTCTATGCGTACCGTCGTCAACGCCCTATCCTCCACCGAGCCCAACCAGCATGGCAGACTTCAAACTGTCTCCAAAATGCATGATGTTTTTGGGTCAATACCATTAACAGGTAGTCCAAGCCAAGTCCAGGAAATACTAATCAAAAAAGTGCTTACTGTTTGGAGAAGCAACAACTGGGAGTTACTCTCATCAGATAACATCTGGAACGAATTGATCTGGGAAGTTTGTGTAAAAAATGGTCACGATCCCGAAAGATTCAAGACCACTATTGAAGACAGCCTTGCACGGTTTCCGTCAGAACTACAGCTTTCTTTTCGTCAGCTCAACAGAAGAAAGGGAGAAATGGACCCCCAAAAATCTGGAGACCAAAAACTAAATCAAACCAAGGATCAAAACCAATTGGAGAACATGCCACTAATCAAAGAGGAAATTATGGTTCAAAATGCAGGTCAGGTAATTCTATCTACTTATATAAAAATGTTGTTTGAGCGACTCGAGTTGACAGTAGGTGATCAGTTCAGAAATGAAACATGCCAACAGGAGGCTGCGCACTATCTACAATATGTGGTGACTGGCTGGAGCAAAACAGAAGAGTCACACCTGACCTTGAACAAGGTACTATGTGGGTTACATCCCCACGTACCCATCATAGATGGTATCCATATTTCTGATGAAAACAAGCAATTGATAGACGGACTGATTCAGGCTGCCATAGGCCACTGGCCGGAAATTGGCACCAGCTCGATCGAAGGGTTTCGTGGAAACTGGCTGGTACGTGATGGAATGCTATCAGAAGATGACGAAAGATGGAACCTGGTTGTCGAAAAAAGGGCTTACGACCTTCTGCTCAATCAATCACCATTTAGTTTTTCGATTATCAAATATCCGTGGATGGACAAACCACTCCACGTTAATTGGCCTTTTTAAAACGACATCAAATGAAGAGAAAACATAACATTATAGAATTACTAAGCCGGCAAGGGACATGGCTTGCCTCCCGACATAAAAAAAATTTAACGACTAAAATCAAATCTTATGAATACGTATAATGATAACCTACATACCAACGTAGTCAATTCTTTGCGTGATTTGGAATTGAAAGTGAAAAGTACTGCCTCTAGGGTAAATGCAGCTACCTTTTCGCTCTACTACGCCGAAGACGCCAAGGTGAATGCTATCGACAAGCATGAAAAAGCAAGAACGAAACTAGAGCACAAAGCTGCAGTGAAAAAACAGGCGGTGGAAAACAGCAACATTTCGGCTAACGTCCTAAAAGCAACAGAGAAAGAAAAAAACTATGTGGCTACGGCTGTGCTCAACGCGGCTACCTGCGCAGCCAATGTACAAGTGGCTTCCAGCGCCATTGTCAAACTGGCCAGTGATATTGGAAGTATGATCACTATCCTGGGAGCAGCCGACCTGAATACTGACATATACAATCAATGCCAGGATGCTTACAACAAAATCAACGATACCGCTAGATGTGCAGAAGTAGTGTCTCAACATGCCATGGAAGCATCGACGCTTGCCGCTGAAGTGACAGCAAATGTGGTTGCCGACAGGGCTACCTCCACTAATAAGTCTGTGCTGGAATTATTGGCCGTAGCCGAAAATGAATACGTAAAGACCTCAGCGGTAGTAGATGCGGACAACGCAGACATGTCCCTGGCCAGTAAGATCGCCAAGGAGCAAGAAGGCCTGCTTGAAAAGGCCAAAATATATAACCTCTCTGCCAAGTCCGTACTCAAAAAGAGCTCCCGATCCCTCAACATCAACCTCTATGTACCCAAGAAAGGTATGAGTAGCAGTGGTTTGACGGTAAGTTTTGACTTCATAGATCTACCCTTCGATCAGGAAGAAAATACCAAAAATCCATTGTATCCGATACAAGATTACTACGTGATTTTGGTAAAGGAGAAGAAGGTATCCATGTTTTCCATTTCAAATGCCGAAAGCGTACTCATGTCCAGTACTTCTTCCAAACCTCTGTACACCAAGTACAAAACACCAAAAGGAGATGACCTGCCTGCTTTTGCCCAGGTAGAACTGTCTGTGGGCAAGACCTTCGACAGCGACGGAGACCCTATTCAACTGGGGAAAAACTATGCCGCTTTTGTGCTGGCAGTCTATGAGATTGAGTACAAGAAAACACTCAACAATTTCGAGGACTTTCTTTCTGCTCCATCAGCTGCATTTATGCTGACACAAGTACTGAATAGTCCAACCTTCGATGTGGAAAAAGTGAGCAAGCACAACAACGTCAACAATATGTGTGTCATAGACAACAAACTGACCTTCGAGGTAGAAAGCCACAATGACAAAAACATTGAGTACCGCTGCATGTTTTTACCTCAAAGCAGGATTCAGGCTGAAACCGCACTGGCCAAAAAAGACGCCCAAGCCGAATTGCTCAAACTAGAACTGAAAGCCAGCGAGTACCAGGTAGAAATCCAGGAAATAGAAGAAAATCTAATGAAGTTCAAGACAGCCAATCAGGACGAATTGAAGGAACTGATGGACAAAGAAGAGGTGCATATCCGAATGGCCAAAAACGTGAGAAAAAGATATACCGATGAACATGTTGAGGAAGCGCAGCAGGCTATTACGCGACTAACCGAACTGAGGGAGGAGCTCGGTTATCTGGAAGACCAGTTAGAAAAAGTACAGGCCCTGCACGACCAGGTCACCACACAAATTTCTGAAAACCCAGCCTCTATGACACCAGAAGAAGCACAAAACAATCCTAAGGTGAGACTGGCAAGATTAAAATCAAACATTAAACCACTAGGGTTTTTCTTCAATAAGACTCTGGCAGAACATGTGCCCGTTGGTAGCTTTTCGCTGGCTACCACTACCCTGAAAAAAGGCAAAGGTAAGGCCTCGGATATAGTAGAAGGGTCTGTGACGATCGAGCCGGAAACAACTGACAATTTTGGCAACCTGCTCGAGGAAGGCAAATACTACGTACCGGTGGTACTACGGGTGATCAATGATCTGGAACCAAACCCTGAACAATACAGCAGTTCCATATCAGATTTTAATTCGACACCCATGTTCCAATACACACCACAGGGTTAAAATGAACACAAAATTTAAAAGCACAAAAGATGAGTACTAAACTAAAAAATACGCCATTCGCTTCGACAGAAGAAAAGTTTGGCATCACAGAGAAAAAGAAAGCTGAGTTGGACGAGTTGCAAATCAACCTGATCGAAACCCAGCATATTGTAGACCAGGAGTCCGCCATTGTGGCCTCGCTCAGTACCAAGCTGACGAAGCTCGAAGGGTTTCTAGCCGTGGCAGAATCCAACAAAGTGCAAGCACTGTCACACCGAAACCTAGTGGATGAGGTCATCACCAATGCGGAAAACCTCAAGAGCAATTCAAAGATCGCTTTTGATGAAATGGTCTCAACCAATGAAAAGATGGAAACGGTTTCTAGTGAAATGAAGGGGTTGATTGACAAGTTGATCTACTCGGCAGAGATTATCAACAAGCTGTCCAATCTGATCATTAGAAAAAAAGCGCAAAACCCGCTGATTTCAGATGAGTTGGTCGCCATGGTCGGCACGGCTGGTACAGATGCCAACAATGCTGTGGCTCTCACCCTTACCGCCCTCAAGTCAGCCTTTGCAGCCCTAAGTTCTAGTGTAGAATCTGAGGCCTCCACAGCCTTGCAGTACAACCAGGCCGTGGATTTGCACAAAGCACTGACAGGTGAAGAAGAGGCCTCTTCGGGCAAGGAGGATAACCAGCAAGACAAATGCATCCGGGACTTGCTATACGAAGCTTACAATCATGCACAAGATGAATATGATACTTTTCATCAGGCCTGTATGGATACCACCAAGCAACTGAACTCAGCCAAATCCAAACTGGACAAGGCACAGGTAAGATTGTCGTCCTATCAATCAGGCATGGCTGCAGCACAAGCCGCTGCTCTATCAGCTTAATTGATGTCAGGCACCGCTTAGTTTGGTTAAGAGTCAACCTTAAATTGTAAGGAAATGGAAACAAGAAACGCATTGCACACACTGCACCAGGAGGTCAACTGGCTTACCCACGTGATCAATCAGGTCATTATATCCTACCTGAAGCAGGAAGGCCATGAAAACAACTGGATGGACATACCCATGCCAGACCTGACGGACGACCCCTCTCCCTACGCCAGCAAGGTAAAAGAGTGGGAACTGGGTTTGTTTGAACGGCTGGCGTTGGCACTGACTATTGCCCCGCACCTTCGACCGGAATCCCTGGATATTTTCTTTGGTAAAAACCAAATGTACGACCGAGGGTTTACCGAATTCGGAGGTGTTGTGAATGACGCCCACAATGGGTTTCTGCCTACCGGCCAGACCTTCAATTTTTTGGCTAGTGCCAATGATGCCAACCTGAGAACAGAAGTAGCCCGAGTGCTTCATAAAGAGCATCCCCTCATGAAGGAGCAAGTGCTGCACCTCGGGTCTACCGAGGGCTTCATTCCCTCATTGAATGGCGTACTCAGCATGGATGAAAAATGGATACATTTCTTCCTGACCGGAGAGCAGTTGTCCCAGGAGCACAGTGCCTCGTTTCCAGCACAAAGAATAACCACCAAACTCGCCTGGGAAGACATCGTGCTGGATGAATCCGTCATGAACCAGGTCATGGAAATCAACGCCTGGTTGAAACACGGGGACACCCTGCTGAACGAATGGAATCTGGACCAAAAGATCAAGCCCGGCTATCGGGCATTGTTCTACGGGCCTCCCGGTACGGGCAAGACACTTACCGCCACCCTGCTGGGAAAAGCCTCCGGACGTGAGGTCTACAAAATTGATTTGTCGATGATCGTGTCCAAATACATCGGAGAAACAGAAAAAAACCTCTCCAAAATCTTCGACATCGCCGAGCATAAAAACTGGATTTTGTTCTTCGACGAAGCAGATGCCCTCTATGGCAAACGAACAGCAGCCAACAATTCCAACGATCGCCATGCCAACCAACAAACGGCTTATCTGCTCCAGCGCATAGAAGACTTTCCGGGAGTGGTCATATTGGCTTCTAACCTTAGAGGCAATATGGATGAGGCCTTTAGCAGACGATTTCAAAGTATGGTGCGCTTCAAGGTACCATCTGTGGAAGAACGTTTCCAATTGTGGCAAAACGCCTTCTCTGGTAAGTGCACTTTAGACCCGGACATCGATGTATGGAAAGTAGCCGAAGAATTTGAAATTACGGGCGGGGCCATTATCAACGTACTCAGATTTTGTGCCCTTGCTGCGATAGACCGTGGAGACACTGTCGTACAACATCACGAGTTGATGAGTGCTATTCGAAAAGAATTTGGCAAGGAAAACAAAACCTTGAGCATGACCCAAGGTGTGAAACAGCCATAATGGATAAGGCCCACGTCATACTGGCGAGAAAGATGGATAAGCGTTCTATCATACCGGAGAACCAAAAAATCCTGCTCACCATAGGTGACTGGAAGGGGATATTGAATGCCAGTGAAATGAAAATTTCGATCGCCATTGCACTCAATCACTGCTGCGGCCACCATCGTATGCAGTTGTTGGGTTATCTGATCACCGATCAGGAGGTGAGTCTGATTATTGAAGGCAAAAAGCTTCATGTAGACCATTTATTGGCTAAATTCTATGATGAATTCGTAAGTGTGGTAGCCGATCACCTGAGCCTGGCCGACAAGCAAGGCCATGTACTAAAAAACTGGGAGAAGCATAGAGAGGGTGCACTCAGCGACTTGTTTGACAGGAGCATAATGCACGACCCTCACCTGATTAGCTTGTTGCTGGGACAGGACATCGACCTACCCTATCACAGTGCGGAAGCCGAACAGCTCAAGCAGCAAATCAAGACCTACGACTTCTGTTCGGCCATAGATTACTCCGGTGCGGAAGGCCCGGTGAAAGTAAAGACGAAATGGAATAAGAAATGAATTTAAAAACAGCCCATACTACCATAGCTCACGGCTTCACTGCTGCCTCTCGTTCAGTAGGCAGACACGGCGCTGCTCTAGTAGACAATCGTCAGATGTTTCAACCTTTGCAGAAAAAGAACAACACTGGCCTGCCTGACAAACTAAAGTCAGGCATGGAAAATCTGTCCGGCATGAGTCTGGATCATGTGAAGGTACACTATAACTCTTCCAAACCAGCAGCTGTACAGGCACATGCCTACGCCCAGGGCAGCAATATTCACCTGGCTTCCGGGCAAGAAAAGCATTTGCCCCATGAGTTAGGACATGTAGTACAGCAAGCACAAGGAAGAGTCAAGCCCACCACAACCGTGAATGGTATGGCTGTGAATGATAACGCAGGACTGGAGAAAGAAGCCGATGTGATGGGGGCGAGGGCGATGAGTAAATAAAATTAGGTAACAATAAATTCAAGATATGTTTGAACTGAAGAAAGAACCAATAGGGCATCATAGTAGCTCAGTAGCTCAGAAAAGGGATAGCGGTAATTACGGTTTTGAACTCGTTGATAATCGATCACCAAGAACGCTACAGCGAGCTGCAGTCACGAAAAAAAAACCTGCCTTTAAAAAAGCAAAAAAAGTGGCTAAACCCGCCAAACCCGGTAAAAAGAAGACTGCAACCCCTAATCTAACTAGAGTCGGTGGCAAACCAGCAGTTGGCGCTATAATCCTGTATAAAGGGCAATCAGGTGCGTTCAAAAAACAAGGTGCTTCGGCATCAGGAAAGCCTTCTCATGCCCAAACAGACATTAACGGTTATACAGCGGCATATGGTGATATATCTTCAACTGGGGTATCAACTCAAGTCAATGCCATTACCATGAACCAGAATCAAACGCTGGTAGCTTATGAGCGAGGGCATATCTTACCAAAACAAGCTGGTGGAAGTGGGGGAGCGAATAATATTTTTTGGCAAAATGCAGGCGAAAATACAGCTTTCAATTGGCGGTATTTTGAAAACACAGCAACAAACCATCTGAAAACTGGAACAGGCGAAAAATACTACCAAGTTAGTTTTTTTTAGTGTTGAGTAGATAGATAACTTAGAACCTACACAACGCTAAAACTTAATACATATGTAATAATACCCGGCTGTTCGGGATGTGCAGGGAACAAATGCTTACTATACAATTATGACATTCACGGATAAGGCTTTAGCAACAGCACCAGAAGGAATTATATGAATTCATCCATTTCGATAGCAGAATCATATGCAGGAAGCCAGGGCTTTGTATACTATTTTGCGGAAGGTATTGAACGACGGTGCAACCCTCACCCGCAAAGCACCGAGGAATACATCTACCCTGGAGAAACAACTGTTTGGGATTGGCTTAAGGCCGGAAAATCCAGTGTGTAAGACAAAGAATAGACAATATGGTAGTTAACGGATCTCTCTAAAGAGAGCAGTTTGAAAGATTCATGAGCAACAAATAGGATAATCAGCTATTCCAAACCAGCCGATACACTATGCATAGGGTTTTAACACAATAAACAAAATGATTAATGGGACATAATACAGAGCATATAAGCAGTGGTAAAACTCGGCTAAATAGATCTGCTGCAAATCTAAAATCAAAAAACAAAACAAATAACGTTGCTGCCTTAATCGATAAGAGAAAAGAACTACCAAAATCTAACTTTCCCGAGGCTAATTATCAATTTAAAAAAGTAGACACAAATGGAATAAACAAGGTGATTCAAGCCGAAACTAAGATCAAACATACTACAGGTCATGTAAAGCTAGATTTGAAGGGGGATGGTAAGAAGACTAATCACAAAGTCGGAAAAAAAATGGAGGCAGAGCTAGATGTGAAAAAACCTGTAATAGGTAGTGCTACTGGTGTAAACTGGACGTGGATGCAACATTTAAGAAAAACATATATAGCTGCTAACGTTATCCGAGGACATTTACTAAATCATGATTTAGGCGGCTTTGGTGTCGAAGAAAATCTTTACCCTATATCAACAAAAGCAAATAGTGAGCACTCAATAGAGGTTGAGCAAAAAGTTAAAAAGCTTTTGAACGAGCAGGATAAAGGTTCAACAGGTAAAAAAGTATTCTACGATGTAGAAGTAGGTGAAACAAACTCAAACAACCCTAAAGAAGCTACTTTTAAGTGCAAATACTATGTTCAGGGTCAGACTCCTACATTTTATAACGTTAAGTCTAATCTAGGTACTGATAATCAGGGTTATTATAAACCAGGGAATGTCGAAAACCCACATCCTAAATGGGCACATGAATCTCGAAGTGGTGAAGAAGACTTTTATAACCTTGCTAACGACACTTCTGACAATCGAATCAAAACCAGTAATGAAGATTCTCAAGGAATAATATATGAGCAAAATATAAATGCTTACAAACCGAAGACAAAAAAGCAGAAAGCTGCTGCCAAGAAAGCCGCTGCTAAGAAGAAGGCTAAAAAAGCTATTAAGAAAAAAACTGGAGCAAAGAAGACAAAAAAACTTACTGTCAAGAAAGCAGGTTCCAAGAATAAGGCAAACAAAACTGCTAAAAAGACAAGTGGAGTAAAGAAGGCTATTTCTAATAAAAAAACAAAAAAAGTTAGTAAGAAGATAGTTGGAGTAAAGAAGACTGTCTCTAAGAAGAAAACAAAAAAAGCTACTAAGAAAACAGCTGGTGTAAAGAAGACTAAAAAATAGCTAAGAAATGAAATTAAGACTGTTACTCACTGCTCCAGACTTGCAATCTCGAACCATTATCAAAGGATTTGTAATCCAAAACACACCATGACACGAAAAACTAAGCCATCATTAAAGTAGTTTCATGACCTTCAAGGCACCAAAACATAGCGACCAAAATAGCAAGCAGCAAGCGGCAGCTATGTCTGAGACTATTGCACAGCAACATAGAGTAGCCTTGCAAGATCACAGGAATGAGGCTGGAAACCACCCTATCCAAAGAAAGCAATCCGACACACCTCTCCCACATGAATTTAACCTAATCGGTGAAACCCACAGTGACTATTACAATGTCGATAATCGCAGGTCTGAAATAGCAGTCACCAGGCATCTAGGTTTTCGTCGTTATTTTATGGAAGAAAGTTTGCAGGTAAATCTTACACCGGGAGCAGATCCGGAATACGATGGTCAATTTGGTGGTGCCAGAAATCCAACCGCCAAGCACGACTCTGCCGATCCTTCAAGCGAGCGCATCATGTGGTTATGGAAAGTAGACTTTGACAAAGACTACAAAAAGTACTACACAGCTGCTACCTTCGGTGAATTTCAGAACCGTACTTTTTCCATAAAACAAGAACTTGACAATTTGATTTCAAGTGGAAATATTCCTAATGGTATTTGGGATGAAAGTGCCTTTAGAACAAATCTTCCAATTGTTTTAGGCTATGTCAATGAATTCAATGGTCTGGCAAACTTTCACACAGCCATCACTGATCCGGACAAAAAGCTGTCGACCATTGAGAGCTTTCTGGAGTCCTGTCTCGAGTTCTGGAATCTATTTTTACTCGGAGGCGGACGAGCCAAGTCATCCATAAGACGTTCCAAAAGCATGAGCGAAAATGCTCAAAAATTTGGCACCACACTTAGAACCGGGATATGGAAAGTAGGAGACGATCATCTAAGAGAAGTTTACGAACATGTAGAAAATCAGCCAGGGGGCGATGGCAAAACAGATGATTACATAATGGTCAGAGAACACGACTTCAAAGTCTATATGAAAGCAAGATTAGAAAACAGCTTTGTTGCTGTTTCAGCCCATACAAACATAGCGATTGCCATGTGTACTATCTATAGGCAATTTACAAAACGGTCACTCTGTGCAAATTGGCTTGCTAGCCACAATGATTTGTTTAGCGACTGGGTTTTAAGAAACTACACTGCTTTGATACAAGCGCTACCTGATGATAGTGCACTGATCGATAGAATTGTTCAAAACAAGTTATGACCCACCAAACCGAATCATTTTAAAAGAAAACAATGATGCAAGAACCCGCCCACAAAAAGCCAAAATCAAACAATACCGCCGCAGCCAATTCTTCGACTCAAGCCAGGCAATTGTTCTCATTGACTGATATGCGGTCAAAACCATCAGAAAGCAAATCAGCTGTAGCTCAACTTGCTTCATTTGCGAACGAAAAGATCGTTTTTGATGAAGCAAGCTGGACACTGGACGGTCATTACCAGCGAAAGGCTAATGACTATGTTTATCTGTTTAGCCACAATAAGCATGGACATTCGCTTCAGCTGCACCTGCATACGAGTAGCCGCCATGGCCAGCTAGAACATATCAACCTTTACGATGCTTCCAACGGCGATGCGGACAAGATACACATAAAGTTCAGCGATGAAGACGAACGGGATATTGCTCATACCATGTATCATGGAGGTGTGCTGCATTCTCAAGGAAAATGGTTTACACCGTAAAGAAGGTTTGGAATATGAACAAAATGAGAACTCCATAATTCTTAAATTAGTTAGACCAAAAAGATGGCCATTTGGAAAACATATCAAAACAACTCCAAGGGACAGTCGATGACCCAAGCGCAGTCCATAGGTCAAAGCCGTTCAGGATCAAATGCTGTTGGCTTGATCGACAACCGACCGGCAGTAGCAAGTCCAATCCACTCGGTCATCCAAAGAGCCGAACCCACTATACCAAACCATCTCAGAAATGGAGCAGAAAAAGCCCTACTACATACTTCCAACGCTTTGAGTTGGATTGGAGATGCAATAGACGGCTACGGCATCGAGGTGTCTGATACAGAGCCCAAAGCTAGATTCTCAGATCACATGCTGTGGAGTGTAAGATTCAAAATGACAGGCAGAAATGCCCATTCCTTTTCGGGTAGCATCGTGCAACAAGTAAAGCTCCAGGTCAACTATGTAGATCCTCAGGGCAAATCACAATCCAAGGAGGGACAGTTTTATGAAGCCTGGCAAGTGCGTGGTGGTCGAGTATTCGATGCGATTGATAGCTGGACATTGAATAAAGATACGTTTCAAGGCCTTGATGGCAACATACAAAACGTGATCATCTGGGGCAACTTGCATCTCTCAAAAAAATCCCCCGCAAATCTGGGCATGGGCCAAGGAAGAATTCCGATCTCTGGCGATCACCAGTACAGTGCCCCAGCTGTCAATCATAAAGATTTGAGCGGTGTTGAGCATCGCAGATATGCCAGATGTTATTTTCATGGAAACGAGCTATCCGGCACAGTCGCCGGTTCGGACAATTATGATGAGAAAAAATTTAGAGCCAATCTTCAGGATTTGAGTCAGGAAATGCTGTAATACAACTAGCTATTCAAGATTTGCAATCTCGAATAGCTATCACAGAATCTGTGATACAAAACCTCGGATAACAACTTCCAGATCGTAAAGCTGACCGAGCCCATAGTCCGTACTTCTTCCAATTAATTTCCAAAATATGCGATTATTATCTAATTTCAACCTGTGAGTAAAATGTGTAAACCCTAACCTTGAACTATGAGCGATAATCAAAACACCTCATCAGTAAAAAAAGCCAGCACAGAAATGTTCACCCTGGTAGGTGTGGCCATCGGGCTATCTGCTTATACCTGGGACCTCAGCTTCAATTTCGGGGCTTTTGGCGTGGTCTTCCTTGGGCATATTATTGCCATTTGGTTGTTTTCGCTAAGTATACTCATGGTCACTGTATTTGCTCATGGCTCCCTTCTTCCTGGCAACAAATGGATCGGCTACTCCATGTTGATTTTACCCACCATCTGGTTAGTGGCACGCATTATAGATGACTCGCTGAATACTGGCCAATTGACAGATCACGTACTTAAGGTCGCCAGTATCCTATCGATAGCCATAGCCTTACCCTATGTCGTGTATTTGTTTTTTTACTTTACAAGTCCGGACATATTGAACCTGAATAGAAAATGGATGACTGCCTTGGCAGGCATCGTCATTGTGATTGGCATTATTGGCTATGGCTTAGGTAGACACAACTATTTGATCATGTCCTGCGAAAATTTCGAAATCAGTGGTCAGGATACACCTGACAACTGTCGCTGTGCAAAGAAGGCAGACGATGATTCCCCTGCCGCGAAAGCGGCTTCTTCAGAATAATCTGATTTGAAAATCATTCCACTTCCATTCTGACATGTTTCATAGGTGAGACGAATAACTTCGTGTCGGCGGCGTTAGTTATTTTGATATCCAGAGATCAACACCATGAATATTCCTTAGCTTTGACGTCTTTAAAAGAAAAACATGCGGCTAAGCACACTCCACAAAAAATACATTTATTGGTTTGCCTCCTTTGTGGCATTGTTTGTCATTTTATTGACCTTCTATTTCAATCTGGGAGGATTTGAAGAAGTCCAAACAGCTGTATCCAAAAACAATAAGTACAGTTTGGCGGGCAAGGAAATTCATGGCAAACTCACTTCGAAGGAGGAGCACTTTCTTTTCGAAGAAATGAAGGCATACATGGCTGATGGCACACTAACTGGTACATTGTCCATCGTCAACTACAAAGACGACACACTCGGAGAATATGAAAGTCGAAGATTCGTGGGTGTTTTATTAGAAAATGACATGTCGATGATTCCATCAGGCCTACAAGTGCTTGAAATAGAAGGACAAACTACCTTTCAAGCCGCACTCACCATGCATCCTTTGGTTATGCCCAATACGGAAAAGGTGGAATCAAAACTAAAAGTACTGGCCGATGAAAGAGGATTGACGCTTCGCAACTATACGCTAGAAAAACTCTATGACGACAACTCTGTTATCGTAGAGATGTTCGCAAAAAATTAATTGACAGACTTATAGACTGCCCCTCCCTTCATTACAAATGGAATACTTTGTAAGAGCTTGACATCTTTTGTTGGGTCACCTTTTACAGCCACTAAATCAGCATAAACGCCTTTTTTTATACTTCCTATGTTTTCCGATTCTTTGAGGATTGAAGCATTTACGGAAGTTGCACATTGGATCGCTTGCATGGGCGACATGCCACCATCAACCATCAGTTCAAATTCCTTTCCATTGTCTCCATGCAGAAAAACACCTGCATCCGTACCGAATCCGATAGGCACACCAAACTGCACAGCCTTTTTATAGGTGTCAAAAATCTGAGGTCCTACTGCTGCGGCTTTCGGCACAATAATCTCAGGATAATAGCCTTCCTCTTTAGCCTTATCCGCTACAAAGTCACCAGCTAATAGTGTGGGAATAAAATACGTGTTTCGTTCTTTCATCATGCGCATGGTTTCTTCACTCATATAAGTGCCGTGCTCGATAGTGGTTACGCCTGCTCTTACTGCACGCTGCATGCCTTCATCTCCGTGAGCATGAGCGGCCACATGAAAGCCATAATCTTTTGCCGTTTCTACAACAGCTTTGATTTCATCTTCTTGAAAATGGGGACCGGTTCCATTCTTCGCCAAGCTCAAAACCCCTCCAGTAGCAGTTATTTTGATCAGATCTGCTCCGTTTTTGTATCGTTGACGCACAGCTTGTCTGGCATCCTCAGCACTATTCACCACACCTTCTTTGGGACCCGGGTTGCCCATGAGTTTTTGACTGTAACCATTGGTAGGATCAGCATGTCCACCAGTTACACCCAGGGCCTTCCCGGCGGTAAAAATTCTAGGCCCATCTACCAGACCTTTGTTTATAGCATTTCGCAAGGAAATATTAACTCCCGACCCACCTAAATCTCGAACAGTGGTAAATCCGGCAAGAAGTGTTCTTTCTGCATAAACCACAGATTCAAATGCCTTGTCCGCTGGATTTTGGGTGAATTTATTCATGTACTTGTTCTTCCCGGTCTCGTGCTCCAGATGCACATGCATGTCTATGAATCCAGGCAATACAGTATATCCCTTTAA
Organism: Reichenbachiella sp.; assembly: GCF_965233835.1. Classification (GTDB taxonomy): domain Bacteria; phylum Bacteroidota; class Bacteroidia; order Cytophagales; family Cyclobacteriaceae; genus Reichenbachiella. Next base: position 26,623 of record NZ_OZ247585.1, read on the forward strand.
GTCAATCAATCGGTCACTTTCGGATGGGGCAACAAAGCCATTCTTAACTTCAACAATTCGATCTCCATCAATCATGATCGTTTGCTCCTTTTTTGGTTTGTTCGAATAGCCGTCTATCAGAAGGCCACAATGAACAATTGTCTTTTGCGCTTGTGAATCAATACACGCCAAGACTGCCAGAATCAACAGATACTTTTTCATTTCTTATAATTGGATGATATGTAAGAATAAGTCATTGAATGCAGAATGAAAACCTCACGCACCCAAAAAGTCACTACCTACACCATTCTGCCAAACTTAAGTTTTCTGACACTTGAGTTTAATTTTCTGACAAAGCCATTTCTCCTGAGGTGTACAAGTGGTGAACAAACCCCTATTACGATAAAATAAGGCCATCCAGACTGATTTGCCTCCGTACATTAGCCGAAACAAACAATTGGTCTCACGGTCGGCAAAGTGTTGATCGGGAATAGAAAAACCAAACAATAAGAAAATGAAAACTGATAACACATCTAAACTATTGATCATCTTGACAGCGATATTTCTTGTTTCGCTTATGATGGGGTGCATTGAGGAACCTTTCGCAGAGGAACCTGAAATTGAAGACGAAATGATGGACAGCATCATTGAAACTGAATCTATAGAAAGCGACGACAACTGCCCTAATGGTGGCTTTTTGTTGAAGGCAGGAAACGACAGCAATGAGAATGGCTTGTTAGACGAACAGGAGGTTACAACAATTAACTTCTTGTGTCATGGGGAAAACGGCCAAGTGGCCGCAGACCTAATTTCAAAAACTGAGGAAATTCCTTCAGGGGAAAATTGTTCTGACGGAGGAGTAATTATATACTTTGGTTCGGACCTAAATGCTGACAGCGAGTTATCAGAAGATGAAGTGCAGTCTTCTTTCAGTTTATGCCATGGTGAAGAAGGAAGTTCAGGTAATGATGGGATGACTACCCTGACCAAAATTACCGATGAAGCCTCAGGCGACAACTGCCAAAACGGTGGAATAAAAATAGAGTCCGGAATGGACAAAGATGAAAATTTGATTCTAGGAAATGATGAAATTGAAACTACCCATTTTATCTGCAACGGGATAGATGGAATGGACGGATTCACTTCACTAACCAAAACTTTGGAAGAGAGTCCAGGTTCGAATTGTGACTACGGCGGCATTCAGGTCTTGACCGGATTGGATAGAAACGCTAATGGTCAACTAGATGACGATGAAGTGGAATCCACATCATATGTATGCGATGGCGCCACAGCTCAATCTCAATTCATTGAGTATTATTTTTCTAATGGACTAGACAATTATCAAGGAACATCAGATGTTTCGATTGCTAAACTAGGTAATGAAGGCTTGGACGAAGAGGAGCTATTTGTTGAAAGTGAAATAAATCCTGCCAATGGATTTATGTACGCAACAAATTCTCTCATTCATTTCGAAGGCGTTGAATCTGCTTTGACCGAATTGAACGAAGAAGAATACGAGGTAGTAGAAGCGATTTTATACGTTAGAGTGGAAACCCCAATTATAGACGGAGGGGAGCCTAATGCACTAGGTGTACAGGTGATTGTACCAAATGCTCCTCTTTTTAAAGAAAGCGAGGCAAACTGGAATATGGCCTACACCGACCAAGAATGGTTTGATCCAGGCGCAGCTGACGTAGAATCGAGTGCCTACGACTACTCGGACATGGTGCTTCTCCCAGACCCCACACAAATGAAATTTAAGGGCACTGTACCGTTTTTACTGAATAGATCTCAAATCAAAGAATGGATTGAAAGCAAAGACAACAACAAAGGTCTGGTCCTTACTCTGATAGACCAATCAAAGGAGTATAACTTATCTATTGCTAGCACAGAAAGCGATGAGATTTCATACCGACCTATGCTATATGTGAAGGTGAAAAAAATAACCAATGAATTGAGATATCACCTACCATCTGATAATGAGTACAAACAAAGCTGGTTGCAAAAATCAAGCAGCGAAAAACTAGAAGCATACCACAATATCTTTTAACCCGCTTGTATGAGGGAGGAATTGGCTATTTCATGGCCATTTCCTCTCCTTGTATTTGCTTTTGATAGAGTGAATGATACGTGCCTTCCATGGCTATCAGGGTATCATGAGAACCTTGCTCCACAATTTTCCCATCATCCAACACGATAATTTTATCAGCCAGTTGAGCAGAAGATACACGGTGTGAAATAATTACTGTAGTCCGGTCAACCATGATCTTTTTCATACTGTTTAGTATGCTATTTTCCGTCTTGGTATCGACCGCAGACAGGCAGTCATCCATGATTAGAATTTTTGGTTCGCGCGCTATGGCTCGTGCAATGGACACGCGTTGTTTCTGGCCACCAGAAAGTGTGATTCCTCGCTCCCCGAGCATCGTCTGAAAACCCTTAGGAAACCGGTCAATATTCTCAGTAAGATCCGCATGATCAGCGGCCTGACGAATTTGAGCCTCACTTAATTTTTGATTACCAAAAGAAATATTATCTGCAATAGTTTCAGAAAACAAGAAGACGTCCTGAGGTACGTATCCGATATTACCTCGAATAGTAGACAAAGAATAATCCTTGATGGATAAATCATCCACCTTCACTTCCCCGGAAGTAACATCATACATTCTACACAACAAATTGGCTATTGTACTTTTACCGGACCCGGTAGTCCCAATAATGGCGATCGACTCTCCTGCCTCTACATCAAAGGAAACTCCTTTCAATGCTTCAATTCCAGAATCTGGATAGGTGAATTTTACATTATCAAATACCAGATCACCTGAAATTTCCTTCTCTATATTCTTCTCAGATACAATATCATTTTTAGTATGAAGAAATTCATTTACCCGTTTTTGAGAAGCCGCAGCGCGCTGGATGATACTCGTAATCCACCCCAAAGCAGTCACCGGCCAGGTCAGCATATTCACGTATATAATAAATTCGGCAATATTCCCAGTACTCAGCTCTCCTTGCAGAATACCAACTGAACCCACATAGACCGTTAAAATCACGCTCAAACCAATCAAGCTCATGATTAGTGGAAAGAAGAGTGCTTGAACAAACGCCAATCGAAGCGATTTCTTCTTGTAGTCATTACTAGCTACGGAGAATTTTTCATTATAATCCTGCTCACGAACAAAAGCTTTAATCACTCTTATTCCGGAAAATGCCTCCTGAACGAAAGTGGAGAGACCAGACAAACTTTCCTGAATCTCTTCAGAACGCTTGTTGATAATATTATTTACATAATAAATACTAAAGGAAAGAAATGGCAGAGGCAGTAATGAATATAAGGTCAGTTCCACGTTGATGGAGAGCATGAATGGAATCACAATCAAAAACATGGTAAATAGATTGATTCCATACATGATAGCTGGGCCGACGTACATTCGTACTCGACTTACATCTTCCGAGATTCTATTCATCAAGTCACCCGTATTATTTTTTCTATAAAAGCTGAGTGACAAGGTTTGATAATGCTCATAGATTTCATTCTTCAGATCATATTCAATCAATCGAGACATGACGATGATCGTCTGACGCATGAAAAACATGAATATGCCTTTGAGGATCGCCGAGGCCAAAATCACCATACCAAAGATTAAGATGCTCGAAGCAAATAAATCATAGGTGTCAGATTGCAAATCAAAGCCTTCAAAACCTCTGTACACTTGAAAACTGCCTTGAATCAAATCAAATGAATGCCTTACTACCACAGCGGGTATCACCCCAAACAAATTGGATATAATAATGAACACCGTACCGAGAATCAAATGGTACTTGTATTTAAAAAAATACTTATTAAGATGTGCGAGGTCTTTCATTCAGAATGGCCAAAAAATGCTTTTGAAAATGCAATAATACAAAGTTCAAACGGTATAGTTTTTTGAAAGTTGGTTTTAAAAGACATAAAAATCAGTGGGGTAGTAAGAATAGAAAATCTTAATTAATCAATGATTAATTTTCTTGATCTGATTAAAAATCAGCTAACTTTGCGCTTATTTTCAGTACCCAACAACGTTAACAATCATAAACCCAAAAATATGATAGAGGTGAACGAACCACTCAAAAAAGAAGAAGTGTCTTTATTCTCTGGAATAGAAGAAATGAATCACGAGCAGGTAGTTTTTTGTCACGACAAAGCTACCGGATTGAAGGCCATCATTGCCATTCATAACACGGTCTTAGGGCCTGCTATGGGAGGTACAAGAATGTGGCACTATGCTTCTGATCAGGAGGCGCTTACTGATGTTTTGAGACTATCAAGAGGCATGACATTGAAAAATGCCATTGCCGGACTGAATATTGGAGGTGGAAAAGCTGTTTTGATCGGTGATGCTCGAAAACTAAAAAACGAGGCATTGATGAGACGCTTTGGCAAGTTCGTCAACAGTCTCGGAGGAAAGTACTGGACTGCCGAAGATGTAAACATGAGCACCAAAGACATGGAGTATGTCAGAATGGAAACTCCATATGTAACTGGGTTACCAGGCTTCATGGGAGGTTCAGGAGATCCTTCTCCAGTCACAGCTTATGGTGTATACATGGGGATGAAAGCTTCGGCTAAAAAAGCCTATGGTTCTGAAAAGCTAGAAGGGAAAAAAGTATTGGTACAGGGTACCGGTAATGTGGGTACCTATCTGATTGAAAATCTGATCAAAGAAAATGCAAAGGTCTTGATTTCAGATATTTTCGAAGATAAAATCAAAAAGATCACTGATCGCTTCCCGGTTGAAGTGGTAGCAGCTGATCAGGTTTTTAATACGGATTTCGACATCTATGCGCCATGTGCTTTAGGTGGTACTTTGAATGATGAAAACATTGATAAGCTCAACTGCGACATTGTAGCAGGAGGAGCTAACAATCAATTGCTGGATGAAAAAATTCATGGCAAAGCATTGGTAAACAAAGGCATTTTATATGCACCAGACTTCTTGATCAATGGAGGTGGAATTACCAACGTTTACTATGAATACGAAGGCAACTATAATAGAGACAGAGTGATGAATCAGACCGAGCGAATTTATGACACTACCCTTGAGGTATTTGATCTATGCGCAAAATCTGGAGCAACACCACAGGCAGCAGCTATCCAAATCGCCGAAAACAGAATCGCCGCGATTGGAAACAACAAGTTGCCACTATAAATTACCCGAGCGCTCTTAGTAGCGCTCAAAAATTTGATTTAATGCTAAACAGACGTTCTTTACGTATTAAAGGTATGCAGGCGATATTCGCCTATCATACTGCCCGAGAGGCTGAATTCAATATCTGCAAAAAAGAAGCAGAAGACAACTTTTTGCCTGACCTCAACTCTATGGAGGTGCAGGACAAGGAAGAATTGACCAAAGATCGCGAGCAAACAGGCAAAGCTTTTAGTGCTTTGATTCATCAGGGAGGCGATGCCATTCCTGAAGACACGAAGCCTGAAATTGTAAAAGTGATCAAAGAACAGCAGCAAGCCTATCTAAATAAGCTCACTGCCAACAAAGAGCATTTCAAAAAAAGACTGCTATCAGGGATCACTTCCATCTATGATGATTACATCAAGTTTTTATATATCGTCGTCGAAATTCAGGAATTGATCGGACTAGAAAAGCGCAAGAAAAACAACACCCATGACAATTTCGCGAAGAATATTGTCATCAATAACCTGAAAGGCTTCGAAGCTTTAGAAGAAGAGCGAATTAGAAAAAATGTAGCCTGGGATACTGATTTGATCAGAGCCTGGTATAAAGAATACATTAAGCCTCAAGAGTTTTTCATTGAATATGACAACCTTGCCAAAGCAACACTAGAGGACGATCAGGAGTTTGTACAAACCCTTTACAAGTCTATCATTTTCAAAAACGACAACATCAACGACTATTTCGAAGCATTAGATTTAGGATGGAGTGAAAACAAACCTATTCTAAGAAGTATGGTGTTGAAAACAATGAAATCCATCGAAACGGAAGAAAGTGAACCAATATTGATGGAACTTTCTAAGAACTGGGAAGAGGATTTATTATTTTTGAAAGAGCTATACGACTTGGCGATTGACAAAGAAGAAGAGTACGAAACTCTGATTGAAGAAAAGTCAAAAAACTGGGAAATAGATCGTGTAGCGCTTACAGACAGGATTATTCTTGAAATGGCCATCGGAGAGATGATTCATTTCAATTCGATTCCTGTTAAAGTAAGCATTAATGAATATATTGAGTTATCGAAACTTTATAGTACGCCAAAGAGTAAACAATTTGTAAATGGCCTTTTGGATGTACTTTCAGTAGAATTGCAGAAAGACGGCCAAATCAAGAAAAGTGGACGAGGACTGCTAGACAACAAATAATATGAGTAAAAATTCGAATTCCTTTTTAGCATTTTTAACCGGAGCAGCAACAGGAGCTATCCTGGGCATTTTGTATGCACCGGACAAAGGAGAAAATACAAGAGACCGACTATCTTACCAACTAGATAAGTATAGCAAAAAGCTAGACGAATTAGTAAAAGAATTTATTGAAGGCAAAGAACTCAGCGACAACGAAGCGAGAACTGAGGGAGACAAAATAGTAAGCGACGCTAAGGAAAAAGCAGAGCGATTACTAGATGATGTAAATGGCCTAATTACTAAAATCAAAGGAGAGGAAGTTTAATTCACTATTTCATTTGTTAAATAGTTGTTAAGGATAGTTGTGTGATCTCTCGATTGATACACCTTAACTAAATTTACTTCCATTTATTTCTAACAATAATTTCAATTAAACATACTAGTTATGAAAAATATAAAAATGATTCCTGCATTTGTAGCAGTGATGGCAATGATCATTACAGGGTGTTCTAATGCTGACGTAGAAAATAGAATTGCAAGACTCGAAGGTCGCGTGGCAGAATTAGAAGGTTCTGGAACTGCAGCAGCAAGATCTGTAACTTCAGCTAAGCCAGCTGCCAACAAACAGCCTGAAGTAAAGCCTGAAGGACCGCTTCCTGAATTTGCATTCAACGAAGAGTCTCATGACTTCGGAACCATCAATGAAGGAGATGTAGTAGAGCACGTATTTGCTTTTACTAACACTGGAGACTCTCCATTGATTATTTCTAGCGCTACTGGATCATGTGGATGTACAGTTCCCGAATGGCCAAAAGAACCAATCGGCGTAGGCGAAAAGGGTGAGATCAAAGTGAAATTCAACAGTAGAAAAAAGCCAGGTATCCAAAACAAAACGGTTACTATCACTTCAAACACTTATCCAAAGCAGAAAAGAATCAAAATCAAGGCAAACGTGACCCCAGCGCCAAAAGATGCTGACACACCGTCTTAAGTCAATCATTTATAACAATTAACGAAGCATGTTAAACTTCATATTATTACAAGCAGCGGCAGGTGGCGCAGGATATTCAAATCTGATCATGATTGGTGTCATGGTGGTCATCTTCTATTTCTTCTTCATCAGACCACAGCAAAAAAAGCAAAAGGATCAAAAGACTTTTTCTGAAGGTGTGGCCAAAGGAGATCAAGTGATTACCATAGGAGGAATCCATGGTAAAGTTTTGTCGGTAGACGACTCTACTGTAACTTTAGAAATAGACAAGGGCGCTAAAATGAAGATTGAAAAATCATCCATCTCTATGGAGAATACTAAACGTTTAGCAAGCTAATTGTTTTGATGAACAAATAACTGAATGGGAATATTTAGGTTTTTATTACCTGGATTAAAAGATAACTGGAAGGTAGTTGTGCTCTCGATTTTAGGGGCAACTACCTTTTGGTTTTTTAATGCCATGAACAAATCGTACGACACTAGGGTCGACTACCCTTTGTCCTACACCTTTGCCGAAGATAGTGTAGTGGTGATGGAACCACTAGCCAAACAGATCAAAATTGATGTAACAAGTGGTGGCTGGAACCTAATTCGCAAAACCCTCCGCATCAATGCCACCCCTATCAATATTCCGCTGGACAACCCAACCGAAATTAAGTTTTTAACAAGAGCAAGTTTAATTCCCATGATCTCTGATCAGTTGGATGGACTTCGCTTAATTTATGTGGTGACCGACACTTTGTTTTTCAACATTGAAGACAAGGTTACTCGAAAGCTACCCGTACTCGTAGATAGCATTTCTATTCCGCTTTCTCAGTCCTATCGCATGGTTAGCCCCATCAGTTGTAATGTGGACAGCGCCGTAGTTTCGGGCCCTAAATCTACTATGCTCGAAATGCCAGACTATGTTCAGCTAGATTTCAGCAATATGAATATCGATGGAAACTTCGATGATGAGTTGGGATATTTCGTAGGAGATCATGTCGTTGTGGATCCACCTGAAGCCACAGTAAAATTTCAGGTAGCCAAATTTTTGGCAAGAGAGATAAATATACCCATAGAACACTTAGACTTCCCAGAAGACTCATCCTCGTATCTGGCAGACAGCAGTATATTGCTATATTATACCATAATGGAAGAAGATGAGGATGATGTAAACGAGTCAGATTTTAGCGTTACTGTAGATTACTCCATGAGAAATATGAATGATTCTACTGTAGCTCCTATACTCATGTACGCTCATGAGAAGGCATTGGACATCGTATTGGCCTCAGACCGAATCAAACTCATGTTTGCAGAAGAACAATGAAAATTGTAGGCATTACCGGAGGCATAGGATCTGGAAAATCAACAGTTTGTCGAATCTTTGAAACGCTGGAAATTCCGATCTACCAAGCGGATGACCGTGCGAAACACCTCATGCAAAACGAACCTGATTTAATTAAAAATATTAAAGCAGCTTTTGGTTCTGAGGCTTATCAAAATGGAGAACTAAACCGTCCCTTCCTGGCAAAGGCCATATTTAGTGATCCGAACAAGACTGCACAAATTAATGCTTTGGTACATCCAGCCGTTGGCAAGGACTTTAAACAATGGCAAAGCCAACAGCAGGCTCCATACCTATTAAAGGAAGCCGCTCTTATGATAGAATCTGGCTCTTACAAACAGTTAGATTTCCTAATCAATGTGTTTGCCTCCATTGAAACCCGTATACAAAGAGTGCAAAAAAGAGACCCTCAGCGTTCTGAAGAAGAAATCAACGGCATCATTGATAAACAAGTCAGCGAAGAAAGAAGAGTGGAGTTGGCTGATGCTGTGATAGATAATGATGGGAAGCACTTAATCATTCCTCAGGTACTAGAAATTCATCAGCAATTGCTCGATTAGATTCCAGACAAATACTAACCCTTCCTTCCGAAGGTATATTCAAGACAAATAGGATAATACTGCATTCTAAGTAGCACTATCTACAGATTGCTCATCATTGTGTTGCTATTTTTTTGCAATAATCACATTTTATTCTAACTTAAATTAATATTTAAACCTAACTTAAATTTCCATGAAACTTTCAAAAATTGGTCGATTATGGCCTATTGGGTTGTTTTTGACCCTTTCCGCTCATTTTATTTTCTTAAGCTGCAACAAACCAACTGCCATTGACAAGAATGAAACGGAGTTATTGCAAGCTAGCCAACAAATAGTGCCAGTACCACTACCAACAAGTGAAGTGCCAGGGTTTAATTTCCCTGAAGATTCTATTCTTATTTATGATTGGTTATCTAAACGAGACACATCTTCGATATACGAGCATGCTTGGGGAATCTGGGCTGGACTCACCACGCCAACTGATCAATCCTTCAACGGAAACCCTTTGCTGGTATTCGAAACTTGGCTTGGACTTGGAGAACTACAAACTCAAGTCAAAGAGAATAAGACAAACTCAACCAAGACCAATCGGACATTGCTACAAAAACCAAAACAATTTGAGCATTCAGCCACTTTAGCAAAACAGGCTGGTGTAGACACAACAGCAGGTCTTGATTTTGGTTCGAACTTCTGGGTAACCGTTGCTTATAACCCAAGCGCGGCCAATTACGCTATCAAGAATCAAATTTTTAAAAAATCTGTCTTGGATTCTTATAAAAAGCCCGGGGCTATTGGCAAAATTCCAGCATTTCCAAATGACGCCATTACTCTCAAACCAACCTACTATGTAGGTAGCGTACAGGATGACTATATCAGAATTCCAGCTTGGCCAGGACCACCAGACACTCCCAAACCATTCGGTCCTGAGGTATGGGACAGTTATATTTTTGTGGATGTAAACAATGGACAAGCTTCAGGCAAAAAACTTGTACCGGTCAGTGGTGGCGATGACCCGACACCAGAGTCCACATGCAACCTAAACGACTTCATTAATTTTGAGGTAGATGCTGAAATGGCCGCTTATCTCAACGAACAACAAAGTGCGGTACAGGGAGACACAGCCAAAGCAGGTGACGTGGCCTTGTTAGTTGCTATGCATGTGACAAGTAAAGAAATAAGCAACTGGACCTGGCAAACATTCTACTGGGCACCAAACCCTGACACCCCATTGAATCCAAGTTCAAATGCTGCAGCCACACTAAGGCCAGCACAACTGTCGGCAGCCGCGGCACACTATGGAGTATCCACTGGATATGCCATGGTTTGGCCTAATCAGCCTATCACAGGAGGCACCAACGAAGGGGCTGAACCTGTATTTGGCTATAACCCATTCTTAGAAGCCGGCTTTGGCAAAGGCACATTCTCCAAACGGAAAAACGAGCTAAATCCAAACTATGATTATGGGGTACAAACCAATTGCATGAGTTGTCATGCGTTGGCAACAAGTAGCTCTACCGTGGCTTACAGCGCCGACCAGTACATTAGTATGGATGACCCTTATTTTGTTGATAAGGTTCAGGTTGATTTTGCCTGGTCAATTCAATCAGCAATTATTACTGATCAGTAGAGTAGTTTGAATATTAAAATGGCTATCTCAAGCAGCTCAAGGGTTTGCACCCTTCATTCTTGAAATAGCCATTTTTTTACTCAGGCTTGTTAAAAATGCTATTGGAAGCTCCCTGACCAAAAACAATATCATCTATTACAATTGATGTCACGCTCCTGTCAATTCTTTTTTCAAAACCAAAGGGAATGGAGACACCACCCAGGTTCTTATAATTTTTATAAATGACTTCGTAGGCCACTTTGTCGATCTGGTCTTCTTCATAAATTCTTACCAGGTGGATCATATAACTTTTCTTATCTATAAGGTAGTCTACATAAAAACCCGAATTCGTAGTAGAACGAATCACATAATGATTAGCATCATCGGCTCGTTCAGACCCAATCAAGTTCAAAACATTACCCAACCCATAGTCATACAAGGGGGATCCTATCCCGACATCGACTAAGAATAGATTTCTCTCCCGGTCTGTCATCAGCTGAGCAGTGTGCACCCCAGTCCATGGGGCGATAGTCCAGGCCCGCGTCCCATCAAAAGCTTTGACATAAACACGCTCTTGCCACTTTCCCTCTATTCGCATTTTATTCGGGTACTTCTTTGTGATACTATATTTTTTACCACTTGAAAACCCCTCCATTTCACGCGCTTCCATCACTATCGAACGCATGGCCACTAAGTTCTCTTGACCTATGGCCTCAAAATGCCGCTCCAATATCGACTCAAGGTTTTGCCCATGAGACCACATCGGGCTGAGCAATAAAAAAATGAAAAGGTACTTACTCCACTGATTGATAATCTTCATATCATACTTGGCTATTTGAGGCAAGTTAATTGGTAATCCGTATTTTTTCATGGAAATTACATAGGCTAGAGAAACAAAATAAAGGTTTATGAAAAAGGTGTTAACACTTTTAATGATTATCTGTACGTTTTCGCAAACAAACGCTCAGACCAGTTCTATAGAAGAAGCTCACGGTCTTTTGTCAGAAGGTTATCTGGAAGAGGCACTCGATATGTTTAATGATCTGCAGGCAGACAATACAAGTAATCCCGAATTCTTTTTCCTTAGAGGCACATGTCTGTCAGAATTAGGAGAAAACGACAAAGCCATCACCGACTTTAATATTTCCATCTCTCTGGACAATCAAAATGCGGACGCTTATTATCAAAGAGGATTTGCTCAATTTACTCTGGGCAACAGTGAGAACGCTTTAAACGACTTTAATCAAGCCATAACATTAAGCCCGACTTATGGTGAAGCCTATTTAAACAGAGGCACTGTGCAATATGACCTAGGCAATTCTGAAGCGGCTTGTCAGGATTGGCAAAAGGCACTTGACGTAGGGCTTACCTTAGCGCAAGCCCTCATCGACCAGCTTTGCAAAGGTTAGTCCATCGCTTCATCCAGAAGCTCAGCAATATCCTTCACCTGTACTTCTGCTTCTTTCTCTTTGTTCTTCACGCCATCTGACAACATGGTCATACAAAAAGGACACCCAGAGGCTATTACCTTAGCACCTGTATCTAGCGCTTCTTCGGTGCGCTCTATATTGATTTCTTTATCACCTGCTTCAGCATCCTTAAACATTTGACCTCCGCCGGCTCCGCAACAAAGGCCTTTAGTTTTGCAACGCTTCATTTCCACTAAATCAGCATCTAGAGACTTCAGTACGTTTCGTGGTGCCTCATAGATGTCGTTGGCTCTGCCTAAGTAACAAGAATCATGGTAAGTGATTTTTTGTCCCTTAAATGATCCACCACTAACCTTCAATTTCCCATCGTCCAACAATCCCTGCAAAAAGGTAGTATGATGAATCACTTCATAATTACCACCTAGGTCGGGATATTCATTTTTTAATGTATTAAAACAATGTGGACAAGCGGTTACGATTTTTTTCACTTGATACATATCCAACAATTGGATATTGGCCATAGCCTGCATCTGAAACAAAAACTCGTTACCCGCCCGTCTGGCTGGATCGCCTGTACATGACTCTTCAGGCCCTAAAACTGCAAAGTTGACGTTGAGCTTATTCAAAATTTTTGTAAAGGCTACGGTCACTCTTTTGTACCTATCGTCAAATGAGCCCGCACAGCCCACCCAAAACAATATTTCTGGCGTCTCGCCTTTCGCTTGTAATTCTGCTACGGTTGGTGCTTTTATAGTATCGCTCATCTGCTTAGTTTTTGTCGTTTAAATCTTGTGCCCAATTAAATCTATCCGTTGGAGAGAATTTCCAAGGAGCAAAATTCGTTTCAATGTTAGAAAACATGGAATTCCAGGAAGCTGGCGAACCAGACTCTTCCATGGCCACGTATCGTTTCATTTCTAAAATGATAGATAATGGATCAATATTAATAGGACAGGCTTCAGTACAGGCATTACAACTCGTACAGGCATTGATTTCTTCCTTTGTAATAAAGTCACCTAATAGGGTCTTACCCTCACCCTTACCAGCACCGATGTCTTCTATTCGATCTCTAGTATCCATCATCACTTTTCTTGGAGATAGCGTTTTACCAGTTTGGTTGGCCGGACATTCCGAGGTACACCGTCCACACTCCGTACATGAGTATGCTTCCATCAAGCTCTTCCAGCTTAAATCAGTAGCATCCTTAGCTCCAAATGTACCTACTTCCGCTGGTGGCTCACCTGCTCCCTCTACAGGCATGCCCAACATGGACTTAACCTCAGTGGTCACAGCATCCATATTCTGGATTTTCCCTTTCGGTTCTAAGTTGGAATAATACGTATTTGGGAATGCTAGAAAGATATGTAGATGCTTAGAATAGGTTACATACACAGCAAAAGCAAAAATACCAATGATATGAAACCACCAGGCACCCCTTTCTATAACGATCAAAAAGCTATCCGAATAATTCTTAAACAATGGAATAAACATACTCGAAATCATCAAGTCTCCTGTATCTACATAACCTGCAACTCCTCTACTCTGTAATACTTGGTCCGCCGCATTCATTTTCAAAATGGCAAACATCAGTACAATTTCAATAATCAAAATCAGATTACCATCCATAGTCGGCCAACCTTTCATTTCTGGCTTAGTAAACCTGGGTACTTTAATCACATTTCTTCTAATCAGAAATGCCACACACGAAATGAGCACACCTAGCGCTAGAAACTCGAAGAAATTCATGGCCACATTATAGAATGATCCTAAATATGGTGCAAAAATTCTATGTGTACCCAGCAACCCATCAATCATAAACTCTAGTACTTCCAGATTGATAACTAAAAATCCTACATAGATCAATAAGTGTAGAAATGCAGGTATAGGCTTTTTAAACATCTTCTTTTGGCCAAAAGCAACAAGCAGCATGGCCTTCCATCTATCTCCAGATCTATCACTGCGATCCAAATCTTTACCCAGCAAAATATTGCCTCTGATCTGCTTTATTCTTTGTATCAAAAAGTAGATCGGAATGGCCACAACGACCACAAAAACTGCTTGTAAAATCCAAGTCATATTCTCCTCATTTTTTTATTTCAAATATCTACCAAAATGTTTGTTGCATTAACAATTATTTTTACTTTTGTGCCTCGTTAACGCGGTGATGTAGCTCAGTTGGTAGAGCATCGGACTGAAAATCCGTGAGTCGGTGGTTCGAGCCCACTCATCACCACAACATAACGAAAGGGTTTCTGATTCAGAGACCCTTTTTTTATGGCCAAAAACAAAAGTACCAGCTGTCCGATTTGAATGATCATACTGATCGAATATCAAAAAATTTGGGCTAGCTTCCATTCCTCTAAAATACAGAAGATTTTCTAAAATTTAGTATGCATGCATAATATTTTGCGCGCCAAGCATTCGGCATTATTTAATAACCTGCCTTCTTAACTCTTCAAAATCTATTCCTTCCGAAAAGTCAGCTTCGCCGAGTATTCTTTGGCTGAAGTTTTTAATTATAACAATCGATATGCATAAGGTATAAAAAAACCCTGACAGTATACTGTCAGGGTTTTTAAAGTCAAATGTTGGATATTTTTATTGCTGGAATGGGGAAGCTCTTTGTTGCCCCACCTCAACCATAGGAATATTTGTTCCAAATTCATCGTTCATCAATTCAATAATCGCATTGGCTATCACCCCATGTCCTCTGGGGTTAGGATGAATTGCATCATTGGAAAACAAGCCATTGGGTGAGAAATCTGGCTGGTAATCATATCCTTGATAAACCAATCCAAGCTCGCCATCAGCAGCTGCAATAGCATCCGCACTCAAAGCCAAGCCAGTCGCAGTTGCCGCATCTAAGCCCATCAAATCAGCGAATAAAGGCTGGATATCTAATCTTTTGATAGTGGCTGGCATTCCAGCCATGATACCATCAATTGTCCCATTAATTGTTGCTCTTTGGGTCACTATTTTTGTTACTTCATCACCAGTCAAAGTGTACTTATCAGGCAATGGCAAAGAAAGTCCATACAATGCTGTTTCTGGAAATCCTGCCGGCGTAGTATTTATCACAGTTGAAGCTGTTAGTATTACTAACTCACCATCCACTATTGGTCTACACATTCTATAGGGTTCCAATGCAGCTCTATCCGCATCACTCATTTGATCAGCAGCTACAAGAATATCCCATAAGGGTCCTAAGTCAGGAAAATCAGCTGTATTGTCATCTTCAATCAAAAACGGGTTATTCCCAGCAGCATAAGACACCTTTCTTACATCCGCTTGTGCCTGGGTGAGCAATGTGGCTGTAACCAAACCCTGAACTGCAGCATTGTAAGACGCCAATCCTGTATTTAATGCTGTTGCATTTGCCTCATCCAGTTCCAGATCATTGTACTTCACAGCCTGGAATAAGGGTTGAATGACAATTGGAGGAACGTTAATTACTACTCCATGACTCCCTGTTGCTGCCAAGGTTCCCAAAGAAGTGGCATAATCATAAGTAAATGTTCCAGGCGTAGTAGCATCGCCTATTGGTGTCAGACCAACACTATTATCTGCATTGTCACCGCCACCAGCAGCATACCCAAGCACATCATTCGCTCCAATCCAAAAAGTAAAAAATGTTGGTGTAGCTGCAATAGCATCCCCTAATATGGTGGCCGTTCCATCTACCTCGGAAGCAAACCTCATATAATATGGATTGAAGTATGGGTGAGCCGTATTGGTGGCATCTCCAGTCGCCGTTGATTGAAGCTGTCCAACCACAATACCAGGCACACCAAAATTGGTAAGCAATTCTTTTTCTCCAGTATAAAGCTCGGCTCTTTTGTCTTCACCTGATGCGGCAATAATTCCAGCATCGCCTAGTTCTCCATCATTATTCAAGTCTAAATCCAAAATCAACTTACCCAAAACAACACCATCAGACTCACTTGAATAGCCATTGACTGAATTGATATCAGGAAAGCCGTAGGCTCCACCTCCTACACCACTAACTGAGAAACGCTCTGTCAACATTGCTGCAAAACCTGTTTGTTGTGCATTGGTGTACAAAGACCCATCCTGATATCCCGCTGTTAATGAATTACCAATAGCGATGTATTTTGATAAATCCAGATCACCAGCGTCGCCAGTATCTCCAGTATCCACAGGTATGGGGTTTTCAACTAAAATATCATTGATCAACTTATCCTCTTCATCACATGAGAATGTGATGCATGCAGAGACAAGTAGTAAAGTATATATTTTCAAATTTTTCATCTTGTTCTCTTTATTAGTTTAAGAATTCATCGAAAGTGATAGACACGTAGTAAATAGCACCCATTCTCGGGTTACCGAATGAAGTGGTATATCTCTCATTAAAAATATTACTACCACCAATTTTTACTACAGACTTAATGCTAGGCATTTTATAGCTAATCTGAGCATCTACTGTACCAAACGCAGGAACTACGCCTTGTCCAAAAGAAGAATCCCAGAAGAAGGCCTGCTGCCATCTGTATGCCAAACTAAAACCTAAGTTCTCTACCACATTTCTGTTAGCTAGAGACAAGTTGAATCTATACTTCGGTGTATTGTATGAAGACCTGAATCCTTGAGCAACTAAATCATCATCATCAAGCAATTCGTTGTAAGCGATATTACCACTAGCTGTGTATCCACCACCGAGCCTGTAATCAGCCTGAAGACCCCAGCCATGAGACTTGATATCTCCATCTGCATTCGTGTCAAATCCATAGTTTTGAATTCTTCCACCAGGAACTGCATTTCCAATGATAGCATCTTTACCAGCATCTGAGTCCGGATCAAAACCTGGTGCAGGATCGAAACCATCTCCGTTGGTGCCATCCGTAGCATCTACAGCCTGACCGAATGTGATTTCCGCAATGAAGTCCTGGTAAGTACTGTGGTAATAATAAGCATCGAGCATTAATCGATCCTCTAGGAATAACCCTCTATAACCTATTTCAAAAGTCTTAATTTTTTCAGTTTTGAAATCATCATTTACTTTATCTGGGGTTACCAACAAGTCTCTTGCATTCGCATCTCCACCAGCAGCAGCAGTTCTTGCGGCAGCTATACTTGCCTCGGTATAAACCGTGTTGGTTCTGAAATTGTATCGATCAACCAATAGTTGGTTACTACCAATCAACCTTCTTGTTTGCACATCCAAATCAATAAATTGATCCTGAGTAGTTGGGATTCTAAATCCCTTCTGGAAAGACCCTCTGAAATTATGACTTCCTGCTACTGTACCAACTACAGACACTCTTGGAGAGAATTGACCATCAAAGTTCTCATTCTTATCATATCTACCTGAGGCCTGTACTTTTAACCTATCCTCCATAAATGCTTTCGAAATTTGAGCATATCCACCGTACTCTGAGAATGACTGCTCACTTCCGTCATCATTAAGTGCAAAAAGAGTTCCTTCTGATTCTAAGTTGTACTGTCTAAAATTACCTCCCACTACAATTTCTGCGAAGTCAACCATGTCTGAAAAGTTATAACTTCCTTCGAAGTGATTCATGCTTGAAGCATCTTTAAACTTGGCACCGCCTTCAAAAATTGAAGTCTCGCGAAGTACTGCAGTTTCTGAATCCCATGTAGCTGTACCTGGAGCGTAATTCGCTTGCAAACCATCAGCATACCCTCTCGCTGCTGCATGAGCTTGTTCTATAGAAGCCCCTTGTCCTCTTGCCCCCAAAAAGCCTAAAGCATAATCAGGAATATAATGTTGCTGATTCATCAAAGAAGCCAAAGTATTGGCAGCATAGGTATCTCCTGAATCCTCATGTGTGGTATAACCTCTTAAATAGAAATTAGACCCTCTTAATTCTAACTTAGCTGTCCAGATTGAGAAGTTGTCCAAAACAAACCGGTCATTCGCAGTATAAACTGTACTACCTGACCCCCAATTGAATTGACCAAATACTTCCATATTATCAGTAACTCTATAGTGCAAGGCACCACCTAGCTTGATACTTTCAGTAGTATTATCAACATACGAAGACTCAGTAAAACCAGTTGGTGTAAAAGCACCATCAGAGCCTCCTGGTAGTTGGCCAGAAACCGCAGCAAAAGCAGGATCCAGAAGTGGAATCAACCCTAAATTGAAGCCAAAATCTCCGTATGTATTTACACCATCGTAGGTTCTGTTGTTTTGTCGATTTCTACCAGTTGTCTCTACTGATCCACCGTGTTCTACACCATTAGTTGTAGAACTTTGGTCTCTATAATCCACCCCTCTGAAGTCTTGAGCACCTAGGTATGATGCTGTTACTTTAAATGCAAATTTGTTGTTAAAGGCTTTTGCATAACGAATTCCATAATCATTATACATGGCAGGATCATCATCCTCACCATCTACGTGATTGACACCTACTTTAGCGTAAGCACTTAAGCCCTGATAGTCAAATGGGCTTTTACTATTCAGTAGCAAAATACCATTCAATGCATTAGGCCCATATAATGCTGAAGCAGCACCAGGAATCATCTCCGCACTTTCAAGATCCAGATCATTGATCCCCACGATATTACCTACCGCAAAGTTCAATCCTGGCGCCTGATTGTCAATTCCGTCGATGAGCTGAACAAACCTAGTGTTACCATTTGCACCAAATCCTCTGGCATTAACAGACTTAAAAGTCAAACTCTGTGCACTCATATCCACACCTTTAAAGCCTTGTAGGGCATCATAAAAGTTGACAGACGGAGTGTTTTTGATGGCAAGTACATCCATTTTTTCAATGGAGACAGGAGACTGCATCACAGACTCTTCTACTCGAGAAGCAGAAACCACTACTTCTTGTCCCATAATGGATGACTCTTCCAGACTTACTTCTAGCCCTTGAACATTTGCATCACTTATCTCTATCTCGGTTGAACTGTATCCAACCATAGAGAATATCAGAGTAAGTGGTGGTGCCGAAGACACATTTAGTGAGAAATTTCCGTCGGTATCCGAAATGGTACCAACTACCTTGCCCTTGACTAGAATACTCACGCCTAGTAGGGGGTCCTTTGTGTTGCTATCTACAACACTTCCTGATATGCTGGTCTGCGCCTGAGCACCGAATGAAATCAGTGCTCCGAGTACCAAACTCAGATAAAATCGCTTAGTAAAAAGTTTACTCATATTAATCATTATTAAGTGTTTTGCTGATCATTAAGCCACGAAAAAATAATTTCGTGTCTCTAATATTAAAGAAAAAATTATAAAATCAGCCTTGATTGAGCACCTAATAGCGATTTTCAATAAAAATTATGCATGCATACTACTTTTCACTCAGGTATTGCACCAATTTTTCACATAAATTGGAAATTTCTGATGACATAAACTCATCACCTGTCGCTGACAAAAGTGTACTCGCAGAACTTCCCAAAAGGTTGATATGAAACTGTTTCATTTCATCCACATTCATGTCCTTGGTCCAGAGATCCAACATAAGTGTATCTCTCTTTTTTTCATCCCAAATTCCTATTGAAATAGACTTGGTTTTTTGCTGCTCCGCGCCAGCATCTTCGGCGGACCATTGGATATCTTCTGGGATGTTTTGTTCATCGAGTGTTACCTCGATATTGATCTTTGATTTCTTCATCTAATTTATCTTTGATTTTATCTGTGCAATGGAGGCGCAAAGAAACAAAAAAGCAGGAGGACTAGAAAGTCTTCCTGCTCTAAGCATTATTCTTTTCCAAAGATTAGTCCTTGAAAAAATTATATTTTCATTTCTGGAATTTCTCCCTCAACAATTAAAGTCCCTTCTGTGGCCTTTTGAATATCTTCAACAGAAACGCCCGGAGCCCTTTCAATCAATTTGAAACCACCAGGAGTGACATCAAGCACAGCCATATTG
Source organism: Reichenbachiella sp. (assembly GCF_965233835.1). Taxonomy (GTDB): domain Bacteria; phylum Bacteroidota; class Bacteroidia; order Cytophagales; family Cyclobacteriaceae; genus Reichenbachiella. The sequence goes on from NZ_OZ247585.1 coordinate 46,715, forward strand.
GTAACTACTTTCTTGACACAACCAACACCGGTTAATGGCAGCGTGCATTTCTTTAATATTTTCGATTCACCAGCTTTATTTGTGTGCATCATGGCTACGATGATATTTTCGGCAGAAGCTACTAAATCCATTGCCCCTCCCATGCCCTTCACCATTCGTCCTGGTATTTTCCAATTGGCTATATCACCATTTTCCGCCACTTCCATTGCGCCCAGTACGGTCAGCTGTACATGTTGGCCACGTATCATGGCAAAGCTGGTAGAAGAATCAAAAATAGATGCTCCTTTCAATAGTGTAACCGTTTGCTTACCAGCATTGATCATATCAGCGTCTTCCTCACCTTCATAAGGAAATGGCCCCATACCCAAGATGCCATTTTCGGATTGAAATTCTACTTCGATCCCTTCAGGGATATAGTTGGCCACCAAGGTAGGGATACCGATACCCAAATTGACATACCAGCCATTTTGTAATTCTTGCGCAATTCGTTTTGCGATTCCTGTCTTATCAAGCATATCTTTTTCGAAATTTGGGTTAACCTCTTGTTCTTACTGTTCGTTGCTCAATTCTCTTTTCGTAATCCTTTCCTTGAAAGATACGCTGGACAAATATTCCAGGTGTCTGAATAAAGTTTGGATCTAATTCTCCCGGCTCCACTAATTCATCCACCTCCGCAATAGTGATCTTTCCAGCCATGGCCATAGGCGGATTAAAATTTCTTGCGGTCCCTTTATAAACCAGATTTCCGAATTTATCTCCTTTCCAGGCTTTCACAATGGCAAAGTCTGCGGTTAGCGCTGATTCCAAAATATGTGGTTTGCCATTAAACTCTCTTACTTCTTTGCCTTCGGCCACTTCTGTACCATATCCAGCAGGAGTGAAAAATGCAGGTATGCCTGCGCCACCGGCTCGACACCTTTCTGCCAATGAGCCCTGAGGAATCAAATCAACCTCAAGTTCACCACTTAACATTTGCCGTTCAAACTCATCATTTTCTCCAACATAAGAGGAGATCATTTTCTTGATTTGCTTTTTCTGAAGTAGTAGACCCAAACCAAAATCGTCTACCCCTGCATTGTTCGAAATACAGGTGAGATCAGAAATTCCTTTTTCATTCAAAGCAGAAATACAATTTTCAGGGATGCCACAAAGGCCAAACCCTCCTAACATGAGTGTCATACCATGGTCTATTCCTTCAATGGCTGCCTGAGCATCAGCTACAATTTTGTTCATAGCAGTAAATGTTGTTTAATGTTCTATACGAAAGTTACAAACTTAAGGCTTATCCAGATGAATCGGATAGCAATAATCTAAAGACAAGATTAATATTCTTCAAGAAGTTGTAAGGAGGTGGTTTTGTCCTTTTGTAGTTGAGTTTTTAGTTCTTCGAGAGAATCAAATTTTTTCTCATCTCGAAGATGCTTTATAAATTCAACTTGAATGGGTTGATTATAGATCTGTTGATCAAAGTCAAAAAGGTGAGTTTCTATCACTCGATGTAGCCCACCTACGGTTGGTCTAATTCCAACATTCAGCATCCCTTTGAACCATTCGTTTCCAACCTTGGCTCTTACAGCATAAGAACCGTCCTTCGGAATTAACTTAAACTCTTCAGCCACCTTAATATTTGCGGTAGGAAAGCCCAATTGAGAGCCAATTTGTTTCCCTTCTACTACAGTACCATTAATACTATACTGTCTACCTAAAAATTCGGCAGCCAAATCTACTTCCCCATGAAACAGCGCCTGACGGATCTTAGTACTACTCACCCCCACATCATCAATATCCTGACGAGGAATCTCTTCTACTTCAAATCCAAAGCGATCACTGTTTTCTTTCAGATATTCAAAGCTTCCTGATCGGTTCTTCCCAAAACGATGATCGTATCCTATGATGAGCTTCTTGGTTTTTAGTTTCTCCACCAACATATTTTGGATGAATGTTTCCGAAGACAACTGAGAAAATGCTTTGGTGAATTCTACTTTGACCAAATAGTCTATACCGACTTCTTCCAGCAACTGTGCTTTCTCCTCGAAAGTCGAAAGTAGTTTAAGTGTCTTTTCTTCTGGGAACAAAACAAAGCGGGGATGTGGCCAAAAAGTAAGAACCACACTTTTGCCATTCAATTCTCTGGCCGTTTTTACTATTTTCTTAAGGATTTTCTGATGACCAAAATGCACTCCGTCAAACGTACCACTGGTTACAATAGCATTTTGAATATTGGGAATGGCTTGATGTCCTTCTACGATTACCATGGGTGAAATTGTGAGCGCAAATCTAATCTCTTTGTAATCGAGAAATAAAATCTTCTAATACAAAAGCATCTTCTACTTTGAAATCGCCAATAGCCGTTCGCCGCAACTCTGACATATAGGCCCCACATTTCAGCTCTTCCCCGACATCTCGAACCAAACTCCTAATGTAAGTTCCTTTTGAGCATTTAATCTTAAAACTGACTTCGGGCAAATTACTCGTGTCTACTTCGAATACTGGGACTTGCACGGCCCTTGGTTTTAACTTGATGTCTTCTTTTCTTCGAGCGGCTTTATAAGCTCTTTCACCATCTACTTTGACTGCACTATAAATAGGCGGTATCTGAATGACATCTCCTGTCCACTTAGCTACTGCTCTTTTTACTTGCTCTTGAGTAATATGCTCCCAGGGTTTCTCACTATCAAACTCGGTTTCCAAATCGACAGATGGTGTCGTTTTCCCCAACACCATCCTACCTGTGTAGGTTTTCCCTAAATCCTGATAATCGTTGATTTTTTTGGTGGCCTTACCAGCACATATGATAAGTAAGCCCGTGGCTAATGGATCTAAAGTTCCTGCGTGCCCAACTTTTTTAATTTTCAGTCTACCACGAATTTTCTTCACTACATCAAATGATGTCCACTCCAATGGTTTGTCAACCAAGAAAACTTCGCCCTTTTCGAAGTCCATTTCTGATATCAGAATGGGCTCTACCATAGCAGTCCTCCAACCACCGCCATCAAGCCAACCACGCCACAATAAATGGCGAAATAGATCAGTTTACCTCTCTTGACAATTGAAATCATCCACTGACATGCCAACAGTCCCGAGAGAAACGCAGCCAAAAAGCCAACGGCCAGATTCATTCCTGAAATATTTGCCGCTATCTCAGGGGATTCTAAAAAGTCTTTAGTCTTGAGCAACATGGCTCCAAGAATAGGAGGTAAAACCATAAGAAATGAGAAACGTGCGGCTTTCTCTTTATTTACGCCAAGTAGTAGCGCTATAGATATCGTCGAGCCAGAGCGCGAGATACCCGGCATGATGGCAATGGCCTGAGCCAAGCCAATTAAAAATGAATTCTTAAAGGTGATTTCCCCTTCGTTCTTTTTGCTGAAATATGTAAATGCGAGTAATGCAGCTGTCACCAACAGCATGGTGCCAACTAGCAAGATATTACCGCCAAACAAAGATTCTACCTGATCTTCGAAGAATACCCCCACAATGCCCACCGGAATCATGGACAATACAATCATTGCCGCAAATTGGGTAGATTCATTCCATTCGAACTTGAGAATTCCTTTGATGATTTCTAGGATGTCTTTCCTAAAGATGACAACTGTACTACAAGCTGTAGCGCCATGAAGGATGATAGAAAAAAGCAGATTGTCTTCTGACTGTACTCCTAGAAAATAGGTGCCTAGCTCCAAGTGTCCACTACTACTTACAGGGAGGAATTCTGTCAACCCCTGAATCACTCCAAGGATTAATGCTTCAATAAAGGTCATTTATTTTTCTTTTGGCTTGTACAGAATAGCTACAAACTCAATAGCAAAACCTAATAGCACCACAATAGGGCCTAAAGTCAGGCCTAAAAAACCAAACCCATAAGGCTCAGTATCAAGACTCATGATAATAAATCCCAGAATCAAAACTGCCACACCGGCTAGCATGATCATATAATTGATTTTCTGAAAAGCTAATTTATTCTTGTCGCTCATAATCTAATAAAGTTCGTCCAGTGACATTTTCATGTACTTCCTGATGGCCGCAAATGTACTCATAAAACCTACAAATATTCCGACCAATACGATTCCTGTACCTAGCATTATCAATTGTTCAAGTTGAAGTAAATCTAAGAGACCATCAACTTCAGTATTGAGATACCTCATTAGAGAAGCGAGTAATGCTATCGCCAAAACTGCTGAAACCAATCCGAATAATGAAGCACGCATTAGAAACGGCTTACGAATAAAATTAGTTGTGGCTCCTACCAATTGCATGCTACGTATCAAAAAGCGCTGAGAGAATAGAGCCAGCTTTATGGTATTGTTGATCAGTATTACTACTACAGTCAGCAAAATCACTGAAAAACCTATTAAGACAAAGCTTACTTTTTTTACGTTTTCGCGAATGCTGCTGACCAAACTCTCAATGTATGTGACCTCGTGTACTCCTCTTATAAATCCAATTTCTTTTTTGATCTCAACTAGATTTTGTGATTCATGGAAATCAGGACTTATCTTAATAACCACCACATCTCTCAACGGGTTATCGCCAAGAAACTCCACAAAGTCTTCCCCTGTTTCTTCATAAAACTCCTTCGCTGCTTCTTCTTTGGTAATGTGCGCAACCTGTGAAATGCCCTCCTTTTTGATCACATAGTCTTTGGAAGAAAGAGTTTTAATGATTTTCGTGATTTCGTTTTGACTTAGGTTTTTGTTGAGAAATACCTGCATCTCTACATTCTCCTGAATGATAGTGGTGAGGTTTTTAGTCATCATCAGCAACAGACCAAACAAACCCATAACGAATAGAGCAAGCGTAACACTAAAAACTACGCTGACAAAGGGATAGCTCCCTAGCTTTTTCTTTTTTCTAAACTTTTTATCTTTTGCCATATGTCTATGGCCAAAAATAGCGCAATTGCTGAAAATAGTGGGATAGAGGAATTAAAATAATCAAGTGTTGATTATCCTCTGCTCTTCAATTCATCCAATTCATGGATTAACTCTCTATTCTCAATTTTTGAGAGAGGAGTAATCGAGGAAGCGTTCTTTCTCAATTGATAGAAATCTCCATGATAGTAGAAAAATAATTTCTTGCTACCTGGTGTACTAATTTCAATAATCTCATAAGGAGACTCATTAAATTTTCCATACAAGAATAGTCGATTATCTTCCAATCGGTAATGGAAATTGTACTTTCTTGAATTGATCGTTTGAATATTTACCTTATCAACCTCAGAGATACCTGATACCTGGTCAATACGATCCATGGCTTCGAAATCAACCGCCATGCCATCAAAAGCATCTTCATGCGTTGGGGTTACTTCTGGCACCTCGAAAGCAATGTTTTGTTTTGGAGTCTCCTCAGCAATACTTCTTTTCTTCATTACTGGAGTCGTCTCCACGTAATCAAGCATTTGAAGATTCCCTTCAAACCTATAATCCAATTGATTATGAAAATTCGGACTAAGTGCTGAGCTTATCGCATATTCAGTTTTAGCGTCCAGAGATTCTATGTGATATTGGATGGAGGCTTCTCTATTATAAAAGAAATAACCTCCAGTAGCCACCATTACGGCCGTTAGACCATAGGTTAATGACTTCATCATAGAACCCTGCATTAAGGTGCCTATCAAGGTTGGTTCTACTGAGATATTGTTGAGTCTAGTCTTTAGCTCAGCTCTTCTATGTGCCTTCAATCCCTCTACGATATCGTTTTGCCTATCGAACTCGAATTTAAGCTCGGGATTACTTTCTACTCTTCCTTCAAATAGGATACGGTCAGTTTCCGACATGGTGCCGCTGAAGTAAGCTTCTAATTGACTGCTGTATTTATTAATTCCCATTTTTCTTAGTCTAGTACATCTTGTGAAGAATAAGTCCGCTTAACCATCAGATCGAGCTTCTTTTTACATTTATACTTCTTAGTTTTTGCCGTGTCAGTATTTGCAAAATTTAGTTTGTCTGCAATATCTGACATAGACAATCCATCGAAGTAGTGGTAGGTTAGTATTCTTCTACAGGTGTCCCCCAATTGATTAATGCAATCGGTTATAATTTTAATTCTTTCATTCTTGTCATGTTCCTGATAAGTAGTCCTTTCAACTTCTTCGGAAGAGTGTCTTCCCTTTCGATCCAACTCCTTTCTCCAAAGATTCAAGCAAATACTATAAATGTATGTGCTAATCTTAGAGGTCAATACCAACTTACCAGATACGGCCTTCTGCCAAAATACCAAGAGTGCGTCCTGAAAGATGTCTTTCGCCTCATCCTCAGTCCCATTATTGTTTAGCACAATACGGGTCATCATTTTGTAATGTTTCTTGTACAGGTAGTCCAAGGCTGCCTCATCCCCTCTACTCACCCGTTCTAACACTTCATGATCTTTCATGACTCCTTCAAGCTCTCGCTCTAGTTTAAATACGACAATGTAACTAATTGTAACCCTTGCAGGTAGAATTTTATCAACAGTCTATCAATATAGCTGATTTACGACAAATAGTCCAATTAGCTAACGTGAATAATCTCGTTTTCTGCTACCACAAAGATATTATCTTTTTTAGAAGGCTTAATTTTTGCTATTCCAGTGAAATGGCCAAAGGCAGGAAGGAAGGCATGATCCTCTCTAAATAGAAAACAAGGAAGTTTCAAAGATTGCTTCCCTGAGCCTACCATTGACACCCCAGGATGTAAATGACCTGAGATGTTGTAACCCTCAGGGTTTTCATTTCGCTCATGAGTGAATTCAATGTTATCTATAAGAAGTTGATCCATCACCTGCAATCTAGAATTTTGATAAAGGCTTTCAGGCAATATATCATGATTACCTTTGATCAAGATTAATTCTATATGCTCATAATTGTGAGCCCAGTTGTAAAACAAATCCCACTCCTGATTATGTTCACTGTGAAAAAGATCTCCCACAAAAAGGATTTTTTCGGGTTTAAGTTCTTCAATAATAGCATCAAGCACAAAAAACTCATTTACATGAATATGTGAGGAAATGGGTACGCCTGCTTTCCTAAAGTGACTGGCCTTGCCAATATGCAAATCAGACAAAATCAAAGCCTTTTGTTCTTTCCAAAAAATCACTTTTTCTGGCAATAAATAGAAAGTCTGATTTTGAATTTTCGCCTCGAAATGCTTCATGAACAGTTCTGAATTAACCGAGCTCAAAAGTAGCTAGTTTCTTCACTACATCTGTGCGCTGGTACCAATCATTGAATACCAAATCCAATTGGTCAACCTTCATTCTACCAAAAGAGAAATTCCGAAACTCATCTAGTAGTCGAACGAACTCGCCAAAATCTGCTATCCGCTTTCTAAATCGCATAACCGTTAGATGTGCGGTATTAATTTTATAGCGGCTGTCAATCGAATGCTGAAACTGGGAAGATTTGAACCTTTTTCTCAGCTCATTTCTTAACTTCTTAAGTCCATCCCCTTCGGGAAATCCTTGCACTAATATTCCCGATGGGCTAGCAGTTATTCCTTCGAACTTTATTTCCATTGGTTTGCTGAGGCACTCACTTACTACCCTCTCATAGTCCTCTGAGTTAATCTGGGTAAGTTGAAATCCTGCGTAACAAGAAATAATTGAGAGCACGGTCAGGTGCAAGTCGTCACTCGGCTGATAATATTGATTCGGCTCAATTTTTTTGAGCTCCTGTTGAAAAGAAGAGATGCTATTTTTGATCTCCTGATTTGGCCTGGCCAATAGCGTTATTCCACGCCTGAGGTCTTCATTACTATCAATTGAGTCGTCTATTGAACACGCACCATTTATGAATCGAGATCGGGCGTTTTCCCACATTTCTTTGTAACGCCCTTCTAACTCATTATTCATTTTTTATCCAGGTTTGGGTTCGGTAAAAGAAGGCGACATATCCGCGAAGTTTTAAATTTCCATCCTCTAACCACAATTTGCACTTATACACGGTCCCGTTCTCAGGGTCCAGTATTTTACCACCTACATATTCGTCTCCATCTTTTTTTGCGCCTTTTAAGATCTCCATGCCCAGCGTCTTTTGCATATATCTAGGATCATCTTCATCACACTCGTCACAAACTGGGTCTGGATCTTCGTGTGGTTCAAGGAACATATCAACTACCTTACCATAGTACTGGTCCCCTTTTTTGTAAATCTCTACAACTGAACGAGGCTTATTACTTTCATCGTCAATCGTTTTCCATTCGCCTATAATGGGGTCTTGAGCAAATGCTATGTATGAGGATTGGCAAATTATTGCAAAGAGTATGATTAACTGTTTCATGCGCTTAAAATAATCAAGAATCGATAACAAAGTACGTTAAGATCTCTCGCCCGATAACTATCGGGATCGAGATGACATAAAAAATGAAAGCGCTACTCCATATTCACCTGCATCTTGGCTATTCGCTCGCCTAGACTCTCGGAGCTTATTCGCTCTCGCATGCCATCTACTAATATAGGAAATGAAAACGGAGTGGGTTGGGTTGTTCGTATCAATTTAATTTTTTGTTGGTTGATACGCCCCATAGACTCCAAGAAGCGCTCTTGCTCTAATTGTAGAGAAAGCACTTCCTCTTCCGCCTGCTTCAACAGTAAATTATCAGGATCATAATCAGCCAGTGCTTTGTAAATAATCCCTGAATTCATTTGAAGATGCTTGCCTCGAACGGGCTGTCCCGGATGTCCTTGAAAAACTAAGCCAGAAATAGTGGCAATATCACGAAACCTTCTTCTTGCCATTTCGGATTGATTAATAGACGAGGATATGTCGAAGAAAATATCCTTGGAAGTAAAAAGATCCTGCTCCAAGGCGTCTTCAATAGGAATTTCCTGGTCTGAAAGTAATTCAAAGCCATAGTCATTCATAGAAATAGAAAAAGTAATTGGCTGGGATTGGGCCATACGAAAAGCCACTACACCCGCCAATACTTCATGTACTGCGCGGCCTTCAAATGGAAACACAAACACGTGATATCCTTCTTTGGTTTGAGTCTTCTCTATAAGTAAAGTCTTGCTATCGGGTATAATGGAAAGTTTTGATTGCAAATCCAGCAAGGGCTTTAGTCGTTTCATTTCTACCGATTCGTAGACACCTTGCGCTGCCAATTCGAATTTCTGTCGGAGCAGTCTGGAAAGCTGAGACGAAAGCGGTATTCGCCCGCCACCCCATCGTGGCACGATGCCCTTTTTCTTCCGGCCTTTTTTCACCACAACGGTGAGATCCTTGAGTCGGACAAACTCCAAAGCCTGACCTGCAAACCAAAATACATCGCCGGCATTAAGACGAGAGACAAAACTTTCTTCGACTGTGCCAATATAGCCCCCCGTCTGAAAGCGTACTTTGAGCGATGGGTCTCCCACGATGGTGCCCATGCCCAACCGATGTCGCATAGCTGTCCGCTGACGATTGACTTTATAAACTCCATTCAAGATTTCTACTTTGGAAAACTCTTCGTATTGTGACAGGCTCTCACCTCCTGTGGTAATAAAAGTCAAACACCATTGCCATTGCTCTTTGGTCAAGTCTTGATAGCAATGCGTAGCCTTGATCTCTTGATAAACCTGATCCGGAAAGAATCCATCCCCAACAGCTAAGGTCACTAGATACTGCACAAGTACATCTATACAATTCGTCAGAGGTTTTCGTGGTTCGTACAAATCATCATCAATGGCGGAGCGAAGCGCAGTAGCTTCCATCAGTTCCAATGCATGCGTAGGGACGAATCGCATCTGACTTGTTTCTCCTGGACCGTGTCCGCTTCTGCCAGCGCGCTGAAAAAATCTGGAAACACCTTTCGGGCTACCTACCTGTATGACCATGTCCACTGGACGAAAATCCACGCCTAAATCCAAGCTAGAAGTACATATCACTAACTTCAGCTTTCCTGCGTTGAGAGCATCTTCCACCCATCGCCTGATTTCGTTATCAATGGAACCGTGGTGCATCGCCATGAGTCCAATCATTTCCGGGTATTTGTCTACTATTCCTTGATACCAAATTTCAGTCTGAGAGCGGGTGTTTGTGAAGAGCAATGTGGTATTGTTTTTCTTCACAATATCCATCACCTCCTTCATCAGACGAATGCCCAAATGACCTGCCCAAGGATAGTTTTCAATCTTTTTCGGAATAACCGATTTGATGTTAATCTTCTTATGAATGTTGGCTCGAATGATTTGACCGGTCTGATTTGGCCCGATGAGTGTTGATAAAGCCTCATCCATATTGCCGACAGTCGCAGATATCCCCCAGGTTTTCAATCCCATATCTGACCAGGTCCGTAATTTGGATAATGCCAATTCAACCTGCACGCCCCGTTTGGATCCGAGTAGTTCGTGCCATTCATCTACTATGACACATTGCAAATCGCTGAAATAGTTAGGAGCATTTTTCTGGCTCATCATCAAGTGTAAACTTTCAGGAGTGATGATCAAAGCATCAGGTGCAGAGTCCGTTATTTTCTTTCGATCGGAGGTAGACGTATCGCCGGTTCTAATAGCTATATTCAAGCCCAGGTCATTGGCGTCACTAAACTCTTCTAGTGCTAGCTTGATATCGTTGGCCAATGCCTTTAGAGGTGTAAGCCAAATGACTTTTAGTTTCTTCTTTCGTGCTTTCGAAGCTGTGGCTTTTACGGCAGCAGGAATCCATAAAGCGAAGGTTTTACCACTGCCGGTGGGCGCATTAAGTAGGCCATTGGGCAAATCGAAATAGGCTTGCCACATTTCTTTTTGAAATTTATAAACCTTCCAATTTTTCGAATGGAACCAGTTTACGCCGGTTTCTATGGCTTTTTTTGCGATCAATTCAACGAAAGTCTATAAATATTATGATATCTTGATATTATCTGTTGAAAAATTAACAAACATCCAAATAACAGTTGGTTTCTTTACGAACCAAATATTTGAATTAGTCGTTCAACCTATTAGTTTTGCCAAAATTTTTAACACACACTAAATTATTAATCAATGATTAAAGTTGCTATCAACGGATTTGGACGAATCGGAAGACTTGCGTTCAGAGCATTATTGAAAAAGGAAAATGTGGAAGTCGTTGCAATCAACGACCTGACTGATACTAAGACGTTAGCACACTTATTAAAGTATGATTCTACTCAGGGTAAATTCGACGGAACTGTTGAGGCTGCTGAAGACGGAATCATTGTAAACGGAACTAAAATCGGGATCACTGCTGAAAGAGTTCCTTCTGACTTGCCTTGGGGCAAATTGGGTGTAGATGTAGTTTTAGAATCTACTGGTAGATTCGTAAACGAAGAAGGCGCTAGCCAACACTTGACTGCCGGAGCGAAGAAAGTTGTGATTTCTGCTCCTGCCAAAGGAAACATCCCTACTGTAGTATTGGGTGTAAATGAAGAAATTTTGACTGGTGAAGAAAAAATCATGTCGAACGCTTCTTGTACGACTAACTGTCTAGCACCTATCGCTAAGGTATTGCACGACAACTTCGGACTAGAGCAAGGATATATCACTACGATCCACGCTTATACTGCTGATCAGAACTTGCAAGACGGACCTCACGGTGACTTGAGAAGATCTAGAGCTGCTGCTGTGAATATGGTACCTACTTCTACTGGAGCTGCAAAGGCTGTTGGATTGGTATTGCCTGCATTAAATGGCAAATTGGACGGTAACTCAATGAGAGTTCCTACGCCTACTGGTTCGATCACTGACTTGGTCGCTACTTTGTCTAAAGAAGTAACTGTAGAAGAAGTAAACGCTGCGATGAAAGCTGCTGCTGAAGGACCAATGAAAGGTATCTTGAAATACACTGAAGATCCTATCGTTTCTTCTGATATCGTTGGTGATCCTCACTCTTCTATCTTCGATGCTGGTATCACTTCTACCAACGGTAAAATGGTGAAAGTAGCGTCTTGGTACGACAACGAAGCTGGATACTCTAACAGAGCGGCTGACTTGATTGCTAAGATTGGATAAGTTGATTTGTTGGTGATAACACCAACAAGGAAATTAATGAAATTGAAACCTCGGTCTCGATAACAATCGGGATCGAGGTTTTTTTATTACTTTACAATCTTCATATTTTTATGATCGATTTATTATGATTAACAAGCCAATTTTTCTACTCTGTTCTCTATGTTTCATTTTGTTCTTTTGTTCTTGCGAAAGCGGCAGAGACTGTCCGGATGGCATGGAGGAATGTGAGTTGCAGGATGGCACTGTCATTTGTGCTCCCAAAGGATCTTGTTGATACCACACATAGGGCAGTACTTAGACCGCTAAACCTTGTTTATCAATTTTTCCATAAAGACAAAATCGAATTGGATTTTCTTAGCAATCGCATTATGTCTTTCTTCAGCATTGTTTTTTTGGGCTAATCAATGCGAGCTTGGATTTACCTTCGACTCATTTCTATATATCAATATTACAGATGAGATAAATGTCAAAGGTTTCTGGAAAACTGAGGGGTTTAACTTTAGACCACCTGCTTTTCCGCTTCTAATTAGGCTACTGGGAGCCGAAAACATGATCTGGGCAAATCTAGCTTGTCTGTGGGTTTCGCTGATTTTGATTTTTCATTTGGGTAAAGAAATATCCACCCTAAGGCTGAGGTATTTTTTCTATGCACTAATAGTACTAGCCACTCCCTTATATCTCACTCATTCCTTTTTCTGGACGGAGCCATTTTTCACTGCGGTATTGCTTGTTGCTTTTTTTGCCCTACAGCAGTTTTTAAAGACTAATCAAATCCTTTGGTTGGCATCGTCTCTTCTGGCATTTCTACTGCTTCCCACTATTCGACTGGCAGGTACTTTTATTTCGTTTCCCATTTTTTTCTGGCTGCTTATATTTCCTTCGGGAAAGGGTAGATGGATGGCGGCAGCATCCTGCATATTACTAGTGGGACTTTTCCTTCTATGGATATTCAATTTTAGTGCAATACTTAGTCAAGGAAGTTCACTACTTTGCATAGATCAATTTCTAGGTCAATTGGTTCAGAACCTAGCCAGCTTCCTCGAAGGATTTAGCATTTGGTTTATTCCACATCCGATGCCCCTGCTATTCCGATTGGTTGCAGGAGCTCTTGTTATAGGCTTTCTAGGTTTCACCGCTATGTTGAGCTTACGAGAGAACCCATTAGATATCTATGGCATTATAGCGACTTCATTCATTCTATATTACTTCGCCTTGCACCCATATTTTCAAGTTACTTTTTACACTGCAGAGAGGTATTTAGCGCCTATGTTTGCTTTAGTGTTTTTGACGCTCTTTAAATGGATAGATGATCACCATGCAGGTCTTAATCCCTGGGCAAAGAAGATCCTTCTTATCGTACTAATCCTGCAATCTATATATAGTGGCTTAAGAGTCTCCAACAACCTTTCACTTTGGAGTGAAGTACGTTGTGCAGAAAATTACTCTCAACTGATTGAATCAGAAAAGGTCAGCTTTGAAAAGAAGTATGGGAAAATTAAAAAGGAGACTTTAGACATTCCATATTAACCCAACAACTCTTCCTGACCTTCCCCCACTTCCAGATTATGCCAAACCTGCTGCACATCATCGTTGTCTTCCAAGGTGTCGACGAGTTTCATGATTTTTTTAAAACCTTCATCATCAACGGCCTTTGTATTATTTGGAATGCGCTGCAGTTCAGCATTTTCAGGTTCTAGGCTTAGCTCCTCAAATTTTTTATTGAGGTTGCCGAAATCTTCCAACGCACACATCACAGTTAAGTAATCATCTTCAATTATAAAGTCATCCGCTCCACCATCGATCAACTCTAACTCCAATTCTTCGATATTCATTTCTTCTGTAACGGGAAGGGCAAATACTCCCTTCCGATCAAAAATGAACTCCAAGGAGCCATTGGTTCCTAAGCTGCCATCATTCTTGGTGAAGGCCGCTCGAACTTCCTGCACGGTTCGGTTTTGGTTGTCCGTAAGGCAGTCCACAAATACCGCTACGCCAAACGGAGCATACCCTTCAAAAGTCTGCTCTATATATGAACTCGCGTCGCCCCCGAGCCCTTTTTTGATAGCTCTCTCAATGTTGTCCTTGGGCATATTGGCACCCTTGGCATTTTGGATAGCCATTCTTAATCTGGGATTACCTTCGGGATCACCTCCTCCCCCTTCTTTTACAGCTACAGTTATCTCCTTACTCAGCCGAGTAAATATTTTCCCTCTCTTGGCATCGGCAGCACCTTTCTTGCGCTTGATAGTAGACCACTTACTATGTCCAGACATATGAAATTTTAGATGTTAGAGTCAAGATTTAAGAATCAAGACTGTCTCATTTTCAAAATTACTAATTCAGAGAAAAGGATCAAGCTTTCTTGTATCTGAGGTTGAGAATAATTCCAACTATAACTAACAACATACCCAGATAACTCAATAATTCGTAGGTTTCACCAAAGATGATGAAGCCAAACGCCAAGGAATAAATGATACCCATATAGTTGATTATCGAGACTTTCGAGAGTTCCTCTGATTGGTAAGACCTAGTCATAAAGTACTGTGCGATTTGAGTAAACACCCCAACTAGAATTAAATACAACCAATCCCACCCCACAGGGTTTACCCAGTTGAACAGTGAAATGAGTCCTGCCAAGGGTAAGGAAACCAATGGGAAATAGAAGATAATGACCAAAGGGTGCTCTGAAGTTTTGAGGATACGAATGCAATTGTATGCGAGGCCGGTAAAAACCGCTCCACCAACCCCGATCACCAAATGGATCAATGATATTCTAGCATCAAATCCTTGAATGACTAGAATCCCCAAAAAGGAAAGAAAGAAAAACAGATACTGCTTTGCGCTCACTTTTTCCTTCACGATAAAAACACCAAGAATAGCGGTGAATATAGGTGCCATGTATTGCATACTGGCAGCTGCGGCTAATGGTATCTGCTGGAGTATATAAAAATATGAGGCTAGAGCGATGGAACCAACTACTCCTCTGAGGATCAAAATCTTCCTGTTAGAACCCCAAGGCTTAATTTTATCCTTCCAAAAGAAAAAAGAACACAAAACAATGGAGATTATAGAGCGAAAGAAAATGATCTCAATAGCTGGAATGTGTGAGATCATTTTCACACATACTTTCATCAAAGCAAAGGTGAAGGTAGAGATGATCATAAACTGCACCCCCTTTGATAAATTCATAGTTGAAAAGTTTAACTTGAGATTCGTCCGTCTTGAATGATGATCTTGCGATCAGTCATTTCGGCTAAGTCTTGATTGTGTGTGACGATGATAAAAGTTTGGTTGAGTTCTTTCTGCAGCTGAAAAAACAAGTGGTGCAGTTCTTCAGCATTTACCGAATCTAGGTTTCCACTAGGCTCATCTGCAAAAATCAATGATGGCTTATTGATCAGGGCACGGGCTACCGCCCCTCTTTGCAATTCTCCTCCAGACAACTCAGAAGGCTTGTGATCTCGGCGGTGCTCAATGTGCAGCAGCTCCATCAACTGACCAGCATAATCTGCTAGTCCTTTGCCATTTTTACCATTAATGTAGGCAGGAATACAGATATTTTCGAAAAGGGTAAACTCAGGAAGTAGATTATGAAACTGAAAAACAAAACCGATCTCCTGATTACGAAAGGAAGCCAACGATTTTGAGTTGAGTTTAAAAACATTTTGGCCATTGATTTCTACAGATCCTCCGTCCGGCTGATCTAACGTTCCTAAGATTTGCAACAAGGTACTCTTGCCTGCTCCAGAAGCACCAACCACTGAAACTACTTCACCCGTCTCTACTCTCAGGTCAATGCCCTTAAGTACTTGCAACTCCCCATAAGATTTAACAATATTTTTTGCCTGCAGCATGAGTCATCTGTTGTGCAGCAAATATAAGAATCTAGTCATGAGAACCAAGAGCCAAGAATCAAGATTAAATTGTATATGAAGTGGAATAGTAAAATTTGGGCATAAAAAAAGGCTGCTACTAGAGCAACCCTTTTAATCCACCTGTATTATCCCATTATCTTTAAGTCATTAAGCTGACTGTTTTTCTTCTCCAAGAACTTTGATCTCTGGTATCTCCATGAAGTTGAATTCCATATCGAAGAAACTGCACAAATCCTCTCCTGCTTCTTTCATATCTTCGTCTCCATCTTCGAAGTACCAATTAACTATTACCTTTTTTCCCATTTCATCAATCTTGGACAATTTCTTCATAAAAATGTAAAGACATTTAGAAGAACTTGTATTGAAATATTCAAATGCCAAGTTGGCTGTCATGGAAGCCGTGCCACTTTCGGCATAGCTGTCTAAGCTTTCGAGCACATAATTATAAAATGCCAGCGGGTTTTCTGGACTCGACTTCCCTCTCATGTCAAATATCCCTTTGCCAGGGTTGAAGTAAATGGAGGGTGTCACACGTGACGATCTTATAAAATATCCTTTCATAGCTTTATCGTTTAGATTGAAAACTGGTCAAATAAACGGTAGCTAAAAGCCTTAACGATTAACTACAATTCAAAAGTAGATGAGATCCTATTCAGAAAAAATAGAGGTTTTTCTTAATTAGATTTTTAGGAGTATTAAACATTTAAAAACGCATTAGAGGCTGTTTTTCAATTTTACAATTGAACTATTTCAAGATTGCGTTGAAAAATAATCGACCAAATATTTTTAACCCGAAGCGCCCCAAAGTAAAAATCCCCTAGTGGGGATTTAAGTATTTTTTGTATCAATAGGAAGATTACCTATTCTCTCTAAGAGTTTTTCTCAGCTTTAGTCCAATTCGATGATCTTTTCTCGGATGGCGTACTTCACTAATTGTGCCGTACTCTTCAATCCTAACTTCTGCATGATGTGATTTCTATGTGCATCCACCGTACGAATACTGATAAATAGTTTGTCAGCAATTTCTCTATTGGAAAGGCCTGAAGCAATTTGCCTTAACACTTCTACTTCACGCTTACTAAGATCCTTGTTTTCATTGGCCACACGCTCACCTTTACTCTGGTTGTAGAACCCCTTGAATATGACCTGAGAAATTTTCTGTCCAAAATATTGCTCTCCCTGCATTACTTTTCGGATGGCCTCCGCCAAAATATCCTTTTTAGTATCCTTTGCCAGATAACCTGCAACACCGGCTTTGATAGCTTCTGAAATGTGATCTTGTGTCACTTCCATGGAAAGAATAATGATTTTTACGCCTTCGTGATCCGATCCGATTTTTTTAGCCGTCTCAATACCATTCATTCCTGGCATGTTGATATCCAACAATACAACATCTGGTGCCTGCTCAGATATTTTCTGGAGTGCTTCGTCTCCGCTTTCTGCTTCACCTATGATTGTGAAATCATCATAAATAGAAAGCATGGTAATAACGCCTTCTCTAACTAGAGAGTGATCATCGACTACAAGTATTGATATTTTTGACATGGCGGTTTAATTATTTATTGGGAACCAAGATTTTACTACCGTTCCTTTTTTGGGAACAGAAGTTATCTCAAAATGCCCGTTTTGCAAAGATGTTCTTTCTTTCATATTTTTTATACCATTCCATTTAATTTCTGTATCGAAGCCTATTCCATCGTCCTTTATTTCGAGTACAATGTTTTTATCTACCGCTTCGATGCGAACAGAAACTTGTTCGGCTTTGGCATATTTTACAATATTGTTTATTGCCTCCTGGGCAATTCTATAAATAGTGTTAGATAATTCCATATCATAGCCATCCGGAATATCTATCACATAATCTACCTCAAACTCACCCATGTTTTCGATCTCCTCCATTAGATAGTGCATAGTCTTGCTCAAACCGAATTCCTCGAGATGACGGTTAGATAAATTTCTTGATACCCTACGAACTTCCTCAATAGTAGTTGCCAACAAATCCTCTACATCATCTTTTTTCCGAGTAAGCTCCTCCTCAGAGTTTGCCTCTAGTGAAGATAACTTAAATTTTGCAGCTACCAGCATTTGGCCTATGCCGTCATGAATATCACGTGCCATACGGCTCCGTTCGAATTGTTGAGCGTTATAAATGGATTTACTGATCTCGCGCTGCTCAGTGATATCCTGAACCACTCCTAGTACAGAGGTGATTTTGCCATCACTACCAACAGAGATATTTCCGGTATTTCTCACGATTTTTGTCAAGTCTTCGCCCAAAACAATTCGATGCTCAATATCGAAGAAGTTTTTTCTTCCGGCCAGCATTTCTTTAAAATAGGGTTTATCCTGTTCGTGCATCGTTTCTCTAATCAGCCTAAAAACAGATAGTTCCTCATCATCCGTGAGTTCGAAGATGCGACGAAACTCTGCAGAAACCACAAATGAATTGCCTTTAGCATTCCATTCATAACTACCAACATGAGCTACAGACTCTGCATTTTCTAGAATAGATTGATTTTTCCGAAGTTGCTCTTCGTATACTTTTTTCTCGGTAATATCCAGCAAAGTTCCTGATGCCCGTAGAGGTTCTCCTTTCAGAGATCGACGGATTATTTTTCCTCTGGCTAATACCCACTTGACTGCACCAGTTTTATTTCTCACGTAAAATTCCTGATCAAAGAATGGAGCCTTGCCAGCAATATGTTCATTCATTGCATCAACCACATATTGCTGCTCGTCTGTATCATACTTCTGAAAATATTTAAAATCCTGAATGGCATCCTCGGCATCAAATCCTAAAATTTCTAGGCTCTTATTATTATATACAATGGCATTGGACATAAAATCAAGATCCCAAATTCCTAGATCTGTTCCTTCTAGTGCCAGTTCTAATCGCTCCTTATTCAAAATCAGCTCATGCTCCGCAGATTTTTTTTCACGCGTTACTTTTTGCTCGTTGAGTGCACGCTCTACTACAATGGGCAATCGCGACAAACTATCCTTGGAAACCAAATCAGTAACTCCAAGCTTCAGAGCCTCGACAGCATTCTCTTCACCTATTATTCCAGAGACAATTATGAATGGTAAATTGATTTCCTTGACAAGGTCAAAAGCATCAATGGCGCTGCATGATGGAAGATTGTAGTCTGAAAGAACCACATGGGGCAGAAAGTCAAACAACTTGAATTTGAAATCTTTTAGATTATCCACCCGATGATATTCAAATTGAAAACCTGCACGTTTGAGTTCGTAAAGAGCCAATTCGGCATCTTCAGCTACATCCTCGAGTATGAGTATATTTAATTTAGTGTCTTTCAAGTTTATAATTAACTATTAGGTGTGGTATTTGTAATAAGCCAATAGAAACCAACCTCGGCAATAGCCTTAGCAAAGTTTTCGAACTCTACAGGCTTTACGATATAGCTGTTGACTCCCAAATCATAGGTTTTCATCACATCTTGTTCTTCCTTAGAGGAGGTTAATACGACTACAGGTATTTTTTTTGTGATCTCATTTTTTCGGATTTCTTCCAACACTTCTGTACCATCTACTTTTGGAAGTTTCAAGTCTAAAAAAATGACCCGTGGGAGATTGTTGACGTTTCTGTCGGCGTATTGATTTCGGCCAAACAAATAGTCTAATGCCTCAACGCCATCCTTCAACCATAACAATTTGTTAGCCAAATGATGCTTCTTTAGTGAGCGTATAGTGATTTCAGCGTCGTTAGGGTTATCCTCGACTAAAACAATGTCGGCTTCCATTTGATCAGGCATTTGGTTTTTGCTTTCGATAAGATCATGAATATAAACAACCCACTATTAATCTACAATTTTTGAATTCTATTTGGGTAGGCTGAAATAGAATGTAGTTCCCACACCTTCTTCACTTTCTGCCCAAACCTTTCCGTTATGTTTCATCATTACCTTTTGAACGATGGCCAGACCAACACCGGTTCCCTTAAACTCTTCATCCGTATGTAGTCGCTGAAACACACCGAACACCTTGTCATAGTAGGCCATGTTGAAACCTACCCCATTATCTTTTACAAAAAATTCGAAGAATTGACCTTTCTCTTCTACCCCAATTTCAATTATGGGATGAGATTCATTACTACTGAATTTAACAGCATTCCCAATTAGATTTGAAAACACCTGCTTCATTAATGTAGGTTCCCCCTTTGCTTGTGGTAACCGACTAATTTCAAACATAGAACTATCTAAAGCCTGTTCTTCAATAATACCTTTTACAAGTTCATCAAAGTCAATAGGCTTAAACTCTGTAACCTTTCGGGAAATTCTAGAAAATGCAAGCAAATCGTCTATGAGCATAGCCATTTTTCCACTATTCTTTATGATCACATTAAGAAGCCTTTTGCTTTCCTCGCTAAACTCATCCTCGTGGTCTTCGAGAATTATTTTGGAAAAACCATCAATAGCTCGCAACGGTGCTCGTAAATCATGGGACACAGAATAGCTAAAGGCCTCTAATTCCTTATTGGTTATCTCCATTTTATCAACTTGCACTTCTAATTGCTGGTTAAGGCTTTGAATTTTATTTTCATTCAATTTCCTGCTGGTGACATCGTCAACAATCATCACAGTAAATCTAACTTTATCCTCCTCGTCACGGACTGTAGATACGGTCTTGTTAATAAATATCTCCCGACCGCTTTTTGTTGTATTCTTTTTTTCTATTGTATAGTGATCAATTTGTCCAAGAATGATTTGCTCATATTGCTTAATATCCATATCCATTTCCGTCAAATCATCTGTTCCAGAAATAGAATAAAAAGTCTCCCCCAATAATTCTGCTTCAGAATACTCCAGTAAATCCTGAAGTGCCTGATTGGCCATAAGTACCATACCTTTTCTATCGCATACACAGATGCCGACGTTGGCATAATCATAGATCGTCTTGAATCTCTTTTCACTAAGGTGAAGCTCTAAGTCTGTCTTTTTCTGATGCTCACTCCAAGCCTGCATATCCAATAAATGACTAATATTGATAGCCATCAATTCCATAATTTCAATATCATATTCCTCAAAACGTTTTTGCTTAGCCTCTTGTGCGGAGAAAAGTAATACTCCGTACTTTTCATTATTTACAAGAATCGGAGAGGCTATAAAATAGTTAGAAGAAGTTCCTGTAGGTTTTGCTAGGTTCGAGTTGTTTTTAGCTCCGTATATGGTTTTTTCTTTTTCAAAAACCTCCAAGAGAATCCCCTCGTTAAGAGACAGTAACTCGACTGAAAACCGCGCAGAGTCGGGTGATTCATTTATGCTTCTAATTGTCAGTGTACCATTATTAACTTCTACAATCATTCCTGCTTGCATTCCTAATAGATCTGTACCTGAATTGAGGTAATCAGTTAATATTTCATCCAAGTTCGAATCATGTCTTAGATTTAACCTATGCAATTCCCTAAGGCCTTGACTAAACAACTCTATTTTCTCTTCTTTTTGGTCATGATTGTATTTGAGCATCCACACCAATGTCAAATTAACCAATACTCCCATGGCATACATGGCGGTAACATTTGGGCTCTCCCCCCAAATAGGTAAATCTTGCAAATAAATATCCGCCCAGATCAAGAGAGATTGTATGACCAGGACCACACCAAGCATTAATTTGCTATACTTTTTGGGAGAAACAATTGTGGCTATTAGGATAAATGTGAAAAATATCAATCCGCTACCACTCGTCCCTCCATCTTTGAACCAAAAAAAAGCGCCAAAAACCAATGATAGAAGCAGGGAAGGCATTACAATAAAATTGAGATGCTTTCCTTTTTTTAACAACCTATAGACATAACCTCCTATTCCCATACCCAGCACATAGACTATAAGTACCAAGTATTCTTCATTATATAGACGGTAAAGTGAGAATATGAATAGGGTACCTATGAAGTACAAAATGGACGCACTAAATATTCTATATGAGAGGGAATTTTGTTTCAATCTATGATTGCTTGAAATGAGTGTCACCCCAAATTAAAGATTTTATTGAATAAATATGATACTAAGACGCACCGACCTTGGATTCGACTTGAAAATGCCATGGTATTGCTGTAGCTTCGCGCCAAAGGCATCCCGACGGGACACAAAAACATTTAGGATATGAACATTCACGAATATCAAGCGAAGGAAATACTCAAAGGATACGGAGTAACAATACAAGAAGGTATTGTAGCTGAAACTCCTGAAGAAGCACAAGCTGCTGCAAAGAAATTGAATGCGGAGACTGGCACAGAATGGTATGTGGTAAAGGCACAAATCCATGCCGGAGGAAGAGGAAAAGGAAAAGTTAACGAAACCGGATCTAACGGTGTAGTGTTAGCGAAAAGCCTTGACGAGGTTCCGCAAAAAGCTGGAGATATTTTAAAGGGCACATTGGTAACGCACCAAACTGGACCAGAAGGTAAAGTAGTGAACAAAGTTTTAATTGCTCAGGATGTTTATTATCCAGGAGAGTCTGAGCCAAGTGAATTCTATTTAGGAATATTACTTGACAGAGCCAAAGGCTGCAATGTGATCATGGCTTCTACCGAAGGCGGAATGGACATTGAAACTGTGGCGGAAGAAACTCCAGAGAAAATCATCAAAGAATGGATCGACCCTACGGTTGGCTTACAGGCTTTTCAAGCTAGAAAAGTAGCTTTCGCGCTTGGGCTTGAAGGTGATGCTTTCAAAGGCATGGTGAAATTCATCTTCTCGCTATACAAAGCTTACGAAGCGACGGATTCATCTATGTTTGAGATCAACCCTGTGTTGAAAACTTCTGACAATAAAATATTGGCGGTAGATGCTAAAGTTGATATCGACGACAATGCCTTGTACAGACATAAGGACATCGCTGCACTAAGAGACTATACAGAAGAAGATCCTGCGGAAGTAGAAGCTGCTAAGTCTGGCTTAAACTACGTGAAGCTTGAAGGTAATGTAGGCTGTATGGTAAATGGTGCCGGATTGGCCATGGCGACTATGGACATCATCAAATTGTCTGGTGGAGAGCCTGCTAACTTCCTAGATGTTGGCGGGTCTGCTAATGCACAAACGGTAGAAGCTGGATTCAGAATCATCATGCAAGACCCGAATGTGAAGGCTATCTTAATTAACATCTTCGGTGGTATTGTAAGATGTGACAGAGTAGCTAGCGGTGTGGTAGAAGCTTACAAAAACATTGGAGAGATCAATATTCCAATAATCGTAAGACTTCAAGGTACTAATGCTGAAGAAGGTGCTAAGATCATCGAAGAATCAGGATTGAAAGTTTACTCAGCAATTGTATTGAAAGATGCAGCTGCTAAAGTGAAGGAATTGATATAATAAGTAGTGAGATACTAGTATTTAGTATTGAGACTTTGTTCTTTCTACTAAATACTAGCTACTCAATACTATTTGCACACGTAGTTCAACTGGATAGAATATCGGATTTCGGCTCCGAGGGTTGAGGGTTCGAATCCTTCCGTGTGCACAAAAAGGCTGCTAGAAATGGCGGTCTTTTTTGTTAATAGCTATCCGCACACCCTCAAGAGGATTCGCCGTATGACGGACCGATCCTTCAGAGTGCACACAAAGCCTGCTAGTCCCGATAGTTATCGAGAAGCGATCTCTTTGGTTTTCCCCAGCGTCAATTTACACTCACATATCTCATTCATCAATTGAAACTGGGCATCCATCAATTGACCACTTCTTATTAATCAAAATCCATTGATCATTGTTCAGAACTAACAAATAAGACAATGAAGACAAATAATTTTTGGATTTCTATTTTGGCACTTACAATAGTATTTGGATGCAACGACGAAGAGGATACTGATATTAATCCAACTTCGGACCCAAATGTGTCACACTACAAAGGGACTCAAGCACCTGGAGATATTTGGGATTGGGTATTAGACTATAACCACATGACCTTTTCAACCACATGGGACCATGGCACTTTCGACGATACTTCAGATGATATCGCCGTAGAAGGAACTTTTATCACGTTGCCGTCTGGCTATCTAAAGTGTACAATCAACAAATCAACGCCTTCAAACGGAGACATTCCAGAAGATGGTTCGGCATATTTCTTTGCCATGAACCTGCCTAATATGACGATGATCATTAAACCTGAAGGAAGCATCAAAGGCGATTTGATTGCTGCCGTTGCAACAGGTGAATGTAATGATGTACCTGGAGATTACAACTACATCATGGTAGCCCCAGGCAATATGGAAGCATATGATCCTGTAACCGAAGAGGCTTATGGTGTAGCTAGCTTTGTTGACAATGGCAATGGGTTTGCCATTAGCGGTGAGGGCTACTCTCTAGATTGCGCCAACGAAGGTGTCTGTACATCAACTTCTACTATTCAAGGGCTGCCTGTGGCAGAATGCCAGGACAACGGCGCAATTAAGATCATGAGCGACGGAGCCACTGCTATAGAGGGTCAATTTACTGGAGCAGGTGTGATGATGATAGACAGAGGAGAAGGCAATGGCGGGGTCCTAGCCGTACAACAGTCTGGAGCTTATGAATTTAATGACTTGGTGGATGCCGACATGGTAGGGTTTGCTTATATGCCCGCCAACGAAGAGGAAACCATCGTACCAGTTCATTTGGTGTTCAAGGATGAGGGCAATGTCATCTTAGGTAAAGCGAGCAAAATTAACGATATCGTTACGGGTGAATTAGAAGCAAAGGAACCAGTTTCTATTAGAGTAGACGCTATCAACAACGGCCTACTCGATGGCGACATCACACATTCCGATGGCCTAGGCACCAATTTTGTAGCGGCCATGCTAGAAAGTGAAGGCGAGAAAATGCTGATCTTGAGCTCCACTTCAACCAATGGAGACCCCTTCATCCTAATTACAGTCACCAAAAGAGATTAAACAGTGTGTGAAAAGAGCCATTTGTCCATATGATAAATGGCTCTTTGATTTAATAGTTACCCAATGAGCAGCGTAAGAAAACTTCAAGAAGTTTATAGTAAGGATCAGATTCAGGACATCTTTATCAACTTCTCTCTTTTACTACTAAACAAACGAACAGAAGAAGAGGTCATTTGGAGTTTGACTAAAAACTGCATATCCTATCTAGGCTTTGAAGATTGTGTGGTGTACCTCCTCGACACCGGCAATCAATTGCTCGTACAAAAAGCAGCCCACGGGCCCAAATGCAACGACGAAGATCAAATAAACACTCCACTCAATATTCCAGTGGGAAATGGCATCACAGGACATGTGGCAAAATTCGGTAAGCCTCTTCTCGTTAAGGATACAAGCCAGGACGATAGATACATCATAGATGATAAGCAGAGATTATCTGAAATATGTGTTCCTATCAAATTGAATGACCGAGTGATAGGCGTGATTGATTGCGAGCATTCAGAAAAAAACTACTTCAATTTTCAGCACCAGGAAGTACTCTCAGCTGTCGCAAGCATATGTGCCATCAAGATCAGTCAGCTTCGAGCCGATAAAATTCTCCTCGAAAAAGAAAAGGAAGCATTGAGAATAAGCGAACAAATGGCTCAGTTAAAGCTGCAAGCACTGCAAGCACAGCTAAACCCTCATTTCATTTTTAATGCCCTAAATGCCATTCAATATTTTCTATCTATAGAAAATCACAGAGCAGCGTTGGATTACCTAAGCTTATTTGGCAAGGTATTGAGATACATTACCAATCAAATCAACAAAAATGAAGTGGTACTTGATCATGAGATACATGCTCTGACAAACTATTTAAACCTTCAAAAACTTAGGTATGATGATCGGTTCGAATATGTAATAGCCCCCAAAGACTGTATTGATAGCAAGAAGACCTCTGTTCCTTCCTTTCTACTTTTAAATTTGATAGAAGAGATAATTGAATCTCATATCGGGGGTGAACAACATAGAATGAAAATACAACTTCATTTTGAATTCAAAAAAAACCATTTGATCTTTTCAACCCAAATCAGCTACCATTCATCCTCTGGTACATCATCTGGATACCGTACCAACTATGCATCCTGGGAAAAACTTGTGAAACAATGCAATGAATACCATGACAGCAACATTGAATACGCCTACGAGAAGCCCTCAAAACTTACGAAAGGGCAAGTAAATTCATGCATCAAGGTTGAAATTCCATTAAATTAGAATTTATGAAGTTTCTTATCCGCTGGCTTTTCATTACTCTACTACTCTCAACTTTGACTTGTGTCAACCTCCCGGGCCAAAACGTGACAATAGACAGTTTGAAACTATCCATTGCCAACGCCCCGAATGATTCGGTAAAGGTGGAGACACTGCGAGAACTCTCCAGAATATTCAGGTCGTATAATAAGGATTCTTCCATATTATATGCGAACCAAGGCATCACATTAGCCGAAAAATCTGGGTTTAGACAAGGTGAGATAAAAGGCCTATATAACCTAGGGCTTACTTATGGTATGGCTGGGGATTATCTAGAGGCTATCCAAGTACTCAATCGCTGCAAGAGCAAGGCCGTAGAATTGGAAGATTATAATAGAGTACGCCATGTGTACAACGCCATGGGAATCATCCACAAACGGATAGGTGATTACCCCACATCGCTCAGCTATTATCAAAAATGCCTAATACTGGTGGACTCACTCGATCTCAAAGGTGGACCGTCTTCTACTTACAGCAACCTGGGCGTTCTCTATGACCTGATGGGTGATCAGAACAAAGCTGTAGAAAGTTATAATAATGCATTGAACACTTATCAAGGAGACGATAAAACCTCAGTAGAGCAAACGGTCCTTGCTAACCTCGCAGTGATTGATTTCAACAAAAAAGATTATCAAGCCGCACTGAACAAATTCCTAAAATCACTTAGTCTACAAGACAAAGACGAAAAGATTGAACTTTGCAACACTTATTCCAATGTTGGCAACTGCTACGTCTTACTGGGTAAATATGACGATGGAGAAGAATACCTACAGAAAGCCCTGACACTAGCTACAAACTTATCGCTGCAGCGTGACGAGGCTATTGTCTACCACAATTTGGCCAAATTGGAACAAAAGAGAGGTAACCTTAATCAGGCCATCCGTTACTCTAAAAAAAATATAGCCACCCTGAAAAACAGCCGCAACCTCAAGCAGGTTAAAGAAGCACATTTGCAGGCCTTCGAAGTTTATAAAGGTGCAGGAATGTTAAGAGATGCCATGAATCACTTGATTGCAGCCATGTCTTATAAAGACAGCATATTGAATGAAACCAAGGTACGAGAATTACAAAACCTTCAAATCAAACATGAGGTGTATGTGAAGGATCAAGAAATATCTACCCAGGAGCTGGAACTGAAATTACTCAATGCCAACTTACGTTTAGGAGAGAAGCGACAACTGTACTTGCTAGCCATCGCTTTGATGCTCTTGTTTAGTGCCAGCACACTTTACTTTAGATATTCAACAAAAAGAAAGTCGAATCAGCTACTTGCAGAAAAAAACGAATTGATTTCAAAACAGAACGAAGAAATTGAAATCATGAATAGTGAGTTAGAGAAACGAATGCTTAGGGCTCAAATGAATCCTCATTTTATTTTCAATTCGCTCAATTCCATTCAACATTTTATTACCAACAAAGACGAGCAGTCAGCACTCACTTACCTATCAAAATTTTCTAAACTATTACGTCAGGTACTGGAAAGTTCAATCAATGCCAATTTGATACTCCATGAAGAAATAGAATTGTTGAAAATATATGTAGAATTAGAATCACTCAGGTTTGACGACAGCTTCGAATATCAATTTGAAATTGACAGTTCGCTCGACCTCTATCAACACGAGGTTCCCATGTTATTGGTGCAACCGTATATAGAAAATGCCATCCTTCATGGCCTGATGCCCAAATCAGGTAAAAAGCAGTTGGCAATCAGATTTGATGACCTTGAAGAATACGTCAGGATCACTATTGAGGACAATGGTGTCGGGTATTCTACACCCAAAGAAGAGTCCAGGCCAAGCAGGGGCAGCGCAGTTACCGCGCAGCGGATTGACGCTCTAAAACGGTTTACTGATCAAAAACTGCTTACCATAGACTCGTCAGGTAGCGGAACCCTCGTGACAATTTTAATCCACAAAGAAGAATGACAAAGCTTAGAACCATCATCATAGAAGACGAGAAGCATAGCAGAGAGGCATTAAAAAATTTGATTCAAAACTACTGCACGGACGTAGAGATCATTGGTGAAGCAGCGAGCGTCAACGAAAGTGTAAAGCTCATCCGGAGCACAAAACCTGACGTTGTATTCTCTGACATAGAATTACAACCCGGAACTGGTTTTGAAGTATTAGATCAAGTAAAGGATCTGGACTTCGATGTGGTTTTCACCACGGCCTTTGACCAATATGCCATCAAAGCCATAAAACTCAGTTCGATCGATTACTTGCTCAAGCCTATTGGCATTGAAGAATTGCAAGCAGCAGTAGGAAAATGCAGGCAAAAAAAAGGCGAATTAATCAGACAGCAACAAAAAGACATTTTACTAGATCACGTACAAAACCAAGGGCACGCTCGCAAAATTTGCTTGGCAACAAACGACGGATTGGAGTTTATCCAAGAGGAAAATATCGTTTCCTGTGATGCCAATGGCTCCTATACCAAGTTCAATTTTAAGGATGGTACTTCTATACTGGTTAGTAAACATCTCAAGGAATATGAAGAACTCCTCGCATCTGAACAATTTATGAGAGTACATAATAGTCATTTGATTAATCTGAAAGAAGTGAAAAAGTACGTTAAATCGGAAGGAGGGTATATACTTATGACTGATGAAAGTATGATCAACTTGTCGCCCAAAAGAAAAGATGAATTTTTAAAGAGGATGACTACATAAATAATTTAGCACTGAGGCTCAAACAAAAAACTTGGCAGGATATTAAATAAAGTTGACAAGATTCAAAATGCAGTCTTTGCTAACCTTGTTATATAAATTATTTAATAGCTATGGTAATTTCTATTCTTATTCTCTCGTTTCTTATGAGCCTTTATCTGGGTGTAATGAAGTATCAATTTGAGCATGGTTCTCAAAGAGATCTTGAAGACACTACACGATACAGGTAATTTGTATTAAGACCAACTAGCGTCTAAGTATTAATTATTGTCATTATCCCCAATGGCTTTGTTTTTAGTAAGCCGTAATCTCTGAATTCTTTTTTTGAGAATTATTTTTTATCTTCCATAACCAGTCTATCCTCGAATCACTCAATTAGCTAGCAGTTTCTGATTTCAGGTCGTTGATCACAACGCACTTGGAAAGAGTAATTTTCAATATGAGCAAAATTCTAAAGGCTGGTTTATTATTTCTTATCCAAATTGGGTGTTTAGATCTGAGCTATTCACAGCAGATTCGTATAGATAGCTTGAAGAACATTATACAAACCTCCACATCTTTAGAAAAAAAAGCCGATGCATATAACCTAATGGGCTTGAAGTATTATAGGTCTGATCCAGATAGTGCCACCTATTTTACGGAACAGGCTCTCGTAATTAGCCAGGATATTAAACATGTTGCTGGTCAGGCAGAATATTTTCGGATTGATGGACTGATCAAACACAATAAAGGACTTTATACAGAATCTCTAAGACAGTTTGGAAGTTCTTTAGAATTGTTTCGAGCCTTGTCAGACTCAAGCAAAGTGGGGATGGTGTACAAAAACATCGGCTGGGTATATCTGGAGTTAGGAGATTTTCCTGAAGCCCTGAATTATTTCGCTAAAGCTAACCGCATAGCTGACGACCAAGAAGATTTGCTTCTGAAAGGACAAGTACTCAATAATCTGGGAGTTTTTATGGCACTGATTGGAGAATATGATAGTGCTATGGTTCATCTATTAAAATCTATCGAGCTAACAAAACAAAATGGTGACCCGCTTATTGGACTCACTCATACCAACATTGGCTTGGTAAAATCTAACTTGAAGGATTACGAATCTGCTGAATCGTATTTTCTAAAGGGGCTAGAGTTGGATCTCTTGAATGAGCAACAATGGGGAGTAGCTAATGCATTTGAAAATATTGGAGAACTCAAATTGACGCTCGGCCTGATGAATGAAGCACAAGAGCATTTTCAAAAGGCGAGAGATCAATTTGTCAAGCTAAAAGATATTAAAGGTGTAGCCGTGAATGACAATTTTCTTGGAGTCATTCTTTACAAAAAAGGGCAATACAAACCTGCTCTTGCCAAACTGGACAATGCCTATAAACTTTATATGGAAATTGATTATCAACGTGGTATGGCCAAGGTACTGCGAGATATGGCTAACTGTAATATTCTGATGGGCCATTCTGAAATTGCCATAAGACTTGCTAACAAATCACTTGAAATTGCTACAGAGATTGGTCAAATTCCAGAGGCGGTCCAGACAGCCGAAACCCTTCATAAAATCTATGCTGACGCAGGTGACACTAAAAATGCATACAAGCAAGCTGTCACCTACATGGCATATAAGGACAGTTTGTATAATCGTCAAAAAATCGAGTATGTGACTCAACTAGAAGCGAAACACAGACTCACTCAAATTGAGCAGGAAAATCAGTTACTCCTAAAAGAAAACCAACTTAGAGCCAACGAACTGCAAGCCTCTAACCTTAAGATTGCGCGACAAAATGCCATTCAATTTGCACTGGTTGTTTGTTTGATCTTTGCCTTATTGACTGCCTTTTTCTGGTATCGATTTAACCTTAAGAAGCAGAAAACAATCAAGTTGCTTAGAAAAATGAACGACGAGATTACCAGTCAAAAAGAACAAATTGCCAGACAGGCCAAAGAACTAGAGCAGGTAAATGGGGAAATGAAAAACATGAACGAATCCCTTGAAGTGTTAGTTAGAGAACGCACAAAAAAAATAGAATCCCAGAACAAAAAGCTCAGAGATTACGCTTTTTCTAATTCGCATGAGGTACGTGCTCCCTTATCTAATCTATTGGGCCTAATTAATGTCTCCAAAATCCAGGGAATGACTCCAGAAGAACAAGAGGAGATTATAGAAAAAATCTACATTTCCGCCCTTGACTTGGACAGCGTGATTACTAAGGTTAACAAAATTTTAGAGGATGAAGAATTATAATCACCAACAAACTAATTGCATGACCATTGACATTTTTTTTATATCAAGGTCTGATATTTTAGCCTCTTGTTTAGTTTGAGTTGTGTTGCTTTTTTCAGCCTTTTGTTCTGAATTTATTTTTTGTTTTTGATTCATCTTGATAGTATTTACCATACTAAGAGAATCAACTCTTTCATCTCTACAAACCTCTAGCCGACGAACCCGGAAATTCAAGGAGTGAAACAGGAAATAAGTAGGTGAAATTTATTTATTCAACCAGGTCTTGAAAGCAGAAGCTCGTTCTATACTCACAATTGCATCCTTTTTAGCAGGCGGGTTTAGGTTAATTTTAAGTCTTCCTTTGGTATAGGTAGTCATCTCTTGGATGGCCTGAATATGGATAACAAACTGGCGATTGATTCTGAAAAAGAGCTTCGGGTCCAAACACGTTTTCAACTTATCTAACGTGTAGTCTACAAGAAATTCTTGTCCATTTTTATCCACTAAGTATACATACTTTCCCTCAGCAAAGAAATAAGCTATCGTATCCACTTCAATACTTTTTACCTTATCTCCTTTGTATACCAAAAACCTACTTTGATAAGATTCTACTGCTCTTGATCGAAGAGTTTGAATCAATGACTGATAATCAACTGACGGCTGTTGGAGCTTCCTTTGCTCATAAAACTTGGTTATTGCCTGTTTGAGGTCAGTCTTATTTACAGGTTTGAGCAAATAGTCTATACTGTTTACCTTGAATGCTTTGATTGCATACTGATCGTAGGCAGTGGTAAATATGACAGGAGCCGAAACTTGCATCTTTTCAAAAATGCTAAAGCTCAAATCATCCCCGAGATGAATGTCCAAAAAGATAAGGTCTACTGCACGTGAAGATAGGAATTCTACCGTTGTCGATACAGAACCCAGCGTAGCTAGAATTTCAATTTCTGTATCAATATTTTTGAGCTGCCTGCTGAGCTTCTGAGCTGCTAGGGGTTCGTCTTCGACTATGATTACCTGTGTCATACTATTCCTCTTTGATCAATGGGAGCTTTGCCACATACTCTTTTCCAGTCTCAAGAAAAACGGGCTTTAGACTTGCCAGCATTTCATACCTGGCGTTTAGGTTATTTAGCCCAATACCAGTGGATTTGAGACTTTCTGATCTGGGTTGCAAGGTATTTTTCACGACAATCATATCGTCTTCGTCTTTGATTATTATGCTCAACGGTTTTTCAGCAGTCACTTGATTGTGTTTAATAGCATTTTCAACTAACAGTTGCAATGAAAGGGTAGGTATCAAATGTTTTAGTTTGTATTCCTCCACTTCTATTGTCGATCGTAAGTTTTTTCCAAATCTGATCTCTTGAAGAGACAAAAATGAACGAACAAAAGTCAACTCATCCTTTAATAAATGAAGATTTTTGCCTTGATGTTCTAATAAAAAGCGATAGATTTTTGAAAACTCATCAATAAACTCTTCTGCCCGATTTGGATCTTCATGAATCAACGCCGAAGCTGTATTCAAACTATTAAACAGGAAATGTGGGTTGATCTGATTTTTGAGTGCCTCGTATCTAGCAGTCATATTCTCTTTCTCCAATTGCTCATTTCTAATTAGAGATTTTCTCCAAAGCGTAAAAAAGAAATACCCTTCATAAATTCCTACCAAAATCAAATCCACTACCAGAGCGGTCATCAACTCATTGGTGATGTGTTTTTTTAAATCGGGATATACATAATCCAAACCGATATAATAGGTCAAATAAGCCAAAGGTAGCATCGTAAGCATAGCTACCAGTGGCGTAATTATAACATCCGCACAAAATCTTGCTACGGCATTTTTTCTCCATGGAAAAACACGATTGATTTTAATCAAAGTATGCATGACTACAACCGACACAAGCACTGTGAGAACGTAAGCAGACAAAGCATTGAGTAAAAAATTACCACAGATAGTGAAGAAGTCAAAAGCAAAATCAGACTCAATCATTCGAAGAAGTGTGAGCACAACAGAAGCCACAACACCTGCAAAACCAAAGTACAATATGAGTCGCCAACGGAATTTCATCAACTGTAAAGATGTTTGATTTTAGAATATATCTGTCATAAAAGAGAATGAACCTGAAAATAACAAGATTGAGCCTGTGCTTTAGCAGATAGTAAGCACCCAAATCAGTCCTCTACAGACCGATAGATAGTATATAAAGAAACATCTCTCAATTGCCTTCCGGTGCAGGCTATCACAATGTTTCTATTAACTACTATACACTCCAGAAAATCGAGAAAGAGTGAATTTTAAAAAGGAGCGAGTAATCAAAAAAGTCATCTATTGGACAGATTTTTCGATTAATAGTATCTGATCTCTACACGTCTGTTTTTTGCATCTGCTTCTGCAGAATTGGTTTTGTCTATAAGTTTGGTCTCTCCGTAACCTACTACTTTCGCGCGATTGGCGTCGTATCCATGATCAAACATATAATCAGCTACTACCTTGGCTCTTCGCTCTGATAATTTCTGATTGTAAGCCATCGGCCCTTTAGGGTCTGTGTGTCCACTGACTTCTATCTTATATCGTCCCGTCTTGAGTAGGTCTTTATATAATTCATCCAATACTTCTTTGACCGACGAACTGAGTTCTGAACTGTTAAATTCTAAGTAGACAGTTACAGTGCCTGGGCCTGGAGGTGCATGCTCTATTCTTACTTTTTCATAATGATTTTTCAAACTATCCGACCAGTCTGAAATTTGATCCTTAGCCACAGACTTGATATATGGTTTTTTCTCAAAATCATTCTTCATTTCTACATGAATAAGTTGAGGCCCGGCAGCTGCTGATGCTACCGCTCCATCACTTGGAATTTCCAGATCGAATCCTAAATTGTCTTCCTCTCTAAAAAATACATCTAGGAAATATTCGCCTTGAGACAATTGTCTATCACCATCAACAACAGTGATTTTCATATTCTTATTTACTGGTGCATAAATTTCATATTTACCATTTTCATCAGTGTATGTCCTGAAATACAACGAATCATAAGCGATTTCGACAGCTGCATTTGGCACCGGTTCTTTGGTCTTTTCATCTGTGATAGTTCCGCCGATCAGTATTTCGTTGAATAACAATATTCTATACAAATCCAGAGACCCATAGCCTCCGTTTCTAGTTGAGCTAATGAAGCCCACTTTCCCATAGGTTGAAAAATAAATATCTTCCGCTACGGTGTTTATTGGGTAATCCAAATTGATCGGTTTAGACCATTTTTTTGCCTTTTTATCGTAAGTGGTCTTGAAAACATCGTATCCTCCCAAAGAACCATGTCCTCTCGAGCTAAAATACAAGGTACTGTCGTCTGCCAAGAAAGGAGAGTCTTCGTCAAAGTCAGTATTCAGTTCGGCAATTGGCTCTGGTTCACTCCAGCTGCCATCTTCTAGTTTATAAGCCGTAAACAAGTCAAGGTTGTGCCCGTAGGTATGAAAATCTGAAGCGAATATAATGCTGCTTTCATCATCTGCTATGTGGCAGTGAGTATCAGTAGCTACTTCATCTGCATGTAACTCTAACGCACCATCTTCCTCCCAAACATTACCAACCCTATGAGATTTGAACAATTGACCATCGTGAAAAGTGATCAGTTTGTTATGATTTTGGTAAACTTGAACGGTAGCATCATGTCTTTGCTCATGATTGGTATGAAATTCGAATGGATCGGCTACGTGCCATTTATTCAAACTATCAATTCTAGTATCGTGAATCGCTTCGAAAGCTAGTCCATCGTGTGCAGTATACTCACTCGAATCATTACGGCTAGTAAAAAGCAACTCACTAAACCCATCGTACATAACGGGTGCATATTCTCTAAATTTAGTATTCACCTCTGGTCCAAAATTCTGCACCACATAACCCTGAGCGTCATGATAGTGATGCATCACATCTTCTATCCTATCATGCATTTCTTTCACATGGTAAGTAGCCGTGTCAGTTACAAATGAAAGTTCTACAAATGCTTCTTCAAATTCTTCCAAATAGTAATGCGAAATAGCCAATAAGTAATCAAGGTCTTGAGTTCTATCCTCGGCCAACAAAAGCACATCTTTGGCAGCGTGTGGTTCATGCAACTCAAGATGTACCTGCGCTTGATAAGCAATCAAATCATGGTCGCGATAGCCAGAGTCCAATAAAATCTGAAACTGTTCTTCAGCCTTGACATAATTTCCATTTTTGAAAAGACGAGCACCTTTTTTAAAAGCCTTATGATCGGTTGCAGGATCCTCTGGATTCTGAGCACTAATACCAAAGGTTGGTGTCAAAAAAAATAGAAGAAGTATAAGGTGAGCGAGCTGTTTCATTACAGTGATGAGGGATAGATGTAAAGATTAATCCGCTAATTTAACTTCATTCAGTGAATCCTAAAACTCTTACGCGGTAAATCGGTTAAATAAATTGATTTATTTTAAGAAATAATTGCATGATAATGCGAAATTCTTTTTTGAGAATACGGGAGATAGGTTGAGTGACCTTATTATAGCAGAGAGAGGGTTCCCGAGTTTCTGAATTGAATTGAAAGTAACATTCAATTAATCACCTTAGAATATAAAGTGGCAGTTTCGTGTTAATTTTGCCCTACGAAAAATTTTATTTGACATGAGACTAGTCACACTTGCCATTCTTCTAAGTTTAACTTTTACCCAGACCTATGCACAGGACGGAGATAAGATATATTCTCTAGCCGATGAACAGCCAACCTACCCGGGTGGTATGTCCGCTTTTTTCAAATACATCCAATCTGAGATGCAATATCCCGATGCGGCAAAAGCAGCCGGCGTAGAAGGCCGAGTGTTTGTTGAATATGTGATTGAAAAAGATGGCAGTATTTCAAGCGCAAAAATACTTAAGAGTTTGAACGGAGATTGCGACAAGGAAGCTCTTCGATTAATTGCCAACTCTACAAAGTGGAACCCTGGTAAAATAGATGGCAAAGCAGTCAGGGTTAAAATGGCCTTGCCCCTGAATTTCAGACTTCCAAGATAAAATTAGCCCTTTCCCTTCAAGATTGTTTTAATCTCATTCAGCTTGAGTAATGCTTCTACCGGTGAGATTGTGTTGACATCCAGTTTGTTCAAAAGTCCTAGCACCTCTTCAAAATGCGGGTCACTTTCGAACATGCTTAACTGAAAATTGTTTTTCGGTAAAGACTCGATCTTCTCCTCATGCTGCTCCTTAATTTTGTCCTTCTCCAAATGTTGAAGGATTTCATTAGAGCGAATAACTACCTCGTTAGGCATACCAGCCATTTGAGCTACATGAATACCAAAACTATGCTCGCTACCTCCTTCTTTTAGCTTACGCATAAAAATGACCCTATTGTCCAGCTCTTTCACAGAAACATTAAAGTTTTTGACCCTAGGAAAGTCCTCTGCAATCTGATTCAACTCATGATAGTGTGTAGCAAACATCGTCTTGGCATGGCACTTAGGATGATTATGCAAATGCTCCACAATCGACCAGGCAATAGACACCCCATCATAAGTACTTGTACCTCGCCCAATTTCGTCCATGAGCACCAGACTATTTTCGCTCAGGTTGTTGAGAATACTCGCCGTTTCGGTCATTTCGACCATGAAGGTCGATTCACCTTTTGATAAATTATCTGAAGCGCCAACTCTTGTGAAAACTTTATCAATAATTCCGATTTTGGCATAGGCTGCAGGCACATAAGCTCCCATCTGAGCCATCAACACAATCAAGGCTGTCTGACGAAGTAAAGCCGATTTACCCGCCATATTTGGGCCAGTGATGATCATGATCTGCTGAGATATATCATCCAAAAAAACAGAATTGGAAATGTATTCTTCTCCAGCTGGTAATTGCGTTTCAATGACTGGGTGACGACCTTCTTTGATATCAATAGCCCTTTCATCGTTCACCGATGGCCGACAATAATTTTGTTTGATTGCTACTTTCGCAAAAGATACCAAGCAATCGATCTGCGCTATATTACGAGCATTGTTTTGAATCTCCGAAACGTAGTCAGATGTATAAGCCACCAATTCGTTGAATAGCCGAAGTTCTATGCTACTCAATTTTTCTTCTGCATTAAGAATTTTCTCCTCGTAAGTTTTGAGCTCTTCAGTGATGTATCTTTCAGCATTGACTAAGGTCTGTTTTCTAATCCACTCTTCAGGCACCTTGTCCTTGTGTGCATTGGAAACTTCCAGGTAATAGCCAAACACCTTATTATAAGCAATTTTCAATGACGAAATGCCTGTGCGTTCCTTTTCTCTTTCTTGAATCTGGAGTAAAAAGTCTTTACCAGAAAAGGCAATCTTTCGTAATTCGTCCAACTCCGGGTCAATTCCATCCTGGATAATATTGCCTTGCGTAGCATTGAGTGGCAATTCTTCCTTCAGATTCAGGTCAATTTTTTCAATCAATTGAGCACACGGATTTAGCTTGTCGCCAAATTTCTTGAGATGTTCATCTGAGGTGCTTTCAAGAATTTCCTTAATTGGTGCAATATTTTTCAGAGCCTTCTTTAGATGAAGCAATTCTCGTGGATTGATACGCAAGGCCGCCACTTTGGACACCAATCTCTCCACATCTCCTATTTGCTGCAAATGACTCAGCACCTCATCTGTAGTTTCCGAATCGGTAATCAACGCCTCCACCACATTAAGCCGGGCTTCTATCTCTGCTTTTTCTTTTAGTGGTAGCACCATCCAGTTCTTGAGTAGCCGTGCACCCATTGGGGTATGGGTATCATCGAGCACATGGAGTAGAGGCACGCCATCAGCCTGCTGAGCATACACCAATTCAAGATTTCTAATCGTGAATTTATCCAGCCACACATACTTATCGGTATCTATTCTGGATACTGATGAAATGTGACTGATTTCCTTATGTTCAGTTTCTTCTAAATAAAACAGAATGGCACCTGCAGCACAGATACCTTCCTTAGAATCTTCTATACCAAATCCTTTTAAGTTTTTAGTACTAAAATGTGAATTCAACTTTTCGTAACCAAAGTCAAATCCATAGATCCACTCCTCCAAACAAAACGTATTGAAGTCTTCTCCAAACTGCGCGGCAAACTGCTCTTTGTTCTTTTTGCAGTAAATAACCTCTGAAGGATTGAATCCCTGAATGACCTTATCTATGTAAGACAAATCACCAGCCGACACCATAAATTCTCCAGTACTTAGGTCAAGAAAAGCTATGCCGTGTGTATCCTTACCAAAAGCAATAGACGCCAGGTAGTTGTTTTTCTTTTGATCAAGTACATTGTCATTGAGCGTTAAACCTGGTGTTACCAATTCGGTAACCCCTCTTTTCACAATGCCTTTGACAGATTTTGGGTCTTCTAGCTGATCGCAGATCGCTACCCGATTACCTGCTCTTACCAACTTAGGCAAATAAGTGTCCAGCGAATGATGCGGGAATCCAGCCAACTCAATATGAGATGCGGATCCATTCGCTCGTTTGGTGAGCACAATATCCAAGATTTTGCTGGCCTTCACCGCATCCTCTCCAAAGGTCTCATAGAAATCTCCTACTCGAAATAACAATAGCGCATCAGGGTGTTTCGCCTTGATAGCATTGTACTGTTTCATTAAAGGAGTTTCTTTCTTTGCGGTAGCCATTTTACTTTCAGATCAAACCACGAATTTAATAAGTCGTGGAAAGTATTGGCAGTTCACCAAGCAGAAATTCTACGAATCATTTTTATTTGCAACCAGAAGAACAAAATGCTCTTAGTTCCATGCGAAAATTAAAGAATGAAGAATTAAATCGTCACTCCATTGAGGAATACAAAGACATAAAGAAAAATGATGTCATTCTAATCCTCGATAATATTCGCAGTTTGAATAATGTGGGCTCGGCATTCCGGACTTCTGATGCTTTTAATATCAAAAAAATATACCTATGTGGCATTACAGGACAACCTCCACATCGAGATATTAATAAAACGGCACTAGGAGCCACAGAAACGGTAGAATGGGAGCATGTGGGAAATACCCTCGAAGCTATCCAAGAACTAAAAGGTGAAAACTGGGAAATATTAGCAGTAGAACAAGCAGAAGGAAGTTTGATGCTCAATGAATTTCATCCAAGCAAAGAAGGCAAGTATGCATTTATTTTCGGAAATGAAGTTTTTGGCGTCGAACAAGAAGTAGTATCAGCTTCGGATAAATGCCTTGAAATTCCTCAGTTTGGTACTAAGCATTCATTAAATATATCGGTCACTA
The DNA here is from genome assembly GCF_965233835.1 of Reichenbachiella sp. Classification (GTDB taxonomy): domain Bacteria; phylum Bacteroidota; class Bacteroidia; order Cytophagales; family Cyclobacteriaceae; genus Reichenbachiella. Next base: position 85,810 of record NZ_OZ247585.1, read on the forward strand.
TCGGCGTAGTACTTTGGCACTACATTTCCAAAATTACTAACTAAAGAAACCTATTAAAGACTCACAAAGCGTACTATCTTTGTTTGAGCATTGCAAATCATATATTATGGAATATAGAATCGAAAAAGATACCATGGGGGAAGTAAAAGTCCCTGCTGAAAAATACTGGGGTGCACAAACCCAACGTTCACTGATGAACTTTAAGATTGGTGGCGAACACATGAAAATGCCAATGGAAATTATCCGAGCATTTGCCATCTTAAAAAAATCTGCCGCCGAGACCAACACAGCGTTGGGAGTGATGGATAAAAGTAAGTCTGACTTGATTGGTCAGGTTTGTGATGAAATTTTAGCTGGTAAACTCGACGACCAATTTCCTTTGGTGGTTTGGCAAACTGGCTCAGGCACTCAGTCCAACATGAATTCTAATGAAGTCATTGCCAACCGAGCACATGTAATCAATGGAGGAACTTTAACTGACGACAAAAAAGCCATTCACCCCAACGATGACGTGAACAAATCGCAATCATCGAACGATACCTTCCCAACTGCCATGCACATTGCAGGCTATAAAATGTTGGTAGAAACAACTATTCCTAAAGTAGAGAAGCTAAGAGATACTTTGGCTAAAAAAGTAGAAGCCTTCAAGGATGTTGTAAAAATTGGAAGAACCCACTTCATGGATGCTACGCCATTGACTTTGGGTCATGAATTTTCGGGCTACGTAGCCCAGTTAAACTTTGGATTAAAAGCGTTGAAAAACACACTGCCTCATTTGTCTGAATTAGCGCTTGGAGGTACGGCGGTAGGAACGGGATTGAATACACCAGAAGGGTATTCAGAATTGGTGGCCGAGAAAATAGCTGGTCATGCTGGATTGCCACTAGTTACTGCTGAAAACAAATTTGAAGCACTGGCTGCTCATGATGCCATTGTAGAATCAAGTGGGGCATTGAAACAGCTGGCAGTAAGCTTAATGAAAATAGGAAATGACATCAGAATGCTTTCCTCAGGACCAAGAAGTGGCATTGGTGAAATCACCATTCCAGAAAACGAACCAGGCTCTTCTATCATGCCAGGAAAAGTAAACCCTACACAATGTGAGGCTTTAACTATGGTTTGTGCCCAAGTGATTGGAAACGACGTAGCAATCTCGGCTGGTGGAATGACTGGTCACTTTGAATTGAATGTCTTCAAGCCAATGATGATCTATAATTTGCTCAATTCAGCCAGACTAATAGGAGATGCTTGTGAATCTTTCAACGACAACTGTGCAGTTGGTATTGAACCAAATCACCCTGTGATTGAAGAAAAGCTTGAAAAGTCACTAATGCTTGTAACTGCCTTGAATACACATATTGGGTATGAAAATGCGGCTAAAATTGCTAAAAAAGCACATAAAGAAGGAAAAACACTCCGTGAAGCAGCACTTGAATTAGAGCTATTGACCAATGAACAGTTTGATGAATGGGTCGTTCCTGCAGATATGGTAGGTAGTTTGAAAAAATAATCAACCATTTCAAAAACTTGAAAAAGTACAATTATTGACTAAATTGGCATATATTTAGATTAATTTTTTTGTACATTAGTCATTATAAGTAGGATTAAATCATAAAACCATGAAGAATATACTAGCAATTTTTTCCCTTTTGATGTTCGTGGGATTCGCCCAGACGGCGAATGCACAAATGTCGAAACAAGAAAAGAAAGAGTGGAAAAAAAGAATTAAAGCACTTAGCCCAGAGCAATACAAAGCACTTTTGGAGGAAAACAAGTCTCTAAAAGGACAGCTGAGCAGCTTGAAAAAAGAAGTGGCTGGCGTAGATGATCGCATCAAAGAAAAAGACGATCAAATCGCCGACTATCAAGATCAAGTATCTAGTTTGAGAAGAGAATTGGCCGACGCAAAAAAGAAAGCTAAGGCTGCTCCTAGTAGCGACGATGCTTCTTCTGTAGGAGCTCAAACAGCCGTGAGTACTAAAGGCGTTCTATTTAAAGTTCAAATTGGAGCGTTTAAAAAGAAGGATTTGTCCAAGTTCTCACAAAGCAACCCGTCTTTCCAATTGGATGAAAAAGATGGTGTAATGAAGTACACTATTGGTATGTTCAAGGACTACTGGGAAGCAGATACTTTCAAAAAGTATTTAAGAGAAATGGGAGTGAAAGACGCATGGATTGTAGCTTTCAAGGATGGCAAGAGAGTACCAATCAAGCAAGTGCTTGAGGGTGTGATCTAAGAAACCTACTCCAAAAAGACAATGAAACCCGTCTCGACATAATCGAGACGGGTTTTTTATTTTATTCCTATACTTTTGCACTCCATTATTTAGAGATCCACATGATAAAATATAAGACCAGAGAAGAAATAGAGCTTATTAGACAAAGTGCACTGATTGTATCCAAAACACTCGGATTAATGGCATCCAAGATTCAGCCAGGTGTTACTCCATTACAACTAGATGCTTTGGCAGAAGAGTTTATTCGGGATCAGGGAGCAGAACCTGGTTTTTTAGGTCTATATGATTATCCAAATACTATTATCACCTCTGTAAATGAGCAGGTCGTGCATGGTATTCCTACAGACAGACCGCTTGAAGACGGTGACGTAGTAGGTGTAGATATAGGGGCGAAGATGAATGGATTCTATGGGGATCATGCCTATACATTTGAAGTAGGAGAAGTAGATCCTAAAACTAAAAAGCTACTGGAGGTTACAAAAGAATGTCTTGATCTAGGAATTGCACAGGTCAAAAAAGGCAATCGTATGGGTGACTTGAGTTATGCCATACAGCAGCATGCCGAAAAAAACGGTTATGGTGTAGTTCGTGAGCTCGTTGGGCATGGTTTAGGACGAGAAATGCATGAATCCCCAGAAGTGCCCAATTTTGGAAAGAGAGGGCGAGGGCCTTTATTTAGAGATGGATTGGTCATAGCTATAGAGCCAATGATTAATATGGGCACCAAGAATGTTAAGCAGCTGTCAGATGGTTGGACCATTATTACAGCAGATAAGCAGCCATCTGCTCATTTTGAGCACGATGTGGCTTTTATCGATGGCAAGGCAGAGGTATTATCAACGTTTAACTATATAGAAGAGGCCTTGGCGAAGGTCAACGCATAAGAGCCTTCATATTTTTTAATAGTTGAGTCCAAGTCCTATTTTTTTTCTTATCTTTAAAATGTGAATATTTATACTTTTAAAAGAATATTATGAATCAACCCGATGCGTCTTTAGTAGAGATGTTGCACTATGCTCAATATCTCGCTGAATTTATAGCAATTATTCTCGTTAGCGGATCACTAATTGGTTATCTATTTTACTACGGTGTAATACAGGTAATTTCTGGACGATCTACCAAATATCGTTTCAGAGCCAAGAATGAGATCAATGTACTTTGGACTGCAGCTTTAGGTCTTGTAGCAGCTGGTGCCATTTTTATCTCAGCTATTCTCATTAAGGATCGAGATTTGACAAACTCAATAGCCTTAGGAATGAAGCTCATTTTGCCACTTGGCTTTGCCTTTTTGGTAGGTTCTGCAATCAATAGTTACCTGAGAATTTATTACCCGTCTATTCTTGAAGATAAGTTGGCAAAAATCCGATTTAAAGAGAGAAAAGCTCCTAGTGGAAAACCTATGAGACTACTCAATGAAGAAGAAGAAGATGCATATTTGACCAAGGAAATGATTCATGAAGAAGAGCTGAATCACTTTGATTATGACGTATGGTTGGATGAGGATACCAAAGTCACCGTCATTGAAAAATACGTGGGTAACCCTAACAAACTTTGCCCTAGCTGTAAATTCAGAACGCTAAGACTGGAAAGTGAAGAAGATGAAGGCAAATACACAACTCAAAAGTACAAGTGTACTTATTGTGGTAACAAAGAAACTGAGACAGTAGAAAACGATTAGTTTCTAGGAAATTGAAAAAAGGGATGTGAATTATACTCACATCCCTTTTTTTTTGCTATTGTCTGGATGTTCAATTTAATCAAGAAATTAGTCTTGTCAAGATTCCACCCAAACAGTTGAACCAAAAAAGGCCTGCGGAATCCACAGGCCATATCTCTGCCATGAGATACTAATAGCGTTGTTGTGACTTATTAGATTTTGACAAATTTCTTTACTATCGCCTTTCCGCCTATGTGCATTCTTAAGATGTAAGTCCCTGGTTCTATAGATGTCGTATTAATTTTTAGTTGTTGTTCAGTGAATTGCTGTTCCAAGATTATCCTACCTCCTATCTCAATTATTTGTACGTTTATTAGGTTTGCACGTCCTGCTTCTAGAGCTATGTTGAGGTCGTTAACTACTGGATTTGGATATAGAACTATTTCGTTAGCCACTTCTCCAGCTACTGAAGTAATAGCATTTACGGTTATATCAATTTCCTCTGTGTCACTGACTTCCCCATCCGAAACAGATACGACGACCTTATGAGTTCCTGTGTGTTTTGCGTCTGGAGTCCATTTGAAAACACCACTGGTTCCCTCTATAGTCATTCCCAAATCTATGGAGGCTGCAGCCAAACTATAACTTAATGTATTGGCTGGTAGATCGGCATCTGCAGCTGAAGCAGTAAAGCTCAGTTCTTCTCCCACATTTATGCTTTTGTTGCCAATTGTGGTTAGAGTAGGCGCTTGATTCACTTCTGTCACCATCAGTGTGATTTCTTCTTCGTCTGTCAAATTTCCGTCGCTGACAACCACCGTTACCTTATGTAATCCACTCTGAACTTCTGATGGGGTCCAACTAAACACACCTGTTAAATCGTCAATCGCCATCCCAGCGGCCAATGAGGTAGCATCCAAACTATAGGTTAGTGTATTGGCTGGAAGGTCGCTATCGGTAGATGAAACAGTGAAGGTCAATGCAGTCTCTTCATCTACAGTTTTGCTGCCTGTGATTGCTAGCACCGGAGCTACATTTACTTCAGAGACCGAGATGGTTATTATCTCTTCATCAGAAAGACTTCCATCACTCACAAATATAGTGACGGTATGGTCTCCATCCTGAGCTTCGGATGGGGTCCAACTAAACTCACCCGTTGAACCATCAATCGTCATCCCAGTGACCGATGAGGTAGCATCCAAACTATAGGTTAATGTATTGGCTGGAAGGTCTACATCCGTTGTGATGACTGTAAAATTCAACTCCTCTTGCTCACCTATGATTTTATTCCCTACAGCAGAGAGTACTGGTGCGTCATTAATGGCGTTCACCGTAAAAGAATAAACTTCCGTATCGGTTAGCCCCCCTCCGTTTGCATCATCATCAATAGTAATTGTAATATTTTCCGTACCTGAAAAATCTGGGTCGGGCGTATATATCATGTTACTCAAAGCATTTTGAAGTGCTCCTGTCACGCCACTAACAATTTTTGATTTTTCAAAAATGTAGGAACCTTCAACAAAAACCACCCCTCCCGAAGAGGTAAAATGTATCTTCCCGGATTCAGCCGAAATATTCATGCGCAATGATGAACTTTCAACATCGGAAATCGTTATTCCTGACAGATCATTATCAGAAGAGTCTTCGTCCACATCGGTGGTAGCAGGTAATGTAATCACAGGCGCGTCGTTCACTGCGTTTACCATAATACTTATCACCTCAGAGTCTGTAAGTCCTCCTCCACTTTCATTGTCGTCTATGGTAACGGTGATACTAGCTGTTCCATAAAAATCCGAGTCTGGCGTAAACACGACACTGGTCAGATTCGTACTGACGGAAGCCAGCGCACCAGTATATACTATGGTTGCATCGTTAAAACCATCGCCGGTGATAAAACTGAGTCCTCCATTTGCGCCTGTAGAAATAACACCGTCGTTCGCCGTCATAGTTACTCTCAAGTTGCTGGCTCCAATGTCCGGATCACTTACTGAAATAGTGGGAATCAGGCCATTGGTTTGATCCTCGTCCATTGAAGCTGATCCCGAATAAGTAATAACCGGGGCATCGTTGACCTCATTCACAGTAATAGAATAGACTTCAGTATCAGTAAGCCCTCCTCCCGACTCATTGTCATCGATGGTAATCGTGATGTTGGCCGTTCCGCTGAAGTTGGCAGCGGGCGTATATAGCAAGTTGGCCAGTGCATTGTTGATTGCTCCTCTGACCCCATCGAATTGCTTCTGTGAATCATAGCCCGATCCTCCAATAGCAAAGGATAGCCCTCCAGCAGAACCAAATGCCAGTTGGCCATTATCCACAGATATATCAACTAAATATCTTGCCGTATTCATTCCGTCATCGTCAGCATCTGAGAAAGAGGTTGCCGGAAGCGAATAACCGCTTCCATCCTCATCTACGCTAGTAGTGGTACCCAGTGCAATTACAGGTGGGTTTGTAGCCAGCGCCAAGCTGGTGTGAAAAATAAAACAGGTCAGTATTAAGAATAGCTCCTTTTGGCCAATAATTGAGACCCTTTCATTGGTTTGTGTTTTGTGTTTCATGGCAGTATTTTTTTAAAATTCCACCATAAAACTGTGGTTAACAGACATAGACCTTTGCCCCAACCTACACAAACTCATTAAAATCATTCGTGAATGGTCAAACTTGCTTCATAAATTTAATTCCCAAGCAGATCAAAACTGATATTTACTGTGTTTAACAGCAAACTAGCTCGCGTCTGTCAAAGTCGCTTCTTTTTTGCAGATAGGCAACGTAAAAGTTACCACAGTGCCTCCTTTGGTTGGAGATTGGATGGTAAGCCTTCCTCCATTTTTCCTCGCAAAGTCATTGCAAAGCACGAGACCAAGTCCTGTTCCTTTTTCACCTTCAGTACCGGCAGTACTCTCGCCGTACTTGCTCTCCCGTATTTCTTCAAGCTTACTTTCAGCAATACCCACTCCATTGTCAATAACGTTGATCGAGGCATGATCACCATTCTCAATGGCTTGGCAACAGATGGCACCTCCTTTGCGAGTAAACTTAATCGCATTGCCTACAATGTTTCTTAATACCGTACTAACCATATTTTGATCTGCAAATACTAAGAAGGATTCTGCGACTTCATAGGTCAATTGAATATTCTTAGCCTCGTAGCTGGGACGGTAAATCGAAACAATATCTTCGATCAGTGGCTTCAGATTCAATGGTTCAGGATGAAAAGAAAGGTCATTTGTTTGAGACATCGACCATTTTAGTAAATTGTCCAAGAGCAAATTCACACCATTAGCTGATTCATCTACTGCTTGAATTAGTTTTTCTACTTCGTCATGTTTCCCTTTCTTCATTACGTATTGAATCATTGCTCCAATACCTTGAAAAGAAGTAATCGGCCCGCGCAGGTCATGAGCTATCAATGCAAAAAACTTATCCTTCATCTCGTTGGACTCCAGTAAAGCATCCTGAGACTGACTCAGTTTTTTATTAATCCCTGTGATTAACTCGTTTCGTTTTTCAATTTCGTTTTTCTGCTTTCTCGCCTGGAGAAAAAACAGCCCGATTGAGATAATAATGGCCAAAAAAAGAACGGCTATAATAATGAACATTGTTTTTTGACTTTTTTCTTTGTCCAGTTCCAATGCAACCAATTGGTTGTCTCTTTGTAAGTTGACTATTTCGACCTCCTTTTTTTCGGTCTCATACTTTTCTCGTATTTCAGCCACTTGGCTATTTTTTTCTATGCTTTGCAGGCTATCGTACAGCTCATGATATAGCCACGCATTGTCATAAGCCATTTTATATTCTCCTAAATCGTGATAGACTTCGGCACTATATTTATACACGTCCATCAACTTTTCAGCGGCATTCAATTCCAGAGAAAGTGATAAGGACTTATCCATATGATACCGTACCTTTTGCTTGCTTTCCAATTGGCCATAGCATAAGGCCAGCACACCGTGCGAATCTATCATGGCTAATTTATCATTCATCTCTTGCTCTATTTTTAATCCACGAGATTGATATTCAATACCCTTCTCAGGCTGACCCAGTGACATATAAACATAAGCCAAATTACCCTCGGCATAGGCTTCCAGCCTTTTATAACCAACGGCAATGGCTTTTAAGCGGGCTTTTTCAAGGTAGTGAATTACCTTTTCCATATCTCCCAATTCCAAATATGGAGTTGCGATATTTAGCAAACCCGTAGCAATCAAGGATTGGTCGTCAATACTTTCTGCTATCGATAGGCTTTCTTCGTGATACTCTATAGCTCTCGTAAATTCTCCTAGGTCATCGTAAATAGAAGCTACACCGTTCAAAGTCTTTGCGTACATGTGTGGATTTGATGTTTCATCCGTCAGCTCAAGGTTCTTGTGCATAAAAAGGAGGGCATCCTGGTAATTGCCAAGGTCTCTTGCCGATGATCCCATAGAAAAATAGGCTTCAGCCATCTGAAAAGTATCATTGTTCATTGTAGCCAAGCCCAAAAGTCTTTCACTTATTAGAAAGCTAGTTTTGGGAGACATATTGGAGATTTTTGATGCGAATTCGGCAAATGTTTCAAAGAGAGAATCTTGCCTGGTCAGATTCAAATTCAGGTATTTGAAAATTACAGGTAATTCAGGGGTACGCGTATTCAAATAGGCAATTTTGCCATCCAAAGGCTCATTACTTTTTATTTGGCTCCAGACCTCAACACTCAAAGCCTGTACCTCCTCCTTTGACTGACTTCGTAACTCGTGGTGGCTCAATGAAACAGAGAGTACAATAGCAGTAGCAACAAAAAAGCGAGTCAAGATTGGTAAAGATGGTAACTTTACAATATGGATACTGTACGAACTAAAAAACATCATTACAGCATTTTTAACCTTTTCAATAAACCCGACTTATAAGTGCTACCAAGCGGTAGAGATTTAGCTCCTACCTCCACTGTGAAGTCAACTTCATCAATACTATCTACCTTATCCGCATTAACGATGTATTTTCTGTGTATTCTCACAAATCTGGCCGAATCCAGTTTGCTGCTTAAACTATTCATTGATGTTCGGATATGATATCCTCTTTTAATAGTTACAACCTGGCAATATCTTTCTTCTGCTAACTCCACCCAAAGCACCTCGCTACTCACCACTTTTTCGAGTTTTCCAGCCGCCTTAACAAAAAAACTGTCACGAACCAAAAGATCCTCCGACCATCCAGTGAAGGGCTCTTGGCTTGCTCCTTTTTCTTGATCTTTACCAAATTTGTAGATGGCCAGCTCTATAGCAGCTTGCAGCCCAGATGACTCGATGGGCTTTATCAAATAAGCGTATGGTTCTGTTTGAGTGGCTCTATCCATCGTAACTTTGTCATCTCTAGCTGTAGTGAAAATTACAGGAGTTGGATGTACATGGTTGATTTTCTCAGCCACATCAATACCACTTTCATTACTATCTAACTCAATATCAAGCAATACCAAATCTGGCTTTGTGGCATGAAAGACTCTTAGCAACTCTTCGGCGTTAGAATAAGTCCCCAAATGGTGATAACCTCTCTCTTCCAAAATCATTTCCAATCGAGCGGCGTGAACATAATTGTCCTCTGCCACCAATACTCTCAACTTTGCCATACTTTCTAATAGTGAAAGACTAAAATAGTAAGTATCATTCAATTCAAAAAACCACTTGGCCAGCCAGTAATCAGCTAAAAAGCAGGTTTGGCGTTTGGTCAATTAGGCTTAAGACAAGTCGATAAATGATAGATTGAGAGCAGAAAATATGCGAACTACAGGTTCAACCTGCAGGTATTAGGCCTCACCAGTTGATCGTTGTGTTAGAGGCTGCCTCAAAAAAAGTTCGTCATTGGATCCGATAGGTACTTTGGACGGATGAGGCAGGGTACATGTGTTTGATGCAATATTCATCCAAAACCCTCTCTCCGTCACTCCAGATCCCTTTCTTCGGGTCGTGCACCAACAAAAGGGCGTTAGCGGCTTCCAATAAGGAGTTGCCTACGACTTTTCCTTCGCACCCTACTTCCAAAGCCTCTGAATGACAGGTTTTGGTAGTTTCAGTTTTCTTAAGACAGCCTCTTCTGACTAAATTTAATTGATTACTTCTCCTTTAATGTGCAAGGTCATTGGCCCATTACCCGTATTGGCATTCACGGTTACGGTTTTGTTGAATGCTCCTACTTTGGCTGCATTATATGTGGCAGATACTTCTCCATACTCACCAGGTAAGATTTCTCCTTTGGTGTACTCAGCCACAGTACATCCACAAGAGCCCTGAGCTGATATGATTACCAGCGGGGTAGCTCCGGAATTTTGAAACCTAAAATCTGCAGTTACAGGCTTGTTCATTTCAATCTGACCAAAATCATACTCAGTTAAACTCCAGGACATCACAGCCCCTACTCGATCACTTTCAATTGTAGTGAAATTAAAAGAAGCGATTGCCACCGCTAACGTCAAAAATGCAAGATACTTTTTCATAGTATTATTGTTTAAGTTTAAAAAAATTACCCTCCAAAGGTGAAGTATGGATGTAAAAAGCATTGTTAATAGATTCCTATCAATTGTTAATGTAATGTTAAAGCCAACAGAATCAAGATATTTTTAAGTTAGAATGAAGTCCTTTGGCTAGGTAAATCGTCATGAATAGAAAAACATTTAGACTTGTGGTATTTCTTGCTGCCATTTCTATTGGCGGCATACTTTTCATTCAGATCTTCTGGGTGGGTAAGGCATTTGATTTGAGCAACAAACAGTTTGAGCACAATGTAAATCTGGCATTGCTCAACGTCACCAGCACACTCTGTGAGATCAATCAAAACGAAATATTGCCAGACCCCATTGAACAGCTTTCTTCTAATTATTTCATTGTCAACCTCAACAACAAAATCGCACCTGAACTTTTAGAAGCAATATTGAAAAGTGAGTTTCAAAAAAGAGAGATCGCTGAAAGTTTTGAGTATGGTGTATTCGACTGCACGAATCGCGAAATGGTCTACGGCAGGTATATCAATTTGAAAGAAAATACTCAATCGGCTCCCGCTTCTTCTACTTTTCCCTTGCTTAACAAAGACGCCTATTACTTCGGTGTCTACTTCCCTAACAAAACCTCTACACTAGCTGGAGAAATGTGGATTTGGGGGTTTTCATCTATCGTTCTACTCGTCGTGGTTGTGTTTTTCGGATATACCCTAATGGCCATATTCAGGCAAAAAAAACTATCTGAAATACAAAAGGATTTTATCAATAACATGACACACGAATTTAAAACGCCTATTTCTACGATTGCACTTTCGTCCGATGTACTCCAATCCGACGAAATTGCCAGTCAACCAGAAAGACTATCTCAGTATGCACAAATCATAAAAAAAGAAGCCACAAGACTACAAAACCAGGTAGATAGAGTTTTGCAAATGGCTACAGTGGAGAAAGAAACAATCAGTTTGACCAAGCAAGAGTTCAATCTGAATGAATTGATAGAGCAGTCCATCCAAAGTGCCCAATTAAACTTAACTAATGGAGGGCAAATTACTTTTTCCGAAAGGGCTAGCGACACAACAATTTCAGCGGACAAAGTTCATCTTACCAACATCATTTATAACCTATTGGACAATGCCATTAAATACAACGAAAACGCTCCTCAAATAAATATCTCAACCGTTTCCAAAGAAGATACTTTGACCATAACTATTCAGGATAATGGCAAAGGCATTGACCCAAAAGAGCAAGAGTTGATATTCAAAAAATTCTACCGGGTACCCACAGGCAACGTCCACAATGTCAAGGGTTTTGGCTTAGGCCTGTATTACGTGAAAATGATTGTTGAGGCGCATGGAGGAAGGATTACATTGGAAAGCTTAACCTCCGGCTCCACATTCACTTTAGACCTTCCCCGAATATGAAAAGAAACATACTTTTAGTAGAGGACGACGAAAGTTTGGGTTTTGTCATTAAAGACAATTTGGAAAACAAGGGCTATGCGGTCCAATTGAGTAAAGATGGTGAAGCTGGCTTAAATGACTTCGACAGCAGGACATTTGACCTTTGTATTTTAGACGTCATGTTGCCAAAAATGGATGGTTTCACTTTAGCTGGAAAAATCAGACAACGCAGCAAAGTAACTCCTATCATTTTCTTAACTGCGAAAGGCATGCAGGAAGACAAGCTGGAAGGTTTTAAACTTGGAGGAGATGACTATATGACAAAACCTTTCTCCATGGAAGAACTCACGTATAGAATTGAGGTCTTTTTGAGAAGAATGGGGTCTGCAACTGATGAATCTGCTGTACGATCACTTGGAAGCTATTCGTTTGACTTAAATAGTTTCGCTCTTTCGATTGGAGATCAGACACAAAAACTCACTCGACGCGAAGCTGAAATCTTACAATTTCTTTCAGACCGTATAGATACTCTGGTCAAGCGAGAAGAGTTGTTGATTGCACTATGGGGCGATGATGATTATTTCAAAGGAAGAAGCTTGGATGTATTCATTTCAAAGCTGAGGAAATATCTCAAGTTTGATGAAAATGTAGATATCGAAAACTATCATGGCGTTGGTTTCAAGTTGGTTGTTAAAAGTTAAAAGTAGAAAGTTAAAAGTGTCAAGACTTTCTACTTTTAACTTTCTACCATTTATTCTTCACTTACTTTATTCTGTATCTCAAACCGGCATAAGTGTTTCGGCCAAAAATCGGACCCCATACCAATGAGCTATCGAAATAATCACCAAATGGATCTTCACTTGCTAATATAGGATTCTCTTGCCTGTAATTGAGCAAATTTTCTACACCCACATAAACTTCGAAACGTTCACTCCAACTTTTAGTCACTTGAACATTCATCAGATAAAAATCCGGGGATTTTTGCTGTAGCTGGTAATCCGACGGATTACTACCAGTATACGGGATTCGTTTCTCTCCCTGCCAGTTGAATGTATAATCAAACTTCCAATCTGAGCGAGTTTCATAGCCAAGGTTCAAGAAAGCCCGATGAGCCGAAACCAGTGGCTTCTGCAGTGTGACATCCCCATAAGTCGTATTCACATCAAACCAACGATAGCCGATTCTCATGTCAACAAACTTCAGGATTTCATAGTCCACCTGTGTCTGAAAGCTATTGGAATATGACTCGCCGTTCAGATTATAAAAAGCTACTTGCTGCGGACTCTGATCCAAATCCACTACGATCTGATTTTCGAAATTGGTACGATAGTATTCTACACTGAAGCTACCATCTCGATAATCTAACCTAAACTCTTGGGTCAAATTAATACCAAAATTCCACGCCACTTCGGCATCCAAACCATAGGGCTTATCACTTCCATCACCTTGCACCAAAATCTGTCTCGACGAGGCAAAAACACCAATATTCTCCGCCAAAACACTAGCCGTTCGCTGGCCTCTACCCACAGAAGCGCGCAGCACCGTCTGGTCTGTCAAAGCGTATCTCAAATGCACTCTGGGTGTCATAAAAGTACCATACAAATTGTGATGATCTACTCTAAAACCAGCCATGGCATTGAATTTATCAAGAAAAGAATAGCTGTACTCAAAATATGCTCCCGGCACCACTTCTGTTCTGCCGTAGTCATTGGTATTCAGTACTTCATCATATCGGTCATACTGAATACTTGCACCAGTTTTAAACTGATGATCTGTATTGCCAATCATACTCTGATAAATGAAATTTCCATAGAAACTCTGTTGATCAGCATCATATTCATTCAACCCAAAATAGGAGTCCTGATCGTGATAAACACCAGAAATTTGTAGCCCTACAGACTTCCAGGGTTGTTCGATATACACTTCCCCAATCTTGGTCCACGCTTCGTAGCGTTTTGTCAAAAGGTTCATCCCCCAATAGTTCGTGGTACCTCTATCCCGGTCTGGGTCAAAATCAACTTGCCCGCCAAGATTATCAATATAGGTGCCCTTCACGCCAAATTGCATCATGAGTCCATTCTCGCCAATATACTTCCAGCGATTAAGTCCAATGAAATGCTGACTTAAAGGATTATCCAAAAAACCATCTTTGTTTCTATCTCGCTCAATGGCATTAGCCTTTGTATGCAGCAAAACAGCCGTAGACCAATTTTCGCCAACCATTTGACTCCAATTCAGATTTGCTTCGAACCGACCACCTTCATTAGCATACAGATTCGCATATAGCTTATCGCTCTTTTCGGGTTTTCGTAGTTCCACATTGATTTGACCTGCCACGCTTTCATAACCGTTTACCACAGAGCCAGCCCCTTTATTGAGCTGAATACTTTCGATCCAAGTACCTGGAATATACACCATACCATAGATAGCAGATAGACCGCGCACATCAGGCATGTTCTCTCTGGTTATTTGAGTGTATGGCCCAGCCAATCCCAACATTTGAATTTGACGAGTTCCAGTCACTGCATCGGTAAAAGATACATCCACACTCGGATTCGTTTCAAAGCTTTCACTAAGGTTACAACAAGCCGCTTTCAGCAGTTCCTTTTCACTAATGAGCTCAGACTTCAAAGGGTTCAGATAATCTATCTGCACCGTTTTTTGTCTGTACTCTACCTCCACTTCATCCAGCGTCACATCGGGAAGCAGTTGAATCGAAAGCTCCTGATTATCAGATGCTCTCAAAGTATCATTCTGATAACCAATATAACTTGCCACTAACTGATCAGTACCAGAAACACGGTCCAAATTAAACTTCCCATCGGCGTCAGTAGGAGCACCCTTTGTTGTACCTAACCAATAAATATTGGCACCAACGAGTGGAATTTCATCTCCATTTTCACCCAATTCAAACACTTTTCCCTTAACAGGCGGTCGACTGGATTGAGCAAATGCCACATGCATTGACTCTAAAGTCAATGCTACCAAAAAAATATATCGCAGCATGACTGTTAGTGTTTGTTTACACCGTCATTGTACTGGCAGCAATCGGGTAGTTTGCCATAAGCCTCATCAGTGGCAGTAACCTGATCCGTGGTATGACCTACAGCAGCAATTGCTTCATGAATTTCCATTTCAGAGATTTTATCCTTTCGGTAAACGGCCTTGAAAACTCCTGTAGTTTTATCCCATTCGGTCATTTTCACACCTTTGATCAAAGCAGCTTCTTCGATTCGCTCCTTGCACATTTTGCAAACACCCTGAACGGTAAATTCACAGGTAGCAATTGATTTATCTTTCTTTTGGGCATTAGCCAAAACAGGCAACACCATCAAAATAAGTATTGAAATAATATTTTTATAACTATTCATAATTGTTAATTCTTTGATTGTAATAATTAATCTGAACGATATCAGTACAGATAGCAATGGTAGAGTACTCTGGACAATCCCTGAATACCCGTTAGAATCAAAAAAATTAACCGTAGAAAGTAAAAGAGCAGTACTTGACGTATGCCGGAATGTGGGATGGGGGATCTACATCAGTAAATCCATAAACTAGCTGATCTGGATTGTGTTTTTCCAAAACCAGTAAAGAAGGCACTTCAATCAGCCGAAAAACGTCATTTTCAAAAGAAAAAGAATAATTACTTACCACCTTCTCCTCTTGATCCTGTGGCAAATCAACTGTTTCGTTTTCGCAACAGCTATCGATATTCATGTCGCCACAACAACAAACTTCAGCGGTCTGAACCAAGTCTATGGATTCGATTGAACCCATACATTTGTGTATAGCCACAGAGGCATCCGCTGCTATGAGCAGATAAAAAAGTGATAATATAATCGCCGTGGTTTTACGCATGTCTTGCTATTGCTTACGCAAAACTAAAAAGAAGGATTTATTCTGCTGTAGAATATTTCAATTTTAAGTTTTTAATCATATCAGCCGTCATCGACTTCAGATCATAAGCTGGCTTCCATCCCCAATCAGCTCTAGCTCTTGAATCATCAATACTCTGGGGCCAGCTAGCAGCGATCTGCTGCCTAAAATCCGGGTCATAAGTGATTTCAAAGTCTGGATAAATCTCTCTAATAGCCACAGCAATTTCTTTAGGAGAAAAACTCATACCAGCCAGGTTATAAGACGTTCTGGTTTTTATGCTTTCTTTTGGTGCCTGCATCAATTCGATAGTAGCGCGAATAGCATCGTCCATATAAATCATGGGCAGTGTAGTATCTTCCTCCAGGAAGCATGAAAACTTCTCCTCTTCAATAGCCTTGTGATAAATGTCAACCGCATAATCTGTAGTACCTCCTCCCGGCAAGGATTGATAACCTATGACTCCAGGATACCTTAAGGACCTGACATCCAATCCATATCTCTGATAATAATATTGCGCCCAATTCTCTCCTGCAGCCTTGCTAATACCATAAACGGTCGAAGGATTTAAAAAAGATGCTTGAGGTGTATTCTGCTGATCTACTTCGCTGCCAAATACGGCAATGGAACTTGGGTAAAATACCTTCTTCACTCCGTTTAGTCTTGAAACTTCCAAAACATTGAACAAAGTCTTCATATTGATATCCCAGGTCCCTAGTGGATCCCTTTCACCATTGGCAGACAAGATGGCGGCTAGGTGATAGATCTCCTCAATCTCGTATTGTTGCACGACCTCGGCTATACGATCTGCATCAGTAGCATCTATTACTTCAAATGGACCAGTTATATTGTCCAGTTCTCGCATATCAGATCGAACCACCTGATCATTGCCATATATATCTCGAAGGGCTTGGGTAAGCACAGTGCCAAGCTGCCCGCCTGCACCAATGATTAAGGAACGTGCCATGATTGTTAAATTTTTGGGTTAATGTTCAACACTCATATCTGAAACAATTTTAGCACATATCATCATTAATTGTAATATGTACCATAATATTAGCTGTAATACCATTTAATTACCATAATTTTTACTTTTACAGTATCTATAGAGCACAACGAAGAGCAAAAATTACGGAGCAATGGATGAAATAGACAAGACCATATTGAGAATACTGCAAAAGGATGCCAAGATCACTGCAAAGGAAATTGCCACCCAACTAAACCTTACCATTTCACCGGTATATGAAAGAATACGTCGATTAGAAAAGGAAGGGTACATCAAACGCTATGCAGCTATTCTAGACAAAGAACTAATAGGCAGGTCAGTGACCGGTCTCTGCCAAGTTTCTATGCAGTACCATAATGCTGCCTTCATCGATAATTTTGAAAAGCAGATTCAGGATCTTGAGGAGGTACAGGAGTGCTACCACATGGCTGGGCAGGTTGATTTTATACTCAAGATCAATGTAAAAAGCCTCGAAGACTACCATGAGTTTGTTAGATACAAACTATCCAAGATCGAGAACATAGGTGTACTCAATACCACATTTGTGCTAAAGGAGATCAAACACACCTCTGAGTTTTACATCTAATTTTATAGATTAGTACTTCTATCTAAACAACATCCCCTAATGATACTTCCCGAAAATAATCGACGCGAGTTTATCAAAAAATCAGCGTTAGCAGGGCTTTCGCTCTCACTATTGAATCCCATTGAACTGTTTGCTGAAAAAAAGGACAAAATCAAACTTGCCTTCATTGGAGTGGGTGCGCGTGGAACAAATCATGTGCAATTAGCACTGGAAAGAAAGGACATAGAGATCACAGCACTGTGTGATATTGATGAATCAGTGCTCAACAGAGCTGCTGACATGGTGGTGAAAGCAGGTGGGAAAACGCCTACTCTCTTTAACAAAGGAGACTATGCTTATCGTGACCTTTTGAAGCTAAAAAATGTTGATGCAGTTATTGTATCTACACCATGGCTCTGGCATACGCCCATGGCGGTTGATGCTATGAACGCCGGTGTAGCTGTAGGGCTCGAGGTGGCCGGAGCTACAGATATCCAAGAATGTTGGGATCTGGTAGAAACGCAAGAGAAAACGGGCACTCCATTTATGATACTCGAAAACGTGATCTACCGCCGGGATGTGATGGCGATTTTCAACATGGTAAAAAAAGGCATGTTTGGTGAAATGATTCACTTGGAAGGTGGCTATCAGCATGATCTCAGAGCTGTGAAATTCAATGATGGTAAGCAGTTGTATGGTGGCGGAGTAGAATTTGGAGAAAAAGGAATGAGCGAGGCCCGTTGGAGAACTCAGCATTCAATCAACAGAAATGGAGAGCTCTACCCTACTCATGGATTAGGTCCGATCCATATGATGACCGACATCAATAGAGGCAACAGATATTCTTACTTAACAAGCACAGCTTCAAAAGCCCGTGGTTTGCATGATTATATTGTTAATCACCCAAAGGGAGGCGAAGATCACCAAAATGCTGATGTAGAATTCAAACTTGGAGATGTAGTTACCACCGTGATTAAAACGGTAAACGGTGAAACCATTACGCTCAATCATGATACCAACCTACCCAGACCCTATTCTCTTGGATTTAGAGTGCAGGGCACCAAAGGAATCTGGATGGACTTGAATAATTCTCTGCACATAGAAGGAGTGAGTCCAGCGCACAAATGGGAAAGCGATGAAAAGTACATGAAAGAATACGACCATAAGCTTTGGAAAAAATATGAAAATCAAGCAGCCGGTGCCGGTCATGGTGGCATGGATTTCTTTGTGATCAATGCCTTTATTGAAGCACTAAAAAGAGAGGCTCCGATGCCTCTAGATGTATATGATTGTGCAACCTGGTCCGCAGTAACCTGTCTATCCGAAGAATCTATAGCTCAAGGAAGTACACCTGTTCCATTTCCAGACTTTACCAAAGGGAAATGGATCAAAAGGAAGCCTGACTTCGGAATGAATGATATATACTAAACTGCTTTAATAATGGCTGACATGTCAGAAAGTCGATCCAACATTTGCTTGGTAAACCTAAGCTGACATCTGGCACGATCCAGGTTATGCGTCTCATGCTTGATTTTGTAATACACGTCACCGGCCAGATAATCGGTCAGAAAGCGTACGCCCATAATGTATGCCAACAATGGAGCAGACAATGCCAGATGTTCTATTTCCAGTGGATGAAGAACATCCTTTGAAGTTTCAATAAAACCCTGAGCAAAGCCTTTGAATTTCTCCATATCAATATCTACCATACTTAGATCTTTTTCATCCTCCTCAGCTGTGCCTGCCGAAGTGCGAACACCATCTCCAAAATCATAATGCACTATACCCGGCATCACAGTATCAAGGTCAATCACACAGTGACTTGAAAAATCCTCTTTAAGTAGCACATTATTGAACTTGGTGTCGTTGTGGGTCACTCTATCTTTGATTTTGCCTGACCTTCTCAAATGTTCAATCACACTCATTTGCTCTGCCAAATCATTCACATATCGAATCTCTTTTTTGCACGCCTTCACCCGATCAGATTTTTCAACCGAGGAAACGACCTCATTGAATGTATCTAATCGCTTGATTATATCATGAAAACTTGGAATGGTTTCTTTGAGATTTTGCACTGGGAAATTGTCCAATAGCAACATAAATTGTCCAAATGCTTTGGCACCCTGATAGGCCTGGTCCGGTGTTTCTACATAATCATAAGACTGATAGCCTTTCAAAAATTTAACTACGCGCCAGAAGTTTCCATTTTCATCTTGAAAAAAACTAGTTCCGTTCTTTGTTGGTATGATTTGCAGGGTTTCACAAGTGCCTTGAAGTTTTGATGAAGAAATTTTCTCATTCAAAAATTCAGTAACCAGCTCCATATTGTGCATCAGACCAGTCACATCTTTGAATATTTCGTGGTTGATCCGTTGAAGGAGGAAGCCATCCCCTCCTTCTTCTTTATTTCGAACCCTAAAAGTATCGTTGATCAGGCCTCCCCCGAAAGGTTCTATAGACTTAACTTGGATGGGGGCATCAAAAGCTCCAAAAACATGTTCCATATTCTAATCTACTGCTTTGGCGTAAAACTATGCTGATATGTTTCGATTGGCAATAAAAATTATTGGCCCTGTTGATCAACCCCAGAATAGTGTCGTTGACCGGAAATCATTATCAAATACTTATTCTACTTGATATATTTGAAGAATGACATCCCAAAAGAAACCATTTATAAGTGCACGCGAAGCGATATTCCAATTGATATTGAATGCCGTGGTTTTTGTATTTTATGGGTACAGTCGACACAACCCTCAATTTGAAGAATACGAATATGTATTCTTTTTAAACTATGCTGTAGGTGCCCTCATTATTAATTATTGGCTTCTTCCATCCTACATTTACACCAAAAAGCACCTGCTATTCAGTGTATATTTTATAGTCATCGTGGTGGCCATGATGCTCATGGAGGAGTTCGTACTTGAAAAAATTTATTTCCCTGATACTAGAGGTCAGCATTTTTTCGCCTTGGGAAACTTGCTGAATATGCTTCCTATCATTGCCATTCTTTCTGGGTTTAAATTTGCCTGGGATGCGCTAGGCAAGCAAAAAGAAGTAGAAGAATTGAAAGACACGGTCAAAGAGAGTGAGCTTCAGTTTCTGAAATCTCAAATCAACCCTCACTTTCTTTTCAATAACCTAAACAACCTCTATGCTCACGCCATAGAAAACTCTCCTCAAACTCCTACGATCATATTAGAATTGTCAGCAGTGATGAGGTATATGCTTTATGACTGTCAAGCCAATTACGTCTCTTTATCCAAAGAAATAGAGCATCTCAGCAACTTCATCAATCTTAACAATTTACAAATAGAAGGACGGGGTGTAGTAAATTTTGAAATGCCAAAACTTACACAAGATCATCGGATAGCTCCTTTGATATTGATAGTATTTGTGGAAAATGCATTCAAACATAGTTCGTCTAGTCAGACAGAAGACATAGAAATATCGATAGCATTAGAAGTATCACCGCAAGGTGAGTTGCGATTTACCTGTATCAATTCCTATATGGATCAAACCAATACGCAGGACATCAATAGTGGGATAGGTTTAGAAAATGTAAGGAAGAGGCTACAATTGCTTTACCCAAACGCTCATACATTAGATATCGTAAAATCTAAAAATCAGTATGAAGTAAAGTTAAAAATGGATCTGAATCATTAGAAAATGAATTGCATCATCATCGAAGATCAGCTTCCTGCCCAACGTATTCTGAAAAGGTACATTGAAGACATAGGTACGCTGAATTTAGTAGGCACCTATTCTAATGCCTTGCAGGCTTTGGATACCATCAACTCTCAAAAAGTAGACCTACTGTTTTTGGATATTCATTTGCCCAAATTATCGGGAATAGACTTCTTGAAAACACTTTCTAATTCTCCACATGTGATACTGACCACCGCATTTTCAGACTACGCTTTGGAAAGTTATGAATTCAATGTGGTGGATTATTTACTCAAACCCTTTTCATTTGAGCGATTTGTAAAGGCCGTATCCAAAGTATCTGCATTAAAGAATACTATTCAAACCAAAGAAGCACCTGTCCAGGACATTTTCATTAAATCTGGATATGAACACATACGCATTAATTTGACCGACATCTATTTTATCAAATCAGATGCAGACTACACCGAAATTCATCTTACTCAGAAGAAACATCTATCGTCGGAAACACTAAAAAATTGGGAAGAAAAACTAGCCCAACATAAATTTCTTAGAGTACACAAATCCTACTTGGTCAATACCAGTAAAATCACAAAGCTCATGGGCAATCAGATCTACCTGGACGACCAAAAGATCATCCCCATAGGAAGGGCCTACAAAGAAGGATTAATCAGTCAGTATTCCAATTAATTTTTTGAAGACTGCAACTTTTTAAGGTCGAATAGCATCTTCATATTATCAATACTACAAAATAGTCTTTGCTTATAGATAAATCTGATTTAGCTTAGCAATACTACAAAGTAGTAATTGAATGAAATAGTTATGAAAGAATATCAATTAGGCGAATTTGAAGAAATCGTAATGCTCACCGTTGGTGTACTATATGATGAAGCATACGGAGTGGCTCTCAAAAACGAAATCGAAGAAAGAGGTCAACGAAGTGTAAGCATCGGCGCACTGCAATCGACGCTTCGTCGACTAGAGAAAAAAGGATTTTTGGATAGTAGACTTGGGGAGCCAGATAAAGAAAGAGGGGGGAAACCCAAACGCTTTTTTAGAATTACCGCTTACGGCAAAAAGGCACTTACACATTCAAAAGAAATTCGTTCAGGGCTTTGGGACTCAATCCCCAAAATTGCTCTTGATCTAAAAATAAGATGATAAAAAAACTAGCATCAAAGTTTTTCAAATTCTATTGTCACCCGGATTACTGGGTGGACATATCTGGTGATCTGGATGAGATCTACGGATACAATGTAAAAACGCGAAAAAAGTATCCCCAACTCAGATACTTTATTCAGGTGCTACAGCTTTTCAGGCCTTCTCTAATGAGACCAATTACAGAAAACTCAATAATACACTCAAATCACACAATCATGTTAAAAAACTACTTCAATGTGGCTTTTAGAAGCCTCCTCAAAAATCGGCTTTACTCATTTATCAACATATTTGGTTTGGCCATAGGACTTGCTGCCTTCTTGATGATCAATCACTTTGTCGCATTCGAAAAAAGCTATGAAAACCATGTAGCCGACAAAGAAAACATCTATCGTGTGCAACTGGATGTTTACCAAAATGGAGAATTGGTTTATAAAAGTTCGGAAAACTATCCTGGTGCTGGGCCTGCTATGTTGGAAGATTTTCCAGAAGTCATCAGCTCGGCCAAGCTCTACAATATGGGCTCCAAAAACAATGTAATCATCACTTCTGAAAATGGAGAACAGAACCCTCAGGTATTGAAACATAGAAGGTTCCTGTATGCTGAAGCAGCCTTCTTGCCCATGTTCTCCGTACCCATGATCCAAGGAGATGCCGCAACAGCCCTCGAAAAACCACATACTATTGTCATCTCAGAATCCATGGCCAAAAAGTATTTTGGAAATGAAAACCCCATGGGCAAATTGCTCCGCTTGGAGGATGATGACTTCAACAATGAACTATGCACCGTGACTGGTGTATTCCAGGACGTGCCTGAAAGTACGCACCTCAAATTTGATGTACTAATTTCATTCAACACACTATATACCAGAGACACCGACGGCAGCGGTTGGGCAAAAAGACGATATGGCAATGGCTGGAGAAGAAAAGACTTTTATACCTATGTCCAATTAAAGCCTACAGCGGACCCCAAAAAATTAGAATCCCAGTTTCCCGCTCTTGTGGATAAATACAATCCGGAAAATAAAGAGAGAAACAGAAAAGACGTATTGTCCCTACAGCCACTCAAAGACATTCATCTTTACTCTCAACTCACCGATGAGGCAGAAGTAAATGGCAATGGAGACGGTGTGTTTTATATTTCCATCATTGCCTACTTCATCTTGATTATTGCCTGGGTCAACTACATCAATCTAAGTACAGCCAGATCATTTGATAGAGGCAGAGAAGTAGGTCTGCGAAAAGTAATGGGTTCCTATCGGTCTTCGCTGATTGCTCAGTTTTTGGTAGAGTCACTGGTCATCAATGGATTGGCCATGCTGTTGGCTTTTGCCATCATTTTTATAACTGGAAACCTCTTTCACAATCTAAGTGGCACACCGTTGAGCTATGTCATCTGGACGCAATCTTGGTTTTGGATTATGGTGGCTGGCGTTGTATTGATGGGATCACTTTTGTCAGGAATCTATCCCGCATTTGTGATTTCTTCATTCAAACCTGCTCAAGTTCTTCATGGTAAACTTAAAACTTCTTCTGGTGGTGTAGCTTTGAGAAAGGCTCTAGTAATTTTTCAGTTTGCAATGTCAGTAGCCCTTATTGTTGGCACAGCCACCGTGTTTGACCAAATGGAGTACATGCAATCCAAAGATTTAGGATTCGACATGGAACAAACCATTGTAGTGGAACGTCCGCCCAAACAAGATACCTCCCGAGAAGTAAGGTCAAACCGAGTCAAATCTTTCAAAACGGGTTTGAAACAAAGATCTGAAATAATATCAGTAGCAGGCTCTACTTTGCTACCAGGTAAAAAACTCCGTTTCAAAACACCCATCCGCACTAACCTTCAAAGCCAAGACGAAGCTCTCCCCTTGAGTATTGCAGGGATTGACTTCGATTTCGCAGAGTCTATGAACATGGAAGTCATTGCTGGCCGAGCCTTTTCTGAAGAGATGCGTGATGATTTGGATAGTTTGGTCATCCTAACCGAAAACTCATCTCGTGCTTTAGGTTTTGAAAAGCCAGAAGATGCCATAGGCAAAAGAATAGAAATAGAACGGTTTAGGTGGAGTCCATCGGTAGTCGGTGTAATCGCTGATTATCATCAGGAAAGCCTGAAGGAGGAAAAGCCCAAAACTTTAATATACCTCAGTGGGTCTAATTCAGAGTACTTTATGATCAAAGTAAATATGGATCAATCCACTCAGGCCATTGCCTCCATTGAGGAACAATGGCACAGGAGCTTCCCCGGCAATCCATTTCACTATTTCTTCTTAGACGAATATTTCAATAGCTACTACGAATCGGAGCGGCAATTCAAAGACCTATTCGCCACCTTCTCCATTCTCGCCATCATCGTAGGCTGTCTAGGATTATTCGGATTGTCCTCATTCACCGCCATCCAGCGTGCTCGTGAGATTGCCATCAGAAAAGTGCTAGGTAGTTCGATACTCAACATTATCCAGTTGCTCTCCAAAGAGTTTCTCATTTTGGTAGGTAGTGCGACCCTGATCGTGTGGCCGGTAAGTTACTACCTCATGGATCAGTGGCTCGACAACTACCCCTACCGTATAGACATCGGGTGGACTTCATTCATTTATTCAGGTCTGGTGGTATTAACTGTGACGGCCATCACCATCAGTTATCAGACACTCAAATCGGCAACAGCCAATCCAGTGGATGCATTGAATCATGAATAGAAATCATTAAAAACTCTCATCTGTGAAAAGAGGTTGTCTAAATAGACAACCTCTTTTATAGTTTGCAGATGGTTCAATTCTTGCTTAATACTTCTTTTGATCATTGGATTTCAAGGCCATTTCACCTAATTTCAAATAGATGAATAAAGAGACAAGAACTATATCATATATTGATCACAACGAAGATTTACTAGACTCAGAAATAGCCCTAGCTCTAGAAAAATCTATGAGTCAAAATCTAACTGATTATTGTAAACTTGTTCGAATGCTGCATGCCATGTTCAGTATTGATACCTTAAACCATAAGCCAGATAAGAGTATCTACTATATTGAAGATGAGTATTAAGAATCATATATTTCCTGGTCATTTTAGAGAATTCATCATTGAGCTGAATAACCATCATGTAGAATATATGCTCATTGGTGGTTTTGCAATGGGAGCATACGGTCATATGCGAGGAACCAATGATTTGGATATCTACATTAATGCGACTGAAGAGAATGCCGATAGAATAATCAAAGCCTCTATTGATTATGGCATACCTCCTAATGACCTCCAAAAAGAAATGTTTTTAGTTCCTAAAATGATTGGTATTGGCAAACCACCACTGCGTATTGAAATACTTAAAAAACTAGATGTTGTTGATTTTGAATATGCCTATCAAAGAATTAAAAAAATAGAACTCGATGGAATTAAAATCAATATCATAGGTCTAGAAGACCTAAGTTTACTAAAACAAGCAGCTGTCCGAGGGAGAAATCAAGCAAGAGATAAAGAAGACCTCAATTTTATTGAAAAACTCCTTTCCAAGCTTAAAAAAAAATAAGATCTCTACCTATTAGCAATAAAAGTTAGCATCCATTAAAGGCAACTTTCTAAACAACTCATACTTCTGCCATTGATAAGCCCTTCGCAAAACTATCAATTCATAAGCGTCAAAAGTTTTCTCGTATTCCTTAATACAATATTCAGGATAGTAGGCCCTTTCGAGTACTTGAGGCTTTAATTGTTTAGCAATTGTAAGGTGTGGTGTAAAAGTAATTTCTCTTAGTTTTTTCAAATAGTGTATTTGTGAAGTTCGTCGAAGAGCCTCACTAACCATTTTAAAGTTTCCGATTTCTTCAAAACAAGCATAGATAGTACAAGAGCTCCTAAACTTTTCAAAGCCCTTGATTTTGAATTCAAAACATTCAATTTCTCTTAATTGAGCAGCCAAGTGTACAAAAAACCATCCTTCTTTACCCGAAGGAATAAGTATGTTTCCTACAGTAATATGACCAATAGAGTGACTACTCTCAAAATAACCATACCTTCTCTCAAATTGTCTTTTGAACTCAGCAACGTCAAGCCTCACTCCTATAGAAGGCGAAAAAAGAATCAAATATTCTAGCAAACGTCCCATTTTTAACGATTTGAAAGAATTCTAAATTTACTAATTATTTTAGTTATTACTATTTTATTTAGTATTTTTGTCGAAAACTTCAAAAGAATATGAGCTACCAAAAATCCATTGTACACATGGATCTGGACACCTTTTTTGTCTCTTGTGAGCGGCTGATCGAGCCTAAGCTCATAGGCAAACCTGTGTTGATTGGTGGCACTTCGGATCGAGGCGTGGTAGCTTCCTGCAGCTACGAAGCTCGCGCTTTTGGCATCCACTCAGCCATGCCCATGAAAATGGCCTTGCAGCTTTGCCCGGAAGCCATCGTCGTTCGAGGCAATTCGATGCTTTATACCGAAAAGTCTAAAGCCGTTACCCAAATTATCCAGGACAATGTGCCGCTTTTCGAAAAATCGTCTATCGATGAGTTCTATATTGATCTAACCGGCATGGATCATTTTTTTGGCTGTATGCAATGGGCCTCCGAACTCAAAAAAAAGATAGTAAAGGAAACCCACCTCCCCATCTCTTTTGGGCTATCGCAAAATAAAACAGTCTCAAAAGTAGCCACCAACGAAATCAAACCGGACAACCAACTGCAGATCATGCCTGGACAAGAGAAATCATTTCTCGCTCCATTACTGGTAAAAAAGATTCCTATGGTAGGAGAGAAAACCTATCACGCCCTTCGCCAGCTAGGTATTCGATACATTCGAACGCTTCAGGAAATGCCCGTAGAACTGATGGAAAGAACCTTCGGCTTGTCTGGTATAAAAATGTGGCAAAAAGCCCAAGGCATAGACAACTCACCCGTTATTCCACATCAGGAGCGAAAATCCATCTCTACAGAAAGAACCTTCGACAGAGACACTACCGATGTAACCAAACTCAAAGCCATCATGCTGGACATGGCAGAAAACCTGGCTTTTCAGCTCAGAAGAGGCCAAAAACTGACAGCCTGTATTACCGTAAAGGTTCGATATTCAGATTTCAACACTTACACGCTGCAAAACAAAATTCCACACACCTCTGCCGACCACTTGCTGATACCAAAAGTGCTGGAAATGTTCGATCGGCTCTACAACAAGCGTCTACTCGTCAGACTCATCGGCGTGAGATTCAGCCATTTGGCTGAGGGACACTATCAAATCAATCTATTCGAAGATAGTGAGGAAGTCATTCGCCTCTACCAAGCCATGGACAAAATACGAGACAAACATGGTGACCGCAAGGTGATGCGCGCTTCAGGTATAGAAGCACGAACGATCAGTCGATTCAACCCATTTACTGGAGAACCACCACCACTGCTGGCGAATAGAAGAAGATAAATATATGGACTCTAATTAACACAAATCGGTCATTAAAATATTTGGGAAGATCATGTGAACCACTATAAAAATGACATGATCCCGTGGGGAGGGAGAAAATTTGGCGCGGTGGAGAGAGCCTGTGCGTAAAGGTTTTAAAATTTTCTTGAACTCTTTGCTTACTTTCTGTTTCAAGACAGAAAGTAAGAGCCTGTCCGGCTTGAGGACATAAAACAAAGTGTTTTTTAAAATCATCAGACAAACATTGATACAATGTACCTCAATACGCATTCTTATTTCAGTTTCAAATACGGTGTAATGTCCACCGATGAGTTACTGGAAGAGGCTAGAAAAAATGGCATGGACTCTTTTGCGCTCACCGACATCAACAGCACGGCAGGCTGTATGCGCTTTATCAGGGACGCTCCAAAATATGACATTCAACCCATCGTAGGCGTAGATTTTCGCGAGGGCACTACCCAGCGTTTTGTGGCTATTGCCAAAAACAATGACGGTTTTCAGGAGATCAATATTTTCTTATCAAAATACCTTCAACATAAAACCGAAATCTCTGGCCAAGCTCCTAACTTCAAAAATGTTTATGTGATCTATCCCTTCAGCTCTCACCCTACACATCGGCTGACCCCTCATGAGTACATTGGTGTTGCGTCACACGAAAGGCTGAAAGTCCCCTTTTCCAAATGGAAAAATCAACTAGACAAGTTGGTCATGCTTCCTACAGCTACTTTTAGACATCAGCGCGATTTTAACATACATCGTTTGCTGCGAGCGATTGACAAGAACACCTTGCTCAGTAAGTTGTCCAAAGAGGAGGAAGGTGTGCCCTCAGACTCATTGTATTCAAAATCTGAGCTATTAGATATTTACAAAGACATACCTGAACTCATTCAAAATACAGAACAGATCATTCATAATTGTTCTATCCACTTTGAGTTTGGTGACCAATACCCTCACAAAAACATTCAAACCTACATGGGGTCAGGCGAAGAAGATTATCAACTCATTAGGAGCAAGTGCTTAGAGGGTTTGTCTTATCGGTACCCTAATCCTGACTATAGAATATATCGAAGGTTGGCTTCTGAACTTCAGCTCATCAAACAAAAAGGTTTCGTCTCCTACTTTCTGGTGAATTGGGACATTATCAATTATGCACTAAAGAAAGAATATTTCTATGTGGGCAGAGGCAGTGGTGCCAACAGTATCGTAGCCTATCTGCTACGTATCACCGATGTAGATCCCATCGAATTGGACTTATACTTTGAGCGGTTCATCAATCTATATCGAAAAAACCCTCCGGACTTCGATATAGATTTTTCATGGCGCGACCGGGATGATATTACCAGATACATTTTCGAAAGATTTGGCTATGACCATGTATGTCTACTGGCTACCTACAACACTTTCAAATTCAAGGCTGCCGTACGTGAGCTGGGCAAGGTATGTGGGCTGCCTCCTCACGAAATTAGCAGGTTATCTTCCATAGATCGTGACAATTTGAACGTTGCTATTAAAAATTATGACGGCCTCGCTCGCTCAGTTTTGAAATACGCTTTCTTAATGGACAGCATTCCCAGCCACTTGAGTGTGCATGCCAGTGGTATTATCATTTCAGAAAAGCCTATTTACCACTTCACCGCTACCAGTATGCCCCCAAAGGGATTTCCTATCACTCATTTCGACATGGTAGAAGCGGAAGATGCCGGACTGTTCAAATTCGACATTTTGAGTCAGCGTGGCTTGGGTAAAATCAAGGATGCCTTGACCATCATCAAGGACAACAACCCCAACGATCCTGAGGTAGACATTCATGATACCAAACGATTTTTTGAAGACGAAAAAGTAAAAGACCTACTTCGTAATGGAAAAGCCATTGGCTGTTTTTATGTAGAATCTCCCGCCATGCGTATGCTCCTCAAAAAGCTACGAGCTGATCACTATTTGGGACTGGTGGCAGCCAGTTCGGTCATCCGGCCGGGAGTGGCCAAATCGGGCATGATGAGAGAATACATCTTGCGTTTTCGAATTCCCGAAAGGAGAAAGGACGCACACCCTATATTGGCTGAACTCATGCCCGAAACCTTTGGTGTGATGGTGTATCAAGAAGATGTGATCAAAGTAGCTCATTATTTTGCGGGGCTCACTTTAGGCGAAGCCGACAGACTACGCCGAGGCATGTCTGGCAAATACCGATCTCGTGACGAATTCAAGGAAGTAGAAAAGCAATTTTTTATCAGCTGTAAAAAAATGGGGCATGATGAAAAACTCACTCACGACGTCTGGTATCAGATTATGAGTTTTGCAGGGTACGCTTTCGCTAAAGGGCATTCGGCTTCTTATGCTATCGAAAGTTATCAATGTCTCTATCTGAAAGCCCATTATCCGCTAGAGTATTTGGTAAGTGTGATTAACAATGGAGGGGGTTTTTATGGTATCGACCTTTACGTACATGAAGCACGCATGCATGGTGCAAACATTGAAGCTCCATGCATCAATACCTCTCGAAGCGAAACCACAATAAGCGGAAAAATCATTCACTTGGGCTTTCATATTGTGAAAGAATTAGAAAAAGAAACCGTTATAGAAATTCTATATAAACGAGAAGATTATGGCCCATTTCAAAGTTTGGAACAATTCACCAACTATGTTACGATCTCTCTGGAGCAACTTAAAATACTGATTAGGGTTGGGGCATTTAAGACCATAGATTCAAACAAGAAAAAACTACTATGGCAGGCACATCTATTGTTATCAAAGAGTGATAAACACACCACGCCCACGCTTTTTCAGAGCAGAGTGAAAAAATACAAATTACCATCCCTTCATCATGACCCCAGAGAAGATGGATTTGATGAAATGGAGATTTTACATTTTCCGCTTCAAGACCCGTTCAGTTTGGTTAATGAATATGCAGCTTCAGATATTATTCTCGTAAAAGAAATGCCTAAACACAAAAACAAAATGGTGACGATGCTGGGCTATATGGTGACTCGCAAACAGACCAGAACATCAAACAATAAAAACATGAGTTTCGGGACTTTCATTGATCAGGCGGGTGATTTTATAGACACGGTACATTTCCCTCCTTCACTACGTCAATACCCCTTTAGAGGCAAAGGGGTTTATGAAATCAAAGGAAAAGTGGTAGACGAATTTGATTTTGTATCTATAGAAGTATCTTCCATGATCAAGGTTCACTACGTGAATATGGACGACCTAGAACCACTACCCGAGCATCACGCACCCATATTGATCAAAGCTTGAGTCTTGCTTAATAATTATTCCTTCACCACCAGCTTTTCATTCACAACCTTTCCTTCTACATTGAATTGTACGGCATATTCTCCCGCCTCTAAATAGACTTTCCCATTTTTTGCAGGAGGTGTACCGTCTTCTGCCGCATCGCCAGATCGAGAGAGATCATAGGTATAAAAGTTAAGCCCTGAGTTGAGGTCGGTATTCGTTACATACATGGTGCGCTCTCCATCCATCACCTTAAACTGGGCTTTGCTTGATGACTCACTATAGATCACCAGCTCACAAGCGGGTTCATTGTAGCCATACCACTGACTACCATATTGATAATCTCCCCAGCTCTTGCTGAATTTCAATTCTTCGATAGACAGTATTTTTAGTGTCTCTTTTTTTTCTAATTCGATCAGGCTTTGGATGGCCTTTACCTTGCCTACGTACACCGACCTTCCATGCGTACCCACAATCAGTTCGTTCTCTCTTGGGTGTACAGCCAAGTCATGCACAGCTACATTGGGCAAACCACCACCAAGTGTCATAAAAGTATTGC
Organism: Reichenbachiella sp.; assembly: GCF_965233835.1. Taxonomy (GTDB): domain Bacteria; phylum Bacteroidota; class Bacteroidia; order Cytophagales; family Cyclobacteriaceae; genus Reichenbachiella. The sequence goes on from NZ_OZ247585.1 coordinate 117,049, forward strand.
CACGATCAATAGAAGCATAAGCGCCATGATCTGTGCCTACATAAAGTACCTCCTCTTTTACCGGATCTTCGGCAATTACATTTACTGCCTCTTTTGGTAGCGAAGCACCCAAGTCACGCCAGAGCTTTCCATAGTTTTCGGATACATATACCAGCGGACTAAAATCATCATTTCGATAACCATTTAAGGTCAGGTACACGCGACCTTCCTTAAACTGAGAAGGGGCAATACTACTCACCCAATAATCTTTGGTCAGATTCGGATCGATCATCGTCCAGGTGTCTCCGCCATCCTGCGATACTTGTACTACGCCATCATCAGTGCCTATATAAATCAATCCTTCTTTCATCGGAGATTCGACAATGGTGGTCAAAGTTCCATAACTCACATTGCCATCCTTGCCTCCCTTGGTTAGATCTTTGGTCGGTTTTCCAAAGTCATCCCCTTGGTTGGTGGATTTGTGCAGCCTATTCGATCCCATATACACTACATCCTGATTGTGTCTGGACAGGTGGATCGGCGCTTCCCAATTCCAACGATAGGGCTTCTGCCCCAAATCGTGCATCGGGGTGATTTTCTTGTCTTCCCCAGTCGTTTTATCTATTCTATAATAATGTCCAAATTGATAACCGGTATACACCGTATTGTTGTCTCTCGTATCCACTTCTGTCTGCATGCCGTCGCCCCACATCAGGATCTGCCACGGGTACTTACCAGACATCTGCCAGCCTGTAGAAAATTCGTAATTGCTTGGACCCCACCAGACACCATTGTCTTGCAGGCCTCCATAAATATTGTAAGGTTCAGCCATATCAAAATTGATATCGTAAAACTGCCCCACGGCATGTGGATTGCTTTTCGACCAAGTTTTACCATCGTCGTAGGAGATATTTACTCCTCCATCATTTCCGCTAATTAAGTAGCCTGAACCCGATGGGTCGACATATAAAGCCTGATGATCACCGTGCTGATTGTCGCCACCAATGTCATTCCAGGTTTTTCCCCCATCCTCTGATTTGATAATTGGTACACCCAATGCATACACTTGGTCTGGATTGGTGGCCGATACCCGAACCTCACCAAAGTAATAACCATAAGAGTAGAACATATTGTCAATGAAGTCCGCATGTGTTTTCTTCCAGGTAGCACCTGAATCATCAGATCGGTACAGTTCCATTCCTATGACCGGTGTATTGAATAGTTGTGCATTGGCATCGTCGAAATAAGTAGCAACCTCGGCAGGTCTGGCTTCTCCAGATTTCACCACGCGTTTCACCTCCGCAAAATCATACCTTTTTGGAAATCCATTGTCTCTAAGATAATCATTGAGCAACGAATCGTCGAGTGCCAAAAAAGTAGCCTTATCCATTGCCTTGATTTGAGTTTTGGTCAGGCCTTCAGATAGAGTTTCTTCTTTTTCTTCTGGTCTTCTATCTTGATTATCTAAAATGGCATAGAGCACCTTAGAATTCTTAGGGTAGATGGCTAAGCCAATTCTACCTGTTCCATCAGTATCTGGAAAGCCTGAATTACCTCCACCGATCTCTTCCCAATGCTGACCGCCATCTGATGATTTGTAAATACCGCTACCCACACCCGAACCATCAAAATTCCAGGCCTTACGGTCACGTTGCCACATCGAAGCATATAAGATATTCGGGTTGGATGGGTCAACTACCAAATCGATGGCTCCTGTTTTATTATCCACAAATAGCGTCTTAGCCCAGGAACGTCCACCGTTATTAGATTTATATATTCCTCTCTCCTCATTGTCAGAATATAAGTGCCCCACAGCCGCTACCCACAGGATTTGATCATTGGTAGGGTGTAAGATGATTCTACCGATATGCTGCGTGTCGGTCAGTCCTAAGTGAGTCCAGGTCTTTCCGTTGTTTGTGGATTTGAAAATACCCATACCTGAATAACTGGATCGGCTGGAGTTGTTTTCTCCCGTACCTACATATATGGTCTTCGTTTTCCAGTTGACTGCGATATCGCCGATAGACATTGCCATTTGGTCGTCAAACAATGGTTCGTAACTGGTACCGCCATTTTTAGTTTCCCAGAGCCCTCCAGAAGCGTAGGCCACATAAAAATGCAAAGGGTCTTTCGGGTTGACGGCCAAATCCGTCACTCGCCCACTCATAATTGTTGGCCCCACATTTCGAAAAGGAATGTCCTTGAGTAACGAACGTTTTAACATCTCCTTTTTCAGAGTTTTGTTATTCATTCTATCCGAAGCCGAAGTGGTCTGCTGAGCCAGAACCTGCGTAGAAAGAATGCAAAGGATAAATAGAGCGATTGATCTGATCATGAGTTTCATTTTTCGGTTTGGAATAGGTAGAAATTTAGGTATAAAATTCGTGCTCTCCTAGAGAAATGATTTGGGTGCACCTTAGAATTATTTAAAGCAGATTGGAACCCACATTTCACAAACAAAAAAGCCCCATCCGATCGCGAATGAGGCTTACACTGGTGAATTATCTTTCAGAATTAAATTTTAATTCTGTGCTCTTGCAAAGTATTCAATGCCGTCTGCAATTCTCTTTTTAGTTTGGTTTGATTCTCTCGTGCTTTTTCCTGATGAGCGGTGTACTCTTCTTCTACCTTGGCCAACATCTTTCTAGCCTCTCGCGTGATTTTGTTGTTTCTCAAATAGATCAAATATAAGCCAACAATTCCCACAATGAGTATGAGGATAATGAGCCACACAAAAGTGTTGTAAGCGGACTTGCTCATGTTGATCCCAATAAAGGCAATAGAGTCATTGAGCTCTTCACTGGCAGCCAGAGAAGTTTGTGTTTGTGCTAGTTCTTGGTTGACCGCGGATAATTGTCCTTCCAGAGATTTTACTTCTTCTCGTGCCGAGGCTATTTTTCCTTCTTTTACTTTGATGGTGTCGGCCACCACCTTCCAGAAGTTCTTGAGTTTTGGCATTTTCACCAGTTTATACTCCTGCCAAGTGGAAGTCTCGTTGCTATAAAACTGATCAAATTGCTCCTGAATATTTTGCTGACCTTGTGTGGCACCAGTCACGGCCAAAACAAGGACAAAGGATAAGATGTTTTTTCTGAATATCGATAGCTGCATGATACGGTGAATTACGATTGTGTTGTTTTAAGATGCAAAAATATGAATATTTTATCTCCTAATATTCCTATGTGTGTTTATAACTATCAAAGTTCTCGATTATTTCATGGACGGCAACATCTGTGCGTAGATTTTTACTATTTTGGCATCAAAAAATAGCATGGCCACATACGACATTGTTTTACTCACAGACTCCAGATTTACAGTTGACAACCCACCGGATCAGTATGCTGACAATGTGGTATTGGAAGACCGATTACTTTTTGATGCTTTCGAGCAAAAAGGTCTTAAAGTATTCAAAACCAATTGGGACAATCCAGACTTTGACTGGACTTCTACAAAGTGTGCCATGATTCGCACCACCTGGGACATCTATGAGGACGGTAAGTTTGAGCAATTTCAGGCTTGGTTGGATCGAGTGAAAGACCAAACTCACCTGATCAATGATTGTGATACCATCAAGTGGAATGTAGACAAGCACTACCTCAAAGATCTTGATGCGCGCGGTATCAAAATCCCTCCTACGATTTTTATCGCCAAAGGGGACAGTCGCTCACTTGAAGAAATTGTACAAAGCTCTGGCTGGACGAATCCCATCTTGAAACCGGCCATCTCCGGCGGTGGCAGACACACCTACAAACTCACCGAACAAAAACTCATAGAAGTCTCCGGCACCTTTGGTGAATTGATTCAAAACGAAGCCATGCTGTTGCAAGAGTTTCAGCACAATGTGGTAGAGAAAGGAGAGCTGACCTTGATGGTATTTGACGGCGAATATTCTCATGCAGTGCTCAAAAAAGCCAAGGCTGGTGACTTCCGTGTACAAGATGACTTTGGAGGCACGGTACATGCCTACAACCCTTCACCAGAAGAAATTGCTTTTGCAGAACGTGTAGTGTCCGTCTGTGACCCTATTCCGCTTCAGGCTCGTGTAGACTTCATCTGGGATAACGAAGGCGATCTCTGTGTCTCCGAACTAGAACTAATCGAACCAGAGCTATGGTTTAGAAATAAGAAAGGATCAGCCGAGGCTTGTGTGGAGGGTGTGGTGAAGCGGTGGTTTTGATTACGACCAGCTATGATAAGTGGGGGTTAGTCTCGATAGCTATCAGGAGCACTAATCTCTCGTCTATAACATAGTCACTTCTTGATTAAAATTCATTGTTTATGGCGGACTTTTCAATCTCCAAAACACTACCCTGACCACTGAAATCCCATTATAGCACATGATAGAGCTACTTTAGGTTCATTCGCCATCCTCATCGTTCCAGTGCCTCCATCCAATAATTGAGTAGTAAATAACAAAGCCAATTAGCAGGTTTAAAGCTCCAGCTATTCCAACAATAAGAATAGGAATTCCTTCTTCAGGGTAGAATTGATAAGTTGCTAATGCAACCAAGCTGGTAAAAAGGAATCCGAAAACTAATGCCCACTGCCCACCTAATTCAGCGCTAATGTTTTTGTAGGAGATGGTTTTAACTCCTTTTTTCTCTATCGCAATTATTATTTCATTTTGATTGAGTTCTTCATTGGTTGATTCGATCAAAAGTTGAAACTGAAGATGAGTTCCTCGATTTAATACTTTGGCTTGATATTCTCGGTTTGAAGAGATAAACTCCCAATTTTCCTGCGTAATTAGTTGATTAAAGGCGTCAGAATTAGTTAGTTCAACCCGAGTATCTGTATTGATAGCATGACTTGATACTATTTTGTTTTGTTCGCCAACTGCAACTTGAATTGTGAGATCATCTACATCTTTTTTAGAAAAGTTAAACAGTTCAATGGTGACCATATGCAGATGGTCAATTGCTTCATTATTATGTAAAATTTGAATGTCACCCCAGAAATCATCTTTATATGATTTCGCAATTGTTGTTATAGAAACTCTTTTTTGCAGTTGAATCGAAGAAGACCGAACCTTATCCAAGAGTCTACTAAACAAGAATCCTAGAATGGCTGGAAGAGTAATTGTAAGAATCTCAACTATTGTTATTTTCATTGGTTCAATTCGCTCTACGATTGTATAATGCCCATTATCTATCTCCCAAATATATCAATTGTGAGGATAAAGCTTATAAGTATCCATTAACTGCTATGAAATAGGCATTTTATTAAACGTTTATAAAGATTTATAAACGTTTAATAATTAGTAATCCAGCCCGAAAAAACCAATGGCACCTCGGTACCATTGGTCACAATCAATAAACCTAAAATCTTACAGTCGTCTTAGAACTTGATGGACACATTGTAGCCCACCCACATTTTTACATTGGTGCCTGAGAAGGTCTCGTTGTAGAATGATCCCATATCTATATCGTTGCCATATCGGCCGGATTCCTGATCATAGACCTCGGTGACATAGATATTCAGCACCGGGCCGGCAGAGAACGCCAGGTGATTGGCAAACTGATATCCGAAGTTCCAGCTAAGCCGGTTCAGCAGATTAATTTCATCATAATGATCGCCTTCCGGATTGATGCTTTGAGTAGTCAACTCCACACTGGAGTTCCAGTTCTTCTTCAGCTTAAACTCCGTACCAAAACCACCCCCATAAGTCCATAGGTAATCATCTTTCTTGGCCTGTGAACCCACGAACAGCACACTGTAGAGTCGGTTAGTTCCTGAACGAAACGCAATATTGAAATCGATCACTTCATTGTGCTCCAATGCAAACTGAAGTTTTCCTTTTTTGACAATATTGATCAAACCTACTGTTACACCGCGCTCCACGGTATCTGCAATATTGATCAGCCCGATTTGAGTGCCGTGCACATGTTTGGCTCTATTGAACAAACCTCCAATTTGAACACCTTGTACATTCTGTGCCCAGTTTCCCAAACCAGCCAATTGAGCACCTTTGATACTTTTTTTGCTGACATTGAGCAATCCTGCGCCCTGTACGCCATTGATACTATCGGCCAAATTCATATAGCCTGCAAACTGCGCTCCCTGCACCTCTTGCGCGGTGACATTCAAAAAACCAGCGTATTGCATTCCCCTGACTTTACCATTCACCGTATTTAAGAATCCACTGAATTGTGCTCCCTTCACATTTCCACCCACGGTATTTCCAAATCCTGAGAACTGAGCGCCTGCTATATTGGTTTTGTTGATGTTGTACAATATCCCAAATTCGGCACCATCAAAGCTATGTTCGTAACCAGCAAGGATGTTTATTGAAAACTGATTGGTGTACCCTTCTTTCGGTCCCTTGCTGGTGCCAAATCCGGGCACGAACGAAATTTGAAAGGGCCTTTCTTTGACTTCTGTGCCCGATGAATTCTCTGTGTTTTGACCTTGAGATTCAAATACTGCCAATAGCAGCGTGAGTATTAAAATTAATTTTGAGTTGCTTTTATATGAGTTCATATCCTTTGTGTTTTTTATACACTCAGGGAAACCAAAAGAAATTTTACCCCCACAGGGGCAATCAAAAAAATGAGGAGAATCGACTAACGACGTCTGGAAACGGGTAAGCTCATAAAATATTTCGGTGAATGAACCAGGCGACTTCCATACCAGCTAAACATTTCACCATCTACCAAAAGTACTTCGGCATTAGGAAATAGGTCTTGATATTTTTGAATGTGTTTTTCCTTAAAAGGGTAAGGTTCTGAAGAAAGGAAAACATAATCAGGTGAAAGATTTTTCATCATGTCCTCATCTAGTTCGGGATATCTTTCCAAATGCCCAACGGCATTCTCCAAACCTAACCACTGCAATAGAAAATCAATAAAATTATTGGATGCTGCCACCATGACTGGATTCTGCCAAATGAGGTAAAGTACATTACCTTCCAATTTGTCTTTTACATCTTCAAAGCCTTGTTGAATTTTTTCCACTAGTTGTTTCGATTTGGAAACACTATCGGTCATCCATCCAATATTTTGAATAGTCTTTAGCGAATCCTTCAAGTCAAAGATATCTGAGATATACACTGGATAGTCCTTGCATAGCTGTTCGATACCCTCCTTGTAGTTTTCTTCTTTATTGGCAATAATCAAATCCGGTTTCAGTGCTTCGATTTGATCAAAATTGAATTTTTTCGTACCCCCTATTTTCGCAGCTACCTGCTGAGCACGTGTAGGATGAATACAAAACTTGGTAACTCCAACTATACGATCCTCCAAACCAAGGTCAAACAGCAGCTCTGTCAAGGAAGGCACTAAAGAAATAATCCGCAGCGGATTTTCAATGGAAATAGTTCGGTGGAGATCGTCCGTGATTTGCATCAAAACTTCAGGGTTTTTTCTTTCATTCTCAACACAGAAGCATCGTTACCAACAAATTGCTCCAATCCATCTATGGCTATCCAAGCCACTTCGTTAGATTCATCATTTTTCTTCAACTGATCAGGACGTTGAGCTACAAAAGCAAATCTGATATCAAAGTGATCATGCTCGGGCACATCCTTTCTTAGTGGTATGTTATGAATATCAATATCAAAAAAAGAATCGCCAATAAGTCTAACATCCGTTATACCTGTCTCCTCTTCCAGCTCCTTCAAAGCTACGCGTTGCACATTTTCGTCTCCGTCGGCATGTCCTCCGGGCTGGAGCCATCGATCAAGCTTTTTATGATGCAATAAAGCGACTTGTTTATAATCTGATGTGAGCACCCAGGCTGATGCCGTAACATGACCAGAAAGCAATGAACGTTCAAAGCAGTTGTCAAAAAAAAGCAGGTCCAAAAACCTGCCTTTGTATTTTTCCTCTTCCTGATAGACAGTTTGATATTTTTCTATCTCGGATCGGAGCCAGTCTCGATTCATAATTATTGTACTATCGTATTGACCTTATTGATACGGCCTTCTACTAATTCTTCTGTTTGCACACCACCACCTACATTGGTTTTACCGTCAAAGTCCGCATGCACAAAATAGCTCATTACCTCTAATTTCTTAAACACCACTTCGCCATCTTTATCAGTAGTCTTCTTCACCAATAAGTTTTCTGCTGCACGATAATCTTCTTCTGTCTTAAAAAGAGACACTTCGGCTCCTTCCACAGGATTTCCAAGTTCATCCAAAACCAACACCTTCAAAGTGGTGGGTAAGAGCTTCAAATCCACATAGGTATAAGCTGATATACCAAAGGCAAACACTGTCAACAAAGAAATAATTAAATACTTTTTCATCGTTTTTTAAATTGTTCTAAATACAATTTATCATTTATCGTGCCGAAAAACTAGTGTCAGTATTTATCTCAATAATGCCACGCCACCCCGCTGCTCTATCTCTCCTAATTCAGGCATTAATGAACTGGTAAAACGCATCACATAGATGTAACTATCTATTTTAAGAATCTTTCCTCGATAGGTACCATCCCACCGGAAACCAATATCTTCAGATTGAAAGACGAGTTCACCCCAACGAGAATAGATTTTAATTTCAAAGTTGTCTACATAGGGATTAGGATAGACAAAAAACTCATCGTTGAAACCTGGTGATGTGTCAGGGGTAAATGCATTGGGTGCGTACACTTTGGGCAGACAATCATCGATGACTTCTACTGCATCACGAATGCAGGTAAAACCATTACTCAAAGTTACTTCATATATGCCCCCTTCATTGGCATTCAATACTCTATCAGTAGAAATTAGAACATCATCGTTGATGATCGTCCATTCATAGGTACTAAACTGACCTGGATCCAAGTCAACTGAATTGTTCGTGGGGTCGGGATCCTCGCTGCAGATCATTTCTCTATCACTCAGTAATAATTGATCATCAGTAATAGGAACTACCAGAATACTTAAAGAGGCATTTGCTTCACAGGTACTTACGTCCGAACCCACATGAATGGAATAGGTGCCGCTTTCTCCTACGGATATCTCGGCATTCTGATTTTCCAATGTTTCGCCAGTCGGCCCCGTCCAGGTAAATGTGACGTCCTCTGTAATATTTGAATAGGCCGTGATGAATACTTCTTCGTTGTTGTCACAATTGGGTGATGCTGCAGCAAATACTGTCAATTCGCTATATACGTTCACATCGCTGGTTGTGGTACCGGTACAACCTGTGCCCTGATCCAGTACCAAGACCTCATAAGTACCTGAAGAGGTAATCCCTCGCCTGGAGCCGTTGGCCCCATTATCCCATTGATAACCGCCATTGCCAACCAATCCATTGGTAACATTCGCAAATAGAATCAGAGAACTTTCACACTCCTGACCTTCTTCTAAAATCTCAACAATTGGCGCAGGACTCTGAACAACATTGACAGTCTCGGTAACCTCGCAATAGCCGCCTCCAGAAGAAGTGACCGAATAATTCCCACCAGCGGAAACCGTAATAGTTTCTCCCAATGAGGATCCAACTACTCCTGGACCACTCCATGTGTAAGTAATGGCAGGATCTACCGTAGTGGGGTAGATACTAATTTCACCTTCCGTGCCACAAATATTCTGAGGTGTGGTCGCATATTCGGCTAAGGGGCTGCCAGCTAAAACAATGTTATCTAGAGTTTGTGTACAGCTCAAACCACTAATCAACTCTACTACCGTAATCGAATAGGTCCCCGAATCCAGGTTATTGACAGGAAACGTAGGAGTCGGAGAGGCAGGTGCACTTACCACGGAACTACCGAATTCATCAAACAACTCATAGTTCACGCTAGCAGGCGCTGGTCCAGCCAACTCAAAAGTAAGTAACCCATCTCCAGGGCAATCTGGTGTAGGTACATAATTGTCAATCGTAAATCCTGCCCCTGCATCGTCTACGGTGGCTACCTGACTAAGGGAACACCCGGTAAGCGTATTGGTAACGGCTATTGAGTAGCCCCCCGGGTTAAGAGTATTGGGCGTAGTGATCAAAGCCGGCCCCGATAATGCCGTTGTACCAATGGTTGAAGGCCCGGTAACTGTATAGTTGAAGCTTCCGGTTTCTGTTACGTCTATATCAATCGTTCCATCATTATTTCCGCATCCTGTGGTTGTACCACCAACCGTAGTAAATTCAGGATTGTTTACAATGGTAAAAGCCACATCATCGGTAGTTACACAATTCAAAATATCTTCTACGGTCACTTCATAGACGTATACTCCTGGAACGGAGGTATCTACTTCCTGCGTACGCAATACATTGCCATTAGCTGATCCGTTGAGGGTCCATAAATAGGTAGACCCTGGGTTGAGTGCATCTAAATCAGCAAAAGCCACATCCTGACATATCGTTTGATCAGTACCAAGGTCAACTTCTGGTCTGGTGTCATCTATGAATGACTCTCTGGGGTCCGATTGACAGCCATCAGAGTTTGTGATAAAAACAGAAATCAAGGCAGGCTCATCAACTGTAATGGTACGGGTTGTTTCTCCAGTTGACCAAGTATAAGAAAAGTCAGCGGTGTCCACTGGCCAGGCTTCCAAAGTCAAAGGTCCATTACAGAGTGCCATGGCATCCAACAAGGTAGGTTCAGCAGGAATTGGGAAAATTTCTACGGGTTCGACAAACGTTGTATCCAAGCCGCAACGGTTAGTTACCTGCAAGCTAACATTATAGGTTCCTGACAAATTATAAATATGAGTAGTGTCTTCGACGGCAGCTGAAGTACCATCATCAAATGACCAGAAAAACTCATCAATAATAGAAGTTCCTGTCCCATCAAAAACTGTCTCTAGTCCCAAGCAAGGATTCGAATAGGCTATCCCTGGGTTTTGAGAGCTCAATGGGAGCTCCTGTACAAAATTAGGAAGTCCTAATCTACTGGTTCGTCCCATCAGATCGAAGCCATTTTCGCTGAATGATGCCGCCGCGTCATCGCTATTGGGACTATTTATTTGACCAACTGCTGTTTGGCCATCTACTGCCATATATATGATTCCATCTGAGCCTGTTTGCAAGGCACCATATTGCAGCGCACTCGTGCCCAATGTAAATTTGGTTGCTTCTATATCCGCTTTAGCCGTAGGGGCATATAAGCTATCCAAATCATACTGCAAAAGTGTTGATCCAGAACCTCCATTGGTGCTGACATACAACCGTTGTAAACTGGATGAAAATTCAATACCATAGACCAAAGCCGGAGTTGGTTCTTCGATGTCTATTTTGACCAAACCTGAAATTTGCCCCGTGCTATCTGCCACACTGAATAGCTCAACAAAATTTTCGGTTTCATCCTGAAAAGCAACGGCAATAACTCCTCCAGCCGCAGCATACTTCATTTGGGCCTTTCCTGTCTTTTCTTCATCAAATCGCATGGCACTTCCCGCAGATGAGGTAATAGGCGCCCCAATTCCATTCGGTGTGATCGGGTAAGACCTGAATTGATTGTTTCCGAATTCATGTGTAACCAACCAGGTAAAACCTTGCCCCAACCCAAAGGCAGCTATTCTTTCTGTACTGTTCGTGAAAAGTGAAGCATCCTTAACAATAACCTCCCCTTGTGCCGTATCTTGTCTCATATCCACTACAGCATATTTCATGTCGTACGTGAAATCGCCATAAACGGGATCGGACGCAAAAACATAATAAATGGAACTGTCTTGAGGAAGTGGCACGATCATTACTCCTTGACTAGAATTAGGGTCTCCTCCAATATTATCCCCATTATCCATTACACGATGATTCTTGTTCCAGATGGTTTCCCCATTGGTATAGAACAGCACATCTCCATTGAGGTCAGATACGGAAGAGGCTCCCTGAGCAGAACTCATCAAATTAGCATCTGTGATGGCTGAAGTCGCTGGTGGATTAAAATCTATTCCTGCGTTTTCACCAAAATACCATTGATTTCTAAAGATATTGGTGTCCTCATAAGTATCCACCTTGACATAATCATAATTAATACAGCCTGTGGCGGCACTTTTTACAGCCACAGAAAATAAACCCGTGGTATCCACATTGATCGACTGTGTAAATTCTCCTGTATTCCAATAATACCATTCTCCTCCTGGGCCGGCATCATAGGTAAATATCTCTCCTACACATCTCACCGTATCCATACCCAAATCAATCTGTAAATCGTTATCAACAATAGATACAGAGCGTGCGTAGGTTTCTGTAATTCCATTCAACTCTACAGTTAGAGAAACGGAATAAACACCCGATGCTTGATAAGTATGTACCGGATTTATAGCGTTGGTGGTAAACCCGTCACCCATGTCCCAGGTGTACGTTTGTGCTGGAGGCTCAACGTTTGAAAAGAATTTGGTGGTTCTGAGTGCACAGGTATCCAGATAGGCAAAGCCAACGGAGTCAAAGGTTTCAAAGTGTGGTGCAGGAAAGTGTGGGAATTGCGTGCCACTGATACCAGACGGTTCGAAAGCCAAGCTATCATAGCCTACATTAAAAAAGGTACTGTCCGCATTATAAATACTGTCGGCTTCCAGAATAACTCCTAATTCTATAGCAGTTGCGCTGGTCTGTTGATACAAGTGATAAATATTATTATCGGGGCCTCTTTGAACTCCATAACTTCTAAAAACCGGTTGGAAAAGAATGGAATTTACAGTATTCAATGGATCAGCCAGATTGTACTGGTAAAGGTCCGCTACCGTTCCAGCACCTCCGTGTCTGGAGATATAAAGATTGTTACCGCTAGATGACCACTCAATATCATAAACTGCTTCGGTACCGAAATCTGCATTTCCAGTGTTAAGTATAGCAGTATTAAGTGTAAGCGCACCTGTAACCAGGTCAAAATCATAAAGTGTCACATTTCTATTAGCATCTTTTGGGGCTACCGCCAAAATCGAATTATTCGCATCATAAGCGAAAGATGCTGCTTCAAAGTCCGGAGCAGATACATCGTTGAGATCAAATACCTGAATAGGTCCTAGTATGCCGTTATTGATTTCAAGTACCTGATAGTCGAAATTTGATCTGTCATTGGTAATTATCCAATAGTTATCAATATCTCTTTGAATAACTATCATGGCTTCAGATGGATTGGTCAATCCAGTGCCTATATTTTTCCTAGCTCCATCTACATCACCTAGTGGTGGCTCTCCTCCGGCGGCATTTCCTACTAAATTTCTATCAGCTACGGTATACAAAATCTCTGGCCCACTTCCACCTGGGTTGGTAAATATGTAATATTCCCCATCCGTATAGGGCATAGGCATTACAGAAGCAGCTCGATTAATGCTGGCATCACCACCCAAGGCTGCACCATTAGGCACTAAATCATGGTTTGCATCGTAAACATTCTCTCCATCGGAATAAAACAAAAGATTGCCCGTAACGGGGTCAGAGATGACCATACCCCCTCCGGTACCATAGGGAACAAACTGCAAAGTGTCGAGTTGAGCCCTTGCGTCAGACTTATTGAATGTAATAGTTGTCGTAGAATTACCAAACAACCAATTATATTCTGAATAGTTTTGTGCTTGAATAGAAAGGCTGGCAGAAATGAATATAAAAAATGTGACCCATAGAGGGACGTTTTTCCGTTTCACCACGTTAATCGTTTCGATAAGGGTTCTCAAATCTTTAACTGTCCTTTTTAATTAAATGAGGAGTATGGTAATCAAAGGCTAAAAATAACTCAATTACTAATACTAACGGTGACAAAATATATTTCAATGCATATAACCCAACAAAAAATAATTGATTTCTCATTTGGGACAATATTTTATATTTTGCAACGATTCTATTTAGAGGCATAAGCCTGATTTAAACAAACAGATGCAAAGAATTTCATTAGTCTTACTAATAATGGCTTCACTGCTTAATACTAACAAGAGCTGGGCTCAAGACCCTCAGTTTTCGCAGTATTACTCGGCTCCATTGTATCTGAACCCAGCACTGGCCGGAATCACACAAGAAGGCCGTGCCGGCCTCAATTATAGAAATCAATGGCCTTCGATAGATGCCAATTTCGAGACTTTCTCCCTTTATGTAGACAATAACTTTGATGAAAAGAATAGTAGTGTTGGCCTCCTTTTTGTCAATGACAAGGAAGGATTAGTTGGCCTTCAATCCAATGAAATTGCTCTTCAATATGCCTATCAAGTCAATGTAAATTACAAATGGGTATTCAGGCCTGCATTTCAGGTTTCCTATACTTCCAGAAATGTAAACTTCAATAAACTGGTATTTGGGGATCAGCTAGACAATAATGGAGTGACGGGAAACCCAAGTGCCGAACAATTTAATACAGACTGGAAGGTAAACTATTTTGATATTGCTTTGGGAGGGGTAGTCTATTCGGCCAGGACCTGGCTCGGCGTATCCATGCATCACATTCGTGAGCCCAATCAATCCTTCTTAGGTGATGAAAGCCCGTTACCTCAAAAACTTTCTATTCATGGCGGGTATATGATTCCTCTAAATACTGGATACTCAAGGGGTGAAACCGTATCTGGTGCAAGGAGAAGCTTATCTCCGACCTTCAACTATCGAGCACAAGGAGAGTTCAACCAACTGGATCTAGGCCTGTACTTCACTTGGGACCCGGTAATATTTGGTCTTTGGTATAGAGGCATACCGATCAAATCACCAGAAGGGGGCGGTTCCAATAATGAGTCTCTAATTTTCATGTTTGGAGTTACTCAAAAGAAGTTTACACTAGGCTATAGTTTCGATTACACCTTATCAAATTTAGGTATCCAAAGTGGCGGAGCTCATGAAGTATCGCTTATCTACAGCTTCAAATGGGGGGATCCTCGTAAACCATCGCGATCAGTAAGAGAACTGAAGTGTCCGCTTCCGATGATCTTCTAATTCCTCAAAATTCTTAGATTTGCGCAAAACTATGCGCATGGATTACCAAACAATTCTCTATCTCCTTATCGGAATTTTAACCTTCGATTTTTTATTAAATAAAGTATTGGGCCTACTGAATAATAAAAGTCGGAAGCAACCAATTCCAAGTGAGTTGAGTGGTATTTATGATGAAGAAAAGTATATCAAGTCTCAAGCCTATCAAGCTGAGGTTTTTAGGTTTTCTATAATCAGCTCTACGCTTAGTTTTGTCCTGATGCTCATTGTGCTTTGGTTCGGTGGGTTTGGGTGGCTGGATGAATATCTGAGAGGAGTTGCCCCAGTCGAACCGTTAACTTCATTGTATTTCTTTGGGGTTGTATATTTTGCTTCTGATTTGATAGGAATTCCCTTTGATCTATATGGAACTTTCGTCATTGAGGAAAAGTATGGTTTCAATAAAACAACAGTAAAAACTTACATATTAGATAAAATCAAAGGTTATGTACTCACGATAATCGTGGGAGGAATCATCACTGCTTTGTTTATAGTTTTAGTCATGTTCTTTGAAGAAAATTTCTGGATCTATTTCTGGATCGCTATCAGCGCATTCATGGTTTTCATCAATATGTTTTATACCTCCTTAATCATTCCTCTTTTCAATAAACTAAGCCCGTTGGACGATGGAGAGCTAAAGACAGCAATTACGAATTATAGCCAAACTGTGAATTTTCCGCTCAATAATATTTTTGTAATAGATGGGTCTAAACGCTCTTCAAAGGGAAACGCCTTTTTTTCCGGTTTAGGGAAGAAGAAAAAAGTAGTGCTGTATGATACATTAATTGAAAATCATTCGAATGAAGAGTTGGTAGGCGTATTAGCTCACGAAGTGGGTCATTTCAAAAAGAAACATATCATCTGGTCTATGATTCTGAGTATTTTGCAAACAGGATTTATGCTCTGGTTGCTATCCAAATTTATATTTAGCAGTGAAATTTCCTGGGCTCTAGGTGGCAATGTAACCGCCTTGCATTTGAACGTTTTTGCCTTTGCTATTCTGTTTTCTCCCATCTCGACGCTGATCGGAATCTTTATGAATCTATTCAGCAGAAAAAATGAATATGAAGCTGATGCCTATGCGGTAAAAACTTATAAAAAAGAACCTTTGATTACTGCATTGAAAAAATTGACATCCGATAGTTTAGGGAATTTGACGCCTCACCCGTGGTATGAATTTATGAATTACTCGCACCCAAGTCTTCTTAAGAGAATTAGAGCGATGCAGACGATCAAATAAAATCGATTTCGGACCTGAAAGGAAACTTCATAAAGTACGTATAAGCCTCCTGAACACTCATTTCTCCCTCTATAATATTGTGAAGTGTTTCAGTAATAGGAACGCGAATATTGTAGCTCTCAGCCAACCGGTCAATGATCTTGATAGTATTCACTCCTTCGGCAACTTCTTCCATGGACTGAATAATTTCGTCCAGGGATTCACCTTTCGCCAAGCGATAACCCACGGTAAAATTTCGACTGAGTTTAGAACTGCAGGTTGCCACCAAATCGCCCACACCAGCAAGGCCTAAAAAGGCTTTTGTGTTACCTCCCAAAGCGTTTCCGATATAGACCATTTCAACCATTCCCCGACTGATCAGCATCGCTCTTGAGTTTTCCCCTAGCCCCATGCCACTGAGCATCCCTGTACCGATAGCGATGATATTTTTCAACACACCACACAATTCGATCCCTATCAGGTCATTGCTTCCATACACCAGAAATCTATCATTTTTTAGCAACTTTTGACCATGGTCAATCACTTCCTCAAAGTGACTTGCCACCACGGTAGCCGCTGGCTGCTTTTCCTCTATTTCTTTGGCTAGATTGGGACCCGCCAAACAGCCGACTCGGAGTACTGAAGTTTCCTCAAGGATAACTTCACTCATCGTTTTCACATGTTTTCTGGAGAGTGGATTCTTTTTAGATATTTCATCGCCCTCTGCAATAGTTAGATCAAGCCCTTTTGTACCATGAATTAATATATGATAAGGCTTTAAGAACGGGGATAAATCCCGTATCATTTGTCTAAAATTGGCCGAAGGCACGATCGGAAATATAATTTCACATCGTTTTCCTACCGCTGAAATATCATTGGTAATTTCAATTTTTTCGGATAAAGGTTGAGAACCTATACTTCTTGATTTCGTAAATTTTTCTGCTTTTTCTCTGTCTCGTACGTAAAGTAGAACGGGGCTCTTTTCTGCCAACATATTGGCTATTGCAGTACCGAAACTACCCGCTCCGATTACACCTACTATTTTTTCAGAGGTACTTTTCGAGCTCATAGCCGTCTAGCCTATTGTGATAATAATACAGCAAGTTCATATTCTGGATCACTACATCACCTTGTTTGGAGAAACCTAATGGTGGCTGCGCATGATACATCCCTAAATTCTTTATTCCATGCTTGATAATTTCATCCTTTTCTCTACTCAAGTGATCTGCCAAGCCTACTTCTCCAGCATCTCTCATGGCTTTTAATGCATCAAGCAAATTTGATAGGCCAGCTTTAAAATCATCATGCTTAATAACTAACTCATCATCAGACAATCTAAGTAATCCGTATAGATCAAGGGTTTGGTGTTTTCTACCGAGCATTCTGAACGCAGTAAATGCAACCAAATGACTTGAAAACACCCTATTATGCCTGTGAAATTCTTTAACTATTTTCTTACCAAGGATTCTATTGTACTCTTGCTCTCGTTGAGCATCTTCTGTAATCTCACCATTCGATTTGAAATAGTCTTTCAGATCTATTTCATTGCCATGCTTATCTAGGCTCTTTCCATTGATGTCTACCTCGTTTCCAAGCACATCCAGCGCATTTCCAATACTTACAGATATATCTGAGCCTCTGGTAAAGAATTTCATTAAGAACTTAGAAATCTTGAATGACGTGGTAAATTCGTCGTTTTCCTCGTAATAGCGCTCTTGGCCCTTGCTTTTCAAATAATCATTAATCAAGCTTGGAGCTTCCAGTACAAAGTGATAGTTCAACGTAACTGGTACAATGAAAATCTTCTTTTCATCTGGATTTTCTTCAAATTGAAATATTTGTCTTTGAGCCTCTATGGTGGTACCCAACAAACCTAGTTTTAATGCCTTTTCAATTTTTCCACTTCTCGACCTGGTCCCCCCTGGGAAAAACAGACTATGACAGCCCTCCCTAAGTGCTATAGTTGAATATGATTTAAGACATTCTAAATATATTGAATTCTTCTTCCGACGATCAACCTTGTATGCCCCCACACTATTCATAAAGTAAGCAAATACTTTAAGGTTGAACAGGTTCAATCCAGCGCCATATATAAAAGGAGGTAATCCTAGAAATTGAATAATCCAACCAATGAGAACCGAGTCAATATTACTGAAATGAGTAGGAACCATAACCACAGTTCCCAATTTTGCTAGTTTCCTCAGCTCATCAACGTGCCCTTTAATGTGTATCTTATCGTCCAGATCCAGCTGATTACTGAACAGAGACCATGGGCCTTTCACGCGAGCAGCATTCAGCAGACGTCCAAAACCAAGCGTAACCAAGGTCCGTGCAACATGATAATGTGATGGGTTAAAGTTACCCGCTATTTCGTTTCCATAACGGTTGATAATTTCTCTTAAGACTTCTTTCAGATGGGTGTCTTGCTCCTTTTTCGGAATTCCATCCAGCTTAACTACTCGCTGTTGAACACCATCCCAAAACTCAAAATCATCCTTTGGGTCGACCTTCCATGGATGTTTTTTTGCGCGTTGCTTTTCACGAAATGCTGTCATCTCAATCTCCTCACGCAATGTGCGTCCACGACCAAGCGACATCATGTTATCGAAGCTCTCCTCTACTACCAGTTGAATAAACTCATCCCTCTTCTTAGCCATCTGCATAACTGGCCAATTCTGAGTACTCTTTAGAATGGGTTTATATCTTGCCTTTTTATTCCTTCTCCTTAACACCAATGGCTTCATAGAATTAAATTAAAAAGGATGAACCTACATCCATCCCCTTAGAACCGGCAAATTAACGAATAATATGCGATTTATGTCGCATTATGGCCAATGATATTAACAGCTTGAGATTGCGTCAACCAACAAATTGGTTCTAACATGATTGGGAATAAAAGCCTTACAATTTCCCAAACAGAAGACCGCCTTAAATAAAATTGATTCAATTTCGGACACTAGCTCCTTCGAAAGTCATACCATATGGTTGAATGACTCTTGTTCAAACAAGGAAGCATCTTATCGCAGTGTCGGTGCATGTTTTCACATATAAAAAAACCCTGACTAAATGAATAATCAGGGTTTATTTGATAAAAACTGGCGACGACCTACTCTCCCGCGTATTACCGTAGTACCATCGGCGCTGAGTGGCTTAACTGCTCTGTTCGGAATGGGAAGAGGTGGACACACTCGCAATAATCACCATAAAATCTTGATGCTGGCCTTTGCCAACATATAATTTCTTAAAGTCTCAATACTAAGTAATAACTACTCAATACTGGCAAGCTAAGCTTGCTTGACATGAATATTGTGAAAGAAAGAACGTGCAGAACACTGTTATAGAAAGTTTACAGGTAATTAGTACTACTCAGCTTTGACATTACTGCCTTTACACCTGTAGCCTATCAACGTCATCGTCTCTAACGACCTTTAAAAGAAATCTCATCTTGAGGAGGGTTTCGCACTTAGATGCTTTCAGCGCTTATCCTCACCGAACGTAGCTACCCGGCGGTGCAGTTGGCACCACAACCGGTAGACCAGAGGTTCGTCCAACTCGGTCCTCTCGTACTAAAGTCAGAGCCTCTCAAATTTCTTACGCCCACAACAGATAGGGACCGAACTGTCTCACGACGTTCTGAACCCAGCTCGCGTGCCACTTTAATGGGCGAACAGCCCAACCCTTGGGACCTTCTCCAGCCCCAGGATGTGACGAGCCGACATCGAGGTGCCAAACCTCCCCGTCGATATGAGCTCTTGGGGGAGATCAGCCTGTTATCCCCAGAGTACCTTTTATCCTTTGAGCGATGGCCCTTCCATACGGAACCACCGGATCACTATATCCTAGTTTCCTACCTGATCGGCTTGTTGGCCTCACAGTCAAGCACCCTTATGCTATTGCGCTCTACGCACGGTTACCAAACGTGCTGAGGGTACCTTTGAAAGCCTCCGTTACTCTTTTGGAGGCGACCACCCCAGTCAAACTACCCACCACACAATGTCTCCGACATAGTCGGATTAGGCATCAGATAAATAAAGGCTGGTATTTCACCAACGGCTCCACCACGCCTAGCGACGCAGCTTCAAAGCCTCCCAGCTATCCTACACATCATTTACCCAATACCAATGTGAAGCTATAGTAAAGGTTCATGGGGTCTTTCCGTCCCGTTGCGGGTACGCGGCATCTTCACCGCGACTACAATTTCACCGAGCTCATGGCTGAGACAGTGCCCAGATCGTTGCACCATTCGTGCAGGTCGGAACTTACCCGACAAGGAATTTCGCTACCTTAGGACCGTTATAGTTACGGCCGCCGTTTACCGGGGCTTCAGTTCAGCGCTTCTTCCCGAAGGAATAACGCCCCCCCTTAACCTTCCGGCACCGGGCAGGTGTCAGGCCTTATACATCATCTTTCGATTTCGCAAAGCCATGTGTTTTTGTTAAACAGTC
>NZ_OZ247585.1:142500-1880000 GCF_965233835.1 Reichenbachiella sp.
CTTGGCTTATAATTTCTTAAAAGAATTGTCTCCCAATATCTTCACCTATATACCCGACAGATACACGGAGGGATATGGGGTTTCCCGAAAGGGAGTACAATGGGCCATCGATCACGATATCAATTTGCTCATTACACTGGACTGCGGGATTCGTGCAACAGAAAACATTCAAATAGCCAAAGACCATGCGATAGATGTGATGGTCTGTGATCATCACCTGCCCGGCGAAGAGCTGCCTGCTGCGGTGGCCATTTTAGATCCTAAGCAATCTGACTGTACCTATCCCTATGATGAACTGTCAGGATGCGGTATTGGATATAAACTATTGGAAGCGTTCTCCATCCAAAATGGAATTGAAAATCATAAGTTATTGGACTTGCTAGACCTGGTGGCAGTTAGCATCGCTTCTGACATTGTTCCAATAACCGGAGAGAATAGGTTGCTCGCCTGGTTCGGATTAAAGAAGTTAAATAATTCTCCACTCCCAGGATTTGCAGCCTTAATAGACAAAGCGGCCATGCGAACTCCATTAAGTATTTCTGATGTGGTGTTTGGAATTGGCCCAAGGATAAATGCAGCGGGAAGAATCGGCCATGCTAAAACCGCACTTGACCTGTTGACTCAGGAAGTAAAAGAAGATGCTTATGTCTTTGCTGAAAAACTCAATCTGGAAAATCAGGAAAGAAGAAACTATGATGAAAGTATAACAGCCACCGCTTTGGACATGATTCAATCGGATGGTCAAGCAGAAAAAAACACAACTGTTTTATATAAGAAGGATTGGCACAAAGGTGTAATTGGCATTGTAGCTTCTAGATGTATCGAACATTACTATAAGCCTACTATTATCATGACAGAATCGAATGGGAAGATTACTGGGTCAGCGAGATCTGTCAATGGTTTTGATATATACAGCGCCCTGGAAAATTGCAGTGAACACTTGATTCAATTCGGTGGCCATAAATATGCAGCCGGCCTCACTATGGAGCCAGATCAGTTGGACAATTTCAAAAATGCTTTTGAAATTTCTGTCTCTTCTCTTATTGAAGAGAATCAAAAGACGCCTATCATAGATATAGATTTGGAAATCGATTTGGAGGACATTGATTTTAAAATGTTTGGTATCTTGAAACAGATGGGGCCCTTTGGTCCTCAAAATATGCAGCCAGTTTTTTGCAGCCGAAACGTCTTTTTGAAAAAAGAGGCACGAGTATTGAAAGAGAAGCATCTCAAGCTATTCATATCTCAAGCTGGCACCACTAACAATTTTGATGTCATAGGGTTTGGGTTAGGTCATTTTCATAACAAGCTAGACACTCCTTTTGATATCGTGTATACCATAGAGGAAAATCACTATATGGGACAGACCACATTGCAGCTGATGCTGAAGGATATAAGAGTATGAGACTGATTAAATTGAATTATTATCATTAAAATTGCTGAACGCAAGAGTACGTACATCATATGCAACTGAGGGCAGAAAATTTAGTTAAGAAATATAAAAGCAGAACGGTCGTAAAAGGCATATCCGTAAAGGTAGATCAAGGAGAAATCGTAGGTCTTCTTGGACCCAACGGTGCTGGTAAAACCACAAGCTTCTATATGACAGTAGGATTGATTAAACCAAATAGTGGTCATATCTATTTGGATGATCAGGACATTACTGACCTGCCTATGTACAAAAGGTCAAAACTTGGTATTGGTTATCTGGCACAGGAAGCCTCGGTTTTCAGAAAACTGACAGTAGAAGAAAATATTCTGGCTGTTCTTGAAATGAAAAATTTCACCAAAAAGGAACAGAAAGAAAAAGCTGAGGCCCTGATGGAGGAGTTCAGTTTGACTCATGTCCGAAACAATTTCGGCATTGCTCTATCAGGTGGAGAACGAAGAAGAACCGAAATAGCCAGAGCATTAGCGATCGATCCAAATTTCGTGCTATTGGACGAACCATTCGCAGGAGTTGATCCCATCGCAGTGGAAGAAATACAGACTGTAGTCGCTCAATTAAAAAACAAAAATATTGGCATTCTGATTACAGATCACAATGTACAGGAAACGCTCTCCATTACTGACCGTGCCTATCTGATGTTTGAAGGTCAGTTGCTGAAGTCTGGAACTGCTGAAGAACTAGCCGCAGATGAGCAAGTGCGCCGCGTATATCTTGGAAGACATTTTGAATTGAAAAGAAAAATCTAGTTTAGCGTGCCTCTTTTTAATTCCATCCTGACATGGGTCATGAGAAAACGCATCCACCAGATGGAGCTTTTCATGAAGTACCCTCACGAAGTTCAAAAGGAAGTTTTAACTCGTCTGTTGCATACTGCGAAGGATACTGAATTCGGTAAAAAGTATGATTTCAAGAACATAAAGACTTATGAACAATACAAAGAAATCGTGCCTGTACAGGCTTATGAGGCTTTGTACCCTTATATAGAACGAAGGATGAAAGGGGAGCAAAAATTGCTTTGGTCTTCTGACATCAAATGGTTCGCCAAATCGTCTGGCACCACCAATGCTCGAAGCAAGTTTATACCGGTTTCCCCTGAAGCTTTAGAAGATTGCCATTTCAAAGGAGGAAAGGACTTGATTTCCATCTATGTCAATAACAATCCAAACACTCATATGTTTACTGGCAAAGGCTTGGCCATAGGAGGCAGTCACCAGCTCAACGAATTTGACCCCAACCACGACTCTCACTATGGTGATGTATCTGCAGTGATCATGCAGAACTTGCCTATCTGGGCTCAGTTCATTCGAACCCCATCGTTGGATGTGGCACTGATGGATAAGTGGGAGGAAAAAATAGAAAAGATGGCTGAATCCACGGCCAATGAAAATGTAACCAACATATCTGGTGTGCCTACCTGGACGATTCCTTTGATACAACGAATCAAAGAAATGAAAGGAACCGACAACATCTTAGACGTATGGCCCAATCTTGAGGTGTTTTTTCACGGTGCGGTAGCTTTTGGCCCGTATCGCTCGTTATTCAAAGAGTTGATTCCAACGGATCAGATGAATTATGTGGAGACTTATACGGCTTCCGAAGGATTTTTCGGTATTCAGGATCGATCAGATTCTGATGAATTGCTGCTAATGCTAGACTATGGAATCTTTTATGAATTCATCCCTTATGATGAAATTCAAAAAGAACACCCAAAAACTATCGGCTTGAGCGAAGTAAAGATTGGTGAAATCTATGCCATGGTCATCTCAACTAATGCCGGGCTATGGAGATATAGTATTGGCGATACTATCAAATTCACCTCGACCGATCCCTACAGGATAAAAATAGCTGGGCGCACCAAGCACTTCATCAATGCTTTTGGAGAGGAACTAGTTGTTGAAAATGCTGAAAGTGCTATAACCCACGCATGCCAAATGACCGGATCTGTAATTGAAAATTTCACTGCTGCTCCTATTCATTTCACTGATAAAACCAGTGGTGGTCATGAGTGGATCATTGAATTTCAAAAATGCCCAGACAGTATTGAGCGTTTTACCAGTATATTGGATGAAAAACTCCGTGAAGTAAATTCTGATTATGATGCCAAGCGCTACAAGGACATTGCACTCAAAATGCCAATACTTCATTCAGCCAAACCTGGTACATTTTATGAATGGATGAAGCGAAGAGGAAAACTTGGTGGACAAAACAAAGTCCCAAGATTGGCCAACAACCGCGAATACCTTGATGATATTCTTGCTATGCTAGATTAAAACTTTCCTAGCTGAATTGAAACCACACCTGAAAACCCAGACAAATCTTCATCATCTAAATTCTCTAGGGATGACCCTTTGATCAATCTATAGCCTGCGCCAAAGCCTAATCTAAAATGATGTGAAATATTAAGCTCAATTAAAGCAGACGGTTCAAAAACAAAAAACGACGAAGACTCTAATACGAAGTCATTATCGCCATTTGCCAAATCAAAATAATTATCGTCCGAAACATCGAATTGACCTGCGCCTATAATCATTGGCACACTTAAGTGAATAATCTCTCTTGAGGCCACTTTAAAGCCCATCAGCATACCGGCATATCCACCGTAAAGATTCAATTCTCTTGCGGCAGATGTTTCCGGATTGAATCCTTCAAACTGTGATTCTGTGGTAAGACCATACCCTGCCACACCAAGCATGAAGTATTTGTTGATTAATACACCTCCATAAGCGCCAACGGTCAGAGCTTGTTGATCCACTACTTCACCCACCCTAAAATCTATATTTCCAAACCCTGTGATTTCCTTATCTCTTCCAATAATAGATTTCACTTCATTGTTTCTTTTCTTATCCGTATACTGTTGCGCAGAACTGAAAAAAGTTAGAAGGCAACCAATTATTACAAGAAGAAGTTTTACTTGATTCATATGGAGGAAATTAAAATACATACTTGATAGCAATGGAGGCATCCCAAAAGTCGGCTTTCACTTTTCTCATATCTATATAATTGAGATAAGGCTTTAGATCTAAACTCAGTGTAATGGGGACGCTCAGCATGCGATACTCAATACCGATCATTCCGTCAATTCCCATAGTCAGATAGTTCTTTTCTTTGTATTCAAATTCAGTAGGGTCCGCATTCGACAGCACCTTATCGATACCATCATGCTTTTCTGAACCAATGTGTCCTCCCACTCCATAGTAGAAGTAAAAATTTTCATTGAAAGAAACATGCATGGGTTGGTGTATCAAGTGTAGAACAGTCAGTTGAATACCGTTTCTGCGATTGCTAATAATCGCTTCAATCGATTGCTCATCAACTATGAATTTTTTGAAGGTTAGTCCCGAACTTCCTCCCAACCTAATACCCGCAGATCGATCGTATTGCTGCGCTTGGGATTGCCAGAAACTAAAGATTAGTAGTATGTACAAACACACTATTTTCATTAAACACAATTGTTTCATTGAGATAGACCTTGATTAGTTCTTATTAGTAATGCCGCCGGTTTCTTCCAGGTAAACAGTCACTTCACCTGATTCTCCTGCTATAGTTACTTGGCTTTGTTTTGATTTTATCATACCCACCACCCCAGTCAGGGTAATGACTTTGTCGTTATCGGTACTTCTAGTTTTATTCATTCCCATAAAATTTGAGGTCAAAAACATGCGATCTTCTCGGCCAGTGAGCGTGGCAGAGAAGTAGGAGCCCATATCAAAACTTATGTTGACGTCCGCTGTCTTGCTTTTCAAATTGACCAGATTAAAGTTGCTATTGATGCTATGCACTAATAAATCTCCATAGTTTAACTCCATGTCTATTCTGTCCAGCATACTGTCTATGAGTATATTAGAAAAACTGGAATAGCCTCTTACTGCCGTTGCCTTTTCCAAGTGGATTTTATCATTTCTTGAATCCAATTTCAAACTTTGGACCGAATTGACGTCAAAAGTAGAAGAGCTACTAGTAAGCACGATATCTCCTCCTTCCCTCAAATCCAGCTCTGCGCCTTTCAACTCTACAAAGGCTTTACCCAATCTCTTAATTCTTGCTTTACAAAAACTCAGATTCAATTTGCTAGTGCCTATCAATTCGTCTACTTTAAAATCTCCATGAGCCACACTAATGTTTGATTCTTGGTTTAAACTTTCCAAATACACGTCACCATATTTATTGTCTAGTTTCAAAGAAGCATTTTGAGGGATGGTCAATTCATAATCAATGCTAATTTTATTTTTACTAATCAAGGTCTTTGAGTAATCACCTAGACTGTTGATCACCTCCTTAAACACACTTGAATTACGGTCCAAAATTGTTTCGATCGTCAACACATCTCCAAAATTGGTAAAGTCAACATCCACCCGTTCCATATTCTTGGACAATGCCTCATCATTTTTACCGTAAGCTGTGATTTTTACACTTACAACCACTGAATCCTTTTCCCAAGTTTGTAAGATCACCTGCCCATATTTGTTGGTCAAATCCACGGTAGACTTATCATCAACTTTAAATGATTGAGAAATATTTTTCACCAAAGACCTTGACTGAGCCTGAGTAACATAGGCAGCCACCATCAATCCTATCAAAATCAGGAGAACCTTTCTCCACATACGATATGTCTCTGGCTGCTTCATAGCTCCTTTCGTTCCTCCAATTGGGTAATGATTTGTTCTAAAATCTGCAGTTTAATTTTGTAATTATCTATCATGGCGTGAATGACTTCCTCATTATCTGCGTTGTCCTTTAAATCTGACTTCAATTCATTGAATGCTTGATCCAACGCCTCCATGTTTCGAAATACTTCCTGTTCCGCATTTTGATCCAATTGCTGAATATGAGCCACTTTAGTTGCAATCAGCTCTCCATAATAATATTCTGCCTCTTGCAGCTCAGCACTCATCATAATCTCCTGTGATTGACTCTTCCAATTGACCCAACTCATGTAGAAAACTGCTCCGATCATAATGAGAAAAACAGCCGCAGCTCTCCAAACATATTTCAGTGGAATTACCACACTTTTAGCTTTCTTCTCCACAACATCCAGCTTCTCAGAGATGGTCTGCCAGTCGTCTTGAGGATAATCGTAAATCTCAAAAGATTCGCGATTCACATCTATAAAGTTCTTTAAGTCATTTGTTTCCATAGCCGTGGAATTTTTTGGTTTTCAGCAAGTCTCGAATTTTTTTCTTTGCCTTGCTATATTGAGATTTCGACGCCGATTCTGAAATGCCCATAATTTGACTAATCTCCTTATGATCGTACCCTTCAAATAAATACAAATTGAATACCGTACGACAACCGTCGGAAATTTGCTCTAATGCTTTCATAATCGATTGTGCCTCATGACCAATGATATCTCGATCGATCGATTCATCTTCATCTGCGGGATCTACATTCTCGTCAATCGAAATTGCAAATATCCGCTTCTTCTTGATGGCATTGATGCACTTGTTAACCGTGATTCTTTTCATCCAAGCACTAAACGTGCTCAATTCTTTGAGGCTATGCATTTTCATAAAAGCCTCAACAAACGCATCCTGCAATAAATCACGAGCTTCATCCTCATCATTCACCATTCGTCTGCAAATATTGAACATCGCTCCAGCATACAGTTTGTACAATTCATTCTGTGCCACGCGATCGCCCGCTTTGCACTGAAGAATAAGTTTGTTGTGTATGTCGTACTGAATGTTTTTCACTTCTGCATTTGAATACTCTATAGACATCTCAATTTTAGAAGGGTTTCCAATTACAAGACTTCTTTTTGATATATCGCACTAAAAATAAATCGAGAAAAGAAATGTGCTTCTTCTGTTTTGTGAAACCCTGAGTTGATGACTGCTCCATTGATATCTTTCAATCCGTTACTTTCGAGTCTGGTGGTGACCTTGAAAAATTTATGCATGATTAAGGATAACACTCTTTTCCAGCCTGAGTCTTTGCCGATTTCAAAATCTGAGACTAGCAATTTTGATTGTACATTCATCAGTTTCTTAATACGGTCTATGTGTATTTGCAATGACTTCTTTTCGAACAAATCCAGAAAGAAAAAGCAGCATATCCAATCATATTCTTTTAGGGATTTAAAAGATTCAAATTTTCTCTGATGAAAATTCACGCTCAAATTTGATGATTCTGGAGTCCATTTCCTTGCTTTTTCGATCATTTGCATAGAGGGTTCGATAAAATCTACAGTAAGAGGAATATTTAACTGGTCTATTGACTTAAGTATTTCACCAGAGCCACCACCAATTATAATTATACGTTCGTTGGCATTCAGATGAGAAAGGAAGTGACATTGTGATTTAAGAACATTTCCCCGGAATACCCATTTAGCAAGAGAATCATAAATCCATGCGATGTGATCGTAGTGATTCAAAACAAAAAGATCAACCCTGGCAGTAGAAAAATCAAATCACCCACCCATCTGAAACGTTCGTGAAGTTTGAACCACTGCGGGGCAAAATATATTGCAGCTAAAATCAATGACATACTAGTGAAGACCACTTGAAGTATAAACTCACCTGATGATAGACCCACAAAAAAGGAAGTTCCAATGGACAAACCCAATAACACAAGCAAAACAAGAAGATGGTTCAAAGTTTTGACCACTCCAAAATGCGTGGCCCAGGATTGATGTCCATCTTGTGTATCCTGTGCAACTTCATAAAATGAAAACAGAAGCAAATTGATAGATGCCATAAATACTGTTTGAATAAAAAATAGGAGAATCACCAAATCCATGTTTTGACTGAGTGAAAAAGTCCCAAGAAAAATTCCACAAGCATAAAGCACAGCGATGAAAATTTCCTTTGCAAAATAGATTTTAAATAGCCAAATGGATAGAAAATAGAGTCCTACCAGTCCTAGTAAGACACAACCATATATCAGTGTTTCATAAGGCAAAAAAAACAACACACGCAGGCCAAAACACGCCACCAAGACAAACACGATAAAAATGGGCTTTCGGTAATTTTTATGGAAGGCATGCCGTTCCATAGTTGGAACTCGGTCTTGACTATTCCCGTCGATCAAATGATCCAAAGTATAAATTAACCAAATGCAACAACCCAATGCAGCTGGAATACTCCAATGCAAATCAACTTTGGCCACATACCCAATCGCCAGAGTAAAAATGACCCCGCCCATTACTACATCTAGAGACAGCCAGCGCATTATTGATAAAAAGGACTTCAAAAGGCTCATCATACAATCTAAAACAAAAAAGGCTGAACTTAAATAAGCTCAGCCTTTCCTTTGTACTTTTTAATATGGCTTATCCGTCGCTAGCCAATGCTTCTGCACCACCTACGATTTCAAGTATTTCCTTAGTAATAGCGGCCTGACGCGTTCTGTTGTAAGTCAATTTCAATGCTTTCAACATTTCACCTGCATTGTCAGTAGCCTGATCCATCGCAGTCATTCTAGCACCATGCTCAGAAGCATTCGATTCTAAAATTGCCTTGTAGAACTGCACCTTCAATGACTTAGGAATCAATTCCTCAACCACATATTGCATGGACGGTTGATAAATGTACTCCTGATTGGTGAAGCTTGACTCAGTTTCTTCTTCTGAGGCCTCTACTTGCTCTACAGGCAAGAATTGCTCTACTTGAAGAATTTGAGTGGCCACGTTTTTGAACTCATTGTAAATCAACTCTACTTTGTCGTAGCCTCCATCTACAAAAGACTTCATCACGTACTCGGCAGCCACCTTCGCCTGATCAAAAGAAAGATCACCGAAAATACCGTAATAGTCATCAACCACATTGTAGTTTCTCTTAGAGAAAAACTCAAATGACTTTTTGCCTAATGGCAAAATATAAACGCCATCATGTTTCTGTTCGTAAGAGTATTTCTCATTGATCAAATTGACAGCTGCTTTGAACACGTTGTTGTTGAACGCACCACAAAGCCCTCTGTCAGAAGATATCACAACTAAAAGTACGTTGTTTACTTCACGATCTTGACCGTAGATATTATCAGAACTATCTTCCATCCCTGCCGACACATTTTGCAACAAGCCCGTAAGCTTTTGCGAATAAGGTCTCATTTGAGTGATCTTATCCTGTGCTCTTTTCAGCTTGGCCGCCGCTACCATTTTCATGGCACTGGTGATCTGCTGAGTCGAGGTTACAGAAGATATTCTGTTTTTTACTTCTTTTAAATTAGCCATTGCAGCTTATTAGTTTTCAAATCTTGTAGCTACTTCTTTCGCTACTTCGCCCAATTTACTTGTAGTACCTTCATCAAACTTACCAGCAGCTAGTGCAGACAAGATGTCGGCGTGCTGAGTTTTCATTACGGTAACAAATTCTGTTTGGTAAGCTCTTGCTTTTTCTACAGGCACATTATCCATAAATCCTTTTGTAGAAGCATAAATCGTAGCCACCTGCTCACCTACTGGGATCGGAGAATACTGTGCTTGCTTCAAGATTTCCTGGTTTTTCTGACCTCTGGAAATTACCAATCGAGTGGCGTTATCCAAATCTGATCCAAATTTAGCGAAAGCTTCAAGCTCTCTAAACTGTGCCTGATCTAGTTTCAAAGTACCAGCTACTTTCTTCATCGACTTGATCTGAGCAGATCCACCTACCCTAGATACCGAGATACCTACGTTAATCGCCGGTCTGATACCAGAGTTGAATAAGTTCGTTTCCAAGAAGATCTGACCGTCTGTAATCGAGATTACGTTCGTCGGGATATAAGCAGAAACGTCACCCGCTTGTGTTTCGATAATTGGAAGTGCCGTCAAAGACCCACCACCTTTTACTTTATCTTTCAATGACTCAGGTAAGTCATTCATGTCTTTTGCGATATCGTCATTTTCGTTGACCTTAGCCGCTCTCTCCAATAATCTTGAGTGAAGATAGAATACATCACCTGGATATGCCTCACGTCCTGGAGGTCTTCTCAATAGTAGAGAAACTTCACGGTAAGCTACAGCTTGCTTAGACAAATCATCATAAACAACCAATGCAGGACGACCAGTATCTCTGAAATACTCACCCACAGCTGCACCCGTAAATGGAGCAAAGAACTGCATCGGTGCAGGATCAGAAGCTGAAGCCGAAACGATAACTGTGTAATCCATCGCACCCGCTTTGTCCAAAGCAGCGTAGATGCCAGCAACAGTAGACGCCTTTTGACCTACAGCGACGTAGATACAAAATACAGGCTCTCCCTTGTCATAAAATTCTTTTTGGTTGATAATCGTATCGATCGCCACAGCAGTCTTACCTGTCTGACGGTCACCAATGATCAACTCTCTTTGGCCTCTTCCAATCGGAATCATAGAATCGATAGAAGTAATACCAGTTTGTAATGGCTCATCCACTGGCTGTCTGTAGATTACACCAGGTGCTTTACGCTCCAATGGCATTTCGTAAAGGTCGCCAGAAATAGCACCTTTACCATCGATAGGATTACCCAAGGTGTCGATTACTCTACCACACAAGCCGTCACCAGCCTTGATCGAAGCAATTTGCTTGGTTCTTTTTACGGTATCACCTTCTTTTACGTCAGAAGATTCACCTAGTAATACAGCTCCTACGTTGTCTTCTTCCAAGTTCAAAACCATAGCTTTCAAGCCATTTTCGAACTCCAAAAGCTCACCTGACTGTGCTTCAGTCAAACCGTAGATTCTGGCTACACCATCACCTACTTGTAGTACTGTACCTATTTCCTCTAATTCAGCCTCTGTTCTGAAGTTTGAGAGTTGTTCTCTCAATATCGATGAAACTTCATCTGGTCTTACATCTGCCATTACTGTAGTTAATTTTAGATCTTATTATTTCTTATTGACAAATCACCGCCTGGTGATTACATTTTACTTTGATACGCTTTGTCCACAAACTGAAGTCTCAATTCCTTCAACTTACCGCTAACGCTATCATCTATTTGTTTATCACCAATTTTTAAAACGAAACCTCCAATCAAATCAGGATTGGTTTTTTCGGTAAGTACCACATCGCTATTTGTGATCTTTTTCACGATGGCACTGATTTCTTTTCTTACTGCATCAGAGATAGGATGAACCGTAGTTATGGTGCTTTCCACAATGCCTTTGAAGGAATGGTACTGCGCTTTAAAAGCCTCAGCCACTTCTGGCAAATACATTTCTCTATTCTTCTTGGCAAGGATTTCAAAAATTGACATCGTCAAATCATTGACTTTGCCTTTGAAAATTTCCTTAAGGATAGCTAGCTTCTTGTAGTGGCTAATGACTGGGTTTTTCAATAATAAAACCAAGTCATGGTTGCTTTTGCAGACTTCTGTGAATTGCTCCATATCTGCTACTACCTTGTCTAGACACTTTTTTTCTTCAGCCAGCTCAAGAAGAGATTTTGCGTATCTCGATGCTATCCTAAATTCTGACATCTTAGTTTACTTTTATGTCTTTGACCAATTCCTTCACCAAAGTCTCCTGAGCCTTTTTGTCGGCCAAGCTACCTTTCAAGACTTTTTCAGCAATATCCAATGACAACTCAGCTACCAAGTTTTTCACGTCAGCTAGGGCTGCGTTCTTCTCAGTGTTGATTACTGACTTAGCATCTTCTATCATTTTGGCTGTGATCTTAGATGTATCTTCTTTAGCGTCTTCCTTGATTTTGTTAGCAATCTCGGTCGCATCCTTGATCATTTTGTCTCTTTCTATGCGAGCTTCTTCGAGCAAATACTCATTGTCTTGCTTAAGCTCTTCAATTTTCTTTTTGGCATTTTCTGCCGCGTCCAATGAGTCTTGAATAAATGACTCTCTTGTTCTCAACGCATCTGTGATAGGTCTCCAAACAAATGCAGCCAATATGCCGAATACCGCTAAGAATACGACGGTCTGCCAAATGATAAGTCCAATACCGGGGGTAACTAATTCCATTATATTTTTTTAATTGAAATAAGACCTGGCCCTGATGCCTAATGCAAACAGAGCCAAGTCAGAAAAATTAATTTCCTGCGTTTACAGACATAAAGCCAATTACTGCAGCAAACAAGGCAACACCTTCAATCAAGGCTGCTGCGATAATCATTGCTGTTTGAACTTTACCAGCTGCTTCAGGTTGTCTAGCGATACTTTCAGTTGCTCCTTTACCGATCATTCCGATACCAAGACCTGCTCCTAGTACTGCTAATCCTGCTCCTATTGCTCCCATTACAGTTAATTTATATGGTTAAAAAAAATAATTTTCTTAATGATGTTCTTCTACTGCCTGACCGAAATACATCGAAGTCAGTAGAGTAAATACATAAGCCTGAAGTAGCGCTACAAATAGCTCCAACATATTCATCACTGTAGCAAATGCGGTAGATGCAACACCTACTGCTAAGCTCTGTGTGATAAAAGTCAAACTTATAATACTCAATATAATAATGTGCCCCGCTGTGATGTTCGCAAACAAACGAATCATCAATGAGAAAGGCTTAATAAAGATTCCAAGGATTTCAATTGGCCACAAGATCAAATACAATGGAAACTTAGCCAACCAAGGCATGCTGTTTCCTAATGGGTCCAAAATGTGCAGCCAATAAGTTTTTCTTCCAGAGACCAATGTAATGATCAAAGTAAGACCGGCTAGCGCCATACATACAGCGATATTTCCAGTAAGGTTAGCAGCCGCTGGCAATAGGCCTAACAGGTTTCCAAACCAGATGAAGAAAAACAAGCTCAATAAATAAGGCAAATACCTTTCGTACTTGGGCCCTACGTTTGGCTTTACGATTTCGTCTCTTACATATATAATGATAGGCTCGAAAAATGACTGTACGCCTCTAGGTGCACGCTTCGCGTTTTTCTTGTAGCCTCTAGCCACTGACATAAATATCAAAATCATCAATGTAGCATTAATAAGCAGCATCGCTACATTCTTCGTGATAGAAAGATCTAATGGATGAGCGTTGGTGATTACACCAGCCTCATCGTATTCCAAAGTACCATTGGCATCTGTCTTATAAATATGCTCGTGCGCATTGAAGTAATAGTTGCCATTACTCTCTACCGCATCCTGTCCATGATGAAACGCTGAAGACATGAATACATGCAGACCGCCATCCCATAATATGACCGGCAAAGGAATACTCACCGGGTGCTCTACTCCAGCTTCATCTTTGAGATCAAAAAGATGCCAATCATGGGCATCCATTATATGGTGATTGATCAAAGCACTCGGATCAAATTTATCTCCTTCTGTCTTTTCCCCCGCAAAACTTGCTTGTGATACGAATAAACCAAAAACGGCTAGTAAAATGCTGATTTTCAGTTGCTTAATTGATGTCATAATTCGACCGTTAATCATGTATTTTGATCTTGACTTGAATTTCGTCGCAAGTTAGACAATAAGGCTGTGATTTCAAACACTACGTAGATTAAATAGACAACCATAAAATTGATAACAAACAAAGCGGAGTTTTCGGGGAACTTAATCAGGTAAAACATCACCGTAAAAAGCGACACCAAAAATCTCAAACCTAAACCAACAAGCGGCAAAATGGCACTCTCAATATTCGGATTTTTAGCCACTAACAAATAGGTGATATGTATACTTGTGTA
This sequence comes from Reichenbachiella sp., assembly GCF_965233835.1. Classification (GTDB taxonomy): domain Bacteria; phylum Bacteroidota; class Bacteroidia; order Cytophagales; family Cyclobacteriaceae; genus Reichenbachiella. Next base: position 156,486 of record NZ_OZ247585.1, read on the forward strand.
CAGAAACCACAGAAACCCTAAGATTTGATAGATAGCAGGGTGCACAAAAGAAAATTTGAACACCTCTAAAAGACAGTAGCTTATTAAAATTAAAATCCCTGTAAAAACAGAGATTTTAGACAATTCTTTCATGAATTAATTTTTAGGCAATTTTCGAAATAAATTGAGAAGTGCACCTGCTATCCCCATCATAATTCCGACAAGCGTCAGAATCGAATTGAGTTCAAAATACTTATCTAATTCGCTTCCAATCCAATAGCCTAGGATAACATAGGCAAGCATTTCAAAAGCTATTCCCGAAAACTTAAGATACGAAAAGGGCTGCTCCTCTTCTTTATTCGGCTTTGAGGAGTTTTGATTTTCCTTCTGGTGTTTCTCCAATTTGAATTTCTTTGATAGTCACACCCATTTTACATCCTCCATTGAAGGTTGCTCCTGACTCCACTATAAGCTTGTTAGTAATAATGTCTCCATTGATAATAGCAGACGGTTTGAGGATTAAAAGTTCAGACACTTCCACTTTTCCAGTCACATGACCAGCAATCTCTGCATTCTGCGCGATCAAGTTGCCTTCAATGTGAGAAGAATGCCCGCAAGCTGCTTTGGACTTGGTTTTCATATTCCCTACGATCTTTCCTTCAATTCGAATATTGCCGTAAGTTTCAATGTCACCATTCAGAAGGGTTCCCTTGCCAATGATGTTACTAGAGTTGCTCAGTTCTTCCACTTCTTTTATTTCTTGCTTATTATTAAACATTAGTACAGGTGTTTGTTTAAAATCTAATCAATTCCTCTGGGTTAATGGGATTACCATTGTACCACAGTTCAAAATGCAAATGCGGGCCTGAAGTGAGCTCTCCAGTGTTGCCAATGATAGACACCACTTCTCCCGCGGTGACAAAATTACCTACGTTTTTCAACAAATCCGAATTGTGCTTGTACATAGAGATCAAATTACCCCTATGCTGGATCGCTAAAACGTATCCGCTATCCTGGGTCCAGGAAGCAAAAATTACTGTGCCATCTGCCACAGATTTAACTGGTTCATCTTGCTTAGCCACTATATCAATGGCCAAATGATCTATTTGTGGATCAAAATGTTCTGATACAATTCCGTCCACTGGTTTGAATAGAAAAAAGTCTTTTAATTCTTCGGAAAGCCTATTGTCGGTCAACTGAAATTCCAGCCCTCCCTTCTCAAACTCCTCCCGAAACTGCGAATCAATTGCGTTCACACCCTGTGATTCAACTATTTCAGTAATTTCGCTGCTTTCAATACTTCCTGTATTTTCTACATCTGTATATTGAGAATCTTCGCCTGACATAATGGTCCGTATGTTCGCAATGAAATCATCTTTCTTTTTTACTTCATGTTGAAGCGAATCGACCCTTGACGCCAGTTCCATTACTTCTTTAGTCGCTTTTAACTCGGCGAACCTGGGATCAAACCAAGCCTCAAGCAAGGATGTTGACAAGTAAAAGCTAAGCCCAAAAAAGGCAAAAAAGGAAAGCATCAAAACCAAGATTATTTTGGAGTACGTAAAACTATAGGTAGATTTCTCTGCAAAATTTTCCTCATTTCTTACGATGAGCAAATATTTGGTAGTCAGCCGATTTGATAAGGTTCTTTTTTGTTCCAAGGAAATAGCTTCTGATTTGCGGTAAAAATATATATTAATAGATATTTACTAAGCCAATATTGTATTAATTGCATTTGAATTGGCGTTTATTCGAAAACATTGAATTTGATCCATCGAAGTCTAATACTATTGCTCGGCCTTGCCGTTCTATTGAGTTCCTGTGCTCCGGAAAAAAATAACGTGATGAGTAACTCTTATCACAATATGACGGCTCACTATAATGCATATTTCATTGCCTTGGAGCATATAAAAGCCATTGAACAAACGATAGAGGATCAATACGAATGGAATTACAATCTTATACTTCCCATTTTTCCACAATTCGACTCTACTGCTGCCGCTTCATTTTCTGATCAAATCGAAGATTGTATAGAAAAGGCGTCTCTCGCCATCCAACGACACAAAGGGTCTAAGTGGGAAGACGACTCTTATGTTTTAGTAGGAAAGGCTCGATTTTATAGCCTAGATTATCAAAATGCAGTCGAGACATTTAAATATGTAAACACCAAAGGAAAAGACGACAATGCCAAACATGAGGCTCTAGTTGCGCTCATGAGAACATTTGTAGAATATAAGGAAAGTAATAATGCTATTGCTGTTTCCGACTACTTGAAAAAAGAAAAGCTCAATAAGAAAAACCTCAAAAACCTTTATCTCACTAGAGGTTACCTATACCAAAAGAGCGGGGATTATAACAACATGGTTCAGAACCTGATTCAAGCCGAAGATCTCATTACCAATTTCAAAGAAAGAGCGCGAATCAATTTCATCATTGGACAAGTGTATCAGTCTTTAGGCTTCGATGGCGAAGCCTATAAGTACTATAAGCAAACATTGAAGAACAATCCTCCATATGAATTGTCATTTTATACAAAACTGAACATGGCTCAGGTGACACAATTAGCCAAAACTAATGATGCCAAAAAAGTAAGAAAGTACTTTAGAAAACTGCTTAGAGACCGAAAGAATGAAGAATTCAAAGACAAGATCTACTATGAAATGGCCAAATTTGAAGTTCGACATGGCAATTTGGATCAAGGCATTGCTTACTACAACTCATCTATTCGATCCAGCGTCAACAACAACAGACAAAAAGCGCATAGCTATTTAAGTCTTGGAAAGATCTATTATGATAGTCTAGCGGAGTACAAACTAGCTAAGTTATACTACGACAGTACATTAAGTGTACTCCCAAAGGATGAAGCTGAATATGCGGAAATTGAAGCTCGTCAGAAAATTTTGGAAAATTTTGTTGAACAGTACACCATCATTCAAGTTAATGATAGCTTGCTTAACCTGACCAATTTGCCTCCTGATTCCTTGGACCGATTTCTGGACGCCTACATCGCTCAGGAAGAAGCTGCTGAAATGCAGCGTCGTGAAGAGGAGAAAAAACGAAAAAGGAATGCTGCCAGGCTTGCTGCCAACAGCTCAAGTGCCTTTTCACAGAATACTGGAGGCATTGGAGCCAACAACTATGAAGGCACTACATGGTATTTCTATAACACTACGGCTGTATCTAGGGGTAAATCGGAATTTAAAAGGATCTGGGGTGACCGCAAACTGGAAGATAACTGGCGAAGGTCGAACAGTACGGCAAGCATATCCGGTAGTGATGAGGAAGGTGGCCTCGGACCCGATGGCGAAAAACCACCTAATGAAGATTCGGAAGAAGATGAAGATGAATTTAAAATTGACAAGTCTGAGTTGATAGCCACTTTGCCTCAAACCAAAGAAGACAAACAGAAGCTATTGGACGAAATAGAAGAAGCCACATATCAACTAGGAAAAATTTACAACTTTGACTTAAATGAAAAACACAACTCATCTCAAACCTATGAAAGTCTTTTTACTCGTTTCCCAGATTCCGAGTATAGACATGAAGTTATGTATTTGCTCTACATCATTTTTAAAGAACTAGAAAATATTCCTAAATCAGAGCGATACAAAAACCTTTTACTCAAGGAAGCACCAGAAAGTATCTATGCGAAGATCGTAATCAACCCTAACTATAGAGCAGAGTCACAAGCGGCAAGTGAAAAGCTTAAACAAATCTATGCACAGGCTTACAGCAGCTACCAAGGGGGCGATTACCAAGAAGCCATGGCCTTGATCAATGATGGTCTCAGAGAATATCCCGACAATGACTTTGTAGACAATATGGCACTATTGAAAATATTGGTTCAAGGAAAATCCGAGTCCATATATAAGTACCAGTATGAATTAAACAATTTTATAACCACTTATACCGAAAGTGAATTATTACCTTATGCCGATTCGTTGGTAACAGCTTCAGAACAATATCAAATTAATCTGGTCAATAGTACAAGAGCTAAGTTTATCCCGAAACTTGACAAACCTCATTTTTTCATATTTGCCTATCAAACGGATCAGGAACTTTCAGATGCACTTCCTCAATATTTCAAGACCCTAATTACAGAGGATAGTCCTTTGAACATTGGAAATCTCATTCTGGATGAGGAGTACTCAATGATTCTAATATCAGAGTTCTCGGACAAGGAAACGGCCATAAACTTCAACAAAGAAGTAGAGACTGAAAAGCCAGCTGAAAAAATTAATAAGACTGGCAAATTCTATAATTTCGTAATCACAAAAGACAACTTCAATATACTTTACCAAACAAAGGAATTGGACACGTATCTTAAGTTCTACAGGAAAAATTACCAGCAATGAATAAATACAAGAGGCTAATCGCATTAGTTTGGATTTTACTTGCCACTGGAGTTCTGGCTATCTTCTTCATGTTTTATTCAATCAAGATTGATGCCTTCGGACTATTCGGTGGGCTGCCAAGTACTAAATCTTTAGAAAAACCTGATCCTGACCTCTCGTCTGAATTGTTTTCTGCTGATGGTGTTTCGCTGGGTAAATACTTCCGTCATAACAGAACTGAAGTCTCATACAATGAGCTTTCACAAGAGTTGATTGATGCACTACTGGTTACAGAGGACATAAGATTTACACAACACTCTGGGATTGACCTGAGAGGACTCGGCCGTGTGCTCTTTCAGACTATCCTTATGGGAAATAGAAATGCTGGTGGAGGAAGTACTCTCACACAACAGGTAGCTAAAAACCTTTTCAAAACCCGCGACTTGGGAGGCAAACTAAGTGATGTACCTGGCTTAGGTATTTTCATTATCAAAATGAAAGAGTGGATAGTTTCAGTCCAACTGGAGGCTTCCTATACCAAAGAGGAAATTCTGGCCATGTATCTCAATACCATTGAATATGGAAATAATACCTATGGCATTAAAGTAGCTGCCCAGACTTATTTCAACAAACTTCCAAGTGAATTGAACTATAAGGAATCCGCAATCTTGGTTGGGTTAATAAATAAGCCCACTAAATTCAATCCAATTAGAAATCCTGAGTTCGCCCTGGACAAGCGAACAGAAATTTTCTACAACCTACTCAAATATGGAAAAATCAATAGAGAGGCCTATGACTCGTTGAAGATATCAGATTTCGGACTCCAATACAAAGTTCAAAATCAAAACGAAGGACTAGCCACCTACTTCAGAACTGTGATGCGGAATTTCTTGATGAGTTGGTCTAAAAAGAATGGATATGACCTATTTGCCGATGGATTGAAGGTCTATACTACCATAGATAGTCGCATGCAGCTATATGCAGAGCAAGCGATGGCAGAAGAAATGGATACACTCCAAGGTGTATTTATCAATCACTTACAAGGTGATGCTCCCTGGATAGATGAAGACGGTAATGAAATTTTAGACTTTGTTGATAAAGCCATCAAGCGTACGCCTAATTACCGATCTCTAGCCAAAAAATATGGAGAAGATTCTGACTCCCTAGATTATTGGCTAAATTATCCGAGAGACATGACTGTGTTCAGCTGGGGCGGAGAAATTGATACCACATTCAGTTTGATAGATTCGTTGAAATACTACAAGCATTTTCTTCAATCAGGCTTTATGGCCATGGACCCTCAAACAGGTCACATAAAAGCATGGGTAGGTGGTATCAATCACAAATACTTCAAATTTGACCATGTAAAGCAAAGTAAACGTCAACCAGGCTCGACCTTTAAACCTTTTGTTTATACTGCCGCCATTGACCTGGGTTATTCACCCTGCTACACTGCTGTAGATGCGCCAGTTACCTGGATGATGGACGATCCTGAAAAACCAACTTGGACGCCGCAGAACGCTAATGGAAAATTCACCGGGGAAACCATGACAATTAGACGTGCCATGGCAGCATCTGTCAATTCAGTAACCGCCCGAATTATGCAAAAAATCACTCCTCGGGCCGCCGTAGATATGGCTCACACTTGCGGTATTGAAAGTCCTTTACCTGCTGTTCCTGCTCTTTGTTTGGGCATAGGTGAGGTTTCCTTATATGAACTGGTAGGTGCTTATTCAACTTTTGCTAATCAAGGAGTGTGGACACAGCCTTTTTTTATTACAAGAATTGAAGACAAGAATGGAGTAGTCATTCAAGACTTCATACCCAAAAGGCGAGAAGCTCTGAGCGAAAAGACGGCCTATTTAATGCTCCATATGCTTAAAGGTGCCATGGAAGAGCGAGGGGGGTCCGCCCATGCTCTGGATTACCGTTTAAAACAGAACAACGAGATTGGTGCTAAGACAGGAACCACGCAAAACGCCTCAGATGGTTGGTACATGGGTGTGACCCACGACCTGGTGGCTGGTGCATGGGTTGGAGGTGATGACCGAAGTATTCACTTCAAACACTGGGCTTTGGGTCAGGGTGGAAAAACCGCTCGTCCTATCTGGGAAAATTTTATGCTCAAAGTATATAACGACCCTAGAACAGGAGTGGAAAAAGGCTATTTCAAAAAACCTAGTACGCCACTCGGCGTAGAATTAGACTGTGACCTATATGAAGGAGGTAGTATCAAGGAAGATTCTGTTTTTCACGAAATAGATCAACTTGAAGATGAATTTAATTTTTTTAATAATTGACCCAAGAAAAATCCCCTATTGACCTAAAAACATTACCAAACTCCCCTGGGGTTTACAAGTATTTTAATCAAGAAGTATTAATCTATGTAGGCAAAGCTAAAAACATTAAGAAACGAGTATCAAGCTACTTCAATAAGCAAAAGGGCAATAGTCTAAAAACTCGAAAACTCGTCAAAGAAATAGATCATATCGAGTATGTGATAGTAGATTCCGAGTACGACGCGCTTTTACTCGAAAATAACCTCATTAAAGAAAACCAGCCTAAGTACAATATCCTATTGAAGGATGATAAGAGTTTTCCTTTTATCTGCATTTCAAATGAACGATTTCCCAAAATATTCTCCACAAGAAGAGATGAGCTAAATGAAGGAGAGTACTTTGGTCCTTACACCAGTGTGAAAGCCCTCAACAATGTACTCGAGTTAATCCGCAGTTTGTATAAAGTTCGTACATGTAACTACATACTCTCAGAAAAAAATGTAGCTGATAAAAAGTTTAAAGTCTGCCTGGAATATCATATTGGTAATTGTCTGGGTCCTTGTGAGGGCTTACAAACTGAGGAGTCGTACCTCAAAGAAATTGATCAGGCACGTCATATCATTAAAGGCCACCTGAAGATCGTAAAAGATCACTTCTTGACTTCTATGAAAACGGCAGCTGAAGAATTAGAGTTTGAAACCGCCCAAGAATACAAATCAAAAATCGACTTTCTTGATAAATTTCAGTCTCGCACCGTAGTTGTCAATAAAAAATTGAAAGGACTAGATGTTATCGCTATCACATCTTTAGATAAAAAGGCATTTGTGAATTACATGAGGGTAGATAATGGTATCATCAATATTTCCGATTCACTTACTATTTCAAAGCGACTAGATGAAACTGACGAACAAATACTCGAGTCTTTAATTCTACAATTGAGAGAAAGATTCGGCAGTACTTCCAACACTATCTTAACCAACAAAATTTTTGAGTATTGGAATGAGTCTGTAGAAATCATAGTACCCCAAATTGGTGATAAAAAGAAGCTTGTTGAACTTTCTTTGAAAAATGCACTTTACCATAAAAAAGAAGCGCTATCTCAAGCAGAAAAGTCAAAGCAAAAGGAAAATCGCGTCACTCAACAACTCATGGAAGACTTAAAATTGAAGTCTATTCCCAATCATATCGAATGTTTTGACAACTCAAATATCCAAGGAACTAATCCTGTGGCATCAATGGTATGTTTCAAAAACGGAAAACCATCAAAGAAGGACTATCGACACTTTAAAATAAAAACGGTTGTAGGCCCTGATGACTTTGGCTCAATGAAGGAAATTGTTTTCCGAAGGTACAAGAGACTACAGGAAGAAAATGCTCCCTTTCCAAATCTAATCGTGATTGACGGGGGCAAAGGTCAGCTGCACGCAGCATGCGATGCACTCAAAGAACTAGATATCTACACGGAGATACCGATTATAGGTATAGCCAAAAGATTGGAAGAAATTTACTATCCTGAAGATAGTATTCCGTTACACATTAGTAAAAAATCTGAATCTCTGAAACTCATACAACAACTCCGAGATGAGGCACATCGATTTGCTATCACCTTTCACAGATCATTGAGGAGTAAATCACAAGTAGTCTCAGAGCTCGATCAAGTGGTTGGCATTGGTGATAAAACCAAACAAAAACTACTCACTAAATTCAAATCCTATAAAAAAATCCGTCAAGCCTCACCTGAGGAGTTAATCAAAGAAATAGGAAAAGCCAAGGCCAAAATACTTTTGGAGCATATACAAAAAAAGGGATCAAATTGATCCCTTTAAATATTATAAGTGCGTGGTTAAATATTAGAACTCCCAAAGTTCGTTCTCAAATTCAACCATATCGTATTCCAATTGTTTAGATGCTAATATTGCATCCCTTCTCGACTTCGTATAAATATCGACGATCCTATCATCTCTAGGATTTGCAATCTTAGTCAAGTTTGATCCGAACAATCTCAGATTAAATGCATCTGCCATATTTCTATGCTCTGCCATATTTTGAGCATTGTACCATATTGCTTCGTCCGGCATACTTCTCCAAAGCGCTACCAAATCTTTATACTTAAAGGACGCTAGTGGTTTTTCGAATAATGCTGGATTTTTATCTGCAGGAAGGAATAAAGTAATGGATTGAATATCGTAGAAAATTCTTGATCTCATTCTATCAAAATAAACCTCCTCTTTCAATTCTGCAATAGAGAAATCTCTAGTAGCAAATTCGTTCGTATCCATGATTTCCTCTTCTGGTTCTTCACCTTCATCACCTCCTCCACCGAAGAAGTCATCATCAGACTCAGCTCCAAAACCCATGTCAATTTCCTCTTGAGTAAGGCCACCACCTTCCTCTTCAAATTTCATGTTTTCCAAAAATGTCTCCTTTGACATCCTTGTATTCACGGAATCATTTGTATAAGGAAATAACAATCCAGCTTTCACTGCATCAATCAAAATCGTAGATAATTCACCATTTCTAGAAAAGAATGGAGCATTTTGTTTTTCCTCCAAATCAATTCTTCTCCAAACGGTTTTTTTGAACATTTTATATGCCTCATTGACAGGATAAACGGAATCTTTATTATAGCCATCCGCTTTCTCCTGAGCTACGCTCAATTCAACATTGAGCAACGTAAAACATACAAAAAGGCCAATTACATAACAAAATTTCTTCATAACCTATTGTTTAGTTTATTCTTATCGTAATGATCTTAGGACCAAAGTTAGGGAAGTTTTCAATTTCACCTTTGAAATTCCTTCTTTGAACCTTTTTAACTTCAATTACCAAAGCATCACCTGCTCTAGCCTGACCCGCTAGTGAAGATAAGTTCAAGTCTGGACCTTTAGGTCTTACACTTCCAACTGATCTACCTCCTCTTACCAAGTTAACCTCAGATTGAGCTACTCTAAACTTCGCATCTTTTGGCAAGAATTGTGCAAAAGACTCATCTGCTTGAGCAGTCAGTTTCAAAGATCTTGGTGGGCCTTTAACTCCTCTTTTCAAGTTGACCGGTCCTCCTTTGCCATAAACCACAATTTCCGGCTTAGGTATTCTCTTCACTTTAAAGTCTTGAGAACCAATTAAGTTCCCATTACTAGAAACACTTAACGTTACTTTAGCAGACTTTGGTATAATTACTACCTCTCCTTTATTGGCTCCCTTAATATTGGTTCCCCCTTTAGTGGTAAAAGACGGGTTATACGCTGTACCCATTGCAGGCACCTGTACGTCCAATTCGTTTCCACAATTCAAGTACAATGCCTGAACAGAAGCTGATTGAATTTGCATAACCGGCTTAGAAACAATGTATTCGATCGTATCAACAAAAGTAGTATCTCTTCCACCTGGCATCTTAACGCTAATCGCACCGATGAAAGATTTGCTTGCATTACCAGATTTATCGTAGTTACCAGGAGTAGCGGTAAAAGATACCTTACCCATTCCTCCAACAACTTCTATTTCTTTACCATCTACAGTCATTGTAGGTGACACTGAAGAAGATGAAGCCGCAATGAAAAGATCTGCCTCATATTTAGTGCCTGCGGCTACTACCTTAGAATGAGGTTTAACCATCGGTACAATCTGATCAAATTTCAAATCTTCTGCACCTACTTGTCGTGCCAAATCTTCTAGTGCTTTTGTTTCTTCCGAAATAACATCTGACTGAAACTGACTTAAAGAAGCGAGTGCTCCTACCATTGGAGTATTATGGCCAAAATTTAAATCGGCAAAACCCTTTTTGTTTTGGTTCGGATCTTTGGCGAATACTGGAATGTCCTTAGCATCTTTAGCAAGATCCCCTATATCTTCATCTCCAGTAATATTTCTAAGAAATTTTGAATAACCATTTAGTTTCTCCTTTAGTTTGTCGCCCTCCTTTTCATTTACAAAAAGGGCAGAAGGAGCATCAATATCCTTTTGTCCAACATAAACACCATCCTGAATGCCACCTGTTCTGGTAATAAGCTCTTCTTTATAGACCTCCAACATTTTAAGGATTTGAGTTGTTTCCGCTCTCACCTCCTGAGCTTTAGTCATAACAGCCACATCCTTTTCCCTGTTACCAGCATCGGAAACCGCATTTTGGATACTCTCTAATTTTTTAGCATTATTAGTGACTTTTTCTTCATTAGTAAGCTCAAAAGCCTGATTAATGAAAATAAACTTCTCTAAAACACTATTACTTACTTGCAGAGCCAATAGGGCAGTCAGTACCAGGTACATCATGCCAATCATCTTGTCTCTTGCGGATTGTTTACCTCCAGCCATAATTTTCGCTTTTTAAGGTTAAAAAATTATTTAACTTATTTAGCTGATGAAGTATCTCCCCCACCTCTCATAGCTGCCAACATACTTCCATAAATTTTGTTCAATGAAGTGATATTGGTATTTAAACTTGTCATTCCTGATCTGAATTTCTCAGTATCCTTAGCCGCTTCAGCCATACCTTCCATTGCAGAAGTTACATTTGAGTAGAACTTGTTCATTGCCTTAACATGACTGTTCGCATCCTGAAGCTCCATTTCATATACTGCATTAAGTGCTCCCAAATTCTTGGTAACGTTTTTCACCTGTGAGTGGTACTCAGAAGCGTCTTTAGAAGCATTTGCCATGTCCGACATTGAAGTAGCAGTAGTGGCGTAAGATTTATTCATTTCGATGAGCGACTTAGATGCCGTTTTCACGTTAGTCGCATACTCGTTTGTAGCAACTGCGGCATCACTTAAGTTGGACATTTTCTTAGCAGATTCGGCCATGTTCCTCATGCCGTCGCCTAAGCTCTTAATCAGCTCGGGGCCTACTTTTGCTTCTGCGAGCATTTTATCCATTTGCTGTGAAGCACCTCCTGTAGCAGCTGGTACAGCTGCTCTTGGCTGAGCCTTAGGTCCATCATAGTCATCCGCTAGTTCTGGATATACTTTAGACCAATCAGTTTCAGCATGTTTTGGCTCAAATGCACTTAAGAAGAAAATAGCCGCCTCAGTACTCAAACCGATAACTAGCATTTCTCCAGCACCTTGCCAGTGCATAATTTTAAACATGGCTCCAACAATTACTACAGCAGCTCCAATGCCATATACCTTAGGCATTATTGTTGAAAACAAAAGCTCTTTAAATCCACCTTTTTTCGCACTCATATTATTTAATATTTTAGGTTATTTAATACAGTTTTAATAATTAAAATTCATTCCCGCCAGATCGACCCAAATGAGTCATTGCACATCTAAAACCAATAGATGCTCTGGTAGAATCCTTAAATTCGTAAGTTTTAGTTCCGGTCTCAAGGTAGTAAGCTATATCCTTCCAAGAGCCTCCTCTGATCACCTTCTTAGGTTCGTCATCATCAAAGTAAGTCGGATTCAAATCCCAAACCAACGGCATAGCCGAAGGGTTAAATGCATCTTCTACCCACTCCGCAACATTTCCAGACATTTCATACAGTCCGTAATCATTAGCAAAGAAGGTTCCTACTGGTGAAGTATAAGCAAAGCCATCATCAAAGTAGTTACCTCTTCCCGGCTTGAAGTTGGCAAGAAGACATCCCTTCTTATTTCTAATGTAAGGGCTACCCCAAGGGTACTTGTTCATGTCTCTTCCTCCTCTTGCAGCATATTCCCACTCTGCCTCAGATGGCAATCTGAAGTTTGGCATAGGAAATAAACCACGATCTGCTCTAAAGTTATTCAAATGATCTGTTCTCCATTTACAGAAGTACTTAGCAGCCTCCCAATCTACGCCAACAACAGGATAGTTATCGAAAGCTGGATGCGACCAATAATAGACCATCATTGGATCTCCCATGTGGTGCGTAAAGTCTCTAACCCAAACAGAAGAATCCGGGACTAAGTCCTCAACAACAAACCCTTCTGGCAGATCAGTTTCTGATCCCTCAGTAATATCTTCAATAAACTGTCGATATTCATTATTTGTAATTTCTGTATCGTCCATATAAAATGGTCCGATTGTTACCTGCTTATTGTAATTGATTTGAGTAGCAGCAACATCCTCATCCGCCTGTCCCATATGGAATGTTCCCGGAGGAATAGCAACCATACCGAAGGGCCGAGTCATTTCCCAACCTTCTCGTCCTTGAGCTCCTATCAATTCTCCATTGCTATCTATAGCTTGTCCTTTACCTCCTCCAAAAATATTTAAGAGGCTACAGCTTTGGGTACCAACAAGAATTATGGATAAGAAAAGAAACGAAAAAATTTGGCTCACACTAAATTTATTCATAACACAATTTTTATAACATTCATACTTTAACATAACAAGTATACACAAAATATATTGCACGGATTAAACCATAAATATAATCTTTACAATTCAAGATACATTAATTCTTGAACAAAATTTATTTCACTCCGCTAAAATAAGAAAAGCACCTGCTTTACAACTATTTCTAACTAACTAATTACCTATCTAATACCTGAACCTAGGCGTGCGTATAATCTTTTTGGCACCAGTAGAAATGGATGGCAGATCATATCGTATGAAAATTTCATGAGAGGTTGGCTGTTTGGCTGATTGATCCTTAATGATATAATCGAACGAATAACCGGCCTTGAGTTGGTTGTTATCCAAAAAAGAATAACCCATTAATAAGGCCATTGCTTCATTGTTTCGATAACTTAATCCTCCCCATATTTTTTTATTGTAAGTAGCTATGACGCTCAAGTCTATGGAGTACGTGTTTAAGTCACTAGCGACCAACAAAGAAGGTGTCAAGTCTATATTATAGGTAAGTCTATAACTATACTCACCATACAGATTATAGATCATGCTTGCCTTGTTGCTAACATTGCCTGAGGCATCTAGACCGTAATTCAACTCAGGCCTCAACAAATGATTAACTCCAGCTGCGAGCAAATAATTTTCGGTGGAATAGCTCATACCAAAAGCCAAATCAAAAACAGCTTGAGACTCCTTGGTTTGAACATTTTTCGGATCCGAAGGATCAACAAATCGAAGCTTCGAAAAATCAAGTGTACGATTTACGAATGCGGGTCTAATTCCAAAACTAAGCGTACCTCTATTCAAGGCTTTGTGATAGGCTAATGATACTTGCGCTTCCATGTTGTTTAGTACACCAAGCTTGTCGTAAATCACATTTACCCCTAATCCTAAAGGCATTTCTTTAAAAGAGATGGGAGTTGAGAAATTCAGAAATTGAGTGGAAGGGGCCCCTCCATCTTCTTCAAATGTTGGTTCATAGCCAATCCACTGTGCTCTGCTTAAAACACTTACACTTCCTTTTCCATCATGGGCTGTTAGTGCTGGGCTCCAATAAGACTTATTGAACATGTACTGTGTAAAATGAGGATCTTGTTGAGCCATCGATGTAAAACCGCTGGTCAACAAAACAATCAACATAAATATAGATTTCCTCATAAGGGCTTTGAATTACAATGACGTTTAGCAACAACGTATTATGTAATAATAATCAAAAATTGAAAATACCCTTATCTCGATCAGCACAAATTAGCTGAACTTAAATATTGTTCGCCTTTTTGATGTAGTATTCTAAAGCTCCCGTCATTGAAGGGGCATTTGGCAATGGGGCCTGAATGTCTAAAATCAAATCTGCATCCCTTACAGCTTTGGCTGTTGTAGGTCCGAAAGCTGCTATTCTTGTCTTCTTCTGTTCGAAATCAGGGAAATTAACCATTAATGAGTTTATCCCTGAAGGACTGAAGAAGGCAATGATATCATAATTAACATCTGCCAAATCCGACAAATCGCTAGCTACGGTTTTATAAATGATTGCCTCTGTACAATCGAACCCATTTTCATTAAGAAAATCAGGAATGTCATTTTTTCTGATATTAGAACAAGGGAAAATGTATTTTTCATTTTTGTGTTTTTTCAACACTTCAATCAATTCACTTGCCGTTCTCGATCCAGTAAATATCTTTCTTTTTCTAATAACAATATACTTCTGAAGATAGTTAGCTGTCTGCTCTGAAATACAGAAATATTTCATGTCAGATGGAATCTCCACTTTACTTTCTGCTGCTAATCTGAAAAAGTGATCTACTGCATTTCTACTTGTAAAAATCACAGCAGAATGCTTCAAAATATCAATTTTCTGAGCCCTAAACTCCTTTATATCGACTGGATCGATTTGAATAAAAGGCCTAAAGTCAATTTTTATATTGTACTTTTCTGCAAGGTCAAAATAAGGTGACTTGTCACCTGTTGGCTTTGGTTGAGATACTAAAATGCTGGATACTTTCTTTAGCCTAGCCTTGTCTTCAATCAATAATTCTTCGCTCATTCCGATGTACCTATTTGAAAACTATTATGTAACTATTTTAAGAAAATCTTAAAGAATAGTAATAGTGGGATCAATTCTGAACTGCAAAGGTAAGAAAATAAATGAAGTTTTCGAAAGGTATAAATCTTATTTAAAACAAAATAGATTAGTACAAGGCGCCCTGACCAGAATAAAACAATAATCAGCTGAATCCAATTCCACCATTCATTGACCAATAATCCACCAAAAATCCCATTGATTATACTAAATGAAAAGCTGATTAAAGCTAAAATTAGGGAGAGACGAAAATAGGTAAAATAATGAACTAACCTCACTTTTTTCAACTTAAACAGCTCGGATCCTGCAGTAATCAGCAACAACTTAGCTATAATGAATGTAAAACAATAAGCCGAAACCTTTAAGCCCAAGTAAACGCTATTCTCATGTTTTATTGAAAATGGAAAGACCAGACTAGAGTCGGGAACGAATAAATCACATGTCATTGCAGCGCTACCGATCAAAATTGAGTAGAATATAATAAAGCCAATATTTGGCCAAGCCAACGGTGCATGGGCAATAGCCAATTCAAAATTTTGACGTAACTGTAACGATTTCCCAATGGATAAATATTCATGAAATAGTCTAGAATAAAATGCTCTAAATACAGCTATCAAAGACATCGTGGCAATGGATATAATAATAAAGAGATCCTGCCTTTCATTACTCTTTCTTTCCAGATAAGTCGTTTTTTCAAGCGCTGAAATCCCTTCATCTTCCTTATTGATAATCACTGAAGCAATATTATTACCATCTAGCTCCTCACTATAAACCGACACATAAAAATTACCGACTTGATAAATATGATATAGACTATCCAGTGCAAAGTATTTAGTCTCTGGAGATGAGGTTGCAAATACCAATTTTTCCTGAATCCAAACATAGTGCTTCTCCGGCAAGGTGAGTTTAAGGTGTGAGTTTCGGTACTTGTTCAGGTCTACCTTGAATCGAATGGCATCAGTGGTTGGTTGTTTAAAGTACGGAATATAGTGCTGAGCCTTCTGATCAAACACCTCCCAACCCCATCGCAAATTTTTTAGTTCTATATCAGAAGCGCTCGCTCCAGAGGCAAGGGTCAAACTGCCCAAATAGACCCAAATGCAGATCTGCTTAGTCATCTGTCCGCAGTTTCTTCCGATTTAAAAATTCTAAGATAATGCTACTAATCACAGCAAATAGACCGACAACAATGAGCAATACAGAATTCCCTAAATCAGAAAAGGCAATAGTAAAAGTGATAACCGAGAGATTGACAATAACAAGTACCAAGACAACCTGTAAATGAGAGAGCCCTAAATCACAGAGATAATGATGGACATGGTTTCGGTCTGGCATAAAAGGAGAAACGCCTCTATATACTCGAATGATAAAAACCCTAATGGTGTCAAAAATGGGAATAAAGAGAATACCGATTGCTAAAGCCGGAGCCGAAGCGACTTTGTCCATCTCAATGAAATGAATAGCTAGTATTGATATAATAAATCCACTTACCAAGGCACCAGTGTCCCCCATAAAAACCCTTGCATTGAGTAAATTATATCTTAGAAATCCAACCATAGCTCCTGTCAGTGCAAAACATACATAAGCATAGCTAGGTTCTCCTTGAAGGTAAAAGTAAGTTCCAAAAGCCATACAAATTACTATGACTATAGAGCCGGCTAAACCATCAACTCCATCAATAAGGTTCACCGCATTGGTAATACATAGTATAACCAGAAAACTAAATGCATAACTCATACCAACCTCAAGATCATATATACCCATGAAGCCCTGGAAGCTTGAAATTCTGATATCCGCATAAAAGAGCACAATACCGGCAGCCAACACCTGAACAAAAAACTTCTTGAAAACAGAAACACCATTTATATCATCCTTCACCCCTACGAAGAAAATAATCAAACTGCCTGCAAGGAGCTGCTGTATACCGAGAGACATCTGTCCAAAGATGGCTACTCCAGTCATGAAGCCAGCAAAGATGGCTAACCCGCCCAAACGTGGTGTATTGATATCATGAAATTTTCTAAAGTCCGGTTCATCCAGTATGCGCTTGCTGTGCGCCACGCTAATAATGGTGGGGATAGAGAACATTGAAATAAGAAGCGCCCAGAAAAATATCAGTATGGATTCGATCATGTGCTAGTTCGAGTTTGGCTCAAAGTAAGTCAAAAGTCAATACCTTTTCAAAAAATGGCGGTATAACCAAAATGGATTTTGGAATTAGCAAATGAAAACGACTCTCCGTCTCTTTTTCCCAATCCATATAGAATCTTAAAATTTCCACGTTCTGTCATGAATTGCATACCTGCGCCAAGTCCAGCAGGGTTGTCTGAGTAGTCCCCACCCAAAATTTCATAAGCAAGGAATGACTGATCATAAAAAGCTACCAGATAAGAATTTGCATCCAAATAATACCTCCACTCTAAATTCACCAAAGCATATTTAGAGGCAAAAAATTCCAACTCGTTGAAACCTCGTACGGTTTGCAAACCTCCCAATCTGAACAAATCATTCAAGTAGAGGTAGTCATTAAATATTAATCCATTTTGTGAGGCCAAATAAATCACTGATCTGGGTGAAATCCTTTTGTATGCCTCAAGCGTAAACTGCAATCTATACTGGGTGGATTCAGGAATAGGGGCGTTCGAATTGATGACTGATTTTCTACCAATATTTCCATTCCAATCAATCTTAAAGCCCTCCTTAGGATTATAGAGCTGATCCAATTGATACCAAGTCACAGCCAATCCATAATAATCGATATCAAAATCGCCACTCGCTCCAGACTGATTATCTAATTCGTTGCCCAATAAACTTTCGTAACTGATGCGCATGCTCACCTGTCTAGTCGGACGATAATCAAAAGCCAACTTTAATGAACGATTGGAATAAATGGTATCTTGACGGATTTGATCCAAAGCAAAATAAAGATCCAGCGGTGAGCCCAACAAAATGGGGTGCAGGTAGGAAGCGTGAAGCTGTTGAGAACCTGGCTCCAGTTTTGTCCAGTTGATATCAATTTTTTTGCCGGACTGAAACAAATTGTTAATGCTCAAATCAAGCTCGCCTGTAACTTCAACTCCCTCCCCATCTCTGCCTGGCACCAACCCTAATATTCCATCAAAGTAATTGACCTTACGAGGCTCCAACTCTAACGTCACTTTGGCTTTTTTTAGCTGAAAGGAGGTGTGCATATCGACCAAGGACAAAAAAGGAAGATGTTGAATCCTGGCTTTAACCTCTTCAAGATCTCTTTCATCATAGTTTTTTCCATAGTCTAGTCTCAGGTATTTACTCAAAAAACTCGGCTTAACTAGTCCTGATGGGCTTACCTGCAAACTATCATAAATGATCCTTGAGCCCAAATCCATTTGAAGATATACATGAAGTTGGTTTCCTAAAAGATGAGTTGAATCCACAGTAAAGCTGGCAAATGGATAACCACTAGCATCTAAGTAATCGAGAAGTTCTTCAATTTCTGCCTCTATTTGATCAGGAGAAGAAATTTGATGTGATTTGATTTTTGGAAATCGAGAAAGGCTATTCAGTCCACTTTTATTATCTGTAATAGAGACCTCGATAACATCAAATGATTTGCCCTGGTAGCCAAATATGGTTAACGTATCCTCCGAGTATCTTACAGAATCTAGGCTAGCCAACCAAAAACCATCTCTACGCATGTCAGTGATCACTGTCTTTTTCATCCATTCAATTTCTATTGAATCAGCCTTTGAAACTTTCGGTAAGTACTTCTGATCAATTCCTTCAAAAACAACAATCATAGAGATAGAATCTGAAGTTTGAGCATCGACGCTATTGACTATCCCGAGAGCGAGACAAAAAGAAGCAATATGTTTTAGAAAATGTCTATACATTAGCGGCTCACTATCATTCTTACGCCTTGGCTGGAATCTACATTCATATTCCTTATTGCAAACAAGCCTGCCATTACTGTGATTTTCATTTTTCTACCAATCTAAACACCAAATCAGATTTAATCGAAGCAATTCTGAAGGAAATTGAATTACAAAAAGATTATCTTCTTGGAGAAACCATAGAAACCATCTATTTCGGCGGTGGCACTCCCTCCATTCTTAGCATTCAAGAATTGTCTGATGTCTTACACAAGATTTACGAAAATTTTCAGATTAGTGAAAATTCAGAGATTACTTTGGAAGCAAATCCTGATGACCTGGGCCGACCGAAGCTTGAAGAATTAAAAGTTGCTGGAATCAATCGGCTGAGCATAGGAATACAATCTTTTGACGACCAAATTTTATCTTATTTCAATCGTGCTCATAATTCTAAAATGGCACTTGATGCAGTAAAGTACGCTCGTGAAATCGGGTTTGAGAATATATCGATTGATTTGATATTTGGCGTCCCCAACCAAACTTTGGAGGCTCTCAAAAATGACCTTGAGCAAGCGCTTGAACTCAACACACCTCATGTTTCGATTTATGGACTAACCATAGAAGAAGACACCGTGTTTGGCAAGTGGGAAAAGCAAAACAAATTAACTCCTTTAGACGAAGACCTTGCTGCTGAACACTTGGTACTGATCATGGACACGCTTGCAGCTGTAGGCTATGAGCAATACGAAATTTCCAACTTTTGCCTTCAGGGCTTTGAATCCAAACACAACTCGTCATACTGGCACGGCAAGAAATACCTGGGATTAGGTCCTGCTGCTCACTCCTATAACGGAGTAGAAAGACAATTCAATTACGCTCATAATATTAAATACATCAAAAGCATTCAATCTGACAAGCTGCCTTTTACAATCGAAAAATTGAGTGCCGAGGACCAAGTCAATGAAGCGATTCTTACTCAACTCCGGCTAAAAGACGGGATCAATCATGCTGACCTTAAACAAATCCATGATTTCGATTTGATCAAAGAAAGAAGAGTTCTAATCAATGAGTTTATTCAGAAGAATATGCTGGAATTAAACGGTAATTTCTTAAGCCTGACATCAAATGGGAAATTACTTGCGGATTTCATTACGGAAAAACTTATAATCTGATTATATTCATCATTTATTAATGACAATTGTAAGCTTATCCTAGATAAGTAAGCTGGTAGAAATTTTCCAGCACCCAAACAAGCAGAACAAAACAGAGTAGGCTTTTAGAATGACCAGACAAGAAAAAAGAGCATTAATGTTACTCAAATCACTGATATTCCACTATCACGGTTTGGATGAAGACGAAAAAGCCCTGCTTGATGAAAGCGCCAATCAGTATGATGCTCATCGGGAGTTGGACTGGGCCAATGCTTTCATTGCTGAAGATTTTATTTCTGCCTTTGAGCGAGCTCGAGAGTTCTTAAATAAAGTGATTGGTGTATTGCCCAAAGAGAAGAAACTGGATCACTTAATTGCCGTCTGGCAGGACAATCATAAGAAGGGATACATGACGGAAATGGAAGCAACCGCTATGATAAATCTCGCTAAGGATTGGGATATTCAAGCCGAATTGATGGAACGGGTACGAGAAGGTTAGAGACTCATTCGCTCCTTAAATTTTGAAGCCTGCCTTCTACTCACCTCTACTTTATCTCCTCCTTTGAGTTGCACCATTAAGCCTCCATTAAACCACGGCTCAATCGATTCAACCCACCCTAAATTGATAATGTGCTTTCTACTGGCTCTGAAAAATGATTTATCATCGAGCTTCTCATCAAGGGCATTTAAAGACTTGTGAATCATAGGACGAAAGCCATCAAAAAACACCTTGATGTAATTGCCGTCGGATTCAAATAGCCGGATGTTCTCCAACTTTACAAACCAGCATTTCTCTCCATCTTTAACAAACACCTGATCTGATGCTTTCAATTTTTCAGAAGACTCGGTCACAACGGGTGCTGGTTTAGCTGACTGATCCAAAACCTTCTTTACTACATTGGCCAGCCTGTCCGTATCAATAGGTTTAAGCAAATAGTCCAAGGCATTGAACTCAAAAGCCTTAATAGCAAACTGATCATAGGCCGTAGTGAAAACCACCAAAGGTGTTTTTTCTAACATTTCCAATAGTTCAAACCCAGTCTTGTCAGGCATCTGAATGTCGAGGAAGATCAAGTCGGGATCATGTTTCTGTATTTTTTCTACAGCATCATCTGCATTGACGGCCTCATCTACAATCTCTATCTCTGGAAACTCAGCCAACAAAGAGGTTAGTTCTTTCCTTGCGAGTCTTTCGTCGTCTATAATTATTGCCTTCATATCTAGTATCCTTTGGGTAAAACCAATTCGGTCAGTACCGTGTTTTCTGATTCATTTTTGATGGTAAATCGGGCCAACCCTCCATAGATCAGCTCAATCCTCTTTCTTGTATTGCTCAAACCATATCCACTTTTTTTGGCAGGCTTGTTATTTAAATATACACCTGAATTTCTAATTTGAACGACCAAAAAGTCGCCTTCAATTCTTGCCATTACACTTATGGTTCCTCCAGATTTCAATTTAGATATTCCATGTTTGATTCCGTTTTCTACCAAAGTCTGAATCATCATCGGAGGGATCTTAATTTTATGCGTACGCTTGCTCACTTCCCATTCTACATTCAACCTTTCTTCGTATCTAATGGACTCCAAACTCAGATAGTCTTCTACTGTGGCCATCTCGTCTTGTAGCAACACTAACTTCTTTTTATCTACCTGAAGGGAGTTCCTAAGAATATTAGACAATTGTGTAATGGCCGATTTAGATTTTTTTGGATCTTCATCTACTAAGGCTCTGATACTGTTCAGTGCGTTAAAAATAAAGTGAGGATTCAGCTGTGCACGGAGGTTATTGAGTTCTGTGTCTCGAATAACTGTCTCATACTGCAAGGATTTGTTGTACTCTTCGAAATAATGATAAGTAAAATACACGAGAGACCACAAAAAATACATAGCTGTCGGCCCTAAAATTCCGAAAATCATGTGAGTTGGTTTCATCTCCACCGACCACATCAAAGTACCCATCAGATACGACACCAGAATCAAAGAGAAGTAATTGAATAGACCAAGCACAACGTTCGAAACCAGAATCCTTGGAATCAGACGGATCGATGAGTAAGTAGACCATTGCTTCTTTTTGATCAATGATCTTAAAAAGTGAGAAGAACCTATATAAAAAGCTACTTGAAAAACAGCACCAAAGAAATCAGTAAAGGTGACTTTGTTGCTTTGCATCACCAACACAGCGAAGTTGAGTAGTCCCCAGGTGGACCACCCTATGATTTGGCACAACCAATAGGCACGTTGCTTAGTCATTTGCATACATGCCAAATTTATAGAAACCCTTGGATTGCGCCACCATCATTTTATTAGTGGTGAAATGACTGGTCGATTGGATAGACGAATTCAATAAGGCTATCATTTCCAAAGTTGTCGAACTTTGGAAATGTTCCTCAGTCCAATGATCAAGCCACTAAAGCCCCTTCTCCCTCCTTTGGTTTCTCTTTTTTCTTGGCTTTGTGCTTCACAAATGGGCGAATGATCAACCGTGTGCCTCTATCATAAGTAAAATAGTTCCAGAGCCAATTGCCGAAAATTACAATCTTGTTCCTAAATTCTACAATAAGAATCAAGTGCACAAACATCCAAGTCAGCCACGCCATAAATCCGCCAAACTTGAATTTTCCGAGCAGTTCGGTTACTGCCTTGTTTCGGCCTACAGTGGCCATTGTTCCTTTATCTGTATAGGTAAACGCCTTCCATGGCTTGCCTTTTTTCAATCCATTCAGATTCTTAGCCAGAAGTTCTCCTTGCTGAATAGCTACGGGTGCCAGCATAGGATGCCCTTTAGGGAATTTTTCTGTTGACATGCTCGCCACATCACCAATGGCATAGATATTCTCAAAGCCAGATACTCTACTGTATTCATCCACTTTGAAACGCTTGTCAGGTGTAATATCCAGCGTAAGCCCAGCAATGGCGTTGCCTTTTACACCAGCGGCCCAAACTAACGTTTCCGTAGGAATTTGCATGCCGTCATTCAAGGTTACCGTTTCGCCATCAAAGGCCTTTACGATTTTGCCTACATAGATATTGACATCAAATTTCTTGAGATAGTCAAAGGCTTTTTTTCCCGAATAGTCGGACATGGCCCCTAGCAAACGCTCTTGACCCTCCACCAAATAGATTTGCATCTTATTTAGGTTCAGTTCGGGAAAATCTTTCGGCAGCACATGCTTCTTCAACTCTCCTAAAGCACCAGCCACTTCTACCCCAGTAGGTCCTCCTCCAACGATCACATAATTCATCAATCGCTGCATTTCATTCTCATCCGTTTTGAGTACAGCTTTTTCAAAATTCTGAAGAATTTGACTACGCAAGTTCAATGCGTGAGGGACTTGTTTTAGCGGGAAGCTCTTATGCTCAAACTCATCATTACCAAAGAAATTGGTCAAAGAACCACAAGCCAATACCAAGCGGTCATATTTTAGTTTCCCGATGTTGGTCTCTACTTGCTGATTCTTTTCATCTATGCGATTCACACTAGCCATCCTGAAATAGAAATTCTTCCTATTTTGGAAGCTTTTCCGCAAGGGACCAGCGATGGAATCCGGCTCCAGACCTGCTGTAGCTACCTGATACAAAAGGGGTTGAAAAGTGTGATAGTTGTATCGATCGAGTAGAACAATTTGAAACTTGTTGGAATCCAATTTTTTTAGGAATCTGAGGCCACCAAAGCCTCCTCCAACTACTACTACTCGGGGTAATTCAGATTGAGGGATTTTGATCTCCTCATTTTCGCTTACCATGATTTTTTTACGGTTTGAGTACGGTAAATCTTTACGATTTTATAGCTGCGAAGTTGAGAATTTTAGAAGTATTTGTTTGGGTACAAATCACAGAATATTAGGTACTAATTCGCAACTAATATTCCCTTGCGCTTCAATATCAGGCATGTGAAAAAACCTCCTGTAACAGCAATGGTATGAATAAATGAAATATGAATATCAATACCAATTACTGTTAAATTGAATATTTCAAAACAAGCTACACAAAGCGGTAAAATCCATTGCTTTCTGCTTAAATAGGATAGTGCTCCAAAAAAAGCATAAAAACCTACTGAACCACCCATCCAATTCCTTGCAAAAGCAAAAGAGAAAAAATGGCTGTCTGGCCAAATAGAAAGGCCTAGATTAAAAAATGACCCGAAAAATATGCCAATAATAATATACGACACAAAGAAAATAATAAACGTGGGTCTAGTGCCGTATTGTACCTCGAATGACTGTACAGGCATCATTATCCCAAATATTGAAACAAACAAAATATGATCAATTCCATTATGGAAAAATGGAGTGGTAAACCAACTCAAAACATAATCAACTGGGTCGGTCAACATTTTCCCTAACCATATTGCTCGGTCACATGCAAATATCTTTTGCCATGTATCGCAATCCCAGGTAGAAGCAAATCCAAGTATTGATACAATACTCCAGATTACAATTAAATAAATAATTGAAAATTTCCTAGAATTCAACCATCCAAGAAAGCTCATTTTATCACCGAATTGATCAGTCCAAAACCATTGAAATGGAATCAACTGTTCTTTTGTTGGTTTCTTGTTATTCATTTATCAAAAATTTGCGCAATAGCCTCGATGTTAGCATACCGCTCATACAAGAAACAATATGGATAAAAGAGATATGAACAGAAATACCAATTACAACTAAATTGAGAATTTCAAAACTGACCAATGATATTAACAATACCCAAGGTTTTTTGGCGAGATATATCAGCGCTCCAATAATAGCATAAAATCCAACAGAGCCTCCCATCCAATTTCTTTCAAATCCTGAAGAAAAAAAATCTACATCCGGCCAGTAATAAATCCCTACATTAAAAAAAACACCGAAAAATACACCTACTGTAACGTAGGCCAAAAAGAAAATTATTACCGTAAACTTTGTTCCATTTTGAACCTCGAATGATTGTACCGGCATCAAGAAACCAAAAATGGCCACAAACAATATATGATCAATTCCATTATGAAAGAATGGTGCTGTAAACCAACTCAATACATAGTTGAAGGGCTCAGTTACCATTTTAATCATCCAAATTGCTCGATCACAAGCGAACACCTCTTGCCAAGTATCGCAATGTCTTGTATTTGCTTCTCCAAGAAAACCGAATAGAAAAAAAACAACAAATAAATAAAAAATTGTAAAAGGCCGAGATTTTACCCACTCCAAAAACCCCATGCGCTCCCCATAGACATTAGTCCAAAACCACTGATATGGAATGAGTTGTTCGTTGGTGTGTTTCTTTCTTGATGCTTGTTTACTTTCTCCCATGGGTGCTTTTCAAGCCGCCAAAATAGGTCAAATATTTCAAGAAGCTAATTCCTCGGCTAGAAACTTAGCAGTATAACCAGCATTTTTAGCCACTACCTGTTCGGGTGTTCCTTCTGCTATGATTTGTCCGCCGCCATTTCCACCTTCAGGGCCTAAGTCAATTATATGATCTGCTATTTTGATAACGTCCAAATTGTGTTCAATGATCATTACAGTATTCCCTTTCTCTACAAGAATATTCAAGACATTGAGCAAATGCTGAATGTCTTGAAAGTGAAGACCAGTAGTAGGTTCGTCTAACACATAAAATGTTTTTCCGGTGTCTTTCTTAGAAAGCTCTGTAGCTAATTTCACTCGCTGTGCTTCGCCACCAGAAAGCGTGGTTGCATGCTGTCCAAGTGTGATGTAGCCCAATCCTACATCGCTCAATGTTTTGATCTTGCGAACGATCTTAGGCTGGTGTTCGAAAAACTCCACCGCTTGCTCCACGGTCATGTTCAGCACATCCGCAATCGATTTCCCCTTGAACCTCACTTCGAGCGTTTCTCTGTTGTATCGTTTGTCTTTACAAGTCTCACAAGGCACATATACATCTGGCAGAAAGTCCATTTCTACCAGTTTCATCCCAGCACCTTCGCAAGTTTCACAACGCCCACCTTTTACATTAAATGAAAAACGACCAGGTTTATAGCCTCTAATTTTAGCCTCGGGCAATTGAGAAAAGAGTGCACGAATGTCCGTGAACACTCCGGTATACGTGGCGGGGTTTGACCTTGGCGTCCGCCCAATAGGAGACTGATCTACCTCTATAATTTTATCTACATTGTCCACTCCATCTATGCTTTTGTACTGCAGTGGTTCTTTTCGAGATCGATAAAATTTCTTATTAAGGATAGGGACAAAAGTCTCATGAATCAATGAGGACTTCCCGCTCCCAGAAACTCCTGTTACACAGATCATTTTGCCCAGAGGCAAGGTCAAGTTGACATTTTTCAGGTTGTGGCCAGTTGCACCTTTTAATACAATTTTCTCTCCGTTTCCAGCCCTTCTCTCAGCAGGTACATCGATATTCAGTTTGCCATTCAGATAACCTGAAGTAGTCGTAGGGTTTTTTATGAATTCCGAAGGAGAACCTTCAGCAACAATCTGACCGCCATGTCTTCCCGCACCGGGACCAATGTCTATTATATAATCAGAGTCAAGCATCATATCCTTGTCATGCTCGACTACGATGACCGTATTGCCTAGATCTCTTAGGTCCTTCAGTGCTTTGATTAACTTTACATTGTCTCTTTGATGGAGGCCAATACTAGGCTCATCTAGAATATAGAGTACACCTACGAGCTGGGTGCCAATCTGAGTGGCCAATCTGATGCGTTGTGCCTCACCACCAGACAACGTACGCAACGGTCTATTGAGCTCCAGATAATCTAGCCCTACATCTAACAAGAACCCTAATCGCTTTCTGATTTCCTTCAGTATTTCTGTGGCAATTACATTTTGCCTATCAGTCAGTCTACTTTCTACATCCTTAAACCATTCGGTCAGGTCATAGATATTGAGTCTGGCGAGTTCGGAGATATTTTTATCAGCAATCTTGAAGTGCAGGGATTCCTTTCTCAATCGTGCCCCTTCACATTCAGGACAAGTAGAGATCGTCGTAAAGTCCTTGATCCACTTCTGAATTTTTTCTGTACCGCTGTCTTTCTGCTTTTCCAGAAAAGTCGCAATGCCCTCAAATTTCGTATTCCAGTCCGTTCCAGGATATTTTTTCGAACTTACGGCAACTGGTTCATCATCGCCATACAACAAGACATCCAAAACTGCAGGTTTAATATCCTTGACCGGAGTAGATAAACTGTACTTATGCTTTTTTAGGATGGCTTCAATTTTCTTAAAAATCCAGATGTCTCTGAATTCGCCTAATGGCAAAATCGCTCCTCGGCTGATACCGAGTGTATCGTCTGGAATAATGTTCTCTTTTTCAATCTTTTCGATTACTCCCAATCCATTGCAAGTCTGGCATGCTCCGTAAGGAGAGTTGAACGAAAAGTTGTTGGGTGCTGGGTCGTCGTAGGCTAAGCCCGATTTAGCATCCATCAGATGTTTGGAGAAGTGATGTATCTCACCCTGCTCATCCAAAATCATCATCACTCCCTTGCCTTGCTGAATGGCAGTTTTCAAAGACGCATTGATTCTAATCTTATCCTTCTCACGCACCTGCACGCGATCGATGACTATCTCAATGTCGTGGGTCTTGTATCGATCCACCTGCATCTTCGGCACTAAGTCTTGCAACTCGCCATCAATGCGCACTTTGGTATAACCCATCTTCGCAATCTGAACGAAAAGTTCGCGATAGTGCCCTTTCCGGCCTTTTACCACTGGAGCAAGAATCGAAATTTTTTGATTGTCGAAGAAAGATAGCACATGAAAGAAAATTTGCTCTTCCGTCTGCTTTTCCATTTTCTCGCCTGTCACATAAGAATAGGCGATACCTGCTCTGGCAAAGAGCAAACGCATAAAATCATACACCTCGGTAACCGTTCCAACTGTGGATCTGGGATTGCGACTGGTTGTTTTTTGTTCAATAGAAATAACCGGAGAAAGTCCATTGATTTTATCAACATCGGGCCGCTCCATATCACCCATGAAGCTTCTCGCATACGCAGAGAAACTTTCCATGTAGCGGCGCTGCCCCTCTGCGTAAATGGTATCGAAGGCCAGAGAAGACTTGCCACTACCACTAATTCCAGTAATGACAACAAGCTGATTCCGCTTGAACTTCACATCTATATCCTTGAGATTGTGCTCTCGGGCACCATACACTTCGATGTAATCTGTATGTTCTCCTTCCAGTGAATCTAGAATGGTTGGTTCCAGTTCCTCTGTTTCCGCTTCTCTTGCCATTATTCTCTTGCAGGTATTATGTGTTCAATTATTAGAAATTTGGAGATAGTTTGTATTGGTTGTAGAAGTTATCAATTACCGCGACTGCCTCTTCTTCCGTTTCCACTAAATGAAAAAGGTCCATGTCTTCTGCATTGATATTTTTCTCCTTGAGCAGTACTTCTTTCATCCAATCTACCAGACCTCCCCAATAAGCTTTACTAACCAATACGATAGGAAATTTTTCAATTTTTAGTGTTTGGATCAATGTCAATGCCTCAAACATTTCATCCAAGGTTCCAAAACCTCCAGGCATCACAATAAAACCCTGAGAGTATCTCACAAACATGACTTTTCTTACAAAGAAATAGTCGAAGTTGATCAGCTT
Source organism: Reichenbachiella sp. (assembly GCF_965233835.1). Lineage (GTDB taxonomy): Bacteria > Bacteroidota > Bacteroidia > Cytophagales > Cyclobacteriaceae > Reichenbachiella. The sequence goes on from NZ_OZ247585.1 coordinate 185,000, forward strand.
ATCCTGGTCGATATAGATATTATTATTTTGCTCAAAAGGAAGATCGATATTCAAACCAACGGATTTTCCTTTTTCACTATGTGCTCCCTTGTTGCCGGCTTCCATAATACCCGGCCCACCTCCAGTTATCACTCCATATCCATGGCGTACCAACTTGGCAGAAATCTCCTCGGCCATTTTGTAGTATTGGTGATCCGGTTGTGTCCGTGCCGAACCAAAGATGGATACACAAGGTCCAATTTTGGCCAACTTTTCGAATCCTTCTACAAACTCCGACATGACCTTAAAAATCACCCAAGAGTCTGTACTTTTTATTTCATTCCAGTTTCTGTCTTTGAAAGCCTTCTTTATCTTCTCAACATGTGCTTTTTTCTTACTTCCGTCTCCCATGGTATATGATATAGGTTGTTAAATTTTTTGACTAAAAAAATGCCAAGCCGGCAAAGTTAGAGATTATTGGCCAAAGCCTCAATCCTGACCTAACAATTCGAAAAGGGCTTGCTCTGCTTCCAGATACTCAAACTCATATCCTGTAGCTTCTAGCTTTTTGCTAGACACCTTGTGCCCTTGCAATACGATGGAAGACATCTCTCCAAGGGCCAGCTTCAGGGCAAACGCAGGTACATTAGGCAACCATAGCGGCTTTCGAATAATCCTTGCTATCAAACGAGTTAGTGCTGCATTTGTTATAGGCTCTGGAGCCACCAAATTAAAAGCACCAGATAGACTTTCACGCTCAATCAAATGACCTACCGCTCCGCACCAATCCTTCCAATGAATCCAAGGAACTACCTGACTACCCTCACCTAGTGGTGCACCAACAAAATATCTTATGGGTTGAACCATTTTTTCAAGCGCTCCACCCGATTCGTCAAACACCACTCCGGTCCTTAGCTTCACCACTCTTAATCCCAAATCTTTAAATCGATCGGCTTCTACTTCCCATCGCTTACACACCTCAGCCAAAAAATCATCTCCAGGATTTTCCTCTTCTGAGGACTCATGTGCAAACTCCTTCAAACCATAATAGCCTGTAGCTGAAGCACAAATCAAGGCCTTCGGTTTGTTATCCAATTTTGCCACAGTCTCGTAAATTAATTTGGTTGACTCAACTCGGCTATCCATGATTTGCTTTTTTCGTTTATCAGTCCATCTTCCTTCGGCCACGCCAGCCCCTGCCAAATGGATTATCACATCTACCCCCTCAAAGGCTTGACCATCTATTTCTCCTTGTGCCAAACTCCATTGATAAGACGGAACCCTGGCTTTTAAAAAGTTTCTTCGACTCAGTAGTCTAAGAGACATACCCCTATTCAATAAAAAACTTATAAGGCGCTTACCTATCAGACCTGTCCCACCGGTTATCAGGATGTTCATATAAAAATTTTAACGTTTAAAAGAAAGCTTCATGTTGAAGCCTTTTAAAGATATTGACTATTTTAGAATTTAATCCAAATTATGCGCTTGTAGATGGATCTCAATTTTGATAGTATAAAACTCACAATTATTCTGATTGCCGGTTTCGGGGTAGTATCCATTGCTGCAAATAAAATTGCGTCCATTTTTCAGCGGGCTAACCTGCCCATCATTACTGGTTTTTTAATGACGGGTATATTGTGTGGTCCGTTCGTTTTGAATCTAATACCCTCCGAGTCCATTGGAGAACTCAACTTTATTAATGAGCTGGCATTGGCCTTTATTGCTTTTGCCGCTGGCGCTGAATTATATTTTAGAGAACTCATCTCCAAAATCAACAGCATCAAATGGAATACGCTGGGACAGTTGTTCTTTTCCTTTGGTATAGGGAGCATTACTGTTTTCTTTTTGGCTGACCATATCTCTTTTATGGAAAGTATGAATTTCAGCACAAGGCTGGCAGTAGCTCTGCTGGCTGGCACGGTATTCGTTGCAAGATCACCTGCTTCTGCTATTGCTGTTATCAACGAACTAAGAGCCAAAGGTCCTTTCACACAAACGGTAATGGGTGTAACGGTACTCAAGGACTTCCTGGTAATTATTTTGTTTGCCATGTGCTTCGCCATGAGCATATCATTGGTCAGTGGAAATGAATTCAAGTACATCAGTGTACTATTGCCTGTTTTGGAAATGTTGATTTCTGCGGGAATCGGCTATTTATTGGGCCGATTGCTTGACGCCTTTCTAGGACTTGGATTCAAGTCTGACTCAAAGGCCGTAGTTATTGTTTTGTTGGGCTGGGGCGTTTATTTTATCAATCACCTACTTGGAACACTAGATGTCATACCCGGTCATCACATCCGCCTGGAGCCTTTAATTACTTGCATCATTGCTAGTTTGTACATAACGAATTACTCAAAGTACAAACCTGAATTTTTGTCAATTTTGGCAAAAACCGGTCCCATGATCTATGCGGCATTTTTCACGCTGACAGGGGCCTCTTTAGATATTCATATTCTTTTCAGCATCTGGCCTATTGCCTTGTTCTTTTTTGGTATTCGTTTATTGACGATCATAGGTGGATCTTATGCTGGTGGGTTTATAGCCAAAGACCCTGCACGGTTTGTACATGTTGGTTGGATGCCGTATGTCACTCAGGCTGGTGTTGCACTTGGTTTAACTGCACTTGTTTCCAATCAATTTCCGGAATGGGGTCCTGAATTCGCTACCATCATGATTGGTATTATTGTACTCAATCAAATTGTAGGTCCTCCTTTGTTTAAATATGCTTTAAGAAAAGTGGGTGAGGACAAAACACGAGCAAAATTTCAGACCGACGGAATTAGAGACGCCATTATTTTTGGTTTTGAAAGTCAGTCTGTGGCATTGGCCAAACAACTCATGACCAACAACTGGAAAGTTCAGATCGTAACGCTGATGAAAAAGGGTAGCATTGACGAGCCAGAAGGCATCACCATTCATTACATGGATAAAATCAATTTGCCTCAAATCAAGGAAATGGGTGCGGCGAAAACAGAGGCTATTGTTTGTATGCTCGCCGACCGCGAGAATCTCGAAGTCTGTGAGCTGGCTTATCATCACTTTGGCACACCGGATATCATCGTTCGTCTGACGGATCGACTGTATTATGACAAATTCTTAAACCTTGGTGTAAGAATAGTTGACCCATCTATGGCCATGGTGAGTTTGATGGATCATTATGTAAGATCACCTCAGGCCACTTCACTCTTACTGGGTATGGAACCTGGGCAGGATTCAAGAGACTTGGAAGTGATGAACCCGGACTTACATGGCGTTCCTCTTCGCGACTTGCGCCTTCCTGCCGACGTGATTATACTGTCTATCAAACGTGCTGGCCAGATGATTATTTCTCATGGTTACACTCGTCTTCGCTTAAAAGATTTGGTGACTTTTGTGGGGTCGAAAAAGAGCCTGGATGATTTGACTCGGAGGTTTGATTATTAAGCCAAATTACTCCTCATACGCCCAATCCACGCCTGTCTTCATGTCTTTGAGTACAACACCCTGAGATTTGAGACTATTTCTGATTTGGTCTACTTTATCGTAATTTTTAGCCTCTTTGGCTTCTTTGTACACATTTATTAATACGTCTATCAAACCATCGAAGTCCACATTGCTTTCTTCTTTTAAGCCAAGTATATCCAATACAAACGACTCAAATGTAGTTTTCATTCTTTTAAAGGTTTCAGCACCTATCTCAGCAATAGAAAGTACGCCTGTATGAATCGAGTTGATTTTCTTCAAAAGGTTAAACAAATGTCCAATAGCTAAGGCTGTATTGAAATCATCATTCATCGCTCGGTAGCAATTGTCACACAAGCTGTTGATTTGTTTGATTGCTTTTTCGTTTGGCTCGCTGTCTACTATTCCTTCGACTGACAATCCTCGCAGGGTTTTCAATCCATTCATCAGCTTACGATAGCCTTTTTGTGCTGCGCTCAAGGCTTCGTTAGAAAAATCTAATGTGCTCGCATAATGTGATTGCAGCATGAAGAATTTGGTAGTCATTGGACTATATGCCTTATCAAGCAATTCGTGATCACCAGCAAAGAGTTCTCTAGGCAAAAAAGAATTACCTAATGACTTACTCATCTTTTGGCCATTGACTGTCAGCATGTTAGTGTGAACCCAATACTTAACAGGGTCTGTGCCATGGGCACCAACCGATTGAGCCAATTCACATTCATGGTGAGGAAACTTCAAATCCATTCCACCGCCGTGGATATCAAATGTCTGCCCCAAATATTTTTTACCCATCACGGTGCACTCCAAGTGCCAACCCGGGAAACCAGCACCCCATGGAGAATTCCAACGCATGATGTGTTCCGGAGAAGCATTTTTCCAAAGGGCAAAATCTACGGAATTTCTCTTTTCATCCTGACCATCCAAATCCCTGGTATTGGACAAAAGCTCTTCTATCTTTCTGCCAGACAATTTTCCATAATCATGGTCTTTTTGGTAGGCATTGACGTCGAAATAAACCGATCCCTCCACTTCATAAGCCAATCCCTTTTCAATCAACAACTCAATCATCTCGATCTGCTCTAGGATATGACCAGTAGCGGATGGTTCTATACTCGGAGGCAAAGTATTGAACATGGCCATGACCTGATGAAAATCCTGAGTGTAACGCTGGACCACTTCCATCGGTTCTAGATTTTCTAGCTTAGCTTTCTTACCAATTTTATCTTCACCTTCGTCACCGTCGTTGACCAAATGACCAACATCTGTAATGTTTCTTACATAGCGCACCTTATACCCCAAGTGCATCAAATACCGGAAGATCACATCAAAACTCAAGAAGGTACGAACATTGCCCAAATGTACATCACTGTACACGGTAGGCCCACAAACATACATGCCGACATGCGGGGCATGGATGGGTTCAAACAGTTCCTTCTTTCCGGTTAGTGAGTTATTGATGCGAAGATCTTTGAGCATTGATGATAGGTTTATCTCTTTGAAAAAAGGTTTATACGGGCTAAGCCTAAAAAAGTCAGTTAATTCAGGTTAAAAGTTACTTCTAATTTGATATCCGGATGAATACTTAAAGCAACGGGGCAAGTTTTGGCTGCATTGATCAGCATCGTCTTTTGTTTTTCAGTCAAGTCTAATTTGGGCCAATTGAAATTAATATGAATTTCTGACACCTTTCTTGGGCTAGCGGACATCACTTTGGTGATATCCGTGGTCACACCTTCCATAGCAATTTTTTCACGATCAGCCACTTGGCCCATAATCGTCATCATACACGCACTTAGTGAAAACGACATCAGGTCAGTAGGGGAAAAAGCCTCTCCCTTGCCCATATTGTCTACCGGAGCATCAGTTATGATCTTATTTCCTGACGGGATATGTAGGCCTTCGGTACGAAGGTTTCCCAGATATTGATTTTTTAAGGTGCCCATTAAACTTTAAATTTTGAAAAAACGTTATTTTGCAAAGCTTAAGTACCTACACTTCAAATCAAAAGTTATCAGAATTTTATTTTGTCTGGGTAATGTAATAAGTGGTTGAAGTTGTTAGATTTATTAAGAATATGCGGAGAAAGCTCATACTGATATCATGCCTTGCCATTTTGGCGACCAGTGCAGTCGCACAATCATCTGGTCATTATGATTATACCAAAGAATTTATTTGGGGAATCAATAAAAATACGAATGGTGGTTTGATTGGTGGTTTCGTAATGAAATTTTCCAGTGCTCTCAGCGAAACTCAGTTTAGAACCATTGGGTTCGAATTGATGAATGTGAAACACCCCAAAGAGCACAGAAGAAACTCAGCAGCTGGTAATCCATTCATTTACGGTAAGTCCAATTATTTGTATGCTATACGGGCACAGTACGGAAGGGACTTTATTCTATTCAAAAAAGCACCACAACAAGGAGTACAGATCAATGCTTCGATTGCAGCAGGACCTACCCTTGGCATTGTTGCACCCTATTACGTCAAGGTTGGCGATAGTCGCACCGCCGTCCCGTTTGGGTATGACCCAAAAACAGTAGGCCCTGGTAAAACGCCCGTATTATATTCTTATCAATCTATTACCGGCACTGGCCACTTGTTTCAAGGACTTGGAGAATCAAAAATTAAACCTGGCTTAAATCTGAAGGCTTCTTTGACTTTTGAGATGGGTGCCTTCAAAAGTAATGTGACCGGATTTGAAATTGGATCTTTGATAGAAGCCTATGCCGGCGAAGTGGAGTTGATGCCTGTGGAGGACAACAAATCCGTTTATTTGTCAGCTTTTATTACGCTATTCTACGGTCATAGAAAATAAGTACGCTGACCCTCATCTTTTCAAAAAACCACTCGTAAACCCTTCAAGTTAGTACACTTGTTTGTTTCTTTGCACAAATTTCAAGTTTCATGATAGAATTACCAGTAGTCGACGGAAAGCAAGCCAGAAAGCGCACGAAGCCAGATTGGTTGAGAGTGAAGTTGCCAGTAGGCCAGAGCTATGCTAATGTGAGAAAGATTGTAGATGAAAATAAACTTCATACAATCTGTGAGAGTGGCAATTGCCCGAATATGGGTGAGTGTTGGGGCGCTGGTACTGCCACTTTTATGATTCTAGGCAATGTCTGTACTCGAAGCTGCACCTTCTGTGCAGTGGCTACAGGTAGGCCACCAGAGTATGATACTGAAGAACCTAAACGTGTTGCAGATGCTATCAAAACCATGGGTGTCAAGCACGCTGTCATCACCTCAGTGAATCGTGACGAACTCAAGGACAGAGGTGCTGAAATATGGTATCAAACAGTAGTTGAAACGAAAAAAGCTTCACCCGAAACCACCATTGAAATCTTGATTCCTGATGTGAAAGGCAAATGGGAGGCACTTTATCGTATGATTGATGGTGGGCAAGAAGTGGTTTCACACAACATGGAAACTGTAGAGGGTCTTTACAGAAGAGTACGACCTCAAGCCAAATATGCTCGAAGTTTAGAGCAAATCAAATTGACCAAAGAATATGGACAGCGAACCAAGTCTGGCATTATGTTGGGGCTGGGTGAAACTGTAGACGAAGTGCACAAAGCGATGGATGATTTGGTCGAGAATGGTTTGGATATCCTGACCTTGGGTCAATACCTACAACCTACTAAAATGCACATCGAAGTAGCTGAGTTTATTCACCCTGATCAATTCGAAAAGTACAAAGAAGAAGGATTGAAACGTGGGTTGAAGTATGTGGAATCAGGTCCTTTGGTAAGATCATCTTATCATGCCGAACGCCATGTGAATGTGCCTATATAAATATGAGCGAATAAAATAATGAGTTAATCATACATTGATTCAGCAACTCATTATTTCATTCAATCATCAATTACTTCACTTCAATATTTTCATTTTCAATCTGCGATAGTTCAATCAAAGACGCTTCTATAAAAGCTTGATCCAGGGATTCAACAGGAGCGTTTTTGTCCGCTGGCTTAAAGTTGATGTAATCTTGAAAGACCATGTCTTTGATCACTCTACGATTCACTGCCTGGCGAAACCTTACTCCTCCACCGTCAGTTAAATAGGAATACCCAAGAAAGTCTAATGTATTTGTTTCTGCATTGATCCAGTAAACAAAAACGTCCTCGAAATCCTTTCCGCCATTTTCTTGTTTGAAAGTCACTTGAATTTTCTCATAAAGTTGTTTATTAATCACTTTCTGACCCAAATATTTTTTAACCACTGCTTGATCATTCAAGCCATAAGGCAGTTGAAAAAAGTACAATACTGAATTTACCGAATTGGCGTATTTGAACTTCCATTCCTCACTAATATCCAAGAGCGTATCATTCACATAGCGCTCCAACTCGGTGCTATTGGTCAAAACATCTTTCACCTGCCCCAGGCTATCATCATCGAACGAACGAATGTAAGTGTACCCTTCTGGCTTTCGTTGCACCAAATAGTGCTTATCTCGAAAATCGAACGTAACCGTCCTTCCTTCAAAAAGCTGCCCTCCATGAGCAGCGATTGCCTTATCAATAATTTTTTGTGGGTCTTTGCTCGGTGTACAGGCTACCAGCAGAAAAAGAAGTATAAAGTAAAAATTTCTCATCAATGTATCATCCATAGTGTGGCATACGGTACGACTAGATTAGGGTTTGTATAATTCACAAAACAAAGACCAATATTACTAAGAATCGTTTCTTCAAAAGGGAAAAATAAGGTTACATTTGAAAAGCACATTAAAGAAATATTCACATGGCCATTCTAGGATTACGAACAGCAATTTATAAAGTGGGAAACATCAAAGAAGCTACTGAATGGTACACCAAAGCTTTTGAAGTCTCTCCGTATTTCGAAGAAGACGGATATGTTGGCTTCAATGTGGCTGGTTACGAATTAGGCCTACAACCCGAATCGAAGCCTACAACAGAAAAAGTTGAAAGTGTGATCAATTACTGGGGTGTAGAAGATATTCGAGGTAGGTATCAGCATTTTTTAGACTTGGGTGCTACCGAGCACGAACCTCCAACTAATGTAGGTGGAGCTTTAGAAGTAGCAACGGTGAAAGACCCTTGGGGAAATATTCTAGGATTAATCTACAACCCTGATTTTAAACTCTAAGTCTTAGTCCCAGGTAATAGTGGTTTCAAATGCGTTATCGCCTTTAGCCATAGATTTGGTGATATCCACTTTCAGGTTTTTGCACCCGCATATTTCTAGTGCCATCTCCATCCATCCTGCTATACGATATTCTATCAATTCATTTTTGATTGGCAGTTTGGTAAACTGAATGACCATAGAAGTATCAGAACTGTCAATCACTTTCAGATCCGTTGGCTCATAGAAAGTAGCAATTACACGAGAAGCTCTTTTCAGCATAAAAGAGGGAGAACTGATCAAAACAAATACCTTATAGATTCCGGTCAAACCCATCTTAGCACTATACCTTCCAGACTCCCAGGCACCCTTTTTTTTATCAGCATAAAACATTTTACAAAGCACCTCAGTGGGTACAATAACGCCTGGCTCTACTGGATACCAATTGGATGTGGATACCGAAGAAAGCAACAAATTCGATGCAGCAGACAATCCCTTTTTCCATTCCTCATATTTACTACCATGAGTATCTGCAACGAAACTATCTATACTCTTTATAACTGACCCTCTGACTTGCATACTTGATTGATATTGAGTTGGTGAATTTCAAATATAAGAATTATCACCAAATCGACTAAAATTATTAGGCTAAACTAACTTTCTGAAAATCAGTTTATATATTTCAGATAAAACCTTACTCACTAGTAATGAAAATTAAAAAGCTAAAATTAGGATCGAAAAATCTTCAAAAACAGAAAGAGTTTTATGCTGATATTTTGGGCTTTGAGGTAAAGAAAATTATCAACAATGAGATCACCGTGAAAGCAGGTTTTACTGAACTTGTTTTTAGCGAAGAGTTAGAATCGCCAAAATTGTACCACTATGCTTTTCTCATACCCACAGGTAGCCTTGAGGATTCTATCCAATATGTAGAGTCAAGAGCAATTGACCTTCTCCCTCTTGAAGGAAACAAGATTATCCATTTTGATACGGGCCGCTCCATTTATTTTTTTGATGCTGAGGGGAATATTGCCGAGTTCATCGAACGACCGTCGCTTAATTATCCTTCTAAACAAACCTTTGGTATTGACGATGTTATCTGTGTAAATGAAATAGGTCTTCCTGTCTCGAACACTCTGGAAATAAGTCATGAACTTATGACCAGTCACAACATCCTACCTATTAACCCAAAAGCCTGGAATGAAAACTTCTGCTGGGTAGGTGACCACGAAGGTGCTGTAATTGTGGTAAAAGAAGGAAGGCATTGGATGCCAACAGAAATACCCGCTGTGATTAATGATTTTGAACTAGGGTATGAAGAAAATAATACCTCCATGACTATCAATTGCAAATCTGGTAAACTACTCACATAACCCAACATCCATGAAAAAAATTGCATACCTAATTTATCTTTTCAGCCTTTTATCTTGTACGGTGGAAGTTTCTACTGAATCAGACATTGAATCGTTAAATCAAGCTATCAACGATTTCAACCTTGCCTTTGAAAAGGTGGACATTGCCAAACTCAACCTATTGACTACGGATCAATACGCTCATGTGAATGGGAGCAATCCGGTCATTACTAAAGAGGCCTGGATGGCTTATTTGAAAAAAAGAAAAGGTCAGCTAGGGAGCGGAACACTTGAGGTTACCAAATATCAATTCAAAGACAAACAATTGGTTCAATATGATCAATCTGCTTATGTGACTGGCATCATCGAAATGGATGGTAACTTAAATGGTGAAGAATTTTCAAGAAGAATTAGAGTTTCTCATTTCTGGGTCCAGGAAGATGGGCAATGGAAGAGAGCAGGTTTTCATGACGTGAGAATAGGAGAGTAAATTTACCTCCCCATTTCAAACATAAGTGTACCCCCTGCAGCAACTTCCTCATGCGTGATATAGTTTCTATTTAGTGGCTGTCCATTCAGAGTGACTGATTTTACATAGACATTCTCACTTGATTGTTTGTTGGCCACGATTCGGAAAGATTTTCCTTTGGGTAATTGGATAACTGCTTCCACTACAGCAGGAGAGCCCAGGATATAACGGCCGTCTGCAGGGTTGACTGGGTAAAAACCCATGGCACCAAAAATATACCAGGCAGACATTTGGCCACAGTCTTCATTCCCACACAATCCATCTGGTTCAGTAGTATAAAGTTCATCCATAATCTGTCGAATGCGCTGTTGTCCTTTTTGAGGATGATCAGTCCACTGATATAGATACGGCACATGATGTGAAGGTTCGTTGCCATGAACATACTGTCCAATGTTTCCTGATATCCAAACTGGTGTTTCGCCAGATTCCTCACTAGATTCAAAAAGTGCATCTAGCTTCTCTTCAAAATTGGTTTTACCTCCCGTAAGATTTATCAAGCCTTCTACATCCTGAGGTACAAACCAATAATACTGCCAGGCATTGGCTTCCGCAAAATCCTCAGGATGATAAGCTTTAGGGTCAAATGGCTCCCTAAAACTTCCTTGTGCATTTTTGGCTCGAAAAAAAACAGAGACTGAGTCAAAATGATTTTTGTAGTTTTTTGAACGATTCATGAAATATCTGTAATCCTCTTCATACCCAAGATCTTGAGCTACTTGCGCCACACACCAATCGTCGAAAGCATACTCCATAGTCAACGATACATTCCAGTTCATGGAATCGTAAGGGACATAGCCCATTTTTTTGTAATTCTTAACTCCAAATTCATTCTGCATAGCCGAGGTTTTCATCGCTTGATATACCTGTTTCGCATCCAAACCGAGTTGTCCCTTGAAATAGGCGTCCGCCAATACAGGTAATGAATGATAACCGAGCATCATATCGGTTTCATTGCCATGCATATTCCACACGGGCAACTTCTCATATTCCTGGTAGTGTCCCATCAGAGAGGCCACCATATCTGGCACACGATCGGTATGCAACAAGGTAGCCAATGGATGCCATGCCCTAAACGTGTCCCAAAGTGAAAAAATGGAATATCGAGTGCTGCCAGTTTTATGAATTTGCCCATCAGGCCCCTTATACTCTCCATTTACATCTGAGTAAGTAATGGGCGCCAACATGCTGTGATACATGGCGGTATAAAATTGTACTTTATCATCTTTGGACGTTTTTATTTGGATCTTATTCAATTGCGCTTCCCATTGTTCATCCGCATGACTTCGGATCCTTCCAAAATCAAACCCTACTTGTTCAGCTTCAAGGTTCTCCTTGGCATTCGCGACGCTCACAGAACTGATGGCTGTCTTGACCATGATTTCATTGCCTTGACTTTCATCAAAATAGAACTTACCCAATACATCTTGTCCCTTAATATCCGTCAACTTTTCAGCTATAGTTTGATTATCACTTAGCTCAAAGGATTTAAAAGGCTTTGAAAATACCGTGTAGAAATATACGCGCTGATCTTTGGCCCAACCAGATGATTTTCTATATCCAGATATCGTTGAATCGTTGAGCACTTTCAACTGGCTGTCTGTTACCCAATCCCAATTTCGGGCATACCCAAGATGCAGTCTCACCGCCATCGAATCATTATGCTCGAAAGTATATCGTTGCAAGCCAGTGCGAGTAGTTGCGGTCAACTCCACATTCACCTGATAGTCCTCTAGATATACTTGATAGTAACCCGGACTGGCTTTTTCATTCTCATGACTAAATGAAGTGTAGATAGTCTCCTTTTTACTAATCGTATCCAGCCTAGAAGTTTTTTCTTTTCCAGATACGGGTAAAAAAGAAATATCACACAAATCTCCTGCTCCTGTACCACTCAGGTGTAAATGGCTGAAGCCAGCAATTACCGTATCAGGGTAAAAATATCCTGAAATCCAATCCCAGCCATTTCGGCCGTTGTCTGGGCTTAGCTGTACCATCCCAAAAGGCACTGTGGCTCCGGGGTAAGTCTTTCCCTTGCCTGCTGTTCCTATCAATGGATTGACGTAGTTGGTAAGTTTAGTCTCGTCATCCTTAACGGTACCTGAAGTACAAGCAGAGATAAGAACGAAAATGATCGAAAGGTAGAAAAGCGTACTTGCTTGAATATGTTTCATGGTACTACTTATCATAAACCAAATAGGCCGAAATCAACCAGTGATTGAGCTCATCATCTTTAATAGGTTGTGCTGGAATAGAAATGGTCAATTGATGTGATCCGGCTTTTAGGTCACCCAATTCGACCGTAAATGGTTCCACCTTTGAACCAGGGCACCAATTGGAGCGCGACAGGTCCGAAGAAGCCTGGCGTTCTTCGATCCACTTTATCTTGTATTGCTTGACTTCCCAATCGATGTAGGTGGCAGAATCCTCTATCAACCAAACACCAGAAGATGGGTTGAACCTTCTAAATGAAGCACAGTCTTTTCGCCAGGGAATGGTGTCCAGTACTACCTGTTCATCAAGTATTAAGATATTTTTGGTCTCTACGAACTCGTCGCCGCCCGAGTGACCACCATGCCCGGTAGTGATATATTTGAGCTGGGCATTTTTCAAGGTTTTTTCAATTTGAAAATCTATTTTAAAATCCCCTTCAGCAAAGAAGCCCGGAATACTTTGGTCTTTACTGTAATAGATCGTGTTGGCTAAAGATTTTATTCCCTTTGGCGAATTGAAACGTTCCTTGACAGTAATTTCTACACTTACTTCATAGCCCTCTTTCGTCCAGGAATCTATCCAGATACCAACGTAGGCTTCTTCCTTTAGCGTTGCATAAAAGTCACTAATGTCTGTTTCCCAAACTACTTCTTTTTCCCACTGTGGCACATACACTGGTTTGCGATGATCATCCTCTCGATCTTCACTATAAAACCCTACACCAAAGGGTGTCATAAACCGCAATAATTCTACTACGGGAGTGAAGTTCTCAGTCACTTTTACGCCACCAAATTTTTCTCCTACTCGAGATCCTTCGGGATATTTGAACTCCTCCAGTTGAGACTGAAGCAAATTGACCTGAGTGGTATCTGTGATCAAAAAGCATGAGCCAGATTTATCCCACCTATCCCCAGCAGACCGAACTGTCACAGTCATAAAAACATCAGCCCCAGCTTTGAAACTTGGGAGCTGTACTTTTTTCAGTGCAAGACGTCCATTCTCCAAACGAATCACTCCATCATCTTGAGAGGAGTCTCCCTGAAAATTGATCGGTACTTTTTCAAACACTTTTGTAGCATACTCACCAGTAGGCACATAGGTTTGTGTACAAGAAAGCACCACAATGGAAAGGACGAATGGAATAAACGATTTCATGAATTTGATTATTTATTTTTTTCTCAATGACATTGAAAATGGTACGGCCTCCTTAGACACGCCCCATTGTTGGTTTGGCCGGGAGCCCATGTCAAAGACTAATTTTCCTCCAGCCTGAATATCATGATGATTGAGCCAGGTTTTGTCGTAAGGCTTCTCGTTCATATTCACAGATTGGATGTAAATGTTGTCTTCGTTGTTGCCTTTTGTCTCAACTATAAATTGTTTTCCATCCTCCATCGTCATGGTTACTTTGTCAAAGAGTGGACTACCTATCACATACTGAGGGGTGCCTGGCGTAACCGGGTAGAAACCAAGTGAACTAAATATATACCAGGCAGAAGTCTGACCATTATCTTCATCACCACAGTACCCATCAGGGGTGGGTGCATATAATTTTTTCAATACCTCTCGGACGTGCTGCTGTGCTTTCCAAGGCTGGCCCGCGTGATTGTAGAGATAGATCATGTGCTGAATGGGCTGATTGCCGTGAGCATAGTTGCCCATATTTACGATCTGCATTTCTCGGATTTCGTGAATCGTGAAGCCATAATACGAGTTGTCAAACTTGGGGGGCATAGTAAAAACCTCATCTAATTTATTGGCGAAAGCCTCCTGGCCACCCATCAGTTCGATTAACCCATTCACATCCTGAAAAACGGACCAGGTGTAGTGTAAACTATTGCCCTCAGTGAAGGCGTCTCCCCATTTGAGTGGATTGAATGGAGACTGGAAGGTACCGTCTTCATTTTTTCCACGCATCCATTTGGTTTCCGGATCAAAAAGCAATTTGTAATTCATTGCCTTCTCGGCGAATTTTTCAGCGTCCTCAGGTTTATCCATTATTTGAGCCATTTCTGAAATATTGAAATCGGCAAAGGCGTATTCAAGTGTTCTTGCCGCATTTTCATTGATACCCACATCATAGGGCACATAACCGAGTTTGTTGTAGTAATTCACTCCTTCACGACCCACAGAACTTACTGGACGACCTTCATTGACTGTGGCATTTTTCATAACTGCTTCGTACAGAGTTTCCGTATCGAAATTTCTAATGCCCTTCACATAGGCATCAGCAATATTCACAGCAGAATTGGATCCTACCATCACACCGCGATGACCAGGACTAGCCCACTCAGGTAACCAACCAGATTCCTTGTATGTATTGGCCAACCCATCCATGATTTGGGCATCCAGTGTTGGGTACATCAGCGTAAAAAAGGGAAATACTGCCCGGAAGGTATCCCAAAACCCATTATCGGTAAACATATATCCGGGCAGTATTTCGCCATTGTAAGGGCTATAATGCACGACCTCATCATCGGCATTGATTTCATAAAATTTTCTTGGAAAAAGAAGCAATCGATAAAGACAGGAGTAGAAAGTTTTCACGTTCTCCATATTCTTATCCTCCACTTTTATTCTGTCGAATTCTTTTTTCCATGTAGCGTGTGCTTTCGCTTTTGTAGTCTCAAAACCGTCCGCCCCAATCTCTCGGTCCAAATTCAATTGTGCTTGCTCAGGACTTATGAAAGATGACGCCACTTTTACATGAACCTTTTCACCCGTTTTGGTTTTAAAGCCAATTACTGCGCCTACATGACCTCCTTCGCTATCAGTGCTATTTTCCATCAATTGCCAGCCGTCTGTCCAAGTGTGATTGACTTCAAAATCTTTGTCAAATTCAGCTACAAAGTAATTGTGAAAATTCTCTGGTACTCCTCCATGGTTATTTCTTACAAGGCCAATAATCTTTCGTTCTTCTGGGATGATTTTCACCATAGAACCTTGATTGAATCCATCTAATAAGACATAGGAGTTTTTAGATTCTGGAAAAGTAAACTGGAAATGAGCAGCACGTTCGGTAGGCACTACTTCCATCGTGGCATCATAGTCAGCGAGATACACGCTATAGTGATGTGGCAGTGCCACTTCAGCCTTATGAGAGAACCAAGATGCTCGCTCGTCCTCCTGAATCTTTAGCTCACCAGTAACAGCCATGAAAGAAAAGGCTGCATAATCATTCAACCATGGGCTAGGTTGATGTGTTTGCTTAATTCCTCTGATTTTGTTTTCGTCGTATTTATAAGTCCAACCATCTCCCATTTTGCTGGTCATGGCCGTCCAAAAATTCATACCCCAAGGCACAGCCGTGGCGGGATAGGTATTGCCGTTAGACAGGCTATATTCCGAATCCGTACCCATTCGTGTATTGGCTAAGGAAACATAATCCATGTTTTTTTTACTCAAGGGAGGCTGACCAATGTCCTGACATGAAAGGGTGACAACAACAAGTACACAAACAAATGATTTAACAAAAACAGATTTCAACATAGTATTAGTCGTTTAGTTCTACAGCATTACCGTGGCCTCTATATAAATTGAGGCTCCCTTCTAGAGAGACTTCTAACACGGTGACATACTCATCCAAATACTCCTTTTTGGGCACCTCTATTCTCAATATACCTGGAATATTGTTCCAGGCGGCACCACCGTTTCGCTCAAAAGTTAGGGTTTGATCAGTTCCTACCACCTTGATACCCATCACCTTGTTCTGAATACCTTTGAGGTTGATGTAGTTATTGGGCTGGCCGTAAAGACAGAGGTATACTTTGCTATTGTCCTTGCTCAACAATGTTGGGCCAAAAAAGTGTCCCTGAGGCAATCCTGCCTTTGTTTCAAACACAGCTTCATTATGCTTATTTATCCAATCGCCTAAAGCCAATAACCTTTCCTCCTGCTCAGGTGCAATAGTGCCATCAGGCTTTGGACCAATATTCAACAACAGATTGCCGCCTTCGGCAATCACTTCCACGAATGTCCGGATAATTTGTGCCTTGGGTTTATAGTTAGTATCAGATGGGTAGTAACCCCAGTTATCATTCATGGTCATGCAAAATTCCCAAGGACCCTCAGGCCGAACTACTGGCACGCCCTGCTCAGGGGTTTTATAATCTCCCTCTTCTTTCAATCTGGAGTTGACAATGACACCTGGTGACCAGGCAAGCAACGAGTCCTTTAATCCTTTGGCTCTCCACTGTTCACTAGACTTTTCCCAATCGCCATCAAACCAATATAAATGTGGTTGGTATCGCCGACTCAATTCTTTGAGCTGCCCCTGGTAAAATCGCACAAAGCGCTCCCAAGGATAGAGATTCTTTTGTCCTCTTTGTGGATAGTCTTTTCGCGTATTGGGTCTTGGGAAAACCACCTCGTAATCCGGGTGCGACCAATCGCAGAGCGAGTAATATAAACCTACCTTCAATCCTTCTGACCTCAGTGCCTCGACATAAGGTGCCACCAAATCACGACGGGCGGGTGTTTTTTCTTTGACATTCAAATGGCTGTATTGGGTATCCCAAAGCGAAACTCCATCATGGTGCTTAGTCGTCATGACGGCATAGCGAGCCCCTACTTTTTTGAAGAGCTTGGCCCAGGCTTGAGGGTCGTAATTGGCCGCTGTAAACCCAGCACCCTGCGCCATGTAGTCCTGATAAGAAATACGCTTGTGGTACATGGACCAAGACTCGCCAATACCATTGACTCCGTAATATCCCCAGTGAATAAAGATGCCCAATTTGGCGTCTTTAAACCAGGTCAGTCGATCTTCGTCTAAACGTTCCTGAGCACTGACTAGCTGAGCCATGACCAGACTCAATGTGATTGCAAGTACAATTATTCTTTTCATTTGTTCTTATTCTACTACCAATTCATCTACAAAAATCCACGGCATTTTCCCCACCCCAGCATGCCATTCAGGAATAGGGTTATGATTGATCGCCCGTACTCTGACATATCTTCCTTGAGCCGTCAAATCTGCAGCCGTAGGTCTGATCACCTTTTGAATGACACTTTCCTTCCTACTATCTGAAAATGTTTCATCAAAAACTATCTGAAAATGTTTCCCATCATCAGACACCTCGAAAATCACTTGATCCGGCTGGAAAATCCATTGTCTTTGATCTGAAAGAAATCCAGCACTGATAGAATTAATGGTTGTGATTTCTTCGAGGTCCACCGTAGCCTCCATGATGGGGGTAACGAACCCCTGCCACGCAAATGAGATGCTTTCTTCAAACCCAAATCGGCCATCTACCAACCCAAAATCACCTCCTCCATCGTACTTCTCGCTGAAGTCGTTTTCATATTCGACGCGCTTACCCGTAGCCTTGTGAGACAAATAATCTACTGAAGATATTTCGCTCATCAAGCGACCTTCTACGAAAGAGGCAGCTTTGATAGTGCTGGTTTTCGTACATGCAAACGGCTCGCTATACACTGATGCACCAGAACTTGGTGCCGTACCATCTGTAGTATATCTGATCTCTAGTCCAGGCAATTCAGTAGATAAGCTCACTTGTTGTTGACTCTTTTTCAGTTGCATGGTTATCCCTACTTGAAAAGGATCTTTTCCGTAATTGACATCCATTTCGTCCAGTCGCTCAAGTTGATAAGGTAGTCGCTGACGGAAATCTTCGAAATCTTTACGGTCAGCCGAGGTCCAGGCTATTTCCGACAAGGATAGCAAACGCGGAAAAAGTAAAGACTCCACATGTTCCCATTTAGGGATGTACTCCGTCCATATATTGGCTTGCACTCCAATCACGTACTTGGCCTCCTCCGCTGACAACTCTTCAGGAACGGGTTCATAATTGTAAACCGTAGTGATCGTGTTGTTGGTGCTGCTATGACCGGGGGAATTTTTAAGATCAATAGGTCTGTGATTGAAATACAGTGGAAAACCAGGAGTCATCACTGCTTCGTGATGGGCTTGGGCAGCAGCTATTCCACCAGCCACTCCTCTCCACGACATTACAGCAGCATTCGGTGCCAGACCTCCTTCAAGGATTTCGTCCCAACCAATTAGTTTTCGTCCCTTTGCATTCAGGTATTTTTCCATTCGGGTAATGAAATAGCTCTGTAACTCATGCTCGTCTGCTAGCTGTTCTGTTTTGATTCTTTTCTGGCAAAGACTGCATTCCTCCCAATGGTCTTTGGGGGCTTCATCTCCGCCTACATGAATGTACTCTGATGGGAAAAGTGTCAATACTTCGTCCATTACGTTTTGTAAAAATTCGAATGTTTCTTCTTTGCCTGCACAAAATACATTTCTGGATAGTGTCCCTTCTCTCACTATATTCTCCAAATCCAAACCTTCACAAGCCAGCTCTGGGTAGGCTTTGAGTACGGCGGATGTATGGGCTGGCATCTCTATTTCGGGCACAATAGTCACCTGTCTATCTTGTGCATACTTTATGATCTCTTTGACTTCCTCTTGGGTATAAAAACCACCATACGGCTTACCATCATCCTCATCCAGCCCTTTGGCCTGATTGCTTGGAAAGCCAACGGACGCTCTCCAAGATGCCTTCTCTGTAAGCAAAGGATATTTTTTGATCTCAATTCGCCACCCCTGGTCATCTGTCAAGTGCCAATGAAACGTATTGAGCTTATACATCGAGAGGTAATCAATGTATTTTTTGATTTTGTCCACTCCAAAAAAATGGCGACTCACATCTAAGTGCATGCCACGCCATGCAAAACGTGGTTCGTCTTCTATTTCCACTCCTGGTAGGAAAAACTGATCACCCGATGATTGTACGAGCTGAAGCAATGATTGCACGGCATAAAAAGCACCCGCTGGCGTAGAAGCAGAAAGTGTAGCCTTCGTATTGTTAACGGCAAGCGAATAACCCTCCTTAGTATTCGTAGAATCAAGGGTTAGAAATACTGTACCTGCTCCAGTGGTCGTTCCGTCCTCAACCACAATATTCTTTTTTGTGCGTGCACCCAATTGATCTGCAAGATAGTTTGCGGCAAAGGCCAATGATTCATCCAAGTAGACCACCTGTATTTCATCATTGATTCTTAGCAAATCTTTATTTTCAATCAGACGATCAGGTCTGGGGATAATTGATATTTTTTTCCGAACAATGGGTTCGGAACAAGACACTAAGAGCATCCATAAAGTCAGGGCAAGAAGTACACTTGTCTTTCTATTATTCATTTGCTGATTGTTTGCGGCTAGTCTTTGAGTTTATCTAACCAGTTCTTTTTCAAAATCCACGAAGTGATGAGAAATACGCCAATACCTACAGACATAGGGATAAACTCTCTAATCACCAGATAGATAGGTATGACCACAAGGGTCAGTTGCCAGACAATGCCTACGGCTATATTGGTCATATCTCTGCCAAAATCATTGTTGGGGATGAACGAAGGGTCAGACTGCTGTACTTTTTCTCGAATAGGTTTCCAAAAGCCCCATGGTCTGACATTTTTGTAAAATGCAATAAGCACTTGATCAGGCTCTGCCGGGGTCAGTAAGGTCCCCAACAAACAACCCATTAAAGAAAATATTAGCAGATAAGGAAACCCATACAAGGGTTGAAGGTCAGGCATAAGAATCGGCAATACTAGTGAGGCTATTAAGCCTGCCATCATACCCCAAAAATAGCCGTGGCCATTGAATCGCCACCAATGCCACTTGAGCAAATTGGCTGCAGAGTAACCTCCAAACAAGGCACCAAATATCCACTGCGTAATCTCATTGATCGACTCCACTAAAAAACCAAACCCAACACCTATAATCACCAGCACTACGGAAGCCCAATAGCTCATCCTGACATACAAGGTTTTGCTACCCTCTGGATTGATATATTTCTTATAAATATCGTTGACAAAGTAAGCCGGAGCAGCGTTGACTGTAGCCGCATAGGTAGACATAAATGCTGCTAAGAGTCCTGCAATTAATAGTCCTGTGAGGCCTACCGGAATAAAATTTTGAATAGCGTAAGGCAGAATCAACTCGAAATCGAAAACCTCCTGACTCGATTGGATTTTTGGTCCTAGAAAGACCAAGGCAAGTATGCTCAGCCCGGCGACCATCATATACCTTGGAACGAACATGACTAAAGATACTATGCCGCTCATCTTTGCTGCTTCACTTGGAGATTTTGCGGCAAGGATGCGTTGCATATCATAGTTGGGCACAGGGCCAGCCATACTGGACATTACACCCTTAAAAACCATCATGAGAAAGAAGAAGGTAAAAAGAGAAAAGCCATCTTCCTGAATTTTGACATTGACAGAATCAATAAGTCCCGTCCAGTCGAGATCCAATGTCCATCCAAAAAATAGTTCTTTCCAGCCTGCTGGAATAACAGCATTTAATTCTTCCGGACTCACATACATCATAGCTATGATACCCACAGACAATGAGGCAATCGTCATAATGATGAATTGAACCAGCTCTGTAAACACCACACTATACATCCCTCCTTTGATCACGTACAAAGTGGTTACTGCCAATATGATCAGCGCGTAAGTATCAGGAGCCAACTCCCATGGGAAGAAGGTAGAAGCAAACTTCCCGATCCCCTTGAAGGCATAGGCTATGAATCCAACAGCACTTACAATAGCAAAAATGACCACAATCAAATGAGAAAGTTGTGCACCCTTGCCTTCTCCAAATCTGGTTTTCAACCATTCGGCGCCAGTCATCACGTTGGACCGGCGAAGCCAAACGGAGAGGTATACCATCAAAAATATCTGATTGAAAGTAGGCCAAATCCAGGGTAGCCAAGCACTTTTGAGTCCATAGACAAAACACATAGAAACCAACCACATGGTTCCTGTAATGTCAAACATTCCCGAGGCGTTAGAAACACCCAAAATCCACCAGGGTATGGTTTTACCGCCCAGGAAATAAGAGTCTAAATCAGTCGATGCCTTTTTTGAAATGTAGAAACCAATCAACAGGGTAAAGCCTAAGTACCCCGCGATAATGGCAATATCTATTGCTGCTAGATTCATGAGGACAAAGAAGCATCATTTACAGTGAGGATCTTCA
The DNA here is from genome assembly GCF_965233835.1 of Reichenbachiella sp. Taxonomy (GTDB): domain Bacteria; phylum Bacteroidota; class Bacteroidia; order Cytophagales; family Cyclobacteriaceae; genus Reichenbachiella. The sequence continues at coordinate 206,601 of NZ_OZ247585.1, forward strand.
CCTCATGGGCGGTGATATCAAAAGTCTCAGAAACAGGAATGGTCACCATCTTTGATTCTCCCGGAAGAAGATCAAAGAAGTTATCTGAAAAACTCCCTTCTAATCCATCCAGACTGATATATAAATTTTTGACCAAAGTATTGGTGTTCAAAGTCACTTGCAACTGAGCATCCTTTTCAACCATTTGGAAAGTAATTTCAGGCCTTTCCAATCTTAAGTTTTTAGGGGAATCGAAATAGTAGAGTGTACTGCTCAATACTTCATTGCCTTGCCGGAAGGTCGCCTTCAGTACCCGATTGGTTTTTCCTTTTCCATCAAGCAAAGTTTCCAGTTGATCCTTGAAATAAATTTGACTTGTATTTGCTTCAACCTTGATATTTAGGTGCTTCTCGTATTGTTTTTCCCCTGTAAAGTCCATGACAGTAACTTCCAGACTCCCCTCAATATCAGCCATGAAGTCAGAAACAATGTATGCCTGGAGTTCGGTCTCGGATTGGTCAAAGGAGATCAACAGATTATTGAATCCATGACGAGCCGCATAGTGCAACGCTTTCCATTTGCCATAGTAGTCGATACTTGACCATGATGCCACTGGCCAGCAGTCATTCAGTTGCCAGTAGAGAGACCCCATACAAAACGGCATGTTTCTTCTATGAGCTTCGAAGGCCACAGTCATACCTTGCGCTTGAAGCACCTGACTCAAGTATAAGAAGCTTTCAAAGTCCTTAGGCTCAGAATAATCCCTAAGCATATATTCTTTGATGAGTTGATTGCCACGAGGGTGCTTCTGATGCACATTCATGGCTGGGGATTCAATACTCAAATCTTCAGACTTTACATACTTCTTTACAGACTCTAACACAGGAAAGGCCTGAAAGCCGAACTCACTCATAAAGCGGGGTACAAATTTTTTGAAGTTTTCGAAGGGCTCTTCACCATGCCATACGCCCCAATAGTGCTGGTCGCCATAACTAAACTTTTCAAGTGAGTCCCAATTGCTAATGGGTGAGGATGGAAAGTAAAATCGACCAGCATCGTATTCCTTAACCAACTTAGGCAACAGCTCATGAAACAGCTTTTCATAGCCCTTGTACATTCGCTTTTGATCTTTGTCAGAATAGTTGAAAGTCTTGTCCCAGCCCCAGTTATCCCAACCCATCTGAACTTCATTGTTGCCACACCAAAGTCCAAGACAAGCATGATTCCTCAATCTGCGAATATTACTGACAGCTTCCTTTTCGATGTTTTCCAGAAAGTCATTGTCCCAAGGATACATCGTACAGGCAAACATAAAATCCTGCCAAATAACAATACCATATTCATCAGCCAGGTCATAAAAAATGTCATTTTCATAAATACCTCCGCCCCATACACGCAGCATATTCATGTTGGCGTCAACCGAATCTTTGAATATCTGCTCATGCTTCTCAGGCGTCACTCGATCGAGGAAACTATCGGAAGGAATGTAATTGGCTCCTTTGGCAAAAAAGGGCCTCCCATTTACCTTGAAATAAAAAGATTGGCCATGCTCATCAGACTTGTTGACTACTTCAAAAGTACGAACGCCAATACGTTTGGATTGAAAATCTGTGGTTTTTAGCCCTACTACTTCGAAGGCTATCTCGTACAAATGCTGTTTACCCATTCCCGCTGGCCACCAAAGTTTTGGCTCCAGGATGTCAAAGGGTAGTACACTGTCATTGATCCCTTCGGTCAAGTCAATTTCTAAGTTTCCTACTTTTTGGCCATTGATCTTAGCTTCTAATGTACACGATTGACTGATGTTTGATTCTATAGCTATGGCTGCTGTAAAAGCGGCTTTATCAGGAGTGATACTCTCCTGGTGAATTTGCACATTTCGTATGATCAAATCCTTGATGAATCGCAACGAAACTGGTCGCCATACTCCGCAGGTCACAAACTTTGGTCCCCAATCCCAACCATAATGATAAGGTGCCTTTCTTGTAAAAACGCTAAGATGATTTTCTGTTTTGTCGTTTTCTGCCGGAAAGATCAGCCCGGTCTTATTAAAACTTGGCTCTGCTTTTTTTAATGGAGAGTGGAAGAATATGCGGATATGATTTGAACCTACAACCAACTGATTCTTACATGACACATGCCATTTGAGAAACATGTTGTCTGCCTGTAGAACCAATTGTTCGTTGATATATACGTCGGCGTAAGTATCTAACCCATCAAACACCAATTCAATTTTATCATTGATCAGATCTTTTTGAGTTATTTCGAAGGACATTTGATACTCCCAATCTTCCTTTTCAATCCACTGCAAGCGATCTTCATTTTCCCCATAAAATGGGTCTTCAATCTTTTCGGCTTGTAATAGGGCCGTAAAATTGGTTCCAGGTACCTGAGCATCTACCCATTCGTTAGTCCCTGCCTGCTTCATTTGCCATCCGGCATTCATATTTCTGGTCTGTACAGACCTTGCCTCTGCCTGAGTCTGGCTTTGGACTTCTTCAAATTCACCTCCGTAATGTCCCCTCTCTATTCTCGGCATTCTTTGTTAATTCTTAGCCAACATATTTTTCGCATCCTCCATTCTATTATTTCCATTTTCATTGCAAATGGCATAGTTAAATCCTGGGTGCACGCTGTAACCACCATAGTTTCCAGCTTTGTCTAAGGCTATGAAACCTACCTGAAGGTCTTTGACATCTTTGTGCTTTTCGTAAATTCTCTCCACCACGCGCTTGCAAGCCTCGGTCGGATTTAGACCCATGCGCATCATTTCAACAACCATGGCACTCCCAGCCACACGTACTACAGCCTCGCCTAGCCCTGTGGCGCACGCGGCGCCTACTTCATTATCCAAAAACAGCCCTGCGCCTATAATTGGTGAATCGCCCACTCTGCCATGAAGTTTCCAGGCTGCGCCACTCGTGGTACACCCTCCTGACAAATTTCCATCAGCATCGAGCGCCAACAAACCAATAGTATCGTGATTTTCAATGTTGATTTTGGGTCGGTATTCAGAAGTCTTTAACCAATCCTGCCAGTCTTTTTTGGCTGCGTCGGTTAGTAAGTTGGTTCGCTCAAAACCCTGTTCCAAGGCAAACTCTAGGGCTCCATTTCCAACCATCATGATATGAGGAGTTTCTTCCATTACTTTTCTAGCTACGGAAATTGGATTTTCAATTTCTTGTAGAAATGCCACCGATCCGCAATTGCTATCAGGTGCCATAATGCATGCATCCAAAGTAACCTTTCCTTCTCTATCGGGGTATCCTCCTTTCCCTACCGTTCTAACCTCAGGATCGGATTCTACCACTCGGGCTCCCATTTCTATCGCATCCAGTGAAGATCCGCCAGCTTTGAGTATCTCCCAAGCTGCAGCATTGGCCGGAATACCATGGTTCCATGTGGATATAACCACTGGTTTTCCTTTCGCTCGTTTGACAGTTTCCGACAACTTAGTTTCATCTGCACATGCAGCGAGCCCTAAGCCTCCACTAATGGCACCTACTCCTAGTGCTGATAATTTTAAAAAGTCTCTTCTATCCTTGCTCATCTCTTTTCCTTAATTTTTTAATGCCGTCAAATCATTTGTCATTTCAAATATCAAATGTCCTCCTTTCATAATATCCTCATGGGTAATTTGGTAATTGTATACTGCCTTTCCATTTAGGGTTATGCGCTTTACATATTTGTTGGCTGCCGAAACATTTTTTGCCTCTATCACAAATGTTTTGCCTTCTCCTACGCTAATAGTCGCCCGATCAAAAAGTGGACTCCCTAAATCATAAACACCACTGGCGGGATTGACAGGATACAAACCCATGGCTGAAAAGACATACCAAGCTGACATTTGGCCACAATCTTCATTGCCACTCAAACCGTCTGGCTGATCATCATACATAGTGTCCATGATTTGTCTGACCATGTTTTGCGTTTTCCAAGGTTTGCCAGCATAGTTGTACAAATAAGCAATATGATGACTTGGCTCGTTGCCATGGGCGTATTGACCAATCAAACCTGAAATATCCGCTGAAACATTATCCCCAGTAATATTTGAATCTTCATTAAATAGAGAATCCAAATGAGTGACAAAGGCTTCATCTCCACCCATCAACTCGATAAGTCCAGGTACGTCATGAGGCACAAACCAACTGTGCTGCCAGGCGTTGCCTTCGGTATATTCGGCCCCTACTCTGTGTACAGAATACTTAGGATCGAATGGCATTTTCCAAGTCCCATCGGCTAGCTTCCCACGCATAAATTTGGTTTTCGGGTCGTACAATTCTTGATAGCTCATGGCTCGTTTAGAAAAGTACACGTAGTCTTCCATCTTACCCAATTTTTTCGCTGTTTGGGCAATACACCAATCATCAAATGCATATTCTAGGTTTTTTGTAACCGATTCGTTTTCCAAATCTGCTGGGATATAACCAAACTCTTTAAGGAAATTAACTCCACGAATATCCTGCATTCCACTGGTTCTGATTGCCTCATAGGCCTTCTCTACATCAAAGCCTTCAATACCCTTGAAAATAGCATCGACAATAACTGGAACCGCATGATAACCAGTCATGGTATTCGTTTCATTGCCAGCCAATTCCCAAACAGGTAAAAGGCCAGATTCATCGTAATGCGCCAGCATAGAATTGATGAAGTCGCTCACTTGATCTTCGTTCGTAATGGTATACAGTGGGTGTGCCGCCCTGAAGGTATCCCAAAGTGAAAAAATGGTATGTTTCGTATATCCATCACTTGAGTGAATCTTGCCATCGACTCCTTTGTATTGCCCTTGGACATCCTCGAATGTCATAGGAGCTAATTGGGTATGATAAAGTGCTGTGTAGAAAATTCTTTTCCTCTTTTCGTCTGAGGATTCTACCACGATTTTGGACAGCTGATTATTCCATTTTGTTTGAGCGCTTTCTTTTACTTGAGTAAAGCTCCAGGTATCAATTTCGCCTAGTGCGTCTAGCGCCCCCTGCCGACTCGCAGAAGATAGTGCGACCTTCAACTTCAAGGTCTTATCGGAATCACTACCAAATTCAAACACTCCTTTGGAAGCGGAGCCGGCAATAGAGGAACTATTCACTAAACTGTCTTTTTCTGCTAATACGTATCCTTGTATCGGTTCGGAAAAACGTACTGCAAAGTGTAATCGTTGATCATTCGCCCACCCTTTTGAATGACGGAGACCAACCACCGTGCTGTCGTTTATTATTGATATCTCTGTTTTGACTGGTTTGTCCCAATTGATGGCATGTGCCAAATCCAATACCACTTGTCTCTTTCCCTTTGTATCAAAATCATACTTGTGCATGGCACATCTCAAAGAAGAAGTAAGTGATACCTTCACTTTGTTGTCAGGCAGATAGACAGAATAAAATCCTGGGGTTGCCTGCTCAGAACTATGACTGAATGACGATTTGTAATCATAATCATTTCGATCCTTTGGAGAGTTAGTCAAATCGATATCATTCATAGTTGGCATGATCAGCACATCCGCCAGATCTCCAATACCCGTACCACTTAAATGAGTTTGAGAGAATCCTACAATGACACTATCAGAATAATGATACCCTGAGCACCAATCCCATCCACTGGTACCATTATTCGGGCTGGGCTGAACCATACCAAAAGGCAAAGAAGCTCCTGGAAAAGTATGACCATGACCACCCGTTCCTATAAATGGGTCTACATAACTAGTCAGATTAGCCTTTGGCTTTGAAGAGTCAGTATGCTCACATGCAAAACCAATACTCACAACAATCAGGATATAGAAATTTATGAACTTTTGCATTAATTCTCTTTAATAGATTTATCAGAAATTCTGTGTCCCTTCCATCCAAAAAAGAATAGATACAGATAACTCAATATAGGCAAGGCAAATGAATATTGAATACCTATCAGGTCTGCCAATGCTCCCTGCAAAGGTGGAAATATGGCACCTCCCACAATCATCATCACCAGTAAAGACGACCCCTGAGAAGTGTGCTCTTTCAGATCTTTGATGGCTAAAGTGAAAATATTAGACCACATGATTGAATTGAAAAGGCCAATGGCAATCGCTGCCCAAAAGGCTAGTTCACCATCGAAAAAGATCATTACTATTAACAATCCCGCTACGGCCAATGAAAAGAGCTGCAATATTTTGGATGGGTTTGATTTGCCTAGCACAAAACAGGCAAAGTTTAATATCAGGAAGAGGACGAATAGGGACACTTCTTCAAATGACAAAAAGTTCATAAAAAACGAACCGTTTTCATTTCGGATGGCTGTCATGATATAAACAAATCCGAATACTCCTACAGCGGTAGCCGCCATCCAAAGATATTTTGTAGTTGATCGCTTCATGTCACTCATAGAGATAGCTCCCAGAAAACGACCGATCATAGCACCTCCCCAATAATAAGAAAGGTAAATGCCTGCCTCTGCTTCCTCCATTCCCATGATGGAATCGAGCGCAAAAAAATTGATCAAAAAGCTACCAATGGAGACCTCCGCACCCACATAGGCGAAAATGGCGACCATCCCAAAGATTAAATGACGATGTTTGAGTGCTCCTGCACCCTTTAGTATTTTTTCTTTGTTTACGAAAGTTGGTAAATGGACAGATTTGATTAAAAGGGCTAATAGTAAAAATATACCTCCATAAATCAAGTATGGGGTTTTAATAGAGTCAACGGATATCTCACCGTTGCTAAACACTTTGTAAATCAATAATGCTCCAACAAAAGGAGCCAACGTAGTTCCAAGAGAATTGAACCCCTGGGCAAGATTCAGCCGGCTGGAAGCGGTTTCGGGTTTGCCCAAAATAGCGGCATAAGGATTGGCGGCTATTTGCAGGATGGTAACACCCGAAGCGAGCACAAATAAGGCGGATAAGAAGAATCCATATTTTTCATATTGTGCGGCAGGGTAAAACAGTGCACAACCCAAACCACACAAGATCAGGCCGAGGATGATTCCATTTTTATAACCTAATCTGGATATGATATCTCCTTTGACTACAGAGACCAAAAAATAAAGCAAGGAAATAATAAAAAAGGCCCCAAAAAAAGCGAATTGCACTAAGGCAGCCTGGAAATAAGAAAGTTCAAAAGCAGACCTAAGATGCGGAATCAGGACATCATTCATCACGGTGATGAAGCCCCACATAAAGAACAAAAATATTATCGTGCTAAAGGGTTTGGTATAGTTGGTATTTTCATTGGTATGGGTAGAATGACTCTCCGAAGTAGTGATTTGTGGCATGTATAATTTACAGTAGATGAGTTAGAAAGATAATAGAAGAGGCTGAGCAAGCTCAAACGCTCTTCTATTAATAATGCTAAAATCTAAACATTAAGTCTAGAGTCTTTATTTCGCCCACCAGAGCTTGGTGCCTTGGAGATCCTCTCCCTGGCGTGCTATGGCTGCGTCTAAATTGGTTCCGTTTGTATTTCTGATGCTGTTGCCATATCTCATTCTCTGAGGATAAGCCCCATTCAAACTACCTGATTCATAAATATCCGAATCGGTAATTCCATCAGCCAGTACGCTTGGATAACCTGATTTTCTAACATTGGCCCATGCTTCAAACCCATCAGTATATTGAGCCACCCACTTCTGCGTATAGATTTGTTCCAGCATGTCGTCTGTAGTACCGCTAAGTGTTGCTTCGGCTTCACCTGTCAAGTATGTAGTAATATCCGCATCGCCAACACCCCACATCATCATAGACTGACGGATGCCCTCTTGGAAAAGTGCGTTGGCATCTCCACTGCTCAATCCTAGCACCGCAGCCTCAGCTTGAAGAAAAAACGACTCAGCAGCACTGAAGGCCACTTCATTGAAAATCTCTCCTGCATTTTTTTCTTGTACAATATTTTCCGCTGGTTCAGAGAAAAAATTAGCATGTGCAAAGCTGTATGCAAACCCATTCAAACGAACTGGCTGTCCAACATAGGCAGAACCCTCAGGCATCGTAATCTTCTTCTGATCAATATCATCTACAGTGACATCTTCCTCTGTATAGACTACACCTGCATCAGTTAAGTTCTGTAACATCAAATCATAGGCCTTTTGCTCTACTGCATCTTCCGGTACTGGAAGCAACAATTCACCACCTACGGCTGGTTTGGCATATACAGATAACCTTGGGTCATTGTTGTTTCTGAGATAATCAATCAAAGGCTTACCTACACGCCACTTGGAGCCTAGTCCACCGAAATTATGCCACACATCTCCATAAGCTGCGGCATTCCACTGTGATATTTCATTATCCTTCTCTATCAATGCATCATCACCTTCTCCCAGTAAATCAGAAGCCAATGCCTCTGTAATCTCGGTAGCTGCAAAACTAGCGCCATCAGCACCGTAAGCTCGCATCGCCATTCTTAATTTAAGCGTATTTGCAAGTTTTTTCCATTTCTGAAGGTCTCCACTATAAAAGAGATCATTGGCTCCAATATCTTGTACACCATCCCCGGTAATCGTAGCATCCCCAATGATACTCATAGCAGTTTCCAACTCAGCAATTATACCCTGGTAAATAGTTGATTGCGTATCAAAGGCAGGAAGCACATCTGGGTTTCCTGCATCTGTGTAAGGAATCTCTCCAAAAGTATCAGTATACATTTGAAAATAAATTCCTTTCAAGATTAAACCCATGGCATACATATACTCGTTTTCAAGTTCTCCCTCTGTACCTGTAAGGTCAAGAAAAAGTCCAATATCACCATAAGCTCCATTCAGCCAATCAAAAGCAGCATCTGTATAACCAGAATTGTAAGTATATCCTAGTCCATCTGTCCACCAACTACCATTGAACCCAAAGGTAAAATGGCCTGCAAATCGATCAGCATGGATCAACTGTGCTCTCCAGTAGGGATATCTATCTGGAGCAAATAGTTTGTACTGTGGCTTCGTAAAGAAGTACGCCGCAGTAGCCTGTTCTGCTTCTATTCGGGTCGGATTTGTATTTATCTCATCAAAATCCGAAGTACATGCGCCTGCAATTCCAATTAGAAAGAAGGCCACGATTATTTTTTGAAATTTTTTCATTTTATTCTCTTTTAAGATTCAAAAATTATAGCCCAATGTTTACTGTGAATCCAATGCTGCGAGCTGTAGGCATGTTATAGAACATTACACCCTGAGCAAATGACGTAGTACTGTAGCTCGATTCAGGATCAAAATTGTCCATCTTCTTGTATAAGAAGAACAAGTTTCTACCAACCAGTCCGATAGATGCCGAACGTAAAGGGGTTTTGGACAAAATCGACTGTGGCAGTCTATATACCAAAGAAGCCTCCCTAAGGCGAATGTTCGTTTGATCATAAATGTAATTTGAAACTTCTCCGGACAGGTTGTTGAAGTATTGCTGGCCTGTCATAGAATGTGTATTCGCTACATAATTAGGGTTTTCATCTGTTCCGATGTTTTCTACAGCGTCAAGTACTATTCCATCTTCACGGTAGTCTAAACTTCTAGTCGAAACACCGGTAGCATCTAAATCGGCATCTGTGCCTGAATAGACTTCTCCTCCGATACGGGCATCAATTAAGAAGTTTAGCGTAAAATCCTTGTATTGCAATGAATTGTTCAACCCACCAGTCCAATCTGGCTGATAATTACCTAATACAGTTTGATCTGAGCTTACAATGGGGACACCAGCGTCATTTACTACTACATTGCCATCAGGATCTCTCAGATACGAAGTACCATAGATATCTCCAAAGCCACCTCCTACTTGTGCTCTAACACTCACTCGGTTTCCGTTAGTCGTAGAAAATGTATAGTAGTCGACATCATCGATCAATTCAACTAAGGTGTTCTCGTTGTGAGCGAAATTCAAAGATACATCCCATGTTAAGTCTGAAGTAGCGACCGGGGTACCTCCTATCAATAATTCAATCCCTTTATTATTAAGCTCTCCTACATTGATATTCTTCTTGGTAAAACCCATGAATCCATCAGTATCAATTTTCCATATCAAATTTTTGGAAGTGATATCGTAGTATGTGAAATCTCCATAAAGTCTATTATTAAACATCTTCCATTCCAAACCAAATTCGATGGTAGAAATTTCTTCTGGAACCAAATTCACGTCATACTCAGTTGGGTCTCTTTTGGCAATAGTTAATCCGTTATAACTATCAGATGTTCCTTCAACTTCAAAGGTGTTTGCTAGTTGATATGGATCAGTGTCATTACCTACTTGAGCCCAGCTACCTCTAACTTTCAACATGTTGAAAAATTTTTGATTCGGATCTATGAGTTCATTAGCAAGAAATGATAAGCTTACTGAAGGGTAGAAATAAGACCTGTTAGCTGATGGCAATGTAGACGACCAGTCATTTCTTCCTGTGACATCCAAGAAAACTATATCAGCATAGGAAAATTGAGCTGAGCCATAAAATGAATTTACTCTCTTCTCTTGCACTGGGTCATAAATAGGTGTTACGTTCGTTAAACTAGATACTTGTGCAAAAGTCGGAACCTTAAACTGATCTCCTCTAATCAACCAGCGGCTCTTTTGCAGGTTTCGCATGTTTCCGCCAGCATTTAATGTAAGACCGAAGTTTTCAAACCTCTTATTATAAGTAACTAAGAAGTCAGCGTTGATCTCTTGAGATTTTTCTTCCGAGAAAGTCAAACGACCTCCTCCGTAAAACCAATGACCATATTGATTAACGTCCTCTAGCTTGAAAGTAGTAAAGTCACCACCTATTCTAGCAAAAGCTGAAAGGTTATCATTGAACTTATAATTGGCCTTAAAAAAACCGAGCAATCTTGTTCTCTGGTCTTCTTTTCTATCATGATTGACTACCCAATATGGGTTACCTGCTCCCTCTCTATAAGAACGTGCAGTCAAATCATCATTTTGATAGTCCTCCAAATCAGCAAGTGTAATATTTCGAGGCATAGTATAAAGATTGGCCAAAACCCCTTCTGTACCCAGTGTGGGGCGGTTCTTACCTTCAGTTACCACATATGAAACTTTACTGTCAAAAGAAAGTTTTTCAGTCATGTTGGTAAAACCACGTAAGCTGAAGCTATTTTTTCTGACGCCAGAATTTGGAAGCATAGCATTGGCGTCCAGATTTGTATATGAAAATCTTAGATTGGACTTTTCGTTTCCACCTTCCAAAGACAATGTATTAATGAATGTTGTTCCAGTTTCAAAGAAGTCTTTAACGTTATCTGGCTCTGCATTATATGGTCGATTACCCGTGAAGTATGGCTGAGTGCTTCCATCTAACCTTGCCCCCCAGGAATTTCCAGTTGTAAGTTCCACATTTCCATTAGAGCCTTGGCCGTACTCATTTTGGAACTCTGGCAAAAGCAGTGGATTGTCAAACATAGTACTATTACTATAGCTTACTCCAATGCCCTTTCGATCTGTCCCTTTTTTTGTAGTAATCAAAATTACTCCGTTTGCTGCTCGTGAACCGTACAATGCCGCAGCGTTAGGTCCTTTCAGCACAGATATGGATTCGACATCGTCAGGATTAATATCACCTGGTCCATTACCGTAATCTGTTCTAGAAAACTCACCAGTATCTGGATCGCCCGTTGACGGGTTCGAGTTACCGTACCCTGCATTATCCATTGGAATACCATCTACCACATACAAGGGTTGATTTTGGCCTGTCAATGAATTGTTCCCTCTTAAGATCACTCTGGTACTACTACCTGGTCCAAAACTATTCGGTGAAACTACCAAACCAGCTACTTTACCAGCCAGTGAGTTAACCACATTAGTAGATTTAACCGTTGACACCTGACTCCCATCGACCTGCGTCTGAGCATATCCAAGTGCCTTCTTTTCTCTTTCTACTCCAAAAGCCGTCACCACTACCTCTCCTAGCTGGGTAGCGTCTGATTGCATGGCTACATCAACAATAGATCGGCCTCCAATCGGAGTCTCAACTGCAGAATAACCAATAAAGCTGATAACTAGAGTAGCGTCATCTGCAACAGTAATTTTATAATTACCTTCAATATCTGTCACTACGCCATTCGTAGTGCCCTTCTCCAGGATACTGGCCCCCGGCAGAGGCGCTCCATCATCTGCATCAGATATCCTGCCTGACACTTGTACCTGTGCCACTGAAAGGAATACCACCGCGCAGGATAATAAGCCTGTAAGTAATAATTTTTTCATAATTAATTTTTAGTTAAACATCTTATACCATTCAATAGAATTACGCACAAACAAACACAATCATTCAATAACCTGCAACTTATTGCATGTATTTTTGCATGATATTGCGTATATTTGGCAAATAATGAGAAGAGCTTGAAGATTTTATGCGGGTTTTTACACTTAAGTGGAGTTTAAAGCGAGTTATCAAATAAAAAATGCGATAATTTGCATGAATAGAGAAATTAGCAGTAGAAAGTGGCAGCAAAAAAGGCATAACTGATATATTTGATATTGATCTCACAAGACTGACCAAACAAAATGTTAAAAGAAGAACGTCAAAATATCATTCTGGAGGAAATTGCTAACAACAATAAGGTTCACTCCAACACACTTAGCAAGAAGCTAAATGTCTCTGAGGACACGATAAGAAGAGACCTAAAGGAGTTGTCTGAAATCGGACATATCAAGAAGGTTCATGGTGGAGCTATGGCCAACCCAACCGTCCCTGAGGCCATTGCAAGCCAGAAAATATCCGATCAAGGAGAACATCTGATTATCGCTCAGAAAGCTTGCTCTATCCTTGAAAATCATAAGGTTATTGTAATGGAAGGAGATGAAAGCAATTTGATATTAGCCGGTATTTTACCTCCAGATTTTAGTGCTACTATATTTACCAACTCCCTAAAGGTGGCCACTCGCTTATTTGAATATCCAAATATCGAAACTTTTATGCTTGGCGGGAAGATTTCACGCCGGTCTCCAGTGACATCAGGCCTGGAGGTTATGGATGCTCTTGCCGACATTCATGCCGATATCTGCCTGCTTGAGGCATCCAGCTTACATCATGACATAGGTATGACAGATGGAGATAGAGAAAGAGCTCAAATCAAAAAGAAAATCATCAGCCACTCATCCGATGTAATTACCATGTGTCTTTCGAGGCGCGTAGGTAGCATAAAGCCCTTTAAGGTTGATGGACTAGAAAGAATAACAACACTCATTACCGAACTCGATGAAGAGGATGCTCAGTTGGGCACATTCGTTAACAAGGGAATTAAAATTGTATAATGACTAAAACAGTATCCATTCTTTTTTTACTTCTATTTACAGCATTTGGATCGTTTCAGGTTCAAGGGCAAGATTATACTCAGTTCGTGAATCCATTTATTGGTACATCGAACTTTGGAGCCACTCATCCTGGCGCTGTCCGCCCCATGGGCATGGCTTCGGTCAGCCCGTTCAATGTTGCCTTTAAAAAAGGAGAGGGTAATAAATTTGAAAAAGACAGTGAGTGGCATTCAAGGCCTTATGTTTTTGAGAACAATTATCTCACTGGGTTTTCTCACGTCAACCTCAGTGGTGTAGGTTGTCCAGATCTAGGCAGTTTACTACTAATGCCTACCACAGGAGATTTAGAGTTTGATGCAGAAAACTACGGCACCACCTACACAAACGAGACTGCCTCACCAGGATATTATCAAACCCACCTCAGTAAATATGGGATCAAAGCCGAAATGACCTCGACACTTCGTGCGGGTTTTAGCCGATATACCTTTCCCAAAGGCAAAAGCAACATTTTGCTCAACCTTGGACTAGGCTTGACCAACGAAACGGGTGCAGCGTTAAAAATTGTTTCAAACACAGAAATAGAAGGTTATAAATTGATTGGCACATTTTGCTACAACCCTGAGGATGTAAGACCAGTATACTTTGTGGCACGGTTCAGCAAGCCAGCTAGCAACTTTGGTACCTTCAAAAAAATGCCAAAGATGGGAGAAGCCGAAGCAGCTTGGGCCAAATACGATGACACCTACAAGCCCTACCCGGGCTACCAACAAGAAATGGCAGGAGACAATATTGGTGCCTATATGCAATTCGAAACCGAGGAAGGTGAAATCATAGAGGTACAGGTTGGAGTATCCTATGTTAGTATAGCTAACGCCAGAGAAAACCTCAACGCAGAACTCCCGGATTTCAATTTTGATCAAGTAGTATCAGAATCAAAATCAGCTTGGAACAAGATGCTTAATAGAATAGAAGTAAAAAGTGATAATCAAGAACACAAAATCATATTCTATTCTGCTCTTTATCACCTGCTTTTACACCCTAATATACTCCAAGATGTCAATGGCCAATATCCTCTAATGGGTAAAGCAGGCATAGGTCACACTACAGAAAACAGATACACCGTGTTTTCATTGTGGGACACTTATCGCAACGTCCATCCATTCTTATCACTGGTATATCCAGAAATACAAGAAGAAATGGTGAGGTCCATGCTCGACATGTACAAAGAAAGTAGTTGGCTGCCCAAGTGGGAATTGTTGGGTATGGAAACTCAGGTGATGGTGGGAGACCCCGCCACGCCTGTCATAGCCGACACCTACCTCAGAGGCATTAGAAACTTCGACGTTGAGTCTGCGTACGAAGCCATTAACAAATCTGCTACAACACTAAACAACAACCCCATCAGACCCGAACTAAAATATTATGATTCGCTAGGATACATACCCGAGGACCCGTCCAACAGCATTTGGGGAGGCACCGTATCTACAAGTCTTGAGTATTACATCTCGGATTGGAATATTGCGCAATTGGCGACGGCACTCGGTCATGATGAAGATGCGGCGTTCTTTTCGACACGAGCCCAAGGCTATCACAACTATTTTGACGAATCTACTGGCATGCTGCGCCCAAGAATGATGGATGGGTCTTGGTGGAGTCCCTTTGACCCAAAGGCTGGAGCCAATTTCGAACCTGTCATCGGCTATGTGGAAGGGAATGCCTGGCAATATAGATTTTACGTTCCCCACAACATTCCTGGCATGATCAAATTAGTTGGCGGAGAGGAAAACTTCATCAATCAATTACAACTATGCTTCGATGACAAAAACTTTGATATGGCCAATGAACCCGACATCACCTATCCGTTCTTATTCAATTTTGTGAAAGGACAAGAATGGCGAGCTCAAAAAACCGTACAAGAACTTGTTTCTAAGCATTACTTCAACAAGCCTGCTGGTATCCCAGGCAATGATGACACAGGTACTTTGTCCACCTGGCTTTTATTCAGTATGATGGGCATTTACCCTCACTGTCCAGGAGATATGACGTATGCGATTACGAGTCCAATGTTTGATGAGGTGACTATTAAGTTAAACCCTAAATACTATGCTGGTGAACAACTGCGAATCAAAACATCTGGAAGAAAGAACTCAAAAATCAGTTACATCAAATCAATTAATGTAAATAAAAAAGAATATTCAAACTACTTCATAGATCATAAAACCCTAACCAATGGAGCCACGCTCAATATCAAATTCAAATAACTATTGATAAAAAATATGACAAAGCTTTCTTCTTTTTATAAGACATTACTCCTTGGCATCATGATACCTTTTGGCGTCAAATCACAAATACCAACACCTGAGCAATACGTTTGTTTGACTTCTAAAAGTGAGATAAAGATAGATGGTATCTTGGCAGAGGAAGAATGGGGTGATGCGGAATGGACCAGTGATTTTGTAGACATAGAAGGGAACAAAAAACCAAAACCAACTTATCGTACCCGAGCTAAAATGCTTTGGGACGATAAGTATTTTTATGTTGCCGCTGAAATTGAAGAGCCACACCTTTGGGCTACCTATGACCAAAGAGATGCTATCATTTACCATGAAAATGATTTTGAGGTTTTTATTGACCCAGACGGGGATACGCATCAATATTACGAGCTTGAGATAAATGCTCTTGGCACGGTGTGGGATTTGCTACTCATTAAACCTTATAGAGATGGCGCACCAGCCATAGATGCTTGGGATATTACAGGATTGAAAAAAGGTATTAAGCTTAATGGCACGCTGAATAATCCAAGCGATCGTGACAAGGGCTGGACCGTAGAGCTGGCCATGCCGTGGAACATTCTGAATGAGGCGGCTCCAAATGGCAAAAAACCTGAAGCGGGAGACACCTGGCGTGTAAACTTCTCAAGAGTCAACTGGCAAACTGAAGGAACTGATAATGGATACCAAAAGAAAATTAATCCAGCGACAAATCAGTCCTATCCAGAATTCAATTGGGTGTGGTCTCCTCAGGGAGTCATTGCTATGCACCAGCCCGAAACCTGGGGATATGTCACGTTTGCAAACAACTCCACGAAAGAGGCAACCGAACCATTAGGAATAAAAGAACAATATGTACTTCGCGAAGTATATCATTTGCAGCAGGCTTACTTTAAAAACAATCAAGCGTATACGAGCCAAGTCGACCTTTCAGAAATCAAAAAGGATTGGAAAGGAGATATTAAAATCTATTGTACTCCCTCCATGTTTGAGGCCACTATTGCTAACGGCTTCACAACTTGGCACATAAATCACGAAGGAAGAGTCTGGAAAACTGTGTCCAATTCCAATAATCAACTTTAATGAAGAGAGTCCTACCATTTACTGTATTCGCATTTTGCTTATTGGCCTTTTCCTCTTTTGGCCAGACGCTCAACATTATGTCGCTTAATGTTAGGTATGACAATCCTAATGATGGGGAAAACACATGGCAAAATAGAAAGAGTGAATTAGTTGGGTTAATCGACTATTATCATCCTGATTTTGTAGGAACACAAGAGGGACTGAATCACCAAATCAAATACATAAATGTTCATTTGAAGGATTATACCTCAATAGGAGTAGGGCGAGAAGATGGCAATACGCAAGGAGAATACACCTCCATTTTTTATGATTCTACCAAATTTCAATTGATGCGTCAAAACACTTTTTGGCTATCAGAAAAACCAGATCAAGTTTCGATAGGGTGGGATGCTGCTCTCGAAAGAATATGCACCTATGGCCTTTTCAAAGAAAAATTATCTGAGAGCCTTATTTATGTTTTCAATGCCCACTTTGATCATGTTGGAGAGGTAGCAAGAAAGATGTCAGCCAAGCTGATCCTGGAAAAAATTGATCAGCTCACCGACGAAAATTCGACCGTAATTTTAATGGGTGATCTCAATTGCCATCCAGACAGCGAGCCAATAGTACACTTTCGCTCCACACTTTCGGACGGGATGAGAATTTCTAAATCTTCTTTCTATGGTCCCGAAGGAACTTTCAACGCCTTTGACCCGAATCACGAATTGACAGAGAGGATCGATTACATATTCACCCAAAACCTTCGCGTACTTAGCTATCGTCATATAGATGATAGAAGAAAAGACAGAGGTTTCATTTCTGACCACCTCCCTGTTTTATTAAAGGCAAAACTTAAATAGCACCAGTGCAAATCAAATGACTATGGACAAAAGAAAATTTATCAAACAACTGACAAAAGGCTCATTAGCTCTAGCCAGTTCTTCATGGCTTTTAGAAGCTTGTTCTTCAAGTTCTCAAAGCGACCAATCATCGTCTTCATCAGGCATGGATCAAAAACTTTGGTCATGGGCTAGACCCAACAAAAACTGGACACTCGATGACTGGAAAAGGAAATTGGCTCAAGCCAAAGAGTCGGGCATAGATGCTATCTTATTGGAGGTATACAATGGTAAGAATGCCTTCTTCGACACCGACAGGTTGGATGTAAAAGAAGATCTTTTGGGACAAATCGTGCCAATTTGCAAAGAGTTAGGACTGGAGTTTCACGCCTGGATGTGGACCATGCTATGCCCCAATCCCAAAATAGTAAAACAGCACCCTGACTGGTACGCAGTAAACGGACTCGGCCAGCCAGCTACCACTCATCCAGCCTACGTAGAATACTATAAATTTTTGGATGCCTACCACCCTGAAGTGCAGGAATATGTTCGACAAAATGTCAATTCACTTGCGCAAATCAGTGAGATCGATGGAGTGCATTTGGACTACGTGAGATTGCCCGATGTAATTATCGCTGAAGCACTACAGCCTAAATACAACATAGTGCAGGATCGAGAGTATCCTGAATATGATTATAGCTATTCAGAAATTTGCCGCAAGCTGTTCAAAGAAAAAACCGGAATAGACCCGTTGACAGACCTAGAAGACCCCTCAGCCAATGAGGAATGGAGGCAATTCAGATACGACGGCATAACAAACCTGGTCAATGGCAAGCTCGCTCCTGAAGCTAAAAAATTTGATAAAATGATTACGGCCGCTGTTTTTCCAAACTGGGAAAGTGTAAGGCAAGAATGGCACACTTGGGATTTAGATGCCTTTCTCCCTATGCTTTATCATAATTTTTATAATCGTGGGCTAGATTTTATAAAAGAGCATACCGAAGCAGCGATTAGCCGTATGAAGGTGAAAAAGCCCATATATTCTGGGGTATATCTCCCTTCACTCACACCAGATCAGCTCGTAGAAGCCAATAACATGGCCATAGCCGGTGGGGCACAGGGAATGTCCACATTTGCTTTTAATGGACTGACAGATGAGTATATGGCTGCCCTGAAAAAGATTAAACAGCACAAGATTTAAAAAAAGATGATCAACAAAAAACCCTATATAGAAGTAAATGATGCTGCCAACAGTTGCTGGGAAGGATGGGATACGATCATACCTGAGCTCAACCGAAAGATAGCTTCCTTAGACCAAAAGAAAGTCGTGATCAGTGTAGACTGCTATCAGGGAACTTATGCCGATTTTAATCTTAAAAAATTGAAAAATGGCTTGTCCCCTAATGTTACTTGTAGAGCCAAAGACATCTACAAGGATGAAGTTGATATTAAAGCAATGGCTGCCACTGAGATGCACTCCAATGCACCAAGAAAGTTGTCTAACCACTCTATCACGGACTATTTTGATGAAGGCAAATTAGAAGCACTCAAAAACAACATTGACTTTATCGAAGAGGGCGTAATACTTATACATGGCATCGGTTCTCATTTGATCTGGCCTGCGGATATCATTATTTATTCTGATATGTCGCGATACGAAATTCTACAAAGATTCAGACGAAACGACGTCTCTAATCTGGGACTTTCAAATGAAAATGATGATTTCCATATTCAGCATCAGCAAAGCTATTTCGTCGATTGGCGTGTTTGTGACAAGCTCAAGAAACAGTTGCTTCCGGCCTGCCACTATTTTCTGGAAACCAATAACTGGCATAAACCGAAACTCGCTGATGGCAACGTCGTTCGGAATGGCCTAAAACAAGCGACCAAGCAGCCCTTTTTTATGGCTAAATTTTTTGATCCCGAACTATGGGATCTCCCCACTAATCACAGCAATGAAGAAGATTTTCTGTGGGGATTTGATTGTGACTTTGAACAGAGTAATATTCTTCTAAAACTTGATGAGTATCTATTCGAAACACCAGCCATCAACATCCTATACTATCAGCCTAGTGAACTTTTAGGTGAGCAGGTGTACAGAAGTTTTGGCACTGAAATGCCCATCCGTTTCAATTTCTTGGATAGCATGGAGGACACCAGCCCAAAGTTCTCTATTTATCCAGGAACGGATTTTTTAAGGGACTATTTCGGATTCCACCTCTATCAAAATGACAATTATTATATCATGCAGAGTGGTGACAAGTCGAGCGTCATGTTGGGCTTAAAAGATGAAGTCAATGAGGCTGACTTTCGGGTCGAGTTATCAAAAAACACAAAAGGTATTGCTAACAAACTCAACAAGATAAAAGTAAAAAAGCACGACCACCTTTTCATACCTCCTAACACCATTCACAGTCAGGGACAAGATGCAATTATTTTACATATTCATGTTGCTCCGGATATCTTTGAGTTGAACCTTTTGGATTCGGCCCATTCAAGTCAGCTATTTGATCAACTGCCACTTTGTGCAGAAAAAATTGGACAAGAAGACATCAATCAAATCACTAAGAAAAATGGATTCGATTTGCTTGCTTCAGAAGACAATCAAATGATAGAACTACAGCGCATTGGCTTTGATGATATTACACCTATACAAACCAATGATGTTATTAATGTTTTTTGTTTGACTGAAGGAAAAGAAGTAATTATCGAATCTACCGAAAGCTCTTTTGACCCTTTTACAGTTCATTACGGAGAGGCGTTTGTCATCTCAAGTGGAGTTGCCAAGTTCAATATCAAACCAGTGGACGGCGATCAATTTGTAATCCTCAAAGCCCACATCAAAAGATAGTATTGGCCTTATCCTACTATTATTTCTTTTTTTGAATAAGAAATCAACCCAAGATTTATGAGGTTTGCCCTATGAATAAAGAGTCTCAACCACAGGTATCTATCATTATGGCCACAAAGGACACCGAGCCTTATCTGCCTGCTTGTTTGGATTCCATTCTGGCTCAAACTTACGCAAATTGGGAGCTGATAGCAGTGAATGACCATTCAACAGATAGGACTCCAGAAATATTAGAGAGTTACGCTCAAAAAGACTCTCGTGTCCGGGTATTTCATAGCACAAGACCCAAACTCATTCCAGCACTGCAAGAGGGCTACAGACACGTGAAAGGAACTCTAATCAACCGCATGGACTCAGACGACAAAATGCCTGCTGACAAGCTGGAAGTCCTAGTTGAAGAATGGCAAAAACATGGCCAAGGGACGGTTATTGCGGGAGGCACTGAACACTTTGTAGATGAAGGTGAAGTAGGAGATGGATTCCTTCGGTATGAAAGATGGCTCAACGATGTGGCCAAAAAAAGTGCACACTACGAAGAGATTTATAAAGAATGTGTTATCCCATCACATAGCTGGTTAGCGCATAAAGATGATTTTGATTCCGTTGGCGCTTTTGACTCAGAAATATACCCCGAGGATTACGATCTGACTTTCAGGTTCTATAAGCACGGTCTGAAGATTGCCGGAATAGACAAAGTGCTCCATCACTGGAGAGATCGATCCAATCGAATCTCACGGACTTGGGAAGAATACAAGGATAACAGGTACTTCGACCTGAAGATCAAAAATTTCTATGAACTAGATCGAGATGTATCCAGACCATTGGTTCTCTGGGGAGCAGGTAGAAATGGCAAGGATATGGCCAAATTAATCCTTCAGCATGAAAAAGAATTTCACTGGGTCTGTGACAATACAAACAAAATAGGCAAAAACGTCTATGGGATTAAGCTGGCACACTACGAAGAAATTCAAAACTTAAACCAACCCCAGGTAATGATTGTAGTTGCCTCCCCAGATGGGCAAGTAGAAATTAGGCAACAACTAAAAAAATGGGGCAAAAAACCAGTTTCAGACTTCTGGTTTTTTGCCTAATGAACCTTAGTCCATAATTTCTTTTACGTTTTTCTCAATTTTACCTGCCAAGATATCTGTAGGCAAATCATTGATGTCCGAGCCAAACGGATCCTCTATCTCCTCCGCCAACAATTCAATACTCATCAAAATATATAGAATCAACACCACGATGAGAATCGTCCAATAATGATAAACGGTAACAAAAGCGAACGGTAGCGTGGCTATAAAAGTGAAGATAAACTTCTTCATAAACATGCTGTATGAGTAAGGAATTGGTGTATTTCTGATACGCTCACACTTACCCATAATATCTGTCAGTGCTACCAATTGTCCATCAAGCACTCTGTATTGTTCTTCGTCTATGGTCTTGTCTTTCTTTAGTAGGTTGGTAATCCCAATCAATCTCTTGGCAATGGCATTTGGTATATGGTCAAGATTCTCCATCTTCAACTTTTCCACCATTTCTTTCCCCATTTCAACTGGCACGCCCTCTCTCAGGTGTTCCTTTAGCGCCTTTGGATAGGCCGCAATACATTCGGTTATATACTGTCTCTCGGCATGACTGGTTGGCACCATCACCGAAAATTTGATGGCCAAATTTCGTGTGTTGTTTACCAATTCACCCCATACTTTGCGTCCTTCCCACCATCGATCGTAGGCACCATTGGTTCTAAAAACCAAAAAGAAACCCAGCACAATACCTAAGATACTGTGGACCGAGGTAGTGCTGACAAAGTCAATTTTTAACTCATAAAAAACATAGGTGATAAAAGACGTATAGACAGTCACGTACATCAATGCAGGCAACAAACGTCTGAAGACATATCGGCTATAGCTATGAAAAAGTAAGTTTAGCCAACTCTTGGGGTTATATTCTACCATAGACCAAAACTATGAAAAAATGGTTAACTACCATCCACCTAACCATGTATCCAGGCAAAATCCGTATTTTTACTGAGTCAAGACTAATCTTTCAATCTACCTCTAAGCACGCTCACATTTGAGTTGAACGGATTACCAGATGATCTTCGCATAGATACTACTTGCCCCACATGCCAAATGGCATCCGCTAAAGGCCCATTGAGTTGATTCCAAAATGGATACTCTGACTGCCCTCTCGAACTGATAAAAATAATCTTATAACTCTCCAGATCTTCGGCAGTACTCTGTTTCAATATTTCACTAGCTTCTTTGACATTTTGCAATGTCTTCGCTCTTTTTTCTTCGAAAGTCATTTCCTTCTCTTCCACTTTAGTGAAGTCTGTGGGAATTTTCCTGGTTGAGTTTACCAAAATATTGGTCAGGCCATAAATATGGTCGATAGTCTCAGCAGCAGTTCTAGCCTCTGGCGAAGGTTTATAATCCAAGTCTTCAGACCTCAAACCCACAGTGCCCCAATAATATCTAAATCCTAACCCATCGACTACTCGTGCCGCCACGGTTCCGGCATTATAATTATCCGGGTACTCAGGTATTTTATAGTAATAGTCCGTTGAATCTTGGGCAATTGCCGAAAAACTAATCAGGCTGAAAAAGAAAAGTAAAAATTTCATAGCATTGATAATTGGTGAAAACCTGTCAAACGAATGAACCCTTTTAATGTTCTTGTATTTACATGAATGGCCCCAAACAAAAAAACAGACCCGAAGCTGCCTTTGGATTTTGTATCTTTTGGTTAAAATTTCATGGCTAATCCTAAACCATTAGAATTAAAATTCAATCTAAAATCTACCGCCACTTTTTTGTAGCCGTTGTTATAAAACTTCATGGCTTTATCCGCATTTTTTTCAAATCCTTTTTTGAATGGTATAGACAACAGAGCACAACCTGCGCCAATATAAGCAAGTGTCCAATTGGGATCATCGTTCCCTGCTATTTGCTCACCTATTGGCCAAAAAATTAACACACTAGTAGCAGCGGTCAGCAACGCATCTCCCAAATAATTAATGGCCAAAGGCTTCACAAACTCACTCATATTTGGATCATCTCCAACAAGCTTGAAAAACTGAGCATTGGTCATTGTTATTCCACATTTTTTATAGGCCGTCTTGTTTTTAAATAAGCCCGTTTTTGTTTTTTCAATAGCATTATCTGTTTGAGCAAATCCTGTAGCACTTATCAAGCCAGCAACAAAAAACGTTAGCAATATTTTTCCCATGATCATGTAAGTCAGATTAAATTTTACATCTAAAATAACTCAATAAGTATTAATGACCCAAAGAGCAGCAAAACCAAAAAGGCAGCCATTACTGACTGCCTTCATCTCTTGGTCGGAATGACAGGATTTGAACCTGCGACCCCCACGTCCCTAACGTGGTGCGCTACCGGACTGCGCCACATCCCGAACTAACGATAAAACAGGGTATCGAAATGGTGCGTTACCGGACTGTGCCGGGCGACGTTCGCCACATCCCGTTTTATTTGGGGTGGCAAATTTAAATAAATTTTGAAGTGATTATCAAAAAGGGAATCAAATTGTCTAAAATTCTATTCGGTAGCTGAGTACAGGAATTAAGCCGATTTGATCTTCCTGAACAACTTGCTTCAGACCATCATCATAGTATTGCTCACCATAGTTCATTCGACCGCTTACATTTT
This sequence comes from Reichenbachiella sp., assembly GCF_965233835.1. Lineage (GTDB taxonomy): Bacteria > Bacteroidota > Bacteroidia > Cytophagales > Cyclobacteriaceae > Reichenbachiella. The sequence continues at coordinate 230,468 of NZ_OZ247585.1, forward strand.
GCAAATCCAACCGCCATTCTGAAGTAGACTTCGCTCTATTTCTTCTATAGCTGACCTGCAAATCAAATCGAAAGTAATCGGGTGCTCTTTCTTGAAAAGCTCTATCAAAATCATATACCTCACGTCCCTGATCGATAGATTCTTCGAGATTGATCGGAATCAGACGCTTATTCCCAGCATAAGAAATTTTTGCGCTTACACCAAGGATATTATTTTTCCCATTTTTACCTACTTTCCATTCTTTTCCTCCTAAGCCATGATAGGTGAAATTGCCATTGAACCTAGAGTCTCTTTCTATTCCATCGCCTCCTTCGTATTTTGATTCGAAAACGGAACCATTGATCATAAAGTAATAGTTGCGAGAAAAACGCTTATCTAATGTCATCTCGACACCATAGTTCTCACCGGTGCCGTCATTGACCAGCGGGATGGTAGAGTAACCATCAGAAGAGTTGATGGATGAATACCAGCCAAAAGTTGGATCATTGGAGATTGGAATATTGTAGAGATACTGATAGTATATTTCTGTCTTGAAATACAAGCTCGAACCCAACACACGATCATATCCCAGCACAAAATGATTGGCTTTGGACATGCCCAAATTAGGATTATTATCCACCGTGGTACCATCACTATTGATATGATTTCCTAGGTAATATTCTAAAGACTCCAGCCTGCTGTGCATGCCAAATCCAGCCGTGATCGATTGATTCTCTTTGAATTGCCATTTGAGACTAGAACGTGGTTCCCAAGAATCCTCTCCGGTAAAACTGAATCTGAAATAATGAAGACCATTGACCAAACTAAGTTGCTCAGAGATTCTAAATTTCCAGGATACAAAAGCCTGCTGCGTGCCAGAAGCTCCTTCGTCATTAAATCGAATCAAGTCGACAAATGGGTCTTCATTGTTGATATTGTGCTCTGTTTCACTAAAGTCATAATCCAGTCTGCTGATAACAGTTCCCAATTCAACTATATTCCTTGAGTTAAACTTTTTATTCAAAATGACGGATCCTCTCGTATAGCTTTTTTTGAAAGACTCAAGATTATTAAAATCTACATTAATGGTGTCTTGTTGATATTTAACAAATTCATCATTTCCTACTTCAGTTCCTGATACGGAAATGTTGGTTTTTAAGAACGTGCTACTATTCAGAATCAGGTCATTAGAAACACCGATGACGCCCATGTTATACTTTTCAATATCCTCACGAAAACCCTCGCCTGTCCGTGCATACTTGCTCAATCCTCCCATTCCAAAAACGGAAAATGTGCCAAACTTTTCCGTCGGAAAATTCAACTTGAATGCTAAATCCTGAAAAGTATTTTTTTCATTCTCGTCAATCTCTATCACTCCCAAATCGCTTAGAATTGAAAGCGTAGAGTATCGATAATTGAAGAGATAAGAACTACCAGAAGATTTGCTCATAGGACCTTCCGAAGAAAGGTCTAGCCCTAACAACCCAGCCTGAATCGTATGTTCATATTGCTCGTTATTGCCCTTTCTCAAATTAATATCAAATACACCAGAAAGTACATTACCATAGATAGGGGCAAATGCTCCTGTGTAAAAATCAGACCTTGAGATCACCTGCGTGCTAAACATGCTGATACCACCAGAAGAGGCACCTTCACTTGAAAAGTGATTGGGGTTAGGAATTTCTACTCCTTCCATTTTCCAAAGAATACCTCGCGGACTATTCCCTCTAATCACAATTTCGTTAGAGTCATCGTCGGTTCCCATAACCCCGGCAAAAGAAGATGCCAGACGCATCGGATCTCCAATACTGATCGGATATCTTTTAGTTTCTTCCACTGTGAATGATCGACCACTAATCATTCCCATTTCGTTGAGCGGTTGTGACCCAATGCCAGTAGCGCTTACTACCAGCTCTTCCATTTTGATCACAGATTCTACAAGTTCCACATCTAGAATTAGTTCTTTGCCTGAGCCTAAGAGTACATTAGGAATGGCTCCTTCCTCATAGCCCAAATAAGCATAGTGCAGGGTCATTCTGCCAACCGGCACATTGCCCAAACGGTAGCTACCATTCATATCGGTAGTAGCGCCGATCAAAGGGTCGGAACCTACCACAAATACAGTAGCTCCAAAGATCGGTTGCTTGGTATCCTTATCGAGAATAGTTCCTCTAATCGTCTGCGTCAGCTCATTGTACTTCAAAACGATATTCTGGTTAACCACTTCATAAGTAACAGGCAAGTACTTTAGTGACTCATCGAGCGCGGCCCAAAGCGAAATGTTTTGCTCTTTGAGTGTTACTTTTTCATCCATTGGTATAGCGCTGGAGCTATAGGAAAAAGTGTAATCCGACTGTTCTTCAAAATAGGTTAAGACCTTATCGAGTGGAAGCTCATGAAAGAAAGTATTAATTCTGATATCTGGTTTTTCCTGAGCCAATATATTACCTACAGAAAGCAGATAGAATAAGGCCAAAAAATAATATTTGTTCATGGTTTTAATCTTTGAGTTTTGAGTAATTGACTATTGTGCTGGAGAACAACCCTCCCCATGGATGGTATAGCTATTGTTGTTTTCTGTGTGAGTGATTCCGGTAGAAATTGCTATTACCTTGAGAATCTCTTTTAGGTTAGGTTTTTTGAATTCGCCTGTAAATCGACAGTTTTTTATTTTGTCATTTTTAATGAGTATTTCAACATTGAAATAATTCTGAAGGTCTGCGAACACCTGATCAAGGGGAGTATCTTTAAATACCAGTGAGTTTAAATGCCATGCCAAGGCATTGACTTGATCATCTTCAAGTGCCAGTAGGTCGTTCGATTTATTAAAATTTGCGGCCATTCCCTTGGTGAGAATGAGCTCAGCATCTTTGGCTGCAAAGGAAACTTTTCCGCTGACCACATAAATTTCAATATTATCTTCCTCTTCGATTGCTCGAATGTTGAAAGAAGTCCCCAACACTTGAGCTCTGGCTTCATCAGTTTGAATGATAAATGGTCTCGACTCGTCTCTTGAGATTTCAAAAAAGGCCTCTCCTTTTAATGAAACATTTCTTTCTTCATCATTAAAATCAGAAGCCACAGTAAGCAGTGTAGATTCATTTAGTTTGATTCGGCTACTATCCGGTAGTACCACCCATTTGGTTTCGCCTTCGAAAGTAGCATAATGGTATGGCTCAGTTTTCCCAAACTCGCGAATCAAGAACCCCAGACCGACGGTAAGGAGTATCATTGCAGCTAAACGAGTAGCGAAATGAATCCAGCGTACTGTGGTAGGCTGATGATCAGATTTCAGTTCGGAAAACTTTTCCCAAGCCAGCTGAGGATTGGCTTCATATTTAAGTTTAAGCTTTCCACTCGCTTCCCATTGCCTCTCAAATTCCTGATAGGCTTCTTTCCACTCCGGATTTTTTTCCAAATCATTATGAAAAGTTGATTCCTCGTCGGAAGAAAGAGCTCCAGTTAGTTTCTGAGCACAGCGGTCGAAAAATTTCTGATCTTTCATGTTTTTGCCTTTGGGTTTCGGTACTAAGACTGCCCAAGTTTTAAAACACGTAAGAATCTATAAAAATAATTCTGGAGCTTTGTCGAACCATTGACTTGCAATCAAAAGACTCCAACCTAAAAATTCAATAAAATAGTGTCTTAGGTCTGTTCTGAAGCTTTTTAGGGCATTAGAAATTTGAGTTTCTACCGTTCGAATAGACACATCTAAGTGTTCGGCTATCTCCGGATTTGTTAAACCCTCAAACCGACTTAATGAAAAAACCAATCTGCATTTCGGGCTCAGTTCTGATACGGCCTGTTCAATAGCCTTTCGCATACCTTCCTGCTCAGTTTGGGTATCGACCAAACCTTCTTCAAATTCCAAAGGGATAAACTCTTCTCCGAGGTGATCTCCTTTTTTAACAACATCCAGTGCTCCGTTCCTAGACATCTGCATAATGTAAGCCTTCGGATTATTAAGCTGATCCAGTTGTTCTCGTTTGTCCCAAAGTTTAAGAAACACATTCTGAACAACGTCTTCTGCAGCATCCTGTCGCTTCAGCACATACATAGCCGTTCGCAGAGCAGCCTCATAAAACTCAAAATATAAGTCTTTGAAGTTTTGGTCCAGATTGTTTTGATCGAGTATGGCAGACATTGCGTCTATTAAAGATTCAAGGCAAAAATCAAGAAAAACAGATTTAACATCAAAGCAGACACCAAGTTTAATCGCATGGTATGTCTGAAATCCGCCATACTAGTATCTCTTCGTACTTTCAAAAACCAATAAAAAAAGTATCCCACTACTGGCGTCATCAAAATGATAAATAATAGACCAATCTGAATCGAATAGGTTTCTTTGAAGTAATAAATAAAACCTAAAGTAGATACAAAAAAGAAAGCACCAGTAAAATAAAATGTACTCAAAATTCCCAGCTTAAGGCTCAAGGTGAAATCTCCTCTCTTTTCATCCTCTCTATGTTGGTAAATTTGAGTCATAGGGTAACTTCCAAGTAGTAACAATGTACTCAATAGGGCAGGAAGTTGCCATTGCCAATCAAATATGTTGAAAGAATTAGAAGAAATTCCGTAAACGGTCATCAACAAGGTGAAATAACCCTGAAAAAAACCAACGGCCAACCAACCTATTATTGGTCGTTTCTTCAATCTTACTGAAGGGTGACTATAGGCTTTGGATGCCAACCCATAAACCAAAAGCATCAGGCTAAACTTCCAATCAATCAGTAACCCGAGTCCAAGCGCCAGCAGGTCCAAGACCAAAGACCAGTGATACAAATTTTTAGTGGCTTCAGGTGGGTGTTCCAATCCACCTATGCTTCCTTCATCCTGGTCAAAATAAGAATTGTAACCGTTACTAGCTGGATATAGCAGAAAGTGGAGAATAAAGAAGACCAAAGAGACCCTAATCCAACCTTCAGGCTGAGCCACAGCTACACCAAAAAGAAATACTGGCAGAAGAAAAAAAGAAAAAGGAAAACGTAAATGTAGAAATGTAGATTTGGTCATTGTAATGCCTTTTCACAACAATTTATTAAATGCTTGTCTAATCTGTTTCTCATTCTACCATTTTAATCTTACGTTCGAATCCCAATTTTTCGCTATTTTCCTGTTTAGAAAATGGGCGCTTACATCACAGCTATAGGAACAGCCAATCCGGCCAATCGCTACTCTCAGGAGGATCTTGCGCAGTTTATGTGCGATCATCTCATCACAGATCCTGCCGAACAAAAAAAAGTCAAGGTACTTTATCGCGCTACTGGAATACAACATAGATATTCCGTGTTAGATGATTACAAAAAAAGTCTGGGGACTTTCAGCTTTTATCCCAATGATAAAACTTTCAACTCATTTCCAAGCACACAAAAGCGAATGAATGTCTATCGGCAAGAAGCGCTACCCTTAGCCATATCTGCTGTCACAGACTGTTTGGGGAATAATCATCCATTCTCTGAATTCACTCACCTGATCACTGTGAGCTGCACAGGCATGTATGCTCCTGGTCTGGATGTCGATCTAATCAAAGCGCTCAATCTGTCTTCGGATATCAGAAGAAACAGTCTCAACTTTATGGGCTGCTATGCCGCAATGAACGCCATCAGTATGTCCAAGGAAATCTGCGACAATAACCCAAACGCAAAAGTTCTTGTGGTTAGCGTGGAGCTGTGCAGTTTGCATTTACAGAGAGAGCAAACGGAAGATAATCTACTTGCCCATTCATTATTTGCTGACGGCGCTGCAGCTATTGTTGTGTCAGGTCAGCATCAGCAGAATGAACAGGCTCTTGAAGTCTTAAATTCAGCCAGTCAACTATTTATAAGTGGCCAAAATGATATGGCCTGGCAGATTGGAAATTTTGGGTTTGAAATGGCATTGACTTCGTACGTACCTAAAATAATAGAAGGCGGAATTAATCAGTTGACAACAGAACTTCTGGCTAAGAATAATTTATCTCTTAGCGACATAGACAGCTATGCTATCCACCCTGGAGGCAAGAAGATTCTGGAAGCGATTGAAAATCAATTAACTATCACCAAAGCACAAAATCACGCTGCTTATGAAGTCCTAAAAAATCACGGCAATATGTCTTCACCAACCGTACTGTTTGTGCTCAAACAAGTTTGGTCCCAACTAAAAGATCAACCCAACAAAAAAATACTGTCCTTTGCTTTTGGACCGGGCCTCACACTTGAAAGCCTATTATTTAAAACCATCTAGGGGTATGTTAGATTTTCTCAAGCGCCGTTCAGACAAAGAAGAAATCATGGATGATTTTCTCTGTCAGGGAGAAGTCGTTGATCAAACGTTGAAAGAGCTTAACCAAATCAACACCTATTTAGGAGGAGATCAGCTTTCGCTGAACGGTGTGAAAAAATTGATTCAAAAATCACCTCAGCAGGCATTCGAAATTGTTGATCTCGGCTGCGGGGGAGGAGATACGTTAAAGTTGTTCTCCAAATGGGGCAAAAAACAAAATCAAGACTTGAAACTGAGAGGCATTGATGCCAATGAATACATTGTCGAATACGCCAAAAGAAACTGTGAAAAATTTCCTAATGTTTCGTTTAATTCAGAAGACATTCTCGGGGATAAATTTAAAGGATTCGAATTTGACATAGCTCATGCCAGTCTATTTCTGCATCATTTTCAAGAAGACGAAATTGTCTCAATGCTTAGACAGCTCACATCTCAAGTACGAGTAGGCATTGTGATCAACGACTTGCACCGTCATTGGGTATCATATCTGTTCACCAAGTACCTCATCACCAGCTGGTCTAAATCTGAAATGGTAAAATACGACTCAGTGTTGTCCGTAGAACGTTCGTTCAAACGAGAAGAACTAGAAAGGTATTTGAAAATGGCAGGTATAAAAAACTATACCCTCCGCTGGCGGTGGGCTTATCGCTGGGAGCTTATTATTTGGAAGTAGTTATTTCTTCACCCACTTCACCTTTTTGTCAATAGACTTTCTTTTGCCTTTTGGCCACTTGGCTTTTTTCGGCATACCGATGTATAAAAATCCCATTAACAAATCCTTTTCACCTAAGTCGAAAAAGGAGTTGGCATCCTTATCATAGGTCACGCCTCCCGTGCTCCAGTAGCAACCCACACCGTGTGCAGTGGCAGTCAAATGCATGTTTTGTACAGCAGCAGCCACTGCCGCTATTTCCTCCATTTTCGGTATGGACTTGTTTCTCTTCATACCAATGGAAATGATATGCGAGCACATCAACGGTTTGGACTTCAGTTTTTTGATTTTATCCTTGTCTGGCTTCTTTCCCGCTGACTTGAGATACAATTCAGCCTGAAAATTGGCAAAAGCCTCAATGCCCTCCTCGCAGAAAACAGTAAACCTCCACGGTTCCGTCATTTTATGGGTGGGTGCCCAATTGGCATTTTCTAACATTTCTGCTATTACCTCATCAGAAACTCTTTCTCCTGAATAATTTTTAGGGAAAATTGATCGGCGATTCCTTATCAGATCCGAAACTTGAGATATATCGTACGACATGGGCAAATTATTAAGGGGCTACGCTGGCATATACTACGCTATCAGCAACTTGCTCTGGAACTGGTAGATACATTTGATCCAACCGCTGTTGCCATACTAGCCTTACTGAGTCAAAGGTAGCCATATTTTTAGGCAATATCGGCTCTGATGGTGGCAAGTCCACTTTGAGTGCATCCACCTGCACTCCATTTTTCCAGAATCTGTAGCAAAGATGAGGTCCACTTGCCAGCCCGGTAGATCCTACAAACCCAATGGTTTGACCTCGTTTCACTTTTTTACCATTTCTGATGCCGCTGGCAATCTTTGACATGTGTAGATATTGTGTGGCGATATTTCCGTTGTGCTGGATTTTCACAAAGTTACCATTGAAGCGATTGTACTTGGCGGCAATGATTTTGCCATCAGCTACTGCTCTAATTGGTGTACCAACAGGTGCGGCATAATCCGTGCCCAGGTGGGCTTTATATCGCTTTTGTACAGGGTGGTACCTTCTTCCAGTATATCTGGAACTGATTCTTGTGAAGCTCAATGGAGCTTTTAAAAACTCTCTTCTTAGACTTTGACCATTCTCATCAAAGTAGTCTATCCCTATGCTGTCTTGTTCGAATTGAAAACCGTAATAGGCATCTCCAATATGCTCGAAGTACGCCGCTTTGATATCTCCAATACCAACCAACTCTTCATCTACATACTGCTCTTCATAGATCAATTTATAATTGTCCCCTTTTTGAATACCAAAGAAATCTACTTGCCAGGCAAAAACATCTACTAGCTTGTTGACCAAATCTGCATTTCCTCCTGACTCTAGCATATCAACATATAAGGAGGTATTTATTTCTCCTACCATTTCCGTTTCTTTCAGTTCAATCTGTTTGCTCGCCTGATACATCTGCACCGAGTCCTGAAAATCAATGACTACATAATCTACTGGGTTGGGTCTATAAATAAAGTGTGTGGCCTCTTTTATGCTATCCCCTTTATACAGCATAGAATAAGGCTTGCCAGATACAAATTTTCTGACGTCGAAAACCTTCTTGGAGTCTTTGGCCACCTTATGAATTTTTTCATAAGGCACGTTATAGGGTTTGAGAATATCTGCCAAATTTTGGTTTCGCCTGATTTTTCCCTCCTCTACTTGAAGAGAATCAACCACTATACCGAAATACTTTTTAGGAATATAAGCCTGCACCGTATCCTCAACTGGTACTTCAACTAATTCAACCTCAGGAATGGGCTGATATAAAAAGGCGAAATAAATAGTAGCGGGTACAATCCCCGCCAGCAACAACACACTCCAACCCCACTTCTTCAAAAATTGCATATTATTCTTACTGTCTTTTCTCAAATTCGGCTTTGGCTTCATCCAAAAACGCCACAAAATTAGCAATTTCTAAGTCATAAGCCTTAATTGGAGGAATTAGCTCTCCATTGGTATCAAGGATCACGTAGTAAGGTTGTGCATTATTATTGAATTGGGTAATCTGAAAATCAGCGTTTTGCTTACCAATAGATTTTTTGATTTTGCCGTCGTATGTGGATTTGTACCAAGCAGATTCTGGTAGTTCAGTTTTGTCATCTACGTACAGGGCTACAACCACAAAATCTTCTTTCAATCTTTTCAACACCTGAGGATCTGACCATACACGAGCTTCCATTTCTCGACAGTTCACACAGCCGTGACCCGTAAAATCTATGAACAGCGGCTTGTTTTGTTCTTTGGCACAAGCCAATGCCTGGTCGTAGTCAAAATATCCCTGAATACCATGTGGCAAATGCAAGAAGTCCGCATACTTGGAAGCTTCACAAATAGTGCTTTCTTCAGTCCCAGAAGCATTACTAGACATGGTCAAATCAAAATCCAATGTAGTTTGTGGTGGCAAATAACCTGAAAGCGCTTTCAGTGGTGCCCCAAACATTCCTGGAATCAGATACACGACAAACGAAAAAGTGATGATGGCTAGCATCAAACCACCCACCGAAGTTTTTTCAGTCTTGCTATCATTGGGCAGTTCGATTTTACCTAAAAGGTAAAAACCCATCAACGTGAAAATCACAATCCAAATGGCCAGATAAATTTCTCTATCAAGGATATTCCAGTGATATGCCTGATCGGCAATGCTTAAAAATTTAAAGGCAAAAGCCAATTCCAAAAAGCCAAGTACCACCTTTACACTGTTGAGCCAGCCACCAGATTTTGGCATATTGTTCATCAAGCTAGGGAACAATGCAAATACTGTGAAGGGCAAAGCAAAAGCCATCGAAAAGGCAAACATGCCGAGGATCGGCTTCAAGATAAGGCCTCCAGCAGACTCCACGAGAATGGTCCCGACGAGTGGTCCGGTGCAAGAAAATGAAACTAACACTAGAGTAAAAGCCATAAAGAAGACTCCAATCCAACCACCTTTGTCAGCTTGCTTGTCCACGTTGTTCACAAACTTGCTAGGTAGCGTGATTTCAAACAGTCCCAAAAAGGAAAGTGCGAAAATGACGAATACGGCAAAGAAAATGACATTAGGCACCCAGTTGGTCGCCAGTTCGTTGGCTGTCTCTGGGCCCATGAATGGTGCTAACAATGAACCAATCAATGTATAAATAATGATGATAGACAAACCATACAACACGCCCAATCCTTTTTTCTTTCCAGTGAAAAAGCTCACCGTCATAGGTATCATTGGAAACACACAGGGTGTAAATATGGCAGCCACACCCGCCAGAAATGCCGCAATCATAAATGCCCATAGGCTATAAGGATCGCTCACATCTCGCTGATCCAATACATCCTCTTTTTTTACTTCTACCTGAGAGGATTGACTTGACTCTTTAAGCTCTGGTTTTTCATTAGATTCAGAATTATTCGCATTTGGTCCAATCAATTCTCCGAAACTAAAATCATCTTCAAATGGAATGCATTTGCCATCCACATCGGTACATACTTGATAGGCGTATGAACCTTTGATTTCTGGGGTTTCTTCGAGAAGTTTTACGCTCAGCATGAATTTAGCAGTGTGGCGAAAATAGGTGTACTCACCTTCCCACAATTCATCGTACTTTTTCTTTGCACCTATCGGTGCCAACGAATCTACAATTTCATAACTCGAATGAGGTATAAATTCGAACTCAGTGACCATAGGACCAAGGTCGGGGTCAAAGTCTGTAGAATACAGGTACCAGTCATCGTCGATCTTAACATTGAAGATCAAATCTACTTGGTCACCTACTTGTGCAGCAGGGTTAGAAACTTCGATCGACCAAGTAGCTGGTTTTAAGATTTGTGCCCAGGACTGGACACTCAGGAGTATAAAAAAAATTGCGATTACCTTTTTCATTCTTATCAATTATAAGTCAAATGTAGTAATCGCAATTTATAGCAAAAAAGTTCGGAAAAATTATAATCCGAATGACTGCTTCACTTGATCGACATAGTCTAATTTTTCCCAAGTGAAGGTTTCAACTTCTTGTGTCACGTCTTCAGCCGCTGGGCTAGAGAATGTCACTTTTTTGATTTCCGGCGTACGTCCCATGTGACCATAGGCAGCCGTTTCCGAATAGATTGGATTCATCAACTTCAGTCGCTTGATCAAAGCAGCTGGTCGCATATCAAAAATCTCAGAGATTTTGTTGGCGATCTCACCGTCGTTCAAATCGACCTTAGCAGATCCATAAGTATTTACGAAAATACCCATTGGCTCAGCTACCCCGATCGCATAAGAAACTTGTACAAGAATTTCATCAGCCACACCAGCAGCTACCAAGTTCTTCGCGATGTGTCTGGTAGCATAGGCAGCTGATCTATCTACTTTCGAAGGATCCTTACCAGAAAACGCTCCACCACCGTGAGCTCCTTTTCCACCGTAAGTATCTACGATAATTTTTCTTCCTGTCAATCCTGTATCGCCATGTGGTCCTCCGATCACAAATTTTCCAGTAGGATTGATGTGGTATTTGATTTGGTCGTTAAAAAGTGCCTGAATTTCTGGCTTTAGTTTCGCCACCACTCTTGGTACCAAAATCTTTACGATATCTTCTTTGATTTTAGTCAGCATTGCAGACTCTTCATCGAAGTCATCGTGTTGAGTTGATACTACAATCGCATCTATTCTAACCGGCTTATTGTTGTCATCATACTCAATAGTCACCTGAGACTTGGCATCCGGTCTCAAATATTTGATAGCGTCATCTTCTCTTCTCAAAGCTGCCAATTCGATCAACAGCATGTGAGACAGCTGCAAAGCCAAAGGCATGTAGTTTTCCGTTTCGTTAGTTGCATAACCAAACATCATTCCCTGATCACCTGCACCCTGCTCCTCTTCGCTCGCTCTTTCTACGCCCTGGTTGATGTCTGGAGACTGCTCATGAATCGCAGAGATCACACCACAAGAATTGCCATCGAATTGATATTCGCCTTTAGTGTAACCAATTCTATTGATCACCTGTCGGGCTACAGTTTGAACATCAATATAAGATTCAGTTTTCACCTCACCACTCAATACAGTCAAACCCGTAGTCACCAAGGTCTCACAGGCCACTTTAGACTGATTGTCGAATGCAAGAAAATGGTCTAAAAGAGCATCTGAAATTTGATCTGCTACTTTATCTGGGTGTCCTTCGGAAACGGATTCCGATGTAAATAAATATGGCATATTCTATATGGTTTCTAATTTTAAGTCGGCAAATTTAGGTTAAATGATTTGTTTCTAAAAACAAGTCCAATTTCTTCATGCATAGAGCGAAAAAATAGTTGGTGTTTTGTGGAGATTAATTTTTTCTCTTTTCCAGTCACCAATAGATTTGGTTGCAATATATTCTTCATCTCCAGTAATGCCTTTCGCAACAGAAAGCAGTGTATTCGAGTGACAAGTTTTGAGGAGATGTTCGAATAATTTTTGATTGCGATAAGGTGTGTCCATGAAAATTTGCGTCTGCCTCAATCGAACAGCAGTGTCTTCCATGTTCTTAATCTTCTTCTCTCTATCCTTTTTGTCAATAGGCACATAGCCATGAAAAACGAAAGACTGCCCGTTAAAACCAGAGCCCATTAGCGCCATAAAAATTGACGACGGGCCACTAAGCGGGACCACTTTGAGTCCTTTCCTATGTGCCACTGAAGCAGCCACTCCTCCAGGATCAGCAATGCCTGGACATCCGGATTCAGAGAGTACACCTATATTTTTTTCACCAGCTTTCGCAAAATATGCTTCCACTTGCTCGGATTTCGTTTTGCGGTCGAGCACATCAAATTCTAATTCCTCAATAGTCAATCCCAAACGCAGTTTGCTGATGTACCTACGAGCAGTCCTTACATTTTCTACTAGAAAATAATCCAGTGATTTGATGACATGTTTTACCTGATCACTGATCACATTCCGCTCAGTGTCGTCAGCAATCACCATAGGGATCATATAGATTTTTCTTTCACTCATGCCAGAAAGTTAGTCACAAGTTCATAGAATTTATCTGGGTCTTCTGCATGAAGCCAATGACCTGTGTTATAGATAGTCTCCAGCTTTGCATTTGGGAAAATTTCTTCGATCTTCTCCCAATCCTCATCACTAATATAATCTGAACTTCCACCTCGTAAGAATAAGGTTTTCGTTTCTATAGGAAGGTGATAATTAAGTTCTTTTCCCACCCCTGATATTTTATCACAAAGAATCGGCAAGTTCATTTTCCAATCGAAACCGTCCGACGTTCTTTTGAGGTTTTTCAAAAGGAAAACTCTGGTGCTTTCGACGTCCACATATTTAGATAGCACATCATCAGCCTCCTGACGAGACTCCAATTTATTAACCGGTATAGCTTTAAGTCCCTCTAAAATTCTATCATGATGTACTGGGTAGCTCTTTGGACCAATATCAGCAACAATCAACTTGCCGATCTTTTGTGGGTGAAAAGCAGCATATTGCATGACTGTTTTTCCACCCATCGAGTGGCCAAGCAGAATCGGATTATCTAACTCAAGCTCTTCGATCAGGTTTTCCAAATCTGCCACCATCTCCTCGTACCCAAACTCATCAGAGTGAAAAGACTTTCCATGATTTCTTTGATCGACTAAGATCACATCATAATGTTCTGAGAATCTTTTGCCCAGGGTTAGCCAATTGTCCAGCGAACCTAAAAAACCATGAAGAATAATTAAAGGTTGGCCTTGCCCAAACCTCTTATAGTTCAATAATTCCATTTATTCCAATTCCCTTCTGTATAGTTCAATTGTATTCTCTAACCCATAGTACAAAGCATCACAAACCAGCGCATGACCAATAGATACTTCATCCATAAAAGGGATTTGCTCTTTAAGAAACTTAAGATTCACCAAATCCAAATCATGTCCAGCATTAACACCAAGCCCCAAATCTTTGGCCAATCGCGCGGTATTGGCATATGGTCTAACGGCCATCTCCCTATCTTTCAAGTAACCTGTAGCAAGGGATTCTGTATAAAGCTCGATTCTATCTGTACCTACCTTGGCTGCTCCTTCAATTCGCTCAGCGATAGGGTCAATAAAGATAGAAGTTCGAACACCGGCAGCTTTGATTCTTTGTATCACATCTTCCAAAAACTCTGCATGTGAGATCGTATCCCAGCCAGCATTAGAAGTTAATACATCAGGAGGGTCAGGCACTAATGTGGCTTGAGCTGGCTTAACTTCTTCAATTATTTTCAAAAACCGTTCATCAGGGTATCCCTCAATATTGAACTCAGAGGTGACAACCTCACTCAATTGATAAACATCTTCTGTAGTAATGTGCCTTTGGTCAGGTCTTGGATGAATGGTGATCCCCTGTGCTCCAAATTTTTCGCAGTCTTTGGCCACTTTCACCAAATCAGGATTGTTACCACCACGTGCATTTCTGATGGTGGCAAATTTATTTACGTTTACACTCAGTTTTGTCATACTAGATATACGAGCCTTTTGTATCTTAGGCGACGAATTGGGTTAGAATTCTTTCTGATTAAATTTGCCGCAAAAATAATCAAATCATCGATTAAGAAAACCAGAGTTATGAGCTTGAAAGATCAAATAAACGCAGATATAAAAGCTGCCATGTTGGCTAAAGAAAAGGAAAAATTAACCGCTTTACGGGCCATAAAATCTATGATTTTATTGGCTGAAACAGAAAAAGGAGCTAGTGAAGATATATCTGAAGATGCAGAAATGAAGCTGCTCATGAAAGCTGCCAAACAGCGAAAAGATTCTGTTGATCTATTCAGAGAGCAAGGCAGAGATGATCTGGCAGACAAAGAACAGGGAGAATTAGACATCATTAGCCAATATCTCCCGAAGCAACTGAACGAAGATGAATTGAAGGCTGAATTACAAAAAGTAATCGATCAAGTAGGCGCATCCGGGCCACAGGACATGGGCAAAGTGATGGGCATGGCTACCAAAGCCTTAGCTGGTAGAGCAGATGGAAAAACAATCTCTACGATGGTCAAAACACTGCTGACATAAGTGTGAATACGATAGACATTGTCATCTTGATTTTTCTCTTGATTGGTGCCTACACCGGCTTCCGTAGAGGAATGTTGATGGAAATCATTTCGCTAGTTGCATTTTTTGCCGCTATCCTTGCTGGAATCAAGCTATTGGACTGGGGTATTTCCATCCTTTCAGAGTATATCGAAGGGTATGATTCTTTGCTCCCCATCATCGCTTTTACTGTCATCTTCATTGGTATTATTGTATTGCTGAATGTGATTGGAAAAACTGTCAAGAAGATTCTCGATATGACACTGCTCGGGAGCTTGGATGACATTGTAGGTAGTCTTATGGGCATTGTAAAATGGGCTTTATTTATCAGCATATTCATTTGGATATTTGAGTCTTTCGGAGGAAAAATCAGCGGACCTACTAGTGAAGGAAGTATGCTCTATGGGCCAGTGGCCTCTTTTGCCCCTGCAATGTTCAATCTGTTCTCAGGACTATTTCCGTACTTCATGGACTTTTTCGAACAATCGAAAGAATTGGTAAATCAGCAGGAACTTAACGTTTGATTCATTAGAAATTAATATATTATACCTATTATTAGCAATAACTATAATCACAGAATGCTAGAAGTACCCAATATCATAGAAGAAGGAAAATTTAAATACATCGAGGAGGGAGAAGGAAAAGTCATGCTCTTATTACATGGCTTGTTCGGTGCACTCAGCAATTGGGAAGCTGTAGTCAATAAATTTTCCGGACAATTTAAGGTAGTGATTCCAATGCTTCCTATCTACGATATGCCGGTTCGCGAAACTGGCTTAACTAAGTTGACCGAATTTGTGGAATCTTTTATTGACCATAAAGGTTATAACAACTTCGATGTAATGGGGAACTCATTGGGTGGGCATGTAGCACTGATGTATATTCTAAAACACCCCGAAAAAGTAGATAGAATGATATTGACTGGGAGCTCAGGACTTTTTGAAAATTCTATGGGCGGTTCGTATCCAAAAAGGGGCAACTATTCGTATATAGAGGAACGAGTGAGGTATACATTTTATGATCCCAATACCGCCACTAAGGAATACATTGATGAAATTTTTGAAACAACAAATGATATTCCAAAGTGCATGAGGATCATTCAAATGGCAAAATCAGCTCAACGAAACAACTTGGCAGACGAATTGCACAAAATAGAAAATGAAACCCTACTTATTTGGGGGCTTAACGATACAATTACTCCTCCAAGTGTAGGTCATGACTTTAACCGCCTTATAAAAAACTCCACCTTACGTTTCATTGATGAATGCTGCCATGCACCTATGATGGAGCAGCCAGAAAAATACAATGAAATTTTGGATGAATTTTTAAATCAAACGGTACCAGCATGAGAGCAAAAGATCTAATTAATTACACTATCCCACCTCTTAAGCCCTCTGACAACATAGATAAGGCACAATCATGGATGAGTGAGTTTCATGTACACGAACTTCCAATAGTGGATAACCGTAATTTTTTAGGCTTTTTTAATGAAAACCTTCTATTCGATCATTTTACCGGAGCAGAAAAAATAGAAGATTATCAATTCATGGGTACAGGGCTTTTTGTAGATCAGAATGAGCACTATTACGAGTTGTTGAAAAAAGCATATGAAGCTAGCTCGAATTTGGTGGCTGTGCTTGATGAAAACAAGAAATACCTAGGAACAGTAACCATTCAAGATGTGGTAGAGGCTTTTTCTAAAATGTCTTCTATCAACAGCCCGGGGACGATCATTGTAATTTCAATGGTTCAGACTGACTATTCAATGACCGAGTTAAGTAGAATCATTGAATCTGAAGGTGGAAAAATATTAAGCAGTTTTATTGAAAACAATGAGCAACAACCTGGTAAAATCAGAGTCACTATCAAATTGAACCTTGAAAATGCTTCGACTATTATATCTTCACTAGAAAGATTCGGGTATACAATAAGTTCCATCTTTGGAAAAGGAGATGAGGAATTGATCGAAAAAGAACGATTGGATACCCTTCTCCGATACCTCAAAGTCTAAATTCATTAACACATGAGAATCGCGCTGCATGGAAGAAAGTTCTCCAAAGAATCCTTCCCGTATGTTAAAACCATTGCAAAAAAGTTAATAGACAATGGGCACGAGATATTTATCACGGATGTTTGTGCTAAAGAAAACAAATCAGAAGCCAAGGCTTATTTAGAATCCTACCCACAAATTAATATTCTTGAAAACCTAGAGCCAATAGATTTCTTTTTCAGCCTTGGAGGAGATGGAACCTTACTAGAAACTGTCTCTTTGGTAGGTGCACTACAGATTCCAATACTAGGAATAAACTTAGGAACCATGGGCTTTTTAGCGACCACTGCAAAAAGTGAAATTGAATCTGCCTTGAATCTATTTTTTGATGGACAATATGAGCTTGAAGACAGAACCCTATTACACCTCAACAGTAATACCGAGCTGTTTGAAGGACAGAAATTTGCATTAAATGAGGTAGCCATATTAAAAAGAGATACCTCATCAATGATCATAGTGAGGTGTTTCATAGACGGCGAGTTTGTCAATACCTACTGGGCGGATGGGCTTATGGTTTCTACGCCAACTGGGTCTACAGGTTATTCTTTGAGCTGCGGAGGCCCTTTGGTGCTTTCCCAATCCGAAAGCTTTATTATTACCCCAGTAAGCCCACATAATTTAAATGTCCGACCACTAGTTGTTTCAGACAAAAGCGAGATATCATTTGAAATTGAAGGAAAAGGCCGCTCCTTTCTCATCTCATTAGATTCGAGGTCTTACACGGTAAATAGCACTGTTAAGATCTCAATGACAAAGGCAGCTTTTACAGCAAAACTCATTAAAATTTCAGGCTCCAATTTCTTTGATACCCTAAGGAATAAGTTAAATTGGGGACAGGACGTTAGGAATTAGAAGTTAAAAACAATAATTTTAGCGTTTATAATAAGTTGCGCCTAATTATATAATAAAAGATTTTTGGTCGTTTGATTATTGGAAATGCGTAAAAATTTACTAATCTCATTCACATTGCTGCTCTTAGCAATTTGCGTCACTGATTCATTTGGTCAGAAGAGACGTTACGGCTATAGCAAAAGCAGAAACAAAAAATACTCAAACTATAGCGGGGGTAGAACCAGCTATCGTGGTGTAGGAAATACAAACTACTGGACAGTAGGCGCAAGCATCAACGTCCTTAATTATTATGGGGATCTATCCCCAGAAGTGAAACGATTCAGCACAAACTATGGAGAAACCAAATTCGGATTTGGGATCACAGGTTCAAGAATGATATATCCTGGCATATTCCTTCGTGCTGGATATAATTTTGGAACTATCGAAGGAGATGATTTCGCCAATGGAGATGAGAGTTCAGAAGACGCAAGCAAATACGGGCGCTATCTCCGAAATTTACATTTCAAAAACAATATACATGAATTGTCTGTTGGTTTTGAAGCAGATATGATACCAAATAATGGCGGGGTTCGAGGAAGATTTCCAATCAATCCTTACATGTTTGTCGGAGTGGCTGTAATTGCACATAATCCAAAAGCAAAGGCTCCTGAATTTGATCAAGCAGGCAATCCAGTGGCTGAAGCTGGTGAATGGGTTGACTTGAGGGATTTAGGAACTGAGGGGCAAAACATAGATAGTATAGGCGCAGATCCATACGGTAAATTTGCCTTTGTTATTCCCGTTGGACTAGGAGTAAAAGTTAAACTTCACCACAACTTTGATCTGAACTTTGAAATTGGATTTAGAAAAACATTTACCGATTACTTGGATGACGTAAGTAGTGGTTATGTGGATTTAGCAACCTTTGGGGACGACAATTTGGCTCGTGCAATGTCCGAAAGAGGCGCTGAAACAACACATGTGCTCTCTGGCGCTACTCGTCCTTTAAACCCTGAGGACATAGGAACTACAGGTCCATACACACATGGCTCTGGCTATGACACAAGAACTGATCATTCAAGAGGGGGTCCAGGCCAAGACGACTTCTACATTACGACTCAAATACGCCTTGTATACATCTTTGATCAAAAAGGAGCAACGAGAGGCAAATTCAGATAAGTACATATTTGTTAGAAAAATATTTTCATACTACCCTTAAAACATTGCCGATTTTATCGGCTTTTCTTTTGCTGCAAACTTTATGCTTTGCCCAAAGAACTGAATTCGGAGTAGCTCTTGGAGGTGTTAGTTATGCCGGAGACCTTTATCGCGGTTATGAAATCGTAAATCAAAATATTGGAATACAGGGTATTTATCGAATAAATTTCGAAAAGGATGTCACCTTTAAGGCGGGTCTGCTATACGGTAAGGTTTCGGGTGATGATAGTCATCCCTTCGATGCACTTGGACAAATTAGAAATGCATCCTTCAACCGTTCCTTCGTTGAGGCATCGGCCAATTTTGAGTTTCATTTTTTAGATTACAAAAACAAAAATTCTACGATCAAATGGACTCCCTATTTTTTTGCTGGCTTTGGACTAACCAAGTTCTTAAATTTAGATGAAGAAGACAATTTCAGTAGTATACAACCAGTATTGCCATTTGGGGGAGGGATCAAACATCTAATAGGAAAACAATTCAGTCTTGCCGTGGAGTTCGGTGCGAGAAAGACCTTTTTTGATCAATTAGATGGTATTTCAGAAGGAGATGTATTTGATAAAACTAACACTCAGTTTGGCAACCCAAATGATAAGGATTGGTATCATTTTTTTAATGTATCAATCTCATACCTGATTTTTAAAATTCCATGCCTATACAAGGATGTACCGAACAAATCCCTGTATAAATAATAAAATCTACCTTAAGTTCATTTTAACTAAAAAAAAGCACAAATTTGCGGTTTGGTTTTGACCAATGGTCAACAAAGAGGGCATGAAAGAGAAGATTGATCCAGCAAAAATTCCAGCACATATAGCCGTTATAATGGACGGTAATGGACGGTGGGCTAAGAAGCGGGGAGCAGCTAGACTGTTCGGCCATAGAAATGCTATTAAAGCCGTAAGAGATGTGACCGAGGGATGTGCAGAGTTAGGAGTTGAACACCTCACACTTTATGCTTTTTCGACTGAAAATTGGAACAGACCCAAAATAGAGGTGGAAGGACTTATGTCACTTCTTATTTCGACCATAAAAAAAGAAATTCCTACGCTGGTAAAAAACAACATCCGCTTACAACCAATTGGTGATATTGAGCATTTACCAGTAGACGCTCAGAAAAACCTGGCTCTAGGCATGAAAGAAACCGAATCCAATACCGGAATGGTTTTATCACTAGCACTAAACTATGGAGGCAAGTGGGAAATTAGTCATGTGGTCAAAAAGCTAATTGATAAGATAAAGGAAAATCCAAATGAAGTTGATACAATAAGTGTTGACTTCATTAATCAATATATAGATGAGCATACTGCTCCGGAAGTTGAGTTAATGATCCGAACGAGCGGTGAACATCGAATTAGTAATTTTTTATTGTGGCAGGCTGCGTATGCCGAGCTGCATTTTACAGAAACGCTTTGGCCAGACTTTAGAAAGGAACATTTATATGATGCCATATTAGACTTTCAAAATAGAGAAAGACGCCTGGGAATGACAAGTGAACAACTGGTTAAAAAATAAATCAAAGCAACAGATAGGTCAGATTTAAAGATGAAATTCAAAATATTTTTACTTTTTCTTTGCATTTCAACAGCAGCTGTTGGTCAGATCAGGTATGGCAATCAAGGTAGAACCAACTCCAATAACGTAAATATTAGCTATTCTAACCCGCAAGAATTTACCATTGCGGATATTGAAGTGGTAGGCGCTGAGTATCTTGATAAAATCGCTTTGATTTCAATTTCTGGTCTCAAAGTAGGAGATAAAATCAAAATTCCAGGTGATGGGATTACTGCTGCTATCAAAAAGCTTTGGAAACAAGGGTTGATCGGTGATATTCAAATTTATGCATCTAAAGTCGTAGGAGAAGATGTTTATTTGACCATTTCACTGGCAGAGAGACCACGGTTAAGTCGGTTTGAATTCAAAGGATTGACCAAAAGTCAAGAGTCAGATATTAGAGAAAAGGTCAATCTTATTAGAGGTCGGGTAATGACTGATGCCATTCGAAAGAACGCTGAGCTCGCAATAAAAAAATACTTCTATGAGAAAGGATATCTTAATACTGAAGTAGACATTCGTTACAAAACTGATAGTACATTACACAATAGTGTACTTCTGGATGTTCATGTCAACAAGAATAGAAAAGTAAAAATCCGAGACGTCAACTTTGTAGGTAACGAGCACTTCACAGATGCAAAGCTTAAAAGTAAAATGAAAAATTCTGGTGAGCGGGCCAGATTCAAATTAATCAGTGCACTTTTGGCTTCTAGCCTAGACCTATTCAAACCCAAAGAGGAAAGATTTGAATTCGTTGATGATAGTGTAGAACATAATGTATCTAACACTTTGCTTGAGATCATTCATGAAAATGTAAAATTGAATGTGTTTAAGTCTTCCAAATTTGTAAAAGAAAAATATGAAGAGGACAAAGCAGCTCTCATTGCATTTTATAATTCCAAAGGACATCGAGATGCCGAAATTGTTGAAGACACTATTGTATTCGCAGACCGAAAATCAGTAGACATCAATATTAGAGTAAATCCAGGTCAGCAATATTATTTCAGGGATGTCAATTGGGTCGGCAATTTCATCCATGATGACAGAACATTGGATCAAATTTTAGCAATTGAAAAAGGAGATATCTACAACCTAGAGCTTGTAGATAAAAAACTAAACTTTAATCCGAACGGCCCTGACATTAGTTCCTTATATATGGATAATGGTTATCTATTTTTTAGCGTTACACCGGTAGAAACTAAAATAGATGGTGACTCTGTTGATATTGAAATGAGAGTATATGAAGGTGCTCAAGCTACCATTCGAAAGGTTTTCGTCACTGGGAACGACCGAACCAACGACCATGTAATCATGAGGGAATTGCGCACCATGCCTGGTCAAAAATTTAGCCGTGCAGAACTAATCAGAACACAAAGAGAGTTATCGCAATTAGGTTATTTCGATCCAGAGCAAGTAAACCCAAAACCTATTCCTAATCCGGTAGATGAAACAGTTGATATAGAGTGGGAGCTAGTAGAAAGACCTAGTGATCAAGTAGAACTTTCCGGTGGATGGGGCGGTACTTTTGGCTTTGTTGGAACACTGGGGCTTACCTTCAACAACTTCTCTTTACGAAACATTCCACACTTCGATAAGTGGAGACCTTTACCTGTGGGAGATGGACAAAAACTGTCTTTGAGACTTCAGGCTAATGGAAAGAGATACCAGAGTTATTCTGTAAGCTTCTCCGAACCATGGCTAGGTGGCAAAAAACCGCACTCTTTTGGTGTTAGTTTCAACTACTCCGTACAAAGAAGTATTGATTTCTTCACTGACAAGACTATTGGCTCATTACAAGTATTTGGAACGACCGTTAGCTTAGGCAGAAGAGTGAAATGGCCTGATGATTACTTCACGCTTAGCAACTCTCTCTCTTATCTAAGATATAACCTATTTAACTATGGCAATTCTCTTGGCTTTAGTACTGGTGCGGCAAACAACTTTACGTTCAATACGACACTAGCTAGAAATAGTGTCGATAACCCAATGTACCCAAGGTCTGGATCTTCCATCTCTTTGAGTTTGGCACTAACTCCTCCTTGGTCATTATGGAATGATATTGACTACGAAACTGCCGAAAACAGTGAGAAATACAAGTTTGTAGAATACCACAAATGGATGTTTGATGCTAAGTATTATATGCAGTTAGCAGGAGACTTAGTACTGGCGGCAAGAGCTCATATGGGATTCATGGGGTACTACCAAGAGAAAGTAGGCGTCGGCCCATTTGAAAGATTTCAGTTAGGTGGTGATGGCTTGACTGGTACGAACTTCCTACTAGGAAATGATGTGATCGGACTGAGAGGTTATGACAATAACTCCATTACTCCTTATGATCCCGTCACCAACATAACTGGAGGAAATATTTACAATAAATTCGTGATGGAATTGAGATACCCTGTATCCCTAAACCCATCGGCAACCATCTATTTACTAGCTTTCTCTGAGGCAGGCAATAACTGGAATGGTTTTGAAAACTTCAATCCGAACAAACTGTATAAGTCATCTGGTTTTGGTGTAAGAATTTTCATGCCGGCGTTTGGATTGTTGGGTATAGACTGGGGTTATGGATACGATGCTTTACCTGGTCAAAGTTCAAATCCTGGTGGACAAATACACTTCTCAATTGGCCAGCAATTGAGGTAATTTCAAAGAATGCTTGAGTTTATTAGATAAAATAATGTGCAAAGTCTAATTTTAGTGGTATGAAAATTGCAACCCGACTTACATCACTGATTTTAGTGCTTTTAGTTTTCATTTTAAATGATACATTTGCACAGAAATTTGGCTATGTGGATACAGATTACATCCTAAGTCAAATGCCCGAATACAGCGAAGCGAAAGGTGAAATTGAAAAAATTTCTAAAGCGTGGGAACAAGAGATTCGGGAGATGTATAAAGACATCGAAGAAATGGAGACCTCTCTGCAAGCAGAAGAAGTACTCTTGACAAAAGAAATGAAAGACGATCGGTTAAAAGAAATCGATCTTAAATGGGACGAAGTCAAAGCCTATCAAAAAAAGGTGTTTGGATTTGAAGGCCTATTTTTCCTGAAGAAAAAAGAATTGATCAAACCTGTACAGGATCAAGTATTTGATGCTGTTGAGAAGGTAGCCAAAAATCATCGCTTGCAAATTGTGTTTGACAAGAGTGGAGATTTGGTGATGATTTATACAGATCCTGTTCATGACTATACGGACTACGTGCTGGAGGAACTTGGACTTGGTGATAAAAATGATGTAATAAGTAACAACTAATTAGAACTGAATTATGAAAGTTAAATCGATAATTTTTGCAGTTGTATTGTCTGCATTTAGCCTGACTGCAAGTGCGCAGGGTGTAGTGATGAAAATAGGCTATACTAATGTAGAGTACATTCTCAGCCAAATGCCTGAAGCAAAACAAGTAGATTCTGAATTCAAAGCTTATGAAGCCCAACTTCAAAATCAATTGCAATCAAAAGGTACAGAGCTTCAAACTAAATTGCAGGAATATCAGCAAGGAGCTGCTACAATGACTGACTTAGTAAGAGCTGACAAAGAAGCTGAATTACAATCTTTAAATCAGAGATTTGAAGCTTTCCAAAGAGAAGCCCAGACTTCATTGCAAAAGAAACAAGGTGAGTTGTATGCTCCTCTTTTTGAAAAAATTGGAAATGCTGTTAAGGCTGTTAGAACTGAAAATGGTTTTGACATGATTTTTAGTACTGGCGTACCTGGCGTAGATATCCTTTTGGATGCAGACGAGAAATATGACGTTTCTGATTTGGTATTCAAGAAAATGGGAATCACTCCTCCGGCGAAGTTGAACTAACAGCTAATTCAAAGGAATTGAAAGTCTCAGTTACTTTGTAGCTGAGACTTTTTTTATGGCTTGAGTCAGGTGTTTCCAGTTTTCCCTTCTGATCCCTTTTATCAACAGCTGAAGAAAGTGACATTTTAGCATGAAGACCCAGCTGCCTTTCGACTTCATATTTTTCTGACAGCGCTCGTTCAACCAGCTCGTTTCAAAAGCCGTCCAAACACCTGCTGTGCTCAGCAAATTAAGCCCCACAGCGGGCGCCACTTCGTAATAGTCAATTGATTGTGCCTCTTTTAGCCCACAACTTGCCTGATTTAATTTGGTTGCTATATAGTCATAGCCACGCTCTGTAAGCTCAGTGTCTAGGTACATTTCTGAGAGCACTTTCCATATCACTGGCCGATCCATCAGACTTGAAGCCGTCACAACACAACACCTAATATCAGTCCGGCCAAAATTAAAAACGGAGTTGGGATTTTTTTGGTGAACATAATCGCAAAAGTACCTATCATGATGACATAATTTAGATAATCGTCCATCAGTGGTTGAGAAAGCAGCACAACAGCCGCGAGTATCATCCCAGAACTTGCTGCATTCACTCCATCGAGTGAAGCTTTAACAATTCTAAACTTCTTCAGTTCCTCCCAAAAGCGAATCACAAAGAAGATCAAAAAGGTGCCAGGTAAAAAAATTCCGAGAGCAGCCATAAAGCCACCCATCACTTGCCCAAACATGCCATATTCCTTCATAGAAATTGACCCTACATAAGAGGCAAATGAAAACACCGGACCTGGAACAGCCTGCACTAACGCAAAGCCAGAAAGGAATTCTTCAGAAGTTAGGTATTCCTTAAATTCTACAAATTCTGTATACATAAATGGCACCAACACCTGGCCCCCACCGAAAATCAAACTACCAATACGATAAAAATTTTCAAAAATTCGTATACCCAGCCAATCCACCGATGCTCCTATCAAAGCCGCCCCAACTAGAACACCTGCCCATAAAATAAAGTTGGACCACTGGATTTGAATGCCTTCCTTCTCTTCTTTTTCGTGGCGCTTATAGTTGAAAGCAGTAATGCTTCCTCCTACCAAAAGGATAACTGGAAATATATAAGGTGTGCGTACTAGAAAACTCGCCACGGCCGCGACCAACATAAGCACTACAGCAAGTTTTGTCGTCACTACTTTCTTGATGATAACATAGGCTGAATAGGCAACTATCCCAACCGCCATTGGTTTGATAAAGCGAGCAAACTCCATTGAAATATTATACTGCTCTAATGTGGATATGAAAATGCCTGCCAATGTCATAATTAGAAAAGCCGGCGTTATCCAAATGAGCAACGTTAAGTAGGCCAGATTGGGGCCTCCTACTTTAAAACCTATAGCCGTCAAAGTTTGTGTGGAGGTAGGTCCAGGCAAAAACTGGCAAAGTGCAGTAAGCTCGATCAGATCCTTTTCATCAAGATAACCTCTTTTATTTACCAGCAAATCCAGCATCATGGCAAAATGAGCTTGCGGCCCGCCAAAAGCAGAAATGGTCAGTAAAAAAACATCCTTAAGAAAAATGTAGTATCGAACCTTCTTGATCATTACTTCTTCAAGCCAATTTCAGCCAGTCTTTGTTGCAAAAATTCACCAGCTGTAATGTCTTCAAATTGTTTTGGATGGCTCTCGTCAATACAGTTTTCTAAACAAGTCAAATCCATGTCTGACCTTGGGTGCATGAAAAATGGAATTGAAAACCTAGAGGTTTTCATCAGCTCTTTCGGAGGATTGACGACCCTATGAATTGTCGACTTTAATTTATCATTAGTATGACGAGCAAGCATATCCCCCACGTTAACTACGATTTGTTCAGGCAATGCCGTAATCGGAATCCATTCTCCATCTCTACGAAGCACCTGCAAACCATCAGCACTAGCTCCCATCAATAGTGTAATCAAATTGATATCGCCATGCTCAGCTGCTCTGACTGCATCATCTGGTACTTCCTCTGGGTTTTCGATAGGGAAGTAATGAATGGGCCTCAAGATACTGTTACCATTGTGCACACGACTTTCAAAATAATTTTCTTCTAAGTCTAAATAAAGTGCAATAGCCTTCAACATTTGTCTGCCCGCTTTTTCTAACGTCTGGTAAGCTTTTAAGGCAATTTTGTCAAAATTTTCAATCTCTTTAGGCCAAATATTATCAGGGTATTCTTTTTTGATCGGATCTCCATCAGTCACTTCCTGGCCTACATGATAAAATTCTTTTAAATCTCCTGTTGCTCGACCTTTGGCATGCTCTTTACCTTTTCCAATGTATCCTCTTTGACCAAACAGCTCCGGCACTTCATATTGCTGCTTCACATCATCTGGCAATGCAAAGAAATCTTGTACAGCTTGGTAAAGCTGTGTGCAAAGCTCATCTGATAAACCATGATTTTTGACGGCCACGAATCCAATACTATGATAGGCAGCACCTAGATCGGCAACAAACTTTTGCTTTCTTGCCTCATCACCAGAATTGAAATCAGCCAAATCCAGAGATGGAATTTCGTTATAAAGCTTTTCGCTCATGAGGAGTTTTGTTTGGGTTAGACAACGGGATTATTCAACAGTTACGGTAATTGAGGCAGCCATCTTTTCACCATAAGAAGCATGCACACCATTAGCAAACTGCAAGGATATAGTATACTCTCCTGGTTCTAATTCTAATGTAGTGTCTGTTTGTCCTTTACCATAGTGAATCGTTGAGTCTGACATAGGGATCACTTCGCCTTCTGGCCAGCTCGCTTGGTTTATTAAGATATGGTGGTGACCAAATCCTTCCTTGACGGCTCCAGCCGGCTCAACCTGCATACCCGACACTCCCATCTCTATATACACTGGACTTGGCACTGTGGCACCCTCTGCTGGATGTTTGAAAAACACATAGGCCGAGTCAGCCATAGGCTTCTCTGCAATCACAGTTTTGTCTTCCATAGGTGCGGATTGTTCAACGGATTTATTAGGAGATGAGCAACTATAGATTAATACAGTCAAGAAGGCTACAGATAGATATTTCATAATTGTTTTTCTAGAAAATGTTTAAGATAAATTTATAGATTCTTTTTGGGAACGAATGAGTGCCTAACGAAATATTTGAGTCAGTACATCCAAAGATTTTAGTTCCTTGAACCCTTCAACGTGCAACTTGTAGTATTCGATCATATAATTTAGCATATCTTTTCTTAGAGAATTTCTAATTCCAAATTTATCAGAAAGACTGCCTTTGTTAAGCAGTAACACGGCCTCATATATTTCGTCATAGCTCGTTGATAACTCGTGGAGCAAGCCATCATTTTCCAATTCTTTTTTATTGTGAATACCGAAGCCAATGTAATGCGTGAGTTGAACCATCAGATAAAGATGTAAACTTCCATACCCTTCATTTCTTTCATCCAGAACCAGAATGAATTGATACAGGAATTCAAACACTTGGCCCTGATCGTCTTCTTCTTTTAGAACTTTCGTAAGCAATTCAGTAACGAATAAAGCTATGGCCGACTTTTTTACATCGAAGGGAATAGACGTGAAATTATGCGCTGGTTTGTACTCTGATATTCGCTGTAAACCGTCTGATTTTTGGTTTTTAAAATAAACCACCATGTCAAGAACTGTGAGTGGCTGCAACAAGGCCAACCCTTTTTTGGACTTTTTACTTCTAACGCTATTGATAATATAGGATTGGATACCAAAACTTTCAGTGTAAATCCTGGCAATAATTGAGGTCTCTCTATATTTGATATAATTTAATACTATGCCTCGTGTCTTATGAAGCATCAGTCTATCACGGCTATTTTACCAACGAACGTCTCACTGCCATCTTCACTCGCACTGAAAAGTAAATATACACCTGTAGCCACTCTACGGCCCGAGTAATCTCGTACATCCCATGAAGCCCCGCCTCCGGATGCATTGACCTCTCTGACCAACTGACCTGAAACAGTGGTGATTTTTATATTGACATCATTGGCTAGACCAGACAAACCAACCCAACCCTCAAAATTTGGCAAAACAGGATTTGGATAAATTTTAACTTGTTGGTGGGCATCTTGCCCTTCAGTAGCGTTGGTTCGATATGAAACAATACCTTGATCAGTGGCCACAAAAAGCTCACCTGTTTCAGGATGAATACTCAGGTCAATTACAGTATTAGAAGGTAGCGGGCTGTTTCCTGAAGTAAAATGCTCAACTAAACTTGATATTCCCTCCTCAAATAGCCACAACCCATCCTGTGTTCCAATCCATATTCTATTGCCTCCTTCGATGGCCAATGAAAGTACCTCCTTGTCTTCAAATAAGATCTGGTCCTCAAACACAGGAAGCGTAACATCGATCGTTTGATCTTCGATAATCCCAAATGAAAAGGGAAAATAAGCCAACCCTTTGTCTGTGGCTAACCAAATCTCATCGTCTTTGCCAAAAGCTATATCATTTACCTGGTTGGAAGGCAGACTTGTAGCTGTTGATGTAATATAACGGCTTACCTGAGCATCAATGTCATAAGCCAAGACTCCTTGACCATTTTGCAACCCTAAACTCATCCATACTTGATTATTTTCATTGATTGCGATAGACGTTGGTTGAGCCGAAGACGATGTGCCAAAATCAAATGGTTGCCAGTCATCCATACCATCCCATTGATACAATGAATAAGCATCAAAGTTGGCTACCCAAATTTTATCTGATTGATCGACAGCCAATCCAGAAACCAGTGTATTTCCTGTGCCTAACTCCGTTTCCGGAAGTGGGCTATTAGTGTAATCGTTTACTTTGTCGACATTTTTAATTCCCTTTCCAAAAGAAGAAATCAGCTCGCTTTCATTTAACACTAAAACATCAGAAATGTTTGTAAAACCGGCGTTATCGCCAGGAGTCCTAGTCGTCCAATTACCTGATTCAAATACAGAATATCCCATTCCATTGGTAGCTGGTACCGTATAGTCAATAGCTTGCGCTGGCAATGCATAAATATTCCCAGCTTGCTCCTTAAGCCTCACAATGCCGTTCAATGATCCGGCCAATACGATATGTTCGGCACTTCCATTTTCCAATTTGGACAATCCTTTTGAATCATCTGCATACCATAATATAGCCGTGGTTTCCTGAATGATATCATTAACCACAGCTCCCGCAGGAGTGACCAGGGTCGAAATGACTTCAGAGTTAGTCATTGTCATGACTCGCTGATTGGTTATAATCAAAAGGTTTTCCAAGCCCTCTTTCATATTTGTTATCTCTTCTCCAGTGTTCAGGGTTACTGGTACATCTGACCAAGTGCTACCTGATAGCTTGTATATCGCGGAATTTGAGGTGGCATAAACAACTTGATTAGTAGCAGCCACAGATACTATGTCCAATTGATACACCGCACTACCAGCATACCTCATCCAGTTGTTGAAATCTTGTAAATTATCACCATTAGTTAATGAACCCGCAAGAACACCATCCTCGGTAGCCAAATACATGACATCGTCAATCACCACTGAATTTTTCACCTTTATGACCTCTCCATTTTCTCCTAAATTCTGGTAAGCTTCTTTCACTTGATTCTCCGTAGTGAGGACTAACAAACCAAAGTCGGTCGATAAGTTCATATTTCCGGCATAAAAGGAAACATGGTTGATTGTCTTGTTTCCAGTCACGTTGCTATTGAGCAGGACTGGTAAGTTTTGAATCCCCTCAGGGGTAATTACGTCTACGTTTCCGCTTTGATAACCGATGGTCAAATACTCAGAATCGGAATTATACGACAACGCACTAATTCCAACATCACTCAGACCATCGACTTTGGACAGTTTGCTAATACTGCCATCCTCCAAATCATAATACATGAGACCGTGTGAGGCTGCAGCAAATATTTTGGAAGTAGTCTTTTCTACCAGTATTGTTTGTTCATAATTGAAA
The DNA here is from genome assembly GCF_965233835.1 of Reichenbachiella sp. Classification (GTDB taxonomy): domain Bacteria; phylum Bacteroidota; class Bacteroidia; order Cytophagales; family Cyclobacteriaceae; genus Reichenbachiella. The sequence continues at coordinate 260,826 of NZ_OZ247585.1, forward strand.
TGAGAGCGCCACGCTCCCATAGGAATCAGTTCTTGTGCTTTCACCGAAAAAGCCTCTAACAAGAGAATCAGCAGAAATAGATTAAGCCTCCCCCTCATTGTCTGGATTTTCATAAAAACAATTTCTGCATCTGGCCTCATAAGCATCCTGTTCTCCAAGCAGTACCTTCTGGTCTGATTTAGTAAGTCTATAGGAATAAGAAGCCACGCCTCCACATTTCATACAAATGGCATGCACCTTAGTGACGAACTCGGCAATTCCCATCAAACCTGGCATCGGTCCAAAGGGCTCTCCCTTAAAGTCCATGTCAAGACCGGCCAAGATGACGCGCTTTCCTTTATTGGCTAGTGTCCTTGCCACCTTGATCAATTCCATATCAAAAAACTGAGCCTCATCAATGCCTACCACATCACTATCACCAACAAGCAGCAAAATATCATCAGCAAACTGAACCGGGGTAGATCGGATAGAAGAATCGTTGTGAGAAACCACGCTCGTCTCATGATATCTGGTATCTACAGCTGGCTTATAAATCTCAATTTTTTGTTTAGCAATCTTTGCACGATTGAGTCGGCGAATCAGTTCTTCTGTTTTTCCTGAAAACATAGATCCGCAAATCACCTCAATCCAACCAGCTCCTCTGGAGTCCGCCTTAAAACTATCAATTCTTGGTTCGACAAACATGCGCTTTAATCAGAGTACTGAATATGATTGAATTTGTTTTCTGGAGCCACCTTGACCACAACATCACCGTTAATCTGACATTGGCAAGACAATCTTTCGTTAGAGGCTAACCGATTCATTCTTCTATATTTCAGCTCTGCTTGACTTTCTTCTGAGAAATTCTGGAGGCCTTCGAGCACCTGAACTTTGCAGGTAGTACATCTACCCTTTCCTCCACAAGCATGCATCCAGTCGATATAATTTTCATGTATTATATCTAAAAGATTTTTATTTTCGTTGTTGATGAAAATCTCCTTGTTGTGAAGGTTTTGTATAACGATTTTCGGCATATTCTTTAACTTAGCAAAAGAAGCAAATATTATGCACGGTAGCAAATTAAATCAAGAAGCCACAAACACTTACAGTCAGTCCTACGCAGCCAAAATAGCCGAAGAATTTTTTAGCCAAAACGACTCCATTTCAGGCCAGCAAATTATTGCAGTCACACCTGTAAAGCAGGTTAACTTTTTCGTGCTCAAAGTCCTGTTTGACGAATGGCAGAGTGAAATTAAGAAATTCAAAAGCCCATATTTTGACTACAAAAGCGAGGATGTCAACCAATCATTGAAGGCTTTCATTAACACGCTATCAAAAAACATCCGAATAGAAAAAGAACATTTTCAACCACTGTTGGAAAAAGCCGTAGTTTCTACGCTCGTGTTACTCTATGAACCTGCCAAATATTATAGCCAAGAACTTTCAAAAAGTAACAGTGCTGATAAAAGCAGAGAACTTAAAGCCAATAGTAAGTACATCAAGTTGCATAAGCCTTTATTCGATTTTATTTTTCAGAATCTGAGTGAAGGAAATGATCTCAATTCCGCCATTCATACTGCTATGGCATCGTACAAAGATGGGAATCAGGAAATTGAGCAAACAGCAAGTTTGCTAGAAAAAACCTTGCCTCTAAATGTAGTTGAGGAACAAGAAACAGTCGAAGAACTACCAATGCCAGAGCCCTTAGAAGAGCTCGAAGAAATAGAGATATCGGCGCCTGAAGAATCGGCTTCACAGGAAGAAATCAACAATGAATTTGAACCTATAGAAGAAGAGGAAGTTGAGTCCGTATCAGACAATATAAACCAACAATATAAAGGCGACATCAAAACCCTTAATCAACAGTATGAGGAAAAAGAAAAGTCTAAAACTGTAGCGGCAGCACTTGAAACTAAATCGCTTTCAAACCTCAAAAACAATATCAACATCAACCAGCGCTACATGTTTGTGAATGACCTTTTTGAAGGAAATGACAAAGACTATGAGGTTGCCATGGATGAGGTCGAAGAGTGCGATTCTTTTGACTCATCAGTTGAATTACTCGTACAAAACTATGCCAAGAAATATGCTTGGGATATGAATGCTGATGAGGTGAAAGAATTGCTCAAAGTTATCTTCAAAAGGTTTCGTTGATTCTGTTCAGAAAGGGGTTTGTACTGTTTAGTTGTTCTTGAATGAAACATTACAACTATGTCAAACCTGAAGTACCTATTTCTAGTCCTGGTGATTGGATGCTCATCTACTCAACAAAATCAGCTCTACTCCATTAGTTCAAAAGCAAGATGCAAAGGACCAAACCGCGAGTATCACACCACACTACATGCTACAAAAGATGGCTACTTTCGTTTTCATCAAAGCTATTTCGACGGAAATCCAGATTATGACGCTGTAGCTTACAGTGACTCCCTAGGATTTACCTTAGCTGCAGATAGCCAAAGTACTCTCATAGAGGCAGCTGAAATATCTGTGGGTAAGGGTCATTCTTTCCACATGATAGCCTATCAACCACAAGTGGTATTCAACCACTCAGATGAAAAGTACTTTGACGCGATTGATAATGAGGTCAAAGTGAAATTTGAGCCAGAATCCAATAGAGTTGAAAGTTTTCAAATCACTAATCCTTTTAATAGCATAGAAAAAATTGACATCTATTATTCGAAATGGGAAGACGTTCAGGGTTTTATGTTTCCTATGCACGTACAAATCATACAAGGCGGAAAGGATGAATACTTTTTTGAATTTTACGAAGTGAAAGTCAATGATCCTTCGTTTTCAAAAATTCCGATTCCCTAATTACCTCATCAGTATCTGCATGCGGTGAGAGTCGAGCTTTATTAAAATAAAGAGTAAGGTGGTAAACGACCAAAGAGATGATCCTCCATAGCTGAACAAGGGAAGTGGAATACCAATCACTGGAAAGAAGCCAATAGTCATAGCGATATTCACAGTAAAGTGAAAAAAGAAAACGCTCAGTACACCATAACCATAAATTCTAGCAAACTTCGACTTTTGCCTTTCGGCAATCGCTGAAATTCGAAAGAGCAGTGCAACAAACAAACCGATCAAAATTATGCTTCCTAGCCAGCCTTGCTCCTCGCCAATCGTACAAAAAATAAAATCCGTACTTTGGGCGGGTACAAAATCAAACTTGGTTTGGGTGCCTTGAAGAAAGCCTTTCCCAAAAAAACCTCCTGATCCGATGGCAATTTTTGATTGGGTCACATTCCAGCCGGCACCAAGTGGATCGGCATTAGGGTTCACCAAAGAAATCACTCGACTACGTTGATGGGGTTTCAGTACGTTAGTCATAAGAAAATCTACACTGACCACAGTAGCAAAAACCATTGCACCAAGTACCACAGTAGCAATAATGCGCTTAGGCTGCTTAAATGATACACCTATCATAATTACACAAATCACTATTGTGGCAATAAAGAGAATTGTCTTGCTCACCAAAAGAGTGAGTATAAACAATGCAATGAAAGCAAAACCGAGTATGAAGTAGATTGGCGATATGCCTTCTCTAAATAGTACAATCAAAAAAGACCCAAAAACCATTGCAGAACCAGCATCTCCCTGAAGCAAAATCAATAGCATAGGTGCTACGAACAAAGCCAGTGCGATGAGCTGTGTTTTTAAATCTTCAAACTTAACATGCACATTACCAAGATATTTGGCCAAAGCAAGTGCTGTGGCGAATTTGGCAAATTCCGATGGCTGCAAACGAAAACTTCCTATCTGAAACCAGGATTTAGATCCTGCAACTACTGTACCTGTCGTCAATACAGCGATGAGCAATACAATTACAACCCCGTAAATAACATACGCCGAGTAGTCATAAAATTTAAAATCCAGACTCATTACTCCTATGATAATAATCAGTGAAGTACCTATCCAGATTAACTGTTTTCCTGGATTGTATGCTAGGGAAATAAGATCTGCGGCATTCTCCTCATCGTATACTGCTGCATAAATACTTGCCCAACCTAAAAGAACCATAGCAAAATATAAGCTAATGGTTGTCCAATCTACCCGATCTAATATACTCTCTGCTCTCATTCTATCTCTTCTTCGGTTTCGAGTACTTGATTATTTTCTGTACCTACAGAGTCTACTAAAACTGGAGCTGCAGGAGCCTTTCTTTTCCGATCCCTAAAATCTCCCACCAATACATAATCCTCGAGCCACTGCCTGGTGTGCTCTCCTTTCAGGTAGGTCTCAATCATAAGACTTGCAGTAGATGCAGCCGCTCTTCCTCCCCAACCAGCATTTTCTACATACACTGAGATGGCAATCTTAGGGTCGTCCTTCGGGGCAAATGCCATGAACACTGAATGGTCTTCTCCGTGAGGGTTCTCGACCGTTCCTGTTTTACCACAAACAGTGATATCAGGCACAATCGCTCTTGGCGCTGTCCCACTCAGTGCATCAGCCATGCCTTGAATAATAACAGGAAAGTGTTCAGCACTAATCCCCGTTTCAATTCTCTCCTTATATTCTGGAGGTAAGTAGCCTGATTCTCCTATGGACTTGACTATATGCGGTTTGTAGTAAAACCCCCTGTTAGCCATAATAGCCGCTAAATTCGCCATCTGAATAGGGTTCATAAGAATTTCTCCCTGACCAATACTTAATGAAGTAAGGTTTGATACTTTCCATCTTCCCGTACCATAGACTCTATTATAGTAATCTGGTCCAGGCATAAATCCAGACTTCTCATTTGGAAGGTCCACACCCAATGGTCTTCCTAAACCAAACCTGCCTACTTGTTCTTTCCAATTCGCCAACCCAAGAGGAGCTTGCTCAAACTGGCTCATTTCAGGATACTGATTGATAACCAAACGAAAAACTCTTGCGAAGTAATTGTTGGATGATAACATTATACCTCGGCGCATGTCATAAATACCTTGTGGTGCGTGATCACCAATCAGAGAATGGTCACAATAGATCTTATCGTAAGCCCCAATAACTCCTTCTTCCAATGCAATTAGACCTTGTACAATTTTGAAAATTGAGCCTGGTGGATACATGGCCATGAGCGGTCTATTAAAAAGTGGCTTAAGACTATCGGTACTCAAATCCCTAAAATTCTCACTAAAGTTGCGACCAGCCAGTTCTGCTGGATTGTAGCTGGGTGCTGAAACAAAGGTTAAAATTTCTCCGGTTGATGGCTCTATGGCTACTACGCTTCCTATTTTTCCTTTCATCAACTTCTCTGCATAAGACTGCAATTCAATGTCGATGCTTAGCGTCAGGTTTTCTCCTGGAACAGAGAGTGTATCCAGCTCACCATCTTTGAAGGAACCCATCTCTACGCGACGCACATTTACCATTTTATACTTTACCCCCCGCTTTCCTCTCAGATACTTTTCATAGGAGGACTCTAGCCCAGTGATACCCATATAGTCACCACTTTTATAATAGTTGGTAGTATCACGATTCAATTGGCGCTTGCTTACCTCTCCTATGTACCCAAATACATTGGCCAAGCCGTCATATTCGTATCCTCGTATGGTCCGAGCCTTTGGATATAAGCCGTCATAGTTAACCAGCTGATCTTGCACTTGAGCAAATACTTGATTGGGAACCTGCTTTACAATGGTGGTCGGCTGAATAGAAGAATACCGCTTGGCTTTTTGTAAGTTTGAGAGCAAGTCTTCGTAGTCAATCCCGAGCATGCTACTCAGCATAACCGTATCTTTGATTTGCAACTCCCTAGGCACTGCGTCCAAGTCAAATATTGGCTCATTGTGAACAAGCAATTGGCCATTTCTGTCAAAGATCAATCCACGATAGGGGTATTCGGTTACCGTATGAATGATGTTGCTCTCAGCCTTTGCTTTGTAATCATCATCCAAAACCTGAATCGAAAATAGCTTGACCAGGAAGCTCGTCGCCACCAACACGATCGCAATCCTTACAATGTATTTTCTATTCTCATTCATCCTATTTCATTTTTTTATAGAACAAATACTGAATGATCAAAATAATGATCGTTGTAAAAACAGAGCTATAAAAAACCTTTGTCAGTGTCTGCCAAAACAAACCAAATCCTGATGCTTCTATAAAAAATAATAGCAAAACATGAACAAATACCAAGGGATAAGTGTAGGTTAAAAACCATCCCAACCCTTGTGTTCGAACATTTATTTTTGGCCCTGAATCATATCCTCCACTTGGAGTCATTACTTTAGACCAGTAAATTCTTATATAAACCAGGAATACACTTGCTGCTGCATGAATACCTAATGTATTATAAAAAGTATCAATAATTATTCCCACGACAAACCCAACCAATAGTTGCACAATTGGGTTGGTATCCATAGGTAGCATCATGAATATCAAGACATAGGCAAAACAAAAAGCACTATCAAACAGCACAAGATTCTTGAACAAGATGACCTGCGCAAGAATGAGCAATATCGCTCTAAACAAACCGCCAAAAACACTAAACCTATTCATTTTCGAGATTTACGTTTAACGAATCAATTTCTTCTTGTCCAGTCAAATAGAGCAGGTACACATGTGTAAGTGAATAAAAATTGGTGGCCAACTTAATCTTCACATCATAAAAAGTGGCATCATCTTCCAAATGCACTTCAGTCACTACGCCAATCAATTCATCCTCAGGAAAAATGGAATTGTATCCAGAGGTACTTATTAAATCTCCCGGAGCTATAGAAATATGTCTAGGTAAGTATTCTAAATTGGCATAAAGAGGATCTTCTCCCTTCCAAACCACAGAGCACAATGTACCTGTAGGCATGTGATTGGCTGATACCATGGATTTGCCGTGCAGAACGGAAGTGATAGTAGCATAATTTTCTGTCGTGTTCAATACCTGACCTACTATACCATCGGGGCCTACAACACCCATTCCAGGCTCTACTCCATGAACAGACCCTTTGTTGATTGTCAAATAATTATTCCGGAAGAAAAGGGAATTATCAATAACCTTGGCCTTGACACCCAAATGACTGGAATCCAACAACAGCTCAGCCATGAAAACGGAATCTGTAATATCCAACAAACGCTGACGGAGACGCGCATTTTCTTCGGCTAGTCTTTTGTTTTGGTCTGCCAGGTTAAAATAATCCCCTATTTGATCAGAAGTGGAGGCCATCGAAGCGACCAAACGATTGGATGAAGTGAAATATTTGGCTCCTTGGTAATTGTTGGATTTGACAATAATCCAAAAACAGATTCCTTCCAGCACTAGCAACAGGATGAAAGTTCTATACTTATATAGAAACTGGAGGAGCCTTTCCATTTAGCTTACTGCATTAAAACGGCACGATAACGCTCCAATTCCTTGAGAGCTTTTCCTGTACCTCGTACTACTGCCTTCAACGGATCTTCAGCAATATGAATAGGCAATTTGGTTTTCATCCCTAATCTCTTGTCAAGACCTCTAAGTAGCGCACCTCCACCAGTAAGGTAAATACCATTGTCATAAATATCTGCTGATAATTCAGGCGGGGCAATTTCTAGTGCTTTTAGCACGGCCTCTTCGATTTTGGAAACAGACTTGTCTATGGCAAAAGCTACTTCAGAATAAGACAACTTGATTACTTTTGGAATACCAGTCATCAAATCTCTACCTCTTATATCAAAATCTTCCGGCCCTTCATCTAGTTCTGTCAGTGCTGAACCTACTTGTATTTTTACTTTCTCAGCGGTTCGCTCTCCGATTAGCAAATTATGCTGTCTTCTCATATAGTCCAGAATGTCCTTATTGAAGGCATCTCCTGCTACACGTATTGACTGATCACAAACAATACCAGATAGCGCAATCACAGCAATCTCGGTGGTACCTCCTCCGATGTCTACAATCATACTCCCATCGGGTCTTTCAATATCGATTCCTATACCAACCGCGGCTGCTATCGGCTCATGAATCATAAAAACTTCTTTAGCTCCCGCATGCTCTGCTGAATCTCGAACGGCTCTTTTCTCCACCTCAGTAATCCCAGAAGGAATACAAATGATCATGCGATGAGAAGCAGGGAAGAGTCGCTTTTTGTCTTTGTCGATCATCTTAATCATACCACGAATCATTGATTCAGCAGCCTGAAAATCAGCAATCACACCATCTTTGAGTGGACGGATGGTTTTGATGCTTTCGTGCGTTTTTTCATGCATTTGCATGGCTTCCGCCCCGATTGCCAGCACCTTGTTTTTAGATTTATCGATTGCAATAATTGAAGGTTCATCTACCACAACCTCTCCCTTGCTTATGATCAAGGTATTGGCAGTTCCCAAATCGATCGCAATATCACTCGAGAAAAAATCAAATATTCCCATAACTCCGTTGACTCAAATATTTTTGGTGATCAAAAGATCACAAATTACGCACAAATAATTACGTAATCAATACTAACTATCGATTGATAATTAATTTAATGATTACTTAGTGTTTGAAATGACGAGTACCAGTCATGACCATAGCCATATCCACCTCGTCGCAATAATCTATTGACAGCTGATCCTTAATCGAACCTCCTGGTTGAATAACCGCTGCAATTCCTGCCTTATTAGCAATTTCCACACAATCAGGAAATGGGAAAAATGCATCCGAAGCCATTACAGCACCATTCAGGTCCATACCAAAGCTGCCTGCTTTTTCTATTGCCTGGTTCAGTGCATCTACTCTGCTAGTTTGACCCGTTCCACTAGATAGCATCATGTCATTGTTTGTGAATACAATAGTATTCGATTTGGTATGCTTACAAATTTTTGAGGCAAACAGCATCGCATCAACTTGCTCAGCTGTAGGTTCTTTCTTTGTGACAGTTTTCAGGTCTTCCTTCACGTCAGTTTTCAAATCTGCGTCCTGAACAATTACTCCATTCAGCAAAGATTTGAACTGTACCGGGTTTGGTGCCATTTCTTTGATTTTTAAAATGACTCTGTTCTTCTTTGATTTGAGCAACTTCAGTGCTTCTTCGTCATAATCAGGGGCGATCAAAACCTCACAAAAAAGTTTGTTGATTTCTTCAGCTGCTGCTAAATCTACTTTACTATTGGTGATGAGAACTCCTCCAAATGCCGAAACATTATCAGAAGACAATGCTCTCAAGTATGCTTCCTCTACATCTTTACCAAGTGCGACCCCACAAGCATTGTTGTGCTTGATGATCGCAAATGCTGTCTCACCTTCAAATTCACGGATCAAAGAAACTGCTGCATCTACGTCTACAAGGTTGTTGTAAGAAAGTTCCTTACCATTCAGCTGTTCGAATAGCTCAGAAAGGTCACCGTAGAAACTACCGCTTTGATGAGGATTCTCACCATACCTTAAAGTCTTCGCTTCTCTCACACTTTGTTTGAACGACGGCTCACCTTGCTCTTTATTAAAGTAGTTGAAAATGGCCGAATCGTAATGAGAAGAGATATCGAAAGCCTTACAGGCAAATGTTTTTCTTTGCTCAAGGGAGGTCTCGCAGTTTTGCGAATCCAGCATTCCCAAAACCTCCTCATATTGTTCCATCGATGACACGATCAATACATCGTTGAAATTTTTGGCCGCTCCTCTAATTAAAGAAATACCGCCAATGTCTATTTTTTCTATAATGTCAGCTTCACTAGCTCCGGAAGCAACAGTAGCTTCGAATGGATACAAATCCACAATCACCAAGTCAATATCCGGAATATTATGTGCCGTTTTTTCTTCCTGATCGCTGGTATTGTCTCTTCTATTTAGAATACCACCAAAAATTGCAGGATGTAGAGTTTTCACTCGTCCTGAGAAAATAGAAGGATAAGATGTCAGGTCCTCCACCGGAGTAACTGCAATATCTAAGTCTTCAATAAATTTTTGTGTCCCACCAGTAGAATAGATGGTTACATCATTGGCTGCAAGTACTTTGACGATATTGTCTAGGTTGTCTTTGTGAAAGACAGAAATAAGTGCTGATTTGATTTTTTTTGATCCCATTTTCCCCTTTTAAAAATAAGGGGCAAAAGTACTTATTTATTTAGCAGAAGTGGAGAAATACGTTAAAGTTTTACCCACTAAAGCGCTAAATTCTGGAAAGGTGCTCTTCGATGGTTTTAGGAAAGTACTGATATTCCAATTCATGGATTTTTCCAGCTACCTGACCTGGTGTATCTGTAGCCAATACTTCACACTTTTCCTGCCGTAAAATGGCACCATTATCATATATTTCATCGACCAGATGTATTGTAATTCCAGTCTCCTTTTCCTTATTGGCAACCACAGCTTTGTGTACATGCTCACCATACATGCCCTTACCACCGTATTTTGGGAGTAGAGCAGGATGAATGTTAACTATTTTATTTGGAAAAGCGGCAATCAAATTTTTTGGAACTAACCATAAGAATCCTGCCAATACAACCAAATCAATGTTCCTTGACTTTAGTAGATCAACGATTTCATCAGACTTGTAAAAAGTACTCCGGTCAAAAACCTTCGATTCTACTCCTAGTTTTTTTGCTCGTTCAAGGACATAGGCTTTTGGTTTGTTCGTTAATATCAATTCGACAGAAACCTCACCTTCCTTATTATGAAAATAGTTGGTGATTTGCTCGGCGTTGGAGCCGCTACCAGAAGCGAAAATCGCAAGTCTCTTCATTACTTGTCAAAATTTTAGAATGGCCATACTCAAAATGCCTGCAATTATAAGCCATTTGCAGTAGCCGCTCAGATATGAGAAATTTTTTTTGGCATCGGCAGAACTCAGCTTATATAGAAAGTGTATGAATGGAATAGTGAGTATGCCGAAATAATATAAGAGAAACTCATTTTGTACCCTTAGTAAAAACACCACAAGACTAGAAAAAAACGGAATGATGATGACAAATAAAATGATTTTGGTTTTTCTCAAACCCAGTACCACGGGCAATGTCAAACCATCATAATTCGCATCCCCTTCCATATCTTCAATATCCTTTATGATCTCGCGAATCAATGTAATGCCAAACGCAAAGAGCGCATAAACCATAGTCAGCAGATCCAAAGACCGATAATAAACCAATAGGACAAGAAGTGTTGACCCAGTCAGAAGAGCCACCACAAAATTTCCAATGAAAGGAAGCCGTTTGAGTTGATTAGAGTACCACCAAAGAAGAAAAGCACATGTTAAATTGATTACCCCAATCCAAAGAGAGACTATAGCTCCCAATAGAATACCCAGTGCATTCAAAGTAGTATGAGCAATCATAACAGGCCTTCGTTTAATTGTGTTTCCTACAATTACGCGTTCTGGTTTGTTGATCAGGTCAATTTTAATATCATAATAGTCATTGATATAATAACCTGCTGCTGCAATGATGACGGTACTGAGTACCAAAACAAAAAACTTAACATCTCCAACAACAAACCAAACAGGTTGATCCGAATTCAGCAGGAATATGGCTCCCGCATATTGGGTAATAAAAATGATAACAAGATTATTAAATCGGCTCAGTCTAAGGGCGTCTATGAGCAACTGAATGTGAGACCTTCTCTGCATGTCACAAAACTACATATCCTCCCACTTTTTTCTAAGTGTGCCTAATGTAAGTGGCTTGTCTTGGAGAGCAGTAGTGTCTGTACCTATTTCTACTGAGTGCGCCTTCCATGCGTCATGATACTTAGACAAAGTCATACTTTGAAGTTTAACACCATTTTTTATCAACTGATAGGCTATTAGAATCAAATCCTTCTGCTTGACTGAGTCCCCATAAAAAATAGCATTGGAAGTATAATCATCAAAATCATCCTCTGCGGGGCGCTCATGAATATAAAACCCCAAATTTCTTAGTTTATAAACCCGATCACCATCTTTGTCCTTTTTATAGTATCTAATTACAATATCTGTTCTGGACCGAGCACTTAGTTTTTGCCCACCTTGTCCTACTTCTTTTTCAAGTAGGTTTGTAAAGAATTCTTCATCGCTAATCTTTTCAGGCTTAGTTGGCTCAATTTTGGTCTCAGCTATTGATGTTTTCGAAGTTTGCACAAGTGTATCAACTTTCTTTGCCACTTCTTTTTTTATTTTAGTATCAGGCCTTTTCCTCTTTTTCTTACCTTTTTGCTTCTTATTGGCTAAGTCGATTGCTTTTATTTCTTCTTGATGACGGCGTTTGCTTATCTCCTCACTAACATGAATGATAGAAATACAGAAGACAACTAGGCTGATATAAAATATGGGTAAGTAAGAAGAAAGATTCCTCTGCATCATTTCAAGTAGGATTTATTCCGAAAGGTAGATTCTTTAGTTTTAAAACATTTATAACTTCCTCATTAGCAGATAATTCCATTTAGCATGGATATTTGTTAAATTTAATACAATGTTTAAGATTTGCAAAATGAGGCCGAGTCATAGAATTTTTATATTTTTGGTCGGATATAGCCAATTTTGTATTATTTTCAGAATAATTAACGAATCCTCGATTAAACCTTAATAGATCGAACATGAAAAGAATCTTTACTCTACTTACCATTTTTTCACTTTCCTTTGGAGCATTTGCTCAAGAGATGGGTTCTCTGACTGACCCTAGAGATGGAAAAACTTATAAAACCGCCGTGATGAGAATTGAGCTGGAAGGTGGCATTTTCATTGAAAGAGAATGGATGGCAGAAAATTTAAATTATGAAACTGAGGGTTCGGTGTGTTATAAGAATTACCCTGCATACTGTGGAAAATTCGGTAGACTTTATAATTGGGTCGATGCGAAATTAGCTTGTCCGGAAGGCTGGCATCTATCTACACAACTTGAGTGGCAAGAACTTATGTTGAATTATGGAGGATATAAATCAGCTGGTAAAGAATTGAAAGAGGGTGGAAAAAGTAACCTCAACATTCTAATGGCAGGTTTTTCTAACGTAGAAGGACAATTCAGTGACATTGGAAAAACAGCTCACCTATGGGACGCTGAAATAGGCAACAAACGTACTGCTGGTCTGATCTCGCTTTATGCAGACTACGACGAAATCGCACATGATGTGATCAGTGCCAGAAATATGAACAGCTGTCGCTGTGTGAAGGACTACTAGTAGTACTCTGGCGCCAAGTAATTTGGATAAATTTTCATATGGTGATTTTTGACTTTTTCGAAAATCACCTTTTTTAATTCTGAGGTGTTAGTCTTCTTCACCGCAGAAATAAATATGTTCGTCTTGTTTTTTGCCGTAGTATCAATTCCAGCTACAAAATCAAAGTTATCTTCTTCTCCGGGAGTGGTGAGCTGATCTATCTTGTTATAAACCACAATAGTCTCTTTATCAGCTGCTCCCAATTCTTGTAAAGTGTCATTTACTACCTGCATGTGCTCTTCGAACGAAGGGTGAGAAATATCTACCACATGTAGTAATACATCAGCTTCTCTTACCTCATCCAAAGTCGATTTAAAGGACTCAATTAGATTATGTGGGAGTTTTCTTATAAACCCTACAGTATCTGACAATAGAAAAGGAATGGTATTGATCACCACCTTTCTTACTGTGGAATCAACAGTAGCAAAGAGCTCGTTTTTGGCATAAATATCTCCCTTAGAGAGCATGTTCATAATGGTAGACTTACCTACGTTGGTATATCCAACTAAAGCCACTCTAACCACGTTAGACCTCGACTTACGTCTGGTTTCTCCCTGCTTATCAATCTTGGCCAGCTTCTTTTTCAAAACAGAGATCTGATCGCGAATCATACGTCTATCCGTCTCTATCTCTTTCTCTCCAGCTCCGCCACGAGTTCCTGTTCCTCCACGCTGACGCTCAAGGTGAGTCCACATCCGAGTCAATCTCGGCATGAGATATTGATATCTGGCCAATTCTACCTGAGTTTTTGCTTGGGAAGTTTGTGCCCTTTTTAGAAAAATATCGAGAATAAGTAAACTTCGATCATAAATTTTGACCTCCAATTCTTTTTCTAAGTTTCTTAGCTGCGATGGAGAAAGGTCATCGTCGAAAATTACGATGTCAACCTTCTGATCCTTAACGTAAGTAATTATTTCTTCTAGTTTGCCCTTTCCTACGAAGCTTCTAATGTCTGGCTTATCCAATTTTTGGACGAAAGATTTTTTGGTTTTAATACCCAGGGTCTTTGCCAAAAACTCCAATTCATCCAAGTATTCTTCCGTCTTTTCAACAGACTGCCTACCCGGTGATAGTGCAACCAAAACCGCTTTCTCCACTTCCTTTTTAGTTTCGTAATAATCTCCCATTCCTTCCGTTTTTTGCAAAATTGTTCAATAATTAGGATTTCCATCAATTAAAATAGAATATTCGTCGATCTAGTCATAGGCATCTACTTATCACTAAATATATTTGACGAAGCATAACTCCTGTCATTGGTATCTATCAAATGAGAATCGCAATAACGATTAATACTTCTTGGAATATTTACAACTTTCGTTTGGGGCTGATTCGCGCCTTTATAAATCAAGGTCACGACGTAGTGGCGATAGCTCCATACGACGAGTACTCAAACAAACTAGAGGAAGTAGGCTGCGAATATGTGCCAATCACTATGGATAATACCGGTTCTAATCCATTCAAGGATTTTGCCTTGCTCAGACAGTTAAAAAAGGTGTATCAGCACGTAATGCCAGATGTAATTTTGCATTATACGGTAAAGCCAAATATCTATGGCACTTTAGCTGCCCACTCGCTCAATATCCCTGTGATCAATAATGTAAGCGGTTTGGGCACAGTGTTTCTTTCAAAAAGTGTTGCCTCATTCGCTGCCAAAAAACTATACAAAAGAGCGTTTAAAAATGCTCAGGTGGTTTTTTTCCAAAATTCAGACGATCGTGAAGTATTTATATCTGAGATAGATCTCCCAAATCTCAGTTCTGACCTACTCCCTGGATCTGGCATTAATTTAAGCCAATTTCAACCTAACCCAATACCAAGTCAAGAGCATAAAACCTTCCTAATGATCTCCAGAGTGATTATTGACAAGGGAGTGATTGAATTCATTGAAGCTGCGAAATTGGTCAAAAAAAAATACCCTCACACAAGCTTCCAGTTGCTGGGAAAACTTGATACCAACCATGTACGAGGAATTCCTTATGAAACCATTTCCGACGCGGCTGATAGCGCCGTACTCGAATATCTTGGGGAGACAGATGACGTTAGGCCGTTTATACAAAACGCACATTGTGTAGTTCTTCCGTCGTATAGAGAGGGAACTCCTCGAACACTTTTGGAAGCCGCTGCCTTGGGTAAGCCAATTGTAACCACAGACGTCCCTGGATGCCGCGAGGTAGTTGAAAATGGTGAAAACGGGTATTTATGTGAGGTTAAAAGCTCTTCAGATTTATCAAAAAAAATGATCACTATTTGTGAAAAGTCTGATAACGATCTACAAATAATGGGTGATAAAAGTAGAATGCTCGCCGAAAGCAAGTTTGACGAGCAAATTGTGATCAGTCAGTATTTAAAACATCTATCAAATATTATGAATCAAATACCTAATGAATAAATTTGTTCTGTTTTATATTACCGTTTGAATGGAACTTTCCCCAAACTACTCATATTGAAAAGGTTTAACTCACTTATTTTTTCTATAACAATTATTGTTTCTCTTATTAGCTGCAAGGCCTATAAGCAGGATATCATGTTCAAATTAGACGAGAATTTTACGGAACAAGATCTGTCTTCTGCAATAAACCAAGCGGAAAGAAATTATGTCATCCAGATAGATGACATGCTATCCTTGGAGGTATTTACAAACGATGGAGAGAGAATAGTTGACCCGAATAATGAACTTCAGCAAAACATGCAAGGTCTACAAAATAAACCAACCTTCGACTATTTGGTGAAGACAGATGGAACAGTAAAATTTCCGATAGTTGGTCAGGTCAAAGTAGATAGTCTTACACTGGATCAGGCTGAACTAATGCTTCAAAAAAGGTACGATGAATTCTACAAGCAGTCTTTTGTCAAGCTCACATTTAACAACAAGCGCGTAGTTGTGCTTGGAGCCACTGCTAACAGCGGTCAAATTATCCCATTAGCTAACGAAAATGTTTCTCTTGTTGAAGTACTCGCGATGGCCGGTGGACTGGAAATGGGATCCAAGTCACAAAATATTAAAGTAATTCGAGGCAAACTCTCTAACCCTGAAGTGTATCAGATTAATTTGTCAACTGTATCTGGAATGAAACAGTCCATGCTAGATATTGAGCCAGGAGACATCATATATATAGAACCTTGGAGAAGGCCGCTCATTGAAGCAACTAAGGATTTAGCTCCAATTTTAAGTCTTCTGAGCAGCACTTTAGCGCTTGTTTTAGTTTTACAGAATCTTTAGTCTTTGAATCCAAGAAACGTACACATACCACAAGATATACAAGGTCATCAAAATCAGGTTGAAGATGGACCGTTTGATAATTTTGATTTTGAAAAGCTGAGGCAAGTTTTTGTTTCTGTTTGGCCCTGGGTTCTAGGGATACTGATTACCACAATGACCCTTGCCTTTTTATATATTAGGTACACCAAACCTATCTATAGCGCGGAGTCCATTTTAAAACTTGATATAAAAAATGACGCCAACCTACTAGGCCTTCAAAACCCACTGGAACAAGACATCAAGGGTTTAGCCAGCGAAATAGAAATTCTTCGATCAAGACTCTTCTTTAGCAAGGTGGTTGATGCGGTTGGCATGGATATTTCCTATTATCACCCAGGGAGAAGTCACCTTGTAGATGAAAGATATGGCAACTCTCCATTTGAGGTAAAATATGAATTAAAGAATCAAACTATTAAAGACAAACGATTTGATATAGAAATAATCAATGATACAGACTTCTACCTATCATGTACTGCACTAGGTGGTCAAATTGGAGAAATACAAAAATTTGGAAAAGAAATCATCACTAAGGACTTTAGTTTTCTAATTGAAAAAAGCCGCTTCTTCGAAGAGCAAAAGGACTTAGTAGATTTCTATTTTGTGATTAATAGCAAGGGCTCTCTGGTCAATTATTTGGTGTCTCATGTCACTGTAGAACCTATCAACTTCAATGCTAATACCATTAAAATCTCTCTGTCTGATTTTAATCAGACGAAAGCCAGAAATTTACTAGAAGCCATTGACACCATTTATTTGGAGTTTACCAAGGATGCCAAAAATAGGGCAGTAGAACAAAAAATCAAGTTTCTCGAAACTCAAATGGAAAAAACTTCAAAGGAGCTTGTAGAATATGAAGACTATTTTGAAAAATTTACCATTCAAAACAGAACAACCGATCTATCCAGTGACTTGACAAAAACCATAGTGCTGCTCAATGAGCTTGATTCTCAACGTTACAATATGCGAGAACATCTGGCTGAAGTCGATGTTGTTGGAGAAAATTTCAGAAATGATCGACCCGTTAGTGTATTTCGAATGCCTGCAAGAATAGCTGAGTTAATTAACAACTATAATGATTTGGTAAATGAGAGAAACCTCAAACTCAATGCATATAATGAAAATACACAGGTGATTAAACGAATAGACCAACAGATCGAAATTGCTAAAAGTTCAGCAAATGACAGACTACTCGCGTACAAAAACAATTTGGCAGAAGATCTGAAGGAACTTAATGAAAAACGTTCCATTCTTGAGAGTAATTTTGTTGAGCTGCCTTCCATGGGCACCTCATACAATAAAAACAGACGTCTATATACACTTCAGGAAGAATTTTATTTCTCTCTCATTCAAAGTAAAATAGAATTAGAGATAGCTCGAGCAGGGACCGTTACGAACTTCGTCATTCTATCTCCAGCCGCAGTGTCAAGCATTCCTATTCACCCACAAAAGCTCCTAATTTATGGATTAGGCTTTGTTGTCGGAATAATTCTCAGCATCTTTTTTGTGGCTATTCAGTTCTTGCTTCATGACAAAATCACCAGTCAGAAGGAACTTGAAAAAATCATGCATGCTCCCATCTTGGGGTTAATTCCCAATTACAAACAAGAGAAGTTAGCCAACTCAAAGCTTATTGTTACCAATAATCCAAAATCCTCCATCAGTGAGTCCTTACGTTCCATAAGAACAAACATGGAGTTCATGGCTACAACCGGAAAGAATCAGCTGATATCTGTAACTTCTACGGTAAGTGGGGAAGGCAAAACCTTTATTGCAGTTAATCTAGGTGCTGTATTTGCCTATGCCGGACAAAAAGTAGTGATTGTAGATCTGGATATGCGAAAGCCAAAGGTGCACATTGCCTTTGAATCTGAAAAAGTACAAAAAGGAATGAGTACCATCCTTATCGGCAAAGAAAAAGTGGAAGATTGCATTCAAGAATCCGAACTTGAAAATTTACATTTTATTTCAGCAGGTCCGATGCCTCCAAATCCATCAGAGTTGCTACTTAGTCCAAGATTTGATGAATTTTTAGAGAAGTTGAAAAAGACCTATGATGTCATATTCCTTGATTCTCCTCCAGTAGGATTGGTAACAGACGGCATCCTGGTAATGAAAAAAGCCGACTTGCCAATCTATGTCGTTCGCGCAGACTACTCAAAACGATCGTACCTCAAATCAGTGCACAACCTGATTTCAAACAATAAATTTGAACATCTATCAGTGATACTCAATGGCGTGAAATCCGGGAAAGGATCCTACGGGTACGGGTACGGCTATGGCTACTATGAGGACTAAAAAAATGTGTTTTGTTTAGTTGGTTAAAATCTCCTTCTAATTTTCTTGAGGTGGATCTTCACTCTCACCTTATTCCGGGCATCGACGATGGTGTAGACTCTTGGGATGAATCATTAAATCTTCTCAGCCAGCTCAGCGAGTTAGGCTACAAAAAAATTATTACGACACCACACATTATCCAAAACTACTACCCAAACACGTCTGATCAAATTCGTGAAGGTGTAACTGAGTTAAATCGACTATTGGCAGAAAGTGATATTAGTATTCAAGTTGAAGCAGGTGCTGAATATTATTTAGATGACCACTTTGCCAAACAGGTAGAAACAAAGGAGAATCTTTTATCATTTGGAAATGGGTACATACTCATCGAAACACCATTTATGAACAAGCCTTTATTCTTAGAGGAAACGGTATTCAATCTTCAGGCCAATGGTCTTAAGCCTATTCTTGCCCACCCTGAAAGATATACTTACTTGCAAAACAATATGGAGTTAGTTCAAAACTTGACTTCTCTCGGTGTATTTATGCAAGTCAATATCAGTTCGTTGACTGGTTACTATTCGAAAGAGGCAAAGCAATTAGCAAAGCACCTCATCGACACAAACCAGATTCACTTTTTAGCTTCAGATATCCACAATCAGAAACATTTGAACGAAGTAAAAAGCGCCACTAAGTCAAAATTATTCCAACGATGCAGGCAACTTCGGCTGCTTAATTCTACATTATGACAATAATGGCAAAACAGACCTTCGAGATTATTTTTGCTCGGAGACGTTAATTTGAAAATTAATCTATCTTTGCCAGTCCAAAATTTAGAATGCCCTACGGCAGATACATGATGAAGAAAATTATTTTTCCCCTTTTTACAGTTTTATTGTTGACATTCGGTCACGTGGTCAAGGCTCAATTAACCGAAGAAGTAAAAAAGAAAACACCTGAACTACCTGGCCAAATCATGGTGGATTTTGGGTTCAATTCTACTACTGATGCGCCTTCAACCCTGCCCTATCATTGGTGGAGATCAAAATCTATTGGTATCTATTTTGTGAAATCATTTGAGTTTTCAAAAAAACTTGAACTGCGCCCGGGAATTGGTGTTAGTTTAGAAAAATTCGGGCACAATAAGAACATGGAGGTTTTTACATACGGCGAGGATGCTCTTGGAGCAGATACCATAGGGTTTACCACTGTACTTGGGTCAGGGGTGAAAAAAAATCAGTTAGCAGTCAACTATATTGATTTACCTGTTGAGGTTAGATTTAACTTTAGCGGCAATGATAAAAAAGATGGGCTTTTCTTAGCCATAGGTGGTTCAGCTGCTTATCGTTTTGAGTCTCATACCAAAATCAAATACACCGACGAGTATGGGAACAAGATGAAAGACAAGAAGAAGAATGATTTTGGCTTGAACAAAATCAGATTGGGAGCCTACGGGCGCTTAGGGTATAGAAGTTTTAGTGTTTTCTATAAAACTTACTTCACCAATGTCTTCAACTCAAGTGGTCCTACAGGTACCGCGGACATGCTATACTCGACTATTGGAATTTCTTTGACAGGTCTTTAAACAAGCCAATACAACGAATTAAAGCAGATACCCAAACCGGCCAACGTGCCGGCCAATATTTCTTTGGGTGAATGAGCGTTTAACTGAAGCCTAGCGCTCATTACCATTCCAGCTGAGACCAACAGTACCAGCAAAGGATACATGGCCTGACTGTCTGGGAACTTTAACCCAAACACCAGGAAGTAGCCAACCACTCCGCTGATTCCGGCAGCATGGATGCTTATTTTAACCCAAAAAGTAATCACAGTTAATACCAATATTAATATTGTGGTTGAGGCTAGTATAATGGCGATCGTTTCATTGACCTGAATCTTGAATACAAAAAGGTAGGTTGTCAACCCATAAAAGATTGACACAAAAGAAAATGGCATGATACGCTCTTGTCTATTTTCGAGTTTAAAACTTGATATAGAACCCGAAAACTTCAGCATTGAAATGCTAAGTAGAGGTATCAGAAATGTAGTGATGAACAAAAAGGGTAGGGTAACTAGGGTGAGTGGCTTGATCAATTCAGGCATGAGCCAATACAAAATCAAAAATGTCATCGACGGCATAAGCAGCGGATGAAAAATGTAGGAGATAATGGTATTCACTCTATAGGCCACTACAATTCTTTTCTCAATCTGGCTACAGGTAGATTGAGCTGCTCCCTATATTTGGCCACTGTTCTGCGGGCGATGTTGTAGCCATCTGCCTTCAATAATTTTTCTAGTTTATCATCAGATAGAGGTTTAGACTTATCCTCTTCTTCGATATGTTTTTTCAGCTTTTGCTTTACTTCACGGCTACTCACATCCTCACCCGAATCCGTAGCAATGCCTTCTGAAAAGAAGTATTTCAAAGGATAAATACCAAACTCTGTTTGAATGGACTTACTATTTGCCACACGAGAAACTGTAGATATATCCATACTGATTAATTCAGCAATATCTTTCAAAATCATTGGCTTCAACTTACTCTCATCCCCTTCTTGAAAGAAATCATATTGATATTTGATGATTGCATTCATCGTATTGAGTAAAGTATTCTGCCTCTGACGAATGGCATCAATAAACCACTTAGCAGAATCAAGCTTTTGTTTTACGAATGAAACCGTCTCCTTCAGCTTCTTGTCCTTTTTATCACTCTTGTGATAACTCTGAAACATATCGGCATACGAGCGACTAATTCTCAGCTCAGGGGCATTCCTTGCGTTTAATGTCAAGTCCAATTTACCATCAGTATTCGTGAGAATAAAGTCGGGCATCAAATACTGTGTTTTGACCAATCCATCAGTGACACCTCCTGGCTTAGGATTTAGTTTGGTGATCAGCTGCACAGCTTCTTTTAATTGCTCGTCATCAATACCTAGCTTTTTTTGAATCTTCTCGTAGTGTTTTTTGGTGAACTCATCAAAACAGCTAGAGATAATCTTATGTGCTAATTGATTTTCCTCAGCATGATCGTCACGCTTTTCTAGTTGGATTAAGAGACATTCTTTCAGGTTTCTGGCAGCAATCCCAGGAGGATCAAAAGTCTGAATTTTGTACAAAATCTCCTCAAGCTCCTCTTCTGTGGTTTCTATGTTTTGCGAAAAGGCCAAGTCATTCATGATGGCCTCTAAGTCTCTTCTTATATACCCATCAGCTTCAATGCTACCCAACAGCTGCAAACCAATCTGAGTCTGTCTTTCATCCAGTTTTTCAAATCCAAGCTGTACGATCAGCTGCTCTTGCAAGGATGATCCGGAAGATATGGGCATCTCTCGCTCCTCTTCTTGTCCATTGCCATCACCCTGCATTTTATAGCCTGCATAGTCATCTTCGTTAAGATAATCATCAATGTCCAGTTCTTCACTTACCTCCTCAGTCGATTCTTCTGCTTGTTCTTCAGTTGGCTCTTCCTTTCCTTCTTCCAGTGCGGGATTCACTTCCAACTCTTCTTTTATCCTGGCTTCCAATTCGGCAGTAGGTACCTGAAGCAGTTTGATAAACTGAATCTGCTGAGGCGACAGCTTCTGGCCTAAAGACTGAATTAAACTTAGATTTTGCATTGGCTACTCTTTTGCACTAGTTGTAGAAAGTCAAATTTATTCTTTTTAACAAAAAGATACGCTGTCTTATTATTAATTTGATCAACGGAATTTTATCTGAGCGTAACTTGTTACGTCAGTATCATCAAAATTTTTACTATGAAATACCTTCTTTCATTACTTATATTAATTGCACCCTTTCTCATTAAAGCTCAGCCCTCACATGACGCTTTTGATGTGCTACTCAAAAAACATGTAAACAATCAGGGAGGCGTCAATTACAAGGCCTTCAAAAACGACGAGCAAAAACTCAACAGCTACCTGGAAAATATGAAGCAAAATGCAGCTTCAGATTCCTGGAATGATAACGAAAAACTGACATATTGGATTAATGTATATAACGCATTGACTATACAGTTGATTCTGAAATATTACCCTGTAAAGAGCATCAAGGATATTGGCTCGACGATACAAATTCCTTTTGTCAATACACCTTGGGATGTTGAGTGTTTTGAGGTGAATGACAAGGAGCTTTCGCTCAATAATATCGAGCACGGCATCATTCGAAAAGAATTTGACGAACCACGCATTCATTTTGCCTTGGTGTGTGCCGCTGTCTCTTGTCCAAAGCTACTTAACGAAGCCTATGAAGCCAATCGCCTGGATGAACAGCTTACTACTCAGACCAAATCCTTCTTAGCCAACACCAGCAAAAATAAAATCAGCACAGACCGATTGGAACTCTCTAAAATTTTTAACTGGTACGGCGGAGACTTTCGCAAAAACGGAACACTGGTAGATTTCCTAAATCAATACACTTCAGTAGAAATTGATAAAAAGGCCAAGACTTCGTTTATGGACTATGATTGGGGATTGAATGAGCAATAATCTACTATCATGAATTTAGCTATTATAATGACCATATTGACATTGCTTGGGCCCTTTGAAAAAGGTCGTCTGAAAAAAATTAAACTTGAAGATTTATATGCAAGCGAATTAAAAGGATGTAAACAATTAGATCATTCTTTTCGCCAAGAACTAATTAATAATGATGAAATAAACGGTTGGAACGTCCATGAATCGCACAACATACATGGGGGAAATAAAAAAGCTCGCCGTAACCTTATAAATCGCTTTGAAAGAAATCATACATTCTACGAATTCACAGTGGATTCATTGAATTTCATATTGATTCGAGCTACATGGGAAGACGAGTATCTAAAAAACAATTTTGAAAAACTAGAATTGTGCTTCTTTAATGAAAACGATTTCAGTTCCACTCCAATACTTCATGCAAAAAAGGAAAGGTCATTTTCAATTACCGAGTTCAATGAAAGTGCAGAAGTAATATTCAGACAGGACACTATTGAGGTCAAAAGCTGGAGGTCAAGATACTCTGATATAATTATTGATGACAAGATTACTTACTATTCAGATACAACAATTTCTAAATTAAAGATTGTATCAAATACACAGTTAGTTGCCTTCAGCAATTCAATTTCTAAACACACTTGGGAGGAATAGGTTGAGTTCTATTTGGTGACCACCCATCACAAATTCATTGACCAGAAGCACAACTTTTTCTAGCTTGGCTACATCTCAAAATAGAAAAACTCAACACTCATGGTCAAAAACTATTTCAAACTCGCAATTCGCAATCTTTTCAAAAGCAAATCCACTGCCTTTATCAATATTGGCGGCCTTACGATAGGATTTCTTTGTGCGCTCCTCATTTTTACTTACATCAAAAAGGAGTTGTCTTACGACAGATTCCATTCCAACATAAACAACATCTACCGAGTCCTCACCATCGATGAGGCACTTGGAGTTACTAGCAATTTAGTAGGCATCACACTTCCTGCTTTGAGCGAAACGATGAAAAATGAGCTGACTAGCGTTGAAAATAGTGTTCGCATCAGCACCAATGGCCGCTCATTGGTAGAGTACAACAAAGTGCCGCTCTACACCGAAAACATGGTGTACGTGGAACCTAGCTTGTTTGAAGTCTTTGACCACGAACTTGTAGCAGGGCATCGGCCTACTGCCTTGCACGCCCCAAACACAGCCGTACTCACCGAAACTATGGCTAAGAAAATATTTTCCAAAGAAGACCCTATCGGCAAAACCATCAAGGTGGACAATTCTACTGATCTGGAAGTGGTGGGTGTCATGAAAGACCCATCAAAGTTTACGTCGATGGAGTTTGATTTGCTTGTTTCCATGGTGCCCAGCGAAAGTGATAGCAATACGATCAACTATCTCAATAGCTGGAACAGTATCTCTATGGTGGAGTATGTTTCATTGAGTCCAACCGCCAACATAGAAGAGGTGAAAAGTAAAATGGAGGAAATCATTCGCAAGTATGATGTGGGCGACAATTTTAAAGTAACACTCCAGCCTCTAAATGAGACCCATTTGAGTTCGTCAGGCATTTTGTTTGACGTTTTCAATGCTAACAAAGGAGACATCAATTACTTATACACCCTGGCCATCGTAGGGCTTTTCGTGGTCTTGATTGCTGCGTTCAACTTTATGAATCTCTCAACGGCCCGTTCGGCCAATCGAGCTAAAGAGGTAGGCATTCGTAAAGTAATGGGTGCCAGCAAGAGGCAACTCGCTTCACAGTTTTTATCTGAGTCCATTGTGATTTGTTTCTTCTCACTATTATTAGCCCTGGTTGCACTGTTCTTATCCAGTTCATTTTTGGATTTTGGCATTGAGCAAAACCTTCTTTTTTATCTGCTGAGTGACTACAATACAATTACTTGGGTCGTTGGTTCAGTGCTGGCGTTAGGTATTGTCTCGGGATTATATCCTGCTTTTTTGCTTTCAAGATTCTCCATCCTCAAAGTGTTGAAGGGCAATTTCAAAACTGGAACTTCGGGCGTTTGGTTGCGAAAGATATTGGTAGTGGTACAGTTTACAGCCTCTATTGCCATGATCATAGGAACGATCACGGTATACTATCAATTGGACTATTTGAAATCAGCAGACAAAGGATTTGAGGACGAACAAATCCTATCCATTAATCTGGGCGATCAAAGCCTGAGAGCCTCTGGGGAAAGACTGAAAAATAAACTTACTCAAATTCCTAACATCGAAATGATGGGACTGTCCGGATCTATGCCAGGTAGAGGTGTAGGGCGCAGGGGCATTTTGCCAGAAGGTGCCGCCGAAGATGATGTATGGATTGTAAGCAGCATGGGTATCAATGAAGAATATTTTGACTTAATGGGTATGGAAATAGTGGCTGGCCGCAATTACTCCAAAGAAATCAAATCAGACTCAGCTTCAGCTATTATTATGAATGAGGCTGCCGCGAAAGCAATCGGTTGGGAGGACCCGATCGGGAAGAAAATCAGTCAAGGACCGAACGAAAAAACGGTCATCGGTGTGGTGAAAAACTTTCACTTCGCCAATATGAGGCACCAGATTGAACCCATTATTTTGCCCTATCAGCCTACGGCCCTAAGCAATGGAGTTTTATCGCTGAAAATCCGACAAGAAAACTTAAAAAGTACGCTACAAAAGGTAGAAGAAATTTGGACTGCTGTCAATCCAAACTATCCATTCGAATATGCTTTCTTCAATGAAGAGTTTGGGCAGCAATATGAAAACGATGAAAACTTTGCTACGCTCATTGTAAGCTTTACCTGGCTGGCCATTTTTATCGCCTGTTTAGGTTTAATCGGATTATCTATGTTCACCGCAGAACAGCGCATTAAAGAAATTGGGATCCGAAAAGTGCTCGGTGCAAGCATCAAAACAATCACCTTGCTACTCTCCACCGAGTTTACCAAGCCAGTTTTGGTGGCCTGTTTGATTGCCATGCCCATAGCCTATTATTTTTTGAATGAGTGGCTTTCTGGATTTGCCTACCATGTAGATATGCCGTGGGTAGCTTTTGTTCTGGCCTCTGTGCTCGCTTTGGTCATCTCGCAACTCACCGTGAGCTTTCATGCCATCAAAGCCGCCACCTCTAATCCTGTGAATTCATTAAGAAATGAATAATTGTACAGTCTCAGTATACGGATTATTCCCCCATACTTTGCACTTGCTCATCTAGTATTTTAATGCCTTCTTCAAAAGTATGTGGTTGATAGCCAAGTACTTCTTTGGCCTTATCCAGGATGAAACCTGTTTTTGGCGGACGCTTTGCCGGCTGGGAGAAAGTACTTGCATCCACTTTAGTTACCAAAGAGAAATCGAGGTTGAAATAATCGGCCGTCTGCTTGGCCATATCAAATGGTGTGAGCATCTCTTCTCCGGAGATGTTAAATACACCTGTGGCTTTTTTCCTTACAGTCAAAAAACACCCCATTGCCAAGTCTTCAGCCAGAGTTGGTGTCCTCCATTGGTCATCCACTATTTTTAGTGGCTTACCATTTTCCAGATTTTCTTTTACCCAAAGGATAATATTCGAACGGCTCATACCTGGCGTAATGCCGTAAACCAGGACGGTCCGAAGTATAGCCCATTTGCATTTGGCCGACTTTACAATTTCCTCCGCGTCCAATTTACTTTGGCCATAGAAACTGATTGGATTGGCTAGGTCATCTTCTTTGTATGGCCCGTTTTCTCCATCGAAAATGAAATCGGTAGATAGATGAATGAGGTGAGCATCATATCTCTCACATGCTTTGACCAAGTACGTTACTGCATCCACATTTAGCTTTCTACAACCTGTCTGCTCCTGCTCGCACTGATCTACATTTGTCATGGCTGCAGTATGTATCACAGCATCTGGCTTATACTTTCCAATCACCTCATTGACTTGGTCCTGATTGGTAATGTCCAATTCACAATATTCAAACGGGACAGACAAATAGTCAATTCTATTCTTTCCTCGCGCCGTGGCCACGAGGTCAACCCCTTGATCCAATAGCAGCTTGACTAATTTTTGTCCTAAAAGTCCATTGGATCCTGTGATCAGTATTTTCATTGTGAGTGGGAAAAATATAACGTAGTGATAAGCAGGTACAAACATAGAAAAATTAAATATTTTTTATATTCGCCTGAGTACCTTAAGACTAACCATCATTTTACAAAATCATATTTTGATCTAATGGAAATTGAAGAGTACCAAAAATCACCGCGGTTTCAGTCTATCCTTCTCATCCTCTCTATATATGTGGTGATTGAGCTTTATGTGGGGACCATTGTTGACTATCCGTCAGAGCTAAAAGAAATCTTATCATGGATAGATTTTGCCATTTGTATGCTTTTTCTATATGACTTTTTCAATGGGTTCTTCAGATCAAGTGACAAATGGAAATACTTCAAAGGCAATTGGATTGATTTGATTTCTTCCATACCGACAGTAGAGGCCCTTCGTATGGGTAGAATCGTCAGGGTAGTTAGAATATTGCGAGTGCTGAGGTCGGCCAAGTATATTTTTAATGCCTTCAGCAGAAAGAACAGCTTCAATACTTTTAGAAATCTGATGCTGATTAGCGGTATGATCATTTTGTTTTTCACACTTAGCTTTTATCACCTCGAAAGACATGCCAACCCATATATTACCTCCATGTCGGACAGCCTGTGGTGGACTACAGTCACGACCATTACCGTAGGATTTTTACAGGACATCCCTCCTGTAACTGTAGAAGGGAAGTTCCTGAGTGTTGCTCTGATCTTATTGGGAATGATTATGTTTTCTACGTTGACCGGAACAATTACAGATTATTTCATTGAAGATGAGGACATCCAGGAGAACATTGACGAACTCAAAGAAAAAGTAGAGTCGCTAGAACAAAAAATTGACCTGATGACTAGTAAAATTGATCAACTCAATAAATAAAACACAAGAAGAATGGCTTCATTTGGTACATTAGGAAATCAGTCGAAATTACCTAAAATAGACGCTGATGAGTACCTTCAGCGCATTAATTGTCAACGAGAAAGAGTGCCCAACCTTCGGTATCTAAAGGCCCTGCACAGAAACCATGTAATTCAAGTCCCTTTCGAAAACTTGGACATTCATTTGGGCAACCAAATCATACTGGATATTAAAAAAATTTACGCCAAAGTAGTTTTAAATAAGCGAGGTGGTTTTTGTTTTGAGCTCAATGGTCTATTCTATCATTTACTTTCTCAACTTGGCTTTACCTGTCATCTCATATCTGCACAGGTTTACAAAGATGGTGCATGGGGCCTTCCATTTGAGCATGCAGCCATTCTCGTGCATTTTGAAGACAAGGTTTATTTGGTCGATGTGGGTTTTGGTGATCTTTTTTTACAACCTCAATTGTTGCAGCCAGGGCTAGTGCAGATGGACTACAATCGATATTTCAGAATCGACAAGACTATAGACGACGAGTACATTCTTCACCTTTCGGAAAATTCAATGGACTTCGAACCAAAGTATCTTTTTTCCGACAAGGAACGACAGCTAATTGAGTTTATTGATATGTGTGATTATCATCAAACCCATGAGAACTCACATTTCAGAAAGAAAAAAATGATCACCCGTGCCACCTCTAATGGTCGTATTACGCTGACTGACTCAAAATTGACAACAACAGTTGCAGGGAAAAAAGAGGAACAAGACATCTTGAACTTTGACGAATTTCGTGTGAAGCTCAAGGAGTACTTTGGTATACAATAAAACAGAACACCTTATACCAACGCATCCCAAAGTACCTCAACTGGATGCTTTGCAATTTTGCCTGTACCGTCTTTGATCTGATGGCGACAACTAGTGCCTGGTGCCGCAATGATAGTATCTGAAGGAGCTTTTCTTACCGTAGGAAACAGTACCAATTCACCTACTTTCATAGAAACCTCATAGTGATTTTTTTCATACCCAAAAGAACCAGCCATTCCGCAACAACCTGAAGGTATCACTTCCACTTTGTAGTTTTCTGGAATAGAAAGCGTGTCTTTCAACGTTTGAATAGAAGACAGCGCTTTTTGATGGCAGTGCCCATGGACTTTCAAGTTTCGTTGCTCTCTAGAGAACTTCTCCTTTTTTATGTTTCCTCTTCTCGTTTCGCGAGCCAAAAACTCCTCTATAGTCATGGAAGCATCAGCCAATACTTTGGCCTTTTCTCTCCATGGGTCATTGACCAAGTCTGGATATTCATCCCGGATAGTCAGAATCGTAGAAGGTTCTATTCCAATCAAAGGCACATCACTGGACACCAAGTCACTCAATAACTCTACATTTTGATCAGCAATGGTTTTGGCTTTTTTCACCATGCCTTTAGAAATCAATGCCCGACCAGATTCCTTATGCTCAGGAATGACGACATTATATCCTAATTTGTCCAAAAGTTTGATGGCCTTAATCCCAATTTCAGCATCCAAATAATTGGTAAACTCATCACAGAAGAAGTAGACTTTTTTATCCGATTGCCTGCTCAGCAACTTTCCTTTTTTCGAATTATACCAACTGCTCACTGTTTGGTCAGCTATTGGTGGCATGGAACGGTCTTGGTGCACGCCCATTACAGCCTTGGCTATTCCTCCAGTCAGCTTATTGCCAAACACAAAATTGTAAAGTGCAGGCACTTTAGAAGCCAGTTTCATATTGGTAGCAAACTCTCCCATCATTCTGGTCTGGATGGGTAGGCCATTCGCATCGTAATAATTCTGCTGAAACTCAGCCTTAAGGCGAGCCATGTCTACATTGGAAGGGCACTCAGATTTACAGCCTTTGCAAGACAGACACAGGTCCAACACCTCTTTTATTTCCTCATTGTCGAATTTATTGACCTTGTCAGAATGAGTAAGGATTTCTCTCAAAATATTGGCACGCGCCCTGGTTGTATCTTTTTCATTCTGAGTAGCCATATAACTCGGACACATGGTGCCTCCGCTTCCGGCGGACTTTCTACAGTCTCCAGAGCCATTACACAGCTCAGCGGAGCGTAGGACGCCCTGATTCTTATCCCAGTTGAAATAAGTTTTGATCTCATCATCCTTTTGATCAGCGGTGTATCGCAGGCAAGAATCCATAGGAGGCGTGTCGGTGATTTTTCCTGGGTTGAAAATGCCATTGGGGTCCCAAGTACTTTTTAAATCTTTGAGTAACTCATAGTTCTTTTCTCCAATCTGCTCTTTGATAAACTCACCTCTCAAGCGACCATCTCCATGTTCTCCACTCAATGATCCTTTGTATTTTTTTACCAGTTTAGAAATCTCCTCTGCGACTACTCTAAACATCCTATGGCCTTCTTCTGTCTTTAGATTTAGGATAGGTCTCAAGTGCAACTCCCCAGAACCTGCATGAGCGTAATGCACACAGCTCATGTCGTATTTATCCATTGTTTCGTTAAACTCTTTGATATAGGCAGGAAGGTCATGAACATCCACGGCTGTATCTTCGATTACCGGCTGGGCTTTGGCATCACCAGGGATATTGGCCAGTAGGCCCAGACCTGCTTTGCGCAAATTCCAAATTTTGCCAACATCACCTCCCTTAAGTACAGGAAAGTGGTAACCCAACTTTTCCCTCTTTAGGTCACCGATCAAGTCCAAAACCAAATTGTCCAAGTCCTCTTCATTGCCCGCTGCTAATTCAACCACCAAAATGGCTCCCGGGTCGCCTTCAATGAAAAATCTATTTTTTTGTTGCTCAATGTTCTCTTTGGTACATTCTAGAATGTAGTGATCAATCAACTCACAAGCATGTGGACCGTATTTGAGTGCTACCAGGTTAGCCAGCAACGATTCGTTCACATCCTTACAGTGAATACAAATCAAGGCTTTATCCTTTGGAGGAACAGGAATTGTACCTACTTTGATTTCGGTAATGAACATCAAAGTGCCCTCAGAACCTGCTACCAGTTTACAGAAATTGAATAGCTCTCCATCTTTTTTGAAAGGTTGATTGATGGCCAATAAGTCGATGGCATATCCTGTGTTTCTCCGTGGAATAGAGGGCTTGGGAAACTCTTTTTCTATTTCCGTTCGATGTGCTTCTGAGGACAGCATTTCCTGGACATTTCGATAGACTTCACCTTCAAGGGTCTGGAGCTTCAGCTTCTCTTCAAACTCATTAGCTGAAAGGCTGGAAAATGTAACTTCACTGCCATCTGATAAATAACCGGTAACTTCTATCAGGTGATCTCTTGTGCTACCGTAAACCACAGAATTTGAACCACAAGAATTATTACCCACCATACCGCCAATCATGGCTCTATTGGCGGTGGAAGTCTCTGGCCCAAAATACAGACCAAAAGGTTTCAGGTGTCTATTCAAGTCGTCACGAATCACACCTGGATGTACTTTTACCCAATTTTCTTTTTCATTGACCTCAAGAACTTTATTGAAGTGCTTGGAAACATCCACTACGATACCACTACCTACTACCTGTCCTGCTAAAGATGTCCCAGCAGTTCTTGGAATTAAGTTGGTTCCATTCTCATTGGCAAATGTTATGAGCGCTTGAATATCCTCTTTGGTTTTAGGAAGTGCCACAGCCAACGGCATCTCTCTATAGGCCGATGCATCAGTAGCATATAGCTTGCGCAGTGTCTCATCCCAGTATAGCTCTCCTTCGAGCCTCTTTGCCAATCCTTTTAGTGCACTTTCCATGGCGGCAAAATTATGGATTTAACAACATAATCATGTTTACCTTAGATGTACTTTTCGTTAGTGTCAGCTAATTTTGAATTATTATAAATTTCACGTTGAAATATTGAAAAATTTCAATCATACATTAATCGGATAATGAAAACCTTATCCACCGGCCTAGAGGTGATTGGGTTCAGGTGTTAAGTCTTGATATTAATTTCATTTTTCAAGTAGATTTACAAAAAAGCGCATCTTCATTATGGAGAGAGATTATTCAGATATGAAAAAATGGCAACAAAAGATTCATGAGGTCATCTTTGGTTATCACACCACAGCAGGCAGGGTGTTTGATTTGGCATTACTTGTTGCCATCGTTGCCAGTGTGTTGGTAGTGATGCTAGAAAGCGTCAATGACATTGAAGCACACTATGGTGAAGAGCTTAGAATGATTGAGTGGGGTTTTACCTTTCTATTTTCCATTGAATACCTGGCTAGAATATTATCATCTCCACGACCCTTAAAATACGTGACTAGTTTTATGGGAATTGTGGATTTGCTCTCATTGATCCCTACCTATCTCAGCTTCTTCTTTGTTGGGACACATTCACTGTCAGTTATTAGGTCGTTTAGATTGATTCGAGTATTCAGGATTTTAAAATTGACTCACTTTATGGGAGGTGCCCAGCAATTAGGAACTGCGCTATGGGGCAGCAGACACAAAATTGTTGTATTTATGGGTACGGTAGTATGTATTGTAGTAATTGCTGGCACCATGATGTATTTGATAGAAGGGGGCGAAAATGGGTTTACCAGCATTCCTAAAAGCATCTATTGGGCCATAGTAACCATCACAACAGTTGGATACGGCGACATCGCTCCACAAACTATTTTTGGTCAAACTGCCGCATCTATTTTAATGATTCTTGGTTATGCAATTATTGCTGTACCTACTGGTATCGTAACAAGCCAAATGATGGCAGATGCCAAAAAAATAGGGACCGTCACCTGCTCCAATTGTGGAGAAGAAGATTTGCCCAATCATTCTCGGTTTTGCTTGAACTGTGGTGCTGGATTCCGTCAAAAGACAGAGTCATGATAACTTTAGGTATAAAAGACTAACAGTGTTATTGCCATCCAGGTGAATAGCAAAACGGGCCAGTAGGAAATTTTAACCAACAGATTGTCTTGATAGTGTAAAAACCTCTTCTCGTTCTTACTCTTGATAAAGGCCACTACATTGATCGCAAGCAAAGCCATGATCACATACATGGTTAGATAAAAACTCTCTATATAAGTTAGAGATGGAGTATTCAAACGTCTTCTAAGGTCAATATGTGCTACCAGAAGTACAAAAAAGAATCCCGCACAGCTTTGTACAGCACCCATCATGCTCACTCCAGACTTGTCATCCTTATCCTTGGTATTACTATAAAAAATAAGAAAGATCATAGAGGCTACCACCAGGATGGGTATAATGTTCATCACCAGTACATTCAACAACCTGCGCTTTAGGTTGATGGAATACTTCATGATAGGAAACTCGTTTAGACCACTGAATTTCTGATGACCGAATCGGTCATGAAAATTCACCAAATCAAATGAAAATTGAGTGGACAATAACTCTGAGTCATTCAGATAAATATCCTGGTTTATACCAGGCGTACTGTAAGGCAAAATATCTGAGTAACCGTCTACATCAGGCACCAGCAATATTCCTGAATCAACATCCGGATACATGATTTCAATCTTCACATCCCTTACATCAAAGGGATATTTTGAATAATCAAAAGGCATTTTTAGCATCACCTTGACAGACCAGGTGTGTGTTATATAATTCTTGTCTTCCTTTTCTGAAATTTTTGTAATCAAAGTACGACCAGCCAAGGCTTCCTGCGGAAACCTTAAACCTGCGTCATAAAATCTAGCGAGCTGCTTAGGCCACTTCTGCCATACTTCCCCCCGAATAATGACATTGTAAGAATCTCTAAATTCAAATTCCTCCACAAAAATTCCCGTAGCCACGGGTATGAATTTTTGTAAACCCAACTTGACCACTTTTTGATTTTCGCTATTTAGAAATGCACCCAGACTAGTTCTGTTATCAATAAATACTTCAATATCGCTACCCTGCGCCTTGTCATAGTTGAGATTGAGGTACCACATCACCACAATATTCCCTACAATCACAACAGAGAGATAAACAGAAATGGACCATAGCTTTCTCCTTGCAGAGGTATTTCTTTTGATAAAAAGCAATAGCAATAGAAAAACAACACCTGATACACTCAAACATATCCGCACCAACTTAACATGAACCAGTCTTGCCCCTCCGAGCAGGTCTGAAGAGTTAAAAATCACGAGGGTTTTCCAAGTCACGTTCGGAATTTCTGCATAGAAGATATATGACTGTTTACCAGAATATCTGCTATAGCTCATATTTCCACTTTTGGTCAGTGATATAACATCAACAAACTCTTCGAACCCAAGCTCTGTGGCCATTGTGGGCAATGACAAATCAAGTATATATTCCGATATGGGATGGGCTACCAGATTTCCTGCTTCTGAAAACACCATGATCGTTCCTGTCTGACCAACGGCCAGAGAGTCCATCTTGGCTCCTAACTTTTTTAAATCCAACGTCAAGGATATTACACCAGAAGGTTCCGATTCATCATCCAAATAAAATGGCAAACCATAATCCGCTACCAACAGTTTTGCACCAGTGCCGAAATACGGATCTGTCCAATAAGGCTCATTTTCCTCTAATGGCCCCAAGTACCATTCGTTTGTTGTAATGGTATCAGAGGTGTAGTCATATTTTTCTTCCAGTTGAATAACCCTCCCTTGACGCTTATCATAGTATGGAGCAAAAAGTTCAACAGTATCATCAAGCACTTTTGGCTCATAAGCCACAGTGACCCCCTGTAGATAGTATAGGTCTCTACTGGCTTTTTCCACGAGCTGCTTTGTCTCTTCATGAGACAGGTTCTGGGATTCTACTATGTCTTTTACTTTTTCCCCTTCCACCATGATTTCATTGAGAATAGAGACAATCTCTTCTTGAACAAGGTCCAGAGACTCCTGGCCTAACCTTACACTCTCTTGATCGCGTCCATTCATATAACCCATGTAATCATAGATAAAATATGAGCTCAGCAAAGCGAGTACTATAGTAAGGAGAAAGTATGTCTTGCTTCTGATGTAGATCATTTTCTAACTATAAAATACTAAAAGTGTAATTACCATCCAGGTAAATAACAGGACTGGCCAATAAGAAATCTTTACAATCAGATTGTCCTCATAATGCAATAATCCAGATTGTACCTTACTCTTAGTAAACGCAACTACGTTGATCGCCAATAAGGCCAAAATAACATACATGGTGAGGTAAAAACTCTCAATATAGGTCAATGAAGGCGTACTCAACCGTCTTCTTAAACCAATGTGAGCGACAAGAAGGACAAAGAAAAATCCGGCCGAACTTTGCACTGCTCCCATCATGCTTACACCTGACTTGTCATCTTCATCTTTAGTAAGGCTATAAAAAATCAGAAAAATCATGGAAGCAACTACCGAAATTGGAATGATATTCATTACCATCACATTCAGTAGTCTTCTCTTGAGATTAATTGAATATTTCATGATGGGGAATTGATTCAACCCATTGAATCTTTTATTCCCAAATCGATCATGAAAATTCACCAAATTGAATGAAAATTGTGTGGACATCAGTTGCGAATCATTGAGATAGATATCCTTATTAATACCTGGAGAGCTATAAGGCAGAATATCAGAATAACCATCTACATCTGGCACAAGTAATATCCCTGATTCTACATCTGGATACATAATTTCGATCTTTACATCTCGGACGTCAAACGGGTACTTTGAATAGTCAAATGGCATTTTCAGCATTACCTTGACCGTCCAGGTATGAGTTACAAAATTCTTGTCTTCCTTTTCTGAAACCTTGGTGATTAATGTTCTCGCTGCTAAAGCCTCTTGAGGAAAACGAATACCTGCATCATAAAACCTTGCTAAGTGTTTAGGCCACTTTTGCCAGACTTCTCCTCTAATAATCACATTATAAGAGTCTCTAAACTCAAATTCTTCTACGAAAATACCAGTTGCTACAGGAATAAATTTTTGTAACCCCAACTGCGACACTTTTTGATTCTCACTATTGATAAAGGCAGCCAAGCTGGTTCGATTGTCAATGAAAACTTCATTACTTGAGCCTCGAGAACTATTAAAGTTGAGGTTTAGATACCACATCACCATAATGTTAACTACGATAATGATCGATAGACACACTGAAATGGACCAAAGCTTTCGGTTGATGCTTGCCTTAGGACTGATAACAAAAAGAAAAAGCATGAAAACTATACCAGATAAGCCATGACAAATTCTAATCAATTTGAAATGCAACTTTTCTGCTTGTCCCAGCAAATCTTCAGAATTGAATACAACAAGCGTTTTCCACTCGACGTGAGGAATCTCAGCATAAAAGGCATAAACCGTTCTTCCCAGGTATCTGGTATAGTCAGTATATCCCTCTTTAGTCAGTAGCATGATATCCACCACATCTGCCAAACCCAATTCTTCAGCTACAGATTGTAAATCCACATCTAGTATGTACTCGGAAATGGGGTGCGCCACAACATGGCCACTTTCAGAAAAAATCATGGCCGTTCCAGTCGAACCAATCGCCAGTGAGTCCATTTTTGCCCCCAGTTTTTTGAGGTCCATAATAAGAGATATCACTCCAGAGGGCTTATTTGATCCATCGAGATAAAATGGTAGTCCATAATCTGCTACCAAGACTTTAGCGGCAGTACCAAAGAATGGATCACTCCATTCTGGTGCTTCGTTTTGAAGAGGCCCATGGTACCAAATATTGGTCGCAACGGTATCTACAGTATAATCATACTTTTCCTCGAGTTGAATAACTCTACCTTGACGTTTGTCATAAAAAGGAGCAAAAAGCGTTCTCGTAGAGTCGAACTCATAAGGTTCATAAGCAATGGCCACAGCTTGTAGATAAAATAAATCTCTGCTACTTTTTTCTACTAATGTTCTTACCTCCTCTGTCGTCAGCTTCTGGTTTTCTACAATTTTTTTTAGCTTCGCTCCTTCATCAATTACACCATTCAGGATTTCCTCAACTTCGCTTTGCACTTGCCGCAAAGATTCATTCCCTACTTCAATGCTTTTTTCCTCTCTCTCATTCATATAACTCATCAAGTCATATATGAAAAAAGCACTTAGTGCTACTAGCACTAGTGTAATAACAACAAAAGTTTTGTTTCGAAAGTTAATCATGAAAGCCAGCCAGTCGTCCTTAGAAGTGAGTTAACCATCGTTTCTTGGCCCGTTGTATTTGAACCTTCTAGAAATACCTAAACCGAAAGTATAGTCATTTCCAGCATCCAATAAGTATCCGCCATTCAAATCTATCTGCGTTTCAGAATTGATTAGGTAAATAAAAGAAGTATGCAATTGCTTCCAGTCTTCATGATGCCAGTACTCGCCTGTAACTGTCACTTTATCTCCAATTCCATAGGCTAAGGTTAAATCACCAAAATAACCTCCTGATGTGTAACCAGTATTAAAATAACCAGTCAAATTATCAGCCAAACTCTTTTCAAATGAGGCTCGATACCCAACAAGGTTTAGCCCACCGTTTTCATTGCCCACGTCCATAGTAAATCCAACACCCAATTTGCCGTCTCTTGGTTGAACCATCATCC
Organism: Reichenbachiella sp.; assembly: GCF_965233835.1. Lineage (GTDB taxonomy): Bacteria > Bacteroidota > Bacteroidia > Cytophagales > Cyclobacteriaceae > Reichenbachiella. The sequence continues at coordinate 298,263 of NZ_OZ247585.1, forward strand.
ACTTCACCCCAGCTATCACCTCTCTGCTCTCCAGCGTAGGAACCAAAAACCTAATTTCTGCAGACCTGGAAATAGAGGCTCTAATGAAAGCATCATAGGCCCATTCGTTGCCTTTGATATCAGAATACTGTGCCCCTTGTTCCCATTGAAGACTATTCTCCGGCAACACCCAAGGACCAATAGAAAGGGTAGGTCTCTCTGTGGATATCGACTCTTGAGCCATTGTATGTTGAGTTACAAATAATAACCCCAATGAGAAAATGAGTAGATTAGTTCTGAATAAGGTAGTAGTCATGGTGTGAGCTTTTGTACGAAACCATTAATTTAAAAATTATCTCCTTCATTATTATTGATAATAGAAATATTTCAAATTCATGTTGAAAAAGCAGCTTACCTAATTAATTCTTATTTTTGGCTAGCTGAATCTCTGGTATTTCAGCCTGAAAAATACAATTGGCAACAAAATCTCATTTTCTCGTATAGTATAAATATGAAATTGAAGGGTAAGGTAAAAAATGTAATAGCGATAGGACTTGCAGTTCCAACACTACTATTTGGGATTTTTGCATTTTCCTCGGACGATAAGCATTTCGAAATGGCGAAGAATCTGGAGATTTTTGCCTCTTTATATTCCGAAGTGAATAAGTACTATGTCGACGATGTAAATCCTAATACACTAATTAAAACTAGCATAGATGCTATGCTTGAAAAGTTAGACCCATATACAGTCTATATTCCAGAAGATGATATAGAAGACTTCAGAACCAACGCCACGGGAGAATATGGTGGTCTAGGTATTCAATCCAATAAAATCAATGAAAAGCATATTGTATTGAACCTCTATGAGAATTCTCCTGCCATGAACGCTGGAATAAAAATCGGTGATGTGATTACAGAAGTAGACGGAGTACCATTGGCTAATTTGTCCGACGAGCAAGCAGGAAAGCTCATGAAAGGCCAATCTGGTTCCGACATCAAAGTAGACGTCTTGCGAAATAATACTGAAGAACTAAGCTTTCTTACCAAAAGAGAAAAAATTACCATTCCGAATATCAGCTACAGTACAGTGCTTGAAAACTCTACGGGTTATTTAAGACTCAGCGAGTTCACAAGGGATGCGGCCGAGGATGTAAAGAAAACTGTCATTGAACTAAAGGAAGAGGGTGCCACCAGCCTTATCATTGACTTAAGAGAAAACCCAGGGGGTTTGCTCAATGAAGCTGTAGACATTTGCAACTTGTTTGTGCCCAAGGGTTCCAAAATAGTTGACACAAAAGGAAAAATAGATGCGCAGAGCCATTCTTATGAGGCCAAGACTGAACCCTTGGATTTAAACATTCCAATTGCCGTTATAATCAACAATGGCAGTGCTTCAGCGTCGGAGATAGTTTCTGGAGTACTGCAGGACTACGACCGTGGAGTAATCATAGGACAAAAATCATATGGTAAAGGTTTGGTTCAGGTCTCAAGAAAACTGTCATTCAACTCTCAACTAAAGGTAACTACAGCCAAATATTATATCCCAAGTGGAAGGTGTATTCAAGCGCTCGACTATGCCAAAAAGAATGCTGACGGAAGTGCTACCAAAATGGCCGATTCGCTAAAAACTGAATTTAGAACAACCAACAATCGTGTGGTTTATGACGGCGATGGAATATATCCTGATATTTTTGTGGATGAGGTTACCCCCTCTTCATTCGCAAAAAACCTATCTGAAAGCGGACTAATCTTCGACTATGCAACCAAGTACTACTACGAACATGATAGTATAGAAAGCCCTCAGCGGTTTGCTCTTTCTAATGATGAGTATTTAGCATTTATGAAATGGATGGAACCCAAAACTTTCGACAATCCCTCTCAAGTAGAAAATACTCTGGAAGTGCTGAAGCAAGCCGCTACCGAAGATGATGTTTACAATAAGCTGATCACAGAAATAGAAGACATCACGGCCTCAGTTGAAAAAATAAAATCTAACGGGCTCACAGCGTTTGAGCCAGAGATAAAGTCCATGCTCGAAAAGCAAATCATATTGAGGTATTACTACACCTCTGGACAGGTGGAAGCAGCTCTCAACAAGGATGAAGAAATAAAGGAGGCACTCCGTGTACTGGCCGACTCCGAGGCCTACGCCGCTAAACTGGCCGGTTAGAATATTTCACCATGATCTAATATATTGCGGGCTTATTCCGATTATTATGTACGAAAATTTGGATCATGTTGTCCTCTCTTTCAACAGAGAGTCTTTGCTTTTGCTGAATGCATGTATTGCCTTGATAATGTTTGGAGTAGCTCTAGATTTAAAAATTGAGCATTTTAAATATCTATTAAAGTCGCCAAAAGCTATTTTCATTGGGTTAGCTTCACAACTCCTACTGCTACCATTACTTACATTTATTCTAGTGTACTTTTTAGAACCATCCCCTAGCATGGCATTGGGTATGATGCTGGTGGCAGCTTGTCCTGGTGGTAATGTCTCTAATTTTTACGCGAGTCTCTCTGATGGAAACGTAGCTTTATCAGTTAGTTTAACCGCCATTACTTCTTCCCTTGCATTTTTAGCTACGCCATTAAATTTTATGTTTTGGGCCAATCAATATGAACCAACTTCTGCCATTTTACAAGCTGTAGAACTTAACCTATTAGATGTGATCGTAACGGTTATTTTTATACTGGTTATTCCATTATCCTTAGGCATGTATGTCAGTAAAAAATTCCCAAAAACCACGTTAAGAATAGCTAAACCTATCAAGCGTCTTTCCATTATAATTTTTGCTGGATTCGTGGTTGGTGCACTATCGTCAAATTTTGACCACTTTGTCAATTACATCCTGAATTTTCTTTTTCTTGTTCTGATCCATAATGCGCTGGCCCTAACCACAGGCTTTTCATTATCTAAAATTTTTAACCTAGGGCAGGCCGATACACGGAGTATAACAATAGAAACAGGGATTCAAAATTCTGGCCTTGCTCTGGTTATCATTTTTGAATATTTCAATGGATTGGGAGGCATGGCCATAATAGCCGCCTGGTGGGGGGTCTGGCACTTGATTTCCGGGGCTCTAATTTCATGGCAATGGTCGTCACGACCTTCTCTTGCCATGCCTCAATAATTTTACTTTTATACCATTTTTTATAATTCCTCCTTTTTTGTATTTTTGGAATATTCCATTTACTAATTCTACTATCCCAACTAGAATGAAGACTGAGTTTATTTGGTACAATCCCGCTGAGAAAGAATATCAGTTCGGAGATAAAGAACAATACATAGACACTATTAGAAATAGTAACCAGTCTCACAATTTTGTCATTTTAGACCAATTCTCTAACCTGACGGTTGACTTCAGAAATAAGCTCATTTCTAGACTTAGATTTCTCAATTCAATGAGCAAATCTGGCGTCATGGAGTTTATTTAGACCTTTAGAATTTCTTGTCCCTCAAATACGCTCATTGATCGAAGCTCGCCTTCTTCTGATCGAATCAACGTTTTTTCATAGGCAGTGATCGAGCCTGATTACCTTTCGGTCGAATATAAAATTTAGCTAAGATTTTGCTTTATATACTTGTATCAAGAAAGCGCAGTTTATGAGAATCCAAGTTCGGGAATAGAACTTGGGTTTTCTTTTAAACTCAAGAAATTACCGCAAGGTCCGAATTAATTAGCTATTGGAAAGATTCGGGATAGGTCGTATGAATTGGAATTTTGAAACACTTTCTCAGATCTTGAGAAGGTGTTTTTTTATTTCATCAGCTGAGCAGCTTCCTTAGCAAAATAAGTCAAGATTACTTTAGCCCCAGCTCGCTTCATACTCAATAGGGCCTCCATCATCGTAGCATCATTATCCAACCAACCCTTTTGTGCTGCAGCTTTGATCATGGCATATTCACCCGAAACATTATATGCGGTAATAGGAAGGTCAAAATTATCTCTCAAAAGCTTTATCACATCCAAATAAGCCAAAGCAGGTTTGACCATAAGAAAATCTGCACCTTCTTCTTCGTCCAACTCTGCTTCTATAATAGCTTCGCGCAAATTGGCAGGGTTCATCTGATAGGTCTTTTTATCTCCAGACTTAGGAGCAGAATCTAAAGCATCTCGAAATGGCCCATAAAAAGCACTTGCATACTTTGCGGTGTAAGACATAATTGAAGTATCTTCATAACCGTTGTCGTCCAAAATATCTCTGATGTATTCAACTCTCCCATCCATCATGTCCGATGGGCCTATAATATCTATTCCTGTTTCTGCTTGAGCGAGAGCCATAGCCCCCAATATTTCCAGCGATTCATCATTGAGTATACTGCCATCTTCGTCCACGACCCCATCATGACCATCTGTACTATATGGATCCATCGCTACATCCGTCATTATGCATGCCTCTGGAAATTTATTTTTAATCTCTTCCAGGGCCTTCAAATAGAAAAAATCAGGGTTGTGGCTTTGAGTTGCTAGTTTATCCTTATGCTTTTCATCTACTACTGGAAAAATATCGAAGGATCTAATTCCGAGATTCAGACAAGCCTCTATTTCCTTCAACATTAAGTCAATCGACAGCCTATGAATACCGGGCATAGATTCCACCTCAATGGATTTGGACTTACCCTCCAACAAAAACATCGGATACATAAAATCCGAAGTAGAGAGCTTATTCTCCTCCACCATACTTCTAATTGCTGCAGTCTTTCTGTTTCTTCTCGGTCGTCTTAGCATAGGGCTTTTTTTGCAAATGTAAAAAGATGACAGGAAACCCGTAGCTTATTCATTTTCTATGCTGTAAGAATTTGACATTCATCCTAATTATCTGCCGCTTATATAGCTATTTGACGTTTTTTATTGTAAATTATTAGTTTCTGTAAGGGATTCTTCTGTCCCGAATTGTTAAATATTCAGACACCGAGGCGAGAGATATGAAACAATTGAGAACATACTGCATATTATTTTTCTTACTTTTTATAGCAAGGCTAGGTACGTCTCAACAGATCGGATTTGACATGCCACCAGATGTCCACAAGGTCATCATCCCTTTCGAGCGGTATAACAACCTCATGGTAATTCCGGTCACCATCAATCATTCTTTAACTCTTAAATTTATTTTAGACACAGGGGTTCAATATCCAATCCTCACCGAGAAAATGTTTGGGGATTATCTCAACCTAAACTACACTCGAAATATTACCATTCAGGGTCCGGGGTCAGCTGATTCAATAAAAGCCAAAGTGGCTCAGCAAATAACACTGAGTCTACCAGGAGGTATAGACTCAGGAATAAATCAAGCACTCCTCGTGCTTGAAGAAGATTATTTGAAACTTAGAAACAACTTAGGAACTGATGTATTCGGAGTGATTGGGTATGACATTTTCAGTCGATTCATTGTCGAGATCAATTACGACGAAAATTATTTGGTACTTCACGAACCGAAGAAATTTAGAGCTAAAAGATCTTATAAAAGAATTCCAATGAAAGTAGTCAACACAAAACCTTATGTTGAGTTGACAATCATGAAAAATGAAAACGAAGGACGCCGCATGCATTTGATGGTTGATTCAGGAGCAAGCCACGCGGTCTTACTCGACAATCCTGAAGATGATTCATTAATTCCAAAGCAAAACATTACCTCCGTAATTGGGCGAGGGCTTGGAGGTAATATCCAAGGCTATCTTGGACGAATGACCTCCATTAAAATGGGGAAGTTTGAGTTTGAAGAGCCTATAGCTTCGTTTCCTGTTAGTGGAGATTATGGAGAAGCCATTAAAAGAGGCAGTAGAAATGGCACAATCGGAGGAGAACTGCTCAGCAGGTTCAATGTAGCGTTCGATTATTTTGGAGGCTATCTCTATTTGAGAAAGAGCAAAATGTATCATCAGGGATTCGAGCATGACATGAGCGGTATGAATATAGCTGCCTATGGAGAACAATTAGATGAGCTAAAAGTCAATCACGTACGGGATGACTCCCCGGCTTACAGAGCAGGAATTCGTCCAGGTGATCAAATTGAATCAATCAATGGTTACTCTTTGGAAAGTCTAAAATTCTCAGATTTCTCCACTTTACTGAGAAATAAACCAGGTAAAAAAATTGTAATAAAGTATGTACGAGACGGCGAGGTTCAAAAAACTTCATTTAAGCTTGAAAGATACATCTAGATCTAATTGGCATTTTTAGCGAAAATTCTCGTTTCAGAATTTCGAATTTTTGATTAACAGACCAGATAATTGAGCCTATTCGATTATAGGGTGGCTTTTTGACAAAACTCCTTTCCCTAAATCAATCAGCGAAAATAATTTATTGGTTAGTTTTGCGGTCTTAAAAATTCACAGGTATGACCCAAGACAAAATCGCTCCATATCAACCCAAAAATCACATTCGTATCGTTACGGCAGCATCGCTATTTGACGGCCATGATGCTGCTATCAATATTATGCGAAGAATTATCCAATCTACTGGAGTAGAGGTGATTCACCTTGGGCACAACCGTTCAGTAAATGAAATTGTGAATTGTGCGATTCAAGAGGACGCACAAGCCATAGCCATTACTTCCTATCAAGGTGGGCATGTAGAGTATTTCAAATACATGTACGATCTGCTAAAAGAAAATGGAAGTGGTCACATCAAAATCTTTGGTGGTGGAGGTGGAACCATCCTGCCTACGGAAATTGATGAATTGCATCAATACGGGATTTCAAGAATCTATTCTCCAGATGATGGTCGTGCCATGGGACTACAGGGCATGATTAACGATATGGTCAAATCCAGCGACTTTGCTATTGGAGAAAACTTAAATGGTGAATTCAAACAAGTAAATGAACAAGATGCCAAATCAATAGCCCGAATCATTTCGGCAGCTGAAAACTTTCCTGAGCAATCCGCTGATTTACTAAAAGATATTGACCAAAAGTCTGAAACCTCGAAAACTCCAGTGTTAGGCATTACTGGTACAGGAGGCGCAGGAAAATCTTCTCTCGTTGATGAACTAGTAAGGAGATTCCTCATTGACTTCGAAGACAAAAAAATTGCCATCATTTCAGTAGATCCCTCAAAAAGAAAAACAGGAGGAGCTTTGCTTGGTGATCGTATTCGGATGAATGCTATCAACAATTCAAGAGTATATATGAGATCTCTTGCGACTAGACAGTCGAACCTTGCACTTTCAAAATATGTGCAGGAAGCTGTGAATGTCGTGAAAACAGCGGGTTATGATTTGGTGATTCTTGAAACCAGTGGAATTGGACAATCTGACACCGAGATCATCGAGCATTCCGATCTATCACTTTATGTGATGACCCCCGAATATGGAGCAGCCACTCAGCTGGAAAAAATCGATATGCTTGATTTTGCGGATATTATCGCGCTCAACAAATTCGACAAAAGAGGAGCTCTCGATGCCCTTCGCGATGTGAAAAAACAATACCAACGAAACCATCAGCTCTTCGATGCCAACGTGGATGACCTTCCAGTTTTCGGAACCATCGCCTCGCAGTTCAACGATCCGGGCATGAACAAACTCTACAGAGTGATCATGGATTCAATAGCTGAGAAAACGGGTGCCGATTTAAAATCTTCTTTTCAAGCATCTGAAGAAATGTCTGAGAAGGTATTCATCATTCCTCCTAAAAGAACACGATACTTATCAGAAATTTCAGACAGTATCCGTGAGTATGATCAGTGGGTAGAGAAGCAAAAAGAAATTGCCCAAAACCTGTATGGAATTGACAAAACCATGCGTTTGTCGCAGGATGAAGGACTCAATAAAAAGCTCAAGGAGCTATATAAAGAAACTGCATTAGATTTCGACCCGAGAAACCAGCAAATTCTTGATGAATGGCAAGCCAAGGTGGACAACTACAACTCTGATGAATTTGTCTATCAGGTCAGAGGCAAAGACATTAAGGTTCAAACCAAATCGGAGTCCCTTTCTCACACCAAAATCCCAAAGGTTTCATTACCGAAATATGAAGGCTGGGGTGATGTATTGAAGTGGAACTTGCAAGAAAATGTGCCTGGTGAATTTCCCTACACCGCAGGCGTATTCCCTTTCAAAAGACAAGGCGAAGATCCTACAAGAATGTTTGCAGGAGAAGGAGGGCCAGAGAGAACCAACCGAAGGTTCCATTATGTTTCTAAAGGACTTCCTGCAGCCAGACTTTCTACCGCCTTTGATTCAGTAACACTCTATGGTGAAGACCCAGATCACCGTCCAGATATTTATGGTAAAATCGGAAACTCTGGCGTAAACATTTGCTGTCTGGACGATGCCAAAAAGTTATACTCAGGCTTCAACCTTTCTGCGCCAACCACATCTGTGTCGATGACCATCAATGGCCCTGCGGCCACTATTGCTGCTTTCTTCATGAACGCGGCCATAGATCAACAGTGCGAGTTGTACATCAAAGAAAACGGACTTGAGAAGGAAATAGAAAAGAAAATTGCAGCCATCTATAAAGGCAGAGCTGATAAGCGACCAAGATATAATGGCGATTTGCCCGAAGGCAATGATGGCTTAGGTCTGATGCTTCTGGGTGTAACCGGTGATCAGGTCCTAGATGCTGATGTCTACAATAAAATCAAAGTAGAGACTCTGGCTAAGGTAAGAGGAACAGTCCAAGCGGACATCCTAAAAGAAGATCAAGCACAGAATACTTGTATTTTCTCTACCGAATTTTCGCTTCGTGTGATGGGTGATGTACAGCAGTACTTCATTGATCAAAACGTAAGAAACTTCTACTCGGTCTCCATTTCAGGCTACCACATTGCAGAAGCCGGCGCGAATCCTATTACACAGTTGGCTTTGACCCTTTCAAACGGTTTCACGTTCGTGGAATACTACGTGTCACGCGGCATGGATATCAACAAATTCGCTCCGAATTTATCCTTCTTCTTTTCTAACGGGATAGACCCTGAATATGCAGTGATCGGACGTGTGGCGAGAAGAATTTGGGCGAAAGCTATGAAACTGAAATATGGTGCCGATAGCCGCTCACAAATGTTGAAATATCACATCCAGACCAGTGGCAGGTCGCTTCATGCTCAGGAGATCGATTTTAATGATATCCGAACTACTTTACAAGCTCTTTATGCGATTTACGACAACTGTAATTCATTGCATACCAATGCTTACGATGAAGCCATTACTACTCCTACAGAGGAATCCGTTAGACGTGCCATGGCGATCCAGTTGATCATCAATAGAGAGCTCGGGTTGGCCAAAAATGAAAACCCAATTCAAGGTTCATTCATCATTGAAGAGTTGACCGATTTGGTGGAAGAAGCGGTATTGGCTGAATTCGACAGAATCACAGAAAGAGGTGGTGTCCTTGGCGCCATGGAAACCATGTATCAACGAAGCAAAATTCAAGAGGAGAGTCTTTATTATGAGACATTGAAGCATACCGGTGAATTCCCAATCATAGGGGTAAATACATTCTTATCATCTAAAGGCTCGCCAACCGTTATTCCTCAGGAGGTCATTCGAGCCACAACTGACGAGAAAGAGTATCAAATAGAAATGCTCCAGAGCTTGCATGAATTCAGTGAAAACTCTGCATCTGATGCGTTGAAAAAATTGCAAGAAACTGCAGTACACAACGAGAACATTTTTGAGGCTTTGATGGAGTGTGTGAAACATTGCTCGCTTGGGCAAATAACCAATGCGCTATTTGAAGTAGGCGGCCAGTATAGGAGAAATATGTGATTTTTTGCAAATTGCCTCCTGTATGAGAGACTTAACCAGCCAATTCCTCTATCAAGAGGCCGTACTACCCCCTGAAATGCAACCTTACATCAATAAGATGTGGTATTCATACGTGGGGGTGGAACAGTTGGAAGAGGTTTACTTACCTCGGCCGTTTCCATTTTTTGTAGTCTTACTGAAAGGCAAGGTACAAATAGAGCTTGTTGGCGAAGGTAAGATGGCTTCTCCACTCATTTCCATTAATGGGACGATGAAGGATTCTCGGGCTGTATTGCACTTTAGTGATCCAATTGAGTCAATAGGAATAGACCTGACGTCTAATGGGTTTTTGAGTTTGTTTGGAGAATCTCCCTACGGTTTTCGAGGAAAAACTCTCCCTATTAATAATTTTTTATCCGTCAATGAACAAGAAGTAGTAGGGGCCATCAATGTTGTAGAAGGAGTAGAGAATAAACTTTCACTTTTACTCGATTACCTAAGACCACATTTCAAATCAATTGATTTCGATCAACGAATCAGCCATGCTCGTCTAGCCTCTATTGTCCCTACTTGTAATTATCAAGTAAACGAATTGGCGGACAAGATGTGCGTTTCAGAGAAAACCCTCAACCGTTTGTGCAAGGAGTTTGTTGGCACGTCTCCAAAAAATTACATCAATATTGTACGAGTTAACCAAGCCTACGCATTATCTAAGGCCAATCCTCAAAAACCGGCGCATGAGATCGCACATGAGTTTGGTTTCTATGATGTTCAACACATGGCTAAAACGTTTAAGCATTATCTCGGACTAAATCTCTTTGATTTTAGAAACAATCGCTCATCCGAAGCCTCCTCGATTTGGGCCAACTAGTCTATCATTCTAAGAATGTCCGTTTTTTACCACAGGGAGGTTCAACTCGATGATTAGTTTTGCCAAAAGGCTTGAGAGAAAGGTGATTTACTTTTAAAATCATAATAGTTTAAAATTTAATCATGAAACAAACCTTTTTAATTTTCCTGTATTTGATATCCATTTTACCCTTCACAGGTTGTAGTGAAGATGAAGACGGAAGCGACAGCAACGTTACCATTGAAAACCCAATGGATCTCTTGGAGCCAACAATTCCTTCTTCTATGTCGTCTTCGAGCGACCCTTATGCACAGGCAGCCAACGCTATGGTGATTAGCGCGACTTCATTTGCAACGATAGGAGCTTCATTCTTTGCCGGAGTCGAGAATGCCACACCTACTACTTCTACACTTCCTGGTGGAGTTGGCTCATGCTCTTATTATGAGTACTCCGCAAATGAAGCTACAGTAGCCTATCAGGCCTGCGAAGATGACAACAACTACTACCTTGACGTCTACTACCAAGAAGGAGCAACACTTGAGCAAGTACTTAGTCTAGAGCAGAAAAAAGACGGCACCTCAGGGTCTATGGAATTGACATCGGGTATCTCGTATTTGGTCAGCTGGAACCTGGTCGGTGACGAACTAACCATGTCGATAAAGTCTGACAATGTACTGGTCTATGAGCTCACCAGCAATCAGAGTACCGGCAGCGGATCTGTCGTATATTATGATGAAACAGATTCAGGTGCAAAACAGGTTTTTGAATGGGATGCTAATGGCTCGGGTAGCTATACTTCCTACGACAGCTCAGGCACTGTTTTAGAGTCTGCTAGCTGGACATAGTACCAACTAGAATGTCAAAAGAGACCATTAAAGGCTGAGCGCAAGTTCAGCCTTTTGTTTTTCTGCCCATTGTATTCATCAATGAGATAGATAAAACTTTGCTATTTTTCAGTTCCAAATAGTCAAGCGAAGTATGAGCAACATAAAATGGACCAATCACCTGATCGAATTTTTTACCGTAGTGCTAGGGATTCTTCTGGCGTTTGGGTTAAATACCTATTACAATAATCGACTTGAACAGGAAAGGGTAAGCCATTATCTCGAAGGGGTAAAACTTGAAATAGAAGAGAATGCCAAAGAGGTATCTCAAAAATTAGAATACCATAATAAGATCAGATCAGAACTTGTAGAGACCCCTCTTAAAGTAAACTTACAACTGCGTGCTTCAAGAGTAAAAGATTTTGCCTGGCAAATAGCCCAAGAAAATGCAATCAGTCAGCACATATCCTATGACGTATACAAAAAACTGGCTGAAATCTACTCCATACAATCCACACTGAATCAAAATGCTAAAGAAGCGGGCAACATGATGTCTCATATGAATGTGTTAAGTCCTTTTTATGTAATTGGCGTGGACGTAAGTGAGGAAGAAGAAGAGAAATTTTTAAAGAGAATAAAACAAGGGTGGATACCTATCTTTGAGGACTTTATATACTATGAAAGTCAGCTTGACACGCTCTATATTGAAGCCATAAATAGTTTCTGAGTTCTTCATCCTAAAACTATTGACCGCACGATTCGTTGAAAATTCTTCATCCTGATAGACATGTCCAATCACTCTTTTTTCTTCATCCCCGATATCAGTGGATTTACCTCTTTTGTGAAAAAGGTAGAAGTGGAGCACAGTCAACATATAATTGCTGAATTGCTTGAACTGATTATCGACTCCAACCAAATAGGCCTTTCTCTTGCGGAGGTGGAAGGAGATGCCGTGTTTTTCTATCAAAATAAAGAGATCCCTACACTGGATCAAATTCTAAAACAAGTTGAAACTACATACCTCGCATTTCACAATCACTTGAAGCGTTATGAAACACAGCGAATTTGTCCGTGTGGTGCATGCTCTGCTGCGGTGGATTTGCAGCTTAAGTTTATTGCGGATACTGGAGCATCTCAGATGATTGAGGTCAAAGGAAATGAGAAACCTTTCGGTGAATCTGTGATTCGGGTTCATCGACTTCTGAAGAATAGTGTCCTGTCAAACGAATACCTTCTACTGACAGAACACCTACTAAAAGAATCACCTCCTACATCCAACGCAACGGAGATGATACAAGGAGAGGATAGCTATGAGGAATTAGGAGATATTCAATATCGAAGCCTTAACCTCGATTATTTGCAAAAAAGTGTCTCCGCACCACCACAAAAAACAACAGAAAAACTAATAGCCAAACCCGTCACCTATACAATCGACATCCGAGCCGATAAATTTTTGGTTTTTGAGTGGCTTACCAACATGGACCGTCGTGCACTATGGAATAAGGATGTGAATGAATTCAAATACAAAAAAGGAATAGTCAACCAAAAAGGCTATCAACATGTTTGTGTCATTGGCAACCAAACCATAGGTTTTGAAACCGTAACTCACGACTTTGGAGAAGGGAAACTAGTCTACGGAGAGAAGACCCAGGAAATTCCAATTTTCAGAGAAGCTACTTCTTATCTGATTTTAGAAGAAAGTGAAGGAGTCACTACGATTCAAGTAGAGTTTCATTATCAAGAAAAACCAATTCTAGGCTTTCTTTTTAAGCGATTCCTTATCCAGAAGTTGTTGTCGAATTTTGAGAAGAACCTCACTTTACTCAAAGAATTAATCGAATCAGAAAGTCAATAAAAAACAGCAGCCGACTCGTTAGTCGGCTGCCTATCTATACCAAACTAAGATAAACTTAATTAAGTCACTTTAATTGCTTTCCTACCTAAAGGAATGCTTATAGTCTTGTTGGCTACCATTATTCCAAAGAGAATGAGAGCAGCCCCAACTATAGCCTCGATAGCTAATATTTCATCCAAGAAAATCACACCTAAAGCCACGCCATAAATCGGCATCAGATAAGTGACCAGAGACAGATAGGATGCACTTGCGCTAGCCAATATTTTATAATAAATCACGAAAGCTAAAGCTGTCCCCAGGGTTCCCAATATGACCAAGGATCCAATAGATTCCCAGGAAAGTGTAGTCCAGGCTACGGGACCTTCAACCATCAAGGCAAAAGGAATCAAATAAATGGACGTGACTAGAAGTTGTGAACTTGGTGCATATAGTGGTTTTTCTTTCATCAGATGCAATCTTGAATAAACCAAGGCCACACCGTAGGATATGGCTGCCACTGCTACCGCCACGATGCCTAATACTGATGCGTCCACTCCAGATACTAGCTCTGGCGACACCAAAACCAACAAGCCAATAAAGCCCAGGGTAGTGCCAACAATACGCTCGACAGTCATACGTTCATCTGCAATAGCAAAATTGGCTATCAGCACTGTCGCCAAAGGCGTCAATCCGTTTAGAATAGACGCAATAGAACTATCAATATATTGCTCACCCCAATTGATTAAAGCAAAGGGTACCGCATGAGCAAAGAAACCGGCAATGGTCACATGTTTCCAAAATGTCCAGGATCTATTGAATTCATAGCCCTTAACCAGGAGCCAAACATTCAGCAGTAAAGCAGCCAATCCAATCCTTAAAGCAGCAAGGGTAATTGGTGAAATTTCGACCACAGCAATTTTGATAAACAAAAAGGAAGGTCCCCAAAGGGTAGCCAAAAACAATAGAGAGAGTAGATTTTTTAGTTTCATCAGTGTGTTGATTTGTTGGTTGTAAGAATGGCTATCGCCAACCGTACATGACCCCGTTGGCGATAGCACCAACGAGACTTTCGTTGGCTATTTGATGAAAGACATTAGTCCTATATGAGGAGTCTTTACTTCTTTGAGATAATCTACAAGGTCGAATTCACTGGTGGCAGTTCTTCTTTGTAGTTTATCCGGTTGTTCGATCTGAATGCACCCTTGTCCATTCAGCTTCGCAATTTTCAAATGTAGTGCTGGTGTTTCCATATCGATTATGTTTAAAGTTTGGTGGAATATTCTCCACCTTAAAAATTAAATGATGAGGAATGAAACGCCGACTCCAATTTTTCGTTCCATGAATTGGATGAATTGATTTAGTCAATTCCATGAATAAAACTAATACCTCAAAACAAACCAATGGAACTACGTCACCTCAAATTGGTACGGGAAGTTGCTGACAAAGGCAGCTTGACCAAAGCCATGGAAAACCTTTATCTATCTCAATCGGCCCTCAGCCATCAACTCAAAGAAATTGAAACACATCTAGGCGCTCAGCTTTTTCATCGTGTTAACAAGAAACTGATATTGACAGGTGCGGGCCAAATAGTCCTAGACTCTGCTAAAAAGATTCTAAGTGAAATTGACAAAACTGAAAACTCTGTAAAAAAATATGTCAATGGCGACAAGGGATTAGTTCGACTGGCGACTCAGTGTTATACCTGCTATCACTGGCTGCCTACTTTGATGATTGATTTCAATAAGGAATTTCCAAAAGTAGATATTGAAATATTCCCAGGAGTAACTGAGAATCCGGATAAACTCATTTTGGATGGAGAGTTAGATTTGGCTATCACCAGTGATCATAATGATCACCCTGCGTTGACTTATACGGAGCTCTTTAGGGATGAAATGATGGTGGTAGTACCAACTGGCCATGAATGGACCAAAAAACCTTATGTGGAAGCAGAAGATTTTCGTGAGCAGAATGTGTTCATACATTCTTACCCTATCGAGTCGGTAACTTTATTCAATCAGGTGTTAATGCCGGAAGGTGTAAAACCTAAAAAAGTAATGCCGATACAAGTCACCGATGCCGTATTGCAAATGATCAAGGCCGGTCTGGGAGTTCAAGTCATGGCCCGTTGGATGGTGGATCCTTATCTCTCTGACAACAACTTAGAGCTGGTTCCTGTAACTAAAAAAGGTCTATTTAGAACCTGGTATGCAGCACATCTCAATCAGCCAGAGGCACCGGCTTACATCAACAATTTTATTGAGCATTTAAAATGTAATGTTGGTGGTGTTTGTGAGTGTGAGGGAGAATGTTAAGAGTATGGGTAACAGCAACTTACTAACAACTTGAAAGCGGTCTGACATGTGAGTCCCTAACAATAAAAAATAAGCTGATACAGAAAGGGCATATTAGATATGCCCTTTTCCATTCTTTTTTTCCAACCATTCAAAATTCCTTGTGTCTTAGCACTAGGATAAACAAGCCTATATGAATTCAAAGCTTTCCTTCTTACCTATTATTTTAACTATGTTTTTCGTTTCCTGTTTAGAATCGGATGAAATTCAAGAACCCAACCCAACACCAATTTTGAAGGACTCAGTTCTTCACATTCCTGTTATCATACATGTGGTAAACTATTCTCCTCAGCCTTTTGAAATTAGTGACGAAAAAATTCGATCTCAATTCGAGGTTCTAAATGAAGACTTCAGAATGAAAAATGCAGACACGGTCAATATTCCATCAAATTTTAAGCACCTGGCTGCGGATCTAAAAATCGAATTTCATCTAGCTACTGTAGACCCCAACGGAGAACCCACCACAGGCATTGTTAGAAACACTAGCGAGATTAGTGGGTGGGACGGAAATAGCGACCTACCAAAAGAAGAGGCTCACCTGTATTTCTCTGAAAGAGGGGGGCAAGCAGCCTGGCCGAGAGATCGATATCTCAATATTTGGATTGCTAACCTTTCAGATCGAAAGGGTAGAATGGGCCTGGCAGGATTTGCCAATGGTCCGGAAGCGCCAGAATGGAAAGATGGTGTAGTCATCGACCCAAGGGTCTTTGGAACTTTACCCCCATTAGAGCATCCTCAAATCCACGGCAGAACTGCCACACATGAAATCGGACATTGGCTGGGTCTAATCCATATTTTTGGCAGAGATGAAAACTGTGAGGAAGGAGACGAGGTAGACGACACCCCAACCGCTTACGCACAATATAGAGGCAAGCCCACGCACCCACAGTCTTCATGCGGTAGCGATGACATGTTTATGAACTTTATGGATTACGTTGATGATGACATGATGTGCCTATTTACAAAGGGACAGAAAAATCGTGTTTATGAATTTTTTGAGGAAGAAGGAGCTAGACGCGATTTGTATCTTAATCTTGTCAAAAATTAGCCACTATGCTGATTTCGGTATTTTATTCTTTTCCACTCCTATAAGACTGATCCACCATAGGCCCAAGCTTCATTCCACCCAACAAGTGCATGTGCAAATGAAAGACACTCTGGCCAGCGTCCTCATTCGTATTGATGCTCAATCGATAACCAGTATCTGTTATGCCATTTTCTTCTGCAAGCTGCCTGGCTACCAGATGCATTTTACCCACTACATTAACATCCTCTTCTTCTAAATTATTGATTGTAGGAATTCTTTTTTTAGGCACAATCAGGTAGTGTACCGGTGCTTGAGGGCGAAGGGGAACAAATGCAATAATCTTGTCATCCTCATAGACGATCGTCGCAGGAAGCTCACGATTGATAATTTTGGTAAAGGGAGAGTCTTTGGACAGTTTCTCTACCTTCTTTTGGGTGTACTCATCAGTCTGCGCCAATAGCTGACCAGACAAACAGATCAAAACAATAGTTAAATAGAATTTCATAAAATAGAATTTGAGGTTAACACTAAAACTACCGATCATCGGCATTCCATTAGGCACATTGCCTCATTATTTTATATTTGTGATCAGTCAAATATCCAATAACTATGAAACTTCACTTCACGGTATTATTACTGCTCACGGCACTATGCTCATCGGCACAAAAGAAACTTACAGTTTCTGATATTTATGAAAAAGGACTTTTCAAAGAAGAAACGATGAAAAGCCTCAACTGGATGAATGACGGTCAGTACTATACCGCACTTGAGGAAAATCAGATTTTAAGATATGATGTGACTACAGGCCAATCAGATTCAGTAATTATCGATGGTAAAGCATTGAATCTAAAAATTGATGACTACGACTTTACTCCTGACGAATCAAAAGTACTGCTTCTCACAGACAAGCAGAAGGTTTTTAGAAGATCCTTCACCGCAGAATATTACATCTATACTTTTCAAGGAGAGGAGCTAAAAAGGCTTTCTCCCAATGGCAGACAATCGTATGCAACTATTTCTCCAGACAACAAAAATGTGGCCTTCGTGCGCGACAACAATTTGTTCTTTGTGAAACTGGTAAACATGAGTGAGCACCAGGTGACCAAAGATGGGGAAAAAGGAAGTATCATCAACGGCTCGACCGACTGGGTCTATGAAGAAGAACTGTACATGGCTAAAGCTTTCTTCTGGTCGCCCAATTCCGAAAATTTGGCCTTTTATCGGTTCGACGAAAGTGAAGTAAAGGAGTACAATCTGCAATATTGGGACAGCGGGGCGCTCTATCCACGAGACTACAGATACAAATACCCAAAGGCAGGAGAGAAAAACTCCACGGTGACCATCAAAATCTATAATCTCAAGGATAATACTACGCAGACTGTAGATCTAGGAGAAGAAACCGACATTTATATTCCAAATATCCAATGGACCAAAAACCCAGATATTTTGGCAATAAAACGACTCAATCGCCTGCAAAACAAGCAGGATATTTTTCACTACAGCACCAAGTTCAAATCCGCCACCAACATATTGACGGATAAAAGCAAAACTTACATTCACGCCACCTATACAAACGAGTGGATCTATTTGGACAATGGCACGCACTTTCTGATGTCCTCAGAACGAGAGGGGTACAAACACTTTTATATTCATCGAATGGATGGGCAGCTCGAATACAAAGCCACCTCTGGGGCTTTTAATGCTGAGAAACTTCTCGCCTTAGATCAGCGAACCAAAACACCGATACTGTACTATACCTCCACCGAAAATGGTTCGACAGAACGTCATGTCTATCGCGTAGACTTTAAGGGAAAAGGAAAAATTCAGCTCAGCACCAAACCTGGAGTAAACACAGCCGACATAAGCAAAGATTTCAAATATTACATCAGTTTTAATAGCTCCGCTGCAAGTCCCAAAGAGGTATCTCTATACATGACCAAAGGCAATAAGTTGGTCAAGGTGTTGAAGGACAATACCAAGCTCAAAGAAACCACTGCTCAATATGGGCTTACAGAAAAGATCATGTTCGAAATCGAAGCAGCAGACAAAAAACTTCTTAATGCCTACATGATTCAGCCTGCCAACATGGACAGCACCAAAAGATACCCGTTGCTGCTATATCAATACAGTGGCCCAGGCAAACAACGCATCAAAAATGATTGGTACGGAGACAAGCACTTCATGTGGCATCAACTACTCGCTCAGAAGGGTTATATCATAGTGGGTATAGACTGCCGCGGAACTGGAGGAAAGAGTGAGGAATTTAAAAAAATGACTTACATGAAAATGGGGAAGTTGGAGGCTGAAGATCAGGTTGCCGCTGCCAAATATTTGGGTTCACTGTCCTTTGTTGACAAGAGCCGAATCGGTATCTGGGGGTGGAGTTATGGTGGATATATTTCCACTTTGGCTTTAGAAACCGGACCAGACCTATTCAAAGCTGGCATCGCAGTTTCTCCATTTCTCTGGAAGTATTATGATACTATCTATTCAGAAAGATATTTGAGAAGACCTCAAGACAACCCTGAAGGATACAACGAGTATTCAATCGTTCGAAATGCTGGAAAATTAAGATCTGAATATCTTCTGATCCATGGTACGGGTGATGACAATGTGCATTTTCAAAATGCTGTAACCCTGCAAAACGAGCTCATCATGCAAGGCAAGCAATTTGACTCCTTCTACTATCCGGACAATAATCATTCGTTGATTGGAAAGAAAACCAAGGTGCATCTATATACGATGATGATGGATTTTTTACTCGAAAATTTATAAAAAAGGCTCCTTGGAAAAATCCAAGGAGCTTAACCTTTTGAAACGGTTTGATTCTAGTTTTTTACCAGAAACGGCTTGGTTTGAGTTACACGATCTCCGTAAGCAAATTTGTAGAGATAGTAGCCGGTACGTAAGGTTTGTAAATCCATTCGAATGGTATGATGGCCAGCAGATTTTTGAACTTCAATTTCTCTTTCTATTCGTCCCCATATATCTATCACCTGAATAGAAACAGTCCCATCTTCAGGTAAGTCCACCTCTAAGTTTGAAAAACCATGGACTACTGGATTAGGAAAAATTTCAGAAACATTAAACTCCAATTTATTCTCTAATTGATCTCCAAGTCCCAAGTCCCTTGTTCTAGCTGATGGCGCTGAATAAGCTACATATTCTCCTTGTTTTACATAGACCGCATAGCCACGAGCTGGAGCCTCCACCCAAGCTCTTCCGCTACCATACACCTGTGTGGTTTGACTATTGTCAAAAGCATTTACAAGAACGGTATTGCTCCAATTAGACCAGCCTGATGGCGTAATATCAACCCAAAGTCCCTTGGTGGAGTTGCTGTTATTGATCACTACAATCGCTCCATCTTTTGTGCCATTTCCGCCTCGTCTAGCTACGTAGACATCATGCGCGTCGCCGGATGGATATGGATTACCCACATCACTGAGTACCTCGAGTGTTCCTCCCAAATAAGTAGACCTTACAAACATCAACTTATTTATGTCTTCTTGTAAACTAGCTGGTGAGGTTACTGTATTGTTCGAATCATGATTATCAACAAGAGTCACATTGTAATAATGCGGGTAAAAAACACAAGGTCTTCCTTCATGAGTCAGTATATAAGCATAACCCATTTTCCAATCTTTAGTCACCCACTTGTCATGCTCTTTACCTGTATCATGATTGTCTAACCAGGTAACAACAGAGGTCCCTGGCAAAGCGTGTCCGTTACCATTTCTAACCATTCCAGCAGTGTTTAACCAACGCATGTCAAAGCCGCTATTACCATTACACATATCAGTCAACGAAGACTTTAATGGAAAGTCAAATCCATCAGCATCAGCACCATCTGCGGCCAGATCATTCACCCAGTCATTAATTCTAGAATCAGACCCCCAATATTCACCTACAATGAACCTTTGGTTCCCATTGAGTAGCGGTAAGCTATTGATCCAATCTGCAGCATAGTCTGCCTGAAACCCTCGAACAAAATCCAATCGATAACCATCAAACCCAATTTCGTCCGACAACCATTCCCCCCAATCCTGAAAACGATCTTTTACTACTGTACTGTAAGTGTTAAAGTCATTGCCGAAGCCTTTTGTATTCGGAATGATTTCATCTCCACCCCAGTCACCTAACCAGTCGTTTCCATCTACAGGATGAAAGTGTGAATAGTTCCAGCTATAATTGACTTCGCCAGTCCCGGTATGATTTACATAACTGATACCCGTATTGGTACGAGCTTCCAGCGTAGTGCTCGCCAGGTTAGTGCCATTGTACCATACTTCTGAAGGGTACAAACCATGATTCTGATCACCCCAATTCCAGCCATTCGAATTATCAATAGCCTTCAGCTTAATAACAATGTCATGAGCGCTAGTCAGAGTCACTTCATATTCATCAATGTCAGAAGATGAACCAATAAACCCTCTCATGATTTGGCCTGATCCTGGGAAGGCATCAAAAGATCCACCTCCACCATTAGGCTCGCTTTCCCATGAGTAAGTCGTATTATCTCCTGAACCTGTCCAATCAATAGTCACTTCGTAACCACGTTTGTCATAATCACCCCAGTCCATTTCAAAGCCTTTTATCTTGATGTAGTAGTCCCCTGCACTCGCATTAGGAATTACCCATTTGATCTCGTTTGATGGATAAGGCACATGCTGTGATCCATTGGTAAAGGCCTCGGCAAAGGTATAAGCCTTTACAGCAGGGTTGACCTCTTCATCTTCCTCATTAGAATAGACATGGTTGAGTACAATGTCCGCATAAACTTCTATTTTAGGCTGACCTCCACTCGTATCATGCATGTCTGCAATCATAGCTTCGAGCTCAGCCCGACTACCAAACCGAGTCTCTATAGAGCCTTTTTGGTTGTAATTTCCTAAATCATAGTGATCGTAAATACCATAACCCATATCTACAATCCCCCAGTTACCTTTAGCCGGAGAGGGTAACCATAAACCTGTGAACCCAGCGTTTTTGAGATAAGTGGATTTGTCGGCGAGATTATCCCACCAGTCTCCATCCAGATTAGCCTCATCCACAGGAAGGTCCCAGTAAAAGGCTTGCATCATTACATCTTCCTGCGCCCTACTGGCCACGGCAAACAGAAATGTGCAACAAATCATTAATGTAATTTTTTTGATCATGTCGATTAGATTTTTGAACGTAACAGCAACACTGAATTGCCGCCTGATTAACTATTAATCAAGTCTTCAAATGTGTTCTTCATGGCTTTGAAAAACGTCCTATTTTCTAAAATCGTCCAAGAACGTAAAAAACGACCGACGGAGAATTGATCATAAACCATTGATGGATAATGCCTTACATTTAGCAAGATTTAAAATACTCTCTGGGACTCTTATTGGTGTTTTTTTTGAATGCCAGGTTGAAAGTAGACTTAGAATTAAATCCTACCTCATGTGCCAAGCCCAGGTAAGTTAGTTTCTCAAGTTTGCCAACCTGTGCTTGGTCAATAAATTCTTGAACCCTATAGCTATTCACATAATCTCTGAAATTTTGCTCGAAATGCTCATTCAAAAGTTTGGACAAAATATGTGGTTTTGTATCCATCAACTCCGCCAGACGATTCACATTGAGTTCAGCCTCATGATATACTTTGTCCTTCTCCATTATCCTCTTGAGCTTAGAGAGCAACTCGTCTGCCCTATCAATATGAAAGACTTGTGATTTTTCTTTAAAAAACTGAGGGTCCTTCCATAGTGCAATAATTTCAACCCAAACTGGAAAAGAAAACAAAACGAAAAACCATTTGTATTCCTCTGGCTCGTGGGTAAATACTTCAAAGGCATCAAAATATAATGTAATAAAAACCAAACACAGACAGACGACATGAGTCAAAAAGATCGTCCTTAAAAACCAATGCAATCTTCCCTTGACTTTCCATTCAATATCGAAAATTGCTTTCAACAAAAAAATGCAAGTCATTACACAACCGAATCCGACTACCAGCAATTTCCCCCAAGTCAACAGACCTATTACATAATTTGAGAAAAAGGACAGAATATCGAGGTTCATCAACCTCAACCCTGCAATCAAAACAACAAAAAAAGTGGGCGCAAAGTATAACCACTTCACAGGCAAACTCTCATTTTTTGCAAGTGTTCTGATCAACAAATAGGCCATAGGCCCCCATATAAAAATGAGAATTTGTCCCAGGATATTCAGGTGAGTCTGCCAAATTGGATTGACAACATAATAAGCAACTGCGCCTAAATAAAGTAAAGCCAACAGCCCATGCATACTAGCAAATATCCTTTGTCGGGAAATTTCTTTTTTGAATATCCTAAAGGAGAGTACAAACAGAATAAGCGACAAAACAGCAATGCCAAAATAGTAAAAGGCTAAATATTCGAAGTTTCTGGCACCACCTAGGTCTTGCCAGTTTTGAATTTGAATGTAAACCGCTTGAGTAGACCCATCATTTATTAGCGTTCTATTAGGGATGTACTGATTATCGGCACCAGTTTCTACCTTAAGCCAATTGCCCCTGGTAAACTTGTATTCAATCACTGGCTCTGAAAAGTTGAGAATTACAGCCAATTGGCCATTGGGCTGCTTACGCAACAAACATTTTGGATCAGTAGTATTCCAATTGTTAAAAGTGCCAGTTATAAAAATTGAATCTTGGGCAGGGGTGGCTTCGGGCAAAGATTCAACGACAAATTGAACCTGACCTGTGGCAGGGTAAGCCAAGCAAAGCATTATCAAAAGCCCGTAGTAGTTTTTCACTATCGTTTAATTTCAAATTGATTCAGACAATCCAACAAAACAACATCATAGCAGGTGAAACGCTTGAAAATCACCGTCGACTAAATGCTGCTATAGTAATAAAACGTGCTTTTTGAAGCTTCAATTTACGTAGATTTTGGAATATGTGTTTTCATTTACCTTCAATAATTATTTAAGCCTCCATTTTGATAAATCATCGGAAACACAGAATTTCGGATATGCCAAACTTTCAAAAGGAAATATCTCTAAACCCCTGCTCCCGAGGCTTTCATCTAATTACCAATGAAATTTTGGATGCCATTCCAGAAATAGGTGAAATTTCCATTGGCATTTTACAGGTGTTTATCAAGCACACTTCTGCCAGCTTGACGATCAATGAAAATGCTGACCCCACGGTAAGACAAGATTTTGAAAGTCACTTCAACGAATTTGTACCTGAAAATGCGCCTTATTATCGGCATACCTATGAAGGCCCTGACGACATGCCAGCACATATCAAATCTTCGTTGCTTGGCTCTTCAGTTTCCATTCCGATCACTAACGGCCGGTTAAATCTAGGTACATGGCAAGGCATTTACCTATGCGAGCATAGAGATTATGGAGGATCGAGGAAGGTGGTAGTTACTGTTCTAGGCTAAGGATTTAATGAGCCTCCAACCAATTATCACCTGTACCCATACCTACTTCCATGGGTACATCAATCGGCAACGCATTCTTCATTAATTCTTCCACTTTCTTCTGAAGCATTGGAAGTTCATCCTTATGTGCGTCGAAAACCAATTCATCGTGTACTTGCATAATCATCTTAGATTGAAGCTTTTCCTTTTTCATCCAATCATGGATATTAATCATAGCTACTTTGATGATGTCAGCAGCACTGCCTTGGATGGGAGCATTCACTGCGTTTCTTTCAGCAAAGCCTCGCACCGTAGCGTTTCTAGAGTTGATGTCTCTGAGGTATCTACGTCGACCCAAAATAGTTTCAACATATTCGTGTTCTTTGGCAAAATTCACCTGATCATCCATGTACCGCTTGATGTTCGGAAACTGAGTGAAGTAAGAATCTATAATCTCCGCAGCTTCTGTTCTGGAGATACCAATATTTTGCGACAAGCCAAAAGCTGAAATACCATAGATCAAACCAAAATTGACCTCCTTAGCTTTTCGTCTAATATCCGGAGTCATCTCTTCCATGGGCACATTGAAGACCTTTGATGCAGTAGTAGAATGAATATCCTGGCCTTTCTTGAAGGCCTCAATCATGTGTTCATCTTTGGCAAAAGCAGCTATGATCCTCAACTCTATTTGAGAGTAATCAGCCGCGAAGATTGTATAATCCTTGCTTCTAGGAACAAAAGCCTTTCTGATTTCTCGCCCTTTGGCCGTTCTAATCGGTATATTCTGAAGATTCGGGTTATTAGAACTCAACCTACCTGTAGCTGCTACCGCTTGCCTATAATCGGTATGGATCAGGCCATCCTTTTTACTAATTAAAAGAGGTAATGCATCTACATAAGTGGACTTCAATTTTTGGTATTCACGAAACTCGAGAATTCTTTCTGCTATTTCATGTTCTCCTGCTAGTTTGGATAAAATTTCTTCTCCAGTCGCATATTGTCCAGTCTTGGTCTTTTTTGGTTTGTCCACCAATTTCATTTGGTCAAACAAAATCTCACCCATTTGCTTAGGCGAATTAATGTTGAATTCCTGACCAGCCAATTCATAAATTTTATCCTGAGCAGTCACGCTCAGCTCATTGAGGTCCTTGGACATTTCACCCAGGACTTCCGTATCAATTTTCACTCCAGCATACTCCACATCGGCTAGCACTACACTCAAAGGTTCTTCTACTTCGTGAAGTAATTTTTCAAGATCTCTTTCTTTGATTTCTTCTTCCAGTTTGAGTTTGAGCTGTAGTGTAATATCCGCATCCTCCGCAGCATAGTCGACCACATCAGCCACGGGAATATCACGCATATTCTTTTGAGACTTCCCTTTTCCAATCAAGTCTTCAATTGGAATAGCGGTGTAATTCAGATAGTTTTCAGCCAGTACGTCCATCTTATGTCTGGACTCAGGGTCAATCAGATAGTGAGCCAGCATGGTATCAAACATTTTGCCTTTTACTTCTACCCCATAATTTTTCATCACCTGAATATCATACTTGAGGTTTTGACCTACTTTCTGAATACTCTCATCCTCCAAAACAGATCTAAACTCTTCTACGATGGCCTGAGCTTCCTTCTGATCAGCCGGCACTGGCACATAATATGCCTCTCCGGGCACATAAGCGAATGCTATACCTACCAATTCTGCCTCTTCTGGGTTGACACTGGTCGTCTCTGTATCAAAACAGTATTCGTCCTGAAGAGATAAATACTTCACCAATGACTTCCTCAATTCAGGCGTATCTATACAGTGATACGCATGTTTATGATTTTTTGAATTCTTCTTTTCTTGAACGGTAGTTTGTGTTTGCACTTCCACAGCAGCATCACCGAACAATCCCAATTGTGAAGGGGCAGGAGCTTTCTTCTTGGCTGCTGGTTTTGTGGCTATAGTTGGTGCATCGTCAATATCAAAAATTCTTTTGAGCATAGTTCTAAATTCCAGCTCTTCAAAAATCTCTTTGACTTTCGCTTCGTTTGGTTCACAATGTTCGAGATCACCAGCATTAAATTCAATAGGCACATCAATTTTGATAGTTGCCAATTCCTTGGAAAGAATTCCTTGCTGACCAAACTCCTCCACTTTCTCCTTCATCTTGCCTTTCAGATCGGCCGTATTTTCAAGCAGACCCTCCACTGTTCCATAGGCCTTTAAAAACTTGATTGCCGTTTTCTTACCAACACCGGGAATACCAGGAATATTATCCGCGGCGTCACCTTCCAGACCTAAAATGTCTCGGACTTGATCTACTTTTTCAATATCAAACTTGGCCAATATTTCAGGTATACCAAGCACATCTACGCCATTGCCCATATAAGCTGGCTTGTATAGATAAATATGTTCTTCCACCAGTTGAGCATAGTCCTTATCCGGTGTCATCATGAACACTTCAAAATCATCGCGGGCAGCAGCCTTCGCCAAAGTTCCAATGACATCATCTGCTTCAAATCCATCCAACTGAAGAATAGGAATATTGAATGCCTTTAAAATGTCCTTAATGATTGGTGTAGCGGTTCGGATATCTTCTGGTGTCTCTTCTCTATGAGCTTTATATTCAGGAAACTGTTCGTGGCGAAAAGTTGGAGCACTTGTGTCAAATGCCACACCAATGTGCGTAGGCTTTTCCTTTTTAAGAATTTCTAAAAGAGAATTCATAAACCCAAATACAGCACTGGTATTCATGCCTTTTGAATTAATTCTTGGGTTTTTACTAAAAGCGAAATGCGCGCGATAAATCAGTGCAAATGCATCTAGCAGGAACAGTTTCTTTTCAGGTTTACTCATGTGAGTAAAGGTAAGAAAATGATTAAAAGATTGGTTGAGTCAGAGAAAAATTACTGTCCTCCCAAATTAAGAAATGGAATCATGTGCCCAGCAAACTTAACGGCCCAAGTCATTGGATAGCCCCAAAAGATACTACTAGCCCACATATATTTGATGATATCTTTTTTGCGTCCTCCGAAGGCATTTACCAGAATAGCTCCACCTAAGGGAGAAAGAAGCACAGGAGTCAGAAATGACATACCAGCCACTCCATACTTCAACCACAGCTCTACATATTTTCTGTTTTTCTTGGTAAATATCTTTTTGTCTTTTGATCGAAAAACACGCTGCGTAAAATGTCGGATATAGGTGCCAAAATAGGTGAATATGTACACGGTTGTCATCATCCCCAAAATAGTCAGCGTACCGGTGAAGAAAACACTATAACCGAAAGAAGCACCGAATACTGGCCCAAACACGAATTTGATGCCGCTGGAACTATAGATTAGGAGATACTTGAGGATTTCTTCGATCATAAAAAATTGAATTCAACGGTAAAATTACTCGCACCTGTTTGATTTAGGTCAAAAACAATGATTTTTGTGCTTCGATTTTCAAAACAATACATGCAGGCATCTGATATTACTTTATTAAAAACACTTTGTAGCACCTTCGCCCCTTCAGGTAATGAATCTGCAATGACCAAATTTCTCATTGACTATGTCAACACGAATAAAGAAAACTGGAAGGTGCAACCCGAATTGGTTTATGGAGAGGAATTTCAGGATTGTTTGATTTTGAAATTTGGCAAGCCCAAAACTGCCATTTTTGCTCATATAGATTCAATTGGCTTCACTGTTCGTTATGAAAATCAACTCCTGCCTGTTGGCGGTCCAGAAACTGAAACGGGCTATTCGCTGGTAGGCCACGATGCCATGGGGCCAATCGAATGCAAGCTAAAAGTTGAAGAAGGAGATCTATTCTATGACTTCGGGAGAGGAATAGAGTCGGGTACAGATCTTGTTTTTAAGTCTGACTTTAGAAATACAGATGACTATGTTCAATCTTGCTATCTGGACAATCGCCTAGGAGTATTTAGTGCTTTGAAGGTAGCCGAGACACTCGAAGATGGGCTAATCGTATTTTCTTGCTGGGAAGAACATGGAGGAGGTACAGTACCATTTCTGTGCAAATGGATGTATGAAAATTATCAAATCAAGCAAGCACTCGTGTCTGATATTACATGGGTAACCGAAGGAGTAACTCACGGCAATGGAGTAGCCATATCACTCAGGGATATGAGTATTCCACGCAAAGAATACGTTGATAAAATAGTGGCGTTGGCAGAGGTGTCTGGAGTCAACTATCAGATTGAAGTGGAAAGAAGCGGAGGTAGCGACGGACGCGAAATTCAGCAATCACCCTACCCAATCGACTGGTGTTTTGTAGGAGCTCCCGAAGATCACGTACATTCGCCTGACGAAAAAGTACATAAAGACGACATCGACGCCATGATCAATCTTTACAAATATTTGATGAAACACTTATGATCCAAATTGGAGACAAACAATTCGAAGAATACTTGACCCCGGATCAAATTCAATCTTATGTTCAATCTTTAGCAGCGCAGATTGATAGAGATTATGCAGGAAAAGATTTGCTCATTTTGGGCATCCTTAACGGCTCATTTTTGTTTGTTGCTGACCTAGCCAAATATATGACTTCAGATCCGGAAATTAGTTTTTTGAAGTTTGCATCCTATGATGGTACATCGTCAACAGGAAATGTAAAAGACCTAATTGGAATCAATGAAGACCTCGCTGATAAGCATATTTTAATTGTTGAGGATATTGTAGATAGCGGAACCACTTTAGCGCATATTATGGGTCTGTTGGAAAGTAAAGGCGCAGCGTCCATTCAGACGGCAACCTTATTTTTCAAACCAGAGGCCTACAAACAAGACATTGAACTTCGGTACATCGGGAAAGAAATCCCTAACCTCTTTGTGGTCGGATATGGAATGGACTATCTAAGTAAGGGTCGAAATCTCACAGGTTTGTATCAATTGAAGCCCTGATTTCACCCCAATTAATTTATTATATTTGCCCCTTTTTTGAAGAACACTAATAATACTCACTAATATATAAATCATGCTAAACATCGTATTATTCGGCCCTCCCGGTGCTGGCAAAGGCACGCAGAGTGAAAAAATAATAGATCAGTACAAATTGGTTCACCTTTCCACAGGTGATTTATTTAGAAAGCACTTGGGCGAAGGAACTGAACTAGGGAAGCTAGCTCAGAAATACATGGATGAAGGGAACCTAGTTCCAGATGAAGTGGTCATCGGAATGGTAAAAGATAAAATTGCTACTACCATTGATCCTCAAGGGTTCATATTTGATGGATTTCCAAGAACCGTAGCTCAAGCTGTGGCGCTAGAAGATATGCTTAACGATTTCGATACTTCGATCAGTGGCATGATAGCATTGGACGTGCCGGACGAAGAGCTAAAAAAGAGGTTGCTCGAGCGAGGCAAAACTTCAGGTAGAGTAGACGATCAGGATGAGACAAAAATTGACAACCGAATCCAGGTATACAAAAACGAAACGCTACCCGTAGCTGAGTTTTATGAGAAGCAGGGCAAATACAACAAAATCCATGGTGTAGGAGCCATAGAAGAAATTTACTTGGCCATTCGCCGAGTGATGGACGGTCTTTAAGCACAAGAAACATCAAATTTCAAATGACAAAATTCAAAACCATGTGTTTTGGGTTTTGTCATTTTTTTATGCAGCCGCATAATAACCAGTGAATCAACCTCTCTTCAAATAAACAAATTACTTTTGCATTTCGACTAAAGGAGACGTCTAACAAAATCGAGAAGATATCTCCTCCATCGATATGACAAATAAAAAATAGGCAAGTGGCATCTTCAAACTTCATTGATCACGTAAGGTTTTGTTCCCGTTCGGGAAATGGCGGACCCGGTTCAGTACATTTTCGCAGAGAAAAGCACGTTCCCAAGGGCGGCCCGGATGGCGGCAATGGTGGTCGTGGGGGGCATATCATTCTGCGAGGCAATCGCCAACTCTGGACATTGCTCCACTTGAGATATAAAAAACACGCCATCGCCGAAAATGGTAAACCTGGCGAAGGAGGAAACAGAAGTGGGTCTGAGGGACAAGACATCGTTCTAGAAGTGCCACTAGGAACGATTGCCAAAGATGCTGAAACAGGTGAAAAGAGAGTAGAAATCCTCGAAGATGGCCAGGAGATCATCCTTACACCAGGTGGACGAGGGGGACTGGGCAACGACAACTTCAAGAACGCTACCAATCAAACCCCTCACTATGCACAGCCTGGCGAGCAAGGCATCGAAGAGTGGATCGTATTGGAGCTGAAAGTACTGGCCGACGTCGGTCTGGTGGGTTTTCCAAATGCCGGTAAGTCAACGCTACTTTCCGTCCTTTCGGAAGCTAAACCAGAGATTGCCAATTATCCATTTACCACATTGGTGCCTAACCTAGGTGTGGTGGCATACCGAGATCACAAGTCTTTCGTGATGGCCGATATTCCTGGAATTATCGAAGGCGCAGCCGAAGGAAAAGGTCTTGGTATTCGATTCTTACGTCATATTGAAAGAAACTCTATCCTGCTTTTTATGGTGCCAGCAGATGCTGATGATATCAAAAAAGAATATGAGATCTTGCTCAAAGAACTGACCAAATACAATCCAGAACTTTTGGACAAGCAGCGAATGCTTGCCATCACGAAATCCGACATGCTAGATGATGAGTTGATGGAGGAAATGAAAAAAGAAGTACCAACCGAATTACCAACCATTTTTATATCCAGTGTAGCTCAAAAAAACCTTGACCCACTGAAGGATATGATCTGGCAAGCCATCAACGCCTAACCTGACAAGAATTTATCGAAACAAACAATTTTAGGACATTCTGTCACAGAATGTCCATTGGCAAAGTAATTGCCAAACCAATAGCGCATTTAATTGTGAATACTAATGGCAAAAAATAATAAAAAAGCTGACAAGAAGTCGGAGGAGACAGTAGTGGAAGAACCACAGGTAAAGAACGAAGAAACTGTGGAAGAACAAGAGGAGCAGAAAGAAGAACCAAAGGAGGAATTAAGTGCTGAAGAAAAACTTCAAGCCGAGGTAGCAGAGTCCAAAGACAAATACCTCAGATTGTACTCTGAATTTGAGAACTTCAGAAGAAGGACTTCTAAAGAAAAATTAGAACTGACCAGTACTGCCAATGCGAACTTGATTAAAGATTTGCTTGCAGTGCTCGATGATTTCGAAAGAGCAGAAAAGTCGATGACCGAAGAGGCAGATATCAAATCTGTAAAAGAAGGAGTCGATCTGATTTATAATAAATTCAAGGGCGTCCTTGAGCAAAAAGGATTGAAAAAAATCGAAGCCGACAAAGGTTCTGAGTTTGATGTTGAGTATCACGAAGCCATTACACAAATCCCTGCTCCAGAAGAGGAGTTAAAGGGCAAAGTTGTGGATGTGGTAGAGAAGGGCTATCAGCTCAATGACAAGGTGATCAGATTTGCGAAAGTGGTAACCGGAGCATAATTATGGCGAAAAGAGATTATTACGAAGTACTGGGTGTGTCTAAATCTGCTTCAGCAGATGAGATCAAAAAGGCCTATCGAAAACTGGCGATCAAGTATCACCCAGACAAAAACCCTGACGATAAAAAAGCGGAAGAAAACTTCAAAGAGGCAGCAGAAGCCTATGAAGTCCTGAGTGACGCGCAGAAAAAACAACGCTACGACCAATTCGGCCATGCCGGAATGGGTGGAGCTGCTGGTGGCGGATTCGGCGGTGGAGGTATGTCTATGGACGATATCTTCTCACAGTTCGGCGACATCTTTGGTGGCGGTGGCGGTAGCCCATTCGATAGCTTCTTCGGAGGTGGCGGTGGCGGTCGAGGTAGAGCGCGCAAGGGCACTAACCTTCGCATCAAGCTCAAGCTGACACTGGAAGACATTGCTCACGGGGTAGAAAAGAAAATCAAAGTCAATCGATTAGTAGTTGCCGATGGTGTGACTTTCAAAACCTGCCAATCATGTAATGGTAGCGGTCAGGTAAAGAAAGTGGTAAATACCATGCTTGGCCAAATGGTCTCAGCGTCTACTTGTCCGACTTGTAATGGAGCCGGTCAAAGTATCGACAAAAAACCTAATGGCGTTGACAATTCAGGATTGACCTACAAAGACGAAGTCATTCCAGTGAAAATACCTGCTGGTGTGGTGGATGGCATGCAACTATCCATGTCTGGCAAAGGAAACGAAGCCCCTGGAGGTGGAGTACCAGGTGATTTATTGATCGTAATCGAAGAACAAGAAGGTGATGAGCTGAAGCGAGAAGGAAACAATATCGTTTATGACTTGTACTTGAATTTTGTAGACGCGGTATTGGGAACTTCTGTTGAAGTACCGACCATAGATGGCAAAGTCAAAATCAAGATCGATCAAGGCACGCAAAGTGGTAAAATCTTGAGACTCCGTGGCAAAGGTATCAAAGACATCAACGGCTATGGTAAAGGAGACCAGCTGATCCATGTGAATATCTGGACACCCAAGACATTGTCCAAAGACGAAAAAGAAAAACTTGAGAGTATGAGAAATTCTGATAACTTCACCCCAAATCCGGGCAAAGGAGAAAAAGGATTTTTCGAGAAAATCAAGGAATTCTTTTAGGATCATTGATAGATATATACAAAAGGCCTCTTACAATCATCGAATAGTAAGAGGCCTTTTTTTGGTACATAACGGTCTAAATTTTTGATTTAGGCAGATTCATTCTATTTTCGACGTTTGAATCTCGACAATCGTCGAACGAATCGAACCAGAATGAGAAAAATTCCGTACGTAGGGACATGCTAAGGGTTTATATTGTTGTAATAGCAACATTGGTTTGTGGGTTAAAGGGGCATTGCCAGTTAAAAAAGTTCTATACTGTAAAGGACGAGGCCTCTTTCGATACGGTCGCTTTTTCATTAAAGGCCACCTCAGGCACTTGTTTTATTAACCCTTCTGACAACAACGACCCTGTCACCATCTATGGGAATCCTTCCTTTTCTGAAGTCAACCCCACCTTTCACACCGAAATACTCAACAACCGCAATGCGGTTAACCTTTTCCTTGAGGACTATAACCAGAAAGGATTAAGTCAAGCTATCTCTTATAGCATGTTTGGTAATGAAAAATCTGAGAAAAATTTCTGGAAGGTATTCTTAGCAGATCAGAAAGTGTATGACCTTGACCTTAAATATGGTGTAGGCGATGCTTTTGTGAATTTATCCGATTTGCCTGTTTCCAAATTCAAAATTGAGTCTGGCAGTGCCAATGTGAAAATCATGTACAACGACGACGCCGTGAATAAATGTGCCATGGATACCTTCTATGTCAATGTGGATGTAGGGAACATCATGACCAAAAATGTGAATAAGTCAAATGCCAAGGTAGTGATTGCCGATGTTGGCTTTGGGACTGCAGTACTCGACTTTAGCAAAGGAGTAGAAAAAGCTTGCAAAGTCAATGTGAGTGTGGGTGCAGGCAAGCTCAAAATTATTGTTCCGGAAAATGACTACCCAGCAATCGTACATTTCAAAAGCTCACCGCTCTGTAATATTTCTCTCAGCCAGGCCTTCGAAGAAGTTTCAGAAAATGTCTATGTAAATCGTAGCTACTCTGCCAGCGCCGACAATTTGATGGAATTCAACGTAGACGTCGCTTTGGGCAACATCATATTCGAATACGTGAAGTAATTTTCACGCAAGTGTAATATTTTCCTACCTTTAGCTACTCATGTAGCAAATCAAAATCAATCGACTTGAACTTAGTAAAAATTAATGGAGTCTCTAAAACCTATGGAGATCATCAAGCATTAGATAATATAGAATTTGGCATTCCAGAAAACAGCGTTTTCGGACTTTTAGGGCCAAACGGTGCTGGTAAAACCACACTCATCAGAATTATCACTCAGATCATAATGCCCGACAGCGGACAAGTACTTTTCAAAGATGTACCCATGCTGGCAGATGATGTCAGAAAAATTGGGTACTTGCCTGAAGAAAGAGGGCTGTACAAAAAAATGAAGGTCTCCGATCAACTCATATTCTTAGCCCGCTTAAAAGGTATGACCCGATCAGATGCTGTGGCCTCCATCAAGCGCTGGATGGAGAAACTGGACATCATGGCTTGGCACAATAAGAATGTGGAAGATTTGTCTAAGGGAATGCAACAAAAGATTCAGTTCATTGCTACAGTAGTTCATAACCCCTCACTTATCATTCTTGATGAACCATTTTCCGGATTTGACCCCGTGAATGCCAATCTGATTAAAGATGAAATTCTGGAATTAAAAGAGAAAGGGGCTACAATTATTTTCTCAACGCACAGGATGGAATCAGTGGAGGAGCTTTGCGATCAAATTACCTTAATCCATCACTCCAAGATTTTAATTCATGGAGCCAAAAAAGATATTAAAAATCAATATCGAAACAATACCTTCATTACAGAGTACATTGGTGACATTCCGATAGCTGACAATGGTTTTGAGGTGCTCCATACCAAATCATTAGATGATGATATCGTTCGTTCTGAAGTGAAAATTGCTGACAGCCATTCGGTGAATGACCTGGTAAGGTTTATCACATCCAAAACTAAAATCGTCTCTATCAACGAGAAAATTCCTTCTATCAATGACATCTTTATTTCCACTGTAAAACCCACCAACCATGAATAAGATCGGACTCATCATCGCACGCGAGTATATCGCAAGAGTAAAAAAGAAATCATTCATCATTATGACAATCTTAGGCCCCATTCTTTTTGCAGGAATGATGGGTATTGTGTTTTGGTCAGCTACCAGAGAAGGAGATCAAAAACTCATACAAGTCATCGACGATTCGGGACTTTTTGAAAACAAAATTGAAAATACAGAAACCATCACCTATCAATTCATCCAGGCAGATGTAGAAGAAACCAAAGAGTCGTTGTTAAGCAGTGATGCCATTTTTGGTTTACTACATATTCCTAAAATAGATCTGGATAACCCCGAAGGAATAAAATTCTATTCCACGCAGAGCCCAGGAATAGCCGTAGAGGGGGGGATTGAAAAAAGAGTCCGTGGGATTATTGAAGATGAGAAATTGGCCAATTCCGGACTTGATCAAGAGTTGATTGATAACCTAAGATCCCATATAGACATCCAAACTATCAACTTGTCAGAATCTGGAGGAGAAAGTGAAAGTAATTCAGGCATTGCGTTTGGTGTTGGATACGTTTCGTCTTTTCTGCTTTACATGTTCATATTTATCTATGGCATGCAAATTATGAGAGGTGTAACTCAGGAGAAAACCAGCCGAATCATAGAAGTAATGATTGCCTCTGTTCGGCCGTTTCAATTGATGATGGGTAAGATTTTGGGTATCGCAGCTGTAGGACTCACCCAGTTCGTCCTCTGGGCGGTTATGACTACTGCGCTTACTTCAGCTACTTCTTCCATCATTTTAGATCAACCAACAGCTACAGAACAATTCGCCAATGAAGCTGGAATGGATACTGAAGGCATGAGCGCTCAGGACAAAGCTTTTGACATGAAGAAAGTACTCGACAAAATTGATGTACCAACCATTCTAGCTAGTTTTTTGATCTACTTTTTGGGAGGCTACTTATTATATGGTGCATTGCTTGCGGCTATAGGCTCTGCGGTAGATAGTGAAGCAGACTCGCAACAATTTATGTTACCTGTGACCCTCCCGCTCATATTTTCCATGATGATGATATCCATTGTTATTCAAGAGCCACATGGCACCATGGCTTTTTGGCTTTCCATGATTCCATTCACCTCACCAGTTATCATGATGATGCGTTTGCCATTTGACGTCCCCATGTGGGAATTGGCCTTGTCTATTTCGTTGCTAATAGCAGGCTTCTGTGGAACTACCTGGATGGCTGGCAGAATCTATCGCATCGGTATTTTTATGCACGGCACTAAGGTCAATTATAAGACACTGGCCAAGTGGTTTGTGATGAAGATATAATATGAGAGAAACTATATAATCTACTTCACAAAGATTTCTATTTCCTCTGTGGATGTCGAGTTGCCCAACTTATCAGTTGCTCGCACCTTGTAGGTTACGAGTCCAGGAGTGTCAATTTTAACTGGACGGGTATACTCTAGCTCTTTTCCACCATTCAGCGAATAGAATACTTTGTCAGTGTCAACGACATTGTCGGTAGCACCTAGAAATAGCTTCACTCCTTTTGAATAAACACTAATTGGTTCGCCACCTTTTTCGTCCAACATGATGTTGCCAACAGGCTCCATACTGAGTATGTGCTCCACTTTTGGCCCAGTATTATCTACTACAAAGAAAAAAGATTTGGTGTTTCTATTATTCACTTGATCAGTACCATAGAAATCGATAGAGTAAAAACCTTCTTCTTCCAATTTGATTGGTCCAGTGTATTGCTGGCCAGTCCCACCATTGATTTTATACCCCAAATCCTTTACACCACTTTCGCCATCTAAAGCAGCAAGTGCAATTTCGGAATTGCTTGTTACAAAAGCTGTGTCTCGCGAATGATACTGACTTCCAGCAAATTCATAGGAAATCTCTGGTGCTTTCATATCGATATCTAACGAAGAACGGCTCAAATTTGACTCCTCGAGCTTACCATCGAAACGGTTATTTACCTTGTCAACTGCATAATACGTGATGACATGGTTTCCACCTGTCTTATCCAAGATAAAAGGCTCATAATACGTTTCGGCATCTGCTCCATCTATCGAATACTTAATGGTCTTCACACCGGCCTTGTTGTCTTCAGCTGTAAGCTTCACTTTTGTCCTTGTAGAAACAAACACCCTACCTCTATTCTGATACTGATCACCTACAATGGTTGCCTCAACTACAGGAACGGTTTTATCCATATAGAATTCAATTGTCTTGTCTTCTTCTTTGTTTTTTACATTATCATATGCATAATACTTGATGGTATGATTGCCATCAGTTAGGTTGGTCAAGTTGATCTTATCGGAGAATATTTTTTCCGGACCATCATCTATTTTATAGCCGATACGATTGAGGCCAGAAGAAGCATCTCCAGACTGCAATACAATATAAGTCCGTGGTGAAAAAACCATTCCACTACGATCATTACGTACCGTATAATTTGACACAGGACTGGTAAGATCAACTCTGAATTGGTACATCTGGATGGGTTCTACATTTCCTGTATTATCAGCCGAATATACTTTGACATCATACTCTTTATCCTGATTCAATTCCTGATCATTTGTGAATGTGAGAAAATTGTTGTTATCAATAGAATAAAATGTTTTCTGCACTCCAGATTGTTTATCTACCGCTTTACTCTTGAACTTTAAGCCTTGGCCATAAAACTGATTGCCTTCAGCATCCTTATACCTGGGAGATTCCTCAAAAGTCACTGTAGTCTTTGGCGCTTCACTATCTCGATAGACTTCAAAAAGCAATTCGAACCGAGGCTGAAGCTGCTTTAGCATAGAGTCTGCCGCCCAATTGGAACGGATGTAATTAATTCCCTCAGTATCCAAATACATGGGGTTTGTGTACTCGTCATGTACTTCACTTTCCATTCTATGCAAGTTTTTTCCATCGGGAGTTTCAGAAATAAAAAGGTAAACAGGTTTTTTACCATGCCAGTAGAGCTTACCATCTTCGTTGATATAGTATTGCTCCTGTACATTAGGTTTTTGTTGGGATAAGGCAGCAAATGGGATTAGGAATAACAGAAAAAGCGCCTTTCTCATAGTAGCAGGTATTTAAGAAATTTTGTAAATAACTAATTCAATTAAATGTATTGAGGGTGCAATATCAAATAAATTCTATTAAAATAGCATTAAGAACAGCTAATTCATCGAAATATACAAAAAATGAAATTTTATATTGTAATCGTTCTAACCTTGCTTTTGGGATCATTAAGTCAACCTCTTTTAGCCCAGAAAGAATTAGCAGATTTTCATTTTCATCAAGGGGACACCTTTTTGCTATTCAATCGCCATGATAGTTCCATCATGCATTTTGAAAAGGCCAAAGAACTTTACCTGCAGTCACAGTATTGGAGAGGAGTAGTGGCCAGTGATAACAAGATAGCTGAAAATCTCTGTGGCACTTTTGAGTTGAAGAAGGCAATGACCATAGCAGAAGAGGCCTATAACATGGCAGATGAAAAGCTCGGTGAATGGGACATTGAAAAAGCCAACGCCATGAATAACATTGGCAACATACACTATCTCACTGGCCAGCATGAGCTTGCTCTAGAAGAATATGAGAAAGCATTGGAGCTAGCCAATCATGAGATCCATGAAGAAGTTCTATTCTCAGCCCCAACCAGCTTGGGTATAGGTAATGTTTATTTTGGAAAACACCAATATGAAGAAGCGTTCAAGCATTTTAAGACAGCGTTGGAGGCCAATAAAAAGATATTAGGAGAAAACCATCCTTATGTAGCCAACTCCTATTTAAGCCTAGGCAACTTGTACAGAAATAAAGGCTCCTATAATTTGGCTACTGAGTATTATGAAAAGGCCTTAGCAATAAATATTGAAGTCTTTGGTGAAAATCATCCTGATGTAGCTACTACGTATGTAGGTATCGGAGATATTTACAAAAACAGAAGTGCATACGATCTGGCCATGCAGTATTACCGGCAGGCGTTAGTCATATATCAAAAATTTCTGCATAGAAAGAATCCTAAGTTTGGAAACATTTATTTAGGGTTTGCGGATGTTTATAAGAATCAAGGCAATTACACCAAAGCGCTAGAATACTACCAAAAGTCCTTGGATCTCTTTGAACAAACCATTGGTTTGGAACATCAGAATAGTGTGAGAAGTTATCTGGGTATAGGCAATACCTACATGTATCAGGAGAAATTTAGGGATGCTCTAGACTACTACAATAAAGTAATGGATATCAACTTTAATCTGGTAGGTGAAAATCATGTGAACTCTTCCGCAGCCAACAACAACCTTGGCAGCATCTATTA
This sequence comes from Reichenbachiella sp., assembly GCF_965233835.1. GTDB lineage: Bacteria > Bacteroidota > Bacteroidia > Cytophagales > Cyclobacteriaceae > Reichenbachiella. The sequence goes on from NZ_OZ247585.1 coordinate 337,084, forward strand.
CTTTTTCGGTGATTTTGATTTAGCGATTAGATATTTCAAGAAAGCCTTGGCAATAGACATTAATATCCATGGCGACGAGCACCCCAACGTAGCCAATGCCTACTACAATCTCTCTCGTGTATATGGAGAAAGAGGTGAAATTCGAACCGCACTGGAATATTGTCAGTCAGCCATCAATGCTAGTATCATCGACTTTGATGACACAAATGTGTTCATGAACCCAGTACTGGTTAACTTTTTCGACAACAAAGACCTGCTATGGTATCTGCAATTTAAAGGACAATTGTTGGAGGAGGGCTTTAGAAGGAGCGAAAACGTAAAAGGGCTCGACATCTCTCTGCATAGTTTTGTGCTGAGCGACAGTTTAGTAGAACAAATTAGACAGTCCTATACCGATAGGAGGGATCAAATCGAGCTTAGTAAAATGTCGGGTAAAATCTACGAGTCCTCTGTAAACGCGGCCTACTCCTTGATCAATCTCATTAATGAAGAAAACGTAAAATACCTTGGACAGAATGCCACTTACCAAGGTAAAAAAAGAGAATACGAAGATCGTTTTTTCTTCTTTACAGAAAAAAATAAAGGCGCCATACTCTTCTCTTCTCTGGCCGAATCCAATGCCATTTCCTTTGGTGGTATTCCAGATACGCTACTCAATCAAGAAAAGGAATTGAAAACGTTGATCAATAGCTACACACAAGAACTCGCTGCCAACCCAGATCCAGATATGATCGAGTTTTATCAGCGCGAACTTTTCAAAGCCAATCGGAAATATGAAGGTCTGATTGAGCAATTTGAATCAGAATACCCAAAATATTACGATTTGAAATATGACGTGGAGATAACCAAGCTGGACGACATTCAGGGATTTCTGAATGATTCTACTATGATGCTTTCATACTTTCTGACTTCAGATAGCATCTATGTGACACAAATAGACAAGTCAGGCATGAAAATCGACAAGGTATACAAAAAAAGAGAATACGAGAAAGCAGTAAAGGCCGTACGCAAGGGAGTACTGTATAAAAGTGATAAGATTTATACGTCCTATGCAAGAATGCTCTACAAACAACTCTTTCCTATGGACATTCCAGAGCATATCAAAAACATCATAGTGGTGCAGGATGGTATTATGGCAACTATTCCATTTGAAGTACTTCTAACAAAAGATGTGGATGACAACAATGTTGACTATGGTACCCTCCCGTATCTGGTCAGAGACTACAATATTTCTTATACCTTCTCTGCCAATCTCATTTATAAAACATTCATGAATGAAAAGATAGTGCAACCAAAAGCACCAAAAGACGGAATGGTCATTGCTCCGGTAGACTTCGATCATTCGCTGCAAGCCTTAAAAGAAGCTAAAAGGCAATCTTATGACAAAGCAGATAAAGCCAAAAACCTTAGAAAGGGAATCTCTATTTCAGCTAATGAACTAAAGTCACTACCTGGGACCGAAGTGGAAATAGAAGAAATTGATACGCTTTTTGCGAAAAACAAAAAGAAGGCAGACAAATACATACACTACGATGCACAAGAAGAAATTGCAAAGTCTGGGACCATGGATGAATATCAATACATACACATTGCCTCGCATGGATTTGTCAATCAGGAAGAGCCAGAGTTTTCCGGAATTTTCATGACCAGGGACACACTGACCAAAGCACAAGATGGCATCCTGTTTTCCGGAGAGGTTTACAACATCAACCTGAATGCAGAACTGGTCTCATTGTCCGCCTGCGAAACCGGACTAGGAAAAATCTCGAATGGAGAAGGTATCATCGGATTGACTCGGGCATTGATCTATGCCGGAGCAAAGAATATCACCGTATCCCTTTGGAAAGTCTCTGATGAGTCAACTAAGCAGCTAATGATCGACTATTATGACAATTTTTTGCCATACGATGTCCCCAAAAATTTACACGAGAGTTTGAGCTATGCTTATGCCTTGAAAAAAGCCAAACTCAATATGATCGAGCAGGGCGGACAGTTTGCACATCCGTATTATTGGTCTCCTTTTGTATTAATTGGGAAGTGATTTAGGCTAAGGCCTTTCTAGGTCTGCCTTTGAAAATGGTATCAGCCTTAAATCCATTTTTGTACTTCTCCTTACGCGTACGCCAAACTTTAAAGTTGTTTTTATTTCCAACTTCAAATTGAAAAGCCATATGCTCTGACGGCGATACCCATTCCAGGTTCGAACTGTCATTGTTTTTTGGATCATTGTCCAAGTGAACAATCATTGTATACTCTTCAGGCAATATGTTGATACAGAAGGCAGAAGCGACTTCCCGATGAGGGTATACGGTCTTTCTTTTTCCTTCGTCATTGAGCAAATCCATGAAGTAACATTTGCACGTCTTGTTCCACCGCTGCTTCATTACTTTTTCCTTCAAAAAGATATCCTTATTTGAACCAGCATGAAAAGTCTTTCGTGCTTTACGACGTACTCTTCCCACGTTAGAAATTTCATAATTTGAAAACCCCTCGATGGTTTTCCATACTTCTGTCATTCGTTCGATCTTGTGCGCTTCCATGATATGGTGGATTTAGATTACAGGATTAAAACTAAAAAGCGCAAATACCAATTGTAAAAAACTTCGATGAACCTCTGGAAAAAATTGATAACTTGGTTTCTAAACAAGACAAAGGGTTTTTAGAAATGATGAAAACTCTTGACTGACATTAACAACATTACTACCCATGAATTCTGATTTAGAAATCTCTAAAAGGGCTTCCCTATTGCCTATTGGCCAAATTGGTGATAAACTAAACATTAAAAGCGAAGACCTAATTCCTTACGGAAAAAGCAAAGCCAAAATTCCCCTCACCTATATTGATAAAAAGAAGTACGGCAACAACAATTTGATCTTAGTATCTGCCATATCCCCAACCCCTGCGGGAGAAGGGAAAACAACTATGTCAATCGGGTTGACAGAAGCACTCAATAAAATTGGGAAAAAAACCACGGTTGTACTTAGAGAACCATCATTGGGACCCGTATTTGGGATTAAAGGAGGTGCCACCGGCGGGGGGTATTCGCAGGTGTTGCCGATGGAAGATATCAACCTTCACTTTACAGGTGACTTTTCGGCTATTGAAAAATCCAACAACTTGCTGGCAGCTCTTATCGACAACAACATTCAAAATAAAAAGAACTCTTTAGGTATAGACCCTAGAACCGTCACTTGGAAACGAGTCATGGATATGAATGACCGATCATTAAGAAATCTGATCGTAGGTCTGGGTGGCACCACTTCCGGGGTACCAAGAGAAACTGGATTTGATATCACGGCAGCATCAGAAATTATGGCGATTCTATGTTTGGCTGAAAATTTCTCTGACCTTAAGAAGCGGCTGGGAAACATCTTTGTCGGATTCACCTATGACAAAGAACCAATCTATGCCCGGGATTTGAAAGCTCACGGCGCCATGGCAGCATTACTCAAAGATGCCATCATGCCCAACCTGGTTCAAACCATGGAAGGAAACCCAGCCATCATCCATGGTGGCCCATTCGCCAACATTGCACAGGGTACCAATTCAATCATCGCTACCAAAACAGGTTTATCATTGTCGGATTATGTAGTGACCGAAGCAGGCTTTGGCTTTGACCTGGGAGCAGAAAAATTCTTTGATATCAAGTGTGTATCTGGTGGACTTTCGCCAAAGGCTGTGGTGTTGGTAGCAACGGTTCGAGCACTCAAATATCATGGTGGAGTACCAGTGAAGGATTTGCAAAAAGAAAATCTCGAAGCCCTTGACAAAGGACTAGCCAATCTGGAAAAGCATGTGGAAAATATTGGATTGTTCAATATCCTACCGGTAGTGGCCATCAATAAATTCACCTCCGATACAGATGTCGAAATTGAACATATTCGTACGCGCTGTCAGGAACTAGGTGTAAAAGTTGAAGTGGCCGATGTCTGGGCTAAAGGAGGAGATGGCGCTATTGAATTAGCTAAAGATGTGGCGGCCACCGTGGAAGCCAACAATGTAAAATTTACACCCATGTATGACTGGTCACTACCCGTGGAAGAAAAGATTGACATTATCGCTAAAAAAATCTACGGTGCCAAAGCCATAGACTATACGTCAAAAGCCAAAGCCAATCTCAGAAAAATTGAGCGGCTGGGTTTGTCCAACTTGCCCGTCTGCATTGCCAAGACCCAAAAGTCTCTATCAGATAATCCTGCGCTACTGGGAAGGCCAAAAGATTTTGTAGTGACCGTACGAGAGATTGAAATCGCAGCTGGTGCAGGATTTCTTGTACCGATTACAGGTGACATTATGCGCATGCCTGGGCTACCTGCATTCCCGGCCTCAGAGAAAATAGACATCACCGATGACGGTACTATCGAAGGGTTGTTTTAATGTTTTCAACTCATCCAAAGTTTGGAACTTTGGATGAGTTCGATCCTTACATTTCTTCCTAACTTTGCCCCATGATTTTATACAACGTAACAGTAAGCCTAGACGAAAATATAGAAGCTGATTGGCTGGCTTGGATGAAAGATGATCACGTCCCAAAAGTGATGGACACAGGGATGTTTGTCGACCGAAAGATCTTCAAGTTACTTTCGCATGAGCAGGAAGGTGCGATCACTTATGCCATCCAGTATTTTGCGGATAGTATCGATCATATCAATGAATACCAAGAAAAATTTGCCGAAGCTCTACAAGCCGAGCATAATGAGAAGTTCAAAGATAAATTCGTGGCCTTCCGTACGATGCTTGAGCACGTGGATTAATCGAAATCAATGTGGCAGTTGAGCCACTCCTCATCGAATAACGTATTATATTTTTTGTAGAAATTGATGGCAGGTTCGTTCCAATCCAGTACCTGCCACATCATACCGCTAGCTCCCTCAGACTTCCCGAAATCCAGCATTTTATCGAAGAGTAGTTTTCCTGCTCCTTGACCTCTGACGGCTTCAGTCACGATCAAATCTTCGAGATACAGCCGTTTGCCCTTCCAGGTAGAATAGCGCCAGTAGTATACAGCAGCACCTACTATCACGCCTTCCCGCTCAATTACAAAAAATCCAAAAACAGCAGAAGGGCCAAAGCCCTCCTTCTTCATTCTTTCGATGGTATTGGATACCTGACCTTCAGCATTTTCATATATCGCTAATTCACGAATTAGCTCAAGCAGTCTTGGAAGATCTTCTTCAGTTCCCTTTCTTAGATTCATGCCTATTGTTCGTATCTGCTACGAAATAGTTTCAAAGCCAGCGTACTGGTGCAAAGCAGCTGGTATTTTAATCCCCTCTGCCGTTTGGCCATTCTCAAGTATGGCAGCAATGATTCTTGGAAGTGCTAAGGCACTACCATTTAAAGTATGAAGCAAGTGCTTCTTGTTTTCTGCGTCACGGTATCTCAACTTCAAACGATTCGCTTGATAGGCCTTGAAATTGCTCACAGAACTTACTTCCAACCATCGCTTCTGGGCTGCAGAATATACTTCAAAATCATAGGTGATATTTGAAGTAAAGCCTAAATCACCCGCACACAATTTTAATATTCTATAAGGCAACTCTAACCTTTTTAAAAGCCCCTCCACATGATCTCTCATTTCGATCAAGGTGTCAAATGACTTATCTGGGTGTTGGACCTGCACAATCTCAACTTTATCAAACTGATGCAACCTGTTCAGTCCTCTTACATGCGCACCCCAAGAACCCGCTTCTCTTCTGAAGCAAGGTGTGAACCCTACATTCTTAATCGGTAAGTCTTTTTCATCTACAATCACATCCCTGTAAAGATTGGTGATAGGCACCTCAGCAGTAGGTATCAGATACAAGTCAGAATCTGTGATATGATACATCTGACCCTCTTTATCAGGCAACTGCCCAGTACCACGACCAGAAGCTTCATTGATAACTACAGGTGGCTGCACTTCATCATATCCATGGTGATCAGCTTCGTCCAGAAAAAAATTGACCAAAGCACGCTGAAGTCTTGCCCCTTTTCCTTTATAAACTGGAAATCCTGCACCAGTGATTTTTACACCCAGGTCAAAATCTATGATGTCATAGTTTTTGATCAATTCCCAATGTGGTAGTGCATCATCACCCAGCTCTGGCAATTTATCTACTGTATAAAGCACCTCATTATCATCCTCTGAGTTTCCAGCAGGTACCTCTTCATTCGGGATGTTTGGAATATGATATAATTTTTCATCCAGTGTCTGTCTGGTTTCTTCTAAAACCTGACCTAATTCCTTAGTCCTTGCCTTCAGCTCAGAAGTTTTTGTTTTGGCTTCATTAGCCTCTTCCTGCTTTCCTTCTTTCATTAGCAGACCAATCGACTTAGAGATTTTATTAGACTCAGCCAACAGCTCATCAAGCTCAGCTTGTGTGCTTTTTCTTTTTTCGTCTAACGCCAAAACTTCATCAAGCATAGCCTCAGCGTCCGCCAAGCCTCTTTTTTGTAATCCTGCGATGAATTCAGGCTTGTTTTCTCTAATGTCTGAAACAATTAACATAAGGTTCTCAATTTTTTGAATGGCAAATTTATATGATCAGATGAGACGCACCTCATAGAATCTCAAAGAAAACAAGAGCAAAACCATAGAATTTGTTGATTTAAAGCCATTACAAATATTTTTGAGTAAATTTGTGTTATAATATTTGTTGTCATATAATTGTGGCACTTATATGCATTTGGGCTTAGATAGCCATCCAGCTAATCACAATAGGCCAATCTTCATTACTATAATATTTCAAAAAATATTTCATTTCAAGACGCTTATATCATTAAGCACAATTTCTACTAATTAATTATCATGTATAAAATTGAAGAATTGAATGACAGACTGCTATCTGAGCTTAAAGAAATTGCAGAAAGTCTGGGCATCAAAAACTACAAGAAAGCTGCGAAGAAGGATCTGATATACAAAATTCTAGACGAGCAGGCTATCAACCCTAAGCCTGCAGCAGATAGAAAGGCTGAAGAAAAGAAGAAGGAACAGCCTGCTGAAAAAGCAGAAAGCAAAAAAGAATCAAAACCAGAAAAAAAGAATTCGAAGTCATCTGATGATCTATTGGGAGATTTCAATCTGGAAGCAGAGTCTGGTTCTAAGAAACCACAGGCAAAAGCTAAGTCGGACAAATCTGATAAGCCTAAAGGCGAAAAGAAAGAGGAGAATAATGCCGAATCAAAGGATCGCGCTCCTCGAGAAAAGGAAGAAAGAAAAGACCGAGGAGATCGCAACGACAGAGGCGAGAGAAAAGACAGAAGACCGGACCAAAAGTCTAAGAGAGCCGAATACAACGAAAAAGTAAAGGAATTTGACGGTGTAATCGAAAACGGTGGAGTACTCGAAATCATGCAAGATGGTTATGGTTTCTTAAGATCGGGAGATTACAATTACCTGGCTAGCCCTGATGATATTTATGTTTCTCCTTCCCAAATCAAATTATTCGGCTTGAAAACTGGTGACTCTGTACTGGGTCAAATCAGACCTCCTAAAGATGGAGAAAAATATTTCGCGCTACTTAGAGTAAGTTCGGTAAACGGAAAGACTACTGAAGAAATCAGAGATCGAGTTCCTTTCGAATACTTGACTCCTCTTTTTCCTGAGGAAAAACTCAACTTGAGCTACAAGCCTAGCGATTATTCTACAAGAGTAATGGACATGTTCTCTCCTATTGGAAAAGGGCAAAGAGGTATGATTGTAGCGCAGCCTAAAACGGGTAAAACTGTTTTGCTTAAAAATGTAGCTAACGCCATTGCTGAAAATCACCCAGAAGTTTATCTGATGATCTTGTTGATCGATGAAAGACCTGAGGAAGTAACTGACATGGCAAGAAGCGTAAAAGCCGAAGTAATTGCTTCTACCTTTGATGAGCAAGCGGAAAGACATGTAAAAGTGGCAAACATCGTTCTTGAAAAAGCAAAGAGAATGGTAGAATGTGGTCACGATGTAGTTATCCTTTTGGATTCTATTACTCGTCTGGCAAGAGCACACAACACGGTAGTACCATCAAGTGGAAAGATCTTATCAGGTGGTGTGGATGCTAATGCACTTCACAAGCCAAAGAGATTCTTCGGAGCGGCAAGAAATGTAGAAAACGGCGGATCGTTGACTATTCTGGCTACAGCACTAATCGAAACAGGATCTAAGATGGATGAAGTAATCTTTGAAGAATTCAAAGGTACTGGTAACATGGAGCTTCAATTGGACAGAAAACTATCTAACAAGCGAGTGTACCCTGCCATCGATATCCCTGCTTCTGGTACTCGAAGAGAAGATCTATTGATCGACAAAGAAGAATTAGCTAGAATCTGGATTTTGAGAAAATTCATGGACGACATGAACTCAAACGAAGCTATGGAATTCTTACTTGGCAAGATGAAAGGCACAAGAAACAACCAAGAATTTTTGGTTTCTATGAACGGCTAAAACCGTTAGATAAAATACATGAAAAAGCCATTCCGAATTGTCGGAATGGCTTTTTGCATTTTATTCAGTCCAAATTAGAATATTCTAACACAGGCATCTCATTATTATTCGTTTGAACTGATTGTTTTTTTTTATAAATTTAATTCGGCTTATCTCATACAGAAGTTCAATTTATCTATATTTGGAAATAAGCTGCGCCAACTGATGACTAGATTCATTTGTTGAAATTTTAAGGCAAATTTTTATTAGAATCCACTTTACTTAAAGCTTAACGCTATGAATAAAATTGATCAAGGCTTACTGGATACCTGGAATATGTATGGCAGCTATGCGTCATACGCTATTGCAGCTGTCGGTTTGTTGATCCTAATCGGTCATCTATTCAAACTAATGATCACCAAAGACCACAAAGAAAAATACGATTACATCAATATGTATGAAATCAATTTACTTTGGTACAGTGCTTTATTGATCATCATTGCACTGGCAGTTTATGCCAATACGCTAGTTGCAGAATCTGGTATGATGTGGTTCTTTGTTCGACTTTTTGTGAGCACCATGTTTGCCATCATTGCAGGAGTTATTGTTCAGAATATTCTAAAATTTTACTACCCGTTTTACATTGAAAAAAGATTAAAGCTTCTAAGATTTTCTCCTCGTATTTCTCCTGACGGCAGACAAATGAAACTATTAAGTGAAGAGGAAGAAGATGTATATCTAGATGAAGGTATGCAGGCCGAAGAGGATGCATTTTCCGTGGATTATGACGTATGGATAGACGAAGAATCTGGCTATACAAAAATCGAAAAATATAACGGCAGACTACATGCGCTCAAGTGCAACGAGTGTAACTACCAAACTTTGAAAGTCGATCGTGAAGAAGTCGTATCGACTGCTACGTTAGAAACTGATGGAGAATTGGTTAAATACTTTACCTGTGGATACTGTGGGCATAAGGAGAAAAAATCATTCACAATTGCAAAGTTGAAAGCTCCTACTGAAGCTGAATCCTAAGAATGGTTTCAAATGAAATTCAAACCATCTCGAATCTTCGGATGGTTTTTTTGTGCCTATGAAATAGCACTCCATTTGAGTGTCGCTATTTGATTCTTATTGAGATGCCGAGCTATTCTTTCATGAATTGACGACTTCAGTTCTGGATCTTCTGAAATAATACCTTCGGCTAATGCTCGAGCTCTTTTGAGTAATTCACCATCTGTAGTTAAGTCGGCAACCTTTAGATCCAGCAGTCCACTTTGTTGAGTGCCCATTAGATCACCTGGACCTCGCAGTTCTAGATCCTTTTCCGCAATTTCAAATCCATCAGTGGTGGCCACCATACAACCAATTCTTTCCCTAGCTTCTTTGGAAATTTTGCTTCCTGTCATCAGGATACAATAAGACTGATCTGCTCCACGGCCTACTCTTCCTCGGAGCTGGTGCAACTGTGAAAGACCAAATCGCTCTGAGTTTTCAATCACCATGACAGACGCGTTGGGCACATTTACTCCTACCTCAATCACGGTCGTAGCAACCATGATCTTCGTTTCCCCGCGAACAAAACGATCCATTTCAAAATCTTTATCCTTTGCTTTCATTCTTCCATGTAGAATACTCAAAGGAATTCTAGGAAACGCTCGAGATATACTCTCATAACCATCCATCAAATCTTTATAATCCAATGTGCTTGACTCTTCGATCAAAGGATACACTACATAAATCTGACGACCTAAGTCAATTTCTTTTTGAATGAAACCAAACAATTTCAATCGCGAAGAGTCATACAGGTGAGAAGTTTTAATTGGCTTCCTACCCTTGGGCAACTCGCGAATGGTAGAAACTTCCAAATCACCGTAAAGCGTCATAGCTAGCGTTCTTGGAATTGGTGTGGCCGTCATCACAAGCACATGAGGATAAACATGCTTGTTTTTTTGCCAAAGCTTGGCGCGCTGAGCCACCCCAAATCGATGTTGTTCATCAATGACCGCCAATCCAAGTCGGTCGAATTGAACGTCATTTTCAATGAGCGCATGAGTGCCCACCAAGATTTTCATCTCACCTGAAGCTAGATCCTCAAGGTATTTTTTTCGCAAACTCTTCTTGGTCGAACCAGTGATCAAACCAATCTTGAGTCCAAGCTTATCGCAAAACTCCTCCAGCCCTTGAAAATGCTGAATCGCCAAAATTTCGGTTGGCGCCATGATGGTAGTTTGGAATCCACTACCTATCGCAATCAGCATACAAACAAATGCAGTAATGGTTTTTCCACTCCCTACATCTCCTTGAAGCAATCGGTTCATTTGATAACCGGATTGCAAATCGGTATAAATTTCCTTGATCACCTGCTTCTGAGATTCCGTCAACTCAAAGGGAATATGCTTTTCATAAAACTCACGAACCAAATGGCTCTTCTGAAAAATGATCCCCTTGTGAATTTCTTTCTGGTCTGACTTTTCTCTAAATATTTTTAGCTGAATGAAAAACAATTCGTCGAACTTGAGTCGTTCTAGTGCGCTGTTTCTAGACGATAAGTTTCGAGGAAAGTGTATGTCTCTAAGTGCCGTATTTAAATCTAACAACCCCATTTGAGACCGAATGACTTCATCAACCGTCTCTGGCACTCCGAACCCTTTGGTTTTGATTAGCTCCATTTGCAGCTTGGCAATAGCTTTGCTATCAACGAACTTTCTTTTGAGCTTTTCGGTAGTTGGGTAAACGGGCAACATGGTCTTTTTACCAGCCTCGTTTGCTGGCGTCATCACTTCAATCTCCGGATGACTAATTGAAAACTTAGTTTGAAAGAGAGATGGCTTGCCATAAACGATGTAAGGTATTCCTGGCTTCAGCTTAGTTTTCATCCACTTCGCACCCTTGAACCAAATCAGTTCAATTTGCCCAGTCGCATCTCTAAAAACAGCAGTCAATCGCTGTTTCCTTGCAGCACCTACCACCTCTACTCGGTCTATTACACCTTTTATCTGGACGTTTTCACTATCTGGCTGAATTTGACTAATCGTTTGAAACTGCGAACGATCCTCATACCTAAAAGGGAAATGATGAATAAGATCATGAAAAGTCTGAATACCGAGCTCTTCATTCAGAAGTTTGGCTTTAGCAGGACCAACTCCCTTAAGAAACTCAACTTTGGTATCCATGAAGCTCGACATGCTAACGGATTATTGATCCCAAGTAAGTGTGTTGAGCATGTGAAGCATGTCCATTTTTACATAGTTGATCACTGGACGAAGTGAGTCATTTTGAGTGGCTGTGCTGAAATACAATGCACATCTTAAAAAATGCTCCGTCGAATCAGTCACATGAAACTGAAATTGAGTGGGTACTTCGCCGGACAACTCCATAACCGTGGCTTTAACTCCATTTTTCAGAGTAATAACAGTCTCGTCAATGGCGTACGCCTTCACCTTGTGCTCAGAAGTCAGCTTATACGAATCCATCAGATACTCTTCCAATGTTTTTCTGTCATTATTTACTGGTTTATAAGTCACCTGAATATTCGCCCCAAGTTTTTCGTAATGTAGGTCAAACCAAAATCGCTCGGCTATCCAGGAACTATCTTTCAAGATTTTTGCTTGAGTAGAGTACTCCAACTGAAACGGAAATGAGTCTGCAAGCATCTGATACTTCGCTGGCTCCAGATCAATTCTATTGTAACCCTTTGGCTTGGGGTTGAAATTATTACTTCCACAGCCGACAGTTATCACCAACAATACCCAAACCCACCTTATCATCATCTTGTAATATGTACTCTTACTTTTTTAATTCGTTTGTCGTTTACCGCCACAGTTGTGAAGAGAAAGTTTTCAAATACTATTTTCTCACCTGCATTAGGAAGCATAGAATTAATCTCCAATAGCAAACCACCAAGCGACTCACTTTCCCCCTTAACTTGATCAAAAGCTTTGTGATCAACTCCAGCAAGTTTACAGAAATCCATCAAGGATGTTTTACCTTCAAAAATAAAAGTGTTGTTATCCACCCTACTATACGCCACGTCCGAATCTTCATCAAATTCGTCATTGATTTCACCAACTATTTCTTCAATCACATCTTCCATGGTAATCAAACCAGAAGTTCCCCCATACTCGTCCACTACTATCGCGATATGAATTCTCTTTTCTTGAAAATCTTTGAAAAGTGTATCAATTTTTTTAGTCTCAGGCACAAAGAAGCCCGGTCTCAACAATTCCTGCCATTTAAAACTCTCCTCCTCGGTCACGTAAGGCAGTAGATCCTTGATATACAGAATCCCTTCAATCTTATCAATTGTTTCCTTGAAGACTGGAATTCTTGAATAGCCAGTTTTATTGATCTGGTTCATTAATTCATGAAAATCCGTTTCCAGATCTATGGCGGTAATATCCATTCTGGACTTCATAATCTGTTTCACAGACAGGGTACCAAAGTTCACGATACCCTTGAGGATGCCTTTTTCTTCTTCGGTGGTTTCATCTTCTGCTGCCAGATCCAGCGCCTGGTTCAAATCGTCTACAGAAACCCGATAACCTTTTCTTTCAATTCGCCGCTCTATGACGTTACTCACTTTAATCAAGAGCCAAGCCAAGGGTTGGAAAACTTTGAATGATATAGCGAGTAAAGTAGCTGTCCGCTTGGCAAATGCCATATTATTTTGATTGGCATAGACCTTGGGCACAATCTCACCCAAAAAGACCATGAGAAAAGTAATAACTACGGTAAGAGCGGCAATGATAGCTCCTCCTGACAATACATCTCCTAACAATGCGGCCGTCACATAGGTAGACAACATAACTATAGAGATATTGATAAAATTGTTCAATATCAAAATGGTCGCCAAAAGTTGTTTCGGGTGATCCAACAATCTGGCAATCTTTTTTCGGCCTTTGGATTGCTCTTGTTCTGTATCAGACAGCTGATCGTGGCTCAGCGAAAAATACGCTACCTCTGATCCAGAAACGAGTGCAGAGCCAAGAAACAAAAGACCAATAGCAATGAGACTAAAAACTAGCAAATAAAGCTGTCCGCTAGTAAGTAAGGCTGTCAATATAAAATTTCCCGGGAGTGGGTCGTCCATTAGAGTATATTACAGTTTTTGATTAGAACGGTAGATCATCAATTTCGTTCGATTCTTCTACGGGTGACGCAGCATTGGAAGTTCCACTGCTGGCACTACTATCGGCACTAGCAGCTGGGGCTCCTCCTTCAGGCCTAGATGGCCCACCTAGCAGTGTCATTTCACGACCTACTACTTCGGTAATGTATTTGGTCACGCCTTCTTTATCTTCATATGAACGAGAAGTCAGCTTGCCCTCTATATACACTTGATTTCCTTTATTTAAATATTTCTCGGCGATTTCCGCCAAAGGAGTCCATAGTACCACATTGTGCCACTCGGTATTAGTCACTTTTTCACCCTGCTTATTTTTATAGGTTTCGCTCGTTGCGATAGAAAAATTCGCCACGGCACGACCGTTTTCTAAGTGTCTTACTTCTGGATCTTTGCCCAAATTTCCTAAAAGGATTACTTTATTTACTCCTGCCATTTTTTATTGTTATTAAGGTTGATTCTAATGTTTAATTTACTGACAAAACTCATTATTAAAAAACAATTCAATTGGTTTTGGGACCGCATAATCTCCAATCTCACCAACCAAAATTTCTTTCATTTGTTTCTCTTCCTTCAGTTTTTGCCAGGCTTCATTCGATTCTAGTTCAAAAACTTGAAATTGTATGTGCAACTTCTGGTGTGTCAATTGATGAACAATTTCTCCTGAACTCTGCCGAAGTTTTGCTTCAACAAAGTTACTTCTTTTTAGACTCTTTTCAGTCTCTTGCAAATCGAATTCAAAAAGGCCCGTCCATATATCTCCAGGCTTCCGCTGACGCATGAGCACCCTATCATCATATGTAAAAACCCGATAATTAAAATATCTATGTTTGATTTTCACAGTCTTAGACTTGACTGGAAGTACATCAATCATTCTATGCTGTTTCGCAAAGCAATGCTTGGCAAACATACAATCTCCACACTTTGGTGATTTTGGTATACACATAGTTGCACCAAATTCCATTAAGGCTTGATTGAAATCACCAGGCTCATTGATGGGCATCAGGCTTTTCGCCTTTTCGAAATATACCTTGAAACTACTTCCCTTCGCAATGTCCTCTGTCATTCCAAAAAGTCTTGATAACACCCTAAAAACATTGCCGTCGACAGAGGGAACCCGTTCGTTAAAACAAATGGAAGCTATGGCCGCTGCAGTGTATTTGCCAACCCCTTTTAACTTTTGCAATTCAAGATAATTCGAAGGGAAAAGGCCTGAATAGTCTTCAACTACCATGATTGCACACTTGTGCATGTTTCTAGCCCGAGAATAATACCCCAACCCTTGCCAAAGTTTTAATATCACATCCAAATCTGCACTGGCAAATTCTTTGACCGAATTAAATGAATTCGTGAATTTTTGATAGTATGGCAACCCTTGATTTACTCGTGTTTGCTGTAGAATGATCTCCGACAACCATACCTTGAAAGGATCCTTCGTCTCCCTCCAGGGTAAGTCCCGTTTGTTGATATCATACCATGCTAGTAGTTGAGTAGAAAACCAATCTTCTTTTATATGTTGCTGATCTTCCTTTAAAGGCTTATTAATATTTCTCAATAATTGATTTTTTGTGTTTATTTGCCCTCTGAAATCGCTGAATTTCAGGCAACTAAATTACTTTGTAATTTATTTATCTTATTATTTATACCTAAAAAATTAGAGGTGACAAAGGCAGATGTGATCAACGAGATAGCAGAAAAGACAGGAATTGACCGATTGGACGTTCAGGCATCAGTAGAAGCTTTTTTTTCTGTAGTTAAAAATTCAATGGCGGATGGAGAGAATATCTACGTTCGTGGATTTGGTAGTTTTATTAACAAAAAACGCGCTAAGAAAATAGCTCGAAACATCTCTAAGAATACTGCCATCATCATTGATGAGCACTATATCCCGAGTTTCAAACCCTCCAAGGTATTTATTGAGAAAATAAAAAGCAGCAAGAAGATTGGTTAATCAGCTGCCATTTCACCCGCTGAACAATTCAGATAAGATAGAATTTTAGACCTGTCACCCTTGTAATTGGTGATTTAAAATTATTTCTTTTTAAGATTAAAAAAAGTGCTATCTTTGCGGACTGTTTGGGGAGGCATTGTCTTTGATCAACAAAGCTTATGACCTCCAGTACCAATGGAAAGAATTTAAAAATTGCCCGACATGTTGTACTTGTGGCAATTTGAAAATATAAAGAGTGTGGAGATAAATTTTTATCGAAGCGAAGAAATTAAACGAATTTAGAACATTTAACGAATTTAGATTATGCCTTGCGGTAAGAAAAGAAAGAGACATAAGATATCTACTCACAAGAGAAAGAAGAGGCTAAGAAAGAACAGACACAAGAAAAAATAATTGTGCTTTCTTGGGTTGTTTGAATTAATATTTGAACCTATAAAACATTTCAATTTTGAGTAACGAATTAATAATCAATTCAACTCAGAACGGATGTCGAATAGCCCTATTAAAAGATAAAAAATTAGCCGAGTTCCATCAGGACAATGATGGGCATCAGTTCAATGTAGGCGACATATACCTGGGAGCGGTAAAAAAAGTAGTTCCCGGGCTTAATGCCGCTTTTGTAGACATTGGATACGAAAAGGATGCCTTCCTTCATTATTTAGATCTCGGCCCCCAATTGCAATCATTAATGAAATGCACCAAGCAGGTGATTTCCGGTAAAATATCCGGCAAGAACCTGAATGGATTCAAAAGATTGCCCGATATCAACAAGTTGGGGAAAATGAACCAGGTTTTAACAAAAAACCAACGTGTTCTCGTACAGGTTGTAAAAGAACCTATATCAACAAAAGGGCCTAGACTATCCAGTGAGTTATCGATAGCAGGAAGATATTTGGTACTTGTACCATTTTCAGATGCTGTGAGCGTTTCCAAAAAAATTGGAGACAGTAATGAAAGGAAGCGTTTGCTTCGACTAATCACCTCTATTAAACCGGAGAATTTCGGTGTCATTATTAGAACGGTTGCTGCCGGAAAAGACGTAGCTGAACTAGACAGAGACCTAAGCGGATTGGTTGAGAAATGGTCTTCAGGGATGCAAAAACTGAAGAAAGTCAAACCAAACGAAAAAGTTATTGGCGAAATGAACCGCGCCAATTCTATCCTAAGAGACGTATTAAATGAATCTTTCGACAGCATAGTTGTAGATGATAAAGCGCTTTATAAAGATGTAAAGAGCTTTATTCACGACATAGCCCCTGATAAAGAAAAGATCGTTAAACTCTATACTGGCAGAGTCAAGATGTTTGAGTCTTACGGTATAGAAAAACAGCTTAAAGGATTATTTGGTCAATCAGTAAGTATAGATGGCGGTGGTTATTTAATTATTGAGCACACCGAAGCACTTCATGTCATTGACGTAAATAGTGGCAACAAGTCCAATGCCGAGGACAATCAGGAGAATACAGCCCTGAAAGTGAACCTTGATGCAGCAAAAGAAATTGCTCGTCAGCTGCGCTTGCGAGACATGGGTGGCATTATCGTAGTCGACTTTATCGATATGAGAAAAGCAGAAAACAAAAAGTTGCTTTTCCAAAAGATGAAGGAGGAAATGAAAACGGATCGTTCGAAATTCACCGTGCTTCCGTTATCCAAATTCGGTTTGATGCAAATCACACGTCAACGTGTGAGACCAGAGGTGGATATCAAGACACGTGAAGTTTGCCCTACATGTGATGGTACAGGAAAGATTACTGCATCCATTTTAGTAACTGACCAGGTTGAAAAAGATTTGGAGCATTTGCTTACTAAGCAAAATGAGAAGAAGTTAACGATTTCCATACATCCTTATTTGTATGCCTTCTTTACAAAAGGCCTTATCTCAAGGCAGTGGAAATGGTACTTTAAATATAAAAGATGGATAACCTTAGTAGAAGACTCGTCTGTGCCTATAACACAGTACAATTTTCTCAATGGGTTAGGAGAAGAGATCGAACTTTAAGTTCGATCTTTTTTTGTTTAAAACTTAAGGCCAACTCTGAGATCGAGCATATCCATCTTAGTTGTAAGGTCATTTGTTGCTTCGGTAGACTTCACAATATTTACCAAACCTCTGTCGTAGAAGATGCCTCCATAAATCAAGGTATTTACTCCTGCGCCATATTCAACACCAACACCGCCCGTAAACGAACAATCAAAAAATCTAAATTCATCAATAAGTGTGTAGTCTTCTTCAAACGGCTCACTGAAAAGCTTAATCTCTCCCTTGAAGCCTATTTGAAAGAATGCCTTCAAATCTGGCTGCAATTCACTTGTAAATAGTTTTAGTGTCACTGGCAGCTGGAGGTAATGTACTTTATAATCTTCTGTGTATGCAGCACCAGCTGCAGGCTGCACGGTGTACCCAGCTCGCTTCGGCGCAAAGATCAAACCGGTGCTAAATGCATAAGTCTCTGACATCATGAAGTCGGCCTCCAGACCAAATTTAACTTTCACAGCAGATCCATCTTTAACAATATCACCAAAAGAGTCATCTACATATTTTACACGATTCATTGAAATACCAGTCCCAACCACAAGACCTAATTTCGGCTGAGCATAGGTAAAGAATGATACCACGATTAACAGAGAGGCAAGAATAATTTTCTTCATGAGAAATTAAAATAAATAAATAGTTTTGTCATTCTTTAAATAGAACCTCATCAGAGGTCTTATTCATTACAAATCTAAAGTCCACAGACTTGAAGCAGCGAACAATTTATCAATTTATTCTAATATTATTTATCGCCACATTAGGAATCATGGGCCTTGAATCCTGTGAAAGTAGTGATTGCGACCAAAACGGCAACTACAAAGAAGTAGCGGTGAACTTAAAAGTAGAGCGTCTGGAAGACGAGTTGAAGAATTTAGAAAATGTAGATAAAACACTAGCCTTCTTTCAGGAAAACAGGATCATGACTGATTTCTTTTTAGATGCCAACCAATATCCCAACGACACCATTCTGGCCAGACGACTTTATAGGTTATTGCAACAACCCTCCATTGATACGCTAATATCAGATTCGAGAGCCTACTTTTCAGATTTCGATAAAAATATTGCAGAGTTGACGAGCGCTTACCAGTTTATAAAGCATCACTACCCAGACGCAAAAATACCAAGGATTCAGACCATTGTTACAGGATTCTACAATGACATGTACATTTCTGATTCCCTTATCGTTCTAGGCCTTGACTATTTCGCTGGCGAAAATGGCAGGTACTTTCCAAACGACATTCCCAGGTATATTGTGAAAAGATACATGAAAGAAAGTCTATCTCCGATTCTGCTAAGCTTTGTGTCCAATGAATTTAATCTTGCAGATCAGTCCCATGGCACCCTACTAGCCGACATGGTAAATCTGGGTAAGTCCTACTACTTTGTGGAGCAGGCGTTGCCATGCAAAGCAGATTCTCTGATCATTGGCTATACAACTGAAGAGTTAAACGCCGTAAAAACCAATCAAGAAATCATTTGGGCAAACATCATCGAGAATGAAATGCTCTATGAAACCAGTCACTTCTTAAAGAATAAATTTATAGGAGAGCGCCCCAACATTGCAGAAATAAGTGAAAACTGCCCTGGGCGAGTTGGTGCCTGGATCGGCTGGCAGATCGTAAGAAAATATATGGATCAAAATCCAGAAGTTTCATTTACGGAGTTGATGGTTGAAACTGATGCACATAAGGTTTTTCAGCAATCGAATTACAAACCGAGAAACGAGACTAACTAAATAATTGCTTAATAAATTCTTGCTGCCTTCCAGACTGAATTTTTAGGTCAAACCTTTCTTCAGCCAAACGTCTGGCATTGGCTTGAAAGGTTTGTAACAAGTCTGGCTTTTCTACAAAAGGTTTGACCTTTCGTAGAAACGATTGGGATGAATTGGCTGAAAAGCCACAATTTTCTGCTTCGATAAGCGCCCCTATCCAACCGTTAAAATTCGTAATGACCAGTTTACCAGCGGCCAGTGCATCAAAAAATTTGTTTGGGCTTCCTGTGTGCAAAGATTCATAGGCAGCAAACGAAACCATCATGGCGTCAGAAATATTGATCACTTCAAGAATTTGTGACTTATTCATGGATTCATAGAATTGCATGTTTGACAATTCATAATCATGCGCCAGCTTTTCGATCTTGCCTTTCTCTGCACCGTCACCCACCATTAAGAACCTGATGGGCAAACCCTCAACCTCCTTTGCAAAATCAAGCCACTGACTCAAATCATTGGCTAACCCAAAGGTGCCCGTATAACTAATTACGAATTGACCTTTTACACCATATTTATCAACCCAATCTTTCCTTTTTGGTGTACGCATGAAGTGGCTACAATCAGCAATATTGAAAACCGTTTGAGCGGCGGCCTTTGGGGCCGTTTGCTGTAAATGTTTGGTGATCGAATCAGACAACCCTATCAATCCTTTAGCATTTCTATAAAACACACCTTCCAGCCAACCAAGTATTTTTTGCTTCCACTTGGCCTTTAGCAACCCCATCTCAATCGGCACCCTCGGCCACAGGTCACCCACCTCAAATAGGTAAAGCCTACCCATCACAAACTTGTTGAATAGAGCAACTACTCCCGTCGACAGTGGCGTGGTCATCACATAACAGAAATCTACCTTCCGTTGACTAATGGATGCTTTGATTGCCAACAGCATGAACTTAATGAAGGCCCTAGTGCGTCGTTCAAATTTCATCTCATTGCTATAAGCCACTGGCAAATAGATTACATCAATGCCGTCGACTAGCTTCCTGGAACGATGCTTCTCATTATGTGCAGTAATCATGGTTACAGAAAAGCCATTATCCACCAATTCCTTCGCCAGATAATAGGATCGCAAACTCCCTCCCTCTTCAGGCCTCCTAAAGTACTGATGAATATATAATACCCTCAATGAATGTTTATTTCCTTAAAGAATTTATTAAATTAGTCGCTACTGCTTGAATGTATTCAACAAACTAAATTACTTCGTGTATGAGCGAAAAGCTAACTGTCAGATTAAAAACCCTACATTGTTTCCAAAACGATGAAGAAAAGTTTGACGATATTTTCCTGAAGTTTAATGGGAAGAAAGTTTGGCCAAAGGACAAAAAGCACGAAGATGTCAGAATCAACACCAAGCATGCATTAGAGGTTGAACTCACAGGTCTGACACCAAATGAAGAGGTCGCTATTGAAGTTTGGGATCATGATGTGATTTCTCCAAACGACCTTTTGGGAACAGCATTCTTTGTTCCTGACAAACCCGGTGGACCATATACAGTAGATATGCGTCCCATAAATGATAAAGAAACAGCACGATACAGCATAGATTGGGAAATTCTCTATTAGAGAATCGCAGCAGCCCACGGATTGGATTTAAACTTTTAAAGAAAGCGCTTTGAAATTATTTTGCTTTTTAACAATTCTTTGTGGTTCTATAACTATGTCCATGGCCCAAGAGGACTGGCATAGCCTGTACAACCAAAGCATAGAGGATTACAACAACTATAATATATCAGGAGCAAAAGAAAAGTGCTTACAATCGTTGGATCTGCTCGTACAAGCTGAATCAGCTGATCACCCTAATGTGGCTTCTGTACTCAGACAGCTAGCACTTATTTGTTACGATGAAGGCACCTACGACGAGGGTCTTGGCTATGCACAGCGGGAAAAAGACCTCTTAATGAAACTTCAAAAATCAGGAGATGAAAATTATGCCACTACACTTTACAATATGGGACTGCTCTATTCTGCAAATGGAGAATTCGAGATGGCTCAAAAATCGCTAAATGAAGCTAAGGCTCTACTCCTACAATTTCATACTCGGGAAGACTTGGAAATAGCTGAAGTCGATGGCAATCTGGCCATTACCCACTATTATCTCATGGAGTGGGAGGAATGTGATCCACTCTTCAAATCTGCACTAGCAATTATGGAGAGGTCCGAAGAGCAATCACCAGAGTATGCCAATATTCTATATACCTATGGCGACTACTGCCTCGTGAGCGGACAGTCAAAGGAAGCCATCGAAGCACTCCTTCCTCTGGACGAAGCATACAAAGAACAAGGAGTATCCGAACAGCTGGGTAGCATAGAAGTTAAGATAGCATCAGCCTATGAAGAAAATGATGACCTTCAAAATGCGGTTAAGTATTATGAGTCTGCTATCGGCATATTCGAAAATATAAGTGCTACAAGTCATGAGGATTATCTCATTGGGCTAAACAACCTATCGCTTTTGTATCAACGAGCCGGACAGCTCAGTCAAGCTGAAAAGCTAATGTCTGAAGTAGTCGCAAGGAACACTGACACACAAGATCCTGCATACCTCATAGCCATGGCGAATTTGGGAAACATATACTACATCAACGAAAACTTAGTGCAAGCACAATCGACCTACGACCAAATCATTGAATCCGCGGACCTTACCATAGCTAGTTCGTTGAAACCATATTTAGTCGCTATAACGGGCTCGGCCCTAATTCAAATAGATAAAGGTTTGTACTCAGAAGCCCTTAAAATTAGTGAGAAGGCCATTAGTCAGGCTGGAACCAATTCGCCACAAATGGTATCGCTATTAAAGTCCAAAGCCTCCGCTCAAATTGCATTGGGACAATACACTGAAGCAGAAACTACATTAAATCAGATTTTGCCTTTAACCCAGCATCATCACAGCGCGACCAACGATGTAAAGGCTCGATTGGCTTCCCTATATACCCAAATGAATCATTTGGATAAGGCAGAGGAAATTTACAATGACATTCGACCCTTTTATGAGTCGCAGGCACAAACAGCCGAAATGGAGTATGTAAACTTTCTAGGAAACTACGCTGCATTTTTACAGGCCAATAGTGATTTCGCGCTAGCCGAACATATGTTGGGACAAGCCATAGACACCAAAGCGCGTCTATTTGGGGTTGAAAACCCAACATACCTTTCTTCTTTAGAAAACCTGGGCGTACTCTATCTCACTTTAGGTAAATATTCTAAATCAAAAGAAATTTTGGAAAGTGTAAACACAACTAAATCTACCTCTTCAGATTTTGATGAGTCCTCTAAAGCCTACACCCTAAATAATTTAGGGGTAATCAATAGAGCCATGGGAGATTTTGGGATCGCCGAGGAGTACTTTTTAAAATCACTCGCTTTCTATGAAAACAGTCTAGGCAAAAACCATATCTACTATGCCAACACATCCAATGAGCTTGGCCTGCTTTATATGAAAATGGGTAATACCAAGGCGGCCAGAACCTCTCTTCAAACTGCGAGCACTATTTTCGAAGAGGCTTATGGCAGAAACCACATAGACTACGTCTCCGCTTTGGAAAACCTAGCTTCCCTGAATTATATGGAAGGAGACGTGGAGACGAGTAAGCAACAACTCGAAGAGACATTGGCGATCGACAAGGTGATTCTAGGAATTGAGCACCCGCTTTATTCCAAAACATTACACAACTTAGCCTCCATATTGGAGGAATTGGGCAATTATGAAAGAGCCGCCGAGCTGTATAAAGAATCGTTGACCATCGCAGAAAAGAACTTCGGAAAGAATCACCCTTCTTATGCCAATACCCTCTACAATCTGGCAGTCCTAAAACAGGAGCAAGAACAATATGTAGAGGCTCAGGGTTTGTTCCAAGAAGTGGTGGATTTGCGCTCCTCGCTTCTAAATGCCAACCATCCAGATATCGCATATTCTTACTACGGACTTGCCGCTATCAAACAAAAGACAGAAGATTATGATGGTGCTCAAAGTGATTATCGAATGGCTATTCAGGCCTATCTCGAGAGCATCAACAATTATTTCCCTTCGTTGAGTGAAGAAGAAAAAAGTGCTTTTTATGCCAAAATCAAACCTGTTTTTGAAGCCTATCAGGATTTTGCAGTAGAGTTTGTATATCACCAACGAGGTGATCAGGCGGTCATGAATCAAATGTTGGCTGATTTGTATGATTTGCAGTTGCAAACCAAAGCATTGCTACTGAATGCGAGTAACAAGATCAGAAACACCATCTTGAACAGTGGTGATGCTGCACTTATCACAAAGTTCAATGAATGGCAGGCATCAAAAGAGGAGTTGGTGAAAAGCTTGAATCTTTCTAATGACGAATTAGAAAAAAACAGCATCGATATCGGCTCACTCCAAGCCAATACAAACTCTCTTGAAAAAGAGATATCAAAAATGTCAACTGCCTTTGCCGGCGAATATGACCAGAAAAAAATTCAGTGGACAGATGTTCAAGCCAATATTGGTGAAAAAGAAAAAGCCATCGAAATTCTTCGAATTAAGAAGAACACAAAAAATGATTCCATTTACTATGCAGCACTCATTTTGTCGGGAATACCTGGTAGCTTCCCGCAACTAGTTGTAGTTGAAGACGGTGTTAATATGGAAGCCAAGTTTTTCAAGCAATACAAAAACATGATCGTGTATAAATTAGAAAATCCGCGATCATTTGGACAGTTCTGGAAGTTGATCGATGAGCAACTTTCAGGAACCAAAAGAATATACCTATCATCCGATGGTGTGTACAACAAAATAAATATCAACACCCTTTATGATCCGAATAAAAAGGAATATGTCTTTGACAAATATGCCATCGACCTACTAAGTAACACCAAGGAATTGACAGAAACCAATAGCTCTAGCCAAGCCCCCCAAGCAAGTCGGGCATCTATCTTTGGATTTCCAGATTATGAGCTAGGCGCAAGTGAAGTAGTGGCAAGCACGGCATCTACAGAACGAGGTTTTGAATCTGGCATTTCAGCACTGCCTGGTACACTAGAAGAAATAAATAACATCGTTAAAACTCTGGATCAAAACTTCTGGAAATACGAAAAATTTGAGGCAGCTGAAGCCAATGAGGTCAACGTGAAAAAGGTGAATAATCCTAAACTATTGCATATTGCCACTCATGGTTTTTTCATGTCTGATATGAGAATTAAGGCAGATGCCAATGAAGGTATTCAAACCCAAGAAGCCAGGTATAATCCACTGCTACGTTCAGGGCTTTTATTAGCTGGGGCTTCTAAAACCTTTCAAGGTCTGCCACTTCCTTATGATGAAGATGGAATTCTCACGGCCTACGAAGCCATGAATTTGAATTTGGACGAAACCGAACTGGTGGTGATGTCGGCTTGTGAAACCGGACTGGGCGAAGTCAAAAATGGCGAAGGAGTTTATGGCTTGCAACGGGCTTTTATCGTGGCAGGTGCGGACAACCTTATCATGAGCCTTTGGAAAGTAAACGACGAAACAACCCAAAAATTGATGTCAAGATTTTATAGCAATTGGCTAGGGGGCGACTCCAAAAAAGATGCCTTTAGACATGCTATTAAGTCATTGAAAAAAGAATACAAACAGCCTTACTATTGGGGCGCATTTGTGATACTAGGGAACTAAGTGCTATGAGAATTTTATTTACCCTGTGCTGGGTTTCATTGTTGTGTGGAACAACAATGAATATAAGCTATGCACAGGAAGCAACTGCCACAACCGCTTTCGACTCACTCGAATACTATAAGAGTACAAGTAAAATTGTGGAAAACATCAATACCGAAGCGACAGAGTACGCACCATCAATTTCGGCAGATGGCAAGGTGATGATCTTTGAATCGAATCAATCAGGTTCATACAAACTCTACGAAACACTCCTAGATGAGGAAAGGCACTGGGGAAGCCCCATGCCGGTAGACAGTGTGAACAACTACGGCAGCGACAATGACTTAATTGGCGGCCCAAACATAAGCTTTGATGGAAATACCATGTACTTCTTCAGCTCATTTTCAGGAGGCGTAGGAGCTGACGACATCTACTATTCCACCAGAGAAGAATTTGGGTGGTCAAGCCCTATCAATATTGGAGAACCAATCAATACACCAGGGTTTGATGGCTTTCCCTCTATTTCGTCCAATGGTAAAACGCTATATTTTGTAAGAGTAAATGATCAAGGGCCGGAAGACGAAGAGCTGAGAGAACTGACCGAAGGGCAAACCTGTTATTCTATCTACAAATCAGAGAAAAACAAGGACGGAGAGTGGTCAAAGCCATCCAAGCTTCCTTACCCCATCAACAAAGACTGTGAGAAAGCCCCTAGAATCATGGCGGATAATCGCACCCTCATTTTCTCCTCAAATAGACTGGGAGGATTCGGTAAGTATGATCTCTATCAATCATTTTTGGACGACGCGGGAGATTGGACTACCCCAGTGCCTTTGGGTTATGTAAACTCTGCAGAAAATGACCAGTTTCCATGTATCGCGGCACAGGGCGACAAGATGTATTACATCAACACCAATGACATTTATGAAGTAGATATTCCACCTAGCTTTCAACAATTTCGAAATAACGTGATTCAGGGGTATGTAAAAAATGGGGAGACCAATGAAGGATTAGCTACGGAAATTATCGTACGGGATGCATTTACCTCAGAGGAGTTAATGTTTTTGCATAGCAATGCCAAAGACGGAAGGTTCAGCCTTGTACTGGCAGTTGGTGGTAGTTACAACGTTGAATTTAGAAGAGAAGGATTTACTACTTACGCCACCCAATACGATTTAACAGATATAGATGAGTACCGTGAAATCGAGTACAATGTAACGCTCTATGAGAGCGCAAAACTCAACCTAAATATCTATGACATAGAAATATTCGAACCGATTCCTGCTTCGGTAAAAGTAAAAATAGAAGGAGAGCGAAGCATGCTTCTCGATTTAGAAAGTGATCCTCTTTCTGGTCAGTTGGAATTAGACCTTCCCTTAGGAAATGTTTATGAAGTCATGATTGATAAGGAGAATTTCCAAAGCGAGTACTTCGTATTCGACGCCTCTGGACTCATGATGTATCCTTCCTTCGAAAAAGACATTGAGCTCATTCCTAAGAAAAAAGAAATTGCTATCAACGTGGCTGACCTCACCAACAATTCTAAAGTCAGATCGAGGGTCAGAATTCGGAATCGTAATAGAGATGAGACCATTATCGTAGAAGGAAATGAAACCGTTGGCCTACGGGTAGGTGATCGTTATGAAATAGAGGCCACCAGTGATCAGGGCTATGCCTATAGCACAACGGTACTGGATGTCACGGAAGACGGTATCGTGAATACTGAAGGCGAAGGCGAAACCACGGCAGCGGTTGACATGAAACTTCAACCACTTTTGGTAGGAGCTAATCTCACTCTTAAGGACATTCTGTTCGAGTCCAACTCGGATCAACTCACTGAAAACTCGTACGACGAACTGCTGCGTGTGGTAGGCTTGATGTACGCCAATCCTACCCTGGCAGTAGAAATCTCCGCACATACCGATGATGTAGGCTCAGCACGATACAACAAACTGCTTTCTGAAAGGAGAGCAGAGAGTGTAGTAGAATTCCTTCAAGAAAATGAAATAGAAGGCGCCCGTTTTACACCTGTAGGATATGGTGAGGCTCAACCGTTAGTAGCCAATGACACAGATGAAGGAAGAGCGAAGAATAGAAGAGTTATTTTGAAAATTTTGAAAATATAAGTAGATCATGAGAAGAATAATATTATCTGCTTTAGCAATAGGTCTATTGGCACTTGCTCATTCGTTGGAAGCTCAAAAAAGAGTGAAATATGAAGATCTACTTCCTGGTATCCTCAATAGTGAACCAGGAGTAGGGGTGGCCAATCTCGAAAATTTAGTAAAAAACGATCCAGAGAACGCCAGTATGTACCTACAACTAGGCTTGATCTACTACAAGCGCTTTAAGGAAAGTGATCCAATCACCGGCTACAAGAAGGCCATGGCGAATATCAAATTAGCCAAGGAGGCATTTGATAACTGTGAAAGGTATATCAACGAAAAAGAAGTTAAGAAAAACAAAGAGGAATACATCAATTTTGCGATGTATGATGAACGTGGAAAGTATACCGTTTCGCTTGATTCCATACAAAAGGAAATATTAGCCTCCAGGCAAAACATGGATGCTTTTGAAATCAATATGCCAGGCATTTACGATGACTTCACTCGAAGTTATAGACATTACTCAAACGCCAACAGAAGCTTTACACGCCTCATCAGCAACCACCGCTCGATAAAGGATTTGTATCTGCTCTATGACGAACAGATGGCTCAAAATTTTGATGACATCAAATCCAACTATTTGGAAAGCCTAAAGTACTTTAAGGCATACAAAGAAAAAACCAACGGATACGATATTGGGTACAACCAGAAAATCAAAATTGACTCTATCAGTATATACAAGTTAGATGGATTGGCTGTGGAAATTAATTTCCTGGAGCAGCAAGAGATACCACTTTGGGATTACGCCAAATGGGTAGATGATACCAAAGCCTACATCGATGAGCACATATCGGCGCTAAGACTTATGATGATAGAGAATGAGAAAATTGCTTCAACAAAGATCAATCAGGTACCAGAAGATGTGGCCAATGGCCATCTCGAACCACTTCATATCGATAAAGAGTTTTTATTTACGCTGCGCAAGTATGATTTAAATTCAGTTATAGAGCCGCTATTTCTATACAATGAAAAAAAGCATGAGCTGCTCATTCAGGAAGAACTCAATAAATTCACAACTGAAACAATGAAGGTAGCCCCAGAGCGACAAATCAGTCATTATGGATATCTACTCAGTTCGATCAGAAAATCAGACACGCTCCTTCAACATGTCGAAAAACGCAACACCGATTTTTCATACCAAAAGTACAAGACCTTTTTAGACGACTATTATTCAGGCATGTCGGGACTCAATCTGATGATTGATCGTGAAAAATCAACAAGTCAAGAGCAGTTCGATGATTATTTGACTAGTGTTAGAGTGTTGTTGGAAGAAAAGTATAGTCCAGATTCTATTCAAAATTCAGTCAAATACCGCAGAGTCTCAATTCCCAATTATGTCAGTGTTCCAATTTTGGATTCGCTAGAAGAGTCTACTCGTGTCAGCATGCAAAAGACTGTCAATCTCGATGGGTCAGCCTATTTAGGGGGGGTGTATAAAAATACCAAGTCTAATCTGATCACAGCCTATGTTTGTCGCGTGGAGGCCAACAATACGATACGCTGGTACAAGGATTTTACCTTACAAATGGACAGTGTAAAGGCCGACTCTCACACTGTCCTAGCCGCTATGGTAGGCGGACAGGCCGGATGTACCTTTGTACTCAACGGCACGCACCACGAGACTGGCGCGAAGATGAATACGCTTTTCAGCTATAGCGAAGAAGGCGAGCAACTTATGGTCAGAAATTTGCTCGAAGATAATTTTCCTAGAATTATCGAATTCGAAGAACAGACCAATACCTTTTTGATCGGTTTTAACGGACGGGAATTAGCCAAGGAAAGAACGCAAACCAGTCAGGTAGTACTGGCCAATTACAATGTGATTGGAGACCTGCTCTGGAAATATTCCAGAGAGGTAGTTGGCGATCTGATCGGAGTGGTAGCTCTGGAAGATGGCTACCTCATCAATGGAAACT
Organism: Reichenbachiella sp.; assembly: GCF_965233835.1. GTDB lineage: Bacteria > Bacteroidota > Bacteroidia > Cytophagales > Cyclobacteriaceae > Reichenbachiella. The sequence goes on from NZ_OZ247585.1 coordinate 366,032, forward strand.
ATTCAAGAATTCAAGATAGCACAGGTAAATTTTTCCGAGTGGAAGACGGTTTCGCTTCCTACCTAATCAAAGTGAACAACTCAGGCCAGTGGTCAGATGAGCGTATACTGTCTACCCCTTTCCCTTATAATACTACCCATTTTATGAAAGCTGGAGAACACTCCATTCATGTGCTGGGAAGTAAAAAAATAGGTCAAGACCAATACGAAAGAGAACCTGATCATTTGGTTCACTTTATAGTAAATAGGGATTTGGATATTGTGAGTAGCCCTAAGCCCTAGAGATGTTATCTCACAATCTCAAAACTATGCGTCAACTCAATAGCTGGATCTAGTGAAGAGGCCACGCTACAATAATTATTCACCGCCAAGCCAATTACTTTATCTGCTTCCTTTTCTGTCAAGTCAGGAGAAGTAATGATATACTTGATGTGAATCTTGGTGAATTTTTTTGGATGAGATTCAGCTCTTTCGCCTGTCGTTTCAGCTTTCAAATCCACAAACGTTCTACGCTTCTTTTTGATCATTGACACGATATCTACTGCGGCACAACCAGCCACAGCTGATAACATCAAATCCATTGGAGACTGATCCTTTTTTTCGTCTTGAGGATACATATCCATAGCCACAGTATTGCCTGCTTGATTGGTAGCCTCAAATTCGTTGTCTGCTTTATATTTAAGTGAAGAAGTCATAGTGATCTGTTTTTTTACAAATGTATTTAGAAACAAAAAAGGTTCCATTGGAACCCTTTTTAAATATCTCTATTTATGATGATAATCAGTTATCCCAAAAGATGATTCAGTACATCTTTAGCCTGTTTGGTTTCCAGTCTTGGACCAAATTGAGAAACGACTTTTGAAGATGCCAAACTAGCTAATTTTCCCGCTTCAGCATAAGAGTGTCCATTAGTGATGCCAAACAAGAAGGCTCCGGCAAACATATCTCCTGCGCCGTTGGTATCGATAGCATCAACCTGATAAGGCTCAATATCGATGTAAGTGTCTCCATCAAATATTGTAGCTCCGTTCTTACCCAGTGTGATAGCAAACCGTTTCGCTACTTTTTTTAATAACTCACGAGCATCTAACAAATTATCTGTATCCGTATACAACATGGCCTCTTCTTCGTTGCAGAATAACAAGTCAACTCCTTCGCCTACGACCTCCACCATTTCATTTTTAAAGAACTTCACCATACTCGGATCAGAAAATGAAAGTGCAACTTTCACACCATTGGCTCTTGCTATTTCCATCCCCTTTAGCATGGCTTCACGCCCAGACGGAGACGGCACTAAATATCCTTCTGAATAAATATATTGAGATTGCTTGATTGCCTCCTCATCGATTTCAGCTACAGAAAAATCAGACGTTATTCCTAAGAAGGTGTTCATTGTACGTTCTGCATCAGGCGTAGTCATAACCAAACACTTTCCTGTAATACCGTCAGGGGCAGTATCTTTAGTTAGCTTGGTGTCTACTGTATTGGCTGCCAGGTCTTTCAAGAAAAACTGTCCAAATTCATCATTAGACACTTTGCACGAGTAGTAGCACTTACCTCCAAATTGGCTAGCAGCTACCACAGTATTTGCTGCAGAGCCTCCACCTTTCATCATATTTTCATTAATGTCGATGGCTCCGATTAACTCGTTTTGGCGATCTTCTTCTACCAAGGTCATCAAGCCTTTTTCTACACTATGATCCAGTAGAAACTTCTCATCTACTTCAAACACTAAATCAACCAAGGCATTTCCTATGCCATAAACATCATATTTCATCTTAATCGAATTTCTAATTAAAGGGTGGAATTTGCTTGGCGCAAAGAGAATCAAAATTCAATTAATTGCACAGGAACTTAAAATACTTTTTTTTTGCGCTCTGCCTTCATTATCAGGCAATTATTGAATTAAAAATCAGAAAACGTGAGTACGGAAAGACGAACCAAGGTATTAGAGGTTTTAAAATCGGCAGAAGTAGGAACCAGCCTACTTGTGAAAGGATGGGTAAGAACCAAACGACAAAACAAGAATGTGGCATTCATTGCACTAAATGACGGTTCGACAATCAATAATTTGCAATTGGTAGCAGATCCGAATGAAATTTCTGAGGACCTTCTTAAGCTGGTGACTACAGGGGCATGTGTGGCAGCAAGGGGAGAAATTGTAGCTTCTCAGGGCTCTGGACAATCTGTTGAAATGCACGTAAAGGAATTGGAAGTACTAGGTGAAGCGGACCCTGAAAAATATCCACTCCAACCAAAGAAGCACTCTTTAGAATTTTTGAGAGAGATTGCCTACTTACGTCCAAGAACTAACACTTTCGGCGCGGTGTATAGAATTCGTCATGCCATGATTTTCGCTGTGCACAAGTTTTTTAATGATAAAGGCTTCTTAAATATCCATACACCGATCATCACTGCTTCAGATGCTGAAGGTGCTGGCGAGACGTTTAGAGTAACTTCTTTGAATATGGATAATCTTCCAAAAACTGAGGAAGGGACTATTGATTACAAACAGGATTTTTTCGATAAGGAAACTAACCTGACCGTATCTGGGCAGCTGGAAGGCGAATTAGCTGCCATGGCCCTGGGTCAGATTTATACGTTTGGCCCCACCTTCAGAGCAGAAAACTCAAACACAACTCGTCACTTAGCTGAGTTTTGGATGATCGAACCAGAGATGGCATTTTTCGATGCGGATGACAACGCTGATCTGGCCGAAGAAATGTTACAGTACCTTGTTCAGTATGCCTTGGACAACTGCGAGGATGATTTGAAATTCTTGCACGACCGTGAAGTGGAGGAAAACAAAAACAAGAAGGAAATCGAACGTCCTGATTTGTATTTGATGGATCGGTTGAAGTTTGTAGTTGACAACAAATTCGAGAGAGTCACTTATACTGAAGCGATTGATATCCTAAGAAATTCGAAGCCAAACAAAAAGAAAAAATTCAAGTATTTGATTGATTCATGGGGTGCAGACCTACAGTCTGAGCATGAAAGATATTTGGTGGAGAAGCATTTTAAAAAGCCTGTGATTCTCACAGACTACCCTAAGGATATCAAAGCCTTCTACATGCGTCAAAACGATGATGGTAAAACCGTAGCGGCTATGGACATCTTGTTTCCCGGTATCGGAGAGATCATCGGCGGCTCTCAGCGAGAAGAGCGTCTGGATAAGTTGGAACAACGAATGGACGAAATGGGTGTGCCGAAAGAGGAACTTTGGTGGTATCTTGATACGCGAAAATTCGGTTCTGCACCACATAGTGGATACGGCCTTGGTTTCGAAAGAATGATCCTGTTTGTAACTGGTATGACAAATATTAGAGACGTCATTCCTTTCCCAAGAACTCCAGGGAACGCGGAATTTTAAGATTAGAAAGCAATTCTTGGCTGCTCCCAACAACAAGCAGCCAGGAATCTTACTAACTTTAACCTACATTAAACCCAAAATATCATGTCATTTCTATTTGAAGATTTCAAAGGCTGGAAAGCCCTTTGTGAAAAAGAGGGCATTCCCTTGTATGAGCCTGTACTGAAATATGAAATCGACCAAAAAGGTGCTCAAGAAGATGAGATTTGGTCTGGATTGGCCCAGGCCTATCAGGTGATGAAAGAAGCCGTGGAAACCGGCCTGACCGAAGACATGTCTTCTCATTCGGGAATGATCAAAAACGGTGCAAAAAAGGTAGCACAAAACAAAACGGTGGTCCTTTCTAAAGAATTTCAGACTTTGATTTCAAGTGCATTATCTGCCAAGGAGGTAAACTCTTGTATGGGTCGTGTAGTTGCAGCACCTACCGCAGGTGCGTCTGGCATTCTGCCTGGAGTGCTTACCACCATGCAAAAAATTCATGACACTGAAGATCAAAAGATCTATGAAGCACTGCTGATAAGTGCAGGAATTGCGCTGATTCTTGAGCAAAAAGCATCTCTTGCCGGTGCCGTGGGCGGCTGTCAGGCAGAGACTGGAAGTGCAGCGGCAATGGCCTCAGGCAGTATAGTTTATTGCCTAGGAGGAAACATTGATCAAGTGTTCAATGCTGTAGCTGTCACCCTACAATGCATGCTCGGATTGGTGTGCGACCCAGTAGCAGGTTTGGTAGAAGTGCCCTGTGTAGTTAGAAATGCAAGTGCTGCAGCTATTGCTAACTCGTCCGCTCAAATTGCCCTATCAGATGTAGACAGCGTAATTCCAGTCGACGAATGTGCCGATGCCATGGGAGAAGTGGGACAAAGTATGGAAACTCGCTATAAAGAAACTGCCCTTGGAGGGCTGGCGGCTACAAAGACCGGGCAAGCCATTTCTAAAAGAGTTTTGATTCAGGATATAGACATGCTCGATGAAGAATAATTTCAGTTTATAAAAAGCATAAAAAAACGCCATCCCTTTGAATGGCGTTTTTTTATTATCAATAGGTATTCGGCTTTTAGCCCCCTAATACTTCATTTTCATTAACTGGTGTTGGGAACGCATCGATCACATTATCACCAGCACGATCCAATGGAATTTCATCCATTCTACCGAATCTTCTCAAATCTACCCATCTATGACCTTCTCCAAAAAGAGAGTACCTTCTCTGAACCAGAAGCTCATTTTCCAGGTCAGCATCTGTCGTACCGCCAGCATAATCAGCTAATCCAGCAGCATTTCTAATGACATTCAGAGCTACCACTGCCTCTGCGTTATCTGTCCCAATATTAGCTTCTGCATAAAGTAGGACTAACTCCTCATTTCTAATGATTGATATAGGCGCAGTCAAACTTGAATACAACCTTACCTGATAATCTGCTGAAAGCCCATCAAAAGTTTGAGTTTGAGCCTCCCAAACATCTTTTTCAACTTCTACCATAAACAGACCTACTTTGGATAATCTATTATCGTCCACATCAGCATCAGCTACCCATGAATCATGTGCCATAAATTCATTAGCACTCTGATTTGGTATGTAGAACTGCTGATTAGTAAGGTCATTTCCTCCTTGACCAAAAATGTGCCAAACACCACGATTTAAGCTTGCAGTCATATCCATAAATGAATCCCCCAATAGCGTCATTGCAGCTGTTTTGTCTCCTTGGTAAATGGCGGTTCTAGCAGCGATTGCTCTATTAAATTTAGCAAACTCTGCCGTAAGAAAGAATGAGTCGCCAGCCAATATGTCCTCATCATTCGCATTACCAAAACCTGTACTGATAGGAAAGGCAAAGCTCTCACTAGCCGCTGTTAGGTCACCGTGAGCCTCGTCTAATAGCTCCATTATTCCTGTTAACGCAGCATCATAACTTACAATCGGGCCTAAGTTATCCTTATCTTCTACGTCAAGTCTAATACCATTGGTGTACTGTCTACTCGATAACATAAGTAATGAATATGCCTTCATTGTTTTGGCGTAGCCCAAATAGCTATTCAATTCTGCATCAGTCAAGGCTGTTACAGAGTTATTTGTAGCTAGCTCTAATAAATTGGCAGACTGTACAATTTTATACCAAGCGGCATAAGAACGAGTGGTGATAAACCCATTATTATCGAGAGGCCCTTTTAAGATCTCCTGAGTAAACCTTGGGTCAATTCCGGTGAGATCATAATAATCTCTAGCCAGGATACTTGTGGTCTGATAGTGGAAATGTAAATCATTTCTCATTACTGCTTCCAAACCAACTGCTAGTGCATCTAGATCTGTCTTACTTGCCCCATCGGTGAAATCTCCTACAGACGCAGCATTAGGATTTGGCACGTCATCGAGATTACAAGAGACTGACCAGATCAATGCACTCAATATGAATACTTTATTAAATATATTTTTCATGATACTTTAGTCTTTTTAGAATGTAACATTCAAGTGGAAATTGTAGAACCTTGATGCCGGATATGGAGTAACCTCCACATTATTAGCCAACACATTGTTACCAAAGTTAGATGACTCAGGGTCGTAACTGTTGTAATCAAATATGTTAATCAAGTTTCGTCCTGAAAACCCTACTTTAATTTTGTTCACCTGAGGAACCAAATTTTTAGGTAATGTATAAAATAAACCTACCTCTCTGAGTCTGAAATAACCCGCATCCTCAACTACAGGATCAGCATTGGCAAAAGCCTGACTTGATCTATAGTCTCCATTATTTAGTACTCCCTCAGGATCCATGTCAGTATCTTCATAATCCCAAGTTGTACCCGCTAAGTCATATAGCAAAGTAGTCAAATTGATAGCGTCGCCTCCTTTTTTCCAGTGCAATAAGAAAGTGAAGTCAAAATTCTTCCAGCTAATTTGATTATACAATGAGGTTTGAAAATCAGCTTCAGCATCTCCATACACTCTAAATCCATCTCCATCAGGGTCGAATTCTGCAATTTCATCTGCAGTAAAATCACCAGCAATGTAGGTACCAACTATCTGAGTAGCCGACTTTCCTTCTTCAATTCTCATTTGCCCTAGTGCTGCTGCAAATCCACCTACATTGAAAGCCGGCACATCTAATCTGGTGATTTTCGAACGATTTCTCCACCATTTTACGCTGGCATTCCATTTAATATCGCCTGTCTGTATAATAGAAGCATCAAGTCCTAACTCTATACCCTTGTTTTCTAATTCAGCAGCGTTTTGTACCTTCTGAGTAAATCCAGAAGAAGTTGGCCTATTAATTCTCAAAAGCACATCTTCCATCTTCTTATTATAGAATGATACATCAACACCTATTCTATTATCCAGAAACCCTAAATCTATACCATATTCCAATTCTATTTGACGCTCAGGGCCTACGTCAGGATTTCCTTCTAAATTACCTGGACTTAATCCTGAAACCCCTCCAATCAGTTGTGCATTCATGACCGTAAAACGATCATTGAAATTGGCAAATCTACCAGATTGTCCATAAGCTACTCTTGGCTTAATATTGCTTATCGCATCCACTGACCAGAAGTCAAACTCATGCAGATTTAATGCTAAACTTGCCTTTGGATAGTAATACATCTTATTGGCATCACCATTATTTGTAGACTTGTCCCCTCTAATGCCGACAGTACCAATAATTTTATCATCGAAATTGATTTCCTCCTGGACGAAAAAGCCTTTGTCTTGTTGCGGCCTTATAGTCTGTTGTGTACCTACATTTGTAGATTGACCCAAATTAGTTTGAGACCCTATCAAGGAGGTTGCAGTGGTAATTACCGTGTTTCTATCAAAATCCTGTATAAAACTACCTGCCTGGGTTGTGAAACTCAATCCATTATCCATATAAAAAGAGTGTACTAAAGTAGCCGTCAAGTTATAATTGGTATTAATTGTAGAACCAGAAATAGACGCCCCTCTTAAAGAACTGGGATCTGAAAAATAAGACAAAGCCTGTGGGAAAATACTTGTTGTTCTCAAGGAATACTGATCTAGACCGGCCTGCAAAACCAACTTCAATTGATTATTCTTTTGAGTCAACAACTTAATATTTGCTGTAGCTCCACCAATATATCTGTTTACCTGTTCTCTATTTGTTGTTAGTGCAATGGTTTCCAAAGCATTTGAACCAGCTCCACCGGCAGGATATTCACCATTCACAGGAGATAAATCTTCCCATGGATAAGTGAAGGCCAAGGCATAGCCAATGGTTCTGTTTTGATTACCATTGTTAAAAAACCCTCTATCCGAAGTGGAATTGATATAGTTATTAGTCAAATAAATATCCAACCAATCGTTAAATTTTTGACCAATGTTCAATCTAAAAGAACCTTTCTCATAACCCGTATTATCAACTAAACCAGGCTCATTCTTATAGGTAATGCCAGCGAAATAGTCGGTATTTCCTTGACCTCCAGAAATTGATAAACGAGTGGTATTTGAAACTCTTGTATTTCCAAAAATTTCATCTTCATAGTCTCTCAAAGTACCATTGGTAACCGCATCGGCAGCTGCTTGTCCACCAATCGCTCCAGCAGTGGCTGGTGTCCAATCTCTTAAACCTAAGAGCTGAGTAGCTTGTCTCAAACCAACCGTTTGATTTAAACTAACAACGGTTTTTCCCGCCTTTCCTCTTTTGGTAGTAATAATCACCACACCCCCAGCAGCACGAGAACCATAAATGGCTGCCGCTGATGCACCTTTTAGAATTTCGATATTCTCAATATCCTCTGGGTCAATATCGGCGATTCTGTTTGAAGCGTCATCTTGGTTTGTAGATGGGTTACCCCCACCGGCTGCTTCACTCACAATATTGTTACCCATAGAAACCGTAGAGTTATCCACATACACACCATCCACAATAAATAGTGGCTGCTGATCTCCAAAGATGGAAGTCACACCTCTAAGTCTCATTGAGATACCCCCTCCTGGAGCTCCAGAATTAGAACGGATATCAGCTCCTTTAAATTTACCATATAAGGCGCCATCCATATTGGATTGATTCGTAATTCCTGTGAGAGTTTTAGCGTTTACCGTAGCAACAGAACTAGCCAAATTCGAGCGTTTTACAGAAGTAGCTAATCCAGTGACAACCACCTCATCAAGACTAGTCACATCTTCGGTAAGCGAGATGTCAATTGTACTTGCTGTTCCAACTGTAGCCTCTGAAGTACTATATCCAACAAACGAAAACATCAATATTGATCCTTCCGTCGCTTCGAGACGATAATTACCGTCCAAGTCAGTCAATGCCCCATTGGCCGACCCCTTTACTATTACATTCACCCCTACGAGTGGCTCGCCGGATGATCCATCTGTTACCGTACCCGAAACCGTTTTTTGGGCAAAGGCAACAGTAACCGATAACATGAGCATTACGGTTAATGCTGAGTAAACTTTTTTCATAAAGTTTGGTTTTAGTGTTATACAAAAAATTAATACTAACGTCCGTTAGTGATATAAATAACAATCCTAATCGTACAATACCATTAGTCCTGTTTTAAAACCATTCATAAAACTTCTTCTATGTCGTTCAAATTACAAATTTGAAAAAATCAGAATTTGAGATTCAATTTTGCTAAAACCGTCGTTCCCAAGTATCCAAACTGATTGACTTCCCAGGCATATTTGAAGCGTCCTCCCAGATTGGTGATCGGATCACCTTTAGGGTCTACTTCGTCTGGGTAAACATTAAAAAGGTTATTTATTGAAAGCCCAAAAGAGGCCGTTTGACTTAAACGATATTTCATGTTTAAATCTGTAATTATCTTAGCAGAAAACGTCTGATCTTTTATTGGATCTTCAGCGTGTTTCCATGTGACTTCCCCAAACCTTGTGAAACGAAGCCCCATGGAAAGTCTACCAAGGCTGTAGTCCATTCCTAAAAGGAATTTGCTTGCCGGTCGGGCAGAAATAATACGCGCCTGTTCCTTTCTATTAAATATTTCATTGCCTGAACGAGCTATTGGTTCAGGTGTTCGAATGGCACTTTCTATGGCTGTAGAATTGAGATTAGCGGCAAAGTTGATATCCAAAAGCCCATTTCCGAGAAGAATTTCGCGGTAGGTAGCCACAGCATCAATTCCCTTTGTTCTTGTATCTGCTGCATTGATAAAAAACTTTAAACTAGTCACCTGATAAGAACTGAGTGTATCTTCAAGCACTGTCCTCGTACTTGGGTCGCCATCTGACCCTATTTCATTTGTAAATAAAATGCGATTATCAACTTGAATATCATAATAATCAAGTGTTATCTCTAGTTTAGAAATTGGCTGTAGAGCCATTCCCACAGAGAAGTTTAGCGAACTTTCCTGAGTCAATCTCGGTACTTCCAACTCTCGGATCACTGGGCTATGATTGCTAAAGGTTCCTTGATTAGATATGGTACCATCAGACACCAAGGTTTGCACATTACTTAGATAGATTTGGTGCAAAGAGGGTGCTCGAAAACCAGTACTTGCTGAAGCCCTAAAAGCTACTAAGTCTCCAAAAGGTTTATATCTAGAATTTATCTTCCAAGTGAAATTCTTACCAAAGTCATCATAATTTTCAAACCTAGCCGCTCCCCCAATTAAGATTACTTCATTATCGTATTCCAGGTCAGTATAAACGCCTACATTATATCGATTTTCATCCACCTCATCTGTGGGTCTAATACCAGGAAATGAAATAGACCCATTTCCTTCATAGGAGGCTTCTTCGCCTGCAAAGGCCTGAAAACGTTCTGTTCTGAATTCAGAACCAAATCCAATATTGAAATTATTTATGCGCCTAAATAGGTCTATATTATTGACAAAGTTTTGAAACTCATATCCCCCAGCTTCAAAACGTGTGGGACTTTGTCTTCCTAATGCTGGGTTCATGGTTTGACCGATATGGTAGGCAACGGTATTAGCTCCTGACACAGCGCTTATATCTACGGCCCAATCTCGAATATTGCTTCGAACACCAAATCCGAGAGTATGGTCTTTGATGTCAGTTTCAAAGGTTGGGTGGAATCCATTATAGACCTCATCATCTTTGTGAAAAATATTGTCCGGGTCCGGGACCCAATAGGGGGTTCGATACAATGCGAAACTCGTGCCTTTCCTCAATGTGATACCTCCAAAGGAATAAAGCTCAGCATTGTCATTTATGGGTAGGTCTGCATTGTAGAATACATCAAATGTAGACATGTCAGGCTGACCAACAATCATCCCTAAATCTGGGTTCTCAGCTACCCAGTCTTCAAAATTCTCATCATTCAAAAATTCATCCGTCCCTGGCTTTCCTGCTCTATTCGTATATTCTTGCTCTTTAAATGAGGTGGTAACATTCAAAAAGCCCTTACCAAACAGGTCAAAACCGGTATTCGCGCTTAATCCATAGTGCAAACCATCTCCCTGAGTTGTGATTCCCGAAAAAGCATTAATGATTGTCTCTTCTGTATCTTCTTTTAGGATTATATTGATAACTCCAGCAATGGCATCTGAACCATATTGCGCTGAGGCCCCGTCCCTTAATATTTCCACTCGTTCTACAGCTCCTATAGGAATACTCTGCATGTCTACTCCCACTTCACCTTTTCCTGGCGTATCATTGATATAAACCAGCGCACTGGGGTTTTTCCTTTTACCATTAATAAGAACAAGTGTACGCGAAGGACCCAAACCCCTCAAATCTGCCGGATTGAAATGTGCTGTGGCATCAGATATTGTCTGTTGGGAGGCATTGAAGGACTGCATTTTGAAGTTGATCATTTGGTCTAGCGTAAGCTGTCCTGTAGCTTCTAATTCCTGACCTGAAATATTATCAATAGGCACGGGTGAATCTAAAACGGATCTCGGATTGAACCTTGTACCCACTACTACTACATCATTTAGACTTTGTAGATCCGTTTTCATTCCTACTTTCAGCTTATTCATGGAAGGCTCTACGTCCACCTTGATTGTTTCAAAGCCCACATAGGATATCATTAACTTAGCTGTTTGACCCGGAATAGTTAGTTCAAAATCACCATCCAAATCTGAAATGATGCCAATATTGGAACCACTGACTCTAATAGAAACTCCGGCTAGCGGCGAACCATCTTCTTCATTTAAAATTTGACCTGCTACTTTAAAATGGTGCAATGCCCCTCTTTCGACAGCTCTATGGGTTATACTCTTGTAGACATTGATGGTATTGTTGATTTGTTTGAATTTGAGCTGACTTTTTTCCGAAATTTTTAGGAGCAGCTCGGAAAGTGGTATGTTCTTATCGGTGTTGCTAATTTTTACGGTGGGATCAATATCTCTTTGATCAAAAGCAAATCGAAAATCAGTGTTTTTTTCGATGAGCTGAAATGCTTGCTCAATAGAAACCTCCTTCAGAATTATACTGACTTTGGTGTTTTTGATATTATCATACTTGCTTTCATCGCCAGGCGCGGCAAATACAGAGTACGAAAATACCAAACCAAGAAAGACAATTCTAGTAAAGGTTTTTAGCATAGGCCAGATTTTACTTGAACATAATTTCTACCTTTTTTTGCTCCATTGTATATTCAAAATTTTTGGTCAGTTTCATCCCCTCCAAAATCATCTCTAGCGACTGGTTTTCAAATGATCCGGTATATTTCCATTCTTTCGAAGGATTTACATTGCTCACAATGCGAACACCAAACCACCTTTCCAGCCTACTTTTCACCTCGTCATAATTTGCATCATGAAACTTGATTAATCCGTTTTTCCATCCTACTATTTCATCGGAGTCAAACTTTGATTTTGAGATTCTTTTCGAATCTGAAGAATAATGTAGCTGTTCTCCCGGCGCTAAGAAAAATTCCTTTTCTAAGCCGTTTGAGGTCACTCTTACCTTTCCTTCTGTAAGCGCAATACCAAGTTTCTTCTCATTAGCGTAAGCTCGAACATTAAAAGCTGTTCCAAGTGCGGTAGTAGACAATCCCTTTGATTTAACTACAAATGGTTTTTCAGGATTTTTGGTTACCTCAAAATAGGCCTCCCCTTTCAATTCAATAGCTCTTTTATCACCTTCGAACTCGCGGACATAGCTGATGGAACTTTCAGCATTTAAAAACACCTTGCTACCATCTGGTAAGAAGTGAGTAGATTTCTGACCACTAGGATTGGTTTTTACAATTCGCTGAGGTTGGTTTAGGGTCTGCAACTCCGGAAATATCAAATAGATCAACCCTGCAAATACAACTAAAAGTGCTACAGCAGCTACTAATTTTGAGAAAAAATGGACTTTTGATTCCCGAGCCCCTTCTTCTCCAGTTTCAGCCTTGATTTGAGTAAGTATCGATTCTAGTCTGGTCTCATCAGTAGCCTCTTTGGCATCAAGATAATTCCAATCGTTTTCAATATCTCCCAAAATCTTTTCTTCCCCTTCTTTCGAATTCATCCATGCCACAAAATCCTCAGCTTCTTTCTGAGATAGTTGGCCCGCTTTAAAAGCTCGATACTTATTTAAAAAATCCAATCGCTTGATAGTTTACATATTTAATACAGACAAACACTCAACAGCACCCACTCTGTATTCGATTTTTTTTATGAAAATTTAGAAAGGTTGGTTTTTAAAGTTTTTATCGCCTTGTTCATTTGGTTTTCTACTGTGCTTTCGGCGATTCCCAATTTTTGAGCAATCTCCTTTACAGTCATGCCTGAATCTCTTCTCAGTAGAAAAATTTGTTTTCTTTTTGGTGGAAGGTCTTCAATTTTACTTTTAGCTATTTGCTCTAGGTCTGCAAAAATGACCTTGCTTTCAGTTTCATTTGTTACAAGCTCAGAATGTTCGATTTGATTTCGGTATTGCTTTCGGCTGGCTTCTTTTTTTATTCTATTAAAGATGTGATTTTTGGCGATAGTTATCAAAAAAGCATTAAACGAAAGCTTAGGATTGATCGTGTCTCGCTTATTCCAAATTTTAAGGAAAACCTCCTGTACAATCTCTTCAGATTCGGCATGAGCCTGGGTGTATTTGTATGAAAAGTTATACAGCTTTTTAGCATACAAATGGAAGAGTGTAGTAAAGGATTGGTGACAACCTCCCTTTAGTTTTTTTACCAGTTTTTGTTCTCCTAAGATGGGCACAGCCTATCAATTTTTTTGGGTTAGCTCCACAAAATAGAGAATTTTCTGTAAACCAAGGTGGTTTATAAGTGAAATCACCTCAGTAACCACCGCTCAGCAGTTGCCCGAATCTGGCAAAATATCTATCCTTACTTTTCAGGGTAGCTGATGTCGTACCGCTTACTAAGCTTCTTTTTGGGAACTTCTTCTACCTCAATAGATAAGTAGAGGCTCTCAATAGGTTTCTCCCTAATAGTCTTTGTTGCAGCAATTTTATCTATCACATCATAACCCTCGACCACCTGACCAAAAACAGTATAGGCATCGTCCAGGTGCGGAGCGCCGCCGATGGTGGTATAGGCATCTATTCGATCTTGGCTTACGTCTTTTCTTACTGAGATCCCCAATTCCGACTCTACCAGAGAAGCTTTGCTCATTACCAGTCTGTTCATGCCATCAAAGTCTCTCTTCTCCTGCATAGCAATGAGTTCTTCTCTCAACGCTAGATGTTTATCGTTTTGCAATAGCTTTCCAATGCCTGCATTCAACTTTTGCTGATCTAGGGTAAGCTCATCCTTTGTCCACGTTTTCCCTTGTACAATATAGAACTGACACCAACTAGACGCTTTTTCAGGATTTACTCTATCCCCTTGCCGGGCTGCCGCTAAAGCACCTTTTACATGAAATAACCTGGGATCAAACTCTGCTGGGATTCTATCTGCCTTCTTAGGTGCATTCGGCTTCATGTCGATTCCTCCTCCTTGAATCATAAACTCCTTAATCACGCGGTGCCATATGGTACTGTCATACGCACCCTCTTTGATTAGCTTGAGAAAATTGTCTCTGTGCAAAGGCGTCTCATCATAAAGCACTGCTTTCATGTCTCCAAGAGACGTATGAATGGTTACTAAAAAGTCATTCTTGTCCTCAGTTTTTGTGTACTTCTTGACAGAAAAAGCAGGTTGGTCCTGGGCACATGCACCAAGTACCATTGAAAAAGTAAGTACTAATATTAAGTGTCTCCTTAAAGTCATTCTATTCTGCTTGATGTTTTCTAATTTCCTCTAATATCTCTCGACCGCCGTTGTCCAAAATGTACTCGCCCAAAGTCTCTCCAACTTTTTGCGCTGCGTTTGTCGTTGAGCAACACGATTTTTCAACAGTTATTTTACCGTCCAAACTGATTATACCACCGCAAAGCGTGAGTACGTCATTTTTAATCGTCGCTAAACCGAAGACAGGAATACTACAACCACCATCCATTTTCTTAAGAAATGATCGTTCTGCAATCAAACATTTTTCACTCGCTTCGTGATTCACAGCCTGACGAACAGCTTCTTTTTTTTCCTGGTCCAATGAGGTATTTACTTCAATAGCGATACTGCCTTGGCCAACCGCAGGAACAAACTTCTCTGGATCGAATTCATGAACGATCATATCATCGAATTCCATCCTATGTGCACCTGCATAAGCAAGCCACAAAGCGTCGCAAGCACCATCCTTCATTTTTTGAATTCTCGTTTGAAGGTTTCCACGAACGGGTACGGTTTGAATATGTGGATAATATTTTTGCAAAAACGCCAATCGTCGCGTGGAAGAAGTTCCCAATACCAGATCTTTTTGCTCCAAATCTATAGATTGGTGACTTACCAATACATCGTGAGATTTTTCACGTTCTCCAAAAGCTATTAATTCAAACCCGTCTGGTAGGGTAGACTGCATATCCTTAGCACTATGAACAGCAATATCGATTCGGCCGTCTCCAAGTTGTTCTTCAATCTCTTCTGTAAAAACTCCTTTACTTCCAATTTTTGCTATGGTAACATCCAGGATCTTATCTCCTTTAGTTTCGATAGTAATTATCTCTGAGTCAACTCCTTGCTTCTTCAACAAGTCCTGAACATGATAGGCCTGCCACAACGCCAACTTACTTCCCCTCGTTCCGATCTTTATTTTCATGCTGCTGTCATGATTCTGCCGACTGTTAACGACAGGTCCAAAAATAATATTTTCACATTAGCGTTGCGCTCCAGATGATAATGCGCTTTGCTAAATTCTTCACTAATCTTCTCAAGTTTTTGGGTGGTGAGCGCCTTACCAAACTTTACCGCAAAGTCTTTTTCCGAATCGTTCAGTTTTTCCTTTTCATCTACCAAGTACTCAGACACAACTGCCTGGCGCATCATATTCAGTGCGTACTGTAAAAAAAGCTTTTGGGCTGTTTTGCTTAGCTTATTGAAAGAATCATTCGTGCTGTTTAAAGAGGTAAAATCTTTCACCCAGCACTGACGCATCCAATCCCGAAACATCACATGAGCGTCATCTTCTGTACTATCAATGTTTTCTACCGCCGCTTGCAAACTTCCTTCTGCTAATGCTGCAATTTTCTTTGCCTTTCCAGCCTCTACCCCTTTCTTATTAATCAGATATTGCTCAAGTTCTTCATCACTAAAGGCAGGTACCTTAAACAACTGACACCTTGATAGAATGGTGGTGAGTAATCTTTCATACTCGCAGGTCACCAAAAGAAAAAGTGTCTTTTCGGCCGGCTCTTCCAAAATTTTGAGAATCCCATTAGCCGCAGATACATTCATATACTCCGGCAACCAGATGATCATTACCTTATACTCGGCCTCAAAGGACTTAAGTGTCAAGGATTTTATGATGTTTCTACTTTCTTCTTTGGAGATGTTGGCCTGCTTGTTTTCTGCACCGTAGTGCTCGCTCCAATCCACCAGACTCCCATACTTATTAGCACTCAAAAATGCTCGCCATTCTTTTAGGTAACTTGAACTAACGACGTTCTTGCCTGTTACACTTTTGGTAGAACTCACTGGATATACAAATTGCAAATCAGGGTGAACAAGTTTGTCCATTTTGGTACATGAATCACAAGTACCACACGAATCAGTATCAGATGGGTTTTTGCAATTGATATACGTGGCATAGGCCAATGCCAGTGCCAAATTCGCCGAACCTTCCTGCCCATAAAAGAGCTGAGCATGGGCCACATGATTGCCTTTGATGGCATGAATCAGTTGTTGTTTGGCTTCGCTAAGTCCGGGGATATCTGCAAATCTCATGACTATTTTTTGGTCGAGCGGTCAAAGATAGTTTTAAAATCTTTTCGTCCTCGTTGGTCTCTTTGATATTCTTTCTGGCCCAAACTTTTCTAGCCGTTTCTATCGCTTTTTCAAACTTATGGGTAATCAATTTCTCTCCTCCACCCCATGAAAAAGAAGGAATGTATGTCGGCGGGAATCCACTTCCGAATACATTCGAACACACTCCAATGGTGGTGCCAGTATTTAGTGCCGTATTAATCGCAGTCTTTGAATGATCACCTATGAACAGGCCACAAAACTGTAGGCCTGTCTTGATAAATTCATTGGTTTCAAAATCAAATGCTTTAACCTCATTATAGTTGTTTTTGAGATTGGAATTATTCGTGTCTGCGCCGAGGTTACACCATTCGCCTACAACCGCATTCCCTAAATAGCCATCATGCGCCTTGTTGGAATTTCCATAAACAATAGAATTTGACACCTCACCCCCAATTTTGCAATTTGGTCCAATCGTTACCCCCTCACGAATCTTAGCATTCATGTTTATTCTGGAGTTTTCACCCAGGCCAAATGGTCCTCTTATAGTAGCCCCCTCTTGCACAATACTATTTTTGGCCAAATAGATAGGACCTTCCTCCGCGTTCAAAATAGCAGCCTTGATATCTACCCCTTCTTCCAAGAATACCTTATCACCATACACTATGGTATGTGGATCATTTATTTTTTGTGATACCCTATCCTTGGTGAGCAATTCATAGTCCGCTCGGAGTTGTTGCTTATTGTTAGAAAATATATCCCAACTGCGATTGATTGCTGTACAAGCATTTTGGTATTCAATCGGTTGATATCCTTTTAAATTTATTGATGGGTCATACGGATTAAAAACACCTTTGGCTGCTATGAAAAGTTCGCCACTTTTAAGCAGCTCGTTTTTCTTGAGTGAACGAATGGCATCCATCAAGGCAAGGTCTGGACAAACAGCTCCATTAATAATCAATTGAATTTCTTCTGACAGCTTTGGGTACTTCCCTTGCAATTCTGGGACAGCAAGGAATGCTACGGGTTGATCAAAATGCTTTTCCCACTTTTCACGGATCGTTAAGATACCGACACGTAAATCCGCGACGGGACGCGTAAGCGTAAATGGAAACAGCTTAGTCCTATGCTCGGATAGGTCTGCTAAGGCAATGTTCATGGGCTAGAAATAAAAAAGTCTTCAGGAACAAATATCCTGAAGACTTCAATCTTTTTACCCGAAAGGGAAGATTATTTTTTCTTGTATCTTTTGTTGAATTTCTCAACTCTACCAGCAGTATCCACAAATAGTTTCTTACCTGTGTAGAATGGGTGCGAAGCAGAACTTACTTCAATCTTGACAACAGGGTACTCATTTCCATCTTCCCACTTGATTGTCTCATCAGAAGTCATCGTAGACTTAGTCATGAATTTAAAATCACTTGACGTGTCCCAGAAGATTACTTCTTTATACTCTGGATGAATATCTTTTTTCATGTTTTTATCTTTTGTGCGCCATGGTTTTTGCCATAGTGCTTTTCTGTTAAAATTTTCGCCTATTAACGAAAAGGATTGCAAAAGTACTTAAACCTCAATGAATTGCAAAACTATTAAATAAAAATGCTTTAAGCTGATTTTAGTGTAGATAAACAATATTTTAGCAGTTGCGCCACTTCTTATAGTAAATACTACATTTTTGGATTGCAAGTAAGCGTACCGATGAATAAATATATATTGCTTTTCACGCTGATGATTTCAGCCTCATATCTCTCTGCTCAGAGTATATATGCACCACTAAATGCCGACTACTATCATTTAGTAGACCGAGCTGATGTTTTGAACAAAGATTTTAGCGAAAGTGTACATACCAGCTATAAACCTTATCGCGCTGTGGATGTGGTTGCAACCATGGACTCAGCTCATTTTTTGACTTCGAATCAGGATCAGTTCAATGCGCAGTACATCAAAACAGACCATTGGGAATATTGGAGTAAAGATTCTGTACAAAGCAAAAAACCATTCTTAAAGAAAATCTATAGATCAAAGGCTGACTTTCTACATGTCAACACAAAAGACTTTAAACTTAGAGTTAACCCTATATTATATCTCAGTGGTGGCCGAGATAGCAACAGTGCTTCAACTCCTTTTATCAATACCAGAGGTGCACAGATCCGAGGGTCCATAGATGATAAAATCGGCTTCTACTCTTCCATCGAAGAGTCTCAGGCTATTTTCCCTAAATACGTTCAGGACTACACAGCAGATCGAGGTGTAGTTCCCAATGAAGCCTTTTGGAAGCAATACAACGAACATGGAGTGGATTTTTTCACCGCCAGAGGTTATTTCACCTTCAATGCGAGTAAACACATAGGTTTGCAGTTTGGCTATGACAAAAATTTTGTGGGTAATGGTTATCGCTCGATACTACTCTCGGACTTCAGTGCACCTAGCACATTTTTAAAAATTCAGACGAAAGTCTGGCGCATTCAATATACCAATTTGTATACCGAAATGATTGCTGATGCTCCTTACAGCACTTTTGGATCCAACGGCACCAAAGAATTTCCAAAGAAATTTTTGACTTCTCACCATTTAAGTATCAACATTACTGACAACTTCAACGTGGGCATATTCGAAGCCATCATATTCAATCGTGGAGATAGTACGGGTTCTGCTTTTGAATGGAATTATCTGAACCCAATTATTTTTTACCGATCCATTGAGCAATATACTGGCAGCCCAGACAATGCCTTATTTGGTATAGACTGGAAATGGAATATTACTAAAGGGATTCAGTTTTATGGACAAGGGCTCCTAGACGAAATGGTGGTGAGCGAACTTAAGGCTGGCAACGGCTGGTGGGGAAACAAATTTTCCGTACAGCTCGGAGGAAAATACTACAATGCCTTTGGTATCAACAACCTTGACCTTCAGGCGGAATACAATGTGTCCAGACCCTTTACCTACTCTCATGAATCCATTTTTACCAACTACGCTCATTATCGCCAACCACTAGCTCATCCTTTGGGAGCAAATTTCAAGAAGCTATTTTCATTGGCCGATATCAACCCATCCCACAATTATTCCTCAGTGGTAAATTCATTTGGAGTCAATATGGTACGGATCCAATAAATGAAAACTACGGAGGAGATGTATTGAAAGACTACAACACAAGAATCCAAGAATATGGAAATGATATTGGTCAGGGCATTTCGAATGATCAACTATATATTGACCTAACTGCAAGCTACATGCTAAAGCATAATTTATTTATTGACCTCAAACACATTTATAGAAACAGAGATAGTGTTGACCCGCTCATATCCTCTATAACCAACTTTAGTTCTCTTGCCATTCGACTAAACGTCGCTGCAAGAGATCAAAGCTTCTAGTTTAAAAACCACAGTGTTAGGCTTCTTTCTCCTCAAGAACACTTTTAACAATATTTGCTAAGTGGTCTGGACTGACTATAGGCTTAGTCACAAATTTGGAAGCGCCGGCTTGGATCAATTCCCTTTCATGTTCGTAGTGCGAAGAAACCATGATGATGATTGGTTTGTGCTCTAGTGCATCAATAGTAGTGAAACCGCTAATCTCAGGCATGTCTACATCTAAAAAGAGAATATCGGGTTTCAGTTTGTCAATAGCCATCACTCCTTCAATAGGATTGCTGAATGCTCCTGCGAATTCAAGAAAGTCCACACGCTTGATGTATTGTTCAAGAATTTCATTGAACATCTTATCATCATCAATACAAATGCAGCTGTATTTCATCTTTACCCTTTTCAATTATTTCCTAAAGTTAAACCCAATTGCTGAAACTTGTAAACCAAGATTTGATCTTAATAGAAAAATAACAATGATTCTTATTGTCTGATAAAATGATCACTTTTGCCCAAAGTCAAAAAATTGATGAAGGTATATCTAGACAATTCAGCTACCACCCCAGTGGACCCAGAAGTTTTTGAAGCCATGAAACCCTATTTCATGGAGAACTTTGGCAACCCCTCTTCAATTCATTCTCATGGAAGACAAGCCCGCTCAACGATTGAGAAATGTCGAAAGCAGATAGCCGACTTGCTCAACACTTCGCCAGCGGAAATATTTTTTACCTCGGGTGGTACCGAGGCAGACAATACAGCCATTTGTAGTTCGATAGAAAGTCTCGGTGTAACAACGGCGATTACCTCCAAGCTGGAGCATCACGCAGTTTTACATACGTTGGAATATTTGGCCAAAGAAAAAAGCGTGGATCTAAAATTTGTCGATGTGGACGCCGATGGTCGAATTGATATGAATCACCTGGAATCCTTGCTTCAAAATACCCAATCATTCGTCAGTCTTATGCACGCCAATAATGAAATTGGGAATTTGAACGACATCAAAGCCATCAGCGAATTAGTAAAAGCCAACAATGGTTACTTTCATTCTGACACCGTGCAGGCCATGGGCAAATATGTACATGACCTCAACGATATCAAAGCAGACTTCATCGTGGGGGCAGCCCATAAAATCTATGGTCCAAAAGGCTGTGGTTTTCTCTACATCAATCACGAGACCAAGATAGAGCCCTTCATCCATGGCGGAGCACAAGAACGAAACATGCGTGGAGGTACCGAAAACGTGGCAGGGATTGTCGGACTAGCCAAGGCCTTAGAGATATCCTATCGTGACATGGATAAGAATCGCAAACATATCTCTTCTTTGAAAGAAAGGATGATAACTGGTATTAAGGGTAAAATATCAGGTGCTACCTTCAATGGTCTATCTGGCAACATGGACGAAAGTCTATATTCTGTCATCAATGTTGGTCTGCCCGCCACGGATGAAAACGATATGCTGCTGTTCAATCTGGATATAAAAGGAGTTTCTGCAAGTGGAGGCAGCGCGTGTGCTAGTGGATCGAATATCGGTTCGCATGTATTGACAGCGCTCGGCATAGACCCAGATCGAGGAGCCATCCGGTTTTCTTTCTCCAAATACACCAAACCAGAGGAGGTAGATTATGCTGTTGATGCTCTGGCTGAATTGATGAACTAGTTTTTGGCTAAATCACATACACAATCAACCCAGGTAGGATGAACGTTCAAGCTTTCTACCAGATCCCAGCGTTCTCCTCCGAGCTCAATAAACTCCTCCTTATAGGTTTCACCGACTTCAAGAGTCGTTTCCAAGCAGTCGGCCACAAAAGCAGGAGAAAAAGCCAACACCTTTTTGATTCCCTGTTCGGCCAACTCTTTTAAGGTATCCTCTGTGTAGGGCTGAATCCAAGGATCCTTGCCCAAACGAGATTGAAACGTGGTGGACACTTTTTCTTCAGGAAGGCTCAGTTCTTTCATGAGCAGACGAGTGGTCTCAAAGCACTGTGCACGATAGCAGTAGTGATTTTTCGCATCACAGGTATTGCAGCAGTCGCCTAGTTCGCAAGCATCGATCTTGGCTTTATATATTTGTCTTTCCGGCAGACCATGGTAGCTAAATAGAAAATGGTCATAATCATGGTATTTCATCCAAATCTTTGCATTCTTTACAAATGTCTGAAGGAGTTTTGGGTGATTGTAAAAGGGCCCTTCAAAATCAATCTTTGGAATCACCTGATCTCCCTTAACAATATTCATCACTTTTTCAATCACAGATCCGCTGGTAGCAGAAGCATATTGTGGGAATAAAGGAATGACCTTAATCTCGGTTACTCCTTTGGTTTGTAAGTTTCTCAGGCCAGTCTCAATGGATGGACTTTGGTATCTCATACCAAGCTCCACTTCATAGTCGTTGCCTAGTTTTTTTTGAACTTCGGCAGTTAGGTCTTCACTATAAAACTTCAAAGGAGATCCCCGATCTTCCCAAAGTTTTTGATATTCTTTGGCAGACTTAGGCCCTCGAAAAGTAGTGATAATCAAATTCACCAAAAGCCATCGCGAGACAAATGGTATGTCGATGACTCGCCCATCCATCAAGAATTCTCTCAAATATTTTCTAACATCTTTTACAGAAGGGCTGTCGGGTGTACCCAGGTTGACAAGAAGAATTCCTTTTTTCGCCATGTTCATTTTTTGATTGACGCAAAGAAAGAGGAGAATGCGGATACAGCCAAATAATAAAAAAGCTCCAGATGGAGAACATCTGGAGCCAGCAGCATTTTGAGAAAAATTAATTATTATGTACTGGCTAAAGTAGTAGGAGGTGATTTACAGATCTTGCCAGATGTTTTAAACATCCTGCCAAAAGCTGAAATTTCGGCTTGAATAGGCTTTAGGACATTTCTTTAATTGGAATATTAAGCTGGCTTGCTATACTTTTTGATTTGCTCAAAATTGATTCAAATCTTCTACTAGATCCGATATAAGCGCGCTCATCTTGTGCATTGAATTTTATAAAAGCCTTGAATTGCTTTTCAGACCCGAATCTTCTAAATGCAAATTCTCCATATTCAAAACCAATTCTGGCTTCATTAAAGTAAATGTATTCTGGAGAGCTAAACTTAAAAGAGTTGCCATACTTAAAACCAAAGAACCAAACATATTCACGAAACTCTTTTTGCCCCAAATCGATTTTTATCCGGTAATGAGTTGTCACCATCAAAAGGCCGATAATAAGAAAAAAGGGAGATGCTTCAGGTTTGTTCGATACGGCGATTAAGCCACCTACAATAAACCCATAGCCCACTATTATAAAATTGAAAGGCAAATAATTTGAAACTTTTACATCAATTGATTTCGGCATAAGTTAAGATAGTCAACCATACTAGCCATAAAACAAAAAAGGCAGCTTTTTTTCAAAAACTGCCTTTTACTTGCTCCTCTTGTTGGACTCGAACCAACGACCCTCTGATTAACAGTCAGATGCTCTAACCAACTGAGCTAAAGAGGAATTTTATGTGTTAGTCACCCACTTTTGGATAACTCCCTGATTTTGGGACTGCAATATTAGTGGCTTCTTTTTAATTCTACAATACAAGTATTCAAAAAAGTTTTAACAATTATTTTCTAGTTGCAAAGAACCCTCCCGTTTCAAGAGTGATGCCAGCTCTTTTTGACAAAAACAGACAATATGTCTGAATATTTTCAACTAAACGGAAATATTCAGACATATTGACATTAAAATCGAAAGAAAAAGCTAATGGCACACAAATAGCAATAAGGCTTTGTGAATTTATTGTTCAACAAAAAACTAAAATAAAATGTCATTGATTAAGTATAACCCAAGAACCCTAAGAACATTCACTACAAACAATCTGTTTGATGACTTGTTCAACGATCGTTTTTTCAATAACGATGTAACTGTTGGAAAATCATTTACCCCACAGGTAGATATTTCCGAAACAGAAAAAGCATTCGAATTGAGTTTTGCCATTCCAGGTATCAAGAAGAATGAAGTAAGTATCGACGTAAACGAAGGTCAGTTGATCGTAAGCGGAGAAAGAAAGTTTGAAGAGAAGAAAGAAGATAAAAACTTCCATTCAGTAGAAACCAGATATGGTTCATTCAGCAGATCTTTTCACTTGCCAGACAATATTGATGCAAACAAAGTCGAAGCAAAATATGAAGATGGTCTTTTGAATATCACCATTCCTAAGGATGAGAAGAAGATTCAAAAGAAGACGATTGCTATCAAGTAACAAGTTAGTAAGTTGAGGTTGGTTTTAACCCCGGCAACTGGCCTCCAGCCTGTTCGTCGGGGTTTTTTGTTAAATGTTGTTAACATTTTTATCCATTAATTTTATATAACGTTAATTGGTCGGAAGAAAAATAAGAAAAATGAATAATAGACAGTTTTTTATCAGAATGGTATTCGCTTCTATGCTAGGCGGTGGAATCGCACTCGGCGGATATCAGTTAGTTAAAGACGAGCCCGTCAAAATAATCCAGGCAGAAAGTCAGCCAGTAAGATTTTCCAACTACGACTTGGATTCTTCGGCGATGATTGTTCCCGAGGGACTCAACTTCATTTATGCAGCAAAAGTTGTGACCCCGGGCGTGGTGCATATTAGAAGTACGTTCGAAGGATCAAGCCGAGCTGGACAAGGCTCAAATCAATTTGATGAATACTTCAGACAATTTTTTGGAGACCCGCAGGGCGGACAACCGCAGCAGCGCCAATCCATGGGATCCGGTAGCGGAGTAATCATCAGCGAAGACGGGTATATCGCTACGAATAACCATGTAATTGAAAATGCTACGGAAATCGAAGTGTTGCTCAACGACAACAGAACCTACAAAGCAGAAATCGTGGGGACAGATCCAACGACAGATCTTGCGCTATTAAAAATAGAAGCAGCCGGTCTTCCATTTGTAAAAGTCGGCAATTCTGATCAAGTCCAGATTGGCGAGTGGGTATTGGCAGTAGGTAATCCTTTTGAGTTTAGATCAACAGTTACGGCAGGAATCATCAGTGCCAAAGGAAGAAATATTAACATCCTCAGAAACAGGAACAATCTGCAAATTGAATCATTTCTACAAACCGATGCTGCGGTGAATCCTGGTAACTCAGGGGGTGCCTTGGTAAATTTGAGAGGAGAGTTAGTTGGGATTAACACAGCCATCGCGACACCTACTGGAACTTATGCGGGCTACTCTTTTGCGGTCCCTGCGAATTTGGTAGACAAGGTTTTAGCTGACTTAAAAGAATTTGGTGTGGTGCAGAGAGCTTTGCTCGGCATTAATATCAGAGATGTAAACGCTCAGCTGGCCGAAGACGAAGACCTGAATGTGCTAGAGGGCGTATATGTAATCAATGTAAACCCTAACAGTGGTGCAGACGAAGCTGGCATTGAAAATGGTGATGTGATCATCGCTGTGCAAGGAGAAAAGGTAACTAAAACTTCAGAGCTTCAAGAAAAAGTAGCACTCAACCGTCCTGGTGACAAAGTAAAGGTGACTTTAATCAGAAATGGCAAAGAAAAAACTGTAACGGCAACATTGAAGAACACATTGGGCACAACAACGACCATTGCCTCGTCCAATAACATGACGATACAGGGCGGTACGTTTGCGGACCTTTCCAAGGAAGAAAAAGAAGAGCTGAAAGTAGAGGGAGGAGCCAAACTGCTCAAAGTAGAAGAGGGCAAGTTTAGAGAGGCAGGCATAAAAGAAGGTTTTATTGTGACAGCCATAGACAAAAGACCTATCCTATCCGTAGAAGATCTGTCTCGTGCACTTTCCAGAACCAACGGTGGGTCAGGACTCTTAATCGAAGGCATGTATGAAGATGGAGAGAAAGCTTATTACGGTATTGGTTGGTAAACAACCGCTCCTCTGATACGATATTAACATAATCCCCGCTCGTTCGGGGATTTTTTATGTATCAATCCTATTAATCAGCAGGATCATCTATTTTTGCGCAAACTCTAATTAACACAGAAATGGCAGACAAATTCGGCATAGAGCAAGCACTAAAAAACCTCGGTATTGAGGAACTAAACATGGGATCAAGCACTGGTTCTAATTGGATCCAATCCAACGGTGCTGTAATCGAATCTCATTCTCCGGCAGACGGAAAATTGATTGGTAAAGTGACTTCTGGAACAGAAGAAACTTATGAAGAAATTATTAAGACAGCTTCTGAAGCTTTCAAATCATGGAGATTGGTACCAGGCCCAAAAAGAGGTGAAATCGTACGTCAGGTAGGCGAGGCTTTGCGCGAGCATAAAGAAGACCTCGGTAAATTGGTTTCTTATGAAATGGGTAAGTCTTACCAGGAAGGCCTCGGTGAAGTACAAGAGATGATCGACATCTGTGACTTTGCCGTAGGATTGTCTCGTCAGATGTATGGATTGACCATGCACTCTGAAAGACCTAGCCACAGAATGTATGAGCAGTATCATCCATTAGGGATTGTGGGTATCATTTCTGCATTCAACTTTCCGGTAGCCGTTTGGGCATGGAACAGTGCTTTGGCTTGGGTTTGTGGAGACGTTTGTCTTTGGAAACCAAGTGAAAAAACACCAATTACAGCGATAGCATGTCAGCACATTACCGACAAGGTATTCAGAGCCAATGGCGTAGCAGAAGGTGTAAACAACTTGATTATCGGTGATGCTAAAATTGGACAATTGATGTCTAATGATAAGCGTGTACCTCTGGTATCAGCCACAGGATCTACCAGAATGGGTAAGGCTGTAGGAGAAGCTGTCGGCGCAAGATTGGGTAGAGCGTTATTAGAATTAGGAGGAAACAACGCCATTATCATTTCAAAGCATGCAGACTTAGATATGTCTTTGATTGGTGCCGTATTCGGCGCTGTAGGCACTTGTGGCCAGCGTTGTACGTCTACTAGAAGACTTATCATTCATGAAGATATCTATGAGGATGTAAAGAAGAAATTACAAAGCGCTTATGGTCAGTTGAAAATTGGTAATCCTCTGGATGAATCCAATCACGTAGGGCCATTAATTGATACTTTGGCAGTAGATATGTATAGCGAAGCAATCAAGAAAGGAAAAGCTGAAGGTGCCAAAACTGTAGTAGATGGTGAAGTGCTTTCAGGTGAAGGTTATGAGTCTGGCTGTTATGTAAAGCCGGCGATTTTTGAAGTAGAAAATCATTTTGAAATTGTTCAGCATGAGACTTTCGCACCGATTTTGTATTTGATCAAATACAGTAACATCGAAGATGCTATTGCTATTCAGAACGATGTGCCTCAGGGCTTGTCTTCTGCGATCATGACACAAAACATGAGAGAGTCGGAAATGTTCTTGTCACACGGTGGATCCGATTGTGGAATCGCCAACGTCAACATCGGAACTTCTGGTGCTGAGATTGGCGGCGCTTTCGGCGGTGAAAAAGAAACTGGAGGAGGACGCGAGTCTGGATCAGATGCCTGGAAAGTCTATATGAGACGTCAAACAAACACAATCAACTTCGGTACTGACTTGCCTTTGGCTCAGGGTATCAAGTTTGAGTTTTAATTAATAAAGATAGAATTGAAAAATAGCTCAGGGTTTTAACTCTGAGCTATTTTTTTGTCCAATCGGGTTTTCATAATTCACTATATTTAGATTATGAAAACATTAACCTCAATCTTAGCTTTATCCATTCTCATTAGTTGTCAGCCAAACCACAATAATACCAAGCCTGAAGTAGTTCCCCAGTATACTCTACCTTCCACTCACAAACACAATAAATGGAGCCGAACCATTGCTCCTGTTTTGTCTGTACCTAGTGGAGCCATCGTAGAAGCATTTACCGAAGAAGCCACGGATGCACAACTCAATGTAAACTCTACAATTGAGGATATGGCAAATGTGTCTTTCGATCCTATTCATCCTTTGACCGGACCTATCTATGTAGAAGAAGCCCAACCTGGTGATGTATTAGCCGTCACCATGCACAAAATTGACGTAGGTAACTGGGGCTGGTCGGCCATTTTTCCTGGGTTTGGTTTTTTGGCAGATGCTTTTACTGAACCCAAATTGAAAACATTTGAGATTGATAGCACCGACAAAATCATCCACTTTTCTGACAAGATCAAAATCCCAGCGAGACCCTTTGCCGGAGTAATGGGCGTGGCACCTGACACCGATTCTTTACTGTCTACTATTCCTCCACGCGCCAACGGTGGCAACATGGACGACCCTAATATGGTAGAAGGGACTACCGTTTATTTTCCTGTTTTCGTAGAGGGTGCACTATTCTCCATTGGTGACGCACATGCCGTACAAGGTTTAGGTGAAGTATCCGGCACTGCTGTGGAGTCACCGATGCGATTTGTGTTTGAACTAAAACTGCTCAAGGGCCAAAAGCCATATTTGACTGAGCCGCAGTACGAAACTGACGACTATTACGCCGTCACTGCGTTTGGAACTACCATCGACGCGGCTACCAAAAAAGCCGTTCAGTTCATGATTGAATATTTAGTCAGTGAGCACGGCCTGACCGAAGAAGACGCCTACATCCTTTGTTCCCTCGCAGGAGATCTGAAAATCGCAGAAGTGGTAGATGTTCCAAATATGCTGGTGATAATGCATATTTCGAAGGAGGTGTTGGGGATGAAATGAGTTTTTATAAGTAAAAATCCTTAAGCAAAACATCATTACCCGACGTCAGTTCGGGTAATTCACATCGGCTAGCAGAATGGTCCGAAATAGCAGCTCATACCGCAGACAGATTACCCGAATGTTTTTTCCTTCGTCAAACCCATCGAGTAATGACGTGCTAAAAACTACCCATTAATCGCCTCGACCTCTTGCACCTCGGGCACCATTCTTTTCAGAAGATTTTCAATACCTGCTTTTAGGGTAAGCGTAGAAGAAGGACAACCGCTACAAGCGCCTTGAAGCACCACTTTCACTTTCCCATCTTCGAAGGAGTGAAAGTCGATCGCTCCACCGTCTTGCTCCACGGCCGGACGGATGTATTCGTCCAAGATGCCTTTGATGTTTTCGTCTAGGTCTGAAACTGGGGCCTTAGGCGCTGCATTTTCTTGCTTCGGTTCAGCATAAGGCTGAGAAAGGTTCACAGCCAATTTGCCAGACTCCAAGTAGCCCTTGATGTGTTCTTTGATGCCATCACGAACTTCTTCCCATTCCGTAGCTTCGTCTTTCGATACGGTGATGAAATTGCTCATCACAAATACACCTTTCACAAACGGGAAAGTGAATAGTTCTTGCGCCAATTCTGAGTTTGTTGCTCTTTCTGGAGAAGGGTAGTCGAAGTTCGTACCTTCTGGTACCAACATGAAATTGACCACGAACTTCAATGTGTTTGGATTCGGATTCGACTCGAAATATATATTTACCGGGGTATTTGCTACTGCTTCAGACATCTTCTTTTCTTCTTATATGAGATTACAAAGATACGAAACATGAGACTTCTTTGTTTGGTTCGGTAGAGACTCTTTCAAATTGAGCCCAGTTTGAGCTCACCCCTGTTTTCCGACGGGCAGGTGTGATGTGCTCTTAATCCAGTTCAGGAATTTATTGTTCAAGAAAATTTTGTCGTGAATTTGTTGAGACCAAATAGGAACATCGGCATATTTTAGATCGATTAAAAATCATAAGGCACGATTGATGCTTTAAATACCGCACCAGATTTTACCTGAAACCCGTCCTTCAATTTTATAGTACTTCCGGCAATAATATTTGAATTTTGTGCTGAAGAAGGCACCGTGATCTCACCTAACTCTATCTCATAGGCAGCCTCGGCCGAGTAGCTTTCATTTAATTCAGTTTCCTTGAAAGGGATAGTTTCAAACGTAAGAGAAAGTTCATTTGTCGTGGTTGTGATAGTTGGAGTTCCCTGTTTAAAATAACTGGTTAGTGCGTTTGGAAGAATAGAGGTTCCAATATTGATGTCTGTTTCCCACTCATACGGCGATTCTAAAAACCCTATTGGTAAAATCCATTCTGAACCACAAGCTGTGCCGTCGTCAGCTTCACCGAATACTTTGAGATCTATATCATCAAGGTCGAGAATCAGTTTATTATTTTCATACTTAAACGATCCATTGATAGTCCCATATGTTGTAATTCTTAGTTCTACTGTGTGCTCTCTAACCAAGGGAATAGATGGGGCCTTTATAGTACCTCCTCCTCTCAGAAACACATCATGCGCAACTCCATTGCTGTCAGTATATTTATCTGTTGAGCTTAAACTGAATCTGTTATTGTTTTTTAAATCCAGACTCACTGTATTTGCTATTGAGGCATGAAAAAAAACTTGTTTTTTGATTTCTATTTCCAAATTGTCACAATCAGCTATTACTTCAGTAGTTCCTTTATCCAATAGCGTATAGCTAAGCAATTGGGAAAGGCTAGCCAATTCGATAAACTCATTCAACTTATCTTCAGACAATTTTATGGTGACACCATCCGCCCCCAATAGATTCTGAGAGAAACAAATTAAGGTAATGCACAGAGTTAGAAAGTTATTTTTCATAATAGTAGAAGATTAAGTTTTAATTAAATCTATGTGGCTGAATCCATACATTTGGGGTTAAGGATTCAATATCAAAATATGCTTTGTACGCATTTTTACTATTTTCAACCAAAATGATACACCTCTCTCTATCTCTAGTTTTGTTATATAACTGACCATCATATGTATATTCATAGCCATAATTTGCCCAGGGGACTTCAATTAATGGGCTCAAATCGCCATAATTAAATATTGCATACAAGAATTCTGCTTTGAAGTTTGTTCTACACCTTATCTCATCATCATCTGTAAGCATCAATTCCATTTTTGGGGCTTCTGCACTAAATCGTAATGTTAAGGTAAGATCAAGTTTACTTTCTGATACCTCCCAGCTAACTTGAACTGGAGATAAAAGCTCTATTGGGTGCTCTTCAAGCAAAATATCGTCATTTATATTATCCATTAAAGATTGTGGATAAGCCTTGAGTTCTAAATTATCGTACGCACTTAGAAGAAAATTCTTAACTGCATCTGGCAGATTTTCATTGCTTTGAATCCCAGATCTAACACCTTCAATTATTATTTCGGCATTGGCTTCTCCGTTACTGACAGCAAATGATATGTAATGTGAAAAAGATACACTGGTACTATTCTCCCCCCAAGTCACGCCTAGTTGAAACCTTAGATGGGTTGCAGCTGCATCATTTTTCAAGTCTATGATAATCGGCAATAATTCAGCTTGATACGTCACACCTTCGTAGTTGTAGGTAGTGAATCTTGAATTGCCTAAATCCTTGTATTGCTTTAGCAAAAAGAGATTAATGGCATCTTCTGTAATTTCGAATTCTAACGGCAATTCAAAATTATCTCCATAACTAGGGCGTGGAATAATTAGGATAAAAATTGCGTAGATCACTATTTTTTTCATATCAAAAAGGAGTTTTCGAATTTTAAATATTAGCTCTAATACTTTTATTCAACTAGCATTTTTCTTGGTGAAGTATCAAACTCATCATCAACTACCAAGTAATAGAAATAGATGCCTCTAGGTATATTTCTTTTACTTATTTTGACTTCATTGCTACCTGGAATCAATGAATCAATAGTAAAAACCTCCTGTCCGTTTATATCCGAAATAACAATCTTTGCTGTGTTGAAACTAGCAGGAAGACTATATCTAATCTTGGATTCCACGTCAAATGGGTTTGGGTAGTTTTGCTCAAGGGCAGTAGAAACAAATTCGTAAGAGTTTGGTTTAAGTTCTGTCTTATCAGACTGTAGCCTTTGGTTTTCAGAACTTTGGTAGTTGTTTTTTAATGACTCGATCTCATGCGACCTCTCATTAAAAGGGAATTTTCCAATGAGAAAAGATTTCATCATGTCAATACTTTGATTTTCTTCATCAGAAATAGTTCTGCAATAAAATCTCAAAAAAAGTTTTTCATACGTTTTAGTTCTTCTAACTTCAATTGATTTTTTAAGTAAAATAATATTTTCTGTTTCCGAATCAGCATTTATCGAATGCTCCAACTCGTCAATTTGATTCAGCACTTCATCTGGCAAATTAAATCGAGTTAATACCTCTTTCAGTTCAAGGTTTTTGTTGCTTGTGGAACTCCAAAGATGTTCATGAGCCAAAGTTTTTTTTGTTTGCGCTTCTAGTTCACCTATTGATAGTGTTGTAGCTAAAAAACTACATATTAAGTAAAGTTTATTTCTCATAACTATTTATAGCTTTTTAATAGCATTTGAATTTTTTCTTCTTGCTTGACATTGACAGTTTCTGCATTGTCAAGAGCCTCTTTCATCTCAATCAAATGCAAAGTCAATTCTTCGATTTTCTTTAGCAACAAAGCATTCATTTCGCCTAAGGCTATGCCATTCGCTTCTACCTCAGCAGCTGAGGGAATTTCGGGTAGATGCTGATTATCTTTGATGTAGGCAGCCGTTTCTTCTAGTGATTTTAACTTATAGTTCTCCTCAAATACATAGTCAGGCCATGGAAAAGATTGCACTTTTATTTCCGTGGCACGAATGGCGCCATTTACCTCCAACCTATGTGTTGGATTTTGATCTCCTAACCCGATTCCAACTTTTCCAGCTGAGGTTACACGTATTCTTTCTTGATTGTTGGTGCCAATAGTAAATCTATTTCCTCCAATTGTACCAAGATTCATTTTGCTATTTGTGTATATTGAATTCCCATCAACATAAAGACTAGCATTTTTGTCTTCTACTTTTAGTACGGCTTGTGTTTGATCTATATCTCCCCACCCTAACGTTGTTGTATTTCTATAAATATGCAAATTGGATTCAGTAGGATTAGTTGTACCTATACCCATTCTACCGTTGTGTTTAATAACTGTACTAATCTCGGGCGTTGGGTTCCCTGCCATAAACACGATATCCTTATTATAAGTGGATTCGGGTTGAATAATTAGGTTACCTGCCTCATTAAAAGGATAAGGTAATCCTGAATTTGTAGATTCATAAATTGCTGGATGCGTACTACCTGTAATTGGGGCTGTAACGCCCTTATTAAATAGCAAAGCCCCGTTAATTTTTGTGTCCCCTTGCAAATAACTATCTCCTACTAAATGAAAATCATAGCTTGGAGAAGAAGTGCCAATGCCAATTTCGCCATTGTCAGATATTATCATCCTAAGTTCATTCGCATTGCTTCCAAAAGTTTTTGCAGAGCCTGTATTTCCTGTGAAAAATCTTAAATCTCCATTATTGCTCTTGGTACCAATATAAAGGTCGTTGGTACTGCCATTATGTGAGTTATGTTCAATGCTGGGTAAATACAGCTCAGAGGTAGCAGTTGTTTTATCAAAAACAATTGCACCTTTAACTCTTAGTATTTCATTTCCCCCCTGCGAATCGAATGTGGAGGTTCCAATTCCAAATTTGCCACCTTTCAAATAGGAGTTACCATCCGTATGTAATAGAACTTTGTTTAAGCCATCAAGATTTTGAAGTTTCCAGTAGCCTCCAGATGTAAGAGATTTAAAGTTTACGCTTTCTCCGGCAAAATGAAATTGCATTACACCAGCAGACCCTGTGCCACGATAAATTACAGAGCCGTCACTACCTTCGCTGCTATTGTGATTAAAATTCAATGCATAACCAACGGGTATATTAATATGGTTTCCAGACTGAGACCAACTTGCTTGGAGCGTAGCGGCTAAAACAATAGTAAGTACTAAAAATTTTATTTTCATTTTGGATTTGATAATAGATTAGGAAGCCCCAAGCGGTGCTAAAAAAATACGAGGCTTGATATAGAGTGAGCACACTCCGTTTGGAAATGAGATAGGTTGGTTCATTTATTCTTCGTTCAAATTACTGTTCGGTTTGATCAACTTAAGGATATCACATACCCTCAGACTTGATTCAGTAATTCTTAAATTGCTTTCACAAGTATAGTTAAATATTGTTAGATTGTTTTCAGATACCTCGTTTTGATTTTAGTTCGAAAATTTCATCATCAGTAAGGACGTCAGCATCCCAACTTATCTGAGAACGACAGTACTTGCTTTAATCAAATTGTGTCATGTCTGATCTCATTCTTTATCTTATATACTATTGTAGACAACCTATTTTCGCGCGCTCTTCTTAGATAAAAGGTTAAAACCAACACGTTTTGTCCAAGGTTAGCCGCGTCGGTTGAGAAGGCCGGGTCAAGCCTCTGCAATACCTTGTGCTCTTAAAGTGCCAGAGAAAATTAAGACCCCTGAAACTAAACTGAGAGCAAACTTGCGCATAAATAAGTTGTGCATTTTGGTAAATATTATCAACTGGTTTTTACTTATTGTTCTTTTCAATTCTATTGATTCGGTGTTCTAATTCAGTATTTTTTCCCTTCATCTCAATCAAGTGCAAAGTCAGTTCTTCGATTTTCTTTAGCAAAAGCAGGTTAATCTCACCTACATTCATGCCATTGGCTTCCATTTCTTTTGCCGAAGGAATCTCAGGTAGATGGTGATTTTCTTCGATGTAGCTTGCCGTTTCTTCAAGTGAGGAAAGACTGTAGTCATCTGCGAATACGTAGTCCGGAGTGACTCCTGCTTCTACTTCAACTTTGATTTCTCGGGCATCCATGGTACCTGCTACCGAAAGAAGGGCAGTTGGCGTGGTAGTACCTATGCCAACATTGCCATTGGCTAGAACGGCTAATCGAGAAGGGAAAGAAAATCTAGACCCATCCGTCAGACCATTGGCTGCCTTCAGATAAATATTCCCATTCTTAAACTCTACACCAGAAGCGGCATTAGAACGAGCTGTATAAGTACCTAAATCATGATATACGCCTGCTGTTATACCACCCCAATCATTATCTTTTATATATCCTCCACCTGTCAAATACAGTCCTCTTCCCAATTCGTCTTGCATTCCCTTTCTTCTTATGGCAATTCCTCCGGCTTGTCCATGTCTAATATCCAATTTTGTGGCTGGCGAGCTAGTCCCAATACCCACTCGACTAGTGAAGAAGGCTTGCCCGTTTTTAGAAATCAAATCTAATTTTTGGCCTCCAGACTGGAACTCAGACGGATCTATCTTCTGAAAAGTTGGATTGCTACCTCGAGAAGGAGATAGTTCATGCACTGTCACTCGATGCCAATCATTTTCGGGTCCATGATATCGGATTTCAAGGTTTAATGCTGTAGAAGTATTCTCTACTACATTGACATCATTTGAATTGGTTTGGCCAGATATTCTTTCAAGGTGAAAATTGTAAATATTGTTATACTCCGAATTGACCCTCAGATGATATAATTCCCCTCCATTTCTAGAACTAAAATTAATCAGATAGTCTCCCAAGTGAGTATGCCCTGCCGCTGAAGAGCTGCTGGTTACTCTCAGACCAAAACTTGTTCCCTCCTCGTTAAAATCGCCTTCATATGAATATGCAACTTGGGCATGTGTAAAGGGAATAAAACAGTTGAATAAGGCTAGGATAAATATTATTCGCATAATTAATTGTTCTTTGGTTTTAATGCATCTAATTCATCTTGCATTTTTTTTATCAAAATCGTTTTCTCTTTATCTTTTTCCGCAAGATCTATTAAATGCAGCGTCAACTCCTCAACCTTCCTTAGCAAAAGCAGGTTCATCTCGCCTACATTCATGCCGTTGGCTTCCATTTCTTTTGCAGAAGGGACTTCTGGCAAGTGATGGTTTTCATTAATGAAGGAGGCAGTTTCTTCGAGCGTGGAGAGTTCGTAGTCATCGGCAAAGACGTAGTCTGGAGTGGCTCCTGCTTCTACCTCTACTTTGATCTCTCGAGCATCCATTTTGCCCGCTACGGAAAATTTAGCGGTCGGTGTCCGAGTACCGATACCTACTCTTCCATTACCCAATACTACCATCCTGACATCTGGGGTTCCATTGCCTGTCATCATTACAATGTCTTTAGAATAAGTGGTTTCTGGTTGTATAACCAAATGGCCAGAGGTGTTGAATGGATAATCGCCGTCCATATCATGCGTTTCATATATCGCTGGATTCGTGCTATTTGCCAAGACGGATTCCATTCCTTTAGCAAATAGTAAAGGGCCAGTGATTTTGGTTTCTCCTTTGAACAATGTAGATCCCACCACGTGCAAATCATGAGCAGGTTCGGTGGTTCCCACTCCAACATGTCCATCAGCATCTATTCTCACATGTTCACTATTATTTGTACCGAAGGTCAGCCTCTTCTCACCTACGGTGCCAAGATTCATATTGCCATCTGTAAAAAGAGAGTTTCCGTCTATAAAAAGATTTGCACTGGCATCTTCAACTTTAAGTACTGCCTTAGTTGGATCAATTGATCCCCACCCCCCAGTTGTAGTATTTCGGTAAATATGCAAGTTTGAATAAGTTGGATTATCTGTCCCAATTCCAACACGGCCGTTAGAAAGTAAAGTCATAACATTTTTATCATTAGACTCCCCGTTCCAATGGTCAAAATGAAAATACAATTTATCCTCCAAGTTATCTCCCCATGTTATCTTAGAGTAGTCTTCCAAATTGTTAACCTTGAAGGTTAATTTATCATTCCCATCATTAACTCTTAACTGGTTATCTATGATCACCTTGTTTGCGGTCGATATTTCACTTGTGCCGTAGTCCCATGTAGCCTGCCCATAAGAAAGCGAAGAGGTTAACAATAGAATTAAGAATGCGATTATAGTTTTCATAGTTTGGTTAATTTAAGTTCCTCTATTTCTTTTTTCATTTCCTTATTTTCCTCCATCATCTTGATTAAATGCAGAGTTATCTCTTCAATTTTCTTTAGCAAAAGCAGGTTCATTTCGCCGACATTCATGCCGTTGGCCTCCATTTCTGTAGCGGAAGGAATTTCTGGTAGGTGGTGGTTTTCTTCGATGTAGTTTGCCGTTTCTTCAAGCGTGGAGAGTTCGTAGTCATCAGCGAAAACGTAGTCAGGAACATCCATAACTTCTACCATTATCTCTTCACTCTTTAGCTTCCCGTCGATTATTGCATCACCATTTGGTACAACAATATCTCCATTGCTCTCAATGCGAAAAAGGTCTCGCTTACCATTACTTGATCCCCTAGAAAATATGTAAGAGCCACCCCAATTTTGAATATACCAATCCACAATAGGAGAGCCACTATTGGTTCTTATTGCTAGGTTTACGTCTGCACCGTTATTTGTTGTCGATTGATCGAATGAAATATTCAGTCCCGCATGATTAGGGGCAGATGAGTTCAGATAGAGTGTCCCATTGTTTCGCAGCTTCATTAAATCTGAGTTATTTGATCGCCAATGATAATAGTGCGAAGTACTACTGTTAATGTTAAAAATGAAATTATGAAAATCAGTTGTTTCGTCCTGATTGTATTCGATTTTTCCGATTCGATCATCCACACTAATTTTAAAAGACTCTGCAGGGTTTGTGGTTCTCAAAATGTAAAGAGGGTCGGCACCTGAGTTAGTATCTGTAATCTCATTTTGTGCAAATGAAAATATGGAGGTGAACAGGAGAGCCGTGATTATGATTATAATTTTCATATTTCTTATTGTTTTT
The DNA here is from genome assembly GCF_965233835.1 of Reichenbachiella sp. Classification (GTDB taxonomy): domain Bacteria; phylum Bacteroidota; class Bacteroidia; order Cytophagales; family Cyclobacteriaceae; genus Reichenbachiella. The sequence continues at coordinate 403,442 of NZ_OZ247585.1, forward strand.
CAAGTTTTTGTAGTCTTTTGATTACATCATCCAATTGCCTGTCCTTTTCAATTAGGTGAAGCGTCAGCTCCTCAATCTTCTTAAGTAGCAACAAATTCATCTCACCTACATTCATACCGTTTGCCTCCATTTCTTTAGCGGAAGAGATTTCTGGTAGATGGTGATTTTCTTCAATGTAGCTTGCCGTTTCTTCGAGAGTTGAGAGTTTGTAGTCATCGGCGAAGACATAGTCGGGGGTGGCTCCCGCTTCTACCTCTACTTTGATCTCTCGAGCATCCATTTTGCCCGCTACCGAAAGGAGAGCAGTGGGGTTGGTAGTACCAATACCTACACTTCCATCATGCATAATTCTCATTCTTTCAATTTGTTGACCTGAAGAATGAGTAGTGAAGGATAGTCCCACGTATTCAGCCCAATTTCCTGTCAAAATTCCTCGCATTTCTGCCCTATAGTTATGATTATCATCACGATTACTAAATTTTATGGTACCCAAAACTGTTCCTGCTGCATTTCCTCCCCCTCCATGATAGTTGGAGTTTGAAATTCTTATGACTGGATTTTCAGACCTAATATGAACCAGGTCTTCTGGAATAGGTTGACCAATGCCAATTTTTCCACCACTGGTAATTACCATACTTCTTCCCCAATCAGTATAAAACTGATGACGACCATTCCCTGTCACGGAATAATTAATGTTTCTGTTTGCGGAGGTATGTGCAATAAAACCAGATAAAGCATCATCGTTGTTTGGGTTTACTCCAAAAATCAGTCCTGCTCCTGACGTCTCAGCAAATCGTGCCAACCACCCCGAACTTTCTGACAATCTAACATCCAAAGTATTGTCCGGAGCAACAACACCTATCCCTACGCGATTGTTGCGGGTTATGCGCATCACTTCCTGATTAACATTGGTAATCATTCGTATGGAGCCGTAGTAACTCTTTAAACCAATATAGTCGGTGGGTGGTGTTGATGAGGAGTATCCGATTAGGCCACTTCTCCAGCTTTTGTCATGAGGTCGAAATACAACGCTATATTCCTGATTGGTAATGTTTCCTATATTAATGTTTCCACCCTTTACTGTGAATAAATCTTTTAGATCTCCACTTGCTGTTCCAACTCCTACTTTACCAGCATTGTAGTGGATGTCATTATTCCCATCTGGGTTGCTAAATTGTGCCAAACCTATATGGCCTAGACACATAACCACAGCGGTCAGTATAGTTTTGTACATAGCTTGTATCTCATCTTTGTTTTAACAATTCTATTTCTTTTTGCTGGGACTCTAATCGTTCATTTTGATTGATCAAATGCAGCGTCAACTCCTCAATCTTCTTTAGCAAGAGCAAATTCATCTCACCTACATTCATGCCGTAGGCCTCCATTTCAGTAGCGGAAGGAATTTCTGGTAGGTGGTGGTTTTCTTCGATGTAGTTTGCCGTTTCTTCAAGAGTGGTGAGATTGTAATCGCTAGCGAAAACATAATCAGGTACTACTCCAGCATCCACCTCAACTTTAATTTCCTGAGCGTCCATTTTTCCTGCTACTGAAAGCATTGCGGAAGGTGTAGAAGTTCCAATTCCAACGTTACCATCTGCTTTTAAGAATAGTATATTATTTGTCCATTTAGATCTGAACTTGATGGCATTATTTCCACTAGTACCTTCAAACATGCCTGTCATAGTAAATTCATTCGAATCAGCTACACTTGAACCTTCATTGATTTTAATTATATCGACATTATTAGAATTATTGCCAATATTATAAAATTGCAATGCTCCCCCATTAATTTGAAGTTTTTCAACGGGTTCTTCTGTTCCAATACCCACATTTCCTCCATCATCAATATGCATGCGTACTGAACCCAGCGTCAAAAATTGCATACCTACCAGTTGCGCAGAACTCCCAGTGAGTAGACCTCTTATTTCAGAACTATAGTCTAAAGATGTATTTCCAGTATTGTGGTTGTTGAATTTTATTCTGCTAATAACGGTTCCTTCTGATTGATGGTACTGACCTGAAGATAGTTTGATCGTGGCATTGTTTCTTTTTAAGTGTAAAAGTTCCTCTGGAGATTTAGTACCAAGTCCTATGTTTCCATCATCAAAATAGCTGTCTCCATTGGGGTTCAGTTTGATTGAAATTTTATTCGCATTTCTAATTTTAATATAACCACCATTTAGAGACTTGAAATCAAAATGATTGAAGAATTCAAACCTCATATGACTACCCGAATTTCTATATAATGTAGTTCCATCTAAGGCGCCGGCAGAGTTTTTGAAGTTCATCTTTGCCCCATTTTCTATATTCTGTGCTTGTGCACTAATTGATAGAGCTAAAGCGAATAAAAAGGTTAATTTTTTCATGTTAATTGATATTTGATTCGTGCTAATTGGTTTGGTTTAGTCAACTTAAAGCATAATTCCTTACCCTACCCAAGGATGATAAAAATTGATGATGTTAAATAGTTTGATGGTGATGCATAGAAATAGCATCCAAATAGAGGTCGGTTAGTTGGTTCATTATTCTTATATCAAATTACTCTCTCATAGAATTAGTATGGAGACACACATCTCCTCTAGACCAATTCAGTAATTCTCAAAGTGCTGGCGCAAGTATAATACAAAAAGAGAACTAAACTTCAATACTTACTCAACTCCCCTTCGCTCTTGGCAATCAAGGTAGAGACAGTCGCATCACCAGTTACATTAACCACGGTACGACACATATCTAGGATACGATCTACCGGGAAGATGATGGCGACCCAAGCAGGGTTGAGTCCTACAGACTGAAGCACGATGATCATCATCACCAAACCAGCACTTGGTGTAGCGGCTGCTCCGATAGAAGCTAAGGTCGCAGTTAGTACAATCGTCAACTGCTGGGCTACGGTGAGGTCTACCATGTGAAGCTGAGCCAAGAAAACTACGGCTACGGCTTGATATAAACTGGTGCCATCCATATTCACGGTGGCACCCACTGGCAATACAAAACTTGCAATGTTGTTGGATACGCCCATGTTGTCTTCCACACATTCCATAGTCACCGGAAGTGTAGCCGCACTAGAACTAGTAGAAAAAGCCAAGAACTGTGCAGGACTAATATTTTTAAAGAACTCTTTGTAGCTAAGCTTAGGCACAAAGATTTTCATGATTAAAGGATAGAATACAAACACCAAAAAGAACAGCCCTGCTACTAAAGTCAGCGAGTAAGAGCCTAATCCCAAGAAAATTTCAAATACCTCAGCAGGGGTATCAGCCATCTTCGCGATAACGCCGGCCAGTAAGGCAAACACAAAGAATGGAGCCGCCCCCATCACCATATTTACCATTTTTAGGAAAACCTCATTCATACTATGAATAAAGTCTACCACCGGCTTCTTCTTATCATCAGGCACCATGACCAATGTAATCCCAAAGAATATGGAGAAAAATATCACTTGAAGCATCAACCCATTATTGGAAATGGAGAAAATAACATTCTCGGGTACCATCTCCACGATAAACATCAACGGGCTTCCTTCTTTTTGTTTTTTGGCAGCAGCCATTCGGGCAGCCACTTTCTTTTGATCAGCTTCTGAGAGTTGGCCTTCTTTCTGAGCATCGGTGATTAGATGTTGAAACTCAGGCTTGTTGAGATAAGATTCACCATCATGCGGCAAACCCATTTTTTCATCTTGTAGCCAAAGTTCAAAAGAGATTCTATTTTTAATTCTTTGGTCTTCTTCTACAAAACCTCCCGGCTTCACCAGATTTACCAAAAGCAGCCCAATCCCAACTGCTGCTACGGTAGTTACCATATAGGCTCCTAAAGTTTTACCACCCAGGCGACCCAGCTTGGACACATCACTCAAGCCAGAAACTCCACTGATAATAGAAAAAAGTACCAAAGGCACCGCAATAAATTTGAGCAGTCTAATAAAAATGATCCCGAAAGGGTCTATCCAGGTGATAGTGAAATCATTCCATCCCAAGGCACTAGAAACAAACGCCCAAATTACTCCTAGGACAAGTCCTATGACGATTTTGACATGCAGCGGTAAATTTTTCATTCTTCGAATTAAATGTTGTGTTATTTAATTCGCCAAGATACTAAGCTTTTAATACTGTTGACTGGTTGAGCAAATAAAAATCAAGGATAGTCAATGCCGACATAGCTTCTACGATAGGCACTGCTCTTGGCACCACACATGGATCGTGACGTCCTTTTCCGGAAACGGTAATTTCGTTTCCGTCTTGATCTATAGAATTCTGGTCGCGCATAATGGTGGCTACTGGCTTAAACGCCACACTGAAATAAATGTCCTCGCCATTTGAGATTCCACCCTGAATACCTCCTGACAGATTAGTACGAGTTTTTACTTGATCTCCATCTTTTTCGATGATGTCATTATGCTCAGAACCTTTCATTTTGGCTCCTTCAAATCCACTACCGTATTCGAAGCCTTTCACGGCATTAATGCCCAGCATAGCAGCCCCTAATCGAGCATGAAGCTTGTCAAAGACTGGCTCGCCCAGCCCTACAGGAGTTCCTGTAATTACTCCCGTGACAACTCCACCAACGGTGTCTCCATTTTTGCGAACCCCATCGATGTAAGTGATCATTTCTTCGGCAATAGATTCATCCGGACACCGGACAATGGTGTTTTCTGTTTTAGAGAGGTCGAGTTCTAAGTATGACTTCTCAGTTTTTAAATCTCCAACCTGAGACACGTAAGCACTAACTTCAATCCCCAACTGACGTAGCGCCAACTTAGCCAAAGCGCCTGCTGCTACACGTGCTGCTGTTTCTCGAGCTGAGCTTCTTCCTCCACCTCTATAGTCTCTAACTCCATACTTTTCCTGATAGGTGAAATCGGCATGAGAGGGCCTATAGGACTTAGCAATGTGTGCATAATCCTTACTCTTCTGGTCCGTATTATGAATGACCATGGCTATTGGAGTGCCAGTGGTTTGACCTTCGAATACGCCAGATAGAATTTCAAAACTATCTGGCTCTTTTCTTTGGGTAGTAATCTTAGATTGTCCTGGCTTTCTTCTTTCTAACTCAGACTGAATAAAGGCCTCATCTACTTCGATTCCTGCTGGGCAGCCATCAATAGTAACGCCTATCGCTTTGCCATGTGATTCTCCAAATGTGGTGATCTTGAATAAAGATCCGAATGAATTACTCATATTAGATTACTCGAATAATAAAGAGATTGCTTCGCTAGCCGCTCGCAATGAGGGATAGTATCGAAGGCAATTGAACTAAATATCAAAATTAACTGAAATTCGCTTCTGAAGTGCGATTTTATTAACAGGAAGTCCTATTTTTTGAACATCACCAAAGCAACAAGGCCAATCAATACAAAAATGGCAATGTTTGCCATGCTGCGCATGCGATCCTGAGCATCTAGTGCCATCAGTTCATTGCTCTGAATGTCCATAGCATCATAAAACGTACCCATATCATTCGACAAGATGTACTCATTCTTTTTACTCTCACCAGTCACGCTCACAATCATATCGGATCGAAGGGTGTCATAGCTATCAGTTTTCACATTGAAGTAAATAAACTGCAGGTAATCCCCAAGAGCATACTCGCCAGGCTCATTGGGTATCCCGTAATAACTGAAAGACTTGGTTCCTCTCACTTTGCCGTGTCCTCTGCTGATATCCTGACGAATATTGGGAGAGTAGATATCAAAATTTTCATCCTCATATAGTCGTGGCTCGCTAATTGCCGAAATATTGCCTTCACCTATGACATCAAAGGAATAGTTAAAGCTTTCTCCAGTTTTTAAAGATTGACTAGATATTTTTTCTTTGAGTCTATAGTTGCCTACTGTCACACTTTCTTTTAATGGATGTGGAGGCAATTCTTTGATGGTCACTTTTTTGGGTTTGGTACTGAATGTTATGATCTCTTCCTGTCTATTTCTTCCAAAGAATGTTCGATTTTTAGCCACCTTGTATTTAATTAAGTCCAAACTAACCTTTGGGAAATAAATGTCCTTGTTGTTTAAAGGATAATACACAGCTTGATGAATTTTAAATTGCGTGTAATTCTCTCCATTAATTTCAACCACCTCTCCTGATATATTCTTTATTTCAAAATTTTCCTCCCAACAATTAGCAGGTTTGATTTTTTTCACAATTTCTGCCAATTGCCTACTTAATTCATGAAATGTCATCTCAGCCTGATTTTTTGAAGAAACATACAAACCCAAAGTCAGGGAAAACCCTTCGCCTGGATAAACCGAGGATTTGTCTGTAGTCAGAGCCAAAAAAGCATCTGCTTTTACATCCACAAATTCTTGGGGGGCATTCTGCCTTCCAAAAAAATCTTGAAAAGGATCACTCCCAAATGGATCGTTGCGCTGCCTACGCTGGACTGGAGGTCCTACCTTTATTTTTTTGCCTTTTACTCGATAAGTCTGTTTATTCACTTTCATTACAAATGAATTGAGCATGTACTCGCCTTCGGCAGTGGCCACATAATTTTGAATGACACTTTGCGAAGAACTCCTTCTGCCATTGATAAAATTGGTAGAAGAGGAAGACGATGTGCCCCTTTTCACGAAGCCTGGAATTTCAGGAAAAGAAGAATAATCTTCTAACCTTTCGTTGTGAATGGTAAGCGTAATGGTGAAGGCCTGATTGCTTGCAATTTCGTCTGGGCCTAAGTCAATACTCACTTGCTGCCCGTATGATTTAACACCCGTTAACAATAAAATTATTATGAATAAAAACCCTACTTTCCGCATGACCGTTTAGAAGAATAAAATTGCTAATCTAAATGATATTTCTTATTTTCAGGTGCAATTTGATGGGTGGCAAACGTGTCACCAGGTTTATTTAATAAATTTTAACAAACCACTTAATCCATGCTGGAATATTCTAAAACAATTCTGTCAAAAGTTAGTTTTGATAAAAATTTGTTTGACAAAGAACTAGCAAAAGCAATCAGGCTAGTTGGAAGGGAGCTAGAAGCTCTAAAAAAATGGTGTTACGACAAATTCGGCCATTTGTACCTCAGTATTCTAAATAAACATTTTAAATTGAATTAATATTTAGCTCCGAATTTCGGAGCTTTTCTTTTTTAGGCGATTATCCTTTTTTATTCTTCTCAGATGCTTTCAAATAAATATTTCCAGATTGTTCTTGTGATGATCTTACTTCTCAATGCCTCATTGCTCAGAGCTCAAACCAACGCCAGTTTAGAAAGGATTCCATACACTAGTAAAGTTGATAAATCCGATAGGAAGTTCCTTTTGTATTTGCCGAAAGGCTATGGTGATGACCCCAACAAAAAATGGCCGGTAATGATGTTTTTGCACGGTAATGGAGAAAGGGGGAATGGAACGACTGAATTGGACTTTGTAATGGTCCATGGCCCGTTGTATGAGGCTTGGATTCAAAAACGTGACTTACCATTTATTATCATTGGCCCTCAGCTCCATATGTTTGGGATGGACAAACAGGCTGAGTACATAGCGAACCGTACCCTAGATCAGCTGCCCAAAAGACTTGAAAATGGCACGCCTTCTCGAGAAGCTAAATGGAAGATTGATACACTTATGCAAGGTAGCCCATCTGCCACCGTTTATCCTTATCAAAACTTTGGTCCTCCCATGGGATGGGAGCAGGTAGAACAAGACTTACTAAACATGCTCGACCATGTTTCTTCCAATTATCAAACGGATCAGTCCAAGGTCTACTTGACAGGATTAAGTTACGGTGGGTTTGGCACATGGTATATGGGTAGCAAACACCCTGAACTTTTTGCTGCCATCAGTCCCGTAGTAGGTTGGGGTCACAAAGACTTGATGCAGCCTTTGGCGATCAATAAAATACCGATCTGGTGTTTCGCTGGTGGTAGAGATTTGGTCATTCAAGAGCAGTACTTTTATCCCGGTCTTAATGAGCTAGAGCAACTGGGTCATGAAGTGAGGTTTACAATAGAATCAGACATGGGTCATGATACCTGGAAGCGTGTATATGGGGGTGAGGATCTTTACACTTGGTTTTTGAGCCAACAGAAATAACTTTGCCCCTCAAATAAGTTTGTTATGCGAAATATTTTCATCTGTCTTTTCATCGTTTGCTCTCAGTCTATACTGGCAAATCCCAATGACACCATTACCAGTAGACTTGAAACACCCTATCTGGCGCTGAATACTTTTGTAACCAACATTACTCCTGAAAATAAAAATTTAACGGCTGCTTCCATATTGTTCAACAATCCGCAAATGAACGTTGAGCAAAAAGTGAAATATGTAAAGAAACTAGAGCAAGTCTTAGACGGGGCTGGCATCTTTATTTTCTTCGACAAGGTACCCACTTATCCAGATTATTTTGATTCGCTACACAACGAACATGTATACGTGATCAATAGCAGATACCCAGAAATCTACCTACAAAAAAAACGGGGACGCTGGCAATTTCAGCCCGAGGTGATGAAATCTATCGATCAGGTTCATGAAGAGTTATTCAAATTCGACCCAAAAAACTTGATCGGATTAGAAATAGAAAAGACCAGTCTAAACACCTATTTCCTAGGATTGAAGCTTTGGCAATGGATAGGTATTGCCATCCTTTTTGGACTGTGCTTTCTCATTCGATATATCTTCTCTATCATCTTCGAACGCATATTTATTAGAATGCTGGACAGGATAGGTCAACGACATATTGGTAGTAGATACATCCTGCCAGTCGCAAGGCCAGCTGGGATGCTGATGGTGTTCTTTTTTATAGGTGCGCTTTACCCAAGTCTGGAATTACCACGGTTGGTTGGCTACTATGTAGTACTTGCATTGAAAGGCATGATTCCTCTCTATGGAATGATTGCTCTCTATCAACTAACCAGTGTAATTGATGTTTATCTGACCCGTTTGGTCAACCGCACAGAAAGCACCTTGGACGATCAGCTTATTCCTATTATCAGGAAAGTGCTGAGAGTTGGCGTCGTGGTTATTGGAGGTCTGGTTATTCTAGATAGTTTGGATGTACCGATCCTACCCCTCCTGACGGGTCTCTCTATTGGTGGTTTGGCTTTTGCGTTGGCTGCTCAGGATACCATCAAGAATTTTTTCGGTTCGTTCATGATATTCGTGGACAAGCCTTTTCAAATCGGAGACTGGATTGTTTCAGGAGATATAGACGGCATGGTGGAAGAAGTAGGGTTTAGATCTACAAGAATTCGTACTTTCCGCAACTCTGTAGTTTCCGTCCCCAATGGTCAATTGGCTGATCGCACCATTGACAACAACGGGTTGAGACGAATGAGACGTTTTAAAACAACCATTCAAATCAAATACGACACGCCACCAAGTCTCATCGAGGTTTTTGTCAAAGGGCTTAATCGTATCGTCAAAGACCACCCAAAAACGAATGACGAAAAGTACGAAATTCACTTTAACGACCTAGGGGCTCACTCTTTGGACATCTTGTTTTACATATTCTTTGAAGCTGCCTCATGGACAGATGAGTTAAAATTCAGACAAGAAATACTTTTGGATGTATTAAAACTTGCAGAGCATTTGGGTGTCGAATTTGCTTATCCGACACAGACCTTGCATGTTGAAAACATGCCGGGTCATGAATTTTTTGACCCTAAATATATCAAGGATCAAAAAATGCTCAACGGCAAATTGGATGAGTTTTTCAAGGCTTAGGTCTCAGAATGTAAAACAACCCAAAAATACCTGCTACACTCAGCACAATAAATAGTCCAAAGTAATCATTAGTCTGCACGGCTTCGACGAGTATGGGGGCTTGAGCACCCAACCAAATAAAGAAAAGTGTGCGGGGCAACATACCTAGGAGGCCTCCCAAAAAGAAAGGTCCAAACCTGACCCCAGAAACTGACAAGACTACATTCATTAACCCAAATGGCAAAGCAGGAGAAACCCGAGCAAGAAATGTCGTGAGCCATTGTCTACTTTCAACATTGGCAAAAATCGGAGCAGCTTTTGGGAATTTTTTCTCTACCCAATCAATGGTCTGATTGTCCATTTTTTGTGCTAAAACATACCCAACTAAAGAAGCCAACTGATAACTAACTACCACGGGAATCACAGCATAATAGCCTAAAAAATAACCACAGACTAAAGAGATAAAGGTAGTAGGAGTAATGGCTAAGCCCATACTAAACACACTCAAGGCAAAGAAATACATCCAATGTAGTGATGTAAAAGACCTGATCAATTCTTCATATTGAAGGGCCAGGTATGTAAGTGTAAATGTTGAAAACCAAGGCATCAAAGTCATCCAGCTCATAAGCATAAATATGCCTATGGGGTTATTGAAAAATGAAGAATATCTATGGTTATTCAAGTATGTAAATAGTCTATGCGAAAAAACATGGCGAATATGCGATATTGATTACATTTGTCGCTCAAAATCACAAGAGAATTACTTAAATTAAAGTGGTGCAAAGCGAAGTTACTAGCTTTCCGAACAAAGCATCACTGCATTAAAATAAGAAATTATGAAATTTGGTACCAAGGCCATTCATGCTGGAGTAGAACCGGATCCGAGTACAGGAGCCATTATGACTCCAATCTATCAAACTTCTACCTATGTGCAACCATCACCTGGTCAGCATAAAGGCTATGAATACTCAAGAACCCAAAACCCAACAAGAGACGCACTTCAAAATAATTTGGCAGCCCTAGAAAATGCGCACCACGGATTGTGTTTTGCATCTGGACTAGCTGCTACCGATGCCATCTTAAAACTACTAAAGCCAGGCGACGAGGTTTTGGCTTCTAATGATTTGTACGGAGGTACCTATAGAATCTTTACGAAGATCTATCAGGATTTTGGGATTAAGTTCAAGTTCATTGATATGAGAGATTTGAATAGAATCTCCGAGCATTTTTCAAACAAAATCAAAATGGTTTGGGCTGAGACTCCTTCAAACCCAATGATGAACATCATTGACATCAAGGGGCTTTCTGGTGTTTGTAAAAAATTTGGAGCTATGTTTTGTGTGGACAACACTTTTGCAACTCCATACTTGCAAAACCCTCTGGATCAAGGTGCTGATGTTGTATTGCATTCGGTAACCAAATATCTGGCAGGTCACTCTGATGTAGTGATGGGTTGTTTGATGACCAATCATGATGTGCTGAAAGAAAAATTAGCATTCATCCAGAACTCGAGTGGAGCAGTTACCGGTCCACAGGATTGTTTCTTGGCCTTGCGAGGAATTAAAACTTTGCATATCAGAATGCAGCGTCACTGTGAAAATGGTCGACGCGTAGCGCACTTTCTAAAATCTCATCCAAAAGTAGGCGAAGTGTACTGGCCTGGATTTGAGGAGCACAAGAATCATGATATCGCTAAAAAACAAATGCGAGATTTTGGAGGTATGATTTCATTTGTCTTAAAAAATGACAAGATCGATGATGCAATAAAGGTCATGGAAAATCTAAAGCTTTTTGCTTTGGCCGAATCTCTTGGAGGAGTAGAGTCACTTTGTGGTCATCCCGCGAGTATGACACATGCTGCTATTCCGCGAGAAGAGCGAATCAAAGCTGGCTTGAAAGATTCACTCATTAGATTGAGTGTTGGCATCGAAGATGTTGAAGATTTAATTGCCGACTTAGAAAAGGCGTTGGTTTAAAAACAGCCGTCAAAATAAAAAAGCCTGATTGCCTAGCGTTGTCAGGCTTTTTTATTTTCCTACTTCAAATTTATTAGACAAGTATCTGTATTTCATAGCCATTGCGCTTTCCGGAATAGATCTTTCAAATGCCAGGTTATAATATTGGGCAGCCATCTCTTTCTGATCTAGGTATTCATAAACCTCACCCAAAGCCCCGTGCAGGTCTGCTGAAGCAGGATATATGGTAAGCCCATACTTTAACAGCTTTACCGCTTCTTCTGGTTTGCTTTGAAACAAAATGCCGGCCGATTCTCCAAAAGCTCCAACTGGGATTTTAACTGGAAAATCATAGGCTTCGTTTAAGGTAGCGTAGTAGCCTTTGATTGCTTCGACACCTTTCAAAACGACAGAATCAGGAATATAAAAATCGTTGAACACAAACTTTAATCCGCTATAAATTCCTTCACCGAGAACATCCACATGAGAAGAGGAATGCATCAATTCAAATTTCCATCTTAAATTTTTTGGATTCAAACTATCTACCAGACTCTTATACTTTACGAGTCCGGCCGCTCTTGGGCCTGCACCTTCAGTGCCGGCATATAGATAACGGTTTTCATAATTATGCTTGCTCAATTCTTTGGAGAGGAAAGCTGCTGTTTTTGGTCCAACACCCGTTCCTGATTGGATATGCGCATCAAACAAACCAGGCTTGGTAACCAAAAACTGCATGCTTATGTCCGAAGCTGATGACCAACCATAGATAATATCAAATCCATTGGTGCGATAATTTGAATCAATAAAAGGCTTCAATTCGGACTCAACAAATTCTAGGAATTTGGAATAAGAATCTTGCTTATTGTGCATTACATGTACATCTCGAAGCCTGTCGATATTTGGAATACCCACAACAATAAGGGCAGGCATATGACCAAAAGCATTAGATAAAAAACTCACAGCTCCAACTGCGTAATCATAAGCATATTCTCCGTCCAACACATAAAGCACTCCATAACTTTCATCAGCCTTATCGTACCCCTGGGGAAGCTGAATGTTGACTAGCCTGTCTTCAGCGAGAGCCTTAGATTGAATCAAATGTGTGGTTTGAGCATTGACTGTTAGACAAGCGAAAGAAAAACTGAGAATGGTGAAAAGTCGCCTCATGGTTTTGGAGATTAATAATGACAACTCAATCTAATCGACACTTATAACCTCTACAACCATGTCCTAATAGATGGGCAATTACACAGACCAAACTGCTCAAACTTGGCTTTTTTATTTACCTCGATGATCAGAGAGCACCTCATTCATATCGATGATTACCTCATCAATTTCTCTGGCTGACTGTCGTATGTATTCCGCTATTTCCTCTCGCTCAGATGAAATTTCGGTATTCAGGATGTCTACTAAACCCAGAAGCCTGGCCACTGGGGCACGGGTTCGGTGCGAATTGTGATAAGCCGCTGCCTTTATCTTTTCACTTTGCTCTACGACTTCTTTGGTTCGCCGTTCGATCTCACTTTCTAAGCTCTGATTCATTTGTTCGAGTTTGTCTCTGAACTTCTTCTGAGTGCGGTGCAGTCGATAAAAATTGAAGGCAAGCAAGCCAATGCTGAATAGCAGTGAGCCCAACAGCCAATTGATCGTTATGTTTTGTCGATTTTTATAATCCAATAATTGAATCCGTTCTTCCGCCTGTGAGAGGTCATTTTCTGCTTTAGATAAATCAAAATTGATCTGGGCAATGGACTTATGAATTTCATTTATGGCCTCATACTGCTCGTTTAAAGATTCAAAAGCAGCGTCTAAATTTCCAGTAGATTCATAATATCTCTGCGCCACACCTATGAAAATTTTATGGATATATTTATTCTTTAAATACTTTGAATAATGTTCCGCTTTTTTGATGTGATAGGATGCACTGTCCTTCATTCCTAACTGAAGATAGGAGTCTGCCAAAACGGTATGTAGTCCACCAGCACTTTCTACACTATTCTTTGCTATCGAATAAGACAGGTCCTCCAGAGCAAGAGGTATCATCTTTTTATATTCTTGATTTAGATAAAATAGATAGGATAGATTTCCCGTGGTATTGTAGTAGGCATGCTCATCTCCCTTTTCTTTAGCTAAATTTATGACATGTTGCAATACTTCCTGCGCGGGCTTGATACTATCTCGATGTAAATTTGAAACACTGGTCCACAACGTTGCCTTATGATTCCAAAGCGCCATTTCAAACTTTTCGAATTGACTCTTGCTAGTAAAGGCATTGGGGTCTAAAGAATCGAACAAGTAATTAATCTCATCAAAACCCTCCTCATATCGGCCCCAAGGTATATAATTTCTAACCTTATACATTCGAGAAATCAGCGCCATAGTCTCATTTTTACTTTCTTCAAACTTTTCGATTGATCGATTGGTCAATAAATCGGCCTTATCATACTTCCCCAAATGCTGATAAAGACTGGCTTCAGTCAGGCCCAAATAGTGTTTATATTTCTTCAGATCTTCTTCCTTCGAAAACCAGGTTTTGGCACCAATCAGTTCTTTAGTTGCTCTTGGGACGTCGCTGATGGAAAGACGAAGGGATTTAGCCAAATGAATAAAAAATACTGTTTCGGGCATATCATTGACGTCCAGGAGGGAGTCGTAATAGGCTACGGTATAAATGTTGTTTGAATCTTCTGCCGTATTCAAGAAGATGTTTATGATTTCATCTTTCTCTATTGAAGAGTGCTTACCAAACCCGTTATACAAGGTCAAGAAGAAAAAAAGCAAGATTAGGAAAGAGGTTTTCATAAATGGTTGTACCTCTAAAAATAGTAAAATATGATCAATTAATTTGATACGCCTGCTGCACTACCTGAAGTGGGTCTTCTGATTTAAGAAAGTGGCGTACCTGCCATTTCTGACTCGTAATGGCTTGTTTACTGATTGGTTGATCCCAAGGAGGATAAACACGAAAGCCTCTCTTACCTTCTTTTTTATCTGAAGTTATAATTCCTTTCTCCAAAAGAATTGATTTTGGAAAGACGAATTGCCCTAGTTGACTCTCATATCTTACGTTGATAACCAACAGGTCGAAGTTATCAGACTCTTGAAGAGGCTGAGTTATGCCTTCTGGTGACCTCTTCCAAACAGTCACAAATTGGCCTACTTTTTTAGGGGTGATTTTAGCATTTCGGCTTATGACCTTCTTTCCATTAATTTCAAATCGACAGGCGCCATACTCCTGACTTTCGCGTTCCTCTTGAAGGTTCTTTATTTTCAGGTTACCAACTCTATAAAATGCCAAATCCATAATGGGCAAAACCTTATTCATTTTTCTGAGCAAGAAATTTTTTGGAGATTCTAATGAATTCTTCTCGATTGTCTCCCTGGTGCGCATAGTGGCCTGTATTTGGCATAATCCAGAGTGCTGAATTATCAATTTTTTTGCTCAAGCTAACCACAGATTCCACCGAAATTTGTTCGCGATCACCAAGAATAAGAAGTGTATTGGCTTTTATTCTAGCGAGCTCATCAGCTGACATTTTTATGTTATAATTCGCCAATTGCTCTATGACAGATTGGACTTGCTCTTCGCCTCCTGCATGAAAATCTCTAATCCAGGCAAACTGCTCTATATTTTCATAAGTAAAAGCCTCGAGCATATCAGGATAATTCTGAGCGTCCCAATCGGCATTAGATCCAATGACTACCATGGACTCTACTGTTTCTGGGCTCATACTACTCAATTGCAGCAATACATCACCTCCAAAACTAAAACCAATGCCCTTTATTTTTTCCAGCTTTAGTGTTTGTATAAGTGCTAGTATATCCTTGGTGGCATCTTCGACTTTGAAGGTTTCAGTAAACGGACTGGATTTGCCATGTCCTCGTAGATCAATAAGATACACTTTGTAATCTTGAGCATAATACTCCACAAAATCCTTCCATGATTTAGAGGACTGGGTATATCCATGGAGCAGTAATAGAGGCTCTCCCTGCCCGTAAGTTTCATAGTATATAGATACATCATTTAACTCTAACCCTGCGGTTTGTGTTGGAGTTTGGGCCTGTGACATGAGAGTAATAATTGAGACAAGCAAAAGGCTAATTGTACTTTTCATTTTGAGTTTTCAGAGTTTAACAGGACGAAACTAGTGGATTAGTTCCAAATCAAAAAAACCCCAATACCTAAACCACTGGTACCGGGGTTTTATCCAACAAATGACTTCCGACTAGGTTGAAGCCCTTACCAACTTCTATATGAGAAAACTACTTAGCATTCTATCTAGATTTACCATTTTTACTTGGTTAAGAACTTGTTAACTGAATACGCCGCCTTACGACCTTCGCTGATGGCCCATACTACTAGAGACTGACCTCTGCGACAATCGCCGGCTGCAAATACATTTTCTTTATTGGTGCGATACATTTCGTCTTGAATGTTGCCTCGCTGGTTTGTTTCTATGCCTAGCTCTTCAAGCAAACCTTCTTTCTGAGGGTGCATAAATCCAATGGCAAGATACGCTCTCTCGCATGGCAGCACACGCTCCGTTCCTTCCACCTCTTCGAATTTAAAGGCGGCTTTGTCGGTCCATTCTACATCGACAACTCTAAGTCCTGTTACCTCACCTTTCTCGTTGCCAATAAACTCTTTGGTCAGCACGGACCAATTTCTTTCACAACCCTCTTTTTGAGAAGTAGACGTTCTCAATACCATGGGCCACTCTGGCCATGGATTGGATTCAGTTCGACCTTCTGAAGGTTTGTCAAGTAACTCGATCTGAGTAACACTCTCCGCACCTTGACGAATGGATGTACCCACACAATCAGATCCCGTGTCTCCTCCGCCGATCACTATGACGTTTTTGCCTTTAGCGTCCATTTCGGAAACGATCTCAGCATCTTCACCAGACACTACTTTATTCGAATTTTTCAAGAATTTCATCGCTAGGTGAATTCCATTCAACTCTCTTCCAGGGATAGGCAAGTCTCTGGCCACGGTACTACCTGTACAGATCGCAATGGCGTCGAACTTAGATTCGATTTCTTTGGCAGAAATATCTTTACCAATCTCTACTCCACATTCAAACTTCACACCTGACTCCTTCATCAAGTTCACTCGTCTTTCGACTACAGTTTTCTCTAATTTGAAATCAGGAATCCCAAACCTCAAAAGCCCACCAGCCTGCGTGTCTCTCTCGAATACCGTAACATCATGCCCTTGCTTGCACAACTGATCAGCAGCTGCCAATCCAGCAGGTCCCGAACCAATTACGGCTACAGATTTATCTGACTTGATGCTTACCGAATGTGAAGTTTCCCAACCTTGAGCAAATGCTTCTTCAGCGATGGTTTTTTCGATATGCTCTATACTTACCGGATCATTATTGAGGCCCAGTACACACGAGCCCTCACAAGGGGCTGGACATATTCTACCAGTGAACTCTGGGAAGTTGTTGGTGCTTTTGAGAATGCCCCAAGCTTCTTTGAATTCGTTGCGATAAACGGCATCGTTGAAGTCAGGAATCTTATTGCCTAGCGGACAGCCGCTGTGGCAAAAAGGTATTCCACAATCCATACATCGAGCCGCCTGCTCATTGGTTGCTTTTGGCGAAACAGGCTTTACAAATTCTTTGTAATGCTGCGTTCTTTTTTCCACCTCCTCATAGTCGAGGCTGTGTCTTTTATAAGTCAAAAATCCATCTACCTGTCCCATATTATGCGATCTTTTCTTGTTCTAACTTTTTCTTTTCTAATATCTGTTTGTACTCGGTTGGTATCACCTTTACAAACTTGTTTTTAGCAGTATCCCATTGATCCAGGATGTTGAATGCTTTGTTACTCTTGGTATATCTAGAGTGCTTGTTTATTTGATTTTGGATATACTCAAAATCTTCAGTACTTGGAGACTCCAGTTCTACTAGCTCCATGTTGCATTTCGATGCAAAATCAAAGTCTTCCACGTAGATGTAAGCGATACCTCCACTCATTCCGGCAGCGAAATTTTTGCCGGTTTCGCCCAGCACGATCACTCGACCACCAGTCATGTATTCACATCCGTGATCTCCAAGACCTTCAGTGACAGCTTGAGCTCCTGAGTTTCTTACAGCGAATCTTTCTCCAGCTTTACCATTTACATATAGTTCACCAGATGTAGCACCGTATAGACAAACATTGCCTACCAAGATATTGTCCTCTGGCACAATGTCAGATTTGGCATGAGGATAACAAACTACCTTTCCACCCGACAGGCCTTTGCCTACATAGTCATTGGCTTCGCCTTCGAGATTGAAGGTGATTCCCTTGGCCAGGAAGGCTGCAAAACTTTGTCCTGCCGATCCGGTGAATTTCACTTTGATTGTATTTCTGTCCAATCCTTCTGGGCCATGAGCTTGCGCCAATTCGCCTGAAAGCATAGCACCTACTGTTCTGTTCTGGCTATTGATCGGAACGTCTATTCTTACTTTTTCCTTCTTGCCTAATGCAGGCTGAGATTCTTCGATCAATTGTCTATCCAATACCTGGGTCAATTCATGATCCTGATCTACCAATTTACAAGACAAGTGATCTTTTGGCTTGAATGGATTCTGAAGCAAAGCTTCCAAATCTATGTTCCCAGCATGATTCTTAGCCTTCTTTCTATCGAAGGTCAAAAGGTCTGTTCTACCTACCAGCTCAGCTACTGTCTTCACGCCTAACTCAGCCATGATTTCTCTCATTTCCTCAGCCAAGAAATTGAAGAAGTTTACAATGTGCTCCACCTTTCCAGAGAAGAGTTTTCTCAACTCAGGATTTTGAGTAGCTACCCCGACCGGGCAAGTATTCAGATGACATTTTCTCATCATGATGCAGCCTTCTACTACAAGCACTGCTGTAGATACTCCCCACTCTTCTGCTCCAAGGATGGCCGCAATAGCCAAATCTCTACCCGTACGCATCTGACCATCTGCCTGAAGTTTCACCTTCTTTCTCAAGTCATTTTTCTCTAGAGTTTGGTGAGTTTCCGCCAATCCGATTTCCCAAGGAATACCGGCATGATGTACTGAACTAATAGGAGACGCTCCAGTTCCACCATCATGGCCCGCTATCAGGATATTATCGGCTTTAGCTTTAGCTACCCCAGCTGCAATCGTTCCTACACCTGCTTCTGCCACCAACTTCACATTGATGTCAGCTTTTTCGTTGGTGTTTTTCAGGTCATAAATCAATTGCGCCAAGTCCTCAATAGAATAAATGTCGTGGTGAGGAGGAGGGGAGATCAGTGACACACCTGGTGTGGAGTGTCTGATTCGACCAATAGTTTCATCAACCTTTTTCCCGGGTAACTGACCACCTTCTCCTGGCTTTGCTCCTTGCGCAATTTTTATTTGAATTTCATCTGCATTCACTAAGTAGTGAGCTGTCACACCAAACCTTCCAGAAGCTACTTGCTTGATCGCTGACCTTGACAAAGTGCCATCGGCATTTGGTGTATATCTGATGGCATCTTCGCCGCCCTCGCCACTGTTGGATTTACCTCCGATCAGGTTCATCGCTTTGGCGATGGTAGTATGTGCTTCCTCAGAAATTGACCCGAAAGACATCGCACCAGTAGCGAATCTTTTCATGATCTCAGACGCTGGCTCGACTTGTTCTAAAGGAATGGGTTTTTTGCCATTGAATTCGAACATACTCCGAAGGGTAATGTTCTTTTCAGCTTGATCGTTAATAGCCTGGCTATAAGTTTTGAACAACTCATAGTTGCCACTTCTGGTAGACTTCTGTAGCGAATGAATCACCTCTGGCGTAAACAAGTGACGCACACCGTCTCTTTTCCACTGGTACAAACCACCTGTTTCTAAATCAGCTTTTTCATTAGTTGGGACAAAAGCAGCGTGATGGTTTTCCAGGATTTCTTTTTCGATTTGCTCAAACCCTTTTCCGGAAATTCTTGAAGGCGTTCCTCTGAAACAAAGATCTGTTACTTCCAAATCCAAACCTATGATTTCAAAAATCTGAGCAGATTCGTAAGACTGTATGGTTGAGATTCCCATTTTAGAAAGGATTTTTCTCAACCCATAGCCTATTGATTTTCTATACTGCTCAAATAGTTCATTACCTGATTGGCTCAAGGAAGCACCTTGATGAAGGATAGTTTCTACCGTTAAGTAAGGATACACTGCTGTAGCACCGAACCCTACCAATGTAGCAATGTGATGCGTTTCTACAACATCTCCGCCTTCTACGACTAAGCTGGTTTTAGCTCTTAGTTTTTTCTTTAATAGATATTGGTGAACCGCCCCCGTAGCCAACAAACTTGGAATGCGAACGCGATCAACAGAAACATCTTTATTCGAAAGAATCAAGATGTTTGCTCCATCTTCAACCACTTTGGCAGCTTTCTTTGACAATGCCTTAAGAGCACTTTGCAAATCATTGTCTTTTGGATCGTAGGTAGCGTCGATTACTTCAGATGCGAATCCACTAAACTTTACATTTCTGATGAATTCAAACTCGTGAGCTGAAAGCAACGGATTTTCTATTCTAATTTTCTGCGCGTGCTCAGACTTATGCTCCAGAATGTTTTCACTGTTTCCTAAGTAATTGATCAATGACATTACAGAACGTTCTCTGATCGGATCAATAGGCGGGTTACTTACCTGTGCAAATATTTGTTTTACATATTGAGCTAGGTGCGTAGGGTTCTCTCTAAATACAGCTAGCGCAGTATCGTTACCCATAGAACCCAAGGGCTCCGTACCATTCTTCATCATAGGCTCCAAGATGAATTTGATATCCTCTTGGGTAAAGCCATTGGCAATTTGCTTTTGTAGCAGGTCGTCTGCTTGAAGCGCTTGATCTAATGGTTTGTCTTTTATAAAATCAGACAGGTGAATTAGATTCTCTTCAACCCACTTTTGGTAAGGCTGATCATTAGCTAGCTTGCTCTTTATTTCTTTGTTAAATGAAATGGTAGAGGTAGTAAGGTCAACCATGATCATTTGACCTGGCCCGAGTCTTTCGTTTTTCTTGATAAGCTCTGGTGCTATTTCTACCGCTCCTACCTCTGAACTCAGGATTAAACGATCATCTTTCGTAGCAATTATCCTAGAGGGTCTCAATCCATTTCTATCCAAACTAGCACCAATGGTGTATCCATCTGTATAGACCAAGGAAGCAGGTCCATCCCACGGTTCGAATATGGTAGAATGAAATTCGTAAAAGGCTCTCTTTTCTGGACTGATGTCAGTCTCTTCTTGCCACGCTTCCGGTACCAACATCGCCATGGTATGTTGTAAGCTTCTGCCGCCCATAATCAACAATTCCAAGATGCCATCCAAATTGGCTGAATCTGAGAATTGCATGTTACAGATCGGAGTTAATACCGCAATTTCTTCTTCGGTAAAGTCTGTAGAGGCCAATAAAGCCTCTCTCGATACCATTTTGTTGATATTACCTTTAATGGTATTGATTTCACCATTGTGAGCCAAGAATCGGAACGGCTGTGCCAACCTCCACTCTGGGAAGGTGTTGGTAGAGAATCTTGAGTGAACCATCGCTGTTGCCGAGGTGTATCTCTCATCATTCAAATCCAGGTAATACTGATTCACTTGCCAGGTTCTCAACTCACCTTTATAAGTAATGGTAGAACATGAAAAAGAAGCAATATAAAAGTCAGACACTGGGTAGACCTCTCTTACTTTATGCTCGATGTATTTTCTTAATACATACAGTTTTCTGTTCAGCTCTTTGCCTTCATACTCACCTTTCTTTACAAATAGGTGATAAATAGATGGCTCCGACTGCTTGGCTATTCTTCCAATCTTTTTAGAATCAACCGGCACTCTTCTAAGCCATAGTTTATCAAAACTCAAAGCCTCAATTGATTCCTCTACTATTTCTAATATTCCTTTTTTGTCGTGTCCTTTGGGTACAAACAAAGTTCCAACCCCATATTTTCCTTTGGCTGGAAGTGTGATGCTATTTTCTTTCGCTACTTCATTGAAGAAGTCGTAAGGCAATTGGGTCAGAACTCCTGCTCCATCTCCTGTTTCTCCATCTGCTGCTACTCCACCTCGATGCTCCATTTTTTCGAGCATGGTCAATCCGTCTTGTACAATTTGGTGAGAAGGCTGGTTTTTTATCTGGGCGATAAATCCTATCCCACAAGAGTCGCGCTCAAAGTCCGGAGAGTATAATCCCGTTGTTTTCTGGTAATTTTCCATATAGATCAAATGCTTACAAGGATAACCTCTCTCATTTTGGGGAAATTGTTGCTTGGGTTGCTAACAAGAGGTTTTCCGATATTGAGGAGTAAAACTATATTTTTTATATATTGCAAAAACTAAGTATCCAGAAATGATATGAAGTTCAACATTAACCCAATAATGTATAATGAATTGATTGTCAAACTATTACATACTTAGAAAATACAATGGCCAAAACTTCACACGCACAGCCACTTTTTCAATTGATCCATGCTTTGACCAAATCGGAGAAGCGAAGTTTCAAATTATACGCAGGTAAAGTTAGCGACCCTTCTGAAGCAAAATTTGTAAAACTGTTCGATGTCCTAGAGGGCATGGAGGCTTATGATGAAGATCAAATCTTCAAAAAAATGCCTGATCTCAAACGTTCACAGTTGGCAAACATGAAGTCGCACCTTTTTAAGCAGGTGCTCATGGTGCTACGTCAGAGTCAGATCAAAACTGATGTAGATATCATGCTACGTGAGAATCTGGATTATGTCCGATTGCTTTTCAAAAAGGGACTTTATGAACAGAGCATGAAGATGCTGCAGAAAACCAAAGCAACTGCTAATAACTACAAGAAGAATATATTCAAACTGGCTTTGCTCAATTACGAGAAGAATATTGAGAACCAGCAGATGTTGTCTTTGGATCAGACCACTTGCTTGAAGCTCGACAAAGATACCAAGAGCCTATTACGTAAAATCAACGTCGCGCAGGCTTTCTTCTCTTTGGCACTTCGCATGAAGGCGCACTTCCTGAGAAGCGGTATGGCACGAAATGAAGATGAACTCGAAAAAATCAATAAGATCTTTTACGGCAACCTTCCAGAGCATGACAAAACGCACTTGTCTTTCAGCGAGCAGTATAATATGTGTCGAGCCTATTATTGGTTTTCCTATCTGACTCAAGATTTTACGTCGTGTGTGAAATACACAGAGATTTGGGTAAGCATATTTAAAGAAAGTAACCTCACCCATCTTCGTCATGCAGAGTTCTTGAGAGGGCTGAACCGTTTACTTCAATCGCTTTTTAGAATCAATGACGTAGATAGATTTAGCATCTATTACGAAGAGCTCCTGGAGTTTGAAAAGCTTTATGCCAAGGCCATTGATGGCAATAGTAAGCAGTTGTTGGTCAGATGTCTGACGATTCAGACGCTCAACAAATGTTTCCTTGAAGGTGACTTCAAACAATATGGACCAAAACTCGAACGCTACCTTGGCAAGCTAGAGGAGTCGCTCGAATATGTAGATAGTAACAACCAGTTGGTGGTATTCTACAAAGCGGCTATTCTTTATTTCGGACTAGGCAAGTACGAAAAGAGTCTGGCCTATCTGGATCGAGTGATCGACAATAAGAATGATCAGCTGCGTGAAGATTTGAAAAGTTTCGCCTACATTCTCTATCTGATTGTATTATACGACATGCGCGATCTGGACAACTTGAAAACCATGAGAAATCGAGCATTCGTCTATTTACGTCAAAGGAATATTCTTGGGCAGTTTCATCACATCATCCTACAGTTCTTGAAAAAGACAGAGGACATCATGCCATTGGATCTAAAAGGAGAGTTGATCACATTAAGAACAAGTCTGCAAGGATTGCTTGAAGATAAATTTGAAGCGAAGCCGTTGCTGTATTTCGACATTATGAGTTGGTTGGAAAGTAAAATTACCAGTCGCCCATTTCATGAAGTAGTAAAGGAACTGGCAGAGAGTAAGCATTGAGTTTTCTAATGGTCAGACGAATGGCAAACTATTCGTCTGATCACTAAGAGGCAATTATTGAATGTCGAGCATTATTTCTAGCACGAAGATTCCTCTGGTCGTCCCTCCCGACGAAATGACTTGAGTAACGGGCTTGAGAAGCAAAAGGATGAGTCATTCCATGGCTGTAGGAGGATCTTCGAAGCTTTTTGCACAATCGTGCATCATTCAAAGTACTCACTGGTTCGCTTTGGAAAAGCGCGCAAGTGTAGCCACTGGAATAGCATGAAAACAGAAAATCTGTGGGCATAAAAAAAGCCATTTCGAGTATTCGAAATGGCTTTTTTGGTAGTGGGCGCTGAGGGATTATTTCATGATCCCCATTAGCTAAATGGGTGATCAATCTTCAAGCCTTATTCGCTCCGCTCATCCGTCTTTTATTTTTTTCAATCAAGTATTTACAAGTACAACTTTCTGAAAAAAATAAAAGCCGCAAATCGATTGATTTGCGGCTTTTGATTGTGGGCGCTGAGGGATTCGAACCCCCGACCCCCTCGGTGTAAACGAGGTGCTCTGAACCAGCTGAGCTAAGCGCCCTTTATTTGGGTGTGCAAAAATAGATTATGATTTTATATTACCAAATCTTTTCAGAATTATTTTTAACTAATTGCTTCTTTTAAATATTTGTTGAACTCATGGGCCTTTTTGTAGGTCGAAATCAGTTCTTCAAAAAAGCCCTCTGACGTTAGCTCTCTCTCTGTAAATTCCTTTATCACATAGAAGCTTTTAAGCCTCAGTAGTTCAATGTTTGGATGATCCTTAGGATATCCTTTTGGGGCTGTCTTTAGCTTGTCTCCTTTGATGTCTACAAAGGTTTCTTTGAAGTCCTTGGAGGCCAAAAGTTTTTTCAAACCCTCAGGGTTGTAGTCAATTTCTTGCCGGATGGCAGCCAATGTTTCTGGCGGTGGCATATAAATGCCTCCTCCTGCAAAATTTTGCCCTGGTGCCAGATGCATATAAAAACCAGTGCCTTCGGTTTTCTTTCCATTAGCTCCCATCAAGGCTCCAAAGTTAGTTTTGTAAGGTGTTTTGTCCTTACTGAACCTAATGTCTCTATTGATTCTGAAAACGCATTTTTTAGGATCAACACCCGTCAGCTCAGGATCAAATTTGGCAATCTCTCCTATGATGTTTTCTACCAGACCTAAAAACTGCTTGCGACAAGCTTCATAGGTTTTTCTATTGGTGTCAAACCATTCCTTATTGTTGTTTACTGAAAGGTCTTTTAGGAATTTAACAGTGGGTTTTAAGTCCATAGGTCAGTACGTTCTGTGAGCTGCTCCATTCTCATTCCTCTCGAACCTTTGATAAGCACAGTAGCTGCTGAAAGCGGGTTCTTTTGAAGCAATGAAATCAACTCGTCTATTTTTTCAAAAACTTTTGAATTCGAATAATTATGAGCTTTCTTAAAATCATTCCCTACCAGATACACTTCATTGAGGGCTAAGGTTTCAGCATACTCAATTATTTTTCGGTGCTCCTCAATGGAATACTCTCCCAACTCCTTCATATCTCCCAAGATAGCCACCTTTTGATCACTATCAATGACGGCCAAATTGTCGAGTGCCACACGAATAGAATCCGGATTGGCATTGTAAGCATCTAGCACCACAGTGTTTGAGTTTAACTCAATCAGCTGCGAACGATTATTGTCGGGCATATAGCCATCGATAGCACGATATGGTTCTTCCACTTCAAAATAATTCCCCACAGTAACCGCCGCAGCTATATTTGAAAAGTTATAGGCTCCTATCATTTCAGTAGCATGGGTTTCGCCATGCTCATCCATATAATGAACAAAAGGAGTGGCAGACTTCAGCGAACACAAGTTATTGGGATAGGTAATAGCATCTGGGAACCGCTTAGACATATTTTTCAACACCCTATCGTCTATATTGATGAAAGGAGTTCCCTCCGTCTTTCTTAGGTAATCAAATAATTCGCTTTTAGCCCGAATAATAGCTTCTTGCCCACCAAACTCTCCAATATGCGCTGTGCCAATATTAGTAATCAAACCATGGGTCGGCTTTGCCATTTCACACAAAGCAGCAATTTCACCAATGTGATTGGCGCCCATTTCAATAATAGCAAATTCAGTATCTGGTTTGATGCTCAGCAAAGTCAGCGGCACACCGATATGATTATTTAGATTGCCTTTTGTGTATTGAACTTTGCGATCCGATGCCATGACCCGCGCGGTCAGTTCCTTAGTCGATGTTTTTCCGTTAGAACCTGTGATTCCTAAAAAAGGTATGTCAAATTGATCCCTATGGTGATTCGCCAATTGCTGCAGACTCTCAAGAACATTTTCTACTAGGACGAACTTGTCATTCACAACATCCTGGGGTTCATCAATTACGGCTAGTAATGCTCCATCTTCCACAGCTTTAGCTGCATAGGCATTGCCGTTGAAATTATCTCCTTTAAGCGCAAAGAAGATTTGATTCTTTTGAAGTGAACGTGTGTCTGTGCAGACTCCGTCGCTTTCTAAAAATTTTTCGTAAAGGAAAGAAATGGTTTGATCCAAATTTGTTGTTATTTGTATGGCAACGCACAAATATATTGAGCAGCACCCAATAATTCTGATTATTGTCTGTTTGATTGTTGGCATATGCTATGGTACCCAATGACTATGATCCGAATATCCCTCTTTTTCTTGATTCAACTGACCTTGCTCGAGACGGTTCTGGCACAAATCGAACTTGAGTTCATTCAACCCATTGTTACCCAAAACGGAAATGAGCTTGAGTTGGCCTTTGCTGGTGGTGTCAACAGTGCCCAATACCAAACCATAGACTTAGACGGAGATGAAGATCTAGATTTAATTATATTCGACCGTTCTTCAGATAAAATAAACGGATTTGAAAATACTGGTGAGAGCTATGTTTATCAGCCTCACTTTGAGTTTCTATTCCCAGAAAACATTCAACATTGGGTGGTGCTTGCAGACTTTGACTGCGATGGCCGCAAAGATCTTTTCACCTATACAGGACAAGGTATCCGAGTCTTTAGAAATCTACCTTCAGAAAACACTGTTAGCTGGGAAGAAGTCGCCAACCCATTAAAGACCCAAGGTTCCAGCTCGTTGATCAATTTGCTCTTCAACCCTACTGACATTCCATCCATCGCCGATCTGGATGGCGACGGGGATTTAGACATTCTAGTTTTTGACTTTGCTTCCAGTAGTCAAATAGAATTTCACAAAAATCAGGCTGTAGAAAATACTGGGTTTTGTGGGTTGGATTTCGTTCGGGCCACGCGAACTTATGGGAATATTTTGGACTGTGGCTGCGATGCCTTCACCGTTGATGAACCTTGTGCAGCTTCAGGCAGAATTCTGCATGCCGGTGGCAAGGCTTTGCTATCTCTGGACTTTGATTCGGACGGTCTGATGGATTTGGTGCTCAGTCAAGAAGGCTGTCAAAACCTTAACTACACAAATAACACGGGGACTCCATCCAATGCTTCATTCACACCTTTCCACAACACATTTCCTTCCTTCATTGCCAACGTTGGCTTTACTTCTTTCCCTTCTGCCTTTTTCGAGGATGTGACATTTGATGGGAAAAAAGATATCCTAATTTCCAGCAATCAACGATCTAACACCGTTCAAAACATAGACTTCAAGTCATCCAGTTTCTTATATGAAAATGTAGGAGCGTCCGCTGAAAATGAATTCGGAAATTCTCAGGCCTTTCTTCAGGACCAGATGATCGATGTGGGTGAGTTTGCCTATCCGGCCATTGTCGACATAAATGGTGATGGATTAAATGATTTGGTCATTGGCAATGCTGGTAGTTTGATATCTGGTCAGTATGTCTCGACTATCACCTATTATCAAGCCGGTGCCACCGGACTCACTTGGCAAACAGATGATCTCTATGGGTTATCTTCTTTGGGCTACACAGAGGTAAAACCACAGTTTGTTGACCTCAACAATGATCAAAAACTAGACTTGGTTTTTTCACTGGTGAATGATGCGCTTCAGGTTCAGCTCGCTTACATAATAAATGCTGGGGAAACGCTAGAATCTTTTAACACATCCCAAATTCAATTTCTTGATACCGAAATATCCAGACTTGATGACTTCGTGCTAGATGATGTAGATAGTGACGGTTTTCCAGATTTGTTAATAGGACTATCAAATGGGCAACTCAATTATTATGGAAATTCTGGTTCTCAAGAAAATCCAACCTTTGTTTTAGATAGTGAGGCCTTTCTGGGTGTTGCTGCGAATAACAGCAGAAGCAACTTATCCCTTGCCATAGGAGAGTTGGATGGCGATGACCAAGCGGATTTGATAACTACTGATCGGACTGGAGAAATAACAATTTATTCAGCCTACCAAACTGGCACTGGCACAGCACAATCTTCTTTGGTCAGCACTCCCTATTCAGACCTACTCACTTCCACACGACTAGGCCGAATATCGAAACCCGCTTCAGGAGAATTATTAGGCCGCAATGTGATTGCCATTGGTAGTATTCAGGGTGGTGTCAGGTTGTATGCAACTGGCAGCCCTTCTGGAGGAACTGGATTAACATTCGTAGCCTTTCCTGTACCAAGCAATGAAGACAAAACGGTTAGTTTTCAATCTAACTTTTCAAATACACAAGTTGAGATTTATTCCTTAACCGGAAACAAGGTAACCGAGTTTGTACTTTCTGCCAACGTACCACAATCAATTGATTTGAGTTTCTTAAAAGAAGGATTGTACTTGGCAAAAGCCGAGTATGAAAGTCAACATTGCACCATCAAAGTTGTGGTTAACTAAAAACTATTGACAAATCTAACAGCCAAAGGAAACCACTCTATTATTCACAAAGAGTCACGGTAAAATTCCCATTGACAGAGGAGGAATTATCGTCACCATCTCGAATATCAAGTCTTCCCCTTACTTCCGAACTCGAAACACTTAAAATTTCAATGGCACCTTCTACAGCAATAATATTCAATCCGAACTCTCCCCCATCAGGGTCATAGAAAGTGGCTGTTTGACTATTGTCGAGGTCTTCGAAATCAAATTTTAATTCATAAAGACCTACTTCATTGTCAACAGTAAAAAAAATATTCAAACCATTGATAGAAAAGCTCTCGCACGGCACATAATCAGTATCTGCACCTAGGCTAACTGAAAGTTCTCCATTTGAAACTGATGATCTACCAGAAACAAAGGACCAACTTTTACCATTAATCAGTCCTTGTGCTGTTTGGTCTTTAAAGTCATAAGCAGGTCCTTCATCGTCATCTCCACAACTGAAAACCAGAAATGCAAATGCTAATATTGTTATTCTTGAAAATAAACTCATAATCCGTATGGTTAATAGGTTAATGAAAAATTGTCGCTATCTGCTACAAAAGGAAATTTTGTTCTAAATTCATCTTGCTGAGCTTTGCTCAGCCTTTGTATAATAATACCTTCCTGATCATCCTTGAAATCTAGCGTCTCGCCTAAGTAATCACACACGCCACTATGGCCTACATAGGCGTATCCATTCCCGTCTTCACCTATTCGGTTGCAGCCCAACGTATAACTTTGATTTTCGATAGCGCGTGCCTTTAGCAAGGTATCCCAGGCATTGATTCGAGGCTTTGGCCAGCTGGCTACATATAGCAGCAAGTCATAATCAAACGATTGATTAGATGCGTCAAATTTGTTTTTGGCCCAAACTGGAAAGCGCAGATCATAGCATACTAATGGACAAATTTTCCATCCTTTGTATTCTACTACCAACCTCTCTGTACCCGCCTCAAAAAACATTTCCTCCTTAGCCAAAGAAAACAAATGTCTCTTGTCATACGTCTGAAAGGTTCCATCAGGAAAAGCCATAAAGAATCTGTTAAAGTAGTTCGTACCTTCCTTTACGATGTAACTTCCACCAACCAGGGCCTTCTTCTGGCTAGCCATTTGCAAGAGCCATTTATGGGTTTTCAGGCCTGGCACCTCCGCCAATTTTTCTGGCGTCATAGAAAAACCTGTGTTGAACATTTCTGGAAGTACAATGAAGTCAACCGTCTCATTAATACTCCAAATTTGTTCTTCAAACATGGCCAAGTTGGCATCGATATTTTCCCAATGGAGATTGGCTTGAAGGATGGCTACTGTTAGATCTGACATAGTTTCAAAGCGGCTTGTTTGAGTGTTTCTTCGCTCTTTGCAAAACAAAGGCGGATTTGCTTATTGTCTGAATGATCGGTGTAAAACGGAGATAATGGAATGGAGGCCACTTCATGATTCCGTGTGATCCATTCGGCCATTTCGCGATCAGGCTTATCGCTTATATCTGCATAAGAAAAACTCTGAAAATAAGTTCCTTTACAGGTCACCGGCTTAAACCTTGAGCCTTTCATCAAGCTTAGCAAAAGGTCTCTTTTTTCCTGAAAAAAAACGGGCAAGTAATTATAGTGCTTTGGTTCTTTTAGGTAGTCCGCCAATGCCCATTGGGTGGCTGTACTTACACTAAATACCAAAAACTGGTGTACTTTTCTGATCTCCTCGGTCAGAAAGTCAGGAGCCACAGTATAACCCATCTTCCAACCGGTAGCATGAAACGTTTTTCCAAATGAATAGATCGCTACACTCTTTTTCTTCAATTCTTCGTTTTTCAGTACCGAACAATGTGTCTCCCCATCATAAATCAGATGCTCATACACTTCATCGCTGATCACAAAGATTTCTTTATCACGGGTCAACCTTGCTAACTCCTTAATGTCATCCTCTCTTAAAATCGCACCACTTGGGTTGTGTGGTGTGTTAATAATGATAAGTTTGGTCTTGGAAGTAATTTTTCTTTCTACCTCATCCCACGGAATAGAAAAGTCATCTTTATCCAAATTAATATTGATCGGCACGCCTCCACAGAGTTGAATGGTGGGCAAATAACAGTCGTACGCAGGGTCAAAGAAAATCACCTCGTCTCCGGCATGTACAATAGCTGTGATCGCAGCGAATAAGGCTTGTGTAGCACCAGCAGTAACGGTAATGTTGTCCGGCGTTATGGCTACTCCGTAAGTATGGTCAATTTTATTCGCAATAGCCTCTCGTAATGCAGGCACACCTGGCATAGGCGCATACTGATTCATCCCTTTTTGCATATAATGATGAATGCCATCAATCAGCTCAGGGGCCACATCAAAATCTGGAAATCCTTGTGCCAAATTAATCGCACCACATTCATTAGCCATCTTCGTCATCACAGCGAAAATGGAAGTTTGGGCGTTGGGCAGTTTGGATATCATCTTATTTCTTGGATGGGATTTTTATTTTATAATCGGCATCGCACTTGCCCTTCGAGATATTGTTGAGTTTGCCCTTCAATACCCGTTTTTTAAAAGGGCTTAGATAATCTGTAAATAAGATGCCATCAATATGATCATATTCATGCTGGATGATTCTAGCTTTCATTCCATCGAATTCTTCTTCGTGCTCGACAAAGTTCTCATCGAGATAATTGATTCTCAATTTTGCAAGACGAGAAATTTCTTCCCTAATACCAGGAATACTCAGGCAACCCTCTTCAAAATTCCACTTGTCCCCTTCTTCCCAAACTATCTCAGGGTTGATAAATACTTTTTTAAAGTTTTCCATTCCCTCTTCCTCTAGAGGACTTCCGTCTACTACAAACATCCTAATGGATTTGCCAATTTGAGGAGCAGCCAAGCCAATCCCACTAGCCTCATACATGGTCTCAAACATGTCATCTTTTAGCTTGATCACATCCATGCTTCCTTCTTCAATTTCATCTGCCTCCCGCTTCAGCACCGGGTCTCCATATACTACAATGGGGTAAATCATAATCTCGATTCTAAATATGACTGCAAAATGATCGCTGCGCTTAATTTGTCAACGTTCTCTTTTTTTTGTCTGTCTTTCTTTTTCATTCCTCCTATAATCATCGCATCCATGGCCAGCTTACTTGTAAAGCGTTCGTCCACCTGATGGATTTTGTGATCAGGAAAATTTTTATTCAGCAAATTTATAAAAGACCTCACAGAAGCCGTACTGTCCGTGTCCTTATTCATCAAATTCTTAGGCATACCTATAACAAATTCATCAATGCCCTCTGTTTGATGATAGTTTTTAAGAAATTCAATGGCCTGAAATGTCCGAACGGTTTCTAGTGGAGAAGCAATAATTTGGAGTGGATCAGTTACGGCCAGGCCCGTTCTTTTGGTGCCAAAATCTATGGCCAAGATCCTGCCCATTTAGTTTTGGCTAAATGTATGTGACAGCTTTTGTTTTGCTTCTTTCTCCAACATTAGTGCCTTTGGAAAAAGAATGTTGTTTTCGATATGTGCGTGTTTTGAGAGTTCCTGATCAAATGCCTGCAACTCTTTGAACACCACTTTTAACTGAATATCCTCAATATTCTCTGTCTGGTATTCGCTCGTAATTCCTCTTATACCCTTCATTTCGTCATCAGAATCTCCATGATGTAAGGCAAATTCTTGAATTGAGAAAGATTCAATTTTGTTTATCATTTTGGCAGGAGCAATTTTTCCTGTGACAAAACATTCTAAATCCTGGATATAAGAAAACAAACGATCTTCTTCCTCATAAATGTGGTGAATAAAATCATCTACAAATAATGGTAGGACCATTTTTAGATCGTGAATAAGTTCTTTATCCAAAGGCGCTTCAATAGCATTTATTTGCTTCAGAATGAAAGGTAAGCGGTCTTTAATGAACAATTCATGAGTATGCTTGAGAAAACCAATAATCAATCGGGCAGGATACTCCTTGAGTTCTGATGATTCAAATGCAGATTGCTTCTCTGCACCCTCCATAATCTCTATCAGTTGATTTTTATTTATCTTATGCTCGTCGCAAACCTCTTGAAGTGTTTTGTTCTTTGACTTGTAATATTCTACACCAAAATAGTCTAACACTTTTGCGTAGACAAAGTTCTCATTTACTAGTACTTCGATCGATTTATTTTCCATAGGATAAATGTGCTTTCACAAATATAAAAAATTTGTAAGAGAGCTTAATACCCAACGATAAATTCAGAATGAAATTATTTAGAGTATGTCGCTAATAATTTTGCTTATTGAAACTCCTTCAGCCTCGGCTTTAAAGTTTCTCACAATTCTATGTCTTAAAATAGGCTCTGCCACAGTCTGTACATCCTCGATATCAGGAGAATACTTACCAGCCAAAAGAGCATTACATTTTGCCCCCTTGATCAAGAATTGAGAAGCTCTTGGTCCTGCACCCCACTCTAAATAGGACTTGGCAATATCAGAGGCTCGGTCAGAATCCGGTCGAGTTTTATGGACGAGGTTCACCGCATATTCAATCACATTATCAGCCACAGGCACTTTGTCTACCAGCCTTTGAAATTCAATGATTTGTTTAGCATCCAGTACAGCATTCACTTCACTAATAGCACCAGCAGCTTCGTTTTTGACAATATCAATTTCAGATTCATAAGACGGGTAATCCAGATTGATCATAAACATGAATCTGTCCAGTTGTGCCTCTGGCAATGGATAGGTCCCTTCTTGTTCGATTGGATTTTGGGTGGCCATCACAAAAAATGGCTCGTCCAATTTCCAGTGTTTCCCTGCTACTGTTGCGGAATATTCCTGCATGGATTCAAGTAGAGCCGCTTGTGTCTTAGGAGGTGTACGGTTGATCTCATCCGCCAAGATGATGTTTGAAAAAATTGGTCCTTTGATGAACTGAAAGTTTCTGTCCTTGTCCAAAGTTTCCGCACCAATAATGTCAGAAGGCATCAAGTCGGGAGTGAACTGAATTCTATTAAAATCCAAATGAAGCGCCGAAGATATAGTTCTTATCAAAAGCGTTTTTGCCAAACCGGGCACACCCACTAAGAGCGCATGGCCCTGACAGAAAATAGATGTAATCAACAATTTGACTACCTCATCCTGCCCTACAATAACTTTTGATATTTCTTCTTTTAATTTGGTATAAGCCTGATGTAAAGCATCAGCAGCTTCAACCTCGGTCGCATGTTCACTCATATAGACATTAATTTATCAAAATTCGGCAATTTTCATATTCAGGATCGACATGAATATATACTTCACCCTGAGCATCCTTAAACCACTTTGACATGATTTTGTTGCGTTTGTCAGCGACTGACGCAGCTCTAATTTTTTGGTAGTCCTGAAGTAAATTGGCCTGATGAGGAGCCACCTTATCTTTATACATAAGGATACGAACAGCATCGGTTCCATCGGCCATTCTAAATTCCATTGGCCTAGTGATACTTCCTACAGCCATCGTATCAATAGTGAAAAATAGCGTAGGGTCGATTTCTTCCACAGAAACCCTCATGGCACCCGTTGCATCACTGAAAAAACCACCATTACCTGCCGTAAGTTGGTCATCTGAATGTTCCTTGGCCAGTACTTCAAACCTCATGCTGTCCTCAATTACAGATGTTCTTAAGCTATCCAAAAAGTCTTTTGCCTCCTGAACATCACTTTCGGTAGATTTAGGAATAATAAGAATATGCCTGGAACTATAAGTGTTTCCTCTTCTTTCGATCAATTGGATCAGGTGGAAACCAAACTGTGACTCGACCGGTCTAGAAATTTCCCCTGGCTTCATGCTCAGAGCAGCAGCTTCATACTCTGGTGCTAGTTCTCCTCTTTTGAAAAACCCTAGCTCACCTCCAGCTGGTGCCGAGCCTGGATCCTGAGAATACTTTTTAGCCAATTGTCCAAAATCCTCACCATTTTCTATTCGCCTCTTCAATTCAAGCATTTGCTTGCGAATTTCACCCTTCCGGTTATCGTTTACCTCTGGGATTTTTACGATTTGTCCGATGGTCACTTCGGTAGAAAAGTAAGGCAAACTGTCGGCAGGTATTTTGCTAAAGAATTTTTTTACTTCGCCGGGCGTCACCGATACATCTTGTCCGATGGTGCCTTGCATTTTTTGAACGATCATCTGTTCTTTGATCTGATCAAAAAGTTCCTCTTTAAACTCCTCTATTGATTTATTATAAATCTCCTCCAGCCGTTCTTCTGAACCGATCTGCTGAATGAAATAGGACATTCTCCTATCCAAATTGCTTTCTACTTCAGCATCGAGCACATAGACTGAGTCAATTTCAGCCTTGGCCACCATCATTTTATTGATTACCAGAGACTCCAAAATTTGGCACTTGGCATTGCCCTGAGATAATTCGCCTCTTGACAAAAATTCGAGATAAGCCCTGTCCAACTCTGACTTCAACACGATGTAATCATCGACCTTGGCAATAATTCTATCTATCACTACTCCCTTATCATCAGATTGTGCATTGACACCTCCTACGAGGCCAATCCATAGTGCTACTAGCCCTACTTTAATATATTTCAAATTCATTATTTTCCTTCGCTACTTTATAAACCTCTTCTTCCAATTCCTTTCTCAACTCCACTTTTTTCTTGTTGATCAGAATGCTCTCAATATCATCCTTGATATAGGCTAATGGTGCAATCTGATCCGATATTTTATAATCCAATATGCGGATGAAATAGTAATAATTTTCATCGGATGTTTCTACAAAACTATTGTTCTTTAAAAAATCCGCCTTTTCTTGAACAGTTATCAATGGTGTATTACTTATTACTTCATCAAAATTGATCCAAAGTTCTGTCTCCAAAGAAGACTTAGATGCAAATCGATAACAGTATGACTGAATTTCTTCTAGGTTTGAGTCAGGATAGGTTCTAATCAATTTTCTAAAATTTTCTATCTGAGGAGCCTCTACTGGTACCATCGCAAACAAACATCTCATGATGTTTTGACGGAGTACAAAATTCTCAAACTTCTCATTATAATATTTTTCGATTTCTTCTTCAGAAGTCTCTTTATCCAAGCGTTGATTGATATAATGCATTTCAAATTCGTGGACCATTAAGGCATATCGATAATCGAGTATCTTTCGCTCAATCTTGGCTTCATCAAAATCCAATTCGGTAGATGCTCTGGCTATGGTTAGCTGTTTTTTAACCCAGGAGTCTACATACTTAGAGACAATCATACTGCTATCACCTTGGTTACCTCTGGGCGTTAAACTACTGATATCCTCATCATAAAGGAATATATCATTAACACGAGCGATTTTTACCCGGTCGTCCACTTCTTCTGTGGTATCTACCTGATAAAGATGCTCGCAGGATACGGTCAGAAACAAGGCGAGCCCGCCAGCTATGTAAAAGTTAATTTTCAAATTCTTCGATATATAATTTCAACACTGACCGATTCAGTTTCATTGGATACTTTTTACTCAATGTCTTCAGCCACTGTTTTTCTAATTCGTTCTGATAATCCGATATCACCAATCCTTTAATGCTTTCCAATGGCTTATAACCTTCTGCTTGAATCGACTCAAACGACCAAAGCGTATAATAATTTTCTCCTTTTTGAATGGAGGTACCTATCTCCCAGTGATCATCGAGCCAATCATTCTTTCGCTTCTCAATTTTTTCATCAAAAGTCTGCAAAGTTAATGGTTCTTGGCTATTGAACAGGCTATCTAATTCGGAATTTGACCTATCCAATTGAGTGCTAACACTTTGAAGCACAGCAGAATCCTTTGAAACGAACCTTCTCACCACAGCATGCTCAGCCAATTTATAGTTCTTCTTTTTATTCTTTTCATAGAACTCCTCAAGACCTACGCTATCCACCATCGCCTTGTTCCAAACTTCTTTCTCCATGAGATTGAATAGCAAAATGCCGCTGCGGTATTCATCCAATACCATTTGGTAATCGTAGTTGTTCGCTTCAACAAGCTTAAGCTCCTCATCAAAAATGCTCTTTTCTTCAAATTGGTTGTACAGCTGATCTACATACACCGGTAGCGAAGTCAGCTTTCGTTTCTTTTGTTTTTCAACAACAAAATCTAAAAAGTCATTCACGGTATAAGATACATTGTTGGTTCTAAACAACGTCTGTTTCAAATCGGCTTTTGTATCTGTATAACTCCAATTAGCCTCTAGTAAGGAAGAGTCAAAGTAAGTAATGAGCTGCTTGCGAACAGAAGAAAACGCCTTAAAACTTTGAGATGCTTTCAACTTTGACAATGCAGTAGATTTTTTGTCAGCGGCTCGAGTATCTCTAGATATTTTACTCTCAAGGTCAGCTCTCACTTCATCTAAAGGAGGGACACCCTTTTTATCAATTAGTTGTATAATGTGCCACCCGAATCTGGTTTGGATGGGAGCGGAAATATCTCCAGCGTTTTGCAAAGCAAAGGCAGCAATTTCAAATTCCGGCACCAAATTTCCAGTCCCAAACCATTGCAGCCTTCCGCCTTGTTTTTTGGTGCGAACATCATCGGAATAGAGTCTGCACTGCTCATTCCAATCGGCTCCAGCTTTCAGGTTTTCATAAATAGATGTCGCCTTGCTTTTTGCTGTCAACATAGTAGAGCTGTCCGGACTAGAGCGAATCATAATATGGGCAGCCAATACTTCTCCTCTGGCCTTTCTTTTCTCTTTGACTTCAATGATATGATAGCCGAATCGTGTTTTCACGGGACCTACGATTGAACCTGTCGCACTTTCATAAACTGCATTTTCAAATGGATAAACCATCTGCAATGCAGAAAAGTAACCCAGATACCCTCCATTTTGTTTGGCACTTGGGTCATCGGATTCTCTCGCCGCTAAAGTCGCAAAATCTTCGCCGCCCTCTATTCTCTTTTTTATATCTAAGGCTTTATTGTAGGCCTTCAAAGTATCTTCTGGATTGGCTTGTCCTTCTGACTTAATCAAAATGTGCGAAGCTGAAACTTCTTGTTTCATTCTTGCATACGCTTCCTCCACCATTTCATCATTCACCTTAGTCTGCATGAGGTATGGTTCGGCCAGCTGCTTTTTGTAAGCTTCAAACTCTTGTTTGAATTCTGGGGTTTGATCCTGGCCAAGAGTCACCGCCTCTTTTACTTTCAGTCTAAACTTCACATACAAATCCAGATACTCATTCACCTTGATTTTGGCACTATCCGCTGATGGCTCATCAGAGTTTTTTAGAAAGTAGTAATTGAATGATTTCAAATCATAAGACTCATCTCCTAATTGAAAGAGCATTTGATTCTCCAGGCTGGGTTGAGCGAAAGAGAAAATGGAGGATAAAGTAAAAATGAAAAGGAGTGAAAGTCGGGAGGGTTGGATCATTTGTCTTTAGTAAACTTTTTAATCATTCTGCAAATATTCTTATTTTCTTCATTTTTGAACTCTACAGTATCCATTATATTTTTTACTAACATGATACCCAAGCCACCTTTTTTCCTTTTGCGAATGATTTCTTCCAGATTCGGTTCTTTGTAATTGTTGTAATTGAAGCCAATGCCATAGTCTATTATTTCAAACAGAACACCGTCCTTGCCATGGTCCTCGATGAATAACTCTAAACACTCGGAAGGATTGCATTTGTTCGAATGAATAATCAGATTAGCACATACCTCGTCCACGGCCAGTATAACCTTATGTGCATCTATTTCGGATAAACCAATATCGGTCAGCACCTCCGCCACAAAGTGCCGGATTTCCTTGAGCCGCTCTCTTTTACAATTGGTTTTAAACTGATGCATTTTATTTAATGGCCTCCAAAGCCTCTTCTTTATTTTCTTTGATCGTGATCAATTGATTCAAACCTAAAATCTCAAACACCTCGTTCACCTTTGGCGCCATGCCATAGATCACGAACTGAATACCCTCATTTTCTAAGTCCTGAATGATAGACATGAATACGCCCAAACCGGCTGAAGAGATATATTCCAAGTCTGCCAGGTCCACGATAATCTTCTTACTGGACGCCATAGCATTTTTCAATCCTTCCTCTAAATGAATAGAGGACGAGGCGTCCACCTCACCCCCAATAGAAAGCTGGTAGTAAACCGGATCGTCATTGATATGATTATCTATTTTTATCATTCTAGTTAAATTTCACAATTAATAGGGTATAGTCATCATTCAATGATTCCTTACCACAAAACTCATATAGATCGTTGATTATGCCTTCTTGAATAGCACTAGGTGATTGGTCGGCGTGCTTGGTCAGAGCACTTTGTAGTCGATCGAAGCCAAATTGCTCCTTTTTATCGTTGCAGGCTTCGGTAATTCCATCGGTGTACAATACCAGCACGTCCTTGGCCTGATATGTAAACTCGTTTACCTGTACGTATTTATGGAAATTGAAGTTTCTCAAAATCCCTAATCCCAATCCTCTATTCTTAAAATATTCTGTTTTACTGGTTTCTGTACTGTAATAAAGTGATGGACAATGTCCTGCACGCGCAAAATGAACTTTTTTCTTTTTGCTATCAATCACAAAGAAAGAAACTGTAATGAACGAAGTACTTTCCAAACATCTACTTAATGCATTATTGGCGTGGACTAAAAACTCCTTGGGATCAAGATCTAACTGCACCAAACTTTGAAAGACTCCTTTCATTTGTGCCATGTGAAAAGCAGCAGAAGTTCCTTTTCCTGACACGTCTCCTATAATTAATGCTGTGCGGTCTTCGTCTAGCTGATATACATCGTAGTAGTCGCCACCCACCTCATCAGCTGCCTGAGAATAAGCGTGAATGTCGTAGGCCTCACAAGGCTCGAGTCGTTCAGGTAGCAGTTTATTCTGAACACGGTTGGCAATCTTAAGCTCCTCCTTATAGCGTTCATTAATGATAGCGTCATTGAGTAGACGAAAGTTCTCCACCGAAATACTCGCCTGATTAACGAAGGTATCGATGATGTCAATCATCTCTCTATTGAATCCATCATTTACTTCCTTGAGTAGAGCCAGCACACCAATTTTTTCTCCTTTTACCGTGACCGGAAATTGAAGAATGGATCGGAAATTGACATTCTTAAGATTCGCCGAAATTTTCAATGACTTTGGATTTCTGTCAAAGTCGGAGTTTAGTATTTTTTTAAAACGACTATTGTTGACTGCCTTGGTGATAACAGGAATTAGCTCTTGATCCAAATTGTGCGTGAGTGTTACTTCTACATTTTTACTTGGATCAGATATTTGCAACCAAGCCGCCTCAGAGTAGACGGCGCTGACCGAACTGTCTAACAGAATTTCATATACTTTTTCTTCGCTCTCTCCAGCAGGAATTGACTGACTTAATCGCTGGAAATTCACCGCTTCCTCTAGTTTCTTTTCGAATACAGAAGTAGTAGGGAGGTTAAACAGAATCACCAACAAGGCGATCACACAATAGACCACAATAAAAGTGATCAGTGCCAAAATAAATACACTATCCAAGAGGTCTCGAACCAGCTGCACTTTTTCTGAGAAGAACATCAAGGTCTTGAAGAAATACCAGATGTAGATTACTACCAAAAGGACAAACAAGATACTTCGCCACTTTTGCTTGAAATTAAGATACGCTATCCATTTGAGGTTGAATGAGAGATACAACCCAATGAGAACCAAAATTCCATACACCGATAGAAAGGCAGGATCTTGATAATCATGAGAAAACAAATCGAATATCAGCGTACCTAGCAAGGCATACTCATACAATTGCCAAGTAGCCAATAGGGTCTTCGACTTTTGATAAAGTATCAGTCTTTTCCAAACAATGAAGGTTGAGATCAAAAAGGCAATAACGAGCCCTATATTGACGTGGTAGAGAAAATTAATGATCAGGGTATTGCTTCCCACCTTACTTGAAGCGAAAATGGTAAAGAAAAACTCTATGCACAGCGTGACAACTGTGGCTATCAAACCAGACACAAAAACCCTCCAGAGCAGATCCACGAAATTGACACTTTCGGCCTGACCGATATTGAATCTATAGAACAGAATCAATGAGATGATAAACATGGCCAACAGAGCATTGGACACGAAAGGAGGGAAGCCAAAAGCGATACCATTGAGCTCACTAAATAGCGCCATCAGATCCACTATGGTAAATAGCGACCAGAAAATAATCCCGAGGATTACACTTAATCTAATGATGCCCTTTTGTGAAATCATTCAATGAGTTGATAACCGAGGCAATTTAGTTCAAACCTTATAGGTTTTCAAAAACCTATAAGGTTTAGAACAGAAAACCCCAGCCTCTTATAGAAACTGGGGTTTGAAATGTTTTAGAACAAAGGTCTTACCTACTATAATTTGGTGCCTCTCTCGTAATCTGAATATCGTGCGGGTGGGACTCAGCCATGCCTGCGCCGGTCACTTTCACGAACTTAGCTTTCTTCAAGTCTTCTACAGTTCCCGCACCACAGTAGCCCATGCCGGCCTTTAGTCCACCTGTCATTTGGTAAAGCACTTCAGATACCTTGCCTTTGTATGGCACCCGACCTACAATACCTTCTGGTACTAATTTCTTGACATCGTCTTCAGCATCTTGGAAGTAACGATCCTTAGACCCATCTTCCATGGCTTCCACAGAACCCATGCCGCGGTAAGTCTTGAACTTTCGTCCTTCATATATAATTACCTCACCCGGAGCTTCTTCTGTACCTCCCAGCAATGAACCAATCATGATACAATTGGCTCCAGCTACTAGGGCCTTCACAAAATCCCCTGAGAATCGAATACCACCGTCGGCGATGATTGGAATGTTTCTTCCTTCTACTGCCTTGGCCGCTTCATATACCGCTGATAACTGAGGCACACCCACACCGGCAATAATTCTAGTGGTACAAATACTTCCAGGTCCCACACCTACTTTGATAGCGTCTGCCCCAGCATCTGCTAACGCTGTTGCTGCTTCTGCAGTAGCGATGTTTCCTACGATTACATCTAGATCAGGATAAGCCGACTTTATTGTTTTGCAAGTATCAATTACTCCTTTTGAGTGGCCATGTGCTGTATCAATAGACACCACATCTACGCCTGCATCTATCAATTTTTGAATTCTTTCCTTAATGTCCGGAGTAACTCCTACAGCCGCACCTACTCTCAGTCTTCCAAACTCGTCCTTACATGCATTTGGCTTGTCCTTGTTCTTCAAGATGTCTTTATAGGTGATGAGGCCAGTCATTTTACCTGCATCATTTACTATCGGAAGTTTTTCAATTTTGTACTCTTGCAGGATTTCTTCAGCACCCTCTAATCCAATACCATCTTTGGCGGTAATCAGATTGTCCTTAGTCATGATCTCTTTGATCAGCAGTTTTTTGTTCTTTTGAAATCTCAGATCACGGTTGGTGATGATACCCACTAAAGTTTTGTCTTTGTCGATGACAGGAATACCACCAATCTTATGCTCTTTCATGGCAGCCAAAGCATCACCCACAGTAGCATCTCCATGAAGTGTAACAGGGTCAAGAATCATTCCACTCTGCGATCTCTTCACTTTACGTACCTGAGCCGCTTGCTGCTCAATGGTCATGTTCTTGTGAATAAAACCGATACCACCTTCCAAAGCCATGGCAATGGCCAAGTCTGATTCTGTAACAGTATCCATAGCCGCGGAGACTAAAGGAATGTTTAATTTGATGTTTTTTGTGAGATGCGTACTCGTGTCTGTATCTCTGGGTAAAACTTCTGAATAACCGGGGAGTAGAAGCACGTCGTCGTAGGTGAGTGCTTCAAAAACCAATTTAGAACTGTCGAAATGCATGTGCAAATAAGTGTTTTTATTTGCCGTGCAAAACTAGGGTCAAAAAAGTTATGATTACGCATGAACCCTCAGATAATTTTTAATGTTAGTGCGATTATTTATACAGATTCTAAATAACGACTGACATGATTCTCGTCATATAAAATATTCCTTTTTGGGTTAATTTTGCCAGTTCGAATAGTAAGAGTATGCACAATCAATTCAAGGCGGTCAGTTTATCTTATAAAAACACGCCAGTTGACGTACGGGAAATGGTAGCATTCGATGAAGCACAAAGCAAGCAGCTTCTCGAATTAGTTGAGGATTACGCAGAGATTTCTGAAGCATTGATTATTTCTACTTGCAACAGAACGGAAGTTTATTACTCCTCTCCTTCAGACCACTACGAAACTATCATCAAGTTAATTGGTGTGGTAAAAGGTATGTCTGACATTTCAGCTCACAAAAAATATTTCTCCAATCTTAATGAGCACAAACAAGCGGTTCAGCATTTGTTCAATGTGTCAATAGGCTTGGAAGCACAGGTCGTGGGTGATTTGCAAATCATCAACCAAATCAAGTCGGCTTATCAGATAGCGGCTGATCAAAATATCATAGGCCCTTTCTTACACAGGTTACTGCACACGATATTCTTCACCAACAAACGTGTAGTTCAAGAAACTGCATTTCGCGATGGCGCGGCTTCTGTCTCTTACGCTACTGTAGAGCTGATTAACGAATTGACCATCGCTCATGAGAAACCAAATATCCTGGTACTCGGTCTTGGTGAAATCGGCGAAGATGTTGTTCGGAATCTAGAACACATTGCTGAGAAAGAAGTAGTAATCTGCAACAGAAGTATTGAGAAAGCGAATGCCTTAGCAGAGGAATTTGACTTTACCGTGGTACCATTTGAAAATTACGAGCAAGCCATCTTAGATGCAGACGTGATTATTTCATCGGTCCGCGTAGAAAGCCCTTTGATCACAAAAGAAACCTTTGGAGATCATAAGATCCTGAGCCATAAATACCTTTTTGATCTATCAATGCCACGAAGTATTGATCAAGACATTGAAG
The DNA here is from genome assembly GCF_965233835.1 of Reichenbachiella sp. Lineage (GTDB taxonomy): Bacteria > Bacteroidota > Bacteroidia > Cytophagales > Cyclobacteriaceae > Reichenbachiella. The sequence goes on from NZ_OZ247585.1 coordinate 446,636, forward strand.
AAGTAAATGGTCTTCTCCTATACAATATTGATGGGATTCAAGCGAAGGCTACTGAAGCCTTAGACAGAAGACTGGCAGCCATTCCTGATGTGAAAGCAATTATTGCAGAAGCCGTGGATGAATTTGGCAATTGGTCTAAAGAAATGGAGGTTTCTCCTGTCATCAATAAATTGAAGAATGCCCTTGAAGACATTCGTCAGGCCGAAATCTCTCGCTACCTCAAAAAGGCTAATGATGCAGAAGCTGAACTGCTGGATAAGGCAACAAAAAACATGATGCAGAAAATCATCAAATTGCCTGTATTACAATTAAAAGCCGCATGCAAGCGGGGAGAAGCCGATTCATTGATCGAGGTCCTCAACGACCTCTTCAACCTGGAAGAACAGTCGGAAAAAATCAAATCCAAAGGGTGAGTATAAAAAAGTATCCTACTTATTTATTCGCCTTCCTTTTTACACTATACCTACAACTTCAAGCAGAAATTGTGCTTTGTCAATCTGCTATTGACTTTTATAAGGAGGGAAAGAACGTTGGTTTAAAAAACAGCAATGACGAGGTTCTCATTCCTGCCACTTATGAACAACTGGGCTGGAGCAAAGGACTAAGCGTTCCTGTAAATGACATCATAGGCTACAAAAAGGAACACTGGGGACTCATCTCTATCAAAAACAAGATAATCACAGCGCCCAGATATTACTCCCTCGAAGCCTTTCACAAAAACCTTATCATTGCCTCGATAAAGGGGAAATTTTCTAACGAATTATTCTTTGGGGTCATTAACTTCAAAGGTGAAGTGGTAGTCGATTTTAAATACCACTCCATCAAACCCCTTCATGATCTATTGATTGTTTCAGAACGAAAGAGGGGTCAATCCTACTACGGGCTGCTTTCGCATCAAGGGAAAAAATTACTCCCAACTGACTTTCTTCAAATTTCTTATTTCAAAGGTGATCTCTTCGTGTTTACCAACACAAAAAAACAAAAAGGTATCATTCACAAAAATGGTTTAATCAAGATAGAAGCTACTTTGGACAGCATAGCACCTGCTTCTGACAGTTATTCGTTGATCATTAAAAGCGGTAAAATTGGTGCTATTGACTCATCAGGATCGGTACTTCACAAACCAATGTATAAAAGCATAGCTATGTTCAGTCAAACTGAGGAATTCAAGCACTATCAAATTTTTGATGCCAATCACAATTTACTCAAGGGCTTTTATTGTGATTCGATTTCTGAAATTTCTTCTGATTTGATCGCCATAAGTCGCAATGGTTTTTCGGAAATATTGAATTCTGATTTTGAAATGGTATATCGCGGGCAATCACTGAAGAAGCTCTCCGCTTTTCGCAAAAATGTTGTCGTAAAAAATGGTGTGTATCGTATCATCAAGTACAATGGCGTGCCTGTCAATGAAAGTGGATTTGACACCTTGGTGTTTGATACCAACTACATCTATGCTTCTAATAGGAACAGCTGGAGCATATTCAACAAGTTTGGTTCCAATATATCAACACTGCATTTTGACAGCCTATTGGCTGGCAGCAACAATCTGATTCCAATAAAAAGAAATGATTACTGGGGATATATCGACCATTCAGGGAAAATAGCCATTTCTTCCAAATTTGATGAAGTCGGGCTATTTATCGGCAATATTGCTCCCGTGAACTATTTGGGGTCCAAAAGAATCATTAATCAGTTTGGAGAATTCATCGGGGCCTATGAATACGATCATGTGGCTATTCAAAAATCGAACACAGCACTAGTTTCTAAAAGGGGGCGTACCGATCTGATCAACTATCAAGGAAAAATTCTGTTTCAGACTTACAATCAATTGGCTCCTAATCATTTTGGGTATTTAGAGTCTACGGCTGACGGGAAAGTTGGGCTCATTTCTCCCATAGGAGAGATTCTCCTTTATCCAGAATATGATAGTATTTCGGAACCGAAAAGTAGGCGCTTTGCGGTCGTCCACCAAGGAGATAAAGTAGGCCTAATCAATTCAAAAGGTTTTTGGATTATCCCACTCTCAGAAGACATGCAAGAGATTTGTCATGAAGGAGAGGGGTTCATCAGTATTAAAAAAAATGGACAGTATGGTTTTGTTGATTTTGGCCAGCGATTGCTCATTGCCAACAGATACGAAAAGACTAAACCATTCACCTCCGGTCTGGCGGCAGTATCCCTAAATGGCAAATGGGGATTTATCAACAAAAAAGAACAACTGATCATTCAGCCCACTTACGATGAGGTAACACCCTTCAAGAATGGAATCTCACTGGTCAACCGAAATGGAAAAATCGGAGCGATAGATAAATCAGGTAAAGTAAAAATCAAAATTGAATTTGATACCATCAACCCCACCACCCATGATTTTCTTCTTGCAGAAAAAAATGAAAAACTCGGACTCTTCAATCAAGTTGGCAGACTACTGCTCGAACCTTCCTATACAGATATTCGCCCTACCCTAGATGATCATTTTATTGTTGAGCGACGCGGGTTGTACGGGCTGATTGATTCTTCTGGTAGATACAGTATCCCATTAAGATATTTCAGCATTCAAGAAATTTCAAATGGGCGATATATCTGCTTAGAAACTGGAAATGAAGAGGTAGAATAACTAGTGATTTAATCCAACGATCACGGTGTATGCATCTTTAGGATTAAAGTATTTTTCTGTTGCTTCTCTGATGGACCCTTGATTCACTGTCCTCAAGGTTTCAAAATACTCATCGTAATAGGATGAGTCCAGGCCAGCTTCTTCTAGTTTTTTGAATTTGCCCATGAGCTGAAAAGGTGTACCGAGCGATGCTAAAAAAGATCCCGACAAATAATTGGTAAGTGTTTCTATTTCTTCTGTAGGGATCGGGTCTTGTAGCAATTTGTCGATTTCTGTTCGAATTTCAGTGAAGGTGTCTTGTGTATGTGCAGCGACTACATCGCCAGCGATCATTCCAAAAGAACTGTGTTTGAGATGGACAGGGTAGGCATGAATTCCATAAGTATAGCCCTTTTCTTCCCTTATATTCTTCATTAGTCTCGACCCAAAATAACCTCCCAACAGACTGTTTGTGATTTGATAATCAAAGTAGTCCTTGTCATTTCGGTCAGGAATAAGCCAGGCCATCCTGATAGATGATTGCATGCTGCCTTCTCGTTTTACATAAATGTCTCGAGTAGGTGATTCAAAATCAGCGGTCTTTTTTGTCGGCTCATTGGACTTAGGAAATACGAGGTTATTTTCAACCAAACCAACCAATTGATCATTTACCTGACCGGAGAGATAGATTTTAGGATTGTGAAATAGTCGGTCTGAGTAATATTGTTTTACATCAGACAATTGTACCTCATCAATATCTGAAATACTTAGTCCTTGTCCATAACTGAATTCTGCGCCATAAATAGCCTCTCTCAATTTTTTGGAGGCAAATAAATTGCTCTTGTTGTCATTCAGCGCAATCTGATCTTTACGATTCGATTTTAGGATTTCAAACTCCCTCTCTGGAAAAGTGGATTCATTGATAATCTCATTGAGCAAAGCAATGACCTGATCAAAATTTCTTTCCAAACCATACACTGCAATAGAAACATCGTCAAAGCCGGGGTTGATTTCTAGAAAAGCACCCAGTTTTTCAAAGCCCTCAGTAATTTGGTGAGCCGTTTTTTTACCTGTTCCTTCAGCTAACATTTTGGCTGTCAGCCAAGAGGTGGCCTTTTTGGATTCAAACCAAATCCCTGATTCAAATACGAGTTCTATTTTAACTACAGGCTGGTCTCCTGCACTGAGCCAAAACAATGAAGCTCCCGAGTCAAACGTTTGTCTATTGACTTTTGGTAATCCACCAAATACAATTTCACCTGCTGGTGGGGCAATGGCTCTATCTAGCATTAATTCAAAGTAGTATCTTGTACTTCTGCCTTTTCGAAGTTGAATAACAAAGAGAATCTCACAGTCTCAGCCAACGGATGATTGTTGTCTCCAGGAACCAGGTAAGAGAAGTCAATTCCAAACTTCTGATATCTGAAACCAAGACCCAAGGTGAGGTACTGTCTGCCTCCCTTATTTTGGTTTTCATAAAAGTAACCAAGGCGGGCGGCGAAAAGTTCTTTATACCAGTATTCCACACCTGTTGCTATCATAATTTCTTGCATTTCTTCAGAGAAACCATTTGGTGCATCACTAAAAGATCCGAACATTCCAGCCAATAAATTTCTGTTTGGGTCCTTGCCTTTAAAAATTACCTGATCTCCATTGTTGTCTACAACAGGTTCCCCTGTATCAGGATCTACGGCATATATTGGTGGTGTAGGCACCATCAGTTTGTTCAAGTCCAAAGCAAAGGTCAACGAGTTATAGGCATCCAGCCCTACCTTTAAGGCTGTACCTACTCTCAAGTTAATAGGAATAAAGTCAGCCTCACTTTCACTGCTATAGGTTACCTTCTGCCCGATATTAGTAATGGCCGCTCCAAAAGAAATCTCTGAATCTTTACCACTAATCACAATAGGGTTAGTATAATAAAAGCCCAAATCCACAGCGAAACTCTTCCCTGGTTTGGCAGCTCCAGTCACACTCCCAATTAAGTTCGACCAGATATATCTTGCGGTTACGCCGATACCAATTTTTTCTGTAAGCTTCCTTGAATAGGTCGCATCAAAAGCCATCTCTCTAGGGTTCTCAACACCCAATGCATTTCCTGAATTATCGGTCAATTGGATCTCTCCCAAATCAAAGTATCTCATGGATACTCCAATTGTTTGGATGCGATCCAATTTGTAATACCCAGAGAGATAAGAAAGAGACATGTCCCCTACGATGTTTTTTAGCCAGGGGGCATAAGAGAGGGAGGCACCATAGTCTTTATCAATGAAAGCCAATTTTCCATTATTCCAATGAACACTATTGGCATCTGGCGAAGTAGCAACTCCAGCATCTCCCATTCCCGAAGCTCTGGAATCTGGGGCAAAACTGATAAATGGTACGGCTGTAGTGATTACACGAGAACCCTCTTGTCCTGCTAAATCATCTAAACTAATTTGTCCAAACACAACTAGGCTAGGTAGTGAAAGGAAGGTGGTTATTAGAATCCTTTTAATTGTTGTCGTTGTCATAGATTAAAAATTAACGTGCGCAAGATAGCTAATTCATGATTACTATCCTCCTATACACTTCTCCAGCAGAATTATCTATCTGGCTTTGTACTTTGAGCCTATAAATATATATCCCTTTTCTTACTCTATCTGCACCTGCGCTATTCAAGTTCCAGTCCAATTGAAGTGTACTTTCAGAAACATTATCAAAACGATAAACTCTGGTATATATTTCTTGGCCCTGCATATCTGTGATCGTAAGAAAAACACGAAGGTCTTCTCCCAACCTATCATGCTCAAATCTTATGGTAGTTTTATCTGCAGCAGGTAGTATCGGATTCGGGTAACTCAGTACCTCGGTCAACTTAATGCCATTTTCTTCCGTGATGAAAAATTCAATAGTCTGACTGGTTTCATTATTGAGAATATCTGAAGCTTCCAAGGTCAATTGATGCCGGCCCATCTCAAGGTTTTCCAACGGATAGGTAATCCAACCTTCTTGATAAGTATCTAAAGATGCCTCATAGTATTCATTCAGGACGACAGGTTCCGAATCATCCAAATAAAGAAAAAGCTCATTCCCAAAACCAGCATTGGAAATGTTGATACCACTTTCATCTGTAAGCCTTGCAAGCAGAAGAGGTGATGGTCCTACAGTCCCTCCTGACTCAAAGGTGCTATCGTTGAGGAATAAATCAATTGCTGGCGGTGATTGATCAGAATTTTCTGACTTTTCCGATCCCCCCACAATCACTTCAGAAAAGGCGCCGTGAGCATCTATCGTAGTTAGATGATTGAGTGCATAAAAACTGAGTTTACCTTCTCCGAAGGAATAGTTGATGTTTTTGGGGACAATAAACTCAATGTCGAACTCTCCCTCTGTAACCGTAGCTCGACCCTGAAACAACAGCACATCTCTGATCTCAAAAATCTCCGTTGTCGTTTCATCACCTAAAGTCTGAAAATTAGCTGGTTTGTCATATGCAGTCAATGTCACCGCTCCACTAAATTTAGAGTCAAGAACGCCATTAGACTGAACTTCTCCGGTAATTTGATATTTACCAAAAGCCCTCAGGGTGTCTAATTGATCAATAGCTTTTCCATTAATTGACTTGAGGGTAATGGTTTGTTCAGGGTATGCAATCCGCATCATCGGGTCTCCCAGTAGCGCATAGTTCCTGTTGCCAGCACCCACGAGGCTATTGTTTTTTGTTTCTCTCATGATGTCTCCCAGCCTCTTGAATTTACCATCAATCTTTTCCATGGCCGAAAAATAAAAGGCCTCGTTGATTTGATAATTGGTATTAGAAAACACAGGTCGAGTTGCCGTGATCAAGGCAACCGATCCACCATAAGGAAGCAAAACCATTTTTTCTCCTCCTGACACTCTATTGGGGTCATCATAGTTGCCAAACTGACAAGTGGCGGTGATAAACAAAGACATCACAATGTTGTTACTCAAATCATTGATCATGAATTCATTAAAAATGTCTTCGTGCGTCAGCTGGCCTTCGTTACCATGCCCTGTAAAATTCACAATCAAGTTGCCCTGAGATATGGCTTTGAGAAAAGCTTCGGATGCTTTCGGTGATTTATTTTGATCCTGCTCATAAGCATCCAGATAGAGTTTGTTTACATTCAACTCTGTTCGTGTGGTATCCACATATTCGGCCATTTTTTCAGCGTCTTGCTGATGGATATTGCCATCACCGTCGTCAGCGATAAATGTTATTTTGTTTCTCCACTTACCGTAACCCAACCGGTTAGTTTGATACCGAATCATTTTGTTTACGACTCCTTCTCCTTCTTCATTGGTCTGAATAGGAATGCGTCCGACGCCAATTTCCATGGTGTGGTCTCCAGCAGAAGTCTCTACCCATTCGCCCTCATCATCTTCCATAAAACCAAAATAGTCATCCGACGAATAGCTCCATAGTTTATGCAAAGAGTTTCTAGACTCATATACCGGAACAAAATTGGTGGAGTTAATACTTCTATCTTTATAATCGAATGAGCAGTCTCCAAACATCAAAACGTATTTAAGCTGGCCATACTTTTCATATTGAAACCTGATAAAATCCCGGATTGCTGTCACATCCTGTGATCCACTTGAAAATTCATTGAGTATCTGATTTACGGTAACCACCTCAACTAACAAACCATCGTGCATTAACCTAAAATCTGCTAACCTTCTCGCTGATGCCAGAAAATTGTCGTGAGTGATGATAATACCATCTGCAGCAGGCAAACCATGAAGGTTTTGATTGACCACTTGTCCGACAAATAGAGGAGTCTCTTCCTGCCCTTCATTAAATGCTAAGAAATGTTGGGTTTCTGTTGTGACACCAAATGACAATTCATCAGACGCAGACAGTGCATCTATCTGATTTATCTCAGAAGGGTCTGAAATATCCCAGATTTGAGTTGATGATCCCGCTCCTGATATTTTGTACGCCTGATCGCTGGAAGTTTTGTGCCAATTCAATACGCCTGTAGACAAATTCAAACTTTTCTCAGAGAGCAAATGCGCATAATCCACGTAGCCATCACTGACTCCTGGCTCGTTAAAAGTCAGTTGTAGAGAGAGGTTATCCAAATTGCTAAGGGAAGAACTATTAATACTCAAAGTATCCTGCTTGATATCAGCCTGCGTCACATAGGTTCCAGAAGAAACCGGGTCCATTAAAACCGAACCTAAACCTTGTCCATTCAGAGACAAATCGAATGACGAAGACTCTGCAGACCGAGACATCAGACTTATATAAATGGAAACCTCAGAGTCACTCACTAAACCGTTGGCAGAAAATTCAATAGTTTGCGTTCTGTCAGAGCTTGTAAAGCGCTCACCAAACCAATGACGTCCGGAGCTAATAATTGTATTTTCCTCTAGTTCGTGTGTTTGTAGCTGTAAGTATGTATCTGAAACGGGAGCACCATTTACCGGCAGGCTGGCTTCACTTATCCTTTTACCATCCGATTCCTGAATGGTTAGAAAATAAAATGCCGTATCACTATAGACATTTCTTTCGAATTGAAACGAGTTCGATGGTAAGTCATAGCTCAGATGGTCAGAGGACTTCCCATAAAAAAGCAGATAATCGTCCGTATCAAATGTGCTATCCGATTCTCCAAAAACCAATATACTATTCTCAATAAGGTCATTAGGCCTAACTTCATCATTAGCCTGTGGTAACATTCCATTATAGAAGTTTCCATAAATGGCTAGTTTTCTAGGGTCGATGCTACTTGGATCCAATCCCATTTCTGTGAGAAAGGTATGATCAATTTTGTATGGCCCGTCTTTAAGCACAGCCAGTTTGTACCACTGACCACTGGCTAGCACTGATGAGTTTTGCCCCATTACATCATACATACTGGTAAACAAGAGCAAAAATGCCGATATGATATATAATTTCTTTTTCAACCTATTTCTATCAACGCCACCGGTTAGGTCTTTTGTTCCTTACGCTTTTGGAGCGATCAGATGTGCAAATACTGAACCAACTATATACATGACAATAATTAATGGCACAGCCACTAATTGAAAGAAAATGCCCATGACTAAACTCAAGAATAAAAAGACATATTTTGCTTCGTTGCCCTTCCAGCCATACTTACTAAACTTGAAAGCCAGCATAGGAATATCTGCTACCAAAAGAAAGGAGGTAGCAAGCGTAATACCCAATAGAGCCATCCAGTTGTTTACTACTTCATACCAAATGCCTTCTGTAGCCAAATGAGCCAATGAGATAATTAAAAAGGCATTGGCGGGCGTAGGCAACCCGTAGAACCGATCAGATTGACGTTCATCATTGTTGAACTTAGCCAATCGAAGTCCTGACATCACTGCAATTAATATGGCAGCATATTTCCATGGTGTATCTGGTGCACTAATCCATAACAATTGATACATGACCAGCGCAGGAACCACACCGAATGAAACCATATCAGCCAAAGAATCAAGATCTTTACCAATGTTGGAAGTTGATTTTAGCATCCGCGCTGAAAACCCATCAAAAAAATCGACCAAGCCTGATAAGAGTGTGTAATAAATGACAGACTCTAGTCTCCCTTCGAATATCTCCACAATAGCAAAACAGCCAAAGGCCAGGTTTAGACTCGTCAGAGCATTGGGGGTAAAGTTTCGAATATTCATTTCGACAAAGCGCAAAATGGATTGGATACTTTTTCTTTTCCTACTGTAGTAGTACCTCCATGTCCCGGGTAAACCACCGTGTCATCCTGTAAAGCAAAAACTTTCTCATGAATACTCTTGATCAAGGTATCAAAATCACCTCCTGGTAGGTCAGTTCGCCCAATGCTTCCATCAAAAAGCACATCCCCGCCGATACAAATGTTTTGTTCTTGATTGACCAATACCACGTGTCCTGGTGCGTGTCCTGGGGTAAAGAAGATATCTAAAGCAGAATTACCAAACTTTACTTGATCACCCTCAGCGAAGAATTCTTCTGCTTCCGTAGTTTCAAAATTCTGAAAGCCGTATGCAGGTGCATATACCTCCACTGACTTGAGTGTGGCTTCGTCCTCCTTGTGAATGACCAGCGAAACACCATATTTTTTCTTTACGAAGGCGTTGCCAAATACATGATCGATATGACAGTGTGTATTGATGAGTTTTACAACCTTTAGTTCATTGGACTCAATGAAGTCGGTTAGCTCATCTTTTTCGGCTTGCTCATAGCAACCCGGATCGATAACAATCGCTTCCTTGGTTTCGTCATACAATACATAGGTATTTTCCATGAAAGGATTGAAAACAAAATTCTGAATTTGGATCATATTCTTAGTAGTAAGTCCGCAATTTTGTTGGATTATTGCTCAATCGCAAATATAACATGTACGACTACTTAATCATTGGCCATGGCCTCGCGGGAGCCATACTTTCACAAAGATTGCTCGAAAGAGAGCAAAAAATCATGGTTTTGGATCAACCTGATCAAAACCACTCATCAACAGTGGCTGCCGGAATCTTCAACCCTATAACCGGCAGGAAGATGTTCAAAACATGGAAGGCGGATGAACTATTTCCCGAGTTGAATAGCTTCTACCCGAAACTGGAAAGTAAACTTGAGTCCAATTTTTTTCATCCCATTGGAGTCTATAGACCATACTTTGCCATAGATGACCAAAACGACTGGGAGGCTAAAAAATCGGATGAAAAATTTTATGCCTACATTGATAAAACCGCCACTTCTCATATAGAAGCCCACCAACTTCATGATCCACATGGAGGGTTGTTCTTGAATCAGGCCGGTTACGTAAATATTCTCAAACTTCTAAATGCCAATAAAAAGTATTTGATCGATAAGGGTTGTTATCAGGAAACAATGTTTTATGAACAGGATTTGAAGAGCCATTCTGATCACCTTTCTTTTGGTGATTTAAAATTCAAGAAAATAATATTCTGTAATGGTATTATGGCGCATCAATCCGAATGGTTTCACTGGTTACCCTTCCACCCAGTAAAGGGAGAAATAATGGATATCGAAATGGGTAAAAGACCTAAGACAATTTATAATCGAGGGGTTTTTATTTTGCCATTTGAAAATCAAAGTATTCGAGTCGGGTCTACCTATAAGCACCACTTTGATGACATGCAACCAACCGAAGCCGGACAAAATGAATTGAAAGAGAAATTGAGCGGATTGCTAAACGAAACATATCAGATAAAAGGAAGTAGAGCGGGGATAAGACCAGCCACAAAAGATCGACGGCCATTCATTGGAAAACATCCAGATAATGAACATATTTATGTCTTTAATGGTTTTGGATCTAAAGGCGTTTCTTTGATACCTGAGTGTTCAAAATTATTCACGACCTATTTGTTGGATGGCGAGGCGTTGGATACGGAGATAGATATTAGTCGTTATTACTCACATTATCCGACAAAACCCAAAAATTAACTGCATGCGTTTGAAAGCACTACTTATTGGTCTTCTTTTACTTTCTTCAATGGCTGTACAAGCTCAGGAGCATAGAAAGGTATTTGGCCAAAACAGAGTGCAATACAAAAGTTATGACTGGTACTACTACAGTACAGATGATTACGACATTCATTATTACGCGCTGGGAGAAGAATATGCCAAGTTAACGCTGGACTATCTCGACGAAGAATATGACAAGCTCACAGACATGTTGGGCTATGCTCCCTTTTCAAAAACAAAAATCTTTCTATACAATTCTCCTGTTGACCTCAAGCAAAGTAACATCGGTGTAGACGGAGCCACTTTCACCATTGCCGGTCAAACGAAGTTTGTTAAGCTTCAAGTAGAAATCGCTTACCCAGGCAGTATTGTAGAGTTCAAAAAAGAACTGAAATATCGTCTCACAAAAATGCTTCTAGACGACATGATGTTTGGCGGCAGCTTAGCAGAAATGTTCCAAAGTGCCTATCTACTTCATTTACCCGAATGGTTCATTGGTGGAGCGGCTAACTATGCAGCCTACGGGTGGAGTGTAGAGATGGATGACTATATGCGAGACTTCTTAACTAAGAGAAAAACCAAAAAATTGAATCGCCTTGAAAATGTAAGGGCACAAATGGTAGGGCAGTCAGTTTGGAATTACATCGCTGTGAAGTACGGACCAAGCAACATTTCCAATATCCTCAACCTCACAAGAATCATTAGAAACCCCGAGCACAGTATTGCTAGTTCATTGGGGATCTCTTTCAAGCAGTTTAAATACGAATGGGCAGAGTATTATAGAAATGCCAATGCCACATTGGATGCAGCCTACGATTCACCTGAAAAAGACAACAAATTGATTAACAAAACGGGCAAAGTGGCCAAGCTTACCAAAGTCCGTGTAAGTCCTGATGGAAAATATCTTGCTTACGTCAATAACTATCGTGGCAAGTACACGGTGAATGTAAGAAATCTCGACAACGGAAGAGAACGAACTGCGCTTCGTGGTGGCTACCATGTAATCAATCAGGAGGTAACTCTTGAGCTACCGATCATCGAATGGATATCCGAATCCAAATTGGGTATTATACAGAATTGGTATGGCACCAACTATCTTGTATCATATGATGTCCCAACCAGAACGAAACAAAGAAAATCACTGCTCAGGTTTAATCAAATTCAAGGCATCGGTTTCAACGATAATGGAAAACTCGCCGTACTTAGTGCTGACATTCAAGGCCAAAACGATCTGTATTTAATCAGTATGAGAAGAAATGCGGTGAAACGACTGACAAGAGATAAATATGATGATCTCAACCCAAAGTTCATCCCAGGTACAGACGCGATCGTATTCAGTTCTAACCGTCCAAGCGACACACTGAATCTTGAGCTTGACAATATCAACGATGCTCCTAACAACTTAAACTTGTTTGCCTACGACCTCGACACTACGACCAATGTAGTCTACAGAATGACTAATACACTGAGTAATGATTATTACCCTGTCCCTGTAGATCGAGAAAATGTATTCTACCTCAGTGATCAAAAAGGAATCTACAATCTTTACAAATACAACTTCTCTAACGGAATCTATAATCAAGTATCAAATTTTAGAGCCTCCTTGCAGGAGTACGATATTAATAGACAAAACCATGATTTGGCCTTTTTAATGCTGAATAAAGGCAAGTCCAGAATCTATCTTCATGAGAATTACAATTTAAATCAAACCACTTTTACACCACCTACTTTGCGCAATCAGATTGAGCAGGTAGAATTCATCAAAAAAAGAAGAGCGGAACAAGATAAAGATGATCTTCCATCTGAAGAATTGGAGTTGGGCGAGGGCCTATTTGATATTTCCTCCGAAAGCGAAGGGGTAGAAACAGAAGAGGAAGATGGCGCCTATGAAGATGTATTTATTGATACCGATGATTACCAATTCGAAGATGAACCAGAAGAAGATGAGGAAGATGGACAGGCGTTTTCTTTTCTTACTACTTATCAAAAAATGCAGCGGGAGCCCAGCGTAACTGGGCCACACCCCTATGAAACTGCTTTCTCTTCCAACAATGTTATCACCACTTTCAAAATTGATCCTATACGCGGTTTCGGGATTTTAATGGAATATGAAATGAATGATATTCTTGAAAATCATAAGTTCTACGGCGGATTTCTTGCCATCACAGACCTGAAAAGTGGCGACTTTTTTGCTGAATATCGCTTCCTAAAATATACTATAGATTTAATGGCCAGATACGATAGAAACGTTTATTTAGAAGAACGATTTGATTTCTCTGGTGCGGGAGATGAGATTATCCAAAAGTATAAAAAGAATACGTTCACGCTAGGCGCTTCATTACCACTTTCAGTAGCCACCCGATTTGATTTGCAGCCGTTTGTGACTTTCACAAGGTTCAACAATTTAAGTCCAGACGCTCTACAGAGAAACTTTCCTCCTCAAGAGCCCTATGTACTAGAATCAAAAAATACATTCACAGGAATCAAAGCCCACTGGGTGTATGATAATACATTGGCCAATGGACTAAATCTATATGAGGGAAGCCGTGCTAAAATATCCTTTGAACACTATCAAGCCATTTCCGATAACGACCTTACTTTCAGTAACTTCTCCATTGACCTACGTCGGTATCAAAAAATATCTCGAGAGCTGATTATAGCAGGCCGTATTTACTTCGGAAGATCATTTGGAAACAACCCAAAGACTTACATGCTTGGTGGTATGGACAATTGGGTAGCCAATGACAGTGAAAACACTGATCAGGTTAACTCACCACTGCACTTTAGTAACACCAAGGATAATACTGATATTCTTTTCGCTGAGTTCGTCAATTTACGAGGCTTCGATTATAACACCTTTAGTGGCTCAAACGTCTTGGCGATGAATGCAGAACTAAGGTTTCCAATATTTAAATACTTTTCTCGCGGATCCATAAAATCAAACTTCTTAAGAAATTTCCAAGCCATTGGTTTTTACGATCTGGGGTCCTCCTGGACTGGTAAGTCCCCGTTTAGTGACGATCACGAGGTAAATAGCAAGATAGTCAGAAGAGAAGGCTCTCCATTTGAGGCTGTAATCAGAACTTCGGACAATCCCTGGTTGGCAAGTTACGGATTCGGAATTCGTACTGTCCTTCTTGGCTACTATGCTCGATTTGATTTTGCCAAGCCAATTGCCGATTATGAAGTCGGAGATATGCAATTCTATCTTAGCTTAGGTTACGATTTCTAAGGCTGTTCCCAATCTGCTTCCATTTTTAAAACTGGTCTTATTTAGCGATTATTGCAAATGCTTAAATCTATGACAGGGTACGGCCATGCGAATTTTGAGAATGATCAAATGAGCATTGATGTGGAAATCAAATCCTTGAATTCGAAGTTTCTCGATATCTCTACAAAGCTGCCCAAAGAAGTGGCTGCCTACGAAAATGAAATTAAAAAAATTCTAACGGATAAAATTGTCAGAGGTAAGGTCAACTTTAATGTTGACATTACGCTGAAAAATGGTATTGGTAGTGCCGGCGTACTAAACCAATCATTATTTGATCACTACAAAAAGCAGCTGCGTGCTGCTGTGAGTCAGTCTGAATTGTCGGATACTGATTTGATCAAAGAAGTACTTCGACAACCAGATATCTTCGAATACTCTGACACCACCAATGACCTTGTAGATAAAAAGCAGCTCTTTGCCTTGATCAATCAAGCACTTGATGAGTGTGAAAAGTTTCGTATGCAAGAAGGACAAGCTGCTGAAGCTGCCCTAGGAACTTTCGCAAAGAAAATTGACGAAAAATTGACGCTTATCAAAGCCAAAGACCCAGAGAGAATTACAGCAATCAAGGACCGAATCAATGAAAGTCTGTCCGAATTAGCGGTCTCCGATAAGTCGGACCCTAACCGGTTCGAACAAGAATTAATCTACTATATAGAAAAGCTAGATATAGCTGAAGAAATTATCCGTCTACAAAACCATATTTCCTACTTCCACGAAACTCTGGCATTAAAGGAATCGCAAGGAAAAAAGCTTGGGTTCATCAGTCAGGAAATGGGAAGAGAAATCAATACTATTGGCTCAAAAGCCAACAACTCCGATATTCAAAAATTAGTGGTAGATATGAAGGATGAGTTGGAAAAGATTAAAGAACAGGTGCTTAACGTGGTTTAATCCACTCAAATTTTAGCATAAAAAAACCCTGATGGAATCGAATCCATCAGGGTTTTTTATTTCTTATCGATTCTATTAGCTCAACTTGAACGTAATAGGTAGAATCATTCTAACTTTTACAGGACGGCCTCTTTGCTTACCTGGTGTCCACTTTGGAGCATTTTTCAATACCCTTACCGCTTCTTCATCACATCCGGCACCGATACCTTTGATCGCTCTTACTTCAGTAAGATTTCCAGCCTTATCAACCACAAACTGAACGAACACTCTTCCTTCGATACCCATTCTACGCGCTTGGTTAGGATATTTCATTTCCTTTCCCACATACTTGTAGAACGCTGCCATTCCACCCGGAGGTCCTGGCTGGTCTTCCACGATATCAAAAATCTCATCCGCTACTTCTTCTTCAGGAGCTTCTTCGAATACGATATCTTCGATTACAGTTTCTTCTGTGATTTCCACATCCAAATCCACTTCGATCTCTTCTTCGATTTCTTCCTCATCAGGAATTTCTATAATCTTAGGCAATTCGATCTTTGGTGGTGGTGGTGGTGGTTGCTCGGTTGGAGGAATCTCCATGATATCCTCAAAATCATCATCCACTTGACCTAAATCAACTAATCCTCCATCATCATAAAATCTCCACTCAAAGGCAGTGATGACTAGCAATAAACTGACAGCAAGGCCAATGTTAAAAAACATCCCTGACTTTCTCTCTAGAGATATTTTCGGGTCTTTTTTTAGCTCCATGCTTATTTAATTAAATAAAATTTCTTTTCTAATAGCAACTTCAAATATACGAAAGTCCAGATTATATCTATGCTAATTCATTTTTTTTCAGCAGAATTAATCCACAATAAATCAACAATTGACAAGACCTGTGTTAAGTGTCTGATAATCTGGTACTAACTAAGTATATCGCAAGGAGCCCGCAAAGGGTTCCGCACACATCTGCCAAACCATCGTATATGTCGGTCTGCCGACCCGGTACATAAGCCTGCATCCACTCAGTAAATATTCCTAGAGTAATTCCTGTCAGCATACCCATGATAAGGCCCTTTTTAAGGTCTAGAGATAAACCAACAAAAATTGCATAGATCATAAATAGTCCAAAATGAACTATTTTATCAAAATGTGCGATGGGAATATCAAAGAGTGGTATACCGTCCGTTGGAGAGAGGGTAGCAAAAAGGATGGCGCCTGTCCATCCTATTGCTAATTTTTTTGATATGGATTTTGAAGGAATTATTTCCCGATCAACTCCTTGTAGGCATCTGCGGAAAGCAAACCGTCTTTTTCGCTCATGTCGGAAAGCTTGATTTTTATCATCCAACCATCTCCGTAAGCATCAGAATTAACAATCTCCGGTTCTGACTCCAACTCTTCGTTGAACTCTGCCACTTCACCAGACATAGGCATGAACAAATCAGACACCGTTTTCACTGCTTCTATTGTGCCGAATAGTTCACCTTTAGCAATAGTTTCGCCTTCGGTTTCGATTTCTACATATACAATATCACCAAGCTCGCCTTGAGCAAAATCGGTAATACCAACAGTGGCCACATCGCCATCTATTTTTACCCACTCGTGATCTTCTGTATAAAGTAAGTTTTCAGGAATATTCATCTTGAATCGATTTTGTTTAAATAAGAGTTCCAAAAATACGTCGATTTTCGTAAATCGATTAGCAATCTAATAAGATTATTATATCCAGATATGTGCAAAATTTATTGCGCTAAACTGAAGCGCATCTGGATACCAAATGCAGAGGAAGATCTAGGGAAAGTATTTGAAACTTTAGGTTCGTTGATGTTCTTTTCAAAGTACATCGTAATGTTCAATTTTTGATTGGCGACATAACTAACGGTGGGCCTTACCTGGTAATTAATATTTCCATTAGTCACGGTTTGAACATCTTCGATTTTTCTTTGAATCGTCTTTGTATCTCTTACGGTAAAGGTAAATCTGAACTGAATATCATTGTCTAGTGTAGTGGTTCTGCCTTTGATCTTAAACGGAATTTTCATCTTGCTTTTGGTAATTCCAAAATCAAATGCAATGTCATTACTACTCAGCTCGGTCACCTGAGAGTTGGAAAGATTAAGAGACAAGCTTCGCTCTTTTTTATACTCGATTTTCGACGTGATTTTGCTTTTAGTTCTAATATTGATTCCAATCAAGGGAGAGAATCTTTCTACCATATCCACTTGATTGATCACATATACAGGGGAAAGAGAGCCATTGTCTCCCAGCTGCGTAGCCTGAGGATAATCCAATATACTTTTATCCAGTTCGAGGTCGGATGGGTTGTTGTACAAAAGAGAATTCGTGTAATTCGTGATGCTAAAGGTCGATACATAGGCATGCGTCAAATTAATTGATGCAAACATTTCCTTTAGCGCCGGAATTTTACTCAACCCAGCATAATCTACTCGCCAATTCGGCACGGGCGTCTTTGGAAAAGGGGTCAACTTTACCGTCTCAGCACTTTTTCCACTGTATGCAGCAATAAACGCGGGTATCAAAACATCCTGCGAGTTAATATCATACTCGCCATTCGAGTTGAGCAAATTCAGTCGCTGACGAATGATATCCCGATTCTCCACGAATTTTTCAAAAGTAGGAGAGATGTTTTCCCCCTTATCTTTGGTAAAGGACGTCTTTATTGGAAGAAATGTAACTGTATAACTACCGGACCTGGATGGGGTAAGTGATCGATATGCTTGAGCTACGGTATCGTATCGATAGATTTCTTGATAGGCACTTGTCTCAGATCTTTTAGCGTCCAATTGGATTTTCAAATCCTTAAACGGCTCTACATTTGCGCGAATATTGAGGTCAACGGTCTGACTCTGAACAAATGGAGTAGTTAGCCTTCCATTTTCTACCAGCCAACCACTTTCTGCTGCTTTAAATCTGATGCTAGGATCCTGGCTACCAAAAATGAATGCCGAGCCTGGTGCATCAAAATCACTATCCATTCCAAACAAGTAGGGCACCGGAATAAAACCAGGCAGCTTGGTAGACTCTCTATGTCCATAGGTCATATTTATAGAGCGCAAGGACATGAGTAATCGCATAAAACCCTTCAAACCTGCACCTCCTCCAGAGGACTTGGTAGTGTCTACTCGTGCTGGAGCTCTAGATCTGGTGGAACTGCTTCTGGATCTTGAAGGAGAGTTGATCGATTTGAGATACTTCGACTTGTTATACAATTTGATCATATCAATTTTTCCATTCAAGTCTCTGGTACGACTATTCTCAACCAGGTTTCCAAATTCCTCTACCTGGCCAATGTTTCCTCCAGTCCACCGGTAATCTACATTGTATCTATAATCCGCACTCATCCAATCAGTCAGCGGGAGCTTATCGAGAGGTAATCTGTAGTTAGCACCAATGCTCTGATTATAGTTCTTCATTCTACCAAGCTTTTTGATGTTGTTCCAAATAGAGTCTCGCTTCGCCTGTGTATCAATGTCTCCCTCCGGCTCATCAATAATGGCATTCGCCGTGGCGTTGTAATTCACACTCAAACTTTTGAAAATACTCCAACGCACATTGTATGTCCTGTTGAAGGTAAAATACTTTTCGAAGTTCGGGTCGATTCCTGTTGTCGTTAGATCCGCATTTCTGAGCTGTCTTTTCCTAAACACCCTGTTCATAGAGGCACGCACGGAGAAATTATTGGGCAACGGAGAAAAATTGATGTCTTTGATCAGTTTCAGGTAGGGACTAGAAAGCGCTTTTGAATTTTTAAATGGTTCTAAGGATGGCGGTTGTGGGCTATAATTGTAAGACACATTTCCATCGTATTCTTTTCTAAAATCTTTTTCCGTATTTACGTCTTTGGATTTCTGTTCGGAGTAGGCATAGCTAAATGAAAAGTTCTCAATATCATAAACATGACTTTTGGCATCTGGCTTCACCTTTTCCTTATGTACATCTATAAAATTGATGCTTTTATTAACCGTCTGAGAAATTACTTTCTCTTTGTATTCGTCCCTTTGCTCTTGTTGATCGAATTTCAGTACGGAAGCCTCCAAAGGTATATCTGGATCTAGTGGATCATACTTAGGGGTTTGTCTTGACTTAGAGTAACTGACAAACATTGGAATCTTAATACCGGTGTTCCAGGGAATTAGTTTATCCACATTCATATTCATCGACAAATCATAGTCAACGGATTCGTCCCTTGTACGCTGGGAGATATTGTCCTGAATACCACCAAAACCAACACTCGTATATCTGGTCGCCGCATTAATAGTGGCAAAGTCTGCCAACTTTACGCTCATGCGCGCATTGGCCGCCCAGCCCTTTTCATCATCATAATCGGTCAATCGCATTTCGTTGGCCCAGATACAGAGAGAGTGAGGCTCGGCATTATTTTCAGATTTAGGATTTCTTATCCCAATCATCATGGTAGTTACATTATTGAGCTTCGGATTTCCTACAATAGTCAATCTGTATTTACCGTCAGATGATTGCCTACTAAATTCATCTTCCACATTCACATCACTTCCATTTCTAGCGGCTTTTACTCCATAAAGTTCATTGAGAGCAATATTGATTTCATTCTCCTCTGGCCACACATCGGTGTCTTGGTAGGGAGCGGCGTTATCCGGCGTAATTTTAAGTGGCACTTCAATTTCATAATAATTGGAAGTTTGATCCAATCCCAAACGAAGAAACCCGGTCATTTCATCATCGTTGACCATGTGGTCTTGAAATTGTTCGGCATGAAAAAACATTTTGATTCTGCCATAGTTGACTAAATCCTGAGCCACTTCTTTGTAGACTGCTCGAGCGTCTCCATCTTCCAAATCTTCCACACAAATCTTGAGAGACTGTTCGTTCACCTGGCGAGAGATGGTGGTAGTATTATCTTGATCTCTCGTAATACCTGGAGGTAGTACATAAGGTGGTTTTCCATCAGAAGGCAAACTGTTTTCCTCAATATTTACCACAGATACTTCAAAATCAGAAGTGCCTGTCTCTGGCAATACATCAAAACCCTGATCTTTTAGATTTTCGACTGATTTCCTCCACTGACTGGCTACCAATTGCATCTTCGCCATTCTAAGAACTACTGGCTGTTGCCAGCCGGTCATGTACATTCTAATAAACCTATTAGACTCTTCAGTGTATTCCCCAACGGTTCTCGTCGGTTGGTTGATTGGAATTCTAAACAAATACCAGGTGGCCTCTCCATCACTGCTCACCACCTTGTCCACAATATTGTGATTTCCAACCTGAAGAGAATTGACATCTGTCATATCTACTTCAAATTCTCGGTAAGCCTCCAATGTGTTGATATAATTGTCATCATTCAAATCTTCATTCTCTGGAATGTTTGTCGCCGATGCTGTAAAATCATTTGAGCCAGCACCAATAGGGGAGTTGCCCTCAATACCGTTGAATTTTTTATACCGTTCGAGGATTTTTGCGTTGCGCTCATCATAATTATCGCTTAGGAAGTATTCGAAATCATCTGCTGCAACATCATCTCTAGTTCTAGCCTGACCAGCGGCATTCATTCCGTCAAGACCAATGACAGACCCGAATTGTGCTCTCTCCTCTTCAGATTTAAGGCCATCTAGTCCTACATCCTGATTAGGTCTGGATGAAGCTGAGTTATCAAAAAATTCCGTCAGGTATTGTAAGGTCGTCGCCTTACCATAAGAGGTCGGCTCCGTATTTTCAAGACTTCCATCAGGAGGCAATCCATTCTCAAATTCATGCTTTCCTTCCTCAAGCAAATTCTCCGATACATCCCCCAAATTAAATATCAGTTTACCGCCCGTTGAATTGTTAGTGGGGTTGCCATTTCCATCGTCTATTACACCTCTCTCGCCTTGAATGAATGGGTCCATCATCCAAAATTCGATGTACTCCATATTATTTTGCCGAAAATTCACCTCACCGGTAATAGCACGAGTTATGGCTCCGTAGTTGTTTTGAGGATCTGGAAGTAGACCATCTTGAGTCAAGTTTGGGTTGTAATTGTATGGCCCTCTCTCTTGCGGATAGTAAGCTATATCGAAAACCGGAAGATTCGTGTTGACTACCTGTCGATCCTGCTGCTTGTAAATTTCCTGCGGCAGCACAGGTCTTACATAATGGTTTTCTAAATCTTCATCGGAAATGTTATCAGGTTTGTTGCCTCCACTCAAATAGAACGCGGACCGATCAATAATATACCAGGCCATTTTTGCTCTGCGGTAGTTGTCCGCCAGAGGGTCTGAACTATCCTGAAAACCAATCGGAGTAGAACCCAACTTCCATGGCAGGTGTCCTCCAGCTATATTGTAGGGTGTAACTGCACTCTCAAAGTCATCCAGATAAGAAGAGCTCTCTCCATTTACCTTATTCGATGTCCCAGGAAGAAGTTGTGCAAATTCCCCATTGAAGGTAACGGTTGATTTTTCCTTTGTGCTCAACAAAGGTAAGGCGTCCACCATTTTGGTCAGCATACGGGATTCTTCCTGATAATTTACATCAAATCCATACTTGGTGTTTTTTATGGGTTCGTTGCCAGCGGTATAGCGACTCACACCTCCCGGCCTTTCACTTAAATGAAATACGGTAGCCCCGAAATTGATTTTATCTGAAAAGCGGTAATCTAATCGAGCACCAGTCAACCATCTGGACCTAAAACTAAATAGATCATCTACCTCATAAGAAATATCGATTTGCTTACCTGAAGCGATCACCCCTTGATTCAGAATGGTTACCGTACCGCCTGTATTGTAATTCACTTGGTAATCTACACCCTCAGCCAGCAATTGGCTACCGGCCGTTACTCTTACGGATCCTTTGGCAATGTTGAATGCATTGAGCGGATAGACACCAGCCGCACTGGAAGAATAAGTACCATTGATAAAGAATTTGTTTTTTGCAATGTTCTGCTGTGCATCGATTTTGGATTTGTCATATAGGTCTTGAAAAACGTATTGATCCTTTAATCGCTGCTCATTATCCTCAAATTTGGATTCAAGTGTGGTGCCAAAAGGCTCTAACACTGGGAATATTACATAGCCATTGTCTACGTCAAAAGTCACCTCAGGGATAAAGTCAAACTTACCATCCTTTTGGTTGTCACCATTTACGTTCAATTGATCCAAGGCGAGTAGTTCAATCAATGGAACATTGTTGGTATTTGCTCCTTCGTTCAGGTTTGGTGCATCGTAGTTTTTAGTATCGTCACGATAATTGATTCGTAACTCAAAGCCTTCTTGGTTGATTCTGGGAGAATTGAGGGAGTAGATGTTTTTCATCATCAGATCCCAAGTCTTGATCTCCGTATTAATTCGACCGGGCCGAAGCATTTTAAGAAATATGAGGTCATCATCTGGTCGTCCGTTGTAAGACTCTGATAATTCACCCACTTTAAAGCTTTGGCCATTATAAGTATATTCAAAAGCCACCGCCAGCACCTCATCATTTTGTAGCTTACGTTGCAAACTGATATAACCCAATTTCGAGTGCCATTTGTACTCACGAGCATCTAATTTTCTTGCGGTGGGTCTTACTTCAAAATCAGTACCTACCATCATGTTTCCAGAAGCCGAACTACCTAAGAAACTCTCCACCGTCGAAATGTTCCTAACTTGACTTTCATTGGAGTTAATATAATTCCAGAGTCCATTGGCGTCATTGTCAGATGGGTCTCCCTGTGCACCTGCTCCCCATTGAATGCTATTCTGAATATTATCGACATTACCTTCTCCTAAATCCGTAAATCCAATAAAGTTTCGAACGTTGGCCGTCTCGTTGTTGGTGTTGACAACATATACCTCCACTCTGGTAATATTGACTCCGGAAGTAACTTGTGGAATATCTCGCAACCAGTTTTGGTAATTGTCTCTAAAGAAATGAGATAAGAAAAAGTGTCGTCGTTCGTCATAATCCGCCGCTCTCAGACTGAAGGGCTGACCCTCTGCGCCAAATTGGAAAGTTTTGCTTTGGGATTTGCCCTGCTGCCGTGAGGCCAAGGCTGTAACATAGAGTTTACCAAATTGCAATTGAGTTTTAATACCAAACAAACTTTGACCGCCTGTCATTAGAGAATTGGTCACATTCATACTCACATTTCCTATTTCGATCTTTTTGATAATATCCTCTTCGTATCCCGTGTACTCAACTTTCAAGTTATTTTGAAAATCGAAGGAATTGTTATTATCAAAGTTGGCGGTGATGGCTAATTTTTCTCCTACTTTTCCTACCACATTCATCGAAATTTGCTGGTTGTAGTTGAAGCCTCCGTTTCTTTGCTGGTTGATTGGGATGGCGGGATTTTCTATCCTTTGCCATCGGCCACCAAAATCAAGATTTACAAATCCATTGGGTTCAATGTCTACGTAACTTCCTCCAAAAATTCTATCGAACACTGGACTGATGTAAATCTTTGGAATGAGCCGTCTACCACTCACCGCACTTTCTCCGTCAAGACCAGCTGACCGATTCTGCCAATATTCCTTCTTCATTTCAGCATCTTGGAAGCGATTGAATTCCTCGAATGTCATCGTGGATCTTGGTCGATAATTAAGCGCACCTACTCGTTCATAGATGGTGTAATTCATCCCTGTATCTATTTCCAAATCCAGTTGCATAGAGGCGGGATCTTCTAATAGTAATGGGGAAGGGCTCTGTGTATTAGAAAAAGGATCTCCAAATCGATCTTGCTGTCTGAATGTCGGGCGATAAGAAGGCTCGTATTTTTGATTGATTACAGAATCGGCACTGACAGAATCAGCTGGGACTTGCTGATAACCGTAAGAAGAGTATGCTCCCAGCATTCCCACAAGGAGAACGAGTATTAAGGTAGGTGTTATTTGGAATTTGATTGGAGTCAAACTCTGTTGTTGCTGATTTAGGCCCTTTTCAGGGCTAATTTAATTAATTCCTCTAGACTCACTTGCTCCGCGGTTTCGTTCATAATTTTATCAATCGTTTTTTCTGCTGCTGCCTTGTTTATTCCCAAAGTTGTCAGTGCGGATAACGCCTCCGACTTGAGCGTATTGCCCGAAGAAAGTGATATCACAGGAGAAGCACCTTCCAGCTCCTCTTTACTCATTTTATCCTTCAACTCAAGTATGATTCTCTGAGCAGTCTTTTGGCCAATTCCCTTCACCCCACTAATGGTTTTTACATCACCATTTACTATCGCAGAATGGATCTCTTCAGGAGAAAGAGAAGACAATATCATTAATCCGGTAGAAGGTCCCACTCCCGAGATAGAAATCAGTTGTAAAAATCTCTTACGTTCTGATTCATCAAAGAATCCATATAAAGTATGAGCATCCTCCTTGACATGTAAGTGGGTATGAATCTTGCAGGCATCAAGTCCTTTGATTTGCCCAAAAGTGTTCAAAGTAATTTTGACTTGGTAGCCCATGCCTCCTACGTCCACAATAACATAGGTAGGATCCTTTTCTACCAATTTTCCTTCCAGATATGCAATCATTTATTTCTTCTTATTGGCGGTAGCCTGTGCGTCAACCACGGCAATAGCAGCCATGTTATAAATTTCTCTAACTGAGCTACCGGTTTGCAAAACATGTACTGGCTTCTGCATGCCCATTAGAATAGGCCCTATCGCTTCACTTGCCCCAATTTCCATGAGCAGTTTGTAAGCAATATTTCCTGAGGACAAATTAGGGAAAATTAATGTGTTAACCTGATGTCCAGCCAAATCACTAAACGGATAAGTTTTTGCCAGCATTTTTTTGTTCATGGCTAAGTTTGCCTGAATATCACCATCGATGATCATCTCAGGCCATTTTTCCTTAGCAATCTGAACAGCTTTAGCTGTCTTATTTGGCACGTCCCCTTTGGCAGAACCAAAATTTGAATAAGAAAGCATAGCCATTTTCGGTTCAAACCCGAAGAATTTAACCGCCCTATGCGTCAACTCAATAATATTCACCAATGCATCCACATCCGGGTTCACATTTACGGTAGTGTCAGCTAAGAAGAAGGTACCTTTCTTGTTTCGGACAATATACATACCTGCCACTCGCTTTAGACCTTCTTCAATACCTATGATTTGTAACGCCGGTCGAATGGTGTTTGGGTAATCACTATTCAAACCCGAAATAAGCGCATCAGCTTCTCCTGTTTCGACCATCATTGCACCATAGTAATTTCTATCGAGCATTTGATGGCGCCCCTCTTGAACAGTCGCTCCTTTTCGCTTTCTCTTCTCAAAATAGATATTAGCGAAGGAGTCAACTTTTTCTTCCTGATAAAATGGATCAATGATGGTACAATCCAAATCAAGATCTAACTCCCCTATCAGGCGTTTAATCTTTTTCTCGTTACCCAATAAGATTGGGATTCCCACTTTTTCATCAGCTACAAGCTGTGCCGCTTTCAGGATTTTTTCTTCATCTGCTTCAGCAAATACGATGCGCTGAGGGTTCTTTTTAGCAGCAGAAATGATACGTGAAATAATTCGCTTCTCAGCACCCACACGCTCCTCCAACTCAATCTTGTATTCATCCCAATCGACGATTGTAGTTTTAGCTACTCCCGAATCCATCGCAGCTTTAGCCACGGCAGAGGAGATATTGGCAATTAGCCTTGGGTCTAACGGTTTGGGAATCAAATAATCCTTGCCAAACTTGATCGATTTCTCGCCATAGGCTTTGGACACAATCTCAGGAACCGGCAATTTAGTCATTTCGGCCAGCGCTCGTACGGCCGCCAATTTCATTTCTTCGTTGATAGCCGTGGCTCTTACGTCCAATGCTCCCCGGAAAATGTAAGGGAAACCTAATACATTATTTACCTGATTAGGATGATCCGAACGGCCAGTTGCCATTACAATGTCATCACGCGTAGACATGGCCAGATCATAGGCAATTTCAGGGTCTGGATTTGCCAGTGCAAATACAATTGGCTTTTCGGCCATAGATAACAGGTCTTCAGGGGATAGCACGTTGCCCATAGACAATCCAAGGAACATGTCAGCATCTTTTACTGCTTCTGATATGGTTGAGATATCTCTGCCGGTAGCATACTTAGCTTTCATCGCATCCAGATTCTCACGATCCTTCCTGATTACCCCCTTGCTATCAAGCATGACTATGTTCTCTCGGGTGGCACCCATTTTGACATACAAGTCCGTACAGGCAATAGCCGCTCCTCCAGCACCGTTTACAACAATTTTAATATCCGCTATTTTCTTCTTCACCACTTCAAGTGCGTTCAATAAAGCCGCACTGGAAATAATAGCTGTACCATGCTGATCATCATGCATGACCGGAATGTTCATCTTTTCACGAAGTTCTCCCTCTATCTTAAAGCTTTCAGGTGCCTTAATATCTTCAAGGTTGATTCCGCCAAATGTTGGCTCCAAAGACTTTACAATTTTGATAAATTCATCCGGGTCTTCTTCGTCGATTTCAATATCAAAAACATCAATCCCTGCAAATTTTTTGAATAGTACACCCTTACCTTCCATCACCGGCTTCGAAGCCTCAGGACCAATGTTTCCCAAGCCCAAAACTGCCGTTCCGTTGGAAATCACACCAACCAGGTTTCCTTTGGCTGTGTACTTATATACCTTCTCTTTTTCTTCTGCTATTTCAAGGCACGGTTCTGCTACACCAGGGGAATATGCCAAGGCCAAATCGTGCTGCGTGGCCAGAGGTTTTGTAGGGGTAACCTCTATCTTTCCTGGTATAGGTTCTGAATGAAAATCTAGTGCGTCTTTCTTTCTTATTTTTAAACTCATAGTAGAATTCGTGGATTAATCATGTTGATGGCTTTTGAGCACATGGGGCAATGCTAAATGGGCAAAAACCAAGCTTCAAAATTGCTTAAATTCTACGAGAAATGAGCTAGAAAATAGGTATTATGTTATGCAGCTCTGGTGTCTTTAAAATAAGGCAATTATTTCAATTCTTTACCCGAACGGAAAGTGTTAATAATCACTTCCATCTCTTGCATAAATTCCCTCTTATCCTTAGAGGGGGCATACACGTAGCCTTCCAAATAGTAAAGCCTTTTTTGAGATTCATCTACGAAGACGTAGCTCACAAAAGGTCCGCCTCCCGAAATATCGCTGAGCTTCCATAAACCTCTTACTTCTTTCGCATATTTTCCTTTGAAGTTGGCCTCTCGAATGTTCATGTTCTCGTTTTGCAGGGTCATGAAAATATCAGGTTTCTGTACATCTCGCATATAGGATGATGTAATTTCTTCTCGAAATACCAAGACATCCTCAAAGGGCGCTCTGGTATTGAAAGGTCTGTAATGAACAAAAATGTTCTTTTCGTATTCTGGATCTAGCAGTCTGATCCAAACGAAGTCTCTTTGGTTCTTTGCTAAATCATAGCCATAGGGCACCTGAACATCAAAACCATGTGTTTCTCTTAGTGTTTTCTCAATCTGCTTTTCACGCACCTTAAAAATGGCTTTGGAAATCCTCTTGTTCTCAATATTCAGAAAATAGTTTCTCAAGAGTTCTTTATCTCTTTTGAGGTGATCGATTAGCTGCTTTTCCGTCTGACCAAAAAGGTGCAAAATCTCTTGTCCTCGAGCAAATTGATTCTTTTGAGGCAATCTATATAAAGCAGTGTCCTTTAAAATTTTCTCTAAAGACGAAGAGGTAAAATAATTTTGCATGGCTCTACTTTGAGCTCCATGATTGTCCATGGTACTCACAAAAATCATAGACTTGCCTGTTTTGAGAATGTTATTCATCTTCAATGGATTGATGTTTCTCAACTTGAAATAAGGCTCGTCTTGAGGCAAACCAGGAACATAATCTGAAAAAATATCTCTGAGTGCTTCACCCACTGGTCCGTTCCATTGGGTGGTGTCCATCACGCAAAGAATGGCATTGGCTTCACCTCGTGCCACTGGTAGGTGAGATTTACTTCCCCCATTTTTAGTAGCGTCCGAACCGCAACTTGCCGTTAAAAAAATGATCAGTAAAATGAAAAGGTTTTGTACGTTCCTTAATGTCATAGAAATTAAATGCTTTTAGTACTAATCCGGCTTTTGCCAAAAGTCACATATTAATCAATAATTTTTGCCCTGGCTTGATATTGGATGAAGTGAGGTTATTCAATCTTTTGATTTTTTCAATGCTCAAGTCCTCATAAAGCTTCGAAATACTCCAGAGGGACTCTCCGGATTTCACCAAATGGTAAGTCCCGCCAGCCACCACTGGAACCGATTTTGGAACGTTTTTCACCACATATGTCTCTCTAGTTTTTGAAGAGTAATGTGGCAATGTCCAGATATTCAATCGCTGCCCAACGCGGATCATATTGCTTTTTAAGTTATTCCACCTTTTGAGGTCTGATACCCGGACATGATAACGTTGCGCAATGGTGCCCAACACGTCTCCGCTTCTAACTCGATAAATCTGTCGTGTGCGGCCATAGGTACTACCTGGTGAATTTCGTGCCAAATACTCTAATTCTTTCTTACCTACCTTACTGGCAGAGTCCAATATAGTCATGCGATTCATCCTGATACCTTCGGCCAAATCTACTGGAACCCTAAGTGGAAAATTCAATGTGCCATCTGGTGTGGCACCTCGAATCACATGAGGGTTGAGAGAAATAAGATCATCCACGCAAAGATTTACGAGGTTGGCAAACGTTTCCATGTGCATATAGCCATTCACGTGAACTGTATCGTGAGCGACTTGATAATTCATATCAATTTCGTCTAGGATAAAATTATGCTCATCGAGGTAATTGAGCGTGTAGATCATAGCCACAAATTGAGGTACATACGAGCGCGTTTCCCTAGGGAGATAACGATAGATTTCCCAAAATGTCTTTTTGTATCCTGACCTTCGAATGGCCTTTCTCACATTGCCTGGGCCCGTATTGTAAGCGGCCAATGCCAACTCCCAATCTCCAAACATGTTGTAAAGGGCTTTCAAATATCTGCAGGCCGCTTGAGTGGCCTCGTAAGGATCCATTCGTTCATCGATATACCAGGACTGGGATAGTCCGTACGATTTTCCGGTAGCTGGCATGAATTGCCATAGACCTGCTGCACCCACACGAGACATGGCATTTGGGCGCAGACCCGATTCTACAATAGACAAATACTTCAATTCATCTGGCATTCCCCTTTCCGCCAATGCTTCTTCAAAAATGGGGAAGAAGAGGTCTCGATTCGCCAAAACAGATTTCGTATATTCTCTGTCACGAATAGTAAAGTAGTCAATGAAAGATTTGATTCTATCATTGAATACCAATGGAATACTTCCTTCCACACATTTCAAACGATCTTCCATTAGCTCGTAAGGAGCTTCTGGAAATTGATCCAATGTAGCATCTTTTTGTGCTAAGAGCTGAAAGGAGGGAATAAGCCCAAGAATAAGAAGTATGTTTTTGATCATTGTTTATTTGGCCAGTACGTGATCTACCAAGTACTTTGAAAAAGATAACAGCTTTTCTTCTTCAAAAGTATTAGCAATCACCTGAATTCCAATAGGCATACCATTTTTATCGTTTCCATTGGGAAGTGAAATGGCTGGTAATCCGGCTAAGGAAGCCTGAACGGTAAAGATATCTTCTAGATACATCTCTAGCGGATCGCGATCATGGCTGTTCAACTCAAAGGCCGTAGTAGGAGCCGTTGGGAGAATAATGAAGTCGTGATTCTCAAAGATTTTTTTTGTTTCATCACGGATCAGCCTTCGTACCTTTTGAGCCTTGGTGAAGTAGGCATCGTAGAAACCTTCGCTCAACACATATGTCCCGAGCAGTATTCTTTTCTTTACCTCAGCACCAAATCCTTCTGAACGAGATTTTTTGTACATGGATTCCAAGTCATGGCCGTTCTCACTTCTGTATCCGTAGCGAACACCATCGTATCGAGACAAGTTTGTACTAGCCTCTGCTGTTGTCAGGATATAATAAGTAGGCAATACGTGATCTAAATAATCAAACCCTAAATGGTCAACGCTATGGCCTAATCCCTGAAGTTTATTATAGGCTTGGTTAGTCGCTGATTTTATTTCCTCATCTATACCGTCATGAGAAAGGGTATTGTCAAAGCAAGCTATTTTGGCATTTCCATTCCAATCTATTTTACTAGAATAAGCCGGTACCTCAGTATGAGAGACAGTAGTGTCATATTCGTCTGCCCCTGCCATGATCTCTAAAGTCAATGCTGTGTCGTCTATAGAATGAGCGAGAATTCCCACACAATCGAAAGAGCTGGCATAAGCCGATAGGCCATGTCTTGAAATTCTTCCATAGTTGGGCTTGAAACCTACAATACCGCAATAGGCGGCTGGCTGACGTACAGATCCTCCGGTATCAGAGCCTATGGAAACCAAACACATATCTGCCTGAACCGCTACTGCCGAACCACCAGATGATCCACCGGGCACACGATTCATTCCTGCGGCGTTGATAGTCGGTCCAAAAACTGAGTTTTCATTAGACGAGCCCATGGCAAATTCGTCACAGTTGTTTCTACCTATTAGAATAGCATCTTCATCCAACAATCGCTGAACGCTTGTAGCTGTGAATTGTGATTTGAAACCTTCTAGAATTTTGCTACCACACTGGAGTTTATGCCCTTCATGACAATAGACATCCTTGATGGTGAAAACCATGCCAGCCAATCGACCTGCAGTTCCGTTTTTGATTTTTTGCTGTACTGTCGCAGCTGCAGCTAATGCTTCATCGGCATAAACTGCCGTAAGAGCATTGAGGTGTTCATGTTTTTGAATGTTGGAAAGGTAGTGGTTGACCAACCCTACACAGTCTATTTTGCCCGAATCAATGTCTGATTGAATTCGAGACAATGAATCGTATGTATTCAAAATTATTCTTTGTCGTCTTTGATTCCTTCTTGAATCTCGTCTTTGATTTCCTTAGACGCATCCTTGAATTCTCTAATTCCTTTTCCTAAACCTTTAGCCAATTCAGGAATTTTTTTCGCACCAAAGAGAAGTATAATAACCAAAACTATAATTACAAGTTCCCATCCGCCAGGCATCCCAAATGCTAATACTGTATTCGTCATTTTTGTTTTGATCTAGTGTGTATTGTTTTAAGATTGCAAAGATAAGCCAATTTGATTCAACTATACGTTCGTCCTATTTAATTAGTTATCTCCAAGCAGCTTTATTGAATATTTCAAAATCTTATTTGTAATTATTAAGAATTTGAAAAAAAACTTATAAAATCAGAACCTTATAATTCAACGGTCGTTAAATTTGTAATTACAACTATTGTATAGACATATATTTTACTAAACTATTTATCAAACATGTTAAACGTATTATTATTAGCTATTGGATTGAATTTTAATCCTGTTGAAACAACTGCCACTTATGAAACGAATGTATCAGAAAGTAGCGTCGTGTGGACTGCCACTAAAGTAGTGAGCGGAAGACATACAGGGACTGTAAAAATTTCGAAAGGTTCTTTAGAAATCGACGGTTCTGAGTTGAAAGGAGGATCTTTTGAAATTGATATGACCACTATTGCCAACACAGACATCGAAGGAGAGTGGAGAGCAAAATTGGAAGGTCATTTGAAATCTGACGATTTCTTCGCCGTAGAAACTTACCAGACTGCTACGCTTAAAATCACTGATGTGAAAAAATCTGCAAAAGGAAAGTATGAGGTTACAGCTGACTTAACCATCAAAGGAAAAACTGAATCTGTGACATTTTCTGCTGAACTAAATGTTCAGGATGAAAAAGCAACTGCTACTGCTAAAATCACAGTAGACAGAACTAAATATGATGTAAGATATGGATCGCCAAGTTTCTTTGATGATTTGGGTGACAAAGCCATTTCAAATGAGTTTACTTTGGATGTAAAAGTGGTTGCTTCCAAATAATGTTAAATCTATAGATACAGCTTTTCCAAAGTTTGGCACTTCTGAAAAGTTTAAGAGAGATAGCGAGGACCAAAGTCTTCGCTATTTTTTTTAACTTAACTTCAAAAACAATCATGACCCATAGCGACAAACGAACTTCTCTCGGTGCCATCTTTATTCTGATTGGTGTTTTATTTCTTTTGGATAACCTTGGGCTGCTACCATGGGAAATTCCATACTACTTCTTTACCTGGCAAATGGTACTCGTCTTGATAGGACTTTATCAATTTCTATCCGGGAATGCACGAGGTGGCCTTTTTTTTATTGCCCTTGGTATGATCTTCTGGCTTCCGGAGTACTTTGATATTCGGTTTAGAGATTATTGGCCAGTAGTTTTGATCGCTGTTGGCGTAGGTTTTTTAGTTGATAAGAGAAGACTTTAAAGTCTATTAATAATCTCTTTGATAGGAATCTTGATGCTCCACATTTCAGCTTGTTTTCGTTGGACACTGTCCAAACAATATTTATAAATATTGCTTGAAGCATCTATTGGGTAAGCATAGAGCACCGATTGAGCATCTAGCTTTTGAACAGAGGGGGTAGGGTCTAGATTATTTTCTAAGTTGTATTGATAAGCAGACAATAATTGTAAGTCAAGCTCCGAATTAGTTGGAAATTCCACATTGACTTTTTGGATTTCTACTTGATAGGCAGACTCCAAAGAATCCAAATCCCTCCACTCGCTTATTTCACAAAGCGCAGAGTCTTTCATCAAATTTGTAGCACTTATCGCTTGCACCAACTCCAATATTTCGTGCCCAATTTCTCCGCCCTTTTTCAGAATTTCAGCTTCAGACACTTTCCTTATCTCCCGAGACTTCATCAACTCGGCTGGGGATACCTTGTTCTTGTTTTGTTGGTGACAGGCTATTGTGAATAATACCGCTAAACTTAAAAGGCCAAAGTTCCTAACCTTTTTTTCTAATATACTGATCATGTTTTTTTGAGCTATTATACAGGACTACTCCTTTATAGTTGATCTTTCATGCAATTTTAGAAAAACTCGCATTAATTACATCCAAGTCCTTCAAGCTATCTTCCAATTCTGCCATAAAATCGATATTTTTAAGTAGACCCATTCTTGAACTAAACGCTTAAACCATGAAAAATTTAATCCTCCTATTTAGCCTATTGGGCTTTTTTCTGTTCACCACTGCATGCGGTGGTGATGATGATTGCGATGTTGATGCACTTGAAGACCAAGATGAAGATTTCTATGATGATTACTATGACGCATGTTTCATTGATCAGGACTGTGATGATTGTGAAGATGCCATAGAGGATTATATCGACTTTCTAAAGAATAATAAAGACTGTGCATCAGAGATAGAGGACGTAGATCAGGATGATATCGAGGACTTTATTGATGAGTTAGAAGACGCATTGGATGATGTCCAAGATCAATGTGAATAATTTTATTGACAGCTAAATCTGGGCAGACTTTGTGCTGTCCATTTTTTACCCATTCCCTAAAGTATATCCAGAATTTACTTATTTCTTGGTATTCCTCTTTTCTCAATTATCCCGTTCTTTTGTTAGTCAAATCTTTTAATCGAACGAATTACGAACCATGAAAAATTTATTACTGCTTTTAAGTCTATTTGGCTTTTTGATGTTTACTACTAGCTGTAGCGATGATGATTGTCCAAGTGATGATGAACTAGAAGAACAATTTGAAGACTTTGATGATGATATTTATGAAGCATGCATTGAAGATGAAGATTGCGATGATTGTGAAGACGCATATGATGCACTCATAGACTGGATTAAAGACAACAGGGACTGTGCAGATGAAGATGATATAGACGATCTAATCGATTCTCTTGAAGACTCAAAGGACTTTTACGATGATTACCTTGACTGTTAAGTCAAACAAGTAAAAAATTAAAAGACAACCAGTTGGTTGTCTTTTTTTGTTTCTAACCGAATAACATTAGGAATGTTCTTCGCTTATCGTTAATTTTTGACTTCAATGCTACAACAGGTCGAAGAAGAAGAAATTAACCCCCATATTCTCTGTCGAGAACTACCCGTTTTGGTCACTGGCGGAGCTGGATTTATGGCGTCTTGGCTGGTAAAATACCTGTTAGAAGATGGATACAAGGTTCGTATCACTATTCGTGATTTGAACAATGAAGACAAATACAAGCACCTCCAAAAAATAGCAGAAAACTCAAGGGGAACACTTGATATTTTTGAAGCCGACTTACTCAAACCAGATGGTTTCAAAGCCGCTATGTATGGTTGCAACATAGTGTTTCATACCGCCTCTCCATATCTTCTGAGTGGCATCAAAGATCCGCAAAAACAACTCATTGACCCTTCATTTGAAGGCACAAGAAATGTACTTGAGATGGTCAACAAAATCTCTTCCGTAAGAAAAGTGATATTCACGAGTGCGGTATCGGCCATATATGGCGACATTTCTGATATTGCTACTACCAAAGAGCACACGTTTACAGAAGAATATTGGAATAAATCCAGCAACCTCAAACACCAACCACTTGCCTTCTCAAAAACTGTAGCAGAGCGGGAGGCTTGGCGAATTCATGACGAGCAAAGTCGATGGAAAATGGTTGCTTTGAATCCGGGGATCATTCTAGGCCCATCACTAACCAACAACAGCAAATCAGGGAGTTTCGATTTTATAAGGAAAATAGCCAACGGAACCTATAAAACAGGTGTCCCCAATGTTCAGTATGGTTTTGTTGATGTGAGAGATGTGGCTCAGGCTCATATCTTTGCCTCGCAAGATCAATATGCAGAAGGCCGATTCATGTTGATTAGTGAGACCAAGTCTATGCTCGACATAGCCAACACGTTGCATGCGAAGTTTGGTGAGACCTTTCCTTTTCCAAGGAAATTGTTTCCTACCAAAATGCTCTATTTCTTTGGCTTTACTAAAGGCTTTTCCAGAAAATTCGTAGTCGAAAATGTCGACAAAGAACTAAAATTTGACAACAAAAAAAGCCGCCACGAAATCGGTGTCTACTATAAGCCTGTAGACGAGGCTGCCTGTGAAACACTTCAGTTTTTATTGGATAATAATATGCTGGATTGATGTTATTGATGCATCGTCCCTATCTTCTCTCCTCTTAGCGTCAAATACTCTTTCATCAGATTAGCGGTCAGACAAGAATGAATAGGTATGATGCCAAGTACATCACCTACCTCTATTTTTTCTATTTGATCTTTTGGCAAAGAGATTTTTCCATGTTCCTGCGAAAGGCCAATTACGCGGTATCCTTTGAGAGGAGCTGACCAGCCTTTTTCTTCCAATGCGACTATTTTTCCAAAGTAAGTGCCTTGTTCATCATCCAGTTTGTCTTTGCTCAAATGCACCGCACCAGCATGCACGACCACTTCTGATCGTTCGGGATAAACAGCTACAACAGGCGCAGCCAGACATACGGCAATATCTTCGAATTGACAAGAACCTATATGCGCTTGCATCGCATCATAGAATATGAAATTGCCTGGACGGATTTCATTTACATTTTCAAATTTTTCTATCAGACTGCAGGAAGGCGTGTCGCCTATTGAAATCTTCAGATTCTTGTCCAACTCTTCTCTCAGGCTATTTAGAGCTGCTAGTCCAGAGCTATAGATAGATTGTATTTCTTCTTTCTTCGTTTTGGAATATGTGTGACCGAAGTGGGCCAATAATCCTTTGAACTGATGAGGTTCGGCAATGGCTTCCCCGAGCTGTTTGATCTCTTCTGTGTTTTCATGCCAAACACCAACACGGTGGTAACCCGTATCTATTTTGATGTATACATCAATTGGACTCTCAATTTCAGCATTGATAGATTCAACAGCAGTATGTGAGTCGACCACCAATCCTAGCTGCACTACTTTTGCCAGATGTTTCAACACATCTATTTGCAAAATATTCACTGGAAAAGCTATAGTGATGTCATCCCAACCATGACTTGCAAAATATACAGCCATGTCGATTGAAGATACCGTAATTCTTTTTACACCCTGCTCACGATACCATTCTCCGATCTCTTTGGAAAAATGGGTTTTGAAATGTGGACGAAAATTGACACCAGAAGCCTTGGCTTTTTGAGCCATTGCTTTAATGTTCTTAATGGCCTTTTTTTTGTCAAGGAGAAGCGTAGGTTTGGTGACTTTGTACATAGCTTATTGGCGTTAAGACGCCAATAGACGTCTATGGTAATTAATCTGGCCGAGGTGGTACATCAGGTGACCAGTTAAATGAATTAGAAAATAAGAAAAAGTCATCGGTTTGCCAAACACTTCTATTGGATATGTGCTTTCCAAGTCTTGGTCTGATAATCGATCAAGTGCTGAAGTTATAGCGCTTTTCGTCCGTTCAATTTCAGCGAGCAAATCAGCTGCTGAAACATCTTTCTTGCCAAACTCTTGTTCGCGCTCTCGAACATAGCCATCCTCACCAATTACAGCTCCAACAAAATGCTGAAGGTTCCCGCAAATATGCAAAGTTAGATTTCCAGCAGTATTCTTAATGTCTGCTTCTAGCTTCCAAATGTCTTTCTCATTGGTATAAGAACGGATCTCTTTTTCAAGGCTAGTCAGGTCTCTGGAAAAAATGGATTTGATAGAATCAATGTTGGTTTTCATTTGGATTAAGCCGGTGTATTGATGTAGTTAAGAAATTCTTTTTTGGTGTCCTCATTGGTGAATTTCCCACTGAAATGAGCGGTTCCTGTTTTACTATTGGTATCTCCCACCCCACGAGACGAAACACACATGTGGTTGGCATCTATTACTACCCCCACATCTTCTGTTTTCAATACCTTCTTTAGCTCATTGGCGATTTGTACCGTCATACGCTCTTGCACTTGAGGGCGTTTGGCGTAGTACTGCACAATTCTGTTGATCTTGGATAAGCCAATGACTTTGCCACTTGAGATATATGCTACGTGAGCTTTTCCATAAATTGGAACAAAATGATGCTCACAATGGGAGTAGAAAGTAATGTCCTTCTCTACCAACATCTGATCATATCCAAATTTATTTTCAAACAGTCGAGCATGTGGTTTGTTTTTCGGATTCAGCCCGCTAAATACTTCTTGCACATACATTTTGGCCACTCGTTTTGGTGTTCCGTTGAGGCTGTCGTCTGTCAGGTCCAGACCTAACACTTGCATGATTTCTTTGAAGTGTTTGGCGATCAATTCAATCTTCAAGTCATCATCCATCTCAAAAGCATCTGCTCTGAGCGGTGTATCAAATGAAGTCGCTACATGATCCAAATCATCGATCACATCATCCGATGGGGTATTCGACATAGTTTCTTTCTGTTTCATATAGCTTTATTTTCAAATCGTATTTTTCATCAATTTCGCTGCGCAGCAGATTATAGATTACTACAACTATATTTTCCGCTGTTGGGTTCAGGTTTTTGAATTCAGCCACATCCAAATTCAAGTTTTTATGATCAAAACGATCCAAAACTCTTTCTTTAATCAAATCGCTCAACACCTTCAAATCGTAAACATAACCGGTATCGGGGTCGATTTCTCCAAACAGGCCAACTTCAAGATTATAATTATGTCCGTGATAGTTGGGGTTGTTGCACTTGCCAAAAACCGATTGGTTCTTGTCATCACTCCATTCGGGATTGTGCAGGCGATGTGCCGCATTGAAATGCTCTACTCTATAAACGGCTGCTCTCATAATGCAATGTTACGCCATTCTATCTAAATGGTTCTTTTGTAAATATTGAAACTTCCACCCACAAAAAATGAAAAGACTGTAACCTTATTCCGGACTCTGTGGTTTAGTATAGCCTTTTAAGTTCTAATTAGTGCATTTAATATATCTTCGCAACTTATTTAAATACCTGTCTCGATGGATTTTGATGAAATAAAAAGTCATATCATAAAGTATCAGGAGGAAGGTAAAAAATTATTTACCACCTCTTCTTTTCAAACCCACAGTATCGTACTGCTCCATTTGTTGAGCCGAATCGATAAATCTATTCCTGTATACTGTTTGAATACTGGCTTTTTATTTCCAGAGACGATGGCCTACAAAGACCAGTTGGCAGAGGAGTTTGGACTCAACATGATCGAGATCAAACCGGACGTGCCAAAGAGTTTGCAGAAGGACAGTGAAGGCAAATTGCTTTTTGCGTCTGACCCGGATAGATGTTGCTACTACAACAAGGTGCAGCCTATGGATCGACTACTCTCGGATTACGACATTTGGATTAATGGTATTCGTAGAGATCAAAATGCCAACCGTGCCAAAATGAAAGTAGAAGAGAAGTCAAAGTTTGACTCAGTTCGCTTTCACCCTATGCTCGAATGGACCAACAAAATGATCTTTGATTATATCCGAGAATATAAGCTGCCTAAGCATCCATTAGAGTCTCAGGGTTATAGCAGTATTGGTTGTGAACCATGTACTCGAAAACCAAGTCTCGAAATGATGGAGCGTGAGGCCCGTTGGTATGGAATGAACAAAACTGAATGCGGCCTTCATACCGAACTAGTCAGTAAATAACCACCTATTTAGATTTAGAAGAAATGAAAGTATTAATTACCGGCGGAGCCGGATATATAGGCACACGATTAATCAAGAATCTTAGCAGCAATAAAGAAGTTGAGAAAATTGTCGTATATGACAATTTGATGCGGGGCAATTACAACTTATTTCTAGGAGATAAGTTTATCAACCCTTTTGCCATTGAGTTTGTAAAAGGTGATTTATTAGATTCCAGAAGCTTGAAAAAAGCCATGGAAGGTATCGATGTAGTCATTCATTTGGCCGCAAAGGTGACCTCACCATTTGCCAATGTGAATCTTCACTTCTATGAACAAATCAACAACTGGGGAACGGCAGAGTTGACATACGCCATCGAAGAAAGTGATGTTAAAAAAGTAGTTTACCTCAGTAGCATGGGCGTGTATGGTTTTGACGATGAGCCCATCAAAGACGACCATGCCCTGAACCCTTCTTCCTACTATGCGATCTCGAAGCAAAGAGGGGAAGAACACATTCAGCGGTTGAGTAAAGAGAGAAACCCGATTGTACTTCGGTGTGGGAATGTGTACGGCTACAGCCGCAGCATGCGTTTCGATGCTGTGATCAATAAGTTTGTATTTGAATGTAACTTCAACGGCAGACTTCAGATCAACGGCAATGGCAACCAGCAACGTGCTTTTGTTCATGTCAATTCCATTGCCAATATTTTGGAAGATGTAATCAAAAAAGAGGTGCCTGCCGGAGAATACAATGTAGCTGAAAGGAACCTTTCGGTTTTGGACATTGTGGACGTACTCAAAGAGCTAAAGCCTGAATTGGAGTTTCTTTTTGTAAACCAAAACACCGAGCTCCAGCAGCAGATGGTAGACATGGACCAGAAGCTGATGCAGTACGTAGACTATGGCAAAGATCTACCTGACTTCAAATCTGAAATGATCGAGTTCTTAAATAGTTTTAGTTACTGATAGTCTGAAAACTTAAAAAAACAAGCCCTCTCAATACAATTATTAAGAGGGCTTTTTGTTGATTGCGGTTTGACTAGTTTTTAATAATTTTCACTCTAGATGTTTTTGAATCTTGCACAAGGTTCAAATAGTAGGTGCCAGCTTTCAGTCTTGAAACATCCATGGAAGAACCAGGAGCTTGTAAGTGTATTTCTAGCTGCCCTTTTTGATTATAGATCTTCAGATCATCTATCTGTTTCTTAAAATTGATCTGACCCAAGGACGGATTCGGATAAACTTCAATCAAATTACTTAAGTCCTCTACACTGAGTGGCTGACAACTCTGATCTATAATAACTTTTTGTGTTTGAGTGGAAGTGTTGCCATTTCCATCATCATAAGTCCAGCTCACCTCATGAGTGCCAACGGTTTCGATTGGGAATTCAGCATCTGTAGTGGCAAGAAGATGACCACCACATCCAATGGCAGTTGGTGGTTCCAGACTTTCTACAGAACAAAGCTCTGCTTGATCTTCAAGTACTAAATAGTTTGCAACTGGTGCACTGCTTGATGAGCAATCCAAGTGAAAGTAAAAATTAGATCGATAGGTATACTTCCACTCCCCATCTATCCAATTGTAGTAGTCACGAGATAACCTTTTGGCGTGATCATTGACCTCATAGGTGTATCTATACTCTCCTATCCAGGAGTTGGCACTAAAGTCCCAACCTTTATATCTCTCTTCATCAATAGTATACCCGCGATCATCATAAGTATAATTATACCCTCTAATACCTTCCCATGTATCATGTTCACTGTTCCATTGGAAATGACGATAATAAGAAACTCTGCCCTCTTCCGTATAGGTATGAACAGTTTTCAGACTTTTTACTTCTATATTCAATTCATCATTCCAATATGAGTGTTCAGATAAAGTTTTAAAACCATTATCATCATATTCATTTATTTCAAGGGTTGACAATATCCAAGAACCTTCCTCTGAGGTATCATCCCATTTATAATGATAATATTCTAAAACCTGATTATTGTCATTGTATTTGATCGTATTTTTAGTTTCATATTCCCGTGTATCGGGATCTGAATAATCATATCTTATTATAGTTGTATTAAACTGATCATTATATGTGTATTCGAATTTACTTTCTAAAATAAATGGATTGCTATAGTAGTGAGTTCTTGATTTGAGAGACGCATCCTCATTGTACTCATACTCATCTTTATATGCGCTAACCCAATCATCCTCTAATTCATCCCACTCATAAGTAATATGTAAAACCAATTGATCTGAGGCATTATAAGTGTACGAATTCTTTTTTGAATTAATCCAATTCCCGTCATCACTATTCCATACTAAGTCAACTCTTTCTATGACTTCATCTTCACTGTTATATGTAGATACCGATTTACTGTCACCAATCCATAATTTATTAGCTAAATCCCAATCATTGTAATGTTCATATAAAGTTCTATTTCCGTTTTCATCAAACTCGGAAACATCCTTATAATCTCCCTCCCAATCAGCGTGTTCTACATTCCAGTTGTAACGATCATATAAAGTTTTATTGCTATTTTCATCATAACTCTGAATGATTTTTAAACTACTAGCCCAAGATTCAGAACTTTCGTTCCAATCAGATCTCATGTAGAAAGTCTCAAAATTATCGTCATTAAATGTTCTTTCGAACTTAGAAGAGTTTTGCCAAGACTGTGATTCACTGTCATATAACTGATATAAATTCAACAATGTATTTCCTCTCTCATCACGAGTGTATGTGTTTTTGGAGTAAAATTCCCAAGATGCCGAACCCTCATTATAAACTTCCCAAATAAGACTATCAAAAATCAATCGATCGTTTTCGTTGGTAGCGCTTTGACCTATGTCGGCAATACGCTGTGTAGACAACTTATCTGGTAGTTCCTGCCTAACTGAAAGTGAATTATTCAGAATAGCCTCTGGGTCCGCCACGCGTTGATGTCCATGATCAGGCAAAGGTGCCGGGTAGTCCTGTAGGTTTTGCGCAAGAAGAAATGTGGAAGAAAGGAGGCAAATAGCCAATAATGTTATTCTCATAGGGTTGTTAATTAAACTTTTGAAAAATCAGCTAGTCCGGATCAAATAAGAACCTATTTATAGATTAAGAACAAAGCTAGAGTTCTTCAGAAAAACAAGCCGCAATTATAAATTACCCAACTTTTAATTTGTCTCCTATTAGAATAAAATTTTGTCAATCATAACAAACCATATAAAATCTTATTGTCTTATCGAATACTTTCCTCCTCCACTACAAAGCAAGAAGAAAGCAAAAGTGAGCAGGTGAATGGCCGGAGCTGTGTTGATATAGGCATCGCCGATGTGTACCATGATGATGGCAATGACAAAATTGGCCACCATGACTAAGGCTGACTCTCTAACCCACAGGCCTAATATCCAGCAAACCCCAGCTGCACATTGAAGATACACTGACGCAAAAGCTGACACCATTGGGAATAGAAAACCATTCGCCTCCAGAAAAGTTGCAAATTCTTGCATGCGTTCGAAACTTAGGATATTGTCTTGAGTGCCCCAGATTAGGCGTACGCCAAAAGCAATACGGAGAAAAAGAAGGGACAGGTTGGAGTATTTGGAAAAGGTCTTTTGTAGGTTCATGTCTTGAATTTAATTCAAAACAATCCTGTTTTATAATTCCCGTAGGGAATATAATTTGATCATCTGCCGATCAGTAATCGTGGTAGGTACAAGTCTCATTAAAAAATTGCGCAACCCACGGCCATATTTTATATGTGCCAACTTCCCAATACTTCTTGAACCTCTGACAATTTCGTTCACTTTGGGTCTTCTGTTTTTTTCAAATCGATCAAACGCCAAATTCAGGCTGGGCTGTTTTTCTAATACTTTGGCCAGATAATAAGCGTCTTCAACTCCCTGAGCTCCACCTTGTCCCATATTGGGCGTAGTCGCATGTCCGGCATCCCCTATCAAAAGCACACGGCCCTTGGACCATCTGGCTAAAGGTTTTAAATCCGAAATATCACTTCTAATAATTTTATCTTTTGGTGTAGCTTCAAGTATTGACTGAACAGGTTCTGAAAACGCCGCATACATTTCTCTCAGCTTTTTTTTAACTCTTTGACGATCCTCTTGCTCGCCAAATGGTGCTTGTGCAACAGCAAACCAATACACTTCATTTTCTGCTATTGCGGATATCCCAAATCGAACTTGGTTACCCCAAATTTCAACACAAGACGTTGATAACCCATTGGGTAGTTTCAATTGAGCCACTCCTCGCCAACAGGTTTGCCCAGAATATCGAAGTTTTGAATTAGGAAATAACTGATTTCTAACAACAGAATTAATTCCGTCTGCAGCTATCAAACCATCACAAAAAACATCAGACCCGTCCCGAAAGCTGACAGTTATTTTTTCATCATCTTGTGAAACAGACGAAACAGCCATTCCCAAATGAATCTTTTCGGCTGGTAGGTTTTCGAAAAGAGTTTGTTGAAGTTTTGCACGATGAATAGATACAATCGAATAACCCAAGGCATCAACTATTGCTTGCTGATTCGTTGTGCTAATAGTCTTGAAATTTTGATCTACTACTTCAACATGCTCAAGACACATGCCCTTTTTTTGTACTTCCTCAGCAATGCCCAACCATCCAAATACCTGCATGGCGTTGGAAGCCATCCATATGCCAGCACCAACCTCATTGAGTGCAGGGGCGGCTTCGTACACTTGATAGTCTATGCCTAGTTTCTCAAAGGCCAGCGCAGTCGTGAGGCCCGAAATGCCTCCTCCAACAATGGTGAACTTCATCTTTTGATTAGAGTTTATTTTCGATGATTTTTATCAATCGCTCCAAATGAGTTTGATCATCTCGATTGAAATCAGCCAATTGATCGCTGTCGATATCCAAAATTAACCGTACCTCATCGTTCTTGATTGCCGGTAATACAATCTCTGATTTAGAAGCGCTACTGCAGGCAATATGACCAGGAAACTGATCTACATCCTCTACCAACACCGTCCTTTTTTCTTCCCAAGCTGTACCGCAAACTCCTTTGCCTTTCTTAATTCTTGTACAGGCAATGGGGCCTTGGAAAGGCCCAAGAACTAACTCGCCTTCTTTTACCAAATAGAACCCTACCCAAAAAAAGTCAAGCCCTTCTTTGAGTGCGGCGGCTACATTCGCCAAATTGGCGATCAAATCAGATTCACCAGAAATAAGTGCTTCGATTTGAGGTATCAATGCCTCATATTTTTCTACTCGGCTTTCGGTATCAGGAAGGAAGAGGTTTTCG
The DNA here is from genome assembly GCF_965233835.1 of Reichenbachiella sp. GTDB lineage: Bacteria > Bacteroidota > Bacteroidia > Cytophagales > Cyclobacteriaceae > Reichenbachiella. The sequence continues at coordinate 490,456 of NZ_OZ247585.1, forward strand.
GACATATCTATTGGGCTTTGAAATGCAATTTTACGAGGAGTACTTCGATTTGTTGGTGAATTCTAAGGATATTTAACCTATGTACGATGTCATAATCGTTGGGGGAGGCATGGCCGGCCTTGTAAACGCCATATTACTTAGTCGGGCAGGCCTTCAAATTGCCTTATTTGAAAAGAACAGCTACCCCTTTCATCGGGTATGTGGAGAATACATTTCTAATGAAGTCAAACCTTTTTTAGTTAGAAACGGACTATATCCAACCGATCTGAATCCTATAAAAATTTCAAACTTCAAGCTTACATCTATCAATGGCAATTCAGCACAGCTACCCTTGACCATGGGTGGTTTTGGAATCAGTCGTTATTCATTCGACGAGTTTCTGTTGAGGCAGGCTGAGTCCTCTGGCGCTGAGGTTTTTCAGAATCATTCCGTATCTAACATCAACTTTAGTGAAGATGAATTTGAGGTGGTAGCTAATCATAGTAAGTATTGCTCCAAACTAGTGATCGGTGCTTTTGGTAAGCGCTCGAATCTAGACAAAGGACGAAACTTTATGAATCACAAGTCCCCATACCTCGGGGTGAAATATCATATTAAAACTGACCTGCTCGCCTCGGATGAAATTTCACTTCACAATTTTCAAGATGGCTATTGTGGTGTGAGTAAGGTGGAAAACGGTACTTTCAACCTCTGCTACCTTTCTCACAGAGGCAATTTAAAAAAGCACAAAAGCATTGATGTCATGGAGGCCAGGGTCCTTCAGGAAAACCCATTCCTCAAATCCATTTGGACAAATGCTCAATTCCTTTTTGACAAACCCGAGGTCATCAATGAGGTTTCATTCGAAAAAAAGGAGCCTGTTCACAATCATATTTTCATGTGTGGGGACACTGCTGGCATGATTACTCCACTGTGTGGCAATGGAATGGCCATGGCCATTCGATCTGCCAAGTTTTTGTCAGATCTTATCATTCAAGAGTGGAATAAGGGAGATTTCAATCGGGGAAAAATTGAGCAATCCTACTCATTTCTGTGGAACAAAAATTTTTCTTCGAGACTTTGGGTTGGGAGACAAGTTCAGAAACTGTTTGGGTCTGAATGGTCTTCAAATCTGGCTGTACGCCTAATTAGAAACCGACAACTTGGGAATACCATTGTTGGGTTCACTCATGGAAAAACATTTTGAGCTTTTGTGAAATAGGACCAGATGCCAAAACGAAAACAAGGGGCAAAACTGGAAGCACAAACCTTCCGTCCCAATTCTCACTTGTCAATCCAACAACTAACGTTTGAAGTCCAATAAAAAAGGACACAAACACTATTATACCTTTATCTTTTATTTGCCTGATTCCCAAAAATGAAAAATAATATATAGGATACAAATAGAGGACAATCACCATATTGTGAATCCAGGAGAAATAGGGTTTGATATTGGCAAGAAACAAGATGGATTTTAAACTAAATAGCTTCGCAAAATAAATTGGGTTGTAAAATGCAAACTGAATCAACTGCATCAGGGCTGGCAATCTCTGATCTGGTGTATATAAGGTTTCAGGAGGCAAAAAGAATAGCCTACGGTTCGGATAAATGATTTCTGCTTGAGCATAACTATTTATAAATGACCCAACATGTGGTTCAAGCAATTGATTGATTAACAACAGAAGAGCAATAGAAGTACCGAACAAGACACTTTTTCGAGAAACTTCGTTCAGGCCTTTTGGAAGTTTTGTAATCAAAAAACCAATCATTGCAATAAATAGTCCTATGCCATTTGGGCGAATAAAAACTGCAAAAAGAAAAACTATACTCGCCAAAAAGTAGTTTTTCTTGCTAGTGGAAAAATAAAATAGTACAAAAGAAATAATAGAAAAGCTGGTGAATAGGGAATCAGTGTAAATTATAAAATTCCACTGGTGAACCTTAACCCAAAGCACATACAATAGCGCAGCACATGAGCCTGCATGGTCACTCTTAAATAAAGATGATGCTAGCCTGAATATAGCCACCATTGCCAATAAAGAGGCTGCTAGTTGCAAAGTCACTATCCAAACAATATTCAACTCTACACCTTGCACCACAGCCAGTAGCATTGAGTAACTAACATACATTATACTCCGTCCGGACGGGAATTCTCCTCTTAGAATTGATTGAGCATCCAACAGATATAACTCAGAGTCAACTGAGTATAGAATTCCAAATTTTTTATAAGCAATGTACTGAATTGTGGCCCACAAGCATACTAGGCCAAACATCACATATCTTTGCCCACCCCAGTTCAATTGATTCATTGGTTTTTTTGCTCTTCCAACGACTCATTTATTTTGGCTACGACTTTATCCAGCTCCTCCGCACTCGACAACAATTCATGAACGAGCTTTTGATGTTTTTCCGCCTTCACATCTTTTGACACAATTTGAGCAAGGCCAAGAATTTTGGCCAAAGGCGCCCTTAATTCATGAGAGTTAATAAATGCATACTCAGTCAGTTTTTTATTATTAACTTGTACTTGTTCCAAAGCCTCCGTTAATTTCTTGTTGTTGGCTTTTAGTTCTTCACGATGGGTTTCTAGATCTTCATTTTTCTTTTCAAGGTGGTCAATCAGGTCTGATAACGCTCCGTTATATTGATTAGTAAATAATAGGATAACCAATGCAGCAATAGATAACACGGCCACACCTTCAACCCAATCACTGATAGACCCTAATCTCCTCATGTAAAATGATGGATCGTGAGTTTGATACAATTCAAAATAACCGATAAAGAAATACAAAGAAACTGACAGAAAAAAAGCAAACAGCGCAGTCCTTATTTCAAATACAAACAAAGTATAGAATGGGATAATCACGATCAGGATTTTATTCATAGAAAAGATACCCCAGACAAGTGTGTCGGAAACAATAAGGGTAATAAGAACCAATATTACAATAGTTGCCTTATCTCTTAATCTAATCTTATTTCTAAGAAGATATATTGCTAACAAAATTAGAATACCAACGAGGTCACTATAAAATATAACCTCTCTTTTACTGCTGTCAAACGGGTAGTATGCAACTAAAAAAGCGAATAGACCAACACTTATTCCCATCAACAAAGTTGAATCAATAATTCTATTTTTTATTTTATTGAGTGCCCGCCGTTTCGTTTTTTCCATCTTCCCTTTGAGATAAATATATCATCTGATTCCAAGACTAACTAGATTGTGTATTGAACTACTTAGTCAACAAGTTAACAATAGTAAAGGGGCATTAAAAAAATGCATGTCCATTTATCGGTTGAATAGAAATACGTTACCCAATACCTTAGCACATAAATAGCTAAATTTATGAATATGCAACTATCTCTTTTGCCCGATAAAAACACCATGTACCATGCACTAGTCAGCAAGGACAGCTCATTCGAAGGGGTGTTTTTCGCTGCTATCAAAACTACTGGGATTTTTTGTCGCCCTACTTGTCATGCTCGTAAGCCGAAGCCTGAGAATGTGGAGTACTTTGGCAATTCTAAAGAGGCATTAGATCATGGATACCGACCTTGCAAGGTCTGTCATCCTATGGAAATGAAAGGAGTAGTTCCAATCTGGCTGAAGCCGCTACTTGATGACATAGAGCAAACTCCAAACATCAAAGTAAACGATCAGAATTTAAGAGATAGAGGACTTGACCCAACAAGAGTGAGAAGGTGGTTCAAAAAAAATCATGGCATGACCTTTCAAGCCTATTTACGTTCTCTAAGAATTAATAATGCTTTTGGGCAAATAAGACAAGGAGACCAGGTGATTCAATCTGCCTACAGCAATGGCTTCGAATCTCTTAGCGGCTTTCTGGATAGTTTCAAAAATTCAACCGGTTTCACACCAAAAGAAAGCAAATACAAAAATGTAATATCAGTAACCCGGATTCCCACGCCACTGGGGCCAATGATAGCCGGTGCTACGGATAAAGGCATATGTCTTTTGGAGTTTACAGATCGTCGAATGATAGAAACACAAGTAGAAAGACTTAGAAAATACCTTAAAGCAGAGCTGATTCCAGGGCAAAGCCCATGGTTTGAATCACTCACCTCAGAACTTAATCTCTATTTCGAAGGAAAACTCAAAAACTTTTCTGTGCCTCTCGAGGCTCCTGGCACAACATTCCAACAAAAAGTATGGAAAGTCCTTCAAGACATCCCCTATGGAAAGACACGCAGCTACAAAGAACAAGCCATCGCTATCAACAACATCAAAGCGATCCGTGCTGTAGCCACAGCCAATGGTGACAATCGAATCGCCATTATCATTCCTTGTCATAGAGTGATAGGTTCAGATGGATCCATGACTGGCTATGGAGGCGGTGTTTGGAGAAAGCAAAAACTGTTGGAGATTGAGAAGAAAAATTCCTAATTCAGTTGATTGTAGAAGCTTACAATTTTAATCAAATCCTCAGGTTTGTTTGGCTTCAGTTTATTGTCTGATATAAATCTATCTACTTCCTTCTGATATCTACCCAATGCCTTCAAGAGCGGTTTTCTTGCCCCTTTTATTTCCTCAAGGCTTACTCCATTGTAAAGATAAAAATTGTCCTCTCGGCTATAAAACCCTGCACCTCTTCCTCCGGCAGTTGCCATGGTGGTTTTAGGAGGCTCACGAATTTCTACAATGGGTTGATACAAAAGGTTCATGTTTCCCGACACGAGTAATTGATAAAAGTCCAGGTAGGGTTCGGGTTTCTGGCCTTCCAGCTTCTGAACTCTCACGAAAGTATGGGTAGAATCTTGACCAACAAAAGCAAACTGAAGTAACTTGGAATCATCCATCAAAAATGAGTCCTTCGAATTCAAAGGTTGAACCATCAACTCTTTCTGGTACAAATTCAGTTTCAACCTAACATCACCATATCGTTCTCCCCGTACTGAAACAACCTTTCCATATACCCATTCATCCAAAAAATAGGGAGAGCCTTCTACTTTTGATAAGTCTTCGCCTTCTGGACGAATATCATTAAGCCAGGAAGTCAATAAGTCATTGTTTACTCTATTGATTCCATCCGAAACCGCACTGAGTTGCTGCTGTCCATAACCAAAAAAGCATACTGTGGATAAGAGAAGTGAAGCAATCCATTTCATGGTTGTAATAATTGGTTCAATATAAACCTAGGGGATTTATCTTCCTTTTCCAGAAACAAAAAGCAAAATTACAAGCTGATGTCAAAAAAAGACACTATCCTCATCCATCTGAATAAACTATCTTAGCCTTCAAAAAAAGAGCATTGAAACCACCGAAAGCCTTTCCAGAAAACAGCAAATTCAAAAATCTAAAAAAATTTCAGGCGTCTCCTATTGAATACATGAAGGAGGTCGCAGCCACTTATGGATCTCCAGTAGACCTAAACCTGCCAATAGGAAAATTTGCCCTCATATCGGATCCTGAACAAGCACAACACGTGTTGGCTACTAATCACGAAAATTACACCAAAAGCAATGGCTATAAGCAGGTAGCCTTAGTTTTGGGCAATGGGTTGCTTACAGCGGAAGGTGAAGAATGGCATAAAAACAGAAAAATACTGCAGCCGTCATTCCATAAAAATGAATTACGAAAGTTGTTGCCTGCTGTTTGGGAAACGGGAATTCAGTATTTATCGGGCTTGGCCGACCAGCAAGAACTACGGCTGGACACAGAAATGAATGGTCTGACGTTAACCATTTTATTGAACTCGCTTATTCATTCCTCAGATGAGGAAATCCTAACCAAAATGTCTGATCATGTGAATTTTGGTCAAGAGTTTATAGTCAACCGAATCCGCAACCCCTTCAAATGGCCAGTCTGGATTCCGACAGGTACTCATAGGAGATATCATGCCATGATGAGAGATTCCAATGAGCTGATCGAACGAACAATAAAAGAACGCACTTCGATCCATGGCCAAGACATTGAAGATTTGCTGAAAGTACTCTTGGAAAATTTTGATGCAGAAAAGGACTTTTTTCAAATACGTGATGAAATACTGACCTTCTTAGTAGCAGGCCATGAAACGTCGTCATTAGGGATGACCTGGACACTACACATATTGGCTCATCATCCAGAGTTGCAGACTCGTTTATTTGAGGAAGTTAAGAACCTGGATGTTTTTGAAAGTTTGGACTTGATGAATTTTTCGAATCTCAAATTCACAGGTCAGGTGATCAAAGAATCTATGAGGCTATACCCTCCTATTTGGAATATAGTAAGGAAAGCTAAGGGCATAGATGAAATAGGAGGTTTTAAAATTGAAGAAGGCTATCAGTTAATGAATAGCATTTATGAGTTTCATCACCATCCCGATTATTGGGAAAGTCCAGAAGAATTTAATCCAGATAGATTTGAGAATTACAACTTCAAACATAAGTTTCAATACCTACCTTTTGGAGGTGGGCCACGATTTTGCATTGGAAACAATTTTGCACTTTTTGAAATGACTATTCTATTGGTGCAGTTCATCCAATCTTACGAACTCAAACCACTTTCTCCCGAAAAAATTGGATTCAATCCATTACTGACACTGCGTCCTAATCAATCCATAAATATTAAGCTGATTAAAAGAAGCTAGTTACATTAAAAATGTAGCATAGATTCATTATATTACTAATAGGCCTACCGAATACAACCAGCTCTAATAATATCAACATTTAAATATTATGGAGCCTATTCATTTCAAGCAAAATCTTTTTACCCTTCACTTTCTGGATAAAAATCTAGAACAGCAGTATAGGCATAAGGCCTTCCCCAGTTTGCTCAAATCATTCAAGGTTGTTTTTCTTTTTATGCTCGCTCTTGATGTCTACATCATTGTTGTAGAGTTTTTTAGAATGGACGATCCCTTGTATGCAGTCGCTACAAGGTCTTTGATGCTTTTATTTTATGCCGCAGTAATACTGATTTCAAATTTTCTAGGAAAAATCGGCCCAAAGTATCATCAGAGTTTCGTGTTTCTTGCCCTGCTGATCATGTATCTCATTGTACTTGCTCAGGATATCAATGGCGATATGTACTACTTGTTCTTTTCTAATGTTGCGTTTACCCTCATATACATTGTATTTACGGTCAGCGGTCTCCGATTTACTAACGCCTTGATATTGGCACTAATATACTTAGTCATTTATGTATTTTATTGCTACTGGTGGTTCCCCAATGATTATCATGCCGGACAACTTCCTAATATCATGATCAACTGGGTAATAGCTTCAATGGCCGGGTATATTCTGGAAAAGAGTAGTCGCAAGGCATTTGCCAATGGCTATTTATTGAAGCAAAAAAACATAGCATCAGAAAATTACAACACCTTAAAAAACAAGTTACTTTCGGTAGTGTCGCATGACGTTCAGTCTCCACTGAATAGTATCAATTCGGTCCTAAGCATGTTCAAAGAAAAGGCCATTTCTCCAGCTGAATCGACAGAACTATTTCAGAAAATTCAAGAACAGGTATCTGGTACTATAGGTTATGTCCAGAAGATTCTTTTTTGGACTAAAAACCAAATGAATGGCTTTCAAATCAATAAACAGTCAATCAACTTACATACAGGGGTTGATAAATGCATTGAGGGTTTCAAGAGTTTGGCCGAAGAGAAAAATATCAAAATAGAAAATCATGTTGATCAGAGCTCGGAAATTTATGCCGACCTGGAAATGTTGGACATTGTTCTAAGAAACCTACTCGGTAATGCCATAAAATTTAGTCCTGAACATACAGCCGTGGAGGTTTCCTTTAGTTCAAATGGCGAATGGGATAAGTTAGCCATCCAAGATCACGGAGTAGGCATTGAAAAAGATAGATTAGAAAAACTTTTCACTTTCAATCATGCACATACCACTGGAACCAAACTCGAAAGGGGTTCTGGTATTGGGCTTTCTCTTTGTTCCGAATTCATGACCAAACTAGATGGGGAACTGACCGTAGAAAGTGAAATAGGCGAGGGCAGTACATTCTATCTTAAATTCAAAAAATCAATCTAGCTCTTCGATCAAATTTCCTTCTACTCGAAAAGTTTTCATAGGTTCAAATTTTCCTTGCAGCAAACTTCTTGTTCGCTCTTCCCGAGCATCAGTCACAAATACTTGCCCAAACGCTTCGGATCCAATAATACTCATGAGTTGAGAAATTCTATCATCATCAAGCTTATCAAAAATATCATCCAGAAGCAAGATAGGTGTAACTCCTAAGTGAGATTTGATGAACTCGAATTGAGCCAATTTAAGGCTAATAAGCAATGATTTTTGCTGACCTTGTGAACCAAATTTTTTAATAAGGTGCTTGTCAATTTCGAACAAAAACTCATCCCTATGAATTCCCAAATTGGTACGTTGGGTGATCACATCTTTTTGCAATCCTTTAGCATATTGCTGCCCATAATCTTTTGCCAAAACCTTAGTATTGTAGGCAATATCCACTTGCTCTTTCTTATCTGATATTAGATCGTAATTTGATTGAAGATGAGGAAGAAACTCCTTGATGAAACCCTTCCTTTTTTTTGCAATCTCAACTCCAAAAGAAATTAATGGCTTATCATAAGTTTCAACCATAACTTGATCTACCTTGCCACTTTCATTCATTGATTTCAATAGGGCATTTCGTTGTTTGAGTTGGTGGTTGTATTTGATGAGTGCGCGTAAGTATTGTGAGTCATACTGAGAAATAATACTATCGAAAAACCTCCGTCTGGTTTCATTACTTTCACGGATGAGTTCATCATCGTTGGGAGCAATCAACACCAAGGGGAATCTACCAACGTGTTCGCTCAACTTTTCATATTCCGCATCATCAACCTTAAATGTCTTACGGCTATTCCTTTTTAGGCTACAATGGACTTTGTTGATCTTTTCATCCTTCTTAAACTCGCCATTTACTACAAAATATTGCCCCTCGTGATTGATGCTTTGAGAATCCAGAGAATGAAAGGCACTTTTTGTTGTTGACAAATAATGAATCGCATCCAGCACATTGGTTTTACCACTTCCATTCATCCCAACCAGGCAATTGAAATGGTCACAAAATGAAACCTCTGCCTTTTCATAATTTTTAAAATATTGCAAGGAGAGTGATTGAAGAAACATAATGCTTTGCTGTAACTACTAATTTAACTAATTTCGCAGTTCGTAAAAACGAGCGAAACGACAATCCCAAAGTACTTAATTCAGTCAAACCGCTTAAATAACTTTTGAAATGGCAAGTGTAAAAGAAAAAAAGAAATCAAAAGCAACATCCAAAAACGAATTCTCTAAAGAAACCTATATGACATGGTATGAGTCCATGTTGATGATGAGAAAGTTTGAGGAGAAGGCGGGTCAGCTTTACGGTCAGCAGAAGATTAAGGGATTTTGTCACTTATACATTGGTCAGGAGGCTTGTGTAGCCGGCGCCGTTAGTGCACTCGAGGAAGGAGATAAATACATTACTGCATACAGAGATCACGCGCATCCAATCGCTTTAGGAACAGACCCTAAAAAAATCATGGCAGAGCTTTTTGCCAAGGAAACAGGTATTTCCAAGGGCAAAGGGGGGTCAATGCACATTTTTGATAAAGAGCATGGATTTTTTGGAGGACACGGCATTGTTGGTGGTCAGGTCCCATTAGGTGCTGGAATCGCTTTCGCTGAAAAATATAACAATACCGGTAAGCTTTGTATTTGCTACATGGGAGATGGCGCCGTAAGACAAGGGGCTTTTCACGAAGCATTGAACATGGCTATGACTATGAAGATTCCTGTAATCTTCGTAATAGAGAACAATGGCTATGCCATGGGTACATCTGTTCAAAGAACATCGAATGTAACTGGCCTTGACCAACTTGGTAGTGCTTACGAAATGCCTTCTGAATCAGTAGATGGTATGTCCGTAATAGATGTACACCATGCAGTGGCTAGAGCGGCAGATAGAGCTAGAAAAGGAGATGGTCCAACGCTCTTAGAAATGAGAACTTATAGATATAAGGGTCACTCGATGTCTGACCCTGCCAAATATAGAACCAAAGAAGAGGTAGAGTCTTATAAGCAAAAAGATCCGGTGGAAATGGTTAGAAAAGAGATCCTTACCAAGAAACTGGCGACAGAAAACGAATTAACAACAATTGACCAAAAAGTAAAGGAAGAAGTTAGCCTTTGCGTAAAGTTTGCTGAAGAATCAGCATATCCTGCAGCTGAAAATGCTTACACAGATGTGTATGCAGATCCGTCTTACCCATTCTTGGAAGACTAATCATGGATATAATTTGTGGCAATAAGTATTGATTTTAAAATATTGCTACATTTGCGGTCAGAATTTTTGAAATAGAATGACAAAGAAGAAAAAAAGCACGGAAGATCACGATCACGACTTGTTCGAGAATCCGGAAGCAATTGCTGAGCAGTTCTCAAGAACGGAGCAGTTTATCGAGAAAAATAAAACTTTAGTTTCTGTTGTTGCAGGTATCATTGTAGTAGCTATCGTTGGATACATGTTCTCCAACTACTACATCCAGGGACAAAATGATAACGCTCAGAGAGATATGTTTCAAGCAGTATATTACTTTGAAGCAGATAGTCTTGGCAAAGCGTTGAATGGAGACGGAAACAACTATGGATTCCTGGAAATCATTAGTGAATATGGTATGACCGATGCCGCCAATCTAGCAAATTACTATGCTGGTGCTACATACCTTAAACTTGGAGATTTCGAAAATGCTGTAAGATATCTAAGTGCATTCAGTGCCTCTGATTACATCATTCAAGCTCGGGCTTACTCCCTTATTGGAGATGCTCAAATGGAATTGGGTAATTATGCAGAAGCTGCTGCTCAATACGAAAAGGCCGCTGATTATAATGCAAACAAACAATTCAGTCCAACCTATTTGGTGAAAGCTGCTATTGCCAATGAACAAGCAGGTAACCTAAATTCTGCAAAAGATAATTACCAAACAATTGTGGACGACTTCTACGGTGTGGTAGAATATCAAGAGTCAGTGAAACAATTGGCAAGACTTGAAGGATTGGCTAACTAAGCCTAGACATAAAACATAATTGAAAGGGATGGGTTTTTACCTTTCCCTTTTTTATTTCAAAATAAAAATTAACCCATGGCAAGTAACCTTAAAAACCTAAGTGACTACAGTTCCAAAAATGTAATTGATATCTCTAACAAGACATTTGCAGTAGTAGTGTCGGAATGGAATGAGGAAGTTACTGAGTCTCTTTACAATGGAGCGATTGAAACATTAAAACAGCATGGTGCCAAGCCTAACAATATTGTAAGAGTTGATGTTCCAGGAAGTTTTGAGCTTAGCCTTGGTGCACAAAAACTGGCTCAAAGGGATGATGTAGATGCCGTAATCTGTCTTGGCTGTGTGATTCAAGGTGAAACTCGACACTTCGACTTCATCTGCGACGCTGTTGCCCATGGTATCACCAACGTCTCTCTTAAATATGACAAGCCTGTGATTTTTGGTGTGCTTACCCCAGAGAATCAAAAGCAAGCGACGGATAGAGCTGGAGGCAAACATGGCAACAAAGGGGACGAAGCAGCTATTACTGCTATAAAAATGTTGGCGCTTTAGTTTAGAGTATTCCCCAATAGAAGAATACCAACCACACAATCACAAATAGTGGAAGTAGGATAGGAATAGAAAACCTAATGATGTAGCCAAAAAATGATGGCATCTTTATTCCCACCTGCTCTGCAATTGACTTTACCATGAAATTAGGTCCATTTCCGATATAGGTCATGGATCCAAAAAATACGGCAGCAACGGATATGGCCTTCAACGACAGTATAGAGTTTACAAACTCACCGTTAGAAAACCCTACAACATCAGCCATAGTTGTGATTGATCCACCTTGTGATGCCAGTGCCGCAGTCAAGAAGTTTATATAAGTTGGAGCGTTGTCGAGAAAACCAGAAAGTAGCCCAGTTCCCCAATACAAAGTGTTATGGGTAATCATAGCTGCCCCTGCATCTGATTGAGCAAAGTTTCCTACCAGTTCCAGCGCAGGCATCATCGTACCAAAGATACCAATGAAAATAAAGGCGACTTCTCGAATAGGTTCAAAGTTGAACTCATTCCACTGTAGAGCTTCTTTATCAGCAAATTTGTAAGACAGAAAACCAGAAGTAAGCATAATGATCTCTCTAATATATGAGAACTTTTGTCCATCATAATGAATAGCTGGCACCCAATCCAATACATTCGGATCCAGGAAAACAGCTCCGACAATAACTGCCAACCATAGGAAATTTTTAGTGCCAACGAAAGTTACTGTATTTGATGGTTGATGTGTACTTTCACCAAAACTGTAGTCTGATTTGTTCTTTTTATCTGTGAAATAGAATACAACAGCCAAAGCCAAACAAGCAAAAATCCAAGGCAGCAAATTATACTTCAGCGTCCAGAAAAATGGCACTCCTTTAAGAAACCCAAGGAATAATGGTGGGTCACCAATTGGAGTAAGCGAGCCTCCGATATTACTTACCATGAAAATGAAGAAGATAATATGGTAAGGCTTAATTCTATTTTTGTTCAGTCGTATAAATGGACGGATCAAAAGCATCGAAGCCCCTGTTGTTCCTATAATATTTGAAATAAGAGCTCCAATCAATAATATGATCACATTAGTTATCGGCTTGGCCTCCTTATCCACTTCAATCATGATACCTCCAGAAGCAATAAAAAGACCGCTCAGCAAGGCGATAAACTGGACATATTCTGCTAGGGCATGAACGGGTGCATGAACATTATGCAAACCAAACAGGTAGTAAAGCACAACTAATGCTGCTAAAACACAGGCAACAATCGGGTAGTTTTTGTGCCAAAAGTGCTCATAGAATAGAGGGCCAGTAGCAATCATAATGAGTAGCAGTGCAAATGGAATGACACTCCACGAAGGCGCATGATGATGCGCGTCATCACTTGCCACTTCTACCAAGCTCTCGGAAACGGCACTGACCGCCACAGCATTGGCTTCCAAATTATTGGATTCTATATTGCTAGCATACCCCTTCAGGGTAAAACTCAACAAAATAAAAAGCACCAAATATTTGTACATACTGCTAAAGAATAAATGAGGGCAATTATATTAAATCTGAACCGATCATTTTAGTTTCAAGATGTAAATTTTTAAATCTTCTCATAGCAGGCTCTTAACAATGTAATAAAGATATTATCTGTTCAGATAAAACCAAACGTGTAGTATTAATATTTTACAATTATTGTACGTAATAAGTTCTCCCATTAATTTCACAGTATAGAAAAAGTACAATAACCCACGCCATCAAACATGAACGAAGACACTCTCAATATAGCCATCGATATCGGCAACTCTTTCATCAAAGTTGGCCTTTTTCGAGCGGGGTTGTTGAAAGAAGATTGGATATTTCAAGATTTGGATGATGCCATTCATATGGTCAAAAAACATTGTCCTAGTCATATCATTGCTAGTTCTGTCACCGGCAATGAAAACAAAGTGATTGACCGGTTACCTGATCATAAGATATTTATTTTAGATGCCAGCACACCTATTCCCTTCGAAAATCATTATAAAACAAAAAGCACACTTGGGGTGGATCGAATTGCCGCGCTTGCTGGTGCTGAATGTATAAATAAAGGGAAAAACAATTTGGTGATAGATATTGGCTCTTGTATTACCTATGATTTTTTAGACAAAAACGGCCTATACCATGGAGGTAGTATTTCCCCAGGGGTTGATCTAAGGTTTAAGTCCATGAATGACTATACCAAAAAACTTCCTCTTATTTCCAAATACGATTCAGCCACATTGATTGGACAAACCACTGAGCAAGCCATGGTCAGCGGTGTCATCAATGGTATTTCTGCCGAAATTGATGGTATAATAAGTCGCTATCAGTCCAAATGGTCTGATTTAGAAGTCATTATGTGTGGCAGAGCTGCAAATAGTTTTGAATCTAAATTAAAAGCAACCATCTTTGCATCCCCTAAATTGGTGTTGATCGGATTGAACAGGATATTGGAGTACAATGAGAAGAGTTAAATGGATGATGATTATTGCAGCTTTTTTAAGCTGCAAATTTGTTTTAGCACAACACAGTTACTCTCCGTATTCCGCCATTGGAATCGGGGATTTGAATGACATGAGTCTTTCGAACAATGCCGCAATGGGAAGTGTCGGAATTGCTTCCCCGTCGGTGTGGCACATCAATAATATGAATCCTGCCCTACTAGTTTACAATTCTCTTACAGTCTTTGAGATAGGAGTTGAAGCAGAAAATAGAACCGTTTCCAATAGCTTCAATTCGGTCAAAGTAGGATCTGGTGGCTTCAAATATTTGACTTTTGCGTTCCCAATAATTAATGGAAAATGGACCTCAAACATAGGCCTCATGCCATATAGCTCTGTCAACTATAGCTTTTCAGCTCGTGAAGATGTGCCTGGTACCAATGTAGATGCTCTGATAGACTTTGAAGGGAGTGGAGGAATCAATCAAGTCTATTTTTCAAATGGCTATCGTCTGACCAAAGAGTTATCTGTTGGACTTCGGATGTCTTACTTGTTTGGTTTGGTAGAATCAAGGAATACTACCTTTCTTGAAGGAGAAGGGATCACCCAACAATTCCCAACTGGAGTGTACGAAAAAACAAATTACTCAAGTTTTGATTTCGGCTTAGGAGTGTCCTACAGTAAAAGAATAACAGATAATGACCTTTTAAATTTCGGTGCAATTTATGATCTCGGAGGAGATATCAATGGAAAAAGGTCGGAACGACTTGAAGTAGAGTCAAGCACAGGAGCTACAGTAAAGGGAGACACGCTTATAGACAGAGCTACAGGATACTACCACCTTCCGACAAAATTAGGGATTGGGTTCTCTTGGCAAAAATTAAATAAACTCAGCATAGGAATAGATATAAAAAGATCATTCTGGAATAAAACAGCTGGATTTACCTTTGACGACCCCAGCTTACCTGGTGATAGTGAAGAGTACAGAAGTACATGGACGGTGGGATTAGGGTTCGAAATAACACCCAAATACAACGATGTAAATAGTTACATAAAAAGAATTAAATATAGACTCGGACTCGACTTCAAACAAGAACCCTATGTGATATCAGGGAAAACGCTAAATAATTTTGGCATCAATTTTGGCTGGTCTTTACCGGTAAAAGGAGTTTCCGCAGTCAACATGGCCTTTAAATATGGTCAACGAGGGGCAACAGATGGCACTCTTGTGAAGGAGCAGTACTTCAAATTTGTGCTGGGCGCCACGATCAATGATCGTTGGTTTGTTAGAAGAAAATACAATTAATTATTATGTTGCGCTTTCTTTTGTAAAATTCAATCGGCTTTGAGGCTGTTTTTTAAAACGGGAAAGACTATTAAAATTAGAAAATATGAAAAAGCTAGTACTATTAGGATTATTTATTGCGATAAATACGATCTCAATTGCACAGCAGGGGTGGAAATGGCCTGAAGACGTAGAGACGGCCAAAGAAAAAAATGCACTTTACGTTGATGCGGTAAAAAGCAAACAATTTGCAACAGCTGTAGAACCGCATCAGTGGTTGTTGGACAACTGCCCAGACCTTAACAAATCTTTATACATCAACGGTGCCAAAATTTATGAGGGCCTTGTAGATGCAGAAAAGGACGCTGCAAAGAAGCTCGAATACCAAGAGAAAGCACTAAAAATGTATGATGAAAGAATCAAATATTTTGGTGATGAAGCAAACGTCTTAAATAGAAAAGCATTCTCAGCATACAAATATTATAAGGGTACCAGATCAAAGTATCAAGAGCTAATGACCCTTTTCGATAAAACCTTCGAGTTGAACAAAGAAAAGACTTTGGACAATAACTTGATGGCCTACATGGATGTGGTGAGGAGATACAAGCTGAGTGGAGGTGCAATCACAGACGAAGAAGTAATCGATAGATACGGAATGATTTCTGACGTAATAGATGGAAAAATTGCTAAAGGCAGAAACGTTCCTCGATTGGAAAAAATTCAAGCCAACGTGGACAAACTTTTAACCGCTACTGTAACTGTAGACTGCGCATTTGTGGAAGACAAGCTTGCTCCTAAGATGAGAGAAAGTAAGGACCCTAAAATGGCGAAGAAAGTATTTCAACTTATGCTAACAGCGAAATGTTCAGACAGCCCTACTTTCGTAGAAGCTGCTGAGTTGGTTTACAGTAGCGAACCTGCTTTTGGGTTGGCAAAAGTCATCGCAATGAAGCATGCTTCATCAGGAGATATGGGTAAGGCTGGAGAATATTACGATCAAGCACTAGAGCTTACTGAAGACAACTTGAAAAAATCTGAAATTTATCTAAGCATGGCCCAGATGTATGCCTCGAATGGAAACAAGTCAGCGGCTAGAACCAGTGCTAGAAAAGCTTTGGCCAACGACCCTTCAGCAACCAAGGCCTACTCAATAATAGGCAATTTATATATGCATAGCTACAATGAATGTAGAGCTGGAGTAAGTAAGGTAGATGATCGTTTGGTGTTTATTGCCGCATATAACCAGTTTAAGAGAGCAGGAGATTCTAAGGCCATGACAGCAGCAAAAGAACAATTTCCTTCTATTGAAGAGATTTTTGAACTTGGACTAACTGAAGGTCAGTCTATGACTGTTGGTTGTTGGATCAACGAAACAGTTGTTCTCGAAAGAAGACCCTAGCAAAGAAATTTTTACTGATAAAAAGCACTCTGGAGGAGACAAGCCCTTTGGAGTGCTTTTTTCTTTTTATATAAATGATGACTTTTGCTTCGATGAATAAAGTGTGGATTATTGTTTGTCTGATAGGCTTATTTGCTAGTTGCAAAGAGCAGAAAAAAGTAGATCATGAAATCTACGATGGCCCGGAAGTGGCCATGCGTAATATTGATATGCTTGTATCAGACTCGGCCATCATCAAGCTTCGTCTAGTCGCACGCACTCAGTTGGTGCTACCTAATGAAGATCGTGACTTTCCAGATGGTATTTATCTAAGGTTTTATAGCCCTATTGGCTTGGTCACTTCCACTCTTGTGGCTGACAAAGGCTATTACTTCTCAGAAGAAGACTATTACCAGGCAGAGGGAAATGTAATTATGAGGAGTCTTTTTTCTGGGGACGAGTTATCCACGGAACTGCTAAACTGGGATCCAGAAAAGGAACAGATATATACCGACAACTTTGTAACCATTAAAACCCAAGATGAAGTGATGACAGGGGAAGGCCTGGAGGCCAGTCAGGATTTCGAAGAATATACCATACTAAAACCAAGTGGGGTTATGTCAATTATGCCAACCCCAAACACATCAGTAGAATAAACACTATGAGTCTTTTGCAAATCATTATTCTGACTTTTTCGGCAGCGCTGTTTCTCATCGGTTTGCACCAAACGATGACACTCGGCTTCATGCACTCTTATTGGATTTTTATGGTAAGTATTTCTCTTATACTTTTATACAAATTAAGAAAGGACAAGAAATAGTCAAATGGATCCATTTCTAATAAGTGTAATAATTATCTGTATTGTTTTTTCCGCTCTATTTTCAGGTTTGGAAATTGCATTCATCACAACCAATAAATTACACATAGAACTGCAAGGACAACAAGGAACGTTGTCTGCCAGAGTGCTTTCTAAATTTGCACGTAAACCATCTAACTTTATTGCCACTACCTTGATTGGCAATAACCTCACCCTAGTGGTCTATGGTATTTTCATGGCCATGTTGCTCGATCCCTGGTTGGTTAAAGTGCTTCCAGCGCAGTTTTCTAATGATTTGTTGATTCTATTGCTGCAAACCATAATTTCAACAATCATTGTTCTCTTCACGGCGGAATACATTCCAAAGAGTATTTTTTTGGTTAACCCCTATCGCCTGTTGTCCTTTTTGGCTGTACCGTTTTTAGTTATTTACTATTTCCTTAGCCCAGCAGTTTTTCTCATAGTTTTCGCCAGCAAATTCTTTATTGTAAAACTGCTCCGCCTTAATTACTCAGATGAAATTCCAGTTTTTGGTTTAACCGACCTCAACAACTACATCAAGAAAATAGCAGACGACCGAATAGACCAGGCCGAGCAGGATGTAGATACCAAATACTTTAATAATGCACTTGATTTCAAAACCGTGAAGGTAAGGGAGTGCATGATTCCTCGCACAGAAATCATTGCCATAGATGTCAATGCAACTATGGAGGAGCTGAACAATCAGTTTATTGAAAGCGGTCATTCAAAAATCATCATTTACAACGAATCAATAGACGATGTCATTGGTTATTGTCACTCTCTTGAGCTTTTCAAAAAACCTTCAGACATCAAAAGCATCCTAACCAAAATTATCATCGTGCCAGAGACCATGGCGGCCAATGAATTATTGCTCCAGATGATTACTGATCACAAGACTCTAGCACTGGTAGTAGACGAATACGGTGGTACATCTGGAATTGTGAGTATCGAGGACATTATTGAGGAGATTTTTGGAGAGATACATGACGAACATGATGAGAGCGATTTGTTGGAAGAAAAACTCAATGATCAGGAATACATCCTGAGCGCTCGGCAAGAAATCACGTATCTCAATGAAACCTATGGTTGGGTTCTCCCTAAAGGTGATTTCGACACACTTGGGGGTTTAATTTTGTCAATCAATGAAAATCTACCAAAAAAAGGCCAAATCATTGAAATAGAGGGGTTTTCCATTGAAATACTCTCAATGGAAGAAGCCAGAATCGAAAAGGTTCGCTTAAAAATAAACCCTCCGAACTTAACTCCGTGACAATCAATTTCCTAAGCATAGGAAAAGTTTTGATATTAACATCAGTCTTGCTTATTTTGCGCTTCGTTTTAAACAATTTTATACAATGGCAGCAATAAATACGCTAAGAGAGAAGGGGAGTAAGATCATTGTTTTCCTTATTGGATTTTCAATTGTGGCATTCGTAGGTGCTGACCTATTAGGCCCAAATTCAACTTTACTTGGCAATTCCAAAACCAATGTTGGCGAGATCGCTGGCACTACAATTTCCTATCAGGACTTTCTTGCCAAGCAAGACGAGATAGAGTACAACTGGGCCCAGTCTAACAGACGTACACCAACCTCAAACGATTTAGTAGGGATTCGAAACCTCACCTGGGATGCACTTGTTGCTGAGTATGCATTCAAAAATGAATTCAATACCATTGGTCTAGATGTTACAGAGGACGAAATGAAGGATATGGTTCAAGGGGATAATCTAGCACCTGAAATTGTACAATCATTTACAAATCCTGAAACGGGAGTATTTGATGAAGATGTTGTAACATCTTATCTTGTTAATTTAAAAAACCAAGGAACCCCACAGCAAAGAGCCAATTGGGTGAATTTTGAGCAGAATCTTGGAAAGGGCAGACTGAGATTAAAGTTTGACAACTTGTTGATCAAAACTAACTACGCTACCGAAGCTGAAGCTAAATACAAGTATCAGAACGAATCAAATACTGCCGAAATCAACTATGTGTATGTTCCATTCTTATCTATGGCAGACACAGCTATCGAAGTCTCAGATAGTGAACTGAACGCTTATCTAAGCGAAAACGAAAAAGAATACCAGAGAGAAGAGTCTAAGTCTCTGAAGTACGTTTCTTTTGACGTTGTACCATCTGCAGACGACACAGCGATGGTTGTTGAGCAAATTGAGCAGCTTAAGGAGCAATTGATCAGCACGGACAATGATTCAACTTTTGCGGTTGTTAATTCTGATGCTTCAGATGCTTTCAGAAATTATACACCAGGACAGCTTCCTTCTGTTTTTCAAGGAGAAGACGTAGTGATGGGAAGCGGAGCATTCGTAGGTCCAGTAGTAGAAAACGGAAGCTATGTGATCTACAAAGTAGCCACAATGAGACCGAGCGATACATACTCTGCTCGAGCAAGCCATATTCTTTTCAAATGGGCAAGCGACAGTGATGCGGAAAAAGCTAAAGCTAAAAAGGAAGCTAGAGATGTTTTGAGACAAATCAAGAATGGTGCGGACTTTGCTGAAATGGCTAGACTGCACGGCACTGATGGTACTGCTTCTAAAGGTGGAGACTTGGGTTGGTTCTCAGATGGGGCCATGGTTGCACCGTTTCAAGAAGCTGTTTATGGTGCATCAAGAAAAGGCGTGCTAAAAGATGTTGTAGAAACACAATTTGGTTACCACATTATTGATGTTACTGAAACCAAAACAAACGTAGTCTACAAAATCGCTAAAGTAGCTTTAGAGATTTTTGTAAGTGACGAAACCAGAAACAAATTTTATAGGGATGCCGAGCAATTCGCTTTGAATGCTTCAAACATTGAAGAATTTGAATCTACCGCTAAAGAAAATGGTTTGTCTATCAGAACAGCTGCGAGAGTTCGTAAGAACGATAGAAGAATCACTGGCATAGCTGAAGGACGAAGTATTGTATACTGGGCGTACAATACAGCGAGTCAGGGTGATGTTTCTGATGTATTCGAAATTGATGATCAATATGTAGTTGCAGTAATTACAGGAGAGCAAGAAGAAGGTCCTGCTGACCTTGAGTCTGTAAGGTTTGAAGTAACAAAAAAGGTAAGAGACCAAAAGAAAGCTGCCATCATTACTGAAAAACTAAATGGCTTGTCTGGAACAATGGATGAAATAGCAGCCGGATATGGAGAAGGTGCAAAAGTATACAACATGCCAGCACTTAAATTGAGCAGCAATTCATTGAAGAGTGTTGGTTTGGCTCCGGAAGCAGTAGGTGTGGCATTCTCAATGGAAAATGGTGAAACCACAAAACCTTTCGCTGTTGACAATGGCGTATTAATCATTGAAATGGTGAACAAACTAGAAGCACCCGAAATCTCTGACTACGAGTCTTACCGTACTCAAGTGTTGCAGCAGCGTCAGGGACGAATTGCTTATAGCACAGATGAAACGATTAAAGAGCTAGCAGAAATCAAAGACGAAAGATATAAGTTCTTTTAGTCAATAAAATTTTAAATTTAAAGTCCCGACAGCCTCGGGACTTTTTTCGTTTATATGGACTATTCAACAGACTCCTTCAAAGAAAAATTAGACAATACACATAGCTTCCCAACGCTATATGTCTATAAGTTTATTGTGAAGCCTGAACAGGTAGAGCAAATAGAAAAGCTATTTCCAAAACATGAGGTAGTGCAGAAACCATCAAGCGGAGGAAAATATATAAGCACCACTGTCAAAGTCATGGCAGCCTCCAGTGATGAAATTATTGGGCATTATAAAGAAGCCTCAAAAATCGAAGGAATAATTTCCCTCTAACGCACTAACTTCTTTGCCATTCAGTTTATATCTTGTCCTGTTAATTGATTAATCTGAAAATGAAACCTTTTCTTTTTCTTGTCTTTGTAGGGATGCTTTTAGGAAGTGTTGGTGCTTTAGCACAAAACCCCATAGAAGAGGATTTGCCTACCCGAAAGGTAAACAAGAAGGTTAAAGAGAATAAAAAAAGCAACTTCCCCGAGGAAAAATCCTATCGCTACATTTATGTCAAAGATGGAGGAAAGGTACTATTTGGCAATCCATGTGCCTTACAAGTCACCCACAAGATGGGCTTCGAATATGGTATAGAACACAGGCCTGAGCCTGGCTTCGGTCCCTGGTGGCGTAGATTTAAAACCAACACGTCAACAAAAACTATACTTTTCTTTACCAAAGGACCATGGTGGAAAGCCACCGTCAACAAACGCTTCAAAGCCTGCGCCATGACGAGCGGCGACAGACGGGGATAATTGTAACTATTCGTGGGCCTGTCCCGCGATCCTCCAGAAAATACTGCAGCTGTATCAGATACAAGTACCGCAATGATTTCGGCAGGTCAATTTCCTCATCCCTCTTCTCCAAGAGGGAGTTTTCCTCCTTAGAAAAAGGGGGCCAGGGGATTTACCCTAAAGGGTTAATCCCAGTATAATTAAACGGAGTAATCGATTTCAGCTGTTTCTTCAACTCATCCGAAACGTCCAGCGTATCTACAAAGTCCTTAATCACCTGATGCGTGATCTCCTGATTCCCACGAGTCAAGGCTTTCAAAGCTTCGTACGGCTCAGGATAAGCTTCTCTTCTCAAGATGGTCTGGATGGCCTCAGAGACTACCGCCCAGTTCTGATCCAAGTCATACTCAATGGCATGCTGGTTCAATTCCAACTTACCAATGCCCTTCTCCAGCGACTTTAAGGCAATGAATGAGTGACTGATAGGCACACCCACATTTCTCAGTACCGTCGAGTCAGTCAAGTCTCTTTGCAACCTTGAAATAGGCAATTTCCCTGATAAGAAATCATAATTAGCATTCGCAATACCCAAGTTGCCTTCAGCATTTTCAAAGTCAATAGGATTTACTTTGTGTGGCATGGCAGATGAACCTACTTCGCCTTTCACAATTTTTTGCTTGAAATAGCCCATAGAGATGTATTGCCAGATATCACGAGCAAAATCAATCAAGATCGTATTGATTCTCTTTAGGTTATCAAACAAAGCCGCCATATCATCATAGTGCTCAATCTGAGTGGTAGGATAGCTTCTTCTAAGGCCGAGTGTGTTATCTACAAAATTGTTAGCAAACTTGATCCAGTTGACTTCTGGATAGGCAATGTGATGGGCATTCATATTACCAGTAGCACCTCCGAATTTGGCGCCATATCTTACCCCATCCAGCATGTTGATCTGCTGCGTCAATCGCTCATGGAATACTAGAATCTCCTTGCCCAACATGGTTGGTGAAGCCGGCTGTCCGTGCGTCTTGGCCAGCATAGGAATATCTTTCCACTCTTCAGCCAAGCCCATCAAAGTGTCTGTAATTTTATTGATCAATGGCAGGTATTCCTCGTTGATCGCATGCTTCAATTGCAATGGAATCGCGGTGTTGTTAATGTCTTGAGAAGTCAACCCAAAGTGAATAAATTCTTTATGATCGGCCAGCCCCAAGTCATCAAATTTTCCTTTGATGAAATACTCAACCGCCTTCACATCATGGTTGGTGGTTTTTTCAATGTCTTTGATCGCCTGCGCATCGGCCTCAGAGAATTCCACTACGACTTGCCTCAACTTCCCAAATACAGAAGAATCCACATCTTTCAACTGTGGCAACGGGTGCTGACAAAGTGCAATGAAGTACTCCACCTCCACGTGAACTCTATATTTGATCAATCCGAATTCAGAAAAATACTCAGCCAACTGAGCCGTATGTCTTCTATATCTTCCGTCTACTGGCGAGATCGCCGTGAGTGCATTCAATTCCATCCTTTGTGTACTTATTATGAGCGGCTTGCGCCAAAATTATTGGACGGCAAAATTAGACAAATAAGACTAGAAGAGGAACTCTACTTTTTTGTCATTTCTAACGAGTCGAACGAGAGGGAGGTGACGAGAGAAATCCTATTTTCATTTTTATAATCAGTCGGATATAAATTTTGCAGAATGTTCAATATTAGTCTCCCACATAAACTAACCCTTTCACGTCTACTGCTTTGTATTGGCCTGCTGTCAATGTTGACCACCCGACCAATCCAAAGCCCGTTTTTACTAAGTATAAGGCTCTTGTTTGATTAAATGGCTTTTTTGACAACAACACTTCTATTTCATAATTGGCAGGAAGTTTCGCTATTATAGTTTCTAATTTAGTTGTTGAATAAACTGTAATCGGTTTCATTGTTTTACTCTTCAAACCAACATAGTACATCGGCTGATCAACATGTTTTAGTTTACCCCCAATGAATTCAAATTTTCTCCTTACATCAAAAGTTCCTTCCCCTCCTGAGGAATACAATTTTCCACTACCGTTTACATATAACTTATCTGCATTAATTTGTCCTATGATTTCATTTGGGTTTTCGGAGTTATAAATAACAAATTCTGGACCAGGACAAGTACTAAATACAATAGCATATTCTTTCTCGGAATTGTAATCGATTTTGCAAATAGCGACTAAAGTCATTGACTCACCTTCACACTCTTCGGCAAAGAAGGGATTATCCTTATCCAGGTTCTTCCGTTTTTTATTGTAAACTGTTGACTTATCTAATTCTACAAGCAAGTACTTCTCCTTATATCCTTCAATTTCCAGCTTGTCTAAATAAGAGAATGGCTGATTATTAGGCTGTGCATTCACTATTACTGAAAACAACAAAAGAAAAAGAACTACGATTGACTTGATCTTGGACATAGCGCTTTATTTTAACATCAAATAATTGCAAAATACGTGCTTCAATTTAAGTAAAACCTTTAACGGATGAGCAAACCAAGACCCCTATTTTCCTCCCCCTGGTTGGTCTTGTGACCAGCAAACCTCCAAACATTTCCAGAGTTTTGAACTTTGGAAATGTTAATCACCTAGTTTCAATTCCAATCCCCTATTTTTATAACCCTATAATTTATCGTAAACCACCATGAAAAAAATCCTCCTCGCCTTCACGGCAGCGCTAGTCATTTTTAGCTGTTCAAAAAAAGACAATCAAATAGAAGGCCCAAACTTCGATCAAGCCAAAAGCCTATTTGTAGATTATATCTCAGCCTACACTTCAGGTGTCATATCTGCCCAGTCTAAAATCAAAATAAAAATGGCCAAGCCATTGGAAGAGATCAAGCCAGGCACTGAAGTCACTGCAGACTTGTTTGCCTTTGAACCTAGCCTCAAAGGCAAAGCTTATTGGGAAGACAATCGAACCATTATCTTCGAGCCGGAGGAAAAACTACAAAGTGGAGCCAGTTATAGTGCCAAATTCGATCTGGCTGAAATCCTGCCAGATTCCAAAGACAAAGGCGAATTTGAATTTGCCTTCCGCATCATCCCACAAAATTTTGAAGTCAAAATGCTAGGCATGGCTTTGTATGATTCCAAAGATTTGTCCAAGGTAAAATTGAATGGGCAAGTGCAAACCGCAGACGATGTAGACAGCAAAGCAGTAGAGCAGATTCTTAGCGCCACTCAAAGTCAAACTAATCTGTCCATCACCTGGACACATACCTCTCCTACGCGCCACTCATTTATCATCGAGAGTGTAAAACGAGATGAAAAGCCAAGCCCAGTAAACATCGCCTGGAATGGCACCGAAATTGGAGTCAAAGAATCAGACGATTTGAATTATGAAATCCCTTCTATCAATGACTACAAGGTGCTTTCAGTTAACATTGCTCGAGGTGCGCAAGATTATATCTCTGTACTGTTTTCAGACCCACTGATGCCCAAACAGAACCTTAAAGGGTTCATCACCCTAGGCAGCAACCAACCCAGGTATGTCATTGACCAAAACGAACTAAAACTCTACCCAACTGCCGAAGTAGAAGGAAGCGTTTCTCTTAAGATTTTCTCCAAAATCAAGAACTCAGCTGGCTATACACTCAAAGAAGATTTCACCAAAGAACTAGAACTCACTCAGGCCAAACCAGACGTAAGAATGGCCACCAACAGCGGCACCATCATTCCTAATTCTGAAGGTCTAATCATCCCCTTTGAGGCAGTCGGTCTAAAGGCGGTAGACGTAACCGTCGTTCAAATATTTGAAGACAACATCCTGCAATACCTGCAAGTCAACAGCATGGGTGACGAATATGAGTTGAACAGAGTAGGTCGTCCCGTGGCTAGAAAAACGATCAACCTATTGGAAACAGGCGTCACCGACTTGAACCAGTGGAACCGATATACGCTGGACATTGCTGAATTTACCAAAGTGCAACCTGGAGCCATGTACCAAATCAAATTGGGATTCCGAAAAGGACAATCAGCTTACTTCTGTCCAAACGCTGAAGAAGGAGAATTAGAAAATCTCGACAACTGGGACAATCCAGAAGAAAGCAGCAATTGGGATAGTTATGAAAACTATTATTCCTACAACAATTACGACTGGCGCGAAAGAGAAAATCCTTGTCACGATTCGTATTACATGTATAGAAGTCTGCCAACCAAATTGGTCTTAGCTTCCGACTTAGGTTTGATGGCGAAAAGAAGCGATCACGGTGACCTCCACGTGTTCACTACCAATATGCTCGACACCAAACCACTTTCCGATGTGAATCTGGCGGTATATGATTACCAACAACAAGCCATTGGTTCCGGCTTCACCAATAAGGACGGACAAGCCAAAATCAAGATCAAAGGCAAACCATTTTTACTTGTTGCCAAATCGGGAAATCAAATGGGTTATCTCAAAATAGATGATGGCTCTTCATTGTCGCTCAGTAATTTCAACGTGACTGGTCAGAAAATACAGAAAGGCGTCAAAGGCTTTATTTATGGCGAGCGAGGTGTTTGGCGCCCAGGCGATGACATTTATCTCACCTTCATCTTAGAAGACAAAGAGAATGTTTTGCCTGAAGGCTATCCAGTGGTTCTGGAGTTCAACAACCCACAAGGACAGCAAGTCAAAAAAGTTGTAAAGACAGAATCAGTTTCTGGCATGTACGCTTTTCAACTATCCACGGCCGCAGACGCACCGACGGGAAACTGGCAGGCAGTGGTCAAAGCTGGAGGTGCCACTTTCTCTAAGTATCTAAAAATAGAAACCATCAAACCCAACCGTTTGAAAATAGATCTTGATTTCAAAAAGGATCGGTTGACTGCCTTAGACGAAACGATATCCGGAGACCTCAATGTGAAATGGCTGCATGGCGCAACCGCCGGTGGGCTCAAAGCCGAATACGAAATGTTCGTATCTCCCGTCAAAACCACTTTCGAAGATTACCCGAGCTTCAGTTTCGACGATGAGTCGAAATACTTTTATGCCGAAAGGCAGGAAGTATTCTCCGGTAGACTAGACGCCAATGGGTTCGCCAAAGTGAACTTAGACTTATATGTAGAAAATAATCCTCCAGGTGCACTGAGAGCAACATTCAGCGGTAAAGTCTATGAAGAAGGTGGCAATTTCAGTATCGACCAAGTGAGCATTCCCTATTATCCATACACCTCATTTGTAGGATTAAAAGCACCTGAGGGCGACAAGCGAGACATGCTGCTAACAGATGAAGATCACAACATCCGAATTGTCTCCGTAGATGCCAAAGGGCAACCTGTGAGCCGACGTAATGTAGAGGTGGAACTGTACAAGCTCGACTGGCGATGGTGGTGGGACAACAGTTACGACAACATTGGCAACTATGTGAGCAGGTCATACAATACGCCGCTACAAAGCACTACGATCAACACTTCAAATGGCGAGGGCAAATGGGATTTGAAAATTGAATATCCAGATTGGGGCAGATATTATGTGAAGGTAACCGACCCGGAATCAGGTCATAGCGCGGGTCAGGTGGTCTATGTGGACTGGCCGGGCTGGGCAGGAAAAGGCAAACGCGGAGACGCCGGAGGCGTGAGTATGCTCAACTTCGAAGTAGAGAAAGAAGATTACAAAGTAGGCGAACAGGTAAAATTGACCTTCCCAAGTACTAAAGGAGGAAGAGTCTTGGTCAGTTTAGAAACAGGCAAAAAAATCATCCAATCCTTTTGGGTGGAAACCGAGGAAAAATCTACGGCCATTCAATTTGAAGCTACTTCAGACATGTCGCCGAATGTGTATGCACATATTAGCTTAATCCAGCCCCATGCACAAACGGCCAACGACCTGCCAATTAGAATGTACGGTGTTCAGTCCATTAAAGTAGTGGACCCTAACACTACATTGAAACCACTGATCGCCATGCCTAAGGAATTGAATCCAGAGCAGACCTTTCAGGTGAAAGTAAGTGAACAAAATGGCAGAACAATGGCCTACTCCGTGGCGATGGTGGATGACGGTATTTTAGACCTGACTAAGTTCAAAACACCATCACCCTGGGAAACCTTTTATGCTAGAGAAGCCTTGGGTGTTAAAACCTGGGATTTGTATGATGATGTGATTGGCGCCTATGGTGGAAAACTAGAAAGACTATTAGCGATTGGGGGAGATGCACCATTAGAGGGGCAAGATGCCAAAAAGGCCAACCGCTTCAAACCTGTGGTAAAGTACCTCGGACCATTTCAATTAAAGGCAGGAGAAACCGCCACTCACGAAATTACGATGCCGCAGTACGTGGGCAGTGTGCGTACCATGGTGGTCGCCGCGCACGAAGGTGCTTATGGCTCTGTAGAGCAGACTACTGCAGTGAAACAAGGAGTAATGGTATTGGCTACTTTGCCAAGAGTAGCAGGACCTGGTGAGGAAATGGATTTGCCCATCACCGTTTTTGTGAATGATGCCAAAATTAAACAAGTGAGCGTTTCCGTGAAGGAAGAAGGGCAGTTGAAAATCTTGGGTCAAAAGAACCAGACCATATCTTTTGACAAACCAGGTGAGCAGGTAGTTTATTTCGGAGTGAAGGCCGCTGAGGCTCTTGGGTTTGGTAAGGTCAGTGTAAGCGCCAAGGGAGGCAGCATCACTTCCAACCATGAGATCGAACTCGATGTACGTGCCTCTAACCCTGAAATGGTGGATGTGCTCGACCAACTCATTTCGGCTAACGAAAGCTGGAATGCAAGCTACGAGCCACTGGGCATGATCGGTACCAATGAAGGGTTGATTGAGCTTTCCTCATTGCCTTCTTTAAACTTGGAGCAAAGGCTCAGGTATTTGATCAGATATCCACATGGCTGCATTGAGCAAACCACTTCTTCCGTTTTTGCGCAACTGTATCTGGAAGAATTTGTCGAACTCTCTGAAGAACGCAAAAAGCAGATCGCTGCCAACATCAAGGCTGCCATTCAACGCTTGGGTAGTTTCCAAACCTCGAATGGTGGTATGGCGTATTGCCGGGTCAGGTAGAGGAAAACGACTGGGGCACCAATTACGCGGGACACTTTTTGCTCGAAGCCAAAAAGAAAGGATATGCCGTACCAGAGGGACTGCTCAGCCGATGGGCCAAGTTCCAAAAACGTCAGGCCAATCAATGGTCGAAAGGAGGCCGAAGAGACAATGACTTGATTCAAGCCTACCGACTTTATACGCTAACACTGGCTGATGAAAAAGCACTCGGCGCAATGAACCGCATGAAGGAAATGGATAATATTAGCTCGGTAGCTAAATGGCGATTGGCTTTGGCGTATGCCCTGGCCGGACACAAAGGTCCAGCGGAAACGATGATAGACGGTTTATCTCAAACCGTGGAAAAATACGAAGGACCCTCCTATACCTATGGTTCCAGACTTCGTGATCGTGCCATGATATTGGAAACGCTATCCGTGCTCGAGAGAAAAGAAGAAGCTTATGCTATACTCGAAGAAATAGCTCAGCACATGGGAGACAAAGACCGATGGATGAGCACGCAGACTACGGCATATAGTTTGGTGGCCATAGCGAGCTACACCAAGGGTTCGGAATTGAATGAAGCTGTGGAGTTTGAAGTGAACGTAGGCAGTGCAGTGGCGAGTTTCCAAAAAGGAAAGTACGTCACACAAATTCTCATTGATGAGAAAGAAAAATCACAGCCTGTGATTATTAAAAACAAGGGCACTTCGCCGCTATACGCACGAATCATCCGAACAGGAATTCCATTGGTTGGAAATGAAACTGCTGGCGCTCAAAACATCAAAATGAACGTGAGCTACAAAGATCAAAATGGAAAGACTTTGACGGTTTCTGATTTGAATCAAAGCACAAATTTTACCGCGCAGGTGACTATACATCATCCAGGCGTAAGAGGAGAATATAAGGATCTGGCATTGACACAAATCTTCCCGTCAGGATGGGAAATCATCAACAGCCGCTTGAACGATACGCCCGATGCAGGAAGCGGAGATCAGCCCGACTACCTCGATATTCGAGACGATCGAGTGATGCAGTACTTTGATTTGAAGCCCGGTGAAAAGAAGACCTTCGAGGTGAAACTCAATGCTTCTTACAAAGGCAAGTTTTATCTACCGGCAGTAGCTGTAGAAGCGATGTACGACAATTCGATCTATGCTAGGACAGCAGGGCAGTGGGTGAATGTGAGGGAGTGAGTTGGGTTCGTGAGGACTCGAACCATGGCCTATCACCACCCAACGTCATTCCCCGGTTTATCCAGGGAATCCGTTTGGTTCAAGCAGCGAAGACTCGGGTTTCAGCTCTTTTGGAGACGGATCACCGGAGCATCCGCAGGGGATATCTCGCTCCTTTGTCGCTCGATATGACGCAGTCAAAAATGAAAAACAAAATCACAAAAATCTTTAAAAACCGATTCGTGCAGCTCTTGCTGCTCAGCTCGGTTTTGTTTTTGTGCTTGCCGTTACCAGACCCGCTTTTTAATGATCCTTATACCACCACTATAGAGTCAGAGGATGAGCAACTCATAGGGGCAAGAATAGCAGATGACGGACAGTGGCGATTTCCTATGGTGGATAGCTTGCCCACAAAATTTGAAACTGCCTTACTTCATTTCGAAGACGAATACTTCTACCAGCACCCTGGCGTCAACCCGGTTTCACTTTTCAAGGCATTGATCACCAACGTGAAGTCAGGAACCATAAAGCGAGGGGGTAGTACCCTCAGCATGCAGGTCATCCGAATGGCCAGAGGAAATCAACCCAGAACGATCTTTCAAAAATTGTTCGAAACACTGTTGGCGTTGAAATTGGAACTGTTTTATTCCAAAAAGGAAATCCTAAATCTCTATGCCAGCCATGCCCCATTCGGTGGAAATGTAGTGGGCATCACCGCGGCCTCGTGGCGTTATTTCAATCGTGCCCCGGAGCAACTCTCCTGGGCGGAAGCGGCCGGACTGGCTGTTCTACCCAATCAACCAGCTATCATATTTCCGGGAAAAAACGAAGGCGCGTTTAAAATCAAAAGAGACTTTCTATTGACCAAGCTGCACGAAAAGGGCGTGTTTGATGCCACTACTTTGGAGTTGGCCATGGCTGAAGAGCTACCCGGTCAACCACACGACTTGCCCCAACTAGCCCCACACTTACTGAGCCAATTGGTCAAAGACGGCCATAAAGGGCAGCGCAATCGGGTGACCCTAGACCTACGATTGCAAAACACGGCAACCAGACTCTTAGAAAACCATCTCCAAAACTGGAATGCCAATTATGTTTTCAATGGGGCCGTACTGGTGGTGGATCTCATGAGTGGTGAAACCAAGGCCTATGTAGGCAATGTAGCTACGGAAGAAATTCACAGCCCCTCGGTAGATATCATTCAGGCCAAAAGAAGTACAGGCAGTTTGCTCAAGCCTTTTCTATATGCCGCGGCCATCGACCAGGCATTGATCACTCCCAAGCAATTGCTGGGTGACTATCCTGTCTTTTTCGAAGGCTTTGCGCCTAAAAATTTCGATCTACAATATCGGGGAGCTGTGCATGCCGATGAGGCACTGACCCGCTCACTAAATTTGCCTTTTGTTATGCTTTTGAAGGAACTTGGCTATCAAAATTTTCACCAGAAACTACAACGAATTGGCATGACCAGTTTGGATCAGTCGGCCGACCATTATGGCTTGTCCATGATTCTGGGTGGGGCTGAGTCTAGTCTTTGGGAGTTGGTCAATATGTACGCCAATCTCTACCGTGTATATAGAAACTCCTTTGGCCAATCTATCAATGATCGTTACCATACGGACAACTATTTCCATCATCAATATCTCATCGATCAGCCCAAAAAACCTTTGGCCACCATGCAAAACAGCGAGGAGTTCAGTATCGCTTCGATTTGGGCGATGCTGGAAGCCATGAAGGGATTGCACAGACCGGATGACTTTGCCGGCTGGGAGCAGTTCCGGTCCTCCACGCCCATCTCTTGGAAAACAGGCACGAGCTTTGGCTTTCGAGATGCCTGGGCCATTGGGCTGAATGGCCGATACGCCGTAGGCGTATGGATAGGCAATGCCGATGGAGAAGGTCGACCTGGGCTAGTTGGAGGCAAGGCCGCAGCACCTTTGATGTTTCAGATGTTCGAACAGCTCACAAGTAATTCGTTTCTGGAAGTACCTACCAGCGAAACGCAAGTCTTTCAGATTTGTCAAGCAAGTGGACAAAAAGCTAACCCCAACTGTGAAAACACAGAAGAAGTCTCCCTACCACTTATGGTTGAAAATACCGGGGCATGCCGCTTTCATCAGTTGATACATTTGGACCAAACGGAACGCTACCAGGTCAACAGCTCCTGTTATGATGTAGATCAAATGGTGCATAAAGGCTGGTTTACACTGCCTCCTGTCCAGTCCTGGTACTATCGCCAATACAACACCGATTATCAAAGCCCACCAAAATTTCTGGCTGGTTGTGACCAATCATCAAAAACAACCACGCTAGAGATGATTTACCCAAAAGCCAACGCCAAAGTATTCATCCCCAAAGAACTGGATGGCACTTATGGACAGACCGTTTTTGAAGCGGCTCACAGCGATACCAAAGAAACCATCTTCTGGCATTTGGATGGCTTATATCTAGGCAGCACCAATCGCGTGCATCAGTTCGGCTTGTTTACAACGCCTGGCCTCCATGAGCTACAGCTGCTAGATGGCCAAGGGCAGGAATTGAATTTGAGGTTTGAGGTGATTGGGGAGAATTAAAAATACCGATTACTAGGTATTACTCTTGTCTTATCCCTTTGCTACTTTTGAAAGCAAATGTTGATAGAAGTAGCCAAACATATTGATCAGGTAAAGGAGCTTTGTTCCAAACACAAGGTGAAAGAACTGTCGGTCATTGACAACCCTACGTTGCAAAAAGACCAAATTCATTTTTTGGTGCGGTTTGACAGCAATATTTCAACCATCCACTATGCTGACAATTATTGCCAACTACAGGATGGATTCAACACATTGTTCGGAAAAACGGTAACGCTGTGGTTTGAAAAATCCTTCCCTGACCTGCAGCAGCTAGAGGAAGTGAAAAAAAGCAAACGGTTATTGTTTGAGGTGTAGAGGCCTTCTCAATTCACTTTCAAAATATACCCCACGCTGTGGACGTTTTCGATCTCAACAGTTGGATCTTCCTCTAGATATTTGCGCAACTTAGCTATAAATACATCCAAACTACGTCCGGTAAAATAATCGGCTGCGCCCCATATTGTCAGTAGTATTTCTTCTTTACTCACGATTTCATTTAGACTATTCGTCATCAGCTGTAGCACCTGATTTTCCTTTTTTGTCAATCGCTTAATTTTCCCGAATTGGGTTAAACTTTGGTTTTTGGGATTAAATGAAAAGCTGCCAATATGTACTGTGCTATTTTCTGTTTTATGATGTCCGTTGCTACTTCTCTTCAATATGGCTCGTATTCGGCAAATCAATTCATCGGGGTCAAAAGGTTTGGTGAGATAATCATCAGCACCCAGATCAAAACCCTTCAATATATCTTCTTTCATAGACTTGGCAGTAAGAAAGAGCAACGGCATCCTGCTGTGGTTCGATTTGATCAATTGAGCCAATGAGAATCCATCCATGCCTGGCAACATGCAGTCGAGTATGCACAAATCAAACTTTGCTCCAAGAAAGTCCCGAATGCCTTGCTCTCCGTCCTGAGCTAAAGTCACCACAAACCCTTCAGACTCCAGCAAATCTCGGATAAGTGCTCCGGCATGTTTGTCGTCTTCTACCAGCAGTAGTTTTGGATTCATTGCTTTCATGGCGCCAAGGGTAGTTCTATAGTAAATGTACTCCCTTCTCCAGGCTGGCTTTCCAAACCAATCGTGCCTCCGTATTGTTGAATGGTTTTCTTCACCACGAATAAACCTACGCCATAACCTGATGGAGCGCTTTCTTTCCTAAAATATTTTTCAAACACTTGACCGTGCAACTCTTTGGGAATACCTACTCCGTTGTCCGATACTCTCAATTTGATCCATTGATCGGTATGGGTTGTTTCGAGTTGCACTTCAGGCCTGTTCTCCACATAGGTAAGTGCATTGTCGAGCAAACAGATCAATACATTGATCAGCTCATTGCGGTCGCCAATAATTTCGCTTTTTTGTGCTTGAAGGCTTGTGGTAATAATTGCTGCTCTTTCTTCCATTTTCACGGATAGACGCTGAATAGTTGATTCAATCAAATCATGCAAATCGCAAATTTCCTGAGTCTGATTATCTAAGATTCTTTCAAGCTCAGCTGTACCGAGCACTGCATTGATCTTGCTTTGCAAGGATTGATTTTCTTCTTTAGCCACACTTAAATAGTGACTGACTCTTTCATCATCGTCATTCAATTTTTTACCTAACATGGTCAACGCCAGAGAAATGTTATTGACTGGTGTCTTCAGCTCATGACTCATAGCGTCGATATAATCCACCGTATCCATCTGAATTTTTCGCTGCCTAAACATCCATTGAAGCGTGACACTACAGATTACAATCAGGGTAGCTATAAGCAAAAAGGAAGTGACAAACATACCGTTAAGTTCGGATCGGATGAAATCCTGCTTCGAAGGAAAGTCTATGTGGATCGATGCATTCTTAGTGTTGGGCATTTTGGCCTGCACATACCCTAACTTTGTTTTGGCTTTTGATAAGGTCACATCGAAGGGTATATCAATTTGATAGTGTTGCAACTGCTCATTTATCGTGCCTTTTATCTCACCTCCGTTTTGTACACCTACAAACTCTACCAAACCTCCTCCTTGCTTTACTGAACAAGACGCGACGGCTGAGCAAACCTTCTTGTCCTTGCCCAGTTGCTCTACGGCAGAGCATAGCGCCAGTGTCACCCGATGACGAAACTGGTCTTCTTTGAGCTGTGCGGAAGTGAGTAGCCAATGGACTTGAAAGACCAAAAGGCTCAGCAGTACCACCACCAAGCAAACCACCAGACCCCAAAGTTTTTTTTTTTCACATCTGCAAATACGTATAAATCGATCAGAAAGTCATTTTTTTAACTTTTCATTAACGTTTGTATAACGATTCATTGGATAAAATTTCTTTGGTGTGGCTCTAATTTTGAATAAATCAAAAAAACAAAAGTCATGCGAATCATACTATTAAGCATGCTCCTCTTAGGAGCAACTGTTTCCACCAGTTTTTCTCAATCTAAAAAAGGCTGTGACCCAAAAGCTTGCGGGCCTACTAATACCAAAGTAGGTGAAGCTAAAGTCATCACGAAGTTGAGAGGTGAGGTGAGCGAAGTGAAAATGCTCATCGGTGATGCCAGTTTAGAAATCAAAGAAGCATCCCTCTCTCATCGAGCGCTCAAACATCTCCCTTTAGATATCGAAAATAATACTGAAGACGCCACTTTACTTATGCTATATATGGATGTGTCTTGCTTGAAACAAACCTTGAACTTCGATGATGGTTCGCCTAATTACAAAAGTAAGGCTCAACTGGTGGCAAGCATGCGCAGCGACCTGAGTGCCATGAAAACTCAGTTGGCAAGCAACTAGCATGAGGTACAAAAATCTGGTAAGTCTGCTAATGGCCTGTTGCTTTTTGGTGCTGGCCGTTAGCGGGATACTGTCATTTTTCATAGACTATTCCAGGCCTCTGGCCACTATACATACAGTATTCGGGCATCTCTTTATCGTCTGTACTGGCCTCCACCTGATCAATAATTGGCCTAGCCTGCGGTCATACAGCAGCAAAAAAATCAAATGAATATTCGTAAAGAATTAGTAGTGGCTGCAACAGGAACAGTCATAATTTTTCTGATGGCCTACCAAGAGGTCTCCCCTTTAGAGGAATTGATGAACTGGGGAGCAAAAATCAAATCTCGTCAAGCTGATACCACGCTTAGTCAGACCTATTCTACATATACAGAGGCTAAAATGACTGGGTCAAAGTTATTGCTGGATGTTAAGCGTGGCGCACATTTTTGGCATCCTCAAGTAGTCGTATGGGTCGAAGACACTTCTGGTATATTCATCAAAACACTTTTCATCACTGAGTCTTCAGCGAAAGGCCTCTTTATGTCTGGCCGCACAGCTGACAATTTCAAATCTTTTGATGATCCAAAAAGTGAAAGTAGGATTTCCAAAAATGAACTTCGCCTGGTGGATGCCTTGCCTTACTGGTCACACAAACGAGACAGGGAAACGCATCCGGGATTTTATGCGCCTACTTTTGATCAGCCTGAAACGGACGGCATGACGGGTGCCACTCCTCAGGGAAATTTTTACATCCGAAGTCATCTACCTGATTCACTTTATGAGTTCAACATCTACCTTGAAGTAAATGTGGCCTTCGACGACAACGAGTACTATTCTGAATATGACTTTCCAGAAGATAGTCTGTATCATGGAGGCACTGGTTTGTTAGGACAGCCATCGCTTATTTATCAAGCTACATGGAGTCGAGTAGATGACCACGCCTTTAAATTGATGCAGCTGTTGGGTCATTCGCACCACTCAGGTCAAAATGGTAAGTTGTACACCGATCTGTCCAATATCACAACCGCTCAAAAGATCATAGATCGAGTAGTGGTAGGATTCGAAAGGTCAGATTAAGTGTATAAACATTTGACCCATTACTACTCCTGTTTTCCAATCATAAGTCAATCCGAAAAACCCACCGAGATGAATAGCATTCGCTCGAATATATTTTCTTATTCCAGTTTGAAGAAATTCAACTTCCTTCTGATCAAAATTATACTGCGCGTCAACCAAAAAGCTGACACCTTCTTGAAGGTTGACAAATGCAGAAGTAGACAACTCTTCTTTTGAAGAATAGGTGATCAGGCTTTCAAGCCAAGTCCCATTAAAACTCAGTGCAGTGAAATAATCACCATCTTCCAACCGATATCCAGCGACACGCCATTGGTCAATAGTTAGATTCAAATGATGTCCCCATTTGTCTCCGTGATTGAAATAGCCATAAGTGATAGATGAGTTTTTGGCTACGGCGTATGCCACCTTTGTACCGGGCCGACCAGGAATAATGGTGCTTTGGGCTTGAGTTTCTACCTGACTCTCCCAAGTGGTGGGATTAGGTCTCAATACCGTAGTCGGTGTGGCAATCAAGCCAATATGCCAACTGAGCTTTGCCATAGGTTTGAGCATCAGTTCGAATGAATTATATCCCGCTACGGGTTGATTTTTACTCATTTGAATAGCCCCCCAAGTTTTAAATACCAGATTGTCACTCAGATTTAAGGAGGACTTAATGCCCAACCTAAAATTAACATCAGCGTAGCTCGAGATGCTATCTGTTGGGAATATGGTAGTTGAATTAACCCCTGCATAGATTCTTGACAGAGAAAATTGCTCGTCCTGATATACATTGGTCATTTGTCCGTAAACCTCCCAAGTCATCAAAAGACTCGTAAGTAGTAGAATAAAGTAATGTCTCATGTTTTGAATCTGGTAAAAACAGACGCAACCCGAAGGTCGCGCCTGCCTACTTCACTCACTCAATCCCAATAGTTATTTTTTGAAAGCGCATGTGCTCCAGCCCCTGAAAAGAAAACCGCCAGCCCTCCGAATAGATAAAAAGCTTGCAATTCAACCGCCCAGCCCCCGTATTGATTCAAGGCAAAAATATCTCCGCTGTGTGCCATCAAGGTAGCTATGAGCATATTGAATGCAAGAACAAGTGCGGCCAATCTCGTGCGATAACCAGCAATGATCAAAAGCGGCGCAACGATCTCACCAATGAATGCTGCGTAAGCGAAAAACTCAGGAAGACCATATCCAGCAAATACACTTTTGATAAACGCATATCCAGAGGTGAAATTGGCAATGCCGTGAAAGAGTAGAAGTATGCCTACTAGCACACGTTGAATGAAAAGTGCAAGGCCTTGGTTTTTGTCAATTTTTAATGTTTCCATGATATTTTGATTTGTTTAGGGTCATTGAAACGGAGGTTTGTTTCCTCGGTTAATGGACAAATCGGATGATATCATGGACTTTTGGACAGTCCGCAAATTAGGTCGGCACAAGTCGTTCCTCGACTACACCTTAGCCCACCACTTCCACTTGCTCCTTATAAAACTGCGGTGCAAGGCCGGTGTGCTTTTTGAAAAATCTGGTGAAGTAGGCCGGGTCATCAAAACCCAACTCATAGCAGATTTCTTTCACTCTCTTGTCTTCATGATAAAGAATTCTTTGGGCTTCCAGCAGCAGCCTCTCTTGTATTAATTCGCCCGTGGACCGTTCGGCATATTTACGAGCCGCTGTGTTAAGTACTCTAGGTTGTACATTCAGCGAATCAGCATAAAACTGAACCGAATGCTCTTCCTTATAATTTTTTTCTATGGCTATTTTTAAGGCACGAAAAACCTTGTAATCTGCATCATTGATTGGCACCTGATCACTTGATTTTTTTCTTTTCAGCCTATTGATTTGTGAGATCAGTATTTTCAGATAAGAGCAAATAATGTCATTGGCATTTACATCCTGAATCAGAAACTCTTCATGCAATTGCTGAAACAAATTATCAAAAATTGCTCTGCTGTTTTCATCCAATTGAATAACTGGACAGGAAGTATTGCTATCGAACAAACAGGTATCTAAGACATGGTTCATAAAGTCCTGCTCGTACTGAAAAACCGCTGGTGAAAACCGAACCACATACCCTTCAGACTCCGAAAACTGGTTGAGCTTGTGAATCTGGCCTGGCGCCAATACGAACATAACCGACCCTTCGTAGTAGTGTCTTTTTAAGTCTAGATCGTGCGTACCATTGCCATCCTTGAGCCATATAATAGCAAAACTCTTCTGACGGCTTCCTTCACCCAACACATTGAGCGCACAATGCATTGGAGAAAACGTATCTATTCTAAAGTTTTTAAGTTCGTTGAGGTCGTATTGATCGCTTGGTTTATTCATGATATGATTTTGTAAGTCCTTGAAAATACGGCAATCAACAGGATTGGTTATGCAGCATGTACCCTTTATGGTTGGGACAATTGTCAGTTGGTAGATTTAAGAGGAATCTCTAGTTTTATTGAAATTGTCACTGTGAAAAAGCTTATACTACTTACTCTACTGCCGATCAGCGTCTTTTCTTTTTCTGGCATTGAGAGCCCTTGGGTTTCTTTACTAGATCCTGAGCTCTCACAATGGGACACTTATCTAAGTTATCGCCACCAAACCAACTACAACGGAAATGAACCTTTAGACTCAAAAGGAAACATCATCGAACCTATCGGGCTGAACCCTAATGGATACGATGTATTCACTGTTTCAGAGAAAGAAGAGGTTCCCACACTGAAAGTGAGTGGTAAAATATATGGTTGCTTGATTTCGAAAAAGGAATACGAAAATTATCACCTCAAACTGAAAGTAAAATGGGGAACTAAAAAATGGACACCCAGAAAAGATAAACTCAAAGATTCCGGCATCTTATATCATTCGATTGGTCCCATGGGTGCTGAATATTGGCGGTCTTGGATGTTGTCACAGGAATTTCAAATCATGGAAGGGCATATGGGTGATTATTGGGGTCAGGCCAATTCAGCTATTGATATTCGCGCCTATATGCCCGAAGGAGTCATGAACCCTGTAGCGGACCCAAGGCCTGAGTTTATTGGTGTGGGGTTCGGCGAACAGGCGGGTGGCTATTGTATGCGCAGTGAGAATGCCGAAAAGCCTCATGGAGAATGGAATACACTCGAACTGATTTGTTATGATGGAAAAAGTCTACATCTCGTCAATGGAAAAATCGTCATGATCTTGAAAAAATCAAGGTATTTCGAGAACGGCAAAAGTATTCCTATGACTAAAGGGAAAATCCAAATTCAAAGTGAGGCTGCTGAAGTCTTTTTTAAGGAAATAAACATTAGAACCTTAGAATCCTTACCTGAGCAGTACCTTAGATACTTTTAAGCAAAACACTTTCCTGGCCTCCTATTTATTCTCTAATTTCATCCCATGGATCAATGGATGAACTGGCCTTGGATCGAAATGTTAATTGCAGGTACATGCCTTACAGGTATGATGTTGCTACTTTTCTTATTGCTCAGTAAATTTCCGGCTAGTCGTTTTTTAGGGCAATTGGTGTTGGCTTACCTTGGGTTTGCGATTCTGAATATCTGGTCCGTAGATAAAATTTGGATCAACCTCTCATTAGTTAGTCTGGCCATTTCTATTAATTGGTATGGCTCGACCTTCTTCACTCAAAACTCAAGAATTGCCGGCAAGCATCGCTGGTTCATTCTAGTTTTCCTTGTTACAGCAGGGGTGGCCTACTATTTCTCTGTGGCTTGGGTATTAGTCGCTTTTGTAGTTGTAATAGTCTTTGATTCCGTTCGAAAGACCAATCAAGAGGCAAAAAGTAGGGGGGTTTCCTGGTTTCAAAACCCAGGGTCAAGAATCGTTTGGTTCAGGAATTTCTATGGCTATAATCTGCTGCTTATTTTCTTTTTTCTGAGTTTAAATCCGCTTCTCCCTCTAGAAGTGATATGGGGAGGAATTTTTGTACTGTTTGGTCTTATCTACTTTCAAATATTTAAAGAATCTGGTTTTACCGCTCCTATACCAACTGCAAACAAATACAAAAAATCTACACTATCAGCTAGTCAGAAAGCGGCCATTGTAAGCAAGTTGGACAAGCTCATTGCTGAAAGTCGTTTTTATTTGAGAGATGACACCTCGTTATCAAGTGTTGCCGAAGAACTTCATACGAGCACGCACCATCTTTCTCAAGTCTTGAATGAAAACAAAGGAATCAGCTTTCAAGAACTGATCAGTCAGCTAAGGATTCGGGAAGCTCGTCACTTACTTAAGGGCCCTGAGCAGAAAGACACCAAAGTGGAGAGTATTGCTGCGATGGTGGGCTATAACTCCAAATCTGCGTTCAATACTGCGTTTAAACGCCATACGGGCATCACACCTAGTGAATACAGAGAAACTAAGGACGTTCTACCTTATCGGGAAGAACTGCTACCCGATAAGAAAAGACCTACTTCTTTCATTAGCAATTTTAGTTTGAGTCATCTTTTTACCAAAAAACTCAAACGCACCATGGTTATCAATTTTTTCAGAACATTCATTCGGGCGCTGAAGCGCAATAAAGTTTTTACGCTCATCAACCTATTTGGGCTCACGGTTGGTTTTGCCTGCAGTATGCTCATCTACCTGTTTATCGAGCATGAACTTTCGTATGATCGCTCAATTCCCAATCATGAAAATATCTATCGAGTCAGTTGGATTGCTGAGCATTCTCAAACGCGAACTCCACACCCCATGGCTCAGGCCATGCGGAGAGATTTTCCTGAAGTAAAAACAGCAGTAAGCATCTCCCCTTGGTATGGAGCTGGTCTTACCAAACAAGAAGTACAAGTAGAAAACAAAACCTTGGAGTTGAAATTTGATGAACCAGATTTCTTCTTTGCTGATTCTACGTTTCTGGATGTTTTTCAGTTAGCCATTGTAGCCGGAGATGTCAGGGCACTTCATGAACCCAACACGCTAGTGATCACAGAAGCCATGGCTATGAAGTATTTTGGAGAGGCGGATCCTATTGGGCAGATACTTACCATCAGCGATATGCCAATTGAGGTTTCTCTGGTGGTCGAAGGCATGCCCGAAAGCTCTCATTTCCATTTTAATGCCTTGATTTCTTATGAAACGGTGAAGGCTATAAACCCAGAAAGTCATTGGATGACTTGGGCTGACTTTGGACACTTCAACTATATCGTATTGGAAGACGGAGCCAACTCTTCGTCACTACAATCGAAAATAGGAGACTGGGTTTTTAAATATCTCAATTGGGACGAAGACGCCAAAGAAAGATTTGATACTGGAGAAATAAGGTTTGAACTTCAATCCATCGCAAACATTCACCTCCACTCGCACCTTCGATGGGAACTAGAGAGTAATGGCAACATTTTATACATCTACATCCTCACCGGAACGATGATATTTATTCTGATCATTGCAGGGATCAACTACATCAACCTCACTACAGCCAAATCTGTGGAACGTGCCAAAGAAATAGGTGTAAGGAAAACGCTTGGTGCAGTGTCTGGTCATCTCACGCTACAGTTTTACCTGGAGTCTATTCTCTTTTGTTTTGTGGCCATGACGCT
The DNA here is from genome assembly GCF_965233835.1 of Reichenbachiella sp. Classification (GTDB taxonomy): domain Bacteria; phylum Bacteroidota; class Bacteroidia; order Cytophagales; family Cyclobacteriaceae; genus Reichenbachiella. Next base: position 532,272 of record NZ_OZ247585.1, read on the forward strand.
AGCCATTGGACTAACCGGGTTGGTCATTGATGCATTTAACGAACTCAGCAACAAGACTTTTGCATTTAGTGATTTGTTTGGCCTCGGCTTTTTGGGAAAAGCCGGTTTACTCGCCTTGGTCATTGGGCTGCTGGCTGGTATTTATCCCGCACTTTTTCTTTCCGCTTTTAAGCCCTCGGATGTACTAAAGGGCAAATTATCAGTAAGCGGAGGAAACAACAAACTGAGAAGCGTGCTCGTAGTTTGTCAATTTGCAGTCTCTGCCATCTTGATAACTTCCAGTCTAATCATTTTGAAACAGATCGATTTTATGAAGTCAAAGGAGCTGGGATTCGATCAGGAAGCGGTTATTTCTATCCCTATTCCATCGAGTGTTGAGCATGGTGGGATCAACCTTTCCCAAACTCAAACCATCCAGCAAGAGCTCAGAAAAATTCCCGGCGTTCAGCATGTGTCCGCCGTTTCTAACCTTCCCGGGTCTCAGTTCGACAATCACCCCGTTCATTCAGTGAAGCATCATCCAGACTATCTAGATGCCAGTGAGATGTTTGTGGATTTTGGTATCACGGAGCTACTCGATTTTGAAATATTAGAAGGTAGAACCCTCGATCAAAGCTATGCTGCCGACTCTGCCGGAACCAATGTTTTGATCAATGAATCATTGGCTAGAGGGCTAAACTTCACCGATCCAATAGGAGAAAAATTCACTTGGCACTTAGGAGGGCATGATTTAGAAATCACCGTGGTTGGTGTGATTCAAGACTTTCATTACAAATCGTTGCATCAATCGATTAATCCACTAATTGTACAATACCAACCTTATATGATGAATGAAATGGTGATAAAACTGGAAGGTCAGCATTTTCAAAAAACACTGATTGCGATAGAAAAACTGTACGCTAGCCACGGCCAACAAGATGGTTTTGAATACCACTTTCTGGATGAGCAACTTAGCGATCTTTACAACAATGAGGTACGGACATTAGGCGTCTTCTCCATATTTGCAGGTATTGCGCTGTTTTTGGCTTGCTTAGGTCTGCTTGGAATGGCCTTGGCCATGCTTGGTCAAAAACTGAAAGAAGTGAGTATTAGAAAAATTTTAGGTGCAAGCCCGCTTCAAATTATACACATGATTTTTTCTCAGTTCGCCATTCTAGTCGGCATAGCGCTAGTTATTGGATTGCCGTTGGCTCATTTGCTCATGCAAGAGTGGCTGGGCGAGTTTCCCTATCAGGCCCCTCTAGGTTTCATTCCATTTATTGGGTCAGCTGTTTTACTACTAGCCATTGCACTGGCCAGCGTTAGTTTGGTTGTTGTCAAAATCGCCGCTACCAACCCTGTAGAAACTTTGAGGTACGAATAAGTTTGTCTTAATCTCATGAATAATTAATACCTTAGGTAGGTTATAATTATTCATGAGATTAATTTTAAAACTCACAGGCACAATTGCCATTCTGCTAATTCTCCCACTCTTGATATTGGAGCTGGTTCTGGGATTGTGGTATAAAAGTGAAATTGTTGATCGACTAAAAATTTTGGCTGACGAGAGTTTACAATCCACGCTATATTTTGAGGATATTGGCATTAGTACTTTTCCCAACTTTCCTCACCTCACCATCTCAATAAAAAATCTATCCATCAAAGAAAGTGGTTATGAAATTCTAAAAACGGAAAAAATTGCTCTTCATGCGGATTTACTCGACCTCTACGAAGACAATTATTCTCTAAGTAAAATTGAAGTACTGAAACCTCAATTTTATGCTCCGATAGATTCCACAGGAAAAAAATTTATGCTTCGTACTAAAAAAAAGGAGGAACAAAAAGCGGGGGTAAAGTTTCTGCTCGACATTCCGAAAATTGAAATTAGAGAAGCATTAATTATTGTTGACAATGCGTACAAAGGGAATCGTATCAGATTATCAATAGATCAAGGTAACTTTCGACTCAAGTCATTCGATGACTTACTAGAATTTAAAGGTGATGCAGTTGGCATTCTGGATACGATGATATCAAGAGGAAATTTGAACCAGACAGCGGTGCCCATAGCTGCTCATCGGGCCACCTTTCGGATAAATACCTTGGACGATAAAAAGCTGTTTGACGGTGTTATTCAGCTCTACAATGCACAGCTTCGGGCCTATGGCCTGCTACGGCCTGCTGGTAACGGAAACTTGCTAGATATTACACTCGAAGGAGATGAGGCCAGAATCAATGATTATTTGGCTCTAATTCCACAGTTCAGACCTCTGAAACTTATACAGCACAATCCAGACGCCCAGCTTACTTTGACCGTTCGAAATTCGGGCTTTGTAGATCCCGTCACCTTCCCCAATGTCGACATCTTGTTTGAACTGAAAAATGCTTCCTTTACCAGAATCGGATTGCCAGGCAAATTAGACAGCGTGAGTTTTCGGGGGCACTTTACAAATGGTAAAGAAAGAAATGCTTCAACAAGTGAAATGGTTATTGACTTTGGACATGCAAAAGTCAATAATAGCTTTTTTCAAATTGAAGGTTCAATTCGAAATTTTGAAGACCCATATCTAAATATTGATGCCAGTTCAGAATTAGAATTAGAAGACATCAAGGGTCTGGTAAATTTCCCCGATGTAGAAATGTCTGGATCCATAAAAATTCGGGCCGATATTGATGGAAAAATTTCAGAATTAGAGAAAAAAAGAAGGTCAAATCAAAACACATTTAACGGCCATATTGCATTTGACAACCTTCAGGTCAGAAAAACAACGTCTAACATAAAAGTTGAAAATTTTAGCGGGCTAATTACAGTCAAGAATAAACAGCTAACGTTATCTGCATTAACCGGTCGGTTCAATGACGCTAAAGTTAACATCGCGGGGTCAACACAGAACTTTTTTCCATTGCTTGAAAAAAAACCTGGTAAGACTTCTTTTGCCAACGTGGCCATCAACATGGACGAGTTATCTCTATCCAAATCTGACGTTGAGGCTATATCGAAGAAGGATGACATCGATACTAGTTCTAAAGGATTCACATTCCCGCAGTTTCTTCATCTCAACTGCGATGTAAACATGAAAGCGTTTACCTACGATGACTACCATGCGAAAAGCATCAAACTTAAATTAGCTCTTAATAACGATTCTCTATCCTTACAAACCAGTCATTTTAAGTTAGAAGAAGGTGATCTTTGGTTGGGAGCAGTATCCAGACCATCTACCAACGGTGAAAATTTTTATAACCTCTGGGTGAGGGCTGATTTAGATTATTTAGACACAAAAAAATATCTGCGTTCTGAGAAGAAACCTAGCTCAAAGGTGAACGATAAAGCCTTAGATTTTTCTAACTATTCCGTTCATACCGATATTCGACTCAAAAAGCTAAAGCACGATAAAGTAGAACTATCCAACCTGAGAATTTTGGCAGATTTGAAAGAAGAACAATTCCACGCGAATACTTTCAATTTTGATTTTCCTTTTGGAAAAACGCGCTCTGAGTTTAACATTGATCTGAAAGATTCCATTTATCAAATAAGAGGAGAGTCAAAGGTTGCTCTTCACGCTTTCAATATCGATTCGATAAAAAGATACTACAACACCCTTAAGCCCAAGCGGCCTCCTGCTGACTCTCTTCGGAATGATGGATCTTCGCGATTCTCCGTAGATAAGTTTAATTTCCATGTTTCAGCACCAAGTGCTACTTACCAGCACTATAAGATTAGTGCACTTGACGCTAACCTTCACGTACGTGAGAACCGATTACGGCTCAATAAGTCTTCATTCGAAATGTTTGATGGCCTGTTTGAGGTAGAGGGATTAATCCGAAGAAATGAAGCACATGAAGTTAAAGCTTTTTGTAATCTATCGGCATCAAATATTTCCCTAGGCGACATTACTTCCAACGTGGCGATGTCCAATAAGGAAATGTTTTCAGAGCAACATTTCAAAGGCGATGTAGGAGTAAACGGTCAGGTGCTCCTCAAGTATAATCATGAATTGGTGCATCAAGAAGATGAGATGCTTGGAAAGATGAGTGTTTCGTTGAGTCATGGCGAAATGATAAAGTTTAAACCTATAACCGAGTCTCTCAAGTTTATCAAACAAGCCAATCGTGACACAATCCTGCTAGCCAACCCTCATCTGGAGGTACTTTTTCATAATGACGAAATTGTATTACCAACCACCACATTCAAGACTTCCTTGTCCAACATCGAGTTTTCTGGCTATCACAGTTCCGAATTTGACTTCGGTTTTGACTTACAGATTAGTGTAAGTGATTTACTTTTCAAGTCACAAAAGAAAAAAAGAAAGCAGGTCAATGACGATGAAAAAGCTCGTTTCGGTTTAATCAAACACCACCTTCAAGCAAGAACTGTAGATGGAAAGTTGCATATCGAGTCTATGAAAAAGAAAGCCTATTACAAGGACCTTGAATTACTAAAGAAAAGATATAATCATGTAGATTCTGCACTAAAGCAAATGAGTATACAAATTGTGCAATAAAAAACCCCGACTCGTTTGCCGGGGTTTTCTCAATCGAACTAAACTGCAAAATCTTATTCCTCTTGGGGCACCTGACTCACGTCCAATCTTTTTCCATTGCCTTCCACTGCGGATACGCAGAAGAAACCTAAGGCTATATCATCAGAGGTCGTGTTAACAATATTTGTGGGCACGTTACTGAGCGGCGTATCGAACAAGGCCGCAAAGCCTCCTTCTCTATCTATTTGAATGTACAATTGTGTCAAAAAATTGTGAGCTGCAGGTGTGATAGAGTGAACTTCTACGTACAATGAATCACCATCCTCATATGGAGACAAAAAAGTATCTTCTTCATTAGGGTCCTCATCAAAAGGATTGACGGCATCTCGTATGGGAGGAATAAATATCAAACCGTCGATAGCTCCGCCGGCAGAAAACCCGGCGTCCCAAGCAATATTGATTTCACCTGGTTTGGCAAGATATTGCCCGTTTTTGTAAGATTTAATCCAATAAGTGTCTCCCGTGCCTTCAGGGTCTCTCGACCAAAATTCGCCCATATAAAACTCCTCCTCAGTACCAAAGGCGGACTCTTTTTCGAAGCGAAAGGTCACGCTATCCACAGTAGGCACACGATTCAACGCTGAAGTCGATGTAAATGTATTTCCGTCGGCAACTACGGTCAGCGAGTAAGAATTTCCAACAGTTCCAAAGGTCTCTGTAGCGTAGGGCCAAACATAGGCTCCATTTGTAGATTCAACAAAATCAAAGCGGGTGCCCTCATTGTCCACAATGTAAACTTCCGCACCTGCCACACCCACACTTTCTGAGTTGTCAAAATAGGGTTGAGTCCTGGTCACCTTAATGATTTGATCTTCGGGTTTATTATTCACCCAAGCATCTACCACGATTACCTCTGGGGCATCATTTAGTTCTGGGTATATCTGGTCATCGCATGACATAAGGAAGATACCCGTGATAAGAATATTGATATATTTTAAAGCTTTCATTGTCATTAAAATTTGAAGTTGTAAGAAACGGCCGGTATCATATTACCTATGATGGAAACTTGTCTGGCTTGGGTCTCTACCAAATCACCCGGCCCTGGCCTTACGTCATTATCTTGTGTGAAGTAGATGGAGAATGGATTCTTTCGACCGTACAGGTTATACACTGAAAACACCCAATAACTTTCATTCTTTCTTCTCTCTCCATTTCTTTTGAATCTTTTTCCTTGCAGTGTAGCAGAAATATCCAACCTATGATAAACGGGTATTCTAAAATTATTACGTCCATCGCCATGGTTGTATGGCACCACATAATCACCCATCTGGTAGCGAGACGTAGGAAACGTTGTAGGCGTACCAGTTAGGAAAGTAAAGTTTGTAGATAAACTCCACCGATCATTCAGATCGTAAAATGCAGCCATTTTTACATTATGTCTTTGATCGTAGCGTGTAGGGTACCATCGTCCATTATTAATCCCTTCGGTTTTTAATTCTGTCTTGGCAAGCGTATAACTGACCCATCCCGTTAACCTTCCGGTATTCTTTTTCGCGTACAATTCAAGGCCATAGGCACGACCTTCTCCACTCAGTAGATCTCCTTCTATGTATTCGTTGATTAAGAGATCTGCCCCATCGATGTAGTCGATTTGGTTCTCTGTTTTTCTATAATAGATTTCGGCAGAAAACTCCACGTTGTTGTCTGGTCCAAAGTTTCTAAACCAACCCAAGGCTACCTGCTGACCTATCTGAGGTTTGATATTATTGCTACTAGGTGTCCAAACATCAAGTGGGTTAGATGCTGTAGTATTTGATATCAAATGTAGATACTGGCTGGTTTTATTATAGCTTGCTTTGAATGAATTATACTTATTGAGCTGATACTTTACAGAAAACCTCGGTTCAAGGTTTGAATAGCTCTGGATTTTTTCGCGACTGTCATATTCCACTTCTCCCATGTATGGTTTTCTTACACCAGGAATCGTATCACCAAACATGAAGGCCTTGCCAGAACCAAGCAAACTAAAGTGTGAGTACCTCAAACCATATTGTACCTGGATATTCTGTCCAATCTTTTGATCATTGGAGATATAAAGCGCTGATTCTAGTGCATTTTTAGATGGCAGGCTAATGTCCTGAGACTCCCCATTACTCACCCCTACCGCATTGGCTGGCTCGAACTGAAGGAACAACAATTCTCCGCCAAAAGACACCTCGTTATTTGGATTTACGAAGTAGGTAAACTCAGGCTTAAAGTCATAGTTCATAATTCGAGAGTTCCAATCAAACTGATCCATCTCATCTTCACCAAAGGCCAATACGTAGTCGTAATCACTAAAAAAGGCTGTAAAGTTGGCAAAAATCCTGTCGGTAAAAATATGATTCCACCTCAGCGTCGCGGTCTTATTTCCCCAGTTAAAGCCTTGGTTCTCATCAAACTTAAAGTTATCTCGACCAAAATAACCCGAGAGATACACTCTGTTCTTTTCATTGATATTCCAATTGGTCTTCATGGTCAGGTCATAGAAGTTCAACGCTGCACCACCGTCTAAGGCATCAGTAAATGCCTTGGCAAAAACATCTATATATGACCTTCTTGCAGCAATAATAAAAGAAGCCTTGTCTTTCACGATTGGAGCCTCGACTGCCACTCGGCTAAAAATGGTTCCTATACCTCCCTGTGCAGCAAACTCCTTGCTGTTACCTTCTTTCATCCTGATATCTAGAACAGAAGATATTCTGCCACCATATCTGGCTGGAATACCTCCTTTGATCAGATTCACATCTTTCACTGCATCTGGGTTAAACACTGAGAAAAATCCAAGCATGTGTGAGGAATTATATACTGGAGCTTCATCGAGCAACACCATGTTTTGCCCAACACTTCCTCCTCTTACATTGAATCCTGATGCCCCTTCTCCTACGGTAGCCACACCCGGCACCATTTGAATACTTCTCAACACATCAGCCTCGCCCATAAATGATGGGATTTTGGTAATGGTCTCTATATCTAGTTTGTTGGTCGACATCTGAATACCTGATACATTAACATCTTCAGGCTCAGCAGATATCACTACCTCCTCGAGTTGTTGACTGTCCGAAAGCAGTTCTACATCTATCCTTCTGTTTTCAGATAGATCAACGGTCTGCGAAATAGCCTGATAGCCGATATACCTGTATTCTACTTCATATACATCTTGTGGAAGTGTAATGGAGTAAAACCCATACACGTTGGTGATTACACCCTGAGAACTGCCCTTGATAAGTACCGTGGCACCTATGAGAGTTTCTCCATTACTTGCATCTTTTACATAGCCACTTATGGTGTTTTGCGCCTGCGAGTAAAAAGCCAGGCAAACCAAAAGTTTGGCCAATAGAAATTTGTTCATTGAGTTTAGCGTAAGTTTTTATGCTTTAGTTTTTATTAACCTTTGGGAAGACGATAATGAATTCCAATTCACGTAATTATTGGTTATTACTTTTTGATGTGTAGAGTTTTCATAGAGAAAGACAGCTTTTACATCAAAGAGGTTACCTTTTTTTTGAAAAATTTATCGTTTTCCAGATTCAGGAAAACTATAATAGATTTTACCCCCACAAGAGTTTTAAAAAATTCTTGTAACTAGCCCTACTTTCTCCTATTCTCCTTGGCAAAGAGAATAAACGTTTCCATATCTGCGGCACCTATGGCCCACCCTATAACATCCAACGGAAGGTTATCTAGTTTCTTGAATCGAACGCAACTTTTTCCCATATCCATTTTTTTGCCGCTGGCTTTGTAGTCGTTTTCAAATTTTTCCCTTAAAGCTGGATCACAATAGATCCCACTGAGATAGACTGCCATATGATTCTTTTGGGAAGCCAATGCGGCGAACATTAGTGGCTTTTTGTTATAAGTATCTGGGTAAACTTCAAGAGGTACTTCGTAGCTGATCATGCCCCAGTTCATTGTTTCCTCAATGCCTTTGGGTAAGTTTTTAAGAATGATAGCTCTGACTTTTTCAATAGCGTCTTTTCGATCATTTGGCAGGGTTTCAAGATATTCTTGGACGGAAGTTGCTGAGCTTTGCATAATCGTGATTTGTGTGTTTAAATAAAATTAAGGTTTTCGTTGTCAAAAAAGAGTAACCAACAATCAAAATCCTCTGGATTTGGATAAGGGTATCTTGAAAAACCACCAAAGCCGCCCAATAGAGGCTTTTTTTGCCCCCTGTTGTCACTAGGATTCAACCTTTCATCACGGAATTTACCGTTTATCACAAAATCTCCTCACCCATACAGGATACCCGTTTATCTACTTGTTAAAAATTCAAATACCATAACCATTTATATTATGAAGACAAAAACTAACATGAAAGCACTTTTTACAGCTGCGATCGTCGCCTTGCTGTGTTGGGAAGTAAGTGCCCAAAACGTAACTACTCCAAGAGCAGTGGTACCTGCCAGTGAGATGACCCAGACCATCGGGATCTCTACAGTAAACATCAAATATTCAAGACCTAGAGTTACGCTCAGGGGAAATGATCGTACTGGAAACATCTGGGGCACATTGATTCCATGGGGATTTGAGGCTACCACATTCGTTGATGGAAGTAACATTCCATGGAGAGCCGGAGCTAATGAGAACACCATTATCACTTTCTCTGATGATGTAAAGATTGAAGGAAAAGATTTGGCTGCCGGCACTTACGGCTTGCACATGGCTGTATTCGAGGATGGAAAAGCAACTGTTATATTCTCTAACAACAGCAGTTCTTGGGGAAGTTTCTACTACAAAGAATCTGAGGATGCACTAAGAGTAGATGTGCAGACAATGGACGTACCACACACAGAAGTACTTACCTACGATGCCATAGCTATGGATAACACCAGTGCAACAATCGCCTTGAAGTGGGAAAAGAAAGCCATTCCATTTAAAGTGGAATATGACGTGCACAGCATCGTGATTGCTAATTTCAAGGACGAACTGAGATCAATCCCAGGCTTTGGCTGGCAAGGACTGAACCAGGCCGCTAACTACTGCGCCCAAAATAATGTAGAACTAGAGCAGGGGCTTGTTTGGGTAGATCAATCTATCGCTAACACAAAAAATTTCAACAACCTGTCGACCAAAGGGCAGTTGCTCACGGCTATGGGCAAAACAACTGAAGCACAGGCCATCCTGGATGAAGCTGTAACTACGGCTAATGTAGGGCAGCTTAATTTCTTAGGCTATCAAATGCTGGGACAACAGAAGTATGATAAAGCGATTGAGTACTTCGCCTTGAACGCGAAAAGAAACCCTAAAAATGCCAACTGCTGGGATAGCTTGGGTGAAGCTTACAAGACGAAAGGCGACAACAAAAATGCAATCAAGAACTTGAAAAAGTCTCTTTCTCTAAATCCAGCAGCCAATGTAAAGGCTAATTCAATTAAACTGTTGAAGGAAATGGGCGTAGACACAAGTGCTTACGGATCATAAGAAAATTCCAATTTTGGATATGTTTGGAAGGCCAGCAGTTGCTGGCCTTTTTATTTATTCAGATCTCAAAACTTCTGTCGGGTTCACTCGTGTGGCGTGCATTAGTTGTCCAGTAATTGTCAGCGATACGGTGATCACAATGAGGAAAACAGAAAATACAAATGGTGCTACACCAAAAATATTTGAATCAGGATAAATGACCTTTAAAAGCTGATTGATTAACATAGTTCCGGAAGGGGCACCAACAACGAAAGCAATCAGCATGATCCAGATGTATTCCTTATTGGCTTGTTTGATGATAGATAGTCTACCTGCACCTAATACTTTTCTTATCCCGAACTCTTTCATTCTTCGCTGAAGATTAAAACTCAAGAGGCCAAACAGTCCCAAACAAGCCAATATCATGGCAAAGGCTGAAATGGTACCAATCAAAGTGACATTCCCTCTATTCTCTCTATAGAAGTCGTCAAAAGTAAATCTCTGAAATGCTCGGCCATAGGGGTCATTGGGTGCAAAATCAAACCACGCAGCATGCATTTGATCATCCACATCAAAGAGTTTGTCTTCGGTTGTCTTCACCACAAAATAGTTAAATTCCTCTTCAGCTCCGATGCTGAAAAATGCTGGGCTAATTTCGTCATGAAAGTTATCCGTGTAGAAATTTTCTATGACACCGATGACAAAATAGTCTGTACTATCATAGGTGAATTTTTTATCTAGTGGCTCCTCCCAACTGAGCTTTTCTGCAAACTTCTCATTGATGACCGCAAAATTGGATGGATAGGTGGACCCCTCGTCGAACAACTTTCCTTCTACCAATCTTAGGTTCATTGTTTCCAGATAGTTGGGTTTTACTTCATAATGTAGTGTTTTGAGTTGTGCATCAAGGACCTTCACTTGAGTCAACCAATCCATTCGTCCCAAATGACCTTTCGATTCCGAATATCCATTTATGTCAGGGTTAGAGGCTGCAGCTTGTCGCAAGGACTGCAAGTGGCTTTTACTATTGACCTGAATGGAAAATACACCGTTTGCCTTATATCCCCAGTCTTTTTCATTCATATACCTGGCATTGTCTGTAAAGACTAAGCACCCCACTACCATCATAAAAGCCAAAATCAATTGCAGCGTAAGTAATATTTTGCTAAACCAGTTTTTCCCTCCAAGTTTTTGGTTTCCTTTCAAAATAGCCACGGGTTGAAATTTGGAAATATAAAACGCCGGGTACGACCCAGATGCAAAACCAATGACTAGCAGTAGGCCTCCGAAGAAAACCACCGCTGCCTGAAAAGATGAAAACGAAAAAGGAATGCTCACAGGAAATAGTGCATTAAAGCCCGGTAGGAAGAAAAAATAGCTCAACAAAACTCCCAGAAACAAGGCCATCAAACAAAGAATAAAGTTTTCGGTCAGGAACTGATAAATAATATTGCTCCTATTGCTGCCCATCACTTTTCTCATTGCAATTTCTTTGAGGCGTTTGGCTGCGGATGCAATGGCTATGTTCATATAGTTGAAACAGGCTAAGACAAGCAGCATAGCAGCAATTACTGTCAAAGCCAAGCGCCCCGCCGGGTGACCTCCACTTGAAACACTACTCTTAATTTCAAAGTCGCGAATCGACATCTGATCCAGTGGCACCATTTCAAATTTAGCAATCGTCCAATCAGAAGAAACTTCATTATGCCTCTTGACATATTTAGCCAACAGATCATCTAACTCTGAAGGGTGATGGCCTGGTATCAACTCTATGAAAATAGCGTTAGTCAAAAAGTTCCAATCTGGCTTTTCATTTCCTTTTATATCGAACCAGTTTGAAATAGGAACAACTAGATTAAAACTAAAGCTAGCATTAGAGGGATATTTTTCTAATACTCCACTTACTATGAATGACTGCATTTGGTCTCCCGGCAACTTAACCGAGAGTGTTTTTCCCAAAGGATCTTCATCACCAAAATATTTGATTGCATAGTTTTGACTAATCAAAATGTTCTGTTTGTCATCGAGGGCATCGCGTCGACCTTGAATCAACTTGAAATCAAACAGGTCTAGATAGGAGGGATCTGTGTACGAAATCCTTTCCGCAAATACTTTATCGCCAAACCGTACATTTCCCCGAACATATTCCATTCTCATTGTATTACTGACAGCCGCGCTATTGGCTTTTAAGTCTTCGGCAATCAAGATTGGGTTTGCTCCCCAGAGTTCCGTCCCTGATTCATGTTGCACATGATTGATCAAATGATAAATTCGATCCTTTTTGGAATGAAATTGATCCATATGCAGCATCATATCCACAAAAATAAAAGTGGTAATGGCACATCCAATGGCCAGCGCCAATCCAAAAATATTAATCATAGAAATGCCCCAATTTTTAGTGAGATTTCTAAATCCGATTTTTAAATAACTGTTAAACATAATGAGTGAGTTTATTTTGAGTTTGTTTGACCTTAAATTGGAAAGCCTGAAAAAGCGAATGACATCCCAAGCATATTTTCTTCGTGCAGATTTTATACCCTCTTCATCGACTCTCCGATAGAATAATTCCTGTGAATCACCCTGAATCTCTTCTAAAAGATCCGGGTCACAGTACCACTCTAAAAAGCGATCAGCCCATTGGGGAGGATGAATTTTCACGATTAAGAAAAGTTAAAAGTGAGATTTGGAATGGAATTGTAAAGTTCATTTCTCAGTCCTATGGAGTGATCAAGAGCTTTCTTTCCTTCAAGAGTGAGGGTAAAAAATCGTTTACGCCTTCCTCCGCGTTCGTTGGTAGCTCCGCCCATCCTGGACTGCACGAATCCCTTTTTTTCGAGCCGTTTTAGCACTTCATGAACCGCACTAATATTGACCTTTCGTCCGGTTTTCTCTCCGATTTCGTCCATGATAGCTACACCATAAGCTTCATCAAAAAGAGCTCCAACGGTAAGCAACGCTAATTCTTCAAATTCGCCCAAGTGATTTCCTTTTGTACTTCCCATTTTAAAATGATTTGTTATACAAACGTGAATTTAATGTATTAGTTTCAGTTTTGTATAATTAATGCGTGATGAATTTCTTAGCTGGTTTATACAAGACATTAATTGTTGTCTGAAGCAACTTTGTAAGAAAACATTGATATGAAGTTGAATACAAAAATGTCCAAAAACCTCAAACCCATTTATGATGACGAATTAACCAAGTATGACATCGCACGGAACAGGCAAGAAGTTGGCGCCGCCTGGTACCATCTAGAACGGGCACATATAATAGGGCAGCGTTATCCTTTTCAGCATACTGAGACCCATTGGAAAATGTTCCTTCTGGGTATTCAGACTGGAAACTTCAAAGAAATCGTTGGTCAAGTCATACGATTAATCTTTGGAGCCCCTTTATCATTGGTCAATAAGATACCTGTAGGAAATGTAGGCAGTAGCAGAGTTTCAATGACCAGACCCCAACCAATCCCTGAAGACTTACAAAAATTGTTAGCCGGAGTCGAAAAATAGTGTACCCATGACCCTCTATTTTCGTAGAAGCCAGGGAACCTACTCACCAATGCAATGAATCTTATTGAAGACTGGTCTAAAATCAGAAAACATTTTAACCAAAGTTTTAAAACCAACCTACACGTTTCCGTGGGCTCCGTTGATGAAAACAATTACCCTACCGTGACGCCTATTGGTACTCTTTTCTTGAATGACAACCAAGGAGGGTTCTATTTTGAAATGTTTCCTTCCAAATTACCGCAGCACGCCAAATCGAACAAAAATATCTGTGTGTTGGGAGTCAACAGTAGTCGCTGGTTTTGGATCAAGTCACTTTTCAAAAAAAGATTTGACAGCTATCCAGCAGTGAAGCTCTACGGACAACTTGGGAATAAAAGGAAAGCAACTGAACAAGAAATTGCTCGTTTAAAACGACGCATGCGATCCACAAAGAGCCTCAAAGGGCACCAATACTTATGGGGTCACATGGACATGATCCGTGAAGTATCTTTTCAAAAAGGTGAGTCCATAAATTTGAAGGAGATGACAAACCGACTTTAATATAAGCTATCGTTAGAGCCAAAGTGATAAATTAGACTGAAAGTAACAGTGTTGCTTAACGCATCCTTGAATGGATCACTTAATGGTATTTTTACTAGCAAACCCGGTTCTATATGTTTTCCTTTATAACTAACTCCTAAGTCAGCCATATAAGCTGATCTCTTCCCAAAAAAAACTTCACTAACCACGTCATTGATTCCTGTTCGTCCTTCTACTGCTGCTGAGAATTTAATGTTATCAGTAGATAGGAATCCAAATTGCAACATATAATCCGCAAATAAATAATTCTCTAAGGGCTCATCAAACTGAGATACGCTTTTTGTATCTCTAAAAAACACAAAGCCTCCATTTACCTTAAAATACAGGCCCTTATTATTCAATTTTTGTTCATGGTTTATTTTTGCAATGAGTCCCCAAGCCCACGGCATCACCACTTCGATGCGCAGTGGGTCTGTGAGAAAACCTCTTCCAATTGCACTTGGTTTATCTTCATCTACTGTAGGCAAAATGGCTGCTATTTTTCCATAAGTTGATGGTTTTTTTGTGCCAAGCTTTAGTCCAACTTGGACATTTCCGAAAGAGGTTTCAGAATCGTCATCGTCATTCAAATTTAAAATTGGAACATCAACGTTTAAATATAAATTTCTTCCTATTCGCTTAGATCCATATACATGAAACACTCCTGAGAAAAAACTTGCATCTGACGGCCCTTTGAATGACGCCTTGGTATACTCCAAGCCAATATATTCAGCGGTGTCAGCCAACCATATATTTTGAGCAAATAAACTTGATGACAGAAAAATAGCGACCAAGCATACCGCTATAGATTTAGTTGAACTCATAGAAGGGTTTTTTGTTGATTCTCGTTTTGCTGCGAGCGAAAATAGAGAAATTATAACAACTCAACTTACCATACTCTTCAAAAGTGCTCGAACATCTTCATAGCTATTTACACTAAACTTGGCAGCAGAATTTGAGCTGCCCACTTTAATGGTATAGGCATCATTTGGCATCGCTTTGAAAGTATCTTCATCTGTCCAATCGTCTCCTGCGGCCATGATGAAGTCAGCTGCTTCATACCGCTTCATCCAGTTTCGAGCAGCTCTGCCCTTATTTATTTCTGTACTTTTGATTTCTACTACCATATCACCTTCTAGCACCTGGAGGTTTTGGTTGGATGCCAAGTATTTCAAGTGACTGGTGAGCTCTCTCGTTCTTAGCTCGCCAAGACCAGTTTCCACCTTACGATAGTGCCAAACTAAAGAGTAATCCTTTTCTTCAATAAAAGAGCCTGGCGTCCGAGCTACATAGCCATCCAACACTTCTCCAATACCTTCTTTCCAGGCATCTGTAAGGTTAGTTATGGTGTGCCATTCTTCTTTGTGTCCTTTGAGCCATACCCCGTGCTCACCAATAAGGTCTACTTTGCAATCTTTGAACCACTCGCCCAGCGTAGTTTTATCCCTTCCACTGATAATCACCACATGAGCTTTCTCAGTTAATCCATTCACCAACTTATACAATTCTGGGTCTGGTTTAGCGGCAGCAGGATCACCAAAGAAACCCTGAAGGGTTCCATCATAATCGAGGAACACAAGTGGGTTTTTTGACTTTTTATAGGCCGAAACCACTGTCTCTGTAGACTTTTCATCCAGCAACTTAGTGGTTAGCGAACGTTGCTCTTTCTTCACAATTTCCAAGCGATTCATAAACAAATCCACCCAGTGATAAATGTTGTATCGCTTGATGGTGTTTTGCATTACAGTCATACGCTGCATTTGTTCTTCTTCGTCCATTTCCAGTGCCTCGCGTATGGCTTCTACCATCTGGTGGCGGTTGTTCGGGTTCACTAGCAGAGCGTCAGAAAGCTCTTTAGATGCCCCCGCCATTTCACTCAAAACTAGAACCCCCTTTTTATCCAGTTTGCTTGCAATAAATTCCTTGCAGACCAGGTTCATTCCATCACGCATAGGACTTACCAAACAAACATGGGCCATTCTATAAAATGCGGAAAGAGCATGTAACGGAAATGATCTATAGAAGTAATGGATTGGTGTCCAGCTCAATCTGGAATAACGACCATTGATTCGTCCTACCAATAAATCAATTTCTTCCTTTAATTCTTTGTACTTACCTACCTGGTCACGTGAGGGTACTACCACCATGAGAATGGATACTTTCTCCAGATACTCTGGGTGTTTTTCCAAGAGTTTTTCAAAAGCCTTCAGTCTTTGTGGTATGCCTTTGGAGTAATCCAAACGATCGATGCATAGTACGAGTTTTTCGCTCCCAATACTAGTTCGGTATCTTACTTCACGCTCAAGGGTCTCAGGAGCTGCAGCCACCTGTGCATATTTATCATAATCAATTCCCATAGGAAGGGCGTCTGCCATGATCTGGCGATTGTTGTAATTGATATGACCATGTTCGTTGCCAATACCCGCCAACCTACTTACAGAGGACAGAAAGTGACGCGTATCATCATAAGTATGAAAACCTAAAAAGTCAGCACCTAGCATTCCCAACAACAGCTCTCTCCTCCATGGCAGCAATCTGAATGACTCATAAGATGGAAAAGGAATATGTAAAAAGAAGCCTATAGATATATCGGGCCTTTGTGCTCTTACCAGCGCTGGTAACAACAACAGCTGATAATCATGAATCCAAATGGTATCATTGGCATTTGCGTTCTTTAGAATTTGATCCGCAAATTTTTGGTTCACCGCCTTATAGGATTCCCAGTACTCCTGATTGAATTCGGAAAACTGATTGAAGTAATGAAAATTGGGCCAGAGCGTTTCATTAGAAAATCCTTCATAGTAGAGCTCAATATCTTCATCAGTCAGAAAGACCGGAGCCATGTTTTGCGCTTTCAGCTCTTTTACAGTCTGAGTTTCTTCCTTTTCATTTAGCACAGCGCCAGGCCAACCCAACCAAATATTGTCTCCTTGCTTGTAAATAGAACCAAGTCCGGTGGCCAACCCTCCTTCACTAGGAGTAAAGGCAAGTTTCCCATCTTCTTTGACAATTCTTACGGGTAGTCGGTTTGAAACAATGATTGTTTTTGCAGATTGCTTAGCAGCCATATTCGTTTATTGAAGTTAAAAGATACTAGTTCACAACCACTCCTGGAGGAATAGGGGATTGCAAACACGATTCGTGTCTGAGAAAACACTTCTATCAGTTTTGGGCAAACTGGACTTAAAATTAACGATAAAAACTAAGTAGTGCGTGAATTCAATATTAATAGATCAATATTTCGGCTCTTTTTTCCGAATATTCTGGAAATTGCCGTTCTTCTATCTTCTTCAGTTCATACATTGAACCGTTCGACTCTACCCACCTTCTGATCAAATCAGTTCCGTTTAGAATATCAATAGGCAACAACTCCTCTTCGTACTCATAAGGGGGCTGCTTCCACTGAAAGTGATGTCCCAAGTGATGATAAAATTCACGACAAAGAAGCTGTCCTACATGCCAAGAAGAGAAAGTATTGTAATCAGTCACATGGATTTGAAAGCCGTGGCATACTTTTCCAGCATGTTTTTGAAACGTGGGCAAAAAGGAAACAGGCCTTAGGACAAAACCTACCAGTCCAGCTTCTTCAAATGATTTTTGTAGCTGAGGCAACAAGTCATAATTTGAAATTTTGGGATGACCAATCGTTTCTAAACTTTTCGTAGTACCACGCCCTTCGGAAATATTCGTGCCTTCAAAAAGCACAGTACCCACGAAAGAAAAGGCTGTCTCAGGGTTGGGTAGGTTTGGTGAAGGCAGAACCCAAGGCAACTTCGTGTCTAAGAAATATTGATCTCTACTCCAGCCTTCCATTTCTATTACTCGAAGTTCACAGTCTATTCCCCAATGTTTCCTTGCCATCAAGGCTACTTCTCCAATAGTCAAAGCATGACGCATCGGTAGCTCGTGCATTCCAACAAATGATTGATAAGTGAGGTCAAGAATGTTTCCTTCTATTTTTTCACCCCCAATTGGGTTCGGGCGATCGAGCACAATTACTTCCACATCATTTTCGGCGCATGCCTCCATCATGTAAGTCATTGTATAGATGTAAGTATAGACTCTTGTTCCCACATCCTGCAAATCGATCAAAATATGATCGAGCCCCTCCAACATCTGCTTAGTTGGCTTTCTCGTATCAGAGTACAAGCTGTATACCGGCAAATCATAATGGCTATGATGAAAATGGTCGGACTCCACCATGTTGTCTTGCACATCGGCGAATATGCCGTGCTGTGGAGAAAAGAGTTTTTTTAACCTCTCTCCAAATATTGACTTAACGATATCAATTCCATGATTATAATTGGAATCGATAGAAGCAGCATGACACAGATAGCCGATGTTGCCCTTGATATCGGAATGATTCTTTTTTAGAGATTCTAGTCCTGTGGTTACCATTAGTTTATTTTCTCTCTAAGATACTTCGCCGTATGGTTATCCTCCAACTTCACCATGTCCTCCGGCGTACCAGCAAAACAAAGTTGTCCTCCCTGATCACCACCGTCAGGCCCTAGGTCGATAATCCAGTCAGCAGATTTGATAATTTCCATATTGTGCTCAATGATCAAAACCGAATTACCCTGATCTACCAAGGCATTGATACTATCTAAGAGTTTCTCAATATCCTTGAAATGTAGCCCCGTGGTTGGTTCGTCAAAGATGAACAAGATCTTTTCTTTATTGGCCGATTGTCCTTTTCCTAGAAAAGAAGCCAATTTCACCCTTTGCGCTTCTCCGCCACTCAGTGAGTTAGAAGATTGGCCCAACTTCACATAGCCCAAACCTACATCGTCTAATGGTTGCAACTTGGAGACAATGGTTTTTTGATCTTCGAAGAATCCCAAGCTCTCTTCAATACTCAGATCCAATATATCTGCAATATGCTTGTCTTTATAGGTCACTTCAAGGATTTCCTCTTTGAAACGTCGTCCCTTACACTCATCGCAAGTCAAATGCAGATCTGCCATAAACTGCATTTCAATTTTCACTTCTCCTTCACCTTGACACGTTTCACACCTACCACCATCTACGTTGAAAGAAAAATGGGCGGGCTTCAGGTTTCTTTGTTTGGCCGTAGGCTGATCAGCAAACAACTGACGGATGGCATCGTAAGCTTTCACGTAGGTCACTGGATTCGATCTCGAACTTCTTCCTAGCGGATTTTGATCGATCATCTCCATGCGTTGGATCATTTTGTAGTCACCATCCAACTCTCCAAACTTACCGGTTTCTTCACCGGTCACCCCTACAATCTTGCCTAGTGCAGGGTATAATATCTTTCTGATCAAAGTAGATTTTCCAGAACCACTGACGCCCGTCACTACAGTCAATACACCAAGAGGAATCGATACGTCAATTCGCTTGAGGTTATTTTCACGAGCACCCAGTATATCAATGCTATGTTTCCAAGACCTTCTTCGAGTTGGTTTCGGGATAAATTCTGTGCCATTCAAAAACCTGGCAGTTACTGATTCTTTCTCATCCAAGATGGCTCCCCAATCTCCTTGAAAAACCAACTCACCACCATGAATGCCTGCAGCCGGCCCAATGTCTATGATTTGATCTGCTCGTTTCATTACCTCCTCTTCATGCTCCACCACTATGACGGTATTCCCAAGCCTTTTTAAAGTTTCAAGCACATTGCCTAACCGAGCGGTATCTCTAGGGTGCAGGCCTATACTCGGTTCATCCAAAATATACATAGAGCCCACAAGCGCACTTCCTAAGGAGGTTGCCAGCTTAATTCTTTGGTATTCCCCTCCAGACAACGTAGAAGTCAACCTGTTCAGCGTCAGATAGCCTAAACCCACTTCCTTCATATAGCTCAAACGGTTTTGAATCTCTTTCAAAATTCGTTTAGCCACTTTTTTATCGAAGTCACTTAACGCTACGTTTTCAAAAAACTCTAATGCCCGATCAATAGGCATTAAAACCAATTCGGAAATGGCTTTGCCATCCACCTTTACATAAAAGGCATCCTTTCTAAGTCGTGTACCCTTGCAATCAGGACAAGTAGTTTTTCCGCGATAGCGAGAAAGCATGACTCGGTACTGAATCTTATGAAGCTGTGATTCTATAAATGCATAAAAGGCGTTCAGTCCTTCGAATTTTCCAGTGCCCTCCCAAAGCAAGTTGTACTCATCTTCAGTTAGATCTTTCACCGGACGATGCAATGGGAAGTCAATATCATGCGCCATGTGAAGTAAGGGCTGCAACCATTTTTTCATGGTCTCACTTCTCCAAGGCACAATCGCTCCCTCGTAAACAGAGAGGTTTTTATCTGCAATGACCAAATCTGGGTCAATACCTAATACCTTTCCAAAACCCTCGCATTTTCGGCAAGCACCGTAGGGATTGTTGAAGCTAAATAAGTTGACAGAGGGCTCCTCGAAGGTCATACCGTCTAATTCGAATCGGTCTGAGAACTTCCTGACTTCTCCGTCACGGAAGTGTATAAAACAATCTCCGTGACCTTCGAAAAACGCAGTTTGTACTGAATCCGATAAGCGAAAAGTCGCATCTTCATCCTCTTTGTTCACACTCAGTCGATCAACCAAAATCTCGACTTGAGAAGGATCCACTTTCTGAGGATCCAAGTCTTCGATTTGTTCTAAGGTCCCGTCTACCAATACTCTCGTGAAACCTTTACTCAAAAGAATATTAAATTCTATTTCGAGTGTACGGTCGGCCGCCAAAGTAAGGGGTGCGCTGACCATGAACTTGGTGCCGTCTTCATATTCGTTGATTGCATTAACCACCGAAGAAACCGTATCCCTTTTCACCGGATTCCCACTGACTGGAGAAATGGTTTGTCCGATTCTGGCATAAAGCAATTTGATATAATCATAAATCTCGGTGGTCGTACCCACAGTAGATCTTGGGTTTCTGGTGTTTACTTTTTGTTCGATGGCAACAGCAGGAGATACGCCTTTGATATAATCTACTTCTGGTTTTTCCATACGACCCAAGAATTGGCGGGCATAGGAGCTCAAGCTTTCTACATATTTTCTTTGGCCTTCTGCAAAAAGGGTATCGAACGCCAGAGATGATTTTCCAGAACCCGAAAGACCAGTAACTACAACCAGTTTATTTCTAGGTATGGCCACACTTAGGTTTTTCAGGTTATTGACACGCGCTCCTTTGATGACTATAAAGTCACGTGGGTCCAATTGATCAATATTTTTGGTTACCTGATTTTCTAGAGTTTCCGCCATCGAAATTGAAATTTTTACAATCCGCAAAGATAGAGATACGGATGTCAAAAAGCACATGATCAAAAAATATTGATTTTTTTGCCGAACTTTGTCACAAATAAGGATCGATACTGTCCTTGTAATTAGGATTACAAACAATTGAAATGGAGATATTAATATTTATGTTGGTGATGTGGTATGGTGGTTTGTTTTTTCAGACCTTCTTTTTGCATCGCTATTCAGCGCACCAGAGTTTTACGATGTCAAGATTTGGGGAGAAGCTTTGCTACTTTCTTACCTGGGTTTTCCAAGGCTCAAACTACCTGAGTGCTTATGGATATGGAGTGATGCACCGTATGCACCATGCCTATGCGGATACAGAAAAGGACGTACACTCACCAAAATATGACAAAAACTTGTTTGCCATGATGTGGCGAACTAAAACGACATATTCTGCCATCACAAGTAAAGAAGTAGAAGTGGAAAGCAGATTCACAGACAATGTACCTGTCTGGGAATCGTTCGACAGATTTGCTCGTTCGTGGGTATCCAGACTGGCTTGGGGAACAGCATACTTTTTCGTTTTCTACACTTATGCTACCGCCTGGTGGCAATGGCTGTTTTTACCAATGGCTTGGATGATGGCCCCTATTCA
The DNA here is from genome assembly GCF_965233835.1 of Reichenbachiella sp. GTDB lineage: Bacteria > Bacteroidota > Bacteroidia > Cytophagales > Cyclobacteriaceae > Reichenbachiella. Next base: position 554,086 of record NZ_OZ247585.1, read on the forward strand.
CGGTGCTATTATCAACTGGTTTGCCCATGTATATGGCTACATCAACTTCAAAGTAGGAGATACTTCGAAAAACTTCCTTCCTTTTGATTTCTTGATGATGGGAGAGAGTTATCACAACAATCACCACAAGCATGGCAACAGAGCCAACTTCGGTGGTGTGCGCTGGCACGAAATAGATCCTACCTACTTGATTATGTGGGTAATGGATAAACTAGGCATGATTCACATTAAGAAACTGGAAGTTTCGGTGAAAAGAGAAAGCCTTAAGAAGGCAGCTTAAGGATAAACTCGCAGTTAAAAAATTTAACCCTGACATTCATTGTCAGGGTTTTTTTATGACCATTCACAACGTCTGTTCTCCGCTCATTCAGTAAAGCATTGGTGAATTAGAGAATGTATGGTTATGTTGCATCGAAAACCATTAATTACCACAGATGAAAAAAGTACTTGGACTTTTACTCTGCCTTGTATCGGCAGCAACCCTTGCTCAACAAAAAGTGGCACCCGATGATCTGAATAGTGAATTTCACAAGGAACGTCGAACTGAACTCAGGGCAAAAATGCCTAACAACTCGGTAGCCATCTTCTTCGCCAACCCAGTGAGAAACAGAGCCAATGATGTCTACTATATTTACCATCAAGACCCTAATTTTTATTATCTGACCGGACACAAAGAACCGCATGGAGTATTGCTCATTTTTAAAGATGAGCAAAAAATAGATGGGGAGAAGCTTGATGAAATACTTTTTGTCAGAGGTAGAGATGCGTTGAAAGAACTGTACGACGGCCCAAGATTGGGCAAAGATGGCGCAGCGGAAAAATTGGATGTTCAAGTTGCATTCGAAAACCCTGACTTTGAAGCCTTCAACATTGACTTTTCGAAATTCGACAAAGTGCTTTTCTACGACTTTCACAATGACGTAAGAAACACCAAAGAAGAAGGAGACCTGTACGACCTTATCGAGCAATTCAAAGAGAAGGCAGGATACAAACAAGGCGAATTGGCAATAGAGCCACAAAAAAACAACCTGGATGTAGTTGCACTGGATACCCTGATGCGCGAATTGAGGGGAATCAAAACCAAGGAAGAACTCGACCTAGTTCGTAAAGCGGTTGACATTTCTACTATCGGACAAGTAGAGGTGATGAAGGCGATGAGACCTGGGATGTCAGAAGCTGAGATTCAAGGCATTCATGAATTTGTGTTTAAAAAGTATGGCGCTGAGTATGAAGGCTATCCTAGCATCGTAGGCGCAGGCAACCACGGCTGTATCCTGCACTATATCGACAACTACAAGCCTGCCATCGAAGACGGCGAACTGATCCTAATGGACCTGGGCGCGGAATATCATGGCTACACGGCCGACGTGACCCGAACGATTCCCGTGAACGGAAAATTTACCAAAGAACAAAAATTGATTTATGATTTGGTTTACGAAGCACAGCAAGCGGCGGCAGATACCTGCAAGGCTGGTATTCCCTTTACCGTACTTTACGAAACCACCAGGGAAATTGTAAATAATGGTTTGGTAGAGTTAGGCCTGTATGAAAGTACAGCTGATGAAGATGTAATCAACCCTGAAACAGGAAGAAACAGATACTACCCTCATGGCTGCTGCCACCACATCGGTCTGGACGTGCATGACAAAGGCATGTACGGCAATCTGGAAGAAAACATGACCATCACGATCGAGCCGGGCATTTACATTATGGACGGAAGCCCAGCTGACGAAAAATGGTGGGGCATCCCAGTGAGAATCGAGGACGACTACCTCATCACTAAAGACGGTTGTGAACTACTATCTGACAAAGCCCCTCGCAAATCGGACGAGATCGAAAGGATGATGAAAGAGGAGAGTATTTTCACAGATTATCAGCTTCCTGAACTTAAGTCCGGAGAATAATATTAGACGAATACATAAAGTGATTCGTTTTCCCAATCGGTGCGATAGATTTTCAGGCTGTCGCACCGATTTTTTTATTTATCCTCGTTAAAAAGTTCTTTCAAAATGGTTTTCCCTGTTTTGAAAGTGGAAAATGGCTGTTAAATTACTTTATCAAGCTAAACCTACTTAGGACAACCATGCACACTAGAAACATCTTAATCTTGACATTAATTCTGATCAGTTGTAAAGTGAAGCAGGCAGGGTTTATTCCAATGCACCATGACGAATTTATAGAAACTACAGCCGAACGATCTTTTGAATTGGAAAATTCATTGACTGGAGATCTAATTCGTTATCAACCAAGTTATGACTGCACGAACGACACAATCACATACAATTCAACTTATATAATCAAACTTGTGAACGAAGATACAATTACTGTATATTCTCCATGCGATCAGCAAAAACTCAAACTTGGTGCCATGCTCACAATAGAAAAAGCAAAACTAGATATAGGATTCATTCAACAATCAAAAAGAGAGATCGTTCAACAGTTCCCCAAAAAACACCCAAATTATCCATATTGGGAATGTATTTCCTGCAAATTCCCTAACACAGTTGGAATAGTGACAGCTCTCTAAAATCGTGTAAGTACGAGACTAATCCTACTTGGTCGCATTTCAAATGACTTATAAGATTAAGAACGCATCACAGATGCCCTCAAGCTTTAAAATAAAATCCTCACGCAAACACAAAAAGCTGTTCACCTTCCCAAGCGACCTGATAGATTCTAAGTCCTCTACATCGACTTTCACATTCCTCTCCCGTCTCCAAACTAAACTTATAAGAATGCCAGGGACATACCACTTCACCCATCGGATTGATTTTTCCTTTGCTCAGATCATCGCCTAGATGTGGACACTCCTTTTCAAATGCAACAAAGCCTATTCTAGTATTTGCCAAACAGATTTCTAGTTTACCTATCCGAATCTTTTTGATTTGATTTAATAGAATGACGCTTTCAGCCTGCTCTTTAGATTCAAAAACTAGATATTTATCCATTAGATGGTTTTTGCTGCTCTTCTTTTTTCCAGATCTTCCACAAACACAACAAGAAACGCATTGAAAAAGGTCAAAAACATAAAACTCCAAAAACCATAACGAGGAGCTATCCAGGTAGTAACTGCAGCAGAATGTGCCAAAACTACAAACAGTAAAAAGACCTTTTGTGCCTTTCCGGTCAACCAATTGGCTAAAAACATAACTACTACTAATTCGAATAACGTAACTACAAATAGTCCCGAAATATGATTAGTCATGAAAAGATTACCAATGGGATTCCCTTCATTGGCAAATTCCAATTCACCTCGCCAATAGTCGGCTGGTTGATGAATCGCGGTAATAAATACATCAAACAGGCAAGCCCAGAATGGAGGTATTAGCTTAACAAGAGTTGTTGAGTTCGTTTTTTGAAACATTGACGGTTTAGTAGTTTGGATTGATCAAATGTATGGAAAAAGACAGAGTACAAAAACAAACTGACTAGTATTGACATCAAGCTTTTTACTTTTCTCTAAATTCGTCTATATACTAATCGGCTAATAAACTTCACTGCATCCAGATGAATTGTCAAAGAAAGAAATTTAACCTCAATAAAAAATTTGCCTACTTGAACTGCGCCTATATGGCTCCACTGCTCAAGAAAGTAGAAAAAGCAGGTATTGAAGGCATCAAAGCCAAGCGTCAGCCCAACAAGGTAAGTGGAGCGGATTTCTTTAAAGATGTTCAAACGTTGCGTGTTCTGTATTCAGATCTGATCAACAACCCAGAGCCGAATAGAATCGTGATGATTCCTTCGGTTTCTTATGGTATCGGAAATGTGGTTAATAACCTACCCATTCAAAAGGGAGAAAATATCGTTATCACTAAAGACCAATTTCCAAGTAACGTATATCCGTGGAAAAACCATTGCGACAAGCATAACGCTGAGCTAAAGCTCGTAGCCGCTCCCAATACAGAAGAAGATCGCGGGAAGAAATGGAATGAAGAAATACTACAAGCCATGGACCAAAAAACCAAAGCAGTAAGCCTGGGACACGTCCATTGGGCGGATGGAACTTTGTTCGATTTGAAGGTCATTCGAAAAAAATGTGATGAAGTTGGGGCGGCACTAATTATTGATGGTACCCAGTCCATTGGAGCCTTACCATTCGATATACAAGATATAAAACCTGATGCGCTCATCGTAGCTGGATACAAATGGCTACTAGGCCCCTACACCAGTGGCCTAGCTTACTACGGACCAAGGTTTGATGCCGGAGAGCCCATTGAACAAAACTGGATCAACCGACTCAATAGTGAGGACTTTGCGAACCTGGTCAACTATCAAGATGAATATGAAGCAGGTGCGCTACGCTATGGCATGGGCCAACAAAGTAACTTCATCGCCAATCCTATGCTGATCGCATCCATCAAAGAAATTCGTAAATGGGGAGTAGATAATATTCAGCAATACTGTCAAGAACTGATTAAGGAGCCCCTGGAGGAAGTGAAAGATCTTGGTCTCTATGTGGAAGATGCGACGGCTAGAGGCTCTCACCTTTTTGGCATTAAATTTCCAAAGGAAAAAATGGAAGACCTTGCCACCTCACTCAAGGTAAATCGAGTAAGCGTATCTACCCGAGGGGAATTCATCAGAGTATCTCCTCATGTTTATAACGACGAAAAGGATATGAAGAAACTTCTTCAGGCACTTAAATCAACGCTATAAGTTGTTACTTGCGAGACTCTATTCAACCAGCAATAACGAGAAGCATGATTAGCATATATGAAATTAAGCTAATAGCAATCCGAACATATTTTTTGAATGTCATGATTCAATGAGATTGCATGATACACGAAACGGCTTGATAAACTTCAAGCCAAGCTGACTCGACTTCTTCATTCCAATTTTCTTTGAGTTCTTCTTTGAGAGAGAACATGAGCGCTGCAGCCGCCATGTTGTAGTGTTCTGTTTTGATTCCATAATTCATATGTCTTCTGCCCATACTTCTCACTAATGGCGCCAATACATCCAATGTATTCAGACCTTTTACCAAAGTGCTCAACATATCCATCATTATTCTTCCCTGCTCTTTCATGTTTCCTTTGAAGAGGGGCTTGAGCTCGGGACTCATTTCAAAGAGTTTGGTGTAAAAAATTTCAGCCGCTTCATCTGCTTTCGATTCCACCATCCAAAAAGTAGCTCTTACAAGCTTTTTGTTATAAGGGGTAATTGATGTTGTGTTCGTCATGATTTTAAATTTTAGTGGGAAAAACTCGGAGTACCGGCATCTCCAATACTCCGATGTAAGCATTTTCTCATATTAAAATTTTACAACAAACGTAGAGGCCTTCGCACTTAATTACTATGGGTATTGACAAGGACAGGCGATTTTTACAACAGAAAATAAACTGGCGTTTGACAGGATGTAGGTAAGAATTCGGTGCTTTAAGAAAAACAAGACATAAAAAAACCGGCGATGTGCCAGTTCAGCTGAGGCTTCCTGTTGGTAAAACCCCTTTCGCGACGATCTACTTTTGCTTGGTCATCCCCGCTGTGTCTTTGGTAGCTGCACGACTGCAACTATTTTCTACCACAAAGAACGTCAATACCTGGGAGAGGGTTCTAAATCTAATATTATGTTAACGTTAATTCTTCAATTTTTCAGTTCGATTGATTCTACCTGAAATCACTCTAATTCAAGTAATTAATTCTGTAGCCCAGATAAAACAAAAATTTTATTCTAGTTGGAGTGGGTGCTAGCCAACAATCATCTGTATACCTATACAAGCGCTGACAACCGCGCCTATATCTATATCAACTAAAATAAATTTAACATGAAAAAATCATTACAGATTTTAATGTTGCTAGTCATGCCATTTTTGGTTCATGCCCAGCAAATCAGTGGCACCATTTCAGACAAGAATGGGCCAGTAGTAGGAGCCACGGTAAGTGTATCCTCAAGTAACGGAACCATTACCAATGTCAATGGGTCTTATCAACTAAAGGTACCAGCAGGTACGCACGAAGTTTCCGTGAGTTTTGTCGGATACATTACTAAAAAGCAGTCGGTAACGGTAGCTTCTGGCGAGACAAAGACACTGGATATCACGATTGAAGAGAATGTAGAATTGCTCAACGAACTCGTGGTAGTAGGTACACGGAGTAGACCAAGGTCCAATGTGGACACGGCTGTTCCAGTAGATATCCTCGATGCTAAGGAGCTAACAAGCACAGGACAAAATACATTTGACAAAGCATTGACGTATAGAGTGCCTTCTTTCAACTCTGTACAAACGCCGGTAAATGATGCGACTTCGCTGCTTGACCCTTACGAAATCAGAAACATGGGACCAAGTAGAACATTGATACTTATCAATGGAAAAAGAAAGAATCTTAGTGCGCTACTATATACTCAAACTTCTCCAGGTAGAGGTGAAACAGGTGCCGATATCTCTGCCATTCCTCAGGATGCTATTGAAAGAGTAGAGATATTGAGAGATGGTGCATCTGCACAGTATGGTTCTGATGCAATCGCTGGTGTAATGAATATCATTCTTAAAGATGATGTAGACTACGGTTCAGTGACTTTGAGAGCTGGAGTCACAGGAGAAGGTGATGGAGAGTCCGTAGGAGTAAGCTTGAATGCAGGTACTGGTCTTGGAAATGGAGGATTCCTCAATTACACAGTTGATTTCTCAAAAACAGAATTAGCTAATAGACCTGGAACCGTAAATGCTCAAGGCGAAGCATCTGATTTCGGAGCAAACATTGCCGACGTTCAAGAGTTTTTGAACAGAAGACCTGATGCCGGTAACATCAATGGTTCACCAGAAACTACTGCAGCTAAATTTTTGCTAAACGGAGGCTTTAACATCAGCGACAATGTAAAGGGATACTTCAATGGTGCTTACGTTTACAAAAACGTAAATAGTTACGCTAACTATAGAACGCCATACTGGAGAACAATCACAGACTTTCCATATTTGGCCAATTTCTTCCCAGGCAACCACCCAACTAACCCTGGAGGATACGACGGATATGTGCCAACTTTCGATGGTTTACTCAATGACTACAATGGTACTTTAGGAGTAAGATCAGAAATGAATGGCTGGACGTATGATGGAAGTTTCACCGTAGGTGGGAACACACAGACTTATAAAGTAACCAACTCTCATAACAGAAACTTTGTCTATTCTCCTTCCACTTGGTTAGACACTAATGGTAACGGATCTGTAGATGATGGTGAAATCAACGAAGGGTCTTTACTATATAGAGAAAATAGTCCAATTAGCTTCGACCCAGGAGGAACACGCTTCAACCATATCGTTGGAAACATTGATATTTCTAAAGAAATCTCGTCATCGCTGGCTATGGCCTTTGGTGCAGAGTTTAGAAACGAGACATTTACAGTGATTGAAGGGGGAAAAGCTTCCTACGATGGCGGTGGTGCGGATTCCTTTGCAGGAAATACACCTGAAAACTCTGGCAAGTTCAATAGATACAACTTTGGTGGTTACTTCGATTTGTCTTTTGATGTAACTGAAGACTTTCTCTTGAATGGTACGATACGTGCTGAGAACTACAGTGACTTTGGACAAGCATTTGTTTGGAAGTTGAGTTCTAGATACAAGCTCATGGATGATAAAATGACCTTAAGAGCTTCTGCCTCCACAGGATTCAGAGCACCTACCTTGCACCAGATCTATACTCAGAAAGCACAGTACAGTTTTGTTCCTGGGTCTGGTATCCAAGTCGGTGGACTAGTAAACAATGTGTCTCCACAAGCTAAACTATTAGGGATTCCACAATTGGATGCAGAAGAGTCATTCAACTTCACGGTTGGCATGGGACTAAGACCATCTGAAAACTTTGATATTACATTCGATTATTACAACATCTCTGTTTCAGACAGAATCGTGTTGAGTACAGAGATTGGCCCAACCTCGGGTGGAGGAACTCCACTAGATCAAGTTCTGGCAGACAACAACCTGAGCGACGTAAGCTTCTTCGTAAATGCGTTGGACACTAAAACTTCAGGTATTGATTTCGTTGCCAACTATAAGAATTTAGGTGTGGGAAATGGTACTTTAGGTTTCACCCTTTCTGGAAACTATACGATTGAAAACGAAAGAGATGGTGATGTAAAGAACCCAGATCTAGTAGCAGGTGCTGGTCAGTCAGTCGTAAACGAAACTCAGGAAGCACTGTTCTTTACCTCTAGACCAAAAACCAAATGGATTTTAGGCATCAACTATGACTTAGGCAAGTTCGGATTCTCATTGAACAACACTTACTTTGGTACCACTACTTTCAGACAGCAGGGAATGGATTCAAATCTAAAAACTGAATTCAAACCTAAAGTGGTAACAGATTTAGGTATCAACTTCAGAGCTACGGACAAAGTAAATATCTCTTTCAATGTGAACAACATCTTGAATGTATTGCCAGAATGGGAGTTTAAAGCACTGAACGCATCAGGAGAAACCATTTTGAATGATCCTGCTCAAGTGCAAACACAGTCCAACCTGATCACATTCAACCAAAGATATTCTCAAATGACTTACGACGGCTATCATTTCAGCCAGTTGGGCTCATTGTATAACCTGACGGTAAATGTAAGGTTTTAAAGAAGAGTAAAGTTGAGTAATTAGTTAGTAGTAAAAGGGGTCACAAAAGTGATCCCTTTTTTTATCTCAATTTCCTTTCCCAATAATTGGCCTCTCGGTTGGCATCTATTTTTGATCGGTTCTGTTTGATCAAATCACTAACTTCACCTTGAGAGGTAAAATGATAACTTCCACAATCCCTGCATTCGTAAACATTGATAGGGCCACTGTTATCATTGTGATAATGACGTGAGCGATGCTCAATCAAAGCTTCTTCAGCCAGTCCCCTGGTATCATAACAAACTTTGTTGGTTACACACTTCATTTCTCTAGAGCGTTTCTTCTAACCACCGGAAAAACTCCCGCTGCCACACCAATCCGTTTTGGGCAGATAACACCCAGTGGTTTTCATTGGGTATGTAAATTAATCGACTCTTTATACCTAACAACTGAGCCGCCTGATAGGCTTCCAACCCTTGTCCAATAGGTACGCGGTAGTCCTTACCTCCCTGTACAATCATGATTGGTGTATCCCAATTTTGTACAAATTCTATTGGATTGAATTCAGCGTAAGATTTTTGAGCAGCCGCATTATCCTTTTCCCAATAAGGGCCGCCAATTTCCCAATTCACAAAAAACATTTCCTCGGTAGTACCATACATACTTCTCCAGTTGAAAATGCCGTCATGGGAAATGAATGTCTTGAACCTTTTGTTGTGCATACCTGCCAGGTAAAACACAGAATACCCTCCGTAGCTGGCTCCAACTGCTCCTAATCTGTTTTCATCTACAAATGGTTCTTTGGCTAGGTCATCAATCGCAGAAAGATAATCCTGCATATTCTGTCCACCGTAATCTTTACTGATCTGATCATTCCATTCTACGCCATGACCGTACATACCTCTTCTGTTCGGAGCTACCACAATGTAGCCTTGCGCAGCCATCACTTGAAAATTCCAACGATAAGAATAGAATTGTGAGAGCGGACCGTGCGGTCCTCCCTGGCAATACAGCAGGGTTGGATATTTTTTTGAGGGATCAAAGTTAGGAGGGTAGATTACCCAAGTCACCATTTGCTTGTCGTCTGTGGTGGTGATCATGCGCTTTTCTACTTTACTGAGCCCAATGCCGTTATATACCTCATCATTTACATGTGTCAACTGTTCCATACTACCATCGCTTAGGTTTACGGAGTATAGCTCAACTGCATGATTCATATCCGTTCTGGTCACGATCATTTGCTTACCTGTCTGACCCACGATACCAGTTACATCGAATTGTCCTTTAGTAATCTGTTTTACAACAGGCTGCTTCTTTGACTTCCCCGGATAGTCCACAGCAAACAAGTGCTTCTCTCCTCCGAATGGCGCAATGAAATAAATGGTTTTTCCATCCGCTGACCATTTGAAGCTATCAGGTGACCCATCCCAGTTTTCGGTTAAATTCTTTTTACCAAACCTATCTGAAATAACAATATCAATTTTATCCGCTTCATTTCCATCCGTCTTCATACTCAGCCAAGCCAGAATCCCATATTTAGAATAGGCAGGACTATTGTCATAACCCATCATTCCCTTGGTCAGGTTTGTTGTTGTCTGAGTGTTGAGATCGTAAGAATAGATATCCGTATTTGTGCTCACCGTATAGGCGGCCCCTGTCTTGGTTTTCGTTACATAAAGTATTTTACCACCCTTGTGACTCCAGGTATAATCTGACTCATCTCCAAAGGGTTTTGTTGGGCTATGAAAGGTTTTATTTTTCATGATGTCCACCTCGTTCGACCCATCTACATTGCTCATAAATACGTGATTGTATGAACCATCTGCCCAGGTATCCCAATGTCTATACATCAGGTCGTTGTAGATCTGTACCTCAGATTTATCCAACTCTGGATAGTTGTCTTTTCCTTTAACACTATAAATCTTGACCGGACGGTGATAGAGTTTGTACTTTCCATTTGGGGATATGCTCGGATCTGTAACTAGGCTGTACGGGTCAGTAATCTTTGCTGCTTTTCCTCCACCGACAGGAATCGAATAGTAGGCTGTCCTACTTTCATTGGCATTCACATCATATCGGGTGACGCTGTAAACAGCCGCCTTACCATCAGTTGATATTCCAACACCACTCACCCGTCCTAAGCCCCAGAGTAATTCTGGTGTCATTACGTTTTGTGCGAAAGCAGTTTGCAAGCATAGCGAAAGGCAAATCAGGGAAATAAACTTTTTCATAGCATCTTGGATTTTGCGGGCAATTTACAAAATACAGAAGCATTTGGGGGTTAGTCCGTTAATATTTGTCTTATGACAGAATACACCAGCCTGCAACGGCTATTCAAAAGATTATGATGAAGTCTCATTTCTGGTTAGTTACATTTTTCGCGATCGTTTCTTTAAACTTTACAGACCCGAGTAAAAAGTCGGCACCTGAAAAGGTAAAGCAGGTATTTGAAGCAACCCGAAACATTGAAACCCTGAAATATGAACTGATCCGATCCGAAAGAATCAATGGGTCTTATGTAGAAAATCACTTCTCAATTAAAATTCATAGAAGACCTTACAAGATTTACCTTAAGGAGTTAGCGCCAAATACAGGTGTAGAGGTTTTATATCCCCATCCGTTGGACGAGAAAAAAGCATTGGTCAATCCCAATGGATTCCCCTGGGTAAACTTGAAGCTAGATCCTAATGGAGAGTTGATGAGAAAAGATCAACATCATACTATTCTAGAAGGAGGGTACGACTATGTGGTTTCAGTCATGGAGTATTTGTTTTACAAGCACAAGGACGGAATATCAGAATTACTTAACGACCATGGAACTGGAAACCTGAATGGACAACCTTGTGAAATCATCTCCATGGTCAACCCAAACTTCACTTATAATGATCATGTGGTTAAACGCGGTGAAAGCATCTCTAGCATTGCCTTGAAGAACAGACTCAATGAGTACATGATCTATGAGAAAAACAAAGGCGTAAGCATATTTGGGCAAGTGAAAGAAGGAGACATCATCCAATTACCTTCCGATTATGCCGCCAAAATGGTTTTGTTTATTGATCAAAAAAGACAAATTCCTCTAAAATTAGAGGTATACGACGAACAAGGGCTATTTGAAAAATACGAATTCAGAAATGTAGAAATCAACCCTCAACTATCCGAGGAAGAATTTTCCGACGGTTACACCGCCTATAGTTTCTAAAAATTCCAATTACCCGAAAGGATTCCACTCAGAAATCTGTTTGATAAAACTACCCAGTACTCTTGGCTCGATCATCACACTAAACACTAGTCCGAAAACTGCTCCGATCAAATGGGCATCATGATTGACATTGTCTGAAATCTGTTTGCCCTTGGTATAAGAATAGATCAGATAAAGTGCACCGAGAATAAACCCCTTGAGACAAATAAAACCGTAGAGGCAAATTTCTTCCATTGGGAAAAACAAAATACTGCAAAACACAACGGCAGCCACACCTCCTGAGGCACCAAGCGAATTATAGTGAGGATGATCTTTGTGCTTCAATAACGAAGGCAAATCTGAAATAACAATACCTAGTAGATAGAATACAACAAAATAGATACCTCCCAAATTGCCTTTCAGTGCAATGAAAATTTGCTCGACTAGTCTACCAAAAAAGTAAAACGTAAACATATTGAACCCAAGGTGCGCCCAGTTGGAATGAATAAACCCAGAGGTGACGACACGATACCATTGTCCGTGTCTCAAAATAGCCACCGGATTCATGGTAAGTTTGTACTGTAGGTTATGATTTTGAAAGCCCATATAGCTTACAGCTACATTGACAATAATGATGATAATAGTCCAGGACATATTTGTCATTTCGCTTGATCTGATTTTTTTCGCAATATCAACTAAAATCTTTGAAATATGTCAATTTGAGCAGAATTAAGGCATTTATTATGGCCCTATAATTTGAGGGGTTAGGTCTGGTTTTTTGTCTTATACCCAAACTCACAACAATGGACAAATCACTAAAACTACTTGTGCTTTTAGTACCCATACTTTGGTGCGAATCAGCACTCGCTCAACGCGATAGTCTACGTCAAACTGGCGTTGAATTTGGACTACATAACTCCATCAATTTTACACATCTAAGTGGCTCTGGCGACCCCATAGTCTACAGCAATCGTATCGAATATTACGAACCTATCAGAAATAGAGTCACCTTCGATCTGGGCATGTTTGCGGTCGTTCATTTATCCAAACGAATCGCTCTTCAGCCGGAAGTTGCCTATAGCTACATGGGTGGACATTTTCAAAAAACCACCACCTATCTCCATGACCTTGGTTCATTTGAAGGTAAAGAAAATGTCTCCTTTGCTGCCGACTATATCAAGGCTGTTTTAGCCACCAATATCAAACTCAATGAGCGAGTGTTTTTTCAGATTGGCGGCTATGGTTCTTCTTTGTTGTCAGCCGAACAATTTGTTCCCTGGTGGGAAGTTGATAGAGAAAATGACAGAACTCAGCTCACAGGAGTAAGAGGCTTTGATGGAGGTGTTCTTGGGGGCTTCGGTCTTAGTACCAGCGTTTTGAACATGACCTTCAGGTATAACTATGGACTCCTAGACCTATTTGAAAGTGGAGATTTCAGCGAATTCGATATGCGAAATGGCGTTTTCCAATTCGTACTCCAGTGGAAATTTTACTCTGATCTTAGATAAACTCATCATGAAATATACATTACACATACTTTCTGTCCTATTGTTATTCTCTTGCGAAACCAGTGATTTCACCAGTATTCCACAAGAATATAGTGAGAGCGCATATGACTATAATTCTTCATCTGACTATTTTGATGACAGAGGTCGTTTGTCTAGTCAAGGCACCAACAGAGGCTCTTTAGATTTATTCTTATCTGAAGATCAGATGAGTATGACCATATATCCTCGGTTGGGATGGTCATATGAATTGACTTTTGATAATCTCACAGAACATACGCTAAGCGATGGCACTACGGCTACCTCTTTTCGAGTCGAGAGAAGCAGCCAATACATATCGAACTCCATTAGTGATGATGACAATGAGTTCAGAGTAAGAGGTACAACGAATATGACCTTGGAAGATGATGATTCTAGCTTGGGGACATTTGATGGACTCATTTACCCTGACGGCATGATTCAATTTGAATTTGAATCTGTGAACCTAATATCAGGGGAATATGTAATTACAACAATTAGCGGACTTCCAATCTAAGCTTCCTAATGATCGCGTGCGATCAATGCTTCTGTGAATTCACGAAGCGGAGTTAGATTGTATTCGCTTTTTTCCAAGGCATCGAGCTGAGCAAAGCCTTTTTCGAAATGGTCGTTCATGGCCTTTTCGGCAATAGCTTCAATGTTTAGATCCGCATAGATCGCCTTCATTTCTCTTACTTTTTTGTCCGGATCAATGTCCTTATCAGCCAACAGGTTGTGCAAGTCTAATTTCTGATTGCCTTCAGCTAATTCGATCGCTTTGATCAAAAGCAGGGTCTTTTTATTGGCAATGATATCTCCACCCACCTGCTTACCGAATTTCTGCGCATCACCATAAACATCGAGTAGGTCGTCCTTCAGTTGAAAGCCAATGCCGATGTTGACTCCAAAATCTCTCAAGTGCCGGGCATCCTCTTTAGTCATTCCTCCTAAGAGTCCTCCCAATTCCAAACTAAAGCCCAATAGCACAGCGGTTTTCAGTCGAATCATTTCGAGGTAATCAGCCTCACTCACCGACGACGTTTCCTCAAAGTTCATGTCCAATTGTTGGCCTTCGCACACTTCTGTAGCACACTGGTTAAACAAGCGAAGGATGTATTTGAAGTCTGAATACTCTGCCCTCATGAGCAAGTCATAAGCCATCACCATCAGTACATCGCCTGATAGGATCGCTATATCTTTATTCCATTTTTTGTAAACAGTGGGTTCTCCTCTACGAAGTGGCGCTTCGTCCATGATATCGTCATGAATCAAAGTGAAATTATGGAAGAGCTCAATGGCTAATGCCGGATCAACGATTTTTTCCCAATCCTCTTTGCTACACAAATAGCCCATGATAGCCAAAATAGGGCGCATGCGTTTGGCACCCAAGCTCAAGGTATAATGAATAGGCTCGTAAAGCTCCTTGGGCTCTTTTTCTAAATCCAATTCGAGCAATCTTTCGCTAAGTTTCTGTTGAAAGATTTTAATGTCTTCAGTCATGGTCTACAAATTCCAAGTCAATGGTTCTACGGTCGATATCGGTGTCTACCACCATCACCGTCACTTCGTCGCCCAAAGTAAACATCCTTTTGTTTCGTTTGCCAATCATGCGAAAGTTCTTTTCGTCAAATTCGTAGAAGTCGTCCGTCATGGATGACGTTCTAATCATACCCTCACATTTTGTTTCTGTCATTTCCACAAATATGCCCCATTCCGTCACGCCTGAAATGATACCCTCAAACGGGCGATTTTCGGCCATCGCCATAAACTCTACCTGTTTGTATTTGATAGAAGCTCTTTCCGCATCTGCCGCTCGCTTTTCTCGTTCAGACGAATGGCGACAAAGCTCTTTATAAGGATCTGCATCTGGTGATTTCTTGCCTTTCAAGTAATGATCCAATAATCGATGAACCATCACATCCGGGTATCTCCTGATCGGAGAAGTAAAATGAGTATAGTGAGGAAATGCCAATCCAAAGTGACCTTTCGGTTCTGTAGTATAAACGGCCTTCGACATCGTGCGAATGGCCAAAGACTCCAATACGTTCTGTTCTGGTTTGCCATGGATATCATCCATCAACGTGTTGAGTGTATCCGAAATGTTGGCTTGACCTACTTTCAGTCTGTGTCCAAACTTAGAAGCAAACTTGGCAAACGTATCTAGCTTTTCGGGATCGGGATCATCGTGCACTCGATAGACGAAGGTATCATCTCCCTTGTGCTTGTTGTAGATAAACTCCGCTACTTTTTTATTGGCCAAAAGCATGAATTCCTCCACCAATTTATGAGCGTCTTTTCTCTCTTTCGGATAGATACCCAATGGTTTGCCATCTTCATCCAATTTGAATTTGACTTCTACCGTTTCAAATCCGATCGCCCCTTTTTGGAAACGTTTGGCCTTGAGCTGTTTGGCCAAACCATTCAGCAAATTGATTTCTTCTTGAAAATCACCTTCGCCATTTTCAATTCTTTCTTGCGCTTCTTCATAAGTAAAGCGTCTATCTGAATAGGTCACCGTGCGACCAAACCATTGATTTTTAATTTCCGCCTTAGGCGTAATCTCAAACATGGCAGAGAAAGTCAGTTTTTCCTCTTTAGGCCGTAGCGAACAAAGACCGTTGGATAATTTTTCGGGCAGCATAGGAATAGTTCGATCCACCAAATATACAGAGGTGGCTCTGTTCACAGCTTCCTCATCCAATATGCCTTCTTCCTCTACATAATGAGACACATCCGCGATGTGCACGCCAATTTCATAATTTCCATTTTTCAAATGTTCTACCGATATGGCGTCATCAAAGTCTTTGGCATCGACTGGGTCGATGGTAAAAGTCGTGACATCACGAACGTCTCTTCTTTTTTTAATTTCCTCCTTTGGAATCTCCACAGGAATTTTCGAAGCAGCTGCCTCCACATTTTTAGGAAAACGGAAGGGCAAACCAAACTCTGCCATGATCGAATGAATCTCGGCTTCATTCTCGCCGGCTTGACCGAGTACTTCAGTCACCTGACCGATGGGGCTCTTGGCTTTGCCGCCGTGCCATTCTTTTATTTTCACCAGCACCTTGTCATTGGTCTTGGCTTTGCCGATTTTCTCTGGGTAGACGAAAATGTCTATATACATTTTTCGATTATCGGGCACGATAAAAGCATACTTGGGCAGGACTTCGATCTTGCCAACAAATTCTGTTCGTCCTCTAGAAATGATCTGGGTGACTACGCCTTCCGGTCTATTGCCGTGACGCCCACCCTTTTTGATTCTTACTGCGACTCGGTCTCCATCAACCGCATTTTTCAGATCATCTGTTTTTACCCAGATGTCTTCCTCTTGTCCTTCACAGATCACATAGGCAAACCTACGGTTCACGTGATCGACTACGCCTTCTATGCCGGCAGCACTATTCGCCTGTCTAGATCGGAATGATCCATTTCTCAGCTGTTCTACCGTGCCCTCTTGCTCTAGGTCGAGTACAAAGTTGAGGCCCTCTTTCTTTGCCAGCTTGTCTCTCAAGCCAGCCTTGCTAAATATTTGTTTGACTGTAAAGGCTTCTCCAGGGTTCTCATCGAACAGTCCGGCTACTTGTCTTCTTACAGCGTCTATGTTTAGTACTTTTTTGGTGCGGTTGATTTTCCGCCTATTGTCTTTTTTCTTTTTCGCCATGTATGGGAATATAATAAGATGTGATTGGAGTCTTGCTCAATCCTAACAAAGATACGGGGAAGGGTGAGAATCTTTCTTATCGGATATGATCTTATGATGATCATTTTGCTTTCAGCGAAAGCATTTGCCAGGGTTGGCTCCACTCGATTGGTTAATAATAATTTTTACAAAGGTAGGTATTTAATTTTTAGTCCTACAAATACGGTAACGGAAAGGGGTGGGTTTGGGTTGTTATTGACAACAACAACAAGGGCGAAATTTCATCCTTGGTTACGCGCCCCGGTTGAAACTAGGATGATTAGGGTCGATTGAGGGAGCCGTTTGGTCACTGTTTAATTCCAGCAAATCCCATAAGTTTCCGTATAAATCCTTAAATACAGCAACTGTTCCATAGTCCGCTTTTTTTGGTTCTCTAACAAATTCAATTCCTTTTGACGTCATTTCTTTGTAATCACGCCAAAAGTTGTCAGAGTTTAAAAAAAGAAAGACTCTACCACCTGTTTGGTTTCCTATAAATTTTTCTTGTTCAGGTTTTGATGCTCTGGCAAGTAAAATCGATGTTCCCGTTGAATTAGGAGGAGCAACAACAACCCACCTTTTATCTTGTTCTGGCTGATAGCTATCTTCAATTAAATCAAATTTTAACTTTTTGGTATAGAATTCAATAGCCTCATCGTAATCTTTTACAACGAGTGCAATATGAACTATAGACTGTTTCATTGGCGTATGTTTCTATTGAGCTAAGGCCCAAGTGAGTCCCGTTTTTGCTTTTCAAAAGTACCTTTTCAGCCAAAGAAGTGAGCAATTTATCACAGGTATTTCATTCCTCCTTTTCCAATCTTGAAGTACCAAGGCTATCAAAAGTGTGATGCCCCAATTGGTCTTGTGGCCAACTGGAGCATCAATATTCTAATTATTTTATGCAATCGCTGATTGCTATCTAATCAATTAGTTTGTTGAATGCAAGCCCATTTTGTTGCCTTCTGAATCAATAAAAATGGCAAAAAAACCGCTTTCATCAGCGTGCGGCGTTTTGGGCACCAATACTTTTCCTCCGTTGATTTCAACCTTGTCAAGAATAAGTTGAAGGTCTGTACCTCCATTCAAATATATGGTTACGCCTTCTGGCGAAGGTTGATAACCTTCTCCTTTCATCAATACCCCTGTGATCGCCTGATCTTCATAGGGGAACAGGCCCATTTCCATACCAGGAAAATCCATCCTTTCAATGTCTATATCTAAGATGGTCTGGTAAAAATTGGTGGCTCTAGTGATATCCGTTGCGGGAATTTCAAAAATGGAAACGAAGCTATTCATGTCTTTTTTGTTGTTTATTGATGACTCAATATTTTGGCCTTTTGAATGAAAAGCAGCCAGGCAGCAGATCATCATCATCGTGAAAAATCTCTTCATACTGATTAGTTATTTTTTTGAAACAAAAGTATGTACCTAACTTGAAGTAAAATTGTAAAAGTGCGACGCTGAGTCTATTTGTAAAAGAGAGAGGAAAGTGCCATATTTTCATTTCCTAAAAACTCCTTGGGGCTCACTCCTGTAAACTCTTTAAAATCTTTGATGAAATGGGCCTGGTCGTAATATTCGCTTTCGTACGCTATGTTTGTCAGGTTTTCTCCTTCTTGGTTTAGCATCAATTTTAGAGCACTTTGAAGGCGAATCACTTTGCCCAGTTGTTTCGGGCTGATCCCGATTTGTTTCACAAAGTTTCTTTCCAATTGCCTCCTTTTGGATAGGTCTCGTTTGAGAATACTACTTATTGAAGAATTCCCTTTTCTTGATAAGAGTGTGTCTATGGTTGTTTTAACAATATGATCGACCATTGGTTTTTCGGTAAGCCTGCTCAAGAGGAAGCGCTCGATTATTTCGATCCTTTGCGTGGCATCCTCTGCTTCAACTATTTCCTGAGCGAGCCTTTCCGCAGCTGTTTGGTCAAACAATTTTACTATAGGTGTTTCTTTGTTGGCCAGTGATTTTATGGGTACGGAAACGAAATTGGCAAATCCATAAGGATAAAAACTAACGGCAAATGTATTGACATAGCCAGTTGGCTCGATATAAAAAGGTTCAACGGTTTGTCCAAGTACCATGGCACGAGGTTGGAGGATAAATGAATCTTCGGAAGTGTACCGTTTGATATCGTCTCCAAGAATAAACGCCATTTCAATACACCCATCAGGTACAATACGTTGTTTTTGAGCGTTAGGATCAGCAGGAACCTCTAAAGTCCAGTAGCAACGAATAATGGATTCCAAATCCGGATGCGGCTGATAGGTTTGGTAATTCATTTAGTTATTGGTTTTTAGATAACATAAAAGTGCATTGCGTATCTCACAAACAGTGAGAATTCAATTTATGAAAAAAGCCCCTTTATCTGGCAATTTTAAACTAACCAAAGTTCGTTTTGATACCTGATGCGAAACATTAAAAAAAAATTCCGAAATTCAGGGTGATACTTTCGTGTTTTATAGCACATACTAATAAACAACAAAGCCAATGCTAGTACTCGAGAAATTAACAACCCGAACACGTGAGGACACTATCAGTCAGTGGTATGAGAAGGTTTTTCCAAAAATAGCGGCCTATATAAAGCAAAGAGGAGGTAATCTCGAAGTGGCTAAAGAGGTTTTTCAGACAGCAATCGTTCTTTATTATGAAAAACTCTGTGGAACAAACTTTCAGCCATTAGTCAGTGATGGAGCCTATTTAATGGGGATATCAAAAAAACTTTGGTTGAAGTATCAGAAAAAGAATGCCCTGGTTGAAAGTCTAGATGAAATCGAAATCACTGCAGAAAAAGACAAAACACTCTCGACACGTAAGCTACTGCTTCACTTGAAGCAATCCGGTGAAAAATGCATGGAACTACTGCAATCTTTTTATTATGAAAAGTTAAGTATGAAGCAAGTTGCGGATCGCTATGGATACGCGAGTGAGCGGTCAGCTACAGTAAAAAAATATAAGTGCCTTGAAAAAGTAAGAGAAGGTGTCAAACTAAAATCATTGAACTATGAGGATTTCTTTGAGTGAAACGGCCGAAATCGAGAACTGGCTATTAGCCAAGGCTCCTTCATCGGAGCAATTGGTTACAGAAGCCAAAGTTCTGACTACTCCCAGTATCAGGGACAAGGCAAAATGGCAATCAAAAGCCTATTCATTAATTCAGCTTTATGGTAGGGAAAAACTAATTGAAGAAATCAAAAGTGTAGAACATTGTGTTTTTCATGAGCCTAAGTTTAGATCGTTTCAACTTCGAATTCAATCCATATTTAAAAGATAAAATATGAGCTTTCAATCCAATCTGATTCCCATGGTCATTGACCAAAATAGTAGGAGCGAGCGGTCCTATGATATTTTCAGTTTGCTCCTTAAAGAGAGAATTGTTTTTCTAGGGTCAGCCATCGATGATCAGGTATCCAACCTAATCGTAGCCCAACTGTTATTTTTAAACAGTCAAGATCCAAACAAGCAGATTGATATGTTCATCCAATGTCCTGGAGGCTCAGTGTATGCAGGATTGGCTATTTATGATACTATGCAAATGATCTCGGCACCTGTGTCAACGGTAGCCGTTGGATTTTCTGGAAGTATGGGTACAGCATTACTTACTTCTGGTGCCAAAGGAAAGCGTTTGGCTCTGGCACAAGCCACCATTCACCAGCACCCCACTGGAGGAGGCGCCAAAGGTTACACAGAAGATGTACGAATAGCCACGCATGAGCAAGAACGATTACAGACTCAGTTATTCCATATCATGGGTAAAAACAGCGGTCATACGTGGAAGCAAATTGAAGAACTTTTTAAAAGAGACCGATTTATGAATGCGCTTGAGGCAAAGGAATATGGATTTGTAGATGAAGTCCTTGGTGATACTTCAAACCTCATTAAGATGAAGAATTTTGAGGCAGAAGTAAGTTTCTACAACATTCAAAAAACAAAAAAATAGCATATTCAGATTAATGAACAGTGGCTGACCATGCCATTGAAACCTTGCTATTTATAAGTCGTCGGTAGGCTGGAATTCACGTTATACGGGTACACGCCAGTTGAAACGAGGGCGATTGGAACTGGCTTTTTAGTTTTCATTCGGTCCATGGATTGTATGAACCAAAATTCCATAAATAACCCTCCGGGTCTAGGCAACTGTATACGCGACCACCATAGTCCTCATCTTTTATTTCTATAGTTATTTCTGCTCCAGCATCAATCGCTCTTTGATAATGTTCATCTATCTCTTCTACAATTATATAGGCGCTTTGTGTATTAATTCCATCCAGATCTTTAGGGGACTTTACCAATTTATCATATTCACCATCCCTTTCAGATCCCAACATAATCATAGAATTACCAAAACTTAGCTGGGCATGGGCAATGGTTCCATTTTCTCCCGGGACTACTAAATGTTTTTCAAACCCGAATGCTTTGCAAAGCCAGTCAATTGCTGCTGGGGCGTCTTTGTATCGCATGGTTGGTATTATTATAGATCCGTTTGACTTCATTTGTATTGATATTTTAGCTTGCACACAGCATTTATCTAACCAGCAAAATCCTCATTATTAGTCTCTTTAATCGTCCATGTTTAAAACATGGAGACCGCACCTTGTTAGCTTTCTTTTTTTTCTAGTTCTACAGATTCTATTATTGAAACCATTCTTGCAATTTGATTCTTAGCCTCTGACAGGAAAGTTCGCATATCATCAACCTCATGGTCAATTGTTATTACATCAGACTCAAATCTATAGTTAGTTTTTAGTGAATTTTTAAGTTCTTCCTTCAATGAATCCCAATATTGGGATTGGCAATTCAAACTGATTAGCATTGCTGGATATCTGTGAATTCTGCTTCTTCTATATCTTACCGATATGTCTCTATTTCTAAATTGACCAACATACTTGTCTCCTTCAAATGAAAAGCCTAATTCTTCGAGACCATTTAGTGTTCGTACTGTTTCAGTTGCTTGTCTACTAGGAGCAAGCACATTTTCATAATATGGAACCAGAAAGGATACAATAAATAAGATTATTGATACTATTATTATTGAACTAACAGAATTTCCTTTTTCTATTCCAGCATATACTACTATTGGAATGCTAGTTAGGTAAAATATAAATTTCAATAAAAATGATTTGTTTTTCATCCACCTATGAAAGCTAACATTTATCTAACAAGCAAAATGCTCATTCTTTCTCTCCCAAATTAATCAAAAGCTCTGTTATTCAACAAGTGGTGGTTGAATAACAGAGCTTTTTAATGTCCAATCAATTTTTTGCTGAGAGACGTTCTAAGTAAAGAGAGCCCTCCACATATTTTCTGTGCGCTGGATCTGTGAGTGTTTCGAGTAGATCCAATGAGCCGAGGTAAGACACCAAGCTTCCATTAGAAGAAAATACTTTGCCGTCGTGAGCTACTGATACCACGCCATCATCTTGTACATTCAATGCTGGAAACTCTTCTTTTAGTCGCTGTGCTCCTGAAATGTAGGTCACCATTTCTTTGTTGTCCACTTTCCCAGAAGCAGCCAAGGTGAACGCACCTGCACAATGAGTAGCCACATAATCCAATTCATCGTACTGTTGGTTCACAAACCCAACCAGTTGTTGGTCTTTGTATTGCTTGGCAGATTCATAAGAACTTGGAATCACCAAAACATCCAGATCTGGTGTGTTGGCAAAAGAAAAGTCAGGCAGCATGCGCATGCCTTCTTCGGTTCTATAGGCTCTTTGTTCAGCGGCAAGAAAAACGACATTAAAGAGCTTTTCTCCTTTAGCCGTGTGCTTAGAAAACACATCAAGCGGAGCCAAAATTTCATTGGTGATCACCGCATCAAAAATGATGATGCCGATCGTAGGCAGGTCCTTGTTGATGTAGGTTGTTTCTTGAGGAGCAGCCTCTTGTTTACAACTGGAAATACTCATGGCCAAAAGAATACCCAGGCCAAACATATATTTAATCATGGTTTTCAAATTTTGTTTGACCGATTGAACGAAAAGGAGAAAGCGAATTTCTTAATCTAGATTAAGAAATTTGATCAATACATCGTATTAGGATTCGCCGAAGTCTCAGGAATTTGCTGGATAGCGTCCCAGTGCTCTACAATTTTACCCTTGTCATCAAATCTGAAAAAATCCATGGTGACATACTCGTCATTACCTGGCCAGGTTTGATGCGTATGAAGGGCTACCAAGTCTCCTTCGGCAATCACCCGAACAAACTCAATGCTTTTCTCTGGATATTCCTTTTGCATTCTTTCGAAGTAATCAATAAAACCTTTTGTGCCATTGGCGACATCAGGGTTATGCTGAATGTAGTCGTCACCCACATACAGCTCGACAGCTTTGGCCGGATTGCCTTCGTACGCTGTTCGGTAGAAATCTACTGCGTTTTTCTTGTTTTGTTCCAAGCTCATTTTGGGATATATGATTGGGTTTAACGTTTGTTCTTTCAATCTCCCCAACCTTCTTCTCCAAGAGGGAGTATTTAGTAAAACCCAAACAGGGCTTGGAGCCCTGTTTGGGTTAAAAATTATATAGCCTTAAAAATCGAAATGGCATTGTGGCCACCGAAACCAAAGGTGTTGCTCATAGCTACTTTCACCTCTTTTTCTCTCGCTTCCTTAATCACGATGTCGTGATCACCAACAATCTCCAGATCAATCGTTTCGGTGTTGATTGTAGGAGGCACAATGTTGTTGTTGATCGACTGAATCGAAAGAATCGCCTCAGCCACACCAGCAGCGCCTAGCATGTGACCCGTCATGGATTTGGTACCACTGATCGCCGATTTATTTTCAAAACCTTCCATCAATTTGGCAATAGCCGCCGGCTCACTCAAATCACCTACAGGCGTCGAAGTAGAGTGGGTGTTGATATAATCCAGATCAGCAGGCGTCAGGTTTGCTTCTTTCAGCGCCCACTGCATTGCGCGAAGTGCGCCTAGTCCCTCAGGATGTGTGGCAGTCATGTGGTAGGCATCGTTGGTCATCGCGGAACCGACAATCTCCGCATAGATTTTTGCACCACGTGCTTTGGCGTGATCATAATCTTCCAGGATCAAAGCGCCTCCGCCTTCTCCCATCACAAAGCCGTCGCGGTCGACATCGTATGGACGAGATGCCCCTGCAGGATCGTCATTTCTGGTGGACAATGCTTTCATCGAACCAAACCCACCAATACTTGCCTCCGTGATAGGAGCTTCAGACCCTCCGTCACAAATATCTTGGCCTTGCCCAATTTGATATAGTTGAACGCATCCATAATGGCCGTGTTGGTTGTGGCACAGGCGGATATGGTGGTAAAACCAATACCCATAAATCCATATTTCAGCGCAATCATACCTCCGCACATATTGGTCAGCATCTTAGGAACCAGAAACGGGTTGAACTTTGGCTCTTTATCCTTTTGCATGAAGTATTGCACTTCTTGCTCGAGCGTCTCCAATCCGCCTTGACCTGTTCCCCAGATCACGCCAACATCAAAAGGATCCATTTTGTCCAGTTCGAAGCCGGAGTCTTCTATCGCTTGTGCTGCTGCATACAAGCCATATTGACTATATAAATCAGTTCGTTTGATTTCGTTTCTTTCCAAATAGCGCTTTGGATCAAAGTCTTTGACTTCGCAAGCGAAGTGCGTCTTAAATTTCTCTGCATTGAAGTGCGTGATGGGTCCAGCACCACTCACTCCTTTTACTGCATTGTCCCAAAAGGTTTGTACATCGTTGCCCAGTGGAGTGATTGCACCCATGCCTGTGACTACTACTCTTCTTTCAGCCATTGTATGATTTAGTTGTTTGATATTACAGATTGAATAATTGAATTTTTTATCGAGTCGAATACATTTTCCTTTATTACTCTATCGAGTAAAAGTGAAGAAAGCAGCGAAGATATGATCAGTTCTGCTTTTGCTCTTGGCTCTTCAGCGAAATTGAATTCTCCTTTTTGGCGTCCCTCTTTCAAAGTGATGGTCAAGCGATCAAGAATATATTTTCCCATCTCATGTAGCTTATCTTGCATACCATCGGGCAATGCCTCCACAGAAGCACTCAAAGCACCCATCAAGCAGGACCATTTGCGATCCTTACTTTTCTGGTAAATACTGATAAAGTCCAGCAATTGATCAGTGCATGACATTTGATCCCATGACTCTTCCTTACTTTTGAATAGGTCTATGCTATCCTGGATAATTGCCACGCCCAACGCCTCTTTCGATTGAAAGTGATAATGCACAGCAGCATTTTTCATGTCTAGTTTTTGACTGATGTCTTTGTAACTAAAAGCATGATAGCCCCGCGTTCTGATTAGCTCTTCAGCCAGATTCAATATTTGCTGTCTGGTATTCGACACAAGGCAAATATACTTACTAGTAAGTAAGTTTTGCTAAATGATTTTAATATTTTCTGGAAGGTCATAGTCAAACGCCTCAAAAGCAAAGGCCCATTCTTTGACAACACGGTCCAGTTCAGGCTTTGAAATTTTGTAGCTATTCTTTTGATATCCCCTTTGAGCCTCTATATAATCTTGAATTTTAGACTTCGCTTTGTCCCAATTAGAAAAATTTAATGACCGGTAGATTTCCTCGATGTAGCGCATGGGCTCCTTTTCAAAGTTTTCAAAACGAAGTTCAAACAATTGTTTAGCAGGTATCAACTGACGTTGCTCCAAGTATCTTTTCATCAGACGCGAATATAAATTTATGATTAAGTCTATTAGCTGCTTTTCACTCGTGCGCTGAAATTGAAGTGTAGGAAAAAGAGATAAGAAGAATTTCTTGATGGAGAGATACACAATCACAGGATTACGATGGATATGGAGAAATTTTGCCTTTGGATATAATTCCAACAGTTTATCTACTCTACCCGTATTCACAGGGTTTTTCAAAATAATACAATCCCCTTGGCTGTGTTGTTGGGCTTTATTGATTAGCTTTTTGTATGCTGTAGCCCAATGTTCAACCTCACTTTGACCAACGTCTTGGAAAGCAATTGTCAGATCTAACAACTCCTCAAATCGATTCGGAAAATAGAAGAAATCATAAAAAGACAGTCGCTGCATATTGCCCAAAGCAAATTCATCTTCCTGAGGCAAATCAATCCCCAACCTCACATTGTCACTTGGCCTTTTGTCTGGCATATTCATTTTCATGAAGTTCTTGAAAATGGTCTGGCTATGCATATTGTTTGGGAAAAGTGATTGATAGGTAGAAACATAAGCCGCATTTGGGTCCTGGCATAGTAGGTTGTGCAAAAAAGTAGTACCACTTCGCCAATGACCTAATATAAATAATGGAGCACCACTCCCATCTGAGTTTTCAGTTTCTCTGAGTTTTTCCCAACAATGAAAAGGAGAGGCTAAGCCACATACCAATCCTGTCAACAGCACTTTATGATAGTATTTCCATTCTACGCGACCAGACCTTATGGCTTTCACATAATTCCAAAATGTACTACCAGCTAGTGTTGATATGGGAGGAATATTGAATTTGGACATTGGATTTAGTTCGTATGAGCTGACTCCATTTTTAGTATCCCCACGCAAAGCTGAACCATTGCTTCGAGTGCAAGAATGCCTATAATTTACACATAGACTATGAGCTTATGAAATAGTCATCTACCTTTGCACCCCATTTTAGAAAAGAGAAAAATTTATGTTTGAGCTGATCAAGAATAAAACCCAAAACGCCAAAAATGATATTCTATCAGGAATCACAGTTGCTCTTGCCTTAGTGCCGGAAGCTGTTGCCTTTGCCTTCGTGGCAGGCATTGATCCTATCATTGGTTTGTATGGTGCCTTCATGGTTGGCTTAGTTACTGCTGTGATCGGTGGCCGTCCTGGAATGATATCTGGAGCTACGGGAGCACTCGCAGTAGTAATGGTTTCTCTAGTTAAAGAAGGAAATGCATTAATGCCTGGTGTAGAAGGTGCAGGAGTCCAATACCTTTTTGCCACGCTAGTAGTTATGGGACTATTGCAGATGGCAGCTGGAGTATTCAAACTAGGGAAGTTTGTCCGCTTAATTCCGCACCCGGTAATGCTCGGTTTTGTCAATGGATTGGCCATTGTTATTTTCCTTTCTCAGTTGGGCATGTTCAAGGTAGAAGGACAGTGGTTGGCCGGAACAGATCTTTGGGTAATGCTTGGGCTAGTCCTCTTGACTATGGCCATCATGTTTGGGCTACCTAAAATCACCAATAAAGTTCCTGCTGGACTCGCAGCAATTCTAACCGTTTCTTTAGTAGTCATCTTCGGAGGAATAGATACGCAAACTGTATTATCTTTTGTGCAGTCCAATGGAGGGTCTGGCATAGAAGGTGGTTTACCCTCTTTTATGATTCCACAGATTCCTCTGACATTAGAGACCTTATACTTCATTTTTCCTTATGCGTTAATTCTTGCGGCTATCGGTTTAATTGAATCGTTGATGACCTTGACTCTCATTGACGAGATCACAGATACAAGAGGAAGCGGTAACAAAGAATGTGTAGCTCAGGGTACAGCCAATATCATCAATGGCTTTTTCGGTGGAATGGGTGGATGCGCCATGATCGGTCAATCTATGATTAACGTAAATTCCGGTGGACGAGGAAGGTTGTCAGGCATTGTGGCGGCCTTAATGTTGCTTTCGTTTATTTTATTCCTTTCTCCTTACATCGAACAAGTTCCTATTGCCGCATTAGTCGGTGTGATGTTCATGGTTGTGATTGGCACGTTTGCCTGGTCCAGCTTTAGAATTATCAACAAAATACCTAAAGCAGATGCCTTCGTTTTGATTCTGGTATCAGGGGTAACGGTCATGTTCGACCTGGCCATTGCAGTGGTGTGTGGCGTGATTGTTTCTTCTTTAGTTTTTGCCTGGGAAAATGCTACTAAAATCCGTGCGAGAAAAACCATACGAGAAGACGGCACTAAAGTCTATGAAATATGGGGGCCATTGTTTTTTGGTTCTATCCAGGCCTTCAATAGCAAATTCACTCCTGTAGAAGATCCCGAACAAATCGAAATTGATTTCATTGATTCAAAAGTATCAGATCATTCGGGTGTAGAAGCTGTAAGAATCGTGGTCAATAAATATGAAGCATTGGGCAAAAAAGTGATGCTCAAACACCTGAGCCCTGATTGCAAACGAGTACTGAAAAAAGCAAATCCTAAGTTTGATGAAATTATCATTTCGGATATCGACGATCCGAGATATTATGTAATGACCGAAGCGGTAGGTGTTGATGCTTAGTTGAGAGGAATATCCTCTTTTTCAATTAGGATCTTTTGCTCTTCTTCGGATAGTTTCAAATCCTCGATAATGGTATTGAGTGTCGGTCGTTTGATGGACAACAAAATGATCGACACAATATAACCAACAATAAATAAGGGGCTGGCGGTTAGATAAAAGCCACAGACACAAATCAGACCTGCCAACAAAAAGGAAATGTACTTCTTTACTGAATTTGATTTATATCTATCCAGTTTATCTCTAAGTGTGCTTCCTTTTTGTTCCGTACTTAAATAAATCTTAAATGCTTTCTTCGCTTGGAAAATGACGGCTGCTCCCGCAAGCAACAATGAAATCATAACCGGATAATACCACTCTCCATAGAGCTGAGCAACAAGCTGGCCTGACTGTTTGAGCAGTAACAAATACCCAAAAGGAACTAATGATACGGCAATAAAAAAATTGAATAGGAGATAGATCTTATTGTAATACTCTTCTCCGTTTTTGTATTGATTTGTCAAGGTGTTTCTTCGTCTCCTGCAGCTCTTCTCCTGTCTAGCTGGTCCAATTCTTCTCTAATTTTCACCATGCGATCCGGGTAATCAGTGATGATACCATCCACACCCATATTCAACATCTTTAGCATGTCCGATCTTTCGTTAACTACATAAGTATACACCTTGTAGCCTCTGGCATGGAATCTAAAAATTCGTCTTTGAGATAAGGTTTTGTAGTGCGGGTTCAAAGTGCCATAAAATTCATGCATGTTTCTATGGTCGGTAAAACTTTTGGCATTGATGTAAAAAGCCAACAAATGAGTTTCATCCTCACCCATCATGATTTTTTTCATTTCTATGGTGGAGTCCGCTTCATAGGCATGCTCGAGATACTGCTCATCATAGGCCTGAATGATACACCAGTCCATGGCCCCTTTTTCATCTATAACTTCTACAATCCTTTCGGCAAAACCATCATAGTACCCATGTCCTTTGGACTTAATATCAATGATCAATTCCATTTTGCCATGAATCAGGTCAATGGTTTCTGCCAGTGTTGGGATTTTTTCTCCTTCAAACTTTGGAGAGAACCAATACCCTGCATCCAACTCTTTAACCTCGGCTAATGTCATTTCATGAATTCGACCTGTGCCATTAGTGGTTCTGGATACTTCCTCATCATGAAAAACAACTACCTCACCATCTTTTGTATAATGCACATCCACCTCAATCATATCGGCACCCATATCCATCGCGATTTGGAAAGAGGACAGTGTATTTTCAGGCGCGTATCCGGCAGCTCCTTTATGACCTACAATTTTGAAATCACGCTTCTTGATCTTTTCCAGCTTTTCACTGGCTATATATCTTTGATAAAACCATGGTTCGTATAGCCACATGAGGCCCAAAAAGATCATCATGGGAAGCGCATACCAGATAAAATTGCGGCTGTTCATCGACATAGGAATTGTAAGTCTGTTTTGTGGCAATAAAAATACAACAAGTCACTTAACATAAAAAAACTTGGTGAACTTAGCTGACATTATTGTTGTAGTTAAGAGTCAAGGGATTCATAGGATTTGCTTAATTTCCAATCTCAAAAATTAAACATCATGAAATTTCTCATCTACGGTGCATACGGATATACAGGAAAACTTATCTCAAAATTGGCTAAAGACAAAGGGTTAAATCCTATTCTGGCCGGACGTGATGAAGTCAAAACTCAGTCACTTGCAAGTGAGTTGGGATTTGATTACCACTCATTTGATTTATCAGAATCTGAAAAACTACAAGAAGCATTGAATGAGGTTGACCTTGTGTTGCATTGTGCGGGACCCTTTTCATCAACAGCAAAAGTCATGATGCAGGCTTGTCTGGCAACCAAGACACACTATTTAGATATAACTGGTGAGATCGAGGTGTTTGAGCTAGGCGCATCCTTGGACCAAAAAGCGAAAGATGCCAGCATCTTAATCATGCCAGGCGTCGGGTTTGATGTAGTACCGAGCGATTGTCTTGCCTCTCATTTAAAATCAAAACTTCCTGATGCTACGCACCTTGAGCTGGCTTTTATGAGCGAGTCGTCGACTTCACGTGGAACTGCACTCACTATGACTCAAGGAATTGGAAAAGGTGGCGCTATTCGAAAAGATGGAAAAATTATTCCGGTACCTCATGTATATGCTACTCGAAAGTTAAATCTGGATGGAAAGGAAAAGTCATTCGTTTCCATTCCATGGGGAGATGTATCTACCGCCTACAGAAGCACCGATATTCCAAACATTATGGTATATACTGCCATGCACCCGGGGCAGATAAAAAAAATGAAATTCGTTCAAAAATGGCGATGGTTCTTCAACCTTGGCTTTGTACAAAGTTACCTTCAAAACAAAGTGAAAAAATCCGTAACTGGGCCAAGCGAACAAATGAGAGAAGAAAGCCATTGCTATCTATGGGGTGAAGTCAAGAATACGGCCGGTGAAACTCGTTCCGCAAAACTCACAACCCCTGAAGGTTACAAGCTCACGGCAATCACTTCTATCATGATTGTGGAAAAACTGAGTGAGCAAATGTCAAAACCAGGGTTCCGAACACCAAGTATGGCATTCGGCGGGGATTTAATTTTAAACGTAGAAAACACAAAGCGAGAAGATATTTGATGAAAGTGAAGATAGGTTTACTGAGTATTGCACTCAGCGTTTTGATATTAAGTTGTGAAACCAGCACGCAAAAAAACAAAGTTCCTCCCTTACCAACAGCAGCTTCTGCCATTGGGAGTAAAGAAAAACCCAATGCTCGATTTGACTATGAACGGCGAATGCTAATGGACCCAAAAACCAATGAGGTTCCCTCTGGCATTCATAACAGAGAATTTGCGTTTGCGCAAAAAATACGTTCGAATCAAAGCTATTTAAGAACTAAACAACAAAATTGGACGCTAGCCGGCCCTTCAAACGTAGGAGGAAGAACGCGTGCCTTGGCTCTTGATGTGAGGGATGAAAGCATCTTGCTTGCTGGTGGAGTATCCGGAGGAATGTGGAAATCTACTAATGGAGGGTTCAACTGGACGCGTACCACACAGCCTTCTGCACTCAATAGTGTAACCTCAATTATTCAAGACCCAAGAATAGGAAAAAGAGACACCTGGTATTATGGCACTGGCGAACTGGACGGCAATTCAGCCAGAGCCTCCGGTGCACCCTATCGTGGTGACGGCCTATTTAAATCTACGGACAACGGCGAATCCTGGGACCTGCTAAACTCAACATCGACTAATAATCCAGCCTCATTCGACAGTCCTTTCAACTATGTGTGGAATTTGGCAATCAACCCTATTGAACCTTTTTCGAATGATCGTATCTATGCCGCTATATATGGAAATATTGTTCGTTCGACTGATGGTGGGGAAAGTTGGGAAAACGTACTAGGCGAACCCAACTTACTTGAAGATACATCTGGAGATTTGAACGATTCGAATGCATCATTTTACACGAATGTGATGATCACCCCAACAGGAAAAATGTATGCCTACTTAAGTACATCAACAGGCAGTGGGTTCAATGGTATCAACAAAGGCATTTTTTATTCAGAGGACGGAGCCAACTGGTCTAACATTACACCCGCTGGTTTTAATTCATTTTCTGAGCGGTTGGTCATGTCTTATGCTCCCTCCAATGAAGATATCATTTACTTTTTAGTAGAGGGAACGAGTGTGCAGCTTTGGAAATATCAAAATGGAATATGGTCAGACCGTTCTGATCAAATTCCGAATGAAGACTCCGAACTCGAGGCTTTTGATAGCCAAGGCTCATACAACATGGTCATAAAGGTTCACCCTAATGACCCCAATACTGTGTTTGTTGGAGGCACCAACCTCTATCGTTCAACTGATGGGTTTGCTACAACGACAAGTGTCTCACAAATTGGAGGGTATGATATTGAGAACGAAACTCAGCCTTATGAAAACCACCATCCAGATCAGCATGAACTGGTTTTTCTTTCAGGGGCCAATCAAATGCTATCCTCAAATGACGGAGGTATTTTCAAAACTTCTGACAATCAAAACCAAACCGTTTCCTGGACTTCGCTGAATAATGGTTATGTAACTTCACAGTTTTACACCATAGCTGTTTCGAAAGATCAAGGAAGAAATGAAATGCTTGGGGGGATGCAAGACAATGGAACCTACTTTAAATCTGGATCAGGAGTCAATCCAAGTTGGAGTTCTGTTTTGGGTGGGGATGGTAGCTATTGCGCTACCACGCCCGGTAATCAATTTTGGTATATGTCTTTTCAGGAAGCTGGAATATTCAAAATTTCGTATGAAGACGATGGAAGTATTGATACCTGGGCAAAGGTGGACCCAAAAGGGGTGGATCGCGACAACCATTTGTTCATTACACCATTTATTCTCGACCCGAATAATTATAACAGAATGTATTTAGCCGGAGATAGCGCTGTCTGGAGAAATGATAACCTTTCACAAATAAAACCTTTCAAGCAGGTTTCTACTTCTACTAATTGGGCAGTGGTATCGGTGGCTCCGAGTAGAAGTGAAAATGTTACGGCTTTAGATATTTCTACAAACCCAGCTCATACCCTGTTTTTTGGAACCTATAACTTCATGAGTGGTACACCTATGGGTACGGTTTATAAGACTACTGAAGCTAATTCACCCTCTCCAGAAACCACAGCCGTTTTTTCTCATGAGGGTTACGTTTCCAATATTTGCATTGACCCGGACAATGCCTCTCGAATTCTAATCAGTTTCTCTAATTACAATATCCCTAGTCTTTTTTGGTCCGAAGATGGAGGTCAGAGCTTTATCGATGTAGGAGGAAACCTGGAAGAAAACACTGATGGAACAGGTAATGGGCCAAGTGTAAGATGGTCAGAGATTATTGCCTTGAACAATGGCTCTTATAAATATTTTGTAGGAACTAGTACGGGACTTTATAGTACAGATGAACTAATTGCAAACGGTACGGTTTGGCAGCAGGAAGGCATTGAAAGTATTGGAAACTCAGTAGTTACGATGATGGATTATCGATCTAATGATGGAAAAATGGCTATTGCTACGCATGGCAATGGAGTTTTTGAAACCAACCTTTCAGATACGAAGCTGGTAACTCCAAGTGATGAGCTTGAAGAAAACGTGTCCTTGGCACTAGGTTATCCAAACCCTTTTAAAGATGAGTTTCATATACGATTATCTATTCCTGAAGAATCTCCCATGGCCATATACATCACAGATGTAGCTGGCAAAGTGATCAGAACAATACTAAACTCTACACAATACTCAGGTGACATTACAGCCACATGGGATGGAAAAAATCAAAGCGGAAACCCGGTCCAAAATGGTTTATACCACTATCAAATTATCTATCAAGGCAATAGCTACGGGGGAAAAATGATACTAAATAAGTAGCCTTTACAATAACGGTTTCAACGCGAGATTGACAGATTTTTCTTCCCCGTCTTGGGCAATAACAAGTTTTACTGATTTACCAGGCTGGACAAGTAATTTTTGAATCTGAGGAAAATTCACATCTGAAAGCGCCTTTTTTCCATCAACGCTAATTAGTTCAGCATTTTGCTTAATCCCAACGGCCTCAGCTACACTTCCTTCGAACACTTGATGAATAAGTACCTTTTTTTTGTCTTTCGAAAGTTGAATATCAATACCACTGCAATTCACTGTAAAGTGATCGTCAAAGTTTTTGTTTTTTTCTAAATAGATCAATTTAGCTGGGAGGTCAAAAATTACATTGTAACGACTTAGTATTTTGTTACCCAATATACCAGATACTTTTTCATGTGCCTGAGTTCCTGATTTTGCCTGGCTAATACCAATGGGAAGGTCTTCGAATTTTTGTTTGCCAAACGTGAAAGACTTCACCATTCCCTCATAGTGTTTTGTTTCATCCTCAGATATGCTCTTAACATAGTAGAAGTAATGTTCTCCTGTTTTGTGTATGACATCATACTCCTCAGCATATGGAGAATTGAAATCGAGGGTAGTACCGGCTCCAGTCATAACAAAAAAGGTTCCTGGATGTGGTTCGCCATTATTGAGAACCACATTACCCTTTATAGTAGGTATTGCTGTATTCAGTTTGAAGGGAATGGCTTCACCTTTTTTAGGGTGCTGGCCATGCTCATAAATTTCGAATTTCATATTATCGTAATCAATACGAACCGCATGGTGATGTAAAAGATCATAACCAATAATCCCATCAAAGTCTCTTCCCAAACTTATCTCCAAATGATCCAAATCAGTAGAATATACCTTGATGTTTTTTTCAAGTAAGTAGTCCCCAATTTCCAGTTTATTATGTTTGATCAATGAACCTGTAACCGTCCCTTGATTTAAGATCACCTTCTCTTTGACCAGATGTAATTGATCTGCAATATCTTCGTCGATAACCGTAATACCATCACCAGAGTCGAAAATAAAATCTAAGGGGTCGGAGCCATCCACACTCAGTTGTATAATTATGTGATCACCAAATAATTCGAATGGGATACTTTTCGTAGGAGTTTGTGCGAAACCCCATAATGGAATTAAGCTAGCTAGCAGAAGGGCAATTTTTTTCATGGTGGATATTTGTTATTTCGTAATGATAATTTAGGAACTCTTCATTAGGAAATGAAATTATTGAACAGATATCAACCAACGTAAACTGAATATTTAACCAAAGAATCAATTTGATTCTACGCCAATATCTTCTTTCAAAGTTTTAATTAGGCCTTCAAACTCTCCAAGAGTTGCTTTTTTGAAATTGCCAATCAGTGAAGATAATTTTTGTGGCTCCAGTGTAAAGCGCTCTTTTTCATGATTCAGCTTTTGCTGAGCACGGCTCAGCAATTGACGACAGTTGTCTGATGTTTTACCAATTATGGCAGGTAGATCTGAATAATCGAAATTAAAAACCTCTTTCAAAACGAAAACTGCTCGTTCTGCCGGAGCCAGTTTTTTCAACAAAACCGCCATTGAGTCTGAAATTTCCTGTTTTATATCCAGATATGAAATATCAGTACTGATATTAAAAGAGGGAAGGTTTGGAGTTAAATTGTCAAACAATTCATCCTTTTTCTTTTTCAGATGATTGATGCTCAGGTTTCTAACTGAGGAAATTAAATATGCTTTGGCGTCTTTTACCTCCTTGCGTTCAATTTTGAACCAGTTTAAAAAAGTATCCTGAACCATATCCTCAGCAATAGCCGAACAGCCTACAATCTTGTAGGCAATCGTATGGAGTAGGGGACGATATAGTGCTGCTTCCGCTTGAGACATATTTTTAAACCACAAATTTAAAGAAAATAATCTTCATCGCTATAGCAAGTTTGATACCTACCCCCTTCTTAATTGGACAAAAGTTATGTACATGAACAATAAATTAAATATTTTTGGATTCTATATGTAGATAAAAATTGTTAATCTCCTTCGGAGGGCTATCGAACACCGTCTGGAAATAAATTGTGATTATTTTTCCAGCTTGCTTTTTGTGGTGTTTGTTTTACGAAAAATTGTCCTTATTTTAGGAGCTTGAATAAAATTTGAGTTTGTTATGAAAAAATTTGTTCCCTACTTAAACGCATCAGCAATTCTCGTTGGGCTCACAATAGGTATTTCCTCTTGTGGTTCTCTGGGTGGTGGTGGTCACGCTACCAGTCATAATCCTGGCGAGGCAAGTACAGCAACTGGCCTTGCTTTCAACGAAGAAGAAAGTGGCTTTCAAGTCAATGACTTCCGTGGTCAACCTGATGGTCCAAATTTAAGATTTATAGAAGGTGGTAGAACCATCCTTGGTAGTTTCGAAGAGGATGTTGCTAACCAAAGCGACAACCACGAAAGAACTGTTACTGTTGCTTCATTTTACATGGATGAAACAGAAGTGGCAAATATTCACTGGTTAGAATACCTTCACTATGTTAGATTAGACTCATCTCGTGAGTTTTACGAATCTGCTTTACCTGATACCACGGTGTGGGCAAAGAATCTTGCATACAACGACCCTTATGTTGATCATTATTTGAGATATCCTGGTTTTAGGTTTTTCCCTGTTGTTGGTGTAACCTGGAAGCAAGCACAAGATTATTGTACTTGGAGGTCGATCGTTGTGAATCAAAAATTGGCAGAAGATGCTGGGTACTATGATGAGGCTATTGAAGCTGAGGCTGATCTTCCTTCTGCAGGAAGAATTCCTTTAGAGTCTGGTTTCGTATTGCCTAATTACCGTCTTCCAACAGAAGCAGAGTGGGAATATGCAGCTCTTGCCCTAATCGGAACACAGTGGTTGGATGAAAATCAAACACACAGCAGACTATACCCATGGGACGGTCATGCACTAAGAAATCCTTACGGCAAACAACTAGGTACATTCCTTGCTAACTTCAAGAGAGGTAGAGGAGATTATGCCGGTATTGCTGGTAAGTTGAATGATGGGGCAATGATTACTACTTACATCTATGACTACCCTCCAAATGACTTTGGTCTTTACAACATGGCGGGTAATGTAAATGAGTGGGTACAGGATGTTTACCGTCCACTTTCTTACCAAGACTTTGATGATCTTAACCCTGTGAGAAGAGATGGTTTCCTTGATGAAGAAGATGGCTATGATTTTGCTAACTACAATTCTCTAATCAATGACAGAGTAAGAGTTTATAAGGGAGGTTCATGGGCAGATGTTGCCTACTGGATGTCTCCTGGACAAAGAAGATATTTAGAAGAAGATTCTGCTACATCCACTATCGGTTTCCGATGTGCAATGATTCGAGCAGGAACTAACTACTAGAAGACAACAAACTTAGATATAAAGGCCGGTTTTCGAATCGGCCTTTTTTATTTGCCCGAGGCAATACAGGCAAAATAGATTTCATTTACTCCTGACTCAGCTAAAACTTCAGCTGCCATACTAATCGTTGCTCCTGTAGTTATCACATCATCAATCAACAGAACCTTTTTTCTTTCTATGGATTCTTTATCAACTACCTTGTATAGAGAATCAACGTTTTGCCAACGTTCTACTTTTCCCTTTTTTGTCTGTGTACTGGCATTTTTGGTACGAATTAAGGCTTCATTCAAAATTTTCAGTCCCGTTACATTTTGAATCCCCTTGGCTATTATTTCACTTTGGTTGTAGCCGCGTTTTCTTCTTTTGGTTTTATGTAGTGGAACAGGGATAATACCATCCAATTCAAGAGTAGTCAATTCCTTTTCAAGATATTTACCAAACCATTCGCCAAGCAGTACACCTATTGCAGAATTACCCTTATATTTCACTTCATGAAGTAGTTTTTGAGCCACACCATGTTTGTTAAATTTCATGTAACAATAGCCACCCTTAACCTTTTCATTTCCTGCAGCTATTTGTACCAAAGGGTTAGGCTCGGACTGATGATAATTGCTTAATGGAAAATCACGATAACATCTTAGACAAACTTTGTCCTCTCCTTCTACTAGGGCTACATCACAATTGTAACAAAGTTCAGGGTATAGCAGCGACAAGAAGTCTTTCCAGTATTTTTTTATCATCTTTTGAAAATTAAACTGCTGCCTGTTCTATTTCAAACACAAGGTAGAATATCTTTGATATTACGGTTAGTTTTGGTTGGAAATGATTTACTAGAATGCTCAAAAAAGATTTAGATCTAGAGAGAAAGTGGGTAAAGTTGAGAGAAAAGCTCAAAGAAGTATTGGGCAAAAAACCAGCTGATTTAAAAGGTGTTCTTTTTCTAATTGGAGTTCAGGAACTCGGTAGAGGCTATGACAATTTTTCTAAAGAGGAAAAGCAAGACCTTATCCATTTGGGCATATGCAAATGTCTAAGTTTAGCAGGCTTTTATAAGTTGGAAGGAACGGATTCCGATGGTTGGCCTCATTGGGTGCTGAAAAAACAACTTCCCCATTTTGACGTACTTGAGCAGGAAAAATTGCTCAAAATGCATGTCTTAGAGTATTTCTCAGACGAAATAGGGATAATCAATTAAATGAGAAGCTTTAGATCATATCTAGTCATTTTCTGTGGAGTTCTTCTCACAGTTTCATGTGAAACAGAAAAAGAGCCTTCAGGTAACTTTGAAGAACCACAAAGCAAAACCCTAAGACTCAATTTTCACGATAACCTATTAGAGCTTAATCCTCTTGAAGCGAGGAGCCGAAGTGAGGAGTTTCTAAAAGATTTGGTCTTCGACCAATTTATCGAACAAGACCTTACCAGCCCTATATTCGAATCCTATCAGTTTGATTCACTTCAGGGCATCTATACCTTTCAAATTAAATCCGGCAAACGCTTCCATGATGGAGGTGACGTTACTTCAGAAACGATTCGAAACTTTCTTAAGCACCTTATTGAGTATCAATATGAGGTAGAGCCTATCAACCTACTCTTTTCATCCATGGAAGGTTTTGGCCTCATCAACTGGTATCGTGAAAATAGAAATGTCTTAGATTCCATTCCCAAAGGATTTCAGATCATAGATGAAAAGAGTTTTAGTATCAAACTTCGAAACAACAAAGATCAATTACTCCATTGGTTCCAATATCCTATGTTCACCTTGTTCAAAGAAAACAATGGCTCTTACGTAGGAAGTGGTTCTTTTGAGTTAGCCGAATTGAATGAAGATATTTCTGCCAAACTGACCCGTAAAGATTCTAGTAATTCAAATATCCAAACGATTCTTCTAAGCTTTATTAAAAACCAAGACTTGGTATATGCCGAGTTTTTTCGAGGTGCACTTGATCTTATTTCCTATCAGCCAACTAAATCACACCCGTCTCCTCAAACCGAACGTCTAGACAAACTACTGAGAAGTCAGTATCCTGAATATCAGGTTGCTCAAAGCAAAAGATCGATAGTTAAATACGTAGAATTGAAGCACATGTATGATAGTGTATTACTGCAAAAGGTTTTAGCATCACTGAACATAATATCAGATAAATTCACTTACTTAAATTCTGAAAGCAAATTGCAATTTTTTGATTTAGATAGTCTCTCCGAAATCATTACATCAGATACCACGTTTCACAAAATTCAATGGTATGTTGAAGCTTCGAATGATTCCAACTTCTCCTTTACAAATACACCAAGGATTGAATTTGTCAAGACTAATCTGGAAAATATAAATCAAACTGAGCCACATATCGTAATAAAGGAAATGGAAGTTGAGTTTTGGGTTGAAAATGATAAAAAAACATTAACAATGGAGTTGGCTAAAAAATACGAAAGCAAAGAAAATTCAATATTTATGGTTTTAGAGGCTTTCCCTGAGTATGTTATTTATAATAATAAATTGAAAGGAGTAAACACCATAACAGACGTGAGTGAGTTAGCTAAAACCGCCTATTATCAAAGCATAAAAACTTATTAAGAACTCGTTTGAATCAATCTACTGACATATTGAAAAAGAAGATAAATGCTTTCAAAAGGAAGTATTATCTCAATATTCTTATCAAAAATGTCATATTCTTTGTTGCACTTGTACTTACAATTTACCTACTCGTCACGGGATTTGAAGGTTCACTACATCTCAACTCTTCGTCTAGAACTGTACTCTTTTATACAAGTATAGGATCGTTATTATTTTTATTATTCAAGCTAATTATACGCCCTTATTTGAATGTGATCCGGGCCAATTCCCAAATAAGCGATGAAGAAGCCGCGGAGCTCATTGGTAGATTTTTCCCAGATATCAGTGATAAGTTGTTGAATACCATACAGTTAGGTAAAATTTCTGCTTCTGACAACAGTTTAGCGCTCGCCAGTATTGAAAAACGAACTTTAGAAATTACTCCATTCGAATTTAACTCGAGTATTGACCTAAGTTCAAATAAAAAATATGTCAAATACATTGCCTACCCAGGGCTTATTCTTCTTTTACTTTTTCTTATCGTTCCACAGTATTTGACTGAAAGTACAAACCGCATCGTCAATTACGACAAAGAATTTACACCAGGTTTACTGTTCGCTATTTCACCATTGAATGATGAATTCAAGGCCTTTAAAAATGAAGACTTTGTTCTGGAAGTTGAGGTTACTGGATCAGCCATACCTGAGCAGGTTTACATCAGCGCAAGGGGTAGAAGGGCAAAAATGAAAACGAATTCAGACCACAGGTTAGAATATGTTTTTACCAAAGTACAGGACAATTTCAATTTTAAAATCGAAGCTGCTGATTATAAATCGGAAAGCTACAAAGTAATTGTTCTTCAGAGGCCCGATATAAAAACATTTAATATAAACCTAGATTATCCAAACTATACAGGGAAGAAAAATGAGACACTGGAGAATGTAGGAAACCTTACCGTTCCGGAAGGGACTCAAATCAACTGGAGGATAAAAACCATAGAAACAGAGTCTGTACAGATGGTTTTTGAGAATGAAAAAACAACAATTGAGCTTGAGTCAACTGGAAATCAGCTATTTGAGTCTAAAAAGAGGGTAAAACAAAGTGATGCGTATAGACTAAGGTTAGAAAACCAACACAGCCCCAATAAGGACTCCATTTCATACAATATTGATGTAATCAAAGATGAATTTCCTAAGATTTCAGTTGATGCCTTTCAGGATACTACACTTTTCGCATTTATTGTTTTCAATGGCCTCATTAGCGATGATTATGGCATTTCTAAACTAGAATTTGTCTATGATCAAGGAGATGAAAGGGTTTCTCTTCCGATTCCCTTCAATAAGAGTCTTGCCTCTCAGAACTACTTCTATCAATGGAAATTAGACTCGTTAGACATTAAGGAAGGTGAGTCGCTGGAGTATTTCGTAAGAGTATGGGATAATGA
The DNA here is from genome assembly GCF_965233835.1 of Reichenbachiella sp. Classification (GTDB taxonomy): domain Bacteria; phylum Bacteroidota; class Bacteroidia; order Cytophagales; family Cyclobacteriaceae; genus Reichenbachiella. The sequence continues at coordinate 594,993 of NZ_OZ247585.1, forward strand.
TGGTATTAATGGACGTAAGCCTGCGCAGAGCGCTACTTATACGTTCAAACTACCCGAAAAGAAGGAAATCAAAGAAAAGCTGGATAAACAAGCGGAAGGAGCCAAAAAAGAACTAGATAAATCATTAGATGAAGCTCAGGACTTGAATGAACAAATCAAGGATATTCAAAATGACTTGAAAAGTAAGGAAAACCTGAATTGGCAGGAAAACAAGAAGATTAATGACCTCATCAAGCAAAAGGAAAAACTAGAAGAAGCACTCGAAAAAATATCCCAACAAAATCAGGATCTCGCAAAAAAGCAGGAACGGTTTAACAAGCCAAATGAAAAACTCCAGGAAAAGGTTGATCAGCTTCAAAAATTGATGGACGATATACTAGACGAAGAAACCAAAAAACTCTATGACGAACTAAAAAAATTGTTGGAGGAGCAGAATGGGTCTGAAGACATCGATGAAATAATGGACCAGATTGAGAACAAGGAGGAGAACTTGCAAAAGGAAATCGAACGCGCCATAGAAATGTTTAAGCGTCTACAGTTTGATTATAAAATGGATGAAATCATCAATGACTTAGATGAACTCAGTCAGGAGCAGCAGAAACTTGCCGAAGAAACCCTTGATAAGGATAATGAAATGGAGTCACTTCAAGAAAAACAGGAAGAGCTAAACGAATCATTTGAAGACCTTCAAGAACAAATGGATAAGCTGGATGACCTCAATGAGGAAATGAAACAGCCAGAAAGCCTCGAAGACTTTGACCAAGAGGAATCAGAAATCCAAGAAGAACAGCAGCAAAGCTCTGAAATGCTTGAACAGAAGAAAAGAAAGAAATCTTCACAATCGCAACAAAATGCTTCAGACAAGATGAAGCAAATGAAAAAGAAGATGGAGGAGATGCAAGCAGGGATGGAGATGACTATGATGCAAGAAAACTTGGATCATCTGAGAGACATTGTGGACAACCTTGTGAAAGTCTCCTTCGACCAAGAAGATATCATGGCTGAGTTTAAAGGAGTGAATCAAAGCGATCCTCGGTATGTCACGCTATCGCAGCAACAACTGAAACTAAAAGACGATGCGAGAATCATTGAGGACAGTTTGTTGTCACTAGCCAATCGAGTATTTCAAATACAAAGCTTTGTTACTCGTGAAGTTGATGCTATGAACGATGAAATTCAAGCCAGCCTACAGGGTCTAAAAGACAGAAGAAAATCAGAGGCTACCAGACATCAACAATACGCTATGACCTCTATCAACAATCTCGCTCTACTACTTGATGACGTGCTTCAACAAATGCAGCAACAAATGGCTGATGCTATGGGTAAACCGCAAAAAGGGGAAAAAGGACAAAAACAGAAACTTCCTGGGATGTCAGAATTACAAAAACAACTCAATAAGAAAATAGAAGACTTAAAGAAAAGTGGTAAATCAGGAAGACCTTTGTCCAAGGAGCTGGCTGAATTGGCAGCTGAGCAAGAAATGCTCAGAAACGAGCTTCAAAAATTACAAGACCAACTAGGCGAAAATGAAGGGGGGGCAGGTAAAAACCTTAAAGAAGCAATAGAGAAAATGGAAAAGACAGAGATGGATTTAGTGAATAAAAGAATCACCCAAGAAACCATCAACAGACAAAAGGACATCCTAACTCGCATGCTTAAAGCAGAAGATGCCTTAAGAGAACGTGAACTTGACGATGAGAGAGAAGCTGAGCAGGCCGACAATTATGACAGAAATTTACCGCCTGAATTCGAAGAATACATAAAGGCCAAACAAAAAGAACTTGAACTATTAAATACCGTTCCACCAAAGATGAATCCTTACTACAAGGAAGAAGTAAATAAATATTTCCGCAGGTTGAACGAACAATAATATATTTGCAAACAAATTGATTAACAGAGAATAATGGACGCCATTAAAATTCAGATTCCGTCGCTTTCAGAAAACATAAGAATCATTGAAAGCTTCATAGACAATGCCAAGGAGCAATACAACTTCACGGATGATATCTATGGCAACATTATGATCGCTGTCACAGAATCAGTTAACAATGCAATTGTTCATGGTAATCAATCTGATAAATCTAAGAACGTCCATTTGTCCCTCAGTCTCGAGGACAATCAAGTAAAGTTCACCGTGGAAGATGAAGGGCCTGGTTTTGATTATGACAACCTTCCTGATCCAACTGCCCCAGAAAATATCGAGAAACCTGGGGGCCGTGGTATCTTCTTAATGAAGAATCTTTGTGATGAGGTCTCTTTTGCAGACAACGGAAAAAAAGTAGAACTCAGCTTTTACCTACCCTAATGGCACAAATCAATTTCTTTTATGAAGATACGGCCTTTGAGCTTTCTCATAAAGAAATCATCAGCTCCTGGATATCTCATACGATTATTTCAGAAAACCACGAGCTATCAGAAATCAATTACATATTCTGCTCAGATGAATATCTACATCAAATCAACGTAGATTATCTCCAACACGATTATTACACCGACATCATCACCTTCGATAATTCAGAAGAAGAAGGTACCGTTGAGAGCGATATTTTCGTAAGTATAGAACGAGTGCAGGACAACGCGCAGGATCAAGGCATTCCATTTGAACAAGAATTACGTCGTGTCATCATACATGGCGTGTTGCACCTTGTGGGATACAACGACAAGACAGAAGCAGAGCAAACGCTGATGAGAGAAAAAGAGAATGCTTATTTATCTTTGCCGCAATTTCAGAGTTAAGAGAATTTAAAACGTTTCACGTGGAACACATTACTGTGATTCATTCAACTGTTTCACGTGGAACACAAGAATATATTTCATGTTTCCACAATATGATGTAATAGTAGTTGGCGCCGGACATGCCGGTTGTGAAGCAGCAGCAGCAGCAGCAAACATGGGTTCTAAAGTCATGCTCATCACCATGAACATGAATACCATTGCACAGATGTCATGCAACCCTGCCATGGGTGGAGTAGCCAAAGGACAAATTGTAAGAGAGATAGATGCGCTTGGTGGCTATTCTGGAATCATATCAGACAAGTCAATGATTCAGTTTAGGATGCTCAATAAGTCCAAGGGTCCTGCTATGTGGAGCCCACGAACGCAGAACGATAGAATGCGTTTTGCGGAAGAATGGCGAATTGCCCTAGAGCAAACTCCCAATGTAGACTTCTGGCAAGAAATGGTATCCGGTCTTGTTGTAAAAGACAACCGTGTCATAGGAGTTCGTACCAGTATGGGACTTGAGATTATGGGAAAATCTGTAGTACTCACTAATGGAACATTTCTTAATGGGTTAATTCATATCGGAGAAAAACGTTTTGGTGGGGGTAGAACAGGGGAGAAGGCTGCTACTGGTATCACCGAACAACTAGTAGAACTAGGCTTTGAGTCTGGAAGAATGAAAACAGGTACGCCACCCAGAGTAGATGGAAGATCTCTCAATTGGGACGTAATGGAAGAACAGCCTGGTGATGAAACCGCCGGTAAGTTTTCTTTTACAGATACTGAACCTCTCAAGAATCAACGGCCTTGTCACATCACCTACACCAACTCCGAAGTTCATGATATTCTCAAAACTGGCTTTGAGAAATCTCCTATGTTCACTGGAAGAATAAAAGGACTAGGACCTAGATACTGTCCATCCATTGAAGACAAAATCAACCGATTTGCAGAAAGGGATAGACATCAAATTTTTGTAGAACCAGAAGGATGGAATACTGTAGAAATCTATGTTAACGGATTCTCTACCAGTTTGCCAGAAGATGTTCAATACAAAGCCATTACTAAAATCCCTGGTTTTGAAAACGTAAAAATGTTCAGACCAGGATATGCGATTGAATACGATTACTTCCCACCTACGCAATTAGCTTCAACGCTCGAAACCAAGCTGATAGACAATCTATATTTCGCCGGCCAGATCAATGGTACTACAGGGTATGAAGAAGCTGCAAGTCAAGGTCTAATGGCAGGTATAAATGCACATAATAAAGTTCATGACAAAGAGCCCTTCGTACTAGGAAGATCCGAAGCCTATATAGGAGTACTTATAGATGATCTCATCAACAAAGGAACTGACGAACCCTATCGTATGTTCACTTCCCGTGCAGAATTTAGAATACTTCTTCGTCAAGATAATGCCGATATTCGATTAACAGGAATTGGTCACCAGCTAGGTCTAGCCTCACAGGATCGACTTAACAATGTCAATCAAAAAATAGCAGACACAGATGAACTCATCAATCAGCTTGGCAAGATCAAAATAAAACCAGATGAGATCAATGGTAAACTCACTGAAATCAATTCAGCAACTATCAAAGAGAAAACTCCTCTTATCAATTTTTTACGAAGACCAGAGTTAGATATTCACGATGTTATCGCCTTTCATTCAGACGCTCAGGAACTAACCAAAAACACACAGTTAGATATTCTCGAGCAGGCCTCAATACTCGTAAAGTATGAAACCTACATTGAGAAAGAAAAAAGTCTGGCTGATCAAATGGGCAATCTCGATAACAAAAAAATCCCTCATGGATTCGACTACAGAAATATTCCTGCACTCTCCGCAGAAGCAAAAGAAAAACTTTCTAATATTAAACCCACAAATCTCGGACAAGCTTCACGAATCAGTGGAGTCAATCCAGCAGATATATCTGTATTGATGGTCTATATGGCTCGATAATTTATGTACGAAAAAGTAGAATCCTGTCCTTCTTGTAATTCCAAAGAATTCACCAATCACATGATTTGTGACGATCACTCTGTCTCCCAAGAAAGTTTCGCAATAATGAAATGTTCTAACTGTGGGCTTTTGCTTACATCTCCTCGTCCAGGGAAGGATGACATTGGATCATATTATCAATCTGAAGATTATATTTCACATACAAATCAGGCCAATAATCTTATTAACCGGATTTACAAATTGGCCAGAAACTATACGCTGAGAAAAAAGTTCAAACTGATCAAAAGGCTAGCTTCTAAAAAATCTATTCTGGATTATGGTTGTGGTACGGGTCACTTGCTCAACTATATACAGCAGGACAACTCCTGGAAAACCATTGGTATCGAACCAGATGAAATGGCCAGAACTATAGCGATCAGTGATCATGATCTTAATGTTGTAGGTTCTATTGATGATCTTCCAGATAAGAAATTTGGTATCATTACGCTGTGGCATGTACTCGAACACGTACATGATCTCAATGAAACTATTCAATCACTAAAAAAACATTTGTCGAAAAAAGGAAGGCTTGTCATTGCAGTACCCAATCACGAATCACTCGATCAGCAAATATACCAACAGCACTGGGCTGCCTATGACGTTCCAAGACATCTTTATCACTTCAACCAATTGACTATCAAAGAGTTGATGAAATATAATAAGTTTACCTTGGAGGAAACCTTACCCATGAAACTCGACTCATATTATGTCAGTATGCTCAGTGAGAAACATAAAACTGGTAAAATCAACTATCTCAAATCATTTATAAATGGTTGGAAATCAAATACTTGGGCAAGAAAAAATGACAAAAACTATTCAAGTTTGATATATATATTTAAACAAGCATGAGATCCCTATTTCCCCTTTTCTTAATTCTAACTTCCTTATATATCTATTCTTGTGCGAACCAAGGGTCACCATCGGGTGGTCCCAGAGATACCATACCTCCACTATTAATTGAAACGACGCCAGCCAACAAATCAATAGAATTCAAAGGGCAGGAATTTCAATTCATATTTGATGAAAGAGTTAATGCCGATAAACTCAAAAGTCAACTACTCATCACACCTCATATTGAAAACAAATTCAATGTGAAAGTTCGAAAAAATGAACTCACTTTAGCATTTGATGACCCCTTTAATGACAGTACAACTTTCACCTTAAACTTCTCAGATGGTGTGGTCGATGTCACAGAAAAAAATCCTGCCGTCAATTTAAGTTTCGCCTTCTCGACTGGGGACTACATAGATTCCATATACGTAAATGGAAAAATAACTGATCTGTACACCAACGAAGACAAAGAAGGTTTTGTAGTTGGCCTCTATCAAATTACTGACTCAATCGATCTTCTAAAAGATAAACCCAGATACTTCGCAAAAACCAATGAACAAGGACAATTCCTTATTGAGAACATCAAGAATGACTACTACAAAATCCTTACCTTCAATGACGTTAATAAAAACCTAATACTCAATCCTGAGACCGAAGATCATGGTTTTCTATCCGATTCAATTGATCTTACTCTTTCACGTGATTCCGTTCGCATCCCAACCCAGCTGATTAACGCCACCGAATTTGAATTTGTCAGATCAAAAACAACCGGTAGATATTTCGACATCCAGTACAATAAACCACTTATTGAATACCATCTCTCAAAAATCGACTCAACCAATAACCTTCCTATACCTCCTTACAATCGAGTGAAAGGAAATAAGATATTAAGATTCTATCCACGTGAAACATTTCAATATGATATAGATAGTTTAGGTCTGATCGTTTCCGCTACAGACAGTATGCTCAATCGGACCCTTGATACTGCCTATGTCAAATTCACCGAGACCTCTCGTAAACCTGAATCATTCAACGCCAATTTCTCGCCTTCAGACAATGACTATGTAGATCCTTTGGTTCATCACACCTATACCTTTGATAAACCCATTGAAACATTCTATCAAGACAGCATATTCATAAACTATGACACACTCAAAACAGAACTCTTACCTGACAGTACCATTTCATGGAATAACAATAAAACCCGACTTACTTTTGACATTCTTTTAGACAAGGACTTTCTTCAAAATGAAATAGACACCCTACTCAAAATATATGCTGACACTACTCAAATTGATACACTTGCTGTTGAAACTGACACGGCTCAAGTTGACTCTATTAGATCAGCCAAGTACAAATACTTCTCCAACGTCAGCACCGATCAAGTAACTATATCCTTTCCAAAAGGTACCTTTATTAGTGTAGAAGGAGATAGCACCAATTCGACAAACATTACTTATAAATTCAAATCACTAGATCAGCTGGGTTCTGTAAGTGGACAAATTAACACTTCCTACGAATCATTCACGCTCCAATTGGTCAATGCGAAGTATGAAATTATTGAAGAGCTCAATAACACCACTGAGTTCTCGTTTCCTTTTGTCAAACCAGGTAAATACACCTTTCGGGTAATGATTGATAACAACGCCGATGGATCATGGTCCTATGGAAATATCCTTAAAAACGAAATGCCAGAAAGCGTATATTTCTATCCTGAAATCTTCGATGTACGCGCCAATTGGCAACTAGAAAATATTCAAATTTCTTTCTAAAATCCCTGTGGATAAATTGTAAATCAAGGTGGAATAACCCGTGGACTTCCTTGAACAATTATAGAATTATCTACCAACTCGATTGAGTTCAAGGATAACTTCCAAGAAGTCTCGAAATATCAACATCTTCTCCCAGCAATCGTAGATGTAAATAACTAATTCACAAAAGAGAAAGTATCTGTTGATAAGTCAATACCAAACTAAAAATCAATAACTTATGATGTGAATAAGATGTAGCTAGTTTATAGTAATACACCAATCAATAACAAAGAGAAATAAAACGAAAACTTATACACATATCCACGTCCCTAATAAAGAATAATAATTTCTTTAATCTATATTTTTATTTTAGGGTTTTGGTCAAAGTGTGGACAACTGAGAAATGAAGAGATTTTTTTATTTGATATTAATAATAATCCCTACACTCGGGGCGGCGCAAAATTCTAATCAAGTGCAATTAGCCAATGAGTATTATAGCAATGGTGAATTAGATAAGGCCCTGGATATTTATGAAAAGCTAGCCGGTAATCCACAATACATCCAACAAATCCATAATAACTATCTTAACATTTTAATCACCAAAGGTGAATACAAGCAAGCTGAAAAACATCTAAAAAAGGCAACAAGGTATTATCCATCTAATGTGTACTATCAAATAGACTATGGACTGCTATATCAAGAAATGGGTCAAATTGAAAAGGCGAATGATGTATTCAATCAAACCATAGAAAATTCGAAAGAAAACAAATACCTCATTGGTACAGCCGCACAGTATTTTATTAGCAAGCAGCTTACTCCCTATGCACTCAAAGCTTATCAACAGGCGAGAAAAAGTAATAAGGACAAAACAAGTTATGCTTTAGAATTAGCGAATACGTATCGCCTGCTTGACCAGCAATCCGAAATGATTGAAGAGTATTTAGTCTTTGCCACGATTAGACCAAACAACTTGCGCTATGTCAAAAACATCCTCCAGAACATTTTGCAAAAGGAGGAGGACATTCAGAACTTTCAAGATATACTTATAGACAAAGTCCAAAAGAACCCCAATCAAAAAATCTATCCGGAATTGCTAATCTGGGTCAATCTTCAGCAGAACAATTTTTATGGCGCTTATATACAGGCCAGAGCTGTGGATAAAAAGTTTAAGACGCATGGCAACAGAGTAATGAATATTGGAAATATTGCTTTGAAGAATAAGGCTTATGATGATGCCATTCAGATTTATACTTATATCACCAAAACATATCCGAATACGGGTAACTACATCACCGCTCGTCGACAGATTATTAAAGCCAGAGAGGAAAAAGTTAAAAATGATTTTCCGGTTGAAAAGATGGCCATTCGAGAATTGACTTATGAATACAAACAGCTGATTCTAGATATTGGTGTAAACGCGCAAACCATTGAAGCTTTTAGAAGCAAAGCATTGCTGCATGCTTTTTATCTCGATGAATTGGATTCTGCAATCAATATTTTGAACGAAATAATTTTGGCTCCTAGAATTAATCCTTCTCTTAAAGCTAAAAGCAAACTAGACTTGGGCGATATCTATTTGTTGACGGGTGACCCTTGGGAAGCTACCCTTCTTTACTCTCAAGTAGAAAAAAGTAACAAGGACAGTCCAATTGGCTATGAAGCCAAATTAAAGAATGCTCAACTAAACTATTTTCAAGGAAATTTTGAGCTGGCCAAAAGCCATCTTGATATTTTAAAATTAGCTACTACGCGAGAGATCGCCAATGATGCACTTTCGTTGAGTTTACTCATCCAGGATAACACGGCTTTAGATTCTTCCGATTTTGTGATGAAAGAATTTGCTTCGGTTGAACTCATGCTTTTTCAAAATAAAAAGGATAGTGCGTTAATCGCTTTTGAAAAAATGCTCAAAGCCTATCCTGCTCATTCACTCACAGATGAAATCTATTGGAAGATGGCGCGTATCAATCTTGAACTGGGCAACTTCGAAAATGCATTGCTTGAATTGCAAGCGATACTCGGTGGTTACCCAACAGATATTTTAGGCGATGACGCCATGTTCCTATCCGCTCAGATTTATGAGGAACATTTATACAATTATGCAAAGGCCATGGAAATCTACAAAGATTTCTTGATCACTTACCCTGGTAGTGTATATGTGGCTGAAGCCAGAAAAAGATTTCGAAAGCTAAGAGGAGATAATATCAATTAATCCAACGCTACCCTTTCATATTCTTTTCAAGCGTTAGAGATAATTACAAAATATAGTATGCATGCATAACATATTTTGTATATCTTTGGTTTCCACCGAAAGTTACTCACTTAATTTGAGAAGCCTATGCGCAAAGAAGAAACGGTCGATTATCACATCAAAGTAGTTTGGCACGCCATATCTAGAATGTATAACCAAGGAGGTGCCATGAAAGGCATTACAGCTTCTTCAGGATTTGTACTTCTCAACATTGATCAGGAAGAAGGAACCCCAGCTACAAAAATCGCCCCGCTATTGGGAATGGAATCCAGAAGTCTAACGCGCATGTTGAAAACCATGGAGGAAACAGGCCTTATCTACAGAGAGAGAGATACGGAAGACAAACGATCGGTGAGAATCTATCTTACAGAAGCAGGAAAAAAACAAAGAGACTTTTCAAGAAAAGCTGTCATCTATTTTAATGACAAAGTAAGAGAAGCAATTTCACCTAAAAAGTTAGAAGCCTTCTTTGAGGTGATGACTACCATCGACAACGTAATAGAAGAAAATAAAAATCTTGACCAAAAAATACAGTTAATCGAAAATGAATAGAGCTATAAAAAAAGTAGCGATTCTTGGTTCCGGAATCATGGGGTCTAGAATCGCTTGTCATTTTGCAAACATTGGAGTAGAAGTTTTGCTCCTGGATATTGTGCCGAAAGAGTTGGATGAAGCGGAAAAGGCAAAGGGTCTTACCCTTGAAGACAAAGCGGTTCGTAACAGAATAGTGAATACAGCCTTTCAGAATACACTGAAAGCCAAGCCGGCCTCACTTTATGATAAAAAGAGTGCTAGTCTGGTGAGTCTGGGAAATTTTGATGACGACATGTCCAAAATTTCTGAATATGACTGGATCATGGAAGTGGTGGTTGAAAGATTGGACATCAAAAAGATTGTTTTCGAGCAAGTTGAAAAATTCAGAAAGCCAGGGACACTTATTACTTCTAATACCTCAGGTATTCCTATCCATTTCATGGCTGAAGGCCGAAGTGAAGATTTCAAAAAACATTTCTGTGGAACACACTTTTTCAACCCTCCAAGGTATTTGAGATTGTTGGAAATTATTCCAACCAAAGAGACAGGTCCAGAAGTCGTAGAATTCTTAATGAACTATGGAGATCTTTTTCTCGGAAAAGAAACTGTGCTCTGTAAAGACACGCCGGCATTTATCGCCAATAGAATTGGAATCTATGCGATTATGTCTGGCATGCACGCTGTAGAAAAAATTGGCCTCACAGTTGGTGAGGTAGACAAACTCACAGGGCCGATTATCGGACGAGCAAAATCAGCTACTTTCCGAACGATGGATGTTGTTGGTTTAGATACAACAGTCAATGTAGCCAATAATTTGTACGAAGGTTTGCCAAACGATGAGTCGAGAGAAAAATTCAAACTCCCAAAAATTGTAAAAGAACTTTATGATAGAAAATGGTGGGGAGATAAGACAAAACAAGGCTACTTCAAAAAGACCAAGGACGAAAATGGCAAAAAAGAAATCCTTGAGCTTAACCTCAAGACTTTTGAATATGGCCCAAGAACCAAAGGGCACTTCGATGCCATCGGTCAGGTAAAGGACATTGAAAATGTAAAAGAAAGAATTCCAATTTTGGTAAACTCAGAAGGCAAAGCCGGTGAATTCTACCGAGCGACTTTCTACGATATGTTCAAGTACTGTTCCATGCGAATTCCAGAGATCGCAGATGAATTGTACAGAATAGATAATGCGGTGGCTGCAGGTTTCGCTTGGGAAATTGGACCATTTGCCACCTGGGATGTGCTGGGTGTGAAAGATACAGCAGCCAAAATGGAAGAAGCAGGTATGAAACCTGCTGACTGGGTAGACGAAATGCTTGCCGCTGGAAATGAGAGTTTTTACAAATTCGAAAACGGCAAAAAGCTCTACTATGACATTCCTTCCAAATCGTATAAAGTTATCCCGGGAACTGAAGGTCTCATTATTTTAGACGCGTTCAAGGAAAACAATATCGTATACCAAAACCCAGGTTGCACACTTTATGATGTGGGTGATGGCATCCTCAATCTGGAATACCATACGAAGATGAACGCCATGGGTGCTGAGATCATTGAGGGAATTAATGCTTCTATTTCTAAAGCTGAGGAAAGTTATCGAGGTTTGGTTATCGGTAACGAAGGACAAAATTTTTCAGCTGGGGCAAATCTGGCGATGCTCTTTATGTATGCTGGAGATCAGGATTTCGATGAAATCAATATGATGATCGGTCATTTCCAAAATACCATGATGCGGGCCAGATATTCATCTATTCCGGTAGTTGTTGCTACTTCAGGCATGGCACTGGGCGGTGGCTGTGAATTGTCGTTGCATTCAGATCATATTCAAGCACATACTGAAACTTATATGGGATTGGTGGAAGTCGGAGTAGGTTTGATCCCTGGTGGTGGTGGTACCAAAGAGATGACTTTGAGAACATCAGATGCCTATAGAGTAGGAGATCCTGAACTCAACGTGCTGCAAGAAAATTTCATGACCATAGCAACAGCAAAAGTGGCGACGTCTGCTTATGAAGCTAGAGATTTGGGATTCGTTAGAAAGTCAGATGATTTTACGCTAAACAGAGCTCGACTTTTGGCGGATGCTAAGAACAAAGCGATCGAATTGGCTGAAGCAGGATATACTCAGCCTGCTCAAAGAACGGATATTAAAGTTCAAGGAAAATCTGGACTAGCTATGTTCGAAGCAGGTGTTGCTGGTATGAGATACGGAAATTACATTTCTGATCATGACATGAAAATTGCTCAGAAAATTTCTTGGGTAATGAATGGTGGTGACCTTTCTGCACCTACACAAGTTTCAGAGCAGTATCTACTGGATTTGGAACGTGAAGCATTCTTGAGTTTAACAGGTGAACCTAAAACTCTCGAGAGAATCCATAGTATTTTGTTCAAGGGAAAACCGTTGAGAAATTGATTTAAGAATCAAGACAATAGAACCAAGATCAAAAAGCAGCATTTTGAAATTGACTTAACCTTAATAGAACATGCATAATTTTAAAGAGCTAGCGATTTGGCAAAAAGGAATGAACGTAGTAATGGAGTGTTATAAAATCACAAATCAGTTTCCGAAAAATGAACAGTTTAATCTTACGAATCAACTTCGTAGAGCAGCTGTTTCAGTGCCTTCAAATATTTCAGAAGGCTCATCTCGGAAATCTGACAAGGATTTTAACCGATTTTTACATATTTCCTTGGGTTCATTATTTGAACTTGAAACTCAATTAATTCTTTCGGAAAAACTGGGCTACGTAGAAGGCCCAACTTTTAATAAGTTGGAAAATCAAATCACTGAACTTCAAAGAATGATTTATGGTTTTTCTAATAAAATAAGTGATAACTATTCAAAGTCTTGATTCTTAGATCTTGACTCTTGAATCATAAAATCTTAATCAAATGGAAGCATATATAGTAAACGGATATAGAACAGCAATTGGCAAATCAAAAAGAGGTGGCTTTAGATTCACTCGTCCGGATGATTTGGCAGCTGATGTGATCAAACACCTGGTGGCAGACGTACCAACACTCGATCCAAAAAGAATAGACGACCTGATCGTTGGTAATGCCATTCCCGAGGCGGAGCAAGGTATGCAAATGGGAAGAATGATTTCTCTCCTTTCTTTGCCGATAGAAGTTCCAGGAGTAACTGTCAACAGATACTGTGGTTCGGGCTTAGAAACTATTGCAATTGCTGCAGCAAGAATTAAAGCAGGAATGGCGAATTGTATCATCGCCGGAGGAACGGAAAGTATGTCCTTAGTTCCAATGCTTGGATATAAAACAGCGTTGAACTGGAAAATTGCTGAGAAGACACCTGAGTACTATTTGGGTATGGGGTTGACAGCTGAGGAAATCGCTGTTGACTACAAAATTTCTCGAGAAGAAGCTGATGAGTTTTCTGTAAAATCACATGACAAGGCTTTAGCAGCTTTGAAAGAAGGAAAATTCAAAGACGAGATCGTTCCGATCACAGTCAAAGAAACTTATGTAAACGAAGAAGGCAAAAAAGCCGAACGTGAATTTGTAGTGGATACTGATGAGGGCCCAAGAGCAGGCACTTCTATGGATGGCTTGGCTCGACTGAAACCAGCTTTCAAACAAGGAGGCGTGGTAACGGCCGGTAATTCATCTCAAACTTCGGACGGAGCCGCTTTTGTGATGGTCATGTCTGAGGCTATGGTGAAAGAATTGAAACTGGAGCCTGTAGCCAGAATGGTAACTTACACGGCTGCTGGTGTAGACCCAAGAATTATGGGTATTGGTCCGGTAGCAGCTATTCCAAAGGCTTTGAAACAAGCTGGCTTGAAATTGAATGACATTGATCAGTTCGAATTGAACGAAGCCTTTGCTACTCAGTCATTGGCTGTCATCAAGGAGGCAGGTTTGGATCCAGAGAAGATTAATCCGAACGGAGGCGCCATTGCATTGGGACACCCACTTGGCTGTTCTGGAGCGAAGCTATCAGTTCAGTTGATCAACGAAATGCGAAGGAGAAAACAAAAATATGGAATGGTGACTGCTTGTGTTGGTGGCGGTCAGGGCGTAGCCGGAATCTATGAATTCCTGAAGTAACGAGAATTTTTATTATGAGAAAACGCTGATTGCGTAGAAGGCCTCGATCCCGATAGCTATCGGGACGGGGCCTTTTTATTTTATCGAAATTCACAATCGTAGAATTTTATTTCTTAATTATAAATTTATCCAATGAAAGTTTCGTTTACGGAAAAAAGGCTCTGCAATATTTCCAACTTATTTGGTTAATAGCTATTTTTATCATCCAAGTGGACTTTTTTATTAGACTACTTAGCATACTAATCCAACAAATGACTAGCAGATGATCACGGGCGATCATCTGCTTTTTTTATATTCGCCTTATTCCGAAATTTTTTATATCTATTTTTATATGATGAAAAACCTTGTGCTCATATTTCTGACATTTGTAATGTTGTCTTGCTCAACAAAGAAGGACGAACCTTTACGCGAGGAAGAATTGATAGGAAAATGGACTAATCTTTCTTTACTGGTGACCATGAAAAGATTGGAAAAAGAGGACTCAATATTACATGCCAAAGAAGGAGAGTGGGAAAAGGTCCTGAATATCAAACCCATCTTGTCAGAGTTTAAAAAAGACGGAACCTTCACTGCTCAATATTCTAACCTGGAGGAGGAAATCATAAAAGAAGACGAAGGCAAATGGTTTATCAGAAATGACTCTCTGGTGATTGAAGTGGACGGAGCCGAAACAACCTATCACTTTACCGTGAACAACGATCGTGTAATGTACAAGGCTAAACTGGATTGGGACGGAGAAGGTCACAAAAATGATTTTTACGACGGGATCCAGGTAAAAGTAAAGGAATAATCAAATGCTGAAAGTAGGAGATCAATACGAAACGGAATTTAACATTTCGCAAGAACAGGTGAATGCGTTTGCTGAATTATCAGGAGACAAAAATCCCTTGCATATAGATGCTGAGTTTGCTGCTGGTACTAATTTCAAATCACCAATCGTGCATGGTATTTTTACCTCTGCAGTTATCTCCAAAGTATTGGGCATGGAGTTTCCGGGTCCAGGTACTTTTTACCTGAGTCAGAAATTAGATTTTAAAAGAGCCATCTATCCAGGCAAGAGATACATCGCCAAATTCGAAATAACAGAAATTCGAGAAGGTAAGCATATAGCGCTGATTAGTACACAATATTTTGAAACGGAAACAGGAAGGAATAGAATTGTACTGGATGGACAAGCCGAGGTTAAAAACCTAGAGCAGCTCCCATAATTAGTACAGTCGATTGTAGTCAGTATTTTATTTCATAGATACGAGGCATCCTTATATTGATTTTGGTCGTAACCAAATTGTCGGTACCCAATACCGAACTCACTCATTACAAAACCAACACGATGATTAGACGTCAACTCAATGCGTACATCCAATCTTACCAAGGTCTTTCCCGAGAAATATGGCTGCTTGCCTTAATCACATTAATCAATAGAGCGGGCACCATGGTGGTGCCTTTTTTGTCTCTATACCTTACGGCCAGTTTGGGTTATTCACTTTCGCAAGTAGGTTGGGTCATGACCGCATTTGGGGTAGGATCTATATTAGGCGCTTGGCTTGGCGGAAAACTCACAGACCTATTTGGTTATTACAAAGTGATGTTGGCCAGTTTGATTGGAGCAGGCGTGGTCTTTATTGTTGTTCAATATTTGAATGACTTTTGGTTTTTGACCGGAGGAGTTTTTGTGCTGATGCTAGTCGCAGATATGTTTCGCCCGGCCATGTATGTGTCCATTAGGGCTTACAGTAAACCAGAAAACAACACCAGATCCGTGACGCTCATCCGTCTAGCAATCAACCTCGGTTTTTCGTTTGGCCCAGCCATGGGTGGGCTTATCATTGCCACCATGACTTACGGTTCTTTGTTTTGGATTGACGGAATTACCTGTCTTGTGGCTTCGATTCTATTGTATATGCTTTTGAACGAAAAAGATGGCATGCCCATAACCGACGAAAAAGCGAATGGTCAAAAAAGCCAGTCGGCATATTCTGATTTACCATATTTGATTTTTCTGGCCATTGTGTTTTTGACAGCTATTGTGTTTCTGCAAATGTTTGCCACCGTTCCTGTTTACTACAAAACAGTTCATTTGTTGACCGAAGGACAAATTGGCTTATTACTCGGCATGAATGGAATGCTCATATTTTTGTTCGAAATGCCTCTGATCAATTGGCTGGAGAAAAGCCGAATCTCAAAAGCTACTGTTTTGTTGGTTGGCACATTGATTCTCGGTTTGGGTTTTTTAGTATTTAACCTTTCGGAATGGGTGGGCATATTGGTGATCAGTATGTTTTTCATCACACTGGGCGAAATGCTCATATTTCCATTTGCTAATTCGTTCGCTATGGAGCGTTCTCAACGAGGAAAGGCCGGAGAATATATGGCATTGTTTCCCATTGCTTTTTCGGCCGCGCATATCGTCGGACCCAACATTGGTATGCAGTTGATCGAAAACTATGGATATGGATTTACCTGGAGTATGACTTTTGTGGCCACAGCTGTAGGCTTAGGACTTTGTTTATATTTGAAATACCGGCTCAAGACCGAAACTTATGGAAATACAAATCAAAAAATTTCATCAGCTGTCTCTTGATCAGTTGTATCAAATCCTGAAACTTAGAATGGATGCATTTGTGGTGGAACAAAACTGTCCTTATCCGGAATTGGATAATTTGGATCAAAGAGCCACTCACTATTTCATTGAAAAAGAAGAAATGGTCATAGGATATCTGAGAGTTTTTGAAAAAGAAGAAAGGGTAGCCAAGATCAGCCGGGTAGTATGCACGAAACAGGAAAGAGGCCAAGGCCTCAGTCGTGAATTGGTGAAATCAGCATTAGTTGAATTGAAGAGTAATTCATATTTTCAATCCATTATACTGCAATCTCAAGAATACCTGACGGACTTTTATGCTTCTTTTGGTTTCCAAAAAACTTCTGAAGTTTATCTAGAAGATGACATTCCACATGTGGATATGAAATTGTCTCTTTAGCACTAAAGCACATTTTTATAATAATACCCCTCACTGATATCTGACCAGTCATTGAGTTGTTTTCTGAAATTCAGATAATGCTCGTAGATCTTCTTGCTTTGCGCATCTGATTCTACAACCTCCAGTACCACCTCTTCGGCGATTTTTTTCAATGGATCCAAAACATGCTTTGAAAACGGACGAATGTCTACTTTCTCCTCTTTCATTTTTTGTAGATAGACAGCATTTTTTTGTTCAAACTCCAGAAGCATCCATTGGTTCAATCTGTAGATCGCGGCGCGAACGATTTCTTGAAGATCCTTGGGCAATTCATTGAACTTGTCTTTGTTCATGATCATCTCCAATACGGTGCCCGGCTCATGCCAACCTGGATAATAATAATGCTTGGCCACCCGATGGAACCCCATCAGATAGTCGTGATAAGGGCCGATCCATTCGGTAGCATCGATCACGCCTCGCTCCAAATTAGTGAACAACTCACCTCCGGCTACGAGCACTGCAGTACCCCCGGCTTTATTTATAATTTTACTACCCAGTCCTGGCATCCGCATTTTCAGACCTTCGTAGTCCTCAATGGTATTAATTTCTTTGTTGTACCATCCACCAGCCTGTACTCCTGTGTTTCCTCCGGGCAAAGGAATCAGGTTGAAAGGCTCATAAATCTCGTCCCACAATTTATTGGCGCCGCCGTTGATGATCCAAGCATTCATTTGCTGGGCGTTCATGCCGAATGGCACTGAAGAGAAAAATTGTGCCGCCGGAATTTTACCAGCCCAGTAGTAGCCCGATCCGCTAGCCATTTCCACTGCGCCGTGGCTCACAGCATCAAAGCATTCCAAAGAGGGGATCAATTCACCGCCACCATAGACTTCAATTTTTAATCGGCCACCGCTCATTTCTTCTACCCATTTGGCAAGCAGTTTACAGCCTTCTCCCAATACAGGAAAATTTGGAGGCCAGGTGGTCACCATTTTCCATTGGTAGGTATTGTTGAAGTTGATATTTACAGTATCGATTTTGGATTCCTTTTTATCACAGGATGTGATAATCCCGGCAGCTCCGGCAGCCGCGACAATACTTCCGGCTTTAATAAATTTTCTTCGAGATGATTCAGCCATTGACTTGATTTTCTTAGATCAGCCAAGATAATCAAAACTGGGAACGGAAATAAAAATGGATAGAATTACATCATGTAATTCTATCCTACTAGCTGGTTGTGTGAATTAGTTTTTGAGCAATCGATAATGATATCTGTTTTGGCCAGCTACTACCATCACATGATAGAGCCCGGTTTCAAAGGTAGATATCTGAACGGTCGACTGATGACTTTGTTTGATCAATTGGCCTGAGCTATCATAGATAGCAATCGATTTGAAATTTGGAATGTTTTCTATGGAAAAAGAATGGGTGGCTGGGTTTGGATAGAGCTTTACCCCATAGGCTTGACTCCCCAAACTCAAGACAGATTCTTCAATTTCTGTTTCCTGTTCCTCTATGACCAATTTTCCACCCACCAAAGTGAATGTATAGTTATCGGCAGATCCGCCGGTTAGTGCTATGTCATATTCGCCTGCTGTGCCTGCCACACCGTCCGTCGATATCGAAGGAGGCACAATATCCTCCTTCGAATCGCCATTTACAAACCCGTTATAAACCATCACCAGTTCAGGGATTGTTGTCGTTGTCGGAATTGAGATGTCTTCTGCTGTGATGGTGAGCGGTGCCTTTGCCACCGAAACCTTCTGCTGACTATTACCAGAAAAATAGCTATCATTTGAATTTTGAGATGCTGTGATGGTGCACTCACCGGAATTTTTGATAGTTGCTGTTTTTCCTTTGATGCCAATGATATTTTCATCACTACTCGTAAATGAAATTGTAGCATCACTGTTGCTGGTAGCCATAAGCTCAAAGGACTCGTCACCATATTGAATTCCAGTAAGGTTCATTATCTCAATGGCGACTTCTTCAAAATCATTACCTACTACTATTGGAAAAAATTTACCTCCTGTTTGTGCATCATCCGTAAATGTGTGATGAACCTGATAATCAGATCCGGCCATGTCCATGCTGTAAAGCACTCCTTCATTTCGTGGGTATACTCGCGTCGTACCCCATAATCGCCCACGGAAAGCAACGATACCAGTAGTATTGTGATGAGCTGTACTTTCGAAAGAATAAAGAACGCTGTGTTCATGCGTGTTTAGATCAAATTTAGTGATAAGATTGGCCCACCCATATTGACTGTTTTCACCATATTCCGTCATGTATAAACTGCCACTATAGAGGTATGGCAGCGCCTTTACATAATTGTACCCACTAAACGATACATGCTCTTTGAATTCACCACTTACTAAATCTATGGAATAGAGACCTCCTTGATTATATGTGTTTTGGTCTTTGCTGATTCCCCAAACCTTTTGATCATAAGCAATCAGGCCATACTCAGGCTCATCGTCTGAATCACTAAAATCGTGCTCAATTTGAAAATCCGTGCCATCATCTTTTAGACTAAATACGTAATCATTCAATCCCCAGAGCCGACCATCTATGAACGATAGTTTTCCTCTAGGCCGTCTCCCATCAGAGTATTCAAAATCAAATAATACTTCGAAATTATTCCCTTCGGTGTCGATACGAAATATATATCCGTAGATAGATGAGCCACTAATAGCTGATACACCATAGAGCATATTGTTGTGGTACAATAAATCACTTCCATTAATTTCAAAGTCTAATATTTTAGTTTTCTCATATGTTTCTGGTTCAATGCTAAGTACAGTGCCATTGCCATATGCTCCACCTTTATAACCTGTGATAAAATAGCGATCATCAGTGTGTAACAAATTACGCCAGCCTCCCCCATTTTTATCATCAAAGGTGTGAAGCTTGCTGAAGCTATTGTCGGATGGGTCGAGCTGGTACATGATGGCAGATTCGTTATAACCCCAGGATGTAAAGCCGAAGAATTGATCATCGTGTATAACAAATGGTTGCCTTGGCTCAGCACCATTGCCCTCTCCTGCAAATGAATGAAGGGTCGTGACTTGACCGCCACTTAAAGAGTAAATTGTACCTAAATCATGATCTCCTTCATCGTCAGTAACACCATAATATTTGCCGTCGAGCTTCATGATGCTCAATGGAGAACCAGCTCCTTGATCTTTGAAATAATTCGACCCAGTTAAAAACGGCGTTCGAGCGCTTGCAACATACTCGAACCAAGCATCATTAGTTACGCCGAAGATGTCACCATCTTCATTGATTAAACTATTGGGCCGACCAGAAATCACATTTCCATTAAATAACCACTGGTGTTGCATTTCTGAACCATCGAGTTCGCACGAGAATAGTGCAGAGAAATTACCTGAGTTGTAAACTCCAAATATTTTTGATCCATTGTATACTAGCATGCTCGGACTACTCCCTCCAAGAAGGTCATCGGCCAAACGATAGATTACATTGTACTGCTTCTCTGCTATGTCATAATTAAAAATTACTCCGTCGGAATCTTCATCTTCGAGACCGAACCCGTTACTAGTCGCTCCCCATATTTTATCATTTATTAATATGAGACTCGTTGGGTTGGCACCATTTTGTTCTTCAAAATGGTGAACGATTTGATATTCTTGGTTAATTAAATCATAATAGGCTAATGTGCCATCACCATAGTCTCCATCATTTGGTTTGTATCCCCTGGTGATCCCCCAAATCTTGTTATCATGAAAGAATTGACCGTGAAAAGTGTATTCGAAGTCATATAGTTTTTTATAGTTGCTTCCATCGAGGTCCAGCGTAAACAATACGCCATTATTAAATTTTCCTGCGTCTGTAGACAGGCACCACCAATTGTTGTTGTAATAATAATGTTGCCCTATTCCGGTCGGGTCATTCAGTGAACCAACTGGTGTCACCTGTTGATCGGCAAATCCATAACTGGCGATAGACCCATCTGATTGGGTAAAAATGAATTGACCATTGTCCTGAGCCATGGCCAATTGGGAAATAAGTAACGAGATCAAAAAAAGAGCTGAGAGGTAGATGCTTGGCTTCATAGTGATACAGTTTTGTAATTGGCGAAGTATGCCTCAAAACTGCATGCATGTATTAGTTTTTTTCCAACCCACCCCGGGTAGTTTTATCCTTATAAATTCTAATTAGTTTGAGAAAAAGCTTCTCTGGCTTCTAGTCGTGTAGATACACCCAGTTTCGCATAGATGTTTTTAAGGTGATACTTCACCGTATTCACACTCAGAAAAATATCGTCTGCGATTTCTTGATTGGATTTATTGGTAATGGCTAATTGTAAGATCTCTACTTCACGATCTGTCAAAGTATTGTGGCCTTGATTTTTTAGGCGATCAACGTCTAACTGAATCTGATCCAACTTCACATCCGAAACAATATTAGATATTCTCAATCGAAGTGTATCAATTTCAGTTTCGAGGAGTTGCTGTCTCACTTTGTTTTTTTGGCGATTCATCCAGAAGAATAAAACGAAACCAATGAGTAATAATCCGATTACCACAAATAGAAAAATTTTCGAGCTTCGCTCGTTAGCTAGTTCCAGTTCTTTGTTTCTGGCCAAGAGGTTCAGCTCCTTTTGTTTTTGATCAATGCGATTGGTCATTTCAATTTCTTTGAGTTTAAGCAAGGGGCTTTCTTTTTCTGCTTGCGCTCGTATTTCATTCAACCCTTTTTGAAACTCAAAGGCTTCTTGATAGAGCCCAGCTTGCTGATACGTTTCAACCATCTGCTTAATGATCCTAGATTCCTGCCTGCTCATTCCTGCCGAGCGAGTAGCTTCTAATTGCTCTTCAAATATTTTTAGGGCTGTTTTGTACGCACCCTTTTCTTTGTGCCAAATTGCACGAGATACCTGCACATACATCAAATGTCTCTTCAGTCCCATTTGAGTGAAGTACTTCTCAGACAAATCAAGGTATGACTTAGCTTCTTCAAATTTTTTCCACCTGCTGAAATTATCTCCCAAATTCAGCAGCCGAGTAGCCATACCAATGGTATCGCTGATGGATTCATGTAGGTGGTACGACTTTTCAAGATAAAGCTTTGCGCTGTCGTATGATTTTTCAAAGATGAAAGTCATCCCGATGTTGTTGATTGTCTTGGCCTTGCCTCTAATGTCTTTCGGGAATCTTAAGGCCAATGACTGACGGTAAAAATCCCGAGCCAATTCGCCTTCATTCTTGTACATATACTGACCCCCGATAGCAGAAAGTGTAAGTGCAATAGCAGAAGAGTCTCCACGCAGCAGATCTAGTTCATAGACTTTTTTAAAGTAATGTAATGAGCTGTCCCACTGATTAAGCGCACTAAATTGAAGTGCTTTATTGTACATGATGTCATTCCATAAAATACTTGGTCTATTTGGGCAAGTCTCTTGTGCTAGGTTAGTCCAATCCAGCGACTCCCGATGTGCTAGCAGGTCGAAATACGCCAACGCCAAGTTCAAATAATGTTTCGCCCTAAAAAATTGTGCCGTATCTGGTGCCGCAGCAATTGCTTCTTCAAAAGTTAAGATAGCATCGGTCGATTCGTAATTCGCCAAGTATGCTTCACCCTTGGCGGCTAGGAGCAAATAGTGATTCGGGAATTCTAGAAGTTGATCATGAAGATATTGATGAGCAGAATCGTAATCTCCATTTTCGATCAGGGTTTCAGAGTAGGTGATGGTTTCTGAGATGTTTTGGCTCAAAAGCGTCCATGGCAACAGAGATAAAACGAGTAAAGAGAAATTCTTCATTGGCGATTAGTCGGTATTTCAATCAAAACATAAAAATATATACACCCAAGATACAAGCGAAAGCAAAAACCGGACAATGTGACTTCAATTTCAAATATCACGCCTATTATCCAGACATAATGTCTTGATTCACATGATTTTATGCTTTGGAATGTGATTTGATCGCTCTTTGGTGTAAATCAAGAAAAAACATGAATTTCAATATATATACAGTTAAATCTCAAGAGGTCATCAATAAAGCTGGGGAGTTGGTTTTGGCTAGTGGCCAACAGGCCATAGAGCCGGCACATATATTCCAAAGCATTTTGGAATCTGACGAAAACGTCATCGGTTTTGTTACCAAGAAATTAGGCGTGAACAAAGAGCAGCTGATTGAGAAGATCAATGCACAAGTTAGTTCATATGCTAAGGTTTCTGGTCAGCAGCCCTATTTGTCCAACGACTCGGCAGCGGCTTTGACCAAGGCCGAATCCATTGCAAAAAAACAAGGCGACGAATTTGTGGCCATAGAACATTTGATCTTAGGAATTTTGTCCGGTAAGGATAAAACGGCAAGTATTTTAAAAGAATCTGGTTTCAGCCAAAAAGATTTGGAAACCGCCATAGAAGAACTAAGAGGAGGAAATAAAGTGAATAGTCAAAACGCAGAATCAAACTACCAGTCTTTGGAACGCTACTCCAAAAACCTGAACCAGTTGGCCAAGGATGGCAAAATTGATCCGGTGATTGGTCGTGATGAAGAAATACGAAGGGTACTACAGATTTTGTCTCGAAGGACAAAAAACAACCCGATGCTCATCGGTGAGCCGGGTGTGGGGAAAACGGCCATCATTGAAGGTATGGCCCAGCGAATTGTAGACGGCGACGTACCAGAGAACTTGAAGAGTAAAGTATTGTACTCTTTGGACATGGGTATGCTGGTGGCTGGTGCCAAGTATAAAGGGGAATTTGAGGAGCGTCTGAAAGCCGTAATCAAAGAAGTGACCGATTCTGCCGGTGAGATCATTCTCTTCATAGACGAGATCCATACTTTGATTGGAGCTGGTGGTGGAGAAGGCGCTATGGATGCAGCCAATCTGCTCAAGCCAGCTTTGGCCAGAGGTGAACTGCACGCGATTGGCGCTACCACATTGAAGGAGTACCAAAAGTACATCGAGAAAGACAAAGCACTTGAACGTAGATTCCAGACCGTTTTGGTGGATGAGCCGTCAGAAGTAGATGCCATTTCGATCCTTCGAGGCATTAAAGAAAAATACGAAGTGCACCATGGGGTGCGTATAAAAGATGATTCGGTCATTGCAGCTGTGGAGCTATCAAGCAGATATATTTCTGATCGTCAGTTGCCGGACAAGGCGATCGACTTGATGGATGAAGCAGCATCAAAATTGAGAATCGAAATTGATTCTCTGCCGGAAGAGCTGGATGAATTGCAACGAAAAATCATGCAGTTGGAAATTGAACGTGAGGCAATCAGAAGAGAGAAAAACAAAGACCGTGAAAAATCACTTTCTAAGGAAATTTCAGATTTGTCTGAAAGACGTGATGAGCTAAAAGCGAAATGGGAAAACGAAAAAGCCGTCATCACGGGCATTCAAACGGAAAAGGAAAATATAGATAAATATAAAGCAGAAGCCGACAAGGCTGAACGTGAAGGAGACTTTGGTAAGGTAGCCGAATTCAGATATGGCAAAATTCAGGAAGCGGAGAAAAAACTCGAAGAGTTTAAAACACAACTAGCCCAGATGCAGGGAGAGAGTTCGCTGCTGAAGGAGGAAGTTAGCTCAGAAGACATAGCGGAAGTTGTGGCGAAATGGACTGGTATTCCTGTCCAGAAAATGTTACAAAGCGATCGCGAGAAACTCTTGAACCTTGAAGATGAATTGGGCAAACGTGTAGCGGGTCAGGCAGAGGCCATAGAAAGTATTTCTGATGCGGTACGAAGAAGTAGAGCAGGTCTTCAAGATCCTAACAGACCGATTGGATCCTTCATTTTCTTAGGTACCACTGGTGTGGGCAAGACAGAGTTGGCGAAAGCCCTGGCCGACTACCTTTTCAATGATGAAAATGCCATGGTAAGAATAGACATGTCTGAGTATCAGGAGCGGCATGCTGTGAGTAGGCTCATAGGCGCACCTCCAGGATATGTAGGCTATGATGAAGGCGGTCAGCTGACTGAAGCCGTACGAAGAAAGCCTTATTCAGTCGTACTCTTGGATGAGATCGAAAAGGCTCACCCAGATGCGTTCAATATATTGTTGCAGGTTTTGGATGATGGCCGATTGACGGATAATAAGGGTCGTTTGGCGAACTTCAAGAATACAATCATTATTATGACAACCAACATTGGTTCGCACTTGATTCAGGAAAACTTTGGGAATCTCAATGCAGACAATGAAGGAGAAGTTATAGAGAAAACCAAACGAGAAGTGTTTGAATTGATGAAGCAATCGGTGCGGCCAGAGTTCTTGAACCGTGTGGACGAAACCATTATGTTCCGTCCTTTGACGAAGGAGAACATTCGCAAGATTGTAGGCATTCAGTTCAAACTGATTCAAAAACGATTAGAAGAGAACGGTATGAAGTTGGAGGGTTCGAACCAAGTCCTGGATCGCCTGGGCGAACTAGGCTTTGATCCTCAGTTTGGAGCTAGACCGCTGAAGCGTGTCATGCAGAAGTTGATTCTCAATGACTTGTCAAAACAGATATTAGCTGGAAAGATCAGCAATGAATCTGTGATTGGTATGACACTCAATGACCAAAACGAGATTGAATTTATCAACCTAGATGAGGTGAAGATAAGTGACCAGTAAATGATCCATAGACCCCAATTATTTTTTGGGGTCTATTTTATTAAAAACTCTTCTTGAAAACTGGAGATGAAATCATCAATGTATTTTTTTGCCTTATCCTCAGTTCGGACTACCAAATAATGGGTTCTTTTTATTCCGTTTCTTCCAATCCTTTTGAATATCAAATCCTCAGCGATTTTAAAAGACTTCAATGACCACTTAGGCATACAGGTTATACCAATATTTGCGCTGACCATTTCGAGAGCAACTTCAGTGAGTGGAATGGCTGAAATCTTGGCCGGACTGATATTGTTAGGTTTTAGAAACCGCTCAAAAACAGAAACCGTTTCCAAAGGAAAAGAGTGTATAATGAGGTGCTCATTACTAAATATTTCTGCATCCAAATAGTCAGATTTATTGAGCAGGTTTTCTCTATGCATTACTGCAAAAATCTCATCTTCAAACAATTCGATGCCAGTCAATAAATCGCTGGATGGTTGGCTTGTGACTATGGCAATGTCAATTTCCTTTGATACCAATTTTGGTATCGGTTGATGTGTCGCTTCCAGGTTAATATCCACCCTGATTTCCGGATACAAAAAGGCCATTTTCTGAATGAAAGAAGGAAAGCCCTGGTAAAAGGAATAGCACTCGGTACTTACTCGAATCTTCCCTTTGGACCCACTCCTGATTTGCTTAATGTTGTTCAGTCCAGCTTCTATTGTGCCCAATACATTGTTGGCAATTTTATAAAGTTCTTGCCCTTCCTCCGTCAGAACCCACTTGTTGCGTGTACGATGAAATACCTTGAAACCCATGCGTTCCTCAAGTTCCCTTAGTTGATGACTTAAGGCTGACTGCGTCAGAAACAACCTTTCTGAAGAATTGGCCATGTTTCCCTCTTCAGTAATGGTTTTGATCAACCTTAAATATTTAATATCCATAAGTGCAAAACTAAGTGATTAGAGGGTTTCCATAGATGAAATAATTTCAACTAGGAAGTATGTGTTCTCAATTTGATCCCGCTTATTCAGGCACCGGACAATGTTACTTTTGTTCAAAAAAACAGTAGAAAATATGATTACGTGTTACTTGAAATATCAGATTGACCCAACAAAATTAAATGAGTTTGAATCATATGCTCGAAGGTGGATCCCGCTTGTAAATAAATTCGGAGGTATTCATCACGGATACTTTATACCGCATGAAGGAGCAAACAATTTAGCCGTTGCTCTTTTTAGTTTTTCATCGCTTACCGACTATGAGCAGTATCGTGAATCCAGTCTACATGATGCGGAGTGCAAAGAAGCATATACCTATGCTCAAAACACAGCATGTATAGTAAATTATGAAAGAACATTTATGAAACCCTTATTAAAATAAATCCAATTCTTATGAAAGAACAAATTCAATTTTACAAAAACAAACTGTCGTTTGAAATGGATCCATCGGATCTATTCGAAGCATTTGAGAACAAAGAAGACATTGTGGCCATAGATGCGAGACAGGACTTCGGCTATAAAAAAGAACACATTCCGGGTGCCATTAATCTTCCTCACAGAGACATGACTCTAGAAAGTACAGCACACCTTGACAAATCAAAGACTTACGTGTGCTATTGTGATGGAATCGGCTGCAATGCTTCGACAAAAGGTGCCTTGAAAATGAGCGAGCTGGGTTTTAGTGTGAAAGAGTTGATGGGTGGAATCGAGTGGTGGAAATTTGATGGATATGCTACAGAAGGTGACAACGCAACTGCAGGCTCATTAATTCAATGCGCTTGCTGATGCATATAAGGTCGGCGAACAACTCAGATATCGAATTTATTATTCATCTATGTGCTGAGCATGCAGCCTTTGAAAAGGTAGGCTTCAACCAATTGGATAAAAAGCAAGCGCTTATCGACTTGTTTTTTATTGAGGAAGCCCTCAAATGTCTTGTAGTTGAACAGGAAAATGTGCTGGTTGGCTATGCTACTTTTATGAGGCA
Source organism: Reichenbachiella sp. (assembly GCF_965233835.1). Taxonomy (GTDB): domain Bacteria; phylum Bacteroidota; class Bacteroidia; order Cytophagales; family Cyclobacteriaceae; genus Reichenbachiella. The sequence goes on from NZ_OZ247585.1 coordinate 622,665, forward strand.
AATTTCAACTTGGGATGCTGGTTACTATATCTATCTCGACTGTTTGTATCTAAAGGAAAATATTCGTGGGCAAGGAGTAGGGCATCAGCTAATGAATCGAATTAAATCTTTTGCTCGAGAAGAAAATTGTAATACCATACAATGGCAAACGCCTAACTTTAATGAACAAGCCATTGAATTTTACAATCGAATTGGTGCCACTTCCAAAACAAAGGAAAGGTTTTTTTTGGAATGTTTAACTCCTAGTTTTTTGAGAATTAGAAGCGGAGTATTTCTAAGGTAAGAAAAACCTGCACATTGTGGTGTGTGGGTTTTTTGTGCTGTACAATGTCTAGGCAAAATACCCATTTTTACTTCAAAGAGGCATTTCGGCACGGTCGTGGCAAGTATACTTTCATTATAGATCGAGTGATCTAAACCTACATAAATGGAAGTAAACATGAAAAAGGTATTAATAGTTGATGATAGTTTTCTTATCAGACAAACACTGAAAAAACTGCTACCGGCATGTGGAAATATAGAAATAGTTGGAGAATGTAGTGATGGAAATCAGGTGATGGGTTTTTTGTACAATTACTGGGTAGACACAATTATTCTAGATTATCATATGGCAAGTATGAATGGGGCGGAGACAGCCAAACGAGTAAAGGAGTCTTTCAACCATATCCATATAATTCTTCATACTTCGGATAAAGAAATGGCATATACCACCGATGATGTCGACGATGTGATCATAAAACCAGCCAAATTTTTTGAGTTAGCTCAATTGGTGAAAAAAGATGTGCTGGTTTCTTCTAGGTGAAATACCCATTTTAACATTCTTTAATACTTTTTGGCATAGAGATTGAAGAAACAATATTGAGTTTAGATTGATTAACAATCGTTGAGACTGTCGGTCTCATCGGTACTCAACCGCTCGGTTGAGATTAGTTGATTGGTTATGTTTTGAGTTTTGTCCCGGGGGTGGTTCCCCGGGATTTTTTGTTTGTACCTTATTGGTTTCTCGTAGTAGTTTCGAAAAGGATTAATTCTCTTATCTTTAATCAAACTTCATAAACATGCCCGAAATAAAAATCATAGACCTTCATTTCAAGAATTTGGACCATGCTATTGCATCCTATTTGCTACCTACCAATGAGGGACCAATCTTAATTGAAACCGGACCATACTCTACCTACCCGAAGCTCAAAAAAGGGGTGGAAGATTTGGGCTATGAGATGAAGGAAATAAAACATGTGTTTTTGACGCATATACATTTGGATCATGCAGGTGCTGCCTGGGCTCTGGCCGAAACTGGCGCGAATATCTACTTGCACCCTTTCGGAGCTAAAAATATGGAAGACCCCTCTCGTCTGATGGAATCTGCAACTAGAATTTATGGTGATCAGATGGACACCCTTTGGGGTCAAATGAAGCAAATTCCGGCTAATCAACTCATACAGGTTGAGGATCAACAATCCTTCGAATTTGGAGAGGTGCAGATCAAGAGTTTACACACCCCTGGACATGCCAAGCATCATATTGCCTGGCAAGTAGGCGACGTTATTTTTACCGGAGATGTAGCAGGCGTAAAAATTGATAAGGGCCCAGTGGTTCCTCCTTGTCCGCCACCGGATATCAATCTGGAAGATTGGAAAGCCTCCATAAATATTTTGCGAGAAGCCAAACCATCAGCTTTATACCTTACACACTATAATCAAATAACAGATATAGCTGATCATCTGACGGCACTAGAAAACATCCTTGATGACTGGGCAGCGTGGATTCAAAAACAAATGCGGGCTAATTTGACAAATGAAGAAATGGTGCCTCTATTTATGAAATACACTGCGGAACAACTGAGAAATGCTGGTCTGGATGAGCCAACTATTGAACTCTACGAGGCAGCCAACCCATCGTGGATGAGCGTAGCTGGACTAGTCAGATATTGGACAAAAAAAGAAAGTTGAATGTAAAAACCAACCTATCATGAATAACCTAAAAAACCTTGTCTTTCTTGATATCGAAACCGTGTCAGGCTCTTCTTCTTTTGAAACCCTGGAGCCAGCGATGCAAGAACTTTGGGAAAAGAAAAGCACCTTTCTGAGAAGAGAAGAAGACACTCCATTGGACAAGCTTTATTTTGATAAGGCGGCCATTTATTCTGAGTTTGGTAAAATCATTTGCATCTCCGTGGGTATCCTTTATCATGATAAAAAGGATCGCTTGAATATCCGAATCAAAGCCATTAGGTCTGATGATGAGAAAGAATTATTAGAAGGTTTTGTTGCGCTCTTGCACGAAAAAATGGATGAGAGCAAAATCCAGTTATGTGGTCACAATGCGAAGGAATTCGATTTTCCCTATATCTGCCGGCGTATGTTGATCAATGGAATTGCTTTGCCCCCTTACTTACAACTATCAGGCAAAAAACCCTGGGAGATCAAACATCTGGACACCATGGAAATGTGGAAGTTTGGAGATTATAAAAGCTTTACCTCTTTAGCGTTACTTACAGAAGTATTCAACATTCCATCCCCAAAAGATGACATTGACGGTAGCGACGTAAACCGCGTGTACTATCACGAAGAAGGCCTGGAACGAATTGCAGAATACTGCAATCGTGATGTACTGGCTACTGCTCAGGTTTACTTAAAAATCCAGGGCTTAGCGTTGATAGATGAGGAGCATACTCAATTTGTTGATTAGGGAATGAAAAAGCCCTTGGATAGATTTTCGGTTCAGTCGCATGACTACAAAAAGCACAGGCCTATTTATCCGATTGAGCTTTACAAAGAAATCCTTCAGCCTATCTTGAATTACGAAAGATGCTGGGATTGTGCGACTGGGAATGGTCAAGCAGCTCAGGTTCTTTCCGCACATTTTGAACGGGTAGAAGCAACGGATATCAGTGAAAATCAGTTAGCACAAGCTCCCAAACTAAATAATGTCAGTTATTCAGTACAACGAGCGGAAGAAACCAATTTTCCTGATAATCATTTTGACTTAATTACAGTAGGCCAGGCCATTCATTGGTTTGATTTTGATGCCTTCAACCAAGAGGTCAGGCGAGTTTCAAAACCAGGAGCGATTGTGGCTATCTGGGGATACGGTTTGTTGAAAATAGACAAAGATATTGATGCTTTAACTACTGAATTTGATTCGGAGATCGTGGGGCCATACTGGGATATTGAGCGTAGGCATATTGACAGTGCTTATAGCAGTATACCTTTTCCTTTTAGTGCAATTAACGTTCGAAGGTCTTTCTACATCGAGGAAGAGTGGGAGCTACCCAGATTGGAAGGTTATTTCAACTCTTGGTCTTGCGTGCAGAACTACAAAAAGCAAAAAAATGGAGAGAATCCAGTTCCAGAACTGATGCGTAAGATAACCCCACATTGGACTGAAAAAGGAACTAAAAAAGTGACCTTTCCTATCTTTCTGAGATTAGGACGCATCTTGAAATAGACAAATTAAATTTTAACCAACCAATAATTTATCATGAATAAAACAGTTTTAGTTTTTCTCCTATGTGGAGTACTGGGTATGGTAGGGTGTAAAAAAAATCCCTGTGACCCAGATGACTTTGAAGGGTTCAGAATTGAAGTCAATCTAGACCCAGAAAGAAATTACCTAACCGCTTCCGGCCAGATGATTGGAATAATAAAGGTTTATGTAAAGAATGCAAGTAATCAAATAGTGGAGGACAGTATACTCAATGGTATTGGCATTGCCTTTGACATTTCTGGCGGTGGTAAAGTTATGGATTGGGAAGGCAAGGATTTTTCTGATGGGTTTGCCCCAATCACCAATCAATTTACAGAGCTTCAATGGTTTATGGGAGAGGAGTTAGGAGCCAATCAGCTAACTCTAAGTCTGAAGAGAAAACGAAAAATAGAGCGAAAACCTGGCTTCGAATTTTGCGAGGTTCCTATCGATATTGTACCTCCTGTTGTGTACAATTCTACGGTGATTCGATCTAATAAAGCCACAGGACAATTGCCAAATGGAGAAATATTTATAGTGGGCGACGGGCCTCCAGAAAACCCAAATTTTATGCAAGTTTGGCTGGTTGGTAATTATGGAGAGGATGATGAAGAAAAGGCTAAAGGAGCTAATATGACTGGTTCAAGTGGTCAATTATGCTATGAAGGTTCAATTGATAATTGCCTAAGGCATGGACCGATATTTGATCATGCGGAAGCGTTGAACAAATTTGCACCAGAGGCTGCCAAGGATTATGTACTTCCAACAAAACTTCAATTTGATCTGTTGATAAAATATTTTGAAAATATTGGATATGCTGATCACGACTATTATTTAAACAACCTGCCTTTCAATTTGGATAATAGTATGGCCGGATATTTTGGATATCCTAGTCCGGCTTCTTCGAATGGAGCAATGGAATATAGGAGACTTAATAAGGAAATTATTCTTTGGTCTGGTACAGTAATTCCACAAGACTCATATTTTGGATATGCGTACTCATATACTGGTGCAAATCTTTTAAAGCGAATCAATGCTCGTGGAAATTCCTATTTCAGTGTTCGTCTGATCGAGAAGCAACGAGAATAAAGTTAGTCTATAAACTGATACAGTGATTTGAACTTCACTGTATCAGTTTTATTTAGATTCAATGTATTAGGATAGTGTGTTTTATTTTGTGTACTGAGCCTTTGAATACTCTTGATTAAACCTTTCGAAGGGTCAGAAGAAAACAGGGAGACGCCTTGAGGCTCCTTCATATAGTTTTTAAAATTGTCTAAGCTATTCATTTCAGGCACGTACCCTTTTTTGTACAACAAAGTTGAAAACTCAACATTTTGCATGGCATTGACTTCTGCTTCTGTATACTTTACTTCATGTTCAACAACCTCTTGTTTGAACTCATCTTCTGGTAAATAATCGTGAATGATTATTTCTTGCATCAAGCGCTCTTTTTTGCTTAAAAAGATAATGATGTCATTTTCGGGATTATCAGCAATGAAAATACTATAACGTTCGAAGTTGACATGAGAAAAAGTTAGCGTATCTCCTATATCGACTTGAATCGAGAATTCACCATTGGCATTCGTAATGATTTGCCTTTTGTTGCCAACTATATGAGAAAAAGAAACTGGATCACCGCTTTCTTTGTCTTTTACTTGGCCCGATAAAGTAGCGGATGTATTCTGAGCAACTGTACAGAACTGAAGCAAACTTATCGCCAATAGTAAAATCAGAGTTTTGAGCATCTAGAGGATTGGTTTTAATCCTTAAATGCAAGAAGCAGGCTGTTAGGCGTATTTTCTATTCCATTGATTAGCCAACATCTTCAGCAAGGCAGGGTATACAACCCAGTGCCTGAATGGCTTAATGATTAGCATATACACCCTGCCTAAAAGGCCATTCGGTTTTACATAGATCGTCATTTGCGCGTTCGCTTCTTGCTCATCTACCACTTTAGCCAGATGTATCGCCGCTTGAACGGTTTTGTTTTCTATTTCCAGCAGAACCTCTTGATCTAGCTGATAGACCAAATCAAAATGATCGAAACCACCTTTAGGCATTTCTTCTATTGGTGTCTTTGTTTTGGCCGAATATCGTTTTTTCAAAACACCAGGCGGTAGTTCAGCATTTGATATAGTTGAGTCTTCCCAGTTAAAAAGCTTCCCAAGCCAGTTTCGAAACTTAAAAAGTAGTCCGGCGAACCCTTTGGTTCCTATTTGGCTAATGGCTTCTACAAAGGTTTCTTGAACATGGCGAATGGGAGTTTCAGGTTTGATGTTTATCGGCAGATGCCAGATGTCTTCTATTCTAAATCCGCTAACAATATCATGTGCTTGCCAATGTTGGCTTAGGTGTGAGTTTACTGTAGGTTTCATTTCTGTTATTGGTTTTCATATTTAACGAAAACCAGTTCAGAGAGATCACCCGTTCGCTCCTTATTTTCTCAGGCTCACCCAGATATTATCCAGTTGCTCTACGGCCTTGTCGATGGTTTCGATATCTGCCATGACCAGCATCAACTTGTCTTTGATTTCCTTCAACTGATAGGCCTTCGGATGTTGCTGCACATAGCCAATGATATGACCAAACGCTTGTGATTGGTAATAGGCATCATTGTCCTTGGGTGGGAAGTAGCATCGCATGCGACCATTTTTTAGCACCAGCTTTTCGAAGCCAAGATCTATGGACAACCAGCGTAGCTTTACTGTTTTGAATAGATCAATCACAGACTCTGGAATTTTTCCGAATCGATCGAGGATGGATTGCTTGAAAATATTGAGCTCTGCTTCGCTTTTTATGTTGTCAATTTGTGTGTAGATACTCAACCTTTCGGTAATGTTCTTCACATAGTCTTCTGGAATCAGAATTTCCAGATCAGTTTCAATGATGCAGTCAGAAACCAAAGCCTTGACATCCATAGTTTGATCTTCGAACAAGTCCTTGAATTCATTTTCCTTCAGGTCGTTGACGGCTTCATCCAGAATTTTATGATACATATCGAATCCAATATCTGAAATGAATCCGCTTTGTTCACCACCGAGTAGATTACCAGCACCTCGGATATCCAAGTCACGCATCGCCACTTTGAATCCATCACCGAGATCAGAGAATTCTTCCAAAGCGCTCAATCGCTTTCTAGAATCTGAGGATAAGTGAGAGGTAGGTGGTGTGATCAGATAACAAAAAGCCTTTTTGTTGGATCGCCCTACTCGACCACGCATCTGGTGGAGGTCGGACAACCCAAAATTTTGTGCATTGTTGATGATGATCGTGTTAGCATTAGGTATGTCCAAACCACTCTCAATAATGTTGGTTGAAACCAGCACATCGTATTCTCCTTCAATAAACTTGAGCATGGTTTTTTCGAGCTTAGGCCCTTCCATCTGGCCATGGGCGTAGCCCACCCGAGCATCGGGCACCAAACGGTGGATCAAATTCGCGACACTCTCGATGTCGCTGACTTTGTTGTGTACAAAGAACACCTGACCACCACGGCGCAACTCGTAGCTTACCGCATCGCGTGTCATGGTTTCACTAAACACATGAATCTCTGTAGTTACCGGCTGACGGTTTGGTGGAGGCGTAGAAATCACACTCAGGTCTCGCGCTCCCATTAGTGAGAAGTGCAGTGTTCTAGGAATCGGTGTAGCTGTGAGTGTGAGTGTATCCACATTCACCTTGATTTCTTTTAGCTTGTCTTTGATCTTCACGCCAAACTTTTGCTCTTCGTCGATAATCAATAGGCCTAGGTCCTTGAACTCAACATCTTTGTTGACGATTCGGTGAGTACCGATCAGAATATCTACTTTTCCTTCTTTTACTCTGCCGAGAATGTCTTTGATTTCTTTGGTCGTCCGAAAGCGGTTGATGTATTCTACTTTCACTGGAAAGTTGGCCAATCGCTCATGGAAGGTATGATAATGCTGCATCGCCAAAATAGTGGTTGGTACCAAGACTGCAGCTTGTTTGCCATGAACAGCGGCCTTGAAGGCAGCGCGTATGGCCACTTCTGTTTTTCCAAAACCAACATCTCCACAAACCAGCCTGTCCATCGGGTGGGCTTTTTGCATGTCGACCTTTACATCTTCAGAAGCTTTGGCTTGATCAGGCGTATCTTCATAAATGAACGAAGTTTCTAACTCCGCCTGTAAATAGCCATCCTCTCCAAAACTAAACCCAGGCGCTGCCTTTCTTTTTGCGTATAGCGCTATGAGCTCTTTGGCGATATCTTTAACCTTTCGGCTGACCTTTTTCTTTTTATTTTCCCATTCAGGCGAACCGAGTTTACTTACCTGAGGAGGTCCAGTTTCCTTGCCGCTATACTTAGAAATCTTGTGTAGCGAGTGAATACTGATGTAGAGCAAATCATCATCGCGATAAACCAAGCGAACAGCCTCTTGTTTGTTGCCACTCACGTCTACCATATCCAGCCCCGCGAATCTTCCAATGCCATGATCAATATGCACCACGTAGTCTCCTGGGTTCAAGGTGCGAAGTTCTTTTAGGGTGAGTGCTTTTGACTTGGAGTGTTTTTTTCGGACTTTGTATCTATGAAACCTTTCGAAAAGCTGGTGATCTGTGTAGCAAGCCACCTGCGTTTGGTTATCTATAAACCCTTCACGAAGCCCTAGAATCAATGAATCGAACTTGATAAACGGGTTGATTTCCTCAAAAATGGAAGTCAACTGCTCGATTGGTTTTTCAGACTCAGAGGCTACCAGTGTAGCGTATTGCTTTTCCTGATAAGACTCCAAACTTTCTGCAATCAAGTCAAAATTCTTATTGAAAGAAGGCTGTGGGTTGGCATCAAAACTATAAGCTTCTGGTTGGTTCAAGTAGAAGCGATTGCCAAATTCAATCTTTACATAATCTTCAATGGCCGACGTGAATGACTCACTGGTTTCGAATAACTCATTGGGATCCATGGCCAGGCTGGCACCACCACTGGCTTCGAGTATGGCTTCGAAACTTTCTTTCGCTTTCGCAAAAGACTTATCTAGCACATCCATAGTGTTTTGATAATCCTTTACCCAAATTTTGGAGTTATTGGGCACATAGTCAAGAAACGATTGACGAGTCTCTTCCAACAGCTTGGTCTGGATATTTGGTATGATGTTGATCGTTTTCAGATTGTCTTTCGACAATTGACTTTCAGGATCAAAGGTTCGGATGCTTTCTATTTCATCCCCAAAAAGCTCGATACGGTAAGGCAACTCTCCAGCGTAGGAATAGATATCAACAATACCTCCACGTACGGCGAATTGGCCTGGTTCATAGACAAAATCGTCTTGCACAAAACCGTAGTTCAACAATAACTCTGTAAGAAAATCACTATCTACTTGTTCACCTACCTTGGCAGTAAAGGTGTTTTGTACCAGAGACTTTTTGTTGATTACTTTTTCTGTGAGTGCTTCAGGATAAGTTACGATGAGTTCACCAGCCGAAGACTTGTTGTTGATGCGATTGAGAATCTCAGCGCGCATCAAAATGTTGGCATTTTCAGTTTCCTCAAATTCGTAGGCTCTCTTGTATGAAGAAGGAAAAAGCAATACTTCTTTGTCGCCCAAAAGATTCTGAAGATCGTTGTAGAAATAGGCGGCTTCTTCCTTTTCGTGGAGGATGAAAATGTGATTCTGATGATTGAGCTGGTAGGTGGCCGCAGCAGTGATGGCATCTAGACTGCCGACTAGTCCTTTCAAGTTGATGTTTTTGCTTTCATTAGGCTTTACGGCTTCCGCCAAAGCCTGAACAGTCGCTTGGGATTTGTATAAGGAAAGTAATTCTCTCTGATTCACACCTGGATATTAAGGCACAAAAGTAAGTCTTTGCTTTTGGCGATAGAAGAATGTTCGAAACAAATTGCCAGACCTGTTCCAGCTTCCTTCCCAGACACTACAGTGCATCATTCAAGCAGATCGCGTAACAGGTCCGCGAAATATTTAGTGAGCCGGGAACTATTTCAGAGTCAATTCCATTTACATTATTAGAGTATAAATCTATTCATGATCGCGCACTCGCGATTCATTGTTTAAGGTTAGGTTGGTGATTATGGCGCGTCTCTCTTCGGGGCGCGCTATTTTTTTGGAAATCTTCATCCTGATATTCGACCTTTTGCATAAGGACCACAAACATTTTCGTGAATTCACGTAGTACAGTTCGTACTATTTCTTATAAACTGAATTCAATGAAAAAAACCTTAACTCAGCTCATCATTCTATCTCTTTTTGCCGGAGGAGGTCTCCATGCTCAAAATCAGCTATTTCTGGAGCAACTGAAACTTGAAGTACAAAAGCAAAAGATACCAGGTGCGCAAGTGGCAGTAATAAAAAACAAACAGGTCATTCTTAGAGAAAACTTTGGGTACGCAGAAGTGGCCTTTGGTGTGCCTGTGGGAAAAAGCACAATATTTTCTATTAACTCAATTGCGAAAGTATTTGCCGGAACGGCCATAATGCAATTGGTAGAACAAAATAAAATTGATCTGAATAAGCCCATAGGTAACTATCTGGATAGTCTACCCAAGACATGGCAAAAAGTTACCGTTCGTCAATTGTTAAGCCATACTTCTGGGTTACCGGACATTGAAGATTTGGAGAATGGCGGGCTTATTGGTGGTAAAGGGGAGGCTTTTGCTTGGGAGGCCGTTCAAAACAAACCACTTCAATTTTTGGCAGGAGAAAAGTTCAGTTATAATGCTACTAACTACTTACTAGTGCAAAGGATCATTGAACGCTATGGTGAATTAAGCTATGTAGACTTTCTACAAAAAAATCAGTTTGACGTAGCGGGAGTGGACCATATTGTGTTTGGCAGCTCTTATGATGTTGTAAAGAATAAGACGGCTACTTATTCTTATTATCTGAAAGACAAACTTACCGGTGAATATGTGAAAGGAGATATGCTGTATGAGATCATGGAAGAATTCTCTCCTATACTTCGTGCAGATGCTGGTGCTTTTGCTACTATTGATGATTTGACCAAATGGCTGATAGCATTGCAATCTGGTAAATTTATTTCTAAAGAAAGCATGCAACAAATGTGGCAACCGGTTCCGCTGAACAATGGAGAATTTAGAGGGTTTGGTGGCTTTCTAAATGGTTATGGCTACGGCTGGCCAGTCATGAGAAGAGCATCGCATTCTGGCGTAGCCCCAATTGGTGGAGGGCGTGCGGCATTGATTGTTTACCCAGAAGATGACCTGACTATTATTTTGTTGACTAACCTGACTGGTAGCTCGCCTCAAAAAATCATAGAAAAAGTATCCAAGTACTATTTTGAAGATTGACTAAACATCCGGTAAGGAATAAAAATATTGTCGTACTTCTCTCTCGGCTCTGGGCTATTTTCATAGTCTAATTTATTCTCTAACCTACTCTAGGTTGGCAAATTGTCTTTAGCATGCTTTACAAAATTTCATTATTTTAAGCAATGGTAAAGCCCGAAAGGATCAAAGGAATAGGTTATTTATCAATAGCCGGAAATGGAAACCAGTCAAAAGCACTTTTGTTTTTACCAGGAACAGGTGCTTTTAAAGAGAATTATGTGACCTTCCTGGAAGAATTTAGATCAGTTTATGGTCAAATTTTTATTCTAGACCTTCCTGAACAAGGGTCTAAAGGAGCTTGGCTCTTTGGACAGATGAGTGCCAATCTTGATGAATTTATCAACTTAAAAATTGATGATACTGTCCATCACATCGACCTTATGGGCCACAGTGCTGGAGCTTTGGCAGTATTGTCCTACCTTACCCATTATAACATTCTCGCAGAAAAAGGGGTGAGTAAGCTAATACAGCAGAAAAAAATGGATAAAGAAAACTTGAGTCATGCCTTGTCTATGGCTAAGTTTTGTGAGTTAGGAAATGAGCAAAAGAAGATAAAAAAAGTTGTATTGTTTTCACCTCCAGATTCCCTTGGCGTTGCGTTTCCAAAATTTTGGGCTAAAATTTTGGCTTCATTAAACACCTTTGTAATTCGTATTTTCCTTAATGTTTTTATCAATTTTCCGCTTAAGGTTATGGGATGGTTTTTGTCCAAGTCGCAAACTAGACCCAGTTTCAAAAAAAGTAAAAAGCCTCAGTTTTTTGCTCTCACATTTTCCGATCATCACCGTTTTTTCAACTACATCGCACATTACAAAACCATCTTTGAGTTATTCCATTATTTGGATAACCATTTCCAAGACAAATTAAAATCGGCCTTACAAGACAAGGAACTATGTATTCAATATGGCAGCATGGATTGGGTATTAAAACCTACTTTTAGAATCAATGAATTGGAAAATAACTATTTGATAGATGATAGTATCGTTATCTATTGCCATCAGGGACTTGGTCATTTGCTAAAAAAAAGAAGAAGTTTAGACCTAAATTTATATGACCAATTGCTCATTAACCGGAAGGTTGTAGAGAAAACACGACAATTTTTAACCAATCAAAACCATGGAACCCGAAACTAAAGAATGCGAATATTGCTGCAACCAAATACTAATTAAGGCAAGAAAATGTATGTTCTGTCAAGAATGGCAAGACGAAGTACCTGATGGCGAAGAGAAGCCGAGGGCTCAGTCAAGTAAATCATTTTCAGAAAGGCATCCAGATGCCATTAAACCATTTCAAGCCAACTGGGCTACCTTTTCTCGACTTCATTATACGGCTAATGTTTTTATCGTATGCACCCTTATTTTTTTTATTATTCAAATTTTATGGTTAGCCCTGGGCGAGGAAGAAATTTACCTGGTTTCTTTTGCTCTTTTTTGTATTCAGATGATGTTTTCATGGGCGGGTCTCGTATGGGTTTACAAATTAATCGACACCCACTATAATGAATTTTTAAAATTGATTCCTAATGTTTCGAAGAAAGCAGAACATGAAATTTTTCTCAAGCATCAGAAAATCTTCAGAAACAGAAATATGATAATATGTGGAGCTTTGTCTGGAGTAGTAGCAGCCGCAGGTGACTACTATTTGGGGACTCCATTTGTTACACAGGAGGCTAGGATTATTTTTGCTGTTTTTGAGTTTGCAAACATGTTTTTTGCTGGTGCAGGGGCATATAGTCTCTTTTGGTTTGCAGCTTTTATAAGTAGCCTGAGCGAAAACTCGAAAATTAAGGCCCTAATCATTTCAAAGTCGAATGTGGCAAACACGATTGGTGATGTTCATCTTAAAACAGCAATACTTGTGCTCATGCCCCTGAGTCTCGGAATTGTCGCCAAAGTAGTTGGAGATTGGAGTTGGTACCCTGAGCATATGGCTTGGTATGGGTTCTTTTCACTTATCATCATAGTTTATATTTTTTGGCCCATAGATAATATTCACCGATTGTTGGTTAAAGAAAAGGAAATGGAACTGGATAAAATTGGCAAGAAGCTGAAAAAAGCACATTCAGATTTTCATATCAGAGCAAGTGAAAGAAACCTGGCTCGGCTCCGTTCTCTTCAGGAATTGGAAAACATCTTGGAGAGTAAAAACACATGGCCTTTTGACCTAAAGAGCCTTTCGGCCGTATTTGTTTCAATAATTTTCCCAATTTTTTTGATGATTGCCGATAAATGGAGTCTGTTTGAAAAAATGACATCCTGGCTCCAATCTCTTTAGATCTCAATAAGCTAATCCCAGGATTCCTATACTTTTTGTCATTTCCAGAGAAACAAGAAATTTTAGTTTTCTTCAGTTACAGAAATGACAACTTTTTTTAATCTCTCTTTTATTCGTATCAAGCTATATCCATTAATTTACTCTTCCTTAAAACCTTAGAAAATGATGAAAAGACTCTTCCTGATTTCCATCGTGGCTGTGTGCCTGGTGAATTGCGAACAAAAATCAAAAACTCCTTTCGAAACCTATTTTAGTGATAAAACACTTCGTATTGATTATTTCCACACGGGAGATGCCAAGTCTGAAAGCGTCGAAATAGATCAGCTGTACTCTTACGAAGGCTGGGCTGGTAGTATCGTCAATTTGATTGATTCCCTCAACTATGGAGCCTATTACTACAAAGTTTATGATAGGGCCTCTGGTGATCTTATCTATTCCAAGGGCTTCGACAGCTATTTCAAAGAATATCAAACGAGCACCCCAGCGATTAATGGAGAGGTGAAACAATTTCATGAATCGGCCATCATACCTAAACCTATAAGCCCAGTGATTTTTGCCCTGGACAAGAGAGACAAGGACGGAAACCTCAATGAAGTGTTTCGAACTGATATTGACCCAGCTATAACTGTAGCTGCTGAAAAAGATGAAACAGTAAATGTATACGCGAGCTTGAATAATGGCGACCCACATACCAAAGCTGACATCTTAATTGTAGGTGAGGGGTATTCAGCGGATGACAATCAAAAATTTCAGGACGACCTGAAAAGATTTACAGAAGTGTTTTTCAAAGCCGAACCGTGTAAGTCTTACAAAGGCCGATTCAATATTAGAGGCGCATTGAAACCATCTGAGGATAGCGGCATCGATGAACCTAGAGCAGGTATAGACAAGAATACTGCCGTAAGTGCCACCTTCAATTCTATGGGGTCGGAGAGATACCTGTTGACCGAGGACAACAAGGCTCTAAGAGATATTGCTGGCCATGCACCTTATGATGCTTTGTACATTATGGTGAATCACAGTCGCTACGGAGGAGGGGGTATTTACAATTTTTATTGTACCTATACTTCCGACAATATATTTAGTGAGTACCTGATGGTACATGAGTTTGGACACTCATTCTTTGGATTGGCAGATGAGTATTACACATCGTCTTCGGCTTACAACGATTTTTACCCACAGGGCTATGAACCTGCTGAACCAAATATCACAGCCTTGCTCGATCCTGAAAATGTGAAATGGAAACACCTTTTGTCGGAAGGTATAGAACTACCTACCCCTTGGAACAAGACTTTTTACGACAGCACCAGCTTGAAGTGGCAAGCGGAGCGTCGTTCATGGAATGACAGCATAGCTGCACTGAAAAAAGCGAAAGCATCGGCAGAAGCTATTACCTCAGTGGAGAAATTGTATGATGAAAAAGTAACTGCTGAGGATACCCGCGTTCAGGCATTTTTAGAAAATGCCGACTTCTCTAAAAAAGTGGGAGCCTTCGAAGGAGCTGGGTATGCGTCGGAAGGCATCTATCGTTCGTCACCCAATTGCATCATGTTTACTCGTACGGATTATTTCTGCCCGGTTTGCCAGGAGGCCATGATCGATGTGATCGAGTCTTATGCTAGGTGAATATCTCTTTATTATGAGACTTAGGAATAAGTCTTGATTAATTCAAAAGGGATACAAGATCAACTTAGAGGAAGGCGAGGCCAAATGGAAAGCAATCGAATTAGTTTTTTAACAATTTGAAATAGTTAAATCCATTCTTATTCCCTTCTATATTAATGAAGTATAATCCTTTAGGATAGCTTTTCACAGAATGTTCCCAGCGGTTGTGCGATATTTTAATTTTATCCATTATTTGGCCGTAAACATTTAGAATTTCCACTGAAAATGGAATGTTTAATTGTTCTGTTTGAAATTGAATATGGTCTGAAGTGGGATTGGGATATACAAGAATATTTACACTAGGTGAATCACTGATTGCTGTAACTACTATTGAAATATCATCACTTGTAGCTGTGAGACAGTCTTCAGATACTGTAGTTACAGAATAGTTTCCAGATTCGTAGGCATAAAACGATTGCTCTATGCCATTTTCTAGCAATTCACCATTCAGATACCATTGATTGCCTTTATCATTGCTGGATACCAAAATTGTAGCGGTTGTATTACTTTCTTTAATGGAAATTACAGGATCGTTAGGGTTGATACAGAACGTTTGTTCTACTAGAGCACCGTTATAAAATTCATTTCCTTTTTGTTCAGCAGAAATAGTGGTACTTCCATAGCTAATTATTTTAGCCAAGTTTTCATCGATTTCAACATTATCGCTTTTAGTTGAAAATTGAATATCTAATCCTGAATCAGAAATTGCGTTTAGAGCAAAATCTTCATCACCTATTCTTTTCACAGGTATAGGGTCAAAAGTTATAACTTGATCCATTTTTGTAAATGGAACTTTAAACAACTCCACACCATATTCTTTGGAATTGGCCGAAAAGTATATCCACCCGTCCAAATAGACTAATTCGAGTGGGTGATAATCGGCAACTAATGAGGTACCAATTTCTGTACCATCTGTTCGCCAGATTTGATTGTTTGCTTTGAAATACAAAAGTCCTCCCACTTCAGTAAGTAAATCTGGAAAGGAACCTGCAGCTCCTTCCGAAATCTCAAGTATTTGTGTTCCTTCGGATGTCCCGTCAGAAACCCACAATTCGTTTCCATGTATTCCATCATCGATAGTAAAGTATAGATTATCTCCTGCGACAAATAGGTTAGTGAAACTCAGATCTACATCTTCGTTCTCCGAATTTATATCCGTTACTAATATGGTTCCCTCTTCAGTTCCATTGGTTTTCCACAACGACCAGCCATTGGTTGGGTTATATGCTGAGAAAAAAATTTCTTGTTCAAAAGAAGTAAGAAACCTTGGGTTAGACCCTTCGCTAGATTCGATAATATCAGAGACCAAAACTGTACCTGAAGCTGTGCCATCCGTTTTCCACAATTCTCTACCATGAATTCCATCATCAGCAACAAAAAATAATTCTGACCCAAGTGATTCATATGAATAGGGATATGAAGATTCAGACCCTGAATTAATGTCTTTCAAAACTTTGGTGTTTTCTTCTGTGCCGTCTGTGATCCAAATTTCATTTCCAATAGATCCATTATTTGCTGAAAATATGAATTGATCATTAATAGCTCCTCCATCAAAGGTCTCTATTCCACTCCCTGAACCCACATTGATATCCTTTAAAATTTTCGTACTACCAATAGTTCCATTAGTAACCCAGCATTCATATCCATAATTATTTACACCCAACATAAAATACATCTTATCACCCGCGACGAGTGCATCATTTTGGACTAAACCAAACCCAGAAATATCGGAACTATAATCATCTATCATCGAGTATCCATCTGAATTGAATTCATAAAATTTATTAGAAATAAAGTAGATCAAACTATTTTTTAAATTCCCTAATAAATGAATGTTACTCGAAAAGTCTTCAACAACATTTGTACCTTCAAATGATCCGTCACTTTCATAAATTGAACTCTCTAATATTGACCCTCCATGAAAAACAACTTTATTGTTTATTTCTTGAATGTATAATTTGTGATCAAATTGATTAATACTTTTTGTTCCTGGAAGAATATCCTTGACAAAGGTGGTTCCTTCAGTAGTTCCATCAGTAGACCACAGTTCGGTTCCATGAGTTTCATCTTTGGCAAGAAAAAGCACCTTTCCGTTGTAATTTGCCCATGATTTTGGAATAGAAGATTCAGGGCCTACGTAGATATCTTTTAGTAGAAAGGTGCCTTCTTCAGTACCGTCACTAATTCCTAATTCTTCACCATTGGTTTCACTATAAATAGGAAATATTAATTGATTATTGATCGTAGAAATTTTATTGAAAATGCTTACATAACCACCAAAATCAGCAATTTTATTTGTATTCAATGATGTCCCATCAGTCGACATTAAGAAACTAGAGTTTGTGCTGAAATCAGAGCCAATTCCATAAAAGGTTTCTTCTAAAACAACACCTGCGTAGATTCTTCCAGTTCCCAATAATTTTGTACCAGATTCCGTTCCATCTGTAATCCAGTGATTTCCTCCAGAAGTAAAAACCAATTGATTGCCAAATGGAATGAAAGACTGTACATGACTAGCCATTTCTGTTACGAGCTGTGTACCCTCAAGCGTTCCATCACTTTTTCTGAGTTGGTAGTTTGATTCGTTTTTCGTAACGAAATGTAGTTGTCCAGCAAGGCCAATCATATTACTAATATAACTATCACTATCAAGCAGTTTAAAGGTTCCTTCTTGGGTACCGTTGCTTGTCCAAAGTTGATAGATAAATTGCTCGTCGACATAGGTGCTAATCACATAAAATAATTGGGAATTGACGGCTAGACTTTCTGATACCCTTATGTAAGAATCGCCATTTGAAATAGTAGCAAAAACTTGAGTTCCATCTTCTGATCCATCACTTGACCAAAGTTCTAGTGTATTATTAGTAGTGGCTCTAACTCCAAAAACGTTATTATTGTCCGAGAATAAGTTAGCACCATTATTATCCATTTTTTTTATCAAATGAGTGCCTTCAACAGAGCCATCTGTCGACCATAAATCCCAAAGATATTGGTTATGCTCTTTTCCATCTCTACCAAGAAAATAGAGGATTTCATCAAGACAGACAAAGGATTCTAATATGCCATCGTTATGACCTTTATTCAAGTCAAGAACTAAAGTCGTGCCATTAGTAGTTCCATCTGTTTTCCATAATTCTTTTCCCAATTCATTATCAACTGCAAAGAATAAATAATCTCCACATTCATAAAATATGTCGTTATAGTGATTGTCCTCCAAGACCGACGCCGGATCGGTATTAATATCTTTAACGAGCTGGACCTGTGAGTAAAGTAGGTGTGGTAAAATAAGGACAATCATTGCCCCAAAAAACTTGTGCATATAGGAGAGTAATATTTTGGCAAAAATATAGGGTTTCTAATTTTTAACAGAAACTATTTTTTAATTCTGATATGAACTACATTTTACAAGGCATGTTTTAAACAATCAAGCCTTGTTACTATCTGAGCAAAAATGTTTGATAACCCTTTTCCTACTCGATTGCAATGGCTTTAGGAAATGCCACCCAGAGGACCAGCCTAATTCTTATCATCCGTAAACCCATTGTGCCAGTGTGAGCCATCACAGAAAGGTTTGTTTTTTGAGCCGCCGCAGCGACACATGGTAAAATGCTCTTCGGATGCACCTTCACCTCTGGTGGTTTGCTCCAAGCTTGGACCTCCAGATACTACATAGGGACCATTTGGCGCGATGAAGATGCTGGGGTCTCCTGCTCTATTTCGGTGCTCGACACCATCTACGCTATAGCTCAGCGCACCAGATGGGCACTTGTTGATGGTTTCTATGATTTCTTCGGCGCTGGCTGAGTTTGGATGAATCCAAGGCTCTTCGTTGAGGTGAAAGACTGCTGGCAACCCATCAGTACATCGGCCCGCATGCGCACAAATACCTCTGTTGTCGTGGATGGTGATTTTGGCCCCTTGATAGTTGTCGCGCTGATCGGGTACGCGTCCGTCTAGTTTGGCGGAGGAGAAGCCATTTTTGGCGTGCGTGCCATCACAAAATGGTTTGTTATTGGAGCGGCCGCATCTGCATAGCGCCATATTTTCTTTTGCCTCTACTGGTCCTTTTCTGTTAGCGAGATTTTTCAATCCTTTGACTAGGTAGGGTCCGTTTTCTGCTGGTGTGATACTTGGCTTTTTATCTTCTTCCATGACTTTTGGGTTTCGTTTGAAAGGAATGGGTCTATATAAATATACTCAAGAATGATGGAAAGCGCTAAATTTGAGGACTGGCACCCATTGGCTAAACACCTTTTTATGAGTGAATTGGATCTTTTCTGTACTTATCGTGACCCGCTTGAAGCCGAAGAGCTTATTGAAGTTTTACAAAAGCATAACATCCCTTTTGAAAGGACATTCGAAAAATCAGGTGATCTTGATGACTATGTAGGGAGTAACCCATTTGATTCAGATATCGTGATAAAAATTTCGAAGGCAGATTTTTCAAAAGTGGAGGCCCTACTAAAGGAAGATTCAGATTAACTTAACACCTCAAAGAAGTCAAATGCTGATATGAAAAAATCTCTGGTATCATTCCTGTTCCTTTTTGTTACTTATTCTTCTGGATTTTCGTGGGGCCAAACCGGGCACCGCGTAGTGGGGCAAATAGCCTATGATCATCTGACGGGCAAAGCCAAGAAAAATATTCAGGCGATTTTGGGCGACGAACATCTGGGTATGGTAGGCAACTACATGGACTTTATCCGTTCGGATAGCACCAATGACTACATGACTCCTTGGCACTACTGCACGATTCCAGAAGGAAAAACGTATGAGGAGGCTGGAGTACCCGAAGAAGGTGATGCAATCCAGGCAATTACCAGAATAATGGCTGAATTGAAAACCAAACAATTCACCTATGATTCGGAGTTGGAAAACCTAAAGTACCTGGTGCACCTGGTCGCAGATATTCACCAGCCCTTGCACGTGGGCAATGGCGAAGACTTGGGTGGCAATAAGGTGAGGGTTGATTATATGTGGGACAAAAGTTTCAACCTGCATCGCGTGTGGGACGCAGGGATGATAGATAGTCAGAAACTGAGCTATACAGAGTACTGCCACTGGATCGATCATGCCAGTGAAGAACAAATCACTCAATGGCAAAGTGAAGGCATCATGGTTTGGGTGGACGAGGCCATGGGCTATCGACAAAGTGTTTATGACATTCCGGAAGACGGAAAACTGAGATACGAATACAATTACAAGAACATCTCAATTGTCAATGAGCGACTACTGAAAGCTGGAATCCGACTGGCCGGCATTCTCAATGAGATTTATGGATAAACACACAAGGTCATAGCCCTGCTTTTCAGGGCTATCTCTTGCGGATTGTAGTTTGTCCTTGAAGGCAGAGGTCATTCGATCTAACCACCCGGATTGCGCCGTGTGATGAGGAAGTCTATTAGAATGGCAGTGCATCTAACTGCACATTGCCTCCAGTAATAATCAATCCTGTTTTCTTGCCAGCAAACTGCTCTTTGTTTTTGAGCATGGCCGCGACGGCTACTGCACTCGATGGCTCGATGATCACTTTCATCCTTTCCCAGATGAGTCGCATGGCATCTATAATCTCTTGCTCTTCTACTCGATAGACATCAGATACATGTTCTTTGATGATTTCGAAGTTGAGCTTACCAACGGATACCAGTAGCCCATCCGCAATAGATTCCGGATTGTCCACGCCTACAAGCTCTCCAGATTTAAACGACCTATAAGTATCGTCTACATTCGATGGTTCCGCCAATATCATTTTTGTGGTTGGGCTGATGTAGCTCAAGGCCAAAGCAGAGCCTGCAGCCAATCCACCACCACCTACTGGTGAGATCATAAAATCAAGGTCTGGATGCTCTTCGATAAACTCTTTGGCACAAGTAGCCTGACCGGCAATGATTCTTGGGTCGTGAAATGGATGTACCTGGATGGCATTGGTTTCCTCCATGATTTTGGCACATGCTGCCACACGAGCTTCTTCGGTTGGCTCACAGAAAGTGATTTCTGCTCCATACTCTTTTACAGCGTCCTTTTTTACCTGAGGTGCATTGTTTGGCATTACGATGTAGGCTTTGGCTCCGGCTACTTTCGAGGCTAAGGCTACTGCTTGGGCATGGTTGCCAGAAGAGTGCGTAACAAATCCGTTGACACGGTCTTCCGGTCGGTAAGACATAATGATGTTGGAAGCACCCCGCATTTTGAATGCACCTACTTTTTGGAAGTTTTCACATTTGAAAAACACCTCGCCACCGACCATTTCGTTGATGGTTTGAGAAGTAATAATTGGTGTTCGTACAATGTATTTGGTTATACGCGTGTGCGCACGTTTGATGTCACTAAGACTTGGTATTTCCATAGTTGATAAATCCGCCCTTTAAAGATTATGCAAGCTTCAAAGTTAATTCGAAATAATTTCTAATACGCGATTTGGGTAGTCAGAAATGATACCATCAACTCCCCAAGACAGTACCATTTCAATGTCTTCGTTTTCATTAACGGTCCAGGGAATGACCTGCATGCCCTGCGCTTGCAGCCACTTGACTTTTTGTTCGTCTAGCAAATGGTAATAGCAGCTGTAAATTTCCGGGGTAAAACCGAGGTTGGTGAGGTTCTCTTCCATTGGCAAAGGGTTCTCTACCAGTACCGCCAGTTTGATCTCAGGGTAGTTTTCATGAAAATATTTTAGGATCCTAAAATCAAATGATTGCACGTTGAGCATGGAGGTGTCCATCTCGGTGGTGATAAAGTCATAAACCAGTTTTGAATATTCTTCTGGCACTGGATGATAGATCGAATCACCCACTGGATTGCTTTTGATTTCTATGTTGTATCGTACGGGAGGCAATTGATTTTTATCGAGATAATCATTTACGGCATCCACCACTTCTTTAAATAGTGGCTTGTGAATTTGCATCAATTGTTGATCAGGAAATTGTTTTTGAAACTTAGAACCCACATCATAGGTTTTCACTTCCTCATAACTCATTTGATAAATGTTATGCACGAGCTCATCTTGTTTCTCTATGTGGTCGCCTTCAGGTGTGGTTGAAAACTTGTGAGACATGAATGGATCGTGGCTGACGAGAAGCTGCTTGTCTTTGGTTACGGCCAGATCCAGCTCTAAGGTGGTGACGCCTAGATCCAATGCTTTGATAAAAGCGGGAATCGTGTTTTCTGGCAATAGGCCACGTGCGCCACGATGGCCCTGAACATCAAGATTGGCGTATTTCATGTTTTTGGAGTTTGATTGACAAAAAGTGAGTGCCATCGTTAGGCCCAAGCCGAAAAAGTAGTTGACAAGTTTCATTTGGTTTCCTTGTTTGAGCTTTGTTCCCTAACAGCGAGAAAAATCAAAACTACTGTAGCCAATACGCAAGGGAATAGCGCGAACATTATGTTTTGATTAAATATGGCTTGATAACTTAACGTACCCAGTGCTCCGCCCAATAATGGCCCAACTACCGGAATCCAGCTATAGCCCCAATCAGATTTTCCCTTTCCTGCAATAGGCAAAATAAAATGCGCAATTCTCGGTCCCATATCTCTGGCCGGGTTGATAGCAAAACCTGTGGTGCCACCCATGGCTAGGCCAATCATACAAATGAGTAACCCAACGACCAACGGGTTGAGCCCCTCAGTGAATTTGTTTAGCCCTAAAAAAGAAAGAGCAAAGAGTAAGACAAACGTACCTGAAACCTCACTAAACAAATTGGCATATTTGGATGGTATCGCAGGGCTGTTGCAGAATACCCCTAGTTTGGTCGCCTGATCTTCAGTAGCTTTCCAATGTGGCAGATAGTGCAACCATACCAAAGTAGCACCTGCCATTGCCCCTAAAAACTGTGCAATGATATAGCCAGGAACCAACGCCCAATCAAAGGCACCTACCATGGCGAAGCCCAAGGTTACCCCAGGGTTTATGTGTGCACCTGAAATATCACCAACGGCATAGATGGCCATGGCCACCGCCAATCCCCAACCCACACATATAGCTAGCCAGCTGCCACCGTGAAAATAATTTTTATTCAGACTCACTCCGGCATTTACTCCCCCTCCCAGTAGGATCAAAATTGCAGTACCTATAAACTCCGCTAAGTATACATTCATTATTTCTGAGGTTGAGTGATTTTAATGTTCTCTTTGATCAATTGTCTGAGGTCTTGTTTTTGCTCTCCATCTATTTCTTTCAGGGAAAGTGTCAACCAGTTTTCGGGAGCCTTTTTAGGGTAGAGGAAAGCTACCTGCTCTTCTATTTTGTAGTACCCAAAATCTGCCCAAGCCATTGTTTTGCACCTTTCGGGAATGTGGTGTTTTATCTCCACACCTTTTTGGTTAACGATCAGCTCTGGGTTAGTTTCCTTCTTTTGACCCCAGAGGTTTTTGACTTTTACTTTAAACATGAAATTTCTCCCTAAAAAAACATAGACCAAAGTCAACACCCCTGCGTAGGTCAATTTTTCGTCCATAGGAGTGACCTTTAACCCAGAGTACAGAAGCAAACCAGCTACGATGGCGAGTAGCATGGACATAGCTCTTTTTTTTGGGTGGTCGGCGATTTTTTGTCCTTGAAAAAAGGCTTCGTAATCGCTATTGGATGGAATGGTAATCGTATTCATTTAAAGAGTAATGCTGATTGGGCAATGGTCTGATTCTTTATAGTTGGGATGGATAGCGGCAGATTCCACTTTGGAAGCCAAGGGTTCACTGACCAAAAAGTAGTCGATACGCCAGCCAATGTTTTTCTCTCTTGCGCCAGCCCTATAGCTCCACCAGCTATAGGCTACCTCATCTGGATGCAGATGTCGGAAAGTGTCCACGAACCCGGCTTCGAGGAAATTGGTCATGCCGTCGATTTCTACCTGGGTGTAACCAGCAGTTTTATTGTAATTGGACTTTGGCCGGGCAATGTCGATCTCTTGATGGGCGACATTGAAGTCACCACACGCAATGACAGGCTTTTTGGCTTCTAGTCCCTTCAAATAATCTTTAAAGTCTACATCCCAACCTTCTCGATAATCTAATCTTCTGAGTTCGCGGCTTGAATTTGGCACATAAACGTTTACCAAATAAAAATCTTCAAATTCGCTGGTAAGTACACGACCTTCTTGGTCATGATCTTCAATGCCGATGCCTTTAGTCACAGAAATAGGCGCGGTTTTGCTAATCGTACAAGTACCGCTGTAGCCTTTTTTCACAGCGCTGTTGGATGAAACGTGGTGAGGGAAGTCCTCGCCCAGCGCCTCCAGCACTTGGTCATCTTGTGCCTTAGTTTCTTGTAGACATATGATATCGGCTTGCATGTCTTCGAAAGAATCTAGAAGACCTTTTTTTATAGCGGCTCGAACGCCATTTACGTTGTATGAGACAATTTTCATTGGTAAACTTAATTTGAAATTTTTGACAATAATTTTTTGTTTCTGATGCCGAAAGGCATCATGACCGCAGGGTAAAGCCAATAAATAAAGCCTCCAACGGTAAAGGCTGTATTCGGGTCGATTGGCAAAAGACAAAATAAACAAGAAACCAGCGGAATAACTCCCATCAACACATTGGCACGCATGCTTACTTTGGTCATAAACTTTTCTTTGTTGGTCAACGCTAAGCTGTCGGCTCTCTTATACGCAATCAAATACATCACAGCCAATGTAAAAAAAATGCTGGCTGCGCCAAAGCCATAAATCACCATTAATTGAGGGGTGTTATCCATTCGGATCACTTCGGTGAATATATGTCGAAAGGCTTCTTGGTTTTGGGTAAACATTGCCGAAAACATATCATAAAGCAGTTGCATCAAAAACTTGAGCGGATAGATATAAAATAGGATCAAGAACAGCAAGAGAGTATTGACAGCGACAATCGTCGCATCCTTGAACCCATATCGGATAAAGAAAACGTAGTGTTGATACCAAATGAGCATAAGTAATGCCATGCATAGGGCAAACGGGACCAGGTCTTTTAGAAAATGGAGGAGCTCGGTATAAGTCTCAGGTATGGAGGAAGAGATGACTAATAAGGCAGTGGCAATAGCAAACACGCCGTCGGACAAAGCCTCGACTCTTGTGTTGTCTACACCCCGAAAACGAAATTGATCATCGGGGTTATTGAGCGATTTTTCTTTTAAAGCACTTCGAACCAAAACAGGAGGATTTTGGAATGAAAATTAGAGCTTATTCAGCGGAATGCAAAAACTAATTGAGAAAGGCTGCTCCAAATACTCCAGCTGAGTCACCCAGTTTAGGTTTTAATATTCGTGTGGTGCAATCTGGATTGAAAACGTGTTTTTTCACCTCTTCAATTCCTTTGGCATACAACAAATCAATGTTGCCGACCCCACCTCCAATGACGATTACATCTGGATCTATGGTGTTGATGATGGAGGAAATGCCAATGCCAAAAAACTGAATCAGACGATCTATGGTGGCTTTGGATAAAGGGTCCGTCAAACGATCAGCCACAATCTCTTTTAACGGTTTGTATTGGCCGGATACCTCGGTGTAATAGCGTTCGAGCGAAGGCCCGGAGATGATAGTCTCTACACAACCGGTTTTCCCACAATAGCAAGTGCCTCCCGATTCATGAAGAATGTTGTGACCCCATTCGCCGGCTATGCCGTTGGCACCATTTAGAATTTTACCATTCACAACAAGACCACCACCTACACCAGTGCCCATGATAACACCAAAAACCACTTTTGCCTTTGGCATTTCATCCTTCACAATTCCCATTTGTGTTTCCGCCAGGGCAAAACAATTGGCATCATTGGCCATGCGAACGGGGATTTGCAGCAAATTCTGGAGATCCACTAAAAAAGGTTGATCATTGAGGTGCTGACTATTAGAATTTTTCAGATGACCTGTAGGAGGATAAATAGACCCGGGTGTACCAATTCCAATTTGAGTTGGCTTTTGGCCGCTTTCGGAACTCAGCACTTCTACTAGTTTTTTGATCTGGAAGAGCACATGGTGATATCCCTTGTCCCCTTCAGTAGGGATTCTTTTTCGAGCGATTATTTTATTATCCGTGGAGGAGTCAATCACTACTCCTTCTATTTTGGTGCCGCCAAGGTCTATTCCCCACTTTATCATATACTACCGTTTATATTGGACAAGCTACTATTTCTAGAAGCTTCTTCCATAGAAAAGTACTCAAAAGCCCTACTTAAAATTTATCACTTTGATTAATTCTGCCTAAGGGGTCTAATGCCTGCTCCGAACGATCAGCATTTATCTAGGAAAGATGGAATACCAGGGCTTCCATTAAGGTCTATTCCCGCCCTGCGTAATTCAAAATAGCCTAAAGCTTTTGGAAGATAAAGCGTGTGATAAAGAGCCCTTTACCATCCTTTACTCCTGCGTCACTTTCTACTCCACTGGTTACAAAGGCCAGTTCCCAACCCTCTGCAGTTAGTTCATTCAACTTTGATGTAATTAGCGCATCGTTAGATGCTACGTTTTGGAAATTGATACCTGTCAAACTATAAAAGTTAAGCAGCTTTGATTCTTCAAATCGATCTACTTTAGCATCGGATCTACTGACATCCCCCTGTGAGCTTTTTTTCCCATCTGTTCTTTCAGTTGTGAAGTCCTCAATATTAATTTCTGTTTGACCATCAATCAGCCTAGATCGACCCAGTCCACCGGGTACAATAGATTCTATTACAGTGATTACCTTGTAGGAAGGTGTGCTTTGAGATTTGGCATTAAATGAGAAAAGGCCCAAAAAAGTAATGATCAATGCTAGTTTTTTCATGTTAGTTTCTGTATGGTTATTTAAAATTTGTTGCTTTGTCTATTTCTTCTTGCATCGTATCCAATTCTGCTTTCATTTGTTCCGCAGACCAGTCAAGCCAGTGTTTCATTTCTGTTGCTACCATATTCAAATGGTCTCTGACACTTTGAATGTTGAAAAACAACCGCCCCGTTCTATGGATAAAGAAATCTGTAAGGTGCATCACCATTTCACTTTCGATGCAGAAGCGTACCTCTGCTTTCAGGATTTTGGTTTCCTCGTTTTTACCCGGTAATCTTTCCGAAAAATTCAGAATGGTTTGTGCTTGATCACCATAAGTGTCAACTAGATAATTAATCTGCTGTTCACCGAACTGATTATTTTCTTTTTGAAGTTTGGTCTTATAACTGGTAACCGCCTTTGTGTTTTTGAAACTGTTACCAACGAACTTGACTTTCTTGGTTTTAGATTTCGTTTTCTTGGTAATTCCTGAGCGAGAGCTTTTCATTTCCAATACCAAATCAACCGTCCTTTTGGCCATTTTACGATAGCCTGTTAGTTTTCCTCCGGCAATGGAAATCAAACCTCTATCTGAAATGAAAATTTCATCTTTTCTTGAAATTTCTGAGGCTGATTTACCTTCTTCCTGAATCAATGGTCGAACGCCCGCCCATGAAGAAAGGACTTCTTCTATTTTGATTTCGATAGAGGGAAAGGCGTCATTGACTGCTTTTATCAGATATTGTACATCTTTTTTCTCTGTTCGCGCATCCCTTGGGTTGCCCTTGTAATTGGTGTCTGTAGTACCAATGTAGGTTACATCGTTTTTGGGAATGGCAAAGATCATTCTGCCGTCGGATACGTCGAAGTACACTGACTGCTTGACCGGAAGCTTTTCAAAAGGAACAACGATATGAATTCCTTTGGTGAGGTGAAGTTTCGTCTCTTTTACCTTTTTGTTGAATTTACGCACTTGGTCCACCCATGGCCCGGCTGCATTGACCACATAGTCGCCATAGATTTTGAAGTCTTCACCAGAATCTTCGTCATGAACGGCAACTCCACACACTTTGCCTCCCTTGGCAAGCAAATCTGTACAAGTAGCATAATTCAAGGTCTGTGCTCCAAATTTTACCGCCGTTTTGATTAGTTCCATCACTAGCCGAAAGTCGTCTGTTTGGTATTCGGCGTAGAGGCCGCCGCCTTCAATGATGCTTTTGTCCAAAAGGGGCTCGCACTTCATGGTCTCATCTACCGATAGCATTTTTCGTTGATCTTCTTCTTCTACACCGGCCAATACGTCATAAACCATTAAGCCCACGGAGGTAATAATTTTACCATAGTTACCATCTTTGATTAAAGGCAATAACATCTTTTCGGGCCTTACGAGGTGGGTGGCCAATTCATGAAGGATGGAGCGCTCCTTACCCACTTCTCGAACCAGACTAAACTCAAATTGCTTAAGATATCTTAGCCCACCATGAATCAATTTGGTAGACTTACTACTGGTACCAGAAGCAAAGTCTTTTTTTTCTATCAGTGCTACTTTGAGCCCTCGAGTGGCAGCATCTAAGGCAATACCAGCTCCTGTAACGCCACCACCGATGATTATTACGTCGTAATATTCATTCCTTAAGTTCTGAATTATACGAGGTCGGGTTTGATATGAGAAGGAAGGTTGTGACATAGTTTTTTGCGCAAAACAAGGCGAAAATACCAACAGGGTAATTTTCGTATTGTTATGAAATGTTTATTTTTTATCTGGCCCAGTTCATACACCTCTTCACAGCATTGTGCCAACCCGTGTAGAGGTAATCCCTTGTAAAGTCGTCCATTTTAGGTTTGAATGTTTTTTCCAGCGCTTTTTTCTTCCGGATGTCTGCCATATTCCAGAGACCACTGGTGATCCCGGCTAAGAATGCGGCGCCTTGTGCGGTTGACTCTACGTTCTTAGGCCGTTCGACAGGTACATTCAGAATATCTGCCTGAAACTGCATCAGGTAATTATTGGCGGAAGCCCCTCCATCTACCTGAAGGGAATTGAGTTTTACCCCCGAGTCATTGGCCATAGCAAACAAGATGTCTCGTGTTTGATAAGCCAACGATTCCAATGTTGCTTTTATGATTTCTTCGTTGGTAGTGTCTTGTGTCAATCCAAATATGCCACCTCGGGCATACATATCCCAGTAGGGTGCTCCTAACCCAGAAAACGCTGGAACCATGTAGACACCACTGTCTCCTTTGGTTCTTTGAGCAATTTTTTCAGTTTCTTCTGCTGAATTAATCATCTTCAATCCATCCCGAAGCCATTGAATCGCAGCACCCGCCATGAAAATACTGCCTTCCAGAGCGTACTCTATTTTACCATTAAGCCCCCAAGCAATGGTGGTGAGGAGGCCATTTTTCGAGTATTGAATTTTTTCTCCTGTATTCATCAGAAGAAAGCATCCGGTACCGTATGTGTTTTTGGCTTGCCCTGGATCGAAGCAACCCTGTCCAAAAAGCGCCGCTTGCTGATCTCCGGCTACTCCCATAATGGGGATATCTCCGCCTTGTACTTGCGCCATTCCAAAATGAAAGCCGGAGTGCGTAACATCTGGAAGCATTTGTCTAGGGATTTCGAACCGTTCTAAAAGCTCATCATCCCAACTTAATTCTGATATATTGAAGAGCATCGTTCTTGATGCATTCGAAAAATCCGTGATGTGGGAAGCTCCATTGGTCAGATTCCAAATGAGCCAGGTATCAACGGTCCCAAAAATGAGGTCACCAGCTTCTGCCGCCTTTTTTGCTCCTTTTACATTGTTGAGTATCCAATGCACCTTGGTGGCAGAAAAGTATGAATCGATGACGAGTCCTGTGTTTTCTCTAACATAATCTTCAAAGTCATCATCGTTTTTAAGTTGTTGGCAGAAGTCTGAAGTTCTGGTGTCTTGCCAGACGATAGCATTATATACTGGGTTTCCGGTTCTTTTGTCCCAGACTATGGCTGTTTCCCTTTGGTTGGTAATGCCAATACCCAAAATTTGCGAGTTGTTTACCTTGCTTTTTTTGATGACTTCATACATCACATCCAGCTGAGACTTCAGAATGTCGTAAGGGTCGTGCTCTACCCAGCCATGCTTAGGATATATCTGCTTGAACTCCTTTTGAGCCATGGTTACCACTTTACCTTTGTGATCAAAAAGAAGAGCCCTTGAACTTGTTGTTCCCTGGTCAAGCGCCAGTATGTATTGCTTCATGCGGACAAATTTTCATTAAGTTAAGCACAATATTCAAATAATTAAACAGCAATCTTATTTGATGTCAATAATTGTTTTTAATGGCAAATATATTGGCAGAAAAGCGAATAGTGTAAATAAAAAAAGCGGTATAAAACCGCTTTTCATTTCTATCTCATTTTTTCAATTATCCCTTATGGCTGAAGATGGATTGGCCACAGCTGACTTGAGTGAGTGGTAGAGCACAGTGGCAAATGCAATGACTAGGGTGAAGACAGCAGACAAGGCAAAACTGGTCCAACTTGGTTCCATCGCGTAAGCAAAGTCTTCCAGCCATTGATCCATAAAATAGTAAGCAATAGGAAATGCGACGATCATAGAAAGAATAATGAGCTTAAGAAAGTCTTTTGACATCATGATGATGATGGTTATGACACTGGCCCCAACAACTTTTCGGATGCCTATCTCTTTTCTCTTGGTCTCAGCCGTGTAAGAGGCCAGGCCGAATAAGCCCAAACAAGCAATAGCAATGGTCAACATTGAAAATATGGCGAATACCTCTCCTCTTTTTTCATCCGCTACGTATTGTTGTTGGAATCCTTGATCTAAAAAGGCATATTCGAAGGGGCGATTGGTTACTACTGACTTAAAAATTTCTTCCACTTCCATCATGGTTGATGATAGTTTGTCAGCTTTCAATCGCACAATCATTTGCCCGTTATTAATGTCATTATAAACCACGAGGGGGGCTATTGGCTCTTGCAAGGATATCAAGTGATAGTCCCGAACTACGCCAACTACGGTAAATTCCTGAGTTTCCAAATCATCATTAATAAATCGAGCGAATTTCTTTCCTATTGGATTTACCCAGCCCATTTCACGAACCATTTCTTCGTTGACCATGACTGAGGAGGCCGTATCATTTCCTATTTCAGGCAAAAAGTTACGTCCTTCGACAATTGGTATTTCTAATGTTGAAAAGTATTGGTTATCTACTGTGATGTTCTGAAAAATCTTTTCAATCATTAGACCATCTGCGGATTCCACTCGGATGCCGCTCATGCTCATTGTGTTTGTACCAGGTACACCAAAGCCGGATCCTACGGATTCTACATTTGGGTTTTGAAGTAATTTTTGAGACAGTACATCTAGCTTTTCTCTTACTTTTTCTCCCTCCAGGGCTACAGTGATTACTTGTTCACGGTTAAAGCCAAGCTCCTTGGTTCTCAGAAATTCTAACTGATCAAAAACAATCCAGGTACTTACTACCATTCCTAATGATATGGCGAATTGAGCTACCACAAGTACCTTGCGCAGGGATTCATTGCCCTTGCTTTTTTGAGACTTGCCTTTCAACACTTCTGCTGCTTTAAATCTTGACAAATAGAACGCTGGGTAACTTCCGCCCACTAGTCCAACAAATAAAACCACAGCAAACAAAATCATCAGCATCTTGAGGTTGATAAAATTCTGATCAATAGAAAGGTTGGTCAATTCATTGAAGTGTGGAATTAGAAAAAATGTTAGAATCAGACTAATGCCAAGTGAGATAAAAGCAATCACTATAGACTCGGTTACAAACTGACTCATGAGTTGAGTTTTATAAGAACCCATAGCTTTTCTAATACCGACTTCCTTAGAGCGGGATACAGACCTTGCTGTGGCTAAATTCATGTAGTTGATACAGGCGATAAGCAACATAAAAAAACCAATAGCGCTAAAAATATATAAGTAACTGATATCGCCCTCAGCGCCAAAGTCCATGTCGAAATTGGAATAGAGGTGAACTTCTGCTAGGGGCTGTAGAAAAAATTCTGCCGAAGCACCAAACTGGTCATAAATAGGCGCCATGTATTTATCATACATTTGGCCCATTATAGGCAGGATTTCACTGGCTTCGGAGTCTTCGGAAAGCACTAAATAAATTTGATCATTCATGTTACCCCAGGAGTCTTGTCCAGGTGTATTCGTTCCATAAGACATTAAGCCATGTGCACGAATGCTAGAGTTGATTTTGGGGTCTGCCATGATAGCCGTAATGATCTTCGTGTCTTCTCCATCCGTTTTTACGGATTGGCCAATGGCTGAGACATTGGGAAACCATTTTTCGGCAAGGGTTTTAGAAATGACCATGGTATTTGGCTCACTAAGGCAAGAAGCTTTATTCCCTTCAAGCAATTCGAAATCGAAGACCTCAAAAAATGACGAGTCGGTCTGCATAATATCATTTTCATAGAAGTAGTTTTCATCGACCGCAATCAACATTTCGCCTCTGCTTGTCACCCGGACGAAATTTTCGATAATACCATACTCGTTTTTTAAGGTTGAACCTACAAGTGATGGCGCAAGCGGAACATGAAATTCGGTGTCTTGAACATTGGCTTTTGTAGTGACCCGGTAGATGTTTTCCATGTTGGAATGAAAACTATCGTAGCTTTTTTCAAAATCTACATAAAGATACAGCAGCAAACTACTCACGATTCCAATCGTAAGGCCAATCACGTTGATTGTGGAATAGACAGGGCTATTCTGAATATTGCGAATGGCAATGGTTATATAATTTCTAAGCATAGTCGTATAGTTCTGCTTCTATTTTTGACAAATGATGTGCCGAAGTCTTTAACTATCAGAATTTGAGATATTTACGAATAAGACAACCCCTGAGGATAGCTTATAATGTCCAGTACTGGACAACAAAGTGTACGCGAATATTAAATAAATCGGGCTAATCTATAACTGCATTCAATTTGCTCTTCTCCTCGCTTAATTATGAAAGTTACTTTTTTACCTTCTCTGGTAAGAAACAGGTTCAAGAACTGACCATAGTTATCAATAGTGAGAGGTTCGTCATTGATAGATAAAATGATGTCTCCAGCTTGCAACCCAGACTCTTCTGCTGGTGATCCTTTTCTAAGAGACTTGATGCCAAAAGAATAATCTTTCTCGTTTTTTACGGCAATACTTAGCCCACTCATATCATATTCAAAAAGGTCCGAGAAGCTGTTGTTTTTTTTGAGGTAAATTTTAGAGTGGTGAAAGTCATAGATTAGGTTAAACCGCTGTAGCACACCTTGGCCTATAGACCCGTCACCATACTTCTTGGAGCCTTCGGTTTGATTGATATGCTCTGGCTTAGCAAAAGTTGCTAATGGATTTTCTAATGAAAACGCATCAATATTGAGATTTCTCAACCGACCTACGTGGCCGAGAACTTCACCGCCGAACGACTGGCCTATTGGAACTTCCAAATTTCGGTAGGGCAGAAAATAGTCTACTGAATCATCCTCAAAAAACACGGCATGACTTGCTCCTGTTTTAATCATAAAATTCATTTTTCGCTTTTCCCAACTTTCAAGTACCACTTCGGTTTCAATATATGGTTTGCGTTCAACTATCTTCATTGGTAGTTCGCTGTATCCTTTGGGTTTGGTGAATGACTCTGGTTTGTGGAGGGTGAGAATAGACTTTGTATGATCCACCTCTACTACAAAACTTTTGAACACGTCATAGCCTATGAGTCCATGAACCTTGGTTCCCGCCAATCCGGCCAAATTCAAATAGTCCGTTTCTAACACCAACATCGAAGAGACGTCACCGGTTGATACACTGTCCGACAGAGACATTTTGGCATCGACAGCAACATGGCCATAATAGATTTGATCACCATTTTGACCCAGTTTCATTTTTCTCGCATATCGGAATTCCAAAAAATCTCCTACGGCTTTTTCAGTGAGAATCGTGTGCTCGATACTGGTGTCCAAGATGAAATTGACAGCTACTTTGTTTTTGAGCGTAACTTCTAAAACAATGAGGTTGTTAAAGTTCTGGAATGGAACCTCTACACTTTCTTCCCCTTTTGGCAAGGCAAATCCAAACTGAGCGTGAAGAGATTGAGCAATTGAAAGACTAAAGATTAGCGCCATTGTAAACGCCCGAAGTATTGGTTTTTTCATTTTTCTCCTAGCTGAATAATCTAGAAGATAACAATTCCCAATAAAATTCCCTTATTTGGTTATCAGTTTTAGGATGAACGGTAGGAGCTTTAGACTCTTTTGTAAGTAAGATTCACAAACCCTGTATCAAAAGCTTCGGTCTTGACTAATTCAAGTTTGGTCTCTTTTGGGTTGTTTGGAAATAGTGGAATTCCGCTTCCAAGTATTACGGGAGTGATTGTCAGCAACATTTCATCGATGAGTCCTAAATCGAGCATAGAAGAAATGAGCACTCCACCACCCACCACCCAGATGTCTTTGCCGTTCTCTCTTTTCCATTCTTTAACCTTGTCTTCAAGAGGGTTATTGATCAAATAGGTGTTTTTTGTTTTGATTTCAACTTCTCGACTGCTTACTATATAAGTTTTAGCATCTGGGTAAGGCCAGTCTACCCCAAAGCCGAGCACTTCCTCATAAGTTTTTCGACCCATGATCAAGGTGTCAACAGATTCGTAGAAGGCATAATATCCATAGTCTAATTTGTCCGGGTTGGGTACCGCATCCAACCAATCCAACGAGCCGTCTTCTCTGGCGATATAACCGTCTATGCTGGAGGCTATGTATAGTTTACATTTTTTCATTTTTCAGAAGTATTAAGAGTGAGCGTCGCAGTAAGTCCAACACCGAAGTTACGAGGTAATTGATCTACACCAAAAATAGCTCTTGAATGAGTGCCTTTTTCTCCAAGCACTTTTACAAATAAATCCGACGCACCATTTACTACCAAGGGTGAATCATCCCAACCATTGTCGGCTTGAAAATAGGCATCAAAATGATTGAGCCCTTCAATGTGTTCAAAACCGATTTTGTGATGGACTTGAGCGAGCACATTGAGTGCGCATAACTCCATAGCTTGATAGCCTTGCTCGGTAGAAAGATCAACTCCGAACCGCCCTTTATATAAATGCTCTCCGTTCAGTATTGGAAATTGAATAGCGACATAAACGATAGTGCCGCGAATATTTAGAGAAGTGTACGAACCTCCGGGTGTCGATACTTCTGGAAGTTGAAGGTTGAGATTGGCTAGGGTTGAAAGCAGATTCATACGCATTTAAGAATTAAGTTCATCAACCCATACGAATCCTTTCCTTTTTCGGATTTAGTATTGTCAGAAATAATTTTCAGCGCATGAAACAAATGGATTACTTCTTTTTCTCATCAAGCTGAAGATTAAAGTCGATAGACCACTTTACCCACTTTGTTAAACTTTCGTCAGAATCAATACCTTCATCATAAATCGATACGAAATCTTTCATCACTTTTCCGGTAGGTTGGAACGGTAAGCAATAGTCATTTTTCAAGGCTTTAAGGACTTGAGACTCTCCAATTCTAGCAATGAGTCGGGGTTTTCCATTTGTTTTATCTATGCTGGTACCCACACACATTTTGCCTTGGAGAACAAAACAAAGGCCACCCATTAGCCTTTTGGCTTCGGCGTTTATCCCCAGTTCTTGAAATGTCCGGGAAATGCGATCGAACAACAATTCATCATACGCCATTATTTTCTAATGATTGAAGTGAGGTATTCGTTTAAAGGGCGAGCAGCATGCCAGTAAGACATCAGCTCTGGAAGTAGATGATCTGAGGTGATCAATGTAGACTCTCGCTTAGACATGAAGTAGATCTGTTTCTTAAGAAGTATGGGATTCTGCTCTGAAGCTTCTTGAAATTCAGCAGGCATTCTTTTGCTTTCCTCTCCTTGTAGGTCTCCAAACTTAGATTGGAATGCTTTATCACTTATTAACTTTTGGATGGTTTCAGGTTGTTTCATAATATTGGATCTTATAGCCTTAAGTTGATCTTTGTCTAAAACATAAGCACCGCCCATAATACCTACTTCTTCTGGAGTTAATCTCAAAAACAAACCTGGAACACTTTTATCCTTTCGTCCGGTATGAGAAACTACAGCTGAATAGTGTAGGTTGTATGGCGTTTTGTCTTTCGAAAATCTCAAGTCTCTGTTAATTCTGAGCACGCAGTCTTTAGGCGAAATAGAGAGTGAGGGGTCTTCTTGTTGAATGGCAGCTATTAGATCTGAAAGAAAAGTTTCAAACGGTTTCTTAACCTCTGATTCATATCTTTTCTTATTGGCATGAAACCATTCTTTCTGATTGTTATTAGCCAACTCTTCGAAAAAAGTAATAAATGATTCTGTAAAGTATTTCATTTCTAAATAGAATAAAGTTTAAACAATGTTTCCCTTTAGACAAATGAGCGAGATGAAACGGACGGGATTTTGAAAAAAATTACAATTTTTCTTCAGAAAGGGCCATTTTGACCCACTTGGGACTATTTTCTAAAAAATAGATGTGGAGGTGACTACTTGAACCTTCCAATGGATTCATGTTCTTTACCAATTCCAGACGGAGGTCTAAGAGTTTTTCTTTATCGGGATTGGCACCTTCTCGTACCATCTTTATTTCGTTGGCTTTCGATTGTTCATCTTGCTCCGGGTTTAGTATGCCTTTCAGCGATGAGCATTGATGGCAGGTACCCTTCTGGCTGACAAATGCACACTTTTCGCCGAAGATTCGGGTCAAGTTTTTTCGAGCATCAGCAACAGCATGCTTGACTTTACCCTCACTCAGACCCGTAATTGTCATGATTTCAGAAATTTTAAAGTCGTAGACATTTTTGAGCCAGATACAAACTTGCTGCTCGACTACTAAAGTCTTGGTCATGCAATTAAAGCAGTAAGTTATATGCTCCTTCAGTTCAAATCCTTTATCTGGGTTACTGTCGTAAACACCTTGCATTTTATTGAACATCTCTTCGGAATTGATATGCAATTTGGCGTTGATCTGCTGAGCATCCTCTCGCCATCTTTTTTGCTTGGCCAAGTGATTTTTGGCCAGATTATGCGCTATGGCGAACACCCAGGTTTTATAGGAAGACTCTTTTCTAAATGTTTCAAGTTTTTCAACCACCTTCAAGTAGGTGTCATGTACCAGATCTTCGGCTAAGGCTCGGTTGGACACCAGTCTAAATACAAATGAAGTCAATTCATTTTTGAACTGGAGGAATTGGTTTTCATACGATTCGGTATTTGAATTAGCCACTTTATTCTGATTTATGAACAACTCTATACAAAAGTGTAAGCCCAGTAAATTAATAAAAGCTGCAGCGGCAAGCGAATCAGTGTAGCTATCACCTGTCTATTTTTTTGACGGGCGAGCTGATAATGATAAATGTTGGCCGGAAATACCACTATTAGTAAGGCAATAATTCCCCAGGCCGCCAACATTCTTGTTTCTTCGAAATATATGGCTGCACCTAGCAAGATCTCTATGGCTCCAACTGCCAGGTTGACTACTTTCGGATAGGGCACCCATTTGGGTATAATCTTCAAGAAGAATCTTGGACTGAAAAAATGACTCACTCCAGCGAAAATGTAGAACGCTGTAATTAAAAGCAGAGATATATCTTTATTGGCCTCCATGTTTAACTTAACGCTTTTCCAACCTCACCCAGGTCATGGCATCCAAAACCTTCTCGGGAAACTGTGCGTGTTGGGCCGAGTCAATCTTGATAGGTCCGTAGATTTCGGTATAAAAAACTTTTTCCACAGACGCGCCAACTACAGATACATCATAAGGAGCAAAAAGTTTATTGAAGTCACGCCCTAGTTGAGAGGTGGCGAGGAAACTGGCAATGGTGTCATATGCTGTAGTCGCAGTAGAGACGTATCCACCAAAATTATCCAGATATTCGTTGGTTACTTGTATGGCCAAGTCGCCTGTTTGTGATAGCCGACCAACGTAAACTCCAGATAAAGAATCAAAATTGTAATCCCTGGCGGCGTAAGGAAGAATAACTTGTAGCTGTTGCATCTGCTCAGCATAGGTCAGTGATGGATGCAAACCGAGAATCAAACCTACACGGCCGTCCTTTTTAGATTTAGTAAAAGCAGGAAAATATAAGGTACTGTCCTGATTCACCACGAGCAGATAACCGGTAGCCTTTTCCCGATAAGCGGATCCTGCCAATTCTTCGTTGACATCAAAGCGGAGGACAATAGTGTCAGATTGGGAAGCAGTACTTTGAGTTTGTTTGGATTCTTTACTTTGGCAAGAAGTCAAAAAAATGAATACTGCGAAAAGGTATCTAGTCATTTTGAAAGGTTGATCGAAGTTTGTGCCCATTGGGCCAGTTGGTCCGGGTTATTGAGAATCTGCTGGGGAATTGAAAGGTAAGGCATTTTGCCATGTCGTTTTGCTCCGGCCTTTTCGAATACTGCTCGATTGCTATCATCTACCTTTAAAAACCCTTGCCCTTTGGAGTCAACAAGTCCGAACATTTTACCTTCATGGAAAAGACCTTGCCCTCCAAACATCCCTTTGGAAGTGATGCCAGGAATGGCGGCGAGCCTATCTACCATAAGTGCAGCTGTCAAAGCGGATTCATTGGTTCGTTTGTCTCCTTTAATTCCCATTTCATTTTTTAATTCAATTTAGTGAAAATCCAATGGATGCATACTTTATCAAAGGGTTGAATTATTTCTAATAAATTTATGTTGATCAGGGAAAGGAAAGAATAATTATGAAAACATTTGTTTCGGCAGTGGCAGTTATCCTCTTCACTGCGTGTACCACACAAGGCCAAGAAAAGAAAGCAAGTACTTCAACTATTAAAGAGAAAGTCGTTAAGACCGAAGCCGAATGGAAGAAGCAACTCACTCCAATGCAATACAACATTCTACGTGAAAAAGGCACAGAACGTCCCTGGACAGGCGAGTTGAATAAAGAGAAACGCAAAGGCATGTTTTACTGCGCTGCATGCGCCAACCCACTCTTCGAATCCAAGACCAAATTTGAATCAGGAAGCGGCTGGCCTAGTTTCTACACTTATGCTACGGACACCAGTTTGCTTGATTTGGCTGATTATAAATACGGGATGGTCAGAACCGAAGTGATCTGCGCCAAATGTGAAGGACATCTCGGTCATGTTTTCGAAGATGGCCCGAAACCAACCGGTCTGCGCTATTGCATCAATTCTGCTAGTTTGGTATTTAAAGAAGAGAAATAGCTAGTGCTTAAATTGATAGCCCGTCGTGTTGATAAGTTTCTCTGAACTGACCTTTTTGAATGGTGCCAACTCGTCGGAAAATGTGGGTGGCGTTATGTCTAGTTCTATGGCAGCCTTTTCATAAAAAGACTGCCTTGTTTCATCTGAAGGGGCACAAGCATTGAAAACTTCTCCCCATATATTTTGTTCAAGGATGTTTTGAATCACCCCGATGCAATCTTCCAAATGAATCATATTGACTGGATTGTTGGCTCCTGCCAAATTCTTCTTTCCTGCCAAGAACTTCCCAGGATGTCTATCCGGCCCGTACAGTCCACCAAAGCGGATTACAGAAGTTTCGAAAACGGGGTTATTTGAAAATAGTTGTTCCATTTGGAGCAGAGGTATTCCACCACGAGTGACGCAGACTGAACTGGCATCATCTTCATTTACCATCTCATTATTCGTTGGATATACCGCCGTAGAACTAACAAAAATGACTTTGTCTGACCTGATGTGATCAAGAATAGATTTAAGTTGGTTTTCGTGAAAGTTAACCTCACCATTATGGTTGCGTGGGGGGAGGTTGATAATGGTGATACCTGATTCGAAAAAATCAGCAGAATCTCCTACCAGACTCGGATTAAATGCCAATTGAAAAGGTTTGATACCCACTTTTTCGAGCCTAGGCAACTTATCTTTGTTAGTGGTTGAACCTTTTACCTGATAGCCTACTTTGACTAAGTGTTCGCCAAGAGGAAGCCCCAACCAGCCACATCCTAAAATACTAATGGTTTGCATGCCGCGAATTTAAACTATTCCGTTCATCACAAAGATGTACGATGTTATAGGGGCAAATCTTATATTGCCTGTTGAAAGTCAAAAAACTCTAAAAATGAAAAAACTATTTACAACAAGCTTGATGATCGTTGGGGTGATACTCGTTTCTTGCGGTCAAAAAACGAGCCTGAATTACAGCATCAATTTGAATGATCGCAGCAACGATGAATTCAAAGTTACTCTGGATGTAAAGGGGTTGTCAGAAGAAAACAACATCTATCAATTTGCCTCTACAGCGCCTGGAACCTACCAGACCATGAATATTGGTCGCTTTGTCAGAGATTTTAAGGCCTTTGATAAAAAAGGAAATGAAATTGAGACAAAGAAGAAAGGTGAAAACCAATGGGTACTCTCTAACCCTAAAAAGATCAACAAAATTGAGTACCGCGTAGCAGAAACATGGGACACTCCTGTGGAGGAAATGGAGATTTATAAAATGTGTGGTACCTCCATGGAGGACGATCATGTGTTATTCAATGCACATTGCGTGATTGGATACCCTCAGGGTATGCAGGGTCAGCCACTGTCCATAGCATTATCCTATCCAGAAGAATGGAAAATAGGAACGGCACTTTCTAAAAACGAAAAAGGAGCCTATGAAGCTAAGAACTTCGATCATGCTGTCGACTCACCAATTTTGATGGGTCGATTGTCAAACGCCAGTGCCGATTTCAATGGAACTAAGGTCGAACTCTACACCTATAGTAAAACTGATAAAATTAAGTCGGAAGACTTGTTAGAAAGCATGAGCGCCATGCTCCAGGCTGCCAATGAATTTGTTGTGGAATTTCCTGTAGAAAGGTATACCTTCCTTTTTCATTTTGAAGATTTTAACGCAGGGGCTTGGGAGCACTCTTACAGTTCTGAATATGTGTACATAGAAGACGATTATGCCGTAGATGGAGGGTCAAAAATCACCAGTACGGCTGCACATGAATTCTTTCATATCATTACACCGCTCAACATTCATAGCGAGATTATCCAGCAGTTCAACTTTGTAACACCTACACCATCTGCACATCTCTGGCTATATGAATCCACTACCGAGTGGGCTTCTGATATGATGCAAGTGAGGGGAGGCCTCATGACATTGGAAGAGCTTTTGGGTCAGCTCAATTACAAGTTGAGAGTAAATGATTACTATTTTGATTCTGACTATAGCTTGACAAAAATTGCCGAAACCTCATTTATGGAGTCTGGTAGAAAAAATTATGGTAACGTTTACTACAAAGGTGCAGTGATCATCAATCTGTTAGACATTTTGCTTCTTGAAAAATCAGAAGGCAAACGAGGAATGCGCGAGGTGGTAAACGAGTTGTCAAAAAAATATGGCCCGGAGAAAGCTTTTCCTGAAGATGAATTCTTTGACATTTTTGTCGAAATGACCTACCCCGAAGTAGCTGACTTCTTTGATAAATATGTAAAAAATGATGAAGAACTGCCGTTGGCCGAGTACTATGCAAAAGTAGGTGTTTCTTTTTCTCCTGAAAAAACGGTTGGTGAAGGTGAAGAAGCCAAAACCGAAAAGTTTGTATTTGAGATAGACCAAGATGCCACAGAAGAACAGTTAGCCTTGCGTAAAGCATGGACAACGAATATGTGATATATAAAGACTAAAAAAATAGAAAAGGCTGACTGAGTATTATTGGTTGGCCTTTTTTTCTACTATACAGGGAAGAAATAATAATTTAACTTCGAACTAGATTTTAGACAACAAACGATTGACCATGAATAAACTATTGACTGCGCTCTTGGGATTTGGAATGCTCTGCACTGCACAAGCCCAAGATAAGGAAGAATGGAAGGTATCAGAACCTACCTTGTCGTATCAGGAAACAACCATTACTACAGACGAAGGTACTTGGATGAGTGTAGACGTCAGCCCTGACGGCTCATTGCTGGTTTTCGACTTATTGGGTGATATATACACCTTGCCTATTGCTGGCGGAAAAGCAACGGTAATTCGTGAGGGTCATGCTTTCGAAGTTCAACCGAGGTTTAGTCCAGATGGTAAGCAAATCAGTTTCACTAGTGATGCTGGCGGAGGAGACAACATCTGGGTGATGAACATAGATGGCTCAGAGGCCAAACAAGTGACCAAGGAAGATTTTAGACTACTCAATAATGCGGTTTGGTCTGCTGATGGCAACTACCTGTATGCCAGAAAACACTTCACTTCAAGGCGTTCTGCGGGAGCAGGCGAGATTTGGATGTACCATAAATCAGGTGGTGCAGGCATTCAACTAGTAGAGAAGAAAAACGAACAACAGGACATCGGAGAGCCATGGGCTTCTTCCGATGGCAAATACATCTACTATAGCGAAGACATGTACCCAGGTGGGTACTTTCAGTACAACAAAGACCCCAATAGCCAGATCTATGCGATCAAAAGGTATGATTTGGAAAAAGGAAAGATTGAAAGAGTCACGGGAGGAGCAGGTGGAGCCATCCGACCAGTTACTTCTCATCAAGGAGATAAGCTAGCTTTTGTTCGTCGCGTTCGCGAAAAAAC
The DNA here is from genome assembly GCF_965233835.1 of Reichenbachiella sp. GTDB lineage: Bacteria > Bacteroidota > Bacteroidia > Cytophagales > Cyclobacteriaceae > Reichenbachiella. The sequence goes on from NZ_OZ247585.1 coordinate 664,683, forward strand.
AGTGTTGTATCTACATGACTTGAAGACAGGAGCCGAGTGGCCTATCTATGATGACCTGACGAAAGACCAGCAAGAAGCTTGGGCGATTTTTGGACCTTTTGTTGGATTCAACTGGACACCTGATGATCAGCACATTGTTGTTTGGTCGAAAGGCAAAATCAGAAAGATCAATGTGTCTAGCATGGAAGTCACAGCGATTCCATTTGAGGCCACGGCCACGCACAAAATCGTGGATGCCTTGAAGTTTAGAAATGAAGCAGCACCAGAACAATTTACGGCAAAGGCTATCCGCCAGGCAGTGACATCGCCCGACGGTAAAACATTGGTGTTTAATGCAACGGGCTATTTGTGGAAAAAGAGTTTGCCAAATGGCACACCTAGTCGATTGACAAAAGGAACAGATTTGGAATTCGAACCAGCTTATTCTAAAGATGGAAAATACTTAACCTACGTCACCTGGAATGATGATAACATGGGCGCGATCTATCGCTTGGAGATGACTTCGTCAAAATCCAAACCTGTAAAACTGACCACGGAAAAAGCCATCTATCGTGAGCCAGCTTTTCACCCGACTAATATCAACAGAATTGTCTACAGAAAAGAAGGAGGAAATGGTCACCAAGGTTATTTGAACACCAAAGAACCTGGTCTGTATTTGCTTAATGTAAGCACTTCAAAAAGAACACCAACTTCAGCTACTAAAATCACGGATGAAGGAGCGTACCCAACCTTCAATCAGAAAGGAGAACGAATTTATTACCAAACGGGTGGCTATCTATTCGGCTCTTTGGAAAAGACCTTGAAGTCTGTGAAAGTGGACGGAACGGACGAAAGAGAAATTGTAAAGTCTAAATATGGGCAGCGCATCATTCCTAGTCCAGATGAAAAATGGGTGGCTTTTTCTAACCTGTATAAAGTGTATATCGCGGCTATGCCAATGGCAGGCAAAACTATTACGCTTGATGGTAAATCAACGAACGTGCCAGTTGCTCAAGTGGCTAAAGATGCCGGAATTAATATCCAATGGTCGAATGATTCGAAAAGATTGAATTGGACATTGGGTGACGAGTATTTCAGCAATGCGATCAATGACAGATTCTTGTTTGTTGATGGCGCGCCTGACAGTATTCCACCTATGGATTCGGTTGGCGTTAAAATCAATTTGCAATTGCCAACGGATAAGCCTCAAGGTAAAGTGGCATTCACCAATGCAAGAATTATCACCATGAACGGTGACGAGGTGATTGAACAAGGAACAGTAGTCGTAGAGTCCAACAAAATTATTGCAGTAGGGGCTGACGTTGAGGTACCGGCTGACGCTAAAGTGATTGATGCCGCAGGTAAGACCATCATGCCTGGCTTGATTGATGTGCATGCTCACCTCGGCGCTTTCCGCTATGGACTGAGTCCACAGCAGCACTGGCAGTATCATACGAATTTGGCTTATGGTGTAACTACAACTCACGATCCATCTTCCAACACCGAGATGGTATTCTCTCAATCAGAAATGGTGAAATCAGGTGCCATGGTAGGGCCAAGAATTTTTTCTACTGGAGTGATTCTATACGGTGCTGATGGAGATTTCAAGGCATTGGTCAACAACCTGGATGATGCTCGGTCGGCCATCACGCGAACGAAAGCCTTCGGTGCATTTTCTGTAAAGAGCTACAATCAGCCTAGGAGAGATCAGCGTCAGCAGGTGATTCAAGCAGCTCATGAACAGCAAGTGGAGGTAGTGCCAGAAGGAGGGTCCAACTTCTTCCATAACTTGACCATGATTCTAGACGGCCATACTGGAGTAGAGCACAATTTACCTGTAGGTGAATTACACAATGATGTGATCCAATTATGGAAAGCCAGTAAAACGGGATATACACCGACGCTGTTGGTAAACTACGGTTCAATTACAGGGGAGTATTATTGGTACCAAACGACCAATGTTTGGGAAGATGAGAAGCTTCTGACTTTTACGCCGAGGAGCATCATAGATTCGAGATCGAGACACAGAACGATGATCCCAATGAAGGAATACGAAAATGGGCATATCCTAACTTCTCAGAGCTGTAAGAAACTAACGGATGTTGGCGTAAAGGTGAATTTAGGTGCTCACGGGCAGCTTCAAGGGCTTGGTGCACATTGGGAGCTGTGGGAATTGGCTCAGGGAGGCATGACACCGCTAGAAGCTATTCGTTCGGCTACATTGAATGGTGCCAACTATATCGGCATGGATGATCAAATCGGGTCGATAGAAGAAGGCAAACTGGCGGATTTAATTGTCTTGGATAAGAACCCATTAGAAGATATTCAAAACTCGAATTCCATTGTGTACACAATGATCAATGGAAGATTGTACGATGCCAATACGATGAATGAAGTGGGCAACTATGACAAGCCTCGTGGTAAATTCTATTGGGAGCAAACGGGATATGCACCGGCATTTGATTGGCACGGAGCCAGTGATACGGGCTGCTCGTGTCGAGCTGGGCATTAATAGTTCTGATAGACGATAATGAAAGGGGAGATACTTAAGTATCTCCCCTTTTTGTTTAATCCACTTTCATGATTTCGTTATTTTTCCATTGCCAAGCATGCCAAGCGATAAAGATTGATGTGGCAATTTCGATAGTTGCAAAGAACATATAATGTAGCGCAGGCTCTCCCATCATAAGCGTGCCGATCATAATGATGGTTTTAATTGTACCTGCAATAATATTCGAAATCCGGTTGAGCTTGTAGGAAGCTATGCGAGATACCAAAACCATAGCAATTGATATTTCCATAATTACTCCGGCACCGAGCAGAGTTGTCTCGTTCATCTCCATTCCGCCTACGGTTCCTGTCAAGAGCGCGTTGAGCATTTCTGCAGACATCAAAGTCAACACATCACAATACAGATAATTCAGTGTTAAGAATACCCAAAGAGTTGAAAACAGGATTTGTTTGTCTTTAAATGAATCTTTCATAAAATAAGTTGATTGATTAGAAATCATTTTTTGTAGTAGACGATTAAAATGACTAATTGACACAACTGTGATACAAAAAAATTTAAGTTTTTGTATCAAAAAGAATAAATCTATTTTTTCAACCTACATGGTTAGACATCATTCTTTATTCACATGAAAACCATTTGAAGGCATGGCATGCTAAATCCCTTCTGGTTTTTGCCTAAGAATATCATTATTTCAAAGCCTCTTTGATCGCATCAATCTTAGGCTGGGAGTAATCGTTGGGCCCTACCTCAAGCGCTTGAGTGAAAAACGCTATAGTCTTTTACGAATCTCCTTGTGCCAGATGGCAATCCCTTGTGTAATATTCCTGCGGTTTAATAAGAAATTCGATTAGCGCTCCTTCCAATTTCTGTTTTACTTTTTGAAAATCTGCAGTACTTAGTAGACAGCTAAAGTGAGGAATGGGAACATTGATTCCATCTACCTTGCCACAATAATCTAATGGTGGAATGTTGTCACTGATATGTGCTGAGAGAGATATATAGTCTTTAATTTTTTATTGCGCTTATCAATTAAAAGAACACGCTTATCAACTAACTCTTTACGAAAATATAACAAGCAAAAAAGCCTCCGGTCACCCTTCTATTTTTGCCTTGACTCAAATCTTGAGTTTTGGAATTTTAATATTTAATAAAAAAATTATGAAGCAATTGAGACTGACACTGTCTATCCTATTTTGTTGTGCATTCTTGGCCGGATGCAATGAAGACGGAGCAACAATACCGGTTGAAATCACAACCGCAGATTTTACCGCAACACTCGAAGAAGATCCAGTAAAGGGGCAGTCCTTGGGTAAAGTTGCTGGTTCGGCAAATCCAGGCGAAGTAGTGTTTGCCATAAAATCTCAAGAACCAGCTGATGCTATGATTATTGATGGAAGCACAGGAGAGCTAAAAGTCAATGACGCTACTGCTTTTGATTTTGAAACCAGAAAAGAAGTGATTGGAATTGTTACGGTTTCGAGTGGAGATGTATCCGAAGAAGCAAAAGTGACCATTACAATTACAGATGTTCCCGTGGTGGTATCTACCGAGGGCTTTAGTGTAAGCATAAATGAAAACCCGGAGGCTGGTCAAAGTTTAGGAAATGTATCGGGTACGGCTAGTGAGGGCAGTATATCATTTAAAATCAGTGAACAGGACGTAGTAGATGCCATCTCTATTGATGCTACAACAGGAGAATTGAAAATTAACGATCCTTTGACATTTGATTACGAAACCAGAATAAAGTTTCTAGCTACAGTTGTAGTGACAGGGGGGAATGACATGACGCAAGCTCAGGTGACGATTACCATTAACAATTTGACGGAAATTATTACCCAGGACTTTTCAGCCAGCTTAGCGGAAAACCCGGAAAATGATTATCACATTGGCCTTGTGACAGGCAGCGTGGATACAGGTAATCTTGCTTATAGCATTTTTTCACAAACACCGGCTGACGCATTGGCAATAAATGCAGAAACGGGAGAGTTGACAGTGAACGACAATTCTCTGTTCGACTTTGAAACTAACCCACGGATCACCGCCGTAGTAAAAGCCTCTGCGGGTGATGTTAGCGAAGAGCTCGCTGTAAGTCTCACACTGACGGATGTCGTAGAAACTGTTTCATGGACTGAGAAGATAGTATCTGGCCCAACTTTCACTGGAGTAGATTTGGCTCAGGTGGTCAGTTTCAAATCTAAGATATTTGTAATTGGTGGAGTGGAAAGTGGAAATAAGTATTCAAACAAAGTTTGGTCAACAGCAGACGGAATAAATTGGGGAGAAGCCTCTATAGCAGCCTTTTCGGCCAGATACTATCACGAAGTCATCGAATTCAATGACAAACTTTGGCTCATTGGCGGTTATGATGGGGAAGGTAAGAACGATGTGTGGTCAAGTACAGATGGTATCACCTGGACGTTGGTTACCAATTCAGCTCCACTTGCCGGCCGAACGGGGCATAAAGCAGCTGTATTTAACAATAAGATGTGGGTAGTTGCCGGACGTGCCCCTGGGTTGAACTCTAAAAATGACGTCTATTCAAGCACAGATGGAATTACCTGGACACAGGAAACTACAAACGCTGCTTTTGATGCCAGGCTCGATCACACTTTAACGGCATTCAACAATAAACTTTGGGTAATTGGCGGCTTTGATTCAGACAATGTTAGATTAGATGATGTTTGGTCTAGCCCAGACGGCGTGACTTGGAAGAAGGAGACTTTGTCAAACACATCTTTTTCAGCGAGAGGTACGCATCAGACTATTGTTTACGACGACAAAATGTGGTTGATTGGAGGATCTGCTGCTGTACTTACCAACGACGTTTGGACCAGTGCTGATGGCATAAATTGGAATGCGGCAAGTGTATCGGGAAGCCATTTTGAAGCAAGACGTGCCCATCAGGCTATTTTAGTTAATGACGAACTTTGGGTAGTAGGTGGATTGAACACGACTGTATTTCCATTCACGTACTTTACGGATGTATGGGTTTTGGATAAATGATAATCTCTTAGGAACAACAAAGGGGTTAACATTCTATAATGACAGGATAGACTATGACTTAGGTGTAAAAAGGGGAATCATTTCCCCTTTTTACTTACCCCGCTGTGCGTAATGTTTAGGTTTATAAATTCATTGATTTTTTGATAGTATCAATCTTAGGTTGGGAGTAATCGTTGGGCCCTACCTCAAGCGCTTTAGTGAAAAGTTTTATTGCCTTTAGCGAATCTCCTTGCGCCAGATGGCAATCTCCTTTGGAATCATACACATTCGAAATGTTAGGATAATTCTTAATGTTTACATCGAAAAAGAGGTGAGCGTCTTCGAATTTTTTTATCCTCATTTTAGTATATCCAATGTCATTGATCATACCTGCAGGAGGAAGTACCTCATAGCCAAATTGCTCGGAAACCTTACTGAAATGAGTAACGATATCATTCAGTAAGTCTTCGGCATTTGAGTCGGGGTCATAGACTTGGTTTATGTTTTTAAAAGCATACCATGGAAACATGAATCGCAACGCATCGTATTCCGTGATTAATGGAACGCTACCATGCGTGTCATGCTCATAATACTTCCATTGAAAATTCAGCCCATTATCCAATCCAGCTTCTAAAGTATTAGCGAACTCCAGGTTAGATCGAATATGAAGTGTAGATCGAGTAGAATCACCCATAACTGTTTCTCGTGTGAATTCATCTTTCATGGTATTGGCCACGCCTATATACAATGACTTGCCGGTGTACGACCTAGATGATAAAACCGAATCTGCAGTTCTCATGAATGTCTGATTATCCCACCAAAGACTGGGGTCTATGGCTATGTAATTGTTGAATAGGTCTGGCTTAGATATCAGCGCATTGATCACACTCAAGCCACCAAACGAATGACCAACAAATGTTCTGTAAGAAGTAACGGGATATTTTTTTTCTATGTAGGGTATCAGTTCTTTTTCAATAAAATCCAGAAAAGCAGTGCCACCACCAGAATCATATTGAATGCTATCTCCAGTATAGGTGTCAACCTCAACGTGTGATGGTGTCAAATCTCTGCTCCGATTGGTATTCAGGATGGCAACTACCACCATCTCTGGTACGATCATATTACCATTTTTGGTACTCAATTGGTTAATCATTCCTGAAACAGAATGAAAATGCGCGCTACCGTCCAACAAATACAAAACAGGATATGAACGGTCTCCAAAAAGAGAATTTTTAGCACTGTTCGGTACATGTACCCAAACCGTTCGTGACTCTCCTAAGATGTCGGAATATAAACTGTCCGTGACTCCGATTTCGATGGTGTTCGATGCAGCGGCTGCAGGGCTTGGACTTTCTTGCTTCTGGCAAGCAAAAAAAACAGTTGGGAATAACAAAACACGGAAGAGTCTATTTGAAGAAAGCATATAGGAAATAATTGGGTTGAGTGAAATTAGAACTGCTGAGTTCTAGGTTTAAAAAACCTCGTTATCGTTTTTGAAAGATTTAAATTCTAGTGGATTACCGCTGTGATCAAATACAAACATGGTAAGCTGTTCACCTTTTTGTCCCTTGTATCGTTCTTGCGGTTTGATAAGAAACTCGATTTGCGCTCCTTCCAATTTCTGTTTTACTTTTTGAAAATCTGCAGCACTCAGTAGACAGCCAAAGTGAGGAATGGGAACATTGATTCCATCTACCTTTCCACAATAATCTAATGGTGGAATGTCGTCACTGATATGTGCAGAGAGCTGATGACCAAAAAAATTAAAATCAATCCAAGTCTCCGTAGAACGACCTTCTTCACAGCCCAGGATATTTACATAAAATTGACGAGTGGACTCAACGTCTTTGACTTTAAATGCATAGTGAAATAAGTTCATTTTCTTCAGTCTTTATGTACGTGTACGTCCATTTGAGGGAATGGAATATTGAGGCCTTCTTTGGCAAAAGTCTTATAGATGTTTTCGTTCATGTCAAAATTGACCCCCCAATAGTCTGCAGCATCCACCCAAGCCCTTACAGTAAAATTGACTGAGCTATCTGCCAGCTCTGAAACGGCAATAAATACTTCTGGATCTTTGTGTATTCGTTGGTCGGCATCCGCCAGTTTTTTGATGACGGCCTTAGCTTTATCTACATCATCACCATAGCCAATGCCCACCGTCCAATCCACTCTTCTTTTTGGTTCTGTAGAGTAATTGGTCATGCTGCCAGTAGATAGTCCTCCATTAGGGATAATGATTGTTTTGTTGTCCGGTGTTTTGAGTATAGTATTAAAAATATGGATGGCATGCACGCTGCCTGAGTGACCCAGAGCATCGATGAAGTCACCTACTTTGAAAGGTCTGAAGAGTAAAATCATTACACCTCCGGCAAAATTCTGTAAGGTACCAGACAATGCCATGCCCACTGCAAGTCCGGCGGCACCTAAGATGGCCACTAATGACGTCATTTCTATACCCATTGTGGTCAAAACAGAAATCACCAAAATCACTTTGAGTAGCATGGAAACCAGACTCACTAAAAATGGCTTGAGAGAAGCATCAATATCTCGCACTTCAAGCAAACGTTTGAAGCCATTGGTCATGGCTTTAACTACCCAGAACCCAATAACGAGAACTAAAATGGCTCCTACCAATTTGGGGCCGTATTCAAAAATAAGGTCAAGTATCTGAGGCATCAACTCTTCAAGTGTCATGGTTTTTTCGTTTAGTTTCAATGAAATTAATCAATTCTTGGAGAACCTGATACTATCAGGAATACCTTTCCATGGAACCCGCTTAATGATCCAGTTCTTGGGTATTCCATTATCATTGAATTCTCCGGACGCATAATAAAGGAATTTGGTGTCTGTAGCAACAAAAGGATTGGCCTTACAGTTGTGATTGATTTTGTCACTCAACGCTAGTGGGCTTTGCCATTCTCCCTTGATGTTTTTTGATAAATACAATCTTTCTGTTCCATCGGCAACATGGCCGAAAATAAGAAATGATTCGTCCGCAGCTATATATGGCGTGATCTGAAGCCCTTCTAAATTAATTGTAAAATCAACCATTCTTGGTGCTGAAAAATTTCCATCATTCTGATCCGCATAATATATGGAGAGCTGACTATAGTCTGTTTTACCCGCATGAAAGTACATCCTGTCAGATCTTGTAAAGGATGGGTGAGAGACCAATTGACCTGACATAGACGGCAGTTCTACCCATTCGGGTTCACTCCATCCTTTGGATATCTTTCGACATCGCCAAATTTGCCAAGAGTTGGGCAAACTGTCTTTATGAATTGGTCTTGTCGAACTGAAGTAAATGTACTGTTGATTAGCAGTAAAACTAACCCCATGTTCATCATAACTCGAATTAAAAAATGCAGGCTCGGTTTCACTCCATTTTCCATTTTTATTCTCCGACATGACCACGTTGAAATATTGAAAGTTGGAATCTGAAAGAGTGAGGAAGTACTGTAAACCATCTGGAGACAAAACACCACCATGCGCCAGTTGTCCTGCTGGAACAAATTCAGACAAAAAGGCTTCGGGCTCAAAAGGTACTTCTCGTTTGGGTTCTGTGCAGCAAGACAGGAATAAAATTGTAAGATAAACGTACTGTTTCATTATTTTTTGAATGGGTGAGTAAATGCCACATATCCGAACGTCAATCCGATGACTAGTGAGACGCCTGCCATAGCCCAAATCAGTTCGCTATTCGCTCCTTTGAGATAACTCATGCCGGAGGTAAAGAAGAATAGAAAGTTCGCCATCATAAGTGGCTTGCCATAAATGCCGCCTAAAATATTGTTTCTGGTCATCCAATTAAGCATCGAAAATGCCAATAAAGCGGCTCCCAATGTCTGCGAAATCAGTACGGTCATTCCTTCTGGGTTGATGTCGAAATAGGCATTTACTTCTTGAGGTAGAAAAGTCAAAAATAGGCCTTGTGTAGCGAGATATATCACGCTGAGTATCATTAGGGTTTTGGCGTTCATATTCTGATCGAGGATTAATTTTGTTTAAAAAGACACATCCCATTGGAACCTAAATCGCCAACCAGGGTTTAGGCCCAAAATTTCGTCCATGTCAAAATAACTTACCTCTGCAGTAAGTTTGTTTAGGTGTTCTTTGAAAAACCAGTTGGTCGAAAAAGTATATTCTGTTTGTTTTAAGTCTGTTTGATTGCTATCTGGAATGTAAAAGGCATAACGAAAGGCAAGCTCTAACTTTGAAGGAAAAGAGGGTAAGTAACTGGATGGGAACGACCCTACTTGCATATAATTCCCATAAAGTGTTCGGGTGTTTGATGTTTCTTTATCAAGAATATTCTTTTTGTGAAATTCTTGTTGCCAAGAAATGCCATTTTTCTTGAATGCTGACTCAATAAAAAACTGAGTAATATGATATTGGCCTGGTAGACTTGGGTCGCTGTATCCTTCTAATTGCCCTCCACCAGACTGAGAGAATCGAGTAAATTGGCTGTGATTGTTGACTAAACCCCCTGCGATATAACCTCGCCAAGATTTACTTTTTTCTAAATCAGAACCCACAAACTTCATGACGGAGCCAAACATGTTCCATTGCAATCTACCTTTCCACATAGGGTAAGAATCGTCTGCTACAAAATCCCCTTGTCCTGTGCCCGAAAACACAGCTGCCCAGTAACTGAAGTTGAGAGCTCCCTCACCCGCTAGATTGCCTAAAAAGGTAATGCCCGTCTGTCGATCTATGGTAAATGGTCGAGTGAGTATAGAGCGATCCAATGTCTCTTGTTTTCCGGAAGATATTACTCTTTCCGTATTATATCGGGCTTTGTATTGACCTACCATAATCTTGAATGATTTATGAAAGCTGTACATGCCCCAAAAATCTAACAGGTTGCTATTTGATAATTCATATTCCATGTAGTACTTGAACTTTGGACTGAACACATGCCCGCCAATTTTCAATCGAGCTCTAGAAATTCTGAAAATATGTTGTTCCTCAATATTAACATCATTTAGCGTCACAGGGTCTTGATCATAGGGGTAGGCATATCGAAACTGTAGCCTCAATTGAATGTCTGTCGAATAAACTTTGTCAGCGGATTCTAGATGCCATCCTTTATCTCCGTAATAAAAGGCCGGGGCTTTAGTCGAGTCCGAGCCTTCAGCCCATAGTTGTGCGTAGGTTAAAACAAAAAATAAAAAAATGACAAACCGAATTATCATAGTTTATTGGGTCATTGGTTAAAAACAAACGTAATCAATTGGATTAAAAAAATCCTACGACCCTATCGATTAACCAGTAAAATGAAATGCCACCGATGGCGTAGATTGGACTTTTCACAAGCCATACAGGCCATGCCAACCTCAATGAACGAACTCCTGTTAAGCTTATTAATATCACAAGAACAAAACCAATCTGACCTAATTCTACGCCAATATTGAAAAAGGCAAGGGCCAAAGGAATGGCCGTTTGAGGTAACCCAGTTTCGCTCAATGCCGATGCAAACCCAAATCCATGTAGTAGTCCAAAGGCAAAAGCAACTAACCAAGGTTTTCTATAAGTGAGAGAAGGTTTTTCTGGCGCATGCTGAAGGATTTCTTTGGCTAAGAAAACGATGCTTAATGCGATAATAGCTTCTACCGGTGGAATCGGAATGCTTGCGTACCCTAAGGCTGCTAGACTCAGTGTGATACTGTGAGCTAATGTAAACGCGGTGACTGTTTTGATGATTTTCCACTTTCCACTCGTCACAAAAATCAATGCTAAAACAAACAAGAGATGATCAATACCAAAAATGATATGGTCTACACCTAAGACTAAATAAGTCCAAATTACATCCGTTGAACTTGGCTTTAAGGGGACTTCATAAAATGGCTGATCAGCTGAAATAATTTTGGAATACTGCTCAGCTCCCAACAATTCAATATTAATCAAAACATCGATCAAAGTTTTGTCTAGACCATCGATAAATATTTGCTGACCGTTGATGGGTAGGCTCGACTTAAATTCCCATTGGCGCTTCACTGCACCTGGAATCAATCGCTCATCCACTTTTTTAATCTCCCAATGTTCTGGGAATACTGGATATAGTTTAGGGGCGCGTTCACCAAGAGCGGGAATTTTCCAAAATATCTGATAAGTGGAGTCAGTTGTTTGTGTGATGCCCAAATAAGCAGGTCGCACTTCATGAGCAAAACCTTTGGCTGTGCTCATGACTAATATTAGAAGAATGAACAGTCTTTTCATCAGTCGCCCAATGTTTTTAATCGTTCATCATCAAGCTCAATAGACACCTCATATTTTTTCAACAAGGACTCATACAAGTTGTCATTGAGTTGATTTCGCATATCATATTGGTAATCGGTTTTTACTTTTTTAAGAACTTCATGAAGTTCTAAGTTTCGAGAATCAACGATATTCGAAACGATAACGAGATGATACCCAAGACCTGATTCAATGGGGCCTTGCCAGGAATCACTAACTTCTAATTTCTCCAAGCTATCGGTAAACCTTTCTCCTAGTTCTCCAGAAATTTTGGTCACGGAGGCATCCTTAAAAGAGTTGCGAATCGGGGAACTATCTCCAATAAGATTATTGGATTGAAGAGCCTTTGCCGCATCTGATTTTGCATCTTTTCGAAGATCATTGCTAAAGTATATATGTTCAAAACTGATTAGCTTTTCACTTTTATAGTTGTTTTGGTTTTCCTTCAAGTAGGCCTGCAGTTCTTCTTCTTTTGGTTCTACTCTTTCCACTATGTCTTGCGTCAAAAATTGCACCTTTTGTGCCATTCGTCTTCGGATAATTTCATCGTTGTGATCAAGATTCATTGCAAGCGCTTCTCGATACATAATTTCTTGTTTGATGTATCCATCCAACAATCCTTTCAATTCTTGTGGGGTGGGGTCTCGTTGCCATTGCAACTTCCATTTCGAAACGATTTCATTTAAATCGTATTCATCAATGACGATTTCAGTTTCGGACTCTTCTGTATTGACAAAAGAAAAAAGAACGAACAAACTAAGCCCAATAAGGGCAAAATGAATGAGCGGTTCTTTGAGTAAGTTTTTGATCATAAAACGCAGTATTGAAAAGGTACTCTAAATTAGTATTTCTCCGATAAAAGGACTGATTCAATATTAAATTAAAGCAATGACCCCCAAGGAGGCATTCGTTGCCATATCATAAAGAATAACAGGAAATTTTTTGAAAAAAATGGCTGCTGTTCCAGAAGGCAGAGGGTTTTTGATACAATGAAATACATGTTCTGTCAATTTATCAATGTAGTCTTTGACATCCAAGTATCAGGGGAAAACGCAAAAAAAACCGCAAGATTAATTGCGGTTTTGATCATATTTTGACTGCTCATGTCTGAATTATTTTGGCGAATACCAGATAGGAGACGAATAAGCTCTTTGCTGAGCTGTTAATGGCACTTCTTCTCCAAGCTCAGTACCCAATCTTACTTGATCATAAAGTGTCCATCTTGGCGTTGGAATTTCTATGACCCTTACATAATAGAAAGCCTCCAATGCTGGATCGAAATCAGGGTCAGTCCATACTTTTCTTAGCTCAGTAGCACCGACTGAGTTGTCCCAGGTAGCGTCTTCTACATTTACAGTATTGCCAACGGCAGGTACTTTACCATTTTCGTCCACGTTACGGTCTCCTGCCCAAACAACATCATATACCTTTTCATTGAGCGAACCGTCAGCATTGGCCCATCCTTTTATGATTTGAATTCTGTCTAAACTACCTCCTTCTGGATCCATACTGGATTGTACAATAAAGCTTGGCGCCTTATCGCTTTTAGACAGGTCTCCACCCATAGGAACGCCTTTTTCATATCCATTTTTCACAAAATCACCTTCTACATCGGCATCAGTGAATTCATATCCTCCAAAGAAACGTACTTTCATTCTTGGTCCTGTGGTTGCATAAGTCTCCTTTCGATTCATTGCATCAAAAATAGACTCACGGGTATTTTCTTGAGCCCAAACAGCGGCATAACCTGAAGCCAAGGTTTGCCATGTCATGATTTGCAAACCATCCACTTTTGAAGAGACTACAAATGGATGCTCCCATCTGTCTTTTCCTCCTTCTACATTTACAGCTTTGCCAAAGAAGTTGTTGTCATCAGCAGTAGCTAAAGTAGTATGAGAATCGGTCGAGCCGATCATTCCAAATTTGTATGGGTTGGTACCTAATTGGTTTTTCAGTTTCAATCCAAGCTTCAAAGCAGAACGGCCGTATTCTCCTACCAACATTTCGTTAGTTTTTGCTTCACTTAGATCAAGGTTGCCAAACGCCCAATTTTCAAAATCAGCAAATTCGTCATTTGGAGAAAGAAAAGGGTGTGATTCGCCATCTCCCTTTATTTGAGTCACTTCGTAAAGAGGCTCTCTTTTTATTCTTTCTTTTACATAAGATTCATCCATAGGTTCACCATTCACTCTAGTTTCTGCGAACATGATTCCATTAGATAAATTGCCATTGTGAGCAATGGCCAATATGTTTCCTCCGGTTAATTTTTCATAATCATCCATGTATTTCCAAAGATATTCTGGATCTGGCTTTAGGCCAGCACTTGTAGTTGGGGCCAATTTCTGAATGGCTTTGTCTCCACCATCACGATAAACTACTACACGGTGAAGGTTTGCTCCTGCAATCAAAGAAGTCCACTCAGAACCAATAAAGGCAGTGAATTTACCCGGCTCATTATACTTTTCTGCTGCATCAATGGTTGACTTCCAAACAGACTTTTGAAGCTCCGGCTGGTTTGGGTCCATTTCCATTTCATTCTGAGAAAATGCCTTGATCAACTCTAGTGCAGCCACGGGTCCTTGACCATCTTTGATCAACTTATGCCAGCGTTTACCTTGTGCATATTTCATTACCCATTCATCCCCGTTGATAATGGCTTGAAATAGACCCATACCATCAGAGTGGTCAGCCACTACTAGAAAGTCCAATGGACGAGAGAGTTTAGCTTTTATCCCAGTGGAGGAAGTGACTTCTTCTCCTTTGGCGAATCGATAAGCTTCATCTAGTCCGATTCGGTTGCCAAAAGCACCGGCATCCATAGATAAATCAGTATGAAGATGGGTATCTCCAAAATAGACTTCAGTGGGGTATCCATTCGAAGCTGTATTTGTGGTGTCAGTGGCTTCTGCTTCAGGGGCATTGTTTTGAGGACTCGAACAAGCAGCTACAATAAAGGCAAGAAGTGCAGTTTTGATTGAGGTATTCATTACGGTTTTAAGTTATTATTTACCTCAATCTAACAAATTAGAATTAATAAATAATTCGGGTACAAAAAAAGTCTAGTGAATTTCACTAGACTTTTTCAATATTTTCTTAGTCAAGAATCACTCCAATTCTTCATAGTTCACATAATCACCACCCTTGAAGTTTCCACCGTCTTTAGACTTTTGTCTGTCTCTTGGGTTGTAATCAATGCTCACGTTTCCATCTCTGGGTTGTCTCTGCTGACTGCGTTGCCCTTGTGACTGATAAGTCTGCTGACGAGCTTGTGTGGTGAAGCCCCCGAATAGCGTTCGAAGAATGAACCCACCGAGTTTGGCAATGACCCAAATGAAAACAAATAAGAGGAGTAAAAACTTAAACATAGTGTCTTTTACTTATCGACTGAGATATAGGTTTCGTTCTGAATACAATTCCATGAAATAATCGTCCATCAAGTCATCGATAAAGTAGATCGATTCACCAGTAGATTTCATCTCTGGCCCTAATTCCTTATTTACATTCGGGAATTTGTGGAACGAGAATACAGGCTCCTTGATCGCGTATCCTTCTTTCTTAGGATTGAACTTAAAGTCTGTCACCTTCTTGTCTCCAAGCATTACTTTCACAGCATAGTTTACATACGGCTCTTGGTATGCTTTACAAATGAAAGGTACCGTTCTTGATGCCCTTGGGTTCGCTTCAATGATATACACTTCATCGTTTTTCACTGCAAATTGAATGTTGATCAAACCAACCGTATCTAATGCTGTGGCAATTTTTCTTGTGTAGTCTTCGATCTTTCTGATGACTAAATCACCAAGGTTGAACGGAGGCAATACCGCGAACGAATCTCCGGAGTGAATACCTGCCGGTTCGATGTGCTGCATGATACCTATGATGTGCACATTTTCACCATCACAAATTGCATCAGCCTCTGCTTCTAGTGCGCCATCTAAGAAATGATCGAGCATCACTCTGTTGCCCGGGATTTGTCTAAACAACTCCACTACGTGAGATTCCAGCTCTTCCTCGTTGATCACGATCTTCATACCTTGTCCACCCAGCACATACGAAGGTCTAACCAAGAGCGGAAATCCGAGTTCTTTAGAAAGCTCAAGCGCTTCATCTGCCGTTTCGATTACGCCAAATTTTGGATAAGGAATATCATTTTCTTTAAGTAGTGAAGAGAATGAGCCTCTATCTTCTGCTAAGTCAAGCGCTTTGAAGCTGGTTCCAATGATTTTGATACCGTATCGTTCGAGCTTTTCTGCCAATTTCAAAGCAGTTTGTCCACCTAACTGTACGATGACTCCTTCAGGTTTTTCCAAAAGGATGATTTCATAAATGTGCTCCCAGAATACTGGCTCGAAGTAAAGCTTATCGGCAATATCAAAGTCTGTAGAAACCGTCTCAGGATTACAATTGATCATAATGGTCTCGTAACCGCACTCTTTGGCAGCAAGAATTCCATGCACACAAGAGTAGTCAAACTCGATGCCCTGCCCAATTCTATTTGGTCCAGACCCTAGTACAATAATTTTCTTTTTGTCCGAAGGCGTAGATTCATTCTCTTCTTCGAAAGTAGAGTAGTAGTAAGGCGTCTTTGCATCGAACTCCGCGGCGCAAGTGTCTACCAGCTTGTATGTTCGCTTGATGTCTAATTCTTGTCTCTTGGCGAATACTTCGCTCTCCAAACAATCTATCAAATGAGCAATTTGCCTGTCTGCGTATCCCTTTTTCTTTGCTTTGAGCAAAAGATCTTTGGGAATCGTATCGAGCTTATATTTTTCAATTTCATTCTCCAGCTTGATCAACTCTTCGATTTGGTTCAAGAACCAAGGGTCGATTCGAGTCAGGTTATGAATAGTTTTGAACGGAATGCCCAACTTGAATGAGTCATACACATGGAAAAGTCTGTTCCAACTCGGGTGCTTCAAACTATAAAGCAATTCGTCGTGGCTTTTCAATTCGCGACCATCCGCACCTAATCCATTTCTTTTGATCTCCAAAGACTGACAAGCCTTTTGCAAAGCCTCCTGGAAGTTTCGGCCAATACCCATGGCTTCCCCCACAGACTTCATTTGCAAACCGAGGTGTCTATCAGATCCTTTGAATTTGTCAAAGTTCCAACGAGGCACTTTTACGATTACATAATCGATCGTAGGCTCGAAGAAGGCTGAAGTCGTTTTGGTAATCTGGTTGTTTAGTTCATCCAGGTTGTAACCAATCGCCAGCTTAGCAGCAATTTTCGCGATAGGATAACCAGTAGCCTTAGAAGCCAAAGCCGAAGAACGAGAAACTCGAGGGTTGATCTCGATACCAATGATTTCATCAGTCTCAGGATGCACGGCAAACTGTACATTACATCCACCAGCAAACTGCCCGATACCATCTAGCATTTTGATGGCCAGATTTCTCATGTGTTGGTAAACCGTATCTGGTAGTGTCATGGCTGGAGCCACCGTGATAGAGTCTCCAGTATGCACACCCATTGGATCAAAGTTCTCAATCGAACAGATCACGATGAAGTTTCCAATGTTGTCTCGCATCACTTCCAGCTCGTATTCTTTCCAACCAAGGATACTTTGCTCTATCAACACTTCGTGAATAGGTGAAGCGTGAAGTCCGGCGTTGAGTGCCTTGTCAAAATCTTCAGGGTTTTCCACAAATCCACCGCCTGCACCACCAAGGGTGTATGACGAACGAATGATTAGTGGAAAGCCAATTTCTTGCGCGATCTCCTTTCCTTCTAGGAATGAAGTCGCTGTTCTTCCTTTACAAACACCAACATTCAGCTTTTGCATAAGCAATCTGAATTTTTCTCGGTCTTCCGTAGTTTCGATCGCATCGAAATTAGAACCTAGGATTCGCACATTGTGCTTCTTCCATATGCCTGCTTTGTCGCAGTCCATGGCTAGGTTCAAAGCAGTCTGACCACCCATGGTAGGCAAGACTGCATCGATGTTATCGTGTTTTTCGAGGATTTCTCGAATGGATTGTTTTGTAAGGGGCTTGAGGTAAATGTTGTCCGCTGTTACTTCATCAGTCATAATGGTCGCCGGATTCGAATTGATCAACGTCACTTCGATTCCTTCTTCCCTAAGGGATCTTGCTGCTTGTGATCCAGAATAATCGAATTCACAGGCCTGTCCGATAACGATAGGGCCGCTTCCAATGATGAGTACTGATTTGATGCTATTGTCCTTTGGCATTGCGGATGTTTTTTATTTGATAGTATGGATACTCTAAAATTGCGCAAATCTAGATGCTATTGGGCGTAATAAAAAGTATTGAGCGCATAGTCTCGTAATTTTCTTAACCTACTTCCTCAAGCTTTTTGATCTTTAAAGAAATATGGTGTTAATTTTAGCCTTCAATTAAAAAATGCTATGAAGAAAATACGACTAACCTTAGCGCTTATAGTTGCGCTTTTTTCTATTTACTCTTGTGATTCCACCAAAGAAAAAACAGCTGAAATTGCTGAAGGATTGGTAGGCGATTGGAATGTTCAATGGGTGACTTATCCTGACAAAACCGCCCCGGCGAATGATTCTATCAATTACACCATGAATGGTGAAATGAACATTAAGTCCGATGGTAAAATCACTATTAACGCTTTCGGTTATAAAAATTGCATATTCGGCGCAGATACACTAGTTCATACCCTAAACTGGGAAGTACCATCAGATACCCTTCTGAACCTGACTAATGATGGTGATAAGTACGGCATTCCTTATACTATTTTGGAGGTGGCCAACAACAAGGTCAAGCTTCAACTTGTAGATGACGTGTATTTGTTTTTGACAAAGTAATACCAAACTATGATTTGGCAAGTTCTCTCATCACTTCAAACAAGTAGTCAATATCTTTTTTAGTTCTTCGATGATTAGTAAGGCTGATTCTCAAGGATACTTGGCCGTTGATTTTGGTGCCGGCAAAAAATATGCGTCCGTCAGCTTCAATTGAATTAAGGAGTTTAGAATTTATGTCATCTAAATTCTGCTTGCTCTGTTTGCCATCACCGATATATCGGAAGCACACGATAGATAAAGGTACTGGAGCGAGCAACTCAAAATCCTGACTTTCCTCTATGAGCTTTGCTGCGTATTGTGCGTTAGAGATATCATTACTAATAGCTGCTTTGAGTTTATCTGCACCGTAAGTTTTAAAAGTCATCCAAACCTTGAGTGCTTTGAAGTCTTTGGTGAGCTGAAGATTGAAGTCCATTAAATCCTCTTTGTCATCTGACCCTGCTGTCAGATAGTCCGGAACCAATGAAAAGGTATTTCTCAGTTTTTCTCTGTCCTTTACAATCACACAGGCCACTTCAAACGGAACATAAAACCATTTGTGAGGATTGATCAGAATCGAATCGGCTCGTTCCATTCCGGAAAACAAGTGACCAGCTATATCTGTCGATGCCGCGGGCCCGCCATAAGCCGCATCTACTACATACCATAAATCATGCTTTTCAGCAAGATCTGCTAGGGCATTCAAGTCATCTACGGCTCCAGAGTTGGTAGTACCCGCCATGCCTACTATCCCTATGGGGAGCAGTCCAGCTTCCTTATCTGCCAGTATTTGTTTCTCCATTTCTTGAATTGAAACTTGAAAATTGTCGTCTACGCCGATCTTTCGTAAATATTTTTTACCCATACCCAGCATGTCCATGCCTTTGTCAATGCTGCTATGCCCTTGTTCAGAGGCATAAACTGTCATTTTTGGTGCTTGATGCATGCCTTCATTGGCTACATCTATAGGACATTTTATTTTTCGCATGACAGCGAGGTTAAGAAAATTGGCCACAGAGCCACCGCTTACCATTACACCTCCGGCAGTTTCGGGATATCCGATGAACTGGCAAACCCATTTGATTACAATCTTTTCGATTTCAGAATTAGCTGGGGCACTGTGCCATTTTAGGTTGTTTTGATTGAGAGCATTTTTGAGTAATTCGGCTAGCACGGCAGTCTGATTTCCTCCTCCTGTGATGTAGCCGTAATAGTTGGGACTGGCATTCAAGTTCGAGTGAGCATGTACTTGGTTATCGATTTGATTCAGTAGATCGGCTGCAGATGATGAGTCTTTAGGTAGTGGTTCATCAAAAAATTTTCGGATTTCTTGAGGAGAAGGATTCTGATAGGTCTTGTCTGTGGATAGTTTTTCATGCCAGCTCAAAACAATATTCGAGGCTTGTTGTAGGAGGGCCTGGTACTCTTTCTGGGTAAAGTCTAAACTCATTTGGAACGGTTTAATTTGATATTATTCAATATAGAAATAATTGTTGGGGCATTCAATGTTCTTATTTCAACTATTCAAAAATTAGGTATCTTACAGTTAATCATTTCGTTTCAATCTTATGGTAAAGGAACAACTCAAAGCACTAGCTCAACTAGCCAATAGCGATGGAGACATGGATGAGCGCGAGCTCAGGCTGATCTATCGCATCGGCGAAGCCCATGGTATGAAGCGAGACGGAATCCAACAAATCATTGATAACCCAGGTCAATTGGGAGATTTAAAAGCTTTAGATGAGGATGATAAATTCGAGTTTCTGTACAGTATCATTCAACTCATGAAAATTGATGACGAAATCTATAATGAAGAGGTATTGTATTGTCAAAAAATTGCAATGAAACTAGGCTATGGTTTGGGTGCTGTGATGGAGATGTATCCACATGTGCACAAAAATATTGTCATCCGAGAAGAAAAGCTCCAACTCAAGAAGAAGGTCAGTGAGTTTTTGAAATAGCCGATGGTCCAACCTCAATTTCAGTTCCAGTGAAATTTCTATCTTTATTCCTAGCTTAAAATTTCTTTGGAATGCCACAATCTGAATTACCTCCATTTTATAGCACGTATAGCCCCAATATTCCAGAAATTCTTTGGAAAAACAAACTCACTCTTGCGATCACCACTTACCAAGCCGGGAAGGTAATTTTTATAAGTGCGAGTAGTGAGGAGGGTTTGATTCAATTACCCAGAGATTTTAAGAAGGCCATGGGCATGGCTTATCATAATGGTAAAATGGCTATAGCCACTCAGGAAGAGGTTGTGGTCTTGAAAAACACGCCCTCACTAGCCAAGGGTTACCCTAAAATGCCTAATACTTATACAGGACTGTTTATGCCAAGAGCACTTTATTTCACCGGTGAAGTGGACATGCACGATATGGCTTGGGGTCAGGAAGGGCTTTGGGGGGTAAATACTCGGTTTTCATGTTTATCATTGATTAATGATGAGTATAGTTTTGAACCCAAATGGAAACCCAAGTTCGTTTCAGATTTGGTGCCGGAAGATCGTTGCCATTTGAATGGCATGGCGATGAAAGATGGCAAGCCGGAATACGTAACCGCTTTGGGAACTTCAGATTCCGCTTTTGGGTGGAGAGAGAATAAAACTAAAGGTGGGGTACTGATGCATGTACCTACTGGTGAAATAATTACCTCTAACCTTGCCATGCCTCATTCGCCTCGAGTCGAAGGCAATAAACTTTTTGTGCTTCTTTCAGCTACTGGTGAACTTATTTCTGTGGATCAACAGACGGGTAAGTATGACGTGATGACAAAAATCCCCGGTTTCGTTAGAGGCATGTCCCGTTATGGTAATCTGCTTTTCATCGGACTTTCTAAAATGAGAAAATCGAGCCCTACTTTCAAAAATCTTCCCATTGCGCAGGAATCGATTTTCCCTGGAGTAATTGTGGTAGATGCGAATACTGGAAACATTGTGGGTCATATTCGGTACGAAAACAGCCTGGAAGAAATTTATGATATCAAAATCATAAGCAACATGGCTAGACCTGGCATTTTGGGTGTAAATACTGATGATTTTAGAAGTGGGTTGTCGATGCCCAACCAAGGATTTTGGGCAATTCCTAATGAGGAGGGGGATGAAAAGTCTAAAGAGGAATGATTTCGGCCAAAGCTTATTATGATCAGTTGCTACAGGAGGCTACTCTGGCACATCAGTCGGGTGATCTTGCCAAAGCCATAGTCCTTTACAAGCAACTAACAAAAGATATGAGCAGTCAGCCTGAGCCCTATCACAGGCTTGCTTTAATACATGCACAAAAAGCAGAGTACAAAGTGGCCATTAGCTGGTTTGAAAAGACCGTGGCAATTATGCCAGATCACCCTGCCTACAATACCAATTTTGCCGAGACACTTCAGCGTGTAGGCCAAAATGATAAAGCAGTTCATTTACTTCGAAAGGTAATAAGCTCAGACCCAAACTTTATTGAGGCAAAACAAAAGCTGGGAACTGTGCTGAAAAAAACAGGAGCCTACGTTGAGGCCGCGGATCTTTTTAAAGAGGTAATTGAAAAAAAACCCGGTTTTTATCCGGCATTTTTTCAGTTGGGTACTTTAATGCTGGAAACCGGAAATTTCAAATCCGCTAAGGAGTATTTGAAGTCAGCCATAGAACTTGACCCCAAATCGATTAAGGCCCTAAACAACTTGGCGGTGGCTCATCAGGAGTGGGATGAATACGATGAAGCCATAGCTTGTTATGAAAATGCGCTAGAGACGGACCCAAATTATAGTGACAGTGTTCGAAATCTTGCGCTGATTCATGAAAAAACGGGTCAGATAGAAAAGGCAAAAGCCTATTGGCTAAGACTGGCAAAATTGAAGGAAAACAACCCTTTAATCTCTTGGAAGGCGGAAATTATTGAACCGACAGTATTCTCATCTGCTTCTGAAATTGATCAGTTTCGAAAACATGTTAACGAACAGTTGAGTCTGATAAAAACGAAAAAAATAAATATTGATGCCGATCAATTGACCCAACTAGATGTCTATCCTCCTGCGGGCTTAATCTATCACGGAAAAAATGACTTCGAAGTCAAAAAGAAGTATAGCGAACTTTTTAAGGGTATTCCACAGGTACAGCTACCTAAGAAGCCTAATGATAAACCTCAGATTGGATTTGTGGTAACAGGCGGGCACGAAGGAGTATTTCTGAAATGTATGCGTGGTTTAATTAACCGTCTATCAACAGATAAATTTGACATCACTGTGGTTTGTAGTTTTCCCAATGGCGAAAAGATCGTCAAACCAGCCATGGACAACCCAGCAATAAAACTGCTTAGTTTACCTAAATCCTTGGGTCAAGGTGTCCACATGCTGAGTTCACTGAATTTTGATTTATTGTACTATTGGGAGGTAGGGACCGATGCCTATAATTATTTCATTCCCTATTTCAAACCAGCCAGGATACAGGCGACTTCCTGGGGGTGGCCAACCACTTCTGGTATCCCAACGATGGATTATTTTATCTCCTGTCATGGCTTAGACCACGAAGGTGACCAAAAAGACTACAACGAACAACTCGTACTGTTCAAAAAACTTCCAGCCTATTATTTTCCACCCGAAATACCTGAACTCAATCAAACCAAAACCGATTTTGGTATAGAGGAAGACACTCGGATCTATCTGTGTGTTCAGAATGTAAAAAAAGTGCACCCCGACTTTGATGAAGTAGTCAAAAGCATTTTGGAGAAGGATAAAAAAGGTGTGGTTGCCTTCCTCGGGGACAAGCAATCATTGGTGAGTGAAGCGCTAGAAATCAGGTTGAAGAAGAGCTGTAGTGCTAACTCAGACCGAGTACTCGTGCTACCCAGGCAGGACAAACCTGGCTATTTCAATATACTTAACCTTGCCAATGTGGTGCTTGATACATTGTATTATAATGGCGGAGCCAATACCAATGGAGATGCATTCGCACTTAACAAGCCTGTAGTCACCTTGCCCGTTGGTTTTCACCGAGGAAGGTATACGGCTGCTGCTTACACCCAAATGGGTTTTAAGGATTTGTTGGCGGAAAGTATTGAAGGTTATGTAAACCTGGCTATTCGAACCGCTACAGATGGCGATTTTTATGAAAGCGTTTCCAAAAAAATTGCCGATAACAAATACCTGTTTTTTGAAGATCAGGAGACCGTAGTTGAATTGGAAACATTCATTGAAAAAATTACACAAAGAGATCAATCAGACGACCTTGAAGAAGAGGTCAGTCCGGCTATGAATTGGATGAAAAAAGGGCTTTTGTACAAGCAGCAACACCAGCTCAAACCAGCCTTTGATGCGCTGAATAAGGCTAGGCAGCTGGACCCAACCAATGCTGAAATACTCAAGCGGTTTGCTGAACTGTTGTCTGACTTGGGTCAAAACCGGGATGCATTTATTGCCTATAAAAAGGCAATGGAACTGGCTCCTGACGATGCGGAAATCCTTAATAATTTTGGTGGACTTTTGTTAGAAAATCGCCAGTTTGAAGAGGCGATTCCTTTACTCATGAGGTCAGCCGAAGTCGATCCAATGCAACAATCTGCCTTTGTTAATTTAGGTTTGGCCTACGAGCATGCTGGTGACATACCTGCAGCCAAGAAAGTTTACGCTCGCATTATAGAACGGTTGGAAGAGGATGATTTATTCAAGCTGCATATAAAGACCATGTGCCCCAATATTGCACCGAGCAATGAGGAAATAGAGAAATATAGAAGAGAAACAAAATCAACACTTCAGCAATACGATCAACTCGTCCCGATGAGTTTGCCTATTGAGAAAGTAGAACAGTCCTATGCCTTTCCATCATTCAGTTTTACCTACCAGGGTAAAAATGTAAAGGAGATTAAATCACTCTGGGGAGACTTTTATGCCAAGAGAATACAGCCTGTCAACTTAGAGCCTAAAAATGCAAAGCCAAAAGTAGGATTTTTGGTAACTCAGTCTCACGAAGGAGTCTTTATGAAAGACGCCGGAGGTATTATTAGAAACCTGTCAACAGAAAAATTTGATATTGTAGTATTGGCCAATGGCGGCGAAGCTTTGGAAAATATCAAGGCCTTCGTTGGTAGAAAGGAGGTCGCCTACGTCTCTTTTTCAAAGCAACTTAGTCAAGCCATCCAGGAGGTAGCTGCACTCAACTTTGACTTTCTGTATTATTGGGAAATAGGCTCTGATTCCCTCAATTATTTTTTGCCGTTTTATCAACTAGCCAGAGTCCAGATATCAAGCTGGGGAAGCGCTTTTACCTCAGGCAATCCACGAGTGAACTACTACTGGTCTAGCAAATGGTTGGAAAACAGAGGTTATGAGGACCATTACTCAGAGCAGGTCGTTTTATTTGAAAATCTTCCCACCTACTATTATCGAGTTGGTGAATCGATTGCTTCAAAGCGCAGAGCAGATTTTGATTTACCCGAAGATCGAAGAATTTATCTCTGTGTACAGAGTATGAGTAAAATTCACCCGGATTTTGATGAACTATTGTTAGGAATTTTGGAGCGGGATGATAAGGCATTGATTTGTCTGACTACTCCCAAACAAGAGAAGCTGGTTGAACAACTGCTTAATCGGTTTAAATTAACGCTCAATGAGTATATAGACCGCATTCGGATTATTAGAAGGATACCACATCAGGAGTACCTTCAATTGATCAAATTGGCAGATGTCTGCCTGGATCCACCACATTACAGTGGAGCGAATACGACTTATGAAACCTTACAAATGGGAGTGCCAGTGGTGACTTTACCCGGCAAGTTTCAGCGAGGAAAGTACACTGAAGCGATTTACCGCATATTGAACTTGGAGGAATATATTCCCAAGGACTCAAAAGAGTATGTCGATTTGGCTGTCCAACTGGCAGCTGATAAGGGTAAAAGAAGGCAACTCATTGAAAGGTACAACACCCATGCTTCTCGGTTGTTTGAGCAGAGAGGGGTAATAGATGAGATAGAGCAATTTCTCCTGAATACATTCAAAACAATCAATTAGGTTTCACACCTCACAAATTTGTGATCCAAACTAACCCTAGGCTTTATTATTTTTAGTATATTTATTGACTGTGTTTCAACCAGCTAGAATTTAAGATATCCACCCAGGCAGTTTTTGCAGGGCTGTCTAGATAACTTGAGAACAATGAAGCACCAAAACTATCTCTATCTGGAGTACCGTAGAGCGATACGGAAATTCAGAAAACTTCAAACTCGATTTGAAAAAAGAATAGCCAACCACACCTTTCAAGAACTCACTGCTCGAAGAAGATACCAACTCTTATCTAGGCTACGAAAACTCAAAGAAAAAATTGAACAGCTCACCGTTCGGTTGAAGCTGACCGCAGCCAGAGGATCTTTGGCTTTAAGTTTGGGGCTCATCTCCACGACTCACACAGAAGGGCTTGCGTCTTCTGGGCCTACCGGTATAGGTATCCCAAAGTCCCTGTCCGTGGATAAAACTTTGCTGAATAGCGATACGGATGGAGACCAAGAGAATCCTGATGCAGCGATGAATGACCTGGGAGAATCGGCGTTTGTCTGGGAATCTTCTAGCAATCAAATCATGGGCAAAGGGTTTGGCAGTGATGGTGAGAGTATAGAATTCACGGTTACTGACGATTCATTTGTAAATACAGACCCCTCCGTTTCTCTCAATAATGAAGGAGATTTTGTAGTCGCTTGGACCTCTATGGAGGCAACCACTCCTTACAGCACTTTTTCAATCAAATACATGCGATATGAGGTAGATGGAGAAAATATAATCGCAGATGGCCCCTACACGCTTGAGGAAGGTACCAACACAGCATACGAAAGCGTTGATAGTCCAGACGTGGCGCTTGATGAAAATGGAAATTTTGCCATAGTTTGGGAATCATATGATGGCAATGAGCAAGCAGATTATGTTAAAGCGAGGTATGTTGACAATGAAAATTCTTCGGATCTAGAGATAGAGGTCAGCGATTCTTATTATAATGATTATACTCATTATAAATTCGCAGGCTCACCTGCTGTTGATATAGCCAATGATGGGAATTTTATTATCGTTTGGGAAGGGTCATACTATTATTATGAATACCCTGAAATGGAACAAAATTATACCATTTATTCAAAACGATACCGCGAAAACGAAGCGTTAGAATCTGACCAAATTGTACAGGAATATTCTACAGATCGTCTCAACGATCCAGATGTTGCTCTTAATAAAGACGGTAGTTATGCTATAGTCTGGCATGATGAGTACAACAATTTTTCGCAAGAGTATATCTACGTAAAAAAATTCGATAACGAAGGAAATGAATTGTGCCAGATCACCGTCGAAAATACCCCGTCCGCAGACCTGTATGAGCCAGCGATCGCCTCAGACAAAGACGGAGCATTTACGGTAATTTATGACTTAGAGCGCTCTGGAGGATACAGTGAAATTCTTGGTGTACGATTCAATCAATTGGGTGGTCGTCACGAGGACTTGGTTTTTCTCGACACCGGTGGAGAAGAAGAGGCCTCCAATCCTGCTATTGCTATGAATGCCAAAGGAGATTTTGTAGCGGCTTGGGAGGATGCAGAATTTGGACTCAATGATCCCTGTGAGGAAAATCAGGATTGTGAGGGAACGGGAGTTTACTTCAAAAAATATAGTGACCCGAAAAATGAGCCCTATTGTATCGTGGACGAAAATCAAGTCAATGAATACAGTACAGGCTACCAGCATCAGCCAGCCGTAGATGTTGATCTCAATGGCAACTTTGTGGTTGTTTGGCAAGGAGAGTCAAGTGCTGATGGATCGGGGATTATTGGTCAACAGTATAATCCAGACGGCACGAAAAACGGATCAGAGTTTCAAATCAACACCACGACAGATAACAACCAATCGTCACCTGATGTGGCCATAGACGGATCCGGTCATTTTATCGTAACATGGAGCGGATATGCTGGATCTTCTCGAACGGGAATTTTCGCCCAGATGTATAATTCCGATGGCTCTCCTGATGGTTCGGAATTTCGTGTTGATCAAGAAAGCACTACCTTTTATTCGTTGAGCGAACCTTCAGTAGATATTAATAGTGATGGAGATGCTGTGATCGTTTGGGAGGGTAGTTATGGAAGTGAAATTAATGCGAGGGTGGTTAATGGCCCGGGGTCGTTTGGCGGAGATGAGTTCAAAGTGAATGCCAGTACATTTACTGGAAACAGAAATTATCCTGACGTGGCCATACAGGACGATGATAGTTTTGTAGTTACCTGGGGATCTTGGGTCACAGGAGGTGAGGATCAAACTTTTATAAGACGGTTTGACAGCAACGCATCTGCCCTAGATGCGAATGATGTCAGGATATCCAATAATTTCAATACTCAGACCCGTCGCCAGGTCATTGCAATGGATAAGGCATCGGGCGATTTCATGATTGCTTTCACGGAAAGCGCTGGTTCCTATTCGAGTATTTTGGCAAGCAAATACAAAAGTGATGGTACGGCCATTTTCGAAGAGGAAGAGCTCACTATTCATGCCAGTACCTCAGATATGCCAGACATATCTGCTAACCTTGATGGGGACTTTGCGATAGTTTGGAATCAAACTTACGGTGATAGTCATATGGCCATGTCTATGCTTGATGATGAAAATGAATTGGTCTATGACAGTTTTGAAGCAATCAACCCAGACAATGGTCAGGATGGAGTGGCAGTTGCTCTTGATTTAGATGGGAACGCAATTGTCGCGGTTGGTGCCTATTATAGTGGAGGGTATAATGTATATACAAAAACTATAGCTCCTCCGTTGGCAGGAAATATCGATGACGGCAATGAATTTCTTGTAAACAGTGCTACTTCTCACGATCAGGATAACCCTGATATTGCACAAAATGCAGATGGTGATTTTGTGGTAGTCTGGGCGGATCATTATGCAGCTTCATATGAATACTATAACATTAAAGCGCAACGATATAACAATGAAGGAATTCGAATCGGCTCAGAGATTCAAATAAATAATGAAACTGGGGAGCAGGCTTCCGACCCAGCCGTAGCCCTTGATGATTCAGGAAATTTCATGGTCGTGTGGGATGCTTATAGTACCACCGGAGGTGAAGATGATGATATTTTAGCTAGTGTTTACAATTGGGATGGAGAAGTTGTAAAGGATGATTTTATCATCAATGAAGAAACAAGCAACAATCAACGAAACCCTGATATTGCGATAAACAATGAAGGTGATTTTCAAGTGATCTGGTCTTCAAGAAATTCAAGTGGAGACACATGGGATAGAATCTATGGCCAAGTAGTGTCTCCATTAGGGGTGCCTGATTCAAATGGCAATCAAAATCTGTTTGAAATCAATGAAACTTCAAATGTTACAATATTGGCGTCATTGGCCATTAATGATGACGGGGATATTGGAATACCTTACGTCTATCAGTATGATGGAACAAACAATGGATTTTATGTTTTCGATTCATCTTTTGAACCTATAGTCAGTGACTTGGCCTTCAGTGAAACTAGCTACGCCGATGCCTATCCCCCAGGCATTACCGCAAATGAGGATGGTGACTTTATTTTAGCGTGGTCAGAGTATGATTTGGGAGAGGAAGCCTACTATCTAATGTCAAGAAAGTACTCTTCCGGGACATCTTTTGAAGCTGATGCTGTGAATATTGGTGAATTGGAAAGTGAAGTAGATGCACATATCGTATCTGTTGATGACGGTGATTTTATGATCAGCTATACTCAGTATGAAGTTGAAGCAGATTTGTATAGCGTTTACCTCAGAAGAATTTCTCATGACCTTGACCCGATCGGCCCTGAGATGAAAATCAATGATATCAGCGCCAGTGGCTCAACAAACAACTCTATTGCATCAAGTCCCGATGGAAGTTATACAGTTGCATGGCAAAGCAGTTATGCCGATGGAAGTGATGAAGCCATTATTGCTAAACAATTCTTGTCTCATAAACCTACTGTTGAAAGTGAGGGACTTACGGTAGACGAAGGAGCAGAAGCAGATATTACCGCAGATGAGTTGTTGATTAGCAATCCATCAGGAGGTGACGAATCTCCTCTCCTCAAGGTGACCCTGCTGCCTTCGCAAGGCACTTTGAAGCTAGATGGTAACCCGATCACTGTGAATCAACAGCTCGACGAAGATGACATGTTCTTTCTGAGCTATGAGCACAATGGTGACGAGAGTACTTTCGACCTCTTTACTTTCACAGTAGCCAACGAAGATTTTGAAACGGGTTCGAATAGCTTTTACATTAGTGTGAATCCGGTGAATGACGAACCAACATTGGTTAATCCGATTCCGGATCAAAGCACCACCGGCTTTGAAGCGTTCAGTTACACCGTGCCAAGTAATACCTTCTCTGACGTGGAGTCCGAAGTATTAACGCTGTCGGCAACATTAGCAGATGGCTCTGCTCTACCAAGCTGGCTAAGCTTCAGCGCATCTGGAGCGTTCAACGGAACAGTCGAAAACGACCCTGATTTTGACCGAACGATTGCTATCAAAGTATCGGCTTCGGATGGTGAGGCCTCTGTTTCGGATGAATTCAACATTGCAATTGCTTCTGTATTAACTGTGGATGAAAGTAACCCTAATGGCGTTCATCTCTATCCTAATCCTACAGAAGGGCAACTTCACTTGAGACCTCCTGCGGATATGATCGGTACGATAGATCTATACATGTTTAATGCCTCGGGTCAGCTACTAGATCAATCAAGGGTAGAGCAAACGCGTGCTTCCATGGTGGTGGATATAGATATAGCACACTTGAAGAAGGGTCTTTATCTATTAAAGTTGGTAAACGAAAACACGACAACTACTTATAAGATTAATAAAGATTAATTCACAATACATTTTGAATGCTACAAACAGCCGTAGAGTTTTTCTATGGCTGTTTTTGTTAGTAACGAGTCCGCCTAAAACAATTTGCCAATTTGTTCGAAAAAGCTAGAGTGATTAACTTGATAGCTTAACTCATTATTCCTATTATGATTAAGAAAATCCTAGCGTCACTTTTGGCTATCGCCGTAGTACTTGTTGCTTACGCTTATTGGTATGCAGGCTCATTGGAACCAAATTACAAGGGAGAAATTCAGCTTCCAGGCCTCTCAGCTCAAGCAGATATTTATTTCGATGATTACGGCATACCTCACATCTATGCCGAAAATGAGGCAGACGCCTATCGAGCATTGGGTTATGCACACGCGCAAGACCGACTTTGGCAAATGGAAGTGGTGAGAAGGATTGCACCTGGAAGACTTTCTGAGATATTCGGAAGTAAGCTTCTTAAAGTTGATAAACTATTCAGGGCTTTAGGTATTCAGCAATATTCCGAACAGATGCTGGCTGAGTTTGAAGCCAATGGCGATTCAAAAATTCAGACAGCTGCCAGCGCCTATTTGGATGGAGTAAATGCCTTTGTGGCAGAGGGCCCAACCCCTATTGAATTTTCAATCATTGGAGTAGAAAAGACACCCTTCTCCATGATAGATGTATACAATACTATGGGTTATATGTCTTTCAGCTTTGCTGCTGCCCAAAAAACCGAGCCATTGGTTACCAAGATTCTTCAGGATTTAGGAGAAGAATATCTCAAAGATCTGGATGTTGATCCTAACACTACAGGCGCCTTGCTTTCGTCAACGCTTCCCGCTACAGAGGAATTGGCGTTACAAATAGACAAAATTCTAACGGACCTACCCGCCGCACCACTTATTGGAAGCAATAGTTGGGTGATTGGTCCGGACAAAACCAAATCGGGAAAAGTGATTATGGCCAACGATCCGCATATTGCCTATTCTCAGCCAGCAGTATGGTATGAGGCACACATCGAAACACCTGAAACTAGTTTTTATGGTTACTATCTGGCTGGCTATCCATTCGCCATCATAGGTCATAATAGACGATATGCTACGGGCCTCACCATGTTTGAAAATGATGACATCGACCTCTACTGGGAAAAAGACAATCCAGATAACCCAGGTCAATATCTGTTCAGGAATGAATCCCGCGATTATCAGGTTAGAAAGGAAACTATTCTAATCAAGGATTCCACTTCAGTGGAAATGGAAATCAAAACCACGCATCACGGCCCAGTGATCAACGAGGCGTTGGAATTAGAAGAGGACTGGCCTCCGGTATCTCTTTTTTGGGTATATACCCAAAAACCGGGAGAGATATTAGAAGTGACGTATGGTTTTTCTCATACTAATTCTTTGGTAGAAGCTCGCGAAAACACATCTAAAATTCATGCTCCAGGCCTCAATGTAATGTATGGAGATATTGAGAATAATTATGCACGTTGGTCGTCCGCTCATTTGTTGAAAAGGGCAGATTCTGTTAATTCCAAGTTGATACTGGATGGAACTTCAGGGCAACACGAAGTTCAAGGCTATTACGACTTTAGTTATAACCCAAAATCGGAAAACGCGCCATGGGGCTATGCTTATAGTGCCAATAACCAGGCGGATACAACCAACGGAGTGCTAGTACCTGGTTATTACTTACCAGAGGACCGGGCTCGTAGAATAAAGCTCTTGCTCGACCAAGATAAAAAGTGGGATGTGGAGGATACAAAAAAAATGATGCTAGATGTGACTTCTAACAATTCTCCCGAAGTGGTAACTTCCATAGTGGAGTCCATTGATGTGAAATTGATTAATTCTGAAAATGAGGCAAAAGGGATTCAACTCTTATCTGATTGGACAGGAACATTTGAATTAGATGATATAGCACCTACCATTTACAACAAACTGGTGTATAAAATTCAGGAGGGTATTTTTGTTAACAAATTAGGTGAGGATGGATTCGATGCGTACATGAAAACACACCTGATGAAAAGAAGCTTCCAGCCGCTTTTCGCTAATGACAGTTCTGTTTGGTGGGACAATCCAGCAACGCCTGAAGTTGAAACACGATCTCAGGTGATTACTGTAGCCTTTGCAGATGGCTTAATAGAATTAGAAAATCAGTTGGGGGGAGATATAGATCAATGGCAGTGGGGAAAAGTGCACAGTCTGGAGCATGGGCATGTACTTGGTGCTGTTGACTTGCTTAGAAAGTATTTTAATGTAGGGCCCTTTCCTGTGCCTGGGAATAATGAAGTAATTAATAATTATATCTATAAATGGACAGCAGACGGGAAGTACAAGGTCACTGCAGGACCATCTACCAGGCGAATTATAGACTTTGCGGATGTGGAAGGCAATAGCTGGAGTATACTACCCACAGGAAACTCCGGTAATATTTTCTCGCCTCACTACAATGACCAGGCAGAGATGTATGTGAATGGGGACTATCGAAGACAACTGATGAACAAAGAAGAAATTATCAGCCAAGCGGATGGAGTTTTGGTAATGACCCCATGACCATTTTGTTTAAGAAATAGCGGAGCTACAGGATTCCAATTTTTGCCATATCAAGGCATGGTTTACATTTGTTACAAGCCTGTGGTCTGTCTTCGTCTAGATATACTGGTCGGCGACACCACCACGCCATTTTTCTAACTTGATCAGGCAACAAATTCCAGATTTCTTCTTTGGTGAGGTCCATGACTGGATAGAGATATTCTGGTTTTTCCATTTTGGCAAGTTGGAGTACCACTTCAAAAATGCCATAAGTTTTAAGGTGCTGTTCTTCGACACTATCGGTTCGGTTTTCCAAATCTGTTTTTGTCCTGCCGCGTGTTACTATCTTGATGTTTCCATGTGAGGTGCATACATTTCCCGCCACAAAAGAACAAACGTCTACATCAAAAGGAAATCGTTTGGTTTGAAGTGCATCAAACCCGTTAGAGTTAAAAACACACTGCGAGTAAACAAAGGGGACGTTATAGTTCTCAACGTAATAATTCAGAATATTTTTGACTGCAATCATTTCAGCCCTCGCCCGTTTTTCTCTGTTGATCATGTGGATGTGGTGGACATTTAATTCGTAGTCGCGATATTTTTCTTCCGTGATCAGTTTATGAAGTACAGCCGTAGAGTCCAGTCCTCCGGAGAACATACAAAGAATACCTGGCTTTTTCTGTTTATCATCCATTGGTTATGAAATTAATCACTTAA
This sequence comes from Reichenbachiella sp., assembly GCF_965233835.1. Lineage (GTDB taxonomy): Bacteria > Bacteroidota > Bacteroidia > Cytophagales > Cyclobacteriaceae > Reichenbachiella. Next base: position 698,216 of record NZ_OZ247585.1, read on the forward strand.
TGGTTTATTCCATCAGACAATAGGACAAAATTGTCTTTTTGGACAGGCTCATTCGACTTTCGTGATACCGACCATCCTCCTATTACTCCTCGTACCAGATTTGATGAAAAATTTGCATCAAGATTTTAGGCGATTCTATTTCGTTAGCCGTATTCTTGTCATCGAATAATTTTTTGGAAATATCAACACATCCAACAATGAAAAAACTAATGTCAGTGGCGATAATGCTACTTCTTTCAGTGCTTGTTTTGCAAGCGCAAAATCATGAAAAAAATCTCAGAACCCTATTTGATGAGGCTTTAACGAACGGACAGTCTTATCCAATGCTTGAGTATTTATCACTCAACATCGGTCATAGACTTACTGGCTCTCCTTCTGCTGCTGCCGCGGTGGAGTACACCCGTCAGCAAATGGAAGCTTATGGCTTTGACAAAGTGTACCTTCAGGAGGTTATGGTTCCTCACTGGGTGCGTGGGCAGAAGGAGATAGGCAGAATTGTAAACTCTAAATATGGCTCTCAAGACGTAAATGTGATCGCTTTGGGTAACAGTGTAGGAACAGGTCCCGAAGGATTGCTTGCTGAAGTGATTGAGGTTCAGAGCTTGCAAGAGCTAGAAACGTTGGGCAGAAAGAAAATTGAAGGTAAAATTGTGTTCTTCAATAGACCCATGGACCCTAAGCATATCCACACTGGACATGCTTATGGCGGAGCTGGTGATCAGCGTACCAGTGGGCCTTCAGAAGCGGCAAAGTATGGCGCTGTTGGCGCAATCAACCGATCGTTGACATTGGCTTATAACGACAGCCCTCACACAGGCATGTTGAAATATGAAGAGGGTATTCCTCAAATTCCTGCAGTGGCTATTAGTACAGTTGGAGCAGACTATTTGAGTCGTGCAATCAAGGACAATAAGGCGATGAAGTTCTACATGGAGACACATTGTGAGATGTTGCCTGAGGTACTTTCGTACAATGTAATTGGAGAACTTACTGGCTCAGAAAAGCCTGACGAGTATATTGTTGTAAGTGGTCACTTGGACTCTTGGGATGTAGGAGATGGTTCTCATGATGACGGTGCTGGCTGTGTGCAAGCTATCGAAGCAGTAAGAATTTTCAAAGCCACTGGCATTCGTCCAAAAAGAACTTTGAGAGCGGTGATGTTTATGAACGAAGAAAATGGACTTCGAGGAGGTTTAGAATATGCTCACGTAGCTAAAGAAAAAGGAGAGAAGCACATCGCTGCTCTGGAATCAGACTCCGGAGGCTTTACGCCTAGAGGATTCGGAATTAACGCTTCACCTGAAGTACTTACCAAAATCCAAAGCTGGGGGCCATTATTGGCACCTTATGATCTTCGCAAAATCGTGAAGGGCTATGGCGGAGCCGACATTAATCCACTAAAAGATCAAGGTCCTGCTTTGATTGGCCTGATGCCCGATTCTCAGAGATACTTCGATTATCACCATACGGCTGATGATACGTTTGACAAAGTGAACAAGCGTGAACTTGAATTGGGAGCTGCATCTATGGCTGCTTTGATGTACCTGATCGATCAGGAAGGTTTGTAAAATTTAACGTCATTGCGATCCCGCCATTGGGCGGGAGACGCAATCTTGAACTATAAGATCGCTTCGTTCCTCCTTTCTGCCGACAGGCAGGCTCGCGATGACGGCAATTATGACAACTGGAATTTTGAACTTTTTATATTGAATTACTTTTATGCCACACTTCATCATACACTGCTCCGAAAACATCACAAGAATTCATAACAAACAAGAGATCATGCAGACGGTTTATGATCAAGCCGTTGCAAGTGAACTGTTTGTAAAAACGGACATCAAAGTTCGCGTACAATCATTCGACGAATTCATCGCTGGAGAAGGCTCCGATGACTTTATCCATGTTTTTGGAAACATTATGCAAGGCCGCACGGCTGAACAAAAGGCCAATCTATCTCGAAGAATCGTTGCTGCACTCAATGGCCTCTTCCCACAAGTACCAATTGTCTCGATGAACATCAGAGACTTCGAAAAAGACAGCTATTGCAACAAAGCGATGGTGGAATAAAATAGAAAAAGATGGAAGCCTTATTAAAAGCCTGGAGAACAAGTCGAGCAGTTATTGCCACTTATTTTGAGAAGTACGATCTGAAACAACTCAACCATATTCCCGAAGGATTCAATAACAATCTCATTTGGAACATCGGCCATATTGTGGTTATTCAACAAAGACTTGCCTACGAAGGGGCAGGTCTAGACCCTCATGTTTCCACCGAATACTTCGAAAAGTACCAAGGAGGAACTAAACCGGATGGAAAAACAACTCAGCAAGAGGTTGATGAACTGAAGCAATTACTGAAATCTTTAGTTGAGCAAACCGAAGCCGATTTCAACAACGGGCTTCTTCAAACCCGGCCGTACAAAGAACGGACGACCGGTACGGGATTTCATTTGTCCTCGATTCAGGACGCCTTAGAATTCAACAATTATCACGAGGCGATGCATTTAGGAACCATGATGGCCATTCGTAAGTTTGTATAACTTGTAGGCGAATAGCTTCGTAATTAATTTTTCATGAGCACCTACACCCGAAAGACGAAACCCAAGGCTGATTGCCCCATGGAGAAAACGCTGAATGTGATTTCCGGGAAATGGAAGATCGCCTTATTATGCGAGCTCAATCGAAATAATGCACGGCTGACAGATTTTGAGAAGAAAAACCCAGAGGCCTCAAAGCGCACATTGACCCAGCAATTGGGCGAACTTGTAGCCGATGACATCGTGCAAAAGAAAGACTTTGAGGTCTACCCCAAAAAAGTAGAATACTCATTGACCCCACTAGGAAGAGAACTCTTTACGGTCATTCAGAAGATGGGTGAGTTTGGAGAGCACCTTTGACACTTCTTTATGGGGGCGAATTTGCCCCTTATTGTGATTCAAACCAGCTGCTTGTAGATTTGTTTAACATCATTGGACAAATCATGAAAAATCAATATGTCATATTACGCGTTTCTGTTTTAGTCATCACTCTTTTATTCTCCACCTCGTGTGAACCACAAAAGAAGGCTTCTCTAGAAGAAGAAAAAGAGAAGATTCTGGCCATGCATCATGCACAGCGAGACTACCATTTCAACAAAGATTCAATTGCTTTTGCTAATCAGATGTCCGATCAATTTATCTCTGTGAACAGAGGAGTGATTAGCTGGCCTGAGCGCGAAGCAAACATTACGAAATACCACGGCTATTTTTCAATGGTAGAATTTGTGAAATGGGACGATGTGTCTGATCCGATCATCAAATTTTCGGACGACGGAAGTATGGCATACACCATCGTGGACAAGATCGTAACTTTGACCTATCAGGATGAAAATGACTCAACGATAGCCGGTAGTACTCACTTTGCCTGGACGACCATTTACAAAAAGTATGGAAGCGAGTGGAAGATAGACTGTGTGACTTCTACCAACGTTCCGGAATAAGAGTAATGCGAAAATTCGGTTTCATTTTTCTAATCTGTTTGGTTTGGGCTTGCTCAAACACTAAGGACTTTGTCCTTAAAGAGAAAGATTTGATTCCTGAAGGAACAGCCTTCAATGAAGAAACGAATTCGGTATATATCGGAAGTATCTACAAGCAGAAGATTTTGGGTATCGAGCCAGACGGAACCGAAGCGGATGCAATCACTTCTGACAATTTCGGCCAATTCAGCCCATTGGGTATGGAAATGGATAACCAGACTCATACACTTTGGGTGTGCGCCGCAGTGGCACCCATTGTCGAGCATGCCCCTGATGTTAAACGACAAACGGCGGTGCTGGCCTTTGACCCAAATGAAAATCGCCAGATGAAAAAGTTTGTTTTGGATACCGAGGTTCCAGCAATGCTGAATGACCTAACGGTGGATCACAAGGGGAATGTATATGCGACCGAAACCCTGGGGCACAAAATTTATTGGATTGAAAACGGAAAAAACGAACTAGAGCTTTTCCTCAACCTTAACAAATATCATCACCCCAATGGCATCGTCTTTTATGAAGCAGAGAGTTGCCTTTTTATAGCGACTGACGAAGGGATTGTTAAACTGAACTTAGAAACGAAAGAGCTTGTATTGCTTGCAACGCAATACGGTATAGATGCGACAGTTATTGATGGGCTTGCGATATATGAAAACTTCTTCATCGGACATCAAAGTAGCAAGATTTCGAAATTCTACTTCAATGAAGGCATTTCTAAAATTGTCGGAGCAGAAACCCTCGATTCTGGTGATGCTTTTGACTCCAGTACCACCGGCGAGATAGGGAATGGTCACTACTATTACATCGTCAACTCTCAACTCAAAAGTGGAATTAATCGAGCGGAGCAGAAAGTGAAACCTCTGGATAGTCTTGAGCACGTGATTATTCGAAAAATGAAACTCTAAACTTTTATTCCCATGAAAAACCTAGTAGCATTGATTATTACGATTCAAACCCTCGGCCTGATGCCAGCTTTTGGTCAGGGTGCCGAAGTTCAAAGTCTAAAAGAAACTTACGAGCGATGGATCCAAGCCTGGAATGACAAGGATGCCTCAACAGTCGCTGAAATTGCTTGGGGCACGTATGGTTTTGGGCGAGATGCCGCCTTCCTCAGAAAAGGAGCCTCAGATAAGGAAAGCTACCAAAAGGGAATCCAAGGCTATATGGATTCTATGGTTGGCATCTCTTATGCCGAACATTTTTCTGAGGTAAGAATTATTGACGACGTGGGTTTTATCGATGGCTATTACGAACAAACCACCCAGCAACTCGATGGCCCAAAACGATCCGTATACGGTCGACACTCCTTGGTATTCATGATGCAAAAGGGTGATTGGCACCTGACGCATTACCACCGGTCTCCCATTCCGAATGAATTTGTGAGGTGAGTTAATCATAGGATATAGTTCAACCCACTTTTGTTTAATTTGTGGTCGCATTCATCAGTGAACGATAGACAAAAGTGACCTTCAAAAATAAACGCCGTTGGCGAACCGTACGCGACTATAGCTTGGGCTGGACGTTCGCTTTTATTTATCTCTGCATTGTAAGAGGTGAGGGCACTATAGAGCAAGGGTCTGTTCAATTTGAGTTTTGGGATTCCATCATTACTTCGTTATTCATGGGGCCGTTTTTTGGCGCTATTTCTGGCATTTCGCATATTTTGATGATGGAGTATGGATACAAACAAGTTTCCTTATTGAAGTTGATTATTATCCGTGCAGTCTATGTACTGCTATTTTTATCCTCCATGATTCTTCTGGCTTTTGCTTTTTATGGAAATGAAATGAAATTGATAGACTTCGCCTTTGAGCCCGGGAGTTTTGCAGTCTACTTCTATATTTTGACGGTTGACATCTTCATGTTTGGATTGATGCAGGTGAGTATGTATTTCGGGGGAAATAATTTGATAAAGCTTTTGACCGCCAAGTTCTATACACCCGAAGAAGAAGAAAGGATATTCATGTTTCTGGATCTCAAATCCTCTACACAGCATGCCGAACGATTAGGCCATATTCTCTATAGCAAAATGATCCAGGATTGTTTTAACGATCTCGGCGTGGTGGTGGAAAACGAGTCGGAGATCTATCAATACGTCGGTGACGAAGTCATCTTGACTTGGAAATCAGCTGATGGGCTGAGAAATGAAAATTGTCTGAAAGCCTTTTATACTTTTAAAGCACGGCTCGAGAAAAGAAAAAATCACTATCAAAAGAATTACGACTGTCAACCAGAATTTAAGGCGGGTCTGCATGAAGGCATAGTAACAGTGACAGAAGTGGGAAAGTACAAAAAAGAAATAGCCTACCATGGAGACACCATCAACACGGCTGCCAGAATTCAGGAAAAGTGCAATGAGTTTGAAGAAGAATTACTCTTGTCCGAAAGTCTTCGGAATAAGTTTGCAAATACGAGTTTCGGTTTTCAAAAACTTGGGAATATGGTCCTTAAAGGAAAAGAGGAGGCGCTTACCATTTATTCTGTTTCCAAACACTAACTTTTTACCCATGAAATCTATACTATTTAACCTCGGATTAGTTCTTCTCTCATTGAGTTGTCTGGGCCAATCTCCATTACCGGATCCACTAGAAGCTGGTTGGGACGGAAAAGCCGTTTGTGAAGTGCTGGAAGAAAACGAAAAGGTGAGAGCTTTAAAGTGCACGTTTGCGCCAGGCGTCGGGCACGACAAACATTTTCACGCCACACATTTTGGATATACTTTAGTGGGAGGAAAATTTCAAATCATAGATACCACAGGAACACGCGAGGTGAAAGTACCTACAGGTTACGATTTTTACAATGAGCGTATCGAATGGCATCAAGTACTGAATGTTGGAGAAACCACAGCCGTCTTTTTGATCATAGAACCAAAGTAACATCAATCAATATTTTTAATATGCGAATTTATCTCACCCATTTATTGCTTGCGATTATACTTGTTAATTGCAATTCCAAACCAGAAAATCTGTATGAATCCGAAACGCTGATCATCAAGCAAATCTCGGATCACACCTACCAGCACATCACCTATCTCCAGACGAATGACTATGGAAAAGTAGGTTGCAATGGCATGATCGTAGTGGATCAAAACGAGGCCATTGTTTTTGATACACCGCCAGACGATGAGGCTTCAGTAGAACTGATCAACTGGCTGGGCAGCGCATTGGGCAGTCGGGTAGTTGCAGTAGTGCCCACACATTTTCATAAGGATTGTTTGGGCGGCTTGGCGGCTTTTCATCAGCGAGGTATACCCTCTATAGCCCACAACAAAACTATTCAATTGTTAGATTCAGCTGCCTTGTTGCCGCAGCAGGGATTCGATAACTTCACCAACCTAACTTTCGGAAGTCAGGAGGTAGTTGTTGACTACTTGGGTGCAGGTCATACCTCAGATAATGTGGTTGCTTATTTGCCCACAGAACAAGTCATGTTTGGTGGGTGCTTGATAAAAAAACTCAAAGCAGGTAAAGGTAATTTGGAGGATGCCGATCTAGATGAATGGTCTACAACCGTAGAAAACATAAAAGAAAAATACCCAGACGTTAAGGTGGTGATTCCTGGTCATGGGCCATCTGGGGGACAAGCGTTATTGGATTATACCATCAAAATGTTTTTGCCAAAAAATCAGAGTGACTAAGGTCTAGCAAAAATTGAGTGATGGCGGTTGTTCGAGGGTATCGGATGCCGCCATTTTTTTATCCACCACCAAAGCATTATATTTATATAGCAGCGGCCTAATCTGTTCGAATGAAATTAACCGTTATTATTGATGATGCTATTAGGCTTGTTGTTGCTATGTTCAATTTCCTTCGCAGATGGCCATAGCCTTGCACCTGAACCTCAATCCATTCTTACAGCAGAACAGCAGCGTAAGTCTGATCTAAAAAATCTAAAATTTCGTAATTATTCTATTCAGCATGGCTTGTCCCAAGCCACGGTGCTATCCATTTATCAAAATCGTCAAGGGTTTATCTGGTTAGGAACTCTGGAAGGTCTCAACCGTTTTGATGGCTATCAATTCAAAACATGGAGGTTTGAAATTGACAATCCAAATTCTTTGAGTCATAATGTGGTCTACCAGGTGCTAGAGGATTCATCAGACCACCTGTGGGTGGCCACTCACGATGGACTCTCGAAGTTCAACCCTTCAACGGAAAGTTTTCAACGATTTTACAATGGCTCTCCCTCAGGCAGCCAGAATTCAATTATCACTATGCACTCAGCAGAGTCTTCACATTTGTGGATAGGGACTGAAAGAGGATTGTTCCTGTTTGATATGAGTCAAGGTTATTTCGAACCATTTCAAGTGAAGACGGAAGAAAATATTGATTTGACAGATAAATATATAAGGGATCTGGAAATGGATGATTCCGGCAATTTGTGGATTGCTACAACTGAGCACGGGTTGTTTTCTTTCAACTTGAGTGAAAATAGGTTGAACCAGTATGTTAGTGAAATAGGGAGGAGCAATACGCTTGCTAGTAATAATATCCGAACGCTTCTTTTTGATCAGGCGAATAGGTTGTGGATTGGCACAAACAATTCAGGAGTGAGTCTGTTTGATATCAGTAGTCGTAGTATTAAGAATTTTAGTCACAACCCCTTGAAAGAGGAAAGTTTGACTAGTGACAGAATTTTGAGTATTCATCAGGATAAAGATGGCCTGATTTGGATTGGAACAGCAAATGCCGGGCTCAACTTATATGATAGCGCATCAGATCAATTTATCGGGTTTCAGAAAAATGTACTGGATCCATATACTATCCCTGACCATGTGGTTCGTGCCATTGGTAGTGACCAGGGGGGAAATTTGTTATTAGGCCATAGCAGCACTGGTTTTTGTATTGTCGATAAATCCACCCAGATATTTAGGCATCTAAAGCATAATCCATTTAATTCGGACAGGCTGAGTCATGACAATGTATGGCATATTATGGAGGACTCTAAAAAGAATTTATGGATAGCTACCTCAGATGGATTAAATTTTTATGACCGAAGATCGAATAAGTACAAACTATTTCAAAACGAGGCAAACAACAGTAATAGCATTAGTCAGAACTATGTTAGATATGTATATGAGGACAACAAAGGCAGGATTTGGATTGGAACTTATGGAGGTGTGAATATCCTGTACCCGAAGACGGGACGAATTGAGCGTTTTGAAGTGGACAAAAATAAAATAGGGACCCTAAGTGATAATCGCGTAAGGTGTGTTTTTCAAGATCGAGATGAAATCATCTGGGTAGCAACCGCCGAAGGAGGCTTGAACAAATTTGATGAAGAAACCAAGAAGTTTAAATCGTATATCAATGATCCTGCTAACCCAAATTCGATAAGTGGTAATAGTCTTAGAAATATAGTGGAAGATAAAGATGGAGTACTTTGGTTAGGTACTGATCAAGGCTTGAATCGATTTGATAAATCCAAAGAAATTTTTAAGAGCTATAAAAATGTGGTTGGAGACTCTCTTTCAATCAGCAACAATTCTATTCAGTATTTATATTTAAGTGAGGATGGTAGATTTTGGGTATGTACTAATGGTGGTTTGAATTTGTTTGACCCTAAAACTGAAAAATTCAAAGCTTGGGGACTAAAACAAGGAATGTCCAATGAAATTGCTTATGGTCTATTGGAGGACGACGACGGAAACTTCTGGATTAGCACCAACAGGGGAATAAACAAATTCGAAGTAAAAGAGAACAGATTTATCTGGTATGACGAGTTGGACGGACTACAAAGCAATGAATTTAATGCAGGTGCATTCATGAGAGACAGTCAGGGCATGATGTACTTTGGTGGTGTAAATGGCCTGAGTGTATTTGACCCTAAAAAGGTTAAAAGCAATGAATATATTCCACCCGTAGTACTAACAGACTTTTTGTTATTCAACCAGTCCATTCCTGTTGCAAAGGATGGCCTACTCAAATCTTCTGTTACCACACAGGATCAAATAGAATTAGGTTATGAGGATTATATCTGGGCAGTAGAATTCTCGGCGTTGAATTTCAGACAACCGGAAAAAAATCGATTTGCCTATAAATTGGACCCTTTTAATGAGGGATGGATAGTTACCTCTTATCGTGATAGAAAAGCGGTTTATACTAATGTGCCGCCAGGAGAATATCAGTTTAGAGTCAAAGCTGCTAATGATGATGGAAAATGGAATGACCAAGGTATTTCCATGTCTATTAAGATCAGACCACCCTGGTGGATGCTATGGTGGATGAAGGTGCTGTACATAGTGGTAGTCGCTACATTAATGATAATTTTTTATAGGATCAGAATTCGCAGGCTCAAGAGACAAAAGGAGGTGCTGAAACGGATGGTCAAAGAACGCACGCAAGAAATAGAACAGAAAAGAGAAGAACTCAAAACAAAAAACAGTGAGCTGGGAGAAAAAAATGAGGCGCTGTCCAATGCGTTGAATGACTTGGCCTCTACTCAACAGCAGTTGATACAATCTGAAAAAATGGCCTCTATTGGCGTATTGTCCAGCGGAGTTGCTCATGAAATTAATAACCCTTTGAATTTCATCCATGGTGGAGTTGGAGGTTTGACGCACGAATTGGAGCAAACGGAAATTGCTGATAAAAGACGTTTTTCGGTATTTATTGATGCTATTCAAGAAGGTGTGAGTCGTGCCGCAAAGATTATCAAGAGTCTTAATCAATTCAGTCACGAAGGAGGCTCGAATAGAGACAAAATAGAACTTCATGAAGTCATAGACAATTGCTTAGAAATCCTTCGAAGCAGTATGGGGGACGCAGTGACCATTGACAAAAATTTTACTGCGGATGATATTACTATTCTTGGGAGCAGATCCAAGTGTCACCAAATTATTGTCAATATATTAACCAACGCTAATCATGCTTTGGCCAAAGGGGGGAAAATTGAAATCACAACAGAAAGGCACGGAGATACAGTACAATTGACCATTAGCGACAATGGGGTTGGAATTCCAGAGGAAAATCTGAAAAAAGTCACAGATCCATTTTTTACAACAAAAGCACAAGGCCAGGGGACTGGACTTGGGATGTTTATTAGTTATAACTTAATAAAGGAAATGGAAGGGACACTTGAAATAACATCACAGGTAGGTAAAGGAACGCGCGTTGATGTTGGCTTTCCGAGCAGTAGAATCGGTCAGCTGCCGGACGACTTAAAGGTTCTATAATGAGTTGTTCGTAGTTTTTTCTATCACGTTAGTAATTTCCTCCATATTCATGGGTTTCATAAAGAACTGCTGAACATTACCATTTTTGACGGCTTCATCAATTTCCTCATTGTATTGAAAACCAGACAGAATAAAATAGACAATGTCAGGGTTTGACTCTCGTGCTGATCTGATGAATTCCACCCCGTTCATTTGAGGCATTTTCATATCACTGACAACGACATCAATTTCATCGCCATGTTGTTCAAGTTTTGTAAGGCCTTCTTGACCTGACGTTGCGGTAAGGATCGAAAATTTGCGCTCAAAGTTTTTTTCGAAGACTAAGAGATTGATTTCCTCATCATCCACATAGAGAATGGTAATTTGATTTTTTTTCATAAAAGTGCTGCTAATAGTAATATAACCAGAAAAAGGTTTTTTCTGACCAAAAACATCGTGATTTTGGGTAAATACATACAACTGAAATGTTCTAAATGGTTACCGATGAGAAAGTCGCTTTTCTTAAATTGTAACTAAAAACAGTTAGGTATATGAATTTATTTCTTAAGGCAGTCTGGATGCTTTTGATGTTTGTATGTGTGTTGTTGAGTTCATGTCGAGAGCTCGAGCCTGAGCATGGCCCTGGAAGTGTGGATTGGTCTGAACGATCTGTGAGTATGCAGGCGATAGATTCGCTGACGTCTGGTCAGACTTACTTGTCGGTCTATTCGCAGATCTATAGCTCCAAAGAAAAGCGAACGCACAACCTAACGGCAACGATAAGCACCAGGAATACAAATAGTCAGGACTCAGTTTACATAGAAAAAGTAGAATATTATAATACTGGTGGAAAGCTGATCAAAACTTTCATTGAGCAGCCAGTATTCATTGCACCTATGGAGACGATAGAAATCGTTTTGGACGAGGACAATCTGCAGGGAGGCACCGGAGCTAATTTTCTGTTTTATTGGAGGAAAAAGAAAAGAACTCCAGAACCCTATTTTGAAGCGGTTATGATTTCTACTTCAGGTCAGCAAGGTATTTCATTTACTACTCAAGGGAGGAGGGTAAAATAAGAAGGTGACCAAGTAATTGATCACCTTTGTTCGATGTGAATAGATTTTAACAGCCTTCAGGTTCTGCAATGGAAATTGCTCTTGGTATTCCTTTTTTGACCGCCATGAATTGTTCGTTTTCTTCAGGAACATCCTTATTTAGATCCAAATAAGATTTGCCAAACATGGCTTGACTTCTCTCTTCATAAATTTGATTGAAACCTTCCTGTATATAGACCCAATTTTTGAGGTATGCCTCATAAGTATCGGTATTGCTATACTTAGTACTTACCACATAGTTAGACTTGCCCTGCGCCATCTGATCTTTAACAAAATCATATACTTTTTTGTGATTGGTAACATCCGCTTGCTTTCCAAGAAAAATTTTAAGGATGTCAATATCATGTTTGGCTGCATACGCATCATCGATGTGCGGAAGCTGAGGAACGCCGGGTAAATTGTGACCTTTCATTGGAGACAAAAGCATAGGAGACTCCACTGGTTGCCCGAGAGGTGACTGACCCAATTGCAGTATTTTACGACGATTGGCTTTTCTCAATTCGGTTTGAATATCACGAATCATTCCCATCTTTTGATTTTGATCTACTCTGAGTGCAATGATTCCATTGTCCGTCAAACCGGAAGACACAATAACTTCTGCTATTTCTCCTACTTCATGTTCGACCCCGTCAATAGTCAGTTGGTCGTTCACGATTGTAAAGTTCAAAAGGTCAGATTCGGAAGCATAATATATACCTTCTCTACCCGAAATGACAGGGAGGACAACCCCTTCATCATGTCCGTTCCTCAATGACTTTTCAGACGTAATTACAGCCTGCTCATCCTCTGCGGAGTTGCACTGAATCATAATTACACTAAAGGTCATGGTTACAACTAAGGCTAGGGTTACTTTTACTTTACCCAATGCGCCTGATTTTTTATTTTTCATCATGGTTATTCGCTTTTTTATAAATGATAAATTGAAATTGTGTACCAACCCGTAAGAGTTGTTGCTGATCAATTGTCTCAAAAGCAAGGTCTGATACTCAACTAAGGAATAACCCTTGTTTAGAATGTGGTTGTCTGCTATATATTCATGTGTTGTTTTTAGGGATTTAATTAGCCGCCAGATCACTGGGTTGAACCAGAAAAAGGCCGCCAAAAATTGAACAAAAATTAAGTCAATCGAATGTCGCTGTCTCACATGTGTGCACTCATGTGTCAGGATGTGATCAAATTCAGCTGTGCCTATCATCTCTTCATGTACAAAGACATAGTTCAAAAAGGAGAACGGAGCCATCTGATTTTTCACCTTCACCACTTTCACGCCATCATGTATGGTGACCGGGTGGCTGCGGATCAATCCATAGATCCATTGCACCGTCCATACTGTACGCGATAGACAAACGACCACACCAATAAAATAAACACCTGCCAATGCCCACAGAAGGATTTTTGTCCAGTTGATTTCACTAAACCAATGGGTTGTATCCTGAGTGGGAGTGGTAGATGCTTGGGTGTGAACATAGGTCCAATCAGCAAATGCATCGTAATAACTCATACGTGCCTGGCTGATTTCTTGTATAGGTAGTTTGGCTACGGGTGCCGGATTAAAATCAAAACTCAATAGGGGAAAGGTGAGGCTGAAAATGACAATGCCAATCAGATAAAATCGGTTGAGAGAGAAAAAAGTCTCTTTCCTCAATATCAGCACATAGAGTGCGTAGAGGCAGGCCAGCATCACGCTGGACTCCATCAAATACCAAATGAGCTTATCCATTTTTCTGATTTTTAAGTGCTTCAAGCATTTTCATGGCTTCGTCTAGTTCCTTCTCATCCAGCTGCTTGCTTTCAGAAAAGAAGTTGACCACCTTGCTGAGTGAGTTGCTATAATAGTCCTTCACTAGTCGCGACAGTTGTCCCTCGCTATATTCGTCCTTGCTGATGAGCGGGTGATATTGATGCGATTTGCCGTAAGCCGTGTAGCCCACGATTTCCTTCTGCACCAATACCCGCACAATCGTGGAGACGGAATTGTAGGGAGGTTTAGGGTCGGGGTACTCATTGATTATATCCTTGATAAAACCTTTTTCGATACCCCAGAGAATCTTCATTATCTTCTCCTCTGCCTTAGTTAAAGTGACCATACTATTGAGTTTAATTTTAATCAGCTAGACAATAGTACAACTTAATTTTAAGTTTACAAACTTATTGATAAGTTATTTAACTTAATTTTAAGTTAACTACTCGTTTTCGTCAACAAAAATGATTTTACTCCATGGCGATGAGAGATATTTGATGCATTAGTGGTTGATATTTCAGATATTAGCTAATATGAAGCACTTAGGTGTTGCTATCACTACGTTAGGTCTAATTGGGAATACTTTCAAAATATTTCAAAACAATTGAATCTCCTCTAGAACCACTGTCCTTGAGTATCCAAACAATAAATTCGAACTGATCTGGTGAGTAATCCTTAATTTTAGTTAAAGCTGCGATTCGAATTCTAGAATCCAACTCGCTAGCAACCAAACCATCTAAATTATTTTTATCTATAATGATTGAATCCAAAGCAACTAAATAATCTTTAACTGAATAAGTAGATGCTAGAGGTAATACCCTTACCTTCTGGTGCTGATTCAGCTTAGATGCTATTTCCGGCCTGAAATAATGATCTTTTAGAATATTTTTTTTATCACTAAATAACGCCTCTAGCCACTCGTATTTCCTCTCTGTCAATTTTATCAAAAAATGGATGTCCTTTCTTTGGTTAAGATCTTTTTTGACAATTGTCAAGTATCTAAAACTGTTGGATATGAAATCAATTTCAGTAGAATCAAACGGCTTCTTTTCTACCTCTTCACAGGCCAATTTAAGCCTTTCAAAAATTTCCCAGATTAGTTTTACTCTCTTGCGAGCCAAATCAATTGAGATATTTTTCCACTTGGTTCTATCTCCAAATCTTTCAGTAATCAAATTATCGGAGATTTTGGGTCGAAAAGCATAATATCCTATCCCATAGCCAGATATTCCACTAACAAATGATAGAATTAATTTTTTCATGGATTTCTTAGGTTTTATTTGTCGAGCTTGAATAATTTCTCTAGCTGTGGGAATACCAACCATGGCGAGTAAGACTGTGGCGATCAATTCATCTGATTCGAGAGGAAATAATGATTTAGGATTTAATGCATAATTGGAAGAAAAATTTACCGTGTCCAAATGATTCTGAACCACATAATATGAATAAATTATCTTTCCCTCTTTGTCAAAGATCAATAAATTTGTCTCCTCATCTCTTACCACAATACCCACCCGTTCTTTTAATACAAATTCAACAATATCCTTATCTGCTAATGTCGATTTGTGTCCATTTATCGCACCAATTACGAAGAATACTACAAACACAAACAGGAAGAAATATCCAAATTTCATAAAAGAAATATACCATAACTAGACCTAACAAACACTATCACCCATAAGCTAACTGAGCTATTTGCAAAGGCTCGTGCTATCCGATACTTTTATAGATATTTGAAAAGTCCAGCTTACAGAAGATAGTTGGACGTTAGCCTAACAGCCTATAAAATGAGAATTCCTAGCCAAGAAGAAATACTCAAGCAAATACTAGATCAAAATTGGAAACCCGTTTTGGAGTTTCTCTATTCCAAAAAGAAAGAAATCGCTACCGACATCTTATTAAGGTTTGCTGCTAGAACGTTTGAAACGGAGTTCTTTAGGCAAATAACAAAAGATGGATCAACCTTAGAATTAGAACTGTTAGAAGAGCTATTCATTTTGCATTCGGGTAAATTTCATGAGTTAACAGAAACAAATTACGAAACACTGGTTGTTGAACTTGCAAAAAAAAGTGATGGAATCCAAGCGTATAATTATGCCAATATGTTTCCCGAAAACGAGGAATGCAAGCAAATAATAAAGAATAATGCGCACCTTCTTCCAAAGAAAGAAGTACCTAGCAAAGATAAACTAGATAGAATGAATTGGATTGAAATATATAACAGAATCTTCGAATTAGTTAATAATTCAGAAGATCAAAGCACTTACTTTTCGGGAAATAGATTCATTAAGACATTAAAAGAGTTTGAGCCGTATCATCCTGATTACTATCAATATATCGAACTAAGAAATTCACAAGGAAAAAGCACTAGCAGGAAGGTTTATTATTATGACATAATAATGGACTTAAATGAATCAACCCGCATAAATTTTGTGAATCGAATACTTGAAATGGTTGAACCCTTTGATAGAAAAAGTATAAATCCAATTAGAAGTTTGCTTGGTGGAGAGAAACCAATTTCAGAAAATCAAATTTCGGATGAGGTTCCAACCGTATTCATTTCTTATTCTTGGGACGATGAAGACCATAAAAATTGGGTACTCAATCTAGCAAACAATCTAGTCAAAGAGGGAGTGAATGTTCTACTCGACAGGTATGAATTAAGGCTTGGAGAGAATTTGCCTCATTTTGTTGAGACATCGATAAAAAATGCTGACAGAATCCTGATTGTTTTCACACCGAATTATAAACTAAAAGCTGAAAAAAGGTCGGGAGGTGTTGGGTATGAATATTCGATTATGAATGCTGATCTCTACAAGAATCAAACGAATAATGAAAGAATAATTCCAATTCTAAAAGAAGGTCAACAAGCGGATAGCATTCCTGAATTCATGCATCAATACATACATTTAGATATGCGAAGTGATGAAAATTTAGAAAACTCATTTTCAGACCTTTTGCGAGAAATATACGATGAACCTGACGTTGTAAAACCAAAACTTGGCACGAAACCAAACTTTAAATGAGATCAATTACTGCTAGTCACACCATAATACATTCTGCTAGCTTAGCAGCTCTTGAAAAAGAATATTCAATTTCCCTACATTGTATACGATATAAACTGTGCGTCAAGCACAATATCGGATCGTTAACCTCAAATAGAAAATTTTGGATCTCAATTATATAAACAACATAATATCAACAAACCTCAGTGAAAGTAACTCTTTGGAATTCAAGGGAGCAATGTCATTAGAACATTCACTTAACAAACCTAAATCCAAACATGACGAACTATCAAAAGACGTTTCAGCGATGGCTAATTCAAATGGCGGGATTTTGATATATGGGATACATGAATTCAACGAAGGACCAAACAAAGGGAGAGCCGAAAAAATCGACCCTATATCAAACCATAAAATATCGGCAGAATGGTTAGACCAAGTCGTCAATTCAAGGATTTCCCCTAGAATATCTAATCTAAAAATTCATCAGATTGAAATAGAGCCAGAATCGTTCGTTTATGTTCTTGAAATCCCAAAAAGTACGACAGCACACCAAGCACAAGATAATCGATACTACAAAAGATTCAACCTACAAGCTGTCGCTATGGATGATTGGGAAGTCAAAGATGTTGTTGGAAGAGGGAACAAACCAATTCTTGATGTATCCTTTGGAGTCTTTCAAAAACTAGGATGGTTAGCTAAAACATTCGACTGCGAATATGAAATAGAACTAACAGTGCATAACATCGGAAATATAGCGGCAGAATACATCAATTGTTTCCTTGAAATCGATATTGAAGCAATTAAGCACCTACAACAAAGTGACTTCAGTAGACATGAAAAGCATATTCAATTCATGTTCACAAATAGAAGAACTGAACTTATTAAAGCTAAAGATGGAGCTTCTCCTGTGAGAAAACTTTTAGATTTCGAACCTTTACTTCCTCAAGTTTACCGCAGAATTGGAATAATTAAGGTGAAGGAGTCTTTCTTTGAAAACGACTTTAAGATTGTTTGTAAAACTTCAACTGAAAAGAGCAGTAAAAATTTTGAGTTTATTTCAAGTGCAATTTATAGTGATGAAGGTAACAACCGCTAATCACACCATGATGCTTTCTACTTGCACCTGAAAATTGAAGATTTTCCTACATTTTATCCAAAACAAATTACGCAGTCAATCCTTCTTAGGCATCATCCCTTCTCGTTCTGCAATTTGATAGACTAGTGCTGCTATTACTGTTGCATTAATCATCATATCTCGTTCGGGCACGTACTCTAAAGCATCCAAATTCGTGTGATGCGTTACGGTCGAATAGTTCAATCGATCCTGAATGATCTGAAACCCAGGGATATTGTAGTAGTCGAATACATCGTGATCAGTCATGTTGGTGTTTTGAATGGTGAGATGATTCACATCTAAGTATTCATAGGGCGCTAACATTTCTTCAAAAACAGGTTTGACTGCTTCGTTTCCTTGCAGATAGAGCCCTCGCATTTGGCCGGCACCGTTATCCATGTTTAAATAGGCCGAAATCTTTTCTACCTCTTTCTTCCTGGTCGTTTCTTTTACTTTGCCAAAATGCTGCTCTGCATAGGCCAACGAGCCCACATACCCTTGTTCCTCGCCACCCCACAGTGCCATTCTTATCGTTCTTTTTGGTTTTAATCCGGAAGCTTTAATGATTCGCATGGCTTCCATCATCACCGCAGAACCTGCCCCATTGTCCGTTGCGCCAGAGGCCGGATGCCAGGAGTCGAAATGCGCACCTATCATTACTACCTCGTCTTTTAATTTTGGGTCTGATCCAGCGATCTCAGCAAAAACATTCACATTGTTTTCAGGTTTCAGATAGAGTTCTGAATCTAAATGGAACTTAATTTTGGGCGTCACCTCTCTTTTAGTCAAGCGGCTCAGTTTCCCAAAGTTCTCAGGCGAAATGGCAAAATATGGAAGGGGCTTCTCATCACTTTCTCTAAAGTTATAAGTACCACTCGGGTGAATAATGCCAGGAAAAAAGGGCGTAGTGCCTAAAATACCTAGTGCACCTTCAGCTTTTAAGAAGGCAAAGAAGGCATCATCCTTTCGCATAAAGCGCTCGAATATTATTTCTAAATCTTCGATCAAATTAACGTTTCCGGCCGATGGCCCTAAGGGATTAACAGGTGCAGGATGAATGGACTTTTCTGCCTCCTCGATTTCCTCCTCAGTCAATCGAGTGGAAAGGGCATCAAATAGCATAT
Organism: Reichenbachiella sp.; assembly: GCF_965233835.1. Taxonomy (GTDB): domain Bacteria; phylum Bacteroidota; class Bacteroidia; order Cytophagales; family Cyclobacteriaceae; genus Reichenbachiella. Next base: position 716,982 of record NZ_OZ247585.1, read on the forward strand.
TCTGATTTGGGGCTGACCCAATGAGGACGGTCTTGCCCTTTAATTTTCCCGCCCATTGTTCTTTCACTTTATCTAGATCAGGAGATGGTTCTATCCAAACGAGTTCACCTTCTCGTACGCCATTCGAACTTTCAGTCCAGGCATAGGGGTAGGCTTGTATTTTCATGTAGGCAGGTGCCACCATTTCGACATTGAAGGATTTTACTTCCCAACCCATGCAATCCTGGCAATAATTCTCAAAATATGCCTTGTCCATGCCCCAATTCTCCATGGTTTGTTTGACCCATTCCGCAGCCATAAAATACTGATCCGTTCCTGTCAATCGAGGGCCATAGACATCTGACAAATCAGCGATCAGACTCATCACTTGAGATTTTTGAAAACCTTGCGTGTTAATCTTGGCAAGTTCTTGAGAATTGGTCTGTCCAAAGGAGCAAATCGGAATTAGAAAGTATCCTACTAGGAGAGCGTTAAAAATTGTTTTCATAAGATGATAAGCAAATGTTTGCTTACAAGGTACTGAAAATTATTTTTTCTCGCCCTTGTTGGTGTTGTCACCAATAAGCCTCTGAAACATATAAGTTGAAGCGTACAACACATTCGGTTCAGAGTCCAAAACACAAGCTATCAAGATGTTTCACTATCTTTATTTACGTCCTTGCTGGAGTTTTCAACCTCCAATCGGCTCCTTTTAACAAAACATTTATCCAAACCTATGAACTTCACACTAGCTCAATCCATAGAAATTCTAGAAAGAACGCCAGATGTACTTGACTTCTGGCTCAAAAATCTTTCTGATGATTGGGTGAGAAATAATGAAGGAGAAGATACCTGGAGTGCGTTTGATATTGTGGGCCACCTGATCCACGGTGAGCAGACCGACTGGATGGTCAGAATGGAAATGATATTATCGGACAATACAGACAAGTCCTTCGAGCCTTTCGATCGCTTTGCTCAATTCAAAAAAAGTAAAGGCAAATCTCTGGAGCAATTATTAACAGAATTTAAAATTCTAAGAAAGGAAAACCTCGAACGCTTGAGTGCTTGGCACTTGTCCTCCGAAGATTTACAAGAAGAGGGTATCCATCCCACTTTTGGTAAGGTAACCCTTCAGCAGTTGCTCTCTGCTTGGGTAGTCCACGACCTCAACCACCTCTCACAGATCTCAAGAGTTATGGCCATGCAGTACAAAGAAGAGGTAGGGCCTTGGGTGGAGTTTTTGGGCGTGTTGAAGCGCTAGATGGTTTTTAGGTTCTTACAACTCAATTAGAAATCGTCTGTTTTAGTTATATTGAGTACACTTCAACACTAAACATTACCCATGAAACAAACTGTCTATTTTCTCATCGTGGCTCTGTTGCTTACAAGCTGTAACACAACGATTACCACAGACCAAAACGCAAAAAAAGAAACCAAATATTTAGACTACTCAGAAAAATCTGACAAGCTGAGTGGAGGTGTTCGGATGATTCCTATTCAAACGCCGTCCGGAGAATTCAAAGTGTGGACCAAACGTGTGGGTAATAATCCTACGATGAAGGTTCTTCTTTTACACGGTGGTCCTGGTGCTACGCATGAGTATTTCGAGAGCTTCGATTCATTTCTGCCCAATGCAGAAATCGAGTATTACTACTATGACCAACTGGAATCCGCCTACAGTGATCAGCCTTCTGACAGTACTTTATGGGAGTTAGACCGCTTTGTTGACGAAGTGGAACAAGTGAGAAAAGCATTGGGGCTTGATAAAAATAATTTTTACTTACTTGGTCATTCCTGGGGAGGTATTTTGGGAATTGAGTATGCATTGAAATATCAGAAAAACTTAAAAGGGCTGATCATTTCAAATATGGTTTCTTCCATTCCCTCCTATATCAAATATGCTCAAGAGGTTCTAGGCCCACAGTTGGATCCCGAAGTTCTGGCTGAAATTCAAGCACTGGAGGCAGCCAATGATTTTGCTAATCCACGATATGAGGAACTTGTAGTGACTAACTACTATCCCAAGCATGTGCTACGTATGCCGCTGGATCAATGGCCAGATCCTGTCAACAGGGCTTTCGCTAACCTAAATACGGGTGTTTACGTGACCATGCAGGGCCCAAGCGAATTTGGAATAGCAGGAGATGCCAAATTGAAAAACTGGGACAGAAGTAACGACCTATCCAAAATCAATGTACCCACCTTGTCTATTGGGGGGGAGTATGATACCATGGATCCTAAGCATATGGAATGGATGGCTGAACAACTTCCCAAAGGGGAATATCTGCATTGCCCCAAAGGTAGTCACATGGCCATGTATGATGATCAGGAAACCTATTTTGAAGGTCTTATTCAATTCATTAAAAACGTTGATCAAGGGGAGTAGTTTTATGTCGGAAATAATTATTCAAGGTATTCAGTTCGACGAAAAGTCATCCTACGAAAGAGGACCAGCGCTGGCGCCTCCTCTAATTCGAGAGGCCCTGTATGGCGGATCCATGAACTTGTTTACAGAAACAGGAATCACCATAGAAGGTCAGCCGATTAAGGACCAAGGGGACTTTCAAATCAAAGACTATTTTGACATTGAGAAAATTACTCACAACCATCTGAGCAAAGAATCAAAGATTCTGACGCTAGGTGGAGATCACTCCATTACCTACCCTATCATAAAAGCACATCATGAGAAATATCCGAAGCTTGATATTTTGCATATAGATGCTCATGGTGACTTATATGATGAATTTGAAGGGGACAAATACTCTCATGCCTGCCCCTTCGCCAGAATTATGGAAAATGACTTGGCTACAAGACTTGTTCAGGTCGGTATTCGAACGTTAAACGATCATCAAATCAAACAAGCCGACAAGTTCGGTGTAGAGATTCATCAAATGAAGAACCTTGACCTGGATCGAATTCCCGAGTTTGACAATCCAGTCTATATTTCGTTGGATTTGGATGGTCTGGACCCTGCCTTTGCCCCTGGAGTTTCTCACCATGAGCCGGGAGGGTTATCCACCCGACAAGTGCTAGATTTGATTCACAATGTAAATGGAGAAGTCATAGGAGCTGACATTGTAGAGTACAACCCACATCGAGACCACAAGCAAATGACTGCCTTTCTAGCGGCAAAGTTGATGAAGGAAATTTTAGGAAAAATGTTATGATTTTTAATCTATGAATATCACGATAAGCACAAACAGAAACCTGCTGTATTTCGGAGTACCGTTAGCACTATTTGCTGTCGTAGCTTTTTTTGTGCAGTCTATTACACTCAAGAATATTGATGCGCTCAGTTTGGCGATTACAGCAGATTTACTCATCACTATCCCATTGGTCTATTTTCTTCTTATAAGAAACTCGTCCATCTCCAAAATCACTGTAATTCCTATGATGATTTTAGGATTGGTGTTAGGTGGCTATTTGCTGCCGAAGGAAAATCAGAACTATTTAGATTTATTTAAGACCTGGGCCCTACCTGTAATCGAATTGACGGTTATGACTTTTGTTGTAATCAAGGTGAGGATGGCGATTAAAGGGTTTAAGAGATTAAAAAGTGGTTCGGCTGATTTTTTCACAATCCTAAAGAAAACCTGCGCAGAATTTTTGCCTAAAAGATTGGTACTTCCCTTTGCCACCGAAGTAGCTGTAATCTATTATGGTTTCATTCGTTGGAAGTCACATAAACCTGCCGAAAATGAATTCACTTACCATAAAACCAGTGGAACACCAGCTTTGTTTGGTGCAGTGATTTTCGTTATCGGTATTGAGACTTTGGCACTTCATATTTTGCTGGAGGGGTGGAATCAGTGGGTGGCTTGGATACTCTCAATATTAAGTGTCTATACTGCGCTCCAAGTTTTCGGTTTTGCGAAATCGCTAGGTCAAAGACCAATTGTTTTTGATACGGACAGCCTGATATTACACTATGGAATTTTGAACGAAGTAAAAATCCCATTTGAACATATAGACAGCATTGAACTTTCAGGAAAGTCTATTGATCGTTTGCCAATGGCCAAGACCTTGTCGCCCATTGGTGACTTAGAAGGGCATAATGTAATCCTTTACCTTAAGGAAGAAAGCACGCTATCGGGCCTTTATGGTTTAAAGCAAAGATTCAAAATCTTGGCACTTTATGTCGATAATAAAAATGAATTTGTGTCTAAGCTAGCAGCCTACTGTGATAATCAGGACAAGGATTGAGTTGTAAATGATATCTTGAGAGTAGGGTATTTCCTTACCTCCCCGTCTTCATAGTGGATCGACTTATACACACGGATGTATTTGATTCTAAAATCTAAAAACTATGAGACAAAAAACAATTACAAAAATCTTATTGGCTACTTGCCTGTTTTGGATGGTGGCATGTGAAGAAGATAAGAGTGCGGACGCGGGGGATAATTCTGCTCCTGGAGCTTTTACAGTTACCGCAAGCGATGTGGAGCAAACTTCCGCTGTGATATCATGGACTGCTCCGTCGGATGCAGATGGTGATGATCTTACCTATGATGTAATGTTAGGCACGGATGCAGTTTCGGTCGATCAATCTGGTACCAGTTATTCTTTTTCAGGCCTGACGGCGGCTACCGCCTACTCTGGAAGCGTGGTGGCCATGGACAGTAATGGCGGTGAATCAACGGCCACCTTTTCTTTTACCACCGATAATGATGATGGGTCTTCAAATGAAAATGAAAACCCAGGTTCGTTTACGGTTTCAGTCTCAGACCTTACTCACAATGGCGCCAAATTATCCTGGACAGCGGCGACTGATCCTGATGGTGATGCGGTGACCTATGCGGTTACTTTGGATTCAGAAGAATTGGAATCAAGTGAAAGTACCACCAGCTACAGTTTGACAGATCTCGCATCTGGTGAAGAATTTTCAGGAAAAGTAACAGCCTCTGATGGAAATGGTGGAAGTAGTGAGGCTACTTTCAGCTTTACTTCTTATGTGATAGACATTTCTCTTTATCAGGCCATGTTAGGGTTTGAGAGTGCTACTCTGGTAGATTGTAGTTATAGCGAAGGGGGTTCGGGTCAGTGTTATCAGATCAAGTTTTCGAGTAATCCGGTAGATGATGATGGGCCCTATTGTCCAGAGACTACCTATGATGTGGGTGGCTTTGGTAGCTATGATGGTACCACCAGCCCAGGCTTTCAAGTGATGAAAGCGGCTCTATTCCAAGCGATGGAAACGGATGGTTACGACATCATTGCTGATGTAGCCAATGGAGATGGAAGTTATGATATTACTATAGAGACAGTGGTTCCGGGAGGAGGTAGAACGACCATGGGGGCTACAGCAGCCTGCCTTGAACCTACTCCAGACGACAACCTGACGCTTACTTTTGAAATACCTGTAATTCCAACGGCCTTAAGCTCGGCTGACAACATTGAAAGTGTTGAGTTTGTTGGCTTGGCTTTGGATGGAGTGCCCATCAATGGAGCGCCACCCTCAGTAGTCGATAATAACGGTAAAATCCCGTCTTTGGATAGATGCGGCGGACATCACGATCCATCTGGTTACTATCATTGGCACTTTATAGCGGCCTATATGGATGCCACCTTGGATGCTCAAGGATTATTGGACAAAGACAATGACATTCAATGCTCCAAGAAAACTCAAGAGGCTACAGTATTGATGGGTTATGCAAGAGATGGCTATCCCATCTACTCGGGACAGGATACGGAAGGTGTTGACCCTACAGACTTAGATTCATGTAATGGGCACGTGGCAGCTACCAGCGAATACCCAGAGGGGGTTTATCACTATCATGCTTCTACAGATGTGACAAATGTACCTCCGTGTATTGTGGGTAAGCAGTCGGTGGATGCTTTTGCTAAACCATCTTGATGATGACTGCGATGAAAAGGATAATTGCTATCATTTTACTGATTGGATCTACGGTGTTCAACACCGTAGCTCACAATGCTAAGATTGCGACTTTCACCTTAAGAGATACAGGTGCAGGATGGTTGGTAGAGATGAATTTTGCACAAGCCGGAGTAGATGCTACTATGATTGAAATTCATGGTTCAGAAAAACTGGAAAACCTGGACAAGAAGTCTTATCAAAATTTAATTGTGGAATATGTGAAATCCAACTTTAACCTAAAGGTTGATGGAGAAGTCATAAAACTAAAAAATGGAGGCATCATGCTGGGCTCACATCAGACAGACTTAAAGTTTGTCCTTCCGGAAATGCCACCACATCCCGGTGAGGCGCAGATATACATTCCGATGTTTGGCAATACCTACAATCACACCAACTTGTTTAGAATCTATCGAGGAGGTAAGAATATTACCAAGTTTTTTCTAAGTGAGGACAATGGGTTCAATGTCGACTTGAATTTTACCCCTATTGGTATTGTAGCCGTAGAAAAAGAACCTCGTGCTGACCAGTTTTTTATGTTGAGTGGAGGAGGACTAATGCTTGCCATAGTTATGGTAATCGCATTTTCAAGAAAAAAATTGAAAGCTTAGTATTCAAAAGAAACCTTTTCAAGTAGACCCCGCGGGAAAAAGGCAGAAGGCCTGGCCTGCGGGTTTTTTGTTTTATTTCATCCACATATTTTGACCTAAGATAGACTGAATACAATTGATTAAACTTGCCGCATAGAAACTAAATTTAACTTGTATGAAGCGCTTTATTTGCCTCCCTATTGTTCTAGTTGTATTTACATTTAATCTCAGGTCCCAATCGAAACAAGTCTGTCTTTCTGTAGATGACCTCACAGTGGTTAGTTATGGTATTAACGACACAGCATTTACTTATGGAATCACGAGGAGCCTGATCAATACCTTTGATAAATATCAAATTCCAGCCATTGGTTTTGTCAATGAAAGCAAAGTGTATTCCAATGACACTGTCGATGCATCAAAAGTGAAACATCTGGACATGTGGGTCAGCAACGGTTATGACCTTGGGAATCATACATTTGCTCATTTGAGTTATCACAAAACACCATTTGATGAATATTCAGCTGGAATTTTAAAAGGAGAGTTGATCACTCGACCTCTTCTAAAAGAATATGGCAAGGAGCTCAAATATTTTAGACATCCTTACTTACAGGTAGGCCTGACCCAATCGGCTTATGATTCTTTGAATCAGTTTTTGGCAGAACACGATTATGTCGTCGCTCCCGTCAGCATCGACAATTCAGATTGGCGATTTGCCAAGGCATACAGTGATGCTTACAAGAAAGGGGATACTGTTTTGATGGAAAAGATTGGTGAGGCTTATGTAGACTACATGGAACAAGTACTCCTGTACTATGAAAAGCAGTCCCTGGATCTATTTGGTCGGGTTATCGCTCAGACTTTGCTGACCCATGCCAGTTACCTCAATGCACAATATCTCGATAAGGTCATGCAAAAATATGTGGAGCATGGATATACTTTTATTTCTCAAGAGGAGGCTTTGAAAGACCCGGCTTACCGGACGGAAGTCACTTATTTTGATAACTGGGGTATATCTTGGATAGACCGATGGAATTTGAGTCAGGGAAAATCCAGGGAGGTTTTCAAGGAAGAACCGAAAGTGCCAGAATTTATCAAATAAATCAAACCCGTTCACGACATCTGAATACCTGTTCGCGAAATCGGTGCATTAATCTAGGGCGAACATTTTTGTTGTTTGTTGATTTAACTAAAAAAATCATGAACAGAAAATCATTCCTTACTAAAGGAGCATTAGCCACAGGCAGCCTTGCATTTATTTCGCCTTATACATTTGCACAAGAAACCGAAGGCGTATTTTCGTTGGAAGAGATCAAAGAATTTGTCTTTGCGGCACATAAGGATTTTGATGAGACCAAACGAATTGTTGAGTCAAAGCCGCTGATATTAAATTGTGCGAATCAGCCTCAAAAAGGAGATTTTGAAACAGCTTTGGGAGGAGCCTCTCATATGGGACGCAGAGATATTGCAGATTTACTTGTCAGTAAAGGTGCTCGATTGGATATTTTTAATCAGGCTTTTTTAGGTTATGATAAAATGGTCATGCAACTGATAGGTGACTACCCACAACTTTTGAATACGCCAGGGCCACATGGATTTACGCTTTTGCATCATGCCAAAGTAGGAGAGCGACAAGATTTGGCTAACTGGCTCCGAGACAGAGGTCTCACCGAAACTTTCATAAAGGGGGCTTATGGTTGAATTGATTCTAGTTTCAAGTATCAAAAATGTGGTAAAGTGAATATATTGGCTCAATGGCTTATAGTTTTATGGCTTTGAAAAAATACGGATCTATACTATTCGTATGGTTGATTATATTGTTTGGTATAGCACTCATTCAAAATTATCTGAGGTACGGACATTCCGAATCGTATGACCTGTTAAACGTTGTAACATACCTGTGCGTGACTGTGTTGTTGTTTTTTCCATTCGGACTGGCTTCAATTATACTCATGAGCCGAATTGTTTTGAAGCATTCATTTTCGGTCTGGCAGTTCATCATGGTTGCAGTCGGCGCATTTTTTCTGCACTATCTGGTAGGTACGATCATCATTCATTTACTCGGTTTTTATGATAGTTTTTTTGAAGTCAGATTTGCCAAGCAGTATTTTGGAAGAGAAGCATTTTTTCATGCATTGACTCTAGCGGCTTTTTCATATGTTATCAGTCAAAAGAGAACACAAGGAAAAATGATATCAGGTACTATTGGACGAAAGTCTCTGATGCTGCAAGCCGATAAAGTTTACTGGATAGAATCAGATGATCATTATCTAAAAATTCATGCAGAACAGACCCAACTAATTAAAAGAGCTACGTTGGAAAAAATGGCCTCTGATCTCAGCCCTGACTTTATTCGAATTCACAGGCGATACATTGTGAATCGCAACTTTGTGATAGGTAAAGAAAAACAACATCGAGACGAATTTGTAATTCTAGCCTCTGGAGAAAAATTGAAAGTGGGTAGATCCTACAGTCCATTGAGTTTGTGACAATCACAAAACCTTCTTACACAATGTCAGATGCAACTTTTCATAACTACTTAAGGTCCTCCATACAGGCAATTGCTTAATCCTGGATTGTGAGTCGTAATGCTTTCCTTCTTTAATATTGTTTACTGTATTCATATTACTTTTTGCTTTCTATAGCTATGACGAACGAGTTAATCATTGGAGGACAATTGTTTGAAAAATAAAACGCAACATTGTTGCATTAACATCGTATCATTGTGAAACCAAATTCAACAAAATGGACAAATCCTTTGAAGTTATCATCGTTGGTGGAAGCTATGCAGGCCTTTCAGCTGCTCTTGCACTGGGCCGCTCAATGAGAAAAGTACTTGTTATAGATGCTGGACATCCGTGCAACGCTCCCACTCCTCATTCACACAATTTCTTGACTCAAGATGGGGCAAGGCCTGCGGAAATATCTGAGGTGGCCCAATCGCAAGTTGAGCAGTATGAGACGGTGCAATTTTATAACGATTTTGCTATTGAAGGAACTAAAACGACAGGAGGCTATTCCATTCAAACTAAAGATGGTTCCACTTTTACCACTAAGAAATTAATATTTGCCACAGGTTTGAAGGACATTATGCCTGAGATAGACGGATTTGCTGCATGCTGGGGAAAATCGGTCATTCATTGTCCATACTGCCATGGTTATGAAGTGAGGCATAAGAAAACAGGAATTTTGGCTAATGGCGAAAAGGCTCATCATTATGCGACCTTAATTTCTAACTGGACCAAGGACTTGACCATTTTTACGAACGGTCCCTCGACATTGACAGAAGATCAAACCAAACAAATAACCAATCACCAAATTCCTATCATCCAAACACCGGTAAAAAGAATTGGACATGCAGAGGGTCAGGTGCAAAACATCTTGTTGAACGACGATCGTGAGTATATATTGGAAGCTATTTATTCGGGGCCGGATTTTGTTCAGCAGAGTAATATCCCTGAACAACTAGGCTGTGAAATTAACGAGCAGGGTCTTCTACATGTAGATGGTTTTCAAATGACCAATGTGCCTGGAGTCTATGCTTGTGGTGATAATTCTACGATGAGATCTGTAGCTCTTGCGGTAGCCTCTGGTACCAAAGCAGGGGTAGTGGCTAACAAAGAGTTGATTGAAGAGGTTTTTTAGGCTTGAGAGTTTCCTTCTTCCTTATTCAGGTCTTTATAAATGCTCTGCTTGACTTCTTCAAAGTCTTCCTGATATTCGTCCAGATAGCCTTCTTCTTCAAGCATGGCTGACATCTTTTTGGCTATGTCATCCATTTCTTGAGTGGACTCTTCCACCAGGGTTACGTAGTGCTTGTTTTCTTCTTCCGAATGTGGAAATTTCATTAAACCCAGCAATCCCAATATTCTTGAAAGGGGTGCACGCAACAAGTGCGAATTCATAAACGATTGTTTAGCTAATAGTCTGTTTTGCTCTGTGATATAATTAACATGTTCTATTTCCAATGCTCGTTTTTCTTTCTTCAGCACATTCATACGATCTCCCAAGGCGAAAGCAAATAGCACCGCTTCGATGGCAAAACCATAGTAGAAAGACTGTTCCACAAAACTATTGTATGGGATGACACCATTGGTAGACAGAATAAAGAGCACCATACTAGAAATGGCAAACAACCAACCTGTCGCGTAAAACCTAGCGTTGGCCAGACCTTTAACCCAAACATATACCGACGCCCCCCAAAGACTTAGGTTAAACAAAAGAGACGTGATAGACACAATTTGGGCCATGGTACCAATCGGTACCAGAAGTGAGGCGTCCAAAATTGGAACGACTAACACCAACATGACCATTAAAAAAATGATGGTTTTGGCAAATCTTGGAGCCGTACGATTGAGATCCAGATAGAGTAGCGCAAATAGCCCACCTGATAAATAGCCAATACTGGTCCATACTGTATAAAACGGCACACCTTGCCACATCCACTCTGTACTGAAAAGCACATACCCACCATGAAAGGGTACAGCATACAGAATAAATAATACGTAAACTAGATAGGGAACGAAAATGATATCCTTGGTGGAAGCAAAAAGGAAAATATTGTAAATAAAAATGCACAGCATGAATGCTATGAATGCGACAGGAATGATTTCTTTCTGAATGAGGAAGCTGGTCATTTCGGACAGATTTCCAGTTTTTAGACTATAGTTTCTGTGCCTGCGTGCCTTTAGTCTCAAAAGGAATTTGCCAGAGGAGTGCTCCGGCAATCGTATGCCCAAGGTTCGAAAAGGGAGAAAATCTTCAGTATCAGCAGAATATAGATGATTATATGTGGATACCCTTTGATAGTGCCCTAGAGAATCTGCAGCAAAAAGAGTAGCCTCCCAAACGGATGATTCGTTGCCAGGACTGAGATATTGGTTGCTGCTATTCACGGAGATGTTTATAGCTAACCAAACTACCGAATCCGTTATGCCAAAATTGATATGGTCCGCACTGATTTGATTGAAGGCAGACTGACTGAGTAAATGAGAAACATCATCGATTTGAGCGTCGCCGTTCGCATCCTTCCAATAAGAAAAATCATAGATAGTCTCTACCCCATCATTGGCATGCTGAGTCTCCGGATGACTCGGGCTGCATGATAGAACCAAAGGGAATAAGAGGAAAAATAATAATTTCAAATGCTGGTCATATCTCGTACAAGACTAAAATAAGCCTAATTCTATTCAAATGCGGACAATCACTGATATGATTCTCTATAATCCCGCATCTGGTTTGATCAAGATACTAATTTATAACAAGGAAGTTAATCATAATCGACGAGCCATTGCAGTGCTTCATCACGCGAATCAAATGCCGCAACATTGCTGGCTCCGGTAGCCCTGTTGTAGCCGTTGAATAGAATTTTTTTGATACCGTTAATGCCAAGTACCGCCGAACACTTCATGTGTTCCTTAAATACCGTGTTGCCGAGTTCTTTCAGACGGTTCATGTAGGCTATTCCTCCGGAAACTCCTTCATAGCTTACCAGTAGTAATGTAGGTTCTGGAGTTTTTGCAATTTCAACGGCTACTTCTTCTAAAAGAGCCAATTGCTGATCAGATAGTTTGCAGGCGCTATAGTCGGCATACATAATCGCCTTACCTTCATGAGTGATGTGTTGGATAGACATAGTTAGTGGTTTATTCCCCTTTTAAACCTAAAGTATTATCCTCTTGGATCAAAAAAGAAGGAATGAAAAACATTAAGTTTTGGAGGTATTAACTGTTCGGTTGATTGGAATTTTTCTTAAAGTTTTTTTACTGAATAGAGTGGATAGATGTATCTTTTCGTTTCTGACATTTTAAAAAAGATAGTTATGAACCTGCCTTCAATTAATTACCTACTTAGCTCAGCCAAAGAATCTCTTTTGAGATTTCCCCTCACGTTGTTATGTGCCTTTTGTGGAGTCTGCCTGGCTATCTATATGGTAGAGTTGGAGGATGAAATCACTAACTATTTCCCTTATATCAATAGCCTGATCACTTTTGCCTTGGGTATCCCTTTGTTTTTCTGCGTCACCATCATTAGCTCAAAGAAGGACTTTGGAATCGCTACGAGCATTGGCTCGCATGTGGTCGCTGCGCTCGTCTTGCTGGCTATCTTTTTGTCATTGCCTGATGCAGAAAACACACACAATACCGCTATTCCCTACATCAGGTATAGCATATTCAATATCATTGTTCATCTATTGGTTTCATTTAGTCCGTATCTCAGTGGCCAACAGCTGAATGGATTTTGGAACTTTAATAAGACACTTTTTATTCGAATTCTGACTTCGATCTTATATTCAGGCTTTCTGTATGTGGGATTAATTCTGGCCTTATCTGCGCTTCATTTGCTTTTTGATATAGATATCAAAGATGAGCTGTACTTTGAATTGTGGATTGTAATTATTGGCCTCTTCAATACCTGGTTTTTCCTTTCGGGGATTCCAGAAGACATAGAGCAGCTCGAGTCCAATCATGACTACCCTAAAGGACTCAAAACTTTTGCGCAGTATGTCTTGCTGCCTCTGCTCGTATTGTATTTGATTATTCTCTATGCTTATGGGGCAAAAATCACCATCTTATGGGATTGGCCAAAGGGCATCGTTTCCTATTTGATCTCTTGTGTTTCAGTATTGGGTATACTGACCGTGTTGTTGTTTTACCCGTACGGGGAAATGAAGGAAAATGGCTGGATCAAGAAAGCAACAAAAGTTTTTTACTTATTGCTCTATCCACTGATCGCCTTACTCTTTTTCGCTATTGGCATGCGAATAGCAGATTATGCACTTACCATCAATAGATATGTGATTGTGCTACTCGGTATTTGGCTGACGCTCGTGGCAACTTATTTCACAATCGGTAGGAAGAACATTAAGTTCATTCCCATGTCGCTGGCCATCACGCTGGCTCTGATGTCTTTTGGCCCTTGGGGCATGTTTAGCATGAGTGAAAGCAGTCAGGCCAATCGCTTGCTTTCAATTTTGGAAAACAACAATTTGTTGCAAGATGGAAAGGTGATCAATGAAGTGATTTGGGAAGCCGACAGTTTGCCCGAGTGGTTCTATACCAAACAAGACGATACCAATGAAGGTGTGCTGTCAGACTCTTTGCACAACGAGGTGTATTCCATCGTCAACTATCTGGACGACTATCATGGGCTAGCCAGTATCCGGTCTATTTTCCAACAGGATTTAGACTCACTAATTGTGATTTCTCTGGATTCTAACAAATACCGAAATGAAGCGGAGATCTATATGAGATCTCTGGGATTGAATTATAGTTACAAGTATATCAACCGTACGGACACCTATTTTAGTTATTCGTCCGAAACTACGGAGATTATTTATTTGAATCGGTTTGACTACCTGACACGTGTTTATTTGTATAATTATCGAGGGGAAGCTTCTGAGCACACCATTGATATCGAAGGCAAACCTTACCAGTTGCTGTTCAATGCAGGGGATTCTCTGGGGCTTTTCTTTGTTAGTGAAATGGATACGACCAATCTTTTCTTGGGCCAAAAAGTTGATGAGTTGATCGCCGCACATGGAAAAGAATACACGTCGAACCTTGACCCGTCTGGTATGACCTTAGAAGGTTCTTCAACTGACTTTGATCTCAAATTTATCATCACTGATGTGCAACTTCAGCAAGAAAATGATACGCTAAAAGCCACTACACTCAGTGGTGATTTGTTGTTGAAGCAGGTTGATAAGAAAGACTAACCAACTTCCCGGATTTATTCCGTGATCTGTCTGCTTTCTCCAAATTATTCACGGAGCAGATCCGCGAAGGATGATCATCTTAATGTTTCAACCAATCTTTAGTAATACTATTCAGCGTACAAATTTTGTAGTCGAAGTTGTGAAGCACTTGTACAAGTGCAGTAGAAAAGCCATCTCATAAATGATGGATGCGCACATTTTGAAAGTAAGTTTTGTATTTCCTCTTTATTGCATTTTATTGCAAATAATAATCTATCATTTCTGTCAATTTGATTTATGCTAAAAAAAGAAGTTAAAGTCTCTTCGGGTTTCAAATCACAGACATCCAAGGCGATTGTGTCAATTGTATTTTTTGCTTTCATATATATTCTATTGCTTCTATTAACCATTGCATTAACTGCGGTTAGTATTTATGGAGGATTAATGCTGGTAGCTCTAAAGCCTACCTTCATTACTATTGCTTTGGGAATAGGACTGGCTAGTTTGGGTATTTTAGTATTGATTTTTCTATTAAAGTTCATTTTCAAATCTCATAAGGTTGATCGCTCGCATTTGATTGAAATTACCGAAAGAGAGGAGCCCGAATTGTTTGCGCTCATTCAGGATCTAGTAAATGAAGTAGGAACTTCTTTCCCAAAAAAAGTTTACCTATCTGCAGATGTCAACGCATCGGTCTTTTATGATTCCAGCTTTTGGAGCATGATTCTTCCTATTAAGAAAAACCTGCAGATTGGTATGGGTCTAATCAATACAGTAACGCATTCCGAATTAAAATCTATTCTAGCACATGAATTTGGCCACTTTTCTCAAAACTCTATGAAAGTTGGAAGCTATGTATATAATGTAAATCAGATCATATTCAACATGCTTTATGATAATGAGTCTTATGATAGAATAATTCAAAGTTGGGCAGGAGTAAGTGGGTACTTTTCGATTTTTGTGGTTTTGGCTGTCAAAATTATTGCAGGAATTCAATGGATACTAAGAGGGGTTTATGAAATAGTGAACAAAGCTTATATGGGACTATCAAGAGAAATGGAATTTCATGCGGATGAAATAGCCGCTCATGTAACTGGTTATGAGCCACTAAAAAGTTCTTTATTAAGAATGGAAATGGCAGATTACGCTTTTAACAACCTGCTTTCGTTCTATGAATCTAAAGTCCAACAGAATATCACATCAGAAAATCTTTATCCAGAGCATATTTCTGTGATTAACATTCTAAGCAGAGATAATAATCTGAAGTTTGAAAATGGCTTGCCTCAAGTGACTTTTTATGATTTAAACAAATTCAATAAATCTAAATTGGTTATAGAAGATCAATGGGCCTCACATCCAAGCACAAAAGATAGAATCGAAAGATTAGAGAAGTTACAGCTAGAGAAGGTAGAAACGAATAATGATCCCGCAGTTAAAATATTTGGTGATATTATCAGTACTCAACAGAGACTTACAAAGTTAGTTTTTGAGGAAGCGAAATATGAAGGTGATATAACGAAATTGGATCAGGATACCTTCTTGACGAGTTATAAGGAAGCATACGCAGCCAATACATTTCCGAAATTATTCAACGGCTATTATGACAACAAAAATCCCTTAACTTTTGATTTGGATTCAATTGAAGTTGAAAAATATAAGACAGACTTAAATGAACTGTTCAGTAGTCAAAAAATTGATCAGATTTGGGGGGCAATTGGTTTGAACGACGATATTCAGACTTTAACTCAAATTGCAGATAAAGTTATTCCAGTTAAAACATTTGATTACGATGGGTGCAAATACAACAGGAAAGAAACTAGAAGTTTAATCCAAAACCTTAAGGCTGAGCTTGAGAAAAAAAATGAAGAAATCAAACAAAATGACATCGCTATTTTTAGACATTTTAAATCATTAGAAAACAATCTTGATGGCGAATCGAATCTGACTTCATTATATAATGAACTTTTTGAGTTTGATAGTGAATATGAAAACAATTACAAAATATATATTGATCTATCTAATCAATTACAATTTATCAATTTCACAACCCCTTTTGATAAGATCAAAATCAACTTTCAGAATATAATACCACTAGAAAATAAGCTGAAGGAAGGAATAAAAGATATGCTTTCCAACAAATGGTTTCAGGAGGAATTAACAGAAGAGATCAAGAAAAATTTCGAATTATACCTTTCCAAAGAATGGAAATACTTTTACAACGAAGCCTATGATGAATCCAACTTGGAAGTGATTTTCACTGCGATGAATAATTATGCTTTTCTTCTTTCAAGGGGATTCTTTTTACTTAAAAAGAAGTTACTATGCTATAAGGAGGAGATCTTCCTTAAATCTGAATCTAATATTCCAACAGAAAATTTTTCTTAAAAAAATTAACGAGATCGCGCTGTGTAACCTCGTTAATTTTAAGAGATTGGATTTACTTCTTCAACCAATCTTTAGTGATGCTATTCAGCGTGCGTACTTTGAAGTCGAAATTTCCGTGAAGTTTTTCACGAATTTTGCTCATGTTTTGAAGCACCTCGTCGATCGATTCCGGGATGGATTCGTTCAAGTATTCTTTGATACGTTTCGCTACGGTAGGTGATTTGCCATTTGTAGAGATGGCGATTTTCAGGTCGCCTTTTTTCACTACAGACCCGAGGTAGAAGTCACATAGCTCTGGTTTGTCGGCCACATTGACCAAGAGGCCACGCACCTTAGCCATGTCTCTGATCAGTTCGCTCGTGCGCGTATCGTCTATTCCTACGATCACTAGTTCGATTTCTTCCAGGTCATAAGGCCTGAACTCCCTTTCGATCAATTTTACGTTGGGGTGATCTTTTACAAATTCACGCACCTCACCACTGATCTCTTTAGCTACCAAGCGAATGTTGGTGGCTGGGCTGTTAGTGAGCACGGCAGTGAGTTTTTCTAGTCCCACATGACCACCACCAACAATAAGGAGCTGCAATTGCTCCAGTTTGA
The DNA here is from genome assembly GCF_965233835.1 of Reichenbachiella sp. Classification (GTDB taxonomy): domain Bacteria; phylum Bacteroidota; class Bacteroidia; order Cytophagales; family Cyclobacteriaceae; genus Reichenbachiella. The sequence continues at coordinate 734,101 of NZ_OZ247585.1, forward strand.
AAAATACTGGAAATAGATTGTTACCGTTTTTGAGCGACTTCATGGTGTTGGGGGTTTATTTGGATAAAACGATTTTATCCAGCGTGCTGTTTAGTTTTTCTTTACCTAAAGCTACAGTTTCTCCGATGACTATAATAGCAGGAGAACCGATATTATTTTTTAATGCCAGTTCTTGTAGGTTGCTGACATTTCCAATCACAATTTTTTCGTCTGGTCGAGAACCATTTTGTATGATGGCTGCTGGCGTTTCTGCTTTTCCGCTGGCAGCATAGATGGCCAGAATTTCTGGCAATTTTTTCACGCCCATCAGAATCACACTCGTGGCGCTAGACTTTGCCGCATGCTCAATGTCCGAAGACAACTGTCCACTTCGTGTAGTACCTGTCATCACCCAGAAACTTTCGTTTATGCCTCTACGAGTTAGCGGAATTTGATTCAGTGCAGGTACCGAAATGGCACTTGTTACACCAGGTACTAAATCTACTACCAGTCCATGCTTTTCGGCATAAGCTAGCTCTTCGTGACCTCTTCCAAAGACATATGGATCACCTCCTTTAAGGCGAACTACATGACCATACTTGACGGCATGATCCACAATCATCTGGTTGATAACGTGCTGTTGATAATGGTGCAATCCAGCGCGCTTGCCCACGAATACTTTCTTCGTATCCGGCGAACAAAAATCTAAAAGCTCTTCATTGGCCAAAGCGTCGTATAATACGACGTCGGCTGCTTTCAAAGCTTTGATGCCTTTGAGGGTGATCAAATCCGGATCGCCCGGACCTGCACCCACCAAGGTTAATTTAGGAGCTTTTAGATTTTTCATGGTTATTTAGATTTTTAGAATCAAGAGTCAAGATACAAGACTGTATAGTCTTGGTTCTTGATTCTCTCATCTTGTTTCTTATCACGCTGGCTCTTCCACCAACAAATCTTTTTGTACTTCTTTTACTCTTTCGAGGAATTTGGCAGCGTCTTCTCTGTACGCAGTAGCGAAGTCTTCAGAAGGTTCGTTTTGGTTGATTTTCAAAACGAAATCTTTGAATGTACCACCAGTCAGGCTTTTGAAATCCTGTCCGAACTCTTCTTCAAATGAATTCATCACCGTCACTTGATTATTTACCGTAATGCCTTTGTCAATCAACAGCGCTTTAGCAGCATTGATAAATACATTATACGTGTGGTAAATAGAATCGGCGATGTTTCCACCGTCGAAAGCTTCCTGTGCCCACACGAATTTTTCTTCCGCATCATGCATCAAGGTAGAGAACAGATCGATGATCACACCAGCACATTCTCCAACCTCTGTCTCTACTTCAAACTGCTCTTCTTTACCCCAGTCGATGTAGTCGCTTGGTTTCAATGTTTCCAAATCAGCCAAGAACTTCAACAGTTGATAGAAGTAATCTTTGCCTTGTCTTCTGAAGTAGTCGTAGTAGTACTCGCCTTCGTTGCCATTTTCTTCGTAGTCGTTGAACAACACACGAAGTACATCTGGCGTACGCTTGCTTGGTACCTTGATTACTTTCTCAGCAATGAAGCCATCTCCATTGCTACCCAATCCACCACCAAGCAATACTTGTACTGCTGGGATTGTTTTCTTGTTCACCTTATTTCTCAAAGACGATCCGTGAAATCCAATTGACGCAATGGCGTGTTGGCCACAAGAGTTAGGACATCCACTGATTTTGATGTGGAGGTCATTGTTTTTGATCAATTCCGGATATTCCTTTTCGATTACGTTTTCCAATTCCAGTGCTACACGCGTACTGTTTGAGATACCCAAATTACAAGTATCCGTACCCGCACAAGCGATGATATCACCAGTACTGTTGAATCCAGGATCCGCCAGATTCAAAGCCTCTAATTCCGCGTATAGTGATTTCAAGCTTTCTTCTTTCACGAATCGAAGGATATAGCCTTGGTTCACTGTCACACGAATGTCGTCCGCGGCATACTTCAATACCACATCGCCAAACTTGTGAGCTTTTTCCCAATTCATATCGCCGTTTGGCAATTTGATGGATACAGCATAAAATCCTTCTTGCTTTTGCTCCCACACGTTGGTGGCTCTCCAAGCTTCATATTTTTCCTGATCATTGATCGCCTTGTCAGAGAACCCTAATTTTTCAGGAAGCCTTGGTTGACCCAATAGGTTTTTCACCACGTAAGACTGCGTGCTCAAGGCTTTTCGTTCTTCCTCTACTAATCGCATCACTTCGTCAATGCCGATTTCAGAAATCAAGAATTTGAAACGAGCTTTCATTCTTCTTTTTCTTTCGCCATAGCGATCGAAAACTCTAAGTAAAGCTTCAGTAAATGGGATCATTTGGTCTTCAGGCAAGAAGTCGAATGCTTTCTGAGCGGGTACAGGCTGAGCACCCAATCCACCACCGATCATTACTTTAAATCCTCTGACTTCTTTACCGCCTTCTGTTTTTATTTTTGGTATAAACCCAATATCATGGATGAATGAGATACCTGTATCTTTTTCACTGGATGAAAATGAGATCTTGAACTTACGCCCCATTTCCTGACAAACCGGGTTTCTTAAAAAGTATTTGAACAAAGCGTGTGCGTAAGGAGAAACATCAAACGGCTCGTCCTTATCGATACCAGCCACCGGAGAGGCAGTTACGTTTCTGAGTGTATTTCCACAAGCTTCGCGCAAGGTGATATCGTCTTGCTCTAGTTTCGCCCAAAGTTCTGGCGTACGGTCCAGGCTTACGTAGTGTACTTGTATATCCTGCCGAGTTGTGGCGTGCAAGTTGCCACCGCCAAATTCGTTAGAAATGTCGGCAATTCTTCTCAGCTGTTGCACGCTCATTTTACCGAATGGTATCTTGATTCGAACCATTTGGTTGCCCGGCTGACGCTGACCATAGACGCCACGGGCAAGCCTCAAACTTCTGAATTTGTCCGGGTCAATTTTTCCTTCGCGGAAAATTTGAATTTTGTCTGCCAGGGCAATGATGTCTTTTTGGACGACTGGGTTGTCTAGATTTTCAAGTTCTGATCTAAAACTTTGCATGGTATATTCTGATTTTAGTCCAATAAAAAAGCCTCTCCTGATTTCTCGGGAGAGGCTTTTTAATGTCTTATTGTTATGTTGATTAACTTCTTCTATTCAATAATTCATTAAATGTATATCTCCCGCTATATGAAAGCATACAGCAACAACACATCCAACAGATGTTCATTATTGAGATATTATTTAATGTTGTTTTCTTCATTTCGTCCTTTCAGGATGTGATTCCTTCAACGGAGTTTGATAATTCAGGGTTCAAAGATAGAAGGGAATTTTGTTTAAACGCTCGTTTTTGACAAAAAGATAATTCCTGGGTTAATATTTTAACAGAATCACAACAGAACGTGAGAATTATTATGACTTGCTTAAAATTCACTACTTTTTGCCCTGCGAATTTTGAGAATCTCATAGCAGAATTTTCATCAAGTAGGGTTCAATATCGCTTAGTCGTTGTATTCTTGTAAGTACGACCATTTTGGTTTTAGCTATGAAAAGATTAATTCTTGCGCTCTGTATACTGTTGACAAATAGCTTTTTGGCAATTGAAGCCCATGATCTCAATTTTGGGTTGTTTGAACTGTTTGAAGATGACCAGACTTACTTTATGGAAATTAGATTGGACAAGGCCAATTTGGTAAAAGCCGTGGGAAATGATGTAGGCACCACAAAAGAAGATTGGAATTGTGCTTTGTCTCAATATTTGAATGATCGAATGACTCTAGCCATCAATGGCGAAAACGCTTCTCTTGATTACACATCTGTTGAATTTCAGAAAGAGGTGATTGTCATATCAGCTAAACTCAATTTGCCAAATACACAGATTAAAGAAATTTCGGTTAGCAACACTGTTTTGCTTGAAACCATCGAAAACCAAACCAATATTATAAAAGCTACTTTTCACGATAAAAAGAGATCCTTTCGGCTAAACAAAGACAGGGTGTCTACTAATATAAAATATGAGCTATGAGAAACTTTAACAATCAATTGAAAACAATACTCACTGCAGGACTCCTGCTAATTTTTATGTGGGCCTGTACGGAGGATGAAGTGGGAACTTCTAACAACAACCCAGTGGTGGCTGTTGCAATTGATGACCTTTCTTTAGCCTCAGGCTTTGAGGTTCATGAAATTTCATTGACAGATGTCTTTAGCGACGAAGATGGTGATGCGCTTGTTCTCACAGCTTCCAGCGCTGATGAAAGTGTTGTTTTGGTAGAGATTTCAAGTTCCACACTTACGCTGATAGAACAAGCAGATGGTACAGCTATAATTACAGTATCAGCGACGGATACTAATGGAGCAAGCGTTTCAGATAGTTTTACACTGACGATCGGAGACAATAGTACACCTACAGTCGCAAATGAAATATCAGACCAGAATCTTAAGGTAGGATTTGGAGCGGCAACAGTAGAATTGGCCAACGTATTTGCTGACGCTGAGGGAGATGCTTTGACCTATGCTGCTTCTAGTAGCGATCAGGAAATTGTTACTGTTAGTGTGTCAGGTACTACGCTTACCTTGACTGAGGAGGCTGTTGGCTCCACCAATGTAAATGTGACGGCCACAGACCCTAGTGGTCAAAAGGCTACAGACTCTTTTGTGGTCACTATAGCTGCTTCGAACACATCTACGGATATTTTCACCTTCTCCAATCAAGATGGAAATAGTTTGACCATAAGTTCTTGGACAGCCATAGATGGAGCAGATGGTTATGCAATTCTGATGAATACGGAAGACAGTTTTACTAACTTGACTGATGGAGATGATTTGGATGGAAGTACCTCCTACAATGGGGTAGGCCAGCAGCTGGTGTATAATGGAACGAGTATCTCTTCACTAGATGTTACTATCCTGGAAACAGATAAGTCTTATTATTTTAAATTGGTGCCATACACTGGTTCTCATGTGTACGATCATCAGTATGCCGGTGAGGAGGGATCTACTACTTCGTGTTCATATAAGAGCACAACAGTGAGTGAGGTTTGTTTTTCCATCAGCGGAGACTTAAGGACCATTTCTTCTAATCAATATCCTAGTCACGCAGTCGGAAGCTTTCCCAATGCCGATCCAACCGCAATTGAATCGACTCACTCGATTGACCTTACTCCAACCGAGGCGGGTAGCATTACCTACGTATATGATGAAACTGGCGGGCCTACACCGTCGAATGATAATTTTTATCAGTTTGGTGTAGCGGTGAATGGCGTAGAGTTTCACCCGATGGGCTTGAAACCTTGGGAAAACCCTGACACGGGAGAAGAGAACTGGGAATGGCAAGCTAAGGTGACGGAAGAGAATGATACAGGGCTTGATGCCTATGGAGCACATGTGACCTCGGCAGGAAATTACCACTATCACGGAGATATTGTGGCGCTGGCTGATGAAGAAGATGGATCTAGACACTCACTGCTTTATGGTTTTGCTGCTGATGGATTCCCTATTTATTATAAGTATGGATATACTGATGAAAACGATGGATCTTCTGCAATTAAAGAATTGAAATCAAGCTATCAGCTGAAGTCTGGCTCAAGAACAGGTACTGGTACTGCGGGAGAAGATTATCCAGATGGCACGCATGATGGGACTTATATTCAGGATTTCGAGTTTGTAGATGGATTGGGAGATTTGGACGAGTGTAATGGTAGGACTGGAGTAACTCCAGAATACCCTGATGGAACTTATTATTACGTAATTACTGCTGACTTCCCGGTTACTCCGAATTGTTTCGTAGGGACACCTGATGATGCCTGGAAGATTGGGAAATAGATATTAAGCTTTTTGAGAAAAAGTTACCCAAGCCACTGCTTAAACGCAGTGGCTTTTTCGCTACTTACAATAATTTGTTCTTCGTGGGCGAAGGAAGTTTCTACTAGCAACTTACTCTTGCCAAATTTGTGAACCGCTTCTATGCAATTGTAATTGAGAATGTACTGTCTGTTGGCCCGGTAATACTTTTCAGGGTCTAACTCTTTACTAATATCATCAAGTGTTTGATCTATAAGATATTTTTTATCTGCTTTAGTTAGCAAGTAGACCAGTCCGGCATGTGCGTAGAAACAAAAGATGTCTTGGGTCTCCACAGACATCATTTTTTCTCCCATTTTTATTAAAAAGCGTGACTTGAATTTTCGATCATCCAGGCGTATGTTTTTGATCAGCTCCTGAATCGAAGGGGTCTCAGTTTCAGAAAACTGAGATTTCAATTTCGTATATTTTTCTAAACTTCGTTGTAGATCATTTTTGTTGATGGGTTTGAGCAGATAGTCAATGCTATTAACTTTAAAAGCCTTGAGCATATATTCATCAAACGCTGTTGTAAAAATGACAGGTTTGTTTATTTCGACCTGTTCAAATATTTCAAAACTGAGCCCATCACTAAGCTGGATATCCATGAAGATAAGATCGGGGCATTGGTGATAATTTAGCCATTTGACCGCCTCTTTTACGCCATCGAAGACTTCAATAATCTGAATAGAATCATCAACTTCCTCTAGCAGCTTCTGCAATCTGCGAAACGCTGGTGCCTCGTCTTCAATGATTAGTACGGTCATGACTTGATTCTTTTTTAGTCTCCAATTCGCTCAACATTTCAATCAAAGGTACTGCGACTATGTAATTGCTTTGAGAAGTAATAACCTCAATATTACGTTGACCTAAAAATTCATAGCGTTTACGAATATTAGTCAGCCCAGTTTTGGTTGATTTTTCAAGTGTTCTTTTTAGTTGTAGATTGTTTTTAACAAGTAGTACATCGTTTTGGTCTACATAAATATCAATCTGCAAAGGTTCATTTTTAGAAATGATATTGTGCTTGATGGCATTTTCGACGAGCATTTGTAGCGTTAAAGGAGCAATGTAGCGCTCTTCATATCCGGAATCAATAGAGAAATTGACTTCGAGGTTTTCAGGATAGCGCATTTGCAACAAATAGACGTATGATTTAGAAAAAATCAGTTCTTCTTTTAACATCACCAGTTCTCTTTCCCTGTTTTGGAGTATATAGCGATAGACTTCTGACAATGTCTGTGTAAAGTCAATGGCAACCTTTTGATCTTCGGCTATGAGGGCGGTGAGGGTATTGAGACTGTTAAACAAGAAGTGGGGGCTCATCTGGTTTTGCAAAACTTCGAATTGTGTCCGGATTTGCTGATTGCGGAACTGTTCAGCTAGTGCAAACGAATTCTTCCATTGTTGAAAAAAATAAGCTCCTTCGTAGATAGATGAAACCATAAATGCAGCTACCATATTGATTTCTGAATTCATGAATACATTCTTGATATTTTCTAGGTCATCTAGGGTCACTATTCCCAAAGCGAGACGGATGAGGTTGGGACAGATGATCAAAAACAGGGTAACTACCAAGTAGGTCACTACTAGTCGACGGCCAGTCTGCGGTAAGTCTGGAAATTTTTTTCGCAATTGAAAAATAATCAGAACGGCGCCATTCCAAAGAACTCCGGTAAAAACCAATGATATCAGAATGTTTTCCAGTACAGTGTTTTGTTCGTGCTCATGATCTTTTATGATAAAAGACATGAAGATTCCTACAACAGGTATCCCTATCCACCGAATCACTTTTTCACTTGGCCATTTCATGGTTGCAATAATATTAGGTTTTCTATCATTAAAGACTATTACTACCTATGAAGCCGGAAATTGGACTATTGAAACACCACAAATAGACTATGAGTTCTTTGGTTCTTTCGAAGAATTTCATCCCTTCTTTTGCCCGATTCATCTTGAAAATTTCCCAACTCAGTCAATTGTTACCTATTAAACGGAAACTCTAACTCTAATTTCGAGTCTGTAATAAAAATTCAAAACAGAAACCATGAATAAGAAGTTGATAATCGTTTTGGGTCTATTGGCAGCCCTTGCCAGCCTAAGAGCAACAGCACAAACGCAAACCGTAAAGGGGCAGATACTTGATGCCCAAGCTGAATACCCACTCTTTGGTGCTACAGTTGGATTGATCGGATCAGATCCTTATTTAGGAACAGTTGCCGATATGGACGGCTACTTCAAACTAGAAAATGTGCCGATCGGTAGACAAACACTCCTCGTACAATATCTGGGATATAAAAACCAAACGATTCCCAATGTATTGGTGACCACGGGTAAAGAGGTTGTACTGCAAATTAAACTCGAAGAATCCGTCGAGAAGATGGAAGAGATTGTCATTACAGCAGATGCTAATAAGGATTTGCCTATCAATGAGCTGGCTAAAGTAAGTGCCAGAACATTCAGTTTGGAAGAGGTGACCCGATTTTCAGGTGGTAGAAATGATGTAGCAAGAATGGCCGCATCGTTCGCTGGAGTGAGTGCCCCTGATGATTCTCGAAACGATATCGTGGTGAGGGGCAACTCGCCGAGCGGCCTGCTTTGGAGAATTGAAGGACTGCCCGTCGCAACCGTAAACCACTACAACACGCTGGGATCTACTGGCGGGCCAGTGAGTGCTTTGAATACCAATTTGTTGAGGAATTCTGATTTTATGACTGGAGCTTTTCCTGCAGAATATGGCAATGCCAATGCTGCGGTATTTGATGTGAATTTTAGAAATGGAAATACGGATAAATATGAATTTACGGGTCAACTATCGGCCTTTTCAGGCTTAGAGTTTATGGCCGAAGGGCCAATCAAAAGGGAAAACAACTCTTCATTCGTGGCGTCATACCGCTATGGCATTGCGCGATTTGCTGCGCCAGGCACGAGTGCGGTTCCTATTTATCATGACTTTTCCTTCAAAGCCAATTTGGGAGATACCAAGATCGGGCGATTTGAATTATTCGGTTTGGGAGGGTTGAGCAGCATCGACTTTTTTGGTGATGAGATAGACGAAACCGATCTATTTGCTAACCCCAATGAGGATGCCTATATCGACAACTCGTTAGGTGTCATTGGCCTATCCCACTTGTTGAGATTGAACAAAACCACGTATATCAAAACCATTTTTGGTGCGTCCACTACCTACGGTACCTATGAGCAAGACAATTTGATCAGAGATGCTGATGGAAATACTGTACAGGTTTATAGGGCAACCAATGTCAAAAACACCGAAAATAGATACACATTCAGCTCTACTTTCAATAAGAAGTTCAATGCAAGTTGGTCTTTGAGAGCTGGAGTAGTGGCCGAGCTTTATGACGCTAATTTCTTTGCGGAGGATCGTGACAACCAGGCAGGTATTCCTGATGATAATGGGGATGGTATTCCAGATGATTTTGTACTAATTCGCGACTTTAAAGACCAGTATACCTTATCGCAAGGTTTTGCTCAGGCGGAGTATAACATTACTGATGAGCTAAGTGTGACAGCGGGTTTTCATGGTCAACATCATGGGTATACGGGGTCAACTGTACTTGAGCCAAGAGCAGCCATCAGCTGGCAGTTTGATCCTGTACAGCGTTTGAGTCTGGCTTATGGTTTACATGCCCAAGCTGTACCTAGTCCAATTTTATTCTATGAGGAGCAAGTGAGCCCTGGTGTGCACGAGATGACCAATGACGAATTGGATTTCACAAAAAGCCACCATGTAGTGCTCGGATATGACAGAAATCTTGGGCCAAGTTGGAGACTGAAGGCGGAAACATACTATCAATACATATACAATGTGCCTGTGGAACAAACACCAAGTAGTTACTCTATTATCAACGAAGGAGCAGATTTTGTCTATGACGAAAAGGGATCATTAGTAAATGAAGGTACTGGTCGTAACTATGGAGCGGAGATTACACTGGAGAAATTCTTCAGCAACAATTACTATTTGCTGATGACTACTTCTGTATTTGATTCAAAGTACAAAGGCAGTGATGGTATTGAAAGAAATACTGCCTTCAACAATCATTTCGTATATAATGTCCTGTTTGGTAAAGAATGGAAATTCGGCAAAGGCAATAAAAATGCCTGGACTTTTGACACAAAGTTGACTACCTCAGGAGGAAAACCCTATACACCTATTGATTTAGATGGCACGCGAAATAATGCCGGAGAAGAGGTGAGATTTGATAATGAGGCCTATTCTATGCGCTACGGCAATTACTTTCGATGGGACGTAAAATTTGGAGTGAGGATAAATAGTGTCAAAAAGAACGTATCGCATCAGTTCTTTATCGACCTGCAGAACGTGACGAATAGAAAAAATGAATTTGTAAAGAGATACAATGAAGTAACCGATCAGATCAATGTGGTAGAGCAGATTGGGTTTTTCCCGGACATTTTATACAGAATACAGTTTTAATCTCCAGCTTATGGGTTGAAACCTCGATTTATCGGGGTTTTTTTATGCTTTATTGAGAGTAGGGAAATTCAACACTTGTCCTTTTATATATTTGAAGGGTTATTCTATTTGTTTCTCCATTTATGAGACTACTTTCTCTACTAATACTATCTCTTGCTCATCAATTTACAAGCCTAGCGCAGGATAGCCTCGTACTAAAAACGGGTCAGCGAATACCTTATACAAGAATGTCTATCTATGAGGACCAGGTTGAAATAAAACATGAGGAGACTAAGGAGTTTCACATCTTCTCTTGTGATGATGTCTATGGCTATAGCGAGGGAATGAAAGAACGAACGTACTTCATCAAATCAAACCCCGAAGAAGACAACTGGGGAAATTTCCTGACCTTAAAAAGAGTACTCGTTGGAAAAATTTCTCTATTCGAAAGCACAGGCAATAATCAAAGTCTTTATGCAGAGAAGGACGGAAGGTTTGAAAAGATTTTTAGCGTTACAGAATCAAAATCACAAAAACAGCAGCGATTGGATGTTTTGAAATCTTTTGTGAGTGACGACGAGGAGTCTATGGCCTATATTTCCTCCTCGGGTTTTAAGTTCAAATGGAAAGAAATTGAAATCGTAGCCAGTTATTACAACAAGCGAAATCATGACGAAAGAATGCCTACAGAAGAGGATGTAATGGGCTGGGTTTATTTGTATCGAACGCAGTTTCAAAAAACCAAGGATCGGATAGTAATAGAAATGTATGGTGAAGATCATGATTTGTATCTTGAGGACTACATTATTTTGCCCATGCCTATCGACTACGCCAGCAAATTGTCTCTGAGAGACTCTGAGATAAGGAGTACGCATATCATGTCAGGAGAATTGGAAGAGCAGTACTTTGAAGTGCTCTATGACTCGAAGTCCAACACCTTTAGGTTTGACAAAAAAAACGGAACAGAGTTGCAGTATGAGTTCTATAAAATCCGAGATAAAGTAGGCAAAAAGATTACCCACGACTAAACCAATTCACAAATGATCCAGACTGAAAAAATCTCTTACCAGGACCCAAAAAAGGGAAAAACATTCGAAGGATACATGTGTTGGGATGATGCTGTAGATGGCAAAAGACCGGGCGTTTTGGTGTCACATACCTTTAAGGGACAATCTGATTTTGAAATAGGTAAGGCACAAGATATGGCAGCTTTGGGCTATGTAGGTTTTGCCTTGGACATGTATGGAGTTGGAAAGCGGGCAACTACTCCAGAACAGGCAGATGCGTTGATGAAACCATTTTTAGATGACCGTGCCCTTTTGCTCAATAATATCTTGTTGGCTTTTGATACTTTAAAAAATCATCCTCAGGTGGACCCTTCTCAGTGCGGTGGCATAGGGTTTTGCTTTGGAGGAAAATGTATGCTAGACCTAGCCCGCTCTGGAGTAGATATTAATGGAGTCGTCAGTTTTCATGGGATATATGATCAACCAGGATTGAATCATCAAGGAGATATAAAAGCTTCTGTACTTGTCTTGCATGGGTGGGACGATCCCTTGGCAAAACCAGATAGCACAGTGGCTTTGGGTAATGAACTCACAGAAAGAAAGGCCGATTGGCAAATTTTGGCTTTTGGTCATACCGGACACGCCTTCACTAATCCGGCTGCTAAGTTTCCCGAAATTGGAATGCTTTATCAGGAAGCCTCTAATCGTAGGGCCTGGCAAGCGATGGTCAATTTTTTTGAGGAGATTTTTGAAGTAATCAAACAAAAGTGAATTTGGTAATTTTTGATATTGATGGCACCGTAGTGAATTCGGTAGCCGCGGATGATGAGTGCTTCATTCAAACCTTTAGGGATTTACACCAAATTGATTTGTTGGGTTCTAATTGGAGTGATTTTGAGCATGTTACGGATAGCGGACTCACAAATGAAATTTTTCAGAGTCGCCTGAATAGATTTCCTGCGGATGAGGAGGTTAAAAACATTCAAAATTACTTTTTTGATTTGCTTTCTTTGAGGCAGAGTGAATTTAAGGAAATACGGGGAGCATCAGACTTCATCGTAAAGCTGGGAGAAAGGGAAGATTTTTTTGTCGCTTTTGCTACTGGTGGTTGGGGCCGAACGGCATGGCTAAAACTTCAATGTTTGGGTTTGCCTATGAAAAACTATATCATACGATCGGCTGATGACCATTTTAAAAGAACTGAAATCACTAAACTGGCAATTGAAGCCTCTAAAGAGAAGGTTGGAAATAAAAAATTTGAATCTATCACCTATTTCGGTGATGGTCAATGGGATTTGGAAGCATCCAAGGAGTTGAACATCAATTTTATCGGTGTCGATTCCGATGGGAATGAAAAGCTGAATGACTTAGGTGCAGAAATCGTAATAAGAGATTATCAAAAAGCAGATGAAAAGTTGGTAATAAAACCTGCATCATGCCGAAGTGAAGGATAAAACTTAATCCTCCACTTTTTCGGTTACAATCTCTTTGATATCCATGATCAATTTCTTGGCCATGGCATCGGCAGTATTTCTGGAGTCAGATTCAGCATAGATTCTGATGATCGGTTCTGTGTTTGATTTTCTCAAATGCACCCACTCTTTATCAAATTCAATTTTCACCCCATCTTCAGTATTGATAGGCTGCTTGGCGTACTTGTTCTTTACTTCCTCCAACACCATGTCTACATCAATCTCCGGAGTCAAATCAATCTTGTTTTTGGAGATGTGATAGTTTGGATACATAGCTCTCAACAAAGATGCGGACTTGCCAAATTTAGCCAGATGAGTCAAGAAGAGCGCAATACCCACCAAGGCATCACGACCGTAGTGCAGCTCTGGAAAAATGACTCCTCCGTTACCCTCACCACCTATAATGGCATCGGTCGCTTTCATTTTATTTACCACGTTTACCTCGCCAACAGCAGAAGCTTCGTAAGAACCTCCAGCTTTTTCGGTCACATCTCGGAGTGCACGAGTAGAAGACATGTTGGATACTGTATTCCCTGGTTTGTTTTTTACCACATAGTCAGCAATGGTCACCAAGGTATACTCTTCACCATAAGGCTCACCATTGTCACCAACAAAAGCCAGACGATCTACATCTGGATCTACTACGATTCCCAAATCCAAATGTCCACCTTCTACTTCATTACAGATATGCGTAATGTTTTCAGGTAACGGTTCTGGGTTATGAGGAAACAAACCATTCGGCTCTCCGAAAAAAATTTCGTAGTCGGTCACACCTAGTTTTTCAAGCAGTTTAGGAATGGCAATTCCTCCGGTTGAGTTCACTGCGTCCACGCCAATTTTGAACTTTCGATTTTTTATAGCTTCTACATCGACCAAATCCAGTTCAAGAATTTTATCAATGTGATAATCTATATAGGTATCGTTTTGTTCGTATTTTCCAAGATCTTTAGAAGGCGCAAATTCTATTTCTCCAGAATCCGCCAACTCTAATATTTTTTCTCCTTCAGCGGCCGAAATAAATTCTCCCTTTGAGTTCAAAAGTTTCAAAGCGTTCCAGCCATTTGGATTGTGGCTTGCAGTAATAATGATACCGCCGCCTGCTTTTTCGGCTGGGACTGCCATTTCTACAGTAGGAGTGGTAGATAGACCAAGGTCTACTACGTCTATGCCTAGGCCTTGTAAAGTTCCAGCAGCTATTTTTGTGATCAACTCACCCGATGGGCGGGCATCTCTTCCAATTACTACTTTGTTGATTCCGGAATTCTCCTTCGCCCAGTGTCCGAATGCCGCCGCGTATTTTACCACGTCATTTGGTGTAAGGGATTCTCCTTCTTTGCCACCAATGGTGCCTCTGATTCCAGAAATTGATTTAATAAGTGTCATCTATTTGATGTATAAGTTTTGGGGTGCGCAAAAGTAGACAAACCATTGAGATTCAAAAGTGTCTATTGAATTTTTGCTTAAGCTCCCGTTATTACGTTTTTAAATATTACTCTCTAGAAATGCTGGTTGTCGTGTTTTCGACAATTTAAAATTTACTCATGACCTTGTCTACTTCATTGTCAGGGTTGCCACAGGCGTCCCCAGCTGCCACTGTCTTTCCACAATAGCCACAAGCTTCTCCTTCTTTATTGAGATATGGGTTTTGTGAAGCACATGTGCCTTTGAACTCTCCATTTTTCAAGAAAATGAGCCTTACGCTCATAAAAATGAAGAATATCGCTACAAATCCAATGCCTAATAATATAGTAGTCATATTTTCAAAAGTTGAATGCAAATTTATACATTAAAGCCAATAGCTTTGTCAAAAGTTCCACTTTAATGACAAAGATCAGTTTACATGCCCTCTCCAAAAAGCAAGCCAGATAATAACCGCCCGGCCAAATTGGCTGCATTTGACAGACTATTGACTATCATGGATGAACTAAGAGAGAATTGCCCATGGGACATGAAGCAGACCCTGGAGTCCATTCGTCACCTGACCATTGAGGAAACTTACGAGCTTTCCGATGCCATCTTAGAAAACGATCTGCAGGAGGTGAAGAAAGAGATTGGTGATATTATGCTACACATGGTTTTCTATTCTCGAATAGCTTCAGAAACCAACCAATTTGACATTGCCGATGTGTTGAATGGCATTTGTGATAAGTTGATCCACCGACATCCACATATCTATGGTGATGTTGAGGCTAAGGATGAAAAGCAAGTCAAAGAGAACTGGGAGAAGCTCAAGCTCAAAGAGAAAGGAAATGTATCTGTTTTGGGAGGTGTCCCGAAATCATTGCCAGCCATGGTCAAAGCCATGCGAATTCAAGAAAAGGCAAGAGGAGTGGGTTTCGATTGGGACAACCAAAACCAAGTATGGGACAAGGTGCATGAAGAATTGGATGAATTCAAAGCGGAGGTGGAAAAGAATGATGAAGAAAAGGCTAGAGACGAATTTGGCGATTTACTTTTTTCATTAGTTAATTACTCACGATTCGTAAATATTGACCCTGAAGAGGCACTGGAGCGCACCAACAAAAAATTTATCAAACGATTTCAATATCTAGAGTCCGAAAGCAAAAAGGATGGCAAAACCATAGGTGAAATGACACTGACAGAAATGGATGAGTATTGGGAGAAGGCGAAAACTATTAAATAATATGAAACCAAATATAAGAGTAGGCTATGGCTATGATGTACATCAGCTAGCCGAGGGACAACCATTCTGGCTGGGAGGAATAGAGGTGCCACACACCCATGGAGCTGTGGGTCACTCAGATGCAGATGTATTGATTCATGTAATTTGCGATGCTTTGTTGGGCGCTGCCAATATGCGTGACATAGGTTTTCATTTTGCCGACACAGATCCTAAGTTCAAAGGAATTGATAGCAAAATACTGTTAGCCGATGTGATGAAATTAATAAGAGAGACCAATTATGAAGTTGGAAATATTGACTGCACTATTTGTCTACAGAGACCGAAAATCAATCCTCACATTCCAGAGATGAAAAAGGTATTGGCAGAGGTGATGAAAGTGGAAGAAGGTGATGTATCCATCAAAGCCACTACGACCGAAAAGCTCGGCTTTGTTGGCAAAGAAGAAGGAGTGTCGGCTCACGCTGTAGTTCTAATCTATAAGAATGTCTGATATAAAGGTTATTGAAACAAGAGACGGTTCGTCGTCATTACTTATTCCTGAAATGAATGAAACCTATCATTCAACTCACGGCGCAATCACTGAATCGGAGTATGTGTTCTTAAAAATGGGAGTGAATCACTTTCGTGAAACCCATCCCAATCAAAAAGAAATAAAGATTCTTGAAATAGGTTTTGGAACTGGTCTTAATGCTTGGCTTACTGCTTTAGTAGCGCAAGAATCTAAGATCAAAATAAAATTCACATCTATCGAAAAATTTCCTCTGGATGCGAACTTGGTTAACCAACTTAATTATAAAGACAAAAAGGAGTCTGATGAATCTAGAGTCCTTTTTGAAAAAGTGCATAATGCTGATTGGGACAATGAGTGTGCTGTTACAGAGTGGTTTAATTTAACAAAAATCCAAATCGATCTTGCCAATTTCAACCCGACTAATGAGTCATTCAATCTGATCTATTTTGATGCCTTTGCGCCGTCCAAGCAACCGGAAATGTGGTCTCAAGAGGTGCTCAAAAAAATGTTTGATCTTTTAAAAACCAACGGAGTATTTGTGACCTATTGTGCGCAAGGGCAGTTCAAAAGGGACTTGAAAGCTGTGGGTTTTGCGACAGAAGAATTAGACGGTCCTCCGGGTAAAAAGGAAATGACCAGAGGAACGAAGATCAACACCAATTAATTACTCGTCGAAATTCGATCAACAAAATGAGGGATTCGTTTCACAACATGAGGGTTTTTTTATATTTGCTTACACCAATCGCTTAAAGGGATTAGCCAGATATGAGGATTATAATAGCAGGTGCAGGAGATGTTGGGTTTCATTTGGCCAAATTGTTGGCATTCGAGGCACACGACATCAATATCATTGATACCGATGATGAAAAACTGCAATACATTGCCAACCACCTCGATGTGCATACTACCAAAGGCAATTCCACTTCCTTTCGGACACTCGAAGAAGCTCAAGTGGCAAAAGCTGACTTGCTAATCGCAGTTACCGAATCTGAAGCCACCAATATCTCCACCTCTATTATTGGTAAAAACCTAGGTGCCCGAAAAACCATAGCAAGAATTACTAATACTGAATATCTGCACAAGAAGGAGATCCTTGACCTCAAGGATATTGGTATTGATGAAATTATTTCGCCAGAGTCACTGGCCGCTAAAGAGATCAAAAGGCTACTGAAACAAACAGCGTTGACGGATTTGTTTGATTTCGAAAAAGGTACCTTGTCTCTGGTGGGAATTACCATAGATG
Source organism: Reichenbachiella sp. (assembly GCF_965233835.1). GTDB lineage: Bacteria > Bacteroidota > Bacteroidia > Cytophagales > Cyclobacteriaceae > Reichenbachiella. The sequence continues at coordinate 751,225 of NZ_OZ247585.1, forward strand.
AGCATTCGGAGCTTTGTGGTAAGACCTTGGTAGAAGCTGCTTACCTTAACCCCGACCACAGTTTTACTACCGTAGCCATTCTCCGAAATGGAGAGACGATTATTCCACATGGAGACAACAAGTTCAAAAACAATGATCACGCCTATTTTATCTGTCAGCCAGACGGAGTAGAGCGCGTATTGGATTTGGCGAAGAAGCAAAGTGAGGAGATTCGAAATATCATGATTCTGGGAGGAAGTAAAATTGGTATTCAGGCGGCTTTGCAGCTTAGCAAAAAATATAATATCAAGCTGATTGAGGAGGATAGGGACAAATGTTTCGAACTAGCCGATACCTTGCAGAACACTATGATCATTAATGGGGATGGTAGAGATGTAGAGTTGCTGAAAGAAGAGGGAATAGATGACATGGACGCGTTTATTGCCGTTACTGGAAACTCAGAGACTAATATTATTTCCTCTTTAGTAGCTAAAAATCATGGCGTAGGCAAAACCATCTCTTTGGTTGAAAATATGGATTATATCCACCTGTCGCAAAACATTGGTGTGGATACTATGATCAATAAAAAATTGATTGCGGCAAGCTTTATCTTCCGTTATATTAGAAAAGGACAAGTGGTCAATATGACAACCATTCATGGTGTGGATGCGGAAATTTTAGAATTTGAGGTGACCGAAGGTTCAAAAATTCTGGAGCATGAATTAAGAAATCTTGAATTCCCTAAATCAGCGATTATTGGTGGGGTCATCCGAAATGGACAAGGACACATTGCACGAGGCAACTTTCACTTCGAAGTAAAAGATAGAGTAGTGGTATTGTCTAGATCGGAATGCATTAGAAAAGTAGAAGGGTACTTCAAATGAGATTTAACTACAGAGTGATCTTCAATGTCCTTGGGCTTTTAGTTTTGCTCAACGGTGCCTTTATGATGCTTTGTATTCCATTCAGTTTGTATTTCAAAGATGGTGACTTAATTCCCTTATTAAAATCGGGCGGAATTACCATGCTAGTTGGATACATCACTTTTGCCCTTACGAGGAAAAACAGAACCAAAGACCTAAAGAAAAAAGATGGTTATCTCATTGTGACCCTGGGTTGGCTGACCATGTCAGCTTTTGGAACTTTGCCTTATATCTTGAGTGGCTCTATCCCTAATTTTACAGATGCCTTTTTTGAAACCATTTCCGGATTTACTACGACAGGGGCTACAATTCTGACTGATATAGAATCTATTGACAAAGGGGTATTGTTCTGGCGAAGCTTGACCCAATGGATTGGGGGGATGGGCATCATTGTTTTGGCTGTGGCCATATTACCAATATTAGGTATAGGTGGCATGCAGCTCTTTGTGGCTGAAGCACCAGGTATCACTCCGGATAAATTGAAACCAAGAATCACAGAAACTGCAAAAAGACTTTGGCTGATTTATGTGGGATTGACCCTTACGGAAATGGTTTTGTTGTGGGCTGGCGGCATGACGTTCTATGATGCCATCAATCATGCACTAACTACCATGGCGACTGGAGGGTTCTCTACCAAGAATGCCAGTATTGCTCACTTTCAGTCACCCTTCATTCAGTATGTGATTACATTTTTTATGTTCTTGGCAGGAACTAATTTCACACTGACTTATTTTGGCCTTCATGGCAAGTTCATGACCGTTTACAAAAATGAAGAGTTTAGGTTTTATGCTTCCTTCTGTATTTTATTGACTGTCATTTGTTCTGTAAGTGTGTTCACACATTCAGACCAAAGTCTGGAAAACTCATTTCGAGATGGCCTGTTTCAAGTCATCTCCATCATCACTACTACAGGCTATGTGACAGCGGATTATAGCCAATGGGCCTCTTCGATTGTGATCCTCATGTTTGTAATGATGTTCATTGGCGCTTCTGCGGGAAGTACTGCTGGAGGTGTAAAAATTGTCCGGCACATTGTACTGATAAAAAACAGCATCCTCGAACTCAAAAGACAACTGCACCCCTCGGCTATTATACCCGTGCGATTGAATAAAAAAGCAGTACACAGAGATATTACTTTCAATATTCTGGCCTTTATAATGATTTACATTTCCATCTTTGCCGTTGGGTCTGTTATCATGGGTTGGATAGGCACAGATTTTCTTACTGCAGTTGGTTCTGTGGCTACCTGTTTAGGAAATATAGGACCGGGTTTGGGCCAGGTAGGCCCAGTGGATAACTTTGCTGTTATTCCGGATACTGGCAAGTGGTTTTTGTCTTTTTTAATGCTGCTTGGTCGTCTCGAACTTTTCACTGTATTGATTTTACTGACGCCATATTTCTGGCGCAAAATATAACTACACATGACATCTATTCTTGATTTTATCATCTGGAGTCCGAGCCCAGAAATATTTACCATACCTGGGATTGGCCGAGAGGTTCGTTGGTATGGGCTGCTTTTTGCCATGGGTTTTATTGTGGCTCAGCAGGTCATGTATTGGGTGTTCAAAAAAGAAAACAAGAACCCAAAAGATGTGGATCAATTGACCATGTATTTGGTTATTGCAGTGGTGGTGGGCGCTCGACTGGGACACTGCCTGTTTTACAACCCAACTTACTACTTGAGTAATCCTATAGAAATTATCAAAATTTGGGAAGGTGGCCTCGCTAGTCATGGCGGTGCCATTGGGATGTTTATCGCGTTGTATCTTTTTGCTAAAAAATATGGGTTTACCTACCTGTGGATATTGGATCGTGTGGCTATTGTGACCGTTCTGGTTGGTGCCTTTATCCGATTTGGAAACTTCATGAATTCTGAAATTATCGGCTTACCAACAGGCACCGATAGTGGCATCGTGTTTTCTCGAAGTGTAGAAGACATGTTCTTAAATGGAGATGAGAGAATTGAAGAGGTGTCTTTTGAAAAAGGCGGGAAGGCAGTTAGTGATAGTGCAGGGCTGGTGCCGATGATTGTTGTGCTGGAGTATAAAAGAGGTATTGATTTAGGTGATGAGACCTCTAAAAATTTCTTTGAAAGAAGCGTACCCAATGCCTTTGCTCGATCAAGTAGTGTAAGCAAACATGTGTACTATAAATCTGGTATGAATATGCCATATGAGCTATATAAAGAAGGTGGTGTGGAGTATGCTAAAATTCATACGTTGGGAATACCCAGACATCCTGGTCAGCTCTATGAGTCTATTGCCTGTGTATTGATGTTTTTGATTCTGGCCATGTATGGTATCATCACAGAAGCCAATTGAAGGAAGGATTTTTATTTGGTTTTTTCATGACCATGTTGTGGTCAGAGAGATTTTTTGTAGAATTTTTCAAGGAAAACCAAGAAGCTTGGGAAGCTGATATTCCATTAAATATGGGTCAGTGGCTGAGCATTCCACTCTTTCTTTGGGGTGTAACCTTTATGATTAGGTATTGGGGCTTTGGTAAGAAAAAAGCTTAGAGCCGTAAGCCGACACAATCACTTGTGTGGCTCACAGTCAATAAGCAGTTTCTTATCTGAAGTAGTATTCAAAAAAACCGGTGAAAACTTCGCTGGCACCAATATAGATGCCTACACCATAGGTAATGTGTTTTACCGAAAGTTGATTGATTGCGAACGGTAATCCGCTGATATTTAAAATACTAAATCCGATAGCCGTGATGATACCACCAGCAATGGAAATTGATACGCTGGAAGACATCAATAAGATAAGTGCCCCCACTCCCATAATGATCAGACTTGTGACCAATACACTTTGTGTGTTCCAAACAGCTACTTTTTTACTTATTGCAAAAGCGAGAATGGCGGAAAGTCCCAACAACGCAAAGGATACATAATCTCCAGTGTTGCCCATGTCAGGGAAGCTGGCCTCAAAATTGGCAGGAATGTATTCTACTAAAAATGCTTTTCCCATACCAAGTGCCAGTCCTATGATCAAAATGGCCACATAACTTTCTACGCTTACCTTTTTGTTTTTACTTTCCAGCAATTCCTTTTTTCTAGAGATCACTTCGTTGGATGAAATCTTATGAAATAAGTATCCACTGCCCGAAATAAGAATACCACCGACAATAAATGTTAGCGTATCGCCAAAAAATTGAACTAGCCCAACCACCAATGGTTCAAGAGCATAGATCAGCTCTGTCACTAAAAACAGGAAACCCATTACGATGGGCAGCTTCTGTGCTGGGGCAAATGCTTCGATCATAGAATAAGCCGGACTTATAAATAGATTCATAGAAATCAGCCAAAGGATAATCATGTAAGGAAGGAAAGGTTTTAATGCACCTACCGGTCCTGCGCCTATGATAGAGGCCACAATCATAAAAATCATCGCTGTCGCTCCTATACCCACAGTAAAAAGGGTAAAGTATTTCCCGTTTTTGCCTAATAGATAATCCGCGAGTAATCCTGCTAATACAGGAATAATGACTAGAACAATAGCTTTGGTTACTATGAGAAAATCCGATAGATGATCAAAACTGAAATTTTCTAAGAGGATAGGTTGGTACTCATGATAGGCAATCCAACTGATAACCACAGAAACGTTTAAAGCCCCTAGGCTAAAAATTTCTGGCCATTTGATGTCGTTTGCCTTAATTGATATAGTACTCATACTGCTTATTGTTTGGTTAAAAACGATAGAGATACGAAGTGTAATCCCTATATGGATTTATTGAAACTGGTTAGAAAGAGAAAATAGCTGGCAGTGTGGTACAACTCTTACAATATACACCGTTATATATGACACGACAATCTTTGGATTGTAAAATCCATTTGTTGCTATATTTGTTCAAACAAAAATTTTACATGGGCTATAAACTCACTTCACGAACTTTTTCATTAATTTTAATAGGGTTGCTTCTTAGTTTTGGCTCGTGCAAGTCGTCTCAATACCCTAAGGAGAGAAAACCAAGGAAGATTAAAAAAGGCAAACCAATACCTTGTCCGATAAAAGATTGCTAAAGCTAGCAAGCACCCAAAATAATCATCGTATTAACCCACTTGAGCAAACCACTCATGAGAAAAATTATCATCGCTATTGATGGCTATTCAGCCTGCGGCAAAAGTTCAACAGCAAAACGAGTGGCAGCTGCCCTCAACTACGGATATGTGGATACAGGAGCTATGTACCGCTCCGTTACACTATACTTTTTAGAGCATTATATAGATCTTACGAATCCTAAGTCAGTAAGCAAGGCGCTGGGAGAAATAGACATTACTTTTCACCACAACGAATCTACAGGACAAAATGAGACTTACCTAAATGGCCTCAATGTAGAGGAAAAAATTCGTGAAATGGAAATCTCCCAGAAGGTGAGTGAGGTAGCAGCTATCAAAGCCGTTCGTGAAGCAATGGTGAAACAGCAACAGAAAATGGGTAAATCGAAGGGCATCGTGATGGATGGCCGAGATATTGGTTCTGTAGTCTTTCCTGATGCGGAGTTGAAAATATTCATGAATGCCGACTTCGATGTCCGTGCAGAAAGAAGGCAAAAAGAGTTGTTCGATAAGGACAATTTAGTGGACCTGGACGAAGTAAAAGAGAACCTTCGTAAAAGAGATAAAATTGACACTACTCGAGAAGAGAGTCCATTGATTAAACCCAAGGACAGTGTAGAAGTTGATACGACCCACATGTTTTTGGAAGAGCAGGTGGAGCACATTGTACAATTAGCGACTGGAAAAATGATGAATGCTTAGGATCGCTTTTATCCTGTTGATTTTTGGTGTGGGTTGTGTTGAGCAGCAAAGCTCAAGTGACTTGGTGAGTTTAGAAAGTCCAGAGTTAATGGAACAAGAAAGCATCAACGTTTGGGGAAAAGTCGAAATCAATGCAGAAAAAGCTGAAATAACCCCTACTGATGAAAACCTGTTTGGAAAATTCTATAATGATAGAATTGAGTTTCATATCATCGATGAACCTGGTATCCAAATTCATAGTGCTGAAGTAAAAAGAGTGACACTATATTATATAGACAGTGTGCTTTGCAAGAAGAAGTACGAATTGGATAGATCAATCTCAGATGAACTGGCAAAAACGTATGGTAAGCTGAGTTACAAGTCGCTCAATCATACTACCGACTCGTTGGCTCGTCATATGGGAATAGTACTTAGGTCTGAAAACGGTAATAGACTAAATCCGTATTTGAAGAAGTATCAGTTGAAATGGAAGGTGGATGAGAAGGTCATTTATTTCAGACATTTGGAAGATTCATCGACTACGTCTAATTTCTATATTGAAGAACTGAAAGAATATCGAAGATTATTTAATTCAGCCCAAAAGGTGAGGATTTAATCTAGCCAGACTGCTTCAATGTAATCCTGTTAATGAACTATTTGAGTTAATTTTGCCTATCAGGCTATTGCAAACCCTATGAATATAGAGATAGATAAAAATTCTGGATATTGTTTTGGTGTAGAATATGCCATAGAGATGGCAGAAGACGAGCTCAATGAGAGTGGTCAGCTCTATTGTTTGGGTGACATTGTGCATAACCATATGGAAGTTGAGCGATTGGCAGCCAAAGGTCTGGTCATTATAAGCAATGAAGACCTCAAGAATCTAAAAGATTGCAAAGTCCTTATTCGTGCACACGGCGAACCGCCCGAAACATATAAGACGGCAATAGAAAACAACATCGAATTGATCGATGCTTCGTGCCCTGTAGTACTTAAGCTTCAAAATAGAGTAAAAGGTTCTTTCGACCAAATGGAAGAGCAGAATGGCCAGATTGTTATTTATGGCAAGCCGGGTCATGCGGAGGTTATTGGTCTCACTGGCCAGACCAAAGAAAAAGCTATCATCGTCATGGAGGATGAAGATCTGGAGCAAATAGACTTTTCCAAACCGGTCACACTCTATAGCCAGACTACGAAAAGTACAAAAGGTTTCTATCGATTGAAAGCAATGATCGAAGAACGCATTACAGTAGCCAAAGGCCAACCGCTGGAAGTCACTGACTTCAAGGCCAATGACAGTATTTGCCGTCAGGTCTCCAACCGTGAGCCAAGTATGGAGAAGTTCTCACAAAAACACGATGTCATCATTTTTGTAAGTGGTAAGAAAAGTTCTAACGGTCGTGCTCTTTATGGTGTTTGCAAAAACTTTAATGAACGCAGTTACTTTGTAGGGAATGAAGAAGAAATCGATCTGGATTGGATCAAACCTTCGGACTCCATAGGAATCTGTGGTGCTACTTCTACGCCCATGTGGTTGATGGAGCAAGTGAGGGATTATATCTTTAAACAATTCGAAACCACTAGCGTCTAAATGGCCTCAGCTTTTGGTCATGCATTAGTCGTAGTTTCTCTAGGTCGAGCCTTACCAAAGGGTTACTCTTGGAAGGTGGTTTTAGTGGGTGTGATTTGCACCGTCATCCCTGACTTAGATGTCATGGCCTTTAAGTTTGGTATTCCTTACGAAAGTTTCTGGGGTCATCGTGGTTTTAGTCATTCTTTATTATTTGCACTGATTTGGGGGGTAGTTTGTGCTGCAGGTTTTTCAGTCAGAAGTTCTGATAGAAAATTTTTTTGGATTCATACAGTTTTCTTCTTTTTATGTACCGCTTCTCATGCAGTACTTGATGCCATGACCAATGGAGGATTAGGTGTGGCGTTCTTTTCTCCCTGGGACGATACCAGATATTTTTTCCCTTGGCAACCCATAGCAGTTTCGCCCATAGGAGCAGCGAGGTTCTTTTCTGAAAGAGGTTGGGAGGTGCTCAAAAGTGAGGCTATTTGGATTGGCATCCCATGTGTGGCAGCTTATTTATTGACCTTTCTCTTAAAAAGAAAAGTCGGTAAGAAATAAATTTACCTATTCATCTTCACTCCAAGTGAAATTTCCACACCTTCCAATGCTGTAACTGCCTCTGAATAATCTACCGTTCGGGTTTCGATGTTGCCGCCGATCGAACCACCTGTGTATGAGCCAGTGACAGCTGCTCCTGAGTCCCCTTTCAGGTATTGCACCTCGGTAGTAATTGAAAATTTGTCATTCACATGAAAGGCCAGTTCTACACCGGCCATCCAGCCAAACCCCAATTTGTTTTCAGCTTCTAAATCAGCATTAGCTACATCCCACCCTTCGTATTCTCGAATGGCCCGATCCATATTGCCATAGTTGATTTGAGGGGCAATATGACCCATGCCAAAACCGCCGCCAAGAAATTTTACTGACATGGCATCAGAGTCTAAAGTCAAGGATAGTTGAAGAGGCACGAGTATGGACCAATGAGGACCGGTCAAAGGTTCATCGGCTTCAAAAGGCAAACCAGTCATAGGTAACCCAGGCATATTATATAAAGAGGCACCAGTTTCTATTCCCAGTAAACCAAAACTTAAACCAAGTCCTCGTACAGAGAGTGGACTCACAGGAGCGGAAAAATATCCATCCTTTGGAATGATGAAGGAAGCAGATACCCCCTGGCTTTTGGCCGAAAGGCTGAGGAATACTAAGGCAAGAAAGGGAAGTAGGATTTTTGATTTCATGGGTTAAAGTTAATGTGCCTTCTTGTCAAATCTCTTGACGTCCTCTTTCTAAGTGAAAATTACTTGCCGCACTTGTTGCGGCATCTATTTTTTGGACAGCCGCTGCCTAATCAGGTAGATCGCGCAACAGGTGCGCGAAACTCCCTCTTGAAGTAGAGGGTTGGGGAGATTGAAAGCGTTGTCAATCCCAATTTTTTCTTCTACACTTTCCTTACTCAAATACTTTTACGATAATTGCGCTCCTAGCCCATTATCATCAATTTTTTATTATTTTTGCCTCGTTTTATAAAACAGGACTTTTGCATTAAAATATGTCTCAGAATATAAAGCTTAAGAAGGGATTCGATATCAATCTCGCAGGAAAAGCTGAAAAGAAAATCGGAGAGCTCCCACCCGCGGAGACTTACGCCATTAAACCCACAGACTTTGTTGGTATGAGTCGCCCAAAACTCCTCGTGAAGGAAGGTGACAACGTGAAGGCTGGCACGCCGATCATGATCGACAAACTGGTTGAAAATGTGATGTACGCTTCACCAGTGAGTGGAGAGATCGCAGAGGTGGTAAGAGGCGCTAAAAGAAAAATTTTGGAAATCAGAATCTTGGCTGACAAAGAGGTGTCTTTCGAGTCGTTCGATAAGCACGACGACGTGAAGGGACTCACAAAAGAAGCAGCCATAGAGCAGATGACCAAAGGGGGTGTTTGGCCTAACATCATCCAGCGTCCGTTCGGCGTAGTGGCTGATCCAAACGACTCACCTAAAAATATCTTTGTGTCAGCTTTAGATACACATCCTTTGGCTCCGGATATGAATTATATCCTGGAAGGTCAGAAAAAATATTTTGAAGCCGGAATCAGCGTGTTGGCTAAATTGACTGAAGGTCAAGTTCATGTTAATATAGAGGCCAATGATTCATCAGATCTATTTAAAGGATCAGAAGCTCAAGTCAACACGGTATCGGGTCCACACCCTGCTGGAAACGTAGGTGTGCAAATTCACCACATTGCACCTATTAATAAGGGAGAAGTTTCTTGGACGGTACACCCTTATGGTGTAGCGCAGATCGGTAAACTTTTCTTGGAAGGAAAATATGACGCTTCTAAGGTAATTGCTTTAGCAGGGTCAGAAGTGAAAGCACCTCAGTACTACAAGACTTATACTGGAGCAGCGATCAACAAGTTGATTGATGGCACCATTAAGGACGGATATGTGCGATACATTTCTGGAAATGTATTGACAGGTAATCAAGTGAACTCTACTGGTTACTTAGGATTTTATCACAACCAGTTGACTGTAATTCCTGAGGGGGATTACTACGAATTGTTTGGATGGATCTTACCTACCACCAATCGTTTGAGTTTCCACAGAGCTTTTGGCTTGTTGTCTTTCCTTGGCGGAAAGAAAAAAGAATTTGTGCTAGACACCAACAACAGAGGTCAGCACAGAGCATTCGTTCAGACTGGTGCCTTCGAGAAGGTAACCCCAATGGACATTCTTCCAACCTATTTGTTGAAGGCGATCCTTGCGGAGGATTTTGATGATATGGAAGGCTTGGGTATTTACGAAGTGATCGAAGAGGATTTGGCGCTTTGTGAATTTATCGACGTGTCTAAGAACGATGTTCAGGCCATTTTAAGAGAAGGACTAGATCTAGTAAAAAATAGTTAAGAATGAAGTTTATAGAAGACATATTTGCGAAGGTTCGCCCCAACTTTGAGAAAGGTGGTAAGTGGGAGAAGTTTTTCTATATATACGAAGCGCATGAGACGCTCTTTCTAGCACCAAACAGTACGACAAGTGCTAAAGGTGCCCAGATCAAAGATGCGATCGACATGAAGCGAATGATGATGACAGTGATCATCGCGATGGTTCCATGTTTACTTTTCGGTATTTGGAATGCAGGTCATCAACACTACTTGGCCATTGGTGAAGTAGCGGACTTAGGAAGTGAGATTTTATTAGGAGCAACTTTGGTAGTTCCTATCTTGATTGTTTCTTACTCAGTAGGTCTTGGTATAGAGTTTACATTCGCTACGATTAGAAAACATGAAGTAAATGAGGGATTCCTTGTAACCGGAATGTTGATTCCATTGGTGATGCCTCCTACCATTCCACTATGGCAAGTAGGGTTGGCTACAGCTTTCGCTGTGATCATTGGCAAAGAAGCATTTGGAGGTACCGGGATGAATATCTTGAACGTGGCCTTGACTGCCAGAGCGTTCTTGTATTTCGCTTATCCTTCACAGATCTCTGGTGATGTTTGGTCTTACTTAGGTAGTGAGCAAGCAGTGGCAGGATTCTCAGGAGCTACACCTTTGGCTATCGGAGCTGCAGCTGTAGAAGCAGACCAGTCGATGTTGAGTATGATGGCAGACACCTGGTCCTCGGGACTCTATAGCTTCAATAACTTATTTATGGGAATCATCCCGGGTAGTATTGGGGAGACTTCTACCTTAATGTGTTTGATCGGAGCGGCTATTTTGATACTTACAGGCGTAGGTAGCTGGAAAATTATTACTAGTGTATTTGCTGGTGCTTTTGTAATGGGCACTATTTGTAATATGCTTGGAGCCAACGAATATATGTTGCTACCAGCACACTATCATTTGGTGATTGGTGGTTTGGCTTTCGGAGCAGTGTTTATGGCATCTGATCCGGTAACAGCGACACAAACGGAAACTGGAAAATGGATCTACGGATTCCTTATCGGAATACTTACCGTAATCATAAGAGTATTTAACCCGGCTTACCCAGAGGGTATCATGCTGGCAATTTTATTAATGAACGTATTTGCTCCACTGATCGATTATTACGTGGTAGCAGCTAACAAGAAAAGGAGGTTGAAACGTGCAACGGTCTAATTTATATATAGTAGTCTTCTCCGCCATACTGACCATAGTATTGGGTGGATTGTTGTCTGGAACTTCAGTAGTGCTGAAGCCTTTGCAAGACAAGCAGGTAGAATTGGATACCAAAAAGAAAATTTTGGGTGCTGTGGATCCTTCAAGTGTGGAAGGCAAAACACCGGATGAAATTCTAGCTTATTACAAGAAGCGAGTGACATCTACTGTGGTAGACATCAACGGTGAGCCAATGGAAACTGACGCTAAAGGCAACAAGCTGGTAGCTGAGAAAATCGATTTCCAAAAGAATCACAATAAATTCAAGAAAGACGTAGAGGCTAGACCTTACCCTGTTTTCATGTATATGAAAGAAGATGGGTCGGGAGTAGAGGCTTATATCTTCCCAATGTTTGGGGCAGGTCTTTGGGATTGGATCTCTGGGTTTGTAGCAGTGGATTCTGATTTGAATACCGTAAGAGGTGTAGCTTTTGATCACAAGTCTGAGACACCTGGTTTAGGTGCAAGAATTACGGACGAACCAGTTAAAGCCAGGTTCGTAGGTAAGAAGCTATATGACGCATCTGGTACTTTACAATCGGTAAGCATGGTGAAAGGCGAAAAGGGTGAACCATTAGATGATCACCACATCGACGGATTGTCAGGTGCTACTTTGACTGGTAAGGGTTTGAATGCTATGTTGAAAGACTATTTCGGATACTATGGTTCATACATTGAGAAAACTAAAAACTCAAAGGAGCCAGTGGCTGAGGTAGTAGAACCTGCTATAGAGGAAGAAGCAGAAGAAACGGCAGAATAATTAAGGAATTGATTGGGCTTGACCCATTAAAAATATAATACAATGAGTACAGAAACTTTGGAACAAGCGGTAGTAAAAGAGCCAGCAGAGCCTTTATTGTCGAAAAGAAGGAAGAAGTTCATCACTGACCCGTTGAACGATGATAACCCAATTACCATTCAGGTATTAGGTATCTGTTCAGCACTTGCAGTTACGGTGAAAATGGAGCCTACTCTGGTTATGTCTATAGCCGTGGTATTTGTAATCGTATTTTCCAATTTGATCATCTCTCTAATGAGAGATTTGATTCCCGGACGAGTTAGAATTATCGTGCAGCTAGCTGTAATTGCTACTTTGGTAACGCTGGTTAGTGAAGTGCTAAAGGCTTATTTGTTCGATATGTACAAAGTATTGGGTGCTTTTGTTGGGCTGATTATTACAAACTGTATTGTGATGGGACGCTTGGAGGCATTTGCCATGGCCAACAAGGCATACGATTCTGTCCTTGACGGTTTGGGAAGTGGATTTGGGTATGCATGGATCATCCTTACCGTAGCTTTCTTTAGAGAGTTGTTTGGATCAGGGACGGTATTCGATGTGCCTGTTTACGCCACGCTTTCTGAATGGACTGGAGGATTGGTAAACATCCAAACCAACGGATTGATGGTAGATTCTATTGGAGCCTTTATGGTTTTAGGAATATTGATCTGGGTGCAGAGAACACAAAACGGATACGTAGAACACTAAGCCAACGAGCTAAAAGAGATTAAAAATGGAAGCATTTAATATATTCATAAAAAGCGCATTTATCGACAATATGGTGTTCGCATACTTCTTGGGTATGTGTTCGTTCTTGGCGGTATCTAAAAAAGTATCAACAGGCCTTGGCCTTGGAGCCGCAGTTATCTTCGTATTGACTATTACTGTGCCGATCAACTGGTTGTTACAGGAATACGTGTTGAAAGAGGGAGCATTAATTTGGCTCAACAGTAGTTTTGAAACGATTGACTTGAGTTTCTTACAGTTCATTATGTTCATCGCGATTATTGCTGCTATGGTGCAGTTGGTAGAAATGATCATTGAAAAAGTATCTCCGTCGCTATATGGATCTTTGGGTATCTTCTTACCATTGATTGCTGTAAACTGTGCAATTCTTGGAGCGTCACTTTTCATGGTACAAAGAGACTATAGCATTGTCGAAGCAACCGCTTACGGTGCAGGCTCTGGATTTGGTTGGTTCTTGGCTATTATCGCCTTGGCTGCCATCAGGGAAAAGTTGAAGTATTCTAACGTGCCTAACGGATTGAAAGGATTGGGTATTACCATGATCCTCACTGGATTGATGGGAATCGCTTTCAAATCCTTCATTGGAATTGTGCTCTAAGTCAACAAAAAAATTAATTTGAAACATAAAATCCAGTCTTCGAAAGAGGGCTGGATTTTTTTGTAAGCTTTAAAAGGGGATGATTTGAGGCGCTCTAAAGTCGAAATCACGAATATTGAGGTGAGCGGAGTTAGTTACTTGTACATTCCCTTCTGACGCATTGATAGGAGTGCTAGGGTAATAAGCAAATCGTAGCTGCAAAGTAGATATCGCTAGGTTATCATTTCGGAGCCTGATACCTCCACCAATACCCATGAAATGATCTGCATCAAAAAAGTCGTTTCGAATGTTTTGTGTGGCAGTATAGTCGAAAAATGCAAAGGCAGCCATCCGAAAGTCAATAAAATTAATAGGAGTGAAAACCACAGTTTCGAATCTCAAATTGAATTTGGTGGTGGCGCGCAAATAATAATTTCTTAGTCCACGAATACCAATGTCCGTTTCGGTATTGAGGATGTATTCTTCATCTGGATGCAAAGCCTGACTAAAGGTGACGTCTACAAATTGCCTAAGTTTTACTTGATTAATGGTATACAGTGGTGTGAAATAATCGGCGCCAATTTTAAAAATTCCATTTTCATAACCGTCGTCACCTATAAAACTACCCCATGAAACGATACCGTTGAAGTAGCCAAACTTTTTTATATAGCCTCCTCTGGCATAGTTGAATCCGATGTAAAGACGGTCATTGAATTCAGCCGCTTGATACCCCGCGACAACCCCAATGGCGCTCCCTGTAGGAATATCCTCTGTACGTCCGAATTCTACAATAAACCTGTCCTTGTAGTAGTTTCGCGCACTGAGACCAAGGCTTACCAGATAGGTAGTCTTGTCATGATATCTATAATTAGTATCGGCTGATACTTGTGGCCGATCAAAGTAGTTGGCGTATTCAACTCCAGCAGATGCTATGGCATTGGTTTTGGCATTGATTCCAAGCAATTGTGTTTTGATGTTGGTCTGAAAAGCTCTGCCCAACCATAAATTGGCGTACTCCTCATCATAAGTATACGTCGAGGTCACGTCCGATATCGGTTCATAGTTGTATTCGCCAAATTTGTACCGACTGTAAGTGGCCCCTCCCGCATATTTCATTTCCTGAGTGACAAAGTCTCTCTCTAAAAAGCCGCCATAACCCGTTCGAATAAAGTGGTAGGCATAGTTGAATTCTGCATCGATAAAGGAGCCTCCTACATTGGTGATCTTATAGAAGAAATCGGACCCATTGCCTCGAATGTAGTCATATTCGAATTCATGACCGAGGCCAGCGATATTTATTGAAGTAATTCCAAACAAGGCGTCATTATCACGGCTAGGACTAAATATGACACTATAGGGAAGTACGTCTTGCGTTACTACTACTACTTCGGCTTCTTCCTGATTAGGGTTCTCTCTCACCATGATTCGGGCATCTTTCACGTATCTTAATCGTCGAATCAGTCGTTCACTGTCCACAAAGTTGTTTGGATTTATGTGTTCACCAGTTTTAAAAGTAAGGTTTCTTCTAATGATCCAGTCTTGGGTATGTATATGTACACTGTTCCAGGGAGCCATCCACTTTGAAGGATTGTAAACCGTAGTGTCCTTTACGGTAGACCCGAAAATAGGAAGAGACTTATAACCTATAGATGAGATCGTTTCTCTTTCGTAGGGGATAAAGCGTTGCTCATGCAATTCTTCTGTTTTTGGTGATCCATTTTGTACAAACATGTAGTCGTACATCATGTTAGAGAGTTTGGACTTACTCATTTTTTGCTCTACCTGAAGATAAAACTCTTGAGAGCGCTGCATATTATTTTTTCTTACATAAAAATCCGTGGTATCGGGAAGAACAAAAACTGTGTCATTTTTGGCATAGTAGGCACTATCGTTGATAAAGACGAATCTGTCAGCTTTCACCTTTACGGTGTCCATTTTTGTCTTGGGTTGCGAGCCGAAAGTTCGAGTTTGACCGAGCACATTTTTTGTAGAAAGGCTGAAGGTCAAAATCAAAATTAGGGTATATGGCTTCACTCAGTACTCAGTTTGGTTCGCACATGGACTCGCAAAAAGTGCTTAAGGCAAATAAAGAAAAAGATAAAAAAAGAAGACCCCTAATACTAGAGGTCTTTACTTAAAGATAATATTATTTTTAATGATTATTCGTATCGCAAGTTGTCAACAGGATTGAGCTTGGCTGATTTGATGGTTTGTGAGAATACCGTTATGGATCCGAGTATCGATAGAATCAAAATACTGGAAAGTATTTCCAGCAAACCAATGGTTCGGTTGTAAAAAATTATTCGCTGCAACATAAACTCAAAAAAAGCATAGGCTAAAGGTATCGTGATAAGCAGTGCAAGCAGCATGAGTTTTAGAAAGCCTTGAGATAAATGACGGGTCAGTTGAGGAACTGAGGCACCCATGACTTTACGAATCCCAATCTCTTTTACTTTGTTTTCCATAGTGAATACAACCATACCGAGTAAGCCTAGACAAGCGATGCTTACAGCTAGGAAGCTTAGAAACCCGAACATCTTGATAGGGTTTTTTAGTTGCTCATACATGGCATTGAGTTTGTCTTCCAGGAAGGTAAATTCGTAAGGAATCAGATCATTTAATGCTTCCCATTTTTGTTCAAACTTAGTGGCGGTTTCAAAAACGTTTTGAGTATTTACTTTCAGTGTGGCAAATGAGAACTGAGAAGGATCATACCTAAAGAAGAATGGTTGAATTTGTTTCATCACCGGCAAATGATTGAAATCATGAACGACTCCTATGACTCTTGCAGTGAGTTCATTAGGGAGTTTGAATGATTGGTCTAATATTTCAGCATCTGTCAATGCCATCGACTGAACAAAGGTCTGGTTGACAATAATTTGTATTTCGTTGTCCTGATTGAGATTCTCTATGAATGAGTGGCCCTGGACAAGCTCAAATCCCATCAAGTCGAGAAATGCGTTATCGACAAACATTTGGTGAACCGCTACTGAATCTTCGACCTGATAAGTTTGTACCCAAACTTCATTATTCGATCCGGTGCCGGGTATTCCTGAAGAAAATGCAATTTCTGACACTTCGGGAAAATTTGAATACTCGTGAGCAACAATTTCTGGTTCTACATTATGCAGCGGAAGGATCACTTTTCCTTTCTCATCGAATCCTTTGTCGTAGTTCATGGAATGATAATACTGTGAAATCATTGCGATCGCACCAAAGATGAAAAAGGTAGACAAACAAAATTGAAAGACAGTCAGGCCGTTTCTAAGTTTTGACTTGAATAGGACTCCAGCCTTTCCTCCTCCTCTTAAAGAAGATATAGCTCTCATTTTGGAGAAATAAGTGGCAGGTAGTACACCAGCAAAGAGACTGGTGAAAACAGCAAAGCCAACAAAAGCGATCATGACTTGAAAATTTATGCTTAAGTCAAGCATTTCTGCACCAATGATCATGGCTAAATATTCTTCACGGATGACAGTGAAAATGTAAATGGCTCCAAACAGAGCAACCGAGGTAATGATGAAGGTTTCAAAAATGAACTGAATAAATATGTCCCGTCGCCCTCCGCCAACAACTTTTCTCATACCTATTTCTTTAGACCTTTTGAGTGCGCGAGCCATGGATAGATTGGCATAATTAAAGCAGGCAGGTGCGAGAATGATGAGCGTCAGCAGTATAAAGGAGGCCATGGTTAGTCGATCGAATGATGGACCGATGGAATAATTGATATTTTCTCCGGCTGCAATGTTAGTGACAGGTTGTAAATTCAACTCAACAGTTTCATCCTCATTGGACAATGCTGCAGCAATTTGGGCTAGTGGGGTTTGTAGCTGATCTGGGTTTATGCCTTCATTGAGTAAGAGGTAGGTATAGCTGTTGGTATAAAAACGATAATCCTCAAATCGGTTATTAAGACCTGGCTCAACTGCGTCTAAAGTACTATAAGAAACTAGTGATTCAAACTGCATGTGAGAAGCACCGGGATAGTCTTTCATGATGCCTGTCACTTGAAAGGTTCCTTTATTTTCTAATTCCATTGCGTTGCCAATTATGTTGGTGTGGCCAAAGAGGCGCAAAGCAGTTTTTTCAGTAAGAATAATACTGAATGGCTCGTGAAGAGCTGTAGATTCATTGCCTGCCAATAACGGAAAAGTGAAGACCTTTAGAAAAGTAGGCGGAACATACATTCCGGAAATAGGAAGCGTGTTTTGATTTATTTTCACTTCACCAGAAAATCCATCGTTAATACCCACGACTTCCTCTATCTGGGTAGTGTATGATTTCAAATTATCATGGACATAAGGTGCAGTGGTAGCAAATTTGTCATTCACTTGATTATTAATTACCAATGTGTTAACCGTGTAAATCCTGTCCTTGTTGACATGAAACAGATCAAATTGCTGTATGCTATAAAACATGGTGATACTAAGTAGACATATAGACATACCTAGTGCAAGCCCAAGAATATTGATAATGGAAAAAGATCTGTGTCTAATCAAAGTACGCATGGAGACTTTGAAAAAATTGTAAAGTAGGGCTGGAGATATGCTACTTGACCTATAAGAATGTGCAGCATTGGTTTTTCTTGCCTTCAGTGCATATGAAAAAATGAGTGAGAGTACTTGTTTCCAAAATATTCTGTTGGCTTTAGATTTGCCTAGAGAATCTACATTAGATAGGTAGATCTCCTCCATATCACCATATAGATCCTCTATAGTGGCAGCTCCTGCAAACCAGAAAAATAATCGAGTGGCAAGTTTGGGCGGTTGTTGAGTTTTTGGACCTTGATTTTTCATTGTGAAGTGAGTTTAAGATTTGACAATTGCCACAACTCATTTCGAAGATCTTTCATTTCAGAGAGTGCTTGTTTGGCTGAGGCGGTGAGCTGAAAATAGCGCTTGCGTCTTCCACCGCGTTCCTGTGTAGGTTCGCCCATATAAGAGGTGATGAACCCCTTCTCGTCTAATCTGGTAATGGTGGAGTGTAGCGCGCCGATACTAATCTTTCTTCCGGCGCGCTGTTGGATATCTTCCAATATCGCTACGCCATAGGCTTCGTCTCCTAAGACTGCAATGGTTAGGAGTACGAGTTCTTCAAATTCGCCAATATGTCCTTTCATGATGTATGAGTTTTTGAGTTTTCAATTACTGCATACGAAGGTAAAGATTATTAGTTTCTATTTTTGAGAAGATATATAAATATTAATGCAAGAGCCGTAGGGCCAGAGATTTTTTATTTGTCTATTCTTAAGATAACTCCGCCGGAAAACTCACCATGAACGATAGGAACATAGAATGAGCTCCCACCGCCACATCCGCCAGTTCCGCAGAAAATACCCACACCACTGAACATCATTGGCATGAACATTTTGGCTTGGAGTTTAATACCAATACGTTCTGAAGGAAATATTTTGACACCCAAACCGGCTCCCATTGAAAAACGAGTAACAGCGTCTAGCTCATGGCCAGAAGGTTCAATGTTTTTTGGGGTGTACGCTGCCACACCTAAGCTCATGGCCGCATAGGGTTTTACCATTTCGTTACCCCCAAGGGTTTTTTCGACACCTAGATGATAATGCTCCAAAATAAGATCAAAGTTATAACTCTCTGTAATGACCGATCTATAATAATCTACACGTCCACTGGCATTATTTCTATTGTATAAGAATTGAACTTGAATACCGTTGCCCATGTCGTAGCCAAGTGTTGCACCAAAAACACCCCCATCATAAACATCGATGCGACCATCATAGTAGGTGGATTTTCCACTGACCATATAGCCACCGTAGCCAGAAAACTCTATGGCTTGTGCAGAGATCTCTGACACAAACAGAATCATTAAAACAGAAAGGATAATTAGGGAACGCATAGATTTAGGGGTTTAGTTATAACTTCAACACTTAAGTTAAGAAGGATAAATTGTAGAGTGTGTTTTTACCATTAAAAAATTAAGTTAACTTATTAAAAATTTGAAATGAAACGAATCTATTTTTTTACTATCCTTATATGTTCCATTATGTGGAACCCTGTGATTTCACAGGAAAGAGTCAAAGCGGCTAAAGTTTATACATTGGGGGACTCGTTCTCAGCTCCTTTATATGGACTCAATGTGACTATCCCTGAAAATTGGAGCGGTTTTTATCCTCAGGACAGTGAGATTTTCAAAATGACTAATGACTCCATTCAAAGCGTTGAATGTATGTATTTTGCCAGTCAAAATAGCTTGGATAAAATTGTGGCCAAGTGGAACAAAGGATTTGGCCTTGCACAAGGTCTAAGTATGGAACTGGAAGGTGAAATGGTCCGAAGAGAGGGTTTGATAATTTCAAGAGTTGGGCTGACCAATCGAAACGATGTAAAAGGAACAGTGCTAGCAAAGTGTGGAGATTTTGGAGTATGTGTAACCGCTATGGTTTATGGTCCCACAAAACATCTGGAGACATATTTCACCAACTTGACACCGTTACTTCAGGCTATCGAATTTGTGAAGCCTATTCCAAGGGAAGAACTAGAGTATTTTGACTGGCAAAAAGAATTGACAGGAAAATATCTATTGGCCTACGAAAGAGATATCGCTTCTAAAAAACAAGGTCAGATTTGGCTGTATTTGGATGGCACTTTCAAAAGTAAAGTTACAAGAACTGGATTGTTCAAAGGGTCTGCAGGCGACTATAAGGGAACCAAAAAAGGAACCTATTTGATATTTAATGAAGAAGATGGTAAACCTGCCAAACTTGTTTTAACATTCAATAAATTACCTGAGGTAGAGCTACCTCTTCTAAAAAAGGAAAAACAGTTCTTTATCAATGATCAGGTGTTTTATTATTCAGAGATGTAGAAATCAACCTTTTTGTTTGATCGGTCTATAGATCATCACCTTTCCTTTGGTGACATGGTTTAAGTTGAAATTACTGACACCAACCTTTTTCCCCCAGTCACTGGTGTTTTGATGAGCCATGTCAAAATCGCCTGGCCCATTTACTTTATACACAATGGCCGTATGCTGACCCATGGCAGAGGTATAGGTTGTATTGCCTTCTGTCCATTTCATTTGTACATTTTCAAATTGAATTAAATCGCCAGGAAGAATGTCTTCCTTTTTGAGGTTGAGCTTTCTTCCGTAGATCGTGACTGTCTTCATAGAACTGCGGTCGAAGTAAGCCCCAGAGTAGGCCAAGGCCTTGGCCGCTAAATCCCAGCATTCTCCCCGGTCAACTTTAGTACCCATCACACTATCTACATAGGTAATGATTTTGGCATTGAGTTCTGGAAGTTCGGGTTTGAAGCTAAACGACGAAAGGAGGACTAATAAAGCTAACTTATTCCACATCATGATATCTTGTCTTTGTACCTTAAGGTTTACGAATTTCTATTTCTTAAGATTTAAATAATTCTATCAATCTCCTATTGACGTAGGCCGTACTACGATCCTTAGCTTCCAAACGAATAAAATGGTAGCGAGAAACCAACAAGTATCTTCCATCGCTCCCAAAGCATATCAGTCGTAGCGTCTAAATCGACACCTGAACCCGTGTTGTTTTCTCCTGGAATTCTCGCAATTCGCCCTACAGGTTGAGTTCCTCTGGAATATACTGCGCCAATAGTAAAGTTCATTTTCTTCAAATCCAGGGAAAAGCCTCCACCATAATGGTATATATCTGCCGTAAAAAGATTATTGTCAAATCCATCTGTTTCTTCAAAGGAGTCTCCTTCAAAAGTTCTGACCAGGGCTGAGTAGTCGGTTGAAAAACTGGTGTAGGCATTGACTTTTTTACTTATATACCATTCCATGCCGATACCATAATTAATCACTGATTTCCTTTTATCAATATATCGATTTAGAATAATGGTGCCATCCTCGGGGGCCTGCCTTTGAAATGCTGTTGGTACAATGGCGTAATGGGCATCTACTTTGTCAAACCATTCGCCGCTAAGACTGATAACATTTTTACCAATATTGATTCCTATCCCTAAAGCTGCCGACATTGGTGCCTTATGAGTGGCACTTTGGGCATCTCCCCACCCTATTTCTGCCAAATTTGAATATTCTGAAGCACTGTTGTGATAATCTGTCAGAATCTGTCGGTAATACGTATCTCCCTTGCCACCAAGTTTGGCTTTGGGAGCCGTATAGGTAAGTCCTACTTCGATGAGTTTGCCACTATAGTTCAAGCCAATTTTAGCTACATATCCATAGCTGGTAATACTTCTATTTCTTGTCATTTCGTACGTGGCTACCTCGCATTCCACACAGGGGTTTGTATCTCCTGCTCCTTCCTTAGCCACTATGTTTTGGGTATAACTGCTGTTCATATTATGAATGGCTAAAAACTGTGACAGGCCTACCGTCCATTTCTTTTTGTCATCTAGCGGAATGGCCCAGGTAAGTCCCATCCATTCTTCTTTGATGCTTTTGTTCCAGTTGACATCCGACAAATAGGCTTCTTCTCCTACCCAGGCATCGTTGAAATCTAAGGTTTCGACCTGAGACAGGCTCAAGGTATAGTCCATATTGGTTTTGGAGAGAAACCCATAAGCGAATTTGTGTCCTTGGAAGAATTTGAGAAACTTGACCGAATCAAGGTTGAATGACCCTGCTGCCAATGTTGGTGCAGATCCAAAGACCGAAGAACCTAAATCAGCTTCCCCTATACCGTCTTTAACTTTTAAAGAAACGTTTTGATAAGCCTTGGCACTGATCAAAAATGTAGGATCATCTTGCAAAGCCAATCGGGCAGGGTTATAGTACATAGCTCCCAAGTCGTCTACGCTACCTACCACGGACCCAGACATCAATGTTGACTTATTACCATATTGTTCGGTCCAGTAATGAGCATCTTGCGCCAAACCAATGTTAGTAATCGCCAGAGCAAGTAAAAGAGAGAATTGCTTAAGTTGAGACATGATTATTTGAGAGTTTATTAAGTTAAAAATAACAAAATAAACCTTGTACTAGCGATGCATTCTAAAAGAAAAACCCAAAATCAAATGATATCAAATTCTCTTCGGGAGAGAAAGCATAGGACAATGAAGCAGCTGCCTTGCTCAGAGGAGCGACCCATAGTCCAAAACCTGCTGACCGATGCCAAAGATCCGAAGGAGTGGATGTCCAAACTCTACCTACATCGTAGAATCCATGTATACCAAATTTCCCTGGAAACAGTATGGAAGAGAAATCTAATAATTTGATACGCATATCAACATTTTGATAAAATGTAGTTCGTCCATAAAATCGAGTTTTTCTATACCCTCGAAGATTACTTCTTCCTCCTAATGTGTTGGCATTATAAAATTCATCATGGACAAATTCTCCAAAGTTGTGCGCGTACCCCGTTCGAGAGGCCAAAGTCACGATGGCCGGAAATTGAAAGCTATAATAAAGCGCCAAATTAGAATGCAAATGAGTGAAGTCATTGGTGTTCTTACTTAGGCCTTGATAACTCGAGACTTCGTTCTCCCAGTAGAGGCCTCTGGTTGGGAGTAGCTTTTCATCACGTGTGTCAAATTCTAACGTAGTGTATAGGCCACCATAATGTCTTATGTCATTGAACAAATCATCTGTTGGAAATTCACTAAATCCTGGTGAGGTGATGTATGTGTTTTCTCGCTCATCAATTTCTATAGTCTTATGGTGGACACCAAACAAGAACTTTCCAGTGTTGCCTATTTCGTTGTATATGGCAAGATAGTACGAGTTGTCCTCTACTCTCAGTCGATAATAATCAATGCCTTGACCTACATCATAGACGGACTCATTGCCTATTCCAAAGAAGTTGTTTACTACTGGTTTTTGAATATCAATCACAGTTTCCAAATTCCAATTGCCCAATACGTTGGAGTATTCTCCTTTGTATTCGATATTGAAAGCCCCTGTAGCAACGGCGACATCTGCCAAAAC
This sequence comes from Reichenbachiella sp., assembly GCF_965233835.1. Classification (GTDB taxonomy): domain Bacteria; phylum Bacteroidota; class Bacteroidia; order Cytophagales; family Cyclobacteriaceae; genus Reichenbachiella. Next base: position 774,577 of record NZ_OZ247585.1, read on the forward strand.
TCGATGACGTGACGCAAAGGGTTCCTTACGCCAACCATGCTGAGTGTATTGAAAGCCTCCGCCCAGGAAAACCCCGTCGTCTCGGTTATACGACCCATAAATGAGTGGTAGCAAGACATCGTACTTAAATTCATACTTATTGTAGTCGTTTATCGTGGGGTTTTTACTCAATCGGGATTTAAAACTATAGCCTTCAGTAGCTATAAGTGATGAACGTTTACGATCATAGACAAGGACATTTTTTGCGGCTTTGGTAGAATAGTCGAAATATTCATCTTCACCTTTTCCTCCGATTACTCTTATCTTGATTTTGCTTTTTGTGTTACCCGACACTTTGAAGTGATCATCATTGCCCATACCGTAAATTCTGACCTCTTTGGTTTCATTTGCATAAAAAGTCCTCTGATACAGAATTTGCTCTTTCCGGCCCTTTTTTGAGATTTTGTGGACGGTGACTTTAACCTCGTCTTTGTTCAAATTTTCAATTAAGAAAAGTTCTTTTTTATCTGTGCCTGTGACGTTCACATTTTTTGCCAAACTCTCATAAAACTCCATTCCATAGTCTTGCAGATTATCTCTTCTAGCTTTCAACGTTTGGATCGTTTTTTCGCCAGTCAGGGCAAAAACGTTTTCTGGCCAGAGATTAATCGCCTTTTCAATAGACTCGTCCGTCAGGCTATCTTGGATCAACTGTATCATGTTTTGCCAGTCAGCCCGGTCTGGCTCATTCATAAAAATCCGATCAAAAAAACGAGCATTGAAATTGAAGCCAGGAGACCATCGTACTTCTTCATTAAATCCTTCTATTTTGGCCATCGCCCATCTTCTACTCGCAATTTTTGGTAGGATGCCTTCATTCATGAAAAATGTTTGATCCCGATCTCTTGGTATTGGACGGTACATTTTGCCTTTGCCTTTATCGAAAGAAGCCCAACGCCACTGGTCTTCATGTCGATCCCAGTCGCCAATGACCATATCAAACAGTCTGTTGCGCAGAACAAATTGCTGATCTACACTATTGTCATTGTCGTCCAAAAGTTCTTCTTGAACATCTGGAGAACCGATCAAATCATCCGAGTAGCCGAAAAATTTGGCGTCAGACCAATCTCTGCTCGGTCGCTCTTCGAAAAGCGCTAGCTCATTGGCTAAAACTTCTCTGTACTCACCAAATGCGCCATCGTCCGGTACATAGACCAGTCGTGGATTCGTATGATAAATGCCTACGGCTTCAGCCAACGGTGGAATCACATAGGCAGCATAGGGATGACTGGAACTAATTTGATCTTGCACTACACCAACAGCAAACGTTTCTTGCAGCACATGGGGGAGTGCTTTGTGGGCATATTTCTCTACCGAGCGCAAAACGTATTGTTTTCCGTCTTTGGCCTCGAGTCGGAGCGAGTTGGTTTGCATGCCACCTCCTCGTTTGATGACTTCCAATCCTCCTTTTTCTTCTGATATATTAAAAATTGGGGCTTCTACAGGCAAACTCCAAATATCTCTATAGTTCGACCCCATCCACTTACGTTTGCCTTTTGAGGCTTGATATTGTAAAGAGGCCGGAGCCGTTTTCATGGTTTCTTTAAAGTCATACCTTGGGTAATTGGCATTGGGGTCAGCCAGATGTTTGTATTCATAAAGATCGGTCGAGTAAATGGCATCTTTATTTCCCTGTTCATTGGGAGACCAAAAATTCAATGAAACTTGGTTGTCGCTGTAAGAGACTTCACCAAACCCAACCGTCGATTTCCCAAAACTCAAATACTGACCATTTTCTTTTAGATAAGTAGTTTTCGACCCTGAACCACTGACTATATAATTGACTCCATCTTTTTTGATATGTTGAAGTGAATGCTCATGTCCGGCGGCATAGATTGCATTCGGATATTGTTTGAGCAGTTCTTCAAGTGAATTTCGAATGGCTTTGTACTCCGGATGGGGGATGTCTTGTATGGAACCCGCGGTAGCTCTATAGCCTGGATAGATTGATCCAATAACTGGAAGTGGAATGTACAAATTATCATTCACTTCAGTCAGAGGAAATAGGTGTGATTTCAAGGGATACTTACCTCCATGTGGTCCGTAGCTGTACAGGGGATGGTGAGATGCCAATATAACATGGTCGTTTTTATGCTTTTCGAGTAAAGATGAAATATCAACAAGCACATCTGAAGGTTCTGTTTTATTAAGAGGGTCGCTTTCCAATGGTTTTTCCCAAGCGTGAAGAATCCATTGCATATCAAAAACAATCAGATACAAACCATCAGTAAGTTTGATTTCTTCGGGGCCTGGTTCACCGTTTTTTGGGTAAAACACTTTTTTGCTATCGAAGTATTTCTTTACAAACTTTTCCTGTTGGTTCACATGATTCCAACCCTCTTTTTGCCCTTTAGCCCAGTCATGGTTGCCTGGGATCACAATCGTTTTACCTTCAAAATTTTTTGTGATATCGAATTGTAACCTGAGTTTTTCTTCTGCTTCTTTTCTATGCGGGTGGTCTTTCGGTGGTAATCCTTTGGGATAGATATTGTCTCCTAAGAATACAAGGGTAGCTTCTTTTCCTGCGGAAGTAAGTTGATCTCTTAAAAGCGAGAGATTTGCTTTGGCTAAGGAGGGTTCTCCGGCATCTCCAATTAAAAAAACCCGATGATTGGTATGTGGAGATTGAGCTTTGGCAAAATGAAGGACAAGACCTAGGATTACAAATAATGTGATTGATCTAAGCATCAGTTCATGTTAAACTTTAAAATATAACCTTTGTCTCCCTGTCCTTCGCTGGAGATAAACAAGTCTCCATTTGGAGCGAAACAAATGCCTTCCGGTTGACCCAGCAATCGGGGATCCAATGGAACGGTGGCTTTAATTTTTCCTTTGCGATCCGTAATGATCATTAGTTTTCCGATCGAAGCGATCAAGTAAATGTGCCCATTGATAGGATGCACAGCAATTCCTGAAGGCTTGAAGTTGATTCTCTTTACCTCATATTCGAAGTCTTTGTATTTCTCCAGAAATTCTTTGACATCATTTTTAGAAATATTGAAAGCCGCGTTTTTCTTGATTTCCTTTTTGTCCAAATCAAAATAATAGACGGATTTTCCTTTTTTCTTTTTGTCCTTAAGACCAGCATCACCTTTACACGCCACAAGCAACTTGTTAGTATTGGGATCATAGGCTATTCCTTCTACATCATTGTTTTTCTTTAGGTCAGTTTTATATTTCTTTAGTTTCTTGACTTTTCCATCCGTTTTGGGTTCAAACTTGTAAATGTGTCCGTTGCTTTCTGCGACATAGATCTTCTCTCCGTCATTAGCGATACCCTCATAGTCGCCTGAGTCAGCGAATCTGACTGTATTTTCTACTTTCCTTGTTTTGTGATTGTAGAAAAAAACTTTGCCATCTTCGTCCTGAACGCACGCTATTACACCAGGCTTGTAATAGGTCATACCAGAAATCTCTTCCAAAACATACGGGAGAAAGTATTTGGCATCCGGTTTTTTTAAATTGTAATTGTCAAAGCCGTTGGGTGTTTGATGAAAAAGTGCTTCTGCTGTAGGGCGAGAGTTGTATTGACAGCCGAAAGTAAAGGTCCAGCAAACCAATAGGAAGAATTTTGCTTTTGGCATGAGTTCTCGATTATATTGAGTGCTTTTTTAGCTTAACACTAAAATTATGAAATGCGTTTGGTATGTTACACCATATGTAAGGAATTTGTTTCATCTCATTTTTGTTAATTTGTGGTTAAACCAAAAAAATTAATGGCAACTAGTACCTCAGTCTTATCACAGGTGGAAGCTTATGTCAGTTCTTCTTTGAAGAAAGACTTGCCTGAACACTTCGTATATCATGACCTGGTTCACACTAAGGAAGTGGTTAGAGCAGTGGGGTTAATTGCCAAAGGGGAAGGGTTAAGCACAGAAGAAAAAGAGACAGCAGAGATTGCGGCATGGTTTCATGACTTGGGCCATGTAGATGATTGTGATTGTCACGAAAAAAGAAGTGCTGAAATTGCTAGAGAATTTTTAGAAAAGCACGATTTCCCTTCCGATCGAATTGCTCAAGTAGAAGGCTGTATCATGGCTACGATGATGCCCCAGCGACCGTTGAATCATGTGGAGGCTGTATTGTGCGATGCAGATTTATATCACCTCTCCACAGATCAGTTTGAACCAAGGGCTAAGTTACTTCGAAAGGAGTGGGAGGACCTTAAGGAAGAGGAGTTTAAGAACTCATCTTGGAGAAAGATTAATGCTGATTTCTTGAGTGGACATAGCTACTTCACTGAGTATGCCCAAAAGAACTTTGAAGAAGGGAAGCAAAAGAATCTGGCGAGTCTAAAGGAGCAAATTGCAGCAGGGAAAAGGGAGCGTAATGCCGACCTAAAGAAAAAAATTGCCAGCCTCGAAAAGAAACTAGAAAAGGCCACCGCCAAAGACAACAAGCCGACTCGTGGAATAGAAACGATGTTTCGAACTACATCCAAAAACCATTTGGATCTGAGTGCTATGGCTGATAATAAGGCCAACATTATGATCTCAATCAATTCGATCATTTTGTCTATTATTATTTCAGTGCTGATCAGAAAGCTGGAAGAGTACCCTCACTTTATTATCCCAACATTGATCATGACGGTCATCTGTTTGGTGACCATTGTCCTGAGCATTTTAGCGACCAGACCAAACATTTCTAAAGGCAAGTTCACACAAAGTGATATTATGAATCAAAAGACAAATCTCCTGTTTTTTGGCAATTTTCATAACATGAGCCTAGAGGAGTATGAATGGGGCATGAATGAGCTGATGAAGGATAGTAAATATTTGTATGGTAGTTTGATTAAGGATATCTACTATCTGGGAGCTGTGCTTGGGAAAAAATACAAAAGACTACGAGTAGCCTATACCGTATTCATGTTTGGCTTTGTCGTTGCCGTACTCTCCTTTATTATCGCCGAGGTCTTCTTTAAGAATCAGTATATGTATTAAGGAATCAAGAAATCTGCTCCCATTTCTTCACCATGGCATAGGTATCTACCTGGGCGTTGTAAAGCTTCTCTCCCTTACTACGCTCGATTTTTATGTTTTTTAGATTTTCATCGAGCATGACAGCCTTGGTATTGTCTTGAAGCTGAAGGTTCAATATTTCCTTTACTTCTTGTTTCACATGTTCATCATAAATAGGGAAGGTTACTTCCACCCTGCTTTTTAGATTTCTTTTCATCCAGTCTGCAGAGCCCATAAACAACTCATCTTTACCTCCATTGTTGAACCAAAAAACTCGTGCGTGTTCCAGATATCGGCCAACTATTCTGCGAATGGTAATGTTTTCGCTCATGTCTTCAACTCCAGGAATCAAACAACAGATACTTCTCACAATCATTTCAACTTTGACACCGGCGCGACTGGCTTCATACAATTTATCAATCATACCGCGCTCTTCGATGTTGTTCAGCTTGATAATGATCTTTCCTTCCTTCCCTTTTTTGACATAATCCACTTCCCGTTGAATCAGTTTGTTAAATTCATCCACAATGTTGAATTGTGAAACCAGCAAATGTTTGAATGGCTTGGGTTGTTTTCTTTTGTAAAGGTATTTGAATAGCTCATCCAGTTCTTGACCCATTTTGCCATGGCAAGTAAGTAAACCATGGTCGCAGTAGATACTTGCAGTTTTTTCATTGAGGTTGCCAGTACCAAAGAAGCAATAGATTTTATTCGACCCGTCATCTGTTTTCTTTTTTACCAAAGCCACTTTGGCGTGTACCTTCAATCCTGGAATACTGTATATTATCCGTATACCTTCTTTTTGCATTTTTTCCGCCCAGAGCAAGTTATTTTCTTCATCGAAACGCGCTTTGAGTTCAATGAAAACAGTCACTTTTTTACCATTCTTGGCAGCCGATATCAGCGCATTCCCAATGAGCGAATCGGAAGCCATTCTGTAGAAGGCAACTTTGATTTCAGCGACATGAGGGTCTATAGCCGCCTGATTAAAAAACTGAAGAATATAATTGTAGCTGTGGTATGGAAAATGCAGCATTTGATCCGACTCGTCTATGGCCGTGAATATGGATCTGTGACGGTCGATTTTATGGTTTCTTAAAGGTTCCTGAGTTTCAAACTCCAAGGAGTGGCCCACAGGGTTTGGAAAATCCATAAAATCGAAAAGACTGTGATACCTGCCACCTGATACCAAGTCATCTTCAGACAGATGAAAAACATCCTGAAAATTCTCCAATAGTTCGGGAGACATGGTTCTGTCGTATAGAAAACGAGAAGGAACACCCAAATTTCTCTTCTGAATCTGCTTCTGAATTTTTTCTACCAGATCACCACTGAATTCATCCTCTATATTTAGATCTGCATCTTTATTCATTTTGATACTCTTGCATTCCAACACCTCATAGTCTGGGAAAACAAAGTCTAAATGCATGGCAACTATATCGTCTAGGAAGATGTAGTGAAATTGAAAGTTTGGAGAGGGCACCTTAAAGAACCGAGGTAATCTGTTCGATGGAATATTGAGAAATGCGAACTTAATTCCCTGTGAGTATTTGCTTCTCAACTTGAGCGCAAAATACAATTCCCTATTGTTTAAAAAAGGCTCTCTAATTGCTAATTCAAAAAGGTAGGGCTGCAAGAAAGAAAGCACTTTGGTTTTAAAATAATAGAGACAGGTCGCACGCTGATCTTCATTCAGTTGTTCTGGAGATAAAATGAATATACCGTTTTTTTCTAGCTCCTTCAGCACATGATTTCGAAGTGTGTTGCCATATTCATCCAGCTGAACTTGAATACGGTCATGTATCTTGTCTAGCAAAACAGTTGGGTGGATGTCCAGTGCTTTATTGATTTTCTTTTTATCAATTTCTACCAACCGACGAATATTGGCTACTCGCACTCTGAAAAACTCATCTTGATTTGAAGAATAGATGGCCAGAAAACGAAGTCTTTCAAAGAGAGGCACTTCACTACTCTGTGCTTCTTGTAGGACACGATAATTGAAAGTCAGCCAACTTAGATCCCTATTGAAATAGGTGTTTACTACTTCCTGTTTTTCTTGTTCGGTATTCTGATTTGCTTTCAATGCCTTTTTCCAATTGAGAAAGAAATATAAGTCATACGGGCTTCAATTCCCTTGAGATGCCTGTGATATCTCTGTTAAATATTTTTGAAATGTATTTTCATACAAATGAAACTAAAAAATAGGCGTCCACGTTCGCAAATAAAGGCTTTTAACAATAACTATGGACGCAGAACTTGACCAGTGTGATATGGGACTCGAATTCCCATTTGAATGTAAATTGAGTCTAGCCAATTTGATTGGCTATTGGGGGATGCGAATCAATGACTCGAATTCTCACTTGGCATCTACGGCCAAGGAGGTAATGGACCGAGTAAGTCAGGTGCCGGAGTTACTTGCCCCTATTGAAGATCTAGAGGTTCTTGATACCCATAGAGAAACAGTTGACCTCTTGATGACTGCTATTTTCTCTCCATTTACAGAAGAGGAGGAAATGGTGTCGGCCATGGCCCCGTTCAAAAAGCAAGATGTCCATTCAACCAAGGGCTATAAGGACTTGATGGCTCAAGCCGGCTCGTATGAGGCTTTATTGGATCCTGAGGAAATGGCGCAGATTATGCTGCACAAAACCATGGCTGCCTACTTTGCCATTATGCAGACATACTATGGGTTGACGATTGAACTAAATAAAGACATTATATATACCCTATCCGATCAGCGTACTGGGTTAAAACGATATTTTAAAATTGAAATCAATCCGAAATTCTGCGAGATTGTTCTGAATGGTGATTTGCCTGAGCTGACAGAAGAAGACCTGAAATACCTTACAGATCACATAGAAGATGTCGATGTATGGATGGAAAAACTGCCAACCGATCTTTTTGAATTTCAAGGATTGATCATATTCAAATTGACAGAGGTGACCAAGGATCAGGTACTTTCTAGAATGAAAGAAAATCTGCTTGAAAAAAATAGTATTACCGAGGAAAACAGCTTTGATGATTTAGAACAGAAGTTTAGATCCTTGCTTCAGCTCTCAGATCTGCGATTAGGTATATCAGCATATCAAAAAAGCAAAAACAGGTTTTTCAATTTTGGTAGGAATACGAGAAGAAGCATTTTAATTGGAAATCATGACAAGTTAGAATGCCCACATGCCACAGCAAATTTGCTTGATAGATTTGCTAATCAAGCAGAGCCAATGGTAGTAGAAGACATGTCGGAGTGTTGTATGCCATTGAAACCACAATCCGAAGCACTTCAGGACTGCGGAGTTCAAAACCTGATTCTCAATCCGTTGTTCTATAATGATGAATTTGTCGGGCTGTTGGAGTTGGCTTCGCCTAATAAAGGAGATTTGAATGCCTTGACATTGACCAAAATGAAAGAGGTGTTGCCACTATTTGCGATTGCGGTAAAACGAAGCTCGGAAGAGCTGGAGAACACGATTCAGAACCTGATCAAAGAAAAATATACTTCGATTCATCCTACAGTTGAATGGAAGTTTAACGATGCGGCTCATCAGATGCTGGATCAAATGGCCGAGAAGAAAAGCACAGTCGCGCCACAAATTGTTTTTAATGATGTGTACCCTCTATATGCAGCCTCAGACATTAGAAACTCTTCTGTCGAAAGACATCAGTGCATTTATAAAGACCTCAATCGTCAACTTCAGTTGGCGAGAGAAGTCCTTGGAAGAGCGATGGAGATGACCAATCTGCCAATTTTGGACGAGACGATTTTCCGTTTGGATAATTTCAGAAAAAAAATCAAGAGCAAACTAGTAACAGGGGATGAGTCTGTAATCTTGGAATTTTTACAGAAAGAGGTCGAGCCAATAATCAAAAATATGGAAGCCAATCATGTGGGTGATGGCGAGTTTTCTAAGGCTTATTGGGAGGCATTAGACCCTACTCTTGGTGTGGTTTACGAGCATAGAAAGCATTTTGAAGATAGTTTGACGGCCATCAATGATACCATTGGAAGTATTTTGGATGAGGAAGAGAAGTCAGCTCAGAAGATGTTTCCACATTACTTTGAAAAATATAAGACTGATGGCGTCGAGCACAATATTTACATAGGAGCCTCTATGGTTGAACACTTAAAGTTTGATGAGGTTTATCTTAGAAATTTAAGACTATGGCAGTTGGTAGTTACAGCAGAAATTGCCAATCGAACGGCAACTATGGTTAATGACTTATCCATGCCATTAGAAACTACACATCTCATTTTAGTACATTCCAATCCATTGTCTATTCGATTTAGACAAGAGGAAAAGAAGTTTGATGTGGATGGTGCTTACAACATTCGATATGAGATAACCAAGAAACGAATAGATAAAGCCTTAGTAAAAGATACAGAAGAGAGAATTACACAACCGGGTAAGATTGCTATCATTTATTCTCAAGACAAGGATGCCGAAGAATACTTGAAGTATATCGAATACTTGAAAAGTAAGGAGCTGCTCACTGAAAAGGTCGAGCAATTGGAATTGGAAGAACTGCAGGGTGTGAGTGGTTTGAAAGCACTCAGGATAGCAGTGAATACGGGTTCTGCGTCTATAATGGATGAGGTCAGGAAATTACTAGAAGTAGCATAAAAAATCCCACGCTTCGATCCAGATGAGCATCGGGAGCGAAGCGTGGGAAAATATCTTCTAGTAGGCCTCTTCTATTATTTGGCCTCTTTCTCTTCTTTCTTGTTTGTGTTTCTGAAGTCGATGAAAGAAACCGCTGCGGCAAAACTTGCCAACACGATCACAATATTTACAAACAAATCAACTCCTGAAGTAACTGCTGGATTAAACATAATCTTGGTTCTTTTTAATTAACATGGCGAAGTTAAGTAAGAATACAATCAACTCAAAAGTTCCTTGTATCTATAGCAGTCAGTTGTGTGGTCGTTGATGAGACCAGTTGCTTGCATGTGTGCATACATGATCGTACTACCTACAAATTTGAATCCTCTTTTTTTCAGATCTTTGCTCAGTGCATCAGACTCCGGGCTGGTAGCTGGTACTTGATCCTTGTTTGGCCAGTGGCCTACAATGGTCTTGTCGTTAACAAAAGACCAGATGTATTTTGAGAAGGAACCAAATTCTTTTTGAACTTCAAGAAACTTGACGGCATTATTTACTGCAGCTCGGATTTTCTGTTGGTTTCGGATAATGGCTGGATTGGATATAAGCGACTGAATATTTTCTTCATTGAATTTTGCTACTTTGTTGGCATCAAAATTCCCGAAAGCGGCTCGATATCCTTCTCTTTTTTTAAGAACGGTACTCCAGCTCAGCCCAGCTTGAGCACTTTCTAATATCATAAATTCGAAATGCACTTGGTCGTCATGGGTAGGGACTCCCCATTCTTCATCATGGTACTGTTCATAGGCTTCAAAATGCCCAAGAGCCCACTCACATTTGGTTTTGCTCATATCGTACGGATTAATTCAAATAAAAATACGGGGTTGTGCACCAATTTGGCTAATTTTCAACGTTGATTTTTCATTAGAAAAGTAAAATTGTCCATTGCAAACGCACGCCAAACCTCTGATTGTTTATCTTTTTTTTATGCTTATCCTGTTCACATTTGGCAGTGGTCTATGCGCGCAGCCTAGTGGCGAACAATGGCTAGATATGAAAAGCCTCGATATCCAGCCTCATTTGCCCAAATATTTACTTTCAAGAAAGTCTGTTGTATTGGTTTCTGTCCCCAGATCAAAAAAGAATCCAAATCTAAGAGCTGATTGGAAGGGGCTTTCTGAAAAAGTGCACCGGGCCTTTAAGAGAATGAAAATAGATGCGGTGGCTTACTATTATTTGGATGACATGTTTGCGAGTCCAGACGCCAATGAGTCTTTTGCTAAGGAAATGGAGCGTCGCGAGATAAAATACATCATCGTGCTCGAACAATCACCTTCCAATGATGCAGGTGTGGAGTCCTATCGTATATCCATTAGTGGTTTTAATGACAAGCCTTCATTTATATCCGAAAGACAAAAGGCCTGGCAGACTGAAGGCCCTGATTTGGATGTGCTTCTGACTGAAATGAGAAAGGACGTCATCAGAGCTGAAATGGAAAGAGAAAATTATTTGATTCCGGACATCCCAGAGTTTTTCACGGATGCAAAAATTCTCAAAGGTAAGAGAATACCTACTTATGCAATGGATCTAAAGGTTGACAAATTGGTTGTTCCCAAATTCCAAAAATATGAAATGGAGGATAGTACTTCACTTAATGCTGATGCACTGAGCAAAATATCAGCTTATAACACAGAAGTCGACCGCAAGAACAAAAGGTTGGAAGAAATCATGTTGGATTACCCGTTGAGTTATGAATTTTCGGAGACCTCTTCGGATGTGGATATTTACAATCAAGGGCATCAGTTTGTACTATTGACTGTGCATGGCTCAGGCAAAACCTTAAAAGAGATGCTGAACTATGAGATTGATCCTTATGAAACGGACTATGTAACTATTCGCGCTGGAAGTACGCTTAACACTTTGCCCGTGGATGCTGTGGTTTACAAATACTATGTCAAGCACGTATACACGCAGGATGCCTACTTGGGCTCTCGGTGGGATGCGGATCTGACCTGGGAACAGGCTTTGCAAAACTTCATCTTCCATATGAAAGATATTTTAAAGGTTCAGTAATCAGCCTCAAGCGTTCAATTCATCCTGAAATTTGCTAATGAAACGTATTAAAGGCTATATTAGCCTAAACAAATAAGTGTAGATGATTGGAAAGATATTTAGTTGGGCTGTATTGATATTTGCTTGTTGGCTTTCGCCGCAGGTGATGGCTCAAGAGGCACCGTTTCAACTCAATGAGGGTGAAGAAGCGCTCAACTTTAAGGGTGTTGATCAAAACGGAAAATCATTTGAACTTTATGAGGCTTTAGAAAAAGGACCAGTGGTTCTTATGTTCTACAGGGGTTTTTGGTGCCCTCATTGCAATAAGCAACTTTCTCAAATGGAAGACTCTCTCAACTTTATTGTTGAAAAAGGGGGGATAGTGGTAGCTGTTACACCAGAAAAACCTGAGAGCATTGCCAAGACAGTAGATAAAACCGGAGCTTCCTTCAAAATCATTCATGACAAGGATTTATCTATCATGAATACCTATCACGTGGCTTTCAAGATGGAAGAGGCGTTGCTGAAAAAGTATAAAAAATGGGGAATTGACTTGGATGCAGCTAACGGAGATAATGGCCCCAATTTACCTGTGCCTGCTACATACATCATAGGTCAAGACAAAAAAATATTATATGCTTTCTTCGATCCTGATTATAAGAAGAGAGCAACCGTAGGTAAAATCTTACAGAATCTATAAGTTTGAGGTATTATGCTAACACCACTACAAATAAAAAAACTAAGTCATTTTTTCAATATCCTTGATTTTGACAAAAATGGATCAATCGAAGCTGATGATTTTGAAGCCATTGGCGAAAACCTAGCTATCATTCGAGATATTGATCTGGATACTCCCGAATATGAAGTTGTTATGGCTATGACAAATGGTATCTGGGAAAAGTTAGTTCCCTATGTAGAAAATGGTCAGGGTACTGAACAGCAGTGGTTGCAGTTTATGACTGTGTTGCTAGACCCTAAGAATCTAGACACCTACAAACAGTACTTGAATAATTTTGTGACTACTATATTCAAGATGTTCGACATCAATGATGATGGTTACATATCTCAAACGGAATACATAGACCTTTTTATTGGCATGCGAATAGAGGTACGTTTCGCGCCAAAGGCCTTTAGAAACTTGGACACCAATCAAGATGGCCGCTTGTCAAAAGAAGAAATGATCCGATCTGTGGATCAATTTATGCGAAGCGATAATCCTAATGCTGCGGGCAACTGGTTGTTCGGAGGATGGGAGGAAAGCAGAGTTTAAATTAGAACCCGTCGTCTTCGTCCTCGTCTAATTCCTCAAACGTATTGTAATCCTCCTCGACAGGCTCTTCCTGTAGAGGATCTGTACCTTCTTCAATGGTTTCGTAGCTGTCTTCTTCCAGATGAGTTTCTTCTGGATATTCTAAGCTATAAGCTTCGTTGATGCCGTAATATCTATTTCTAAAGTCATTAACGAACTTTAGTACTTCAAATTCATCACCTAGTACTGTGGTGTATTCTCCCAATCCCGTACTAGCAACTGTTGAGTTTTCACTGACGAAGTTGTTGAAATCGGTGTTTGAAGAAAACATCATGAGACGACCGTGTTCATAGCTAAAGAAATACCAAGTTGATGGAGCTATTTGTAGAAATAGGTGTACAATATTGTCACCATCATCCGATTTTTTAATTTCCAAAAATCCATCAGATAGCGCATTGATGTCTGTTTGTAAAATATGAGACAGACCAAGTTTCGATGTGTTGTAAAAAGCACGATGTCTGTGAGACCAGGAAAGATTAACATTAGAAATGAAAAGTGTTTTGGTGACTCTTGGCGAACTTTCTGACAAGGCCGTATACTCGTTCATGGAATTGTTTTCGTAGTTTTTGGTTGCTGGGTCACCAATCATATCCGCCAATTTGTACATGACTTCGATGCTATTGCCATGTGCTGCTTCCGGGCCTACCTGAGCGACTACATCTGTAATGTCGGCTGTCATGGCTGTGATCACTGTAGGGTGCAATTTCATGTCGAAGGCCAACATAGCATCCATAAAATAAGTGTTGGAATCAGGCTTGGCAAAGCCTAAAGCAGTGGCTTCCAAGGCAAATTCGGGAATATTTTTGATCAGATTGACTGATCCTTCAAAAAGGAGTTCTTGTGTCTTGTCATTATATATAAAACTTCTACCAGCATAGGACTCGTTAGAGGTCTTGGCAGGGTCTTCAATCCTGAACTCAGACAGAGAGTCCGTATAAGTCAAAAGCCCACCTGCTTTAAAAATATATTCATCAGCCGGTCGAATCTTATCATGGACATAGGCCATGTAAACATCATAGGTAACGCTGTTATACAGAAGACCAGCTACTATAGGCTGTCCAGTGGTCGTGGTCGCTGTATCCACATCAATGATAACCTCATCTTGACCTTCAGGTACGTTGTAGTTGATCCAATAATCAAACTCACCTAAGCTGGTAATATTGGGTCGGACCTCACCTTCCATTTCTAAGTTTTTTCTGTCGGCATACATGGTGACATCACCTGTAAAGAAAAAACCAGGGGAGGGTTGTAGTTTTTGAGATTCTAAAACCGTTCCACCAGAAACGGTCATGCTATCATATTCATTTCTTCCTACCTGAAAGCCTTTGAGCTCGAAGCTGTCGAATTTGATAGCAAAAGTATCTTGCGCAGCATTAACCAATTCGTAAGTGGCATGACCTTCAAATTTTTTACTTGATATAATTGTGATATTGCCATCAAACAAATTGTGATAGCCATTGAGTGTATCGATCTTCAACTTGGCGTTTTCAAAAGTTCTAAGGACGGCATTTTCATAAATGGTCGTTTCATTGTTGTCCGGAGTAATTTCTGCGTCGGCTACTTTGATGTATGGAATGCCTTGAACGTTGAGCTCGTAAGTGTTGATGTCATAGATAGCGTTGGTAGCATTGAAGGCCAGAGAATCTAGCTCCTCACGTGTAGTGTAAAAGTAGGAGGACATGATATCTACTTCCTCCGGCTTTACCATCGCAATCCGGTCTGAATCCAAATACCAGGTAGCTTCTGTAATAGAGGTCTTCATTTGTGCATATGGGAAACTAATGGCAGCTACACCTTCCTGCTCGGGCCGAACGGTGGCTATGTTTTCGAACAAGTCGAAATTAAGGGCAATGTCATCACCTTTCATCGCAGGTTTTTCTGGGTTGTCTGTTAGAATTTCAAACTCTGCATGCCTTCCAGAATATTCGGTTTGACTAAAATGGAATTCATCAGAAATCGATTTTGATCCTCTAGACAGCATTGTACCAGAACCATAGACTCCTCCCGCTGTGATATTCGCCTTTCCATCCAATGAGGCAGTAGAGTTATAAAATTGGAAAGGCTCGTTTCTGTTGGCAATATACATGCTGTCCTTAAGCGGTTTCCATAGCATTTTATAATCCGTCAATACAGCCTCTGGGTAAGATGCTTGGTCCATTTTGCCTTCACGAATGACTCCTTCCTGGCCAACAGCAGATACAGAATCCATATAGAATATAAAATCATCGGAATTCACAGTAGTGGTTCGATAGTCAATACGTCCATCTGCTCGCAATCCATCTGCACTTAGAGTCAAGCTATCGTATAAAACACCTTCCCCTTTGTATAGTGGATACCCTTCTGCAGGAATGATGTGTTCAAAGCCTAAAGATCTATCGGGCATGATCACCAGATTTTCTTCGATAGGAGGTATAATTCCTCCTGTCATGAAAGTCCCTTTAAAAGCAATGCCATCCGGGTCATCTCTATTGATACTATCCATTTCAAATGGAGGAACCACAAAGTAGATGGACTTATCATAAGCTCCATCCAGAATATCCGGACCATCAAAGTACACAATAGCCTCAGAGTCTGACACAAAGAAAGGATACTGGGCAAAATTTCTTACCCCCGCTTTGTTCTTTGGGTGGTTGATGTACAGGGTGCCTGAAGTTTGGGTCAGGTGATTGCTCAATGAAGTTTTTTCTTGATCTTCCCCATCATGAAAATCCACCTGTATTCTCATAGAGTCGATCACTGGCATTTCAATGAGATACTCATCATAATTAAAGAAAAACTCTTTGCCCTGATAGCTAAAGTCACCAGCATTCACGCCTCCGCTAAATTTCATGTTTTTGTCTTGAAGCAACGTGATCCTGCTGGAGTCTGGTGTAATACGCACATCTTCATCGGGCGTGACTACAATTTTACTCACTCCCTGAACTTCCATTTCGCCCGTTTCAAAGTTCAATGTTGCATTTGCACCTGGAGGGTTAAGTGAAGAAATCAGAATGTTATCAAAGTCTTTCTGACGTGTATAGGCCATAACATAATGGAAAGCCTTTCTAAGCACTTGAATTTGTTGGTTTTCCTCATCAAATAAGATGTAATTGTTTTGCTTTAAGAAGATCATGGCTGATCTGGCAAGTTCTGGCTTAAGGCCAAAGTGTTCCTGCATTTCGAGCAAGTTATATTCGGAGCTCTGAACTAATCGGGCAAATTCCACAACTGCACGCAAAGGATGGAACTCATACATGCCGGTCATTTTTTTGTACCTGAGCGGGTTGAAATACTCCTCCGATTCGAATAAAGCAGGCACTCGATTTTTGGCATTTAAGATTGAAATGTTAATACTGTCCGACTCGAGCATCCATTGAAGCATGTCAGCTTTAAATTCTAACTTGAAGAATGAAGAGTAATAGTAGGTGTTTTTGTATGCACCCCGATCCTTGAGCAAAGTGAGTTTGGATATGGCTTGATCATAATCGAAACGAACCACATGGTGGTAAATGGAATCTTCACCGTGATGCAACACAAATGAGGCTTTGTTTGATAGAATGAGGGAGTCTTTAAAAGTGTATTCTTCGGCTTCTACCTTGAAGGACCTTCCTTTGCCTGTTCCTTCTACTACAGAAGGGTTTTTTGAAACCGAAGTACCGAACTTTCTCGCTCCCTTCATAGCAAAGCCACCTTTGTACTTTAAGTGTTTGTCTGGTAGGGTCAATTCTAAATCTGAGTAATGAGAAATGAATTGAGGGAATAGCTTTTCTTCATGCGCCAGTCGCTTTCCGCTTTTGAAAGAGAAGGCTCCTGGTGCTTCTCCACTGAACAATTCTGGGTACTTCAATTTTGCTCTGGATGTTCTGAGTCTTGGTATTCTGACATTGAAAGAATACCCCTCCAAACTCACCACAGCTCCATCAGTGCCTCGGAGATCATTTGGCCAATCTATCTCTCCGGACTTGCCTACAAAAACCTGATCCTTAATAAGGAAAGTACCTGATGCATTGGTGATGGATAAAGTATCGTAAGGTGTTGAGATTTTAAAATCAATCCCAGTTAACTCTAAAGCAGGGCCGGCCAGTATGGGGTCCACATCATTGTTCTGCATTTCGGCTACATGATCTACTTTTTCGAGGGAAAAAGTCTGACGCTCCAGCACTAGTGGTTTTTTTTCTTCTTCAAAGGATTCTTCTGCTACTTCTTCGCTCCCAAAACTATCATCACTTCCGAAACTGTCATCGCTGCCGAAACTATCATCACTTCCCCATCCATCATCAGAGCCCCAGCTGTCATCGCTTCCCCATCCGTCGTCTGAGCCCCAATCATCTGAACCTGTGTCTTCCTCCGCATATTCTTCTTCTTGAGTTTCTTCAATCTCTTCCTCAGAGATAAATTCCTCTTCAACTATTTCTTCTGACTCTTCAGGTTCCGGCTCTGGCAATGTTTCCTCGAGTAGGACCACTTTGTATGAGCCACCCGTAGTAGATAACTTGTTGTAATGAGAATGGTAAAGTGCACCTCGTGCGAAAAAGAAAGTGAGGGATTTGAAGAATTCTGAAACCTCGTCCTTGCCAAAGTGATCCACAGCGTAATGACAGATGTTTAAAATTTCAGACATCTGATCCGTACTGGTGCTTTCTTGCGTCAAAGCATAAGTGATCAGGCTGAAGAAGTATTCGTGATAAGGGCGAGTGCCAAATCTACGGTCTTCCATTTTACGACAGAGCTCAATGATTGAGGCTTTTTGATCGTCTGTCAGTTGTGAGGTCCAGACATTACGAAAGTCGTAAGACACTTTTTCTGCGGGCTCCGTACCGATGCCTGAAATATTACTCACTACATCTTCCACAAACTGGTCTGGCTCAGATGAAAATCTGAAGTATTGTGCTTGCGCTAATCCTGTAAAAAGGGTAAAAAAAAGTAGAAAATATATACGCCTATGCCAGACCATTCAATGCTATTCTGAATCAACGGCTAAAGATAGTAAACCGATGGCGATATGCTAAGGGCTTTATCAGTATTTACTGAACATCAGCGCCGTCCAGTTATCCTTAATAACTGATTTTTCTAGCAAAAGATTATAAGAATCTGTGCTATTTTTTACATCAGGGATGTCTTCTTCATAAAACCCACTGAGAAACAATTGGCCTCCCTTGTCAAGTAGACCAGCATAATAAGACATTTCTTCTAAAAGCACATTTTTGTTGATGTTGGCAATGACCACATCATATTTCGGCTTGTTGAGTTGGAGTGTGCTGATTGCACCTTTATGATAATCAATATTTTGAAGGCCGTTGAGCTGAAAATTTTCCAAGCCATTCTCTACACACCACTGGTCGATGTCTGTTGCCTCAACATAGTTGGCGCCGAGTTTAGCAGCCATGATGGCTAAAATGCCCGTACCAGAACCCACGTCGAGTACGGACTTATTTGCAAAGTCACTATCGAGTTGAAGCTCTAATATGCCCTGTGTAGTCGCATGGTGACCTGTACCAAAGGACATTTTGGGAGTGATTACAATTTCATGATCGTAAGAATCATCAGGTTCATGAAATGTTGCCCTTACTCTACACCTGGTATCTACAGCAATTGGATCGTAGTTTTTTTCCCACTCTTCATTCCAGTTTTCCTTTTCAATGGTTTCTACTTTGTACTCGATAGAGGCCAAAGATTTATACTTGTCAACCATTTCACTAATCGCTCGACTAGAGTATCGTTCGGTAAGAATATAGGCGTCAATCCCTTTTTCAGTTTCTTCAAAAGTATCAAAGCCCATTTCGGCTAATTCTGCAGTAAGGATTTCTGAGAATTCTTGGTTAGTTTGGAATATTATTTTGGTAAAGGTCATTTATCTATTGCAGCCGGCAAAGGAAGCATATTCGGTATAGTACACCGAAAAGTCCGCCATGTTTCGGTCTTTTTCAAAGTATATGTAAACATCAGCAAAATCTCGGTCTTCCACAAAAGACCAGTGACCTACCTCATCGGCAAACAAAGAATTTTCTTCTTCGAAGACGATGATGTCTGCAAAAGCTTCGGATTCATCCTCATAAACCCGAAAGTGTGCGAATCGGGGATTAGTTTCGATATAAACCTTACCGTAAATTTCACAAGGGTCAATTTGAGCTGTGGTAATAGGGATATCACTCCAGCTCCATATCAACAGCGAAACAATAAATGAAATCATAACGGGAAAATGTTGCTTAATTCACTTTTAGAATGAGTTGACGATGGCTAAGAAGTCATCTGCATTAAGAGATGCTCCACCGATTAGTCCACCATCTACATCTGCGCCTTCAAAGATTTCCTGAGCATTTGAAGGTTTACAGCTACCACCATAAAGGATAGGACAGGCATCTGCAGCTTCTTGTCCAAATTTACTGGCCAGGTGACTCCTTAGTTCTGCATGCATTTTTTGTGCTTGTGCTGATGTTGCGGTTTTACCGGTGCCAATCGCCCAAATTGGTTCGTAAGCGATTACAATTTTAGCAAAGTCTTCTGCTGACAAGTGAAACAAGCTTTCAGTTAGCTGCTGTTTTACGTAGTCATATTGTGTGTCAGCTTCTCTGATTTCCAAAGGCTCTCCACAGCAGAAGATGGGCGTCAATCCATTGGCCAAAGCCAAATCCAATTTTGCCGCTAGTTGTGCGTTGGTTTCATTGAAATATTCTCTTCTTTCGCTATGCCCTAGGATCACATAGTTGACGCCGGTAGATTTGATCATCTCGGCTGAAGTTTCTCCTGTATAGGCACCTGATGCTTTGTCACTACAGTTTTGTGCAGCTACTTCAATTCCTTTCTTTCCAACTACAGATTCCGCCAAGCTGGTCAAATGAATAAATGGAGTACCCAGAACGATTTGAGCTTCTTCGTTTCCTGTGGCTTTGTCGAGCACTTCCTGTGCTAATTTTTTGCCGGCCGCCAGGTCATTGTTCATCTTCCAGTTTCCCGCTACTATTTTCTTTCTCATTGTGTGTTTATTAATAAATGTGAATTTTCGCTGAACAAAGTTGCAATAATTATGGCATTAATTGATAATATTTCATCATTTTAGCGTATTGATTGAATTGGCCAGAATAATATTCAATCTTTACAACGCACGATCCAAAACAACTTTCTTGAATCCTTAATTTCTGATCCAATGGAAAAAAGACATACCTATGACTATGGTGTAATTGGTAATTGTGCATATACCGCCCACATCAAAACAGATACCAACATCGCTTGGATGTGTTGGCCTAGATTCGACAGCAGTTTCATTTTTGGCAATATGCTTGATGATGAAAAGGGTGGGGAGTTTTCTGCGCTGCCTGCCGAAGGCAATTATGATTCGAGACAGTACTATTTAGAAAACACCAATGTGCTTTGTACGGAAATTACCAGTGCTAGTGGTAAATATAGAGTTACAGACTTTGCACCTAGATATTTACAGTTTGAGCGGAGCTACAAGCCATTGATGCTCATCAGAAAAATTGAACCTATTTCGGAACATCCAAATATCAAAGTAGTATGTGATCCTGTGGGTGACTATGGCAATATTCGTCCGGAACGAAGTATGGGTAGCAACCACATCCGGTACATTGGGCTGGAGTCGCAGGTACGTCTGACTACCAATATCTCTTTGAGTTATTTGATGAATGATCAGGAGTTTGTGCTGAATGAAACCAAATATTTGGTTCTTACATTCGGGCCACCATTGGAGGCGGATGTAAAAGAAACCTCGGAACTATTTTTGAACCGAACGGTGAACTACTGGCACAAGTGGGTGAAAACCGCCAGCATTGCCAATTTTTATCAGAAGGAAGCGATACGTTCGGCACTTACGCTAAAGATCCATCAGTTTGAAGATACGGGTGCCATCGTTGCCGCTACTACTACAAGTTTGCCGGAGTCTCCAGGGTCCACTCGAAATTGGGATTATCGTTTTTGTTGGATGCGTGACACGTTTTATACGCTCAATGCTTTCAACAACATTGGCCATTTTGAGGAGCTAGAAAAGTACTTTCACTATATCATGAACATCACCAGTGCGGAGAACGATCGTTACCAACCGCTGTTCGGTATTGGTGGAGAGAAGGATTTGGTAGAAATAGAAACCAAACTGAAAGGTTATCGAGGAAACCAACCAGTGCGAGTAGGAAACCAGGCGTATGAGCATATTCAAAATGATGTTTATGGTCAGGTGTTGTTGTCTTTGTTGCCGCTTTACTATGATCAGCGAATCATTTTTACTGAACGCTACGACTCTGGGGATTTGATTCACAAGACACTTGGTCTGATAGAAAAGACGATGGAGCAAACTGATGCGGGTCTTTGGGAGTTCAGAAACCTGAGCCAGCACCACTGCTATACCTATTTATTTCATTGGGCGGGTAGTATGGCTGCGGAGAAAATCGCCGTAGTATTGAAAGACGAAAAAATGGGCAAGTTGGCTCAGAAGCTAGGCAAAATAGCAAAAGGTAAAGTAGAAGAGTGCTACAGTGCCAGCAAAAAAGGATACAGTCAGGCGATTGGTACAGACCGGATGGATGCCAGCTGCTTGCAGCTGATCAACATGGGCTATCTGGACAATAATTCTGAAAGAGCCAAAGAACACCTCAAAGCCATGGAGAAGGATTTGAAAGCTGCCAATGGACTATTCTATCGATACAAGCACCAGGACGACTTTGGCGAGCCGGAGACTACTTTCTTGATTTGTGCTTTCTGGTATGTGGAGGCATTGGCTTGTGTAGGCCGAGTAGATGAGGCTGTAGAGTACTTTGATAATTTGGTTGGATACTCCAATCATGTGGGCTTACTCAGCGAGGATGTTAACGAAAAGGACGGAAGTATGTGGGGTAATTTCCCCCAGGCCTATAGCCATGTAGGATTGCTTAATGCTGCACATAGAATTGCCAAAAAATTGGATAAGCCTGATTTTAGGTAATGCAGAGTCTACTCCTTCTTGGAGAAGAGGGCTGGGGAGATTGAAGGCTACTCCGGCAGTATCGGAAGATATACTCTAAAAGTTGTCCCTTTACCTTCCTCGCTATCTACCTCGATCTTGCCTTTGTTGAGCTCTACAAACTCGTGAATGAGCGTAAGGCCAAGGCCTACCCCTTTTTCACCACCGGTACCCCATCGGCTGCGCTCACCTTGGAAGTCGAACAGATGTGCCATCTTCTCTTTAGGGATACCTATACCCGAATCCTGAACGGTGATGACTGCCATGTTTAGATCATAGTTGAGCTGTAGGTCTACTGTTCCTCCTTCAGGGGTGAACTTGATGGCATTGCTCAATAGGTTTCTGATGATGGTGGAGACGCTGTTTTTGTCGGCGGTGATTTTGACTTTTTCTTTTACTTTTTTGGTCAGTGTAATTTGTTTGGCTGTAGCCAAATTTTCCATGATGCTCAAGTTAGAATTGCAGAGTTCATGGAGTTTGATTTCTTCAGGTTTGTAGGGCATGCGACCTTGCTGACTCATGGCCCATTCCAGCAAGTTGTCGAGCAGCGAAGACACTTCTTTGGTAGAAGTATCCAGCATATTACCCAACTTGAGTAGCGCATCGTAATCCTTACTTTCTACCAGTAAATGAATCAGTTGTGACACACCTTGAAAATTGCTGATTGGTCCTCGGATGTCATGAGAGATGATAGAAAAGAATTTGTCTTTTGTACGGTTAACATCTTCTAGCTGATCTCTTTGTGCAGCGATGATTCGCCGTCTTTGCCTTACTATTCTTACGGCGCGAACTTTTACCCTATAAACTTTGAGTAGTGCATAGGTCAAGCAAAGCACCAGTACCAAAATCACGATCACACTCCAAAGAACAATTTGATTGTTTCTGGCTTGCTCATTGAGCAGGTCTACTTCGGTTTGTTTCAGGTCTATTTCAGCTTGCTTTTGGCCTACTTCGTATTCAGTTCTCAGATCAGCCATCTTGCGGATCACCTCTTCATTGTTGATACTGTCACGATAAGTGATGTATTGACTCTGGTAATCGTAGGCTTTTCGATAGTCACCTTGGGCCTGGTAGATCTCAGAGAGCTTGAGACTGGCGTCTCTTATTTGTTCTTTTAGGCCTTCTTCTTCCCCGATTCTCAGGGCACTATGGGCATATTTAAGAGCTCTTTTTAGGTCGTTACGTTCTGCATATATTTCAGCAAGAGAGGTTTGGTAAACGGCGATGGGATACCTGTCACCTAGCTCCTGAAGTATAGAGATCGCCTCATAAATGTTTTTTTCGGCAATAGTATGATTTCCGGTTGCAGCATTGACCAAACCAATATTACCAAGTGCATAAGCAATCCTTGATTTATAGTTAGCCTTTTGAAAAATTACTTTAGCCTCTTCAAAGTAAAGATTGGCGCTATCAAATTTATTATTGACTCTGTAAAGTTCACCTGTATTTAATAAAGCACTTGCTAGCCTAATAGAGTCATTTTCATCTCTTAAAATATCAATGGCTTTGAAATAATATTCTATAGAGTTACTAAAGTTATTTTGCCTAGAATAGAGTCCTCCTAAGTCTAGGAATACTACGGCAGTCCCTAACCTTAAACTTATTTTCCGATATATTTTTTCAGCTAATAAGTAGTATTCAATGGCCTTTACCCAATTACCCTTTCTCTTATGAGCAGCTCCAATATGTCTATAGCTAAGAGCTGATTGCCTATCATCTTTTATTTTTTGAGAATACTCCAATGATTTTTGGGCAAAAAGAATTTTGTTGTCGGAGTTCGAAGAATAAAAGGCAATCTTGTTATTTAGAAAAGCTTTTGCCGAATCTGTGAATTCTTGTTTGCTGTTTAGCAAAAGAACTAAACTATCAACAATCTGCTGATTTTGACATTCAGCCCGATTTGAAAAATAGCCTACTGTAAAGCAGGCTATTAATATTATATAAGTTTTTCTAAAATATATCAAGGCCCATCCACTTCAACTTCAGGATCTAACTTATAAGTGTTCCCATTAGCATTAAAGTTAATATAAAACGCCTCAGAATCCCCCTTAGATCCTCCTACTACGCCGACCCAGTTGTTAGATGAAGCTGGAAGTGTACTTAGAACGCCTGAATTCCCACTCTCGTAGGCAAAACTGCTAAAAGAGACAGGTGTAGTATTGTTTTTTGCTACAATATGAAAAATGATATTGTCACCTACAATTCCTCCAATGGTAAAACCTGTGCTAGGCCCGCTATCAGGATCTAGAGCCGAGTCGTAAAGTAAACAAGCTGAAGCTGGAGAGTCGGTTGGGTTGGCCGGTAGATTATCCGTGTCTACCACCAAGGTTACATCAATGTCTGCCATAAGTAATATGGTTAAGTGTTAATAAAGTTAAAAATAAAATTAATTGAGAACGGGTGGAACTCTAATATTAATCAAAGTGGATGAAAAACGCACGACTCAGCCGAGATGAAATTGTGAATAAACACAAGTCTTGGCTCAGTGCAATTTTAGCCTAGTTATATTATATTTTAGAAGAGATCCTTCGGGCTCTTCCCAAATCTCTTTTTGAACTGGGCATTGAAGTGGGTGACGTTGTTGATGCCGATTTGTTTGGCAACCTCTGAGCTGGTACTTACTGTTTTTTCCTTTAGAATTTTATGGGCGAGTTGTAGTCTCAATTCTTTGACGAGTTCAAGTGGAGTGGAATCTGTCAACCTTTTGATCATACGATAGAAGTTTCTTTCGCTCATCGCGATCTGATCAGCCAAATAGCCAATGCTTAAATGAGGGTCGTCAATTTTATCATAGATCAGTTGTTCCACCTTTTTGAGTAATGCTCTTTCAACATCAGCCAGAGTCTCCGTATTATTGATCAATAGTGCGTTCGGGCTTGTGTTGTTCCATGTGGCTTTCATAGTAAGTAGGTTCTCTACTCGAAGCAGTAGTTCCTGTGGTTTAAACGGTTTGCATAAGAAGTCATTTACTCCTTGAGAAAGCACTTTGGTTTTGTCTTCTTCAGAGGTACGGGCAGATAACACTAATACCGGTATTTTTCTGAATTTTTCGTCTTCTTTTAACCTTTCTAGCAATTCGAAACCATCAAGCCATGGCATCATCAGGTCAGTAATGATCAAATCAATAGTTTCATTTTCGAGCACGCGCAAGGCTTTTAGCCCGTTAGGTGCCAGAAGAACTTTGTAATTGACTTCTATCACATCGGTAATGTAGGCTCGAACCTCAGGATGATCTTCCACCACAAGAATGGTGGCCTTTTCTTGATCTTCTTTTTTTGGTGAAGATCCTAAAGGCAGCATCGATCTTGAACCGGCAAGTTGGTTGTCTATATCTCGGTATAAGGCCTGCTTTTCGTCGCTATAGCTCAGGTCGGTCAGTTGATAAAGCTCTTCGGCGTTTGATGTTTGGTAAGGAATAGTTACCAAGAATGTGGAGCCTCTACCAAACTTGCTTTCTACTTCAATAGAAGCGTCGTGCTGATGAACGATCTCCTGTACCAGTGCTAAGCCGATTCCAAATCCTTCCTGTACTTTGTAGTCTTTATCTGGAGCCTGGAAGTATCTTTCGAAAATGTGAGGAAGTTTTTCAGGAGGAATGCCCTCCCCAGTGTCTTTGATAGATAGTTGAAGGTTTTGTCCATTACCACTCAAGTGCATTGAGATTTTATCTCCTTGTTTTGTATGCTTCAAAGCATTTGTGATGAGGTTGAAAAGTACTTTCTCAAACTGATGGGGGTCGATATGTACAATGGCTTGATCTAAATCAGGAGATTTAGTGTAACTCCATTCGATACCTTGATGGTCGGCCGTGACTCTAAACATCTGTTCAAAGAGAGCCAGCATCTGATCCATATCAACATGAGCCTTGTGCAAGGTGAGCTTTCCTTCTTCCAACTGGATCAATTCATTGATTTCTCCTGTCATATGAATGATCCGCTCACTATTGATATGGGCAGTTTTGAGTTGTTGCTCAGCTTTTCTTGTGAGAAAAACTTCTTTGTTTTCAAGCACCTGATTGATGCCACCAGTAATGAGAGTCAATGGGCTCCTCAAATCATGAGAAATGTTGGCAAAGAATCTGGACTTGGCGGCATCTAGCTGTTGTAATCGTTCTGCTTGCTGGCGATTGATTTCTGAAAGTTTTTTATTAGCCACTAAGGCACGATATATAACGAATGCAACACCTATTACCAGTAACAATCCGATAAGCGCCCCATAAAGCATCAGGTTGGCATTTCTATTTTTTTCACTGAGTAAGTCTACTTCTATTTGTTTATTAGACACTTCAAAGTCCGTGCGTAGGTCTGCCATTTTCCGAATGGTTTCTTCGTTGTTGATACTATCGCGATAGGCGATGTATTGGCTTTGGTACTGGAAAGCATTTTCGAAATCAGCCTGTTTTACATAAAGGTCAGATAGTATTAGACTTGCATCTCTTATGATACCTTTTAGTCCGAAGGCTGTTGAAATGGCAAGTGCACTATCGGCCCATTGACGTGCTATTTTGTAGTTGTACTTTTTGGAATAAATCTCAGCAAGTGTCAATTGATACTCCGCAACAGGGGCTAAATTTTTAAACTCATTCAATATCGCAATGGCAGATAGTATTTTTGATTCCGCAAGCTCAAGTTGGTTGAGCTTGCTTAGCACCATCCCTGTATTTCCTTTGGCAATGGCTTGTCCAGTTTTATGTCCAGCCTGATTAAACATGGCCTCAGATTCGACATAATAAATCGTGGCTGAGTCATAAAGGTTATTCTCTCGATACAGTTCTCCAAGATTGAGAAGGGCGCTGGCCATTCTCACCAGATCGTTTTCAGCTTTAAGTATGGCTATACTTTTTTTGTGATAGTATTTTGAAAGATCAAAATTGCCCTGCATGTCATAGACGCCTCCCAAATCAAGGTATACCACACCTACACCTAATTCGAGCCCTATATTACTGTAGTGATGAGTTGCTTCGATGTAACATTCGATGGCCTTGGTCAAATTGCCCAGGTTTTTGTAAGCACCTCCCATATATCTATTGGCGAGAGCTAGCATGTGTTCATCCCCAATCTTTTTGGCTAGTTCAGCCGTTTTTTCGGCATAGAAAATCTTGTCTTTAGGCTGTGCAGAATTAAATGCAATATCGTTCTGGATGCGGCAAATGGCCGAGTCACTGAAATTATTATCACTGGATAAAAGCTGAATGAGGCTATCCGCTTCATATTGATTTTGACCCCAAGCTGGTAGGTAAAAAAAGCCTACGATGGTGTAGGCTATTAAGTAGGTGATATATCTATTAGGAAAGTTCAAGGCCCTTTGATTTCAACTTCTGGATCTAAAGTAAACTCACCTTTGCCATCAACCATGACCGTGAATTGATAGTTTTCTGTATCTTTTTGATTTCCCGAAACTGTGGTTGTCCAATGTGGCGCTTCAGGCATGGGATTCATTATATCAGGCCCTGAGCTTGTCTTGTTGAATGATATGAAAGTCACTGGTGTTGTACCATTTTTTGCGTGACACTTGAAAGTGGCCTGCGCTTCGTTGTTTATTTTTGAAAGGAAGGTGCAGCTGTCTCCAGGTGTTTGGTCAGTTCCTCCATTGTCGTCGCTTAACACAATGGTCCGTGTTACATTTTCTCTTGTGATTTGATCAGTGTCTACCGTTACGGTAACAATGACATTTTTAGGTTTAGGCATAGCAAATAGTGTTTTATTTCTATGAAATATAACCTGAATCTATTGAAGTGGAAAGCTAATGGTTCAATTAATACCAGTTGAAAACTTGCAAACTGTTATCTAATTATGTTGGATTTACTTCAAATACTCAAACGTACCATGCTCTGCAGAAATGGTAGCTTTGGTGGTCTCAGAAGATTCTACCCGACCAATGACCTGTGCAGCAACGCCAAAAGATTCTGAAATTTGAATCAAATCTTGCGCGATATTTTCGGGCACATAAAGCTCCATTCGATGTCCCATATTAAATACCTTGTACATTTCTTTCCAGTCGGTGCCACTTTCCTGATGAATCAATTTGAATAGTGGCGGAATTTCAAATAGGTTGTCTTTGATTACGTGTACATCGTTCACGAAGTGCAGTACTTTTGTTTGAGCACCACCACTACAGTGGATCATACCGTGAATTTGGCTACGATAACTTTCTAACATTTTTTTGATGATCGGCGCATAAGTACGTGTTGGAGAAAGCACCAACTTCCCAGCATCCAGAGGAGATCCTTCTACAGTGTCTAACAAATCCTTAGAGCCAGAATAAATCAAATCTGCAGGCACTGATGGGTCAAAACACTCAGAGTATTTCTCCATGTATTTCTTGGCAAACACATCATGACGAGCTGAGGTCAGTCCATTACTGCCCATCCCGCCATTGTATTCGTTTTCATAATTGGCTTGACCATAAGAGGCCAAACCGACAATCACTTCGCCACCTTGGATATTTTCATTAGTAATTACGTCGGCTCTTTTCATTCGTCCGATGACCGTACTGTCTACTACAACCGTCCGAACTAAATCACCAAGGTCAGCAGTTTCGCCTCCGGTAGATCGAATGTCTACGCCGTTTTCTCGAAGCATTTGCAGTACTTCTTCTGTTCCTTCAATGAGTGCGGTCAAAACCTCACCGGGGATGAGGTTTTTGTTTCGGCCAATGGTAGATGAAAGTAGAATGTTATCAACAGCCCCAACACATAGCAAGTCATCAGTATTCATGATGACGGCATCCTGAGCGATTCCTTTCCAGACGGATAAATCACCAGTTTCTTTCCAATACATATACGCTAGTGAAGACTTGGTGCCAGCCCCATCTGCATGCATGATGTTGCAATAGGCTTCATCACCTGCCAGCATATCTGGTACGATCTTACAAAAGGCATTTGGAAAAACGCCTTTGTCGATGTTTTTGATGGCATTGTGTACGTCTTCTTTGGAGGCTGATACTCCGCGCTGCATGTATCTTTCGTTCATCACGAATGGTATTTAATATTTGACCGCAAAGCTAATAAACTCTATTAGGAAACCTTACAGGTTTTTAAAACCAGTAGGGTTTGGTTTTTTTAAACATTAAGCAGTAGAATAATGCTTTTCAGCTAAAAAGTGAAGGTCAGTTCTCAAAAGAATATAAATTTAAGATGCATAAAATGAATAGATACAAAAGCAAATAAGTATGCTAGCGAAAATAGAAAACCTGAGTGAATACTTTTTGGCCTATGAAAAGAGTGTAGCCAATCCCGAAACCTTTTGGGAAAGAGTGGCAAACCAATTCTTTTGGCGAAAAAAGTGGGATAAAGTTGTTGATTTCAATTTTGAAAACGCAGATGTAAAGTGGTTCGAAAATGCCAAGCTTAACATTACTGAAAATATACTGGAGCGTCATCTTTATACGCTGGGAGATAAGCCGGCAATTATCTGGGAACCCAATGACCCTAAAGAAGAAGGCATCACACTGACCTACAAACAACTCTTTGAGAAAGTATGTGAGTTTTCGAATGTCTTAAAAAGCAACGGCATAGAAAAAGGAGATCGGGTGATCATTTATATGCCTATGATTCCTGAAGCGGCTATTGCAATGTTGGCTTGTGCCAGAGTAGGGGCCGTGCATTCGGTGGTCTTTGCCGGATTTTCATCTTCTGCATTGGCTGATCGAATCAACGACTGCGAAGCAAAAATGGTATTGACTTCGGACGGAAACTTCCGTGGTGCCAAGACTATTCCAGTGAAGGCAGTTGTAGATGAAGCTATTGAAAAATGTACCACTATTGAAAAGGTGATTGTAGCACAGCGCACTAAAACAGAAGTGACCATGCAATCAGACAGAGACCTATGGTGGCATGAAGAAACGGCAAAAGCTAGCAAAGAGCACAAGGCGGAGGAAATGGATAGCGAGGACATGTTGTTTATCCTTTACACTTCTGGTTCTACGGGCAAACCGAAAGGAGTGGTACATACCACTGGAGGCTATATGGTGTACACGCAGTTTTCTTTCCAGAATGTATTTCAATACAATAGTGACGATGTGTATTGGTGTACTGCTGATGTGGGCTGGATTACCGGACATTCATATATAGTATATGGGCCATTATTGTCAGGCGCTACAACGATCATGTTTGAAGGTGTGCCTACGTATCCGGATGCTGGACGTTTCTGGGAAATTTGCGATAAGTATAAAGTCAATCAATTCTATACCGCACCTACTGCGATCAGAGCTCTGCAAGCGTTTGGCCTTGATCCTGTAACTCCACACAAATTAGATTCATTAAAAGTATTGGGGACAGTAGGCGAACCGATTAACGAAGAAGCCTGGCACTGGTATCATGATCATATCGGAAAGGGCAAGTGCCCAATTGTTGATACCTGGTGGCAAACGGAGACTGGCGGAATTATGATCTCTCCTTTGGCAGGACTTACACCAACTAAGCCTGCTTATGCAACCTTGCCACTTCCTGGCATTCGGCCCGTCATAGTGGATGCGGACGGCAATGAGCTGAAAGGCAATGGTGTAGAAGGAAATTTATGCATCAACTTTCCATGGCCTTCAATGATTCGAACGACTTATGGAGATCATCAACGGTGCATCGATACTTACTTCTCCACTTACAAAGGCATGTATTTTACAGGTGATGGGGTAAAAAGAGATGAAGACGGATACTATAGAATTCTAGGAAGAGTGGATGATGTGATCAACGTATCCGGCCACAGAATGGGAACCGCTGAAGTAGAAAATGCGATCAATGAACATCCGTTGGTTGTAGAATCAGCAGTAGTTGGATATCCACATGATATCAAAGGGCAGGGCATCTATGCTTATGTCATCTGCGATGCCGAAGGCAGAACCGAAGCGAGTCTAAAAGATGAGATCAAGGCAACTGTGAATAAAATCATTGGGCCAATTGCTAAGCCAGACAAAATTCAAATTGTACCTGGCTTGCCAAAAACGCGTTCCGGTAAAATCATGAGGAGAATCCTGAGAAAAGTAGCTGAAAATGATACCTCAAGCCTTGGTGATACTTCAACGCTTCTTAATCCAGAAGTGGTAGATCAAATCATCAAAGGGGCGCAGTAAAGTTTTATAGAGTCAGTCTCAATACTTTCGTCATGCGAGCGAAAGCGTGGCAATCTTGAAGCTTATTTCATGAACAAGCTTGAGATCACTTCGCTAAGCTCGTGATGACGTTTTTGTTGTTTTGAGACTGACTTTAATTGCTTAAACCTTCACCAATTTCCATTTGCCCAACCTGAACCAATAGATACAGGCTGCAGCATGTAGCGCAAATGCGACGGCCACAGAAATCATGGCACCCAAGAACCCGTAATCCAGATGAATCGCTAGCGTATAAGCTAAAGGGATTTGAATAAACCAGAAGAAAATGATGTTCATCACTACTGGTGTTTTCGTGTCACCGGCGCCATTGAACCCCTGACTGATCACCATGCCATAGGCAAAGGTGATGTAGCCTACACAAATGACACGAAGTGCCAATGCTCCGTATTCCTGAACGCTGGTCTCATCCGAGAATATTGATACGAACTCAGGAGCGAACCAAAAGAAAATGATAGAAACAAAGAACAAAAATCCAGTGTTCAAATGAGCGGTTTTCCATACAGAGCTTTCTGCCCTTCCTGGTTCTCCTGCACCCAAATTTTGACCTACTAAAGTAGCGGCTGCATTGGCCATTCCCCACGAGGGAAGAATGGTGAAGACAATAATTCTAAAGGCAATCGTATAGCCAGCCAGCGCAGCACTTCCAAATTCAGAAATGATTCTGACCAAGAATATCCAGCTAGCGGATTCAATCAAGAACTGCCCCATGCCACCTAAGGCGATATCAAATATTCTTCGGATAGTTTCTAACCGAACTTTAACGTTGTCAATGGTTAATTTGATGATTCGTTTTCCGCCGAATAATCCTACCAATTGATAAAAGACCCCCATAGATCTACCGATGGTAGTAGCAATGGCAGCTCCTTCCACTCCAAATCCCGGAATCGGTCCCAATCCAAAAATGAAAATAGGGTCTAATACGATATTCAACCCATTGGCAATCCAAAGTGAGCGCATGGCCATGGATGCATCTCCCGCTCCGCGATAGATACCATTGATAAGGAATAGCAACATGATGCTCGCATTACCACCTAGCATCACTCTGGTATATCCAGAGCCAGCTGCAATGAGCTCTTCAGATCCTCCCATGATTCGTAGAATGTCCTCGGCATATATGATACCAAATATGCTGACCACGATCGACATAGATACTGCGATAAGTATGGACTGAAAAGCGGCATCACCGGCACGTTTAGGGTCTTTTTCCCCAATTCGACGTGCCACTACGGCAGTAGCGGCCATACTCAGTCCTATGGCAATGGAGTAGACGATCATCACCACAGACTCCGTAAGTCCAACGGTAGCCACGGCATCTACGCTCACCTTACCAACAAAAAATACGTCCACCACGGCAAACAAAGATTCCATTATCATTTCTAATACCATCGGTACTGAAAGTAGAAAAATGGCTTTATTGATACTGCCTGAAGTGAATTCTGTTTCTTCGCCCTTTAGAGCAATAAGAAAATATTTATAACCTTTCCTAAGGTTGTTAATCAAACTTGTCATTATTAAAGAAGTAAATGTTGTAAAAAAAGAAAAATAGCTGGGGTCTAAAAGGCTTTAGACAGTGGTGGACGGTGTGTCCTTATGCGCTATGGTTTTCTCTAGGAACTTCATGATGGCTGCTAAGGTAGCTCTATTTTTGTTTATTCCAACTATTTGAATTTATTTTTGTTGAGAAACCAACCAATTGACAACAGGAAGGGTCTAATGATTATGAAAAGAAATTTAAGTACCGCAGTTGGATTAATACTAATCTTGTTAAGCTGCCAAAGTCCCAATGAGGAATGTTGTGATGGACCCAAAGAGGTAACGTTGGGCGAGTCATTTTCAATAAAGGCGGGGGAAACAGTAACGATTTTTCAATCAGCCGTGGTTTTGACTTTTGAATCACTTGTGAGTGACTCTTTGTGTCCTGAGGACGTGGAATGTGTGACTCAAGGTAGTTTGTCAATTACTATTAATGTTAGTGGTACAGAAAAGACGTTATCCATTGGCGATAATGCCAAACCAATGACTGATTATAAAGACTATAGTATAGAATTGGAAAGACTCGTATATCCAACAAAGCAAAATGAGAAAGACAGTAACAATTCTACCTACGCGGTGCAGATGAAAATAACCAGGTCTTAACTGGCTTTCAACCCACTTCTCTCTAACAAAGCTTCAACCGAAGGCTCTTGCCCTCTAAATCTTTTATACAGTTCCATCGGGTGCTCACTACCTCCTTTGGATAGAATATTCTCTTTAAAAGATTTGGCCGTTTCGGCATCAAAAATACCTCTCTCTTTAAATACTGAAAAGGCATCGGCATCCAAAACCTCGGCCCATTTGTAGCTATAGTAGCCTGCTGCATAACCGCCTTGGAAAATGTGACTGAATTGCGTACTCATACAAACTCCAGGTATTGGATTAAACAGTTCAGTTTGTTTCATGGCTTCCTGTTCAAAGGCAGCTACATCTTTCACCTCGACGTTTTCACCGGTAAGTGAATGCCAAGCCATATCCATGAGTCCAAAACTTAATTGGCGTACGGTCTGGTAGGCCTCATGGTAATTGGACGAAGCTTTGATTTTTTTGATCAAATCTTCTGGAATAGATTCGCCCGTTTCGTAATGGCTGGCAAATAGATCCAGACATTCTTTTTCCATCAGCCAGTTTTCCAATATCTGAGAAGGCAATTCTACAAAATCCCAATACACGCTGGTACCGCTCAGAGAATTGTATTTACCATTGGCTAGCATGCCATGTAAGGCGTGTCCAAACTCATGAAACAATGTTTCCACTTCATTGAATGTGAGTAAAGAAGGTTTGGAATCGGTAGGCGGTGTGAAATTGCAAACAATAGAAACCACAGGCCTGTGGTCAGTCTCTGTTTTCCACTGACCCCTGTAGGAGGTCATCCAGGCGCCACCTCTTTTTCCTGCTCGAGGGAAAAAATCAGCATAAAATACGGAGATGTGTTTGCCTGATTCGTCCAGCACCTCATAGGCTTGCACATCTTTATGATAGACTGGGATATCGTCGTTTTTCTTAAAAGTTAGACCGTACAGTTTCTTCGCCACTTGAAAAATACCATCAACAGCTTTTTCCATCCGGAAATAGGGGCGAAGCATTTCGTCATCGAGTTGATATTTTTCGTTCTTTAGTTTCTGAGAATAGTAGGCCCAATCCCATCTTTCCAATTCAATTTCATCTCCCAATTTTTTGATGTAGGCTTTAAGTTCTTCTACTTCTTCTTTGGCTTTTGGAAGGGCTTTTTCTAGCAGATCATTAAGAAAATCTTTGACCTTGTCGGGCTTTTCGGCCATGCGCTCCTCAAGGATATAATCTGCATAGGTATTGTATCCGAGCAATTGAGCCATTTCATACCTAAGCCTAACAATCTCTTTTACCTTTTCTTGATTGTCTAAATCATCACCTTTGAAAGCCTTGGACATGTAAGCTTTGTACATCTTCTCTCGGAGTTCACGGTTTTCTGCATACTCCATGAAGGGCAAGAAACTTGGAGCTTGTAGCGTAAATAGCCACATACCTTTATGCCCTTTTTCTTCAGCTGCAAGTGCTGCAGCATCAATGGCTCCATCAGGCAATCCTTTCAGATCTTCTTCATTTTCAAGGATAAGTTCGTAGGCATTGGTTTCAGCCAAAACGTTTTCACCAAATTTGAGCGAAGCCATGGCCAGTGCATTGGATAACTCGCGGTATTTCTTCTTGTCTGTGTCATTGAGATTGGCACCGCTTCTTACAAAACCTAAATAGGTTTTACGAAGGAGCATCTGTTCTTCCTTACCCAGCTGTAAGTTAGAGCGATTTTCATATACCGCTTTTACTCTTTCGAACAATGCCTCATTCTGCATGATTTCATTGCTAAACTCTGTGAGCATAGGGGAGAGCTCATTGGCCAAAGCCTGCATTTTATCTGAAGTTTCAGCTGAGTTGAGGTTGAAGAAGATCTCGGCCGCCTGATCCAAATCACGTCCTCCTCTTTCCAACGCTTCAATGGTATTTTCAAAGGATGGTTCAACTGCTTGGTTGGCGATTGTCTCAATCTCACTTCTCGATTTTTCAATCAGCTTTTCTATACCCGGTTTGTAGTGTTCCAGTTTGATTTTTTCAAAAGGAGGAACGCCAAAAGGCGTGTTGAATGATTCTAAAAGTGGATTGCTATCAGCCATATTTCTTCAATTTTGAGTTCGCAAAAATAGAAGAAAGTATTCAATGGGGGTAATCAAAAGAACATTTTAAAAATCCAGTATTACATGAAATGAATAGATATCATTGCGAAGAAAGCAAATAATTAATTCTAACTATGAAAAGAATATTTACAACCTTGACGATGACCATTTTTTGTTTATCCATGTATGCGCAGGAAGGGAGCTGGTATATAGGTGGAATGGCTGGGTTTACGCACTTGAAGAGTACTTCTTCTTCTGGAGAGGAAACAACAAGTTTCAGTTGGGACCTTTCTCCCGAAATTGGCACATGGTTGTCAGAAGACCTCCAATTAGGGTTTTCACCAGGATTATCTCATAGAGATTTAGGAGACCTTGATGAAACAATTATTAAATCATATTCTCCTGGAATCTATGCAAGAAAATGGCATTCTTTTGGCGAAAAAGTATCTGTTTTTGGAGGAGCTAATCTTGCTTACAACTCAATTGAATTTGAAAATTTACGTAGTGATTCTAAATTCATCGGGTTCAATATCTACCTGGATTTTGGCTTAGGATATGCCATAAATGAGCGGCTGAGTCTTTTGGGAAGATATGCTACTTTTGGATATGTTTTTCAGAAGGATACGGATGATGATTCAAAAACATCACAATTTGGATTGAATGCAAACACATTGAGCAATCCTTTCAATATTGGCATCTATTATACCTTCAAGCGGTAAAAAAATATCGTAATAGGCCTTCCATTGTTGGAAGCTCTAGTTTCTTTTCAAGAAATCTATATTCCTTTTCAGCCCCGAATACTTCGTACGCTTCACCGCAGATCCTTTGAAGATTTCTCTGAAAAGTTCTTCAGTCATTTCATTCCAGTCGGACGATTTCATATCTCCCAGCTGGTCGTGAGGGGTAAAATTTGGCTCTTTATGAGGCTGAGAAAATCGATTCCAGGGGCATACATCCTGACAGATATCGCAGCCAAAAGTCCAGCCTTCCATTTGTCCAGCAAAGGAGGAAGGGATTTCGTTTTTGAGTTCTATGGTTAAGTACGAAATACATTTGCTGCCATCCACAACGTAGGGATCTGGAATTGCGTCTGTCGGGCAGGCGTCCATGCAAGCAGTGCAAGTGCCGCAGTAGTCTTTCACTGGACCATCGTAGTCCAATTCTATATCTACTATAATCTCAGCTAAAAAGAAAAAGGAGCCCATGGACTTGTTGAGAAGTAGGGAGTTCTTACCAACCCAGCCGAGTCCTGCCTTGGCAGCCCAAGCACGTTCATGTACGGGTGCGGAGTCTACAAAAACACGGGCGCTTAACTCACCGACTTCCTGGGTAATAGCTTGTAGTACTGTTTTGAGTTTGGGCTTGATGATATAGTGATAATCCTTGCCGAAAGCATATTTCGCTATTTTGACTTCCTTGCTTTCATTCAGGTCTTTTTTAGGGTAGTAATTGTAGAGTAAGGAAATCACAGATTTTGCCCCATCTACTAATTTTCTGGGATCCAGCCGCTTGTCAAAGTGATTAGCCATGTAGGCCATCTCACCATGCATATTTTGATTCAGCCATTTTTCCAATCGAGGAGCTTCATCCTCCAGAAATTCAGCCTTGGCTACGCCACAAAACTGAAACCCTTCTTCTGCGGATTTTTGTTTGATGAGCTGAGTGAGTTTGGAGCGATCCACGCTTAATCAAATAAAGTTCCCATTCTTGATGGAGGCACGATTTTCAAATGCTTGTAGGCCAACTCTGTAGCTTCTCGCCCGCGGCTGGTTCTTTTGAGGAATCCTTCTTGAATTAGGAATGGCTCATACACTTCTTCGATGGTATCAGCTTCTTCTCCACAGGCCGTGGCGATGGTAGAGATGCCTACGGGTCCACCCTTGAACTTTTCGATGATAGTCGTGAGTATTCGGTTGTCCATTTCGTCCAAACCGTGTGCGTCCACATCTAATGCCTCAAGGGCAAATTGTGTGATTTCTTTAGTGATCGTACCGTCGCCTTTGATTTGGGCAAAGTCTCGAGTTCTTCTCAGTAGATTATTGGCAATACGTGGCGTACCTCTACTTCTTCTGGCCAGTTCCAAAGCCGCATTTTCTTCTATCGGCGTATCGAGAATACCTGATGATCTTTTTACAATGCTCGAAAGCAATTGAGAATCGTAATATTCCAGTCGAGCATTGATGCCAAATCGAGCACGTAGTGGAGAAGTCAATAATCCCGAACGCGTAGTGGCACCAATGAGTGTAAAAGGGTTTAATCCAATTTGAACAGATCGAGCGTTCGGACCCGAGTCGAGCATGATATCAATTTTGTAATCCTCCATGGCAGAATACAGGTATTCTTCGACGACCGCATTCAATCGATGAATTTCATCTATGAATAGGACGTCGTTGGATTCGAGGTTAGTCAATAGTCCTGCTAGATCTCCTGGCTTGTCCAATACTGGCCCTGAGGTCACTTTGATGCTGGAATCCAGTTCATTAGAAATGATGTGAGAGAGTGTGGTTTTACCCAGACCTGGAGGGCCGTGGAGTAGGACATGATCCAAAGGCTCAGCCCTTTGTTTGGCGGCCTGCACGAATACCTTGATATTTTCGACCACCTTGGCTTGGCCTGTAAAATCTTCGAATGACAGTGGGCGCAGCGCTTTCTCAAACTCGATTTCATCCGAGTTCAACTCTTCACCATCTGGATTCAAATAATCTTCCCTCATTGTCTTTGAAAAATTTCATCAAAAATAGGATATTCGGAGCAGTCTCACAGAACGAGCATTCCTAAAGTTTAAGAGATGGCTGCTGCTTTGCAGTATTTATTCTTTCTTTGCATCCGCAAAAAGAGAAAAGATGCAAAAACGTAGAATTTTAATTATTGTTTTGGCGGTTGGGATATTGATCCTATACAGACAACTCAATCCGGTAGAGACTCAGGTACAGCAGCATGTGACGGGTACTACCATGGGAACCATTCCCTACTCAATCAAGTATCTGGCTCCGGAAGAAGATTATTTTAAAATGGAAGTAGATTCTATATTGGTGGCTTTCAATGAGTCCCTTTCTACCTATATACCGGAATCTGAAATATCTAATTTCAACCGAGAAGATTCAGTCATCTACCAATCTAGTTTTATGTATCCTGTATTGAAAATGAGTCAGGAAATGTATGTTAATAGCAAGGGAGCCTATGATCCTACGGTTGGGCCATTGGTCAATGCCTGGGGCTTTGGCCCAAAGAAGAAGGCCATGTTGGATAGTACTGTAGTGGATTCTTTATTACAGATTGTGGGATTTGAACAGATTCACTTCGATGAGGTCGGTGCCTCAAAACCAAAAGGAACTTATTTAGACTTTAGCGCTTCGGCAAAAGGTTATGCTTTAGATGTGATTGCTCACTTTTTGCATGCTAGGAAGATAGAAAACTATATGATTGAAATTGGTGGTGAAGTGCGTTGTCAGGGGCAGAACCAAAACCAAACCGTTTGGAAAATAGGGATAGAAAAACCAGAGATGAATCAAGGTCTTGGCAATGCTTTTGCCACAGTTTTTGTGAATAACCGGTCATTGGCTACTTCGGGAAATTATAGAAATTACTACGAAGAAAATGGCAGAATCATTTCACATACCATTAGCCCATTTACAGGTTACAATGTATCTCACAATCTCTTGAGTGCGTCTATTTTCGCTCCAAACTGCACATTGGCGGATGGCTACGCCACGGCTTGTATGGTGATGGGCTTGGAAGAATCCATTGAAATGATTGAAAAACTGAATGGTATCGATGCTTTTTTTATCTTTTCTGATGAAAATGGTGATTTGAAGTCTTATGCTACTGCTGGCATTGAGTCGCAGATTGATATACTTTAACTGGTCGGTAGAATCAATTATTTTAGCATCCAAATCCAATAATCATGTCTAAGAAAGAATGGTTTGACGAATGGTTCAACACCATTTACTATCATGTTTTGTATAAGCACCGGGATTACGAGGAGGCAGCAGCTTTTTTGGATCACTTGATTGATTATTTCAAAATTAAACCTCATGCCAAGATATTAGATTTGGCTTGTGGAAAGGGCCGACATTCGATTTACCTGAACAAGAAGGGCTTCGATGTTACCGGTGTAGATCTGTCAGAAGAGAATATCAAATTCGCCAGTACAAAACAGAACGATACACTTCACTTTGCCGTTCATGACATGCGTGATGTGTTTGCGAGAGAAGAATTTGATTACGTATTCAATCTTTTTACCAGCTTTGGTTATTTCGATTCGAAGGAGGAAAATTTGAATGTTATTGATGCCACGATTCAATCCTTGAAGCTAGGTGGCAAATTTTTATTGGACTTTTTAAATCCTTATGTGGTGGTGAACAATTTGGTGCATGAGGAGGATAAGACCATTGAAAACATTCATTTTAATATCCAGAGGAAGTACACGGATGATCAATTTATAATTAAGGATATCGTTGTGGATGATCACGGTCAACACTACGAATTTCAAGAAAAAGTAAAGGCCATCCGTCGAACAGATTTTTTAGCTTATTTTGATAAAATCAATTTAAAAGTAATAGATATATTTGGAGACTATGAGCTGTCTGAGTACAAGGCAGAAGAATCCCATCGCCTCATTTTTGTGTTAGAAAAGTAATATGATTGTCAACTCTATTGTCCTGTTTGTTTCAGCTCTATTAGGAGGACTCTATGCGCTCAGAGTAACTAAAACTAAAGAGTCACAAGTGAAAAGTGTACTCGTTTTTGCAGGATCATTCCTTTTCTCTATTACTGTAGTACATATACTTCCAGAACTTTTTGAAACGCATAAGAATCAGTTTCATATAGGTTTGTTTATTCTCCTGGGCTTCTTTTTTCAGCAGATACTAGAGTATTTCACTAGCGGAGTTGAGCACGGTCATATGCATGTGCATAAGCATGGCAATGAGCACTCGGCCTGGTCAGGTGTTTCTCTAATGGCAGCACTTTGTATACATGCTTTTTTGGAGGGTACAATCCTGGCACACCCAGGGGTAATTCATGACGGACATAGTCAGGGTACCTTACTGACTGGCGTAGTACTGCATAAAGTCCCGGCAGCATTGGCGTTGATGACTGTGTTGTCTTGCCATTATCAGAAAAGAAGAACTCAGCTGATTTTGCTTTTAATTTTCGCTTTAGCATCACCACTCGGTGTAGTGGCGGGCCATGGTTTTGGCCCATTAGGCTTGTTTAGTGAAGTTGGCATGGTGATGCTGTTTGCTTTTGTTGCCGGTAATTTTCTTCACATCTCTACCACGATCTTTATCGAATCGAGTCCGGAACATCATTGGAATTCTAAAAAACTGATTATCAGTTTGCTGGGTGCAGGGTTGGCTGTGGTTTCTGAAATGCTCTATTAGAAGAGGTAGGCTGTCTTGATCATATTCTCACATTACCTTGTCCGAATTTCAGAGACACCATTAATGCTTTTTAGGCATCAAAGTAAAATTTTCAGGCATTAAACTTTTAATATACATTGATCATTCAGTATGTTTGCATCTGAACACAAGAAAATTATGAATATCAGGGCACAACATCATCACCATCATATGATCGCACAGGCGAGGTGAGATAGTTGTATCTATAAAAATATCGAATCCCGTCTGAGTAATCTGGACGGGATTTTTTTATACCCATCTTTCGTTTACTCAGACACTAACAAGACAAAACATGAGTAAACTTAAAATTGCAGTTCAGAAATCAGGAAGGTTAAACGAAGACTCCATCAGTCTACTCAAAAACTGTGGCATCCACATTGATAATGGCAAAGATCAGCTCAAAGCCAGCGCATCGAATTTCCCAATGGAAGTGCTATATCTACGAAATGGGGACATCCCTCAGTACGTGGAAGATGGAGTAGCCGACTTAGCTATTGTAGGAGAAAACCTCTTGGTGGAAAGTCAAAATGATATTGAGATAGTCAGGAAATTAGGGTTTTCCAAATGCAAACTTTCATTAGCAGTAC
Organism: Reichenbachiella sp.; assembly: GCF_965233835.1. Classification (GTDB taxonomy): domain Bacteria; phylum Bacteroidota; class Bacteroidia; order Cytophagales; family Cyclobacteriaceae; genus Reichenbachiella. The sequence goes on from NZ_OZ247585.1 coordinate 815,734, forward strand.
CGAAGGATGCGGACTACCAGGGAGTTCAATTTTTTGAAGGGAAAAAGGTAGCCACTTCTTATCCCAACACTTTGAAACAGTACCTCAAGGAAAATAACGTAAATGCCGAAATTCACTTAATTAAGGGTTCGGTAGAGATTGCGCCTAACATTGGATTGGCCGAGGGAATTTGTGATTTAGTAAGCTCTGGTAGTACACTCTTCAAAAATGGATTGAAAGAAACAGATACCATTCTAACTTCCGAGGCCTGCTTAGTGAAGAGCAAAAAACTAAACGCAGAGCAAAACGCGTTGTTAGATACCCTGCTTTTTAGATTAGATGCTGTCCAAAAAGGAAAAAAGTCTAAGTATGTATTGATGAATGTGCCGAATGATAAATTGGATCAGGTAGTCAGTATTTTACCAGGCATGCGAAGCCCTACAGTTTTGCCTTTGGCAGAAGAAGGGTGGAGCTCGGTACATTCAGTGATAGAAGAAGGTAAATTTTGGGAGGTCATAGACCAGCTCAAATCAGCTGGGGCGGAAGGCCTTCTGATTGTTCCAATAGAAAAAATGGTATTATGATTTTAGCCAAAAATCCAGATCGTAGCGATTGGGACAAATTGACCAAACGTCCTGCTTTGAAGCAGCAAAACCTCCAACAATTGGTGAATGAGGTGTTTCAGGCCATCCAAGAAGAAGGGGATCGTGCGGTGCTGTCTTACACAAAAATTTTCGATAAGGCCGAAGTAGAGTCTTTGAAAGCCACTCCAGAGGAATTGGTCGGAGCCGGCAATAGAATATCCGATGATCTGAAAGCAGCTATTCGTTTGGCTGGCGCGAATATTGAAAAATTTCACAGAGCCCAAACTCCTCATCCTGTAGAGGTGGAAACTGTGCCTGGAGTCAAGTGTTGGCAGGAAACTCGTCCGATTGAAAGAGTTGGGATTTATATTCCTGGTGGAACAGCACCTTTGTTTTCAACTGTATTGATGTTGGCCATTCCAGCTCAAATTGCGGGCTGTAGGGATATTGTATTGTGTACTCCTCCTGATAAAAGTGGCCAGATCAATCCTGCGATCTTGTTTGCCGCACAGTTTGCTGGAGTCACCCAAGTATTCAAAGTTGGAGGTATCCAAGCCATTGGGTCTATGACTTTTGGTACTGAAAGTATACCCAAAGTGAATAAAATATTTGGTCCAGGCAACCAGTATGTGACGGCGGCTAAGCAACGTGCTACTCAACTTGGAGTAGCTATCGATATGCCCGCCGGGCCTTCAGAGTTGCTGGTATTGGCAGACGAAACGGCTAGTCCAGAGTTCGTAGTGTCTGACCTGCTTTCGCAAGCTGAACACGGTACGGATAGTCAGGTCATCTGTGTAGTTAAATCCTCTAGCCTGATTCCAAAAATTCAGGAGCAACTTTTGAACCAGTTGCCTTCTTTACCAAGGAAGGAAATTGCACGCAAAGCGATTGAAAACTCGAAACTGATTCTCATTGAAGATGACCAGGAGTGTTTAGATTTTATCAATGATTATGCGCCCGAGCACTTTATCCTATGCGTAGAAAATGAAAGTTTCTACTTAAATGGGTTAATGAATGCTGGTTCGGTTTTCATTGGAAATTATACACCTGAAAGCGCAGGTGACTATGCTTCGGGAACGAATCACACTTTACCAACTAATGGCTTTGCCAAATCTTTTAGTGGGGTGAATATTGACGCTTTCTGCAAAAAGATCACTTTTCAGAAAATTTCTGAAGAAGGGATTCGACGCATTGGACCTGCTATTGAATTTATGGCTGACGCAGAGCAATTGAAAGCACACAAATTAGCGGTTTCTAAAAGATTGTTGTCGTTGTAAGTCATGGATATTTCAAAACTCATACGAAAGAACATTCTCAGCATGACACCTTATAGCTCGGCCAGAGATGAGTTTGATCATGTAGCTGAGGTGTACCTGGATGCAAATGAGAACCCATTTGAAAATGGCTACAACCGCTATCCTGATCCGTATCAAAAGGAGGTCAAAGAAAGATTGAGCGAAATCAAGGATGTTCCTACAAAGAACATCCTGCTGGGTAATGGCAGCGATGAAGTGCTTGATTTGATTTATCGGGCATTTTGCGAACCTGGCGTAGATAATGTCGTTTCTCACAATCCGAGCTACGGCATGTATCCTGTGCTATCAGAGATAAACAACGTGTCCTTGAGAAAAGTCTATTTGGACGAGGGTTTTCAGCTGAATGCACAGACGATGGTAGATGCTTCTGACGAAAAAACGAAGCTCTTTTTCATCTGTTCACCCAACAACCCTTCAGGAAACCTATTGGATCAGCAAGAGATCAAAAAACTATTGGATTTGCGAAAAGCACTAGTGGTGATTGACGAGGCCTATATCGATTTTGCAGATTCAGATTCTTGGCTTTCGGAATTGGAGAATTACCCCAATCTGATTGTTTGTCAGACGCTGTCAAAGGCATGGGGATTAGCTGGGCTACGGGTTGGGATGTGCTTTGCTTCACAAGAAATTATCCAGATTTTAAACGCTATCAAGCCACCGTACAATGTGAACGAGTTGTCACAGCAAGCGGCTTTGAAAGCATTGAACGAAGAAGAAAATTTTAAGTCCAATTTGAAAGTGATATTGGATGAGAAAAGTAAAATGGAACGGGCACTAGACGAGTTGCCATGTATTTTGGAGCGTTTCCCATCGGATGCCAATTTTATTTTGGTGAGGGTAAAAGATGCTAGGTCAATGTATGATTATTTGATGGAACGACAGATCATAGTAAGAAATAGATCAAAAGAATATTTGTGCGACAACTGCCTGAGATTGACGATTGGAACGCCTGAAGAGAATGAGCGATTGTTGAATGGGCTAAAGAGCTCTCAACTTTAAATTACTCCCTCTTGGAAAAGAGGGCTGGGGAGGTTGAAAGCAGAAGAAGGCCGTGAGCGACGCAGCAATGACGAATGAAAAAAAACTGCCTTTGTTGGTCTTGTGACCAACCAATTAAAAAGAAAAGCAAAAATGAAAAAAGTATTATTTATAGATCGTGATGGAACTCTGGTACTAGAACCACCAGTGGATTACCAACTGGATTCTCTGGAAAAATTAGAGTTCTATCCAGGTGTATTTCAGTGGATGTCTAAGATTGCCAAACTGGGTTATGAGTTGATCATGGTGACCAATCAGGATGGCCTGGGCACAGATTCTTTTCCGGAAGACACTTTTTGGCCAGCACAGGACAAATGCATAAAAGCTTTTGAAAACGAAGGTGTTGTTTTTGATGCGGTAAAGATCGATCGGAGCTTTCCAGCCGACAACGCTCCAACACGAAAGCCAAGAACTGGTCTGCTGACAGAATATATGAACGGCGACTATGATTTGGCCAATTCTTTCGTGATTGGTGACCGTATCACGGATGTAGAGTTAGCCAAAAACTTAGGGGCCAAAGCGATTTTCATAGCTAATGAAGAAGGATTGGGTGCTGAAGAGATTTCCACGAAAGTGGAGGAACTACAGTCATGTATTGCCTTGACTACTATCGACTGGCAGGACATCTACGAACTAGTGGTACGAGGCTCTAGAAAGGCCGGAGTGAAGCGAACTACGAAGGAAACGGATATAGACATAGAGGTAGAATTGGATGGTACGGGTCAATCGCAGGTCGATACTGGCATCAAGTTTTTCGACCATATGCTGGATCAAATAGCCAAGCACGGTTTGCTGGATTTGAAAGTGATAGTGAAGGGTGATTTAGAAGTAGATGAACATCATACGATTGAAGATACAGGTATAGCTTTGGGAGAGGCTATAGCTGAAGCTCTAGGAAATAAAAAAGGTATTGAAAGATATGGATTTTGTTTACCAATGGACGACTGTCTATGTCAGGTGGCCTTGGATTTTGGTGGACGAAACTGGATTGTTTGGGAAGCAGAATTCAAAAGAGAAATGGTGGGTAAAATGCCAACTGAAATGTTCTTTCATTTCTTTAAGTCATTCTCTGATGCGGCCAAATGTAATTTGAATATTAAAGCGGAAGGAGACAACGAGCACCACAAAATCGAAGGCATATTTAAGGCTTTCGCTAAAGCCATCAAAATGGCCGTAAAGCAAGATAAGGACAAGATGATTTTACCTTCCACCAAAGGCATGTTATGAGTAAAGTGATCATCATAGACTATGGAGCAGGAAACGTGAAGTCTGTCAAATTTGCTTGTGAACGATTGGGACTCGAAACCATCCTGAGCAATGATGCCGAAGAAATTTCTGGTGCTGACAAACTGATTTTTCCCGGACAAGGAGAAGCAAGCAGTTCGATGCGATCACTTGAAAAGTATGGATTGGTAGAAGTGATCAAAAATGCCAGGCAGCCTTTCTTGGGAATTTGTTTAGGTATGCAAATGATGTGTGAATACTCAGAAGAAAATGACACCAAAGGCTTGGGCTTGTTTCCTCTTCCAGTGAAACTTTTCCCCGACAAGGGCTTGAAGATACCACATATGGGATGGAATGAAATTGAAGGATTGAAGACACCATTGATGAATGGTCTCAAGGAAAAGGAGCACATGTACTTTGTACATTCGTACTACGTGCCAGACTCGGAGTGGACGATAGCAAAAGCGAACTATCCGGAGCCATTCAGTGCCGCGCTGCACAAGGACAATTTTTATGGTTGCCAGTTTCACCCGGAGAAGAGTGGGGAGTTTGGTCAGCAGATTTTGAAGAATTTTATTGAACTATAGTCGATAGTTTTCAGTCGATTGTCTACAGAAGGCCATTGACTATTTGCTATTGACCATCGACTAAAAAACATGAGAATAATACCAGCAATAGATATTATAGACGGCAAGTGCGTCAGGTTGACCAAGGGGGACTATGATCAAAAAAAGATTTACAACGAAAACCCGTTGGAAGTGGCAAAGATGTTCGAAGGAGCAGGGATTAGATATTTGCACCTAGTTGACCTAGATGGGTCTAAAGCCAAAGAGATAAAAAATGCTAAGGTGCTGGATCAAATCGCTTCAAAAACTAGCTTGAACATAGATTTTGGAGGAGGGATTCGCACGGATCAGGATATCAATATTGCATTCAACGCAGGGGCAAAACAGGTAAATCTAGGCAGTGTAGCATTGGAGAATAAAAAGATTTATGGCGAGTGGCTCAAAAAATTTGGTGCAGAAAAAATAATCTTGAGTGCCGACTCAACAAATCGAAAAATTGCCATCAATGGTTGGCAGGAAGAGTCGGAGGTGGAGTTGTTTGATCTCATCATGGAGTACCAGGACTTAGGAAACAAGTACATCGTCTGTACAGATATAGCTAAAGATGGTATGTTGCAAGGTATTGCAGTGGATCTGTATAAGGATTTGATGAATGATTTTCCAGACCAAAAAATTATAGCGAGCGGAGGAGTAAAAGACATCAAGGATGTGGAGGCTGCTGCAGCTTTGAAAATGGATGGCATTATCATCGGAAAGGCCATTTATGAAAACAAAATTTCACTAGAACAACTGATGAAATATGTTGACTAAAAGAATAATTCCCTGTTTGGACATCAAGAATGGTCGAACGGTCAAAGGGGTGAATTTTGTGAATCTTCGTGATGCAGGCGACCCAGTAGAGTTGGCTGCAGCATATTCGGAGCAGGGTGCAGATGAGTTGGTATTTTTGGACATTACTGCTACCGGCGATGGACGAAAGACTACGGCTGAATTGGTGGAAAAAGTAGCGGAGAAAGTAAACATTCCATTTACAGTAGGTGGCGGGATCAAGTCAGTGGATGATGTGTATAACTTGCTTCACAGAGGGGCCGACAAAATTTCTATCAACTCCTGGGCAGTAAAAGAACCAACAGTATTGGATGAACTAGCGGCGCAGTTTGGAAGCCAGTGTGTAGTATTAGCTGTAGATGCCAAGCAGATCGAAGGCCAGTGGAAAGTGCATTTGGTAGGAGGAAAGGTGCCTACAGAAATTGATTTATTCGATTGGGTGCAAGAGGCCGAATCTAGAGGCGCAGGTGAAATATTGTTTACCTCTATGGACCATGATGGCTCGAAGAATGGGTTTGCCAATGAGGCATTAGCCAAGATATCTGATCTGGTCAATATACCAGTAATAGCCTCGGGCGGTGCTGGAAATATCCAGGATTTTGCGGAGACATTTACCGCAGGAAAAGCAGACGCAGCTTTGGCTGCTAGTGTTTTCCACTTTAAAGAAATTGAAATCCCTGTATTGAAACAAGAATTGAAAAATCAGGGAATAGCTATAAGAATTTGACATGAAAATAGACTTCGAAAAAACCAATGGCTTAGTACCTGCGATCATTCAAGATAAAAAAACAAAGAATGTTCTGATGCTTGGCTACATGAATGAAGAGGCGCTTGCGAAAACAGAGGAAACGGGAAAAGTGACTTTTTACAGTCGCACAAAAGAAAGACTCTGGACCAAGGGTGAAGAGAGTGGCAACTTTCTAGAACTGAAAGACATTAAGCTGGATTGCGATAATGACACCTTACTAATTCAAGTCAATCCCACTGGGCCGACTTGTCACAAAGGAGCGGATACTTGCTGGGCTGAAGAGAACACATCAAATTTCGGGTTTTTATCTACGCTTGAGGCTGTGATCAAGGACCGTCATGATCACCCAGATGAAAAATCATATACCTCTTCCTTGTTTAAAAAAGGAATTAATAAGGTAGCACAAAAGGTGGGTGAAGAAGCTGTGGAGGTAGTTATCGAAGCGAAAGACGACAATGAAGAATTGTTTCTCAATGAATCTGCAGACTTGTTGTATCACTATATGATTTTGCTCAGAGCCAAAGGGTATAATCTTGAAGACGTGGTAAAAGTACTGGAGAGTAGGACTAAGTAATTTTCATATCTTAAAATAATACAATCAGTTCGGGTAAACATTAATTAAAACACGTTATTCACTTAAGAAATACCAATTTTTGAGTATTGACAGGCCTTCGTTGACATTCTATTTTTGATCTTTTAATTGGATTAATAAAGACAGAATAATGAAGAATTGGTATTTATTTTTAGTATTCGGGTTTGCAATGGGCTGTACAGAAGAGGATTCAGGGCCCACGATCCTGTCAGGGCCTGAAGATTTGGAAGCAACGGACGACTCAGCACTGAGTATTACACTAGAGTGGGATGAAATAGATGAGGCAGACGAGTATATCGTCTATAGAGCAGAGGAAGATGATTTTCTGGATTACTTAGATGATGAAAACATTGATGATCTGGATGAATTTAATGACGAGCTTGAAGACGGTGAATTGGATGAAGATGATTTGGAAGATGCCGGCTTTGAAAAGTTGGACGATACAGATGACAATGAATATGAGGATATTGATCTCGAATCTGGTAGCACCTACTATTATTATGTTACTGCGGACAATGGTGAGGAAGGGTCACCATCAGAAGTAGTTGTAGGAATTACCATTTCTATTACGACGGCCGAAGCTTTTGACTTTCTTGCCGAACAAACCGAAGGAGAGAGCTATTCAGCTAGCAATGCTTCACAAGTTAGCACAACTATTTTGGAGATTTTAACCGATCATATAGAGTCAGGAGCTGATTTGGTTTTTCTAATCGACAATACGGGAAGTATGTCAGATGACATTGCTAACATCAGAACTAACATTTCAGATATACTAGAAACTTTGCCGAGTGGAGTAAATGTAGGCGTAGCGGAATATGGCGACCTAAATGTGGATCCTTCAGTATGGTTTGATTATACAGACCTCACCAGTGACTATTCGTCTATTGAATTGTATTTGGATGAATTGACTACAACAGGTGGAGGAGATACTCCTGAGTCAGTGTACGACGGAATTTGGGAAACTATTGATATAATGAGCTGGAGTTCATCACAAAAAATGGTAATAGTGATCGGGGACGCACCTCCCTTGGAAGGTTCACTTACTATCAAGTCATTAAAGGACGTAATTGATAAGTGTACAGAAGAAGACGTAACGGCTAACCTCTATCCTATTTTGGTAGGCTTTTAACCTAAGAGCGTAAAGACATATATTAGAATAAAAAGCTGTCATTTAGGACGGCTTTTTATATTTATCAACCAATCAAAATCATTTGAAATATACTTATTAATAGGTATTGCGGCTGTTGATAAAATGGTGGAATTTTAAGACAAGTTTCATCATAGCCCTTCGCTGCATCCTGAATGCGTGCTGGTTTTAATAGCATTTGGGTAGAAGGGATTTTTGAAAGACAAACTTTTCTCTAATGCGTTGCGGCATCTTCTAACGTGAGGATGCCGCAATCTTTTTGCCCGCTTAAAACAAGCTTGAGCCTTTGTAAAGCTATTTTCTCCCACCAGTCAAATATGGGTCGTTCTCGAAACTTCGTCAGGCTATTTTTATGAGTAAAATCAAAAACTCATGAAAAAGCTGTTAATCATTCCGTTGATTGTATTCTCTATGACTGTATTTGCCCAGTCTCCTGAAGAAACACAAGTAATGAAGGTGGTAGAACGTGTATTTAAAGCGATGAGTACGAGCGATAGTACCATGCTCAAGTCGTGCTTTTCGCCAGATGCAGCGACTTATACGCTATTTACCGATAAGGACGGAAAACCCCAGATAAGACAAGGATCTCTTCAGCGTTTCATTGATGCAGTGGGTCAGCCAAAGGAAGATATCTGGAATGAGCCAATTTGGAATGAAAAAGTAGAAATTGATGGCCCACTGGCTGCTGTATGGGTAGACTATGCTTTTTATCTAAATAATCAATTTTTGCACTGTGGGGTCGATGCTTTTCAATTAGTAAAAACGGAAGATGGCTGGAAAATTTTTCATTTGGCTGATACCAGGAGGAAGGAAAATTGTGTGGTGCCTGAGGAGATAAAATCCAGGTATTAAAGGTTAATTAATCTGAAGGATTTTTGTTTCCTTCTTCATCCACTCAAAGGTGTCTCCAACTTTTTTATCCAACATGGCCTGTGCAATTGGGGAAATGGCAGATATAACCATGATCTGCCCACTTTCAATCTCTAAAGCACCCAAGCTTGCTGAAATATAAAATGAAGAATTTTCTGTTTCTACCAGAGCGCCCAACACAACCTTAGAACATGTTTTGTCAGGGTCAATGGTGGCCAAAGTTTTCTTCATATTCACTAGCTCTGCCAGCTGACGTGCATGTAGGTCGCGTTCACGCTGACTCATGGCACGGCTGGTTTCGTACTTATCTCCTGCTGATGATTTGGTTTCGTTGTTGGCACTGGCTTGCGCCTCTTCCATGCCCTTTCGGGCAATGTTTATTTTCTTTTCAAGCACGTCCAGACAAGCGGCGTGAATCTTTTGCTTTTTTATCATTTGGAAACAAGCTGAGCTATTCTTCCTTCTTTACCAGCCGCCCAGATAGTGCCGTCTTGCGCAACGTCAAGTGTATGAAACCCAGAGTTGCCAAAAGCTGTCCAGGTCAAACCTCCGTCCGTGGATTGGCAACAACCTGCAGGACCTACAGATACTAGTTCGCTTTCAGAAAGATATCTGACTGACGATTGATAGACAGGAAAGTTTTGACTCAAGGTCCAGGTTTCGCTACCGTCGTTAGTCAGAATAATATTGTTATTACCCTCTTCTTCTTTTTTATAATCTCCGCCTACAGCCACACCGGTATTTTCATCAAAGAAATCTATTGAAAAAATACCTTGTGATGGTTCGCCTTGAATGATTGGAGTATATACGACTTCCCAGTGTTCTCCTTTATCTCTGGAATAAAACACTCTGGAAGTAGCTGCTCCAGACCCAACCCAAATCGAATTTCCCTTAAGCGTCAAGTGGCTACCACTCGCCGCAAAACCTCCGAATTCTCCTTCATTCATTTCAGGAAGGTTGTCTGGGTGGATTCTTTGCCACGTATCTCCACCATCTGTGGTTTTCATCAAAAATAGTTTGCCATCAATCGGGTCGCCACCTAGTATTCCATCTGTTTTGTTCCAGAATGCCATGCCATCGAAAAAGCCAAGACTGTCTTCATTGGCAAGTGTTTTTTCCCAATGTCTTCCTCCGTCTTTTGATTTGAATATGTTCGACAGAGAATCAGGGCCAGCACTCATTAGCACAATCTCATCTTTAGACAAAACCTCTACATCTCTAAAGTCCAAAGAATCGGTATCCGGAATATAAACCTCTTCCCAATCCAACCCACCATTTTCAGTCTTGAGAACCAACCCATTGGTACCTGATACCCAGATCACTTTTTCATTAAGCACTGAAATTCCTCGAAATGAAGTATGATCATCTACCGCAAATTCTTCCCAAGTGTATGATTTTTTGGAAGGCTGACAAGCTACTAGTAGTACACAAGCAAAAAGGATCAGATGGTTTTTCATGATTGTAAGGCTTCTTTTCTAATTTCTTCAACGTCTTTCACTGTTTTCGCCACAGGTTTACCCAAAAGGTCTGCGCCATTTTCTGTGATTACAAAATCTTCTTCGATACGAATACCACCAAAAGCTTTGTAGGACTCTAATTTATCATAATTCAGGAATTCAGCATATTTATTTTCAGCTTTCCAGCGATCAATGAGTTCTGGAATGATGTAAATACCCGGTTCTACAGTGATCACAAATCCGGCTTCGAGCTCCTTGCCCAGGCGCAAAGACTTCAACCCAAACTCGGTACTTTTCTTCAATGTATCCGAGTAGCCTACAAATGGTTCACCTAAATTCTCCATGTCATGAACGTCCATTCCCATCATGTGACCAAGGCCACATTGGAAGAACATGGTATGTGCACCAGCCGCTACGGCTTCTCCCGGGTTCCCTTTCATCAAGCCTACTTCGGTCAGTCCTTTTGCTAGTTCAGTACATGCCAGTAGATGTATGTCTTTGTATTTAACTCCTGGCTTCAGAGCAGCTATGGCTGCTTCGTGAGCATTGAGTACCGTTTGATACAATTCGCGCTGTGTGTTAGAGAATTGAGCGGCCACAGGGAAAGTACGGGTCATGTCACCAGCATAGCCAGAAGATATTTCTGCACCGGTGTCACACAGAATCATATCGCCTTCCTGGATGACATTGCCGTGATAATGATTGTGCAGTACCTGACCATTTTTGGTCATAATGATGGGGAAAGAGAGCTGGCCTTCACCTGCCAATGCCACCTGATTTACCTTGGCGGCAATTTCAGCTTCTTTCATCCCGGGTTTGGCATGTTTCATGGCAGCCAAGTGCATGTCTGCAGTAAGGTCTACTGCCTTGTGCAGCTCCACAATTTCCTCAGCAGTTTTGATATTTCTCTGTGCAATGATCGCTTTGATCAAAGCCACCGACTCTCCCGATCTAACTTCGGCTACAGATTTTCCGATCCAGGCGGATAGTTTGGTGACATGTTCTTCTCTATAGGGAGGAATGAAGTGTACTGTACGGCCAGCAGCAATCGCTCGTTTTATGGTGGTTTCAATCTGACTAGCGGGTGCAGTTTCGTTAATTCCACTCTTTTCTGCCAAAGACGCTATACTAGGCTGAGGACCAGTCCAAACAATATCGTCAATGGTCAACTCGTCTCCGAGAACCATATCTTCTCCACTATCACAATCAAAGATGGCGGTTAGACTAGGGAGCGCCACGGCACAGAAATAGAGGAAGGTGCTGTCTTGTCTAAAGTGGTACCAATTGTCTTTGAAATTGATGCTACTTTCTTCGTTTCCAAGTAAGACAATGAGTCCGTTGCCTACTTCTTTTTTGAGTCTATTTCTTCTTTGAATGTATGTGTCTTTGCTGAACATGGGTATCAGTTGTAATGAGTTTCAAATATAATAAAAGGCTATGGGTCGGTGACTGTATGTGCATTGAAAAAGGGCTGCCGAAATTTCGGCAGCCCTATAGCAACACAATAGCTATTATGAGAAAACTAATTGATTAGTTTACATCCCACCAGACAGGAGTGTCCAAATTGTCGACACCCTGCCGGCCGCTGCTAATCACAGCTTCATAATTGGAGGCATTGTTCAAGCTTTCTGACAATGGATATGCTTGTCTTCTTGGAATTTGCCCTGAAGAGTTGGCGGCGTCAATGGCGGGATTCAACGCAGGATATCCTGTTCTTCTCCATTCTGCCCATCCTTCATAACCATCCATGAAAAGTGCCACCCATTTTTGTTCACCAATTAATTGAAGTGCATTAGCTGCATTAAATGCAACACCTGCTTGCGCCAAATAGGTAGATGCATCCCCTGCACCCCATTCATCAAAACTTGCCTGAATGGCGTCTTCATAGAATTCCTGTGCTGTACCAGCGGTGATCCATCCTCTTTGTCTGGCTTCTGCTATGGCAAACAAAATTTGCGAATAAGAAAACAGGGTAATTGGAGAATCAACAGCTCTGACATTGGTTGAGCTGGGTAAAGAAACTGAAGTAACAGGATAGTCCGTAGTAGAGGCCAATCCATAAGGAGTACCAGCGTAGGTGCCACTTTCATTCTGATCAGCAAAGGCAGGTAGTCTAGGGTCATTTTGAGCGAGCATAAAATCTACCAGCGTTGCACTCATTACATAGTCAGTTCTGTTTTGGAATTCAGACCACCACCTGTTGTCATAGACTCCATCGCCAATATATTGATATACGGCATTGTCATCGACGGACTCAAATCCACCCGCAGCATAGGCGGAGTTAAATTCTGAGGAAGCAAGTGACTCTTCAACATTAGAAAGCCTTAAGGCCATTCTCATTCTTAACGAGTTTGCAAATTTTGTCCATTTCGACATATCTCCTCCATATAAAATGTCTCCATCAACAACATCACCATTGTCCATCATGGCAACGGCATCTTTTAGTAACTGAAACATGGAAACATAAATATCGCGTTGGCTGTCGTAAGCAGGCGCTATATTTTCTGTGCCCTGAAAAGCTTCAGATACAGGCAGATCTCCCCATCTATCTGTACAGTGTATGATGTAGTAAGCTTTCAAAATACTGGCAACAGCAATTTGGTTTGCATTAGACCCGCTCCTAGCTGCAAAGCCCATGGTTTCTTCATTCGAGTTTAACCTGATCACTTCAGCCAAATCGTTTAACCCTTTAGCATAGATGGTCGTGAAATCGAATTGTGAAACACTGTATCTCGACTCAGTTGTATATTGATTCTGAGAGAAGTACTGAGCATATAATAAGCCTGTTGGTGTCTCGTCATTATCAACATCGGCATCGTCTAATCCTGGCATCTTATGGATTGCATTAGTCAGCAACCCTGATACAGGTACTTGAATTGGATTGTTTGGACTTTCATTTAAGTCATCAAAATCATCACAGCCCCAAGTACTTAACAAAGTACTCAAGACAAGTATATATTTAAGATTTTTCATTTTTCTAAAGTTTTTAATTGATTAAAGGCCAAATCTTAGATTGAACCCGAAAGTTCTGAAACTCGGCAATCCACCTCCTTCATGATAGGTCAAGCCAGACGCATCTGGTGTAATTTCAGATGGGTCTATACCATCCACATTTGAATGAATGAGCCATGCATTTTTGATCGTGAAGGCAAAATTGACGTAAGAGAATGGCAGCTTCGAAAGTGTAGATTTTGGAATACTATATCCTAGTCTTACTTCTCTCAATTTGAAATAGCTGGCATCATAAATCCATGCTCCTCTTACTCCTGTGAGGTTCCAGGTGTGTGTAGCTCCTGAAGCATAACCTTCTGCTGGCGTGGCACTCGAAATATTTCCATCAGCATCTTCGGTAACCGTAACCCCTGAAACGTTAAATCCTCCGCCTTCATTAATTGGGTTTCTAACGCTATTTCCTTGATCATTTAACCCCACGGTCTCTATTGACTGTCCTGCGCCAAAACCATACATTTTAGTTACAGAATGAAACTTTCCTCCTTTTTGAAAATCAAAGTTTAAAGAGAGATCAATGTTTTTATAGGTAAAGGTGTTAGACCATCCCCCAGTAAAGTCAGGAAGCACATTGCCTAATGCTACATCGTCTTCTGTATCGTAGTATAGCGCCGCTTCATCCCCACTATGATACCAGTTGCTACCTTCATAAACTACAGGCTGACCTTCGTGCATTCTATAGCTTGTTCCAATGAGTTGTCCCCATTCCTGACCTTTTACGGCTGCTAGTGTAATGCCTCTTCTTGTGCTAATCTCATAAGATTCCATGTCTCCAATTAGCTCATTAACCATAGTTGATGATTTAGCATAATTGAATGACATGTCCCAGCTAAATGAATTGGTCTTAACAGGAGTGGCAAAAACAGCAAGTTCTACACCAGTGGTTGTCATTTTCCCTCCATTCGTCGTCATCTGAGTAAACCCTGATCCTCCAGATATGTTAAGCTTCAAGATATCATCTTCATTTATCTGCTTATAATAGGTTGCATCGAATCCTACTCTATCATTAAAGAACCTCATTTCAAGTCCTGCTTCATACGCATTGGAAAGAGAAGGCTTGATATTAGGGTCGACTACAGAATTTGGCACATAGAAGGCAGGGCTTCCACCATATACTCCACCTATTCCATAGGTTTGATTGATGACATAAGGATCCACGTCATTACCCGCCTGAGCAGCACTTACTCTTAATTTACCAAATGAAATTGCATCGATTCCAGCAACTTCAGAGAATAGGAAGCTTAATCCGGCAGATGGGTATAAATAGGAATTGTTAGCTTTTGGTAATGTAGAAGACCAGTCATTTCTTGCTGTAATATCTAAGAAAAGTAGATTTTTGTATCCAAAATTGGCTGTTCCATAGATACTTCTAATTTCTCTGTTTATTTCCCAGTTATCAACATCAGGACGCCCAACAGAGGCTTGGATATTAAATAAGTTAGCTGCGGTCAAACCATTTGTGGTGGCTACGTCTACACCGATTTTTGATTGTTTCATCAAATTGGTAGCGACATAGATAGAGGTAGAAAAGTCTTCGAAGTTTTTGTCATAAGAAACTCCAAGTTCAAAATTGTTTTCAATTCCTCTTCTCATTTCCTCGCCAAAGAAATCATTGGCTTTTGCTTCACTTGGAATTCTTCTGTTGATCCGTTGAGCGTAAAAATCATTTTTTGCAGAAGCTTTCAATGACAGCCCTTCAGTTAATTCATACTGCATGCTAATGTTTCCGACCACTCTATTTCTAGAATCTTCAGGGTAAGCATTTTCCAACATGTAATAGATGTTGTCCCAATAGTTAGGGGTGGGGTCAGTGGGGCTATTTATGTTCCACGTTTTCACGCTTCCGTCAGGCATTCTATAATCTTTCACGCGATCATAATCCAATTGTCTTTGCGTCCACATATTGATAGCCGGACCTACACTTATCAATGTCCATGAATCAAAACTTCCGGAGTACCCAAACCCTGGTCGACCTTTATAATAGTTGTTAGTGACGCCAACATTTGCACTTACTTTGAATTTTTCAGTGATGTTTGCAGAAACGTTCAAACTGACATTATTTTTTTTGCCTTCGCTGAAAGGTACCGCTCCTTTCATGGTTGTATTTCCGACAGACAATCTGAAATTAGCTTTTTCTCCACCGCCTGATATGGCAATATTGTGCGATTGATTGATACCTGTATTGAAAAAATCCTTCTGATTGTCTGGATTAGGGTTCAAAGGCCTCAATTCCCCGTATTCTGGAGTGCCTTCAAACCATGAATCCCAGTGTCTGGTCATTTGACCTTCCATTTTTGGACCCCAGCTTTCATCTGCATAGTAGTCAAGAATGTTTTGACCATTATAAGTAGGCTGCTCAAGTGTGTACCCACCTGCATATTCATTCTGCAATTCTGGTAGGATAGAAACTTTATCAAAAGAAACCTGACCGCTGTACTCAACACCTACTCCTTTTCTTTTTGTGCCAGACTTTGTGGTGATTTGAATCACTCCTCCTTTTCCTCTAATTCCGTATAAGGCGGAAGCTGCAGGACCTTTCAATACTGAAATGCTTTCAATATCTTCTGGATTGATGTCTTGAGCCAAGTTTCCATAATCACGGCCATTAAAAGTGTTGGAAAAATTGTCATTAGAAAAAGGAACTCCATCGACCACGTACAATGGCTGTTGATTTCCACCTATTGAATTGGCTCCCCTTAGTCTTACATTTACCGTACCACCCAAACTACCTGCAGATGGGTTTACCACCTGGACTCCGGCAACTTTTCCTGACAATGCACCTAAATAATTGGTCTCGCCAGTCTTGGTTAGGGCTTGCCCACCAACTTCCTGAACTGCGTATCCAAGAGAAGCCTTCTCGCGCTCAATACCCATTGCGGTAACGACCACTTCGGTTAATTCTGTGGCATCCTGAGTCATGGTTACATCAATTACTGATCGACCACCCACTTCTACTCTTTCTGTTGCCATTCCAATGAATGTAAAAATCAGTGTGCTGTTCTCTGATGGGACTTCTACTGAATAATTACCGTCGATGTCCGTGACGGTTCCGGAGGCAGATCCCTCTACCAATACCGATACCCCGGGGAGATTTTCTCCTTCCGATGATACCGTTCCTTTGATCGTGCTTTGTGCCCACACGCTCGACACCATCGTACATACGACGGATGTCAATAGTAAAAACTTTTTCATACTTATTGGTTTTGAATAATACAAAGCAGTCCCGTCTGATCGTCATCAGGGAGGGCATGCTGTTTAATGGTAGGGCTGAAGAAAGTCAGCTAATTGGATGCGCAAAAAATTAATACCTACATGGTGCGAATGGCTTCTTTTAAGTCTTTCGCAATGTAAAGGAGAAGATATTTTTTGGGAGGGTTACATACTATTTTGACGCATGGAAGTACATATTTGGTAAATATGCGCTAATGCAAACTATATACAATGTCGTCTATATTACATACAAAATAATGTATCGAATTTCTAAACATAAACCGTATAAATGCCTGTATGATAATGTTTTAGACCAATGAAATATTATCGCAAAATAAACCCATTATGAAAAGGGTCTTTAGGGTCTAGAAGGAATTCATGTTGTCCTGTGATATGTGCTGTACCCTCTACTTGAGGAATTACTGCTTCAAATTCACCATAATCTTCTTTTCTGTATACTGTACCTACAAAGGGTGAACCTATAATACTTTCAATGGACATCGAGGAGCCTACTTTGAGATCACCTCTTTGGTGATGAATAGCCATTCTGCCGGACACCCCTGAACCGGTAGGAGAGCGGTCGACTTCTCCATCGGCAAAAATGCAAACATTTCTAGAGTCAATATTTTCGGTGTGAGCTTTTCCGGTGAATATGGTTCCATACAACTCACTCATCTCAGGTTCGAATGGGTGGATGATTTGATTGTTTGTTTCAATCACTGCCTGCTTGATGGCCATGCCTTTTTCTATCAGTTGACGATAGTTGTTTTCGGTCATTTCAATGCCGAACTTGTCTGCGTCCACATAGGCATAAAAGGCACCTCCATAGGCGAGATCATATTTGATTTTGCCCAAACCCGTCACCTCTACTTCATAATCCAAACCAACTACAAATGAGGGCACGCAGTGGAAGTAGACTGATTCCACTTCACCATTTTTGATGCGAGCATAGCTTTCTAACCTACCACAGGGCGCGTCAATAACCACTTTTGTGATAGGTTCAATCTTTTCTACCCATTCTAATTCCACGGCCAATTTGGTAATGGCTATCGTGGCGTGGCCACACATGGTACTATAGCCTTCGTTGTGAGTAAATAAGATGCCAAAATCGGCTCCTGCATCATTAGGCGGAACAAGAATGCAACCATACATATCTGCATGTCCTCGAGGTTCGAACATTAGTGCGGTACGCAGGTGGTCATGATTTTCTTTCATATAGCGTCGGTATTCAAGAACGCTATTTCCTTTCAATTCTGGTAAGCCACTCAAGATTACCCTAAGTGGTTCACCTCCAGTATGCATGTCGATGGTTTTTATTTTTAACCAATCGGAAGGAGCGGTGAAGGTTTGGTTGGATTGGATGCGTTGGAAGGTGTTCATGGTTAATTTCTTATTATCAATCTGTCATTTATGGTTATCCCAATGGAGGATATCTGCTTACGTCGATATGACAATAAAACTAACTATATCGATCTACGGCTAGTAAAGTATCATCAAAATGCGGCGTGTTCTCCTGAGCAATTTCACAAACTAGTTGCCCTGTAATAGGGCCCAAGGAAATACCTAGCATCGCATGCCCGGTAGCCACGATCAGATTGTTGAATTTTTTGGTTTTGCCAATGTACGGCATGCCGTCTGGAGAACACGGCCTGAGTCCTGCCCAAGGTTTGATACCCTTGAATGATTCTTGATTGAACTGAGGGAAGTAATCAGGGATGGACTTTTGAATCCCCAAAACTCTGCGCGGATTGATCGACAAATCCAAGCCATTCACTTCCATGGTGCCGGCAAATCTAAGGCCATGTTGCATGGGGGTAACAGCTACACGAGCCTCAGTCAGGATGGATGCTGTCTTCGGCATGACTGGAGGGTTTTTTACTTCAAAGCTATATCCCTTACCACCTTGCAATAATATTTTTATACCTAATTGTCTCAGAAATTTAGCTGTCCAGGACCCTGTGGCAATGACAAACTGATCAGCTTCAATTTTACCTTTTTCGGTAACTAATGCTTTGAGGTGCCTGTGATTTTTTTCAGCACCAAGTACCTTGGTGTTGAGCTGAAATTTAACCCCTTGTTCTTTCAAATATTTTTGAAAGCCCATCATAAAGGAATTAGGGGTAAACCAGGCATCATTCTTAAAATGTACTGCTCCAACGGTATCAATTTCAAATCCTGGGTTGATTTTTTCAGCTTGAACAGAAGATAAGACGTCCACATCCTGTCCGCATTTTCTGCCTAGTTCAGCCATTTCGGTTTCTTCGTCTAGTACGTGTTGAGACTTACAATACATGAGTAATCCCTTGTTATCAAATCCAGAATCAATTTTTGTGTCTGCAAGAATTTCTTCAATCAAACTTCTACTTTCCATGAGCATCTGATTAAGAATGGGAACTGCTTGATCCACTCTCTTCTTAGTAGAAGCCTGAAAAAACTGCCAACTCCATTTGGCCAAATTCACGTCTAAGCTGGGTTTGATGTAAAACGGACTTTCAGGGTTGGTCATCCATTTCAATCCCTGAGCAATGATTCCTGGAGAGGCCAATGGTACCATATGGCTAGGGCTGAAAAATCCGGCATTACCGAAAGAGCAATTGTCGGATCCATCACCTTCATCAATGACTGTGACTTCGTACCCTCGTTTGTCCAAATAATAGGCCGAGCAAAGCCCGATCATTCCATTGCCAACTACTGCTATTTTCATTTACTGCTTGTATTTTGATCAAATGACTTGGAATCCATGCGCATATGGGTCATCGTCATCAATAATGATATTGTTGTACCCTGTCACTTGCGCCCAGCCTTGTATGCTTGGTACTATCGCCGGTTTATCTCCAAGTGTGCTTTCCTCTACAACTCTTCCTATAAATTTAGATCCTATGTAGCTTTCATGCACAAATTCTTCCCCAATTTTTAGTTTGCCTTTGGCATACCACTGAGCTAGACGAGCGGAGGTACCGGTACCGCAGGGTGATCTGTCTATGGCTTTGTCTCCGTAGAAAACCGCATTGCGAGCGGTGGAGGTTGAGTCTATTGGCTCACCTGTCCAAAGCATATGCGAGAGCCCTCGGATGGTGTCGTTTTCAGGATGCACAAAATCGTATTTATCATTGATTTTGTTTCGGAGCTCTTGACTCCATCGAATCAAATCACCGGCTGTGTTTTTGTGCACTCCTTCGAAATTCTTCTGCGGATCGACAATGACATAGAAATTACCACCATAGGCCACATCGAAGGTCAACTCACCCAAATCTTTACTTTCTATAGTTAGATTTTCAGCTGCCAAATAGGATTTGACATTCGTCAATTTCACCCATTTCACTTTTTTGCCTTCTTGCAGATAGTCAACAAGCACTAAGCCCGCTGGTGTTTCTAGTCTTAATTTTCCTTCTTCTTTTGGTGTGATCAGTCCTTCTTCAATAGCAATGGTGACGGTACCGATCGTACCATGCCCGCACATCGGCAAGCAACCGCTAGTCTCGATAAATAGTACGCCTACGTCATTTTTTGGATCAGAAGGAGGGAATAGTATGCTACCCGACATCATATCATGCCCGCGAGGTTCGAACATTAAACCCGTACGAATCCATTCGTATTCTTTGAGGAAATGCTGGCGCTTCTCGCTCATGTTGGCACCTTGTAGGTTGGGGCCTCCACCTGCTACTACGCGCACGGGGTTACCACAGGTATGGGCGTCTACACAAAAAAACGTTTTTCTAGCCACAGGATTAACTATTTAAGGTGTTAATGAATTAATGGTTTCTAATTTTTCAAAAGCCAGGGTAGCAGCAGCCAGGTCTTCCAGTGCATGCCCAACGGACTTGAAACAGGTAATAGTTTCTGCGCTCCTTTCTACATTTTTTTTACCTTGAGCCAATTCAAATAAATCAGCTTTGATGTCTTCAATCTTAAAGGTTCCGTTCGCGATTGGAATAGCCAGGTCGCCTGTTTCTTTGGTTGCTCCTTCTATGTTATCTACATAAACATCTGACTTTGCTAACACCTCATCGTCCATCTCACGCATATCAGGTTTGTAAGCGCCAATCATGTCCAGATGCTGGCCTGGATGCAAATCTTTGCCGAAAACCAATGCTGTCGGACTGAGTGTAGCACAGCTGATGATGTCAGATTGTTTTATTCCTTCTTCAATTGACTGGACAGTGCTTATGGATACTCCTTCTAATGAAACCTCGTTCACTATGTGCTGGGATTTTTCTATAGATCTGCCCCAAACCAAAACTTTGCTAATTGGCCGCACAGCACAATGTGCCTGGATTAATTCTGCAGAAAGAGCTCCGGTGCCAATGACCAATAAAGTGCTGCTATCTTCTCTGGACAAATACTGCGAAGCCAGGGCAGAAGCTGCTGCCGTTCTTTTTGTTGTCAATTTTTTAGCATCCATCAGGGCTTTGGGTGTTCCTGTGTGTAGATCAAAATAGATATACAGCCCCTGGATGGAAGGCAGGTTGTACTTAGAGTTATTCGGAGAAACATTTACGATTTTTACACCCAAATTTTCGCCATTGTCCCAGGCGGGCATAAGAAGCAATGTGGATTCTATGCCTTCCTTCGGATTTGGGTATTGGTGATGGTGGCGCATGGGAATGTCATAATCCTGTGCGAAGGCTTCATTGATTTTGGGAATCAATTCTTCGTAGGATAATAGCTTCTCTAATTGGTCTGCTTCTATGTATTTCATTAGATCATTTTTTCATTAATGAACTGTGCTACCATCTCTTCCATGATCTCCAAAGTCACCGTTCCTTGGGACAGTATTAAATCATGAAATTCTCGAATGTCAAATTGATCTCCTAACGCTTCTTCGGCTCTTTGGCGCAAAGCTTTGATTTTCAACTCTCCAATTTTGTAGGACAAAGCTTGAGCAGGCCAGGAGATGTATCGATCCGTTTCGGTTTTGATTTCGTGCAAGGATAAGGCCGTATTGGCCGCCATGTATTGCATCACTTGATCTCTTGACCAACCCTTGGCGTGAATGCCCGTGTCTACGACTAGCCGACAAGCCCGCCACATTTCGTAAGTGAGCCTACCGAAGTTGCTGTAAGGATCTCTGTAGAAACCAGCTTCCAACCCTAAAAACTCTGAGTATAAGCCCCAGCCTTCGCCAAAAACTGATAGGTACAAAGATTGACGAAACTCAGGAAGATGAGTCAATTCTCTAGACAGCGCCTCCTGCAAATGATGTCCCGGTACGGCCTCATGAAAAGACAAGGCTTCCAAAACATAAAGTGGTCGACTTTCTAAAGCGTAGGTATTCACCCAATATTCACCCGATTGATACGCATCAAGCGAGCCTGGCGAATATCGTCCACCAGTGTATTTGGGTGCCAAATGATCGGGCACTGGTTTGACGGTGTAGGGTTGTCTGGGCAGCTTCCCAAATAGTTTAGGCATCTTGCCGTCCATAGACTTTGAAATCCATGCGGCTTCTTTAAGTAACTCTTCGGGAGTCTTGGCATAGAATTGTGGATCAGTTCTGAGGAAATTCAGGAATTCAGCAAAGCTTCCTTCAAACTCCACTTCTTCGATGATTTCTTCCATTTCACTCTTGATTCGAGCCACTTCCTGAAGTCCTAATTGATGAATGGAATCTGGACTCAATTCCAGCGTGGTGAAGTATTTGATTCGTTGACGATAGAACTCATCTCCATTGGGCAGTTCGCTGGCACCAATGGAGGTTCTCGTTTTTGGAACAAACTCATTGGTCATGAAATCTGAAAATTGCCGATAGCCAGCAATAGCGCCGTTTTTTACGGCTTGTTTCCCTTTTTCCAAAAGGTTTGACTTTTCGTCATCGGATAGCTGGTTTGGCAGATCTAAGAATGGCTGGTAAAACAGGCTTTCTTCTAGGTCATCGACGAGGTGATTGTCATAAGTAACTTCATAGCCGTCCAGAATAATTAGGGGCTGTACCATACCGATTTCCAAACCACTCCTCATCAGAGAGATATGCTGATCGACATATTGAGGAAATGACTCTAGTACCCCAATGTAGTTTAGATAGTCTTGTTTGCTGGTGAAGGAAAAATACTCAGGAGTGAATGCAAATGATATGTGAAAACCATCGTCTGCGAGAATCGGATTTAAATAACCTTTCAGATCATATTGAGCCACTTTATCCTCCTGAACGAATTGAAATAATGAGCAAGTGATTTGGTCTTCAAAGCTCAGTTGATTTTTATCAATAGCCTCCAGCTGCGAAATAATGTCGCGTGTAAAGTCGGCTCTTTTTTTGAGTGCTGATTCACTCATGTCCGGCAAACGGTTGTAGTTGTCTGTCAGGCTGGAAAACTCTTGCTTTTCGAAAGCTTCATTCGAAGCAATAATGTCGAAAAGTTTGTCTTTTTCTGAAACAGAAGGGCCTGTGCAACTTATCACCAGCAGCACAAGCCCTATCCAATAACCATTCACTAAGTCTTTCATATGGCGTTGTTTGTCCAAGTGCCATCCACACTACGCCAGATGCCATTTGGGTTTTTATTTTTCAATTCATCAGGTAATAAAAATTCAGGTGCATTTTGATAGGCGACCGGCCTTGCAAACCTTTTAATCGCATCCGAACCTACCGAAGTGAATCTACTGTCCGTAGAAGCTGGGAATGGTCCGCCGTGCTGCATCGAAGCACATACTTCTACACCTGTAGGTACACCATTGTAAATCAAGCGACCTGTCTTTTTCTCGGCAGATTGAATCTGATTTTCGAATGACTTGAAATCATTTTCACTTCCCATGAAGGTCACTGTTAGTTGACCGGTGAGCTTCGCAATAACTTGATCCAATTGCGCTTGATTCTGGCAAGTCACCACCAAGGAGTAAGGTCCGAAGACTTCGTGCTGTAAGTTAGGATTGCTCAAAAAGTCAGAAGCAGATACCCTCGCGACGGCAGCGTTAGCACCATTGCGAGGGGTTTCCACATTATTCGAACTAATTAACTTTACTCCGTTTTGGGTTAATGAAGTTTCTTTGTTTTTAGAATAGCTTTTCGCAATGCCTTCGTTGAGCATAGTGGCCGCTGCGCTGCTAGATATTTCGTTGGCTAATGTCTCGCAGAATTGATCCAATTCAGGGCTTTCCAATCCTATTAGTAATCCAGGGTTGGTGCAAAATTGACCTACACCCAGCGTGATGGAACCCGCATAGGTTTTGGCTAGTTGTTCGGTTTCTGCTTTTAATTTTTCTGGTAAGAAAATTACCGGGTTGATGCTACCCATCTCGGCGAAGACTGGTATAGGCTCATCTCTTTCAATAGCCATTTTGTATAGTGCCATGCCGCCTCCTAAGGAACCAGTGAAGGCGACTGCTTTTGTTTTTGGGTGTTTCACTAAAGTAGTTCCCAATTGGAACCCTTCGCCTGCCAAAGAAGAGTAAACGCCATCTGGCATACCTGTTTTCTCTGCAGCCTTAGCTATGGCATCTGAAACCAATTCGTTGGTTTGTAAATGAGAGTTGTGTGCCTTGACAACCACAGGGCAGCCTGCAGCCAATGCGGAAGCAGTGTCTCCTCCCGCGGTAGAAAATGCCAGAGGAAAATTACTTGCTGTAAACACAACCACCGGTCCAATGGGGCGGAGCATTTTGCGTATGTCAGGTTTTGGTAGTGGCTCACGATTGGGTTGAGCCGTATCAATCGTGGCTTCCACCCAGGTACCATCTCTCAACAAGGAAGCAAATAACTTCAATTGCCCCATGGTGCGCCCACGTTCACCTACGATTCGGCCTTCTGGTAAAGCAGATTCCTCCATCGCTGCACGAACGAGTTCATCTCCAAGATTCAGGATTTCATCAGCAATGGCGTCCAGAAATTGCGCTCTTTGTTCGGGCGAAGTTTGACTATAAGTATCAAAGGCAACTTCTGCCTTTGCCATAGCTGTTTCGATGTCACCACTTGTCGCTCCTCTGAATTGACCTGGCCGGGTTTCGGCCTTGGCTGGATTAAAAGATTGTAGTGTGGTTGTTCCTTTGTCTGATAATTCGAATCCTATCCTGTTGTTTCCGTGCATGGGGTAATGTTTTTAATATTTACAACGTCATTGCGAGGAGGAACGACGAAGCAATCTTGTTCTCTACTATGGTGATGAGATTGCTTCGCCTTCGCTCGCAATTACGGTTATTGTTTCAGTTATATTATACTGCCAAAGCTTTGTAATCCGGCAACTGCGGTCTTGACTTGATACCTGCATCAATGATTGCCAATACCTCTTCTCTCTCTTTGCCAATGATAGGCAAACGCGGTGCTCTTACGTGCTCGGTTCCGATTCCTTCAGCCACTTCAGCCAATTTAATATACTGAACTAATTTTGGATGCAAATCCAATTCGCAAAGAGGAATAAACCAACGATTGATGGCAGCTGCTTCCATGATTCTACCTGCTTTGAACAATTCGTAGATCGCGACTGTCTCTGCAGGGAAGGCACAAACTAATCCACCAACCCAGCCATCAGCACCATTGATCAAAGTTTCCATGGCCAAGGTATCTACGCCACAAAGAACGGCGTATCTGTCACCGAATTTAGATTTCAGTCTGGTTACATTAGTGACGTCTCTGGTCGATTCTTTGATCGCTTGAATATTGCTATATGGAAGCAGCTCTTCGAACATGTCGAGGGTGACTTCAATCTTATAATCCACAGGATTGTTATAAATCATAATAGGAAGGGAAGTAGACGTTGCTACTGCTTTGAAGTATTCTACCGTTTCCCTATCATCTGCTTTGTATCTCATAGGAGGCAAAAGCATCAAACCATTCGCACCGTGGCTTTCGGCTCTTTTGGCTGCAGCTATAGCTCCTTTTGTACTTTGCTCTGCAATGTTGATTACCACAGGAATGTCTCCTTTGGTCACTTCGATAGTTGATTTGATCAACACCTCTTTTTCTTCCTCGGTGAGGGTACTGGCTTCGCCCAATGTACCACCTAAAATGACACCGTGTATGCCTGATTCAAGCTGTACTTCAAGATTCTTTTTGAAGGCATCCAAATCAAGATTGTCATTCGCATCAAACTTGGTGGTAATTGCGGGGTATACGCCTTGCCAATTAATTTTCATGTCTTTACTATTTAATTATTTCTTAGGTCAATTGGAGTCAGTCAAATGGATATGATATCCCAACAGTTGTTTTATTCCAATTTAAAATTTTTGTAAAAGTAGAGCAAGCTAAAATGCGCGGCTTATCAATATTTGATTGATAGTAGTACTATATTGACATCATATAAGGGTTTATTTTGATTTTGATGTATAAATAATATCTTTTGTAGTGGATAGTGGTACTATTCAACGCATTTGATCGATGAAGCAGCTAATAGAAAATGAAAATTTGACAAGCTATGAAGGTTTTACCATTTAAGATTCCAAAGACAGACGATTCCTCATTTAGGGTACAGGTGGATATCATGCCTCAGTTCTATGATATTCTTCATCAACACCCCGAATCCCAAATTACGTTGATTGTAAAAGGGCATGGCACAGTGATTCAAGGGGACTATATCGGCAACTTCTCAGAAGGCGATGTGTTTATTTTTGGCGCCAATGTGCCGCATGTATTAAAAAGTGACCCCTCCTATTATGAAGAGGGGAGCACAGATATGTGTCATGCCATCTGTGTCTTTTTCGACTCTGAAAGTTTTGGTAAGGACTTTTTTGAACTGCCGGAGATGCGTAGTGTGAATGACTTCATGCGTAAGAGTGTAAGAGGTCTAAAACTAAATGGAGATGCAAAGCGCAGAGTTTCTAAAATCATCACAGAGATAGAAGCACAGGATGGCATTACCAAAATCATTTCTTTGCTGAACATTTTCAATTTACTGAGCCAAACGGACGAACATCAATGGCTGTCTAAAGAACCACACAATCTAAATGTGGATGAATCGGAGGGCAAACGTTTGAACGATATTTTCCAATTTACCATGAAAGAATACCATCGTCCGATCACGCTCGATGAGGTGGCCGAGGTGGCGAATATGACCCCGTCTGCATTTTGCAGGTATTTCAAACAAAGAACCAGAAAGACCTATGTGAGTTTCTTGAATGAGCTTCGTGTGGCGCATGCTTGTAAGCTATTGCTCAACAAGGAGATCAACGTAACAGAAGTTTGCTATCGCTCTGGCTTTGTGAATCTTTCTAATTTCAATAGGAAGTTTAAGTCGCTCACCAACCATACTCCATCGCAGTATCAAAAGGTGCATTATCAGGAGCAGTTGCTCTAGACTTCAGGCATTCGCGGATTTATTCCGCGATCTGTTGGCTAAAGACAGTAGAGTATCCGAAACGGGTGCCGGAATAAATCCGGCAGGTTTGTGTTGCAAGGAGCAGTTGTTCTTTTATAATTTTTTGTCATTTCGATCCTGATATGTATCGGGAGAGAATCTAAGTGTACCTACCACCTGCCGATGAGATTTCTCTCTGTTGTTCGAAATGACAACTAATATTAATTCTTTTATTAACCCATATGAAAACAAAAATATTAACACTCGCGCTGATCAGTTTAATCTTGGTGCAGTGTCATTCTACTCAGCAAGTTCAAGCGGATTTGAAGAATCGAATCATCGAATTGTTTCCAGGTGCAACGGTGGAAGCCATTGCTTTTGAAGAACCTTATACGGAAGCCTATCAAGTGATAATACCACAATATCTGGATCACAATAATCCGGAATTAGAGACTTTCGGTCAATACATCTATCTCTATCATGTAGATTATGAGGCACCGATTCATTTGGAGACTGGAGGGTATGACGCCTATTTGGCAGAGCGCGAGATTAGTAAAAATCTGGGTTTGAATTTGATTCTGGTGGAGTATCGATTTTATGGTGACTCTCGACCAGAGGAAATCCCTTGGGAGTATTTGACCAATGACCAGGCGATAGAAGATTATCACCGACTCAATCAGACCTTCAGAAAGGTTTATAAGGCCGGCAAGTGGCTGACTTCTGGCATTAGTAAAGGAGGAGAGACGGCCATGATCTACAAATCGAAATACCCCAAAGATGCAGATGTGGTCGTGCCTTATGTCGCTCCGATCATATTAGATACGGCAGATATGCGTCCGTGGGAACACGTGAATCGAGTGGGACCTCCCGAGTGCAGGCAAAAGATAAAAAACCTGCAAAAGCGATTGTTGCAAAACAAGGAAGAGGTGCTTGGTCAGATGATGAAAAAGACCAATGAAGATTCACTGACCTTTGAGATGGGGCATGAGGTGGCGCTGGAATATGCCATACTAGAATACCCGTTTTCGTTTTGGCAGTGGGATGGTGACTGTAGGCAGATACCAAATGAGGACGTTTCTTTGGATTCAGCTTTCAATTACCTGAATGGCGTGTCTGGTGTGAGCAATTTTTCTGATCAATCTTACGAAGGTGGTTTGCCCTCTTACTATCAGCATATGAGGGAACTGGGTTATTATGTGATGGATACAGTTGGATTGAGCTCGTGGCTGAGTCAAGGCAGATACAGTCATCGGATACTAGCGCCAAAGGGTGTAGACCTCACATACAATGGCCAATACATGTCGGCAGTGAAAGACTATGCAGAAAATCAGAGCGAACAAATGATCTGGATTTATGGAGGACTCGATCCTTGGGGTGCTTGTGCCGTAAACCCGAAGGGTAAAAGTACCATGAAGTTTGTGAAGCCTGACGGTACGCATCGTACCAGAATCAAGGACTTGGACTCACTTCAGCAACAGCAGATTTATGATTCGCTAAAAGTTTGGTTGGGACTTTATTAATTCTCTAAGTTTGGTCAAGTCACTTGGATCTTCCAATTTGTGAATCATGCTATGACAATTGCTACATAGAACCGCAAAATCTGTTTCAATATTGAGTGGAATATTACCGAGATCTAATTCTGAGATTGGTGTTAAATGGTGAGCCTCAATAAAATCTTTACCTATTTCCCCATAAATGGACATAAAATTTAAACCACAGGCTTCGCAATTATATCCTTTTGATTTTTTAACCTTTTTTGCAAGAGTTGAACTCCGTTCAACTCGCCAATGAAGTCTGAGTTTCTTAATTTCAAATCCAATATTAGAAATATCATCAGTTAATCCTGGGTCTAGGTAGGCAAGTTCATTGTAAAGGTCAAGAAATAGCCTCAGGTCAGTTCTAAGGGTTTCGTCATTTGGAATATTTTCAATTGGATAATATTTTGAAAGGATGTTTCCGTGCTCATATAGTTTTGCATTACTTGACTTTGAATTTAGTTGGATGTTATGTGTCAATTCATTTTCATTATACTCTAGCTTAGCTCTGTAATCCTCTGCTCTTAGTTTAAGTACTTTCTGGGCGTCTCTTTTATAATCTTCTTTCACTTGAGTAACGCCCTGATTTAGTGAGAGATAGACTCCCTTCATATCAGACCTAAATAGATATACCGGATAATATCCGGACTGTGGTGTTTTAGTAATTATTCCATCTAAAATGGCGATCCAAGGACAGTCAGCCCAATTTCCTTGTCCAGAAGAACCTACGATTTTATAACGCTCTTTATCATCTAATAATGATTGAATTAAATCGGGGTAATGATGTCGAAATTTATGTGCTAGCTTATTGTTTCTAAATTCTTTTCTTCTTTCTGATTTATAATTTTCAAGAGGTTCCTTGAGGATATTTTTCATGATAAGATTAGGAAATACAAATGAATAACAAAGAAAATGTATCACACAATTATACCCATTTCCAAGACAAAAAAGGTGACATCTATTGACATCACCTTTTTATAATAATTCTTTTGTCACCCTGAGCTTGTCGAAGGGTAGACAATGGACATTTAATCCAAATGTTTCAAATTACCAGGCGTATAAGGCGCACCAGCAGCTTTCAGCTTCTTTTTGAAGTTAACCATTTTAACTTCAAGGATTTCTTTGGTAGCCTTGTACACCGGTTCCAGCTCCTCGACAGTGATTTTGTACACGTCCCTATGTGTCTTTGTCGGTGCTGCGGTAGAGGCTGCTTGCTCCCAGGCCAGCGAACCAGATCGGCTACTTAGAGATGGCACTTGCCCGATATCGAGTTTCGATTTGATCGGATCGCCATTCACGATGATACTTAGCTCACTTACCTCTTTTTTGATGGCGTTGTACTCGGCCAGCAATTCGTTTTGAGCGACCGGGGTAGCTAGAATCGCCGCATTCATTTGTTTCAGTTCTCCATCGATTTCTGATAACGCTTGCGCTACACTTTTCACCTTGCCTCTGAGCGCTCCGACCTTAGCCATAAACTCAGCCAATTCTTTTCTGTCGGCTGCCGGAAGGGTGGCGTTGTTAATCGGCATCAAGTTGAAAGATTGTGTGCCTATCTCAGTTTCTTTGCCATCCACGATAGAGGACATGGTCACGCTGTATTGACCAGGTGCTACCATGGTACCTTCGTTGGTTTCTGCCCATGGGTTGTAGAAGCCTGGCTTACTCAAGTTCACCGGATTTTTCGGGTTGTTGCGCAAGTCCCACTTTAGTCTGCTGATCCCTTTCGATGGGTTGGCTGTCAATTTCCTTACGATCGTACCTTCGGCGTCTTTGATGGTGAAGAGCAACGAGGGTGCTGCCTCTTCTTTCTCTGCTTTCAGTGCTTCGTAGCTCGGGAAGTAGTTGTCTGCCTTCTTCTTCGAGTTTTCTGCTTCCTGTTCTTTGCGCTGATCAGCCCTAGATTTTATTCCATCTTTGAGGTAGTAAGTAAAGATCACCTCAGAGCCTAAGTTTTCCCCCATGAAATAATTGTCACCCTGAGTGGCCGCACCTTTCAATCCCAATGGATAAGAATACTCAAATAGCAATCCGTCTCGTACGGAGTATAGCTCGGCGTTTTTGCTCAACGTGCTGCTCACATTTCTCAAAGAGGAATAGTCATCCAGCAAGTAAAACCCTCTACCGAATGTACCCAACACCAAATCGTTCTCCTCTTTTTGAATGGCAATGTCTCGTACGGCAATGGTAGGCAAGCCGCCTTTCAGTTGCTTCCATTCTGCACCGCCATTGTCAGAAAACAATACACCAAACTCAGTACCGACAAACAGTAAGTTGCTATCCACATGATCTTCTTCAATGCTGTACGTAGAACCTCGACTTGGCAGATTCGAAGCGATGCTAGACCAGGTTGTTCCCTGATCAGATGACTTCAATACATAAGGTTTGAAGTTGCCTCTCTTGTGATCGTTGAAGATCGCATAGATCACATTTTTGTCATGCTTCGACGTGAAGACCATATTCACATAGGTATTTGCTGGAATGCCAGGGAAACTTGATGATCTATTCCATGTGGCACCTCTATCCTTAGAAATTTGAATCAACCCATCATCGGTTCCAACTACCAATAGGTTTTCATCTAACAGAGATTCTGAGAAGGCTACAATCGTTCCGTAAGGAGAAGTAGAGCCATTTTTCATCACTGCGTCCACACTCCAGATTCTATCCATCACCTCTAGTTTGTTTCTATCGATTTGCGCAGTCAGGTCATCACCCAGCACTTCCCAGCTGTCCCCGCGATCTTCACTACGGAATAGTTTGTTGGCTGCGAAATATAGGCGCTCAGGTTTATGATTACTTACTTGCAATGGCGCATCCCAGTTCCAACGATATTCATTTTCACCTTTTCTTTCTTTGGGTTGAATGCCTTTGAGCTCGCCACTTTTTTTGTCGAATCTGGCCAATCCACCGTATTGATATTGGGTATAAACAATGTCTGTATTTTCAGTGTCGATCTGAGTTTCGAAACCATCACCACCCTGGGTGATATACCAGTCTTCGTTGACAATACTGCTAGCGCTTACCGTTCTAGATGGTCCGCCCAAACTGTTGTTGTCCTGCGTACCACCGTAGATGTGGTAGAATGGTTTGGCATTGTCCACAGACACTTTATAGAACTGAGTGATCGACAAATTGGCTTTGTAAGACCAGTGCTTGCCGCTGTTCCAGGTTTCGTAGATTCCACCGTCACATCCAGCCAATAAATGGTTGGTGTTGTCCGGATTGATCCAAAGACAGTGGTTGTCGACATGCTTATTGTCTTCCCCTACATTTTTGAAAGTGCGACCGCCATCTACAGATACTTTCATCCAGGTATTCATACCATAAATTTTGTCAGGATCTATGGGGTCGGCTACGATTTCTTGGTAGTAATTTCCACTGGATACATAGCTGCTTCTTTTTTCCCAGGATTCGCCTCTGGTGGTTGAGACATAAAAGCCACCTTCACCTCTGGCTGCTTCCACAATCGCATAGATGTATTCCGGATTAGCAGGCGAGATAGCCAAACCAATTCGACCCAAGTCAACGCCTGGCAAGCCGCTATTAATTTCTTTCCACGTTTTGCCTCCGTCAGTTGATTTATGAATGCCGGAACCTGGACCTCCGCTAATGTAGGTGAACACGTGACGTCTTCGCTGGTGGGAGGTAGCATATAGCACCTCTGAGTTTCTTGGGTCCATGTGCACTTCGTTGATTCCGGTGTGCTTGTCGATGTGCAAGACACGATGCCAGCTTTCGCCGCCGTTGGTTGTTTTGTAAAGACCTCTATCTCCACCTTCACTCCAGAGTGGCCCGATGGCTGCCACATAAACCACATCTGAATTGTTAGGATCAATCACGATCGAACCTATGTGTTCAGATTTTTTCAAACCCATATGTTTCCAGGTTTTTCCTCCATCCAGCGATTTGTATACGCCATCCCCGTAGGCTACACTACGTTGGTTGTTGTTTTCACCAGTACCTACCCAAATCACATTTGAGTTATTCGGATCCATGGTCACCACCCCTATGGAATAGCTGCCTTGGCTATCGAAGATTGGCTCATAGGTATTGCCATTATTCACAGTTTTCCAAACTCCACCAGAGGCTACAGCCACATAATATTCGGAGGGATTGGTAGGGTTTACAGCAAAATCAGCAATACGACCAGACATGAGCGCCGGACCGACATGGCGGAACTTTAGTCCGCCAACGGAAGTCTGACTTAGGGCAGATTCCGGGGCTTTTTGTAAGGATATTTTTTTTCTTCGTTGGGCGGGAGCAACCAGTGTCCCGACAACTAAGAGGAGGGTTAATAGATGTTTCATTTTTAATGGTTTGATTCAATAGAATAAGAAAGGTACACTAAACCCATCCAATATGGCAAATCAAAAAATTGAGGGAGGTGATATAGTGGTTTGAGTGGAGGAGGAAAATTAAAGAGGTTGATCCAAGTAACCTCTTTAATCGATGTGGGTCGTACTGGATTCGAATCGGAGCGCCGAACCGCAGCGGCCTCCGCCCTGTCCAGGCTTTAAACAGAAAAAGAACGGTAGTGTTCCGTTCTTTCTTTTATGTGGGTCGTACTGGATTCGAACCAGCGACCTCCGCCCTGTCAAGGCGGCGCTCTAAACCAGCTGAGCTAACGACCCATACGTAGGCTGCAAATATATTTAATGTTACTAATAATTATCAAACATCTAGTCACTAGACGTATGTTTTAATCAGCCAATAAAGAACCACAAAAAACAGAACCATGAAGGAAAGTAAAATAAAACCTCCTTTGAAGTAATTTTTAAGTTCTCTTGTACTTTGATATGGACTTTTGAATCTGGAATACCATGATGACCTGGCGATCTTCCTAAGTGGTATAGAGTCTTTGTTTTCGATGTGATTTTTATTTTCCAAATACAACGGCTAATGATACCAAGAAAAGAATTCCGACTAATATAAGGCCAATCAGAACCAAGCCACCTTTTAATGTGCTATTAGCTTCCTTTTTACTTCTGTATTGACTTGTAAGGTTGAAAGCATCAAATTCGTATGTGCGCTCTTCTTCCCGAGAATAGCGATTTGATTTTTTTGCTGTGCTTCCCTGCCAAGGTTTTTTGCCCCAAGCCATGCATGACTAGATTAGTTATACTCTAATCTACACTATTTAGTAGCAATACAGAAGAGGTCTAAATTTTCTTCATTCTGTTCTCTCAAAAAATAATCTTTACGATCAATTTCTGTCACCAGTCCTTCGTCTTGCTTTTGCAGGTTATTTCTGTTGAGCCTATTGAGCAAATCATAAGGAATTCGTAGCAATGCATTTGGCAGTCGATATTGCAAATTGAAAATATCGAATCGAGTAATTCTAGCAACCGAGGCTCTGTTTTGCTCGTGGTACTCCATCACTTTTTCGTTGCCAGCGATCCCTTTCATTTCTACTTGCGAAAAAATGCTGCCGGCCAGGTCCTTCAGCTCCTGATTGGTGTACTCACGTTCATGCCAAGGATTTCTAGATAGTGACATTTTGATATTAGGAGTAGTAATGATCGCTTGTCCACCAGGCTTAAGTACACGGTGAATTTCTTCCAGAAATAGCTTGTCATTTTTGATATGCTCAATTACTTGAAAAGTAATTACCGTATCGATAGAATTGTCTTCTATATTGTCAAAAGGTGGAAAGACGGCTGCGCGAAACTCGACGTCAGAGTATTGAGGTTTTAGATTTTCTACGACTTCTTCTATTTTGTCAAGTGCTAAATATCTTTCTGCCAATGGAGAAAGTACAGCAATCCCTCGGCCTTCTCCACATCCTGGTTCAAGCACATTGCCTTTGATATATGGTTTAGCCTCATGGTAGGCCTGAAGCAATCTTTGGTGTATTGGGTTGTCGGATACTATTTTGTCCGATGCTATTTCTGTAGTGTATGTTGCCATAGGGCGCAAAAATAAGCCAATTTTATACGTTAATCTTCAAATTGATTTATATTAGTTTCATGTGCATTTCCAAAAAACTTCAAGTAACTTTTGTTCTATTGTTTATGTTGGCCTTGAGCCAAAATATCCATGCCCATGATCTGACCAAAGAGAACTTCAGTTATCTCTACAATCATGATCCAGTAAAGATTAATCATCAGATAGCAAAGCAGGATTCCATTTACAAACTGATCTTAACTTTTCACTTGGTAAAAGTGCTTCCTACCGATAGTTTGGTTGGCTTTGAACTTTATCAGCAGAGAAAATTTAATTCGGGACAGGAAAGTTTGATTGAGCCCATAGCCATCAATATAGATTCTGGATTTATTAAAAATGTCATTGAACTCGATTTCTATGCTCAGTCCGAGAATAACTATTTGGTAGTGAAGTTTTCTTTTCTTGAGCGATCTTATTTATATGGTATTCCAATCAATGAGGCGCTCGCCTTTCCATTATCGAATATTATTTATGGGGGAGATAATGAAGCCATGTTTTATGATGGCTATAAAAAAGGGGATTCTGTATGGTTTGAAGAAATCGATGAAGAAAGAGGCGATGATGTGCAGTACTTTGCTTATTTATATAAAGAGAATTTCCCTGCGGCAATCCCGCCTATGGTGGTGGAAAATGGAGCTGCTGGAGAAATGTTAAAAATTGACCGGGTAGTTGGCTTTAAGAGAGGTATGATGCTTAACAAGGCAGACTATCTTTATTTTGTTCAGAATGATACGGCTTCAGGTAAAGGAGTATCTATTTTGAGTCACAAAGAATATTATCCTCGAACAAAAAAGGTAGAAGAACTCATTGAAACCTTGAAATATATATGCACGGGGGATGAATTTGAGGAACTCAATGATGCGGAGGATAAAAAACTAGCATTCAACAACTTTTGGTTGAGCCATATAGACGATAAAGAAGCAGCCTCCGCAACGATTAAAAAGTACTTTAGATCGGTCAAGTTTGCCAATGCCCTTTTTACAGATTATAAAAATGGATGGAAAACGGACCGAGGTATGATTTACATTGTTTTTGGGCCGCCAGAAGTGGTTACAAAAAAAGAAGATATAGAAATATGGGAGTACAAGACATTTGATGGGGATTTAAAGTTTACTTTTGCCAAAACACGCAACTTATTTGTTCAACACCACTATTCCCTCATTCGCGAGAAGTCGCTCAATAAGGCGTGGTTTACGGCAGTACAACAATGGAGAACCGGAGATTTGTAAAGAGACCCCCAAGAAAAGAAGAGCCTGATAATATGATTTTCGGCACGCGCGCCGTAATCGAAACGATCAAATCAGGTAAAACCATTGAAAGAATATTCCTACAGAAAGACCTTAAAAATGATTTGACTAAAGAATTGGTCGAACTACTGAGAGGCTCTATGGTGACGGTATCAAAGGTTCCAGTGGAGAAACTAAATCGCCTAACCAGAAAAAATCACCAAGGTGTGGTAGCTTTTGTTTCCCCAGTGGATTTCGTGACGTTGCATAATATAGTGGCAAACAGTTATGAAAATGGGTTGGCTCCTTTGGTACTTATATTAGACCGGGTAACTGACGTTCGAAACTTTGGAGCTATCTGTCGTTCAGCCGAATGTGCCGGTGTAAATGGAGTAGTGATCCCTACCAAAGGTGGGGCGATGATCAATTCGGATGCGGTAAAAACTTCAGCGGGAGCATTGAGCTATCTCCCTATCTGCAAAGAAGACAGTTTGATGCATTCGGTAAAATATTTGAAGGACAGTGGTTTTCAAATCGTGGCCTGCACGGAGAAGACGGATAAATTGGTATTTGATGCCGATCTTTCTATTCCCACGGCTATTATTATGGGGTCTGAGGAAGACGGTATATCAGAAGAATTATTGGCGGCAGCAGATGAGAAACTAAAAATTCCAATTGTAGGGCAAATAGATTCTTTGAATGTTTCTGTAGCTGCTGGGGTTATCCTTTTCGAAAGTATGAGACAAAGAGGTTAGAGGTATTTATCTCCTTTTAACTTTTTGGCTTTAGCCACATATTCTCTGAATTGAGCATCTTGATCTTTCTTGCAAACAATTAGTACGTCATCAAAATCTCCAACCAGATACCCTTCGAGATTATCTAGAACAAGGAGCCTTTTTGTTTCAGATTTTACAATATTATCCTTGCAATCACCTAGGATGACCTGACCATCAACAACATTGTCATTTTCATCTTTTTCTCGAATTTCATGCAGGGAATTCCAAGACCCAAGATCAGACCAGTCGAAAGTGCCTTGAACAACAAAGACTTCTTTAGATTTTTCTAAGATGCCATAATCGATGGAGATGTTTTCACATTGCGGATATATTTTATCAATAAATGCCTTTTCATCGGTCTCATAGTATTTATCTTTTCCCGCTTCAAATGCTTCTGCTATATCTGGAAGTGAAGCTTCAAAAGATTTAACAATAGCAGAAATGGACCAAACAAAAATTCCGGCATTCCATACAAAGTCTCCACTTTCTAAAAATTTTTTTGCCAAGGAAAGCTCTGGCTTTTCCGTAAAGGTTTTTACCTTTTTCACTTCTGCAGTATCCTCTAAATATTGGATGTAGCCATAACCTGTCTCGGGACGATTGGGTGTGATTCCTACGGTCAGTAGTTTATCAGAGCCTGTTGCAGCATTAGTAGCCGTCTTAATGATATTGGTAAAGTTCTCTTCTTGAAAAATGGTATGATCTGCCGGTGTAACCACCATTACGGCATCAGGGTTTTTTTTCCTGATTTTATAAGCGGCATAGGCTATGCATGGCGCCGTATTTCTACGTGTTGGTTCCGTAAGGATGTGTTCCGGGTTGATGTCAGGTAATTGTTCTTGGACGAGGTCAGCGTATATATCGTTTGTTACGACCAATATGTTATCTTTGTTAGCCGTTGGTAAGAAACGTTGGTAGGTCATTTGTAGTAGTGATTTGCCGTTGCCCAAAACATCTATAAATTGTTTGGGGCGAGAGTTTCGGCTGTACGGCCAAAATCTACTTCCGACACCCCCAGCCATAATTACTACAAATACTTCTGATTTCATCCTTTTTAATCTTGAACGGATGGCAAATATAGAAGGAGAATAATAGTACACGTAACTAATTGATTAAAGAATTAGTAATAGGATTATGTTAGGATCATCTAGTTTCGATTGATTTTATCATGGTATTTGTATAATTTAAATAATAATTAACCAGCAACCGGAAACGAAATTTTGCAAGGCTAACTGAGGTTAGCTCATTTTTTGTTAAATTATGTATCCGGTATATAAATTGAGAAGAAGATGATTGCATGCCAGGAGGACGAACTGAGGGGAAAACTGAAAGAAATATTTGGCTTTAGTAATTTCCGAGGTAACCAAGAACAAATCATTACCAACCTACTTTCAGGCCGAAATACATTCGTATTGATGCCAACTGGAGCAGGAAAATCTCTATGCTACCAATTACCAGCCATTATTAGCGAAGGCACTGCCATTGTAATATCTCCGTTGATTGCCCTGATGAAAAATCAAGTGGATCAGCTCAATGCCTTTGGAGTTAATGCTCGTTTCATGAATTCAACGCTGAACAAAACAGAAATGAAGCGAGTGAAAGAGGACACCTTGTCTGGAAAAGTGAAACTTCTGTATGTAGCGCCTGAATCACTTACTAAAGAAGAAAACATTGAATTTTTAGGACAAGCAAAAATTTCTTTCGCCGCAATTGATGAAGCACACTGTATCTCAGAGTGGGGTCATGACTTCCGTCCGGAATATCGAAAAATCAAATCTATCATTGGTCAATTTGGAGATATTCCAATCATAGCACTTACAGCCACGGCCACGCCCAAAGTGCAGTTGGATATTCAAAAAAACCTTCAAATGGAGGAGGCTGATGTTTTTAAATCTTCTTTTAACAGAAAAAATCTGTATTACGAAATAAGACCTAAAGTTGATGTAAAAAAGCAGTTGATTCGATTCGTAAAAGAGCAAAAAGGTACTTCAGGCATCATTTATTGTTTGAGTAGAAAAAAGGTAGAAGAGATTGCCGAACTGCTGAAAGTCAACGATGTGAATGCCGCGCCCTATCATGCTGGGCTAGAGAGCGGTATAAGAATGAAACATCAGGATGGCTTTCTCAATGAAGATATAGATGTGATCGTAGCGACTATAGCCTTTGGGATGGGAATCGATAAGCCAGACGTAAGATTTGTAGTTCACTATGATGCACCCAAATCTCTAGAAGGTTATTATCAGGAGACAGGTCGAGCAGGACGCGATGGGTTGGAGGGCAAGTGTATCTTATTTTATACACTGGATGATATCATTAAGCTTGAGAAATTCAATAAAGACAAGCCTGTTACTGAAAGGGAAAATGCAAAGCTTCTTTTAGAAGAAGTGTCTTCTTATGCGGAATCCTCTGTATGTCGCCGTAAACAACTTCTTCATTATTTTGGCGAAGAATACATGGACCCGGATTGCTCCGATCAGGGGCTTTGCGACAACTGTGCTCACCCCAAAGAGCTTTTTGAAGGGCAGGAGTTTATAATCAAGGTGATAAATGCTGCTATTCAAACTGAGGAGCGTTTTGGGATCAGACATCTGGTGAACGTGCTGCGGGGAATTGAGAGCCAATATGTAAAAAGCTATGACCATAGTAAGTTAGATGTATATGGTATTGGAAAAGATGAGACTGAGGTCTTCTGGCGGTCAGTAGTTCGCCAAACCCTACTTAATGAATTTTTAGCTAAAGACATTGAAAATATTGGCGTCCTAAAAGTAACGGATAAAGGGCATGATTTCCTGAAGAAGCCGTTTTCTGTTGAGTTGTCCAGAGATCATGATTATACTGTGGAAAACCTTGACCATGACAATGGTGTAGATGCCAACAGCAAAGCGCATGATGAAGATCTTTATGACATTCTTAAAGGCATTCGGAAAAAAGTGGCGAAACAAAAAAATCTGCCACCCTATGTAATCTTCCAGGACCCTTCTTTAGAAGAGATGGCGACCACCTACCCAACTACCAAAGAGGACTTGGCTCAAGTCAATGGTGTGGGCATGGGTAAGGTGATGAAGTTTGGAAAACCCTTCATTGATGCGATCGCCAATTATGTAAAAGAAAACGACTTGGAAACGGCTTCAGATGTTGTGATAAAATCTGCAGTAAACAAGTCCAAAATAAAAATCTTCTTGATTCAACAAATTGATAGAAAGGTGGATTTAGAAGAAGTGGCGGAGATCAAAAATATTTCTTTTGATGAGGTATTGACCGAGATCGAAAACATCTGTTTTTCAGGGACCAAACTCAATTTGGACTATTATATTGACCAATTCATTGATGATGATCGTCAGGATGATTTGCTTGACTATTTTATGACGTCTGATACAGACAATTTGGATGTAGCCATGGATGAACTCGAACAAGACGGGTACTCGGAGGACGAAGTTCGACTGATGCGAATTAAGTTTATGTCTGAGCACGCAAATTAGAATTCAGATATTTCCACTTTCTTTTAGCCGATTCATGAATTGGTTTAATTTTGCTGCCTGACTTTAATGTCTGCAGTTTTAATCCCACTTGTTGGGCAAATCAAAGAATTCATGAACGTACTTGTGATAGGCGCTGGAGGGCGAGAACACGCTCTAGCCTGGAAAATCAAACAAAGCTCAAAATGTGACAATCTATTTGTGGCGCCCGGTAATGCTGGAACTTCTGCTGTAGCGGAAAACTTGGCGATTGGCGTAAACGACTTTGAAGAACTAGGTAAGGCTGTACTTGAGCATGAAGTACAATTGGTAGTGGTCGGTCCTGAAGAGCCTTTGGTGAAAGGCATTCGGAATTATTTTGCTTCCAATGAAAGCTTGAAAGATGTCTTGATGGTTGGCCCTGATGAAGTGGGAGCTCAGCTAGAAGGAAGTAAAGATTTCTCAAAAGCCTTTATGGTCAGAAACAATATCCCGACAGCAGGTTCATTGACGGTTACTGCTGATAGTTTGGCCGAGGGGATAAAGTTTTTGTCAAAAGTGGAAGCACCCTATGTGCTGAAAGCTGATGGCTTGGCTGCAGGCAAAGGAGTAATTATCACAGAAGATATCAAGGAAGCTGAAGACTCGCTCAAGGTAATGCTAGACGGGCAGTTTGGTGCTGCCAGCAGCAAAGTACTAATCGAAGAGTACCTGCACGGTATTGAGCTTTCAGTTTTTGTGTTGACTGATGGGAAATCATATATGACGCTTCCAGAAGCAAAAGATTATAAGAGGATTGGTGAGGGAGACACTGGACCGAACACTGGTGGCATGGGCGCGGTATCTCCAGTTTCATTCGCAGATGAGGCGTTCATGAAAAAAGTGGAGGACAAAGTAATCAAGCCAACAGTAGATGGCCTGCAATCGGATGGCATAGATTTCATCGGATTCTTATTCATAGGTTTGATGAATGTAAAAGGGGAGCCTTATGTGATCGAATACAACGTAAGAATGGGAGATCCAGAAACCGAGGTTGTAATGCCAAGGATTGAATCTGATTTCCTTTCTCATTTAGAAGCTGCAGCAAAAAAAGAACTTCATAATGAGCAATTGACCATAAAGACTGAAACTGCGACAACGGTAGTGGCCGTAGCACAGGGATACCCTGGGTCGTATGAAAAAGGCAGAGTGATGTCTGGTTTGGATGCGGACTTCAAGGGAATCGTTTTTCATGCGGGAACTACCCAAAAAGGAGAAGAAATCGTGACCAACGGTGGTCGTGTAATCGCCTCTACTGGATTAGGCTCTGATATCCAATCCGCCTTAGATCAATCCTACGGCAATCTTC
Organism: Reichenbachiella sp.; assembly: GCF_965233835.1. Lineage (GTDB taxonomy): Bacteria > Bacteroidota > Bacteroidia > Cytophagales > Cyclobacteriaceae > Reichenbachiella. The sequence continues at coordinate 856,805 of NZ_OZ247585.1, forward strand.
AGTCCATCTCATGGGATGGCATGAATTTCCGAAAGGATATTGGTCAGGATTTGCTGGCGCTCTGACAAAGATCAGCATAGGAAAATATACCGTCATTTGATAAGAATGAGGATAACAAATCTTCATTATATTTAAGGCTAATAAAAGCAAAGACAAGATGTCGGGATGCAGTACTTGCAGCACATTGACGGCTGCAGACGGAAGTATAAAAGGATGTAAGAGCAATGGGGGTTGTAGCAGTGGCGGCTGCAACAAGATGAATACTTTTGACTGGCTCTCCAATATGGAGACTCCTGCCAAATATCAATTCGACATTTTCGAAGTGAGGTTCAAAAATGGGAGAAAGGATTTTTTCCGTAACGCTAATGACCTGGAAGTTTACCCGGGTGACCCTGTAGTTGTAGATGTACCTAATGGACATCATGTGGGCTATGTTTCCTTACAGGGAGAACTCGTTCGCCTTCAGATGAAAAAGAAGAAGGTCAAAGATGACGACGAAATTAGAAGTATATATCGCGTAGCCTCACAAAAGGATCTAGAGAAATTTGAATCCGTAAAGAATCGAGAGAACCCAACCATGTATCGGTCTCGCGAGATCATTAATGAGTTGAAGCTCGAAATGAAGTTGACCGATGTTGAGTATCAAGCGGACAATTCTAAAGCTACCTTTTATTACTCAGCTGATGAAAGAGTAGATTTTAGGGAGTTGATAAAAAGGCTGGCAGGAGAATTTAAGATCCGTGTAGAAATGAGACAGATCAGTCTACGCCAGGAGGCTGGCAGGCTTGGAGGAATTGGGTCATGTGGCCGTGAACTTTGTTGTTCCACCTGGTTATCTGACTTCAAAAATGTTTCCACATCGGCAGCACGTTATCAAAACCTATCCTTGAATCCGAGCAAGTTGTCTGGCCAATGCGGTCGATTGAAGTGTTGTCTTAATTATGAATTGGAGACGTACATGGATGCGTTGAAAGATATTCCAAAAGTAGAGACGGGTCTGCTTACAGACAAAGGTGAGGCTCGCTTGCAAAAAACAGATATCTTTAGAAAGATTATGTGGTTTGGCTATAAGAATGATAATGCCTGGATTGCACTAGGGACTGATCGAGTAAAGGAAGTCCAAAAATTAAATGCTGACGGAAAGAAGCCGGAAACTTTATTAGAAGATAAGGTAGGTGGTGAAAATCGCGAGTCGCAATCATTAAATAGTGATTTGGAGCGAATGGACAAGAAGTTTCGCAAAGGCGGCAAACCAAAGAACAAAAAACGTCGCAACAAGAAGCGCGGAGGAAAAAATAAATTCAATAAGAAAAAACCTGAATAATCTTATGCTAAAATCAATCTTTCATTTCTTGGTGGCTGTCAGCTTCTCACTTTTTGTAGTAGCCTGTGGTAGCAATACTGTCATTGATGAGCAGTCCGACATAAAGGAAGGGCTCTGGCATTTAGATTCGCTAGTGGCATTTCAATTTGAGATAGAAGATACCACTTCTACTTATCAGATTCAGTACAATGTGAGATATGCAGTTGATTACCCATATTACAATCTCTTTTTGAAATATTATCTGGAAGATTCGGCGGGTGAGATGTTGTCTTCAGAACTACAAGAGTTGATTCTGTTTGATAAGAAAACAGGTGAACCTTTGGGAGAAGGACTTGGTGATTTATTCGATCGAGGCGTTCCTGTATTTGAAGATCAAAAATTTCCTTACGCCGGAGTTTACACTTTCAAAGTAAAGCAGTTCATGAGAATGGAAGAGCTTCCAGGTATTCTTTCCTTTGGATTGAAAGTTCAAAAGCCTGAGACTGAGTAGTCTATTTCTCGATTGACCGCGCAATCATTCGATTGATTCGCTCCTTGATGTGCTCTGCATCCATCCAATATTGGCGGCTGGAAATCATGTTGAATGTCCAATTCTTTTGTTTAAGTGTAAATGGCCGATATACATGTGAGGCCTTGATAGAAATATCTTGATGGTATAGGTCGTCATCTGTAATGATTGCGGCTAAGTATTGATCTTGATACTTCAGAGCTAGATCTACAAATGGAAGTGTATGGTCAATTTGCAATGAATTGAAATGCTCAAAGCCTAGTGCTTCAATTTTGTTTTTGAGAAACCAGGAAGTCGAATGATCAGCCATAGACTTTTCAGCTGGAGCTAAAGTTTTTTCCGAAATGGCATGAGCATATTCAAGATACTTCTTCAAAAGTTTAGGCCCTTCGTTTTTTGCTTCATCTACACGAAGCTGCTGAGGCATTATACTAGTGACCAAATAGATTTTTTCCCTGGCTCTGGTTACGGCTACGTTCAATCTGTTTTCACCTCCGGCTGCATTCAAACTACCAAAGTTCATATTCATTTTTCCTTCTAGATCTGGTGCATACACCGTTGAAAAAATGATTACATCTTTCTCATCTCCTTGAATGTTTTCAATGTTTTTAACAATCAATGAACCAGGAATGGCAAAGTTCTGCTCTAGCGAGAATTCCTCAAGAAAATCCAAGATATACATCTGCTGAGCAGCATTGAAGGTTACTACTCCAATTTCGAGTTCAGGTCTTTTCTTCAATAAACTCTGAATGATTTGCGCTACTTTTTCTGCCTCTTCATGATTGGTGTTGTTTTGCCAAAAGCCCTCCACTTTCACATAGTCAATGGCTGCTTGTTTTAGATTCAAATCATTGAAATCAGGAAGCATCTTAAGGCGGTCGTTATAAAAGTGCTCATTGGAGAAACGAATAAGATCAAGGTTTTTACTTCTATAGTGACCATTAAGCTGTACCTGCATCAGGTACTGACTACCCAGATCAAGCAAAGAGTCAAAATCTAACTCGGCAATATCTTGCTCATTGTCATCCTCCCAGCGGATTTTGTACAGGTCATTAGGACGTAGCTGTTTGTCGTCTCCGGCTATCACCACCTGCTTACCTCTAAACATGGCCGGTATGCCTTTTTCAACAAAGCACTGAGAAGCTTCGTCAAAGATCACTAAGTCAAATACCTTTTCCATGGGGAAAATGGCCGAGGCAGATTCTGGTGAAGCTAGCCAGCAAGGAATCAGGTCAAAGACTTCTCGAGGATAATTGGCAATCAATTTTCTTACAGGCCAAATTCTTCTTTTTTTGGTGACCTGATGATAGACATCGCGATAGGTGATTCTGTTGTTCAACCTATTGTATTCTACATTTTTGTAAACTCTTTCTCTCGATTTTAAAAGGAGAGTTTCAACGCTCATGCGAAGCTTTGCTTTTACACAGTCTTGTAGCTCCGTTTGCAAGTCCTCGAATTTCTGTGAGGATACCGAGCGAAGAATGGGGTATTTGAGCTCGATGTGTTCGATCCATGCTAAGCGTAAACTGTTGTCGAATAGTCGCCACCAAATTTCCGCATTCACGCGTGGTTCATTTTCCAAAAGTCGGTTCACAATGCTAAGCTCATCTTCCGTGAACTCTGACTGTAGTTTGTCAAACTCACACAAGGAATCAAAGTCTTGTTTGAGCGAAGAGAGCAGCTGTTCGATATCTAACTGACCTGCAAAAATGAGGCGAAGTTGTGGAATGGAGAAGTAGATTTCCCATTCGGCCAGCTTCTTTCCTATGGGCTCTAGAGCAGTTAGGAGGCCTGCCAACTGGCTCGTATATTCGGATTGGTCTAGCGAAAGCGGAGATATGTACTCGTTCATATGACGTATACCATCTAAAGTCATTTGTGCTTCGGCCGCCTGCTTTTGATAGAAGAACCAGTTTTTAATCTCGATTTTGGAATAGACCTTTGGAAAGGGGCCTACCGCAGGTTCGTCTTTGAGTAGACTCAGATTGTGTTCCAGATTCAGTCTGTTGTCTACTTTTTGCACTAAGGTTTCAAACCCAGCACGATCACTTTTTAGTCCATTGTTGACAAGGACTCGGGTAATAAATATTTTATCCTTAGAGAATAATTTCCATCTGAGCCATTTGAAGATACTTTTTCGTGCGTCCAAACTTCTGTCCAACGCTTCTTGAAATCTTCCGAGCTCATCTGATTTGAGTGAAAGTTCGGCTCCTTGCCCTTCGTAACATTGCATGACCAGCTTTTCAGTCTCTACTAGCCTTTCTTTACTAACTGTCCGTTGTACGTTTCTGAGTACTAAATTCAATGCATTAAAAACCAATGGATCCTTTAAAACCGATACTAGGTGTTCTATTTCCTCATACTTTTTGATGATCTCCACTGCGTCTTCGAATGAGACCTTTTTACCTATAGCTTTTTCCGTGACGGTTTCTAAAACACTTATGTATGGTTTGATTTCATCCAAATGCTTTGAAATCGAACTGAGCTCTGTGACTTTATATGTTGCGAATGATTTTCTGTTGTACCAAGGGTGGTGTTCGTTTAGAAATTTTTCTCCATACTTGCTATAGGTCTCAAGCTTTCGCTTGAATTTATCAAGATTGTCAAATCTAAAATTCCGGTATTCCAGATTCAGCGGAATGACGGATTCATGTGGACTTGAAGTCAGGTAGAGTTCCTTTACGGATAGGCCACATTCCGATTCATCAAAAAGGCTCTTTTTGAATTCTGAAAGCTCTTCATCCAGCTGATCAATTCTTCTACTAGTTTTTAGAAAATTCCTTTCCAGTTGAATAGCGTCCAGCGAGTTGTTTACTGATTGATAGTCCTCTAACCGATCAATTTGACCTTCTAGTTGTTCGTAGATGGATTTTCTATCATTTTTGAAATCGTGAAGAAGGCCGATAAAGTCATTAAGTTCTTTCTCTTTTAGCCTTTCAAACACTACATCCAAAGCAGCACGTTTCTGACTGACGACCAGTACATTTTTACCTCGTGCAATGTAGTCGGCAACGAGATTACAGATAAGCTGAGACTTTCCTGTGCCAGGTGGTCCTTGTACGACAGCAGAGTTTCCCTTTTTTATGGCCTTTATTACGTTTTCCTGATAAGCATCCATTTTAAAAGGAGTGAAGGTTTGGTCTTCTTTTACTCGCTTTAGGAAACGATAATAGGAGGTGTCTTCAGTTTTGTCTTCATCGAGATTCCTTTCGGTAAAAAATTCTTCTAGTGTTGATAATTTTGGATGCTCAAGCAACGTGAGGTAATCAGGTACCAGATAAGACCCAGCTTGCGGAAAAATACCAAGAACTGATTCAGGAAAAAGTTTAAGTTCACCATCTTTTTCTGATTGCTCAAGATCTGCTTTTTTGTATGCCTTAAAAGAGGTGAGTTGGTCGGAAAAATTGTCTTGATTAAAGTTTACTTCAAGCTTTTCTTCCTTCAACAATTCATAGAGGTCTGTTCGAAATCCTTTGCTTTCCTTATCAAAATCATCGAATACTCTTTCGAGCAAGTTTTCATTGGCAGGCAGTTGATTGAAATAGGCATAGGCTAACAAAAAGGACTTGTTCATGGTGACGTTCACATCCTTTCGACTGACCAAATACCAATCTTTCTGATCAGACTCAAGGGCAACAGGGAAAAAAAGAAGTGGACACCTTGCCAAGGTACCGTCAGAAAACTTTCCTTTTACAAAGGGCCAGCCTATGTACAAATCTCTGGCTCCTCGCTCTTCGAAAATCAGATGATCTTCTCGTTTGAGCTGTTTAAGGTTTTTAGAAAGTTGATTGGAGTCTTCGTCTCTGCTATTTTGGATGTCGCAAAGTGGGATTTTTGCTTTTCTGGCCAGTACACCTTCCAGTACCTTAAAGGAAGCCTCATTTCTTGCAAAATCAAATTGATGAAGATCAATAAACTGGCCCGCAGGTAGTTTGGGTAGAAATATCGAACGACTATTTCCTGATAAATTGGTTAACCTTCTTAAGTAGGACTGAAGTATTTCTCTCATGAGACAAGATCAGGACGTAAAATAGAAAAGGATATTGATTTTCCCTAAAGGCCCATATTATTCTGTCTATTCTACCTTCAGATAGGGGGCTATTCTTTGAAACAAAGAGTCCGAGATACTGTGGATGTTTTTCAAATCAGCTACAGATTGATAGTCACCATGCTGTGCGCGATACTTGATTATCGCGCGACTGGTTTTATAATTTAGATAAGGGTGTTTGGCAAGAAATGATATGGAGTCTTGGTTGATGTTTATTTTTTTGGCGGATGGAATGAGAACGTCAAAATGACTCAGCATTCGCTGATAAACTTCTTCTTCGATGCCGTATACTTCACGAAGTTGTGCGGTGTGAGTAAAACCTCCAAGCATCTCTCTGTATTTGACAATTCTAACGGATAGCACGGGTCCTATACCTCTTACTATTTGGAATTGGGAGGTGTCGGCCAAATTCAAATCGAATTTTACATTTTCTTTTTCGATTACCATTTTTTCAATGACCTGTTTGAACTTCGGTGACGTAGACTTGGGTTTAGCTTCTGGCTTAGGAATGATGATGTAATCGTAGTAGGCGGTAACAAGCTTTTGATTGATCCCATATATTTTCAGCAAGTCCTCTTTTTCCTTGAATGACCCTCCCTTACTCCGGTAGTTGATAATTCGATCTGCTATTTTCTTTTTAAACCCAAGTTCTACTAATTTTTCACTGCTGGCTTTATTAGGATTGAAGAAGGTAGGAGTGAACGTGGCTCCCTCGTCGGATTTCAGTTTGCTTTTTGATTCTTCCAGCCAAGCTTGAAGTATACGTTCGTCTTCTAAATCACTTTGTGCGGAGTTGCTGGCGAGTACATGCTTTAGTATTGAGGGAGCCGAAATTATCAGCAATAGCAAAGGCACTAAAAGGATAAGGCCATTGGTTTCTGAGGCTGAAAACCCGAAGAATAGCCTAATACGATTTTTAAGTTTGGTTAGCACAGAATAAAAATAGTATTATAACAATTAAAATCATATTTTATTCTTCTCAATGAATTTTTGTTTCTGACTACAACATCAATATTTTATATTGAGTCAAAAACGTTTAAGATATGGCCTGGATAAAAGAAATTGACTACAATGAGTCGAAAGGAAAACTGAGAAAGATTTATGATCGAATCAAAGGACCTGGAGAGTACATTGACAATATATTGAAAGTACATAGCCTGAGGCCGTATAGTTTAGAGGGCCATATGGCACTATATAAGTATGTGCTCCACAATAGCACTAATGAGACACCAGTTCATTTTCTGGAAGCGTTGGGCGTATATGTTAGTATGCTCAATGGCTGCTCCTATTGTGTGGATCACCACTATCAAGGCATGAGACGGCTATTGAAAGATGATGAAAGGGCGGAAAAGATAAATTCAGCATTGAAAAATGATAGACCTGGAGAAGTGTTTTCTTTGAACGAATCAGCTGTATTCACTTATGCAAAAAAACTGACACTTAGTCCTTCCAAGATGGAAGAGGAAGATGTTGTGAAATTGAGAAATGCAGACTTATCGGATGGGGAAATACTTGAGATCAATCAGGTGGTCAGCTATTTCTGTTATGCGAATCGGACGGTGCTGGGGTTGGGTGTGAGTACTGATGGAGATATCTTGGGCTTATCACCAAATGACCAAACTGATGAGGGGAATTGGTCGCATTCCTAAGGAATAGAATCTTTTCTTTCATAGGCTCCTATATCAGGCATGGCGTCGCGTGGAGTACCTAGAATATCGTGAGTAATCAATGAAGTAAGTGCTGAGTCTCTGGCGTTGGACAAGGAATCAATTTGATAATCATAAAAGTTAGGAGCGTAGAACCCTGGGTAGTTGTCTTCCTGACTTATAAAGTTGTTTAGAATGGCCCAACTCTCATCTGTAGAGCGTATGATGTTTCTCTCTACTTTGACACTGGCAGGAGAAGCGGAATTTAAATCTACAAGAAATTCTTCATCCTCTCTTCCCCAAATGATTGAATTGGTCAGATCGAGAGAAAGACTATTGGCTAATATGGAGCCATCACTGAACTCCAAATAATTGGTAAATCCTACGGAGGCACCTTCGCGCGAGAAGTCATTAGGATCGTTAGAAAAGGTACAATGATTGAGCGTATAGCTCCCACCCCCAAAACCTCCAAATAGTTGATTTTGGCAGTGAAAGATTTCAAGATTATGTGCCTCGATGGTTCCGGCATAAGCCGCAATTCCCGATTCGGACATGTGTTGGATCGAAGTATTGCTGACTTGTAGTTCGGCGCCCTCACCATTATTTAAATTGATGGCCAGGATAATGCCTGTGGTCCCATTTTTTATAATGGCGTGATCAATGATGCTGCCAGTGCTACCAGGAAAGAAAAACAGACTTCCCCATTGGCCAGGAGCTTCATCATACTTTGCGTCTAGTCTAGTGTCAGAAATTTCGACTTTTTCATCAGGGGTTCCTTGAACTTCAATGGAGCCTGCAATAGTAAACAAAGCATGGTTATCGATATAGATTTTAGTGCCTGCCTCAACTGTGAGCTGGCAACCTTGGGCTATCCATGCTGAGTCATAAATCACGTACGGACGCTCTTTCGTCCACGTGGTGTTACAAGTAATGGCTTCATTATTGATGAAAACTGCATCCTGACCCCAAGAGACCAACTTGATGTTCTCTGACCTTGCATTGTATACTACTTCTACAGAATCTTTGACCAAAAATGGAAGGTCTTGGTTGCTGGGGTCTATGAGCACTTCGACTAAAACCAGTAGGCTGTCATTCCCATAAATGACCTCATTCTGGAACGACTTTTCTTTGACTCCGTTTACGGTAAGGGAATAGGAGGACTGATTTCCAGTTCCTAGCGATAACTGATTCAGTTGAATCGCTTGTTCATTTGGGTTGTAGATTTTAAAGCGTTTGGTAATACTGCCTACTGTACTAAACAATGTGTCAAAAGTCACGGTGTCGGTTGAGTAGGTAAGCCTTAAGTCAGGGTCGAAAGAAATGTCCTCAGAAGAAGGTTCGCATCCTATGAAGGCATACATACCGAAAGCGAAATACAATATAAGGTGTCTGATGACTTTCAAGACTAAGCTTCCCCGTCTTTTAGTTTTTCTGCATTTTCAGCAATCCTCAGCTGCTCAATGAATTCTCCAATTTCTCCATCCATTACGGTTGGTAGGTTATGCTGAGAATATCCTATCCTGTGATCGGTTACTCTTCCCTGTGGGTAGTTATAGGTTCTGATCTTATCTGATCGGTCACCACTACCTACCATTGATTTCCTTTGTGCACCTACTTCGTCATTGTGCTTTTTTAGTTCAATGTCATAGATCCTTCCTCTGAGTACTTTGAGGGCTTTTTCCAAGTTTTTGATTTGGCTCTTTTCATCCTGACATGAAACTACCAAGCCAGTAGGAATGTGAGTTAAACGAATCGCTGAATAAGTAGTGTTTACAGACTGACCACCTGGCCCGCTAGAGCAGAAGGTGTCTTTTCTTACATCGTTCATGTCAATTTGAACGTCCACTTCTTCCATTTCAGGCAATACGGCAACTGTAGCCGCCGACGTATGAACTCTTCCCTGGGTTTCTGTGGCAGGTACACGCTGTACCCTATGCACGCCTGATTCAAATTTCATTTTCCCATACACATCTTCTCCAGAAATCATGCTGATGATTTCTTTGTATCCGCCCGAACTACCTTCGGTTAAATCCATCACACCCAATTTCCAACCTTGCTTTTCGCAGTATCTTTGATACATTCTGAAGAGGTCTCCGGCAAAAATGGCGGCCTCATCTCCTCCTGTACCTGCACGAATTTCGAGGATACTGTTCTTGTCGTCATTAGGATCTTTTGGAATCAACATTTGTTTAATTTCCTCCTCCAGGTCCTCCTTTTTAGGTTCCAATTCGTCCAGTTCCATTTTGGCCATTTCTCTGAATTCAGGATCTTTTTCTGTTTCCAGAATTTCTTTTGAATTGGTCAGGTTTTCCAGAACGATTTTATATTCTTCGTATTTATTGACAATCTTTTCGAGGTCCTTATATTCTTTGCTCAATTTCGAATAGTAAGACATGTCGGACATGGCGTCTGGCTGAACTATCAGTTGTCCTACTTCTTCGAATCTATGCTTGATTTCCTCTAACTTTTCTTTCATTTTCAACAAATTTGAAAGCAAATCTAATAAATACTCGGTTGCTTATTTGATGAATTCGGAGATTCCAAAATTGATTCTTTATGCTTTTGGAATCTCAGCGATCTAATTCGCGTAAACACTTTTTAAATCCATAACACCAGACGAAATTTGCCAAATGAATAAAATTTTTGCCCTTTCTTTTTTGACGCTTTTGTTTTCTTGCTTATCTCCGGATGATATTGCCGTTTCGGCTGACCCTGATGTCGAAGCGCTGGATCAGCTATTGAAGTCCCTGACGAACGAGCAAATTGGACATCAATTAAAAAAGAATGTCAGGTTGGATGAAGAGGAGGAGCGGTTAGCACTAGAATTTGATACTTCCGTAATCAAGAAAGATTTAAAAGTGCTTATTGAATCTTCATTTTCAAGAATGATTCGATCTACGAATTACACTAAGGAAGTAAGTGAAAAGGGTGTTTTATTTGAGCGAAAAGCAAAAGAAAAGAAAGGGCCTGTTTCAGTCCGAATAGCCAGGGACACTGATCGCATCAATTCTTGTCAGGTCAACTTTGAAGATGAAAATTACTTATACCAATCTAGCCAGTCATTTCAGTTGTCCTTTGTACAAGGGAAATTGGATAGTTACAAGGTTGAAGGCAGTAGAAAGTTAATTGGTCTTGACCCCTCTAGTTACCTGATTGAAGTAAGGATTGTTGACTAATTAAAGCTTCATTAGCGTTTCGAAGAAGCCCATATTTTCGGCTTTATTTTTCACTACCAAACAGGCAATTTCTCTGTCATAGCTGATCAAATTCACGGCTGTACTGCCTTTGAGCATAGATGCCAATTTGGTTCGACCTCGTGATGCCACGATAATCATATCTGCGTTTCTTTCTTTGGCCATTTCATAGATATTATCAGATGGATTCTGATCTTCATCTAATTCAAAGATAACTTCGTATTTCGATTCGTCGAGTGACTGTTCTCGTTTGAATTGTTCGTACTCGCGACGTTTGTTTTTGTCCATGATCTCGGCCATCTCATCATAACTTTTCCCTGTGTGGGTATACCCTGAAGGGACGAAATAAACGTGATGTAATAGCACTTCAACACCCATTTTTTCTTTGATGTTTAATGCTGCATCAATTGCCGTCAATGAACTTCCCGAGAAGTCCAGAGGAATGATAACTTTTGATAACTTCAATTTGGCGGTTGAAGGAACAAGGAGAACTGAACATTGCGCTTCATTAATTAGTCTTGCGGCGTGCTTTCCTGTAGATTCGGTTTTTGGTTTTATCCCCAAAATGACCAAATCCACAATTTTGAATTCTGACCATTTTAAAATCTGGACTGCGTTTTTTCCTTGATGGATTTGCATTTCAGTTTCACAGCCGGCCTTGAAGTGTTCTTGTATTTTTTCTTGAAAGTATTTTTTTACTTTAAGACTTAGATTTTTTTTCGCAATGTGGACAAAGTAAACTTTCTCACACCCGGCAAGTTCCGCGATCATTGAACTGTATTGAATGATGTGCTCATCGAGCGGAGTAGAATCCAGACAAACTAGGAATTTATTCAAGTTTTGCATGCCAGTTGATTTAGTGGAAGTCGAATGAATTAAAATTAATCTAAATCTTTAATAATTAGCTTGATGTGAGATTGAATTTTGTGTTTATCAGTACTAAAGATATTTGGCATGCCACTTTTGGAAAACATAGAGCCCCCAAACTCGTGCGTGACTATCTTCAGGGTTTCGTGAGAATAATTGTTTCTCCAGTTCTTTTAATTCGTTCCAATTAAAAAGGCCCTGATTTTCGATCAAATCTCGATTAAATAGATGTTCATGTAGTTCATTTCTCAATGAAGACTTAAGCCAATCAAGCAATGGAACTTCAAAGCCTTTTTTAGGTCTATTGTAAAGTTCTGATGGAAGAATATGACGATAGGTATCCTGCAATATTTTCTTCCGCATGGATCCATCAATTTTCATGGACTCGGGCAGACCAAATACAAAGTCGATTAACTCATGATCTAAAAAGGGTACTCGCACTTCCAGACTATTAGCCATAGACATTAGGTCTACTTTTTTTAGCATGTCATTCGGCAAGACAAACTGAGTATCTAATCTCAGGACATCATTGAGGTCCTTGTAGTTGTTCATTGAATCCATCCAAGAATCTCTATGGCTATAATTTAGCCATGGCTCTTTCAGCATTTTGTTAGCTTGAGTTTGCGTGGTGAACGAAGCTAAAAACCAATAGCGATCAGCTGGACTTAGTTTCATAGCTTTGGCAAATCGAACTGCTTGTCTGGCTGCATTGCTTATCCTCCCTGATCTGGACTTAGGCATCATTTGAGCAAATGGATGGATAAGCTTCACTAGGGTCTTAATCTTTTGACTATTCTGCATTTTCCACCAAGCCGCATGTTTGTTGTATCCGGAGAAAATCTCATCAGCACCATCTCCGGAAAGTGCAACGGTGACATGCTCACGGGTTTTTTTACTCAACAGGAAGACAGGAATAGCTGATGAATCTGCAAAGGGCTCATCAATGTGGTCCACTATGTCAGGTAAGTAGCTCGTTATTTCCTCATTGGTAAGTTTGAATGTACTGTGATCTGTTTTGAATTTTTTTGCTACCAATTCGGCATAGTGGGTTTCATCAAAGAACTTATTTCCTTCAAACCCAATAGAAAAAGTTTTAAGTGATGGGGTTTGGCCTGAGGCTACAGCAGTGACAACACTTGAGTCAATACCGCCACTCAAAAAGCAACCTAAAGGCACATCAGCAACCATTCGCCTGGCCACGGATCTTTCCAAAATCTCTTTTAGCTGGGTTTGCGCAGAAGCGTAATCTAATTTCGCCTTTTGCTTATTGTTTGGTACATCATAATATTGCTGAACGTCTACTTCGTTGTTTTGAATAAATATGTGCTGACCGGGTTCAAGTTTATTGACCCCTTTGATCATTGTTAGAGGAGCAGGTGTGTAATTTAGCTGCAGATAGTAATTGAGCGCTTCTTGATTGATTTCCTTGTCAATATCTAGTGCCAGGATTGCACTCATCTCTGAGGCAAATAAAAACTTGAACTCATCTTGAAAATAGAGTAGCGGCTTGATACCTAATCGATCTCTTGCAATAAACATAGATTTCTCAAGCGAATCGTATACGGCAAAAGCGAAGAACCCATTAAGTTTATGTAGACAAGATTTTCCCTCTTGCGCATATAGATGAAGCAGAACCTCTGTGTCTGAGTCAGATTTGAATTGAATGCCTTTTGAAATTAACTCTTTTCTTAATGCTTTGTAGTTGAAAATTTCTCCGTTGAAAACAATTACATATCTACCATCTAATATCTCGAACGGCTGATTGGCATTTTCACTGGTATCTATTACTGAGAGTCTTCGATGTCCCAAACCCACAGAATGATTGACATATGTGCCATGGTGGTCTGGTCCACGATGCGTTAGGGCCAATGTAGCTTTCTCAAGATTCGTTAGATTGAATCTTCCGACTTCGTTAAACGCCAGAATGCCTGTTATTCCACACATAGATGACTAGGAAAATTTATTCTGGAAAGCTAGTAAGAAAGATGCGCAGTTAGAAAGTTCCTTGAAACTGTCTTAAAAATCTGACATCATTTTCTGAGAACAGTCGCAAATCGTTGATTTGATATTTTAGCATGGCGATACGCTCGATACCCATACCGAAAGCGAAACCGGTATATTCCTCAGGATCTATACCGCAATTGGCCAATACATTTGGGTCAACCATTCCTGATCCTGCAATCTCCACCCATTTGGTGTATTTACAAACGTTACAGCCTTTGCCCTGGCAAATAAAACAACTGATGTCAATTTCTGCACTTGGTTCAGTAAAAGGGAAGTAGGAGGGTCTGAATCTCACCTTGGTGTTTTCACCAAACATTTCTTTCACGAAGTGATAAACTGTTTGCTTAAGATCCTTGAATCCAACGTTTTTATCTACATATAATCCTTCCACTTGATGAAAGAAACAGTGTGCTCTGGCAGAAATAGCTTCATTTCGATATACACGTCCCGGCATGATAGATCGGAACGGAGGCTTGCCACCTTCCATCATCCGAATCTGAACGTTGGAGGTATGTGTTCTCAACACTTTGTCTGGGTTTTTTTCAATGAAGAATGTATCCTGCATTTCTCTAGCAGGGTGATTTTCTGGAAAATTAAGTGCAGTGAAGTTGTAAAAATCTTCTTCAATTTCGGGCCCACTAGCTACGTTGAAGCCCATACGTTCAAAGATTTCAATGATCTTGTTTCGTGTAATGGTGAGTGGATGAACACTGCCATTTTCATTAGGCACGTCTGGAAGAGTCAGGTCCATTCCCTGACTTGCACTTTCATTTGAACTATTGTCCAAAGAGTCCGCCAGCGTTTTAAATTTCTCTTGAGCAAAAGTCTTTAGCTCGTTCAAGGCTTGTCCAAAAGCCTTCTTCTGATCGTTAGGAACATTTTTGAAGTCATTAAAAAGCTCGGTGACGACACTTTTTTTACTAATGAACTTCATTCTGAATTGTTCCAAATCATCTGCAGCTTTCACTTCTGCAGCTTTAATCATGGCCTTGTATTCCTCTACCTTGTCAAACATAATAAGCAAATTGAAGCAGCGAAGTTACGATGGGTAAATAAGAAAAGAAAGATAAAGATAAGACTAGTACGCTTTCTCCGTTTTGAACACGATAGAATAAATAGTCATAATGATGATTTTGACATCAAAAAACAGACTCCAATTTTTGACGTAAAAGCGATCAAGTTTAACCCGTCCGTACATTTCACTAAATCTTGAGGTTTCACCACGATAACCTTTGGCTTGTGCAAGTCCAGTTACACCGGGTTTAACTGCATGTCGCTGGATAAACCGGTCGATTTTTGGAGAATACTCTTCGTTCAATTTAATAGGGTGAGGTCTAGGGCCTACAACCGACATGTTTCCTAGGAATACATTAATAAATTGTGGTAATTCATCCAAACTGGTTCTACGCAGGATTGCACCAGTTCGAGTTACTCTGGGGTCATTTTTTGTAGCCTGCTTTGAGTCTGCATCTTTATTAACAACCATCGTTCTGAATTTCCAACATGGAAAATACTTATTACCTCTTCCATGTCTATTCTGAATGAAAAAGATAGGACCTGGGGACTCTAGTTTTATTAATAACCCAATCAGCGGTATCAACCAAGACAGTATAAAAACCATCACAAATGTTGAAAACAGTACATCGAATGTCCGCTTGGCAAACCTGTTAATCATTCGGTCCAGAGGAATTGAGCTAACATTGAGCACGGGTATGTTTCCATATTGCTGCACTTCGAGCTTCTTATTTCCAACCTTACTAAAGTCTGAAAGTAATTTGATGGTAATCAAATTGTTTTCAGCAAAATCAATTAGCGGTTTTACATCTTGTTCAAAGAGTTTTGGTAAGCAACAAAAGATCACGTCAATGCCATTTTCTTTGGCATACTTTGGAACATTTTCTACCGGACCGGTTACCTCGGTTTGCTCCGTCTTATGATCAAAAAAACCTTGGAACTTATAACCAATTTCCGGGTTGTTTTCTAGGTGCCTTTTTAGATTTCTTCCAATTGGCCCATAACCTACAATGACGATGTTTCGAATGTTGTATCCCTTGGTCCTATAAAAACGAAGGATGTTTATAAAGCCAACTCTCCAACCTACAATGAGAACAGAGAAAATAAGGTAGGTATAAAAAAGATGTTCCCTCGAATAGAAATAAGCTCTGGTAGAAGCCCACATCGTGAAGACCACTGCCAAATTGATCGTAAGGCCCAGTAGAATTTGAGATATATAATCAACAACACTTCGTTCGCGATCAACTCTATCCAATTTGGTCACAAAGAAAATGACCACCCAAGTGATGTTTAGGAAAACAAAAAGAAACGGGTAACGATCTCCTTGAAACCAAAACGTATTAAATCGGACATAATTGGCTACAAAGAATCCTATGTTCAAGAACAAAAGGTCTATGAACAGAAATAGGGCAGGAAAATATTTTGAAAATCTCCTTTTCTGCATGTCAAAGATGCTAGGCTTAGTTTTGGTCTGCTAAGATAGGGAAAATACTTCAGACAGTTAAGAATTAATTTTCTCTCTAAATATTCTCCAAAAAAACAGAGGGTTCCCTATGAAGTATCTTTTGAACAATCGTTTTGGATCTTTAATAAATCTGTAAAACCATTCAAGTTTTAATCTATAGAAAATATCAGGTGTCATTTTGGCTGTACCTGCGATATACTCAAAAGTTGCACCGCCAGTTAGCGCAACATTGAAATTTAATTCCCTAATGTTTTTCCTTATCCATTTTTCCTGCAGAGGCATACCCATTCCAAGAATGAGAATGTTAGGGCTCTTTTTTTTAATGTCTATAACTAGATCCTTTTCGGTCTCCTTGTTAGAAAGGTATCCATGGTGGTGGCCAACTATTTTTAGGTCAGGAAATTGTTCTCTCATTACGGCGATTGCTTTTTCCATGACATGTTGCTCAGAACCCACAGTATACCAACTTAATCCATTTTTACTAGAGTACTCCGCCAGTTCCCAAATCCAACGGTTATAAGTTATTTTTTCTATTATATTCTTCCCAAGAATTTTTGCTCCAATTCTGACCCCGTCACCATCACAGAAATTTATGTATGCACCATTCAAAAGATCCTTGAACCATTTCTGTTCATAAGCAATGTTCATTGCATGGACATTAACATTTAGAATTAGCTCTTTTCTATTATCATCACAGCTCATTTTTATATGGTGATTCAATTCGGAAGAAGTTATGTTAGTAATATTGATCTCTTGAACTTTAACTATTTCCATAATATTTTATGTCCAGCGTTTTTGGCAAATTTCACGAATTATAGTTGAAAACATTGCCTTCTATTTGGTGGAATTTTCAAAGTACGCTTTGAATAGACTAATCCAATATTTGGAAGGTGGTTTAATTATAGGTTTTAAAATCGATTGACTTTGAAGATAATCTCAACATGTTGTCAATTAAGATCAATATGAATATACAAAAACATATATTTGCTTAAGTTATTTTGTTCATTTGCTAAGACTTAATTTTGAATATACTGCTATCTAATACGATCAGAGCATATTCATCTCAGCTGCCTAGATAGTATGCCGAAAGAATATATTATAGTTTGTCCTTGTTATAACGAAGAAATGGTGATAGCTCATTTTCTAGATGAACTGGAGGATAAACTCTATGCAATAGATTCAAATTTTGTTGTTGTTGTTGTTGATGATGCATCTAGCGATGGCAGTTTGGACGTTCTTAAAAATTATAACTTTCGGTCGGATAAGTTCATCTTGAGATTGATTAGGATGAATTTTAATATGGGCCACCAGGAATCTATCAGACAGGGCTTAATATATGCGCACAGGATCAGCAACTCAGCGAATGGTATTATTGTTATGGACAGTGATGGAGAGGATGACCCTAAGGCGATTATCGAATTGTCGAAAATTGATTCTTTTGATATTGTACAGGTGACCCGTGGGAAAAGACAAGAAACTATCAAATTTAAGTTAGGATATTTTCTGTATAAGCTACTGTTTCGAGTTCTTACGGGAAATAAAATTTCATTTGGCAACTATTCTTTAATTAGTTTTGATGTTTTGAATAGCGTTATTAAACAAAAATTTTTTCACTATTCAGCATTCCTGTCAAAGCAGAAATTCACTATTACTAGCATTAGATATGATCGTCAGAAGAGACTTGACGGAAATTCTAAAATGAACTACCAAAGATTAATATTTCATGGCCTTTACTCATTGATAGAATATTCGGAGGAAGTACTTTATTTTATGATGAAGGCGTTTTTAATTCTCTTATTTTTCTTGGTTGGCATTATTGGGTATGTTTTATATTCGAAATTCATATCTCAAGAGGCAATTCAAGGTTGGGCGAGTTCTGTTGGATCAAGTTTGGTAATCACTTGTCTTATTATTGTTAGTACCATTATAGTAGGTCTTCTTCTTCTTTCAATAAAGAAGCTGATAGTTCTAAATCAAACAGCCGAATCTTATGAGCAAATCCGATAGCCATTTATCTTATATAGGCGATGAACTACATGTTTTTAAAAATGCGGTTAATTGGAAGAACTATTTCTCATATAAGCTAAAATCATTTATTAAAGGGAAAGTACTTGAAGTTGGCGCCGGCATTGGTTCTAACACTAACTATTTTTTAAACCATAACAAGGAGGTAACCTCTTGGTCTATGGTTGAACCTGATGTAAACCTTGCTTCTCAGATAAAAGAAAATCAATCAAAGTTTAATCATTATGATATTAACGTCATAAATGGTACTATTGAAAATGTTCAAAACGAAACATTTGACACTATTCTTTACATAGATGTACTCGAACATATTGAAGATGCCAAATCTGAAATTCAGCTTGCAAGAAAGGTGCTTAATCCAGGAGGAAGGCTGATTATATTAGTTCCAGCGTATGATTTTTTGTTTAGTGATTTTGACAAGGCTATTGGTCATTACCGAAGATACAATAAGCAAATGCTTTTAAGTCAGATAAATGGAACGCTCGATAAGGAGAAACTTTTTTATCTTGACTCTACTGGCTTTTTCGCCTCGCTAGCAAATAAGCTCATTTTGCAAAAGAGCATTCCTTCACAGAAGGAAGTATGTTTTTGGGACCGGTTCCTAGTAAGACTTTCATATGTTAGTGATATTGTTTTTTTTAATGCATTTGGGAAATCACTAATTGGGGTTTTTAAGAGGCTATGATTCGAAAAAACGCTTTGTATTTAGGTTTAGTGTTTTTGTTAATACCATACCCTATTTGGTTTATTGTATTAGGTGACAATTCTTATGTGACAATTCATGACAATCTAGATTCAGAATTTGCTTTTATTCGTTTGTTATTGAATTCTGATGACCCCATTGGATTTGACATCGATTATGTGATTGAATCACTGATGAATGGAATACCAAGATACTCTTTCAGAACTGGTCTGAATATTACGTTTTTATTTTTTGCATTCCTTCCGGCTATTTATGCTTATATCGTAAACCATTTAGTTGTGCATGTGATCGGATATTTAGGAATGTACTTTTTACTTAAAAGGTATTTTATTAAAAACAGCACATTGATAATACTCATTGTGTCTCTTTGCTTCGGTTACTTGTCGTATTATCATCTTCAATATGGCATATCTCTTGCCGGACAGCCGGCTTTGTTGTACGCTTTTTTGAATGTTTTAAATAGAAGGCAGAATTGGTGTGATTGGCTAATAATATTTGCGTTCCCATTCTTTTCATTCCTGATAGTGACCTTACCTTTTTTTGTTCCAATTCTAAGCTTGATTGGAATTTTTTCCTTTTGGAAGACAAGAATCTTTAATTGGAGATATTTTTTGTGCCTGTTTTTAATTTGTTTGATAAATGTTATAGTAGAGTTTCCTTTACTTTATTCTGTGCTGTTAGCCAATGACTATGTTTCACACAGAACGGTATGGAATCAATTTGAGTTATATGGGAATCCGTCATTGTCACAATTTTTTACTAACATTTATATTTCATTGAAGCAGACCCAATACCACGCTGGTAAACTTTATCCACTTCCCATAATATTAGCTTTTATTGCAGGCTTGCTGTTTAAGAATAAGTTTGGTTTTACATCGAAGGTGGTTTCTATTGTAATTGGAGCTATAATCATCTGGGTTGCGCTAAACAAATCTTTGATTTTTTATCTAGGAGAAAGCGTTAATATATTGAGGAGTTTTAATTCAGAGCGCTTTTATTTCATTTTGCCGTTTCTATGGTTGATGTTATTTGGAATGATACTTGATCAATTTAATTGGCAGGACAAAAGACAAAAGGTATTGGCGATCTTATTAGTAATTCTTCTAGTAAGTGGCATTGTTGCAAATAACAAAGAGTTGGTAATGAATACAAAGTTATTGGTAGGGGCAACAATTGATGAGCCCACTTTCAATCAATTTTACGATAGAAGATTGTTTAGGGAAATTAAAGAAATCATGGGTTCTGATTTTACCGAGGGAAAGAAAGTTATTTCCATCGGAATGTTTCCGAATATTGCACAATACAACGGTTTAAAAACATTGGATGGTTATCAAAACAACTACGATTTAGAGTATAAGTTGGAATTTCGTAAAATCATTAGGGGGGAACTTGTCAAGGACAAAAGGCTCAGCTCTTACTTTGATAAATGGGGAAGCAGATGCTATGCTTTTTCGGCAGAAATTGGCAAAAACTATTTAATAGGGAAAAATGCAGCCATCAGTATTGAATCTATTAATCTTGATATCGATCAAATCCGTAAAATGAAGGGAAAGTATATTTTATCCGCACTACCAATAGATGAGTTTAATGACTCATCGGTGAGTTTGATTAAATCAGTAAGCTCAGTAGATTCATTTTGGAAGATCTATATTTATCAACTCTGACATCTCTAAATAATTTTGTCCAGCGGTACTGAGTCAGATAAGGCCTCATTGGCTATGATAAAATTCAGTAATTCTGTAGAGCTAGAGTTGAAATTTACAAAGTAATTCAACACTTTTTTATCTATACTGGTTTGAATGGATGTCGGTTTTTGGAATAATTCTTCAAGCTTATCTAGACTAACACTTTCTACGAGCTTCAGGAAGGACTGAAAGTTTGTCATTTGATTGTATGTAATACTATCAGATTGGATGAAAATTGTCTTAATACCCATGGAGGCCGCTTCGAAAAGAACTGTAGAAGGATATCCATAGTTTAGCAAATAGTCTGATTCTAATAAATTGTCGTTTAACGAGCTGCTAGATGGTTCGATGGGCTCTATATGTTGCAATTCATAAGTGTTTTTATCTCTTGGGTGTAGTCTGACATTTATTTTGAATTTGTTAGCTGCCCGAGCCTGTATTTTATCTAGAATGGTTAGAATTTTTTTCTGCTGTTCATCTAATTTATTATGTCCATGCCAGCTGTACGCTTCACCAATGAATAAGAATGTGGGAATAATACTTTGCTTGTAAGAACTAACTTTATTTCTAGCATATTTCTCAAATCGTGGGATGCCAATGGAATGTATGATTTTTGGATCTACTCCATCTTTTATCAATGTTTCTTTGGTTGCCTCCCCTGAACAAATTATTTTATCGCACAAATCAAGCCTGTTTTGCTTGTAAAAAAATAGGCGTATTTTTTTTTTCAGAGAATATTTTTCACTCCAGAGTAATATTGCATCCTGGATAAAAACTACTCTCCCCTTAAAAAAAAGCTTGAGTAGTTGATATTCAACGATACCTAGGTCACCTAAAATGATAAGGTCAAAGTGCATTTTGTCAAAATTTATCCTTTTCAACTTCTGCAGGAACAAGATTTTTTTTAATGCATGGAGCTGATAAAAAGGCTTTTTGGTCGAAATAGGAAGTTGAATTTTTTGATGTGAGAATTCCGGAGCCTCGAATTTCTGATGAAATATTGATTCAAGATTGAGCCAATAGAACATTGATTGTTCTTTTATTACTTCACAGGATTGCTTTACGTTTTCGAAGCTTTGATTATTAGCTGAGTAAAACAGTATTTTTTGATATTTCTGATTCGTATTCGACAAAGTCTCTTCTATTTAAGTAAAAGGCCACACCGTAAATCATCCAAACAATCGATTCCTGAGTGAAGAAATAATAATTGTTTTGCAGGAAGCATAGCACATCTATTCCAATATACAATAAGAAAGCTGAACGGGTTATAGCATTTGGCTTTCTTCGGACCAGTTTTAAAAAAATGTAAAACGTCACAATCTGATAAATGAGAAAAATAATTAAGCCTATTATGCCAGATTCAATTAGGAATAATAAATAATTGTTATGTGCAGCAACATGATCTCTTCCTGTTGTGTTTAAGTAAAAATTATTAAATCCTCCAATTCCAATTCCAAAAGGCCAATATTCTCTTTCAAAGGCTCCAATAGAATTCGTAATAATGAGAATTCTCGTCATAGTGGATGGGTCATATATTGTCTCTCCACTTGTGAACATATATTTAAGACGGGGAGATATATTAGTAGTTGCCACAATTGCGACAAACATACTAGCAATCAATATTCCAGTTAAAATCGTTTTAAAGATATATCGAAAAGATTTTGCGTTGAATATATGTAAAGCAAAGTAGGACAAGAAAAAAATGATAATAAGCGCTCTTGACCCAGTTCTTAGAAGTAAATAAAAAGAAAGTAGAAATAGAATGTAATTAAACACTTTTCTAATATTGTTTTTTTCCATTCTTAAATTGAACTCAACATGAAGCACAAGATTCACAAATAGAAACATTGCGAATGCCAATTGGTGTTTTTTGAAAGGGCCAGCAACGCGAAAATCTCCATTGATATATTCTACTTGTCCGGTGAGTATTTCATGAAATCCAAACAATATGGAAATTGTTAGAAATAGCTGTGCTAACCTTTTGAAAAAGAGGTTGATCTTTTTACTTCCAATTGTTGAAGACAACATAAAAAACACATTGGCGGTCAGAATATAAAGAACGTATCTGGTTAAGCTAGGTAAGTATTCTCTAGGTTCATTGAGTAGGATTGTTGTTATAGAACCAACAAAAAGAAGACAAACAAAAGAAGCTATTGAGGCGTTCCATAACATTTTTTTTTTGTAAAAAAGAAATGAAATTCCTACACCAAAGAATAATATAAGAATAAGAAATCTTATTAATTTGACTTCATTAGTGAGTCCGACAAAAAACGTTAAGGAATAAATTGTTGAACTTGCGATCATTAGTATAACAAATGATACAAGCAACAGAGTTGATAATTTAATCTTTGTTAGAGATTCGTATTTTGTTTTATTCTTGATTAAACTCATTCGAAGTCTCTTAAATATAAATTGAAATTATCATTTCTAATTTTGCTGAATGTGTTTTCCCAGAAAATGGTTCTTATTGTGTTTCTATTTAGATGTTTTTTGAAAAACGGGTAAAGTGCATAAACCTTCGAAGATGGAGAAAAAATTGTTGCATAAATCAATAAAGACGTGCCAGTACCAAAAACATTAAGTCCGTGATTATTAATAAATAACACTTCCATTATTATCTCATCAGGAATGATCTCCACCTTAACCGAATTTTTTTCAAATACGGAAACAATGTGCTTTCTTGTGTTTTGTGATTGATGCGGATGAAAGTTCAATTTTACCTCATTAATATTGAACTTTTCAACATACCATTTTAGTAATGCTTCAACTTCATTGGGTTTAGCTACATGCTGTTCCACTAAGGCTGTTAAGACAAACACATTTGTTCCCGGCTTAAGTTTATAATCTTGGATTTTCTGAAGGTTCTGTGTATCTAGACTTTTATACTCGTAACTCGGGTCAATGAATTTTTGAAACGAGAGGTCTGTTAGTCCATAGATTTTTGGTGTCTCAGTACTTTTGTTATGGAAAGGCTGATTGGGTTGGTGTATTCTTCTATATATTCCCAAGAGGTGGCCCAGTACAAAATTGATAATTTTGTGTCGCAACCAAACTTTAACAGGATATTTTCTATCAAACTCCTTTCTGTCAAGATACATATCAAGCCCATCTTCTATGAACCTGACCTCTTTACATAAATGATGAGTAATGATTATCCGATATAAATAATTTCTGGAATTATGGACATAATAAATAAACTCTTGATCAATTTCATTTTCTATCATTGAATCTATTTCACGAATCCTATCCTTGGAATGCAAAAACTTGAAATTGTGGAGTTGATTGTTTCGTAAAAATGGGAAATAATAGAGGTCGTCATCAATTCGGAAACACTTTATTTCCTTGTGCAAAATCGGCAGGTTTCGGCAAAGTATGAATATTACGTCTTCATTAGGAATAGAATGTTCGTGAATGACACCGAATGCACTGATGTAACATGTGTTGCTATGTATATGAAAAACGTGTAACATGATTTTGGCAAAACTTCTGATCAATTCATAACCTTATATAAAGTTAATAGGTACTCCAACTTTTTTGTGAGAATTGACCTTAATGAATAAAGTCATTTTAGCATCTACTTTTTTTGTAGGGAAATAAAATCCCAACAATACTACCTTTTAGATTAGCATAAAGAATGAATGCGGCCTTGAAAATCAAGCCTTTTTTTAATGCAGCAAAGAAAAAGCTGAGATGATATTTCCACCCCAAGCCAAATATTGATCGAAATTTGAGTGACATCGAATAATCTCGTCCGTGCTTTTTGAAGAACCAAAATATATTTCGCATTCGGAGAAAATGAAAGTCATAATTGGTTCTAATAATGGTGCCTGATCCCATATGTACATAACTAACACTATCAACATATTGGGTTCTAAAGCCTTCGTCTCGAAGCCTTTTTAAATAATCTAAATCTTCGAAATATACGCCTAGTGTTTCATCTAGATACCCCACTTTTTCCAGAGAATTTTTACTAATGGCATATCCACACGTAGGAGTATCCATATCTATCCCAAATTTAGCCCTATTTTCTCCTCCCCAGTCAATGTGGCCTTCTGGTGACATTACTCTGGTTCCTACTAAAGCAATTGAAACATCTGATTCGAACGCCTTTACAATTTCATCAAGATAATTTGAAGAGTAGTCATAACTATCGTTGTGAGTTAAATGAACATATTTTGCTCCAAGGCTAAGTGCTTTTTTAAAACCTAAATTATAGGCTTCACAATAACTAATACGATGATTAGATTCCTCATAAACAATCCAATCTCCGTATTTTTTTTTTAGTTTTTCTAAAGAGTTGTCCTCAGAGCCATTGTCGACTAAAATGACAACCATGTTGTCATAAACGATTTTTTTTATGGCATCTAGGGCTAAGCATGTAAGGTCATACCGATTGTATTGTAGCATCACCATGCCTACGCAGGGTGTACTTTGACTTTTCGATATCATGCAGTAGTAATTTTTTCGCTATTTGTTTTCCAAAAGTCGTATATGCCTTTTTCCAGTTCGTAACTAGGCCAAACAAAGCGATCTCTCATCTCTTGTTTTTGAGCCCATTCCCACATATTTCTTAACCCTTGATCTAAATCGGTTTTATGATCAAAACCTAGAATATCAACAGATTTCTGCCATGTCGGGATTGAATGTTTGACTTCGTGTCTCGCTTCATGAAATTCAATTTCAGCGGAGCCAATCACTTCTTTAAGAATATCAGATGCCTCAAGAATTGACCTTTCTTTTATTCCTCCTAAGTTAATTATTTCCTTCGAAGCCTGTGGTAAGACCGCTGCATTCCATAAAGGTTCTAAACAGTCATCTATATAACTAAAAGCACGTGTTTGTAATCCATCACCAAAAATTGATAATGGCATGTTATTGAGGTGCTGGTACATCCAAATTCCTAAAACATTCCTGTATTTATCCCAGATGTTTTGTTTAATTCCATATACATTATGAGGACGAATAATGCACCAATCAAGCCCGTGTTGCTCACCGGCAATTTGAATGTCCATTTCACACGCAAATTTTGCAACCCCATAAGGGTCGATAGGTGCTGGAATCTGATTTTCATTGAATACTCCGCCATCACCGTGCCCATAAACAGCGAGTGTTGAGGTAAATACTAAACGCTTTACATCATGTTTAATACATTCATTAACTAGTCCTGCAGTCGACCTTAAATTATTATCATAATTATAAGTTCGGATAAAAGGGGAGAGACCTTCCGCGGCGTAGGCAGCAAAATGATAAACAAAATCAATTGAATGTGCTTCAAATATTTCTAACAGTTTTTGATTGTCAGTTGCTAAGTCAATATCATAAAAATCAACCTCTTTTGGTACATTTGACATGTAACCTCCAGATAGATTGTCAATACCAATTATTTTAACACTCGTTTGATTTTCAATTATCCAGTCAGCCATTCTACTTCCAAGTAATCCAGCAACTCCTGTAATTAATACTGTGGTATTCATTTGATTTATTGTTTTATGTCAATGATATATTTTAAAAAGAATAGATGTCCAATTATCCGCCACTCATCGGTCTATTATTTGGGCGTAGCATCTTCCTTAAGAAAGAATAGAGACCTATTGTTTTTATTACCTTAATTATTATCGGCCGTATGATTTTTCGTAATTCTCTATATCTTGAAACTCGTATAATTCTTCGTAACAGCGACCATTTCATCTGAATTCTATTCTGCTTCTTTTTTGAAGGCAACCCATAGTCCGTGTCTTCAGTTTTTACTGAACTTTTCTGAGTCTTTTTTCTCAATGTGAATAAACAAACTGAAATTACTGTTTCTCGTTGAGGCCCATGGCAGAAAAAGTGATAATCCGGAAGTTCTTTACAACAAGTACATCCCAATCTTGTTTGTTCCAAATACCCAGGAACTGAATTGTCGTTAGCCCTTATATGTAAATTATTTTTGTCCAAATAAAATGGTTCTAATTCCCAATCTGGCTCACTGACGTATTCAAGACCGGAGCTAGAAAAACATTCTCCTAGGTGTTGTGGATAAATCATATCCAAATTTTCTTGATAATCAGGATGAACAACATCACTTGAACTAATGAAATGGCCTCCAGGTTTTAGAACTCTTTCAATTTCCTTCATACCCAAAGTCACACCATCATTATGAGAAAATGACTTTTCCGGATTAAAGTGAATAAAAGAACAACCATCTAAAACAAAATCGATAGTATTATCTGGAATTTCCTTGATGTATTTCAGAAAGTCAGTATCCAAATAATGAATGTTGTTCATATCACACTCAATGCCATCGGATTTCACATAAAACCCTTTTGAATTAACTGGATACCATGTATGAGCAAAACCTGCTAAATCTACATTGATAGCTGTGCCATACTTACTGAGAATAAAATGTATGGGTGATAGACCGCCTCCAATATCAATGTAGGTAAACGGTTTGTCTAATAATTTCAAGCTTTTAACAGCGTGTAGAATACTGGCCCATTTCCATCGTGCTCCCCAATTCAGGTCATAATTGATGTCTGACAAATAATCAAATTCTTCCTTTAATTGGACTAAATGATCCTTTTTTACTATTGTATTTAAATTCATATATATATTGAACTACAAGTGTTGGAAAACATTTGCACAAGTGCCAGAAAACATTTGTTATGATTAGTACAGCTCATTTTTTTAACAAACTGCAAAGATAGGTATTCTGAATTAATAATCATCAAGTAATAGAATTGTAGACTTTCAGTTTAAAAATTAATCCTCTATAAAATTAACTCAGGCATTTATTTTTAGAAGAGAAGTAATAGTTTTCTTGTCCTCAGAATCAAATGCAATAAGATATATAATGACCCATTGGATAGTGCACCATAACATTACCTCTAATCCTAATTGAAAGAGATTTTGAGAAAGACTAAATTTTGAGAGTATGTATGAGTTTATAATTAAAGGAACTATTCCAGAAATAATGATTAAAAAAACATCTAAAATGAACTTTTTGGAGTCAAATCCAATCTTTCGCTTGAAAACGTTGAGAATATAAAAGATTAAAAGAGAAGATAAAAGATAGCTGTAAGGTATTGCTGAAATGTTAAATTCTTTTATTAGGAGATAACATGAAATTATTTTTACGAGCGCAATGCCTATCCTAAATGCAGTTAGTTCAAACATTCCACGATTTAATCCTATAAGGATATTTCCTCCAAACAAGAATGTTGTTGCTAAGTTCCACATGATCATAAGTAATAGGGAATGGTAAAGGTTCAAAAATTCAGGACCTACCCACAAAAGAATAAATTCATTTGAGAAGAATAGACTTGCGCATATAATGGGACATACAAAAGCAAAATAAAACCTAAAACCTCTATGATAAAGCCCCTTAATAAGGTTTTCTTCAGTCTTCTGATCTAGACTGCTAGTAATAGGTATTATTGCACTGACGGCTAGACCAAAAAATTTATTGATCATCATGGGTATTTTAGTAAGCACATCGTATGCTCCCATAACGGCCGGGCTTAGAAAAACCCCAATTAAAAAACGATCTGTATTATTATACAATAAACTTGAAAATTTCCCTATGAATTGGAAAGACGAAAACTTTCTAATTTTTTTAATCGAAAGAATGGAAAATGAGCGGAAATTATATTCGGGAAATATTTTTACAATGGCAACAAGGTAAATAGTGGTTAAAATAAAAGGGGCTATGATGTTTGAATAGACAACAACTTCGAAACCATAATTATTAGTAACTAAATAATATACAACCCCAAACCTTAGGGTCTCTACAAGAATTAAGGCCCATTGTAATATATCAAAACGTAAAAACCCTTGTAATATGCCTTTTAGAATGAGTAGAGGAAACTGAAATATATAGGACACTACCAAAACCGTGACCACTTTAACAAAAGAGCGAAAGAATTCAGGAGGAACTGAAAAAAGCTCTTCAATTATGTACTCGAGAAAAGGTACAATCAATATAGCCAATATCACACCTATAATTATGAATAGTAATAGTGAGGTATTTATCAGTTCATTCAGATTGTCTATCTGTTTTTTTGATCTATACTCTGCAATAAATTTTGGAACGGTACTGGCCATTCCAAAATCAAAAAAAGATATATAACCTAAAAGTGAAAAAATATTGGCTATTCCAATGAGCCCATAACCTGTCACACCCAAATTCTCAATAAAAATAGGAATAAGTAAAAAAGTAAGAAGGGCAACATAGACCGTTGACAACCCATTTATCAAAGTACCATTAATAAGAGCTTTTTTTCTAGACACTAGTTTTGTGGAGTAATTGTTAAATTTTTTTTAATCTTAGATTGAAGTGATTTTCAATACCTTTTTGCCTTGCACTATTAAGCTCATGAAGTCTGAAATCTTTATTTAGTTCAAATTGAGTTCTACGAAAAAGACATTTGTAGTACTCTCTAAAGTAGCATAATATGAAACTACTAAATTTTGGTCAATAATATTTAGTCCTGGATATCCTAAGTCTCTTTTGCCAGGTAAATCAATTAGAAGCCGAAATGATTTTGTCTGGAGATCATAATTGGCCAAGGTGAGAAACTGCTCTTGCTTATCATCTGACCACATTCTACCTCCTATGATCATATTGTTATGTTCATAAAAAAGAAAATCAGGACCGCCAATGTTTACCCAAGGAATATAATCAACTAGTTCCCATTTGTTTAAAGGATTATTTGATGTCAATAGAACGGCATCGCCTGATCCAACCCTTCCCAGAGCGTAGTAACTGCCATTGTGAAGTCTTATTGTTACCTCATTGGGCAACTCTTCCAAATCAATATTTAAGTTGGCTTTTGAAAAGTTGAGACCGTCTAGACTAAAATATAGATCAAACAAATTTGATCCATAACCAAAGACATAAGCTGTATCTTGATCCCAGTTTATTCTCCAAGGCCAGCCCTCGTTGTAAGTTTCACTATTGTTTAAACTAACTTTTTCTTTAGGGCCCCAGTTGTTTGTTGATTCGTTCCAAGTATATCTATAATCTAAAAATCCTAGTAGTTCACGGTTCTGATAGACGGAACCATGAATATAGAGATATAAAATCCCTTGTTCGTTGAGTACGAACTTTGGGTCCCTTAAATCCACACCATTCTGCTCGAAGCATGCAATTTGTTTCCAGCTAGCTCCGGAATCTGTGCTTTGATGTACTATAATTTTACCATTTTCCCCAAATACATGTTTATCTGATGCTCTATGACAGACAAAGAGTTTTTCTTTGAAATGTATAATATCTGTAAATGCATTGTGTTCAAATTCGGTCTTGAATTTGTGAGTCTGGATTATTTCTAGAGAAGAAATAGGATTGATAGAATCAACATTTTCATCGCAGGCAGAGACTACTAATACAAAAATTAGGAGGGCAAGGTAATTTCTCATACCATAATATTTTGTTACAACAGAACGTCCCAACTAATTGGAGTGCCTTTTTTTATCTCTTGTGCAGCATTTCTGCCTAAGATGGTTTCAAAATACTTTGGTGCCAATCCATATCCAGGTCGGATTATTCGAAGGTTTTCACTAGTAAACTTATCTCCCTTTTTGATATTTTCTGAGGCAAAGATTGATCTTTTAAAATCTAAACTTTTAACCTCCTTTTTGTGCACACCATATTGGACTTTACCGAGGGCCAAATATGCCCTTTCAGATTCAACGACAAGAGCCTTCAG
Organism: Reichenbachiella sp.; assembly: GCF_965233835.1. Lineage (GTDB taxonomy): Bacteria > Bacteroidota > Bacteroidia > Cytophagales > Cyclobacteriaceae > Reichenbachiella. The sequence continues at coordinate 886,974 of NZ_OZ247585.1, forward strand.
CTCATCGGGCTCAATGCTAAAAGCACTGTCCACACCACCATCTGCTCTATTGAGGGTAAAATGTTTCTCAATTACTTTTGCCCCTAAGGCTATAGACGCAACAGCGACACCAATGCCCATGGTATGGTCAGAAAGACCCACCTTACAGTCAAATAGCTCTTTAAGATGAGGAATGGTAAGAATGTTCGTGTTTTCCGGGCTAGCAGGATAGGTGCTTGTGCACTTTAATAAGGTAAGGTCTGTACAGCCATTATTTCTTAGTACCTGGACGGCTTCATCAATTTGGGCTATTGTTGATGCTCCGGTCGACATAATGACAGGCTTATTTGTTTGTGCCACCTTTTTTAGTAAAGGTAAATCTGTATTTTCAAAAGAAGCTATTTTGTATAGTTCTACATCCAACTCTTCTAGAAAATCAACAGCGGTTTCGTCAAACGGGGAGCTGAAAGGGACAATGCCCTTTTTTCTGGCATGCTCGAATATTGGTTGATGCCACTCCCAAGGGGTATATGCTTCTTCGTACAAATCATACAATTCTCTATCTTTCCAAAGAGAATTCTTATCTTCAATTTTGTACACGCCTTTCATAGTCATGGTCTCAGCTGTATAGGTTTGAAGTTTTATGGCGTGTGCGCCACAAGCTGCTGCTGCATCTACAATTTCAAGTGCACGATCCAATGACTGATTGTGATTGCCAGACATTTCTGCGATTATGAATGGTGATTCTTTATGTTCGAAATTCATATTCTTTTAAGAGAATGTTATGAGTAGAAACTTCCCCTTTGTATTGAAAAGAAGTTGCTTCAAATACTTTAATTGATGCAATATTACTTTTTTTCACTTGGGCTATTATAGTAATATGAATATTCTTTTTGTTCAAATATTGTATTCCAAGATCAATTATTTTTTTGCCATATCCTTTGCCTCGGTATTTGGAATCAATAGAGTAACCTAAATAATAGCAACCATCAGATTTTAAGTCAAATTTGATCTGACCAATTGGACATTCATCTAGCATTAAAACCAGAAGTATAGATTTTGATTGAAGCTTAGAATAAAACCAATTCTTATGAGATTCCCAGACAATGGGAGCAGAACTTATTGCTGTATCTCTAACTACTGGGTCAATCGCCCAGTCATAGTACAACTTGATATCTTCTGATTTAGCATTTCGCAGCGATAATATCATGGTTATAGTGATTTAAATTCTTCAATGTAACGTTGCTGCGACTTCCCATCTATCTGGTCTAAGATATCAAGTGGATATTCATGAAAGTGAGTAAACATATGTTGTAATTTATCCACATTGATTTCATTTAAGTTACCTAACACAATCCTTGAGTCAAGACTTGCAAAATGAGATGATATTTCTTTTTGATTTTCCACATAAAAACCTGTTACAAAGGGCTTCTTCAAGGCGATTACCTCGAAAAGAATGCTGCTGGATGGTATGATGGCCAGATCTGATTTGTTGATCTGATCTACCATTTGACTTTGATTTAGGCCTTGATGTATGGACAATCTTTTTTCGTCTATTTTTAAATTAAGTTCGTCAATGACCACAGCATTGCCAAGAACAGCAATCACATGATAGCTGGTTCTTTCTAACAGATAATTCATATATTTTAAAGTCAACCCATATAAATCTGAGCCGCCAAAACATAGAAACACAGTACTAATTTGCATGTGTCTGTTCGCTGTTCGCTGGTGTTCATTTAAAAAAGGTTTGCGCAAAAGAACGTAATCCAACCCTAATAAAAGCCTGGTTTCCTGGCCTACAGAATAGTGTTGTTTTTTTGCAGCAGGGTTGTGATTTATGACCAGGTCAGCGAGAAAATGTATCTCGTGAAGATCATCAATACAGACGAGGGCACATCCCTTACTTTTAATTTTTTTCTGAAAGGCTGTACCAAAAAAATAATTGTCAAGGACGACAATTTCATCACCTGATAAGGAACTGAGGAAATTAGTGTGAGACCCTTCTTTTTCCTTTAAATATACTAGGTCTATTGAAGCGGCTTGGCATTCCGTAGCTATAAAAGAACTTGGGAAACGAGTGTATAGTGTGCAACTGAATTCATCTTTTAGCATGGTTGCCAAGGCAATTGATCTAATTACGTGGCCCATGCCTATTTCGGCATTTGCATCAGCTCTGAAATAGATTTTTTTTTTGTGAGACATTGACCGAATATTTAATGATGAACCGAAAGCTGATATTTAAGCTCCGCTAGCTGCCAATCCTCAATAGTATCAATATCTTGAACTTCCAATTCGTTTAAAACGATAGCACCGCAGTTTTCTGGATAGAGATGATTTTTAAACTTTTCTCTAGAAATCCAATAGAATTGGCCAGCGTCATGGTAAGTCGTTTCAAGGTCTTGAGATCTTTGGAATTGATTTTCAGGCCAAAGCATTCCAATTTGATTTCGCTGGGTGTCTTTCATTTTTAGAGACCTCTGGATAGGATAGCTAAAGGGAACCACAGGAAAAACAACCTCATAGTTGTGCTTGTTAAGCAGCTTATGACCTTCTATCAATCGGTTTGGAGTAATAAGCGGGGCAGTTGGATATATACAACAGATTTGATCAAAAAAAATATTTTGTTTTTCGTAACTTTTTATCACTTCCTGGATGACTTGCGCAGTGGTTGCAAAATCATCTGCATTCTCGTCACTGCGATAAAATGGAACTGATGCTCCATTCTCTAGAGCTACTTGTCCAATCTCCATGTCTTCAGTGGACACCATTATTTCGTCGAACAGCTTGGAACGTTTGGCAGCAGTAATGGAATATTGAAGAATTGGTTTACCTAAAAAGGATTTTACATTTTTTCTTTTAATTCTTTTACTTCCTCCTCTTGCTGGAATGATGGCCAATTTTTTCATCTCATAAACTCTTCAATTTTTTCAATTACAAATTTTTGTTCCTCTAATGATAAAGTAGGGTACATAGGAAGACTTAGGCAACCGGAATAGTAATTTTCAGCCTCTGGAAGATCTCCTTTCTTCCAACCAAATCTCTGATAATAAGGCATTAAATGTGTTGGTATATAATGTATCTGCGCAAAAATATTGTTATCTCTGAGGTGGTTATAAAGGCCTATTCTATTTTCAACTTCAATCACATAAAGGTGGTAGGCATGGCCCTCTATAATACCAGATGTATTGATTACGCCATCTAGGTCACTGAGCTTATCTTCATATAGCTCAGCGATCTGCCTTCTTCTCTTGAGGCCAGCATCTGCTTTTTTCAATTGACTCAGTCCTAATGCTGCTTGAATATCAGTGAGTCGATAGTTGTATCCAAGTTCTTGCATTTCCATGTACCAATTAGGCCATTCGCTATCGTTCGATAAAGTTTGACCAACAGCGATTTCTTGTGTGTTTTTGTAATCTGCTTCGTTCTTAGTTATTCCATGACTTCTTAATTTCAATAACTCTAAGTATAGACTTTTGTCATTGGTGGTAATCATTCCTCCCTCACCAGAAGCAATATGTTTTACGGGGTGAAATGAAAATATTGATAAGTCAGCAAATTTACCATTACCACACTTTTGGTTATTTCCCTGACTATCGATAAAATAACCGCCTGGTGCATGGCAAGCATCTTCAATAATCCATAAGTTAAACTCTTTGGCGAGTGAATTAAGTTGTTCAAGGTTTACGGCTCTTCCTGTAAAATCAACAGGTATTATTCCAACAACTCCATGGTTAGGAGTACTCTCAAGGTAATTACGAATTTTTTCTATGTCAATTAAGTATGTAGTTGGATCAATGTCTGAAAAAATTACTTCACCACCGCAATACCTCACACTGTTAGCGGAAGCAGCAAATGTGATAGGCGTGGTAATTACCTTTTGTCCAGGGGTTACACCCAAAGCCATTGTGGACAAATGCAATGCGGCAGTCCCATTAGCAACAGCTACTGCATATTTAGAACTTACATATTGTGCAAAGGCTTCCTCAAAAGCTTGTATATATGGACCCTGAGTTAAGAAGTCCGATTGCAGCACTTCTATTACAGCATCAATGTCATCTTGAGTTATGCTCTGCCGTCCATATGGTATGACTCTTTTATTCATATGAAAAGTCAGCATCTACATGCTTTCTGATTTTGTCACGCAAGGAGTCAATAGTGTCCCAATCAGTATTGGTTCCTGAATTATATTTAAAACCAAAAGGAACTTCCTTAGCATTATGATGCTTAATAAAATCTTCCTTGGTGTGTGCAAATGAAACGGAAGGAAGTATTGCATAGTAATCGTCAAATTCGATTGTATTTAGAGAGTCCGTCTCAGTGATCATTTCTTCATGCAACTTTTCTCCAGGACGGATGCCTACATCATTAATTTCACAATTTGGCGCAATGGCATTGGCGACATCTAAAATTTTGTAAGAAGGTATTTTAGGAATAAATATTTCCCCCCCCAATGCTCTTTGGATAGCAAAAAATACAAGCCTGACACCTTCCTCTAGTGAGATGTTAAATCTTGTCATTTCTTTGTGCGTGATTGGAAGAACTCCTTCTTTTCTTTTATTCATAAAGAATGGAATAACTGAGCCTCTTGATCCCATTACATTTCCGTACCTGACCACGGAAAATCGGATATCTTTAGATCCTTTAATGTTATTGGCAGCTGTGAAGAGCTTATCAGAAGTTAGTTTTGTAGCTCCATATAGATTAATTGGAGCGCAGGCTTTATCAGTACTCAATGCTACAATATTTTTCACATTACATTTTAAAGCAGCTTGAATCACATTTTCTGCTCCATCGACATTGGTTCTAATACATTCTGTCGGGTTGTATTCAGCTGTATCCACTTGCTTTATTGCCGCCGCATGAATAATGACATCAATCCCTTCACAGGCCATAATGAGTCTTTCCTGGTCGCGTACATCCCCAATAAAAAACCTCAATTGAGGAAATTTGTCCTGTGGGTAGTTTTGTTTTATTTCTGATTGCTTCAGCTCATCTCTTGAATAGATGACGATTCTTCTCACCTCCGGGTATTCCGCAAGGATCATTTTAGTAAACATTTTCCCGAATGATCCGGTACCTCCTGTAATGAGAACTGCTTTATTATTTAGCATAATTTTTTTTTAATTAAAGTATTTTATAGATCATGAAGAACAGAACTTATCCCTCCGTCCAATTGCAAATTGGCGCCGTTAATAAATTTGGCTTCATCACTAGCGAGAAATAAAGCTAGTTTAGCCACTTCATAGGGGTAGCCTATTCTCTGCACCGGATGCAATTTTTTGAGAACATCTAATGCGGATTCATCATTGTTAAACCCAGCTCGCAGCATGTCAGTTTCAATGGCGGCTGGACTTATTGAATTTACCCTTATTTCACCATTTAAATCTACCGCCATAGCCTTTGTCAACCCAACTAATGCACTTTTACTAGTGGCATAAGCCGTAAATTTAGGTTTAGTCAATGTCTGGTGGATACTTGAAATATTTATAATACTGCCGTCATTTTTTGATATATAGGGTAAAGCCCATTGGCTTAGCAGCATTGGTGCTGTCAAGTTTACATCAAGTGTTTCGTTCCACTCAGTAATTTTGATGTCTTTTAGATTATTCAAAATTTGAACGGCGGCATTGTTGATCAGGACGTGTAGATCGTCACCAAATTTGTTTAATATATTCAGCTTGTCAGATCTGTAGTCTTCATTTTTCGATAGTCTCGAAAGGTCGAAGTCAAACGAGTAATCGCAAAATGGAATGTTGCCTATGGCCTTTACATCTATGCCCAGAACCTGATAACCATCTTCTTTGAATGTCTTGCATATCGCTTGACCTATTCCTCCAAGGGCTCCAGTTATGACTACCGTTTTTTTCATAATCTACCTTCTAGATTCAAAGAATCCATTAAGTTGTTAATGGTATTAATATGTACTTTTTCCCATGCAAATTTACTGCTATTTGTGTTATGAGGTGCCAAAAGTACATTAGGCATTTGTAATAAGGGACTATCTAATGGAAGTGGTTCAAGCTCAAAAACATCTAGCGCTGCTCCTCCGATTTTATTATTTTCTAATGCTCGTACAAGAGCAATTTCATCAACAATTGGCCCCCTAGCAGAGTTAATAAGTATTGCAGTTTCTTTCATCAGATCAAAGGCACTATCTGACATTAAATGATGACTGGTCTCGTTAAGGTCACAATTCACACTAACATAATCACTATTTGTTAGTAGGGTATCCAGCGACACTTGCTCAATATTAAGTTCTATTAGCAGGTCGGTTGGGATTGGTTTTAGGTCGCACGCAATCAGATTCATCCCAAATGCCTGTGCCTTCCTTAATACGCTTTCACCAATGTTTCCAACACCTATTACGCCAAGAGTAGCTTCGTGTAACGCGTGGCCATTAATCTTTTTCCATTCTCCACTTTTCATCGCTCGGTCCATGAAAGATATGTTTCTTGCGAAATTTAGGATATAGGCCAATACAGAATCAGAAACAGGAACTGTAAATGCATTGGGCGTATTTCTTACAGCAATGCCTCGTTCTTCACATGCTGGCTTATTGATTGAGTCTATTCCCGTACCCCACTTGGAGATGACCTTTAACTTTTTTGCCTTGTCTAGCACCAGAGGAGTAAATTTGTCATCTCCACAAATAATGCCATCTAGATCTTCGATATACTTCAAAAGATCTTCTTCTTCTAATCGCTCTTTTACATTCGGAACAATAATTTCTATATTGTTTTTATGAAAAAAGGGCCGGAATCTTTCAATAAATGGCTGTAGGTAAGGTGCTGAAATTAAAACTTTATAATCCATAATTATTTGTTTATGCTCTTCTTGATCAGGTCAGCAAGCTTCCACGATTCGTAATCGTCTATGTCAATTGATTCGTATTTAGGTGTAGAATAAATACTTGGCTTTTCCCCAATTCTAGCATTTGTACAATCGAAACTCTTGCCGCTAAATAAATATAGACAAGAATTTTCTTCGTAAATGGGTTCTAAATCTTGTGTCCGTATCAACTCAGCAGGGTTATGATTTATAGGGCTTACGTCTTTATAATAAAATCTGGATTGAAATTGATTTACCGTAAATAGACTGTCAAATCCCGATTCTATGGATTTGAAATATTCACTAATCGCATTGTTAATAGTGTCATGCGAAATAAGTGGATTAGTCGTATGTGTCATTAAATAGTGGTCCGATTCAATGTGGCTAATGTCGTCATGTATTACCTTGTTCATGGAAACAAGGTCTCCCCTTATTTCCTCAGGTCTGTTTCTCAATATTATTTTCTCATTCTGGATAATATCATACTTTTCAAGTACATCTACGGCATCGGTGTTTATTACCACCTTTTCAATTTTTTCAACCGATAAGAGCGAGTTTAAAATCCAAGTAAAAAGTGGTTGTCCACTAAATTCCTTAAAATTTTTCCCTGGCACCCGTTCGCTATGAAGTTTCATAGGAAGAAGAGCAACTAATCCATAATGCTTGTCCATTTGATCTAAATGCTAATCGTTTCACCTGCATTAATCCAAGTGTAATTAGACTTGTTTATCCTTTTGGCGACTATATCAAGCTCCTCCTGATAAGTACCATTATTTGAAAAAGTATCCCAGTGCGTCGGAATCCAATGTTTAATTTTCAACTGCTCAACCCACTCAAGTGCTTCTCTGCAAGTCATATTTCCAATTATTCCCGCTGAATCCTTAAAAAAATTCCTTTCATTGATAGGTAGGAAAGCTAAATCTATTCCTTTTGGCAAATAATTATTTGCAGTCAAAAATGGGATGGTATCACCTGCATGGTACATAACAAAGTTGTTAATGCTAATCAAAAAGCCCATAAACCTTGAATACCCATTATTAATTTCTAATTCAGGGTGTGCCGCAGGAACAACTTCAATATTGATATCTAGTATTTGTTTTTTTTCTTGAATTTTTAGATTGAGAATTTCTTTAAAAGGGATTTCCTTTATGATCTCGTTGCATTCTCTAGGGCAAATGATTTTCACATCTTGATTTACTTCAAATATTTTACCCAATGTGAATGGGTCGCAGTGATCCTCATGCTCATGTGAAATAAGAATATAATCTACGTTTTTTATACTTTCGGGCAGAATTGGACTCTTTATTAAACTCTTGAATTGCTTCCCATATTTGTCTTCCACATAATTTGAAAGGTAAGGGTCAATTACTAACCGTACATTATTGATATCAACAATGTAACCAACTTGTCCAAGTGAAGTCAACTTGATCATGGGTAAAAGTAATTTTCTTTTTTGCTATTAGATAGTTTTCTGTGAGAATGATTTCCTTTGTAGGATCCATAGAACTGACAAAACCTGAACAGGACTATTTCAAACAACTTATTCGGGATTTTGTCTTTGGAAATATTGACTTTAATGTCATTTAGAATTCCTTTGTAAACGGATTTAAGAAAATCAAAGAAATTAAAATGAATTTCCGGCATGATTTCTCGTAAAGCTATCGCCTCTCGTTCGTACCTAATCTTAATTCTTCTCCAGGTCTCCTCATGAATGTGGTATACAACTGCAACAGGAACATATTGAATACTGTATTTTTTTTGCCAAAAAAATTTTGCCCAGTCCATATCTTCAAGGCCAGTCAATTCTTCGTTAAAATTTCTCTTGTCCCAAAGAGATTTTAGAATCGCGGAATTAGCATTATTGCTGAAATAACCTCCCTGAGCATCCTCTAAGTTTTTCGGGTAATACTTTTTAAAAACTTGATGTTCACTGAATTTGTTTTGTTGTTTCCCAATTTGTCTGCCATAGGTCATAGCAACTTTTGGATCTGAAAATGGAGCAACAAGGTTTTCCAACCAATCATTATTTTGAGGAATGCAATGTGCAGAAATAAAGACAAGATATTCGCCATTCGCTTCTCGACAACCGTAGTTCAATGACCTTCCAAAGGAAAAGTCTTCCTTCTTAATGTGTACTACCTTATGTTCAAATTTCTTCAATATTTCAAGTGTCTGATCTGTTGAGCCAGAGTCGACTACTACAACTTCGATATCAAAGGAGCATATTTGAGAATTAATACTTGAAAGTAATTCAGGTAAATATTTTTGTTCGTTTAAGGTTCTGATAATAATTGAAACAATCTTCTTCATTATGCCAAAAGAATAGTTCTGATCAAATGATATAAGGTTGCAAAAATTGACCCGACGATACAGAAAAGAATTACAATTAAGGTTCGCCTTGGTTTACTCTTACTATCAGGAATTCGTACAGGCTCTAGTACTGTAAACACTGGCGTTTCTTCTTTTAACTGAATTTTTGCCTGTTCCACTTGAGATGATAATCCTTTGAATACATCAAAAGCGATGTCGTATTCATGCTCAATTTTTTTGAGTTCGATTTGTGCAGTGGCTGAGGTTACATTTTTGTTTCTGTCTGTTGCCCTGGCTAGTTTTAATTGAATATTCTCAAAATTTCTTTTGGCCTCATCATAAGTTTCAAGTATGAAGTTGAGATTTTTATCTGCTTTATCCGTTTTGTAGCTTATTACGGCGTCCGTTATCATAATCTCGATTTTTTTTGCAATTTGAGCTGCTGCAAAAGGATCAGGCATTTCAACTTCAACCAATATTATTCCAGTTTCAGGATCATTTTCGATTGTTATCCTTTCTTTGAATGCTTCGATAATAGACCAATCTTCTCGAGATATTCTATAAAAAGGGGAATTATTGGCCGTTGTCAATTCTTCATTATTGAAGGCACCCCTAATTAGGCCTGGGATGCCTAAAGTGTATTTTTTAACATAACCTAACGCTGAGGGTCTTTGGATTTCTTTAAAATAATGAAAGGGTGTAGTGTGTAAATTTTTTTTCTCTAAATAAATGGTATCGTTAATTACTTCAAGTATAAAAGGTAGACTACGAACTATTTCTGGATATAACTGCGGAGTTAGTACTCCTGCGGCTGAAGAATTCATAGCACTTAAATCAACTCCTGCTAGCCCTGCTAGTCCTGCTAATCCACCAAGATTTGGAATTTGAGTTTCTTGACTCTCCGGCAATAACTTACAAGATGATTCATATTCAACTGGGCTTAGAATTGCTATAATTACTCCGATTATAGCAAAATACCCAGTTATTTTTGCTATAAAAACTCTCCCATTCCACAAAGTATTTACTATTTCTAGTAAGTCTATTTCATCATCATGATTTTTAGTAGTATTCTGCATTTTGGTCATGATTAATTTGCCATTATTTGGCTAACTATAAGAGCGATAGTTGCAACACTTGAGGCCATAGCTACCCAAGCTTGAGCACTCATTGGTTGCTTTTCTGGTTTTTTAGGTACCACAATTTCCATTCCCGGCTCTACTTTAGGATAATTCCTTATCCAAAGGAAACTGCGAGTCTGGGCGGCAGACCCATTGGCATAGATAGCGTAGGATTTTGATTTTTTTGCGCGTTGATCGAATCCTCCCGCGCTAGAAATGTAGTGTTTGAATTTTGATCCTTTGTTGTGCTGAATATTGCTGGGGTACAGCACCTCCCCGCGTACCCGTACAGTCTGATATTCTCTAGGAATACTAAGTATATCGCCTTTCCTTAAAATTAAGTCATATTTAGAACCTGGCTGTTCAAGGATTTTTTCGAGATTAATTCCAATTGATTCTTGTTGACGGAACACCTCTAGGCTATCACTTAAAGAAAAACCTTCCTTTCGGAAGCGGTAGGTAAGATCCTGCCTCCTGATTTCGGCAGCATCATCGTCTACTTGTACATCGGCGATGATATTACCATCAGCATCTATGGCATCACTCTTTTGAGGTACTTTGTAGTATTCAGTTCTTCTGATCAGGGTAGCTCCTTTGGCATAGGCGTATCGAGATATACCTCCAGCCCTTTCAAGCAATGAAGAAATTCTTTCATCTTTAGTCTTAAGTGAGTATTTCCCAGGAAACTTGGCTTCTCCTTCCACTTCTACAATCTCTTGGTCTTGGAAAAATGGGCTTTTACGAACAACCACCAAGTCGTATGGTGCAAGTTTGAAGCTTGAAGCCTCACTCGAAAGACTTAAATTCTTACTTATAGGAAAATTATAAATTCTGGCACTTTGATTGATGTCTTTGGTGCTATCTGGATGTACTCGTCTGGCAACTTCCACAAAGGATCTAGCGGCGGATTCTTTAAAACCTCCTGACAAATAGATAAGGTCCTCTACTGTCATATCGTCAAGGTAGTGAATTGTTCCTGGCTTAAGCACCTCTCCTTCAATGGTTAATTGATAAGATTCTCGTAAATCATAAATGGATTGTATGTTTACGATGTCATTGTTTTGTAATGGAATATCTGATTCACCACTTAAAATTTTCTTTGGGTCGAAAGACAAGTTGGAAAGCGAAAAATCCTTATTCCTTCTAATGATGATTCCTCGTTCCATAAATGCATCACCTCTGAGACCATCTGCCTTTTTAATGAGTTGACTCAAAGTCAATCCATCAGTCAATTCGTATTCACCTGGATTCAGTACGGGTCCTTCAATCGACACTCTGCTTAAAAATTCCTCAGAAATTGAGGCAACATAAATCTCATCTCCATTTTTCATAATGAAAGAATCTCTTTCCTCAGGTGAAATGGATTTGACCGTTCTAAAATTTCCATCAATACGAATCACATTGACCGTCCCATTGTAAGCATTTTTGGAGAAACCCCCGGCAAAAAAGAGGAGGTCTTCAAATGTTTCGTCTTCTGCCAGTTCGTATGCTGCAGGTCTTTTTATTTCTCCTTGAAATCTAACCCTATTGATGTAGGGTTTAACGATAATTACGTCTTGATCTTTTAATGTAATGTTTTCTCCTTTTCCTTTGATGAAGAAGTTGTAGGCATCTAGTGTTGAGATAAGTTCTTTGTCTCTATAGATTTCAATTTGTCTTAATGAACCGTTAATGGTAGGGCCACCGGCATGATATAGCGCATTAAACGCCGTTCCAAAGGAAGTTAAAGTATAAGTTCCTGGTTTATCAACCTGTCCAATCACATGAACTGCAATTGTCCTGATTTGACCTAGTGATACATCCGCATAAGAACTTCGACCTATGGTGCTGTAAATCTTTTTTAGTCTTGCAATAATTTTCTTTTTGGCCTCTTCCATATGAAGACCGTTCACATAGACCGGACCTATACTCGGTATGCGAATAGAGCCTTCTGGTGAAATTGTGACTTGATAGTTCTGTTCAGAGGCCCCCCATATATCAATGTAAAGTTCGTCCCCTGGGGCCAACGTGTAGTTAGCTGGAGTAGGCACATTCAAATTAGGCTCGAAGGTAAGCTCAGACTCCCTAAAGAATTTTAACCCAAAAACCTCGAGTCCTTCGTCATAAATCTTGAGTGAATCTTCCTTTTCCTTTTGTGCCATTTGCTCAAAAGGCAGCATCAACTCATCTACAACAGCCTCATCAATTGGGCTCACTCTCATTCTAGAGCCCGCCATGGCAGGGTTAAGTGTTTGATTCGCTTGAGCTTCTAATATCTTCCCACGAAGTTTAGCTATATCAGCCTCAGACATGCCGCGCATTTGTGCCATTTGGACCAATTGCTCTTCGCTCATCCCACTGGCTTCAAGTCGTTGAACTAAATGCCCCATTTGTTCAGGGGTCAAATCATCTATGTTTAGGTTTTGCAAGTTTTGCAAATCCGATATATTTTGACCTTGAACGTATGAAAGTTGCCCTAGGCAAAGGGCTAAAAACAAGATACTTAGGAGTATTCGCCGCATGTTGTAATTTAATTTCGCCGCAAGTTAGGGAATATTAATCTTCTAAATTGCATGTCACTAAAAAATGTGGGTTTAAGAGGTCTTCTTTGTTATATTGAACTGGGTTTTTCTCATCTCTTACCCAAACTTGTCCTCCAGCTTCGCGAACTACCGCATCCGCAGCTGCGGTATCCCATTCCATCGTGGGAGCAAATCTTGGATAGAGATCGGCGTTGCCTTCAGCTACTGCAACTAACTTAAGCGAGCTCCCCATACTCACTATTTCAGGGTTTACTAAGTTATTTAAAAAATCTTGAGTGTCCTGGTTCAAGTGAGACCGTGAGGCCACGATTTTAAGTTTTTCGTTATTTGTGTTTTGAGAATTTACTTTAAGTTGGAATGTTTCTTTGTCTGTTTCTAAAAATGCTCCTTCATTTTGCGTTGCATAGTATAACTTGTTTTGAACTGGAACCTGGACCACACCGAGAATTGGTTGGCCACTGTGAATGAGCGCAATGTTGACAGTAAACTCTCCATTTTGTTTGATGAACTCCTTGGTACCGTCTAATGGATCTATCATCCAAAAATATTTCCAATCTTTTCTTTCCTCATAGGGAACGTTCCTGCCTTCTTCGCTTAAGATCGGAAGGTTGGTTTTTTCTAACTCAGCCACAATGGCTAAATGAGAGGCCTTATCAGCCAATGTCAATGGAGAATCATCTGCCTTAGCTTCGATGGAGAAATCACCAGATTCGTAAATTTTCAGAATCTCAATTGCAGCGTTTCTAGCGGCTATTTTTGCTGTTTCCAGTAGAGGTTGTAAGTACATTAAGTATTTGAGTTAATAGTGTGATTCTACTTTTCAAAGTAATCTATCATTTCAATGAAGGTGAAATCTCATTAGGTTTTGTTGTAGGAATGAGGTTTTTCCCTTTTGGTCAAAATGACAAGAGGATTGTTTGTCTATAATTACCCAATCAAACTTGATTACTCCATCAACTACTAAAGTTAACGGATCATAGTTAAGGTAGGAGTCAATGCCGTATCAAACAATCATACCCGCTGCTACAGTTTCATTAGTAGCTTCATCCACCAATATTAAACTACCAGTCACGCGATTTTTTTTATAAGAATCCGCCAACAGTGGCTTGGTAGTTCTAAGTTTCATCTTGCAGATATCATTTGCTTTGATGTCCTTATCTTGCTCATTTCTATGCAAGGTGCTGATATCCAGCTTGTAGCTGATTTCTTTGATCATCGTTTTGGCTTCTGCCGTAGTATGGCGCAGAATATATTTTGCTCGTGGCTTTGGTCCTTGAGGGTTTAGCCAGCAAACCATTGCTTCAATATCTTGAATGGGCTCTGGTTTATTGTTTGTACGTACTATCATATCGCCTCTTCCTACGTCAATGTCGTCTTCCAATTGAATGGATACGGACATGGGTGCGAATGCTTCTTCTACTTCTCCAGAGAAAGTGTCTATGGATTTTATTTTAGAGCTAAAACCTGATGGAACTACAGTTACCTCGTCCCCAGGTTTGAAAACACCACTTGCTATTCGTCCAGCGTATCCTCGATAATCGTGATATTTGTCATTTTTTGGCCGAATGACAGTTTGAACAGGAAATCGGCAATCGATGTGATTGTGATCACTGCCAATGTGAATATTTTCTAAAGTATATAGAAGGGTTGACCCTTCAAACCAAGGCATGTTTTCACTTCTATTCACTACGTTGTCTCCATTTAGGGCAGAGATAGGGATGAAGCGCACATCTTTTACTTCCAACTTAGAAGCGAACGCTTCATAGTCTTCCTTTATTTTTTCGAATACTTCTTGGCTGTAATCGACCAAATCCATTTTGTTCACACAAACCACTACGTGGGGAATTTGTAGGAGTGAGGCAATGATTGAATGTCTTTGTGTTTGCTCAATTACTCCTTTTCTTGCATCGACGAGAAGTAGGGCACAGTTGGCGGTAGAGGCTCCAGTTACCATGTTTCTGGTATACTGTATATGACCTGGAGTATCTGCTATGATGAATTTCCTCTTTGGCGTAGCAAAGTACCTGTAGGCAACATCAATGGTAATTCCTTGTTCACGCTCGTCTTTCAAACCATCGGTAAGCAAGGCAAGGTCAGTATGTTCAAGCCCCTTTCTTTCGCTGGACTTAGCCACTTGGTCCATTTGGTCCTCGAAGATTGACTTAGAATCGTAAAGCAATCGGCCAATTAATGTACTCTTACCATCGTCTACACTACCTGCTGTAGTGAAGCGAAGCAATTCCATATCTAAGTAAGAGTTGTTATCGTGTTTTGTATTTTCCATGGTCATTTTATTGACTGTGCTTATTTCTAAAAGTATCCTTGTTTTTTACGATCTTCCATTGAGGTTTCTGATCGTTTGTCATCTTCTCGGTTGCCACGCTCAGTTTGTCTGGCAGAAGCAACTTCATCAACAATCTTTTCTAATGTATCTGCATCAGATTCGTCCCCACCAGTAATCGTAATATCACCCAGTGTTCTGAATCTGATCTTCTTTGTTACAATTTCTTCATCATCTCCAATCTGGATGTAGTCAGAAACTGGTAACCACGTATTATTTCTTCTAATCACTTGTCTCTCGTGAGCAAAATAGAGACTAGGGAGTGCGATGTTTTCTAACAAGATGTACTGCCAAACATCCATCTCAGTCCAGTTACTTAGAGGGAATACTCTAAAGTGCTCACCTTGGTGACACCTTCCGTTGAATATATTCCATAGTTCCGGTCTTTGATTCTTTGGATCCCATTGGCCAAATTCATCACGATGAGAGAAGAACCTTTCTTTTGCTCGTGCCTTTTCTTCATCACGACGCGCTCCACCTATACAGGCGTCAAAACCGTGCTCTTCGATAGTATCTAACAATGTGACTGTTTGAATAGCATTTCGATTCGCGTTTTTTCCTTTTTCTTCAGCAGCAGCTCCATCATCTATGGACTTTTGCACGGAACCAACAATAAGTTTCACGCCAAGTTCTTCGACATATTTGTTTCGAAAGTCCATGGTCTCTGGGAAGTTATGCCCTGTGTCCACATGAACAAATGGGAAAGGGATTTTTGATGGAAAAAATGCTTTTCTAGCCAAATGAGCTACGCAAATAGAGTCCTTTCCACCTGAAAAAAGAATTGCAGGATTTTCGAATTGGGCGAATACTTCTCGAAGTATGTATATAGCTTCCGCCTCAAGTTCCTTGATATGCGTTAGATTATAGTTACTCATTATCTCTTATTTTTTTAATAACAATGTCATATATACGTTGAACACCTTCTTGGATGGAAAGCTGGTGAGAAGGTATTTCTATGTCGGCATTTTTAGGCTCTTCGAACGGTGAATCAATACCAGTAAAGTTTTTTATTTTCCCCTCTCGAGCCTTTTGGTAGAGACCTTTCACGTCTCTTTTTTCACATTCTTCAAGTGGACAATTGACAAATACTTCTACGTACTTATTACCCATCATTTCTTTCACCCTTTTTCGCTCTTGCTCGAAAGGTGTAATAAAAGCAGTTAAGACCACTGTGCCTGCATCGACAAACAGATTTGAAACTTCTGTTATTCTTCGTAAATTTTCTTTTCTGCTCTCGTTTGAAAAATCAAGGTCTTTATTTAATCCACTTCTAATATTATCACCGTCTAATATATAGGTGTTGATTCCTTCATTGAACAGTTTGGTTTCCAAACCACTAGCTAATGTTGATTTACCCGACCCTGAGAGTCCAACAAACCAAATGAGGATCGGCTGATAGCCTAATTTCTTAACCCTATCTGCCTGTTTGATGGTGTGATTATGTGGTACGATGTTTTCTGTCATGCCGCAGATTTTTTTTCTCTTCGATTATCTAGTCCCAGATTTATTCGATACCAGATTTCCTCGTGGCCATAATAAAACGCCATTTTAAGTATAGTTTCTACAATTGCGATCCAACCCGCTTTTTCTAAGGTACCTTGGCTTTCATTGAAAATCCATACGACCAAGATAAATGTGGTAACGCCCGCTATACCTCGCCAGGTGAATGCTTTAAATACATGCCGTACCCGAGGGCTGATATTCGTATTGATGTTGAACCAGAAGCGTTCATGAAGATAATAGAGCAATAGCTTGATCACCACATCCAAAACTGCGAGTAATCCAAGCTGAGCACTGCTAATGCCTCCTTGAATATAGGCTGCGACGCTCAGTGTCGTTCCGGTGGCAATTGCTCTCCAGGTTATTGATTTAGTAATATGTCTGACCCTACTGTCCATGTTTGTTGAAATATTAGATAAGAAAAAATGAAAACGAATCCTGACCATGCATCAGGCAATAAACAAAACATCAACAGCAGGTGGTTGATTGGTGTGTTCTGTATGTAAATGAAGTTTTCAAATTCCTATCTGTAGGGTTAAATGAGGCGCAAACTTAGCAACAAAAGTTAAATCCAAAAGCATCTTAGCTTAAAAACTATAGACAACCATCAGAAATTGATTTAGGAAGTATACCTTTTACGTCATAGACTACCGCTTCTTGTTTTAACTTATTCCAATTTATTGACTTGAATTCGTCGTGAGCAACTGCTAAAATATAGGATGAATATCCTGAAGCAATATCACTGTTTAGCATGTAATCATATTCGTGTTTAACTTCTTCAGCATTAGCCCGCGGATCATGTAGATCAACTTGAATATTGTACTTTTCTAGCTCCTTAACAATATCAATGACTTTGGTATTTCGTATGTCAGGACAATTTTCCTTAAAAGTCAACCCAAGAATCAGTACTTTCGAATTCACAATTTCCAGGCCTTTTCCTGCCATAAGTTGTACCACTTCCTGAGCGACATGTTTGCCCATATTGTCATTGATGCGGCGACCGGCCAATATAACTTCCGGCAGATAGCCAACGCTTTCTGCCTTGTGAGTTAGGTAATAGGGGTCTACACCAATACAATGCCCGCCCACTAGACCTGGTTTAAAGGGAAGAAAGTTCCATTTTGTTGCGGCAGCAGCGAGTACTTCGTGCGTATCAATACCAATTCTATTAAAAATTAAAGCCAACTCATTCACAAATGCGATATTGATATCACGTTGAGCGTTTTCAATTACCTTGGCCGCCTCGGCGACTTTGATCGAAGAGGCTCTGTGGGTCCCTGCGGTAATGATAGAGGCGTAGAAGTTGTCGATTATTTTGGCAATTCCCTTTGTGCTGCCGCTGGTGACCTTGAGTATATCTTTTACTCCACGCTCTTTGTCTCCCGGATTGATCCTCTCGGGAGAATAACCGCAAAAGAAGTCGACATTGAACTTGAGATCAGAAGCTTTTTCTAATATCGGCACACACTCCTCTTCTGTACATCCAGGAAATACGGTTGACTCGTAAACGACAATGTCCCCTTTTTTTAGAAACCTGCCAACTAGTTTAGAAGCCAACTTGAGCAAAGTCAAGTCTGGATTGTTGTTACCGTCTATCGGGGTAGGCACAGTTATAATATAGAAATTGGCTCCACTTAGTTCCTCCTCATTGGCCGTGAATTCGAGCTTGTTATTTGGGTTGACTTGCTTAAAATCAATTTCTCCTGTGCGATCATATTTATTATTAAGCTCATTAATTCGGCTTTTATTGATGTCGAACCCCAGAGTTGGATACTTTTCAGAGGTGGCTACTGCCAATGGCAGACCAACATACCCTAGTCCAATAACGGCCACGCTGATATCCATGTTAGTTACCCCTTTACCTTTTTCATAAAATATTCAAGTGTTGGCTTTAAACCTTCACTTCTTGAAAATTTTGGCTCCCACCCTAGAACTTCCTTGGCTTTAGAAATGTTTGGCTGACGTTGTTTAGGGTCATCTTTCGGGAGTGGTTTATAGGCTATTTTTGATTTACTCCCTGTTAACTTCAAAATTTCTTCAGCGAATTGGTTAATCGTGATTTCACTTGGGTTTCCAATATTGACTGGGTCTGGGCAATCACTCAGAAGCAATCTGTAAATGCCTTCTACCAGATCATCAACATAGCAAAACGAGCGTGTTTGTGACCCGTCTCCAAAAGCGGTAAGATCTTCCCCTCTAAGCGCCTGTCCGATGAATGCTGGTAATACACGACCGTCGTCCAGCCTCATTCTTGGGCCATAGGTGTTAAAAATTCTTACTATTCTACTTTCTACTCCATGGTAAGTGTGATAGGCCATGGTCATCGCTTCCTGAAATCTTTTGGATTCGTCATAGACTCCTCTCGGCCCTACTGGATTTACATTACCCCAGTAATCTTCAGTTTGTGGATGTACCAATGGATCTCCATAAACTTCCGAAGTGGATGCAATAAGCATTCTGGCTTTTTTGGCCTTCGCTAATCCTAATAAATTATGAGTACCCAATGAACCTACTTTCAAAGTCTGTATGGGCATTTTAAGATAATCTATTGGGCTCGCTGGGGAAGCGAAATGCATGATATAGTCAAGATCTCCGGATACATGAACAAACTTAGATACATCATGATTGTAGAATTCAAAATCTTCTCTATGAAAAAGGTGTTCAATATTATCAAGCGATCCAGTGATCAGATTATCCATGGCAATGACATGACAACCTTCCTTTAAAAACCTATCGCATAAATGAGAACCCAAAAAGCCCGCTCCTCCTGTAATTAAAACTCTTTTCTTCGTCATAGTATTTTTAAATTTTCATGGCTGAACCTTCCAATCCGCCATATGTTTTGTCCCTTTCAGACAGAATAATTTCATTTTCATCGATTTCCCATTTGATTTTTAGGAGGGGGTCATTATAACAAAGCCCATCTTCAAAACTTGGGGCATAAAAATCATCTATGGCATAAAAAATTTCAGCTTGTTCGGAGAGTACAAGAAAACCGTGAGCAAACCCCTTTGGAACAAACAATTGATTTTTCTTCCTTTCTGAAAGCACAACTGAAAAATGTTGGCCAAAAGTAGGTGAATCTTTTCTTAAGTCTATTACTACATCTTGAATTTCACCCTTTGTGACTGTCACCAGTTTTGATTGCGCATGTGGCTGTTTCTGAAAGTGCATTCCACGCAGAACTCCATAAGTTGACCGTGAACAGTTAAATTGTTTAGGCTGAAAGTTAATGCCGGTTTGGGCTTTGAATACTTTTTGGTTAAACCACTCAAAGAAATACCCCCTATGATCTTTGAGAATATTGGGTTCTAGATGAAAGGCACCCTTAAGAGGAAGTTCTTCTATTTTCATTTCGATTTGGGCAGCAAGTTTAGCAAGTATTCACCATATCCACTCTTAATGAGAGGTTTAGCTATTTGTTCTAGCTCTTCTGCATTTATAAAATTCATTTTATATGCAACTTCCTCAATACAGCCAATTTTTAACCCTTGTCGTTCTTCAATTATTTTAACAAAAGAACCAGCTTCATTGAGTGAGGCAAATGTGCCAGTGTCCAACCAAGCTGTGCCTCTGTCCAAGATTTGAACACTCAATTTTTTTTGCTTGAGGTATTGGTTATTTACCTCAGTTATTTCTAACTCGCCTCTTGCACTTGGCTGGATCGATTCACTAATTTCCAGAACTTGATTGTCATAAAAATACAATCCAGGGACTGCATAGTTGGATTTAGGTTTTAGTGGTTTTTCCTCAATTGATAAAACTTTGTTCGTTTGATCAAATTCAACCACCCCATATCTTTCAGGATCTTGCACATGGTAGGCAAAAACAATTCCTCCATCGGGATTGGTGCACTGTTGAAGTTTTTTTGATATTCCTGAAGCGTAAAAGATATTGTCTCCTAAAATAAGTGCTACCTTATCTGATCCAACAAACTCCTTTCCAATGATGAACGCTTGAGCTAATCCTTCAGGTTTTTCTTGAACGGCATACTCAAAATTACATCCAAGCTTACTTCCGTCTCCCAGAAGCTCCTCAAAAACTGGCAAGTCTCTTGGTGTAGAAATAATTAAAATTTCTCTAATTCCAGCGAGCATTAGTGTAGAAAGGGGGTAATAAATCATGGGTTTGTCAAATACCGGTAGTATCTGCTTGCTAACGGCCACAGTCAATGGGTGAAGTCTGGTTCCAGAGCCGCCTGCTAAAATGATTCCTTTCATAAGTTTCTTGATTCAATAAATTATTTGAACCTCTATTAGCAATCTGAGTTTTCTAAAGTGATTATAGCTGTGCAGCCATTTGTTAATGGCAAATCTATCACCATGTTGGTCTCGGTGACATTTGAAATAGGTAAGTCATAAGGATCTCCGTCTGATGGGTCAAGGGTAATGACGTTACTCTTGGTTTCATAGTCTCCAGCCTCAGAATTAGGACTTGCATCAAAATTTGCAGTTAAAGTGTATGTACCATCTCTTCCAAGAACAAGTTCCATACAAGATATGCACCTTTCCAAGTTGTAAATACAGTTCAATCCTCCATTATTAAGCGGGTCGTCACAATCTTCTCTCTCGATATGAGTAGCTAACCAAGTGCCTAAAATGACACTCTCTGTACTATCTTCACCACAGCTACTCAATAAGAATTGACTTGAAATAATCAAGCCCAATAAACAACGTTTCATATTTTTCTTCAAGGAAGGTTAATTAAAGAGAAGCCAAAATTAGTTATTTGAAGATTAAAAGGGAATTTAATCTTCAATGATTACACCGCTTGCTACAAAATTGTATTCCATTTTTGGTTCTGTGATCAGTGTGATGGCTTCGTCCGACTCACCAGCGTCTTTTGCATAATGCTGTAACTCTTCTACTGATGTCTCTTGTTTTACACAATAACCTTTGATTACCGCTGTGTTTCCTTCCACTCCATTCTTAGGCACAAAAAAGGCATAATCTTTAAATGTTACTCTAAGGTTTTGATCGCTACCTGTTTTTAGTTGCATCCAGCACCCTTTGACTGCGCAGGTCTTCTCAATTGTTCCGCTAAGAATTACTGCAATGGAATCGGAAGACTCCATTAGAGAGGAAATCTGGGAAATATCCTGAACTTCAGATCTATCGAAAGAGGTTCCATAGGTCTTGAAACCAACCTGTTTTTTTGATTCACTTTTTTTTGCACATGCGCAAATTGAAAGTACTAGGATAGAAAGTAAAATGATGTTTCTCATTTGAGTTTGGATTTAAGGTACATGATTCGATTGTAGGATTCTCTTATTCGACCTTCGGATATTTCACCTTGATCTACATAGTTGCTGATTATTGCATGAATTTGAGATGGAGTACGTCTTTCGTTGCCGGGTACATTGTTGCAAAATAGCATGACATCCACTCCGGCATTGATAGCCATTTTTATTGATTCTTCAAACCCATAGTTCTTGGATATTGCATGCATTTGCATATCGTCTGTAAAGACTACTCCCTGATAATTTAAAACACCCCTTAAAATATTGTTTATCATGTAAGGTGAAAGGGTAGCGGGTAACTTTTCTGGATCCAAATGCTCATTCACGATATGAGCGGTCATGATAGCATCAACACTGCCTGAATCAAGTAGGTATTTGTATGGCATAAGCTCTGCAAATTGCCATGTAGCGCTGACATCAGCTACACCCAAATGTGAATCATTTCTGGAGCTGCCGTGGCCAGGAAAATGTTTAAGTACTGTCAATACATTATTGTCTCTATGTACTTCAATCACTTTTTGTGCATGTAGAGCTACGGTTTTTGGGTCATCCGAATAGCTTCTTCCAAGCTTAGCAATGACTGGATTGTCTGGGTTGATGGCAACATCCACATCTGGTGCATAATTCACATTAATGCCATATTCTTTCAATGTGCTTGCCGTGTTATTGGCATAAAAGGCAGTTGTATCTAAATTGTTAATGGAACCTAGTTCACCTGCTTGCTTGGTTACAGGAAATCCATATTTAGGTTTCAATCGATTCACACGACCTCCCTCTTCATCTATACTAATGAACAGTGGTATAGAAGCTGCGGCTTTCAAAGAATCGATGGTTCTCCTGAGTTGCACTTTTGGCCGTTCTGCGTTTATATTTTTTTCAAAAAGGATGACTCCACCCACTTTTCCTGCTTTGACCTCATTAATGATTTCCGCATCGTCTGGCAAATAAGAAAAATCACCAATTCCGGTCAATATCAGTTGACCTATCATTACATCAAGACTCACACTGTCTTCTGTATTTGTGACTTGTTGCGCTTGAATGTTGGTAATGGATAAAGCTAAAAAGGCAAAAAGAAAAAATCTGTTCATATGATTACTGAAAAATTTCGATGCAATATAAGTAAGTAATTCTGTTTAGTTTTGCAGGCACTTTGTCTAAAGACACATATAATGCCACCTTTTGGTGCTTTGAAATTATAACAGTACATTTAGTTTATGCAAATCGAGCCCGGTAAGTTACTCGCCCAAATCAACTCTCCCGCGGACATGAAGGATTTAGATGCTGTCCAATTGGTCAAGCTATCTGAAGAGCTTCGTCAGTACATCGTAGACGTAGTGTCTGTTTATGGTGGCCATTTTGGTGCCAGCTTAGGTGTAGTTGAGTTAACAGTTGCTCTTCATCATGTTTTCAATACGCCAGAAGACCAATTGGTGTGGGATGTGGGACATCAGGCCTATGGGCATAAAATATTAACTGGGCGAAGAGATCAGTTTCATACCAATAGATTTTACAAAGGTCTTTCGGGTTTTCCAAAAAGAAAAGAAAGTGAGTATGACGCCTTTGGGGTAGGGCATTCTTCTACGTCCATCTCTGCTGCCTTGGGTATGGCAGAAGCTTCTCGTCATAAAAACGAGAAAGATCGACAGCACATTGCAGTCATAGGAGATGGCGCTATGACCGGAGGGATGGCATTCGAGGCCATGAATCATGCCGGAGTTTCTAACTCTAACTTGCTGATTATACTTAATGACAATTGTATGTCTATAGACCCCAACGTGGGAGCGCTGAGGGATTATTTGACCGATATCACAACGTCGAAAACGTACAACAAAATGCGTGACGAGGTTTGGAATATTTTGGGTAAAATCAGTAAGTTCGGGCCAAATGCCCAAGAAATTGGATCTAAGGTAGAAAGTAGTGTAAAGTCTTTTCTACTTAAGCAGAGCAATCTATTCGAGTCTCTTAATCTGAGATACTTTGGACCTATCGATGGTCATGATGTCAACCACCTGACGAGCGTATTAAAAGACTTAAAAGACATTCCTGGCCCAAAAATTCTTCACTGCTTGACTAAAAAAGGGAAGGGTTATTCTCTAGCAGAAAAGGATCAAACCAAATGGCATGCACCAGGTACTTTTGACAAATTCACTGGAGAGATTTATAAAAAAGTTTACGAGACACCTCAGCCACCAAAGTATCAAGAGGTTTTTGGTCATACGATTGTAGAACTGGCCGAAAAGAATGATAAGATCATGGGGATTACCCCAGCCATGCCTTCTGGCTCTTCCATGAATATTATGATGAAGACCATGCCAGACCGAGCGTATGATGTGGGCATTGCCGAGCAGCATGCGGTGACTTTTTCTGCTGGTTTGGCCACTCAAGGTTTGGTGCCTTTCTGCAATATCTATTCTACTTTTATGCAACGTGCCTATGACCAAGTCATTCATGATGTGGCCATACAAAACTTGAATGTAGTATTTTGCTTGGATCGTGCAGGGTTTGCTGGAGCTGATGGGCCTACCCATCATGGCAATTATGATATTTCTTACTTTCGATGCATTCCGAACATGGTGATATCCGCTCCTATGAATGAGGAGGAGCTAAGAAACCTGATGTACACCGCACAACTTCCGGATCAAGGACCATTTTCAATCAGATACCCACGCGGTAATGGAGTAATGCCCGATTGGAAAACTCCATTTGAAGAAATAGAAGTAGGTAAGGGTAGAAAACTAAGGGATGGTAATGAATTGGCTTATCTGACTCTCGGCCACATAGGTAATTATGCCGCCGAAGCATGTGAGAAGCTAGAGAAGGAAGGCCTGTCGGTTGCGCATTATGACATGCGATTTGTAAAGCCACTAGACGAAGAGATGTTGCATGAGGTTTTCAAAAATCACAAATACGTCATCACAGTTGAAGATGGCTGCTTGCAAGGAGGATTTGGAAGTGCAATACTCGAGTTTATGGCCGATCATGGTTATCAGAGTAAAGTTGTCCGGCTTGGAATTCCGGATGCAGTGATTGAGCACGGCACACAAATGGAGTTGCACAAAGAGTGTGGATTTGACCCTGAAGGTCTTTATCAATCAGCCAAAAAATTATTGTCTCTCGAGGCTGTATAAATCTGGGGTTTTTGTTGGTAATTTTCATTATCACATAAATTCTAATCTGGGAGTGTTTCAAAATACGTATATTGTATTTCAGCGTTCCACGCTTTTATGATAGTGATAAATAGATACATAGTAGTTTGCTTACTCGGATTAGTTTTTAGTCTCCTTTCTTGCAAACGATCCAATTTGGAAATGACAGCTTTAGAGGGAGTTCCTCAAGCAGAAGACTCTACCTACGGGTATGACCCAGAACAAATGATCAAAATGGATTTTGATCAGATAAAGGAAAGAGGCTACTTCACGGCAATAGTCGATAATAGCTCCACAGGCATGTTTCTTTATCGAGGTGAGCCTATGGGATATGAATATGAATTGTTATCTCTTTTTGCTCAAAGCATTGGTATTGAGATTCGATTTGACATTACACCTAGTCTTGAAGAAGGATTCAGAAAACTAAATAGTGGACAAGGCGATATTTTGGCCTACAATCTATCTGTGACCAAGGAGCGTCAAAAATTTATGGACTTCACCACTCCACACAATTTCGTGCGACAAGTATTGGTCCAACGAAAGCCTGACAACTGGAGAGATATGAAACTGCACGAGATAGAAAAGACATTTCTTCGGAATCCAATTGAGTTAATAGGAAAGGAAGTATATGTGAGGAAGGGTTCGGCTTATACCACTAGATTGAAGCATTTGGCTGAGGAAATTGGAGGTGACATTTTAATCGTTGAAGAGTTTGATGAATTAGAAACTGAGGCTCTTATTGAAATGGTATCGCAGGGAAAAATTGACTATACGGTGGCAGATGAGGACGTAGCTCTAGTCAATGCCAGATATTTTTCAAATCTTGATGTAAAAACGGCAATCAGCTTTCCTCAGCAGATCGCATGGGGAGTAAGAAAAAATGCACCTCAATTGTTGGATACATTAAACGGCTGGATTGGGGATATGAAACGTACCAATGATTATTATGCCTTGTACGACAAGTATTTTAAAAGCACAAGAAATAGCAAAAAGATGATGCAAAGTGATTTTTTCTCAAAGAACGCTGAGAGAATTTCTCCTTACGACAGCTTAATAAAGTTGGGCGCAGGAAAATTGGATTGGGACTGGCGTCTGCTGGCTGCTCAAATTTCTAAAGAGTCACGATTTGATCCTCATGCTGAATCTTGGGTGGGTGCAAGAGGGTTGATGCAGGTAATGCCAAAAACTGGTAAGTCCTATGGTGTTACTAATTTGTTTAGCCCTTCTCAAAATATTAAAGCGGGAGTAAAACATATATTGTGGTTAGAAGAGGTTTGGAAGGAGATAACAGATAGGGAAGAACAGGCCAAGTTTGTTTTGGCTTCCTATAACGTTGGTCAAGGTCATGTACAGGATGCCACCCGTTTGGCCGAAAAGAATGGGGGTGATCCACAAAACTGGGAAGACGTGGCCAACTATCTGAGATTAAAATCAAAAAAGAAATATTATACGGATCCTGTGGTGAAATTTGGATATTGTAGAGGGGATGAGCCTGTCGATTACGTAGAAGATATTCTGTATCGATATAGTCGCTATCTGCAATTAGACCAAAGTGAGTCAGCCCCAGTAGAACAAACCGAATAATTGGAATACTTCTAATAGATACCCAAAATGTTCAATTTAGGTATTATCTTTAGAATTCATAATCCGTCAACATATTCCTATGACCCCACAACTGCACCAACTCTACATTGAGTACATCAAGGCTAGAAAAATAAAAATCCCTGAAGATCAATTCAATTATTTAGCGAAGTTGTATCCTGCCTTGTTGGTGTGCATGAGTGATGGTAAGCTGGATCAGGAAGAGTGGGATGGTATTGTGATGGCTACTAGAGGCTTGTCCGCAGAATTTGTAAAATCACCTAACGACAATAGGGATCTGATAGCCATGTCTTTCAGAACTGAAATCCGGTACCTTCTTGATAATGTGGATAAGTGGAACAAGAAATTTTTGAACGCACTTCATGCTTCTATTAAAGGGAATAAAATTGACCAAGAGTTCATCATGGAGACAATGTACCTTTTCGCTAACATCACGGATGGAATATCTGATGAAGAGGAAGAAGCTATTCGAAAACTAGCACATCGGCTAGAAATTGATCACTCCTGAGGTTTGGGGAGTTTAACCTGATCCAGGTAGAAAAATAGTCTATTGGACTTATAGTTGAGTGGAGATATTTTCGTGATTTCCACAGATTTGTGATTAATGAAAACCTCGAAATAATTTCCTTCTAATAAGAACAAATTAACCTTGTATTCATAATAGCGAATGTCGGTTACGAATGTTCCGTTTTTGTAAATATGTTGAACCTGCTCCCCTAGGGACATGTTCAGAAATTGCACCTGGGTCATTTTATCATAATGTTGTTGATATGAATATAACTAAAAATCTAGGAAATCTTTTAGCGATTTATCGAATATTAAATCGTGTTTGTCTTGTAGGATTTCATCCAAGTGGTTGTGATATTCATCGAAAGATGTAAGGTTGTTGTGTTTTCCTCCGTGGATGGGTATCAAACGAGTGGTCAACGGAGCCTCTTTGCGTAATCTCACGCTAGAACGGTATGGAATCAACCCATCTTTTGTGCCATGAATAATGTAAACTGGGCACCTCACATACTTGATCCAGATGTCTGTTCGGATATGATATTTGAGTAAAATGGATAATGGAAGAAAAAATAGCCATCTGGATGTTAGATGAGAGAGACTATAATATGGAGCGTCGAGAATAAGCATCTTGGGGCGGTTTTTGGAAGCTAACTTGGCTGCAAAACCAGACCCCATTGACCTTCCATAAATAATAATTTTTTCCTCTGGATACCATGATCTAACACGATTGTAGACATACTGGCTGTCCTTATAAATGGCTTTCTCTGCTCGCTTCCCTGTGCTCTTGCCGAAACCACGATAATCTATGAGAAGAACCTCATAATCACTTCTGGTGAAGTCTCTGGCATATTTGCTCCAACCTTTAATGCTTCGGGTATTTCCATGAAAGTAGATGACAATACCTTTGGGGTCTTTTACTGTAAAATGTAAACCATTGATTCTGACCCCTTCCTCCACATCAAAAAAGTGCTCGTCAAAGGGTTCTTCGTACTTGTATTCAAAATCTTCTGGTAGCTTCTCTGGGTGGAACATGAAGTATTCCTGTACGAGATAAACCAGTACGGAAAGGAAACAGTACAAGCCAAGACCGATCCAGATATACTTTTCCATGTCTTAAAATACAGGAAATATGGAGTTGCTACAAATTAGTTCTTTGATCTTTAGGTGTTTGTAACACTTTATGAGTCTTATAAGAAAACCTAATTACTATGAAAAAGCTGATCCTACTTGCAGTCTTTGCGATGCTCTACTCTTCGGAAGTCATTGGGCAATACAGACCTTATCACAAAGAAGATTTGAAAAAGTACAAGTCGAAGCCAGTTAAATCATTTCAGATACACGTAACTCCTTACTCTTATGGTTCAAGGGGAAAGTACAGACCACAAAGATTTCAAGGTCTTCAGGTAATATCTATGAATAGACCTGGTGGTACCCATGACGATGTTTACTTTATTGATAAAAGTGGCAATACCCAATATCACACCCTGCGACCCACTGCTCCCTTAAATATGCATAAAAATCACCAAGGCGTATATGACAGCTCAAACCCTTCCGGTTATCGTTACCAGTCGGTTGGAGAGGCTGTTTTGGATGGTGTGGCTACTATGCTTTCTGGAATGTTTTTAAACTAGATTTTTATAACGTTAGTATTCTTTCTACTCACCATAATAGGAGGGAGATTTTCTAGAATTTCCTTATGCATGGCTTCAAGCAATTTCTTTTTGGCATAACTTTTCTTTACTACTAAGCCAACCTCTCGTGTAGGTACGGGATCTGAAAATTTGCGCAGCTTAGACTGCTCGTCTTTGCTCAAGTCGAGTGTAAATAATTCAGGAAGAAGGGTATATCCTCCGCGCCGGTCAACGAGTTTTTTAAGTGCTTCAAGAGAACCGCTCTCATAAAG
Organism: Reichenbachiella sp.; assembly: GCF_965233835.1. Classification (GTDB taxonomy): domain Bacteria; phylum Bacteroidota; class Bacteroidia; order Cytophagales; family Cyclobacteriaceae; genus Reichenbachiella. Next base: position 915,969 of record NZ_OZ247585.1, read on the forward strand.
CACGCGATTGTTAAATCGGTCTGCCTTTTTTGCGTTACAAATATTCAACATTTGACTTCGATAGCAGTGGCCCTCATCCAAAATCCATAGACCTTCATTGTTTAGCTCAGAGGACGCAACTAGCTTTTGATCAAAAAGCGGATGTCTATGTGAGACGTAGGCAAAAAATTCTTCATAAAACAGGGGGCTTTCTTTCATGCTTTCCTCATTCAAAGGAGTGACCATGATCCCAATATCAATTTGATCTTTTTTCAGAAGGTCAAGCATATCACTCGTCATGTGCTCGCTTACTTGTAGGTTAATCAGTGGATACTTTTCTACAAAGGATGAGATAAATAGAGGAACCAGGTAAGGTGCTAACGTGGGGATTACACCAATTTTGACGTCCCCTTTGATCTCATGTTTTTCATTGTCTATGATTTCACTGACCTTCTTGGATTCAGCGATGATCTTCCTAGCCTGTTCAAGTATTTGAACCCCTATTTCAGTGGGCTCTATCGGGTGTTTTGATCTGTCAAAAAGTATGACCCCAAGTGTATCCTCAAGTTTTTGGATTTGCATACTGAGGGTGGGCTGGGTAACAAAGCATTTTTCTGCAGCTATGGCAAAGTGTCTGTAGTTATCCAGTGCAATAATATATTCTAGTTGTACGAGTGTCAATGGAAATAAAAGTAAGAGTGAAAAAAGGCTCGAAAATCGAGCCTTTACAATTAGTCAATAATTTTAAATTCTACGCGCCTGTTTTTCTGCCTATTGTCGGCTGTGTCATTTGGAGCAATAGGTAATGTTTCACCGTACCCCACAGATTGTAATTTTGAAGCACTTATGCCATTAGCTATGAAATAACTATATACCGACCAAGCTCGTCTTTTGGATAGTTCAAGATTGTAGTCATCGTCTCCTACAGAATCGGTATGTCCAGAAATTTCTATACTAGATATCTTATTGCTCTCTAGTAATTTCAAAATACGATCCAATTCGGCATATGAGGAAGTTCTTAAGTCAGAGCGATCAAATTCGAAAAATATATTGTTAAGCGAAATAGCTACTCCTTTTTCAATTGGAGTTAGATATAAATCTTGTTGAATGTCAGTTGTTTCTGTGATCTCATTCAAGTCTATATGTTCATCTTGCGAGAGAAAGTCTTCTTTTGCTGCGTAGATGCCATAATTGGCACCGGGTCTGACTTTGAAAACATAGTCACCATATTCATTCGTTTCAGAACTCCCCACGGTTATACCATCGGGTAATCTTTCCACTAACACACTACTCTTGATAGGTTCGTTAGTTTTTGAATTAAAAACCTTTCCATGAACAGTGACGAAAATTTCAGTCGGTTCTAGCAATATTTCATCGGTAGGTTCAATGTATAGTTCATCAATTCTAAATCTGTACACATCAGTATTTTCATCTGCTTTTCCTCTTGTGAAGTAAGCATGGCTGCCATAGGCTGGCATATTGAAATAAGTATCATCGTCTGGGCCATTTACTCCCTTACCTAAGTTTTCAGGAGAAGACCATTTGGTCCAAGTATCATCAAGCCTCTTGGACACATATATATCTGCTCCACCATATCCTCTAAATCCCCGTGAAGAGAAATATAGCGTCTCGTTGTCATGATGTAAAAAAGGAGCCATTTCCTCGTCTGCAGAGTTAATGACGTTACCGAGATTTTTGGGTTCAGACCAGACGCCATCTAACCCCACAAAAGAAGCATAAATATCACGGTCGCCAAAAGTATCATCTCGCTGAAGAGCCATCAAAATCACCTTGGTATTTTGGCTCATGTAAAAATCTGCCTTCTCAGAATAATTATAATTATTTGTGACATTTAGATTAGTGGGTTTTTCCCACTTGCCAGGCCCCTTACTTCGACTCATCGATATACCTGTTCCCATCCTGCCTCTCTTTTCATAAGTATTTCCTAACAAAAGAATGGTTTCACCGTCCACTTGAGTAATGGAGCAAATATAGTTTGGACCAATCGTGTTTAGAGGAGGGCCCAAATTTTTAGCCGGTTGCCATTCTTGTGTTTCTTCATCCAATTCAGAGTACCAGATGTCTGAATTATCGTCCACACCACCTACATTGTCGGGATGTGCCCGTCTACTATAATACAGTGTTTTCCCATCTGGAGATAAAATGGGTCCAATTTCTAGATACTGGCTGTTTACATTTTGACTGAGTGCTTCTACGCTTAAGTTTTCATTAACATTAGATGCAAGATCAATTAATACGCTAATAGGGATATTTGATGCAGACAATCCAATGGCATCAATACTGTTGAATCCTGGGACGTTTCCACCCTTTATATCCACTCTGATATAGGCAATTCGATATGGAGTTTTTTCGAAGAATAGGTTAAGAAGTCTGCTCTCTAGAGGTATGGGTCTTGGATTTAGATCGAATATTAGATATTCATTATCCAAAGAATCATAGGCATAGACCTTGGATACGGCTCCAGGGTTTTCAGTCTCGGCTATTGCAATTTGCTGCGCTCTTATAGGTGCATCAAATTTAACTACGATGTATTCGTCGTTGTCGGGTCTTGATGGTCTCCAAGAATTTGGACTTTCACCACCTTTGGGATATACATTTGGGGAATGAAGCGCTTGACTGGCTGCATATTGAAGAGCGGTGGTCTCAGAAGTGACATGCATGACTTCAGATGCCCATTTAACGGTTTCTTGGGCAAAGAGCCCTGAAGAGATGAGGCTGGCAACGAATAATGCGATTAGTTTTCTCATTGAGGAAGATAATTTATTCTAGGTGGTAATAAATATATTCAATTTTTATTGCTTCAGGATTCTAACCTCTACACGTCTGTTTGCGGTACGGGCTTCGTCTGTCCGTTCTCTACTTAGTGGTTGTGTCCCTCCAAAAGCCTTGGTCCGAATTCTTGTTTTTTTCACACCTCTTTTGGTAAGGTATTCTTTCACAGCATCTACCCGATCTTGAGACAGTTGAAGGTTGGCCTGAGCATTGCCCTGGAAATCGGTATGCCCCTCTAATTGAATATTGATATTGGGGCGTGCTTCCAACCACTCGACAAAGTCATTAAGTTCAGCATAAGATGACTCATCAATTACTGCTCTTCCTCGGGCGAAGATCAAATTGTGTAAATCAAATTTCTCATGAGCGGCATCTGGTAACATGACAAAATTCTTTTCTATCAATTGCGTACCGTTATCTATGACTTCCATTTCTTCACTTATTGTCTTGTATCCATCAGCTTTTACATTGATGATGTATTTTATGTTTTCAAGCATATATAATTCATATACACCATTTTGCTGATTGGTAGCTGAAATCCCCATATCATCGTAATAGGGGAGTTTCTCATAAAATACATTCGCAATTAGTGGAGACTTAGATTCCTCATCAAGCACCGTACCTGTAACCCTGATAAGGGTACCTTCTTCATGAGCCTGAGCTACTAAATTGTCAATAGGTAAGATGAGTAAAATGGAAGTACACAAACTAAAAGAAAATAGAATTCGTGTTATTTTCATGGTTCAAGTAGATCTGGTGATCAAAGGTTTGATAGCTCGTAATTTAGCTATAATTTGAAAATTTACTCCAATGAATGGTCATTGAATAACAGATACCCCACATGTAGGAGTACACCCCATTCGTGCTGACTATCATCATAGTAGTTGACATGCAGTCCAATTGGACCAATAAATGAATGGTAAACAATTCCAGAAGTGGCGGCAAATGAAGGGTTAATCCATTCCCGTTCAAACGAGGGAAATTCTCCACTTTGCCCTGTTATTTCTTCGAATGGGTTATAAACATATCCTTCTAACCTAAAGTGTAAATTTTTTATAGGGGACCAAATATTTTTAACTCCCAGAGCTGCATACTGACGTGCCCTAAAGTTTTCAAGCAAAATTGTTTTGCTATCCTGAAGCGGGTAAAAACCTGTAGAGTTTATGATTGTACTTTTTGTGGTGCCGAAGGCAGGCTGATCAGAATACTGTGCTTCCAAACTGGTTCCAAAACTAAACTTCTGACCCAATTGATAATACTTTTCAGTGCTTAGCTTAGCGGTAAACCAAGACTCATTATTTTTTTCAACAAGCGTGTTAATCATTGAAGTGTTGCCAGGGTTGTACTTACTGTCTACAATAAAGTGATTGAGCACGAATTCAAATTTTGACCCTTTGGAGGCAAATTGTGGATAGTTAAAACTATTGTGATAGACTCTGCCTTCTAAGCGAAGTCCTTCTAGTTTTAGCTCATCGAAATTTTCGTTTGTATTGATTTGCTGTTCGTTGCTAAACTTGTCTTTGTTGATGATGTAGGAAGCTTCCATGGTCAGCCCGAATTTTCTATTCAAAGGAACGCCGAAGAACATACCCATTTTTCTATCAACCCTGTCTAAGATAGTTAAGTCGGGTTCGCCCAAAAGATAATCTGCAAGATTTAGAAAATCTCTGTGATTGATTGTGATCGTAGGGCCAAAAGAAAAAGGCTTTTTACCTGGAAAAGTGATTCTATTCTTGAAAAAAACGGATTCATAAAAAGGGCCTGCGAAAAGTTTTAATTCATATTCTTCTAAGATTCGAGTGAGTCGTTTGAAATCCATTCCTAAATACATGTAGGAAATATTTCTGGAGGTTAGGCTGCCGCCAATTTTGGCTTTAAGTCGCGGATTCGGATTCCCTTTCAGTTGAAACGCATAACGGTTTCCTCTGGAATAACTTGGAAATACATTGATAAAATAGTCGTTGTCTATGAGGCGGTAATAAGCGCGTTTTGCTTGATCAAATTCGAAAGAATTATCTTTGTCAAAAACGTTCGAAATGTATTGTGAAGTCTTAGCGTTAAACCCCTCGATCTCAACGGTATCAAAGTAATGTCGCATAGGCCGGTTTAGAAATTGGGCTCGCTGGAGTCTTAATTGGTCAGGATTCGCGCGTCTTTGTATTTTGCTTTGTATTTCATCTAATTGAGATAGTCCGGTTTGATAGCCTATTTCATAAATCTCCTTCGCTTTGTCAAAACTCATGGTGCTATAATCCGCAAGCTTTACATCAATGAAGATGTCGGTGCTATCTAATTTTGACGGGTCTCCTTTGTTTAGCATAAAAAAGAGAATCGATTCAGCTAATAATTTCTCGTCGTCATTTTTTGGGTATTCGTCCAGCACCTTACTTCCAACATTCACACCAATAATAACATCTGGATCGAACTCCTCTTTCGCTGGAGAGATTGGGAAGTTATTATAGATGCCACCATCAAACAATAATTCCCCTTTTACCCTCACAGGACGATAAAGTAAGGGGATGGCCATTGATGAGCGTATAGATTCGTAAAGGACCCCACTGTCTAGAACTACTTGCTCTTCCATGAAAATGTTTGACGCTATAGCTCTAAATGGAACGAAAAGACTGTCGTAATTGCCATTGCAGGCATACGAGGCGTGTTGGAGTCTTTCGGCCAAATTGATGTTGAGAACATGGTCTCTGTCAAACGAGGGATCCAAACTTGAATCAAACGCAGAATCAAAATCAAGCTTAACCGTAAGCCAAGAGGGGTCGGGTAATTTTTTATGAAAACTATAGAGATATTTCTCGTCAATTTCTCCATCCACCCAATCTTGAAGATCCTGAGAAAGTGCTAGCGCCTTGATTTGTTCAGGAGTATAACCTGCCGCATAGAATCCTCCTACGATACTCCCCATGGAGGTGCCAACCACATAATCAATCGGGATATTGTTTTCTTCTAGTGCTTTCAGTACACCAGCGTGTGCTATGCCCTTCGCCCCTCCACCGCTAAGGACCAGTGCTACTTTTTGTGCATTTGTCGCGAAAGAGACGGTGAATAGAATAGCTAAAAAAAAGACCTTCACTAAGCGTGAATACATAGTTGATTTAAATTGCCTGGCCTAAAAATATTGGAAACCAATGTAACCAAGGCTTAAAAAATCAAAATAAAATGGGCAATGCTATTTCAAATCCTATATTTGCCCGCAGGCTTATCATATCTTATGGCTTCTAAGTTATACGAGACCACACAGTTAGACTTATATAGAAATCGATCCAAATTCAAATGGGTCGTGTTGGCCATATCCATTGTCATTAGTATCGGTTCTATTTATTATACCAATGTATTGGTAGATCAGATAAAGTCTCGAGAAGAGAAATTGATTGCACTTTACGCAAATACACTGGAGTACTTTGCCAATCAAGAGAACAATTCGGATCTGAATTTCATTTTTGATGAAATCATCCTTTCCAACAAATCGATTCCTGTGGTAATGGCGGATGAATTGGGAAACCCTTTGGAGTATAAAAACATTCCAGCAGCAGATCGAGCAGCTACTAGAAAGGAGCGCAATCGAATCTTGATTAGTGAGATTCGTGAAATGGAGGAGGAGCATGAGCCACTGCTAGTAACCCTTAGAAGAGATGGGAGTATAACAGGATACCAATTCATTTATTACAAAAATTCGTTGCTTCTTACCCAACTTAAATATTATCCGCTTACCCAGTTGTTTGTAATTGGCATCTTTGGAATGATTGCTTTTTTGGTATTTAATTATTCTAAGGTAGCAGAGCAGAATAAGGTATGGGTAGGACTGGCTAAAGAGACAGCCCACCAACTAGGCACACCCCTTTCATCACTCATGGCTTGGGTAGAGTATCTTAAGTCCGATGAAAAACTTAAGGATATGGATATGATCGTTGAGTTGGAGAAAGATGTAGAGCGACTTAACATGATTACCTCCAGGTTTTCTAACATTGGTTCTGAACCCATTCTCGAAAGCACCAACGTCTACAACTTGATTGAGGAAACCCTCAACTATCTCAAAAGAAGAATTTCTACACGAGTGGAATTCACCCTCGTGTGCTTTCCCAATAGAGAGCTTGAGGCCAATATCAATAAGCCTCTTTTTGAATGGGTGATAGAAAACCTTTGTAAAAATGCTGTGGACGCTATGGGAGGCGAGGGAAAAATCCATATCAAAGTATTGAAAGCCAACGAAGGTCATGTCATTATAGATATTGCTGATACGGGCAAAGGCATGACTAAAGCCGGAATTCAAAAAATATTTCAGCCCGGTTATACTACTAAGAAACGCGGTTGGGGGCTTGGACTTACGTTAGTAAAACGAATTATAGAAAATTACCACAAAGGAAAAATCCATGTGAAAAGGTCAGACGTCAATAGAGGAACTACCTTTCGCATTTCACTCAAATCCTAACTACGTAAAAAGAGGTCGGATACTTGGCGAAAAGTCAATTATTCCCTTAACTTCGCACTTTGAAAAAACAGGACACAATTTTTCATTGAAATAAACAATCAAGAAATGGCAAATAGTGGTAAAATCACACAAGTAATTGGCCCGGTAGTGGACGTAAGCTTCGAAGCTGATGGTGCTAAAGTCCCAAATATTTTGGACGCGCTCTACGTAACCAAAGAAAACGGACAAAAAGTAGTGTTGGAATGCCAGCAGCACTTAGGCGAAGACAGAGTTAGAACTATCGCAATGGAAGGTACCGAAGGATTGACCAGAGGTATGGAAGTTGTAGATACTGGTGCGGCAATCACTATGCCTATCGGAGAAGATATCAAAGGTAGATTGTTCAACGTGGTAGGTGAAGCTATCGACGGAATTGATCAGCCTAAAGGAGACAAGTCACTTCCAATTCACAGACCGGCTCCTGCATTTGAAGACCTTTCTACTTCTACGGAAGTACTTTACACAGGCATCAAAGTAATTGACTTGATTGAGCCATATGCAAAAGGTGGTAAAATTGGTTTGTTTGGTGGTGCAGGCGTTGGTAAAACTGTATTGATTCAGGAATTGATCAACAACATTGCCAAGGGACACGGTGGACTTTCAGTATTTGCCGGTGTAGGTGAAAGAACAAGAGAAGGAAACGATTTGCTTCGTGAGATGATTGAGTCAGGTATCGTAAACTACGGTGACGACTTCTTGAAGTCTATGGAAGAAGGCGGATGGGACCTTTCTAAAGTAGATAAAAAAGCATTGGGTGATTCGAAAGCAACATTCGTTTTCGGTCAAATGAATGAGCCTCCTGGGGCAAGAGCTAGAGTAGCGCTTTCTGGGCTTACAGTAGCTGAGTATTTCAGAGATGGTGATGGCGAAGGTCAAGGAAAAGATATTCTTTTCTTTGTTGACAACATCTTTAGATTTACACAAGCAGGATCTGAGGTGTCTGCACTTCTTGGACGTATGCCATCAGCGGTAGGATACCAGCCTACATTGGCCACAGAGATGGGAGCCATGCAGGAAAGAATTACTTCTACTAAGAAAGGATCGATTACATCTGTACAGGCCGTTTACGTACCTGCGGATGACTTGACTGACCCTGCTCCTGCAACGACCTTTGCTCACTTGGATGCAACCACAGTACTTTCAAGAAAAATTTCTGAGTTGGGTATTTACCCTGCAGTGGATCCATTGGATTCTACTTCAAGAATTTTGTCTGAAGAGGTTGTAGGCGAAGAGCACTACGGATGTGCACAGAGAGTAATCGAGATTCTTCAGAGATACAAAGAACTTCAGGATATCATTGCCATTCTTGGTATGGACGAATTGTCTGACGAAGATAAGCAGGTGGTACACAGAGCAAGAAGGGTACAGAGATTCCTTTCTCAGCCTTTCCATGTAGCTGAGCAGTTTACAGGATTGCAAGGTGTATTGGTAGATATCAAAGACACTATCAAAGGATTCAACATGATCATGGACGGTGAATTAGATCACTTGCCAGAAGCAGCTTTCAACCTGGTTGGAGGTATCGAGTCTGCGGTAGAAAAAGGAGAAAAATTATTGGCTGAAGCTAAATAATTCAGACTATGTATTTAGAAATAATCACACCAGACGAAAACGTTTTTGAAGGAGAGGTAGAATCTGCCATGTTTCCTGGAAGCGATGGTTCGTTTCAGGTTCTGAATGATCACGCTCCCTTGGTGAGTTCTGTAGGGAAAGGTGACGTGAAGATCATGAGACTACATGACAAGAAAACCGAGGAGATACACTTCAGTATCGATGGCGGAGTTGTAGAAGTACTTAATAACAAAATTTTAGTATTGGCCGAGTCTATCGGAGAGTAAAGTCAGGTGTAAAAATAAAGAGGAAGCCATGAATTTTTATTCATGGCTTTTTTTGTGCCTATTCTGTTTTGGCAGCCTTTAAAATTGCTGGTAAGTTTATGATTTTTTTGTATCTTGTTGACTAACTACCTAATTTAAACGACTCATAATTAGAAATACATGTCAGGCAAAACAGCATTGATCGTAGGCGCCACGGGTTTGGTGGGTAGAGAGCTCTTAAACGTGCTTTTGGAAAATGATCATTACTCTAAAATTTTAATAGTAGGAAGAAGTTCACCCGGAGTAAAAGACAACCGAATTGAAGAGTTGCTGATCAATTTTGACGACCTGGCAAACTACAAAGATCAGATATCGGCAAACGATTATTACTGCTGTATTGGTACCACAATGGAAATGGCCAAATCAAAAGAGGCCTTCTACAGAGTGGATTTTACCTACACTTTAGAATTGGCTAAGATGTCAAAAGAAGATCCAGCCTGTGATCAGTTTCATGTCGTTTCATCTTATGGAGCAAATGCCCAATCTGGGCTTTTTTATAATGCCGTTAAAGGGCAGGTCGAAGATGCACTCAAGGAGTTAAACCTAAGAGCATTGCACATTTTCCAGCCCTCACTTCTGCTAGGTTATAGAAACAATTTCAGACTTTGGGAGGAATTGGCAAAAATTGCTTCCGGGGTATTGTCCTTCTTTATTATCGGATCTCGATTAAAATTTTGGGCTATTGAAGGAAGTGAAGTGGCAAAATCTATGTTCTACGTGGCACTTAGCGGAGAGTTTGGCACACATGTGCACAAGCCATTGGAAATGAAACGAATAGCACACACCAAAGAATACAAAGGTGATAACAGTGTTACAGCGGACGTCTGAAGCGTCCGTAAAAATCAATCAGGAAATCGTAGGACAAATCGAGGAAGGGTTAATGATCCTACTCGGCGTCGAGGAGGCAGATGATCAGGAGGATATAGATTGGCTATGTCGCAAAATCTGTAATCTCAGAATCTTTGATGATGCATCTGGTGTGATGAACAAAAGCCTGATAGATGTAGATGGTGATATTTTATTGATTAGTCAGTTCACGCTACATGCCAGTACAAAGAAAGGCAATCGCCCGTCATACATCAAAGCGGCGAAACCAGATATAGCTATCCCGTTATATGAGAAGTTTATTTGTCAACTTGAAAGTGAGCTGGGTAAATCAATTCAAACGGGTGAGTTTGGTGCGGATATGAAAGTAAGCTTGACCAATGACGGACCGGTGACGATTATAATAGATTCTAAAAACAAGCAGTAATGACCATAGAACAGGCACAGGCATTGGTGGACGACTGGATCAAGAAGCATGGAGGCTACTTCAGTGAACTGACCAACCTGGCGGTACTTACTGAGGAGGTCGGAGAACTCGCTCGTATCATATCGCGAAAGTATGGCGACCAGTCTTTCAAAAACAAAGAAGCGGAAGCCGATCTAGCAGATGAATTAGCAGATGTCCTTTGGGTGGTGATGTGTTTGGCGAATCAAACAGATATCGATTTAACAAAAGCCTTAGAAAAGAACGTACAAAAGAAAACCAAACGAGACTCCACCCGCCACAAGGAAAACAAAAAGCTCTGGAAGCAAAAACCGCCGGAGAATTAGGGTGATCAAATCTTAGAGTTCGCAGTGCAGCAATGAATTTTTTTACTTCGGAAAGAGAAAAACGTCTATGGTTATTGACGTTAGTGGTTGTAGCCACGATCTATTCAACATTAGGCCTTGCGTCTGCGCTAGTTGGATTAATTCCGGATAGAAGAACAGTTGATGATTTATTTATGTTTGGGGTGCTCACCATTGTGATTGCTGTTGTTACTGCTGGTTTACAAAAAAATTCAGGTAAAATTGAATTAGCAGTTGGCTTAGGAATCATAGCCGTGTATCTTTTGGCATTTTTGAGAATGACGATACCTCAAGAACGTACACATCTAATCGAATATGGGGTGGTCGCCTTGTTGATTCAAGAAGCGCTGAATGAGCGGATAAAACATAAGAGACTTATGTTGAAACCGGCTTGGATGGCAATAATTTTAGTGTCAATTCTTGGTCTAGTAGACGAGTGTATTCAGGGTTATCTCCCTAATCGAGTGTTTGACATGAGAGATATTTTTTTCAATTTCCTGGCTGGGAGTATGGCCGTGTGTGGGTTGACTGCCCTGCATTGGGCAAAAGAAAAATCCAAGGGAATAAAAAACGGAGCGAAAAAGAGCTAATTCATCGTCAACGGGGACTGTGATCAGCATGCTAATGCCCATTGATCCATCCCAATACCATCTCCAAAACCTCATCTTTCTTTACGTCATTGTGAGGTTCGTGCCTGACTTCGTCCCACAGTTGGTAAGTGGCTAGTTCGCCTACCTTTTCTGCGAATATTTTAGAGGTATGAGCGGAGGTGATTTTGTCTTCACTCCCATGAAAAATGAGTAATGGAATCTTGTTTTTATGGGTGTTTTCTAGTGTCCACAGGCCTGCTTCGAAAGCTTCAAGAAACAAACGAGCTGAAATTTTATCATGATTCAGTGGGTCTTCTAAGTACGCCTGATTCACTTCCTTGTTGTGAGTCAGGTGATCCGTATTGAGTCCATTTTTTTGCGTAAGCGAAGGAAGAATTTTTGAAAAAAACTTAGCCAGTTTCACCTGAAAAATAGAAGGCTGAAAGGACAAGGTGAGCCACGGAGATGAGATAATAGCTCCAGCTAATTCGTTTGTATTTTTCTTTAGTACATAGTTGGTCACAATATTACCACCCAGACTATGTCCATAAAGGAATAGCGGTGTGTCATTGTACTCTGCTCTTGCATACATGAGCAATTCCTCTACATCATCGAGCAACATATCGTGTGAAGGAGTATGCCCGCGCTTGCCTTCAGACTGACCATGACCTCGCAAGTCTGTAGCAAAAAAGGATATCTGGTGGCTATTCAGAAATTCAGCTACATGCTCGTATCTACCGATGTGCTCTCCCAAACCATGTACCAGGCAAATGGCTGCCTTTGGCTGATCAACCAGCCACTCTTTGCCATGAAGCGATTTGCCGTCTCTGGCCGTAAGGATAAAATTTTCAGTCATTCAGCGAGTGATTATTTTTTATTGGCAAGATAGACACCGACCAATACAATCCCAATGCCGATGAGCTGATAAATGTTAAGCACTTCGCCATCAACTAATCCCCAGCCGATAGCAACTATGGGAATAACATAAGTAACCGAACTGGCAAAAATGGGAGAGGCTGTTTTCACCAATTTGTTGAAAATGACTAGCGCCATGGCTGTACCTATCAGCGCAAGCGTGGTTACGTAAGCCAGACCTGATAGGAATGCTGGGTTTTCCATTTTGTCAAAAAAATCTGTGGCAAAAAGCAAATAGCCCAAACTGATCGGGCTCACTAGAGTGAAGGATACAGCTGTAATATGCAAAGAGCGAATGTCAGTCAAAAAGTGTTTGATGAGGTTGACGCTGGTACCATACATCACCGTAGCGGCGATCACAAAAAGGGCGTATAAATTAACTCCCGATAGATCAAAGTACGCGCCCCCCAGCATGATAAATGTACAGCCGATAAAACCAATGGCTATGCCAATAATGTTGATGATTTTGATCTTGTGATGAAAAAACACCAGCCCAATTAACAATACAAAAACCGGAGTCATGGCGTTGATTACTCCTGTGATAGCACTTTCTAAGCGTGTTTGAGCAATTGCAAAAAGTATGGCGGGTAAAAGGCTGCCTACTAGCCCCACTACAAATAAAACTGGTAACTTCTTTCGCTCGATTTTACGAATGACAGGAAGAGAAAAGGGTAGAAGTCCTAAAAAAGCAATGAACATACGTAATGTACCTACCTCCCCAGCAGAAAATGTCAATAAACTTTTTTTTATTAAAATAAATGAGCTGCCCCAGACCAAAGCCAAGACAATCAGTAGTACCCAGGAAACGAGACTGGGCGAGCTTTGTTCGTTACTCATTGAGCAACAAGACTTGCGTTCTGAAATACATCTTCCACCTCATCCAAAATACTGGACGTAGCTTCGAAAGTAGGAGATTCTACTAGTCTCGCTCGAAAAGGTTTAAACCCATGAATGCCTCGGAAATAATTCGTGTAATGTCTCCGCATTTCGAAAATACCTTTTTTTTCTCCTTTCCATTCTATGGAAAATTTGAGATGACTTCTTACCGCATCCATTCTTTCAGACAGGGTAGGTGGTGGCAACTCCTCGCCCGTTTTGAAGTAGTGCTTGATCTGATTGAAAATCCAAGGATTGCCTATAGCTCCCCTACCAATCATGATACCATCTACACCGTACTTTTCTCGATATATTTTGGCCTTTTGTGGAGAGTCAATATCTCCATTACCGAAAATAGGGATGTGGATGTCGGGATGGTTTTTGACTTCTGCGATGGGGTTCCAATCTGCTTCCCCTTTGTACATCTGCTGCCGTGTACGACCATGAATGCTTAGTGCCTGAATTCCAACGTCCTGAAGTCGTTGTGCTACTTCAAGTATTTTGATATTGTCATGATCCCATCCCAATCGGGTTTTAACAGTTACGGGCTTATCGACTCTTTTCACGATTTCCTCGGTCATCTTCTGCATCTTAGGAAGATCCAATAAGATGCCTGCTCCGGCACCTTTGCAAGCCACTTTTTTTACTGGGCACCCATAGTTGATATCCACGAGTTCTGGATCGGCTTCTTCTGCTATAGCAGCTGCCTCTCGCATGGATTCTATTTTTTCACCAAAGATTTGAATGCCGATGGGCCGTTCATAGTCATAGATGTCTAGTTTTTGTACGCTCTTAGCTGCATCTCGAATCAAGGCCTCGGATGAAATAAACTCCGTATACATAAGGTCTGCGCCATTTTCTTTGCATACTGCACGAAATGGTGGGTCACTTACATCCTCCATGGGAGCCAAAAGTAGAGGGAATTCCCCTAACTCAATATCACCTATTTTTACCATCTTGCTTTCTTTGGCTGTTCGAATCTTTCGTTTTTTTATTTCCGAATATCCGATCATTTTTGCTGCAAATTTAATCCATTTATGCCCAATTCACTACAAAGTAATCAGAGCCCACTTTCTTTATTGTTGACATTGATTTTGCTCAGCATGGGAACTTATCTGATTGCACCCATGATTTTGATGTCTTTGGGTGTTGAAATTCTGGGTATTTCTTTCGAAGAATTTATGCGCAAAATTGGCGCGAAGGAGCCCGAACCTGCAGGGCAATTGGTTTTAGTAATAGTTCAGGGGGTGTCCTCAATGCTGAGCTTCATAGTAGTGCCAGCACTTTTCATTAAGAAGTATGAGCAACGAAACCTGACATACTATTTTCACTTCCGATCAATTAATATGCATGCGATTGCACTAACGTTAGGACTGACTCTTTCTTTAATGGTGGTTAATAGCTTATTGATTGAATGGAATATGAATGTGGAGTTTCCAGAGAGCCTCGCAGTGCCTTTTGATAGGATGGAGCAGCAGGGGAGGTTGATGACAGAATACCTCACTGATTTTCATTCCTTGACTTATTTTTTGGTGGTTTTGGTTGTTGTAGCTGTGGTGCCGGCCATTGGAGAGGAGCTTTTATTTAGAGGACTGATTCAAAAATATTTGCAAGGAATTTGGGGAAACCCACATGTAGCCATTTGGGTAACAGCTATGTTCTTCAGTGCTTTTCACATGCAGTTTTATGGATTTGTACCGAGAATGGCGTTAGGAGCCTTCTTTGGTTATCTGTTTTATTTTTCAGGAAACCTTTGGTATGCTTCAATCGCCCATTTTATAAATAATGGTTTTACTCTTTTAATGATTTACCTATTTCAAAAAGAAGTGGTGGATTATGATATTGAAAGTGCTGAAACAGTGTCTGCTTGGTCTACCTTGACCTTCGCAATTATTGGTGCTGTTCTGTTTGTTTTGTTCAGAAAACAATTTCATATTACAGATAATTTGAGAAATGAGTAACTGGCAAAAAGTATTTTCAGACAAGAATGAATATCGTGCGGAGATTGTCATCGCCGTACTTCAGGAGTCTGGACTTCAGCCGGTGATGGTCAACAAAAAAGACGCTGCCTACCAGTTTGGCCATTTTGAAGTATTGGTAGCCCCTGATCATGTACTCAGGGCAATAAAGATCATAGAGAATGACATCGAGTTCAAGTAAATTTTCTGATCTGGCTAAAAGGCTGGTCACTGGGGTAATAGGTGCGTTCTTTGTGTTGTTTGCCATTGCCTATCATGAGTATGGTTTTGTGGCTGTATTCCTTATTCTTTGTGTACTTACTCAATGGGAGTTTTATAAACTGATCATAGCCAATGGCATCGTGCCGCTACGCACTTTTGGGACTATCATGGGGGTCATTTTATATATGATGATCTATCTGGTAGAAAAGAGCACGATTCATTTCGATTCCTTTTTTATGATCCTACCTTTTAGTTCCTGCATATTTTTTATCAAGCTTTATAAAAAGGACGAAAAGAAACCATTTACCAATATCGCATTTACATTTCTGGGAATTATCTATGTAGCCTTACCTTTTTCACTTTTAAGTGTGGCAGCCTTTATCCTGGATCAATACAGTTACCAGATTATCATTGGTATATTTTTGATTCTTTGGGCTAGCGATACTGGGGCTTATTTTGCTGGGATACAATTCGGTAGAAGAAAACTGTTTGAAAGGGTGTCTCCCAAAAAATCATGGGAAGGCAGCGTAGGCGGCGCCTTTCTTTCACTGGCTTTCGCCGTAGGTATTTCTTACTATTTTACTGACCTGGCCCTATGGCACTGGATCGTTATTTCTATTATTACCGTAGTTACTGGTACCTATGGAGATTTGGTTGAGTCACTGTTTAAAAGAAGTATGGACATCAAAGACTCAGGGCGTAGATTACCGGGTCACGGTGGGTTTTTAGATAGATTCGACGGATTGTTGTTATCCATTCCATTCATTATCATTTTCTTGAAGTTTTTTGTGCAAGAATGAGTGAATATTGGGGGTAATTCCTGTTTTCATTGGATGAATGTGTAATTTTGCCTACCTAAAAATGACAACACAAAACACTTAAAATGGGATATATAGAACCGGCTCCAATAAAGGATAAAGAGAATCCTTTCGAGTCAATGATGTCGAGATTTCACATCGCGGCACAGGCTTTAGGGCTTGACGATGAAATTTACAATGTACTTAAGTCTCCATATAAGCAGGCCATCGTTTCGTTGCCTGTCACTATGGACGACGGTTCAATCAAAGTTTTCGAGGGTTACCGAGTCATTCACTCCAACATTCTTGGGCCATCTAAGGGTGGAGTAAGATTCGATATGGGCGTCAACTTGGATGAGGTGAAAGCACTAGCTGCCTGGATGACCTGGAAATGTGCCGTAGTAGATATTCCGTACGGTGGTGCTAAAGGCGGTATCAAATGTGATCCCAGATCTATGTCTCTGGGAGAGATCGAAAGATTGACCAGAGCCTACACACAAAACATGCACGAAATCTTTGGGCCAGACAGAGATATCCCTGCTCCGGATATGGGCACCGGGCCAAGAGAAATGGCTTGGATGATGGATGAGTACTCTCGTGCACAGGGTATGACGGTAAACGCGGTAGTAACTGGAAAGCCAATTGTATTGGGAGGTTCATTAGGTAGAACTGAAGCTACCGGACGTGGCGTAATGATCTCTGCTTTGGCAGCGATGGAAAAAATGAAAATCAATCCTTTCAACGCTAAGTGTGCGATTCAAGGGTTTGGTAATGTAGGATCATGGGCAGGTAAATTGCTCGAAGAAAGAGGTGTAAGCATCGTAGCAATCAGCGACGTGTCTGGTGCCTACTACAATGATGGCGGCATTAACATGAATGAGGCTATCGAGTATAGAAATAATAATAATGGCCAATTGGAAGGTTTCCCTGGAGCAGAGAAGATTGAGCCTGATGAATTGTTGTTGCTCGAAGTGGATGTGTTAATTCCCGCGGCTAAGGAAGATGTTATCACTTTTGACAATGCAGCAAAGATCAAAGCGAAATTGATCGTAGAAGGAGCTAATGGTCCAACTTCTGCAAGAGCAGATGCTATCCTTCAGGAAAATGATGTGCTGGCTGTTCCAGATATTTTGGCCAATGCTGGTGGTGTGACCGTGTCATACTTCGAGTGGGTACAAAACAGGCTGGGATATAAGTGGACACGTGAGAGAGTAAATCGTAGATCCGATAGGATCATGAAAACTTCTTTCAACAAGGTCTACGAAATTTCTCAGGAATATAAAGTATCATTGAGGATTGCGGCCTATATCGTGGCCATAGAAAAAGTATCGACAACTTATAAATATAGAGGAGGGTTTTAATCACCCTCCCTTTTTCACCGCTATGACCATTCACAAGGAAGGATACAAAATTTTGTTTGTGCTGTTGTGTGTATTGGCTTTGGCCAACTATGCAGTAAGGTATTATTTGCCCGCAAATGAACTTGTACAACAGTTGGCACTAATCGCCAGTTTGATTATTTATCTTTTGGTGTTACAGTTTTTCAGAAACCCAAGGATAAAAATTGAGGCCAACGAAAACGTAATCCTTGCACCTGCGGACGGCAAAGTAGTAGTGATCGAAAACACTGAAGAAGGGGAGTATTTCAAATCCGAGCGAAAGCAAATTTCGATTTTCATGTCTCCCCTCAATGTGCACGTCTGCCGAACACCTGCTGCGGGTCTCGTGAAGTTTTTCAAATATCATGCAGGGAAATATCTGGTAGCCTGGCATCCTAAATCAAGCACAGAAAATGAGCGTACCACTATGGTAGTGGAGCTAGCCAACGGCGTAGAAATCCTTGTAAGACAGATTGCTGGCGCTGTTGCCCGTAGAATCAGATGGTACGTAGGCGAAAATCAAAAACTCCAACAAGGTCAGGAATATGGCTTCATCAAATTCGGTTCCAGGCTAGATGTATTCCTTCCCGTAGATGCGGACATCAATGTAAAGATTGGTGATGTGACTAAAGGTGGGAGAACTGTGATTGCTACGTTGAAGTAAACTAAACCGGTCATTGCCGTCCCGATATTTATCGGGATCCGGGCAATCTCTCGCGTCACGTAGTATGTTTGGGAGCTTGGTGCTACCCTGACAGATTACCCAGATGTTCCTATTGTCGCACGGGGTAATGACGGTAAAATTGTTACGACATATTCTTCAAATTCATCACCTCCTTAGGTGTCAAATTTCTCCACTTACCTTTAGGCAGTTCCTTCTTGGTGAGCTGACCATACATGGTTCTGTCGAGCTTGACTACTTCATATTCAAAGTGTTCAAATATTCTCCTTACGATACGATTTTTACCCACATGAATTTGTATACCTATTGATTTTTTGTCCGGCGTGAGGATGGCGATATCATCCACTTTAACCTCTCCATCTTCTAGTTTGATGCCTTTGGCTATTTGCTCGAAGTGATAGGCTGTGATGGGCTTGTCCAATTCTACCTGGTAGATCTTTTTGATGTTGTAAGAAGGATGGGTCAGTTTTTGCGAAAGCTCTCCATCGTTAGTAAATAGTAGTAATCCTGTGGTATTTCTATCTAGCCGTCCGACAGGGTAGATTCTGGATTCTGTTGCCCCTTTGATCAGTTGCATCACCGTCTTGCGATTCTCCGGATCGTCCATCGTGGTGATATAGTCCTTAGGTTTATTCAGCAGAATGTAAGCGTAGTTTTGTGGTTTGATGATCTTGCCATTGAACTTGACTTCGTCGCCATGCTCTACCTTGGTGCCGAGTTCGGTTACTATTTTGTCGTTGATTTTGATTTTACCTTCAGCGATCAGAATATCAGCATCACGTCGAGAACAGATACCTGCATTGGAGATGAATTTATTCAGCCGAGCGGGGTAGCTCAAGGCTGCTTTTTGTGGTTCTGGTTTGTTTTGACGGCCTTTGGGATTTGTTCTCTTTCGCATGATGATAATAATTCATGCAAAAGTATGGAAAAGGAAGGAATAGGTAAGTCTACTTATTCTTTCTCTTCGCCGATCTCGTTTTCTTTCTGTTCGAAGTCTTTGAGTGTAGGCAGTTCGCTTAGGTCATTGATGCCAAAGTAGTCGATGAAATTCTGACTGGTACCATAAATAATAGGTCGACCAACGGCATCTGACTTTCCTTTAATTTCTATCAACTCTTTTTCCAGAAGCTTCTGAACGGAATAGTCGCAATTGACTCCACGAATCTGCTCCATCTCCCCTTTGGTGATGGGTTGTCGGTAGGCAATGATCGATAAAGTTTCTAATGCCGAATTGGATAAACGTTTCTTGGATTGTTGTTTCAGGAGAATTCCAATACTGGCTTGATAGGCAGGTTTGGTCAGAAATTGAAAACCGCCTCCGCTCTGTACAGGTTCGAAGGCGTATTCTTCACTTTTATATTTTTCTTGCAGCTTGGCTATCGCATCATGGATGTCCTTTAAAGGCACTTCGGCTTCAAACATTTCTGTTAGACAGTCCTTCACTTCTTTGTCCGTAATGGGTTTTTGCGAACAAAAAATAAGTGCTTCGATATGATTAGCCAAGAAGTCCAATTAGCTGCTTTGCTTTAGTTTAGAATCGATCGACAGTGTAGTGTGAGGCACTGCACGTAGTCTTTCTTTGCTGATCAACTTGCCACTTTCTTTGCAAATGCCATAAGTGCCGTTTTTGATACGGATCAAAGCATTTTCTAAGTTGGTGATGAACTTTTGCTGTCTGGCAGCGAGCTGATTCAAACTCTCTTTTTCAGCGGTATCCGCTCCGTCTTCCAACGTTTTCACATTCCCAAAAGTACTGTCTGTACCAGAGTCACCGCTTCTTGTCAAAGACTCCTTGATATACTTCAATTCGCTCTTCGCTTTATCAAGTTTACCAACGATCAATTCTTCAAATTCAGCAAGCTCCTCTTGGGAATATCTTGTTTTCTCTCCATTGCTCATATTTATAGCATTTTAATCCAAGGGTATTTTGCGCAATCTACTTCAACGTAATTAAAAACAAAAGGAAAAAATGTAGTGACTCAAAATATTTAAATTCTAAGTCATTTTGTTAGTTTAGCTAATGACAATTAAACGCAACCCTACTATGAAAAAGTGTATTCTATTTTTCGTATTTATTTCCTTAATATTTTTTGACCATGCATTCTTGTGTGCGCAAAATATCAAATCTGCAGGTGGCCCCACACTGGTTATTCATGGCGGTGCCGGAACTATCCTCAGGGAGAATATGACCCCAGAGGACGAAAAAGCCTATCATGAAAAATTGAAAGAGGCGCTCAATGCTGGTTATAAAATTTTGAATAGTGGAGGAGCGGCTGAAGAAGCAGTAGTTGCTGCTATTATGATCATGGAAGATTCTCCTTTGTTTAATGCTGGTAAGGGAGCCGTTTTCACGAATGAGGGGACTAATGAGATGGATGCTTCTATAATGAATGGAGGCGATGGGTCTGCAGGTGCCGTGGCTGGAGTGAAGACTATCAAAAACCCAATACTTGCGGCGCAAGCTGTCAAAAGCAATTCAGAGCACGTGATGATGGCTGGAAAAGGAGCAGAACAGTTCGCCGCAGATCGAAACATTGAGCGCGTGGATGCTTCCTATTTTTATACGGAGAGAAGAAAGAAGCAATTGGATAAACTGAAGGAAGCAGAGAAGGCAAATGAAGAGGGTAATATCAAGCCGTGGAAGGACTATAAGTATGGTACAGTAGGCGCGGTAGCATTAGACAAAAATGGTAATATCTGTGCAGCAACTTCTACCGGTGGAATGACCAACAAAAAATACGGTCGCATTGGTGATTCACCGGTGATAGGTGCTGGCACTTTTGCCAACAAAACCTGTGGAGTTTCTGCCACTGGGCATGGAGAGTATTTTATTAGAAATGTGGTGGCCTATGACATTGCGGCCATGATGGAGTATAAAAAAATCTCGCTAGGAGCGGCCACCGAAAAAATAGTGATGGAAAAATTATTGCAAATAGGAGGAAGCGGTGGAATAGTTGCGCTGGACGCCAACGGAAATATTTCAATGACTTTCAACACGCCAGGGATGTACCGTGGATATATTCAAAAGGAAGGTAGACCACGCACGTTTATTTACAAAATAGAGGGTTAGGCAGCCCACCCTTCCCTGTCGAGGCTGCGGTATTGTATGGCTTCCGCCAAATGCTCAATTTGAATTTCTTCTTTGCCTGCAAGGTCGGCGATGGTGCGTGCTACTTTTAGGATTCGGTCATAGGCTCTTGCAGAAAGACCAAGTTTTTCCATGGCTGTTTTGAGCAGATTTTTCCCTGCTGCATTGATCTGACAAATGGATTTTACCATTTGAGAATTCATCATGGCATTATTGAAAATTTCAGGATGATCTTTAAATCGCTCTTGTTGAATCATTCGAGCTTCTATCACTCGCTCTCGAATGATTTCGCTACTTTCAGTTTTTCTGTCTTCAGTCAGTTGATCAAAAGAAACAGGAGTTACTTCTACGTGCAGGTCAATTCGATCCAGTAGCGGCCCGCTCACCTTGTTCAGGTATTTCTGAACTACTCCTGGTGCGCAAACGCACTCCTTTTCCGGGTGATTATAATAACCACACGGACAAGGGTTCATGCTAGCTATCAACATGAAATTGGCCGGAAATTCTATCGAAATTTTAGCTCGTGATATCGTGACTTTTCTTTCCTCAAGGGGCTGACGCATAACTTCAAGTACGGTCCTTTTAAACTCAGGCAATTCATCAAGAAAAAGGACGCCATTATTAGCAAGAGAAATTTCACCAGGTTGGGGAATACCTCCTCCACCGACTAAAGCTACATCTGAAATAGTGTGATGTGGAGATTGAAAGGGCCGTGTTGAAATCAGTGAGGAGTTTTCTTTGAGCTGGCCAGCCACCGAATGAATCTTAGTGGTTTCCAAAGATTCTTGTAATGACAATGGAGGTAAAATAGAAGGCAGCCGTTTGGCTAGCATAGTTTTCCCTGCCCCAGGAGGGCCAATCATGATTACATTATGACCTCCGGCAGCAGCTATTTCGAGCGAACGTTTGATGTTCTCTTGTCCTTGCACATTGGCAAAATCAGCTGCATATTCATTGATATGAGTTTGAAACATATCTCGAGTATCGTATTCCAACGGCTGGATGCGCTGAGTACCCGAGAGATGATCGATAGCCTCTTGCAATGAATCGACAGGTATAACTTCAAGGTTGTCAACAATGGCGGCCTCAGAGGCATTTTCTTTTGGGAGAATGAAAGACTTAAACCCTTTTTTTCTGGCTTCGATGGCAATGGGTAGTGCTCCTTTGATTGGGCGAATGGAGCTGTCGAGAGAAAGCTCTCCCATGATAAGGTATTGATCCAAATCAGGCAACTCTGTTTGACCTGATGCATTTAGAATACCAAGGGCAATGGGAAGGTCATAAGAAGAGCCTTCTTTTTTTATGTCTGCCGGAGCCAAGTTTACGATCACTTTTTGCCTAGGCATCAAATACCCATTTTGCTTCAGGGCAGATTCCACTCGGTGTTCGCTCTCTTTGACAGCCGAGTCTGGCAAGCCTACCATGAAGAACTTGGTGCCAGCGATAACATTGGCCTCAATGGTAATGATGTGAGCATCTACTCCATATACTGCACTCCCGAAAGTTTTGGCTAACATTTAGATTGGTGGTCCGATTGGTTAATGGTATTGTTTATTCACTCGCCGGAGGCTGAGCCCCTTCTTCTTTTTTCTCTACAACAGGTTCTGGTTTCAGTTCAGGTTCTGAAGCATTTGATTTATCATACAACTTAGCTTTCAGGTCAGTCACTTCATTCTCCAGCGATTTAATTTTACTTCTTTTAGCTGCAAGGTGAATATTTTCTACAATGATTTCTGTTAAAAATAGAATGACTCCCACACCGCCCATTTGCAGAACCAATCTAATTAGTCCTGTCCAGGTGCTGATCCAGTCCCAATCCCAGTGCAGCACAATGTTTTCATAGTTAAACGCAATGAACGAAGAGAAGAAAAAATAAAGGATGTAAATGCCGTAGAAAAAGGTCTTGAATTTTTTCATGCGTTTTTGTGTTGAATGAATAATAGCTGATTAATATTCATTGCAAAATAACCTTAACTATTATAGGGTTTTGCAATGATGAGACTAATTTAAATATTAAATTAATTTTTATCTATCAAAGCCTCTTATTCCTTTTCAGTTTTGAATTATTCTCTGATTGAATGGTAATCTGATTATCTGAAGAGGCATTTAAGTTGAATTAGGAGGAAAACAGCACTCAATATTTTATATTGCATATTGAGAAAAATAATATCCTTTTTGGTAAGAACAATTTCATGAAAGGTGTCAGCAGCCAATTATGAAATTGAGTAGCCAAAAACTAAACTTAATGGCAGCATGAAAGAGATTAACAAGTTAGTTGACCTGGTAACCCATGGTCTTAAAAGTAACTATGATGTAATCAACCTAACCGGCGACGTTGAAAACCCTGGCAAAGAACAGCAACTTTACAATGGGGTTCTCGACGGATTGTACCCTACAGACGAAAGTGCAGCAGAGGGGATGTATCAGTCGGATATTTATGATCAGCGATTTCGGATGTTGAAATCACGCCTGAGACATAAACTTTACGACCTGCTTTATCACATCGATTTTGACGAGCCTGGCTTTACTCATTCTACAAAAGTGGATCTTGAGTGCAAAGAGTACCAGCATAAGGCTCACATCTTATTCAGACTGGGGGAAAACGCCATGGCGGACAAGCAGTTGAACAAATGCATTACGCTGGCCGAAGAAAACCAAATGACTCAGGCGTTGGTGGAGGCTTGTGAATTAAAAACTGACATTCTTTCGCACGATTGCAAACCGACAGACTTTGATCTTACAATAAAAAGACTTGGAGAACTCAGAACGTTACTTCAAGTTGAAAAAGAAAATCAGGATTTGTTCTTGAAAATGAGAATGTTAATGTCAAAATCCATTCACTCGAGAAATACCTGTCAAAATCACTTAAAAGACTCAATCGAACAAACCGAAAAGTCATATAAGTCCACAAAGTCAATAAATATTTATCTTAATTATTATCAGCTAAAGGTATGGCTTCTTTTGCTTGAGGAAGATTTTGCAGGTCTGTATAAGTTTACTCAAGAGTCAGTAAAGACTGTTGGAAAGTCTAAGGTAGATCCTGAGAGATTTGATCATGGATATAATAGCTACTTGTCAAGTCGTGCCTTGCTTGCATCAGAAAAGTACAAGGATGGATACGTTGAAGCAAAGGCTGGTTTTAAGTTTATGGATAAATCAACTGAGCGTTGGTTTGACCATTCGGAGACGTATTTCTTATTGGCCATGCACAACCAAGATTTCAAATTGGCAAAAAATATCCTTGAAGAAGTTATAAAAACCCCAAACTATTCAAGGGCCTCAGAGGCAACAATTAGCCGTTGGAAAGTATTCAGAATCTATTTGAATTTTGCTACACCAGGAAAAGACATGTTGAAGCGTGTTAGGTTCACCGATGTTTATGAAGCGGCGGATTACTACTATATGGAGTCTAAGGGTTACTATATGAGTTTACCTCTTCTGGAGTTTGTGCATCATATAAATAAGGATAGACTTGATTTGGCGATGAATAAGCTAGATGAGGTTGAGCATTATTTCTTCAAGCATCTCAACGAGCCAGGGAAGAACCCAAGAGAAAAGCAGTTTTACAAAATGCTTAAGGTTTTAAAAGCGTCAGATTTTAATGTGGAGAAGACAAGGCCAAAGACTGAAAAATATTTGGCTAAGATGGCTGAGAAAAGATCTTACCCACCTTTTTCTGACTTTGAGATATTACCCTACGAACATTTATGGGAAGTGGTGCTTAAGACAGTAAGTAAGCTAAAGTTGGCTAATTCTTAGGAAGTAAATTTTTTTCGTAATAACGACACATCAGAGAAATTTTACATTGATCACACTGTGGCTTTCTTGCCAGGCAGATATATCTGCCATGCAGGATAAGCCAGTGATGTGCTTTAGGAATATGCTCTTCTGGTATGTATTTCACAAGTTGTTTCTCTACTTCTAGCGGTGTCTTGGCATTTTGTGTAACCAGTCCCAGTCGCTTCGATACCCGAAAAACATGAGTGTCAACCGCCATAGTAGGCTGGTTGAAAATAACCGATGCAATCACATTAGCTGTTTTTCTTCCTACGCCTGGGAGTTTTTGTAATTCCTTAAGATCAGAGGGTATTTCAGAGTTAAAATCTTCTACCAACATCTTGGCCATGCCGAGCAAATGTTTTGTTTTATTGTTAGGGTAGGAGATGGATCTAATATATGGAAACAGTTCGTCAAAGTTTGAAGCGGCTAGTGCTTCTGGAGTAGGGAAGCTTTCGAAAATGGCTGGTGTAACCATGTTTACCCGCTTGTCTGTGCATTGAGCACTGAGTGCCACGGCAACAATGAGTTGATAGGGATTTTCGTAATGTAACTCCGTTTCTGCCTTTGGCTGATGTTGACTGAAATAGTCAATAAAAAATTGATACCGCTCTTTTTTGTTCATGGTTCGAATGTACAAAAAAGAATGGCAAAACTTAATTTATGCTAGCTACGAACCTGATTGATAATTAGAAGAGAAATTAAAAATCTTGTCTAGACTAAAATCTGTAGGGTCAAAGAACAGCCCATCTAGCAACGAGCTATCTAGCTTTAAATCAAAAAATTTGGCTTCGAGTTCAGAGTCGCAAACTAATGCGTTTTCAATGTCGGTTTTTTCATTTTCAGTTGACTCTCCATATAAATAACGGAGCAGGTCATTTTCTGTAAAAGTGGTGATCATAAGCGATGTTCAATTTTTGCATTTTCTTACGCAAATTGATCAAGGCATATCTCATCCGACCTAAAGCTGTATTGATACTGACGTTAGTGGACTCTGCAATGTCTTGAAAACTCATTTGCATATAGTGTCTCATTATTAAAACTTCCTTTTGTACTTCGGGTAATTCCTGTACAAGTTTTTTTAATAACGCATTAGTATCTTGTTTGATCTGGACGGACTCAATAGAGTCTTCCGCGAAGTCCAGCGTATTGAATACACCACTTCCATCTTCCATTACAATAGTTGGGTAACGTTTGTCTTTTCTGAAAAAGTCAATGGCCAGATTGTGCGCAATGCGCAGCACCCATGGCAGAAACTTGCCTTCTTCGTTGTATTTACCTGATTTTACAGTTTTTACAACTTTGATAAATGTTTCCTGAAGAAGATCTTCAGCCACATATTTATCTTTTACAATCAAGTAAATAGTAGTGAAAACACGAGACTTATGTCGAGCCACCAACTCTTCAAACGCCTCTTCGCTACCGTTTTTGTAATGTGATACTAATAAGCTATCACTAACACCAAAATTATTCATCTGTATAACACTTTTGTTCTAACGTACTTGTCTAGACCATATTGTAGTGTTTGGTTAAAGAATGAGTTTTTTTAGAAAGGCAGCAGTTCATCCGAACTCTAACCGAATACTTGCAAAAATTAAATCTTTTGAAAGTTCTATTTTATACAGGTATACTGCTATAAATTTCGATCAAAGTAGGAGTACTTTCGATTAATAAGACAATAGAGGAACTACCTTACCCCTAAGTGGGTTATGACTTAAATAAAATTAGAAAAACATGAAAGCCATTTGGAACGGACAAGTTTTAGCAGAAAGTGAGGATACATTAGTCGTGGAAAACAATCATTATTTCCCTCCTCAATCCATCAATAGGGACTTTTTCAAGTCAAGTGATACGCACAGCAATTGTCCATGGAAAGGTGTGGCAAGCTATTATAATGTTGAAGTAAACGGTGAAACTAACAAGGACGCTGCATGGTATTATCCTTCAGCTTCAGACTTAGCCAAGAATATCGAAGGATATGTTGCTTTTTGGAAAGGTGTTGAGGTAGTGAAGTAAGTAACTAATTATATAGAGAGGTGTGGATGCGGCTACCTATCTTTGTGGCTTCATTTAAATTCAGCACATCGTGTCTTCATTTTCAGCATTAGGTATTTCAAAGTCATTAATTAAGGGATTGAATGAGTTGGGCATTAAAGAGCCCTCTGAAATTCAAGAACGAGCCATTCCTATTCTTGTTCAAGATCAGACAGATTTTGTAGGGCAAGCGCAGACTGGGACCGGTAAGACTGCAGCTTTTGGTTTGCCCTTGTTGGAACTAGTAGACCCAAAGGTTCAGCACATTCAAGCTTTGGTGCTAGCACCAACTCGAGAGCTGTGCCAGCAGATTGCAAAACAGCTGTTCAAATTCACGAAGTATTCGGAAAAAATATTCACTGAAGCGGTGTTTGGTGGGGCTAAAATCGATGAACAAATCAGTCGATTACAGAGGCCAACACAAATTTTAGTGGCTACACCGGGTAGACTTGTAGACTTGCTACAGCGAAAAGCTGTTTCGTTGGATCATGTGCAAACTGTTGTATTGGACGAGGCGGATGAAATGCTCAGCATGGGATTCAAGCAAGATTTGAATAAAATCCTCGATGAGACCGCCACAAGGAGTAATAAATGGTTGTTTTCAGCCACCATGCCCGAAGGCGTGAAAAAAATGATCCGAACCTATTTGTCGCAAAATGCACAGCGCGTTGAGCTAAAGAAAAAGGGAGCTAATGAAAATATCGAATATCACTATGTAGTTTGTGACTCAAAGGATAAAGTGAAAGTGCTATTGTCATTTCTTCGATCACAAAAGGAAAACAGAGGGTTGATTTTTTGTAATACAAAAGCCGCTGCTAAAACCTTAAGCAAACAATTGCAATCAAAAAATATAGCCACAGAAGCGCTCGAAGGCGATATGAAGCAAAAGGAGCGAGACAAGGTCATGCGTGCTTTCAAGAACGAAAGTTTGCAAATTCTGGTGTCTACAGATGTAGCCGCAAGAGGGATCGATGTGAAAGGCCTTTCCTATGTGGTGCACTATCAAGTGCCGGAACATTTGGAATACTTCACTCATCGCAGTGGCAGAACTGGCCGGGCTGGTTTAAATGGACTGTCTCTTTGTTTGGTATCTGAAGCGGAGGTGAAGCGGATTCGTTTCTACGAACAAAACCTTAAAATCAAAATGAAGCGAATAAAGGATTGATGAGAAAGCCTGCTAAATATTGGGTTGATGGGCTAGAGTTAGAGCCACACCCTGAAGGAGGATATTTCAAAGAAACTTATCGTTCTACAGTATCAGCGGAATTCATGGATTTTCCGTCAGAGAGAAATGTATCTACTGGTATTTACTTTTTACTGACTGAAGGAAATTTTTCAGCTTTCCATCGAATTAAGTCTGACGAGATGTGGCATTTCTACGCGGGAGATGCTTTGAGTATATATGTCATTGATCAAAATGGTAAAGCCAATGAAATCAATCTTGGTCTCGATCTAGAGAAAGGACAAGTACCACAAGCTGTGGTGCCAGCTAATTGCTGGTTTGCCTCTAAGGTGCAAGATGGTGAAGAATATGCATTAGTTGGTTGTACGGTCGCGCCTGGTTTTGATTTCGAAGATTTTGAAATGGCAAAAAGAGTGGAATTAATCCGCTCTTTTCCAGATCATTATGCGTTGATTGAATTGCTCACTCGTGAATAGAGTCACTATCTTTTTGCAAGAGATTCTTTAGTGACTTTAGTGATTTTATTCTTGGGAGGTGAACTCGCCTTACTTCCCATTTTGTCATCCAGAACGCCAAAGGATATGCCAGTATTACAAATACCCAAATCCATATTTTATTGCGATCAAAGTTGTACAACATCGAGACCAATGTAGTCATCGCAAAAGGAGCTAAGTACCACCAGATAAAATTCTTTGCTTTATTCATGTGGTAAGTGAGGTTGGATATGGCATTATCCAAACTAGACAACATGGTTCCATCGTATCTAATTTCCCTTTTCTTTCTCATAGTTCGACTTATTAGCATGTACAACGCTATAACAAGTGATACCCCAGCCGTCATAAGTGTTAGATTTTTGCCAGATTCGATCCCACGATAGGTCAATACTGTAGCCACTATTGTGTTCAATACAATAATGCCATATTCCATCACATCAACTGATTTATTGGCTTTGTTGATCTTTACTTTCATTTGTTTTTTTAAGCTATCCTCATCTATGGCAAACAGTGTCTGCCCATTCTGTTTATCCCATATTTTTTGCATATCCTCAAAGTTCATCGTTGACAATTTTTTTAGATTTTTCAATTAATTTTTTCTTGATGCGATTGATTTTCACACCGACATTATTACTAGAAATCCCTAGCATAGACGACATCTCTTTATAGTTGAATCCATCTAGCATCAAAAGGCAAAGTGCTCGATCTACCTTATTGAGTTGAGCAATTTGTTCATAAAGCCACTCCAAACGATCGTCGTCACTTTGGTAAGCGGTTACGATAGGCTCATAACCATCTATTGGCTTCGAGTTAGCGTGTTTCTTCCCCTTTCTGACCCATGAGAGTGCTGTGTTCATGGTCACTCTATAAAGCCAGGTGGATACGGCTGAGTCATTTCTAAAATTTGGAATTGATTTCCATACTTGAAGACATATTTCCTGAAACAAATCGTCTTGATCTGCCTTAGTGAATGCATAGGCTCTGACAAATTTGAAAAACAGCGCTTTATACCCTTTTAGCCATTCTTGAAATACTTCTTCCTGCTTTGTTGAATCCATTGATAATTATCTGATTTCAATGACACTAGTATCTACGGGATAACGATTACTTACAAGACAATAATAAATTTTATTAAAAGGCGTAGGTATAATACCCATTTTGACGCTTCTGTACCTGTTTTGGCACAGGAGTTGAATATTGTTTTTACGAGTTTAGATTTTGATTAATCGCCACTTTGAGTGGTACTGTTAAATCAGCAGCCCTGCTGATAGACAGTTTTCGGTAGAAGGCCGAATGTAGATTAGTTGATTGGTTATGTTTTGAGTTTATCCCAGGGGTGGTTCCCTGGGATTTTTTTGTTTAGAGAATAGATTCTCCATTCAAATCTGTAGTCAAAATCTCACTCATATAATCGAAAAAGGGCCGCATGTTTTGAAACTGCTCTACTATGCTTAAGTGAAAATTAGGTTTCATTACCTTCTTCATGTCGAATTCATGCCGCACCCAATACTGCTTGTATCTGAGTAAATCTATAGCCGGATCGTCTACCTCAAATCCTTTAGGTGCACGTTTGAGCTGTTCTCCTTTGAGTGATCCAAAATTCTGTTTGAAGTCCTTGCTTTGAATAATATCTCTCAGCATGTCAGGCTCCTGCTGTAAGTGCTTTCTAATGTGCATCATGTCCTGGGAATTAGGCCCCCAGAAGCCACCACCAACATAAGTATTGCCGGGTTCTAGATGGAAATAATAACCACCTCTTCTTTCGGCTGAAGCTCTTCTGAACCCTCCCCCAAAATAGATACTATAAGGTGTTTTATCTTTTGAAAATCTAACGTCTCTATAAATTCGGTAGAGGCTTTTTTTTCCAGTTGGTGTTTCGATTACATCTGTCTTGCTTAGTTCCATTAGTAGCAACTCTGCGAATTCGATAACTTGTTGATGGGCTTCCAGATATTGATCTTTGTTTTTGTTGAACCACTCTCGGTTATTATTGCTGTTGAGCTTATTCAAAAATTCGAAAGGTCGGGAGAGTAATGATGGAGCAGGCATAAGTGTGTTTCATGAATAAAAAAACACCCATCCTTACGAGTGTAAAGATGGGTGAGTTCAAGTTAATTAGATTTTCTTACTTTTTATTCCAGTTATTGTTGGCAGCATCAAAAAACGTGGCACCGCCTGCTTGTGCTTCGGCTTTGACTTCAGCACCGTTAAACAAGTACAGTTTTTCATCCTGAATGATGTAAGACGTAGGGTCGGCTCCAGCAGTGAATCCCGCATTTACGGCAAATCCACAATAACCACCATATTGTGGAGCATACATTTCGGGATTTGCGATAAAGGCATTTTTATTTTCTTCAGAAGCAAAATACCACTTGGCGTTTTTCCATTCGGTTTGATAATCCTCGGATCCTACTTGTGCCTGGTCTGAAACGAAATAGCTTACAGGGTCATAACCTTGGATGGCTACACCAGAGTAGGTGTCAAATTCATTGGATGGCACCATGCTTAATGGCGCCACATGATTTGTTTTGGCAAACACAAAAATCCCTACTACCAATACCGCTACAACAATTCCTACAATTTTTAATGCTTTCATAATTTCTTAGTTTAGTTATTTGTTGGTTAGACGAATGAATTATATAAGATAGGACAATTAATGAGGAATTTTTCTAAAAGGCATAAAAATAAGCCTGACGTCGACTAGAAGCGCTTCTAGCTTTCATCAGGCTTTAGGAAATAAGATCTTGTGCTGAGTAATCAATAGACCAATTTTTCTAGATGGGGTTGCATGAATCTGGTTTGCAGATATTGAAAATTATTCACTAACTTAAGATTGACACCTGCAAATACGACCTATGAACCATAAATCTTGTAGTCACCTGGAAGCAATTGATCACATCAAATCTGGTGCAGGGGTTTGTGAAGAGTGTGTGAAGACCGGTGAGGAATGGGTGCACCTTCGAACGTGCCAAACCTGTGGAGTGACCCTTTGCTGTGACTCATCTATAAATAGACATGCACGTGCACATCATGAAGAAAGTGCTCATCCAGTAATTGCCTCAGCCGAGCCCAATGAGTACTGGGCGTTTTGTTACAATGATAACCTATATAAAAAATTCAAACCCCAATAAATCCTGTCTCATAGGCTAATATTCATATTTTAACTAACTATTAATACATTTCATTCTTTCTTGTACATATGCATCTCTGTGGGCCTTCCATAATCCATTGGCTTTTATTAATATTAAAGTTCCACCTGTAGATTTAAATATTTTATAATCTAAACATTGAATAATGAGCGCTAAAGAAAATGCCGTTGTAACGGTTTCTTTTAAGAATGGAGAACTCTCACTTTGTGATAATGAAGGGAGTCAATTCAACCCGAAGGACCCTGAGTCTTTTACAACTAAAGTAAAACCCAATGGAAAAGTAGGGTGGGTGCCTGGTGAAGGAGTATCAGAAATCAAATACATCAGAGTCGACTCAGGCTACGAAGTTTTTAAGAGAATGCCTAGGGAGAAAGATGGAGTTTGGTTCGCACGAATAGATAAACGAAAGTCTGGTGATTCCAAGTACACTATCGTCTATAAATTGGAGGGAGAGGATAAGTTGATGTCGTTAGATCCAAAATTGAAACTTGATCCACCAACTGGACCATGAGATTTAAATATCAGATCAAATTTATTTTAGCCTGTATTTTTATGGGCTTTTTTTTCTTTTATTCATATTCTCAGGATCAGGGAAAAAAGGATAGTATTTTATTCCAATTGAATCAAAGTAAGGATTTAAGTGAAGAAAAACTGTACAAAGCGTATGAAAGATTAGCCTACTATTCGAGTAAGGCTGACTCTAATATTTTCTATGGAAAAATTGCTTTAAACCTTGGTGAAAAGTTGGGCAATAATAAGTACATGGCAGCTTGCTATAAGCATATAGGAGATGGCTTAAGACTAAAAGGCTTGTTTCCGGAGGCGATCAAAAATTACCTTGAAAGTATAAAGTACTATCGATTGGCAGGTGACATGACAGGGGTGGCGGTCGCTTCTTTTTCATTGGGTGATGTTTTCTCCTTGAATGAAGATCACTCTAACTGTCTAAGGTATTATATGCAGGCCTTGGAAATCTTTAAAGAAAATAAAGACTCAACTCATCTTGCAACTGCTTTGTTGAATATCGGTGATGAATTCTTTAATAATGATCAATCAGATTCGGCCATAATATACTTTCAGAGATCTAAGGCCATATTCAATCAAATTGATTACCCTATCGGAACGGCTTACAATCTTGGAAATATAGGCTTGGTCCTAGCGAAAAAAGGTCAACATGCTCAAGCAGAAGAAAATATTAACCGTGCTATATCTATTCTAGATGATCTGGGGGATCGTTACCCTATTGCGGTTTACCAAACCTCATTAGCAGACATATATGCTGAACGTGGTGAGTATAATCGTGCTTTGAAATATGCAAAAAGCAGTTTAAATATAGGTCTTGAAGAAGGCCTAAAAGAACAAATTAGAGACGCTAGTTTGAAACTCTCTGAGCTATACAAGTCAGCAGGTAATTCTGATGAAGCGTACACCTATCTCAAGCAATACATTACCTACAGAGACAGTATTAATAATGAAGAAACCATTCGTAAAATGGCTGACCTTCGAACAGAGTATGAGGTAGCTAAGAAGCAATCGGAGGTGGACCTACTGAGCGAACAGGCCAAACTCAACAGAATGGTGGCTTGGAGCGCCGTATTTATTATTGCTTTGTTATTGGTACTGACCATTGCGCTTTTAAAAATCTATCGGATTAAAGATCGAGCGGTCCGCATAGTCCGGCAAAGAAGACGTGTAATAGCTGCTCAACGGAATAAACTGGACGAGGTAAATAAAACCAAGGATCGATTTTTTTCTATTGTATCACATGACATCCGCGGACCGATAAGTAATTTTCAAGGTATATCAGGGTTGATTAATGTATTGGCTGACAGCAAGGATGTAGATGGTTTGAAGCAGTTAGGTAGCATGATGGAGGCTTCCGCAAAAGAGGTGTCAGAATTGCTAGATAATTTGCTCGAGTGGGCTTTGAGCCAGGAAGGAAGAATTCCTTATGATCCGCAAATTATCTCCTTGCGCGAAATCAGCCAGTCCAACTTGAACATCATGTTGAACATGGCCATTGCTAAAAACATTGATCTGGTGGGGCAATTGCCAGAGGATGTAACCATTAAAGCGGATAAAAACAGTGTGTCTACCATCATCCGAAACTTGTTGAGTAATGCCATAAAATTCACTCCAGAAGGTGGAAACGTGACTTTGGAAATTGGAGAAGAAGCTGATTTTGGCGTTATTCAGGTAAAAGATACTGGTATAGGCATTCCGAAGGAAAAAATCGAAAACCTATTTTCATTAAAGGGAACCAGGAGCCAATGGGGTACCAAAGGTGAAAAGGGTATTGGTCTAGGACTGCTTCTAGTGCATGAATTTGTAGAACTGAATAATGGCCGCATTGAGGTAGAAAGCGAAGAAGAAAAGGGCACAGCATTCAAGGTGTTTATGCCTTTGAACATATCATAATTCCATGAGGCATAAAAAAAGGAAGCCTTATTGACTTCCTTTTGTGGAGCATATCGGATTCGAACCGATGACCCCTACGCTGCCAGCGTAGTGCTCTAGCCAGCTGAGCTAATGCCCCGTAAGTGGGTTGGCAAATATATTAAAATAGCCGAGTGTTCGTATGCTCGGCTATCATATTTTTAAACCAGGATGTTTCCGGTCATTTCTTCAGGTACATCTACGCCCATCAAAGTAAGAATAGTAGGCGCTAGGTCTCCTAATTTTCCATCTTTAACTGGTTCTTTGATATCCTCATCTGCGAAGATG
Organism: Reichenbachiella sp.; assembly: GCF_965233835.1. Taxonomy (GTDB): domain Bacteria; phylum Bacteroidota; class Bacteroidia; order Cytophagales; family Cyclobacteriaceae; genus Reichenbachiella. Next base: position 950,580 of record NZ_OZ247585.1, read on the forward strand.
CAGGGAACCAAGTTCGTAGTGTGTGCTGTGTTTGGAGAGCCATCAGGGTTCATCATAATGTCCGAATTACCGTGGTCTGCGATAATGATAGGTGTATAACCATTCGCTCTAGCGGCTTCTACTACTGACTGTGCACAGCTGTCTACCGTCTCACAAGCTTTTACAGCAGCTTCAAATACGCCAGTATGTCCTACCATATCTGGATTGGCAAAATTCAAACAGACGAAATCTACCTCACCTTTCTCTAATTCTGGAATGATCGCATCACGAATATCGCCTGCACTCATCTCTGGTTGCAAATCGTAGGTCGCTACTTTTGGAGAAGGACAAAGTAACCTTTTCTCTCCTTTGAACTCTTCTTCTCTTCCACCAGAAAAGAAAAACGTAACGTGAGGATATTTTTCTGTTTCAGCAATTCTAATTTGGTTTTTGCCGGCTGACTCAAGCACTTCACCTAAGGTGTTGCTGAGATTGTCTTTATCATACATGACGGATACATCTTTAAAAGTACCATCATAGTTGGTCATGGTGAGATATTTTAAAGACAATTTTTTCATGCCCTGCTCAGGGAAATTCACTTGTGTCAAGGCTTCTGTGATTTGTCTTCCTCGGTCCGTTCTGAAGTTGAAGCATACCACTACGTCATCTTCCTTAATAGTTCCAAGTGGTTGACCTGCCTCATCGGTTTGCACGATAGGCATAATGAATTCGTCTGTTACGTTTTCAGCGTACGACTTTTCGACAGCACTTAAGACATTCGTTGTTTTAGACCCTTCCCCATGTACCATAGCATCATAGGCGAGCTTTACTCGTTCCCATCTTTTATCTCTATCCATCGCGTAGTAGCGCCCAGTGATAGAAGCTATTTTACCAGTAGTGTTGTCCAGGTGTTTTTGTAAGTCAGTGAGGTAATTGATTCCACTTTTTGGGTCAGTATCTCTTCCATCGGTGAAAGCATGAACCAACACATCTTCTAATCCATTAGCCGCTGCTCCATCGCAAAGTGCTTTTAAGTGGTTGATATGCGAATGGATTCCTCCGTCAGAAACAAGCCCAATGAAATGAACGGTTTTGTCATTGGCTTTGGCATAATCAAAAGCTTTGAGGAGCGTTTCGTTTTTGGCTAACGAACCATCTTCCGCAGCAAGGTTCAGCTTGACAAGGTCTTGATAAACGACCCGACCGGCGCCGATATTCATGTGCCCCACTTCAGAGTTACCCATCTGTCCTTCGGGCAAGCCTACTGCCAAACCAGAGGCTTCTAATTTGCTGTGTGCGTATTTTGTGTAGCAAGAATCTACGAAGGGAGTTTTTGCTGCTTTGATAGCAGATACTTCCGGATTGGTGCCGATTCCCCACCCATCCAAAATCATTAGTATTACCTTTTTATCCATGGCGCAAATATAGTTTTACTATACAGCCCGTTGAAATTTATTCATAAAAAAGGACTCTATTTTCAATTGATTGGTCAAAACATTAAATTTCATTTAATGAAACGGCCATTTATTGAAAAAATTCGAATTTGAAAACGGTCGCGGTAAACCCTTATTTATTTGCTAGCCATTTTTCAGGGTCCATTTTCACATTGTTTTTCCAGACTTGGAACTGCAATTCGGAAATGCCATCAGAATCGGTGTATACCTCACCGACACTTTCGTTTGCTTGAAGAATTTGGCCTTTTTTGACATTCACACTTTTCAACTTGGCATATAGGGTGTAGTAGTCTCCATGTTGCACAATCACCACTCTGTTCATGCCGGGGACAAAAGCGGTGGTAGCTACCTTTCCTTGAAAAACAGTTTTGACTTGTGCATTCTTCTGAGTCTGAATATCTACGCCTTGATTTTCTACCCAAATATTCTTTAACACCGGGTGCGGGTGTTTGCCAAATTTTTCTGATACAAACCCTGATTGAACGGGCCATGGCAATCTATTTCTCTTGCCTTCGAAAGCAGTAGAAATTTTAGCCATTTCTACGGTGAGGTTAATGGTATTGGCGTTTTTATCTGCATTAGATTTTTCAATTTCCGCTTTAATTATTTTGGCTAATAAATTGTCCAATCGCTTGACGGCCTTCTTAGTCTCAGCCACTTCAGCCTTTAGCTCTTTTTCTCTTTTGCTCAGTTCCTGAACTACCTTGTTTTGTTTGGATTTAAGAGCGAGAAGATTTTTGTTCTCTCTTATTTTAGATTTTAGTAGCGCATCTTGCTCTTCTTTTTTGACTACCAGCACTCCCATTTGTTGGTTAAGGGCATCTCGAACCTTCTCAATTTGCTCAACCTGTACTTCACGGGCTTTAGTGTATTGTTCCAGATACTTTAATCTTAAAAACAGTTGGTTGAAGGTTTGTGCGGAAAACAAAAAGGTAAGTTTGCTGTATCCCTGATTGGCTTTGTAAGCGTCATAGATCATTTGACCATATTCTTCTTTGAGGTGCTCTAAGTCGGATTGCAGCGCGTTAACCACTATGGATAAATCTGTAATCTCCCCGCTAATTAACTCAATTTCCTGAGTGAGTGAAGTAATCAAAGATCGTCTGGCTTCTATTTGCTTGTTGAGTGCCTGTAATTGACCAATAGAAGCTTTTTTTTCAGTTTCGGTTTCCTTTAATATTTTCTGTACCTCGGAAATTTTGGCCAGACTTTCTTTCTTCTCTTTTTCAATTTGAGATTTACTTTTTTGAGCAAAACCCTCAGGAAGAATTAGAAAGGTTGCAATTAAAAACAACCATGTAAAAACTCTACATTGGGTCATACTTGTCAGGAATGCTAAATGAGAAATTCAGATCTTCTTTGTTGATGTTGATCCTTGAATGTCTGATTTGAACCTTTGATACTTTTTTCGCTTTATTTCTTTTCGAGCGATAATTGATTTGCATATTGATTTCAGATGGAAGGATTTTACCTTCCTCTTTCAGAAACTCTGTGTAGTGGATACTGAGTGCATTTCTACTGGTATCACTTACAGCTTGTAGTTTTTCTAATTTCATGGAGTTGGCCCCGATGTAATTCATTACCGATAGATCGCCTTCAGACTTTTGTACCTTGAAATAACCGTCCTCTTTTTTAATTTCATCTTCGTCGGTAATTGGCCAAATAAGGTTGCCTATGATGATGGACTCAAGCAGTTTCAGGTCAAAATCGAAATGATACTTTTCCGATAAGTCTGAAACTTTCAAAACTTGATACTCCTTGTGTATTTTGTCTAGAATAATAATAGAATCCTTCGTGACCACTCCTCTGGCGGCTTCAATACCTAATCCTGGAGTAAGCGAAAACCAAATGATACTATCTCTTTTGACGCGGATGTTGGCAGTGGCTTTGAGGTCACGATTTTCATCTTTGTATTTGATCTTAGATTTTAATGAAAGGTTATCATATTCCAAATTATTCAGATTGAGCTGAGATGATTTAGAAGAGAAGATTGCGAGTTTTTTGCTACAGGCTGAGAATATCAACAAACCTGCAAGGCATAGGATAAATCTATTCATAGAGTTGTTTATCAGCTATTTTTTTGTCTAAAGTGGTGGTGTCTTCCGCCATGTCTCTGGCAGTTTTCCATTGTATGATGGCTTCGTCGATTTTTCCCAATTGGAATAGGGCGTCTCCATAGTGTTCGATGATGGTCGCACTAGGTTCGTACAACAAGGCCTGCTTTAAATTTTTCTCTGCCCCTTGAAAGTCGCCCATCATATAGAGTACCCAAGCATGAGTATCTAGGTATGTTGAGTTTTCAGGGTAGTCTCTGACTAATTTGGAAGACATTTCAAATGCCTTGTCCAGGTCTTTTTTCCGAAGGGAAAGAAAGTAGCTATAGTTGTTTAAAACATGATCATTATCCGGCTTCGCATCCAGCGCAATTTCATAGGCCTCATCTGATTTGTTGTGGTCACCGATGCTATTGTAGGCATCGCCCAACTGGCCGTGAAAAAGACTCTTCATGTTGGCGTCTCTAGCCGCATAGGCCTTCCCTGCATTAAAGGTTTTGAGGGCGTTCTCATAGTCCTTTTTGATTAAATAGGCTGTCCCTCCAAAATAGTATAAAGTTGCCTGATTTGGGAAATTCTCGATCGCCTTTTCGGAATGCTCGATTACAGCATCGTAATCTTCCATTTCAAGATCGAGAGATAAAATATTTTGCCAAATGTTGTAGTTGGAGCCGTCTATTTCAACGGCCTTCAAATAGTATTCACGTCCCTTTGGCCGATTATTGATGTTGTAATACAAGTCACCAGTCATCGCTAACGCCTGATATGAATTTGGGTGAGTTTCTACCAATTTTTCAGACAGTCTGAGTAGAGGTTCATTGAGTTCTTCATTAGGAAGCATAGCTAAGTATCCCGCCATGGTTCTAATTTTTCTAGTTAAATCAAGAGTAGTGCTGGCAAAAGGAACTTCTAAAACCTCAATTGCTTTTGCGTACTTTTTTTGCTTTCCATAAGCTTCTGAAAGAAAGATGTAAAGCCTTTCATTGTTTTGGTAATGATCGACTTTTGAAAGAATAAATTGTTCAGCTTCCTCATACTTATCATTAGAAAGCATCATTTGAGCCAATGACAATGCGTGAGAAGGCTCATTGGGATAGAGGTCTACTAATTGCTTGCCCTCGTGAATAGCCAAATCCAAACGATTCGTTTTTAAATAAATCTGTTGCTTTTGGATAGTTATTTCTTCCATCGGGCCGAAGTGATCTTCTGCACTTTGATAACTCGCAAGTGCTGCGTCATACTTTTTTTGATACAATTGAACCGCCGCTAATTCGAACAAGTAATTTTCGGTTCCAGATACATTGGCTAGCATCTCTGCATATGTTTTTTCAGCTGCATTTAAGTCCCCAAGGCTAGTTTGCACATGGGTTACCAAGAGGTAATAATATTTGTTTTTGGGATTATAGTTTTTGGCAAATATGGCATGTGGCAAAGCCTTGTTCATGTCATTGTTTTCGCTATAAATCTGACCAATTTTATAATGTGCGGCAGCATTTTTAGGGTCTAGATCCAACACCTTCTGAAAGGCTGTCATCGCCTTTGAAAAGTCTTGAAGTAAGAAGTATTTTTCCCCTTCCAAAAAGTAATGATCTACTTCGACTTTCTCTTCATCAGTAAGAAACTGAACCCTTTCTATGTTTACCTGAGGCTTTTTTTTCTTTTTCTTCTTTTGTGAAAAAGAATTGTAACCACTAGTAAGCACAAGGGTTAGAATGAATATAGTCCGCAATATTGTCATCATAGTATTGATCAAACGATCAGCAACCTCTTATAGTTTGGGATTCACAAATTTAAGGAAAAACCGCTGTACGTTATTGATTTTCAATTCATTCATTTGTTTAAAGACCAAATGACTCAATAATTTAAGGAAATTTAAAGCCGAATACTACTCGGCCTGCAAGATGTTTTCTTTCTGCTAAATAAGTTCCTAGTACAAAGATCAGGACGCCTAGGTTTTTAATGAAAAAGTTAATCATCCAGTTGTCTGAATCATACTGATAGAAACCCCATATCAAAAATGACGCCAGTACAAGATAAATAGCTATTTTGGACACTTGATAGGGGATGGGGTAAAACTTCCGACCAAAAAGATAACTTATTAATGCCATAGAAAAATAAGAAACTAAGGTAACCAACGAACTTCCAAAATAGCCCATGACGGGTATCAGTATATAGTTGAGCAATATGGTAAGCATCGCGCCAAAAATGGTGATCCCTGCTCCGTAAATGGTTCGGTCGGTGACTTTGTACCAAACAGAAAGGTTGTAGTAAATTCCATTAAACAAATAAGCCAATAGTAAAATCGGGACAACATACAGGCCTTCACGGTAGGCTGGATTGGCGAAGAAAATCATCCCAATAACTTCAAGATTGAGTGAAATGGCTACAAAAACCAACGTACAGAATATCACGAAACCAGTCATTACGTTGGCAAAAAGTTTTGGCGAATCCTTACTGTCTGCATTTGAAAAAAAGAAGGGTTCTGCTGCATATCTAAAAGCCTGTATCCCCAGCATCATAAATACTGACAGCTTGTAACAAGCCCCAAAAATTCCAAGTGCAGCCATACTGGTTTGATCAGGGTAGTAGCCTTCTGGCAACCAGATTTTCAGCAAGGCACGGGAAAGCATTTCGTTGGTTACACCTGCAAGTCCCATAAAAAGCAAGGGGGAAGCATAAAGTAAAATGGGTGATACCTTATTCCAATTGAATCTTGGTTTGAATCCATTGAATTCTTTGATTAGGAGTACAATCAACAGCGAATTTGAGATAAGGTTGGATAGAAAAACATATTTGGCTTTGAACTCGAAATCATAATGAGTTAGCATAAAGTCTTGTAGTTCGGTAAACCAAACACCTTCATAAATTTTGAGACAAAAAACTAAAAAGAATAGGTTGAGTACAACTGCGAAGGCAATATTGAAGAATCGAATAAAGGCAAACTTTTTAGCTCGCTTGCGAAAGCGTAAACGTGCAAATGGAACTGAGGTGATCGCATCAACGGCCAACACTGTAGCTAGCCAGTAGAAAACCATCTCCTTGCCGGGGTAGTCCAGCCAGATGGCCAAGTCAGCTCCAAAATAAAATAAAATTCCAACGAAGAAAGTACTGGTTAAGATCATCAAAGTGACTATCAGATTGAAAAGGGCGGGTTCTTCTTCTGGGTTTTTATTGGCAAACCTAAAATAGGCAGTTTCTATGCCGTAGGTAAAAATGGGGTAAAGGAAAGCGGTATAGGCATAAAGCTCCGTAACAATTCCATACTCTCCTGGTAGAAAGACGGAAGTGTATAAAGGCACCAATAGATAAGATATCATGCGGCCGATGATACTGCTGAGCCCATACCACATGGTGTCTCCAGCTAATCCTTTGACTTTGCTCATGTCTTAGCCAGAATATATATACTCATGAAACGCTTTGATTATTCGCCTTTAAAATTAGGCTTTCTTTTTTCAAGAAAAGCCGAGGTGCCTTCTTGAAAATCCTCCGTGCCACAACATCTTGAAAACGAATTGGCTTCGGTTTGATAACCGTTCTCTCCGGATGTATGAACGGCTTTTACACAGTCGATCACCATACCTACGGCCAATGGGGCCTTGGTTTGAATTTTTTTCAAAATTTCTTCAGCCTTGCTAATCATTTCCGTCTTGGTGTCAACTTTGTAATTGACCAAGCCTAATGAAAGTGCATCATCCGCACCAATCATGTCCCCTGTCAGCATGAGTTCGAGGGCTTTGCCCTTACCAATGAGTTGAGTTAGGCGTTGGGTGCCACCATATCCAGGTATTACTCCCAGGTTTACTTCCGGTTGACCAAATTTTGCATTGGCAGTGGCTATTCTCATGTGACAGGCCATAGCCAATTCACATCCACCTCCCAAGGCAAAACCATTGACCGCGGCAATCACAGGTTTAGCAGAACCTTCGATCATCTCGAAAATCTCCTGGCCTTTTTCAGCAAAATTTCTACCATTCACCTCGGTCATTTTGGCTAATTCGGTAATGTCTGCTCCAGCTACGAAAGCCTTTTCTCCCACTCCAGTAAGGATTATACCAGAAATTTCTTTGTTGTCTAACGCTTCTTCGAATGTACTTTTCAGTTCGTTAAAAGTTTGATCATTTAACGCATTGAGTGCAGATTCTCTGATAAAAGTTATGGTAAGAATGCCGTCGGATATTTGTAGAGCTAATGTTTCCAATTGAGCCATAAGGATGAATAATGGTTTTTTCAAATGTATTTAAAGCAGCTAATTAAAACCACAAATGCTTATCTTTTTTGCTTACGGTGGAAAATAATATTTCTATAAAAGAGAGAGTATTTCGACTAATAATTCCACTCTTTCCTTTGCGAACAAACCGTATATTTGCCGTGAGATGGAAAATCAGATCGACTTTAATACCTATTTGAGTACCAAAAAAATTGATGCCTTAAAATTCAAGGCATCAGAACCAGAATTGTATGAAAAACTGGAATTGGTTTTTGTTGAAACGCACCCTGCAAGTTTTACTGCTCAAAAATTATTTTTGATTAATCCGATACGAAGAAAGTATCAGTTGAGTGAACAGGTTGAGGCAGCTCCATCCAAACCTAAAATGAAGTTTAAACCCAAAATGAAATAATTTCGATGTATAAGTCTTTAGAAGCCAAACTAAAAACACAATTAGAAGAGATAAAAGAAGCAGGCCTATTTAAGTCTGAAAGAATAATCACTACCCCTCAAGGCGCTGATATAAAAACGAGTGAAGGACAGGAAGTAATAAATTTTTGTGCTAACAACTACTTGGGGCTTTCTTCACATCCAAAAGTTATTGAAGCGGCTAAGGCAGCTATTGACTCTCACGGATTTGGCATGTCATCCGTCCGGTTTATATGTGGCACACAGGATATCCATAAAGAATTGGAACAGAAAATTTCGACGTTTTTAGGTACAGAAGACACCATCCTGTATGCGGCCGCTTTTGATGCCAATGGTGGGGTATTCGAGCCATTGTTTGGGCCTGAAGATGCCATTATCTCAGATTCATTAAACCATGCTTCGATCATCGACGGAGTGAGACTTTGTAAAGCCCAGCGCTATAGATACAACAACAATGACATGGCCGATTTAGAAGCTAAGTTGATTGAAGCCAAGGATGCAAAATGTAAGATCATCGTAACGGACGGAGCATTCTCAATGGACGGTACTGTGGCTCAAATGGACAAAATTTGTGACCTGGCGGATAAGTATGATGCTTTGGTGATGACTGACGAGTGCCATTCTACAGGGTTTATGGGTAAAACGGGAAGAGGTGTACATGAGCTTTGTGGAGTAATGGACAGAGTGGATATCATTACAGGTACGCTAGGAAAAGCATTGGGTGGTGCATCTGGAGGGTTTACTTCTGGTAAAAAAGAAATCATCGAAATGCTCCGTCAAAAGTCCAGACCTTATTTGTTCTCGAACACATTAGCTCCGTCGATTGTTGGGGCATCCATTGCTGTGATTGATATGCTGAGTGAGACTACGGAGCTCAGAGACAAATTGGAGGCTAATACTAAATATTTCCGCGAAAAAATGACTGAGGCCGGATTTGATATCAAGCCAGGGTTCCATCCGATTGTACCAATCATGTTATACGATGCGGTGCTTTCTCAAAAATTTGCGGCTCGTTTGCTAGAAGAAGGGATTTATGTTATTGGGTTTTATTTCCCAGTTGTGCCGAAGGGGCAAGCTCGAATTCGGGTACAACTCTCAGCAATTCATGAGCAAGTACATTTGGATAAAGCTATTGCCGCCTTCACTAAGGTGGGTAAAGAGCTTGAAGTGATATAAGCTTACATGCGATACTTCATTGATATTTCCTATGATGGTACCAATTATCATGGTTGGCAGATTCAGAACAATGCTAAAACTGTCCAAGGTGTACTCAATGAAGCGCTATCTACGATCCTAAGGGGAGATATATCTACCATAGGGAGTGGACGAACTGATACTGGTGTGCATGCTATGATGCAGATGGTTCATTTTGATTATGAAAATGAGGTAGATGTAAATCAGCTTGTCGCTAAACTGAATAGCTTGTTGCCTCAGGATATTTCTGTTAATTCTATTCAAAAAGTTAAAGAGGATGTAAGTGCAAGATTTGAAGCAACGTCTCGCGCTTACATCTATAAAATTCACCAACACAAGAGTCCTTTCAAGCAAGGATTGTCCTATTATTTCCATCAGCCATTGGATTTGGATGCCATGAATACATGCTGTAAGCTGATCAAAAAATGGAAGGATTTTGAAGCCATGAGCAAAGTAAAGACAGAGGTCAATAATTTTAACTGTGAAATTTTTGCAGCATTCTGGGAAAAGCAAAACGATGAGATCCATTTTCACGTAAGTGCCAATAGATTTTTGAGAGGGATGGTTCGGGCCTTAGTCGGTACTATGCTGGACGTAGGTCAAGGGCGTATGTCTGCAAAGGAATTTCAAGCTGTATTGGAAGGTCGAGATCGAAAAAAAGCAGGTCGATCTGTTCCTGCACATGGCCTATATTTGCGTGATATCATCTACCCCAAAGACATTTATCTTTAGTTTCAAGTCACCGCTTACATAGTTTGGAAAAAGAAAAACCCGACGGTAAAATACTGGATTTCAAAGTTCTGAAAAGAATATTTGTCTTTGTCAAGCCATACATGACGCAGTTTTGGCTATTGGTGTTATTGACCATCGCCTTGGCCATATTGGTACCTATTAGACCTTACTTGATTCAAGTAACAATTGACAATGATGTAGCGAATGGTGATTTTGATGGCTTGATCTTTATGATCGGTTTGTTGATCGTGCTGCTCATAGCTCAGGCTTTTGTACAATACGCCCACACGTATCTCTCCAGTTGGTTAGGTCAGTATATTATTAGAGATATCAGGACCAGTCTTTATGAGCATATTCAAAAACTAAAGCTCAAGTTTTTTGATAAAACTCCGATTGGAAGGTTGGTGACTCGTAACATATCTGATATAGAGACATTAGCCGATGTGTTTAGTCAGGGCATCGCTATGATGATAGGGGATCTACTACAGTTGGTAGTGATTCTGATTTTTATGTTTTACACGGATTGGAAGTTGACACTGGTGAGTTTGTCTACTTTGCCAATATTGATTTTTGCGACTTATATTTTTAAGGAAAAAATTAAAGTCTCATTCAACAGTGTGAGAACTGCGGTATCCAACTTGAATTCGTTTGTTCAAGAGCACATCACTGGGATGAGCATTGTTCAGATTTTTAACAGTGAGGAGCGAGAACTAGAGAAATTCAAAGAGATTAATCGCGAACACAAGAAGGCGAATATTAAATCTGTGATGTATTACTCCGTCTACTTCCCAGTAGCGGAAGTTATACAGGCCATAGGTATTGGGCTGGTGGTCTGGTATGGAGCTGTGAAAATGATTGATGCGCAGTATCAACCTGGAGTTCTCATAGCGTTTATCATGTACATTCAGATGTTTTTCCGTCCGATTCGCATGATTGCAGATAGGTTCAATACGTTACAAATGGGCATCGTGAGTTCGAACCGTTTGATAGATTTGTTAGAGAATAAGGAACACATTCCTAATGAAGGATCAAAAAACCCTGATCACCTGGAAGGGCACGTATCTTTTGACAACGTGTGGTTTGCCTATAATGATGACGACTATGTGCTCAAAAACATCAACTTCGATGTGCAATCAGGTCAAACCATAGCATTGGTAGGAGCTACTGGCGCGGGGAAATCTTCAGTGATCAATTTGCTCAGTCGATTTTATGATATAAACAAAGGCTCTATTGCTGTGGATGGGTTTGATATTCATGAATATGAGTTGAGTGCCTTGCGCAGGAATATTGGTGTTGTACTTCAAGATGTTTTCTTGTTTTCCGATACCATCGAAAAAAATATTACGCTTGGGAATGAAGATATTTCCAGAGCACAGGTAATGAAGGCTGCCGAATTGGTTGGAGCAAGAGAGTTTATCGAACGACTTCCTGGTGGACTGGATTATAACGTGATGGAGCGTGGGGCAACGTTATCAGTGGGGCAAAGACAGTTAATTTCTTTTGTTCGTGCCATGGTGTATGACCCTAAGATCATTGTGCTAGATGAGGCCACCTCTAGTGTGGATACCGAAACAGAAGAATTGATTCAGCAAGCCATCGATCGTATGATGAAAGGTCGAACTTCTATTGTTATAGCCCATCGCTTGTCTACCATCCAGCATGCTGATAAAATACTGGTTTTAGAGCAGGGAGAAATAAAAGAAACAGGTTCTCACGACGAATTACTTGCAAAAGATGGTTATTATGCACAACTTCATAAAATGCAATACAAAGAGGTAACTAATAAAAGCGCTTGAAAACCCCTTCAAAAATATTTTTAGTTGGAATGCCTGGTTCGGGCAAGTCCACCTTAGGAAAGCAGCTAGCCGAGAAGCTGAATAGAAATTTCTTTGATTTAGATGCGGAAATAGAACGCATGGCCGGATGGGTGATCCCAGATATATTCGAGCAAATTGGTGAAGATTATTTTCGTGAATTGGAGAATAGCGTGCTTACTATGCTCATCAAGCTGAACGAACCTGCTGTAATTGCTACTGGGGGTGGGGCACCATGTTTTTTCGATAACATGGACCAAATGAACGGAGCTGGTGCTACTATTTTTATAAACACACCTATGGATACCATCATAGAGCGAGTGAAAAAAGAGAAAAGCACCAGGCCATTAGTCAACCGGATGGAAGATGATTCCCTCGCTCAGGATATGGAAGCACTTTATAAAAAGAGACTTCCTCATTACGAGAAAGCCTCATTCACTACCAATTCGAACCTTCAAGATGTCGTTCAGTTTTTGGAATCGGCTAAAAGTTAACTCCAAAGGTCACTGATACATTTAAATTACGGTTGTCAATAAAAGCGGTTGGGCTAATGTCTTCATTAGGGTCACTGAATGAATAGATCGTATATGGGCTTTCAGTAGATGACCATTTGCTGTGCACTGCTGAAACATCTAAGAAGAACTCTCGATTTCTATAACCAACACCTCCAGATATTTTTCTAATACTATTATCATTAGAGCTATTCATATAAGGATCTCCCTCATAGCTGTATCCGCCTCTTATTCTAAAACTACTGACTCGAAATTCTCCTCCCATCCTCCAATTAATGGCTTTTTGGTAGAGTGAGCTAATAGCAAGATTGTCTTCTGTTACATCAAAATCTGAGGATTTGATTTTAGACTTAGAGTAATCAATAAAGTCCACATCTGCAGAAATGAACCCTGTTTTGCCTAAGAAGAAGGCCATACCCGTGGTTAACTTCATGGGTGTTTTAATTTCGTATTTTGACTCTGTAAAATATTCATCATAGAAGTCTTCTAAGCGGGTGACTTCTGAAGTAACGGGGTCGTGATAATCCCAGCTGTTATAGGAAGTGAGGAGGTCCTCAGAGGTTTCTTCAGACAACCAATAGTGGGTGGGAGTTGTAAGCGAAACACCAAGCCTGATTAAATCCGTTGGTCGTGCAATCAAACCAAAGGTTCCGCTAATCCCAGTTCCGCGTACATCAACCGTCGACCTGGTACTGATTTCATTGATAATGTCATCTGGTTGGCCATTGTACAGAAATTCAGTTTCGCCATATAGCCTTTCGTCAGAATACTTAATAGAGTTTAAACCAAGGCTTGCACCAAAATATAGCACATCGTTGTAGTTGCCTCCTGCAGCGAAATCCCATTGGTACTGACTGCCTTTGTTTTTGATGGTCTCAATCTGACGAGGAAAATCGCCGAGCTCCCTTATTGTGCTATCAGGTAAATAACCCATGTATTTGTCATATCCCGGTTGATCTGGATCTCCATAGTCGCTAATTAGATAATGATTGTACGCGTCGTAAGGGTATCCCAAATTGATGAGTCGATTCGTAGGTGTCCCCCAGGCTTGATCAATCCAGGAGTCTACAATCGAAGACTTGCCTTGTTGCTGCTCATTGTATCCATCATATAAAATGTCTTGATGGAAATTATTTTCTCGAGTCATAGTGATGGCAAATGAGCCTCCTTTGAATTTGCTGTCTTCATAGTCGCTCTTGGCGAAATTGAAAATCACGCCAAGGTTGGCAATATTGAAATTAGCTTTGGCATCATCAGCCAGTTGTCCAAAGTACTCAGATTCGCTATTGTAAAAATTGATAGAAGGCGTAAAAGTGACCACTGAACTTCTATTAAAACCTAAGCCGGCAGGATTAGCATAGGCGGAATTGATGTCCCCTCCAAGAGCTGCCTGAGCACCACCAATGGCCTGAGTTCTTGCTGTTCCAATGGAGTTTGTTCGGCTATAGTTTAAAGCATCGCTATAATATCCAATCTGAGCTCGAGACTCGTAGGTACACAACAAGAGTGTAAAAACTAAAATGAGTAGTTTATTCATTTAAAAATATTTTGAATGCTGAAGACTTATCTTCTTCCCCTTGAACTTGACCTACTTGAAGATCCCGAAGACCTGCCGGATGATGAACTTCTGCTTCCGCTACTAGATCGAGAAGGCGATGAATAAGATCTGTTGGGAGAAGATGATCGCGTTCCTGAATATGAACTTCTGGAAGGGCTTGAATAAGACGAACGTTGTGTGTTATATCTTCTAACATTTCCAGATGAGCTACGAGAGCTATTGGCGCTTCGAGTTGATCTTGTAGAAACAGCCGGAGTCTTAGTTAGGTTATTGCTTTGTTTATTAAGGTTGGAAGAAACTCTTGGATTGCTGCCGGTGTAAGTCGTTCTGCTACTCACTGCAGACCGCGAATTTGTTCTATTGGACAGCTCAGTCAGTCGCGAACGTGATGTGCTTACATTAGCCTTTCTCAAATATTCATTTTGCGATTGAACCTGATTGTTGGATTGAGTGGCCACTCTTCCGCTACTGTTAGCTGTGCTGGCTACCCTTGTAGTACCACTTGACCTTCCACTGGCTGCCGAAACTCTTCTTGAACTTCTGGCTGGTGTGGCAGATGACAAACTCTTGATACTGGAGTTGCTGACAGCGGACTGTCCCCGGCTGCCTCTAGCCCCTCGGGCCACTTGTCGCTGGTAACCATTGTCTATTCCATTAGCCGTATAGTATCCGTAGTTGTACCCATTATAAAAACCTCGATTGTATCCATTGTTGTACCACCTATAACTATTGTAGCTATAAACAGGGCAATAATATGGCTGGTAGAAGTACGGGTCATAAAAGAATGGATCATAATAGCCATCACCCCAGCCGATGCCATAGCTCATTCCATAGGACCAGCCGCCCCAATTGTTGTAACTCATCATCATGGATGGCCCCCATGAGTTGAAACCACCATAATATGGGTTGCGATATCTATTGCCATAATAATTGTTGACAACGGTTTGCTCGTTTTGTCTGTTGTATTTAGGGTCATTGTAGAAAGAAGGGTTGTCGTAGTCTTCGACTTCTCCTTCTACAAAGTAATCCGTACTGCTATAAGTAGGATTGGTATTCCCTTCAGCCGCGGCGACCTCACTTGCTACGGATGCTCTAGCCTGCTGCTTATATTTCTCTATATATTCTGGATTTACTTCTTTAGCAGAGTAGGAAGGGTTGTCATAAGTATTGTTCGAGTAAGACTCGTAGGTAATATTCGCATCACTTGTTTCCTGAGCATGTTTAATTTTCTTTCTGTCTTTAGAAGAAAAATACATGTCATCGTATTCATCTTGACCAAATCCCGTTTGTACCAACCCCATACAAAGGGTCAAAGCTAATAGTGCAGGTGACTTTAAGTTTTTTAGAATCATAACTACCTCCGGGTTTAATTGGTAAGACATTGATTTTAATTATTGGACAACCTATTATATTTGTGTCCAATTTTTCTACGATAGAAAAGCAATATCCATACCAAATTTAAGAAATCAAGATGAGTAAAGGATTACCAAAGCGGAGCGAAGATTATTCTTTGTGGTATAATGAACTAGTAAAAAGAGCAGATTTAGCTGAAAACTCTGACGTGAGGGGTTGTATGGTGATCAAACCATACGGCTTTGCCATATGGGAAAAAATGCAGGCTACATTGGATGAAATGTTCAAAGACACGGGACATTCCAATGCTTATTTTCCATTGTTCATTCCAAAGTCATACTTGAGTAAGGAAGCTGATCACGTAGAAGGGTTTGCTAAAGAATGTGCAGTAGTAACGCACTATCGTCTAAAAAACGATGAAGGTGGGCAAGGTGTGGTGGTAGATCCAGACGCCAAACTCGAAGAGGAGTTGATTGTAAGACCTACGTCGGAGACCATTATCTGGAATTCTTATAAAAAATGGATCCAGTCTTATAGAGACCTTCCAATTCTTGTGAATCAGTGGGCCAACGTGGTACGCTGGGAAATGAGAACACGCCTGTTTTTGAGAACGGCGGAGTTCTTATGGCAAGAAGGACATACGGCTCATGCGACTAAGCAAGAAGCGATCGATGAGACCGTCCAAATGATGAATGTGTATGCTGATTTTGCTGAAAATTTCTTGGCCGTGCCAGTGTTGAGAGGGGTGAAATCTGAAAGTGAAAGATTCGCTGGAGCAGAAGACACTTATTGCATCGAAGCATTGATGCAGGATGGCAAAGCACTTCAGGCTGGTACTTCTCACTTCTTAGGTCAGAATTTTGCGAAAGCATTTGATGTGAAATTCGCGAATGCAGAAGGCGGAGCCATGGAATATGTATGGGGAACATCTTGGGGTGTCAGCACAAGATTGATGGGTGCTTTGATTATGGCGCATTCAGATGATCAGGGGTTGGTGTTGCCTCCAAAATTGGCACCATTCCAGGTGGTGATTGTTCCAATATTCAAGAGCGATGAGCAGTTGGCTGAAATTTCTGAAGTGGCTTTGAAGATAAAAGCAGACTTGAAGAAATTGGGCATCACGGTGAAATTCGACAATAGAAAAACACATAAGCCAGGCTGGAAATTTGCCGAATACGAATTGAAAGGTACACCAGTGAGAATCGCTATCGGACCAAAAGATTTGGAAAACAATACGGTAGAGGTAGCGAGAAGGGATCTGTTGGAGAAAAATGTAATGCCTTTGGGCGACGATTTTGCGCAGAACATTTCTGACTTGTTGGATAATATTCAAGAAACGATTTATAAAAAGGCTTTGGATTACCGTACGTCTCATTCTTTTGAAGTGGATACCTACGATGAGTTCAAAAAGATTATTGAAAGTGAAGAAGGTGGATTTGTATACGCCCACTGGGATGGTACAGCCGAAACTGAGGAGAAGATCAAGAACGAAACTAAAGCCACGATCAGATGTATTCCTATCGATCAAAAGAAAGAGGAAGGAAAGTGTGTGTATTCTGGCAAGCCATCGCAAGGCAGAGTAGTCTTTGCAAAAGCGTATTAAAATAACCTGGGGTTGAGCGGAAACTCGACCCTATATTGTATATTCGAATGCTAATTTAAACCACCGCCATTGCTTGATTATTTTCTCATAGCGTTTTTGATTCTGGCGGGAATATCTTTGATCATCGTTGAGATCATTTTTGTTCCCGGTACAACCATCGTGGGCATTTTGGGATTTTTGGTTGGGGTCTATGGCGTATATAGAAGTTACGAGCTTTATGGCGTCGATACAGGGCACATCGTGCTTACGGTATCCATGGCTGTCGGCTTGGCAGCGGTTATTTTGAGTTTTAAATCAGGAGCTTGGAATAAATTTTCCAATAAAAGCGTCATGAAAACTCCAGTGAATGAAGGATTGACTTCGGCTTTGGAAGTAGGTCAAGAGGGCAAATGTATTTCTTCTCTGAAGCCAGTGGGAAAAGCCGAATTTGATAATAAAGAATATGAAGTGTCTTCGCTTGGTCCGTTTGTGTTGGAAAACACAGTCGTTAAAATCATCAAGTTGGAGCGAAATAAAATAATTGTAGAACCAATAAACTAATACTTACCATGAGTAGTATGATGATGATAATTTCGCTCTTCGGGGCCATTATCTTGTTTTTCACTTTCCTGTATTTTGTTCCAGTCAATCTTTGGATCACTGCAGTATTTTCTAATGTTCGAGTAGGATTGGCAGAGCTTGTATTCATGCGAATCAGAAAAGTGCCACCTTCCTTGGTGGTGAACTCTTTGATCACGGCGACCAAAGCAGGTCTTACGGTAACTTCCAATGAACTGGAAACACACTATCTGGCAGGCGGTAATGTACCAAACGTAATCAAAGCTTTGATTTCTGCAGATAAGGCCAATATTGCACTTGAGTTCAATCAAGCAGCTGCTATTGATTTGGCCGGTAGAGATGTATTCGAAGCAGTGCAGATTTCTGTAAACCCTAAAGTAATCACAACACCGAGAGTGGCTGCTGTAGCTTCTGATGGTATTCAGTTGATTGCTGTGGCTAGAGTAACTGTAAGAGCAAACTTGGCCCAGCTAGTTGGTGGTGCTGGAGAAGACACTATTTTGGCAAGAGTAGGTGAAGGTATTGTGACTTCTATTGGTTCGGCTATCACGCACAAAGAAGTATTAGAGAACCCAGATAAAATTTCTAAACTGGTATTGACTAGAGGATTGGATGCAGGAACGGCATTTGAAATTCTTTCTATCGATATCGCTGATGTGGATGTAGGGAAGAATATTGGTGCTGATCTGCAAACTGATCAGGCAGCGGCTGACCTGAAAGTGGCCGAAGCCAAAGCTGAGGAAAGAAGAGCTATGGCGGTTGCTGTAGAGCAAGAAATGAAAGCTAAAGCACAGGAGGCAAGAGCTAAAGTAATAGAAGCGGAAGCGGAAGTACCTAAGGCTATGGCGCAAGCTTTTATTGATGGAAACTTAGGAATCATGGATTATTATAAAATGGACAACATCAAAGCGGATACAGAGATGAGAGAGTCTATTTCTAAACCAAAAAGCTCAGGCTCAAGTAAGAAGCCGAAGAAATAAGTACTGAATTTTATTGCTAACGGGCATCCTCGGAAACTTATCAGGCATTAGTTGTGTAATGCAATCAATGATCTGGATTTCTAGGATGCCCGTTTTTTTTATGCCCAGGATGTTGGGTGTGGCTATATTGTTCCTTTTGTTTGCTCAAAATGCTGCTGCTCAAAAAGTCACCATTCATGGGCAAGTTTTAGACGGCATGAGCCTGGAGGAATTAGCTAATGTTCACGTTTACCTGGAAGAGCATTTAGGCACCACTACTACACACGAAGGGCGATTTGAGTTTCAAGTCAATCATCTTGATACTTTACACTTTCGCCTGGTAGGCTATGATTCTTTGTCATTGGTGATTACAAGCGTAGATCAAGTTCAAAAAGTAATCCTCGCAATGCACAGGAGTACTATTATACTCGATGATGTAGAAATCTCTTCAAATTTTCAGGCCAATACAATTATCAGACAACCAGAACGTGAAGTGTATTACGTTCCTGGAGTGAAGTATTCGGACAAACCAGTAGAGAAGGATTATCATATGGGTTTAGGAGCAGTGGCGAGTCCTATGACAGCACTTTATCGGGCATTTAGCAAAAGCTATAAAGAGGAGAAAAAGAACTATTTGTACCTTAAGCAAAAACAAAAGGAAGATCTGGTTTATGAAGAAGCTCGGTCAAATCTGGATAATGCTTTTGATCAAATCAATGAGTACTTTGATGATTATTATTATCGGGATTTTATGAAATACTCGGGGCTTACTGAGCAATATGTGGCTGACTGCTCAGAGTATGAATTGATAAAGCTATTGCCAGAAGCTCTAAAAAATTACTACCAACATCTAAAGGAAGGCGATGGACAATAAAAAAGCACGAGACTCGCGACTCGTGCTTTTATTAAGCGAACACCCTCAATTTACCTCGTCTAGTGCTTAAGTGAACTTAAGAACTCTCTACATTCCTGTTCGCTCCCAAGATATTTTTTTCGCTCCCCTATGACGGCATACCAAACATTCTCTTCATTGCTGAAGAGCAACCTAATTCCCTTTGATACTAAAGATTGCGAAATACTCATAGCTGGTGAGTTTTTAAACTGATCTTGTGAATAGCAAATTTGGGGAATAAAGGTTAGAGCTGAAATAGAGTAAAACCGTAAATTTCAACTAGGGGATTCTCCTAAAAATGAAATTCTATACCGCAAAAGTCCTAAAATCGAGTCCCTAGTACGACGGTCTCTTTTTGAAGCGATTTGTTGCCTTGTCCATCGAATATTTCAAATACAACTACATAGTAACCAACCGATGCAAGACTGCCGTTGTCTGTGATTCCATCCCAGGTGAAAAAACCGTTTGTAGAAAGCAGTTCACCTTCTGCCAGGGTCTTAATCAAAACCCCATTTGTTGAATAGATATGTACATTGGCAAAATTGCCAGTTTGACTAAGTTGATAACTTATGGTTGTGAAGTCATTCATGCCAGTGTTATCTGGTACAAAAACTCTGGGTTCAATGGCCACGGTGGCGGTTGATTGATTTGCTGTTTGCAATTGAGAATTGATCACTCCTGGGGTGGCAAACCCTACTGTACTAGCCGCTGATCTCCAACTATCGGGATTCGTACTTTCGGCCTCGAAAGAAACCCGCTCTAAGGAAACACCCTCGTCATCATCTAGCAAGTTGAAATGATAGTCGTCCTTGTATTCCATTTGGTCTATCAAAACACCCTGGTCGTTCATGAGGATCACAGAGTCCTCGGCATCTGACAAACCTGGGAAGCTGTTCATGGTTCGCATTCGCGAATAGTCACCATTTGGGTAGGCTAGACTCAAGATGTCAGGGTCTGGAGTAAGTGCTAGATATTCGGAAGGGTAAATCACAAAGTGTTCGGAAGAAACAATTTTTTGATCACTGATTTTGTCAGCTAGCCTCCAGTCTTTCAAATCTATGGCTTTTTCTGAGTTGTTATAAATCTCCACAAAGTCCACTTCGTTGGACCTTGGATTAAAGAGCACTTCATTGATCACGATATCTTGTGCTTCAGCTTCTTCGGGGAGTTGAAACCGAACGGTTTGATGTTCTGAGCTGATTAAGTTTTGTTTGCAGTCAGCGACTTGCGTCAATGTGACTTCGTAAGACTGGCCAGCACTAGCGGATTCCCCTAAGGATATTGCTACTCTATTTAACACAGGATGAAACAAATGCTGAGAGGTAATTGGCAATGATGGTTCAAGCTCAATATTTGCTTGCTCAAAGCTATCAGGGTGTAACTTTTCATTTAGGGTCAGATGTAAACTGTCTGGTGTGATGGCTAAAGCCTGAATGAGCTCAGGACCAAAGTTGTCTGGATTGGAGGTTTGAATGGAATTGGCACGACCTGGGGTACCACCAGTAGGGTCCGTTGATGCACTCCAATTTGCTTTTTCTCCACAAGGGTTGTCTGTGTCTATCATTTCAAGAGACCAGCCGCCTTCGGACTTCTCACTGTCTTTGTACCAGCTGGAAGAATACGAGGTGTTGAATATCTGAGTGGCGCCGTAGTAGAGGGAAACGGGTTCTCCAGAATTATTCAATGACGGAAAACTGGAGATACCTAGCACATTTGTGCCTTCCAGTTGAGCTGCACCTGAGCTGGAGGTCAGTACTAAATATTCATTTCCCGCTATGCTGCCTTCTGTTAATATGATAAAACTGCTGGCATCTACCACTATAAGACCAAATAGTGAAATCTCCTCTGAAGTGTTATTGAAAATTTCCAAATACTCTACTTCAGGAAGGCCTACAGATGGGGATGGATCAGCCATGATTTCTGTGATAATTAGGTCACCAAAATTCGGAATATCAGGCGTTTCGTAGGTAAATTCTATATCATGATCGAACAAGGCGTTGTCTGATAGGTCTTCGATGTTGTCGATGTTCAGTGTGTAGTTGGTAGCTTCTAAAAATGACAAGGAAAATTCGAGCAGTACAGTAGAATCCGAAGCAGTATATTTTACTTCCACAGGATGCCCTATGCTCGGAGTAATTTCATAGTTAAGTGAGAATTCTGCGGATACTTCATTAAGTGGCTCGCTGTATTTTATCCAAATTGTGTTTTCATTCAGAACAAGATGTTCGACAACAGATGGAGCAGTTTGATCATTCATCACTGTGGTAAAATAATCCGGCAGTCGGTGTTCAAATTCATTGAATAAGTTTTGCCACGAAATATCATAAACCACATCAGCAGCAAGTGCATGCTCGAATGTAAGCCTCAGTTTTTCTGTGTCTTCAGGGTCGATAATGGCTGCCACACAATTACCCAAAGTAGGTGAGGCGGTAAAATCAGAAAGAGACAAAACCTGCCCTTCATCCAATCCTATTTCGAATATTATCTCGGCAGTTCGGTTTCCCACCAGGCTACCACTCGCAACTCGACTATCAAATTCAAACACGTAGTCGTTCAAAGCAATGGAATTGGAGCTTTGGGATACATTATCAATGCTTAGTGTATTGCTAGAGTTGTCTTCCATGGCCTGGTCGAAGGTAATGGTCGCTATTCGATCTGTTGTAAAATTGACGGAGGAGGCCGAGTTACCATTCATGGTGTAGTTTGAAAGTGCCGCTCTAGTTCCCACTGATGGTGCTTTATTAAATTCAATTTCAATCTGATTTTGACTAAACGTGTTTATTTGACCAACGTAAAAAACATTGTAGTCGAAAGAGCTTGTTATCGCTTTTGAGATTGCATTATCTCGCTGATCTGTCATGCTGGAGATGTCTAGAGCAATATCAGCAGTCTGAGGAAGATCGCTCGACAATTCTAAAGTAACCAAATGCTGAAACTCAGAATTTTGAGTAGCAGAGGTAGGCTGACCTACACTCTCACCAATCGTGTAATGCGTGGTGGTTTCTGCAGAAGTTTGATCTACATTTTCATTGAACCAAAGAATCAATTCTCTTGGGGATTTTACAATAATGCTATCTAGTGTTGGACTAAAAATGTCGTAAACAAATTCTTGTTTGAGTCTCGTCTTGATTTCATTGCCATACAAGTCTTTGACTTCATCTATCAATAATTCGAATACAACTTCTTTTTCAAATTCCTCTGCAAAATCCAATATCACTGTTTGCTGATCTGCTTCTAAGGAAACCTCAGATGGGAAAATATCTTCATATTCATAGTTTTCTTTGGATTCGGCCGATTGCTCATTCACTTTTTCTGTAAATACGACCATCAAAGAAGTGGATGACAGAACCTCAACAGTATCTAGTTTTGGTGGAGAGGTATCATATACGAAAGTAATATCTGGAGTAGTAAGCAAATCTGTGTCAGCATTCAATACATCACTCACTGATAGCGTCAGCGCTTGATTGTCATCAAAATTATTGGCGAAAGCCAAGTGAACCAGACGGTCATTATTGTTATCCACAAAGGCAGTGGAAGGCTCGCCTACTCCATCATCTACGGAGTAGTTGCTTGTAGTGCTGGCGCTTGTTACATCCAGGTCTTGCTCGAAATAGATGTCCAATAGGTTAATGCCTATTACTTGTACCGTATCAATTTGCTGACTCAATGTAAAAGTAGGGGTTAATGCAGCAGCCAAAGCATTGCCTGGTATGTCTTGCAAATTCTCAATAGTGAGTGTGTTTTCTACACCAAATTCAAAGTCATCATCAAAAACAAGGTTGACCACAGCGGCATTTTCATCATCCAGTTCGGCTGAGGCAGGATTCGTTGCGCCAGCATGATCAGAGGTGTAGTTACTTTCTGTTTCGGCAATGGTTTTGTTCAAATCTTCATTAAAAACCACTTCAATTTGGTTCGCAGCTTTTACTACAATATGGTCGAGTGTTGGCGGGTTGGTGTCGTAGGTATAGGACAGACTATTGGTTTGGATGTCGTTTTGAGCACAGTCTTTAACGCCTGTAACAGTAACGGTATAATCTACGTCACTAGTTAGGGAAGGAGTGACTGCCACATCTGCTGTATAAGTGAACGTAGACACGCCATTTTCAGAGATGCCATTATCAAAAGTATAAGTACCACTGCTAAGTGAAGTTTCATCCATCGGTTCATCAAAGGTTAGGCGAAAGGTGTTGGCATTTGTGGCGATGAAGTCGATGAGATTTGGGCCTATGATATCCGGGTTATTGTCGTATACACTGTTTTGTGTGCCGGGCGTGCCTCCGTCTACATGATTCGAGGCGGTCCAGTTGTTTTCTGTACTACATAGTAGCTCCGGATTGATTTGTTCGAGGGAGTAGCCATCTCCATCGTCGATAGGATCATATAAATCAGGGTCATAATTAAGACTATCTACTAGGTTTCCTAGGTTATCTCTAAGTTCAAGAAGTTCGCCATTATTGGATAGAGCCCATGAGGATGATAATGCAATTACATCGCCATACCCCGAATAGTTAGGAACATCACCAGTTTCCGTTAGAATCACATAACTATTCGCTTCTAGAACAAAGTTTGGAAGCGTCTTACTATCAATCTCAAAGTTTTCAAGATTAATGGCATTTGTAGAAGGGTTGTATAACTCTAAGAATTCACTATCTGGCAGGCCATTAACAGGATTCGGATTAGCAAAAAGTTCATTAATTACTATGTTCCGAAAAGGTGTTTGCAATTCGACTTCGAAAATTTGGTCAACATTGTCAATAGATTCATCTTGAGCTTCATTTTCCACCTGATCGATAGTCAAGGTGTAATCATTATTGACAAAATCGTCCGAAAAGGTTAGCACAACTTCGTCCAGGTTGGTTAGATCCTGGACAGCTGAGACGGGATTGCTAAAACCATAGTTTAGAGAGTAGTTCGTTGTAGACTCAGCTGTAGTTTTATCCACGTTTTGATTGAAAGTGATTCTGATGGAATTGGAACTTTCTTGACTCAATGATGAAACACTGAAGCTGGCGACTACTGGCGTAGTAGAAATGGAAATGTCGTCAAAGTAAAAGTCTGTAGAATTAGACGAAGTGTAATCACACCAGAACCCAAAGTAAGCAGCACTCAAAGGGGTATTGTCGAAAAAAGAAGCACCTTCGCTTGTATAAGGAGCAATGCCATCTGCACTGCTATTCACTTGCCAGTTGCCGCTGGCATCTCTGGTAACCTGGACCCAAAGTTCAAAACTAGAGGACAAGTTGGTGGAACCTGAAAAAAGCAGAGAATTTGAACCGCCATCTCTATTATAAAATCGAAGGACATCACCGCTTCCTCCTTCTCCAGCCAAAATAAAATACCCATCCGGATAACTGCTTAGATCGGCGCTTTCGCTTACCAGATAAATTCTCGTTCGGTTTCCATCAGAAGGTGAAAAAGCGAGTCTAAAATAAAACTCCCAAGTAGTTTCACCTAATTCTGTTTGGGGTGTAGAAAGATATGATTCTCCTGCGGCCGCTGGAGAAACGTTTAACCGAAGTTGCTCTGAGCTGATTGTAAAGTCGGTTTCATCCCCACTCCAAGTAGGATTACTCGTAAAATCTCCATCTGAAAAGTCATCATTAACTTGAGAGAAGGATACCTGAATAAAGAACAGGGCAAGAAGAGTAAGTAAGTACTTCATGTAGCTAGATTACAACGACTAAAATACGGATAATTGCTGATCTCATAGAGCGAAATTATCCTTAGAAGGATTACGTCAATATTATTTCTTTCGTTTGGACGCATACTTTACGGTTTCATCCAGAATGAGCGCTTCTTGTATGATGGGGTTCAGCACAGTTTCATCTATATCTTCTAATGCGAAGTAAGAGATACCAGCCACCTGTTTCCGATCTTTAAAATCTAATGCACCGCTTTCATTGGACAGCTCGTTGGCACGTACAAAACACAGCTCCACGCCTTTTTTTTTGATCGGGTTCAAGTAGCAAATCCAGCTTTTGTTGTAGTAAAAAGGAACCCGAAACCTGATCTTAGGTTGTAGATCAAATTGTGTTAATATTAACTCGTGCAATACACGCAAGAGTTGTTTTTGAGGACCTTCAAAGGTGGTTATGTATGCGTCAACATCTGTCATTCGTTCTTAGCAAGTGGTTATTGTCAACCAAATGTAATAATTTAATAAAGGCATTTTTCTAAAATTACTGCTATGATAAAATTCTTCCTTCGAAACGCCCGTCGTAATAAACTGTACTATTCAATCAACTTAATAGGCCTGGTTTTAGGTACTACTTCTACAATTTTCATCTTTCTGTATTTGCAAAGTGAACTGACTTATGACGATCACTATACGGATTCGGATCGCATATACAGGGTGGCACTCAATCGTGTTTATCCAAATAATGAAGTAGGTTGGGCCTCTATTCCTGCACCTGTGGGATTGGCGCTACAAGACAATTTTCCCGAAATAGAAAAGGCCAGCCGAATGTCAACCGGGGACATTGACATTAAAATCGACAATCAGCTTTTTACTGAAAAAAACGGACTGTATGCGGATCCTGAGTTTTTCGAAGTTTTTGACTTGGAGGCTTTGGAAGGCAGCTTAAACACTGCCCTTCAAAAGCCACGGCAAGTCGTGTTGACGGAAAAGTTAGCTTTGAAGTATTTTAATACCACAGAGGCTGTTGGGAAGCAGTTGATTGTTCGTGATAGTCTCAATTATCAAGTCAGTGCGGTAGTTCAAAATTTTCCCGATAATTCTCATTTCGAGGCAGATTTGATTCTGCCTATGGTGGATTCGAGGGAGTCGAGATATCGAACCCAGTGGGGCACAGCCTTCTTTTATTTCACCTATATCAAGCTCAACGCTGAGGTAGACGCAAAGCAATTTGAAGGTAAGATGCGCCAGTTTCTTTTGAAGCAAATGGCATTGAATACCAGTGGGATGGATTTCGATAAATGGCTGGAAGAAGGCAACAGTTATGACTATTTTTTGCAGCCGTTGACAGATATTCATTTGACTTCAAATCTGAGATGGGAATTTATGCCCAATGGCAACAAAAGCAATGTGCAATTGTTCATGGCGGTGGGCATTTTCATTTTGATTATTTCGTGCATTAATTATATCAATCTCTCTACAGCTAAAGCAGGCAAGCGGATGAAAGAGTTAGGGTTGAAGAAAATCATGGGTGCTTCGCGCAATCAATTGACCAGACAGCTGCTAGGAGAGTCGCTCATCATTACACTGGTCTCTGCGAGTGTAGCCTTATTGTTGTCGTTTCAGGTTCTTCCAACTTTCAATAGTTTGTCAGGTAAAATGTGGACTGCAGATGTATTACTCAACCCTTCCTTCTTGGGTTTGTTTTTGGCATTTGCAATAGTGCTCGGTGTGGTGGCCGGTGTATATCCAGCTTTGAAATTGTCAAGCGTCTACCCCACGGAAGTCATCAGTTCCAATGCTAAGAGCAGTACAGAATCAGCGCAGGAGCGCTGGGTAAGAAATATTCTTGTCGGTCTGCAGTTCGGGGTCTCCTTGGTAGTCATCGTTTCCACGTTGATAGTATATCAGCAAAATCAGTTTTTGAAAACAGTAGACTTGGGCTATGACAAAGAAAACTTGATGATCATTGACAACGCCTATGAGCTAAATGCAAAGGTCGACGTATTTAAAAATGAATTGGTTAAGTCTCCCAACGTGATTCAGGGGTCAGGCGTATCTTCAGTGCCAGGTTTTGTGAATGGAGCGACGACCTATACTACTACTGAAAGTGAAGGAAATCCAGTCAATGTCTCCTTTTATTCTACGGGAGATGAGCATGGAGCGGGTATTTTTGGTTTGTCTCTTCTTGCTGGGAGAAATTATAGAAAAAGTGACTTCACAGATACCATAAGTTATGTACTCATCAACCAAGAAGCCATGCGGCAATTTGGTTGGTCTACGCCAGATCAAGCCGTAAATTCTTCGATAAAAAACACGATGGGGGCTCGACAACTTAAGGTCATTGGAGTAGTAGAGGATTTTCATATTCACTCTTTACATGAAAGTATCCGCCCATTGGTAATTTTTAGTGGTATGAGAAGGGCCAATAGGTTAGTGTTTAAGGTGAAAGAAAGTGCAACACAGGATGCAATACAAGAGATGTTGACACAATGGACCGAGTTCTCACCTGGTAAGCCAATTGAATACTCCTTTTTGGATGACAGATTGGAAGAGCTATATGTGAATGAGGCACATACGCAGGAGCTGTTTTCGATATTTACCTTGCTAGCCATATTCCTTGCAGGTTTTGGTATGTATGGACTTTCGGCTTATCTCACCGGATTGAAAAGAAAAGAAGTCGCCATTCGTAAAACATTGGGAGCCTCTGAACTTTGGATATTAAAGTACTTCACTTTTAAACAACTATCGGTAATTGGTCTGGCTATTTTCATTGGTTTGCCAATTGCATATTACTTGGGGAATCAATGGCTGGATAACTTTGCTTATCGCATAGAGATTAGTTTTAGTCTTTTGCTATTTTCAGTGGGTTCTATTATTCTGGTTGGATTATTGTCTATTGGCTGGTACTCTGTTCGAGCGGCTTTGGAGAATCCAGTAAATATGTTGAGGGAATAAACAGCTGAATTATGTTAGATATTGACGTTGAGTACTTTTATCAGTTAATAATTTAACAATTAGCAGTATTCATTAACACAATTCAAAAATTTCAGTATTTCACTGTTCTCGTTCTCAAGAGAATTGTACTAATTTTGAATTCTCAATTCATGGAACCCAGAGATAGTTAATCAAAATGTATCATTATGAGAGTTCAAATACCTCTCTCGAATTGATCAAAAACAAAAATTACAAGAAGTGAAATTAGCAGTAGTTGGAGCCACAGGATTAGTAGGATCGGAAATTCTAGAAGTCCTAAAAGAAAGAAATTTTGAATACGACGAGTTGATGTTGGTCGCCTCTGCACGTTCAGTAGGTAAAGTGATTGAGTATAGAGGCGAAGCACATACCGTGATCGGTTTGGAGGACGCTGTAGCTGCCAAACCTGATATAGCCATATTCTCCGCCGGAGGAGGAACTTCATTGGAGTGGGCACCTAAGTTTGCTGAAGTAGGTACGATTGTCATAGACAACTCCTCAGCCTGGAGAATGGATCCATCCAAAAAATTGATCGTTCCAGAAATAAATGGATCAGCCATTATGATTGATGATCGAATCATCGCCAATCCTAACTGTTCAACTATTCAAATGGTACTTGTGCTGGGACCATTGCATGAAAGATATGGTATCAATCGAGTGATTGTATCTACCTACCAGTCAGTAACTGGTTCAGGAAAAGGGGCAGTAGATCAAATGATGTCGGAGAGAAATGGAGAAACTCCAGAAATGATTTATCCGCATAAGATCGACATGAATGTATTGCCTCACATTGATGTATTTCAGGAAAATGGATACACCAAGGAGGAAATGAAAATGACGAATGAAACCGTAAAAATTCTCGGTGATGAGAATGTAAAAGTTTCGGCTACTTGTGTAAGAATCCCAACCATGGGAGGCCATTCAGAGTCTGTGAATATCGAATTTGACAATCCTTATGACTTGGCTGAAGTAAAGGAAATTCTTTGTAAAGTTCCCGGATTGGTGATTCAAGATGATGTAGCCAACAATGTGTATCCAATGCCATTGACTGCTCACAAAAAAGACGAGGTATTCGTCGGTAGAATCAGAAAAGATGAGACCAAAGAAAATGCATTGAACTTGTGGATTGTAGCAGATAACCTTAGAAAGGGAGCCGCTACGAATGCCGTTCAAATTGCACAGTATGTAGCCGAGCATAACCTGGTGCTTTAAGAAACCTATTTTAGTTATTCGTGTGAATAAGCCATTCGCACAAAGAAAAAGGCTGGTTCTAATGTTTTACATTTGAGCCAGTTTTTTTATGTCCAATTCAATTATAGATATTCTTTCTCCCAAAGGCGTTAGGGAATTTATTCATTCTCATCTGAATGATGACCCTTTGACTTTGGTGTTGCAGTCAAAGAAATACCCAGACCTGCCCATTAGAGAAATAGCGGCTCAGATTCAATCTAGAAAAAAGGCGCAGGTAAAATTGCCCGAGTGGTATGAGCAGGAAGGTATTATCTTCCCCCATGGTGTCTCCATGGAGCAATGCTCGTCTGAAGAAACAGCGAAATACAAGGCATCACTGGTTCAAGGGAAATCGGTAGTCGATTTGACCGGTGGGTTTGGCATAGACCTTTACTATTTGTCGAGGCAGTTTAAAAAGGCTGTTTATGTCGAGCAAAATAAGGAATTAGTACACTTGGCCGATTACAATTTTGGAGTACTAAAAGCTGAAAGTATTGATCGACTATATACTACAGCTGAAGAATATCTGTCTACAGAAAATACACCTGCTGATATATATTATATAGATCCCGCACGAAGAGATGAGGCCAATCAAAAGGTATTCCAAATTGAAGACTGTACACCAGATTTGAATCTTATCCTACCACAATTGTTGGATCGGCGAGCAGAGGTCTTGATAAAACTTTCTCCCTTATTGGACATTAATCTAGCACTCAAGGTTTTGCCAAATGTGAAAGAGGTGCATGTAGTCTCTGTCAAGAATGAATGTAAGGAATTGCTATTTAGAATTGTGCCGAATTATGAAGATGAGACCAAACGAATCGCTGTGAATTTAGTCAGCGGTGATCAATCGTTGTTCGAGTTTTTAGATGACGATATTTCACCTGCTTTCAGTCAGCCATTAGAATTCCTATACGAACCAAATGCTTCCATTATGAAAGCGGGCGGGTTCAACGCTGTTGCTAATTCCTTTTATGTAAGCAAACTACACCGAAATTCGCATCTCTACACCTCCAAAAAGCATATAGAAAACTTTCCTGGCCGTTCATTCAAAATCCTAGCCCAAACTGTGGTAAATAAGAAAAAATTGAAACCGTTCTTGCCTCAGGGAAAAGCCAACATCACGGTCCGAAACTATCCTTTGACTGTAAAGGAAATTAGAAAAAAAACTGGGATTAAAGAAGGGGGAGAGGTGTATTTGTTTGCAACAACACTGATGGATGGCAGTTTGGCTATGCTTGTGTGCACGCGGGTATGAAAAGCATTGTTCTTATTTGATCTGAATAATTGACAATCAACTTCAAATAAATTCCTTGAATTCCCGTACTTCGAATGGGTTGGTCTGACGTAAAAAGGCTGACCATGACTTCATGGTATGTTCTCTGTCTGTTCTTACTGGATCACAACAACCAGCGTCCATTGTTAGAACATTTGTGCTGGCAGAATTGATTTTCAAATAACCTACTTTGAAATTAATTTTAAACCGTACAACTGACCAATGACAACCTTGGCTCTTTGAGTTCTCAAAGAGCTTATTCAATTGTTTTTGTTCGACTGGCTTTCGTCATTTCTTATTTTGGAATTGGTATGTCTTTGAGTCAGTCTCAGCATTTTTTGGGTATACCGAATCCATTAATTAGATAATTGTGTGGATGTCTGTTATGCAGTTTTGAAAAAGAGTTTCATCTGAGATGTTTACCTTTTTTGGATTTTTCTATACCCTTCAACAAGATGTAATAACCAACTTATGAAAACGAAATTTGTATTCGTCCTAGCCGCCTTGTTGCCACTAGTCTTGCTGGCCAACACAATAGAACCTACTTCAGTCTTGGAATTTCAGCAAACTACCAACACTGGCATGGTGGTCGAGGATAGCTATTTACGTTTTTTTACTGGAGGTACAAAAAGAATGATAATTGATCAGGATGGGAATGCAAGGGATGAGTTATCCAAAAAAATCAAGCTTTTTTCTAAAGTTATAATAGATAAAAAAATAGAGAGAATTGAGATTTTAATGCTCTATCAAATAACATCGAGATTCATGTGAATATGAAAAAAAACTTACTTATTTCAAATAAAATAATAGCGCTAATTTTTTTAGTCGTATGCTTTTGCTGTTCGTTTCAAGTAGTGCAAGCACAGTGTACAACTAAGCCAACCAGGATTGATGGTGGAGGTGTACTTTGCAACGGAACGAAAACACTTGAAGTTATTCCTGCTACTACAGGTGGAATGTTTCAAGTTAAAACCAAATGGTACAAGAACAATACATACCTTGGTGAGGTAACTGGATTTACAAAAACAGTTAACTCATCAGGAACTTACAGTGCGGAATTATCTATTAACGGCCAATGTTATAGCCCGAAAGTTTATACAACTATAACGACTCCAACAGTTACAGGTGGAACGATCAAAAAAAATGGAGATATTTGCACGGGTGCAGACGTGTTTATACCTACCTTATCATTTACGACTGCTTCAAGTGGTGGTACCGTATACTGGCAACGTAAGGCTAGCGGTGGCTCTAGTTATACTGATATTGGTACCGGCCCTACCTATACGCTGTCTATCAACGATATGACTTCCAATGCCTATTACCGTGCAGATACAAGAGGTACCTGTCAGTCTGCAGTTTCCAATGAAATTTATATCACCCGAACACACCTGAATCAGATAAGTTTTAGTGGAATGGGTGACTTAAGTAAATGTCCTGGAGAAGCGATTAGCTTAGCAGGTGCAACACCTAGCGGTGGAAGTTGGTCAGGTACTGGCGTGTCTGGAAATAGTTTTCAAAGTGCTTTCCCAGGTACTTATAGTGTGACTTATACCTATTCTCAAAATAATTGTTCCACGTCTAAAAGTGTCAATGTGGTAGTCCATGAAAAAACGCCAGTTCCAGACGGTATTAGTGACGAAAGGTGTGGTCAGGGTGATGTTACACTTACTATGGATGTAAACGAAGATGTGCCTGATTTACAACAAGGAAAGCAATACTATTGGTATAATAATTCAGGTAGTTTGGTTGCAACATCAGAGCATATGCAGGTGAGCTTGAATGAAGGTCAGGTTAAAAATTTTCAGGCAGCTATGTCATTGGATAATTATCAGAATTGTGTGAGTGATAAAGTACCAGTGGTAGCTCAGTCTCTTCAGGCTTTAAACGGAGGTATTATTGAGAAAGATAAAAATATTTGTACAGGTGGGGTACTTGAATATCCAATTCTTTCCTCAGTTGAAGATCCATCGGGTAGCGATGGAAACTTTGCTATTAGCTGGTTAAGGTCTTTGACAAATTCTAATAATGAATCGAATTGGTCAGTAGTAGGAAGTGGATTGAGCTATACATTACAAGGACTAGACGGTGCTGAATCAGCTTATTATAAAAGAAAGGTTTATTCGTCTGCTTGCGATCAATATACTTATTCCAATACCGTTTTTGTACAAGTTGGGAATTATCCAGTTTTAGACTTAAGTGGAGTAGAAACTTCGGTTTGTCAAGGTGCGGATCTCTCTTTGTCAGGAGCGAGTCCAAGTGGAGGTATTTGGTCGGGTAATGGTGTATCTGGAAATACATTTAATAATTACACTCCTGGAACTTATGATTTGACCTATACAGTGACTACTGCAATAGGATGTCAGGCATCCGAAGTGATTAGTGCGGTTGTGAATGAAATTGTTGGAGCTCCGGCAATTGAAATCAAAATGCATGGTCCAACCCAAACTTCAAATAGCATATGTCCTGAAAATGAAATGCGATTTGAGGCGGTCAGTAATTCGAAATATGACATAGAACAATATAAATGGACCTTGAACGGTGTATTACTTAGTGCTAACCTAAGTCATAGTGTGGTTTCATTTAATGCCTCTGATTTGATTGGAAGTAGCATTAAGTTTCAAATTGAAGTTGACCCAGGTACGGACTGTATAGCAACGGAAAGTGAAGAATTGACCTTGACCGAAGGGGTAAATTTCACTGTTGTCAATCCACAAATCCATGAAAATCGATTTGACTTGCAAGCAGTCAAAAATGTATCTAATCCGAGTGTATATCAAATCAAATATGCGAATGCACAAAGTGGTTTTAAGTATTACCTGTATAAAAATGAAAATGAAATCCAGAATGCGATAGGAACTGGTGAAGAATTGTCTTTTACAGTAACCAGTTTTGGAACTTATTGGATGTTAGTGGAACCGTTGGATAACATTTGTAATGTAAGTTATACTTCCAATGGCGTTAGACTTTGTGAGAATTTAGCCAATTGTGATAATTCAATAGAAACTGCCGAATACAAGCAGGTGTATCAAGTAGCGCCGATTACTAGAAATGCCTATTCTGTAAGAGAGTCAACTTCTTATTTTGATGGCATAGGTCGTGGCAAATTAATTGTTCAGCACGAGCAAACTGCTTCGGAAAATGAAATTATACAAGTAAAAGTGTTTGATGATTTCGGTAGAGAAACCAAATCCTATTTGACTCATTCTTCCTCTGAGCTGAACAGTTTGATTTTGGACGAGCATTTAGTAAACCAAAACGCATTCTACGATAATCATTTTGGGACAAATGATGGTGATCATGCCTATTCCGAGACGGAATTCGAACCGTCCCCGCTGAATCGTCCATTAAAAACTTTTGCACCAGGTCAAGCCTGGGGCAAAGCGGGTGGTAACAAACCGATGACCTTTGATTATCAGACGAACTTGGCAGATGAAGTTATCCGCTGGGAATTGGAAGGTGAAGAATTAAAGAAGTTGAACACTTATGATCCTGGTACACTTTACAAAACAGTCACCACGGATGAAAATGGTAATCAAGTACAGGAGTTCACAGACCTTCGGGGTCGGGTGGTTCTGAAAAAAGTACAGGAGTCGGCGTCTGCACCCACCTCAGATGAGAACTGGCTCCAGACCTATTACATCTATGATGATTTTGGAAATTTACGTTTTGTTTTACCACCTGCAGCCATTCGGCTATCTAAATAACCAGCCCTATGAATTCAAAGATTTTGTTAATTATTCGTACGATCGCTTTTATTGCATTTGTTTTGGTATCCATGGGTAGTTCCTATGGTCAGGAATTGAAAAAGTCATCGGCTAGTTCATCCCAGCTGGTAGCTCCAATGATAGCTCCACCACCGCCGGACCCTGATCCGGGAGGCGGTGGCGGTGGCGGCGGTGGTTCCACGAATCCACCAGCCACACCATCCAGCTCATTTACCACTACCTACAATTGCGGTTCAACCAGAGTGAAACGAAATTCGAATCCACCGGCAGGAGTGGTTTGGTACTGGCAAACCTCTTCAAGTGGAACGAGCAAGAGCTATCAGAGCAATACCTATACTTTTTCAAGTTCTAGAAATGTCTACCTTCGATCGTATAATCCCCTCAATAGGAAATGGGGAGGATCAATAAGCGCAGGTTATAAATCTGTGAATCCCAATACATTGAATGCAGGGAATACAAGTGGAGCGAAGACTATTTGTTATGGCGCTTCTGCCGGAACTTTAGGGAATTCTTCCAGTGCTAGTGGTGGTTTATCTTCCTATAGTTATCAATGGCAGGTGTCCAGTAATAACTCGAACTGGTCAAATATTAGCGGAGCTACAGGTAAAACATATTCTCCCGGTAACTTGACATCTACCAGGTATTACAGAAGAAGAGTGACCTCCTGCGGGAAAACCAAGTATGCCGCCAGCGAAAAAATCACCGTAAGAGGTAATTTGAAAGCTGGAAGTATCGGAAATGCCCAAACGGTTTGCTACAATGGTAACCCTAGTACATTGACCAATACATCTTCTGCTTCTGGTGGTGCTACACGTACCTATCAATGGCGAAAGTCTACGACGAGCTCATCTAGTGGGTTTTCAAACATCAGCGGAGCTACAGGTAGCACTTATAACCCTCCCAGTATTACAAAAACTACATGGTATAGAAGAAGGGTTACCTCGAGTTCTAATTGTGGATATAAGGATTCTAATGCAATTAAAGTCACCATGAGATCGAATTTGAATGCAGGAAGCATAGGAAATGCTCAGACGTTATGTTACAATGACGATGCAAATACTTTAACTAATACAACGTCAGCTTCTGGTGGAGCCACTCGGACTTATCAATGGCAACATTCAACTACCAACTCTTCGAGTGGATTTGCAAATATTAGTGGGGCTACCGGAAGTACCTATAATCCTCCAGCCTTGAGCCAAACCACCTGGTATAGAAGGAAAGTAACTTCAAGTTCGGGATGTGGTACAAAGTACAGCAACGTGATTCAGGTAACAATTCATCAAGACCTGACTGCAGGGAGTATAAGCAATGCCCAAACGCTTTGTTATGGAGGTGATCCGGCCCCAATTAGCAGTACATCAGTGGCCGCTGGAGGGACAAATCTCAGCTATATCTGGCAAAGGTCTACAACCAACTCCGCTAGTGGATATTCAGATATTAGTGGTACTAATAGTAGTGCATTTGATCCATCGGCATTGACTCAAACGACCTGGTTTAGGAGAAAAGTGACATCAGGATCCGGCTGTGGCACCCAATACACCAACGCCATTGAAGTTACGAT
Source organism: Reichenbachiella sp. (assembly GCF_965233835.1). Classification (GTDB taxonomy): domain Bacteria; phylum Bacteroidota; class Bacteroidia; order Cytophagales; family Cyclobacteriaceae; genus Reichenbachiella. Next base: position 986,284 of record NZ_OZ247585.1, read on the forward strand.
TCATGAAGAGCTTGATGCTGGTGAAATAGGCTCTGAGCAGTCGATATGCCAAAATGGTGATCCAGAGATATTTACCAATATAAGCGCTGCGAGTGGCGGAACCTCCCTTACCTATCAGTGGCAACAATCCACTGAGAGTGAAACTGGTGGATTTACAGACATCTCCGGCGCCAATGCAAGTATCTACGATGCACCTGAAATATCAGAAAGCACCTGGTACCGACGTGCAGCTACCTCAGCTTCTTTCTGTGGTACGGTATATACGCAGGCCGTACGTGTCAATGTACATGAGGTTTTGCAAGCCGGAGCAATTACCCCCACGGATCAACAAGTATGTAGGGGTGAAGCACCTGCAGATTTAGAGGGCACTCTGCCGGTAGGTGGAGATGAAAATTACACTTATCAGTGGGAGTCTTCTACAGATGGACTTGTATGGAACCTGCAATTGGGAGCAACCGGAGTAAATTATTCTTTTGGTACAGTAAATCAAACCATCAGCTTGAGGAGGACGGTGACCAGTGCTTGTGGTAGTGCCGTATCGAACGTGGTAGACATCACTGTAAAGGAGCTACCAGAGCCAGGTACCATTGGAGACGATATACAAATATGTGTAGAGGATCCATCAGAAATGCTTACCGGGACAGAATTTGTTGATCCTGAATTGGCTTTTCAATGGCAGTCTTCCGACGATGAGTTGGTTTGGATTGATATACCTGGGGAGACCCAACCAGCCTATACCCCACCTGTCGAAACTAAATTTTATCGCAGGGGAGTCATAAAAAATGGGTGTATCAATTATTCAGGAGGGAAAAAAGTTGAAGCTATTATCTGTTCACCAGATGCAGGTACAGATCAAATCGCACTAAACAATGATGCGCCGGTAAGCTTAGTAGGATCCCCCTCAGGAGGCATCTGGACAGGCCGAGGAGTAGAGAGCAATGTATTCCACCCCGAAGTGGCAGGAATCGGAGAGCATGAGTTGACCTATACCTATACCTCAGGGCCGGGTGGCGAAAGAATGGACAAGATGATTGCTAAAGTAGAGTTTAATGCTGTGACGCCTACTTTCTTAAGTAATTATGCATTTGAATACCGCTACGACGAGCGTCAGCGCATGATCATGAAGCAAGTACCAAGTGCAGGAACGGTATATATGGTCTATGATAATAGAGATCGTCTGGTACTGACCCAGGATGGTAACCAACGACCTGAGAAAGAATGGACTTTTACCAAATATGATCAATTGAACCGCCCGGTGCTTACAGGTATTTATACGCACAGTAGTGAAATCGACCAAGCGACTATGCAGGGCATAGTAGACCAGTTTTACACCGATGCCGAAGCCAATACTATGCCGGGAGAAAGAGTAGATGAGTGGTATGAAGAAAGAGGCTCAGCCGTACATGGCTATACGAATACCTCCTTTCCATTAGTTTCTTCGGTGGATAAATACCTTACCGTCACCTACTACGATGACTATGGTTTTTCTACAGACAGTTATTGGAGCCTCGGAGATTACACTTCCGAAAATCGGGCCAAAACCTATATAACAGGAGCAAAGGTAAGAGTAGACCTCCCAGATGGGACTTATGACTGGAATGAATCCGTGACTTTGTATGACAGCCGCTACCGTGTAGCCAGTACGATCTCACAAGACTATCAAGGCAACAAAGATACTTTTGTGAATGAATACTATAGCTTGGTTCATCCACTGGTGGTAAAGACGATTCATACTCATGAAAGTGCAATCACCTTAGAGACTACGGAGATAACCAAGGAGTTCGATCACGATCATGCTGACCGATTGATGAAAGTTACCCAAACTCTGGACGTGACCAGTGATCCTTCTTTTACGGCAATCACCAAAGTGATATTAGAAAACGAATACAACGAACTGGGTGAACTGATCAAAAAGAAGCTTAACGACGAAGGAGACAAATTCAGTCAGGAAGTAGACTATCAGTACAACATCCGTGGCTGGTTGACTAAAATCAATGATCCCGTCGCTCCAGACCCCAAGGATTATTTTGCCATGCAGCTCAAGTATGACGAAGCTGGCCAGTACAACGGCAACATAGGAGCAACAGCATGGAAGAACCCTTTTGAGACAGTGCAAAATCAGTACGACTATACTTATGATCCGGTGAACCGACTGAAGTCAGCTACCTACAACAGTGGCGCTTTCTCAGTACCCAACATCGACTACGATGCTAATGGAAATATCATGGCCCTTCAAAGAAAAGGGCTCGATGATACTGGAAGTACCACAGATTGGGATATTCTTGACTACAAGTATGTAGGTAATCAATTGACCAAGGTGGATGACACTGGGTCAACAGATTTAGGTTTCAAAGACGGCGCCAGTGCAAGTACAGAATATGAGTATGATGCCAACGGCAACATGATCAGTGACGCCAACAAAGGCATCGAAAAGATCGAATACAATCACCTGAACCTTCCTGTTAAGGTAACCATGTTCCCCCTTGAGGGGGAAACACAAGGGGGTGTAATAGAGTACATCTACGATGCTGCCGGTACCAAGCTTGCACAGATGGTCTATGAAGGTGGTACCCAAACCAAGCGTACAGACTATCAAGGAGCCTTTATCTACGAATCCAAAAATACAGACCCAAGCCAATTGCAGTTCATACAGCATGAGGAAGGAAGGATCGTGTATGAAACAGATGTGAATGGGGATTTCGTCGAGTACGAATACCAATACCATCTCAAAGATCATTTGGGCAATGTGAGAGCAACATTCAAGGAAGAAGGAGATCAGGAGCAATCATTGGCCAGCTTTGAGCCAGCAGTACAAACCAATGAATCAAACTATTTCACAGGCTACGACGGCATGGTAAAGATCACAGCAGAATTGTTCAACCATACCGCTGGAGGCAATACCTCAATTCGCTTGAATGGCTCAACCAACGAAAGAGAAGGCATGGGCAAGTCGCTTAAAGTAAAACCCGGGGATGTGATCGACATGGAAGTATATGCCAAGTACTTTTTGCAGTCCGAGTCGGGAGGCTGGACAAATGCAATGAATACCATGGTATCGAACATCGCATCCAATGTAGGAGGCATAGTAGTTGATGGAGGTGGCATAGGAGCAGATGCCAATCCTTTCGTAGACTGGAGTGGTAAGACCAACCCTACGGCGGCACCTGAGGCTTACCTCAACTATATGGTTTTTGACGAGTACTACAATCCGATCAGCGAACAGACCGGTCATCAGCAGATCAGCGAACTTGCCAAGGAAACAGGAATCAATGTAACAGAAGAAAATCCAACTGGTGAGGATCACGAAAAACTGGAACACAGTATAACCATCACCCAATCGGGATATGTCTATATTTACCTATCGAATGAGGAAGACACTCCCATAGATGTATTCTTTGACGATTTTACAGTCACCCAGCATCACACACCCATTGTCAGCAAGGATGATTATTATCCTTTTGGGTTGACGTTCGCTAGTTATAATAGACCTGCTTCAATAGATCAAAAATGGAAGTTCCAAGGACAAGAGCATATCGATGACTTGGGTGTGAATTGGGACTCCTTCAAATGGAGAAATCATCAGCCTGATCTGGGTAGGTTCTTTAATGTTGATCCTATGGCTGATGCATTTTATTATAATTCCCCATATGCTTTCAGTGAGAATAAAGTGACTACTCATATTGAGTTAGAAGGATTGGAAGCATTTTTCATTCACGGCACTTCAGCAAGTTCGAGCATGTGGACTGATGATTTGGTAAGATTTGTTAGAACTGTCTTGACGAGTAATACTAATTCTGATGTTAAGTTTTCGTGGGATAATTCATACAGAGGAATAAGAAATAGAAACTGGTTATTTAATGATTCCGAAGATCGTGCTGTAGCTGGTCGTCATCTTGCAGCACATGTAATGAAAAATAGAATAGATGGAGAAGGAGTAACTTTGATTGGACATAGTCATGGTGGCAATGTAGCAATTCAAGCAGCAAAATTACTCTGGGAAAATCATGGAGTTAAGGTGGATATCGTCAATTTTAATACTCCTGCGTACAATGATAAAGGACCTGAAGATCCTGAATTTGCAAACTTCTATATAAAAAACCTGATGCATTTTTATACTAAACAAGATGGTGTAGCCGGTGGTTTAGCTGGAGATGATAAGTATAAATATTCTGGAAGTTATATCCAGCAAATACAATTGGTTAGTCCAGCACGGTTAGGATGGATGCAATCCCATTACATGAATAATGTAAATAGAGATGAAGTAAGTAAGAAGGCGCCGAAGAAAAAGAAGAAAAAGAAAAAGAAAACAAAATTTAATCCATTTAGAGCTTAATTGATATGACGAAAAGTATCTTCATGTGGAATTTTATACTGGGAATAGGGATTAGTTTCCTATTCTATTATTCAGCTTATTTACAGTCATTTAAGGTGGATTATTTCCTTTGGGGTACAAATAATGACGGGTTATTTTTATTAGTTATTCCACTAATAATTTTACCTATTTTAGTTTTGTTATCAATAATGAAATGGTTTCTAATAAAAAGATCTAACATTTCAGCTATTATAAAAAATGGACATTGGGTCTATATAGCATTAGGCATTTTTATAGTTCTTTTTACAATCATCGAGATTTATTTTTTGGCTATGACCTTTTCTACACTAGCAGGATTAACTGGTACTTTAGAACAATTTTATTTAGTAATAAATAAAGATGAATTTGGGAATTGAAGTCATGTATCCAACCATCAGTCCAGCTATCAACCCCGATCGGGCGCGTCGGCGATGCGTTCGTGAAATAGAACCCACTAGCGCGCTTTTGTAAAGCGTGCTGATTTAGCTACAAGCTTGTAGCTTATACCTAGAAAGAAGAAAGTTTAATTGCACCCATTTGTAATGGGTGCTGCAATTGAAACTAAAAATATAAATGAAAATGGTCCCTAACAATCAAAAAAGAATTCTTGCAAGAATAAAACAGGAAAAAAGATGGATTCGAATTATTTGGATCTGTTTCATCCTTTTGAGCAGTAGTGTCATATCGCAGGCACAGGATTACTTACCTAATATTTTGCCCCCTTCACCAGAGGCGAGCAGTATTACACAGTATGTTGACTTTAAGATCTCAGAGTATACGGGAGCTGTTTCACACAATATCCCTATTCATACCTATCAAGAAGGTGATGTGAAAGTACCGATATCGCTGAGTTATCATGGGGCTGGTTTTCCGGTTAGTACAGTGGCTTCACGAGCGGGTCTGGGTTGGACGCTTTTGGCTGGAGGAGCAGTATCTCGAGCTATGGTTGGTCAGCCAGATGATATCAATGGTTTCCTGAGCTTGGCAGGATCTTCTTGGGGAAGTGAAACCGTAGATCATAATTATTTGATGGCCGGACCCAATGATCAATCGAGGTTGGGGCTTTTGAGAGAAATCGGAGAGGGGTGCAAGGATTCGCAACCCGACATTTTCAATTTCAATTTTAATGGTATATCTGGTCGATTCTATTTCGACTGGGATAAAAATATTGTGGTTTCTTCTACTAGTAAGGTAAGCGTTACGCCACTTTGGGAAGGTGTGGCCATGGATTCAGAGTTAGCCGGATGGGTCATTACTGCTGGAAATGGTTTTACTTATCGCTTCGAAGCAGTAGAGCGCACATCAATCATTTCTACGAGTATTCAGCGATGTGGGATATCACCTATTCAAGCTTACAATTCTTCTTGGTATCTGACACAGATTTCGAATGCGGCAGATACTAGACATATTTATTTTGACTATGAAAGTTATACTCAAGAAGACCACAACATTTTTCATTCTATCTCTAGGTCACATAACCTTAGCCCAAACTCTGTCTGTGGAGGGACTACCACAGGCACAGATTCTCAGAATCAATCGAATGTAACGATTTATGGGCAGCACCTTTCAAAGGTGAGGGGGAGTCATAATCAAATGGTCATTGATTTGGCTCCTGGAGTAGCTAGGACCGATTTGTCTGGTTCGAACATGAATGTGCTTGGTGCCATTGAGATAAAAAATGGAAGCGATTTGATCAGAAAATTTTCTCTTTCGCATGGTTATAGTACCGGACGATTGACGTTGGTCAGCTTGCAAGAATCCAATGGAGTAAGTGAGTTACCACCTTATCGGTTTTATTACCACGGAGCACTACCAGGTAGAGGAAGCAATGCCTACGATCATTGGGGATTTGCCAATGACAATCAGAGTGATGAAGCTTTCCCGTCTTATGTAGTCAATCATTTGTCAGGAATTGACGAATTGTACGGTGGGGCTGACCGCTCACCATCACTAGCTGGATCCAAAAAAGGTATGTTATATAAAATAGTATATCCGACAGGAGGATTTGATACTTATACTTTTGAATTGAATGAGTACAGATTTGTCAATGACGTAGAACTTGATGAATACATAACAGTGAAAAAGTCAAAAGAAGTAGAAAGCTTAGGGACGACGAATCAGTGTTCAGGTGGGACACCCTTGACTACCACAATGAATGAAGAATATTTTATAATATCACCAAAGCCCGGAGGTATATCCTATCAGGCTCAAGTGAATGTTAGACTGGATATAGCTTATTTTCAAGACAAATACTTGGGTGCAAATATGCCCCCGGCAGTAACTATTTTGGATGCTGATGGTACGGAGATAGCAAGTTACAGTGAGGGTTTTCAACATGACGGAGAACCGTTTGTTCTATTTCTATCACCGGGTACTTATACGATGCAAACAGAAGCGTCATTTAAATGTGATGAATTTGTAGATAAAGCATTTATTAAAGTGTCATATGAAGATTATACAGGATATAAGATGGACTCAAAGTACACAGGGGGGGTTAGAGTATCCAAAATAGAAAAACATGAAGATTATGGTGCACCCAGTAAGTCAATAGACTATGAATACACGCAGGATAATGGACATTCTAGTGGATTTATATATGATGAACCCAACTATATATATAGTAGTTCAAGTTATGTGGCTTCTGGTAGTCTGTCTGACGTAGAGTGTCCTTTTTTGCTCGTGCTACAATCCAATAGACATAGTGTGGCTACTACCCAGGGAAGTCATATTGGATACAAGCAAGTGAAACTAATTGAAGGTGACGGGACTAATGGGTATCAGGTTTTGAACTTTTCAACCAAGGCGGACCTGATCTATCAAGCTCCTCCATTTCAGCCAGCTGTCAGTTCATCATATGCCACTGGTCTGATTGATCTTACACAAGTAAAAAATGCAAATGGAGATTTAGTAAAAGAGATCGATACGGACTATCGTTCTAAGTCGTACACAACGCAAGTACTGAAAGTAGGGTACAAAGGTTCCAATGGCTCATTGCAAGATCATCATTTCAACTTAGGGTCCTATGTGGTGAAAATTGGACATGTTCAAACATCTGAAGTGATGAGTACGATGTATAATGATGGTACTGATGTTGTATCCACAGTATCCCATACCTATGATTCTAATAATCAGCTGTTGATAGAATCAGAGATGCAAACAAGCACGAAGAGTGAAATCACCAGAAATTATTATGCTGGTGATGTAAACAACCCAAATAGTGAAATTCAAGATATGATTACTGATGGCTTGACAGGATTGCCAATAGAGACTTTGAAGTTGGTAAAGGACCCGGATGGAAACAGGGTGATTGGAGGCAACAGTTTTGAATATTCTTCAGGAAAACTGATTAGTGTAGACGAGTTAACAATTTCCGAAAAAATACCTGAAGCATTGTTAAATCTTAGAATTAACAATAATGGTGTAAAGGATTACAGGTATAATGTTTCCGCAATGAAAATTGCATACGATTTGGTTTCTAATCCGGTACAAGTGGATGATAATAGTGAAGTACCGACTGCTTACATCTGGGGGTATCACGATACTTACCCAATAGCAAAAGTGGAAGGTGCAAATTATTCTTATATAAGTTCTTACGTGAGCAACCTTCAGAACCTGTCAGATGCTGATAATGATCGTTGTTTGGATAGTGAAAGTTGTAATGAGAAAAGTTTGCGTAGTGCTTTGAATCATTTCAGAAAAGACCCTCTTTTGAAAGATGTTAGGATCACTACTTATACCCATGATCTGGGGGTTGGCATGACTAGCCAAACGGATCCTAATGGTAATACAACGTATTATAATTATGATGAATTAGGTCGATTGCTAAGTGTGAAGGATCAGGATGCAAATATTATCGAAGAGCATAGTTATAAATATCGTACTCAGTAGGTCCATACTAACGTTGAATGTCTGCCAATAGCTCACGTTTGTAAGGCGTGTTGGAATACAGGTGGGAATATGCGAACGCGTTGCAAATGCGCTAGATCACGTTGTAGTATTAGCAAATCTTTTGAATAAAGAATGCTTGGCAAGCGTGCCAGTTCGGGAAGAGAAAGCATATGGAGTTAGTTAATTATTCAAAACTGGGAAAAGAAGCGTTGCTTTCCATCCCAACCAATGAGTATTATCTCCCTATGCTCTATACACTAGCTTTGGGCCAGAATGACGAAAAACTAACCTCATTTAATGAATCTATATTGATGGGGTCAATGGCCATGAAATCTTTTGTGATTGGATCATAGATCAAGGTTAAATACTAACACTCGTTAGTAAAAAAATGCCGTTTACTAACCATAAGCGGCATTTTTTGTTTAATTGATTTTAAAAATCTATATTGTGGGATTATTCTGATTCAGAATAATATTTTTTAACCTAACCTAACCCAAATGCATACGCTATTATATTCGGCATCAGTCGAAATATTATATCGAAAATATTGCTATAGCTTAATTTATAGCTTTTCGACTTCACACACATTTCTTTTGGATCAAACCCAGTCTAACAGCAGCTAGACTGTCCGATCATACTTACTAATTTAATTATTCAACTAAACCCAATTATTATGAAAAGAGTGTTATACACCCTTTTGATAGTGGCATGTGTCTGCTATCAAGGATTTGCTCAAGACAAATCCAAAACCTTTATCCGGCTAGAAGCTAGCCAAGGACAAATGTCCAAAACTGAATTGTTGAGAAATCAACTGCGCATGAGTTCCTCTGAAGAGATGAAACCCCTCAAGACAGAGGACGATCAACTAGGCTATCGCCACGAGAAATTTGAACACTTCTACAAAGGCATAAGAGTAGAAGGGTCCACTTACACCATTCACTCCAAAAATGGCGTGCCCACTCATATGACAGGTAACTACGCAACAATAGCTGAGGTTGATATCAATCCTCAAATAACAGGTTCATCAGCTTTAAGTGCAGCTAAGTCAGCGACTGAGGCCAGTGAGTTTGCCACGCTGTCTCAAGACAAATCCGATGGAGAGTTGGTCATAGTCCAAAATACTTCTAATGGATACAAAGCTCGTCTAGCCTACAAGTTTCACATTTTGGGCAATAAGCCCTTCGTGAATGCCTATGTGTATATCGATGCTAAAACTGGTGAGATAGTGAGATACAACAGTGTAATTAAACATGCAGACGCAGTAGGGTCAGGGGCTACCCGCTATAGCGGAACCCAGACCATCACTACCGATAGCAATAGCGGTAGCTACAGGTTGAGAGACTATTCCAGAGGAAATGGCATTTTGACTTATGATGGTACCACGGCTACAAGTGCCAATCAAACCACAGGTAGACCGAATGGTTCTTCGGATTACACGGACAACAACAACAGTTGGACTGCTGGAGAGTATGATAATGCAGATAAGGACAATGCTGCGCTAGATGCACATTTTGCTGCTGAGGCTACTTACGATTTCTTTATGAGCAATTTCAATAGAGATAGTTATGACGGAAATGGAGCGTCTATCGAGAGTCATGTAAACACGGATATCGAGTCAGTATACGGATATCCAAGTGGGTATAATGACAATGCATTCTGGACTGGCTATGTGATGGTATACGGAAAAGGCAATAGCCTTGACCCATTGACCACTGTAGATATTACAGCCCATGAAATCGGTCATGCATTTTGTACGGGTACTGCAGATTTGGTTTATGAAAAAGAATCAGGTGCTATGAACGAAGGACTAAGCGATATCTGGGGAGCTTGTGTCGAATACTATGTCAATCAAAACTATGGGTTGAATAAAGACCTTTGGAATTTGGGAACAGAGATCGGACAAACGTTTAGATCTATGTCAAACCCTAAGGCTTACGGTGATCCGGATACTTATGGTGGCACCAACTGGGTAAGCCAAAACTGTACACCGAGTAATCAGAACGACTACTGTGGCGTACATACCAATAGTGGTGTAACTAATCACTGGTTTTATGTGTTGGTGGCGGGTGAGACTGATACCAATGATAACAATGATTCCTACAGTGTAACTGGCATTGGTGTTGACGATGCTGCTGCTATCGTTTGGAGAACGGAGTCCGTTTACCTTAATACTAATTCAGATTATGCAGATTTCAGAACTTATTCTATTCAATCGGCAGTGGAGCTATTCGGTTCTGGTTCAGCTCAGGAAATAGCCGTAACCAATTCATGGTATGCTGTGGGTGTTGGGTCAGAATATGTACAGACTTGTTCTTTGGCTGCACCAAGCAATTTTGCTTCATCAAGTATTAATAACAATGGGTTCACCCTTTCTTGGAGTGCTGTTTCAGGAGCAGCGTCATATACCGTTACGGTTGGAGGTTCTTCGACTAATGTTGCAGGTACCAGCCATGTTGCTACTGGATTGAATTCAGGGACACAATATGCTTGTACGGTAGTAGCTAACTGTGGTACTGGTGGCAGCGGACTTTCGTCCAATCTAAACGTAACTACCACAGGAACACCACCACTCAACTATTGTTCATCCAATGGGAATAATACTTCTGATGAGTACATCGGTAGAGTTCAGCTCAATACTATCGATAATTCAACAGGTGCTTCATCTGGAGGGTACGGTGATTATACTACTCAATCGACCAGCTTAACTAAAGGTGATCAATACACCATAACTATCACGCCAACTTGGGCAGGCACGGTTTATAATGAAGCCTACTCAGTTTGGATTGATTACAATCAAGATGGTGATTTTGCTGATGCGGGAGAACAGGTATTTTCCCAAGCTGCATCGCAAACTTCTCCGGTTAGTGGATCATTCACGGTACCAAGTGCAGCGGCCAATGGCAATACCCGAATGAGAGTGTCCATGAAGTACAATGGCATTCCTACTTCTTGCGAGTCGTTTCAATATGGAGAAGTAGAAGACTACACGGTCAATTTGGTAACTGGTTCTTCAGACACTGAGGCGCCAACGGCACCCACAAGCCTAGCTGCATCAAACATTACACAGACTACGCTTACACTCAATTGGACTGCATCCACAGACAATGTAGGTGTAACAGGCTATGACGTGTATCAGGGCGCCACTAATATTGGAACTGTCACTACTAACTCAGCTGACATCACTGGTTTGACTGCTGGTACCGCTTATTCATTTAGTGTTAGAGCTAAGGATTTGGCTGGTAATGTTTCGGATGCGAGCAATACCGTAAACGTAACCACCCAAAGTGCGGGCATGACTTGTTCATCTACGGAGACCATTCCATATGCAGAGGGATTTGAGTCCGGCTTTGGTGGTTGGACTAATTTAAGTGGAGACGATTTAGACTGGTCAAGGAGAACAGGGTCAACACCTTCAGGTAGTACGGGTCCTAGTAGTGCTTCGGAAGGGAGCTACTACATCTATGTAGAAGCTTCGAGTCCAAACTATCCAAGCAAGACTACTCAAATAGAAAGTCCATGTTATGACCTCTCAACAGAGACAGCGGCTAGTTTCTCCTTTAAATATCATATGTATGGAGCTACTATGGGCTCACTGGTGCTGGAAGCTACTACGGATGATACCAATTGGTCATCGGTATGGTCTGAGTCTGGCAATCAAGGCAATAGCTGGCAGACGGCGAATGTTAATTTGGACTCCTATGCAGGGGGTGTGGTAAAACTTAGGTTTGCTGGAACCACAGGGTCTAGCTATACAGGAGACATTGCTGTTGATGACATTTCCTTCACCACAGGAGGGCCTGGCGGAACAACAGATGTGACGCTTACTTTGACATTTGATAACTACCCTGAGGAGACCAGCTGGCAAATTCTCAGCGGAAGTACCGTGGTTTCTTCTGGTGGTACTTATGGCTCTCAGCCTGATGGATCAACATTGAACGTTAATGTTACTTTGGATGATGGATGTTATGATTTTGTAATTAATGACACCTATGGTGACGGTATTTGCTGTTCTTATGGTAGTGGATCGTACAGCTTGACAGACGGAAGTACTACGTTGGCGTCTGGAGGGTCTTTTGGCTCAAGTGAGACTACGCCATTCTGTGTAGGTGGTGCAGGCTTTAGTGCCTTTGCTTTTGGAGGAACACCGTCCTCTTCTATAGGTACTCCGGTAAGTGTAGATATGTACCCTAATCCAGTAGTAGGCTATTTCTTAAATATTGTTACTACTAGAGATGAAGTGTCTTATAGAATTACCAACCTTATGGGTAAGAGAATCTCCAGTGGCCAACTGGTGAATAGTAAAGTTGATGTAAGCACCTTGAAATCAGGTATATACTTGCTTCAATTGGTTGATGAAGGAGGAAAATCTGTAATCAAAAAGTTCACCAAAGAATAAATAGCTGACTTAGCCGTTAATTTATCGCAACCTTTTATTATTTAATATAAATACGAGCCGGAGAGGGCAACCTCTCCGGCTTTTTTATTTTTCTACTAGTGATAAAAACTTGGCTTTCATTTCTTCGTTTTCACCCAGATGTGATAGCACCGCCTGTTGTAGATAGTTGGGGATGCTTTGGTTGTTTCTCATCCTTTGACTAATATCTTCCAGCATTGTTATAATCTCGCCGTTGTAAAGTTCTTGCGACTTTAAATCTTCAATAAATGGCTGTAATACTTCAGTTGGAGTGATTTCTGAGATAGGTTCAGCTATTGTGTTTTGGCTGTTCGCAGCATCTAGACAGGCATCATATTCAGCAAATATCTTTTCAAGATCTTTCTTTTTTAATTCTCCAGCTTCGATTTTGTTACTTACTGACTCACAATCTTCAAAATATTCGGCAAACTTCTTTTTAGAGGTTAGGTTACTGACTTTGTATTGGTCTCCTTTCCAGTTGACTAGAATTTTTAATGCATAGTTGGAAGATGTACCTAATTCAGGGTCTTTGTACAAGTATCTGCTGAAGTACTTTGCTTTGATGTCAACTTGTGCAAATTGATACCTGCCATCAATTTTTAAAGTTTCAAAGTCCTGATTTTCATCTAAGTGAACAGAACGAACCTGATAAGCTTTATAACCAGTTTTGGTTTTACCATCTTTTACACGTGCCTCATCTACTTTGTACTTATCACCGGTTTCAAGGTAAATCTTACCATAAACGGTGTCCATTTGGGTGGTTACTAGCCATTGCTCCTGGCTATAGGAGGTCAATGAAACAAATGAAAAAAAGGAGAAAAAGACCAGGACGCGCATAACTAAAAATTGATGTGGCACTAAATAAACTATTTTTTTTCGCTTTTTTTAAGAAAAAGATTGTTCATCTATCCAGTAGATATTTGGCGACCAAAATATTTAATGCCTGGCTACTGATTCGCCGTTGTTATTATTTGATTTGAACTCGAGCCGATGGGTGTAACCGCCTCGGTATATTAGTCTTCTATTATCTTTAAAAATTGAGCCTTCAGCTCCTCATTCTCGCCAAGTTCTGATAGAACAACTTGCTGCAAATATTTTGGAATGAATTCTTCCGCTTCTATTTTTTGTTCAATGTCATTGAGCATAGGAACTAATTGACCCTCATAGAGGTTCTTGGATTTTAGATCGGTAACAAATAATTGGAATTTCTCTTGAGGACTTAATTTTTGCATGCGAGTATCTTCAGGTGGCTGATTTCGAGCTTCATCAATGCACATGTTATACCGAAGAATAACTACTTCCATGTCTTTCGACTTCTTTATATCTTTATTTAAAATTTGATCTTTTAAAGACGGGCAATCTTTCAGGTACTCAGCAAATTTTTTTCTGGAAGTCATGCGACCTATTTTGTACTGTTCCCCTTTCCAGTTGACTAAAATTGGTAATGAGAAATTTGCTGTGCCTACGAGCTCAGGATCTTTATAAAGATATCTACTAAGATACTCACCTACTAAATCCACTTTTGCAAATTGATATCGACCGTCGATTTTTAGTGTCTTGTAATCTTTGTGTGAACCCAGGTGGACCGCGAATAGGTTGTAGGATTTATAGACATTTTTCCCATTTTCATTAGTGAGCCTTGCGGCATCGGGTCTCAGAGGGTCACCAGTGTCCATATAAATCTTACCATATATGGTATCCAATTTAGTTGTGACCAGCCATTGATCTTGACCAAAAGAAGCATGTACCAAAGCGAGAAGAAGGGAGGTTGTTAACAGGGATCGCATATTTCAATATTGATTTGTTACTAAGTAAACCAAATTCTTTCAATTGAAACACAAAAGTCTTTAAATACTCAACCAGTAAGTGAGTTTGAAAACCAATCCTCGGTTTTTTGTTTTAAAATCAGTCGTGGCATAATTGTCGGAGTAAACAAGGAAGAAATCTGACATAGGTTTGTATCTCCATTGTAAGCGACTGTTGATGTTGAAGTTCTCATCTTGGGTATTGTACTGAAGAAATGTCGTCCACCACATATTGTTTCTTAGGCTAATTTCTGCCTTTGGCCCAACAAGATGTAGAGTGGTTTCGCCGTAGCCTTCGGCTAATTTTATTTTGTTCATTCTATAGTCTATAGTAAAAACACCCCAAGGTTGAACCCTATAGCTAATCTGTTGACCAAATTCTATCCTGGTTCCGTTAAAAAAACCTCCAAAATTAAATTCGGTACTGGAATACAGTTTTTTTAGCTGGTTGGTGGAGTAACTGGTTCGATAGTAGTTGAAATCATATTGATCGACAGGTAGTGGAACATCTTCGCCAATCAGGTCTGCAGGTACTTGTAGAGTAACTGATCTATTGAGTATTCCCAGCCACATTCTTGAGTTGTTTTGAAAAATAATGCCACCGTTGAGTGAGGTTCTGCGAGCCATTATTTCCCCATCTGTATTATATTCAAAAACTGTCCAGGTGAACAACTCCGCATTTCTGTACCAACTTTCATCACTACCATTCCACACATAGCCTATCCATGGGTTGATGGAGTGATAACCAATTCTGATAGTGGTATCTAACTCCGCATCGTAGTGATTGAGTCTTGGTGTGAATCCCATTTCAGCGATATAATTTTCACCTACTTTATTGTAGCTAAACCCAGCTCGTATGTTCTCTCCTCTATAGTTGCCATTCAGGGCAATAAACTGATTTTCCTCTAGCTTTTCTTCTGTGGTTGACCAATGCGTTTTTAATGAGGCGTTGAGTTGGCCGCTTTCTGAAACGTAGTTGATTTCCGCGCCTCCGGTTCGGTTATACGACCTTTCAGAAAGTTCATTTTCAGGAAAGTCTTCTTTATTGTTAAAAAGCACTTTAACAGAGGATCGCTTCAAAAACCTTTGCTGGACGCTTCCTACGAAATAGTTGGTGGGACTAAGATCCCCTGAAGCCTTGGTATGAACATCCATGATACCAATACGCATGCCATCAGTAATGTTTCCTGATATTCTTGCACCAAAAGCTACCGGTACTGGTTCGTTGTCTTCGTCAATACCAATTCTTCTGGAGAAAAAAGGGCGAACTGCCCAGGTTCCAAAGTCTGAGAACAGGTCGCTATTTTCCAGGAAGAAACCTCTTTTCTCAGGGAAAAACACACTGAATCTCGAGACATTGGTTACTTGCTGGTCAACATCCACATTAGAAAAATCAGGATTCACAGTCAGGTCCAAATTCAGAGAAGAGGTTAGGGCTATTTTGGCGTCTCCTCCAACATCAAAACTACTCTCCCCTGGTTCTCCTTCTTCATAATCTTTTGATCGTGCGGTAGAAATGTAGGGTATCAATGCCATGTTTCCTTTTGTTTTTGCCGGAGGTGTATCCCAATTTAAGGTACCGAAGTACCCAAGCTCGATGCCATCGAATTCAATGGGCACATGGGCCCAGGTTGAATAGACATTTCTTTTCATGTCATTTCTCACCAAATTGATTCCCCAGTTTGTGTTGTGTTGGTTATACCTCAATGTTTTAAAAGGGATGGCCATTTCCACAGTCCAATGGTCCTCTTGCTTGCTTACAGCCGAAAACCACTTGTTATCCCAATTCGAATCCATATTGGTCGAACTTCCTCTTGCCGTCAGTGTGGCCTCCACTTGAGCTCCGCCTGCATTTACACCAAACAAATATCCGTTGGTCTTAGTATTGATTGGGTCTATGAGGATGCTGAACCCATCACTATCCCAAAAGGCGCTTGTGTTATCTCTTTTGAGGGACTGGATCACCAATTCATCCATTTCTTGGTAGCAAACTGCAGATACATATAAAAAATTGGCGTCATAGGCGAGTTTTACAATAGTCTTAGCTTTAGCCAGTCCAGTGTCCTGCGGCCATTTATTGATGAAATCGGATGAGGGTGTCAATTCGGCCCAAAATGGTTCTTCGAGCTGACCATCGAGCTTTACTTCGGCATCAATTCTTTCAATCTGGAGTTGAAAGTTCTGATTATTACCAGTCTTGTTATTGCCACCAAAGCAGAGCGTAGCAAGGCTACACATCAATAGGGCAGTCAGTCGATAGATCATTAGTAGTTCGTTGAGTCTACAAAATTAACGGGATTGAGTACCAAAGTTGACGGTATGTGACTAATGGTCGATATCAAAGGCTAATTGGCCAATATCTACCAATAGATGTACTTTATTGATGAATATCTACCATTCGAACGCTGCAATTGGCCGTATGTAGCCAAATCAGTATAAACACTAATTGAAACCGTATATTTGTTGCAATGGGAAATATTGAAACCAGCATCGGGAAATTGTTTAAAAACAGACTGTTTAGCCATATTATATTTTGGCTCAGCTATGTTGTTTTCCATGCCGTTTTATGGGGAAGCTATAAGGGCGAATGGGAGCTTGCCTTTATAGATCAACTGATTTACCTGCCGGTAAAAGTTATAATAACCTACTATACCATCTATGTGTTGTTGCCCAAATACGTATTGAAGGGTAAGTGGGTATCTTTTGCTTTTTTGCTGATCGCCTCAGCGCTTACTGGAGGTACACTTTATAGGTTGATTACTTACTATGTAGAGTATCCGCTTTACTACCCTAAATATTTGAATGAGCCTGTGCTTTTGATGTTTAAGATTTTCAAGGGTATCGTTCAGATTTATCCAGTAGTTTTTTTAGCAACCACGATCAAAATTTTAAAACATTGGTATGTTAATCAACAAGACAAACAAATCCTTGCCCATGAAAAATTAGAAGCCGAGTTGAAGTTTTTGAAAACTCAAATTCATCCGCATTTTTTGTTCAACACGCTCAACAATCTTTATGCGCTTACGCTAAAAAAATCTGATCATGCACCAGAGATGGTTTTGAAGCTTTCAGAGCTGATCAATTATATGTTGTATGAATGCAATGCTCCAAAGGTGCCATTGGATAATGAACTGAATTTTATCAAAAATTACATTGAAATAGAGCGCATGCGGCATGGTGACAATCTTGATATCAAAGCCATGATCACTGGGGAAACCAGCGGCGTGTACATAGCACCCATGATTATTTTACCTTTTCTGGAAAATAGCTTTAAGCATGGGGTGAATGAAGAACTGGATAAATCCTGGGTGTATCTGGATTTGTCAATTATTGAAAATAGACTCAAATTGAGCATTGAAAATAGTAAAAGTGAAACGCAGCGATTGGATGACCATGAGCATGGTATTGGTCTGAAAAACGTGAAGCGAAGACTGGACTTATTGTACAGACATGACTACCATTTGGACATCATAGATGGAGCCAAGACTTTTACTGTAATGATGGAAATAAACTTTAGGAAAACGGTATGAAATGTATAATCGTAGATGATGAACCGCTGGCTATTGAAGTCATTGAATCGTATGTTGAGCGCATAGATTCTTTGGAGTTGGTAGGTAAGTTTAGAAATGCAATCAAGGCTTTTGATTACATTCAGTCAGGCGAACCTGTAGATCTTATCTTTCTGGATATTCAGATGCCAAAGTTGACAGGTATAGAATTTTTGAAAACGTTGACCAACCCTCCGAAAGTGATTTTCACCACAGCTTATCGAGAGTATGCACTAGAAGGGTTTGAGCTAGAGGTACTGGACTATTTACTCAAGCCTATATCATTCGATAGATTTATGAAGGCGGTGTCTAAAGCACTCAACCAATCGAAAGAAGTGGAGATTTCGACCAGTGCTGAGGGTGATGATTTTATCTTCTTCAAGTGTGATAAAAAAATGATTCGCGTTGGCCTTAGGGACATTCTCTATATTGAAAGCATCAAGGACTACGTGAAAATTAAAACCGCAGAAAAGGAAGTAGTCACTCATCAAAAAATCAGCGTATTAGAGACGAAGCTTCCCGCCAATCATTTCATCAGGGTGCATCGTTCATTTATCATCAACATTCCTAAAATAGAAAGCTATTCTGCCAGCGAGATAGAACTGAATAATGAAAGCATTCCGGTGGGAAGAAACTATAAAGTAGAGGTGATGGACAAGTTGGGTAAGATTGTGCTTTAGCCTTCAATTAATTGAAGTTCAAATAGCCTAGCCAAATGTCCTTTTAGTCTTTCCTGCACCTCATCCATATCCGGCTTCTCACCTAATTCAAATTCCAGCGAAGTCACAGCCTTATCATCAATACCACAAGGGATGATGTTTTGGAAGTAATTCAAATCTGTCATTACATTGAAGGCAAACCCGTGCATGGTCACCCATCGGCTTGATTTTACCCCCATGGCACAGATTTTTCGAGCTTTGGCTGGGTGGTTAATATCTATCCAAACACCCGTCAGTCCATCGATTCTACCTGCTTCAATTCCGTAATCTGCAAGCGTTAGAATGATCGCTTCTTCTAGTAGTCTCAGATACTTATGAATATCTGTAAAGAAATTATCTAAATCGAGAATAGGGTAGCCTACAATCTGCCCTGGTCCGTGATAGGTAATGTCTCCTCCGCGATTGATTTTATAAAAAGTAGCGTGCTTTTCTTTTAGACCTTGGTCATCCAGCAAAAGATTGGCTTGGTCACCGGACTTTCCGAGTGTGTATACATGAGGATGTGAACAAAAAATTAGATAGTTGGGGGTGATGATTTGTTCTGAATCCTCCTTCTTTCGGTTTTCTATTTTGAGTGCTACGGTTTGGTCAAACAGCTCTGTCTGGTAATCCCAGGCCTCTTGATAATCAATTAGACCCAAGTCAATAAATTTTGTTTCCTTGTTCTGCACTACATTCATTACACTCCTATTATTTCCCGCAAAACTACAAAGAACAATGAGATCAAGTAGGTACCTGTTCCCAAATGATAGTCTCAGGATGACTGTACCATTCTTCTAGTTTGTCAGTATAACGGTGCTCAAGTACATTGCGTTTGATTTTCATTGTTGGTGTAAGAATTCCATTTTCGACACTCCAGGGTTCATGTACGATGATTGCTTTTTTAATCTTCTCGTAATTCATCAGGTCTTTTACGATCTCACCAATGGTGGCCGATAAGCTTTCAAAAACTTCTTCTGGAGATTTTTTCAGCCCGATTTCAGACAGCACCACCAAGGCTATGGGCTGAGGTAGGTTTCTACCGAGTACACAAATTTGTTCCACGTCATTATTCAAAGCAAATCCCCATTCTATCGGACTGGGGACGATGAATTTTCCTTTGGCGGTTTTGAATGTGTCCTTGAGCCGGCCTGTAATAAATAGAAACCCTTCGTCATCCAGTGTACCAATGTCTCCAGTATGCAGGTAACCCCCTTCCATTACCTGAGCAGTCAATTCAGGTTCTTTGTAATACCCAGCCATGACCCAATCGGCTTTCATTTGTATTTCACCCGTTTCTTTGTCTACAACAAGGTCGCATTCAGGATAAGCCTTACCTACACTGCCCACTTTCGTTTTTTCTGGTGGCATAATGGTACATACGCCATGGTTTTCGGTCATGCCATATAATTCCAACAAGGGCATATCTATCGAGCCATACCAATCCAGGAGTGCTTTGGGACATGGTGCCGCAGTAGTAATGATGATTTCGGCACGATCCAGCCCTAGCCCTTTCTTGATTTTGTTTTTAATGAATCCATTGAGCCATGGAATTTTGAATAAAAAATTCAATTTTTTTTGCGGTATTTTTTCTAATACACCAAGCTGAAATTTTGACCAGATTCTAGGTACGCCAAAAAAGATAGTTGGTCTAGTTCCTTGTAAATTTTGAACGAACGTATCCAGTGACTCTACAAACGAAATGGTGCCTCCTGAATATATGGCGGTAGTTTCTACAGCTACTCGCTCTCCCACATGACAAAGTGGGAGATAGGAGAACAGTGTATGAGGCTTAGAAATCACTTCGATAACTTTTTCCACTGCCCTCACAGCCAATTGGTAATTGTGATGCGAGAGCATCACCCCCTTGGGAGTGCCAGTTGTACCTGAAGTGTACAATAGTGCTATTAAATCTTCAGGGTTTGGTATTGGATTTTCTTTAAGAGGAGGAGTGTTTTTAATAATATCTTCCCAACTCATATAGGATTCTTCTTGGCTCAAGGGAAGGGCTATCCCATGCATTTCTTCGGGTACACCTTCTTTCATATTTTCCCATTCGTCGAGTTTACCAGTGAAAATGACCTGACTTTCACTATGAATAAGAATTTCATTGATTTGAGTTGCCGTGAGTGTAGGGTAGATGGGGACAACAATATGCCCTGCCATGGTAATGGCCTGATCCGCCAGTACCCAATGTGCACAATTCTTGGACACTAACGCAACCTTACTTAAGGGGGGTAGTTGTAGGCTCAGTAGATAATTAGCCATTCTCCTTATCTGATCCATGGATTCACCCCAAGAATAAGTTGTCCACTGATCTCCTACTGGCTGCCGTAGAAAAACTTCGTCGGGTTTAACCTGTTCCCAGTGGTACAACATTTCTGTAAGGGTGGGCAGGTTGTCGATGTCTAGCTTTTCATTCATGTAGAAGCACTGTTAGTTGCACCCAACAAGATAACGGAAAGCTAAAAGGCATCACAGGCTTAGGAAGAAAAATTGGCTACGTCTCTAATGAAAAAAAGGTTTTATGTACAGGATTGACCTATTTTTTGTACAAAAGTGAACAGTAAGAGTACACATATAAAGCCTGAATAATGTGTAACTATCTATTAATCAGGGATTAACAATAGTTGGCATCAGAATGGTTATTAAGTTGGCAAGGTCAATTACTCAAAATATATTACTAATGAAAACGCACACCTATTTACTCGCACTCTCTCTGGTGGCATTTAGCTTCACTCTCCATGCCAATACAGAGGATAAAAATGAAAATGTAGAACCAAGTGCCAAGACTGAGATCTTGGAAATAGTAGATACCGAGGATTTAACAGTTGGAGAATGTGTGGCTTGTCCCGTTCCGGTTCAAATCTTTGATAAAGACTTCAATCTCATTTTGACTGGTGAAATGACACCGATGCATGATGCCAGTAGTCAAAAATTGAGAGTACTTATCGGGCAAAGCAATTTGATTATGGAATCAATTGCTGCGATTATATATCAGCTCGAAGAATAAAGATAATAGTTTACGGTTGGTTGATGAAAAGGGGCATTTATTGTCCCTTTTCTCTTTTACTTCTTTTTGTTCTTGTTGCGCTTTAGGGATTTAATAAATTCACCCCAGGCAAATGGATTTAGCAAAGGAACTGAAGTAGTCTGGAACCTTGCATTGTAAGTAAGCATCTGCTGATTTACATAGTAGTTATAGTTGTTGCCAGCATTCATAGGAAGATTCCTGTACATTTTGTTGAGCATGGCCTGATCCAGGCTTTGCTGCATATTTTTATACTGATATTGATAAGGCACTTCCATGGCAAGTATAGCTTCCTTAAGGAGTTCTTCTGTTGGAAATGGGTAGATTTCAACCTCCGGCAAATAGGTTGTATCAGGCAGCAATTCTATGATCACAGTATAGTTGTCGCTTCCTCCTTCGGGAATAATCAAGTGCATTTTTTCATACCCCACTGCACTGATGATCAAACTATCATTTTCAAGTACAGGCATAGAAAAGTAACCATAGGGATTGGAAGTTGTTCCACGCCCTCCCTTAGGTACAAAAATGTGAACACCAGGCACACCAGATGTACTATCCTCGCCAACCACAATTCCAGAAAATTGAATAATCTTTTGATCCGTTTGTCCAATGGAAACAAAGGCGTAAGACATGAATATAATACCGAAGAGAGCTGCTAAAATGTGCTTCACTGATTCTTTTTCTTTATTTAATGCTAATTTGCACTTGTTGGTTTTCTGTACTTACAAAACTAAACAATAATTCAGCAATCCTTATTGGGTGGTTTGGTTCCTATAACTCTCTAAACTTCAGATCCATGCAGTTAAAGCATTTTAATCTTCAATTTGGTTCGCAAATTTTTAAGTCATTTTCAGAAGAGGCAAGAGTGAGAATCATGTTTCTTTTATTCAACGAAAGTGAATTGAGTATTTCAGATATCGAGCATGTCTTGGATTTTACACAAACTAAAACCTCCAGACATATTACCTACCTTAAACATGCTGGTCTTCTCAACTCGAGAAAAAAGGATCAATGGGTTTTTTATCAAATCAAGGAGGAAGTAATGGGTATGGTATCACAAATTTTTAAGTTCCTTAATAAAGACCAGCAGCTACAAAAAGATTTAGAGACACTTAAAGTGCTGCACTCAAACAGAGAATTATCCATCAATAAAAAACCATTACAATATTGAAGTCATACAAATACCTCTTCTTTGACCTTGACCACACTTTGTGGGATTGGGATGCGAATGCTTCTGAAACTCTTTTTGAACTTTACCATAGATACGACCTTGGTAAATACGGGGTAGTAGACGAGGTTACTTTTCGCGATGTGTTTTTTCATGAGAATGCGAAGCTTTGGGCAGACCTGGATGTTGGGAAAATTGACAAGTTCTTTCTTAGAAATAATCGTTTTCGCATTGTTTTGGAAGCGGCAGAGGCCAATATGAAAAGTGTAAAAGAGGACTTACTTGTTGATATCAATGCCAACTTTCTGAATGAATGCTCTAAGAAGAAGCGGGTTATTGACGGAGCTTTTGAAGTACTTGATTTTTGCAAGAACCGGTTTAATCTCCATATCATCACCAACGGGTTCGAAGAAGTCCAGTCTGTAAAGATGGCACATTCAGGGTTGGATCAATATTTTGATAAAATAATTACTTCTGAAAAGGCAGGACATAAAAAGCCAAGTGCAGGCATATATAAATATGCATTAAAACATACGGGAGCTATTTTAGAAGACTCTTTGATGATTGGGGACAATCTTATGACTGACATCAAAGGTGCGCGTGATTTTGGCATGGATCAGGTGTTTTATAACCCAGCGAAGCTAGGCCACCAAGATGAAGTGACAAGAGAAATAACCCACTTGACACAGCTCTTAGAATTTCTTGGCAATTAACCAAGTAGTTAAAATTGGTTAAATAGAGATCGATACTTCTCCAAAAACGTAAATTTGAAGCATGAATAAAATGGCTATTCGCGGGTTGATTTTGGCTATGGGCTTGGCGCTTGTTGGTCTTGTAGTTTTCCAAGTTTACTGGATTGAGAGTATTATAAGTGCCAACGAAGAAGCCTTCAAACGCGATGTGCAAGATGCGCTGACCTCTGTAGCCAAAAAATTGGAAAAGAAGGAGGCGTTGATCGTAGCTGTTGATAATTTCCACACGAACTTTGCCTTTAAGAGCCCGTCTGAGAGCGACTCTAATCAGTATGAATTGATTGAGAGTACATTTGAAAAGAAAGTGATACAGGTGCAGGACTATGCTAAGGACACAAGCAGGCGTCCAGAGTGGTTGAGCTTCTATTTTGATTCAGAAAAAAATGATCCAAAGCTCAAGAATGTTTCGATTACCTTAACCGAAACCCCTTCGAACGAGTCTGACGAACAGATTTTCATCAAGGAAGGAGAAGTTGACTCGATCATTACCAACAATATTGAATACCAAAAGAGATTAAAACGCATTGCAAAAAAGAGTGAATACGTACAGCTAGCTATGCACGAGTTGTTTGCAGGTGTTAAGTCATTGGACAGTAGAATTGATGCTCAGGAAGCAGATTCATTGTTGAAAAGCAGCTTGCAGGATCGAGGGATAGAGCTTCAATTTGATTTTGGCATATTTGACCCGTTGGAAGAAAAGTTTACTATCGAACGAATTTTTGATAGTAGAATGGCGTTGCAATCTTCCGACCTAAGAGCCAATCTTTTCCCGAATGACATCATGGGTGCTGCTGGCTATTTAGTTGTGAGATTTCCAGACCAACAGACTTATTTGTTGGGCAAAATCTGGGTGACATTGCTTTCTTCTTTGATTTTTATTGTGATTATTCTCGTCTGTTTTTCTTATGCCATTCATACTATTTTCAGACAAAAGAAACTTTCAGAGATCAAAAGCGATTTCATCAACAATATGACCCATGAGTTCAAAACGCCTATCTCAACCGTATCATTGGCTTGCGAGGCACTTCGTGACGATCAGATTAGAACTACCGAAGGGCTAAGTGATAGATATTTGGGTATCATACATGATGAGAATAAACGTTTGGGGCTTCAGGTGGAAAAAGTCCTACAAATGGCAGTAATTGAGAGGAATGATTTCAAGCTAAAGCTGGAAGAGGTCAATGTGCATGAGATCATCGAAAAGGCCTTAGCCAATATTCAGATTCAAGTAACAAGTAAGGGAGGAAAGATTTCAACGGATTTGCAAGCCATCAATCAGACGATAACGGCCGATCAAATGCACCTGACAAATATCGTTTATAATCTTTTGGATAATGCCAATAAATATTCCGCAGATGAACCCGCCATCAAAATCATGACGATTGATCATGCGAAGGGAATTATGATAAAAATTATAGATAAAGGGATAGGAATGTCGAAGGAGGTTGTAAATAAGATTTTCGAAAAATTTTATAGAATACCTACTGGCAACTTGCATGATGTGAAGGGCTTTGGGCTTGGTTTGGCTTATGTGAAAAACATGGTTGAAGCCCACGGAGGTGATATTGAAGTGAAAAGTGAGTTGAAAAAGGGGAGTGAGTTTACCGTATTTCTTCCTTATCAATTAAATAAAGACTGATATGAGCAAAATCAAAATTCTACTGGTGGAAGATGATCCCAATTTGGGTCAAATACTAAATGAATACCTTCAACTTAAGGGGTATGAAACCGTTTTGTGCCAAGATGGTGAAGCAGGATTTAAGGCCTATCAGGAAGGGAGTTTTGATTTTTGTATTCTGGACGTAATGATGCCCAAAAAGGATGGTTTTTCTCTGGCACGCGATATTAGAGCTATGGATAAGCATACACCCATGATATTTCTGACGGCTAAGTCTATGAAAGAAGATACGATTGAAGGTCTCAAATTGGGTGCTGATGATTATTTGACTAAGCCTTTCAGTATGGAAGAGCTCTTACTACGCATTCAGGCCATACTAAAAAGAACAAACAGCAAAGGAAGTGGAAAGTCGGATGTCACGTCATATAAGCTTGGGTCTTTGTTGTTTCGTTATGACAAAAGTGTACTTGAAAGGCCCTCTGGAGAGGTTAAACTGACCTCAAGGGAGAATGAGTTACTAAAGTTGTTTTGCGATCATATGAATGAGACCCTGGATCGAAGTGTTGCTTTGATGGCCATTTGGAAAGATGACAGTTATTTCAATGCAAGAAGCATGGATGTCTATATTGCTAAGCTCAGAAAGTATCTAAAAGAAGAAGAGTCCGTACATATCCTTACGGTCCATGGACAAGGGTTTAAGCTTGTAAAAATGGACTAATTTTATTATATTGTGTATCCGCCCATTTCCTATTTGCGGCGGTTATCGGAACTTGTTCCCATTGCCTGTAGAATTAACAATATTTTAAAGCTGAAATTTGCTGATGTAGTTCTACATGAGTTTTATTTGTTCACCTGTAACCCAATTAATATATGCTATTAGTACCTTCTATTTCAATAAAGGATGGCAAAGTAACCCGACTGACCAGAGGAGATTATTCTTCTGGAAAGATTTATGATGAAAGTCCGGTAGACCTAGCTCGTCAATTCGAAGATCATGGGATCAATCGGTTACACCTTATTGATTTAGATGGAGCGAAGAAGGGTACTCCAGTTAATTATCATATTCTAGAGATGATGTCTGGGTATTCGAATATCGCTATCAATTTTTCTGGCGGTATCCACACAGATGGTGATGTAACGAAGTCTTTTGAGTACGGTGCTGAGAGTATTACTTCTGCTACAATTGCTGTTTATAATCCTGAATTATTTACCTCCTGGATGATGTCTTACGGACGAGAAAAGATAGCTTTGGGTGCTGATACATTAGACGGTCTTATCCGCGTAGGAGGTTGGCAAAAAGGGACAAAGCTTGATACTCTTGAGCATATCGACTATTTCTATTCTCGCGGACTTAAATATCTTAAAACTACGGATATTTCAAGAGAAGGAGCTATGGAAGGACCGTCATTTGATTTATATCAAAAGGTAATAGCAGAATTTCCAAACCTTTGTCTGTTCGCCAGCGGAGGAATAAGAAATGTAGATGACATCAAGAGACTACATGATATGGGTGTCTATGGAGTAATCTTTGGAAAAGCCTTTTATGAAGGAAAAATTACTCTTGATGACATGGAGCAATTCGCCGTTGGGGTGAATTAATAATCTTTGAAACGTGTCTTTTCGTAGACTGGACGTGGTTTTTGTTTTCTTATGATCCAGTATATTCCGTCACTTTTTTCCACTTTTTCTTTCTTACCATAAGGCGATGGGTGTGTCAGGTCACTATTGTCATCTTTGGGTGACTTTCCTTTTCCATTGAAAACAAGGTTGAAACCAAACCTAAAATCTACAGCATCTATTTTCGTGACGTCCCAGATTCTTAGCAGTTTATCTGAGGCCATATAGATCTGACAAGATCCAAAATTGACAGCAGCTGCAAGTCCTAAGTCTATACCTTGCTGGGGTATTCTGGATACGTTGGCAGATACATCCAATACACGTCCAACCTTTCTTGTATATGCAGCAGAATAAATCATTCTAAAGTTCCCTCTGACTATATAGCTAGCAATTGACCCTGTGAATCTATCGTTTGGAGTAAGTTGATACATTAAACTTGCATAGGAACTTGTATTGAGGCCTGTAGTATAGGCTCTATTCAGTGTGGTATCTTGCAGTCTGTTTTGGAGAGAATCTAAATATGCGTCTTCAAAGTTTCCTACGTCAGCCAAATCAATCCCCTCAAATCTGAAGGTGGTATCTGCCATCAAATAATTCTCAGGGTCTACTTTCCATCTAATGAATCCTAGATCATTGACCGATACGGCAGCAGATAGCTCATTTGTAATTTTCCAATGTGCTCCAAGATCAATTCCAGCACCTAAGTTTCCATTGCTTATCATGTGTGAGGTGAGGTCACTTCCGCCCGCATCAATAATATTTAAACCCGAAGTGTTAATCGTTGCAGAGTTTAGATCAAAATTGGCAATATAACTGTTCTCTTCAAACCCTATACTACCATCAAACTTGTTGTCAGTCACGGCACTCACCATACCATTGAGGAACTTCACTCTTACACCAATATTGATTCCTCTATTCGGAATACTCCTCCAAACCCCAAAACCATACTCCCGGTAGTACCTCACATCAAGGGCTGTGCGGCTTAAATCTATTTCATCGCCTACTAGTGTACTGTTTCCATACCAAGCAGTTTTCACAACATTTTCACCATAAAAGCCTCTGGCACCTATGCGTTCTCTGACAAAGAGAGAAAATGCCTGAGTCTTGGACTTCCTCCAGGCAACATGCAAGGTCGATATTTCGGCCTCCATGCTTATATAATTTCTTTTTTTCGCGTTGTCAACGAAATTATCAATATCCCATTCCCTTTCACCAATTTCGTTGGTGGTGATGGCATCTTCATAATTAACTCGTCCATTATAATCAATCATGATGCCGGATAAAACGGGCAGACCTATAAATGTCTTTCCTTCTGGGAAAAAGGCGGGATTAAAGTTGCTTCCTTGGTAGGTGCTGTTGGTCAAATGGTACAAGGAAATACCAGATTGAGCAAAAGCTGAGTTGAAACCTACAACACAGAAACTTAGGAGCAGTAGAAAACGCGATTTTAGGTTATAACTCATGATTGACGTT
Source organism: Reichenbachiella sp. (assembly GCF_965233835.1). Taxonomy (GTDB): domain Bacteria; phylum Bacteroidota; class Bacteroidia; order Cytophagales; family Cyclobacteriaceae; genus Reichenbachiella. The sequence goes on from NZ_OZ247585.1 coordinate 1,014,647, forward strand.
AACTTCAGTTCCTACTTGAATAGTTAATTCGTAGTCGGAAAATATTTTTACAAATTCATCTTCACTGGCATTATAGCTAGTGATATACATGACCAAGTTGAGTACACTGGCGTCAAGTAGCTCTTGATAGCCTCCGCCCTCACCTTTATGGATGGCTACAATTTCTGAGTTGATCATTGGCTCTTCTATTTTACCAGATGTAGGCACTTCGGCCGAGGTAAAAAACAATATATCCTTGAATTCATGTAATACCGACGAATCAGCGGCCAGAAACTGCATATCTATTGTGCCATTGAATGGTAATTGATTAATGGTATTAAGAACCAGTTTGATGGTATCTGCATCCTCAAAATCGAACCCTTCTATACCCGTAGGAAAGTCCCTGCTAACGTCAGTGAGTTTCACATTTAGTGGTAAATTGATTTCTGTCACTACTTCCACTTCACTCGTAGCAGTTACAAAGTTTCTGTCACTCCCATCTTCGTTCGTATAATTCGAATTAGCAGTAAGCGCAATGTTGAATTGATTTGGAGAAATAGCAAGCAGGTCTCTCATGTTGGAATTACTTTCATCAATATTGATCACTGAGGTTGTAATGATACCTACCTGACTGGTACTTGGGGCACGTACAAACTGAGGCTCGTCAGTAATGCTTCCAGATAAGTTCACTGTCGTTCCATTTGCGTTTGAGCTTGAAACACCTCCAAAATTCAACCCCATAGGAACCCCAAAAGCATTATTGATGTAGAAATTTAGCTGCGGATTGTTGAAAACAAGTCCATTCTCTGAAATGCCTTCAAAAAAATCAATGTCTATGGTTTGATTGTTGATGTCAATTGTTTTATCACCAAACCAACCATATATCTCGCTGAAATCAGCTCCTGCAATTGTCAAGGTATAGTCGATTATTTCAGTGCCATTTATAAAGTCACCAGTTTTAACTTTCAGGGTACCATCAAATGCTCCAGTGAAAATATTCGTGTTTGAAACTTGTGTGATGATCGTTTTATGATTAGCCAGCTGTTCGCTCACGTTGTCCGTTCCACTGGCTGGTAGTGTGCCTGATAGCACCATTGGGTCGCCGGTATCTAGGTTTACAATATCATTTAAAGTAAGCTCATATTCAATGGCTGAGCCATATCCATTTTGAATGTCCAGAGTAATCGTTCCTGCTGTGTATTTTACTGAGTCAAGTTCTTCGTCATTAGGTGAAGAGTATTCGAAAGAGAGATCTTGAGTAGGTATAACCACATCCTGATCTGATGGAGATCCAAAGATAGGAGTCAGAGAGGCATCAATGCTCCCTGAATTAGTTACATCTTCCAACTCTATAATTGAGAGATAATCGTTGAATATTGTCGTATCTCTGTAGGAGACGGATAATAATTTAGTATTGTCCTCCGAAACTACAATGGTGGAGTCATTGAGTTTTGAGATAAGAGAGTCTATGGTATAAGTAGTTTGGCCGATAGGAGCTACTGCCGTCGGTGTGTATGTTGGAACATTAATGTCATCGAAATCCAACTCTCCCGCGTTGCACATTGAGAACAGTATGGCAATCCCCCCATAAAAAAGGACATTAAAATACCATGTATATTTTGTCAAGACAGATCTGATAAGTTGCACAAATTTTATTTATTCTACACTTTTTGCCACGCTGAATGGCAATATACTAATATTTCTAATTTTAGAAATACTAAAATCTAAACGGTTAAGATCAGCTTTATTGTTTCTTTTTCAAAAATATGAAGAGATTTTATAAGCTTCGGATAGAATCTTCTACTTTTTCGCGCATCTCAACTTTGTATTGTGCTAATTTGTCGGCAACCTTCTCATCATGACTGCCAATTACTTGTGCAGCTAGAATTCCTGCGTTTTTGGCACCGTCAAGGGCCACGGTGGCGACAGGGACACCTCCTGGCATTTGAAGAATGGACAACACAGAGTCCCATCCGTCAATGGAGTTACTTGACTTCACCGGCACTCCGATTACAGGCAGCGTAGTAATAGACGCTACCATGCCTGGTAAATGGGCAGCACCGCCAGCACCGGCAATGATTACCTTGAGGCCTCTTGATCTTGCGTTTTCTGCATATTCGACCATTCTGTGTGGAGTTCGATGAGCGGATACGATGGTCAGTTCATAGTCCACACCCAGTTGTTCTAAAACTTCAGCAGCCTGATTCATGATATTCAGGTCACTTTTGCTACCCATGATTATTCCTACAGATGGTGTCATTTATGCTTTAATTTTGATTGAGTGTTTTACAGATCGTGCAATGGTCTTTAGATTGTTCAGGTCATCCCCTACCAAGGTCACGTGTCCCATTTTCCTAAATGGTTTGGTTAATTTTTTTCCATACAAATGTACATGAAGCCCTTCGATCTGCAAGGCTTCTTCCAGCCCCTCATATTTGGCAACTCCTGTGTGGCCTTCTTCTCCGAGTAAATTGATCATTACGGATGCTCCTGTAATTGAAGTGTCGCCCAAAGGCAAACCCAAAATGGCTCGAATATGCTGTTCAAATTGGGAGGTGACATTACCCTCTATGGTTTGGTGTCCACTATTGTGAGTACGAGGAGCACATTCATTTACAATCACTTCTCCATCTTTAGTCGCGAACATTTCTACGGCTAATAAGCCAACCATGTCGAGAGAAGAGATCACTTTTTTTGCCAATTCTCTGGCCTTGATTTTGATGTCTTCTGACAAACTCGAAGGGGCAAAAAGAAATTCGACCAGATTGGCCTCGGGATGGTATTCCAGCTCTACCACGGGATAGGTAGTCATTTCTCCTTTTTCATTTCTAGCAACAATAACAGAAATTTCCCGATCATAGTCTACAAATTTTTCAATAAGAGAAGGTTTGTCAAAGCCTTTAGAAATATCTGCGTCGGTTTTAATTACCTGGACTCCCCGTCCGTCATAGCCTTCGGTACGCAGCTTGTGTACCCCGGGAAGCAAATGTTTATTTTGATGAATGTCTTCAAAAGAATCTGTCAATACGAAGTCAGAGGTAGGAATATCGTTGTCCACATAAAACTGTTTTTGGATACCCTTATCCTTGATCGTTTTTAGCGCGTGAGGTTGAGGGTAGACTTTCTTTCCTTTTTTCTCCAGTGCTTCAAGTGCCTCGATGTTTACATTTTCAATTTCAACTGTGATGATGTCACATGATTCCCCAAATGCCATGACTTGATCGAAATCACGAATGTCACCATTCACAAACTCTGAGGCAATAGATTTACAAGGGGCGTTAGGATCGGGATCCATTGATTTAATTTCGAGATTAATATCAATGGCTGACTGAATCATCATTCTGCCCAGCTGACCACCGCCAAGAACACCAATTTTTACATTAGGATCGAAACTCATCTAACTTTTTCTTTTGTTGCCGCAAAGCTAAGCAGGGCTGTTCAATCCTTGAAACGATTCTTATTTTTTGATGATACCCATTTTTTCCATCAGTTTGCTTGCATTGAAACTGCCGCAGGGCTCAAGAGATAACTTATAATCAAAAATAATTTCATCATTGACTATCGAGCTGTTAAAGCTCATATTTTGGATGCTCGTATGCTTCTTAGAAAGTGTTGATAGCTGTATGTCGTGGGTGGATATGAGTCCTCTACAATTTTGCTCAATGAGTTGGTCAATCAATGAGAGTGCTCCTTTATGTCGGTCCTCAGAATTGGTGCCTTTTAGGATTTCGTCGAGCATATAAAACACGGCTTCATTTTCTTTTAATAGGTCTAGCAGACTTTTCAAACGTTTAAGTTCTGCATAGAATGAGCTAACATTTTCTTCCAGATTATCCTGTGTTCGCATGCTGGTGAAAATTTGAACTAAGGAGCATTCGAATTTTGAAGCGCATACGGGAGTTCCCATTTGAGCTAGTACAAGATTGACTCCAATGGTTCGGAGAAACGTGCTTTTCCCAGACATGTTGGATCCTGTGACAAGACCCAATCTCCCCATACCTGTAAGATTGAAATCGTTAAGAACCCGTTGTTCAGATTTGATAAGCGGATGACCCATTTCTAGAACATTTAGCAGATGTTCTTCTTTAGAAATGACTGGATAGTTATAGCCCGGGTTGGAGAACGCAAACGAGCCAAGGTCACTTAAAGCATCTATCTGATGAACGGCATCAAACCATTTTTCTACATTGTTGATATTTTTCTTTTTCCATTGGATGGCCATGATTAGCCAATTGATATCAAGCAGAAGTAGCACATTAAACGGCAAGTATAGGATATTGGCACGACTGAGTAAAAACATTAGAACCCTCCGGAGTACCTTAATGGCGTTAGATGCGCTGCCTTGATCTGTTTTTAGTTGAAGATGTAAGCTAAGTAGAAGGTGGGATTTAAATTTCTTTTGTTCAATTTCGGTAATTACATTTTCATACCCTTTCAGAAAGGTGGCAATGTTGCCAAATTCTTTGGTCACTTCCATCAATGGTTTGAAAATGATAGATAACAATGCTAGATTAATGAGTATTGGTAAATATATCCATTGGTAAGGCCAGTCTAGAAAATTAATGCCCGCCAATACCCCAAGAGAAACTGCGGGCATCAAATATCTTGCGATGCTCCAAAAAGGTTTGTCGAGCAAATTTAAATTTTGATCGATCCATTGAACCAGAGAGACTACCACATTGGTATATTGTGAATTGCGTTGATCACCATGATAGCCGTAAGCAGTTAGGTTTTGCCTCCATGTGGTATCCTCAGATAGTTCCTTAATAGCAGCTTGTCTTTCTTCAATTTCTGATTTTGAAGATTTACTTAAGAGCCAATTTTTGATAATCTCTCTGGTACCTGATAGTTTACTTCTAACTAAAAGTTGAAAAAGTGAGTTGGATCCAAAAAGATCCAAATCTGGTGCATACGCATGGTGGGTGTTTAGGTATTCTATACCATCATACAAGTCGGAAAACTTTCCTTTAACTCTTTTAATCTCATTCTCGTTGATCTCAAGCAGAAACTGATGTTGGGCAAAGGCAAACTTTAGCTTATTGTGCTTTCGTACAATCCAGCCAAACACAGGTACGAAAAAAATACAACTCACGAGCATGAGTTGAATTTCTCTGGCGTTAGCCAAGTAGACAATGCCGACGACAAATGCACAAAATGTGATGACCCTAATCCAAGATAAGCGTGTTACTTTTTGTTCAAGGCCATCCGACTTTTGCACTAATTCTTCAAGACGTACCTCATAAAAATTCTTGGGGTTGTCAGGCATAGGCTAGTTCAATAATTGATAAGCGATAAAAGCGAAGACATAAGCAACGGCTGACATATAAATCAATTGGAGCATTGGCCATTTCCAGGATTTGGTTTCTCTGTATACTACTGCTAGTGTACTCATACATTGCATGGCAAACGCATAAAACAGCATAAGGGATACACCCAAGGCAATGGAGTACATCGGTTGGCCTGTATAGGGGTTTATTTCTGCTCGAAGTTTGTCTTTAATGGTAGACTCATCTTCAGCCTCAGACCCTACACTATAGATGGTTGCTATTGTACCTACGAAAACTTCCCTGGCAGCGAATGATGTGATCAATGCAATACCAATTTTCCAATCATAACCTAAAGGACGAATAGCAGGTTCTATGGATTTACCAAGTATGCCAGCATAAGAGTACTCCAGTTTATGTGCACTGAGCAGATCTTCATATTCTGGAGAATTTTCAGTCAAACCTGGGTGCTTTGTCAATATTTTTTCATTGGCTTGATTGAAATTTTCACCGGGGCCATAGGAGGCTAATACCCACAGAATGACGGATATGGCCAAAATGATTTTACCTGCCTCAAAGACAAAGGTTCTACTTTTTGAAAAGATGGTGATCCAAACATTTTTCCATTTTGGCCATCTGTATATGGGCAGCTCCATGATGAAATAGCTTTGCTCTTTGACCTTCAAAATCTTTTTCATCAACAATGCCGAAAAAATGGCACCAAAGAAGCCGATGAGATACAATGCCATCAATGCCAGACCTTGTATACTTAAGAAACCGAACAAATATTCATTGGGTATGACCAGTGCAATTAATATTGCATACACTGGAAGCCGGGCAGAGCAACTCATAAATGGTGTTACGAATATGGTAATAATCCTATCCTTCCAGCTTTCAATGTTTCTTGCAGCCATAATAGCAGGAATGGCACAGGCCACCCCAGAGATCAAAGGCACTACACTTTTTCCATTCAGCCCGAATTTCCTCATGATTTTGTCCATTAGAAAAACAACACGAGCCATGTAGCCAGATTCTTCTAATATGGCTATGAAACAAAATAGTAATGCGATCTGAGGAATGAAAATGACTACACCTCCTAAGCCAGGAATAATACCTTCAGCAATAAGATTGGTCAATACTCCAGGTGGTAAATAGGTTTTGGCCCAGCTACTCAATTTTGCAAAACCGAAATCGATGTAATCCATAAATGGCTCGGCCCATGCAAAAATAGATTGAAACAGAGCAAAGAGAACCACAAAGAATATGAGGTAACCATAGATTTTATGGGTCAGTATTTTATCTATTTTTTGATTGCGGCTGGCCGTAGTTTCGAGGTCCGTTTTTGTTACAACATGCGAAAGTTTCTCGCGAATGATCTTGTAGCGCTCTACGGTTTCAGTGGTCTGAAATTGACGGTCGCAGAAATTGTACTTTACCTTTTCGTCAGCGATAAATTGTTTCTCGTCATTACTTAGAAAAGTTTTGCTATAAGTCTGCTGTGCGAATTGGTAAGCTACATAATCATTGTTGAGGTCAAACTTCTCCTTAATAACTGGTATAATCTCTGGAGACAGCTCATTGATATCATAGAACAAACTTTTCGTAGAAGATACATCTCCAAGAAGAACCTCTTTTAGTTCTTGAATACCTTCTCCAGTTCTGCCATTTAGAGTTAAAACGGTGGTATTGAATTGCTCTTCCAAGGCACGCAGATCAATGTTAAGTCCACTTCTATTGGCCACGTCGAGCATAGATAATACCAATACAGTGGGCAGACCCAAATCCTGAATTTCTGTAAATAGTAAAAGGTTTCTTTCAAGATTCGATGCATCAGCAATCACTACGATTTTATCAGGAAAGTCATGCGCTTTTTTGTCACTTAGTACATCAAACACTACGCGCTCATCCATGGAACGTGGGTAAATACTATAGGTGCCTGGAAGGTCTATCACATTGGCCAACGTTCCGTTTTGTCGGAAGGTACCACTGACCTTGTCCATGGTGACACCTGGGAAATTGCCCACCTTTTGATTCATTCCGGTGAGCAAATTGAAAATTGACGTTTTACCTGCGTTTGGATTGCCGATTAGGGCGACATTTAACGAAGCGTTGCTCATGAGTAATTAAGATAAAGTAATAGTTGCCGCTTCTTCTAACCTCAGTGACAAATCATAGCCAGAAACACGAATACATATTGGATCTCCTAATGGCGCAGAAAATTTCATTTCTACTTCGGTGCCAGGTAGCACACCCATTTCCAATAATTTCAAAGAGATGTATTCATTAGTAAAGTTGTTTACAATTCCTTTCTCCCCAGGTCTTAGCTGTGCCACTGATCGCATGAACTCTCTTATTTAGAATTATTAAAAATAAGAGCAAAAGTATGTGATTTGAGGTAAGGCAGCAAGTCTAATTTTATGAGAAAAGTCATTGACTCAAAAACCGTATTTCTTTTTGAAATTCAATTTAAATTGTCGCTTCAAACTTTAGTACCTATGGCTAAAACTAAAACAGCTTTCTTTTGTCAGAACTGCGGTGCACAATCTCCCAAATGGGTGGGGAAATGCCCTTCTTGTAACGAATGGAATTCTTATGTGGAAGAAGTAGTGACACCCTCTTCAAGCAATACGAAAATTTGGACTGAAGAAGATAAGAATGCGAGACCAAATCAAGCCGTATCCATTCAGGAAATCAAGGCGGAAGATAGTATTAGATTTAAGACTGTTGACGAAGAATTGAATCGCGTTTTAGGCGGAGGTATAGTGCCTGGATCTTTGGTGTTGATAGGAGGAGAGCCAGGTATCGGAAAATCAACATTGTTTCTGCAAGTAGCGCTAGGACTTCCTGATAAGAAAATATTATACGTATCTGGAGAGGAGAGCCCTCAGCAAATAAAGATGCGGGCAGAGCGCATGCAGGCCAAATCAGACAATTGTTTGCTGCTTTCTGAGACCTCTCTGAATAATATCTTTCAGCAGATCAAGCAAGTCAATCCAGAAATTCTGATCATTGATTCTATTCAAACGTTGTTTTCATCCAAGGTGGATAGCTCCGCCGGAAGTGTAAGTCAGGTACGTGAATGTACGGCCGAACTTCTCCAGTTTGCAAAAACTTCAAATGTACCGGTATTTCTCATTGGTCACATCACAAAAGAAGGCACGATTGCAGGGCCAAAGGTGCTAGAGCATATGGTGGATACAGTGTTGCAATTTGAAGGGGATCGTCATCTGAGCTACAGAATTTTGAGAACTATCAAAAATAGATTTGGGTCAACTTCTGAATTGGGAATTTATGAAATGTCTGGGTCAGGTATGCGTCAGGTTTCAAATCCATCAGAGATTTTGATAGCACATAAGGATAGCGAACTCAGTGGAGTGACTATCGGAGCATCAATTGAAGGTAATCGCCCTTTGCTCATAGAAACACAAGCCTTGGTAAGTGCGTCAGCTTATGGTACACCTCAACGAAGTACCACTGGCTACGATGCTAAGCGGCTGAATATGCTTCTGGCAGTATTAGAGAAAAGAGGAGGCCTTCGTTTGGGCAATCAAGATGTATTTCTAAATATAGCCGGAGGGCTCAAAATTGATGACCCTGCATTGGATTTGAGCATCGCTGTATCAATTGTTTCTTCTTATGAAGAAAAGGTAGTAAGCTCAGATATTTGTTTCGCTGGTGAAATTGGTTTAGGTGGAGAAGTGAGAGCTGTCAATAGAATTGAGAGTCGTATTTCTGAAGCTGAGAAATTGGGGTTCAAGAAGATACTTGTTTCTAAGAATAATTCTAAAGCGGTAGAAGCTGTAAATTTTAAGATTGAAGTAGTACTTGTTCAGAATATTGCGGAAGTATTCAAAAAGCTGTCCTCTTAAAAAAATATCCCGCACCAAAAGGCGCGGGACAGCTCAGGAATCGAAGTGACAAAAGCCACTCCGAAGTTCTTACCATAGCGGTAATTTTTTAGTTGACTAGCTGACGATGGTGAGCAAAACCAAGCCAACAAAATAGAGCAACAAATATTTATATTCTCGATCCATAGCTGTTTGATTTATAGGATTAAAAAAATATTTAATTGACTTATATAACTAATTCATTCTAATAATATTACTATTTACCGAATGAACTTAATAAAACAAAGTTTAGTTGTTTTGATCGATTTTCAAGATTTGTTACGGTTTATTAGATGAATGGGAATCATGTTTTAGATGACTAAATGTCCACGTACGATGAACGTAGGTATTTAATAGGTTGAGCAATGGAGCCATTTTAGATGAAAATAAAAAAGGCTTCATATGATCATGAAGCCTTACCGTTCTCTTTTGAAATGAAATTTAGTTCTCCGAGGACTCTTCCCGCATTTCACCCAATATTTTAATCTCTGGTATTTCGACGTAGTTGAATTCGTAATTAAAGAAAGAGCTTAAGTCTTCGCCTGCTTCAAGCATGTCTTCATCACCTTCCTCGTAGTACCAATTGATATGAATTTCTTTGCCCCTTTCAACTTTTAAGTCATTGAGCTTTTTGAACAAAATGTAAATACACTTAGAGGAACTTGTGTTAAAATATTCAAAGGCAGCGTTTAGAGTGATCGCTGCTTTGTCAGTCTTGCCAAAATGATCGATAGAGTCATTCACATATTTGTAGAATACCAATGGGTTTTCTGGACTGGATTTCCCTCGAATATCAAGTAGACCCTTTCCTGGATCGAAGTAGATCGAAGGGGTCACTCTTGTCGCTCTAATAAAAAAACCTTTCATATTTATCTATCGCTCAAATTGGTTAGGCATGCTGGTTTTCTAATTGTTTTTTAGTTTAATGTTCATCCGAACAGATTCATGAATTAGCCTGTTCGTTTACAACTATTACAACTTCAAAGATCAATTGTTTTTAAAAAAAAGTGAATACAGGATTCTCCTAAAAATAAATTTTGTTCCTTAAAAGGTACGATAATGGCCAGAATTGGCAAAAAATTTTGGGTAAAAGGAAAAATATTTATTCGAAATTTTTCATAAGAAGTAGGAGATGCTCATTTTAATTAGATGTTTAGGTAAATCTCCTAAACCTAATATCGGTGTTTACTGTGAGTCCTCTACGTCGTCAAAAAACCTATCGGACTCATCGTAATCTTCAGCATGCTGTCTGGCAAACTTCTTATTGTATCGTGTAACCTTAAACTCGGTCCTCCTGTTTACCTGATGTTCTTCTTCAGTTTTGGCATTTTCGATAATCAATTTGGTTTCGCCATAACCTTTTGCCACCATTCTTCTATTTTCGATCCCTTGAGAAGCAATATAATTCACAGCGCTTTGAGCTCTTCGTTGGGATAGGTTCATATTATATTCATGACTGGACCTTACATCAGTATGAGAACTCAATTCTATATTGATGTTGGGGTTATCTCTCATAAGGGTGACCAATTTATCCAATTCTGCAGCCGCTTCTGGTTTGATATCGGCTTTGTTGAGGTCGTAGTAAATGTTGTTAAGAACGATAGCTTTGTCCACCACAATTTTTTCCAGCGGAAGATCCACCTCAAACTCGATATTTGTAATGGTGTTTTTTAGGGTGGACTTGTCCACTGATTTTCCGATAGTGGAAAAATCAATACGGGTTGTGAAATACTCTTCCTTCTCAGCGACCAAATAATACTTTTCTTCTGTAAATACTCGGAATCGATATTTGCCATCGACTTGGGTGAATTTCTCATCAATAATATTGTCATCTTGATCTCTAAGTACAACTTTGGTATTTGAGAGTGCTACTAATTGGCTATCACTTTCGTGTGTAAGTGTGGTTCCTGAAAGCCAGTAATTAACAATTCGCAATTCGGGATCATCATTGACGAAAGTATAAATATCGTCATCTCCTTTGCCTCCTTTTCTATTGGATGTGAAGAAACCACGTGAAGGGTTGAAAAGGAAAAGCCCAAAATCATCAGCATTAGAATTAATTGGTGTTCCTAGATTTTCTAGTTTCACATGACCACCCTCTCTGGTCACCTCAAAGATATCCAGTCCTCCAAAACCTGGCCATCCGTCCGAGGAGAAATACAATCTTCCTGTGCCACCGGCATAAGGGAATATTTCATTGCCAGGTGTATTAATTCCTTCACCCATATTTCTTACATCTACCCATCTACCCCTTCTATTCAATGAAGCAGTATAAATGTCTAATCCACCAAATCCTCCTTCTCGATTTGATGAAAAAAACAAGGTTTTGCCATCAGGGCTTAGTGCAGGGGTAGAATCCCATGTGTCTTGCCCGTTGATACTTAGCGGACGCGGTTTTTGCCACGCACCATTTCTATATCGTGTAAAATATAGGTTGACTTCGCTGGCTCCGGAAGATTTACCCGAGTTGCCTTTGGCAAAAATCACGGTGTTTCCATTTTTTGACATCGTGATCGAGCCTAGATTTACATTTGGCTCATTGATGATCGGACTCAGTTCTTCTAGGGTGGCCAAATCCACATTTGCACCCCGAGTATTTACTACATAAATATCAGTAAAAGGTGTTCCCGTTCCTTTGTAGATCTTGCCTCCATGTCTGTTGGAAGTGAAGTAGAGCTTGCCCGCATTATAGAATGGTGAATATTCTGCAAACTTTGTATTGATGGCTTCAAGATTTTTTACCCTGAAGTGGTTTACTCTAGTTTCAATCGCTGGCAACTGTCCTAGATTATTAAGTTCCCGTTCGGCTAAAGCTACTATGGCATCGTCCTGGCCTGTTTTTAAATAGTTTTCGAGTACCTGATTGGCTCGTTTTATGTCATCATTTGCTTTCAGGGCCACGGCATAGTAGTAGAAGGCACTCTCGTCTTGAACACCGGCATCAATGGCAGCCATATAATAGGGTTCTGCTTCCTGTATTCGGTTAGACTTTCTATAAGCTTCGGCAAGTAGAAAGTTTGACTCCGGATCGTCTGGTTTTATGGACTTTTCTAATTGATATATGGCATCGCTGTATTCTCCTGCTTCAAGACTCTTATTTGCTTTTTTGGAAGCGCTGCATGAAGTCAAAAGAATAATTAGAAATAAACTGAAAAGTTTGTTGTTGCTGGCCATAAAATCTATTTATAGTTTACCTAAAGATAAAACACATTCCTAATATACGCCCCTTACTGGAAATAGCGTTTGAGCCAACTGTTTTTTGCTTCCACTTTCCAGTCCGTCTGAAAAGCACGAATGTCGGTCACCAAATTATTAAATGTTAATGTGTCTGAGTTGATCGTTCCATTTTCAACTTCAGATTTAATTCCATTCAAAGGTATTTCGACGACATCACCATTAATAAGGAAACAAACTTTTGTTCTATCGAAGAAATTGATTCCGAACTCTTGCTCCAAATTTTTAACTAACCCAACAGATGCGTCGATGGAACATCCACTAGCCTGGTTGAACGATTCATCTACGCTGATCACTAAAAATTTATCATGGATAATTTGGAATGAGCTCTTTAGGGCTTGCCCATGTGCTGCCCATTCTTGCAGAAAGGAGTTACACTTGGATTCAACTTGTGATTGTTCAGCTGCAGTGAATTGTCTATCAGCCTGATAAATCCATACACGCGAGGTGTCAGCCATTTCGTCAAATGGAATGTACATAGTCTACTTTTTTATTAATGCCTAACGAAAATCAGACCCCAAAAGTAACGATAATGTAGATTAATTTTTTGTGCTTTCCACTGGCTTAACGATTTCCTCTTCTTGAGGAAACATAATTGATAGCACTATAGAAAGTGTAAGTGCGGCCATAATAACAATAAAAGACCAGATAATAGGAATGTGGGCATGTTCGATGCCGAAGGCCATCTGAAACCCTTGTTGTACAATGCTCATTTCCATTAGCATTTTGACTCCAATGAATATGAGCACAATAGAAAGTCCCTTTTGTAGGAGATAAAAACGATCTAATATGTTTGCTAATAAAAAGAACATAGCTCGTAGTCCCATTACCGCGAAAATATTTGAGGTATAGATCACAAATTCATTTTGAGTGATGGCAAATGCCGCTGGTATCGAGTCAACTGCAAAAATGAGATCGGTTGATTCGATAAGAAGAATAACAAGGAAAAGAGGAGTAAACCACAATTTACCTTTTTCCATAAATGCAAATCGCCCACCGCGGTCATCGGTTGATATGGGAAGTACCTTCTTAGCCCATCTGGTAAGGATATTCTTTTCAGGCTCAATTTCCATATCATCATCTTCATTAAAGATTTTGATACCTGAATACACCAAGAATACACCAAAGATGTATAGTATCCAGTGAAACTCGCCAATAAGTAGTGCTCCAAGAAAAATGAAAACTGCTCTGAAAACAATGGCACCTAGAATTCCCCAAAACAGAATGTCATGATAGTACTCATCCTTAATTTTGAAGTACCTTAAGATTAGAAGGATAACAAAAATGTTGTCAACAGAAAGTGCTTTTTCGGTTACGTAGGCAGAAAAATACTCTAATGCATCATTAGCACCCCCTCCGAAAAAATAGATTAACCCTCCAAAAATACAGGAAACTACAATCCAGAATATAGTCTGCAGCAGCGCATCCTTTTGCGTGATCTTGGAAGGCCCTTTGTGAACAAGTCCCAAGTCGACCGCAAGAAAAAGGATGATTACAATTCCGAAGATGCCAAACAGCAAGGCTTCGTTAGTGCCCGAAAACAAATTGAGAATCATGGGTGTATATCTTGGTGGTTTTAAGTCTGTTATTCGCTATTTTCGATTAACAAGCCGCAAAGGAAGTGATTATCAGGGAGATAATGAAATAAATAGCAGAATTCTGTACTTAATTAACCAATTGAAGGTTGACTAGGTGGTGATAGGTGCCTTTTACGTTATCAATGAGTTCATTATGGTCACCAGATTCCTCAATTCTGCCATTTTTGATGACATAGATTCTATCTACTTCTTTGATGGTCGCCAGTCGGTGTGCAATGATCAATGTAGTCCTGTCTTTCATCAATTCATTCAACGCTAGCTGGACCTGCTGTTCAGATTCCGCGTCTAGTGAGCTGGTGGCCTCATCCAAGATTAAGATCGACGGGTCTTTTAAGATCGTCCGAGCGATCGCGATACGTTGTCGTTGACCTCCAGACAGTTTTACACCACGCTCTCCTACGATGGTATCAAACCCTTCAGGAAAAGAGGTTATAAATTCTAGCGCATGCGCCTTTTGAGCTGCCGTTTCAATTTCTTCTTGAGTGGCTGAGGGTTTACCATAGGCAATGTTTTCTCTTATGTTGCCACCAAAAAGAATTACTTCCTGTGGTACAATTCCAATATTTTTTCTAAATGGGGTTAGGTCATAAGAAGCAATCTCTTTTCCATCTACTTTTACCGAGCCTTTAAACCCATCATATAATCTCATCAAAAGATGAGCAATGGTAGACTTTCCGGCTCCACTTTTTCCTACTAAAGCCACTTTTTCACCAGCCTGTACCTGCATAGAAAAATCAGTTAGTACTGGCATGTCTTTTCTACTTGGGTATTGAAAACTCACTTGATCAAAAGAAAGATCACCCTTGAATTTCTCTAATTTATTTGATTCGGAGGCTTCGGTTTCAGAAGATTCATCATGAATTTCTAAGATTCTCTCTGAAGCGCCGATTGCTCTTTGTACTTGCCCAAACATATCACCCATACCAGCAATGGACCCACCAATAAATGCAGTATAGAAAGCAAATGAGGTTAAATCTCCCAAAGTCATATCTCCTCTTTGTAGTAAAAGTGCTCCGTACCAAAGAATAGCTACCATGCCGCCAAACAAAGCAAAAATGATAAATGAAATAAAACCGGCGCGAAAGGTGGCTGTTTTTAAAGCAAGGGAGACCACTTCACTAAGGGATTTTTTGTATCTGGCCTTTTCGAATAGTTCGTTGGTGAAGGATTTTACAGCTAGAATGGATTGCAAGGTCTCCTCTACAATGGTTGACGAATTAGCCAGTTCATCTTGGGACTGACGCGACAGTTTTCTGATTTTTTTACCGAAGATCATAGCAGCTATAATAATGACAGGAAGTGTCATGATCATGAATGTGCTGAGTGCTGGTGTAATCACAAAAATAATTACAATACCAGCTATCAAAGTTACTATCTGTCGGATGACTTCCGCCAATGTAGTAGAGAAGGTGGTTTGCAGCAAGGTGACATCAGATGACATTCTGCTCATTAGCTCACCGGTTCGATGACGATCGTAAAATGTAATAGGTAGATAAAGTAATTTTTTATATAGATCAAAACGCACGTCGGCCATAGCGTTTTCACTGACTTGTGCAAAAAGATAGACTCTAAAGAAAGAGAAAATTCCTTGTAAAAAAAGAATAACTACCAAACTCATTGCTATACTGTTGATGTCATTCAGTAACCACGTGCCTTCTCCAGAGGCTACATCAATGAGTTTTCCCGCAA
This sequence comes from Reichenbachiella sp., assembly GCF_965233835.1. Lineage (GTDB taxonomy): Bacteria > Bacteroidota > Bacteroidia > Cytophagales > Cyclobacteriaceae > Reichenbachiella. Next base: position 1,030,298 of record NZ_OZ247585.1, read on the forward strand.
TGAGGGGAAAAGCAAGCAAAAGAAAACTTCCCAAAACCAAGAAGACCAATCCGATGACAAACTTGGATTTGTAAGGCATTAGGTATTTGAATATACCATAGAGCTTGCCAAAATTTTCCTTATTGAACGCCCGCTTCTCTTCTGCTTTGATTTTTTCCTTGGCCATAGCAATTCTTAAAATGTGCGCAAATTTATCTTTATCAGCTCACACGTCCAACCTTTTATTCAAAGACGATTTATCAATTGATGTATTTAAAGTTGCTCTTCAGATACTATATTAGTTTTATGAAAAGTATTTGTGTGTATTGCGGGTCTTCGCTAGGCAAAGATGTGCGCTACGTAGATGCGGCTACCGAGCTTGGGACAGCTTTGGCGAAAAGAGAAATCAGATTGGTGTACGGTGGTGCAAGAATAGGCATCATGGGAGCAGTAGCTCAGGCTTGCCTAAGCAATGGTGGATCTGTGACAGGGATTATACCAAAATTTTTGGATCAAGTAGAAATAACTAATACTGACGTTACAGAATTGATTCAAACAGAAAATATGCATGAGCGCAAAACCATTATGGTTGATAAATCAGATGGTTTTATTGCCTTACCTGGAGGATTTGGAACATTAGAAGAATTGGCAGAAATACTGACCTGGGCGCAATTGGGATTGGTCAAAAAGCCTATTGGCATATTAAACATAAACGGGTTCTATGAAAAGCTATTGGCACTCTTTCGGCATATGCATGAGGAAGGATTTGCTAAATTTTCTAATTTGAATTTGTTCGTAACCGATGTGACAGTGGAAGGGTTGTTGCAAAAAATGGAGGATTTTGATGGCGGAGACGCTTCGTTCGAACAGAAATTGGATTTGACCTGATTTTGACTTCAATTGTTCTACAATTAAATTAGAGCATAACAAGTTCAATTTATTACCCAACCCAACCAACCGTGAGAGAATCATTCTTACATTTTATCTGGCAGTTTCAAAAATTTAATAACCTATCACTAACTACTTGTGGTGGTCAGTCTGTTCAGATATATGCTGTTGGTAGTTATAACACAGATGCAGGGCCGGATTTCTTGAATGCCAAGCTGTCGATTGGAGATGTTACTTGGTATGGACATGTGGAATTGCATTTAAAATCATCTGACTGGAATAGGCATCGTCACCAACATGATGAAGCTTATAATAATGTGATCCTTCATGTGGTTTGGGAACATGATGAGGAAGTGCAAATGGCCAATGCCCAAGTACTTCCAGTACTTGAACTCCAGAGTCGGATCAAGCCCGAACTACTCAAAAGGTGTAATCAACTGATAAAAAGTCCTGAAAAAATCCCCTGTGCTACTCAGATAGGTCAGGTCAAGGATATTGATAAATTGTCCATGCTTGAGCAAGTGGGTGTGATGCGCTTGAAACAAAAGTCCGAGCACATTTTGAATCTTCTCGAAAAAAATAATGGTGACTGGGAAGAGGCGGCTTATCAATTGCTAGCCAAAAATTTTGGTTTCAAAACCAATGACGAACCTTTTCTCAAATTGGCCCAGAGTTTAAACCATAAGACAGTGATTAAGCATGCGGAGAAACTAGATCAGGTTGAGGCCTTAATTTTTGGGATGGCGGGATTTCTTCAGGCTGCGAACGAGGGTTATGGGTTGACTCTAAGTAAAGAGTTTGATTACTTATCAAAAAAATACAGCCTTGATGATTTAGGTTTAAAGAAAGTTGAATGGAAATTTTTAAGGCTAAGGCCGGGCAATTTTCCGACGGTGCGCTTGGCACAATTTTCCTCTTTTTTAGCCAAGAATGTGAAGTGCTTCGATCGTTTTATTCATTTCACCAATAATAAAGAGCTTCGAAATATGTTTGACTTTGAGGTGTCTCCCTATTGGCAGAAACATTACGATTTTGGAAAGGAAGGAAGTCGGCTAGCAAAGACTATTGGGAAAGCAAGTATTGATTTAATTTTGATTAATTCGGTAGCACCCTTATTGGCTGCATATGCTCAATACACAGACGAAGGCAGCTACATGGATAAAGCGGTTGATTTGCTCCAAGACTTGGTTCCAGAAAGGAATCATATTACAAACAGTTGGCAAGAATTAGGGCTAAAGGCGAAAAATGCGTTTGATAGTCAGGCCTTGATAGGACTTAGAAATGATTTTTGTTTGAAAAAGAAGTGTCTATCCTGTAAAATTGGAGTCAGCTTGATTAATAGCTAGAAAAACCTTTGTCAGGTTGGACTTGGGTTTTATTAATGATGAAACGAATGAGAAGGGCTGCTCAATAATTTTATTTAACTCCTTAGGATGAAATGGTTCTTGATGTTGATTGGCTTGTTGGGGATTATCTATTTGATAGGCAACGCCTGGCGAAATGAAACAGCCGATCAGCACCTAAAACGATTTTTTTTTCCAGCATTAATTTTCAAGATTTTAGCCGGCTGGGGTGCGGGGCTGGTTTACCACTATTACTACAATGGAAATGGTGATAGTATTCTCTTTTTCAACACTTCTTGGGAGTTGGCTATGGCAGTAATCAATGATCCATTTTCGTTGAAGTCAATCTATTCGTCGAATCAAGAAATTTGGCAAGGTTTGGATATGCTAAATTCAAGAACATTCTTTTTTATAGTTGCCCTTTCCATCCCCACTTTTTTTTCGGCAGGTATTTATTGGGTTGCCTCGCTTTATGTTTCGGTTATCAGTTTTTTCGCGGTTTGGTATTTTGTTAAGAGTATAACATTTTATTACCCTAGATCAGAAGTATTGTATGCCAGCGTAGTGGCATTTTTTTTCCTGCCTTCCGCAGCATTTTGGTCGAGTGGTATATTCAAGGAATGCTTTTCTACCGTAGCTATTTTCCTTTCGCTGGCATCTATAATTCAGATGACCCATTCTTCAGGAAGATTGAAGTACAAATATGCTACTGGGGCATTGGTTAGTATTGGTCTGCTTCTAGCAATTAAATACTATTTGGCCGGGCTCCTGGTACCCCTAATTGTGGTGTATCTACTGAAACTCAAGTTGAACGAGGCTGAAGGTAAACTAATTCAGGGAGCAGTAGTTGTTGTGGTAGTGGCCATTTCGCTCTTTGCATTATCCTTTTTTAGTCCAAACCTTAACCTTAGCATGTTGCCAGAAGTGGTGAATCGAGAATACCTTAGAAAGGTTGTTGAAACTGACCCTGAAGGATATGTGTTGTATCCAAATTTGAACGCCAGTTGGTATGGCCTGATAATTAGCGCTCCAAAGGCATTCTTTGTAGGGTTATTTTCTCCATTGAGTTTTAGTTTAGATAACCCTTTGAAATTTATGGCCAGCATCGAAAATTTGATCATGATTTTTGTGTCTATTATAGCCATTTGGAAAACTTTCATTGGAGGCAAATTTAACCTCTCAAATGAAGTGTTTTTTTTGCTTTCTTATGTAACTATAGCTAGCATCTTGCTAGCACTGACCACACCAAACATTGGGACCTTATCAAGGTACCGGGTGGCCTATGTGCCTATTTTTTTCTTTGTCAATCTTGTAGTTTTGTTTAGTGTAAAACGGAGTAATTCAGCTGATGAAAAATAAATTGAAATGGGTTTTGGTGATTGGTTTGATTACAGTACTTGCCGTTCCTTCTTACAAAGCCATTCAGTATTATTTGGATAACCAATTATATGCTCATTTTGTGCTGAATCAGTGGTATCAGGCAAAAGATAGCCCAATAGAAGATGGATATGTGGATAAGCAGTCTTATGATTGGGGGGATACTTGCCGTGTTTTTATCAATTCTACCGATGTTCGATCTACCTGGATAAAATTATACGACATCAATCAGCAAATCGTCGACTCAGTCTGGGTGCAACTCCAACCGCAAGACGCCAAAGAGAACTCTAGTGAAGAAGGCTTTGGATATGAACAGACGCTTGAATATAAAATCCCAGAGTTGAAAGGTGGACTCTACTTATGGGAAAAGAAAATACCGCTTTTAATAAGGGGCGATGATACTAGAATTGGCGTATTGTACGCATCTAATACTCGCAATGCCTATAATATTTTCGGTGGAAAGAGTCTCTATGGAATGTTTTCTCAAAAAACCAATCGAGTTTCATTTTTGAGACCCACATTCCCATATATATCATTTCAAGCATTTTATGGACTTCGATATTTCTTTAACCACCAATCTTTTAAATTCTCGTATCTCTCAGATTTAGATATGGATCGAATGGAGAGTCTAGAGAATTTGGATGTTTTAATAATTGTTGGCCACAGCGAATACTGGGCTAGACAAGCACGACGGAACTTTGATAGCTTTATAACTAATGGAGGTCAGGCTATTATTTTATCAGGGAATACCATGTGGTGGCAAGTGAGATACTCTGAAAAGAAGGATGCCATGATTTGTTATAAATCGCGAGAAGACCCAATTGAGGATACTTTGTTGCGTACGATAAATTGGTCAGACGCTTTGCTTAATTACCCTATTGGCGAAAGCATAATATCCGACTTTATGCAAGGAGGGTATGGGAGGAAAAATAATATTGGATTTAATGGCTATAAAGTGATCAATAAGCCTCACCCTGTTTTTCAAGATGTTCTGAGTGAAGAATTGGACATGTTGCATATTCCTTCTAAGGAGTACGATGGTGTCTCAATAAGATATGAAGATGGAGCCCCGGTAAGAATTAACAATTCATTTTTCACCGAAACAGAGTTATTGGCATACGATTCACTCGGTGATAGTAGAAATGGTGCTTTCGTAGTTGGTAAGAAAACTGATTCAACTGGCATGGTCTACAATGTTGGGACGATGGATTGGTGCAGCGGTTACGGTATGGGCGGAACGGACTCATCCAAATTGCAGGTGATTACAGATCGCATGATAAAATTATGTTTAGCCGAAAGTGAAAAGGGTACTATTCCTGCCGATTAAACTAGTATTTCAATAAACTCTTTCTCTACCTTTGCGGCATGGAAAATCCCGTAATCATTTTTGGTACAGGTGGCCTAGGTAGAGCTGCTCTAGAAATTTTTGAATCAAATGGAAATGTTGTCTATGGTTTCTTGGATGACGATAAAAAACTACACAATACAGAGATAGACAATATACCTGTGCTGGGTAGAACTAATGATCAGGGTTTCCTCAAGCTTATCGGTCAAAAGTGTGAAGCATTTGTAGCTACTGACGATAGTAAGGAAAAGCAGAGCATTGCAAAAACGTTGATTGAAAAGCGTAAGGTAATGCCGACAAATGCCATTCATGCTTCGGCGCATATTGCCAAATCAGCTGTGCTGGGTCATGGCAATTTCATCAACGCCAATGTGACTTTAGGAGCGGGTTCTGATCTAGCCAACCATTGCATATTACATAGTGGATGCACAGTAGATCATGATGCCAAATTGGGAGATTTTGTTCAGATCGGCGCGGGGGCTACTGTAAGTGCCAACGTGGAATTGGGAGAGAATGCCTTTGTAGGGGCAGGATCGGTTATCGTAAGTGGTGTCAAGATTGGAAAGAACGCCAGAGTAGGGGCAGGATCCGTAGTAATTGCAGATGTTGCTGATGGAGACACAGTATTTGGGAATCCTGCACAAAAAGTGGATGCATAACCCACCTTTAATACCTATCATCTTATAGTTTTTGCTATCTTTTCAGGAATTAAATTTCTTGAAAAGTTCATGACGAAAATTTCTGAAACCGATCTCATATTAAACCCTGATGGAAGTGTCTATCACCTTCAACTGGTGCCTGAGAATATAAGCGATACGATCATTACTGTAGGTGATCCAGAGCGTGTAGAGAAAATTACCAATCGCTTCGATCGAGTAGATTTCAAGAAGAAATGTAGAGAGTTTGTTACCCATAGAGGTGTTTACAAGGGCAAGGAACTGACTGTCATGAGTACTGGCATGGGTACCGACAATATTGAAATTTTCCTCAATGAACTGGATGCTCTGGTCAACGTGGATCTCTCCACTCGAACCGTCAAAGAACAAAAAACCAGTCTCAATATTGTAAGAATTGGCACATCAGGGAGTATGCAGTCTGATATTCCAGTTGGCTCTCTATTAGCTTCTGAGATGGCCGTTGGTTTTGATACTTTGATGTGTTATTACGACCTGGACCAGACAATTGAGGAATCTTCAATATCAAAGAATCTACAGTCGGCTACTGGGCTGCCTTTTGCTCCATACGCTGTTGCTGGCTCTAATCTTTTGAGAGATAAACTGGCCTACGACATGCTTAAAGGAAATACCGCCACCTGTCCAGGTTTTTATGGCCCTCAAGGAAGGACGTTAAGGGCTAAGAACCGAATGTCTGGATTTATGGATACATTGAATGAATTCAGACAAGCTGATTTCAGATTGACGAATTTTGAAATGGAGACAGCCGGATATTATGCGTTGGGCCGATTGTTAGGACACGAAGTGTTGAGTCTGAATGCTATTTTGGCTAATCGCGTAACACAAGAGTTTGCCAAAGACCCAGGCGACATAGTTGATGATTTAATCCAAAAAGTATTAAATAGAATATGAGTCAAGAGTTAATCAGTTGGGATGACTTTGAAAAAGTAGACTTGAGAGTAGGGACTATTCTCACTGCTGAGCCCTATCCAGAAGCTAGAAAGCCTGCCTACAAACTTACGGTTGATTTAGGAAAGGAAATTGGAGTGAAAAAATCCAGTGCACAAATTACCGCATTGTATTCCTTGGAGGACTTGGTAGGCAGGCAAGTGATTTGTGTAGTCAACTTTCCACCAAGGCAGATTGGCAAGTTTATGTCCGAGATACTAGTCACGGGTTTTGCTGACGAACACGGAGATATTGTGCTTTCTTCTGTAGAGAGAAAATTACCTAATGGAGCTCGACTTTGCTGATGGCGCCACCATTGCATTATAGAACGCTTACTAAAGCAGATTTAGGTCAGATGCATCGGTCATTCATTGAAGCTTTTTCCAACTATCAAGTCAATATGAAAATGACCCGTGAGGCATTTGAAGATAGGATGCTTCATAAGCTGAACATTAACTTTGACCTTTCTCCGAGTGTTTTTTCTGGTGACAAATTGGTTGGATTTATTTTTCAAACCATCAATGAATACGAAGGGGTACTGACAGCTTACAATGGAGGAACAGGAGTCATTCCAGGTTATTTGGGTCAAGGGCTGACAGCCAAACTGTATGATTTTATATCGCCCAGATTGATAGGAGAAGGAGTTGAAAAATGCGTGCTTGAGGTGCTAACTGAAAATAAGCAAGCCATTAAGGCATATCGTAATTCAGGGTTCGAAGTGTCGAAAGATTTTCAATGTCTGTTGTTGAGGGATGGAATTCTTGATTTGAAAACTAAAAACGAATTTGAAATAAATGAAGTAAAAGATTTTCAAATCGAAGAATATCAGCTTTTGGGAGACATACTTCCAAGTATGCTAGATCAACTGGAGCAAGTCAAATATCACTTGCCAAGCGAGAGAATTTTGGAGGTTCGTATTGGACACGAATTGCAAGGGTTCATTATTTTTCAACCACACAATGGACGAATTACTCAGTTGGCGGTTAGGAAAAATAGTCGTAGGCAAGGAATTGGGACTGCCTTGATTCATCATGCTCATCTGATGAGTGAGAGTAAGAATTTTTCTGTTTTGAATATTGAAGCAACGCAAGATGGCATCATCTCATTTTTTGAAAAATTAGGTTTTTCAAGAGATCTGAAACAATATGAAATGGCACGTCTACTTCCTTAAATCGGGATAATCGACCATTATTTTCAAGGTATTTTTGTTTGGTTTGGTTAACTTGATTGAATGACCAAAAAATCTAAATAATGAAAATTACTAAGCATGTCGTTGTTGCATTAGCAGTGACCGGTTGTATGGTGGCCTGTCAGCCAGTCGAACAAGAAGAACAAGTCTCTGAGAACTTTGCCAAGTATGGGCAGGAATTTGAAGGGAAAATCGGAAAAACTTATGAAGAATCTGAAGAGTGGTGGCCAAAGAAAAAACGTCCACCGAAAGATGCACCTAATGTAATCATCTTCTTATTGGATGATGTTGGATTCGCTCAAGTGGGTTCATTCGGTGGACTTATAGAAACACCAAATATTGATGCCTTGGCTGAAAATGGATTGCGGTACAACAACTTCCACACCACAGCCTTGTGCTCTCCATCCAGAGCGACCCTGATGGCAGGGAGAAACCCCCATAAAATTGGCTTGGGTAGTCATGCTCTGACAGCTATGGGATTCCCAGGCTACAATGCAGTAGTTCCCCCTTCTGCAAAATCAGTTGCCAATTACCTCCAAGCAGAAGGTTATGTGAATTACTCTTTGGGTAAGTGGGATCACACGCCATTATACGAAGTTTCTCAGGTGGGACCATTCCACAGGTGGCCAAGCGATGAAGGGTTTGATCATGGGTACAATTTTATGGCGGCCGATGTACATCAGTTTATTCCAGTGATGTGGGATGACCATCACCCGGAGCCTTACAGAAAATCTAAGCATTTGGATGCAGACCTTGCTGATCGCGCCATTGAATGGATTACTGGACACAAGTCTTTGGATAAGGAATTGCCATTTATGATGCTTTGGGCATCTGGTTCTATGCACTCTCCCCATCATGCACCCGATGAGTTTATCGCAAAATACAAAGGGAAGTTTGATGAAGGATGGGATGTGGCTAGAGAAAAAATCTTAGCTAGACAGAAGGAATTGGGAGTAGTACCAGAAAACACAAAACTGTCGGGCAGAATCAAAGAAATACCAGCCTGGGATTCTTTATCTGATGAGGAAAGAAAACTATATGCAAAACAAATGGAAGTATTTGCTGCGCAGATGGAGCACGTTGATTTTCAAATTGGCCGTGTGGTAGAAACCTTAAAAAGAATTGGAGAATTGGATAACACTTTGATTATGGTGACTGCAGATAATGGAGCAAGTGGAGAAGGAGGGTTGCAAGGTACGTTTAACGAAACTTATGTTTTAAATGGAATGCAAACGCCGTTTGAATCTAATATGAGAAACTATGACAACTGGGGGCAATGGGATAGTTATCCTCATTACCATGCCGGCTGGGCAATGGCAGGAAATACTCCTTTCCCATATTTCAAACAATCAGAACATAGAGGAGGCCAGCAGGATCATCTAGTTGTACATTGGCCAGAAGGAATCAAAACCAAAGGAGAGGTTCGTAGTCAGTATCATCACATCAGTGATATTGCGCCGACAATAATGGAGGCAGCTGGAATAGAAAGACCTGATGAGTATCATGGTATCCCTCAGCAAGAGTTTACAGGAGTGCCCATGAATTATTCATTTGATAATCCCGATGCACCAAATGCCAAAAAAACACAGTACTATGAGATGTTTGGAAATAGAGCAATCTGGCAAGACGGCTGGAAAGCAGTGACACTGCATGCGAATCGTATGCCATGGGACATCAACAAGCGGGCTGATTTTAATGAAGATGTTTGGGAACTATACAATGTGGAGGAGGATTTTTCTGAGAGTACTAATCTGGCTGATCAGTATCCTGAAAAACTGGAAGAACTAAAAAAAGTATTTGAAAAAGAGGCCTGGGAAAATAATGTTTACCCCATGTACGATGACATGTTGGCGCGTCTTAATGCAGTGAATTATGTACTTTTCGGAGATAAAAAGGAGTTCACTTATTACGCGCCAGGAGCTACTAGAATAGCAGAAAAGGCATCCGCTCCCGTGAAAGGGAGATCACATAAAATAGAGACTACAATTAACCTGAAAGGTGATGAGGAAGGTGTAATAGTGGCATGCGGCGGCATGACAGGTGGCTACTCCATGTATATTCGCGACAACAGGTTGCACTTTGATTACAATTTCTTGGATGGTGTACATCATCACATCGTTTCGAACCCACTACCTACAGGTAAAACAGACTTGATGTTCAATTTTATTTTAGATCGATCAGTAATAGATGGGACATTGAAGCCTTGGGCAGGTACAGGCGAACTTTATGTGAATGGTGAAAAGCAGGCAGAAGATTACTTTGAAACCATGCATATTTCAACCTATTCTTTGGCAGAAACTTTTGATCTAGGAATGGATACAGGTACTCAGGTAGATCCATCTTATGAAGGAAGTACTTTTAATTTTACCGGCGAACTGGATAAAGTGATTGTAACTCTGACAGATTAAAAATAGTAAACATGTTTTTGGAGGCCTTTGTTTAGCAAAGGCCTTTTTGTTTTAACTTAAGTGTATGTCTAACTACGAAGAGAAAATAGCAAGAGAACTGGCTGAATGGCAAGTGACGATGCAACGGACTCCTTCTGTTTCTAATGCAGCCATTCGTAGGGTGCAAACTAAAATCAACAGTCTATTGCCGAATAGGCTACACAAGGTCATTACCAAGGTCATTAAGGAACTTACAAGGGCAGTTTTGTTTGGCGCAGACTTTACCACCAAACCCGCTACAGAAGTTCGGTCGTTGATGGACATAGAAGAACAGGTCAAAGATAAAATCAATAAGTACACCTCTACCGCTACTGCCGAAGGAGCCATTACCGGATTCGGCGGATTTGTGAGTGGGCTGGCCGATTTCCCGCTTTGGCTATCTATCAAAATGAAAATGTTATTCGACATTGCCGCCACATACAGGGTCGATACAAAGGATTACAAAGAACGTCTGTTCATACTATATGTATTTCAGCTTGCATTTTCAAGTCAAAAGAGACGAAATGAGATTTACTTAGTGATTAGCAACTGGGAAGTTCAGAAAGATAGACTGCCGAAGGATATCAATGCATTTGATTGGCAATCTTTTCAACAAGAATATAGAGACCATTTGGATCTTGCCAAGTTGCTTCAGTTGATTCCTGGCGTGGGTGCGGTGGTCGGTGCGTATGTCAACCATAGGCTGACCAATAGACTAGGAAAAACTGCGATGAATGCTTATCGAATGCGGAGGTTGAGTCCCGAAAAAGGAGCGTCAGAAAAATCACAAAAAACCCTTCCAAAACATCGGAAATAATTATCTTGGAAGACTACAACAAAAACAAGATGACATCCACTCGCGTATTTGACTTCCTTTATGCCCAATTAGAAAATGGCCCTTTGTCCAAGTCTCTCAACTATAAAGAATTTGGTCAGTGGAAAGGATATAGTACCGAAGAAGTTGTTCAGATTGTAAATGACTTGAGCCTCGGGCTTTTAGCACTTGGTATGCAGCCAGGAGACAAGGCTGCCATCGTTTCTCCTAACCGTCCTGAGTGGAATTTTGTGGACTTTGCTTGTCAGCAAATTGGCGTGGTGACTGTGCCGATGTATCCCACCATCACAGTCGAGGACTATGAATATATATTTCAGCACGCTGAAGTGAAAATGATTTTTGCAGCTGATTCGGAGTTGATTGGAAAGGTACAGGAGGCAACAACTTCACTCAATATTGAGCATATCTATTCTTTTGACGAAGTTGAAAATACGGAAAACTGGAAGGTCGTCAAGGACAAGAACCCACAGGGTGATATGAGCGAAGTGGAGGCATTGAAAGATAAGGTCAAGCCTGAAGATTTGCTTACGATCATTTATACTTCGGGAACAACTGGTAGGCCTAAAGGTGTAATGCTGAGTCATCACAATATTGTATCTAATACCTTAGGGGTTTCTGCTCGAATTATGGGTACTATGGTGCCTGGTGAAGATAGTACTTTGAGCTTTTTGCCAATGTGCCACATATATGAACGTACAGCGCTGTATGTCTATATATATAATCGATTGTCTGTCTATTATGCAGAGAGCATGGATAAGATCGGAGACAATATCAAAGAGGTGAGTCCCAATATGTTCACCTGTGTGCCTCGTCTATTGGAAAAAGTGTATGACAAGATTGTGTCAAAAGGTTATGAGCTTCCACTCATTAAAAGAAAACTTTTCTTTTGGGCGATAAACTTAGGGTTAGTCTACGATCCCAACGGCGATTTTAGTGGTTGGTACCAATTCAAACTGAAGATTGCTCGGAAACTAATATTCTCTAAATGGAAAGAGGCATTGGGGGGTAAATTGAAATTAATCTCATCCGGCGCAGCAGCTCTGCAACCGCGATTGGCTCGTATTTTCTGGGCGGCGGAAATTCCCGTTTGTGAAGGTTATGGATTAACTGAGACCTCGCCTGTTATTACTGCTACGGCTGCATTTCCTGAATATGTGAGAATAGGTGCCGTGGGTCAACTCATTGATGATGTGGAGGTAAAAATAGCTGAGGACGGAGAGATTCTCTGTAAGGGTCCAAATGTGATGATGGGCTACTACAAAGCTCCAGAACTTACTGCAGAGGTGATTCAGGATGGCTGGTTTCACACAGGAGACATTGGGGTGGTCGAAGAAGGGTTTCTTAGAATCACTGACCGAAAAAAAGAAATGTTTAAGACTTCTGGTGGTAAGTATATCGCACCACAAGTGATGGAAAACAAATTCAAGGAAAGTATTTACATAGAGCAGATCATGGTGGTTGGGGAAGGTAGAAAATTCCCATCTGCCTTAATTGTTCCAAATTTTGAAGTACTTAAAGAATGGCAAAACGGCCAGGGAATTTCCGAATTGGGACAGAAGGACTTAATCGCTCATCCTGAGGTAGTCAAATTGTTCGGAGCCGAAATAGCTCGCTACAACGAAGAGTTTGGTAACTGGGAGCAAGTCAAAAAGTTTGAATTAGTTGAAAAGGTGTGGGGAATAGATAGTGGTGAGCTTACTCCTACCTTGAAACTGAAACGCAGAATCATCAAGGATAAGTTTAAGGATCTGATTGAACGGATCTATATGATGTCAAGCTAAAAAAAGATCAATTCTATTGATTGAGAGGACTATTGCATACTGGATTACAGTAAAGTATTAGAACGTTGATCAGCATTTAAATTTTAATTGGAGGAAAAATATGCTTACAGTTGCTGTGCTTTCACTCTGGTATGTCTGATCAGCTATATTTATACTACCTCAGAATTAAAAAAGAATGTAAAAAAGGTTGTTAAGGATAAACCTCGTGAAAAAGCGATTGTCCATGAGCCAAAGCATTTAAAAATGAGCAGCAGGCATTTCAAAACACTTTGAACAATCAGGCTAAAACTTTTCAGAGATACCATGATGATAAGTTGCTTACCGAAGAAATATTCAAAGAATTTTTGAGGGTATAAAAAATTCTTATGTGACCTACTATGAAAATCAGTTGGAAATAAGGGGCTCAATTCTTAACAATTTGTCAGACTCTGAATGGAACAAAATTGTTTCTAGTTATAAAAAAAGCATGAGGAAATTATTAAAGCCAGAAAGAGAAGACTATTACTGCTTGAAAAAGATCATTAAAGACAAAGACCGCGAGGATCAAGTTTTGAAAGAGGCGAAGCTAGTCAGCGGACAAAGGAGGAAATGGACGCTGAATTAGGTGGTAAATTTATTGAATTTCAAACTCAATATGATCAAGAAAACTTACAAAAGGAGGTGGTTGTGGATTTTTTTGAAGAGGTGGAGCCACAGTGATATTCGATGAGATGCATACCCTGAGTTTAATCAATGCCTTTGGCATCGAAGACAGAAACGATGGTCATGGATGGTATGGTTCATGGATACCGATCATTCAATTGGTAATCAGAGTGAACAAAGACTATTGATATGTACCAGCTAGTTATTTCAATTTTTAATTTTTTCATTCTTTTTCGGTCAATGAAGGAATTTTCCGAAGTTTTGTAAAAGTTATTATCTTGAAAAAGATTGAATCCTATACCATGAAAATTAAACTTACACTCATATTTGTGCTGATCACTTCTTTTGCTTGGGCCCAGAAGATTGATAGTGCTCAAATTGGAAAAGAATACCCTTACAAAATGCCTTTCCTTGGTAAAAAGGCCTATGAAAGAGGATATGAATTACCGCTCCCCCATGGGCTAATGGTGAGTACTTTATTCAACCGACAGGATATTGTTTTGGACAATTTTTCGATGGCCTTTACTCAACCAGGTGAAGAGCCTGATTTTGAACGACTACAACCAGTCAGTGATTTGATTGTGTTTGGACCTTCCTCTGGGCGAATCAATACCTTGAATTTTAGATTTGATACTTGGCTTTTTCCATTCTTCTCAGTTGGAGGATATTACGGACGAGTTTGGGGAGAGCAAGTTATCCGCCTAGAATCTCCTATTGCCATAGAAAGTGTCACAGACATCAGGGGTCAATATTACGGGATTAATTTATTGGGTATTGCTCCATTAGGTCCTGTGGCATTAGCCGCTGATTATAGTTGGTCATGGACTACAAATGAACGATTGGACAAGCCCGTCCTTGTCAAAGTCAGCGGGTTAAGGGTTATCAAAAGAATTCCTACAAAAACAAAAGGTAGATATTGGGCTTTTTGGGGAGGTGCCCAGTTTCAGAAACTCGACAATCAAACCTCTGGTAAGATTGGATTGGGAGAAGCCTTGAATTTAGATGGCTCCGCATTAGACGCTTTGGATGATCGTTTGGATGGTGCGAATGAAGGCATAGCAGAGTTAGAAGCAGCATGGGACGACTATACCTCAAGCCCTGAATGGGATGAGCTGTCTCGAGTGGAGCAGGCCAGGCAAACGGCAACTTACAATACTGTTCATGGCGTGGCAAATACTATTGTAGGCGTGGGAGAAAGTGCAAGTGAATTGCTTCGAGGTCTAAGTGAAACAACTGTACATTATAAGTTTGACAAAAGACTCCAATATGAATGGAATATGCTATTAGGTTTTAATTATCAACACAGCCCTGTTTGGCAATTTCGAACAGAATATGGATTTCTGAAATCAAAACAGCAACTTATGGTTTCTTTAAACTATCGTTTTGGGCTTTGATTATGCCTATTGATAGCAAAAATTCAATATTCTAACTTTCCTGTTGTGAAGCATTTAAAATGTGTTTTAGCATTCATTTTACTTCTAAACTTTCCATCGTTTGCTCAAGAGGAGAAGCAAGGTGTTTTTAGGGATACGCTAGACAATGCCTTAGATATTAGTCGTTGGTTCAGGGACTATAGTGGATTCTTACCCGTCGTCATGCCAATAACAGAGCCAGCCATTGGATTTGGTGCCGTAGGTGCAGGTGTGTTTCTAATGCCCAAAAAAGGGCCAGGTGGAGAAATATTGCCACCCGATATATTGGGGGTTGGAGGAGGACTCACGGAGAATGGCACCTGGGTAGCGGGTGGAATGTACAATGGCTATTGGTTTAATGATAAAGTCAGATTTAAATTTCAGGGTGGATATGGAAATGTAGTATTGAATTATTACTCACAAACTTCTCCTGTAGAATCCATAGAATTTACGCTCGGCAGTCTGGCACTTATGCCTTCCTGGTATTTCAGAATCAAAGAAACGCCTTTTCTTCTTGGCTTTGGTTACCAGTATCTGAATACAGATATTGATGCTGGAGAACTTGAAATAATATTGCCGGAGCGTGATTTGAATTTGGTAGCTAGTGGACTTTCGCTGAATGCAGAATTTGACAAATTGGACAACAAAATATCACCATCATCAGGATTTAAACTCCATACGGAATTCTTACAAAATATGGAGTTAATTGGTTCAGATAGAAATTTTAGCAAACTGACCTTGTATTCTCTTCTTTACATACCTGTATCTGAAAAATGGATTCCGGCCTTGAGATTTGAGACTATAAAAACGTTTGGAGATGTCCCATTTTATAGTGAGCCATATCTCAAGTTGAGAGGTGTTCCAGCGATGAGGTATCAAGGAGAGTTGACTGCATTGGTGGAAATGGAAAATTATTTAGGCTTGACTTCCCGATGGGGTTTGGTCGGGTTTGCAGGTTATGGTCAGACATATATTGAAGATTTGGACACCAGTCAATTAAACAAAGCAACTTCTGCGTGGAATGCCGGTGCCGGTTTTCGCTATTTAATTGCGAGACTATATGGTATGAGATCAGGAATAGACATAGCTAGAGGCCCTGAAGAATGGGCTATTTATGTGACCATAGGAAGTAGCTGGTCTTTTCTGAATTAGAAGAGTAAGAGCTTATTCTGGTTCAAATATCTTTTGCAGACCAAATGCCGATGGAGTAGGTCCATTCTTTTCAAGAGTATCCAATTTACTTTTTGCTTCCGCTAATGTAGGTACATGACTTTGTTCAATCCACCAAAGTACCACCTGATGACCGTCTATTTTTTCTGACCACTTTTTTCTGCTTTTCAGAAAGTAACTATGTACGGTATCGTAAGTGTAGGCTCTCAGTGATTCGTAGTCTGTCCAAACCGACATGTTTATAAATATCATAGAGTCCTCAAAAGGAGTCTCCACATCGATGGCAGCCTCGCCTGTTTCGTCTTTGAATCTCCAAACAAAACCAGGACTTTCCTCTGCCAGTTGATTGACAGGTGCCAGAAAGTCCTTGAACTCTTTCATAATGGGGTCATCCAAGTCAGCTTTCAGCTTGGTGATATTTAATTGGGCCAGGTTGTAGGTTTTTTGCTTCATGTGTTGTGATTGTAAGATTCGAGAAACGAATTGAGAGGATGTCAGTTAGTGTTTATTCATGAGAATTGCTCATGATTTTCATTAAACTGACGAATGCTAATAAAACGCGTCTTCGAAATGGGTAATGTTAAATTGAGCATCAATGGCTATGATGTCGAACCTTATCGGATCTTGCCAGTCTAGTTCGGTTATGTAGTGTTCTGCACCCTGCAAGATCGACCTTTTTTGATTGTCTGAAACGAATTCCTCTGGATGTCCAAATTGGCTGGTGCTTCTATACTTCACTTCAACGAATACTAAGGTTTTCGATTCAACTAAGATCAAGTCAATCTCGGAACGTTTGCATCGATAATTTCTTTCGCGAAGTACAAAGCCTTTATTGAGTAAGTACTGAAGTGCTTTTTCTTCGGCCTTCTGGCCAATGTCTTTTGTTGGTCGGTGGGTACTCAATGGTCAAGTATTGTTTCTGCTAATCTATCAATAATGCGGAATAATCGT
This sequence comes from Reichenbachiella sp., assembly GCF_965233835.1. Classification (GTDB taxonomy): domain Bacteria; phylum Bacteroidota; class Bacteroidia; order Cytophagales; family Cyclobacteriaceae; genus Reichenbachiella. The sequence goes on from NZ_OZ247585.1 coordinate 1,047,258, forward strand.
GTTTGTCAAGACATATTCAATTGGTAAGGATATAAATAATACTGGGTTTTTATAAAAAACACTCAGATATAGGTTGGATTGTTTAAATCAGATTAAGTAAAAAGTGGTTTTGGGTGAAAATTCTGCAAATGCACGTATCCACGAATGCTGATTTTGCAAATAATTCAATTTCAGGGTAAGATTTTGGCGAGATATGTAATAATTCATGCATTTACTGAAAAAGTAGGTATAAAAATTACGTAGTAATACGTAAAAATACTACTTTAGCATCTCAACAGCATTAAAAACATCCCCAAATAGTTTGAATTAGCAGCTTAACAGCTTTGTCAGGTCAGATTTTAACCCAGTTGACTTGAAAATTGCAAAATTCATTGAGAAAAGCTTGAAAGCCCAAGGTGGGTCTTTCCTGAGGAAAACAATTTAGAACTAAAAATTAATGCTATGATTAATCTGTTGACGAATGTAGTTGAAGAAGCAGCAACAGTGGTTGAAGTTCCTGCAGAAGTTACCAACGCGGTAGCGGAAGCAGCAGCTGCGAGTGCTGGAGCACTTTTCACAGCTAACAACATTTGGATGATGTTGGCAACTGCCTTGGTGTTTATTATGCACTTAGGATTTGCTGGTGTCGAGGCCGGTTTTGGCCAATCAAAAAACACCGTAAATATTTTATTTAAAAACACAATCACTCCTATTCTAGGATTGGTTACCTATATGATCTGTGGGTTCAACTTGATGTATCCTGGTGAGTTTGGTATCATCGATGGTGTCCTAGGATTTGCAGGATTCGGTTTAGACGCTGGCGATGGTGCTTCTATCGATTATGCTGGTGGAGGATATACTTATTGGACTGATTTCTTGTTCCAAGGAATGTTTGCGGCCACAGCTGCTACGATCGTTTCTGGAGCTATAGCCGAGCGTGTTAAGATCTCTACTTACATGCTTTTCACGCTTTTATATGTAGGTATTGTTTACCCAATCTTAGGTAGCTGGAAATGGGGAGCTGGATTCTTAGATGCAGCTGGTTTCTACGATTTCGCAGGATCTACATTGGTTCACTCTGTAGGTGGATGGGGTGCATTGGCCGGTATCATTGTAATCGGACCAAGACTTGGAAAATATGTAGATGGTAAAGTAATCGACAAGCCAGGTACTTCAGTGCCATTGGCAGTGATCGGCGTATTCTTACTATGGTTAGGTTGGTTCGGATTCAATGGTGGATCTGTACTTTCTGCTGACCCTGATACGGTATCATTTGTCTTGGTTACTACCTCTATGGCTGCTTGTACTGGTGGACTATTCGGATTCTTGACTGCTTATGTGGTTTTCAAAAGATTGGATCTTGGAATGGTACTAAATGGTATCCTTGCCGGATTGGTAGGTATCACTGCTGGTGCCGATGTGATCTCAGTAAACAACTCTTTGATTGTAGGCGCAGTAGCTGGTATTCTAGTTGTGCTTTCTGCTATCACACTTGACAAATTCAAATTGGATGATGTAGTAGGTGCTGTATCTGTGCACTTGACTTGTGGTATCTGGGGTACGCTTGCTGTAGGTATCTTTTCTACTAACCCTGAACACTCGTTCATGACTCAGCTTTACGGTGTGGCTATGTACGCTGTGGGAGCATTCCCTATCGCATTCGCCATCTTCTTCCTATTGAAGAAAACAGTGGGAGTGAGAGTATCAGAACAACACGAAACAGAAGGACTCGATACGCATGAACATGGTATCAGAGGATATACAATCGTTTACGACGATTAATAAAAAAAGAGCCTGCCGGGCATGTCTGCCAACATGCCCAAGCAGGACTTAAAATCACAAATCTGTCAAACAAATTTATGAACCAAAACACAAATTTAATCATGAAGAAATTTCTATGCATTGTAATGATGACAATTTTCGCCATATCTAGTACTGCAGTAGCTCAAGAGGAGTCAAGTGCACCTGAACTGTCAATTTCAGGTAGTGTAGATGCTTATTATAGAGCCGTATTGAGCGGTGGATCAAATGACGCTACTGAAGGAACTTCTTTGGCTCCAACTACTTCATTTGCTAACCAAACAGGATTTGCACTTGGTATGGCCAATGTAATCATCGGCATGGACGGTGAGAAAACTGGTTTTGTAGCTGATCTAGCATTCGGCCCTAGAGGTACAGATGCGGTGTTTTTATCAACTACTGCTTCTTCTAGCATTGTAAATCAATTGTACGCATATTGGAATGTGAGTGAAAAGGTGACCTTGACGATTGGTAACTTCAATACCTTCTTGGGTTATGAAGTGATCTCTCCAACAGGAAACTATAACTACTCAACTTCTTATATGTTTTCTTATGGACCATTCTCACACACTGGATTGAAAGCTGATATCGCTTTGGGCGATGCTTCTTTGATGTTGGCGGTATTGAACCCAACTGATGCTACAGATTTCAACCCAACTGGAGACTATGCCTTCGGTGCTCAGTTAGGATTTGGCGGAGCTTATTTGAATACTATTCTTTCAGATGATTTCTACCAAGTGGATTTGACTGCTGGATGGGACCTTACAGACGCACTTTACTTGGGGGTTAATGCTACGAAAGCAAAGGATAACTTCACTGGAGCTGCACTCTACGTTCAGAATTCTTTCTCTGATGATTTCTCAATGGGAATTAGAGGTGAATACTTCAAAGATGAAGGAGTAGGAGCCATTGCTCTAGATGAAAACGTGATTGATTTGACTTTGTCGGCTAACTACTCAGTAGGTAACCTGACATTTATTCCAGAATTCAGAATAGATATGTTGTCGTACGACGGATTCGAAGAAAGTAATGATGGTTGGGACGTAACAGATCCAGACAACCCATTTACTATCAATCCTGTGTATGGAAAAAGCCTGTCATCGTTTACGCTGGCAGCAGTATATGCGTTCTAAGAAAATTTAGGATTTAGCTTTTGCCGGGGTGCTCTTATGGGTGCCTTGGCAAATCCTTTAGAACTAGGGCTTAGTCATCCGATTTTTCGAGACGCAAATTGAAAAGAATTAAAGTAAAACAGTAAAAGCTAAAATTTAAGTAAAATGGCAAAAGCAAAGTTAGAGTACATTTGGTTGGATGGTTATAAGCCAACGCAAAGTCTAAGAAGCAAGACTAAAATCGTAAGCGATTTCGATGGCAAGCTAGAAAGTTGCCCAATGTGGTCGTTCGACGGCAGTTCAACTCAGCAAGCAGAAGGTGGTTCTTCTGACTGTTTGTTGAAGCCTGTAGCGATCTTCGAAGATCCAGATAGAAAAAATGGATACCTAGTAATGACTGAGGTATTGAATGCAGATGGTACTGCACACGAAAGTAACGGTAGAGCGACTATCGATGATGATGACAATGATTTCTGGTTTGGATTCGAGCAAGAGTACTTCTTGATCGACAACAACACTGGCAAGCCACTTGGTTTCCCAGAAGCTGGTTACCCAAGACCGCAAGGGCCATACTACTGTTCTGTAGGAGCAAGCAATGCATACGGAAGAGAAATCGTAGAAGAGCATTTGGACCTTTGCTTAGACGCAGGTTTGAATGTTGAAGGTATTAATGGCGAAGTAGCTGCCGGACAATGGGAATTCCAATGTTTTGCAAAAGGAGCTGCTGAAGCTGGAGATGAGATTTGGATCGGAAGATACTTGTTGGAAAGAACTGCTGAGAAGTACGGTGTTTCTATCGAGTGGAGACCAAAGCCAATCAAAGGTGACTGGAATGGATCTGGTATGCACGCTAATTTCTCAAACTCAGTATTGAGAACGTGTGGATCTAAAGAAACTTACGAAACTATTTGTGAAGCATTCGCCCCATTCGTAAAAGAGCACATCGACGTATACGGTGCAGAGAATGATCAAAGATTGACAGGAGATCACGAGACTCAGTCTATCGACAAATTCTCTTTCGGTGTATCTGATAGAGGAGCTTCTATTCGTATTCCTATCGCTACGGTAGAAAACGGATGGAAAGGATGGTTGGAAGACAGAAGACCTGCTTCTAATGGAGATCCTTACAAAATCGCAGCAAGAATTATCAAAACGGTAAAGACTGCTAAAGTTGCTGATGCAGTGACTGCATAAGAAAGTTTATTTCAAATTGACAAAAGGGAGACTCGTTTCGGGTTTCCCTTTTTTATGTCTTCACTTAAGTAAATGATGTTGAAAGAAAGGCGCGAAAGAACAACTAAATCATTAGGAAAGTGGCAGAACAACTCAGCAGTATGATCATTAAAATCACTACGAAATGTTTCATTACTTCTTGAATTAGTTACATATAAGACAAGCAATAATGACGCCACCCTCAAATTTCTCTTCTCAAAATCTCTAAAGGGCTTTTCTTTAATACTGGTCTGATATTGAATAACCCAATGATTACAGTACCAAATGTGACGGCCAAAAAGATCAATATGGAATGGTAAATACTGAACAAAAAGTCATTTTCAAATATGAATTCAGCAAGCAAATAGCTAAATGTATGGGCTAAAAGCAGGCCTGCTGTAGAGGCGATTGCTCCCAAGGCCAGATACTCCAAAAAGGTAATCCAGAATATTTGGTGAGATCTTGCACCAATAGTTCTTAGTAGTACACTTTCTTGCACACGCTGAGTTTTGCTCAGTACCACTGATCCAGCCAAAACAATGAGCCCAGTGAGTACACTAAATGCTGCCATAAAGTTGATGGCGAATGAGACTTTGTTGAGGACTTCTTCTACTGTTTTAATAATAAGCTCAAGATCGATAATGGATACATTGGGAAAGAGTCGAACGACCGCTTGTTGAAACCTCGCGGAAACATCTGATTGGTCTACCTTGGTAACCAATACATGAAATTGTGGAGCCTGCTCCAGCACGCCCGTAGGGAATACAATCAAGAAGTTAGTTTGCACTCTGCGCCAATCCACTTTTCTGATACTTCCTATGTAAGTCTTAACTAGTGCCCCCTGTACGTTAAATAGCAGCTCATCTCCAATTTCCCATTTGCGCCCTTTAGCAAAACCTTCCGACACTGAGACAAAAATGGTATCTTCTGGAGACTCTATTTTAGATGGTAATTTTCCTTTGGCCAAAGTCTCAGAATTGATCAGGGAGTCTCGGAATGTAACCCTATACTCACGGTTGAAAACCCAACTTTCAATATCTAACGTTGAGTCTTTTTCAACCATTTTTTTATTGATGCCATTGATTTCTTTGAGTCGCATGGTGACAATAGGTACATCCTGAACCACGGGTAGGTCATAGTCTACGACCAAGGTTTTAAGTTCTTCCTTTTGTTTGGTTTGAATATCAAACAACACCATGTTTGGTCTTTCATTGGCGCCTGTCAGAGTGATTTGTTCTACCAATATATATCTTGAAAAAAGGAGAGTAGAGATCAGTACTGCACATATCCCAATGGTAAGTAAGAGAATCGTGCTTTGATTATTTGGACGGTGCAGGTTAGCAATGCCTTGTTTTACTAAAAATGAACGAGTTCGAGATGAAATTCTTCTGGCTAATGTCATCAGCCCTTTGGCGACCAAAGTGAGCAACCCAAAGGTAACGGCCAACCCTCCTACAAACATCAAAGATTGTTTCCATTCTCCGATTTGAAAATAGGCAAATCCAAGTAAGAACAGAACCAGACTGGAAAATACAACAATTGAAGCCTTGCTGATTTTGGATTCTGTTGATTCAAAAGCCGCTCTTATGGATTGTAACGGAGAGATCTTACCCAACTTTATCAAAGGCAATAAAGCAAATAGAAAGGCTATAATTAGCCCAAGAAGAATGCCTTCAAATATAACAATACCGAATATTTTGGGTGTAAATGAAAATGGCAATATTTCACCTAATAGTTTAGGTAAGTAATATTGAAGTCCAAGTCCAAGAGCGGTGCCAATGATTGACCCTATCAATCCCATAAATAGTACCTGATAGAGATAGATATAGAAGGCTTGCTTACTTTTCACACCCAAACAGCGTAAGATGGCCACGGATTGGTTCTTCTCCTTAAGATATATGTGTACTGCACCGGCGACGCCAATGCTCCCCAACAGCAAGGCAATGAAAGCAGCTAGGTTCAGGAAGATAGACATGTTGGCGAACGCTTCACTCGTATCTTGTTTTCTTTCCTCCACCGTTTCACTTCTTAACTCAAGTTCCTTTATACGTTTACCATGTGTCGCAATAATGTCGTCTGCCATGGCTTCAGTGGGGTATTTAAAAAACACAGAGTGAGTGGCACGACTTCCTTTGGTGATTAGTCCGGATTGGAAGGCGTTGTACTGGGTGATATAGACTACTGGTGCGATGGAAGTAGAAATACCACTTTGACCAGGTACATTTTTGAGTTTTCCTCGGATTTCTAATGAAAGTTTTCCAATACGAATTTCGTCTCCGATTTCTACATTAAACTGTAGCATCAGCTTTTCATCAACTAGCGCATAATTTCCATTGGTTAGATCTCCCGCTGCCCAATGAGGCTCGGTTTCTATTTTTCCATAGTAGGGATATTGTCCCTGGATTCCTCGTACTTGAACCAAACGTGTACCATCCGTCCTAGGAAAGTAAACCATAGAACCGAATCTGGTTTGGCTCGACCGTTCTTCTCCTAAGGAATCCAAAAGATCAAATTGCGCCCTAGTGAACGGTTGCTTGCTGTAGATCTCCAGATCAGCGCCTAGTAGCGATTTGGCTTGCAATTGTATTTCCTCATCCAGATTTCTTTTGAAAGAATTGATGGCAACCAATGCGGCTATTCCGATGGCAATGGAAGTAGTGAATAGGAGTAGTTTAGACCTACTTCTTCGACTGTCCCTCCAGGCCATTTTCAACAACCAACTGCGAGAATATTTTTTCTGCGTTACGGAGATTTTGCTATCCATATCAGCTGGCAATAGAAGCTTTCATAGAGGATTCAACCATTTTTCCACCCTTTAGGTGTATGACATGATCAGTTTTTCGAGCGAGTTCGACATCATGTGTCACTAATACCAGTGCGGTGCCCTTTTCTCTATTTAGGGTGAAGAGTAGATCTTCAATCTTTTGCCCTGTTTCCTCGTCCAAGTTGCCGGTTGGTTCATCTGCGAAGAGGACTTTGGGTTCATTAGAAAAAGCTCGGGCTATGGCTACCCTTTGTTGTTCGCCACCTGATAGTTGAGAAGGGTAGTGGTCGGCACGCTCACCTAACCCTACTTGTTCTAGTAAGTTTTTAGCGATAGGCTCTGCTCCGCTATCTCCTCTTAGCTCTAATGGAACCATTATATTTTCTAATGCAGATAATGTAGGGATCAATTGAAAATTCTGGAAAATGAAACCCACATGTTCATTTCTGACTTGTGCTCGATCATCTTCATTAAGGCTATTGAGTTTGATCTGATTGATTTCTACAGAACCCTCGTCAGATTGATCGAGACCTGCAGCCAATCCTAAAAGAGTGGTTTTGCCACTGCCCGAAGGGCCAACGATAGCCAATGATTCGCCGGCTTGAATGGTAAAACTTATATCATGAAGTACCTGAAGTGACTTTGATCCGCTTTGATAAGTTTTTGAAAGTCCTTCGACCTTAAGAATTGTAGACATGTAATCTGATGTTTCCGAATTTTACGGAAAGTAATACCAGAAGTTTATCTGTGCAAGTATGACTTATATTTCCAAGGGCTTTATCGCCGGAAATAATTAGTTGAAATTCATGTCTCGATTGAGCTCATACGATTCTTCGAGCCACTGCACGAATTTATTATTCTCGTCAACAAGGATAGTCTGTGGTTTGATCTCCTGGTCTGTCAATTCATAACCCATGATGATGATCTCCTCTCCTTCGTTAATTAAGTGAGCGGCCGCCCCATTCATGCAAATGGCCCCTGAGCCTCTTGGCCCTTCGATCACGTAAGTTTCTAATCGTGAACCTGATGTATTGCTCACCACCTGTACTTTCTCACCTTTTCTCAACCCAACCAAATCGATTAAGTCTTTATCAATAGTGATACTTCCTACATAATTAAGATTCGCCTCGGTGACCACCGCTTTGTGAATCTTCGATCTCATGATCCATCTCATACGCTTCTTGACTTTAATGTTGCACCGCGAAATTAAATAAATTTCGAGGCAGTTGCATTGAACCCTGCAAAATTAGGCTTTTTACCTAAACTAGAATAATCTCAAAAAAGTTTGCTCTAGGAACAAATCCTATGAAATTCGTCATTTTGATTAACTTGGATATTCAATTAGATTTTATTGACCATGAAAAAACTTACGTTCCTATTCTGCCTATGTCTGATGTCACAATTTAGTTTTGGTCAAACACCTCGTGAATTTGAATATCAAGACGGGGATACGACCTACATCATGAAGCAGTATTTCATGGGATTTCTTATGAGAGTGCCGGATAAGCCAGAACTTGATTCATTGAAAGTAGCTGAGATACAGCAGGCACACCTCGACTATATGAGTGAGAATGCCAAGACAGGTAGTTTGTTGATCGCGGGCCCTTTTGGTGATGATGGAGATATGAGAGGTATCGTCATCTATGATGTAGCTACCAAAGCCGAAGCTGATAGTATCATTAGCAATGACCCAGCAGTGAAAGCTGGAAGGCTCGCCATAGACGTCAAACCCTGGTGGGCAGCTAAAGGCAGTGTGCTGAAGTAGAGTGCGATGGGTTCCATATAAATTCCTATCTTCGACGGATGAATAGGTCAATAGTACTCATTGTATTGTATTTGCTTATGGCTTGTCAGCCTGAAAGTAAAAGGGAGCAAGCAAGTAATCGATCTTCCGAAAAATCAGAAGCGGTAGAGTCAGCACAAAAAAAGAAAACCATCCTTTTTTTTGGTAATAGCATTACAGCAGGTTATCAATTAGATTTATCAGAAGCCTTTCCTGCCCTTATACAAGAGCGTTTGGATTCCCTTGGTTTTAATTATCGTACTGTGAATGCCGGATTGAGCGGAGAGACTACAGCGAGTGGCAACTCAAGAGTAGACTGGGTGCTAAAAAATCCTGTAGATATTTTTGTGCTTGAGTTGGGAGCAAATGATGGGTTAAGAGGAATTAGTGTAGAAGAAGCCAGAAAAAACCTTGAATCCATTATACGAAAGGTGAAAGAGAAATATCCTGAGTGCAAAATATTGCTTGCTGGTATGATGGTACCACCTAACATGGGCCAAGAGTATTCAGATAGTTTCCAAAAAATTTATCCTGACTTGGAAAAAAAATATAAGATTCCGTTGATTCCATTTCTGCTTGATGGTGTTGCTGGTAACCCGGAATTGAACCTTGAAGACGGAATTCACCCAACGCCGGAAGGCCACCAAATTCTCACTGAAAATGTATGGAAACATTTAGCTCCCATGCTCTAATTACAATACTTAAACATGTTTGAAATACTAAAGTCTCTGGAGAATTTTTTCAATGTTGCCGTTGGTTATGTCTGGGGTATGCCATTGCTTATTTTGCTACTTGGAGGAGGTTTGTTTTTTACTTTCTATGCTCGATTTCTTCCTTTTCGATACTTCAAACATGGTATAGACGTACTGAGAGGTAAATATGATAGTGAGGAGGAAAAAGGAGAAATCAGCCACTTTCAAGCTTTATCTGGTCATTTGGCAGCTACTGTTGGAATGGGCAATATCAGTGGAGTAGCCCTAGCTATTGTTGCCGGTGGTCCTGGTGCTATTTTTTGGATGTGGGTAAGTGCTCTACTAGGCATCACAACGAAATTCTTCACTTGCTCACTTGCCGTTATGTATAGGGGAAAGGACAGTCAAGGTGATTTGCAAGGTGGTCCTATGTATGTGATTCGTGAGGGTATGCCGAAGGTTTGGAAGCCACTAGCCGCATTTTTCTGTATAGCGGGATTGTTTGGTGCTACACCTATTTTTCAGGCGAACCAAATTGTGCAGGTTACTAAGGACGTTATCCTCAGGCCCATGGGATGGATGGGTTCAAATGAACTGGTTATCAATGTAGGAATTGGGTTGGTCATTACATTTTTCACAGCACTAGTCATTTTTGGAGGATTAAAGAGAATTGCAGATGTAGCTTCTAAACTAGTACCTGCTATGGTTGTAGTATATGGCTTGAGTGTACTGTTGATTATGCTTCTCAACGCAGAGTCTGTGTTAGAAAATTTCTTCCTGATTTTTGAGGATGCCTTTACGGCCAATGCTGTTCTCGGGGGAGCCGTCGGCGCCGTTATCATAGAAGGAGCCAAAAGAGCAGCATTCTCAAATGAAGCCGGTATAGGAACTGCGCCTATGATGCATGGGGCTGCAAAAACCAATGAACCTATCAGAGAGGGGCTTGTAGCCATGTTAGGGCCAGTGGTTGATACGCTCATTGTTTGTACGATGACTGGACTTTGTATTCTTTCTACTGGCGTCTGGCAAGCTGGTGGAAATGATGGTATTTCATTGACTGCTCAGGCGTTTGAAAATTCTATTCCTGTGGTTGGCCATTACATACTTTTTATTCCAGTGTTGATCTTTGCCTTTACTACTGTTTTTGGTATGGCATATTATGGAAAAAAGTGCTTTTCTTATTTATTTGGTGCAGAGCACGGCCATCTATTTAACTATTGGTATGTGGCTATCATTGTAATAGGTTCCGTATGGTCATTGAATGGCGTGGTAAACCTCATCTTCGTGATGTATGGCCTAATGGCGGTTCCCACTATGGTTTCTGCTATTTACCTATCTCCCAAAGTGTTGAAAGAGGCAGAAAGGTATTTCAGAGATCTTTAAAATCATCAAAAGTATAGATTTTAACCTGCTTACCTTTGATAAGGCCTAACACCCGTTCTTTGGGTCCAAGACTATTATTTTGGTTGGATATGGGAAAAGAAACACGTTCAGAAATCCTGTAATCATCATATATAGATTGATTATATAGATAGTTAAACCCTGTATTCGTACTTAGAAGTTTGACATCGCCTTGGAGTCGTTTAGCTCTGTTAAAGGTGGATTCATAAACTTGAATTGGACTTATTTCTTCTGCCAAACAATCTCCGTTGATGGAAACCTCTAATATCTGAGACCAATAACTCTCAGTAGCGCGATCATATAAAATGAGATTATTGTTGTACAAAAGCCCTGAGACACCAAATTCAGAAAAATCATCTTTTACTTCACTCCTCCAAGCTCTGGAGGTACCAGTTAAAGGACAATAACTTAGGGCAATATTTATATCCTCTATTTTGTCATTTACAATTTCATGGTACTCTAGAATTTTGTGAGGATAGACATGGCTAGAATTCCCCACGGTAAGAACAGTTACCAAATCATGCTGGCCTAATGAACTGTAAAAAGGATCATCCACAAATTCTTTTCCCGAAAGAGGTATAAACGTTGGATTGTCTATAGATGGGATGCCGTCGCGAGAGCTTCCTGTGAAAATGAAGTCACTATTGACTAACCATCCTTCGGACGGCTGGTCTAGCGTATGGGTAAGGACCCGACCATCATAAAGGATTGTACTTTCAAAAAATGCAGGAAAGAAAAACCAATACCCTACCAAGAAATTGACCTTATTGAGGTCAAGGTTATTGCTGCCTTCAGCATCTAGTGATTTACCATTGATGTCATAAGTGTTTCCAAATTGATCCTGAAGAACAGCAGGTGCAATGTCTGGAGACATGCTCAGGATTAGTGGTTCGGTATATTCAGAGTGATCACGGCTAAACGCTACTAGTGTCTGATTTAAACCATCAGCAAAAATGGCTACTGACTCACCCGAAAACTCATCATTGATTACTCCCTGAACAAGGTTTAGTTCAGAAGATCTCAGTGGTTCGTCTTCCTGACAAGAGAATAACAAAGACACCAAAACCAAGAAAGTGTAAAACCTTTTTATCATAGTACCATGTTTATTGAAGCACTCAGTTGTGAAGTTGTGCTTAACTGTAACCCGTTCAAGTTTCTATATAAAGGAGCACTGGCATTTATTGAAAAGAAAAATTCAGGAGTTAAAAACACATTCATGCCAACGCTTGAATTGATCCAGTGTCCGCCAGTATTGGTATTTTCAAACTCTCCATCAAACTCGTCCTGACTTCTATATTGATAGGATGTCCCAAGAAACATATCTGTTACTAAATTGAATAAAAGAATATGATAACCCATGCCGGCATAAATCAAATACTGATTTCCGAATTTATAATTAGGGTGCGCCTTAAAATTTTTACCCTTTGAATTTAAACGCAGTGCAGTTTGATTCTCAAGAGAGAACTTTTTCTTCTTTCCTAAATACCAACTTGATTGAACTATAAACGCGAAATCATAAGAGCCAGTTCCAGTTTGCATACTTATTGGAAAAGCAAGATTGTTTTCTCCTTCTTTATCTGTACTTCCTGTGGGTGTCTTTATGCTTAAGGCTGAATTTAGATTTAATGAATTGAATTTTTTTGAATAGGTCAACCAGACACCAATATCTCCTATTCCTTTATTGACATATTCTGTGTTGTTGACAGAGAGGTCAACGATTTCTTTTTGCCATAAATATGGAATTGAAAGTGAAACGCCAAATTGATCACTGAGCGCATAATCTATTTGAAATAAGAGAGATGAGACTTTTCTCGAGATATGAGAATTCCCTATTGATTCGTCATTAAAAAAAAGGTCATTATTATAGTTGTATCCATAGAATAAGTGTGTGCTCCATTGACCTTGGCTAGTATTAGGCATAGCAAAGGCATCAAGTACTGGTACTCCTCCTGTGCAACAAGTTTGCCCATGCGCAAAACTTGAAAGGAGTAACAACAATAAGAATATGGTACTTCGAATAGCCGTAATTTTTATGGTTTAATATTCAACAGTAATCAATTCTATGAAGTTCAAATATCATAGTATTTATCAATAAAATATACTCGTCAGCGCTTGTTTAAATAACGGACCGCACAGTACCCTATGATTATCAGTATGCCATAACCTACGAGGCCAGGTAGAAAAATGGGGCCAAACATGATATCAAAAGAAAAAGGCCATTGACTCCAAATGTAGGAAGATATCATTTGACCAAGCGGAAAGGTCAAAAAGAGGATGAACAAATAAGAAGCCCAGCGAAATTTATCGACCCTTTTCAACGCTATCGCCAATATTGCTCCCATAAATATCAGCGTAATGCTCCCTAAGACAGCACTCATTATGAATACTTCAATCGTAGGAGTGGGTAACTGCTCAAACATTAGGCGTTCTTTGATATTTTTTTAATGATCACCTCAGCATGAACTCTAGAGTTCTCAATAAACCATTTATTAGTCTGAAGGCCACCGCAAATCACCCCAGCGAGATAAATACCTTCAATATTTGTTTCCATTGTTTCAGGGTTATGGATAGGTGTTTGCATCTCATCCTTGCCAATGGTAATGCCAAGTGATTGTAAGAATGAGAAATTTGGTTGATAGCCAGTCATGGCCAAAACGAAATCATTGGCCAATGTCAAAGGACCTCTTGGGGTTTTAATATCCACTTCGGTTTCTCTTATTTCAGTAATAGAAGAATCAAAATAAGCCTTGATAGAAGATTCTTTTATTCTGTTCTCGATATCAGGTCTGACCCAATATTTCACTCTAGGATTGATCTCTGGTTCGCGCACCACCATGGTGACTTCAGCGCCTTTGCGATAAGTTTCTAGGGCCACATCCACAGCTGAATTGGCTGCACCCACAACGATCACTTTTTGCCCAAAATAAGGATGGGGCTCATCATAGTAGTGTTTTACTTTAGGCAAGCTCTCACCAGGTACGTTGAGCAAAAAAGGAAGGTCATAAAATCCAGTAGCAATAACTAAGTGCTTTGCTTTGTAGGAGGCCTTTTCTGTGATTACCTCAAAAAATTCGTTTCTTTTTACTTCTTTGACTCCTTCATACAAGTTTACATTCAGATCCCAGGAAGTGGTTACCCGCCGGTAGTATTCAAGTGCTTCAGCTCTTGTTGGTTTATTGTTATGGGATATGAAAGGGACTCCTCCGATCTCCAACTTATCGGAGGTAGAGAAGAAGGTCATATTCATAGGGTAGTTGTATAACGAATTGACCAGGCAACCCTTCTCCAAAATTTGGTAGGAAAGATTGTTTTTCTCAGCTTCAATTCCACAAGCCAGACCTATAGGACCGGCACCTATGATTACTACATCTAAGATATTACTCATACTGCGAATTTATGAATTGAATTCATAGACACCCAACGGAGTAATACAATAGTCCATGGGAATATCATGTGATTCAGTAAATAGAATCTCGTCCAGTGGAGGAGCTAGGCTCAGCCCCACTTTAACGCAATCCGGAGCGCATTCAGATAAGAATCGATCATAGTATCCTGCACCATAACCGATACGCTGTCCTTTGCGATCAAATACCAGCAGAGGGATGAGGATTACATCTAAATCTTTTGGCAAAACCTGGGTACCAAATTGTGGTTCTGGAATACCGTATTTGCTTTCTTTGAGTTGTTTGTAGTCTTCAAAAAGGTAATGAGTCAACTCGTTGCTGTTAGTGCTACATTTCGAAACTACGATTTGTTTGTTCTTGTTCTTTAGCCATTCAATCAAGGGCCAGGTATTTACTTCTTTGTTTTTTTCTATAGAAAGAAATGAATGCACGATTAATCCAGGATGCTCTTCGAAGAATTGATGGAAGTGATAAAGGAGTCTTGCATTTTTTTTATCGAAATCTTGAGCACTCAACATTTTTCGCTTGCGAAGATAAACGGTGCGATACTTTTTTTTATCGACAATGGCAGGAGATTGAGTCATAGACCGAAATTAACACATATCTATGTATGGCATTATTTTAAGACGCTTATTTTTGATATATAGCTGTGACTTTTTATGATAGGCCGGATTATACCTACAAAGATTAATTCATTGGATACAGAAAACCGTAAAGATTGGGAAGAAGAGGAAATGATTGCCAAGGCGAAGGAGGACTTGCGATACTTCGAACCAATCTACAAAAAGTATTATGAGGCGATCTTTAGGTATATTCATAGGAAAACAGACGATGAGAATTTGGCTGCAGACCTGACATCAAAAGTATTCATGAATGCTATGCATTCGTTAGATAAATTTGAATTCAGGGGAGTGCCATTTGGGGCTTGGCTATATAGAATAGCTACCAATGAAACCAATAAACATTACAGAGATAACAAAAAACGCCTCTTGAGTTTGGAAGATCATAAGGTGAATTTGGTAATGACGTGTAGCGAACTCGATGATGCAGATATTGAAAAGAAGCAAAGGGTTCTGACTGAGTTGATCGGTGAGTTGGAAGAAGAGGAAATTAGAATATTGGAATTGAAATTTTTTGAAACCAAAAATTTCAAGGAGATAGCCTTCATTTTAGATAAAAAAGAAAGTGCTGTTAAAATGAAAATGTATCGCTCGCTCGATAAATTGAAGAAGCGATATGAAAAAATGAACGAGCTGAAGAATGACTAGATACGACATTAGATTGAGGAGGAAGGCGTTGAGTAAAGGTCAGATTGAAAGACACATGGATTTCAAAGGCCTTTACCCCAAAGAGCCAAAGGAAGGCAAGAAAGGTCGTTGGTTTAGGATATTGGCGATTGTATTAGCGGCCTTGGCCATTGGCGCCATGATGTACTCTGGTATAAAAAGAATTCAGGAAAGGCAGGTACCTGAGTCGCAAGATGAGGTTGATATTTTTGATGAGTTCAAAACAGAATAAATAAAAGAAAAGAGACTCGCCCGGGATAGTCTTAGTTCTGATTCACCAAGGTGGTGAACGTATTACTAACTATAAATTCAATAATCATGGAATTAAGAAAAAATCCAAAGATCGATTTGGAACGGAAGAGAAGCGTCTTTTTCAACATAGGGCTTGCCATTAGTTTGATGCTGGTCGTATCTGCCTTTGAGTGGCGGTTTCAGGAAGATGCTATATGTGTGTTGCCAGAACCAGAATCAGCGTTTGATGATTTGATAGATATTCCGGCTACAGTTATTCCTCCACCGCCCCCTCCAGTAAAACAACCCATTTTAGTGCCTGTGCCCAATGAGGATCAAATTGAAGAGGAAGTGGAGGTGATAATCGATGCTGAATTTGAAGAAACAGAGGTTATTGAGGATCCAATCTTCGAAGAACCATTGCCGACGGAGGAACCGGATGAAATATTCGACATCGTCGAGACTCAGCCTGAGCCTATGGGAGGTTTGTCAGCCTTTTATCAGCATGTCGCGAAGCAGATGAAATATCCAAACCAAGCACGACGCATGGGGATAGAAGGTAAAGTATATGTTCAATTCGTAATTGATAAGAGTGGAAAGCTCACGAATGTCCATGCTATTAAAGGCATTGGTGCAGGGTGCGATGAAGAAGCTGTTCGTGTAATTAAAAACGCTCCAGATTGGTCGCCGGGCAAACAAAGAGGACGACCAGTGAAAGTTCGGATGATTCTACCCATTACATTCAAACTGGGATAACAAAAAAGGCGAATCATTCGATTCGCCTTTAGTTTCTTTAATTCGTTTGTTATCGTCAGCCGATAATTAACCTAACTGTAGATACAAGGAAATCTGCGATTGAGTTGGCGATCGGGTTGTTAGCACTTCTTCCAATGATATAGGCAATGAATACAAAATAAATACCCAAGAGCAAGAAGGCCTTTGTTTTGCCAATATACTGCGAGGATGTGAATATGATTACCGCTAAAATCGTTAATAATAATAGCAAGAATCGAATTTCACTACTGATGGCGATATCAGAAGGCTCCATTTGTATCGGCCCATGCAAAAGACAAAAAATGAACAATGGAAAGCCTAGAGCAAAGCAAACATCGAAAATGTTACTTCCCAGTGCGTTTGATATGGCGTCATCATATTGCCCTCTTTGTGCATCTTTTATAGAAATAATAGTATCTGGGAAACTGGAAGCTGCTGAAGCGAGCACCAATGCCACAAACATCAATGGAATACCCAACCCATTATATGACCCTAAGTAGGGTACTTCATATACTTCAGACCCCATCCATTCACAGGCAATTACTAATAAGTAGCATACAGCTGCAATAGACATGGTTGAAAATATAAGTAGTGGCCAAGCGTTTTTTCCTGTGACTTTATTGTTTCGGATAAAAAGGTCTTCCAGGTTGAATGAGATCAAGCTGATAAAGAATGAAGGTGCTTCTCCACGTTCTTCTTCCTCCTCTTCTTCTTCTTCTTCCACATCATTCGATTCGGCGTTCTTCTGATTGCTTCTCATAGACATAAACATGTAAGTGATGTAAATCACATACACGCCCATCAATACAAGGCCGTGATACCAATCTAATACTGACCCACTGATAAGAACTAGGAAAATGGCTTCTGTGATGATAAGAGAAATACCATCTCTCAGCATCACCTTCTTGGAAACTTTGATTCTTCGAGCTAAGCCGATTCCAATGACTGCAATAACCGAAACGGCGGGAATAACCATACTGTTGAATATGGCGCTACCTGCAGTGGTACCTATTCCACCAGCAAAACCATCGGCATCCATTAAAACAAACAAGAAAAACAATGAAGTAAACACTTCGGGCATAGAACTGGCTATCGCATTAATTGATGCTCCTCGTACTCCCTCTGAAAGATTTCTGCCTATATATTCTGATGCAGTCATGAAGCCATCTCCGGCTCTCCATATTACTACACAGCTTATCGCGATTAAAATCAACGGTATTATGATGCCCATATATTGTATTATTTTAAGTTATGCTAGGTCTACATGTTATAGAGTAAAGAAAGCACAACTCAATATATATAATGTTTTTAATATGCTGATTGGGTTTCTAAATTAAAGCATTTTTTTAAACTAATGGCAAACTGATGTCAAATATGTAAGCATTTCAACTTCAAGGCCTTGTTGATATTTGTTTCCGATTCACTAAATAATGCTGATGGAATTCTTAATTTATCTAATAAAATCGATTGTGAGCTTTTAACAAAACGCGATTGATTATGAAATAAGGGCTTGATTTGATCTAATGATTCATGCCGTTATGGTGATCCTGTTATTTTATGTATCTTTAGTTAGAACTAATAAAAACCTACCTAATCTATTTGAACATACAAATTGATTTAAATTCTTACCTTTGAATGCAACCGGCATTTACTATAACCTTGATAAAATAATGAGTATTAAATCACAATTAAGCATGCTAGTGAAGTTAGCAAACATTGATAATGACTTTGCTGACGATGAAAGAGATATGATATTGATGGTGGGCAAAGCCAATGGAATTTCTGAAGATGAGATTAACGGATTGCTGGAGAGCCCAGAACCATTACCCCCACTGAGCACAATGACTGATGATGAAAAATTTGAATATCTCTTCAATGTAGTTCAACTAATGAAAATTGATAAGGAGGTTTTTTTAAGTGAAGTAAAATACTGTGAGGAAGTGGCGGTAAAGCTTGGATTTAAAAAGGCAGTAATAGCAGAGCTTTCAGCTAAAGTTTATTCTGACCCAACTATTGTGGCAAACAAGGAGTCTTTAAAAATGGCAGTTTTGAAGTATCAAAATTGAGTACTGGAGCACAGTTTGAAAATATTAAAAAGGAGGAATGTTCCTCCTTTTTTTGTATCAATATTTTAGTCTTTACATCCGAAAATAGATCGCAATTTTTAAGATGTCAGACTAAAAAAACAACGCCTTATTTAAATAGTAAAAATCCTTACCTTTGCAGATTCATTTTTGCTCATGTGGTATAAACTTTCACAAATCATACTCAAGCACAGGCTCTTATTGATCCTTGCACTTTTTGGCATTACAGGCTTCATGGCCTATAAAGCACAAGAAGTTAAATGGTCATTTAGTCTGGCTAATATCGTTCCGAAAACGGACCCTGAAATGATATATTTCAAGGAGTTCAAGAAACAATTTGGGGAAGATGGCAACATTCTGGCCATTGGTATCAAAGACAGCACGGTCTACCAAGAGGACAACTTTCGAAAGTTGAAGTACATGACGGATGAGCTCGCTAGCATCAGGTATGTGAAGGATGTATTGAGTTTGCCAAGTCTAAAGAGGTTGGTCAAAAACAAAGAAGACAATCGATTTGAGTTAAGAAATGTTTTTGACGATGTTCCTTCTGATCAGAGTGACCTTGATAGTCTAATTGCTTATTGCCAGAGTCTGAAGTTTTATAGTGGACAGCTGCTCAATGCAGAAAATGGGGCTAATATGGTTTTGGTGACCATAGAAAACGAGGTGATGAACTCAAAGGCTCGTAACACAGTGGTGGGAGATATTCTACAGGTTACCGAGCAGTACAAAGAGCATACTGGTATCGATTTGAGATATGCAGGCCTCCCATTTGTTCGATATATCAATACAGTAAAGATTAAAAAGGAACTTAATATGTTCCTCATTTTCTCCGTGATAGTCACGGGATTTATTCTCTTTCTCTTTTTCAGATCATTCAAGGTGGTGTTTGTGGCACTCTTTATTATCGGAATGATAGTAGTCTGGGTAATGGGTACGCTCGCGCTGTTTAACTATGAAATCACCTTGTTGACCGGCTTGATTCCTCCAATTATTGTTGTCATCGGGATCCCTAATGCAGTATACATGCTCAATAAATATCACCAGGAATATTTTCAGCATGGTGATCAGAGAAAAGCACTCGAGAGAATTATTCGAAAAATAGGCATCGTTACGTTGATAACAAACTTTACGACGGCTGTTGGATTTTTAGTGTTGGCCTTCACGGATATCGTTGTACTACGGGAGTTTGGGGTTATTGCTGGAGTGAATATTCTTGCCACGTTTGTGGTAAGTCTGATCATGATACCAGCAGTGTTTTCTTTTTTGAAACCGCCATCAAGTAGACATTTGAAGCATTTGGAATTTGTTCCGTTAGATAAGGTTTTAACTGGGTTGGACCTCCTAGTGCACCGACACAAATACTACATATTTGGGGCAGCTGCAATTATTGTGGTACTCTCTGGCTACGGAATCTCGAAGATAGAAGCGAGGTCATATATGGTTGATGATCTGCCTGAAGAAAGTCAAGTGAAACAAGACTTGAAGTTTTTTGAGGATAATTTTTCCGGAGTTATGCCTTTGGAGATTATCATCGATACAGGCACGAAAAAAGGAGTTCAAAGTCTCAAGAATCTGAAGAAGATTGATGAGTTTGAAACTTTCCTCAATTCACTGGACAATGTTTCACAACCGCTTTCTGTGGTTAGTTTTATCAAAGCGACCCGACAGGCCTTTTATAATGATAATCCTAGCAAATATGCACTTCCAAACAATCGGGATAAGAATTTCATCTTCAGGTATTTGAAAAAGGAGTCAGACCAACAAGGCATTTCAAAGGCATTCGTAGATAGCGTAGGGCAAAAGATTAGAGTGTCTCTGAAGATTGCAGACATTGGGTCTAACAAATTGGATGTGTTGGTCAATGATGTGATTCAACCCAAGATTGATGAAATATTCGGCGATACCAAAATGAAAGTTTCCATTACTGGAACCACTTTACTATTTATTAAAGGCAATAAATTTTTGATTGATAATTTGATCACCAGTATGATCATTGCATTTTTCATTATTGCTTTGATCATGGCGGTATTATTCAGAAATTTCAAAATGATCATTTTGTGTTTGATCCCAAATATAATTCCACTGATGATCACAGGAGGAATGATGGGGTTTGCAGGCATTCCGTTGAAACCAAGTACGGCGTTGATCTTTAGTATCGCTTTTGGTATTTCAGTAGACGATTCTATCCATTTTTTAGCCAAGTACAGACAGGAGCTGTTTGCCAACAACTTTTTTGTACCAGTTGCAGTTAGTAAGAGTCTAAGGGAAACTGGGGCGAGTATGATCTATACTTCTATTATTCTCTTTTTCGGTTTTGTGATTTTTGCGGCATCGGAGTTTGGGGGAACTGTTGCTTTGGGAGCACTGACATCAACTACTTTACTCATGGCTATGTTGACCAATTTGATTGTGTTGCCTGCGCTTTTACTAAGGTTTGATAAAGGTAGTAGAGATACGCACAGTCATCCGCTGATTGAGAAATATCCAGAATTCTATGATGAGAGGGAAGATGAAGAGATCGATTTGGATATGATCGAAGTGAAAGAGTCTAATTAACCCATACTGAGTTAGAAATCATTTTTTAATACGTATTAGAAAATAAAACATTGAGTTACAAAGAATATAAGAATATCAATTACGCTGAGGTTGCAGATGAGGTATTAGAGTTTTGGAAGAAAAATGATGTATTCCAGAAGTCTGTAGATGAGAGAGAAGGTGCAGAAACCTTTGTGTTTTACGAAGGTCCTCCATCGGCCAACGGTACACCAGGGATTCACCACGTGATGGCCCGTGCCGTAAAAGATATTTTTTGTCGATACAAAACGCTCAAAGGTTATCAGGTAAAAAGAAAAGGGGGCTGGGATACGCATGGTCTTCCTGTTGAACTTCAGGTTGAAAAGGAGCTGGGTATTACTAAAGAAGACATCGGTTCTAAAATCTCTGTAGAGGAATATAATGCCAAATGCCGTGAGGCAGTAATGAAGTTCAAAGATCAATGGGATGACCTGACTGAGAAGATGGGTTACTGGGTTGACTTGGACGATCCGTACATTACTTTCGAGAAGGACTACATCGAAAGTTTATGGCATCTATTGAAGAAATTTTATGACAAGGGCCTTTTATACAAAGGTTATACGGTTCAGCCTTTTTCTCCAGCTGCAGGAACTGGTTTGAGTTCACATGAGTTGAACCAGCCAGGGACTTATAGAGATGTAAAAGACACTTCCGTTGTTGCTCAATTCAAGGTAAAAAAATCTGATCTTTCAGCTAAGTTGTTTGATGGAGAAGAGGATTTATTCTTTTTGGCCTGGACAACCACACCCTGGACATTGCCCTCGAATGGAGCATTGGTAGTTGGTAAAAAAATAAAGTACGTGAAAGTGAAAACTTTCAATCAGTACACCTTCAAACCTATTTCTGTAATCCTTGCCAAGGACTTAGTAGGAAAGTATTTTTCTGAAAAGGCGAAAGAGGTTGCTTTGGAAGATTATAACGGAGGGGACAAGCTGATTCCTTGGAACATTGAAGCAGAATATACGGGTGCTGATTTGCTGGATATTCGATACGAGCAATTGTTCCCGTATGTGACTAATGAGGACCTGGAAGTCAATGCATTCAAGGTAATCCCTGGAGATTATGTAACGACGGAAGATGGTACGGGTATCGTACACGCAGCAGCCCTTTTTGGGGCAGATGATTACTTTGTTTCCAAAGCAGCGGGTGTACCACCTGTTGTAGCGAAAGATGAAAAGGGAGATGATATTCCTTTGGTAGATAAGCAGGGTAGATTCATTCCAGAAGTTACCGACTTCGCAGGGAAATATGTGAAAGAAGAATATTACTCAGACGAAGAAAGAAAAGCGGACGGTTTTAAGCCTACGGATGTTCTTATTGCCATCCATTTGAAAGAAGCCAACAGAGCTTTTAAAGTAGAAAAATACGAACACAGCTATCCGCATTGCTGGAGAACTGACAAGCCAGTATTGTACTATCCCTTAGACTCATGGTTTATCAAAACTACAGCCTACAAGGATCGACTGGTTGAACTGAACAATACTATCAACTGGAAGCCGGCTTCAACCGGTAGCGGTAGATTTGGCAACTGGCTGGAGAATCTGGTGGACTGGAACTTGAGTAGATCAAGATATTGGGGTACGCCATTGCCTATCTGGGTAACTGAAGATAGACAAGAGCAGAAATGTATTGGCTCAATTGCTGAATTGGAAGGAGAAGTGAGAAAGTCCATCGAAGCAGGCTTTATGACTGAGGAGTTAGGAGAAGACTTTGATTTGCACAGGCCCTATGTAGACGATATAGTTTTGGTAAGTGATTCTGGTAAAAGAATGACTCGTGAACCAGACTTGATCGATGTGTGGTTTGATTCTGGGGCGATGCCATATGCACAGTTCCATTTTATGGGAGATGACCCTACAGCCGATACTCAGGCAGAAGGAGGACTGAGCGATGTGTACCCTGCGGATTTTATCGCTGAGGGAGTGGATCAGACTAGAGGCTGGTTCTTTACGCTTCATGCTATTGCTGTTATGCTATTTGACAAAGTATCTTTTAAAAATGTGATAGCCAACGGTCTGGTACTTGATAAGAATGGTAACAAGATGTCAAAGCGCTTGGGCAATGCAGTGAATCCATTTGAGACTTTGGCTAAATATGGACCGGATGCTACTCGTTGGTACATGATCTCCAATGCCAACCCTTGGGACAACTTAAAGTTCGATATTGAGGGAGTTGCCGAAGTGCAGCGAAGGTTCTTCGGAACGCTTTATAATACTTATAACTTCTTCGCATTATATGCTAACCTGGACAATTTCAGTTTTAGCGAAAGCGAAGTAGATAATACGAAAAAGACAGAAAGTGATCGTTGGATTATCAGTAAGTTGAATACGCTGATTGGTCAGGTAGATGAGGCCTACAATGAGTATGAGCCTACCAAAGCTGCTCGTATGATTCAAGATTTCGTTATCGACGACATGAGCAACTGGTACGTGCGCCTGAACAGGAAACGATTCTGGAAAGGTGAATACAATGACGATAAAATGGCTGCTTATCAGTCGCTTTATACTTGTTTGAAAACCATTGCAAAACTAGCTGCTCCGATTGCGCCGTTTTATATGGATCGCTTGTATAATGACTTGAATGCCGTGTCAGGACATGAATCTCATGATTCAGTGCATCTTTCAAACTATCCAGAAGCCAATCCTGATTTGATCGACAAATCTCTTGAGATCAGAATGGAAATGGCACAAAAGATTTCCTCTTTGGTTCATTCCTTGAGAAAGAAGGAAAAGTTGAAGGTACGTCAACCATTGTCTAGAATCATGATACCTGTGTTAAATAAAGACACGGCTACTCATGTGAAAGCGGTTGAGGAATTGATCCTAAATGAAGTAAATGTAAAGGCCATTGAGTTTTTGGATGACACTTCGGGTATTCTGGTCAAGTCTATCAAGCCTAATTTCAGAAAGCTGGGTAAAGAACACGGTCCAAGAATGAAAGAGATATCTCAGAAGATAGGGGCTTTCACAAAGGATGACATCACGAATTTAGAGGCAAACAACAGTTTTGAATTGGACTTGGGCGACCAAAAAATAAATTTAACGTTAGAGGATGTTGAGATCAGTTCACAGGATATTCCGGGTTGGTTAGTGGCCTCTGAAAATGGATTGACCGTAGCCTTGGATATTCAATTGTCTGATGAGTTGAAACAAGAAGGTGTGGCCAGAGATTTAGTGAATAGAATTCAAAATTTGAGAAAAGACAGTGGACTTGAGGTCCAGGATAAGATCGCGGTGCAGCTGCAGGGTTCTGATGAATTGTTGAAGGCTTCTGTCGATTCGTTTAAGGATTATATTTGCCAAGAGACACAAGCTAATGAATTGAACCTCGTTTCAGAATTGGAAGGGGGGCAAGCTTTGGAGATGGATGAGTTTGAGGTGGCTGTGAAACTAAATGTTGTAAAATAAGAAGAAAATAGCGTGAAGTATTATAAATATTATTTGCTGAGTTTGGGGATCATTCTATTGGATCAGGTGGTGAAGCTATTGGTTCATTTCAATATGGATATGGGAATGCCTGGTCAAATTCATGTCATTGGTGATTTTTTCAAGCTGTACTACCTCACTAATCCGGGAATGGCATTTGGAATGAAGTTGGGAACCGAATATGGTAAATTGTTCTTGACGTTATTTAGGTTGGTTGCCATGGTAGGTATTGGTTATTACCTCTACACACTTATCAACAAAGGCGTCCACAAGGGTATGCTGATTTGTATAGCTATGATTTTAGGCGGAGCGATAGGGAATGTAATTGATAGTACTTTCTATGGAGTGTTTTTGGATAATGCACCTGTAGGTTCTCCTACGCCCTGGTTCTATGGTCAGGTGGTTGACATGTTCTATGTTGATATTTGGGAAGGTCATGTTCCCGATTGGATGCCTTTTATGGGAGGTAAGTATATGTCGCTGTGGCCTGTATTTAACGTAGCAGACGCCTCCATATTTGTTGGGGTATTTGCTATACTTATCTTTCAGAAGAAATTCTTCCATGAAGAAGAAGAGGAGGAAAATCAAGACTCTGCTGTTCAAACAGAAACGGTTGAAGTAGAGGCCTGAGAAAAAGGATCTAAAGAAACAAAAAGGGCTTCAAGTGAAAACTTGAAGCCCTTTTTGTTATGAGTCATTTAAGAATCTAGTTCTCCAATAGCTCTAATAACGTAGTTAATTTTCTTTTCAGGCTTCTTCTATCTACTATAAAATCCAAGAATCCATGATCTAAGACAAACTCAGCGCTTTGAAAGCCTTTTGGTAGATCTTTTCCGATGGTTTCTCTAATCACCCGTGGCCCTGCAAATCCAATCAACGCACCAGGCTCAGCGATATTGAAGTCACCTAGCATAGCATATGAAGCCGTTACCCCGCCTGTAGTGGGGTCTGTCAATAATGAGATGTAAGGAATTTTGGCCTCTGACAATAGTGCTAATTTTGCTGAAGTCTTCGCCATTTGCATTAAAGAGAAACCGGCTTCCATCATTCTAGCACCTCCCGATTTTGAGATCATCAAAAATGGAACTTTGTTCTTTAGAGAGTAATCGATAGCTCTGGCAATTTTTTCTCCAACTACCGACCCCATAGAACCGCCAATAAAGCTAAAGTCCATACATGCGATCACGATATCCTTGTTGTGCATTTTTCCAACTGCACTTCTTACAGCATCTTTTAACCCTGATTTTTTCTGAGTAGCAGCTATTCGAGTAGGATAAGGTTTTGAATCTGTAAAGTTCAAAGGATCGGCTGAAGTCATTTCAGCATCCAGTTCTTTAAACTCGTTATTGTCAAACAAAATTTCAAAGTACTCCTTAGAGCCAATTCTTACATGATAGTCATCTTCAGGACTTACGTACGAATTGTTTTTGAGCTCTCGCATGTGAACAATTTTACCGCTAGGGGTTTTGTACCACAGCCCATCAGGAGCTTCTTTTTTTGCAGTTGTAGGCGTCTGGATGCCTTTGTCTTTTCTATTAAACCAAGCCATAAATTACCTTTTGTTAGAAGGATTGCAAAGATATATTAGTTGAGAGACTTTCGAATATGTGCAGTTAGTTATTTGAACTTTTACTCTTTACCGTCTGCATAATCTTGTAAATAATCATAGTGAGAGGTCAATTTCCCATTCTCAGCAATCGTTGCTCTTTCAATTATTTTATCAGGGTCATCTCCTAGTAAACACGGAAGTACATTGTTTACCAATTCTTTTCCAAAGTCTTCAGAGGCATTTCTAGGCAACTCGCAAGGCAGATTGTCCACTGACATCACAGAAATATTTCCTTCATCAGAAAACGGAGGCATCTCTTGACCTGTGGTTGGGTCATAGTCAAATACTGGCTCATCGATAGTTGCCGGACGAATAGTAGATGGAATTGAACCTTCAATATCACAGGTTACATCTGCAATGATGTTGATTTTGAAATCTCTATGAGTCGCCTCTTCTCGAGTGAAAAGCACCGGTGCAGCTGGATGCCAGTAGGCACAAGCAATCAAAAGGTCTGCGCATTTGGCGTATTGATAAAAATCAGATTCAAAATTTTCCGGATGTTCGAAAAATTCTGATCTTGTAAATTCCTTTCCTTCTTTGTGCTTGTTATAATCTCTACTGTTCAACTGAGTAAAAACTGGTTCTTGAAAGTCTTCATTCACAAATCTTTCAGGAGTAACCTTTCGAATGTTCAATCCTAATAAAACTTCCATGGCGCCCTTGGCCACACGGCCACCACCAGTGATAACAATTTTAATATTGGGAAGCTTTACCTTGTTAAATTCCGTCTTCATATCTTCTAAATCAAAGCACTCATGTGCTCGTCTGATATTGAAGAGGTTATATCTTTTTCCGAAGGACCAAATGCCGTTATATGCACCTACGATACCTGCATATCTACCGAACGCAATAATGCGCTGACTGTTGGCATCAGTCAAGGTTTCATAGTCAATGAGTCTGATGTTTTTATCTAGTACTTCATTGAGCAACTCCCGATTGTACTCTTGCTTTTTGATCGTGTGAGAAAAAAAGAAGTATGTTTTATTAGGAATCAGTTTGCCTAATGGGACCTCCTTAACGCCAAATATGACATCGCAGTCATCTACAGCATCCACCAATTCAATTCCTTCATTTTGGTAGTCATCATCCGAAAAGCATCTGATATCACTTTTCTGGCAAACTAAATCAAGCTCAGAGAAATTCTCCTTAATTAGTTTGGCTTGCGATGGAATGATAGCTACACGTCGGTCGATTGGAATTTTACCTTCTTTGAGGATGCCAATTTTAGTCATTTGTAATGGGTTATCTGAGTATCAAATTGTGTCGCAAATATGCTTCATTTTTACTCGAATTGAAATGACTGCAAAGACTTCATTTTAACTATCGTCATCCTCCGATGCGACGAAGGAGTGTTCGGGGGATCTGTTCTTTAAGGCAGATACGCACAAGGGCAGTCTGCCATGAATTACAGATTGCCTGAATTGATATTTTGACAGCGTATGTACTAGGCGTGCCTCTAAATCAATCGGGCAATGACGGATTCCCGATATTACTCCAAGAAATCTCCTAGAATGGAAGAGGCTTCCTTTCTTGAGTTTTTACCATAAGGAGCAATAGCCTGTATGAGTTTTCTGATAGGCATAGATTGAAGCCATACTTTTCCAGTTCCTTTCATAGTGGCTAGAAACATACCTTCACCGCCAAACACCATGGACTTGAGTCCTCCAGCGGATTGGATATCAAAGTCGAGGGTAGGTTCAAAAGCCACCACACAACCTGTGTCGATCCTGAGTGTCTCATTATTGAGTTGTTTCTCGATGACTGTTCCTCCTGCGTGCACGAAGGCCATGCCGTCACCTTGAAGTTTTTGCAAAATGAAACCTTCTCCTCCGATTAAGCCCGAGCCCAATCTTTTGTTGAGTGTGATAGAAACCTTCGTGCCTAGTGCTGCACATAGGAATCCATCTTTTTGGACAATGAGTTCCTGATTTGGTGATTGTTGTAGATCGATTGGGATTACTGTGCCAGGATAGGGAGCTGAGAATGCTACTTTTTTCTTTCCTGCTCCGTGGTTGGTGAAGTGTGTCATGAACAGCGATTCACCAGTCAAAACTCGGGTGCCGGCTGACACCAGTTTCCCTAAAAATCCCTGATTCGGTTCAGACCCATCTCCCATTTTGGTTTCAAATGAAATGCCGTCTTCCATAAATAGCATGGCACCTGCCTCTGCTACCACGGTTTCTCGGGGATCTAACTCTACTTCAACAATTTGAATGCTTTCGCCTTTGATTTCGTAGTCGATTTCATGGCTTCTCATGTGGGGTGTAATTTAAGTTTAGGAATTAGTTTTAGTGTCACTCAGATCATCTCGGTCCCTCAGTTTTTTGTCTTCGACATTTTTATTCAGAAATTGATTGAGTTCATCAATTTTTAGTGAGGACTTGATTTCTCCGAAAGAATTAATGTTGACCTCGAATCCCTCTAATTCGGGATTGACATTTGGTTTTTTCTTTTTGTCTTTTTTACTCATTGTTGGTTGCCTGATCAAAAGCGTTGGTTGCCTTTTTTATACGATCAGTCACTTCATTTGTTCCGAGCACTTCCATGATCTTCATAAGGTCGGGCCCGCCTGCTTCGCCAGTGATGGCTACTCTCAATATTTGCATGACCATGCCCACCTTGGTATCATTCTCAGCGGCTGACTGTTCCAAGGTGGTTTGAAAGTCTTCAGCTTTTAATTTCTGATGAGCAATTTTTCCTACAAAAGTGGAAAACACTGCTTTTGCCTCACCCTTCCATTTCTTACGTATTACTTTATCCACATACTCAGTTGGGGCGGAGAAGAAGTACTGTCCTTTAGAAAGCAAGTCTGGAATAAAGTCGATGCGCTCTTGAAGCAACTCGGCAATAGCCAATGCTTTTGAATCATCGCAAGATATACTGGCTGCTTTTGTTTGATTCGACAGAAGTGTAGCTAAATCTGAAGGCTGCATTTTCCGGATATACTGCTGGTTGAACCAAATAGCCTTATCAATGTCGAATTTGGCTCCCGCCTTGCTGATTCGTTCTATGGTAAATGCTTCTACCAATTCATTTAAGCTGAAAATTTCGTTCTCAGTTCCGGGATTCCATCCAAGCAATGCAAGAAAGTTGACAAAGGCCTGACTCAGGTAACCTTCTTCTTTAAATCCTTTCAATGACGCGTCTTCCTCGGTTACTTTCCATTCCATAGGGAAAATTGGAAAGCCATTTTTGGCAGCGTCTCTTTTACTGAGTTTGCCGTTTCCATCAGGCTTCAATAATAAAGGTAGGTGGGCAAATTTCGGCATGTCTTTTCCCCAACCTAAATATCGATAAAGTAAAACGTGCAGTGGGGCAGATGGCAACCATTCTTCCCCACGAATCACATGAGTGATTTTCATTAGATAGTCATCTACCACATTGGCCAGGTGGTAAGTAGGCATGCCATCGGATTTCATGAGTACCTTATCGTCCATGGTAGAGGTATGGACATTGACCCATCCTCGGATCATGTCATTCAATCGAATATCTTCTTTAGCAGGTACTTTAATTCGAATTACATATGGTTCCCCGGAGTCTAGTCGCTTTTGTACTTCTTCAGCAGGCAGAGTCAGCGAATTTTTCATTGTATTTCGAGTGATCGAGTTATAATTCAAAGAGTTGGCCTTGGCTGCTTTGAGCGTTTCACGCATTTCGTCCAACTCCTCAGCTGTATCGAAGGCATAATAGGCCGTACCTTCATCGATCATTTGTTGCGCGTATTTTGCGTATAGATTCTTACGTTCAGACTGTTTGTATGGTGCGTAATCTCCTCCTTGATCAGTGCCTTCGTCAATCTCAATGCCACACCAAGCCAAGGAGTCTTTGATGTATTTTTCGGCTCCTTCCACAAAGCGTGATTGATCAGTGTCTTCTATTCTTAGGATAAATTTCCCCCCATGCTTTTTAGCAAACAGATAATTGTACAATGCAGTTCGTACGCCACCAATGTGAAGGACTCCTGTTGGACTAGGTGCAAATCTTACTCTTACTTCGTTACTCATCGATCAAATGTTTACAAAAAAATATGCCGGAGGATATCCGGCACGGCAAATTTATCAATATTTCAGGCTAGATTATATGATGGCAATGCAGGAAATTTCCACATTAACATTTTTCGGTAGACAGCTTACTTCCACAGTTTCTCTCGCGGGAGGGTTGCTAGTAAAATACTCTCCATACACGCCGTTGATTTTCCCAAAATTGCCCATGTCACTCACGAATATAGAGCACTTGACCACATGAGAATAATCTGCACCAGCTTCCTTTAATATGGCTCCCATGTTTTTCATTACTTGATGAGTTTCTTCTTCGATACTATCAAGTAACAATTTGTCAGTACCGGGAACTAGTGCGATTTGTCCAGATACATAAAGGGTGTTTCCAGCTAAAGTAGATTGACTATAAGGACCAATGGGTGCTGGAGCATTATCGGTGTTGATGATTTTGTGCATGATTATTCTACAGTTACGGATTTGGCTAAATTTCTTGGTTGATCCACATTGCAGCCACGCATAACAGCTACATGGTAGGAAAGTAATTGTAATGGAATGACAGATACCAAAGGCATCAAAGCTTCTTCACATGGAGGCACTTCAATGATATAATCAGCAAGTGCAGGAATCAAGGCGTCTCCTTTAGTCACTACGGCAATCACTACTCCCTTTCTTGCTTTTACTTCTTGAATGTTGGACACTACTTTGTCATATGAGCTGTCACGGGTGGCAATGAAGACCACTGGCATTTCTTCATCGATCAATGCAATGGGACCATGTTTCATTTCTGCTGCGGGGTAACCTTCGGCATGTATGTAGGAAATTTCTTTCAACTTCAGCGCTCCTTCCAAAGCCACAGGGAAATTATATCCTCGCCCTAAATAGATAAAATTCTTGGCGTCTTTGAATCGCTCTGCTATTTCTTCCACCACGGCATTGTTGTCCAACACTTCCTTGATTTTAGCAGGTATGTTAGACAACTCAACGAGTAGCTCTTTGTAGCGTGTTTGCGTAATGGTCCCTTTTTTGTGAGCGACACTTAACGCGATCATTGTCAAAACAGACAATTGACCTGTAAATGCTTTTGTGCTGGCAACCCCAATTTCGGGCCCTGTATGCAGATAAGCCCCTTCATGAGTTACTCTTGAAATGGATGAGCCTACCACGTTTACAATTCCCAATATGATGGCGCCTTTAGATTTGGCCAATTCAATGGCCGCCAAAGTATCAGCTGTTTCACCAGATTGGGAAATGGCGATTACAATATCTCCTTCGTGGATGACTGGATTTCTATAGCGAAACTCTGAAGCGTATTCCACTTCAACAGGAATTCTACAATATTCTTCAAACAGATATTCCGCAACCAGACCGGAGTGCCATGAGGTGCCGCAGGCCAGAACTATAATTCGCCGAGCATTTATAAGTGCCTGAGAATATTCGTAGATGCCCCCCAGGGTAAGGTTACCATTGGTGGCATCCAGGCGTCCTCGCATACTATCTGCGATGGAGTTGGGCTGTTCGAATATTTCCTTAAGCATGAAATGCTCATATCCGCCTTTCTCCAACTCCTCCAGTTTCATTTCTACCTTTTGAATGTAAGGCGTTTGCTCTACGTCGTCGATATTGGTGATTTTGAAATTGTCTCTATTGACAATGGCAATTTCGCGGTCTTTCAGATAAACCACCTCATTGGTGTATTCAATAATGGGAGTAGCGTCAGAGGCAATGAAATATTCGTTATTTCCAACTCCGAGAACCATTGGACTTCCCTTTCTTGCGGCTATTAGCTGGTCTGGGTTCTCTTTATTTAGAATGACAATGGCATAGGCACCTTCTACGGCATGAAGAGCCGAGCGAACAGCCTGCTCAAGACTGGCTCCATTTTGTTTTCTTATATCCTCGATGAAAGTAATGAGAACTTCGGTATCCGTGTCACTTTCAAATGAATAGCCTTTAGAAAGCAACTGTTCTTTAATGGTGTCATAATTCTCTATGATACCATTGTGGATAATAGATAATGACCTGTCAGCTGAAAAGTGAGGGTGAGCATTTTTGTCATTTGGTTCACCATGTGTTGCCCACCTGGTATGGCCAATGCCAATGGTTCCTACTATAGATTGCCCTGCAACTGATGATTCAAGCTCTGCTACTTTTCCAGCCTTTTTATAGATTTTTAAGTCGCCATCATAAACAGAGACACCAGTGCTATCATATCCTCTATATTCAAGTCTTTTTAACCCTTTAATAATTAAAGGGAAGGCCTCTTGCTGACCTATATAAGCTACAATTCCACACATATGTACTTAATCGGGGAGAGTATAATAAAGTTTTATTCTAAAGCCTGTTTCTTCGTCAAAGATTGAAAAATCCGGAGTTGTTATATCTGTTGGCATTAAAATCGCATGATCGACCTCAAGTGTTTGATTCTCCACTAATTGACCAAACAAAGTTGGAATTCCCTGATAAGTAAGTGTGGTGTTATCAAGTTCTGTTGTTAGCACCTCCGAGGTCCCTGCCAAATATCCATTGTCGGTAAGAATTGTGGTAGTTAGGAGTTGATTTGCAATTAACCCTTGCGAGTTAATTTTGGAACCGTCCTCATTGTCAACGAACATAAATCTCATATTGGGAGTGTTAGCATAGAATTGAGAATTTTCCTGTGTTTCTAATGCAAATTCCATCCTATTGACCTGAATATTAGGATTTGCATCAAAAAAATCAGTCAGCGCTGTCAAGTCTACTTTAGGGAAGATCCCACTAGCGGGTTGTAAATAGATGTTTCCATCATTCACCAGAAACTCATTATAATCTCCGTTTTCTGCCATCATCAATGATCCGCTACGATCCGTAGATATTTGAGAATAGTACAACCCGCTTCCTCCAAGTGTTAAATCCATCGTGTAGGATTCGAACAACGAATCTTTTACTACGCCACTTTCCTCATAATAATCCTGTATGTGATAATGTATTTTAATGGATGTAGAGTCATTTGGACTAATTCCAATGAGTGCTGTATTTGAAGGGTCTGGAACAATAGCTATGCCCTTGTAATCATACCAAGTAGATGCATTTAGACTTATGCTTTCGTCTTTGACGTATCCCATAAGTTTTTCTCCCATACTATCATTTAATCTAAATGAAAGTAAGTATGTGCTGTCATCTTCCAAATAACCAATTTCTGACTCGCTAAGATTGAAACTTATTGATCCTTCAGGTGTAGTCGAATTGTAAGGGACATTAAAATCTGATAAGTAAAATGCACCTGCATATAGGGTGTCCTCTACTTGGTAAATATCAAATGATTGACTAGGAATAATGTTATTGGAATGAACCTTCTTAATATCCAAGTTAAGAACGATTGAATCGTACACAATTGGATCCTGTCCATAATCCGCTAAGTCATCATCATAAATTGAGCTGCTTGGAATTGCTGTTAAAAATGTCAATCTAGAATAGGCCGTACTCGTTGTAGTGCCAAAAGTAGGATCTGAGCTTTTTCCAATTAATAAGCGTACGTCATTGCTTGTTCTAATACTATCGATGCGCACATTAGTAGCCTCTAAAGGGATCTCTGTGTATAAAACTTTTACGCTTAGACCCTCAGGATCTAAGCCCAAACCAATGTCATGGGCATCTTCACATGAAAAAATGGTTAGGGTTACGAGTATCAGTAACCCATACCAGTTTTTATCCAACAAGTTCATTATATAAATTATAATAGGAGTCTAAAAAGTTGTCGTCTTTTTGAATGGTTTCTACTTTTTTATCTTTTGGAGCCGAAGATATCAACTTGTCGATAATTTTGTTCGTCTCATTCTTAGACTTAATGACAGCGTCGGCATATTCGATGCCTAGCTTTACAAAACCTTCGAAATCTTTTGAGTTGAGATGCTCTAGCATACTCTCTTCGATGTCCATCATCATCACTTTGTTGATAAGATCACCTTCGAATTTGTGTTCAAATTCGTTGTCATATAAAGTAAAAACAGACTTAGAATCCTTAAAGATTGGGTCGTTTTTATAGGTTGTTTTTAAGTAAAGAGGGATCAAGCTGGTCATCCAGTCATTACAATGCACGATATCGGGAGACCATCCCAGCTTCTTAACTGTCTCCAACACGCCCTTACAGAAGAATATAGCGCGCTCGTCATTATCTGCATGGAAATTTTCTTCTTTGTCAAAAAAGACTGATTTTCTGTGAAAATAGTCTTCGTTATCTATGAAATATACCTGAAGCTTGGCATTTGGTATTGAAGCTACCTTGATGATAAGCGGCTTTTCTTCGTCACCTACGGCAATGTTGATACCTGAGAGTCTTACAACTTCATGTAGGCGGTTTTTTCTTTCATTGATCAATCCAAACCTTGGAACCAATATCCTAATTTCCATTCCCCTCTCTTGCATCGCCTGTGGCAATGCTCTCACAAAATCGGCTACTTCTGTGGTTTGTAGAAAAGGATTAATTTCACTTGCCACATAGAGTATTTTGTACTTTGACATAAACCGTGTTTTTAGTTTGATAATTTCAAAATGACCACAAAATTACACTATTTTTGAATCTTTTTCAACAGAGAAATGGAGTTTAAGCACATATAGTTGGCTGAGTAGCAGGAAATAATGGAAATAATTGATAGTATAGTTGAACTCCGACACTATTTGGATTCAAAGCGGGCCGATGGCCTATCCATTGGTTTGGTGCCTACCATGGGAGCTCTTCATAGCGGGCATGCTGAATTGATTAAAAAGTCGACCAATATTTGTGATATAACAGTATGCAGCATTTTTGTGAATCCAACACAGTTTAACAATTCCGATGACTTACTGAAATATCCAAAACAGATCGAAAAAGATACGGATTTGCTCGGTTCGATCGGTTGCGATGCTGCCTTTATCCCCTCGGTAGATGAGATGTATCCAGATGATGAGGAAACATTGGTCATGAACTTTGGGGTGCTTGAGACTGTGTTGGAAGGAGCGTTTAGGCCAGGTCATTTTTCAGGTGTTGGTATAATTGTTTCTAAATTTTTAAATATAGTCCAGCCAGATAAGGCCTTCTTTGGGCAGAAGGATCTGCAGCAGTTGGCTGTGATAAAGAAATTGGTGAAGGATTTAAATATCCAATCTGACATCGTTTCGGTGGCTACTGTAAGAGAAAGTAATGGACTGGCCATGTCGTCTAGAAACCTTAGGTTGAGGGGTAACGAAGTGCAATTAGCAGCTAATATTTATAGAGTTCTAAGCTCATCCAAGAAGAGAATTTTGGCAGGGGAATCGATAGGCTCAGTGCTAACTTCGGTGAAAGTGGAGTTGGAAGGAATTGACGGTATTGAACTAGAATATTTAGAGGCAGTCAATTCAAATACTATGATTAGTGCAGAAAAAATAGCTGATGCAGGTAGTATCTCTATTTGTATTGCCGCTTACGTTGGAGATGTCCGGCTAATAGATAATTTGTACATAAAACAAGAAGATTGAAAATTTCATCAATAATAAAATATAGTTTTTCTCTCCTGTTAGCTGGAGTACTATTCTATTTCGCATTTAAGGACGTCACATTTGAGGATATGGTCCAAAAGATGTCAGGAGTAAACTACTGGTGGATATTTTTATCAATCCTACTCTCTCTCCTAAGCCACTGGCTACGAGCTTATAGGTGGAATCTTATGCTGAAGCCATTGGGCTACGATCGATTGTCCGATGGAAGAACATTTCTGGCGGTAATGACGGGTTACTTGGCCAATCTGGCATTCCCAAGGCTGGGAGAGGTTACAAAATGCGGGGTTATGAAGCGCAATGAAAAAATTCCAATGAGTATATCATTCGGTACTGTGATAACAGAGCGTGTGTTAGATTTTTTAATCCTTCTTTCTCTCGTGATTCTCGATTTTTTCGTTGAATTCGATAGGGTGTATGAGTTTTTCATATCAGCTGTTGGATGGGATACAGAAGTGGATCATACAATGAACATAATTCTGATAGCCAGTACTCTTCTTATTTTAGGAGTAGTTGGAATCTTAATATTGAAAAGAATCCTAGATCATGAATTTGAGAACAGCCTTCTTCAAAAAATTCATCGAGTGCTAACAGATATTGTAAATGGACTTTTATCCATTAGAAAGGTGCAAAACATTACAGGGTTTGTTGTCTCTACGATTGGAATTTGGGTTTTCTACTATCTGATGAGTTTTGTGATTTTCTTCTCTATAAGCGAGACGTCAGATTTGGGTTTTGGAGCGGGGCTATCAATTTTGGCTGCTGCTGGAGTGGCAATGGCTATGCCGGTACAAGGTGGTATTGGTGCCTACCATACGTTGGTGAGTGGAGTGCTTATTATTTATGGGATAGAAGCAACGAGTGGCTTGTTTTTTGCTACGTTGCTTCATACCTCTCAGCTCATTTCTGTTTTGTTTTTTGGAGGAATAAGTGCACTGGGAACAGTGTTTATTGCTCGTCATAGAAAAACAGAAATGGCATTAGAGTCGTAAGGTGTATTTAGGTAAGTTGAATTATTAAATTTTATATAAAATGTTGATCATATTTTTAGTCTTTTTTGTCGTAGGGCTTTATGTAAGTAATAAGCTCAAAAGCAAGTTCAAGAAGTATTCTCAGATTGGTTTGCAATCAGGGCTTTCTGGTCGTGAAATTGCAGAACTGATGCTTCGTGATAATGGGATTACTGATGTTCAGGTGATTTCAGTTGAAGGTCATTTGTCTGATCATTATAATCCATCCAACAAAACGGTGAACCTTAGTCCAGAAGTTTATGGTGGACGAAGTGCCGCGGCGGCTGCAGTAGCGGCCCATGAGTGCGGGCATGCTGTGCAACATGCCACAGCATATAGTTTCTTGGAGTTCAGATCGGCCATGGTACCAATTCAGAATTTAAGTTCTAAAATTTTGAACTTTATTCTTATTGGAATGTTCTTTTTTGGCTTTGCTATGCACTCATTTGGGCTGGAAACCATATTTCTAGTTGTGGTAGCTGCGCAGTTTGTAATTACGCTGTTCTCATTGGTTACATTGCCTGTGGAATTTGACGCATCAAAACGAGCATTGGCTTGGATTGATCAGAGAGGTATAGTAACCAGTCAAGAACATGATATGGCTAAGGATGCTTTGCATTGGGCGGCTATGACTTATGTGGTTGCAGCTTTGGCGGCTATTACTCAGTTGTTGTATTTCGTCATGCTTTTCTTGGGAAGTAGAGACTAGACCCGTCAAACGCAAGATATTGTAAAGGATTTGAACAATGTTCAAGTCCTTTTTTTATATATTTGTATGCATACATACTATTGAAATTCAGAATAATATGTTGAAAATGTGGCTATGCGATACTTGTTCAAAATAATGATTTGCGTAGCGATTTAATAACGAATTATATTTTGCAACTAAAACAATTCCCAAAATGAATTTTGCACTAACAGAAGAACAACTAGCAGTTAGAGATGCAGCCAGAGAGTTTGCTCAGACAGAGCTTTTACCAGGTGTGATTGAGCGTGACGAAAAACAGCAGTTTCCCGCTGAGCAGATCAAAAAAATGGGTGAGCTTGGGTTTATGGGAATGATGGTTGACCCAAAATATAATGGAGGGGGAATGGACACGGTTTCCTATGTGCTGGCAATGGAAGAGATTTCAAAAGTAGATGCCTCTTGTTCTGTTGTCATGTCCGTGAATAATTCATTGGTGTGTTGGGGATTGGAAAAGTTCGGAACTGAAGAGCAAAAACAGAAATACTTGACCAAGTTGGCCACTGGAGAGTGCATTGGTGCTTTCTGTCTATCAGAGCCAGAAGCAGGGTCAGATGCCACTTCCCAAAGAACCACAGCCGAAGATAAAGGAGATCACTACTTGCTGAATGGAACGAAGAACTGGATTACCAACGGTAGTAGCGCCTCTTTTTACATTGTAATGGCTCAAACTGATGTGGACAAGAAGCATAAAGGGATCAATGCAGTGATTGTAGAAAAAGGGATGGAAGGCTTCACCATAGGGCCAAAAGAAAATAAGTTGGGCATTAGAGGTTCTGATACTCATTCTCTAATGTTTCAGGATGTTAAAGTGCCAAAGGAAAATAGAATTGGCGAAGACGGCTTTGGCTTTTCATTGGCTATGCAAGTACTGAATGGAGGGAGAATAGGGATTGCATCGCAGGCCTTAGGAATCGCTAGTGGTGCTATGGAGTTGGCTGTAAAGTACTCTAAAGAGCGTCAATCATTCGGAAAACCTATCAGTCAGCATCAGGGTATTCAGTTCAAATTGTCTGAAATGGGTACGAATATTGAAGCTGCGCGTCTGTTATGTTTGCAAGCAGCAGCAAAAAAAGATCGCAAAGAGGACTTCGTTAAAGAAGCCGCGATGGCTAAGTTGTTTGCGTCTAAAGTGGCTATGGAAACTACCGTTGAGGCCGTTCAAGTGCATGGAGGGTATGGTTTCGTTAAGGAGTTTCATGTGGAAAGATTGATGAGGGATGCCAAGATTACACAGATTTATGAGGGCACTTCTGAGATACAAAAAATCGTAATTGCACGAGAGATATTAAAATAGTATAAATAGTCCTTCGGTATTAATTTATTTATAATCTTTGTATTTATTATACATTATATTAGATTTATACAATAATACCAATGGAAATTAGCCTGATTCGAAAGGCTACTCCGAAATAATTCAATGGAGGACTATAATAAGATCATTGAATCTCTATCCGTAAGATTCATCTCAGCTAAGAATATTAATATTTTACAACCACTTACGGTTGAAAACTATTATGATGTAGAAAATGTGTTCATCTATGTGCACAAAGGAGAGGTGAGATTTGGGAAGGAAAAGGAGCTTGTAAAAGAGAATGAAATCCTATTTGTTCCAGGAGGAAAAATGGTGGGATTGTCCTATGGTAGCGGCAATTCCATGAATTTATCCAACGATGACTTCATTAACAATAAGGAGAAATTTTTCCAGACCAGTGAGGAGTTTAACCCAATGCCTGAGCATGAGAATATCACCATGATCAACTTCGAGGCGAAGGTTTTTGATACGGTGAATTTCTTTGCGTCCTTAGATATTCCGGCTTTTGTGATTAAGGGTAATCATAATCTTATTTCACTGGTGAAGTTGATCGTAACAGAAATCTATTCTGATACGCCAGGTAAAGCTAGGGTGGTGAACTTGGAAACGGATCATCTTGTGGTGGAACTGATCAGACACATTTTGAATAAAGGGTTATTCGTAGAGCAGCTTGCTACAAATTCCACCTACTTTAAAGACCCTCGACTTATCGATATTTTCTCCTTCATCAAGGATAATCTACAAGAGGATTTGTCAAACAAGGTGCTGGCTAATGTTGCTAACGTGTCTGAAGATTATGTAGGTCAATATTTCAAAATGCTAACAGGTATCAATCCACAGGATTACATCGAATATCAACGTATGGAGATGGCTGTCAACATGCTTCGAACTACGAAGAAAAGTATCCGAGAAATAGGCAAAGAAGTCGGCTACAAAGACACCGCATATTTCTGTCGAAGGTTCAAGATGATGTTTGGTATTCCTGCAGGAAAGATGAGAAGAAGAGAGACGTTAATGAACGTCTAACTTTTCATTGAGGGAATGTATTCTGTCAGAGACCTGAATCAAGAAACTTTCTTCCTTTTCAATAGCATTTCCAATCACAATCATATCGGCTCCAGCTTCTAGTGCTTTATTCACTCGACTGATCGAATTTAATCCACCACCAACTACTAGTGGTACTTCAATCGATCTGGCAACAGTTGAGATTAGCTTTTGAGGAATTGGATCCTCTGCGCCACTGCCCGCGTCCAAGTAAATAGTTTGCATACCAAGCATTTCTCCAGCCATGGCGGTACATGCAGCAATTGTTGGTTTGTTAGAAGGAAGAGGTACCGTATTACTCATGTAGCTTGCCGAGGTAGGTGCTCCGGAATTCACTAGCATGT
Source organism: Reichenbachiella sp. (assembly GCF_965233835.1). Taxonomy (GTDB): domain Bacteria; phylum Bacteroidota; class Bacteroidia; order Cytophagales; family Cyclobacteriaceae; genus Reichenbachiella. Next base: position 1,087,337 of record NZ_OZ247585.1, read on the forward strand.
AGCCCATAGGAATGATTTCCAATTTACTTTTTTTCAAAACTGGAGCGGCTAATACATGTTGCCCGATAAGAAAATCTGGATTTCGTCCAGAGATTAGTGAAAGTAAAAAGATCGCATCTGCATTGGAGTCAATCTGAATGTGGTTACCTGGGAAAATGATCACAGGAATCTCGCAGTTAGACTTGATAATTGAAACTACTCTTGAAAAATTATCATTTGTCATAAGGCTGCCACCAGCCAAAAGATAATCCACTTTGTTTTCAACACAGAGGTTGATCAGTCTCATGATTTTGCCCAAATCGGTAGCCTTATCTGGGTCTATAAGTACAGCCAGTGACTTTTGCTTGTTAGCTTTTCTGTCTTGAAGTTGATTCAGCAGCTTTTTCATCTTTGGTGTTATTGCTGTTGTACTTAGTGAATTTTTCTATGGCTAAAGGTATTAATTTTTGTAGAGCAATGGATACCACTGACGCGGTGACTGCTGACGGTCTACTTGTCGATGCTTTTACTTTTTTCTTCTTCTCTTTAACCTTCGGTTCTGGAGTGACTAATTTGTAAAGGATCGTAGCAGCCAGTACTCCGGCACTTACGACAGCCAAAGTTTTCAGCGTGCTCTCTAGTTTCGACTCCACTTCGTTAGCCTCGTCCTCTAGGTCGGCAACCAACTTACGTTCCTTAGACAGTAACTGCTCTCTTCTTGTTGGGATCAATTGATTACTTTGTTTCGTCATTTGATTTTTCGTTAGAAATATTCTCCATCAGTTTGGCTTCAAAAAAGGCCTTCAATTTTCCTGATTTTAGAAGAAAGAAAACAAGTAGCAAAAACAACAAGTAAATGCCAGCAACGATTAAATAGCCAATGGCTTCATTTTGAAAGAAAGAATTCAGAAAGTGGGCAAGCGCAATGCTGAGAAAGGTGACCATCAATCCTGAGATCACAAGAATGACCAAATAGGCGATCATCTGTGCCAAAACATTAGACAGGTGTTCTGTAAGGTCAAGCTTGAATAGCTCGAATTTCACTCTTATGTACTCAGTGAAGGTTTCTTTTAATTTACTAATCTTTAAAATATCCACTTGTTATGCTGTCATTTGTGGCATAAATATAAAGGATATCAGTCAGACAAGAGATTAGTTGATAGAAGATAAAAAGGAAGAAATATCCAACGTCCAGACTAAAGGCATCACGACGTAAACAACCAATGTTATTAAAAGAATGGATAATATATTGAGCAGAATTCCTGCCTTGATCATGTCTTGCATTTTGACAGTTCCAGCGCTAAATGCAATGGCATTTGGTGCTGTGGCAACAGGGAGCATAAAGGCGCATGAGGCGGCTAAAATCGCTCCAACCATCAGATAATATGGATGTGCTCCAATGGAAACTGCAAGTGCAGCCAATATGGGTAGCACCATGCTTGCTGTAGCAATGTTCGAAGTAATCTCCGTCATGAAATTGACTGCAGCTACTATAAGTAGAATTAATAGCACGAGTTCCAGATTGCCCCAATGGTTGAGCAAGTCTCCAATCCAAGCAGCAAGATCCGTTTTAGCTACGGCGTTTGCTATAGACAAGCCTCCTCCATACAAAACTAAAACTCCCCAGGGTACCTTGCTCATCAATTGCCAGTTTAGCAGCTTTCCCCCTTCAGTATTTGGGATAAGAAATAAACAAAGTCCTCCAAAAATACCAATGGTGGTATCGTTGAGTCCTGGTATGATTGGGTTGAGTAAATAGGTTCTCGTAAGCCAACAGAACGCAGTGAAGGAAAAAACGGCAAGGACCCTTTTTTCTTCCATGCTCATTCGTCCCAATTCGGCCAATTTTTCATCTATTCCCGCCCCGGAAAGGTTCATGTTGGGTGATATTTTAAAGGAGAATTTGGTTAGTACTAACCAAGTAATACTTATCATGAGAATTGAAAAGGGAAGGCCAATCATCATCCATTCTAGGAAATTTACTTCTATACCAAACGTGTCTTTGATCACACCTGCAAATACAATGTTAGGCGGAGTTCCTATTAAGGTAGCCATGCCCCCGATAGAAGCCGAGTAGGCAATGGCCAGCGGAAGGGCTTTTGAGAAATTTTTCTCTTCATCTAAATTGGCGATGACCGATAGGCCAATGGGAATCATCATTAGTGTGGTGGCTGTGTTAGATATCCACATGGATAAAAAACCAGTGGCAATCATAAACCCAAGAATCAAGCGGCTCGGGTTTGAGCCCAAGAGAGAGATAATGCTTAAGGCAATACGTTTGTGTAGATTCCATCTCTCGATGGCTATGGCTATCATGAACCCTCCTAGAAACAGAAAAATTAGCGGGTGCGCATACGGGAAAGTAGTGGCCTTCATATCTATGGCACCAGTGACTGGGAATAACACCATGGGTAACAGAGCGGTGGCTTCTATAGGAATGGCTTCAGTCATCCACCAGATACCGACCCATGCGGTTGTGGCTAATACAGCTCTGCCTTCTTGACTCAAACCGTCGAGAGGCAACAAGAAATATATGATTAAAAATGAAGCAGGACCCAGTGCCTTACCAATAAGCTTTCTGTCTGGTTTCATTAAGCATTTAATTCATTGATAGCCAACCAGGCCATAAGTCCAGGGCCGTGTGACAAGGCGTCTTCGTCAATATCAAAAGTAGGCGTGTGTACACCTGAAACAATGCCTTTAGCTTCATTTCTAGTGCCCAATCGGTAAAAACAAGCATCCACTTCTTGAGAGTAATAAGAGAAGTCTTCAGCAGCCATCCAAATATCAAGATCAACGACATTTTCTTTTCCCATGTATGCTATTGCTGCCTGTCTTGCCCTTTCCGTCAATTCAGGATCGTTTTTGAGAAAAGGGTAACCTACTTGAATATTGAAGTCACAAGAACCTCCCATAGATTCCGCCATGCCCTCGGCCATTTTTTTCATTTTGATATGGGCCTCTTTTCGCCATTCTTCATCAAGCGTTCTAAAGGTGCCTTCAATCTTCACTTCATTGGGGATAACATTGGTGGCACCCATGGCTTGAACCTTTCCGAAGCTTAGTACACTAGGGATTTTAGGGGCTGCCATCCGGCTGACCACTTGCTGCAGTGCAATGATGATATGCGAAGCAATCACCACAGAGTCAACGTTGTGTTCAGGTAAGGCTCCATGGCCCCCTTTGCCGGTTACAGTTACATATAGCTCGTCCGCGCTGGCCATATACATGCCTTTACGGAATCCTACTTTTCCCACTGGTACGAGCGGCATCACATGCTGGCCAATGATAGCATTCGGTTTTGGGTTTTCCAGAATACCTTCTTTAATCATCAACGAAGCTCCGCCCGGAAACAGTTCTTCTCCTGGTTGAAAGATGAACTTGATAGTTCCTTCAAAATCGTCTTTGACTTGATTTAATATATTGACTGTAGTCAAAAGGGAAGACGTGTGTACATCATGACCACATGCGTGCATGACCCCTTCGTTTTTTGACTTATAGGGTTTGTCGCTGTCTTCTACAATCGGGAGTGCATCCATGTCAGCTCTTAAAGCGATTACTTTTTTGGCTGGATTCTTTCCTTCTATGATGGCTTCTATACCGTTTCCAGCAATACCAGATTTGATTTTCACGCCAAATCCTTCCAGTTGAGTGATGACATATTTGGCAGTCTCAGTTTCCTGAAATGAAAGCTCAGGGTTCGCATGAATGTGATGCCTGTTGGCGATGGTTTCCTTGTGAAGGGATGCAGAGAGGGTCTTTATTTTATCTAGTAGCGTCATGGATGAATTTTTGGTAATTTAATGAAATTCACCTAGTTGGTTAAGCCAAAATGGGACACTTAGATTTTTTTAAAATTTGTCTAAAGTTGTACAAGTTTGATTGAAGGAATGATAAATAAGCTACTTTTCAATCTTGATCTTCACAGGAACTAATACCGCTCTTGAAAAGTGCTGCTGAAGAGTAACAAAATCTGAATTAGCCTCCATTCTATTGTAGTATTCTCCTACGCGTACCTTATAGTTCGGCTGGTCGTAGCTTACCCTGGGTCTCTGATCTTCCAGTACCTCATAGGTTTTTACCTTCACTTGGTTGGCCTTGTCTCTGCTATTACCAGAATAGAGTTGAATCGAAAAGCCATCCACATATTTGATGTTTTTACGAGACTTCTTAATTCTGTAAAGAACCGTATCCAATTCTGTCTTGATGTCATTGGTCGGTGTGACATACTCAACAGTGGGCAAGTAGGTTTCCTCTGATGTTGTTTCTTCAGAAACAACTTCCTCCTCTAATGAATAAGTGGAACGATACACCGACAAATCTTCTTCATACACAGCGCTACTAGTGTTTGTGGAAGCTGTGGGTGCACAAAACTGTAATAGGGTAGCAATGGTAACTATTGGAAACACGAAAGCAAACTTTGATACAATGGTTTTCAAAATACGAAATTTAAAATAACTGATCAATAACTCAAGGTACAAAGTCAGGACTTAACTTTCAACAATTACACACTTTCCTGCAGAGACGTCCGCTTCCACACTCTTGAATTTTACGTCTTCTTTCAAAGTACCGTCGGCATATTGAGCAGTCACTCTGTCATTTCGGCCATATACCTTCTCTGATTTGATTGGAGCAGTTTTTTCTACAGGAGCAGTTCTGTTGTTGGCAGCTAGGGCAGAACCACTATCCGCTTTAGACTCGCTGTAGTTCTGAGCGGCTCTTTGCTGGCGTGCCTCTTGAACCTCATCTGGTTCTTGTACGGCGATTTCAGATTTGGTTAAGAAAGAAACGGTATCTTCATTCACTCTGGCTAAGAATTGTTTGAACATTTCGAAAGCCTCAAACTTGTAGATTAAAAGTGGATCTTTTTGCTCATGTACAGCCATTCTTACTGACTGCTTCAAGTCATCCATTTCACGTAAGTGCTCTTTCCAGCTTTGGTCAATGATAGCCAGGGCGATCATTTTTTCCATGGCCTTGATCATCTCACGGCCTTCCGTTTCGATAGATTTCTCCAAGCCGGCTACAACTCCGATTTGCTTTTTGCCATCGCTGAATGGAATTTGGACTTCCTTTACTGTTGCGCCTCTAGTCAACTGGATATTCTTTAATACCGGCAAAGCACGCTCTGATACCATTTTGTTCTTAGCGTGGTAAGCATCCAATGCTTCATGGTAAAGGTTTTCTCCCAATTGCTCAGGACTTTGACCAGCAAATTTCTCTTGATCTACTCTGGTATCCATTCCGAGAATTCCAAGGCAGTTGAGCTTCAAACTGTCAAAGTCACCCGATGCTTTAGCATTGATGGCGATATCATCTGCTGTGTCATATAGCATGTTTAGGATATCGAGATCTAGTCGTTCGCCGTAGAGCGCATTTTTTCTTCTTGAATAAATTACCTCACGCTGTGAGTTCATCACGTCATCGTATTCGAGTAAGTTCTTACGAGTCGCAAAGTTGTTTTCTTCTACTTTAGTCTGTGCTCTTTCGATAGACTTGGTAATCATACTGTGCTGAATTACCTCTCCCTCTTCCAGACCTAATCTATCCATGATGCGAGCGATTCTGTCAGAACCAAAAAGTCTCATCAGGTTGTCTTCCAGACAAACGAAAAACTGAGAAGATCCCACATCACCCTGACGACCAGATCGACCTCTCAACTGTCTATCCACACGTCTTGATTCGTGCCTTTCCGTACCAATAATGGCCAAACCACCTGCTTCCTTAGACTCAGGAGTCAATTTAATATCCGTACCACGACCTGCCATGTTGGTCGCGATAGTCACTGTACCAGGCTTACCCGCCTCGGCAACTACCTCTGCTTCTCGAGCGTGTTGTTTGGCATTCAGTACCTGATGTTTGATGTTTTTCATCGTAAGCATTCTGCTCACCACTTCAGAAATTTCTACGGAAGTGGTACCTACTAGCACAGGCCTGCCAGCTTGCGTTAGTTCAACTATTTCGTCTGCTACGGCATTGAATTTCTCGCGCATGGTCTTGTAGACCTTATCTTCCATGTCCTTTCTTTGGATAGGACGATTGGTTGGGATCACGATAACATCCAGTTTGTAGATTTCCATGAACTCACCCGCTTCAGTTTCGGCCGTACCTGTCATACCAGCGAGTTTGTGGTACATTCTGAAGTAGTTTTGCAAGGTTATGGTAGCGTAGGTTTGCGTGGCGTCTTCGACTTTTACATTCTCCTTTGCCTCGATCGCCTGGTGCAAGCCGTCAGAATATCTTCTGCCATCCATCACACGACCGGTCTGTTCGTCCACAATCTTTACCTTGTCTTCTACTACGATGTATTCTGTATCCTTCTCGAAGAGGGTGTAGGCTTTCAATAGTTGATTGACAGAATGAATCCTTTGTCCTTTTACAGAGTAGTCACGGATTAGCACTTCTTTTTTGTGAAGCATGTCGTTTTCACTTAATGAGGTGTCTTGCTCCAACTGCGCAATCTCTAATCCAATATCTGGTAGAATAAAGAAATTCTGATCTTCTCCTTCTCCTGTAATCAGGTCAATACCTTTATCAGTAAGTTCAATGCCATTCGTCTTTTCATCAATGGTGAAGTACAAAGGCTCATCAGCTTCTGGCATCAATTTTTGATTGTCAGCCAAGTAAATATTTTCGGTTTTTTGAAGAACCTGACGGATGCCAGTCTCACTCAAAAACTTGATCAAAGGCTTGTATTTCGGCAATCCTCTGAATGCTCTAAATAGTGCTAATCCACCTTCATTTTCATTGCCTTCTGCGATTAACTTTTTGGCTTCATTCAGAAATTGCGAAGTGGTCTTTCTCTGAGCGTCTACTAATTTGCTAATTCTTGGCTTGAGCTCATAAAACTCGTGTTCATCTCCTTTGGGAATAGGGCCTGAAATAATAAGTGGCGTTCTAGCATCATCAATCAATACAGAATCGACCTCATCGACCATGGCAAAGTGGTGTTTGCCTTGCATCAATTCGTCTGGGTGACGAGCCATGTTGTCTCTTAGGTAGTCAAAGCCAAACTCGTTGTTTGTACCGTAAATGATATCGCTTTCGTAAGCTGCTTTTCTTTGTGGAGAATTAGGCTGATGTTTGTCGATACAATCTACCTTCAAGCCATGAAATTCGAAAAGTGGAGCATTCCACTCGGCATCCCTTTTGGCTAGGTAGTCATTCACAGTAATAACGTGTACGCCTCTGCCTGAAAGCCCATTTAAGAAGGCAGGAAGAGTTGCTACCAAAGTTTTACCTTCACCAGTTGCCATCTCGGCAATTTTGCCTTGGTGCAACACCACACCGCCAAGCAGCTGAACGTCGTAATGGATCATGTTCCAAACTACGTCTTGACCGAATGCTTTCCATTCGTTGTGCCAGGTGGCAGTTTCGCCATTGATTTCTATGTGCTCTTTGCTGGCTGCCAATTGCTTGTCCATCATGGTAGCCTGCACGGTCAATTTTTTATTTTCGGTCAGACGACGCGCAGTATCTTTCACAATGGCAAAAGCTTTTGGGAGAATATCCATAAGCTTCTCTTCGAGCTTTTCATCCCTTTGCTTTTCTAGCGCATCGATTTTATTAAAAACGTTTTCTTTTTCAACGATATCAAGATCTGGGTTGTCCTCAACTTGTTGGTGCAACGCAGCCATTTCGTCATCAATAGACTTGAGGTACTCAGCAATTTCTTCTTTCAACTCTTGAGATTTGCCTCTCAATTCATCGTCTGAAATCTGGGCTAAATTCTCATATTCACTATTGATCAAATCCACATAAGGCAAAAGCTCCTTCAAATCCCTATCCGCCTTGGTACCAAATACTTTGGCTATGCCTTTTGTAATAATATTTAACATGAATATTTACGTTTTTAATTAATCGGTAAATTTAATTTCTTTTTTGTTTTAGACGTGAATCTAGCTGGGTAATAACAAAAAACGAACCGTTAGTTTTTTATATGTCAAACTGGCCGACAAAAACCTGTTTGGCTGGGCCGATCAGCCAGATGTTTGTAAAGGAATTATTGCTACTTTGTTCGAACTGCACCTCTAGTTGTCCGCCCTTTGCTTCAATTGCAATTGGGCTCTTTAGGCCTTTGTCGGCTGCTGCTAAGGCAGAAGCGGTAATACCCGTTCCGCAAGATAAAGTTTCGTCTTCCACACCGCGCTCGTAAGTTCGCACGAAAATGGTATTGTTCGTTTTCACTTCTACAAAGTTGACGTTGGTGCCATGAGGACTGTAGGTGTCTGAATATCTGATCGCAGCACCTTTAGTGAAAACGTCTTTCTCTACAGCATTTTCCACGAATTCGATGTGATGAGGAGAGCCGTTGTTTAGGAAATAATGAGAGTCGAACCGCTCTGGGCTATGTTGGTCTTGCATGTGCAAGTGAACGAGCCCTCCTTTTATATCCGCCTCATATTCGCCATCTATGGTCAAAAAGCTTGTGTGTTCTTTGATAACTCCTAGGAAATTGGCAAAGGCCACCGCACATCTGCTACCGTTTCCACAAAGACTTTGGCTGCCATCAGCATTGAAATAAACCATTTCAAAGTCAAGTGTCTCGTGGTTCTCAATCAATATCAGTCCATCTGCTCCTATACCAAACTTACGATCACACATTTGAGTAACAAGTTGTGTGTCATGTGGGAACATGCCTTCGCGATTATCGATCATCACAAAGTCATTGCCAGTGCCTTGGTATTTGTAAAAGGTGATATTCATTGGTTAATCTGAATACGTGATTTGTTTGTGTTCGATCACAAAACTAGAAACAAAAAAAGTCCCGATTGATAGATCGGGACCTCTTAAATATTTTGGCAGGTGAATTAAATTAGATTCTTTCTTTAATTCTTGCTGCTTTTCCTTTTCTACCTCTCAGGTAGTACAATTTAGCTCTTCTTACTTTACCTTTTCTCAACACTTCGATCTTCTCGATGTTAGGAGAAAGCATTGGGAAAATTCTCTCTACGGCGATGCCGCTTGAAATTTTTCTTACTGTGAAGGTTTCGCCATTAGAGCTAGGGTTTTTAATTTGTAAAACAGTTCCCTGAAACTGCTGAATTCTTTCTTTATTACCCTCTTTGATCTTTACGTGAACATTCACAGTATCGCCTGGGTTGAAAGAAGGCATTGCTGCTCTCTTCTCTTTATACTCGTCTTCGATTAATTTAATTAAGTCGCTCATTTTATTAGCTTTATATGCCCTTCCAAAAATCGGACTGCAAATATAGAAATTTATTTTTTAAATAATTCAAAGGCATTCAAAATAAATTCGCTCTACTCTGAATATATAATTTCTAATTCTGGATGCAAGTTAGATTCCGGAGCATCACTTGAAGCAAATACTAAACTGCGATAGTGAGATTCTGTTTTGAGAGACAGCATTACACCATAATGGTTGAACAACTCTTTTGTAGGTTCATTGACCAGCAATCCTAGAATATTTTGATTCAGATAATCTTCATCAGAAGAGTTGCTTGACGAAATAGTGATTTCGCCTTCTGCGGTAGTGGCCGGAGCTGTATTCCATGTGACTTCGTTTTCAACCCAGGGTTCTACTACTCTTTGAAGTATGCTTTCATTGCTTCCACTTATCTGAGAGTGACCAGGGTTGGCTGATGCTACATAATGATAAAGAGAAAGCAACGCACCTTCGATTTTTGCTTGGGGAGGAATAATAGAGAAGTCAAACTGAATCAAACTACGCATAGTTTGTGGTTGGCCGGAATTGGTCCAAGCCAATGCATTGATTTGCGGATGATTACCATAATTGTTGTCTGGCTGAAGGTCGTAAAGAATTGCATCTACCCCCTGTTCAGAATCAGGCTTAAGTGTAACAGACGTGAACCCTTCTGGTAAAAGCTTAACTACAATTGGCTGATCTTTGTATAATTCTAGTTCGTCAAAGGATAGGTTGAGTGTTTCAGTATAATAACCAGGCTTAGTGACAATGAGTTTAAAATTTTCAGAACTGTTAACTATTTGAATTTCATTAGTAATCGCCTCAAGCGAAAAAGTATGCAACATTACCTCATTTGCTTTGACCTCTAGAGTAGCTTCTGATAATTCATAGTTGCTTATTTGAGAGTTGTACGTGAATACGCCAATAAGAAAGGATGAATAATCAACAATTTGAAAGTCAAAGGTAGCGTAGCCGAAATCGGAGGGTGAAAATTCCTCAGTACTTACTACTTCTAAGGTGGTCTTCGTTGTTTCATCTTTAGAAATTGAAAATCCTACCGGAAGTGGGTGTTCGACGAGATGTGCTAATTCAGATCCTTCTAGCGGAGTAGCATATATGATTTCATCGTTTCCGTTAAGAACTAAAAATTCAGTGATTGTATATAAGCCAATAGGTAATGATATTGGATTCGAAATGTACTCTCCGTTAAAGTTATAAACAGGTAATTTTTCCTTTTCATAAACCAGACCTGATTCTTGGTGTGATATGGAAATCAGCACAGCAGAAACATTTTCTTCTAATTTTAACTTTCCGTTGTTAGAATTTTTAAATGAAATATTGAAGTCTAACACTCCGTGAACCTCACTTATATCATCTTCAGAGTCACTACATGAAAAAAATAATACGGATAATATTAAAACAAATTGAGGAATTAAGAATCTTATTTTTTTCATTGATTTAGTTGGGTTTTTAAAAACGGAAGTTAGAATTATTATGTGGTTGGTGGGTAATATTTTAAAAAAATAAAACCAAATTGTTTTTAATCAATCTTCAGATCCCGAATTTTTAAGTAAATCAGGTCTTTTTGCTTTGGTTCTTTCCACTTGTTGATCAAATCTCCAGGCTTCTATTTTGGCCTGATGACCTGAAGTTAGCACCTCTGGGACCTTCCAGTCCTTATACTCTGCTGGCCTGGTATAAACCGGAGGGGCTATTAAATCGTCCTGAAAAGAATCGGTCAGAGCTGAGGTTTCATCATTCATCACCCCGGGCAATAACCTTATGACGGAGTCTGCGACCACAGCGGCAGCTAGTTCACCTCCAGTTAATACATAGTCACCGATACTGATTTCACGTGTTATCAGGTGCTCTCGAACGCGTTCGTCTACACCTTTATAGTGTCCGCATAATAAAATGATATTTTCATGAAGACTCAATTCATTAGAAATACCTTGCGAAAGCGTCTCTCCATCTGGGCTCATATAGATCACCTCGTTATAATCTCTTTCAGATTTGAGCTTAGCAATGCACTTGTCGATTGGCTCGATCATCAATACCATGCCAGCGCCGCCACCAAAGGCGTAGTCATCAATTTGATTGTGCTTGTTGATCGCATAGTCCCTTAGGTCATGCACATGAATATGCGCTAATTCTTTTTCGCCAGCTCTTTTTAGAATACTCTGGTCGATCAAGCCACTAAATGTGGCAGGTACACATGTAATGATATCAATCCTCATCTTCGAGATATATATCTATGAGACCTTCTGGGATCTCGGCATCAATTCGGTTTTCCTCAAGGTCAACTTTTTTGAGAATTTCATCCTTTACTGGAATGAGTATCTCTTTATCCTGATGGATAACTGAAATAAGCTCTTGAGGCCCAATTTCAAACAACTCCTTTACTTCACCTATGTATTTACCTCTATCATGGAGTTTCATCCCTACCAACTGATGTAAGTAATAGTCACCATCTTTTAGTTCAGGTAGTACGTCTAGCGGTAAAAATAGTCTGCAGGAGACCAGACTTTTGGCTTGTTCTATATCATCCACTTCTTCAAATTTAGCAATTGTTTTACTCGGATTGATTTGAAGGTGTTCAATAAAAAATGGAATCAACGAGTCGTTCTGTTGAACGAGCATTGATTCCATTTCTTGATATTCTAAGGGATTGTCCACATCAAAAAATAGTTGGACTTCTCCTTTTAAGCCGTGGGTCTTGATTACATGACCAATTTGGTAGCAATCATCAACCGTCATAATAAATTATTCAGCGGCCTTGTCTTCTTCCTTAGGAGCCTCTTCAGCAGGTTTTTCTTCCGCTGCAGGTGCTTCTTCTTTGGCTTCAGCTTTTGGTGCTTCTTCCTTTTTCTCCTCTACTGCAGGAGCTTCTGGAGCTGCTTCCGCTGCTGGTGCCTCTTCAGCTGGAGTTGCTGCTTCGGTTGCAGGTGCTTCCTCTTCAGCTGGAGCTGCTGCCGCCTCTGCTTCTGCTTTAGCTGCTGCTTCGGCTTCATCGATTGCTAGTCTTTTCTTAGCAATTTCTTCAGCTCTTGCTGCATTCACTTTAGCTTCTGCTTCAAGCTTGGTTTTGTTAGCTGCATCTTTAGCTTTCGCTAATGTGTCAACTTTACCTTGAACCTTCGCTTCTTTCTCTTTCATCCATGCTTCGAATTTCTTGTCAGCATCTTCTTGAGTAATAGCACCTTTGTTCACACCTACTTGTAAGTGCTTCTTGTACATCACACCTCTATATGAAAGAATAGCTCTTGCTGTATCGGTAGGTTGCGCTCCATCCATAACCCATTTGAATGCTCTTTCTTCATCGATGCTGATGAAAGCTGGGTCAGAGTTTGGGTTGTAAGAACCTAACTTCTCGATAAATCGGCCATCACGTGGCGCACGGGCGTCTGCTACGACTACATCGTAAATTGCCTGTTTTTTTCGCCCTCTGCGGGCTAGTCTAATTTTTACTGCCATTTTATATGGTATAGTTTAAATGTTGTGGATCACGTCCACTTGTATTAAAAAGTCCGCAAATGTAGTGCTTTTTTCGGAATTTATTAAAAAAGCGTAGAGCAATGAAAAATGCATATGAGAAAATAAACGAAATTTCGGTTTATTTGCATATAACTGGATACACGACTATACGGTTTTTAAATATATATTGAGGGTGTTATATTTGTGCCAGCAAAGATAAAATAACCAATGGATAAATATTCTTATATCGCGAATGCCCACAGTGGAGTGATCGACGATATGTACCAATCTTATAAAACTGACCCCAATTCGGTTGATGTTTCATGGCAACGTTTTTTTGAAGGCTTTGAGTTTTCCCTTCAAAAGTATGGTGAAGAGGGTGGCGATGCCGCTGGTGTTTCGAGTAAAGAATTAGCGGTTCGAGACTTGATTCATGCTTATCGCTCACGTGGCCATTTAAAATCTAATACTAACCCTGTTCGACAAAGAAAGGATAGGAGGGCTCTTCTGGAAATTGAAGACTTCGGTTTGACAAAGGAAGATTTAGATACAGAATTTGAATGTGGGAACATCATTGGTATTGGGAAGGCTTCTCTGAAAAAGATAGTAGCTTCTCTAAAGGATATATATGAAGGGACTGTTGGGTTCGAGTTTATGTATATCAGAAAACCTGATATTCTAGAGTGGTTTAAAGAAAAAGTTGAAAGAGAAGCGCTGAATTTTAATCCTCCTGTTGATGAAAAGAAACAGATTTTATCTAAGCTCAACGAAGCGGTGGTATTTGAAAATTTCCTACATACTAAATATTTAGGTCAAAAGAGATTTTCGCTAGAAGGTGGCGAGACTACAATTCCAGCATTAGACGCAGCGATCAACAAAGGTGCTGAGCTTGGAGTAAAGGAAGTGGTTATGGGCATGGCGCATCGTGGCCGACTCAATGTGTTGGTAAATATCATGGGCAAGACTTATGAGCAAGTCTTTAACGAATTTGAGGGTGGATATGTGCCAGATCAAACCATGGGTGATGGTGATGTAAAATATCATATGGGATTTTCATCTCAGGTGGTTACACCTTCTGGGAATACTGTGGACTTAAAATTAGCTCCAAACCCATCCCACCTTGAGGCGGTTAACCCAGTAGTTGAGGGATTTGCTAGAGCAAAAATCGATGGATTGTATGAGGATGACAATTCTAAGATCATGCCTATACTTATTCACGGAGATGCAGCCATTGCAGGTCAAGGCATAGGGTATGAACTGGTTCAAATGTCCAAATTGGAGGCTTATTCTACGGGAGGCACTATCCACTTTGTGATCAACAACCAGGTAGGCTTTACAACGGACTTTGATGAAGCAAGGTCCAGTATATACTGTACTGATTTAGCTAAAACTGTCGATGCACCCGTACTGCACGTGAATGGTGATAATCCTGAAGCTGTAGTTTTTTGTATGAAAATGGCGGTAGAATATCGTCAGAAATTCAAGAGAGATATTTTCGTGGATATGGTTTGTTATAGACGACATGGTCATAACGAATCCGACGAGCCGAAATTTACACAACCATCGCTTTACAATAAGATTTCCAAGCACGCGAATCCAAGAGAAGTATATAATAAGTCTCTGATTGACAGAGGCGATATCGACGCTGGATTGGCGAAAACTATGGATAAGGAATTTAAGGCAATGCTTCAGGACCGCTTGAATCAGGTGAAGCAAGATAAATTGCCTTACACTTTGCAACAAAGTGAGAAAGAGTTCTCAGAAATGAGACTCTCCAGACCTGAAGATTTTGATGAGTCGCCTGACACTTCGATCACACAAAACGTGGTGAAGGCAGTAGGTGAAGCTATGATGCAAGTGCCGAAAGGTTTCAAGCCATTGAAGCAAATCGACAAAGTGCTGAAACAACGCAAGGAAATGTTCTTTGATAAAAAGGAACTGAATTGGGCTTCAGCTGAAATGCTAGCTTATGGTTCATTGCTGCTTGACAATAAGACAGTAAGAATTTCAGGTCAGGATACAAAAAGAGGAACTTTTTCTCACAGACATGCCGTGGTGAGAGACATGAATACCAACGAGCCGTACAGCTTTTTGGATCATATTGAAGGTTCTAAAAAAGATTTCAAAATTTACAACTCGTTACTTTCTGAGTTTGGCTGCATGGGATTCGAATTTGGCTATGCCATGGCTGACCCAAATGCAGTTGTAATTTGGGAAGCGCAGTTTGGTGACTTTGCTAACGGTGCTCAAGTAATGGTTGATCAGTTTATCTCCTGTTCGTATACGAAGTGGAGAAGAATGAACGGCTTGGTGTTACTATTGCCACATGGCTATGAGGGCCAAGGGCCAGAGCACTCTAATGCACGACCAGAGCGATACTTACAGTTGGCCTCAGGTAACAACATGTACATCTGTAATTTGACTACACCAGCCAACTACTTTCATATGATCAGAAGACAGCTGGCCATGCCATTCAGAATGCCATGTATTTTGATGTCACCAAAATCATTGTTTAGACATCCGTTGGTAGTTTCTAAACTGGATGAATTTACCAAAGGCAAATTCAGAGAGGTGATCGGTGATGATTATGCTGATCCAAAAAAGGTGAAGAAAGTATTGCTATGTAATGGTAAGGTGTACTTCGATTTGCTCGAAAAGCAGCAAGCTGATAAAAGAAAGGATGTTGCCATCATCAGAGTTGAACAACTGCACCCATTCCCTAAAAAACAGGTAATGGCTGAATTGAAGAAATACAAGGTGGACATGGTTCACTGGGTGCAGGAAGAGCCAGAAAACATGGGAGCATGGTCATTCATTCTTCGAGTATTCAGAGAAGTGACTAAGGATGTGATTTCGCGTAAAGCGGCCGCATCACCAGCTACAGGATATGCTAAAGTGCATAAGCAAGAGCAAGAAGACTTGGTAAACAAGGCCTTTTCTTAAATTCAAACGAGACTTAAAAAATTTAACAATAAAGAAATGATTGAAGTTAAAATACCAACCGTTGGTGAATCGATAACCGAAGTAACGGTATCGCAATGGACCAAGCAGAGTGGTGACTACGTGGAAATGGACGAAGTCATCTGCGAATTGGAATCAGACAAGGCAACTTTTGAATTGAATGCAGAGGCCGCAGGGATTCTAACCATCAAAGTTGAAGAAGGAGAGACTATCGAGATTGGCACTGTGGTTTGTACCATAGATGAATCCGCATCTGCCGGTGCTTCTGAATCTGCACCTAAAGCAGAGGCAGCTTCTGCTCCGTCTGAAGCTCCAGCTTCTGGTGGCAAAACTGGGGAGACATTAGAAATGAAAGTGCCAACTGTAGGTGAATCGATCACTGAAGTGACCATTGGTACTTGGATGAAGCAAGATGGCGATGTGGTAGAGTTGGATGAACCGATTGCAGAAATAGAATCTGACAAAGCTACATTTGAATTGGCCGCTGAGGCTCGAGGCGTATTGAAAATTGAGGCACAAGAAGGTGATACCATCGAGATTGGTGCTTTGATCTGTAAAATAGAAGTGATGGATGGAGCGGCAGTCGGCACTGCGGCACCTGCTCAGACATCAACTGGCGATTCAGGTTATGCTGCTGGACATCCGTCTCCTGCCGCTTCAAAAATATTAGCTGAAAAAGGGATTCCAGCAAGTGAGTTAACTGGATCAGGAGTTGGCGGTCGAATCACTAAAGAAGACGCTCAGGCTGCTCAGAAGTCAGCACCTGCTACTAGTGCCCCAGCCAAAGAAGCTGCACCAGCTGTGCCTGCCTTTGGAGGAGGTAGAGAGCAGACTAGAAAGAAGCTGACTCCTTTGAGAAAAACAGTTGCCAAGCGATTGGTTTCTGTGAAGAACGAAACGGCGATGTTGACTACTTTCAATGAAGTGGACATGAAGCCGGTGATGGACCTTCGTAAAAAATACAAAGAGGCTTTCAAAGACAAATATGAAGTAGGTCTTGGATTCATGTCGTTCTTCATCAAAGCAGCATGTCAGGCCTTACAAGAATGGCCAGCGGTGAATGCGCAGATAGACGGAAACGAAATCGTGTACAATGATTTCTGCGACGTGTCGATAGCTGTATCTGCACCGAAGGGATTGGTAGTGCCAGTAATCAGAAATGCCGAGTCACTTTCGTTTAATCAGGTGGAGAGCGAAGTGGTTAGGTTGGCGAAGAAAGCCAGAGACAACAAGTTGAGTATTGACGAAATGCAAGGCGGAACTTTTACGGTAACAAACGGAGGTATCTTCGGTTCTATGTTATCTACGCCGATAATCAACGCACCACAATCTGCGATCTTGGGTATGCACAACATAGTAGAGCGGCCAGTTGCGATCAACGGACAAGTGGAAATCAGACCGATCATGTACTTGGCGCTTTCTTATGATCATAGAATTATCGATGGACGAGAATCTGTGAGCTTCTTGGTTAGAATCAAGGAATTGTTGGAGGACCCTGCTCGATTGATGCTGGGAATCTAATCTGTATTTAGTAGGTAGTATTTAGTCCTAAGACTAGATCTAAATTTTAAAAATCAAATACCAAGTGCTAGGTACTTGGTACTAATTCTTCACAATATGAAATACGATGTAACAGTAATAGGATCTGGACCTGGAGGATATGTGGCAGCGATACGTTGCGCACAGCTAGGCATGAAGGTGGCTATTGTAGAAAAATATAACTCACTTGGTGGAACTTGTCTGAATGTTGGCTGTATTCCGTCTAAAGCTTTACTTGATTCTTCGCATCATTTTCATGATGCGGAACATACTTTTAAAGAGCATGGTATTGATATCAATGCTCCGAAGGTTAACTTCAAGCAAATGATCGCCAGAAAGGGTGATGTGGTTAAGGCCAATACTGACGGCATCCAGTTTTTGATGAAGAAGAACAAAATTGATGTTTTTCATGGTCATGGCTCATTTGTGGATAAAAATACCGTCAAAGTAGCTGGTGAGAAGGAAGAAACTATTTCTACTGACAAGGTGATCATTGCAACAGGTTCTAAGCCTTCTTCATTACCTTTTATCAATATTGATAAAAAGAGAGTGATCACAAGTACTGAAGCTTTGGAGCTGAAAGAAATTCCGAAGCACATGATCATCATCGGCGGTGGTGTGATTGGGTTAGAGCTTGGCTCCGTCTATAAGAGATTGGGGGCTGAGGTGTCCGTAGTAGAATTTTTTGATCGCATTGTACCAGGTATGGACGGAACCATGTCCAAAGAATTGACCAAGTCATTAAAGAAATTGGGTATGAAATTTTACCTGAAGCACAAGGTGACTGGAGTAGAAGCTAAAGGCAAAAATGTGACAGTGAAAGCGGATACGCCTAAAGGAGAAGTGTTAGAGCTGAAAGGCGACTATTGTTTGGTATCTATTGGCCGAAGAGCCTATACCGATGGCCTCGGATTGGAGAATGTGGGTATCTCTACGGATAAGGCTGGAAGAGTAGAAACTGATGACCATTTGAGAACTTCAGTTGATAATATATACGCCATTGGCGATGTGGTGAAAGGTGCGATGCTGGCGCATAAAGCTGAAGAAGAAGGCGTACTGGTAGCTGAGCAACTGGCCGGACAGAAACCGCATATCAATTACAACTTGATCCCTGGTGTGGTTTACACTTGGCCGGAAGTAGCAGGAGTTGGTCAGACTGAGGAGCAGTTGAAAGAAGCTGGCAAGGCCTATAAAGTAGGGTCATTTCCATACAAGGCTCTCGGAAGAGCTCGTGCCAGTATGGATACAGACGGAGTAGTGAAAATATTAGCTGATAAGGTTACGGATGAAATCTTAGGTGTACACATCATTGGTGCAAGAGCAGCAGATATGATTGCGGCAGGTGTTACGGCTATGGAGTTTAGAGCTTCTGCTGAAGATGTATCTAGAATGTCACATGCGCACCCTACCTACATGGAAGCAGTGAAAGAGGCTTGCTTGGCCGCTAGTGATGCTCGGCCGATACATATGTAGTTTGAAAATAATGTAAAGTGATACCAGCTTCATAGGGGCTGGTATTTTTTTGTCTACAAAATATAATGCAACATAGTTGCATTAATTGATTGATGAGCTTTTATTTGCAACATTATTGCATTTAAAAACTTATAACATGATTAAGAAAATTATCCCGATGGGTTTATTGGCCATTGGGACATTTGGATGTTCTGAAGACAATGAAATGTCTCATGCTGAAGCAGAAGAGTTTGAAGGTATTGGTGTACTTATTTCAGATGCAGAGTCCCAAGATTTACATTGGTACAATCACCATAACAAAAGTCAAGAGACATTTGAGTCCAAGCACGCTAAACCAAGGATCTATCGAACCGGTTCCGGTCGCTATGCCGCCATTATACATAGGGACGAAAGTTTGGTAGAATATTTTGATAGTGGATTGGAACTACATGGCAATCATGTGGACGAGCTCAACGAGCCTGGAATTGGTCCAATGACCGGTGTAGGTGGTAAACCAACTCATTTTAAAAGCAGTCACAACCTACTGCTTGCCTTTAATGATGAGGATGGAACTTTACTTATGGCGGATGAGGCTGATGTTTCTGAAAACGGAGCGAAGATGACCGTGTTGGATGCCGGTTTGACGCCACATCATGGAGCCATGGCCATTTTTGATAATGGCAATATCGCCGTCACAAAAAAGACTGGTGACATAGAGGGTAGTTTGCCTGAGCAAGTGCAAATTATTGATCAAACAGGAGCTATGGCTCACGAAGCTACGATAACGACCAATGGTATTCATGGAAATGCCGGTGACGGTAATCATGCGGTCTTTGGTTCGGCTTCGGGTATTTTGGTGGTCACTCAAGATGGGGCACAAAAACTAATCGATCATCCCGATTCATTTGGAGATTCATGGTTTGGTAGCATATTGTCAACTCAGTACGATGGTGTGTTTGTAGGTTATACTTCGGACCATGGAGTATACCTGATCGATGTAGAAAGTGAAACGCTTACTCCCTTGTTTACTTACTCAGGACTCTTTCGCTGCGCAATGGATGTAGATGGTAGTCATGTACTAGTCTTGCTTGAAACCGGCATGCTTCATGTACTTAATGTGTCCGATCAGACGGAATCTGCTTCAGGTGCTGTTATCTCGGCCTTTGAAAAACCATCTGGTGGACATGGTGCCGTTTACCCAAGCCTAGCGGCTAGTTCCAGGTACGTCTATGTTACAGACCCAGACAATGGTCAATTAATTGTAGCCAATCTACAAGATCTAGAGGATATTGAAAAGGTGCCTATTTCATCTAAACCATACAGTCTTAGCCTGGTGGGGCATGAATCAGAAGTAGGGCTTCATTAAAGACCCAGTTCATTTTTAGTTCAAATCAAAGTCGGTTCGTTTTGCGAATCGACTTTTTATATCCTTCGGCCAAAAATGTAGGAAGAGCAGAGTAATATTAGAGCAATTACAGCTCCAAAATGCTCGCCATCTTGAATGTTCCAATGAGCAAAGAACGCCAGCGCAAAGTCGAAAAAGAATCCTGCATAGGCCCATTCTAAAAGCATTTTAGATCGACGAGTTAAAATGGCTATAACTCCTAAAATTTTGGCAAATGCCAACGGGTACACCAGGTAGTCTGGATAACCAAATGAGATGAATAGACTTTTGATTTCTGCGGTATTGAACAAATACATACCCGCGGACATGAGCATCATAGCACTTAACAATCCAGAGGATACCCAGTATATTATTTTATCTCTTTTCATTATTTTATTTTTTTAAATGGGAAGCTCTGCTTCGGTTTTTTACAATTTTACTAGATTCAAAACCTGACTATAATTCGGCACATCATTATAATGCCACTTTCCTTTTACAGTTCCGTTTGATAACAACCATAGACCAGGGTTTGACCTTGTGATGGTTTTTAGAACAGTAGCATCTGTGTAATAATAAGAAATGTTCAATCCTGCTTCTTGTTGAAAAGATTCAAAGGTTGAGCCGTCCGAGGCGGTCAAAGCATAAATTTCTATTTTGTCCCCCAGCGCCTTAATCAAATTGTTGAAAGCTGGTATGCTCGACTTTTCTGATTTCGAAACATCATACAAAATCACAAACAGTTTATTACCTTCAAAAACTTCTGATGTGAAATCACCATCATCATTCCAAACCCCAAAATCCGTGATTTTAGGAGCGGCCTCTGGGTTCAAATGATTCATCGCTACAAACTTGTAGGCGGGATCTGTTGGGTAACTTTCAAATTTGAATTCTTGTCCGTCCTTTTCCATCACATATTCATATATGTATTCCGCAGATGGCTGCATTTCTGTGGGTATGTGATTGCCAATTTTATACGCTCTGAAATCGATAAATGGTAAGTGAGCTACTGCATATAGTGCTAAACCCAAAGACAGAACTAACGACCCACCCACTATGAAATGACCTTTTTTTTCCGCTGCTTCAGATTGAGGGTCATGTTGACTTAGGTACAAGAAAACAATCATGATTAGAAGGACAATGTCCTTAATGAAGGACTCCCATGGAGTAAGCTTGATGGCATCCCCAAAACAGCCACAGTCTGTCACGCTATTGGTAATAGCAGACCACCCAGTAAGAAAGGTAAAGAATACAATGATCGCTAAAAGGGCTTTCAGCGTCCAATTCTGCTTGTAGTTAATGATCAATGCAATTCCAAGTACGACTTCCAGAACAACCATGAATATTGAAATCGGAAGGGCAAACGGAACAAATAAGTGGAAGAAATTGGCAATTTCTAGAGAGAATATCTCAAAGTATTCCTCCATCTTGATCGCCGTACCTACCGGATCATTCACTTTGATCAATCCTGAAAAAATGAATAATCCTCCAACGAAATATCTTACAAGAGTCAATGCTAGTTTCATGCGCTGATTGTTTTAGGTGCTAAAGTTAATGAAGTATCTGTACGTCTTTTTTGAGCTTCCGGTCAATAACACGTATTTAACAATTGGAATTATTGCTTGTTTGTAAATCCCATCAAAATCAAACAAAAAACAGAATAGTTGATCATGTCTTGATAATTCGCTTCTACACCTTCGGAAATCAGGGTTTGGCCTTGATTATCTTCTATCTGTTTGGTCCTCAAAATTTTCATCAAAATGATATCCGTCATGGAAGACACGCGCATATCCCTCCAGGCCTCACCGTAGTCATGGTTTTTATTGGCAAGTAGGTCACATGTTTCATTGGCTATGTCATCATATAGTGGCTCCAGGGTTTCATATGGTATTTCTAAGCCTTCTTCACCATTCATGCGAACTTGCATAACCGCCATGATGCAATAGTTGATAATTGCTACAAATTCACCAGCAATATCTTCCTGAATTTTTTGTTCCCCTTTCTCCTGAATTGAACGAATCCTTTTTGCTTTAATGAAAATCTGGTCGGTCAAAGATGAAGCTCTTAAAATCCGCCAGGCCGTACCGTAATCCTTAGTTTTCTTTTCAAAAATGTCTTTACAAGCCTTTATAACTTCAGTATATTCGCCTACTGTTTTTTCTTCCACTATTGCGTCTGATTTTATTGAAATGAACGGCTAAAATTAAGGTGTAAATAGCTGGCAACAAATTTTTTATTGTCATTTCGGTGGAGAAGAAATCTAATTGAGAAATGAGTCCCAAGTCGAAGGTAGTGTGTACCAACGCTGATAATTTGCAATTCATGACTGAGTCTAAATTCATAAATGTAAAAGGAAAACTGATGGCCCTGTCGTCTCCCAAGGTGATGGGAATTATTAACCTTACGGCTGATTCCTTTTATGACGGTGGAAAGATCAAATCTGATAAAGATTTGTTGAGCAAAGTAGAAAAAATGATGGAGGAAGGCGTGGATATTTTGGATGTTGGGGCGTACTCCAGTAGGCCAGGAGCGGTAGATATTCCAATGCGGGACGAATGGGATGCAGCCGTGGATGGTATTGATAGTATTCTGAAGCACTTTCCCGAAACCATCATCTCCATAGATACCTTTAGGGCTACCGTAGCTAAAGGAGCATTGGAACATGGCGCTTGCATCGTTAACGATATATCAGGAGGAAACTTGGATGAAGGTATGTTTGACCTATTGGCGGAGATGAATGTACCTTATATCATGATGCACATGAAAGGTAATCCGCAGACCATGGCTAATCTTACCGACTATGATCACATGGTTTCGGAGATTATTGATTATTTTAATGCCAAGGTCAAAACCTTGAGAAAACGAGGCGTTAAGGATATCATTATTGATCCAGGTTTTGGTTTTGCAAAAACTAAAGAGCAAGGTTTTGAGTTATTAAATAAGTTGAGCTTGCTGAAAATATTAGAAGTGCCTATGCTGTGCGGCGTATCTCGTAAATCGATGATATTTAAAGAATTGGGGATCACTCCAGACGAGGCACTCAATGGCACGACAGCACTAAATATGGCTTGTTTAATGAATGGTACTTCTATTTTGAGAGTACACGATGTGAAGGAAGCCAGAGAAACAATCAGGCTTTACGAAGCGATGACAAAGAATTAAAAATGATATTAGGATTTCAAATAGGGTTTTTGGAAATAGGTTGGGTAGATGTCTTCGACATTCTATTTGTCAGCTTCTTCTTGTACCATGTGTATAAGCTGATGAAAGGAAGTGTGGCCATAAAGATCTTCCTTGGATTCTTATTCCTCTATTTAATTTATCTGGTGGTTAAGGCTGTGGACATGGAACTTCTCAGTATTATACTTGGCCAGTTTATGGGTGTAGGAGTTATTGCAGTGATCGTACTTTTTCAGCAGGAGATCAGAAAGTTTTTGTTGCTACTTGGAAAAACTACAGTTTTTGAAGAGGGCAATATTCTTAAAAATGTCCAACAATTTTGGCAGGAGAAGTATGACAAAAACCACCTGGATGTCTCTCCCATTATAGACGCCATCAAAAACATGGCAGGTTCCAATACTGGCGCACTAATCGTATTTTCAAGAAGCTCGGAGTTGAAGTTTTTTGCTGACTCCGGAGATAGACTGGAAGCTAAAATTTCCAAGAGGCTGATCCTAGCGATATTTAATAAGCTGTCTCCACTCCATGATGGCGCTATTATTGTCAATAACAACCGAGTAGTAGCAGCCAGGTGTATTCTACCTGTATCGGAGCGAGATGATATTCCTGCTCAGTTTGGTCTTCGGCATCGTGCGGCACTGGGAATGTCCGAAACTACCGACTCACTGGTAGTCATTGTCTCTGAAGAAACAGGACAACTGACAGTGGCTAGAAGCGGAGAGTTTGAATACAATCTCTCTACTCAGGAAATACGTTCTCGAATCAACGAATATCTTAGCAATTTGGATGAAGCCAAAAATGAAAGTTTGATGGCGAAAGCGATAAAAACCGAACAAAAAGAGAAGGCGCCTAAGGAAGAATCAACGAAATCAGAACTCTCGATAGACTGATCAAATTCCATTTTCAATTCTAGATATTGAGAAACAATTCTCTACTTTTGCCCAAATTTTAAACCTTATGATACAAAGAGTTCAATCTATATTTCTATTTGGCGTGGCGGCCTGTATGATTACCATGTTATTTTTCCCTATCTGGAATAAGCTAGATGGCGAGAAAAATGAGTTGGTAGAATTGACCGCTTTGAAATTTTCTCATACCAAAAAAGACATTGAAACTGGTGAAATAGCAGTAATCACTGAAGGTCAAACCTTCTATATTGCCATCCTAGCTCTATTGGCAGCGGGCGTCGCACTTTATTCAATTTTCAAATATGACAATCGCTTACTTCAGATGAAGCTTGGAGCTCTAAATTCACTATTTATGGGTGGTGCCATGGGGCTCATCGTGTACCATGTTTATCAGGCCGAGCGCATGATTGCGCCTACACAGCAGGGCAATTACCTATTTGCCTTTTATCTGGGTGTATCTGCTTTGTTGTTCAATTTGCTTTCTAATCGTTTTATCCGGAGAGATGAAAAATTGGTAAGGTCTGCGGATCGTATTAGGTAATCTGCCAACCTTCCCTCATATTTAGTTGACAGTTATTGATTGATATAAGTAATATATCCTACCAGAATTGATTCATTCGGCTTTCTCGAATTTAAAGTGATACCTTGCCTCAAACGTGCCTTCGGGATTTTTAACTTCATACAATACTCCTGATAATTTTGTTTGACTTGAATCTAATTTATAGACATATTTTAAACTATCTGCGTTAACATAACCTAAAGTATCAATCAAGTTTCCAATGGAATCAATATTCCCAATACCCAAGAATATACTTGCATCATCAAATTCTGTATGTGTCAGCTCAATTTCAACACTATGAGTTGCAGAATCGTAGGTAGTTTTTATAGGCAAGTTACTTGCAATTAAATGCCCTTCTTGGGAGTATGTTTTTCCATAAACGGCCGTGTCTTGAACAAAATATAGTTTCCTATACAAGTTCCCATTATCATAATATTCCAAGCATGTTCCATATCTCCTTCCACCTATTAGCGTCCCCGAATATTTGACTTGTCCGTTTGAGTGAAATTGTCTAAAACCTCCTTCCATGATATCGTTAACAACATTAATGATAGATATTACATTACCTGATGAGTCATATTCAATAAACTGTCCATTCCTCTTACCATTTTTAATTGGCACCTCAAATTTGATATTTCCATTCTTGTAATACTTGACTTCTTTCGAATCCTTGCAACCAAGAAAGACTAAAGGTAATAGCGGAAAGAAAATTATTAATAATCTTAGCATATTCTATTTCTGAAAATCAAAGTTCAAATATAGGAATACCAATAACACAGTGTTTACCCATATTCTCAACTAGATACTCTACTCTGCATTGGTTCGTGTCCTCACGAACCACACATCTGCCAAAAAATCCTAATCCGCTGACAATCTGTCGCGGATTTCTTGTTTATTGGCTTTGGAATGGCATTTGATTAGACACCCATCACCGGAGCAATCCGATCAAAATTTAATTCATTAAATAAAAATATATCATGCAAGAGAAAGGTAATATTTCGATTCACACCGAGAATATTTTCCCCATCATCAAGAAATTTCTTTATTCAGATCATGAGATCTTCTTGAGAGAATTAGTATCCAACGCCGTAGATGCTTCTCAAAAATTGAAGCAGCTGTCAGGTATGGGTGAGTATAAAGGCGAACTTGGCGATTTGACTGTTGATGTAAGCTTCGACGAAAAAGCAAAGACCATTACCATTTCTGATAAGGGTATCGGAATGACCGCTGATGACATCAAAAAGTACATCAATCAAATTGCTTTCTCAGGAGCAACTGAGTTTGTGGAAAAATACAAGGACAAAGGTGACGAGCAGCAGATCATTGGGCACTTTGGCCTAGGATTCTACTCTGCCTTTATGGTTGCTGATAAAGTAGAGATCAATTCTCTTTCTCACGTGGAAGGTTCGGAAGCTGCCAATTGGATTTGCGATGGTAGTACCGAATTTGAAATCACTGCTGGTACTAGAAAAGAAAGAGGTACGGACATTATTCTTCATATCAATGAAGAATCTGAAGAGTTCTTGAATCAAGCAAGGCTCCAGGGTATTCTTTCTAAATATTGTAAGTTCTTGCCAGTTGAGATCAAGTTTGGCCAAAAGGATGAGAGCATTCCTGACGGTGAAGACAAAGATGGTAAGCCTCAATACAAAACTGTAAAAAAGGACAACATCATCAACAATCCTACGCCACTTTGGACAAAGTCTCCATCGGAGTTGAAAGATGAAGATTATTTGGCTTTCTACAGAGAGCTATATCCAATGTCGGAAGAACCTCTTTTCTGGATTCATCTGAACGTAGATTACCCATTCAACTTGACTGGTATTCTTTACTTCCCGAAAGTAAAGAACGAACTAGAACTTCAGAAGAACAAAATTCAATTGTATTCTCGTCAAGTATTTATTACAGATGAGGTTAAGGATGTAGTGCCTGAATTCTTGATGTTGCTTCACGGTGTGATTGACTCGCCTGATATTCCGTTGAACGTGTCAAGAAGTTTCTTGCAGGCCGATGGAGCAGTAAAGAAAATCAATACTTACATCACTAAGAAAGTGGCTGACAAATTGAACGAACTGTTCAAGAAAGATAGAAAAGCTTTCGAAGACAAGTGGGAGAACATCGGATTGTTCGTGAAGTACGGCATGTTGAGCGATGAGAAGTTTTACGATAAAGCCAAGGACTTCGCTTTGTTACAAAACACGAACGATGAGTTCTTTACTTTTGATGAATACAAGGAGAAGACTTCTGCGCTACAGAAAGACAAAGATGACAATCTGGTTTATCTGTATGCCACTGAGCCAGCGAAGCAGCACGCGTTCATTGAGTCAGTGACAAATAAGTCATACGATGTATTGAAGTTTGATGGACCATTGGATAGCCACTTCATCGGTACCTTAGAGCATAAGCTAGAGAAAACGCAACTTAAGCGCGTTGATGCTGAAACAGTAGATAAATTGATTGACAAAGATGAAAAAGTTGAATCTGTTCTTTCTGACAAGGAGAAAGAATCAGCTAAGGAGCTTTTTGAAAAGGCAATTGATGATAAAAATTCAACAGTAAATGTAGAGTCATTATCACCAGACGAAATGCCTGTGATAGTAACCATGCCTGAGTTTATGAGAAGGATGAAGGATATGCAGAAGCAAGGAGGAGGCGGTATGATGATGATGGGCGATATGCCAGATCAGTATACCGTAGCGGTAAATGCAAATCACCCATTAGTTTCTAAGATCTTGAAGGCGAAGAAGGCTGAAAACAAGGAACAATTGGCTCGCCAGGCCTATGACTTGGCATTGCTTTCTCAAGGATTGTTAGAAGGGTCTGCTTTGACTAGTTTCATCAAGCGATCTGTGGCGATCAGCGCGGAGTAATTTTTCAGGCCTAAGGCCTATTTTAGATAGATATAAACCTCTAGGTGTAGCCTAGAGGTTTTTTATTTACACACATCTTTATAGCTTTGAATTTGGCAATGAATGAAATCGATTGTCGTTCAAAATTTATGATCAAGAGCTTATTACCATACTGTCTTTTATTTTTTCTTGCTGCGTTCACATTTGAATCGCAGTCACAGGATTATACTGAGGATGATTTCGAATCTCAGTATGAAAAGCCGCTGACAGTAGATTTGGATGCTACAGATCTGGAGAGCATTCTCGAACCAAAAAAGAAAAAGCCCAAACGGAATGTCTTTTATGGGAAAAAGACCAGAAAGGGGTTTACCAGACAGGGCTTTGGTGGAAATACGGTCACAGAGTTGTTTACAGTGCTCAAGGTTTATGAGGATCCCCTGCCCTATGTGAGAGATATCTACTGGTATGATTTTAGAAAAAGAAAGATTATAAGATCTCGAAAGATCAATAAAGACAACGCCGGCATACTTCATGGGCCATACAAAAAAATGTTGGGTGATCAGGTGATTGAAGAAGGTATATTCTATATGGGTACCAAACATGGCCGATGGTCTACCTGGAACAAGCACAACATTCTGCAGACCAAAGAAAAGTACTACAAAGGATGGCCTAAGGAATCTTTGGTGGCCTACCACAACAAAGAAAAAAAGCAATTAGAAGAAATCATCCCGATTCACTTTGGGGAGAAAGAAGGTAACTATTATGCCTTTCACAAAAGTGGTAATTTGGCTGCTGTAGGTGAATACCACTTCGATCACAAAGTGGGTCTTTGGCGAGAGTACTATGACATAAGAAATCGAAGAAAACGCGAGATCTTCTATTCCAAGGATCCGTTTGATGATGAGTTTAGCCCGTACATTATAAGGGAGTGGGATAAGAGGGGGAAGCTGATCTACGAGCGTAAGGAATAACCATTATTCTCGTTGGGCGTAATCTATAAACATCTAAAAAACACAAAGTGAGTAGCATTTCTATCCGTCCCGCAACCCAAGAGGACTTACCTATATTACACGAATTTGAGCAAGGGATCATCACAGCAGAGAGGCCTTTCGACCCAACCTTAAAGCCAGACCCAATCAATTATTATGACTTGAAAGCGTTGGTCGAATCAGATCGGGCGTCGGTCATTGTGGCCGAAGATCAGGGACAGCTCGTTGCCTCTGGCTATGCGAATATTGTTGAAGCCAAAGATTTTTACAAACATACGAGGTATGCCTATTTGGGATTTATGTTTGTAAAACCCGATTACAGGGGCAAAGGCATCATCACTCAAATATTGGATGAATTGAAGAGCTGGAGCAAGGCTAAAGGCATCAATGAAATTCGTTTGGAAGTATATAGTGAAAATGATCCTGCCGTTCGTGCCTATGAAAAGGCAGGCTTCAAAAAGCATATGGTGGAGATGCGAATGGACATTTCCCGTAAATCAGATTAACAAAAAATTGTAAATTCTTTTCATTACAATAATTTGTCAATACATTTACTTTGTAATTCAAAGTACTTTTAATGAAAAAAGAAAAATATAAAGAGGATCTTGAAAGCATAAGAGACATTATGGTTCGATCTTCTCGATTCATTTCCTTGAGCGGCTGGTCAGGCGTTTCTGCAGGAATAGTTGCCTTGGCAGGGGCATTTGGCGCCTACCAGACGGTATATACCAATCAAAACTATTTAGGGTTTAGGTCGGCCGATTTAGCGCCAGAAAGCCTTTGGACTCTTCTGATGCTTGCCATAGTGACACTTGGATTATCTTTAGGGCTTGGTATTTATTTTACAACCAGGGCAGCCAAAAAACAAGGACAAAATATCTGGGATCATCAGACTAAAAGGTTGTTGACGGCTTTGGCGATTCCGCTGGTAGCGGGAGGCTTATTGTGCTGCATTCTTTTGTCGAAGGGCTTCGTGGGGTTGGTTGCTCCTTTAACTCTTGTATTTTATGGCTTAGCACTAGTGAATGCTAGTAAGTATACCCTTACAGAAGTCAAAAGTTTGGGGTTAATTGAGATAGTACTTGGTTTGATGGCTACCTACTATATAGGGTTTGGGTTGTTGTTTTGGAGTATTGGTTTTGGAGTTGTGCACATCATATATGGTATAATGATGGAGGTCAAATATAGATCGTGAAAGACATATTAAAAGATTTGAACAAGGCGTTTGAAAACAAGGTGAGGCTTGGTATTATGTCTGCGCTTGTAGTAAACGAAAATTTGGATTTCAATGCGCTAAAGGAACTCTTGGCAGTTACAGATGGTAATCTGGCAAGTCACCTCAAATCCTTGGAGAAAAGCAAATACATCTCTTTTCAAAAGGAGTTTCTTGGACGGAAACCCAATACAAAATATTCGGCCACTAAAGCAGGTCAAAAGGCTTTTGTCTTGCACATCAAGGCCATTGAGAAACTATTGCAATAAATTTTTTTATAACTATACTTTGTAATTCAAAGTACTTTTAATATGATTATGAATACTGAAAACTCAATTTTTGAAAAGCTGAACAACTGGATCAAAAATTCAGTGATGCTTAAACTGCTGACAATTACTATTTTGATGTTGCTATTGCTCATACCTACCTCTATGATCGAATCTATCATAGGAGAGCGAGAACAGCTCAATATGGAGGCAACTGCTGAAGTAAGTTCTAAATGGGCAGGTCAACAAGAAATCAATGGGCCGATTTTGACCATTCCGGTATTGTATGAGATAAATAAGGAAGACAAGAAAGAAGTGGTTACCCGATATTGGCACATTCTTCCTGAAAATCTTAATATCAAAGGTGAAATTATTCCTGAAAAACTTCGGAGAGGAATATATGAAATTGTGGTGTACAAATCTGATATTTCTGTGACTGGCGACTTTGTTTTAGACCACCATTTAGATCAAACACATCTCACAGAGATTCAATATGATCGAGCTTTTCTAACCATTGGGGTTTCCGACTTGAGGGGAATAAAAAGCCAGATGGAATTTAAGTTAAACAAAGATATTTTACGAGTGGAGCCTGGTTCAAGAGTATCCCAACTTATCTACTCCGGGGTAACGATTGACTTGCCTAACTTAACAGCTGGGCAGGACTTTGATTTTGAGTTTACACTCGACCTGCAAGGCAGCCAAAATATGACATTTGTGCCTATTGGAAGTACCACAAAAGTGCAGGTGTCCTCCGCCTGGAGTTCCCCCAGCTTTAATGGTAACTTTCTGCCAGATTTCCGAGAAGTGAATACCGAGGGTTTTACGGCCAACTGGAAAATACTGCAACTGAATAGAAATTTTCCTCAATCGTGGACAGGTTCTGATCAAGCGGGCAAAATGCAAGCTGCAGCATTTGGTGTTGATTTGATTCTTCCGTTGGATGACTACCAAAAATCAACGAGATCAGCTAAATATGGCGTGATGACCATTGCACTCACCTTTTTGATTTTTTTCTTGGTCGAAATTCTGTACGAAAGAAAAATTCACCCCTTCCAATACGTGCTCGTAGGACTCGCACTTTGTTTGTTTTATGTGTTGCTGGTATCTATTACTGAGCATTCGGACTTTAATACAGCTTATGGTATATCCACGTTTGGCATTGTTACTATGGTAACACTGTACTCTTTGAGCATTTTCAAAGTAAAGAAATTGGTGTTGATGTTGGTGGCAACCTTGTCTGGAATCTACGGTTTCCTATTTGTCACCTTGCAGTTAGCTGACTTTGCACTTCTGATGGGAAGTATTGGGTTGACGCTGATACTCGCAGCTACGATGTATTTCACAAGAAATATCAATTGGTACAATCTTAACATTGACAAAGACTAGTCTTTAACAAAGTGTTCGTAGGTGCTACGATCAACCTACGAACATTTTTTATTAAAACCACTTAATCAAAAAATTCACTACCCATTTTTTAAACCCATTAAAAGGAGGATAGAAGAGTAAGGCGTTAGTTAGTCCTATACGTTGACTAAGGACTGACTTTTGATTCGAGAATTCCATAAATCCATATTTGCCATGGGACTTTCCTATTCCGCTGTGATTCACTCCACCGAAGGGTAAATTAGGATGTGCATATTGAACCACTACATCATTGATTACCATAGAACCAGCCGATGTTGCTTGAGTAATTCGCTTTTTCATTTTACCACTTCTGGAAAAGAGGTAAAGCGACAATGGCTTGTCATTTTTATTGATGTGATCAATTACCTGGTTGATGTCATCGTATACTTTCATAGGCATGATCGGACCAAAGATTTCTTCCTGCCAAATGCGATTGGATTCATCTATATTCGAGAGTAGGGTGGGTTCGATAAATTTTTCTTCCGCCTTATGTTTGCCACCAAACTCGATATGGGCACCTGATTTTTGAGCCTCTTCGAGCATTTCTACCAATCGATTGGCATGTTTTACATTGACCAATCGAGAATAATCATTGGTTTTTTCCATGCCTTCGCTTTGGCTGTCAAAGAGTTGGGCGACGTATTTTTTAGCTGAAGCCACAAACTTGTCTTTGACCTTTTCACTGATGAAAATATAATCTGGCGCAATACAGGTCTGGCCATTATTAGTGAATCTGCCCCAGACAATTTTGCGAGCGGCATCATCTGCATTGGCGGTTTCATCAATGATCACCGGAGATTTGCCGCCGAGTTCGAGGGTTACAGAGCTTAGATTCTTTGCTGCTGCACCCATTACGATTTTTCCTACGTTCGTGCTGCCCGTGAAGAAAATGTGATCAAAAGGTAATTCAAGCAAAGAAGTCGTCTCAGGTATTGCACCTTCTATCACGGTCACCACATCCGGCTCAAATACATCTTCCACCATTTCTTTGATCAACTGAGAAGTAGCTGGTGTGTTTTCTGAGGGTTTTAGAATGGCCGTATTTCCTGCTGCAAGGCAAGAAGCTAACGGACTACCAATCAGATTGAAAGGAAAATTCCATGGTGCAATAATCAAACAAACACCCTTAGGTTCAGGTTGAATTTTTCCTGACGTGCCGAGATAGGTGAGTCCCGGTGAGACTCGTTGTGGGCGAGCCCATTGGTGAAGGTGACTCAGGGCATCGTTGATTTCTGTGGTGACCGTAAATATCTCAGAGATGTCGGTGTCTGTAGCTGATTTTCTAAGGTCAGCATGCAGGGCCTCTCGGATGTTGTTTTTGTTATTTAGAATCCAGGTTTTAAGTGCTTTCAGTCTTTTTCTTCGGTTATCGATGGGTTCTGTTCGAAGCTCCAAGCTCCTAGATTTTTGTTTATCAAATTGGGACTGAAAGGGATTAGACATAGAGATGTTTGTTTAATAAGTAGTCAAGAAAGATAATGAAGACAAACCACATATAGAATTTGTTTATGTAATGACCTCAGATATTCTGCCAAAATCATTGCTGAATACTGCCAATAGCTGATTTTCATTAGTTTGTTTGTTAACAATTACGTAACATTGAATTAACATTAAGAAAATTAAAACTCACGATGAAAAAAGCCCTTATCGGATTGATGCTTTTGACCTTGCATGCGACCATCTCGCAGGCCACAGGAGATAAGTACCTATCCAATGATACGAAGTTGGGACTATTCATCCGATCTGAGTTTGACAATCTGGATGCTGAGGAGGTAAAATCCTATGAGGAGCGCTATACAATACTGCTTGACAAGTTGAAAGAGAAGCAAGCTTCGTCAAAATCTGATGTCTTGTTTCTCAAGTATGTTTTTTATACTGTTCACCGTAAAATGCTTGGTCAATACGAGCAATATGTGACTTTCAGTGAGATTTTTAAGAAAGAAAGAAAATACGATTGCGTCACAGGCACGGCCCTTTATGCCTTGATTTTAGATGACTTAGGTATAGATTTTCAAATTCATGAAACAGACTATCATGTGTATTTGGTGGCCTTGTCCGGAGGAAAGGAATACCTGTTTGAGTCTACTGATGCTTTGGCTGGCTTTGCTTGGGATCCGAAGGAAATTGACGAGCGTAGAGCTTTTGTAAATAAGGAATCTTTAAGAATCAATACCGAATTGACTATGACCGGGCTGGCCAGTAATGAAGAAACTCAGCAGGGAGCCACTTATATAGACAATGTAGTAAATCTTCGGCAGCTTGCAGGGCTACATTACTATAATCAGGCGTTAAAGCAATTTAATACCAGTGATCATAAAGCGGCTTACAAGATGATCATTATTGCTCAGGGAATTTACCCGAGTCAACGAATAAAAAATGCCAGCACGTTGATGTTTTCAGCTGCCTTTGAGGATTAGTCCAGTAGCCCGGCGATATCATCTTTGGTCAGTGTTTTCACAAAGCTTTCTTCAGTAGTTATCAAGTCATCGGCTAGTTTTTGTTTGCTTTGTTGCAGCTTCAAAATTTTCTCTTCCACCGTGTTTTTCGTGATGAACCTGTATGTGAATACTTTGTTTTTCTGACCAATTCTATGTGCCCTATCTATGGCCTGAGCTTCAATAGCAGGGTTCCACCATGGGTCGAGTAAGAAGACATATTCTGCTTCCGTCAGGTTGAGACCCAGTCCACCGGCTTTTAGCGAAATCAAGAATACTTTAATGCTTTTATCATTTTGGAAATTCTCCACTTCTTTCTGTCGGTCTTTGGTACTACCATCCAGGTAAGAGTATTTTATATTTTGCTCTTCCAGATAATTGGAGACTATTTTTAGGTGTTTCACAAACTGCGAGAACACTAAAATTTTGTGATTCTTGTTGATGGCATTTTCCAGCATATAGCTGATATCCTCGAGTTTGCCAGAGTCCTCCTTGTATTCTTCATCAGCCAGGTAGGGATGATTGGCTATCTGACGCAACTTGGTCAGTCCCTGCAAAATCATGAACTGAGATTTGCCGATGCCACCCGTCTCGATTTCATCCATGATCTTGTCTCGATAGGCCGATTTCACTTTTTCATAAGCTTCCTCCTGGGCCTCAGACATGGTGCAATAGCGTACATTTTCTATTTTTTCCGGCAGGTCTGTAGCCACTTGAGATTTGTGTCTTCTCAGCAAGAACGGCTTGATGATGGTATACAGCTTCTTGGTTTTCTCTTCGTCATTTTTCTTCTCAATAGGTTGCTGGAATTGATTTTTGAAGAAAGACTTTGCTCCTAATAGACCTGGATTTAGGAAGGTCATCTGCGACCATAAATCCATGGTTGTATTTTCAATAGGCGTGCCAGTCAAAATTAATTTGTAAGACGAATTCAAATCTCTTACGCACTTCGAAATGTTAGACTCCGGGTTTTTGATTACCTGCGATTCATCCAATATGATGTAATTGAAATGAAAATCAGCTAATAAGTCTATATCCTGCCTGATCAGTCCGTAAGAGGTAATAACTATATCATAGTTGGCGAATCGTTTGGTATCCTTGTTTCTCTTTACGCCTGTGTAGTTCAATATTTTAAGTGCAGGTGTAAATTTTTCAGCTTCCTTCTCCCAGTTGTAGATCAGCGAAGTAGGCATTACCAAAAGACTGGTTCCATTGTCTTCTCCCTCATGTACAGATTGCAATAGGGCTAAGGTTTGAACAGTCTTACCAAGACCCATGTCATCCGCCAAACATCCGCCTAATCGGTATTCGTTCAGAAACTTCATCCAATTGAAGCCGGCACGCTGATAGGGTCTAAGTTCCCCTTTAAAACCGGCTGGGATATCATAATTTTCAATGGAGTCAAAATCTCTCAGTCGTTCTAGTTTGTTGGTCAGTTGGAGGTGGGCTAAGTTGGACTCATCCAAATCTTTGACTAGCGATATGTGATGTTTCTGAAGTTGAAGGGATTCTTCCTCTCCGACATCAGCAAATGCCATCAGTTCTGAGTATTGCGTAAACCACTCTTCCGGAATAACTGCTATTTCTCCATTAGGCAATTCTATTTCATGCTTTTTCTTCAGGATATAATTTCGGATGATGTGAAATGGAATTTCGAATTCCCCAAACTTGATCACCGCATGAATGTCAAACCAGTCAATATTCTCTTTGATTTCAACCGTCATTTCTGACTTGCCCAAGAAGTATTTCTTTTCGCCCTTGCCGTTTTGTTTGAGGGTGATACCAGAGTCTTCCAGCAGTTTTTTTGTACTTTGAATCCAGGAGAATGCTTTGGCAGTTTCCATGGTAGATCGGGCATGCTTCAAAGGAAGGCCTGTGTCAGAAAGAAAGGAAACAAACTTCTTCTCTTTATCCAGGTTCCTCTTTATCCTGTGGAACGTGTAGTTATCGTCCTCTTTTTCTACATGCACACTTACCTCTTTCATGTGCTCTGCACTATAGTGATGATCACCATAGTTGAATTTCAATTCGAATAGAATCTTTGATTCTACTTCAACGGTGCCGTTGCCATTGGAGTCGAACAACTCCATTGAATTACCATTAGACGCCAATTCAGAAAAATAAAGCATGGGTTTAACCTCTGAGGTTTCGGTTTTGATGTCAAAACCTTTGGCATACACGTCAAAAGAAGCCACCAGTGGCGCAACGAATTTGTGGTAATAGTTGTCTTCTATTTTTTTTGGTATCGCAATAAATTTCTTCTTCAGGAATGGTTTGATTTTATTGGCATCTACATTCTTTTGAAAGCTGTATAGCTTGTCTTCTACAACGATATAGGCCGGGTCGTTGCACAGGATGTAGGCTCCTTTGTATTGAAATTCTACTTTCTCGTCTCCATATTTTATTGTGGGGAAGTAGTGTGTGTTTTCTTCGTTTCTTCGAAAGTGAAAAAGCACAGTGGCTTTCTCATTGAGTACTTCAATTTCTTTCCAGGCGGGTTCTCCATCATTGCCCATTTCGAACAACCGCTTGCCATGCATCAAAGGCATAATTTTAGCACGTCTGCGCTCTACATAGTTTTTAATTTCTTGTTGTGCATGCTCGTCTCCAGCTTGTTCGTCGAAACACTTGAGAAAGAAATCATCGGGTTTGGATTTCTTTCGGTCGTATTTCTTAGCCACTACATCCGGTTGCATGGAATCCATCAGTTTGATCAGCTCATAGTCGTTTTCATCAAGTCCTTTATCAAACTCTCCTGCGTTTTTTGCAGAGATGTTTTGATGAGAGAAAGTAAGCCTTCCTTCTCCATCGAGTTGAATCACAAAAGACTCGAACAGATACCCCAAATATTGGTGCTCAAATAGGGTGTAAATAATTTGAAAAGGTTGACTAGGAGATACTTTCATATTGACGAATGCAAAAGGTCAATTTAACGATAATTCTTAATGGACTAAACTTTGCAAGTTAATCGAATTGAGATAACTCAAAAGCGAAAAGGATGAAAATATTCGATACCATTTTTGTAAAATTTTGTAAGTAAATTAGGTCGTTTGTCGAGCCTTCGATGGTGGTTGGTATAATCATTTAAATATTTTTTGTTTCTATGAAGTTTAGTGGATTAAGTAAGAGCTGTAAGGGGAAGATGTTGCAACTACCATTGGATATTCAAATTCAGGGATTGGCATTCGACTCTCGTCAGATATCCGTACGCTCAGGTGTGGTGTTTTTTGCCATTGCTGGTCAGAATCATGATGGACATCAATTTATCAATGATGCTTACGACAAAGGGGTCAGGCTTTTCGTTATTGAAAAAGAGGTAAAACTAAAAGCTGATGCCTCCTACTTTTTGGTGGAAGACGCCATTGCAGCCATGCAAGGCCTTGCAAAAACACATAGGGCGGAATTCAACTATCCGGTCATAGGTATCACAGGAAGTAATGGCAAAACCATTGTAAAAGAATGGCTAGCCCAGATGCTGGATGATCAATTTGATATTGTAAAAAGTCCAAAAAGTTTTAACTCTCAATTAGGCGTACCGCTTTCGGTTTGGGCGATGGGTGAACACCATAATTTGGGAATCTTCGAAGCCGGCATCTCCGAAGTAGATGAGATGGAGCGATTGCAACAGGTGATTCAGCCTACATTGGGGATTTTTACCAACATTGGAGAGGCCCACAATGCAGGCTTCAAGGACTTGGCAGAAAAGGCAAAGGAGAAAGCCAAGTTGTTCAGCAATTGTCAAAAAGTGGTCTATTGTGCCAAGCATGAGCTAGTAGAAAAAGTCCTTGAGACCACAGTATCTGATTCTACTCAACTCATTTCTTGGAAAGTCACCGATCAAAAAGGAAAGAAGTATGTACTCGATGTGCTGAACAGTTCTTTCACTTTTTACTTGAAATATGATGATCCCGCATCAGTAGAGAACATTCTCCATTGTACGGCCATGTTGGTGGCCTTGGGATATGATCAGGAATTCATTCAACTCAGATTGAACCGGCTGTCCTCTATCAAAATGAGATTGGAGATGAAACAGGCGATCAATAGGTCGTATGTGATAGATGATACTTACAACAATGACTTGTATGGTTTGGAAGTTGCACTCGATTTTCTGACCAGACAAAATCAACGCTCTAAGAAAACAGTCATATTATCTGACTTGTATCAAACGGGTTTGTCAAGTGATGCCTTGTATCAAAGAGTGAGTGAGTTGCTGCAAAAGCACAATATCCAGAAGTTTATTGGTATTGGTAAAGAAATTATTCAATCAAGTTCCAAGTTTCACATTCCATCTAAATTCTATCAGACTACAGAAGAGTTCTTAAAGGCTGGTTACTCGCCAAATGACGAAATCGTATTGGTGAAGGGTGCTAGAGATTTTGAGTTTGAATTGATTGTAAATAGTATGGAACAAAAAGCCCACGGCACCATACTTGAGGTGAACCTTGAAAACCTCATTCATAATCTCAACTACTACAGGAGTAAACTAGAGCCGGAGACTAAAATAATGGTGATGGTGAAGGCATTGGCATATGGCGGAGGTAATTTCGAAATAGCCAATCTGTTGCAATTTCATAAAGTAGATTATTTGGGTGTGGCTTATGCAGATGAGGCGGTAGAGCTTCGGAAAAATGGTATTCATATTCCTATTATGATTATGAATGTATCGCCGACTTCTTTTAGACTTTTGAAGGAATATAATCTAGAGCCTGAGATCTATAGTCTGGATCAATTGATCGATTTTCTGGACTATTATGAGAACATGCAGGATCTACCGGCTATTCACATCAAGCTGGAAACTGGCATGAACCGACTGGGTTTTACCGAGAGCAATTTGCAGCGGCTCATTGAGCAACTCAAACTCAATAAGCATCTGAAAGTGAAAAGTATTTTCAGTCACTTGGCAGGTAGCGAAGACCCACGACATGAAGATTACACCAGGCAGCAGGGTGAACGGTTCGAAAGAATGAGCCAATCCATTATGGAGAATTTGTGGTATACGCCGATGAGACATTTGGTCAACACAGGCGGTATAGCCAATTACTCAGATTTACATTTTGATATGGTAAGGCTAGGGATTGGATTGCATGGTTTCGACCCCACGCAGTCCGAGCAAGGCCAATTAAAAATTGTCAGCACGCTCAAGTGCAATGTTTCTCAGGTGAAAAAAATTGCAGCAGGGGAATCGATAGGCTATGGAAGAAGTGGTTTTGCCAAGGCAGATACAACGATAGCCATTATTCCTATTGGCTATGCAGATGGCTATTTACGAGCATTTGGCAATGGAACTGGTCACATGATGATCAACGATCAACTGGTACCTACCATCGGTAATGTCTGCATGGATATGACCATGGTTGACGTTACAGGTTTGGAGGTAAAATCTGGTGATGAAGTGGTCGTTTTTGGCGAAAAACCGAGTATTAGCGCGTTGGCCGAATGGATCAAGACCATTCCTTACGAGATTTTAACGAATGTGAGCCAACGAGTAAAGAGGGTCTTCTTAAGTGAATAATGCATTTTAGGCTGCGTGAAAATACGGATTGAAGGCCGTTTCGGATGATTCTACATTGCAGTAGACTTTAAATCTATATGCGATGAAATACCTACAAACATTATTAAGAGTTACCCTGGCCGGACTAATTGGAGCTGCTTTGCTACTCATCAGTTTTGCAAGCTTTGGTCACACAGACCCAACTGGTGAACTTACGCTGAATCGAAAAAATGATCCACTGATGGTGTTTACACAATGGCATTTTGTGGATTTTCAACTGGCGGAAAATTTGGAATCTTTGGAGTTTACTGCTCATGTACTACCCATTTTTGAAGTGACAAGAAGGGTGTACCTCAACCTGGACGAATATCAGGATCAGGTGATTGTGATGCGAGCACACGAAGGTAAGCACATGGGGGCCAATCAATACATGGCCAAAGCAGAGATCAGGATAAACGAGTCCATTATATCTGGATACTTCATATATGGAGAATCAGAAGATCACCGGTATGCGATTGAAGGGCATTTTGAAACCGAGAACAACCTGGTGGTGCCCGACCTTGCAGGGGAGGATATCAACTATGTACTTCGGGCTAAGCTCAAGCATAAATAAGGCATTTCTTCTTCTTCCAGAGCCAGACATTTTTATTGTATTATTAGGAAAGTCTGTTTGTATTTTCTTTGATTTTGAATTGCAAGTTCAGCTCTAATTTAAAGTTAAACTCAATTAAGCGTGTTTTAAGTGACTGTTATTCAGTAGATTAAAAATTATTCGCTAGGAAAAAAGCGCAAAATCACTTTAGGAGAATTTACTAATTGACTTAGCTAGGTTCGACACATATCTTGCAGCATATAATTGTTTGTAATTCACCACAAATTTATTTTATGTCATCAGCAATAGAAAAAGTAAGAGTCCAAATACTCAGGGCGTATTTCCTGGTATGGGCGGCTGGTCTGGCAGCATTTATATATGCTACCATCTGATCAACCACAACCTAAGAATCTTTTGAAATCGACGTCTGGTATTCCTTCCTGAGGAGTGTCAGGCGTCGTTTTGGTTTTGGGCTTCTGCGACACCTTCTTCTTTTCTTTCTTTTTGGTTTTCTGTTTTTCCATGCGATAACAGTTGAATGTTAATTGTTGCCCCTAAAATCGAGAATAGGGTCTGTCCTTCATACGGAAGGGTTTATTAACTGGTTCGCTTAATTTAAAGGTCATAGGAAGAATCATCCTTACTTTTACTGACTTGCCATTTAATGTGCCTGGAGTCCACGAAGGAGCATTTCGAATTACTCTTTCTGCTTCTTCGTCGCAACCACCTCCTATACCTTTTAGCGTCCGGACATCTGATATTGATCCATCAGTATTAACTACAAACTGAACAAACACTCTGCCTTCAATTCCAGCCCTTCTTGCTTGATTAGGGTAATCCATATTTTTCCCCACGTACTTATAAAAAGCAGGTAATCCTCCTGGTGGAATAGGTGATTCTTCAACCTTATCAAGGTCTATAATTGAATCATTATCTGCATTTAGATATGCCCCAGAAATTGATTTAAGCTCATTTCTATTAGGTAAATGATTTAAAAATGGGTAGTCATAAGTAGTTACAATTTCATCATGTGAAAAGGATTCAATGGATTGATAGGAAGATGGGTAAAACAAGCCTGATGTAAATTGTGTTTGATTGTAGGGTTTCATAAAGCCCGGATTACCTTGTTTCCCTGCCTTAAACATTCCGTTTTCATATGATTCAATTAAAATGACTTGTTCATTTTGGTTTTTTAATTCCCAATTTCCGATTCTCAATCCATTATTTACTGGGGCATGAAGTTGATAAGATTCTGTGATGCTTACTACAAATTTATAAGTCCAAATTCCTGTTCCTTTTTCTACTTTAATATTTCCGTCTTTGCCATATGATTCTATGATTATGAAATGGTTTCCATTGAATAGAATCTTTTCTTTAATATTTCCATTATTGTAGTAATAAGTCCATTTCCCAACTTGGATATTGCTTTTAAAATTGCCCTTACTATAGAGTTCCCCATTCTCATGAAACCTTTCAAATAATCCTGTCTTGTTGCCAAGAGAATCATATTGTCCTTGAACCAACACT
Source organism: Reichenbachiella sp. (assembly GCF_965233835.1). Taxonomy (GTDB): domain Bacteria; phylum Bacteroidota; class Bacteroidia; order Cytophagales; family Cyclobacteriaceae; genus Reichenbachiella. Next base: position 1,128,702 of record NZ_OZ247585.1, read on the forward strand.
TTCCCGTCAGGATAATAGTCCGCGAAAGGGCCTACAAATTTCAGATCTGAGGTTCTAATCTGAGCTTTCCGATAAGATACACCATTAAACTTATTCGTAAGTCTCCAGCTATTGTCATAATAAAGGCTGGCGCTAATTGTATCAGAGAATGTTTCGTTTATCTCCAATGCTAAATTTGTGTGATTTTTTGGCTCAATAACCTTTTTTGGTTTGAATGATTGACAATAGTTGAGTAGAAATTTTTGCGACTGTTCAGACCCCCTGTTGAAGGCTTCTTGAAAATTATTACAAGCATCTTGTGGTTGATTTAGATTTTTGTATGCAATAGCTCGATTGTGGTATGCATTAGCCATTGGGTTAATAAGTATTGAAGAGGTGAAATCAAGTATCGACTCTTCATATTTTTCAATGAATAAAAAAGCATTTCCTCTGTTAAAATAACAGTTGGCCAAATCTATCTTTACGTTGCTAGATGTGTTGTTTCTTATTGCTTTGGAGTAATGGCTAATAGCTTGATTATAGTTTTCTTGTCTTACTGTAATGTTTCCCGCGAGGTAATGAAGATCTGCTTCATCAGGAGATATCCCTAAAGCTTTTACGACAAAGTAATTAGCACTATCATATTTTTCAATTTTGAAATAAGCAGTTGCTATTCCTGAAAAGGAATCAGTATTTCCGTCATACAAATTGATTGCTTGATTGAAGAACTGTACGGCTTTGTTATAATCACTTTTTGATTGGATAATTTCCCACCCTTGATTCGTCAATTCAATGTTTTGATTATAATTATATTCGTCAATTACTTCTTGCGCGTTGCTAGAAGAAACTATTGAAAGAACAAGGAACACTGAAATGAAAAGGAAGTTTTTCATGCTTGAAGGGATTGAAAATAATGGCAATTATAACTTATTAAACAACTAATGATGAATCCATCAGATAAAAAATACTTTCAAAACCACATGCCGGAGAATGTCTGCTTTGGCTGTGGAATCAATAATGATAAGGGACTGCATATCAAGAGCTATTGGGAGGGAGAGGAGTCTGTATGTCACTGGCAGTCTGAAGAGCATTACCACGGTTGGTCGGACTTGATGAACGGAGGCATTATGGCCACGCTGATTGATTGTCATTGTATGGGAACGGCCATGGCACATGCCTACAAGGAAGAAGGACGCCAGCTTGACACTATGCCTGAGTACAGGTATGCTACTGGCACATTGAATGTGAAATATTTGAAGCCTACTTCAAACAAACACCCTGTAGAATTAAGAGCAAAAGTGATTGAAGTAAAAGGACGAAAAACGGTGATGCAATGTGACTTTTTCTGTCAGGGCGAGAAGACCGCCGAAGCGGAGGTCATTGGCATTCGAGTGTTTGACAGTAGCGAAGGGAAAGAAGGGAATGTGTTTAAATCATAATATTTTATAGGTCAGGGTTTAAACCCTGACCTATAAAATATTAATCCTTTTCTTGCTTGGCAGCTTCTTTTCTCTCAATGAAATAGGATGCAAAAAGACCTATTCCCCCAAATATCATAAGGCAAGAGAACACGGCAGCTTCGTCATCCATGATTCTGGATTCTGCTATCAAGTTGCCAACCAGGATACCAATACCGGCACCTATGAGTAAAAGCCCATAGCGTAAGGCTGGATACGAATTGCTTTTGGAAGTCCGATTGAAAATATTGGCGTCGCCTCCTTTTTCGATTAGTGCTAGTCGCTCGTCATTCTGAAATTTTCTGATAATGATGGCAACTACGGCAATGGAGATGAAGAAAACAATTGGGATTAAAAATTCTGGTCCTTGCATAATTTTAAATTTTTGATTTGCCCATTGGACACCTGCTAGTTACTGCTGGTTACAAAAAAATAAAAATTAATTCTTTGTAACTTGATAGAAACTCATGGCGTCACATCGGCAGTGAAAGAGAATTTTTCAGATATTCAATTAATAGAGAAGATTAAAACTGGAGATATGTCCAGTTTTGAAATGCTAGTGAATAGGCATAAGAATTTTGCTTTCACTATTGCAGACCGTATTCTCCAGAATGAAGAAGACGCTGAAGAAGTAGCTCATGATGCTTTTGTGAAACTTTTATCTTCTGTGGATAAGTTCAAAGGGGAATCAAAATTCACCACCTGGTTTTACCGTATTGTGATGAATATGGCGATCAGCCGGACGAGGAAAAAAAGAATAAGAACGGAAGACATTGATAGCCGACCAAGTGGAATCGCTGAATATTCTAGTTTCGAAGAGTTTGGAGGGTTAAAGGCTAAGGATAGAACCTATTATTTGAATCAGGCGGTAAGTAAATTGAAAGACGAAGAACGTTTGCTGATCACGTTGTACTATTTTGATGAACTGGACATGGATGAAATAGTAGAAGTGACCAAAATAGATAAGGGGAATCTCAAGGTGAAAATATTCCGAGCAAGAAAGAAGCTGGCCGATGTTTTGCGAAAGATGCTTCCCACAGAATTAGAGAGTATTCTGTAATCAAGTATTGTAGAAACACTAAATTTGAAAGTCATGGAGCGTAACGATAGAGACATAGAACATTTTGATTCGCTGGAGAATAACACTTCCTCGGAGGAATTGAATGATATTCAGGATCTCGACGAGTGGATGAAGTCTCTTCCACTGAAGGAGGTCGGTACTAATTTTACCTCAACTGTAATTGCGTCGGCCCTATTGGCCAAAAAGCGGAATGCTAATTTCAGACTGTTGGTTTGGTTGATGATGTTTTTTGCTACGCTTATTGCTGCCTCCTATTTCTTTATAGGCACGAGTGGAGCTGAATTGGAAATAACTTATCTGGATCAAGTGAAAACTCAGTCGATTGAAAGGCTTGATCTTTTGGCTGATCCAAGGCTTCGGCAGCTGTTTTTAGTGGTAGAGGGAATCATCTGTTTGGTGATCATTGAGAAGCTGGTCAGCAGCTTCAGAATCCTCCGACACGCGGCGTAAAAAATAATCTTAAAATTTTTCACGAAAGAGTTGATAAATTAAAGTGGCTATCTATCTTTGCATTCCATTAGCCAATCGGGCTGATAAAAAGCGAAAGTAGCTCAGCTGGTAGAGCGCCACCTTGCCAAGGTGGAGGTCGCGAGTTCGAACCTCGTCTTTCGCTCCAATTGAGTGTGAGAGTGTATGTGAGTGAGAAGGTGCATAAGCATCGCGCATACACTTTTTTTGTTTTAAAGCCACTCATAAGTCTACTGCCGGAATGGTGGAATTGGTAGACACGCAAGACTTAAAATCTTGTGACTTTCGAGTCGTGTGGGTTCAAGTCCCACTTCTGGCACATAAACCCTTGATAATCTATGATTGTCAGGGGTTTTGTGTTTAAAGAGTGTCGGTTTTGGTTTCGGAAAAATTAAGTTGTTTTTCTAATTGACATGGTTTGTCATTATTTCCATCCGTTCAGCCCATTTTATATCTTCTGGAAGCTCAATAGAATTAAACTCAAGATGAATTATTCTTCTATTTTTCTTATTGGTGGTTTTTGAAGATGCATGTAGGAGTAATGGCTTCATGAGTTGAATTCCACCGGCCCTAACGTCTATAGTTGTGGAAACGCTGTGTTCTGTGATTAGCTTTATTTCTTCCTTCGTCATGAGTTTCTTATGAGAACCTGGAAGAGCCATAAGCGCACCATTATCTTCATCTGTATCATCCAAGTGTATTCGAATCGTAACTGTATTTTTTAAAACTTCTTCTGGAGGCCTGACACCATAGGCATCTTCTTTTTTTGTCCAGCCTGAAAAGCCCTTCAATTCTTTTTTAGTATCTACATTGATAGTCGTATCCTGATGCCAAGTCACGTACCAATTTGATTCAGCAGGTTTGTCAAAGAATATCGCCTTTGTGAGAAATAGATTTTCGTCAATATTTGAAAGAATAATTTTAATGTTTTTATTCATCAGATAAGGAATCAATTCAGGAATTTTCTGGACAACGCGTCTGATTGCGTACACCGCAGGTGTGTTTTGTGGGTGTTGTTGTTTGTACTTAAATAGTAACCCTCCCATTTTGGCAATCTCTTTTCGAGTATAAACTGAATTGGTGATGTTGTATCCTTTGGATTCAAGCCTTTTGTCAATGTGCCTTACTGCACCATCACTTAATTCAGTATTATAAAGATCAATTGAATGGGCTAATCGCTCTTTAATTTTGGATCTAAGTCTGGAAGGTGAAATCACCTTTATTGAATCGCCAAAAGACAAGATTTCTTTTTCTAGTTCAAAATTGTGTTGCACCTTGATAGAGATTACCACCCCTTCATTTGTCTTTTCAATTACCTTTTGACTATGATGTAGTGGTTTAGTTAAAACATAAGGTGCATGTTTACCATATATGAGTAGTTTAATCTCAAGAGGTTCTTCTCCAATGTTTACAGTAGCTCCGATTACGTCATTAAAGTGATTGGCTAGGTCATACATACTATAATCCATTATTTCTTCTTCCAATATGCCAAGATTAGCAATTCGATCTAATGCGAGCATCATAAAATTGGCGGACGGCTTTTTCTTACCCAAGATGAACCACCGATTCCTCCATTCCTTTAATAGTGCCGGATGAAATCTAAAGGTGGACGGTGTACGAGCTTTAAATGATTGATAGGTAATGTTCAGGATTTTTCGTTTTGATACTGCCTGAAAAATGGGATCGATATATTCTAAGCCCTTCAGGTTCTCATTTTTCTCCATATCTATAATGGGCCTTTCCTTCGTACGAGAAACATGAATCTTGTTCTCCAGCTTTTGCACCATTCCACTTAGCTCTTGAAAGTGGGTGAACCCCTTGAACTGCTTCAGGATATCAACCACTTCAGTTAGTTTGCCTAAGTCTTGATCAGTTAGCGGAATATTGGTAATTGTATAATCAGGATCTTCATAGGTGTAATATTTCTTTTCCTTTACGATAATGGGCGCGTGGTACCCGATCTTATCGCTCCGCATCATCTGAATATCCATCTGAACAGTTCTACGGCTTACGCCTTTATCAATTCCTTCATAGTCATACAATGCTTCAGAACAGGCATCTATAAGGTCATCCAGTGTCCATTCACGGTACCTGTTTCTAAGGCAATTGTCAATGGTTTTGTATCTAACTAGTGCATTTCTATTGACCGGCATAAATTTTTTTATGTAAAAAAATGAAAAAATATTTTCTACGCAAAAAGACTGCGCAGTTGGTGTTCAGCTTTGAATTATGATTTACGCACAAAAGGTGCTGCTGCCCCCTCCACTGACGGTGGAGGGGATTTGAAATTTTGATAATACAAGCCTCCGTAGCTCCAAAGGTAGAGCACGGTAAAACATGTAGGGACCGGTAGCTTAACAGGCTGGTTTATGGAAGACTGAATCGTGGTTAATAGCCCAGTAAGTCACAGCACCGAAATGCCTCTCAGGGAAGCAAAGTAGGGAAGCGTGTTACTCCAGCGTTTGCGGGTTCGAATCCCGCCGGAGGCTCAAATGGGAATGCACCAGAGTTGGAGAGCTGGGGTGGTCTGTAACACCACTGTCATGTACTGAGAAAGTTCGAATCTTTCCATTCCCACTAGTCAAAAATGTTCTTTGAATGAAAATCTTGTGCTTTCAGCACTAAAAATCTTCCCCTAAAGGGAAGCACGGATTAAAACGGATGGAGAGAGACCTGGTGAGAGTTTCAGTATAGCTCCACAGTGCCATTATTGGTATGCTACTCAATCTTGATGTTGTTTTTCCCACCTTGTAGGTCGAGGGTTCGAATCCCTCTCACAGTCAAAGTGTGATAGTTCAGTTGGTTAGAACAACAAGTACCCTGTGTGTTGTGGGTTCGAGTCCCACCCTCAATTTATTGAGGTAGTTCAACTGGTAGAGCAACAGAAATGGATTGTTAATCCATTCTTGACGAAGAAGCAAACTTCTAAAAATTGCCTTTTGAAAGTAGAATAAATCATGCCTGCAATACTGGTCTTCGGAGCATGAATGCAGTCTTGAGAATGCTTAGAAAACATGAGGATACCGCTAGAAACGATGCTCTTGCTTTTCTTGAAGCAGGCACTAAAGTATGTCATTACAATTGTTTGAATGATTGAAACGGATGTCACTTGAAGAAAACCAATGGCTTTAATTCAAGCTGAATTGTGGTTCCGTTTTCGAAAGAAGGTGTGATTTACGCTGCTTTCTATTTATGAATTTTTAACAATTAAATTATATAACGATGCAAAGGATTAGAATTAATGCTGGCAAAATTGGATTGGTATTTAGAAAAGGAGATTACAAAAGAGTAATCACCGCAGGTACCCATTGGTTAATGCCATTTGAGAAGGTCATGCAATATGATTTGTCTCAACCATTCTATCCTTCAATCGAGCTTAACGTGCTTTTGAGGGATGAAGAATTGAAGAGTTATTTGACCATAATTGAGGTTGGAGACAACGAAATTATGCTTCAATATGAAAATGGCAACTTCAATAAAGTTTTGAATCCAGGAAGGTACACTTTTTGGAAAGGGTTGACAGAATACACCTTTGTCAAAGCCGACTTGAGTAAAATTGAAATCACAGAAGATGTAGATCTAATGTCTTTCAAAAGAAAAGAATTGGTTCCATATGTAAGAGTCAGTAAAATCGACTCCTATGAAAATGGTGTATTGTTCGTTGATAACAAAATGGACAAAATCCTCGGACCAGGAGAATATTACTTCTGGAAAAATGCCAAAGATGTATCTGTAGCAAAAGTCGATTTGAGGCAATTGCAGTTGGAGATTTCTGGTCAGGAAATTTTGACAAAAGACAAAGCTGCGTTGAGAGTAAATTTCTACACCCAATACAAGGTGGTGGACGTAACTAAGGCAATTGTCGACAACAAAGACTATGAAAAACAATTGTATATCTTGATGCAGTTTGCATTGAGGGAATACATTGGTACTTTGACCTTAGATGAGCTTTTGGAAAACAAGGAGGCAATTTCTGAATATGTTTTGAAAGCATTGAAGGATGAAGCTGCCGACCTTGGAGTGGCCATTAAAGGCTGTGGAGTAAGAGATATTATTTTGCCTGGCGAGATGAAAGAAATCATGAATCAGGTATTGATTGCTCAGAAACAAGCGCAAGCAAATGTGATCGCTAGAAGGGAAGAAACCGCTTCCACTAGAAGTTTACTGAACACTGCAAAATTGATGGAGGAAAATGACATGTTGTTCAAATTGAAAGAGATGGAATATGTCGAGAATATTGCCGAAAAGATCGGTGAGATCACCGTAGCCGGAAACGGACAAATTGTTGATCAGCTGAAAGGCATTTTTGCTCCTGGAAAGTAATACACTCTCATACTAATAAGTGAAAGACCGTCTAATGGCGGTCTTTTTTACTATTCTAGATTAACTTTTTAAATTAAAAATCTATTGCGCAAAAACACTGCGCAGTTGGTCATTTTATTTGAATTATGAAAAATGAAAAAACACATATATCTGGGCAAGACATACTATCCCTTGGGTATCCTGAAGGAAAAGTGATTGGAACGGCATTAGCTGTAGTTCAAGCACATTTTTCAAATAAAACAAAAGAGGAGGCAAACAAAGCATTGGAATCTGTTCTACTAGATCCAGCTTTATTTATTGAAGACGATCAATTGTCGGCTATTGCCAAAGAATTGATGGCTCCTAGGGATCAAGTCTTGCAACTAAAAGACACTCCTGATATATATAAAGTTTATGGTGCCGATGGTATAGAGCAAGGCGCGTTAAATCAAATTGAAACGGCGATGCGATTACCTATTGCCAAAGCAGGTGCACTTATGCCAGATGCGCATCAGGGATATGGCCTTCCAATTGGAGGTGTACTGGCCACTGAAAATGCTGTGATACCTTATGGTGTAGGTGTAGATATTGGATGTAGGATGTGTATGACTATTTATGATCTGCCTGAGTCTATGCTTGAGGATAGAAAAGAGGACCTGAAAAAGATGCTGATCAGAAATACTAAGTTTGGAAAAGCTACTTTTAAAAAACCTAAGGAACATGAGGTATTGGAAAATCAGCTATTCAATGAGATACCCATAGTTGGAAATCTTAAAGATCGTGCAGCAATGCAAATAGGATCTTCGGGTGGGGGAAATCATTTTGTCGAATTCGGAATTACCGAGGTTGAAGATGGAGAGTTTGATTTACCAAAAGGCAAATACTTGGCTCTTTTGTCTCATTCAGGTTCGAGAGGGTTTGGAGCTGCCATCGCAAAATATTATACCAAACTGGCCATGGATCAGTGTAAATTGCCTCAAGAGGCTAAACATTTGGCTTGGTTAGATTTAGACACACAAGAAGGCCAGGAATATTGGTTGGCAATGAATTTGGCAGGTGATTATGCTTCCGCTTGTCACCACCAAATACATGATAGAATGGCTGTTGGTCTTAGAACCAATCCTGTGGCCATGGTTGAGAACCATCATAATTTTGCTTGGAAAGAGCAGGACCTTGAAGGCAATGAAATCATTGTACATAGAAAAGGAGCTACTCCAGCTGGAAAAGGGGTGCTTGGGATAATACCTGGTTCAATGACGGCACCAGGATACATCGTTAGAGGAAAAGGTGATGATGCTTCTATTAACTCTGCCGCACATGGGGCTGGAAGAAGAATGTCTAGGACTCAGGCGAAAAATACGCTTAACAAGACTGAGGTCATCGATCAGATTAATGATGCTGGAGTAGAAGTGATTGGCTCAGGATTGGACGAAGCACCAGGAGCATACAAAGACATTAAGGAAGTCATGGATTCACAAAAGGATCTAGTTGATGTCGTTGGTACTTTTCAACCTAAAATTGTAAGAATGTGTGGAGATGAGAAATTTCATGAAGTGGATTGATAAATTCAATCCGCTTTATTGAGTTTCTTTTAAAGAATCATGGAAAGATATATAACTCCATATACCCAACCGATATATAGAACAGTATACCCAGCCCCATAAGTTACGCTCTTGAATAGGTCTCCTTGACATTCGCTTGATTTAGCAAATATCAATTTAAGAGCCCTGATAATTACCCAATAAATCAATGCAACAAACCCCAGTAGACCTGCCCATAAGAAAAGCTCTAATAGAATCAAGAAAAGAATAAAGAGCACAGTCATAACCACCCACAAGACTATGGAAAGTAATATACCCTCAATTCCATCGCCAACATCTGGGAGTCCAGGCGTTTCAGGAATAGTGGAACTGTTGCTCAATATTGTGGTTTTAGGCTTGCCCCACATAATTTTAAATTTATGTGAAAGGTTATCATTAATGTGGAGACCTATATAAAGCCCAATAGAAAGAAACAACAAGAACACTAATGCCAAAATTGACAACGAAATAAATGAGTTTTCAATGATTGTTCTATGAGAATTTAATCCGGTCAGATAAACGATAACAACTGTGCTCAAAATCGATAGGCTAGCCGCTATCAATATGGTCTGCCCATTTAAAAATATTCTTCTTTTTCTCATTTGCCACATTTATATTATTGAGAATAATATCAATCTAATTCACATACTACTTTAAAACTTCCACTGAATAAGTAACTATATAGTCATGATCAACTAGAAGGTGTACATCAACTATTCCTCTTCTATTAAAGGGCTGATCTAAAAAATACAACCCATTGCTGTCCTTATAAACTCTGCTGTATGTTGAGATTTTTGAACTTCCACGTCTTTGTTGGATTTCTATTGTTTTGCCAGTCAAATCCAGTTTAGAGCTAAAACTAAATGTTAGCGACTCACTTTTTTTAATTGAGAGATGAAAGGTTGAAGGCTGAATTGGGACAATTTGATGATTAAAGGCACCTTTATAGATTAGCGGGCCATTCAAAAATTCTTCTAAAGTAGGTCGCTGCTTCAGCAGTATCCAATTTGTATCTAAAGGGTAATGATTTTTAACAAATAGATTTGGGTCAGATAAGAAGTAGCCTTCACTAAACTCCTTAAGAAATGAAGAATGTTGTGGATTTATTGAACCACTAGACCAAGTAGCATCGCACAAATACCATTTATCATAAAGATTGACCACGTTCCAAGAATGATTGGGAATGCCTTCTCCTCCGATATTTGCTTGCGCAGTGCGACCGTAACCATTTACCAATTCAACTTCTATGTTGGCATAGTAAGCTAGCTCCTTGATCAGATAGGCATAACCTGTACATACCGTTTTGTATTCCTTAACTAATTTGTTAAATACTTTTGGGTGAAATTTTCTATTCCATTCTTTTAATTCTACTGGGTTGTTATTGAGCTTCTCTCTCATGCGTTTGTTTTTTAGATAGAAGCCATAATCATTTTCAATATTGTTACAAACCCATTTATAAATAGCTCTGAATTTCTCTAAATCTGATGTTAGTGAGTTTGTGAGTTTTTCAGAAAGTTCCTTTAAGTCGTTGATTGGGTGCTTGACATGTAAAGCTGCTATGCTATCGGCTGAGTTGAAATTGTAATTTGTGAAATCAGACAATTGTCCTTTTACACTATGGCCGAAAAATAATATTGCAAAAATGATCAGATAAAGAGGCTCTAGATTTTTTGGACGCTTCATCCTAAAACAACCCTTTTAGTTTTGACCATAGATTGCCTAAACCTGAAGATTGGGAAATATATACTTCCTCGATTGATAACTCACCCATTAGAGCATAGTGATCCATAACCATTTGAAGTTTCATGGTCACTGGTTCGTCTTTGCCAATAGTATATTCTTTGGTTTCCATTCCGATAAAACTAAATACTAAAATGTCCCCTGTTTTAACTTCTACAGGAAATTTAAACTTTCCATCCAAATCAGTGACTGCGCCTATGGCAGTACCTTTTAGGATAATATTGACACCTGATAATGAATCACCGAAATCATCAAGAACAACACCAGATACTGTATGTGTACTGACCTGTTTCTGGTTTACATCAACTTGTTTTTTCTTCATTTCAGGTTGAATTACTTCCGTTTCGGGTCTCAGCTCGATTTTCTTGGCTAGTGTCTGTTGACTCAAAAACAATAAGCTTAAGCTAGCCATTCCTGCTTTTAACCACGGCCACCGAGACGAGCCTATAGAATTATTAGGTTCAGAATACATATAGTTCAATTGATTCTGACTGATTCTAACACATGTATTTGACGAAGATTTGCTGATAAATTGGATAATCTCACTTTCCGTCAGCTTAGTAAAATCGATCACATCTTTTTGACATGAGTCACAGAAACCTCCTTCTGGTGTTTTTTCAAAACCACTCCATTTTTCTGAACAAGGTTTATTAATGGATAATGAGTATTGTTTTTTCATGCTATAAAATTTTGCAATGAGAATTGACTAAAATTAGTTTAAAGGAGATGCAATTGCGCATATCAAGTAACTATTCTATATCATCTAATCCAATTAGAGGTAAAAAGTCACATTTACTTATTGGAAATGAAACACCATACCAGTCATGATGTATGAGCTTTTTAAAACAAATGACCAATTAAATATCAATCCTTTTCACTTTCTCAATCTTAAAATTGAAGGCACCCTTTGCAGCTTTTTTCATCAGCTCCGCATCTCCAGAAGTATAAAATAAGTCTGACTTGCCATTTTGATTTTTTAGCTTTGGTTTGATGGTACCATAAATATGCTCAATGGGGTCGATTAATGTTTTCTCTTTCCCTATATACTCCTGAATTTGATTGGCGATGACCGGGTAATGGGTACAAGCCAATAGAATAGATTCTTGGTCTTTTAAAGGTTTGAGAATCTTTTCAATTGACTTGTTGATATTCGAACCCTCAACCACACCTGCCTCAATTAAAATGGAAAATTCTTGAGCTACTCTTTGTTTTATTTTGATGTCTGTGTTTTTGAAGGGGAGCCGATATTTTTGGCTTCTAATCGTTCTTCCGCCACCTATAATACCAAGAGTCTTAACATTTGAATCAAGGACAGCTTGTATGGTGCTTTTTGTTATAGATGTGACATTTTGATCGGATGAAACTATAACTGAACTTGCAGAATGACATGCCACTACGATGTGTTCTACTCCCTGAAGAAACATAAAATCAAGAATGCTCCGTACCCTTTTTCTCAATTTGGGGTAGGACAGTTTGCCATATGGTATTTCACCAGAATCAGAAAAGTATAGAAGTGGGACATTAGGGTTTCTCGATTTAACTTTTTTGGTCAGGTCAATTCCGCCTACTCCATAATCTAGGATACCGATAGGATATTTCATGGATATGAAAGTTCCATGTTTTTAGTGTTCTTCATGTTCAGCGAATCAAATGCTATGATCCGCGAATGGAGACCAACATTGATCACTTCTACTTTCCTTCCTGGGAAACGACTTTCCAGGTACCATTTCATTTCATGTTGAGATCTGATAGGGTTGTACCTCAGCATAACAGACCATGCTGGATGACTTACCAACTTTCTAAGATTTCTGTAAAATTCGGGCATCTTGTAGCGATCAAAATAGTGGGAGATTTTACTCTTCATAAAGAGTGGGATTTCAATCCATTTTACTGGGGCCGTGACCATATCTACAATTATTAGTTTCCCTTCCGACTTTAATACTCTTTCGATTTCTTTCATGATTGGATCCCAGTCCAAATATCTAAAAGACAAAAGTGAGATAACCAGATCGAATTCCTCTGATGGGAAATTTAATTTTGGACCATCAATTTTTTTGAATTCTAAATTATCAAATTCAGCATTAGATTTTGTGGCATGTTTTAATAGGTTTTCAGAGATATCTATTCCCACTCCTTGTTCAATATCGTTTCTCAATTCTCTTAATAGTGCTCCATTTCCACATCCGATATCCAATACCTTTTTTGGCTTTTCTTTAGGGATATGCTTTTTTATCCAGGTATATTCATCCTGTCGAACTTTGATGTCCTTAAACGTATCTGCATATAAATCTGCTACATTATTGTAGGTGCGATCTATATGCTGATTACTCTCATTAAATTCTTTGAGTGGCTCTGGCTTCATTAAACCTGCCATTTTTTTCAGAGTAGCTGACCAACCATGAGATTTTCTTCCGGGACTTCCGAAGCAATAGAGGTCTCTATTTTTAAGGAATATTGGGAGCGCATATCTGTCCTTTCTCGCAGAGAATGTAGTATACCAATAGTAACCATAGGTCTGGACATTTTGCGCTTTGGAGAAAAATGGAGCAAACCATCGTGCAGACCTGCAGCATCTAAAATATGCTTTGGCACGCGTTGAAAAGGGTATTTTTAGATTTTCTAACTCATAAGGACTGAATTGTTCCGGATATGATACAGTTCCAAACATCGGCCCGTACATGCCAGCATGTCCAATAAAATGAAACTCGTAGATTGATTTATCATCTTCAACTAGCGAGGTAAATATAGATTTGAGTTCAGCCTTTGATTCAATAGCTTGACATCTTACTTCCAATGACCCTTTGGTCTTTTCTGAGGCAAGCGTTTGAGCCACTTTTTTAAATTGATGACCTCCCCTTCTGTACTTTGTTGTATATACTATTAGTATTATTTCATTCATAAATTCTCTTTCCCCTTTAGTAGATAGTATGGTCGTTGTTCAAGAGGATTTCCACCTAGTTGAAGTCGATTCAAAATTGCTTCATCATTATTTTTTTGTACCTCCTTGTAAAAGGAAATCCAAATATTTTCTGGCAATGCAAAGTAATGTAGTGTGAGTTTCTCAATACTTTTCAATTCAGAATTATTCAAATATTTTGCAAAATGAACATAATCCAAATTACTGACAACTCTTAATATTTCTCCAGTCGGAATGTTTGAAGGAGGAGACCAATTAAGTGCATCAAATTCGGTCCTATAGATGATCATTTCCGCAAGTGATTTATGTACTACCACCAAGGGAAAACGTTCTGGAGAATAATTTGAACTTAGACGGTCAACAATCAACTCATATAGCTGATTGGGTGGATCGTGCAGTTTGGGATTATATGATTTGTAACTAAATGCGGAGCAGCACAAAAAAACGAAAGAGACAACCAATACACATGTGTTAGCGAGATTTAGCTTGCCGCTGAAATAACAAATAATAAGAACTGGCGCGATCATGAAAAACCTATAGCCCATACTGCCAAATTCAACCGTGAAAAAGGGGAAAATTGAAACAACAATTAATACCGGCCAACCCCATTTTTTGAGCCATAAAGATGAACTATAATCCTTGTCAGAGAGGTATTTAAATGCAAGAAAAATTAAAAGAGCGGATAAGAATAAAAGCTCAATGCTCCACCAGAAATTAATACTTCTTTCGAAGAGTGAATAGACTGAAAAAGGAGTGAATTGAATCATTGATGAAAGTTGACCTTCAAAGCGTTTCAAATCACTTATATGGAGTATACCTGGTAATAATGATATTGTTGTAACTATTAATGCGCCTCCTACAATCCACCTCCACTTCAATAATTGAAGCATATAGCAAAAGGATATGAACAAGCATAGTCCACCTGTCATTCGATGTGTGAGGAGAGACAATAGAATGAATAATGCGGATAGAACGAAGCGTTTTTTAGCAAGAGCCCTCAGCATAAGGGTGAAAAAAATTAGACCAAGAACATTTTTGGGAAATTGACTGACAAGGTAAATTGTCGTAGGACTAAAGGCCAAAAATGAAGGCACTATGACGGCAGTAATTTTTTTTGAGTTCAGCTCGTTTGCAAAGAGAAATGATGTGCCAATTAGTATTCCTCCAAGGATCGATGCTCCCACTTTGTAGGCTATCACATAGTCCTCAAACAAAAAGCTAATGAAAATGAAGTATGGATATATAAGAGAAGAGTCGGGTGATTGTAGACGGCTATAAGTCAGCCATGAATGCGATTGCATGACGTAATAGTAGCCATCCCATCCGTTGGCATATATTGTTTGGGAAGTACTCAGTAGATTGATGATAAATCCGGCCACAATGAAGAATCCGGCTACGGCATATTTGTAATATGCTTTTTTAGTCCAAAAATTCAAGATTATATTTTTCTAAAAGTTGGTGTCTCAAATCTTTCATAAATCTTATACCTGGATCTGGTTTGTCATACGGTTGATAATTTTCATCAAGGGACATGAACAGGCTATAATGTGGCAGATTGCTTTTGTTATACTCATCGTGTCCAATCAAAAACTTGATTGTTGGATGGATGTATTTGAGAGCTTTTACTAATTCTACATTACTTTTTAGCTGCTCCTTGGTAAGATCATCTTTAGTTGCTGCTACATTTTCGATGCCTATACTGACATGATTGAAACCGATAATATGCCTAGCAATAATTGTATCAGGAAGTAAATTGTAGATACTTCCGTCTCGGTCAATGACATAGTGGATTCCGACATTTAGGGGGCTAAAACGATTAATAAATCTTCTATTGGAGGCTAACTCATCCTGTTTAAACAAATCAATGGTTTGGGCGAGTGCAGGAATGACTGTATGGTGTATAACAATCATCTTAGGGCTATCTAGTAAATAGTCACTGAACCCATAATTCTTTTTACAATAATCTTTAGTTAGTTCTAATTTTCGAGAACTAAGTGTGGATATGGTGTCCACTTGAATATTTTGTAAAACTTCTCTGGGTCTTTCTATATTTTTTTCTTCCGATTTTTCTTTTGAGCATGCAAGAGCAAAACATATTAAGAAGATGAGAATCTTATGATTCCATTGACCTGATGAATTGTGCATTAGTTTTTTCCAGTTCATTCAAAAATGGCGTGGCGTCTTCGAAGTAAGCTTTGTACCACGATTGGGTGCCAAAATATTCCTGCATTTTCTCCGTCTTAAACGAATGTCCATGTCTGGCAAAAATTTCATTTCTTAGGTAAGCCAACTCATCATTCGAAAAACCGGCTAAATCTTGGGCTGTCAATTCAGAGATTCTAGCTTTTAAAAACAGCTCATCTTTATTAAAGATATATGGTTGGTTTAAGTCAACAATCAAATCTTCTTCATAGTCGTATGCGTCACCCATTCGCTGATATTCTCCGTAGCCGTATGGAGATGCTTGTAAATAAGAGGAATGATATTCAGCTTCAATCCTCACGGTGACCTTTGACACTTGCTTTTCTACACCCTCTTGTTGAGTGTCTGTGATATTCAACGAACCTTTTATTGTTATGGAGTCTCCCGGAATAACATTATCCTGCTGAGCTGAAAAAAAACCGGCATATTGATAGTTTCGACTTTGCTCAATCTCAGCAATTCGATTAAGCATTCCTTTATCGATGATAACAGCAGTGTACTTGAAATCAGTTGTGCCTACCTGAATATCCTCATGCTTAATGAATGTATTACGATCCATTTTCATTGCGTTTTCTCTTAAAAAGAAAAACAAGTGCTCTTTTAGTATAGGAACATGATTCTGTTGGAATGTGAATTTTTCCTCTTTGACTACAGGCTCGGGTGTTTTTTCGACAACTGCAGTTTGGGATTTCTTTGTTTCAGAACAGGCATAGACTAAAGACAAAGCCAATAGAACAAGAATGTTATTCCTAATTTTTTTCATGAGCGGAAAGGTAAAATAAAATTTGGAAATAATTTTTGGGTTAGAGTGATCCCTATTATTTCCATCTATTAGTTCTTTCAGATTTCTTTTGAAACTCTGAAGCTAATGAATGGAAACGAGCTTTCAATAGTGCTTTTCTACCAGTCTCATTTCGTGTGAAAATTGTTGTGCAACTTCCAACTAATCGTTTCCAAAACTCGTCAAGGGTTTTGACAAATGATTTGTGTTTGCCCAACGCTTCTGGTACTGGGTGATAGTCTTTCTGATCAAACAAATTGAAAAGTGTACTCCTTCTAATAATTAAATATCTGGGGCTATCAACAGGGCTAATGATTTCTTGTAATGATTTAATGAAGAGGCTCTTTTCGTATGTGGTTCCTCCTTCTAAATGACAAAAAACTTCACCATAATCATTCACAGAAGATCTAATTTCCAACTTATCAATAGTTGTGTGAATGTTCTTAGTCTTGACGAGAGATCTTAGTAGTGCTGCTCCAATATTTTGAATGTCTTTTGATATGTCTCGGTATTTTAAAAGAAGCTTTGCAGACTTGAAAAGCTTGGCTCCAAAAATGACAAACCCCACAATCAAAAAGAGCATGAATAAATATTCTAGTACTTCCTCAGATCTCGGTTTAACTCTACCTAAAACATTTAAAAATTCTTGAGTGTAAATGGTTATTCCGAACGACAATTCTGCTAATACAAAAGCAATTGTTCTATTGAGGTAAAACCTTTTTACTTTCTTAAAACTCTTTTCCTCAGGAAATGGAATTTTAATTTCCTCAGTAAGTATGGTTCCATTTTCAATAGCTTGATGCCATTGATCCCTTAACAGATCTCGGTCACCTGCTGATTCCAACATTTTGCTATTTACATATTCCAACCCATCATAAGATATCTTCTCAGGTATTTCCATACGCTGAAGGCCGTTTTCTATGGTCCGGTTTTCTCTTTCTGATATACCGACGAAGCCTTTAAAGCGACGTGATAGCACCTGTAAATCTGAACCACCATTTGGGCTTGTTGGATCATTGCACACCAGATGCCAAATGTTTCCTGTCTTCTCTGTATCACCCTGCACAGTTCTGATAGCCCTGCCTCTCATTTGATTGGACAAGACGAAAGATCCAACAAAGCTGGCCAGAATCAAAGCGTTTATGGAAGGAGCATCCCAACCCTCTCCTAATAGTGACTTTGTGCCAACAAGAACGCTAATTTCTCCAGCTTGAAAAACTTGCGTTACAATGTGTACTACATCGTGTCGAAGCTTGTCATTAACATTTATTATTAGATATTTTGGGTCATATTCAAGAGGCTTATTTCTAATTGATTTGATACCATATTTTTCAGCGACCTCATTCATTTTGCCCAAAGCGGTTTGAGGTATGATAATCAGTGATCCAGTTAATACACCTAGTCTTACCTCTAATTCAGAGTCCCTTCTTAGTTTCTCGAATATTGGTATTACACCAAGTTTATTGATTTCTGTTTTATCAGAAAGAAACTCCTTTCTTATAAAGTCCCCTAAGATCACTAATCTCAGGTTATCGCTCAAATGAGATTTTTCAAATTGGGTGATTTTTACAATGCTGTCGAGCTTACTCAAACTGGATTTTAGTTGAGATTCAATTATTGAATCATCAGTAATATTGATCCTTTTTCGTTCAAAGGCACTATTTTTCCTTAAAAGACTAATTACATATTTCTTATGCTCAATGATGTCATCTTTATCGGATTGATTATGATTTAGGTAGTAATCAATCAATAGCTCTAACCAGCGTTTATCAAGTGAGGGAATTTTAGTCTTCTTGTTTCCTGTAATCCGAAAGTGTTCATCACTTAACTCTACTTTGTTATGATTTAAGTATATCAATAGAGCAGAGTAATACTCCATATGGCTATAAATCCATTCGTAATTATTGCCGGGCTGTTGAATTACAGATAAGGAAAGAAGATGGTTCACCACTACTTTATCAGTACCTAGCCTATTATAAAGTAGCTTACGATTGTCTCGGAATTCTTTGATTTTTTTGAGTTCATCCTCTTTTGGCTGGGAGAATAGAATGTAGTCTTGATGAGGGCACAAATCGCCTTCTTTCACAAGTTCAGGAACTGAAATTTCAGTATCGACTGGGCCATTCAATTCTATATACCTATTCCATTCTTGATAAGAAACATCATAGGGAGGTGTTGCAGTCAGTCCTACCATAGTAGGAGACAAGTCCTCTTTAATAGCCATTAAAGACTTCCACCAGGCATTCTTTAAATGGTGAGCTTCATCAATTATAATGGTTCCAATGTTTTGCTCCTTCAAGGCTTTCAGTATAGCCTTTAACTTTTGATTTGAATAATCCTTTTCATTACCATTTGCATCTTCCGTTTCCAGTTCTTCAAATTCATCTTCAATGATTTTATCACCAGTACATGCTGCATGAAGCCCTTGGTAGGTTGATACAGTAATAAACTTTGGTTCTTTAATACTTCTGGATATCCATTTTGGGCTGCTTTCAGTCTGCAGAAACAAATCCCTAAAACGTTCTATCCATTGATTTCGAATCGCAATTGTTGGAGCTAATATTAATGTGGGTTTATTGAGCCTTAGCATAACTTCCAGACCCAATACTGTTTTACCAGAACCTGGCGGAGCGATTACGTGCAGATGGTTGTCGTTTAAGTGCTCATCAAGTTCGTTCAGCACTCTCTGCTGATATTTCCTCCAGGGATATTTGAATTGTATGTCTTTGGAAAACTCTTTCAAATGTCTATGAAATATTATTTGGTATGCATTTTACTCTCAATAATAATATCTCATTTCTTCACGGTCTCATTTAATGCCTGAAGACTGCTTTCAAGTTTTAACACTCGTTCTTCCAAAAAGGTCGGTTTATTCAGATATTTGCTAATTACCATTTTCACATGCCACAATTGCAATATGTCGTCTTTATCTATCGTCAAGGCGTCATAATTTGGATCGTCTGTGATAAACGTCAACAGATTGCCTTCTATAGCTTTGAGACGCCTTGTGAAAATACTGTTTTTCTCAACAACAGCTAAGATTTGATCAATGTGTATGCTTGGATCTACTTGATGAACATGCTCTCCAACTAATAGGTCTCCATGATGCAACCCCTGTTGATTATATTCCATTTCACTCCCATTCATTTCAAAGGCCATAAGAGATTTTTCTGAATGATACGGAACATGGATGCGTTGAAGGTTTAGTATAAAATCTGCCGTTTCATACTTTACAATATAATCGTAAGTGTCAATCAGCCTCACAAGTGAAATCCCTTCGTTGGTGTCTATATGGGCGCTATCGATCCTTGAATCTCTAGATTGATGCACTTCATTTAGTTTTTGATTTAAACGATCCAAACTAAATATTTCGCTAACGGTCAATTCTTTAGTTAATAGCACATCTACCGATATTCTAAAATAATTAGCTATTGCAATTATAGTTTCAATTTTAGGCTCGGACCGCCCCTCTTCATAAGCACCTACGCTGGGTCGGGCAAGATTGAAAAGATTTGAAAAATCGGCCTGACTCATCTTTTTTACTTGTCTTATTTTTTTAATGTTTGATCCGATCTGCGAAAGTTTTTTGCTAATATTTTGAGCCATGCTATAACTTTTGTCATTTTATTTCGTAAACTTACACAAAATCATTTATAAATTACCGATACAAAACATGAAAATTAACACAAACGATAGACTATAGCTTCTAATACAAAACAGAATGATTAATTTAGATTTTTCCAAAATCACCAAACAAAAATAATATGAGTGCACATTTTCAAATTGTCAAAACCTACCTGCTGGAATTAAACTACACGATTATACGAGAAGATGAATCAGACAGCGTATTAGTGGTAGAAAATGAATCCAAGGGAATTAAAAATGCAGTGTTGATAGTAGCTGATCCTTTACTTATTATCGAGCAATTTTTATTTGATATAAAAACTGAGACATTAGAGATTCATAAAGATCTTTTAATGAAAAACAGGGACATTATCCATGGTGCCTTCGCATTAGATGAGACAGGAAAAAAGGTAGTATTTAGAAATACTCATGAATGCGAAAATTTGGACCTAAATGAACTAGAGGCAACATTGAATTCGCTAAGTCTATTATTGAGTGAATATGCGGGTCAATTAATCACATTCAGCAAAAACTAAAAAAGATTTCAAATTAAAAATAGATAACCATGAACGTATTCAAAAGATTATTCAAAATTGGAGAAGCGGAAACACAATCTGCCATAGATAAACTTGAAGATCCTATAAAAATGACTGAACAAGGCATTCGAGATCTTAAAAATGACTTAGATGCGGCCTTAAAAAATCTTGCTGAAGTGAAAGCAATGGCAATCAGGTCAAAAAATGAAGTTGATGCACACAAATCAAAAGCAGAAGAATACGAGAACAAGGCAATTCAACTGCTCAAAAAAGCACAAAACAATGACCTAAGTGCCGACGAAGCTGATAGACTAGCAACAGAAGCGTTGACAAAAAAAGATCAATGTACTCAAAATATGCTCAGAGGTAAAAAAGAGCAAGACAAGTTTGATTCTAATGTTGATCAGCTGAACGCAAATGTAAAGAGCCTAAAATCCAGCATTAGCGCTTATGAAAATGAACTCAAAACACTTAAAGCAAGGGTAAGAGTTAGCGAAGCGTCTGCCAAGGTAAATAAGCAGATGGCTCAAATCGATTCTTCAAGTACCGTTTCTCTTTTAGAAAGAATGAAGGAAAAAGTAGCGCAGCAAGAAGCACTTGCTGAAGCCTATGGGGAAATGGCTAATGAAAGTAAATCTATAGATCAGGAGATTGATAAAGCATTGGATGGCAACTCCGCTCAAGCCTCAGCTGATTTGGAAAAATTAAAGGCCAAACTAGGCCTTGACAAAAAGTAAATCGTCTCAACATTCATTCCTAACCTTTTAACAAAAACAAGCGAAATCACAATGAACAACCATGTCTGAACTATTAGAATTTGCATTTTCTGGAATCAATTTAATCCCAACCATACTTCTTATTTTTATAACGATTTATTGGGCGATTGTTATTCTGGGGATAGTAGATATAGATGCAATGGACATAGACCTAGAGGTGGATGGAGGCGTTGAAATTGGTGGGTTGGCTTCTGTACTATCTTTTTTCAACATAGGTCACATGCCGCTAATGGTATTTATCACGTTCTTTACTATCCCACTCTGGATGACCACACTTATAGTCAATGACTTTCTGGGATTTAGTGGATATATCACTGGCTTGGTCGTATTTATTCCTTCTTTCATTGTGTCTCTGTTTATTGCTAAGTTTTTAACCATTCCGATTGCCAAATTCTATAGAAAGGTAAGGAATAACACTGAAGCCGTTGAAAATATAGTCGGACAAGTTTGCACTGCAAAATTAACAATCACGTCAGACCGCAAAAGTCAGGCAGAAATCAAGGTAAATGGTACCTCAGTCTTGATTTATGCCATGACCCGTGAGGGTCAAATAGTCGAAAAAGGAGAAACGGCTCTAATCATCGACTTTGTAGAGGCACAAAGCTTCTATTATGTAGAACCTTATAATCAATAATTTAAATATTCAAATTATGACTGGACCAATTTTTTACGTAGTTATTATACTATCAGTATTCATATTTATCGGACTTATCACCGCAATCATTCAGATGTATCGGAAAGCACTTCAAGGTGAAGCCATGGTTCGAACTGGTATGGGGGGTACCAAAGTTTCATTTTCAGGAATTTTCGTTGTACCCGTCATCCACAAATTAGAGGTGATGGACATCACACTTAAAACAATAGTAATTTCAAGAACCGGGAGAGAAGGCTTAATCTGTAAAGATAACATGCGAGCAGATATTAAGGTTACCTTCTTTGTCCGTGTAAATCAAACCATGGAGGATGTCAAACAGGTAGCCCAATCTATTGGTAGCCAGCGTGCTTCTCATCAAGAGAGTATTGAGCTACTTTTTGATGCTAAATTTTCGGAAGCATTGAAAACAGTTGGAAAAAACTTTGACTTCGTTGACCTCTATAGTAGTAGAGACAATTTCAAACAAGACATACTAAATATTATTGGAACAGACTTGAATGGATATGTACTTGACGATTGTGCCATAGATTATCTGGAGCAAACACCAATGACAGAATTAGATGAAAAAAATATTCTGGACTCTGAAGGTATAAAGAAAATTATCCAGTTGACATCTCAACAAAAGGTTCAATCTAATCAAATTGAAAGAGAAAAAGAAAAGACGCTGACCAAGCAGGATGTAGAAGCTAAAGAAACCATCCTTGAATTAGAAAGGCAACAGGCAGAAGCAGAGGCCAAACAAAAAAGAGAGGTCGAAACGGTGCAAGCAAGAGAAGAAGCCGAAACAGCTAAAATCAAAGAAGAAGAGCGACTTAAAGCTGAGCGGGCCAGGATTACATCTGAAGAAGAGATTCAAGTTGCTGAAGAGAACCGTCTCAGAGAAGTGGTGGTCGCACAAAAAAATAAGGAACGAACTGAAGCTGTAGAGACAGAAAAAGTAGACAGAGCAAGGCAATTGGAGCTGACAGACAAAGAGAGATTTGTGGAAATAGCTCAGATCGAAAAACTCAAAGCAGTTGAAGAAGAACGCAAAAACATCCAGGATGTAATCAGAGAACGAGTGACTATTGAAAAGACTGTGGTCGAAGAAAAGGAACGGATGAAGGATATTGAAGCGATTGCAGAGGCTGATAGAACGAAAAAGGTTGCGATTACACTTGCCGAAAAGGATGCAGAAGAAGCACTTGTAAAACAAATCAAAGATGCAGAAGCTAAGAAACAAGCTTCTGAGCATCTTGCGAAGCAGCAATTGATAGATGCCCAAGCTGCGGAAAGTGCAGCTATGCACAGGGCTCAGGCCAAGAAAACATTGGCCGAAGCCCAGGCTGCTGAAGCAGCAGCTATCGGAATGTCAGAAGCGCAAGTCATGGAAGCTAAGGCTGCGGCAAGTGAAAAAGAAGGTGATGCTGCAGCTTCAATCATTGAATCTCAGGCAGAAGCAGAAGCTAAGGGAATAAGGCAAAAAGGTTTGGCTCAGGCAGAAGCTGACGAAAAATTAGGATTGGTTGCTGCCAAAGTAAACCTTGAACAAGGCGAATCAGAAGCTAAGGTCACAGAACTAAAGGCTCAGGCGGAAGAAAAAATGGGTCTGGCAGAAGCCAAAGTTATGAGAGATAAATTCTCTGCAGATGCAGATGGCATCAAAGAAAAAGCCAATGCGATGAAGCAATTGGATGAAGTTGGAAAATCTCATGAAGAATTTAAACTCCAGCTGAATACCGATAAAGAAGTCGAGTTGTCTAGAATTGCCATCCAAAAAGAAATTGCCCTTTCTCAGGCAAATGTGATTTCGGAAGCACTGAAAGCAGCCAATATTGAAATTGTCGGAGGTGAAACCATGTTCTTTGAGCAGATCGTAGGATCAATCACAAAAGGCAAGTCAGTGGATAAACTCATGAAGCATAGTGATACGCTTACCCAAGTCAAAGACACCTTTTTTAGTACAGAAAGTGGAGAGGGGTTCAAACACAGATTGACTGATTTTGTTAATCAGTTTGGCATCTCTGCTCAAGATATAAAAGACTTGAGCGTTTCCGCATTGTTGATCAAGTTAGCCGGACATGCCAGTTCTGCTAATGACATTAACCTCCTGCAACAGCTAGGCAATGTCTCCCAGGCTTTGGGAATTACCGATCATAAGATCTCGGATCTGGGAATATAACTTCCCGGATTGTATTAGAAATCCTGCAGGGCCTTTACCATGTCCTGCAGGATCACTTTGTCAATTTATTTTCATTCTGACCAAGATCACTATGTCTGAAGACCCTTCACAAAACAATACATCGAGCACCATGGACGCGGGAACCTATGAAATCCTTCGCAAAAGAATCGTGAGTCATTCCAATGAGTTAAAAAACACATTGAATTCACTTAATAAAGAAAGAAAGGATGTATTTGGAACGATAGAGACCAAGGTGCTCGCTACCGAACGAATCACCACCGATAATAATTGCATACCATGGGATATGTGTGCCATTGGTAATAGATTTCTATTTGGTTATAATGTACACGTAGGATTAAGAAGCGAAGTGAAGCCCACCGACGTATTTAGCTATTATGAGTTCAAAGACCATCAATTTCACGAGCACACTGTTGGCGACCTTCTCAACGACAGCGTTTTTCTTGACGACTTTCAGAAACTCTATAAGTACTACAAAAACTCGCAATTTCTTAGATTTAAGATTACTGGTATTCATCTACACATGGTTTTCCGTATTGGCAATAAAGTTGATGACGTCAAAACTTTCAAATGGGAAATCAAAGGTGAAAAACTGATCTATATTGATAATCGGAGTGATCATGAGTATAAATTCCCGAGTCAACATGAGTTCAAGTGGAAACGCACAAGAAGAGAAGATTATCGAGATGGTCTTCACCCTCATGTATCAATCAAAGATCGCGTATTTGTTGAGACAGTAGGGGGTGATTTGACTGTCAAAATTGAAGACAATACTGAGGATGGCGCTGGTATTTATAGTGAAAAGGTTGACCATGAGCAGCAAACACTGGACGATGCTGAATTTTATTACGCCATTGTTGGTCATATTATCATTATCAAAGCGATCCCGTATCAGGAAGAAGCACGGTATCTGGTTTACAATGAGAAATTGAAAGAAGTAAAACGTATAGATGCAATAGCAGAGGCATGTATTTTACTTCCTGACGATCATGGTCTCATATTTAGTAATGGATATTATCTGCAAAGCGGGGAATACAAACAATTTGACCTCGACTTGGAGGACATGCTTTTCGAACGAAAGATCACTTCACTCAATGGAGAAGATTTTTGGTATGTATTTTATAATCGGTTGAAAGGCATATACTTATTACTCAATTACAATATCATTTCTCAAAAAGTCGAAAACCCGATCATTTGCCATGGGTTTACTGTATTTGAAAATGGTGAAACTTGCATATTCAGAGCAGATGAAGAACCTAAAAAACATCATGCCATTCAAATTTGGCAAACACCCTTTACCGGTCCAAATTTCAAAGCACCAGAGCAGAAGAAGTCATTCCTACAGAAAATAGGAAACAAAGATGTAGTTCGTGCCATGGCGGAATGCCAGGAAATTATAAACCTTATAAGTCGAGAAGACATTTATTCGGAGTTATATCTGGATGTCATTAAAAAATCTACCGATATCATAGATTCCTACTACTGGATTGGAGAGCATGAGACGCTTGATATTAAAAGCTCACTAACCGAAATCCGAAAAGTAGCTGAATCCGCTGTAGACGAATATGAAAAAGTACGCCGAATACAGGAAACAGCTCAGGTAAGGCTTTCTGAAATTGAGACAGTTGTCAATGACGCCTTAAAAAAGTCAAAGGCCTCTTTTGGTAATATAAATTCATATGTGGACTTGTTGGGAGAAGTGCGCGCCATACGAGGAGAAGTGATTAGCGCAAAAGATTTGAGATACATCAATCTTGGTAAACTTGAGGAATTTGATAACGACCTCTCTGAAGCAGGAGATTTTGTTTCAGAATCATGTGTGAGATTTTTGATGCAGGAGCATGCGCTGAAACCCTATGAAGAAAAAATTAAAACCTATCAGACTAAAATCGAAAAGGTAAAAAAAGTTATCGAGGCAGACGAATTGATATTAGATGGGGATCAAATTGCGGGAGAATTAGATTTGCTAATTTCAACGGTCTCCAACCTTAAAATCACTGACGCAACTCAGACCACTCGAATTATTGAAAACATATCTGAAATCTACGGCGAATACAATCAGCTCAAAGGGGCACTGTCTAAGCGACGCAAAGAAATGCTTTCAAATGAAGGGAAAGCTGAATTTGGAGCCACCCTTAAACTTCTAGAACAGTCGGTAACCAACTATCTTGATATCTGCGATACTCCAGAACAATGCGAAGAATATCTTACCAAGCTCATTGTTCAGGTAGAAGAATTAGAAGGAAGATTTTCTGATTTCGGTGAGTTTATTGAAGTAATTACACAAAAAAGAGAAGAGGTATACAATGCATTTGAAGCAAAAAAACTTCACCTAACCGAACAACGCAACAAAAAGTCAAATCAACTTTTCCAGGCCGCTGAAAGAGTACTCAGTGCGGTAAAAAATAAAGCAGCCACTTTCAGCTCCAAGCAAGATATCAACAGCTATTTTGCTGCAGATTTAATGGTAGAAAAAATCAGAAACATGTCGACTCAGCTCGTAGAGATGGAGGAGACTGTAAAGGCAGATGACCTACAAAGTCAGCTCAAGACCATTAAGGAAGATGTTCTGCGTCAATTGAAGGATAAGCAAGAGCTGTTTACCGATGGAGATAATATCATTACGATGGGGAATCATAAATTTTATACCAATAACCTGGATTTAGACCTAAGTATGGTAATAAAAAACAAGGCTCCACACTTCCACTTAGCTGGAACTGATTTTTTTGAACTTATCGAACATGAACAATTAAATGCTTTATCATCGTTGTGGGACCAGTCTGTAGTTTCGGAAAATAGTGAGGTCTACAGAGGAGAGTATTTAGCCTTTTCATTATTCCAATTGCTAATCGATCCTCAAAATGAAATGGATAAGGCCACCTTTCTAGCACTTTCGGAAAAAAATAAGCTGTCCTTCATTCAAAAAGAAATGACTACACGCTATCAGGAAGGGTATATAAAAGGTATTCATGAATATGATGCGTTAATTATTCTCAACAAACTGATCGAGTTGTCGGATGGTGCAGGCGTTTTACGGCATGCTCCTGCGGTTCGAGCATTAGGTATTTTCTTTTGGCAATCATGCATATCGCAGGAAATCAAAGAGGTATTGCACCATCAATTGAAAGCCGCAGGAATTATCTTAAAAGTATTTCCTTCTTCTGAAGAGTTCGATGGCCTAAAGGCAGATCTTGTGACTGAGATTACAAAATGCGAGAACCTCTTCTATGTACATGATGTCAATTTTGATGAGGTAGCAGAATATCTATTTGACGAGCTGATTCAAAAGAATTCTTTACCATCAGTTCAAGTGCTGCACAGTTGCATCAGGATTTTCTGAAATATCTGAAGTCGACAAAATCTGAAAATGATTTCCGCAGTTCAGTCAAGCCTTTGGCTGATCAACCTGCTAATGCAGTAAGAACGATTTTAAAATGGCTCAACTCCTATATAGCGCTAGACCAGGAAATGAATGATATGACTTTCTTTGTAAATGAAACAGCGCTTCTATTGTTTTATGATAATTATTCAGACAAACACATACAGCAGATATCGCTCGAACAAAATCTAAAAGATCTCAAAGGAGACCACACAATAATTGCTAAGGAAGGTTATAATTTTCATCTCAATCATTTTTTAACGAAAATGAAGCAGTACAATAGAGAAATTGCTCCCAAGTATCATGCACTTCAGGAATTGAAAAAGGCACTTTCTTCAGATTACAAGACCGATCTTCGGTTAAATGAATTCAAACCAAGAGTGCTGTCATCATTTGTAAGAAATCAACTGATTGACAAGGTATATTTCCCCTTAATTGGATCCAACTTGGCCAAGCAGATGGGTACAGCTGGAGAAAATAAAAGAACCGACCTTATGGGACTATTGCTGCTTGTTTCCCCTCCGGGGTATGGTAAAACAACCTTAATGGAATATATAGCAAGTAGGCTAGGTGTAATTTTTATGAAAATCAATGGGCCTG
Source organism: Reichenbachiella sp. (assembly GCF_965233835.1). GTDB lineage: Bacteria > Bacteroidota > Bacteroidia > Cytophagales > Cyclobacteriaceae > Reichenbachiella. The sequence continues at coordinate 1,156,958 of NZ_OZ247585.1, forward strand.
CCATCGGACATGAGGCTACTTCTTTAGATCCAGCTGATGCACCCAACGCGGCTTCAGCGGAGGAACTTCAAAAGCTAAATCTCTCATTTGAAATGGGAAACAATGTCATGATTTATCTGGATGATATTCAGCATTGCAACCCTGAACTACTTCAAAAATTTATTTCAATGTGCGATGCGCAACGAAAAATTGAAGGTGTTTACAAAGGAAAAACCAAAACCTATGATTTTCGAGGTAAAAAAGTATGCGTAGTCATGGCAGGCAATCCATATACGGAGTCGGGAGACAAGTTTCAAATTCCCGACATGCTCTCCAATCGTGCGGATACGTACAATCTAGGAGACGTCATTGGAGAGAATGAGGAAGTGTTCAAATTGAGCTATATAGAAAATTGTCTTACCTCTAATACAATTTTAAGTAGGCTGGTTTCAAGAAGTCTGGATGATGTTCAGACCATACTCAAAATGGCGGAGACAGGAACCTCCGAGGGCTTGAAATTTGAGGGGAATCACAGCGCTGACGAAATTCAAGAATATGTAGCTGTGATCAAACATTTGATTACCGTGCGAAATGTGGTGCTCAATGTAAACCTACTTTATATCAAATCAGCTGCTATGTCTGATGAATATCGCACAGAGCCTCCGTTCAAATTGCAGGGATCTTACCGAGATATGAATAAAATGGCAGAAAAGATTCTTCCATTGATGAACGAATCTGAAGTCGATGTTATCATTCAAAGTCATTATGAAAACGAGGCTCAAACTTTGACTTCGAATGCCGAAGCCAACTTATTAAAATTTAAGGAAATTAATGGGTCGCTGAACGAAGAAGAGCAATCACGTTGGGACCACATCCTGAGCAAATTTATTGAAAGGCAAAAAAAATTGGGTTATGGACAAAACGCACAGTTGGCTTCTGGATTAGAGACCATATCTGAGAACCTGGAGGGTATTATGAATACCATAAGTGACAAAAAACTTCAGCCTAGGGTATTTATACAGTCCGAAGCGGAGGCTAAAAAGGCCACAAAGACTAAGGCCAAGAAGAATACAAAATCGTAGACTTGTCTATAAGAGAACAAGCTCAATTTCTTCTGTTTTCAACCGCTGCTCAAGCCACAATTCGATTTTCATCAATTCGGATTTTCGAGGAGTTTTTGAAAATTTGATTAGCGCATAACAGACTGTGTCCATGACTTCTTCCTGCATGTTTTTTCGTATGACATCACTCAGCGCAAAAGAAGTCATGGTTGAGTAATGAATTTTCAACTCAGCCGACAAATCAGACACAGGATAATAGCGGCCCTGCTGTCGCAAAATCTCCCTTTCCAAAACCGCAATTTGTTCATCCTTTGATTCAATCAGGGCCTCGTTTTTCTTGTACAAGTCTTCAATGATATCAATCTTTAATTTAGTGCTCATTTCTTCGAATTCCTGGCCAAGGTCAACTTCGTGCTCATACCCTTGATGAAGGATCAAATGCGTTTTTGGGTTTAGTTTAAAAATAGGAATCTGCCTTTTGATATCAACAATCTGAACTGAATCCAATGTTTTTCCATAGAGCGTAACTTCAATAGAACTACTATCAGCATCATAATAAAAACTGCTATTGATGACTTCCGTCTCGGCAAAATCGAATTCTGTTGACACAAAGTATTTTGCATTCTGCTCGAAGAGTGTTCGTTGAACTAAATGATAGGCCAGATAAACACTTGGAATAATCGTAATAATGACAAATACAGCGATTGATCGCTTTACATTGGTTTCCGAATTGGGGTCTTCAAATTTCCGTTTAGGATACTTCAAAAAACGAACGATCAGAAAGGTAGCTACTGAAATAAATACACTATTGATAAAAAAAAGGTAGAATGCCCCAACAAAGAAATACCAATTGAGGTTCGCTAATGCATATCCGGCCGTGCAGAGAGGAGGCATGAGAGCTGTAGCAATAGCGACTCCAGGAATGGCATTAGATCTTTCTCTTCTGGAACCGGCAATAATTCCGGCCAATCCTCCAAAAAAAGCAATCATTACATCCCATATTGTAGGATAAGTACGCGCCAAAAGTTCAGATTGTGCTTCGTGTAGTGGAGTAACCCAAAAATAAAATGCAGAAGTCATGACACTGATGCCAACCGCCACGCTAAGGTTTTTGAAAGCTTTCTTAATCAGATCAAAGTCATTGATACCGGCCCCTAATCCAATACCCATGATAGGGCCCATGAGCGGAGATATGAGCATGGCTCCTATAATGATAGCAGTAGAATTTACATTGAGCCCGATAGAGGCAATTATGATGGCGAAAATTAAAATCCAAAGATTCGTCCCCTTAAATTCGACTCCTTTGCAAATATCCTCAATAGTCTTACTTTCCCGCTCTTTGTCTTCATGCAAATCGAACAGATCGTGCATAAAAACCCGAAGCCCTTCAATTGGCTTTATTCTTCTTTTAGCCATTTTTTTGCCTTTTTTCTTTCGCTAGGAGCAATTTCTTTTGGTATTTACCTTGAACGATATCTACCACAACTAAAACAAAGATTACAAAGTAAAAGGTGGCCTTACTCATCGGAGTGATCTCACTACCAAAAAGGGACAGATGTGCTAAATGCCCTCCTTCAGATAAAAGCATGACTCCCACGAGAAACAAAATGAATAATCCAAGTACTTCGTAAAGTCTGTTTTTGGCCAAAAAGACCGACACTTTATCCGACAGCCAAATCATAAGTACTCCACTAATGATGATCGCCGTTGCCATTACCCAAAATACATCACTCAAAGCCATAGCGCTTAATATGGAGTCGAAAGAAAAAATCAAATTCATAAACACAATCATCATGATAATCCGAGTGGTCGAGGTGTTGTCTTTGACGTCATCATCATGTTCTTCCAAATACACTAGATGCCAAATCTCTTTGATAGCTGTGTAAAGAATAAATGCACCACCAAATATCACAATCAAACTATGAATGTTGAATGTGCCATCTACCCATCCGAAAAGATCAATATGAAAAATTGGATTTTGAAAATATTTAATGAGATTCACCAAAACGAAGAGAAGTATAATTCTAAGAATAATGGCCAGACCGATACCGGTAGTTCTAACCATCTTTTGTTTATCTAAAGGTGCTCTTTTGGATTCAATCGATATATAAAGTAAGTTGTCAAATCCCAGGACTGCCTGTAGCAAAACAAGCATCAACAGGGTAAGAATGTTCTCAAGCATTTGTTCTATTTAGTTTAGAAATGTCAACTTCAATGATATTGAAAATAACCTGAATAGTCTATGATTATCTGCTAAGTTTACTTCTTTTAGTATATGGGAATTTTGGTACTTCAACACATATGATCTTTTCGGACAAAAGTTGAGCAAAATAATAGTACATGATTTACATTCTTCTTTTGGTTGTGGTAGCCGGAGCAACCTTACTTTACAATAAGAAGCAGGTTGAACGCACTAGTCCTCCATTTGCCTCTCCAAAAAAATGGGATCAAATTCTTATTGAAAAAGTAAACTTCTATAGAAATTTGAACGACAAAGATAGGCTTCGTTTCAAAAATGATTTGGCAAATTTTTTATCAGCAGTAAGAATTACAGGTGTAAAAACAAACGTATCGGTTGAAGATAGAATCTTGGTGGCCAGTAGTGCAGTCATTCCATTGTTTGGGTTTCCGGCCTGGACTTACCGCCACCTGGATGAAGTCCTATTGTATCCTGATTCCTTTGATAGAAATTTTAATATTGGAAGTAAAAGTGAAATCATAACCGGAATGGTTGGCAACGGTGCCATGGAAGGTAAAGTCATTTTATCCAAACCTTCCCTACATCTTGGGTTTGATATTTCAAATGATAAAAAGAATGTGGGCATCCATGAATTTGTTCATTTATTTGATAAAGAATCTGGAGCAATTGATGGTATTCCGCCTGGTTATGAGGACAAATCATTTACTCTTCCATGGCTGGATTTCATTAATCACAAATCAGCTGAAATTATTAACCAGCGATCCGATATCAATGAGTACGCAACAACCAATAAACAAGAATTTTTTGCTGTAGCCTCCGAATACTTTTTGAACGTCCACATCTGCTTCAGAAAAAACATCCGAAACTATATGATCAGTTGTCCGAAATTTTCAATCAAAGCCTCACAAATACAATACAATTGAGCTCATTTCATGCAAAAAAAGATCCAGGAAGAAATGATCCTTGCCCTTGTGGCAGTGGAGAAAAGTATAAGAAGTGCTGCTTAGTTTAAACTTATACGTACTCAATTGATAAGACTCTATAGACTAACTGTTGCTTAATCGTTCTTCTAAACTTTCTGTTGGCCTCTCTCTTATCCTCCTTTTCAGAATCTGAGTTGGCAATAGCTTGAATCGGTGTCTTCTTTTTTGATCTACTCATAAGTCAACTATTTACAAATCGCTTATCATATCTCTAACTTTCATCAACGCAAATCCTAACAAATTTGATCCTCTCCACTTAGTCGGGATAGAGGCAAATTCATGTTCACTATTCAATCCTATTCCCCAAATACTATCAACCGGACTTGCTTCAACCAGCACTCTACTTTTGGTATTAATCAAATACTTCTTCAAAGATAGATTTTGAGTAAACTTATGAAACCCTCCTTTGACAACAATATCAAATCTTTGTTCATCCCATAAGCTTTGATCAAAACCTATGACTCGTCTGCCGATGCTTTTAGCTTCGCCTGGTGACTTTGCTTTTAATATTTTGACGCAGGATTCTGAATCCTCAAATAGTCTGGCCTTACAAGCCATCATCCAATGTTCAGCTGTAGGATAAACAATGTTGTCAACTGTAAATGGTGAGGCATACCACTGACTAAAACAGGAGCTAGTTACTTCTCCATTCCTACTACGTTCGTGACCCCAGAAGAATAAATATTTAAGTTTCTTACCGGATTCATGTAATGCTACTATTTTATCTTTTGAATACTTCATTCTAATTGAGGGCAAAAAAGACAAGATCTACAACTTGGCTTTAGTCCCCATTAAATAACTAATTATATCAATAAATGAAGGCAGCATGGCTTTCATTCCGTACTACCTATTATGAAACATGATATGAAACTTTCTGATTCATTTCCTGTTTCCTGTTTACCCTATTCTTCTCATCCTCTAGAAAATCTATATACCTGGAGTCATAGCTTTCAGCAATAGCCTCGTTGAGAACATTTTTGGCTTTGTCATATTCTTTCGTCAATTCAAAAGTCAAAGCCTTTAATCTGAGTAATTCTGGCAAAAGAGCGCCTTTCAAGTCGAGTGCGTAGTTGATTAATTTTAGCGCTTCCTTGTATCTGCGTGTCTTGACCATCAACCATGCAAAGTTCTCGCATGTATTGATATTTTCAGGATCAGTGGACATAGCTGCGACAAAGTGCTCTTCGGCTAAATCGAATTTCTGAAACTGCTCCATGTAAAGTTTACCCATTAGGTAATTTGCTCCAGCATGTTCCGTGTCATAGCTCAATGCATAATTGAGGTTCTCTAACACTTCGGTAAAACTGTAATCATAATCATCAAGTGCTTTTAGATAATATTGATCTGCTAATGTGATAGACATTGTTCTATAATTTATTCGTTTAGATGTCTAAGAAAATCCTGCTTGCTGGACTTTCTATTTGACTTATAATTCTTGTTTTTATAATTGGGTTTAAAATCTGTCCCTTTGAATATTCTCACAGGATTACCGCGATCTAGTTCATTGTGATTTTGCCAACTCGCTTGTACTTGCTTTTTATCTTGTTCAAGTGACTTTATTTCCAATACTTCCTGCATTCGTTTGATTGCTTCATGTTTGTTTTGCAATTGCGATCTGCTGTTGGAAACAAATACCACTGCTCCACTTGGAACATGAGTCGCTCGGACTGCCGTACTTACCTTGTTGACATGCTGTCCCCCTGGTCCTCCGGATCGAGTAAATTCAAACCGTATATCCTTACTATTAAAAGTGTTTTTCTGATTGAGTGTCAATTCGTTTACACCTACAAACCAGTTCTTTCTTTTGTGATATTTTCTGAATTTACTTTGTCCAATCCATTGCACCGTACCCAACCAATTTGTTAGAAAGGAGTCTAAATTCTTCCCTTCCAATTTGAGGCTTGCAGAAAACAATGTTCCATTTTCTGTTCCTTGTTCACGATGTAGAATCGTGGATTCTATATTAGATTCATTTGCTTCATTCAACAAGAGCTTCAACACCTTGGCTACCACCCAGCAACATTCTGCCGGGCCTCTGCCAGAGGTGATTTGTATGATTTTTTCGTTTTGCTTTTCCATGATAATTCATCTATCCTTTGTCCATTATCACCATTTTAGGTGTGAATTTTCCAATGATGTCAACCAAATCCTTTTGGCTCGCCATCACCTCGTTCAAGTCCTTATAGGCAATAGGTGCTTCATCCACACCGCCACCAATCAATGTGACCCCTTGACTACTTAGCACCTTTTTCAAAGCACTATTCGTATAGCTGTTTCTAGCCTGAGCTCGTGACATCTTTCGCCCAGCACCATGCGATGCGCTAAACAATCCGGAAGACTCTCCCTTGCCTCTCACGATGTATCCATCCGTGGCCATCGATCCAGGGATAATCCCCAGTTCACCTTTGGCTGCAGGTGTTGCTCCTTTTCTATGCACAATCAATTCCTCACCAGTCAACCCAGCTTCTTTCCAAGCGAAGTTGTGATGGTTCTCTACTCGTGCTATAGCCTCAATTCCAAGATGCTTGCTTAAATTCAAATGAATTTGATCGTGGCATGCTTTCGCATAATCACCTGCTAGGTTCATTGATAGCCAATACTCCTGACCTTCATCAGAATTCATATCCAACCAGGCAAAATGTTGTGCCTGACGAGGCAACAAACATTGATTTCTTGCCAGGCCTGTGTAGTGTCTTGCGATTGCAGCACCAAAACCTCTCGATCCTGAATGAGACAACAACCCTAGATATTTACCTTCCGGCATACCTAAATCATTGTTCTCTTGTAATTCAACTTCGCCAAATTCAACAAAGTGATTTCCAGAGCCTGAAGTACCCAATTGTTGAACAGCCTTGCTATGCAACTGCTTAAGAAGTGGAGTATAACCAAACTCTTGACGATCCAACACCTCATGTTGTTGTTGAATATTGAGGCTACCACCAGAGCCGAAATAGGTCTTTTCTTTTAGCGCCATTTTGAACTGGTAACGGTTGCGTTTGAGGTATTCTGGCTGAATATCAAAAACACTTAAGCTCATCCTGCATCCTATGTCAACACCTACTCCATAGGGTATCACAGCATTTTTCGTAGCCAATACTGCTCCAATAGGAAGTCCATAACCCATGTGGGCGTCTGGCATCAAAGCACCTTTTTCAGCAATTGGGAGACTCATAGCAAGTTCCATTTGACGATAGGCATTACTGGAAATGTGCTTCCTACCAAAGACTTTGAAGTCTCCAGAACCTCTCAACAATTGGATTTCTTCTTTAGCTTTCAACTGTTCCTTCTCAGCAAACTCATCTGCCAATACGCCTAAAATTGGATCATCGAGATATTCATTAGGATTGTTTTTAACCGCTTTTAATACATTTAACTTTTCAATTTTAGAAATATGTTTATAGTGCATCGACATAATATCGATGGCCAGGCTTTTAGCCCTATTTGTTTTATAATTAATGATTTTGAGGTCTTTGCCTCGTATCTTATGATTGCCCATTATGCAATTGTTTTGACCATATAGAAAATACATGGTCGAGATAAACACATGGCCGAATACGGCATGATGCTTATCTGTTAAGAAATAATATTTGAAAAATGGATTTAGGATATGTCCGTAATTTGGACATAAAAAAACCCGACCTCAGATTTAGTACTGGGACCGGGCAGAATATAAAGTCAGCTACTGACTACTTGCGCCCGGGATTTGGTTCGATATGTATATTCTGCACCATCATAGTTTTCCTGTTTTTAGGATTTAATGTAGGACAAAGGTATGGCAATTGAATTGGCTTTTGCAAATGGATATTCTTAATTCCTGTTATTTAGAATTATTCTACTAGAAAAGGGTCATAAACCCTCATTTGCCATATGGAGCTTTTAAAGATTCAACAAAAACTTCCAACTCGTGATCCTGACAAAACATCGAAAAGACTGATGAACCGATATTGGCATCAATGTTGTCTATTGCCATGAAACTACTGCGCTTATGACCATTGACCAATCAACTAAATACTTCCTATTTTGCTCAGTGCTTCTGTTTGTGAGCATTTCACCAAGCAGCGCTCAATCTTGTGATAATAGCGACTCTTTTTTTGACCTGCTCTTTGATATATTATCTAATGACAACAATGATAATTTTGCTAATTCTGAAGAGTATAAACCTCAAATGGAAAACCCGACCACGCCCATAATACGAAGTGATAAGACAGAATGGAAATATGGGATTAGTATTATGGGTGCTCCTCGAAATATTGGCTACAGACCTGGCGGCTTAGAAGTGGGGTTTTATTCACAAGCATTTTCATCAAATAGATTCTATCTGGGTTTGTCTACAGCGTTTTATCCTTTGAAGCGATATGCCTATGATTCTTTGTTTAATGATTTTGATAAAATCCGTACCAACCAAAATATCTTTAGTTTTCATTTTGCTATGAAATACAATATCATTAAAAATAAAAAGTTTCAGTTGGCCTTGGGTGCTCATGCTGGGACCATGATTTTTGGTGCCAGAACTTTTGCTCAAGACAATACGTGTGATTGCGAAGGAGAAAGAACACCAAACCAGACGTTGAAGGATTACACTGCCGCCAGGCCTGACTATGGTGTTTCAATCAACTTGCAGTTTGCACTAAAGAATCCATACAACAAGTTATTTATAGAAGTAATGAGACAGTCGCCAGGCAATTCTACCTATCTGGAAAAAGACGGTGTAGAAGTAAAACCCAACAATATTCATTATCCTTTGGTCGAGAATAACTGGAATATGCTGGTTTTTAAAGTTGGGTTTAGTCAGTATTTTTAGTTCTTATACTTAGTTGCTTTATACCTTCTCACTCCAGCTTTCATCAAAAAATAGCTAAGTATAGAAATTGGTATAGACAGGAATAGATTGCCAATCAGAAATCTTCTTGTGTACTCAAAAGCCTGGTCTAGTTGCTCAAATTCCCAAACGACGACTTCAGTATTACCAAATATGGCTTGGCCGATTTCGTAGCTGGCCCAATAGATAGGAGCAAGTGTCCAGATATTCCAGACAATCATGGCCAGAAATAATGCGTATTTGTTGATCTTCTTGAAGATAGCCACGATGATAATACCTATCAGAATGCTTACTCCTGGCGTTGGAAGTATGGCCACAAAGCTACCCACGGCAAAACCCATCGCCACGGAATGATCAGAGGTTTTGGTGCGCAGCACTTCTAGAAAGTGCCGCTTGAGTTTGAACAGGAGCTGGTTCTTGAAATTTCTCACCACTTCAAGGTTAGATCCATTTTCTAACTTTAAAATAAATCAACATCACCACAAAAATAACGCCCATCACACCCCAAGTATAGAAGTAACCATTGGGATGATGGAGCTCTGGCATGTTGTCGAAGTTCATGCCGTAGATGCCTGCAATGAAAGTGAGTGGAATAAAGATGGTTGCCACTGTGGTAAGCACTTTCATAGTCTCATTCATTTTTTGGCTTTGGGAAGCAAAGCAGATGTTGGTCAGACCTTCTAAGGTTCGAAGCGTAGCTTCTATTTCTTCCATTGCCGCCACCGCAGAGTTGCCCAAATCTCTAAAATATTTGAGATTGTTGGCATGAATGAATTTGCTGTCTCCATTCATCAGGTTGGTCAAGGCTTCTTTAAATGGGCTTAATGCCTTTTTAATAATCTGAGCATTTTGTTTGTGCTTCTCCAGAACAATAAGCGTAGATTTATCCGGATCATCGATTACCACTTTTTCTATGAAGGAGATGGCTTCATTGGTTTGGTCTATGGTCTCGAAATAGTTGTCCAGAATGGCATCCAGTAGCTGTGCCAGCAGATAGTCGCTCGAGCGCTTTCGAATGAATCCCAGTCCCTCATTAAGTTTGTTTCGAATGCCTTCGAAATGATCGCCTACTTCTTCTTGAAAGGAGACTACATAGTGTGACCCCAACACAAAAGACAGTTGTTCAACTTCAATTTCTTCTTCTTGTTTGGCAATTGATTTCACACTAAAAAACAAATGATCGTCATATTCCTCTACCTTCGGACGTTGGGTGGTATCTAATATTTGTCTAATGGTCAGTCGATCCAGATTAATAGAGTTTCCCACTTTTTTGAGCAATTCTACATCGTGCACCCCATGAAAGTTGAGCCACGAAATATTATGACCTTGCGCTTTTTTCAAGAAGTCAAATTCATCCAAGTCATTTTCAAGCGTCAAATTTTTGGCATCAAACTGATAGAGTTGACTCTGTACCGACTCCATTTTCTTTTTGCCAATAAAGGTGAGCTGAGCCTTCGCTTTGGCTTCAGATTTTTTATCTGAATATAAGTTTTGTCCTAGAGCGCCTAAAGTTTTTATGCCTTGGAGTAAGAGTTTGTCTGGCCTGGTGATATCGATTCCTTTCATTTTACTTTCCTTTAAAATTCGCCTCCCTTCTTTCCAAAAATGACAGCAATCCTTCCTTGGCATCTTCAGTTTGCATGAGGTGGTGAAGGGCAGGCATTAGTCCTTGTTCTGCTTTATGACTTCCGTCGAGAATGGCTGTTTTGGCGCTATCTAAAGTAGCTTGTACTGCTAGAGGTGCTTGTTTAGCAATTCTTTCTGCGACCTCAATCGCTTCATGGGTCGGATCATCACTGAGTGTTTGAACAAGCCCAATCCTTAGCGCTTCCTGTGCATCAAACATATCACCTGTTAGTAAGTACTTCATGGCATTACCCCAGCCGCATCTTTGTTGAAACCGGATGGTAGCTCCTCCAAAGGCAAGGATGCCTCGTTTGACTTCTATCTGACCAAATTTACTGTCATGGCCTGCTATGCAGATATCATTCGCCAAGATCATTTCGATGCCTATGGTGAGGCACGTGCCTTGCACAGCTATAACTACCGGCTTCGTCCTTTTTTTGTCGAATATCTGCAGGGGATCTATTTTCCCTTCTTCAAACAATTTAGCACCTTGCTGTATGTGTTTAGATACATCTGCTAAATCTAACCCGGCAGTAAAATGATCACCTTCGGCATACAGGACTCCGCATCGTAATTCAGGATCAGACTCCAACAAGGTATAAGCGTCTGACAATTCTTGCAGCATGGCATAGGAAAAGGCATTCATCTTTTCGGCCCTGCTGAGTGCGATGTGGAGGACGTGATTTTTTATTTCTGTGGTTATTAAGGAATTGCTCATGTTCTAAATTAATCGAAATAGAGATAAATATTGAAATCTTATTTGGAATCGTTTAGGCACTTTAGTTTTGTCGCATGACAGAGCAAGAGCAATTAGTTGAAGACTTGAAGAAGGTAGTCTGCAGCGCCGCAGCGGCGGCTAAAGAATTCGTTGGAACGGGAGAAAAGGAGGCTGGAGATCAGGCTGCTGTGGATGCTATGCGCAGCGCTTTTGAACAGGCTCATATGGATGCCGTTGTAAGAGTAGGTGAAGGGGAAAAAGACGAAGCCCCCATGCTCTATGTCGGTGAAAAGTTGGGAAATGGTGAAGGTCCGAAATTAGATATAGCCGTAGACCCTGTAGAAGGGACAGCACTAATGGCTGAGGGTAAGCCTAATGCCATAGCGGTGGTGGCTGCGACAGATCAAGGCGCTTTTTGGGATGCTGGTAGTGCCTATTACATGAATAAAATAGTAGTAGGGGAAACGGCCAAAGGGGCTATAGATATTACAAAATCCGTAAGTGAAAACTTGAAATCAATTGCCGAGGCTAGTGGTAAAAAGGTGGAGGAGTTGGTAGTTTATGTCTTGGACAAACCTCGCCATATCGAACTCAGAAAACAAATTGAGGACTGTGGAGCAACTGTTGATCTGCATGCCGAAGGTGATGTGATCGGGTCAGTATTGGCACTTTTGCCAGATAGCGATGTTGATGCCTTGATGGGCATTGGCGGTGCACCAGAAGCAGTGATAACGGCAGCGGCCGTTTTGGCATTAGGTGGCGATATGCAGGGGCAGCTGGCTCCTCAGCAGGAAGAGGAGAGAACCGGCCTTTTAGCTGAGGGTGCAAACATTGATCGAGTCTTGATGCTAAAGGATTTGGTCAAGTCAGATTGGGCGGTTTTTGCAGCCGCTGGTGTGACCTCAGGTGAACTTCTAGAAGGCCCAATGGAAAGCACAGGTGACGAAACACTGGTGGAATATTTGACTATTGGTCCTGAATCCGGTCAGGTCGAGAATGACTTCTACCCTTTACTCACCGATTAATACAAACGGTGCCCAATAGTAGGGTTTGCTGTATTTTTCATCATTGATCAATGAAAGTTTGGCCATGCGTAACGCTCCGCTGAACGTGTTGTATGTGGAAGAATATAGGTGGTTGTTGTAAAAATCAATCATCAATTGTGATGTTGAGGCGTCGGATACGGTCCAAAGCGAAACCACCAAATTTTTGGCGCCAGCGTAGAGCAGCGCTCTAGATAATCCAATGATTCCTTCACCTTTTGATATCTTACCTAACCCTGTTTCACAGGCACTCAAACACACCAAGTCTGCGTTAATGTCGATGTTGTAGATGTCTCCAGAGTAGAGGCTGCCGTCTTGCAAGAAAATTCTTGAAAGATTAGGCTCAGATTCATTCACCATACCATGGGTGGCAAAATGAATGTATTTGTACTGCTTAATATCATCATTGGCAATGTTGCTTTTTGTGGCGTCAGACTCCACGAGCAGATTCGCTTTTCTACTGTTGGCTTTGAACAGATACTTTATCTCATCTATTTCTGCTTTGGAGCCTGGTAGGTCACTTAACCTACCCGATAATCCCTGATATTTTTGACTGCTAAAATTGATGGGTGCAACCAACAAAATATCTTCTGTTTCACCCTGGTAAGCATCTATTTCCTTTTTTCGCTGAGCGAAAAGTGTGGCCGAGTTGTCGTAGCTGACGTTATACTTTTTGATTAAAAATGGCATTTGACCATAATCAATATCTCCTTCAAGTTTGGCATCTGTCACCAGCGCTTCAAAAGGTATGGTAGACAGCCCGCCTTCAGGAATAATCAAAAGCTGGTTGATGTTACTTTTTATTTTCATCGGAAATAGTTCAGCGTATAATCGCTGAGAGGTGGATAGAAACGATTTTTTGACGTCGTATTTCATCGAATTCCTAAGCCCAAGAATTTGTTTGTCAAAGTCGTCTGCTTTGGCTTCATTGAATACTCGAAAATCTTCATTGGTGACATAGAATGTGAAAATTCTTGTGTCCGTAATGAAATGTGTCACTAAAGCCGTATTGGTGCCCAAGGCAACCTGCAGTTCGGCTAGTCCGATGTGTTCTACATTAAATTTTAAGTTATAGTAGTTAGGGTAATCAGCTTCAAGTTGACGTACGAATTCGTTGTAAGCATTATTAAGTGAAAGCAATTCTTGTTTTAGGCCGGCTTCCTTATCAGGCTCTTGATTGGTGGCCAATTTTTGTTCTTGCAAAACAATGCCAGACTTCAATTCACTCTCTTTTGATATCAATTCGGACGGAATGCCCGAAAACTCTTTAGCATTGGTGTCTTGAATAGCAGAAAGCAAAACGGCTGATTTGCTTTTCTCAGCAAAGTAGAAAGCCTTTTCTAAATATACTTTTGGTTTGAGCACTACTTTGCTCATTTGGTAGGAAAGAGAAACACCTGCTTCATATATTTCAGAAGCTTTCGCACTCAACGAAATTTTATCCTTTTCACTCAATCTGATTTGGCGAATGTGACTGACCAACTCATCGGCCTTTTCCAGCGTGTTCAGCGCTGCGGTAAGGTCCCTAAATTTCAGTGTTTTGTTGAAATGATAGGTCTCAAAAGCATCCGCTTTTTGTTGCAAAGAGCTAAGTAAAATGTCCGCGTTGTAGTAGTTTTCAAGTTTAGGGTTCTGGTAGATATCCGTAAGTTCTTGGTCGGATAAATTGGCATAGATGGCTTTCTGTATGGTTTCCACGGCCATTTTATACGCACCTTGTTTTTGATAAATGTCACCTTTCAGATTGTAGATGTTGGCGATTTCAGGATGCTTGGGTCCGTATAACCTTATATACATTTCTAAAGCCTGGTCTTGGTATTTGATGGCTTCTTCGAATTCTTGCTGGTGGTAGTACACATTACCAATACTGAAGGCCACAAAAGCTTTGCTGGGGTGATCACCCTCATGCAAATTATCCCAAATATCAGAGACACGATTTAAACTTTCGAGGGCCTTGGGGTAGTCATCTTGGGCATCATATTGTAGTGCCAAGTTGTTGAGGGTCAAAGCCACTTTAGGGTGATTTTCGTGATACAACTCCTGATATATTTTCAGTGCATTATTGAAATAAATAACTGCAGCAAAGCCATTGACATCTGTATTTACCAAACCAATATTATTATAGGTGTCAGCAACGGCAGGGTGTTTTTGACCATACAGTTCTTCACGAAGGTTCAGTGCATTTTGTAGGTATTGTAGAGACAGGTCTGTGTTGCCATTGTTCCAGTAGGCGATGCCCAGATCGTTGTAGCATGTGGCCTTTTCTTTCGAGGCTTCTACTCCTGCTGTTTCAAATAGATCTTGGGCTTTCAATAAATATTCAATCGCCTCACCGTTTTGACCCAAATGAAGATAGGCGCCTCCCTTTACACTGTAGTTTTCTGCAAGGAGCAAAGTATTCGCAGACAACTTTGACTCAATCTCATTACACATATTTAGGCCTACTTTGGCATTGCCTAGACGTGTATTGACTTCAGCAATTCTCAGTTGGCATTGATTGGCTGACATCCCAGATAGACCTTCAAAAACAGTCTCATATTGGTCAAGAGCTTCATTGTAGTCGCCAGATTCAAAAAGCGCTTCGGCTTTTTGATATTGTTCGTTATACTCTAATTGCTGGGCAACAGAAGAGGTAAAGGACAAGCAAGCAAAAAGGAGTAAGCCAGAAATTTTTCTTCTCATGTTTCTAAAATCTAAATCCATAAGCGACAATAAATACTTGTACTCTAGTCAAACCGTCCGGGTTTACATCCCTATCTGTGATCTTATGTCCATAGGATAATTTTAGGCTATTCGTCACATCAAAATTATAGGTAAAGCTGGTCAATAGAGTCAGCGCCAACCCTGTAGTCCCTTCTAATTTCATATACTCGCCAGTGTCTCTGTCTGCAATTTGATCTTTAGTGATTCTATAAATCGGAAGCAGTCCTACGTTGAAACTGTAGTTGGAAAATCGAAAATTTCTTTCAACACGTAGCATAATGTCTGTGCCTCGTTTTAGCTTGGTGGCGTTGTCATAGGTGAGCACGTAGTCAAAATCTGGATAGACTGGTGACTGCCATTCACCACGCCAAAATTCATTTCCATTGGCG
The DNA here is from genome assembly GCF_965233835.1 of Reichenbachiella sp. GTDB lineage: Bacteria > Bacteroidota > Bacteroidia > Cytophagales > Cyclobacteriaceae > Reichenbachiella. Next base: position 1,172,479 of record NZ_OZ247585.1, read on the forward strand.
GTGAGCGCCATCTGAATACCGGTAGCCACGAGCCATTTTGAGTTAATCAAAGAAGCACCAGCCACTATATCATAACTTCCCAAACTGGTTTGATAATACATCGGAAGCGATAAACCCTCTGCCTCAGGGTGTTTTGAGCCACTATCTTTTAGGTTGGCATCATTGCTGGGTATTTTCATTCCTAAGGTCGCATTCAGATCATATTTTTCTGTGCTTTTGAGGCGCTGTGTGGCGCTGAGAGAGATGTCTCCCATACCTGCTGTATTGTCAAAATTGCCATTGACCCATTGGTAAGGAACCTTTATTTGAAACCCCAGATTTTGTGTAATGGAAAAAGAAGCATCCAAATTGGCTACTTGTACAATAGGTGAAGTTGTGGTTTCACCATAGTAGTAACTGAGTTCAATGGTTCTTAATTTCAGTTTTACTTTTTTGTTATAGGCTTGATCTGGCTTCATCGCACCCATGGTACAGAAACCGGCATCACTGCAGCCTTGAGCCAGCACTTGTTTATCCACCATCAGCCCAATGATGAACAATAAGACAAGCCCTAATATTCTTTTTTCCATAGTTCGAAATTAACAGTTGTTTTGTATTGCTAAAATTTCTTAGTTCAATACAGGTTTTTATTCGATCAATCGAAATTAATCTTCGGTTGAATCTTCAGTATTATCAGTAACTGTTGGGTCTGTGCTTAAGTTCCCACTTTCCGATAGTGCCACTGCTACAAATCTCAGGCTTGGTATTTCTTCACAAACAATGATCATCATTACCGTAATGGGTACACTCAAGATCATTCCCATGATACCCCAGATGGCTCCCCAAATGGTTAACGACAGCACAACCACCAATGAACTCATATTGAGCGAATTTCCCATCATTTTGGGTTCGATGATGTTACCAACAACAACCTGAATAACTCCCACAGAAACTAATATGTAGACGAAAGGTGCTAACTCACCAAATTGCAAAATCGCAAAAAAGGCAGGAAATAGCGTAGCAATCAACGACCCCACCGTCGGAATGTAATTCAATACAAAAATCAGCATGGCCCAAAAGAAGGGGGAATCAATGTCGAACAGAAAAAGTACCACATAACTCAGTAAGCCAGTAATAAAACTCACAAAAGTTTTCAGTAGCAGGTATTGACCAATATTTCGGTCCATCTTGTTGAGCAAGCTAAATTTCTTCTTGCGCGTCTCGTCGTTTGGATAAAAAGCCTCCATTTTTTTATCAAAAACCGTTTCTTCTATGAGCAAGAAAATAATATAAATCAAAATCAAAAAAGCGTCCCCAAAAAGAGTGGTGGCTGTATCAATCATCATGCTGATGTACTGTGTCAAATCAGCATTTGTCACGTAGTCTATAAGTTGTGAAGAAACATTGATGCCTGCCAACCCATCTAATTCTTCTAGTGCTAAAAGTAAATTGGCTTGATATTCATCTAGATTCTCAGAAAGATGAGACATGCTCGCGTAAAGTAATTTTCCTACTACAAAAAGTATGACGTTCATAAACAGGAAGGAAAACATACTCTGCACCCAAACAGGTACTCTGTCTTTTACGATAGGAATTCTTACTAAATATTCGCGGGCTTCATGAATAATAAACCATACCAGCATAGCCACAATGAATGGGATGACATACTGTTCAGAATAAGAAAGAATCATAACCACGGCCACGGTGCTAATCAATAAATAAGTGATTTTGGCCAGGTCAGGCGTTTTAACAGAGTTTAGCGCAGACATTGTTTACGTTTTAGTTTTTATGATTGAGTCGCTGGTTTGAATATTTAACTTCTAAAGATATTGAAAAAAATTAGCCGAGTACCTCAAAAATTCGTTGTGACTGCAAAGTTTATTTTTGGGGACGTTTTCGCTGAACCCCACGATTTACATTAAATTTGCACTTTCAAGTAAATAATGAGCTTTCTGACCATTTCATTGGTTGAAAGAAAGCATTTCGAGCCATGGAGCAATTGGAATTAGTACCAAAGACCAGAGCAGAGTATCTGGAAGAAATTGTAAGACTTAAGAAAGAAAAAAATGCCGTTTTGTTGGCTCACTACTATCAGGAGGCTGACATTCAAGATATAGCGGATTTTGTTGGAGATAGTTTAGGTCTCTCAAGGAAAGCAGCGGAAACCGATGCTGATATCATCGTATTCGCAGGAGTACATTTCATGGCTGAAACCGCCAAGATTATTAACCCAACAAAAAAGGTGATCCTTCCAGATGTAAATGCTGGCTGTTCTTTGGCAGAGTCGGCTCCAGCTGGGCCTTTCAAAGAATTTGTGGAGGCACACCCAGACCACATTGTGATCACTTATATCAATTGTACGGCCGAGATCAAGGCCATGAGTGACATCATATGTACCTCATCCAATGCGGTAGATATTATCAATTCGGTTCCTAAGGATCAGAAAATCATCTGTGCTCCGGATCGAAATTTGGGAGAATACCTGATCCATCAAACAGGCCGTGATATGGTGCTTTGGGATGGTGCATGTATGGTACATGAGGCGTTTGCGATGGATAAGATTTTGGACCTGCACAAAGAAAACCCACAAGCAAAATTTATTGCTCATCCAGAATCTCAGCAGCAAGTATTAAGAGTGGCTTCTTTTGTGGGTTCTACGGAGAAACTGCTCAACTTTGTGCAAGAGGATGATGCGGAAGAGTTTATAGTAGCAACAGAAGCAGGCATCCTGCATGAAATGCAAAAACGTGTGCCGAATAAAACGCTTATCCCGGCCCCGGCCAAAGAGGACAACACTTGTGCTTGCAGCGAATGTCATTTCATGAAAATGAATACTTTAGAGAAATTGTACCTTTGTTTAAAAAAAGAAACCCCAGAAATCGACGTACCGGAAGAAATAAGAAAAAAAGCGCTTGTTCCATTAGAGCGTATGTTTGAGTTGTCGAAGTAATTAATGGTCAAACACGATTTTCTTATCATTGGCTCTGGCCTGGCGGGATTGACTTATGCTTTAAAGGTCGCCAAGCGATTTCCTGCAAAAACTGTTGCCATCGTTACCAAAGCGGCGGCTAATGAGTCCAATACCAAATATGCTCAAGGAGGAATGGCCGTGGTGATAGATACAGTGACGGATTCATATGAGCAACATATCGAAGATACACTTATAGCAGGTGATGGTCTCTGTGACCGTGACATTGTAGAAATGGTGGTGAAAGAAGCACCAGACCGGTTGAAGGAATTGCTGAACTGGGGGGCAGAATTTGACAAAAACAACCTAGGTGATTTTGATCTGGGGAGAGAAGGAGGCCACTCCCAAAATCGAATTTTACATCACAAAGACATTACGGGTTACGAACTGGAAGAAACACTGCTCGATCAGGTTAATCAATGTGATAATATCAGTTTGCTTAGCCATCATTTCGCCGTTGATTTGATCACGAATCACCATATCCGGGAATGGAAAGGAAGAGAAGATAATGAGTGCTATGGCGCGTATGTCTTGGATGAAAAAACGGGAAAAATTGAAACCTATCTTTCTAAGATTGTCCTTTTGGCTAGCGGGGGTATAGGTCAGGTTTATCAGAATACTACCAATCCAAAAGTAGCTACCGGGGACGGAGTGGCGATGGCTTACCGGGCAAAAGCCTTGATCAAACACATGGAGTTTGTTCAGTTTCACCCTACGGCATTGTACGACACAAGACCTGGGCAAACCTTTTTGATTTCGGAGGCTGTACGTGGGTTTGGAGCCTTATTGCGCAATAGGAAGGGCAAACTTTTCATGGAAAAATATGATGAGAGAAAGGAGTTAGCTTCTCGTGATATTGTTTCAAGAGCTATCGATAGCGAGTTAAAGAAAAGTGGAGATGACTACGTCTATCTAGACTGTCGTCATCTAGACCCTGTGGGTTTTGAAAATCACTTTCCGAATATCATTCAAAAGTGCAAAGAGCTAGGTATAGATTGGAAGAAGGATATGATCCCAGTAGTACCTGCAGCCCACTATTTATGTGGCGGGGTGGTGACCAATGCTTTTGGTCAAACACAAATTGCCAACTTGTATGCCTGTGGAGAATGTGCCTGTACCGGACTCCACGGAGCGAACAGATTAGCGTCGAATAGTCTCTTGGAGGCTTTGATTTTTGCACATCGCTGCTATGAAAAATCATGTGAAGAAGTGGAGGGTGTTTTAGAAAATGCTAAGGTACCTGACTGGAGCGAAGAAGGAACAACAAATCCAAAGGAGTTGATTCTAATCACCCACAACAAGAAGGAAGTGCAAGCCATCATGAGCAATTATGTAGGAATTGTACGATCCAACGAAAGACTCAATCGAGCTTCAAATCGACTAAAGGTTCTTTATGAAGAAACAGAGGACCTGTATAAAAAAACAAAAATATCGCCGCAACTGTCTGAACTACGTAACTTGATTACCATCGCTTATCTAATTGTAAAGCAGTCCCAAGCGCGAACAGAAAATAGAGGAGGCTTTTATAAGGAGGCCTAGGAGAATAAGGGTATTCCATAAGAATATCGTTTATTTACATACACATTAACTGAATTTGATATGACTACAAGGGTTAGAATTTTAGCACTACTTTCTTTTTGGTTTATTTCCTCTTGTGACGACAGCGTTGATCCCAGCTTCGTTTTGCCTATGGATGCAGATTTGTCTGACGCGTTTTATGTTCATGTCAATCTGAATGATCGGTCTGGTGATACTTTTAAAGTTGAAATGTATGTGGATGGCTTGACGAGTGATAATAATATCATCCAGTTTGCAGCTACGGTTCCTGGAACCTATGACATTTCTAATGTAGGACGTTTTGTTGATAACCTTCAAGTATTTGATGAGGATGGCATTGAGATTTCCAGCGGTCCTTCTGCTACTAACCAATGGGAAATAGCAGACCCTGCTTCTGCACATAAAATCACTTATGAAGTAAAGGAAACATTTGACACTCAGGTTTCTGAATACCCTATTTATGCCATGGCAGGTACATCGATTGAAAACGATCACGTACTTCTTAATACGCCAATGGTTATAGGATATCCTGTAGGTTTAAAAGAACGCGATTATTATGTGTCTCTATCATATCCAGAGAATTGGACCGTTGGTACAGCGTTACCCGAGCTGAGTGCCGATGTCTATAGAGCCACAGACTTTGATCATTTAGCAGACTCTCCCATATTAGTTGGAGAGATGACCAGTGCCTCCACCGAAGTAGGAGGAGCAGATATCAACGTGTATGTTTATTCAGAAGGTGGTCATATGAATGCGACAGAGATCTTGTCTGATGTAAATCAAATTTTACTTGACGCAGAAGCATTTTTGGAAGTTTTGCCTACGGATAGATATGATTTCCTATACCATTTTGGTGATGTCCACGCGGGGGCACTAGAACATTCCAAAAGTTCGGTTTATGTGTTGCAGGATGCTCCCTATAGCGCAAGCTATGCTAGTGGTATCAAGAGTATTTCTGCACACGAATTTTTTCATGTCGTTACTCCTCTGAATATCCATAGTGAAATTATTGCTGACTTTAATTTTGCGACCCCTACACCATCACAGCACCTGTGGTTGTATGAAGGAGTGACGGAATGGGCTTCGGATTTCATGCAGTACAGAAACGGATCTATGCATTTGAATGTCTTGCTCGGTCAGCTTCAAACGAAATTGTCTATTGATGCTAAGTTCGATCCAGACTTTAGCTTACAACAAATTGGTTCAGAAGCATATAGCACTTATGGCGGTGGGCAGTTTGGTAACATCTATAATCGAGGTGCCTTTGTGGTTAGTTTACTTGATATTCGCTTGTTGGAGTTGTCAGGAGGGACTAAAGGCATGCGAGAAGTTGTGCTGGAATTGATAGATACATTTGGCCCAAGTAAAGCATTTTCTGAGGAAGGCTTTTTTGATACTGTGGTAGCAATGACGTACCCGGAGATAGAGACATTTATCAATGATTACATCAAGGGAACAGAAATGCTACCTATTCAGGGGTATTATAATAAAATTGGCATTGAGTACGATGAGTCAGATTTCAGCTTTTCGAAAATGAGTACACTGACGGCAGATCAAGAGGCATTATTTAGCGCTTGGTCGAAGAATATGTGAGACTTACCATCCCATTCTGCATTCTTCATATCCTCTTTTTTTTCCGGCTTCATAGCCAGCTTGGTAACCTGTCTTTTTGCCTTGGGTAAAACCAGCTTCATAGCCTTTTTCATGTCCCTTAGCATGTCCTTCTTCATGACCCTCTTCTGCGCCTTGCAGTTGACCGGCCTCAAAACCACTTTCAAAACCCTCTTCTCGCCCTAAAGCGAGGCCCTCGGCTTTCCCTCTTTCCAGGCCTTCTTTTACCCCTTCCTCATATGAGCGACATGAAGTAAATGATAAGGCAAGAAGTAATAGAATATTTATGAATCCTTTCATAATAGCTGCACTGATGAAATATAAATTTAACAGGAATTAAATATAATTATACTAAGATTGGTAATTATCTCTAAATACCCAATTATGTGCGAAATCAATCTTGCCAGTTTCAACGCACTTTTCACGACTAAATAATCCGTATAAATACGGAATGGATCAAAATTTAATATTACTACTTTTGTTCTTGATAGTAATACTATTATAATGTCAAGTATAACAATAGTTCTTGCGGATAAGTATTTTAAGAAGGATCCACATTCGTCTGATTTGGGACGAAGAATAGTGAGTGAAGGCTTAGCCATGTTGAATGACTTGGGCTTTGAAGAGTTCACGTTCAAAAAACTAGCCAACAGCATTGACTCAACAGAAGCATCTATTTATCGCTATTTTAAAAACAAGCATAAATTTCTAGTCTATTTATCTACCTACTACTGGTCGTGGTTAGAGTATGTTATAGAATTTGAGACGCACCATATCAAGGAGCGGTCAGTGAAACTAGACCGAGTAATTGATATAATCTGTCATTCCTACGAATTGCCAGATGTATTGGATCTACCTGAGCTCAATATTTCTCAACTTCGAAGAGTGATTGATAATGAGTCGGAAAAGACCTACCTCAATAGACAAGTGGATGAAATCAATAGAAAAGGGCTTTTTATGGGATATAAAAAACTCTGCGGAAAAATCACTTCTATTGTTCAAGATCTAAATCCTAACTATCAATACCCTAAGGCACTGGTGAGTACCATATTAGAAGCGTCACATCAGCAGACTTTTTTTGCGCATCATTTGCCTTCACTTACAGAATTAGAGGCTAATGGCAATGGGCTTTTAGAGAAACAAAGTGCAGATTTTATTAAACATACCGTCAGATCAGTTTTAAAAATTAATTCGAATATAGTGATATGATAGAAAGTAAGTTTGTAGCCGAAAAGATCAAGCTCTCTCCGTTGATGAGGCTATTCAATATGCTATCGCTGGATAGGCGAGAGATATTCATCATCTATGCTTATGCGATATTCAATGGATTAATAAATCTATCCTTACCTCTGGGTGTACAGGCCATTATTGCTTTTGTGATTAGTGCCGAGTTTTCAGCTTCCTGGGGGCTGTTAATTTTTATTGTGGTAGTAGGTGTGGCTGCCTCGGGAGTCATTCAAATTTTACAATTGTCTCTGACGGAATTACTTCAGCGAAGAATTTTCACCCGGGCGTCTTTTGAATTTGCTTATCGTATCCCAAGGTTTAGGATGGAATCTGTAACAAGTTTTTATCCGCCGGAATTGATGAATAGATTCTTTGACACATTAAATGTCCAGAAAGGTCTCCCTAAGATTTTGATTGATTTTTCAAGTTCTACGCTACAGATTTTATTCGGATTGATTTTACTTTCAATGTATCATCCATTTTTTGTGTTTTTCGGGTTTTTACTTGTAGGCCTAATGGTTCTAATATTTTACCTCAGTGGGCCAAAAGGACTGAAAACCAGTATTCTGGAGTCCAAGTACAAGTATCAGGTGGCTCACTGGCTTGAAGAGCTGGCCAGGGTAATGGGAACATTTAAACTAGCTGGAGAAACGGCACTTCCTGTTGAGAAAACCAACGAATACGTGGCCAATTATTTGAAGTACAGAAAGCAGCACTTCAAAGTCCTGATTTTTCAATTTTCCAATATCGTCGCCTTCAAGACAATAATAACTGGAGGTCTGTTGATATTAGGAAGTATTTTGGTGATCAACCAGGAGATAAACTTGGGACAGTTTGTGGCTTCAGAGATTATTATTCTTTTGGTACTAAGTTCGGCTGAAAAATTAATTCTGACTATGGAAACTGTCTACGACGTACTGACTGGTTTAGAAAAATTGGGTCAAGTTTCAGATATTCCTTTGGAAAAAGAAGGAGGGCTGTCTCTTTCTGAAATTTCGAACAATAAGGGGGTATCAGTAGAACTTTCAAATTTGTCCTACACTTTCGAGGAAGGAGGTAAGCGTGCATTAGATAAAATTAATCTGCACGTCAAAGCTGGTGAAAAAATAGCCATCACAGGCAATAATGAATCAGGAAAAACCACGCTGATATCAGTCATATCCGGACTTTATCACAACTACGAAGGGTCAATTTTGTTTAATGGTATTCCATTCGCGGATATTGACATCACGAGTTTTAGATCGGTAGTAGGAGATAATTTGGGGTTACAGGATTTGTTTCATGGCACATTGGCGCAAAATATTTCTGTGGGGAAAGATGATGTGTCAGTAGAAGACATCCTTCGAGCTATTGATCAGGTAGGTCTCAATGACTTCTTAAAAAACTTGCCAAAAGGCCTTGCCACCATGATTAGTCCGGAAGGGCAAGGTTTGACGGATAGTGTCAAACAGAAATTGATATTGGCCAGGACATTAGCAGAAAGTCCCAAAATTGTGGTGATGGACAATGCCTTACAAGGTTTGGATTTTGAGGACAGAAAACGAATAAGCGAAATTCTTACCAGTAAGGAACAAGATTGGACACTAATGACGGTGACCAATGATCCACTTGTCTTACAAAACTGTGATAGGATAGTTACACTCGAATACGGAAAAATAGTGGATATATCTCCTTCAATAACTAAATCTAAAACGAAGAAATAATTATGCTGAATATTTCAAACAATCCAATGGATAGAGATGAGATATTGAAGGATGTTTCATCGTATCAGGAGGTTATGTCATCTCATGCCACCCGAAAGTTTGTATTCCTGCTTTGCGGTATTTTCGGTCTGATCATTATTGGGTTATTTCTGCCTTGGACGCAAAATATAAGAGCAAGAGGAACACTCATAACCTTGAGTCCTGATGGGCGTGAGCAAGCCATCAATTCCGTCATCTCTGGTAGAATTGAAAAATGGTATGTCAGAGAAGGACAGTTAGTCGCCAAAGGAGACACCATTCTTCATATTTCAGAAATGAAAACTGAGTACTTGGACCCTGATCTTGTGGGCAAAACCAGAAATCAAGCAAGTGCAAAAAAAGCATCCAAAGAGGCCTATGCGGATAAAGGTAAGGCACTGGATCAGCAGATAGCTGCATTGTTGCGCAACAGAAATTTGAAGCAAAAACAAGCTCAAAATTATTTGGAACAGTCCGCGTTGAAGCTCAAATCTGATAGCATTGATTTTCAAACCAGTTTAATGAATTTGGAAATTGCCCAAAGACAATTTGATCGACAGCAGAAGTTATATGATCAAGGATTAAAGTCATTGACGGAACTGGAAGGCAAACGACAGAAACTTCAAGAATCGATCAACAAAAAAATATCTGCGGAAAACAAATGGTTGGCCAGTCAAAGTCAGTATTTAAATGCTGAATTGGGATTAAGCACGGTGGAAAACGAATACCGCGAAAAAATTGCCAAAGCTCGGTCGGATAAGATGTCTGCACTATCTGGAGAAATGGAGGCAGAGAGCGAGTATAATAAGCTTTCCATCAAGCAGGAGAGTTATGCCAAGCGATCAAGCTTCTATTACATTCTGGCACCTCAAAATGGTTATGTCACCAAAGCTACCAAATCAGGTATTGGTGAGATTTTAAAAGAAGGAGAGCAAATATTCACCTTTGTGCCTGAGAGAACAGAGATGGCAGTGGAGCTACATGTGAGACCATTGGATTTGCCTTTGATCCGAGAGGGCAGAAAGGTACGTCTACAATTCGATGGCTGGCCCGCCCTTGTGTTTAATGGTTGGCCGGATGTTTCATTCGGTACGTTTGGTGGGAAAATAGTGGCATACGATAAAGTAGCCAGAGATGGTACTTTTAGAGTTCTTGTTGCTCCGGATGAAGAAGATGTGGAATGGCCTACGCTCCTAAGACTCGGAAGTGGTGCTTATGGAATTGCGCTATTGAACAATGTTCCAGTATGGTACGAGTTATGGCGAAACCTCAATGGATTCCCTCCTGATTTCTATATGAAAGGAGATGTAGTAGAAAAAAAACCTAAAGGAGTGAAGTATGAATAGGCTCCTTATCATATGCGCTTTATGCCTTTGGCAAATACAAGTCTTTGCTCAGCAAGATACGCTTGGTCAATTGAGCTTGTCTGAATTTTATGAAATAGTTCGCAGTCATCATCCGATGGCCAAACAAGCTAAATTAATCCTTGATAGAGGTGACTTGGTGGTGAGTCAGGCTAGGGGGGCGTTTGATCCGAAATTGATTTCTGAGTATCAAACCAAACAGTTTCAAGGCAAGGACTACTACGATGTATGGGACAGCTATGTAAAAGTGCCTACGGTGATCAATGTGGATTTGAAAGCCGGCTATGAAAGAAACAGTGGACAATTTTTGAATCCAGAGCACACTGTTCCTACAGATGGCCTTTACTATGCAGGAGTAAGTGTACCTATTGGACAAGGTTTGATTCACAATAGTCGAAACATTAATTTGAAAAAAGGAATGGCTGAACAACAGAACCTTACGAGTCAGGCTAATGCTGTTTATAATAATCTGCTACTCGATGCAAATTATGTGTATTGGAATTGGTTTGAAACTTATCAAAAAATGAGGGTAGCTCAAGAAAGTTTGGATTTGATCAGTGAGAGATACCAGGGAATAAGAGAGTCAGTAGTAAATGGAGATAAAGCGGCCATAGATTCGGTGGAGGCACTTATCCAAGTGCAAAGCTGGAAAAATGAGGTAAATAAATCTCGATTGAATTATCAAAATGCAACACTCCAAATGGAGAACTTTGTTTGGGACACTACCCAAATATTTGCCGCACACCCCGATACTGCCTGGCAGAAACAGGAAGTACTGGTGGTGGATGAGTATATCAATTTTGCCGTATCCAATCATCCGGATCTAAATGCAATGCAGGCAGACTTACTTTCCTTAGAGTTAGACAGAAAACTGGCAGCGGAAAATATCAAACCAGTACTGAATCTGAATTACAATTTCCTGATGGCTAGTGGAAACTCTTCAGATGAGTCTATGGCAGGCCTAAGTAATAATTACAAGGGCGGATTTGAATTTAGTTTTCCATTATTGATTAGGAAAGAGCGTGCAAAACTCAAACAGGCTAAGATTAAGCTGGAAGAAGGTGGTTTAAAGTTGACTAGTAAATCGCGTATAGTTACCAACAAGGTATTTCAATCCTACGGTAAAATTATTGTGCTTCTCGAAATGCTAGAAGAACAGCGAAGAATCGTCCAAAACTATCAGAGACTATTAGAGGGAGAAAGAACAAAATTCCAAAATGGAGAGAGTTCTGTATTCTTGGTGAATAGCCGGGAAAACAAAAAGATCGCTGCCGAAATGAAACTAGTTAACCTAGAAGCCGAATATGGTAGAGCTATTGGGATGGTCAACTGGTCAAGTGGTTATTTTACTACTCAGCTCGAGAATGCACAAGTACAGTGAGATCAAGAATAAATACATGAGTCATTTCCCTTCAGTATTTAGGACTTGATTAGGTCATACACCTCTAGTAGCAGCTTACTTTCCTGAAGAATTCCCCTGAGTTCTGTAAACTCTTGAAAATCAAGATTAATTTGAATGTCTTTATGTGGAGTTTTGATGATGATTCTGGCCGACTCATCAGGGAAGTATACGGCATGATCCTCAAAATCAATCTTAGAATAATTTTCCACAAACTTGTTGAAGTTTTTGTGGGTATAGCCAATGAGAAGGTTTTTATAATAGAGGCCTATTCGCCTACAGCAGGCACAGTTCGTAATACTGAAATTAGGCCCATGGGAAAGAATATTTGGATCACAATTTTTCATAGAGTGGGTAAAAGAAGGGCGTACAATGACGCCCTCTTGAGATTTACTTCAATGAAGTAAGCATTTGATCGCTCTTCAGGTGTTTTTGAATCACCGCTTTAATTTTAGTTTGAGATTGCTCAGCGTCGTAAGGCTGAATATTGATCATTTCTTTTTCCAGTGCAAATAATCTTTGAAACATGATCTTATCATCCACTTTCATATTAATGGCCACCGTCTTTTTTTGAGCAAACAACTCATCCCAGACTAGGCGAACATCGGCCCAATACGCTTGGTTTTTATCCCACCATTTTTTAGCTACTTCACACTTCGAATCGTCTGTTTTGGCATAGGTGTTCCAGCCCTTTTCTTGTGCCAAAAGAACATCGCCCTTGTCACTCCTAATGATCTTGTTGTTGTCTTGCTCATGCACCCAGCCGTAGTCAGTGATTTCTTGACGGTTGGTCCTTGTCATTACGTTGTAGTCCTTGCGTTTGCTAAATTCCCTTCTCGGTAATGGCGCATCTGCCTTGCTCTCCCAGTAGTGCTTGCCATCCACATGCACCCAGGTGGCAGTACCTTCATAGCGTGGGCTATCATCTACCTGATATACTTTTTGAGTCCACTGACCTTTTACCTCCGACGGACTTTTAGACATATACTTCCAGGTGTTCTCCTTGTCAAAGGCGTAGAAATTTGTGTTTTCATATATCCAATCTTGTCTCCAGTGTTTGATGATCATGGTGTCACCAATCACCAAAAGATGCTGAAGAACAACTTTGTCTTTAGTTTCCGAAACAGGAAATACATATTCCAAGGCACCAGAAGTGTAGTTTTTGTGAAACTCATAATCTTTATCTGGAGCAAAGGTTTCAGCGAAGTTGAATCGAATGTCATAGCAGCCACACATGGCTTTGATTGCTTCTATATCTTGCTTTTTTTGTTTTTGTCCATAAGCTATCGCTGTGGAAAGGAACAAAAGAATGATGATTATTTTTTTCATAGTTATACTTACTTATTTGTGTATTAATATTTTTATAAATGGTTCAATAATTAATTAACTGTAGCCTGCTGAGTTAAAAATGTGGTTTTCAGTCTAGGGTAGTCGTAGGCGAGCAAGGCTAGATTAACCAAGAGGTAGAATCCGGTCATGAGCAATTCGCCCACCTCATGAGGTTCGAGGAAGAGGTGGAAGAAAAATATGTTTAACGAAAGCGGTACAAGCATCACAGCCCCCAGCAGTGCATAGACCTGACTGATTAGCAATAGCCCGCACACGATCTCCGCCACACCCAAAACAGGCCAGAAGTAGTCGGTACCTTTCAACCCTCCGATCATACCCTTTATTTTTACCACATGATCGGGCAACTGCACACCCTGCTCTGTAGCAGGTCGAGGTGGTTTAGGGATAAATTTTTGAAGGCCAGCGTAAACGAATAGCCCACCAAGGGCTATCCGTGTTACTAAAATCAGAATTCTTAAATTTTTCATTTTAAGTGCTCGTACTTAAATGATGGGCCAACTTCACTGTCACCGTTGTAGTAAGCAGTGAACTGGAATTTGAAGAGGTTGCCATCTATATCCTGAAAGCAGTAGATTAAGTTGCTGTTGATTACAATCTGATAATTGGCATCCAAACCTCGCCAGTTGGTTCCGATGATACTGTAATCGTCTTCTGTTTCAGACAGTGCACTAATTGCCGCCTCTTTTGTTAAATCCTCATAGGTAATTTCTACTTCATCTGTGTTTATTACAGCGACAAGTGTACCTCCATAGAAATTATGAAAGGCGGCTTGAGAATTGTACGTGCCGTAATATTGCCCACCATAGAAGGCTACTTGTGAGAGTGTAGAAAGCACTAAGTCCCATTGGCCGTCTTCGGGTGCTACCGTAGCTTCGCCATTCCCGAAATGTACATACTTGAAGTTTTGATTACTGGACTTGTTTATGGAGAAAGAAGTTTCGTTGGTTCCATCTAAATCTGCAGACCTAACCGTATAGGATGTCCCACTCTTAGTTATTTGTACTTTTTTCCAACCGCGATCTTGTCCACCATATTTATCAATTCCACGGTCAATGATGTACACATGGCTAGTGGTACTTTCTTTGTCCCATTCGTAGAAAACTGTTTCTGCAAAGTCACCGGTAAATGTTGTACCCTCTTCCGCTCGATCGATCAGCCCTGATAAATCCAGCCCTACGGTATCGTCTTCGCTAACTTTAGTAAAGTCTATTTGATCGGTTTTTTTTGCGTTCATGACAGCGGTTGCATTTAGGAGAATATTGAATCCATCACCTGCAGACTCTAAGACAAGGTCGAAGTCATTGCGATCTACTCGAGTAGTTTGTCCAGAACTCAAATCGATATAAACCTGATGTGTACGGTCGTCTCCTCCCACGTCAGTCTTGATTTCTGCCGAGGGAACTACAAAATTTTCTGAAAATACGACTGTAAAAGTTACCTGATCCCCAAGGTCAAGTACACCTGTATCATTACTGATGGTGAGTGTAATAGATTCATCTTGGTCAATGTTGAGTGCCGAACCTGCCGAAATAGTTACAGTCACGGACTCATCTCCTATAGCAAAGGGTACCGTAGCAATCATATCTGAGGCGGCAGGGCTGGTGAAGAAATCAGCATCTTCGCCATAGGCCAAGCTTGCACTTTTGATTTGCACGGACAGATTGCCATCGGATTCTGCTGGTCTGGAAAATGAGATTTCAATGTCAGCCGAGGAAGCTTCGTCAGATATACCTGTTTCGGTGTTGGAGAAGTTGACACGTACTGGAGCGGTTTCGTCTTCTTCGCATGCCGTCACCCCCAACAGGATGAGGCTAGCCAGTAGGTAGATAATTAATTTCAAATCTTTCATTGGTTTACTTATTAAAAAATTGGTAATTGATCTTTAGAAAAAAGGAGCGCCCATAGGCCACTGATGAGCGACCATCGCTGTTGCTGCTATGGGCTCCTCCAGAACTGATGTTATTGTTGACGGACGTGAGGTCCAATACATTTTTAGCCCCAACTCCAATGGTGAGGGCGTCTTTCCAAGTCTTGGTGAGCGTGAGGTCGAGTAACTGATAGCCATCGACTTGTCGTAGTTCTGGGTGGCTGTCTCCGTTGCCATGATCGACTGACAGATATTGCTTACCTGGGCCGACAAACTTGTAAAAACCTGAAAGCTTTACACCAAAAAAGGTGTAACCAAGCTGCGAGATAAACTCTGGTGAGTAAAGGAATTGAGGAACATTGTGTACCGAGGCTTCCGCACTAAGTCGGTGGTATCTTCCTATATAAGAAGCACCTGTTTTTAATGTAAACTTCTGGCTACGATAGGAAATGTAACCAGCTGTTCCCAACGTTTTGAATTTATGTATGTTGGTATAAGTGGTGGCCTGGTTAGTGCCTTCGGGTGTGAAATAGCTTATGCGGTTGTCGATATCGTTATAGAAGCCGCTGGTTTGTAGCTCCCAGCCACTGTTGCCAAATTGATGAGTGATGTCTCCGTTGATATTGTTGGAATATTCCGGTTCCAGTTGATCGTTGCCTACAATGTTGTGATTGGCGTCGATAAACTCATGATACAGTTCTCGCAAAGAAGGAGCCCTAAACCCCCGGCCATAACTCAATCGCAATTGGGTATGATTGGTAACGTCATATTTGAGATTGATCGAGGCCGAGGGGTTGGCATTAAAGATGGAATTGTAAGTCAGGCGGATTCCTGGCCGTACTTTTAGTTTGGTACCAATTTCAACCTCTGAAGTGGCAAATAGACCGAGGTCTGTCATTTCCTTGTCACCAGTACTTAGGGAGCTCCCGTTGGCTGTTTCAAGGGTGCCATCTACACCGAACTGTGTATGCCATTCGGTACTGCCCAATGCCCACTGTACCACATCATCTAGTGCATTTCTAAAAAAAGTAGTTTGGAATTTTATGGTATCCTGACCGCTAGCAGTGGTGACATTGGGCACACCTTCCAGGAGAAAGGCTTTGAAACGATGGGTGTGTCGACTGTAGTCTGTGTAAGAGACAACAGTGTGCATAGTACCCTTACCCATCGAAAGCTCGGATTGAATCTGATGCATCCAGCGATGAGTGAGGTATTCCTTGTCAAAGGCGTAAGGGTCATCTTGTACATTTACTTGCTCTGGTACCCCAAGGCTTTCTATAGTTTCGCTGAGATAGTCGAGACGGTAATAGATCGAAAAATTAGCAACATCAAATTGTACTTGCCCGGACTGAAAAAATTGATTTTTTGGATACCACAAATGGTCTCGACCAGTGCCACCCCATCCACCAAATTTGTGACTTCTTGTTGATGCTTGTGCAGACCAGTTGGAATTGAATTGATATCGACCTGAAGCAGATAGATTGTGCACACCTTCACCGAATATACTATACTCGCTACCAACTGTTTCTTCTTGAATGCTCAAATCCAAATTCCATTTTGTTGACTGTTTGTTTTTGGAGATTACATTGATGACTCCAGCTAGGGCATCGGCGCCATAGTTTACAGCCATAGGGCCTTCTATTATTTCTATGCGTTCGATGGTATTTACATTGATCTGCGCCAAATCAATCTCATTGCCAACCCCACTACGTCCAACCATAGGCACCCCATCAAGTAGAACTTTTACGTTTTGGCCGCTCAGGCCTTGGAGGCTGATAGAAGAATTGCCAACGGCATTATCTCTACTAAATCGAATGTTGAGCTCATTGGCCAACACTTCTGTAAGAGATTGTGCGCCTTGTGATTCTATCCTGGTTTCATCAAGTATTCGCACCTGATATACTGAGTTTCTTACGGATTGTGGAGTATACTGACCAGTGACTACCAGCTCCTCCAGTTGGATTTCTTTTGGAATAAGTTTCCAAGAGTTCTTTCCTTCCTTTGAACTGTAAACAGTATCAATTTGAGTTTGATAGTTGAGGTGGGAGATGGTAGCCCTAAAAGGATAGTTTGCTGAAATGTCAGCGTATCCATGCTCATCTGAAATGTAAAACTCTGAATGGTTGTTTTGAAGGTTAGATACCACTATCGTGGCTCCTAGCACGGGAAGCTCGTTGCTCAGCACCTGAAAGGACTGGGCGTGTGTTTCTATACTGATAGAAGCCAGTATAAGTAGTAAGGTTTTTTGTAGTGTCATAACTTTCATTATTTAGAATGATTCTAAACAATGCAAAATTTGATAAGTTATGACTCTTGCACAATCGCTAGAGATAAGGAAATTTAGCTCACTAGGTGTAGTAAGCGAAGAGAAGGCTTCTAGCTAATGCTAGTGACTGATCGGAGAGTTTGCTATAGGTCAACAAGGCCAGATTTCACCGCATATACAATCAATTCAACCGGTGAAGTGAGCTCCAATTTTTTGAGCATGTTTTTTCTATGGGAGTTGATCGTGTGGGTACTTACGTTAAGCTCTTCTGCGATCTCCTGCGTGGTCAACCCCTTCACTACCCATTCCAAGACTTCAATCTCTCTACCAGAAAGAATCTCATTGGATTTTTGGGTTTTCTGCGGAGCTTGGGGTTTGATAAGTACGTCCAGAATATCTCCACAATAAAACCGCTTACCTAGCCGAATGCTTTCCAGTGCAGTTTTGATTTCTTGGGCATCACAGTGAGTGGTGAGTATACCACGGATACCCATTTCTTTTAGTTTTTGTATCAAGGCGTGATCGGCGAGATCTACTACGAGCAGAACATCGACGTTGGGCTGTAGGATAAGTTGTGCTATTTGAGGTAGGGATTTGTCTCCATCTTTTGACAGGTCTGCCAGAATGAGATGGTTGGATGCTCCATCCAGGGGAGCAATTTCCTTTAAAGACTCTGAAGTTCCTATCAGGTGAAAGTGATTGGAATCACTTATAATCTGCTTCCACCCCATCAAGGAAACGTAGTTGTTATTAACAAGAAAAGTGCGAGTCGCTAGCAATGATTTTTATTTAGACTAATTCTAAACAAAATTAGATGGCAATCTCCGGTTTTGCAAATTGTTTGGAACGATTCTAAATAAAGAATTGAGTTTTGTTGAAATTATTTGCCTGCATTGGGTCAGCATCAATTCATTGATTATATTTAGTTGTACTTCCAGCAGCTAAATAACATTCCACATGACAACAGTATTAGTAGTAGACGATTCGAAATTTCAAAGAGAGACCATTAAGAATATATTGGAGGAGGGTGGTTATGAGGTGATAGGGGAGGCTGCCAATGGTGAAGATGCCATCAAATTAGCTCTTATTCTAAAGCCCGAAATCATTACGTTGGATAACGTGTTGCCTGATATGTTTGGATTAGATGTTATGGATGAGTTGAATGATGTTGATTTCAAGGCTAAGGTAATCATGATTAGTGCTGTAGGACAGGATATTGCTCAGCGAGAGGCCAAGGAGATTGGTATACTAGAATACCTTGTCAAACCATTCGAAAAACAGGACTTGCTGGACAAAGTATTAAAGTTGGCCACCATGTAGACCTGATTGATTCCGTGATAGATAATGAGTGAATCCCATTCACATTTTCAAATTCGACCGAGATTTAAGGTCAATCTGCTTCAGACACCAGAAGAAATTGCTAACCAATTGAAGGCAGGAATAGAGGCAGGTGCTACAGGAATACATGGTACACTAATCGATGGCCATGCTACATTTTCTCTACCTAAAAAGGATCAACATTATTGGTCGCCACAGCTAGGTTTAAGTTTTGAATCTTCAGAGACTGGAAGTGTCTTGAGAGGGCTGTATGGTCCAAGACCAGAGGTCTGGACCATGTTCGTGCTATTCTACTCCATTATAGGATTTGCCGCTTTAGTGGTTCTCGTGGTAGGATATAGCAATTGGTCCTTAGGTCAATCAGCCAAGATACTCTGGGCAGTACCTATATTAACAGTTGTTTTCCTTACCCTCTATATAGTTTCTTATTTTGGTCAAAAAATGGGACGTAAACAAATGATTGAATTACACACCTTTATAGAACAGGCCTTGAACATTAAAATAAGGGATTGAATCACCAAGGTCGTTACCTTCCCACTATGTTAAAAGCGCCCCAGTATTTTGGATTAGGGTGTTTTTCTTTTAGTTGAAGTTGAGCATTTCTGAAAGCCAGGTGTTTGTCTTTCGTGGTGCTTAGGTTTTGATAAAAATTAATCATCAAATCCATTGTGGTTTGGTCATTAACTTTCCAGAAACTCATGACCACTGACTTACTTCCTGCTATCAAAAATGCACGTTGCAACCCGTAAACACCCTGACCATTTTCTATATGTCCCATTCCAGTTTCACAGGCAGAAAGAACTACCATTTGCGTTTCATTTAGGTTGAGGTGCATGGCTTCATAGGCCGTAAGAATTCCATCTTCACCTTGTTCTGACTGGTTCTGATATTTGCTGGAAGCACCACTGAGAAATAGACCGGAGTAAAAGAGGGGATTGTCTTTAGGGCTGGTTTCTTCGAAGTAACCATGGGTGGCGATGTGCAGAATGGTAGTGTTCTCCAATTCCTTTATCCTTTCCTCAAGTGCGTCTTCCCCGGTTAGCACTTTTGTTTTCCATTTAGTTTCGTCCAGAATGGACTCGATAGTCGTGACTTCAGAGTAAGTGCCTGGCAGCGGCTCCAGATTCTCTATGTTGGTAAACGCACGTGTTGCAATGGTCTTTTGATGTGGACTCGATTTGGAAGTGGATACTCCTGCTCCCAAATGATAGGTAGGAAAACCAACTAAAAGAATTTCACCTCGAGTAGGTAGGAGCGAGTTAGCTTTGAGCAAGTCGCGCGTACTTGTAACTAAACGGACGTCCATTTCATCAATAACAAATTGATTGGTCGTTGGGTTTAATAGCGTATTAACATTGATTTTATGGTACACACCGTCTCCAGATAGATATACACGATCTATCCCCGAAAGTTCATCAGCAATGGCTTTCCAATAGACATCGTACGATTTGCGGTCATCCAGCTCATAGGAAACAGCATTACTATATGCCTGATACTTCTTCCCTTCAAGCTCGTTTCCGTTTTTTATACGGATAAAGTTAACCTCAGTGCTCCCGCCCTTAAGAATCATGGCGAGGTAATTTATCTGTTCGGTAAACTTACCTCCATTGGTAAAATCATAGGTTCTGAATCTGATCATTTCAATGGCCGCCTCTCCTGGTTTAAGTGCCTGTAATACTTTTTGAATTAATTCTGGTTCGTAGACCGAACTAGAAGGCGCCATGCCCATAAGTTGCAATTGGATTTGAAGGCTGTCAATTTCGTGTTGAATATTTTGCGCATCGACTCCACGATTATTCATTTCTTCGGGCGACAAGGATACTGATCTGGCGAGCAAGTTTTTCTTATCCATAAGGTCTTGAAAAGTGGTTTTTAACGCCTTGTCATCTGACTTCATGATAGCGTTTTGGATCTTCACTTGGTCATTGAATAACAATCCTTTGAGCAACAATTGATTTTCTAGCACTTGGTTCAACGTGTTTTGGTCAAACTCAGATTGGTTAAGTGCATATGAATTGAAGGATTCGAAATGCCTTTTCACATCTCTATAAAACAACAATTTCCCATTTTCGCTCATGGCTGGGAAATAAGTGAAAATTTGGTTGATTAATTTGTTGTTAAGCGCCTGATAATTTCCATTGGCTAAGTCGTTCATTTCAAGATTTATTGCTAGTCCAATGTAATTCTCGAGAAAAGGAATAATCGATGGGTGATTAGGCGATATTTCTTCTAGTTTGGAAAAATGTGTAAAGGCTTTTGAAATAAAGTCCCAAGCTTTTTCATACTCTCCCTGTGCATAGTAAACTTCGGCGCTACCTAAATCTAGTACCGCGTCCTGATCAGAGAAAGAATATACTTCTCTGGTTTTGTTCATTTGCTCAATTACTATCCTCGCGGAGTCAACTTTATTAAGTGCAACTAAGGAAATCGCCAATTCTTTTTGTGCCAGCACATATTTTAATTCTGAAGAACCAGAGATTTCACCGAGCGCCATTTTGTGGTAGTAAACAGCGCTGTCAGCCTGACCCCATTTGCGATAATAGCTGCCCATATTGATATAGGCATCATACAATTGAGCAGACTGGTTGTTTTTATTTAGAAAGGTCAAAGAAGCTTTTGCATACTCAATTGTTTTGGGGTAATCTCCCCAGGTATAGTACACCATAGAAAGATTTGCTGCCAGACTAGCTTGGTCTGTTGCCAGATTATTTTTTATAGCCAAATCAAGGGCTTGTTTGCCAATTTGTGCCGCAGCGCCATAGTTGCCAATTTCTCTGTAACAGTGGGTAAGCCAGGATAGAATAGAGGCCTGCCAGGCTGGCTGAGCTAAGGCATACTGACCATAAAGGTCATTGGATTGATGAAGTAAATCGATGGCACTAAAAAAGTCGTAGGCCTGAGCCAGGCCTACTGCTTGCATATAATATTTAGGATAGCCCTGGGCATCAATGGGTGATTCATCATTGGTTTCCTTAAAGTTGTAATTGGCTAATTCAGGATAGTTTTGAATGTATGAGGTCAAGTATTGCTCGGTGGCTGGATTGTCTTTCAACGCGTCTTTGATCAAAGAAATGGCTGCCGGCGTATTTGAACTCATCAGTTCTACTCCAGCTAAAAGCATCTTAGCATATCCGAAGTCTGGAAAATAATCTAGACTCTGCTGGAAGTGAGTTCTCATTTTTTGCAAATCACCTAAGGCCCAATAGACCTGCCCTAGGGCGAAATTCGCCTTGTAGTTTTTGGGTGAGATGGCCAAAGCTTTTTCGTAGTGATTGATAGCTTGATCGGCCTGACTTAGGCTAGTATAGTAGGCTCCTAATTCCTGATGCAATTCAAACAAATTGGGGTCTAGGGAAAATGCCTTTTGCACATATTCGTGTTCTACCTTGTTGGCTGCCTCTATAGGCAGCTGAGTCCATAAGTAGTAATAGGCTCGGCCTGAAGATGGAAACTTTGATCTGGCATCTTCGAAATCTAATGATGCGCTTTCGGCTCTGTTGTTGTACAGATACATCATGCCCCTGAAAAGGAGGTAATCCGGCTGGTTACTGTTTATGGTCGTCAGTTGTTCGGCTAGGTTGAGTGCATCTTTGTATTCTATTTGCGCCTTTTCAGCTTTGTTATTGAATTGGTATTGATTGCCCAATTCGAACTTGGATTTGGCTAGTCCCCAAAGCGCTGACTCATTTTTATTTCTATCCCACGACTTTTGATAAGACTGAATGGCTTTTGAATAGTTTAGCTCTTCAAATAATTCATTTCCCTGACTCAGCCAAGTATCAGACTCATCAGCTTGACCCAAGAGAAAAGTAGTTACAAAAAAGAATAAGATAGTGATTAACGTCCGGTAATAGGTCATTGGTTTTTTGCTCGTGTTATGCCTGCAAGATGATATGATTCAAGGAACATTCAAAATGGCCAGCGCACATTGACCAGGGGCATATGTAACATTCAATATTCATATTTGTAGGATTTGATTAAACAATTTATACATTTGTATAAATTGATAGTTGTAATGTTATGAAAGGAACCCAATTAGGAGAGTTTGAAGAAGTAGTATTGCTAGTGGTTGGATTGCTGTTTCCAAATGCTTATGGTGTGAATGTAAGGCAAGAAATAGAGTCTCAAATAGGTCGTAAGGTTGTGTTGGGGGCTATTCATTCTGCCTTGAATAGATTGGAAAGCAAAGGCTTTCTGGTATCGAAGTTGGCAGATGAAACCCACGTCCGAGGAGGGAGACGAAAACGTCTTTTTCAAATCACAGCCAGCGGAAAAAAAGCATTGGAAATCAATCGTGATCTGCGCAATCAACTATGGAATCAAATCCCCGATGTAGCATGGAAGGCACTCAGTTATGAAGTCATCTAAGCAATCATTTCCTCCCCAAATAGCTGATCGATTTCTGAGATGGTTTTGTAAAAAAGAGCTGTTGGAGGAGATCAAAGGGGACCTCCATGAAATATATTTTGAAGAAACTATTGATATGCCTCGGTGGCGGGCGCATCTGTTTTATTGGATTCAAGTGTTCAATTTTCTTCGCCCGTTTGCCATCGATGGTCAAAACTCAAAAAACACAATCATGATTTTTAACTACTTCAAATTCGCCAGGCGTAATCTGGTGAAACACAAAACCAGTGCGTTTCTTAATATTATAAGCTTATCGGTTGGAATTGCCTGTTTTACTTTCATTGCTGCATACATATATTCTGAACTCAAATACGATAGATTTCATGAGAAGGCAGAGAACATCTATCGTGTGCCCATAGACTTTGTGGATAGTAAGGGGAATCGATTGCCTGACGCAACCACCCCTCCAGCATTGGCACCTGCATTGAAAAGAGACTTTCCTGAAGTACATTCAACCGTGCGTTTGTTTCCTTCATGGGGTGGCCAGTTTAGGTTGAAAACTGAAGATGGTCGGCAGTTTTTCGAAACAGATTTCCTCCGAACTGACTCCACATTTTTCACGGTTTTTACTTTTCCTTTTCTACATGGCGACTCAAAGTCAGCTTTGAATGCCCCTGACCAAATGGTTATTTCAAAAAAAGTGGCCTTAAAATATTTTGGAAGGGAAAATGTACTGGGAGAAAAAATAATACTGATGGGTGATGAAAATAAAACCTATCAAATATCCGGAGTGCTTGATAACCTTCCTGAGGAGTCACATTTTCATTTTGATTTTTTAACTAAGCTCGACTTTGATGGGCTAGAACAAAACTGGGGATGGTACAACTACTATACCTATATCAGAATGAATGAGGGCGTGGATATGAGCGCTTTTGAGACTAAGCTTCAACCATTTTACGAAAGTTATCAAGAGGAGGGAGAGGAGCACTACAATAAAATTTACACCCAACCATTAACAGACATACATTTGAAGTCACACCTGAAATGGGAACTAGAGGCCAATGGTGACATCAATAACATTTACATCTTTGGAGGTCTTGGGCTGTTTGTACTTTTTGTGTCTTGCCTTAACTATATCAACCTGACCATTGCTCAGTCCGTCCGCCGATTTAAAGAAGTGGGTGTACGAAAAGTCTTTGGAGCTCATCGTTCTGCTCTAGTTAGTCAGTTTATGGTAGAGACATTTCTGACGGCGGCAATCGCTTTGGTCGCTGGTTTCGTACTCACAGAATTGGCTTTCGTGCAGCTGAATGCCATGTTGGATAAACAACTGACACTGCTCGATGGGCAGGGAATTATATTTATGTTTTCCGTAGGTGTCGTAGTTCTCATAGTAGGTTTGTTGTCAGGTATTTTTCCAGCTTATCATTTAACAGCATTCCAGGTTGCGCTTGCAGTAAAGGGAATAAGAGGCCATTCAGGTACATCAATCAAGAAGATTAGAAGTACGTTATTAGTGCTTCAATTTTCTATTTCCGCCCTAATGATTCTGGCGGCGTTGGTCGTCCATCAACAGTTAACCTATATGCAACAGGCTGATAAAGGCTTTGATCCCAATCAAGTATTAGTGATAGAGAATGGTGAAGCCGTCGGAAACTATACCACTTTTAAAAACAAAATATTGAACATTCCTGGAGTGCAAAATGTAGGAAATGCTAATGGTGTTTTAGGTCAATTGAATTGGACGACGAGAGTTGGTTATCCAGATCCATTTGTGATGAATTATATGGTCATAGATGCCGATTTTATTCAGACCATGGGTTTGCAACTGACCAGCGGTAGGTCGTTTTCTACTGACAGACCAACTGATAAAGAAGGCTGGACGATGATGGTGAATGAAACTGCAAGTAAGGAGCTGGGTTTAACGACTGATCAGATAGGTCAAACGTTACCAATCACAACCATGGAGGACTCTATCATCTACGGAACCATTGTGGGTGTGCTCAAAGATTTTCAGTTTACGGATATGAAAATCGAAACGAAGCCCTTTGCATTTTTCTATCGAGATGAGCCGCTTGATTTTATAAATTTAAGCATTTCAGGCAGCAACATACAGGAGACCCTAATGGCCATTGAGAGCGAATGGAGAACGTTATCCGGTGATGCCCCCCTTGAGTCTTTTTTCCTAGATCAAGTGTATGAGGACTTACTTCAAGAAGAAAATGTGCTAAGCCAATTGATGCTTGGTTTGACCTTTCTTTCATTTTTTATTGCCTTTATAGGTATGTTTTCTATTGCCAATATTCGGCTGAAAGACAAAACAAAAGAGATTGCAGTGAGGAAGGTGTTAGGCTCTTCAGTCTTTGATGTGATGCAGTTGATGACGGTCAAGTTTGTGAAGCTTGTATTGCTATCCAATATGATCAGCATACCTTTAGCCTACTACTTCGCCCAAACTTGGTTGACCAACTTTAGTTATCGTACTCCACTAGGTTGGGGAATTTTTGCCATTGCGTTTATTTCTACACTACTGGTAGTTATAATAGTGGTTGGTAGTCAATCTATTCGTGCAGCGCGTGCGAACCCTGTTAAGAGCTTGCGGCAGGAATAGAAATGAAATTGTAAAAGATCTTATCTTTTTGATAAGGTCTTTATTAGAAAAGCACTCGTAATCACCTCCTGTCCCTAATCATTCTGGTCACGTCCTTTTCTGAGACAATTCCCACGGGGCCGGAATAGATGCCGCCTTCCAGACCAATGTCCTTTACCTTCACGGCAATTGTGTTCTTGCCATTTTTATTCAATAGTCCTTTTGGAATGGGGTAAACACGGATTTTTTGGTACGATCTACTTTGGCCAAAATGTCCTTCATCATTTGTCTCACCTATTTTCTGCCCATTGAGGTAGGTGACATCGAAATCATCAATCCTTCCAAGTGTGAGGTAATAGGATTCTCCATTTTCAGGTTTAAAACTGAGTTCGAACGTTTTGCGATACCAAGCCGTACCATCTAGTGAGCGATAGCCTTGGTTGTCCCAATAAGAGGGCACCAGAACTACATCCCAGTTTTCGTCGTCCAAATTGGCCTCGTTGAAGTACTTTTTATTTGATTTGGTAAACCTCCATGGGCCATACAGATTTTGAAGTAGTTCCTCGCTTCCACCAGAAACATATACCCCTGGTTTGCCCTTCACAATTCCACCATTCTGATATTCGTCGTAGACCTTCACGGCTATGACATTGTCTCCTTCAAAATTGATGAGTTCGTTGCCAATAAAATAGGCACGATCAGAATTATAACCCGTTCGAAATCTAGGTGGGAAGTCTCCCGTTTTCCCCACCAATGTGCCATTCAAAAAGGTCTCGTCCACATCGTCGATGAAGCCAAGCATAAGATAGTGAGCTTCGTTTGGTCTCAAAGCGCGACCATCGAAATGCACCCGATACCAGGCAAAACCATCATAGCCATGGAATCCATCGTTTTCCCAATCTCCAGGTACTTTTATATTTACCCAGGAGTCATCGTTGTATGAAGGGTCTGCCCATTTATTTTCATTGCCAATTTGAAATTTCCAAGACTTTTCCAGATCGATTACACGATAGTTGTTTTCAAACTTATTCTGAACGGGATGCTCTTCATAATGATCAAAAAAATCGTCGAATAGGAGTTCCCAAAAACTGGGCTCTTTATCTCGGTGGTCATTTTTCTGAGCCTGTAGATCTCTTGATCCGCACAGAACGATAATCAAGACGGATAATAGAGCCGGATATATGTTATTCAACTTGATCATCTTTTTGAATTGGCATTTTTTGCAATAATAATCTCTTCCGATTCAAACTTACGTTCTCCCCTTTTCTTCTTTGTTTTTACCTTGATAGAAGCTGTTCCAGTACTCATATCTATGACAAATCCGTGATTTCTCATCATGTGTGTGCCTACAATCGCAGATATTTTCTTACCTGTTCGTAGTTGGATTGATTGGACTACGGTAGAAAGGTCGAAAGCATACGACGGTCCCTTCAGCTTTATATGACCGTATTTAAATGTTGCTTGAGAAGTTTCCATCAGCCTATTGTTCGTTGAACTTAAGCCGGATATATTAAATCGTCCCGTGCTTGACGAGCTCGTATGAAAACCATACTTTTTTTGTGCCCCCGTATCCAGTACAGTGAATTCTGAACCAGTATCCAGCAGTACCCACGTCTTTTTGTTGTTTAGTGTCATTTGAATAATTGGTTTTCCTCTGAACTTTGTTTCCACTGTTTCAAAACCTTGTGCGTGAACTGGACTCAAGGCATATCCAAGTGTAGTGATAATAAGTAATAGCGTTTTCATTGTTTTGAGTTTTATGTTATTGAATAATTCAAAATAACACTCCCTCATGTTACCGTGTGTCACCAGCGGGTAAACAGATGTCACAAGATGTCAAATGCTCAAGCTCCGATCATTTTGTATCCCATGCCATGCACGGTCAAGATAATTTTTGGGTCATTAGGGTTCGTTTCTACCTTTTGTCGTAGTCTTAAAATAAAATTATCGACCGTTCGGGTAGTGGGGAACTCATCATACTTCCAAATGTTTTTTAGTAGTTCGTCCCTACTCACAATTTCTTGTTGATGATCCTTCAAAAACTTCAATACTTCAAATTCTCTGTGCGACAGTTTTACCTCCTGTTGATCAACTCTGGCAATAAAATTTTTGAAGTCTACTTCCATCAGTCCGATTTTTTCGAATTGTTGAGTGGAAGTATTTACTGCGCCTTGCGTTCTTCTCAAAACAGCTTTGACTCTGGCCAGTAGTTCCCTTAAGCTAAAAGGTTTGGTGATGTAATCATCAGCTCCTAGTTCTAGCCCCAACACACGATCAATTTCTTCACCTTTGGCAGTGAGCAGTATGACGGGTACTTTGTTACCGTCCATTCTCAATTTCTTGCACACATCAAAACCTGAGAGTTCGGGCATCATCACATCCAATACAATCAAATCATAGGATTGCTCTTGCACCTTTTGAAGTGCTACTTTTCCATCTTCTGCCTGATCTACTTCATATCCTTCGAACAATAGATTATCAGCCAGACCTTCACGCATCGCAGGTTCATCATCTACTACTAATATCTTATTCATCATTCACGATTTTGTTTAATTATTGGAAATTTCAAAGTAAATGTACTGCCCTTATGAGGTGTGGAATCCACAACCACTTCACCTTGATGTGATTCCATAATGTGCTTGACCAGACTTAGTCCAAGCCCAGTTCCTTTTGTTTTTTGCGTTAGTGCCCCTTCTACTCGATAAAATTTGTCGAATATATGGTTCTGTGCGGAGTTAGAAATACCAATGCCGTTGTCTTTCACTCTGCAGCAAGCAAACCCGTTGGATTCAAAAGTAGTAAGTTCAATTTCCTCTTGGCCATTGCCGTACTTCACAGCATTTTCAATCAAGTTGGACAAGGCTTCTTCGAAGGCCTGTTCGTCTACCGAAATGAATAGTGGTGACTGGGATAGTTTGAGGTTGCAGTTTACCTGGTGCTCCAAAAAATAATGACTGAAGTTTTCGTGAATTCTGCTCGTCAATGTATTCAGTTCACTTTTTTCAAATCGATAAGTTTTTCGGTTGCCTTCAATTCTGGAAAAATCCAGGATGTTGTTAACAAGGAAGGTTAGTCTACCCGATTCATGATGAATAGTCGAATAGTATTGCTTTTTCTTCTCTTCAGAAGGAACCCTGCCCAGCATCAGCGTTTCTGCATACATGCGAATGAGCGAAAGGGGAGTCCGTATTTCGTGAGATACGTTGGACACAAAATCGGACTTTAGCTGCGCCACCTTTAGTGTGTTTTTGATGTTTCGGATCATTAGGAATGCTCCTATTAATACGACCATTACCGAAAAAAGTAAGAAGTAAAGATTCTCACGGGATCGGTTTTGGATCAAATCGGTATAGCTCTTGCCTTTGGATTGAATATAGAGATAGGTATTTGGCAAAATCCATAGATTCCTTCTAATAAATTTCTTTTTTAAGCTAAATAGTGTGGTTTGATAAAATAGATAGGGGGACTGTTGGGTTTCTTTGTGCCAGTTGCCTACGGCTATAGTGAACTGATCTTGGTCTATTTTCTGCATCTGAAGACCCAAAATCTGCTCGACCCAGAATTTTTTTTCTAAAATGAAAAGTGCGTTGTATAAAACAGAATCTTCATTATAAACCATCACAGTAACACCAGTCTGATCCGGACGAAGCCCCGATATGGTTTGCCAATCGTCGGCTGGTTGAATTTTTTGAAAACCTGCGGCCAAATATTCAGACAGTCGATTGATCACAGAATCTTTGCGATCATACCAGTCTGCCACTTTTTGGTAGGTACTGTCATTTATTTCCACGTAATCATTGGCATATATGCTGTCTTGCTTGGTTTCAGTATTTCGTAATACCAGCATCTGAATGGACTCATTACCGATGATGAGTTGCCTCACATTCTCTTCCAGTGTGTTTTGCTGATCCGCCAGTTGCCGCATCCACCTGTTCATCATGTCATCGGCATATTGATTGAGAGAAAACAGAATGACATCCAGCTGCTTTTCATAAGCTGCGGCCGCCAATTGTTCGTCATCATCAAGAGACCTAACCTGAAGAAAGGCATAGACCAAGAGCGGAGCTACAGTAATGATGAGAATTAGAAATAAGGCTCGAACTTCTTTGGTCATTTGCGTGGTTTATTTACGCTAATAAAAGTAAAACATTTGTTAAGGTTTATTACTCTATTCATTACGCAATGTATCTGCAGGGTTTGCTCTGGCACCACGATAGATAGTAATGCTTGTGGTGGCCATGCCGATTAAAAATATGGTGAAGGCACTAAGCACGACCGGGGTTAGTTTTATCGGAATATGAAAGGCATAAATCAAATCCAAAATCCAGGCCGTGCCATAGTAACCACCTACGCTGCCAAGTAGACCAGCGATCACTAAAATATTTACAAATTCTTTGTTGAGTAAAACGAGGATGCTTTGCATGGTGGCTCCCAATGCTTTTCTAATACCCAATTCTTTGGTTCGTCTGGCGATGTTTAGTGAAGCCAGGGAGTATATACCTGATGCCGACAATAATCCACCCAGGATAGTGAGAAAAAGGAAGATCTTTTTCAGATTGCCGTTAGTCTGATTGCTTTCCGCCAGCAAGATGTCTTCCTGAAAATGGCTGGAATAAGGTTTGGTTGGGTACATCTGTTTCCACTGCTGTTCAAGGTAGTCATTGATCTCAGCGAGATCCTTAGCTTCGGCTCTTACTATCATGTTTCTCCATCGTTCTCCTACGGTGGCGTAGAAAATGTATGGTTCGGGCTCTTTGGATCTAAATACATTGTCCACAAAATCCTCGATTACTCCCACGATCTTTTTCTTCCGCTCCCGTATCGTAACATATTGACCAATAGGATCACCTTGGATGTTTAGTGTTTTCAAAAACTGTCGGCTCACTACGGCTCCTTCGTTGAAATCATTGGCCTTGCTATGATCTAGTGGCCTACCTTGAATAAAACTGAAATTCATGCTTTCGAAATAATTTTCACCAAATTCTAAATGCCTGACTTCCACTTCTTCACCTTGAAAGGAGATTGGATTTGGATAAGTGCTGTATCCTATTTGATGTTCTGTAGCGCCTACTTCTTGCACTTTTGGATTGAGTCTAGCCTTGGCGGCTAGGGCTTCATATTCTTTCTCACTTTTGATATCGACAAGCATGAGTTGATCCTTTTGATAGCCAAAATCAATATTTTCTTGAAATTTGGCATTTTGAATAAAGACCACCCCACCGATAAGAACCATCACAGAAATAGCAAACTGTATGGAAACTAAGGATCGGGTTATAAAATTTGAACCTCTGATTTGAACCTTCCCTTTTAACAGGGTAGTGGTGTTGAGTTTTGAACTGACTAGGGCTGGATAGATGCCGGCCAGTACAGCAGTAATGACTACTAGCAGGAGCAAGGTCATGGTAAGGTTTAGTGAACTCAGATCCTTAATGCCATAAGGCAAATCCCACATAGCCGTAAATTCTGGAACGATAATAGTCGACATTAAATAACCAGCCATTAGTGCTAGCAGTGCCATGATGACCGTTTCCAGCAAGAACTGAGTGGTGATTTGGCGTTTATTGGCGCCGAGAGATTTTCTTACACCAATTTCCTTAAGCCTATAGGCCAACATCGAGATGGATGTATTGGTAAGGTTGAAGCAGGCTATCAGCATGATCATCGATGCCAGAATGATAAAGACCAGAAGTGGTTCTATTTCGATCATATTGTTTACATAAGACCAGGTTAGGGTAGTCGGATCAATCTTAGATTTAAAAGGCTCCAGTGTTACTTTTTCAACCACTTGTTCCTTAAACGCTTCATTTCTTTGAGGAAGGTATTTGTCAAAATAGGAAGCTAATTCATTAGCTTTTTTTGGATCTTCCAGTTCGAAGAAAGTGGCTGGTACATTCCAATCTCCCCAGGGCGACTGATCCAATGCCCGCATTTCTTTAAAGTGTTCAAAGCGCATCAGCATAGGTATGTACAAGGAGTTATTTACCGGAACTTTGTCCAATACGCCTCCTACAGTTGCTTTTTTCACTACACCTCGTGCAAAACTTAAGGTCAATACTTTACCTATTGGATCCTCATCTCCAAAATACTTTTCCGCAATTCGTTTACTTAGAAAAATGCTATGCAAACTTTTAAATGCCTTGTGATCTCCAGCAATAAGTGGAAAATCAAAAAAATCGAAAAAGGCGCTATCTGCATAGGTGATATATTCACCGAAAGTATTGTTGGTTTGGGTAGCTTCGTTGATGTAACTCACACTTGCTCCTCCTCCCTGACTTCCGGCAAAGCGCACGAAACTTTTTATTCCGGCAATATCTTCAGCTGCCATGGGTCCCACGGGAGAAGGCGTACTAACTGCCTGCCTGAAATCTGATCCATTGATGACTACATGAGAATGTACACGGAATATGTTGCTTACTTTTTCATCATCATGAAAGTCGTCGAATTCAATATTGAAGGCTACTAGGATATAGGCTGTGAGGCAGCAGGCCATGGCTATGCCTAGACCTAGGGTGTTGATTATTACATAATTTTTGTTTTTCAGCAAGTTGCGGAGGGCAATGAGTAGATAGTTTTTGATCATGAGTTTAGCGTTTGGTCAAAGAAACGATGGTTTAGCTTTTTTCCAGTTCAATTTGTTTCAATCGATGTTTGAGAATGTCAAAAGATGTCACAAATCCAAGAGGATAATGCAATTCAGCAGAACAAAGACCCCTTGCTGTAGAAATGGTTGCCTTTTTCGGAGTGGAGTTAGGGGGCTGGGACAAACAGTT
Source organism: Reichenbachiella sp. (assembly GCF_965233835.1). Classification (GTDB taxonomy): domain Bacteria; phylum Bacteroidota; class Bacteroidia; order Cytophagales; family Cyclobacteriaceae; genus Reichenbachiella. The sequence continues at coordinate 1,204,833 of NZ_OZ247585.1, forward strand.
GTTAAGAATACAACCGAAGAGCTTATTAGTTAACTAACAAATTATTCAACGATGAAAAATTACAAGTTTGCTATAGCTGCTTTGGCTATATTGTTTTGTGTGAGCATAACCAGTTGTGCCGACGACTCTGAGGAACTCCCTAGTCCCACGCAACCTTCTAATCCCATTATTGATTACTCTGATGATTCAAATCTGAACCTTACAGATGCCAATATCTTGTTTATCGGCAACAGCCTCACGTATTCCAATGATTTACCAGGGTTAGTGAGACAATTGGGTAAAGAAAATGGAGCCGATATTGGTGTTAAGTCCGTAACCAGAGGTAACTATGCCTTGATTGATCACTGGAATGATGGTGTGATCCAAAAGGAAATTGCTGCTGGGCAATTTGATTTTGTTGTGGTGCAACAGGGACCATCTTCGCAGGCTTTCGGTCGAGAGGTACTCATTGAATATGGGAAACTGATCAACGATCTATGTGAAAAGCACGGAGCTAAAATGGCTTATTACATGGTTTGGCCTTCTCAAACTTATTACCATACTTTTGATGGCGTGATCAAAAATCATGAGGACGCAGCAGCCATTAATAAAACTTTGCTTTGCCCCGTTGGCCGTGTTTGGAAGCAGCACTTCGATACGACAGGTGATTTCTCTTATTATGGAGCAGACGGTTTTCATCCATCCTTAAAAGGAAGCCAGGTGGCCGCAGTGGTAATTGTTGAGAGTTTGTTTAACCAATGATAACAGACTAAAATTACAGATTTTGGGGTTGTACTTCACTTTTTGTAAGGGTTTTACATAGTATTAATGTTAGGATCAAGACAAGAAAAAAGGAAATGACAGTAACCAACCAAAAGTGGATCATTCTCTTTATCCTACAGTTTATTATAAGCTTAGCCGGCTGCAAGGATGATCCTGAGCCAATTTCAAATGCTTCTTCGAAAGCCAATCCTAACATATCTATAGCTGATGGCCCTGATCTCTCAGAGACAGACTATAACATTTTGTTTGTTGGGAATAGCCTCACCATTTACAATGATCTTCCAGGGTTAGTGGTAATTGAAGGAAAAAAACATGAGGTAGATATTGGAGTTAGGTCTGTTACTACGGGTGGATATACACTGGAGAGGCACTGGAATAATGGAATCCTACAGAAAGAAATAGCAACAGGTCTTTTTGATTTTGTAGTAATACAAGAAGGCACTTCGGCCAGCTTAAATGGCAGGAGTAATATGATTAAGTATGGAAGAAAAATAAAAGAAATATGTGATCAGAAAAACTCAAAGTTGGCATTTTTCATGACGTGGCCTTCTATTAATAATTACCATAGGTTTAATGAGGTGATAAAAAACTATCGAGATGCTGCCTCAGGAATGGATGCCATTTTGTGTCCTGTTGGTAGTGCTTGGAAGGAATACATTGATAAAACGGATGACTATTCTTACTATGACCCCGATCAACATCACCCTTCTCTTGAAGGGAGTCAGGTAGCTGCTGAGGTGATCTACACCACTTTGTTTGAATGATTCCACTACATAGCGAGTCCTTTACCAGGGAATGTCGACGACATCGGGTAAACGTTGCAATGGCTAACCGTCCGCCACCAGGATGAAAATCTGGAAGGGCCCAGAATTGTAAGCACCAAATGAATTGCTTTTGGCTATCTATAATTTTGATGTGCAGAAAAAAAGGAAGCCCAGAGGCTTCCTTTTTTTCTGCACATCATATTTTATGACTAGGCCTCAGATTGCGTCTGCGTCATGTCTTCTTTTTGTTCTGCAGGTCCACTGAAGAATGTCTTCTTTACAAATGCGATGATTGCTCCACCGCCAATCAGAATGAATTTCCAAAATTTGGCCAGAAATATGCCAATTACTTTAAAGAAGCCTGCCTTAGCGGCGAGCTTGCCCGCCACGAGCGCGCCGATACCATAAGCCGCAACTTCATCAACTTCAGGGTCGAAATCAAAATACGTATTACCTTCTGAAAACTGTACCCTGGCGAGAAGATTCTGCATGCTGGTTTTAACAGGTTTCAGCTGGGCAAGCCCAGCCACAGCATTCATTTGTAAATACCCATTTCTTCCTAATATTCTGATATCGTAGTTCAGTGTATTTTCTTCTGAGCCTTCGAAAAACAGATTTTTTGCCCAATACAACTTCTTTTCCTGAGCATCATAGTATGGGGTTTCGGCCCATCCAATAATTTGGTAGCTCCCATAACCCATTTCTTTGCGCAATTCGTTTTCTTCCTCCATGTCTTCCTTCATAGAATCCATAAGCCCGTCATAGTCTATTGATGCTGCGTCATCATCTTCAATGTACCCATCTTCAACATAGGATACGATCACGCCCCATCCGTCAAACATATATGGATTGATAGAATCAGGGAAGATCATACCCAAATTGTCCTGTGGAGGATTGCCCCATGCTTCTTCGAGAATCTTTTTTGTTTCAGTTGGATTCAGGTATTTAAAAGTGCTGTCCAGAGTCAAAGTCGCTAGTCCATCAGATAACTTGATTTTACCATATTGATAATTCAATAATGAATCCATCCGATAAGCTTCTTTGGCATAAGCAACAAACTCGGCAATCATAGCACTATCAGGTTCGACAGCTTCTGTTCCTTCTTGTGCAAATAGATTAGGAGCAACGAGTAATGTCATCGCTATGAGCAAATAATATTTTACCTTATTCATTGTTCGGTTTTTAGTGGGAGTAAATTTTTGCAGCTGGCAAACTAGCTCATTTATAGCACAAACAAAAAATGCTCAGCACAAGCTGAGCATTTGTAGTCCGTAGGAGGACCGATCGTAAAGAAAGCTTTCGGTGAAAGGTTTTAAAGAGGGGTCTGGACGCGGGGGACGAAGGCCAACGCATTATTGTGATTATTACAATAAAAAAGCCACTCAAACGAGTAGCTTCAATTGTAGCCCGCAGGGGAATCGATGGCATCGGCCAACCGCCCATGCTATCAGAATGAAAACCTGCGCGGCCGACTAGGATCCTAACTCCTAGATGAATGGACCGCGTAGCAAGAGTCAGTACAATTGATTAGCAATTTTATCCGGTATGATTTATGGCGTTCTTCTCGACACCGATTATGAGAAAAATATGGATACAAAAAAAGGAAGCCTTTTGAGCCTCCTTTTGTAGTCCGTAGGGGAATCGAACCCCTGTTACCAGGATGAAAACCTGGCGTCCTAACCCCTAGACGAACGGACCATTACTTGTCATAAAAAAAGGAACGACTAGCGTCCCAATCTTTTGTAGTCCGTAGGGGAATCGAACCCCTGTTACCAGGATGAAAACCTGGCGTCCTAACCCCTAGACGAACGGACCATTTTGTAATGGTCTGCAAAAGTAAACTGCTTTTTATCTTTTCCAAAGTCTTGGAATAAAAAGGTTGAATTTTTTTCCAATGTCACTATATTTTTTTTCTTGGTCGATCAAATATTGCCAATACCCACAGGTGTGCTTAAGTTTAGGGCATGGAATTGATAGAGGTAAAAAGTAAGCGAGAAGAGCAGGAGTTTGTAGAGATGGCTGTGGGTTTGTACAAAGGTGAAAAAAATTGGATTCGTCCGCTGGATAAAGACGTACGTGCTGTATTTGATACCGAAAAAAACAAAACGTTTAAATGGGGCGTTTGCAGACGTTGGTTGCTGAAAAAGAATGGAAGGGCTATAGGTAGAATTGCCGCTTTTGTCAATGACAAAACTAAGAGTAAAGACAATGACCAACCCACTGGTGGTACAGGATTCTTCGAATGTATTAATGATCAGGCCGCAGCCAATTTGCTTTTTGATGTGGCAAAAGATTGGCTAAAGTCGCAGGGCATGGAGGCTATGGATGGACCGATCAATTTCGGCGATCGGGATAAATGGTGGGGACTTTTGGTAGATGGCTTTGATATTGAACCTAACTATCAGTGCAACTATCACTTTCCCTACTATCAAGAGCTATTTGAAAACTATGGCTTTCAGGTTTACTTCAAACAATTCACTTTTATAAGAAACACCTTTGATCCATTTCATCCCCGAATAATGGAAAAGTCCGATGTGCTAAACAAAGATCCCGATTACTCCTTCGAGCACATGAAGTTGAGTAATCTGGAAAAATATACTGAGGATTTTAGGCTGGTCTACAATGTAGCTTGGGCCAATCATGACGGCGTAGCAGAGATGTCCAAGGAACAATCTCAGGCTATCATGAAGCAAATGAAGCCAATCATAGATGAGAAGATCATTTGGTTTGCCTATTATAAAGGAGAGCCGGTGGCTTTTTATTTGAACTTGCCTGAGGTAAACCAAATCTTCAAATATGTCAATGGAAAGCTGGATTTGATAGGTAAGCTCAAATTCGTATGGCATAAATGGAGAAAGACCAACAAAAAAATGCTTGGTTTGGTTTTTGGTGTGGCGCCAGCACATCAGGGCAAGGGTTTAGACGGTGCTTTAGTAATGGCAACGGCACAGATGGTTCAGAAGGACTACAAGCGCTATCCGATTTTGGAGATGAACTGGATTGGTGATTTTAACCGAAAGATGATTTTGGTGGTGAAACAAGTAGGAGGAGAAATTGGAAAAACACATCATACCTATCGCTATTTGTTTGATAGAAACAAGCCATTTGAACGGATGCCAATAAAATAATAAGGGAGATTGTAATAAAACACCTTTAGTATCAACCTACTCTCTTGAAATCAATCGTATATGAAATCTGACTTTCAGGGATTCTTGGATAACAATCACCGCATTATTGCGAAGGTCTGTCGAATCTATACGGATAGTACCGATGATTTCAATGACTATTATCAAGAGTGCATTGTCCAATTATGGCGCTCATTTGATACTTTTCGTGGCGCTTCGAAATTGAGTACGTGGACATATCGTGTATGTTTGAATGTTTGCTTATCTCAACTAAGAAGTAAGAAACGCACCATTCCAACTGAAAACAGAGAAATTCCTGATGTAGTGGACGAAGACAGTGCCCTGCAAGAGGAAAGAGTACAAGAACTCTATAAGGCCATTAAGCTTTTGAGAGAATCTGATCGAGCGATAATTCTTCTATATCTGGAGGAAAAAAGCTATAAAGAAATGGCCGAAATCTTGGGTATTACTGTAACCAATGTGGGAGCTAAAGTGAATAGAGTAAAGGCACAACTTAAAAAGATCATCGATGAAAGATTCGGACATTAAGGACATTTGGAAAGATGGTGATCTGGCCAATGACAAGGCGTACACGAGCACTGATGTTGATCAAATGATAAGCAAAGGGTCTCATGGTGTTATTCAAAGATTTTTGAAGACCCTCTTCTGGGAACAACACCTGAACCTAATTATTCTATCATCATTAGCTATTGAATTATTCTGGGAAGAGGAATGGATTGTGGGTATTGGTACACTCTTCTTCAATTTTGCATTCTACCTATATTATCTAAGACTTCGGAAGAATCTGAAAAAGGAGGCGATTGACACCTCTGTGTTGGAATACCTGTACCGCGTACAAAAGATCATTGGTCAATTTATGACTCATCTCAAAATTGCCTCTGTGATTATCCTTCTACTTGCTATTTGGGCAGCCTATCATCTCAATAATCATGGGTTTTATGATGATGTGATGGAGCCCGATGCTTTTTGGATAGGAATTATTGTAGGGATGATTATTGCCCTGCCAATTACTTTTTACCTCATACATCTTATGTATGGCAAGAAGGCCAAAAAATTGGCTCACATGATTTGTTCACTAGAAAAAGAAGAGAACTAATTTAAACTGCTACCAACCCGTCAAATATTCTTTTGATTTCGTGATAAGCTATACCCATATGTGAATTATGGTAAATGCATTCACCATCAGCAATAATTAGAACTTGCGGGGACTCATGAGCTACATTAAATGTTGTAGCTATATAATCCGAAATATCACGATGCTGTATTAAATCAAGATGATAGGTGTCCATCGATGGAATTTCTTCAGCATTCCATGCTCTTTCCAGTCTGTTTTCTGCCATAGAGCTGATACTACATCTGGTACTGTGTTTGAAAATAAGAACAGGTTGGTTAGAAGAATTAGCTTTGATCTGATCTATTTGATCCTTAGCCGTTAGTTGATTCCAATTCATAATTAATTATTCCAAATGTCGATTTCGTCTTTATCGAACTTTGCTTTTTTAGTTTTCTTCTTAACAGCGTCAGGTTGAATTTTGTTCCCAAAGGTTCTTACCCAAACTACATTAAACTTCCTTTTTGTCGTTCGTACGGTTCTGCTCTTGTAGTATTTCGCTGAGAGATAATTAGCACTCGGATGCATGCTATTCTTCTTTCGTCTTTTCTTAGTCTTCAGCTCATAGTTGGCCATTTTAGCATTCGGTGAGAAACGTAAGTTTCGACTGGAAAACTTGGTGTAACTCTTGATATTCTGATTGTGATCACCCACAGCCAGGGGCTTCTGATATTTGTTTTTCATCACACCGGCATATTGCGAATTTGGACCCGCTTTGTGTTTGGCAGGTTTTCTATAGAGGTTGAAGTCACTGAGAAATCCTTTTTTTCTATTTCCGGCAGGTTTAGTCCTACTGTAGGTTGGTGGAACGGTGAACCTTGGTTTTACGACTACTATCTTGCCTGCCTGTTTCCATTCAGAATATCTTGGGTTAACCTTTCTGCCTTTCACTTGTCCAGCATTGGTTTGAGTGAATCTTGGTGTGATTTTTTTTGATTTTACGTTGCCAGCATTTGCTACACTAAATCTGGGGTTAATCTTTTTACCCTTCACTTGACCGGCATTAAGTACAGAGTATCTTGGATTTACCTTCCGATCCATATCAGCTCCAGCATGGCTCTGCGTGTATCTGACATTAATCTTTTTGCCTTTCACCTGGCCAGCATTGGCCACCGAGTATCGTGGTTTGACATTTCGACTTTTTACCTGTCCAGCATTGGCAACAGAATATCGAGGGCTTACTTTTCTGCCTTTTGATTGCCCTGCTGTAAATACAGAATATTTAGGATTTACACCACGACTTGAGCCTTCTTTGCTCGAAGCTTTGGAATACTTGGTTTTTCCAGCTGCGACGGTTTTGTGTTTACCGCTTGGCCCTTTGATTTTTGCTTTCTTTTTGTGTTGAAGAAATCCGGTCTCTCTTCTTGCGGTCTTAAGCTTGTTTCGATCCGTCAAGAGTTGTGCATAGGAGGTATGAGCCGAGACCAGTATTAGGCCAACGAATAACAAAAAAACATACCAGCGTTTGTTTAACATATATCCTCTCTACGCAATATAAACGGGAAGTTAACAAATATATTGAACCTGAAATATGCAATAGAAAATCTATTCCAGACATAAACCACTTTGAAATAGGCACTTAACGTAAACTTGTTGAATCACCATAGCGATGCTATGCTTTCTCAATATAAGTGCCTCTTTCTTTGCGATTTATGCCTTCACTACGATTCCTATTGCATAATCCAGGTTGAACTCAATATAGAGGCTACAAAGTTAGGGTCTTAGTATTCCAAAAGGGCTTTTAATTTGTTTTTAAAACGTTCCTTAGGTAAAAAATTCTGTTCCAGATTAGCGGCGAAGGGTACTGGAGTGTCCAGGCTTCCCTCTCTCATGATTGGAGCATCAAGGTCTTGAAAATGATATTCGCTGATCCAGGCAGCCAATTCGGCACCTATTCCACCAGTCAAACAATCTTCGTGGAGGATAATTACTTTGTTGGTTTTTTTGACTGTGGCAGCAACTGCCTCTTGGTCCCAAGGAAGCAATGTTCTCAAGTCTAAGATGTCAGCGTCTATGCCAAGTTCTTCAATGATCTCTTTTGCCCAGTGTACTCCCATGCCGTAGGTAATTACGGATAGGTCAGCACCTTCTCGAGTCAATTTGGCTTTACCTACTTCTACTGTATAGTAATCCTCAGGAATTTCTTCCGAGAGCGCTCTGTACAGTGCCTTGTGTTCAAAAAACAAATAGGGATTCGGATCTTCAATTGCGGCATTCAATAGTCCCTTGGCATCGTATGGACTGGAAGGGTAGACAATTTTTAAACCAGGAGTATGAAAAAACCAGGCTTCATTGGATTGAGAGTGAAAAGGACCAGCGGCTACTCCAGCTCCTGTAGGCATACGAACTACCACATCTGCATTTTGTCCCCATCTCCAATGAATTTTGGCCAGGTTGTTTATGATTTGGTTGAATCCACAGGTGACAAAATCGGCAAACTGCATTTCTACCATAGATTTTATTCCCTGAATAGAAAGACCCAAAGCACTGCCTACAATGGCAGATTCACACAGCGGAGTGTTTCGAACCCTTTCTTCCCCAAACTGACCCACAAAGCCTTCTGTGATTTTGAATACACCACCATACTTGCCAATGTCCTGACCCATGAGCACCATTTCAGGGTACTTTTCCATGCTCTGACGCAGTCCATCTGAGATGGCATCGACAAATCGTTTATCCGATTGTTTTTTTGATTTCGGAGCGATTACCTTTTGCTCGAAAGGTGAAAAAAGATCATTCAATTCCTTTTCTGAAGATACAGCGACCACACCCTCTTCATTGGCCTCTTTATAACCTTTGTCTATTGCCTTTTTTATTTCGGCTTCAATCTCTGCCTTGAGTTTCTTGGTGAGTACTTTTTCCTTGAGAAGGAACTTTTCATAGTTGCTCACAGGATCCTTTTTTGACCACTTATCCTGAAGGCCTTTAGGATAATATTTGGTTCCGCTGGCTTCTTCGTGCCCTCTCATTCTAAAAGTCATACACTCAATCAAGAAGGGCTCGTTTTTCTTCTTCATGGACTTAGAAGCTTCAGCAATGGCATGGTAGACTTCCAAAAGGTTGTTACCGTCTACCTGTTTGGTTTGGATGCCGTAACCAGGTCCCTTTTGAGTGAATGAATCAAAATTAAATTGCTGATTGCTTGGCGTGCTCAACCCCCAACAATTGTTTTCCACCACAAAAATCACAGGTAGCTGCCAAACAGAAGCCACATTGAGCGCCTCATGAAAATCACCTTCGCTGGCCCCTCCATCTCCACTAAACACCAGCGTGGACTTTTTGTTTTTTCTTAGCTTGTGAGCTAATGCAATACCATCAGCGATTCCCAGCTGAGGCCCGAGATGAGAAATCATCCCTACCAAATTGTGCTCCTTTGAACCAAAATGAAAAGAACGATCCCTTCCTTGAGTAAACCCACTGGCTTTACCCTGAAACTGAGCAAATAATCTGTGTAAAGGGATGTCTCTCGTGGTAAAGATTCCAAGGTTTCGATGCATCGGAAGAATATATTCATCGTCCTCCATAGCCAGTGCAGAGCCGACTGAGATGGCTTCTTGACCCATGCCAGAAAACCATTTGCTGATTTTTCCCTGACGGAGCAAAATCAACATTTTCTCTTCAATCAGCCTTGGAAGTAATAAGTTTTTGTAAAATGAAAGAAGTTGTTGGTTGGTGAGTTTCTTTCGTTCAAATTTCATTGGGTAAGTATTGGGTTGCTTAACAATTTTTTGTGGACGAGCCAATCACAAATCTAACAGTTTGCCGGAGTTGGCAAGGGTTCTAAGAGAAATTTTATTGAATGTATCAATATAGTATAGATTCACCCGATTGCATCCTATTTTTACGCCCAGAAGGAAAATTATGAAATACGAAAAATTTGTTTTGGACAATGGACTTCAGGTAGTTGTTCATGAAGACCATTCTACCAAAGTAGCCGTACTTAATGTGCTGTATAATGTTGGCTCCAGAGACGAAGATGAGAATAAGACTGGATTTGCTCATTTGTTTGAGCATTTGATGTTTGGGGGCTCGGTTAACATTCCTTCCTATGACGAGCCATTGCAAAAGGTGGGGGGAGAGAACAATGCCTTTACCACACCTGATTATACCAACTACTACATTTCGATTCCTTCCAACAATATTGAAACCGCATTTTGGCTAGAATCTGACCGAATGTTGAGTTTGGCTTTCGATCCGCAGTCTTTGGAGGTGCAACGCAAAGTAGTGATTGAAGAGTTCAAACAGAGATATCTTGATCAGCCCTATGGAGATGCCTGGTTGAATATGAAACCAATGACTTATAAAACCCACCCTTACCGATGGAATACTATCGGTAAAGAGATTTCACACATCGAGGATGCAACGATGGAGGATGTTAAGGCCTTTTTTAAAAAGTTCTATATTCCGAACAATGCCATTTTGGTTGTAGCTGGTGATGTTGATCTGGAACAGGTTAAAGCGCTGGCTGAAAAATGGTTTGCACCTGTTCCGGCTGGACAGCCTTACCATAGAGACTTACCTCAAGAGCCAGTGCAGACAGAAGAGCGTAAGCAAACTGTAGAGGGGAAAGTGCCAATGAATGCTTTTTATCGAGCCTACCACATGCCGGATAGACTGCACGATAAGTACCATACGATAGACCTACTAAGTGATGTCTTGGGAAGAGGTAAATCTTCTCGACTGTATACGAAGTTGGTTAAAGAAACGAAACTGTTAACTTCTGTGAGTGCAAGTATTACCGGTTCCATCGAGCCTGGATTATTGGTTATCTCAGGAAAACTAAAGGATCAAGTGACTTTCGCTGAAGTTGATCAGATAGTAGATGCTGAAATTGCTACTCTGTTAAAAGACGAGCTAAGACCGGAGGAACTGGAAAAAGTGAAAATGCAAGCAGAGTCCTCTCATGTATTTTCTGAAGTGGAGTTGCTCAATAGAGCAATGAGTTTGGCCTATTATACTTTGCTCGGTAATACTGATTTGGTCAATGAAGAAACGAATGCTATAAATGCAGTAACTGAGGAAGACATAATTTCAGAGGCAAAAAAAATGTTGAACAAAACCAATTGCTCAACATTATATTATAGGAAGAAGGAGGCCTAAGCGTCTTTCCATTTTATCGTGCAGCCTATCGCTTTGGTAGAAGTAGTTTTTATGGCTTTGCCATCAAGCATGCTGTCTACCGCATCTTCTACATATCTTTTGGTGACAGCGCCGGCATCTTTGTGATTATCATCGATGGCGCCAATGTAAGCGACTTCCAATTTTTTGTTGAGTACATAGACATGTGGCGTGCGCGTAGCACCATAGGCTGTGGCAACAGCCTGACTTTCATCGTATAGATAGGGAAAAGAATATCCTTTGTCGTTTGAGCGTTTAACCATTTCGTCGAACGAGTCACCAGGTTGTTTGGTGACGTCATTTGAATTGATGGCAATAACTGGATATCCACTAGACTCATATTTTTGATTGAGCTGATCAATTCGTTTTTCATACATTTTTGAGAACGGGCAGGTGTTGCAGGTGAAAACTACAATGTATCCTTTGGCATCCTTGTAGTCCGCCATGGAAATGGTGCGTCCATCCACATTCTTTAATTTAAAGTCTGTGGCTTTGTCCCCCACGTTGAAACCAACTTTAGGCTTTACAATTTCCTCTTTGTTGTCGCTAGCAAATAGCATAGCTACTACAGCAACTAAACCAAAAAATAAAAGTATATTTTTCTTCATAATCATGTTATTTAATAAAATTCAGATAAACTTTTTCGAGTTCGTTTTCTGAGAATTCTTTTTCGATAAATTTTCTTTTTGAGTTTCCTTTTGCCACAAGCAGCGTAGCTGGAATTGCACCGCTCCAGGATGGGTCAACTTTGTCGATAAAAGCATTGTAGTCTGTTTCATCGAGCAGATACACTTTTGCTTCAATGCTTTTCTTGCTTACGAACGGCTTTAACTTATTTTCTAAATCTTCGACAAAGTCGAAACTAACCAAGCTTAGTTCTAAATTTTCCTCATTGTACTTTTCGTATAATGCTAAGAATTGAGGCAACTCCTTAATACATGGTCGGCACCATGTGGCCCAGAAGTTGATGACTTTATGCTTTTCAGAGGGAGTGCTTATAAGCTTGGCCAAGTCTGGATATTTGATAACCTCTACGCTTTGAGCAGGTGCTTGGCTTACGGCGAAACACATTATTAAAAATGAGATGCAGAGTAATTTTTTGGGTCTATTCATTGATAGTAAGAAAAACTAGTTGACTCTAAAAATACCGTAACGTACTCAAAAATAGATAGTTGCAAATAAGCTGTACGGACATATAATTTTTCAATAAATAGTACTATCTCAAGAATTGACAAAAGTTATCCACAAAATGAATAGTTATCCACATCATTGAATTAAATAGGCTTAACCATCTGTAAATTAATCAATTATAAAAGTTAGAGTTGCTTCAGATTGTGGAAAAGGAAGGCTAGGTGTAATTTTTTTAGACTTAAAATCAATGAATAGTACAAAGAATAAAAATTTCAACTTTTTATTCTTTGTCTTGATTTATCAGCTTGTTTCTGTAGGCATTGAAGATTCTGGACTTCGATAAAAAGCCAATATATTGCCCCTCGTCGATTACAGGAAGGTTCCATGCCTGTGTGATCTCAAATTTGTTCATTACTGTTTGCATAGAATCATCCGGATGCACTTCGGCGGGAGGCAATTGCATGATTTCTTTCACAACAATATTCTTTCTAGCTTCTTCATCAAACATCTTTTCTCTAATATCATCCAATGTAATGATACCTTCCAACCCCCCAACATAGTTTAATACAGGAAAAATGTTTCGTTTGGACTTTTTGATCAGTTTGATCATGTCCTCTAGTTTGGCATCATACATGATCGTCAGCAAATCTGATTCAATGATTTTGTCGACTTTCATCAAGCTAAGGACTTGTCGGTCTTTGTCGTATTTTATTAGGTCACCTTTTTCGATAAGGCTTTTCGTATACAACGAATGTTTCTCGAAATAACTGATTGTGATAAATGAAATCGCACTGACAAGCATGAGAGGGACAAAGAGCTCATAACCACCAGTTATTTCTGCAATCAAAAATATAGCAGTAAGCGGTGCATGGAGTACACCGCTCATTACGCCGCACATGGCCACCAGAGTGAAGTTACTACTACTGATGGTGATGGGTAAAATGAAATTTACTGTTTTGGCAAAAAGGTAGCCAGCGATACCTCCCATGAAAAGAGATGGAGCAAAAATTCCACCACTTCCCCCAGCACCGATTGTAAGAGCAGAGGCCACTGGTTTGATTACCAAAATAGCGAACAACAGAATGATGATGAGCAAGGTCTTGTCTGTTTCGCCGTAGATCAAACTGTTATTGAAAATGATATCATCGTTACCGTTGAGTAATTGCTTGATAGTGTCATAGCCTTCCCCATATATGGGAGGAAAAGTGAGTATTATCAGTGCTAGGCCAATGCCTCCGACCATGGCTCGACTCCATTCGTTAGTCACTTTTTTAATCCACCGTTCGATCACATAGGTCAATCGGGTAAAGTGAACAGAAACAATGCCACAGGCAATACCTAGAAAAATGTAGTAGTGAACATGCTCCGCTAAAAATGGGTCTTTTAGCTTAAATGAAAACAATAAGTCATCGCCCAACAGAGATAGTGAAACCAACGATCCCGTAACCGAGGAGAGTAGAATAGGGATAAATTTATTGATAGTTACGTCGGTAAGAATCACCTCAATGGCAAAAATCACCCCAGCAATGGGGGAGTTAAAGATCGCTGAAATTGCACCAGATGCACCACAGGCGATCAGTAAGGTTCTTTTTTTGTAGTTCAAGTGCGTGAGTGTAGCCAGGTTTGAGCCAATGGCAGAGCCGGTGACTACAATGGGTGCCTCTAGTCCAACAGACCCTCCAAAGCCCACAGTAATGGCACTAGTTACCATACGCGAATACATCATCGACCGCTTAACGATGCTGGATCTTTTGGAGATTACAAACAGGATTTGTGTAATTCCGTGTCCGAGTTTTTCTTTAAGAATATATCTCGAAACGATCATAGTTATGACAATACCTGCCAATGGGTAAAAGAGGTATAAAAAGTCGAAACCTGAAGTATAGATGTAATTTTTGAGGATGGCTTGTATGAAATGTACAGACTCTTTTAGCGTGACGGCAGCCAGACCTGCGATTAATCCGACTATCCCACTAAGTATTAAGGTGAAGTTGTTGTTGCTAATATGCTTTAATCGCCATACTAGAAATCTTACCAGCAACGCTTTGAAATTCATCTTAGAAAAGACCCATTAATATTCACCATATAGAAAAGCATGGGCAAATGTAAGTTTTTAGCTTCTGAGCGAAAATTTATTTCTAAATATTTCCTAACCAAAGAGATAAATTTTTCAATTGTTCTGGCGAAGCATTCTCCTTAGCTTCAATTTTGAATGAATTGTAATAAGTGTCTGGCGTAATGGGTACTAGAATGTCTAATATTCTTGAGCCTCTTTTTATTTTTAATTGGTTTTGATCAGTAACCACAATGTTCTCAGTTTCAAATTTGCTTCCATTGAGTTCAAGTATTTCATCTCCTACGGATAGAAGCTTCTCTGGATAGCTTTTCGGAGCAATTTCTGCGATTTTATTGTTTTGGCATTTTACACCAAGTTTACTTGTCAGTTCGTTGGTGCTGGGTTTAGAAATGAGGTCACAGCCTACAAAGAACAATGCTTCTTTTAAGTAAGTGTCAAGGCTTTCTGTGGTTTCATAAAGTGTATGTAGAAGTGGCTTCATGCTTGCACCTCCTGTGTTCTCCAATGTTTCATAAACTTGTTTTTGGGTATACCCACCTTGCTCAAAAGTGTATTTCTTGTACAGATTTTTCACTACATCAATGAGCGAAGAGTCATTGTTCGTGTTTCTTCTTATGGTCAGATCTAGAATCAAAGAGCAAAGGGCGCCTTTTACGTAGATACTCACTTTTTTAGAAGGGAACAGGTTTTTGTATCCATCTACCCATAGGTTTAGACTGGATTGAATCAAGGTGCTTTCATGTCTACCATAGTTTTCGAAATGTCTGTCGAATAGCGTATTGAGTTCCTTAAAATATTCTTGCTGGTTGAAAACACCGGATTGTTTCAAAAACCAATCGCCGTAGTAGGTGGTAAAGCCTTCTGTTACGAATCCGGTCTTTGTCATTGTTTCTTTGTCGAATTGATAGGGAGACATTTCCTTAGGACGAATTCGGGTAACATTCCATGTGTGGAATAGCTCATGAGAAGCTACACCCATTAATTTTTCATAATAGGCGTCTTTGTTGGCTTCGTCATTCGGACCCAAAACTAGTATGGTTGAGTTTTGGTGTTCTACGCCGTGATAATGAGTGTAATCCAGAGATTGCACTATGAAATCATATTGTTTGGTTGGAAATCCTCCCATGACGTCTATTTGAGATTCGGTGAAACTCTTGAAGTCTTCAATAATTTTTTCATCAGAAAAAGGGCAGTCCCCAAGAATAGCTATAGAGAAGTTATATTCCTCTACCGCATATCTCAGAATTCTTAGGTCAGGACTAGCTAATATGGGTGAATCCACGAGTTGTAAATAATCATCCGCTTTTAGTTGTCCAAAAGAGGTGGATCTAAGGCTACAGCTAATTGAGTAGTCTTGAGGAATTTCCAGAGTCAAGTTTATTGGCTCATCGCTATGCACTTTGGTGAAAAAAATACAGTTGATAAAATTGATGTAAATCTGGCGATCATCTAAGACGGAATTGCCTGCATCCATCTTGTTCGCGTAGTACTGATAGTTGATTGTAATTTCTTTTGATTTGTCACAATTGACGGTCCAGATATTAGGACGCGTCTTTTCCCAATTGAGCGATTTGTCTGATTCATCTGTGGATTTAAATCTTTGAATATTTTCTACGAAGGGAGCCAATTCATATCGGCCAGGACGCCAGGCTGGAAGAATGAAGTCAATAGACGATTGATCTCTAACATCAAATTTGAGTTGAATGTGCAAAAGATGGGTCAAAGGATTTGGGAATGAAATGTGGCAATCAATCATAATTTTGTCTTTGTTTGCGCAAATATTCGGGTTTTGGAACAGATATTTCAAGAACGTATCCTTTTATTATGCATTCTAACCCAAACTATCTGATTCAGACTTTGTTATTGTCAAAAAGCTCTCTATTTTTGCACTCCATTTTTTCAAGCTGCGTCAGAAGAGTAGTTAGGGGCATTTGGAAATCTAGAGATAAAAAATATTATATAAGATGAAAAGAACATTTCAACCTTCTCAGCGAAAAAGAAGAAATAAGCACGGTTTTAAAGCCAGAATGGAAGATGCGGCTGGCAGAGCTGTTTTGAAAAGAAGAAGAGCTAAAGGCAGAAAAAAACTGACAGTCTCTGACGAAAGAAAGCACAAGAAATAAGAATCTTGGTTAGCTTTATTCCTTCTTAATGGAAGGAACAAATCATACATATAGAAAATACTCCTTTCCAAAGCAGGAAAGATTGAGTAGTAAAAAATTAATTGATGCTCTTTTTGCCAAAGGAGCATCTTTTTATTTTTATCCCTTCTCTGTTAGGTTTCTTGTGGCAGACGAAAATGCTGAGTGCCATCAATTCATGGTAAGTGTTTCTAAAAGGAATTTCAAAAGAGCAGTTGATCGTAATCGTATCAAACGATTGATTCGTGAAGCCTATAGACTAAACAAATATCGCTTAGATGAGCTATTGCCAGATAGTAAATTTTTGCTGATTGCCTATATTTACACTGGTAAGGAGATTCATCCTTATAGTTTTGTAGAATCTAAACTTGTGGATTCCTTTGGGCGTTTAAAGTCTAAATTGAATAAGTAAATTTCATTGATATGAAGAGAATAGTTATAGGTGTGGTTGGTGCTATGTTGCTCGTTGGGCTGTTTTCTTTTACCTGGTTAGGAGGAGACAATAGCTTCGAAATCTCCCGCAACCTTAACATTTTCACCACCCTATTTAGGGAATTGAATACGCATTATGTAGATGAAATATCAAGCGAAGAATTGATCGGTGATGGAATCGATGCAATGCTTAAATCGTTGGATCCCTATGCCGCCTACATTTCAGAAAGTGACATTGAAGATTACAGAACGGCGACCACAGGAGAGTATGGTGGTATTGGAGCAATCGTAGGAAAGCGAAAAAAGGCAAATACTGTCATTATGCCTTACATCGGATATCCTGCACATTCTGCTGGACTGAAAATTGGGGATGAAATTTTAGAAATTGATCATCAGAATTTGGAGGGCAAGTCGTCAACAGAAATCAGTGAATTACTTAAAGGACAACCCGGGTCAGAAATTGTGCTTACTGTTAAACGTTATGGCAAAGACAAACCATTTGATGTAACATTGACGCGATCTAAAATCACCATCGACAACGTGATGTTTTACGGGATGTATGATGAAACCACAGGTTTTATCAAACTGACAGATTTCACCACCGATGCGGGAAGCGAAGTGAAAAATGCATTGGACAGCTTAAAGAGAGCAGGAGCTACAAAGATTATCTTGGACTTAAGAGACAATCCTGGAGGGTTACTAGACGAGGCGGTAAAAGTGGCCAATGTATTTGTAGAGCAAGGTAAGGAAGTGGTAAACACGAAAGGAAAAATGGCGTCTTGGAACAAAACTTATACTACCCCTTACGCCACTGCTGACAATGAGATTCCATTAGCGGTATTGACCAGTAGAGCCACGGCTTCAGCTGCTGAAATTGTTTCTGGAGTAGTTCAGGATTACGACAGGGGCGTGCTCGTGGGCACAAGAACATTTGGGAAGGGATTGGTACAGGCTACCCGTCCATTGCCCTACAATGCGCAGCTTAAGATTACAACCGCGAAATATTATATCCCAAGCGGCCGATGTATTCAGGCTATAGACTACTCTCATAAAAATGAAGATGGTAGCGTTGCCAAAATTCCAGACTCATTGAAAGTGGCATTCAAAACCAGCAAAGGCAGAACGGTATATGATGGTGGAGGAATAGAACCTGACGTGCAGGTATCACCTCAAAAATTTTCAAACCTGCTATATAATATGGTAAGCCAGAATTTGATCTTTGATTACGCAACTGAGTATGCGTTTAGCCATGAGGAAATAGCCTCTCCGAGAGCTTTTAAATTGACTGATGAGGAATATGAAGAGTTTAAGGGCTGGGTCAATGGAAAAGAATTTAACCTATCTTCTCAAATGGACGATGCCATTAAGGCGCTGGAAGAAATGGCCAAGAAGGAAAAGTATTACGATGGGATGAAGCCGGCCATTGAGAAATTGAAGACGAAGGTGACTACTTTAAAGGACAATTATCTGACAACTTTCAAGGATGATATCAAATTCATGCTGGAGGAAGAAATAGTAAGCAGATTTTACTTTCACAGAGGAATGCTAGAAGCTAGTTTGGATCACGACCCTGCAGTTACTGAAGCTGCCAAAATATTGGCTGATACTCAATCCTATTCAAAAATTTTAAATCAATAAACGTTAATTCCGTGTCTTTAATACTTGGTATAGATACATCTACCAGCAGTGGTTCCGTGTCATTGTTGCAAGATGGGCAACTTGTTGGGTCGCAGCTATATTCGATCGAGAAATCGCATTCTAACTTATTGCATGTGATGATCGAACAAATGATGAGTAACGCAGGCTGCAAAATGGATGAATTGTCTGCTGTGGCCGTAGCTGAGGGTCCTGGGTCTTACACAGGATTGCGAATAGGGGTTTCAGCAGCCAAGGGGTTGTGTTTGGCGTTAGACATACCTTTGATTGCAGTGAATACTTTGGAGGCCATGGCCTATCAAATGTATAGAAGGTCAACGGACGACATCTTGTACTGTCCGATGTTGGATGCCCGCAGAATGGAAGTTTACGCTGCACTCTTTGATAAAAACTTCAAGTCAATTAAGCCAACCGCTCCAGTTATTTTGGAAGAGTATGCTTACGAAGACATTCTGGTAGACCAAAGGGTTTTATTTTTCGGCGATGGTTCCAATAAATCCAAAGAGGTGATTTCAGACAGGAATGCTCATTTTATTGATGGTATTGTGCCGTCGGCTGAGGAAGTAGCATTATTGGCTTATGAGAAGTATAAAACAAAGTCATTCGAAAACGTAATCAGTTTCGAGCCGTTTTATTTAAAAGAGTTTAGAACCGCATCATCATTCAAATAATGGAAGGGGAAATTGTAAATAGAGTAGCGCAGAGTGCATTGATCAACTTTGATCTTGAGGAATATTACGATCAATCTCCTCGAGTGCAAATCGATATCAAAGATCAATTGTTTAATGAGTTGGTGCTACGTGAAAAGGACTTTAGGGCATTTGTTAAGGATCATAACTGGGAAGATTACAAAAACAAAAATGTAGCTGTGTATTGTAGTGTAGATGCGATTGTACCTACCTGGGCCTATATGCTTTTGTCTTCAGCTTTAGAGCCCTATGCAAAGAACATCGCTTTTGGTGACTTATCTCATTTAGAGAATCATCTCTTTCAACAAGCACTTTCGAAGGTTGATTTAGAAGAGTTTAAGGATCAAAAAGTGATCATAAAGGGGTGTGGAAAATTTCCTGTGCCAGAATATGCTTACGTAGAAATTACTCGTGTGTTGAGTCCGATAGTGTCTAGTTTGATGTATGGAGAGGCATGTAGTGCAGTGCCTATTTACAAAAAGCCAAAATCAAAATAAGGACTTACTTTTTCAAATCAAGTAATCGTGATACCTTTGAAACTGACAAAATGTATTGCTGTTGAAATTTGAAGTCAAGCTACCGTTATTTGAAGGTCCATTCGACCTGCTGCTCTTTTTTATTCAAAGAGATGAGCTTGATATTTATGATATTCCAATCTCTAAGATTACCAACGACTTTTTAGACTACATCAAACATTTGGAAAAGATGAATGTGGAAGTGGCCAGTGAATTTATTTTAGTGGCTTCGACACTCATGCGAATCAAGTCAAAAATGCTTCTGCCAAGACCGGTTTTGGATGAAGAGGGTAATGAAATTGATCCAAGAGAGGAGCTGGTGAGGCACTTATTGGAATACAAGCGGTACAAGTCTGTAATTGCAGAATTAGTGCAATTAGAGTCCGACAGATTGGATAGAGAAAAAAGGGGCAACTTAGCTAAGGAAATTCGTGCACTCTCAGAAGTCTCCAATGTAGAGGCGGAGTTGCAAAACCTGGATCTCTTCAAGATTCTTAAAGTCTACAAAAAAGTACTTCATCGCTACGAAGCGGAGCAAAACAAAGTAGAGCATAAGGTGGTGCAATATCCTTATACCATTTCAGGACAAAAGGAACATATACTCTTCTCACTTGACCAAACCCCACGAATGGCTTTTACAGAAGTAATGGCCGAAAAACCGGAAAAAATCGCAGTCATTTTCAATTTCCTTGCCATTCTTGAATTGCTTCAAATGCAGCAAATTCAAATTACAATTGGAGAAGGATTCAATAATTTTTGGATAGAAAAAACGGAGACCGTAGCGGCCGATTGATGGAGATCAGTAAGAAGAACGCCTTCAAAGTTTTAAATCCTAATAATATCTGGGTGCCTATCTTGTTAGGACTGGGTATAGTTTTTCTGTTGTTTTATTTTGATGACAATATTACATCAGACAATCTCAGATTGATTTTTGACGCAAAGTGGTCCTCTGTATTTGTGGCTTTTCTTGTGTTGCTTGCCAGAGATGCGGGTTACGCTTATCGGATTCGAACATTAACGGACCAAACCTTGAATTGGAAGCAAAGTATCGTAGTTATAATACTTTGGGAGTTTGCTTCGGCAGTTACACCATCTGTGGTTGGCGGCACAGCAGTAGCCGTTTTTATCCTCACTTACGAGGGTATCAATTTTGGAAAATCTTTGGCTTATGTAATGCTCACAGCCATTTTAGATAATTTGTTTTTTGTGGTTGCCGCACCTGTGGTAATGTTGCTCACGAAAGGAGTGATATTTCCAGATATAGCTGCAAAAGAAGGTTTCCAATTCTTTTTCTTTCTGAGTTATGGATTAATCGCTATCTATACCCTTGTAATGTCGTATGGTTTGTTCGTGAAACCACGAGCATTCAAATGGTTTCTACTCAAGATGACTTCAATGAAATGGTTGAAGAAATGGAAAGTAAAAGCCAATCAGTATGGAGATGAGATTATCATTGCTTCCAGTGAGATCAAAGGGAAAATGGCTCAGTACTGGATCAAAATATCTTTGGCTACCATTTTCATTTGGTCAGCAAGGTATTTAATGCTTAACAGCTTGGTGTCTGCTTATACCGAAATTACCATTCCTGAACACATGGTAATATTTAGTCGTCAGATTATTATGTGGATAGTGATGCTTATTTCTCCTACTCCTGGTAGTTCTGGAACAGCCGAATTCTTTTTCAATCAATTCTTCAATGAGTATTTGGGTAGTTACACCTTTGTGTCCAGCATATTCTGGCGATTGATGTCTTACTATCCATATCTCCTACTAGGGGCGATATTTTTACCTCGTTGGATACGAAGTAAGTTTTTTAAGAAATAAAAAATCCCGCCTAGAAAGTATCTAAACGGGATTCGGTTTTCATGTATTGAAAGTCAATTAGATTTTTTCCAATTCAGAGAAAAAGAAAGAACCTTCTATCGCGGCATTTTCGTCAGAGTCAGATCCGTGCACAGCATTAGCTTCAATTGATTTAGCAAATATCTTTCTGATAGTACCTTCAGCTGCCTCTGCTGGGTTGGTAGCTCCGATCAATTTCCTGAAATCTTCCACTGCGTTGTCTTTTTCAAGAATCATTGCGATGATTGCTCCAGAAGACATATATGCACAAAGATCATTATAGAATGGTCTTTCGCTATGTACTGCATAAAATTTTCCAGCAGTTTCAGCAGTTAGTTTTGTCAACTTCATTGCTTTGATCGAAAAACCTGCTTCTTCCATCATTTTAGTGATCGCTCCTGCATTTCCTGCACTGAATGCGTCAGGCTTGATCATGGTGAATGTTCTGTTATTAGCCATTTAAACTTAAGTCTTATTTGTTCTAAAAATCCCGCAAAATTAGGGTTAATTTTTGATGATCAAAAGAATTCCAGACTTATCGTTTTCTGTTGTCTTATTGGTCTTTTGCATTTCGGATAAATTTCACCACTTTTGCACCTTCTTTTTACATCATCGATGCAGAACTTAGCAGCATTTAAAGAGTTACTGGAGCTACCAAAGCGAATAGTGATCACCACCCACATCAAACCTGACGCTGATGCATTAGGCTCTTCATTGGGGCTTGCCGGATATTTATTGAAGCAAGGACATCAGGTCTGTGTCATCACACCGACGGATTACCCCAAATTCCTCAACTGGATGGAAGGAAATGACGATGTGTTGATTTTTGATGGAAACGAAGAAAAATCCCAATACCTGGTTGAGAACGCTGATCTAATTTTTTGTTTGGACTTCTCCAGTCTGAATAGGATTGGAGAATTGGGCCAGATGGTTGCAGACTCAGACGCCGAAAAGGTTTTAATAGACCATCATCTGAACCCAGAGACTTTCGCTAAGTACGTCCTTTGGAGTACAGAGGCTGCTGCCACGGCAGAATTGGTATACGACTTGATCGATATGCTCGGCGATGCAGATAAACTTACAAAAGGAATGGCTGAAGCCTTGTATGCTGGGTTGATGACTGATACCGGAAACTTCCGGCACCCTTCAACTACCCCACATGTGCACAACATCGTGGCGAATTTGATGGAATTGGGAGCTGACATATCTAAAGTGAGTCACAAAATTTATGACAACAACTCGTTGGATAGAATGAGATTGTTGGGGTTTGCCTTAAATGAGCGCCTCGAAATTATTGAAGGAACTAATGTTTCTTATTTCTATTTGACCTTAGAAGATAAAAAGAGGTTTAAATATCAAACCGGGGATACAGAAGGCTTGGTGAACTATGGTCTAAGTATCGAGGGAATTAATGTATCAGCGATATTCATTGAAGATCCAGATAAAGTAAAGATTTCATTCAGGTCATTTGGAGACATACCTGTGAATGAATTGTCAAGAAAATATTTTAATGGTGGTGGACACAAAAATGCTGCTGGGGGTGCAACCACAGATAGCCTGGAGGACACGATCAAACTATTTAGAGAATTAGTATTAAAACAGACGAAGGAATTAAATTATGAAGTATAACGCACTTTTAGCCGTTTTGGCTATTTCTATCCTATCAATTGCTTGTAGCGAAGAAAGAACAACTAAGTCAGGTATTAAAGTAACAGTTTTGGAAAAAGGCGAAGGCACAGCTCTTGTGGATAGCACTATTCTTAGACTTAACATGAAATACCTTAACGAAAATGGTAATGAGCAATGGAGCTCGGAAAAGGCTGGTGCACCAGTACCTCTTCAATACATCAAGGAAGTTTGGTCGACAAGCGGTACAATGTACGAGGCATTAGAAATTATGAATGTAGGGGATAGTGCTACTTTTCAGGTAACTACTAAGGATCTTTTTGAAAATACCTTCAAAACCGGAATCCCTGATAGCTTGGATACGGCTGGTAATATGACTTTTTACGCTAAAGTAGTCTCTATGATGACAACTGAAGAGTTTCAGGCATTTCAAAAAGAGGAGTACGAAAAAGCTCAAGCAAAAAGAAAAGAAGAAATGGCTGCTGCACAGGCCAAGAAGCTAGAAGAGGCAGCAGAAGTTATCAAAAAAGATGGTGAAACTATTGATGCTTTTTTAGCTGAAAACAGCATAACAGCGCAAACTACAGAATCTGGTCTGAGATATGTGATCACACAAGAAGGTGAAGGCGAAAATGCTATTGCTGGTAAGCAAGTTTCTGTGCACTACAATGGTACTTTGCTTGACGGAACAAAATTTGACTCTTCTTATGATAGGGGACAACCATTTGGGTTTGTTTTAGGTCAAGGTAGAGTGATTATGGGATGGGATGAAGGTATTGCCCTTCTGAATAGGGGAGCTAAGGCAACTCTTTACATTCCTAGCACATTAGCTTATGGAGAGAGAGCTACAGGAAGCATTCCTGCGAACTCTATCCTAAAGTTTGATGTTGAATTGGTAGACATACAGTAGTATTTAATGAAATTTCAGACAATTTTTTTACTGAGCTTAATGGGTTTGGGCTTTTTATCGTGCGATGAAAACCCAAGCTTATCTTCATATCCTACCTTAGAACAGTATCTGGAAAGAAATAACATTACTGACTATGTAACTACAAGTTCAGGACTGATCTATGTTATTGCGAAGGAGGGGACAGGAGACCATCCAAAGGTAGGGCAGACGGTTACCGTTCATTATACCGGATATCATTTGGATGATAGCAAGTTTGATTCTTCCTACGACAGAAATGAAGCATTTTCTTTTAGAGTAGGAGATGATAAAATTATCCAAGGTTGGAATGAAGGTCTGCAATATTTTAAAAAAGGAGGTTCTGGTACTTTGTATATCCCATGGGAGTTGGGCTATGGAGAATCAGGTGGGGGACCTATAAACCCCAAGGAGGACTTAAGATTTGATATTAATTTGTTAGCAATTGACTAGCGTGATGGGAATGAAGTTTAGGGAGCATATTTTGTTAGCCACCCTTTTTGGCGGCTTAGTATATTTTAGTGGTTGTGTCGATCATGCTGCTGAAGGTGAAGAGGAAGAAGAGCAAGTAAGGTTGGATTCATTAGCCCAAGCCGAAACTGAAGCTGAAATATTTGATGCATATATTGCTGATGCTCAAAATGGCATTGATGCTGATGATGTGGTTGTTGAGGCGAATGGTGTGCGAAGAGTAGTTTGGAATCCCACGACAAGTGTACGAGTCCCCGAATTCAATGATATCGTCTCTGTGCATTACGTTGGCAAGTTTACAACTAATGAGATATTTGATACTACGAATCCCGAAGTAGCCAAAGACTCAGATAGTCTGAACTATGTAGCAAAAGGGGTTTCCTTTGATGATCTGTTAGCTGGGTCAGATAAAACTTATGAGGAGCTTCTAGATTCATTGAATACCTCTGATGGAGCCATTAGCGATCCCGTTTTTACCTTGAATAGACTGTATGTGCCTATGGCTTTTAATCACCAAGCCGACGGAACCGGAATTAGTTTTAGTTTTATTCCAGGATTTAGGAGTGGCTTGAGGAATCTAATGTTAGAAATGGAATTGAGTTCAAGAGGATTAATTATGATTCCATCGGCAGTAGGATATGGAACTGTGGGTAGCAGTATAGATGCTGAAGGAAATCAAGGTATCCCACCAAACACACCACTGATATTTGAGTTCGAGTTGGTAAACATCCGGCCATAAGCGTTACACTTTGAAAATCTGCTTTGCAACACATAATGAAAATAAGCTTAGAGAGATCAATGAGATTCTGAACAACTATGATATAGTTGGGCTCCACGATATAGGATGCACTGAAGAAATTCCTGAAACCGGATCAACACTCTCTGAAAACTCAAAAATTAAAGCCGACTTTGTTATTTCGAATTACGGTATTTCATGCTTTGCCGATGATACAGGGTTGGAGGTGGAAGCCTTAAATGGAGATCCTGGAGTTTACTCAGCTCGCTATGCAGGAAATGAAAGAGACAACTTGGCGAACATTAATTTGTTGCTTAAAAACCTTGGGCCTCACTCGAATAAAACAGCAAGGTTTCGAACAGTGATTACTTTGAACTTAGAAGGGAAGACACATCAGTTTGAGGGAATCGTTAATGGAAGGATTGTCTCTGAGTTGAAAGGGAAAAAAGGTTTCGGTTACGATCCTATATTTGTTCCAGAGGGTTACGATCAGACTTTTGCCGAAATGTCCTCAGAGTCAAAAAATGCCATTTCTCATCGTGGCCGAGCAGTGGCAAAACTGGTAGAGTTCCTGGAAAACAAGGCATAAAAAAACCGCACATCAGTGCGGTTTTAAATTCATATTATTCTTTTCAGATCTTACTTCTCTTCCATAAAAGGGTATCTATAATCCTTTGGAGGATTGAAAGTTTCTTTAATCGTTCTTGGTGAAACCCATCTCAATAAATTGAGCATTGAACCTGCTTTATCATTTGTTCCAGAAGCTCTGGATCCACCAAAAGGCTGCTGTCCAACTACCGCACCAGTTGGTTTGTCGTTGATATAGAAGTTTCCAGCAGCATTCACTAGTTTCTTAGTGGCTAGCTCAATCGCATATCTATCTTGTGAAAAAACTGCACCAGTCAAAGCATAAGGAGAAGTACTATCCACTAGCTCAAGTGCTTCCTCGAATCTCTCAGCCTGATAAACATAAATGGTAATCACTGGGCCAAAGATCTCCTCACACATAGTCTTGAACATTGGGTCTTTCGTCACTATGATCGTTGGTTGTACAAAGTAGCCTTCCGATTTATCATATTCTCCCCCAGCTATGATCTCAGCCATATCACTTTCTTTGGCAGCATCTATGTATTTCGAAATCTTATCAAAAGATTTTTCATCAATTACTGCATTGAAGAAATTGGTAAAGTCCTCCGGTGATCCCATCTTGATAGATTTTTGATCATCTAGAAGGTATCCTTTTACCTCATCCCAAAGGTTGTCTGGAATGTATGCTCTTGAAGCAGCACTACATTTCTGTCCTTGAAATTCGAAGGAGCCTCTGATGATACCAGTAGCCAATGCTTTGGCGTCAGCCGACTTATGAGCGATAATGAAATCCTTACCACCAGTCTCTCCAACTATTCTAGGATATGATTTGTATTTGCTGATGTTTTCTCCAATTGTTTTCCACAAGTGCTGGAATACACCAGTACTTCCCGTGAAGTGAAGTCCACCAAAATCAGGATGGTTGAAAACAACATCACCAGCTGTAGGTCCATCCACATAAATCAAATTGATGACGCCATCAGGGACACCAGCTTCTCTAAATACTTCCATAAGTATCTGTGCGGAATATACTTGACTTTCCGCTGGCTTCCATACGATAGTGTTTCCCATCATGGCTGGAGCCGCACACAAATTACCTGCAATAGAAGTGAAGTTGAATGGAGTTAAGGCAAAAACGAATCCTTCCAACGGACGGTGCTCCAAACGATTCCACATCCCTGGTGCAGACTCAGGCTGCTCGGCATAAATCTGAGTCATGAAGTCTACATTGAACTTTAAGAAATCAATGTATTCACAGGCTGCATCAATTTCTGCTTGAAATGGGCTCTTGGATTGAGCCAACATTGTAGAGGCATTGATCTTCGCTCTATATGGACCAGCTACCAAGTCTGCAGCTTTTAAGAAGATGCTTGCTCTATGTTCCCACGACATTTCAGCCCATGCTTGTTTGGCGCCCATGGCAGCATTGATGGCTTGCTCTACGTGAGAGGCATCTCCATAGTTGAAATGACCTAGTGTATGTTTATGGTCATGAGGAGGAGCCATTCGCATTTTTTTGTCAGTCGTGACAAGCTCGCTACCAATGTACATGGGTACATCTATTTCTTTGCTGCGCATAGCTTTGATCTCGGCTTTTAATGCAGCTTTTTCTGGACTTCCTGGGGCGTATGATAGTACTGGTTCGTTTTCAGGAACGGGTACCGCGTATATTCCTTTGGGCATATTGTTTATTCTTTAGTATTCAATGAATTTGGGCAAAGGTAAGAAAGACCCATATAATGGGTATTGGATAAATAGATATTATTTTAGCCAAAACCTTAGGTTTTCCTAACCCTAAAAGGCAAAATAGTATGCAATGAAAAGGCTGAAAGAATTTTATCTTAAATACAAGAACTACTTCAGAACAGATTTACTTTATTATGTATTTATGTTTGTGATAATTCTCATTTTCATTTTTGCTATGGGTCGGCATCAATGAACATAACTAGCGGCATTCATGTCAATGGTGCTTCCTGTGGCATGGTCGGCCATCCCACTGGCCAAAAATGTCACCATTGGTGCGATGTCCTTCGGTTCTGTCAGGCGCTCGAGCGAAATGTCTCCGGTAACATGCTCTGTCCCATACTTTTCCATGGCTTCTTTAGCCATATCAGTTCGAACGAATCCTGGGGCAATATTGAAGGCTTTGATACCATCTTTACCATAAGCCCTGGCAATCGTTTGAGTCAGTGAAACCAGCCCAGCTTTGGAAGCTGCATAGGCCATATACTCGGCTGAGTCGCCCCTATAAGCTGCTCTTGAAGTGATATTGATTATTCTTCCCGCGCTGTTTCTTTTGAGAAAATGCTCGACCGTTTTTTTGCAAAGAATGCCTGCCGAGGTGAGATTCACCTGAACGGTTTCATTCCAGGATTTGATCCAATCGGATTCTTTTCCATTAACATCAGCAGCTTTTGCTACGCCAGCATTATTAACCAAAATTTCTATGCTTCCCATTTCCAGTATCACTCGATCAAATAAATTGGCTGCTTCATCTTTTTTGGAAAGATCAGCTTGAAAGGCGCGAGATTCGTTTCCGAGCACATGAGCTAAATTTTCTGCTTCGCGCATGTTTTTGTTGTAGTGAACGGCAACGGTAGCTCCGGCTTCGGCTAGTTTAGATGCAATTGACTTCCCGATGCCTTTGCTGGCACCAGTTACTAGAATATTTAATCCTGACAGGTTGATGTACATCTTTTTCTCTTATTGGAAGGTTAAATTAACACGCATCAAAGTAAATAAAAATTACAAACATGAATTATTTACAGTTTGCACAAATCGAACCTAATTAAGAAAATTAGAGTTTATTTACAAAGCACAATAGTCATGTAAGATGAAAATTAGAAATCTGTTATGGTTGATGGTCTGGTTGTTGCCACTTTATTCTCAAGCTAAAGGCGAGAACGGTAACTCCGTGAATTGGAATAATTTCAAATCAGCGCAACTGAAGTCTGAGGAAAATCCCAGACCCATTTTTATAGAATTCACAGCAAAATGGTGTGGGTGGTGCAAAAAAATGGATAAGACTACATTCTCCAATGATGACGTGATTGATGTCCTGAATGATCAATTTTATGCTGTCAAGATAGATTTTGATAGCTCGACTCCCATCGAGTATAAAGGTGATACATATACAGGTAAAGAGTTGGCTAAGTATTTTGGAATTGAGGGATTGCCAACGATGATATACCTTTCTAGTGATCAAAATACCAGCGAAAAGATTGTTGGATATAAGACCGCAAAGCAGTTAATCAAGGAGCTGAAAAAATTAAATACTGATTAGAATGTAACCGCTAGCCAATTGTTGTAGTCGAATGATCAAACTCAAATAAATCATTATGTTCTACAACTACCTAAAGATTTCAATCAGAAATATTAGAAAACATAAGCTGTTTTCGTTTATCAATGTATTTGGACTTTCCTTCAGTTTGTCCATTTGTCTCATCATCATTATGCTGTTGGCTGATCAGTTTAGCTATGATCGGTTCAATTCCAGGGCTGATAATATCTATCGGATCAATCATACACGAAGTGACCTTGATGCTATCATTGAAGGTATGGCAACAAGCCCAATGGAATTAGGAGAGGAATTAACATCAAAATATATTGGTGTGGCAGACTACACTAGACTTACCAGAGGATTTGGTAATGGATGGGTCAAGCTAATGCAAGATGTAAATATTCCTTTATCTGGTTTTTTTGCGGACCCTTCGTTCTTCGATATGTTCCAATATGAATTCGAGTATGGAAATCCAAACACAGCCCTTATAGAGCCTTATTCTGTGGTGCTTTCAAAAAAAACAGCGGAGAAGTTATTCAATAAGGAAAATCCCGTTGGTGAAACTATAGTTGTCGGCGAGTTGGGTAGCTATAAGGTGACGGGAGTGCTCAAAAGAATAGAGGGAAAGTCACACATTAAGTTTGATGGGTTGGCGTCGATGTCTACGCTAGAGTCGCTTATAAAAAAGGAAGTAATGCCTACAAAACTGACTTCCTGGACGAATAGATCATGGACCTGGACTTACATAAGGCTGGAGGATGAAGTAACGCCAGCCGACATAGAAAACAACCTCACGATAATCAGCGAAGAGCAATATGGCGAAATGGAGGATATGGACAATGAATTCTATCTTCAAAATATCCAGGCTATTAGTCCTGGTCCAATGATAGGAAACCAAATAGGCCCTGGCATTCCAATGATATTTGTTTATTTCTTGTCTGGGATGGCTTTGGTGATTATTATATCTTCCTGTTTCAATTATACCAATTTGTCTATAGCCCGATCATTGAATAGGGCTAAGGAAGTTGGAATTCGAAAGGTCTTTGGAGCCGTGAGGTTTCAAATTTTAATGCAATTCTTGACTGAATCAGTAATCATATCGGTTCTGGCTTTTCTATTTTCATTAGGAATTGTCCAAATGATGGAGCCGGTCTTTCTAGATTTAAATTTTAGCCAACTGCTGGACTGGGATTTAAAACAATCTGTGGATGTTTACTTGCTTTGTTTAGCTTTTTCTGTTGTAGTGGGACTGTTTGCTGGTATAGTGCCTGCCTTATTTCATTCCTCGGTTAAGGCACTTCAAGCTTTAAAAAATTTATCTGGGGTTAAGGTGTTTTCAAAGTTGGGATTAAGAAATGCTTTGATCGTTGGGCAGTTTGGATTGTCTTTGTTTTTGGTGATCACAGTCAAGCTCATCTATAATCAGATGAATTATATGATTGAATCGGACTATGGTTTTGATGCGGATAACATCGTCGTGGTGCAACTCAATAATACAGATTCAAAAAAACTAAAAACAGAATTGCTTAAATATCCAGAAATTGAAAGTGTATCCGCTGCTGGATTTTCTCCGGCTGCAGGAACCAGTAATTCTACTACCATAAAAATCGATGAAGTTGAAAGAGATTTAAACTACTTCGAAGTTGATGAAGACTACGTTGAAAATATGGGATTGAAACTTGTAGCAGGGCAATCCTTTACTGGTCAAATCAATGAACGTAAGTTGGTAATTAATGAAGAAGCTTCAGAAAAGTTTGGATATCCTCATCCATTGGATGCCGTTGGTCAGATTGTGGTTTTAGATGATTCAGTTAACTATGAAATCATAGGTGTATTAAAAAACTACAATCACGAAACCTTAGTGTCTTCTATCAAACCTCTTGGACTGATTTATGAACCTGAGGAATTTGGAATTCTTCAGGTAAGAGTCAACTCATCCAAATTTGAACAGTCTATGACCAGCATAAATGCAGCGTGGAATGAAATCAATCCGGACTTAAAAATGGAGTCTAAGTTGTTGAGTGACGAGATTGCTTTTTTTGCCAATCTGATGTT
The DNA here is from genome assembly GCF_965233835.1 of Reichenbachiella sp. GTDB lineage: Bacteria > Bacteroidota > Bacteroidia > Cytophagales > Cyclobacteriaceae > Reichenbachiella. The sequence continues at coordinate 1,235,898 of NZ_OZ247585.1, forward strand.
TGGCGACCTTACAAAAATCATTTCCTTTATTTCATTTTTGGCCATTATTATAGCCTGTCTGGGTCTCATGGGGATGGTGGTTTTCAGTACGCAAAGCAGGCTGAAAGAAGTTTCTATTCGCAAGGTGCTTGGAGCGAGCAATCGAGCACTGATTGTTATTTTATCGAAAGGATTTGTGAAGCTTCTTTTACTAGCTGTCATTATTAGTACGCCACTGACTTGGTTTATAAATAATATGTGGATGGACTTTATAGCATTCCGAGTTGAAATCGGCGTAGGCGTGGTTCTTTTTGGGGTGGTTATCGTGGCCATTTTAGGGCTCCTGGTGGTAGGCTCACAGACTTGGCAGGCTGCTAATACAAATCCGTCTAAAGTGCTTAGGGATGAATGATTTTTCTAATCTAAAATATTGTATTGCATAAAATTAAAGAAGCATGTTGAATGTCAGACTCGATAAGGACACAGAAAAGACACTGAAGGACTATAGAGAGCTCAATAACATGTCTAAGACGGATGTGGTAAAGGAAGCACTTGCTCAATACTTCAGCAAAGAACAAATGGCCAAACAGCCTTATGGCCTTGGGGAGGATCTTTTTGGCACTGGAAAAAGTGGTGATAGGGATCGTTCTTCCTCATACAAGTCTAAACTAAGAGAAAAGCTGCATGAAAAGCATTCTCATTGATGCGGGACCATTGATTGCCCTGTTTGATCGGTCTGATCGCTATCATACCAAAGCCCTTGAGTTTATTAAGGGCTTTAAAGGCCAACTCTGGACAACTTGGCCGGTAATGACAGAAGTTAGTCATATGCTGGATTTCAGCACTAAGACTCAAGTGGCGTTTCTGACATGGATAGAAAGAGGAGGGTTTAGACTATTTGATCTGAAAAAGCGCCACATTGGTCGATTGGCTGAATTGACTAAAAAATTTGATGATGTGCCTATGGATTTGGCGGATGCTTCATTGGTAATTGTGGCGAAAGAAAATGGTCAAAAAGAGATTGCCACTATTGATTCTGACTTTTATATCTATCGAGATATTAGAAATCAATATTTGACTAACATATTCATGTAGCACAAAAGGCATATCGATCGATATGCCTTTTGTGCTTAATATCCATTTTATCGTTTATTTCAACCAGGCTTTGTACATCCAAAGCGTTTTTTCCTGCTCCTCAATAAGAGAAGACATCTGGTCTTCCGTACCGCTATCTCCAGATTCTCCAGCCAGATCTTTAAGAGACCTCTCTACTGAAACTATATGCTCCAGATTAGATACGATAGTTTCAACCGCTGTCTCTCCATCATGCACGTTTTTTACGGGCTTGATCTGAGCCGTTGCTAAATAGTCTTCAAACCCATGCAGGGGAACTCCACCAATGGTAAGGATTCTCTCTGCTATTTCGTCTACCTTCATGGCTGCATCAGTGTATAACTCTTCGAATTTTACGTGCAGCTCGAAAAATGCTTTGCCCTGAATATTCCAATGAAACCCTCTTAGATTTTGGTAATAGATTTGAAAGTCGGCTAAAAGTTCATTGAGCTTGTTTATGATTATTTTATTCTCCTTCATGACATTTATTGTTTAAGGTTCTGTACACTTCAAATAACGAAAAAAGTCATACGCAGATCCTGCTGAAAGAATCATTTCTGCCAATGCTTTAATAGAATTTATTGATAGGTTCTTAAGACGGGATATACTTCTTGAATAGGCTCTTTATTTTCATTTGGATGACTCCAAACACGGCCTCTTTGAATATGCCTCTAGACATTTTAGATTGACCCTTGGTACGATCTGTAAAGATGATAGGAACTTCGGTAATTTTAAATCCATACTTCCAAGCCAAGAATTTCATTTCAATTTGGAAAGCATATCCCACAAAGTGAACATTGTCCGGCCCTATGGTCTCCAACACTTTTCGAGTGTAACACTTGAAGCCGGCAGTAGTGTCCTTAATTGGAATGCCAGTAATGAATTGAACATAGATACTTGCGCAATAAGACATGAGTACACGATCCATCGGCCAATTCACTACATTAACTCCAGATATGTATCTAGAACCGATGGATAGGTCTGATCCATTCTCACAAGCAGCTCTAAGTCTTATCAAATCTTGAGGGTTGTGAGAAAAATCAGCATCCATCTCAAAGATGTAGTCATAGCCATGGTCTAATGCGAAATGAAAACCGGCAATGTATGCAGTGCCAAGGCCTGCTTTGCCAGCACGCTCCATAAGATGAAGCGTATCGAATTCTTTTTGCAAGCCTTTTACAATGGTAGCAGTGCCATCGGGTGAATTGTCATCTACAACCAACACATCGAAACCAGCTTTTAAATCAAAAACTGCTTTGATAATGTCCTCGATGTTTTCTTTTTCATCGTAGGTCGGAATTATGACAAGACTTTTATTCAAGGGCTATTGTATATTTTTTACGAAACTATGAGAAAAAATGAAATTTTATTGGCCTTTATCAAAATATGAAAAATTAAGTCTCAATATTCTACTTATAACCTAATATTTTCATCATTTGTTCGCTGCTTTGTTCTTCTGCAAAAACTCTACTGCTCACATTTCCATCTTCATCTTTTTCTATCAGAATATGTTTTGGTGCCGGAATCAAACAATGCTGGATGCCACCGTACCCACCTAACGACTCTTGATAGGCTCCCGTATGAAAAAAACCAAAGTACATAGTTTGCTCCTTTTCAATAACAGGTAAAAACAATTCGCCTATGTGAGCTTCCGAATCGTAGTAATCCATACTATCGCAAGTTAAACCCCCAATGTTAACTCTATGGAATTGGTTGTTCCAAAGATTGATTGGAAGCATAATAAATTTAGCATTGAGCCCCCATACATCAGGAATGTGAGTGATGAATGACCCATCCATCATATACCAAAGCTCTTTGTCATTTTGGAGCTTTTGATCCAAAACGGAGTAGATGGTAGCACCACTTTCTGCTACAGTATAACTGCCGAATTCTGTGAATATATTTGGTTCATCGACATGGTTTTTCTTGCAGATCCATTGGATGTTTTCAATGATTTGTTCTGCCATGTATTTGTAGTCATACTCGAAATGCAAAGAATTTTTTACCGGAAATCCTCCCCCAATATCCACAGCCTCCAGTTCAGGGCAAATCTTTTTGAGCTCTGCGTATTTGTATACAAATCGACTCAATTCACTCCAGTAATAGGCTGTATCTTTTATGCCTGTGTTTATGAAATAATGGAGCATTTTCAGTTGACCCTTCGATTTACCCTTAATTCGATTGGTGTAATAATCGATCACATCTCCATATCGAATGCCTAGTCGAGAAGTATAAAATTCAAAGTTAGGTTCTTCATCTGCTGCCAGACGCATACCCATTTTGAATGGGTTTTGCACATGTTCTTCATAGTAGTCGAGCTCCATCAAATTATCCAGAATCGGCAAGCAGTTTTTAAAACCGGCATTGAGCAATTCAGCAATTTTTTGCAAATACAAGGGCCGTTTGTAGCCATTGCAAATGATATAAGTGTCTTTGGTGATAAGTCCGCGTTCAAACAAAGTTTCAACTATCGATATATCATAGGCAGAAGAGGTTTCTATATGGATATCATTTTGCAATGCTTCTTCCATCACAAAAGAAAAGTGGTTAGACTTTGTGCAATAGCAATAAGTGTAACTTCCGTTGTATTTCTTTTTCTGAATGGCTTCGGCGAATATTTTCTTCGCAAGCTGGATATTCTGTGAGATTTTTGGAAGATAGGTAAGTTTTAAAGGTGTCCCGTGCTCCTTTATGATCTGCATGAGATCCACTCCATTGAAGGACAAATGATTGTTCTTTACATCAAATTCTTCATTGGGAAAGTAAAAGGTTTGGTCGATTAAATCGCGGTACTTTTTCATCTACGACTCGTTATCAAATTAGAGCTTATATAAACGGACAAATATCTGCAAATTTATGTTTAATCTGCACCATCGTATTTGCTAAAATTCCTGTTAAATTTGCCGTCCTAAAACCCGAATTTGATGATTAATATTTTAATTAAAGATGAAACTGCTCCACTCAAGTCAGTTGTGTTAGGCACCGGCGAAAGTTTTGGAGGAGTCCCTGCCATCGAAGAAGCCTATGACCCGAAATCAAGGGAACATATTCTGGATGGAACCTTCCCTAAAGAGGAGGATATTATAAAAGAAATGGAAGCGGTAGCAAGCGCATTGAAAAAGCATGGAGTTCAGGTCTATAGACCAAATGTACTTCCTGATACCAATCAGGTGTTTGCTCGTGATATTGGCTTTGTTATTGGAGATAAATTCATTGTTCCAAATATTATAGATGACAGAGCGGAAGAAAAAGATGGTATCAATTTTCTGCTTGATCAAATTAATCCTGATCAAGTTCTTAGAATGCCTAAAGGTGCTTACGCAGAAGGTGGGGATGTAATGCCTTGGAAGGAGAAGCTATATATAGGCTATTCGGAAGATGAAGATTATAATAAGTATCAAGTTAGTAGAACCAATCGGGCTGGTGTAGAGTTTTTGAGAGATCAGTTTCCGAATTGTGAGTTTTATGCCTTTGAACTCAAAAAGTCAGACACTGACCCTAAGGAAAATGCATTGCATTTGGACTGTTGCTTCCAACCCATAGGAAATGATCAATGCATCATTTACAAGGGAGGGTTCAAGAACGAAAAAGATTACGATTTACTCGTGGGCCATTTCGGTAAAGAAAACTGTATCGAAATCACTAGGGACGAAATGTATTACATGAATTCCAACGTGTTTTCTATTTCTCCTGAAGTGATTATCAGTGAGCAAGGCTTCACCCGATTGAATGAAGAACTGGAGCGTAGAGGTTTCATCGTAGAAAGAGTACCATACGCTGAGACTGCAAAAATGGAAGGATTGTTAAGATGTTCAACTTTACCACTCGAAAGAGCTTATTGATATGGGAGTAAATACAACATCTACAATCATGATGATTCGGCCGGTTCAGTTCAGAATGAATGAGCAGACCGCCGTCAATAACTACTATCAAAAGGCGTTGGAAGGAATCACACCTGAAAATGTGCAGCAAAGAGCATTATCCGAATTTGATGGTTTTGTTCAGAAGCTTCGAGATCATGACATCGAGGTATTGGTGGTCAAAGACACGCCAGAACCGAGTACACCAGATTCTATTTTTCCGAACAACTGGATTTCATTTCACGATGACGGTGTCATTGGCTTGTATCCGATGTATGCAGAAAACAGAAGGTTGGAAAGACGCCAAGACATTATTGACGACTTGGGTGCATTTGGCTACCAAATTACCAATATAGTAGACCTGTCCGGAACCGAAGAAGTTGATAAGTTTCTGGAAGGGACTGGAAGTTTGATTTTGGATAGGGGAAATCAAATCGCCTATGCAGCCATTTCCGAAAGAACTCACCCAGACGTGATCAAAGATTTTGAAAGTGCTTTTGGATATAAAGTGGTTTCATTTGTGGCTAATCAGAATGTAGATGGAAAAAGGCTGCCTATCTATCATACTAATGTGATGATGGCCCTGGGTCATGATTTTGCGGTCATCTGCTTGGATACCATAGACGACTCTGCCGAAAGAAAAATGGTGGTAGATTCGCTGGAAAATTCTGGTAAAGAAGTGATTGAGATATCCGAACATCAGAAAGCTCATTTTGCGGGCAACATGTTACAGGTGGAAAATAAGGTAGGAGATCGATTCATGGTCATGTCTGCAGCTGCTTATGACTCATTGGAGGAAGATCAGAAAACTAAGATTTTAAAATATAACAAAGACATCATTTCCAGTTCACTCGATACGATAGAGGCACTGGGAGGCGGAAGCGCCCGATGTATGATGGCAGAAGTTTTTCTGCCCAAGAAGTAAGAAAGAATGGATATTGTATCACAACTACAGCAAGGAATAGCAGAAGGGCTCAAATCTCTTTATGATCACGAAGTATCAGCGTCAGACTTAGGGTTGCAGCCTACTAGGAAAGAATTTGAGGGAACTTATACTTTTGTAACCTTTCCTTACGGAAAAATTTCAAAAAAGAATCCGATGGAAACCGGAGAGGATTTGGGCACTTATTTGAAAGAAAACTGTGCAGTGGTAGATGGATACAATGTAGTCAAAGGCTTTTTGAATATTGAATTGTCAAAGGCCATTTGGACGAATCTGTTCAACGACATTGCTTCTCAATCGAATTTCGGTGCGCACGAGCGAAAGGGAGAAACAGTGATGGTTGAATACTCCTCTCCTAATACTAATAAGCCATTACACTTGGGACACCTAAGAAATATATTCTTGGGCTATTCTGTTTCTAAGATATATGATGCCTTTGGCTATGATGTGGTTAAAGTTCAGATCATCAATGACCGCGGTATCCATATTTGTAAATCTATGCTGGCTTGGCAAAGATTTGGCAACGGTGAAACGCCAGAATCTTCAGGATTGAAAGGAGATAAGCTGGTAGGTAAGTACTACGTCGAATTCGACAAAGCTTACAAAGCCGAAATCGCTCAGCTGGTAGATTCAGGTAAATCAAAAGAAGAAGCTGAGAAAGAAGCTCCTATTTTGCTAGAAGCACAAGACTTGCTTAGAAAGTGGGAGGCCAAAGAGCCTGAGACCTACGCTCTTTGGGAAAAGATGAACGGCTGGGTGTATGAAGGCTTTGATGCCACCTACGCTCAGATGGGAGTTGATTTTGATAAGTTGTATTACGAATCAAATACTTATCTCCTAGGTAAAGAACAAGTAGCTGAAGGTTTAAAGGCAGGGCATTTCTTCTCTAAGGATGACGGATCTGTTTGGGTGGATCTGACCGATGAAGGATTAGATCAGAAGATTGTCCAGAGATCGGATGGTACGGCAGTCTATATGACTCAAGACATTGGTACTGCTATCCAAAGATTCAAAGAATACCCTGGCCTCATCAAACAGGTTTATACTGTAGGCAACGAACAAGATTATCACTTCAAGGTGCTTTTCTTGATTTTGAAGAAATTGGGATATCAATGGGCGGAAGAATGTTATCACCTTTCGTATGGGATGGTTGATTTGCCTTCCGGTAAAATGAAATCTCGTGAAGGTACTGTGGTGGATGCTGATGATTTGATGAACGAAATGATCAGTACGGCTGAGCATCATACCAAAGAATTGGGTAAGATCAACGGGTTTACAGAAGGGCAGGCCAATGAGCTATATGATACGATTGGTTTGGGAGCATTGAAATATTTTTTATTGAAAGTAGACCCGAAGAAGCGTATGCTTTTCGATCCACAAGAGTCTATTGAGTTTCACGGCAATACAGGCCCATTTATTCAGTACACACATGCCAGGATATCGGCTATTTTGAGAAGAGCGGATGAATTGGGGATTGAAACCAAAAAGTTAAAAATTGCGACAGACGTACAGTTAAGTCAAACAGAATGTGATCTGGTCTATTTGATTTCTGAATTGCCAAACAAAATCAAACTGGCAGCCGAGGATTACCTTCCCTCCGTGATTGCACAGTACGTATATGACTTGGCGAAAGAGTACAATAAGTTTTATGCCGAAATGGCAATATTCGGTGAGCAGGATGAAACAGTGACAGCTTCACGAGTTGCGCTTTCTGCTCAAGTGGCGAAGAATATAAAGTTTGGCATGTCCCTACTAGGCATCCATGTGCCAGATAGAATGTAATACATGAGTAGTTTTAAACATTGGTTATCCGCTTTCCGATTGAGAACATTGCCTTTGGCTTTGTCTAGCATTTTTATGGGCAATTTTTTGGCTAAATGGCAGGGCAGTTTTGATTGGAGCATTTTGGGTTTGGCCGTGTCTACTACTGTTTTCTTACAGATACTTTCGAATCTGGCTAATGACTATGGTGATTCTATACATGGAGCAGACAGTGAGGATAGAGAAGGCCCATCTAGAGCGGTACAAACTGGAGCCATTTCTAAAGGGCAGATGAAAAAGGCGATGATTATTTTTGGTGTATTGTCATTTGTTTCGGGAATATCCCTTTTAGCTATATCATTTGCTGATCAATGGATTTTAATTTCCGTGTTCTTGGTGCTTGGACTTTTGGCTATTTATGCTGCTGTCACCTACACTGCTGGAAGCAACCCTTATGGTTATCGAGGGCTGGGTGATATTTCAGTTTTGATCTTTTTTGGGTTGGTGGGTGTATTTGGATCTTACTATTTGCAGACCAAGACATTCGATTGGAATATATTATTGCCAGCATTGAGTTGTGGCCTTTTGGCTACAGGTGTATTGAACGTGAATAATATTAGAGATATTGAGTCAGACGAAAAGGCGGGCAAAATATCCATCCCTGTCCGTTTGGGCAGAGACAAGGCCGTCATTTATCATTTTGTACTTTTAGGGCTAGCTATGATATCTGGTTTGGTGTTTATAGTATTAAATACTTCCCAGTGGACTTCTTATCTTTTTATTCTCGCATTTCCGTTGATCATTAAAAATGCCTGGGCAGTAAAAACTAAAACCAGTGCATCTGCACTAGATCCCTATCTGAAGCAATTGGCTTTGAGTACCTTATTGTTCGTGCTTTTGTTTGGAGTGGGATTGGTTTTGTAATTTTGTAAAACATCATTTATTAATAAGATGTCAAAAAAAGGAAATTTTAAAAACAGAATCGGAGTGGTGTATTCCACAGATGATAGTTTTGATTACACAGAGGAATCTGAATTAGAAGAAGAAACATTGGCACCGAAAGATCAAAAGTTACGCGTAGAATTAGACAAGAAAAATCGCAAGGGAAAACAAGTGACTCTTGTCACAGGTTTTACGGGTATGACTGGTGATTTAAAAGAACTAGGCAAAATGCTCAAAACTAAATGCGGTGTGGGAGGAAATGTAAAAGATCGCGAGATTATCATTCAGGGTGATTTACGTGATAAAGTGGTCGAAATTCTGCTTAAAGAGGGATATCAGGCGCGCAAGATCTGATTTCGCTCAAATTTTCAAATAAATACTATTAATTTTATAGAGAGCTTTTACAAATGCTAAAGTTTTCTCTATATTTGCACTCCGATTTTTTAAGGATCGCTAAAAGACTAGAAAAATGTCGAAAGTTTGTCAAATAACTGGTAAGAGACCACAATCAGGAAACAACGTTTCCCACGCGAATAACAAAACGAAGAGAAGGTTCTACCCGAATCTATTCAAGAAGAGATTTTACATCCCTGAGGAAGATAGATGGGTAACTTTGAAAGTGTCTTCAACTGCATTGAAAACCATCAACAAGATTGGTTTGGCTGCTACGTTGAAAAAGGCTAAGGAAAAAGGAACCCTTTCATTATAATAATTTAGAACGATGGCTAAGAAAGGTAATAGAGTTCAGGTAATATTAGAGTGCACCGAGCATAAGACTACAGGTCAGCCAGGTACTTCTAGATACATTACGACAAAAAACAGGAAAAACACTCCTGACAGAATGGAATTGAAAAAGTACAATCCTATTCTTAAGAAATATACTGTTCACAAAGAAATTAAATAACCATGGCTAAGAAGGTAGTTGCAACCCTGAAGAATAAGGATGGTGTAAAATATGCTAAGGTGATTAAAGCGGTGAAAACCAAATCAGGAGCATATTCATTCAGAGAAGAAATTGTCACTGAAGACAAAGTGAAAGAAGTATTGGCTGCAAAATAATTCAGCCCTTTAAGATATCTTTGGAAGTCTCCTGATTTTGTCAGGAGACTTTTTCTGTTTTTTACCTATCCACCAAATTGATTATGGGATTATTCAATATTTTTTCCAAAGAAAAGAAAGAGACACTAGACAAGGGTCTTGAAAAAACGAAAGAAAATTTCTTTTCGAAATTGGGTAAAGCTGTTGCAGGAAAGTCAACTGTAGATGATGAGCTTCTTGATGAACTGGAAGAGGTGTTGATAACTTCGGACGTTGGGGTAGATACCACCGTTAGAATCATTGAAAGAATAGAAGAGCGTGTTGCTAAAGACAAATATCTCAATACTGCTGAACTTAATGTAATTCTCCGCGAAGAGATTGCAGGGTTACTGGAAGAAAACAATTCAGGAAACCAGGCTGATTTTGAATTGCCTGAAGATAAAAAGCCATATGTCCTCATGGTGGTAGGCGTGAATGGTGTGGGTAAAACAACCACTATAGGTAAGTTAGCCTCTCAATTTCAAAGAAGAGGCAAATCTGTTGTGTTAGGTGCAGCAGATACCTTTAGAGCAGCAGCTGTTGATCAATTGAAACTTTGGGGTGAACGGGTAAATGTTCCTGTGATTGCACATGGAATGAATACGGACCCCTCTGCGGTTGCGTTCGATGCTGTGAAACACGCCGTAGAGCAAAAGGCTGATATTGTCATTATTGACACAGCCGGAAGATTGCACACCAAAGTGAACCTGATGAATGAACTTTCTAAGATCAAGAGAGTGATTCAGAAGTTCGTTGATGACGCTCCGCATGAAATTATGTTAGTTCTTGATGGAAGCACAGGACAGAACGCTTTCATACAAGCGCAAGAATTCACCAAAGCCACAGATGTTTCTTCTCTAGCTATTACCAAGCTAGACGGTACTGCAAAGGGAGGAGTGGTGATAGGCATCTCTGACCAGTTTAAAATACCTGTAAAATATATTGGTGTTGGTGAGGGAATTGAAGACCTTCAAGTGTTCAACAAGCATGAGTTTGTTGATTCATTTTTCAATTAAAGAGATTCTAAAATATGCATGCTTTTAGCGCAACAGAAGAGGCGCAAATATTAGCTCACGGAGCCAATGTGAGTTCTATTGAAAATCAATTAAAAAACTTCAGTACAGGATTTCCCTTTTTAGAGCTTGACCGACCGGCAACACAGGGAGATGGGATCACGAAATTGACAACTGAACAAGTTGATCAATTTGTTGCCAGTTATGATCGTTCATCCACAGGCAAAAAACTTGTAAAGTTTGTTCCAGCTTCTGGAGCCGCAACAAGGATGTTCAAAGAGCTGTTCGAATATGTAGCAACTGATGAATTGAATTCAGGTACTCAACATTTCATTTCGGGACTTGAAAATTTTGCTTTTTATGAGGAATTAAAGAACTACCTGCAAGTTCAAGGTTATGAATTAGATGATCTTTTAGATTCGAAAAATTATAAGGCTATCGCGAGTGCCCTGCTCGATGAAAATGGCCTGGGTTATGGAAAACTACCCAAAGGTCTTCTTGCTTTTCATAATGAAAAGGGAGTCATAAAAACACCCATTGAAGAGCATTTAGTTGAAGGCGCAAAATATGCTTCACAGAATGGATTGGTGAGGCTACATTTTACGGTTTCTACTGAGCATCAACAAAAGTTTGAATCTAAGCTCAGCGATGTGATTCCGATTTATGAAGCATCACTTGGGGTCAAGTATGAAGTTTCTTTTTCTCAACAGAAAAAATCAACCGATACGATTGCCGTGGATTTAGCCAATGCACCAGTTAAAGATAATGGGCATTTGCTTTTCAGGCCAGCGGGACACGGTGCGCTGTTGGAAAACCTGAATGACTTGGATGCTGATGTGATATTTGTAAAGAATATCGACAACGTGGTGCCGGATCATTTGAAGGAGGATACAATCACCTATAAGAAGGCACTGGCCAGTTTGCTTCTTTCTTTTCAAAATGATTCATTCTCTTGGCAAGAGAGAATGGCGAATGGTGAAGATTGTTATGTCGAAATTCTTGACTCGCTGAGGTCAAAGTACGGAATCGAATTGAATATTGGTGATTCTAATGAATTGAAAAATTATTTGAATAGGCCGATTCGTGTGTGTGGTATGGTTGAGAATACAGGAGAACCAGGAGGAGGTCCTTTCTGGGTAAAAGGAGAGCATGTAGCAACTCTTCAAATTGTCGAAACGGCTCAAATCGATATGAACAACGATGAGCAAGTAGCAATTCTTAAAAAGTCATCTCATTTCAATCCCGTGGACTTAGTATGTGGAGTGAAGAATTTTGAAGGTAAGAAATTTGATTTACTTCAGTATAGAGATAACAAGACTGGATTCATTACTCAGAAGTCTAAAAATGGACACGACCTCAAGGCTATGGAGCTTCCCGGTTTGTGGAATGGTGCCATGGCTGATTGGATTACCTTATTTGTAGAGGTGCCGATTTCTACATTTAACCCAGTAAAAACCGTAAATGACTTGTTAAAACCCACACACCAGTAGGACTTAACAATTTTTAACAGCAACATCTGGGTGATATGCGTTTTGGGCTTTAAAACTTAGCCAAAGTGGATTAGTTTTGTTTGGTTAGTAAAGAATAAACTACAAAAATGGAAGCAACTGCAAGTGTAGATAGTAAAAAGGTTCACCAGGAGAAAATCAAGCAGATTTATACTGAGGTAAACAAAGTAGTAGTTGGTCAGCAATATATGATCAATCGATTAATGGTTGGGCTGTTCACTCAAGGACACATTCTATTGGAAGGTGTACCTGGTTTGGCAAAGACATTAACCGTAAATACTTTGGCTAACGTACTTCATCTGGATTTTAAAAGAATTCAGTTTACACCTGATTTGCTACCAGCGGATTTGCTCGGCACGATGATTTACAATCAGAAGGCATCCAATTTTGAAGTAAAAAAGGGGCCAATCTTCGCCAATTTAATTCTAGCTGATGAGGTAAACCGTTCTCCTGCTAAGGTGCAGTCTGCGCTTCTTGAGTCTATGCAAGAGAAGCAGGTTACTATTGGGGAGACTACCTATGAATTGGATCGACCCTTTTTGGTACTGGCTACACAAAACCCTGTTGATCAGGAAGGAACCTACCCGCTGCCAGAGGCACAAGTAGATAGATTCATGATGAAGGTGCATGTCGGCTACCCTTCAAAAGATGAGGAATTAGAAATCATGCGTAGAATGTCTAATATGACATTTGATAGCAAAGTGGATACAATTTTGACTAAGGAGGATATTTTCGCCATTCGAAATGAGATCAATAGCGTGAACCTTTCAGAGTCACTTGAGAGATATATTATCGAGTTGATTTTTGCGACAAGAGACCCTGAGTCATTTGGTATGAAGGATGAAGCACACTACATACAATTCGGAGCTTCCCCAAGAGCTTCTATCAATCTGAATCTAGCGGCTAAAGCTATTGCATTTTTAGAGGGGCGAGATTTTGTACTTCCTGAAGACATCAAGGAGGTAGCACCTGATGTACTCAATCATAGAATTATACTTAATTATGAAGCAGAGGCAGATGGAATTACTACTCATGACATTATCGATACCATATTGAACAAAGTCAATATCAGTATGGTGAAGTAAGTACTTAATCAAAAGAATTTTCAAGGAGCAGTTTCAGTAATGGAACTGCTCTTTTGTTTTACAGGGTTCACATTCCCTTAACATTGATAAAATAGTAATAACACATTTCTTGGTTCTTTTAACAGAAAGGTAACTACTACTTCCACACCTGATAATATCACTTGTACAGTTTTGCAGTACAAATTTTGAAAAACATAATATCAGAATATTTAAAAGAGAAAAAATGAAAAAGTTATTAGCACTATTATTCGTGTTTACAACAATGGGATTGATGGTTTCATGTGATGACGACGACGATCCGATCGATGACGTTATTCCGGAGCCAACTGAAGAGGAACTACAGGAGGCCGCGGTAGAAGCTGCTCAAACCGCGATAGATGCTGTTGCATCATCTGATGATACAGCTACGGGTGCTTCAGACGAAACTGTATTTGAGGATTGGACATTGGCTAATTATTCTGCAGGATCAAGAGTAAGAGCGGATGAAGCTCCCGTTGTAGAAGTTACTGCCAACATTGATGCTGATACAGAGTGGACTAAAGATAACGTTTACTTATTGAAAACAAGAGTAACTGTATTGGATGGTAAAACTTTGACTATTCAGGCAGGAACAGTAGTAAAAGGAGATGCGTCACTTTCTGGTGCCAATGCAGCAGTTTTGATGATCGCTAAAGGCGGGAAATTGATGGCTGAAGGAACAGCGGCTGAGCCAATTATTATGACCTCATCTGATGATGATATTCAGCCTGGAGAAATGGCAGGAACTAAATTAGATAAAGACTCAAAAGGAAAATGGGGTGGATTGGTAGTATTAGGCAAAGCGCCAGTAAGTGCTAAGACAGAAAATCCTCAGATCGAAGGTGTAGACGCCGAAGATAGCAACGGACAATATGGTGGAGATGATGCTGCCGACAACTCTGGAACTATCAAGTATGTGTCTATCAGACATGGTGGGGCCGAGATCGCTGAAGGTAGCGAGATTAACGGCTTGACTTTAGGTGGCGTAGGTACTGGAACAACTATCGAAAACATCGAAGTATATGCAAATTCTGATGATGGAGTAGAGTTTTTCGGAGGTACCGTAAATGTGACTAACCTTTTGGTTTACGCAGTAGGCGATGATGCAATCGATATCGATCAGTCTTACGCAGGTGAAGTGAAAAACTTTGTGGTGTATGTAGACAAGAACTCTGATGAAGGGTTGGAAGTCGACGGTAGAGAAGGGTCTCTGGATAAGTCATTCACTTTGACTAACGGAACGATCTACTCAATCGATGAAACTGACACCAACGCTGATTTTAAATCAAAGGCAAAAGGAACAGTGACAAATGTGACTTTCAAAAGTGGTAAAGTGAAATTGTCTGCTTCTTTCGATACTGAAACACTTGAAGAGACAGAAGATGCTGCCTCTAATGTTGCAGCTGGAGACTTGGTATTCTCTAAAGTTTCTGCCGATTCTTTCGAGGTGTACACTAAGAGCTTTGACGAATAAGAAACACTGAGCAAGCGGAAAAGAAATTTAAGATTCATTTTCTGAATATAGAGGCTCTGGCAGGAATGTCGGGGCCTTTTTTGACTTTAGCAAGACGCTGGAATTAGAATGCCTAACGGCGATCTGACCAATGTTACCTTTATGTTATTCGAGTAGCAAATCACATCGAATTATTAAACATTTCATAAAATAACGAACATACACAAGGAATATGAGAACTCTAGTTTTGCATTAAAATTAGAATTTCAGAAAATGAATAAGGCATTATTAACATTAGGATTAATCATTAGCGCTGCCAGTATATCATTAGCGCAACAAGGATTTTTAAGAGGAAAAGTAATTGACGGAGCCAATGGTGAGGGACTGTTTGGTGCGACAGTTACAAAGCAAGGAACCACCCAAGGCTCTGTTGCTGATTTTGATGGTAACTTCTCACTGGCACTTGATGCGGGCACACACAATATTGTTATTCAATTTGTTTCTTATCAGCCACAAACTATCGAAGGTGTCGTGATCACTGAAGGAGAAGTAACAAACATTGATGTAACACTATCAGAAGACATTCAACAATTAGAGGCAGTGGTAGTTACTGCTGAGCAGATCAGAGACAACGAAGTAGCTTTGATGTCCATTCAGAAAAAATCAGCCAACACTATTGATGGAATTTCATCTGCTGCCTTCAAAAAAGTAGGTGATAGCAATTTGTCTTCTGCCATGAAAAGAGTAACAGGTGTTACGGTTCAGGGAGGCAAATACGTTTATGTCAGAGGACTTGGTGATAGATACACTAAAACCTCGATGAACGGTATGATTGTGCCTGGTTTGGACCCAGATAGGAACGATGTTCAAATCGACATTTTCCCTACAGCCATTTTGGAGAATGTAATGGTTTATAAGACTTTCAGTCCAAACCTAAATGGAGACTTCGCTGGAGGTTTGGTAGACATTCAGACCAAGGCGTTTCCAGATGAAAAAACAACTTCGGTTTCTGTATCTATGGGATACAACCCTGACATGCATTTTAAATCAAACAACGTAAGTTATAAGGGGTCTGGGTCAGACTTTTTGGGTTGGGACAATGGCCAAAGAGAATTACCAATAGCAGCTGGTACAGAAATTCCAACTCAGCCAGATGATTTTGTTGCTGAGACTACGAGAAAATTCGATCCTACTTTGGGCGTGAATAGAGAACGTAATTTTATGAATACTGGTCTTTCAGTATTACATAGAAATCAGATACAAGGAGAAAAAGTGACTTGGGGATACAATGCTATTTTCAACTACAAGCACACCAATACTTTCTATGAGGATTTTCAAAGAAAAAGATACGAAAAAGACAGAACAACTAGCGAGGTTTCTTTAGTTAGAGATTTCTCTGGTGTAGGTGATTTGAGTACGAGCAATGTGCTTTGGAGCGGTTTGGCTACCTTGGCTGCCAAAACTGACAATCACACGATTGGTACCAACTTGCTTCATACGCAAAATGGTGTGTCCACTGCCTTGAAGAGAGAATTGAACTTTACTTCATTGAACAACCCCACGAATATCAATAATGATATTTTGGCTTATACGCAGCGGTCCATGACCAACAATATTACATATGGCAAGCACAACTTTGACAAGTTGAGAATCGAATGGTCTAATTCTTTATTGTTTTCTAAAATTAGTGACCCTGATTATAGAGATACGAGAATCAACGAAGACGACGGCGTTTACGGGTTCAAAAATGGTGGAGCGATCAATAGATTCTGGAGAGAATTGGATGAAGTGAGTGAGAGCTTCAAAGTAGACTTTACTTACAATCTAAATGACAACAATAAGTTAAAATCTGGTGGTTTAATGACATTTAGAAATAGAGCGTTTGATGTTTATCAGTATGCTTATGAGCCATTGGAAGTTTTTGATGTAGAGTACAATGATCCAAACTGGATATTGTCTGAAGAAAACCTCTATTCTTCATCAAACCCTGATGGATTGTACATTCAAGACAATAGCAATGATTACAACAACTACGAAGGAAAGCAGACCATCTTCGCAGGATATTTAATGAATGAAACGCAGGTGACGCCAAAATTGAAGTCTATCTATGGCTTGCGTGTAGAAAATGTACAGATGTACTACAGCGGTGTTCGTCTAAATGAGGACAACTCTAGCGAAGAGCTCGACAATGAGAAGACGCTGGGTGAAACGAACTTACTTCCTTCAGTTAGTTTGGTTTACGCATTGAGAGACGATATGAATCTTAGAGGGTCATTCAACAAAACTTTGGCTAGACCATCATTCAAAGAAAAGTCATCAGCCTTCATCGAAGATCCGATTACAAGAACAAGATTCTCAGGAAATCTGGATATCAAACAAGCTGAAATTTTAAACTATGATTTGAGATGGGAGTATTTCTTCACAGCGAGTGAAATGTTCTCGGTGTCATTTTTCTACAAAGATTTCACTGATCACATTGCCTTGGTATTCTTCCCTAACAGTCCAGGGCAGCTGAAGCCAAGAAATGTTGGAGAAGCTTCAGTTTACGGAACTGAATTCGAGGTAAGGAAGAATCTTGGAATGATCAGTTCTGCATTGGAAAATGTATCAGTAGGAGGTAACGTCTCTTTGGTTGTATCCAAAGTGAATAGAAAAACAGTAGTAGTCAATGAAGAAGGCGAGTCGGAATATGACAGTGAAGTGGCTTACAAAGGAACTGATGAAGGTGTGGATCAGTATCGTGAAATGAGTGGCCAGTCTCCTTACGTAGTAAATGGTTACCTGAATTATGATAACCATTTACTAGGGTTGACGGGTAACCTTTCCTACAACGTGCAAGGGGAGACTATTACTTTTATTGGTACTTCTAACGTGCCCGATGTATACACTAAACCATTTCATAGTTTGAATTTGAAAGTGTCAAAAACCTTCGGAGAATCGGCTCAATCTAAAGTAAGTTTTAGTGCCAAAAATCTATTGAATCAAAAGCAGCAACAGGTTTATAAATTTGGTAACGAGGAGGAGCTTTTCTCTTTATTCAAACCAGGAAGATTATTCCAGTTGAAATACACTTATACTTTTTAAGGAAAAATTAATCAAGAGCCTAAAGGTAGCCAGACGGCTGCCTTTTTCATTTTATAAGGGTCAGTTCCTTTTTGTACTGAGCCAATTTTTTTTGATTGGAAGTGAGTTTGGCCTGCAGTTTTTCAATTTCACCAGTATTGGCTTTTAGCTTTAGAGCCAATTCATTCTTCTGCTCTGGTTTCTTTTCCATTCGTAGTTGGAGCCTACTGTTGTCTAAGAGGTATTCATCCATTTCTTGACTAATTTTCTTAACAGTCAGTTCCTGGTTGTCAATTTTTTCTTGAGCCAGGGACGTGAAATAGTCTACTTTAAAGTCTTTCAGTAGGTACTTTACTTGCCTGTCTAATTCCTTCAATTGGTCATCGGGAACTCCACCTTTCACAAGCGCTACCCTCAAGGTGGATTGTTTTTTTTCTTTCTTCTCTATGAGCTGCGAAATGAACTTTAGAGGCTCATTGGTCTCTTTTCCTTTGGCGGGAACGGTTAGTTCCAAATGTGATTTTTTATTGAAGATAATGGTTCTGGCATTTACATATCTCCACCATTCCTTTTTGACTTCTTTGTAGGGCTGGGTAAAGGTAGTGGTATACCCATTAAAATTCTGGCCGTCTATTGAGAACGAGATCGGACTAATCTTTAGAGAATAGCTTTGAGCAAACGAGTGTTGACAGGATGTCCAGATCACAATAGCAAGCAGACTGCGAACGATCCAGAGGTTCATTTTTGATGAAAAGAATAGGCTTTTTGACATTTTCAAGATTCTTGTACGAAGATAAAAACATTTGAATCAATCAATAATTTCGCCAATTCAAGCTGAGGTGATAATTTCGCGCTTAAACATCTGATATATAATCGGTAGAAAACGGTTGTTTTTCCATTATTGGATTATTTTTGCCCAAATAAGCTGAAAAATTTTATCTTACATGGATCAATTTTTCGGCCGCTATTCCAAATGAATAAGATTTAATTTAGCTACGACCTGAATCAATGAATAATAGCTCTTCTCTAATTGCTAAGCTCAAATATCAATTTGATAATTATGTATCAAAAGGTACCATGACTCTGATTGGAGGATTGGGGATCTTGACTCTTATTCTTGTAGTCATTCTTGCAGTTATTTTGGTAATGACTGGGTTTGAAGTAGAAGTCGGAGAAAGTATCGGATATCCAGAGTCACTTTGGCAGAATATGATCCACATGCTAGACCCTGGTACTCTGGGTAATACTACAGGTGGATGGGCGCTGAGAGTATACTTGTTAGCAGTGACTTTGGTCGGTGTTGTTGTACTCTCTACGCTGATTGGTTTGGTATCCAATGGTATCTTGACCAAATTGGAGGATTTAAGAAAGGGCCGTTCTTTTGTGATAGAAAGAGATCATACTTTGATCCTTGGATGGTCATCAAAAATATTTACCATCATTTCTGAGTTGATTGAAGCCAATGAAAACTTAAAAGAAGGAGTCATTGTAATTCTTGCTGAAAAAGACAAAGTCGAAATGGAGGATGAAATTCGACTGAAGGTAGGCGATACCGCTAATACTCGAGTGATATGTCGTACGGGTAGTCCTATTGATATTGATGATATCTATATAGCGAACCCATTCAACTCCAAGTCTATTATAGTTTTAGACAAAGACAATGAAAATTCTGATTCACAAATCATCAAAACAATCGTAGCGATTGTAACCAACCCAAAAAGAAGAGAAGAACCTTATCATATTACGGCAGAAATTCAGGATAGTAAAAACTACGAAGTAGCCAAGATGGTAGGTCAGGATGAGGTAGAACTTATTTTGTCTGATGATTTCATATCTAGAATAATGGTACAAACCAGTAGGCAGTCTGGTTTGAGTGTGGTCTATATAGAGCTAATGGATTATGATGGTGATGAAATTTATTTTATGCCAGAACCTTCTCTTGTAGGTAGAACTTTCCGTGAGATCATTTTTGCTTACGAGGATTCGGCCATTATGGGTCTGCAGTTTGCTGACGGAACAGTAGCCATCAATCCTCCAATGGACACCGTAT
This sequence comes from Reichenbachiella sp., assembly GCF_965233835.1. Classification (GTDB taxonomy): domain Bacteria; phylum Bacteroidota; class Bacteroidia; order Cytophagales; family Cyclobacteriaceae; genus Reichenbachiella. The sequence goes on from NZ_OZ247585.1 coordinate 1,255,763, forward strand.
TTAATGAAGGGGATCAGGTAATTGGTATCACAGAAGATGATGATACGTTGGTACCATCAGGTTTGACTGATTATCACATTGAGAGTGATCGATTACTTGAAAGGCCAGAAGAGGAGACTACCGAAGAGCAAATTCTAATTATTGGTTGGAATGATAGAGCTAAAAATATCATTCGTGAGTTAGATCATTATGCGCCATTCGGATCTACCGTAAAGGTGGTTTCCAAGTTTGAAGATCCAGTGACTGTGATTCAACGATTGAAGCCAACCTTAAAAAATCTTACAGTAGAATTCAAGCGTGCGGAGACAACGGATCGCGAGACACTTGAGAAATTAGAGATACCTAATTTCGATTATATTATTCTACTTTGTTACGAACAGCATTTCCCTGTTCAGGAGGCGGATGCACAGACACTTATTACTCTGCTGCATATAAGAAGTATTGCAGAGCGTACAGAGAAACATTTAAACCTGGTAAGTGAAATGATCGACATGAAAAATCGATTGTTGGCAGACATTACTAGTGCAGATGACTTTATTGTAAGTGATAAGTTGCTTAGTTTATTGATGACTCAGGTATCAGAAAACAAGTTCTTGATGCGAGTCTTTGAGGATTTGTTCGACGCAGACGGATCGGAGATTTATATCAAACCTGCTACTGAATATGTGGCCATAGGTGAGCCGGTAAACTTCTACACTATATTAGAATCTGCAGCACGCAAGAACGAAGTTGCCTTAGGCTACAGAGTACTGGCTAAGAGTAAAGACCCCAATGAGGCTTACGGTGTGGTGGTAAACCCTAAGAAGTCAGACATGATTGAGCTGACTGCTCAGGATGAGATCATTGTACTTTCAGAAGATTAAAAAGAAGCTTGCTTCTTCAAGGCAGAACGGATTTCGCTAATCGCCTTTTTTCTATAGTTTTCTTCAGTTTGATTGTTTAGTGACGACATGTGTTTCACATATTGCATCACATTGTTTTTTTGATCTGTGTCTAGTGTTCTCACGTTTTGCATGATTTCCAAGACTGTTGCCAGTTGATCCATTTTCTGTTGTATTTAGTGAACTGATTGAATTCTTAATAGCTACTCCAAAATTAGAGCGAATAATTCATGAAATAAATACGCCTTTTACCTAAAAAGAAATTTAGGTGAGATACGTATTTCTGTTAGTTTATAAACTCTCCCCTGTAGGAGAATGCTAGTAGCTTAAAGCTTTTCGTATTTGGGATAGGGCAGTCTTTCGATACTGTTCACTGGCCTTCGAAGAGTTCAAGTATCTACTTTTAATGTAATTCAATAGATCCATTTGATCTTCCTTTTTCAATGTACGAAGTGTATTGAGCAAATCTGGTGTTGTCGGATAAGTGTTCATATTTTTCTATGTTTTGGTGCTTAACCAAAAGAACGGATTCCATGAGTAAACGACTAATGAGCTCAATTATCATTGTTTTAATAAATGATTAATTGAATAGTTTATTGTTATATGAATATTTGAGATAATTTAATAACGAGGTAAAATATCAAAGTTGAAGACAGGAATATGCGCTGGAATTAGCTAATATTGACACAGATTTATAACCCAAAAATGTAATTCCATGTCCAAGAACATGACTCAGGCAGTAGATACTTTTATGAAAAGCATTGAGGCCAGAAATCCCGGCGAAACTGAATTTATTCAAGCAGTTCGTGAAGTGGCAGAAGTGATTATTCCCTTCAATGAGGACCATCCCGAATATAAGGAAGCCAATATATTAGAAAGAATGTGTGAGCCTGAGCGAGCAGTCATTTTTCGAGTACCTTGGGTAGATGACGACGGAGTCAACCAAATCAATCGAGGGTTTCGAGTGCAGATGAACTCAGCCATAGGTCCTTACAAGGGTGGTCTGCGTTTTCACCCTACGGTAAATTTGAGTATCCTCAAGTTTTTGGCATTTGAGCAGGTTTTCAAAAACAGTTTAACCACGTTGCCACTTGGTGGAGGAAAAGGAGGAAGTGATTTTGACCCGAAAGGAAAATCAGATGCTGAGGTGATGCGATTTTGTCAAAGTTTCATGACTGAGCTTTCTAAGCATATCGGTGGATTTACAGATGTACCTGCTGGAGATATAGGCGTTGGAGGCAGAGAGGTTGGGTACATGTTTGGACAGTACAAGAGACTTCGTAATGAGTTTGCAGGCGTGCTGACTGGTAAAGGATTGCAGTATGGCGGAAGCTTGATTAGAACAGAAGCTACAGGATATGGTACCGTTTATTTTGCCGATGAAGTGCTAAAGGCTCATGGACATTCTATGCATGGAAAGGTATGTGCCGTATCAGGAAGTGGAAACGTAGCTCAATATACCATAGAAAAGTTATTGCATCTTGGAGCTAAGCCAGTCACCGTATCGGATTCTCAGGGCTATGTGTATGATCCCGAAGGGATAGACGAAGAAAAATTGGCGTTCATCAAAGAACTGAAAAACGAAAAAAGAGGACGTATCAGTGAGTACGCAAAAAAATACAAAAGTGCTAAGTTCAATAAAGATGTGACACCTTGGAATGCAAAGGTGGATTTGGCCTTCCCGTGTGCCACACAAAATGAACTACCAGATTACGATATGCAGACGCTGATTGACAATGGCTGTATTGGAGTATTTGAGGGAGCAAATATGCCTACTACAGAAGGAGCTTTAGAGTTGATTAGAAAAAACAGAGTGCTATTTAGTCCTGGTAAAGCATCGAATGCAGGTGGCGTGGCTACATCCGGTTTAGAAATGTCACAGAATAGCATGCGACTGAGTTGGACTAGGGAAGAAGTAGATCAAAAACTCAAGGATATCATGATCTCTATCCATGAGAATTGTGAAAAGTACGGACGTGTAGACAACGATTATGTGGACTATGTGAAAGGCGCCAATATTGCTGGCTATGTAAAGGTAGCTGATGCGATGCTGGCTCAAGGACATGTATAAATTTCGACAATAATATTGATCTGATTTGCGGTGTGATAAGAACGGATTATCTTTGGCCTTCAAATTAAAATCTGGTTCGATATGACAATGATAATTTTAATTGCGATTTTGTTTGTAGGTGCGGCGATTTGCCCATTTGTACTTCCAAATGAAAAAGTGAGCAATCATGAAAAAGACTGGGATACTTGGTAGGCCAGTCTTTTTTGTTTCCTTCTGTCAATTGAATTAAGACCCCTTTTTTGGTATCTTATGGATACTTTCCTCGTAAAAGGAATACTACTTTATTTCTAGGTCTATGAAAATTCAAAATACCAAAGCCCAAATCAGGCTACCCCTTTTCTTGTCCATCGCTATAGCGGCTGGAATATTTATTGGAGCAAATATGACTAGCTCTACAAATGGAGGCTCTGATCTGGCCAAATCACTTCATAAGTTTCGCGAAATTCTCAACTACGTGGATAACAACTATGTGGATGAAGTGCAAACCGAGGATTTAGTAGAAAAAGCCATTAGCGATATGCTTGAGGAATTGGACCCTCATACTGCGTATATCCCGAAAGAAGAACAAGAATATAGTCGTTCCCAGCTGGAAGGCAACTTTGATGGTATAGGCATCGAATACAATATTTTTAGAGATACCATTTATGTGGTGGCACCATTGAGTGGGGGGCCTTCGGAACGTGTCGGATTATTGACTGGGGATAAGATTATAAAGGTAGACGATGAGAATGTGGCCGGCATAGGCATTAAAACTCGTGGTGTATTGGACCGATTGAGAGGTCCTAAAGGCACGCAAGTGACGGTGTCTATCATGCGAAAGAACAATGATGACCTTTTAGATTTTGATATCGTTAGAGATAAAATCCCACAATTCTCGGTGGATGCATCCTACATGATTGACAGCGAAATAGGCTATATCAAAGTCAATAGATTTACAGCCACTACTTATGACGAATTCAAATCTGCCTTAGACAAATTGGATGAGCAAGGTTTACAAAAGTTGATTTTGGATCTGACAGGAAATCCTGGCGGATACATGAGTATGGCTATTCAAATGGCAGATGAGTTTTTGCCGGGAGATCCAATGATTGTTTTCACCAAAGGCAAAGAGTTTAGATATAATCAAGAGCATCGCGCAGGTAGTGAGGGGCTTTTTGAAGATCGCCCATTGATCGTTTTGATTGATGAAGGGAGTGCTTCCGCTTCGGAGATTGTTTCTGGTGCTATTCAGGATAATGATAGGGGATTGGTAGTTGGAAGACGATCTTTCGGAAAAGGATTAGTTCAAATGCCTATCGATTTATCGGACGGCTCAGAACTACGTTTGACGATTTCAAGATATTATACACCAAGTGGCCGCTCTATTCAGCGTTCGTATGAAGGGGGTAAGGACGATTATTACAGCGACGTCTACAATAGATATACCTCCGGGGAATTGTACAATGCTGACAGCATACACCAAAGCGACACATTAAAATATCAAACCGCCAAAGGTCGAACCGTTTATGGTGGCGGAGGTATTATGCCGGACTACTTTATCCCCATGGACACGGCGGGTAATTCTGCTTACTTAAATAAACTGTTTACGACTAACGCTATCAGAGAGTATTCATTGACTTATTCTGACAACAACAGAGCGAAATTAGAAAGCGATGGTTTTGATAAGTACTTTGCAGACTTTATAGTGAGTGAAGGAATGTTGAAAGAATTGATAACAGTGGCCGAAGAAAGTGGGCTGGCTTATAATGACAAGCAGTTTAAACACTCTAAGGACTTAATCAAATTGTACTTAAAAGCTCAGATCGCCAGAGGGGTTTGGAATAATGACGGTTTCTATCCTATCTATAACCAGTCTAATGAGATCTATATGCAAGCCATTCAGCTTTTTGATCAAGCGGAATCAATTATGGCTAGAAGTAATTAATTCTTCATTTTAGCATATATCAACCCGACTATTTTATCCATCAGGTAAAAAGTAACAGCCAGAAAAAAGACATTCAGGTGAATGTTGAATAGAAAAAAAGTGAGGCAGGAAAGCAGTGTGAGCAAAATGAGATAGCTCATGAACCCGGCTAGGTAATTAGCCAACTTGACTGCACCAAAGTGTTTGGTAATCCGGCTTTCCATATAGTCACCTTCTACAAATACCATGTAGCTGAAATAACAGTAGCTCAAAAAGAGCAGGAAGAAAAACCAAAAGTTGACATAGGTATCGCCTGACTCGATATTGAGAAAGGCATTTAGAAGTATAAGCGGACCTGCCGTGATCTCAAAGAGTGTTTCGTGCATGTCATTTTCGAAGAAGTCTCCAATCACTACTATTTTTCCGGCGACGAATTCTTGAATGTCTTGTTCTTCAAGATAAAGTAGCTCACCCATATTTACTGGGTTGAAGCCTGCTTCAATATTTTCAATATCTTTTTGAAGCAAACGGTAATTCATAATGAAATTATTAGGTGTCCATCGGTCTCCAATTCTCACAAAAGGCCTAAGGTTTCTGATTCGACTCGGTTTAAATCTTCAAAAATTTTCAGAGGAGTAAGCTTTAGACTGTCATGGTGTAGTAGTTGATATTTATACACGCCATCAAATACACTGCCGATCACATAGTCGGAAAGCCCACGATTTACATTTTTAAAAATGGGGGGTTCTATCTCACCAAAATCGTTAAGGTGATAGGAAATGATAAGATTGTCGAATTTTTGAAGTGTGGAATCCAATCCCGCGTCGAATGCCGTGGAATCTAAAAAATGAATATCGCAGATGATGTATTTAGGCGGGTGTTTTGCTTTTGTAATGGCATCAAGCACGATCTTCAATTTTTCGCGATCGGTTATTGCTCTTTGCCCTACTGGAAAACCAAAATCATCCAGACGATCGATGAGTTGCAAATCATATGATGTGTTGATTAAAGCGAAATCTTTAGAATCTGGAATTTCTCGATTGGCAAACTTGATAGCAGAAGTACTCCAAATTAAGAGCTTTTCATCTCCTGCCAGCCAGGGCAGGCTCATGAAATAGAAGGTTAAAAGGATCATGGCCAAAGCATTGACCACGATCCCCAACCAGAGAAAGATTCTTTTTTTATCCATCAATTCATACTTTGAATTGCTGCTTCTATACTTGTCAGTTCACATGAACCGTATAAGGAGCTGATAATTTCTTGCATACTCTGACATTGCTCTTCCAGGCTTAGGTCTGCCAAGGAGCTTTTTATGGATTTAAACTCGTTCTTACTTACTACTACGAAGTTGAGAGATGTCATCTCCGTGGATTCCTCTTTATTACTATTGTAGTAAAAAAGTTTTGTATCCGATGTTTGTTTTGGATCAATGGCAATGCCATCTACGGCATAGAACGTATCAGTATTAAACACTAAGTTTCCATCTACAACATCTAATTTTTTGTTGATGGCTTCGCCATTAAACGTGTAACTGGCATAAAAGAACCTTGTATCGTCTGATGGGTAGGAAGTTGGAGAAACGGCAGTTTCATACTTTCCTCCGACTATGGCAATAGGATCTTCGCCAAACTTTTTCACAAAATCCATTTGATTGTTTATGCCCCCGGCGCGCGTACTCATTTTGCCTCTGGCAGGAGAAAGTACCGCTGATAGGGTATAGGCTAAATCAGTACTTCCTCCTTGATTACTTTGCTTTTGGATTACGTATCGTCCTCTAGTTGAACTTAACGCTGCTGCTCGGGCATTCGGGGTTTCGAATTTGAGTTTTGAGTCTCCACTCAATTTATAGCCGGACTTCAAGTACGTTTTACCAGTACTGTCGTAAATTTTCCCGATGACATGAATGACGGTATAATTCTGTGCCTGTGTGGTTTGAAATCCCAGAATGAGTATGAAGATTAATATTCTCATGATGTGTTGCTTAATAAATTCTAAAATCATTTTTCACGTTTTCCTCTCGTGAGGTGGGTACCTGGTTGCCTTTGCTTTTTCTAACCACTTGCTCACCAACCCAAGCTCGCATTTCTGAGATCGTATAGCTACGGCTGCGATCTTTATCGGCTCTTCGAGTAGTGATACCTTCTATGAAGCTGGCAGTAAATAGCCCATTTTCTGAATTCATACCTTCAGCGGCAAATTCGGTACCACCAGCCGCAGATATTACTGTAGCACCCGTTCCCTTTTTCATATCACTAAAAAGTGATTTCGAGAGCTCTAATGTGTTTTGCAGTCCGAAACTATTTTCTTTGAGTTTGACAATCTCTCCTGCTGATCTAAATGATACAGCTCCACTTTTCTTAGCTGAAGCTGTGACGGTTTGCACATCTTCGTCGTCCAACTCACCAGAATGACAAGTGTCCATTAGCAGTATTTTGTTTCTGCAATTAATCCCGTCGATCAGGGACTCAATTTGAGCGTACGACAGTCCGCCATTTGCAGGATTAGAGAAATCCATATTGTTGGTCGCAAAGTAGTAGTTGTAGTCCTTGTCTAATACGCCATGTCCAGCGATGAATATCGCTACTACATCATCTACCTTGGCTTGTGAGATAAATGATCTTATCGTCATGATATTGGCATCTGTGGCTTCAGCGTTTGTGAGCAATTTGGAGTGCACCTTTTCGTAAGCGCTAGAGCCTGAGAGGGCCTCGATCATATCCTGGGCATCTTTGGCTGCAAAGACTAGATTATAATCAGACTGCTGATAGTCGGATACACCAATGCCAATCACATATAAGTCGGGTTTGTCCCACTCTGCTGTATATTGGATTTCGAACTTTTCTGGAATCGACTCCTGACCTTTGATGTTAATGGCGGTTACTTTGATTTCATTGATGCCATTGCTTAAGTCAAAGGATAACTCCTTTTCTATGCTCATTTCGCTTTCAATGGCAATTCCCTTAGATCCAAAAACAGGAACATCATTGGCATAGACTTGCAACTGCTTGATCGGGTAGTTTTTATCCGTAGCAGATATTTGAAGGCTCAGTGTCTTTTGATCCGTTTCTAGTGGAATGGATGTGAAATCAATGGTTACCTCTGGCAGGTCGAATGTATTGCCCAAATCGGCTTCTGAATATCCCAGTCTTTTTAATCTTCGGTCATAAGCGGCTTTGTATGAAGCAATCAGTTTTGTAGGTGCATATCCGATTCGACTTGCCACAATGTCGGGCCTGTTATATTTCAGTTCCAACTGTTCGAATGGAAGCACCTTGTTGTCAGCTTTAAACGCTATGGCCTTGGCAGCACCTTTTGAAGAGCTGTAATACAAATCTGGCGTATAGGTGATGAAATCATTATTACCGATGAGGGCCATGCTGATGGTTCTTTGCTTCGTAGCCAAATCATACAGGGCTATTTCACCATTTTCGTTAGTAGTGATTAAGTATTTGTTGTCTTTGCTGAAAACGGCATCTGTCAGTCTTCCGCTTTGAATATCTGTGATATGCTCGGCATTTGATTTTTTGACAATGAGCTTATAATTTTCCCAGCTGACCTTGAAGCCATTGGATTTGTATTTGTCTTCGAACAGGCGATAGTCACCTTTTATTTTCTTTTTGGCCTTGGATTCGCTGATGGACCAGATTTTAGCATCACCATCTGCAGTGGCTGCAAATATTTGATCATCATCATCAGGGTTGTATTTCACCCATACCGTCTGTTTTTTGGTTTCCAGAAATGAACGAAGTTGTCGGCCTGTTTTGTAGCTCCACATCTTAAAAAACTCCGTATTGACCGCAGCTGTTAGGAATGATTTTCCATCCTCGGAGATATCAATACTGCAGACATCAGAGGATCTATCGAAAGTTCGTACCAACTGACCGGTGGTGATGTCCCAGACGGTCAGGTTTCGATCCAAAGATCCTACCATGATATGCTTGCCATCTGGCATGACATCCACAGCAAGGGCGGGTTGAACGAAACCTTCCAGATCACGGATTTTACGTCCTGAATTGTAATCCCATAGTTTGATTCTTCTGTCGTCATCAGCCGAAACTACCGTTCTATAGTCAGGCGAAAGTCCCAATGCGTTGAGTCCTAAGCCGGTTCCTTTTATTTCCTTAACAACAGGTGGCACATACTGAGTGGCTTCTTTTTTCCCTGGTTCAGGAAAGTCTGCATTTTCAATGTCATACACTTTCATGCCGTATTTTTCATTGACAATGACTTTGGTTTGATCTTGATTGAAAACCGCCACCGCTCTTGGGTGGCTGGATTGCCATCTGATGGGTCGACGTACTTCTTTGAACTGGTTTTGGTTTTCGGTCAGCTCTATGATGGAAATGCTGGATGTGCCTTCACTTTCTTCTTCGCCTTTGGCTGCTGTAAGCGGTAGAAAAGTGTTTTGAGAAATCAATATTTTGCTGCCATCGTTGGTGAATTCTATGTTGCTATAGTTCATGATATAGAAGGTGGTCATGCCCTTGCCAACGCCTACATTACCTTTCCCAATATTCATAGCTAAAGCTACGGGTGTCATAATGGCTTTGGCATAGACCTGAGCAGCTCCGGCACCAGCCACATGATTCAAGGCATCATCAATGATTTTTCCTTTTTCTAAATCTACCAAAAGGAGCTCTACCCCATTGTTTTTATAGCCTCCAGAAATGATCCTGGTGCCATCAGGTGAAATGCCAATACTTTGAATGGAAGCTTTAAAGCCCTTAATTGTTTTTAAAGTATCACCTTGAAGATTCCATACTTTGAGCATTTTGTCGTCGCCACCGGAAACCATGTATTGTTGGTCTTTGGTGAATTTTAGCGTGTTTACACTACCTTCATGGGCATTGATGGTGAGTTTTACCTTGCCGGTTTTAGCATCCCAGAGTAGCACTTTGCCATCCATGTCTCCTGAAATTAGTAATTCTCCGTTTTCAGAAAGCTCCATGCACCTGACAGGTGCGGTATGCGCATTGAAGGTATTGACATCCACACCCGTCTTGACATCCCACATTTTGATGGATTTGTCATCGCTAGCGGAATACACAGCACTGCCATCAGGGGCATATTTCAGGCTATTGATAGCAGCCGTGTGGCCTTGTCTGATAATCAATTGGTTTTCTTGAGCATTTGCCAAAAGGCAAAACAGGAGAGAGCTCAAAAGGAGATAGGAGCGTAACATGGTAATCAAGTTTAAATGAAAATGACTGCCCCGATAAAATCGAGACAGTCTTAACTATGGATTGATATTATAAAGCGTAGCTGATGATTTGTTTTTTGTCAGCCTTGAAGAATACCTGACCCGAAATAGGATCGAAGTCATAAATTGGTTCTTTGTCGCCCAATTGAAGTGTACCCAGTTCTTCGCCAGTCGCTTTGTCCACCTTTACAAGTCCTGAACTTTTGGCTTGTCCACCTGCTCCTACTCTCGAAAGAATCATCTTTATATCTCCTTTGGATTTGGATGCAGTAAACAGTTTCTTGGCTTCATCTCCGAGCATGCTGGCTCCTTTAGCCAGGTCTTCTGCCTGCTGAGCATACATTTTTGAATAGTAGGTTTCCCCTCCATAAGCAGTGCGATGTTGGGAAGATGCTGCGGCAGAGCTTGCTGCCATAGCGATCATGGCGGCTTGTCCTACTCTCAAGGCTATTTTGGCAGCCATACTCATTCCTGGTGCTTCCCAATACTTTTTCCAGCGAAGTGATCCGTCTGTTTCAAACATGAATAGATTTTGACTAGAGCTTACTAAATATCCACCATCAACTAACTCAATGCTTGAGGGAGTTTCGTCTCCTTCGAACTGCTTATCCAATTTTCCAACCAAGACGCTGTAGTCCCCAGAAAAAAGATCGACTTCATATAAATCACCATCTATATACATCAATTCGCGTCCTAGCTCTACTTGATATCTCAGACTTGGTACATCTAGCATACCTTTTTTGTTCCAAATTTTTTCTCCGTCATATTGGATTACTCCCAATCTTCCTTTTGCGTCTGTGTACATGATGCCGTTGCCAACTATCCGATCGATGTTTATACCTGAAATTTTCTCATCCCACTTGGCTTCTCCTGTGTCCGGATCGAGTAGTAACAACCTTTTGGCCTTTTGGGTGATGGCAATGCCATGGTCCCCGAGGTCGATTACCGTTCCATCTACTTTTTTAACTTTCCACTTCTCTGTTCCTGATTTCAGATCATAAAGACGAAGATTAGTATCGTCCTTAGTCACTACGCCGTAGCTCATGGCAGTTAGTGATGGTACGTTTTTCAACTTCAATTCTTGTTCCCAGAATTTGTTTCCTGACTCCATGTCAACCGCTGAGAGTGTGCCGCTGTTTTTCTTTTTTTCAAAAAAGTATCCGGTAGAGAGATCAAGACTGAGGTCAAATTTTTCAAAGGTTTGATTTTTTAGAGAAGTATTATAATCCCATTTGATTTTACCTGTTTTTGCATCCATGCGAGCGATTTTGGTCTTTCCCGGCATGATGATATCTGTGCCCACCACGAATGGAAAATTTTCGCTGGAAACTACATCGCTTTCCCAAATTACCTTGGCGCTTGGTAGTTCCACCATTTTAGTCATTTGCATCCAAGGCGCACCTTTTTGCATAAAATCCTGCCAAGAAGCTGAGATAACAACCATTCTTAACTCAGGAATATATCCTGTGCCATTGTAGTTGAATGTTGGCATTTCTTTACCGAAAAATTTTGTGATCGGCATCTCAGCTTTTCTCGGGCTCATCACTTCCTCACCAGTTTGGATATTGACAATAGCATAATTTTTATATGCGGCATTGTCAGTGTATTTGATTTCTATGAAATCTCCCATTTCTGGATACTCTTCGTCTTCTATCACGTAAATGAATTGTTCGAAAAGGGCAGAAGGGTCTTGTTTTTTACCATCAGCGCCTTTTACTGCTCTGGCGCCCTTCATAATGTTGTTACTCCATAGTTTGTTTCCGTCTCTAGAGTCGATACCGTGCAGACCCATGTCGTTGGTTCCTACCAAGAGGATGCCTGAATCTGTGACTTTGTTCCAGGCAATTTCTTTTTCAAAGTCAAGTTGCCAAAGTGCGTCTTGCGCATGAGTACTTCCCGCCATAGCGAGAAAGCAGGCAACTAAAATTCCATATTTTAGACTGTAGTGCTTCATAATAATTCCAGTTTTTAGATTGTTTTTGGAATAAAATTAGCTTGCTATGAAGCTGAGTTCAATCCGTATTGCTAGGTATATTGAATGCCGAATGGGGAGGAATTAGAGAATAAATTCTACCTGATCTTCTTTTTGTCCAAGATGTGCGTAAATTTTTTCGGTAAAGTTGGTACTTGTACCTTTTTTTAGAAGAGTTGTTGAGCATCGAGTGCCATAGTTTTCCATGGTAATATACATGGCTGACAGCGCACGCTCCCAATCAATAGGTACACCTGTACTTGGAAGTTGATCGTCTGGAGCGATGGTCTTGTCCTGTATGATGCCTAACAGGTTTGAAGATGTCAGATGGTCATATTGAAGTAACTGACTTAGTTTCTGTTTTCCGGTTTCTACTTTAGGCCATGGGTCATTGAGTAGCGCATTGCTAAGGCCGTATATTCCAGGCTCAAGTGATTTTATCTCGTGATTGATATTGTTGTAATACCAAAGCGAGTCATTGTCACCAACCAAAAGGTTAAAGCCATTGTAGGGAATTTGAGCTGACTTTACTTTTTCTAAGTAAGTTTTGGGCTCTACGTTTTGTGTCAGGTAGTCTTTTGTTAGGTCTCCTCTGGTAGGAGCATTGTCGCTGATTTTGGCTATGTCCCGATAGTTGGTCAGTGCAGCAAATTTTCCGGTTTTTGTAACACCCATCCATGTACCACCAGCTGTGAGGTCTTTGCCTGCCAGTAAATCGGGGTAGTTCGGCCATAGCCCAGCGGATTGAGTTGGACGATTATAGAACTCATCTCTATTGGCAGTTACGATCAGGTCATAACTGGCATGTTTTTTCCAGGCGAAGAGTATGAGACACATAGCTTGTAAAACTAGTCATAAATAAAGGCTCTGATTTCGATGCTTACCGTAATCAGAGCCTAAAATATTTTGGTGTTAGAATTATCTAAAGTCGATTACTTCTGCTCCTTGGTATTTTGTTTTGTCGAAGACAAACATTTTATCCGTAATGGAAGCATCTTCTTTAAAACTCAATACCTTATAAAGGTATCGGCTACCAGACTTGTCGAACACTTTGAAACTCTGTAATGATTTATCACTTGCACCAATTTCCATTCTGATCTTGAAGTATTCTTTTTCACGATCCTCTGGCACCAAGTCAACTACGTCGGTAGCACCATTGTTCTTAGACTCTGTATAAACGTATTTGTATCCGGTTTTGTAGATATCAAAAATGTTCGACAATGAAATTTCCTCTTCTTCAGGATCAAAACTTGAAATGGTCATTTCATTTTCTTCCTTGAGGTAAGTATAAATATCAGTTCCATCAAAGGTTACTTCCTGCTCATCCATGATCAACTTGTACTTTTCTCCTCTTACTAAGATTGTACCTTTGAATCCTTCATCTATATCATCTCCCTCATCTTCCATAGTGTAAGAAAACTCTGCTCTAAAAGCAGGTATTTTCTGATATTTTTCACTCATGGCATCCAGTACTTGCTTGGCTGCCGGGTCTTTTTGAGCCACTGCATGCGTTAGGGCAGCAATGCTGAGTATAATTAGGAATTGGATCGACTTCATAATGCGTATTGGTTTAATTTCGGTTGAAAATGATGCACAAATTGCACATTTCATGCCAAATATAAAAGTTAATTAAATTGATTAGAGCCCGTTAAGCTCATTGAGTAACATCTCCAGAGATTGTTCATCAGGCACCAGCACTTCACGAGCCTTGCTGCCTTCGAATGCCCCCACAATCCCTGCAGCTTCTAGTTGATCGATTAATCGACCTGCTCGGTTGTACCCTAGCTTTAGTTTTCTTTGTACAAGTGAGGTACTACCTTGCTGATGCATCACAATCAGTCTGGCGGCGTCTTCGAATAATACATCACGATCTTTGAGGTCTACATCTCCTATACCACTGTCTCCTTCTTCGCCTACAAATTCGGGTAGCATGTAAGCCGAATCATATCCTTGCTGATCGCCGACGAATTCGCAAATCCTGTCTACTTCAGGAGTGTCTACAAATCCACACTGCAATCGGATAATGTCGGAGCCTAGTGATAGCAGCATATCTCCCATACCTACAAGCTGCTCCGCTCCACCGGCATCCAAAATGGTTCTGGAATCGATCTTAGAAGTTACTCTAAAGGACAAACGAGCAGGGAAGTTCGCTTTAATCACCCCTGTAATTACGTTAACTGAAGGGCGCTGAGTTGCTACTACCAGGTGGATGCCAATGGCTCTTGCCAATTGGGCCAGTCGGGCAATAGGGGTTTCAACTTCTTTACCCGCAGTCATCATCAAATCGGCCAACTCATCGATGACAAGAACGATGTATGGTAAGAATTTGTGTCCCTTGTTTGGGTTGAGCTTTCTTTCTGTAAACTTCTTGTTGTATTCTTTTAGATTTCTACACGCTGCGTCTTTGAGTAGGTCGTAGCGATTGTCCATTTCTATACAGAGTGAATTCAATGTATAGATCACTTTTTTAGTATCTGTAATAATTGCTTCCTCTGCATCGGGTAGCTTGGCCAAAAAGTGCTTTTCAATTTTGTTGAAAAGGGTCAATTCAACTTTCTTCGGATCCACCAGTACAAACTTCAATTGTGAAGGGTGTTTTTTATAAATCAATGAAGTGAGCAGAATGTTCAACCCTACTGACTTACCCTGACCGGTAGCACCCGCCATAAGCAGGTGAGGCATCTTGGCCAGGTCAGTCACATACACTTCATTGGAAATGGTTTTTCCTAACACCACTGGTAACTCTGCGCTGCTCTTCATGAATTTGTCCGTGGTGAGTATGGATTTCACATCCACCATTTCTCTATTCTTGTTTGGTACTTCAATACCAATCGTACCTTTTCCTGGAATAGGAGCAATAATTCTGATTCCTAATGCAGCTAAACTTAAAGCTATATCATCTTCAAGGTTTTTGATTTTTGAAATTTTGACCCCGGCTTCAGGTACAATTTCGTAGAGCGTTACGGTAGGGCCAATAGTCGCCTTGATGCTTGATATGCCAATCTTAAAGTTGATCAGCGTTGCAACAATGTTATCCTTATTTTGCTCAAGTTCCTCTTTGGATACTTGTACATTTTTATCCGGATAGTCAATTAGTAAATCTGGAGTAGGATAGACGTATTTGGCGAGATCTAATGTAGGGTCGTAATTCTCCAATTTGTCTGTGGTCTTCTCTTTGGCTTCCGGTTTTTCTACTTCTAGTGCTAAATCGTCTTCTTTTTGTTGTTCTACTGGAGCGACTAGTTTATTTTCAACAACGGGCGTTGGGGTTGGCTCAGGCTCTTCCACTACCAAGTCCAATGCTGGCTTCTCTTTCTTTTTGGTAGTTGGTGCCGTCACCTCTACCTTCCATTCTTCAGATTCATCTTCTTGCTGTTCGGCTTCAGCTTCTTCTTTTTCTACTTCCTCTTTGATTGCAGATACCACGGCGGCTATAGTTTCAGAATCGTCTTCGGCGGCTGGTTCTTCTTGTTCTTCAGAATTTTCTATTTCGTCTTCTATATCTTCCTCTAATCTGCTGCCTAGTGATGGAGTGGCGCTTAAGCCAACCATTTGTGTGATATTGAAGAAATAGATCGTAAATACCGCTAAAGCAAATAATAAAAACAATAGAGTTCCCCAACCCATAAGACTATCGAGTAGAATGGCTAATTCAAAACCGGTACCACCACCGAGAAACCCCCAGATGTTGATTTGCTCAGAATTGATCATAAAGTATCCTATGAAAATACTGATCCACATTAAAAAGAAAGTGGTAAACCAAAAGGACTTTGAAATAGGTAAAATCTCTCTATCAAATACGATTTTATAACCCACTAAAAACAAAAAGGGAGGAATCAAAAAAGAGGCAATCCCAAAAAATTGATAAATGAAATAATGGGCCGTATATGCTCCAAACAGACCAAGCCAATTTTCAGCTTCTAGGCCAGAGGCTTTGAGGCCAGTGTCAGCAATATTTCCCATCAAGCTCTGATCTGCTTTGCCAGTAAACAAATAGGAAATGAACGCAGTGAGCAAAAACAAACTGAAAACAAGGGTGAGAAACCCTAAAGACAACTGAAAGCGGCGGTCTTTCAAAAATCCGATAGAGATGGAGGGTAACTTAAACTGTCTTTTTTCCTTCGTTTTGTTCCTAAAAGTGTTTTTGGCCATTGATGAGTATTTGGAATGTAAATTAATCAAAATGGGCACAAATGTTAACCCAAGAATCGATCATTTGGTAAGCGTTTAAGCCAGAGCTTTGTTGATGTCTGAGATCAACTTTGGACCTTCGTAAATGAATCCGCTGTAGACTTGTACCAGACTGGCCCCTGCTTGTACTTTTTCTAACGCTGATGAACCAGAATTTATTCCACCTACGCCTATGATTGGGAATGAGCCGTTCGACTTTTCATGTAAGAAACGGATTACTTCTGTCGATTTTTCTTGTACAGGTTTACCACTAAGTCCACCCGCGCCAATCGCTTCTACCGTTGAACTTGATGTTTTCAATTCAGATCGATCTATGGTGGTGTTGGTAGCGATCACACCATCTATTTTTGTCTCGTTGACGATTTCTATGATATCCATCAACTGCTCTTCAGTTAAATCCGGCGCAATTTTGAGCAGAATGGGTTTGGTGGCTGGTCTTTTTTTGTTTTCACCCATTAACGTGTTCAGAATGTTGGATAATGGTTCTTTCTCCTGTAGTTCGCGAAGACCCGGTGTATTTGGCGAGCTCACATTCACCACAAAGTAATCCACCACATTAAACAGCTCATTAAAACAAATGATGTAGTCGTTGACCGCTTCTTCGTTGGGAGTGACTTTATTTTTCCCTATGTTGCCACCCACGAGAATGTTTGACTTTCTTTTCTTTAATCTTTCTTTAACGACAACTACCCCATCGTTGTTGAACCCCATACGGTTGATTAAAGCCTGATCTTCTCTCAGTCTGAACAGTCTTGGTTTAGGATTACCAGGTTGTGGTTTGGGTGTAACGGTCCCAATTTCCACAAACCCAAAACCCATGGCAGCAAACATGTCTATGGCTTCAGCATTTTTATCCAAACCGGCTGCTAGTCCTACTTTGTTTGGAAAATTGAGCCCGAAAAGTTCGGTCGACTGTCCTTTACTTTTTTGACTATGTGCGACCGAAAAAAGAGCACGCCCGAAGGGTAAAGCATTGATCAACTTCATCATAAAGAAGGTCAAATGATGTGCATTTTCTGGTTGGAATAGGAATAGAAAGGGACGGATGAGCAGTTTGTACATGGTATTCTTTAGTAAGGTGCAAATGTAGTAGGAATGAGGGGATAGGGGAAATTGGATGAACTAAAAAAGTCGCGGGATTTCAACATCGTCATTGCCCGGTGTAAGACCGGGCAATCTGTTTCGAAGTGCATTCTGATCGAATAGCGTAGAGGCCTTTCAAACGGACTATCCGAATGCTCCCTTGTCGCATCGTGTAATGACGATTTATTCCTTAATAAACCTTGCCTGAATCACTTCCGCATTCGAGACCATTCTCATCATGTACATACCAGGCAAGAGTGATGAAACATCAATCTGCTGATTCTCCACTGTTAAACTCCATGATTTGCCACCAGTGCTGTATACCGCTACTGTGTTGGTGACAAAATCTGATTGGATGTTCAAAAACCTAGAGGTTGGATTAGGATGCAAAACTAAGGATTGACTGGATGTGGCTGATACAATCGGGGAGTATTCGGTATAACCATCAAAATCTACCATTTTCAATCTGTAGTAGGATTTTCCTGTCAATGGCTGGTAGTCCTTCCATTGGTAGTCATGCGTAGAAGAGGAGTTATGATGAGAACTCAAGCGATCTAGCGCTTCAAAATTCTCCCCATCGGAGCTTCTTTGAATTTCAAAATAATCATGGTTGATCTCGGAGGCGGTTTGCCATTGGAGTAGGGTGTGGTCTAGCGCTTGGCTTGCTTTGAAGAAGGTGAGTTCTACGGGGAGTTCGTCTCCTGTGGCGGCCACTGTGAATCCACCAAAGGCATTGACACCTGTGAAAGTAAGCAGGCGAGGATCCGTGGCGTCATCTGTTGGATCAGTAAGTTCAGTCCAATCACTACCGCTATCATTAAAAATAGCCTGATTGGCAATACTATTGTCCCAAATTGCCCGCCACCTTACCGTAAGAATTTGCCCTGAAGGAGTATTGTCCGAACTCAAATCCCAAGAACAATCAATTGATTCATCCATTGAAACAGCACCAACTATCCTACCAGCAGATCCTAGGGTTCTTGATAGCGTTACGTTTCCCAGATCATTTCCTCCAGAATTATTGATTCCTAAAAAACTAAAAGATCCCGTGCCAACAGCACGAGCTTGCATAGTAGCTGTACCCGTGATATAGTTGGCATCACTTTCTTGATTATAAGGGTCATTGGCATTGTTTCCGAAGAGCAATGCTCCAGAACCAACATTAATAATGCTAGACCCAGAATAAGTCACCAAATCACCGGTTCCGTCCAAAAGGAAGTCTCCGTTGATCGCAAGGGTAGAGCCGCCGGTAACTTGGACTGATGAGGTGCTCGGTGTTCCAGTAGGTATTATCGTAAGATTCTTGTCTACCACAAGTGCCTCGCTATACGATCCAGACGCCACATTTACTTGTCCGCTAGTTTCGACCAAATCAATACCTTCTTGCAGTACGCCGCTGGTTGTTACATCTATAATCTTGCCTTCAACATTGAGTATCCCGGCTAGATCAGCATTCAGCATAATTCTGTCAATGGTTACTACTCCACCGGCTCCTACCAAATCAATGGCTTTGTTCACATTTACTGTTTCTGCGTAATCATTTCCATTGTCTTCAATAAACAAAAAATTTCCTGCAGTAATAGTGGCAACACCCGCTGCAACGGTCGCTTTGGCATTTCCAGCACCAGGTGATAATCCGTCGTTAGAATCATTTCCAAGGACATCATCTACATAGATATTTTGGGAATACACGAAAAAAGGACAAATGAGGAAACAATGAACCGTAACTTTCTTCAAAAAAGCAGTCATAATAGGTGGATTCAGGTGGTAAGTATATGTCGGGCTAGGATCGTTACATTAAAAATAACGAAATAAATAAGAAAACTCACCTTAAAACACTGACAAACTGCGACTTATGAAAGTAGGGTTAACTTCTAGGATGATAATCTCTTACTATTTGCTTGAGATAATCCCGATCCAAATGCGTGTAAATCTCCGTGGTGGTGATAGACTCATGTCCTAACATTTCTTGCACCGCACGCAGGTCAGCACCACCTTCAATCAGATGAGTAGCAAAAGAGTGACGAAAAGTGTGCGGACTGATTTTTTTGTTTAAACCAATTTTGATCGCCAGGTTTTTGATGATGGTAAAAATCATTACACGAGTAAGCTGTGCGCCTCTACGATTCAGAAAGACAATATGTTCGTGCCCTTTTTTGATATCCAGATGACATCGGATTTGCTCCACATAGATTTTGATATGCTTCAGCGCTTCTCTTCCGATGGGTACCAAGCGCTCTTTGTTGCCCTTTCCAATCACTCTCAAAAAACCTATATCTTCCAATACACAATTGAGCTGAAGGTTGACCAATTCAGATACCCGAAGTCCAGAGCTATAGAGCGTCTCCAGCATGGCCTTATTTCGTGGTCCTTCTGACGTACTCAGGTCTATGGCATCAAAAAGTGCGTCAATTTCTTGCACATTAAGCGTGTCTGGTAGCTTGCGCCCTAGTTTGGGTGCTTCGATCAGCTCTGAAGGGTCCTTGTCCAGATCACCTTCGAAGACCAGATACTTAAAGAAAGATTTGATACCGGAAACTATCCTAGCCTGGGAATAAGCCGACATACCCAGTTCATGAATGTACTCTAACAAATCCCTGATGTCCGAGTCTCTGACTTTCAAGGGGCCGTTGTCATTTTCTTTCAAGGTCAAAAACTGCTCTAACTTCACGATGTCTTGTACATAGGCTTCTACAGAATTTGGTGCAAGCGAGCGTTCTAGCTGTAGGTAAGATTTGAATTGGCCGATGTAGAATTTCCAGGACATGTCGAGACTTGATAAGCGTCCAGTAAAAATGAACTATTTTAGAAAACTGTGCAACGGGTTAGTTGACTATCGAAACGAGTGGACTAATTTTGAACATGGATATAAGGACTAAGATTTTTGTTTTTAGGCCTTTACTCTTGATTCTAGTTATATTGATTCTTAAACAATGAAAATACTCATTCTCAACGGACCAAACCTGAACCTGCTAGGTAGGCGAGAACCCGAAATTTACGGGCATGAAACATTCGAAGATTACTTTGAACACCTCAAAGTGAAATTCACAGATGTGGAACTAGAATACCTTCAAACCAATCATGAAGGTGTGATGATTGATAAAATTCATGAGGTTGGATTTGATTATGATGGTATTGTTTTGAACGCAGGTGGTTATACGCATACATCGGTGGCTTTGGCAGATGCTGTGAAAGGAGTCACTACGCCTGTAGTAGAAGTACATATTTCAAACGTGATGGAAAGAGAAAAATTCAGGCATCACAGCTATCTAACTCCCGTGTGTGTGGCACACTACATCGGACTGGGTCTTGATGGTTATAAAGAAGGCATTCAATACATTTTAAACAACTAACTCATGCAACTCGATTTTACCCAAATATTGTCGGTCTCATTGATTCTGTTTTCTGTGATCGATATCCTCGGAAGTATCCCCATCATTATCAACCTTCGGAAGAAGGCTGGAGTGATTCATAGTTTCAAGGCCACCTTCGTTGCCGGTGTGATTATGGTTATTTTTCTCTTTCTCGGAGATAGAATATTAGGCCTTTTAGGCATTGATGTAGGGTCATTTGCCATCGCTGGGGCGTTAATTATGTTTTTGATTGGGATGGAAATGGTCTTGGGCATAGAATTATTTAAATCAGATGAGGAAGAAGCGACTTCATCTTCTATAGTACCTATCGCCTTCCCATTAATTGCCGGACCGGGTACGATGACGTCCTTGATTTCCTTGAGGGCAGAGTTTGACCTCACCAATATTCTGGTTGGTATCTTGATCAACTTGCTATTGATCTATTTCGTGCTTAAATCTTCCAGTTGGCTGGAAAAGAAAATCGGACATGCAGGTTTCAATGTGATCAGAAAGGTCTTTGGCATTATTCTTTTAGCCATTTCGATCAAACTTTTCAAAAACGGAATAGCGATTTAAAATAAACTGTTCATTATTCACTTTACACTATTCATTAATCACTAAAAAATGTCTCAGCCTAGCATCATCATCTATACAGACGGATCATCCAGAGGTAACCCCGGCCCTGGAGGCTACGGTACCGTCCTGCTGGCCAAAGGCCACAGAAAAGAGCTATCCGAAGGTTTTCGCAAAACCACCAACAATCGTATGGAGCTACTAGCCGTGATCAAGGGCCTGGAAGCGCTGAAAGTGGTCAATGCAGAGGTGCTGATCTATTCTGATTCCAAGTACGTGGTGGATGCCGTAGAAAAAGGCTGGCTGTGGGGCTGGGTGAAGAAGGGTTTTAAACAAAAGAAAAACAAAGACCTATGGGAACGGTTCATCCCGCCTTACAAAAGAAACAAAGTCACTTTCAAATGGGTGAAAGGTCATGCCGGTATTCCCGAAAACGAGCGTTGTGACGAGTTAGCTGTCGAAGCGGCCATGGGCTCCAACTTACCTGCTGATCAGGCTTTTGAGAATGGGATAAATGATTTTTAGCATACAAGAAAATGACCTTTGCAATTAGAGAAACGACTCATCTGGACGCCGAACGAGTAGTCGACTACTTCTCGAATTCGGATGAAACCTATCTGAAAGGCATGGGTGCTGAGAAAAGCAAATTGCCGCCGCGAGAAGATTGGGTAGCAGCCATTCAAGCGGAGCTCGACAAACCCTTTGAAGAGAAACAGTTGTACTATGTGATCTGGGAGGTAGACGGGAAGGCGATCGGCCATTCCAATATCAACAACATTTCTTTTGGCAAGGAGGCATTTATGCATTTGCATATCTGGGAAGAAGAAAATCGTAGATTTGGTAATGGACTAGAGCTGATCAAACAATCCATTCCTAAATATTTTGAACATTTTCAATTAGAAACTTTACGGTGCGAGCCATTCGCTGGCAATCCTGCTCCTGTTCGATTGTTGGAGCAAGTAGGTTTTGAGTTCGTAGAGATTTACGAAACCACTCCAAGTATTATTTGCTTACCACAAGAAGTCCGAAAGTTTGAAATGAGTAGGGAACGCTTTTTTTCTTTAGATCATTTTCAAAGCTCATGATTATCCAGCACCTAAAACCTGATTCTACAAAAATTATTTTCTGGGCGAAAGGCTCCAGTCAGGAGTTATTTATCTATCCGCCTACTGCTGATTTTCAAAAAAGAGATTTCTTGTTTCGGATTAGTTTGGCTACAGTTGAAGCCGAATCCAGCGTATTCACACCATTTCCCGGAGTTCAACGAACCTTGATGTTGCTGAAAGGCGAACATACTTTGATGCACAAAGGCTATCACACTAAACGATTGTCTCCCTTCGAGCAGGATACTTTTGAAGGGGATTGGGAAACTTCCAGTCTGGGCAAAGCCACCAATTTTAATTTGATGTGTCGAAGCGGTGCATCAGGCATCATGAAGTATCTAAAAGGCAGCCAGGGAGAGAAAACTACCCTAAAGATAAAATCTGATTTGGAGTTGATATACCTCTATGCAGGCAAAGCTTCCTACCAAGGCAAATCAATGGAGTCTGGAGATTGCTTAGTGATAGAAAAAGAAAAAACAAGCTTGATACTAGAATGTGAAGAGGCTTGCGATTTTGTGCAGGTGTCAGTTGCTTTAAAACCTTAATTTTGGTCCCATTATGAGCTTGATGGAATTAAATAAGATGTAATCAAAAAGGCTGTCTCAAAAGTCTTGACATCATCATGAGCTTTGAGACAGCCTTTTTTATTGTTAGCAGTTTTACCGTAAGAAAAATCCAATTCCTCCTGTACTAATTATTTTAACTCCGCCATCTAAATATTCTCCATCCTGATAGCCAAGGCCAATGCTCAAGTTTAAATGGAATCCGGTTTTATAATTTCTTTGAAATCCCCATACTGGTCCAACGAAAAAAGAATTTTCGTAGCTATTTTCAAAAATTACATTCTCCGCATCTCCGAGCCTATTTCCGCTATATCCAAAGGCCAGAGCCACATAGTTTCCAGAGTTTTGCTCTAGCTCTTTTTTCACAAACTTCCTGTTGTAATAATTACGAATTTCCCCAGCGAAAAATGGGGCAGCGTAGAATTCGGTACCACTTCCATTATTGCTACTTGTATAAGCATAGGCACCCAGTTGCAGTCCTCCCGCTAAAGCAAGTGTTTGCTTTTCACCAAGCTTTTGTTCAAGAGATAACCCAAGAGGGAGTATTGTGATTCTTACTTGTGTTTGCTTGAGATCAGGAGCGATTGTTCCTTGAGCAAAACCGAAACTTATGCTTCCAATAGCAATCAGTATTGTTAGAATTGTTTTCAACATGTTTATTTTGAGTTTTAATAAAAATTTCGGCAATATAGCTTCTTTTTTTATTTGAGAAGATTGGGATTTCAGTACAAATGGCTAACTCTTATTTTCAGTTTAAGCAATTCACGATTCATCAAGGGCAATGTGCTATGAAGGTGAGTACTGAAGCTTGTATTCTTGGTGCTTGGATACCAGTGTCTACTCCTAACCGTATCCTTGATATCGGAACTGGGACAGGACTTTTGTCACTGATGCTAGCTCAGCGAATCAATGCTCCAATAGATGCCATCGAGTTGGATGAAGCTGCAGCTCAACAGGCTAAAAAAAATGCCTTGGAATCAAAATGGAAAGAGAGTGTAAAAGTTATCAACCAAAGTGTGTTTGAGTGGACGCAATCAATAGATCATACCTATGATCTAATTGTTTCCAATCCACCTTTTTTTACCGACAGTCTTAAATCTGAAACTAACTCAAAAAATCTAGCTAAGCATGACACTTCTGAATTCAATAAACAAAATCTTGCTGCTGTTTTGAAAATCTTACTTTCCGAAAATGGGAGGGCTTACATTCTTTATCCAGAGTTGGAGAGTCAGCAGTTTAAAGCTGAAGTCGAAAAAATAGGCTTGTTCTATTCTGAAGCATTGGTCATTAGAAATCAACCGAAAGGACCTGTTTTTCGGGTGATATCCAAAATCACCAAGACTGAACAGAAGTGTGAATCGGAATCACTAAACATTCGAGAAGGCCAAGTTCACTCGGAGTCTTTTGAGAAGCTTTTGTCTGGTTACTATTTAAAATATTAGCTCAGACTTCTCTTAAGTATCAACAATATCGTAATAGAAATGGTAGTAAATAGCAAAAACGAGGCGTAAGCCAGTGCGTAGGCAAAAAAACTTTTTAGGATAGACTTTATGCTTATTTTCTGAGTAAAAAATAAGCTAATCGCAATCATTTGATAAATCGTAGCCACAAGGCCGATGACTATGGAATTTTTATAGCCGCTTACTGCAAATACCAAAAAACCTATAATGTTAAATATTTGTGCCTGTCCATGGGAGAAGAAAGCGAGGACAATACTTTCCAGTAAATTGAACCCTGATTTTCTGAACCATAGTCTCGTCCAAAAACCAACAAAAGGAACCATCAAGACGGCAATGTATTGTAAGTTGTCATGAATTTTCTCCTGTACCATTTTGGCCATGACTTTAGCTTCTTGAGATCGCGTGGTTCTGGTCTCATCAATGATAGAATTAGACAGATCCTCTGTTTTAGGGAAGTAATCCGAAACGGAGAATCCTGATACTTTGATGAGTAATAATAAAATGGCGAACATTAAAAAATAATAGCCGACCGGGCCTACATACTTTCCTCGAATTCCCTTGATATAATCGAGTGCTACAGTTCCAGGGTTTTTGAATAGTCCAATTGCAGTTCTAGGAAAAGCACCATCTAGCCCATAGATGCGACTAAAAAAATCACTAAAAAAAGACTTGACTGTGAGTCTTGATACGTCTTGTTTTTGGCCGCAGTTGGGGCAAAATTTCTCTTCAGTTGAAGTGCCGCATTGAATACATGTTTTCATAGCGTTTAGTTCGGATGGTTCTTCAAGTATAGTCAATACAGCTTTAGGCACAAAAAAGCTAGGCCTTAACACTTATAATTCCACAATGTCCTAAAAGTAAAATTTAACTCAAAGAATTTTACTTGAAATCAAAAGGTACTGTTAATTTCGCTGATAGTGAATCGCATGGTTGCCATACTGCTTTTAATGATCTATACACTCGTATGGATGCGTCCTTATTTTCCATATTTGGAATATGCCTTAAATAAAGACTATGCTATTCTTGATAGAAATTCAGACAAACTGGATGCTGGCTTTACCCGATGTGAAGACATTTGTTATCTGGAAGATCAGCTAGCTAAATATAGCCAAGAAGAGGCTCCCAGCGAACTTCCCAATCAGCAAGCGAAGTTTGGATATGAAGTACTAACACACACTTTGCAGGAGTCCCATAACTCACTTGAGAGAGGGCAGAGAACTTTGCAGCCAAGTGGCCAAGTGGGTTATATTCAATTCTATCATTCTCGCAGTGAGGATGTAGCCTCTCCACCGCCGAAGAGCACTTAATTTTTTCATTTCTTATAAAGGGTTGAGCCATTCGATTGCGATTCTCCTTTCCATACAAAAGTCGCGGCTAGCCCGCGATGCAATCATTATTTAAATCACTTGCTGCATCATGCAGTAGGGAAAAAACTATATTCAAATGAAAAATTTAATTAGTGCACTAGCGGT
Organism: Reichenbachiella sp.; assembly: GCF_965233835.1. GTDB lineage: Bacteria > Bacteroidota > Bacteroidia > Cytophagales > Cyclobacteriaceae > Reichenbachiella. Next base: position 1,281,588 of record NZ_OZ247585.1, read on the forward strand.
GTTGCTTCTGGTTATTGGGAGTCATTCATTAGCTTTTGCTCAACAAACTATATCTGGAATTGTTATTGATCAACAAACCAAAGAGCCTATTCCAGGAGTGAATATTCGAGTAAAAGGAAGTGAAACAGGTACAATTACGGATGTGATGGGCAGGTTTCAACTAGAGTCTTCTGTTGACCAACTGTTGCTTGTTTCTTATGTAGGTTATGAGGCCGTTGTAGTTGCTTTGGCTGAAGACCTTGGCCGGATAGCACTCAAGCAATCAGCTATTGAACTCAATCAAGTTGTAGTATCTGCAAGTCGAGAGACACAAATGCGATCTGAAACACCTGTAGCTATTTCTAGTCTATCCGCTCAACAAATTGAAGAGGCTCATGCTACAAGCACGGATCAATTGCTAAACAAAACGCCTGGTGTCTACATGGTAGATCTAGGCAACGAGCAGCACAGTATGTCAATTCGCCAGCCTTTGAGTTACAAAAGTTTGTTTCTGTATCTAGAGGATGGTGTACCGGTGAGAACCACCGGGGTCTTCAATCACAACGCTTTGATAGAAATGAACATGGGTGCCTTCAAAAACATTGAAGTCATTCGCGGGCCTGCCTCTTCTCTTTACGGAAGCGAAGCCATAGGTGGAGCGGTCAACTTTATCACCCTAAACCCAACATCCGATCTGATGGTCAAGGCTTCCATACAGACCAATAATTTGGGATACAAAAGAGGTGATCTGTTGTTTTCCGATACCTACGGAAAAGTAGGTGTTTTGGCTTCTGTGAATTATGCTGACAGAGTAGATGGCTATAGAGCACATAGTGACTATGAAAAATGGGCAATGACATATAAGGCAGCTGTTGAAGTCAGCGAGAGGCTCTTGTGGTCCAACAGTCTTTCTTATGTCAATTACCGTTCGGACATGACGGGAAGTTTGGACAGTGCCAGTTTCTACGGACAGGAATATTCTTCTTTTCAAACATTCACTAATCGTGAGGTCAATGCCTTGAGATACAAAAGTGCTCTGGATTATTACTGGGATAGAGGGGCCAAATCTTCAGCTACATTTTTCTTTAGAAACAATTCTGTGAAACAGAACCCGTCTTATCGGATCAAAGACGATTATTCACCTTGGGGCAATCCAGGAGGAGATCCAAATCTGGCTCACTCAGAGGTGAATGACAATGCCTTCAAAAGCTATGGACTAATTCTTCAGCACAAGGAGCTGTTGAATTTTATAAATGCCTCCATGACTGGAGGAGCAAGTTTGGACTATAGCCCAAGTTCGTACATGGCTAATTACATCAGTATTTACAAAAACCATGAAGGTGTATATGAGAATTTCATGTCAAGTGATTCTGTGCTGACTGACTACGAAACTAAGTTGATCAATTACGCCACCTATGTGCAATTCGATATCAATCCATTGGATAGGTTAAGGTTGACGGCAGCCGTGCGATACGATCGATTTACTTATGTGTATGACAATCACTTGCCACCCACAGCATTTTCTGGTGCGCCAGACGAAACGAATCATTTCAATGCATTTACGCCCAAGCTAGGGTTGACATATGATTTGGGTATTGGATCTGGTTTGTATGTCAATTACAGCCAGGGGTTTGTGCCACCCCAGGTGAGTGAATTATACAGAGGTGTGCAGGTTCCTACGCTTGAGCCGGCAGTCTTCTCCAACTATGAAATTGGTGGGTGGTTCTCTTTGTTTTCAAAGGCGTCTTTAGATCTGGCTATTTATCAGCTGAACGGGCAAGATGAGATCATCAATGTGCGTCAACCGAGCGGAGACTATGCCAACGAAAATGCTGGAGAGACACTTCATCGTGGTGTGGAGTATGGCTTGAACTACCAGCCTATTCCCTCCTTGCACATTCGCGTGAGTGGAACCAATGCTGAACATACATTCAAGGATTATGTGGAATCTGGTGTTGACTTTTCTGACAATGAAATGGCTATAGCACCTTCTTGGATTGCCAACGGCGAAATCACCTATCGACCTCAGTTTATCAAAGGATTTAGACTAGGAGTAGAGTGGCAACATATTGATGATTATTATATGGATGCAGCTAATACTGCTACCTATGAAGGGTTCGACATCTTCCATATAAGGGTCGGTTATGAGTTCAAAGGATTCGAAACTTGGCTCAATATGATGAATGTGAGCGATGAGTTGTATGCCACCAATGCCTCTAAATCTGCTTGGGGCACCAACTACAATCCAGGTGATCCACGGACTTTTAATGTGGGGTTGGCTTATAATTTTCAAAAATAGATTATAACGACAGGGTGGTATTAAAAACAGCCTCTCATCTACATATTATGAAAAAGAAACAATTGTATATCTGGCACAGATGGGTAAGTATTTTGTGTCTATTACCAGTGTTGATGTGGTGCTTCAGCGGATTGATGCACCCCATGATGGCTCACTTTTTTAAAGTGAGGCCAGCCCAAATGGTTTTGAAGCAAGCTGCATTTATAGCAGACCCAGCAATGGTTTCCCTAAGGGATTTGTCATTGCAGCAAGGCGAAATACAAGATATTCACCTTGCTCGGATAGCGGAGGAAGCTTACTATCAAATTCAGATAGATGGTGAATGGAAATACTTCAATTGTATTGATGGCTTCGAATTAGAAAATGGTGACTCGATATATGCTCAACAATTGGCAAGGTACTTTTTAGGAGATAGTACATCGACCATTGTTTCAATAGAAAAAGTCGAAAAGTATACGTCTGAGTATAAGGTTATTAATCGTTTGCTACCTGTCTATAAAGTCACTTTTGATAGGGACGATAACATGGATGTGTATGTGCACACCGGTTCGTCCAGATTAGGAACTTTGAACGATGATCTGAGGAAATCTTTTTTATGGGTATTCTCTATGTTTCACAATTGGGATTTTTTAGGCGCGGACTCAAATCTAAAGAGGCTGGCTGTGCTGTTGTTTTCCTCATTAGTTTTTGTTACAGGAGTGATGGGGCTGGTGATCTTTTTTACCACCAAAAAACTGGCAACTGAAAATGACCGAATAAAGACACGTAGGCGTCATAGGAGATTGGCAGTATCCGTTGCCATAGTCTTGTTGATGTTTTCGTTTAGTGGGGCCTATCACGCTTTGCAGAAGTTTGAACCATATACTTTGAATGGTCAAGGCCCTGAGCCGTTGCACGTAGAAGTGGATAAGTTGACAAACGAACCGCTAGCGGCTGTTTTTAAAGTAGGAGCGCCTATCAAACAAATTTCACTTAAACAATTGCAGGGTAAATTGTATTACAGAATGGAATTTGCGAAGTATGGCAGTGATGCTGCATATTTAAGCGTTCAGGATTTACAATCTGTAGAAAATGGCGATGTGGCTTATGCCAAGGAAAGAGCAATGGCCATAGCAAATGGAAATTTTGAATTGATTGAGGAGCCTGTGACTATTTCTAAATTTTCTAGAAGTTATGGTTTTATCAATAAGCGTTTGCCAGTGGTTCAAATAGCCTTCAATACACCAGATCATTTGACCTGTTTTATAGAGCCTAGTTCAGGGATTCCGGGAGCTGTCGTCCGGGACAAAAACAGAGCGGAGATTTTGAGTTTTCTGTTTTTGCACAAGTTTAACTTATTCAACTTTTTGGGCAAAGGCGCTCGTGATACCATCATGTCTCTGGCAGCTTTGTCAATGGTGGCCATTGCCTTGTCTGGATTTTGGATATTGATTAGAAAGTAAAACTGTAAAAGAGACACTGTTTTTGAATGGTGTCTCTTTTTGCATTGCAAAGTTTTTTTAAAGTCGAAAATACACTTGATGAATAGCAACCTTTTAAGTTTTTCTTCATCCTTAATAGGTAATGCAAACGATATGATCAATAACAACTTTAAAATCTCCTATAGAATTCTGAAGAAGGATTTCACCTACTCACTTGTCAATATTTTCAGTTTGGCATTTGCTCTAACCATAGTAATCTTCATACTTGAATATGCTCGTTTTGAAATGAGCTATGAAAATAGTTATGAAAATGCTTCAAGAATTGCTCGAGTTACCACAGATTATTTAGATAATGATTCAGTCATTGAACAAGACTGTGAGGTATATCCGCCGTTACCTGCACGGATAGTACAAGATATTTCTTGTGCTACGGCATCTGCACGTGCCTATCAGTTAGAGGATGTTAGATCCTTAGAAATAGACGGTAGATTTTATTCGGAAAAGAATTTGTATGCAGCAGATGCCAGCATTTTCGATTTGTTCGATTACCAATTTATCAGCGCAAAAAAAGCAGATATTTTTCAAAACCCTTATGAAATAGTTATCACGGCTACATCCGCAAAGAAGTTGTTTGGGTCTACCGATATAGTAGGTAGATTATTGAAACTGCCTGAAGTAGATCACTCGTTTAGTATTGAGGGAGTGATCGATGATGCTCCAAAAAACACTCATTTAAAATTTAGTATGTTGATTTCTTACCCAACCATGCTAGCGGCGTTTGGAGAGCGCAAAAACAACTGGAACGGAAACAATACCTATGGATATATATTGCTCTCTGATCAAAACAAACATGATGAGTTTGCCCTTGCACTTGAGGACTTGAACAAAAAATTGAAAGAAGAGGAAAAAATTGAAAACGAAAAATTTACTACTCAACCCATAGAAGATATACACCTATACTCGAATAAATCTTTTGAACCCGAAATGAATGGAAATGCCTCAGAAGTCAATTTTTTATTGATTGTAGCCGGATTGGTTATGTTGATAGCTTTTGTAAATTATGTAAACTTGTCAACCTCCAAATCGCTTGATCGAGCAAAAGAAATTGGTATTAGAAAAGTTATGGGCTCTTCCAGGACTCAAATCAGTTTTCAAATATTTTCGGAAAGTATCCTGTTGCATTTTTTCTCTGGGATTACTACGGTTTTTATTCTTTTGGCACTTTTGCCGTCTTTCAAAGAACTTACAGACCTGCCAGTTTCCTTTAATCCATTTTCGTCAGCCGTCTTTTGGGTAGAGCTGGTTGCTATTGTTTCAATTAGTGCAATGGTCTCAGGAATTTTGCCCGCGGCGATTCTGTCATCCTTCAAACCTAAAGCTGTGCTCAAAGGAAAAATTAGTCACACCAAATCAGGGATAGCATTTAGGAAGGGTTTAATCGTATTGCAGTTCGTAATTACAATTGTATTATTGACACAAACGGCGACTGTCAGGGAACAGATTAAATACCTTCAGAATATGGATTTAGGAGCCAATATTGATCAAGTAATTTCCATTCGTGGGCCTGAGACTGATTCGTTAAGCAGCAAGTTCAATTCATTCAAAACGGAATTAAATGCCCAATCTTGGGTAAAGTCCATTGCGCTATCATCTGCGGTACCTGGAGTGACCGTTAACGAAATGAGCACGACAACGGGTATCAATTTGGAGGGTGCTAAAATTCACAATAGTTTCAACTACTACCTATATCGAATAGATCAGAATTATATTCCAACCATGGAAATGAAACTGCTGGCCGGTCAGAATTTTGATGAAAAAAAACAAAACAATCGAAATGTTATCATAAACGAAGAGACTGCAAGGCTTTTGGGAGCAAGTTCTCCGGCAGAGTTGGTTGATAAGAAATTGGATTTCTGGGGAGAAAAATGGAGAATTTTGGGTGTACTAAAGAATTTTCACCAAACCTCACCTAAAACACCTCATATTCCATTGGTTTTAAGATATTCTGATAATTTTTCTCTAGCTAATGTACGGATAAATGATGAACAGGTGCAGGATAAAATTGCATCTCTTAGATCTATTTATGAGCAGCACTTTGGTGATTTGCCTTTGGACTATTTCTTTGTAGATCAAGCCTATGATCGTCAGTTCAGAAAAGATGAACAATTTCAAAAGGTTTTTGGTGTGCTTTCATTTTTTGCGGTAATAATTGCATGCCTTGGTTTGTACGGCTTGGCTACTTTCACCATTCTTAAGCGTAGCAAAGAGATTGGCATCAGAAAAGTACTAGGTGCTGGTGTATCTCAGATCGTAACTTTGCTATCAGGTGAGTTTATTGGTCTTGTTTTATTGGCTGCAGCTATATCCATTCCATTTGCTTATGCGATTGTGAATTCATGGCTTGACGGGTTCTCCGAAAGAATTATGTTGAGTTGGTACTTTTTCCTTTTGCCTATAGCCTTGGTAGTTTTTGTGGCTTTTGTTTCTATAAGCTATGAGACAGTGAAAGTTTCATTAAAGAATCCGGTGGATTCATTGAAGGACGAATGACTGGAAAGTCAGAAAGTATCGAATTAGGTAAAGGCTTGATCTAATAAAAAAAGCGCAGGGCTCATGTCCTGCGCTTTTTGATTCTTTTCTATATAAGAAAACAACTTATCCTTCGGAGACTTCGGCTGAAGTTTCCATAGTGTCGTTTGATTCTACTGCTCCGTTAGGCTCTACTGTTTCCATCTTTTCTTTTTTAGCAGTACAACAAGCTTTCGTGCAGTCAGCTTTGCATGCTTTTTTGTCCATTTTGGCGTGACAAGCAGCAACACAAGCACCTTCGTGCTTGCAACCCATCATTTCGATTTGAGCCTCACTTCCGTGTCCGCCTGTGCCGTACACTTCGCCCAAGATAGGAGCTATCACTAGACCAACCAAACAAGTTAGTTTGATCAAGATGTTCATAGATGGTCCAGAAGTATCTTTGAATGGATCACCTACGGTATCACCAGTTACTGCAGCTTTGTGTGCTTCAGATCCTTTGTAAGTCATCTCACCGTTGATCTCAACACCTGCTTCGAACGACTTCTTAGCGTTGTCCCAAGCGCCACCGGCGTTGTTTTGGAAGATCGCCCACATTACACCAGATACAGCTACACCTGCCATGTAAGCACCCAATGCCTCAGGTCCCATAGCAAATCCAATGATGATTGGCGTGATGATAGTCAAGGCACCAGGAAGCATCATTTCTTTCAATGCTGCTTGCGTAGAGATTTCTACACATCTTGCGTAATCAGGTTTGCCTGTTCCTTCCAAGATACCAGGGATTTCTTTGAATTGACGTCTAACTTCCATTACCATTTCCATGGCTGCTTTACCTACTGACTTCATAGCCAGGGCAGAGAATACTACAGGAATCATACCGCCGATAAACAACGCAGCCAATACGTCTGCTTTAAAAATGTTGATTCCGTCGATGCCTGTGAAAGTCACGTAAGCAGCAAAGAGAGCTAAAGCAGTCAAAGCTGCAGAAGCAATCGCAAATCCTTTACCTACAGCAGCAGTAGTGTTACCTACTGAATCCAAAATATCTGTTCTTTCTCTTACTTCCTCTGGTAGCTCACTCATCTCGGCTACTCCACCTGCGTTATCTGCGATAGGACCGAAAGCATCAATAGCCAACTGCATCGCAGTAGTAGCCATCATCGCAGAAGCAGCGATCGCAACACCATAGAATCCAGCTAATTCATATGATCCCCAGATCGCGATAGCAAAAAGGATCACAGAAGAGAAGGTTGAAATCATACCAGTAGCCAAACCAGCAATAATGTTGGTAGCGGCTCCGGTAGAAGAATTAGTTACAATATCCAATACTGGTTTTTTGCCCAATGCAGTATAGTATTCAGTAAACATCGAGATTAAATATCCAACACCTAACCCTACCAACGTAGCGTAGAATACGTGACGACTAGGAATATCCATAGCGCCTTCACCGAAGAACTTCATACCAACGATAGTTTCCGGTAGCATATAGTCGATCAAGAACCAACCAGCTACAGCTGTCAATAGAATGGATACGATGTTACCCGTGTTCAATGCTTTTTGTACTTGGTCTTCCTTAGCAGAATTGTCTTTGATGCTGATCAAGAAAGTACCAATGATCGAAGCTACGATACCTACACCTGCAATCATCACTGGCAACAAGATAGGTCCCATGCCACCGAATGTGTCAAGCACTACGCCTGCGTCGGCCATGTCCTTGATGATATAGTTACCCAATACCATAGAGGCCAATACGGTAGCCACGTAAGAACCGAAAAGGTCGGCTCCCATACCCGCTACGTCACCTACGTTATCACCTACGTTGTCGGCAATAGTAGCAGGGTTTCTTGGATCATCCTCAGGAATTCCAGCTTCTACTTTACCTACCAGGTCAGCGCCTACATCGGCTGCTTTCGTATAAATACCACCACCTACTCTGGCGAATAGTGCGATAGATTCAGCTCCCAAAGAGAAACCTGCTAAGGCTTCCAATACCATGGTCATGTCATTGTAGAAAGAGCCATTGCCCATAAACATGTTGATGAAAATCAAGAAGAACAAGCTAAGCCCTAATACGGCCAAACCAGCTACACCTAATCCCATCACCGTACCACCACCAAAAGAAACTTTCAATGCGTTTGGCAAACTGGTTCTAGCAGCTTCAGTAGTTCTTGCGTTGGCCTCAGTAGCGATTCGCATACCGATGTTTCCCGCAGCAGCAGAGAAAATAGCACCAACAACGAATGCAGGGACAATCATCCAACTGGTAGTTTCTACCATAGTAGAAATTCCAAATAGCGCAGCAGAAGCAGCAACTACAAAGATGGCTAACAGTCTGTACTCAGCACTCAAGAAGGCCAATGCACCTTCTTTAATGTTCTTTGAGATTTCTTGCATCTTCTCATTTCCGGCACTTTGCTTCTTTACCCATGCCATTTTGATCAGCATGAAAACAAGTCCCAGACAGGCCAATACGATTGGCACGTAAATCAAATTACTCATATCTTTTCCTAGAATTTTTTAAACTCAAATTTAAAAATCAAAAAAGGGCTAAAAGCCCTCTCATTTAAACCAGCGCAAATATAAGAGATCAGTCAACAATAAAAAATATAGTAGCTGAGGGAATCCATAGGGGCTGTGGTTGGCTATATTTTACATTTTAATGGACTATTTCAATACACTGGATATGAATAGTTTGAAATCGAAAAGAACAGAAAGCAGTTTCAGTATTATTTCGTAGTTTACTGGCTGAAACTGTTACTATTAAATAATATGTCTTCCGAAAAGAAAACAACTGCCGTCTCCAGCATCCTACTTATTGTCGTGTCAATAACCATTTTGCATTTGGTCAATATGGCTCACAATGAATTGACCATTGATTTGGCGATGGCACCAGTGAAGAATCTGTCAGATGCACGTCACTTAATCGTGAATGGAAATTATAACCGTGCGATTCAAGAATTGGACGATGCCATGATGAAGATGCGGGTGATAGAACAGTATACGGACAGTTCATCCATTGCCCATTTGGAACGAGCGGTCGAAGACTTGGAGTTAGTAGAAAAGGAGATGCGAATTGACGATCTTCAGGAAGATGATTTAAACAAAGCCTTCTTTAATGCACTGAATTCGATTGCTTATGCCTGCATGACTATTTCCGAAAACAATCTAGACAAAGGCGAAAAATACAAGGCTATGCAGTTCATGAATGCGACTTTCGCTGAAATGATTGCCTCATTAAAATTTGTAAATAATGAGCAGTTGAAGCATAAGGAAGAGAAAGTAATTGCTCATGTGAGAGAGATTTTGGACAAAATGGAATCTTCAAAATATACCTTCAAATTTGACTATGACGCAGTCAATCATGAACTGGAAGAGTTGATAGAAAAGTAAACGAATCCTTCCCATCTTCAAGGCGAGCGTTATATTTGCGGCTTAATCCGGAATGCTTTGAAGAAAATCATCAGTTTTGTTGTTCGCCATATCCCGCGGAAATATCTACAGCTTTTTAGCCATGTAGCCCTTAAGATAGTGGCAGTTTTTTACAGAGGCAGTAAAGTGGAGTGCCCAGTCTGTGATAGCCACTTTTCTAAGTTTGTGCCTTATGGTAGAGTGGCTAGAGCCAATGCGCTTTGTCCAAACTGCTTGGCGTTGGAACGTCATAGATTGATGTGGCTGTACCTCAAACAAAAAACGACCTTCTTCCAGCCAGGGCAAGATGTTCTGCATATAGCTCCAGAAATTTGTTTTATCAAGAGGTTCGAAGAGATACACGGTGATCAATATATCACAGCCGATCTGGAATCACCATTGGCTAAAGTGAAAATGGATATTCATGAGATGCCATTTGAAGACAATCGATTCGATGTAGCCTTTTGTAATCACGTGATGGAACATGTGGCTGATGATATCCAATCTATGAAAGAAATCCACAGAGTGCTAAAACCAGGTGGTTGGGCTATCATCCAAATTCCAATCTTTCATCCCGTTCCTGATGTGACTTTTGAGGACGATACGGTTACTGATCCAAAAGAACGGGATAGACTATTCGGACAAGACGACCACGTAAGACTATACGGTAAAGACTATCCAGATCGATTGAGAAAGGCTGGATTTACTGTGGTGGAGGATGATTTTGTAAACACACTATCTGCAGAAGATCAAGCTCGATTTGCATTACCAAAAGATGAGGTGATTCATCTTTGTAAGAAAGATTAATTTTTCAAACCGACCTTTTCGCTAATCAAGTAATCATTCTTTCGAGTAGAAGATTGTGTCATCATTTCGCCGATGAATCCGGCTAAGAATAACTGGACGCCAATGATCACTGCCACAAGTGCCAAGAAGAACAGGGGCTGATCCACCACATCGCGCGCGGGATAGCCCATTTGAATTTCGTAGATTTTTCGTCCTATAATCCAAAAAGTGATAAGTGTACCAAAGAAAAAGGACAGTGTGCCAAAAGATCCAAAAAAGTGCATCGGTCGTTTTTTGAATTTGGATACAAAGGAGATAGACAATAGATCAAGGAATCCAAAAATAAATCTTTCCAGACCAAACTTGGTTTCTCCGTACTTGCGTGCTTGATGTTGCACGACGCGCTCACCGATTTTGGCAAAGCCTTGCCCTTTGGCTAAGAATGGAATATAACGGTGCATTTCACCATAGACATCAATCGACTTGACCACATCTAGTCTGTAGGCTTTCAGCCCACAGTTGAAATCGTGCAACTTGATCCCTGAAAACTTCCTGGCCACAAAGTTGAAAAACTTTGATGGGATGGTTTTCATGATCGGATCATAGCGTTTTCTCTTCCATCCAGAGACCAGATCATAACCCTCTTTGGTGATTTGATCATAAAGGCCGGGTATTTCATCTGGGCTGTCCTGAAGGTCAGCGTCCATAGTGATTACCACATCACCCTTGGCATTTTTAAAACCGGTGTTTAGGGCAGCGGATTTTCCGTAGTTTCGATTGAATTTGATGCCCTTGACATGAGCATCTTTTTCTGCTAATTCACTAATAATTTCCCAGGAACTATCCGTACTTCCATCGTCCACAAAAAGGATTTCATATTGAAATCCTTTTTGTTCCATTACTTTGCCTATCCAGGCATGTAGTTCTGGTAATGATTCTTCCTCGTTGAGAAGGGGTATAACAACGGATATATCCAGCGATTCAGCCATTATTCAAATTCGGGTCTTTTCTTTTTAATAATTGCTCCACAAATTAAACCAATTATAGCGGCCCCCAAAGGCCAAGCCCAGCTGTCTTTTAGAATTCCTCCTGTTGAGAATTTTCCATCCATGTCCTTCTCGACTTTTTCTAGTTCTCTATCAATATCTTCAGCAGGTGCGCCAAAAGTTTCCATCAAAGATTCTGTGTTTTCAAGAACGTGCTCAGTTAGAATTTCCGGTAATTCTGGGTCGATAATATTAAAGAGAACTATAGAAAATACTCCATTCAACATGGCTCCAATAAGTCCAGCGATGAAAAGAAATTTGAAGGCATCTCCAAAGGAGATGTATCCTTCCATATGATCATTTCTATATTTTTTTCCTATGTAGGAGTATAAAAATAAAGAAAGCGCAAATGACAAGAAGAAGTAAGTGAGACTAGCCATGTAACTTACATCAATTACATAAGTTATCATGCCGATGATAATACTGATTAGCCCAACAATAAGTCCGCCTTTGATGGCTTCTGAGCTTGCGTGAGATTCCATTTGGTAATAGTTTAAGGTTAAATAAAATAAAGCCGATCAAAATGTCAGCCGAGTCTAGTTATTTTTTTGGTTGCTTTTTTAATACCGTCGACAGAACACTTGTTAGTAAAAAACCAATGCCTGCTTTTTTGACCAAGCTATCCGCAGCTAAGTCTAATGAAGTTGTTTTACTCACCTCATCGTACGAAGATTGATAGCTTTCAGCTCCCATTTCTTCCGTTAGTAGGTCTTTGTTTTCTTTTATTACATTCAAACTTTCAGTAATGTAAGATTCCAGCATATCAGGATCTGCAAATTGCAAGGCAATCCACAAAAAAACCGAATATATAAGGGCAATACTGCCGTAAATAAAGAAGCCTACGGTCATTCCCTGCCAAAACTCCATCAAACCCTGATTGAAAGTGTCACGAAACTCTTTGATTCCAAAAAAGATGAAAACCGGAATGATGAAAAAGTCGAAAACTCTCATTTCCATAAGGGGGTTGGAGCCTGTCCAATGAAGTACAAAAAACATAGCTATGTTGATACCAGCGCCAATAAGTCCGAATTTAAGCGGGACTTTAAATAATGGTTTCATGTAGATTATTCGAAAGTTTGAAATTGATTTTCGTTGATGACGGCCATTACTTTTCCGGTCAATTCTTGATTGTAGAAAGGTGTGTTTCTCGATCGAGATTGGTTGGTCTCATCATTTAGCACCCATTTGGCTTTTGGATCAAAAAGCGTAAGGTTGGCCACTTGCTTTTCGTCAATGCTGGTCGAATCTAGCTTCAGAATAGACCTTGGGTTTGAGGTCACCTTTTCAATCCAAACTGCTGGCTCTAGTTCTTTACCCAAAGATAGTAGGGACGGAAGCATGGTTTGCAATCCCGAAATGCCAAACCCAGCCAAGTCAAACTCTAATTTCTTGTTTTCCTCATCCTGCGGAGTATGCGCAGTGACGATCACATCGATCACCCCCTCCTGGAGACCTTTAAGGAGCGCTTTTCTGTCGTTTTCAGTTCGAAGTGGAGGGTTGATTTTGAAATTGGAATCATAGCTCATCAGATCGTCATCTGTATGGATCAGATGATGAATGCTCACGTCGCAAGTCACTTGATAACCTTTCTTTTTTGCTTTTTTGATCAGCTTCACACTCTCCTTTGATGAGATGTTCGAGAAGTGAATTTTTCCGCCCGCATATTCTAGCAGGTCGAGATCTCTCTTGATGATCAAATGTTCGGCCAAAGTGGGCATGCCTTTGAGTCCCAAGACCGTACTCACTGTGCCTTCATTCATAGAGCCAAATCTAGTGAGTAGTTGATCTTCAGGTTGACTGATTAACAGACCATCAATTTTCTGCAAGTAGATCAACGACTTCAGCATCATGTCAGTGTGCCAAATGGGCCTTTCACCATCGGTGAAGGCAATGGCTCCTGCTGCATGGAGATCAAGCATTTCAGTGAGATCTTCTCCTTTGGTGTCTAGCGTAACGGCTGCAGTAGGGTAGATGTCTGTCAAATATGGTTTTGATTTAGATAAAACATATTCTACGTGTCCTTTGGTTTGAACGACTGGCTCTGTATTTGGGATAGTGACTACTCCTGTGAAACCACCTTGAGTAGCCGTAGCTGCGCCACTGGCCAGGTCTTCTTTGTGTTCATTGCCTGGATCATTAAAGTTGACTTTCATGTCAAACCACCCGGGAGTCAGAAGCATGCCCTTAGCCTCTATGACTGTGTCTGCACGGTGTTCTTTTTTATCGATGGCAACAATTTTTCCATCTTTGATATGAATATTGACTACTTTATTATGATGAGGAGAGTGAGGGTCGAGGATTTTGGCTTCTCTGAGGAGTATATTCATTATAAAAATCTTAGTAGCACACTTTCAGCAAAAAGAAATATCAAGGACAAAATTAAAGCATATTTCCATAATTCCCGTTGGTGATATTTTTCTTTCATCATTTTGGAAAATGAGGCCGCATCTTGTGGTTGATAGAGGTTTAAGTGTTTGACACTAGATAATCTGGCTTCGATCTCTTCGATAGGTAGGGTGGTTAGGTTTGATTCATTTTTTGAATGATTAAAAGCTATCGTGGTAAACAGCTGCTCTCCTAATGTCAGGTCATAAAAACCCGGTGTCAATAAGTATTTAGGCATATCTAATACTAGCTCATTGGCACTCAAACGTTGAGACGGGATGAGTTCTGTGGCTTCTTTTTTCAATTTGTATAATTGTCCATTTGGAATACTATCAACCGCCAGGGCGATATTGGTTTGATCTACACTAAACGCTAGAGCTGGGCTATTGGTACTGCTCAGTTCAGCTATTCTTTGCATTACAGGCACAAACAGGGCATGTTGATGAAAGTTGGTGAAGGGGGCTTCTAGCGGTCCTGCAAATACGTAAAGTTTCCCTTTTTGAAACAGGTGACTAAGGAAGGGTTGTCCGGTTTTAGTTTTTAGCAGTTGAATGTCATTGGTTCTCCATTTGTACTTTGAAGATACTTCTGGCATCTGAGTATCATTACTTATGGACTCAAAAATGTTTTCAAAGAATGGGTTCTTAAGGTCAGGGATAGAAAGTAGCACTTTGGAAGCAGAGGAGTCTCTTACAATATTTGTAGCTGCTAATTGATAAGAGAGAGTACTCTCGTTTGGGATAAAAACAACAGTTCTCCCTTCTGTAAGGTGTTTTTCTATTTGTGCTTTCAAACCGTTTTCTAAAGTTTGAAGACCATTGATTACCACAAGGTCTGCACGTTCTAAAGTTGGGTAAGAAATGTTTTCTGATTGGTAGCTTACAAAGTTGAACAGATCATTGTTCTTGTAGACTTTACTGATTGGACTGTTGTCTTGGCTAGACACCTCTACAATATTGATCTGCGCCGCTTGGTTTAGGGTAAAATAATAATCGTTGTCGAATGTGATAGGGAAATCTTCGAAACTGATATGGCACCTGTTGATTTTATTTAGTCGGCCTGAAAGCTCAAAGGTAACTGTCTCACTTGCATTTGCTTCAATATCGATACTTGTTGTAGCACTCTGTTGGTCATTGATAAAAAATTTGACTTGTAAATCATTGACCAAAGGCCCCTGATTTTTGAGTCTTACTTGTAGACTGTTCTTCTGATTGGGAAGCAAAAACGGATTGATCATAAAAACGGTATCCACCGAAATGTTTCGTTTTTCAGGGGTCGTTACAGTTACCAAGTGATACTGATTGATTGAATCTTGATTAGCATCAAAAGCACCAGAGGTAGATTGTTGGAAGTCAGTGAGGATGAATATGTCCTTCGGTTCGGCAGGGTCGTTTGATAATATTTTGGCAAAGACCTCTTTCCCACTTCTGGCGAGATTTGAGAATTCAATTTCTGTTAAGCGTTCAAGTGTTTTTGCCTTTGATTGACTAATGCTACTGCCAGGTAGGAAGTCATTAGTGAAAAGGTTGAACTGAGTTTCTTGAGGGTACAGGCCGACAATTTCTTGTGCAACACCGATAAGCTCATTAAATCCACTTATATCATTTTCTGTCAAATTGGACATACTGTTAGAATTGTCCAGATAGATTTGTACAGATCTGCTTTGTAGTCCGATTTCAGACCCAGGGATAAAGGGTTGTGCGAAGGTGATGACAAGAAAGAAGACAAAAAGCAGTCTGCAAAGCAAAATGAGTAAATGCCGCAATCGAAGGTTAGAAGAACTTTTCTTCTTAATGCTTTCTAAAAACCGGACATTGGAAAAACTGACCTTTTTGGCTTTTCTAAAATTGAATAGGTGAACAATAATTGGAATAGCAAGTGCGGCAAACCCCCACAAAAAGATCGGATAAGTAAAGTTCATTGGAGACAAATCTATATTAAAATTTGTTGGCCTATGGAATTAATAAGTGTCAAAATATCAATTCTGTGACGTACACGTTTTTTGCCTAATAAGGTTAGTTTATTCTGAACTTACAAAATGCAAAAATGGTTGATTTGGTAGATTGAGGACTATTTATTTGTATATAACGGTAAAATAGGGAATTACTTAACAGAGTATTTTTTTTTGAACAATAGAGTATTTATATTCGTGTTGTTGTTGTGGATTAAGATTTGATTAGTCCTTTTTATTTTGAGTTTTTGACCTTGGGGTTCAGGAGGAGTCTTGAACCCTTTTTTTGTGCCTATTTTTGAAGGTATCCCTTCCTCACTTTTATTATTTCTTTCTAAATCCGGTTTAACTAAAAAGTGGTCAAAAACGAACACCTATTGTTTCATACCTGAACAAGTTTGGTCAATTTCACGACAGTGTAAAAATCATAACTATCTGAAAAACAGATCAATAGTATTATGGCACTCTTCTTGGCATACCCTGATCGAACTTGAAATTATAATAAACTAATGGATAAGAAGATTAAAAAGAAAAAATGGACAGTAGGGAAGATATCATCCATTTCCTTCGGAGCACTATTTGTCTCTTTTGTATTATACAACTTCATCTTTGCAGATAAGGGATCTAAGCTCAATGTATCTGCGGAGAAAATCAATGTTTCGGATGTGGTGAAGGGACAATTTAGAGAATTTATACCGGTAGATGGAAATGTGATGCCTATCAAAACCATTAGACTAGATGCTATTGAAGGCGGGAACGTAGAGAGAAAATATCTTGAAGGAGGAGAAATGGTTTCCAAGGGTGATACTATTCTTAAGTTAGCCAATAACAACCTGGTGCAGAACTTTGTTCGTGAGGAAACTCAGACCTATAGACTGGTGAATGAGTTGGCCAATACAAAACTCAACCTTGAGCGAAACAAATTCGAGCTAAAGAGAAGGCTGACAGCATTGGATTATGATATAGACGCCGCTAAGGATGCTTACGAAAGAGGTGCCAAACTTCGTGATGAAAAAGTAATCTCTGAGCAGGAATATTTGAATTTGAAGCGTGCTTATGACCGTTTGGTGACAAACAGAAAAATTGAAGTGGAATCGCAGGCTTTTGATCAAAAAGCTACTGAGGCACAAATCCGACAGACTACTCAAACGTTGGAGCGTACGCGCAGAAATCTAGAAATGATCAAGGGCAATTTGGATAACTTGTTTATCAAAGCACCTATCTCTGGGAGTTTATCTTCGGTAAATGTGGAAATTGGAGAATCAATTATGCCAGGTCAGAATATTGGACAGATTGATGACTTGGACGCTTTCAAAGTAAGAGCGACTATCGATGAGCATTATATTGCCAGGATTTATGAAGGTCTGGAAGGTACATTCGATTTTGCAGGACAAACTCATCAACTCAAAATTTATAAAATATACCCCGAGGTTATCAATGGTTTGTTTTCTGTGGATTTGAAATTTGAAAATGAACTGCCTGAAGATATCAGGAGAGGGCAAACCCTTCAGATTAAGCTACAATTGAGCGAAAATATTGAAGCAGTCCAAATCCCAAGAGGAAGCTTCTATCAGACAACAGGTGGAAACTGGATTTTTGTAGTGGACGAATCAGGTTCGTTTGCAACCAGAAGAAACATCAGATTGGGTCGTCAGAATCCGAGATTCTACGAAGTAATCGAAGGATTGCAACCTGGAGAAAAAGTTGTTGTCTCTTCTTATGACGGTTACGAAGACAAAGACCGACTGGTATTTAAATAATCAATTAAAAGAACTAAAACATACTAAACAATATTCAAATGGAAAACGCGAATACGCTACTCAAAACGGACGGATTAAAGAAATTCTATTACACTGACGAAATTGAAACCACTGCATTAGCAGGAGTAAATCTTCAGGTGAAAGAAGGAGAATTCGTTGCCATCATGGGCCCGTCAGGTTGTGGTAAATCTACTTTGCTAAACATTGTCGGACTTTTAGACAATCCTTCTGAGGGAGAATTTTATTTCAGAGATGAAGAGATTTCTGACTATAGCGAAAGACAAAGAGCTGATCTTAGAAAAGCCAACATTGGATTTGTATTCCAAAGTTTTAACCTGATCGACGAACTCACAGTATTCGAAAACATTGAATTGCCACTGATCTACTTAAAGTATTCAGCTTCTGAGCGTAAGAAAAGAGTAGAAGAAGTGATGGAGCATATGAAAATCATGCACAGAAGAAACCATTTTCCTCAGCAACTATCTGGTGGACAGCAACAAAGAGTTGCGATCTCAAGAGCGGTGGTTGCTCAGCCTAAGTTGATACTTGCCGATGAGCCTACAGGTAACTTGGATTCAGCCAATGGTCAGGAAGTGATGACACTTTTGAGCGATTTGAATGAGCAAGGCACTACTGTAGTGATGGTAACTCACTCACCAGTAGATGCTGAATATGCTGATAGAGTAATTCACTTGTTTGATGGTCAAATCGTATCAGAGAACGTGAATGCTAAAGACAAGGCATTAGTATAATATAATTACCAATTACAACTGCTCTATAAGATAGTCGGTGTTCTGCTCAAATCAGGACACCGGCTGGCTTACTACGGCCAAACCTCAGGGACAAAACTCAAACTCAACTGCCCCAAGGCAATACTCAAAGACTTGAAAACTTGAAATGAAATGAAGACAGGAATAGTGAAAAGGATGGTTTTTTTAATGGTGCTGGTAGCACTTGGTGCACAGGTGATTGCGCAAAACCAGGACTCTACGGAAGTCAGAAATTCAACGGAGAAAAAAATTCTGACGTTGGATGACTGTATAGCCATAGCAATGAAGAACAATATTCAGCTTAAACAAACGAGAAACAATGCGCATATTGCCAAGGCGAATAATTTCCAGTCCATTATGAATTTTTTACCAAATGTCAACGGTTTTGGAAATTTCAGCTTAAACAATGGTACAAGCTTTAACAGTAACATAGGTCAGTTTGCAACGGGATCTAATGAAAGCAGCTTTCTAAACGTATCAGCGAATTTGGTGCTCTTTAATGGGCTGAATAATATTTATAATAAGAAGGCAACTTCGAAAACACTCGAATCAAATGTTAATTTGATTAAAGCACAAGAGCAAACAGTACAGGCTTCAGTGTTGGGGTCCTATCTGGCGGTAGTTTTGGATAAAGAGAATATCAAAATATCTCAAGCTCGTATTGACTTGCTATCCCAACAGCTTGAAAGAGAAAAGAAAAGACATTCTGTGGGCGTCGGAAACCTGGAGCAGGTTTACAACTTTCAATCACAATTGGCGAACGAAAACTTGAGGTTAGTAAACTTGCAAAATCAATTATTGACGGATCAATTGACTCTCTTGCAGATATTGCAAATCGAAGTATCAAGAGAATATGAGGTGGCTCCATATCAGTTTGAACAAGATGAAAGTGTCATGGAGAAAGAAAAGTACATAGAAGTGTTGGAAGAAAGTCGTGCATATTCCCCCTCATTAAAAAGTGCAATGGCTAACGCGGATGCCGCTCATTACAATTTTAAAAGAACCCAAACCTCAATGGTGCCTACTGTTAGTTTGATTGGAAACTACTCGACTCAATATTCTTCACTCTTAAAAGATAACTCAGATCAGGTTATTCCGATTGGTGAGCAGTATGAGAATCTAACAAATAAAGGCCTTGAATTAAGATTGACGGTTCCAATTTTCAACAACTATCGAAACAAAACAAATACCCAAGTTTCTAAAATAAATAAAGAGAACGCTGAGTTGCAGCTTGATCAGGCAGAGCTGGATGTGACGAATACTGTCCAAAGAGTTTATTTGGATCTGATCAATGCACAAGAAACTTACGAAGCTGCTGAAGACAACTTGGTGGCTTTGAATCAGTCATTTGAATTTGTGAAAACAAGATATGAACATGGCAATACAGATTTCTATACCTATCTCGAAAGCCTGAACAATAAAAACAGAGCAGAGATTGAATTAGTGAATGCTAAGTACAGTATCATATTCAGAAAAAAAATCCTCGACGTTTACAGAGGTTTATTATAAAGGTTAAAACTCAAAACTCCAACTCCAAACCGTCTCGAAAGAGGCGGTTTTTTTGTTTAAATCAACCCAAATAGGGTTTCGAACCCTGTTAGGGTTTCTGCCTTGCTTCACCTAATTTTGCAGTCGCTCGCCGAATGGCGGCATTCAATTAAATCCCAAGGCATTGAAGACTAAAGGCAGGAAAAAGGAGAAAGTAAATGTGGTGACGCTGGGGTGCGCCAAAAATTTGGTGGATTCGGAAGTGATACTCACTCAACTCAAAGGCAATAATATAGATGCCGTACATGAGTCTCAGAAAAATGATGCGACTACGGTAATTGTAAATACCTGTGGATTTATTGAAAACGCCAAACAAGAATCTATAGATACCATCCTCAAATTTGTGGATGCCAAGCAAGAAGGACATATCGAGAAATTATATGTGACCGGCTGCCTGTCTCATAGATACAAAGACGATTTAGCCAAAGAAATACCTGATGTAGATGAGTATTTCGGTACCACAGATCTCAAATCGATTCTAGCTAAGTTCAAGGCAGATTACAAGCATGAGCTAATTGGCGAAAGGCAAATTACCACTGACAATCATTACGCCTATTTAAAGATAGCTGAAGGCTGTGATCGACCTTGTTCATTTTGCGCCATTCCATTGATGAGAGGAAAGCATGTCTCTCGACCTATTGAGGAGTTGGTAACAGAGGCGAAAAACCTGGTAAAAAATGGAGTAAAGGAGATTCTGTTGATTGCTCAGGATTCCACTTATTATGGCTTGGATTTATATAAGAAAAGAAATTTAGCCGAATTGCTTGAGAAACTTTCCGAAGTAGAGGGGCTGGATTGGATCCGCCTACATTATGCCTTTCCTACTGGCTTTCCTGAGGATATTCTGCAAGTAATGGCCGAAAAGAAAAATATTTGTAGCTATCTGGATATTCCACTGCAGCACGGATCTTCTAAAGTACTAAAGCTTATGCGCAGAGGTACTGATCGAGAAAAGACGACCAAACTGCTAAAGAAGATCAGAGAACAAATTCCTGGCATAGCCATTCGCACAACGATGATTGTGGGGCACCCGGGAGAGACCGAAGAGGATTTTCAAGAGTTAATGGATTTTGTTGAGGAAAGCAGATTCGATCGATTGGGTGTATTTGCTTATTCTCACGAAGAAGATACGCATGCAGGTACCATGAATGATGATGTGCCTGAAGAAGTGAAAAACGAACGCGTGGATGCTTTGATGGAACTTCAAGAAGGTATTTCTTTGGAAATAAACGAAGGAAAAGTAGGCAAGATTTACAAAACATTAATCGATCGAAAGGATGGTGAGTATTTCGTTGGTCGCACAGAGTTTGATTCTCCTGAAGTTGATAATGAAGTTTTAATCAACGCCAAAGATCATTACTTGCGAGTTGGCGATTTTGCTAATATCAAAATTACAGCCGCAGAGCCGTTCGACCTGTATGGTGAACCAATCGTTGAATAATTGAAGGGTTTTAAACCAATTCAGCATCTTATTTGAAGTCTGTGCGTAAACCCATGCATCTTTTTTATATTTAGAAAAACCTTATCAAAGCATGCAGGTAGAAAAAATTGATCTACGCGATACCCAATCCTTCTCAAATTTCTTTTTGGATTATTTAGACAACAAAGAAGAGCTAAAAAAATTTCATGGTCTTCGACCTGAGATGAGCTGTTTTGAGAAGCAAATCAGCAAAAAACAATATGCTGATGAAAATCGACAAGTGCTTTGTCAGGTATTGAACGAGCAGTATAAAAAAGTAAACCAATCACCTGCAGTCACGGCCAACCTGGCTAGCTTAAAACAATCAAACACCTACACCATCACCACCGGGCACCAGCTCAATATTTTTACCGGCCCGCTCTATTTTATTTACAAGATTGCGACTGTTGTAAATGCTTGTAAAACACTCAAGAAAAAATACCCTACTTACAATTTTGTGCCGGTTTACTGGATGGCCTCAGAGGACCATGACTTTGATGAAATTTCATATTTCAATCTTTTTGGTAAAAAATATGAATGGCAAACTGATCAAACAGGAGCCGTTGGACGGTTTAGAAATGAAGGGTTAAAAGAACTGCTAGAATCATTACCCGAAAAGGCGCCAATATTTGAGAAAGCCTATCTGGAAAATGAAAACCTGGCAGATGCAGTTCGATGCTACGTAAATGATCTGTTTGCGGATGAAGGGGTAGTAGTGATTGATGCGGATCAGTCAGCACTTAAAAAGTTATTTTCCCCGATCATCAAGGATGAATTACTTCATGGTAGATCCAATGATTTGGTAGAGACGACTAATAGTGAATTGGAGGCAGCTGGTTATTCTCCCCAAATTTATTCTCGTGAAATTAACTTTTTTTACTTACAGGAGAATAGTAGAGCGCGAATCATAAAAGAAGGAAGTAGCTATCAAGTAAAGAACACCTCTTTGAAGTTTTCAGAAGCTGAAATACTTTCTGAGTTAGAAAATCATCCAAAGCGATTCAGCCCAAATGTGGTGATGAGACCGTTGTACCAAGAAGTGATCCTTCCCAATTTGGCCTACGTGGGTGGCCCAGCAGAAATGATCTATTGGCTGCAGTTGCCGAAGGTATTTGATCAGTATGAAACAGCTTTCCCTATTCTTTTGCCTAGAAATTTTGCCCTATACATCAACAAAGGTTTTCAAAAGAAACTGGAAAAATTTGAACTCTCCTCGAACGACATTTTCCGAAATGTTGAAGATTTGAGAGCCGATTATTTGGCCAAGCATGGCGAAAATGAAATGAGCCTCAATGGCGAAGTAGATGATTTGAAAGAGGTGTATGATCTACTCATCAAAAAGGCAGAGACCATCGATGCTTCATTAAAAGGCTTTATTGCAGCCGAACACGCCAAAGCAGCCAAGGGATTGGATAACATTGCCAAAAGGCTCAAAAAGTCTGAGGAGCAAAAGCATGAGACGGCTTTGAATCAGATCGGAGCTTTAAAAGATAAATTGTTTCCTTCTGGAGGCCTTCAGGAGCGTCATGATAATTTCCTTAATTTCTACTTGAACAATCCAAATTTCGTTAAGGAGGTTTTAGATTCATTGGATGCATTTGATTTGAGAATGCACGTGCTCAAACAGGCATAAAAAAAGCAACTCTTTAAGAGTTGCTTTCAGATTTCGTTTTCTTATTTCAATTCGAGTAGCCAATAGGGGTTTTCAAACCACTTTTCTTCCATTAAGACTAGAACACCAGTAGCTTCCAGCGATTCGATAAAGTTATCCATCATATTGATGAATAGGGCGTCGTCATAAGGCAAGGCAATACCGATAGGTTCTATAGTGAGCGGCCTGTCTAAGACTACCATCCCCTTGTCAGGGTATCTTAACATCGCGTAGGCGCATGTAGGATAGTCGGCCACCATTACATCTGATTCGTCCGTAATGATTTTTTGAATGGCACTTTCATAGTTTTGAACTAATTCCACTTTTACATGTTCCATGTAGTTTTCAACGAACTTTTCACTGGTAGATCCATCTAATGTTATCACACGAAGGTCAGCACCAATATCTTGCGGGTTGGTGGCATTGATCAGTGTCTTTTCATTTGTTAAAATGGATTTACCAGAAATCATATAGGGTCCTACAAATGCTACCTCTAGATTTCTTCTTGGTGTAATGGTCATGCCTGATATCACCAAATCTACTTTGCCCTCTTTGAGGTTTGGCAGTAGTTCAGCAAATGACATCTCAACAAATTCAAGCTTCAGCTCCATTGAAGTAGCTATGAGATTGCCTAGGTCAACATCAAATCCGATCAACTGATCATTTTTATTCTTCATAGAGAAGGGAGGCTGATTGCCTGTCAGGCCAACGCGGAGGGTGCCACTGTCTATTATTTTTGCAAGTCTGTTTTGTGCAGCAAGGTCACTCGATAGGAGAACAATGACTGCTACAAATAAGATTTTTATAGTCTTCATAGGTGTTTCTAGTTAATTATATTTCTTTTTTTAAGGTCGATTATAAGTTGCTTGGCATAAATACGGGCTGCCTTTCGCATGTCAGATGTTTCAGTGATTTTTGATTGTCCTACCCAAATATTGGCCTCTTCTGCTTTTGTTTTTCCAGAAATGTCAAATGCTTTTGTTTCCACTAGGTCTACTACGTTGGTGGAATAATAACCTGGATCGGACCAACCATAACCATATCCTCCGTAATACATATTGTACCCGTAGTTGTAGTTATAATAATTGTACATGCCATAGCCTCTGTATCCTCCGTAGTAGGTAGTGCCTTGATGGTATTGAGTTTCTTGTGTTCGGTCAGTTACGCTTGACATAAGTACCAGGTCGAACGATTCGTTTTTTAAAATTCTCTCTAAATCTTCCTGTGAAGAGGGTTGATAGGTGGGAGGAAAAACGGACATGCCATGTACAGCTACATAACCTTCAGCCTCAAAAGCTTTTACAATTTCTTCCTCAAAACTAGTTCGCGTGTTTAATCGCTTAAACATTCCAATAACCACTACTTTCTTGAATTTGTGCTCTTGAAATGAAGGACTTTGCCAAGAGGTGAAGCTCGGAGCACAGCCATGAAATGAAAGTACAATAGGAATAATTAAAAGTAATACTCTCTTTGAGAGTGTGTTTAGTTTAGATTGCATGAATTGACTTTAAGTCTGAGGTATTATTTAACTAAAATAACAATTTGACTGACAATTAGCTACTAAACCGTGTGAAGCCTTTGTAAACGAAAACGGCAACTCATTTGAGTTGCCGTTTTCTATGTTTTGTTATGTTAACTTAAGCCTTAAAATCAATTTTCCTCATCCTAAGCGATACTGGAGTAATCTCAGCATACTCATCTTTACCGATGTATTCTAGTGCTTCCTCCAATGAGAATTTTTTTGCTGGAATAATTTTAGCATTATTATCTGTTCCTGAAGTTCTCATGTTGGTCAACTTCTTGCCTTTTTGGATGTTGATAGCCAAATCATTCGCTCTTGAGTGCTCTCCGATTACTTGACCAATGTAAAGGTCCTCTCCTGGATCAACGAAGAAAATTCCTCTGTCCTGAAGCTTGTCGATGGAGTAAGCAGTACCTGGGCCAGTCTCCATTGATACCAAAGAACCGTTTAGTCTACCAGGAATATCACCTTTGTATGGCTCGTATCCATTGAATCGGTGTGTCATCACAGCTTCTCCTGCCGTAGCAGTCAATACTTGGTTTCTTAATCCAATCAATCCCCTGGCTGGGATGTTGAATTCCAAATGCTGTACGTCGCCTTTAGGCTCCATGATTGTTAACTCGCCTTTTCTCTTGGTTACTAATTCGATTGCCTTACCTGAAGTTTCTTCTGGTACATCGATAACCAAATGCTCTACTGGCTCACACTTTACGCCGTCTATTTCTTTGTATATCACTTGAGGCTGGCCTACTTGTAGCTCGTAGCCTTCTCTTCTCATGGTTTCGATCAATACAGACAAATGCAGTACACCGCGACCATAAACTAAGAATTTGTCCTCAGTGTCAGTTTCTTCAACACGAAGGGCCAAGTTTTTCTCAGTCTCTTTCATCAATCGGTCTCTCAAGTGACGAGAAGTCACAAATTTTCCTTCTTTACCGAAGAATGGTGAGTTATTGATCGTGAAGAGCATATTCATGGTAGGCTCATCTACACCTACTCTTTCTAATGGCTCTGGGTTTTCAAAGTCAGTAATTGTGTCACCAATTTCGAAATCATCAATTCCAGTTACGGCACAAATATCTCCGCATTCCACTTTTTCAACACTTCTTTTGCCAAGCCCTTCGAATACATGCAGTTCTTTTATTCTTACACGTTTAACGGTGCCATCCTTCTTAGTCAGACCAAGGCTTTCTCCTACGGAAATAGACCCTTGGTGGATTCTACCAATTGCAATTCTTCCTGTAAATGAAGAGAAGTCCAATGAAGTAATCTTCATTCTTAGCACACCTTCTTTTTTCTCAGGAGCTGGGATAGCTTCTAGAATAGTATCTAATAATGGATCGATAGAACCAGTTTCGTTTTTCCAGTCATGACTCATCCAGCCATTTTTAGAAGAACCATAGAGCGTTTGAAAATCTAATTGTACTTCAGTAGCCTCAAGGTTGAACATCAAGTCAAATACCTCTTCATGCACTTCGTCAGGACGACAGTTTTCTTTATCCACTTTGTTGACCACTACGATAGGAGTCAGGCCAAGGGATAGGGCTTTGCCCAATACAAATCTTGTTTGAGGCATAGCGCCTTCAAATGCATCCACCAAAAGAATTACACCATCAGCCATACTTAACACTCGCTCAACTTCTCCACCGAAATCGGCGTGACCAGGAGTATCAATGATATTGATTTTAGTTCCCTTGTAGTTTACAGATACGTTTTTTGAAAGAATCGTGATGCCACGTTCTCTTTCAAGATCATTTGAATCCAGGATCAATTCATTATTGTCTTGGGCTCTTTTTGCATCATTAGCTTGTGCGGCGTAAATGATCTTGTCGACCAAGGTAGTTTTGCCGTGGTCAACGTGGGCTATTATAGCAACATTTCTTATTTCTGTCATCCTTCTAAAAATTAAAGCGCAAAATTACGTCTAATTAATGAGAAGAACAGGGCTTGAAAGATTAATTCACTATTAAATGGTTGGTTATAGTTCTTCTAGTTCACTGTCTATTGAGTCAGCTGTTACTGGACTAATCACTTTATTTTTCATAATTGGGGAAGTTGGTGCTGCCGATGGTGCTGAACTCGAGTCTGAATCTGGCGAATCTCCAGTGTTTTCTGTTTGCTCTTCGGTGGCAGTTTTGGTTGCGAAATTTTGGGGATTACCAACGCTGACATTCCAGTAAGGATCTCTTAGATCGTAGTATTTGTTGTTGTATTGCGTCAGCATGATCTTTACTGCATAGTTGAGCCTGTTTAGTGCGTCAATTTGATAATCTTTTCGATTCATTGGATGAAAGATGAAGAATTTGATCACAGGAAAGGCTTTTTTTCGCAAGTCTCCTAAAATGGAAGTTATGCGAATTTCTCCTGCATCGTTCTCAGCCTGCATACGGTCGAGTGCTTCTTTGCAGAATTGAGCCAGACCATTTAGCAGATCGAAGTACGGCCAAATGTCTCCATTTTGCTCTTTCTTCATGTCCGAAACATAGTCTTCGCAGAATACTTTTAGGATGTTGAGCTGTGGAATGCATAGAGCCGGTTGTGTATAAACATTAGGCTGCCATAGTATTTCCCGAAAAGTGAAAATAGATGGCAATAACTCTGTGTCGTAATTTTCCTCTTTTTTCAGGTTAAGTATGTCTTCTGATTTGAGTTTTGAAATCGTAATGTTACCAGCTACAAGCTCATAGATCCATTGCTCGCCTTCTTTGGCAGTTTTTGGTTGAGGAGCCAACTCCATAAATTCCCAAATCTCATTCAGATCTATTTTCATACACTTAAATTATCAACGATGAAGCGCTCAAACAAATATATCCTAAAGGAGCTTAAATAACCTAATATACGATTTTGAGTGATTGGAGGAGAATGGAAAGGCTTATTGATGAGTTCAATACTTAATATAAGTATCAAAATTCGTTCATACTAAGGTTAAATTATTTGTAATCACAATATATGTAACAACATATAAAATATTACGTTAAGCTTCACATGAGTGTAGAGATTATAAGCAAACATCATCAAGCTCAAGGAGCATTTGATTTTGGCAGGATAAGAGAGAATAAGCCCATTGGATTCCCTCATGAGCCCGGAGGAGCCAATTCTATGTCCAATCTATTTTATTGGGCCCATGCATGGTCTGATACTGGAGGGTTGATTGATACTCACCCGCATCAGGGTTTTGAAATTATGTCGTATGTAATTGGCGGCAAGATTTCACACTATGACACTAAGTATGATAGGTGGTTGGATCTGGATACTGGCGATGCACAAGTGATACGCGCTGGAAATGGGATTTCTCATGCTGAAAAAGTACTTCCTGGTGGTGAATTTTTTCAGATATGGTTTGATCCGGATTTGACCAAGTCCTTGAAGAAGGAGGCGTCTTACTCAGATATCAAGGCTGCAGATTTCCCAACGGTAAAAACCGACAATGGAACTGTTAAAACTATTGTGGGTGAGGGGTCTCCAATGAAAATAGATACGGAGAGAGTTTCGATAATGGAGATTTCGGATATATCTGGAAGTTGGTCAATGGATCTGGATAAAGATTCTATCTATACTGTATATGTGTTAAATGGAGAGGGTCAAATTGCTGATGGTTCTGTAGTTCCTAATGATTTTTTCGTACTAAAGGATGAATCACATTTGAATATTGATTTTTCTACCAGCGCAAAGTTATTCATTATACAGTCACCGGCTGAAGTTTCTTATAGGACGTACGCCGAGGGGCAGACGTTCTAACTTAAAAAAATGGTATTTGACAATTGTCAAATACCATTTTTTTAAGTACTTCTTGGTTTTAGCCTCTGGATCCGCCAAACTGAACAGCAAGCCCTAAACTAATAATGTTTTTGAATTGCCATTTTTCCGTTTCTGTTGATAAAATATTATCGCCATTTGAGTCGACATCGTAAAATTTAATATCATAATCATAGATAATTTGATTGTAGATATTGGCTGATAACCAGCTATTCACTTTGAGGTTGAGTATGTTTTCCCAGTTCACGTCTATTTTATCCGGATTTTCTATATAGTCGGAGAATAGCAGTAGATTGGAAGTAAACTGCACATTTTCAAAAATCTCTTTGTTATAACTAGCCTTCAGACTAGCTCCCAACTCGGCTCGAAACTTTTCTCCTGGGTCAACCCCAAAGGCACCTGCTGCCGAAAGTGAATCATCCTGAACGAAGGTGAACTTTCCGGTTATAGGACTCACAGTTAAATTAAAATTTTCGTTTGGGCGCCAGTCAATACCGACAGAGGTCATAAGATAGCCCGGAGCCATAAACTTAGATATTGGTTTGTTTTGATTTGGATCCTTTTCAGGGTCATATCCTTCAATAAACTGAGTTCTGAAATCTGCAGTCACATTATAAAACCATTTATTATTGTTGCTATGTAGTTTTTTGCCAAAACTTGATGTAAGCACCAATCTATCATCAGCTTTTTGTTGCTCAGATCTTGCTTCTTTGATCCAGCCTAAACCCATATCGATCGTGTTTTGCCAGAGAATATCGTCTTTTTGATAGTCAGCGATATAATTAAAATACACGGAGCCAGCCACGGTATTTCCACCACCAGCCGCCCAGTTGGTGAGTGTGGCTTGTGAAAAATTGATTCCGAATTTGCCGCCTTTGTTCCAGTAGGTGGTGTCTGTTTGTGCTAGCAATGCTGATGGCAGGGACAGTAGAATAATAAGAAAGTAGGGCTTCATAAAGTTGAGATTATTTATGTGTGATAAGATTCAAGAAACAAAAATATAATAAAGTACGAATTCGATTTTGCCTTTGTGTTAATCATATGTGTTCACCTTGGCATCTTGTTCTTTGAGTATTCTTCTCAAAATCTTACCAACGTTGGACTTTGGCAACTCTGAAGTAAACTCAACATGCTTGGGACATTTATAACCTGTTAAGATTTCATGCGCATGTG
This sequence comes from Reichenbachiella sp., assembly GCF_965233835.1. Taxonomy (GTDB): domain Bacteria; phylum Bacteroidota; class Bacteroidia; order Cytophagales; family Cyclobacteriaceae; genus Reichenbachiella. Next base: position 1,311,034 of record NZ_OZ247585.1, read on the forward strand.
CTTGGACTTCTTCCACAGTAAGCGACTGATCCTTTTTGACAATGAAAACTTTTACCGCTTCAGTGGATTTCTTGTCGGGTACACCAATGGCACCAACTTCCAAGACTTTTTCGTGCCGGGCTATGGCATCTTCGATTTCATTAGGGTAAACATTAAAACCTGATACAAGGATCATTTCCTTTTTTCTATCTACGATTCGGATAAATCCGTCACCATCTATTGTGGCTATGTCTCCAGTTTTAAACCATTCGCCATGCATCACTTGGTCTGTATCTTCTGGTCGCTGCCAGTATCCCTTCATTACTTGAGGGCCTTTGGCACAAAGCTCACCTGGTTCACCTTGCGCTACTTCGTTACCATCGTCATCCAGCATTTTGATTTCAGTGCTTGGAATAGGAAGCCCAATAGTGCCTACTCGATCAGTTCCGTCAAGCGGGTTGGTAGTAAGTACAGGGGATGTTTCTGTAAGGCCATACCCTTCGGCTAATGGAGCTCCCGTGGTTTTTAGCCACTTTTCGGCAACCACCTTCTGAACTGCCATGCCGCCTCCAAATGCTACTTTGAGTTTTGAAAAATCTAGGGCTGAGAATTTTGGCTGATTCAGTAATCCGTTGAATAAAGTATTAACTCCTGTAATCACTGAGAATTGATGTTTGCCCAATTCTTTTACAAAACCGGGCATATCACGTGGGTTAGTAATCAATACATTTTTTGCGCCAAGTTTGAACATAACAAGGCAATTGCAGGTCAAAGCAAATACATGGTACAACGGCAGTGCAGTGATTACCGTTTCTTTGCCTTCTTCAAGCATGATACTCATCCAAGCGCAGACTTGTTCGAGATTGGCAACTAAATTTCTGTGAGAAAGCATGGCACCTTTAGATACACCAGTAGTCCCCCCTGTGTACTGAAGAAATGCCAAATCGTCTCCTGATACTTCTACATGCTTAAATGACCCAGCTTGACCTAGTTCCAATGCCTTGTTGAATTTGATGGCATTGGGCAAAGAAAATGGAGGCACCATTTTTTTGATTTTTTTGACTACGAAATTTGTGATCGCTTTTTTCAGCCCACCGAGTAAATCACCTATCTCAGTGGTGATTACGGTTTCAATAGAAGTATCAGAAAGAATTTCTTCAAGATTACATGCAAAATTTTCAAGTATTATTACGGCTTTGGCTCCAGAGTCATTGAACTGATGCTTCATTTCATCCGGTGTATAAAGCGGATTTGTATTGACCACCACAAGACCACACTTTAAGGCAGCAAACATAGCAATTGGATATTGCAAGAGGTTAGGCATTTGTATGGCTATACGATCACCTTTTTCTAGACTGGTGTGGTTTTGTAGAAAAATGGCAAATTCATCTACCTTTTCATGGAGTTCACTATAGGAGAAGCATTTGCCCATGTTTTCCATGGCAGGCAAATTCTGATATTTGCTAAATCCTGTTTCAAAGAGATCAGGAAGAGATTTGTATTCATCCGGGTTTATTGTTTGAGGAACTCCCTTAGGGTAGTGTTGAAACCAAGTATGCGTCGCCATTTTGTTTTGTTAGTGCTTAAAGATTGTTCCATCTAGGAATTTAGATGAAAACATAAAAATCTTCTAAAGATGCTTAATGACGATGGAATTATCAAAAAGAGGAGGATACTTTTGATTATCAAAGGGTAGAAATGAAAAAAGTCTGGTAAACCAGACTCTTTCATTAAACAACATTAACCCAAAAATGATAGCTGTAGGAGAAGGATTCGAACCTTCACGGAGAGGTTAGTCTCAAGTTGAGATTTGTCCCAGATCCCCACCCCCGAGAGAGGAGGGCATGGCTGCCTGTTTCATCACCCTACAGTATTAAACAAAAGAACGTCTTTTTGTTTGTTTTGATAATTCAAAGGTAGTAAACCGCACTGAATGTTGAAAATTTTTCATAAAAACAGCTAAATAAATAGATTATTTTTACTTTATTGCTAGTAATATTGATGATATTGTAATTTGAATGTGTTTTAGGGTGCTGAAATTACGAAATATTCATCGTTAACGATACAGGCTTCTATATGAGGGTTCATTTGAATTTAAAAGGCTATAAATGAAAAAAGTCTGGAAAAACCAGACTCTTTCATTAAACAACATTAACCCAAAAATGATAGCTGTAGGAGAAGGATTCGAACCTCCACGGAGTAGTTAGTCGCAAGGAGCGATTTATCCCGAATCTCCACCCCCGAGATAGGAGGGCATGGCTGCCTATTTCATCACCCTACAGTATTAAACAAAAGAACGTCTTTTCGTTTGTTTTGATAATGTAAAATTAAGAAAAGCCTTGATATATTAAAAATATCACATAAAAATGGCAAAATATTTACATATTATTTAATATATTATTAATATTGTTGAATAATTAATAAAATCAGTATTGAATCATGCCGAAAAATTATGAAATTGATGATGTGGATTTGAAGATTCTTTCCCACCTCATGCTGGATGCCAAGACACCTTATACTGAAATAGCAAAAAAGGTTTATGTATCTGGAGGTACAGTCCATGTACGCATGAAAAAAATGGAAGAGTTAGGCGTTGTAAAAGGAACAACTTTGCAATTAGACTATTCGAAATTGGGCTTTGATGTGACCTGCTTCTTAGGAATTTATTTGCAAAAAAGCTCTCTGTATGACACTGTAGTGGATAAATTGAGGGAGATTCCTGAAATAGTAAAGATTCACTATACCACGGGTAACTATAATATCTTCATTAAAATCCATTGCAGGGATACCAATCACTTGAGAGAGGTATTGCATGACAAGATCCAAAAAGTTGATGGTATCGATCGTACCGAAACATTTATTTCTTTGGATGAGAGTATGAGTCGTCCGATCCAGTTGGGATAAATTTCTCCTTAGTTATTGTGGTTTGAGTCAAGGCAGTTATTTTTGGCTCAAACAGCACGATAATGAAAAAAGCCCAAATAGGAGAAAATACATTTGAAATTGATGAGCAGCAAGGAGAATACTTGTTGAATGGCGAAGCATTTGAATTTGATTTAGCCAAGTCAGAAAATGAAGATCTTCATTTTTTAGTAAACCATAAATCCTATCAAACAAAAGTCATTTCAGTAGATAGGGAAGAAAAAACTGTACAAGTCAAAGTAAACAATACACCATATACAGTCAGTGTTAAGGATAACCTTGATTTACTATTAGCAAAACTGGGAATGGAATCAGCGGGTCAGGCTGGAGCTAAAGATGTGAAAGCACCGATGCCTGGGCTCATACTCGATGTATTGGTTTCTGAAGGGCAAGAAGTAAAAAAAGGAGATCATCTTCTGATCCTCGAGGCTATGAAAATGGAAAACGTCATCAAATGCCCAGCTGATGGGGTGGTGACTGGGCTGCACGCCGAAAAAGGAGACAGTGTAGAAAAAGGTAAAATTTTACTTTCCTTATAAATACCAAGTGTCGAATTCCCTCCTATCTTTGTGAAATTTTTGTTTAACACGATAATCACAAATCACTGATGAAGTATAAAAGAATATTGTTGAAGTTGAGTGGCGAAGCCCTGATGGGAGATAAGCAATATGGTATAGATGCTACCAGACTGGAACAATATGTGAATGAAATAAAGGAGGTGAAAGACCTGGGAGTGGAGATCGCGATCGTCATCGGTGGTGGTAATATATTTAGAGGTGTACAGGCTGAAGAATCAGGTATAGATCGAGTTCAAGGTGATTATATGGGTATGTTGGCCACAGTGATCAATGCCATGGCATTGCAATCGGCCCTAGAAAAATCTGGTCTTTATACACGACTCATGTCGGGGATTAAAATCGAAGAAGTTTGCGAGCCTTTTATTAAGAGAAGAGCAGTACGCCACTTAGAGAAAGGAAGGATAGTGATTTTTGGTGCAGGTATTGGGAACCCATATTTCACCACAGATTCCACGGCAAGTTTGCGGGCCATTGAAATGGAAGCGGATGTAGTACTGAAAGGTACCAGAGTGGATGGTGTTTATTCTGCGGATCCTGAGAAGGATGCATCGGCTACAAAATTTCCAAGTATTAGTTTCCAGGATGTATATGAAAAAGGGTTGAATGTTATGGACATGACGGCATTTACACTATGCCAGGAAAACAATTTGCCAATAATTGTGTTTGACATGAATAAAAAAGGAAATTTAAAAGCAATCATTGCTGGAGATGAGGTAGGTACTTTGATCTCATAAAGTAAAGTTGTTGAAATTATTATCTTTGAAGCAATCACTGAAATAATCGAATATAGTCATGGAAGAAATTGAAATGTTTTTGGCTGAGGCCAAAGAATTAATGGATAAATCTGTTGGTCACTGCAATCACGAACTGGGGAAAATTAGGGCTGGAAAAGCTATGCCCAATATGTTGGATGGTTTGATGGTAGAATATTATGGTGCCATGACTCCGATCAATCAAGTAGCGGTAGTGAGCACTCCGGATGCTAGAACCTTGTCTGTGAAGCCATTCGAGAAAAGCATTATTGCTGACGTAGAAAAGGCAATTATTAACAGTGACCTTGGACTTAACCCTCAGAATGACGGAGAGCAGATTCGAATTAATATTCCTCCATTGACTGAGGAGAGAAGGTTAAACCTAATGAAGCAAGTAAAGGCTGAAGCGGAAAACGGAAAAATCAGTATTCGTAATGTGAGAAAGGATACAAACGATTCGTTGAAAGCATTGATCAAAGAAGGTGTCTCAGAAGACGCAGTAAAAGGTGCAGAAGGAGAGGTTCAAAAATTGACAGACAGTCATGTAGCCAAAATTGACGAGTTGGTGGTAACTAAGGAAAAAGATATTATGACGATTTAATTATTGGTAGAACTTTTTTCTAGCAATAAATTCTTCAATTTCAGTGGGCACTAGATATTTGATCGAGTGCCCATTTTTTATGTTCGATCGAATAAAAGTGGCAGAAATATCCAAAAGTGGTGCTTCTACAAAATGAATACGGTCGGTCAATTCGATTTGAGACTCCTGACCCCCAGGCCTTGGATAGACTAATAGCTCATGATGTTCTAAAATGGTTTGATAATTTTTCCATTTATGAAATGATGCCAGATTATCTCCGCCAATGATGAGTGAAAACTGCTTGTCAGGATGTTTTTCTGAGAGTATCGCTAAGGTATGCGCAGTATAATTTGGCTTAGGAAGGTTAAATTCAATATCTGTGGTTCGAAATTTTGGGTTTTCCGAGGTAGCGGCTTCTACCATGTCCAGTCTATCGAATTCGTGAAGTAGGTTTTTATTTTTCTTAAAAGGGTTCTGAGGACTTACCACAAACCAAAGTTCATCTATATGGCCGCTATCCAGCATGGTTTGGGCAATGATCATATGCCCGATATGGATAGGGTTGAATGAACCAAAAAATAAACCGACTTTCATAAGTGTCTCGTTATTTCAAAAAGTCATTGATCATTTTTTCAGCGTTCTCGAATGAGTCGTCCAATTTGTCATTGACCAAAGTTACATCGAACTTGTTCTCAAATGACATTTCAAATTTTGCTTTGTATAACCTTCTGGAAAGACTGGCTTCGTCTTCGGTCCCACGATCTTTTAGTCGTTCGGCTAGCACTGATTCATCAAGAACTTTTACGAAAATCGAAAGTGCATTATCTCCAAAATACTCTTTCAAGCTAATTCCTCCTTTTACATCAACATCGAATATGACATGGTGGCCTTTCTCCCAAACTCTATCTATCTCAGACTTGAGGGTGCCATAGAAATTGCCTTCATACACTTCCTCCCATTCAATAAATTCGTTGTTGTCAATTTTTTCTTTGAACTCATCAGGAGATAAAAAATGATAGTCTTTGCCATTAGTTTCTGTACGGCCTCTTCGGTCTCTTGTCGATGCAGAAATCGAGAATTCAATGTTTGGGAATTGAGAAAGAATGTGTTTTACTATAGTTGTTTTCCCTGAACCTGATGGAGCGGAAAAAATAATGGCTTTGCCTTTGTGCATCAATTAAGCAGATTTTGCGATTTTGGTTCTAATAGTATCAGCCAATCCTTCAGGGACTTCTTTGCTGGCTAACTTCAACTGAACGAGCTTCTTTATTTCTTGATCCAATTTATAATGCTCCAGACATTTCAAGCACATTTTAAGGTGCCTTTTGAGATAAACTTCCTGAGAACGACTGGCTTCTCCGTCTAAAACCAATTGAACTAAGTCTACATACTCAGTGCACTTGGCCATTCCTGTTCGGAATTTCATCTCATGTATCAATTTCTTTAAGCTCACAATTGCCGCAAATCTAATTATTAATATCCCATGCTCTGCGCATAGACCTGCAATTTTTCTTTCAACAAGTTCCTTGCCCTATGAAGCCTTGACCTTACAGTACCTATAGGGATGTCCAATATTTTGGCCATTTCCTCGTAAGTGAAACCTTCAAGGTCGCATAGAATGATTACAGTTCTGAAGTCTACGTCCAAGGCGGCGAGTGCATTCGTTATTTCATCGCCAATTAAGTTTTTAACAGTGTCTACTCTCAAATCAGTGGTCACTGACTTTTGAGTGCCTTCAGAATTATAATAACCTTCCACCTCCTGATAATCAACCTTTGCAGGCTGCTTACTTTTCTTGCGAAAGTCGTTGATGAAACTGTTTTTCATGATTCTGAACAGCCATGCTTTGGCATTAGTTCCCTGATGAAATGAATTAATAAATCGATATGATTTCATAAAGGTGTCTTGCACTAGGTCTTTGGCATCGTCTTCATCATAAGTGAGGCGATGGGCAAAATTGTACATAGCACGGATGTGCGGCATAAATTCTTCATTGAAGATTTTATCCTTTGCCTGATTGGAATAGTTGTTTTTGGTCGGTGACTCTTCCATTAGTTTTGATTGACGTTCAAATATATGTATGAACACACAATCCTACGTTCTTAAATCTAAACGGTTTTGATGAGTTTATAAATTATATCAATGACTTAACTCATTTTGCCTATTAAAAAAGGCCACATTGTCTAAGTATGTACGTAGACAAGTGGCCTTTTAGATTTGCCTTTGAGCAAAAATTAGTATCTATAGTACTCAGGCTTATATGGCCCCTCTGGTGTTACACCAATGTACTCTGCTTGATCCTGGCTCAAAACATCTAGTTCTACACCAATTTTAGACAAGTGAAGTCTAGCTACTTTTTCGTCCAAGTGCTTTGGAAGCATATATACTTTGTTTTCGTAAGCTTCAGAGTTATTCCAAAGCTCTAGCTGAGCCAAAGTTTGGTTGGTGAATGAGTTGGACATTACAAATGATGGGTGCCCTGTAGCACAACCCAAGTTTACTAGTCTCCCTTCAGCCAAAAGAATAATTTCTTTGCCATTCAACTCGTAAAGGTCAACTTGAGGTTTGATCTCATTTTTCTTTGCGTTGCTGTTCAACCAGGCAACGTCAATTTCATTGTCGAAGTGACCGATGTTACAAACAATTGCCTTGTCTTTCATTTTTTCAAAATGACGTCCTACAATGATATCCTTGTTTCCAGTGGTTGTAACTATGATGTCTCCTTCAGCTACAGCGTCATCCATTTTCTTTACAGCAAAACCATCCATAGCAGCTTGCAGCGCACATATTGGATCAATTTCGGTAACGATTACTCTTGCACCTGCACCTCTCAATGAAGCGGCTGATCCTTTACCAACATCTCCATATCCAGCTACTACAGCTACTTTACCAGCCATCATTACGTCAGTTGCTCTTCTAATTGCATCAACCAATGATTCCTTACACCCGTATTTGTTGTCGAACTTAGACTTAGTTACAGAGTCGTTTACGTTGATGGCTGGCATTACTAATGTGCCATTAGCTTCCCTTTCTTGTAATCTGTGTACACCAGTTGTGGTTTCTTCAGACAATCCTTTGATGTCTTTGACCAATTCTGGGAATTTATCAAACACCATGTTAGTCAAATCACCACCATCATCCAAAATCATGTTCAAAGGCTTGTCTCCTTCAAATGCAGTTAATGTTTGCTCGATACACCAATCAAATTCTTCGTCAGTTAGTCCTTTCCATGCGTACACAGGAATACCTGCAGCTGCAATAGCTGCAGCAGCGTGATCTTGCGTAGAAAAAATATTACAAGAAGACCAGGTAACTTCCGCGCCTAGCTCTACTAGTGTTTCAATCAAAACAGCAGTTTGGATAGTCATGTGTAGACATCCTGCTATTCTAGCTCCGGCTAATGGCTTGCTTTGTCCATACTCTTCTCTCAATGACATCAAACCTGGCATTTCTGCCTCTGCCAATTTGATTTCTTTTCGGCCCCAATCGGCCAGGCTAATATCCTTTACCTTAAATTTTGATGCTGTATCTATCATTTCTTTATATTTTTCATTTTGCGACTGCAAAGTTAAGTCTTTATTTGATGACGAAAAAACTTAGTGATGAGTTCACCGATAGACTACTTCTTTGAAAGCAAATTCATGAATCAATTCATTTTCCTGAACTTTCAGCAGTCCACTGGGGTTAATTCCAATGATTTTTCCTTGAAAGATGCGACCATCTGCTTCGTACATACTCGTTGTTTCGAATTGATACAACCTTCTCAGATATTGGGCTTCTAACATTTTGAGTTTTCCGCCTTTGAGCTCAAGGTATTTTTTTTCTAATTCTATAAGGATCTGTTCAATAAGTTCATTCACTTCGTAGCTGCTATCTGTTATATCGGATAATGAGGTAGCATGTACGTTCGAAAAATGACTCTGATTTACGTTAAGACCTATTCCAATAATTGAATGCTCAATGTGTGAACCTTTCAGCGTATTCTCTATGAGGATTCCGCCTAGTTTTCTGTCACGATAGTAAATATCATTAGGCCATTTTATCTTCAATTCTTTTCCCAAGATGGGGAACAACGTTTGGTGGATGGCTAGGGTAGTAATAAGATGGAGTTGAAATTGATTTTGGGTGGGGATGGTGGTTGGTTTTAGAATTATCGAAAAAGTCGCATTCTTTCCAGGTTCGCTTTCCCAGCTATTTCCTCTTTGGCCACGGCCTTGGGTCTGGTTCTGGCTAATGATGGTAGTTCCTTCAATTTCTGATTTTTCTTTCAATAGATCAGCAGCCGTGTCATTGGTCGAATGACATTGTGACAGAAAAAGAACCTTTTTTCCAAGGAATTGAGTTTTGGCAAAGAATTTATGCAACTTAAATTGGTTAATTTTGTGGTAAATTTAGAGACAAAGCATGACAGAAATAAAGGAAGCTCAAAATTCTAAAATCTTGAGTGATGCAGTGATACATGGGATGAAGGAAAAGAAGGCTTCTGATATAGTGTTGATTGATTTGAGGGAAATTGGTAATGCTGTCGCTGATTTTTTTGTAATTTGCTCTGGTAATTCGGATACACAAATTGATGCCATTTCCGACTCTGTAGAAGAAGAGGTCTATAAGCTCACTTCAGACAATCCATGGAGAAAAGAAGGGAAAGAAAACAAAGAGTGGATATTGATGGATTATGCGAATGTAGTAGTCCACATCTTTAGAAATGACCGTAGAGAATTCTACTCCCTTGAGAAGCTTTGGGGAGACGCAACTATCACTTCTATCGAAGAATAAAACTTAATCAACAACAAGGCGTTAAAGACAATTTTATAAATAATTAATAATGGCGGATAAACCGAGAAAGAATAGTACCAATCAGCCCAATAAACCCAATTATCAAATTTGGGTCATTTTAGGTCTCATGGCCTTCATATTTGGCATTTCGTACTTCTCAAACAATAATTCTGCAGTCGAAATTTCTTTCAAGAGATTTGAGCAAATGGTGCTCAGCAACGACGTAAAGCAGGTAGTCCTTATAGGAAATCAAAAAATTGTAGAAGTAACTCTAAAAGAAGAAGCTTTACAAAATAGTAAATACAAAATTCAGCTCGAGCAGCAAAACCGATTTGGCGTTCAGAACACTGGCCCACAGTACTTTTTCAAGATTGAGAGCATCGACATTTTTGCAAATAAGAAGAAGGAGCTTGATTCACAGTTGAAGTCTGGAAATGACTATGAGTATCTGGTGGACGATCGATCCGACTATACTCATATCTTCTTGAATTCAGGATTCTTTATCATTATTATCTTAGGCTTTTGGCTCTTGATGCGAAGAATGACTGGCGGCGGAGGCCCAGGTGGACAGATATTTAATATTGGTAAATCCAGAGCAGCTTTATTTGATGCAGAAAACAAAGTAAAGATTACATTCGACAATGTGGCTGGATTGGATGAAGCGAAAGAAGAAGTAAAAGAGATTGTTGACTTCTTGAAGAACCCTTCTAAGTTCACGAAGCTGGGAGGTAAGATTCCAAAAGGAGCATTATTAGTAGGCCCTCCAGGTACAGGTAAAACATTATTGGCGAAAGCCGTAGCTGGAGAAGCAGCTGTACCTTTCTTCACCCTTTCAGGTTCTGATTTTGTGGAGATGTTCGTAGGCGTTGGAGCGGCCAGAGTAAGAGATTTATTTAAGCAGGCCAAAGAGAAAGCACCATGTATTGTGTTCATCGACGAGATTGATGCAATCGGAAGATCTAGAGGAAAAGGTCAGATGCCTGGGTCAAATGACGAAAGAGAAAACACGTTGAACTCACTGCTTGTTGAGATGGATGGATTTTCTACCGATTCAGGGGTAATTATCCTGGCTGCGACCAACAGACCAGATGTACTGGATTCAGCGCTGCTTAGACCAGGTAGATTCGATAGACAAATCAGTATTGATAAACCAGATATTGTAGGTAGAGACGCGATCTTCAAAGTTCACCTCGGACCTATCAAGTCTGACAAAGACGTTGACTCAAGAAAATTGGCGGCACAAACACCTGGCTTTGCTGGTGCTGAAATTGCGAACGTTTGTAATGAGGCGGCACTGATCGCTGCAAGAAAAGACAAAAAGGCAGTTGACCTAAAAGATTTCCAAGACGCCATAGATAGAGTGATTGGTGGATTAGAGAAAAAAAGTAAAATCATATCTCCTGAAGAAAAGAAAATCGTAGCCTACCACGAAGCAGGTCACGCGGTGGCAGGTTGGTTCTTGGAGCATGCAGATCCTTTGGTGAAAGTTAGTATTGTGCCAAGAGGATATGCGGCATTAGGATATGCTCAGTACTTACCACGAGAGCAGCACTTACATCAAACGGAACAGTTGATGGATGAAATGTGCATGGCGCTGGGAGGGAGAGCTGCTGAAGAAATTGTCTTTGGTAAAGTTTCTACGGGTGCGTTGAGCGATTTGGAGAGAATTACTAAAATGGCTTATAGCATTGTAACTGTTTATGGTATGAATGAGGCTATTGGTAACATCTCGTTTTATGATAGTAAACAATCAGAGTACAATTTCAATAAACCTTATTCAGATGCTACAGCAGAACTGATTGATAAAGAGGTGAAGAAAATTGTAGATGATGCATATACTAGAACTAAGAAGCTTTTAAATGACAAGCGTGAGGAGTTGGAGAAAATTGCTTCAGAGCTGCTCGAGAAAGAAATTATCTTCCAATCCGATCTAGAAGAGTTGATTGGAAAACGTCCATTCGAAAAAGACACCAATTACGCTGCCTTTACTAATGGTGCTTTAGGGCCAAAAGGCGAAGAAGAAGTGAAAAATGAGAAGGCCATTGAAGAGCTTAAATCTGAAATTAAATCAGAAGTGGAGAGCGAAGAGGAAGATCCTTCATCAGCGCCCGAGAATCTCGAAGAAACCACGGAAGATTCTAAATAATACAATAAATTGGGGCTATGATTCATAGCCCCAATTTTTTTTCAGATGAACACTTCTCTATCTGAACTAGAAAAAAATAAGAAAGTCTATTTTGCCAGTGACTTTCATCTAGGTATTCCCAATCATGAGCAGTCCCTGCTGAGAGAAAAAATAATTGTGGCGTGGTTGGATAAAGTATCCAAAGACGCCCAGGCCATATTTCTTGTAGGTGATATTTTCGATTTTTGGTTTGAATACAGACAAGTCATTCCTAAGGGATTTGTAAGACTGCTAGGGAAATTGGCCGAGCTTGTAGATCGCGGAATTGAAATCATCATATTTTCTGGAAATCATGATTTATGGTTGAAGAATTACCTTGTTGAAGAAATTGGTGTTCAGGTCTGTCATGAACCTCAATCCTATCAAATTGACTCACATGCATTTTATATCGCTCATGGTGATGGTCTAGGCCCAGGCGATAGAAAATTCAAATTGTTTAAATCGATATTTAAGAATCCGATTTGCCAATGGTTATTCAAGTGGCTGCACCCTGATATTGGTGTGGCTTTGGCCAAGCGCTGGTCGAATGGTAGTCGCCTGGCTCAATTGGACGAACCGCTGACTTTTCATGAAGAAAAAGAATGGTTAATCATTCATAGTAATCAAGTCGAAAGAACCAACCATCATGACTATTATGTGTATGGTCATAGGCATATAGCAGGAACACATGACTTAGATAATAAGGCCACTTATGTCAATCTAGGAGAGTGGGTGAATGGAAGCAACTATGGTGTTTATGACGGAAATGAATTGCAGTTGAAAGAGTATGCCAGATGATGAGGGCTTTGATGATATGTTCTTTTGTGCTGGCGCCTTTCATTTCGTTTAGTCAGGGTTGGCAATTGCTGAAGCAAGTGAAGTTTGGTCCTGTGAATCAACTAGCGCTTGATCAGACTGGAAACATCTATGTGAGCAATTTGCAGGGAGAAGTATCCAAATATTCTCCAGAAGGGAATTTTATGGTAGAGTACGCGCCAACTCAAGTAGCAAGTATTCATGAAATTACAGCTGCAACACAGTTCAAGGTTTCACTTTTTTATAAGGACCTACAAGAAATTATTGTGCTCAATAGATATCTATCTAACCCTATCACATATAGGTTAACTGATTTTGGTTTAGGGTATGTAGAAGAGGTGGCACCAAATTTTCAACAAACCCTTTGGGTACTCGATATCTCAGACTTTGCGTTGAAACTGGTAGACTTTAGGGAAAACCGTCTTTTGGAGCAAAAGTCACTAGCTCAAGTCTTGGATCAGAGCCTGGCCAGCATTTTATCCTTTCATTCTCATCAGAACAGAATGTATGTTATAGATGAGTCCTCGGGCATTCATGTATTTGACAATATCGGTAACTATTTGTTCAAACTGATGAAAGGGGCACCGTCCTCAGCAGGTTTCCACAAAGACTATATGTATTATCAAGCTGATGGTTTTCTGAATCTTATTCATCTTTACGATGGAGATAATCTTAGGCTCTCCATTCAGGGGTTAAATGCAAGTGAAGTGGCTTATGCGAATGATCGTTTGGTAAGCATTACTCCTCAGGGATTCAATATATATAAGTATCTTAGCGGCCAATAAGTCAGCAATAAACCAAACGAATTGCGAGCGATAAATATGCGAGAAATTGTTATTCTGAGCCTGGGAATTTTAATGTTATGGGCTTGTGGAAAAGAGCCGGATTGTGATTTAGGGTCACCTGAGAGCAGTATTACTGTGAATTTTTATAATAGTGAAGATTCTACAGTGCTTGTTAAGAGATTCGTAGGCGTTACAGAAAGAAATTCGGATAGCGTGTTCTACAATTCCTCAGATTCTTTGTCAAGTTTTACGCTGAATCTTGATCCCACGACAGATCGTGTTACTTATGTATTTGTATCGAGTACTTCTGTGGATACCTTGACTTTAAGCTATACGACAGAATTGGAATGGTTGTCCGAGGAATGTGGGCCTTCTTTTTTTTATGATGAGTTGGAAGTGATTGGCTCGTCCTATACCTATGATTTGGTTTCTACTTTTATTGATAATGCTATCGATGAGAATATTAAAATATACAACTAGCCTCATTCTACTACTCAGTAGTACAAGTATTATTGCTCAAGAGAGCAAAAAGGATTTTACGCCATCTGAAGTCATCTTTGCAGTAGATGCAATTGGATTGGGTAAGACCATATTCAGTGATGAGACAAAACTCGAATTTCATTCGAAGGTTGATTTCGGACAGTATTATTTGGCGGGCGAATTTGGTATAGATAAAATAAACCCAACAGGTGAAGGGTTCAATTATAGTTCGGAAGGCACTTTTTTTCGTGTTGGTCCTCATGTGAATATGATGCCTTATAATAAGCACAGAAGTAGCATATTCTTTGGACTGATGTATGCAAGGAGTAATTTCAAAGATCAAATAAGCTATGATCAGGTTGATCAAGGCTGGGGAGCCCAAACTTTAAACTATTCCAATGATAATCTAACCGCTCGCTGGTTTGAGGCTAATCTGGGTATTAATGTGAGAATCGCGGGGCCTATCTATTTAGGGTATACGATGAGGTTTAAGTTTTCAAAGTCATTATCTGGAAGTGAGGAGCTGTTTCCTTATGAAATACCGGGTTTTGGAAAAGCAGATAAGGGTGGTCAATTCGGATTCAACTATTATGTGATTTATAAACTGAGATTCCGGGATAAGCCCATTCCAAAACGGCGAGTTAAAATGACTGAAAAGCCAAAGGAGCCTAAACCAGCCAGATAAGTAAAATGGTACTCTTCGAACGCTATAGAGACTTTAAAAAATTATTCATCAGTGCATTTTTGCTAATTGGTTCACTTTGTACCGGCATGCTCGGTTTCGTTCTTATTGAAGGTTTTAGCTGGGTGGAGTCCTTTTACATGGCGGTTATTACGTTTTCTACCGTTGGCTTTAATGAAGTTTATCCACTTTCTGAGAATGGAAGATTATTTACGAGCATTTATATCATTTTCAACTTGATGATATTTGCTTATGTGGTGTCAGTTTTTTCTACTTACCTTTTTGAAGGGGAGCTGAATCGACTGTACAGAAAGTATGTTTTTGGTAAAGAAGTTAAAAAAATGAAGGATCATATCATTGTTTGTGGATTTGGCCGAAATGGAAACCGTGCTTGTGAGGAGCTAAGAAGCCAGAAGGTGGATTTTGTTGTGGTAGATCGCAATGAGCAGTTGATAGATTTAATCCAGAATCAAAGAAAGTATAAGTTTATTCTAGGGGACCCTACCCACGAGGAGGTGCTAGAGGAGGCGGGAATAAAAAAAGCTAAAGCATTGATCACTACGCTACCCAGCGATGCGGAGAATGTGTTTTTGACCTTGACGGTAAAAGATTTGAATCCAGCAGTAAAAATCATTTCACGAGCCTCAGAAGAAAATTCAATTAAGAAACTAAAGCAAGCAGGAGCTCAGCATGTGATTATGCCAGATGCCATTGGCGGGTTGCACATGGCACAACACATCACCAAACCCTTTGTAATTGAGTATTTGGATCAACTGTCAGGTCATCAAGAGGATGGACTTACCCTCGAAGAAATTCGATATGTAGATTTAAGGTCAGACTATCAAGGACAGACTATTGAATCTATGGACATCAGAAATCGTACGGATGTTACGGTAGTGGGTTTAAATGACAAAAACGGGAAGTTTATTTTTAATCCTTCTTCGAAAGTGCTCATGGAACCAGAAGTGGTTTTGGTCATTGTGGGGACTTACCCTAAAGTTCAGGATTTTAAGTCTGAGTATTTGAAATAAAAAATCCCTACCATTTTTCAATAGTAGGGACTGTATATTGTCTTAAAATTGAACGATTATCAATCGTAGTAATCAAGCCCAAGATTGGTGATCAAATCCTCACCTGCCAGATATCTCAAAGTGTTTTTCAACTTCATCAACTGCACGAAGATGTCGTGCTGTGGCTTCAATCCTTTTGCGGCTTGTGGTGATTTCAAGTAGAATGACAACCATTCCTGGATACCACCTTTCATTCCAGCTCTTGACGCTAAATCAAGGAACAAGGCTAAGTCAAGCACCAATGGGGCGGCTAGAATGGAATCCTTACATAAGAAATCCACTTTAATCTGCATCTTGTAGCCCAACCATCCTTTGATGTCGATGTTGTCCCATCCTTCTTTGTCATCACCTCTAGGAGGGTAGTAGTTGATTCTTACTTTGTGATAAAGATCACCGTAAAGTTTTGGATGTAACTCTGGTTCTAGTACTTCTTCTAATACACCAAGCTTGGATACCTCTTTAGTTTTGAAGTTGTCGGGGTCGTCTAGTACCTCACCATCTCTGTTACCCAAGATGTTGGTAGAGAACCATCCATCGATTCCCAATGATCTGGCTTTCAATCCTGGAGCCAAGATGGTCTTCATCAAAGTCTGTCCAGTTTTAAAATCTTTACCTGCTATTGGGGCGCCAGTCTGCTTGGCGAGCTCAACGATAGCGTCTACGTCACATGAAAGGTTAGGCGCTCCATTGGCATAAGGAACTCCCATTTTCGCAGCAGCGTAGGCATAGATCATACTTGGTGCAATGTCAGGGTGATTGTTTCTCATACCCTCTTCCAACTTCTCAATAGAAGAATGTACCTCGCCTTCCTCGATATAAATCTCAGTAGACCCACACCATACCATCACTAGTCTATCACAACCATGCTCTTTTTTGAAATTTTCCATGTCCTCAATCAAAGCTTCGGCCAATTCCATTTTGTTGGCATATCCAGTTTTGATGTGAGAACCCTCAAGCCTCTTTACATAGTTCTTGTCGAAAACCGCCTTCATTGGCTTGATTTGCTCTAACTCATCTTTCAACTCATTAAGTAAATCTTTGTCCAAGACCTTGGCGTGCATAGCGGCTTCATAAGCGTTGTCTTCGAATACATCCCATCCTCCAAGAGCTACATTTTCTAATGGAGCTAAGGGAATGAAGTCCTTAATTAGTGGGTTTCTGTTTTCAGTTCTTTTACCCAATCGAATAGTTCCCATTTGAGTCAAAGATCCGATTGGATCAGATAACCCTTTTCTGATACTCAATACCCCAGCCATGAAGGTGGTAGATACTGCACCCATTCCTGGGGTTAGAATGCCTAGCTTTCCTTTAGGCTCTTGAATTGTAATTTTGTCTGACATCTATATTCTATTTTAACGCTATTTTATCCAATGCTCTTTCCTGTACCAGTCGATGGTTTCCTGAATGCCTTCGTAAAGGGTATACTTTGGCTCCAAGGCCAAGTCCTTATAGAAGTCTCTGGAATCGCACATCCAGTTGGAGCATTTGAGTTCCTTTATTTTTTCAATATTCAATTGTGACAGATTTCCAGAGATTCTAGTATAGATTTCAGAGAAAAATGCCACCACATAAACCACAAATAGTGGTAGTTTAATTTTTAATGTTTTCTTATTCAAATATTTCTTTATCAGTGCATTAAACTGTTGGTTGTCGTATTGTCCATTGTCCGACAAGAAATACTTTTTGTTTTTGATTTCAGAAATGGTTGCTTTAACTATTCCTCTTGCCAAATCCTTCACATATATAAAGGACAATAATTGTAGATTGCCCCCCACATACAGTTCAAGGTTTTTATTCACTAAATCAAAAACCGGAAACATGTCCTTATCCCCAGGTCCAAAAACCGGAGGTGGGCGCAAAATTACATAAGGTAAAGAACAATTTTGCTCTATATAGTCTTCTGCTTTCTTTTTGCTCCAGCCATAGGCTGATACAGGATCTCCGATCTGGTCAATTTTAATCATTTGATCACCTTCGCCGGGCGAAGAAGCAGCCAGGCTGCTAATGAGTGTAAATTTCTTAATAGTCTGTCCTGTGCCTTCCAATGCTTTGATTAGGTTGACAGTATATGAGAAGTTGACCAGATCGTAGGCCGAATTATCTGTTGTTTTGGTTATTCCGGCATTGTGAATGACGTAGTCAATGGTGCCATGCGTGGATGCAAAATCATTAAGAGCTGTTATTAAACTTTGCTCAGATGTCAAGTCCAGTTCAATAAATTGAACGTTTTTATCTGCAAGGCTAGACTTATTGCTGGATTTTCTGACGGAGGCAAAGACATTTAATTTTTCCTCCAGAGCATAGTCCACCAAGAACTTACCAATAAATCCAGTCGCGCCTGTAATTAGTATATTCATTTTGGTGAAAAGTGGGGGAGTCTAGCGTACAGTTTGAGGTAAAAATAAAGCCTGAAATTTCAGGCTTTTATGTTTTAGGCTTCTTTAGAGATTAACGATGGTTCTGCCAGCATTTCTTCTGGCTCACCAAATCCTATCATTTTTCTTGCCTTAATAAATTTGTCTATAGCCACGTCAATTTGCTCGTGAGAGTGTGTAGCCATTAATGAGAATCTCAGCAATGACGAATTACTTGGTACAGCAGGAGAGATTACTGGGTTTACAAAAACACCCTCATTGAATAGCATTTGAGTAACCTGGAAAGTTTTTGTATTGTCTCGAACGTAAATTGGTACGATTGGAGACTCAGCCTCACCGATATCAAATTCGTTTTCTTTCAAACACTTAATTGTATAATTCGTGTTGTCCCAAAGTTTTTCGATTCTTTCCGGCTCATCTTTGATGATTTCAAGCGCGGCCAAGGCACTCGCAGCAGAGGCAGGAGGAATACTCGCACTAAACATCAAAGCTCTCGAGTGGTGCTTCATATATTCAATAGAGGTGTGATCAGCTGCCACAAAACCACCAAGAGAGGCAAGTGACTTACTGAATGTCCCTACAATAAAATCAACATCATCTTCTAAACCGAAGTGAGAAGCAGTACCAGAACCTTGCTTTCCAATTACGCCGACAGAATGAGCATCATCTACGATAATGGTTCCGCCGTATTTTTTAGATAGTTCTACAATTTGAGGCAACTTAACAATATCACCTTCCATACTGAAGATCCCGTCAACAACAATCATTTTAACAGCGTCATCTGGAAGTCTACTCAATTGTTTCTCGAGAGATTCCATATCATTGTGCTTGAATTTAAGCACTTTAGAAAATGAAAGTCTTGTCCCGTCAATGATAGAAGCATGATCTAGTTCATCGATCAAGATGTAGTCATTTCGTCCGGTAAGGCAAGAAATCGTTCCAAGGTTTGATTGAAAACCAGTACTAAAAACTAAGGCAGCATCTTTTTTGAAGTATTCTGCCAAATTGTTTTCAAGTTGTACATGCAGGTCCAACGTTCCATTAAGGAATCTTGATCCAGCACATCCAGTTCCATATTTATCTACGGCTAGTTTGGCTGCTTCTTTCACTTTTGGGTGATTGGTCAGTCCCAAGTAGCTGTTCGAGCCAAACATCATGACCCTTTTGCCATTGATAATGACTTCTGTGTCTTGATTGGAGCCTATTTCCCTGAAATATGGGTATAGACCTGCTGCTCTCGCATCTTTAGCTACTGTGTACCTCGCCAAACGTTGTTGTAAAATACTCATCAATTATCGGTTTTGTAAAGAATACTTTGGTGCTTTATACCGTCCCTTTAGCTGATGTTATTGGAATTATATTCCTCAAACAAGCAAATTACCAATTTATATTCTTTATAATTCAATTAGTCCCTTTTTTATTCTTTAGATCGCTTTTTTAAACAATCTGTGTTTTTTATAAACCTTGCCGTTGATATTTTCAATGGCCTTGTTCATCATTTCATTATTTTCTAATATCCAGGAAGCCTCTCCAAAGGCCATTCCTTTTTTCTTGGCTTCTTCGAATGCTTTCATATAGAAATAGGCATCTATTCCCATCTTTCTATAACCTTCGACTAGTCCCAAGGTTACAATACGTACTCTATCAATATTTTTTTTATGATAGAGTAATTTGAATATGCCAAAAGGAAGTAATCTTCCTCTTTTCAATTTTTTCAAAGGCACATTCATATCTGGAATGCTCAATGTAAACCCAATGGGTTTCCCCTCGTGCTCTGCTATTAAAACAAAGTCTGGATCCACGATTTGTTTCATGTCTTTTGCAGCGTGTTTGAACTCTGCATCAGTCATAGGGACAAATCCCCAATTTTTCTCCCAGGCAGAATTATAGACGTGAATAATCTTGTCTATTTCCTCGGAAAATTTCTTTAGGTTGATTTTTCTTATGGTTATTCCTTTGCTATTTAAGCGCTCTAGAACCTTGTCAGATAGGCGAATAAGTTTGTCCGGAACATCCTCAGTGTTGATTTTATAGGACAACAGATCCATGTCTTTTTCAAATCCATACCGCTCCAGAAACCCCTTGTAATAGGGTTTGTTGTATGGCATCATTACTGTCGGAGGTGTATCAAATCCTTCGATCAGTGTTCCACAAGTTTCATTTGTCGAGTAATTTTCCGGCCCCGTAAGATGTTTCAACCCTCTTTCTGTTTGCCAGTCCGCCACAGTGTTTAAAAGAGCTTCAGCTACTTCGTAATCATCGATCACATCGAAGAAACCGAATTTACCAGACTGATCGCCCGTAAATTCTAGATAGTTGTTGTTTTTAATTGCAGCTATACGTCCAACAATTGCATCATTTTTATAAGCCAGAAAAAAATCTGCTTCTGAATGGTCAAAGAAAGGGTGACTCTTTTTGTTTAATAGGTCCTTTTGAGCAAGATATAGCTCAGGTACATAGTTTCCATCATGAGCATATAGCTCGTGTGGGAAATCGATAAACTTTTTAAGATCCTTTTTTTCCTGAACTTTTATTACTTCGATCATTCAATCAGTTATGGTTGCTGCACACCACTAAAAAATAATGCGCAAAGATATATCTATTGGCTATGTATTCATATTTAATTTTAAATATTGTAGCCAATTCTCAGTGGTTTAAAGTGAAAAAAACTTGCGTCAACTAAGCAATATTTTTTTCGGTATTTAATTGTTTAATTGTACTCTTTTAACTTTTTGTTGAAATATTAAGAGAGCAGCAATGAAAACAGCCACCTACATTTATATTACGACAAGCAAAACAGAGATATCACCCAAGCATCATCTGATTTTTTTTAATTATTGTGAGACATGAAGTTGCGGAGATTATCATCAGGTCCCATTTCTAATTTTTTCTTAAGTCTGTTAACCTTTGTTTTTACTGACCCAACGGTCAGGTGGATAACTCCTGCTATTTCTTTATTAGACATGCCGATTTTGAGATAGGCACTTAGCTTTAGATCATCATGAGTCAGGTTCGGGTTCAGTTGCTTGAGATTCTCGAAAAACTGAGGGTGGACATCTTGAAAGTGATTATGAAAGTTTTCCCAACTTCGGTCTAAAGAAAAGCTATTGGAAATGGTTTTTTTTAAGTCTTTAAATTCTGGTGACAGCTGATGGTCTTGTTTTTTTTCTAAAAAGCTCACCTTTTGTTCAAGATTTTTTAGCAACGTGTTTTTTTCATGAGCAGCCATAGCCATGGTGGTCAATTCTTGTTCTTTGGCATGTATGGTTGTTTCAGCAAGCTGTTTTTCCCTTTGGCGCAGGGCTTTAAGGTGTGTGTTTTTGATTGATAGCTCTTCATTTGCTTTCCTTTTCATTCTATAAGACCAAACCGACAGGGAAGCAATTATTACAAGCAGAATAACTAAACCACAAGCACTTATAAGTAGAATTTGATTTCGAGTGGCCGTAGCTTCCAGTTGATATATTTCTTTCTCTTTTTCTGATAATTGGTTTAGTGCTTCCAACTTGGCAATTTCTTTTTGTTTTTCAAGGCTAAAGAGGCTGTCTTCTATGATATCGGCCTCTTTAAAGAGTGCTAAAGCGTCAGTGCTTTCTCCAGTTTTCAACTTCAGCTTTGATAGCTCCTTCTTTAATCTTACAATTTCACGTGGGTTTCCTGACCTCAAAACTAAAGCACTGTCCAAGGAAGCAATGGCAGATGTGTAATCCCCAAATCCAAAATATGTCATTCCTTTGGCATAGAGATACTCACCTTTGGCAGTTTGATCCATCAGTAAAGAAATGTCAATGGAGTCAAGAACCTGCCGAGCCTCTTCAAATTGGGAGTTGTCAACGTATAAAGTAGCTAACTGTGAAGAATAGCTGTTTTTATTGAATGGATTCATGAGTGAAATGGACTTCTTCATATAGAAAATAGCTGAATCCAACTTTCCCAGATCACGATATAACATACCCAAGTCGAAGTTGACATAGGTTTCCGAAACTGGATCGGGGTTTTCCTTTACTATTTGTAAATTTTGAAATAGATACCACTGTGCCGTTTCAAAATTTTTGTTGTTTTTGTGAGCAGCCGCTATTCTATTTTGAAGCGAAACAACCACTCTATAGTTTTTATGCTTTCGGGCAAATTGAATCCCTTCTTGACTTTCTTTAATCACTGCATCGTACATAGATTGAATCATATAGCTATGCAGGAGCGTGTTAAATACAAATAGATAATTGTTCGGGAAGTTTTCTTTAAGAAAGCTGCCATACTCAGTCACGACACGCTGAATTTCAGCGTATTTTTTGATTCGTAACAGGCTGCTTGCTTTTACTTCTAAGGCAAGTGCAAGATGTCTTGGCTCCGCCTGATCTTGAAGTATTAAGAGTTTATCAACAAAAAATATGGATGAATCATATTGTAATTTGCTATAGTATTCTTCTGCCAGCAAGTAGTATATTTTGGGGTATTGCGTATCCTCTCTTTGACTAAAGTCTAGGGCTTTAAAAAGATAAGCGCTCGTCTGTTCTTCGGATAGGCTATTTAAAGCGCTTTCAATGGAATCAACATATATCAATAAAGTGGAATTGGTTAATGATTGGCTGGTTGAGTCAAGCCAGGAGAGAGATTGCTTTTTTGCTGATAATCTTGAGTCCGACTGTAACGAATCTGGTCGAGATTGCACCACTGGGCAGCAAAAAAAAGTAATAATAAAGTAGACAATAAAAGTTCTCATACCTTTCGATCAATTGAGTCCTATGGTACAAATAAAAATATCCCTTTACAAAGTCAAGTAGTATTTTGTCAAATTTTATTTTGAAAATCAGGCCTAGCTGCAGTCGTTTGCGGTTTTGACCTAAAGCACTCTTCAATGATACCCTTTTGTTACCCTACATTATTTCATGGATATAACCCTTTCCCCTTTCTTTGAAATGTTCTTAAAGAATAAGTCGAAGTAAGAGATCTTTTAGAAACCAGTATATCTGTTGTGGACTCATGAGAAAATAACAGAGAGCCGTGATAAAAATATCATTGCTAAAAGCGATTGCCGTTGGTAAGTTGAGAAAAGGTTGTCTATTATTTTATCAGAGGTTCAGAAAAAATAAGATGACAGAGCAGCAGCAATTACAGAAACAGGGCACGTTTGACACGTGTCCTGTCTTACTCAAAACACGAAATAGTAGCTCGATAGATAGCTTAGAATAAATTTAAAAATAAAACCAGGAGGGTGAGAGTCCTTCCACACCTTTTCAAGTAGACAAAAGACTCCGAGACGCGGAGTCTTTTTTTGTTTTGGTCTGGAATTGTTGTAGAACAGTAGTATTGTACCATCTGTTGTTTGAATTCTGTAATAAACTTCGTTTTTGCTCTACGAATAGCTGTGAACATCATGTTCTAGCTAAAAAATAAAAGGATGAAAAAAATTGGATGGATTGTATTTGGTTTCTTTTCTATAGTAATCGGAACCTATCCGGTTTTGTACGGGTTGGTCGACATGAGTCAGGGCTTTTTGGGCGGCAAATCTGAAGCTATTCTGAGTAGCTCAGTCTGGAATTGGTTTTTTTATCAGCATATAAGTTTTGGAGCTATTAGTATGCTTTCTGGATGGACTCAGTTTAGTGCTAAGCTTCGAAAAAAGAATCTCTCTGTTCATAGGACACTAGGAAAAGTATATGTTGTTTCCGTTCTTATGAGTGGAATGGCCGGGTTGTATTTATCATTTTTTGCCACAGGAGGCTGGGTAGCAGGATACGGATTTGGAACTATGGCCGTCCTGTGGTTGATGACCACCATAATGGCCTTTGTCACCATCAAAAAAGGGGCTGTGGATGCTCATCAAAACTGGATGATCCGAAGCTATGCCTTATGCTGGGCAGCAGTTACTCTAAGACTATGGTTACCAAGCCTTCAAGGCTTTTTCGGCATGGATTTTATTTCAGCCTATCTGTTGGTGTCTTGGCTGTGCTGGGTGCCTAATTTGATTGCGGCTGAATGGATTATTCAGAGAGAGAGTTAATTTCAATTGTGGTATCGTTTTTATTCCTTATGAAAATGGGCGTAAATTCATGCTGAAATGTATATCAGCTCGAAAAACACAATTTTTAAGAACTTTTTTAACAGTGGTGTAAAGCCAGAAACATCACTAGATGATCTGAGACGAATTAGGCTGGTGAATGTATTGTCATTGGCCTCTATTGTATTTACCCCATTGATGTTTTTATACAATTGGCGGATTGGCAATGTTCAGGAGCTATATCCACTAAGTTTTTATCTGGTGTCATTTGTTGTCATCTATTTCATAAATAGAAGAAAAAATCAATTGGCTTCATGCATTCTGATTTTGGCCTCTATAACCACCAGTTGGTGGGTGATGTTTGTAAGTACTACTCAAGTTGGAGCTCCATATTTCAATATATTATTTGGTTTGTTGGCCATTTATTTATTGAAAAATTCAATTCTGAAAAATCTATTTATCATTCTGAGTTTTTCTTCCTTTGCGCTTCTAAACTGGTATCAGCTCATGCACAGACCTTTCGCACTAGCAGAGTATGGACCTATTCTAATCTTACTTATTGTTCTTTATTTGGCTGCGGTATCCTATGACAGCATGTATCAAAAAAATGAAATGACCATTCAGCAACAGTCCCAGGAATTGATGAGACTGACTGAAGAAAAACATAAACAAGCCATGGCGTTGAAACAAAAAGATATGGATACAGTCACCGCCAATAACCAAATGCAATTGAAAATTCGAGAGAATATTTTGAACGATTTGGATCAAATTAAAATTGATGAAGGAGGAAAGAAACAGCTCCGATCTTTAAGGCTTACTTTAAGAAGTCAAATTGAGACTCAAAAAAAACTTCAGTACAGTCAGGAAAAGATAAAGGAATCAAACGCAGAGTTAT
Organism: Reichenbachiella sp.; assembly: GCF_965233835.1. Taxonomy (GTDB): domain Bacteria; phylum Bacteroidota; class Bacteroidia; order Cytophagales; family Cyclobacteriaceae; genus Reichenbachiella. Next base: position 1,335,886 of record NZ_OZ247585.1, read on the forward strand.
ACGACCGTCTTCTGAGTCAATTTCCCAACCTCAATAAAAGAGAGCTTGAGCTTTCTTCTTATATCAGACTTGGTCTCTCTGCTCGTGAGATGGCGGATTTATTGAGTAGCACCGAAAATTCCATCTATGTGACCAAGAATAGACTCCGCTCAAAACTCAATTTATCTTCCGAAGTTGATATAAATACTTTTCTGATAAATTTTTAATCAACTGACAATCAGTTGCTTGAATGGCTTGTTAAGATTTATTAAGGGTGCTTTTGTTGGCAACCCTATCACGCACATCTAGATTTGTAATCCACTTGAATATCACACCAATTTGATTATCCCATCAACAAGGTTTGTGAATTTAAAGATTGAAATTATGATGTTGAAGAAAAGCGTGAGGGGCGTAGTATTAGCTACGATACTGACAGGTTTGGTTTTTGGGTTTGAGGCTTTTGGGCAAGACACCTGTGAATTAGCAGTTGATTTAAATATCAACTACCCCATAGTAGAGGAAGGGAAGCAAGAGATTCTTGTGGACAATTCCAGTAGCAGCCAATTCTATACCTATACAGCCGATCAAGTAGGTACCATAATGATGTGGTCTGGATTTGCCAATAGCCCTGGTGATGGTAGCTTCGATACAGACCTGAAGGTCTATCAATCCACTTGTGACAATCTGATCGCTGATATTGATCAGTCACCTGGGCTTTTTGGAAATTGTCAATACACGGCAGAAGTTGAACTTGGAGATACCTACATCTTTGAATGGTCAAATGAAAATTGGGCGGGTGAATTTAAAGCTCACTTCTTTTTTCAAATGCCAATGGACGGCACGGCATGTGATGAAACGATTCAACTCCAAGAAGGCAAAAATGCTCAAAATTCTATTTTTTATGATCAATATTTCGAGTACAAAGCTGAGACTGACGGTACCTTGGAAGTCTCCACTTGTGGTCATGAAAACGCTTATTCAGTCTACGGAATGGAAATATTGGAGAATTGCCAAGGGTCTGATTTGAGTACTGTCGATTACGACTGTGACCCTGACGAAAATTATGAATGGTCAACATTGACTTATGTCATGGAGGAAGGCGAAGTGGTATTAGTAAAGGCTGCCAACAGAGGTCCGTACGATTGGAAGTATGATTTCAATGCCAGCTTCGCACCAAACGATGGATCATCTTGTGAGCAAGCCCAAAATATACAAACAGGAATACATGCGGTAGACAACAGTCAGGGAGACCACTGGTTCAGCTTTGTAGCTCCGAAAGAAGGAGAAGTAGTCATCACCACGGGCAACGGTGCCTTGGCAGGCACATCCTATTTGTATCAAGGAGAAGATACCAGGGTTGAACTTCATGGTGCTTGCGAGGATGGCTTCATCAAATCGAATGATGGGGCATTTGGAGTTTCCCAGATCAATCATATCGTAGAGCAAGACGTCGAATATTTTATAATGATGGATGATGTAAGCACCAGCGGCCAATATGAATTTGAATTATTTTATACCGAAGATTTAATTATTGGCACAGAAGAAGTGCCTATACATGTATCCATGGGTCTGAACGAAGACTATGGAAATTTACATTTCACTACAGCGCAGTGGTTTGAGTATGAGTTCTTGGCTGATGGAGTTTTCACGATGCAGTTTACAACTATTTACGATTCATCGCCTACAGTGATTACATCAGATGATGCGGTAACATATACCTATCCAGATGAAGATTCTGGTGCCAATGGATTTACTATAGCAGGTACAACTGGCGACAAAGTGCTGTTTAGCATCAGTGGGCAACTAAGAAACAATACTTTCAGTGCTTCCTTAAATACTGGTGCCATTGTAGGTGAAGATTGTTATACGCCTATAGATCTCACTTCTGGTCTATTCTCTGATGGGGAGGAAGTTTTTGAGGTAGATATCTCTGAAGATTCTCCAGACAAGTACTTTTCATTTACAGCCTCAGAAGCAGGCACATACTATATGTACTCTTGTGATAGCGATACCAGATTAAGTGATTTGACCATTTATGATGGTTTTTGTGCTGATGACAATGAACTTGATTTTTTCCCATTAGGTTTATTTGGCGGAGGCTGTGGAGCCTATGTGCATCGTATGCAATTGGAAGTTGGTCAAACCATTAGTCTAGCCTGGAAGGGAAACAGACATCCGGATGATGGGTCTATTTATGTGGAAGCATTTATGGTCAGTGCTTTTTTTCAGCCTACTGTGGCGGGTGAGACCTGCGGGGATGCGATCTCGATGATCGAAGGCGAAAATACGGTGACCAGAAAACTAGGAGACCAATATTTTTCATACACTGCACCCAACGAAGGTGTTTTGGAATTATCAACCTGTCAGCAGCAAGAAGACGGAGGCCCTGTGACTAGATTTAGACTGTTGAGCGACTGTCAAAGTGAACTGGAATATACAGAAGCATGCAGTTTGCGCTACTATATGGCGGCTGGGGAGTCCGTGATATTAAGAAATCATGACCTACAACTTTGGAATGAAGCCTACACTTTCTCCATGCAGCTGAAAGTGGCTGATTGTGAGGAATATACTGAAGTCAATGAAGGCACACACACAGTCAACAATTACGATGGTTATACTTTTCTCCGCTATCAAGCCAAAGCCGATGGAGAAGCCATTGTGTCTACCTGCCGGTCGGGTGTAGATACCCAACTGAAAAGATATTCGGCTTTTTGCGGAGAGCTACTTCAAGAAAATGACGATGCAGATCACTGCGACAGCGGTGGATCAAAAATCTCCTTCGAAGTAGTGAAAGGTCAATATTATTACCTGGAGGTAAAGGGTGCTGACTTGGCTGATGATTTCGATCTGGATATTTTAATCAAAGAACAAACTAGGGGATATACTGCTGAATATCCGATCTTAATCAACACAGATCAGTTGACCTTATTGAATCCACATGCTGAACCACTTTTTGCAAGTGCAAGGCTGGCCGCAGGAAGTGATATCGAAGTGGGTGTATTTGGAGGGATTGCAGAAATCTTAGATCAACAGGGAGCGCCTATTCCTAATGAAGATGACTTCTTCTTTATGCAGACAGCGGTGGATTCAACTTTCTTACTCCGGTTTGCACCGCAAAACCAATTTGAGGTTAATGTTGAATTCTTAATAAACTTGGGAGAATTGATGGTGCAAGGATCTGCTTGTGACAATTCATTGCAGATTCCTAGTATCGGTGTATATGATGTAGCTCACATAGCGCAAGAGGATAATGATCAATGGTATAAAATCACTGCACCTAAATCAGGGACACTGGTGGTCACCACGGGGCCATCTTCTAGAGCGGATGGGGATTTTCTGGCTTTTGGCGAAGACACATCTATAGAAGTTTATGATGACTGTTTATTTGACAATGATCCCATTGCGAGCAATGATGACTATCCAGGTTTTTTTGGAGGCTCTCGGCTCGCCATCAACGCTATTGAGGGCGAGGAATATTACATATTAATGATCGATGAATTCATCAATGACTCCTATCAATTCGAATGGTTCTATGAAGAAGATTTACGTATTGGTATAGAAGTAGCTCCATTGGAAGTGATACTTGGCGTTAATGAAGATTTTGGCCATATTTCTCATGTTTCGGAGCAGTGGTTTGCTTTCGAAATTGAGGTGCCTGGTACTTTTGATTTACGTTTTGATACTTATTTTGATGGAATAGCCACTGAGGTATCTACACAAAATGCAATTGAACCATATTATTTGGATGACGATGATCCACATCCTAGTGGGTTTACTTATACATCCACTACGATAGGAGATGTATTGTTGTTTCGCTTGAGCAATTTCAATAGCACCTTTAATGCAACATTCGAAGAGAACCATTGCAAAGGGGAGTACACCCAAATAGAGGATGAAGACTGGTCTGGTTGGATTACAGTTGAAGGAGATGCAGATAAGCAATTATTCAGATTTACAGCACCTCGCGATGGAGAAATCCTTGTGACTAATCTGAGCAACGAGTTGGGTATAAACTCAAGCGTAGAACTCACAGAACTATGCAGCGATGAAGTGCTTGCGGATACAGATGAAACTTTTGCGCCCAATGCCCGGATGGTCACTGCTGTGGAGCAAGGAATGACTTATGAATTGCTTTGGAACTTATCTACATTGGATGAAGAAGCGATTGATTTGGAAGCGTATGATTTCGATTTTTATTTTGGTTATCTGGATGAAATTCCTGGTCAAACTCAAGAAGATGCCATCGTGATAGCATCAGAAAATGGATTCTATAATGCAACCACCCAGCTGATCGAAGAACAATGGTTTGTCTACACCTTGGCAGAAGATGGGACGGTGATAGTCGAGAAATTCATGGAAGGCATAGAGACGGATGCCACGCTCAGTCTGACAATAAGTTATGCTGGTTATCTAGATCAGGTAGATGCCGAAAGCGCAACCTATACGGGCCTTGCTGGGGATGAAATATATATCACTTGGAATAATAATTCTGATTATACATCAACTGATTTTCAAGTGCAGTTTGTGGCCGATTTGCCTTGTGAAGACACCAACGTTGTAGAAGAGACGGCATGTGATAGTTATGCTTTTGGTGAAGACGAATATACCGTGTCAGGCCAGTACTTGGGTGACTTTTCTAATGAAAATGGCTGCGATAGTTTGGTGGTGTTGAACCTTACGATTCTAAAAAGTGAAGAACATGAGGTGTCAGAAAAATCTTGTGGTTCGTACATCTTTGATGATGTTGAGTACTTCGAAAGTGGCGATTATCAAGCCACTTTTACTAATCAAGAGGGTTGCGATAGTTTGGTCAATCTTTCTTTGAAAATTTTTGAGGAACTATCAAACGAGATTAGCGTCAATGGAGTAATTCTTTTCGCAGAAGATCAGGGAGACGTAAGCTACCAATGGATTGACTGTGATTTAGGAGAGGAGCTGACAGGAGAAACCAAGCGCCAACTCACACCCAAGAGAGCTGGTTTTTATGCTGTGGAAGTATCAAACGAAAACTGTTCAGTGCAGTCTGTTTGTATGAGCTCAGATGGTGAAATCTTGTCTGCTTTAGAATTAAAGACGGATATGGTAGCTTACCCAAACCCAACAACTGACACTTTTCATCTTGAACTGGGAAGGAATTTTGAAAATGTAGAAGTAAAGGTGTTGAGTATTACAGGCGATATCGTTCGCCATATCTCAGATTTCAACACAAATAAAATTGCCGTTGACTTAAGTGAGAAGAAGGGTGTCTACTTCGTGCGGGTGACTGCTCAAGGGCAGGAATTAAAGACCCTGCGCGTCATCAAAGAATAAGACACAACAACGACCAGCAGCAGGGAAGGTGCAAGCCCTTCCCAACCTTTTCAAGTAGAACCAAAAAGACCCGGGGACACCGGGTCTTTTTTAATTGTAAATACTTAAGTAATCCCTGAGGTCGTCCTCAGGTTCGATGTGTAGTTTTTCTTTTATGATAGAGATGCTGGACTCAATAGATTCGAGCGTTTGATCCATATTAGTGCTCATATTTTTTAGCTTAATCCCAACTTTAGCGTAAGCACAGACCCGGAGCTGAGTAGGTGTTAGAGTCTCAAAATCACCCTTTAAGCTTTCAAAAAAATTAGGATACATTTTATCAAATTTGGTAATAAAACTGGCCCAGGATTCATTCTGTTCAAATTCTTCTTTTGTAGTATTTTCTCTATACAAATCAGGTAGCACTTCCTGATTGGAGTCTAGTTTTACAGTCTTTTTTGTTTTTCTGTCTGTAGAAGCATTAAAGGCCAATGCCTTTTCTACAGCTGCATCTATCTGGTCAGGCCCCTTTAGCGGTTTGGAGAGAAAACAAGATGCACCTGCGGCTATGAGCTCATCTTCAGTTTCCCAATGAGAGGATACGATAATAATTATAGGATTATGCTCTAAGGCTGCTATCGTAGCGAAAGCATCTGCCTCCTTCATTTGCACATCCAAAAAAAGAATCTCTGGTTTCAGTTCATCTATGGCCTGAATTCCTTCTATTGGGTTCAAGTAGCACCCTATTAGGTCTACATGCTTGGTATGCTGGGCATACGCGGTCATCACGGTGAGCAATATCTTATCGTCGTCGATATAAATTGCTCTATACTTCTTCTCTTCACTCATTTTGCCGCAAAATACTAATTAGATTTTTTTTCGAGATAAACTTTTCGATGAGTGAATTTAAAAAAAAATCATTTTTCCTGTTAGACCTTTTTTATTCTATTTGAATTTGGATTTAGCCAATTTCTAATATGATAGAACTAATTTTAGCCCAATTTTAATGAAGGTGGAAGATGATTCTGTTCGATTCTTCCAAATGTGACATTTAAATCCAGATCCTTGAGAAAGATATTCGTTGTTTTTGCTCTATTCATAATTGCTCTTCCTGCCATCCCTCAGGAATACCCCCTTGAAACCGTGATCCAAAGAGGACACCGGGCAGCTGTCCGCTCTGTGGCTTATAGCCCCGATGGAAAATTTATTGCTACAGGCAGCCGAGACAACAGTATCAAGCTTTGGGAGGTGTCTACTAGTAGAGAAATCAGAACTTTTTTGGGTCACTTAAACCCAGTCAATATAGTCGCATTTGACCCAAGTGGCCGATGGATGGCTAGTGGCTCCTCAGACAATAGTATCATTATATGGGAAGTTTTTACAGGCAAAATCCAAAAAAAAATTGAAGGCCACAGCAGACGAGTTTCGTCTTTGAGTTTTAATTCCGATGGCACCCAACTGGCCTCAGGCGGCTGGGATCGTTTGGTTTATGTATGGGATGTCAAGTCAGGCGAAAAGCTCAGGGAGTTCAAAGGTAATCCGGCAACCGGAATAGGTGTAGGCGTGCAAGTGTCGTTCACGAAAGATGATAAAGGCCTAATTACAGGAAACGATGATGGCAAGATTATTATTTACAACCTTGACTCTGACGTTCCTCAAGATACCTTGCGAAACATAAGCCCAAGCTCTTGTGGAGGGTGTCCTAGTTTTATCCAATTGGACGAAAAGGGGGCTAAACTTTTATCTGCGAGTCGCCGTGGTCCAGTCACGCTGTGGGATTGGAAATCTGGTAAAATCGTCAAGGAGTTTAATGGAGATGGTGAAGAATATAATGCAGTAGGAATGAAGGGTAGTACCCTTTTTGTATCAGATGAGGATACCGTGAAGCTCTGGAATACTTCTGGTAAACTGATAAGAAAAATTCTTATCCCAGATACTGAGATCAATGCTGCTACCCTGAGTCCTGATGGGCGATTTGTAACTACTGCGACCAATGATAAGGTGACCAGAGTTTGGAATGTTCAAAGCGGAAAACTTGTCAAAGAGTTGAAAGGTTTTCTAAATGAGGCTGCTGACAATGGTTTAGGGCTCGATCCCGAGTCTTATTGGCAATATAACATAAGCCGCTATGTCAGTTTCAAAGAAGGAATTAGAGTGTCCCCTGATGAAAACTATGTGGTTAAGGCTGTGGGTAAATCTGCTCAGCTTTGGGATTTGAATAAGGGCCGAGTGGTACGCTCTTTTGATGGGCACGACAATGGAATTATCTGCTTAGAATTCTCTCAGGATGACAAGTATCTTTTCACAGGGAGTGGTGACAAAACGATCAAAATGTGGGAAGTGGCTAGTGGCCAATTAGTAAAGACTTTTGCCGGCCATCGTGAATTGATTTTTGAATTGGCCTTGAGTAAGAATGGAAAGTACCTGGTGTCTGGTAGTTGGGATGCTACAGCCAGGCTCTGGGATATAGAAAGTGGGTCAGAGCTGAAGGTGTATCGAATGGATCAGAATTCTCCATACGCCTTGTCTTTTGCGCTAAATGATCTTTATCTGGCAGTTGGGAGTTTAGGGAAGGAATTGAAATTGATAGAGATAGATAGTGGCGAGCCTGCAAGAACCTTTATTGGGCACACTGAAATTGTGTCTGATATTCAAATCAAAAACAATCAAATGCTTACCACTAGCTGGGATGGCAAAGCAAAACTCTGGGATATAGCATCAGGGCTTAGCACGCAAAAATTCGTGGGTCACGAAGGACAGATTTTTACCTCAGAATTTCATGACGATGGCAAACAAATTGTAACTGCTGGTTCGGATCGAATGGCCAGGCTTTGGAGCGTTGAGACTGGTGAAGTGATCAGGACTTTTCAGGGACATACCGATGCTATCACTTCTGCCGACTTTATTCATAACGGCAAACATCTGATTACGCATAGCCTAGACGGTACAACAAGAATCTGGGATGTGCAGACTGGAGATGAGATGATATCTCACATACTACTTACTAATGGAGATTGGCTGGTGGCCAATCGCAATGGTTACTTTGATGCTACTGAGAAAGCTAAGGAGAATATTTTTTTTGTTCGAGGCTTGAAAAGTTACTCTTTGGATCAATTCTTTGAAGACTTCTATCAGCCTGGAATTTTGGGTGAGTCTTTGAAGGCAGGAGGTTTACTGAACGAAAACATCAACATTAAATCTAAATTGAAAAACTCCCCACCACCTCGGGTCGAAATTATTTCTCCTAGTTCAGGTGAGCACTTAACAAAAAATGAGATTGATGTAATGGTAAAAATCACCGATGAGGGTGGAGGAATGGATGAAGTAAAACTGCTTCACAACGGAAAGAGGTTGCCAGGTCATGATCGAATGGCCAGGATGAAGCCTAAACCTGGAAAGTCAGTTTTTCATCATTATCCAGTCCAGTTGGTGCCAGGCAAAAACGTCATTGCGATTTCTGCATTTAGCGAAGAGCGTATAGAGTCTGAGTTGGCACAACGAGAAATCTTTGCGGATGGCATTCATGAGGATATTACTTGTCATGTGATGGCCATTGGTATAAATAAATACAAGAATCCACAATTGGATTTAAACTATGCCTTAGAGGATGCCGAAGCATTTTTAAAATTGGTAAAAACCAAAGGCAAAAAATTGTTCAACAAAACTCAAGTTTATTCCCTATTCAACGAGGAGGCCACCAAAGAAAATATGCTAGCTATGTTGGATGAGATAGCAGAGAATGCCCGACCACAGGATGTTTTCTTTTTCTATTACGCAGGACATGGTAGCATGGTGGAGGGTAATTTTTACTTTATCCCTACAGAAAATATCCGGCTATATGATTTTGATCTATTGACCAATGAAGCCGTGAATGCGGCTACTCTACAAGAGAAGTTTGCTAAGATCAGTGCTTTAAAGCAACTTGTTGTTTTGGATGCTTGTCAATCCGGTGGATCTACTGAATTACTAGCCGTGCGTGGCGCGAGTGAAGAAAAAGCTATGGCACAATTGTCTCGGAGTTCGGGTGTGCACGTGCTGGCGGCATCGGGCAGCGAACAGTTTGCCACAGAGTTTGCCGAGTTAGGACATGGACTATTTACTTATGTGTTGCTTGAGGCTTTGAGTGGTAAAGCAGACGGTGCACCAAAAGATGGAAAAGTAACTATCTATGAACTGAAAGCCTATATAGACTCGCAGGTGCCGGAATATTCGACACAATACAAAGGCAAACCCCAGTATCCTGTAACCTATTCTCGAGGACAGGATTTTCCTGTCGTCATTGAATAGTTAGATGAATTTTGTCTCTTACTGTTTCACTATTCTAATAACTTCTGTCTCAACATTCGATTGAATAAAATAGACGCCCTTATTGAGATGTGATAGATCTATGGATTGATTGTTAACTCCATTTATACTGAACAATTCCACTCCCGTAATGTTAAAAAACCTAAGATCTATGGGTAGAGAATTTGACTCATTTAATTTAATAATAAGTTGGCCAGATGTTGGATTTGGAAACACTTCAAACTTTTTGCTTGTCTGAGTAGGAGTGGAAAGAATAGCTCTGAGGTAAGGTTCTGAAACACCAGTGCATCCATTCAATGTTACTTCTACTGTATAGGCAGGGCTTGTGGAATATTCATGAGTCAGGAAAAGTGAAGAAGTGGTTTCTCCATTGATTGCACCTCCATCTTCATACCATTGATAGCTGTCTCCTTCACTCGCGGCCAATTCTGTGACTGCAAATACAGTGGTCACTTCTGTAATAGTAGGTATAAAGGCTTCTATGGTTAGCTCGAACGAGACAGATGTTAGGGTAAGATCTGGAGCTTCGCTATTGGTGACTTGGATCTTGTACGTACCCTCATCTTCAGGTTTTATATCAGAAATGAAAAGATTTTCAGACGTTTGCCCGCTTATTGATTCATCATCTTTTATCCATTGAAAACTATTGCCAGTTCCATTCGTGCTGAGTGATACATCTAGATCCTCACACTGTGCAAGGTTCAAATCAGTAAGTCCCATGAGTTCACTTTGTGGAGCGTATTGATAAGTTGAAATGCCTACATTAGGTAAAATGTCCTCAAAATCCATTTGATTCTCGGCAACATTTAAAATACTCAAATTAGGCATGGATGAAAGATCAGGAATAACTGTCAATTGATTCCCAGTAAGTAGTAGGCTGGTTAAACTCCCTAGATCTATGAGGTCGTCAGGTATGATGCCGTCTAGTTCATTCTCACATAAATCGATGGCAGTTACAGTCGTACCGACCACCGTGACCCCGTACCAATCACTTACGTCTTCAGCCGAGAGCCAATGGGTATTGGTTATCCAGTTTTCTCCATCAGCCGCGTTGTAGAGTGCGACCAACGCATCGTAGTCTGATTCGATGACTCCATTTACAAGAGAGGCGGTGGCAGAAGCTGAGAATTCTGAAATACCGTTGTTTACATCTGTGACGGTTGCTACATAGGTTTGGCTCGGGTCTACTGGCATGTTGTAGTTCCAGTTTCCATCGAATACCGTGGATTCGCCTATATATACAGCCCCTTGATTGTCGGCGCAGCCGGTGTTTATTTGATAGACATCAACAGTCGAGCCGTTGAATGCGGTGGTTGTGCCGCTCACGCCTTCAGCTGTTACTGAGGAGATGATTGGTTCCGTTACTGCAGGAGTATTTGTGAAATTGATAGCATTTTGATCATTGCAGAAATAGCTGTTGATGCCAAGAATGGTACCACTAGTCTGCTGAGATAATCCTTCGAACCTTATTCCGTCCAAAGTATTGTTTGCAATAATATTTTCTTGACTACTGCCGCCTAATTCTATATTGGTGGTAGTGCTACTTAGCTCAATTCCACTACCTAAATTACCCAAAGCAGTCATTCCGTTTGTTTCAACTCCAATGCTATTGTCTGTTAAAACGAAATTTGCGCACGCCGCATCAAAATGAATACCATTGCCACCGTTTCCAGAAATCACATTGTTATGGATACTTATGCGTTGGGTGGTATTGTCTGTGCCACTACTGTTATTGAAGGAAATCCCATGGTCTTGATTACCGTAGCTGGCCCCTCCTGTACCGGATGAAGAAGTGCCAATGAAATTGTTAGTGATCTGCAGATCTGTGGTAGCGTTTGTCACTGAAATTCCGTTGAGTGTGCTGCCAGAGATCGTATTATTTCGAATGATATTGCCGGCCCCAACTGAATTATCTACGTCTATGCCATTGCCTAAATTAGGTATGACTACTGTACCGGAGGAATTCAATCCAATAATATTACTATCTACTATTGTCCCTGTTCCATACTCCAGATGCACACTAAAGGCGCTATTTGTTCCAGCTATGACATTGCCTTGTCCAGTACCTTGACCACCAATCCGCGCATTGGTTACACCAATTCTTACTCGAATACCCCGAAGATTGCCCAGATCATTTTCGCCGTTTTTGTCAGTACCAAGCAAGTTGCCATAGATCTGCACATTATCACCTTCTTCAATTGAAATCCCATAAAGTGCACCACTTGTTCCATTCCCTGAGATTACATTGCCTTCCCCATCGATGCTGTTTCCTCCAATGAGGATATTATCACCAGATGCGTAAATTCCTGTACCTAGATTCGGGTCTGTAGATAACCCATCGTAGTCAAGCCCGATATAGTTGCCCTGTATGATCATATTATCGGCAGTTCCAGCACTTATAATTCCGCTTGAAGTGGAGCCTTTTATTATATTTCCCTTTCCAGGTCCGCCTATGATCAAATTGTTCGATCCATCATTGTACCTGATCCCCCTAAAGAAGCCATCAATGGCAAGGCCGTAGATCTCTACATTTGGTTCTTCTATAGTTAATCCATTTCCGTTGATGGCATTTGTAGCTCCATCCAATATGATCATCGCATTGGCATCACCAAATGTCCAACCAGGCTGGGTAGTAGCATCAATGATCACACCGACATCATTGGAGTTATTTATCGTAGGTAAGAAGGACTCAAGAACAATATCCCATGGGGAACTTTCAGTAATATTAAAAGAGATAGTTTCCTTGGAGGTACTGGCATTGGCATTTTCTATGGCCCAGCGTAGTGAGCCCACACCATCGTCATTGGTATTGATCACAGTATAAGGATCAAATCCAACGCTAGAGGCAACCCAATTGGAGTTGTTCCCAGTCAGGGCAAAATCCATGAGTGTACCGTTATTTCTATTGGTACTTCTGTCAGGAAGTAGATCAATCATAGGAGTGGTGTTGTCTTCGTTGGCATCGCCTTGATCGAAGCGGTAGTAGGCCATGAGTCCGGATTCGGTACCCGTCAGTGGGTTGGACATGTTGGATTGAATTTCACCAGGTGTTCTTTCTATAGTCCAGATGCGTACTTCATCTATACTTCCTGCGTATCCAATTTCATTTACATCAGTGCTCGTTCCCAGTAATAGGTTTTCAGAAACACCGTTTAAAGGTCCTGATAGTGTGGAGGATGCGGCTACCTCTACTCCATCTACATAAAGTCTCACCGAGTTGCCATCAGACCAGGTGAAAGCTACATGCCTCCATTCGTCTTCTTCAAAATTAAAGCCATTGCTATTGTCGAACCGAGCCACTGCTAGAGAGCTTCCATTGTCTACCAAAGCAAATAATTCTTCGTTGTCGACAGATTCACCTTCCATTACCAATGCGAACGTTGTGGTACCCGCTCCACCTGTTGACCCTTTTCCAATTAGTGTTACTGTTTCTTCGCCTTCATCATATGTAGCGATATGACTGGGCTTTATCCAAGTCTCCACAGTCAGAGCGTTTAAGGTTGTAAAATCTGGATTATCCAAATCTACATATTCGCCACTTCCTTCAAAATTCAGAGCGTTGCCTGGGTAGGTAATAGTTGTTCCTGCTTTGAAATCAGATTGTTGAGATTGACCTTCAGCATTTGTTGCGCGTACCTTGAACAGGTAGTTGCTTTCGGATGATAATCCCGAGGTGATGGAATAACTGGCGGTTGAGGTTGCATTGGCTCCGGTGGTTATGATTAAATTATCTCCCTCAAAATCGTAATCTGATCCATCGGCTACTTCAATGCGAAAATCCGTTTCATTGTAAGAGTTGTCGTCCCAGAATAGATCGATCTGAGTAGGGGAAACATCTACTACGCGTAAGTTGGTAGGTGCCGCTGGCGGTTCATCGTGATCGGCACTTACCCAATTAGAGCCGTTACCTGATAAGGTAAATCCGAATAACGTTCCGTCATTTTGATTTTGGCTTCGGTCAGAAAGCATATTTAATATGGGTGAGGTATTGTCCCCTTCTGCAATACCTTGATCAAACTTGTAGTAGGCCGCAAGATCTGTTTCATTACCGAGTAAGAGGGCGTTCATCATCGAGTTGATTTGGGTTCCATTGAGTGCTACATTCCAAATGCTTACTTCATCAATTGATGCGCTTGAGAAATAGGCTGATGAACTTGTCTGAGCCCCTATGCTCAAATTATCGGTACTTGATTCATTTAGTGAAACCGTACTTGCTCCATTATTGTACTCTACCGGTTGTAGCACCCCATCTATGTAAAGATCGACGGAGGTAGCACCTTCGGTCGCCACCGCCGCATAATGGTGCCAACCGGTATCGTTAACCCCAGAAGTGCCATACCAGCCCCCTGCATAGTAGAAGTAGAACATACCATTATTGACGGCTTGACTTTGGATAGCCATCCCGTAATTAGTCTGGTCGACAGTCCAATCATCTCCTTTTTCCAGAATCACATCCAAATTATCGAGGTCACTCCGCTTTACCCAGGCCATGAGTGAAATGGTAGTAGCAATTTGTAGCGAAGAGTGATTTGGGACATTGACAACATCATCGCTGCCGTCAAAATTCAGTGCATTGCCAAACTCCATCATAAAACTGGAAGGTTTAGATATTGGTGTGTACGAACCTCCCAAATTGGCTTGGAGCCTGTAATAATATCTAACGCCCTCGGTGAGGCTAGTCGAAACGGTGGCTGTTCCTCCTGTGGCGATACTCTGCCCAGTGATCATCGGGCTGGAAAAGTCTTCATTGTCATCTACGTCTACCAATATGTCGGTAGCACCCACCACTGGGACCCAGTTGGCAATGAATTGACTGCTCGTCACTTGTGTAGCGTTCAGCAACGTTGGCCCTTGATAAAATTCAGTCGTTCCATAGCTATCTGTGGTGGCTGTGGCGGTGTAGATTTTACCTAGATCGTAAGTAGGAGGACTGGCCACGGACCAGGTAAAATCATTGACATCAGCGCTATCTACCAATATTTTCCCTTGGTTACCTGATACGGGATCCACCTCATAAATATGTATTTTTCCGGCGGTATCGTCAGTGATGGTGCCAGAGATGGTCGTGGCACTCACTGCAGTGATGATCGGAGGAGCTACGCCCCCATCTGCTCCATTGAGGAGGTCGATACCAGCTCCATTTTCATAGATGCTGTTGTTGGTGATTTTGATTTCTGTATAAGCTGAGCCATCAAGCTCAATAGCGGGACCTAAGTTGTAGGCTATGTAATTGGCTTCGCTTAAAGCACCACCAATAATGGGTGCATCGCCAAATGATGGTGGATCACCATCGTCGTGCTCGCTGAGAATACCACTACCATTAGGGATGGCTGTATCCGAAGTATTTCTTCCTATATAATTTCTTCGAATATGAATTTCATTACCGTTTCTCGTGGTTTGCATCCAAATACCGGCCTGCGTGTTTCCTGCAATCACATTGTCTTCAATAAACCCGCTGGCTTCTACCCAGATACCGATGTCGTTAGGGATGGCGGTGCTTTCATCTTCACTTACTCCGATTTTATTGTTTTGCACAAAATTGTCGGAATAGGCTATGGCTAATCCAATTTCAGTATTGCCGGAAATGACGTTGTTGGTGAAGTAATTATTGTATGATTCAGAATAGTTATACCCAAAATCTAATCCGATATCGTTAGGGTCTGCAGTCGCTCCGAGCACATCCGTACCAATGTAGTTGTATGAGATGCTGTTATTGTTTGGGTAGTCAGAATAGATGCCCGCGCCATTGCCGCTAATAACATTGGATTTGCCGGAGGCACCTATAGTAACATACTCTAAGTAAGTGGAGTAGATGCCATAGTCGAATCCTTGGATTTTTAGTCCATAGATCTCATGTCCGTCATCTCCGTCGATGGAGATCCCGTGAATCAAATCGCCCACATCCTGAATCACGATCATACGATCCAAGGTTCGATTCCAACCTGTCTGCGTGGTTGCATCCAGATTGATGGGGTAGCCGTTGTTGTTTCGTATTTCATCCATCTCGGTAGTTGGATTTATTGTCCAGCTCGTACCGGAGCCATCACCAGCTAAGTCGAAAGTAATGGCGATGGGATGCCAGGCATCTCTAGCATCGAGTATGGCTTGTCGCAACGATCCGAGCCCGGCATCAGCTGTGGTAGTGACTTCGTATTCGCTCTGAAAAAAAGTAACGCCAAAACCACTGTTGGCAGCCGTGGCATTGTTTATACTGGATACGTCGTTGCTAGTGAATGCAGAGTTTCCGAAGGTAAACTCGATGTCGGTGATGGTTGCGTCGTCGTCATGACTGGAAGCATTGCCTGACAAGGTAAGAGACGCTTGCGTGCCATCAGCCGAAATGGATAGAGTGGGCGTGAGTCCAAGTAGGTCATTACTGATGGTATAATCCGTACTATAGGTGAGTGTACCTCCAGCTGGCGTAAAGGTGTCGCCTTCCAGAGATATAATGATGGAACCAGCTACTGAGCCGTCGTTAGCATCCAATTCTCGAATGGCGTCTCCGAGCGTATATTGATTGATATTATCTAACGAATTCCCAACGACGTAGAGCTTGCTCCCCTGTGGATTGAAGGCCAGTCCAGTGGGGCTGGACTGTTGCGATACCACTTCATGCATGCCTTCGTAAACTGGTGTAGCGCTCAGGTCAAACGATGTAGGCATAACATATTGATAGACGGCATCTGCATTCTTCCCAATGATAAATATTTTGCTTCCATCCTGATTGAAGGTGATTCCTTGGGGTTCGTCGTTTTGCTCAGATACATCAAACGAGGTGGCCGATGAAATGCCACCCGTTAGATCGAAGGGAGAGGTCACCGTGTATTGATTGACCTCATCATCACCTTCATTGACCACATAAAGCATCGAGCCATCTCGATTAAAACAGAGACCTCTCGCGTTGGTGCCATCGGTAGAGATACTTACACTTCCATCTGAGGTAGGTGTGGTGTTGATATCGAACGGTACACTCAAGCTGTATTGCAGGATGTCGGTACTGGTTAGTATATACATTTTGGAACCATCAGCGTTGAATGCGATGCCGTAAGGATTGGGAAGCCCACCAAAAGTGCCGTCGTGAGTGACACCGGATGTGGTTTCGAATGGCGTGGCGAGATCGAACTGATTGACCTCGTCTCCGAGCGTTCCCACCACATACATTTTGGTGCCGTCAGCACTAAAGGCCATATCACTTGGCGAGGATTCATAAGAATTGAGATTAAACCTTGATCCGTCATGCGATACATAATTGGTCAGATCGATGGCGGAGGCGTAGGAGAGCGTAGGGCAGTTGGATATGTCGCCATCGAAGGTCCAATTGTCATCGTCTATCAAGGATTGTCGAGCGCTCGTTGAAGCACAATAAGTCAAGCCAGTCGCACCTAGCGTCACATCAGGTTGGACCGATGGTAATGCTGCCCATGCAATTAATGTGGCGTCATAGTTGGCTTGAGATATATTGGAACGAGTCAGCATATTGACCATATAGTCCACGTTGCCGATATCCCAGGCTGCCAAACTTTGATCGAAAGCTTCAGCATCTATAAACATAGTGCCCGTATGAGTGAGCATGCCTAATTTATTGCCCCAGGCGCTCAGGTCCTGGTTGAAGAGGGTGGTTTGACTGAACATGGAGCTCATGCTGGTCACTTTACTCACCTCCCAGCCGCTGATGTCTTGATTGAATGGAGTGCCCATAAACATCGTACTCATGTCAGTCACCTCGTCTACTTCCCATCCGGAAATATCTTGGTCAAAAGCGGTGTGCCTAAACATGCTGCTCATGTTTTGAACGCTACTCACGTCCCAACCACTTAGGTCTTCATCGAAGATGGTAGACTGCTGAAATAATCCATACATACTGGTGATGTTGCTCACATCCCAGTGATTGAAATCGCCAGTTAGGTTGGGGCAATTCCAAAACATCCGATCTAGATTGATGACATTGGATAAGTCTGGAGCATCTGTAGCATTAACTACCAAGTTGGTGCTACCAGCAAGCATATTGGTCATGTCTGACCATTCAATGGTTCCCCACTGCTCTACTGTTTGTATATATTCTGCCCCAGTGTGGCTGGCTATCATCCATGGAAATAGCCCCGATATTTTCAGCTCATAGGTGTGGCCATCGGTTAAGCCGGTGATGGTGTAGCTATCCGTTTGTCCATTCACAGATCCGTCGCCCACCCCCATACTAGTCAAGTTGGTCCATACCAAATTGTAGTTGTAGGTGCCTGTCAATTTATTGATGAGCAATTCTCCATTGGATGGAGCGGTCCAAGTGGTGATAAAAGATAACTCCAACGGCTCACTTATGAATTGGGAGGTGTTATTACTTGCGGTTTGGGTGGCCGAAATATTAGTTAGCCCTGCACTTATGCTGGCTACAGAGATTTGATGACTCCAGTCCCCGCTTCCGTCCGCATCGGTAGTGCCCAGATACTGCTGACCCTCATTTTCTGAATCTGCGAAAATTTCAATTTTGGCACCAGCCGTAGAGGTGCCCACGATCAATCCGTCTAGCGTGGATGTAATCACTGGAGGGGTGACTCCATTTTGGGCACCATTGGTGATTAATATGCCTGCTCCCGTGTTGTTGTAAATTGAATTTTGTGTAAGTAGGTGATTGTTGATGCCGCTTACACTGACTTCTCCAATTTCTATCCCATTAGAACTGTTGAAAACTATGCTGTTGCTCATAATGGAGGAGCCTGTGGCCTGACTTTCTACCAGTATACCATTACCTCCATTGCCCAATGGGGAGATGCCATCGGTTTGAGTGCCAATCTTATTTTGGTGAATATTGTTGCCAGTAGTGGATACATCTTCTACCAATATGCCATCCAAAGTATTACCAGAAATCAGGTTGTTGGTGATACTAGTGCCCGTACCAGCACTTAATCTAATGCCTTGGTTGTCATTTGGTATGGCCAAGGTTCCTGAGGCATTTGTCCCAATATAGTTTTCATTGATAGTAAAGCCGCCTACACCAATGCCGATGCCGTAGCTGTTTCCTGAGATGATATTGCCTAGCCCTGATCCGCCAATGATTCCGCTTCCTCCCTGAATGTTGATACCTGCAGTCATATTGCCTCTGTCCTGATCACCGTTTTCGTTAGTGCCTATATAGTTGCCATAAACATAGGTTGGTCCGCTCCCAATGGTAATGCCATGTGAACTAACTCCAGATGTGTTAGAAATAATATTTCTAGCTCCGGGTGTTCCATCTCCGATGAACGTACTTGCCGACGGATTTTGAATGTGAATATTGTTTTGACTGTTGGCTAGTGGCGTGTTGCCATCGGTGCCCAGTCCAAAAACGTTGCCCATAATGCGGGTATTATTACCCTCTTCGAGGTTGATTCCAAACCCACCATTGCCGGCGATATAATTTCTACCAGCTATGGTGCCGTCTCCGATTTCAGTGCTAGGACTTGCGGAGCGGATCCAGATGGCATCTGAATCATTACCTCGATTGGTCACCCCTGTAGGTCCTAATCCCAGATAATTATTCACTATTTCGGTTCCCGAAGACGCACTTTGTATATATATACCCGTATCATTAAACCCAATATAATTAGGGATATCAGTGCTGGCTCCGCCGATGACTGTATCGTCCGTCGAGAAAATATCAATTCCTCGAGTATTGCCGAGATCCATATCTCCGTCCAAGCTGAGCCCAATGTAATTGCCCATGATGATCGTACCAGTAGAGCTGTTTCTTATTCGGATTCCAAAACTGTTGTTTCCAATAACATTACAGCTTGCTAAAGTACCATCTCCAATCCGTGTGCCGATAGCACCATTGTCAATGAGAATACTCACAAAATTTGCTGCGTCAGTAGCATTGCCAGTGGATGCCACACCTAGCCGACAGCCGTATATCTCATTGTTAGTGGCTCCTGAACCATTTATGTATATAGCAGCGGTTGTTCCCGAAAAACCGCGCATATGTAAGCCCCTGACAATGCAATTTGCTCCCGTTATTTCTAGACCGTGGATCGTGTTGCCGGGTTGAATCGTAATTGTGTTTGCTCCAGCATCAATGGTTGTGGCGTCGTCAGTGAGTTGCAAAGTGGCATCGATAGTGATGGTGAACGAACCTGAAAAGGTAATTTGATCCGCACCTGAATTTGCGTTGGCATCAAGGATGGCTTGTCGTAGTGAACCAGTTCCACTGTCGTTGTTGTTAGATACCGTATAGGTGTTTGCTATAGCAGATGCAGAAAAAAGAGATAAACACAAGAAGAAAAGAAGGCGCAATGAAAGGAAGTAAAAGATGACTTTCATGATGGTGGGATTTGGTGGTCCTCGCCCATTATTGGACGTAGGTTTTCAATGAATTATCTTGAATCAACCTGTCCATAGCCAAATAGGACATATAATTTACTAAAAAATGAGCGGAGTTCAAATGGAATTGGAGTAATCCACTAGTCTAGGTAATGGGTGAACTACACAGAGGCCTTGTGCCTGAAAAGTATAATAAAAGTCAAGTGAACAATTATGAGCTCAGTTATCATAGGGTGCAAAGAATATATAGCGCTGTACGTATGATAAAAGAGCAGGCTAATTTCTCAACTGCAGGAGATTCTTTAGGCTTTGCAGCAATCTTTCTGATCAAATGTTTCCAAAGCCAATGAACAAAGTATATTATTGAAAGCTCTACTTGAAATCCTAATTTTATGCAAAAATCACTGATGTTTTGGGGTTTACTTTTTGTAAACCTGCAGGTATATGCACAATCAGAAAAATTGGATAGCCTGGGGTATGCTTTGTTTTTAGCAGATGGAGAGAAAAAAACTGAAGTGTTGCTCGCATTGATGGATGAACACGCATGTAGCAATGATTCGATGGCCAGATACTACTACAGTGCTATATCTTCTTCAAAGAACAAATCTTCAAAAATCATAGTGAGCTCACTTTCTTCCTATGGCAAAATGCTCTACTGCTTAGGCCAATTAGATAGTTCCACCTTTTATTATAAGAAGGCTTTAGGCGAGGCACAACGGCTTAACCTGCCGGATGAATGCCCATTTTTATATAATAAAATTGGTTATATGTTTCAATCTGCAGGTCAGTTGGATTCAAGTATTTTTTACTTTAATAAGGGGATTGAATTAGCTCGTGCAACGAACGATAGTCTTCATTTAGGAGCTATGATAGCAGGAATTGGTATCGGATTGCAACACATGGGTAAAACTGATTCAGCGATGATATTGTATTTGAATGCTTTAGAAATCGCGGAAAAAATAGAAGCTAATAGCTTAATCATTACCAGCAGATTAAATATTTCTACTTATTACTATGATCACCAGCCGAATAAACTAAAAATATCGGATTTTGAAGAAATGCTTGATATATCAAGAGAGATAGGAGATCAGAGGAGGGAACTGAGCATTCTAGAGTGGTTGGGTTATTTACATAGCGACAGTTCCAATTTTGAAAGCGCTTTAGTCTATTTCAATGAAGGGTTAGAATTGTGTAAAGTAGTAAAGGATACGTATTACGAATTATTACTGCTGCAAGGCATGTCATATATGTTCAATTTGTCAGGAGATTTTGAAAAAGCAATTACTACAAACAATCAGATTATAGAAAGGAGTATTTCCACTAATCATGACCTTTATCTGCCCTCTATGTATGCCAATAATGCGCTTAACTTTTTATCCTTAGGCAAGAATAAAGAAGCAGTATCGAGTGCATTACAAGCTATCGAACTAGGTCAAAGGTCCAGTCAAATTGACCTTTATTATAGAGTTTATAATGATTTGGCTAGAGCATACTCTAATTTGGGCCAATTTGAAAAAGCATACGAAGCTCAAAAAGAATTTACAAAATTGAGCAACGAGATATTGGATTCGGAAAAATCTAAGCAACTGGTAGAGCTTGAAACCAAATACGAAACGGAAAAAAAGGAAGCTGAAATTGCAACTCTCTCGCAGCAGTCTACTATTCAAGCTTTAGAGTTAAAGCAGAAAAATACGATTATTCTTGTCGGATTGATGTTGGTCGGCTTGATAGCTGCTGTAGTGTATTTTATGATCAAACAGAAAAGCCTCCAAGGGGCTCAAACTCAAATGGAGCTAGAGCAGCGCTTTCTTCGATCTCAACTCAATCCTCATTTTATTTCTAACGCCCTGTTGGCGGTTCAAAACTTTATGCTAAAAAATGAGACTGATAAAGCTGCCAGTTATTTATCAAAGTTTGCCAAGCTCATGCGGGAGACTTTAGAAAACTCAAGGCAAGAATTTGTTGTGCTTGAAGATGAGATTAAGATGCTGACCAACTTTATGGATATTCATAAAATGAGGCTCAACGACAGTTTTAATTATGAGATACACCTTTCGGATGCCATAAACCCAGAAATAGATACCATTCCGCCAATGTTTGTGCAGCCATTTGTCGAAAACGCGATAGAACATGGTATCGCCCCAGCCAACGACAAGGGAAGAATCAATCTATACTTTGATAAGGATGGAGATTTTATCACGATCGTCGTGACGGACAATGGAGGTGGCTATGCGCAGTCTTCGACTCTGTCGGTCGATCACCATTCGCTGTCTACTACCATTATTGAAGAGCGCATAGCCGTGTTTAATCAGTCGCTAAAGAAAAAAATCCAGCTTGTACTTACGGATATTACAGCTGAAAATGGTGAAATAGTAGGTGCTAAGGTAGCATTGAAAGTTCCTTTTCGATATGTTTAAGTTTAGCTCATTAAGCGCATGCGAATAGTACTCATAGACGACAACGCCGCAGTCCGGGAAAATCTGAGGTTACTGCTAAAAATTTATGCCCCCGAGTCTTCGGTGGTCGGCGAGGCTAACGGGGTAAAGTCCGGACTGGTCTGTATAAAAGAGCATAAACCTGATTTGGTGCTTTTGGATGTGGAAATGAACGATGGCACTGGCTTTGACTTGCTGGCTTTGTATCCCGATATCGATTTTAAACTCATTTTTGTAACTGGTCATAACGAATATGCCATCAAAGCTTTTAAATATAGTGCTATAGACTATGTTTTGAAGCCTGTAGACCCTGATGACTTGCAGTCAGCGCTGACAAAGGCCATGCAAGCACATGATGCACAAGAAGAGAGAATCAAGGTAACTAACCTTGTTCAAAATAAAAGCTTAGCCTTGAGTGAAAGAAAAATTCTACTTAAGGATGCAGAAACGGTGTATTTGGTATTAGTGTCTGATGTAATTAGATGCGAATCTGAAGCCAATTACACTATGTTTTATTTGGTTGATAAAAGGAAAATCATGGTGTCAAAAACGCTGAAAGAATTTGATCAGCTACTTGAAGGACAGTCTTTTTTCAGAGCACATCAATCGCATTTGATCAATCTGAGTCATTTTGATCGATACGAAAAAAAAGAAGGCGGTATCATACACATGAAAGACGGTAGTACTTTGCCTGTAGCCGTGCGCAAAAAAGAAGCGCTTCTCACTGCACTCTCTCAGCTATAATTAGTCCCCGACTCTAGGATGTATCTTTTATTATTCAAAAACGAATTTTAAATAATCTCTGACGAATATTCAATCAGAGAATTCGAATATTCATTGTCTAAATAGGGCCTGGATCGCGCTACCTATTTTCGAATATAGTTTTATAGAACTAAGTAGCGTATGTTGAGGCTTTATCATGCCTGGACCGCGCTAATTATGGAAACCTGAATCTAAAAACAAAATAGACAATGAAGAACAAAATTATGGTGCTGATGATGGTGCTTGGAATGGCATCGTGCAGTGAGGACGCAGTAAAGGAATTGGAAGAAGATATCATCGAAGTAGAGGTGGAGGACTTTGTAGGAAGCATCAACGACGGAGCTAAGGAAGGCGACCTGATTGGTACGATCACGGCTAGTACTACGCTTGGGGAATTGACGTATTCACTAAAATCCGAAAGTGTGAGTGGGGCCTTCTCTGTAGGAGAGGCTACTGGAGAATTAAGTGTAGGGGATGCGACGATCTTCGATTACCAAACAAATCCAAGTCTTACTGGTGTGGTAACCGTGGTAAATGGCGATATCGAAAAAGAGGTCAACTTGACTATAACCGTGGCAGGTGTGGTATCTTCCGACCTGGCCGTCACGATAGATGAAAATCCTGACAGCGGGTATGTATTAGGCACGATCACAGGCACTACCAATGGCGGTACGCTAATGTACAGTATTTCGTCTGAGCAACCTGCCGGCGCCATGGCAATCGATGCCTCCACAGGGGAGTTGACCGTACTGGATGATGCTTTTTTCGATTACGAGGCCAGAACAGAATTGACGGCTACGGTAAAAGTGACCGCAGACGAAGTTTTTGCAGAGGCACAAGTGACCATTACTTTGACAGATATAACACCGAGCTGGGCCGCCTTAGGTGCCAAGACTTTTTCGTCTGGCAAGGCACACGATCAATGTATAGCGGTGAATAAGGGTATCCCTTACGTGGCCTTTAGAGACGAAACCAACAGCAATAAAACCACGGTGATGAAATATGAAAATGACCAATGGTCTGTGGTGGGAAGTGCAGGGATTTCTGATGGTTTTGCCACCTATCAAAGTTTGGCTTTCGACAACGACATACCGTATGTGGCTTTTAGAGATGATGCCAACAATCGTAAAACGACTGTGATGAAATACGAATCGGGCAGCTGGCAACTGGTAGGAGCTGCAGGGTCTGTGGGTAGTTCACGAACTAAAGCCGTGGTGTATGCTGCAGAATATCAAAGTCTCGCTTTCAACAATGGTACACCCTATGTAGCTTATAAAGATGGTGCTCAGGGCTCAAAAGTATCTGTAATGAAATATAGTGGATCAACGTGGCTGGCGGTAGGAGCTACCGGTTTTTCTGCGGGAACCGCTGACTACATTACACTGAAATTCAACAACGATATACCTTACGTAGCCTATGAAGATGGTGGCAATGCCTCGAAAGTCACAGTCATGAAATATGAAAGCAACAGCTGGCAAGTAGTGGGAAGTGCAGGTATAAGTACCGGAGAATCAAGCCATGTGAATCTTCTTTTTGATGGAGATATACCATACGTGGCCTTCTCTGACCATGACCAGTCTGAGAAGGTCACAGTCATGAAATATGACAACACCAGTTGGTCCGTAGTAGGTACAGCGGGATTTTCTCAAAGCAGTGGCCAGTATCAGTCCTTGGCGATGATGAATGACAAACTGCACGTGGCCTATCGCGATAGTCAGCAGGGAGGAAAAGCTACAGTTATGCAATTCAACGGCACTAGTTGGTCAGCGTTAGGCACGGCCGGATTTTCTGACGGCAATGTCAATCATCTGGACATGGTTGTAGATAATGAGATCCCGTATGTGGTCTTTAGAGATGATGCAGATAATGTGAATAAAACTACCGTGATGCGGTTTGATGATAAATGATGCGGGTAAGCAATTGAGAATAAGAAAGATCGTCTCAGCTAGGTTTGAGATGGTCTTTCTTTTTTACCTCATAATATACTTTTTCCTGTTTTTTCAAAGGCTCCTGAGTATAGCACAGAATGTCTGATTTTTGCCCTGAAACGTGAAAGGTGGTATGATAATGCATCCCCATAAATACTGATTCAACAACAGTGGCCTTAAATGTTCCTTCAGTAGCTATTTTTATCCATTCAGGTCTAATGAGCTCACTTTTCCCGTCTATTTTCAACTCATTGATCGGCCCCAAAAATTTGGCAGCATAATGCGAATTGGGGTTTTGATATATTTCTACGGGATGACCAGATTGCTCGAGTTTACCTTGATTAAGAATGAGTATATGATCTGCTACGGCCAATGCTTCAGAGGGATCATGACTGACCAATAGGACGGTAATATCCAAAGCCCTTAACATATCAATGACTTCTTTTCTCACTTCAGTTTTCATGGGCAAATCCAGATTGCTGAATGGCTCGTCTAGCAAAACCACATCCGGTTCGTCTGCTACAGCTGCAGCCATAGCAATGCGCTGCTGTTGCCCCCCAGAGAGCTCTCGGGGATAACGATCCGCGTATGTTTCGAGCTGACATACATGGAGTAGTTCCTTGATTCGAGCTTCTTTCTCATCTACTGGGTAGTGTGAGATCTTCTTGCCAATATTATCTTTGACTGTCCAATACTGTTGGAGTTTGAAGTCTTGAGGAACATAAGCCAGATGGTCATATCCAGGCACTAAGTTGTGTGAAGGTCCGGTGATTTTTTCATTATCAACTGTTACTTTTCCTTGATCAGCATCTTCTAGCCCTGCTATAATTTTGAGCAAGGTGCTCTTACCTGAACCACTTTCCCCAAGAATGTAGGTAACCTGCCCTGATGCTATTTCTTCGGAGACATTGGAAAGTGCATCGTGTTGATTATCGTAAGATTTGTAAATCTGATGAAGCTTTATCACGGAGGGGATAGATTTTTATTAGTGGCAAAAAGAATACAAATAGCTGAGAAGTCAACTAGTATGAAAGTAAATGGCCCTGATTTTTTTATTCTGGCAGAAAATTCAGCTCTAGTTTAGGTAAATGGTAAAAATGGTTCCTTTCTCAGGTTTGCTTTTTACCTCTATGTGACCGTGATGATGGTCTATGATTGTTTTTATTAGATAAAGCCCAAGTCCGCTTCCTTCTTGGGAGGTGTCTAATTGTTTGAATGGTTCCAGAATTTCTGTTCCGTTAACATTGGAGTCGAATCCCAAACCATTGTCACGTACTTCTAAAACTGTGTGATCGTTGTCCGTGTAGGATTCAATTTCGATCTCTAATAGTCTGTTCGGACTACTGTATTTTATGGCATTGGTGATTAGGTTTAAGAAAATGCTTTTCAATTGGGTGGACGGATATTTCACTGTTGGGCACTTGGCAAACCATTTGGTGATGATCACTTTGGATGTTTCCAATTGAACCGAAATACTCTTTTCAACCTCGGCTAATATGTCTTCGAAGTTGAGTAACTCAGATTTCGCATCCAGATTTTCTCTTAGTCGATGTACCTCGTTAAGTGCATTGACCACCGTTTGAATTTGCTTGGCAGACGTTTGAGCATGTTCCAGTATTTTGTCGTGATCCGCCGCGTCTTTGTTTAGTCTTTCTAGCAAACCTATTAGGTTAATGATAGGAGCCTTAAGGTCATGTGCTGTACTGTATGAAAAATGAATGTGGCGGTCGATTTCCTCTTGTGCATCGTGCAACTTCACCACCATTTCGTTGAAAGTGGTGGTTAGTTCTGAGGTGAGCCCGGAGGGAGGAGCAGCTACCTGAACAGAGGTCTCACCTTTACCTACGCGTTTAACACCTTCAGTAAGTTGATCAATGGGAATGGTCGTTTTGTTGCTCGAAATAAAGGAAATAATAATTGCAATCATGACAAAGAAACAGGTGAAGAGCACGATGAGTCTCAGTGTGTTTCTCTCATCCAACTCAATAGCATTCACGACGGTTGCTGTATAGTTTTCGACCTGCAAAAGGATGACAGTAACCTGTTTGTTGAATTTTTCTTCTTCTGCTTCCACATCGACCACACGATCAATGGCTTCTGCCGTCTTGCCTTCCTTAAGTAATTCGATTACTGCCAGGGCATCTCTCTCATAGCTCAGATGTTCCTTTTCCATTCGCTTCAGCTCATTGAGCAAATCTTTCATGATGATGCGCTGGTTGTCTGATATGGCTTCGGCAATTCCAACTTTGACTTGTTCTTCCGTTTGCTTTAACTCCTCATCAACCAATACAGCGAGATATCTGAAAACACTGTCCGCTTTGTTGAAGTTTTCCTGGGCATTATCGTATTTCCCAATTTCTTCTGCAAACCGTACGGCTCGTTCGAAGTTGATGGATTGTTCTAATTGATGAGTTTCTATGTTGGTCATAGCCTCTATGAGAGGCACATCTATGCGAGCCACTTCGTCGATTGAGTTGTGGCTGTTGTATATCCGCATCATGCTGAATATACCGATGGCGATTAACAATACTATAAGAAATAGGCTAGCTCCTGATATATGCTTAGCTAATGTTTTTCTCACTTGTCAATCAACTTTAGTTTATAAATCTATAATAAAGAGTAACCGATCGAGTCGGACGATATTCTGTTGTTAGGCGTGAATTTTAAATGTACGATTTTTTGTCGACTTAAAGGCGTGAAAATCACTAAATTATGGATGTGTACTTGTAAATAGAGCAAAGAAAAAGGCAGGTATATACCTGCCCTAATCCTTATTATTAACTAATTAATATTTTGCGCTAGCAAATTACACGGCTTCTAATTCTTCTATTCTTTCGTTATTAGAGATATATTCTTCCAGAGATACTTCATCTGAATAGACCGCTGCAGCTCGGTCTCTTAAATTGTAATTAGAACTTAACACTTGACCATAGGCACCAGCGGATCTTATTTTCAAGTAGTCACCACGTGACGTTTTTGGTAAATCCGTTTTGCCGAAAGTATCAGAACTTTCGCAGATTGGACCTACTACATGATAGGGTTCTAACTCACCCTCTTTTGATATATTGTCTATTTTGTGAAAGGCGTTGTACAAGGCTGGTCGCATCAAATCGGTCATGCCAGCGTCCAGAATTGCAAAATTTGAGTTCACTCCTTTTTTTACATATAGTACTTTCGATATCAGAGAACCACACTGACCTACAATCGATCTTCCCAGTTCAAAATGAACAGTTTGGCCATCTTCTAAATTCAAGAATTTTTCAAATACTCTGAAGTATTCCACAAAATTTGGAACCAACTGAGATTCTGGGTCTGTATAGTTTATACCTAGTCCACCACCTACATTTATATGCTCTAACACAATACCTCGAGCCTTCAGGTTAGCAATTACATGATTGGCCTGTTGACATAGGTTGGCAAAGGGGTTAAGATTCAAAATCTGTGAGCCAATATGAAAATGAATACCCTTCAGCGCGAGGTTCTTGTGTGTTAAAATTTCATCTACCGCCGCATCCAACTCCGTTATAGGAATGCCGAATTTGTTCTCGTTTAATCCCGTGGTAATTTTATGATGAGTCTGCGCGTCAACGTTAGGGTTTATCCTAAATGCAATATTTGCTACTGCATCATGCTTAGCCGCAATCTCATTGATTACTTCTAGTTCTTCAATTGATTCACAGTTGATACTATGAATACCTTGGGAAATGGCTAAATCTAACTCTTCGTCAGATTTGCCGATTCCCGCTAAGACAATATCATTAGGTTCGAAACCAATTTCGAGGGCTTTTTTGATTTCATTACCACTTACACAATCTGCTCCAAGCCCTTGTTTTTTTATGGTTTGAAGAATACGATCTTCAGCGTTTGCTTTAATCGCATAGTGTACTTTAAAATTGGGATTATTGATTGCTGCTTGCATAGCAGCCAGCGTGTTTTCCAACAGCGTCAAATCGTAGTAATAAAAGGGTGTGCTTACCGACATCTTTGGTTTCAATTTTAAATTCAGAATCCAAAAATATTTTTTAAGTGAGGCGGTGTGAAATAAATGTTAGAATTATTCATAATATTTGCACTTTGTTAAATATTTAACGCCATGAAGAAGATATCAGATATTGTAGAGGAAGGGATCAGGAAAATGCCATTTATCGAGGAAGCAATGATGGCCAATTTGATCAATTATTCGTCTCTCGCCCGACTTTTACAGCCTTATGTCTCTAAGGTACTTATGAAGGATGCGACCGAGGCCTCCATCCTAATGGCACTCAAACGGCGCTCTACTATGGGAGCTAATGCACTCAACTTGAACCCCAAAAATTTCAGAGAGCATATCGGTGATATTTTCGTGAGGTCGGGATTATCAACCTTTACCTATGCCAATTCGCCTACTTTGACAGAAAATCAAACCAGACTTTTGCATGAGGTGCAAAATCTACCAGACACTTATTGCTCCTTTACTCAAGGTATGTATGAGCGGACATTAATCGTGAGTGAGAATATTGTGGATCGGGTAAAAAGGATATTTGACAAAGAAACCTATGTAACTGGAAACAGTCAGTTGAGTTCAGCCACTGTGATGCTGAAGGCGTCGAACATAAGAGCCTATGGCCTATATTATTACATTTTCAAAATGATAGCCTGGTATGGCATTACTGTCATTGAAGTGATCTCAACTTCCAACGAATTTTCCATTGTTGTCGAGCAAAAAAACATCAACGAAGCCTTTTCTGTTTTGATGAAAATCAAGATGGATGAAGGAGGAATATAACCATACTTACTTAAGATTTTTTTTATGTCAAATACATTAAGGCTATTGCTTGCTGTACTGTGTTTAATAATGTCTAATCATGTACTGTATGCTCAGGATGAAGACTTTGAGACAAGAGTGGATTTTAAAAGGAGCTTTTGGTTCGATTTTGGATTTGGGGGTGGGGGGCAAGGTTCTAGTTCTGCGAGCGGTCTGGGCAATGAGGTTGATGTGAAATTCAACATATCGCAGAAATTATACATGAGTATTGCGTACGAGCAAATTTCTTTTGATTCAGGACGTGATTTAGAATATCTCAAATCAACTTCGTTCCGTATTGGAAGGCTATATAAAAGAAAGGTAGGTGTGTTTTACTATGGAATAGGGCCGTCTTATGTACGAGGGTCTAGGTACGTAGCCAATCAGAATGGAGGAAGATATGAGTCCTTTGATGTTGCTTCTTTGACTCCGCAGACAGGTTTTTTATTAAGTCCTGGCCATGTTGGTATTGGATTTCACATGTATGGACAGATAAATAAGGAATATAGCTACATTGGAATGGCCGTTACTTTCGGCCTTGGTGTGATTAATGAGAGGAAAAAAACAAATTAACTTTTTCTGAGAATGGGGTCGGTGTACGGTTAGAGGTCATTAGTTTTTAAATGTGTTTCTTCGAACAAAAAACGCATACCATTCATAAACGCCCTGGGAAAAATAGAGTGATGATTCTCATCTGACAGTGTTTCTGCCTTGAACATGAGCTTAGGATAGGATCTTCCTTGAAGCTGCTTGGTTAACCTTGTGTGTTCTTGCACCATCTCATGATACATGCCATTTGTTCTGGTTTCTAGTTCACCGACGGCACTATAAATTCTAGATGGTAGGATCTTATTTGATACGAATGATAATTCCTCCAGTTTGAAAACGAGCTCATCATCATACCACAGTGAGGGGCTAACCGCGAGATAGCTTTTGAATAAATCTGGAGAATTGAACAAGCAGTAATAGGCAAATAAACCGCCCAGAGAATGTCCTACGATAGTACGATCATCATTGACTCTGTATGTGGATGAAATAAATGGGATGAGTTCTTGTCTCAAAAATTCAATGAATTGATTGGCTCCACCCGAACCAGACATAGAGGTCTTGGTGGGTGTATAATCCCGAACTCTCCGCGAGCTTATTTTTCCTATTCCAACAAGTATTACATCAGGTATGTCCTTGTTTATAGTTAGGTGCCGTGTGCCATAACAAACCATTCCAAAATTGTAATCAGCGTCCAATATGTAAACTACTGGATAAGATTTGTCTGAGTTTTCGTAATCAGGAGGTAAGTAGATATTTATGTCGTAACCATGTGAGTAGATTTTTGAAGTGAGGACGGTATACTGAGTATTTTTAATACTTACTTTCGGTAGTTTTTGACCAAAAAGAGAAAAGTTCAGACATAGCATGCTTGAACTCATAATTATGAATTTGAAAAAGTGCATGCGTTTTAGAGGAAAATGATTACGGCTATGAGTGCTGCAGGTCAGTTTTTCGGGTTATCGTAGAGAACTTGCTCATCCATATTTTTATCTCTGGCCGTGAAGTAGTTTAAAGGGTCTACATACTCACCATCTCTTACTACTTCATAGTGAAGGTGTGGGGCAGTAGAGGCTCCTGTGTTTCCGGAGAGTCCAATTTCTTGTCCAAGAGTTACTAGATCCCCTTCTTTCACTTTTATTTCAGATAAATGGGCGTATTTCGTAATAAAACCTTCGCTGTGTTCAATTTCTATTTTCATTCCGTAGCCACCCAAGCTGTTTGACACAGAAACTACAGTTCCAGCTGCTGTGGCTTGTACTGAGGTTCCTATTTCTGCTGCGAAATCAATTCCTCTATGGAAGTCCCTTTTTTTCTTCAAAGGGTTGTATCGCTCGC
Source organism: Reichenbachiella sp. (assembly GCF_965233835.1). Lineage (GTDB taxonomy): Bacteria > Bacteroidota > Bacteroidia > Cytophagales > Cyclobacteriaceae > Reichenbachiella. The sequence goes on from NZ_OZ247585.1 coordinate 1,367,541, forward strand.
CAAAATTGGAGGTGATGCGCTTGTAATGATCCAAAGGAGAAATGGTAGGCGGTTCTTGCGCATCTGCACCAAAAACGAGCATAAATATTGAAGCTGCTATACCTGAAGCAAGTATTTGGCTTATAGTATGACGTCTATGCTTCTTTACTACAGGTGAAGTTTGCTTGAGTTCCTCAAATCCTTCATGACCAAATGTGTTGAGCACTTCCTTATATGCCAAGGAAAAGTCTTTGCCTTCGGACAACTGTATTTCAACCATACAGCATACATGATCTAAAAGTTCAGTTCTGAATCCTTTGGACAGCCCTTTCGCTTTAAGGTCATTGGTGATATACAAGTATTGTGTTTTCGTAAGTGTTTTCATTTCAAAACTTATTTAGTCAACTGTGGATTTAATAACAAAAGCATGGTTTGCACAAATTCCGTAAACTCATTAGATCGTTCAGTCGCCTCCTGGCTACCCACGGATGTGACCTTGTAATATTTTCTTTTCCGACCGTTGATGTTCTCAATCTCCGTGGTGACCATGCCGTCAGCTTCCAACTTATGTAATGTAGGGTAAAGAGCACCCTCGGTGAGTTGAATTTTCTCATTGGTCAAAACTTTGACCTTTTGGGTGATTTCGTAGCCATACATTCTACCATTTGCAGAGAGTAGTTTAAGTATTATGGTCTTAAGGGTGCCTTTGAGCAATTCTTTTGAATACATAAGGCAAATATACATAAGAAAATTATGTATCAAATGTTTCTTGAATTATTTTGATACTGACAAGTCTATGGCTGAATAGTTACTATATAAATAAATGTAGGAGGGATTTCTGACCTATGCGAAACTCTTATTTAAATTTATTCTAAATAGCACTAAATAGTACTAAATATGGAATTGTAACTTTTTGATAATCAGTTCGATGAATGGATGAAAGCAGGGGTGGTAGCCATGTACTACGTAGATGCTATTATTATGTTTTTGAAATACAGCAACCCGATGTTACATTTGCACCACTTTACAAAAAGGAAAGCTAAAACTGATGTCAAAAAAATATAGTTTACACTCCAGAGCGGGATTTTTAAGTACTAAAACCGTTCTATTCCTCTCCTTGATTTTTTCAGTTTTGTTCACTCAAAATACGGCTGTAGCTCAGGATGATGGTATCCCTACAGACGAGGCGACCATTTCAGCTGGAGAAAAATTATTTAAGGCTAATTGTACGGTTTGTCACGCAGTGAATGATAAGGTGATTGGACCTGCGCTGAGAGACATACATAAAAGAAGAAATCTTGATTGGATTAAAGCATTTGTTAAAAACTCTCAGAAGGTAATTCAGAGTGGTGACGAATATGCAGTAAACCTTTACAACGAATACAATAAAACAGAAATGACCGCCTTCGATTTTGAAGATGCGGAAATTGCTTCTATAGTAGGTTACTTGAAAGCTGAGTCTGCGAAAGAAATAGTAGTGGCTGCTGAGGAAACTACAACAACCGGCGGTGTAGAAGCTGCTTCGGAAGAACCTTCGCAGTTTGTGAATACTGTTATGATTGTATTATTGGTTGTACTAGTACTGATTCTTGCAGTATTGGGTATGATCATCACAATGTTGAAGAAGTATCTATCTCAGAAAGATGATCTATCGGAAGAAGATCGAGAGATTGCTGAGCAAACGTTCGACATGGGCGCTTTGGTAAAAAGCAATGCTTTCCTTGGATTGACGGCTTTTATTTTTACCGCGATCATCATGAAGTCTGCGATCGACGGCATATTTACAATAGGTGTACAGCAAGGTTATCAGCCAGATCAGCCAATTGCTTTCTCTCACAAGATTCATGCGGGAGATTACAAAATTGATTGTAACTACTGTCACACTGGTGTAAGAAAGAGTAAGAATGCTAACATTCCTTCTCCGAACATTTGTATGAACTGTCACTCATCGATCAAAACAGAATCTCCTGAGATTCAAAAGATCTATGCAGCGATAGAAAACAATGAGCCTATCGAGTGGGTGAGAATTCACAATTTGCCAGATTTGGCCTACTTCAATCACTCACAGCACGTGCAGGTGGGTGGTGTAGAATGTCAGACCTGTCACGGTCCGATCGAAGAGATGGATAAAGTTTCACAGTATGCACCTTTGACTATGGGCTGGTGTATCAACTGTCACAGAGAGACAGACGTGAATACCAAAGGAAACGATTATTATAATAAGTTGGTCGAGATGCACAATGCGCATAGCAAAGAGCCAATGAAGGTAGAAGATATTGGAGGACTTGAGTGTTCTAAATGTCACTATTAATTATATAAAGAATATTAAGACACTTTTATTGAAGTGGAGATCACTTCAAACGACTAAGAAAGTCAATTAACACATGAAAGAGACCAAAAAGCAATATTGGAAAGGGTTAGAGGAATTGACCAAAAACCCTGAATTCGAAAAGCATGCTGACAAAGAGTTTCCAGAGTACTTACCGATCAGCGGTGAGAACGAAGAAGGGACTGGCGCCAGCAGAAGGGACTTCTTGAAATTGATGGGATTTGGTGTAGCAGCAGCTTCATTGGCCGCTTGTGAAACGCCTGTCAGAAAAGCAATTCCTTATTTGAACAAACCTGTGGACGTAGATCCAGGTGTTCCAAATTATTATGCTTCGTCTTATGTGAATGGTAACGAATACTGTTCTGTAGTAGTAAAGACAAGAGAAGGTCGTCCGATCAAAATCGACGGCAACAAGCTATCGACTGTAAGTGGTGGCGGTACTTCTTCTCAGGCTCAGGCTTCTGTGCTTTCTCTTTACGACAAAGAAAGATTACAAGGCCCTGAATTGGGTGGCAAGTCTGTTTCATGGGATGATTTAGATGCTGAAGTTGCTAAGCAATTGGCTGGAGCCAACAGAATTGCATTGGTAAGTGCTTCTGTCTTTAGCCCATCTACATTGGCTACGATCGATGCTTTGAAAGCGAAGTTTGCTGGTCTTGAGCATATTCAATATGATCAAGTATCTTTCAGTGGTGCTTTGGCAGCTAATGAAAAGTCTTTCGGGAAACGAGCAATTCCTTCTTACGACTTTAGCAAAGCGGACACCATCGTTTCTTTCGATGCTGACTTCTTAGGCAACTGGTTGAACGGCACACTTCATAGCAAGCAGTTCGCTCAGACCAGAAGATTGAATGACAAGAAGAAAACCATGTCTAGGTTGTACTCTTTCGAGTCAAATCTTTCATTGACTGGTTCTAACGCAGACTATAGAAACGCGATCAAACCTTCTCAGCAAGGTGCTTACGTCGCTAACTTATATAACATGCTGGCAACTAAGGCCGGCGCTCCTTCTGTAAATGCTCCTAAAATGGGTGATACAGCAGTATTGACAAAAGCAGCTAATGACCTTTGGTCGAGCAAGGCGAAGTCAGTAGTAGTTTCAGGATCGAACGACGAAAACGTACAAGTGCTTGTCAATGCGATCAACAACTTATTAGGTTGTTATGGCACTACAATTGATTTGGCTTCTGCAGTCAACACCAGAAAAGGAGACGACAAAGCAATGGTAAACTTCATCAAAGACCTGAATGCAGGTAACATTGATGGAGTTTTGTTTTTTAATAGCAATCCTGTTTATGATCACGCCATGGGTGCACAGATCGCTGCAGGTTTGAAAAAAGCTAAATTCTCTCTTTCTACTTCAGATAGAAAGGATGAGACCGCTAGTTTGACTAGCGCCATCGCTCCAGATAATCACTTCTTGGAGTCTTGGAATGATTTTGAGCCGGTGACTGGCAAATTGAGTTTGTCACAGCCTACCATTTCGAACCTGTTCAACACGCGTCAGGCAGGACAGTCTTTCTTGACATGGTCTGGTAGTAGCGAGTCTTACTTCGACTTTGTAAAAGCAAGATGGACAGCTAATGCTACGGGCGACAAACAAACCTATTGGGATAAAACAGTTCAGGCGGGTGTGGTAGAATCTGCTATAGAAGCTGAAGCAGTTTCTTTCACCGGAGATGTAGCAGCGGCTGCATCTGGATTGAAATCTACAGCTTCTGGTGTAGAGCTAGTGATGTACGAAAAGTCAGCGATTGGAAACGGTTCTCAGGCTAACAACCCTTGGTTGCAAGAAATGCCTGACCCGATCACCAAAGCAGTTTGGGACAACTACTTGACTATTTCACCTAAAATGGCTGAAGAGCTAGGGTTGAAATTGGGAGACATGACTACTCAGTTGGTTACATTGACAGTTGGAAACCAAACGTTAAAAGTACCTGCCATGGTGCAACCAGGTCAGGCCAACGGCACTGTAGGTCTCGCAGTAGGATATGGAAGAACAAGCGCAGGTAAAGTGGCGAATGGAGTAGGTGTAAACGCTTACCCGTTGATGGATTACAAAACAGGCGCTCAGAGCAAGGCAGTGACTTCAGGAGTTTCGGTTGCGCTAAGCGGTGAAGAATACAGAGTAGCTCAGACACAAACACACCATACTTACATGGGGCGTGAGAATGTGATCCAAGAGTCTATTCTTTCAAAATATCAAAAAGATCCAAGTGCAGGTAGAGATTTCCCTATGATCACTACTTACTCTGGAAAAACTAAACCAGGTAACGTATCTCTTTGGTCTGGACATGAGTATCCAAACCACCACTGGGGTATGACTATTGACTTGAATTCTTGTACTGGTTGTGGTGCATGTACCGTTTCTTGTCAGGCAGAAAACAACGTACCTGTAGTAGGTAAAGAAGAAGTACTCAACCGAAGAGAAATGACTTGGTTGAGAATTGATAGATATTATAGCAGTGACGCACCAGAAGGTGATTTGAGAGCGATGGAGATTGCCGCTGAGCAGCCAGAAGTTACTTTCCAGCCAATGATGTGTCAGCAGTGTAACAACGCGCCTTGTGAGACAGTTTGTCCAGTAGCTGCGACCAACCACTCTACGGAAGGGTTGAACCAAATGGCTTACAACAGATGTATCGGTACAAGATATTGTGCCAACAACTGTCCATATAAAGTGAGAAGATTCAACTGGTTTAAGTATCACGACAACGATCAGTTCCCTGAAAATACTTCTATGAACAACGACTTGGGTAAAATGGTATTGAACCCAGACGTAACTGTTCGATCTAGAGGGGTAATGGAAAAATGTTCATTCTGTGTTCAGAGAATCCAGTATGGTAAACTAGAAGCGAAGAAAGAAGGAAGAAGACCAGTAGATGGTGAGATTACTTCGGCTTGTGCTTCAGCTTGTCCATCGGAAGCTATTGTATTTGGCGACTTGAAAGATCCTAAGTCTAGAATTTCACAAATGTTGAAATTGGAGAACGGAGAAAACGGACCAGAAGTAAAAGAAGAAAGAGCTTACCACGTGTTGGAAGAGCTTTCTGTGAAGCCTAATGTATGGTACTTCACTAAGATTAGAAATAAAGAAGAAAACGAAGCGAACGCTTAATTTATAAATTAAAATCAATATGCACGCAGAAGCAGTAGTTCGTAAACCTCTCGTCACAGGAGGTAAAACGGTACACGACGTCACTGAGGACATTTGTATAAGAGTAGAGCAGAAGCCGGCCAAATCTTGGATGTTGGCGATGGCGATCTCTTTGGCACTCTTAGGCTATGGCGCCTACTGTGTCTTCACTCTAGTTTGGGAAGGCATTGGTAGTTGGGGTCTAAACAAAACCGTAGGTTGGGCTTGGGATATCACCAACTTCGTATGGTGGGTAGGTATCGGTCACGCTGGTACATTGATCTCGGCAATCTTATTGCTATTCAGACAGCGATGGAGAATGTCGATCAACCGTGCCGCTGAGGCGATGACCATTTTTGCCGTTATCTGTGCGTTGCAGTTTCCACTCCTTCACATGGGTCGTCCATGGATTGGAGCAATCTGGGCTTTACCACTACCGAACACTTACGGTTCGCTTTGGGTAAACTTCAACTCACCGCTTCTTTGGGATGTATTTGCGATTTCGACTTACTTCTCAGTTTCTCTTGTTTTCTGGTACATCGGGTTGGTTCCTGATTTCGCTACCATTAGAGACAGAGCCACTGGCATCAGCAAAAAAATATACGGCGCACTTTCTCTAGGATGGGATGGCGCAGCCAAAACGTGGTCTCGCTATGAGACCGTAGCTTTGGTACTAGCCGGATTGGCTACTCCTCTGGTACTTTCAGTACATACCATTGTATCCTTTGACTTTGCTACTTCAGTTATCCCTGGATGGCATACTACGATCTTCCCTCCTTACTTTGTGGCAGGTGCGATCTTCTCAGGATTCGCCATGGTATTGACCTTGATGATCGTAACCAGAAGAGTTTACAAATTAGAGGACTACATCACTATCGAGCACATCTCGTTGATGAACATCATCATTATGGTGACAGGTTCTATCGTAGGTGTAGCTTATATCACAGAGCTTTTCATCGCTTGGTACTCAGGAGTAGAAGGTGAGCAATATGCTTTCTTCAACAGAGCACTTGGGCCATACTGGTGGGCATACGCTTCGATGATGACTTGTAACGTGATCTCTCCACAGTTATTCTGGTTTAAAAAGATTAGAACTAGCATCGCTGCTACATTCGTGATTTCAATTATTGTGAACATTGGAATGTGGTTCGAGCGATTTGTAATTATTGTCACTTCCCTACACAGAGACTTTTTGCCTTCTTCTTGGGCAATGTTCTACCCAACTTGGGTTGATATAGGGGTGTACATCTTTACATTCGGTTTGTTCTTCACTTGTTTCTTCGCTTTCGCGAAATTCTTCCCAGTGATCAACATGGCCGAGGTGAAAAGTATTATTAAAGCAACCGGAGAAAAAAAGAAATAAGATGAGCGACGGTAATAAAAACTTTGTATTAGGCGTATTCGACGACGAGGATGTTTTGCTTAAAGCAATCGCTCAGGTTCGTCAGGGTGGTGTGAAGATTCACGAAGTGTTCTCTCCATTTCCAGTGCACGGCATCGACGATGTATTGGGATATAAGGGTTCGCGACTATCTATCGCAGCTTTCTTATTCGGTTTGTTAGGAACCACCTTGGCATTGACCATGCAGATCGGTATGATGACTGTAGATTGGCCAATGATCGTAGGGGGTAAGGATTTCTTGCCTTTTCCAACATTCATTCCGGTAACTTTCGAATTGACTGTATTGCTTGGCGCATTTGGTATGGTGGGTACTTTCTTCGTAGTGAGTGACCTGAAGCCATGGGCGAAGCCAAGAATATTTGACTTAAGAATTACAGACGACAAGCACGTAGTGGCTGTTGACTTAGATAAAAACAAAATGAGCGAAGCAGACATCAAAAAAGCTTTGAGTGATGCAGGTGCTCAGGAAGTGAATAACAAGCAGTTCGACTAAAATCTTAGGATTCTAATTAGGAAAAAATATTAAAATGAATTTTAATAAATACATCAACGGGATCGTCATAGTTGCAACAGGATTTGTTGTGACATCTTGCGCTTCCAGAGGCAATGATACAGGTGTAGAGTATGCACCACAGATGTATCACTCAGTACCTTACGAAGGACTTTCTCAAATTAAAGATAAAGAAGCTGGTCGTTGGTTGACTTCACAAGAAGGCGGCGATGCAGAATTCTACACTTCGAATCCTAACAACCCGAATGAAATGAACATGAGGGAAGCTGTGCCAAACACAGTGAGAAGAGGAGAAGCTTTGCCTTACAGAATTCCTAAAGACTCTTTGGCATTAGCGGCTAGAACTTTGAAGAATCCATTGGATTCTACAGCGGCCATTGTAAAAGAAGGTAAAGTCTTATTCGGAAGATACTGTTTGCACTGTCATGGCGAAACTGGACTGGGTGATGGACTCGTGGGGCAAGTATTCAAAGGGGTTACTCCTTACAATTCAAGAGCAGTAAAAGACAAGCCAGAAGGCCATATCTTCCACGTAATTACCATGGGTAAAGGAAGAATGGGATCACACGCTTCACAAGTGAGCGTAAACGATCGTTGGAAAATAGTTCGATTTGTTCAAACCCTTCAAAACCAATAATTCTTAAGGAGATCTTATTATGAGCGACGAAAAATTTATATTCTCAGCAGGAGCCAAAAGAAACATTCTGATCACCTTGGTGTCAGGTTTGATATTGGCTGCTATCGGCGTAGTGATGATGAACATGGGCGGACATGATGCCCACGGAGCTGAAGCTGCTGCAGACGCAGGACATCACGGTTTCCACTGGACCAAGCGACTATATGCCAACCTTTGGATCAACAACTTGTTTTTTACTGGTTTATCGGCAATTGGTATATTCTTTATTGCCATTCAGTATGTTGCCCAAGCAGGATGGTCTGTAGGATTGAAAAGAATTCCTATGGCGATGGCGAGCTGGTTGCCTATCGGTGCGGTATTGATGATCGTAGTGTTCTTGATTGCTAATCACGACCTATTCCACTGGACACACGAATATCTATATGACAAGGCAGACGAGAGATACGATGAAATTTTAGATGGAAAGAAGGGGTACTTAAACTTTACTTTCTACATGATCAGAATGGTAGCCTTCTTCGGTGTTTGGTATCTGTTGTTTACACAGATCAGAAAGCAAATGCTTAAAGAAGATATCGAAGGTGGTGTAACAAGCTGGAAAAAGAACGTAACGTTATCAGCAATCTTTTTGGTATTCTTCGGATACTCTTCAAGTATTGCCGCTTGGGATTGGGTGATGTCTATTGACCCACACTGGTTCTCTACTATGTTTGGTTGGTATGTATTTGCCAGCTGGTGGGTATCTGGTTTGGCTTTGATTGCTTTCATTGCTGTATTGTTGAAAGACAAAGGCTACTTGAAAATAGTAAACGCTAATCACCTGCACGATATAGGCAAATTCATCTGGGGCTTTAGTATTTTCTGGACATACATCTGGTTTTCGCAGTTCCTTTTGATCTACTACGCAAATATTCCTGAGGAAACGATCTACTTCGTAGAAAGATGGAAAAGCGACCAATATTCTGTTTACTTCTTCTTGAACTTGATCTTGAACTTCTTCTTGCCTTTCCTATTGTTATTGCCAAGAGAAGCAAAGAGACACACAAGATTCTTGAAAGTGGTTCCTCCAATCATTTTATTCGGACACTGGATCGACTTCTACTTGATGGTAACACCGGGTACGTTGAAAGAAAACGGTGGATTCGGATTATTAGAAATAGGATTGATCATGGTATATGCATCGGCTTTCATTTACACGGTATTGCATTCTTTGGCTAAGCATCCGCTAGTGGCCAAGAATCACCCAATGATGGAAGAAACATTGCATCATCATATTTAAGAAATTAATTACAAAATAGACATTTAAAGACATGATGAATATTGTAATCTTGTTAGCCGTGGTATTGATAGGAGCCATCTTGGTCACTATCTTCAGAGCACATACCTTGGTACAAGTCGTAAGAGGAAAAGAGGGTGACCCGATGGGTACCAGTAATAAGGTGAATGGCGCTTTGTTTATGGTATTCCTAATAGTGGGTACAGTTGCGTTCTTCGGGTATTCTTATACTGAGTTTGATCGATACACTGTACCTGTGGCCTCTGAGCATGGCGAAGTAACCTTCAAGTTATTCTGGATCACTACGGCAATTACAACGGCTGTATTCATTATAACTAATGCGGTATTGTTCTATTTCGCATGGAAGTATAGATACAAAGCAGATCAAAAGGCGCACTTCTATTCTCACAACAATACCTTAGAAATGATCTGGACATTTATCCCAGCAGCTGTATTGACTGGTTTGGTGTTGTCTGGTTTGTTTGCATGGCAAGATATTACGAGTAAGGCACCAGCTAATGCTGAACAGATTGAAATATTCGGCTATCAATATGCATGGGCGTCGAGATACCCAGGGCCTGATGGTAAATTGGGACCATTCGATTACCAGTTGATCGATTCTGATAATCGTCTAGGAGTAGATTTTTCTAATCCTAATTCAAAAGATGACTTTATCCCAAGAGAAATTCACATCCCTAAAGGTGAGCCAGTATTGTTGAAAATCAGAGCAAGAGATGTAATTCACTCGGTATATATGCCTCATTTCAGATTACAAATGAATGCAGTACCAGGTATGCCTACTCAGTTTTGGTTTGTGCCAACTAAATCTACTGCGGACATGAGAGAAGAGACTGGCAACCCTGATTTTCAATACGAATTGGTTTGTAACAAAATTTGTGGAAAGGCTCACTTTTCTATGAGAGCCATCGTAATTGTAGATGAGAAAGAAGATTACGAAAAGTGGAAGGCAGAACAGAAGTCATGGTTGTCTAAAAACCCTGATTATCTAGCAAACATCGAAGCAACCAGCCCTGTACAAGTGGCTGTAGAAGAAAAAGTAAGTGGTGAGGAAGTAAATACTTCATTATAATTATAAGAAATCATGGCAGTTACTGAAGTACAAATAGACGAACAACATGCAGGTCACGATGATCACGATCATGAGCATCATGGCAATTTTGTAACAAATTATATTTTCTCACAAGACCACAAAGTGATTGGAAAGCAATTTCTTATCACGGGTATCTTTTGGGCGATCATTGGTGGTGGACTTTCTATCATTTTCAGATTACAATTAGGATTTCCAGGTATCGACCTAGAGTGGTTGAGACCTTTGCTTGGCAACTGGATCACTGAAACAGGTCAACTAGATACAGAATTTTACCTCGCCCTTGTAACCATGCACGGTACCATCATGGTATTCTTTGTATTGACGGCGGGATTGAGTGGTACCTTTAGTAATTTCTTGATTCCATTACAGATTGGAGCGCGGGATATGGCATCAGGTTTTATGAACATGTTGTCGTACTGGTTCTTTTTCTTATCTAGTGTGGTGATGTTCATCTCTTTGTTCATCGAAACAGGACCTGCTGGTGGAGGATGGACTATTTATCCTCCATTGAGTGCATTGCCTCAGGCAATTGCAGGATCTGGACTTGGGATGACACTTTGGTTGGTTTCTATGGTATTCTTTATCGCTTCTACTTTATTAGGCGGTATCAACTACATCACGACCATTATCAACTTGAGAACAGAAGGTATGTCCTTCACTAGATTGCCATTGACGATTTGGGCGTTCTTCTTGACTGCTATTTTGGGACTGTTATCTTTCCCAGTTTTAGTTGCAGCAGCATTACTTTTAATCTTTGATAGATCATTCGGTACAAGTTTCTACTTGTCTGATATTTATATTGGTGGTGAGGCCTTGCCAAATACTGGCGGTAGCCCGATCTTGTTCCAGCACTTGTTCTGGTTCCTAGGTCACCCAGAGGTATATATTATTATTCTACCTGCTTTGGGTATCACTTCAGAAATTATTTCGACCAACTCACGTAAGCCAATTTTTGGTTACAAGGCGATGATTGGTTCAATGATGGGAATTGGTGTATTGTCTTTTGTAGTATGGGCACACCATATGTTCGTAACCGGTATGAGTCCTTTCTTGGGTTCTATCTTTATGATCTTGACATTGGTCATTGCAGTACCATCAGCAGTTAAAGCATTTAACTATATCACAACATTGTGGAAAGGTAATATCCGATTCACAACTGCTATGATGTTCTCTATAGGTTTGGTATCGCTGTTTATCTCTGGTGGAGTAACAGGTATCTTCCTTGGTAACTCGGCATTGGATATCTTCTTACACGATACCTACTTTGTAGTGGCTCACTTCCACTTGGTAATGGGTAGCTCGGCATTCTTCGGAATGGTGGCTGGTATCTATCATTGGTATCCTAAGATGTTTGGCAGAATGCTAGACGAGAAATTGGGATACGTTCACTTCTGGTTGACGTTCGTTGGGGTGTACATGGTGTTCTTCCCAATGCACTATATCGGTATTGCTGGATTCCCTAGAAGATATTATTCATTCACGAACTTCGATGCGTTTAGCTCATTTGGTGACTTGAACATGTTTGTTACGGTTGCGGCTATCATAACTTTCGGTGCGCAGTTCATCTTTGTTTTCAACTTCTTCTACTCGATGTGGAGAGGCAAGAAAGCACCATTGAACCCATGGGATTCAAACACCTTGGAATGGACGACACCAAGAGAGCCTGGACATGGAAACTGGCCTGGAAAAATCCCAGCAGTGTACAGATGGCCTTACGATTATAGTAAGCCAGGTGCTGAAGGGGACTTTATTCCTCAGACTGTGCCGTTGTCTCAGACACCTGAATCTAACCTACCTCACGAAGCTGAAGAAGCGAAAGAGGAAAAAGTAGATTGAGGGATAAGAAATGACAAAAGAACCTAAAGCGGGTTTATTTATAAAATTTAATAGCATTACGATCATTGCCGTTTACTTTCTAATATTAGTAGGCGGCATTGTTCGTAGTACGGGGTCAGGTATGGGATGTCCTGACTGGCCGAAGTGCTTTGGTTCATACATTCCTCCAACAACGGAGAGTGAATTACCAAAGAACTACAAAGAGCGCTACGCTGAGAAGCGAATGCAAAAAAATGAAAGGCTGGCTGGACTGGTCAAGGGATTAGGTTTTCCAGGTTTGGCTAGTGATATCCAGAAAGGAAAAAACGTAAAGGAAACTCACGGTTTCAACTTCGCTAGAACCTGGACCGAGTACGTGAATCGCCTGGTCGGCGTAGCAGTAGGTATTTTAATTATTATTTGTACAATATTGTCTTATAGCTATTTACATACTAAAAAGAGAGTATTCTTCCTTTCGGTAGCGGCTCTACTGTTGGTGATTTTTCAAGGATGGATTGGTTCGTTGGTAGTGTCTACAAACCTACTTCCGGGTATGATTACTTTCCATATGATTTTGGCCATTGGCTTGATCGCCTTGCTGCTCAAGGTAAGAGTAATCACAACTAAAGACAGTCTGGAAGGTCTAATGTCCTATAAGCCTTACAAGGTTAAAAGGCTTTTGGTTATATGTATGGTTCTATTTTTTGCGCAAATTCTGATGGGAACTCAGGTAAGGGAAGCCATTGATAGTTTGGCAATGACCTTGGGTGAGGATCAAAGGTTCAGTTGGATAGAAAACTTGGGTATCATATTCTATATGCATCGATCCTATTCATTGATATTATTAGCGCTTCATGCCTATCTGATTTATCGCTTAACGAAAAGCATAAAGGATTTTAGGACTTCCAAATACTTGGTTTGGGGTCTATTGATACTTGTTGTGGCAGAGATTTTTACTGGGGCTATTTTAGCTAATTTTGCACTGCCATATGTATTGCAGCCAATTCACTTGCTATTGGCACTAATGATATTTGGTATACAATACTTCTTGTATTTGATTATTAAGGAAAAGGAATCTTCAACAGGTGAGTTGACTAATGGGTAAGGTAGAAAATCATATCACAGGGACATTGACTACGGGCACTAAAATAGGTGCCTATATAGAGTTATTGAAACCAAGGCTTTCGTTTTTGGTTGCCTTTTCGTCGGGTTTCGGCTACATTCTTGCATCGAACGGACAATTGAATTGGGCTAACTTACTGTTACTCTCGTTCGGCGGTATGCTTGTGTCTGGCGCATCTGTAACCATCAATCAGATCATAGAAATAGAATATGATGCGCTTATGAAGCGCACCAAAAATAGACCTTTACCAACTGGTAAAATATCAAAACAAGAAGCAGGTATTTTTAGCATATTAGTGGCAATACTTGGATTGTATATTTTATACCTATCCACGAATCCACTTACTGTAGTATTGTCATTTGTTTCATTGATTCTGTACAGTTTTGTATATACGCCAATGAAAAGAGTGGGACCAATTGCTGTATTTATTGGTGCTATTCCAGGTGCCTTACCTCCTTTGTTGGGATGGGTGGCAGCTACTGGGGTAATCTCATTTGAAGCACTAATCATTTTCGGTATTCAGTTCATCTGGCAGTTTCCACACTTTTGGGCCATTGCCTGGGTAGGAGATGAAGACTATAAAAAAGCTGGGTTTAAATTGTTGCCGAACAACGGACGAAAGGATTTGAATACAGCGATCAATATCATGATCTACACTTTATTCTTATTACCACTTGGCTTATTGCCTACTTATTTTGGTGTGACAGGGTTGAATTCAGCAGTGATAGTAACCATTTGTGGTTGTGGATTTTTGGCTCAGACTTTTAGTTTGATGAGAGATAACTCGGACAAGGCCGCTTTAAAAATTATGTTTGGTTCATTTCTGTACTTACCGATAGTACAGATCGCCTACATGTTAGATAAAATTTGATATGAACGCAGCAATGACTCTTAAAAAAGATAAAGGTACTCAGTTCAAAATGCACCCAAAGAAGTTTGCGCTTTGGTTGTTTATGGTATCGGTTGTGATGCTTTTCGCTGCATTGACCAGTGCTTACGTGGTGAAGCAGTCAGATGGAGTATGGTTAGATTTCGAATTGCCATTGGTATTCGATATGACTAGTATCATCATTGTGATTAGCAGTGTGGTTATGCAGTTGGCCTATTACTTTGCTAAAAAAGATGAAATTGCTAAGATGAGAGTGATGCTATTGCTGACAGCAGCAACAGGCATCGGGTTCTTGGTCGGACAATATTTGGGCTGGCAGGCCCTGGTGGAACAAGGAGTGTATTTTGTAGGAAACCCTGCAGGTTCATTCTTGTATGTACTCACTGGAGTGCATGGTTTTCACCTCATTAGTGCATTGATATTTATTGCAGTAGTGGCCGTGGCCGCTTTCAAGTATAAGGTACATTCTAAAAGTTTAGATCAGCTCGAAATGTGTGCTACATATTGGCATTTTTTGGGTGGACTTTGGTTGTATTTATACTTATTTTTGACACTTAATCATTAAAATTAAAATTTCAGATCATGGCTGGTTCAGCAGTTGTAGTAGAAGAAAATAACGAGAAATTGTGGCAGGGTGGCGCAGAGCCCATGAAGGCCAGTTATGGAAAACTGATGATGTGGTTTTTCCTTCTTTCAGATGCCTTTACGTTCTCCTCTTTATTGGTAGCGTATGGATTGATAAGATATAGCCATCCGGCGTACGAAGGAGCCATCGAAAACTTTACTTTCTCACAAGCCTATTGGCCAGTACCAGATATGGTATTCAATGGCTTCCCATTGATGCATGGGGTTCATTGGCCTTTGGTTTTCGTAGGGTTAATGACCTTTATTCTTATCATGAGTTCTGTGACCATGGTATTGGCCGTTGAAGCTGGGCAACGAAATGATAGACAAGCAGTAGAAAAGTGGATGCTTTGGACCATCGTAGGTGGTTTGACTTTCTTGGGCTGTCAGGCTTGGGAATGGACTCACTTTATCGTAGGAACTGATGAAGGCGGTAAGCTGTTAGATGGTTCAATTTTCTACGGTGCGAACCTTTCAATGAACCAATATGGACCGCCAAACTTTGCAGCCTTGTTCTTCTTCATTACAGGATTCCACGGATTTCACGTATTTAGTGGAGTAGTGATCAACTTCATTATCTTCTACCAAACAGTAGTGGGTAAATTGGAAAGAAGAGGACACTACGAAATGGTAGAGAAAGTAGGACTATACTGGCACTTTGTAGATCTAGTTTGGGTATTCGTATTCACCTTCTTCTACTTGATTTAAGATATTAAAAACATTTCATAAGATGCAACAAGAAACAAAAGAGCAGGTAGTTATTCCTGCAGATAAAGCAAAGATCAAGCATATTTGGATGGTAACATTGTACCTGTTTTTAATTACAGCAGGTGAATTTGCTATTGCATTTACGTTGGATGCAAGTCCGATCAAGACCGTCATTTTTATTTTTATGACCATAGTTAAGGCCTATTATATCATGTCTGAATTTATGCACTTAGGTCATGAAACTAAAGGATTGAAGTGGAGTATAATCGCCCCTTTAGCCTTTGTAGTTTGGCTGATTGGCGCCTTGCTTATACAGGGAGACGCAATTTTTACCGCTGTTTACGGCGGATAATTTGAAAAGAACTAGATTAAAATGCCGTTGAGAGACGGCATTTTTTTTTTGCTAAAAATGAACAAAACTAAAGCCATACTTCTGTTTCTTACCTTGGTATTTCCAGTACTGATCTATTTGTTTTTACAAGGGTTTGGAAAGAATGAGTTTGATATCCCTGTTTATTATGAAGGAGGGATCACAATGCCATTAGGAGATTGCCCGCCATCAGTTTCAGAACAGGTCTATCAGTTGAATAAGACAGATTTAGACCTTATGCTAAATGAAAATACGAGTGATGGACAAATAGTCATATATGAAGTCGGAAACTCAGATAGCGAATCATTGAGAAATAATCTATATACTTTTCTTGAAAAGTATAAGGATAGAAGCGATGTCGATTTGATATCTGCAAAACAGCTGGAGGATACCGTATTTTCTACTTCCCGCTATGCGTCTTGGAAAAGATATAATTTGCCAGATAGCAATTTGATGCGCTTAGGAAGATGTATATTGCAACTGAATTTGGATGCACAAATGAAAGCAGATAGCGGCTTGGTATTAGTGGATCAAAAACGACGGATCAGAGGATATTATGATCCTTATGAACTGAAAGAAATCGACCGACTAAACACGGAGTTATATATTCTTTTGAGTAAGTAAAACTCAGCAAAACTTGGAGAAGATGAAAGATAGTAAAGTAGCATTGTTGGTAATCGTCCTGCTCTCTGTTGCAGTACCTGGATTAATTGGAGTATTTCTATTTTCACCATACAAAATTTCCGCTGATTATGTCTGGTTAAAGGATATTCCTGCATTTAATGCCTTTGTTAATTCTTTTACTGCGATATTTCTTTTGATGGGAAAAAGATATGCTCGGCAAGGTGAAATTCTTTGGCACAAATTCTTCATGTCTTTCGCTCTTACGTTGGGAATTATTTTTGTGCTGGCCTATTCAATATATCATTCTACAAGTCCATCTGCCGTTTACGGTGATGCTAATTTGAATGGTATTCTCGAGCATGGAGAAGAGGTAAGAATTGGCAACTTGAGATACTTTTATTTAACAGTTTTACTCTCTCATATTGGTATGTCATTTGTGGTGATACCATTCGTGTTATTTGCCTTCTATTATGCGATTGCAGGTGAAATCGAAAAGCACAAAAAGACTGTAAAATATACCTGGCCGATTTGGATGTTTGTGTCAGTCACAGGAGTTTTAGTTTATTTCCTGGCAAGTCCATACTATCCTCAATAATTTTCGTAAAACCATTTGAATAGTAACCCAATCAAATGAAAAAGGCGGTTCTTATCATCGTAGTATTGTTTAGCACGATAGCTGAATCTTTGGCGCAATGTGCTATGTGCAAGACTACCATTGTGAACAATGTTAGCCATGGTGAGTTGAGTCTGGCAGAAGGGCTGAACTTTGGAATTATGTACTTATTTGTGACTCCTTATTTAGCCATCATCGTTATTGGGTTTTTGTGGTATAGAAAAAGTAGAATTCATGCAAAAAGTAAGCTCAAGCGAAGCACTCCTGTCTTGTAAATGCCCTAGATGCAGGGAAGGTAATATGTTTAAATTCTCCTTGAAGGAGAAATGGTTCAACCTGCAAATGCACGACAAGTGCCCCAAATGCGAACAGACGTATGAGCCTGAACCGGGCTTCTACTTTGGAGCCATGTTCGTGAGTTATGCTTTTTCGACAGCCATTACTCTACCTATAGGATTTATTCTGTACAACTTTTTCAATAACCCCAATATCTGGGTATATCTAATAGTTGTGATGAGTGTTGTAGCTTTGCTTTGGCCTGTGATGTTCAAGTATTCCAGAGCTATTTTTCTTCACCTTTTTGGTGGCATCAGATTCAATCCCAAATACTCCGGTTAGAATTATTTTGTGTATTTTGATTGACTGATTTAAAGTCAAGATTATTAATACAAACAAGTACATATTTTCTGGAATTGCGTTATCTGCTGTAGCTTTTGCAGTCCTAGCTTATCTCATTGTGTTCTCACGCATAAATGTAGAAGATGAGGCTGGGAACATCGAACAAACAGTAGTGGAAATCTATGATATGTTTGATGAGGCCTATGCCATTGCAGAAAACAAAATACCTTTTTTTAAACCGATTTTGGGCATAGACTTTTTGGTATACAACCAGAAGGGAAAATTGGAGAGCTGGACCAACAACTTATTGATTCCGCCCTTAGAGGAATTTATTTTGGCGCCTTCTGAGCCTTTACTTTCCAGTAGGCAGGGAGAGTATTTGTTTAAGACTTTTGATAGGATTACTGAAGAAGGGGCCTATAAGGTAGTAGCTTTTGTGCCAGTAAGACGAGTTTTTGATTCTTCGCTTAGATCATTTCCTGACGAGTACAACCGAGAGGTAATTCCAAACAATATTGAGATTGGTTATGGAGCCAATGCCATTCCCATTACCTATGAGGGAAAGGAACTTTTTAGCGTACAGTGGACAGGCACGTCTAATTACACCCCCCAGGCAAACTATTTGATTTTGCTTACCGTTCTTTTGTTTTTTGCAGGCCTTTACTCAACGGCCTATTATCTGGCAATTTGGATAAAGGAAAAAAAGGGTTTCACCTATGGAGCGGTTTTCCTGATGATGACCTTTGTGGTTATACGAGGTGTTATGATTGTGACTGAATTTCCCAGTGCTTACTTTAGATTAGGAGTGTTTGGTAGATCTACCTTTAGATTTGAATGGTTCTATTCCAGTCTTGGTGATGCACTTCTCAACGTGATAGCACTCAATCTTATTTTGGTTTATATACTGGCCCAAAAGGACAATTTTAGATCTTGGATTAGCGAAAAATGGTCGTATTCGATTTCTTACTTTACTATACTCCTGGGTTACTTCGCATTTTACCTTTTTGCCGATACCGTGCAAATTGTTCTCGCTCATTCTCAAATTTCACTGGACATCACAGAATCACTTCAGTTTACAGTTGAAAGAGTTTTTGCCTATCTGCTGATTTCACTGTTTGCCATTTTGTATTTTTTGATCACTTATTTCGGGTTTGAAACCTTCCGGCATATTGATGGCAATCGACGTCAGTTTTTGCGACTTCATTTGGTGTGCATTCTGGTGTCTGGAGCTTTGCTTTTCAAGTACGACAATATTGCCTTGGTCTTGATTGGTAATTTCGTTTATCAAGTTGTAGTTTTTCAATTTAAGCTGCCTGCCAATTTAAAACGATTAAAGTTCGATAGTTTGAATTACTTGATGTTGTCGGCTATTCTCTTGGCATTGGCGGGATCGATTTTGATCTATCGATCATTTGAAAAAAAGGAGACAGATAAGATTAGAAAGTTCGCCACTTATTTGCAGTTGGATCGTGATATTGACGGTGAATATTTGCTGTCTAACTTAATGACACAAATTAAAAATGATCTGGTCATCAACAGCAAAATGATCAACCCACAGGCTCAAAGAAAAAGTATCATTCAGAGAATTCGCCGAACCTATTTCAATACTTATTTTAATAATTACGAAATTGAAATATCCCTATTTGATGAAAAAGGAAATGCAATTTCAAGTAGGCATGAGGGAAAGACTATTACTGATCTTAAACGTAGATATCAGTCACCTGCGTTTGCCACCAGTTATGAAGGCATCTACTATGATGGGCGGATGGATTTACAAAAAAGAAAAAAGTTTGTCTGTTTCGTGCAACTCGAGCGATATAGAAATGTAACCGGTTATTTGGAAATCGAACTTCGACTGAAAAAATTCTCAGGAAAAAGAGTACTCCCCCAGTTGCTGGCCGACCGGTCTCGGCGATCATCAAATGTTTACGATTATGCCATTTATCAAGAAGGAAGTTTGATATACAAATCTGGGGAGTTTGATTATGAGTCAGTCGTAAATGACGAATTGTTAACGGACCCTCAGTTGTATTTGTCAGGAATAGAAGATGAAGGTTACTATCATTTAGGATCAAAATCAGGAACGAAATCTATATTGATCTCAAGTCCAGTTTATTCTGGAGTTAATATCATTTCTAATTTTTCCTTTTTGTTTGCCCTATTTCTTGGCGTGGCAAGCTTGATATTCCTTGTCAATTACCTGATTTTACCTGGAAGGGTGGTTCAACTTAGTTTTTCCACCAAAATATTACTCTATTCGGGAGCGTCCTTTATTATTCCTTTGGTGTTGGTGGGTGTTGCTGTAATGACCAGTACTGATGTTTCGAACAGAAAAGAAATAGACAAGTCCAATCTAAAGAAAGCTTTGGTGATGACTGAAGATGTAAATGATTATCTGAGTGCCTTCTATAGTAGACAGATTAACAAGGAACAACTGGAAAATGACTTGTTTGAGTTAGCACATCATTCGGGTATGGATATCAACTTATATAGTCAGGACGGTCGCTTGCTTACTTCCAGTACACCGTTAATTTTTGAATCCAATATTGTCTCAAAATATTTAGTGGCAGAAGCTATGGATCAACTGGTTACAAGAAGAAAAGAAAGCTTGATTTTGGATGAGTCCATTGGTAATTTTTTATATAAGACTTCTTACGCATCGGTTTTATCTCCGGAGACAGGAGAGTTGTTGGGCGTTTTAGCGGCGCCGTATTTTGCTTCCAAAAACCACTTGAAAAGACAACAGTTACAGGTGTTTGGTAATATCATTAACATATTCACCTTCGTTTTTATACTGTCAATACTTATCGCCTACTTTATTATTTCCAAGCTCACTAAACCTATTGTTGCTATAGCAGATCGTCTGCATGATACTGGTTTTGTTCAGGTGAATCAGCCTATCGAATGGGAGGCAGACGATGAGATTGGTACTTTGGTGAATGAATACAACAACATGCTGAGCAAACTGGAAAGCACTAAAGTTGAATTGGCCAGAAATGAAAAAGAAGCAGCTTGGCGGGAAATGGCCAAACAAGTAGCTCATGAGATTAAGAATCCATTAACTCCGATGAAGCTGACCATTCAGCATTTACACCGAATTTTAGGAGAAAAGGAAGGGGATAAAAAATCACTTGATATTTTACTAAGTCAAATTGATACGTTGGATGAAATTGTAACTTCTTTTAGCCATTTTGCAAAAATGCCGACACCCGAAAACGAACCCTTCGACGTTCGTCAAACGCTTGAAAAGTCAATCGATTTGCATGTTGACAAAACAATTGATAAGGAATTAGAGGAAGGAACGTTTCTTATCATGGGGGACAAAAAATGGTTTGGAAGGATTTTTAACAACCTGATACTAAATGCGTTTCAGTCCATGAAAAATGTTAAAAATCCTTCTTTGTCAGTAGCTATGTATCAGCAGGGAGATAAAATAAAACTGGAGTTTAAAGATCAAGGAGAAGGGATTCCACTGGACATTCAAGACAAAGTCTTTATTCCGAATTTCAGCACCAAAGAGTCGGGGTCCGGTATCGGTCTTGCCGTGGCCAAGAGAGGGATAGAGCATGCGGGAGGAGATATTTGGTTCGAAACAGAAGAAGGAACCGGAACCACTTTCTTCATTGAACTTCCACTTTATCAAGCTTCATAGCTATGATTTTGGCATTTTTTCATCATGCCAGATCCGGTACCCGAAACATCATTTTTTTGTTCGGTTTTTTCTTCTGGGCTCAATCGGTTAGTGCACAGCGTTCTTTAAGATGTACGACCCTACTAGCTGGGCAAACCTCAATATCACTTTTAGATAGCCTCATTATTGAGCCGTCTTCCATCTCATTGAGTCCTGAGACTCCATATATTTACAATGAGAAAAATCATTTGTTGACTTTGGATGCGAAAGAAGAATCCATTGAAGTTTGTTATAGAGTGCTTCCACTAAACAAAAGCAAGGTTTATGCGCACAAATCAAAAACACTCTATGATTCTATGGCTTCGTTCAAGCATCGCCCCACGATTAATAATTATGCCTATCAAAAGGAGGAGTTGTTTGAAACACCAGAAATTTATAAAACCGGGAGCCTGTCTCGCGGTGTAACTTTTGGGAATTCTCAAAGCTTAAATGTCAATTCAGTTTTCAATTTTCAGATGGATGGCAAGTTGTCCGACAATCTGAATATTCGTGCGGATATCACAGACCAAAATGTGCCTTTTCAACCTGAAGGAAATACGCAGCAACTTCGTGAATTTGATAATATCACCTTTGAAATCTACAATGAAAACCTCTCCCTAAAGGCTGGAGATGTGGTAATTACCAATGGGAATTCCAATTTCATGCGGCATTACAAAAATGTGCAAGGAGGACAATTTGATATCGCGTATAATTTAAATGATAAAGTTAGCGCCAAGTCAAGTTTAACAGTTGCAGCTGCCAAAGGGCAATTTGCAGACGTTACCGTACAGGCTATTGAAGGGTTGCAGGGCCCTTACCAATTACCCGGACCAGATGGACAAAGATTTGTAGTAGTGTTAGCAAATTCAGAGCAAGTGTATTTGGATGGGAAGTTGCTGACTAGAGGATATAATCATGATTATGTAATTGACTATAATCTGGGGGAGGTCACATTCAATCCAACGATTCAGATTACTCAGTTTTCTAGGATTCGAGTGACTTATGAATACTCAGATCAGAACTATAGCCGATCTATTGTTAATGCAAGGCAGGAACTCAGAACAGAAAAAAGTAACTTTCATGTGGAGTACTACAGAGAGAAAGACAACAAGAACAAACCGCTGGCCTTTCTGCTCTCCGATAGCGATAAGACACAAATGAGTCAAGCCGGAGATGACCAATTGCCCGTTCCTATCGAAGGAGGCAATGAAGCAGACTTCAATTCAAATCTAGTTTTATATGAACGTAGAGATACGCTGGATTTAGATGGAAATCCCGCATCTGTTTATGTGTACTCCAGAGATTCTACTCAGCAATTGTATCGAGTGTCTTTTTCCAGTGTCGGATCAGGCAATGGAAACTATAGATTGCTCATCAATGATGTGAACGGCCGAGTATATGAATGGATTTCACCAACTTCGGGAGCGAGACAAGGAGATTATGAGGCGGTTCGTTTTGTTCCTGCCCCTAACTCTCGACAGCTGATAGTCATGGGAGCAGAGACTAAGCTGACTAAACATCTGACAGCCTTTGGAGAACTGGCCTTCTCAGATCAAGACCTGAATTTATACTCTTCCCTTGGTAATGAAGACAATAAGGATATGGCCTACAAATTTGGAATGAGGGCAGTGGACGTACCCATTTCAGCTATGCCAAGGTCTAAATTGTCTGCCTCTTTAGATTTTGAACATGACGGAGCTGATTTCCGACCTATTGATCGTTATCGAGCCATTGAGTATGATCGTGACTGGAGCTACTCAGCTCAAGCTGATACTTTTAGAACTGCCGATAATATTTTTAATAGTTCAATCTTACTAGAAAGAGATTTTCAGAACCTTGTTTCTGGTAGATTTTCTCTACGTCAAAAGGAGTTTGCGATCGACGGATTTCAACACGAGGTTGAAGCAAAAAAAAACTTGGGGTCAATAAAATGGTCAGCCAGACATTTTTACCTGAAAAATGAAAACTTGTTAGAAAAGTCTGACTGGCGAAGGTGGTCTAGTGAGATTTTTATGGATAGGTTTTTTGTAGTACCGGGATATAAGATAGAGCTCGATGAAAACGAAGTCCGACTTACTGCCAACGATTCTTTGTATCGAACAGCTATGAATTTCACTGCGCATAATTTCTATCTAAGAAGTAACGATTCACTAAAAGTGAAGTACCGATTGGACTATACTATTCGGGAAGATCGAAATGTACAGAATGGATTTTTATTGCCTTTTACAAATTCGAAAACAGCCTCTGCCAATGCCGCTGCGAATGTGAATGCATCTAATCGGTTGGATTTGACTTTTACTTATCGGCAGGTCAACTATCAAGAGGCTTTCAGTTATCTCGAAGATGAAAACTCCATACTCGGACGACTGAATTGGCAGGGAGGACTGTTGGATGGACATATTAGAACTGATTTGTCCTATGCTACTTCCAGTAGTAGAGAAATTTTACGTGAATACATTTATGTAGAAGTGGCAGCAGGTGAAGGGACACATACCTGGCGCGATTTGAATGGAGATGGCGTTCAAGACTTAACAGAGTTCTTCGAGGCTGTCAATTTTGACGAACGTACTTACATTCGTGTATTTGTTCCTACTATCGATTTTGTAAATGCCTTTAATACCGTATTCATCTTCTCTATAAATTCACAATTGCCTAGAAAGTGGAAGAACAATGGAGGGCTGGGCGAAGTGCTTAGCAAAGTTTCTAACAGATCAAGTGTAAATATCAATAAGAAAAATACCAATGACGATTTTGGATCTAGGTTTAACCCGTTCGAACTAGATATTGATAACGCGGATCTGATTTATGTGCGTGATGCCTTAAGGTCCGTGTTTTTTTACAACCGGTCCGGACGCGGTTTTGGAGGAGATATAGGATATCAAGTCAACCATTCCAAGCAATTGATTTCTCGTGGTATAGAATCCAGGGCAAACCGAGAGTATTCATTGAATCTAAGATTTCATCTTAGTCAGGAAGTTACACTCACTGGAGGTTATAGGCGATCTGAGAAAGAAAATGCATCCCAGTTTCAGACGAATAGAAACTACTTGATCAAAGCAGAGGAATATTTACCTGGACTAATATGGCAGCCAGCTAATAACTTAAGATTTAGTACTTCCTACAGATTGGCCAAGAAGAACAATGTACAAGTAGCTGATGAAAAAGAAAACTCTTCTATTAATGAGGTGTTGTTCGAATCCAGATGGTCTAATGGTATCAAAAATGCACTCAATGCGAGTTTTAGATTGTCAGACATCTCCTTTGAAGGGGATCTCACGAATGCAGCTTCTTATGAATTGCTTGAAGCTCTTCAGCCTGGTACCAATTATTCTTGGCAATTCAATTATAGTCAAAAATTGATTTCAGGCTTGCAGATGAACTTGGGTTATGAGGGTAGAAAATCAGAGGGTAGCCCCACTATTCACATGGGAAGAATGCAGGTAACAGCCTTATTTTAAGTGGTTTTGTGATATCCGTTAACCGCTAAAACAGCTATGTCTGTCGAAATTATACCGCATTTGGTATAATTAATTTTTATCTGCTGGGTTAATTATAGTACTTCGAATAGAAAAATAATCCAATCCTGCTATGATGTTACTTAGTTATCTCGTTAAAAAAGGGGACCAATTTTACTGGAAGGCGTTCAAGCTTGTTGCGGCGCTGATTAGTTATTCTTCATTCTTGATGTTGCTTTGGGTCAACACCTGATTAGCCTCGTTGTCTTTTTACATTCCGCATAAGGTTATTGGCAAAAATGAAATCTTGGAGTTCTTTTACTTCACAGTCGAAAATGGATTCATTATTACCTTCCCATAGCTTCTGCCCCTGGAAAATAAAGCTTACTTTATCACCAATTTCCATCACAGAGTTCATATCATGAGTAACGACCACTGTAGTGATATTTAGCTCTTCTGTAATTTCTTTGATGAGGTTGTCTATCGTTATAGAAGTTTGTGGGTCTAAGCCGGAATTAGGCTCGTCACAGAATAAGTATTTGGAGTGATTGACTATAGCTCTGGCAATACCCACGCGCTTTTTCATACCACCACTTATCTCGGAAGGCATTTTGCCATTCACATTCACGAGTTCTACTCGCTCCAGGCAGTGATTCACCCTTTCCAGTTTTTCTTCTTTGCCCAAATCAGTGAGGACATTGAGAGGGAACATTACATTCTCTTCCACAGTCATCGAGTCGAAAAGTGCGCCACCCTGAAACAGCATGCCTATTTCTCTTCTGATTTCTGTTTTTAGGTTTTTTCCTGCATTTGTAAAATCTCGGCCATCAAAAAGTACCTGACCTTGATCAGGCTGAATCAGACCTACAATATTTTTCAATAGTACACTTTTGCCTGTACCACTTGCGCCTATAATCAGGTTGGTTTTTCCCTGATCGAATTTGATACTGATGTCTTTAATGACCTCTTTGCCGTTGAAAGACTTACTAATGTTTTGTGCTTCTATCATCTTATAGCAAAAGTTTAGTAAGCAAAAAGTCGGCTGTTAGTATACCGATACAGCTATTGGTTACAGCTGCTGTACTGGCTTGCCCTACTTCTAAAGCGCCACCACTGGTGAAATAGCCTTTGTAAGCCGAAATGGCGGCTACAACCAAAGCAAAAGTGAATGATTTGGTCAATGCGAAAGTCACATTGTAAGGAACAAACTCATAGCGTATACCATAGATGTATTCATATCCGGTAAGTGTTCCAGTAAGCGTTCCAGCTAAGAAGCCGCCCATAATACAGAGAAAGGCTGAAAGAATGACCAACATGGGGTACATCAAAAAAGATGCGATAATCTTGGGCAGTACCAGATAGGAAGCCGAGTTGATTCCCATAACCTCTAAGGCATCAATCTGCTCTGATATTCTCATGGTGCCTAACTCTCCAGCAATATTAGACCCAACCTTTCCAGCATAAACGATCGCCATCACTGTAGGAGCGAGCTCCAATATAGTCATGTCTCTTACCACCAGTGAAATCACGTAACTAGGTATAAATGGGCTCACCAAATTATAAGCCGTTTGCAGCGTAGTCACCGCACCGATAAATATCGACACTATCGAAACAATAAAAATAGAATTGATACCAATCTTCATACATTCATCAATCGTCAATCGCACGTACGTGAGAAAACTCTCCCGTCTTACAAACATGGATCCGATAAATAATATAAAGCGTCCGAGGCTAGCCATTCAGTTTTTCAATTTCGCCACCAAAATAACAATTTTCGACTACCTCTCAGAATTTAAAATCACTTTACCAACAATTATTTTTGTAAACCTTTAATTTGCCCCTGACATAATAAGAAATGCTATGAATAAGACAATTGTAGTGTCTGGCGGAACTAAAGGAATAGGCCGCGCCATTATTAAAAAATTTGCATCCGAGGGGTACGATGTAGTGACTTGTGCTCGGAATCAAGGCGACCTCAATGAACTGATTAGCGCCATAACCAGTACGAAGGTACTAGCTATAAAGGCGGATTTGTCAAATGCTGAAGAAGTGAAAAAGTTCGTTGCTTTTGTGAATGACTCCGCGCCTTACGTCGATGTGTTGGTCAATAATACTGGGACATTTTTACCAGGTGAAATTCACAATGAAGCGGAAGGATCACTTGAGCTGATGATCAACACAAACCTTTATAGTGCCTATCACTTGTCTAGAGGACTTATTCCAAAAATGATTGAGAACAAAAGTGGAGATATATTTAACATTTGTTCTGTCGCTGGCCTGAAAGCCTACCCAAATGGAGGATCCTATAGTATTTCGAAATTCGCCATGCACGGGATGTCGTTGGGATTGAGGGAAGAATTAAAACCCCATGGCATTCGCGTGACAGCTGTTCATCCTGGTGCTACGCTCACAGCCAGCTGGGAAGGAGTAGATCTTCCAGAAGAGCGGTTTATCAAATCGTCCGACGTCGCAGAGGCTATTTGGTCGGCTCATCAATTATCTAAAAACTCTGTGGTGGAAGAACTAGTTATCCGTCCGCAGTTGGGGGATATTTAGTCCAAAAATCACAGGTCATTGGAGTATAGGGTCTTAAATAAATTTGATCTAAAAATTCAGTGTAGGAAATTATGGTAAAAGCCATTGTTTGATCCCGACATTTGTCGGATGAGTTTGGGTTTCAATGAAAGGTTGACTGAATTTTATGTCTTGATTTTTTTGATTCGTTTTTTCATCAAGGAAGAAATGAATGTAATTATAGAGTTGGTTGATAATTACCTGTTTTATAACCATTTCTTTCCTCTCCTCACTATTTTTGCATTATGTCTGATTCACATAAATATTGCCCTTCTCTCACTGAATACAAGAGAAGAAAAACCATCGAAGTTAATATTGGTGGTGTGCCGCTCGGAGCAGAAAATCCGATTCGAGTTCAGTCTATGACCACTGTAGACACCATGGATACAGAAGGGTCCATAGAGCAATCAATCCGAATGGTGGAGTCAGGCTGTGAATATGTCAGAATCACGGCACCCAGCATAAAGGAAGCTCAGAATCTAGAAGAAATTAGAAAAGGTCTTAGAGACAAGGGTTATGATGTGCCATTAGTCGCGGACATTCACTTTACCCCAAATGCGGCAGAACTAGCAGCCAAGATTGTAGAAAAAGTCCGAGTGAATCCCGGCAACTATGCGGATAAAAAGAAATTTGAGGAGCTAGCTTATACCGATGAAACCTACGAGTTGGAGCTAAAACGAATCAGAGAGAAGTTTGAGCCGCTGGTTAAACTGTGTAAGGAACATGGTACTGCTATGCGGATAGGTACCAACCACGGTTCGCTTTCAGATCGTATCATGGGTCGATTCGGAGATACGCCCCTTGGCATGGTGGAGTCGGCTTTAGAATTTCTTCGCATCTGTGAGGACTTGGAGTTTTACGACATCGTCATTTCCATGAAAGCGAGTAATACCCGCGTTATGGTGCAAGCTTATCGTTTGTTGGTACATAAACTGGAGGAAGAGGGTTTGAGACCGTATCCGTTACATTTAGGAGTGACAGAAGCAGGAGATGGCGAAGATGGTCGAATCAAATCTGCCGTAGGTATTGGAGCCCTGCTGGAAGATGGTTTAGGAGATACGGTAAGAGTTTCTTTGACTGAAGAACCAGAATTCGAAGCCCCAGTTGCACAAGCTTTGGTGGATCGCTATGCAGAAAGAGCAGGGCATACTCAAATTGCTCCTTTGGCCGAAAGCCCGGTCGATCCATTTGTGTATGAAAGAAGAAATACGAAAGAAGTTTTAAACCTTGGTGACCACAATGTACCTAGAGTCATTGCCGACTTTAGCAAAAAGGAGAAGATCGAAATCAAAGACCTCAAGGAAATTGGACACTTCTATTTGCCAGAGCCTGACAAGTGGCGAATGAATGATACCGGTGCTGATTTTATTTACTCCGGCAGCCAACCGGTAGATTTCATGCTGCCGAATGGGTTGCAGGAAATTATTGATTACCCAGCCTGGAAAGACCTATCAGACCAAAATAAAAAATATCCGCTGGTATCAGTAGACGAGCTTCAAAATATTAGCCAGGATCAGGTGGTTTTTGTATCGATTGAGGCTGAAGAGTTGAATCGTATTGATGCACTCAAAAATTATGAACATGCGATCCTTTTATTGCATACCAACAATACACATGCGATGGCTTCACTTCGTCGATTCATTTTTGAATTGATCATTAAGCAAGTGAACCAGCCTGTAGTTGTTAGTTGGCATCAGGAGATTGCTGATAAAGAAGATTTTCAATTGGCTTCGGCTACGGACATTGGAGGACTACTGATCGATGGACTCGGGGATGGCGTGATGTTGGCAGGAAATAGGAACAAGAAAGTAGAAAATGATACAGCTTTTGGCATTCTTCAGGCGGCCCGTACCCGTATGACTAAGACAGAATATATTTCTTGCCCTTCTTGTGGAAGAACATTATTCGATCTGCAGGAAACCACTGCTATGATCCGAAAAAGAACAGATCATCTCAAGGGTGTAAAGATCGGCATTATGGGCTGTATAGTGAATGGTCCAGGCGAAATGGCTGATGCGGATTATGGCTACGTTGGGTCGGGCAAAGACAAAATCACCTTGTATCGTGGACAGGAAGTGGTGAAGCGAGCAGTACATTCCGACTATGCCGTGGATGAACTGATACAGATTATAAAAGATGACGGCAACTGGGTAGAGCCCGAAGCCATAGAAGCAATCCTGAACTAATGGAAGAAAAGAAAGAAAAAAGTGGTTTGAAGGAGTTCTTCTCGCTTGGAGAGGTATTTGGCTACTTCTTTAGAAAAGAAGACCCTAACCAGAAAAAGGACCTCAATCTCCGCATGATGCACGGTATCAACAAATTTGCCATTATTGCGTTTCTCTTGGGTATGATTTATTTCATTATCAAGAAAACCTTATTGCAATAATGATCAATGTCGAAACCTACCGAGATTACTGTTTATCAAAACCTGGCGTAACAGAAAGTTGCCCGTTTGGACCTAATACCCTTGTGTTTAAGGTAATGGACAAAATGTTCGCCCTTTCGTCCATAGATACCTTTGAGTTTATCAACCTCAAATGCAATCCCGAACGAGCCCAAGAGCTCCGAGCCAATCACCCAGCCATTCAGCCTGGTTATCATATGAATAAACAGCACTGGAATTCAGTTTATGTAGATGGTACGCTGCCAGACGAATTGATCTACGAACTGATCGACCATTCTTATGGACTCATAGCGAATAGCCTCCCTAAGAAACTAAAGACAGAGCTAGAAGGCCTTAGATAGCATCCAGGGTTGTCATTTCGATCGAGCCAACCGGGAGTTGGTGAAGAGAGAAATCTCATCGAGATTATTACAACATATAATGACAATTAGATTCCTCTCCCGAACCATCGGGATCGAAATGACAAGTTAATTGGCAAAATCAGCCTTACCTTCCCTTACTAAACATTAGACTTCCCTTATTGAAACTCACGACTCCCTCATTCTAGGTTTTTATACTGAAAGTAAGTGCCGTATTTGGTCTTATCAATATCGATAAAACCAAATACTCACACTTATGAAAACCAAAGTAAAAACATTGACATTAGGGTTGGCTGGATGCTTACTCTTGTCGCTGACTCCGGGATTTAGATCATCCAACAAAAACCCGATGGATCACAACCACATCAAAGTATGTGGAGCCAAAGGATGTACCTTCAAGACTATTTTTGGTGAGGAATCATCTGAAGGACACAGCCATTTTAAAAATGTAGCCAAAGTCAAACATTCGGTCAATACAGGATTGAGTTATTTAGCTTCAGCACAACAGGAAAATGGAGGCTGGGGAGCTGGTAGTCACAGCTACCAACACGTTCGAGATGCTCATGCCGTGAGCACCGATCCAGCGACCACCGCCATGGTAGGTATGGCGATGTTGAGAACGAACAGCACGCTGGAGAAAGGAGAATATGCTAAGGCATTGGCTAAAGCCACTGAGTATTTATTGAATGCCGTAGAAAGTACCCCAAAGGATAGACTCAAAATCACGGAGTTGAGCAATACGCAGATACAAGTGAAGTTGGGAGATAATATAGATGCCGTGTTGGCCGCACAGTTTTTCAATAATCTATTGGAGCTGGAGGACCTGTCGGCTAAAACTGAAGATCGGGTGAGAGCCGCATTGGCCAGTTGTGTCAAACGCATCCAAACCAATCAAAATCAAGATGGGAGTTTGAAAGGTGATGGTTGGGCTGGCGTACTACAGTCTTCTTATGCCAATCAGGCTGTAGAGGCCGCTCAGGTAAATGACATTGAAATCGACGAGGTCGCCCTGGAAAGGTCAAGAGAGTTCCAAAAAGGGAACTATGATGCTGGCTCCGGTAAAGTGAATACAGAAAAAGGAGCGGGGATTATGCTTTATGCTGTTTCTGGTTCTTTGCGAGCGAGTGCCAAGGAAGCTAAAAAAGCTAAGGACATGATCGATGAGGCCAAACGAAAAGGAGAAATAGATGAGGATGCGGAGTTGTCTGAAGAGCTGTTGGAAGAAATAGGCTTGAGTGAAGAAGAGTCTTCAAGGTTAACCACCAGTTTCAATGTTTTTAAATCAGCCAAGGACAAAGCACAAGAAGACGAAGTACTGAATGGATTTGGTAATAACGGAGGAGAAGAATTTTTGAGCTTCTTGCAAACGGGTGAGTCGATGGTGATTGCCGGTGGAGAGGAATGGATCGAATGGTTTGATAATACCGCAGGCCGTATTGTCCGCATTCAAAATACAGATGGAAGCTGGAGTGGTCACCATTGCATTACGAGTCCCGTGTTTTGTACTGCTACTTGTCTGTTGATCCTATCTATAGATCAGGATATCGCCAGACTCCAGAGACTTGGCGATTCGTAGAAGAAGAATTGAGGGAGGTGTGCTAAAACTTCAGGGTGGGCTATGGCTCATTCTGGAGTTTCAGTATTTTTAAGGTTAGTTAATTCGTAAAAAATTATTGATTAACTTAGACTCAAACCAGTAGAAAGATATGAAGATGACAGTGCTATACGTAGATGATGAATCCATCCCCAGGATCATATTTGATAAAATCTTTGGCTCAAAATACAATACCCTCATGGCCGAATCAGGGCCTGACGCTTTAGAGAAGTTGGCGGCTTTAGAAGACGATCTGACCGTTGTGATTACCGACATGAGAATGCCCGGCATGGACGGCGTAGACTTCCTGGCCGAAGCGCACAAAAAATATAATAACCTCGCCTGTTTCATTTTAACCTCTATGGATCAGGACGAAAAAATCCATCAAGCCGAAACAGACAACTTAATCGAGAAGGTTTTCAATAAACCACTAAATGCCTCAGAAGTAGAAGCAGCTATCGAAGAAGCCCTGAGTCGGGTGGCTTAGGACACTCACTGGCTCTCCACAAACCTTTTGAAATTCTCTAACCATCGTTTGACAGGCTTTTTATAGAGACTCGGAATGAGTATAGCCATCAGGCGAGGCATTACCCAGTTGATGCGCGTGTATTCAATGAAACTTCTATATTCGGTTCGGCCATCATCTAGCGGAGTAAAGATACATTTCATGGTGTTATCCATGTGCTCATGATAGTAGTGGGCTTCGAAGGTATCAGGCAGATTGTTGGCCGTGATGGTTTCTACCAACTCCATCTTTTGACCATTATGTTCATAAAGCATTTTTGAGACAGCACCATTTTCCCCAGCTGTCCCACTTACGAGCTCTTTGCTTACAAATCCTTCCTGATATTCTTTGAGATAGGCGGGGTTAGCAAAGTATTGGGTTACGGTATCCAGCGGTTTGTCTATGATTACGGTGTTTTCAATTTTCATATAGAATCGGTGTTGCTTGTTTAAATTTAGCACATATTAGAGCGGATACTTCATGTAACCTCTTTAATTTTAGAGCAAACAACACCAAAAATGACATACAAATATTTAGCACTTGGAGACTCTTATACCATTGGAGAAGCGGTGGCTGCAGACGAAAGATGGCCGCATATCCTGCAAGGAAGATTGGTCGGAGACGGCATCAAAGTCGAATTGCCAAAAATCATAGCCACCACCGGATGGACGACGGACGAGTTGCAAGCCGCTATTGATAAAGAAAAACCCGCCAAAAACTATGATTTGGTCTCCCTGCTTATAGGCGTGAACAACCAGTACCGTGGTTATCCCATCGATCAGTACAAAAAGGAATTTGAGTCGCTACTTCAACAAGCCATTGCTTTTGCTCAGGATAGGGCAGATCGGACCTTTGTACTTTCCATTCCAGATTATGGTGTAACGCCTTTTGCAGCAGAAAAAGACCCACCGAAAATTGCGAGAGAGCTAGATGAATACAATGCCATAGCCAAGCGTATCTGCGACAAGTATGAGGTGGCCTTTGTGGACATTACGCCGGGAAGTAGAAGAGCAGCTAGTGAACCCACTTTGGTGGCCGAAGATGGCTTACACCCATCGGGAAAAATGTATAAGGAATGGGTGGATGCAGCTTATCCAGTAGTTAAACCCATGTTGAAAAAGTAGATTGGTACTATTCTAAGATTATATATTCATATTCGACTCGAGAGGGGAATTGCCTTTTAAGATTTGAAGAGATTAATTATATAAATCAGGAAATATTATCCATTTTTGAGGGTTAGTGATTGTATCCACCTAATCCCTAATTGAATAAAATTTGTGAGGAGAACTAGTTTTCCTATATTGTTTGTGTTGTGCCTTGTTTTTTACGCTTGTAAAGACAACGTGGTATGCCCTGCCTTTCAGAGTACCTATATTCTGGATGACTCTATACGTTTGGCCAAATACTCCTATTTTGCCAATGACAGTACCCCAAAATTTGCTTCAGCTTCGCGACGAACCAAGTATGGTGTAAACAAGCAAACCAGCTTGTTTCGCAAGAATTATGAGCTCATGACGGCCCCAAAGAAGAATGTCTTGGCTCCGGTTCCTGAAGATACTTCAGAGCTTATCATAGATCAGGGCGAATTCTTAGCCGAAGATTTTGTGGATACCGATACACTGGGTGTAGATTCTCTATCTGCTGCTCCGCTTTTGGCGCAAGTTGAAAAGGACACCGTGCCAGAAGGACCAAGATATAAGTATCGATACGAAGAAACCGCTGCACACAATCAAGAGCAGGTATACTACAACAAGTATTATGGCGAGCTCTTTATTGACAATCGACCACCGCCATCAGCAGAGAAATTGGCAGAAGAAGCCTTGCAGGAATCTGACACTACGCAAGTGAAAAAGAAAGGCTTGGGCGGATTGTTTAAAAAGAAGGACAAAAACCAAGCTGAGCCAGAAACCGTAGAGGAAGAAACCGTTGTAGAAGAAGCCGCGCCCGAGGAGACCGAAGAGGTTCAGGAAGAAACCCCTGCAGAGACCGAAGAAGGTGGACAGTAATCCGTCTGATTTTCATTAATTTTCCATTCTTTTATTACTTTTTTTCGTAGCGTACATTATGCTAGATAATCCCATGCCCTTAGCGGAAAAATTGAGACCCCAGACCTTGGATGAACTGGTGGGCCAAGACCATTTGAAAAATATACTGAAGCGTGCCATCAACTCTGGTGCCGTGCCTTCTATGATTTTGTGGGGGCCTCCTGGGGTGGGCAAAACCACTATCGCCAATATCATTGCCAATTCGGCCAAAATGCCATTTTTCACTTTGAGTGCTATAAGTGCCGGGGTAAAGGATATTCGTGAAGTCATCCAAAAATCGAGACTTGGATCAAAGGCGATCCTGTTTATAGATGAGATTCACAGATTCAACAAAGGCCAGCAAGACGCACTGCTAGGCGCGGTGGAAAAGGGCCAGGTGTCACTAATCGGCGCTACGACAGAAAATCCAAGTTTTGAAGTCAACGCCGCTTTGCTCTCCAGATGTCAGGTATATACTTTGAATGCCTTGGCTAAGGAAAATTTAACAGAACTGATCGACAAGGCCCTGAATCATCCGAATGTATTCAAAGACAAAAAGGTGGAGATCAAAGAGGACCAAGCCTTGATGCGCTTGTCGGGCGGCGACGGACGAAAACTGCTGAATCTCTTGGAACTGGTGGTCGACTCTTTAGATAAGAAAGCTGTAGTTACCAATGAGGTAGTTACTGAAATAGCACAAAAGAAAGCGGCCATCTATGACAAAAGTGGAGAGATGCACTACGATATCATTTCTGCTTTTATCAAGTCGATCCGGGGGAGCGATCCTAATGCGGCGGTGTATTATTTGGCACGAATGATCGAAGGGGGAGAGGACGTGAAGTTCATCGCCAGACGGCTGCTGATCTTAGCCTCAGAGGATATTGGCAATGCCAACCCAACGGCATTGGTGATCGCCAACAATGCCTTTCAGGCCGTGAACGTGATCGGTTATCCGGAATCAAGAATCATACTCAGCCAGTGCGTGACCTATTTGGCCTGCTCAGCCAAGAGCAATGCCTCTTATATGGCGATCAACAAGGCGCAACAGCTGGTGAGAGAAACGGGAGACTTGTCCATTCCTTTAGGCATCCGCAACGCGCCAACCAAGCTGATGAAAGAAATTGGCTATGGCGAAGGCTACAAATATGCCCATGACCATGCAGGCAACTTTGTCGACTTCGAGTTTATGCCGGAAGAGATTAAAGGAAAAGCCCTTTTTAACCCTGGTAAAAACCCACGAGAAGAAGAGATGCGCAAGAAGCTGAAAGCTCAGTGGAAGGGGAAGTATGGGTATTGATGAGCATGTGAGTCCGAGGAGGTTGGCTCGCCTACTAGCGCTCACTTGTAGTGAGTGCTAAATATACATGTGTCATTCAAGGTTTATTACCCAAGCTGCCATCACTTTCATATATTACATCAGTACTTATTGTCCGAGACTACAAGTCTCTAAATACGACATCAAATGATAGGTTTGTCACTCACGAAACGTGAGCGCCAGGGGCGAGGCGGTTGTAACGACCAGCTAAAATCCGTAAGCTGGACTTTTTAAATTTCTATAAAAGTATCAGATAGCACCAGTCTGTGCAAATAACTCAGTAAGCTTATGGATGATAGTGATTGTTACCGACTGTTACTCTTTTAGTTCTTCAATTTTCTGAAGGGCGAAATTTTTATATTGTTCGTCTCCGGTAGAAGCGACCTTGTTGTAGTATTCAATTGCCTTTTCATTCATATCTTTTTTCATGTAAGCGTAGGCGATGTTCGATAAAACAATAGGATCTTGTTTATTAATTATTTCAGCTTGTTTGAACCAAGTAATAGCCTCGTCAAAATTCTCGTTCATAAGGTTGCATGCTCCGATATTCGAATACCCGAAAATATCATCAGGAAATACCTCCACCAGTTTGTTTGAAATAGTTGTTATGTAATCACACGCTGGAGTCTGTTGGTTAAACATGTTGTAGACGTAATCCTGAATTCCACTTTTTTCAGCTTCGATACCATCTTCAATAGGTTCACCTAACTTCCAAAGCCATTTATGTTCAATTTCCATTCCATAGTCTAATACCTGTAGGATATTAGAGGTTTGTTCTTCAAACATTCTTCGTTGACCGAGTGTGATAATCTTGCCAAAGTGCATATCCAATCTTTTGGGGTTCTTTGTCAAACCGCGTGTTAGATAGTCAATAGACTTTTTAAAGAGTTCTTCGTCATAAGAAATGTCTCCGTAGAGATATCCCACAGGTTCTGAATTTGTTGAATCCATAATTTGAAAACTTTGACCCTTGGCAGGGCCCCCATCCATTCTTACAACTTCTTGCTTTGATCTTTGAAGATAGAAATTAAATGCAGAGATAAACATCTCGGGATCACGTGGATAGTTCTCTTCCCATTCTTTAAGGTGCGCGATCGTCTTTGAATCGTCATCTTGATTGCATAGTTCGTTGTAGATATTCTGATAATCCTTCGGAGGCTGTTGTGAACAAGCGGTTCCGATTACTAATACTGCGAGAATAGATATTGAGAATTTCATGGGTGATTTCTTAAATAGATTATTCAGGTCGACCGGCATTGTATAATTCATGCAATCCCTTTTCTGTGCTTACACCTAATCTTCTGTAATTAAGTTTTCCTTTGTTAAAGTCGAGTTCAATTAAGACACTAATGGGTAGTTGATCATGTGTGTTCCAAGATAGGTTATTATCAAAAATTGGTTTTAGATTAAGTTCTTTTGAATCAATATTGGATTCGTTCTCAATACTAAACACACAATTGCTCCCGTCAGAGTAAACTATAATTTGCATTGTTATCCTTCCTGCTAATTTTCTCATTACTTGCTCTGAAATATTGTCGATTAGCAGGTTTGCTATTTCTTTAGGTTCTTTCGTTATTGTTGCTGTGTCAGATTCCAGCGTCATAGTTGCAGTGTTGCATCCTTTGTAAACTTCTGGAAAAAGAGCTTGTGCATTAACAAAGGTCGTTAAGCAACTGAAAAATAAAATGGTCGTGAATTTTATGCTCATATGCAATAGTGGGTAACGCCCATGCATCTCTCTCGTATCCACGCTTGTTTAAACGGCCAAGATAGCCGAACCGCTTCCAACTGCAAAAGTTATTTTTCTTGAGTTACTGTTAATCGAGACTGCTGCGGTACTGCATGAACCAAACCGAACTACTGCTGACTATTGCGGATTGGCGAGGATGTTTCTACCAAGGCTTCGGTCACCCAGCTTTGGATATGAATGATGCATATTGTTGAGCACCGTTTTCATCTAGTTGAATTTCACATTGGCGGCGCTTCTTAATTTCTTCGTTCCGTTGTTAGGTTCTACATATTCCCAAATAGGCATTTCGGTAATCAATTTAATCGCAAGTTTATTGCAATCTGGAGTTGATCCTCTTAAGACCTTCACTTCTGTTGATTTGCCATCTTCATCAATTACAAAGGTTACATAAACTGAAGTTGGTGTTACTTGATCTCCACATTTGATTTCAGGTTTCAAATATTCGTCAAATGCCTTCTGACCTCCAGGAAATTGCCATGGTGAACCTGATTTACCTTGTTCAATGCTCAATTCAAGTGAATCATCCAATTCGACCTGAACATTGCTAGAACTGAAATATGCAAAAAGTATTATGGCTATTAGTTTAGTTAAAATCATGAAAAGTTAGTTATGGAGCTCAACTAGTGCGCAACGATCACTATGATCGTTATTTAGTTTTCAATTTATGAAAAATTGCATAAGGATAACTGAGCTGAGGCTGAGTTATAAATCGGAAATCAATTTGATGAACAAAAGCCATTTTTTTAAACGCTTACATTCAAATATAAGCGTTTAAAAAAAATGAATAATTCACTAGTTAGTGAAAATGAGAAGATCGCCTCTCAAGCATCACGGTATCCCGCCATACCTCATGCTGCTGGGCAATTTTTTCCCTGCGACCTACAAGCCTAAAGCCTAAGCTTTCATGCAGACGAACACTGGCTTTGTTTTCAGGAAAGGTAACGGCTTGCAGCATCCAGATACCGGCTTCTTCGGATCGTTGGATGAGTGCGGTAAGGAGTTTTTTACCGAGGCCCTGGCCTGTTAGCTTCACATCGATATAGATGCTTACTTCGGCCACGCCGCGATATACGGGTCGTTTGGAGACGGGAGACAGCGCGGCCCAGCCTTGTACGGAGCCGTCGTGGTCTTTAGCTACTAATCTGGGTTGATCATGGTGTCTGGCGTCCCATGCCTCCCAGCTAGGCGTCTGGGTTTCGAATGTGGCCTGGTTGGTGTCTATGCCATCCTGGTAGATTTTTTCAACCTCAGGCCAGTCACTCGGTAGCATGGGCGTGATGATCATAGCCCTTTGTCTGTCACAAATTTTTGTGTAAACTCTTTGATCATATTTTGTGTAGACCTGAAGCTATCCAAGATCTCGTCTTCGGTGCCCGTGGCTTTAGCAGGGTCTGGGAAATTGTAGTGCACGCGCTCGCCGTCTCCTGGAATGTATGGGCAATTTTCCTGCGCATGGTCGCACACGGTGATAATGTAGTCGAAATCTACCTCCAGGTATTCAGTAATGTTGTTGGAAGTGTTGTTGGAGATGTCAATACCATCTTCTTTCATTACTTTGATGGCTCTGGGGTTTACACCATGGGTTTCTATTCCCGCGCTATAGACTGCCAGTTCATCGTTAGCGAAATGTTTGAAATAGCCATCTGCAATTTGACTTCTACAGCTATTTCCGGTACAAAGAATGATAAGGTTTTTCATTTGATTGTTTTATTGAATGATAGGGTTGTTGCCAAATGAGAATTGTGACTCAATGTAATGAGCCACAATTTTAAGTAATTAACAGCATTGTTTGGCTCCTGAAACCAAACTTGGTTTACATACTGTTGGCTTAGCAAATAATTCAAGTCTGATTTTTCCATCAGCGAAAAGAAGGTCTTCTACACTAAAATTGGAAGTTCTGATATCCAAATCTCCATATTCGAAGAAAATTTCGGTGTCACCATTGATTGGTTTCAATTGGTCTACCTTATTGAAAATATCCAGTGCTTTCTCTGCTGTCCACGGTTTTCTCATTTCTTCCAATGGGTTGACCATCAGTTGTACAATGGTTTGTTTGTAGCTGTCTGGGTTCCCACCACAATCTACGGATTCAATACTCACATTTTTAACTTCTGTAATGTGAAAAGTAGGCTTAATAAATTTGCCTTTTTCGATTTCAAACTCTAATCCTAGTGCTGGGTTTTCTTTGAGGATGTTTAAAAATTCTGACGTTTTCATATTCATTGTAAAATTACGATTAAATTAATTAACCTTATAATCGTAAAATCACGATTAATGTTACGTTGATTTTGAAATAAAATAAAAAAGGGCTCTGATAATCAAATCAGAGCCCTTTTTTGAAGAGAAAAAATATTTTATTTAATCATAAATTCCACCTGAGTTTGATCCCAAATAATGGAAACGGTTCCATCATCGGCTAAATTGATGGCAAAACTTTCAACCACAGCATCAAGCTCTGCTGAAGAAACTTTGAAACGTCCGATGTCCTTGCTCTTGTCGTAATCGTAGGCTCCCCACTGCTTGGCGTTGGAGTTGATGATGATGGTCCACTCAGATTTCCCTGGAATAGTGAATAAGGCATTTTTCCCTGCCTTTACATCTACACCTCCAATTTTCGCATCCTTCGATAGCTCAATGGTAGTTGCTTCGTTGGCTCCTGTTCTCCATACTTTGTCAAATGGCACCAAACCACCATAAATCTCACGGCCTTTTTTAGAAGGGCTGCTGTAGTTGATGGTAATGTCATTCCCATTTACTGTGGCTTTAGATACTTTGGGAGGGCTGGCTTTTTGCTGCGCATACAGGCTGGAACTGCTTATAAGGCAGGCAATAATAAAACTTGTAGCAATTGATAAATTCTTTTTCATAAGTTCAAGATTTTTGTTTGGTTTGAAAACGGATTTAAGATGGCTTAAGTTCGCATTATTTTTTTAATCAGAATTGGGCCTATGCTTGATTATTTTCCAAATTCTCAGAATTTTAAATTAAATTGACGGTCTGATTATCCACCACCTCTAATAAGTACAATGACGAAACAAATTAAGGTTCTAATAATTGATGATGACGAGATCAACAATCTGATTTGTACTAAGGTGATCAAAGATTATAACCCTGAAATGCTTGTAGAATCTTTGACAAGTTCAACCAAAGGGCTCACTTATTTAGAGGATTTGGTGAAGAACAATCCAGAAGATTTGCCAGACGTCATTTTGTTGGATATCAATATGCCAACGATTAGCGGGTGGGATTTTATCCGTGAATATCGCAAGATGATGACCGCTGTAGAAAGTGAAAAAATCAAACTCTTTGTATTGACTTCATCGCAGTACTATCAAGATGCCGAGTTGGCCGATCAGTACAGGGAAGTGCAAAAACTATTCACCAAGCCCTTGACCTCAGATATTCTAAAGGAAATAGATACTTATCTAGATTAACGAATACTTAGTTCAGCAAGAGACTTTTTGAAATTAGAAACGACATCATCTTGCTTGAGGTGGTGCCCCGCTTTTACTTTCCAATCTCCATTTACTATAGTTCCCATGAAATGAGAACGATCACCACTGTACACCAGCGTAGATAAAATATGTTCAGGGCGACTGGTTGCTATGAGTGGCATCTGCGCGTCTATAACTACAGCATCTAGCGGCTGACCTACCTCAAAGTAACTTTCGCAACTGTTGCCCATAGCTTTTCTTCCGGCTTTTAGCGCCATATCCACGCCGAATAAGCCAGTGTCTCCATTAGTTTTTGAAATAAACTGATTTCTACGATGGGTGGTCAGTCGTTGTCCATAGTCCAGTATACGAAGCTCTTCCAAAGGATTTAGTCCAATATGACTATCCGTGCCAATCGACCATTTACCTCCTTGCTGTTGAAAGGATTGTAGTGGGAAAATGCCGTCCCCTAAGTTGCCTTCAGTAGAAGGACATAACACAACATGGGCACCTGATTGTGCTATGCCAGTAACTTCTGAGTCGCTCAGATGTGTGGCGTGCACCAGATGAAAATTCTGGTTAACCTCAAATGTATTCAGGAGCCATTCAACCGGCCTTTGTTTATAAAAGTCCAGGCAGTCAGCAACTTCTTTCAGCTGTTCTGCTATGTGAATGTGAACAGGTAGGTTTTTAGCTTCTGCGAAAGCTGTCCGGATAGAGTCTTCGTCGACCGCACGAAGCGAATGGATGCCTAAGCCAACATTAGCTTTTGAGTAAGATTGGGTGGCTTGCTCAGATGAGACCAAAAGATCAAGATAGTCTTGTGCCGTGGCAGAAATAAACCGTCTTTGTTTTTCAACCGGACCTTGTCCAAATCCTCCTTTTTGATAAAAAATAGGAACAAGTGTAATGCCAATGCCTGCTGTTTGCGCCGCACTGACCAACCGTTCTCCCATCTCTGCATGATTGGCATACCTTTTCCCATCTTTGTCATGATGCACATAATGAAACTCAGCCACATGGGTATAACCATGAGACAGCATTTCAGCATAAAGCATGGTGGCAATGTGTTCGAATTGATCAGGGTTCATGGACAAGGCTATGTTGTACATAGTCTCTCTCCAACTCCAGAAGTCATCTTGTGATGTAGGGTCGGGATGAATTTCTGCAAGGCCGGACATCGCATACTGAAAGGAGTGGGAGTGTGCATTTTGAAATCCAGGTATGGCATAGCCATTCACATGTTCTGTGACTTCTTGCGGTGTCGTTTGGGACAAGTTAATAATGTTTCCATCTTCATCCATCTTCACGTAGGCGGGACATAGCCATCCACTATTCGTCAACAACCCTTCAAACTTCAAAACTTTACTCATTGGTTCATTTGGTTTAGCGTCTGAATAAGCGATTCAAAGAGGTGCTTTAAATCTTTCCTCACTACTTCTGCCCTAGAATCGTCATATTGGGTTTCGTTATCATCCATATAGACGGTCTTGGCCATCTCCAACTGAAGTGCATGGATGTCTTTCTCAGGTTGGCCGAAAGTACGTGTGAGATTTCCGCCTTTGAATGGGTGGTTATGCTTGAATGAGTACGACGTACTGGACAACACGTCCATTGCTGTTTGGATAATCTTGGAGTCTGCCGCTTGTTCATCCGCATCACCCAAGATCAGGTCTGGAAATTTCTCTGCCCTAATGCCGGGTACATGCTGTCTTATGGAGTGTGCATCAAAAAACAACACATGTTTGAATTGCTTCTGTAGCTTGGTCAGCTCCAGGCGGATCTGGTCGTAGTATGGATAGTAATAGCTACTGATTCGCTTGTTGATTTCTTCTTGTGTAGGTCCATCGTCCAGATAGATGTTTCGATCGTTAAAATTCGTGGTTGGGCACAAGGCAGTAATCACTCTGCCATCGTTGTAGAGCGGTTTGCTCTCCGCATTTCTATTCAAATCAATTACCCAGCGGCTATATTTTGCTCTGATCATTTTTATTCCCAGATCACCCACAAAGTCATAGAGCTGATCCACAAACCAGTCCGTATCATCTATCGCGGCTATCATTTCCGGATCGTATTGATCTCGAATGGAATCGGGAATTTCGGTACCACAGTGAGGTACACTTACCAAAATGGGTACTTGATTTTTGTTGGGGTCAATGATTTCAAAAGGCATATGCGAATTTAATTTTTTTGACTCGGTTATAATAACCTTCAATTCCAGTTTACTTATCGCTTAATACTTTCTGATCTTATAACTTTGTGGTTCAATTCGAATACTATGATCATATTAGATAATGCTGTCCTATCCGATGACATCAAAGAAAGACATTTTGTATGTGACTTGAACAAATGTCATGGTGCTTGCTGTGTGGAAGGAGATTTAGGTGCACCACTG
Source organism: Reichenbachiella sp. (assembly GCF_965233835.1). Lineage (GTDB taxonomy): Bacteria > Bacteroidota > Bacteroidia > Cytophagales > Cyclobacteriaceae > Reichenbachiella. The sequence continues at coordinate 1,410,782 of NZ_OZ247585.1, forward strand.
GAGGAAGACGAATTACCAAAATTGGAGGAGGTACTTGAGGCGGTTAAACCTTATATGTCTAAGGAAGGACTTGCAGTGCTCGAAAAGGAGGGCAGTTATATTCTGGATGAAGAGGGAGACTACTCCACGACTACTATCGGAGGCAAAGAGTGCGCATTCGCGATATACGACGAACAAAATATCCTCAAGTGCGCCATCGAACAAGCCTATTTGGATGGTAAAACCAAATGGAAGAAGCCAATTTCCTGTCATTTGTATCCGATAAGGATAACTAAATATGATCATTATGATGCACTGAACTATGACCAGTGGGACATCTGTGATCCGGCTTGTAAGTTAGGCGATGAGCTGAAAGTGCCTATCTATAAATTTTTGAAAGACCCACTAATCCGCAAGTACGGGGAGAAGTGGTACGCTGAGTTAGTTAAGGAAATTGAAGGTAGTTAAAGCTTCCGTTCGATTTTTTGAATGAGTGAGTCCGTGGAGGCCTTGATACCTTTTTCAGTTCCTAAAACGTCTCCTTTTATGATCATGACCAATAGTAGAACATCTACATATTCGGTTTGTGAGTTAATATCTAATATTTTTTCCGAAATTCCATTGCAGAGCGTATTATAGGAATTTACAGATTCGTAATATCCAGTAATCGATTCTAATAATTCGCTATCCATTCCTGCCAAAACCTCACTGAATTTAGCTGATTCGTAGGTAGGGGTACGAAGAGGAAATAATTTAAGGCCTTGCCACTTTGGGATTTTACCCCAGGCTCCATCCCAAATAAAGGCTGTTTTCAATTCTTCTTTGGAGCTATTGGATATTACGCTATCTACCGCCTTAGTAATTGATTCGTGATATGGTATGACCAGGTCAAGCTGATTTTTGTGGCCATTTAGTTCACTTGCCATATGAGAGAGAAAAACTTTTTGACGATTGTTGTCTTTTTGATCGTTATTCCATTCACTCAACAGAATGCCCAGGAATACACCGAAAATGACAATTACTATTTGAATAATGTACTCCCAAATTTTATGTCTATTCATGAGATGAAATTAAGCAAAAAGAGGGAATTAAAAGTTTATGATACTTTCTTACCTTTTATCAATTCGGATTCGAGTATTTGACTCATTTCAATGATGATGGCATCGAGCTCTTCAGAGGATAACTTGAGCTTTTCGATCAGCTCCATTTTACTTTGGATATCCTGTTCTTGGATAATGATAGACATCAAGCCTTGCATTCTACTCAATGGAGCCCTTACCTCGTGAGAGTTAAGATAGGCGTACTTCAACATTTGCTCATATTGCTCCTGAACCTTCTGAGTTCTTTCTTTGACCAGATGGTCCAGATTCTCATTCATGCTCTTCAATTCGTGGTTGGCATCGGCCAGTGCTTTGGTCTTCTTGTTTACCATAATCACTAAATTCTTCTTATGGTCTTCAAGGGATCTTCGTATTTCGAGCTGGATCAAGAAAATACTTGTAACCAATGCAGTACTTGTGAGCTCAAATTGCATAGTAGATATAATAGATAGGTAACTATTAATCATACCAATATCCTGGTTCATGCTAAGGAGCTCATTCGTAATTACTAAACTAGGTATAAGAAACAGGTAATAATATATAACTGTAAATACTATCCAGACGGTGCCCAGTACATAATGATTGAAACTGTAAGTCTTTATTTTCTTGTATGCGTAGAACCCGATTATCAAGGCTACAACGTGCATGGCAAAGGTATTGATCATGGCATTCGGTGGAGCCACCACAGACGTAATCAAAGAGGAAAGAATGATGTAGATTGGATGATTGAGATAAAAGAGACTGACGAGTAAAGGAATTTCCCGAAAGTCACTACCAGCACCTTCAATACCCGGGAGTAGCATTCTGACAGAGCCAAATAGTGCAGAAAGGCTTCCGAAGAGTACGGCATAGCTCAACTGTTTCACAATTGGGTTCTTAATCTCGATCGATGGAATCTGCATATTGATGTATGTAGACTTTACACAATAAACAATATACAAAAAATCTAGCTTTATTACCAGTGACGCTTCTGAGCATAGGACAGACTATAAACGTTATTTGCAATCAATCCTTCATTTAGTTATTTTCGGAGATATTCAGATTGGGAAAATTAATTATGATGAAGCGAACCAAAATGTGCAACGCCCATCTGAAAAGCACAGGATCTTGGTTCAACCTGCTTATTTCACCTGTAAAATGATGGGCTGAGGAGTAATTGACCCAAGGGATCAATCACTCTTTCAGCTTATTTTTTACCCTCGTTTACATTCGATTTTCCAAAATGCATAAACAATAGTATTGTTTGCGTCTATCCATTCTCCGACCCATTTGTATCCATCTTTTGAAAAATCATAAAACGTGAGCCTTGAAAAACCTTCAAGTCCTTGGGGTGATTTTTGAGGTTTGTAAAGTACAATTTTGTCCTCTTCTAAGTTCCCCGTCCAATAGGATAGAGGTACGGTGCCCGTAGCACGAGAGGTATAGTAGTGTACGAACCACTTGGCACTATCTGCATCGTACTGTCTAATGCTCCCCGAGTGAGTGCCATCAGATTTTAATGTAAAATCTTGGACTCCAAGTCCATTCATAATGTACTGGAAGGTCCATGCCATATCTACTTCTTCGGCCCAGGTTCCATCTGGAGCTCTGCTGGTAGATTTGCATTGGCACGTGCCAATCATCGGTTCATAATCCTTGATTTGTTCAGGAGCCTTGGGGTTCGGTCTGCCAAAAGGAAATTCCTTGGATGGTGCGTAATCATACTGACCAAAACAGGAAAAGCTGATGCATGCGAATAGCATGCTGATTATTTGAGTTTTCATAGTAATTTGTTTTTTGGATCAATATCTACAGAACTCTTGAATACCCCTAGACTTGTGCAGGGAGCACTAATAGAATTGCAGTAAGCATGCTGAAGAATCTACTTGAGATCTGAGAAGACAGAAAGAAAATCAATAACAAAAGGAGCAACACCGGTGTTGTGCGTGGCACCGTCAATTGTGGTGAAGGTTACTTTGCTTTCGTCAGCGCCTGCATCAATTAAATGATTGTATGTGTTCTGCGAATTTTGATACGGGACGGTGATGTCTGCAGAACAGTGATACATAAAGATCGGATGCTTAGGTTGCCAGCTTATTGGGCTGTTGGTCTCGAGTGTTTGATTCAACAAATCATACTTAGAGTCATTTGAGTTTGTTCTAAAGTCTTCGGTTAGCAATTGTTTGATATCCGTAGTTAGGCTTGCATTGATCTGACTTCCGCTTTTGCTTCCATCAAAAAGTTCTGAAATGGTGGAGGCATAAGGTTCATTAAACAGATCTGATAACAATGTTGGCCATTCGTAGACATCTGTATAAGAAAGGGCCAGATAGGCTAAATAAAAAGGCTGACTATAAGATTCGAGTTCAATAAAATAATCTTTCATTCCTACCAGGTCATATCCCCCAGATGCTGGAGCGGACGCAACTAAATTAAATTCGTTCTCATATTTCTCTTCGATTCTTTTATGGGTTACCATGGTCGCATATCCTCCTTCTGAGTATCCAGCCAGAAACAATTTGCCGTTGCTGTTTAAATTCTTTTCAGCAATAAACTCTTCGGCAGCTCTAACCATATCTATGATGCATTCTGCGGTAGATTCAGCGTGATAGTATGGATGTAGGAAATCCGATGAGCTGCCAAACCCAATAAAATCAGGAATTAAAGAGATATAACCTAGCGAAGCGAATGAAGCATAAAATGTACCCTCATCACTCTCTGTTGGTGCATCGGCATGTGCGGCAATCGTTCCATGCTGAAAGCTCAATGTAGGAACCTCTTCCTCTGTATTAGGTACTCCAATCAATCCTGAGGCAGTTATTTCGGTGCCTAAGTACGTAGTCAGGTACTCTATCTTGTAGATGGTAATGTCGTACTGAAGTTGTCCGCTGATAGCCGAGAAACCTTGTTGATTGGCACCAAACTGCAACAATTGCACTGGATAACTGGCTATCTCGGTAGCCGAGATTAAAGTTTTATTTTCAACTGGATCTGGCTCACTGTCTGATCCGCAGGAATAAAGAAAAAAGGCAACAATCAAGAAAGTTGCCTGCACCCATGAAGAAGAGCAAATTGAAGATTGTTTTAATTTCTTGCTTATAAACATTTCCATATTATGTCTTATCAAGTTCAACCATAGAAGGATTTTACATCCCGGACTCTGCTTTGTGAGATATCGATTTTAGTATGATTCTCTAGTGTAAGGAATGAGGAGGAGTTGAAATTCACTTCAGAAACCTTCTTCATATTAACAATTGCTTTACGGTGAACCCTAAGAAACTGACGATCGTGGAGTTTTTTCTCCAAGGCCTTGAGTGAATTTCGCATCGCATAGGTGTGCTGACTGACGGTATGGATTTTCACACAATAATCGTAAGCCTCTATCCAAAGGATGTCTGAAAGAGGAATGATCTTATTCTTATTTCCAATTTTGATTGATAGTGCCTGAGAGTCCTTTTTCTTTATTTTGTTTTTGAGATCAAGGATTTCAACGGCTAGATTTTGATTGACATTAACCAAATGAAATAAACCTAGCATGGCGACATGTGCCAAAGTATAGATAGGTGTTTTTTGATAGAAGAAAAACACACAATTGTCCCAGATGTTGTCTATGGTCAATGCTCTGTTACTAAGTACCAGTTGAATTAGTGAAATAACAAGTACGTTGATTAGAATGAGTATGATCAGATGCGAAATAGCAGGCCAGGTCTTAGTCAAATTAAAAACTCTATTCGATTTCCCTGTATAAATAATAGCACCACAATAGGTCAACATAATTGAAAGCCAAATCATCCATCGATAAGCGTGAGCTATAGCTAACTCGATGATAGAAAACTGGTCTGCCGAAGCCAATTCAAATTGGAGTATGAAATAGTACTGCTGTGCTGACTCAAAGAGCACCAAGAAAAGCACCATGGCAAATGCATACAGTACAAACCCTCGGTACTTCAGGTGCATAAATTGGATGAAATTGATCAGATGAGGTATCAAAATTTATTGAGTCACGTCATGCTAAATGTGAGTTTCACATTTCTATCATCAAGATAACAAATTTGAAATATGCTACCCTTGGAATCGAAAGGTGATTTAATACTATTTGAGGATACGGCTATAGAAAACGCTCTCAGATACAGATAGTCTCAGTACGTACATTCCACTTCTAAGGCGTGAAGTGTCCAATTGGATTGAGCGGTCATTTTCCTGGGTATAAGGTACATTCATGGTGCTTCCATTGACGTCGAAAACTTCTATCCTGAACATCTCTGCGAACAGAGAATTATTTACCTCAAGATAAGCCACATCTCCTACAGGATTTGGGTACGCATTGAATTGTAGATGCTGCGTATGGGTAACACTGATCACCTCAGAATAACTGAAAGTTCCGTCAAAATCGGTTTGTTTTAGTCTGTAGAATGATTTTCCGGCCAACGAATTGTAATCTACGATGCTGTAGTGGTTTACGGCTGTGGTGCTCCCGGCACCGTTTACATAGTCAATCTCTTCGAAATCGATGCCATCTCTGCTGCGCTCGACGGTGAAATAGTCGTTGTTGAACTCGGAAGCTGTAGCCCACTCTAATACAATTTGGTCTTGCTGAGATGATGCGGTAAAATAGAGAAGTTCTACTGGTAGGGCATGGTTGGGATTGTCACTATCCGTACCCAGTAAAAATTCTGAAAGGGCTTCAACTTCTAATTCTAAGATGTATCCGGTAGAGCCGTAGACTGATGTGGTTGGTGTGTAAACCACGGGTGTTCCAGAGCCATCAAGCGGTTCTAGGTCAGTACCATCTTGTCGAGTCACCCGAAGGAAATCCTGTAAGTATTCATCTACGTCATTGCCATTAGCTTTTCCATCTCCATTTAGTTCAGCTCTGATGTCGTCAATTTCTTCATTAAGTGTGTAAAAGCGAATCGTGACATCTGAAACGGGCTGTGTGGTAGGGTCGAGGTAGAAATTTCTGTCTAAGAAATAATCTTCGTTATTGACTAAATCGTCTGTTTGGCTTCCGCTGGTTCGGATTCTTACTCCCCAGCATGTAGCACCCAGATCGTTACCATTGGGGTTGATAGAATAGACCAGTTGATTATTGTTATCACGAACGTCAATAAAGCTGTTGCCACTAAACACTGGGCAGTTGGTAGTCACTTCATAATCACCTACAGTGGTTGCAATTTCATCCAGGCTACTGGCAATGCTAGTAGCCAAACTGAAGACGGCTCCATCTGCTAAATCTACATTATAGAAAGTGACCACATTTGCTGTAAAATCTCCGGCAGTAATGAGTATTTCATCACCATCGTTGAATGTAGCATCTACGTCTACAATCAATGCAAAATCATCAACAGTGCTTCCAGTAATGGTCAATCCAGTCAAATCGAATTCGATCTGAGTACCCTGTACGTCGCCCGTTTCAGAAGCCGACCATTTTCGTGTCAGCATTTGATTCACTCCTGAAGGCAAACCAGTTGCTGTTTCCGTTGTAGCACCATCGTCATTTCCCCACACTAGATATTCACCATCTTCATGGTCAGCGGCATTGCTCATGGTGATGATGGCATCATTGTTTTCGCTTTTAGATTGTAGTTGAGCGAGCAATTCACTGTCATCTCTACCAATTCCGGCAATGTCGTTGGAGTAGCCATTGCTTACGTCGTATATTATAGTAGTGCCATCAGTTGCGATATAGTTGCTCCCCAGTGTGATGCCATACTTGATGGCTAGATAGGTCTCAATCTTTTGCCTGTCGGTATCATCTTCACTGATGGCAAAAGTGATGACCTCTGCAATATTACCTACCCAGGCATTTGTGCCATTTGCATCATTTTCTCCTCCAATTACAATTTTGGTATCATCAGTTACACCGGTTGCATCGGTATTATAGGTATTAATAGTGTTACCGTTAATATATAAGGTGCCTCCACCTGCACCTCCGGAGGTTCGTTTGATCACATATATATTGGGTTCATCTACGTTGACTGTCCCAGGCGGTGTGATATTATTGTTGGCTGATCCTGATTCTCGAATATGCACTCTCGGGTTGGTATGCAAACCTTGTCTAAACTGATCACTTCCGTTACTAAAGAAGGAATTTCTGGCAGCAGGATTAGTAAGTGAATGCTGGGCTACAATATAGAAGGTGTGCTGTCCATTTAAGCTTCCTCCGGACAGTAAATTTTCTGTATCGTAAGTGCCGGAGTTATAGATATTATCATTTCCACCGAAGGACACCACGTCATTAGAATTGAGTGCGGCACTGGTCAATGTTGGTACGTCATTTTGAGAATCAAGATCCAGTCCTGTTGGCGATTGATCCACCCAGCTCGTCACATTAGATCCCGCTGTAGTAATACCTGCATCGGCCTTAAACCATAGAGCAAGATTGGATGATATACCTCCAGGAGAAGCGCTTACTGCCGTACCAAGAACAAAATAATCTCCATCACTAAAATCCACATTTTCGAAGGTGATGATGTTGGAAGCCACAGAGGTAGGTTTACTGACGGCTGTTGGACTACTCAAGTTTTCGTCATTATCAATCACAAGTGAGTAGTTTCCTATATCACGATCCGTGATTCCTGAAACACTGCTGATGTCTATGGCAATAGTGATTGTTCCTAGATCTCCAGTCTCGGCTACCCTCCATTTCCTGTTCAATATCATATCTACTCCAGTAATGGCTGGTGCAGGAGTTACTTCAGTGAGTGATACAGGTGCCGTTTCATTGTCGCTTCCCCATATTAGATATTCTCCGTCTTGCATGTCGGAGGCATTGCTCACGCTTACTATAGCCGAAGTGTTGATACTTTGGGATTGGGTTTGGTTCAACACCTGAGCATCATCACCATTTTCGGCTGCAGCTCTTCCGATACCTGCAATATTGAATGCGTAGCCAGAGAAAGCTGTACGATCTAATATTGAAGTGCCCGATCCGTCTAGATAGTCTTGAGCAGTAATGTCTAGAGTAATCCCATATTTTATGGCCAGATAGGATTCTACCTTTCTTCTGTTAGTGTTGTCTAAGGCTACCTCGTAGTAAATTACTTCAGCAACTTCACCCGTGAAGTCAGTTAATAGGTTGTAATCAGTAGAGGCAGGAATGGTCACATTACCTGTTACGAAGTCCTCTACAATACCGTTTACGTAGATATTCTCTGTTGTTGCGTTTTGTTCGAATCCTAAAATTTGCCAAGATCCCGTGGAGGAAGTAGAAATAAAACCTGTATTTCCATTTCCTCTATATACACCTCCTTCTACTTCCAATCTGGGATTAGCATTATTGTCTCGTTCAAAAATATCTACACCATTGGTAGAAGTGCGTAGTACTGAAAGGAATTCATATTCTTCAGAAACGGATGATAGATTGACCTGACCGGCATTGTCCGCAGTGAAATTGATATAGGCATTTTGGTTTAGTGTATTCACAGTTTCAATGACGGGCCTGTCGAAGGGTTCGGGTTCGGCATGATTTGAGTTTCCACTTTGATCGGACCAAAGGTCCAGGGTAACGCCATCTACGTCTGTAGTATAAAGATCGCCTTTGAGCCATAGCATTAGGTTGCTAGCTACTCCTCCAGGGCTACCTACGGGAGATACGGCCAAAGTGACGTAGTCTCCGTCTTGAATCTCCACATTGGTAAATGTTAGCACATTATCACTGATTGACGCTCCGCTAGTATGAACAGTTGGCGAGGTAAAGGTAGGAGATCCATTGTTGATCAATAGAGCGAAATCTTCGGGATCGGTGGTAGTACCTCCAATTTTTGTTAAGTCAAATTTTACGCTTACGGTTCCTACATCACCTGTTTCCGAGAAGTACCAAACTTTATTCACTCTTTGGTCAAAACCTGTTGGTAGTCCAGTAGTAGTGGTTCCGGCAGCACCATTATTTCCCCAAACTAAGTATTCGGTATCATCCATGTCAGAGGCTGCTGTGACTGTGACAATTGAATTATCGTTGATACTCCGAGACTTGGTTTGGTCTAGGCCTTCCGCAGTCTCTTGAGCAATGCCTGCTACATCGTTGCCATATCCACCATCTACATCATACACAGTGGTACTGGCTGCATTGGTGCCGTCGTAGTCTACATTGAAATAGTCATGCGTCAGCGTGATTCCGTATTTGATGGCCAAATAACTATCAATTCTTAGACGCTCATCCGCATTTAATTCACGATTAAAAACAATTTGTTCGGCTATGTCACCGTACCAAAAGTACTGACCGTTTACTGTTTCTGAGCTCCCGGCGCCAACTCTGTAGGGTCGCGCAGCATTCGGGGTGTACGATTCACCAGTGCCATTAGACTCTAGATTTCCATCTAAATAAAAACTTTTATCTCCCGGTGATTCATTGAGGGTAACATTGAGTATCTGGACATCGGCTCCTGGAAGTATGGCTTGAGTAAAGGTGTCCCACCCCGAATCTGATCCGGTCCAAAGGTCATACTGATCAGTATCTTGTCTTACGTAAATGATGTACCCTCTTTGCGGATAGTCATCTCGACTGGTGAATGGAGATCTCCAGCTGTTGTCGTCTGCTGCTAATCTATGTACCGAGAACACTGTCACGTTGCTACCATTGAGTCCAGCAGCGTAGGGTACGTCTAGCATGTCATCGGTACCATCGAAGGTAATTCCTGGGTTGAAATTGAAGGCGTCTGTAGTGAGTGATGGGCGCTTGGCAGCGGTCCCCATTGCTGCATTATTGCCCTGACCACTTTGGTCTGCCCAAGCAGATATCTGGGTGGTGCCAGTCACCCCTGCGTTAGCTTTCAGCCATAGCTGTAGGTTAGAACTAACATTTCCTGGATTTTGTGCAGAACTTGTCCATGCACAAAATATAAATACTGTATTGAGTAAATTTCTAAATCCCCTTTTCATTGTAGATCCTTCTCTGACTTGCAAGTTATGCATTCAGGGGAAAAATATGACTATTTCTAGTTAAATGCTCTTATTTTATCGACGAATGAAATAAATATAGGATTATTATTATATAGCGTATAGGGGATATCACTAACTAATAGGTAATTTCCTTACATGCATGCAGACAAAATCTTAATTACTCATCCTTTATAACATCTACAGGGTTTCGACGTGCGGTAGCAAATATCTGCCATCCTATGGTAGACATGGCAATGAATGCAACAGACATAACAGCAATGGTAAACATGGTAACAGTCAGCGTAACTCTATGCGCAAACCCTTCAAGCCATAAATGCATGCCAAACCACGAAATAGGAATGGCCACAATCGCTGCTATAATTACCAGAGCTAAGAATTCTTTGCTTATCAGACTCATGATTCGAGGAATAGAAGCTCCTAATACTTTCCTTATACCGATTTCTTTTGCGCGCTGTTCAGTAGCGTAAACTGTCAAGCCGAATAGACCTAAGCAAGCAATAAATATGGCGATTAGCGCAAATACACCAAAAAGTCTTCCGAATCGAAGGTCAGATTTGTAATGTTGATTGAAGGATTGATCCAGGAATACATAGTTGAATGGTCTCTGTGGCACTAGGTTGTCCCAGATCATTTGTAGTTCAGCTATGGTTTCTTGCATGCGATTGGAATTTACTCTGATGGCAATTCTTCTAAGGTCCCGGTTTTGGCCATATCTTAAGGATAGGGGCTCAATCTTAGCATGTAAAGATTTATAGTTGAAGTCTTTTACGACGCCGATGATTTTGCCTTTTCTTCCCCATTGTGAAAACTTCTTTCCAATAATTTCTTCCGCGCTACTGTATCCATAAAGAGACAGGGCTGCTTCATTTACCATAAGGGATTCGATCGAATCATTGACAAAATCCTTTGAAAAGGATCTTCCTGCCGCCATTTCAATATCAAAATTGGGTACAAAATCTGCGTCTATTTCAAAAATGGCAGGTGCATGGTACTGAATTTCTCCAAATGGGTTTTCAATTCCAGTACCAGCGTTGGGGAAAAAGTCACCAGGCACAGCTCGTGATGCGGATACCGAAATTACATCAGGATGAGACAGGTATTCACGCTTTAAGAGTTTCATTCGATCTTGAACGGCATTGTCCCAGCCAAAATCTACAACCACCATCTGATCTTGGGTAAATCCCATGTCCTTGTTTTGCATATACTGCAATTGGTGATAAACCACTGTTGTAGCTATTACTAAAATGATAGCCAGACAGAATTGAAAGACAACTAAACTTCGTCTGAGCTTTGTGCCAGTTCGAGAAGATCTGAATTTTCCTTTTAAGACTTGTGATGGACTAAATCTAGATAAAACCCATGCAGGATATAAGCCTGCAAGTATGCCTATGAACAGAGTAATGCCAATATAGAAGGCAGCATATTTAGCGGTCAATAACCCTTCAAAAGCGATTGGTTTACCTACTAAGTAATGAAAATAGGGTACAATGAGCGCTACGATCCCAATGGCCAATAACGAAGAGAAAATAGCAATGAGTATAGATTCTGTTAGAAATTGAAACGTCAGATCATGTCTCAATGCGCCCAATGTTTTTCTAACACCTACTTCTTTGGCTCTTTCTACAGATCGAGCAGTCGCTAGGTTAATAAAATTCACGCAAGCTATAATCAAAATAAATAGGCCAATGGAGCTTAGCATGTAAACATTAGATATACTACCTACGTCTCCTGGTTGGCGAGCAGCTACCGAATGGAGATAGGCTCCCTTCATAGGTTCGTAATCAAGAAAGTGCCTTTCTGATTCGCTCATTTCATCATAAATCAGGTTGTTTTTATCCCTAAGAGAGGCTATGGAAGTATTTTCATTCAGTAGTAGATAAGTGTAGAAATCTACATAGCCCCAGTTGCTAAAAATTCCAGGACGCCAGTTATGGAACGATGTCATGGAGATCAGTGCATCAAATGTCATTTGCGATTGAGGAGGAACATCCTCCATGACTCCAGTAATTTTTAACTGTTGCTCATGATCAGCTATTAGTGTTTCCCCAACAATGTCCACGGTACCAAAATATTTCATGGCCATGGATTGGGTAAGTACAATGCTGTTTGGTGCGACTAGCACGGTTTCGGGATCGCCAGCCAATAGACGCCAGCTAAACATTTGAAAAGTAGAAGAATCAGCAAACAAAATATTGTCTTCCTGAAATTTTTTATCGTCATTTTCAATAAGCCAAATCGATGGACTTGTAAATCGACAAAAATTTTCTACTTCTGGAAACTTATCCATCATGGCAGGTCCTGCGGGAGCAGATCCCCAGACTTGGTAGGATTCTGCTGCTGGAGATTCTGATTCACCATAAGCATGGAGCACCCGGTACATTCTATCTAGGTTTGAATGATACTTATCATACGATAATTCATTGTAGACATAGCAAAGGATCAGTAGGCAAGCGGAAATGCCAATGGTGAGTCCTATAATATTGATGCCAGAAAATTGCTTCTGGTTCATGACATTTCGCCATCCGATCTTAAAATAATTCTTGATCATTCCGAGTTGATTTAATCTTTGATTTCCAGTAAATGATTTGATTATGCCTGGTCTGAACAGTTTTACTACCTCCCATAAAAACTGCCATTTGGCTCTTTGTTTCCCTTTGGTCTTAACGTGCTCTTCGAACAATTCGAGCAAATCACCTTCTATAGAAGGGTGTAGTTTGGGGTCGCAAAACCAGCGAAAGAGCTGTTGAGAAAACCTGAAGGGAGTCATTTAGGTAAATTTTACATCCAAAGCAACTTTGGGAATCGCATAGTACAATTGATTCCTCATTTCTTTAGTGTCTTCAATAGCTCTTTTGCCCTGAGCGGTTATTTTGAAAAACCTTTTGGGTCTCCCTCCACGTTCGCTTGTTGACCCGCCTTCTTCGGATTGTAGGTATCCTTTGGTCTCCAGTCTGTTCAAAGCAGACTGTAGAGCACCTACACTCACGGTTCTTTGTAGTCTTGATTCGATTTCTTTTTTTACAGATACGCCGTAAGCTTCTCCATAGAGCACACCCACAGTGAGCATGACGATTTCTTCAAATTCGCCCAATTGAAATTTACCCATAGTTATTTCCTAATTGTAGTATTGCAAGAATATACAATGAGTAAGTAAATTCCTAATTGTAGTATTGATTTTAGTTAGAGATTTTATTCATCCTTAATCGCATCTACGGGATTGGAGAATCCTGCTTTCACCGAATGGAAACCAGAGATGGCCAAAGTCAAGCCGAGGATGGTTAATCCGGACACGACAAAAACGAAAGGTGAAATTTCTATGCGATATCTAAAATCTTCAAGCCATTGCTGCATCATCCAAAGTGTAGCTGGAATGCTTAGGACAATTGCTACCAAAATCAATCGGGCGTGTTGCTTAGAAAGCAATACCGCAATTTGCCAAACGTTAGCGCCTACAATTTTCCTTATACCAATTTCTTTGGTTCGCTGCTCGATGGCATAGATGATAATTCCCAGCAGTCCTAAACTGGCAATGAGGATGGCTAGCGTAGAGAATAAAGACAGCACGCGTAGAAAATTTTGTTCGGCTTGAAAGCTGGCCGCAAAAGTTTCATCTACAAAAGAATATACATAGGGGCGATCACCGACAAATTTTCTCCACTTTGCTTCGATGGCAGTAAGCGCATCTTGTACTTGTTCGGTAGATTCTGTTTTTAGAGAAAACAAAGCATTTACTCTACCGCTATCGTGCATTTCCGACTCATGTGAGAATAAAGCATAGGCGTCCATAGTGCCTCTTAGACCACGGTAGTGAAAGTCTTTTACTACACCAATAACTTTGAAAATCATCTTCCCATGATTGTAGGTGATTTTTTTGCCAAGAATGCTTTCATCAAGATCCCACCCGATAGTGCGAGCTGCTTGTTCGCTGATGATGACAGATCTATTGTCTTCTGTGAAATCGTCTGAAAAATTTCTTCCAAACAGCAGTTCCACACCTAGTGTTTCTAAGTAGTCGTCATCTGCGAGAGAGTAATCCATGGGTAGGGTTTGAGTTGGTGCATCTATTGGCTCAAACTGATCTCCAGCCCAGTGATTTGGAGGAACCGAAGTACACAAAGAGGTTGTTTTAATACCTGGAATTTGGCTTAACTCATTGATGAAACTTTCCCTTGTGGTTTCGTCCATCCATTCCAAATGTTCTATAGCTGCCAGGTTTTCTTTTTTGAACCCTACATCTTTTTGGTGGGTGTAGGACAATTGCTCAAAGGCAATCAAAGTAGATGAAATTAGGATAACAGAAACAGCGAATTGAACAATCACCAACCCGTTTCTTAGTGGTGCACTTTCTTTACCTGTTTTCACTTTTCCTTTCATTGCATCTATAGGTTTGAATGCACTGAGGAATAAGGCTGGATAGCCACCCGCGATCAAGCTCATGAATGCAATGAGGCCAAATAACAATCCCATAACTTTCGGATTTGCAACACTGTTAATGTTCAGCGGAGTTTCAGTCAGCTCACCAAAGTATGGAATTACATACCATAACAAGGTCATGCCGATGATGGCCGAGATCATGCAATAGATAAAAGACTCAGATACATAACCTAAACTCAATTGCCATCTGGATGAACCTAATAGTTTTTTGATTCCGGTATACTTTGCTCTTTTTAAATGCTGAGTGGTGGTAAGATTAGTAAAATTGATACAGGACAGTAAAATAATAAAGCCGGCTGCTAGACCATAAGCATATACAGTACTGATGTTAACCGGCGTAGAAATTCTATTGAATACATTGATATTAAGATGAATATCTGATAATGGCTGAAGAAAAATCTCCCATTTTTTCCCTTCATTCAAATAATCGTCGAATGACATATTCATTAGTCGCTGCAACGTTAATCCGGCATACTTTCTGGGAATGTCTTGCATCTTTGCTCGAACTTGGGCTACATCTGCTTCAGGATGCAATTCAATGTAGGTAACAAATCCGGTCCAAAGCCATGACCAGTTTTGACGTTTTACACGACCAATAGCATTCATAGGTAGAAGCATATCAAAAACAACCGAGGAATTATTAGGTGGATCGGCAATGATTCCTGCTACTTGGTGGGACCACTTATTTTCACCGTACTCTAATTCGAGCAACTTTCCCATGGGGTCAGCGTCACCAAAATACTTTGTAGCCATTGATTCAGTGAGTAGGATATTCTTTGGATTGATCAGAATGTTTTCTTTGTTACCCCTTAGCAATTCAAAAGAAAACACATCAAAGAAATTAGAGTCCGCGGCGATTACCTCAGGTTCTAAAAAGGATGTTTTTTGTCCTTGTTCGTTTTCGGAAGTGACCAAATACCCAAGTTGGTAGAGTCTTGTACCTCGTTTTATCTCAGGAAGCTCATTGCACATAGAAAACACTACACCAGGGCCTGTTGATCCGAATTGCTCATCGACTTGATCGCTCCAAATAAAGGTTTGGTTGACACGGTAGATATTGTCGCCATTTTTATGAAAATTATCAAAACTGGTATGATAATCCACATAGAGATAGATGAGCATAGAGGTACATATACCGGCAGATAGGCCGAGAATATTAATGAGTGAGAATAGTTGATTGCGCTTCAGGTTTCTGAAGAACTGTCGTAGATAATGTTTTAGCATAATTTCAAGTATAAGTCGAAATGAGATGGACTAATTCTGTGCCATTTACGTAACTTGTTGAAATATAGATGTTTATATTTTTTTCTGTTTCGTAAAATGTACAAATGCGGACAAAAAGGTGTTCACACCTGGCAAAAATTAACCTTGAGCAGACTTTGAGCTACTTCGTTTGTTCAATTGAACTTTCTGTCTGCCTTTTCTGATTCTGATATTTAACACCTCAACTATCAGTGAGAAGAAAACTGCAAAGTAGATATATCCTTTTGGCACATGATGTCCCATGGCCTCTACTGTGAGCATAAAGCCAATCAGGATCAAAAAGGAAAGGGCGAGCACCTCTAATGAAGGGTGTTTAGAAATAAACGCGCTGATTTTACCGGCAAAGGCCATCATGATAAACATGGCAATAATGACAGCTATAATCATAATAGTAAGTTGACTCGTCAATCCTACGGCAGTTAAAATGGAGTCAAAGGAGAAAATAATGTCGAGCATGATGATCTGAGCGATCGTTCCTGCTAGTGTAGCGGTAGTTTTGGTTACTACCTCGTGATCTTCCATCACTTCCATCTTGTGACCAATCTCAACTGTGCTTTTGGCTATCAGAAATAATCCGCCACCAGCCAAAATAAGGTCTCTTCCGCTAAAGGCATGCCCAAATACAGTAAAGAGCGGTTGGGAGAAACTAATAATCCAGGTAATCCCAAATAAAAGTCCAATTCTGAAAACCAGCGCACACATCAAACCAATATTACGAGCTTTGGACTGCTTTTCTTTTGGAAGTTTATTAGATACAATGGAAATGAAAATAATATTGTCCACGCCTAATACTATTTCCAAGAAGGTAAGTGTCAATAAAGCAATAAGCGATTCTGGAGTGAGTAGAGCTTCCATAGTGTTGATGGGTTGAATTGAGTGCTCAATAATAATAATCTCATTGAATTAATTACGAAAGGAGGGAAAAAATTTTGTAGGGAGAAAAAGATTTCAATATTTGTAACAACAAATAACGTAACTCCGTTAATAGTCGCAATATGAGATTTGAAGAGGAAATTAAACAGTCGTCATTTAAGAATTCAAGAGAGAAGGCCATCATTAATGTAGTGTTTACAGGGAATTGGTTGAGGGATCGCGCAGACGTGGTGCTAAAGCCTTACAATATCAATGAACAGCACTATAATCTCCTCAGGATACTCAGGGGCAGACATCCGCTCACGATATGTCCTAGCGAGATCAAGGAAGTATTGATCAATAAACGTGGTGACCTAACCAGACTACTGGATAAACTGGTAAACATGGAACTAGTTGAGCGGGATGTAAATCCGGATAACAGGAGAATGATAAACCTGAAAATATCTGAAAAAGGAATGGACTTCCTGGCTCGGTTGGATCCAGAAATGGAGAAATTAAGCAGAACCAATAATGCATTGACATTAGAGGAGTCAGAGCAATTGAGTAACCTTCTTGATAAAATGCGAGGATAATTTTTTTGCTCATAAATATGTAATTACAACAAACGTAAAAACGAACAAAATGAAAAAGATCATAGCATTTGCAGGTAGCAATAGTTCCACATCGATCAATATGCAGTTGGTTAGGTATACAGGGTCATTGATTGAAAATAATGAGGTGGAGTATTTGGATTTAAGAAAGTATGATGCACCTATATATAGTGCTGATATAGAAAAAGAAGGAATTCCACAGCCGATAAAGGACTTGGTGGCTAAATTATCTGAGGCGGATGCTTATATAATAGGTACTCCCGAACACAATGGTAGCTTGACTGCGTTTCTGAAAAACACGATCGATTGGGCTTCACGAGTGGAGGCCAAGTTTCTTGGCGGTAAACCTGTTTTGTTGTTGAGTACTTCTAATGGCAAGAGAGGTGCAGCGGGTAGTCTGGAAGATTTGAATAACAAGATGAAATATTTCGCCGGCGAAGTCGCAACAACTTATAGTCTTGGGTCGTTTTCAGAGTCTTTTGATACCACCGAGAAAGTCATCACCAATAAGGAGGAACAAATAAGATTGAAAGAAGCGACGAATCAATTGGAGAATAAATTATAATCATCAACATAACATAAAGTTTAAATGAAAAAAGTAGCACAGATTTTTAATGGCCCTAATGGAGAGGATTTAGGTAAGTTTTTGATTCGTTTTATTCTAGGTTTTGGAATGGTCTTCCACGGCTATAGCAAGGTTACTGGAGGAGCCAGTGGAATAGCCGGGATGTTAGGGGATATGGGAATACCATCGTTTATCGGGTATGGCGTTATTCTTGGGGAGTTCGTAGCACCACTACTTATTATGGTAGGCTATAAGTCAAGACTGGCTGGACTGGTAATGTCTTTTACTATGCTTGTAGCTCTGTTGCTCGTGCATACTGGAGATATCTTTAGTCTAAGTGATCGTGGTACTTGGGCGATCGAATTGCTAGCTATATATCTCGTAGGGGGAGCAGGTATCGCATTTTTAGGATCTGGAAAATACAGTCTATCAAAGGGACAGGGCGACTGGGATTGATTAAAAATATTTAGTTCAAGTAGTTGAGGTTGGTTTAAACCCCGACTCCAGATTCATATCAGGACGTCGGGGTTTTTCGTATCTTGTCGCCATGGATTTCAGATCACTCACATCAGAAGATATTGAAGTAGCTAGTCGATTGATTGAATCGGTTAGTGATATTTTCAGTCGAAGTGACTTTTCAGAAGAGGGTTATAAGAACTTTAAAGAAAAAGTACTGGATAGTGGAATGCGAAAAAATATGGATGAAGGGTTTCTATATTGGGGCGCATTTGAATCAGACACTCTCGTTGGTTTGATCGCTATTAAAAAGCCCAACCACTTATTTAATTTGTTTGTGCATCAAAATTACCATCATAAGGGTATAGCCAGTGCTTTGTGGAAATATATGCTTTCCCAACTTCGGTTGGATACGGTGACCGTTTTTTCATCCAGTCATGCGGTTGGATTGTATGAGGCGCTGGGGTTCCAGTATTCTGACGAAAAAGTGGACAACGGTGAGATTATTTGCTACCCGATGCTATGGTCACGCCAATAAGAGGAGAGTTTGGAAACCACTCTAGTTGACTCATTTTGAAGGAAATGCTTATGAGGTAGGTAATTTCCCTATGATTTTTTGAGCTTTAAATTGGGAAAAGGCCATTTCCAGTCAATATTGGGACTTTTATTTTTTTTATTAATTGGCGCATCGATTTCATTTCCTGTTTGCGTAAAAAACTATTTACGGATATCCTGTATTTTATTATAGCTGATAGGTTCTCATCTTTGAAGCATAGAAATTTATTATTCACAACGAATAAGTTGAATTGGATTAAAAATTTAGAACTATGCAAGGGTATTTTATCAGATCTTCAAGAGTAACACCATCAGTTTACTTCAATCCAAAAAAGGAATTGTTGGATCTAAGAGGGAAGTCGAGTCCTGAAAACCCGTTGAATTTTTACGGTTCATTATTATTAAACATGGACAAGTACGTAGAGAGTCATAATGGAAATATAACAGTAAACCTTGCGTTTGAATATTTCAATACCAGCTCTTCTAAATGCATATTCAACTTACTTAGAAAATTGGATGGTATAAATCAGCTAGGAAAAAGAGTAATTGTAAACTGGTATTACGAGAATGACGACGATGATATGTTGGAAGCGGGTGAAGATTTTAGCTCATTCTTTGGATACGAATTCAATTTTGTATCCGTACCAGTGATCAATTCTCTTGGAGAAGAAACAGAAGAAGAACCGCAACTAAACGCGGCATAAAATATTAATTGGACAGAAAACAAAAGAGTTATGAAACCGAAATTAAAGTCAGCAGAAAAAACAGTTAAGCAAGTGGTGTTGGGAACAATTCTGACCTTCGGGTTCGTGCTAGCATGCACGATGCTTAGCGTAATGATATAATTACTAAGGAGTCAGCAGTAGAAGAAAAGAGAAACAGCCTTTATCAATTACCTGAATTATAGGCTGTGAGGATGGGGTTCGTCTATTACCAGCTATGGGATAAAAGGTATTAAGCGAAGACTTCAAGGTAATTTATTAAGGTGGTTAAGGTTACGTGAAAGCGTAACCTTTTTTTGTACATGAGGCCGTAAGAAGACAGATATATACCGCAGCTTTGACCTTCTACTAATTCCTCCAATTTTTTTGTTAAATTTAATAAAGAGAGAAGGTTGTCTTATGACTTCATTTAAAGGGTAAACTGCGCTTCCTCAAATGAAAAATAAGTAAATCCACCGGCATGTCTAGTACACAGATTCAGGAAGAAAGGTACCTGGATATTATTAATCAATTTGCTGTAGGTCTACTCAATCAGAGCACGATCAAGGAAACGCTATGGAGTGTGATTGATAATGTGGTCTCAAAACTAGATTTTTATGACTGTGCCATCTACCTACTGGATGAAAATAAAGAGAACCTCATTCAGGTAGCCTCTCAAGCCTACAAAAACAAAGAACGGCGTGATACCAGTGCTACCCTGATAAAAATGGGTACCGGTATTGTAGGCAAAACAGCTGTTGAAAAGAAGGCTAGAATCACCAACGACACCAGCTTGAGTGAGGACTATATCACCGATGATCAATGGAGATTTTCAGAAATCACCATACCCATCATTCATGAAAATGCGCTTATTGGTATCATTGATTCCGAACATCCTGAAAAGAACTTTTTTCAACCTATTCATTTGAACATACTAACTACCATTGCCTCAATGGTGGCCATTAAGGTAATACAGGCAAGACATCTGGAGAACCTAGAAGCTAGAGAGAAGAGTTTTAACCTGATATATAGTAGTACCAATGATCTCATCTTTTTGATGGAGGTCGAGCCAGATAATATATTTCGATGTGTTTCTGTGAATCGCGCATATTTGGAACTCACCTGCAAAAAGAAAAATGAGGTAATAGGTAAGACTGTCGACGAGATATGGGAACCAGAACGAGCCGAAATCATTTTAAAACATTATCAACAGGCCATTTCAACTAAAAAACCAGTTACCTATCAAATCGAATTTGGCACCAAGGAAAAACCCATTATTGTTGAAACCAAAATTACCCCAGTTTTTGACTATAGGGGGCGTTGCACAAACCTTTCGGGAATTTCTCGAGATATCACAGCTGCGAAGCAGGCTAGAGATGAATTGAAGTATGAAAGAGAGAAGTATCAAACACTATTTTCCAAGGCCAATGATGCAATTTTTATTTTAAAAGATGATGTGATTATCGAGTGCAATGATATCACCACACAAGTTTTTGGGAGAGAAAGAAAAGACCTTATTGGACGTAAACCTCATGAGCTTTCACCGGAATTTCAACCAGATGGTCAACGTTCCGATCGTGATGTCCCAATAGGTAATTTTGAATGGTTGCATACCAAGGGAGATGGTTCTTTATTTACTGTCGATGTTGCTCTAACAGAGTTAAGTTTTGGTAATGGTCAATATGTCCAGGCTATAATGCGTGATATTACCGAGAGAATTGAGGCTGAAGAAATACTACGTGCGAGTGAAAAGCGATATAGAACACTTTTTGAACACTCGTTAGACGGGATATATAAAAGTACACCCGAGGGCAAATTTGTGGAGGTGAGTCCAGCTTTGGTTACTATGCTAGGGTACAACTCAGAAGAAGAATTGTTAGCGATCAACATCAAGGATGACTTGTATTTCAGCCATAAAGATCGATATAAGCATAGAAATCAGTATAGATTGAAGAAGAAAGATGGATCTGAGATTTGGGTGGAAGATCATGGGTTTTATCAATACGATGAAAATGGAAATAAAATATTTCATCAAGGTATTCTTCGTGATGTCACGGCTAAGAATCAAAAACAAAAGGAGATGCATAACCTTTTGAATGTGACAAGTGATCAGAACAAACGTCTACAAAATTTTGCCAACATAGTTTCTCACAACATTCGCTCTCATAGTGCCAACCTCACCTCGCTCGTATCTTTTATGGAAATCACCACCGATGAGGAAGAAAGAGAGAAAATGTTTCAAATGTTGAAAAACAGTACGAGTCAACTGGAGGAAACAATTATGAACCTCAATGAGATTATCACAGTCAATCAGAACTTCAATAAGCCCATAGAGCAGAGAAATTTATTGGAAGAAGTAGAGAAAACACTTCAGGTATTGAATCTGGAGATTCTTGAAAGTGGTGTGACCATCAAAACCAACATTCCACCAGATTTGACAATTCATATTATACCGGCCTACCTGGATAGCATTTTGTTGAATTTAATTGGCAACGCAGTCAAGTATAGAAAGCCTGATGACAAAGCCATGATAAAGATTACTGCTAAAGCCCTAAAGCGCGGAGAAGTCCGAGTGAGAATTTCGGATAATGGACTTGGAATAGACATGACCGCTCATGCAGACAAAGTATTTGGCATGTATAAAACTTTCCACGACAATGAAGACGCCAGAGGGTTTGGTTTGTATATTACCAAGAATCAAATTGAGGCCATGAAGGGACGTATTGAAGTGGATAGTGAATTAGGAAAGGGTACAACATTTACCATATATTTTAATGAGAAACATTGAACTGGTTTTGGTCGTGGAAGACGACCCCATATCATCCTATGTGATCAACTTGGCACTCAGGCAGCATGAGGCCTTTTTAGAGTGCGTGGAGCTTCGAAATGGGCAAGTAGCTATAGATCATCTGACCGAAAATGGAGAGAACTTGCCAAACCTGATACTTTTAGATATCAATATGCCGGTCATGGATGGATGGGATTTTTTAGAGAAGTTCTCAGAAATGTCGGTGAGCAAGGATATCCCTGTAGTCATGCTTACCTCGTCTATCAATCCTGATGATATAGAAAAAGCTAAGTCACATAAGCTGGTCAAAGGTTTTTTATCCAAACCATTGAATAAAGATAAGCTTGACGAGGTTTTAACCTTCATTTAAAGTGAAAAGCTACTTTGGTAGTCATTCGAAAATCAACCAAAGCAGCTTTTAAAATCTTATGAGCTTGGGAAGCCGTCGCTTTTGATTACTTCCACGATTTGTTTCATATGACGCTGCGTATGGCCGCTCATGAAAAGAATCACTTGATAGGCATCTACTTTTCCAAATGGAAAATCGAAGTATCTGTTTCTTAAATCTTCTTTCGTTTTCTTCACAAAAGCAATATTGGATTTGCGTTGAGCATTAAAGGCATCTAATGAACCCTGAAAGGATCCAAAACTATTTGTGGGCTCAAACTCAGGTCGAGTTTTTACCTTTTGATCACGACTTGTAATCATAGCAAGCAATTGTTCATCAGACATCATGACTTCACTTCTTTTCGAGGGATCGGGATCTGTTTTTAGTGTCATTTCTACCAATCCAAAAATATTCTTTTCAGAAATGGCTATATGTTCCATGGTCTCGGCAATAGACCAGACGCCCTCACTCGGCATATAATTAAGCTGATCTTCTGACAAATCTTTGACCGCTATCAATAGCTCGCTTTGAGATTGTTTTAGGTGATTGATGGCCGTGCCTTTATCCGACTTGCTGAGAGATTGAGCCAACACCGAAAATCCCGAGAGTAGCAAAACCTGGATGAGTAATAAAGATTTAAAGTTTTTCATAATTTTTAATTGTTTTGGTATAATGACGATTGGTCTGGTGTCTTTAGGACAATCCTTAAAAAAAAGTCTATTAAGTTAATCAGAACTTAGTGATATCATTCATTTTTCTGCCTCGTCTTTTGTTGGGAAGCCAACAATGCATGCAATATCTCGTATCTTCGATCAAAACTTTCCAAAATGAGCCAATCAAAAGCCTCACTTACTTTCATTTTTATTACACTTTTAGTCGATGTTACAGGGTTAGGGATTATCATTCCCGTTATTCCTGACCTGATCAAGGAATTGATTAATGGATCTTTGGCAGACGCTGCCTTGTATGGTGGCTGGTTGATGTTCTCCTATGCATTTGTCCAATTTTTCTTTTCACCGATTATGGGAGGCTTGGGTGATCAGTTTGGCAGAAGACCTGTATTGTTGGCATCTCTTTTTGGGTTCGGTGTGGATTATCTGTTGCTTGCCTGGGCACCCACCATAGGGTGGTTGTTTGTAGGAAGAATATTAGCAGGAGTGACCGGAGCGAGCATGACTACCGCATCGGCCTACATCGCTGACATTAGTAAGCCGGAAGATCGAGCGAAAAACTTTGGAATGATAGGCGCAGCCTTCGGCTTGGGCTTCATTATAGGGCCGGTTATTGGCGGATTGCTTGGGGCATATGGGTCAAGGGTGCCATTTATCGCAGCAGCAGGATTGACTCTGCTCAATTGGTTGTATGGCTATTTTATTTTACCAGAATCCTTGGCTAAGGACAAAAGAAGAAAATTCAGCTGGAAGCGAGCGAATCCTATAGGCTCTCTCGTCCAGTTAAAGAAGTTTCCTGTGACCGTAAGTCTCATGGTGTCTATGTTTTTTGTGTACTTAGCTTCTCATGCTACACAAAGTACTTGGGCTTATTACACCATGGAAAAGTTCGATTGGGATGTGAAAATGGTGGGTTATTCTTTAGGCTTTGTAGGGTTGATGGTGGCCATAGTGCAAGGTGGATTGATTCGCGTCGTAATTCCTAAAATAGGCGATCGAAATGGAGTTTATCTGGGACTTATTTTATACTTCATTGGTTTCGTCCTTTTTGCGTTTGCCTCAGAAGGGTGGATGATGTTTGTCTTTATGATTCCCTATGCCTTGAGTGGATTTGCCGGACCGTCACTGCAGAGTATCATGACAGGTCAAATTCCCGAAGACCAACAAGGCGAGTTACAAGGAGCAATTACGAGTATGATTAGCCTTACGGCTATCCTGGGACCACCTTTAATGACAGATCTATTCGCTCGGTTCACTAATGACTCTTTAGGGGTCTATTTTCCAGGTGCGCCGTATCTCATGGGCGCTATTTTTACATTCATGAGTATCGGCTTTGCTTTCCGAACACTTCGGAAGTATGCGAGTGTGTTTGGTTAATTTTTTTAGGTGAAGCAACCGAAACTGTAACTTTTGCATCCTATAGGAGACTAATACAAAAACTCAAACTGAAAACCTACTCATGCTTAGCTCATCCAGCACGCACAAAAGTGCTTTGCTTTTCTCAATACTTACGTTGTTTTTATTCAATGCTCATGCCCAAGGGATCAAGGGGACCATTAAGTCAACCCATGGGGAACCATTGCCTTATGCCACCATATATGTAAGAAACATCGAAACGGGTACCACCTCAAATGCTGAGGGCTATTTCGAATATCCTTTACCGGTCGGGAAATATGATTTGGTTTTCCAGTACATGGGATACAAATCTGTAGTGAAATTTGTGGAGGTTGGGAACGGTTTTTCTGAAATTCATGTGAAACTAGAGCCTCAAACTATTGTGCTTCGGGATGTCGAAATACGGGCTGGCAAGGAAGATCCTGCCTACACCATCATGAGAAAGGCGATCGCCAAAGCAAAATTTCATCAACAGCAATTGGACAGTTACGAAGCAGAGGTGTATATCAAGGGCTCAGGAAGACTGATAGATTCACCATTTTTCTTGAGAAAACAGATGGCGAAGGAGGGGGTCGATTCTACTACTGCCTTTGTGACTGAATCTATTTCGAAAGTAAAATACACTCGCCCAAATAGATACGAGGAGGAAGTACTGTCTATCCGAAGCAGTGGAGAGGATAATAATACCAGCCCGATGGAATATCTGAAAGGTAGTTTTTATGAGGCCAAATTGGGTGATGCGATATCGCCCTTGTCACCGAAGGCATTTGCCTATTACCGCTTCGAGTATTTGGGTACTTACAAAGATCAGGGCTATGAATTCAGTAAGATTAGAGTCACTCCTCGTTCTAGAGGCGACGATGTGTTTGAGGGTGAGATTTCAATCATTGAAGACTATTGGAGTATCTACAGCCTCAATCTGAAAACAAGTTATCTGGGGATAGAATTTTTGATCAATCAGATTTACAACCCGATAGAAAATAAAGCTTGGTTACCGATCAGTCATCAGTTTGATGTAGAGGGTACTTTTTTTGGATTTGAATTTGAGTACAATTATCTGGCTACTGTAAAAAATTACCAGATCGAAATAAACAAGGATTTAGATGTTGAACTCGTGGTGATCGATGAAAAGGTGGACAGAGAGTTGGCTGCTAAACTGGATGATCAAAATAAAAATGTGAACACGGAGGTGCTCGAAAAAATGCAGTCAGGAAAAGAAATGACACGCAAAGAGATGCGTAAGCTGATGCGCGAGTATGAAAAAATGGAATCTGAAAAAGACACGGCTCGCGATGTACAATATATCACTAACGTTAATATCGATTCATTAGCTTTCAAAAAGGATTCAAGCTTTTGGCAGTCAGTTCGACCTATTCCATTGTCTGATTATGAAATCAAAGGTTATCACAAAATGGACAGCATGGCTTTAGTTAATAAACAAGAGGCCGAAGGAGATACGATCAAGACCAAGAAAGGAAAAGAGGGATTCAAAACCTATGACCTGCTACTTGGCAATACTTACAAGATTGGTAACAAAACCCACCTAGAAATCATAAGCCCACTGCTTAGCCTCAATTTCAACACGGTGGAGGGGTATAACTTCTCGTATAAACTCGCTTATACCAAAACATTTGAAAATAAGACATGGCTGGAGATCGCTCCCGAAGTTCGATACGGATTTTCCATAAATCAGCTGCAGAACAAATTGCGCACTACATACAAATTCGGAGATCAAAACCTCATAGCAGAGGGCGGCAGGTACGTGTATCAAATCAACCCTGATGAACCCATTATTCCGATTATCAATTCCTTGACAACTCTCATGCTTGAGAGCAACTACATGAAACTTTACCAAAAGGAGTTTGTGGGAGTTAAGTTTCAGAAGAAAATGACTGACAAATATCGCATTGGACTCTCGGCCGAATATGCCAATCGTATTCCATTGGAAAATCAAACCAGCCATACCTGGTTTAATAAAAAAGATAGGGAGTATACCTCAAACACACCGCTGAATGTAGAGCTTGGGAATACCGCCTTTTTGGAGCATCAGGTACTTACCACAGGTCTTAGCCTGACCATGAAGCCTTGGTTAAAATATTATATTAAAAATAATGAACGGGAGAGTATCAATCGATCTTCTCCCGAACTGACGTTGGCCTATGACAATGCGATACCCATAAATGACACAGAAATTTCCTATCATAAATGGTCAGCAGATATTACTCATTCGCTGGATGTGGGCATCCGAGGGCGACTCAGCTTTAGGCTTGGAGGAGGAGGATTCTTGGCAAAGGATAGTATTACCTTTCTAGATTATAACCATTTCATGGGTAACCGCACACCTGTGCAAGATATAGACGTAGTGAAGAGCTATCGATTGCTCCCTTACTACAACTTTAGTACAGAAGGGACTTACTTTAACCTTCTGACTCACTATCAGTTTAGGAAGTTGTTTTTCTCAAGATTCAAATTCGCTCGAAAACGAGGCGTCAGGGAAAGTGTTTTTGTGAATTACCTGGGTACGGACTCATCGCTCAATTATACTGAAGCAGGCTATAGTATCGACAATATTTTCCGACTATTCAGATTAGAAGCTGTGGCTGCTTTTCAGGACGGAACGTACATCGATTGGGGTATTCGCTTTGGAGTTGCAGCATTCCTCGAAGAAATGTTTAATTTTGAATAGACTCCAGCGCATTCTTTAATTGATTTAGCCTACGGCTAAATTTAAAATTATTTAATCCTCAACAACCGAACATTGATATGAGAACAAGCTGTAAACTATTCCTCATAGTGATGGTCTTCACTATGGTGAATACTTCCATTGCGCAAGAAGTACCTAGAATCAAAGAAAATCGAAAGGCCAGGTTGGAGCATGAGTACGAAATGTACAAAAACCCGACTACCAACGAAGTACCCCAAGGCATTCGCCAAAAAGAACTGCAATTTGTCAAATCGTCATCAGCACGTTTAGATGCTCGTTTTCGACCTGAGTCCACAGGAAGAGCGATGGCCGATCAGTCTTGGGACCAACGAGGTCCATTCAATCAGGCAGGTAGGACAAAAGCCATAGGCATAGACCCGAGAAATGAAGATATCATCTTAGCTGGTGGAACCTCTGGTGGTATGTACAGAACCACGGATGGCGGTGTCTCCTGGACGCTTGTTTCTAATCCCCAGTCAAATCCTTCCATCACTGGTGTCGCACAAGACCCAACGGCTCAAGATACCTGGTATTATATTACCGGTGAAGGAAAGGAATCAGTAAACACGAATCAGGCCTCGCAGCAATATATAGGTGATGGAGTCTACAAATCTTCAGACAATGGTGTGACTTGGTCGCAATTGGCAAATACGGTTCCTGAAAATACAACCCTTTTTGGCGAAGGGTTGAGATCAGATTGGCAATTATGTAGCGACATTGCCATAGACCCAATTGATGGGGCAGTATTGGTGGCGAACATTGGAGGTATTTATAGATCAGCTGATGGAGGAGGTAGCTGGACCCTTGTTTTAGATGCAGAAGGTCAGGCCAATTTTGGAGATGTCGTTCATATTGATGTGGCCAAGGTAGATGCAAGTAACAGAGTGTACTACGCAGGAACTCATAGTTCAGGTACTAATAAAGGTTTTTTCCGATCAACGGATGGTCAGGCTTGGTCAGATATTGGAAAGCCCATTGGTGATTTTGGTGGAACTTGGGAAAGAATTCGAGTGTCTATAGCTTCGAGCAATACTGATGTTGTTTGGTTTTTGATACACGGAGATGCCTTAGTTGCAGACAGCGACTTTACCAGTGACGTATTGGCCAAATACGAATATGATGAGAGCTCTCCAGTTTGGACCTATTTAACTGATAAAATACCAAGCCTGGGTGGAGATGTCGGAGATTGGAATACCCAAGGCGCCTATAACATGGTGATGCGTGTAAAGCCAGATGATGAAAATACAGTCTTTATTGGAGATACAAAACTTTGGAGATCTACAGATGGATTTGCGACAACGCTAGACGCAGGAGATTGGATTGGAGGTTACTCACCTCTAAATGATGTAAGTCAATATCCAAATCATCATCCGGACGTGCATGAATTGGTGTTTTTCCCTAGTGATGCGGATAAGGCCCTTTGCGGACATGATGGTGGATTGAGTGCCACTACCAATATACTGGCTACAAATACTACTCATCCTGTGACTTGGGCCAACCTAAACAATGGCATGTACACCACACAGGCTTATGCCATATCCATAGACCCAACGACAGAAAACAGTGCAGCAATTTTGGCAGGCTTTCAAGACAATGGAAATTATGGAACGGATAACATATCAGG
Organism: Reichenbachiella sp.; assembly: GCF_965233835.1. Lineage (GTDB taxonomy): Bacteria > Bacteroidota > Bacteroidia > Cytophagales > Cyclobacteriaceae > Reichenbachiella. The sequence goes on from NZ_OZ247585.1 coordinate 1,439,748, forward strand.
AACAGCTGATTGGACAGAACAACCACACGGCGGTGATGGCGCTTGGAATGCCATCGCTTCTGGTGGAGCCACTTGGTACATTTCACAGCAATATGGGCTTGTAGAAAGGTTGTCAGAAGGTCAGGTCAATGGACATGGAATCAATCCTGACACTAGAGGATCTAGTGGAACCAATACATTTATATCTCCATTTATTCTGGATAGAAATGATGATGATATTATGTACTACGCTGCCGACAAAGAACTTTGGAGAAATAATTCTATATCAACTGTTAATGATGGTGGGCATCCGTTTAACGGGACTAGTGTGGGGTGGACGAATCTGGATTTTGATGGGACTACCCTTTCTGGAAATATCACAGCACTGGAGACCTCTGTTTCTCCAGCCAATGTTTTGTACATAGGAACTTCGGCTGGCGAAGTATATAAAATAGCCAATGCACATTCTGGCACTACGGTCACACTCACGGATATATTTACGGGAGAAGGCTTGTCGACAGGTTTTATTAGCTCTATAGATGTAGATCCAGACGATGCTGATCATGTTTACATCACATTTTCCAACTATGAAGTGATTTCCATTTTTAAAAGTACGGATGCAGGTGACAATTGGACAAACATCAGCGGAAATCTGGAGGAAAACGTAGATGGTTCTGGGGCTGGGCCGGCTATTCGTTGGATTCATGTTTTTAAGAAAACAGACAACACCAATGTTTATTTAGTTGGGGCAACCACAGGCTTGTATTCAACCAGTACTTTGAGTGGAACTTCTACTGTTTGGACCCAAGAGGGAACTTCTACTATCGGTAATGTGCCTGTTTCCATGATTAGGTCGCGAACGGTTGACGGTTATGTAGCAATAGGAACCCATGGTAAGGGTATGTTCAGTACGAATATATTGACCCTAGACGATGATGTATTGCCAACCATTACCACCACGATACCAGCCGATGATGAAACAGGAGTGGAGCTGGAAAGTGACCTGACCATTACTTTTAGTGAAAATGTAAAGGATGCGGGCGGTGCCATTACACTCAAGTATGCAGAAGATGATTCAGAAGTTGAATCGATATTGGTTGAGTCAGATCAAATAGTAATCGAAGATGCGGTAGCGACCATTAGCTTGACAAATGATTTGGAGGAGGGCGTTTCTTACTATGTAGAGATAGGGGAACGTGCCTTTAAAGATGTGGCCGGGAACAAATTTGCTGGTATCAGCGACAAGACCACATGGAACTTTACAGCAAAAGCAATCACTGGAATAGAAAAACCAAAGCCGGAAAATAAGCTTAGCGTGACAGTGATAGATCATGGTATCAATCTGAAATTTTTAGGTCGAACCATTAAATTCGCTGAAATCAATGTCTTTACAATTACAGGGAAACAGGCGACCTATACAGCGAAGAGCTCATTTAAGAATAATAATGTAAATGTTAAAGCAAACCTGACTCCTGGTGTATATGTGGTGAAGGCGTCCACGGAGCATGGTTTATATACCAAGAAATTTTTAGTCTCAGAATAATCTCATATTATGAATACTGTATTTACTACCCTATTGATTGCCGCGGTTTGTTTTGGAACTAAGTTAAAAATAGAAGAGTCTAGTTTTAAAGAAATAGCTCCGGGTGCGGCTGGCGGATATGTGGTCACCAAATATGAAGTTCAGTTGAAGAGCACAGGAAATAAGCAAGCTACTATTGAAGAGGTATGGCTTAAAAACCGAGAGGCCAGTTGGAGATTGTTCGATGCAGAAGGTACCATAGTGGAGACTATTACCAGCAAAGGTATTTATACACTAAAAGGAGAGATTAGAAAGAGATCTGCAGGTGCTAAATACAAAAGTAAGCCTGGCCCAAAAGAAGCTATTGGTTCTTTCGAAGAAGACTTTATTGTAAAATACAAGGTGGAAGGGTCTGATGACGACAAATGTATGTCCATCGAAAAAATTGAGAAGCTGGAACAGGTGAGGATGCAGTAGTCTTTATTGTTAGTTAGAGCTGAGTCTCGACTTAATCAATTGCAATATTTTTCTGAAAGGCCGTCTCAAATGAAATGGTAGTATCCGTACCTTCCACTCCCGGTAGCGGGTGTATTCGGCTGTACAGTACATCCCTAAGGTGACTGTTATCCTTGGCGTATATCTTGATGATGAGCGCATACTTTCCAGTAATGTTGGAGCACTCCACGATCTCAGGTATTTCTTTCAGAGAAGCGATTAGGCTATTCACATATTTGGCATTGGTCACTTCTATCCGCGTCATGGCCTCTGTTGTGTAACCCAATACTTTAGGATCGAAAACAAATGTAGCTTTCTTTATCACTCCGGATTGTCGGAGTTTGTTCACCCGCTGATGCACCATGGTATTAGATATGCCTAATTCTTTGGCTAACGTAGAATAGGGGACACGGGCGTTTTCACCCAATCTGCGAAGTATTTTTTTATCTGTATCGTCAAATTGACTAATCATAAGAGAAATGAATAGTGAATAATGTCAAAATTAATAATTCATTTATTATATAAGTAAATATGACTCATTTTAAATCAATAATTTATTATTTGATTTAAAATTTGATTTAAATGGTTAAATATGACTTCATTTTGCATTCAAATATTTAAACTATGCAGTACGAAGAAATCATCGACATCTTTTGGAAGGAATATGTGAAAACTACGCCTTCAGCAGGTAAAATCCACGAGCTTTTGGAGGCTAAGGGAGAAAAGATCAGCAACGATCATATCGCATTCAGGACTTTCAACCACCCAAGTATCAACGTGGAGCAAATGGCGAAGCCATTTTTGGCCTGTGGGTATGTGGAAAAAGACGATTACGTTTTCGAAGAGAAGAAATTGAGAGCTAAGCACTATGAGCATCCAGATGCGAAGGCTCCGAAAATTTTCATCAGTGAGTTGTTGTTGGAAGAGTTTTCTGAAGAGCTACAATACATCGTATTGAAGAAAATCAATGAAATTCCAATGGGCTTGATCGAGACAGACTCAACCATATATTCAGGTAGACCTTGGGGTACGATTTCACACGAAACTTACTTGAAATTGAGAGAAGAGTCCGAGTATGCAGCTTGGATGTACGTCTATGGCTTCTGTGCTAATCATTTCACAATCAACGTGAATCAGCTAACAGCCATTGAGTCATTGGAAGAAATGAACAATTTCTTGAGAAACAATGGTTTCCCAATGAACGTATCTGGAGGTGAGATCAAAGGTTCGCCAGAAGCATTATTGGAGCAGTCGAGCATCTTGGCGGATAAAAAGGCGATTGAGTTTGCGGAAGGATCATTTGAAATCCCTTCTTGCTACTATGAGTTTGCCAGAAGATATGAAGATGCTAGCGGGAATCTTTTTAATGGCTTTATTGCTAAATCAGCAGACAAAATCTTCGAAAGTACGAATGCGGCTTCATAAGCCAAGACTCCTAAATTAACATTTAACCCAAAATGATAAGTCAGCTTAGGCGCTTCGGCGAGGGCTGACTTTTTTATTGTCATCCGCCATTACCCGTCCCGATAGCTATCGGGATTCGGGTAATCCTTTCGGATTGCATATTACTTCGTTTCTCCTCCTTAGAATCCGGTATTGACGATTTTCACTTGCCTTTCTCCTTGATTTTGAGTAACTTATATACTCCCAAAAATCGTACTACTATGAATCTCATTACAAAAATTGACCAATGGATGGATGCACGATTCGCTCCAGCCTGGTTGGACTTGCTTAGAGTCGTTTTAGGAATTTTTCTTTTTGTCAAAGGCCTCATCTTCACGGCCAACTTTCAAGTGCTCGCCGACAATGTACAGTCCATGGGGATGGTATATATGGCCGTGATCGCAGCTCACTATATCTATCTGGTACATGCAGCCGGAGGCTTGATGATCGCACTAGGTGCCTATACCAGAGTAATGTGTGCCTTGAATATCCCAATTCTTATGGGGGCAGTTATCTTCAATGCCACTCATTTTCTGACCATGGATGATCTCATGGAGTTAGAAATGTCTGCGTTGGTGCTAGTTGGACTCATAGTATACTTCTTATTCGGAGGCGGTCGATTCTCTGTAGATGAGCTCCGCCGCCGAGACGCCAAACGAAAAGCAGAGTTGGCCGGGTTTTAAAAAAATGCCATCAATCCTTTCCAGAACTTAGATAATTAAAAGGGTATTAAACTTTACAACCCCCATAACTTCCCCAAATCGCTGATTCGTATATCTTTGCGGCTATGGCAAAAAATGACGATCAGAATCTATTGAAAAAGATCATAGCGCACTCCAAAGAGTATGGCTATGTATTCCCTTCTAGTGAAATATATGATGGCCTTAGTGCGACCTACGACTATGGCCAATACGGAGCAGAATTAAAGAAAAATATCCGTGACTATTGGTGGAAAGCCATGGTTCAGATGAATGAAAATATCGTGGGTATCGATGCTTCGATTTTCATGCACCCAACCACTTGGAAAGCTTCTGGTCACGTGGATGCTTTCAATGATCCAATGATCGACAATAAGGACTCGAAGAAGAGGTACAGAGCCGATGTATTAATTGAAGAGCATGTTGCCAAAATCGAAGCCAAAATCGACAAAGAGGTAAAAAAGGCCGAGAAAAGATTCGGTGATGCCTTCAATAAGGAAGAATTTTTGTCTACCAATGGTCGGGTACTTGATAATCAAAAGAAAATAGACACCATCAACGCTCGATTTAAAAAGGACATCGAAGAGGAAAATTTCGAAGATCTGAAGTTGTTGATTGAGGAATTGGGGATTGCTGATCCAGTAAGCGGTTCTAAAAACTGGACAGATGTGAAGCAGTTCAATCTGATGTTCTCTACGGAGCTTGGAGCGGTCACAGATGGTGCCAGCAAAATTTATCTTAGACCGGAAACAGCACAGGGTATTTTTGTAAACTATCTAAATGTTCAGAAAACCGGTCGAATGAAGTTGCCATTCGGAATTGCTCAAACAGGTAAGGCATTTAGAAATGAAATTATTGCTCGCCAGTTCATTTTTAGAATGAGAGAATTCGAGCAGATGGAGATGCAGTTTTTCATCAAGCCAGGTACTGAGATGGAATGGTACGAAAACTGGAAAGAGAAGAGAATCAACTGGCACAAGTCTCTCGGACTTGGCGAAGAAAATTATCGATTCCATGATCACTTGAATCTGGCGCACTATGCAAATGCAGCGTGTGATATTGAGTTCAACTTCCCAATGGGATTCAAAGAACTAGAAGGTATTCACTCACGAACCGACTTCGATCTGAAAGCACATGAAGAACATAGCGGCAAGAAGCTCCAATTCTTCGATTCAGAGGAAGAGAAGTCTTATGTACCGTATGTAGTAGAGACTTCGATTGGACTGGATCGTATGTTCTTGGCGATCTTGTCTAGTTCATATACAGAAGAAACATTGGAAGATGGCAGCAGCCGAACAGTGTTAAGGATACCGCCTGTGTTGGCACCGGTAAAAGCTGCGGTATTGCCATTAGTAAATAAAGACGGTTTGCCGGAAAAGGCTCGTGAGATCATGGATGAGTTGAAATACTCGGTGAATGTACAGATGGATGTGAAAGATGCCATTGGTAGGCGATATAGAAGGCAGGATGCGATTGGAACACCTTACTGTATTACGGTAGATCATCAGACGTTAGAAGACGGCATGGTCACTATCCGTGAGCGCGATAGCATGGAGCAGCGTAGAGTATCTGTAGACGAAGTTGTAGCCGAAATAGAAAAGGCAGTGGATTTAAAACAATTGCTGAAGACATTGTGATAAGCACATACATAATAAAACTAAAGGCTCTCATTTGCGAGCCTTTTTTGATTGAAGCCAGTTCAATCTCTCCAGTCTTCTTCTCCAAGAGGGAGTAATTCCCTCTTAGAAAAAGGGGGTTAGGGGAATTTGGATAGTTCTAAAATTATTTGGTCGAAGTTATGCTTTGCCACCAAACCATTCTTCTTTATCTTTTCTTCATGGATATTTTACTCTTGATTTTGGCCGCTGCAGTGTTGTTTGGATTGGCATTATTGCTGGCCAATTTATGGTCGATCGTTGTGGCTTGGAGGGCAGCGAAACGTAGGGGCTTATCCATTTCATTCGGAGAGGCTAGGGCTTTAACAAAATTCTTTGACCTGGAGGATGAGTTTCTCGATACCTGTGTTGAGTTTAAAAGGATTGATTCCAGAGTTTCCATTAAAGATGTGGTTCATCACCATATGGCAGATGGTGATACAAAGGCCTTGCTGACTCACTGGAAACAGCTCCGGGAGGCTGACGTAAATATCACCTTCAAATCTCTCGTACTATATGATCTTGCAGGAAAGGATATGGATCAATTAATAGCTAATTTGAATAGAGAATATGAATTGATTATTCCGGAAATAGAGGAGAGTGGATTGTGTGCTTATTACTATTGTAAATTTAAAGTAGCCGGAGATAGTTCAGGTTGGATCACGCCTGATTTGAATGCCTTCAAAGCAACAATTGAAGAGAAAATAAATTTGGCGCTTTTGTCGGGTGACCTTTCTGATTTTGAGGCATTGGCCAAATTTATCAAAGAAGAATATTTGAATGAAAAATTTTGGAAAAGCTTGTGTCATGGCCAAATCATTGATCAACAAGTTCGTATAACTAAAGGATGACAGTCTATTGCCTGACCGGTCTGGGAGCAGATTCGAGTGTATTCGAGCTGCTGCAAATCAATCACCCAAAAGTATGTATCGAATGGATACCATCTTATCCGTGGGAAAGTATGACTTCCTATGCCCAGCGACTTTGTTCGCAAATTGATACATCAAAACCTTTTGTCCTTTTAGGAGTCTCATTTGGTGGTATGCTTGCCGTAGAAATGAATAAGTATATTCAACCAAAAAAGACCATTTTGGTTACTTCTTTGGCTAAACGAAGTGAATTACCGCTATGGATTCGATTGATTGCCAAAACCAAATTGAATCGATTGCTTCCGAGTTTTTTGTTTGGTTCTAATCCCAAATGGCTGATCTTGTTTTTTGGAATCAAGTCAGAAAAGGGAAAGCAAATGGTAACTAAAATTGCTAAAATTTCCGACCGTACATTAACTAAATTATCTATTGATAAAGTACTGAACTGGGACAACGAATGGCTACCTGATAATCTGGTTCGGATAGTGGCTACAAACGACAGTCTACTTCCAAACCCTAAAAATATTGAAGCTTACAAAATCGAGGAGGCTGGTCATTTTGCTATCGTTGAGAATTCGGAAGAAATTTCTGTTCAGGTAGATAAGATTTTGTCTGAAGTGAATTGATATATTTACCTAATGACTATAACCAGCTTAGCAATTCTTCTACAGGTTTCATCACCTAATCAAAATTCTTCAGAGGTAGTTTTTTTAGCCATACTTAGTGTTTTGGTGATTTTGCTTACAGGTATTTCAGGAAAGGTTAATATGGGATTTCAGGTACCTGGTTTTTCAAGGCCTCTTTCTTCTAAAAGAAAAGAAATTCTGAAGAAGCATTTTCCCTATTACTGTCAACTCAGCCCAAATCGAAGAAAGCGCTTTGAGCAAAAAGTTCAGCACTTTATCTACGTAAAAGAATTTATTCCCCGGCAAATACCGATCGTCACGGAAGAAATGAAAGTATTGATTTCAGCTTGTGCGGTTCAGCTGACTTTTGGTTACCCCAAGGTTTTTCTCAGTCATTTCAAACGCATTTTGGTGTATCCTGACAATTATTATTCTACCATCAATAAGACCTTTCACAAAGGGGAAGTCAATCCGAGATTACGAGCTGTGGTGATTTCATGGAAGGCATTTGTGGCAGGCTACTTCAACCCAAAGGATGGAAGAAATTTGGGTTTGCATGAAATGGCTCATGCACTTAGGTTAGAGAACTTGATCTTGAATGCTGAGTATAATTTTTTTGATGGAGCGGTACTCCAACAATGGCAAACGTTGGCTGATCAAGAGATGCAAAACATTTCAGCAGGTAATAGCCGAATGTTTAGAGGCTATGCTGCTACTGACCCCGATGAGTTTTTTGCCGTGGCAGTTGAGAATTTTTTCGAACGACCAGAAAAATTTAAAAGCTTGATGCCCAATCTCTATGGTATCTTAGTGCTACTTTTGAAGCAGGATCCTTTAAACCCACTTTGAGAATGGCCAAAAGAAAGCCACATGCTGCAAGTATCAGAAATCAAGACACTGCCACTGTGAAGGACGTGATTGATGCGATGCTCAAATCATACAATCTCAATAAAAAGTTTGATCAAACGACTTTGGTGTCTACCTGGAACAAGATTATGGGAAAAGCGATTGCTAACCGTACTTCAAAGTTGGAGGTAAGAAATAATGTGCTCATCGTCACACTCAATTCCGCTCCACTCAAGCATGAACTTAATCAGTCTCGACATAAGGTGCTGAATCTTTTAGAAAAAGAGTTTGGAAAACCTGTGGTTAGAGATGTGTTGTTTGTTTGATCAATTTTAAAATTACCTAAATTGAGTTGTCAAAATTGAAACCTACAGCACATGACTCAATCCTCAATTCTTTGCATGTTTTCTGGAGGAGTAGACTCTACTGGAGTATTGCATGAGCTAATAACTAATGATCAATACAAGTCTTTCTCTTTGATCATTCATCATATTCATATTTGGAACCGAGAAAACCGGGCATTGGCAGAACTGAATGCGGTGAGGAATATTCTCAACTACTATAAAAAGCAGAGTTCCTTTATTTTTTCTCAAAGTACCTTTGACACCAGAGGATTTTCTGCACTACAGTCTAATCGGTTTCCTATGGATATGGATGTTTGTGCCTTTACAGCTTCGCAAATATGTGCTGCACGGCCAGATGTAAAATATGTAGCCATGGGCCGGACAAAAACTGATGTGAGCGGTGGAGGGGAGCACTTCAAAAAAAGAATGGATAGGGCTCAAGCCATTTTTAAATCTTCTTTGAGTTTAGAGCATCACAAACCTGCGGAGTACATTTTCCCAGTCGTGGACTATACTAAAAAAGAAATTTGGGATTTTTTACCAAATGAAGTAAGCGCTGCTACTTGGTGGTGTAGGAGGCCAATTTATAAAGAAAATGTAGCCAATCCCTGTGGGCAGTGTTCAACTTGTGAAGAAATGAAAAAACTTGAAAGAGAATGATAGATCGGTTGTTTGATCATATAAAAAAATTCAGCTCAGCTTCAGATGCCGACTTGCTTCTAATTCAGGAGGTTTTATCTAAAAAGAGTTTTAGAAAAAAGGAGCATTTATTGACCTCAGGCCATACCTGTCATTACAAGTATTTTATCCTCGAGGGTTGTATGCGGTCATATTTTGTCAACAGTAAGGGTGCCGAGCAGATTGTAAATTTTGCCATTGAAGATTGGTGGATGACTGATTATGATAGCTTTATCAACCAACATATTTCACAACTCAATATTCAGGCCATTGAGGATTGTACTGTTTTAAGGCTCAGCAAATCTGATTTTGATCAACTGATGACAGAATCTCCATCTATCAGTACATATTTCAGAACTATTCTTGAAAAGAGACATATTGCTGACCAACGTCGCATTCAGTATATGTTCAATCTTTCTGGAGAAGAAATGTACGATACTTTTTTTGATCATAACTCGGCATTTACTCAGCGAGTTCCACAATATATGCTGGCCTCCTATTTGGGATTTACACCAGAATTTTTGAGTAAAATCAGAAAGAAAAAGGCTGAAGAGCGTTCTTAAACTACATTAAGAAATACCCCTAATTCTATTCAGAGATTTGAGTGATTAAAATAGTTATCACATTAAAAATCGAAAAAATGGAACGAATTAGTTTTGAAAACACCCCTGAAGGTTTGTACAACGGTCTTTATGCCATGGGCGGGTATTTAGATGAGTCTGGCCTAGACAAGCAGTTAAAGTTGCTCATCGATTATAGAGTTTCACAGATCAATGGATGCGCCTTTTGTTTGGATATGCATTTCAAAGAAGCAGTTGAGGCAGGAGAATCTACCGTCCGATTGAGTATGCTGTCTGCTTGGAGAGACACCGAACTATTTAGTAAGGAAGAGGAGGCGGTGTTGAGATACACGGAGGCAGTCACCTTGTTGTCGGAAAATGAAATTGACAATCAGCTGTATAACGAATTACATCAATTTTATAGCACTACCCAAATTGCAGCCCTTACGCTTGCTATTGTTAGAATCAATGGTTGGAATCGCTTCATGAAAGCCTTTAAAACCAAAGCAGGCGAATATGTGGTTGGACAATTTGCCTGACCTGTTTTCTTTATTGATTTTAATCATTTGATAAGCTGATTTCGGTCCTTCTATACGGGTTGGGTGTTCTCTAACTTCATGTAGAAATCAAATAATCATGAACATGAAAAAGCGAGAGCCCATTTCAACCATAATGACCAAGGATGTTTCTACCATTGATGTCAATAGCACTTTGCATGAGGTGAATGAAATATTTGCGAAGAATCATTTTCGTCATTTACCGGTTTTAGCCAATAATCAGCTGGTTGGCATTATAAGCCAGACGGACATCTTAAGGATCAGTTTTGGTAACACTTTCGGTGAAGAACAAGGAGAGGCAGATCAGGCGATTTTTGATATGTTATCTATCAATCAGGTGATGAAACATGACCCGGTGATCATTGGGCATGATCAAACCATTCGAGAGGCAGCTCAAATTTTCACGGAACATGAATTTCACGCCTTACCTGTCCTGGCTGATGGTATAACGGTTGGAATTGTGACGACAACGGATATTATCAAATATTTCTTGAATCAATAAATAATGGCTGCGCAATAGAATTACGCAGCCATTATTAATCCAAATTAAAAGTTTTACTTCTTAAACTCTCTAATTGTTTTTTCAATGATATCACAACAGTCATGCAATTGCTCTTCTGTCATCACCAAAGGAGGAGCGAAACGGATGATATTGCCATGAGTAGGTTTAGCCAATAAACCATTTTCTTTTAACGCCACGCAAATATCCCATGCGGTTGAACTATCAGGGGTGTCATTGATGATAATCGCATTCAGAAGGCCTTTACCTCTCACCAACTTTACCAAGTCAGTAGTCTCAATAAACTTGTTCATTCGTTCTCTGAACAATTCGCCTAGCTTCTGAGAGTTCTCTGCCAGTTTTTCATCTTTTACAACTTCAAGTGCTGCCATGGCCACTTTCGCCGCGATAGGGTTTCCTCCGAATGTTGACCCATGTTGTCCGGGCTTGATCACATCCATGATACGATTATCAGCCATTACTGCAGATACTGGGTAAACTCCTCCAGAAAGTGCCTTACCCATGATCACCATGTCTGGCTTCAGATTTTCGTGATCACAGGCCAAAATCTTACCCGTTCGGGCAATACCGGTTTGCACTTCATCGGCGATGAACAATGCGTTGGCAGCCGTACACGCTTCTTTGGCGGCAGTTAAGTATCCTTCGTCTGGTACAAATACGCCAGCTTCACCTTGAATGGGTTCTACCAAGAAACCAGCCACGTTTGGATCTTTTAGCGCTTCTTTAAGTGCATCAATATCGTTGTGAGGAATTTTCACAAATCCTCCCGTATAAGGTCCAAAGTTCTTCTGTGCATCGGGATCATTCGAGAATGAAATAATAGTAGTGGTACGGCCATGAAAGTTGTCCTCGGCCACGATGATCTTAGCTTCGTTTTCTGGCGTACCTTTTACTTCATAAGCCCACTTTCTACATAGTTTAATTGCTGTTTCAACTGCCTCAGCACCTGTGTTCATTGGCAAGATTTTGTCGAATCCGAAAAAGTCAGACATGAATTTCTCATACTCTCCTAATGCATCGTTATAAAATGCTCTTGAGGTTAGCGTCAATGTTTTGGCTTGCTCAGTTAGTGCACCAACAATTTTTGGATGGCAGTGCCCCTGATTTACAGCTGAATAGGCCGAAAGAAAATCATAGTATTTTTTCCCTTCCAAATCCCATACATGTACACCTTCTCCACGAGACAAAACCACTGGAAGTGGGTGGTAGTTGTGTGCGCCGTATTTATCTTCTAAGGCTATCGCCTGTTCGCTAGTTAATTCTCTCACCATGATCGTATATTTTGGGTTGTCAAACAAAAATGAGTTCTTTATTCAGAACTCATTACATGGAATCCATGAGACTTTTACATGCGAACTGCATCTGGCAGCCTTAGTGCTAGTATTAGCCGTGGAGTTCCAATTGAATTTTAATTAATTTCGCTCAAAATTACGAAAAGCATTTCGAATAACACAACAGAAACCCTTTTGCTTTGAGCGATAAAAACAATGGTCAGCAGTCAGAATCGAACGATTCGCCAGATTATTACTTCAACGAGCAAGGCCTGATGGTCTTTACTGCTGCCTATCATCTTAAAAGAGGATATTGTTGTAAAAATGGATGTAAACATTGCCCGTATGGGTTTAAGAAGAAGTGATTGCCAGTCTGGTTAAGTTATATACAGCTGTAAATAATTTACTATCTTCGAATCGCGCATTCTTAAAAAAGTAAATCCACATATTACTTTCCTCCTGTAGTTATGACTAAGAATGTTCTTTCTGTTTTACTAATAATATGTTCTCATTTTATAGTATTTGCACAATCTGCCGATTTTGATCGCGCATTGTCTAAGGCTCATGTCAAGCGAGCCGATAAGGACAGTGCTCAAATTTTTGCCCTTCAAGCTTTTGAACTAGCTAAATCGGGAGGTAGTGACAATGATAAGTTGAAAGCACTTACCTATGTGGGCATTTCATTTGTAAATCAAAATAAATTAGATACAGCATATACCTTGCTGACCGATATGATCGCTCAGATGGGTGATGCTACTTTTCAAAAAGGAATGGCTTATTGGTATCTGGGTAAGCTCCATCAGAGGAAGGCAGATTATGAGCTTTCAGATCAGAATTATCATTTGGGGAAAGAAATATTTGAACAATATGATTCGGCAATTTTTGTTTGTCGGATGATGACTAGTCTAGGTGTGAATCAGGGTATACAGGGCAACTTTTCAGCGGCTTTGGATTGGTTCATTGCCAGTTATGAATATAAGCTTAAAAATGGGTTTGAAAAAAATACAGATGTGGACCTTCACAATATTGCTAATGTATACATGCGCCAAGGCAGCTATGACAAAGCCATCACTTATTATCGCAAGTCTATTGCGCTAGCAGACGGCATCAGCGATTATAGTCCCTACATAGGTATAGGTGGCGCATATAATCTTCAATTAATGACAGACAGTGCCTTGTATTATTATAGTAAGGCCTTTGAAATGGCCCAGAAGGAAGGAGCGGAACGAGGTCAAATTTCAGCAGCGATCAATCTTAGCAACATATACTACCAGACAAAAAAGTATAGGATGGCCATTAGTTATTTGGAAACAGTTTTGCAATCGAGTGCCATGCCAGCAAGATCCGTCCCTTCTACATTGGTAGAACTTGGGAAAAATTACTACGGACTGGAGTTATACGACAGCGCCGAATACTACTTGCGCAAAGGAGAGCAGGAAGCAGTGAAAGTGAACAATAGACAGTATATAGCCGAATCTGCAGAATATCTAAGTACTGTTTTGGCAGATCAGAAAAAATTTGAGGAGGCTTATAAATATGCAAGCTTGTCCATAGCACATGCCGATTCGGTGACCAGAGAGCGTAGAGATGACGCCATTACTGATCAGCGGATCAAACTAGAAACACTAAAAAAACAGCACGAAATCGATGCATTGAATGCGGAAAATCAAGTGAATCAATACAAGCTGATATCACTTGTTGTCGGCGGCGTGTCTTTGGCATTGATAGCCTTACTAGCCTTTTTAAATTTCAAATCCAGAGCTCACCTCAAACAGGTGAAGTTGGAAGAGGAAAAAGCTGTTCTTCAAGTAGAACTTGAAAAAAGACAAGCCCAACTCTCAGCACATACTTTACACATGATTCATCATAAAAATGGAATAGAGGAAATTGAACAACAACTCACGGATCTTGACGGTGTAGGCAAACAAAAAATTAAGAATATTATTTCGCTCAATAAGGCTCAGGAAAAAGATTGGGACAATTTCAATAATTATTTCAGTGATGTTCATGCCCAGTTTTTTGATATATTAAAATCACATCATCAAGATTTGACTCAAAGTGAAATTAGACTTTGTGCCTTGCTGAGAATGAATTTGGCCAATGGAGAAATTGCCACGCTGTTAAACATTGAACCCAAAAGTGTGAAAATGGCCAGATATAGATTGAAGAAAAAATTGCAGCTCGAAGAGGAGCAGGATTTGAATTCGTATATCTCAGAGTTGGAAATACCTAATTCTAATATTGCAAAAAACTAATTTAGGCAATGATTTCTTTTCGTAGAGATGATTTATCAGTCAACCTGATGACATCATTCGTAGAAGTTTAGAACCCATTAATCGAAGCAGTTTCTTTTGTAGACCCTTTGTAGACCCTCAAAATTAGCAATTGAGCTGCCTTTCGCCTCATATTTGATTCGTTAAAAAATACAAATATGAAAAGGTATATTACTATTTTGTGTTTATTCAGCGCCGAGTTCTGTTTTGGCCAAACAGTTCATGAGGTGACTGTTTCTATAGGACAGGGAGTAGGTTGCCCTGTGGTCGCAGGCATAGACCACTCGCCCTATTTTGAAGTCTTTCCCAATCCAGCATCAACCGCTCTCACCATTCAAACGAAAATGGAGGAGGCTCACTTTCGGCTCACCGATATTCAGGGGCGAACGGTAAGGTTTAGCCAAGTCCAGAAAAACCGTACAGAAATAGATATACATGGCTTGCCAAGAGGTATTTATATCCTTCACCTGCAAAATGGAAAAACCATTGACGCCGTAAAAGTTCGAATTCAATAGCAAGATCAACAACCAGCAACTCTCTTTAGGTATTCGTATCATGAAGCATATCTTAATAGCCGCGGCAAGTATTTTTATTTTAATCCACACTACTGATGCGCAGCAAGCTATTCTCATCGAGCCAGGGGATCAAGTCGTTCTTCAGGCAGACAGCTACCGTGGAGAAATACAATGGCAGCAATCCTCAGACTTAAGTATCTGGACTGATATTTCTGGAGCTACAAATGGTAGCTATCAGTCGACTCCAAGTGTATTACCCATGTATTTCCGAGCAAAAATTTCAGAAGCAGGTTGTGATAGCTTTCATTTTGGTGAGGTTGTTCAGGTTCTTGGCATTGATGATGTCATGCTATGGTCAGAAGTTGCGACCTGGGGTGGGTCAAAACCACAAGCAGGAGAAGAGGTGGTAATTCCTGCAGGTCACTACGTGTTGCTAGACGAAAATACACCCAATCTAGGCGGACTTACTATTAAAGGGGCACTTCAATTTGATACACAGGATCTTGAATTAACCAGCAAGTGGATTGTGGTTGAAGGACTACTCAAGGTAGGTTCGCCGAACCAGCCATTTGAACAAAAAGCTACCATTACGCTTAATGATACAGATACAGAGGCCAGTCAAATGGGGATGGGGACACGAGGAATCATGGTCATGGGTGGAACTATGGATCTTCATGGAGCCACGCCCGAGGTGATCTGGACCAAGATAAATGCACATGCCGATGAGGGCGAGACGTCCTTGTCCTTGATCGAATCGGTAGATTGGCAAGTAGGAGATCAGGTTGTAATAGCACCTACAGATTATTATGAAGCAGGTTATGGAGCTTCAGTCACTCAAAGAGTGAGTTTGGCCTCGGTAAGTGGAGATCAGTTGGGTATTTCTGATCCACTGAATGCACATCGTTGGGGTCTGCTGCAATATCCAGTAGCAGATGGAATGAGCCTTTCGTCTTCGGGGTTAGTCACTCCACCTGTGGCAGATACGGAACTAACAGCTACACCCCTAGTTTTGGATGAACGAGCTGAAGTAGGTCATCTGACAAGAAATATTGTCATCCAGGCACCCGACGATAACCTGTGGAAAAATGAAGGATTTGGTGTGCACACCATGATCATGCCTTCAGGCAAAGCATTTGTAGAAGGTGTTGAATTTAGAAGAGCCGGTCAGAAGGGTCGAATCAGAAGATATCCGTTTCACTGGCATATGCTGAGCTACGAAGGTACAGCTACCTTGAGTGATGCCACTGGTCAGTATTTCAACAGAAGTGTGATCAATTCCTCCTCCAATCGAGGCGTGGTTATACATGGTACCAATGGTGTAGAGGTGAAAGAAAATGTAATTTATGATACAAAAGGTCATGGTGTTTTTACTGAGGACGCCGTGGAGAGAAGAAATACGATTGATGGAAATTTGGTGCTCCATGTTAGAAATCCGGATTATGGGTCGCAAATCCTGGAGCACGAAGTAGGTAGTTTTGGATCGTCTGGTTTTTGGATAGCCAATCCCGACAATATTGTGACAAACAATGTAGCAGCTGATTGTCAAACTTTCGGCTATTGGTTAGCCTTTCCTGACAAGCCTTTTGGTTCTAGCGCAGAGGTACTGGCCAGCGATGGTCAACTGATTCGACCCAATCGAATACTTTTTGGCACCTTCGACGGGAATACCGCACACTCTAATAAAAATGATGGTTTGCACCTGGACGACCCACAGGTTGATGAAGACGGTAACACCTTCCCACTTCAATATTGGTCAAGCACGGATGGTCGAGCCGATGTTGGTCATACCGAAACTTTGAGCAGGTTTACCTTGGCAAGATTTCATACTTGGAAAAATATGGATAACGGTTCTTGGGATCGCGGAGTATGGACGGATATGATCGAATTTGTCTCTGCCGACAACTGCGGAAGGTTCTTTGCAGGGTCAGGGGCAGACGGAGTCATCGAACGAGGGTTGATTGTGGGTACCAGTCTCAACTTTTTGATGAATGGAACAGGTCGTCCCGACATAGCAGATTTTCAGTTTAATGCTTCCTCAGCACCTACGGCATTTGCGACCTACCACAGTGCCTTCAGCATGAAAAACAATATTTTGGTCAATTTCGAAGTTACAGCACATGACCGGGCAGGTGTATTTGCGTCCGATGATTATTACATACGGGCAGTGGACAAGGGCATGCTTAGGAACACTAATAATACGTTTATCAATTCTCATTCAGGGGTTAAATTGATGTCTACAGATAGTTATTTCACCTTGGCTAGTGCCTTGTATGATCCCTATGGTTTTTGGGGCCCGGCGGGCAATTATTTTGTATATGATGATGATTTTCTAACCAATGGAAAGGAAAAGCATCTGGTGGAATTGGGTACTGAAATTGCAGGTGGGGTTAGCGTAGAAGGACCGTTTTACGGATTTGCTGCATTTGTACTTCACGGCCTAGGATTTACTCCCCCGTTAGCATCTCCTGACATGGATCTCATGGCTATACATGTAGATAGATATGCGCTTGATGATTTGGAACTGAATGCTGTGGTGGCTACCTGGGATGTAGATGCTGCAGAGCGCAGTTGGACGCTGCAACATATGAGGGATTTTGCCACCACGCCCGATGCCTTGTACTTGCTCACCTTTCCGGGAGAATCCAACCCTACAGATTTCCTTATGGAAGTAGAGCAAATGAAAGAGGCGACTGATACTCAGCTAATAGGTATCCAGTTTGAAGGTAGCATTGATCCTGAAGTGCGTTGGCAGCAAGAAAGGAACTCGAACAATTACACGTATTATACAGAGTTAAATTCTCTGACCGAAGTAGCGGGCTCAACTGGTGAAACCTGGTGGCAAGACAAATCTAACCATAGGGTATGGATAAAGATTCAAGGAGGGAAATGGGAAGAAAACGAATATGACACTGGCTGGGAACGCACCACCAATGAAACTATGCAATTATTAATTAGACCTGAAGACTCATGAAAAATTACTTAACTAAATTTTTCTTAACTGCACTTATTCTTACTTCACCCAAAGTCTGGGCTGATAAAATATTGATGTTTGTCTCTCATGAGCAGACGTATTACTCCGAATATATCGTGATGAAAGCTGCACTTGAAGCCTCCGGTCATGAGGTGGATGTTCGGAGTGCTACAACCATGGATTTTTCCATCTACATGACGGAACACTATGAGGATATTCCTACTGCCGCTAATGCACACGAAACGAGCAATTACTCGGATTTTCAATCCCAATTCAATGGGATGTTCGGGCAGGCCTGGGATGAGTCATTCAACGCTGTTCCAGCTTCTGCCAACACTACTGGTAGCCTCTTAGATGTAGAATCCATGAGCGGCTATGCAGGAATAGTCGTAGTGGGAGGGACGGGTTCACTCGACTACAGGGTGGATGGCACCTATGCTTCTCAGGGGGCTGATGAAAGAGAAATTTCGGCGTTAGTTGTAGAAAACACTGCTACACATTTAAACGATTTGGCTATTGAAGCTTTGCTATATGGAAAGCCAGTGATGGCACAATGCCATGGGGCCAGCATCCCCGCATTTTGGAGAATACCGAACACGAGCGGTTCGGGGCATGAAGTTTTGGGTTATAGCCTGCTGAAAGGACAAATTTCAGCAGGCTTTCCTGAAGGGCCGGGAGAACCAACTGGTCAAACACTCGAAAATTTGGATGTTACCTATAGACCCAATGATCGAGTCACTATTGCGAGTCCTCACAGTTCGCTCAACGACGATGGAACGGGAGACTATCGAATCATCACTACCAGAGATTGGTTTCCACAAACGGTGGCACATGCCGCTCGGACATTTCTAAATGTCATTGAATCCTATCCGAGCCAAACCAGAAAGGGAACCGGTGTGAAAGCGCTGATTCTGCATGGTGGAGAGATTGATACAGAAAACTGTGGACCTGGAAATAAAGAAAATGATGTGCCGTGTAATCATGGAGGTGGAGCCAACTTGCCTGCCGACTATACGCACCTTTTGGCTGTACTTCAAGCAAACGATGAAGCGGATGATCTGATTATCAATGCTAGCGAGTTGGATTTGTCGGAAACGATGCCGTTTGATGTGGATAGCGAGGCTGAGGCTCTAACATATTTTGAGGGATATGATGTGATCGTGTTTTTTAAGCATTGGTCGAACTATCTCACAGATGAAATGCTGCAGTCCATCGTGACTTTTGCAGACAATGGTGGAGGTGTAGTTGGTTTGCATCATGCCTTGTACAATGACAGCCACAATGCACAAAACAAAGACATCTTGGTCACTGAACTTTTTGGAGCTGAGTCGGCACCGGCATCTTGGGCCGCCAACCTCACTACTTTTGATATGTATGCCACCAATCACGGGCATTTTATCTCTGCATATGGCGTAGCGTTTGACGACGTAGCATTGTATCCTGATATGGACTCTTGGAATAATGATCCACTCGAAGTTGAGGCAAATAATTCACATTCGTATTTGGCATACCTGAATGTAATGGACGAATTGTATGTGGATTTCCAGGATACTGGTGATATCCCGATAGGAAGAGGAATAAATCATTTAACTCCTTTATTCTCTCACAATGCTCCGCCTCCTTTAGGGGAGTCGACTCAGACTAGACAAGCTGGGTTTACTCAATACTTTGATGGCAATGAAGATGGTACAGTTGGTAAGGTTGGTTATATCGCTCTAGGCGAAAGAAGAGAAAATGTGAACTCGGCTAGCAACTATGGGCAGATTATTCGAAATATGGTGGTATGGGCCGCTCCAAGTTTGTCGGACAAAATTGCTCAAGAGATCGAGATACAGGCATTCGAAGACAAATCTATAAGTGATGAACCTTTTAATTTGGGTGCAACGGCAAGTAGTGGGTTGTCGTTGAGTTATGTGGTCACTTCAGGCCCTGCTGAAGTAGATCAAACTGGTGAAGTTACGCTCACAGGGGTCTCCGGAATAGTTGTTATTGAAATATCCCAGGCTGGAAATGAGATATATAAAGAGGCTAGCAAAACCGTAACCTTCAACGTCCTTGACCCAGCCAAGCAATCACAAGAGATCACTTTTGAGGCTCTGCCTGACCGAAGCGAAGGCGATGCTCCTTTTAACTTGGAAGCCACGGCCTCTTCTGGTTTGTCGGTGAGCTTTTCTGTCATTGATGGGCCAGCTACTTTGTCTGGAAGTGTATTGACACTTACAGGAGCAGGTCGGGTTACGATCGAAGCAAGTCAGACAGGCAATGAAAACTATAATCCGGCCAGTTCGGTGCAGCGTATGTTCGACGTAGTTGAGTCCAATAATCCACAAGTATTGTCTTTGGATATGACAACCGATGGTGTAAGCGTATTTCCTAACCCTACAAATGATTGGGTGCATGTAATAACTAATAATGACTCACCGGGTTATCTGAGCATATATGCTGTAAACGGGAATAAAATTTTGGGCCGTAGGTTAGAGAAAAATGCCAGGATAGATGTGAGCAGTTGGAAGCCTGGTATGTATATGATAAAAGTAATAGAGAAAGAAAACATCACAACAACTAAAATCCTTGTAATAAGGTAACCGCATAGTTGATCGGACTAAGTGCAAGAGGAGTCATGTAGATGGCTCCTTTTTGTTTTTTACATAGACGACCGTTCAGTAAAAATATTATCGCAAATGCCTAATTTAGCGATCGAATTTCATTAAACCATTAATCGACTGCTACATGAGTAACGACGTTAGAAACCTTGAGCCTAAAGAAATGTGGAACTGCTTTGCCGATCTAAATGCAGTACCCAGGCCATCCAAAAAAGAAGAAAGAGTTATAGCCTTTGTCAAGAATTTTGGAGAGAGTCTAAATCTTGATACACATGTAGATGAAGTAGGCAATATCATCATCAAAAAACCAGCCACTCCCGGTATGGAAAACCATCAAACGGTTTGTATTCAGAGCCACATCGACATGGTGCATCAGAAAAATGCAGATACAGATTTTGACTTTGACACACAAGGCATTGAAATGTTTGTAGATGGAGACTGGGTGAAGGCGAAGGGAACCACGTTGGGTGCTGATAACGGCATAGGTGCGGCATCGATTATGGCTTTGTTGGCTTCCAAGGACATAGCCCACCCGGCTATTGAGGGGTTATTTACCATCGACGAAGAAACCGGAATGACTGGTGCTATGGGACTGAAGGGAGGACTCCTCGATGCGACCATCATGCTGAATTTGGATACAGAGGATGATCATGAGTTGACTATCGGCTGTGCCGGTGGAGTGGATGTGACTGGTGAAGGATCTTACCCAGAGGAGGAAATCACTTGCGATCGAGTAGGGCTTGAGATAAAAATGAAAGGTTTGTCCGGCGGGCATTCGGGCATGCAGATTAATGAAGGTTTAGGCAATGCCAATAAACTGATGAACCGACTGTTGTATGCTTTGGATTCGGAATTTGACATTAGAATCTCAAGCATCGATGGTGGCGGATTAAGAAATGCGATTCCAAGAGAATCTGTAACCACGATTTCGGTATTAAAATCTGAACGAGAAGAACTGGAAAATGAAATCATCGGCTTGGCCGAAATGATGATCGAAGAGCATGATACAACTGATCCAGAAATGGAAATTGACTTGAGTGAAGTGGAAGCTCCAGCGAGTGTCTTAGATAAGAATTTTCAGAAAAAATTATTGAGAGCTGTTTATGCATTGCCTAATGGCATATACAGAATGAGTCCGGATATGGAAGGACTTGTACAAACCTCCAATAATGTAGCTCGAGTGTTGGTTGGAGACGGAAAATATACGATTCAGTGCTTGACCCGAAGTTCGGTAGATACGGAGAAGGTGGATTTGGCTTTGAACATTCAGGCGATATTTGAATTGCTAGGCGCAGAGACCACCATGGACGGCGACTATCCTGGTTGGACGCCTAAGCCTGAGGCGGACATAGTGAAACTGATGGACGAATTGTATGAGAAAGAGTTTGGACATAAAGCTGATGTGAGTGCCTGTCATGCAGGATTGGAGTGCGGTATCCTTGGCACTAATTATCCTGACATGGAAATGATCAGTTTTGGACCGAATATCCGTGGAGCACACTCGCCGGATGAAAGGGTGCAAATCAGTTCCGTACAGAAATATTGGCCTTTCTTGTTAGAGACGCTGAAGAATATTCCGTTGAAATAAAAACTACCCTCCGAACATAAACATAGAGTTCGGAGGGCTATTTGAACTAAATCAGGTATACTTTTTAAAGTGATTGATTTCTACTTTAGCCTTTAGGCTATAAAGTAAATTGTACAAACCGAAGAAGGTTCTATTCATATATAAGAAATGCTTAGACCCTCTATTTTGGTTCATTTTTTTAAACTCTGGGTTTTTAGATAGCTGTTGACCTTTTTCGGCAATTGCATTAAAAAACTCATCATTATTGAAATCAAATTTTTTGAGATTGAAAGGAAGTGTGAACAGACTCAAAAGCTCCTTGAAAAATGTCTTAAAGAATAATCTCTCCTCTTCACTATCATCATCTCTTAATATTTCTAGTTCATGTAGTTTTTGCTCAAAGACGGTAGAATCCTCCATGATCGCCTGATTGGATAATTCGAAATAGGGTACATAAAACTCTTCAGGAATTTCTTTGATACATCCAAAGTCAATCGCAATCAGTTGATTTGATTCATCTACTAGAAAATTTCCAGGATGGGGATCAGCGTGGACTTCGCGCAAACCATGAATCTGAAACATATAAAAGTCCCAGAGTGTTTGGCCAATCTGATCGGCAGCGTGCTGATCCTGATTAGATTTAGTAAATTCTGACATGTGAACACCGGTCATCCAATCCATCGTGATCACCCGTTCATTGGAATACTCCTTGTAATACTTCGGAAATTTAATATTAGGGATCACACGGCAGGCTTCGGTGATCGACTGACTGCGGTTGACTTCCAACACATAGTCTGTTTCTTCTAGAAGCTTTCCTTCTACTTCTTTAAAATATTTTTCTAAATCCTTTCCTTTGAGATTTAGTAATTGCTTGGCAAATGGTTTTACAATAGCCAGGTCAGAAGATATGCTTTCAGCAACTCCAGGATATTGGATTTTAACCGCGAGAGGTTTGCCATCTTTCTCCGCCTTGTGTACTTGACCAATACTGGCTGCATGCGAGGATTTAGACTGAAATTTATCAAAGAGATCCTCTGCTGTTTTTCCAAAATATTTTTTAAAGGTTTTCTGTACTAAGGGACCAGACAAGGGTGGTACAGAAAATTGAGAAAGAGAGAATTTGTCTACATAAGCTTCTGGCAAAATATTTTTGTCCATACTCAACATTTGAGCCACTTTGAGAGAACTTCCTTTGAGCTGGCTCAGTCCATTGTAAATGTCTTCAGCATTGTTTTCATCCAGATGCTTCCTTGCATTTTCCGGATCCGTGAGCTTTTCTCCATAATACTTCAATTGATTCGACCCCACTTTTATGCCAGTGGAAATCAATTTTCCTGCCCTGCTTATTTTCCCTACTGGGATGCTATCTATGGTTTTCATTTGTTCACCGTTTCTTTGAATAGAAATTTGGCATAATCCACTACGCTTTTTATTGGAGTCGTATCCACTACATCGAACGTCGTATTGATTGTTTTTTCAATCATTACATCGGTCTTTTCGAATCGAGCAGAATCGTCCTTGATCCAAAACCTCAGAATGACCAGAAACTGTGCCCATGCCAGTTCTTCCACCGCCTTAGAAGAATAATGTTTGATTTGTTCTTTGTCGTCTGTTTTTAATTCCGCCAATCCGCTGATATACTCCTGAAAAGTATTTCTCAAAGTAGTGAGTTGAGGAATATCCAATGGTCCCTTTAGTGAAACCAATATATAGCTTCGATTTAAGGTGAGGATTTCGAAAAAGGTGTAATAAAAAGTCAATAATTTTTCCCGTTTGTTAAATGAAGGGTACTCTTTCGACTTTGAAATAACAGTTAATGCCTGTTGGATAAATTCATCCCAGATACCTTTCTGCAGTGATTCAAAACTGCCAAAGTACTCGTAAAATTGATTTTCAGTGATATTGATGTCTTTACAGAATTTGAAAATCGATTGTGGTGGATGCTCAGATTCCAAAACAGTTTGCATATATACACTGATCAGATCGCCCTTTGAAAAGGATAACTTTGGTGTTGACTTTCTTTTATTTTTTTCTTTAGTAGCCATAATATCGAAGATTTATACTGAAAACGATTGTCTAAAAAAATGGTTTAAAAATTAGACAAAATATTCCGTTTTTAAATCAACATTCGAACTAGGAACTAATTATATGACAGGTCCGTTACAGATTTTTAGTATTTTAGATCGAACCAAATATTCACTTTATGGAGCCGTTTGAGTACGTAGTTGTATTAATATCATTGATTTTAGGTTTGGGCGTCGCTCAATTATTGAACGGAGTGGCGGATATGCTAGCCCAATTCAAAAAAACTAAATTTAGTGTGGCGCACAGCATTTTTATAGTTGTACTTTTTTTGGTCTTTTTCCAGGAATGGTGGTACACCTATCAGTATTCAAAGCAGATTGATCAATGGACAGAGTCAATTGTTATGGCATTGATGATCTTTCCAATTGTATTGTTTTTGTTGGCTAGGTTTATGTTTCCTACTGGGTCACGTAGTCAGGAAACCGATTTAGATAGTTACTTTCGTGAAAACTGGAGATGGCTATATGGAATTTTCTCTTCCACCATTTTGATCAGTATTTTTCATAATGTCACGATTTCTGGTTTTAGTCTTGTTGAGCAAATTCCACTGATGCTTTATTTCACCTGGTATGTGGTTTTTATTTCGCTGAACATTCAAAATCAGAAGTATCATAACATATTCCAGGTCGCTCAGCTGTTATTATGGATTTACTTCTTTGCCCTAGTAGACAATGGCATGCTCAACTAGTCGAGAATCCTAAGCTTGGCAAAACTCAAGAGCAAAGTCTTATCACCCGCTTTTTCAAAACTGATATGCGCCTTTTTATTGGCGCCTTGTTCATCTATCTCAGTTACTTGACCAAAGCCGAATTTTGGATGCTCTACTTTATTTCCAACCGCTAGTTGGGAGGTATCGCTCGGCCTAAAGTCAGCGGAAGGTTTGTGAAACAACTGGTTTGGAGGAGGCTTTGGTACGGTTCGCTGAACATTGCTAATAAAAGTTTTGGCGTACTGATCACCTGGAGAAGGTGTGCTGCTCATCTTGGCATTGAACTTCAGGAAGTCTTTATCAATTTCCTCCAAGAATCGACTAGGTTCACAGGTTTTCAATCTACCAAATCTGTATCTGGTCAGCGCATAACTCAAATACAATTTGCTTTCGGCTCGGGTGATGGCCACATAGAAAAGTCGCCTTTCTTCTTCTAAATCTTGGCGCGAGCTGATCATCATTTGACTAGGGAAGAGATCCTCTTCCATACCAACGATAAATACATTTTTAAACTCCAGACCCTTGGCCATGTGAATGGTCATCATCGTCACCACATCTTTGTCCTCGTCTTTATCCTTATTGTCCGCATCTGTGAGTAGTGCAATTTCCTGTAAAAAGGCAGACATGGATTTGTCTTCGTTCTCCGGATTATCAACGAATTCTTTGATGCCGTTCAACAGTTCCTGAACGTTTTCATATCTGTTTCGCCCTTCGATGGTTTTGTCATCATAGAGCTCCTTCATCAATCCGGAGTTTTTAGCAATCTGAGAAGCCGCTTCAAAGGCATCTTTTTTCTCTACTGCCAGTTTGAAACTCTTGATAGTTGTCACGAACCGATCGATAGCTGTGGCCGTACGACCACCGATGACGTTCTTAGCGTTTTCTAACACAGACCACAGGTCAAGATTTTGTTCATTAGCCGCCACGAAGAGCTTGTCAACCGACGTGCCACCTATTCCTCGCTTGGGCAGGTTGATGATTCGGCGAAGGGCCTGTTCGTCATTTTGATTTACAGAATAGCGAATGTATCCTAGTAGATCTTTGATTTCCTTTCTTTGATAGAAAGACAGTCCACCGACGATCTGGTATTTGATGTTGTTTCTGCGCAGAGCTTCCTCCATCGCACGCGACTGGCTGTTGGTACGGTAGAGTATGGCGAAGTCAGCGTTTTTGTACTGGTTGTTGTTTTTCGATTCGAAGATAGCGGACGCTACCAGTTTACCTTCTTCGTTGTCCGTAGTGGCTTTGATCAATTCGATCAGGTCGCCTTCGTTGTTGTCGGTCCAAACACTCTTACGAAGCTGGTTTTTGTTTTTGGTAATGACAGAATTGGCCGCATTTACGATCGTCTTGGACGATCGATAATTTTGCTCCAGTTTGATCACTTTCAGCTCTGGATAGTCCTTTTCAAAATTCAGAATGTTCTGAATGTCGGCTCCACGGAAAGCATAAATACTTTGTGCGTCGTCACCTACGATACAGATGTTTCGCCGAACCGCAGCCAATTTTTTCGTGATTACATACTGTGAAATGTTAGTATCCTGAAACTCATCTACCATCACGTAGTGGAAGCGCTGCTGGTATTTGTTGAGCACGTCTATATGATCTCGGAAGAGTACGTTCGTATTGAACAACAAGTCGTCGAAATCCATGGCATCGGCTTTGAAGCATCGCGTAGCATACTCACGATAAATTTTGCCCATTTCAGGTTTGCCATTTTCTGTGTCATCGGCGAGATAGACTGGATTGTTTGTGTACTCTTGCCAGGAAACCAGCCTGTTTTTAGCACTGGATATTCGGTTGAATACCACATTGGGCTTGTAAACCTTGTCGTCAAGGCCAAACGATTTTACGATCTGTTTGATCAATGATTTAGAATCATCAGCATCATAGATCGTAAAATGACTTGGGTATCCCAAACGGTCTGCTTCTGCTCTGAGTATTCTCGAAAACACAGAGTGAAAAGTGCCCATCCAGAGGTTTCTGGCATCATTACCTGCTACACCCTCGATTCGCTCGCGCATTTCTTTGGCGGCCTTGTTGGTAAAGGTCAAAGACAGTATGTTGAAAGGATCAACCTTATGTTTTTTGATCAAATGGGCGATACGATAGGTCAGCACTCGAGTCTTTCCAGAACCAGCACCCGCTATAATCATAGAAGGTCCATCTACATTTTCTACTGCCTCTCGCTGAGGAGGGTTCAGTCCGTTCAAATAGTCTAAATCCGCATTTTCCAACATGGCTGCAATTTACGAACTGGAAAATTATTTTGAGACATCAATCGATAGAAATGGAGGTGAGATTCTACTCAATCTTGATTTCCATTTTCATTCGAATCTCCATAGCTTAGCGACTGCCGAATCAAAACCGAGATTACATGGAAAAACAAGGAAGTTTTAAGTCGCTGATACCTCTTATGGTATTTATTTTCTCCTTCTTAGGAATAGGAATTTTACTGGACGATTTCTATGCCTTGCCGGCACCCATTGCTGTGATTCTGGGGATCATGGTGGCGTTTGCGTTATTCAGCGATAGTTTGGAGGAAAAAACCAAGCAATTGGTAGAGGGCTGCGGAGACTCGAAAGTGATGACTATGGGAATCATTTATCTGCTGGCAGGTGCTTTTGCTACGGTGTCCAAACAGATGGGTGCTGTGGATTCAGTTGTCAATTTTGGATTGGACTTCATTTCTGTTCAATACTTGCCTGTAGGCGTATTTTTGATTGCCAGTTTTTTGTCCATTGCCACCGGTACTTCTGTTGGCTCGATCGTAGCACTAGGGCCAATCGTAGTTGGGTTGGCTGATCGATCTGGGACTTCCTTGGCCTTGATGTCAGCGACATTGCTGGGCGGTGCCATGTTTGGTGACAATCTATCTATTATCTCAGATACGACCATTGCAGCCACTCAGTCACTTGGGGTAAAAATGAAGGACAAGTTTAGAGCAAACATCTATATCGCTTTACCGGCCGCTATCGTGACTGTGATCTTGTTGTTGGTATTTGGTTTTACGAAAGACCTATCTGGAATTGATGCACTGACTGATACAGGTGATTATGAATTGATGAAAATCATTCCTTACGTACTGGTTATTGTTTTGGCAGTGATGGGAGTACCCGTATTTCATGTGTTGATCATTGGAATTATAGTTAGTGGTTTGATGGGGATTTCATTTGATAGCTTTTCTATGATGGGGTTTGCTAAGACTACTTATAAAGGCTTTGAAGGTATGACGGAGGTTTTTCTACTAGCCATTTTTAGTGGGGGCTTGGCCGCACTGACTGCCCATGATGGAGGGATCAACTACACCTTGCGCAAAGTAAAAGAATGGGTAAAGGGAAAGAAATCGGCACAATTCGGATTAGGTGCGCTGATTGGGATGACCAATTTGGCAATAGCCAATAATACGGTGACCCTTTTGATCACAGGAGATATTTCAAAGGAAATTAGTGAAAGTTATGGAGTGGATAAAAGGAAAGCGGCAGCATTGATAGACACGTTTTCTTGTATTGTACAAGGTTTACTTCCTTACGGCGCACAGGTGTTGATTTTGTTGAAATTTAGCGATGGAAGGTTAAATTTCTTTGACCTTGCTGGAAGTGTCTGGTACCTGTATATGTTATTAATATTTGTGGTGTTGGCCATAGTTATCAAACCCTGGGATAAGAAAATCTCCGAACTGGCAGAATAAAAATTTAAAGAAATGAATGTAAGACGAGCAACGGCAGATGAAGCCAAGTATATCATCGATTTTCAAATCGACATGGCGAGAGAGACTGAGGATGTGGATTTGGATAGAAACATCATAACGCCAGGAGTACAAGCAGTTTTTGAAGACGAATCTAAGGGTTGGTATTTTGTGGCTGAGGTAGACGGAGAGATCGCTGGCAGTCTGTTGACCACTTTCGAATGGAGCGATTGGCGCAATGGTATGATTTTATGGATTCAATCTGTTTTCGTGAGCAAAGCCTTTAGAGGGAAAGGTGTATATCGAGCGCTCTATGAGCATATTCAGGGAATGGTGAATGGGACTGATGACTATTGCGGCATTCGGTTGTATGTGGACAAAACGAATACCAATGCCCTCAAAGTCTATGAAAAGCTGGGTATGGATAGCCAACACTACGGCATGTGTGAGTGGATTAAGTCTTAGCTAATCCCATCAAATACTACATCTGGAATGTTACCCCAGAGCTGATCACGTTGCTCTTTGGCTTTGAGGAGGGCAGCTTTTCCTACTTGAGATACCTCGAAAAAGCGTTTGCGTCTACCACCCCGGACCTTGGTGGCTTCACCTAGCCTGGAGGTGATCAATTCTTTTTCTTCTAGCCGGTTGAGTACGGCATGTACTACACCTAATTTTACTTTTCGGTCAGTTACGCGCTCAATTTCATCACAGATCATAACACTATATGCTTGATCTATCTGGGAGGCAATAGTAAGTAGTACCAGCTCTTCAAATTCTCCAATATTTGTTCCTTTCATAGTTCTATATCAAAGTAAAATTAGGCCAGCGACAATAGTCACTGGCCCATAATTTTTATTCATTTCTCAAAGTGTCCGCCGGATTCGTTTGAGCGGCTCTATAAGTTTGAAAGCCAATCATGACCAGTCCAATCATAAATACTACAATCAAGCCACCAAGTACATCCCAAATCGTCATTGGAGCCAGGTAGGCAAATTCTGCAATTATTAACTCGTTGACGATGAAATAGGTTAGAGGTGCTGAAATAAGTGTAGCTACTAAAAGTAGCCAGACATAGCCTTTGGACAACAGATAAACTAGTTTTAAGGCAGAGGCACCTAGTACTTTTCTAATGCTTATTTCTTTTATTTTGGTTTCCACTGCATATACACTCATGCCCAGCAGTCCCATGGCTGCAATAGAAATAGCCAATATGGCAAGAAAGCCAACTACCTTGATCAGCATGCTAAACATCATGTAGGTTCTCTCAATTTCATCTTCATAGAAAGTGGCGGAGAAAGGATGCAATTCGTCAAAACTTCTCCAAACTGCTTCGAGTCTATCAATTGTAGCCATGTAGTCATCAGAATTGATGACCAAATTCAAGTACCTATATTTAGTGCGATCATATCTGAATGCAAATGGTTCTATCGGCGCATCAAGAGTGGAGTGATTAAAGTCTTTGACTACTCCTAAAATTGCGAGTTTTTTGTTTTCCAATTCTATTTTTTCTCCAAGTGCTTTCAATGGATCAATGTCGAAACGTTCTAGAAGTTTCTCATTGACTATGACGTGCTGTTCATCTGCGCTGTCAGGGCGATACTTGAAATTCTCACCTGCGATCAGGCTAAACTTGTGATTTGATAAATAGTATTCGTCAATGTAATTGATGTGTACTTGAGCTGAATCCAATGGATCTTTGTATTTCCCATCTTTAAGATGAGTCATAGTGGAATGAAGAATATGTTCGCTTAGAGAAATAGAGTTTACATCTGGTACAGCAGCAAATGCATCTCTCGACAATTGATGATTATTGCCTTGTAAATCTATGTTTAATATTTGGTCTGTGGAAAAACCTAGATCGTAGCTGGTCGCATGGATATATTGTTTGTTTAGAATAATAGTTCCTAATATGAGAATCGTAGAAATAGAAAATTGAGTAATCAGGAGTATTTTTCTAAGAGTCAGCCCAGCAAACAATCTCACATTTGATGAGCCTCTTAGTACGGCCATGGCTTGAAGTTTGGATAAAGTGCTAGCGGGAATAATACTTGCCAAAACTCCAGCAAAGATGGCAAAAAGGATAAATGCACCAACTACAGACCAGGTAATGGGTAAGCTCAGGCCATCTCCATCCAATAATATGAGGAATTGATCTCTTAATGGAATATATATCAGACAAGATACCAGCAATGCCAGCAATGCAATGATTATAGATTCAATAACAAATTGAGCGAAAATATTCCAACGTGTAGCACCAATAACTTTTCGAATCCCTACTTCCGTGGTCCGGCGCAAGGATCTGGCAATGGAAAGGTTTGTATAGTTGAAACAAGCCGTAAGCAAAATGATAAAAGGAAGTATCGCAAAGATAAGGGTAGCAGTAGCTGGCAACGTAGGGCCAAGTTGGTTGCCTAGTGCAGCACCATTGAATATATCACTGAGCGGTTGCAACTTTGATGTAATATGAAGTGGAGCAATGACTTCATTTTCTGTATCACATATTTGGCGCAACGCATGATTAATCTGTTTTACATCTTCTTTATGTGGTATTGTCATGTAGATATAGGTGATCCACATACTGCTGGAGGCAGACCAGTCAGGATCAGATTGATTTTCATTTACCAAAGTGCTATAAGATCCTAGTGCCTGAAAAGTAAAATGAGAGTTTTTAGGAGGGTTTTGTGCTACACCACGGATCAAAAACTCCCGCTCTCCTACGGTTATTAATTTACCCATTGGATCTTCTGCTCCGAACAATTTGTACGAAGTGTCTTCTGTTATTACCAGACTGTTTGGTTCGGCAAGTGCAGTGGCTGGATCTCCCTTTATCAAAGGAAAGGAGAACACTTTAAAAAAATCTTCAGAAGCCCATAAACCTGTAATAATTAGTTTCTTATCTCCAGTATCAGCATCGCCTCCAAATCCACCGTATAGTGTTGTTTTATGTTCATACCCTGATACATCTTCTAGTTTTTGACTTATAAAATGAGAAGTTGTTGCCATTTTGAATTCATCACCTCGGCCATTAGTGCGGGTATTAATTACACGATAGATATGATCTGCTTTCAGATGGAAGGTGTCAAAATTCCTACTTTCTACAATCATGGTGATGACCAATAGCCCAACGGACATAGCAATTGCTAGCCCAATGATATTGATAAATGAAAATAATTTGTTTCTAGCAAGACTCCTAACCGAAGTCTTGAAGTAGTTTTTGAATAACATGTAACTGTTCATCTTGTACTTGTTTTTGAGTTTTTTAAATGTGTACGACCTAAAAAATTTGAATACATCAATGATGAAAATAAGATTGGCCATTCTCTTTCCTTTGGCCAAGTTGCGCTCATAATACTCGTAGAGGTCTCCCTGCAGATCTTCAAGTAAATCTTCTCTACAGTACCATTCGAGTAGTTTATTGGCCCATCGTGGGGGGTGATTATGGTCTCGATTTGAATTCAATTTTATTTATTCATTAAATGTATGAAAAATTAGACGTGTATTTAAAGTAATCAGTTACATTTATTCATTATTTGTATGTAAAATAAATACTCGAAGGGGATTATGTATAGCTAGGAACAATAAATTGTAAATTGATGTTCAATTTATATTCTTGTGATAGTTCCGTGATTTTTGATCACTACTTTTGGGAAAAATTAGAGCAAAAATGAATCATCTGAGTAAACTCTTTCTATTGGTCTTAGTCATTTCCGCCTGTAGTGTGGTAGAGGTGGAGAATATGGATAATGAAAATTCTGAAATCAATTTTGAAAGTACTTTTCCTAATAGTGCCATAGATGTGAATGCCTATTTATTGGGCGGTGCAAGTAGAACCTGGACGACTTTGGAATTTACTATTGATGGTGTAGATGGCTTTCAGAACTGTAGATTAGATGATCAAATTCAGCTCAATAGTGATAAAACCTATGATTATGATGGAGGTGACATGCTGTGCGGCGCGGAAGATGATCAAAAACTGAAGTCAGGAACCTGGGAGGTTGACGTAGACAACAGAACGTTGACCTTTGATGCAGGCACTGATAGAGAAGGGATATTTCATATTGAGAGTTTAAATGCTGAAGAGATTGTAGTTCGATCGCAATATTACAGCTGGGAAGTATTGGGTAAATTCACTCACGAATAACTGACACATGAAAAAAATATTTCTTATCGGCCTGCTCTTGTTGGTTGTAGAGTCTCTTTTTGCGCAAAGCAGCTTGCAGCAATACACGCCATCGGTTTTGCTTAGCCAAGGTCAAATGGAATTTAAGCTGTTTAACAACTTATATACCCAAACCAAAGTTAGAGATGAGAATGGTACAGCCATTGAGCTCGGACAGCGGCAATCATTTCTCAATAATCAGTTTAGGTTTCTTTATGGTATTTCGAATAGTAAGCGCCTAAATGTTGGGTTTGAAACCAATCTCACTACCGCCTGGTATGGAGGTGAGTCTAGCGATTTAATGTTCACCTCTATTGGCCCAACATTAAAGTTTGTGCCCATTGAGAGTAGGGGGAATTTCAGTATTCAAAGTACCTTTCTATTTCCACTCAATGGAGATGATCTAGAAAATCCGTTGTTTGTCAATCACAATAGATACACCTGGTGGACGCAGGTTTTTTATGATCACTCAATCAATTCTAAAGTTAATCTATTTTTTGAGGCTGATTTACTCTATAGGTTCAAGGCGGAAGACATGCAGAATACATTTTTTAGAATTCCATTGAATCTAATTGCCAGCTATTTCCCTACTTCAAAACTCACGCTTTACACGAATGTGCAATATGCACCAGCATATGGTAAGCTTCAAGGTGTAGAGAATGTTGAGTTTGGGCGCATGAGATGGTTTACTCAGTTGGGCCTAGGTGCAAAATATCTCGTACTTAACAATCTTGAGTTAGAGTTGTCTTACTCGAATTTCATCCTATCCAAACGAGATGGTGCGGGAAGTGTATATAATTTCGGGATTAGATTTTTGAGATAATAAGTTCAGTGATTTTCCCATAAATGGACTGAAGTTGCTTTTTGTCTTTCAGCAAATTCAAATGCTTTTCAATTGTTTCAGTATCACCTCTTTTAGCCGGGCCTGTCAATGCATTGTCAGGTCCTGAGTCAAGTGCATTTCGAATAGATTCAAGAATCAAAGGCTCAAGGGTTTTCAAATCAATAGAAGAATCTTTTAGGATGTCTTCGGCAGCTGAGAGCATGCGATTGGTAAAATTACTTGCAAAAACTGCGGCAACATGAAGTTGTTTTCTTTCAGCTTCGGAAGCGATTTTCACATTGGAACTCAAGACATTTCCCAATTTGGTTAATTGATCAATGGCGATTTCATTCTTTCCATCAATGAGGATTGGTACCTCTTCGAAGTCAACCATTTTGCCCGTGGTAAAAGTTTGAAGAGGATAAAAAATCCCTGAATGGCTATGCTTCAATACATTCAATGAAACGGTACCTGAAGTATGAGCGATTATTTGATCCTTGGAGCAAAGTATTTTTTCTGAAATATGACTTATGGCATCGTCACTGATAGCAATGATTAATACTCGAGACCTACTGTTTGAAAAATCAAGAGAACCAGTGGCTGAGGTACCTGGAGTATGATCTGATAGCTTTTTAGCCTGAGCTAATGATCGGCCGTAGATCTCATTGACCTTCACTCCCTTTGTCCTAAGCTCATGTATCAAGCTAATAGCTACGCGGCCAGTCCCAATAATACTTACCTCATTGTCAAAATTATCAGCCATGCTAATTTGCGTATCTTTAGTCATAGCGAATCTATGAAAAATTGTTCACTCGATCAGTGGTATGGCACAGCCAAAAAAATTGAATGGGAAGGTCATTCAATCCTTTACAAGGATGAAATTTCTGATAAGGAAACTCTTTTGCTTATTCATGGATTCCCAACATCTTCCTACGATTGGTGGAAAGTTTGGGGTCAGTTGGGAGAGCGATTCTCATTGATAGCTCCTGATATGATTGGATTTGGGTATTCTGACAAGCCTTATGATTTCCCTTACTCTATAATGAAACAGGCAGATTTGATTCTGGATCTGTTGGAGCAGAAGGGGATATCAGAATTTCACATCTTAGCTCATGATTATGGGGATACCGTAGCCCAGGAGATTTTGGCTCGAGCTAATGAAGGTAAGGCTATTACGGTAAAATCAACTTGCTTGCTTAACGGAGGGATTTTCCCGGAAGCACATCATCCCATTTTGATCCAAAAACTGTTGATGAGTCCAATTGGCTTTATTCTCAGTCGTTTATTGAATCAGAAGAAATTCGAGAAGTCGTTCTCAAAAATATTTGGGCCATACAGTCAACTTACTCAGGAGGAGTTAGATGTGTATTGGAAGTTGGTTTCTCAGGGTGATGGACACAGAATCGCTCATAAAATAATTCGATACATGAGAGAACGTGTGGTGAATAGAGAGCGATGGGTGGGAGCATTACAAATTTATCCCAATAAACTGGGTCTGATCAATGGGCCGGAAGACCCCATATCAGGAAAAGTGATGGTCGCTCGATTCGAAGAGATAATATCAACGCAAAACATCTGGCTACTCGATAATATTGGCCACTATCCGCAGGTGGAAAACCCAATAGAAATGCTAAAAGCTTACTTTGAGTTTATGAATTAATAACAAAGCCCTTCCATTTTCATGAAAGGGCTTTGTTTCAAGTTATTATATTTTACTGCTTGTCCTTGTTGAAGTCGATTACTACCGGAGTAGCAATGAACAATGATGAGTAAGTACCGATTAAAATACCTACGATCAAAGCGAAAGAGAAACCTTTCAATACTGCTCCGCCGAACAAGAACAATACAATTACCACGATCAAAGTCGTCACAGAAGTAATCATTGTTCTGTTGATTGTGCTATTCAACGATTCGTTGAAGATGGACTTCATCTCTCCTCCAGCCTTCACGTCTAGATTTTCTCTTACTCTATCAAATACTACCACGGTATCATTAATAGAATAACCAATAATCGTCAACATCGCTGCAATAAATACCTGATCTACCTCGAAAGAGATACCTAGCATATTTGCGATAGCAAATGCTGAAAGTACGAATAGGGTATCATGGAATAGTGCGATGATTGCACCCAATCCAAATTGCCATTTTCTAAACCTTACCAAGATGTATAGGAAAATAACTACCAAGGCAAAAACCACTGATTGCGTAGAAGCATTCTTGATATCGTCGGCAATTGTAGCGCCAACTTTAGAAGAACTAGCAATGGTAAAGTTTCCTTCGCCTGCTTTAGAATCATCTTGTACGTAAGTCAAATTAGTGAAATCTGAAACTCCACTCACTAAGGCTGCTTTTACATTAGCATCAGCTTCATCTGTCTCATCATTGATCAAGTAACTGGTGGTTACTTTCAATACGTTGTTAGCGCCGTAAGTTTTTACTTCTACCCCTTGGTTGTCGAAAGACGAACCTAAAGCCACCTTCAAAGCAGATGACTCTACTGGTTTGTCAAAAGAAACGACATAAGATCTACCACCAGTGAAATCAACACCGAATGTCAAACCTTTAATCAACATAGCTACTATACCAATTGTGATAAACACTGTAGAGAATAAGTATGCAAATTTTCTCTTAGAGATAAAGTCGAAGTTCATTCCTGCCAAAGCATTTTTAGAAAGACCTGTAGTAAATGAAATTTTGCTTTGATCTCCTTTTTTGCTGAACCATTCTACAAATACTCTGGTAATGAATACCGCAGAGAAGAATGAACAAGCAATACCTACCATCAAAGTGATGGCAAATCCTTTTACTGGACCTTGACCTAGTGAGTAAAGAATAATACCTACCAAGAAAGTAGTCACGTTTGCATCTACAATAGAAGAATAGGCTTTTCTATATCCAGAAGTGATAGCCTGCTTTAATCCAGCTCCATTTTTCAACTCTTCTTTTATTCTTTCGAAGATCAGTACGTTCGCATCAATCGACATACCGATGGTCAATACAATACCGGCGATACCAGGTAATGTCAAAGCAGCACTTAGCTGAGCCAAGATTCCCAAGATGAAGAATACATTGAAGAACAAAGCTAAGTTGGCGATCATGCCACCGCCTGAGTAGTAAGCTACCATAAATACAATCACAATAGCCAAACCAGCAAAGATGGAAAGCATACCCTGATCCTGTGCTACTTTACCCAAAGTTGGTCCGATCACCACATCTTCTACAATAGTAGTAGGGGCAGGAAGAGATCCTGCTTTCAAAATGTTAGCTAAATCCTTGGCTTCTTCAAGAGAGAAGTTACCAGTGATTTGAGAACTTCCGTTTGGAATCTCACCTTGTACGTTTGGCGCAGAGTACACATAGTTGTCAAGTACGATTGCGATACGTCTGTTTACATTGTCTCCTGTCAATTTTTTCCACTTCTTCGCACCAGTAGCGTTCATGTTCATGCTAATCGCAGGAGCAGTTCTTTGATCCAAATCCTGACGAGCATCTACAATTACTTCACCGCTCAAAGGTGCTTTGCCACCTCTGCTAGATTTAATCGCATACAATTCCAAGAATTCATCCTGGCTCAATTCATCTTGATTTTTGATTGGCTTTACCAACCACATGAATTTGATGGTAGCTGGAATGACTTGCTTCACCTTAGGATTTTTCAACATTCTGTTGACTTGTGCCGTATCCTTCAAATCGTACACCAATCCGTATTGTGCTTTCAATAAGCTAAACAATGGAGACACTTGTGAGTTGAATGTAGAATCAACCGCAGTACTATCGCTAGCCAATTGTGCTTCTAGATCATCTGCGTCTAAAGAATCAGCTGCCGAATCGTCACCTAATAAATCACCTAAGTCTTGAGATTCGGTAGTTTCGTCTTCTTCTGCAGAAATTTCTGGCAATTCAGCCTGCATTTCTTTCACCATCACATCATTCATCGCTTGAAGTGTTGGGAATATTTCTTGCATTTCGTGTACTTCCCAGAATTCCAACTTAGCCACACCTTGCAAAAGTTTTCTTACTCTTTCAGGGTTGTCAACACCAGGTAATTCAATTTGGATTCTGCCAGTACCCTGTAATCTTTGGATATTTGGTTGTGAAGTACCGAATCTGTCGATTCTTGTTCTCAAGATATTGAAAGAACGATCAATTGCTCCATCTACTTCAGTGTTGATCAAGTCAAGCACTTCCTCGTCAGAGGTACTTAAGCTAATTCTACCTCTGTTGGCAGCTGTAGCAAAAACACTAGCCAAAGACTGATCTGGAGCCACTTCTTTGTAAGCGTTATAGAATTCGGTTACGAAATCTAGCTGTGTACCTTTTACATTTTTCTTGGCCATATCTAAAGCCTTCAAAAAGTTAGGATCAGTACTGTTGCCGCTGATTCCTTTTACGATTTCTACAGGAGAAACTTCAAGTGTAACGTGCATTCCACCCTGAAGGTCAAGCCCAAGGTTCAATTCTGTTTCTTTGATTTCTTTGAATGTGAAATCCACACCAAACAGGTTGTAAACTGGCTCATTCCATACAGAATCGAGGTATTCCTGCTTCTTTTGGTAGTCTGTGGTATTGTCCACAGTAGCTGCGTCGATTGCCTGCTGATTTACTCGCTGTGCCACAAAGGTGAACGACAGGTAATAAACGCATAGCAAAGAGATAATAATCGTGAGTAATACTACTCCGCCTTTATTTTTCATTTTTATAAATGTTTAAAAAAGTAATTACGAAATAAAATTTTTAATTGAGTGTGTGGTCGTGAGAGACCGATTTTGTAGCCAAGGGCCTAGAGGGATTGCTTAGGGTGCGTTAGGGGCGATAATAATATTGAAAAGCACTTTGAGGAGCTTTTCAGGCAGACGAACTGCCAATCGATCCAATGTTTGTGTTTCAGAAGGTTCAACCTCAGGCTGATCATTCATCACAAAATCCAACGGAGCGAAATGAATTTGAGCAGTAGGAGCTACCGCCTCCAAAGTAGATATTTGTGCCTCGTTAGGATTTTCCTTGTCGGAAGAATCCTTCTTATCGTTCACATCCTTATCCATCTGGCACATGAACTCACAATCAGCATAAGCCTTCATTATTGGTTGTCCAATAATGCCAAGTGCAGCAATCATTCCTATAGTAAGAATGAGCGTTTTGTACTTCGATATGTGATTGATGATATTCATCTAGCTCGCAAATGTATATAAATAATAAATAGATGGAAGAACGGAACAAATATTTAGTTTTGATCCTGTGAAAAATCCTTTGGTATCGGTCATCTGTCTTTGTTACAATCAGGCAAGATTTGTTAAAGAATCCTTAGACTCTGTAGTAAATCAATCATACAAGGAGATTGAACTCATCGTAGTGGATGATGGTAGTAATGATGATAGCAAGGCGGTTATTCAGGAATGGCTACTTGCTCATGATGGGGTTCCTTTTGTAAATCTACAAGAGAACTTGGGCAATACTTCTGCTTTCAACCAAGGACTAAGGTTGGCTCAGGGCAAATATGTGATCGATTTGGCAGCAGATGATGTGCTGATTTCTAATAGAGTAGAAAAGCAGATTGATTTTTTTGAGCAACAAGAGTTGAATGTTGGAGTTATTTATTCTGATGCCATGTATATATCAGAAGAGGGGAGACGATTGCAAAGGCATTTTGCCAATTCAAGGTTGAAGCCATATACGGGAGAAGTGTATGAGAAAGTTATTGATACTTATTTTATACCACCACCTACCATGATGATGAAAAAAGAAGCGCTAGATCAAATGGGTGGATATGATGAGTTGCTGGCCTATGAAGATTTTGATTTTTGGGTAAGGTCAGCTAGAAATTGGCGGTATGCCTATCAATCTGAAGTTTTAACACTTATCAGAAAGAGTGATCATTCACATTCTAAAGGGTGGTATAGAAAAGATGACAAACAGCTCTATTCAACCTTTAAGGTTTGCAAAAAAATCCAGGAGTTAAATCAAAAAAAATCTGAAGGTTTAGCATTGATTAGACGAGTGAAGTTTGAATTAAGGCAATCCTGCTTTTCTGGAAATCATGATGAATTTGACTTGTTCTTTGAGCTATTACAAGAACTCACTCACGTGCCAACTAAGTATGTATTGATGTGCAAATTGAATAGACTAAGGCTTGATTTGTCGTGGGTTAGAAATATCTACCACACACTCTTCTTTCGTTAGTCTTTTTTCCAAAACCTCATTTCCAGAGATATTCTGGTTTGATCTGTATTTAAGTTTATTGAGCCACCATGAATCAAATAAGGAGAGAAAACTAATATCTGGTTGAGACTCGGATTTGGTCTGACAAAATTTAATTCCTTCTTAGATGAAATTAGCCCAGGAACATTGAATTTCACATTATTCATTCGGGCACCTTCTTTGGTTCTTATGAAAGTATCCTCTGCAAATAGGTGTGATCCTTTGGCTAAAATGAGCGATGATTTTTCATTGCTTCCACAAATGGGGATATACAAGTTAATGCAACTACAATTCTCTTCTTGCCATGCATCTTTATGAAGCGGATTGAAATCAGCTTGGTTTGGGCGAATTACCCTGAAATGGAATACACGTTCTCCATTCATCGGTTTCTTGGATTGAACCGAAGTGCCACAAATTTCGGAGACCTTGGTCTCAAGTTTATCAAAGTATTCGCCCAATTCAGGCCAATCAATGAGTTTTGTTTTATCAACCACGTTTAGATGGTCTTGATAATCTTTTATTAATGTGTGATAAAGGCTAAGTGGTGTTTGATCAATAGGTAGACCTCCCTCTACCATTTTTTTTCTGAGAAGTGATTCGATATGAGAATGAAATTCATGGTACTTGTTTTCGTCGAAAAGATTTTTTACTACATAGCCGGCGTTATTCCAATCTGCTTGTTTAGAAAGGTCGATGTCTTTGTCAAGAAGGCAATATGGTTTGTCAATGAATTTATCTCCTTCAACGGAATATGAAATCTGATCCTTTCCAACCTGTATTTTCATTACCTTCTATTATCGTCACCCAACAGCATACTCAAATAGCTGTCATATCTGCTTTGAGATATTTCACCTTGTTCGTAGGCCTCAGCAATGGCACATCCAGGCTCATGTGTATGTGTACAGTTATTGAACTTGCATTGGCCAAGTAATTCTCTAAGCTCAGGAAAGTAGTGGCTGAGTTCATCTTTCTCAATTTCTGCTAAACCAAGCTCCTTGATTCCTGGTGTATCTATGATGTAGGAATTGTTTGATACCTTAAACCTTTCGGCAAATGTGGTGGTATGTATACCTTTTTCAGAAAACTCGGATATCTCCGATGTTTTTTGTTCAGCATCTGGGATTAGCTGGTTGACAATAGTCGACTTGCCCACACCTGAATGGCCGGAGATCAAGGTTGTTTGATTTGCAATAGACTTCTTAAATCTGTTAATATCGTCAGGATTAAGTGCAGAAATAAATCCAGTTTGATAGCTCAATGCTTCATACTCATTCATTTTTTCTTTTAATCCTACCAGTTCTTCTTCCGAAAGGAGGTCAATTTTATTGCACAAAATCATGGCTGGAATCCTGAATGCCTCAGCAGTCACAAGAAATCGGTCAATAAACCCTAAAGAAGTACGTGGATTAGCAACGGTTGCTACAATAACTGCTAAATCAATATTGCTGGCAATAATATGGCCATGGCCTTTTTTCTTAGGCGAGGTACGAATGATGTAATTCTCGCGAGGTAATATTTTAGAAATAATCCAGGCTTCTGCGTTGCCGTCATCTTCGATCATCTCCACTTTATCCCCTACCGCAACAGGATTAGATATTTTTTTATTCTCAAGCTTGAATTTCCCCTTGAGTCTACATTGGTAGCTGGCACCATCGGCCCCTTCTACCAAATACCACAATCCCATTGATTTAGTTACTGTCCCTTGCATGTATAAACTTTGGAGGAGCTAAAATAAAAAAGTCCTCCGTCAAGGAGGACTTTTAATCACTATATTGATTATTTCTTAGTGTTTAGAAAGATAGTCAGCTACACCCTCTCTAGTGGCTTGCATTGCATCTTTGCCTTCTTCCCAGTTAGCAGGACATACTTCGCCGTGCTTCTCTACATACTGAAGTGCATCAACTAATCTGATCATTTCATCAATATTTCTACCTAATGGAAGATCATTAATAGTTTCGTGTCTTACTGTTCCCTCTTTGTCGATCAAGAAAGTTCCTCTGAAAGCGATTGGAAGACCGCTGAATGACAATTGTCCTTCCTCGTCGTAATCCCAATCTCCAGCCAATACGCCGTAATTGTTAGCGATAGTTTTGCTAGTGTCAGCTACCAATGGGTAAGTTACGCCTTCGATTCCACCTTTGTTTTTGTCGGTCATCAACCACGCCAAGTGAGTTTCTTCTGTATCTGTAGAGGCGCCTACTACCGCAACTCCTCTTTTTTCAAATTCAGCCAATTTTTCCTGAAAAGCCAAGATTTCGGTCGGGCAAACGAATGTGAAGTCTTTTGGGTAGAAAAAGAATACAACTTCTTTTTCGCCTAAGTATTGATCTAATGAGAATGATTCAACTATTTCGTCTCCGTTTACTACTGCAGGAGCAGTGAATAATGGTGCTTTTTTTCCTACTAATGACATATGTTATAATAAATGTTTGTGATGTAAAATTTATACCTCAAAATTAGTACTTGGCTTATTGTTGGAAGAAGGATTAAATCAATTTTATTTATCGGTCGATAGAATTCTTTTTTTACTAGATAATATCAACTGATTGGACTAAGAAAAGGGCTTTTTTTGTGTAATTATTGTAATTAGCCTTATTTTTAAACTACGAAATAAAAACTGATGATCATGAAATTGAACTTTACTAAATCAATATTTATACTGAGTATTGTTATTGGGCTTGGTTCCAGCTCCAATCTCTTTGCTCAAGATTTTACCGATATTTTGAAAGCCCCTGAAGCTGAAGCAGAGGCTTATCTTAACGAATATATTAAGCCAGCCATGTTTTCTTTCGCGAATGGTATGGCAGGAGGCTGGTACAACACTGCCAAAGCTCATAAGCCTCTTGGATTTGATTTAACGTTTACTCTAAATGTTGCTAACATCCCTAATGATGAGCGGATGTTTAATTTTGGAAATGTTAGGTACGGTAATAATCAATCATTTAATAATCTGCGACTTCTTAGCGGGAATACGAATACGGATTTGCCGACTCTGGTTGGGGGGGATACCGACGAGACTTTAGTTTTAGCTGGTGATTATCAAGCTCCTGATGGCAATACCTATACATATACTGCCGAACAATTTCCGGCACCAGAAGGATTTGACCCAGAGAGTTTGCCGATAGCTGGGGCCCCTGTTCCAATGATTCAGTTAGGTGTTGGGATAATTAAAAATACTGATGTCAAGATTAGGTATGGTAAGTATGAAGCTGCAGTAGATCCAAGTTCCACGTTTGGTGCAGAACTGAAGTATGGGCTTGACTTGTTTGGAATAGGTGTCATGCATGATTTCAAACAATGGATCCCAGGTATTAAGCACTTGCCCTTGGATATGGCCATTTTTGTAGGGTACTCTAGATTTAAAACAAAAATTGATTTTGATGTAGATGAGGGTGTAGGAGGAGGATTTGTAGCTTCTGGAACGAGTGAAATGACAGCCAGTAATACAACAATTCAAGCGCTGGTGTCAAAGAAGTTATCGATACTGACCTTGTATGGCGGAATTGGATACAATGCAGTTTCAAGTGGATTTAAAGTGAAAGGTGAACTTACTAATTATAATTTAAGAGACTCTGGAGGTAACCCGTACACAGTAACAGATCCCGTAGATTTAACCTATGATGGAGGAAGTACTTTTAGAGGTACTGTGGGATTAAGAATTAAACTGGCAATAATTACTTTGCACACAGACTATACTTTCCAGAAGTATAATACACTCACAGTAGGATTGGGATTGAGTGTGAGATAAGTAAAAAACACAAAACCATATAAAAACGAAAAGCCCCGATTGTGATCTCGGGGCTTTTCATTTTTGATAAAAATGTTAAACAGGTGTATGAATAAAATTTGTGTTATGTACTTCTTTATACTAGATACATAAACAAAGTAACCACCTGTTGTAATTTTTTTTGAAATATTTTTTAATGCGCCGTTTTATCGGGTGTTAATCTCGTATGGATGCAGTAATTACGGTGATGCTGTCCTTAGGGGAAAGGGCTTTTTTAGCTGCAGTGAGTACATCAGACGACCTATTCACTTTACTCACAACTAGAATCAGAAACAAGAGCGATAGCTTGAGTATGAAGGTTAGTTCTGATTTTGCTTTTCTCGACATGCTTGGTAGTTTAGATTTCTCTAAGGTAAAATTATACAATTATAGGAGTGAGTAAATTTCATTTCGATGAATTTGCCGAATTAATAGATTAATGCTTGAAAACGGGCAACTTTTAGTTTTAAGAAGAGAAATAGTGTAATATGAAAAGAGTTCTATTTGTTTGTTTAGGGAATATATGTAGGTCGCCATTGGGTGAAGCAATTTTTAATTATAAAGCTTCTGAACTTGGGATGGAGGCAGATTCAGCGGGTACTGCTGCTTATCATGTAGGGGAAAACCC
This sequence comes from Reichenbachiella sp., assembly GCF_965233835.1. Lineage (GTDB taxonomy): Bacteria > Bacteroidota > Bacteroidia > Cytophagales > Cyclobacteriaceae > Reichenbachiella. The sequence continues at coordinate 1,483,793 of NZ_OZ247585.1, forward strand.
TGACCACAGAAGTATTGAAGTGGCTCGAAAACATGGGGTGCCTATTAGTCATAAGGCCCGAAAATTTGTGGTAGAGGATTTTGATAGGTTTGACTATATACTGGCCATGGATGAACATAATTATGAGGATATGAAAGCACTGACTCATGAAAGCACAGAACATCTGTTTTTATTGAGAGAATTCGATCCTGATTCAAATGTTGATTTGAATGTGCCTGATCCATATTATGGAGGAACTGAAGGATTTGAAAAGGTCTTTCAAATGGTGTCTAGATCAGTGGATGGGCTGATTGAATACATACAATCAGAGCAATGAAATTTCTTTCAGAAGTCGTTTTTCAGCTATTTAATAAAAAGGCTTCCATAGACCATTTCAAATCTATTGGTGGTGGATGTATACATCAGGCAGGAGTTTTTAGTTTTGATGGAGGAAAATATTTCATAAAATGGAATAACTACAGTTCGAAGATGTTTGAGGTCGAAGCTAAAGGCCTGAATCTGCTCAGAAAAACGGACTCCGTGAGTATTCCAAAAGTTATTGGTAGTGGTACTGTGGGAGAGGTGGATTATCTATGTCTCGAGTGCGTAGAGTCCAGAGCTCAATGTGGTACTTTTTGGGTAGATTTTGGTACATCACTAGCTCAATTGCATAGAAATACAGCTCCCAAATTCGGTCTTGATCATGATAATTTCATAGGTAGCCTGCCACAGGCTAATGAGTTACTTGATAATTGGACTGATTTTTTTATTCAAGAAAGGCTCATTCCTCAACTTAAACTGGCGCGGGATAAAGCACTGATAGACGCTAGCCTAGATCAAACATTTGAACGATTGTATCCAAAATTGCCAAAACTGATCCCTGTAGAATCACCAGCTCTACTCCATGGTGATTTGTGGTCTGGTAACTTCCTAGTTGGAGATGAGGGACAGGCCGTGATTTTTGATCCTGCAGTGTATTATGGACATCGTGAGGCCGAGTTGGCTTTCACTCGAATGTTCGGCGGATTTGATCCTTTATTCTATCAAAGCTATCATGATGCCTTTCCGATAGACGGAGGATTTGAAGAAAGAGTAGATATTTTTAATTTATATCCACTCTTGGTTCATGTCAACTTGTTTGGACCTTCATACTTATCTGGTATCAATCAAACGTTAAGCCGATTCACTTAAGAGTTTGTGCTTTTTTTCAGGAACGTAAAGCAAATGATATACGTCTTTTGACTTTTGCTCTAGTAGCACCTCTTTTCTGTCATAAATTTTGCTCAGGGCTTCCTGATCGTAACCTTTTACAGTCAGCATTTCTAGATTATCCCTCATTTCGATGTTGAACGTATCACTTAGGCGTTCTACAAGCTTTTCAACTTTATCGAATTTCTTGTCAATACAAATCGAAAAGCTTACGGCTGAATTTTGCATCAAATTTATCTTGATATTGAGCTGATCCAGTGCATTAAATATTAAACTCAATTTCCTTTCATCAATAAAGGTGAAATCGGTCACCCTAAAATCAACAAATACCTGTTTGGTTTTCAAAATAAATGACGCCGGATGTTTGCCTGCTCCTTCAGCGCCTATTACAGTTCCTAGTTCTTTGGGTGTATTGAATGGACGAACATAGAGTTTGATGCCATTTTGCGCTAGCGGCTTAATAGTTCTAGGGTGAATGATGGAAGCACCATAAAAGGTCATCTCAGAGGCATCGGTATAGCTCAGCTGGGGAATGATCACTGCATCTGGCATTTTGCTTGGGTCCGCTGTCATTACGCCTGGGACATCCTTCCAAACCGTTACTGATTCAGCATTCAATCCTGTAGCAAAGATTGCTGCACTGAAATCGGAACCTTCTCTACCCAATGTGGTTGTTTTTCCTTCGCCATTGGAGCCAATGAAACCCTGTGTAATGACAATGGCATCTTTGGTGAAAACTGGAATTTTCTCACCGATATTACGTCTGGTCATGTCCCACTCTACACGAGCATCAATATAGTTGTAATCTGTTTTTACGTAGTTTCTGGCATCCACCCAAATAGTCTTATGTATGTTTTGGTTAAGATAGTTTCTGATAATTCTGGTAGATAGTAGCTCTCCCTGACTCACCATTTCACTATAAACTTCCATATAGGGTTTGCCTTCAGCAAAACTCAAATATTTGGCAATACCTTCGAAGATTGATTCTAATCTTTCAAACACCTGGTGATCTGGTTCAAACAAGCCATTCGAGATATCAAAATGAAAGTTTTTAACCACTTGAAGTTGAGCTTGCCAATCACCCTTTTCGAAAAATAATTTCACCAATTCTTCCAAGGCATTGGTCGTCTTGCCCATGGCAGACACAATGACAACCAATTCGTCATCGCAAAATTGCTTAATTACTTCAGCTACATTTTTAACAGAAGGTGCGTCCTTTACTGAAGCACCACCAAATTTGAATACTTTCATCTTAAATAAATTAGGGTGGCAAAAATACCGATGGAGGTAGAATAAAAAAATAAAAGACCATCTATTGAGGGTAGAATCCCTTAACAGTGACTTAACATTAAGCGGATTATTTCTATTTTTGCAGCAACCCAAAATACATTTAATGGATAAGCAATCACTAGGATCTACTATCGGAACAACTTTAGATAGATTCATTAATGACAAACAAGGCGAATTTGCATTTGCCACTGGTGAGTTGTCTCAACTACTCAGAGACATAGCACTTGCTGGAAAAATCATCAACAGAGAGGTAAATAAATCGGGTCTACTGGATATTGCTGGTGCCTATGGTGCAACCAATGTACAAGGAGAGGAACAGCAAAAACTTGATGTAATTGCTGATATTAGATTTACTCGGGCGTTGAAAAATGGGGGTGAGGTTTGTGCCATTATTTCTGAAGAGGAAGATGAATTGATCCGACTCAACTCTAATAGTCGATATGTGGTTGCCATGGATCCGTTGGATGGTTCTTCTAATATTGATGTAAATGTTTCTATTGGAACCATTTTTTCAATTTATAGAAGGGTTACTCCTGTAGGTACACCAGTTCAGATGGAAGATGTGTTGCAGAAAGGCGACAACCAGGTAGCTGCTGGTTACATTTTGTATGGGTCTTCTACGATGTTGGTTTATACCACCGGACATGGTGTAAATGGATTTACTTTCGAACCTACTCTTGGAGAGTTTTTACTTTCTCATCAAAATATGAAATGTCCTCAAGATGGAAAAATATATTCTGTCAACGAGGGTTCTTATAATAGCTTTGAACCTGAAGTGAAAGCGTATATAGAGCACTGTAAAAAGGAACAATACAGCGCGAGGTACATTGGTTCACTTGTAGCAGATTTTCATAGAAATCTATTGAAAGGAGGGATATATATCTATCCGAGCACAGAGAAGGCACCAAATGGTAAACTTCGTCTAATGTACGAATGTAATTGCTTAGCATTTATCGCGGAACAGGCCGGTGGAATGGCAACAGATGGAAACCGTAGAGTGATGGAAATAGAGCCTACCGAACTTCATCAGAGAGTTCCATTATTCATCGGGTCACCTGATATGGTGAAAAAAGCGCATGCATTTAAAGGTGAAGAGGTAATTGCTCAGAAAAGTTAAATATTTCTGTACTTCTCTCTTGTTTTTACCTTTTGCATTTCACGTTTTACAACTTCACGAGCAAGAGTGGCTGCAATTTGATCTGGAGCCGTAGTGGAGAGAATTTTCTTGAACTTAACTTCATCCAAATCAATTTTATAAAAAGCATTCAACAAGCGAGTCATATCCTGATTGAGCAAATTGTTGATGATAGAAGTCAAAGCTTCTTCCAGTGCTTGCTCGGATGATTGAAAAGAAGCCAGCTCCTCTTCTGGGAGCTGGAAATGTTTTGTGATTAATGCGCTGCAAGATGAGACTGAAGTACTCATCAAATTATTATTTTGACTCCTCCTTACTCTCTTCTTTTTTGTCTTCGAAAAGTTCTGGGTAGCCAGCACTAAGTAAATGATACCATTTTACCAGTTTCTTAATATCAGAAGCATAAACTCGGTCTTCATCATATTCAGGAAGTATGTGCTTCAAGAAAGCTTTGAGTTCGTCATTGTCTGCATTACTTTCTAAGCCAGTGTCTCCATTGAATTCCTGATGAATTTTCTTCATCACTTGCTCTAATGGGCAAGAGCCTTCTTTATCAGTAGTATAGATAGATATTTCACCAAGAACAGATACTTTTGAATTGACGTTGACCACCAATTTCTTTTTCTGTTCATCCATTGATTCAAGGATCATTCCTCCGCGAGTGGGAGCCACTACGCTAAACAATCCGCCTTTCCCTGATACTGTTGCTATTTCGTTGAAATCCATAGTTAGTTATTAATCGGTCGCAAAATTAATATTTTCTTATAGACTCTCATTGATTTGCCCGATGTATTCTAATATTTCCTTTTGGCCTATTTTGTTGTTGGATGAAGTCACAAAAGTAGGCGGTAGTTCGTCCCAATGTTTTTGCAGTTCATTTTTGAAAGTGGCCATATTTGACTTAAGCTTTGTGCTATTGGGCTTATCCGCTTTGGTGAAAATAATGGAGAAAGGGATTTGATATTCACCCAACCAATTGATAAACTCAATATCAATTTTTTGTGGGGGTATTCTAGAATCTATCAACACGAAAACGTTGTATAGATTTTCTCTTTGACCCAGATAGTTTCGGGTCATGATATCCCACTTCTCCTTCATTTCTTTACTCACCTGAGCCCAGCCGTATCCAGGCAAATCGACCAGAAACCAGGCCTTGTTAATTAGGAAATGATTGATCAATTGGGTCTTGCCCGGTTTGCCTGAGGTTTTAGCCAATTTGGTCTTATTAGTCAGCATATTTATCAATGATGACTTTCCAACATTAGACCTTCCAATGAAGGCATATTCCGGTTTGTCTGGGGTGGGGCATTGTTTGTAGTCAGTGTTGCTGATTACAAATTCGGAACTAGTAATTTTCATTGGAATTAATTTTTTGCAAAAATGCTCAAATCCAAATTGTTACTCTAAGCATATCAAGATTATTTCTACTCTTGATATGAATGAGAGAGTGGTAATTAATTCGGGGAATCCATGTAATATTGCAGCGAAATTAAAATACGAAGCAATTGGCACTACCTTACAAAAATCAGGAGCAATCTAAAAAGCAACAAGTAGCTGATATGTTTAATAATATCAGCAAGCGCTATGATTTCCTTAATCATTTCCTCAGTATGGGCATAGACATTCTATGGAGGAAAAAGGCCATCAAACAGTTAAAACCTCATCAACCAAAACTGATCCTTGATATTGCTACTGGAACCGGAGATTTGGCTATAGAGGCGCTAAAGCTTAAGCCCGAAAAAATCATCGGGGTAGATATATCTGAAGGTATGCTCGAGGTAGGCAGAAAGAAAATGATCGAACTAGGTGTGGAGGATCAGGTAGAAATGCGAATGGGTGATTCTGAGCAGCTTTTGTTTGAAGACAATAAGTTCGATGCCGTAATCGTTGCCTTTGGCGTAAGGAATTTCGAAAATCTGGAAAAGGGACTGGCCGATATGAGGAGAGTGCTCAAAGATGGAGGAAAGTTGGTTGTCTTGGAGTTTTCAAAACCGACCAAATTTCCAATGAAACAACTTTATGGTTTTTATTTTAAGGCTATATTGCCATTAATTGGGAAATTGGTTTCAAGCGACAATGCGGCTTATACCTACTTGCCTGAATCGGTAGCAGAATTTCCATACGGGCAACAATTTTTAGACGTATTAGAAAAAACAGGATATAAAAACACTCAATGCAAACCCTTAACATTTGGCATAAGCTCTATATACACAGCCTCAAAGTAGTACTTGGTTTTGCTGTTGGCTTTTGTCTGTTTGTATCTGAGTCCAGAGCTCAGCTCCCTGGCAGTATAAATTTGCCCAACTTTGATGAACAAACCGTTCATTATGGTTTTTTGATTGGAGGGCACTCTTCAAGGTTTAGGCTCAAGTATTCTGATGAGTTCATCACTCCAGCACTAGACTCTGTTCATTCTATTCTTCCTACACACAAATTTGGTTTTAAGATTGGCTTCATTGTCAATTTCCATGTATTTCAATATATGGATGTGCGTCTGGCACCAACATTTAGTTTTTATCAGTTAGGGCTTGATTATCGATATGACAATGGAACGGTACTAGAAGAGCTTCGGGACCCTACTTACTTCGAATTGCCTTTATTGATAAAGTACAAGTCGGTACGAGTTGATAATAGAGCGATCTATTTATTAGCAGGAATTACACCAGCGATAAAGGTTTCGGGCAACAAAAAACAGGAAGACTCCTCAGAACGACTGTTGATTGAAAAATTCAACCTTTCAGTTGATGTAGGAGTAGGCTTGGATCTGTTTCAGCCACTTTTCAAATTTTCACCTGAGGTGAGATACTCTTTTGGCTTACTTAATGTACTGGATAGTGAGGAAAATGATTTTAGTGCAGGTATTGAGAGCTTGAATATTCATAGCTTCACGATATATGTCACCTTTGAAGGCGGCCCATCTACATTCAGAAGAAAAGCAAGGAGATATTAATCCTTGGAGGTTTCAACTTCAGCATCCTCATCCATATAATTCATTTTATAAACGAAGTAAAATAAGAAGTTGAATTTGTTCACGGAGTAGTAGCTAGAATCTGGCTCAGCACCTGATTCCTCAGTTTGATCTGTAGATTCAGCTTCGCCATTTGTACTCAACTCTTTAGAATCTGTCGAAGCTTCTGCTTTGTATACTCCACCATCACCAACATTATTGGTAGTGTTTTCAGTCTTTGCCAGAGCTGACAAACTGAAAAGTACGCAGAACAATATAGAAAAGTATTTCTTCAACAATTTTTGGATTGTGCTAATGAAAGCAACGAATTTATAGAGAATATTGTTACAATAAATGCTCTTGACGAATTTTCTATTGATTTTAAGCGAAAATTAGGTGATTTACTTAAGGTTGATTTCATAAATAAAGCGATCAGATTGCTCGGCTCCCATTCTCTTTTTGTAAGTGAAGAGGCCATTTTGAAGTTCACCATCAATTGAGGAAATGCCTAGGTCAAATATTTCATAGTTTCTGTCTCTTAGGTCATGATATAATTGAAACAATAGGTATGATAACGGGCTTAAGGATTTATAAACCCTATCAAATCCAGGCAAATAGTTGTAGAGGATTTGATCATTCACCAATACAAGAATCGTGGCAGCGAGGATTTTTTGTTCACAATTTCTGACTGTATAGCATTCATAACTTCGTGGAAGTTTGAGGAATAGTTGTTTTAGAGATTGATTGTCAATATTGATTTCTAGCCCTTGTTGGTTCCTGCACGAAGTAAGAAATGAATGAACTTCTTGAATCTTGCTTGGATCCTCTTTGCTAAATATTAGTTGTTCTTGTTGGCATTTTTTTATTTTTCTCAACTGCATGGGGTGCAGGTTTTGCTCAAAGTCTTGGCCGAGAAATACAAACTGATTAGCCTCTTTGGTATAACTAAACTTGTGCCTTACAAGCCCATCATGAATTATTTGAAATTCAGGAGTTGGTTCGAATTCAGGCCTTTGGCGAACAATTGCCTTTTGTATACCCCGTTTTGACAATTTTTCTTTGAGGTCAGTGGTCATTTTGTCCATTGCTGTTTGGGACAGAGAACCTTCTATATTAAATCCTGCGTATGGAGCTTTTGGTAAAGAAATTGCTAGATGGTCTTCTTGAGAGAAGGTTATATTTATCTTGCATTCGCTTTCCTTCCATTCGTAGACAAAAGTTTTTTGGATACTATTAGCATCCAGATAAATTTGGTCGTCAAATAATATGCGTTGGGAAGGATCAATCACGAAGACTAAATTTTAGATTGAACAATATTAAGTCATTTTTCCTTGTAGTGTTTTTTTTGTTTTCAGTTAAACTGATTGCTCAAAACACACCATTATTCTCAAATACAAGTTTGCTAGAAATGGTAGATCGTGGTGGAGATTTTATATACAATCAGGAATTTCAGAAGGCAGAATTTGTTATTGACTCTTTGGAACAGCAACTCCCAGGGCACCCGATTGCTCCCATGATGAAGGCTATGAGCTTAGCCTGGCGAGATCAACCGATACGAACTTCCAGTCCCGTTTATGTTGAACATGAGAAGTACTTGATGGAGACCATAGCCAAGTCGGAAAAGATAAGTAACAAAGATCCCAACAATTTGGAAGCCATGTTTTTTGAAATGTCAGCACATGGTTTGCTGGCAGAGTACTATGCGCAAGAGGGGAGTAGTTTTAAGGCGATGTCTCAAGCTAAGCAGACCTATAACCTGATTAAAAAGACCATGGAGCATACTGCCGAAAGCCCTGAATTGCTTTTTCTGTCTGGTTTGTATAATTATTTTAGAGAAAAATATCCAGAAAGACATCCGATCTATAAGTCTGTGGTTTGGGTATTCAAATCTGGTGATGTCCAACGCGGACTCGTGCAATTAGATAGTGCAGTACATCATAGTAAGATTGTAAAAATTGAGGCAGGATTATATCTGGCCTATATCTGGTTACGGTATGAAAACAGAGCGGACAAAGCGAGGTATTACCTTGAAAGGCTTTACAATATGTATCCTGCAAATGATTATTTCAAAGCGAAATACTTAGAATGTTTAATGAGGCAAAAAGACTACAAGAGTGCTATGCCATTGATCACTCAACTTCAAGCTCATGAAAAGCCATATTTCAAAATGTGCGGCGAAATATTCAGAGGTGTGTACGCTGAAAAAGTTGAAAAATCGCTGGATGCTGCTGAGCGTTTCTATAAACGAGGTTTAAAAACGGGAGAAGAATCTCCTGATCGAGGTGAGTATTACAGAAGTGTCGCTTACTTGGGTCTGGGAAGAATATCCGAAGCAAACAATAATATGGAGCTAGCCGCTGTCTATTATGAGAAAACAATCGATATGGATGAAACGGACTGGCTGACGGAAGAAGGAGAGACTAGATTGGATCAGATTGATTAGCCATGGCAGAGTCGTATCGCATTATCAAATCACCGACGGAAGGTTTTTATAAGGAAAAGGGTAGTAAGTTTTTGGGTTTTGCCTATCAGGTGAATAACCTGGATGAAGTAAAGAAGAAGTTGGAAGCATTAAAGAAAGAGTATTATGATGCTAGACACTGGTGTTACGCCCACATTATAGAAGCTGATCAGCACCAACTGATTCGGGCTAATGACGATGGAGAACCGAATCATTCAGCTGGAGATCCTATTCTAGGTCAAATCCGTTCATTCGATTTCACCAATACGTTGGTAGTGGTAGTTCGATATTTTGGAGGAACTAAACTGGGAGTAAGCGGACTAGTTCACGCCTATAAAACTGCAGCCGAGGATGCCTTGCAAAAGGCAGAAATCGAAGTGGTTGAAATTAAGCAGGACTTTAAGGTTGAGTATGGCTATGAGAAAACCAGTGATGCCATGCGAATTATTAATGATTTTGGGGTAGAGATCAAGAATCAGGAGTTTCTAGAAATTTGTACTTTGTTTGGACGCATTGAACCTGAAAAATTTGAAGCCTTGAAAGATAAGTTGAGTTTGATTCAACTTATTGCACGGAAACTCTAGTTCTTGTTTGCCAATTGTCCGCAGGCGGCGTCAATGTCTTTTCCCCTACTTCTTCTTACATGAACATTTACTCCCTTGTTGGTTAAAAACTTGGTGAAGTTATCTAAAGTATCGGCATCAGCATTTTTATAGCTTGCTTCAGCGATAGGGTTGTACTCAATGATGTTAATTCTGGCAGGTACCCGCTTCCAAAATTCATACAGCTCTTTCGCATCCTGAAGTGAATCGTTGAAGTCGTAGAAAAGGATGTATTCAAAAGTAATTTTGTTACCTGTTTTCTTATAGAAATAATTCAGCGCTTCTCTTAATGCTTCCAGCGTATTGGACTCATTGATCGGCATGATTTTATTTCTCTTTTCATCGTTGGCTGCATGAAGTGAAAGAGCAAGATTGAACTTGACCTGATCGTCTGCCAGTTTTTTGATCATTTTGGCAATACCTGCGGTTGAAACTGTAATCCTTTTGGGAGACATATTTAGGCCGTCGGGTGCCGTAATTCGATCTATGGAATCCAATACATTTTTATAATTCAGAAGGGGTTCACCCATTCCCATATAAACGATATTGGATAAAGGTTTGTCAAAGTTTTGTTCGGCTTGTCTCGAGACTGCTACTACCTGATCATAAATTTCTGCGGCCTCCAAATTTCGTTCTCTGTCCATGTAGCCTGTTGCACAAAACTTGCAGCTCAGTGAACAACCCACTTGTGAAGAAACGCAGGCAGTCATTCGCTCATCTTGGGGAATCAATACACTTTCTATAAGGTGATTGTCGTGAAGCTTTAGTGCTGATTTTATGGTGCCGTCATTACTTTTTTGTTCTTTATCGACCTTTGCTGGCCGAATAGTGAATTGAGTTTTGAGCCTTTCTCTTGTAGCTAATGAAAGGTTAGTCATTTCATCTATTGAGGTCGCAGACTTTTTCCATATCCACTCATGGATTTGTTTGGCTCGAAATGGCTTTTCTCCAATGCCTACCAAATACTCAGAGATTTCTTCTTTAGAAGATTTCCTTAAATCTATAAGTGTTGCTGCCTCATTCATGGCGCAAAGATACCGCTAAAACTCAGCCTACGAAATCAATTTTTTTATGTGCACCATCACAATAGGGTTTATTTTCTGAGGCACCGCATCGGCAAAATGCTGTGACTTTGCTGCTTTTCTTTACTTCGTTGCCGTCATGCTTCACTTTCATGTTACCGTAGACCATAAGAGGTCCGTTGGGCATGGTCTCAACAATTATTTCCTGTGTTTCATTACTCTCTTCTCCAGCTATTGATAATGCTCCTGAGGGACATTTGTTTACTTGTGCAATGATTTCTTCAGGTGTGGCACCATCCATGTTTACCCAAGGCCTTTGCTTTGGGTTAAATACTTTAGATAATCCGTGAAAACACTTCTCTGAATGAATGCAAAGGTCGGACTGCCACTTTACGGTGACGTTGTCTTTAGTGTAGTGTTTGATTGCCATAATTTTAGATGTTTGGTTCTTATAAATTTAACAAAATTAGATTCCTCTTTAGCAATTCTGATTTAACTTCCACCTCAATTTAATCGGAATAAGAAGCCTATTATTTTCTAACATGAAGCAACCTAAATCTTCGTGGTATTACCCACTTTTTTTAAGTGTATTTTTATCCTTGCTTGGCTGTGCCAAACAATCAGCTTTTTCTCAACGTCTCGAGTATGATGTAATCAAGGGAGATAAAAAAGTCGGTTTTATGATTGCAGAAAAAGTGGTGAAAGGAGATTCTATTTTTTACTACATAGAAAGTGAGACTTCAATCAGAATGCTTTTAACCTTTAAGGTAAAATATATGTTGGAGGAACTGTATGTAGGAGGAGTTTTGGTGAGTGGCGAAGCAGAGAGTAAGTTGAATGGGAACTCTAGAACTAAATCTAAAGTATGGAAAGAGGGGAATGAATATGTGGTAGAAGTGAATGGTTATGAAGAAATGAGGACTTCGGATCCGATCACATACTCTGTGCCTGAGCTTTATTTTTCGGAACCAGGTAATAAGGAGACTACCTTTTCTCAGCAGTTCGCTGAAGAACTAATTATTAAAAAGGATGAAGACCATAAGTTTACGCTTTATTCTGAAGATGGTCGAAATACTCATACTTATGAAGATGGACTTTGTACCTATGTGAAATTGAATAGGACATACGCATCATTTTATTTCCAATTGAAGCAATAAATTACAGTTAGTGGTGTGTTTAAACCTTCGGTCAAACAGTCCTATTAACTAAGACTAAATCCACCTAATTTTATTGAATATCAAAATTCACCTTATGAATAATCTATCCAAGCTTTTCCTGTCAATTCTATTTCTAGTTAGTGCCTTACAAATCAATGGGCAAGAATTGTCATTAGAACAGAAAATTCCTTTTGATTCTACTGTAAGGACTGGTATCCTTAAAAATGGCCTAAAGTATTTTATTAAGAAAAATGAGAAACCAGAGGATAGGGTGGAGTTGAGGCTTCTAGTAAATGCTGGATCTGTTCTAGAAGATGATGATCAGCGAGGATTGGCTCATTTTACCGAGCATATGGCATTCAATGGGTCTGAGCACTTTGCCAAAAATGAATTGGTAGATTATTTACAATCCGTAGGAGTCAAATTTGGTGCTCATTTAAATGCTTACACCTCCTTCGATGAGACTGTTTACATTTTACCGATTCCGTCCGATGATGAAGCCATTATTGATCAGGGTTTGACTATTCTACAAGACTGGGGAGGAAACCTACTATTTGAAACAGAAGAAATAGAAAAGGAAAGAGGAGTGGTGATAGAAGAGTGGAGGCTTGGCCAAGGGGCACAGATGCGTATGGTTCAGGAGTATTTACCTGTTATATTCAAAGGATCAAAATATGCTGATCGGCTGCCTATTGGAACTAAGGAAACGCTCGAAACTTTTGAGCCAGAAACGATCAAAAGGTTTTACAAAGATTGGTATAGGCCTAATTTAATGGCTGTGATAGCAGTTGGAGATATTGATGTTGACCAGATGGAATCGAAAATAAAAAAGCAATTTTCAGCTTTTAAGAATCCAAAGAAGGAACGTCCACGACAGGAAATTTCTGTGCCTGATAATACTGAACCGCTAGTGGCTGTGGCTTCTGACAAAGAAGCTACAAACATTATATTCAATCTGATGTACAAATCTGACGTTAAAGATTTTGTGACAGGAAACGACTACCGAAAAGCTTTGATTCAAAGTTTGTTTACCTCTATGATTAATCAACGCTTGCAGGACCTCATGCAAGAAGCGAATCCCCCTTACTTATATGCTTCAACTTCCATAGGGTCATTTATCACAAGAAGTAAAAATGCATTTTCTTGTTTTGCAGTGCCTAAGCCCGACGATGTGGAGGGAGGAGTACGAACGTTGATGAATGAAATAAAAAGGGTAGAGCTTCACGGGTTTACAGCCTCAGAATTGAAAACTGAGAAATTGAACCTAATGGAAGCCTACGAAAGTGCGTACAACGAAAAGGATAAGACAGAGTCTGCTGGGCTTGTAGATGAATTAGTAAATCATTTTTTGGAGAAAGAGCCAGTGCCAGGTATTGAATATGAGTACGCTTTTACCAAAAAGTATTTAGAAGGTATTACCCTGAATGAGGTAAATGCTATTGTCGATGAGCAGATAAGTGAAGACAATCGAGTTATTTATCTGACTGCTCCTGAGAAAGAAGAGGTTAAACTTCCTACAACAGATGACTTATTGGCGTGGGTAAAGGCCTCTGATGAAAGCAAACCAGAGCCATTGCAAGACTTAGTTTTGAGTGATCAATTGATAAAAAAAGAACCGGTTCCAGGGAAGGTACTGGAAAGATCTAGTATTGATGGACTGGGAGTGACTTCCGTTATGCTTTCCAATGGTGCTCAGGTTTTCATCAAATCTACCGATTACAAAAATGACGAAATTCAGTTCATGGCCCATCGTTCTGGTGGTATTTCGTTAGCCGAGGATAGTTCATATTGGTCTGCTTCTTTTGCCACTAACATAGTAGGACTGAGCGGTATAGGGGATTATTCATACACCGATTTGCAAAAAGTACTGGCGGGTAAGTCGGTCGGCTTGCAACCATACATGAGTGACCTGGAGGAGGGCTTTAGAGGCAGTGCTTCGCCAAAAGATTTAGAGACGTTATTGCAGTTGACCTATTTGTATTTTACTGAAGTAAGGCGTGATGAAGCAGCTTATCAGTCATTAATGCAACGTAATATGGCATTTCTGTCAAATGTAATGTCCGATCCAAATTATTTCTATCAGGACCAAATGGCTAAAATCCTTTCTCAGCAAAACATGAGGGGTGGCGGTATTCCAACAGCAGAAGACTTGCAACAGGTTTATTTGGATCAAGCGCTCGGCTTTTACAAAGATAGATTTTCTAGTCCAGGAGACTTCTCCTTCTGGTTTGTTGGCAACGTGGACGAAGATACCTTAATTCCTTTGATTGAAAAGTACTTGGGGGGTATCCCGAGTACAAGGGAAGAAAAATGGGTAGACCGAGGTGTGCGTCCTCCAAATGGCATGGTCAACGAAAAGGTTTTTAAAGGCTCAGAACCAAAAAGCTCTGTGAACATGGTTTTTACAGGTGAAATGAAATATTCACGTGAGGAGTCCTATTATCTCAGGTGCCTGGCTGAAATTCTAGATATTCGCTTAGTAGAAATTCTTCGCGAGGAGAAAGGCGGAGTATACGGAGTTGGAGCCTCAGGGTATGGAAGCAAGTCGCCTTATGAAAATTTCGAATTCAATATCAGTTTTCCGTGTGGCCCTGATAATGTTGATGAATTGGTGGCTGCTGCGCTAGAAGCCATCCGCGAAATTCAAGAACAAGGAGTATCTGAAGAAAACTTAAATAAGATAAAGGAGGCTCAGCGTAGAGATCAGGAACTCCATTGGAAAACTAATGGCTACTGGATGAACGTTCTAAAAACCTATCATGTAAATAATTTTGATTACAACGAAGTCGAATGGTTAGACCAACGCATCGAGGATTTGACCGCTAATGATATCCAACAAGTAGCTAAAAAATATTTGGATACCGATCAATATATTCAGGTGGTGCTGTATCCAGAAGAGTAGTTGTTAATTAGAATAAATAAACGCCTTTCTCTCTGCCCTTAAGAATTACCTCTACATGTTCGTTGATGGTAGTAGCTAGTTCATACCCTTTATATTTTGGATAAATAGGAAATGATTTATGGCTTCGATTGACCATTACTACAACTTCTATTTTTTTTATATTGGTATTTAAGAAGGCCTTCAGAGCAAATGCAGCAGTTTTCCCCGAGTTGAGCACATCATCAAAGAGCACTATGGACTTTTTTGTGAGCTCTTTTTCTTCCATTTTTTCTAGATGAACGTCTTCTAAAAAGGGAGCTTCTTTATTGATGTCTACTCTAACGATTGAGGTCTTGAGTGGTGAAATTTTTTCAAGCTCTTTGCTCATCAAAGTAGCAAATACAAATCCATTGTCAGACACACCTGCTAAGATGAGATGCTTTTCGTCTAGATTATTCTCATAAATTTCGTATGCCATTCTCACGATGCGTTGATCGATCTGAATGGCATTCAAAATCAGATTTTTTTCTTTAGTCATACAGGACTTAATTATCCGCTGGTACAGGTACTTCCTTGCTGTTTTTAAAGGTAGAAAGTATCACCATAGACTGCAAGCTATCCACAATATCAATGTCACTAACCTTCTCCAACATCAGTTGCTGGTAGGAGGCAATGTCTTTTGCTACGATTCGAAGGATAAAATCACCTGAGCCTGTAATATGATGACACTCAATAATTTCTTCAATGTCAGAAATTTTACTCAGGAATGTTTCTATATTAGGCTTGTTATGACCTTTCAATGATACTTGGACAAAGGTATTGACCCCAAGTCCCAGCATGGCAGAGTCTAACTCTGCATGGTAGCTTTTAATGATACCAGAATTTTCGAGTTTTTTCACCCTCTCCAAAGTAGGTGCTGGAGATAAACCTATCTCTTCAGATAGTTTAGCATTGGTAATTTTACCATTTGCTTGTAAAATCTTCAGGATTTTCCTGTCTGTTTTGTCGATTTTCGTGTTGCCAATCATTAGCATTTGCAAAATATTCTTCGGTTCAAAATTAGTAAGATTAGTAATTATTCTATCTCAATAATTAAAATTTATTATTTCAATAGAATGTTTTATTTTGAGTTAAACGGGTGGTTGTTTGATAATGTGAAAACAAGCCTAAAATCACGCCACCCTATGAAAAATCGACCCTTAGAGCATAAATGCCCGTCTCGGACATTTTATGTTTTTTGATGAAATAGTTGATAGAATTGTCGTTGAGAGGCCAAACTATTTGTCGACCTCAGGCATCACATTTTGACGAATCGTTGAGTGGATTCGTTTTGACCATACACTGTTTTGATGAAATACATGCCTTGTTCAAAACTATGTATATCAATGAAAAAGCTATTAAGTCCTGTATGGGCATCCATATATACTTCCTGATATAGAACGGCCCCGGTTGCATCTAGAAGAAATACTTGAACTGGTGCGTCAGAAGGCAGAATCATATTCACACGGATCTTGGAATCAGTATTGCTTGCCGGATTGGGATAGGAATCTTCGACTATTAATTGTTGGTTGAAGTCAACACAACCTTCGTTGTTGACGATATCGATGTCACCTATATCATCCACTCTATCTATTAGGGTGATACAAGCATAGCCTATGTTGTTTCCTATGCTAGAAAAGGTGAAATTTAGTGGGTAAGTGATGGTTTCTCCTCTTAAGAGGGTACCCGAATAACTTTCGAAAATGGAAGAGTTATTGTCTAAATCGATGCGAATGTCAAAGCCATTAAGAATGACATTTCCACTGTTTTTGACAGTCAATGAAATGTTCGTTTGGTTCTCAGAGTCTTCAGTACTGATTTGTATCAATTCCAGATCTAAAATTGGGTCGGCGACTGTGATAGACATGGAGGTTGTATCACTGCACCCATGATCATTGGTTGCAACGAGTTGTGTGCTATAATCTCCCTCTGAATTATAAGTAAATTGAGGATTGTTTTCTGTGCTTGTAGAATTCTCTTCGTCACCAAACAACCACATAGAGGAAACGGTATCTTGAGATTCATCTGTGAAATCAATCGTAAGTGGTGCGGGGCCTATGTCTGTGCTTGCTCCGATCTGTACATTGGGTGAAGGATGAATGGTTACTGTTTTTTGAACCGAACCTTCGCATCCAGTTTCGTCTACTATGCTTAGGCCAACAGTATAGCTACCAGCTACGGAAAAATTGTGAGTTGCAGGATTAGTGGTGCTTGACTCTTCATTCCCGAACTGCCAGCTAAATGACTCTATATTTGTCGATGTTGAATGGGTGGCATCTTCAAATATTGTTGATTCATTATTGCATGCCTTTTCTACAGTAAAGTCGACCACAGGTAATTCACTAATGGTAAAATTATCGTTGTGAATAGCTTGGCAGCTATTAGCCGAGCGAACCAACAGCGATACTGTGTGGTCTCCTGGGTCATTGTAGACTTCTCCGAAACTAGAACTATACGATGCTAGACTGCCGTCAATAGTCCAGACCCATTGTGTGATTGGATTGCTAAAATCATCTTCAGATTTATCTAGGAAAACTGTTTCAGTATTGATACATCCTAAATCCACTTCAAAATTGGCGGTAGGGGCCAATAACACATTGACCACCGATATCAATGTGTCTCTACAACCAGCGGTTGTTTCGACGATGAGTTCAACATCATAAGAGCCTTGATTCTCAAAAGTATAATTTGGATTTTGGTCAGTAGAACTTCCCAATCCTTCAAAATCCCAGTCATATGCTGAAATATTGGCTAGACCTTCCACACTTGATTCATCTTGAAAAGTGATACCTACGCCTTCACAAGCTGGGCCATGGCTAAACCCAGCATTTGGTTTATCCTCGATGGTAACTGGTAAAACAAGCTGATTGCTACAACCTTGATTGTTGTTTACTGTAAGAGATACATTATAATTTCCGTGTGCCCCATATGTATACGATGGAGAGGAGGCAGACGAAGCTCCGCTTCCATCGCCGAAGTCCCAAGATTGGCCTGTTATTCCTGAACCTGTCGAAGAATTAGTAAACTGTGTTTCATCACCCAAACAAAGGTCTTCGAAACTAAAAGCTACATCTGGCCCAGCAATTACGTTAATGTCTGTACCTGCACTAGGAGTAGAGCATCCTGGGATGGAGGCTGTAAGGGTAATGGTTTTTGTTCCGTCAGAATTAAAAGTGAATGAGCCATCTCTTTCATTTGTATTCCCTTCTCCGTTATAATCCCAATCATAGGTAAGCGTAGCTCCACTGTAGTTTGATTCATCAAATAAGTTTTCGAATTCCAGATCAGCCCCGGTACAATAGGGAGCACCTGGAGTTGAGAAGGTAGGGGTAGAAGGTGCGGGATAGATAGAAACGGTGTCTTTTACGAAATTGGAGCATGTGCCGTCGCTGACTGTAAGAAATACAAGGCTGTCGCCTACTTGACTGAAAGTATGTGTGGTATCAGCTGTGCTGCTTAATCCACTTGTAACACCTCCATCAAAGGACCACTCGTAAGATGCCAATCCTATATCGCTGGGAGTGAAAGTGTTAGCTTGGCCTAGGCATTCGTTTGTATTGTCTGTGAATGAGATTGGGGGGGCTATGCTTGAAGATACACTTATCGACGAAACAGACCTCGAAGTTTGAAAATTGTCATTCGATACCTTTAGACCGATGTTATAAGTGCCTGATGCAGAATAGAGCTGGTTTGGTTCTAATTCGTTTGAGGTTTCAACGTCAGTATTGCAAATGTTGGGAAACTCAATCTTGTATAGATGTTTTTTGGAACCATCTACTGAGAACCCAAACCAATTGCTGTTTTCTTTCCGAAGGGCAATATTCCAAGTATTTTGAATACTACCACCCAAGTTTCCCAAATCTTGAGAAGAATCTATCCCGTCGGTAATAGACTCTCCAAAATTTAATTGTACGAGTTCACCATTAATACTAGTCATGTACCCGATGAACTTTCCATTATCAATTTCAAGATCTATACCGTAAGGATTGTAACCATAGATGTGAGTGCTAGTTACGTTAGCGACTGCGGGGTCAGAATATACTTCTGGTCCGAAATCTAGGGTATGTATGGTTTTTGAACCATACGCTACTAATACACCATACCAATCCCCCTCCGATTCGATCAGAGATATATCAATAATGTTGGTTGCGCCAGAGACTGAACTGGTTGTAAGTATATCACTACTTGTCGGGTTATTGTTTAGTGTATTATCAAAATCGATAATATCTATGGTATTTGAATTCCAATAGGAAAGTAATGCGTAAAACCCAGAGGAGGTTTGAATAAACTCCATTCTACTGTTTGATCCGCCAATACTTTCCATAGCCATTGTAGCGATTGGTGTATTCGCTAATGAGTTTCCAAAAGAAACTCTAATGATGCTGTTATTACCACCGTTGTGGATCATTGCATACCAAATGCCATTGTCTTCTAACACTTTAATTGGTTCTGGACTATTTAATAAACCTCCTACATTACCTAGATTTTCAACGCTAGGTGTGTTGTCAAGTGAAGTTCCAAAAGTTAGTCTAAGTAATGAATGATTATTTCGACTGGTGACAAATCCGTACCAGACCGAATTTTCCAGGACTACATCTAAGTATCTTGGCGAGTTTGCTGCTGAAAGAGTCAGAACGTTGGATGCTGAGGGGGATTCTAAAAGATCTCCTTCACAAAAATCCCAATCAAAGCTCGTTCCATTTGTTGAATTGTTGGTGAGTTCAATATTCTGCTGTTGGCAAACAGATCCAACGTGCAGAAAGTTGGATATTGGGACTTGAGCATGGCTTGAAGGGGCAGCGATTATTAAGCTTATAAATAATACTTCAAAACATCTTCGCAATTTCATTTCAACCTGATTTGCACTAAATGGACCCAAAAATGTTACTGAATCCAGTCATTAGAATTCTTTTACCTTTTGCAAAGGTACCTCCCGATCGCATCTTATCCCTGCCTTTTCGATCAAATGAAGCAATTATTAGATCAAATGAAGGTCAAAATACGTGCCTTTTACTACAGTTTTGAAAAAAAACGAATTTTAGTTAATTCCCTTAAGTAAATATGCCTAGCTGGTTGTTTATCAATAGTTATGAATTGACGAATGAATTTGTCGTTAATTGACCTTCTTCTGCTTCGTATCCAATTCCACAAAGGAAAAACTCTATATGTTTGTATCATCTTTATGAGATTTTTGAAGGCAGAAGTTTTCTCATCACGGACACTATCGACCCACATGTGTCTGATGATAAATGGAAAAAGTACTCTGATTTTAACATCTGGACAAAAGAGCTGATAGCGATTAAAGCAATCAGGAAATTCCTTGATAGGCATCATTTCACTCATTAATTGTTGCGCACAATATCTTGTGATAACGTATCCTTGTGTCCCTCTAATTTTAGCAGGAGCAGGCCGCATGATCTCGCACTCACCATGGGCCCTACCTTCCGTCAAAAATTCAACTGGATCAAAAAGGAGTGTGTGAAGAGATATAATTTCATTTTTTTTAATGTTTTGCTCTATGTAATTCAAGTATTCATTAAATGATTCTGCGATAATGACATCATCTTCTAAGACGCATGCCACATCAATATTGTCCTTCAATATTTTCTCATAAATGAGGTAATGACTATATGTACAACCAACCATTCCTTTCAATTCACCTATCGGACGTTTTTCTTTTTCTTCAAGCCTTTTCACATCCGCTATATCTAAAAAGTGACTTTTTCTGATTGTTTTTCCGTCTATTCCTTCAAAAAATTCAACCTCAACAGCGAGTTTGTTAAATTGTTTTTGCATGTCCTTTTTTCTTCGAACATCTTTCTGCATGTTGATTACAAATGTCTTCATTTAATTTTGGTATATACCCTCAAAAATAGCGTGTACTCTTTCAATGGAGCGATATTCTTTTGCAATGGATCGGCTGTGATTACTAAATTTTTCTCTCTCCACATTTAAGTACCTAATAATTTGTTCTTTTTGTTTATTAATATCCTTTACACAAAAGCTATCTATCACACACCCTATTTCATATTTTTTGGCATAAATATCGTCTTCAGATATCCCTTTGCATACGATATACGGCAACCCACATAACATGTACTCAGCTGTTTTAGTCGGCGATCTGAATTTTTGATTGGCTAATGGGGGAATACCGACGATCCCTATGTCTGCAGCAGACAAATAAGCTGAAACTTCTTCTCTTTCGATAGGCGTCATGAGAGTAAATTCTTCAGGTTCGCCGCCAAACGTTTTTATCCAATTTACTATCGTTTGATGATCGAAGTCTGTTATTAGTAGAGGTAGAATAAGATTGTCCCATCTGGAAATTTCACACATTACCTGGATGATTTCTTTTTCATAGTATAGGCCTCCAAGCTTGCCAATGTAGAGTAAAATTTTTTTGTTTTCAGCTTTTAATTGGCGTCGAATGCGAATGCGATCGGAGTGTGAAAATTTAAAATCCTGCGGATCTACCGCTGTTGGCGCTACTGATATTTTTGATTCTGGTAAATACGCTTCTAGTTCTTTTTTCATGGCACGTGTACCAGTCATGATATGAAAGGCCTTTTTGGCTGCAAACAATTCAAAAAAACTGAGCACTTTGAATTTAATTCCCGACTTATTCCAATGTCCCATGTCTACCATAAACTTGGCATGTGGTTCGTAGGAATAAATCACCAATTTCAAATGAAAAAACATAGTTAAGATAGCAGATAGTGCTGCCGAGACATTGGCAAATGCCATAATATATTCCAGGTTATACCTTCTGGTTAACTGTAGAGTGACTTTAAACAGCTGTACCAAGTCCCAAACTTTTTTGAGCAGGATGAATCGGCCGGTGTGAAATTTGAGTGGAATCCAATAGATGTTGCGGTCGGCCAATTCTAATTTATTTTTTGAAACTTCCTCTGGTGTCATCTCATATTGAGGTTGTTCAAACGTGATGAGATGAAATTTGAGGTGGGGTTTTTCTGTAAGTTTCCATATATATTTCAGTATCAAATTCTGAAACAAGGGATCCTTGAAACTATTATAAATCAACACCAATGTATGCTTTTCTTTCATCAGGTCCTTAGAATTCTATAAATTGATCCGAGGGCATTAATAGGGTCTTTTCCGTCAAATAGGTGGGATAGAAACATAATTTTAAGAACCCTTAATTTCAAAGAAAGCCTATAATGATCTGGGAAATTATTTCTGATATTTTTGATCAACTGAATATACCCATTTTCGAGTCCAATAAGATTACTCATGGCCGACTCATTGCCCATTCTGACTGAAAGTATCCATTCCTTTGTAAAATCGTAATAACCTTCCTTGGCAAAGGATAGATAAAAATTTAGATCTTCGGAGTGAGTCATATTCTCATCAAATCTATAAGAAACATCATCTCTTTTTTTAATCATCCAAGTCGAACCAAAGAAGCAATCGCTGCTCAATGCGAGCAGTTTAGAGAATGGATCCCCAGTATAATTTGGTAAATACTTGCCTGAGATTCTTGTGCCGTATGAATCGATGAAAAAAACCTTACCATCCACAAAACTGATTATTGGGTTTTTTTCGAATACAGCCAATCTGGCAGAAAGGCTATTTGGACTTAACAGATCATCCGCATCTAAAAAACAAAAGTAATCACCTGTCATTTTAGCAAGTCCAACATTTCGAGCTGAGCTTACACCTTTATTTACTTGTTCAAAATATTTAATCCTACTGTCTTGATATTGTCCTATGATTTGCTTGGAGTCATCTGTGCTACCATCGTTAATTACCAACAATTCCCAATTTGTATGATCCTGCTTCATCACGGATTGGATGCTATTGTTCAAAAATTGAGCACCATTAAAAACAGGTAGAATGATCGATACCAGATTCATATCTTAAGGTTTTATATAATAGCCTTTCATGGCGTTGCCAATCTGCAGAAGAGTTAATATTTTATTAACGATTGTTTTTAACAATCTAAGTGAAAAATGATTTTCAATATTTTGCCTCAAGTTTTGATCTGAATTTTTCACACCGCCTTGACGTCCTTCCATTTGTCTTTGTTTTTTTCCTTTAAAACTTGAAATATTGATGCCAGTTGTCAATAATTTTTCTTTTTCAAATCCAACCTTTTTCATAAGATAATGTAAGGTTTTAGGTGTGAAATATATTAAATGCTCTGGGTATCCAATCACCTTATATGCTTCTCCCAGATAATACCTTTCAATTGCGTTGAAGTTTGGTGTGGTAACGTAAAAAAGTCCTCCACTTCGCAACAGCGAATAAATATTAGAAGCCTCTTCTAATGGGTTATTTATATGTTCTATGACTTCTATTGAAACAATAATGTCAAAATCCTTAATAGGGTAATTGTCAGGGTTTAACTTTCCATAGTTCACTGTTATACCCTTTTTTTGGGGAATTTCGCTGGCCTCTTTGGTGTACTCAGTACCGTAAACTTCCCATCCACGCTTTTTTGCTTCAACTAAAAAGGCACCTCCTCCGCATCCCACTTCTAGTATTTTGTTGTTTGTTCTGTAGGATTCAAATTGATCAAGTAAATCATGATACCTTTTGATTGTGATTTCTGAGATCGCACTACTGCGGGAATAATTGTTGTAGTGATCGGAAAGTTCTTTTTCCGTTGGAATCTTTCTAGTGAACACCAGTCCCGAGGATTTACTTTTGACTAGTTCGGTTTTAGGGAATTTTTTAAGAGAGACCAAGTCTTCGGTATCCGTTATTAGACACTTCTTATGATATTTTTGCATTGAGGTAGTTTTCTATGTTTTTCAATTGCCGGTCATAGGTGTTGTTAATGGCGAAATCGAGCTGCTCATTTGATTTGTGCACGTAATTCAAATTACGAAATTCAACCACGCAGCGGGTAAATATCTGCGAGAAATTACCGTTCTCTTCGCTCATGGTAACAAGGTTTGGGAATGTCTTATATTCATCTGTAAATGTGCAGATAATGGTTTTCCCACTCCCCAAATACTCTAACAACTTGTGCGGATTCGCTAGCTGCTTGGGAAATTTATCTGCCTTGTAAGCAAGAAACAGCAAATCCATTTTGACCAGATAAGATGGAACCAGTCCTGCATCTACTTTCCCTAAGAACCTTGAATTTTCTAATAAAAAAACTTCTCTCATTTTAGGGTCTCCTGATTCTAGATTGTAAGGGCCGATAAAGTAAAATAGGATCTCAGAATGCCGGGTGACCACTTCATGGATGAGAAGCCAATCTAGGTATTTAATGTTATGATTGCCTACATATCCGGCTTTCAATCTTTTGTCTTTTTGATCAGGTAAGTCGATTTCTACAATTTTTCGCTCGGCATAGCCATGATTAATGAAGTAGGAATGCTTATTGAATTTGCCTAGTTCTTCCTGAAGGTACGAACTGGTTGAAAAACAAATGTCGGCCGTTTTTGCTAGGGTCTGACGTTGATATTTTTGATTCCAGTCAACAATATGACAAATTTTGAAAGCATTGATCTTTGATAAATTAAAAAAACGAGAGGGATCAAAACTCCAAACAATATCAAAGGAATGGCCGACTTGAGTTTCTAAACGTGATAATTCGGTTTGGATAAAAATGGCGTTGAGCCAGTTGGGCAAGTATTGGAGGCCTTTGAACTTTGGTTTGTAATCTATAATATTTAGCTGATTGGACTTTCTTGTTATAAGGAATTTTTGACTAGGTGGATTGAGAAACCAAACTTGATTTTTTTGAGCTAAGTGATCAGCATAGTGATGTTTGGATACTTTCATGTCTGACCAAGGCTCAGGAGAAATGAGTAATATGTTATTATGCTCTAACTTCATTTTTTCCAACTCAAGAGATAATCTTTAAACAAATGAAGGGCCAATTCTTTTTTGAATTGATTGATTGAAGGTACTGCGTTGATAAGACTCTTGTATTGACTAAACAGACGTAGGGGATGCCATTTGTCTATACTGTATCTATAAGAATGTAATACCGAAAAACGGATCAATAGACGTTTTACTTTTTCCTCTCCTAATTCCTCTATGAATGGATAATACGATTTAAACACTTCATCGAGCAAACCCACCTTGTTGTACCCCCAATCTTTTGGGTTGAAGTCAGAAATTTGAGTGGCGAATTGCGGGGCATAAATACCATTATGTCTTAACAATGATTCCGCGGCCATAAAAATGAACAAGTAGGGGTTTCTATGAGGAGCGTTCTGGGCGTACTTTTCGTACAACCTTTCTCGTTTGACTACCAATCCCGACATTTGATGCGCTAGGTGACTATAGCGGAGCATAGCCTCATAGCCTGCTTCAAAATCGTATATGGGAGTAGATTGATCTCTCTGTACAGTCACACTACCGTCCTTTTTCAAAGAGGCCAATCCGGTAAGGATCACGCCGAAATGACCATTTTTTATTTGGTCTAAAACAAAGGACAAATAGTCCTCAGCCAAATAGTCATCGTCTCCAAGCCACAAGATGTATGGAGCAGTAGCATTTTTGAGCAGCTGCAAAACGTTAGGTTCGAGTCCGATATTGGAGGAGTTGCGGGTATAGCTAACTTCAATGCTGTGGTTTTGCTGTTTGAAGTTGGTGACTACTGATTCCGTTTCGTCTTCAGAGCAGTTGTCAGAAATAGAAATGGAGATCGCATGAGTAAGCCCTTGACCCATGATCTGTGAGGAAAGCTGACTCAGGTTTTTTTGTAAGTCTTTGGCTCGGTTAAAAGTCGGTATTAATATTTCTAGTTGAATATCACTCATTTCCAATTGGGCCAACTTTTGTCTTTTTCAGATTGGTGATATGTTTTGTTTAGCCAATCTATTCTCAGAATGGGATCATTTGGGCGTAGACCACTTTCATGTGAAGGAGCATAGCTGTTGTCTGACATGTAAAACACGGTAGTATTTCGGCTCAATGTTAAATATCCCGTGGCGTACCCCCTTGGAACATAATAGGCCTTATCGACATCATCGAGGATTAATGATCCAGATTTCTCACTTGTAGTATCAAAAAAGCCTAATTGGATGGAACCGTTGAGAACACGAAATATTTTTCCTTCAGCATGATCACCAGTTTGATAATGAAGCCCTCTCAAGGTATGGGCTGCTTTGGTTTCCACATGATTGATCTGCTTTATTTCAAATGAAACGGATTCCAGAAGCGATTCATCAAAGAATTTGCGGAAGCTACCCCTTTCATCTGAAGCTCCTTTCGATTTGAGTAACAGTATGTCGTCAAAAGTTTCGGGCATCGGTTAAAACATTTCGTAAATAAAGTCTCGCACTTGTGTTGAGTCTTGCTCCATAGCCAAAACATTTGCATCAGCCAACCATTCTTTAAGGAAAGGAAGTATTTTGTTTTTTTGTTCTGCGTCCATCTCTTCAAATTCTTGAATGATTAACATGGGATCAACCTGATAGGTTTCCAATGGGTGCAGTCGCTTGACCCTTTCGTTTTTTTCTGAGTCATAAGAGGTCCAGCTACTCGATGTAGCGGTGTGATACTCCTTTAGTTTGAACTTTTTATTGAAATTGTCCTTATTGAGTGTATTCCAATCCATGGTTTTAATCCAATTCAAATGTTTCTTGCCAATTTTCTTCTTCTTGCCATTTTGGCTGTTCTTCTTTTAGTAAGTAGTAATCTCCTAAAACCAATATATCCATTTCGGTACGCATAAAACAGCGATAGGCATCATGTGGTGTGCACACAATAGGTTCTCCCCGCACGTTGAAACTGGTATTTATGAGCACACCATAATCGTTTTTCTTTTTCACTTCGTGAAGCAAGTCATGAAAGGCTGGGTTGTGGTTATCGGATCTGTTCATAGACTGGAGCCTTGCACTAAAATCCACATGCGTGATAGATGGTAAGACGCTCCTTTCTTGATTGACAATTTCCAACATATTTTCTGAATCCAGAGAGACTTCAACTTTTTTTCTTAACGATTCTTTTACTGGTGCTACCAAGAGCATAAATGGACTGGGTCGATCAATGTTAAAGTAGTCACTCAGATTTTCTTCCAAAGCGATTGGCGCAAACGGCCTGAAAGACTCGCGATATTTGATTTTTAGATTAAACTTTTTTTGCATGTCTACCTTGGTTGGGTCACCGATGATGGAGCGGTTGCCAAGGGCTCGGGGGCCAAACTCCATCCTTCCGTCCAGATGGCCGGCAATTTTTTCCTTGATTAATAGACTGGCCAATTGATCGGCTCTTTGCCCAGGTCTAAATTGATGTGCTTTTAATCCATTGGTATCGATATAAGATTTGATTTCATCTTTTGAAAATGAAGGGCCATAGTAGGCATGGGTTTGGGTGCTGTCTGCAGCTTTGTTTTCCCCTTTATGAATTCTTTGATAGTAGTAGTCCAGTGCCGCACCTAATGCCCCTCCAGCATCTCCTGAGGCTGGCTGGATCCAGATGTCTTCAAATATACCTTCTCGCAACAATTTACCATTGGCTACACAATTGAGAGCCACCCCTCCTGCCAGTACTAGATGTTTTTTTTCAGTTATTTTTTTGGCATGAACAGCCATCTTCATAACTACTTCTTCAGTCACTATTTGAATAGAAGCAGCCAAATCCATTTCTCTCCTTGTAATTTGACTCTCGCTTTGTCGTTTTGGGCCTTCAAATATTTCAGCGAAAGATGCATTGGTCATTGTCTCACCTTTGATAAAATCAAAAAGGTTGAGATTGAGCAAAATGGATCCGTCCTCATGGATTTTCACCACCTTTTCTTTGATTACATCCGAATAAATCGGTCGGCCATACGGAGCTAACCCCATCAGTTTGTATTCGCCAGAATTCACCTTGAATCCGCAGAAGTAGGTAAATGCAGAATACAAAAGTCCTATAGAATGCGGATAGTGTTGCTGCTCAAGAATTTTTAGGCTACTTCCTTCACCTACGGCAATAGTAGAACAGGCCCATTCACCAACGCCATCTACGACCAAAATTGCGGCCTCATTGAATGGAGAAGGATAGAAGGCACTGGCGGCATGAGAGATGTGATGTTCCGTGCAAAAACTTTTACCGGCATAATTGAATTTGCTTTTTAATAATTCTGGTAGCATCAATTTTTTGAGCATACTAGGCCCTGCCAGTTGCCAAAATTTCTTAGCTGCTTCATTTTCAAGTATAGCTGAATTTGAGATCACTCGTTCGAGTGTCATCGTAGGATTGTCATAAAAACAAATGGCAGTGAGCTCGTTGATATTTATTTTCGCTTCTTCAAGACAATAGTGGATGGCGTTTTCTGGGAATCCAGGATCATGTTTTTTCCTTGTAAATCTTTCTTCTTGCGCTGCAGCTACAATAATTCCATCTTTGATTATTGCTGCCGCTGAGTCGTGATAAAAACAAGAAATCCCTAGTACATAATCTGATGGGTCAGAATTATTTGAGTTTTTTGGTATTACTCTTTTTTCTAGATTCAAAAAAGAGTGCATTACAGGGGTTAAATGCTGTGCTAGTAACTGATGTGCTTTTGGTGTGAAATGTCCACAAAGAGGTAAAAAAAAGTCATCCTGGTTTTGTTCAAATCCATGATGCAGCATTTGCTGCAGGCTTATATACTTTACGCGATCTGATTCAAAGCACTTAAATATACCATCGTAGTATTGGGGTTCATTAGTTCCGATAATATAATTGTAGGGAATGGGTGCCAGAAGCAATGGCTTGTCACCCGTCGCCACCACCAACTGGTCAATGATGGCCTTCCCAAGTTGCCATTCTTTGCTATTAGGGTCGTTGAGTTCGGGATGGCTGATTTTACCCAGCACATGTTTGCCAGCTACTTTGTTTACCAGATTTTTGGTTTTGTTTTTTAGCGCATTCAGCTTGGAGTTGTTGGCCGTTCCTTGGTGCTCAGTTGTTACAGATGCTCTAGTTAGAGGCACAGGCTGATTGCAAAGTGTAAGCTGATTGTTTTCCCACTTAAAATAAGGTTTGGGAATTGAAATTTTCTCTCCTGCCCTGTTTTTCCCTACACGCGAGGATTTCATGTTTCGATACCAATCGTCCATGTGTGGAGCGAATAAAACTGCATCGTGAGAGATTTGATCTTTGAAGGCTTCATATACCATGAGTTGCTGATCTAACCCAAAACCATTGACCGCGAGATTGGTCACTTCTATGTCTAAATGATTGGCTAGTAGATCAGAAAATCTATTCTCATTCGACACACCGTCACCCACTGCATAGGAATCGCCTAATACCAAAAGTTTGAAGGAGCCATTCGATCGGGCCTTTGAATTTCGAAATCCATTCTCATCGGTTTCCAAAAAATAGGCGTCGGCGCCATATCGTACACGCGTATATTGATTGGGCACATATAAATGCCCAAAGTCTGCGTGGTAGGTGATGATTTGGCGGTAATTTCCCATTTTAATTGATTTCAATTTATGAATGCTAAATTGGACAAAACAGAAGAGAGACTCAAATATATTCGGTCAAACCAACTTCCAGTGTCACGAATTCAAAATCCGGTGTGATGTGTTTCAGTTTACTTGTGTTAAGGGCAAGAAATTCCATGCTAGTATCTTTGCGGTTTGCTGTATCAAATTTCAGCTTTTCTTTAGGGTAATCCATCAGTTTTGCAAATGTCTCTATCACTGACCTGACACTTGTTGATTCTGGGTTGGTAAAATTTAAAATGCCATTTAGACTTCTACTCTTGCTACTTAGAATAAATTTTGCCACATCATCGACGTGCGTAAACTGTCTAACCTGTTCACCAGAAGTTAGTGATACTTCTTGACCAGCTTTGAAAGATCTGGCCAAGTAAGGGAATAACCTACTTTCATTTTCTCCGACGCCATAGATGTTGGTTAAAATCAGATGCAGGTGGTTAAATGAAGATTTAGATAATTGCTCACTAATATGCTTAGTAAGTTTCTTTTTTGACTTACAATAGATGTTTGGCAAAGAGTTGTAGGAGGCAATCAGTTCTGTTTCGGTAAAGGGCTTTTTTTGATCAGTATTTCCAATTTCAAAATAGGAGCCAAAGGTGATCAACTGACCTTTGAAATTGGCCCTTTGGAGGTGATTGATCAATTGCTTTGGTTGCTCAAAGTTGAGGGCTTCGATCGTTTTTTCTGATTCGGAGTGGTTGGGCTGTATTCCTGCACCAGCACAGTAAATAATCAAATCAAAGTCGAGTAAAAGATTGATGTTTAAACTTTCAACACCATGGGAAGGGTAATCAAATGGCCATTCTGATTTCCGAGCAAACCCTATTAATTTATGATTAGAAACATGTTTTCGTATTGATTGTGCTAAAAACGAATTTGAGCCAATTATTGCAATTTTCATATCACAAACTTAACGAAGGATCTTCATTCAACATGCGTTGGATGGCTTGATCAAATTGACTTGGGTCTACATGATATTGCTCACTTTTTTTAGAGACATAATCGTCACCAATCAAATATGAATAGTTGAATTCAAAATCAATCGTAAGGTGCCAATAGTGTAAGGGAATTTTGTTTTTTGGGAAGAGTTCTAAAACACTCATTTTCCGGTCTTTCCTAAAAATCATATTAGTCAGTCCTGCCCCATGGAATCCAATGAGCCATCGTGTATTTGAAAAAAGCTCGACCTGGTTTGCTAAACTCATATGATCTGTTTGAATAGGCTCAAATCCGTGCGATGTTGCGATTGAAATTATCTCATTCAAATTCGTAGCACTTCGGTATCCCTTTCTTATCAAGAATATTTTTTTATCCGATTTGGATGTTTTCTTTGTCAACTTGGACAAACACTGGTCGACAATGGATTGTAATTCTACACTTCCTACTCGGGATCGTTTGATAAAATGTGTTTCACAAAGAACGCGTATATATTCTTCGGAGGACTGATAGATGATTTCTTGTCCCTCGAAGATTGGATCTTGGGCGATGTATGCCTGTACAAACTCAATATTTTTGATATAATCAGGCACTATCCAAGGGATATCTTTTTTATTTAGCGATTGCCAGTACTTAATTTGTGGCAAGGTATCAGCAAAAAAGTGATAGTAGTTGTTCCATCCATAATGAAAGGAAACTGCTTTATCCAACGTTCTGGTTTTTTTGAATGGATTGAGGGACCTAAGGAGCGATGGCAAGGGTGGCCAACCTGATCTTACATTGGTCCAGAAAGCATAGGATTCTGCAATTATAGTTCTTCCATGTATGGCCCAGCCGATTTGTGGTTCTATCAGGCATGTTTGGTTTACTATGGATTTATGAAATGAGACAGAAAGTTGTTGGATATAGCCTGTTAGGTCGAAAGTAGAATGCTTAGCATTGGGGTATTGCTGATTGGGAGTATAATGATCATTGACAATTAGCCAAATATTAAAATTTAGGTAAGAATAAATGCGAGTAAACATTACTTTTTTGTAGTAGAGTCGTGAAAAAAGGTGGCTTTCTGTAATTCCTATTTCTGAAGTTAACCCGTTTTTTTTGCATGTGGAAATTGGAAAAATAGCGGTATTCGCACTTTGAGAAAAGTACAAATTTTTATTGTCGCCTCCTCATAATTATTCACATCTACAATTATTACGTTTTCAGGGAACTCCGCTTGTAATTTGGAAATAAATTTTTGGTGATTGTCCCAATATTCAGACAAGAACGACCTAGAAATGCTCTTGTAGGGAATCCCGTACATATATTCTAACATTCCAATATTATTTGCTGTAAGAATTATATCGTTTTTGATATCGTAGTTTGCATAATTTTGTTTTCTATATTCAAACTGTTCTTGATAATAGTTTTGATTGATATGTTTAATTACGCTTTGTATCCAATCTTCTTTTTCCCTAACGGTGCAAATAAATCTGGTATTTGGCC
This sequence comes from Reichenbachiella sp., assembly GCF_965233835.1. GTDB lineage: Bacteria > Bacteroidota > Bacteroidia > Cytophagales > Cyclobacteriaceae > Reichenbachiella. The sequence goes on from NZ_OZ247585.1 coordinate 1,515,332, forward strand.
ATTCATCTATAATCTTCTGAATGACCTCCGGTTTACCGAACGGATTGTCGTCCAAAAAATCATATTTATCAATGTACCTTGAGAGATTCGGCATGGATAAATCCAATAACTCGTTTTGTCTGCAAATTGGAGAGCTACCCATCGATTTTTCATTAAAAATTTCAGGCACATAGTGTTTGCAATTGTATCCCAACCAACTCATGAAAATATACAAGGAAGTAGTGCCTGTTTTTTGAAGGCCTATCCCAATAATTTTTTTATTAGTGTTTTTCCGAATGAAGTACTGATATAAAAATCTTCTTTCAATAAATCGAAATGCTTTGATTATTAGGTTATTCAACATTATGCAATAAATTTTAGCGCTTTGATCGATTAATTAGGTTGTATACATCTAAATAACTTTTTGAGATCATATTCAAATCGAATTTTTTTACTGCCTTAAGACTTAACTCAGACTTATTTTCTACTAAACTATTGTCTTCGAGATACAAATTCATCAATCTTGACAAATTCTCTGCGTTTAGTTGGTCTAAGGAAATGACATCTCCTGCTAATTGGCCATCAGTACTCAACATTTCCTCAATCGACCCAATACAAGAAGCAAGTACAGGTTTGCCGCACTGCAAGTACTCAATGATCGAAAATGGCATGGATTCTACGTTGAGATATGATGGGAATAGGGCTACATGATAATGTTGGATAATATCTAGAGGTTTATTGGTAGCTCCGGTAAAAATAATATCGGAATGCTTCTCATATTGCCTTGAAAGCTGCTGTAAATATTCCCCTTCACCAGTAAGCACAAGTTTGATGCCTTGGTTAGGTTTTTTAGCCTTGAGTAGTTCGAATGCTTTGATCGCAATTTCCCATCCTTTTTCTTTCGTTCCTCTTGCCAGCATTCCAAAAACAAAATCGTCTGGTTCTATGGTATCGATCTGAAAACTGGAATTTGGCAGCCTTGAAAGGTCTATTCCATTGTAAATTTTCTTGAAAACCAGGGTTTGTGACACTTCAATGTTATGCTTTGAGAAATTCTCCTGTGTCTTGTCAGTTAATGCTATAAGTGCATTAGACTTAGAAGCCACTATTTGCATAAGATCAAGCCGATTTTTGGGGAGTGGCGTCATTCGGTAGCTGCCATGATCGGTGATTATGACTTTAATTTCTGACTCTTCAGCTATTCTGAGACACACAGAATCACAATGCTGATAATTGCTGTGAAGGATCGTTATTTTTTTCTTCTTAATGTTTCTTTTGAAGAAGAAATTTAATGTTTTGGATCTGGCATCGTATTTTGGAAAGAGTGCCTTCACAATATTATAATATAAATTAAAAAAGCGGATGGACGTTTGGTTCTTGTACGCGGTGTCAACCGGAATTCCGGATTTTTGAACAAGTACCTTGTTAAGGGCAACGGACTCTGGAATGTAGACATAAATTGAAGCGTCCACTTTGTGTTTTTTTCTTAGATTGGTAACCAGATTTTGCGCGAAAGTGAAAATACCTCCAATACTAAGATTATAAATGACGACATAAACTCTCATTTACTCTGAAATTGCTTAAAGTAGGCTGCCACTTGTTGGTCAAGGGCATCCAGCGCTGGAGTTTTGTCTATCAATACTTGTTTGTACCACTCTATGGTCCAATCAATACTTTCCATTTGTGACAAAACCGGACACCAATTGAGGTTATTCATAGCCATAGAGGAGTTCAATAGCAGTTGCTGGCTTTCATGTAGAGTATTGGGCTGGTTGTCCATTTCTATTTTGCCTGAACCCCAAATTTCTACTGCTCTTTTGGTTAATTCTAATACAGAAACTGATTCCTGAGGGTCTGGCCCAAAATTGAAAGCATTTGGTAATGATGTATTTTTCATTCCACTCGCCAAAACCAGATAGCCAAAAATGGGGTCCAATACATGCTGCCATGGACGAATACTTGCGGGGTTTCGGAGTACAATTGGGTTGTTTTGGTGGATGGCATTCACAATATCAGGAATAATTCTGTGATCAGACCAGTCTCCACCGCCAATCACATTGCCTGCTCTTGCAACACAGACTCGAACATGAGACAGTTGATTTTCAAAAAAGCTTCGTATGTATGAATCAACCACTAGCTCTGCTGCTGCTTTACTACCGCTGTAGGGGTCATGTCCTCCGAGCTTATCGTCTTCGCTGTAAGCTTTACTAGTCTCTAGATTTCGGTACACTTTATCGGTAGTAATTATCACCGCCTTACATTCCTTATTTAATTTTCGGAGTGATTCCATTAGATAAGCTGTACCTAATGTGTTTACTTCGAAAGAATAGAGTGGGTCTTCATAAGAAGGAAGAACCAGAGCTTGTGCCGCCAGATGAAAAACATAATCTGGTTGACAATCCTGAATTACTTTATCCAAATATTCCTTATTACGTATATCACCAATAATAGACTGGCAAAGACGGTCGCCATTGATACTTTGGTATAAACAATTGGCTTCTGGTGTCAGTGCATAGCCAATAACTTCTGCTCCAAGCATATCCAATACGGAAAGCATCCAAGTTCCCTTAAATCCGGTATGTCCCGTCAGGAGTACTTTTTGTCCAGCAAAGGTTTTTTTAAGGTTGTTCATCTACATTGTCAGATAGGTGTAATACTAATTTTAGAATGCGTGTTAAACTAGAGTTTGAATCCAAGTATTTTTTATTGTAGTAAGAGCTCCACTTGTTGTTTCTAGCTAGCCATATAATATCTCGTGTATCTTTGATCTTTCCGATCAAGTCTCTCTTGATAATCTGGATTTTGTAGTTCAGTGTACTAACTGAATTTGAGTCAAAAAAGCCGAACCGGTTGATGATAAATTGATCAGGGACAGTTGACCAATTCGGGTAGGAAAACTGATTGAGTTTTTTTTCCATAACCCAATGATAGCAAGGCCACTCCTTTTTATGGAAATCAGTAATACTTCCATTATTATAGCTTACATATTCATTTTGTTCTATGGTATCAACAACCATTTCTTCTGCATAGCTGTTCAACTCATTTTTGAATCTAAAAACAACTTCTGTAAAACTTTCGATATCCTTTCTGTTAGATAAGGGTAATGTCTTTACAGATAAGAAATTTTGACTTTTGTCAATTACACTTCTAAAATGCCCCATTTTTTTGCCTGTTTCATCAAACCCCAAGTAATCATTGGACTCAAAAATCAATTTCCAATCCTTTCCTTGCATGAACAGTTTATTGACCACCGTAGAATTTTTGTATATAGATAACGGTCCATGCATCCATGTATTTCTCGAGCTGATTAGATCATACTTCCCAAGCAAGGGCTTTAAAAATGTGCTTAAATCTCCCATGATCATATCTAAATCACAATAGCCCCAATATTCAAAGTCTTTGATATAGTCTTGCATGATCAGTCCATAGCCTGGTCTGAAATCACAGAATTTATAAGGCTGGATATTTTCATCGATAGTTGCAGCTGTCTTTTTTTGAGCAAGTGCACAAAATTCTGATATTGTCAATTGAACAAATTCGACATTTGGAGGCAACTCCTCGGGCGGAGTAATATCAGTTACAATTTTGAAGTTTATTTGGGAATTAAATTCAGCGCCTTTTAAGAAGATGTTGAAATATGTAGGCAAGTTTCCATAAAAGAAAATAAATAAACAGATACTAAGATTGGATCTTTCGATTTCATTCATTTGTTGCCTGTAATAATGTTTGTTAATAAATCTTAAAGGTTCAATCAAAAACTTGCTCGTGGCTACAGTTTTAAATGAAAGGTAAATTGACCGAGTTCAAATGTAAATAAACTTGCAACGAAATTTAAGCTGATTTTTTTTATTGGCGGATAAGACAATCAAGTAATTAGAGATAATGGCATTTATTAATACAAGTACTTAAAGCGAGATTAATATTTGTTGTAATTGAAAATATTTATTTATGTGTTCGCAGTTTTGTTTCTTTGGATATCAAGTTAGTAACTAATTTTCCAATTTTATTGGCAATTATTACACTTGGTTTGTCAATGCATTTAGTGAAATATTGTGATGACATGAATAGTAAAATTAGACTACCCAATATTGTTAAGACTATTTTATATGGGTCATTTATAGTTAAGTGGAGATAAAGATAGGCAGTGAAAGAACAAAAGATAGGGAGGTGTAGCAAATAGATTGCGAAGGAATTTTTCCCAAGCCACAAGAAAATGGGTCTTCTTAATACTTTTTGCAGGTGTGTTGATTTGAGAACTAGAAATATTAATAGTGAACTGAGAATTAAGTTTGATATTCCAAAATAATTCGGTAAACCAGCTAATGCTAATATGAGTAATAACAGAACAATGTTTATCCAATTATAGGCAAAAATCTTATTTATAATCAGAAAAAGAAATCCAGTTTGGGATGGTAGATGATCCATGTCACACAAAAAAAATCCTACCAAAAAGCTTGCTAGCCAATAATTGCTGAAGTAAAGAGTAATTGCAAAAATGACGAAATAAACATAATAGCGCCAATTTCTAGTTCCAAATAGAGCGAAAACTAAAAAACACGTCAAGGAACCATAAAACTCCGGTTTCATTGTCCATAAAGAAGTATTGTAGGATGTATTGACATTAAAATGAAAAAAGGTATCCCAAATCCCATCTTTAAGAGCATTGAAAAAATTCGCCTCAAAATTGTAATGTTTGTTTAGCCATCCATTTACGTACCCTTCACCTAATTGAATTGCGAGTTCATGGTGGAAAAATAACTTTTGATTAAGTAATAGATATGCTAATAGAACAGAAGCAAGTGAGGGAAACATCAATCTGAAGTATCTCTTCGTAATAGCCTCAAGTAAATAGGAAAGCTGTTTTTTTTTGAAAAGCTTGATAGATATGACATATCCACTTAACACCCAAAATACATACACTGCAAAATTGCCGTCAAAAAAAAAGCTAATAATCCCAAGCGTAAATTTAGTAAGCAGTGTAGTATCCAAATGATCTGAAAGAAATAAGGAAAGGTCTTCAAGGGATTGCACAAAAAACATTACCCTTAAGTGAGCTAAGATCACAATAATGGCAGCAATTCCTCGGAGCCCATCAAGATATTCTACTAGATCTTGGTTGCTTCTTTTAATAAGAGTTTGCGAGGTTGAATATTTATTCGAAACCATAGTTTAGGACTTCCAAATCTATAGAATATACCTCTCTTACTTTTTCAATCATTCCCTTAGTATATGCTGATTTGTAATTCCTTGACACTTTTCGCGAATTAATATGTTTAAGTTGTATTCTTCTTTTTAATTGCTTGGAAATTTCCGAAAAATCATCTTGAATAGTTTCAAAATTACCAACAAAATCTAATTCAACCTGTCCATGTTTATTCTCTATAAAGTGTTTTTGAGGTAAAAAATGTATGTACTTTTTACAGTTTTCTATTGACAGCCAATTCATTACAAAATTTTCAAAACTGTTGTATTTTGCTATGTTTTCATCAAACCATTTCTTGTCGTTGATTCCAAACCCACCTTGTTTTAAATATTCATAGGCCGAGTAGAGACGGTCCCAAGGGTTTCTGACAATGGTAAACTTAAAGAAGCTATCAAAATCACTGGGTTTTAATATTTCTTGATAATACCGTATGGTTTCATGCCCTCCTCCTAGATTGTTAAACAGGGATTGAGAGATAGCAATGCCTGCTGCTTTAGGTATATGAACAAAAATACATTTGTTGGCATAAAATGGCACGAACGACCATTCGTATCTATGAGGCTGGTACCAGTTTTTTATTCTGTACTTGAACAGTTTGAGTTTTCTGAAATAAAGATCATCACGCAATCTCAGAGCCTCTGCTTTGTGCTGCGCTACCATACTTTCCACTGTGGGTTATTTTCCCAAAGGTTTTCCAGCTCCACTTTGTCCCGGAGAATATCCATAGATTTCCAAAATCCGCTGTGTCGGTAGCTGGTTAACTCACCATCAGCCACCAGTGCTTTCATTGGTTCTTGTTCCCACATAATATTATCCATAGGGGATTGAAGGTAATCAAATACTCTCCGGTTGAGTACAAAAAAACCACCGTTGATCCAAGAGCCTTCCGTCGATGGTTTTTCAGTGAATTTAGAAATATTACCTAATTGATCGTGCGTAAGAACGCCAAATTTGCCAGCAGGTTGGATAGCAGTTACTGTTGCAATTTTTTTGTTTTGTTTATGATGCTCGACCAAGGCTTTTATGTCAATATTTGATACACCATCTCCATAGGTAAGCATAAAATCTTCTTCACCTTCTAAATACTTTTTTACTTTTTGTAGTCTTCCTGCAGTTTTGGTTTCCAGTCCGGTATCAACTAAAGTGACTTTGAAATCTTCAGAATTGTCCTTGTGTACTGTGGTGGAGTTATCTGATAGATCCACCGTGATATCTGCATTGTGAATGAAGTAGTTCGTAAAGTACTCTTTAATTATATATCCCTTATATCCTAGGCAAATAATGAAGTCGTTGTACCCATAATGACTATAAATTTTCATGATATGCCAGAGTATGGGTTTACCACCAATCTCTATCATCGGTTTTGGTTTTAAATGGGACTCTTCGGAGATTCTTGATCCCAATCCACCAGCAAATATTACAGTCTTCATTGGTTACTTATTCGTATAAAATATGAATTAATTTTTTACTTACTCTTTCTGGGAAATCACCCAAATAGGCAAGTATCTTAATAAAGGCATATATTCTTGATTTATGAAATATTGAGGTATAATTTTTTATAAAGAGATGCCAATTGATCAATAAATATTTATATCGTTCCCACATGGGTTTTCCCACAAATTTTAATTGGAAGGTATGCCATTTTATTTTGTCTAGAACCGGTTGTTTTTGATGTTCTGGCCATTGTTTAATTTCACTAAGAATTCCATGTTGCATTTGTAATTCATTGAGAATTCTCTTCTCTTTGTTTTTTTGATTTGTGAAGAAGTCGATTGTCTTTGAAATACCATTATTGTGTACACGATATGAGCTCATTACATCTTCAAAGCAATAGGCTTTCCCCTTAGTTCCCCATAATTTTTGTAATGCTTTGTCTCCAGTTGGGATTTTGGAAAACCAATCAGGAAGTGCTAGCTGGTTTCGGAATACTACACTACATGAGTGAAATAAAAATTTCCCATTGATTAATTCATTTCGACTAAATGACTGGTTATACCAACTTTTTTGACCTCCATAATTTAAGATACTCTTGTTGTAACTATCAACGACATCTACGTTATGAAAACAGAACGAGTATTCTGGATTATTTTCCAAAAAGTCCACCTGTTTTTGGAGCTTATTGGGATCGGTCCAGTAATCGTCGCCTTCGAGGTAGGCCACGTAAGTTGTAGTTGGAGCACTCAAAAGATCAATAGAGTTTTGTGCTGGTCCTAGATTTTTGTTCTGAAGAATCAATTGAAGCTTTTCCGGATGCTCTGCCTTATATCTTTGAAGAATATTGTCTGTACCGTCTGTAGAACAATCATCAGCGACTAAAATGGTCCATGAAAAGGAGGTTTTTTGTTTTAAAACACTGTCTAAAGCTTGTTGTATGTAAGCAGCATGATTGTAAGTAATTACACAAACGGTGACCAACGGAGTTGTAGATGGCATCGAATTATCCCTTTTCGCAAACTAAGAAAATACTCGAACAAAGATCTGGGTATTGTTGTCCCAATTGAAAGCAGCCCTCAAGGTATTCGTCTGAAATAATGTCGGTTTGAAGTAGCCTGTCCCACTGAAAATTGGCCAATGCCTTAAAGAAAATTCCAGATCGGTGAATTACACGCAGTCCGCCTTCCCTTGCATCTCTTTCCAAAGAGTCAAGTGTATAGGTGATGCGATGACCATGTTCTTCTTCGGCAGGTGTTACGGCAGTATTATGGCTTATCAATCCCATTTTTACAGCAATTTGTCTGGAAGGGGCGTTGGCATTTGGGCATACAAGAAAGAATCGACCATTATCTGTCAACCATTCATCGTTTATTCTTTTCATTAAACCAACTGGATCATCCAAATGCTCTAATACATGAGTCAATATGATGTTGTCATATTTCTCAGGAAGTTGGACATTTTCGAATAGATCATGGTGGTATTTTATGTTTCCGTCTAATTCAGCTTTGGCCTTATCAATGGCTTCGCTTGAAGCCTCTACACAGGTGATGTCATCAAACAATGGCATCAACCTTTTGGTAAAATCGCCTTTAAAACTCCCCAATTCAAGTACATTTTGTGAATTAAAAAATGGCTTGAAAGATTTAATCATAAATGGATGCATTACATCAAAGTCAAAGTTGTAGGCGTACTTGTGGTCTTTGGTATCTTTTAACTCCTGGTTGTAGTCTCTGCTCATTTTATAATAATGTTTTTCTCAGAAGAAGGCTTTGATTACCTTCTGTTTTTTTCTCAAAATTATTTTTAAAATAGAATCCGGTGGCTCTCTTGTTTATTTTTTTTACTTCGAGCTCAATTGTTGTTATGTCCGCGTTACTCAGATATTCAAGTGTATAATTCATTAGTTTTTGAGCTAGACCAGTTCCGGTATACAATGGTATAACACTGAAATTAGTAATAAATGCGCTTTTTAGTTCCTTTTTCAAATAGAAAGCAGACAGTGCAACTAGATCATTGTCAGTCCAAAACTCTAATCTTGTTGCATGCTCAAAGAGCTTTTGGGCATATTGACCCAATTCTATTGTTTCAGATAGCGGTGGCTTAAAACTCTCATCACATATCAACAAATGTTTAAAGATGTCTTCGGTCGTGCTTAAATTTTCGAAAAAAGTATACTCAGGCATTATTCATGGATTCTAATTTTGCCAGGCCAAAACCTTGACGACCAAATTCATTACCATTGTACAACATATATACCTGTTCGTCTAACTGAAATACATGAGGGTAGCACATCATTTCGCTATCCCATCCAGAATCACTTTTCTCAAGGCCGCCCAAGTTGTCATCCCGCACCCAATCTAGTCCATTTTGGGAATAGGCGTAGCCCAATCGATATCCTCGATCAGGGTCTCTTCTGAAATCAGTTGCCTCTCGGAAGCAAAAATACATATGAAACATGCCACCCAATCGAATGACTGTAGGTAGTGCCTGGCATTCGTCGGGGCCCAAAACGTCACCAATGACAGATCTGCCTTCCTCTTTTTCCCATTGAATGCCATTTTTGGATTGTGCAAATCCAATTTTGTAAATTCTTGCTGGGGGCTCGGTGCTTGTGGCAGGCTTCCATTTCTCTCCGTAGATATACCACATGTAGAACTTGTCGTCTATAGGTAATACAAATGAATCTCCTACAAGCATGGCTTCTTTGAGTGAGGAGCCTAACACAGGGCCGGGACCTATTCGGGTAAATGAATTGCCATTGTCTTCACTTATGGCCAATCCAGTAGCCGTCTCTACGGGTACGGAAACCCGTCGGCTCCAGCCGCAGGTATATGCATAAATCTGGTTGCCAACCCGTACTGGACTAAATGGGAAGATACCGTGCTCATCGAATGTACCCAGTTCACCAAGAGGAAGAACTTCCTGTGGTGAAATGGCCAGTATGTTGATCATATCTTTTGCAAAATCAACATAAAGCACCCGGCTAAGGAACATTGGGCCGTTGCCTTCCTTTTCACGTGAAGAGAAATAAACGCGAACTCTATCCTCAAGAACTATTGCTTGTGGAGATTGTGCAAATGATTCACAATTGTTGGGCAATCTATGCTCTGTAGGGTCAAAAACCTTACCTAATTTTCGCCACTTCATAATCTTTAAGTTAATGTTCCAGGGACTAACCTAGCCAGTCCAAAACCCTCTTTCCCTACGTCATTCCCAAGATAAAACAAGTAAATTTCTCCGTCTAGTTCAAAAACATTAGGGTAGGAGATCATTTCGTCATCCCAGCCACTTTTAGATATATCAATTCCCGCTTGACTGTCATCTCGAGTCCAGTTTATCATATCTGACGAATGGGCATAACCGATTCGGTAACCAAATTTTTTACCTCTATAGTTGAGCCCATGACGAAAGCTGAAAAACATATGATATTTACCGCCATGATAAATTACATCCGGGCTTGCCTGGGCTTCATTTTCTAAGATATCTGGAATAAGATTTCGATTGTAGCGAGTCCAGTCCAGTCCATTGTCAGAAGTGGCCATCCGAATACTATAAATTGGTTCAGGTTTACCTTCGTCAAGTATCCATTTCCGGCCGGCGATATACCAAAGTACCCATTGATCCTGGAATCTTCGAATTTTAGGCCCACTCAGAATGAATGGTTCATCGGGTGTGTAAGGTAATATGGGACCTTCGCCTATCTTCTCAAATGTACGTCCATCATCTTTGCTTATGGCCATTCCGATAGCCACATTGAATGGTACTGATGCGCATCGCGTCCATCCTGCATAATAGCATACATAATGACCATCTTGATTTTTTATTACAGATACTGGGTATATTCCAAATTCATCAAATGTCCCCAATTTACCTAAGGGTAATATTGGGTGCTTTGACCTGCCAATGATTTTGGTAAGGTTGTTTCTATCTAGATCTACATAGCCCGAATTGCTCACATATTGACCATTTGTCGGTTTTGGCCTTGTAGAAAAATAAACCCGAACGAAATTACTGTGTACTACCGCACAAGGTGCTTGGGCAAAAGTTTCAGACCATGTACTTGTACCATCTTTTTGAGGACTAAAAATTAATCCAATTTTTTCCCACTTTGCCATATCAAATTAGTTCGAAGTCATTATGAATCAAATTAGATAACTCTTGCGGCGAGTTAAACATCATAGCGTCTACTACAGAAAGACCTGGAACAAATTCATTTTCAAATTGTGGATAGATAGACAAATTTGATCTCAAGAAATTCAGCTTCATACCCTTTGCTTCAAATTGTTTCTTGTCATAAAGCTCTAATCCACCAATTGGATTGATGTAGTGAGTTGCTTCGTTTGCCTTGCAAATAGCCAAAACTTTATCACTAGATTTTAATTTGTTGTCGAAAGGTATATCAGAAGATACAACCAATGGAGTGGTGATGTTGAAATGACTCATTAATTGCTTTAGACTAAATTGAATAAATTTAAATAGGTTTTGTTCATCATATTCGAATATACCCTTTAGTAAATCATAGGTCTTATCAAATTCCGGGGCTTTTTTGTAGCTGTTATAGATTTTGGCGAGCAGTTTTTTTCTTTCTTTCGGCCAGTGATCGGCTAAAATTCGATCTTTGATGTTGAGATAATCCGAATCCTTTTTGAGGGGAAGCGTAATTGTTTGTGCATCGTTATTGACCAGTATTCTGTTGCGATTGATCCAACCTTTTTTTGTATACTGGACTTCATCATAGATCACAAACACATCAACCAAGTTCATCAACTGGAAGTAGCCTAAATATGGCAAAAAGTAAGGTTGCATGATGGCAATTCTCATTGGGCGGCTTTCTTGAGTGTCTGTTTTATAATCTTAGTTATTTGTTTAATTTCAGTTCCCTGCAAATTATAATACAAAGGCAGGCAAAGAATCCGGTTAGCAATGTCGTCTGAGATTGGACACTTCATTTGTTCTACATAGCTCAAAGTGGACAAGGAAGGGTAAAAATATTTCTTAGGATAAATTTCCTGATCACCAAGTGCTTGGGTTATCATTTGACAAACCTCAGCCGACGGCCATATCACTGGGAAGTATGAGAAATTGTATTTGGCTTTTGCATTGATAACCGGGTAGTCAATATTTTCTTTAGGCAAATGCTCAATGTACAATGCCGAATCACTCTTTCTTTTTTCTAATATGTCAGCTATGTAGGGTAGATTGGCCAGACCCATGGCCGCATGGAATTCTGAGTTTTTTCCGTTTATGCCCAACTCTACAAAATTACCAGGTCCAGAATGACCAAAATTTTTCATATGGTAAATTTTTTCATTTAGTGCCTGATCCTGGGACATTACTGCACCGCCTTCTATAGTATGGAAAGTCTTGGTTGCATGAAAACTGGCAATACTGATATCTCCGAAGCAAAACACAGACTTGCCCCGGTACATGGTACCAAAGCAGTGTGCTGCATCATATATTACCTTCAAGTCGTGTTTTTTTGCGATCTTGTTAATGGCATCAATGTTACACGGGTTGCCAAAAACATGTGTGGCTAATATAGCCGTTGTGCGTGTAGTAATGGCATTTTCAATCTTGTTAGGGTCAATATTTAGTGAATTTGGATCTATATCTGCAAAAACTGGCTCGCATCCTTCCCAGACAATACTGGAAGTGGTAGCGACATATGAAAATGGGGTTGTAATAATCTCACCTTCCAATCCTAGAGCTTTAACGGCTAATTGCAATCCTAATGTGCCATTAGCTACAAATTGTACGTAATTCAATCCCAAGTAATCTTTTAGTTTTTCTTCAAGTTGTAGTGAAAGTGGACCCATATTGGTAAGCCAATTCCTTTCCCATATACCGTCAAGGTATTTTTCGTATTCTTCCTTTGGAGGAAGGAATGGCTCTGTCACTTGAATTTTTTTCATAATCATGTTTTATTCAACCAACCGAAACTAGAATGCATTGGAACTACATTCAGGAAATGACAAAATTTAGTGTAGCTGTCTTCATTTGCTACGTTTAACGTTAGCAACTGGTCTGTACGAGAATCAAAAAATTTCGTAACATCAGAGATATGATTCTGATATATTTCACAGTACTTAGATTTATCGTAGATCTTATTGCCGAATAGAAATTGCATAGACTTCCATGGGTATCCCAAATAAACGTAACTGGTTTGTTTTAGAATTTTATCAGTGGGAATTTTTCCATTTCCCCATATTTTGGAATGAAAATTAACAAGTGAGTTGAACCATTGTTCAGGTGTGTCTCGATGGCTCAAGATAAATTTACTATTTGGAAACGCTTCATAAATTTTTTTGTAAACCCCAGGAACAGAAAAGGGGAAATCTTGAAAGGCCTCAGCCGTTTTACAAAAATTTATTAGAGAGTCGTAATTGCCTATGATAAGGTCATCTAATAGCAATTCAGCTGTTCTTTGACGCCCAAGAATGTAGCCTTGTTCTCTTAAGGCATATTCAAGAGAGGTTGTTCCAGTTTTATTCATGCCAATAACAAAAACTTTTTGCTTGTTTCTAAGTTTTACTTTTGTTTTGATATAAGAATCCCCAAAGAACCATTTGAAAATTTTTCTCAGCCAAATTTTTAGCATTCCTTACTTATCTTTCTATTAGTCCTGTTTTGCTCACTTCATATATTTTATCGCAATACCTCAACGTACTCGGGCGGTGAGCAATTATAACCATTGTTATTTTTTCATTCTGTAAATGACGGATGGATTGCGTAATTTCTTCTTCAGTTTCAGTATCTAACGCGGACGTAGCTTCGTCAAAAAATAAGACTTCTGCACCATGGTACAAGGCTCTGGCGATTCCGACACGTTGGCGTTGTCCTCCAGATAGTTTGTTACCCCGTTCTCCAATTTGTCCATGTAGACCGCCTTCCAGCTCTTTTACAACTGCATCAAGTTGTGCTTTTTGGATTACTTGATCTACTTTGCTTTGATCTATTTCATCTTCAGGTATCCCAAAAGCCACGTTTTCAGTAAGACTACCATCTATTAAGAAAACATCTTGTCTTACATAGCCGATTAATTTTGCCAATTGGCCAGATTGTTTGAGGCTAGTACTGTATTGTCGATCCGAATTTCGCCTGCAGTGGGTTGTAGAAAGCCAAGCATCAAATTCATTAGTGTAGTTTTGCCTGACCCGGATTTACCAGAAAGTCCTATGGTTTCTCCTTTTTTTATTTTGAGATTCAAATTTTCTATCACATTCTTCTTTGCATCTTCAAATTTGAAGTCTAAACTTTGGATAGAAATTTCATTCTTAAATACTATAGTGGAAGTTTCGTTGATAAGAGAGTTTGTATCTTCTTTTGTGGAAGATTTCAAAAATGACTCCAAAATGTTTAGACAATATTCTTGACCTTTTATGCTCAGTACTGAAGCCATTAACCGATTGATAGAAGGAACAGTTCTATAGGAGGCTAATCCAAAAATGCTTATTAGAACGACTACGGATGACCTATTTTCTATTGTGTATACACCATACACCACAATGATAATCACAGCAAGCATGACACAAATCTCAATCAACCGATTGGGGATGTTTTGTATCAATAGCAGCTTAACTCTTAATGCTTTTGCCTCTCTAATTTGGCTCGTGTACTTGGTTTTAAAGAATTTTATTACTCCACCAATCACGACATCAACATAACCAAACGCCAATTCGAAAATCGGTTTGTTAATGTGCGGGATCATGCTATTTAATTCCATGTTTATTCCCACAACTTTTTTCTTAGTAGAAGAATAAAAGACTAAAAACACCGGTAATACAACGGCAGCGAGCAAGACCAAAATAATTGCATCGTATGCCAGTAAGGAACTGATAATAAGGATCAAGACGAATGCCTCGTTAAATAGCTGTAAAATTTGGAGTAAAGTCTGTCTGGCAAATTGCATGGGTATACCTGCGACGTCATTAAATACTTTATTGGAATTATTTGAGTTAAAAAATGAAAACCCTTTTTGATAGGCTTTTTGCATGACCCTAGCTGAAATATTTTCATGGACGTTCCAACAAAATTCAAATTGTATTTTTTGTATCAGTAAACCAAATCCATTTTTTACAATAATGATGGAGAAAAGTAAGCCGCATAATAATAGAATGAACATCTTTTCGTCACTGAAATTTAGATATGAATAGGCAAGATGTAAATACTTGTTCTCTTTAATAAAGCCATCTTTTAGCGACGCAGCCATGATCGGTAATATAGCGGCCAAGCCTATAATTTCTAGAATTGAATTCAAGCATACCCCGATCAATATAAAAAAAGATTGCTTTTTGAATTTTACATCAAGTAAATTCCAGGATCTGGTTAAATGTGCAACTATACTCTCTTTCTTCATTTTTTGCTACTTAACACTAAAAATGCCGCATAAAATGGCATTAATGGGATTTTATATCTGACAAGTGTGCCAAAATTAAATGTACTTACTCCAACAGCGAATGCAAAAATGATGGAAAAGGTTAGGCAAAAAAGTAAAAAAGGATTTTCTATAATGGTAGTCATTAAGTTATTTTTTCTAAAAATGAGTTTGATCGTTAGTAGAGTAAATAGTAAACTTTCGAATGCACTCAGTAGCATAAGCGGATTGCTAACCTCCCACAAATATGGTCTAAACATGGAAACATTGATGGCTTGTGGCGTAAGTTTCAGCATGCTTCCCCAGGAACCATCTAAACTTCCCAGTGTATAAGTAGACCCTCCAGCCCCCGAGTAATAAGCTATGTCGTACGCGGTAATCTGAGCAGTTGTTGCTAAATTTTCTAAGGCATATTTTTGATCTATGTTGGCCGTTTGTTGTGCGCCAAAAATTGCAAATACTAAGGCGAACACAATGAGAAATGGTACAACGAGTATTTTTAATAGGCCGTTTTTGATGTTTACTGCCTTATGCAAAAAATACCAGATGACTACATTAGGAATAAAGCAAATTATAATATAGACTTTGATGGCTGCTATTATTATGATAGAAATGGCTCCAACTATATAATACCTGGCTGAATTCTTTCTATTCTCAATCAGGTTAAACGCAGACCAAGCCAGCCACATCAGTGCCGCAAAAGTAATTGTATCTTTAAATATTCCAGACCCCCAAATAATTACTGACGGAATGAAGAGTACAGCTAGCGCAAGTTTTTTGTGTTCACTTGTGTATCTAAGACAAAGGCTCGAATAAAAAGCCCACGAACCAGCAAAAGAAAAACAAGCTAAAAGCAATGCAGTAGACGAATAGGTGCTGAAGGTGAAAAGATTGAGAAAACTCAATATTCGGATCATAGAAAAATTGTTGGAAGATTTAAAAGTCCACATCCTATTGGTATAGTGAAACAAGTCATTGACATTGTCTGAAGATTGGAAAATAAGCCTAAGGGCGCTTTCTGGTGATTCTAAAAAAATATTCCAAATTATCCTGGCTTCACGAAAATAAGTATAAGTGTCTCCCCATGAGTAGTAAAATTGATAGACCAGTCCTATGGCTATAGCTCCCCCGAATTTAGCTAAGAGTCCAGGAATAAAATATTTCTTGGTCAGCGAATTGGTTACCAAAGGACGGATCATATATGCTGCAACAAGCAGTATAAAGAAGTAAAACGGAGTAATAATGAGATCTTGAATGCCCATTAGTTCAATTGATACTTGAGTAGTAAGCCGCTGTCTAGTTGGTGCAATTTGGTGGAGGTGAGTAAACTTAATTTGTTCTTAGCCATATTCCAGTAATCGCTTGACTCATTAACTCTAGCCATTTCTATATCAGATACTAATTTCTCCCCTACCTTCAAACCAACAACTTTTTGAATACAGTCTGGAGCCAGCTCAATAGCAATGTCAGTAATTTTTTTGGCCTCCATCTTTGGAATAATGATCTCTCCATCTTCCATAGGCTTCATAGTATATATCAAGCAATCGGCTGACTGCTCCTCAGTACAAAAGAACCGAGCCATATCAGGGTGTGTGGTCGAGATTACGCCAGTTTCAGCTAATTCTTTGAATACAGGTACAACCGACCCTCTTGATTCCCAAATATTACCCAAACGCACAATTACAAACTTACTTATATCATTGCCAGCATTCAAAAATAATTTCTCAGCTGCTTGCTTAGAATTGCCATAGATAGAGATTGGGTCTACGGCTTTGTTGGTGGAAGCCTGTATCGTTTTTTTTACACTATACTCCATCGCGGAGTGGATCACATTTTTGGTGCCTTCAACATTAGTTTTCTGGCACTCTTCACGATTTTCTTCACAGATAGGAATGTGCTTCATGGCAGCTGCATGAATAACGATATCAGCTCCTTTCATTTTTTCACTCAACCTATCCATATTTTTGATGTCTCCTATTTCCCATCGAAGCATAGGAAATTGACCTGATGGATATTTTCTCCGTAGCTCATACTGCTTCATTTCATCACGTGAATAGATCGTGATTGAATTGATGTCAGTATATTCACTCAAGGTCTTATTAATGAAAGCCTGCCCGAAAGTTCCAGTTCCTCCTGTGATAAAAATGGATTGGTTGTCCAGCATGGTTCGAAGTTAAAGGATTTCAGGAAATGAAGATTCTAATATTTCGATGAATGCAGATTTAATCATGATTAATTAAGTCTTTACTCATGATAATGGTCCGTATATTTAATTTCGAAAGAACTACTCAATAATTAATCATATAAGTAAGTTTGGGTAATCATAGATTGATTAAATGCTCGAATTCGGTTCACTTTACTCTTCAAATTATGAGAATATATGAAAATTCCCTTTGTTGATTTGCAGCGTCAATACCAGCAGCATAAAACTGAAATAGATCAAGCCATACATGAGGTACTAGATCAATCCAATTATATAGGCGGAGCTAAAATACAATCGTTTGAAGAGCAGTTTGCCATGCAATGTGGAACAAAGCATTGTATTGGCGTGGCTAATGGCACTGATGCGCTTTATATTACTCTCAAAATGCTAGGCATAGGAGAAGGGGATGAGGTGATTACCTCAGCTTGCTCATGGATAGCGACATGTGAAACCATCTCACAGACTGGAGCCAAACCAGTCTTTGTAGACATCGGACAAGATTACTTGATCGATGTAGAACAAATTGAATCTAATATAAACTCAAGTACAAAAGCCATTGTGCCGGTGCATCTGTATGGACAAATGGCTGATATGGATATAATAAAAAAAATAGCGGATAAGCATGACTTAATCGTTGTAGAAGATTCGGCGCAGGCTCATCTAGCTGACAGAGACGGATTGTCAGTGGGGGCTGTTAGCCATGCGGCAACTTTTAGTTTCTATCCAGGTAAAAATTTAGGTGCTTATGGAGATGCAGGAGGGATAGTTACCAATGATGATCAACTGGCTGAAAAATGCAGGCAGTTTGCCAATCATGGTCAATTAGTAAAACACCAACATAAAATAGAAGGAATAAATAGCCGATTGGACACCATCCAGGCTGCTGTCTTGTCTGTGAAGTTAAAATATTTGTTGGAATGGACATCGCAAAGAAGGAATATTGCGACTCACTATGGCGAAGCATTAAAGGCTATATCCTCTTTGCGCCTCCCAAAAATCAATACAAACTCCAATCCTGTTTATCATTTGTATGTCGTTTCTGCGGAAAACAGAGAAGAACTTCAGGAATATCTAAAAAGTCATAACATTTCTACGGCGATTCATTACCCCACACCTCTACCATTTCTGGAATGTTACCAATATATGAGCCACAAAAAAGAAGAGTTCCCTATCGCGCATGAGGAAAGCAGTAAAATTCTTTCTTTGCCAATTTTTCCGGAGATGAGTACTGAGGAGGTCAGTTATGTTTGCGAGCACATCAAGCATTTTCATGATTCACATTAACTTAGCTTATGCCCATTTCATTAGTTATTGGCGGTGCTGGATTCATAGGTTCTCATGTTGTAGATGAACTCATTGCCAAAGAGCATGATGTCTTGTTTTGGATGATTTAAGTAGAGGAATGATTCAAAATGTAGCCCAAAAGGCCACGTTTATCAAAAGAAGTCATTTTGATAACTTAACAAACACTTCCTTGGTGGAAGGTTTAGGAAAAATGGCGAGCTGGGTGAAATCATCAACGCATCAATTTTTGTAAAATTTGGATCCTTGGAATTGACAAAAAAATTACCTCCTCTTTGGAAAAAGTATAAATTGCTAACCTAATATGAACAGGCCAAAGAGAATATTGTTTCTGACTCCATACCCGCAGGGCACTGCTGGGTCACAGCGTTTTCGATTTGAACAGTATTTTTCAATATTATTGGAGGAGGAGTTTGAATTTAAATACCAGACTTTTATAGATGATTCTACTTGGTCCATTCTTTATTCTAAAGGCCATTACCTTCAGAAGGTATTAGGAATATTTCGCGGATACCTCAGAAGGTTTTGGATGCTGTTCGGTGTACAAAAATATGATTTTGTTTTTATACATAGAGAAGCTACTCCATTAGGTTATCCCGTGATCGAGTGGCTTTTGGTCAAAGTTTTAAAGAAAAAAGTCATATATGATTTTGATGATGCGATTTGGATGCCGAATACAACCGCAGAGAATCGTTTGGCGACATGGCTCAAGTTTCCACAAAAAGTAAAACATATAATAAAGTGGAGCGATAAGGTTAGTGTTGGAAATCAGTTTCTTGCGGATTATGCCTTGCAATTCAATCCATCAGTTTGTATAAATCCCACTACCATTGATACGACGGGTAGGCATATTCCTAAGCACAATAAAGCCAACAGACCTATAATTGGATGGACTGGAACACATTCTACGTTAAAGTACTTAGAGCTCTTAAGGCCAGTTTTAGAAGAGTTGTCCAAAGTTTGTGACTTTCAATTTATTGTTATTGCAGACAAGACTCCAAAGACTCCTTTCCCAAACCAAAGGTTTGTTCCCTGGAGTAGCTCAACAGAAATTGAAGATTTAAATCAAATTGATATTGGCGTAATGCCATTAGAAAACGATAAGTGGGCAGAAGGTAAGTGTGGATTTAAGGCCTTGCAATTTATGGCCTTGGAAAAACCGGTACTCGTTTCACCTGTTGGTGTCAACCAACAAATTGTAGAGTCGGAAGTCAATGGTTTACATTGTCACACTTCAGAAGACTGGCTAAATGGTTTGAAACTTATGATCGAGAACAGGGATCAGGGCTTAAAAATGGGAAAGGCGGGAAGAAGCAAAGTGGAGCAGTTTTATTCGGTAGTGTCCAATAGACAAAATTTCCTTAGCCTTTTTGAATAGCTATAAGTTTTTTAAATAGTCCTTGGCCAAGTCATAGGTTCTATCCTTTTTACTCGCAAGCTTCTTTACTTTTTTGAATTGCTCTTTGGCATACTCTTTTTCTCCACGATCTGCTGCATATCGACCAAGGTTAAGTACCGAATACAAATAATAACCTTTTTCTTGAGCTCCTATTTCGTCGCCGTACTTCACGCACAGCTTATAGTACTTTTCAGCTTCTTCTACCTCGTCTCTATGCGCATTGATTTCACCTAAGAAGAAGGCGGCATAGCGACCACTGTTTTGTTCGTAACCCAAATAACTGCTGTCGATTTTGGCTATAATAGATAAAGATACTTCTTCAGCTTTGGCATGCTGCCCAGTTGAGTACAACAACCGAGCATAAAACCTGTGGAAATAGGCGTTGTTCGGGAATGTCTGATACAGGTACTCAGAAGTGAATAGAGCCGCACGACGGTTATTTTCTTCATTTGCCATGATCCTCATTAGAAAATATTGGGCTTCAGTTCTGGTAAAGAAGGCATTGTTGGCTACTTCTTTGAGCTGTTTAAGTCCTAAATTTTTATCCCCATCTCTAAAGAACACCATGATAGGTTTGAGAATAGGATAGTTTTCAGGGATCCACACAGAATAGTAGTTGTACAATGCATCCCCGAAAAGAATCTCAGGACCAAATTCTTCATGATTTCTGCAATAGTCTAAATACTTCATGGCATTCTTACCCGCTGTAGCGGCTTTTCTCCAGGAATGTCTTTCTGCGTATAGCCGTCCTTTGAAAGCATAGGCGGCCGAAAGAAAGAAGCCTCCTTCCACTTCGCTGCCATGTGCCAGAATATTCTCTGCTACTAGTATTGTGCTATCCATGTAGGCGATCATGGCAGAATCATATTGTTCGTCTTGAATGTTGGGCACGATTCTCCACCATTGGCTAAGGCCTAATAAAAAATAGGGAAGTGGATGCCATCCGTATTTACCCTTGAGCCAGCGAAATTGAGAATCGGCTCGCTTGAAGTCGAAATTGTACATGCTATTGATG
Organism: Reichenbachiella sp.; assembly: GCF_965233835.1. Lineage (GTDB taxonomy): Bacteria > Bacteroidota > Bacteroidia > Cytophagales > Cyclobacteriaceae > Reichenbachiella. Next base: position 1,536,241 of record NZ_OZ247585.1, read on the forward strand.
CCTTCCGTACACTCGATCTGAATTTCAGTATCCGTAAGTAACACAGGTATGCTGTCGTTTGGGGTAGCTCCAGCTTCGAATGCCAAAACGAGAATGACAGCAATAAATAAGAGTGTTCGCATCAAATTCTTGAATGAAAATTTTCTTGTAGCATAAAACTAACACATGCTAGACAAATACCTAGAAGACTTTAGAAACGGATTTAAATTTCTTCTGTTTTTCCCACTAAACTTCGGATTTCGCAATCAATCTTTTGTGAGAGCTCCTGAATTTTTTGAATGTAAAGTTGGGTGTTGGACCAGTCGTCTGGTTTTTCTGAAAGAAGATTGGTTAAACCTAGGAGTGAGGTGATGGGGCCTCTCAATTGATGGGCAGAGACGAAAGCTACTTCTTTTAGTTTTTTGTTCTGTTGAGTTATTTTCTTCTCGTATAATTTTTCTCGTGTAACATTTCTAAATGATAAGGCTACTTTGCTACCCCCATTGTGAAGCTCTTTTACAGGGTGGTATTCTACAGCAATCCACATACTCCTGCCACCCTTTGTTGTAAAATGATGCTCGCCGTTTATTACTTTACCATTTAGTGCAAGACTGAATTCTCGTTTGAAATCTTCCATATTGTCGGGATGGACAAAGTTGGTGCTGATTTCACCTACGGATACTTCATGAGACCAATACTTAAGCAGAAATTCCCTGAAACGACGATTGAAAGAGACAATGCTATAGTCGCCAGCTACCACCAGGTTGGCCACTGTGGTACTGTCTTGAATAGCTTCTAAAAGCTGCAGGGTTTCCTGCAGTTGTTCTGTTTTCTCTCTCATCGCTGATAGTTAGGCCTGAAAATTTATTAATATGAGATGAGAAAATCAGTCTGAACGCAGAATAAATTTGTAAGAAGGGTTTTCTTTCAAAAAAGAGAACCCTACTAGCCGGCTGCCAATAGGGTTCAGGTTCTCAATTATGAAATCTTTGGATAATGCTAGTTTAGCACTATGGTGTTGATGCTCGCCTCTTTGAGCCAGCTAGAATTTTTTAGGTTCTTCAATTTGATCTTGCCTACAAGAAAATTGCCTTGCTCACTGTAGTATTTTTCTTCAATGGAATCGAAGTCTTCAAAATCAGGAGAGGTACCATTGTATCTGACATAGAGTCTCAAATCGAAGTCCTCGCATAATTCGAATTTGTTTTTGTTCTTGCCTCTCTTTTTGTATTCATACTTATAGTCATGGTTCAAAGCTGAAATATCCGATAACACTGCCGAACCTGTAGGTTTGTCTCCAGCACCTTTGCCGTATAGGAGTTGACTTTCCGAAAAAGCACTTTCAAGCACTACAGCATTGTATTCATTGTGGGTCTGTGACAGCACGGCGCCATTTGGAATGAATGTAGGCAAACAGTAGGCCTCAATTTTATCACCCTCTCGTCTGCATTTAGAAATCAACTTGATTGAGTAGCCATGTTTATGTGCATAGTCAATGTCAAAATCATTGATTTTTGAAATCCCGTAATTGAATACATCTTCGGGTTTGGCGACGAGTCCAAAAGCATGAAAAAGCAATATGCAGAGTTTGTATTTAGGATCAATACCTTCAACATCTAGTGTAGGGTCGGTCTCTGCAAAACCTAAATCTTGAGCTTCTTTTAATACCTCATCGTAGGTTTGGCCTCCGCCCAATAGCTTGGAAAGGATAAAATTGGTCGAACCATTGAAAATCCCTTCCAGGGAAGAAAGCAGATCATTATCGTAATATTCCTCCAGGTTACGAATTATAGGAATACTCGCACAACAAGAAGCTTCATATAGGAAGGAGACCTTGTTCTTTTCCTGTAAATCGAGTAATTCCTCTAAGTGTTCGGCAATCATCTTTTTATTAGCTGAAACTACTGACTTGCCATTGTTCATAGCTGTGGTTACGATTTCCAACGCCGCATCGGCATCATCAATAAGCTCCACGATCACATCTATTTCATCGTTTTGAAGTAATTCATCCTTGTCATCCGTAAAGTAGGATGCATCTAAGGACCTGGGTTTATTCAGATCCTTGATACAGATTTTCACTATTTCCGAATTAATGGAGTTGGATTGTTGGAGTACGTGGTACAGTCCTTGTCCAACACAGCCGAAGCCGAAAATGCCTAGTTTGAGGTTTTTCATTCTTATGCTAATACAGCGTTTTTCTCTTTTGTTTTAATTTTATCAAAGGCCTCTTCCAAATCTTGAATTAAGTCAGAGGGGTCTTCTGTACCGATAGATAATCTCACTAGTGAATCGTTGATGCCGGCGGCTCTACGGATATCATCAGGCGTACCTTTGTGTGTCATGGTGGCCGGATGACAGCAAAGACTCTTTACGCCACCAAGGCTTTCGGCTAGCTTAAAGAGGTTGGTACTGGTCACAAATTCAGTAGCTTTTTCTTTAGAGTCTTCTTTGAAAGCAAATGAGACTACCGCCCCATAATATTTCTGTTGTTTTGTGGCTAGCGCATGATTTGGATGTTGCTTCAGCCCTGGATAGTTCACGATTTGTAGCTCGTGCTTATTGAGCAGATATTCAGCGATGATTTCTGCATTTCTACACTGTTTCTCCACTCTTAGCCCGAGGGTTTGGATGCCTCTGATAGTGAGCCAGCTGTCCCACGGCCCAAGAATACTGCCGGTAGCATTTTGAATGAACTTAATCTCATCAGCCAGCTCCTTTGTTTTTACGGCAATCAGACCCGCAATCACATCAGAATGACCGGCAATATATTTGGTGGCGCTATGCAGCACGATATCGGCCCCCAGATCCAATGGCTTTTGTAATACAGGGCTTGCAAACGTATTGTCAACCACAACAAGGCAACCATTCGAATGTGCGATTTTCGAAATGGTTGCGATGTCTGTGATTTTTAGGGTAGGATTGGTTGGAGTTTCCAACCAGATCAGTTTGGTATTAGGGGTAATGTTATCTATAATATTTTCCGGATCAGTGGTGTCCGTGTAATGAACAGTGATCCCAAATTTCTTGTATAGTTTTTCGAATGAACGAAATGTGCCGCCGTAGATGTCATCTACAGCCACAATCTCGTCTCCAGCCTGACAGAGTTTGATCACTGCATCTACAGCAGCCAATCCACTGGCAAATGCAAATCCACCTGCTCCATTTTCTAGCTTGGCAATAGTTTCTTCGAGTACTTGCCTTGTAGGATTGTTAGATCTACTGTAGTCGAAGCCTTTGTTAACACCTGGAGCATCTTGTACAAAGGTAGAAGTCTGATAAATTGGAGTTGAGAGTGCGCCTGTCAAAGGGTCTGACAGGATGCCGTGTAAAATTTCTGTTGTCTCTTGCATGTCTTTATTTTTTTAAAGTTTACAAGGAGACTTTTCAAGGATCCATTGTCTGGTTTGGACAAAAAAAATGTCCTTTCCAGACAAGCTAGAAAGGACATCGTATATTTTTTGAAATTGAGTCTATCCATTCCGCTTATCTCTCCCGATTTTCATCAGGATTGGAGTTAGCACCTTCTGTTGTTTCCAACTAGGGTTGCTAAGGTTTCACAGGGCCAAATCCCTCCACCTTTCTTGATAAGTCATCCAATAAATTATTTAGAACGTGCCACAAAGATATGGGCTAGATTTTTTCTTGTGCAAGAAAAATTGAAAATTATTTTTTCGGAAGCTAGCGCATCCACCTCACTTTGTTGGCATTGTTGTCCATCTCAAAAGTGCTTGATTTCCCTGCTCCACTTTTGAATTTCAACTCATCAAAACTGGCCAATTCTCTGCCCAATGGCATAAATTCCGTAGTTTCTAATGATTCATAAGGCAGGTGAATAATCTCGAAAATTACATCTCCTTTATGTAGTAAATTTTGGTAATGAATTTTTGATTCGTCTACTGTTTGTATTTCGGTAAAATCAATATTTTCTTCATACCATTTCATAGTATTGATGTAATCTGAAGAAGTGATGGAGAAAAACATCGCCTTAGTAATTACGCTATCCACAGGGTTTGGTTTATCAAAAATTTGTACTTGATTCCCGTCTGGGTCAGTCGTGAGGAAAAATCTCATATCAAGGTTTTTGTCTTCAGTCACATCTTCGATTAACTTCTGATTGGAGGCCTGCAATTTTTCCTTGACTTCTTCAAATTTGTTTGTCGAAAAACCAATTTTGGTTATACCATTCACGTATTTTTTCCCCTTCGGAAATTTAATCTGACTTTTGAGCATGATGCTTTTCCCTTGCTTGATCAAAAGGTTGAAATCACCTGTTTGCATCTTTACATGCTGCTGTGGTTTATATTCTTTGATAGCTATATCCAGATACTTTCGATACCAGGTGGCTGATAACTTAACGTCTCGTGCGATGATCGTTGTGCCGCTCAACTGAAAATCACTACTATTGGTTTGCGCAGATAGTTGCTGGTTGAAAGTACTGAGTATGAATGTCAGTAGGAGAAAGATGTTTTTCTGTAAATCTAGGGTCATATTTATGCTGCTAGTCTTTGTCAAAGTAAGATAAATCTAATGATATAGGCAGCGTCTATCTCTGTTTCAAAAAAAATTATAAACATGAATCGACATCCTCGATTAATCGTAGTAATTTTGAGCCTATTTAAAATGAGTCTAAATTATTCTATTCTCGAATGAGTAAAGATGATCAAATATTAGAGGAATTCACCTCAAAAGAATACGAACATGGATGGTCAGTTGACTTGGAAGCCGATGAAGCACCCAAGGGACTGAACGAGGACATCGTTCGATTCATTTCAAAAAAGAAAAACGAACCAGAGTGGTTGCTGGAGTGGAGATTGGATGCGTTTGCCAAATGGCAAGCGATGAAAGAGCCCAACTGGGCCAACGTCAAATATCCAAAAGTAGACTATCAGGATATCAAGTACTACTCTGCTCCTAAGCAGAAAAAGACACCTGAGAGTCTTGATGATGTAGATCCAGAATTGCTAGAGACTTTCGAAAAGCTTGGGATTTCATTGACTGAGCAAAAGAGATTAACGGGAGTTGCAGTAGATGCAGTTATTGATTCTGTATCGGTAGCAACTACTTTCAAAGATACTTTGGGTAAACTCGGTATTATTTTCTGTTCGTTTAGCGAAGCAGTAAAAGAGCATCCTGAATTGATTAAGAAATACATCGGGTCAGTAGTGCCTAAGTCTGACAATTACTTTTCAGCATTGAACTCAGCAGTATTTTCTGATGGATCATTTTGCTATATTCCAAAGGGTGTAAGATGTCCAATGGAATTGTCAACATATTTCCGAATCAATGCAGCAAATACCGGTCAGTTTGAAAGAACTTTGATCGTGGCTGACGAAGGTTCTTATGTGAGTTATCTCGAAGGCTGTACAGCTCCAATGCGTGATGAAAATCAATTGCACGCGGCTGTGGTTGAGATCGTAGCACACAAAAACGCAGAGGTAAAATATTCTACAGTTCAAAACTGGTATCCCGGCGATAAAGATGGCAAAGGTGGTATTTACAACTTCGTGACTAAACGAGGAATCTGTGCTGGTGATCATTCTAAAATATCTTGGACACAAGTAGAGACTGGTTCAGCTGTGACATGGAAGTATCCTTCTTGTATATTGAAAGGAGACTATTCTGTTGGAGAATTTTACTCTGTGGCTGTAACTAATAATTACCAACAAGCAGATACGGGTACAAAAATGATTCACTTGGGGAAAAACACCAAGTCTAGAATCGTATCCAAAGGTATCTCAGCTGGCCATTCGCAAAACAGCTATAGAGGTCAGGTGCAGGTTTCGAAAAGAGCTGAAAACGCAAGAAATCACTCACAATGTGATTCTTTGTTAGTAGGAAACCTTTGCGGAGCGCATACATTTCCATACATCGATATAGAAAACTCTTCGGCTCATGTAGAGCATGAAGCCACAACTTCAAAAATCGGAGAGGATCAAATCTTTTATTGTACTCAACGAGGAATCGATGAGGAAAATGCTGTGGCATTGATCGTCAACGGTTACGCCAAAGAAGTCCTCAATCAATTACCGATGGAGTTTGCGGTAGAAGCTCAGAAGCTTTTGGCACTTACTCTTGAGGGATCCGTAGGATAATCTCCATTTACTAATACATTCAATAAGAAATAAAATTTGCAGCAATGCTTAAGATAAAAAATTTACAGGCACGAGTAGAAGAGAAGGAAATTCTCAAGGGAATTAACCTAGAAGTAAAACCAGGGGAAGTCCATGCTATCATGGGACCAAATGGTTCTGGCAAAAGTACTTTGGCTTCTGTGTTGGCAGGACGTGAGGATTACGAAGTGACTGGCGGTGAAGTTGAGTATATGGGTCAGGATTTGCTAGATCTTGCGGCTGAAGAAAGAGCAAGAGAAGGTATCTTTCTGGCTTTCCAGTATCCGGTAGAAATTCCTGGTGTTACTACCACCAATTTCATGAAAACGGCGCTCAACCAGATTAGAGAGCATAAAGGGCAGGAGCCTTTGGATGCTGTGGCCTTCTTGAAGAAAATGAAAGAAAAAATGGCTTTGGTAGAAATTGACCAGTCATTGTTGAGTCGTTCGTTGAACGAAGGATTTTCTGGAGGAGAGAAGAAGAGAAATGAAATCTTCCAAATGGCTATGCTAGAGCCAAAATTGGCGCTTCTCGATGAGACAGACTCTGGTTTGGACATCGATGCTTTGAGAATCGTAGCGAATGGCGTAAATGCCTTGAAATCTGAAGATAATGCCACCATCGTCGTGACACACTACCAGAGATTATTGGACTATATCGTGCCGGATTTTGTACATGTATTGTATCAAGGTAGAATCGTGAAGTCGGGAACCAAAGATTTGGCTCTTGAATTAGAGAAAAGAGGATACGACTGGATCATCAAAGAATTAGAAGAAGCTTAAGTATGAGCGATTTGGATAAAAATATATTTGGTCAGGAGCTGGTAGATCAGGCGGCACAATTTGTTGCCAACATGAACGGTAGTGCGATCCCTCAATTGGGGGAGAATCGTAAGAAAGCGCTCAATTTCCTGAAAGACAATGGCTTTCCCGGACCACGTGCGGAGGAGTACAAATTCACAAAGCTAACCAAGGCCATCAGTAAGAAATTCGACTTGTCGAAATATACGGATATCGATGAGCTGCCACAGGATTTGATCAACGATATCAAGGCTAAGCATGAAGGAGCCAATGTGCTATTTTTCGTAAATGGAAAGTATGATACTGCAAATTCGATAGTTGTTTCTCCAGAAGAACAATTGAAAATTGAGTCACTCAAAGACTACGCTGCAGCTAATGACGTTAATCAACTGTTCAAGGACGATTCAGATCCATTTGCAGCACAGAATAATGTATATGCCAATGATGGTGTAGTGGCTCAGGTTGCCAAAGGCAAAGTGGTAGCCGCCCCTGTGATTTGTTATTATATTTCTGTGAATGATGGCAATGCCAATCACGGATTCGTTAAAAACATTTACTTGGCCAATGAAAATAGCCAGGCTGATTTTGTGCATTTTCATTTGTCGTTCGGCAACGAGAGCACTTTCATCAACGAGTCTAAAAACTACATTGTCAAGCAAAACGCTCGTGTGAGTCTTTATAAGATTCAAGAAGAGTCACCAAAAGCAGTGTACATCGGCAACACCAGGGTGTACCAAGAGAGAGATAGTGTATTCTCTTCCTATGTCTTTACACTCGACGGCGAAGTAGTAAGAAATAACCTGCACATCGAAGTGGATGGCGAAGGGTGCGAAAGCAACATGTTCGGCTTGTACTTGACCAAAGGCAATACGCATGTAGATAATCATACCACGGTAGATCACCGCAAGCCAAATTGTAATAGCAATGAGCTGTACAAGGGCGTGATGGACGATCAGTCACGTGGCGTTTTCAACGGAAAAATATTTGTGCAACAAGAAGCACAAAAAACAAATGCATTTCAGTCGAATGGCAACATCCTTTTGTCCGACGATGCCGTAGTAAATACCAAGCCTCAATTGGAGATCTGGGCAGACGATGTGAAGTGTTCACACGGATGTACAACAGGCCAATTGGACGAAGAGGCAATTTTCTATTTGAGAACCCGAGGCATCGAAAAAGAAAAGGCAAGATCAATGATCTTATTGGCCAATGTGGCCGAGGTGATTGAGAAGGTAAATCTCGGCTGGTTGAAAATGGAAATCACCGACAAAGTAATCGATAGACTGAACGTATAAGTAATATGGTGGACGCTGCGCTAGATATTGAAGCAATAAGAAAACAATTTCCCATTCTTCATCAGGAAGTTAATGGTAAACCTTTGGTTTATTTTGACAATGCTGCTACGTCGCAAAAGCCACAGAGTGTTATCGATGCGCTGACGCATTATTACAATACGGATAACTCCAATATCCACAGAGGTATTCATACCTTGGCGGAGAGAGCCACTTCGGCTTTTGAAGATACGCGTAAAACCGTTGCCAAATTTTTGAATGCCAACGAAGTGGAGGAGGTAATTTTCACTAAAGGCACTACGGAGGGCATCAACCTGGTGGCTGCTACGTTTGGTAGAAAGTTCATCAACACTGGCGACGAGATCATCGTGTCGGCACTAGAGCATCATTCCAACATCGTGCCTTGGCAAATCCTTTGTGAAGAAAAAGGAGCGACCTTGAAGGTCATTCCGATTAATGATAAGGGAGAACTGATCTTTGGCGAGTATGTCAAATTGTTGTCTGACAAAACCAAATTGGTTTCGGTCAACTACATCTCCAATGCCTTAGGTACTATCAATCCAGTTAAGGAAATCATTGACGAAGCACATAAAGTAGGTGCAAAAGTTTTGATTGATGCAGCGCAGGCAGCTCCTCATGTAAAGCTCGATGTGAAGGCTTTAGATTGTGACTTCCTGGCATTCTCCGCGCACAAAGTATATGGTCCAACGGGTGTAGGTGCTTTGTACGGCAAAAGAGATTTGCTCGAAGCCATGCCTCCTTATCAAGGCGGTGGTGAAATGATCAAAGACGTGAGTTTCTCTGGCACTACGTTTAATGATATTCCCTACAAGTTCGAAGCAGGCACACCAAATATTGGTGAGGTTATCGCATTCAAAACGGCGATTGATTTTGTAGAAGAGCTTGGACAAGAGAATATTGCTAGTTACGAAGACGAGTTGATGACGTATGCCAATGACTTATTGAAAGATGTGGATGGTTTTACACCAGTCGGAACGGCGGATAAAAAGGCCAGTGTTATTTCTTTCTTGATCGATGGCGTGCATCCGTTTGACTTGGGTCAATTGCTAGATGCCAAAGGTATTGCTGTAAGAACAGGCCACCACTGTGCGCAGCCTTTAATGGAGTTTTTTAACATCGAAGGAACGGTAAGGGCTTCTTTCTCTGTTTATAATACAAAAGAAGAAATCAAATATTTTGTGGATTCGCTCAAAGCGGTAATCAAAATGTTTAAATAAGATAAATGCCCCCTGGGCACCAAGTAATGGCTACAATCAATTCCATTCAGGAAGAAATAATCGAAGATTTTGGTATGCTAGATGGTGATATGGAGATGACCATTGGCTACGTGATGGAACTGGGAACAAAACTTTCAGAACTTCCAGCTGAATACCAAACAGATGAGAATATCGTAAAAGGCTGCCAGTCCAAAGTTTGGCTTCATGCCAAAATGAAAGACGATAAAGTAGTCTTCGAAGCAGATAGTAATACGGCCATTACCAAAGGTTTGGTGAGCTTGTTGGTGAGAATTTTATCTAACCAGACACCAGATGATATTTTGAATGCAGATCTGTACTTTCATAAAAAAATTGGAATGAACAGATTCATTGGTACGCAACGATCTAACGGTTTCGCCGCTATGATCAAGCAAATGCAGATTTACGCCTTGGCGATGAAAGCTAAAATTAACTAAGATGGCAGAAGAGAAAGACTTAAAAGAAAAAGTACTCGCAGCGATCAAAATGGTCTATGATCCTGAGATTCCTGTTGATGTGTATGAACTGGGATTGATCTATGAGATCAACATTTTTCCGGTAAACAACGTCTATGTCTTGATGACATTGACTTCGCCTGCTTGTCCATCGGCAGAAGCACTGCCTGAGGAAATCAAGCAACGGATAGAAGAAATCGAAGGTGTGGGTAAAGTGGATGTAGAAGTGACTTTCGATCCACCCTATGAGACAGATATGATGTCAGAAGCGGCAAAGCTCGAACTCGGATTCATGTAATCCTTTTTTGTCATTTCGACGGTAGCGGCCCGCCGAAGTGGAGAAATCTTTTCTCGATAAATGCAGTAAACGAAATAAAGAATATATAATACAAACAAGATATGTATCCAGAAGAATTAGTAGCCCCTATGAGAGCAGACTTGACGTCTGTAGGCTTTGAAGAATTTAAAACCGCTGACTCAGTGGAGCAGCATTTGACCGACCATAAAGGCACTACACTTTTGGTGGTCAACTCGGTATGTGGGTGTGCAGCTGGAGCTGCAAGACCAGGAGTGAAAATGGCAGTGGAAAATAGTGCAAAAAAGCCAACGAATCTAGCAACAGTATTCGCTGGAGTAGACGCTGAAGCAGTACAAAAGGCTAGAGAATTCACCTTGCCGTACCCTCCGTCTTCTCCATCTATTGCTTTATTCAAAGATGGTGAGTTGGCACACTTTGTAGAAAGACACCACATCGAAGGTAGAAGTGCAGAGATGATAGCAGATCACTTAGTACAGGTTTTCGATGAATTTTGTTAAAAAATAGAATCAAGAACTTAGAGTCAAGAACCAAGATATTAACCGTCTTGATTCTTGACTCTTTTGTCTTTTAATCCAATTTGCCATGGCCAAAACCGAATCAACCATGATGCCGCTGGGTACTCAAGCCCCGGCATTCAATCTACCTGATACAGTCTCTGGAAATACTTTTAGCTTTTCTGATGTTAAATCTGACAAAGGCACGGTTGTCATGTTTATATGTAATCATTGCCCTTATGTGATTCATGTGCAAGAGAAGGTGGTAGAAGTGGCAAAAGAATACCAAGACAAGGGTATCGGCTTCGTAGCGATTAGTTCCAATGACGTAGAGAATTATCCGGATGATTCCCCTGAGTTGATGAAGAAACATGCGGAGAAGTATGGCTTCAACTTTCCATACCTCTACGACGAATCTCAAGAAGTGGCTCGATCCTATCAAGCGGCATGTACACCAGATTTCTTTGTGTTCAACGAAAAGGATGAATGTGTCTATCGCGGAAGACTCGATGGGGCTACTCCGGGTAATAATGTGCCTGTTACAGCTGATGATTTGAAACTGGCTTTGCGAAACCTCGTAGCAGGGTTGCCAGTAGATACCGAGCAGCACCCTAGCCTGGGCTGTAACATCAAGTGGAAACAATAGAAAATTTATGGTCTTGGATCATGACTCTTGTGTCTTGACTCTAAATTTTTGTTTCTTGGTTCTAAAATCTTGCATCTTCGCTTATCTTGCAAGCAGAGTCGATGCTATGGTTCGTCTTATGTCTAACTACTCATTACTCATTACTAACTACTAAAACATCCACTAATGAGCGTTCATCAATCCAATATCAAGCGAGTCACCACCCACCAACTCCAGGAAATGAAAAATCGCGGAGAGAAAATCTCCATGCTTACGGCCTATGATTTTTCAATGGCTAGAATACTGGATCAGGCAGGAATTGATGTGTTGCTTGTTGGCGATTCAGCCTCCAATGTGATGGCGGGAAATGAAACTACCTTGCCCATCACACTTGACCAAATGATTTACCATGCACAAGGTGTGGTTAGAGCGATCAACCGAGCATTTGTTGTAGTGGATTTGCCGTTTGGTAGCTATCAGGGTAATTCCACTCAAGCTTTGAAGTCGGCCATCCGAATCATGAAAGAATCGGGTGCACACTCAGTGAAGCTAGAGGGAGGCGCAGAGATCCAGGAAAGCGTAGCAAGAATTTTAAGTGCGGGTGTACCTGTGATGGGACACTTAGGGTTGACCCCTCAATCGATTTATAAGTTTGGCACCTACACGGTAAGAGCCAAGGAAGAGGCCGAGGCTGAGAAGTTGATCTCAGATGCAAAACTATTAGAAGAAACAGGTTGCTATGCGATTGTTTTAGAAAAGATCCCAAGCAAATTGGCCAAACGTGTCGCAGAGACGGTCAACATCCCGATCATAGGCATAGGCGCCGGCCCTCACGTAGATGGCCAGGTCTTGGTTACACACGACATGTTGGGCATCACACAAGAATTTCAGCCTAGATTTCTCCGACAATATACCGATATGAGCCAGGTCATGACCGACGCCGTACAAGGCTACATCAAAGACGTAAAAGCCAAAGACTTCCCGAGTGAGAAGGAGAGCTATTGATGTATGACTGGAGGAGCAGGTTTTTCAAGATGGGCGAATGATTTAAGGAAAAACAACCGTGCTTTATTGAAAGGAGGGGAAGGGTCAAGTTATCAAAGCTTCGATAAATCCTATATCACCAATTACATCATTTCCAGAAAGCCGCTGGTTTTCAAAGAAGCCAGTCCAGAGTATTTAGAGAAATTACACCGTCGACTAAAAGCTGCAAGGAAGAAGGAAATACGAAGGAAAATTAAAGCGATGATAATTTCCATTGTTATCGTCGGGCTCTTGGTTTATTGGGTATTCGCGTAATGGATAAGCTAACAAAATCGAGGTTTAATATGGGAATGTGCACAGCAATGTATTTGACTGTATTTCTAGGACTTATTGCAGTACTCTATGTTGCTTTATTTAAGTCTGAAGCTGATGTCCTCTTTAACTTTATTGTCCTTCCGATGTTGTTTGTTGCTCTTGCAATGCTCATAAGAATTGAGATACCGAAGATTAAAGTTATTTCAGTTTCGGAAAAATCAATGAATATTGGCTATCCTGTTCTTGGATTAACAAAACAATATGCAATGGAAAGTCTTGATGGGTTTAAAACCCAATTACAACCAGCTCGAATTGGATTCAATGAATCAATTTTGATTTACAAGAATGGGAAATGCGTTCTTGAAATAAGTGACTTGTATTATTCAAATTATTTTGAATTGAAAAATCAAATAGAAATAAATGTTCCATTTTTAGGAATTTCAAGGTTTAAATATTTCGAATATATTATTGAGCGCATAAAATGGTGGTAATTAACTCTTTGCTTTTGTTGGTCTTGTGACCAACGAGCTAGGAACTCAGTCATTCACATAAAAAACCACTCCATCCAGCTTTTAACCACCCAATCCATACCCCTTTCTACAAACATTTATTAAATTCGCCAGCTGATAGCAACAGAGTCGCCGATACGGGCAATCTACGACTCCTGACCCTGCCAGTCCTCGGACTGAACCAAAAACAAATTTGTTGGGTATTTAATTAATTGAAGGAAAAGAAACATGGCACAAAACGCTAAAATCATTTACACAAAAACGGACGAAGCGCCGGCGCTCGCCACCTATTCATTTTTGCCTATCGTGCAGGCATTCACCAAGGCCGCAGGGGTAGAGGTTGAAACTAGAGATATCTCTTTGGCAGGAAGAATCATTGCGAACCTTTCTGAGTATTTGACTGACGATCAGAAGATCGGAGATGCCTTGGCTGAGCTGGGCAAATTGGCAAAAACACCAGAGGCCAATATCATCAAATTGCCTAATATCAGTGCTTCGATTCCACAGTTGCAAGCTGCTATCAAAGAATTGCAGGCGCAGGGGTATAAATTACCTGATTACCCTGCTAGCCCGTCCAACGACGAAGAAAAGAAAATCAAAGCGGCTTATGCGAAAGTATTGGGTAGCGCAGTGAACCCAGTCTTGAGAGAAGGTAACTCTGACAGAAGAGCACCAAAGGCGGTTAAAAACTTTGCCAAGAAAAACCCACATTCAATGGGTGCTTGGTCGGCTGACTCAAAGTCTCATGTAGCTAGCATGCCAGCAGATGATTTCTACGGAAGTGAAAAATCAGTAACAATTGCTGATGCCACAGATGTGAAAATAGAATTTGTAGGAGCAGATGGTTCTACCAAAGTATTGAAAGAAAAAGTGTCTTTGTTATCAGGAGAGATCATTGATGCTTCTGTGATGAACATGGCAGCCTTGAAGTCTTTCATTGCTAAAGAAATTGAAGATGCGAAAGCGAACGGTGTATTGTTCTCTTTACACATGAAGGCTACGATGATGAAAGTTTCTGATCCTATCATCTTCGGAGCGGCAGTTGAAGTATTCTACGCAGACGTATTCGAAAAATATGCAGGCTTATTCGCTGAGCTTGGAGTGACTGCCACTAATGGTATTGGTGATGTTTATGCCAAAATAGCTGGCCATGCTCAGGAAGCTGAAGTTAAAGCGGCCATTGAGGCGGTGTATAAGAACAGACCTGATTTGGCTATGGTAAATTCTGACAAAGGAATTACTAATCTACACGTACCGAGTGACGTGATTATCGATGCGTCTATGCCTGCCATGATCAGAACGTCTGGTCAGATGTGGAACGCAGAAGGTAAGCAGCAAGACACTAAGGCGGTGATTCCAGACAGATCTTATGCAGGAGTATACCAGGAAACGATCGACTTCTGTAAGAAGAACGGTGCCTTTGATCCTACTACGATGGGTAGCGTACCAAACGTAGGTTTGATGGCTCAGAAGGCCGAGGAGTACGGTTCGCACGACAAGACTTTCCAAATGTCTGCAGCTGGTACGGTTAAAGTAATTGATGCGGCTGGTAATGTACTGATCGAGCAGTCAGTTGGCGAAGGTGACTTATTTAGAATGTGTCAGGTGAAGGATGCACCAATCCAGGATTGGGTGAAGTTGGCCGTATCAAGAGCGAGAGCTACAGGCAGCCCTGCCGTATTCTGGTTGGACGAAAACAGAGCGCATGATGCACAGTTGATCTCTAAAGTAAATACTTACTTGAAAGACCATGACACTGCTGGATTGGAACTATTGATCAAATCGCCGGTGGAGGCTACTAAGTTCTCATTAGAGAGAATCAAAGAAGGAAAAGATACCATCTCTGTTACAGGAAATGTATTGAGAGATTATTTGACTGACTTGTTCCCGATTTTGGAGCTAGGTACCAGTGCAAAAATGCTTTCTATCGTGCCGTTGATGAACGGCGGAGGATTGTTCGAAACGGGTGCTGGGGGATCTGCTCCAAAGCACGTTCAGCAGTTCAACGAAGAAGGTCACTTGCGATGGGATTCATTGGGTGAGTTCTTGGCATTGGCTGTTTCTTTAGAGCACTTGAGCCAATCATCTGATAACGCTAAAGCGCAAGTATTGGCAGACGCATTGGATGAAGCTACAGGTAAATTCTTGGACGAAGGGAAGTCACCTTCAAGAAAGGTAAACGAAATCGACAATAGAGGGTCACACTTCTATTTGATGACTTATTGGGCAGAGGCTTTGGCCAACCAAGAGAAGGACGCTGATTTGAAAGCTAAATTCACGGAAGTGTCAAAGGCATTGGCTGACAACGAAGCTAAAATCAACGAAGAGTTGATCGCTGCTCAAGGTTCTGAAGTCAATATTGGTGGTTACTATCAGCCCAATGAAAAACTTGCTTCGGAAGCCATGCGACCAAGCGCAACATTGAATGGCCTTTTGGCGTCTATTGCGTAACTAAAGAATGAACAGAACTTACAACATCCCAAGCCTTGATATGAATACAACAAATTCTTTTTGTTGTTGGAATCGGTATAGGTGATATTGTAAGGCGTTAGATATATAAATTATAAACCTCGTCTTATGGCGAGGTTTTTTTGTTTGTGGTAACTTAGTAATTGTATGGCCACTTAAATATTTTGTCATTTCGACCGAGAGGGAGAAATCTGATTGTATTTAGTAAGATGAATTGAAGATAAGATTTCTCGATTCCTTGAAATGACACAATTTATGTAGTCAGCATTGATGAAAAACATGGAACTAACCAATTATCAAATCTTATTACTGTTCGCCGTGGGCGGATTGGTAGCCATCATCGGACCGTTGGTAATCAGTCGATTACTTCGTCCTAGTAGACCGAATAACGAAAAGCTGACCACCTACGAATGTGGAGAAGACCCAACAGGTACTGCCTGGGGCAAGTTCAACATACGATTTTATGTAGTGGCTTTGGTTTTCGTGCTTTTCGAAACAGAACTATTGTTCTTGTTTCCTTGGGCTATTGTTTTCGGAAACGAGCAACTGAACGCAGAAACTGCTGGTAACTGGGGCTTGCTGGCCATGGTTGAAATGGGACTGTTCATTTTGATCCTTGCATTAGGATTAGTCTATGTCTGGGGCAAAGGCTATCTCGAATGGGAAAAACCAAACGTGACCGTTCTAGATTCAGAAAGCAAGGTTCCGGAAGATCTTTATGAAAACTTAAACACCAAATACAGTTAATCTTGACTCTTGAGTCTATAATCTTGATTCTAACAAAATGAAAGGCCTACTCGATCAACAATTCAACAATGGCGGCGTCATCCTGAGTAACCTCGAAGACCTGACCAACTGGGCGCGCATGTCAAGTATCTGGCCCATGGGGTTTGGACTGGCATGTTGTGCTATAGAGATGATGGGGTCGATGGCATCTGGCTACGATTTAGACCGATTTGGGGTAGTGCCTAGAGCGAGCCCTAGAATGTCAGATGTAATGATCGTCGCTGGGACGGTTACTTACAAAATGGCTGATCGAGTCAGGAGACTGTACGAACAAATGGCTGAACCGCGCTATGTGATTTCTATGGGCAGTTGCGCCAATTGTGGAGGCCCATATTGGGAGCACGGCTATCATGTGGTGAAAGGGGTGGATAAGATTATTCCGGTGGATGTGTATGTGCCAGGCTGCCCGCCAAGACCAGAGGCGTTGATCGGTGGCATCATCAAACTGAGAGAAAAAATCGAAAACGAAACTTTGGTGGCTCCTGAGGGCTTCAAAGAAATTTTGGACAAACAAGCCTAGTCATGACTGCAGAAGAATTTAAAATCTTAATAGATACCAAGCTAGGCGAAGGAGTAGTTTTGTCTATTGATGAAAACGCCACACCGCAGACCTTAGTAGTGGATTCCATGAAAGTGGAAAAAGTAATGGCTTTATTGAAGGATGATGAATCTTCATTCTGCGATTTGCTTTCTTGCCTGACTGCTGTTGATAATGGGCCTGAGACTAACACTATGGAGGTGATTTACAATTTGTACTCCATTCCTTTGGAGCATTCGCTGATGGTGAAGACTGTGATTTCAAGAGAAAATCCAGAAATTGAAACTGTCAGCCATTTGTGGAAAACAGCCAACTGGCATGAGCGCGAGGCTTTTGATTTATTTGGAATCATATTCAACAATCACCCAGATTTACGAAGAATTCTGATGCCAGCCGATTGGGAAGGTCATCCCATGCGAAAAGATTACGAAGAACCAGCCACTTATCGTGGAATGAAAACCATCAGAGAGGAGGGTGATCCAACATCATGAGTCAAGTCATAGAATACAAATACAGACCTGAAAATCTCAATGAGTCTGCGCCTAATGTGTACGACGAATCAAAGCTTACTCGAGAGGAAATGGTCATCAACATTGGTCCTCAGCATCCATCTACACATGGAGTTCTGAGGTTGGAAGTGGTGACTGATGGGGAGATTGTAGTAGATGTAGTCCCTCACCTGGGGTACTTGCATAGATGCTTCGAAAAGCACGCCGAACAAGTAGCCATGAATGGAGTCATTCCATTTGTAGACCGTATGGACTATGTCGGTGCCATGAATTCTGAGCACGCCTACGCTATGGGCGTGGAGCGAATGCTTGATATTGAAGACAAAATTCCTAAACGCGTAGAATACATCCGTGTACTTGTGGCTGAGCTCAACAGGATCGCTTCTCACTTTGTGGCGATTGGTACGTATGGTTTGGATATAGGTGCATTTACTCCATTTCTTTGGGTGATGCGAGATAGAGAGCATATTCTCAGATTGCTCGAATGGGTAAGCGGGGCACGTATGCTGTACAATTACATCTGGATCGGTGGTTTGTTTTATGACTTGCCAGTGGGCTTTGAACAGAAGTGTTTAGAGTTTATTAACTACCTAAAGCCTAAGTTGGTTGAGCTGGACGAGGTGCTGATGAACAACAAAATCTTCATCGAGCGAACGGCCAACATCGGAATTATTCCAAGGAACCTTGCCATTAACTATGGCGCTACAGGACCTATCCTTCGTGGATCTGGCTTGCGCCTAGATTACCGAAAGGTGGATGGATACTCGGTATATCCCGAATTGGACTTTGATGTGCCGATTGGCGAGGGACAAATGGGCCAAACAGGTGATTGTTGGGACAGAACCTGGGTGAGAGTGGAAGAAGTGAAACAGTCAGTAAAGATTGCAGAACAGTGCTTAGCTCAACTTACTGGCGACCATAAGCGCACAAGAGATTTTGACCCACGAGAAGTAGTGCCCAAGAAGATCCGTCCTAAAGCTCAGGATTTATATGTAAGGGCAGAAAACCCTAAGGGGGAATTGGGATTCTTTTTTCGTACGGACGGACGGTCCGATATTGCGGTCCGGTGTAAAGCTAGAGGTTGTAGTTTTTCCAATCTTTCGATCCTTCCCGCCATTTCTAAAGGCTATATGGTAGCTGATTTGATCGCTATTGTTGGTTCGTTAGACTTTGTGATGGGAGAAGTGGATAGATAACCTTAAATCCTATTCAAAAATCATTAAATTTAATTGTTAATGATTTTTGGAAATGGATCTCAATTTATGCCTCAAAGTATTGGATGCGGAGCAAATCCGCCAAGCTGATCAGTTTACCATCAAAAACGAACCTATTCACTCCATAGACTTAATGGAGCGTGCTTCAGAAGAATTTGTCAAATGGTATGTTGCTGAATTCAGCGTTGATTCTCCAGTTGTTATTTTTTGTGGAACAGGAAACAATGGGGGAGATGGGTTGGTGATTTGCAGACTACTGAATGAAGCTGGGTACATGGTATCGCTATTTTGTGTAGGTAATCCAGATACTGGTTCTAGAGATTTTAAAATCAATTACGATTTTATTCAAAACTATGACATCCCACAAACAGTTATAGATTCAAGTAATTTTCCCGATCTGAGTAAAGGTACTATTATCATAGACGCCATGTTTGGCTCTGGCCTCAGTAGACCTATTACAGGAGTGATTGCTGACCTTATCCATCACCTCAACGAACAGCCTTGCGCTTATCGTGTGGCAGTAGATATTGCTTCTGGACTTGGCTGTAATGAGAGGTTTGGTGAAGGGGCGATAATGAAAGCCACACATACAGTCAGTTTTCAAGTGCCTAAGTTGTCACTATTACTTCCTGATAATGAAGCTCAAAGCGGACAGCTTGTAATTAGGAGTATCGGACTGATTGAGGAATATATTCAGTCGTTGTCATCAAGCTTCTACTATTCTACCGAGGGATTTATAAAATCATTTATTCGCTCTAGAGGCAAATTTTCACATAAAGGTACAGCAGGAAAAAACTTATTAGTGGCAGGGAGTCTCGGTAAAATGGGCGCCGCTGTATTGGCGAGTCGAGCTTGTCTTCGTTCGGGAGCTGGATTACTTACCACCCACGTACCAGGCTGTGGTATCAATGTGTTGCAAAGTAGTGTGCCAGAGGCCATGGTTATAGTCGATGAGAATGATAAGTTGATATCTAATATGCGAACTCTATCAGATTTTGATGTGATAGGAGTAGGGCCCGGCATTGGAACAGATAAGGTAACAGCGAGTGCCTTAAGCCAAATACTTGATCAGTTTGACCGGCCCATGGTCATTGATGCAGATGCCTTGAATATTTTGTCTGAGAATAAGAAATGGATAGAGAAAATTCCTAAAGGGTCAGTGCTAACACCACATCCCGGCGAATTCAAAAGAATGGTTGGAGACTGGAGCGATGATTATGAAAGACTGGATAAACAAGTGAGGTTTTGCGCAGAGCACGAGTTGATCCTTTTGCTTAAGGGAGCCAATTCCAGTATTTGCAATTCTGAAGGAACTGTAATCTTCAACTCCACAGGAAATCCTGGTATGGCGACCGGTGGAAGCGGTGATGTGCTCACAGGGATTATAGCTGCACTTTTGGGCCAGGGGTATACTGGATTCGAAAGTGCATTGTTGGGGGCTTACTTGCACGGTTTAGCAGGAGACTTATTTGCAAGGCAAAATGCAGAAGAGTCCTTGATAGCTTCCGACCTAGTAGAATTCCTACCTAAAGCCGTTCGAAAAGTTAGTCAAGGTTAGTCGGACAAAAATGAAAATATCAGCGTCGTCATTTGACAAATTCGTCGAGAATTAGACTACCACTTATCGAAAAGTCGGATTCAGACGCAAGACTTAACAAAATAATTATTATATTCATAGAAACTATAAATCCGCAATGCGCGTATTTTGTAGAGCAGTGAAATTGGGAACAAAACTATATGCAATTTTTAAAAGTCATCGGATCAGTGGTCTTGCTGCTTGCAGCAACCTCAGCATGGGCTCAAGATAGTACTAGCGCGACGACTTTTACTGCAGAGTCTATCATATTCGAAAATGAATCTTTAGACTTTTCCAATCAAATTGAAGTTTACCCAAATCCATCCATTGATTATATTGTTGTAAATATTAGAAATTCAACATTGAGAGAAACCTCATTTGAATTACATAGTATTATAGGAAATACTGTAAAAGTGGATGCGGAGAATGTTGGCAGTGATAAATATCGTATCAACATAAAAAACTTTAACCCTGGCTATTATTTTGTTGTGGTTAAAGACGATTTCTCACAGTTTAAAGAAGCCTATAAATTTTTGAAAAAGTAATAATAGAAGCAAGGAGCGTAAAAAAGAAAAGGCCTCGAATTTCGAGGCCTTTTCTTTTTTCATATGTTTTTTCTACTGAACTAATTCGTAGTGCTTTCTGAACAATTCTTCGTACTTGTTTGCCAGCTCTAGATTTTCAGTGCCTCTAAATGTTCTGGCCAATTCACTCAGCGAAATCAGATTCTTCTGTAATTCGAATCTGTCCAAATTGCCAGTAGTATATAGGTAGGTAAGCATCTCATCAGATCTTTGAGAAATCAACTCGGCCATCTCTGTAGCTTTTTCTTCCTCTCCAACAAGTATAAGATACCCGACTTGTTGCACGCTGAAGTGATCGTATCTAATGGCATCGTCAGGCATAAATTCAAGACATTTCAACAGCGCCTCTCTTGCCTTTTCGGTTTTTCCTTCGGCTAATAAGTTCTGAATCAGTGTATTGAAACTTGCTCTATGATTCAAAACAAAATTTCGATAATCCTCAGAATAATAAACTGTAGGATTGTCCAGTTCTCTCCAGTGGAAATTATTGATCATATTGTCAAACATGATATCCGTATTCACGAACATTTCACCAGAGGTTTGATTTCTAATTGGTAATAACCTAAAAGCATTTCCTTCCTGCACCATGTAATCTTTCAAATTGAAGTTAACACTTGAAGCGGAAGTGTTGTTGAAATAAATAGGTCTCTCCCAATTGTTGTTTACAATCAAATCAAGGATAGCCAGGTCTTTCTTTTCCAACCCTCTGCCTTTCATACTCCAGGTCATTCGATCTGAAAGTCTGGAAGCAAATTGCTCTGGGATAATTTCCATCTCCATCACTTTGGCTGAATCGACTGGTAGGTAGAAGTTCTTGGCAGGAACTGAATTGTAACTACTGATAGAAGTAGGGACAGCAAGAGCCGGATGTTCTGCTTTAATCAAATTGATAAATTGTGCAGCATTCATGGTGCCGCCTTTGATGTTTTGTCTTTCTACCAATGGAAGGTAGTCATTCAATCCACCTTGTTTGTAGTTGTCAAGGGTAAGCCCAAATGGTAGAGGCTTCGATTCATAAGCATCACGCATCATCTGAGCGATGTACCAATCGGTGTTGAAGTAACTTAAGACAATAACTCGGACGTCTGTTCTAAATCCCTCTACTTCTTGTACATACCATAGTGGGAAAGTGTCGTTGTCCCCACCGGTAAAGATGATGGCATTTTCTTCGCAAGAAGCTAGAAAGTTTTTAGCTGAATCTACGGAGAAGTATCTGTTCGAGCGATCGTGATCGTCCCAACCTTCAGAGGCCATAATGATCGGTGCTGACAAACAAATAACCAATGCAATGGCTGCTGCAGGGATGCCTTTCTTGATTACGGCCATTAGGCCATTGAAAATAGCAATAAAACCTAACCCGATCCAGAAGGCATAAGCATAGTAGGAACCTGCATAGATATAATCTCTTTCTCTTGGTTCGGTAGGAGGAGAGTTTAAGTAAAGCACGATAGCTGCTCCCGTCAAGAAGAATAACAAGCCAACGAAGGCAAAATTTCTTGGGTCTTTGTAGTATTGAAAGGTAAGTCCAATGATTCCCAAGATCAGTGGAATCATGAAGAAGATATTTCTTCCTTTGTTCTCTTCGAGCATAGTAGGTACTTTTTCAAAAGCGTCGTTAATTCCAACCCAGTCTGCTCCCTGAATGTCAGAGGCTCTTCCGGCAAAATTCCACATGAAGTATCGGAAGTACATTGTGCCGAGCTGGTGTTTGAACATATATGCTAGATTGTCTGCGAAACTTGGCTTTTCTCCATTCTTTAATCCTAAAATCTCTCGATAACGCTGCACATGACCCGGCTGATTACTATAGGCTCTTGGTAATATAGTTGTGTGCTCTGGGTCGTATATATATTCTAATTTGTAATCTGTGATTTCGTATTTTTCTTCACCTTTCGTATATACTGGAGCACCTTTTTTCTGGTCTACGATATCAGCGGTAAAAAGCTGACCATGTAGCAATGGTCTGCTTCCGTATTGTTCTCGTTTCAAATAAGAAACATAGCTCAATACATCTTCTGGATTGTTTTCGTCAATGGGTGGATTGTAGTTCGATCTTATCAATACAATAGAGTAGGACGAGTATCCAATGACAATAAAGGCAAAACTTACCAAAACGGTATTCAGTGTTGCATTGCTAGATTTGATCGAGTAGTATATACCATAGACTAAGCCACCGATAAACAAAGCAGCAAAGAAAATAATCCCAGAGCCAAAAGGTAATCCTAGATTGTTCACAAAGAAGATTTCCATTTTTCCTGCAAAACTTGGCAGTCCTGGAATTACTCCTTCCATGATGATAAGCACGATAGCACCACTTGCAATTAAAGTGGTTATAATTCCTCTTGTGCTGAGCTTTTCTCTTTTCTTGAAGTAGTAAACTAAGCCTAATGCAGGAACAGTAACCAAATTCAATAAGTGAACACCAATGGAAAGACCTACCATATAGGCAATCAGTATCATCCATCTATTTTCATCGGAAGGATCTTTGATATTTTCCCATTTTAGCATGGCCCATACCACGAAGGCAGTAAAGAATGACGACATGCCATAAACCTCAGCTTCTACTGCTGAAAACCAGAATGAATCTGAAAAAGTATAGGACAGGGCACCTATTAAACCACTACCAATAATAACAAAGTTGGTGTAGTTCGTGTCTGGCGCAACTAACTTCTTAGCCAAATGAGTGATCGACCAGAACAAGAATAAAACGGTAAATCCACTACTTAATACACTGAGCATATTGATCCAATAAGCAACCTGAGTGGTGTCGCCCATAGCAAGGAAGGAGAATAGTCTTCCAAGCAACAAAAAGAATGGAGCACCTGGAGGGTGAGGAACTTCAAGCTTGTAAGATACAGCTATGAATTCTCCACAGTCCCAAAAACTAGCTGTAGGTTCTACAGTCAGGGCATACACTGTAGTGGCTAGAATGAAAATAATCCAACCGGTTATATTGTTTAATTTATTGTAATCGCTCATAAAAAATGGAAATTTAACTGGCGAAAATAGTCATATTTGGTCAAACCAAAACGTTAATAAAGGTTAACTTGGAGCGCTTAAAACAGAACACTTAATTCTAGTCGTATGAAGTATACAAAATGTCTTTTTCTGATTCTTGGAGTTTTAATTTTTAGTGAAAGCCGGATGTTAGCTCAGTCTAATAATGAAATAGATGCTATTTCTGGAGATATAATGGAATCAGAACTGCTGACCTACAGAGCTTCGCCTTCCAGAACATGGGACTTGCTTCATACAGAATTGTCTGTGTCGTTCGATTGGGAAAGGAGATATCTGAACGGTAAAGCGACTTTAGATTTAACCCCCTTGTTTTATGAACAAGAATCGTTAGTCCTCGATGCCAAGGGCATGGACATTAAATCCTTATCCGTAGATGGAACATTAAAGGATTTTGATTATGATGGTTGGGAGATTTTAGTTCCATTGAATAAAACCTTTACACGATTAGATTCTATTCAGGTCGTTATCGAATATACCGCAAAACCCTACGAGCGTGAAGGTGGAGGAAGTGAAGCCATTGAAGAAAATCGAGGACTATATTTTATTAATGCTGATGGATCGGATCCAGACAAACCTCAGCAAATTTGGACCCAGGGAGAAACAGAAGCCAGCTCAGGGTGGTTTCCTACCATCGATATCCCAAATGAGCGCTGTACACAGAAAATGAGAATTACTGTTCAGGATAAGTTCAAAACTTTATCCAATGGTTTATTGACAGAACAAATCAAAGAGGAAGGAGGAAAAAGAACTGATGTATGGGAAATGGACCAACCTCACTCTCCCTACTTGTTTATGATGACGGTCGGTGAGTTTAGTGTGATTAGAGACGAATGGAACGGCGTTCCATTAGCCTATTGGCTGGAGGAGGAATATGGTCAATATGCCAAAGACATATTTGGTAATACCCCTGAAATGATGACCTTCTTTTCTGACCTATTGGATTACCCATATCCTTGGAAAAAATATGATCAGATTGTGGTTCGTGACTATGTCTCTGGAGCTATGGAAAATACTACCGCTTCTTTGTTTTATGAAGATTTGAACGTTGATCGGAGATATCTAATCGATGAGAACTGGGACGGTATCATCGCTCATGAATTGATGCACCAATGGTTCGGTGACCTAGTGACCTGTGAGTCTTGGTCGAACCTAACGTTGAACGAAGCCTTTGCAAGTTACTCTGAATACTTATGGAACCAGTACAAGTACGGTCAGGATGAGGCCGACTATACTTTTCTAGTAGAGCAGGAGGCATATTTTATAGAAGCAGCGGAAGAGCCCAAAAATTTAATTCGCTATTATTATGAGGACCAAGAGGACTTGTTTGATTCTCATACCTATAATAAAGGGGCTGCTGTGCTACATATGCTCAGAAGTTATTTAGGAGATGAGGCCTTCTTTTTGGGATTAAAAAAATACTTAGAAGCGAACGCATTTCAATCCGTGGAAGCGGCTCAATTACGATTAGCTTTTGAAGAAGTGACTGGAGAGGATTTGAATTGGTTCTTTGATCAATGGTTTTTCTTTGCCGGGCATCCAGAGCTAGAGGTTAGACATACTTTTGTCAATGATACATTGACCTTGACTGTAGAACAAACCCAAAGTCTAGACGAAATGCCTGTTTTTCAACTACCCGTGTTTGTCGATATCTGGAAAGGAGATGAATTGGCAAGCTTTCCTATAGTTATCAATGAAGCTTACGAGACTTATCAGTTTCCTATGAATGGAAAGCCTGATGTTGTCATTTTTGATAGTGAACGTCAACTGCTTGGTATTATCAACCATCCTAAAACTGAAGAGGAATATTTCACCCAGTTTGTGAAAGATGGAAGCTTATACAGTAGAATCGAGACGCTGGATAGTTTGTATTCATTCGAAGACAAAAAACTCGTGGATGAAATTTTAAAAAGGGCTTTTGAAGATCCGTACTATATGGTTCGTGAATACGCCCTGGAATACTTGATAGACGAAGAAGTGAAACTGAAAAAATATGAGGAGGAGGTAGTGAAAATGTTAAACGATCCGAGTTCACAGGTTAGAGCTTATGCGCTGGCTTACATAGGAGAAAGTGGATTTGAAAAATACCGAGCTGAATTCAATAAAGCCTTAAATGATTCCTCTTATTTGGTGGCGGCATCCACCATTGCGCAGTTTACAAAAAATGAAGAAAAGCTACCTGCTCAGTTTTTGGCTAACCAACAAGCGGTAACCAACCTAAATATTGTGATCATGCTTGCTGAATATTACCTCTATCAAGAGCACAAAGATTCCTACGACTGGTTTCAAAATCGTATGAAAGGATTGGATGGTAATACACTTTTCTTTTTTATACAGGCCTATGCTGAAAAACTCTTAGAGGCCCCAGATCAATACCGAAAAGACGCCATTCCTCAGTTCGAAGAAGTAGCTAGAAATAACTCCAACTACATGGCCAGATTCTCAGCATTTCAAGCCCTAGTGCTGATGTCAGACATAGAAGGAGTTAATGCTATAATCAAAGATGTTCGGGAAAATGAAGATGACGAAAGACTGATTGAATTGTATGAGGAGATATAATAAAAAAGGGATTGAAAATTTTCAATCCCTTTTTTATTTAACCGTGTTGCGCGATTTACATCCCCAGCAAGACATCAATCGAGCTGCTCGCTACGAAATGATAATTAGGTCTAGCTTTCGCATAAATCTCCTTCGCCATTTCTGTTCCTGCAGGTGTTTTTACAAACTCCTTATATAAAGGCATCAAGAATTTCCTTCTACCAGTGTTTATTAGAAACGATTCCAGCTGAGGGTACGCGGGTTCGTATTTATTTGCGATAACGTGAAGACCCCAAACGTCGAATATTTCGCTATTGCCCGTATTGGTAAATCCAAAGGCTTCATCCAAATTGGCCATTTGTTCTGTAGACAACGAGTCAGGCAACCCTCGAACAAATCTCAACCATTCATGCGTACTCCAGTTGTCACTATTGTGGGAAGTTTGTAATTCCTCTTTGCTTTGATTGGCAGCCCATGTTGCTAGCGCTTGGTCCACATTTTCAAATTTGTCAGAAACAGGTACGGGACAATTGTCAGGCAACCCAGGGGTATAGATCCAGGCTTCATAAAACGCTGGTTTGATGTCCAGCTCATAGGTATCAAACAATTGTGTTTGAAGAATTTCGGTGAATTCTCTAGTGGTCATGGTTTTGAATGAATTATTAGTGAAGTAATCCTTCAGGAAAGCATCCCATTTTTCTCTACCTACAGTTTCTTCTAATAGTCTCAAAAAGAAATAGCCTTTATCGTATGCGATAGCTGTAAGACCGTCATCAGGGTTCCTTCCTGTCAAATCCAATTTCAGGCTTGTGTCTTTGAAGTTTCCTGCTGTTTTCATTTCTTCTATTTCAGCTTTCAAATCCTGAAGAGAAAGTAAAGCCAGCATTTCTGAATAATCTCGGCCATACACTGCTTCCATTATTCTATACTCAAAGTAAACTGTAAACCCTTCATTCAACCAGAAGTCGTTCCAGTTGGCGTTAGTTACCAAATTGCCGGACCATGAGTGTGCTAATTCATGCGCCACTAAAGAAGTCAATGATTTGTCGCCAGCTAAAATAGTAGGTGTAGCAAATGTCAACCTTGGATTCTCCATGCCTCCGAAAGGAAAGCTTGATGGCAATACGATAATATCATATCTGTCCCATCGATAAGGCCCATAGAGTTCTTCTGCCGCCGTGATCATTTTTTCCAGGTCTTCAAATTCAGCTGCTGCTTTTTCTAAAACCGAAGGTTCAGCATATACACCACTTCTAGCTCCAAGCGAACTAAACTCAATGTTTCCAACCGATAATGCCATCAGGTAGGCAGGAATAGCCTGCTTCATTTCAAA
Organism: Reichenbachiella sp.; assembly: GCF_965233835.1. Taxonomy (GTDB): domain Bacteria; phylum Bacteroidota; class Bacteroidia; order Cytophagales; family Cyclobacteriaceae; genus Reichenbachiella. The sequence goes on from NZ_OZ247585.1 coordinate 1,563,941, forward strand.
GTTGTACACACCGTTCTCATTTTTCTCAACAGGATTGGATGCACTCATCAATGCCATGAGTTCAGCAGGAACTCTTACCTGTGCATTATATGTGAATCGAATACCCGGCGAATCTTGAATCGGAATCCATGATCTGGCCAAAATGGCTTGCGATTGGGTAAACAAGAAAGGGTTGGCCTTGTCAGTGGTCTGACTTGGCTCTAGCCATTGAAGTGCCTCTGCCTTTTCAGAAGTTTCATAAGCGATTACTACATTTTTGGTATTTGAAGTAATATCAATTGTTAATGGAGCACCTAAGTGGGGTTGATTTTCGTCCAACACAAAATTGAGTGCTTCATTATTGCCATTCATAACCGAATTAATGGTCAAGTCTTTCGTGTCCAATATTAGCTGCGTTGCTTCAGGAGAGCTTTGTATAGTTAATGTAGCTGTAGCCTGAATTTTCTTCAAATCAAAATTCACATCGGCGTCCCAGTTCAAATGTGTAACAACCGTTTCTTCAGGTTGAGCAAATGTATGTACGTCCGAGGCTTTCATTTCAGTGTTGGTTTCGTTTGAGGATTCCTGATTGGTTCCACAGCTGAACAAAACTGCACAGCAACTCCATGCGAGTAAGAGTGGATTCATTATCTTTTTCTTCATAGGTATCTATTGTTTATAATATTCACAAATCTAATGATCCCGTGAAGTAATAAAATTAATGTTTGATTTTTGACTAAAAATGAGGTTTAAACGGCCTTAAAAGGGTGTCGGTCAAAAAAAAGAAATAATGCTGAAAATAAGTTTGCAAAAATTTGAATAAGAATCAAAAGCATATAATTTTGCACTTCCTTAAGAAAAACGGGAGAGAAAAACTCTTCAATTTTGTTAAGGATTGTTCTCAATTTTATTGAACACGGGGGGATACCAAAGCGGCCAACTGGGACGGACTGTAACTCCGTTGACTTATGTCTTCGCAGGTTCGAATCCTGCTCCCCCCACATTGGCCTGATTTAATAACCAGTTGAATCAGTGAAAGGATTAAGCGGGAGTAGCTCAGTTGGTAGAGCGACAGCCTTCCAAGCTGTAGGTCGCGGGTTCGAGCCTCGTCTCCCGCTCTTAATTTTTCAAGCCGATGTAGCTCAGGGGTAGAGTGCTTCCTTGGTAAGGAAGAGGTCACGGGTTCAAATCCCGTCATTGGCTCTTAGCTCTGAAAGTCTTTTTAATAAAAAAGGCGAATATTGGTTTGAGTGATTGTGCTATATATTTATGTGTAGCCTTTTTTTATATTTAATTTAATATTTAACTAAAATAGGAATTTTCAGACATGGCTAAAGAAACCTTTGACCGTTCGAAACCTCACGTGAATATTGGTACAATTGGTCACGTGGATCACGGAAAGACAACTTTGACTGCTGCGATCTCTTCAGTTCTTGCGAACAAGGGTCTGGCAGAGCAAAAAGACTTCTCTTCTATCGACAACGCTCCAGAAGAAAAGGAAAGAGGTATTACAATTAATACTTCACACATCGAATACCAAACAGAAAACAGACACTACGCTCACGTGGATTGTCCTGGTCACGCCGATTATGTGAAAAACATGATTACTGGTGCTGCTCAAATGGACGGCGCGATCATCGTGGTTGCTGCTACAGATGGACCAATGCCACAAACTAGAGAGCACATCTTGCTTTCTCGTCAGGTTGGTGTTCCTGCTTTGGTTGTATTTATGAACAAAGTAGATTTGGTAGACGATCCTGAATTACTTGAGCTAGTTGAAATGGAAGTAAGAGAATTGCTTTCTGAGTACGACTTCCCAGGTGATGATATTCCAGTGATCGCTGGTTCTGCCCTTGGCGGATTGAACGGTGAGCCTGAGTGGGTTGAGAAAATCGACGAGTTGATGAAAGCTGTGGATGAGTATATTCCACTTCCAGAAAGAGCTGTTGACAAGGATTTCTTGATGCCTGTAGAGGATGTATTCTCTATTACTGGTAGGGGTACAGTTGCTACTGGTAGAATCGAAAGAGGTGTTACTAACACTGGTGATGCTGTTGACATTATCGGTATGGGTGCAGAAGACATGAAGTCTACTATCACTGGTGTTGAGATGTTTAGAAAAATATTGGATAGAGGTGAAGCTGGTGACAACGTTGGTCTTTTGCTTAGAGGTATCGAGAAAGCTGATATCAAAAGAGGAATGATCATCTGTAAGCCTGGTTCGGTAACTCCTCACCAGCACTTCAAAGCTGAAGTTTATGTATTGTCTAAAGAGGAAGGTGGACGTCACACTCCATTCTTCAACAAATACAGACCTCAGTTTTATCTAAGAACAACTGACGTTACTGGCGAAATCATGCTTCCTGAAGGAGTTGAGATGGTAATGCCTGGTGACAACGTAACTATCGAAGTAACTTTGATCAACAAAGTAGCTCTTGAAAAAGGACTAAGATTTGCGATCAGAGAAGGTGGTAGAACAGTTGGATCTGGACAGGTAACTGAAATTTTAGACTAAGGTCTAATACAGATATAACAAGATTATCAGATGCGTTTCATTTTTTAATGAAGCGCATTTGTTTATAATCAAAAATAATTCTAATTTTGCAGTCCTTTTGGGCTGAAGGTTTTACGGGTGTAGCTCAATTGGTAGAGCACTGGTCTCCAAAACCAGCGGCTGGGAGTTCGAGTCTCTCCACCCGTGCAAATGTTTAAAGCTAAGATTTGAGTAATGGCAAATTTGATCAACTTTTTTAAAGAGTCTTATGACGAAATGGTCCATAAAGTTACATGGTCTAAATACAGTGAGCTTCAGAGTAGTTCAATTTTGGTATTGGTCGCTTCCCTGATCTTCGCAATATTCATTGGAATAATAGATTTCGGTTTCGATAATCTATTAAAGTGGTTTTATAATCTATAAATAGTCAAATAGTCCCGCTATTATGAGTGAACTTAAGTGGTACGTAGTACGTGCGGTCAGTGGACAAGAGAAAAAGGTGAAAACCTACTTGGAAACTGAGATCACAAGAATGGGTCTTGAAGAATACATTCCTCAAGTCATGATACCTGCTGAAAAGGTATATGAAATGAGAAATGGGAAAAAGCGTGTGAGAGAAAGAAATTTCTTCCCAGGCTATATCCTTATTTCTGCAGATCTCAACTACGGTGAAGTACAACATACAATCACTAAGATACCGGGTGTAATTGGCTTTTTAGGTGCCGACGATGGCGGTCCTGCCAAGACTCCAGTTCCTTTAAGACAAAATGAGGTAAATCGAATTTTGGGTAAAGTAGAAGAAGTAGACGAATTCGAAGAGAAGTTGGATACTCCTTTTATAGTAGGAGAAACTGTGAAAGTAATGGATGGTCCGTTCAGTGGATTTACAGGTAATGTAGAAGAGGTATTCGAAGAAAGAAAGAAGCTGAATGTAATGGTGAAAATCTTTGGACGAAACACGCCTGTAGAACTTAATTATATACAAGTAGAAAAAACAGAGTAAAAATGGCTAAGGAAATTAGTGGTTACTTAAAATTACAGATAAAGGGTGGCGCAGCCAATCCTTCTCCTCCTGTAGGACCTGCACTAGGTAGTAAAGGTCTTAACATTATGGACTTCTGTAAGCAATTTAATGCCAGAACCCAGGAAAAAGCGGGACAGGTATTACCTGTGCTTGTTACAATATATACCGATAAGTCGTTTGATTTTGTTATTAAAACTCCTCCTGCGCCAGTATTGTTGTTGAATGCAGCAAAACTGAAAAAGGCTTCTTCAGAGCCTAATCGCGATAAGGTGGGTAGCGTAACTTGGGATCAAGTGAAAGAAATTGCTGAAACTAAAATGCCTGATTTGAATGCATTTACAGTAGAATCAGCAATGAAGCAGGTAGCTGGTACAGCTCGAAGCATGGGTATTAGAGTAAGTGGTAAAGCCCCTTGGGCCTAATTAATTAAAAATTAACATGGCGAAATTAACGAAAAGTCAAAAGCTAGCTGCTGAGAGGTATGACAAAACGAAGGCTTATAGCATCGAAGAAGCATCGCAGATAGTAAAGGACATCACTACAACTAAATTCGACGCCTCAGTGGACGTTGATATTAGGCTAGGAGTTGATCCAAGAAAGGCGGACCAGATGGTAAGAGGAGTGGCGACACTTCCGCATGGAACTGGTAAAGAAGTAAGAGTTCTTGTACTATGTACTCCTGACAAGGAGCAAGAAGCAAAAGATGCTGGTGCAGATCACGTAGGATTGGATGAGTATATCAAGAAGATCGAAGGTGGTTGGACTGACATCGATGTAATTGTAACTATGCCAACAGTAATGGCTAAAGTAGGTAGAATAGGTAGAGTATTAGGCCCTAGAGGATTGATGCCAAACCCTAAGTCTGGTACAGTGACATTAGACGTGGCGAAAGCAGTACAAGAAGTGAAATCTGGTAAGATTGATTTCAAAGTTGACAAATTTGGTATTATTCATGCTAGCGTTGGAAAAGTGTCCTTCTCAGCTGAACAGATCAAAGACAACGCTATGGAATTGATCAATGTGGTAAACAAATTGAAGCCCGCTAGTGCAAAAGGTACTTATATGAAAAACGTAAGTCTTTCAAGTACAATGAGCGCGGGGATTACAATTGATAAAGCCTCTACCGGAGTTTAAAAGCTTTTATAATCAATGCCGCTTAGGCGGTAGGATTCTAAATAAAGAACAAAATGACTAAAGCAGAAAAAGCAGTCGTTATTCAAGAACTTTCTGAGAAATTCAAGGAAACTAGTAATTTCTATTTCACAGATGCTTCAGGGTTAACCGTAGCAGAAGTGAACAATTTCAGACAGAAATGTTTTGATAACGGTGTAGAGTACAAAGTGGTGAAAAATACACTTATCAGAAAAGCTTTGGAAACTGTTGATGCGGACTTTTCTTCATTGAATGATGAAGTATTAACAGGTTTTTCAGGAGTGATGTTTACTGGTGCGGACAGTGCGAACGTACCTGCTAAGATCATCAAAGAATTTAAAAAAGAAGACAGTGCAGATAGACCAAAATTAAAGGGAGCTTCCATCGATTACGATCTCTTTATTGGTGAGGAACATCTGAATACGCTTGCTAAACTTAAGTCTAAATCAGAACTTATTGGTGAGATTATCGGATTGTTGCAATCTCCTGCTAAGAACGTTGTTTCTGCTCTTCAGAGCAGTGGACAGACTCTTTCAGGATTGGTTAAGACTTTGTCTGAACGTTAAAATTGGTTTCAAATTATTAAAATTAAATATTAAAATACAATGGCAGATTTAAAAGCATTCGCTGATCAGTTGGTAGGACTAACTGTTAAGGAAGTAAATGAATTAGCTGAAATTTTGAAAGAAGAGCATGGTATCGAGCCTGCTGCTGCTGCTGCACCTGTAATGGTTGCTGGCGGAGCTGGTGGTGGAGAAGAAGCTGCTGAAAAAGATTCTTTCGACGTTATCTTGAAATCTCCAGGAGGAGCTAAATTGGCTATCGTGAAGTTGGTTAAAGAATTGACTGGACTTGGATTGAAAGAAGCTAAAGAACTAGTTGACGGTGCACCTAAAGCATTGAAAGAAGGTGTTGCTAAGGACGAAGCTGAAGGACTTAAGAAGCAGCTTGAAGAAGCTGGAGCTGAAGTTGAGCTTAAGTAAAATTTGACAGTTTTTAGTTTTAAAAACGTCTAAAATATTAGGCCCCGATATCTATCGGGGTCTTTTCCTGTTTCTGCTAAATATGTTTTTGTAGAAGCAATTACTTACATTATTATCACATAAAATTGTACGGCCTTGGCTAGTAAAAATAAATCCGAAAGAATTAATTTTTCTTCGATAAAATCAGTGATTGATTATCCTGATTTCTTGAAGGTTCAATTACAATCTTTTGAAGATTTTTTTCAGTTGGAAACGCCCGCTGAGAAAAGAATTCAGGAAGGACTTTTTAAAGTTTTCTCGGAAAACTTCCCTATTTCTGACTCAAGAGAAAATTTTGTACTTGAATTTATCGATTACTTGGTAGATCCACCAAAATATAACGTGGATGAGTGTATCGATAGAGGGTTAACGTATTCTGTCCCTTTAAAGGCAAAATTGAAATTGTCTTGTAATGATGAGGACAACGATGATTTTGAAACCATCGAGCAAGAAGTGTTCTTGGGTAATATCCCATACATGACTGCTAAAGGGTCGTTCGTAATCAATGGAGCAGAGAGAGTAATTGTTTCTCAGCTACACAGATCACCTGGTGTATTCTTTGCGCAAAGCAAACACACCAACGGTACTAAATTATATTCTGCAAGAATTATCCCATTCAAGGGTTCTTGGATAGAATTTGCGACTGACGTAAACAACGTTATGTACGCTTACATTGACCGAAAGAAAAAATTCCCGGTAACTACGCTTCTTAGATCAATCGGATACGGATCTGATAAGGATATCTTGGATTTGTTTGGATTGTCTGAAGAGATTCCAGCAAACGCTAAAGAATTAAAGAAGGTTATTGGAAGAAAACTAGCAGCTAGAGTTCTTAGAACCTGGACTGAGGATTTCGTGGATGAAGATACTGGAGAGGTAGTATCTATCGATAGAAACGAAGTTGTGCTAGAAAGAGATTCTGTTATCAATGAAGAAGACATTGAGACAATCGTAGAATCTGGCTCTAAATCAATTATCCTACACAAGAAGGATGTAAATATTACAGATTACTCTATTATTTACAATACGCTTCAAAAGGATAATTCAAACTCTGAAAAAGAGGCAGTAGAGCAAATCTACAGACAATTAAGAAACACTGAAGCACCTGATGAGCAGACTGCAAGAGACATCATCAATAACTTATTCTTCAGTGATAAGAGATATGACTTAGGAGAAGTTGGTCGATATAGAATCAACCGTAAGCTTCAGCTAGACCTAAGCAACGACTCAAGAGTATTGACTACTGAAGATATCATCTTGATCGTAAAATACTTGATCGGATTGATCAACTCGAAAGCAGTTGTGGATGATATCGATCACTTGAGTAACAGAAGAGTAAGAACCGTAGGTGAGCAGCTTTATGCTCAGTTTGGCGTTGGTCTTTCTAGAATGGCTCGTACCATTAAGGAAAGAATGAACGTTCGTGACAATGAAGAATTCAAGCCTATAGACTTGATTAATGCGAGAACGCTTTCTTCTGTGATCAACTCATTCTTCGGAACGAACCAGTTATCTCAGTTTATGGATCAAACCAATCCACTAGCAGAGGTTACTCATAAAAGAAGAATGTCGGCACTTGGGCCAGGTGGTCTTTCAAGAGAAAGAGCTGGTTTCGAGGTTCGAGATGTTCACTACACGCACTACGGTCGTCTTTGTACGATTGAAACACCGGAAGGTCCAAACATTGGTTTGATTTCTTCACTATGTGTGCATGCAAAAGTAAACAGCATGGGATTCATCGAAACTCCTTATAGAGAAGTGGAGAACGGTGTAGTAAACATGACCAGCAATGTGAAGTATCTAACTGCTGAAGAAGAAGATACGCACAATATTGCACAGGCAAATGCTCCATTGGAAGACAATGGAAACTTTGTGAATGATACAGTAAAAGCAAGATTCGAAGGTGACTTCCCTGTGGTAGGACCTAAGGATCTTAAATATATGGATGTGGCGCCTAACCAGATTGTATCTGTGGCAGCGTCAATGATTCCTTTCTTGGAGCATGATGATGCGAACAGAGCTTTGATGGGATCCAACATGCAGCGCCAAGCGGTGCCATTGTTGAAGCCTCAAGCACCAATCGTAGGTACAGGCTTAGAGAAGAGAGTAGCATTAGACTCCCGTTCATTGATCCTTGCAAGAGGAAAAGGTGAAGTGGTGGAAGTGGATGCAACTAAGATCGTTGTTAAGTATGACGTTTCGGATGATGAAAGATTGGTTTCTTTTGATGAAGAACATATTACTTACGATCTAATTAAGTTCAGAAGAACGAACCAAGATACTTGTATCAACCTAAGACCGATTGTGTTGAAAGGTGATAAAGTAACTGAAGGACAGGCGCTTTGTGAAGGTTTTGCTACCGAAGATGGCGAATTGGCATTGGGTAGAAACTTGACAGTGGCCTTCATGCCTTGGCAAGGATACAACTTTGAGGATGCGATTGTAATTTCTGAGAAAGTTGTAAGAGATGACGTGTTTACTTCTATTCACATTGATGAATTTGAATTAGAAGTTAGAGATACAAAAAGAGGTGAGGAAGAATTGACTTCTGAGATTCCAAACGTAAGTGAGGAAGCAGTAAAGAATCTTGATGAGAATGGTATCATCAGAATTGGAGCTGAGATCAAAGAAGGAGATATCCTAATTGGAAAGATTACTCCTAAAGGAGAAACTGATCCAACGCCAGAAGAAAAACTATTGAGAGCCATCTTTGGAGACAAAGCGGGTGATGTGAAAGATGCTTCCTTGAAAGCTTCTCCGTCACTAAGAGGTGTGGTAATCGATACTAAGTTGTTCTCTAGACCTAAGAAGGATAAAGACCTTAGAGCGAAGACCAAAAGAGAAGTTGAAATTTTGAAAAACAATTACTCTCAAGAACTGAAAGAATTGAGAAGTGTTGTTATTGCGAAGTTGGTTGAACTTATCGGTGGTAAAACTTCTCAAGGAGTGAAGCACAAGTTTGGTGATGAAATCATGTCGAAAGGCGTGAAATTCAACGCTAAGAATATTGAAGAAAATCTTTTCCCGGAAAAGAATATCTATAGAGATGAGTCTAATTACAATGTTCAGGAAGAAGTAAACCTTATTGGTGACTTATTGTTGGATAATTGGACAGCTGATGAAAAAGTGAACAAGATGGTTTTTGAATTGGTCAAAAACTATGGTAAGAAGAGACACGATATCGGTGGTATCTTCAAACGCGAGAAATTCACTTTGGAAGTTGGAGATGAATTGCCAGCAGGCATCGTTCAGCTAGCTAAAGTTTACGTGGCTAAGAAACGTAAATTGAAAGTGGGTGATAAGATGGCGGGTCGTCACGGTAACAAAGGGGTTGTAGCCAGAATCGTTAGAGAGGAAGACATGCCGTTCTTGGAAGATGGAACTCCGGTGGATATCTGTTTGAACCCTCTAGGTGTACCTTCAAGGATGAACATTGGTCAGATCTACGAAACTGTTCTAGGTTGGGCTGGATTGAAATTGGGTAGAAAATATGCTACACCAATCTTCGATGGAGCGAGCATGGATCAAGTAGCTTCTGAGTTGAAAGAAGCAGGATTGCCAGAGTACGGTAGAACATACCTTTACGATGGTCTATCTGGAAACAGATTTGACCAGCCAGTTACTGTAGGTGTGATTTACATGCTGAAACTAGGTCACTTGGTGGATGATAAGATGCACGCCAGATCGATTGGACCTTACTCGTTGATTACTCAGCAGCCGTTGGGCGGTAAGGCGCAGTTTGGTGGACAGCGTTTTGGAGAGATGGAAGTTTGGGCATTGGAGGCATTTGGTGCAGCCAACGTTCTTCAGGAAATCCTGACCATCAAATCTGATGATGTTATCGGTAGAGCAAAAGCATATGAAGCCATAGTAAAAGGCGAGAATATGAACAAACCAAATATTCCAGAGTCGTTCAACGTACTCGTTCACGAATTGAGAGGTTTGGCTCTTGAAATTACTTTAGACTAATTAATTGATCATAAGACCTTCGGGTCATTAACATATAAGATTGTAATTATGGCATTCAGAAAAAGCAAAAAGCTAAACAGCAACTTCTCGAGAGTTACAGTAAGTTTAGCTTCTCCCGAATCTATTCTGGAAAGCTCACACGGTGAGGTTACACAGCCTGAAACTATCAACTATAGAACTTACAAGCCTGAAATGGGTGGATTGTTCTGTGAGCGTATTTTCGGTCCAGTAAAAGATTGGGAATGTCATTGCGGGAAATATAAGAGAATCAGGTATAAAGGTATTATCTGTGACAGATGTGGTGTTGAAGTTACCGAGAAAAAGGTAAGACGTGAGCGCATGGGGCACATCGAGTTGGTAGTACCAGTAGCACATATTTGGTATTTCAAATCTCTACCTAACAAAATTGGTTACCTACTCGGAATTCCTACTAAGAAGTTGGATCAAATCATTTACTACGAGCGTTATTTGGTGATTCAGCCAGGAGCGAAAGAAGAAGATGGTATTGCTCGTCACGACTTCTTGACTGAGGATGAGTACTTGGATATCTTGGATAAGTTACCAAGAGAAAACCAATTGTTGGATGACGACGATCCAAACAAATTCATCGCGAAGATGGGTGCAGAGGCATTAGAAATGTCTTTGTCTAGAATCAAACTAGATGAATTATCATACGAATTAAGACACCAGGCAGCTACTGATACTTCTCAGCAGAGAAAAGCAGAAGCCTTGAAGAGATTGAAAGTAGTTGAAGCATTTAGAGATGCTAAGACGCGTATCGAGAACAAGCCTGAGTGGATGATCATCAAAATGGTGCCGGTTATTCCTCCAGAATTGAGACCTTTGGTTCCATTGGACGGTGGTAGATTCGCTACCTCTGATTTGAATGATCTATACAGAAGAGTGATTATCAGAAACAATCGTTTGAAGCGATTGATCGATATCAAAGCGCCAGAAGTAATTCTTAGAAATGAGAAACGTATGCTTCAGGAAGCGGTTGATTCACTTTTCGATAACTCAAGAAAAGTAAACGCGGTAAGATCTGATGGAAACAGAGCTTTGAAATCTTTGAGTGATATGCTTAAAGGTAAGCAAGGTAGATTCCGTCAAAACTTGCTTGGTAAAAGGGTGGATTATTCTGGTCGTTCTGTAATTGTGGTAGGACCGGAATTGAAAATGCATGAATGTGGTCTTCCTAAGGGAATGGCTGCTGAGCTTTTCAAGCCATTCGTTATCAGAAAATTAATAGAGAGAGGAATTGTTAAGACAGTGAAGTCGGCGAAGAAAATCGTTGACCGTAAGGATCCTGTGATTTGGGACATTCTTGAGAATGTGTTGAAAGGACACCCTGTACTGCTTAACAGAGCTCCAACGCTTCACAGATTGGGTATCCAGGCTTTCCAGCCTAAAATGATTGAAGGTAAAGCAATTCAATTGCACCCATTAGCATGTACAGCATTCAACGCCGATTTTGATGGTGACCAGATGGCGGTTCACGTGCCTTTAGGCCATGAAGCTATTTTGGAAGCATCTGTGTTGATGTTGGCTTCTCACAACATCCTAAACCCTGCCAACGGGGCACCAATTACGGTACCTTCTCAGGATATGGTTTTGGGACTTTATTATGTTACAAAAGGAAAGAGAAGTACTGACAAAGAAGTTGTAGCTGGAGAAGGTATGACTTTCTACAGTGCTGAGGAAGTGGAAATTGCGATCAACGAAGGAAGATTGTCTAAGCATGCATTCATCAAGGTAAGAACTAGCGTTCGAACTGCAAGCGGTGAATTGGAAACTAAGATTATCGAAACGGTAGCTGGTAGAGTGATATTCAACCAGTTGGTTCCTGAAGAAGTTGGTTTCGTAGATGAGTTGTTGTCTAAGAAAAAATTACAGCAAATTATTTCGAATGTCTTCAAAATTTCAGGAATGGCTCGTACAGCTCAATTCCTAGATGATATCAAGCACCTCGGATTCCAGTCGGCTTACAAAGGCGGATTGTCTATGGGACTTGGAGATATCAACATTCCAGAAGAAAAAGAAAAGTTAGTAGCTCAGGCTAAAGAGGAAGTGGATGCTGTATGGCAAAACTACCAAATGGGTCTGATTACTGATAACGAGAGATACAATCAAGTAATTGACATCTGGACCAGAATCAACTCAATGTTGACTGGTACCTTGATGACTCAGCTCGAAGAAGAAGATCAAGGATTCAACTCGATCTACATGATGATGCACTCAGGTGCAAGGGGTTCGAGAGAGCAGATTCGTCAGTTGGGCGGAATGAGGGGTTTGATGGCTAAGCCACAAAAGAACCTGCAAGGTTCTGTGGGTGAGATTATTGAAAACCCAATTCTATCCAACTTTAAAGAAGGACTAGATGTAATCGAGTACTTTATTTCTACTCACGGTGCTCGTAAAGGTCTGGCCGATACAGCATTGAAAACTGCCGATGCGGGTTACTTGACAAGACGTTTGGTTGATGTATCTCAGGATGTGGTAGTAAACGAAGAAGATTGTGGTACTTTGAGAGGTCTGGATGTTTCTGCCTTGAAAGATAACGAGGATATCGTTGAACCATTATCTGAAAGAATTTTAGGTAGAGTATCAGTACATGATGTATATGATCCAATCTCTGAAGAATTATTGATTCCTGCAGGAATTGAAATTACTGAAGAGCTAGCTGAAAAAGTAGACGATACTGCGATTGAATCTGTAGAGATCAGATCGGTATTGACTTGTGAGTCAAAGAAAGGTGTTTGTGCGAAGTGTTACGGACGTAACCTAGCCACAGGTGCTATGGCACAGAGCGGAGAGGCTGTAGGAGTAATTGCAGCACAATCGATCGGTGAGCCAGGTACACAGTTGACACTTAGAACATTCCACGTTGGGGGTACAGCGTCTAACATTGCTGTTGATGCGACTATTCCTGCGAAATTCGACGGAGTTGTTGAAATGGAAGGCTTGAGAGCAATCAAGACTACGAATCAGGATGGCGATGCTGTTGAAGTTGTAATGGGTAGAACGGGAGAGATCAGAATTATCGATCCTGAGTCGGGTAAAACGCTGATTACTAACCATGTGCCTTACGGTGCTTTCTTAGATGTGAAAAACAAGAAGAAAGTTAAGAAAGGAGACAAGCTTTGTCACTGGGATCCATATAATGCGGTGATTCTTTCTGCTGCTGATGGTACAGTTAACTTTGAGTCTATTGTAGAAGGTGTTACTTATAAAGAAGAATCTGATGAACAGACTGGTCACAGAGAGAAAGTAATCATCGATACTAAAGATAAAACTAAAAACCCTGCCATTATAGTAGAGTCTAAGGATGAAGAATATACGTTCAACATTCCAGTAGGTGCTCACTTGGCAGTGGATGAAGGCGATAAAATTAAGGCTGGTCAGATCTTGGTGAAAATCCCAAGAACAATGGGTAAGTCTAGAGATATTACAGGGGGTCTTCCAAGAGTAACTGAGTTATTCGAGGCTAGAAACCCATCTAATCCGGCTGTAGTTTCTGAGATCGACGGTGTGGTAACGTACGGTGGTATCAAAAGAGGTAACAGAGAAATTTTCATCGAGTCTAAAGATGGCGTGAAGAAGAGATACCTAGTATCACTTTCTAAGCACATCCTAGTTCAGGACAATGACTTTGTGAAAGCTGGATATGCACTTTCTGATGGAGCCATTACTCCTGCTGATATTTTGGCTATCAAAGGCCCAACTGCGGTTCAAGAGTATTTGGTAAATGAGATTCAGGAAGTATACCGTCTGCAAGGTGTGAAAATCAATGATAAGCACATCGAAACTATCGTAAGACAGATGATGCAGAAGGTAAATATCCTTGACGCTGGAGATACTAGCTTCTTGCCTGGTCAGATTGTTGACAAACTAATGTTCATGGAAGAGAATGATTCAATTCTAGATATGAAAGTAGTGACAGAAGTTGGAGATTCTGGAAACTTGAAACAAGGACAGATCATCACTTCAAGACAATTGAGAGATGAGAATTCTAGTTTGAGACGTAAGGATATGAAGTTAGTTCAGGTAAGAAATGCCGAGCCGGCAGTTTCTAAGCCTACACTTCAAGGTATTACGCAAGCTTCTTTGGGTACACAAAGTTTCATTTCGGCGGCTTCCTTCCAGGAAACTACCAAAGTATTGAGTGAAGCTTCGATCCGAGGTAAGCGAGACACATTGAATGGATTGAAAGAGAACGTAATTGTTGGACACTTGATTCCAGCCGGTACAGGACAAAGACAATTCCAGGATTTGATAGTAGGGTCTCAAGAGGAATACGATTCTTTAGTTTCATCTAAAGAGGAATTCGAAAAGTCAAAAGAATACCAGACAGATGAGCAATAAGAAAGAAGAAAGTCAAGACAAACAACAAGGCAATCAAATCAATATTGAATTGTCTGAAGAAATTGCAGAGGGTGTATATGCTAATTTGGCTATGATCGCCCATTCCAATTCTGAGTTTGTGATTGATTTTATTCGATTGATGCCGGGTGTGCCAAAGGCCAAAGTAAAATCTAGAGTGGTAGTAACTCCAGAACATGCAAAAAGGCTATTTGCAGCACTGCAGGACAACATCAATAAGTACGAACAAACGTTTGGACCAATAAAAAACGTAGACGATTCTCCGAAATTCCCAATGAATTTTGGAGGAGCTGTAGGCGAGGCTTAACGGTACAGATTAATTAATAAGATAATTAGGGGTTAGGATATTTTGTTCAGAAATACTTAATCCCTATTTTTGCGTTCCGAAAAATTTCGGAGGAATTGAAATATATAAATAATAAGTAAATGCCTACTATACAACAATTAGTAAGAAAAGGCAGAAAGACATTGGTGTCAAAGTCAAAGTCTCCTGCATTGGATTCTTGCCCGCAAAGACGAGGTGTATGTACCAGGGTATATACGACCACGCCTAAGAAACCAAACTCCGCGATGAGAAAAGTTGCAAGGGTAAGGTTGACCAATGGCAAGGAAGTGAATGCTTACATTCCAGGTGAAGGTCACAACCTTCAAGAACACTCGATTGTATTGATCAGAGGTGGAAGGGTAAAAGATCTACCAGGTGTAAGATACCACATCATTAGAGGAGCCTTAGATACCGCCGGTGTAAGCGGACGTCTTCAGAGAAGATCGAAGTACGGAGCTAAGAAGCCTAAAGACAAAAAGTAAAAAATTGATTTAAAGAAAAAATGAGAAAATCGAAACCAAAGAAGAGATATATTCTTCCGGATCCGAAGTTCCAGGATACGCTAGTATCTAAGTTTGTGAACTACCTGATGGTGGACGGAAAGAAGAGTATTGCTTATTCGATCTTTTACGATGCGGTAGCATTGGTAGAAGAAAAAACAAGTGAGAATGGTCTTGAAACTTGGAAAAAAGCGCTTAACAACATCATGCCTTCAGTAGAGGTGAAAAGTAGACGTGTAGGTGGTGCAACTTTTCAGGTTCCTATAGAAGTAAGACCGAACAGGAAAACTTCCCTAGGAATTAAGTGGATGATTTCATACTCAAGAGCCAGAGGAGAGAAGACAATGAAAGAGAGATTGGCTGGAGAAATCATTGCTGCTGCTAAAGGTGAAGGAGCTGCTGTGAAGAAGAAAGATGACGTTCACAGAATGGCTGAAGCGAATAAAGCATTTTCACATTTTAGATTTTAATAACAGGAAACGATGGCAAGAGATCTTAGTTTGACTCGTAATATTGGTATTGCAGCACATATTGATGCTGGTAAAACTACCACTACCGAGCGTATCCTGTATTACACAGGCGTAAGTCACAAAATTGGAGAGGTACATGATGGTGCCGCTACAATGGACTGGATGGAGCAAGAGCAAGAAAGAGGTATTACTATTACTTCGGCTGCTACTACTGTATTCTGGCCTTACAAAGAAAAAAAATATCATATCAACATCATTGATACTCCTGGTCACGTGGATTTTACCGTTGAGGTAAACAGATCGTTGAGAGTATTGGATGGTTTGGTTTTCTTGTTTAGTGCAGTTGACGGTGTTGAGCCTCAGTCTGAAACTAACTGGAGACTAGCAGATAACTACAACGTTGCTCGTTTAGGTTTTGTCAACAAAATGGACAGAGCTGGAGCTGACTTCTTAATGGTATGTAATCAGGTAAAAGAAAGATTAGGCACTAAGTCTGTTCCTTTCCAATTACCAATTGGTGCCGAAGAAGGATTCAAAGGTGTGGTTGATTTGGTAGAAAGAAAAGCCATGATCTGGAACGAAGCAGATATGGGTATGACTTTCGAAGAAATCGAAATTCCTGCTGATATGGTAGACGAGGTGGATCAGTACAGAGAAGAATTGTTGGAGGCAGTAGCTGAATACGATGAAACTTTGATGGAGAAATACTTCGAAGATCCTAATTCGATTACTAAAGAAGAAATCATTGCTGCTTCTAGACAAGCAACAATCAACATGGACTTTGTGCCAATGTTCTGTGGTTCTGCCTTCAAGAACAAAGGAGTTCAAACTATGTTGGATTACGTGATGGAATTGCTTCCATCTCCGCTAGACAGAGAAGGTATCGAAGGTACTAACCCTGACACAGAGGAGCCAGCATTGAGAAAGCCTTCTGCTGACGAGCCATTCGCAGCCTTGGCATTTAAGATCGCAACTGACCCATTTGTAGGTCGTCTATGTTTTGCTAGATCTTACTCAGGCACGTTGGATTCTGGTTCTTATGTATTCAATACAAGAACTGGGAAGAAAGAGAGAATCTCTCGTATCTTCCAAATGCATGCCAATAAGCAAAATCAGATTGATCAATTCCACGCTGGAGATATTGCTGCAGTAGTAGGATTTAAGGATATCAAAACTGGAGATACACTTTGTGACGAAAAGCACAAAATCGTTCTTGAATCTATGGTATTCCCTGATCCTGTAATTGGATACGCGATTGAGCCTAAAACTCAAGCAGACGTAGACAAGCTAGGAATGGCGATCGCTAAATTGGTAGAAGAAGATCCAACCCTTCAGGTAGAGACTAACCACGAAACTGGTCAGACGATCTTGAGAGGTATGGGAGAGCTTCACTTAGACATTATCATCGATAGATTGAAGAGAGAATTCAAGGTTGAAATCAACCAGGGTGCTCCTGAGGTGGCTTACAAAGAAGCTATCCAGTCATTGGTGGATCATAAAGAGGTTTACAAAAAGCAATCAGGTGGTAAAGGTAAATTTGCCGATATCGTATTTGAGTTGTCTCCGGTAGACGAGGACTTCGAGAAAACTGGATTGCAGTTTGATAATAAGATTGTGGGTGGTGTAATTCCAAAAGAATTTATCCCTGCAATTGAAAAAGGATTTAAAGCGGCTATGGACAATGGTCCTTTGGCTGGATATCCTTTGGATAGCATGAAGGTGAAATTGTATCACGGTTCTTTCCACGATGTGGATTCGGATGCGCTTTCATTTGAGTTGGCTGCAAAGATCGGTTTCAAAGAAGCTGCTAAGAAAGCTAGCCCAGTATTGCTAGAACCTATCATGGGTGTTGAAGTAGTTACGCCAGACGAATATACTGGTAATGTAACTGGTGACTTGAACAGACGTAGAGGTTTGATGAAAGGAATGGACGTAAAAGGAAATTCTCAAGTAGTGAAAGCAGATGTTCCATTGTCTGAGTTGTTCGGTTATATCACTGACCTTAGAACGATGACTTCTGGTAGAGCTACCGCTTCATTGACATTCTCTCACTATGATCCAGTTCCTAAGAACATCGCAGAGGGAGTTATTAAAAAGGTAAAAGGCGAGGCCGTTTAAAGCATATTAGTTATGAATCAGAAAATTAGAATTAAACTAAAGTCTTACGACCACAACTTGGTAGACAAGTCTTCTGAGAAAATCGTAAGAGCAGTAAAAACTACTGGTGCTGTAGTAAGCGGACCTATTCCACTTCCTACGGTAAAAGAGAAATTTACTGTATTGAAGTCACCCCACGTAAACAAGAAAGCTCGTGAGCAATTCCAGCTTTGTACTTACAAGAGATTGGTAGATATCTTCTCTAACAGTGCCAAAACTGTAGATGCATTGATGAAGCTTGAATTGCCAAGTGGCGTAGATGTAGAGATTAAGGTCTAATTATTAGACTTTGAAAATATGAGAACCACGTGTAAGCGTGGTTCTTTTTTTGTGCCTTACGGAATTGTTACTTTTTTGTTTAGGAATTATTTGACTGCAATTTATTAATTGCTATCTTTGCACTCCTTTTCCGAACAAGTGGACGAAAAGGCGAAAATTATTAAAGAAATTTAATACTGAAATGTCAGGTATAATAGGAAAAAAAATTGGGATGACTAGCGTCTTTGGTGCCGATGGACGAAACGTTGCATGCACATTGATAGAAGCTGGTCCTTGCGTAGTTACGCAAGTTAAGAACGAAGACACTGACGGGTATACAGCTGTACAGCTTGGTTACGGTGAGCGTAAAGAAAAGCGTACGACTAAAGCCTTGAAAGGTCATTTCGCGAAGGCGAAAACTACTCCTAAGCAACACTTAGTGGAATTTAGAGATTTCCGAGTAGAGTTTGATGGAGGTGTAGAACTTGGACAAGAACTAAGTGTAGCAGATATTTTCCAAGAGGAAGATTTTGTTGATGTCATTGCCAACTCAAAAGGTAAGGGTTTTCAAGGCGTAGTAAAGAGACACAACTTCGGTGGTGTTGGACAAGCTACTCACGGTCAGCACAACAGACTGAGAGCACCTGGATCTATTGGTGGAGCATCTTATCCTGCGAGAGTATTCAAAGGAATGAGAATGGCTGGCCGAACTGGTAACGACAGAGTCAAAGTAACTAATCTTCAGGTAATGAAGATTATTCCTGAGAAGAATCTGATTTTGGTTAGTGGGTCTGTACCAGGACCTAAAAATGGAACTGTAATTCTAGAGAAATAGTCATGAAAGTATCCGTAGTAAATAGAAACGGTGAGGATACCGGGAGAAAAGTTGATTTGGCTAAGGACATATTTGGCATTGAGCCAAATGATCATGCTATCTATTTAGATGTAAAGCAATTCCTAGCGAATCAAAGACAGGGAACTCACAAGTCGAAAGAAAGAGCAGAGATTGCTGGATCGACTAAAAAGATTAAGAAACAAAAGGGTACTGGTACCGCTCGTGCGGGTAGTATCAAATCGCCATTGTTCAGAGGTGGAGGAAGAGTGTTTGGCCCAGAGCCAAGAGATTATTCTTTCAAGCTAAACAAGAAATTGAAATCTTTGGCTAGGAAGTCTGCTTTGACTTATAAGGCTTCAGATAAAAGCATTTCTGTTTTGGAAGACTTCAGCTTCGAAGCACCTAAGACAAAGGAATACAAAAGCTTATTGGCTAGTCTATCTTTGAATGATAAGAAGACGCTGCTTGTATTAGCAGAAGCTGACAAGAACATTGTGTTGTCGTCTAACAACCTTCAGAAAACGAAAGTAACTACTGCAGATCAAATCAATACTTATGATTTGTTGAACGCAGACAACTTGATACTTTGCGAAGGTTCTATTGAAAAAATTCAGAACTTATTAACGAAATAAGAAGATGAGTATACTAAGAAAACCACTAGTTACCGAGAAAGTATCTGCGCTTAATGAAAGTGGAAAATACGGCTTTATAGTTGATCAAGATGCTAATAAAGTTGAGATCAAAAAGGCAGTAGAGAAAACCTACGGGGTAACGGTTGAAAAAGTAAACACAATGGTTTACCAAGGCAACGCAAAAACTAAGTACACTAAATCGAAAGTGGTATCTGGAAGAACTGCTTCTTTCAAGAAAGCGATCGTGCAAGTGGCCGAAGGAGATATAATTGATTTTTACGGAGGAGTATAAATAGTTAGAAAATGGCTGTAAGAAAATTAAAACCGATGACGCCGGGTACCAGATATAGGGTTGCACCTGTATTTGATGAGATCACTAGCTCTACTCCGGAAAAGTCTTTGACTAAAGCAGTTCACAGAAATGGTGGACGTAACAATTCTGGTAGAATGACTATCAGAAACGTTGGTGGAGGTCATAAGAGAAAATATAGAGCAATAGACTTCAAAAGAGAAAAGTTCGGAATTCCGGCTACTGTGAAGACTATTGAGTATGATCCAATGAGAACTGCAAGAATTGCATTGTTGTTCTACGCAGATGGTGAAAAGAGATACATCATTGCTCCTGAAGGAGTAAAGGTTGGAGATACTTTAGTGTCTGGACCTGGTGTTGCACCAGAAGTAGGCAACACACTTTTGTTGTCTGAGATTCCTCTAGGTACAATCATCCACAATGTGGAGTTGAAGCCTGGTAAAGGAGCTTGTATGGCAAGAAGTGCTGGAGCATACGTGCAATTGATGGCAAGAGAAGGTAAGTACGCAACTGTGAAGTTGCCTTCTGGTGAAATGAGATTAGTACTTGTTACTTGTCTGGCTACTATCGGTACCGTATCAAACGGCGACCACATGAATGTAAGATTGGGTAAAGCTGGTCGAAACAGATGGTTGGGTAGAAGACCTAGAGTAAGAGGTGTAGCAATGAACCCTGTCGATCACCCAATGGGCGGTGGAGAAGGTAAGTCGTCTGGAGGTCATCCTAGATCTCGTAACGGTATCTTTGCTAAAGGTCAGAAGACCAGAGCACCTAAGAAATATTCTAACAAGTTGATCATTGGTAAAAAGAAATAAGTAATGGGAAGATCTTTAAAAAAAGGACCTTATATAGATTTCAGACTTGAAAATAAAGTCGATGCCATGAATGATTCAGGCAAGAAATCAGTGATCAAGACTTGGTCAAGAAGGTCGATGATATCTCCGGATTTCGTAGGACACACATTTGCAGTACACAACGGAAACAAGTTTATCCCTGTGTTTGTAACTGAAAACATGGTAGGCCACAAGTTGGGCGAATTCTCTCCTACGAGAAACTTCCGAGGTCATATTAACAAAAAAGACAAAAGAAAATAATTAGCTGAACTATGGAAGCTGTAGCAAAACTAAAAAACGTACCTACCTCTCCTCGTAAGATGAGAGTGGTTGCTGATTTGGTAAGAGGCCAAAGAGTAAACCATGCATTAAACGTACTGAAGTTTGAAGCAAAGCAAGGTGCTGCTAGACTAGATAAATTATTATTATCTGCCATCTCTAATTGGGAAGCTAAAAACGAAGATCAGAAGCTTGAAGAAGCAGATCTATACGTAAAAGAAATTTTTGTAGATAGTGCAAGAATTTTGAAAAGGCTGAGACCTGCTCCGCAAGGAAGAGCGCACAGAATTAGAAAGAGATCTAACCACGTGACGTTGGTTGTGGATAGCCACAACGCAGAGAGCGCAGAAAAGAATACTGAAACTTCAGAAAACAAATAAGATGGGACAGAAGGTAAACCCTACAGGACTAAGATTAGGAATTGTTAAAGGTTGGGATTCCAACTGGTACGGTGGCAAGACCTTTCCTGACAAATTGGTAGAAGATACCAAAATCAGAAAGTATATCAAGGCCAGAATTCCTAAAGGAGGTATTTCTAAGATTGTAGTAGAAAGAACCATTAAAAGAATCACTTTGACTATTCACACTGCTCGTCCGGGTGTTGTGATTGGAAAAGGAGGATCTGAAGTTGATAAAATCAAAGAAGAGTTGAAAGCATTTACTGGAAAGGATTTGCAAATCAACATCTTCGAAATCAAGAGACCTGAATTGGATGCGGCATTGGTTGGTGAGTCTATTGCTCAGCAATTGAAAGCTAGAATCTCTTACAGAAGAGCTATGAAGCAAGCGATCGCTTCTTCTATGCGAGTAGGAGCGCAGGGTATCAAAATCAAAGTAGCTGGCCGATTGGGCGGTGCTGAGATGGCGAGAACTGAGCAATACAAAGAAGGTAGAATTCCTTTGCATACTTTGAGAGCTGATATCGACTATCAAATTTCTGAAGCGCATACCATTTATGGTAAGATTGGTATCAAAGTATGGATCTTCAAAGGTGAAGTTTACGGCAAGAGAGATCTTTCTCCTAACGTAGGTATGGGCAACCAAGGTGGCGGTGGAGGCCGTGGTCCAAGAGGTGGCAATGAAGGTCCAAGAAGAAAAAGAAGACAATAATCCCTCACTCTAGAGGAATAAAATATTTAAGAGATGTTACAACCGAAAAGAACGAAGTTCAGAAAAAAGCAAAAAGGTAGAGTAAAAGGACTTGCACAGCGAGGTCATACTTTAGCCTTCGGTACTTTTGGAATTAAGTCCCTAGAGCCAGGTTGGATTACTAGTCGCCAAATAGAGGCTGCCAGGATTGCCATGACCAGAGCGATGAAAAGGGAAGGACAAGTTTGGATTAGAATTTTTCCAGACAAGCCAGTAACAAAGAAGCCTGCTGAAGTAAGGATGGGTAAAGGTAAGGGTGCGCCAGAATATTGGGTAGCAGTTGTTAAGCCTGGAACCATTTTATTCGAGGCAGCAGGTGTAAGCAAAGAGTTAGCTCAGGAGGCTTTGAGATTGGCGCAGCAGAAGTTGCCGCTGAGAACGAAGTTTACTGTTAGAAGAGATTTTCAAGCACAAGGGTAATACCTATAAATAGAGGAAATTATGAAAAATTCTGAAATCAAAGGCTTATCGCTTGATGAATTGAAAGGCAAGCTTGTAGCTGAGAAAGAAAATTACGCAAAGTTGAAATTTGCGCATGCTATCACGCCAATCGAAAATCCTATGAGATTGAAAGAGGCGAAGAAATTGGTAGCAAGGTTAAGTACTGAAATCAGGGCTAAACAAATCGCCCAACAATAAGTTAGTTCGAGATGGAAGCCAGAAATTTAAGAAAAGAACGTATCGGAAAAGTGGTAAGCGACAAAATGTCGAAAACTATCACTGTAGAGGTGTTGCGTAAAGTAAAGCACCCGATGTACGGAAAATTCATGATCAAGACAAAGAAATTTGCTGCTCATGATGAGAATAATGATTGTGGTATCGGTGATACTGTAAAGATCATGGAAACAAGACCTTTGTCTAAGAACAAAAGGTGGAGATTGGTTGAAATAATTGAAAGAGCTAAATAAGAGATGGTACAACAAGAATCAAGACTAAGTGTAGCGGATAACAGCGGTGCTAAAGAAGTACTATGTATTCGTGTATTAGGAGGAACCGGTAAGAGATATGCTTCTGTTGGTGACAAAATTGTTGTAACAGTAAAGTCAGCCATTTCTTCTTCCAATCTTAAAAAAGGTACTGTTTCAAAAGCAGTAGTAGTAAGAACTAAGAAGGAGGTAAGAAGAAAGGATGGCTCTTACATCAGATTCGAAGACAATGCAGCAGTATTGTTGGCAGAAAGTGGTGAGCCAAGAGGTACTCGTATCTTCGGACCTGTAGCAAGAGAGCTTAGAGAAAAGCAGTTTATGAAAATTGTTTCATTGGCTCCAGAGGTGCTGTAATTTTATCATAGCGTAGAAAAATTTAGATCATGAAATTTCACATCAAAAAAGGAGACACCGTTAAAGTACTTTCAGGAAACTCGAAAGGAAAAACAGGAGCTGTTCTTGAGGTATTTCCTTCAAAATATAGAGCAATCGTAGAAGGCTTGAATATGGTGACTAAACACACCAAGCCGTCAGCTGAAAGCCCTGAAGGTGGTATTAAGAAAGTAGAGGCATCTATACACATGAGCAACTTGATGCTCGTAGATGCTGCGACTGGCGAAGCAACCAAAATTGGCAGAAAGCTAGACGAAAACGGCAAATTGCAAAGATTTTCAAAGAAAACAGGGGAGGTAATCAAAAATGGCTAATCCAAGATTAAAAGATATTTACGAGAAGGACGTAGTACCTGCTCTTAAAGAGAAATTCCAGTACAAATCTGTAATGATGGTTCCTAAACTAGAGAAGATCTCTGTAAACAAAGGAATCGGAGCAGCTGTATCTGATAAGAAGTTGGTAGACGCTGGTGTTGAGGAATTGACTCAAATTACTGGACAGAAAGCTGTACCTACTTTGGCAAAGACTTCAATCTCTAACTTTAAATTGAGAGAAGGAATGCCAATCGGAGCTAGAGTAACATTAAGAGGAGAGAAGATGTACGAATTCTTGGATCGTTTGATGACTGTAGCACTTCCTCGAGTAAGAGACTTTAGAGGTATCAAAGATAAGGGTTTTGATGGACGTGGAAATTACACTTTGGGTGTAAAGGAGCAAATCATTTTCCCTGAAATCAGTATCGATAAAGTGAACAAGATTTCTGGAATGGATATCACTTTTGTGACATCTGCTCAGACTGACGAAGAAAGTTATGAACTACTTAAGGCGTTCGGAATGCCTTTCGTAAAGAAAAATAATAATTGATATGGCAAGAGAAGCGATAAAAGCCAGAGAAAGAAAAAGAGAAAGATTGGTAGCTAAGTATGCCGCTAAAAGAGCTGAATTGAAAGCAGCTGGCGACTACGAAGGTTTAGACAAACTTCCTCGAAACTCTTCTAAAGTTAGACTTCACAACAGATGTAAGCTTACCGGCAGACCAAAGGGATACATGAGAAAATTCGGTATTTCTAGGGTTACATTCAGAGAGATGGCTAGCGATGGGAAAATTCCAGGTGTGACTAAAGCAAGCTGGTAAAAAGAGTTTTTAAAATATAAAATATTAACTAACTTTGCACCCCCGTAAAGAAATGGGGGTTAAAAGTATACTGTAATGACAGATCCGATAGCAGATTATTTAACAAGATTGAGGAATGCCATCAAGGCAAATCATCGAATCGTTGAGGTTCCTGCTTCTAACATGAAGAAGGAACTCACTAAAGTGTTGAAAGACAAGGGATTCATTAAGAATTACAAATTCGATGAGGATGGTGTCCAGGGGAAAATCAGAATTGCATTGAAGTACAATCCGGAGACTAAGGAGTCTGCGATTGTATGCTTAGAAAGGATAAGTAAGCCTGGTCTAAGAAAATATGCCAAGTCTGACGCATTACCCAGGGTATTGAACGGTCTTGGAGTAGCCATTTTGTCTACATCCAAAGGCGTTATTACTGACAAAGAAGCCAGACAGCACAATGTGGGCGGCGAAGTATTGTGTTACGTTTATTAATTAGAATAAGATGTCAAGAATAGGAAACAAGCCGATTACTGTGCCATCTGGCGTTGAGGTAACAATCAACGGTGGGTCGGTGACAGTAAAAGGATCAAAAGGAACTTTGGCTAGAGAAATCGATACAGATTTCACTTTGGCCTTAGAGGATGGTGTACTTACAGTAAAGAGACCAACCGATCAAAAGAGACATAAAGCACTTCATGGTCTGTATCGTTCATTGTTGAACAATATGGTAGTGGGTGCTAGTGAAGGATATAAGAAAGAATTGGAACTTGTAGGTGTAGGTTATAAAGCTTCTACTCAAGGTCAAATTCTTGAATTGAACTTAGGATACTCGCACAATATCTTTATGGAAATCCCTAAAGAAGTGAAAGTAGCAGCTGAAACTCAAAAAGGTAAGAACCCAATAGTTACATTGGAATCTCCTGACAAAGAGTTGGTAGGTGAAGTGAGTGCTAAGATCAGATCCCTGAGAAAAATCGAACCTTACAAAGGAAAAGGTATCAGATTTGTTGGTGAAATTATTAGAAGAAAAGCTGGTAAAACTGCTGCTAAATAATAGGAGACATGGCGATTACTAAAGAACAAAGAAGGCTAAGAATCAGAAAAGGTATCAGAAATAAGATTACTGGTACTGCTGAAAGACCAAGATTGTCTGTTTTCAAAAGCAATAAAGGCATATACGTTCAATTGATTGATGATGTGAGTGGTCACACATTGACAGCTACGTCATCTGCTGAGATTGGAAAAAACAATGTCAACATTGAGGTTTCTAAAGAAGTAGGGAAGAAGCTTGCAGAGAAAGCTACAGGTACTGGAATTTCAGCTGTAGTATTCGATAGAGGTGGATATCCTTATCATGGAAAAGTAAAAGCTTTAGCAGATGGTGCTAGAGAAGGAGGCCTTAAATTTTAATTGAGTTATGTCTAAGCAAAATATAAGAGCAATCAAAGCAAGCGAAATCGAATTAACTGAGAAAGTAGTTGCTATCAAAAGAGTTGCTAAAGTTGTAAAAGGTGGTAGAAGATTCAGTTTCTCTGCAATCGTAGTTGTGGGTGACGGAAATGGTGTAGTAGGATACGGATTAGGTAAAGCCAATGAAGTAACTGACTCTATCACTAAAGGTATCGACGACGCTAAGAAAAATTTGGTAAGAGTACCAGTATTCAAAGGAACTGTACCTCACGATGCTGTTGGTAAGTTTGGTGGCGGACACGTATTGTTGAAGCCAGCTGCAACGGGTACTGGAGTAATTGCCGGTGGTGCGATGCGTGCGGTATTGGAGAGTGCTGGTGTGCACGATGTACTAGCTAAGTCTAAAGGTTCTTCAAACCCTCACAATGTGGTAAAAGCTACTTTCGATGCATTGAGCCAAATGAGAGATCCTTATGCGGTTGCTCGTCAAAGAGGTGTTGAATTGTCAAAAGTTTTTAACGGATAAGAAGATGGCCAAGGTAGTTATTACACAAAAAAGAAGCGTCATAAAGAGACCTAACGATCAGAAGCTTACTATTAAAGCACTGGGATTGGGTAAAATCAACAGATCTGTTGAAAAAGAATTGACGCCACAGATTGCGGGAATGATCAAGAAGATCAATCACCTGGTTTCTGTTGAGAATAAATAATTTTAGAATTTTCTGAAATCATAGAAAGATGAAATTAAATACATTACGACCTGCAGAAGGATCTGTAAAATCTAACAAGAGAATTGGTAGAGGTCAAGGTTCTGGAAGAGGTGGAACATCTACAAGAGGTCACAAAGGAGCCAAATCTAGATCAGGATATTCTAGAAAACTTGGTTTTGAAGGTGGACAGATGCCTTTATATAAGCGTGTACCTAAGTTTGGTTTTACTAGTCCTAACAGAGTAGAAACTAAGCCAATCAACTTGGACGTACTTCAGGCACTAGCTGAAAAAACTAAAGCTTCTACTATCACTGTTGAAACATTGGTAGAGAATGGCTTAGCAGCTAAAAACGATATAGTTAAAGTATTGGGTAGAGGAGAGCTTAAGGCTAAGTTGGACGTAACTGTTCATTATTTCTCTAAATCTGCTATCGCTGCTATTGAAAAAGCAGGGGGCAAAGCAACAGCATTGTAATCTATGAAGAAGTTTTTTAGTACCATACGGAACATATTTACCATTGAAGATCTAAGGGTCAGAATACTGAATACAGTCGGTTTTTTAATCATCTTTAGACTGGGTTCGTTTGTTGTTCTTCCTGGTATAGATCCTTCTAAATTAGACGACAACGTTGCAGGTATATTAGGTATATTAGATACCATGCTAGGAGGCGCATTTAGTAATGCGTCTATCTTTGGTTTAGGTATTATGCCTTATATCTCAGCTTCAATTGTTATCCAGCTATTGACTATGGCTGTTCCTTATTTCCAAAAATTACAGAAAGAAGGAGACAGTGGTAGAAAGAAAATCAATCAAATTACTAGAGTACTTACAATAGCGATCACTTTCGCTCAAGGTAGTGCTTACTTAGCGGGAGCCATTCCTGCAGATGCGATTGTACTAGAAAATAAATTTTTGTTCACACTTTCTTCATTGACAATCCTTACGGCAGGTACTATCTTCTGTATGTGGTTGGGTGAAAGAATTACTGATAAAGGAATTGGAAACGGTATCTCCATGTTGATCATGATTGGTATCATTTCAAGATTTCCAGGTAGTTTGATGCAGGAAGCGGTGACTAGAGGAATGAGCGAAGCGCTTTTTTTCTTGCTTGAGATTTTAGCATTGTTCTTTGTAGTAATGGCAGTGGTATTGTTGACTCAGGCAGTGAGAAGAATTCCGGTACAATATGCCAAGCAAGTGGTTGGTAACAAAGTATACGGAGGCCAAAGACAGTACATTCCTTTGAAAGTAAATTCAGCAGGCGTAATGCCAATTATTTTTGCTCAGTCGTTGATGTTCTTGCCTTCTATGGTAGGCGGATACTTCGCTGAGTCAAGTGATGTTGCACAGTATGTAGCAACTACTTTTTCAAACTTTCAGTCTTGGGAATACAACTTGACATTCGCAATCATGATCATGTTGTTTACTTTCTTTTATACAGCTATCTCGGTCAACCCGAATCAGATCGCTGATGACATGAAAAGAAATGGAGGTTTCATTCCAGGTGTTAAACCAGGCAAAGCAACTTCTGAGTTTATCGATACCGTATTAACGAGAGTTACATTTCCAGGATCTTTATTCCTAGCAGTTGTGGCTATCATGCCAGCATTCGCTCAAATGGCTGGTGTTAATACAAACTTTGCTCAGTTTTTTGGAGGTACTTCATTACTCATTATGGTGGGTGTGATTTTGGATACCTTGCAGCAAATTGAGAGTTACTTATTGATGAGACACTACGAAGGCATGATGAAGTCTGGTAAGTTGAAAGGTAGATCTCAAAATATAGCAGTAGCATAATTTTAAATTAAGAATGGCAAAACAGGCTTCAATAGAACAAGACGGTACAATCAAAGAAGCATTGTCTAACGCAATGTTTCGAGTTGAATTGGAAAATGGGCACGAAGTAATCGCTCATATCTCAGGAAAGATGAGAATGCACTACATTAAAATCTTACCTGGTGATAAAGTGAAAATGGAAATGTCTCCCTACGACTTGTCTAAAGGAAGAATTGTTTATCGTTATAAATAAAAATCGCTGATATGTCCTGATAGGAAATTTATTCACGTCAGGATGTGTAGGTTTAAATAGTAGAAAAATGAAAGTTAAAGCATCCGTAAAGAAGAGAAGCGCAGACTGCAAAGTCATCCGCCGAAACGGTAAAGTTTACGTAATCAACAAGAAGAACCCTAGGTTCAAGCAAAGACAAGGATAATTATGGCTAGAATTGCAGGAGTAGATATTCCAGGAAACAAAAGAGGTGAGATTTCTCTTACCTATATTTTTGGTTTGGGCCGTAGTTCGGCACAAAAGATTTTGTCTGAAGCAGGCATAGACTGGAGCAAGAAAGTTGATGATTGGAGTGATGAAGAAGCGGGTGCAGTAAGAACGCTTATCAGTGAAAACTTCAAAGTTGAAGGTGTACTAAAGTCTGAGGTTCAATTGAACATCAAGCGATTGTTAGACATTGGTTGTTACCGTGGATTGAGACACAGAAAAGGTCTTCCAGTAAGAGGTCAGCACACTAAGAACAACGCTAGAACTAGAAAAGGAAAGAGAAAGACTGTTGCCAACAAAAAGAAGGCTACTAAATAATAATTGACGATGGCACAAAAAAGAAAAGATAAAGGAAGAAAAAGAGTAGTGGTGGTTGAGCCAATAGGCCAGGCACACATCAAAGCTTCGTTTAACAATATAATTATATCTATGACCAATTTGACTGGTCAGGTAGTGTCTTGGGCATCTGCAGGTAAAATGGGATTCAAAGGTTCTAAAAAGAACACCCCATATGCAGCTCAGGTAGCAGCTCAAGATTGTGCGCAAGCCGCATACGATCAGGGCTTGAGAAAAGTAGAGGTTTTTGTAAAAGGACCAGGTGCGGGTAGAGAGTCTGCCATTAGAACTATCCAAAATGTGGGTATCGAAGTAACAATGATTAAAGATGTTACGCCGCTTCCTCACAACGGATGTCGACCACCTAAGAGAAGAAGAGTTTAATAATATTATAGAATTAATATAAAATGGCAAGATATACCGGACCCAAGACGAAAATAGCTAGAAGGTTTAACGACCCTATCTTCGGCCCAGACAAGACTTTGCAAAAAAAGGCGTATCCTCCGGGACAGCACGGCCGTGGTAGAAGAAGAAAGCCTTCTGAATATGCCATCCAGCTTGCTGAGAAGCAAAAAGCAAAGTACACTTACGGATTGCTAGAAAAGCAATTCTCTAACTTGTTCGAGAAAGCTTCTAAGAAAGGTGGTATTACTGGTGAAGTATTACTTCAGCTATTGGAGTCAAGATTGGATAACGTAGTATTCAGACTAGGACTTGCTCCTACGAGAAGTGCGGCTAGACAACTTGTCTTACACAAGCACGTATTGGTCAATGGCGAGTTGGTAAATATTCCATCTTTTTCATTGAAAGTAGGAGATTTGGTTGCTGTGAGAGAGAAGTCAAAATCACTTCAGTCGATTACTGAGAGTTTGTCAAGAGGAGTAGTGAGCAAATATCCATGGTTGGAATGGGATTCTAGCCAATTGACGGGAAAATTCGCTGTGTTGCCAACTAGGGAAGAGATTCCTGAAACTGTCAAAGAGCAATTGATCGTTGAATTGTACTCTAAATAATAAATTTCCATAAATTTTATATTAAAGAATTAACTATGTCAATACTAGCATTTCAAATGCCTGAAAAGGTGGTGATGGAGAAGGCTGATGACTTTCATGGCTTATTTACTTTCAAACCACTAGAGCAAGGCTACGGTGTTACCGTCGGTAATGCATTGCGAAGAATTTTATTGTCTTCACTGGAGGGATATGCCATCACTGGTATCAAAGTTCCTGGAGTATTGCATGAGTTTTCTACAATGGAAGGCATTGTAGAAGATTTGTCAGAGATCATCTTGAACCTCAAAATGGTGAGATTCAAAAAGATTGCTGATGTGGCTGAAAGCAAAATTGTTGTTAGCGTATCAGGACAAAAAGAATTCAAAGGAAGTGATATAGGAGGAGCTACTTCAGCATTTGAAGTATTGAACCCAGATCACGTGATTGCTCACTTGGATGAAAAAGTGAAGTTCGAAATAGAATTGACTATTGAGAAGGGTAGAGGTTATGTAACTGCTGAGGAGAACAAACCAGCAGAGCAAATCTTCGGATTTATTCCGATTGATGCCATCTTTACTCCTATCAAGAATGTAAAATATTCTGTAGAGAATACAAGGGTAGAGCAAAAGACTGACTATGAGCAATTGATATTGGACATAGAAACAGACGGATCTATCCACCCGGAGAATGCTTTGAAAGGTGCAGCTAACATTTTGATACAGCACTTTATGTTATTCTCAGATCAGACGATGATACTCGATACGCACGATGCGGGCGAGCCAGAAGCTGTAGATGAGGAATTACTACACATGAGAAAATTGCTTAAGACTAATCTTAACGATCTAGATCTTTCAGTAAGAGCTTACAACTGTTTGAAAGCTGCTGACGTGAGATCACTAGGTGACTTGGTAAGATTGGAGATTTCAGACATGATGAAGTTTAGAAACTTCGGTAAGAAATCTTTGGCTGAGTTGGAGCAATTGGTAGCAGACAAGAACCTTACTTTTGGCATGGATTTGTCAAAGTATAAATTAGACGAAGAGTAAAAATGAGACACGGGAAGAAATTTAATCATTTGAGCAGAACAGCATCGCACAGAAATGCAATGTTGTCCAATATGGCTTCTTCTTTGATTTTGCATAAAAGAATTACTACAACTGTAGCTAAAGCAAAAGCTTTGAGAAAATATGTTGAGCCTTTGATCACAAGAGCAAAGGACGATACGACACACTCTCGAAGAGTAGCTTTCTCTTACTTGCAAAACAAAGAATCTGTAACTACCCTTTTCGGTGAAGTAGCGGAAAAAGTAGCTAACAGACCGGGAGGATATACTAGAATCTTGAAAACAGGTGCTAGATTAGGTGATAACGCTGAAATGTGCATTATGGAGTTGGTTGATTACAACGAATTGATGTTGAAAGATGCGGCACCAGCAAAAGCTAAGACTAGAAGAAGTAGAAGAGGTAAGGGAAGTGCTGAGAAAGCTACTCCTGCTGTAGAAGCTACTGAGGCAGTTGTAGAAGATGCTAAGGTGGAAGAAGCACCAGCTACTGAGGCTACTGAAGAAGTGAAAGCTGAAGCTGCTCCTGAGGCACCAGAAGCTGACGCTAAGGAAGAGTCTGCGGACGATGCAGAAAAGAAAGAAGATAAGGAATAAGTGATATTGTTCCATTAAAATATTAGCCATCTCGATTAGTTTCGGGATGGCTTTTTTTATGTCTAAAAAATCATAAAATTTGCGCTGATTTTAGCCCAGAGTTTGCACCAAACGAAATATGAAAATACAGGAAAAGAAAAAAGCTTATTTGTTACTGGCGGACGGCCAATGGTTTGAAGGTACATCAATTGGAAGCGAGGGCACAAGTGGTGGGGAAATCTGTTTTAATACAGGTATGACAGGCTACCAGGAGGTTTACACAGATCCATCTTACTACGGACAGATTGTAGTGAATACGAATTCTCATATTGGAAACTACGGGGCTGTAGACAGAGAGCAAGAATCGGATGGGCCAAAGATCAAAGGATTAGTGATCAACGACTTTTCTGAAATGCACAGCCGCTTCGAGGCAGACGCTTCCTTAGATGAGTATTTGAAAAAGCATAATATTGTTGGTATTGCTGACCTAGATACAAGAAAGGTAGTGAAGAGTCTTCGAAGTGAAGGTGCCATGAATGCCATCATTTCTTCGGATATCTCAGAGATTGAGAAGCTCAAGGGAGAGCTGGACAAAGTACCAAGTATGAATCATCTAGAGTTGGCTACAAAGGTAACTACCAAAGAACCTTACCTGTTGGGTGATGAGAGTGCTGAGCTGAAAGTAGCAGTATTGGATATTGGAGTTAAAAAATCCATCCTAACTAATCTAACTGATAGAGGCGTTCAGTGCAAGGTATTTCCTGCAGAGACTTCTTTCGAAGATTTGAAGGCATACAATCCGGATGGCTACTTCTTGTCGAATGGCCCAGGTGATCCAGCCGAAATGGGTTATGCAATAGAAACAGCCAAACGAATTATGGAAGAAGGCAAACCGCTATTTGGTATTTGTTTAGGACATCAGGTGATCGCATTGGCCAATGGAGCAACCACTTTCAAAATGCACCACGGGCACAGAGGGCTCAACCACCCAGTTAAGAACTTGATTACTGGTAGAAGTGAAGTGACTTCACAAAACCATGGATTTGCGGTAGACAGAGACTCTGTAGAGCAATCCGAAACTTTAGAATTGACACACATTAACTTGAATGATAACACGGTAGCTGGTATTCGTGTAAAGGACAAGCCTGTATTTTCTGTACAGCACCACCCAGAGGCTTCTCCGGGACCACACGATTCGAGATACCTGTTCGATGACTTCATTCAATTAATAAATAAACACAAGAAAAAATGAGTTTGATAGAAAGCGTATTTGCTAGGCAAATACTTGATTCAAGAGGAAATCCAACCATCGAGGTAGATGTAGTTACTGAAAGTGGCGTATTGGGTAGGGCGGCAGTTCCTTCAGGGGCTTCTACTGGTGTAAACGAAGCAGTAGAATTAAGAGACGGCGACAAAGGCAAATACCTGGGCAAAGGGGTGTTGAAAGCTGTAGACAACGTAAACGACATCATTCAGGAAGAATTGATTGGCTTGTCTGTTTTTGATCAAAAGTATATCGATCAGTTGATGATTCAGTTGGACGGTACTGAGACTAAATCTAAGCTTGGAGCTAACGCTATCTTGGGCGTTTCTCTAGCGGTGGCCAGAGCTGCAGCTGAGGAACTTGGATTGCCATTGTTCAGATATATCGGTGGAACCAACGCACACACGTTGCCAGTGCCAATGATGAACATCATCAACGGTGGATCTCACTCTGATGCAACGATTGCATTTCAGGAATTCATGATTCGTCCAGTAGGCGCAGAGACTTTCTCTGAGGCTATGAGAATGGGAGCGGAGACTTTCCACGCCTTGAAGAAAATTTTACACGACAAAGGTTTGAGTACTGCTGTAGGTGACGAAGGAGGATTTGCTCCTGCATTCACAGGTGGTACTGAAGAAGCTTTGGAGAGCGTGTTGAGCGCAGTGAAAGCTGCAGGATACGAGCCTGGCAAAGACATCACTATCGCACTAGACTGTGCGTCTTCTGAGTTCTTTGTAGATGGTAAGTATGACTACTCTAAGTTCGAAGGACCTAACGGTAAGAAGAGAAATGCTGAAGAGCAAGTAGCTTACTTGGCTGAGTTGGTAAACAAATATCCTATCGATTCTATCGAAGATGGATGTGCTGAAGAGGATTGGTCTACTTGGGCGCTTTTGACTGAAAAAATCGGTGATAAGTGTCAATTAGTTGGAGATGACCTTTTCGTAACGAACGTGAAGTTCTTGCAAAGAGGAATCGAAGAAAAGTCTGCTAACTCTATCTTGATCAAAGTAAACCAAATCGGGACGTTGTCTGAAACCTTGGATGCTATCGAATTGGCGCACAAAGCCGGCTTCACGGCTGTGATTTCTCACAGATCAGGGGAGACTGAAGATGCGACTATCGCAGACATCGCTGTAGCGACAAACGCTGGTCAGATCAAAACCGGTTCTTTGTCTCGTTCGGATAGAATGGCGAAGTACAATCAGTTATTGAGAATCGAAGAAGAGTTAGGCGAAACTGCGCGTTTCCCACAGGCTTAATTTTATAGAATATTGAGCGTCATCGCCGGTTTATTCGGCGATCCGTTTGAATAAATATCAGAAACCGCAAGGATTATTCTTGCGGTTTTTTTGTTCGTTATATCAACTGTAAGGAGATATTTCCATCGGCAATGCAGCCCGAATGGGACTTCTCACTGGAGTTCGAAGTGACGTGGTGTTATCAAACCTGCTCTCGTCCCTTCCTTTTAAACAACTGTTTGCCTTTAGCCAAGAGAGAAGAACGACCTTCTAGTAGAAAGTCATTTACCACCTCAGCCATTTCGATGCATCTCAGGTAGCCGAATGATTTGTGTGCGTTGTCCGTTTTCCACTCCTTGTAGTTGTTTTCTACAAACTTGCCTATGGGCTTCACGCCACGTACATTTTCTACATAGTAGTCAGCCAGATTGTAATGGGCACCGATGTTGTCTTCTTTGTCGCAGAAGCTATACCAATTTTCAACTCCTTCGGGAGTAGGTGGAAAGGCTTCTTCACCTTCTTCAAAAGGCAGGTGATGGTCTTTCATGATGTTTTCTCTAATCAAAGGCAAGCCCATGGGCGACCCAAGTGCAATGAAATATTTTATTTTCACTCGATGCTTTAGAGAAAGTAGTACATCGTAGGTGATAATGGATCCCATAGAGTGGGCAACGATTAGAATATCCTTTCTTTTGTTTTTGAGGAGTAGCTTGATCAATCGGCTTCTCACTTTGTTCCGAAAGTAGTCTTCGAACATTTGCTCGTTTTTAGGCACTTCCTCATTGTAGTATATATCGAGGTCTCGGAATCCGATTTTCACGATGGCATCGAACGGCTTTCTGAATTTATTCAATCCGATTTTGCTAAGGAAAACAATCTCCTTGATGTACTGAATCAAATTTTTAAATAATTGAACAAGGCCTCTTTTGGCCTTCACTTTCAATTGCTTTTCCGAAATATACGGTTCATCAATGTGTAATGGGTCATCCTCATCTTTGACATTTAGGCTAAGTGGAGTGGGATATAGCAAATCCGCCCAGTAAAGCATCTTGAAATCGAATTTGGTAGGACTGCCTTCAATTTTTGATAGACCTTCTTCAATGGATCGTCGCCACCAATGAGTGAGAAGCTTCTTCGGCGGCTTATTGCTCAGGCCATGAATGCCGATGACGAGGGTTCGTCTTTTGACCTTGAATAGATTCTTGAGCAATGATTCTTTTGGCATAAATTGACACGTATGTAGTTGAAGGTTAACGTGTCACTAAAATAAGATATTATGATGAAGCTGGCTTATATATTTATCATTTCGATTTCGATAGAAACTGGAAGAGAAATCTTTTTGAACATTATTACAAAATATAATTTCAATAAGATTTCTCTCTTTGCCTCTTACGAGTCGACTCGTTCGAAATGACATTAACTTCTATCCGTAACTCGTAAATCAACTGGCTTTTTCAATCCACCCTTGTACATCTTCAAGCGAAGGATTTTTCACCTCTTTTAACTTCAATTTCTTACGTGTACCACATACATCATTAAATAGCTTACTGTCTTTGGCTTCAGCGAATTGTTCTTTGGTCACCATGCCCAGCTTTTGCAGGATAGGGATCAACTCATTCGCTACACCCAACTCTTCGTACTGGCCAGAAGTCAAGGCTTCAATCTTCTTCTCAGGTTTCATTTGAGGGAAGAACAGTACGTCTTGGATTGAATTTGAATTGGTCATCATCATCGTCAGACGATCGATTCCTACACCTAATCCTGCAGTAGGAGGCATGCCATATTCAAGCGCTCTCAAGAAGTCTTCATCGAGTACCATAGCTTCGTCATCACCACGTTTGCCAAGCTCGAGTTGCTCTTCAAATCTTTTTCTTTGATCGATTGGATCGTTCAGCTCAGAGAACGCATTACAAATTTCCTTACCATTGGCCACCGCTTCAAATCTTTCAACCAACCCTGGTTTGCTTTTGTGCTTCTTAGCTAGCGGAGACATTTCCACAGGGTAATCAGTAATGAAAGTAGGTTGGATCAATTGTCCTTCACACTTCTCTCCAAATATTTCGTCAATCAATTTCGCCTTACCCATGGATGGGTCCGTAGGTACATCAAGCTTTTCTGCAGTAGCTCTCAGCTCGTCTTCTCCCATTTCTGAGATATCCACGCCAGTAAAATGCTCAATAGCCTCAAACATGGTGTATCGCTTCCAGGGTCTCTGGAAGTTGATTACATTTTCTCCTACCTGAACTTCCGTGGTGCCATGCAAGTCCATAGCTACTTTCTCTACCATGGCCTCAGTGAGATCCATCATCCATTCGTAGTCTTTGTAGGCTACGTAGAGCTCCACTTGTGTGAATTCTGGATTGTGGAAACGAGACATACCTTCGTTTCTAAAGTCTTTCGAGAATTCAAAAACACCATCGTATCCACCTACGATCAACCTTTTCAGATACAGCTCATTGGCGATACGCAAGTACAAAGTCATGTCTAGCGTATTGTGATGCGTTTTGAATGGACGGGCGGCGGCCCCTCCATACAAGGGCTGAAGAATTGGTGTTTCTACTTCTAAGTAGCCTTTTTCAGCTAGGAAGTTTCGCATGGAATTCACCAACTGGGTACGCTTTACAAAAGTGTCTCGTACTTCAGGGTTCACGATTAAATCCACATATCGCTGGCGGTATCTTAATTCCGGATCGGTGAATGCGTCGTACGTCTTCATGTTACCCTCTTCGTCTTTCGCTTCTTTTACGATTGGTAGCGGCTTCAACGATTTGGTTAACAATTTCAAATCCGTCACATGTATAGAAATCTCCCCAACTTCTGTTGTGAATACATAACCTTTGATCCCAATGATGTCACCAATGTCCATCATCTTTTTGAAGATATTGTTGTAATGACTTTTGTCTTCACCAGGGCAGATATCGTCTCTCCTTAGGTAGATCTGAATTCTACCCGTTGAGTCTTGAATTTCGGCAAAAGAAGCGGACCCCATGATTCTTCTGGACATCAATCGTCCTGCGATAGAAATGGCCTTATAGTCCGTCTTTCGTTTTTCGTAGTTTTCGTGAATGTCTTTAGTGGTCACGTTCACTTCGAAAGTGTCAGATGGATACGGCTCGATGCCAGATTCGATCAACTTTTCTCTGATCTGGCGTCTGTTAATTTCCTGTTCGCTTAGAATCATTTTGTAATTTTTTAGAAGCCGCAAAAGTAAGGTAAAATAGACGATTGGTGAAGTATTGGGAGGGGATGTTTTTGATACAACATTATTATTTTGTCCTTCAACCAGAGGCGGTCTACTGAAGCCGATAAATCTTTATGCAATTGGATGGTGTGTTTGGTAAAATATTGAAGGTTGTGTTTTTCCTTCATTCTTCTATTGCTCAGGTCGTATTAAATGATAGCATGAATATCAATAAAATTGTGATCAGAATAAAAATCATTTACTTTAGCCGTCCAGCATTTTCAGAGTGATTAATTAGATAATTAATCTATAACTCGATAATAACTTAAACATTTCCAATATGCATTTGATTTATCGGCCTAATCTTTCCACCAAGGTATTGGTATGCCTAATCGGTATGCTTCTTTCTCAATTTTCATTTGCGAATGAGCTTCCTTGTGGACAACGTAGATTGTTCAAAGATGGTACGGAACTCACCTCAACCTATGACGCAGCTTATCACTATGCAGAGGATGGTTCAGTTACCATGAAAGATGGTTTTGTAGCCAAACCTGGTTTTAGTATACAACCCAGCTTAAACTGTAGTCAAACCAGACCCGCTTTGGAGGAGTTGGTCAGGAAGCATGCGCCCCAGATTAGACATTATTCGCAGGAAAACTATCATATGGCATCCATGGATTGGTTTCTAAAACGTGCGAAAATTGTAAAACAAAACGGTTTGTTCTTTACGGATATTCAGTTAAATATATCAGATGAAAATATTCAAAACTACAGTCTTGGAGAAGAGTATAAGCTTACAAAAAAGATAAATGAGGCAAAATATGGGTACATTGATTCTGCCCTTTGCTATGTACATATTCAGAGGGCGTACTATCAAAGCCTACCTCATTTAAATGATGATATAGAAATTCAATACTGGTTGTTTTATCCATGGAACGGAGATCAGAATGGTGGTAATTCTTTTTCTCATGAAGGTGATTGGGAATATGTGAAAGTTATTGTTGCTCGTGATGGCAGCCTGAAAAAAGTTATAACGTCAGAACATGAGACTTATAATGTTTATAACCCTGACGATGTTCAAATGTATAATCATATCACCCAGACTATAGATAATCAGGGAACACATCCAGTATTGTACTCAGCAAATGAATCTCACGCATTATATAATGATACAGGTTGGCAACACAAAGTATACGACCCAACAAATAATGGAGGAGATTGGTTTGATTGTTGGGATAATTATGAAATAATTGAATTAGGTAACGCTTATTCTAATTACCCTGAATACCCAGCGCCTGATAAACTTAGTATATTAAATTCTGGAGTTGTACCGACAAAACCCAATTGGATCAATTTTAATGGTAGGGTTGGAAAGGATGGCCCAATCATGCCTAAGAAACATAGAGAGAAGTGGAGAGGCATGGTTACTTATTATGACTTTGACTATATCCCAGACCAAATTGCTTATTATCCCGAATCAGTAATCATAGGAGAAAAAAGTATTTGCTATAATGTGGACTATGATTTTAGTCTCCTGGTTCATGTGCCCTATGAAGTCAATTGGACGGCAAAAGATCACTTTACTGTTGAGTCAAGCACAAATCCTGTACTTACTACGCGAGCCAAGTCTAGTAGCTATAATTCTAGCGGACAAATTAAAGCCAATGCAATCCTAAAGTACCCTGGAGGTTTTGATGTTAAGTACCAAAATCTAAAGAAAAATGTATGGTTTGGTCCGCCATCTTCTGAAGCCTTTACATTAGACTTAGATCATGAGTTTACCTGTTCAGCCGATGCTTCTATTATGTATAATGGAGCATTTGATGTTACTTCAGTTGATTGGTCGATTGCTGGAGCTGCAGATTTACCTCCTCCAGGTGAAAGAAATGTACATAAAGCAGCGCTGACTGCCCAGCCTGGAGGTGGAGGTTATACGGTTTATGCCAATGTTCACAATACCTGTGGAAGTTATGAAAAGAGCGCATCTGGCACTATGGATAACAGCTGTACGGATCCGTTCTTGCGAACACAAGAGGAGCAAATGTCAGATTCGGTATCTGTAACCACAGAACCCAATCCCATCCTTCTCACCAATTACCAGCTCTTCCCCAATCCTACTACGGGACAAGTTCAAATTGGTCTAGTGTCAAATCGAGAACCTCTTACTAACATTCGTACGGAAGTAATGGACTACTCAGGAAGGATGGTAGATTCTTTCAGCTTTGACAGACTGGAAAGCCCTTATTTGGATTTGGATCTGTCTAGTCAGGAAAAGGGGCTCTACCTCATACGAGTTTATCAGGCTGATGTACCTGTTTTCGAAAGTAAAATCTTAAAAAACTAGCCCTATGAATTTTTCAAATTGTAAAACCTTGTTAAAATCATTTTTACTTTCGGCATTATTAGTTCTGTCTTCCGTCTCAGTCATTGCTCAATTAAGTCAAAACCCAACCTATACCTCACAGGCTAATTTCGAGCGTGGTACGGGCTGGGATGCTGCAGCTAACATTGGTTTTTTGAATGTAACTTCAGGCTCTGCAGAAGATAATAACTTTGCTCTAAAGGTTAACTCAGGTAGTGGCTATTTCACTTTTCACACGAATGATGGAGGTGTTGAAGAGCAACTGAGAATAGCAAATAATGGCTTCGTTGGAATAGGCATTTCTAACCCCTCTTATTTGTTAGATGTAAATGGGCCTATTGCTATTGGGCGAAAAGGAAAATCTGGAGTTATACATTTTAGAAGAGGCTCAAACGGTTGGGATGGAGCAGCTAATATTGGATTCAATGGTGATAACGAGGCTCATAATTTTGCATTTAAATTGGCCAGTGGATCTGGCGCTTTTACTTTTCACACCAATAAAGCAGGAACAGTTACGGAGATTGTCAGAGTTAATTCATCTGGAATTACAGTTGGTGGTTTAGTGCACTCTCAAGAGGTTAAAGTATCCGTAGGTGCCGGAGCCGATTTTGTTTTTGAAGAGGACTATGAACTTACTTCTCTCGAAGAGTTGGATCAATATGTAAAAGAAAACAAACATCTCCCTGAAATCGCTTCAGCCAAAGAAATGGAGTCTGAAGGCATTCACCTGGCAGAGATGAATATCAAATTGCTTCAGAAAGTTGAGGAGCTGACTTTGCATTTGATTAAACAAAATAAGAGAATAGAAGAGCAAAACAGAAGATTGCTTTTGCAAGCAAATAGAATAGATGTGTTGGAAAGTCAGAAGTAAAAAAAGCGTCATGAAAAATAATGTATTCACTTTAATTGTATTGATAATTACGAATTTGCAGGCCTATTCTCAACAAGCTCATATCCTTGATGAAACAGGTTACGCACTACTAAGAAATACTACTTCAACTAGTGGGTGGTCAGGAACCACCTCGTTAATGTTGGCAGCTACGGCAGCTCAGAATTCGGGACTTGTTTTGTCCTATGAAGCCGATTCTAATCCCAGAGTTGGTAGAATTAGTTTAAACAATAGTTGGGGAGGTAGATACGGTGATTTTGCCATTAGCCTTAGGAATGCATCTGGCACCTATGAAAGGTTCAGGATTGATGCCGATGGCAATGTAGGCATAGGTACGTCAAACCCAAGCCAAAAATTGCATATCAATGCTGGGTACAATGGTCTGTTGGTTAATGGGACTCAAGGTGGTGTAAATTTTACTGATCATCAAGTAGAATTTACGTTTACTGACTCCGGAGTCTTAGAGAGTGGTGTGAAATTCAATAAAAAGAATGGTGGACTTAATTTCGATTTGATGAATGCTTACTACAACGGGAATGAACTCTTTGTGATTCGAAACTCTGGTAATCTTGGAATAGGTGTTGCAAATCCAAGCCAAAAACTGCATATAAATGCCGGATATAATGGTTTACTGATCACTGGAGTGCAATCGGGAAATAATTTTACTGACCATCAGGTGGAGTTTACATTTACAGATGCAGGCGTATCAGAAAGTGGCGTGAAATTTAATCAGAAAAATGGAGGGCATAACTTCGATTTGATGAATGCTTATTACAACGGAAATGAACTTTTTGTGATAAGGAATAGCGGCAATGTCGGTATCGGCACCACCAGTCCAGACTCAAAACTCACAGTAGCTGGTAAAATTCACTCACAAGAAGTAAAAGTCTCCGTGGATGCCGGAGCCGATTTTGTCTTCGAAGAAGATTATGAACTGACCTCTTTAGAGGAATTAGGTCAATATGTGAAAACAAATAAGCACCTCCCTGAAATCGCTTCAGCCAAAGAAATGGAGTCTGAAGGTATCCACTTGGCTGAAATGAATATCAAATTGCTACAGAAGATTGAAGAGCTGACTTTGCATTTGATTGAACAAAATAAAAGAATCAAATTTTTAGAAAAAACTTTAAAAAGCCAATCAGATGAGAATTGATAAGATGAAAATCATTGGAACAGTTGTATTTGCCATTGGTTGTTTTCAACTAACTTATGGACAGACGTTGTCGGTTCCTGATCTACTGGTAGAATCAACTAGTGAGTCTGTTTGGATAAATGATCAGGGTAAAGCACTCACTATAGGGTCAACGAGTTTTGGAAACTCGTTTATTCAGTTTAGAAAAAACAGTCCATATGGTGTGAGAATTGGGCTTAATACAAATATAAGTGGTGGAATTGGACTGATTCAAACCGGTGGTTCTCGTGGGTTTGGGGTAAAAGTCAATGAGGTGGGCTCCTGGCAAGATGTTGTAAACCCAGAATTTTTGATCATTCCTAGTGGTAAAGCTTATATAAGTCATGAACTTGATGCTTCGGCATCTATGGATGGAGCATTAACAATCGGGAATGTATCAAATATCAATTTGACAATTGATAACAATGAAATAATGGCTAGGAATAACGGTTCCATTTCAACGCTTACTCTAAATGCAGAGGGAGGAATGACACAAGTAGGGGGGCAACTTAATGTGAATAATAGTTTACAAGTAAGTAATGGTACGATTGATGTTAATAGTGATAATAATGCGTTGAATATTGGATCAGGCGCCTATTCAAATTCGTATATACAAATCAGAAAAAATAGTACAAATGGTGTTAGGTTTGGTTTGAAGACGGGCTTAATTGGTTCAACTGAAGGGATTGGTTTAATTCAAACCGGAGGTTCAAGAGGATTTGGCATAAAAGTAAATGAAGGTAAGAGTTGGGATTTGGTTTCAGACCCTGAATTTGTAATTAAATACAATGGCAATGTGGGCATCGGTACTACTGACCCTGACTCAAAACTCACTGTAGCTGGAAAAATACACTCACAGGAAGTGAAAGTATCCGTAGATGCTGGAGCCGATTTTGTTTTTGAAGAAGATTATGAACTTACTTCTCTAGAGGAATTGGATCAATATGTGAGAGAAAACAAGCATTTGCCGGAAATCGCTTCAGCCAAAGAAATGGAGTCTGAAGGAATACACTTGGCTGAAATGAACATCAAATTGCTGCAAAAGGTTGAGGAGCTGACTTTGCATTTGATTGAGCAGAATACCCAATTGCAAAAGCAAAATGATCAGATCATTGAGATGAAACAGCAGATTGACCAGTTGATGGAAGAGTAGGTTGATTTCTTAGGTAGTCCTGTTGAGAAGGTAGTTTGTCATTTTTTTGGTTAATATTATAGAACAATTAAACACCAAGCCCATGAGAAAAATTGACCAGCTTCTTTCTGAGTATGGCGAGAGCCATCAAAATCCCACCAACAAATTAATTCACTGGATCTGCGTACCAGCAATTTTCTGGAGTATCGTCGGTTTATTTTGGTCTATACCAAATGATTGGCTAGTCGTTGTTTTTTCAAAAACACATAGCCCTTTTTTGAATTGGGCAACTATCGTTTTGATGGCTGTATTGATGTACTATTTCACTTTATCTTTTTCATTGTTTGTGGGCATGGCCGTAGCCGTCATGGGCTTTTTGTATCTGACTTTGTTTGTGGAACAACTGGGTATTGCTCCTGTTTGGCAAGTAAGTATTGCAGTGTTTGTCATTGCCTGGGTCGGACAATTTTATGGTCACAATGTGGAAGGCAAGAAGCCTTCTTTTCTAAAAGACGTTCAGTTTCTATTAGTAGGCCCCGCCTGGTTGATGCATTTCATTTACAAAAAAATAGGGTTGCCTTATTAAGGTCAACCCTGATTTATAAACCGTGTCGTTAGGACTTTAGTTGCTGCCGCTCCATGGTGGAGTCACGTCATTTACTCTGGCATAGGCAATCAGCTGACCTTTGTGTTCGTAGCTATGCGTCGCAATGATCATAATCAAAGAGCGCTTTGTGAAAGTACCAAAGGGCAAAGTCACCATGTCATTCATTTGATCATCTTTTACTGCATCAACGGCAGCTTTTGAAAAAGCATAAGCTTCATTAATAGCTTTTAGAATTTCAGCTTTATCTGTAGTCGACTTCTCTAAAGCTTTAGTGTCTAATCCTTCTGGAAGTGGCGTACCCAATGCACTGGACAAATTGTAAGTGGAGGCTGCGATATGCAAGATCACCTCAGACGTACTGCGTACGTTTTCTCCAGGCCTCCAGGTATACTTATCCTGAGGAATGGCTTCAATTAATTTAACAATCTGACCTTGACTGTAATTCATGCTGCCTGTAAATTCTTGCTGATAGGTAGTTGGTTGTGCAGCTTCCTGTGCTGTAGCTAAGAATGGCGTAATAAGTAAAACGTAAAGTAAGTTTTTCATGGAATATGTTTTTAGTTCAGCAGTTGAAACGGTTATACACAATTAGAGTTAGGAATAGGTTGTCTTTTTTTACTTTTGGGACATGACAAAATACATTGCACTACTAAGAGGTATAAATGTGAGTGGCCAAAAGCTGATCAAGATGGACGCATTGAGGGCATCCTTGGATAAGCTCGGTTATCAAAACATTCAAACCTATATCCAGAGCGGGAATATTGTATTTGAAACATCTGAGTCCGATCAGGAAAAGTTAGAAAATCAAATTCATGAAAACATCAAGGGTACTTTTAGTTTTGATGTGCCAGTGATTGTTCGTTCGAAGGAAGAATGGACTGCAACTTTCGGGGATAATCCATTCATCAACAATCGTAATGAAGAGATCACGAAGCTATATGTAACAATCTTAGCCGAGGACCCTAGTGAAGAGAATTTTAAAGTTTTACAAGATTTTCATTCAGGCCCTGAAGAGTTTATCAAAGTAGGTTTGAATCTATATTTGTTTTATGTGAATGGGGCTGGCAAGTCAAAGCTTGATCACAATACCATTGAGCGGAAACTGAAAGTGAAGGGAACTTCTCGAAATTGGAAAACTACCACGAAGTTGATGGAGATGTTGAATGCTTAGACCCATTCTACCAAAGCAATCTCTGCAGGGATTTTCCACTCATCAAAGCGTTCCAACCAAAACAACTGTTTTTCAGACAAATGATCATTCGGTGATTTCACCTCATAGAATGAGTACTCATTTTCTTTCCAAATGAATAGGTCAGGAAAACCAGTGGATCGGTTTTTCGGATCGATAGCCATTTCTGCCAATAGGAATTTGATTTGTTGCAACTTGGCAAAGGCCAAAAATCTCCACATGGCTTCAATCATGCTTTCATCCCAGTGCACAAAAGGATTAGAGACGCCATGGTGCAATTCAAGACTGGTCTCTAGCGTTTTTGAAAGTTGTTTTTTTGATTTTGTCTTTTGAAGCTTGTTAATAATGGCTTCTTTGCGCTTGGCGTAAAAGTCTTTA
Source organism: Reichenbachiella sp. (assembly GCF_965233835.1). Taxonomy (GTDB): domain Bacteria; phylum Bacteroidota; class Bacteroidia; order Cytophagales; family Cyclobacteriaceae; genus Reichenbachiella. The sequence continues at coordinate 1,608,916 of NZ_OZ247585.1, forward strand.
CCATAAATGTCAGAAGGGTTACGTTGCAATGGTTGATGTAAGCTGTTGTATTTGGGATCAAAAACTTCTTCCCAAAAAAACAATCCAAAGACGTTTCTGCAAATAGAATTTTCAGAATGATAGCCATAGTAACCTTCCGTTTGGAAGTATGCCAGTGCACCTTGCTCTACTCGATACTGATAGCTAGCGTCTACTGGAATAGAGACTCCATCTTTTTGCCTCAGGGTGGTGGTCTTTAGTTTTTTATCTAGCTTGTTGAGGACATCTAGTGCGATATAGTACTCTTTATTATCGTTGGGATTTTCAAGGATTTGTTTTGCCTGAGCCAAAGATTTGTCAAAATCTTTTTGCTTGTTGTAGATTCTAATTCTTCGTTCTCTCAGTGGAGATGCAGGTGAAATATGATACAATTCAAGTGCTTCCTCAAAGTGTTTGTTTTTTTCAAGATGGTAGCCAACCTTGTGCAATAGTTTTTCTGCTCGTTGTTTGGCTTTATCCATGTTGAGAAAATAGCCAATTTCAATTTCTTTGAACCATGCATAGATGGATAAAGGAGAAACCGCTTCTTCTAATAAATAAAACTCTTTGTTCAACTGAGAGAGTTGCATCACGGCTTCAGCTTCTTCTCTCGAGTCGAATGAAGTGCCTAATTTTGACTCGTCTATTTCCATGAATTTGGCATGCCCGACATCACGGATAACGAAGTCAGACATGTCGCCATGATTGTGTCCAAAAAAGAATAATTTAACCATATCCAATTCCTCACGTGCCCCTTGGGTAATAATGGAATTGGTATAAAAAGATTGTTGCAGAATTTCCGAACCGTGACTTTCGAGTAAATCCAAAATCAACTCATCCTTTTTTAGTTTCTTATCGACCTCAATATCTAAAGGTTTTAGCATTTGGATGATCTCTGCCTTGTTATAAATGTTGACGAGCTGATAACACTCTTCAATCTCTAGAAAGGATTTATTAATGAGAAAATTTTGATCCAGCAATTCTTCTTGAGCATCATCTAGATTAGTTATTTCAGCATAGATCAATTTTTCTTTTCTAAAGAATTGTCCTTTTCTATTGCTTACTCTTACGTACAGGCACTGAGCATCCTCAGAAAGTGTCGTGAAGTTGGTGACAAATGCTACTTCATCATCTGAGAGGAGTGGTTCATATTTATCCAAGACAAAATTGAGGACATATTTAAAATTGTCCAGATAGTATTTTTCGGGCAGTATAATTTTGTCATTATTGGCCATGTCAGGCAAAAATAGAAGCAACTAGTACCTTTTTTTGTTTTCCTACGTTTTATTTGACACGCAAATCTCTGAAATGATCAATTACTATCACATCTTGGGTGTTTCTTCCAGCGCAACTGATGCAGAGATCAAGGCCGCATTCAAATCAAAGGCATTGAGCTATCATCCTGACAAACATTCAGGTGATAAGAATATGGAAGAGTTATTTAAGCAAGTGAATGAGGCACATCAGGTGCTTTCCAATCCATACAAGCGATCCAAACATGACATGATGCTGAGATATGGAGCTTCCTCCCATGGTATTGCCAATTCGATTTATAGGAGAACGTATCCTCAGCAAAGAAGAGAAAGGTATTATCCGCCACAAATGAGCAACTGGAAAGCAACAGCTTATGCCTTTCTATTTGCTTTTTCTGTAGCGCTTGTTATCACCACTGGCATGTACCTCAATAGACAATATCAAGAACGTCAAAAAGCAGAATTGCTGGCAGGAAGAAGAACGGTCTTTAATACGGTGAAATCGGCTCACGACAAAGGCGATTTGGAGCAAAGCCTTCAATTGATCAGCAGTATGGGGTCTTTTTGGTACGAAGAACAGGATATGAAGGATTTCAAGGACTTACTACTGAAGGAGATCAAAGACAAGGGAGATGAATTTCTGTCCGAAGGTCAATACGAAGAGGCCATAAATCATTATGATATGCTCAAAGATTATTCTGTGAGTAATACTATTTCTTACCTTAAGAAAATGGCTGCAGCCTATCAGGGTATGGGAGAAGTGGGCAAGGCATTGGAGATGTTTCAGATGATGCACTTGTATGGGTATCGTACTACTAGTTTTTATTTGGAAATGGGTATGCTCTATGAGAATGGAATGAAAGATTTAGAGATGGCCTTAAATTATTATCAAATTGGAGCGGACTTGGCTTCATCCGAGTATGAAGTGACTATAGGTAGCGCATATCCAATTGTAATCAATGCGAATATGGTTCCGCCTACGCATTATGACATTTACATGAAAGTAGCTCAGACTCATTTGGACTTGAATCAATATCAGGAAGCGGTGGATGCGGTTTCCTGGACAAAAGAAATTTGGAAAGATAGTTTGTGGCAATACCGGATTGAAGGACAGGCATTGCAGGCTATGGGGAGATCGTCTGCTGCGAGAAGAGTGGTTGCAGAAGCCAAAGCAATTGATCCCAAATTTATACTAGATGTAGACACATACGACCGCTAGTCAAATCTTTTCGAATAGCTAATTGTTTAACGCTTACATTTGGAAAAACCATTCCATATGCCCGTGATTCAGAGCTGCAAGTTTTTCATTTTATGCTTTCTATTTTTAACAAATAGTTTTTCTTTCGGGCAAAGACCGGAGACCGCTGTATTCGATATACAAAACTATCAGTTTGATGTTGTTTTGACTGATACCAGTGATGTGGTGAATGTCACAGCAGTAGTGTCGATTAACTATCCGAGCACAGTGCCAGAATATACGGTGTTAGATTTTGCTAATACTGGGATGGAAGTAAAAGCCTTATCCTTTGGAGGAAAAGAGGTCGACTATGTTCATCGTTCAGATGTATTGAAAATTCCTACACCCAATACAATACAGTCAGGAGGATCTACTGAATTGGTGGTAACCTATCAAGGAATTCCCTCTGATGGCTTGGTTATTTCTCAAAACAAACATGGTGAACGAACTTTTTTCGCCGAACATTGGCCGAATCGCGCACATCATTGGCTACCTGTAATTGATCATCCTTCGGAAAAAGCTACCTGTGAGTTTAGAGTGACTGCTCCGGCGAAATATCGCGTAGTGGCGAATGGAGATTTGCAAAGTGAAGAACTCATGGACTCAAATTGGAAACAGACCATCTGGAAGATGAACAAACCTATTTCTTCAAAAGTTATGGTAATTGGAGTGGCTCCTTTTGTTACGAAAACTTTAGACAGTGAGGGAATGATCAAAGCTTGGGTATACGAAAAGACACAAGCCTTGGCCCTCCATGATTTTTCTGAAGCACCAGCCATATATGAAATGTTAGTTGGTTACATGGGGACATACCCATTCACTAAGTGCGATCAGGTAGAATCGAGTACCAGATTTGGGGGGATGGAAAATGCTGGAAATATATTTTACCCCGAAACGTCATTAACTGGAGAACAAAAAATAAATCAGACGATAGCGCATGAAATAGGCCATCAATGGTTTGGTAATGCGGTGACCGAGGGAGATTGGGCTGACCTTTGGATCAGTGAAGGTTTTGCAACTTTTTTTGAAAATTACTGGGTGGAGGAAGCGCTTGGATTGGATAGTCTTTTAGCCAAACTACAAAAAGAGGAGAAAAAAGTGCTAGACTTTCAAAGAAAGAACCCTAGTCAGATGATTGTTCAGCGACCTGTCGAAAATTTGAATAAACTCATGAACCCAATGACATACGATAAGGCGGGTTGGATGTTAAGAATGCTTCGATATCGGGTAGGAGAGGAAACTTTCCAAAAACTCATATTGGCCTTTTACGAACAGTACAAATATGATATTGCAAGCACACAGGATTTTATAAATGTCGCTAATGAAATTTCAGATGTTAACTTGGATAAGTTTTTTGAGCAATGGTTTTATACGCCAGGAGCACCCGACGTTAGATGCCATTGGAGTTATAAAAAGGGAAAATTGAAGCTTAGCTTTGAACAACAAACGGACTTTGTTTATCAGTTAGATTTCGATGTGCAGGTTGCATATAAGAATGGTACCACTGAAAACAAGAGAGTGTCACTTAGCGATAAAACACAGATCATTGAAATTTCATGCGAACAAGTAAGCAATATAGAAATTGATCCGCACAACGTCATTCTTGGAAAATTTAGAGAGAAATGAGTCTGAATAAAACCACCATTCGTGAAGGCTCCATTGAGGAAGTGGTCAAAATAAGCAATCAAATCCCTGAATTTGAAAGTCCGCATGCAAATGAGGTGTATCAGGAAAGACTGCAAAGCAAAAAACATCTCATCGCCATAGCTGAAGTAGAAGGCAAGCTTGCCGGATTCAAGGTCGGCTATGATAAGTTTGGTAATACTTCATTTTATACATGGATGGGAGGTGTGTTGCCAAAGTTTAGAAAAATGGGATTGGCCAAAGCACTCGCAGACTTTCAGGAACAATTTGCCCTTGAAGAAGGATTTGATTCCATTGTTTTAAAAACTCGAAATCGTCATAAAAACATGCTTCACTTTGCTATTAGCTCAGGGTTCGAAATTATGGATGTTGAGTTAAGATCCGAGTCAGCGGAGAACCGAATCTTACTTAAGAAGCAATTAAAGTGAGAGAAGGTGCTTTCTTTTGCATCATTCGTTCTTGTTTTTAGAGGATACCTCATATTATTGAATAAAATTTATCAGATGAATATTAAAATCATTTTACTTGTTGCCTTGTTGAGTGTTTCTACTTCTCTTTTAGCTCAGGAGAAATACACTATTTCTATAGACTTGAACACTGTGGTAGATGACAAAGTAAAAGTCACTTGCCTGGTTCCGAACGTTGAAAAAGAGGAGATTGAATTTCGTGTGCCTAAGATTGTGCCGGGTACATATTCTATCTACGATTTTGGACGTTTTTTTACTGACTTTAAGGCATTTGATGCAGAGGGTAATGAACTTGTAACCCGGCAGCTGACTGATAATCGTATTTTAATAAAGGGGAGTGAAAAATTGGCTTCGGTTTCGTATTGGATTGAAGATACTTTTGACTCCGAGAAAGGGAATTTCGTATTTGAACCGGCAGGTACTAATATAGAAGAGGGTAAGAATTATGTGATTAACACCTTTGGGTTTGCAGGCTATCTGCAAGGTATGAAAGACTTAGCCTATGAGCTACATATTGATTACCCCAAAGGCATGTACGGCGCCTCTGCGCTTGACAAGGTATCCATCAATGACTCATCAGACGTTTTCTTAGCTCCAAATTATTTTGACTTGGCCGATGGGCCAATCATGTATTCTTCGCCAGATACAACGACCTTCGAAATCGGAGGTGCTGAAATACTAATTGCTGTTTATTCGCCCAACAAGGTGTTGGATCCGGTTTTCGTAAAAGAACAGGTAGAGCCTACCCTAAAGGCCCAGCACGAATACCTTGGTCAGCTCCCAGTAGATCGATATGCTTTTATCATCTATTTGTTTGATACAAGCCCAATGTCGGGCAAGCTGGGTGCTTTGGAGCACTCTTATTCGTCATTTTATAGTCTGCCTGAAATTGACCCCTTCCGTTTGGCGCAAGTGATACGTGATGTCGCCGCTCATGAATTTTTTCACATTCTTACTCCACTCAATGTTCATTCTGAGGAAATAGGAAATTTTGATTTTATAAATCCAAAAATGTCGAAGCATCTATGGCTGTATGAAGGAATGACCGAGTACGCCGCAGGGTTGGCGCAGGTGAAATATGGAGAGATGTCCTTGGCCAATTACTTAAATGTTTTGGAAGGTAAGATTGGTCAATCTACTTCCAATTTTGATGATCAATTGCCTTTTACGGAATTGAGTCTCAACTGTCTGGGGGAAACAAAAAGCCAATATGGTAATGTCTACCAAAAGGGTGCTTTAATCGGAATGGCATTGGATATTCGGTTGAGAGAGTTGTCTGATGGAGCGTATGGTGTTCAGGATATGATGCAAGATCTGGCTAAAAAATATGGAAAGACACAGTCCTTTAAAGATGAGGAGTTGTTTGATACGATTACCGAAATGACCTATCCTGAAATACGTGAGTTTTTTAGTACATATGTGGAGGGAAGTACTCCTCTTCCCTATGAAAGTATACTTAAAAAGGTGGGTGTTGAGTTTAAGCCAGCAAGAACAGAAAAGGAACTGTCATTAGGCCATCTTAGTTTTTCTGTCAATGAGTCTGACAACAGGTTAATTATCCAATCCATCGATCAGATGAATGTTTTTGGTAAGGAAATGGGATACAAAGAAGGAGACATCATCTATAAATTCGATGGGATTGAAATTGATATTGAAAACTACGAAGAAGAATTTTTGGCGTTCACCGATCGCCATCAGGTAGGAGATAAAATTCAGGCTGTAGTTTTGCGAACTGATGAAAAAGGCAAACTCAAAAAAGTAAAACTGAAAGCAGAGGCCATTGAAATTGACCGAAAAATTGAGGCTTCTATGATGCTTTCTGATACCCCTTCCGAAACTCAATTGAAATTGAGAAAGTCCTGGGTCAATAGATAAATTTTTGAATTTTCAGCTAAGAACTCTTCAGGGGTTGGTTATGGAGAAAGGATGAAAATTTCTTCAAATTAATTCTTCTATAATCATTGGCTTCGCTTGTAGATTAGTGTAAAATTTTCCATTTTACTATAGAACTAATTCCTACATTGATATGGCGAAGAAAGGTAGTGAGAAAAAAATATTTGTCCTTGATACATCAGTAATTCTCTTTTCACATGACTCCATCATGAACTTTGCGGAGCATGATATCGGGATACCAATTACGGTGCTGGAGGAGTTAGATAATTTCAAAAAGGGCAACGATACATTAAACTTTGAGGCGCGAGAATTTGCAAGACTCCTAGACGGATTAGCCAAGGATCACATGCTTCAGGATTGGATCCCACTTAATGGAAAAACCAAAGGAAAGTTCAAGGTCTTGATGCATTCGGAAGCTGACCCTGACTTTGATGCGGTAAAAGTATTTGGAGATAGAAAAAATGACCACAAGATCTTGAATGCCGCACTGCGGCTGAAAAAAGAGGAGAAGGGTCGTAAAGTTATTCTGGTTTCGAAAGACATCAATTTACGCTTAAAAGCCAAGTCTTTAGATCTTAGTGCTGAGGATTACGAAACAGGTAAGATCAAAGATGCCTCAGAGCTGGTTACTGGCAAGTACGAAATCAATAAAGTGCCGGCCACCACCATCGATACATTGTACAAGAAGGGTGAAGTAGACCCTAAGAAAGTATCCAAAGACTATGAGTTTCATAATAACGGATATTACATACTCAAGAGCCCAAAAAATTCGGCCTTAAGTTTTTACAATCCATTGACCGAAAAACTGGGGCATGTAGAAAAGAAAACGGTCTACAATATCAAACCCAGGAATGCAGAACAGGCTTTTGCTATTCATTGTATGATGAATCCTGATGTGAGGCTGGCGGCAATCACAGGAATGGCTGGTACCGGTAAAACATTGTTGGCATTGGCTTGCGCACTGGAGCAGAAGCGAGAGTTCAAACAGATTTATTTAGCTCGACCCATCGTTCCGCTGAGCAACAAAGACATTGGCTACTTGCCTGGGGATATCAAGTCTAAGCTCAATCCATACATGGAGCCGCTTTGGGACAATTTGAAGTTTATACAAAATCACTACAAGGAGACAGACAAGGAGTATAAGCGATTGACTGACATGGTGAATCAAGAGAAACTTCTCATCACGCCTCTGGCCTATATTAGAGGCCGGAGTTTATCCAACATTTACTTCATCGTGGACGAGGCGCAAAACCTGACGCCACATGAAGTAAAAACAATTATCACCCGTGCTGGAGAGAATACCAAGATTGTATTTACAGGGGATATCCATCAGATCGACACTCCATACTTGGATTCTCAAAGTAACGGACTGTCTTACTTAGTTGATCGCCTTCAAGGCCAAGAGCTTTTTGCGAATATCAATCTAGAGAAGGGGGAACGTTCGGAGTTGGCTAATCTGGCGAATGAACTTTTATAGGTAGTTCAATACTAATTCAAAAACAAAGGCTATGGGGAACCCATAGCCTTTGTTTTTGCCGTTGAATTTCTTTTTTATGCCTTTGCTTTCTTAGGCTCGGGCTTAGAAAACTTAAACAAGTCCAAAAAAGCTTTGCCATTCAAGCCGGGTCCTTGTCTACTTACTTTCATCAGTTTTTTCAAGAACTGCTCGAGTGGGAATACGCAGAGTGCAATCATCACATCTATAGCAAAGTCTATTACAGGGGTACTCTCTATACCCAAGGTACCTCCAGCTACTGTTTGCAAAAATTCGATAACCATGACTATGGTCAGAATAGTGAGTCCCTCAGTCACCAATACGTATTTTTGCTGAGCTTGTCTATTCATAATCACCGAGCCAAAGACCAATCCCGTCATGAAAATAATCTGCAAACCATAGAACCAAAGCGTTTGCCAATAAGGTGGTTTGATCGTGAATTTCACCGTATCCAATTGCTGTATTTGACCAAAATGGTCGCGCGATCGGATGTCTAGTTTGTAATTTCCTGGCGGTAGATAATTGAAACTAATTTGATTATTCGTAGACCATTCAGACCAATTGTCATTTAGGCCGCTGAGCATATATTGATATTCAATTTGTAAAAGCCCTCGATAGTCGGGTCGTGCCATTTCAAAATAGAATGAATTTTCATCATGTTCGAAGGCTATAGGGCCTTTTACATTGATATTTACATCACCCTTGTTGCTCTTCGCTTCGCGTAAATACATATGGTTTCTCCAAACCAACGAATCATCTTGGCTTGGATAATACTTGAGCAATTCATGTGAGTCATCGATCAACCAAATATTGTCTCTATAGTTAGTGATGAATGACATGTTGGGAAACAGACCGAATATCTCACGTTTTACAAGAGACTTGTTTCTGTTGATTTGATACCAGGCTTCGCCATTGTTTACCCAAACTTTGCCTCCATGTTCTTGCAAGTGTTTGATAGGGCGGCCTATTTTTTGCATCAGCGTGGTATCCTCTAGAATGGTGTCTTTTGCACCATCGAGGTAGAAGTACCCAATAGAGTTGATCAAATAAAGTTGGTTGTCAATGGCGGCAATTCTTACTTCATCAATGAACTGGTTGTGATATTTGTACTCGCGAAAATCATGGTAGGTAGAGGATAATGAATCATATCTGTATAGGTGACTTGGGGTCGCGAACCAGGTAATGCCATTGTGTTGATGAAGCGCACTCAACACCATCTCGCCATGAAAATCTATTTGATCCTCTTGTACCCAAATTTCGTCTTCGTGGTTATACAGTTTGATCTCATTGTAGTGATTAGCAATGACGAGACGACCCTCATGATTGTCGATAAAGGTAAACCTAATAGGCTCATGAACTACCAGTTCTGCGGTGTGCTCGTATTCTTTCTCCTTCCTATCGTATTCTTTTTTAATTTCATATAGTCCGTTCGATGAAGCTACAAGTAGTTTTTTCTTGTAGCGAATGAATTTCTCACACTTGGCTTCTATGCCATCCACTTTGATGAATTCGTATCCAGAACTCACCAGATGCTTTTTCACACGCCGTTCGTATTTGGTCGTAGATCCTTTGGTCCCGCCAGAGGTAGGTCCTTTTTTCTTTCCCCTTGATCGTTGGGCTTTTTTCTGTTTTTTTGAAACTGAAGCAGTGGTGGCCGTGGCTCTACCGCCTTTTACAGGCACATAGTACACCGTGTTTTTGTAGTTGAGGCTTTTCTCTAGGTAGAATACTCCTTTGCTGGTAGATACATACAGATGTCCCTTAAACCAGTAGATGTCTTTAAGGTTTCCTTCTAGCCCGTGGTAGTTGGTAAAACTCCTGAACGGAACGCCGATTTCCAGTCTTGACAAACCGAATTCATGGGATATCCAAAGACCACCTTCATGATCTCGGCCAATGGTATAGATTTCATTGTCTGGAAGTCCTTTGTCATGATTGATGACATCTACAATTTTGGAATGGCGATTACTGTAAAGTATAATACCATCCTCTAGTGTGCTAAGTGCAAAGTGATTGTCATCTACCCAAACGCCATTGTTCACAAACGACTCATGCTCGGTAAGGAACTTGGACATTTTACATTCGTAAAAATTCTTTTTTCTGTAGATGTAGACCTTGTTGTCCATTGTCCCTGCTACATATTGATCTCTGGTGGGGTGCTTGTCAAAAAATAGGAACTGAGCGTTTTCAGGAAGCTTCCAGTCTAAATCGTCTACCAACTGGTCTTCATGATAGCGGTAAATCTTTTTGTTGGTCTGAACCATGATATCGCCATCTGCTTCGAATAGATAGGTAAAATGTTCATCCGGATCTTCCAAGTAGTTTATGAAGGATTTGTGCTGCCCTAGATGATATCGGATGACGTTGGTTTCACTGATAAAAAAGGCCAGAGAATCTTTAACGATCGTTTTGAAATATAGACTTTCATCTGTTTTGTTTGGGTTCAGCGAGATGAATTGATATTTGCCATTTTGAAACCCGAATTTTCCAAAATCTCCTGCGCAGCCAACAAAAATATGACCTAGAGAGTCGAAGTCTATTGAAAGTGCCGCACTTGGCGTTGCTTTAAACTCCCAGTTGTTGCCTTCATAAAGCAAAACCCCCGATCGGTTTGCAATGCACAATTGACCGTCGTCATTTACTTTCAACTCAAAGTTGAGATTGTCTAATCCATCGACATCTAATGAATAATGAGAAAGTAGAAAATCACCTTTCTGTGCCTGGGCATAACCTAGCACTAACAAGAAGAGAATGAGAAAGTAACTTTTCAAAGTAGAAATAGACATCGGGATCTGATTTAGTATGGAAATACTTTATAGTCAAATATAATAAGGTTAAGAGTATTAACCTTCTCGTATTTTTTATTAAAAAATGAATGCTAATATCAGCTGTTTTATTCCCCCACTTGTATGAGCATTCCTAAATATTTGATTTAAAACTCATGCTCTTGGTGGAGTCTTATATATTTGCCTAACTTTTGAAAAACAGTCTTTAATACTTGAAAATGGCCAATCACAGAGAAAAACTCGGAAAATTTCTTGAGAGCCCAAAATTCCAAAACTTCATCGTTGGATTGATAATCTTGAATAGCATAACTATTGGGATGGAAACTTCAAAACCGTTGATGAGAAGTTTTGGTGCATTTTTTCAATGGATTGACGATGCCATCTTAGCTGTGTTTGTCATAGAGATCGTATTGAAGCTTTATGCTTTTAGTTATCGATTTTTCAAAAGCGCCTGGAATATTTTTGACTTTTTGATCGTTGCGATTGCGGCTGTGCCGGCAGCAGGCTCATTTTCGGTGTTTCGTACGGTTCGAATACTAAGGACTCTTCGACTGATCAAGAATGTGCCCAAACTTCGTGTAATTATTGAAGCGCTGATCAAATCGATTCCGAGTATCGGTTGGATTATGGTTTTGCTGGTTATGGTGTTTTACATCTTCGCAGTGTTGGCAACTAACTTGTATAGCCAGGATTTTCCTCAATGGTTTGGAGATATTGGTGAGTCCATGTTCACTTTGTTTCAAATCATGACATTGGAAAGTTGGTCTTCGGGAATTGCTCGACCTATGATGGATCAGACACCTTATGCTTACTTGTTTTTTGTTCCTTTTATTCTCATTGCGACTTATACCACACTCAATATCTTCATTGCCATAGTGGTGAACACGATGAACGAAATGCACATGCAGGATGTGAAAGAAGAAGAGGACCTGAAGTCTGAAATCACACTGGCCGAGCACCGCAAGTCTCAGCATCAGATTGAAATGCTGAACAGGAAAATAGATAAGCTGATCAAAAAGCTCGATAAATAAAAATCCCACCACATGAACTGTAACGGGATTTTAAAATCAAACTAGGAAAATTACTTCTTTATACGATTTTAACGGCCTGAAAGTTTTGCTTACGGCAGGAGCAATGACGTATCACCATAGCTAAGAAACCTGTAGTCGTTAGTCAAGGCTTCCTCATAGATTTTTTGCCAATCCTCTCCAACAAATGCGGCAACTAATAAAACCAAAGTAGAGGCAGGCATATGAAAGTTTGTAAATAGTCCATGAGCTACTTTAAAGGCATAGCCTGGGTAGATGAATATCTCTGTTTCTCCCTTCAATTCATTTACATCCAATTCATCCATTTTTTTCAAAATGGCTTTCATAGATTCCTCTAATGAGACGCCTTGATAATGGTCTTCGTAAGGATCGTTTTTTTCTACAAAAAACTTGCTAGCACTATCTTGAGAGAGTTTTACACCGTACCAGTACAAACTTTCTAAAGTTCGCAAGGCTGTCGTACCAACTGGAATGATAGGGCCATTGGCGGTCAAGAGGTTTTCAATATTAGCTTTGTTCACAATGATTCGTTCATTGTGCATGTCATGATTTTTGAAATCACTCTCTTTGATAGGGCGAAAAGTTCCTGCACTGACATGGAGTGTGACGCGATCTTGTTTTACACCTTTCTTTCGAAGTTGGCTCAATATTTCATCCGTAAAATGTAAACCAGCAGTTGGGGCAGCTACGGCACCTTCGAGTTCTGAAAATACTGTTTGATAGCGGTCTTTATCTTCTTTTTCTTCTTCACGGTTGAGATAGGGAGGGAGCGGCACATGACCCGCAGCTTCCACAATGGAGAGAAACTCCTGCTCTCCATTCCACGAAAACTCCACCAGGTTTTGTTCACGATCCACTAATCTGGCTTCAATATCTAGTTGATCATTTAACCTTAAAGAAAGTACATTTTCGTCCTTCCACTTTTTTAGATTGCCAACCATACATTTCCATGTGCATTTGTTTTTGGCTTTCAAAGCTTTTTGAAATTCCGTATGCGGTAAGATGGGCTCTGTTAGAAACACTTCGATTTGGGCGCCAGTAGATTTGTGGAAAAAGAGGCGTGCTGCTATTACTTTAGTGTTGTTAAGGAATAGTAAGGCATTCTCTGGTACCAGATCAACCACTTCTTTGAACGTCTGATGAGATATGTTTCCCGATTGATAAAGTAATAGCTTGGAGTCATCTCTATTCGCCAAAGGGTGCTTGGCAATTCGGTGTTCGGGAAGTTCGTACAGGTATTTTTCTAGCGAAGCAGAATCTGAAGCCATCTGATAAAATTTTAAGATTCAAAATTCTCATATTCTAGTCATAATGCGGAACGAATGGCTAATTTTATTCATTAAACTGTTGATATGTCATTAACTCTGAAATTCACCAAACACATATTGAAATTTAAGTTTGATGCTGGTACATCTCGAGGCGTACTAAAAACTAAGGATGCTTGGATTATAAAGGTTTATGATTCCAACCTACCTAAGGTTTATGGATTGGGAGAGGTAAGCACCATCGAGAGACTTAGTTTTGACTATAGCGTGGATTTCGAAACAGAACTACAAGAGCTTAGTGATGCACTCAGGCAAGAGACTTTACCTCAAACTTTAGAGGACGTTTTTGAATTAGTAAGGAATGTAGTTTCAGTATATCGACCAGCCATTCGTTTTGGTTTAGAAACGGCTTTATTGGATTTGTTCCATGGTGGAAAGTTCAAAATCTTCGACAATGATTTTTACCAAGCCGAAAAAGGAATTCCAATTAATGGATTGATCTGGATGGGAGAGAAGGAGTTTATGAAACAACAGATTGATGAGAAACTTAAAGAAGGGTTCAAGTGCATCAAACTAAAAATAGGCGCGATTGATTTTGATACTGAATGTGATTTGCTCAAATATATCCGATCTCAATACTCAGCAGATCAGCTGACGCTCAGGGTAGATGCAAATGGTGCTTTTGTTACCCAAGACGTACTGAAAAAATTGGATCGATTGGTAGAGTTTGATTTGCACTCCATCGAGCAGCCGATCATGCCTAAGCAGCCGGAGGCCATGGCGCTAGTTTGTGAAAAATCAAAAGTCCCCATTGCGTTGGATGAAGAGTTGATTGGTGTATTTGGGAAACGTGAAAAAACAGAACTGCTTAAGGACATCAAGCCACACTATATTATTCTTAAACCCTCGCTGGTTGGAGGGTTTGTCGCTACTACAGAGTGGATCGAAATTGCCGAAGCCCAGGGCATCGGATGGTGGATTACCTCGGCGCTAGAGTCTAATATTGGTTTAAATGCTATTTGTCAGTTTACTGCTCAATATGAATATGAGGGGCACCAGGGACTTGGTACGGGGCAATTATTCGAAAACAACATTCATTCACCACTAGCTATTCAAGGTCAGGAAATTGTCTTTAATCAGACATTAAGTTGGGATTACGGTGATCTAAAATTCAATTAATCTGTGATTTTTGCCAGTTGATCGAAATGAATTGACATTCACACAAAATGTCATGAACTTCTATTTATTAATGCAATAAGGTTCGTTTATTAACCCACATTCAACCACCTAAGGAAGAATTTTTGCATTCTATATTATGGATTTGCTGGATGCTGCGGCTTCGTCAGTCAAGCGTTCAGCATTTTCTTTTCCCAGATACCTGTCGATCAAATGATGTCCCAAGTATATCAGCGGCGTCAGTAAAATGGCCACACTAAATTTATAAATATAATTGATCGTACCGACCGCCATCACTTGAGCAAAAGGCCATTGTGTGTTTTCCGGAGCCAGTAGATAAAAGGCGATAAAGAGAACCACAAAACTGTCGATCAGCTGAGAAATAAGCGTAGAACCGGTGGCTCGCAACCAAATCATTTTTGTACCGGTGAGTCGTCTTAATTTTTGAAAGACATATACGTCCAGTAATTGGCCAATCAAAAAGGCAATCAAAGATCCAACTATAATACCCAATCCTTGACGAAAAATCGCTTTGAAAGCATAGTCGATGTCAAAGGCATTGCCATCAGGGTCTGTACCATTCACAGCCAACCAGAAATCAGCCGGTGGCAATATGGTGATGATATAGATGATTAAAAAAGCAAAAGAGATCAGGCCTGCCGTAAGAAAGCTGATTTTCTTAACCCCAGCTTTACCGAAGTATTCATTGATAATATCTGTAGTGAGGAATACCACCGGCCATAAAATGACTCCTGCAGTTAGATTGAAGTCTAGTACGAAATCACCAAACAGCTTGATCTGAGCTGGATTGACACCTATCGCTTTCTCAGCGGAAAATATCTTCACACCCACCAGTTCAGCCAGTAGCGCACTAGTGATGAATATGCCTGCCAGCACGAGGAATAGGTTTGTTTTTTTGTTTTGGAAGTCAGAGGTGGGGGCGATCATTTGATGTTGAGAGATTGATACTTAGATTTAATTAATAAAATTGAAGTTATTACCAAAACTGAAATTCCGATTACTAAAAGAGTAAGTTCAATAAGTCCAGTCATTGCATAAACACCAAAACTCCAATCTATTCTACTCCTTTTTGCCTGTTGTAGGAAGTCATTAAATGAAGAAGAATGCCTCATTACAAAATATATGACTAAACACATTACGCCGATTAAATAGATTCCAATGATTCTAAAAACTCGTTTCATTGACGGAAATTTTTGGATTATCCAAAATAAGTAAATGAATGTCGACGCCAAAGACTTTTAATATTTATTCCGTCATTGCGAGGCGCGCGATTTGAGGATAATCAAATGCACAACGTGGTAATCTTAATCTTTTGTTGGCCTGCATGCAAATAGAACCGAACTAGTCCGAAGGAGATTGCCGCGTCGATAACTTCCCCTGACGGTGAAGCGCTCTCCTCGCAATGACCAGGTGTAGCGAGCAGATTTCAAATTTATGTAATCATTCCACCCTAAAACTTTCTCCCTCAATCGCCAGCTCAGCATTTTCGAAAACACTTTGGGTTTCTTCAAGCATGGGCTCGAGCTCCTTGTAGCGGGTAGAAAAGTGGCCGATGAGAAGTTTTCCTACATTGGCTTTTTTTGCGATTTCGCCTGCTTGTTTGGTAGTGGTATGGTGGGTGGCCTCTGCACGTTCTTTCATGTCTTCCATAAAGGTAGCCTCATGGTAGAGCAAATCTACCTCTTTGATAAAAGGCAAGATACTTTCTGTGTATTTGGTGTCAGAGCAGAAGGCATAGGAGCAAGATCGAGCCGGCGGCAAGGTGTATTTGTTATTGGCTAGCAGTATGTTACCCTCATCGTCTAGTACGTCCTTGCCATCTTTGAGCGCGATGATTTTTAGCGGTGAGATATCCTTTTCCAGCAGGCCCTTTTTGATCCTTCGCTTCTTCGATTTTTCTCGAAAGAGAAAACCTGAGCAGTCGATGCGGTGATCCAATGGAAAAGAGTGTACAGTCAGGTTTACATTTTCAAACAACAGCTCACTTTCACCCGGCGTCCACTCTGTCAAATTGATCTTATAATTCAACGAAGACTGAGAGTATTTGAGTTGGATGGCTATGATTTCTTTGAGCCCGGGAGGGCCGTAGATATTTAGCTCCTTTTTCCTTCCATACAGATGTAAGGATGAAATCAATCCCATTAGGCCATAGAAATGATCTCCATGCAAGTGGCTGATGAAGATATGATCAATACGCTGTGATTTGATTTTAAACTTCTTGAGCCTGGCTTGGGTGCCTTCTCCGCAGTCGATCAGGAAGGGCACCTGCATCATAGTAAGTACCTGTGAGGTCTGATGTCTATGATGCGCCGCAATGGCGGCATTGGAGCCGAGTATTTGTAAGGTAAATGACAATAAGCGTTGGTTTAGTTGATTGAGCAAATAATGAGGAAGACTTAGTCTTCCTCGCCTTGAAAGCCTTGCTCGAGCTCGTTCATGAAGATAGCGTCTACAGCTTCTTCTACAGTAGGTAGTATGTTCAATACGCCATCCAGCTGAGAGATTTTAATCAATTTCATCGCATGGTCAGATACGCCTGACAAGATGAAGGAACCTTCCGCTTCAGTGAATACTCTATTGCCCACCAAAATGGCACTCAGTCCTGAGGAGTCGATGTATTTTACATCAGACAGGTCTACTATGATGTTTTTGATCCCCTGGCCCTGAATGGTCAAAAATTCTGATTTGAGGTCTGGAGAAATGGTCGAGTCCAATTTTTCCTCATCTACTTTAAGTGTATTGTATTTTTCTTGTCTGTCTAGTGTAAACTTCATAGTCTTTGATTTAATCTCTTATTGTAATTTAATCGATTTTTCGATGTTCGACTGAATACGTGCTTCGATATCTTCTGTTGGTACGCGGTCGAATGAGTCTCCTGTAATCTTTTCAAAAAGCTCAATATAGCGCTCAGAAATCGATTTGATTTTTTCTTCTGACATGTCCGGAACGCTTTGTCCCTCTTTGCCCTGAAAACCTTCGGAGATTAACCACTGACGAACAAACTCCTTCGAAAGTTGTCTTTGTGGTTCATTTTTATCTTGTAATTCCTGATAGGTGTCTTGGTAAAAGTAGCGAGACGAATCTGGGGTGTGGATTTCATCGATCAAAATGATTTTACCATCGTACATACCAAATTCATATTTGGTGTCTACCAAAATCAAACCTCTTTCGGCTGCCATCTCTGTACCTCTTTGAAATAGCTTTCTGGTGTAGTCTTCCAGTTGCACATATAGACTTTCATCTACTATTCCCTTAGCCAAAATTTCTTCTCTTGAAATATCTTCGTCGTGGCCTTCATGGGCCTTGGTTGTAGGCGTTATGATCGGCTCAGGAAGTTTATCGTTTTCCTTCAGACCTTCCGGTAGAGCTACGCCACAAAGTTGTCTTTTGCCCGCCTTATATTCTCTCGCTGCGTGTCCTGCCAAATAGCCTCGAATAACCATTTCCACCTGAAAAGGCTCACATCTTTTGCCCACCGTTACATTAGGGTCTGGTACGGTATCTACCCAGTTGGGCACGATATCGGAAGTAGCCTCTAAAAATCGAGCAGCGATTTGATTCAATACCTGTCCTTTATAAGGAATAGGCTCTGGAAGCACTACATCGAATGCCGAAATTCTGTCGGAAGCCACCATGATGAGTTGATTTTCAAACTCATACACATCACGC
Organism: Reichenbachiella sp.; assembly: GCF_965233835.1. Lineage (GTDB taxonomy): Bacteria > Bacteroidota > Bacteroidia > Cytophagales > Cyclobacteriaceae > Reichenbachiella. The sequence continues at coordinate 1,626,889 of NZ_OZ247585.1, forward strand.
ACTTTGCCAGTGTATTTTTTGGTCTGCCCTTCGAATTGATAATTGGTAGATTTTAGCCCTTTTGTCATGCGGCAAAAGTACATAAAAACGTAAATGTCATTCCGAACGGAGTGAGAAATCTTATTGTCAAACTAAGGAATTTTGAACTTTAGAATAGTTATTGTCAATTACTTCAACAACCGCCCAAACTTATAAGTCTCCTTTTTCAGAACCTCGCCCTTTTTGTCATAGTAGATCCACTCGCCATTTTTTTCATTGCGGGTATATCGACCGGTGATTTCAAGGTCTTGGGATTTGTAGTATTTGATGTAGTCACCATCAAGTCTGTTGAACTTGTAGTTCATCACTTCGGACTTCTTTCCATTGCTGAAGTAAATGGTAGCCTCCCCATGCTTTTTGCCCTTTTCATAGGGTTCTACTTTGGTGGTGTTTCCTTTGTCATCAAACTCGGTGCGTTTACCTTCTAGCTTACCGAGCGTATAGTTTTCTTTGATAACTAAATCCCCTTTAGAGTTGAAATATTTCCAGGTACCTGATTTGAATTCGTCTTTGTACTGTCGTGTGGCTATCAATTTACCTGACTGATTGTATTCTTCTGTGGTCCAATTTTTCTCATCATTGGAGTAGTTGGCTTTGATTTTTAATTGCCCATCAGGGAAGTAAGTGAAATTGGCTCCAGTCATCTTATCGTCTACTATATTGAGTTTCTTCTCCAAACTTCCGTCTTCATAGTAGGACTTAAATTCGCCGTTGCGCATGCCATCTTCGTATTGTCCATGAAGCTTAACTTGACCATTACTATAGTATTTGATGTAATCCCCGTGTAGGGAATGATTGGACTGTGTGGCTTTGGTATCCATTTGCCCATTCGGGTAGTAACTGATCATGATACCGTCTATCACTCCATAGGTGTAATTGATTTTTGATTTAGGTGAGCCGGACTCGTAGTAGGTGGTATTGAGTCCATGTTGCTTACCGTTTTTATAGTTGACTTCTTCTTTTAATATACCTGTAGGGTAATATTCTTTCACCAGTCCATCAGGCTTGCCGTTTTTAAATGTGGTCGTGTTTTTTGTTTTCCCATTCGGGAAATAGGTGACTAACTCGCCAATCAGCGAGTCATTTCTGAATTGAACTTGTTGAATAAGGTTGCCTTTTTGGTCAAAAACGGAGGTCGTTCCTTGCCTCAAGCCACTTGCATAGGTTGTCTTTCGCTGAGTGATGCCATTTTCATATAGATTCAAAAACTCTCCTTCGCGCTTTCCATCTATATACTCGCCAGTGACGATGACTTGACCAGATGGGCTGTATTTTTTATACGGTCCCTCTAAAACCATCGTATCCTTTTCGACTACATAATACTCTTCCATCAAAGAGTATTTTTCATCATCATAATAGGTTTTTATTTTTTCCTGTCCCCAGGAATTTTGGGCTGACAAGCATAAGAATAAAAAACTGATTACGTACTTCATTAACTTTTCAAGCTGATTAATAAAAGCTCAACGGCACTAAATAAAAAAGACTTCAGACCTGAGTTTCCCCAAATCTAAAGTCTCTTACGTCTAATTCGGTATTTTATTATGCTTTTTCTATCACGATAGCAGAAGCACCTCCGCCACCGTTGCAAATACCCGCCACACCGATGTTAGCGCCTTTTTCATGCAGCACTGAGTTTAGTGTCGTGATGATTCGTGCTCCAGAGCATCCAAGTGGGTGACCTAAGGCTACTGAACCTCCAAAGGCATTCACGCTCTCTGGATTCAAATCCAACTCCTTGATATTAGCCAAAGCTACTGCAGAGAATGCCTCATTGATTTCGTAAAAGTCAACGTCAGATTTTTCAATCCCTGCATTCTTGATCGCTTTCGGAATAGCCAAAGCAGGGGCAGTCGTAAACCATAATGGCTCTTGAGCGGCATCTGCAAATCCTCTGATTTTAGCCACTGGAGTCAAACCTAATTCTTCCATTTTGGCTTTGCTCACTAAGATCAGGGCTGAGGCTCCATCATTGATGGTCGAAGCATTGGCTGCTGTTACTGATCCATCTTTGTTGAATACTGGGCGAAGTGAAGGAATTTTTTCGAATTTTACATTCTTATATTCTTCGTCTTCAGACATTACAATTGGATCCCCTTTTCTTTGAGGAATCTCTACTGGCACGATCTCATTTTTGAATAAACCATTCGCTACAGAGTCAGCAATTTTTTTGTAAGAATTGATGGCAAATTCGTCTTGGGCCTCGCGTGAGATGTTCATTTCTTTGGCAGTGTTGTCGGCGCAGCTACCCATTGGAAATTGATGATAAGGCTCCCAAAGGCCGTCGTGCATCAATCCATCGAGCAATTGCCCATGGCCGTATCCGTGGCCGTATCTTGCCTTTGGTACATAGTAGGGCACATTCGACATGCTCTCCATTCCACCAGCTACGATGACATCAGCATGCCCTAGCATGATGCTCTGAGCACCTAGCATCACAGATTTCATACCTGAAGCACAAACTTTGTTGATGGTAGTACAGGGAACATTGTAGCCAATGCCGGCACCGATGGCGGCTTGTCTAGCTGGTGCCTGGCCTAGTCCGGCAGACACTACATTACCCATAAATACTTCGTCTACTGATTCGGCTTTTACGCCAGCTTTTTCTAGTGCGCCAGTGATGGCGATAGATCCAAGTTTGGTAGCTGAAAGGCCGGATAGGCTTCCGCCAAAACTTCCGATAGGCGTTCTTATCGCCGATACTATATATACTTCTTGCATGTGCTTACTGGGTTAATATTTTATAATCGTAAAAATAAATAGGACTACGCATTCTAAGGACAATAAGCTGCATTATTTGACTAAATAAGAATACTCTCCTGAAGAAAGTCAACCCGCTAGAATATTTGCTAAATATTGTAAAATGATTGTTGAATTTGTTGAAGAAAAAGATCTGTCGGACAAAAGAAAATTTGCTCTAGGCGAAATGCCTATTTATTGTAGGTAGTCTTTGGGTTGGCTTGGTTTTGGTATAAATAAGTACGGATTAAATGTTCAATTAAAATCTATATGTTATGAAGGCGAAAGTAATAATGATAGGAGTCTTTTCAGTATTGATGAGTGCTTGTTCTGGATTGAAAGTAGTAACTGATCAAAAAGCGAATATCAACTATGCACAGTATCAGACTTATGAGCTTCGTTATGAATCTGATCTAACTAAACAATCGGAGTTTTTTAATGAGCTAAATATCACAAGGTTTGAAAATGAGTTATTGAAATCCTTGGGAGAAAGAGGAATGATTGAAGACACTGAAAGTCCAAACGTATATATTGATATTGCATCAAGTACAGAAACGCTGACCAATTATAGCACGAACTATAACAATATGGGAGGTCGAAGATTTTACGGAAATGGCTACGGCACGAGTAATACGCGAGAGTATAGTACTAAACTAGAAAAAGTGGTTATTGCACTTCGCGATGGTGAAACAGATGAGTTGCTATGGTATGCTTCTTTAACTAAAGAGTTGAAAAACAACCCTAAAAAAGCGGCAGAAATAGTAGAGAAGGCAGTTGATCGATTAATGGAGTCTTTTCCTATCGATCGTCAGAGCAAACTAGTAGAATTACCAGTGTCATAGGCGCTAAGTGATCCAAAGAACCATCTCAGTATTGAGATGGTTCTTTTATGTCAAAGGATTATTATTGGACGTTAATCTCGGTAGTCTGCAATTCAAACACACCACTTCTGCTGTCACTCCAGATGAGTTGAAACTTTCCATTAGCTTTTGCTACAATGTTGAGATAATGTCCACCGCCGGGGAATTTGTTGGCAACGTCTCCATTTTTGTTGGTTGCGGGGTTGGTGCTGATCTTAGTTACTCTTGTGGGACTAGAAAATGATCGGCCTCCGTCTTTGGAGAAACTAAAATAGACATTTTTTTTTCTTGTTTATCGTCCACTTGGCTGTCTACCCAAGAAATTCCTACCGTACCCTTTTTCGAAATGGCGACGGAGGCTACCATTGCTTTTGATGGAAGCTGATTTTCAAATCGATCTACTCTAATATCAGGACTCCAAGTATCTCCTTTGTCTGAAGAATAATTCAACCAAACACCATTCGCTGCTCTTACAAAATAAACACGATCCTTGTATTTAGATTCTGGACTCATGTCTGCGGACATTCTCATATATCCTCTTGCTCCACCGGGCTTTGTTGTAATTAGAGATTTTCCGGATAGCTTTTTTGTCTGAGGATTGTATTTCTGAACCCAGGCCTTGCGCAAATAATGGGAGGAAGGAATAAGCACAGTCCCATCTGATAAAATGACAGGCTCGCAGAAATTGAGACGTATACCTTGACTTGGAACAAAGGTTACTTCCTTGAACGAACCTGTAGATTCTCGATGATATAATACCACATCGGCACTCATGTCATCTTTGAATCTCACTGTTGTAAAATAAAAGTCTTTGTTATGACTGGTGATTTTGGTGCCGTCATGACCATGAGGAGACTCAAATGTTTGTGCGTTCACATTCCAAGATATACCACCATTAAATGAACTGAAAAATTGGATTGGAAACTGGTGTTCGAAACTTCCTTTTGTGCCGAGCCAACTCATGGCTGTTTGTCCATTCGATAATATGGCTGTCCATGGGTCATACCCCCAATAGTAATGGGCTGTCTCGTCCCAGGATTTGCCCCCATCTGTCGAAACAAAACTGGAAAGTCTGGCGCTTTGATAGGGTCTTTGGATATCGGTAATGACCATAGCCGCAGCCAGAAGATGTAAGCTGTCATGTGGATGTGCAGATAGATGTGGTTCTACCACTGGAAGTCCAGTGAATTGAGATTGAATGGTAACCGCCTCCCCAACCATAATAGAGGAAGCGGTTTTAGGGTCAACTTGTGAAAAGCAGAGACCCTTTGTTGAAAAACAAACTACCAATGAAACCATGTATGAGTAGAGTTTCTTTTTCATGATATAAACTTATAGCGATTCCTTGTCCTTTCTTTTAGCTTTGATAATAGCTATGGGATTATTTTTTTGGTCAATACTGAAACTGACCTCACCTTTTCCAATTCTAGGATGATGAATAATACCCGCAAAAGATGTTTTGTTAGAGCTATTCGGCTTCCACTCACCTGACCTTTCTAATTCCTCTTGAATTATTTTTTTGATCTTTTCCGGTCGTATTTGATGCGTTAGTTGAAATCTGCATTCCCATTCGTATTGATCACCTTGCGAATAGAAGAAATCGACAGAAAAAAGTTGCGTAAGGGATTGTATTTGGCTCATGTAGTTAATCGCCAATTGAGTTCTTGCATAGTCATGCTCGCGCTTCCATGGGTACTCCATATGATTAGCGATTTCTTGAGCTCGACCAACTCCATAGAACTTGGAAACTACATGAAATGAGGCATCTATTCCCGAGGACAGACCGGCGGAAGTTACAATTTGACCATTGTCGGCATATTTAATGTTATTGAGGACCTCTGACTTTGGGTATTGAGATTGTAGTCTGGGAATGAGGCCTGCAAAGGTGGTAGATTGCTGGCCATCCAATAATCCTGCTTCGCCTAAAAAGAAGGCACCACTACAGACGGAGAGTATGACTTTTGTCGAATATTTTCTGTCATTCAAAAAATTCATCACCTGAGGGTCATCAGGGTTGCTTTCGGCAAGTCCACCGCCAGGAAGAACTAGTACATCCGTATGTGGCAATGATTCAATGGTATAATCGGGCATCAATTCTATATTCATTCCGATCCGTGTCATTTCCTTTTGTTTTCCAAAAGTGACGGTATTGAATCCTGCATGCTCAAAAACCGAAAGAGGGCCCGATACGTCCATCACGTCTGCACCGTTAAACAAAAAGATACCAACTGTTGGACTGGGTGACGAATGATTTTCCCTTTCCAATTCCAGAAGGGTAGGCTGCAATTGCATCTGACAAGCACTGCAAGTACCAGGGCCGGAAAAGAATTTATCATCTTCGGAACAACCACAGGGAGCGCAGAAATAGAGGACTCTGTCTTTTGGGAGATCCCCGTTAATGGGAGTTTGTGCTGAAACAGTCTGGCTCCAGACTAAGACTAAGAAAATATAAATTACGCGTTTCATAACCTTTGATTTTTAGGTTACAAGTAGCAAGGAATTGGAGTCAAATACTTGTACGGAATTGCTGTTTTGATAAACGGCTGTTAGTAAATTTTGAATTGCTTAGTCGGTGTTATACCTTCTATTCTTTTGAAATGTCGGAGAAAATGACTGTGATCGTAAAATCCAACCTGATGAGCGGTTTGAGAAACGGAATGATTGGAAAGAATCATTTTGGCCTTTTCAATACGGATATTCCTTAGATACTGTATGGGCGTTATACCGTACTGTCTTTTGAACTGACGCAAAAAGTGAAAGGGGCTAAGGTGGCACGTTTCAGCGATTTGGGCTAGCGTTAGATTTTCTCGGTAGTTTGCATGTAAATATTCCTGAGCCAACTTTAGTGATTTGGGTGGTTGGACTTTAAAGTATTTATGATCTTTAATTAAAAGCATCAATAGTTCAGTCAGATTACTTTCGAATTCTAATCGACTCTTCTGTTTTAAGTTTGATATTAAAGAAAGTACTTTGTTGGTAGAAAAACAGTCGTAATTTGGTTCTGTGTCGAAACGAATATCACCTGCCCAAGGAATCTCATTTTGTTCATAAAAGGAACCTATGAAATCTTCGCCCAATCGGATGGTATGAAATTTCAACAGTTGGTTATCCATCGAATGGCCAGCATGTAATTCGCCAGGGTTTATGATCGATACCCCCCCTTTACCAATCTTATATTTAATGGATTCAGTGAAGCCCTCATTTACTCCCTCTTCAATCAATTGGATGGTATAATGATCATGGAAATGCTTTGGAAATTTATGATCGTGATAGGAAGTGGTGCTTATCGAGATTTTTTTAAGAAAAGAGACTTTATGATAACGGATGTCAATTTGCTTAGGCATACAAGTCAAACGTTGATGTGAAATCTAGGTTTGGCCGTTCATGTAAAAGTAGGATTGAGTTTTGGTATGTGACAATTGTAATTCATCAAGAGTTGTGTTGTTATTTTATTGACTGTTTTTGAATGGATTTTTAGTTGTTTATTCTGGAGATAGTGTCATTCAGATGACAATTTTTACTACTGAGCTAAAATGTATGGAATGACCTAAACTGAGAGGTAATTTTCCCGTTGGGTAGTATTTTGAAAATATTTAATGTAACTAATTCAAGACTAATCAACGCAAATATTATGTTTATACCTAATCCTAACTTCAGAGCTTTTATGCTCTTATTTGTGATCCTATCTTTCTTTTTAACTCAGGCTTCAGCCCAATACATTCTTACAGACGATGATGTAACGATGAGTTACGGACGAATAGCGAGCTGTTCATACAATTTTGAAGAAAAGAATATAATTATTCCCCAAACACTAGATGGAGAGACGGTTATAGGTATTGTTAACAAAGGTTCAGGTCAGTTAGGCGTATTTGATAGTAAGGGGATTACTAGTGTGCAATTGCCAGCTACTATGGAATATGTAGGAGACAGAGCTTTCATTGGCAATGAAATCACTTCAGTTAGTTTTACTGGAAATGTTGCTCTAGAAAGAATTGGAGAATACTCCTTTGCGTACAACAGTATTAGTGCTATTGATCTAACTGGCTGTCCCAATCTCAAAATGATAGATGAAGCCGCATTTCGTAATAATTCTTTCACCAATTTGTCCATCGCACATGGGTCTCTTGAAGTAATTGAGCATCATGCTTTTAGAAATTGTGGTATCAGCAGCTTAGATCTAGACAATTGTCCAAATTTACAATTGATTGGAAATTATGCCTTTCAAGGCAATGCTATTGAGACAGTCTCCTTCGTCAATAGTACATCTTTACACATTTTAGGAGCTTATAGTTTTGCTGACAATTCTTTGTCTGGTTTTGATCTCAGTCAGTTTACTTCATTTGTGCAACTAAGAGAATATGCTTTTAACGGAAATACCAATATTACATCGGTAACCCTGCCTGCGCCTCAAGACGCCCAGTTTGAAAATTGGGTTGATGAGTCTGGAAACATAGTGGATCATACACAGCCAGTCTCGGATTTGACAATCATGTATAGCGCTGTGATTCCATACACCCTTACAGATGAGGATGTGGTTATGGAAAACAACTGGATTCGTGGCGCTTCATTCGATAGAAGATATACGCACATTATCATCCCACCTGTACTTGATGGACAGCCGGTTGAATACATTTATAACCAGGGCCCTGGTACATATTCTAATCTCAATAATTTTGGAGTAGTTGGTAATAGAAACCTTGTGTCGATAAAATTGCCTTCTTCTATGAAATATGTGGGCATTAACTCTTTTGTTAATAATCCATTGATCGAATTAGATCTGTCGGAATGTCAAAGCCTAAATAGTATGGCTAGTCAGGCATTCTATAATCATAAAATGACCGAGGTAGATTTGAGTCAGTGTACTAGTTTGACTTTTATTGAAAGTTTGGCCTTGCATAGTGTAACGATGACGAGTTATACCTTGCCCAAACCTTCAACTCCAGATTATACTTTCAATTATTGGTACGAAGGAAGCAATTCTGGATCTCCTCATGATGGGGAGGCTTCTACAACTCAAAAGTATCGAATAGATCGAACCTGGAATCCGGATATTAAATTTGTAGTCGTAAACCAAATGGATGAGCCAATAGAAGGTGTTCAAGTTGTGTTTGAAGGATATGAATCGATTCAGACAAACGCAGATGGAATAGCCACTTTTGAAAATACACCGGCAGGTGGTTCTTTCGATTACGAAGTAACAAAACTTAACCACACATCGGAAATCAAGACTTTTATTTCAGATCAAAACACTTCGCAGCGTCAGATTGATGTTGTTCTTACTCAAACAGCATATTCTGTAACTTTTACAATTCAGGATAAAGAGGATGCTGTGTCTGGTGCTGAGGTCACTCTAACGGGCTATGGTGAAATAAGCACCGATGACAATGGTGTAGCATTTTTCCCTACGGTTGATCCTGAAGAAGATTTAGAATACACTATTATCGCTGATGGCTATGAAAATAAAACTGGAAGTTTTTCAGTTTCGGATAGTGATGTAAATGAACAGGTTCAATTGGATTTGATCACCTATGATGTCACGTTTGAAGTTACAAATGGTGATACCGCAATTGATGGAGCAGTTGTAAGCTTGGCGGGTTATTCTGATCATGTTACGGGAGCGGATGGAAAAACTGTTATTAGTGATGTAGTACCTGAGGAGGATTTGACTTACACCATAGAGGCCGATACGTATGATACAGAGCAAGGAACAATTTCAATCTCTGATGCAAATTTGAATGTAGAAGCCAGTTTGGTGCTGTCAGTATATAGTATCTCATTTGTTGTTACAGATGGACAGATACCGATTGAAGGAGGAGTGGTTGTTTTGACCGTCCTAGGAGAGGCAACCACGAATGCAGAGGGGTTAGCCGTAATTGAAGGGGTACTCCCATCTGAAGCCATAGGTTTTCAAGTGACTGCAGATGGATTCGATCCATTCAATGGAGAAGTAGCGGTAGTCAATCAAGATGTGGAAGAAAATGTCCAACTGACGGCTGCAATTCTTGAAGTCCCTGAATTAATTGAGCAAACTATGGAGATATATCCAAATCCGGCAGGAAGCGAACTGCACTTAAAAGGTAAAGTTGGCGCTAATCTCGAGATATATACACTATCTGGTAATTTGCTATCCAAAGAGCGCATTGTGCGACCTCAACAGATTATTGAATTGGACTCATTTCCTGATGGGTACTACTTGTTGAAAATTGAAAACCATGTACGGAGGTTGGTTATAATTCATTAGCCCAATGAGAAATATCAGATCTCACTCAACCTCAGCAATGCCTTATCTTTAATAATGCTTTGCACAGGACGCCTCTCAATTTTGGATTCCAGCCAGGAGATAATGTCAAAGTAGATAAAGGCTCGTCGCTCGTATGGATCTTTGGTGAGTGGAATCAGGTTTTCGCGTAGCGTTCTGAATCGTTTGACCAATTCCTCTTTAGTGATATTCGTCTTTAGTCTAACTAGAAAGTTGAGAATGTACTTCTGATACAAATGGAGATCTTCTTTTTTTAGAAGGAATCTATAGGTCGAACGCACGTAATACTCAATCAGCTCCATATTACCCAACTCATAGTGAGCGATCAGATTCAGAATCCTGGCAAAGCCATGAATATCTTCTCTGAGGTCCACTTCCTTGGAATTAATGATTTGATTCAACCAATAAATAGCTGTTTGATAATTGTCATTCCCAAAATACAAACAGGCGGTTTTGTAAAATAAAATCACCTTAGAGTGCATGTCCATTTGATTCATGAACTGCTCCATGCCCGGCTTGATTCGTTCCATCAATTTCACCCCGCGTTCAAAGTCACCCATCAAAAACAACCTGTTGAACTCATGAACGAAGGTGTATTTCAATAGCTTCATCCGAATGTTTTCATTCAGCTGAGCGGGAGGAAGGTTGTTGAGCGCACGAAGCTCTCGTGTAGTGGCGTGGAATTCTCGATATTTAAGAAGCTTGTTTTGAGCAATCAGTAGGTTGTTTAAGCTATTGATATAGGATTCAAGCATGGAGTTGATCAATGCTTTATTGTTATGAAATAAGTCTACCAGCTTGTTGGCATATTGAAACCCTTTTTCAAAATCTTGTAAAAAAAAGTAATAGCCAATGTATAGGTTATATAGACTGATTTTTTCACTATTAGAAAGCTCCTCTTCAACAAAGACTGGCAAGGTGGCTGCGAATACATTTTGAATTTTGTTGTAGTCTGTTTCGCTTCTAATGAATCCAATTTTTTGATAAAGAGATTGAAGTTTTACTTGTAGATTGGAAAATGAGTTGATGTTATTGATACGATTGTTTACGCGTTGTACGTCTACAATAATTTCATTGGTTCGAGCTACATTTTCTTTTCCTGAAGTATGAAATAAAACTTGCTTTTCCCACTTCAAAATCTCTAGTTGCATTTCGAGGTTGCCGCCTTTGATGGCAATTTTCTTCACCTTTTTAATGACCTCCGCGCATTGTTTGTACAGTCCCTTATTAAACAAGATCTCAGCATGATCGATCATGTCTCGAATCTTGATATTAGGCAGGGTATTGGCGTTGTAGTCTCTTAGGGCATTCAGGATTTTTGTGTATAGGTGCGCTTTCATGTTAGAAAGCTGCGATCGTTTGATGCTTGTGTCCTTTTTTACAATCTCTTCGTCATCAAACGCTTTTTGACTGTCTATGATATTGAATAGTCTTGAGAATTTTTTTTCTTCTCCATTGGCCATTGAGAGCTTGAAATAGCGCTTTTCACTCTTTTTGAGTGACTTGATTAAATGGAATAAAGCATCAGATCTCTCTTTAGACATTGTAATTAAAGTTGTATTATTTCAATTTAAAATTGATATATGGGCAAAATTAACCATTTTAGAAATCGTAATTAAAAAAATATTAGGCATTTTTTAGCGAATTGTCGCTAAGTAGTTTTGTATTCTTAATTAAACAATAACTATGGACAATCGCATACACATTTTCGATACAACACTACGTGATGGGGAACAAGTGCCGGGTTGCAGACTAGATACCAAAGGCAAACTATTGATTGCCGAGCAATTAGAACATTTGGGAGTAGACATCATAGAAGCTGGATTCCCAATATCTAGCCCCGGTGATTTCGAATCTGTTTCCGAGATTTCAAAATTAGTAAAAGATACAACTGTTTGTGGTCTTACTAGAGCGGTTCAGAAAGATATAGAATGTGCAGCTGAAGCATTGAAACATGCCAAGCGACCAAGAATTCACACCGGAATAGGTACCTCCAATCAGCACGTGTTCACAAAGATCAAAACGACTAGAGAAGACATTATTGCTAGAAGTAAGCAAGCCGTCAAGTGGGCGAAGAATTTCGTGGATGATGTGGAGTTTTACGCGGAAGATGCGGGTAGAACGGAGAATGAATTTTTGGCTCAAGTCATAGAAGCAGCGATTTCAGAAGGGGCTACAGTAGTCAATATTCCAGACACTACCGGATATTGTTTGCCAGAGGAGTATGGCGCAAAAATCGAGTACCTGATGGATAATGTAAAAGGTATTGAGAATGCTGTTATCTCTACCCATTGCCATAATGATCTTGGTTTGGCTACTGCCAATTCCATAGCTGGAATTCAAAACGGCGCTCGTCAGATCGAATGTACGATCAACGGCATTGGTGAAAGAGCAGGTAATACATCGCTTGAAGAAGTAGTGATGATCATGCGCAAGCACAACTGGATGAAATCTGATACCAATATCGATGCCACTCGCTTGAATGCAATGTCAAGGCTGGTGTCTGAAACTATGAGAATGCCGGTTCAACCAAACAAAGCGATTGTAGGTAGCAATGCCTTCGCACACTCTTCAGGGATTCATCAGGATGGTGTCATAAAAAACCGAGACAACTACGAAATTATCGACCCGGCAGAAGTGGGAGTGGATGAGTCCTCTATCGTCTTGACCGCTCGAAGCGGGAGAGCAGCACTGAACTACAGAGTAGAAAAGCTTAATGTGAATCTTTCTAAAGATGAACTAGAAAAAGTCTATCACGAGTTTTTGAAAGTGGCCGACAAGCACGACGTAGTCGATGACAAATTGCTCAAAGGCATGTTGAGTGAGTATTTGATGACGAATGTAGAAATGTAAGTGATGGACAATTACAACAATAAAAATAACCCCAAAGAAGAGAATCAGCAGTTGGAAGCCTGGCAAGAGGATTTCGAGATGGAGAAGAAGGAATTAAATGCCAGAGTGTTTCTGGCGTCTTCTCAGTGTCGAGGGACCAACGAGAACTTTTTGTATGCCTTTGGCTGCGAATGAAATTGGGTAAATGTCACCTCAATAGCTATAGGGGAGACTTTTTTTAATAGTAATTAATTAGAGAATTAAATTAAACGTGGAAGCAAAAACATTATTTGATAAGATCTGGGATGCTCATGTAGTGAGCGAGATCGAAGGAGGGCCAAGCGCCATATATATTGATTGTCACTTGATTCACGAAGTGACTAGTCCACAGGCTTTTGCAGGAATTGAGAAACGAGGTGTGCCGGTTTTCAGACCGAATCAAACATTCGCGACACCTGATCACAACGTGCCAACCGAAAATCAGCACTTGCCAATTCAAGATGCATTGTCAAAGTTCCAAGTCGATAAATTGACTGAAAACTGTGAAAAGCACGGAGTGTCTCTTTACGGATTAAATCACCCTTACCAAGGTGTAGTACACGTGGTAGGACCACAGTTGGGTCTTACTCAACCAGGTATGACGATTGTTTGTGGCGATAGCCACACATCTACTCACGGAGCCTTTGGAGCCATTGCTTTTGGTATTGGTACGAGTGAAGTGGAAATGGTATTGGCTTCGCAGTGTATCATGCAGCCGAAGCCGAAGAAAATGAGAATTACCGTAAACGGTGACCTTGGCGAAGGCGTAACGGCCAAAGATTTGGTACTCTATATTATCTCTAAAGTAACAGCTGGTGGCGGAACAGGCTATTTCATCGAGTACGCAGGATCAGCATTCGAAAACCTAACAATGGAAGGTCGAATGACGGTGTGTAACATGAGCATCGAGATGGGTGCCAGAGGTGGATTGATTGCGCCTGATGAAACTACTTTCGAATATGTGAAAGGAAGAGAAAATGCACCGAAAGGAGCTGATTTCGACAAGGCGGTTGAAGAGTGGAAGAAATTGAAAACTGACGACGGTGCAGTATTCGACAAAGAATTGGAATTCGACGCAGCTGACATTGAGCCAATGATTACCTATGGTACCAATCCAGGGATGGGTACTAAGATCAAAGCTTCAATTCCTGCACTTAACGATATTGAAAAATCTGAGCAAGAATCTTTCCAGAAGTCAATGAACTACATGGGATTCTCCGATGGTGATGCATTGGTAGGGAAGCCGATAGATTATGTCTTTGTAGGAAGCTGTACTAACGGTAGAATCGAGGATTTGAGAGAAGTTGCTAGCTATGTCAAAGGCAAGCAAAAAGCGGAGAACATTACGGCATGGATCGTACCAGGCTCTAAGCAAGTAGAAAAGCAAGCACAAGAAGAAGGATTGGTAGAAGTGCTCGAAGAGGCAGGTTTCAAATTGAGACAGCCAGGTTGTTCGGCTTGTTTGGCCATGAACGACGACAAAGTACCGAAGGGAAAATATGCGGTTTCTACTTCCAATAGAAACTTCGAAGGCAGACAGGGCCCAGGCTCTCGTACCCTCTTGGCTAGCCCGTTGACTGCTGCTGCTGTGGCTGTTGCCGGCAAAATTGTTGATCCTCGTGAACCTGTAAACTCTTAATCAGATGGCTATTGAAAAATTCGTAAAAATAAATTCAGCGGCAGTTCCAGTAGCTACCGAAAATGTAGATACAGATCAGATCATCCCTGCCAGATTCTTGAAGGCAACGACAAGAGAAGGCTTTGGTGAAAATCTTTTCCGTGATTGGAGATATGATGGAGAAGGAAATGAAATTCCAGAATTTCCATTAAACGATAAAAAATATTCAGGTACCATCTTGGTGGCTGGGAAAAATTTCGGCTGTGGTTCTTCTCGTGAGCATGCTGCTTGGGCAGTGCACGACTATGGATTCAAAGTAGTGGTGTCAAGTTTCTTTGCAGATATCTTCAGAAACAACTGCCTGAACAACGGCGTGTTGCCTGTGCAGGTGTCAGCTGAGTTTGCCGACAAAATATTTGCTGCGATCGAAGCAGATCCGAACACCAAATTTGATGTGGATTTGGATTCGCAAACATTCACAATTTCTTCGACAGGTGATTCGACTTCATTCGAAATCAGCCCATACAAGAAAGAGTGCTTGCAAAATGGATACGATGATATCGACTATTTGATATCTCTAAAAGATAAAATCGAAGCTTACGAAGAAGCGAGAGCTTAATGAAAGTAGAAATCCTAGATACGACCCTTCGGGACGGAGAACAAACCTCCGGCGTAGCTTTCACTGAAAGTGAAAAGCTTACCCTCGCCCAACTCATCATCGATGAGCTGGGTGTGGATCGTTTGGAGATTGCCTCTGCGCGGGTATCTGATGGAGAGTATCGGGGAGCTCAAAATATTTTAGACTGGGCCAATCAAAATGGTCACGGTCACAAAATCGAAATCCTCGGTTTTGTAGATGGTGGTAAATCATTGGATTGGATCAAGGAAGCCAACGGGCAGGTGATGAACCTGCTGACCAAAGGCTCATTGAAACATTGCACGGCTCAGTTGAGAAAAACACCGGAAGAGCACTTGGTTGATATTGCTGAGACGATAGCTTATGCCGATAAGTTAGGGATAGCTATCAATGTCTATCTCGAAGACTGGTCGAATGGCATGATGGACTCTCCGGAGTACGTCTATCAAATGGTAGAAGGGCTACAAAAAACCAGTGTGAAACGCATCATGTTGCCGGATACTTTGGGCGTACTCAACCACGAGGAAGTAAGTAAGTATTGCACAGAAATGGTGAAGCGTTTTCCAAACGTTCATTTCGATTTTCATGCGCACAACGATTACGATCTTTCGGTGGCTAATGTATTTGAGGCCTTGAAGGCTGGTATGAAAGGCATTCACACCACGCTGAACGGACTAGGCGAGCGAGCGGGCAATGTGCCACTTTCTAGCGTAGTGGGTATCATGAAAGACCACCTCAATCTTGAGGTAAATCTGGATGAAACCAAGCTGTACAAAGTCAGCAAGGTCGTCGAAGCATTTTCTGGGGTACGTATACCGGCTAACAAGCCATTGATCGGAGAATTTGTATTCACACAAACTTCTGGTGTACATGCCGATGGCGATAGCAAGGACAACTTGTATCAGACAGCATTAGAGCCTACTCGATTTGGACGATCTTATTCATACGCATTAGGCAAACTTTCCGGCAAGGCCAATATTCTCAAGAACCTAGAGGCTTTAGGCATTCAATTGTCGCCAGAAGAGACAAAGAAAGTAACTGAGCGGATCATCGAATTGGGCGATAAGAAGGAAACCATCACACAGGAGGATTTGCCATTCATTGTCAATGATGTATTGGGTAATTCGGTTTCCGATCCTACGGTCGAAATTCTGAATTACTCTTTGTCAGTAGCAAAAGGGCTAAAGCCTTCGGCAACGATTTCTGTGAGTCTAGACGGTATCGTGCAAGAAGAAACAGCACCTGGAGATGGACAATATGATGCATTTATGAATGCCTTATTGAAAATCTATGCTACAGTAGGAAGAACGTTCCCAAAGTTGGTGGATTACGAAGTTAGAATACCACCCGGAGGTAATACGGACGCATTAGTGATGACCACCATTTCATGGAATTGGAATAGGAAAATATTAAAAACCAAAGGGCTAGACCCTGACCAAACAGTGGCAGCAATTAAAGCAACCACACGAATGTTGAACATAGTAGAAAGTAAAGAAGTAAAAGAATATGCAGTATAAAATAGCTACACTTCCTGGAGATGGAATTGGACCTGAGATAGTAGAACAGGCCGTAAAGGCCATGAAATCTGTGGGAGAGGCTTTCAATCACGAATTTGATTTTCAATTCGCGCCAGTAGGTGCATCTGCAATTGATGAAGTAGGAGAGCCTTATCCGGAGGCTACACATAACCTTTGTATGGAGTCTGATGCCGTTCTTTTCGGTGCTATCGGAGATCCGAAGTATGACAATGACCCTTCGGCAAAAGTTCGTCCAGAGCAAGGCTTGCTAAAAATGAGAAAGCTACTTGGACTTTATGCAAACATCCGTCCGGTAGTGACTTTCCCTAAGTTGAATTATAAGTCACCATTGAAAGAAGAGATTGTAGAAGGTTCTGATTTTGTGGTCATTCGTGAGTTGACTGGTGGTATTTATTTCGGGGAGCCAAGAGGAAGATCTGAGGATGGACATACAGCCTTTGATACTTGTGTGTACAACAAAGACGAAGTGAAGAGAATTCTTGACTTGGCTTATGAATACGCTGGTAAGAGAAGAAAGCATTTGACTGTAGTCGACAAAGCCAATGTATTGGGTACTTCCAGACTGTGGAGAGAAGTAGCTCAGGGCATGGAAAAAGAGCATAGCGACATTCAAACTGAATATATGTTTGTGGACAATGCAGCCATGCAACTGATCCAATGGCCAAAGAAATTCGACGTGATGGTAACTGAGAATATGTTTGGAGACATCCTTTCTGATGAAGCAAGTGTAATTACTGGTTCTATGGGATTGTTACCTTCAGCATCTGTGGGTATCCACACTTCAGTGTTCGAACCTATACACGGGTCATACCCTCAAGCAGCTGGTAAAAACATTGCTAATCCCATTGCTACCATTTTGTCAGCAGCGATGTTGCTAGAGTCTTTGGACTTGATGAAAGAAGCTGAAGCGATTAGAAATGCTGTGAATCAGGTGATCGATGAAGACTACTTGACAGAGGATTTGAATAAAGAAAATGCAAAATCTACTACAGAGGTAGGAGATAAAATAGCCGAACTGATCCGTGCAAATAGCACAGTATTAGAAGGTTAGATAAAATAGTATTAAAAATTGCCTAAAATGCTAGGACGTTAAAAATTTTATGTTCTACCTTTGGAATTCGAAAGAACAACAAAGATGAAGAACATTATTGTCATAGCATTAGCGATTATTACCGAGGTCACAGTCACCTCAGGTCGGGAATGATATGCAATAGTTTAAAAAGATATTCTAAAGCGTCATTCCCAACAGGATGGCGCTTTTTTTATACCCAAATGTTGACCCAAAAAATGATAACGACTATCGTCACAGTATTAGCCATCGTGATTATTACCATTATTGGTGATACGTGAGAAAGGTATATAAGAACTAAAAAGATTCTAAAGCCTTTCTCCACTGAGAAAGGCTTTTTTTATGACTAGAGTCAAACAAAAGAAATTATTAACTAAAGAGACAGACTATGTATTACAACGAAAACTCGATCCTTTTCCTAGATGGACAGTGGGTAAAAGCATCAGAAGCAAAAGTTGACTTGTTTAGCCAGACCATGCATTATGGCAATGGCGTCTTCGAAGGGATTCGATCTTATGCGGGAGCAGCAGGACCGAATGTATTCAAGGCCAAGGAGCATTTCGAAAGACTAAAGTACTCAGCAGATAAGATGGGTATCAAAATCAGCCAGTCCGTCGATGAATTAGTCAAAGTCTCTTACGAATTGTTGGATAGAAATGGATTGAGCAATGCTTATATCCGCCCTATGGTTTACCTCGGCGCCAACATGAAATTACTCTCGTGTGGAGAAGTTCATATAATGATGGCGGCTTGGGATTGGCCTCCTTACTTGGGAGACGAAGCCCTGAAAGTTATGATTTCGTCGATCGAACGACCAAATCCCAAGTCGATCCCAGTAGATGCGAAGGTGACAGGCAACTACACCAATTCTATCATGGCGTCTAACGAAGCCAAGAGAAATGGATATGATGAAGCGTTGTTGCTCGATTCAGAAGGATATGTAGCTGAAGGTTCAGGTCAAAACTTCTTCTTCGTGAAGGATGATGTGATCTATACGCCACCACTCGGCAATATTCTTCCTGGAATCACCAGAGCCACCATCATCGAGTATGCTATGGAATTGGGCTATCCGGTGGTTGAAAAATTGTTTAAGCCTGAAGAAATGAAGGGTGCTGAAGTAGCCTTCTTCACTGGAACAGCTACAGAAGTAGCGAGTATAGCTTCTATCGATGACATGGAATTCAAAACGGATTGGAAAGAAACAGTCGCCTATGATTTGTTTCTCATGTACCGTCAGCGAGTAAGCAACGCAGAACTAAGTGAATTCACCTTGGTTTAAAGAATAGCCAAGATTAAAGAACCAAGAAAGAAGACAGAATTACAAAATAGAAATAAGGACATCAATTGAGTCAGGAATCAAATCTTGGTTCTTGACTCTTGAGTCTAACATCCGAATAACATGAGTTTAAATAAATACAGCAAAACGATCACACAAGACCCCTCACAGCCAGCTTCACAGGCACAATTGTATGCCACTGGCTTGAGTGAAGACGATATGAAAAAAGCACAAGTTGGGATCGTGAGTACGGGGTTCGAAGGCAACCCGTGTAACATGCACCTCAACATCTTGTCGCACCAAGTGAAAAAGGGTGTTCGTGAGGCTGATCTAGTAGGGTTGATCTTTCATACAATCGGTGTGAGTGATGGAATTTCCAATGGAACCACAGGGATGAAGTACTCTTTGATTTCGAGAGACATCATTGCGGATTCTATTGAGACAGTGGTCAATGCACAATTTTATGATGCTGTAGTACCTGTAGTAGGGTGTGATAAAAATATGCCGGGCTCTATCATCGCCTTGGGCCGATTGAATAGACCGGGATTGATGGTTTATGGTGGAACGGTGAAACCTGGAAAGTGGAAGGGTGAAGACTTGAACATCGTTTCGGCCTTTGAGGCCTATGGTCAGAAACTAGCCAACAATATTTCGGATGAAGACTATAGTGGAATTATCAAAAATTCTATTCCTGGTCCAGGTGCTTGTGGAGGTATGTACACGGCTAATACCATGTCGTCAGCGATCGAAGCTATGGGTATGAGTTTGCCATCTTCTGCTTCTAACCCTGCTGAAAGTGAAGATAAAAAGCAAGAGACCTATAGAGTAGGTCAGGCAGTTAGACACTTGTTGGAGCAAGACTTGCGTCCGAGAGATATCATGACAAAGGAAGCATTCGAGAACGCCATCCGAATCATTATGATTTTGGGTGGTTCTACCAATGCAGTGCTTCATTTAATTGCTATGGCGAAGTCAGTGGATGTACCTATCGGATTGGACGACTTTCAGCGTATTTCTGACAGCACGCCGTTCATCGCTGATTTGAAGCCAAGTGGAAAATACTTGATGGAGGATCTGCACTACATAGGTGGAGTTCCTGCGGTAATGAAAGCATTGTTGCAAGAAGGTTACTTGCACGGCGACTGTATGACCGTGACGGGTAAGACTTTAGCAGAGAACATTGAAAAAGGTCCATCCTTGAAAGAAGGGCAAAAAATCATTCATTCATTCTCAGACCCAATCAAACAATCTGGTCATTTACAGATTCTATACGGAAACTTGGCGCCAGAGGGGTCAGTTGCAAAGATTACTGGAAAAGAAGGCGAGTACTTCGAAGGCCCAGCCAGATGTTACGACGATGAGTTTGAGGCGATCGAAGGCATCGGTAAAGACGTGAAAAAAGGAGAAGTGATTGTAATCAGACAGTCGGGACCGAAAGGCGCTCCTGGAATGCCAGAAATGCTAAAACCTACAAGTGCCGTGATGGGTGCCGGATTGGGTAAGGATGTGGCATTGATTACGGATGGTAGATTCTCTGGTGGATCCCATGGATTTGTGGTGGGACACGTTACTCCAGAATCGCAAGAAGGCGGACCACTCGCATTGGTGAAAGATGGAGACATCATCAGTATCGATGCAGTGAAGAACGAAATGAATTTGAAAATTTCTGACGAAGAAATGGCGAAACGAAAAGCAGAGTGGAAACAACCTGCCTACAAAGCCGATAAAGGGATTTTAAGAAAATATATCAATCAAGTAGCATCAGCTTCAGAAGGCTGTGTAACTGACGAATAACCTAAACATGAATGAAGAGCCAAGAATCAAGAACCAAGATAAAATCTTGACTCTTGATTCTTGCATCTAAAATCTATCAAAATGAATACATCGACACTAGAATTGGAAGAGAAACCAAAACAAGGTATGAAAAGATTGACAGGTTCTCAGGCATTGCTTGAGTGCTTGCTTGCCGAAGGAGTGGAGACACTTTTCGGATATCCAGGTGGAGCCATCATGCCAGTCTATGATGAATTATATAAATACGCAGATCGACTAAATCATATTTTGGTTCGTCATGAGCAGGGTGCTGCACATGCAGCGCAAGGATTTGCACGAGTCAATGGACAAACAGGTGTATGCATGGCCACTTCTGGGCCAGGAGCTACTAATTTGATTACTGGTATTGCTGATGCTCAGATCGATTCTACACCAATGGTGGCTATTACGGGTCAGGTGTTTTCTCACTTATTGGGTACAGATGCTTTTCAGGAAACAGATGTCATAGGTATTTCTATGCCAGTGACGAAATGGAATTTTCAGGTGACTAAAGCCGAAGAAATTCCTCAAGCGATTGCCAAGGCATTTTATATCGCTAATACCGGGCGTCCGGGTCCAGTTTTGATCGATATCACTAAGGATGCTCAGATCACTGAATTTGATTTTCCAGTGTATGAAAAGTGTACGAAAATAAGAAGTTATCATCCCTTTCCAATATTGGAAAAATCGAAGGTAACGGCTGCGGCTGAGTTGATCAATCAGGCCAAAAAACCACTGATGCTAGTGGGACACGGCGTTTTAATTTCTCAAGCCCAAAGTGAATTGTTGGCTTTCGCCGAAAAGGCAGAGATTCCGATGGCTTCTACTTTGCTAGGCCTATCCGCAGTGCCTAATAAACACCCCCTATATGTGGGTATGCTCGGCATGCACGGCAATTATGGGCCAAATTTAAAAACCAATGAAGCCGACGTGATTATAGCTGTTGGCATGCGATTCGATGATCGTGTGACGGGTGACTTGAGTAGATATGCTAAACAAGCCAAAATCGTCCATATTGAAATCGATCCTGCTGAAGTGGATAAGAATGTAAAGGCGGATGTGGCTATCGTGAGCGATGCTAAAGCAGCCTTGATTCAACTAGAAAAGGAGATTGCATCAAATACCCATAAGAAATGGCTACAAGAATTTGCGGAATGCGACGCCAAGGAATTTGAGAAAGTAGGCAAACTTGATCTTCATTCTGAAAAAGAAGAGATCAAAATGGCTGAGGTGATCAAAATGATTTCAGATCAGACCAAAGGAAAAGCCATTGTAGTGACCGATGTAGGGCAGCATCAAATGATTGCGAGCAGATATTATGCTTTCGACGATACGAGGTGTAATGTAACATCGGGAGGCTTGGGTACAATGGGATTCTCATTGCCAGCGGCAATGGGTGCTAAAGTGGCTCGTCCAGAAAAACAAGTGATTGCGGTGATCGGTGATGGTGGGTTTCAAATGACGATCCAGGAGTTAGGTACGATTTTCCAAAGTAATATTGGAGTGAAAGTGTTGATTTTGAACAATCAGTTTTTGGGTATGGTGAGACAGTGGCAAGAAATGTTTTTTGACAAAAGATACGCGCATACAGAAATGGTGAACCCAGATTTTCAGATGATATCCAAGGGATATGGGATACCTTGTAATAAGGTGACCGACCGCGATGAACTGGCTGTGGCAGTAGATGTTTTCTTGGAGCACGAAGGGCCTTATCTGCTAGAAGTGTGTGTAGAGCAAGAAGGAAATGTATTCCCAATGGTTCAAACCGGAGCATCTGTATCAGAAGTAAAATTGGAAAACTAGAATTCATGGAACAAGAAAAACAATATACCATATCGGTATTGACCGAAGATAGAGCAGGTTTACTCAATCACCTGACGGTTGTATTAAACCGAAGAAAGATAAATATTGATTCTTTAAATGTTTCTACTACCGAAGTGGCTGGAATCAGTCGGTTCACCATCGTGATTACGACCACCAGAGACCAAGCGGACAACTGCTGTAAACAATTCAGAAAGTTGATCGAAGTATTGGGAGCCTTTGTCTATGAAGAAGGTGAAATCTATTATCAGGAGATTGCACTTTATAAAGTGCCTACTACCGTTTTCCTAAATGGAAACAAGATTGAGACTTTGGTAAGAAACAACGGCGCCAGAATTTTGGTGATCGAAGAAGATCATATCGTCATTGAAAAAACAGGTCACATTGAAGAGACCCACGATCTGTACAAAAAACTAGAGCCATTAGGCTTGTTAGAGTTTGTGCGATCTGGCCGGGTGGCCATTTCCAAATCCAAGCGTAAGACTGAGGCTTACATCAAGGAATTGGAAGAGACCAAATCGAATCAGTTGAGTATAAAAGACTATTAAGAGACATTAGATATTAGTATTTAGATCCTAGAGCGAGTGGTCTAAATACTAACGTCTAACTACTAAATACTGCAAAGCCATGCGCCAAGTACTACTACATGAAGGATCGAGCCAGCTGGACTATGAAATCAGAGACATAGTCAAGAAAGCGGAAGCCCTACAAGCACTGGGTCAGCGGATCTATTGGGAGAACATAGGAGACCCGATATTGAAGCATGCGGTGGTGCCAGCTTGGATCAAGGAAATTTTGACTGATTTGGTCAATGACAACAGCACGTATGGTTATTGCCATTCGAAGGGCGTGTTGGAGACCCGTCAGTATCTGGCAGAAAAGAATAACAGAAAAAACGGTGTTCAAATCACTGCTGATGATGTATTGTTTTTCAATGGATTAGGAGATGCTATTGGTAAGCTGTATCAGTTCTTGAATCCCTATTCAAGAGTGATTGGCCCATCGCCAGCTTACTCCACACACTCGGCATTAGAGGCAGCACACTCCAACAAAGAACCGCTTACCTACAATCTGGATCCGGAAAACAACTGGTACCCAGACTTGGACGACTTGCGTCTGAAGGTGAAGTACAATCCGAATATTGTAGGCATTCTAATCATCAATCCGGATAACCCGACTGGTATGGTTTATCCTGAAGAGTACTTGGTGAAAATTGTAGAAATTGCAAAAGAGTTCAACCTCTTTATCGCAAGTGATGAAATCTATACCAACATCATCTACAACAATACCAAGACTAAGGCTTTGTCTGAAGTGTTAGGCGATGTGCCAGGAATAGCCCTGAAAGGTATATCCAAGGACTGCCCATGGCCAGGCAGCCGATGTGGCTGGATGGAGTTTTACAACAGAGAAGCCGACGAAGAATTCAACAAGTATTGTGCTACGCTAGAAAATGCGAAGATGGTTGAGGTTTGCTCCACCACGCTTCCGCAAAAAGCATTGCCCTTGATTCAAGAGCATCCAAAATATCAAGAGTATCTGGCGCTAAGGAGAAATGAGATAGCCGAGCGCAGCGAGATTATCTCTCAATATTTGAAGGACTTACCTTATGTGACTTTCAATAAAACGAATGGTGCTTTTTACAACACCATCGTCTTTAAAGATGGCGTATTGAGTAATAATCAGAGCTTACAAATTGAGAACCCTGATGTGAGGGAGCTGGCGGATGCTTGGGTGGAGCGCATAGGTGAACCAGACAAGCGATTTGTTTATTACTTATTGGCAGCAAAGGGAGTATGTGTGGTTCCGCTATCTTCTTTTCAATCTGAATTAAGAGGGTTTAGAATCACGTTGCTTGAAGAAAATAAAGAGGTCTTGCATGAGACTTTTAGTAAGATAGCAGATGCCATCAATGAATTTTGTACCTCTGATGTGAACGAAGAAGTGGTCGTATAAAGAAAGAAGAATGGAAGTGGAAGAATTGATGATACCGTCTTACGAAGGCATACAAGCGGCCAAGGTGAAGCTCAACAATGTGGTGGTACGAACCCCGTTGATGAAAAACTTCAATTTCTCAGAAAAGTATGAAGCCAGTGTTTCATTCAAGAGAGAAGACCTGCAAGCCGTGCGATCCTACAAAATTCGTGGAGCTTATCATAAAATTTCCTGTCTCGATGAGCAGGAAAGAGCCAACGGTATCGTTTGTGCTAGTGCTGGTAATCATGCTCAAGGTGTAGCTTATTCTTGTCAGAAGTTGGGTATTAAAGGCACGATCTTCATGCCGAGTGTAACGCCCAAGCAGAAGATTGGTCAGGTACGTATGTTTGGTAAAGATAAGGTCGAAGTAGTACTCACGGGAGATACTTTCGATGATGCCTACAACGAAGCCATGGCTTTTTGTGATGAACACAAAGCCACTTTTGTACATCCATTCGATGACGAAAAAGTTATCGAAGGACAGGGCACGGTAGCACTGGAAATATTGGAAGACGCTGATGGGCCTATTGATTATCTCTTTGTTCCGATCGGTGGCGGAGGGTTGGCAGCGGGTGCGATCACAGCACTCAGAACTTTGTCGCCTAATACCAAGATTATTGGTGTGGAGCCGACGGGTGCCCCAGCCATGAAAGATTCCCTTGCTCAAGGAACGAATGTTCTTTTACCTAAAATCGATACCTTCATAGACGGTGCCGCGGTACGCCAAGTCGGAGCGAAAACTCTAGAGATTTGTAAAGAAGGGTTGGATGACATCATCTTGGTGCCTGAGGGCAAAGTGTGCTCGATGATCTTACAGCTCTATAATCAAGAGGCCATAGTAGTAGAGCCCGCTGGTGCTTTGAGTTTGGCCGCCTTGGATTTTTATGAAGACAAAATCAAAGGCAAAAACGTGGTCTGCGTGATCAGTGGCAGCAACAACGACATTACCCGAACAGAAGAGATTAAAGAACGGTCCTTATTGTATGAAGGCATCAAACATTATTTCATCATTCGTTTTCCGCAAAGGGCTGGAGCGTTGAGAGAATTTTTGACCGAAGTACTTGGACCAGGAGATGATATTGTTCATTTCGAATATTCGAAAAAGAACAGCAGAGAGAAAGGTCCGGCATTGATTGGGATTGAATTGCAGAATAAAGAAAGCCTTCAGGGTTTGTTTGAAAAATTGGAAGCCAAAAGTTTTGTCTTCGAATACCTCAATGAGAAGCCTGATTTGATGCAGTACCTTGTTTAATAACCTAATGAGCCAATGAAATAATGAACACTGACACATTATTCATTGGTACATTAAGACATTAACTCACCGAACCGGAGCCTAGTTTGTAATAGGCAAAAGTTCAAAACTTAAATAAACAATAAGAGTGAAGCCTTGAATCTTGACTCTTGAATCTTAAATCATAAAAAATGAAAGTGTTGAAATTTGGAGGTACATCCGTAGGTACCCCGGATAATCTGAGAGTGGTAAAGGATATCTTATCCAATGGAAAAAATGAAAAACAAGTTTGTGTAGTATCTGCCTTCGGTGGAGTGACCAACTTGCTCCATGAGTGTAGTGATTTGGCCGCGGCTGGTGACGAAGGTTACCAGGAACTATTAACCAAAATAGAAGAGAGACATTTAGATACAGTAAAGGATCTCCTTCCAGTAAAGAGCCAGTCTGGCACACTTAGTAAAACCAAAATCTTATTGAACGACCTGGAGGATATCATGAAAGGTATTTTCTTAATTGGCGAATTGTCACCAAGATCTTTGGATCGCGTACTGGGAATGGGCGAGACGCTTTCGTCCAATATCATTGTCGATTTCTTGAATGCAGAAGGATTGATAACAGACTGGGGCAACACGGGGGGCATGATCAAAACAGATAGCACTTTCAACAATGCAATCGTAGATTTTGAGGCTACTAATAAAAAAATCAAAGACTTCTTTAAATTATCGGCTGATTTGGTGATTTGCCCAGGTTTTGTGTCTTCCAACGAAGACAACGTAAACACCACCTTGGGTCGAGGAGGATCAGATTATACGGCGGCAATTTTAGCTGCTGCACTAGAAGTAGATACTTTCGAAATCTGGACAGACGTAAGCGGCATGATGACTTCCGACCCGCGGGCCGTGTCGTCAGCACATCCTATCGAGAAGATTTCTTATCAGGAAGCCATGGAGCTGTCGCATTTTGGTGCGAAGGTGATCTATCCACCTACCATTCAGCCAGCGTTGGATAAGAACATTCCAATTAAGATTAAAAACACCTTCAAGCCGGAAGACGCAGGTACGACCATTAGCGCTGATGCGAATGGTACCAAGCAGTTTGTGAAAGGTTTGTCAAGTGTGAAAAACATTGCCTTGCTCAACTTGTCAGGTAGTGGCATGATCGGCATCCCTAAATTTTCATTTAGGCTCTTTAAGGCCTTGTCTGAAGCCAAGGTGAACGTAATCATCATCACTCAGGCTTCGTCTGAGCACTCGATATGTGTAGGTGTAGATGGTAGTGACGTGGAGGCGAGTAGAGCGGCAATCGCTGAAGAGTTTCAGTTTGAGCTTAGCCTGAAGAAGGTTAACCCACTGGAGGTAGAAGAAAACCTGGCCATTGTGGCATTGGTGGGTGACAAGATGCGAGACCATGTGGGTATCAGTGGACAAATGTTTGCCGCGCTGGGTGAGAATGGTGTGAACATCAAAGCTATTGCGCAGGGTTCCTCTGAAAGAAATATCACCGTAGTGATTCAAGAGCGTCATCTAAAAAAGTCGCTCAATGTATTGCACGAAAGTTTCTTCTTGTCCGAAAAGAAAAGAATCAACTTGTTCTTGGTCGGAATTGGCAATGTGGGCGGTACGCTCATAGATCAAATTGCCAAACAAAGAGATTACCTGAGCGAAAATGAGCATGTTGATTTGCGAATCGTCGGCTTGGCCAATAGTAAGAAAATGTGCTTTGATCAGGACGGTATTGACTTGTCAAAATGGAAAGATCTGCTAGTAAGCAGTGACTTGAAAATGGACAATGAAGCTTTCATCCAATCCATTCAAGACATGAATTTGCGAAATAGTGTGTTCGTGGATAATACGGCTAGTGCAGACATCGCCGGGCTGTACAACGGCATTCTGAGCAAAAACATTTCGGTAGTCACGCCAAACAAGATTGCTTGCGCTTCTTCTTATGAAAATTATCAGGAGCTCAAAAACACGGCACGTGAATACAAGTCGAAGTTCTACTACGAAACCAATGTAGGTGCTGGCCTTCCCGTCATCACCACTCTCCAAGATCTGATCAAGAGTGGAGACAAGGTAAAGAAAATTGAAGCCGTGCTTTCAGGGAGCTTGAATTTTATATTCAACAACTTCAAGCCGGGAGTGAAATTCGTAGACATCGTAAAACAGGCTGGCGATGAAGGGTACACCGAACCAGATCCGAAGATAGATTTGAGCGGAGTGGATGTGATGCGAAAGATTTTGATTTTGATCAGAGAGTGCGGCGTAGAAGCTGAACTGGCTGACATTACGGCTGATTCTTTTATTCCTGAGGATTGCATGAGTACCAAAACCAATGAGGAATTTTATGCCAAGTTGGAGGAACATGAAGAACACTTTCAGTCTTTGGTGAAAAGTGCTGAAGACAACGACGCTCGGCTGAAAGTAGTTGCAACTTACGACAACGGAAAAGCATCTGTTGGATTAAAGGAAATTACCAAATCGCATCCTTTTTATATTCTGGAGGGTAGTGATAATATTGTATTGTTCAATACCAACAGATACGATGATCAGCCCTTGGTGATCAAAGGTGCTGGAGCGGGTGCTGCAGTCACTGCCATGGGTATATTTGCCGACATCATGCGAATTGCAAATAGCTAAACTATGCCTGACAAAATAAAAATATTTTCTCCTGCCACCGTTGCCAATGTGGGCTGTGGATACGACGTCCTTGGCTTCGCATTAGATGGGGTTGGTGAAGAAATGGAAGTCTCCAAAAGAGACGATGGTAAATTGGTCATTGAAGAAATTATTGGATTTGACTTACCGAAAGACCCTACCGTAAATACCGCAACTGTGGCGGCTCAAGCACTTTTGGATGCCGCAGGTAGCAAACAAGGGTTTTCCGTTACCATCAAGAAAACCATCAATCCTGGTAGTGGAATGGGTACCAGTGCTTCAAGTTCAGCGGGCGGCGTGTTCGCTGTCAATGAGTTGCTTGGTAAACCGTTTTCAGCTGCTCAATTGGTAGAGTTTGCCATGGAGGGAGAAAAGGCCGTGTCTAAAAAAGCGCACGCCGACAATGTAGCGCCAAACTTGTTAGGAGGGTTCACTCTCGTTCGTAGCTATGATCCGCTAGATATATTAGAGCTGCCAGTGCCAGAGGAGCTGTTTGTTACTGTGGTACATCCACAAGTAGAGGTGAAAACCACTGATGCGAAGAAGATACTGAAGAAGCAAGTGGACCTGTCTACAGCAGTCCAGCAATGGGGCAATGTGGGGGGATTGGTGTCTGGACTGTACGAGTCGGACTACGAGCTCATCGGGCGTTCCATGGTAGATGTGATTGTAGAACCTATTCGCAAGATTTTGATTCCACTCTATGATGAGGTCAAATCACAGGTCTTGAAAGAAGGTGCTTTGGGTTGTAGTATAGCAGGTTCTGGGCCTTCGATCTTTGCGTTTAGTAAAGGTGAAGAAACGGCTCTGAAGATTAAAAACATCATGCAAACTAAATACGACGAGGTAGGCATATTGGCTTATACTTATATGTCGGCGATTGGAAAAAAAGGAGTAAGAACCATTTAATACCATGTTGTATATCACTCAACTTATCTATGTAAAACAGGGGAAGGAAGATGTTTTTCAAGAGTTTGAAAATCAGGCGATTCCCTTGATGGAAAAGTATACAGGAAAGCTGATTCAGAGATTAAGACCAGAGGTAAGTGCTTACGTGGACGGTGAGGATCAAAAGCCTTATGAAATTCATATCATAAGTTTTGATTCTGAGGATAAGTTGAAAGAATTTATGAAAGACGATACTCGTCTAAAATTCAAGCATCTGAAGGATGAATCAGTAGAGTCCATTCTGATGTTCAAAGGAGAAAAAATGTGATCCATTTTGGATTGATTAGTTAGAAGACAATGAAATATTACAGTACCAATAAGCAAGTCCCAGAAGTAAGTTTTGAAAAAGCCATTTTCCAAGGCCTACCTGATGACAATGGCTTGTACATGCCGAAAGAGATCAAACAGTTGCCTGCTGAATTCTTTGAAAAAATTCATGACATGCCGCTGCACGAAATCGCCTATCAGGTAGCGAAGTGTTTTATCGAAGATGAAATTCCTGAAAAGGACTTGAGACAAATCGTAGAAGGTACTTTGGCTTTTGACCTGCCACTCGTAGAGGTAGAGGACAATGTTTATGCCTTAGAATTGTATCATGGGCCTACTTGTGCATTCAAGGATGTGGGGGCAAGATTCCTAGCCAGATGTTTGAGTTACTTTTCAAGACAAAGCGACAAGAAGGCGACCATCTTAGTAGCCACCTCAGGCGATACAGGTAGTGCTGTAGCTAGTGGTTTCTTGGGTATGAAAAACATCAATGTGGTCATCCTTTACCCGAAAGGGAAAATAAGTAAGATTCAAGAGCAGCAGCTGACCACGCTTGGCGAAAATATTACGGCATGTGAAGTAGAAGGCACTTTCGACGATTGTCAGAAAATGGTCAAAGATTCATTCCTTAATCTGGAATTGAAAGAAAAATACAATTTGACTTCTGCCAACTCCATCAACATGGCACGATTGGTTCCGCAGTCATTTTATTACTTCTGGACCTACGCCATGCTGGGGGAAGACAAAGATTTGGTGGTCTCTGTTCCGAGTGGAAACTATGGTAATCTAACCGCTGGATTACTCGCCAAGAAAATGGGCTTGCCCATCAAGCAATACATAGCTTCGGCCAATGCCAATGATATCGTACCCGCCTACCTGAGATCAGGGAATTTCGAACCAAGAAGATCAGTTGAAACTATTTCCAATGCCATGGATGTGGGCAATCCGAGCAACTTCTATCGCATGAATGATTTGTTTGGGGCTGATGTAGAAACATTCAGAAATGAGCTAAAGGGTTACACTTACTCAGATGAGGAAACCAGCCAAACCATCAAACAAGTTTATGGAGGTACCGGCTATCTTCTCGATCCACATGGTGCTGTGGGGTACTTGGGGCTGAAGGACTATTTGAAAGACCATGAAGGAATCGGTGTATTTTTAGAAACGGCTCACCCTGCCAAGTTCTTGGATGTGGTCGAACCAATTATCAATGAAAAGGTCGAGATTCCACAAAGACTTCAGGATTACATCGACAAAGAAAAAGTAGCCATAGAAATTGAAGCCGACCTTGAACAGTTAGAAGAAGTGCTGAAGAACCTTGAGTAAACCTAAAGTAAGCTTTTGGTATTAAGCCTTTGCCATAAAGAATGCGGGCTGTCCAGCGTATTCCTCATGTTTTCCGAGTTGTTTCAGCATGTGAAAGTGACTAGCTACTGCATCACCAAAGGAGTCTACCGCATAGTATGGTAGCCCAAATTCTTTAGTGGTTTGTTGTACAATTGGAGCAATGGCAGGATAATGCACATGACAAATATCCGGAAATAGATGATGTTCCACCTGAAAATTCAAACCACCGACTAACCAGCTCAGTACTTTGTCGTTCATACCGTAGTTGCATGTGGTGAGCAACTGATGTGCTGACCAGCTATGGTCAACTTCTTCACCTTCTATTTCATAGAACGCGGCTGAAGGTACTACATGTGCAGTCTGAAAAATCATGGCCAACATGATGCCTGTTACCCCACTAGAAACTAAAATCATAACCAAAGTAATCCAAGCAGGGATTGGAATGACGAGCATGGGCACTGCTACGAAGAATATGTAGTAGAAAAATTTTCGAAGTACAATCGCGGCAAATTCTTTTCTGAATTCAGCACCAGGTTTGATCAAGCGCATTTTTTTGTAATCAAAAGCCTTTAAAAAATCTTTGGTGGTCAGCCATTCCAAAAGTGGAACGCAGTAAAATATAGGTGCATAAATATGTTGAAATCTATGGAACCACTTTTTAGGCTGATGGTTTGAAAATCGGAATACAAAACGGGGTAGGATGTCTTCGTCAGTATGCTCTATATTGGTGTATGTGTGGTGGATTACATTGTGCTGTATTTTCCAAATCAAGGAGTCTACACCAATGATCATGGCCGACAATCCCATCCAAAAGTTTACCTTCTTATTGTTGGAATATGAACCGTGTAAAGAATCATGCATCACGGCGGTACCAATAAAGGCTTTGCCAAGGCCCATGATCACCCAAAGCCCCATAAGTATCGGCAGACTGGTAATTCCAGAAAAAACAAGAATAAAGAAGGGGATTAGATACCAAGAAAACAAGCAAATGGATTTGATGACCATCGTGGAATTCGCATCCCTTTTTAAATTGTTTTTTTGAAAGTAACTATTGACTCTTGTTCGTAGGGTGGCTGTAAATTCTTGATCCTGTTTTTTAGAGAACTTATATCTGATCATAGCTGCTTAACTTTTCTTTGGTTAGGTTGAAAAACTTGCCATTATGGCAACCAAGGAAAAATCTTTCCGTAGTCCAATCGACAAATCTAATCAGAATTGAGCGATCTGCCTAATATGAAGCAATGAGCAGTATGATTTAAGTCAGGACGCTTTTAGTTATTCTCTTCGTTAATCTTTCCTTTCATGAGGTCGACCTGTAGTGTAAGTATGAAGGCTGTACCTACACCCACTTTGCTTCTGACGTCTATGTGACCTCGGTGAGTTTTTATGATATCCGTAGTAATAGACAGTCCCAGGCCAGTTCCTTTGCCAGATTCCTTTGTCGTGTATAGTGGTTCAAAGATTTTCTTTCTCACTTCTTCGCTCATTCCACTACCACTATCTTGTACGATCGCTCTAACAAATTTTCCATCAATGTTTTGAAGCATAATTTTGATCCAGCCTTCCCCTTCTATAGCATCGGAGGCATTTCCAATAAGGTTAATGAAGATTTGATTCAGTTGTCCTGGGAAACAATCAATAGATGGAATGTCTTTCCCATACTCTTTGATGATCTGAATCCTTCCTTTGTATTTAGATTTAGAGATAAGCAAAGCGGATTCAATAATATCATGAAGTTGAGCTTTTTTGAACTTTTTCTCATCCTTTCTTGAGAAGATTCGAAGTCCGTCCACGATTTCTGTTATCCGGCTGGCACCAAATTTCACATCTCCTAGCAAATCGGCAGTATCTTTTTTGAGTACTGAAACGCTCTGATTTTCTGACTTGTGAATGTTGTAGTTACTTTTGATTTCGTCCAGATCATTCAACTGAATGATTTGTTCAAATGTGCTTAATGTATCAAAAGCCTCAGAAATGTTTTCTTCCAAAATTTGAAGTCCATTGGATACAAAACTGATTGGGTTATTTACCTCGTGAGCAATTCCAGCAGTAAGCATACCAAGTGCCGACATTTTTTCAGCCTGAATTAAATTGGCTTGCGTTCTCTTTAGCTCATCATGAGCTTTATGCAGCTTGGCATTTTTTTCCATGATGGTGCCATTACTGAGTTGTAGTTCAACATTTCGCTGGTGAATAGTTGCCTGCTGAGATTTTAGTAACTTGTTGAGCTTTCTAATCCTTACATATTCTACACCTAAAATGATGGCAATAAGAAGAAATGCACCACCGATAATTAGATAGATCTGTTGTCTCTTTTCGCTGATTTCAGCTTGTTGCTCTAGAATGAGTTTTTCTTCCTCAGCCACTTTAAGTTCCAATTGGTGTCTGATTAGGCTTTCTTTGTATCTGAGAATCTCAGCCTGACGTTCGGTACTTTCGAATTCGTGTTGCGCTACCATCAAATCCTGATGGATATACTCTGCTTCAAGAGCAGTGTGACCAAGCTCTCTATTGCCCACCAGTGCTTCATGCTCCAAGTTTTTTAACCGTGCTATTTCATCTTGCAAAATTTCCTCTCGTTTAGTCTTTTCAGCCGCTTCCTTGGTGAGTTGTTCTTCTGTGATTATGGCTCTCGAAGTTTTTTCCAACTCCCGCGCCAAAATCTCAGCTTCTTCAAGATCGTCTGGATGATAGGTGGTCTCGGCCGGAAGCCTGCTTTGGAGAGTGCTAAATCTGTTTTTATATCGATTAGATTCCGTTTGGTTTCCTAGTGCTTCATAAGTCTGTGCAAGGAATTCATAAGTTTGAGCCAATATTTTGTTACCGGACTGACCGGACTGGCCAATTGTTTCAGCTTGCTTTAGTGCCTCTAGAGCTTCGTTGTTTTCTCCTGTGTTAAGGTAGAGTGCGGCCATTCTGTTGTATGCATTAGCGGCCATTTGCTCACTTCCACCCTCGGTTTCAATCAGTGATAGATAGGATTTCCCAGTAGTAATACCCTTTTTACTGTCTTTGGTTTTTTGATAAACTTCCAATAAACCATCATGTGAGATTAGCTTAAAATAGGCCAGATTGTCTTTTTCAGCAAGTGCTAATAAAGACTTGTATGAAGATAGTGCATTTTTTAGATCATTGGCAGTCAGGTGGTTGAGACTGGCTGCAGCCTTTACTTCAATCATGCCCAATTCGTAGTCGATTTTGTTGAATTGATCATAGGCAATGGCGTAGGTTTCATTTGCCTTGGTGAAGGCTCCCATATGAGAATAAATATTAGCCAGAGATAGGTACCCATTTGCAGACACGCTATAGTTATTGACCTTCTCTGCCTGCATGCTCATTTCTAAAAAAATGTGAATGGCCTTTTGAAAATCATTTTGGGTTAGATAAACCTCTCCAATGAGATTTTTAGCTTCCCATACCTTTTGTGTGTCTCCATTTTTCTCGGCCAGATTTAAAGCAGCTTGTGCTTGACCGAGTGAAGCACTAAGATTTTTACGATTCAGATTACTCTTGGCATTTGAAAGTAAAATACCGATTCTTTCCTGATCTCTATCGCTTCTGTTTTGTGCAAGACCTGCTGATGCCCAAAGTATTAAGACCAAGGAAAACAGAGATAAATATCTTGATTTTGAAGGAAGTAAATTCATACAGGATTTAGATAAGTAGAATATTTGTTTTGTCCAAAATATGGTTGCACCTGACCAATCAGTTCAAACTAAGCTACTGAAATCATGCAATTCGCCAAAAAAAAATATACGAAAAGAATGGATAATTATAATTATGCGCTTCTAAGGCTCTAAAAGTGAGGATAATCGCTGTGTTTATTGTCAAATCTTGATACTTTCGTCGAGTTGTTGAAAATTGATTTGGAAATCACTAAAAACATCACCGATCTATCAAACGAAAACACCTTCGAAAAGGTGTTTAAGGCCTATTATCATCAACTTTCAGCTTTTGCTTACCAATATGTGGAAAGTCATGAGGTAGCTGAAGAGATTGTTCAAGACACCTTTACTAATGTCTGGTCTAAATCCGATCAAATAGAAATTAAAACTGCTGTAAAGTCTTATCTCTATGGGGCGGTCCGTAATGCCTGTCTGAACTATATCAAGCACAAAAAAATAGTGCGGAGGTATGAAGAACAAGAACAATGGAAATCAGAAGGCTTCGAAACAGACTTTTTAGAATTAGATGAACTCCAAAGAGAAATAGATGATGGGTTGGCTCAATTACCAGAAAAATGTCGCCAAATTTTTGAGATGAGCCGCTTTGAGGAAAAAAAATATAAAGAGATAGCCGAAGAACTGGGGTTGTCCATCAAGACGGTAGAAAATCAAATGGGAAGGGCCTTGAAGGTGATGAGGTCTGCTTTGAGTCGACACTTGCCAAGCTTCATTATTGGGTTTATTTCTGTACTTCAAAAAAACTTGTGGGGGTAAAATGAGAGATAGTTGTCCACATTCTAAGAGAAAATGAGCGAGAAAAACAGACATAGCGTTTCTGAGGAGTTGTTGTTCAGATATTTCATGAACGAGGTTAGTCCTGACGAACAGGACATGGTATTGTCATGGAGGGCTGAGTCTGGTGAGAATTTAGAGGAATTTGAACGAGTGCGAATTTTCTTTTTGGATGCGAAGGCGATCAATAGTATTGAAAAAGACACTGGGAACTATAATGTCCCGTTGGCGTGGAAGAAGTTTCAGCAGGTAAATAAAGTACATCAGAGAATTAGTTTTACTTGGTTGAAAGTAGCGGCCTCAATTTTATTGATCCTTGGAGCAGGCTGGTTTGTATATGAGTCTAATCAGGTAGAGACACTTGAGTTAGTGGCGCAAGAAGATCTGCAGGCCATAAAGCTCGTTGATGGTTCAAAGATCTCGTTGAATGAAGGTAGTCAGCTGATTTATCC
This sequence comes from Reichenbachiella sp., assembly GCF_965233835.1. Classification (GTDB taxonomy): domain Bacteria; phylum Bacteroidota; class Bacteroidia; order Cytophagales; family Cyclobacteriaceae; genus Reichenbachiella. The sequence continues at coordinate 1,662,755 of NZ_OZ247585.1, forward strand.
AGACAAATTTAAAGGTGGAAACCGAAAGGTCGAACTTAAAGGAGAAGCCTATTTTGAGGTAGCTCACAATCCAAAACAGCCTTTCTTAATAGAAACTGACGAGGTAAAGGTTCAAGTATTAGGCACAAAATTTAATGTCAACAATGCTAATAAAGACAGTGTGGTGGTCAGTGTGGATAGTGGAAAAGTGCGAATGAGTGTAGGTGGAAAAGAGGAAATACTTACGGCAGGGTACCGTGGAGTTTATTACAGAAGTACTGAATTACTTATCAAGATCGAAACGGCCAAAACAGGCATGCATAACTATTGGAGAACTAAAACCCTGGCCTTCAAAGGAGCTACTGTATCGGAGGCCATTGATGCCATACAAAAGGTCTATGGTGTGGAACTGAAACTATCAAATCCCAATATCGCTAATTGCAAGATCAACGTTGATTTTGAAGATGAAGAGATCGAGCATGTTTTGGAAATTATAGGTGAAACCTTGAATCTGGTTTGGTCCAATCAAGGAGATTCCTACTTATTAGCTGGCTATGGCTGTCCACAGTAACATATTATTGGTACTAATTTTCATTGGTGGATCCTATTTGTCTAAAGCGCAGGAACTTTCCCAACAGCCTATTGCCATCCAGCTCAAGAATGTGACTTTAAAGCAGGCCTTGGAGAAAATTAATGCTTTGGAAGATGTGAAATTGGCTTACAATCCAGATCAAATCCCAAGTGACAAAATGGTTGATCAGTCCTTCGAGGAGGAGCCTCTTGCTAAGGTTTTAGAAGTTCTGCTTGGATCAGATTTTCACCTTAAGTTCAGAGGTAGCTACGTCATCATTCAACCAAAAAAGAAGACCGAAAAAAAAAAGCACCCGATTAAGCTCTCGGTTCAGTGAAAGATGCGGAGACGGGAGAGGTGATCCAGGATGCTACGATCTATGAGGTGAATCAACTGGATGCCACACTCACCAATACCAGAGGAGAATTTGACCTTACCGTAAAGGCAAAAACAGACTATTTAACCTTCGCGATTAGCAGAGAGAATTATCAGGATACAATCATTCAGGTATCTAGCATTTCTGAAATGTCAGTTTCGCTAAAGCCAATTAAAAAAGAAAAAAGAAGCCTTTCGAGTCGATTTGAAATAGAGACAAAAAAACTGGTGAAATTCTTCACCCCTGATGAATCAAGGCGAAATGCTAAGAATGTAACCATGGAAGAAGATCGATTTTTCCAATTTTCTTTAGTCCCGATGGTAGGAACTAATGGAAAGTTGAGTGGCCAAATTCGAAACAACCTTTCAGTGAATTTGTTGGCAGGATATGCTTATGGTGTGAATGGAGTTGAATTGGGTGGTTTTTATAATATTGACCGAAGAGAGATGAAGGGCGTTCAAATCGGAGGCTTCGGCAACGCTGTAGGAGGAGAATCGCATGGTGTGCAATTGGCTGGATTTCTCAATACCACCAAGGGGTATACTAACGGTGTGCAGGCAGCTGGATTTCTCAACATAGTTACAGATGATGTCAAAGGAGTGCAAGCTGCAGGCTTTGTAAATCTCTCCAAAAAGGTAGGAGGGGCACAAGTCGCAGGGTTTGTGAACCTGGCCACGAAAGAAGTGAATGGTTTCCAAGGAGCAGGTTTTGTTAACATGGCCAAATCGGCAAAAGGAGTTCAAACATCTGGATTTCTTAATTTGACTAACGAGGTTGATGGGGCTCAAATATCAGGATTTCTTAATATGACCAAGAAATTGAAAGGTGTTCAGATTGGAATCGTGAATATTGCGGATACGGTTGTTCATGGTGTACCTATTGGGCTGTTCAGTTTTGTGAAAAGTGGCTTGCATCAGTTGGCTATTGAGCATAATGAATTCATGCCCTATCATGTTGCGTTTCGTTCGGGGGTACATCAGTTTTATAGTGTGCTGTCAGCAGGTATAGATCCATCAAAAGACAATTTATGGCAATACGGTCTTGGATTTGGCTCTCAATTCAACCTGAAGAAAAAATGGTATGGAAATGTGGAATTGGTAGCACACAGCATACAAAATCCAGAACGAGATCAGCATAACGATGAGCTTAATTTGCTCAATCGTTTGAATCTTAATGTCGGATACCAAATTGGCAAACATCTTTCGATAAATGCGGGCCCTACATTGAATCTGTACTTAACCAAAGTTTACGATTCAAGTACAGATACCTATGGCGATCTTAACCAATCTGGTTTTTACGAATCAATTACTGATGACGGCTTACACCTGTCTGCCTGGGTGGGCTATGCGGCTTCAGTAAGGTTTTAATCTTCAGTCGAAATATTGGTTTCTACGAGTTGACCTGAACCCCTGCCATTTCCAAGTGCTCCCAATATTCAGGGTATGATTTTACCACTACTTCAGGCTCATGAATGAGGCAATCGAATTTCATAGCCAATGGAGCCAAAGCCATCGCCATACGATGATCGTCGTACGTATTGAACTCAATTACTTTTGTTACTTCTAACTTGTTCGGTGAAGTTAATATCCAAAGTCCATTATCATGTTCTTCCAGCTTAGCTCCAATCTTGCCAAGCTCAGCGGCCATGGCAGCCGTTCGGTCGGATTCTTTAATACGAAGGCTTTCAAGCCCCGTCATTTCCAAATCTACACCCAAAGCGGCTGCTGCAGCCATCACGGTTTGCGCCAAATCTGGGCAGGATTTGAAATCAATAATCAATTTGTCCTGGATATCCACTTTGCTAAGCGTTACCGTCTCACCATCAAAAGTTGATTTTACGCCCAATCCTTCCATGATATCTGCTATCGCGTGATCGCCTTGATTGGATCTAGCTCGTAAGCCTTTAAGACTGATTTGAGCCTCATCAGCCAAAGCAAATAAGCTGTACCAATAGCTGGCTCCAGACCAGTCCGATTCGATGGTGTAGCTATTGGATTGATATTGCTGAGAAGCTACAGTGATTTGATTGCCTTCGAACGAGCCTGAAACGCCAAAGTGTTTCATGAGGTTCAAAGTCATTTCGATGTATGGGCGACTGTATATTTCACCTTCCAAGGTAATTGTTAATCCTTCTGGAAGAGTAGGAGCTACCATCAAAAGAGCAGAAATATACTGACTGCTGATGTTTCCTGGTATTGTTAGTTGGTTAGTTTTTTGGTTACTGAATGGCTTGAAAAGTAGGGGAGGATATCCAACTTCCTCTTCATAGCTGATTTCAGCGCCAAGATCATTGAGTGCATCTACCAGCAAACCGATAGGCCGCTTACACATCCTTGGTGTGCCTGTGATACGCCTTTCTTTTTGGCCCATAGCTAAAAAGGCGGTCATGAACCTCATTACGGTACCAGCATCTAATACATCAAGTGTGTAGTCATCTGAAGCTAGCAATTTGGTCATTGTCACGGTATCACGCGCAGTCGATAAGTTTTTGAGTTCAGAAGAGCCACCGGCTAATTCGTTCAAAAGTAATGCACGATTGCTTTCACTTTTCGAAGAAGTCAATGGAACATCGAGGGATAATGTTGTTGTAGGTCTGCTTAATTTGATAGATCCACTCATGTTCTTTATAGCTTTTTTTGAAGATGCAATATTAAAGTCTAGGCAGGAATTTGAAGCCATTAGTCAGGATTTTAATTTGAATACAAGCGTACTTGCTTACAACTTAATTGAGGGTGAACAATCGACACTGCCCCTAAACCAAAGACTTAAACAAATCGATTGTTCATTTTCAATTTTGTAAATCTATTGTTCAGCTTATCCGTTGAAATAAATGAAGCAAAAACTTGAGGGATAAGGTCTTGAAAGTTGTTATTATAATAGGTCAGAGAATACAAAGATGAAGCAAAAAGTAAACAAAAAAAGAAAAGGAATTTTGAGCAAATTGGTTGCGGGGGCAACCGCAGGCGCAGCCGTTGGATTGGCGAGCTATTTATACCTGAAAAACGATAAAGTGGATACCAAGAAGGTAGATGACTTGATCGTTGCTGAAGATTCTAAAGCTGACCTTTTTGTCTAAGAGACAAGAAGTCAGCTCAAATCATTCTATTTTTTCTATTCTAATTTAGGTTCGTGTCCTCACGAAACGAATATTATCCTACCTGCTTATTAAAGTAAAACAGGCTATCGAGCATGTCCGGAGCTGAGATAGGTATGTTGACCTTGCACTTTCCAATTTCACTTAACAAGCTGAATTGTACCACACCCCCTTCGTTTTTCTTGTCCTGAAGTGTTAGTCCTATGATTTCATCAAATAGTGACTGGTCTATATTGGTCGGATTGTAAACTTTAATCAAATAGGCAGCAATTTCTTCTAGCTCCTTAGAATCGAGCCCTGTAAACTTATAAGACAAATAAGCTTCGCAAATCATTCCTACAGCTATGGCTTCACCATGGAGGAGTCTTTGGTCGCCTTTGTCAAGAAAATAAGACTCCACTGCATGCCCTATGGTGTGGCCAAAATTCAAGATCTTCCTTAAACCAGATTCAAAAGGATCTGCTTTCACCACTTCTTTCTTGATAGCTATAGAGCGGTCAACGAGTGCTGACCACTGTGCGCCTTCGAATCCCACGGAATGTACCTTTTGCCAATAATTTTTGTCGTAAATCAGTCCATGTTTAATGACTTCAGCAAATCCTGACCTAAGCTCGCGCTCCGGCAAAGTGGCATAAAAGCAGGTGTCGATCAAAACGTTTTGTGGTTCTGCAAAGAGACCGATATGATTTTTAAAGCCATGAAAGTCCACCCCCAACTTGCCGCCTACACTGGCATCAACCTGGGAAAGTAGAGTGGTTGGGATGTTAAGAAAATCCATGCCACGCTTGTAGGTACTGGCCACAAAACCACCCATGTCGCCAATCACGCCGCCGCCTAGGTTGATCACCAACCCTTTGCGGTCGAATCCAGCCTCTGTGAGTGCCATCCAAAGCTGCTCACAAGTACCTAGATGTTTGTTTTCTTCTCCACTATCAATCTTTAATAGAAAATGTTCTGGAAGTGCTTCAAGAACCAGTGGCAAGCAATGCTCTTCCGTGTTCTCGTCGCAGATCACAGCGACTTTACTATACTTTTTACCGGCAAGAAAATTACGGATACTTTGGGTAATGTCGTTCGTGATTTCTGTACGGTGATTTTCCATGGTTTTAGCTTGTAAGCGGCAAATGTAGTCGGGTCAATTTTAAATTCCATTTAAATGTATATCAAAAGCAATTTCATAGGGTTCATATCTTTTTCGCTAGCTTTGCAAAATGGCAGTGAGGCATGAATTAAAGGATTGGCTTCCAATAACTAAGAAAGAACTGGAAGCACATGGATGGGACGAATTGGATGTAGTGATTATATCCGGAGATGCCTATGTCGATCACCCTGCCTTTGGTGGAGCCGTTATTGGTCGTATCATCCATTCTGCTGGCTATCGTGTGGGCATTATCCCTCAGCCCAACTGGCAAGATGATCTGCGTGACTTTAAGAAATTTGGAAAACCGAAGTTGTTTTTTGGTGTGACCTCAGGCTGTATGGATTCGATGGTGAATCACTATACGGCGAACAAAAGAAAACGCTCCAACGATGCCTATACGCCAGGTGGGGATGCGGGATTTAGACCAGACTATGCGACTATTACTTATACCAAAATTCTGAAAGAATTGTATCCAGATGTGCCGGTAGTCATAGGTGGCGTGGAGGCAAGTCTTAGAAGAGTAACACATTACGATTATTGGTCAGACAAGCTGATGCCTTCTATTTTGGTAGATAGTGGAGCAGACTTGTTAGTCTATGGTATGGGTGAGCAGCCGCTTAGAGAGATTATGAATTTGTTGGGTAAGGGCGTGCCTTTTAACCAGCTCACCAATATTCCACAGACCAGTTACAAAGTGCCTCGGCAAGAAGAAGTACCTAAGCATAAAGACTGGAAAGACATTGTTCTTAATACGCATGAGAAATGTTTGCGAGACAAGAAATCTTATGCTTCCAACTTCAAATTTGTAGAGCAAGAATCAAATCGACTTCAGGCAGATAGAATTATACAAGCAGCAGCTGATTATCAGGTGGTGATTAATCCACCCTATTATACGATGACAGAGCAAGAAATTGACCAGTCATTCGATATGAATTACACACGACTGCCACATCCAAAATACAATAAGCGCGGACCCATACCTGCTTACGAAATGATCAAGTTTTCGATCAACATGCATCGCGGTTGTTTTGGAGGATGCAGCTTTTGTACGATCTCTGCGCATCAGGGTAAGTTCATTGCCAGTAGAAGTCAGGAGTCGATTATGAAAGAAGTGGATCAGGTGACCAAGATGCCTGATTTCAAAGGGTATATTTCTGATCTTGGTGGACCATCCGCCAATATGTATGGTTTGAAGGGCAAGGTCCAGGAAATCTGCGATCGGTGCGTAAGTCCCTCATGTATTCATCCGGTGATATGTAGTAATCTGGATACGGATCATAGCCAGATGACAGAGCTGTATCGAAAGGTAGACAAGCACCCAAGCGTGAAGAAAGCATTTGTCGGTAGTGGTATTCGATACGATCTACTCACCAAGAGCTATAATAAGGACGCAAACGATAGCATAGATGAGTATATGGAGCAGCTCATTACTAGACATGTTTCTGGTCGTTTGAAGGTGGCTCCTGAGCATACAGCTGACGATACGCTGAAAATCATGCGTAAACCGTCGTTCAAGCACTTCCATGAATTCAAAAAGAAATACGATAAGATCAACGAAAAGCATCAACTCAATCAGCAGTTGATACCTTACTTTATCTCTAGTCACCCCGGGTGCAAAGAGGAGGATATGGCGAACCTAGCAGCGGAAACCAAAGACATGGGATTTAGGCTAGAGCAGGTGCAGGATTTTACGCCTACCCCGATGACGGTGGCCACTGTGATTTACTATTCCGGTTATCACCCCTATACCATGCAGAAACTATTTACGCCGAAATCTGAGAAGGAAAAGCGCAATCAGCACATGTTTTTCTTTTGGCATAAGAGTGAATACCGAAACAGAATCAAGGATAAGCTGCAAAGCAAAGGCAGAGAAGATTTGATTGAAAGGCTGTTGTATAGCCGCCCAGAGAAAAAGCAGTTTGCGCATAAAAATAATGACGGAGGCAAACCGAAAGCCTTTGGGAAGAATAAATTTTCGGGTAAGCGATCTGGGAAGAGTAGGAGACGGTAATTAAGTCATACTAATTTTTACATACCTCCAGTTTTACAGGTACACCATTGACAGCGGCATTACCCGTTAGCTGATCCACAAAATTGTCATCCGTTAGTTCGTTGATATTTGTGCCAGGTGAAGTGGCAGCAACATCAAGCTTAATCTTACCCTTGTGTCCCCAGCCATGTGGCAGACTTACAACGCCTTGCATGATTTCTTCTGTGGTTTTGAACGGAACGATCACGTGTCCCACCCGCGAAGTGATTTTAATGTTGGTTTCATTACTTAACCCTAATTTTTGAGCATCATCCGGGTGAAGAAAAAGGTCGCATGTATTATTTTTCAATAATCGCTTACTATTATGCAGCCAGGAATTACAGGTTCTTAATTGACGCCTGCCGATGAGCAGAAAATCTTCAGGATTGAAAGTGTTGAACTTTTGTTTCACACGCTGAAGGTCTTCTTTGATTTCTTCTGGAAAGAGGTTGATCAATTTATCCTTATGGTAAAGTGATTCTGGCATTTGAGATTTTAGAGCTCCTAAATCGATGCCATGCGGATTCTTTCTTAATTTTTTTATATTCAATTCCTTTTTGTAAGGACCTCTTTTGAGTAGAATGTCGAGCATCTTTTCTGGTGAAAACAAGTACATAAGACCTAATTTGATTCGCTTCGACAATGTGAGTTTTTTCATTGATTTCAAGTAGGCGACTCTCAATGCTCTAAAAATTTCCCAGTCATACTTAGCTCCTTCTGATTTGTCAAATAGCGCTTCTGAATATTTCGAAGTGTTTCTGACAGCAAGCGTATGGAATATGATGTCGTAAAGGTCTGTCTCAAGCCCAGTGGCTGGAGGTAATATGATGTCGGCGAGTTTGGATGTTTCATTGATGTATATATCCACCGATACTATAAAATCTAAGGATTCGAAGGCCTTTTCCAATTGTACACCATTAGGTGTAGAGAGTACTGGATTACCGGCGCTGATGATCATAGCTTTAATCTGCCCATCGCCAGGAGTCAATATTTCTTCAGCCATTACTGATGACGGAAGCTCTCCTCCGACTTCGGGAAGCCCGCGTACTCTGCTCTTCCATTTACCAATATGGCCTTTTGAAATTTGAGGTTTTAAATCAATGGCTGGAGTGGTGAACATATATCCGCCTGCTTCATCGAAGTGACCAGTGAGAATGTTTAATATATTGATCAGCCACATACACATGCCTCCGAATTCCTGGGTGCATACCCCCATTCTTCCATATAAAACTGCCTTTTCAGTGCTCGCAAATTTTCTGGTTAATTCTTTGAGTACGTTTGAATCGATGCCAGTAATCGCGGCTGTCTTTTCTGGGGAGTAATCATTCGCTACTTGGTGTAGCTCTTCATAGCCTTTGAGGTGTTGTTCAAATCTTCCGAGCTTCACCAGACCTTCTTCAAGTAGGATATGGAGCATACTTAATAGCATGAATGCATCCGAACCAGGTCGAATGAAAAGATGTTGGTCCGATTTATCCGATGTTTCTGTGTAGCGTGGATCGATATTGATAATCTTACCTCCTCTGTCTTGAATGTTTTTTAATCTCTTCTTGATATTCGGAGCGGATAGTAGGCTGCCATTGGATATAATCGGGTTAGCTCCCAGAATGATTAAAAAATCGGTCCTATCGATATCAGGTATGGGAATTTGGAACTGATGACCATACATCAAATAAGCCATATATTGATGTGGTAATTGATCTACACTCGTAGCTGAAAATCTGTTTTTTGTCCTGAGCTCTTTTAGGAATTCAGGGGCTGACAATAAAGAACCCGTATTGTGAACATTCGGATTTCCGCTATACACCCCGACGGCATCCAATCCATGTTTCTTTCTTGTAGAGGCTAAGGCATCGGCTACTTCTTGAATGGCAGCTTCCCATGGAATTTCTACCCATCCATCTGCCGTTTTTTTAACCGGTTTTTTTAGACGATTTGGATCTTCATAAATGTCTTTTAGGGCAAGTGCCTTTGGGCAGATATGTCCTTGGCTAAATTCATCATCTAAATCACCTTTGATGGAGATGACTTCTTTGCCGTCGTGTTCGATAGCCAGGCCGCACATGGCTTCGCATAGATTGCAGGTTCGATAGTGGGTCATGCCGTATCTTTTTTCAAAAGATAGGACTTTTATAATGATTCGACAATTGTGAAGTCAATGGATTCGGTGAACAAAAAAAGCTCAAGGTTTAAACCCTGAGCTTTTTTTCATAGGAGTGAAATGTGATTAACTAATCCCCATCCCATTCTGAGTCACCTCGTTAGGCTGAACCAATCGAAGCTTGCCGTCGTGGTCTTCGGCCATTAGGATCATGCCTTGGGACTCGATACCCATGATTTTGCGAGGAGCCAAGTTCATCAGAACTGTCACTTGCTTACCGATCATTTCTTCAGGAGTATAGTGCTTGGCGATGCCACTCAAGATGGTACGGGTATCTACACCAGTGTCTACTTTAAACTTCAAAAGCTTGTTGGATTTCGGTACGGCTTCGGCTTCTAAAATGGTAGCTGTACGGATATCCATTTTCATGAAGTCATCGAACGTTACCTCAGGCTTCTGTGGTGCTACTTCTACATCTTCTACTGCAGCAGACTTGTTGGCTTCTGTCGCTTTCAATTTCTCTACTTGTTCTTCCACGAGTTTGTCATCTATTTTTTCAAATAATAAGGCCGGCTTCTCTATGTTTTGTCCTGCTAATAAAATACTTGCCGAACCAGCTTCATTCCATTTTTCTCCATCCATGTTGAGCATGGTGGCAATTTTCTCTGCTGTTTTTGGTAGGAAGGGTTCTGACAGAATAGACAAGTTAGCTGCTATTTGCAAGGCAACGTTCAAAATGGTAGCCGTACGCTTTTCATCTGTCTTGATCAATTTCCATGGTTCAGTATCCGCTAGGTATTTATTGCCCAAACGTGCTAAATCCATTAAATGAGCCAAAGCCTCTCTAAATCTGTATTTTTCAATGCTTTCTGAAATCTTAGCAGGAAATGTTGCCATTTCTTTGATCACCGCTTCGTCTTCGCCCTGTAGTTCGGCTGCAGGAAGTTTGCCATCAAAATATTTGTGCGTAAGCACAACAGCACGGTTGACGAAATTACCAAAGATGGCCACCAACTCGTTGTTCACTCTGGCCTGGTAGTCTTTCCAGGTAAACTCACTGTCTTTGGTTTCTGGCGCAATGGAAGTAAGTACATACCTCAATTCATCTTCTTTGCCGGGAAATTCATCCAGATACTCATGCAACCAAACGGCCCAATTTCTTGAAGTAGATATTTTCTCTCCTTCTAGGTTTAGAAATTCGTTGGCGGGTACATTTTCAGGTAAGATATATTCGCCATGTGCATGAAGAATCGCTGGGAAAATGATACAGTGAAATACAATGTTGTCCTTTCCGATAAAATGGATAAGGCAGGCGTCATCTTCATCGTTCGCCTGCTTCTTCCAATGGTCCTCCCAGTTTTTGTTGTTCTCTTTTGCCCAGTCTTTGGTAGCTGATATGTAACCAATGGGGGCATCAAGCCAAACGTATAGTTTTTTCCCTTCTGCTTTGGGTAATGGGACATCTACACCCCAATCCAAATCTCTGGTCATGGCACGTGGTTGTAAGCCTTCTTTGAGCCATGAACTACACTGGCCATACACATTGGATTTCCATTCGCCTTTTTTGCCTTCGATTAGCCACTGCTCTAGCCAGGGCTGATATTTGTCTAATGGTAAGTACCAGTGCTTCGTCGTTTTCAAGACTGGCGTTTTTCCACTTAATGTGGAAATGGGGTTGATCAAATCTGTGGCATTAAGGGAAGTGCCACACTTCTCACACTGATCACCATAAGCGGCTGGGTGACTGCACTTAGGACATGTACCAGTTACATATCTGTCCGCAAGAAATTGCTTGAACTCTTCATCGTAGAATTGCTCAGACTCTTTCTCCGTGAACTCTCCTTTTTCATAAAGGTTCAAGAAAAACTCTTGGGAGGTTTTATGATGAATCTGTTCGGATGTACGGTGATACATATCGAATGATATACCAAATCGCTGAAAAGTATCTTTATTGATTTGATGATACTTGTCAATGATCGCTTGAGGTGTAGTGTTTTCTTTTTTAGCCCTGAGCGTAATAGCTGCTCCGTGCTCATCACTTCCACAGACGTAGGCTACCTCTTTTCCTTTGACTCTGAGATAGCGTACATAAGTATCTGCAGGCAAATAGGCACCAGCAATGTGACCGATGTGTAACGGGCCATTCGCATAAGGAAGGGCAGAGGTGACAGTATATCTTTTAAACTCTTTTTGCACAGATTTTTTTTCGGCAAAGATAGAAATAATCGAAAGCTAGGGGACGTAATTCATACTTATTTAAGTTGGCTAAAGTGTAGGTGAAAAAATATTGGTAACTTAAGCGAAACCAACATCCTGAAAATGAAACAAGAATTAATTCAAACACTTGGCAAAAACGGATATCGAGTTTACCAAAACGAGGACTGTTTGATCATTAGAACCAAGATTTTTGGGTCTTGGGGGCTATTGATTCTCTTTTCTATTTTGGGATTCACTTTTACCATGCTTGGGCTGTTGATTCTTGTGCTAGCCGGAAACTGGGAAGGTTTGCTCGCATTAGGGGTAGGAGTTGTTTTGTTGGTGGCACCATTTTTTAATTATCTCACTGCATCATATCGCAGTCTGTTAATTGACCGAAAGAACAAAACAATATTGTTCAGAGCTGGTCATTCAAGAGCCTATTTGTTTACCGATGTAAAAGATGTGAAATTGGAAGTACAAGCGAAACAGGCTGATACTAATGCCTTTTCAGATTCTAATCAGGAATTTCACTATACCATTACAGCTTACATGAATAGAGGAGACATAGAAGAAATTATTGCCCTGAAATTTAGCAATGAAGAAAGCGAACGACTGATGTTTGAACTGAAAGATTATCTACAAACTATGCTTACTTATTCTTAGAACTTGAGGTTTAAGTTTTTTCTAGTGAGAACCAAAATTATGAATTCGGGATCTTCATGTTTGATAGTAATTAGAAGGTAACTTCTCCCCTGAGGAATTACAATGGCTCCAAAATTTCCTTTGTATCCATGCCAGATGTTTAGTTTTTTATCGTTGTTGACATTGATGTTCTGGTCTCCAATGAATTCGTAGATCTTTTCTTTTGCGGTTTTTTCTGTTACTTGTTGGCCGGAGGCAATCACCTGAAAACAATTTATTTTTTCATCGTAGTCGTTTTCTAAAGCCAAAAACAGATCAGATGCAGTCTCGGTGCCGTCATTTAAAATATTGAAGCCATCAGGAATATTCATTCGAATACCTAGACCTTCATTTTCGTAAACGGGATTTTCAAAATAATAGGGAAAGACTTGACTTGATACTGAATACTTTTTGCCCCCGAGGCTAAAGGATTCAGCTTGTAAGTTTTTAAGGACTGGAATTTGCTCTAAATAGGAGTGACTTAATGGGCTACCATACTGACTTTTGAATAAGGCTATTCTCAGTGCTGGGTTGGGTGGAAAATTGTATGTTAAATCCTGTGGCTCCCAATGATTATTGATGGCGACTTCTATCCATGTTTTGGATATCCAAAACCATCGATCATAACAATAACCATAAACGATGCGGACTGGGATGTTAGCGGTTGAGAGTAATTCGAATAGAACCAGATTTGGGTAGGGGAGGTTCTTCGAAAAACCTTTGATTTGATTAACCTTCTCGTTTCTTGTGAGCGTGTGAATCCCTAATGAATCTAGTATCTCATTGCCTCTAACTGCACTAAAAAACAACTCCGTCTGAGAACGACTTGTGGTATCTGATTGAAGGTAGGGTTCCTTGGTTTTATCTACGATTAGAACAAAGGAGGAACTGTCTTGAAAAGTAATTTTTTGATTGTGTTGTTTGAACGTTAGGGATGATAAACTGTCCAGCCCATCTATTTTGAGTTTAACTGAGCTGATGTTACGTGGGTCTGGAAACCGGATGTTGGACAGTAGACGATTTATTTCGAACGCGTCCGACTCAAAGAATTGAGATGAGCCAGTTTTATTTGTTCTGATCAGGCTGATCTGACCGAACGATGACTGGCCTTTGGTTTCCACCAAGTTGAATTCCTTGTCGAATTTGCTAATTGTCGATGTAGATCCAGTAGTCTGCTTTACCACTCTTAGTTTTTGTGCTTTTTCCACAGAATAACTTAGAAGTTCTCTGGTGACCTCAACAACTTGATTTAGCTCTGTAGAAAATGTCTGATAGCATAATTTAGATCCAACGGTATCTAGTTCTCTGGTACTCAATTTTCTTATTTTATCAGGGCCCAAAACAATGGATTGGTTTATTGAATAAAATGTTGAACTATCAGAATCGTTGATATAGCTGATGGTATCAGATTCAAATCTTGCTTGATATCTCAGCGTGTCCTTGAAAATAGTCGTCCAGGAAACAAATTCGAGGAATCCTGAATCTGACTCAACGAAATGAGAAGAGGAAGAAAAATTCAAAGAGTCTTGTAAGGTAAGCAGGCTGAATTCGAGCGAAGTAAAGGTGTGAATATTTTGGTCGACTTCTGTACTTATTCTGTAGCTACCTGCTCGATGGTTATTGACATCAACTTGGTAAGAAAAGCCCTGAGCACAAGTAATTTGACTTATCGCAAGTAAGAATAAAGTGAAAGAAAGTCTGCGCATTGAAAAGGTTGATTCCTATCAAAGAAACAATATAAATAAAAAAGAGCACTGATGATTTCAGTGCTCTTCAAATTGAATGTTTTTTATAGCAATTTAGAAAATGGTCTGAACGATGTCATTGAAGAAAGCAAACACCATTAAACTTAATAGAATTACCATACCAACTTTCTGCGCATTCTCTAGAAACTTGTCGGATGGCTTCTGACCTGACACAATTTCATAGGTTAAGAAAACCACGTGCCCACCGTCAAGCGCTGGAATAGGTAAAAAATTCATAAATGCCAGTACCATAGAAAGCAAGCCAGTCATATTCCAGAATTTGTTCCAGTCCCAGGTGCCGCCAAACATCTGTGCGATACGAATAGGACCGCTAAGAGATTTTGAAACCGCTACATCTCCTGAAAATATTTTGCCTAAGCCTTTGATGTTAGCCCACACTACATTGAATGCCTGAGATGTGCCAATTGGAATGGCTTCTCCAAAGGAGTATTCATCATGTTGGTAGTTGATTAAAGGACTTGGCTGAAAGCCAATGGTGCCCTCAGATGAAACTTTGAACGTCAGCGTAGCTGTGCTGTTGTCCGCTCTTTTGACCGTAGCTACGACACTTGAGTCCGCATTCGATGTTAATAAGCTTTTGAGTTGATCAAAGTAAAGCGCGGGTTCGTTATTAATAGTTAGAATTTGATCTTTGGCTTTCAGTCCACCATCAGCCGCTGCCGTTCCAGCGATCACTTGACCGACCTCGTATGGAAATCTAAAGGAGATGAATTGATCCTTGTATTTCTTGTCTGTCAATTTGTTTAGGAAGCCTTCAGGAAAAGCTAAATCAAATACGGAGTCTCCTCTTTGAACTTTGTATGTGGGCTGATCAGCAAAAAGCACCTCCATGCTTCTCAAGTCTGTGAAACGATCATAATCTTTACCATTTACTTTTAGGATGATATCACCAGATTTCAATCCTATTTCCTGCCCCAGTTGATAGGCAACAATACCATGCTTGTTGAGTTCTTCTTTAGGTATGTAAGAATTGCCATTGCTGTAAACCAGAAATACGAAAATGATGATGCCTGTGATTACATTAACAATGATGCCGCCCATCATGACTATGAGTCTTTGCCAAGCCGGTTTAGCTCTAAATTCCCATTCTTCAGGTTCAGCAGACATACTTTCCGTATCCAATGATTCGTCGATCATACCGGATATTTTCACAAAGCCACCCAGAGGAATGGCACCAAAAGAGTATTCTGTTTCACCGTATTGAAAGCCCCAAATTTTCGGGGGAAACCCAATCGAATATTTTTCTACCCTCATACCGAAGGCTTTTGCGGCAATTAAATGCCCAAATTCGTGCACACCCACCAAAATGGATAATCCCAACAAAAGTTGGGCTGTCATGATTAGTCCTTCCATCAATTAATTAATTCTGTTGCTAATATTCGAGTTTCTTTATCTGTCTCTACGTAATCGTCAAAATTAGGAGTGGAGATATACGAGATTTTGTTCAGACAGGATTCCACCACATCAGACATCTCCAGGAAGCCTATACGGTCCTCCAAAAATTTTGATACCGCAATTTCGTTAGCCGCATTCAATATACAAGGCTGATTGCCCCCTTTTTTTAGCGCGTCAAATGACAATCCGAGATTTTTGAATGTTTCCATATCCGGTTTTTCGAAAGTAAGCTGTGGGTAGTCCATAAAATCAAACCGAGGAAAATTAGTCTTAAGACGGTCAGGGTATGTCAATGCATACTGTATAGGCAGCTTCATGTCCGGCAATCCCATCTGTGCTTTGATTGATCCATCTTCAAACTGTACCATGGAGTGGACAATCGATTGTGGATGAACAACCACTTCTATTTGTTCAGCGGTCAGGTCAAAAAGCCATTTGGCTTCAATCACCTCCAAGCCTTTGTTCATCAAACTGGCCGAATCGATAGTGATTTTGGCTCCCATGTCCCAGTTGGGGTGCTTGAGTGCTTGTTCTTTTTTGACATTAGTCAAAAAGTCACGGTTCTTTCCTCTGAACGGTCCTCCAGAGGCTGTAAGGATGATTTTTTCTATTGGGTTGGTAAATTCACCAGTCAGACATTGAAAAATCGCAGAATGTTCGGAGTCCACTGGTAGAATTGGCACTCGTTTCTTCTTAGCCAGTCGGGTTACTAATTCACCTGCTACTACTAGTGTTTCTTTGTTTGCCAGCGCAATGGCTTTGCCGGCTTCAATGGCTCTGAGGGTAGGCTTCAATCCCGCGTATCCAACGAGGGCAGTGAGTACCACGTCAACTTCTTCCAGTTCAGCAGCATGGCACAAAGCATTTTCACCAGCGAACACCTTGATGTCTTGATTGTCCAAGGCATCGAATACTCTTTGGTATTTGTCCTCATTCGCAATTACGACCAAATTGGGTTTGAATTGGATGGCTTGTTTGATAAGCAAGTCCGCATTTTCATTGGCCGTAATGGCTTCCAGCTCAAAATGATCTGGATTGGCTTCTATTACCTCTAAGGCTTGTGTGCCAATTGAGCCAGTTGAACCAAGAATGGATATTTTTTTCTTCAATTTTTTTGTTTTGGGTACCGCGTTTTGCTTAATCAATAACCCTTGGTTATTTCGACCGCAGGCGATCCGCCGAAGCGGAAAAATCTTCGATAAAGCACATATCAGAGATTAGATTTCTCTCCCGATTTCTATTGGGATCGAAATGACATAAAACACTGATATTTCCTTTTATTTCTAAACTTAAACTAAAAAGCAGCTGCAAAGCTATATAGAATAGTTGAACTGAACTTTTCTAAAGTTTAGAACTTTGGAAAAGTTATAGCTTAAGCTTTATCAACTGATCTGCAATCTTCCGATCGTTGGACAATCTCGGCACTTTGTTTTGTCCGCCTAGTTTGCCCTGAGACTTCATATAGTCGATAAAGGCATTCTTTTTTAATGGAATGATTTCTAGTCTTTCCAGAATATTACCGGTGATCAAATCATCATAGTACGAGTTGAGTGTTCTGAGTTTTTGATCAATGGTATCAGCAAATCGCTTCATGTCATCAGGTTGGTGACCAAATTCGATAAACCACTGATGCTTTGGTAGTCCTGATTCAGGTGTCACCTGTGGTGCTACAGTAAACTCAGTGATCTCGGTTTGAGTTTGCGCTTGTACCGCTGCGTTCATCGCTTTTTCTACTTCCTGACCAATCACATGCTCGCCGAAGGCAGAAATAAAATGTTTGATTCTGCCAGTCACGACTACCCGGTAGGGATCTGTCGAAACAAAGGCCACCGTATCGCCGATCGAATAGCCCCACAGTCCGGCATTGCTATTAATAATCAAGGCATAGTTGACTCCTGTTTTTACCTCACTGATACTCAGTCGAGTTGGATTTTTATCAAAATATTCGTCCGCAGGAATGAACTCAAAGAAAATTCCAGAGTCAAGCAACAAGAGTAGTCCTTCTTCATCCAACGTATCTTGGTAGGCAATAAAGCCTTCGGAAGCCGGGTAGGTTTCTACAGAATCTATGGTTTTTCCGATACTCTCAAACAATTTGGCCTTGTAGGGTTTGAAGTTGACGCCCCCATAGACGAATAATGAAAAATCAGGGAAAAGATCTTTGATGGCTTGGCCAGTTTTGGCTGTCAATCGATCGAAATACATTTGAACCCAGGGTGGAATGCCTGAGATGAGCGTCATGTTTTTTTGATAGGTCTCTTCTACGATTTGATCGACTTTCTGCTCCCAATCTTCGATGCAGTTGGTTTCGTAAGAGGGCATTTGATTAGAACGCAAATACCCTGGTACGTGGTGATTGACTATGCCGGAAAGTCTTCCAGTATGAATGCCACTAGTTTTGGTCATGATAGGACTGCCGGAAAGGAAAATCAGATTGCCATCCAGAAACTTACTGTTGCCAGAATTATGGACATAATTCAATAGTGCATTTCTAGCGCTATTGATATGATTGGGCACAGAGTCCTTCGTGATGGGAATGTACTTGGTGCCTGAGGTCGTGCCTGAAGTCTTAGCAAAATAGGAGGGCAGTCCGGGCCATAGTACATCCGGTTCTCCAGTTTTCACACGGTCTACATAGGGCCGAAGCACTTCATAATCTCCAATCGGAACCGCTTCTTTAAATTCCTGATAGTTGCCAACATCTTTGAAATTGTGGTCTTTGCCAAAGGCTGTATTGGCTGCTTTTTTTGTTATTTCAGAGAGGATTTTGTCCTGAGATTCTGTGGGGTTAGAGACCCATTGGCTTTGTTGGTTGACGATGTATTTGGCGAATGGCTTGCTCAGTACCGATCGGATGCCCATGTTTATTGGTATTTGCTTTGTACGGTTTTCAACTCTTCATCGGTGAGTGGTAGGAGTCCTACTTCCACACGTTTTTCATTTACCGAATTTACATCTTCCAATGGAAACAGCACTTGTTTATCATCAACATAATTCCACTGTGTTCCGAAAACCTGTGGCTGTTTTTTGTTGACTAATATTCGATCCTTCATAGTGGCCATTTGCGCCAAGCTTGATTCCCCTCTTTGGGTGGAAGCTTCAAGCATGGGGTAATATCTTTCCCTTACCTGATCATTTGGTGCATGCTGTACCGCCAAAAAAATGGAGATGTTGGCTTTTTTGCCAATCACTGAGGTGCCTAACCAGCCATGCTCAGTTAAAACCGCCACCACATAGTTGAGGTGTATGGAATCACGAAAACTGATCAACTGATTGAGTGAATCCATTTGATAGGACTCAAAACCAAACGCCTGAGCGATAGGCATTACGGCTTCGCGCACTTCAATACTCTGATCTACAAAATGCTCCAGATTACTGCGCAGGCTAGAATAATCTTGAGCGAATCCTTTGAATGAAATAAAACAGAAAATGAAGGTTAGTTTTTTCAAGTCCAGCTCCAGTTATAATTGTGAATGTTTTCAAAGGCAGCCACCGTCAGATCAATTGACGCCTGTATATCGTCTTTGTCTGCCATTTCGATCACTTGATGCAAATGCCTTGTTGGAATAGAAATGGCTCCTGATATGGCGCCGTTTTTACCCTTTTGCTGAATGCCGGAAGTATCCGTGCCGCCAGCAACAAGTATTTCGTTTTGCCACTTGATCTTGTGATCATCAGCTGTTTTTCTTAGGAAGTTAACCATTCGTGTATCGCAAATGGTCATGGCGTCGAGAATCTTAATCGCCGTACCTTTACCCAGTTCGGTCACATATTCGTGGGGTTGTGCGCCAGGTAAGTCGTAGGCAATGGTAGTATCTAGTGCAATACCAAAATCAGGATTGATACTGTGAGCAGCTACATTGGCACCTCGGATGCCTACTTCTTCCTGTACAGAAAATACTGCATAGATATCATGTGCATTGTTTTTCAGCTGTTTCATGGCTTCTATCAAGATGAAGACAGATACTCTGTTGTCAATCGACTTACAATTGACACAGTTGCCCATTTCGATCAAGTCTCTTTCTCTGGTCACGGGATTACCGACAGCCACGATTTTCTCGACTTCCTCCTTAGGCATTCCTAAGTCGATGAAATAGTCTTCTTTCTTAGCGGGCTTCTCTCTCTCCGCTGGTGACATCACATGGATTGGTTTACTACTCATTACGCCGATAATGTCTTTTTTACCATGAACGACCACTCGCTGCGCCGTAAAAGTTTTAGGGTCAAATCCTCCAAGGGTTTGAAATCTCAAAAAACCATTGTCATCGATATGATTAACAATAAATCCTATTTCATCCATGTGAGCCGCTAGCATCACTTTCTTAGGATCATCGCCATTACCTCTTTTGATGGTTACCAAATTGCCCATGTTGTCGATGTGGTATTCGTCCACATGGTTTTTGATTTCTTCTATCACCAGATTTCTGATTCGAGATTCGAAGCCAGGAGCACCAGCGATTTCACAGATGCTTTTGAGTAGTGGGATATTGAGAGCCATAAGATGTAATTAAGAATTCCTGATTAATGTGCGAATTTAAGAATTGAGACTATATCAATCTAGTTAAACGGGAAAGTAAAAGGAAAAATGTGATTATTAAGATGAGTGCTTGAACAAGAACAAGAAACATGGAGCTCGTATTAGCCTATTTTTTTAATTTTAGTTTCATCATAATGTCTCGCTGTAGGTCGATTCCCAATTTGAAAGTTTTTTTATCAAATTCAATAAATCCATTTCTCTTATAAAATTGAATTGCTTTTAAATTCTTTTCCCATACGCTAAGCCAGATAGATTCAAACCTTCTTGAATTTGCTATTTCTAGCGCTTTTTTCAAGAGCAATCGTCCAACATGTTTACCATGAAACTTTTTCAATACGTAAATGCGCTCAATTTCAAGAGAAGAGTCATCTTGTATTTCTGTTTGTGAATTTCCAGTGTTCACCTTTAAGTATCCAATTGTCTGCTTTTCTAGTTCGGCAAAATAAAACTCAGAGTTTTCGTTGTTCAATTCTTCGGTAAGTTGTTGCAATGAAAATTTGGTATTAAGATAGGTTTCCATATTCTCCTTGCTATTGTCAGCAGAGAAAGTGTCGAAAAAGGTGTTTTTTCCAATTTCTTGCAAATTTTCAACGTCTGAGTTGGATATCTTTCGAATTACTATTTGTTCTAATTTCATAATACCTTGAATGTAACCAACAGCTGATAATTATATAGTGCGTTCTTTAAATTGTGTAGCATTCAAATCTAACAGAATAATTTCTATTTGAATTTGAGTTTGAAAGAGATACGCCTTGGTGTATTACTAT
The DNA here is from genome assembly GCF_965233835.1 of Reichenbachiella sp. Taxonomy (GTDB): domain Bacteria; phylum Bacteroidota; class Bacteroidia; order Cytophagales; family Cyclobacteriaceae; genus Reichenbachiella. Next base: position 1,683,391 of record NZ_OZ247585.1, read on the forward strand.
GTAGTTAGTTGTCTGCTAATTGGCTTGGAGCTGGCTAGTGATAATAGATAGATGAGCCAGAACTATTCTTCTGTTGATTTGAATCAGAAAAGTGTGTAATAATTTTGAAGAAAATGTGCGCACGAGAAGATTCGATGGGAGCGACCTTCGCCTTCCACGAGATTGCTCTGTTAGAAAGTAGTGTGCAATAATTTGGAAAAATGTGCGCACGAGAAGATTCGAACTTCCACGGGATTGCTCCCACCACCCCCTCAAGATGGCGTGTCTACCAGTTTCACCACGTGCGCATTTGTATTGTGATGAGCCCGAATGAATCGGGGTTGCAAAAATAGATTTATTATCGAATTGCCCAAAGTAAATGTGGAGATAGTAGTAAGTTTTTAATTCACAAGCTTACCGCACCTTGCGGCATCTGTAATGGATACAGCAGAAGTCATACTGGCGGGTCGCGGAACGGAGTCCGCGAAGGAGCTTAAACAATCTCCCAGATAGAGTCCACGAAATATTGGTTGGCATCGAACAAGTCTTTTTTTACTTCGAAGCCTGACTTTTTTGCTAATTGATGAAGCTGTTTGAGAGAATACTTTCTTGAAATTTCAGTATGAATAGGTTCCCACTCAGCAAAATGAAAGGTTTGACCATCTAATTCTACCTCTTGCTCTATTTTGCTAAGGAGTGCACTCTTGCATTCTCCGGTCACAGGGTCATAAGTTGGATGATGCTCGAATTGTTCCACGTCAAAATTGCCGCCCAATTCCCTGTTGATTCTTCTAAGTAAGTTGTAGTTGAATTCTGCCGTAATACCTTTTGAGTCGTTATAAGCTAAGAGTATTTTTTTTGGGTCTTTTTTTAAATCCACCCCAATGAAAAGTAAATCGCCAGGGTTTAGTTTGTTGCTAATGTTGGAAGTGAATGACTGCGCTTCATCATTAGTGAAGTTGCCAATATTGGAGCCCAAAAACAGCACCACATTTCTTCGGCCATTACTTTCCTTTAGCTTATTCAAGACCTCGAAATAGTCCCCTTGTATCCCTTTAAAAGATAGGTCAGGCATTTCTTTGGTCAAGGATTGATGCAGTTGATCCAGCGCATTTTGAGAAATGTCGATAGGTACATAGTCGAATGGAATCTCATGATTTAAAAGCTCCTTTAGCAATACTTTGGTTTTCATGCCGTCGCCTGCACCGAATTCGATCAAGTTGAAAGGCTGTTGCTCTGGGAAGAATATGCGAGCTATTTCACTTTTGTGGGATTCAAAGATGTCAAGTTCAGCATTAGTAAGATAATATTCATCCATGTGCATGATCTGCTGGAAAATAGCATCTCCCTTTTTGTCGTAGAAATACTTGGACGAAATGTGCTTAGAGTCAGATGAAAGGCCATCAAGGACATCTGTAAGGAACTGTTTATTCTTGATTATTTCTTTTTCTATGGTTTCAAACATGTTTTGCCAGGCGAATTCCGGTGAAATGCCATTTTAATTGAGGGTGAAAAAAGTTTCTATAGCTTGGTCTGATATGGTCTTTGGGAGTGGCGAACGAACCGCCTCGAAGTACCATTTGATTAACCATGAATTTTCCATTGTATTCGCCTATTGATCCAGTTTCTGTTTTGAAGTACGGATAGGGTAGGTAGGCGGAGTTGGTCCATTCCCATGAGTCTCCATAAAACTGAAAATGATCCTTCTTGGCGGTCTGGGTATTCAAGGCTGCTCCTTCTATAAAGTTGGCGTTTTTATGAATTGCTGATTCAAATTGCTTGCTTGCTACTTCCCATTCGAATTCGGTAGCGAGTCTCATGCCTTTCCATTGAGCGTATGCTGCCGCCTCATACTGGCTAATGTGGGTGACAGGTTCATGAAGGTTGAGCTTCTGCAAACCAAAAAAAGTGTATTGGTACCACTCCCCATCAATGTGGTGCCAGTGCATAGGTGAGGTTTCTTTATTTTCTTGCACCCAAGCCCAGGCTTCCATGTACCAATATTTGAAATTTTGGTAGCCACCTGCCTCTATAAATTCAAGATATTCTCCATTGGTGATCAGTCGATCTCCAATTTCAAAATCATGCAAATAGACTTGATGTATACCTAATTCATTGTCAAAACAAAAACCTTCTTGCTGATGGCCGATGGTATAGTTTCCTTCGGAGATAGGAAGAAAACCAAGGGTTCTACTTTCGGCACTCGAGACAATTTCCTTTTTGGTATATGCCGGAAACAGTGGGTTGTTGCCTAGGATATACTTGATGTCATAAACCAATAGTTCCTGATGCTGCTGCTCATGCTGAAGTCCCAATTCTAATAGACCCGAAATGACCGTAGGGAGTTCGTTGATCGTATCCAGAAAGAAGGCCATTTGTTCGTCTACATAAGCCCTGTACTTGTAGACTTCCTCAGTAGTTGGACGAGTTAGATTGCCTCGATCTGTTCTGAGTACTCGCTTGCCGATACTTTCGTAATAACTATTGAAGACATAGTTGTATTCTGAATGGTAGACTTGATAGCCTATGAAATGTTCTTCGAGTATCATTTTTTCGAAAAACCAAGTGGTATGCCCTAAGTGCCATTTTGGAGGACTTACATCTACAATAGGCTGTACCACCATGTCTTCTTTTTCTAACGGCTCGCACAGATGAATGGATTGATTTCGAACTCTCGTGTATTTATCCTTGAAATAGGAAATGGTAGCAATAGACGGAGCGGTTTGGATATGGGTTGAGATAATCCTTTGAGTTTTTTGGTTAACTTAAATTTAAGATTTCTTACGCATATTTAGTACGAAAGTTGAACTAATTCAGTCGTGTTTCACTTCACTATTTCACCTTCTAGTGTTTTTACGAAAGCTTCAAGTGCGATTTTTTCTGAATCAGAAAACTTGACTTTACCAACAAGAGAATCTTGGTTTTGGTTCAAAGGATCTAAGTTTTGATAATGATCTAGAACTTTACTTAAACTAGCAAACCTACCATCGTGCATATATGGTGCTGTGTACTTTAAGTTTCGAAGTGATGGAGTTTTGTACTTACCCAAATCAACAGAATCTCTTGTGATTCTAAATCGGCCTGTAGACAAAAATAAGTTTTCAACAGAGTAAGCCTGTTCTATGCCATTATGATGAAATCTATTGTCAGTGAAAAGAGGGGGAGTATGGCAAGAAGCACAGTTTTGCTCGAATATCTTTTTTCCTTGGATTTCAATTTTAGAAAATTTTGCAAGCCCCTGTTGCACACTGTCGTATTTGGCGTTTGCTGAAATTAATGTGCGCATGTACTGCGCCAATGCCCGGCTGACGTAAGCGGAAGAGATAGAATCAATATAAAATGCTTTTTTGAATGCTTTTTTATAATCTTTATCTCGGTTCAAATTACTGCATAGCAGAGTTAGATCAGAACCCATTTCATCTGAGTTTGTGAGTGCGGTAAACGATAATGATTCCAGGTTCTTTACACCACCATCCCAAAAGAAGTTTGCTGACCAAGCCAGATTGAACAATGGAGGTGTGTTCCTTTTTAATTTCAAGCGGCTATGGCCAGAGCTAAACCTTTGGCTATCTGAAAAAGAAAGTTCTGGTTGGTGGCAGGAAGCACAAGAAATTTTACCACTAGCAGAAAGTGTTGGATCAAAAAAAAGTGCCTTGCCCAAGGCAACACCTTCTTTAGTTGTTTCATTTCTTGCTGGAGAAGAAATTGGTTTTGGAAAATGAGCAGGATAGCTCAGTTGTAATTTATTTGTAGAAATTGAGTTAGTATTACAGCTCCAGTAAAAAAGGAGAGTGGAAAGGATTACTATGGTGTTGAGAAGTTTCAGATTCGCTATTTTCCTGCGAATGAAAGTTAATGGAATTACAACTTCTACATGTTGACTAATTGATGAATTTAAAGTGTGTCATAATACTTATTGGGTTTCATGTACTTTGTTCATGTGATGATGACACTGAGTTTAAGGGGCCAACCCCATACAGCTATGTGCCTCCAACTCATTTTGGCGACAAATATGAGATTCCCGAGGATAATCCTTTTACCGAAGAAGGCATTGAGCTGGGAAGACATTTATTTTATGAAAAGCAATTGTCTCGTAATGGTCAGGTGTCATGCGGGTCTTGTCATCAGCAATCGAAGGCCTTTACAGATGGCGTAAAATTCAGCATGGGCGTCGATCGGAAATTGACCAGTAGGAGTTCTATGTCACTGGTGAATCTGCTTTGGCAGTCCAAGTTTTTTTGGGATGGTCGAGCGTCAAGTTTGGAAGAGCAATCCCTAGAGCCCATTCAGGATCATATCGAGATGGATTTGTCTTTAACGGAGGCCGTAGAGCGACTGTCCAATTCAGATTCCTATCGTCAGCAATTTCAGCAAGCTTTTGAAACAGAGGAAATTACATCTGATTTAATAGCCAAGGCGCTCAGTCAGTTCATGCGAACACTGGTTTCTTCTAACTCACGATATGATCAATATCTGCTCGGAGAAGAGGTGTTTACAGATCAGGAAAAGCTAGGGATGGATTTATTTTTCACTCATCCAGAGCCCACAATTGGACTGAGAGGAGGGAATTGCGGAGATTGTCATTTAAGTATATTGACTTCAGGTGATCGTAATGGATATCGAGGGTTTCATAATAACGGTATTGATGCCAAAGAAAATTTAGAAAATGGATTGGTGAATATAACAGGAGAGGCTACTGACAAAGGAAAATTTAAAGCACCTAGTTTGCGAAATATTGCACTTACTGCTCCTTATATGCACGATGGTAGATTTGCAACGCTCGAGGATGTGTTGGGTCATTACAATGAAAATATTCAGACCAGTGCAACCTTGGATGTGTTAATTACCGATGCAACTAATAATGCTGAAAATGTGTTGCCCGTAAAACTGGGACTCACTGAAACAGAAAAAGAAGCTATTATCGCATTTTTACATACCCTTACCGACGAAACTTTCATTACAGATGAAGCATTTTCCAACCCTTTCGAAGATTAGCACAACCATTTGCGCGTTGCTAATAATGAGTGCTTGTTCGTCGGATGAAGCAGAAGAAAGTAATGCCCTCATATTTAATTTTAGCGTGAAAGTTGATAATGAAATATTGATTTTTGGATCAAAAAAATATGTCACTCCAAGTCAGCAACAAGTTTCCTTTGACAGAATCGAATTTTATTTAAGCAATATCCAACTCAAAGACGCCAATTCAAATATCGTTTATACTGAACCAGATAGCTATCACCTCGTGAGTTTCGATGCTGACCACCTCACTGCTAGTATAACAGTCGAAGGTGTTCCATCAGAAATTGAGATAGCAGAACTCCTCATGGCTATCGGTGTAGATGCGGAGGCCAACGCGTCGATTGATCATGTGGGGGATTTGGATCCTACAAATGGTATGGCTTGGGATTGGAACACAGGCTACAAGTTTTTCTTGATGGATGGAAGGTATTTTGATAAAGACGATCCACTAGGCGAAGAGATAAAGATGCATATTGGGACAGACAAAAATTACTTTGTTATGAGTCAGGTCTTTTCTGAGCCATTCTCAATCGTTGGAGATTTTACCCTAGGTTATTCGGTAGACGCCATGGCACCAATTGGGGATTTAGATTTTGATCAGGGTACCGTATTTATGAATGATGAACGTGGAGATCAGGTAGCTGACAATTACAAAAATGCACTGCTCATATTGGAAGAGACCTTCGGCTTCATAAAATAATTTGAGACACCCTTACCATTCCTTCTACTCTTTTCTGCTAGCTTTATTTCAATTATTCCGATGAAAGGTACAAATGGAAATTGAAAACATAGAATTGACCTATTTGACTCTTGGAGATTACAAAGAGTTGAAAAAGGCCATGATTGAAGCTTATAGCAGTATTCAGGATGCTTACTGGAAAGCAGACGAGATTAAGTCGTTGATTGATAAATTTCCGGATGGACAGGTGGTGATCAAGGTCAATGGCCAATTGGCAGGATGCGCCTTGTCTATTATTGTAAAATACAACCAATTCGACGAGCACCATACCTACAAAGAAATCACAGGTGACTATACCTTTGACACGCACACTGATGAGGGAGATGTACTGTATGGGATAGATGTTTTTATAAAATCAGAATTTAGAGGACTTCGCTTAGGTAGAAGGTTATATGACTATCGGAAGGAGCTGTGTGAGCGTATGAACTTGCGTATGATTGCTTTTGGTGGGAGAATTCCAAACTATCATAAGTATGCCGATGAGATTTCTCCTAAGGAGTATATAGAAAGAGTCAAAAGAAAGGAGATAGTTGATCCGGTGCTCAACTTTCAAATTTCCAATGATTTTCATCCTTCTAAAGTCCTGACTGGGTATTTAGAGGGAGATGAAGCTTCGAGTGAATATGCTGTTCTCCTAGAGTGGGACAATATCTACTACAAGAAGCCCACAAAAAAGGCGGAGACCAAAAAGAAAATCGTTCGATTAGGATTGGTGCAATGGCAAATGCGATTGTACAAAGGTATGGAAGAGCTCATGCAGCAAGCAGAGTATTTCGTGGATGCGGTATCTGGTTATCGCTGTGATTTCGCCTTGTTTCCTGAGTTTTTCAATGCGCCCTTGATGGCTGAAAATAATCACATGTCAGAGCCAGAGGCCATTCGAGAATTAGCTACTCATACCGAGGAGATTGTTAGGCGGTTTTCAGAATTAGCTATTTCTTACAATATCAACATCATCACCGGCAGTATGCCGGAAATTAAGGACGATTTATTGTATAACGTAGGCTATCTGTGTCGAAGAGATGGCACCACAGAACGGTACGAAAAAATTCACGTGACTCCGGATGAATCTAAGGTCTGGGGGATGCAAGGCGGCAATGAAATCAAGGCTTTTGACACCGATTGCGGTAAGATTGGTGTGTTGATCTGTTACGATTCAGAATTTCCTGAGTTGAGCCGGCTGTTGGCTGAAGAGGGGATGGATATTCTGTTTGTACCTTTTCTTACGGATACACAAAACGGATATTCCAGGGTGAGAAATTGTTCACAAGCTCGAGCGATAGAAAATGAGTGCTATGTAGCAATTGCTGGCAGCGTGGGCAACTTGCCTAAAGTCCATAACATGGATATTCAGTTCGCACAGTCCATGGTATTTACCCCATGTGATTTTGCGTTCCCCACTAATGGTATCAAGGCCGAAGCCACTCCCAATGCGGAAATGATTCTAATAGCCGATGTAGATATTGATTTACTAAGAGAACTGAATCAATTTGGCAGTGTACAAAATTTGAAAGATCGAAGGAAGGATCTTTTTGATTTGAAAAAGAAGCGGTCTAAAAAATAGACTCTCTTGTGAGGTATAAAAAAAGCCATCCCGATTATTATCGAGATGGCTTTGTACTTTAGTTATGAAGTACTCTTCAGTTATTTCGCGGCAGCGAAACGCTTGTTCACTTCTTCCCAGTTGATCACATTAAAAAATGCGTTGATATAATCAGGACGCCTGTTTTGGTAGTTTAGGTAGTAAGCATGCTCCCAAACATCAAGACCCAGGATCGGAGTGCCTCCACATCCAACACCCGGCATCAATGGATTGTCTTGGTTAGCAGAAGAGCAAACTTCTAATTTGCCATCTTTTACGCAAAGCCAAGCCCATCCAGAACCGAATCTAGTCGCACCTGCTTTAGCGAAAGCGTCTTTGAAAGCATCAAACGAGCCGAATGCCTCGTCGATCGCACCAGCGATGTCGCCAGTAGGATTGCCGCCGCCGTTAGGGCTCATCACAGTCCAAAACAAAGAGTGATTGAAATGTCCGCCGCCGTTGTTTCTTACTGCAGGTACATCTGAATGCTCCGCACAAAGTGCTTCGATAGACTTGCCTTCCATTTCAGTACCGGCAATCGCTCCATTCAAATTAGTTACGTACGCATTGTGGTGCTTTCCGTGGTGGATTTCCATTGTACGCTTGTCGATATGTGGTTCCAATGCATCGTGTGCATAGGGTAATGATGGTAATTCAAATGCCATGATAAATCTATGTTTATGTTTAAAAAATTCTTAAGAGTAAAGTTAATTGTAAATCTAAAATAAACGGAATCAAATGATCATTCTATTCTATGCCGATATAGAATGATTGTATGATCTGACGAAACCTTAAGGTTAATAAAGGTTAGGCTCCTTTTTCGCGCATACGCTTAAAAAAGTCAGTGACCAAAGTACTGCATTCATTAGCCAAGATACCTTTGGTGATTTTTGCTTTTGGGTGAGTGGCATTTGGAGCCAAATGAGAATACCCTCTTTTTTCATCACTTGCGCCGTAAATAACTTCATCGAGCTGAGACCAGTAAGTAGCTCCTGCGCACATGGTGCATGGTTCTAAAGTAACATACAATTTGCATCCTGATAGATACTTGGTACCAAGGTAGTTTTCGGCAGCTGTGATCGCTAATATTTCTGCATGGGCTGTTACATCGTTGAGCTTTTCTACCTGATTATATGCACGAGAAATAATTTTGTTTTCACATACCACAACAGCACCCACAGGCACCTCATTTTCTTCGAATGCATATTGTGCCTGTTTGAGGGCTTCTTTCATGAATGCCTCATCGCTATGAAGTCCCGGAATCATTTTTTCTTATTAATGAATTCAACGCTATCCATGATGTCGGCCAATTGTGGTTGCCATTCGGCTTGCAGCTGCAAAGGACTGGTAAAATTGAATACCCATGAATGTTTACCTACTATCATATACTGAATGTAGGTGTATTTTTTGACAGCACTTTGTGACCTAAATGACTGCGTATTGCTATCCGCTTTTACGGTAGATACAAACTCGAAATACGCTGTTTTTTTACCATTTACTTCTTTCACCCCTTGACTAATCATTTCAATCTCGTCGTAAAAATTGTAAATGTTCGATTTTTGAAAGCTGACCATGATTTCCAAATCATCGGCGCTCCATTGAGTTACTGATTTGTTTACCCCAAGGTCAATAGTAACTGATGGATTGGTATAAATGGCTACTGGCCTTTTGGTTGAGAAATACCTACTCGCTATTTCATCGTCAGTCATAAGCCTGAACTGATCCGGGATCATCATAGTAATCTCTTCGGTAACGTTGACTTTTGTCAGGTTTTCAGTCAGAAAAGTTGAAAAGAATAAACTGAGAAATAAAAAGACACCCATGATTTTGCGAATTTTTTAAAGCTAGTGAAAAATCAAAATTAAACTACCTTGTGATGAAGCCCAAAACAAGACAATGATTAAATTTGCGCCTTCATTTTTTATAATACGAATATTATGCTGAGAACGCAGACTTGTGGCGAATTGAGATTGGCGGACGCCGGAAAAGAAGTGACCCTATGTGGATGGGTACAAAAAGTACGTGATAAAGGAGGAATGGTTTGGATCGACCTCCGTGATCGATATGGTATTACTCAGTTGATATTCGAAGAGGGGCAAACACCAACTGAATTAGTGGAGAAGGCAAAGACTGTAGGTCGTGAGTTTGTTCTTAAGGCGACAGGTGAAGTAGCAGAACGTTATGCCAAAAATGATAAGATCCCTACGGGAGAAATAGAAATAAAAGTGAGTGATTTGGAAGTGTTGAATGCTTCTAAGGTGCCTCCATTTATTATCGACAATGATACCGACGGCGGCGAAGAGCTAAGAATGAAATATCGTTATCTTGATCTTCGAAGAGATGAGGTAAGAGACAAATTAATGCTTCGTCATAAAATGCTTCAGGCCACCCGATCTTACTTGTCGGAACAAAACTTCATGGAGGTTGAGACCCCAGTACTCATCAAGTCTACCCCTGAAGGGGCTAGAGATTTTGTGGTTCCGTCTAGAGTGAACAAAGGTGAGTTTTATGCATTGCCTCAGTCTCCACAGACCTTCAAACAATTGTTGATGGTCTCTGGTTTTGATAGATACTTTCAAATTGTAAAATGTTTCCGAGATGAGGACCTGAGAGCTGATCGTCAGCCAGAATTTACTCAGATAGACTGTGAGATGTCTTTCGTAACTCAGGAGGATATATTGAATACTTTCGAAGGATTGACTCGTCATTTGTTCAAGCAAGCATTGGACGTAGAAGTAGGTGAGTTTGTACACATGCAATACGACGATGCCATGAGGTTGTATGGGTCTGACAAGCCGGATGTAAGATTTGGAATGCCTTTCGTAGAATTGAATGATGTCGCTCAGAACAAAGGTTTTAACGTGTTTGATCAGGCAGAGCTTGTTGTTGGAATATGTGCTGAAGGATGCGCATCCTGGACACGTAAGCAACTGGATGGTTTGACGGATTTCGTTAAGAGACCACAAGTTGGAGCCAAAGGCTTGGTCTATGTGAAATGTAATGAAGACGGGTCATTCAAGTCATCTGTAGATAAGTTTTACTCGCAAGAGGACTTGAAAGCTTGGGCTGAAAAAGCTAAGGCTAAACCTGGTGATTTGATCTTGGTATTGTCTGGAGACCTGAATGCTACTAGAAAACAAATGTGTGAGCTAAGGTTGCACATGGGTGATTTGTTGGAGCTGAAGGATCCAATGAACTTCAAACCACTATGGGTATTGGACTTTCCGTTATTGGAGTGGGATGAAGAATCAGAAAGATATCATGCGATGCATCACCCATTTACTTCACCAAAGCCCGACGAAATTCCATTATTGGATACTGATCCTGGTAAGGTTCACGCCAATGCCTACGATTTGGTAATCAACGGCGTGGAGATAGGAGGGGGTTCTATCAGAATTCACGATAGAGAAACACAGGCAATGATGTTTAAGCATCTAGGCTTTTCTGATGAGGAGGCAAGAGAGCAATTTGGCTTCTTGATGGATGCTTTTGAATATGGAGCGCCACCACATGGAGGAATTGCCTTTGGATTTGATAGATTATGCTCTATGTTTGGAGGCTCAGATTCTATCAGAGATTTTATAGCCTTCCCTAAAAATACTTCTGCGCGCGATGTAATGATAGAATCACCTTCTCCAATTGCTAAGGATCAGTTGGATGAGTTGGGACTTGATTTGTTGCCTGCTGAATAACTAGATGAAATTAAACCTGATTTATTGCTTTTTTCTGGTGTGTTCGTTCTTAAGTGTACGAGCACAGGAGCAAGACTCTGTCCGTCAAGACTCTGTCCAAGAAAAGCGAGTCAAATTCGCTATTTATCCAGCACTAGGATATTCTCCAGAAACCAAGGTGAATATTGGTACCATCGCCTTTTTTGTTTTTAATACAAAATCCAAGAATCCGGATTTCCACAGACCCTCGAGTATTACTCCATACATAGTTTTTACTACCAACAAACAGGTTTTAGTTAAGTCAGATTTTGACTTGTTTTTTGGGAATGGTATGAACTTGAACATGGAAGCCAGAGTGTTTGACTTTCCCGATAATTATTACGGGATAGGCAGTGATACGGACCCTGAGATTGTAGAAAAATATACGGATCGCTATGTAGGCATGAGCGGCACCTTGTTGAAACCAGTCACTTCACAATGGTTCGGTGGTGTTCGATTTGATTTTCAGTACAACAACATTACCAATTTAATAGACTCAGGCCTGCTGGTAACGGAGGTTCCTGTAGGTATAGAAGGTGGGAGGAATATGGGAATTGGACCTGCTTTTAGGAATGATACCCGAAATAGCACACTATGGCCTACTCACGGCCGGTTTATAAACGCAAGAGCAGCTTTCTATGGAAAAGCTTTTGGTGGAGAATATAACTACGGTAGTTTCCTTCTAGATTATAGGCAATACTTCGAGTTTTTGGGTCCCAAAAGTGTATTGGCAATACAGTTCAGAATGAATATGACGTCGGGCGATGATATACCTTTTTATAAACTTCCTAAAATGGGTGGAGGAGGAAGACTAAGGGGTATAGAGCATCGAAATTTATATAGAGACAGACAACTAATGTATTTTCAGGTTGAAGCCAGACAAGAGTTGTTTTGGCGATTTGGAGGAGTGATTTTTGCAGGAGTGGGAGAGGTCTTTGATAGTTTTAGTGATTTTGAAATAAATAAGCTAAGAGCTGTTTATGGACTTGGAGGACGTTTTAGAGCCTTAAAGGATGAAAAAATGAATTTCCGAATGGATGTCGGCTTTACCGATAATGGACAATATGCGTTTTATTTGTCTGTTCGTGAGGCCTTTTGATATGCGTCCCGTATTGTTGTAATAATTTTGTATTTTGCATAACCAGTTAAGGAAAAAGAGAAAGAACGATTAATTATGGCAGATAAGATCAAGTTGCTATATGTGGATGATGAAGCAGCTAACCTAAATGTTTTCAGAATTGCCTTCAAAAGAAGGTACAATGTCACTACATGCGAAAGTGCGGCTGAAGGGCTCAAGCTGATGGAAGATGAAAAGTTTGATGTCATCATATCTGACCACCGTATGCCGGAAATGACGGGAGTGGAGCTGCTCGAAAAAGTAGGAGAACTTTACCCTGACATGACGAGAATCATCATTTCTGAATATGTAAATGATGAGATCATTCGGAACGCAATCAAAAAATTTGGTTTTACAGGTAGTGTTGGTAAGCCATGGGATGCGGATGAGCTGGTGGCCCTTATTGAGAAAAAATAAACTCTTCTTTTGCAATTAGAAATTTCTACACCGGCCCTTTTATTTCCGGCGATTACGCTGTTGTTGCTAGCCTATACCAATAGATTTTTGGCATTAGCCACACTTATCAGAAATTTACATGCGAAATATCAGCAAGCCGAGACTCAGCATGTGCTTGTTGGGCAAATAAGGAACCTCAGAGTACGACTAAATATGGTTCGTCGGATGCAAGCGTTTGGCGTTCTAAGTTTTCTACTTACAGTAGCTTGTATGTTTGCGTTGTTTCAGGAAGGTTTTGTCTTGGCCAATTATTTATTCGGAGGTAGTCTGATTTCATTGATTACCTCACTCATCTTTTCATTGATAGAAATTCAGATGTCAACCAAGGCACTCAATATTGAGTTGAGTGATATGGAAAGTTGATGACATGAGTGCGAGATATATTATCGGATCTATTTTGACTATTCCATTGTTGCCAATGCTCTATCTGCATGGAAGAAAGGTTAAAAATACCATTCCCGATCTGCCGGAAGCTATTGATCCAGTAGGGGTTAGTGGTTTATCAACTAACCGTAAATTAAGGGTATTGGTGCTGGGAGAAAGTACAATGGCTGGCGTTGGGGTGGAGACGCATAAAGAAGGATTTGCAGGCACATTGGCTAATGAGTTAGCAGCCAACATGAATCTAGGTGTTCAGTGGAAGGTTCAGGCGAAGAGCGGGATCACAATGGCCCGGATTTCCAGTGAACTATTATCTGATTTGGATGAATATGATTGGGATTTGGTGGTGGTTGGCATTGGGGGGAATGATGCATTTAAGCTCAATAACCCCTGGCGCTGGAAAGCTCAAGCACGATTTCTTATTCATGAATTAAAGCTTAAGTTTGATGATACACCGGTGGTTTTTACGAATATGCCACCTATTAGAGAGTTTCCCGCATTTACTCCTCTTATGAAATGGGCCATTGGAAATCTGGTAGAAATATTGGGAGAGGCTTTAGCTGTTGTAGTGGCTGAGTTCGAGAAGGTTTATTATTCTTCGGAGGTAATAAGTATTGAAAGCTGGTCCAGAAAGTACAATCTATCCAATAATCTGTCTCTTTACTTTAGTGATGGAGTTCATCCGTCAAAATTGACCTATCAAACATTAGCTAAGCAATTGGTTGAATTTATTCAAGAGAAGGAAATTTTAGAATTTGAAAAAAATAACAAACAACCAATAAAGGAGGAGGTTCATACAATAGAACGTTCTAGAAGGCTCTAATCTGTCAAAACAACATTTTCTTGGTAGAAGGAAATGATGTCTTCAGCATCTTTAATTTTATATAACACATCCTCGAACTCTACTGTATTTTGGTGTCTGATATTGAGTGCAATTTTCAGCACTAGTTCCAGATCGCTTTTGGCTTGTTCCTCGGTGACGAGCTTCTTTTTTAGTGCTTTCAAAACATATTTATTAGTTTTTTTCACCGAATAGTAAATGGGCGGTTTTTGTATGAATTTGGTTGTGGTGCCGGAAACTTTGCTTGTTTCTTCATAGATGTAGTACTCTTTCAAAAGCTGCATCATATTCGTGAATGGCGGGCCGAAACGGTGAGGAGAAAGGGATTCGATATAAGCCTCGTCAAGCTCCATTTCCTGATATTGGAATTCAAAAACTTGTGACTGAGCCAGTGAAGTTGAATAATTGATAAAAACGAGTAGTGAAATAAACAATAATCTCATAGTCTATGGTTGATGATTAAAATTCAAAAGGTTGCAATTAGTTGAGAGATTTAGCAAAAATTAAGATAATGAAATCCTATGATTTAAATTGCGATCAACGAGTAATTCTTAGGCCAGTGAGCTTTTGGATTTGTGATTGAACATAACATGTGAAGATTAGAATATTATGAAGTTTCATACAAGAAAGTGGGTAAAGCCAGAAGATTTAAACCCAAATCAAACTTTGTTTGGAGGAAAATTACTGGCCTGGATTGATGAAGAAGCGGCGCTATATGGAGCGATTCAATTAGAGAATCAAAAGGTAGTGACAAAGTTCATGTCAGAGATAAATTTTCTAAGTTCAGCTCGGCAGGGAGATATAGTAGAGATTGGTATAGAACCTACCAAGTTTGGAAGGACTTCGTTAGAATTGAACTGCGAGGTAAGAAACAAAATGACCCGAGAGAAGATTATTACAGTAGAAAGAATTGTGCTCGTAAATATTGGTGCAGACGGTAAACCCTCACCTCACGGAAAAACTGAGGTGGAATATGTAAAGGATCGTTTGTCTGAAAGTTGATCCATTTCTACATTATTTTTTGACAAACCTGGTCAGTATTACAATTTGCTGACCATTAACTTTCCCTTCAATGTGCTCCGGATTGTCATGAACTAATGAAATATTGCGCACCGCAGTGCCTCGTTTGGCTGTGAAGTTGGCTCCTTTTACGTTCAGGTCTTTTATGAGTACCACGCTGTCACCAGCTTCGAGAATTGCTCCGTTACTATCCTTGTGTATGATCTTGTCTTCTTCACTTTCATCTTCACCTGTTGCCTTGGCCCATGAGAGGGTGTCGAGATCCAAGTAAAGCATATCTAGGAGATCTTGTGGCCAGCCTTCTTCTTTCATTCGGGTGAGCATCCGCCAAGATAGAACCTGCACTGCAGGATTAGAATTCCACATGCTGTCGTTGAGGCATCGCCAATGATTGGTGTCATTCTCAACTGTTCCATCAATTTGCGACTGGCAGACTTGGCATAAATAGGCACATTCATCAGCGTGGTCGCCAGATTTAGGAGCTACTATATAAAGTGATAAATTATTAGTTGCACTGCACAACTCGCATTTAGACTCGCTTCTTTCCCGAAGTTCTTTTTCGATACTCATGAACGTGTCAGTCGAATTTTTTCCTTTTTGTAATGGCCATAGCCTTCAAGATAAAACCAGGTAGGGGTTTGTGTGGATCTCGATTTTTGAGTTTAATACTCCAATTGATTTTTTTAATCAAAGGTACTTTATGAGTTTCTACGAATTCAACCAGCGTGCCGTCGTTGTCTTCTATATAGCCCCAGTGACCGTTAGCATCTCCCATATCGAAATGTTCAGAACTTAGTACTTGAAACGGATAGTTCTTTTCTTTACATTCCTCTACCAGCGCATTCATGTTTCTAATATCAAAACATAAATGAATGAATCCGATATCTCCCCAGAATCTACCTTCGAATAGTTTTTTTGGTGTACGGTCTAGTGCTTGAATGAGCTCAATTTGTCCATCGCCGAGTAGGGGATAAAACCCTCCTGTTCGATCTTTGATGTGAGTAAGTAATACTCTTCTGAATTTTCCTTCTCCGTTGTTGAGACCTTTGAGATCGTCGAATGTTCCAGTTTTATCGTATATCACTTGGTCATATCCGAGAATGTCAGCGTACAGTTTTAATGATTGGTCAATATCTGATACACCTAAGGTAGCTCCGCAAATACCCCCTACATCAAATTTTGATTTTTTGAGCCATGAGTCAAATTCTTTAATATGAAGAATGTTATCCCAAGGGTCTTTAATATAGAATCCTTTGGATCCGTCTGGTTCCTCATTTATTTCTGTGCAGATTGTTACTCCTTTGGTTTTCAGCCTGTCGTAGCTTTTCTGAATGTTTTGTGATTTAACTTTGGCTACATTGATACCCAAATCGCCAAGTTGAACAGGTTCTTCAATGGTGAGTGGTTTGCGACCAGTGTGTTGCCAGATTTCGTAACCGCTACCCCCTTGGGCATTCATGGCCAGGATGGCTCTTTTAGCGCGTGGTTGACCACCCATATATTTAGCCATAAAAGTGGCTTCATTATCATCGTCAAAAATGCACAAATCTGCCCCAAGGGTTTTAGCATACCACTCAAATCCCTTTTCAGCATCATCTACGCCAACGCCAATTTGCTGAATCCCATATATTAATTTACCATCCATGCTTATCGCATTAATAATTCACAAAAATAGAACCAGCAAATTAGGTAAAAATTCTGGATCAACTCATGCACTTCTCAGTCTAAATGTGTAGTAGTGAGGTAATAATTTTGATACTTTTTTTTCATCGTTTACTTTAGCCTGATCTAATCCAAAGTATTTTTCACATTAAAATCATAATTATGAAATCTTATTGGATTAGTCTCCTCTTACTCCCTGTCATATTGGGTTGTCAACCAAAGGTCGAGCAATCAAAGAAGAAACCCCTTGAAGGGACATGGGAGTTGATTGCTGTAATCAATAAAGAAAATGGGGAAACCTTTAACACGTATGTGGAAGGCCGCCGTATGATAAAAATCATCACGCCCACGCACTTTTCATTTGTCAATCACGATTTGAATCAGGGAAAAGACTCCACAGCATTTTTTGCCGCGGGTGCAGGCCGCTATAAGCTAGAAGGCGACAACTATCAAGAGCAGCTTGAGTTTTGCACTGCACGAGGCTGGGAAGGCCATGTGTTTGATTTTAAGGTTCAAATTAAAGGTGATACTTTAATTCAGCAGGGGGTTGAGAAGTCAGAAGAACTTGGCGTAGATCGTTATATTCTAGAGACCTATGTTCGTCAACCTTAGAATACAATGAATTTTAGCGTACCCCAAAAGGTTATTATCTTTAGGGGTACACCACTTGACACCAACTTAATGCCTAGAGTAAGCACTTTAACAGCGCAAGACCAAACCATAGTTTTTACTGACCTGACACAGGTGAGTGCCGAGGAAGCGCCAGCCATTATGGACGAAGCAGCTAATGTTATCTCCCAACACCCTCCAAAATCTGTTATGTCTTTAGTAGATATGACAGACATGCGATTCAACAAAGTGGTAATTGCTAAAGTCACGGAAATAGCCAGAATTAATGAGCCATATGTAAAATTGACGGCGATTGTTGGGCTGAATTCAGTAGCTAAGCTTATAGCAAAGTCTGTGATTAAATTAACAGGGCGAAATACTGGCCTTTTTGATAATAGGGATGATGCCAAAGAATGGTTGCTCTCTGATCAAGATTGAATACTAAGCCAAACAAGGAGTTTTTTTGACCTTGAGATAGCATCATTTGACCAATGGTGTAATAAATCGACCAGTTAGGATACTTGTCATAGGTGACTGGCCAATTGGATGGTTATGTTTAAGTATCAATAAAGAAAAACTCAAAATAAACTCAAATGAAAAAAATACTACTATTGGTGATGGTCATGTCCTATGGACTTGTGTCGCCGGCTTTAGCTCAAGATCAGTATGTGTATACACTGGATCTTACCGTTGTAAAGGACGATAAAGTACAGGTCGTTCTTACGCCGCCAAAAATCAAAGAATCAGAAACCACTTTTTACATGCCTAAGATTATACCAGGCACCTATGCTGTACAGGATTATGGAAGATTTGTAGAAAATTTTAAGGCCTACGATAAAAAAGGAAGAGAACTTACAGTAGAAAAGCCCTCGGTGAACTCCTGGAAAATATCTAAAGCCAATAAACTCGCTAAGGTGTCTTATTGGGTGAAAGATTCCTATGATAATGACGTAGATGGGCCAGCTATATTTGAGCCGGCAGGAACAAACATTGAGGAAGGGAAGAACTTTGTTATTAACTCGGGAGGCTTTTTCGGTTATTTCGAAAACATGACACGAAAGCCCTTTAAGTTCAATGTGATCCGAGATTCAAAAATGTACGGTTCTACAGGGTTGATTGCTTTGAGCACTGGCCAGCCGATGGAGACTAGCCTTGATATAAGCGAGGTCAAAGTAGCAGACAGTCAGGCTGAAGTGGATACTTATCTGACGGAAAGCTATGACCATTTGATAGATAACCCACTGATGTACTGCGAGCCAGACACCAGTATTGTGAATGTAGCAGGTGCAGAGGTGCTCATCTCCACTTATTCCCCAGGGAAAGTGGTGAAATCTGAGGAAGTGCGTGGTGCTATTGAGCAGATCCTAATGTCACAAAAGGAGTACTTGGGAGGCGAATTGCCTGTTGATAAATATGCCTTCATCTGTTATTTCACAGAAAGGCCTGTGCGGTCTGTAGGAGCTTTAGAGCATTCCTATTCTTCTTTGTATTCTATGCAAAATCAGCCGATGGAGTCAATGATTGGTATGTTTAATCGATTCGCCGCTCATGAATTTTTTCATATCGTAACTCCTTTGAATATACATTCCGAAGAAATTCACCAGTTCGATTTCAATGAGCCAAAAATGTCTAAGCATTTATGGCTTTACGAGGGGATCACTGAGTTTTTTGCTGGCAACGTTCAAGTAAAATATGATCTCATGACAGCGGATCAATATTTACAAACTTTACAAGGCAAGATGGTTAGCGCCACAACTAGATATAATGACTCTCTGGCATTTACTGATTTGAGTAAGTATACTTTGGATAAGTATCCGGATCAATATGGAAATGTTTATGAAAAAGGTGCCTTGATCGGCGTTTGTTTGGACCTAAAACTAAGAAGTCTCTCGGATGGTCAGTATGGAGTGCAGCAAATGATGTTTGATTTGTCTGAGAAATTTGGAAAGGATCAAGCCTTTAATGACGAAGATTTGTTCAATATTATTACTGAGATGACCTATCCAGAAATAGGAGATTTTTTCAAGACCTATGTAGAAGGAACTACGCCATTGGACTATGAAGAGTTTTTTGCCCTGGCTGGTGTAAACTATGCTTCTTCCGAAACGAGAAGGGAAATGAGTATGGGATTGACCCAAGGATCTTATGGCTATAACCCTGAAACAAGTCGTGTTTTTATAGCCAATGCAGAAGGTTTAAATGCTTTTGGAAAAGCTTTTGGATTAAAAAATGGCGATGTATTAGTGGGTATTAATGGAAAAGAGATACCTTTGAGTGGTATCGGGGCATTTTTTCAGAACGTTAGAGAAGAAATGGAAGTGGGAAATCAGATGACCTATACCGTGATGAGGCAAGGAGAAGATGGCTCAGAATCTAAAGTTGATTTGAGCGCCGAGATAGTTGAAATTGATGTAGAGTATACACATATACTTTCATTGAGTGAAGAACCTACCGAATCACAATTAGCTGTCAGAAATGGCTGGCTATCCAAAGACGAATAACCTCAATTTACCATAAGCACTGAACTTCATAGTTCGGTGCTTTTTTTATTTGTTGATTTTGTGAACTGTGAACTCTACTCTACGATTCAATTTTCGAGTTTCAGCACTTGCGTTGCTGGCGATTGGTTTCATGCCACCAAAACCTTTACCTGAGATTCTTTTTTTACTCACTCCCTGTGCGATTAGATAATCCATCACTGTTTGCACTCTCTCTTCGCTTAGCGCTACATTCAATGAGGCTTTACCTTGATTGTCGGTATGGCCAGATAAGAAAATAGAAACATCAGGATTGTACTTCATCATCTCCACCACAAGGTCTAACTCTTTTTCCGACCCGGCAATAAGAATGGCTTTGCCTTGTTCGAAAAGTACATGGTCTAGGGTTACAGTATTACCTTCTATTATGGGCTCAAGGCTAAAGTTTATTGGTTCGTTGTTCAGTAGTGCTGCATCTGTTACTACGTTCTCAGCAGAGAGATATCTGAAAGCTTTCACTTTTACGATATAATTGTTCCCCTCATCTACAGTAAGGTTAAAAGCTCCCTGTGAGTTGGTTAATGTTTTGAATTCCTGATTTGTTGGTTCTGTCGTTACATAGATCTCGGCACCTATGATGGTTTCATCGGTTTTCTTGTCTTTTACAAGTCCACTTATCGCAATGATTTTTTCCTCCTCTACAACATCCACTGCTTGAACCGTATCAGCTATGGTTTCAATAGGAGCGATTTCAGGAGCTATTTTCACTTTTTTGATGTCTCCATAGCCGTCACTATTTTGAGTGCTAGAGAGGTAAGCATATTCATCTTCTAATAGGAAGGTGAATGAGCTTTCTCTGCCTTTTGTATTCACCTTCTGACCAAGATTTTTCGGTTCACTCCAGTTCTGCCAGGTGTCATCTAGTCTGGTACTCATTAAAACATCAAAGCTTCCTTCTCCTTCATGGCCATTAGAAGAAAAGAAAAGTGTCTTGTTGTCAGCAGCTAAGAAAGGAGTGATTTCTTGATTTTGGGTATTGATGGCTGAGCCTAAGTTTTTTGGACTGGTCCATGAACCGTCTGCTTTCATACGAGATATGTAAATGTCTTCCACACCATAATTGCCAAAAGATTCCATGCCGAAAAGGATGTGTCTTCCATCAGGTGAAACACTGGCACTCAGTTCTTTGGATTTGGAGTTCAAATAAGGGATGCTGAATGGTTTTGGAGTTGACCATCGACCGCCATTGTTGTGGGATACACTTAATTGGTTTTCATTACTGATCAACATTGATCGACCAGCATTTATAAACCCAATGATCTGATTACTTTGTTTGTTATTAATCTCTTTCAGATTATAGGCGGGAGTCCATTCTCCATTCGTATTTTTTTCACTGACCCAAATGTCCCCTTGATCTTTGCTGCCTCCCAAATTTTGAGAGTGGTTCTTTCTGGTGAAATAAAGGTTCTGGCCATCGGGGCTTAATACCACATTCAACTCGTCAGAAGTACTGTTAGTAATCGAATCAATAGAAATTTGTTCGGAGTAAATTTCTACCTGTCCGAAGGAATTAACACTGATTAAAAGAAAAAGAAAAAAAAGCGTGTTTTTGATATTCATACTGCTGGATAATTCAGACGGTAAATTTGAGGTGCTTCACTATTAATTGCAACTAGCATATTTTGATGATTTAGCATATTATATAATGTAATTAATAATAATTTGCATTAATCATAGTATTATTTTAATAAATATGATTATATTTATATTTTATTGAACCAATCGAATCATAAAATATAACCAGGTGTATATGGAATGAAATGATCTCGGGAACCTGCCCCGGGGCTTTCATTCTTTTTCTTCTTCCAACAAACCATATACCAAATCGTGAATTCTAGGCCTTATATTTAGCTGATAGATTTTTCTATTGGTTCTGGAAGGATAAACTCTATTAGCTAGAAATACGAATAAAAGTTGATTATCTGGGTCTGCCCAGACCAATGTGCCCGTATAGCCTGAATGCCCATAGCTGTTTGCACTTGCCAATTTGGCTACACTGCTCTTGATACTGTCGTATTCAATCAGAGGTTTGTCAAACCCCAAGCCTCTGCGATTGTCTTTTTCGCAGTATTGGCACCTTGTAAATTCCTTAATTGTTTCAGGTTTGAGGTATTGATTTCCATTGTAGGTGCCTCCATTGAGAAGCATTTGATAGACTTTGGCCAAATCCCCAGCATTACTGAATAATCCTGCATTGCCAGAAATGCCCAACATGACGGCAGCCCCTTCATCATGTACTACGCCATGAAGTTTGCTCATCCTAAAGAATGTATCTATCTCAGAAGGTACAATTTGACTTAAGTTATATTTTTTCAGAGGGTCAAATCCCAAACTATTCGCTTCCAATGGCTTGTAAAAGTTGTTCGCTAGATATTGCTCGAAAGGAACACCGGATAGGCGTTCTATGAGATCAGGGAAGAGATAAAAAGCCAACCCTGAATACACATAACCCTCTTCATTGTACAAGTCAGATTTTTTAATCATTTTAAAAATTTTGTCTTCTCTGAAGTTCTTATGCAAGAAAAGGTCTGACCCTGGAATTCTATAAGGAAATGTTTCTGAAGAGTCCGCTGATATGGTTTTTCGTTTATATTTTCCATTTCTACGTTGAGATTCCGAATAATAAGGAATCCAATTTTTCATTCTGGATTGATGAGCCAGGACCTTTCGAATGCTCAGGTCGTCCTTATTTGATTTAGCCAAAAAAGGAAAATAGTATCCCATGGTTTGATGTAAATCAAATTGGCCTTCTTCATACAGTTTCATCAGTGCAAGCGTGCTCGCTGTTATTTTGGTGATAGAGGCTAGATCATATAAATCTAAATTCCGCACCTTTTGTACGCTGTCGTATGTATGAAAGCCAAAGGATTCATAGTAAAACACCTGACCTGCTTTGGCCAAAAGAATTTGGCATCCTGGAAATGCCCCTGAATCCAGCGCTTCGGTAATGATCGAATCAATGCCTGAATATAGCTTTACTGAATCTATGTTGACTTTGTGTGGTGAGACATAGCTCAACGTATCCATTTTGGATTGTTGCGCTATCAATCCAAATGGTACAATAAGGGAAAGGACAAACGAAAATAGGATGCACTTCAGTCGCATGAGATATTGTAGGATATTCTATCAAAAATTAACTAGAGCATAATTACAGTAAAATGGACTCATTTACCTAGCAAAAGCTTTCTTAATTTATTTAGTAAATTGTATTTGCTTTTATACATAATAGCTCTAAATTTGCAGTCCGAAAAAAAGAATATAACATTTTAGAGAATGGCGAATCATAAATCGGCTTTAAAGAGAATAAGATCAAACGAGGCTAAAAGGCTAAGAAACAGGTATCAGCATAAAACTACTAGAACTTTCATCAAGAGATTGAAAGATTCTACGAACAAAGCTGAGGCTGAAGAACTATTGAAAAAAGTAGTTGGGATGATCGATAAGTTGGCTAAAAACAACATCATCCACAAAAACAAAGCGGCTAACCAAAAGTCAAAATTGACTAAGTTGGTAGCTTCTCTATAAGCCAGAGTCTCTTATTAAGATATAGATCGCTCCCTTTTTCAAGGGAGCTTTTTTTGTTTAAGCCCTTCTCGTTTTAACCTCTTTTTCCTACTTTCGGCCTAGCACCAACAGAATCTCTATGTACAGTTCAGAAAATCTGTCCATCAAGCAGTGGGCAGAGGAAGACAGACCTAGAGAAAAATTAATTATAAAAGGGAAGGCATCACTTTCTGAAGCAGAATTGATTGCCATCCTGATAGGATCAGGTACTCCGAAAATCTCGGCAGTGGATCTGGCTAAGACTATTTTGGCAGCCGCAAGGAACGATTTGAATGAATTGGCCAAGCTCTCACTGACTGATTTGAAAAAATTCAACGGCATAGGCGAAGCCAAAGCTATTGCCATCATCAGTGCGCTAGAACTAGGGCGGAGGAGAAAAGAGGCTGAGTTTGTGAAAAAGCCGAAAGTTACTTCTTCGTTAGACGCTTACCAATACCTAAAGCCAAGCCTTATGGATTTGGATCATGAACAATTTTGGGTATTATACCTGAACCGAGCCAATCAAATCATAAAACCCGAAATGATCAGCGCAGGAGGCGTGTCAGGAACAGTCGTGGATGCCAAGCTTGTGTTTAAGAAAGCCTTGGATGTCTTGGCCTCAAATGTGATACTGGCTCATAATCACCCCTCAGGCAATATTCAGCCTAGCACTCAAGACATTCAGTTGACAAAAAAAATCAAAGCGGCTGGTCAAACTTTGGATATTCCCGTCTTGGATCATATTATTTTCACGGATGACAAGTATTTTAGCTTCGCGGATGAATCTATGATATAATGAGAAGCAGAATCTATTTTTTGATAGGCTGGTTGTTGGTTTTGGTGACTTGTGAACCAAAACAAAAATCTTTGTCCTATGAGGAATTTATAGCCAACGACCGAAAGGAAACGCACGAGTTTATGAATAATTCTGAGGACTCACCGTTTGCAGGAATAGATACCACCATTCGGCTTAACTACTATCCTCCGAACGAGAAATTCAAAGTGATTGCAGAAATAGAAAGAATATCGGATGGAGGTCAATTGACCTTGGGTACTTCCGACGGAGTGCCCAGAGTTTATAACAAGCACGCTTTTTTGAATTTTGAACTAGACCAGCACCGGCAACGATTGTTGGTGTTGAAAGGAGAGGAGAATGATGGCCTTTTCCTGGCTTTTGCAGATTTGACCAATGACAAAACCACTTATGGTGGCGGTCGGTATATCAATCTTAACTTCTCAGATCAGGCCGAAAAAATTACCCTTGATTTTAATCTAGCCTACAATCCCTATTGCGAATACAATGCTGAATATTCCTGTCCATTACCACCATTAGAAAACTATTTGAAAGTGGCTGTTGAAGCAGGAGAGAAGTTGTATAAGTAATATATTAGACCACTCTTATGCCACCTTTCCAAACGCCATCGGGTTTGATTTTGCCCTGCTGATAAAATATCTCTCGGTGATCATTGACTGGGAATGAAATCAAGTCGGCGATTTGTCCTGCTTTGATTCTTCCACGATCTGACAGGTTCAGTGCTTTGGCTGCCCTAAAAGTGATGCTAGCAACGCATTCTGGAATCGATAGTTTTTCAGCCGCACCCATAAGAGCAGTTTGGATCAATAAATCGCCCATAGGTGCAGAGCCAGGATTCCAATCCGTGGCGATAGCCAAACAACAACCAGCATCCAGAAGTTTTCTAGCTGGAGAGTAGTGCATGCCCAAGCCAAGAGAGGCACCGGGTAATACCGTGGCCACGGTTTCTGAATTTGCTAATAATTTTACGTCTTCGTCTGAAGTAGCCTCCAAGTGATCGGCACTTGCCGCACCTGCTTCCACAGCTACTTGGGTACCACCAGATGTAAACTGATCGGCATGAACGGTGATTTCAAAGCCGGCCTCCTTGGCTTGTGTCAAGTATTTCGCAGATAGTTTAGTGTCGAAGGCCCCATCTTCCGTGAAGATATCAATGCGGTTAGTAAGGTTTTTCTCTTTCAATATTGGGAAGAGGTTTTCCACAATATGATCCAGATATTTCTCGTGGTTGTCAAATTCCTTGGGGCAAACGTGAGCTGCCAGGCAAGTCGAAATTAGGTCAGCCGGTACCAGGTGATTGGCAGATTGAATCGCCTGAAGCATTTTGATTTCCTCATCTACAGAAAGTCCGTAGCCACTCTTCACTTCTATCGTGGTCACTCCTTCTTCCAAATGTCTTTTGGCTCTAGCCTTAACCAAATCTGTTAGGTCCGCTTCAGACGCAGCTCTGGTTTTATTTACTGAGTCATGAATACCACCACCGTTTTTCAAGATTTCCTGATAAGTTTTGCCTGCTACACGTTGCGCATAGTCACCAGCTCTGGAGCCACCAAAACAAATGTGGGTATGGCTATCAATCAATCCGGCCATCAGAATATGATCACCTTTGATTAACTCAGTTTGATCTGCTTTCGCCTTGAGGCTTTTGAATTCTCCCACCTCAATGATTTGGTCGTCTTCAATTAGTACGCCTCCTTTTTCTATCAGACCAAGGGAGTCTTCAGCAAGTGCTCCTTTCAGCGGAGCTTCTGCCATGGTGATGATTTCTTTGAAAGGGCCTATCAGTCGTTTCATGGGTTTGTTGTTTTGGGTGTTACCAGTCTTGGTCTAATTGGGCTTGGGCTTGCTCTTTTTTAACCTCGAAGGCTATTTCATACGCTTGGTAATCTTCTTCAGGAAGAATGTCGATCAATTTGATCAAGGCATCATCCGCGAAATCAATAAGTCCTGTGGCCAAACAATGCTCGATGTACGCTTTTATCAGGACCTCAGAATACTCATTGATTGTAATGGCTTCTCTCAAGACTTGATAAGACATTTCTTCGTCTTTATCTGTTTCCTTAAAATAATCAGAAGCAGCGAGAACACCTTCTTCAAAAAATGGGTTCTCTAGTCCAATGCGTTCAAATAGCAACCTTTGGTCGGCAGTAGCTATTTTGGCCTGTGTCAGCATTTCTTTCTCTCGAGTGAATGAATAACTGTTCCAAGAGACTTTGTTTTGCTGCATCGCATCAAATAGTTTTGTCCATTCGGCAGCCATTGTGGGATTGATCGAGTCGTTGGAGGTGCTTTCTTTGCTCAATAAAAACAAAGCTAGGGATTGATCGCCAAGTCTGTGATACGCTAGTGATAAGTCCGCGGAGACATTCGGATAAAGAGTTTCACGGGCAGCTTCGAGATATTTGGAGGCTAATAGCGGGGCATCTAGCTCCAGACACCATTTGCCTAGTAGTGCATTCCATTTTCCAGACTCATCTTCGTAAACCTCTTTCAGTTGAAAAATGATCTCAATTGCTTTAGCTACTTGTCCATTTTGATAGAGGTTAAGCGCCTTGACAATGTTGAGTTCTTTTCTGAATGCAGCATTATCTGGTGCATCAAGGAACGGATCTACGAGCTGAAGGAATTCTGGCAATTGATTCTGATTGCAGTATAGTCCTAGATTTTTTAGATAACTATAGGTAAATAGATTGAGTGAGATAGAGGGGGGCTGAGTGATAAATGTGAGACTCGAAGTGTCTTTATTGATCAATTGATTGGCGAGTGAGTTACTTTGCAAGTCGAATCGTTCTAAATTTTTACTTTCATCTAGCTTGATTGGCCACCCATGCAAGCTGGCTACGGCTTTTCTATTGGCATCCACTACGGCCTGTTTCCAAGTACCAGGAGTGCTGTTTTCTAAGTAATAAATGGCAGAGTCTATCACGTTAGTTTTGTTGTAGAGTAACGCAATGTTATTTTGTATTGCCCAGTTGTTGGGAAATTCTTTCAATCCATCCTGGTAGGTAAACAGGGCATCAAAAAATCGACTGTTGTTTTCATACTCTCTTCCCAGTGAAGCAAATGCATAACTTGTCGGTGCACTTTTAATTGCATTTTTGAGATACTTCAATCGTAAGATTGGTTCGTCCTCTAGCTGCGCCAGCTGGTAATTTCCATGGTGGTTGTATGCGTTTTTGGATACGCTTTCTTTGTAATAGTATTTGGCCGTCGACTCATTTTCTAATGTCAAATTCAAATCACCCAGGCCATTATAATACCCAGCCATTCCCAGGTAAAAACTACCGAAATGTGAGCGAAAGAAAAGCGCGGCAACAATGATCAAACCTGCAATTCGTGCCGAGATATAAGGAAAATTGTCCTCGATATACGCAAATTGATGAACAGGAAGGTTCTGTTGAAGTTGAGTGATGAAATTGAATATGATGTATAGGAAGAACATCAGTCCAAACCCAATGTGACTATACAGAATCATGCTTTGCATAGAAGCAATAAAAGCGTCATTGCCATGGTAAGATTGGTAGGCAAATGTTATGAATGTGATAAGTCCCAAAATCAGGTACAAAAATGCTGTGTAAGGGTAATGAGGTAAGAACCTGGAGTATAGATTTTCCCTTGATTTGATACCCCAAATGCCTAAAATTGACGATAAGGCTATTAGAGCAAATTCATTGAGATAGTATATGTCCCAATCCAGATAGTTTACTCTATACAAATAGAGAATAACAATGTTGAGTAGATAGACTGTACTCAGTATGATGAAATGTTTGGTGTTGTTGGATGAGGACTTTACATACGGGGTGGTTAAGGAAAGTATGGCATAGATGATTTCATGCCCGATGGTCAGGATGAATGTCACACAAATCAGTGAGGCTGGTAGGTAGGAGAACCTAGTCAAAAAAAGAAGTGGAGTCTCGTAAGTACTGCCAAAATGAATAACGAGAAGAACTAATGCCATTAGTCCAGAAAAGGCCAAAAACCTCCAGCCCATTCCAATATTTTCGTTGATTGTATTGAAATAGTAGGACAATGGAACGAATAAAAGAAGTACAATGATGATCGCAGTTTGATTGTAAATGTCAAAGAAGCC
The DNA here is from genome assembly GCF_965233835.1 of Reichenbachiella sp. GTDB lineage: Bacteria > Bacteroidota > Bacteroidia > Cytophagales > Cyclobacteriaceae > Reichenbachiella. The sequence goes on from NZ_OZ247585.1 coordinate 1,711,490, forward strand.
AACATTGCCAATGCCACTCAGTACTACCAGTAATATCCAAAGCCCTACACCAATGTAGTACCAAAACTTCTCCAGATAGGTCGAAATCGTTAAGCACCCGATCAAACAAGTGTACAACAAAATGAGATAGGTATAGCTGAGATAATTGGGTAAAGCTTTTGATCCTCCAAACACTTTTTGAAAGATCAAGGGCAGATCTGTCGTGATCGTACTTTCTATAAATTCAGAATGATTGGAAAATACAGGAAAGGATAGGTTTTCTATATAGCCGGTCAGCTTCCAATAATAAAATGGGCTGAGACCTCCCCACTGAATGGCTAAAAAAGCAGCGCTAAAAAAAAGAAGAAGGGAGGTTAATAGGATAAAAGTGAGTTTGAATGGAGCATTCCATTCGTTCCAGAAAGCAAATTTGTTCATAGGATTACTTGAGTACCTTCGGTACGATGAAATGACCTTGGTCGCTCTCAGGAGCATTTTTCATAGCCTCGTCACCTGAAAAATAATTATCAGCCTTGTCTTCCCTTAAATGGATAGGCTCTTCATTAACATTGCCCAGAGGTTTAACATTAGAAGTGTCCACTTCTTCCAGTTTTTCCACCCAATCCAGGATGTCACCCAGATCTTCACTCATCTTCTCTTGTTCTTTTTCTGAAAGCTCAAGTCTCGACAAATGAGCCAATTTCTGAACGGTCTTTTTATCTATTGCCATTTGATTCTTCAATAAGCCTCAAATTTAACAAAAGATGTGTGTTGGAAGACTAGTCCTGAGAACAAAAAGGCATCTGCTGATGATAAACAACATTAGCAACAACCTCCACCGTCGTAGAAAAAGGTAGATTCTGTGATGTGGATATCGTCTCTGCTCAAATCAGCTAATGCACTCGCTGTTTTATCACAAACAGCCAGCGGTTGATTTTGCATCAAAACATGACCTTTTTTGTCATCTAGATATTTTTCATTTCCAAAGTAAATGGCCGCCTTGCCGGTAAATACACAGGGGCCGTCTTCAGGCATAGGGTCTTTGATGGCGCAGACTTCTAAACTTTCTATGATAATATTTTCCTTGATATCGTAATGATTAGGAGATAAAATGCGATAAGGCCTTTTGGCTCGAACCTCTATGGTCCCAAAACCAACATCCGTTAGCATTTTGATGTAATCCTTCATAGGGATGGAGCCGCTGAGGCACAGAGCTCTGAGTTTCTCATCTTCTTTCAAATGCTCCGGCATCACCTGATCACAAATCGGGTCAGACATGACTAATCGACCATGAGGCTTCAATACTCGATACATTTCCTGTAGTGCCTTATTCAATTCATCTGCCTTGAAAATATTGAAAAGGCAATTTTGCGCTGCAACATCAATAGACTTGTCTGTTACTGGCAGGTCCAAAGCATCTCCTTTTTTTAGATCCACAAACTCACTTTTGAACCAATCGTTTTCCGCTTCGGCTTGTTCGAAGTTTTGTCTGGAAGCGTTGAGCATTTCGTCGACCACATCCACTCCGGTGACCCCACCTTCTTTCCTGCTGAAGTAAGAGAACTGAAGCAGCTCCATGCCACCACCTACTCCTACATAGAGAATGTTTGGGTTGTTGACCAAATCTCTAGGGTGGACGGTAGTGCCACAGCCGTAGTTCATTTCTTGCATGATTTTCGGCATGCTTAGTCCTGGTAATTGCCAGATCGGAGAGGTGGTGCAGCAGAGTCCGACATCAGGAGTGAGTGCTGCGGCTTTGTATACGTCTTTTGTGGTTTCTAAATAGGACATTTATTGTATTGATTTTACTCGTCAAAAATACAGCGTCATTGCCCCGGCGTGTCTGGGCAATCTGCAATTTCCTGGCAGATTCCCTGAATAAATCAGGCAATGACGGTGGTTTGTTCTAGGTTGTGGTCCCCCCACAACTAGACCCCGCACCGGCCGTACAGCCATAACAGTGATTGTTCAGGATAATTTCTCGTTTTGTTAGCAAGTCAACATCAAAATCTCGAATGTGGTTCGGTGCTTTGTCATTTAATTTCAGGTCGAGCATCTGATTGAAATCACAATCATAGAGATAGCCATCCCAGCCTATTGAAATCGTGTTTCTGCACATCACGCCGTCGACCGCCGAAGGATTGAAGGCGTCAATCAATTTTTGCATGTAGTCCTCATAATTTTCGGACGCAACCAGGTAATCTAAAAATCTCGAAATAGGTAAGTTGGTTATCGCATACAATTCATTGAATTCAATGTCGTAGCTATCTTTCAGCTTTCGCTTAAATTCTAATTCTAATCCTGATTGGTCGGCAGGAAGAAAGGCGCCAGACGGGTTGTAAACCAAGTTTAGTTTTAGCTCTGAGTCCATCATTCCATAGCCAAGATGATTTAGCATTTTCAAAGCCTCGATCGACTTTTCGAACACGCCATCGCCTCGCTGTGCATTAGTTCTGCGAGCGGAAAAATGTGGAAGGGAAGATACTACCTCAACTTTATGTTTTTTGAAAAATTCTGGAAGGTCGTTGTATTTTTTATTGGCTAGGATGATGGTCAGGTTGCAACGTACGATGATATGTTTATCTCGCTTTGAGAGCTCCTCTACAAACCACCTGAAATCAGGATTCATCTCCGGTGCACCGCCGGTCAAATCCACAGTGGATATATCTGATTGATCGAGCGCATCTAGGCACAGTTGCATGGTTTCTCGAGTCATAATCTCCTTGCGGTCCGGTCCAGCATCCACATGGCAGTGCTTACACACCTGATTGCACATCTTGCCCAGATTCACCTGGAAGATGTCTGTACCCGTCGGTTTGAAAGGGGATTTGCCAAGCACCTCCAACTGATCCGAAAAGCTGGTTTGCTCTAACTCTTCTAGAATGGCAATTTGCTTATCCGTGTGGCTCAGCTGATGGTCTTGACCTTGCAGTGATATTTTTCGCTCTTTTAGCATCAATTTTGAATTTCAAATTTCAAATCTTGAATTCACGATCACATCGTCAAATCATCAATCTTATTCATCATCTGTACGCCATGTACCAACACCGCTCCGCTTTTGATGGCTGCCGCTACGTGAATCGCTTCCATCATTTGCGCTTCGTCGGCGCCTTTTTCTAGTGAGTCAGACGTATAAGCGTCTATGCAATACGGACATTGTACGGCATGCGATACTGCCAAGGCGATCAGTGACTTTTCCCTTTGCGTCAATGCGCCTTCTTTGAATACGTCGCCATAGTAGTCGAAAAATTTCTTACCCAACTCGGGTTGTAGCTCAGTGATGTTGCCAAATTTCTTTAGATCCTTCGGATCGTAGTATGTCTTTTCCATGTATGTATTGGTTATGAGTAGGTAGGTGAATTTTAAAATCTTGAATTTAAAATTTCTATCCCAATAACCATGAGCGATAGGAAATAATTCCAATTAATTGAGTCATTTCTTACTTCCCTTTCCCTCTGTTCGTTTGAAATGATAAATGATTGAAATATCTCTAAGAGTCACCTTAGAAGGATTCTGAGTAATGTCTCAGTTTTAAAGGAAGGTTTTTTCTCAAACTAATGTTGTAACTTATTCGATCCTAAAGTATGCACACGGTTGAAAGACCAAGTTTATGGTTGAGGAGATTTTGGCTTGTCAAGGTGTACAGTTGGTAAAATTTGGCTTAGGTAAAGTCCAATTTGGCGTATCAGTACTAAAATCTTCACATTCGATTACATTTGAAACATCCCATGAGCTAATATCTTGATTGAATTGAGAATCTTGAAACATACTTACCATATTTATTACGTTGCTCACATTCCAAGAGCTGATATCTTGATTGAATGATGATTCAGAGAACATATGCCTCATATTGGTAACCTTACTCACATCCCAAGGGCTAATATCTTGGTTGAAGGATGATATTGCAAACATAGCCAGCGTATTGGTTGTATTACTCATATCCCAAGAACTAATATCCTGATTGAATTGCGAGTCAATGAACATGCCTGCCATAGTAATAACATTGTTCACATCCCAAGAACTAATATCTTGATTGAATGATGTTTCAGCAAACATGGCTTCCATATCGGTGACGTTGCTTACATTCCAAGAACGGATGTCCTGATTGAATGGTGAATCACGAAACATAAGTTCCATATTTGTAACCCTACTCACATCCCAAGCACTGATTTCTTGATTGAATTGAGACTTATAGAACATACCGCTCATATCAGTAACCTTACTCACATTCCAAGAGCTGATATTTTGGTTGAATTGTGACTCATAGAACATGTAATTCATATCAACAACACTGCCCACATTCCATGCACTTATATCTTGATTGAAGGATGATCGAATAAACATAAGTTCCATATTTGTAACCCTGCTCACATCCCAAGAACTGATGTTATGATTGAATTGTGACTCACGGAATAGCTCACTCATGTCAGTAATTAGTGAGGTGCAAATTGGAGGTAGTGAATCCCCTTTAGCTATTAAATTAGCTAATTGATATCGATCCACGACTAAATATGAAACGCCATTCAAAATATATGATTGACCAGCTCGAGCATTTTGGTACGCTTTCACTGTAACACCATTGTCATCAAGATAGATATATATGGAACACCCATTTTCATCTACCAAATCTCTATATGGTGTATCATCACACAGATCAAAATCATTACTAACCCCATCGAAATCAGAGTCTTTTTGAGATTCAGCACATCCACTAGAATCAACTTCATGGCCTGATAAGGTGCCGAGACATCTATCAGAAGAATCTTCTATGCCATCTTTATCAGAATCCACAAATACATCATCATCACAGTTGGATAAAATCATTAAACACAGTGTGAGTATAAAAGGCGAAAACTTTTTCATTGATAATAAATATGATCGATTTCCTTACTGGGAGCAATTTCTCGGAAGTGCAGCGGATAGGTTTTGTTAATTATAGAACAGGAACAAAAGTAGGAGAATCGGAAGACTACCACAAATCGAATCGCAAACGGGCAAGCTAGTTTTTAGTTAGAAGCCTTTTGCTCCTCGTACTTATAACTCAGCAGTGAAAGTAAATCTCCAAATCGGTCGACCATTTCTTGGTCTTCTGGTTCGATGATGCGCTCGGCTATTTTTAGGAGGAGAAATCCGTAGATGCCGTTGAGACAGATTTGAATTTCATCTCGGATCGCACCTTGAGCGTGGCTCATGTTGTTTTCTATGAAGGGTAAGGCTTTTTGATACACACCATAATAGTCTTCATCGTCGGCTTTAAGCTGGTCGTGCAGATTACTTAGGGTCACAACCAGCTCATTTACTTCCTGTAAGTGACCTTTTTCTTCTATGCCCTGATCTTTCATTTTCTGCATGAACTCCTCGTAATGATTCACTTCAGCTAGTTTTTCTTTGTCTGAGATCGGGAAGAAATTGATGACCTGAGTGCCAAACTTTTCGAGGTCGAACTGATAGGCTCGCATCAGGTCTTCTTTGCGGTAGATAGAGATGATATATTCTGAAATATTGTTGGATTGTTCGGTCATAATAGCTTTACAAATTTATACTTTTTTTAATCTCTACGGCTCGTGGAGACACAAGCTATGGCGTTTGATTTAGTTATATCGCCTTGGCTCGTATCCTCACGAACCTTATTGCGAAAATGACATTAAAAAACACTAGTTCATCTTTGAATCAGAATGCAAAACTGAACTAAACTTTGCCTATTTTTGCATTCTTTTTTGAAAAAATGGAGAACATAAGAAATTTCTGCATCATTGCACACATAGATCACGGCAAGAGTACCTTGGCGGATCGTTTATTACAACACACCGGGACCGTGGCGGATCGCGACATGCAAGAGCAATTGCTCGACGACATGGATCTAGAGCGTGAGCGTGGCATTACTATCAAGAGTCACGCTATCCAAATGGGCTATAAGTTTGACAATAAAGACTATACGCTCAATTTGATTGATACCCCTGGACACGTAGATTTTTCTTACGAAGTGTCAAGATCAATTGCAGCTTGTGAAGGAGCCTTGTTGATCGTAGATGCCTCGCAGGGCATCGAAGCGCAGACCATTTCCAATCTTTATTTAGCGCTAGAACATGATCTGGAAATCATTCCAGTACTCAATAAAATTGACTTGCCAGGCGCCATGCCTGAAGAAGTGTCGGATCAGATTATTGATTTGATCGGTTGCGACAAAGAAGACATTATTCACGCAAGTGGAAAAACAGGCATAGGCGTAGATGATATTTTGGAAGCCATTGTAAATAGAATTCCTGCTCCCAAAGGCAATCCTGACGAGCCACTTCAGGCGATGATTTTCGATTCTACTTTCAACTCCTTTAGAGGAATCGAAGTAATCTTCCGTGTATTTAATGGTTCGATCAAAAAAGGAGATAAAGTAAAGTTCGTAGCTACCGGCAAAACTTACGACGCTGACGAAATCGGCATTTTGGGACTGGAGCAAAAGCCACAAAAAGAAATTTCTGCTGGAAATGTAGGCTACCTCATTTCTGGAATCAAGGTAGCTAAGGAAGTAAAAGTAGGTGATACAATCACCCACGTAGATCGTCCAACTCAGGAAATGATCAAAGGTTTCGAAGATGTGAAGCCGATGGTATTTGCCGGTATCTATCCGGTAGAAACGACCGATTACGAAGAACTTCGCGCTTCGATGGAAAAATTGCAGCTCAATGATGCCTCATTGATCTGGGAGCCTGAGACTTCAGCAGCACTTGGGTTTGGGTTTAGATGTGGGTTCTTAGGCATGCTACACATGGAGATCATTCAGGAGCGTTTGGAGCGAGAGTTTGATATGACCGTAATTACGACAGTGCCTTCTGTGCAGTTCAAAGCAGAAATGACGGATGGTACAGAGACCTTCATCAACGCACCATCGGAAATGCCGGACCCTAGTAGAATCAAAGAGGTGCAAGAGCCTTATATCAAAGCGCAGATTATTAGTAAGGCTGATTTTGTAGGGCCGATTATCTCTCTTTGTATGGACAAACGTGGCACTATTCAGAATCAGGTCTACCTGACTTCGGAGCGAGTGGAGTTGACTTTCGATATTCCTTTGTCGGAGATCGTGTTTGATTTCTTTGATAAGTTGAAAACGATTTCACGAGGCTATGCTTCTTTGGATTATGAATTGACTGGATTAAGAGCTTCAAAATTGGTGAAACTGGATATCATGCTTAATGGTGAACCCGTAGATGCCTTGTCGGCGATTGTGCATAGAGACAAAGCCTACGAATGGGGTAAACGACTGTGTGAAAAACTGAAAGAACTGATCCCAAGGCAGATGTTTGAGATTCCGATTCAGGCATCAATAGGTAATAAAATTATCGCTAGAGAGACGGTAAAAGCCATGCGTAAAAATGTACTGGCGAAATGTTATGGTGGTGATATTTCGCGTAAGCGTAAACTGTTGGAAAAGCAGAAAAAAGGTAAGAAGCGTATGCGTCAGGTGGGTAATGTAGAAATTCCTCAAGATGCATTTATGGCGGTATTGAAATTAGATTAAACTTCAAAAGTCAATCCCGATTTGGTGTTTGGGATTTGAAAATTGATATTTATAGTTCCTCATTGACCCAAAGCAAACAGGAAAACTAAATAGGATGGCTACAATAATTGACGGCAAAAAGGTATCGGCAGATATTAAATCAGAAATCAAAACACAGGTAGATGAGCTCAAGGCTACGGGCAAACGTGCGCCTCATTTGGCTATAATTATTGTGGGCGATGATGGAGCCAGTCACACTTATGTAGGAGGAAAAATCAAGGCCTGTGCTGCTGTAGGTTTTGAGTATACCTTGATGCAGTTTGCTGATAGTATATCAGAAGAGAAGTTGCTTAAGCATGTACATAACCTAAACACTGACGACGATATTGATGGATTTATTGTTCAGTTGCCTTTACCAGCGCATATTTCAGTAGATAAAGTAACAGAAAGTATCTCTGCAGAAAAGGATGTCGATGGTTTCGTTAATGAGAACTTTGGAAGCATCACTTCGGATCATCCGAAGTTGATGCCCGCTACGCCATTTGGTGTAATGGAGCTGTTGAAGCGATACAAGATCGAAACGGAAGGAAAGAATTGTGTGATTGTGGGTGCGAGTCGTTTAGTGGGTGCACCATTGGCCTTGATGCTTTCCAAGGAGGGCAACGCAACAGTTTCACTTTGCAATAAATACACTAAAGATTTAGCCAATCATACCAGACAGGCAGATATTTTGATTTCAGCAGTCGGGTTGCCTGGGCTCATTACTAAGGATATGGTTCAAAAGGGGGCTGTAGTGATTGATGTGGGGACAACTAGAGTGGAAGATGCTTCTAAGAAATCTGGCTTCAGGTTGTCCGGAGATGCGGACTATGAAAATATCGAGCCGATAGCGAGTCATATTACTCCAGTGCCAGGAGGCGTTGGACCCATGACTATCGCCATGCTTATGGTGAATACACTTCAGGCCGCAAAGAAGAACCTACTGTAAGTTTGACTTTCACTCCCAAAATATCAGAAAAACTTCCAATCATGGAGATTTTTTACTCCATTCAAGGGGAAGGTTTTCATTCTGGTAAACCGGCCATCTTTGTAAGATTGGGAGGGTGCGACGTAGGTTGTGTATGGTGTGATGTAAAAGAATCCTGGAACGAAGAAGATCACCCTTTCCTAACTATTGATGAAATCTTAGATGAGCTAAGTAAATACCCTTGCAAAACTTTGATCATTACTGGTGGCGAGCCTTTGATGTATGACTTGGTGCAACTGACCAGTCTATTGAAATCTGAGGGCTATCAGCTGCATATAGAAACCTCCGGTGCCTATCCTATGACCGGGACATGGGACTGGGTTTGTTTTTCACCCAAAAAATTTAAGGTGCCGCATGAGTCAGTATATAGCCAAGCACATGAGTTAAAAGCGATTGTATTCAATAAATCAGATTTTAAATTTGCCGAAGAGCATGCAGCTGGAGTAGAAGAAAAATGCATGTTGTACTTGCAGCCTGAATGGGGAAAGGCAGAACAAATGACTGAAAAGATCATTGAATATGCGAAAGAACATCCTCAATGGAATATTTCATTACAAACACACAAATACCTCAATATTCCATAATATCTTCGTTATTGCATAAAACGAGTCTTATGAGAATTGCCATTACCACCTTATTTTTCCTCACTTGCTTTAGCGTATTTGGCCAATACACAAAGTATCATACCACAGATAAAAGAGCCGAAAAGTACTATGAAGAAGCTCGGCAATACTTAAAAAGAGCTCAATTTCGGGAGGCTTTTGAGCCGTTGCAAGATGCATTGGATAAGGACCCCAACTTCATTGAAGTTTGGTTGGCTATGGGTAGTGCCAATTATAGGTTGGGTAGGTTCGATGAAACGCTGGTGGCCTTACAAAAGGCTTTGGAAATAGATCCTGATTACTCTAAGTCCATTTATGCATACTTTTTGATTGGCGAAATTTATTTTAAGCAAGCCAACTACGAAGAAGCTAAAGCTTATTTAGCTCATTACTTATCCAGAGACAATACTGAAATAAAAAAACGACAACAGGCCGAAGTGATGGTAGATAACTGTCAATTTGCCTTGGTAGCAATGGAGGCTCCGTTTGAGTATAATATACAAATTTTACCGGATCATGCCAATTCGTTTGCGCTGCAGTACTTTCCAGTGCTTTCTGTAGACCAGCAGACGATTTACTTTACTCGTCGTGAAGGGCTGTCCGTACAACAGGATGAGGATATTTTTTATAGCGACAAACTGGAAGATGGAAGTTGGTCGATGCCTCAGTCAGTTTCAGAGAATATTAACTCAGCCTACAATGAAGGGGCGGCGTCTTTGTCTGCCGATGGACGAATGCTAGTGTTTACCTCTTGTGATGGACGCCGAGGGTTTGGAAGCTGTGATATTTATGTTTCCTATAAGGAGGGCGACAACTGGTCTACTCCCGAAAATATGGGCAATATGATCAACTCGGCCGCGTGGGAAGCTCAAGCTTCACTCTCAGCAGATGGGCGCACGATTTATTTTGTTTCTAATAGACAGGGGGGCTATGGTCGGAAGGATATTTGGTCATCTAGTAAAAACAAGAAAGGAAAGTGGGGAGCGGCAGTAAATCTTGGAAAAAAAATTAATACAAATAAAGACGAAATTTCACCCTTTATTCATGCAAATGGTGAGTCTATATATTACTCATCCAATGGCAAAATTGGGTTGGGAGGATTAGATATTTATATGAGTGAAAAAACTGATTCCATCTGGTCTGACCCAGTCAATTTGGGCTACCCATTAAATGATGCCCATGACCAACTATCGCTCTATATTTCTTCTAATGGTGAGAAGGGATATTACACCATAGAAAAGAAAGATCGAGGTAGTTTTGAAAGTAAATTATACAGCTTTGATCTACCCGATAGCTTTCGTGTTTCGAACCGAAGTTCTTACCTGAAAGGTACTGTAACTGATGCTGATACGGGGACCCCACTTCGGGCGAATATTAAGTTGTATAAATTGAATAACGAGAAATATTATTCTGAACTTTTGTCAGATATGAAGACCGGTGATTACACTGTTGTGTTATCCGAATCAAATCAGTATGGGCTATATATATCCTCTCCTGGCTATCTATTTCAGGATTTTTCATTTTCATTCGATGATATTGATGCCTTCGATTCAAATTTACTTGATGTCAAATTAGAGCCAGTCAAGGTTGGTACTACTACTGTTTTGGGTAATATTTTCTTTGATTTCAACGAATACTCTCTTCAGCGAAAGTCTATGTCTGAGCTTAAAGAAGTGTATAGTTTTCTAAAGCAAAATCCTCAGGTGAAAGTGGAAATTTCAGGTCATACAGATAACGTTGGGTCTGCTGACTATAACCTTGAATTATCAACCAAAAGAGCTAAGTCTGTATACGATTTTTTACGTTTCAAAAGAATTGGTGACGAACAGATTTCTTATAAAGGCTATGGGCAGACTCTTCCAATTGCCCCCAATGATAATTTGGAAAACCAGTCAAAAAATAGAAGGATTGAGTTTAAAATTTTGGGAATATCTGATCAGTAGGAATTTATATCTGTAGTTACACCCTTATACCTTATTATTACTTTTTTTAGAGTAAATGTCCGTGAAATAACTAATCTATTTTTTTGTCTTAGTGCCGTAAGGGTAAAAATAGGCTGACCTTTTAAAAGGCCAGTTAAACATATTTTATCATTAAAAACTAAGACAATATGAGAAAACTACTACTAATTATCATGTTGCTGTCTGCGCTCATCGGAGAGTCGTGGGCGCAAGATCGAACCGTGTCTGGTAAGGTCACATCCGAGGAGGATGGTTCGACACTGCCTGGGGTAACGGTAATCCTGAAGGGTACAACAGTAGGTGCCACAACGGATCTTGATGGAAACTGGAAGTTAAGTGTTCCATCGGAAGGAGGAGTTCTGGTGTTCTCGTTTGTTGGTATGGCCTCTCAGGAAATTGAGATTGGTAATCGTTCGGTGATCGATTTGGCAATGGCAACAGATGCGAAGCAGCTAAATGAGGTGGTAATTACTTCATTTGGAATGGCTCGGGAGAAAAAGGCCCTTGGCTATGCAGTTCAAGAATTGCAATCCAAAGATTTAGTTCAATCTCAAACTAGGAGTGCCCTTCAAGCTTTTCAAGGAAAAGTTGCAGGAGTTCAAATAACAAACGCCTCAGGGGCACCTGGAGCCTCTACCAACATTGTAATGAGAGGAACTTCTTCCCTTACGGGTAACAATAGTGCTCTGTTTATTGTGGATGGGGTTCCGGTGAACAACTCCAATAACAACAACGGTGGAGTACTCACTGGATCTGTAGACGGAGGTAATGCAATAAATGACATCAATCCTGAAGACATTGCTTCAGTATCCATATTAAAAGGTGCATCTGCTGCGGCATTGTATGGTTCAAGAGCGGCGAATGGTGTGATTGTAATTACTACAAAAAAAGGACAGGACACCCAAGGTCGAATTAATGTTGAACTAAACTCCTCTTATACTTTCGAAAGAGTGTTGATGTTGCCAGAATTGCAAAATCAATTTGGGCAAGGGCAACAAGGAGACAACTACGGATTTCTTAACGATCAGGAAAGCTGGGGTGATGAGTTTGATGGTTCGCTCCGTCCTTATGGATCAGTAATTCTTGATAGATCAAGCCCATATTTCAATACACAAAGAGTAAAGCCTTATGTTGCACTTCCTGATAACCTTAGAGAGTACTTTGAAATAGGTGGAATGCTCACTAATAGTATTGCTTTGTCTGGAGGTACGCAGGCGGCGAGTTTTAGGATGTCCTTTTCTGATTTGAATCAGTCAGGTGTTATTCCGAATACAGATTTGAGAAGAAATACTTTTTCACTTGCTGGTTCTGCAAAAATGAACGAAAAGTTGGACTTCTCGGCCAACATCAATGTGGTTAGACAGAAGAACGATTTGGCCATAAATGGTCAAGGAGGCGAATCTCCTTATAATCAGGTATTGCAAACAAGTAGATCGATTAGCCTTATTGAGCAAAGAGATCTGAGCAATCCATACAATGGTGTTGATTGGTATTACACTCCATTTATTCAAAACCCATATTATAATTTGTTCAATGATTCTTATGTAAAAGAATTGAACAGATACTATGGAAACTTCACAATCAATTATAAACCGATTGAAATCTTGACCTTGACGGCTAGAGTAGGTTCTGATGTGTCTGGAGATGATCGAACCAGGGTGAAACAACGAAGAATTGCTTCCCCAATTAGCCCAAATGGAGGAGCCGATGAACCTGGTTTTATACAGGAGGAAGCGTATACCAATAGACAATTGGATGCCAATTTTATTGCATCTGTGAACAAGGATATTGCTAATGGGTTGAACTTAAATGCATTGGTGGGTTATAACTATAATCAACGATATGCTAGAGCCTTTTTTGCAAATGTGAATCAGACTTCTATCCCTGGATTCGAAAATATCAGTAACGGAGCAGTAAGTCCATCTGTTGGCGAGACGACAGCATTTAGAAAGCTGATGGGAGCCTACGGTCAGATAGATCTTTCTTATAAAGGGTTCTTGTTTTTGGGAGCAACTTATAGACAGGATTGGTCTTCTACTTTGCCTTTAGGGAACAATTCATTTGGATACCCTAGTGTAAATACGAGTATTGTACTGACCGATGCATTTGACTTAGGAATAGATAATATTCTCACCTTCGCCAAGGTGCGTGCGAGTTATGCAGAAGTAGGAAATGATGCCCCATCATACAGGACAAATTCGATATTCTTTGCACCTCAGACTGGGTTTGGTATTGCAGGTAACTTTGGATCGGTAGACTTTCCACTCAACGGAGTAGCTGGATTTACTGAAGGAAATAGAATTGGTAATCCTGGTTTGAAGCCAGAAAGAACCAAGGAGTTTGAAATCGGAGCAGATTTGAGGTTTGTGAATAACAGAATCGGACTTGATTTGGCCTATTTCAGTAAAGTTTCCGAAGATCAAATTGTAACTGCTCAGGCACCACCTTCATCAGGATTTTCAAGTCAGGTTCTTAATGCCGGCACAATCGAAAATAAAGGTTGGGAAGTGTTGTTTAGAGGTACTCCTGTTAAAACCAGCAATTTGACAGTTGAATTCTTGGTGAACTATACTAAGATAGATAACAAAATCACATCTCTACCAAATGGTGATATTACAATTGGTTTTGGTTTGGCCAACTTCCCATTGAAGGCTATCGAAGGTCAGCCGTATGGTGTGTTTGAAGCACCTACTGCATTAAGAAATGATGCAGGTCAGCTGATTCTAGATGGTAATGGACTACCACAGCAGGACCCAGCTCCAGCATTATTTGGAAGTGTTCAGCCAGATTGGTTAGGAGGAGTTACTACTAATGTGACGTACAAAAACTTCTCATTTAGTGCAACTGTAGATCATAAAAGTGGAGGAAAGGTTTATTCAAGAACTGTTGGACAAATCTATTTTAATGGTACCGCAGAAGAAACAGCATTTAACAACAGAGAAAGATTCATAGTTCCTGGAGTTGTAGACAATGGTGACGGCACATTCTCACCAAATCAAACTGTTTTGACTTATGCATCGAATAACATTCGACAATACTGGAATACAATCAACGGTTTTGGAGAGTATCTCATTTTTGATGCTGGTTATACCAAGTTGAGAGAGATGACCCTAAGCTACCAATTGCCAGCTGCGCTGTTGGATAAAACTTTTATAAGAACAGCTTCAGTAAGTGTTTATGGTAGAAATCTTTGGATTCATACACCTGATAGAAACACATACATCGATCCTGAGGTGAATTCTTTTACTTCTGGAAACGGAAACAATGGAAACTTGACTGGTTATGAGTTTGGAACTACACCAAGTACAAGTACATACGGAATGAGTGTACGAATTACTCTTTAATGGTCATTTAAAATTTATAAAGAGATGAAAATAGATATAAGAAAAATAGCGGTCACATTATTGGCTGTAGTCTTTGTTACTACGGCATGTGATGACACGCTAGATATAAATCAAGACCCTAATAATCCAGAAAGCTCTACAACAGCATTTACACTGCCAGTGGCAGAGGCGTCAATCGCTGTAATGATGAACTTGGATTTAGGAATTATGACTGGATTTTTGAATCAATATTGGACACAAGCTTTTCAGGCTTCTCAATATCAGGTTTATGACAACTATACTTACAATGGCAATCAAACTTCTACCGCATGGTTGCATGCATATGCATGGGCACTGGAAGATCTGAAGTTCGTTAGAGATCAAGCTATTGAAGATGGTACTCCAAACTATGAAGCTGTATCGATCTTATTGAGCGCATACACTTATCAAATGTTGGTTGATGTTTGGGACGAAGTTCCTTTTGATGAAGCACTTCAGGGAAAGGATGGAAACTTGAACCCTTCTTATGACGATGGGCAAGAGGTGTATGACGGACTGATTAATATGGTGGACGAGGCTTTGGCTTTGATCGATCTCAGTCCGACAGCAATTAATCCCGGTTCGGAAGACTTCTTGATGGGAGGCGATATGAATATGTGGATCAAATTTGCTAATACGCTTAAGCTAAGGATCTACATGAGACAGGCTTTGGCAAGACCAAGTGTAGCTCAGGCTGGAATTCAACAGCTGGAAACTGATGGCGCCGCGTTTATTGAGGCGGGCGAGGATGTAATGGTCCCATTTCCTGGAGGCTCAAATAATGAAAATCCATTGTATAGAGGAGATGTTTCTACTTTAGGTTTATCAGGACTTAACATCAATGCAAGTAATACAATCATCAATTTTTTCAATGCTCAGGGTGATCCAAGAATTGATTTTTACTTTGATGCACCAACTACAGGAACATCCGTTGGTACGCATGTAGGTATAAATCAGGGGGACGGAGTAACTCAAACTGGAGGAACTCCAATTTCTGATACTTCTATTCCAAGTTCAACTAACATTGTAGCCCCTACAAGTTCGGTGTATTTTATCAATGGATTTGAAAGCTTGTTTTTGCAGGCTGAGGCTCAAGAAAGAGGATGGCTAAGTGGTTCTGCTGCTACAACCTACGCTGAGGCTGTGCAGGAAGCTTTTACTTTCGCTGGCATGACAGCTTCTGCTGCAGCTTTTACAGGCGCAGGCGGAAATTATGAGTATCCTACTGGCGGCTCTCAGGCCGAAAGACTTGAGATGATTGCAATCCAGAAATGGATCGCCTTATGTGGAATTAACAACGTTGAGTCATGGGCGGAGTCCAGAAGAAACAACTATTTCAATAATGTAACAGGAGCTGGTTCTCTGCTTGATCTTTCACAATCAAGCGCAGGTACTGGTGCTTCATTAAATGGTAGTCAATTTCCACTTAGAGCACTGTACCCAGTTTCTGAAATTTCTACAAATCCGAATGCAACGCCAAATGGTAACATTGGTGACGGTGTTTGGTGGATTCAATAATTTGAAATAACTAAAAATATATATGTTATGAAAAATATATTATTAGCCTTAGTGGCTTGCTCAATGATGCTTTCATCTTGTCAGTACTTTGAGGCTCAGGAAGATACGTTAAACGTGCAGTCAACTGAAGTGCCGGAAATTAAATTCCCAAGTATTTTAGTCAACGGGGATAATCCTGCATTTATTACTGTAGGTGAGACCTATGAAGATGCCGGAGCTATGGCTACGCTAGGCGCTGAAGACATATCTGATGATATGGAAGTGGTTAGCGATGTTGACGCGAGTGCAGTAGGTGTTTATTCTGTTACATATTCAGTTGAATCAACAAATGCGCTTGGTCAGTCATCTGCTGCTACTGCTACTCGATTTGTGGCAGTAAGGCATGCGGTGGGTCCTGGACCTACCTTGGCCGGGAATTACACATCTACAAGCACCTCGTTTGGAGGAGCTTCTTTTGGTCAAACGATGACTGTAACTGATAACGGCAATGGTTATTACTCTGCTACGGACGTATATGCACATCCTAATGCAGATCAACCTGCCAACTTCTTTGATTTAGGTAATGCTGAAGTGGTAATCGAGCCACGAAGCACTGCTCAAACGATTTTTGGTTTGGCTATGATCGGGACAGTGACTGTTGATCCAGGGGTTACACTGGGTATGAATATTACATTTCCAGCGATTGGGTTTTCGACTGTAAAACCATGGGATAAACAGTAATTTGAAATTGTAAACATTGAAATTATGAAAAATTACAAAAACATAAATAGTATAAAATCCCTGTTCGGATTTCTCGCACTAGCCTTGACATTGGGAGCATGTGTTACCGGAGTTGACGACAATGTTGTTCTGAATGAGCATAATGCTTGGTTAGCCACAACACCGCGAGTTACAGATATGCTCGTAAACGGACAGGAAGTTGGGAGAGATAGTCTTTCAGTTTGGGAAGATGTGATTGTGAATGCTGGAGATGTTGTGAGCATTACCGCAACATTTAACACAGGGGAAGGAGCTGCAGAAAGTACATATACAATAGTTAGAAATTACTATGGCAGACACTTTTCTCAAGAAGCAAATCAAATCGTTGAGGGATTGGCTGATTCGGTATTTACCTATGGGTCAGGTGCAAATCAATTTAGTTTGGATTACACTGTTCCGGCTCAGGATGATGATGGTTTTGATTTTGATCATGACAACATTATTACCATATCTTTTAGATCTCTAAATGACATAGGTGCAGCAGGTTACAGTGATGTGACTCTAGCGTTTGAATAATCAATAATTATAACAAAATTAAAATGCCTTGGAAGGCTATCTTCCAAGGCATTTTTTTAAACATATGAGATACAGTTCTGTTGTTTTGATATTACTGGTATTTGCCTGTGTCAATTCAAGACAGCGTCACCCCATGGTTGAAAACTCTTTAAATGTTTCGTGCAAGCAGAATAGTATCAAATCGCATAAACTCTGTGTAACTGTATTAGACAGCATTAATAAGAAAATATTCTTCCAGTTATTGAGTCATGGTCGGGAGCAGCTTTCGGATACCATTTATTACTCTGAAGTCTTTTGGTATGACGAACAACACATAGTCATTAGAAAATTTCAAGGTTTTGCAGATAAGGTATCTGGTAAAAACTATAAAGATCAACTCGTCAGTATTATTAACCCATCTATAGATGAAAAGTAAAGTAAAGTATTCACTTCTTTTTTTAACGTTAATGAGTGTTTACTTCATTAGTTGCAATCAGAGTAAGAATCAAAAAAAAATAGAAGACATTCAAATTCCATTTCAAGATCAGCCTGAAGAGCTAGAGATGTATCATTATCTCATACGAACAAGAGATGTCGCTCTTCCTGATAGGTCTTACCGCTTAAATTATAAAATTGATGAACTGTCCAAAATGAGAGGTTTTGCCACTGCAAGGGGCAAAAAACAGGCAGACACTGATTGGATTGAGAGAGGGCCTGGAAATGTTCCCGGTCGTACCAGGGCCTTACTTAATTTTGAATCTGATACTGATGGTGAAACCTGGCTGGCTGGCTCAGCAGGTGGGGGGATTTGGAAAACTATAGACGGAGGAGAGAATTGGGCATGGAAGTCTGAAAGCTTTCCCAATATGGCTACAACCGTTTTGGCGAAATCAGAATCTAGTGACTTAGTCATCTATGCCGGTACTGGAGAATTTTTTAATAATGTAGGAGGTATCGATGGAGATGGTATGTTTAAATCTACTAATGGTGGGGAGTCTTGGTCTCAGATTTCTTCCACAGCTTCAAATCCAGATTTTCGAAATATTTTTAAAATCATTGTTGATCCCAATGAGCCGGAAAAACTATTAGCAGCAGTATCACAGTCTAGTGGAAAGGTGTTTCAAGAGGATTTGAAATCAACCATATTTAAGTCGTCAGATGGAGGAGCAACATGGGATGAAAAATATACAACTAACAGAAGAATTCAAGACTTAGACTTTAGACCTGGAGATTTTAATATCCAGTATGCCACGATTAATGGGACTGGACTTATCAAAAGTATTGATGCTGGTGAATCCTGGAGTGAAATTGGCGCAGAGGTTATCACTTCTGGGAGAATTGAACTGGATATTTCGACTGTTGATCCAGATAGGGTTTTTATTTCCGTACAGGGAGGGACTTCGGGAGGCTTTGGAGCAGCTAACCCAACGGGATCAAACGATTCTGATGTCTACGTCTCTCTTGATGCTGGAGATACTTGGCAAATCCTGATAGAGGAGAATGGTGGTGTGAATCATAATCATTTGGATGGTCAGGGCGGATATGATAATACCATAATGGCCCACCCTTTTGATAAGGATATTTTCTATGTTGGAGGTGTGGATCTGTGGAAAATGGAAATCGGAGATTTAAGTACAACAATTCCGGCAATTGGAAGTGTAGATACTACCGGAGTCGGGTTTATTGAGTTTGTGAATTTCGGGGCCTCTTTTTTTGGAGGAAGAATGGAAATTGGGTCCAATAATGAGGCAACTCAGCTTGATGGAGACTCATACGTAGATGTTGAAATATTATTTGGGCCTGGGATTAAGCAAAAGGCACATAGATTTTCCATTGCAAAAAATTCTGGCAGCAACGGTGATGATGGTGCTGGTGTTCCTACTAGTGGATACTTGTACGAGGGTTATGTAGAAGTTCCATTTCAAGTTTGGGACAGAACTAATAATAGACAGTTGATGGCTTCCTTTAGAGATCAGGAAAACGATGGTTCTTGGGATTTGGAAGAAAGGGATCCAGTAGATGCAACGGTAGCTCGTGAGTATCTGTTTGTGAATGGCGTAGAATACAGTGAAACTCCTAATGTGAATATAGCTGAGGATGCTGGGCATTCATTTAAGCAGCTATATTTTATGTGGCCTGCATTGGCTGTAGGTCAGTCATTTGATGCTGAAGGTTTACCTGTTTCATCGATTGAAATTTTCAAATCTGAAGTTCAATCTCGCCATCGCATAACTCATAATATTTCGGATTCTCGAGGTCAGTATGCCGGAAACAATGCCAACACACAACAAGAAGGAATCAAGGACCAGACAGAACTTCATCCGGATCATCACTTACTCGTCCCTGTAATACATGATGATCAGAACAAAACATTTAAAATTTTAAATGCTAATGATGGAGGAATATTTGTTTCTAATATATCCACATTGCCAGGGGTGAATGATGGAGAATGGATCCATGTAGGGAAGGGATTCAATACCAGTCAGTTATATGGAGTAGATAAAGCAGCTGGAAAAAATGAATATATATGCGGAATGCAGGACAATGCCAGTTGGCGTTCTCCTAGACAAGAGAGTGCTTCTAGTTCGTCAGATTATCTTAGAGCGAATTTTGGGGATGGCTTTGAAGCGCTTTGGCATTATACGGATGAGAACAAAATAATTACCTCTTCTCAAAATAACGGATTTAGAAAGACAATTGATGGAGGTAAATCATGGAGCCCTGCGACGGCAGGATTTTTTGACCCTTCGAGTCCGTTTGTTTCCAAGCTTGCACATTCAAAAAATGATCCAGATAGAATTTATACAGTGGCGAGCAGAGGCGTGTGGGCTTCTTCGGATTTTGGGGATAATTGGGAGTTGTCTTCAATATCAGAGGATTGGGCTGATTTTGGCTATGTAATGGATGTTTCTGTTTCATTGGTCGATCATATGATAGTTTGGGCAGGCGGGGGGATGACCTCAGAAAGCAAACTTCATGTTTCTTTGGATAGTGGTGTTACTTTCAAAGCTGTAGAAAACTATACAGCATTTGACCTATTGGGCAGAATATCAGGACTTGAAACACATCCCATCGAGCCTGAGACTGCGTTCGCACTCTTTTCTTTCCCCAACGCTCCAAAAATTTTACGAACTAAAGATTTGGGACAAAGTTGGGAAGATATCTCGGGCTTTGGAGAAAACCTTACAAGTTCAAATGGTTTTCCCGACGTTGCTGTTTACTCTTTGTTAGTTATGCCGCATAATGCAGATATTATTTGGGCTGGGACCGAGATCGGTATCGTCGAATCTATCGACAATGGTGAAAGTTGGCATATGCTGAGCAATGGATTTCCGGCATTGTCTGTTTGGGAGTTGAAAATTGTGGATAATCAAATTATAGCGGCTACACATGGGAGAGGTATTTGGACTTTGGATCTTATGGATATCAATAATGTGCCATTTATTCTAAGCGTTGATTGCATTAGTGGGATACCACCAAAAGTGAAAGTTAATGCTAGAGCAGTATACGATTCTTTGGAGTTATACGTAGACGGAAAGGTTGATGCTGTTCTTAAGGATCCTGATGTTTCTGTTTTGGAGGTTTCTACTTCTCTAAAGGCTTCAGGGAGTAATCAATTTCAGGCGGTATCCTACATTGATGGAAATCCATTTTACTCTGCTCGGGTTACTTTGAAGGTTGAATATGAAGAGGTTCTTGGAGTCAAAAACAGAAATGGATCCCCGGCCATAAAAATTTTCCCTAACCCATCTGGGGCTGGAGAAACAATCAAAGTGGAAATACAAGGAAGGAATTACACTAAGCAGGTTGTGGTAGTCGCTTATTCTCTTTCTGGTGAGAAAGTAGATCAAACAACTTTGGATATCGCAAGCAGTTTTAGTTTTGATGCAACTATATCTCGGGGAACCTACATTCTTCATTTTATGGAAGATTCAAAGCTGTTAGGAGTTGAAAGGCTTGTTGTTAAATAATTTGATTGGGAAATGCGATTAACTGACTTAAATAGATTCTGCTTGTTTATTACTTCAATAGTATTAATTAATCCAGTGTTGAAAGCTCAGGTGATTCAAAGTGGAACAATTGTGGAAATTCAATTGCAAAATGCAAGAATGAATTTAGAACAAGGAGAAGAAATTGAGGGGCATTTTTATGAATCTGACACGGTTTATCCTACTAATATTAGATTTCCGGATGATGAAATAATTGAGAGTGTAGATGCCAAATTTAATTTGTTAACCAATAACCTTGAATTAAAAATCAACAATCAGACATTGATCTTAAGAGGGAGAATGTTGAAGTCCTTTTCCCAAAATGGAAGTAAATATGTGCAAGGGAAGAATCTGCAGAATTATGGTTTGATCGATAGTCTGTTTTATCGGGTGATTGTAAATGATAAGTGCCAATTGTTTGCAACCTCCCAATTGGTACTTCAGCCAAACAACTATAACGAAATATTGGATGTGGGAGAAAAAAAAGACAGATATATAAAGAAAACTGAATATCTATTCTTCCGAAATGAAGAACTGGTTTACAGTTCAGTGTCACTTAAAAAAATGACGAAGTTTATTAGTAAACGCGCCTACTTTCAGCCCTGTGATACGGATCGTAGGCTGAAATCAACAGAATCTGATATGCAGAGTTTTCTTTCAAATTGTTGTCGTTGAACTTCTTGTCTTTTACTCGCAATAAATGGGTTTGACTTTAACGCAGTCGCAAGGGCTTAAATGAGCAAATCCCCTCTTTAAAAAATCAAAATCAATAAGTTTTTTGTAACGCCATTTTTCATTCTTTTAATAAAGAATATTAATTGGTGTATTAGACCTGATGTAATTCATAATTGCAATCAATTTGCACTTATTGGTAATTTCAAAATAAAAATTTGCAATTATATGTTATCACGAAATTATCACATTTTTTTATGTATTCGTCGGATAAATAACTTTTCAATATGTTCTTTTAATTCTTAGTAAGGGACATTCTTCTAGTCTTGTTTATAAGCGCGTTAATCATATTTTATCACTAAAAACTAAGACAATGAAAAAACTCTTACTTAGTATGATGTGTTCACTTGTGCTTCTCTATGGAGCTCAGGCACAAGAGCGCACAATTTCTGGTAAAGTATCTTCAGCTGAAGATAATTCTACTTTGCCAGGTGTAACGGTTGTTCTTAAAGGAACGACTACAGGAACTACCACCGATTTGGATGGCAACTACAAATTAGCTGTGCCAGAAACAGGCGGAACGCTGGTTTATTCTTTTGTAGGGCTAACTACCGAAGAGATTGAAATTGGAAACCGTTCTGTTATCGATTTGGTTATGCAGCCTGATGCTCAACAGCTCACGGAGGTGGTAGTAACCGCCTTGGGTATTTCTAGAGAAAAGGCTTCTCTTGGATATGCCGTTCAAGAAGTGGATGGTGAAGAGCTGGGAGAGGTACCTACAACCAATGTAGTGAACTCGCTTTCTGGTCGAATTGCTGGTGTACAGGTGAGTAACACTGGTACTTTAGGTGGATCTTCAAGAATTGTTATTAGAGGTACAAATTCTCTGATTGGAGAAAACCAGCCACTATTTGTAGTAGATGGTGTACCTATTGATAACTCAAATTTCACTACTGCTGATCAAAGAAGAGGAGCCGATGGTTTTGACTATGGTAATGCTGCTCAGGATATCAATCCAGATGACATCGAAAGCATGTCGGTATTGAAGGGTGCTGCGGCTGCAGCTCTTTATGGTGCCAGAGCTGCAAATGGAGTAGTAATGATTACTACTAAGAAAGGTCAGAAAGGAAGAGTTGCTGTTTCAGTTTCTTCAGGAGTGACATTTGACAAGGTGTTCAAACTACCAGACTACCAAAATGAGTACGGTGGTGGAGGCGGAGGAGCCTTTGCAGGTCAAGATGCCAACAATGACAATGTGCCTGCCTATGCTGTTGATGAAAGCTGGGGCCCTAGGTTAGATGTTGGTTTATTTGCTCGTCAGTGGTATAGTTTTGATGAAGGTAAACCATTCTACAACCAGGCTACTCCTTGGGTTTCTAATCCAAACAACGTAGAAGATTTCTTTGAAACTGGAATTACGTTGAGTAACTCAGTTTCGATTTCCGGAGGTTCGGATCAAGGTACTTTTAGAGTTGGATATTCAAACATTAACCAAACTGGTATCATGCCAAATAGTGAGTTAGAAAGACACACGGTTAGTTTTGCTATGACTCAAAAGGTTATGGAGAAATTGGAGGTTTCAACTAGCGGTAGTGTGATTAGAACTGACGCATTGGGTCGTTCTGGTACTGGCTATGCCGGTGAGAATGTGATGCAGCAGTTTAATCAGTTCGGACAAAGACAAGTAGACATGTCCTTGATGAGAGATTACAAAAATGTTGATGGGTCTCAGAGAACCTGGAACAGAAGAAGTTATTCTGATCCTTCTCCTCAGTATTCCAACAATCCTTATTGGGTAAGATATGAAAACTATCAGGATGATGATAGAACTCGCTTCTATGGAAATATTGGATTGAAATATAGTTTCTCAGACGAGTTGTCTGTAAGCGTGAAAGCAATGAGTGACTTCTATATAGATAGTAGAAGAGAAAGATTTGCTGTTGGTTCTCAGGAGATTTCAAAATACTCGGAAGATGTGCGTTTTGTCAACGAGAACAACTATGAGGTGATGGTGAACTATAATAAGCAGTTCAACGATTTCTCCCTTTCTGCTTTTGTAGGTGGTAATATTAGAAAGAACACTTATAGAAGAAATAAAGGAGAAACTCAGGATGGTTTGGCTATACCAAACTTATATTCTTTGTCTAACTCTGTAGGTTCTGTATTTGTGACTGATGATGGTACTAAACAACAAGTAAATAGTTTCTTTGGTAGTGCTTCGGTAGGATATAAAGGAATGGTGTACTTGGATGCTACCCTTCGTGGAGATGAATCTTCTACTTTACCAACAAGCGAGAATCTTTATTTCTACCCTTCAGTAACAGGGTCATTTGTGTTATCTGAGCTTTCTGGTTTAAATTCTTCAGGTGTTCTCTCATTCGCGAAGGTAAGAGCAGGATGGGCTCAGGTAGGTAATGACACAAATCCTTACAACGTATATACTACTTATGCTTCGAACCCTCAGGGAGGATTCGGTAACGCTCCTGTATATACTACACCAAATACATTGAACAATGCTACATTGAAGCCTGAGATTTCTAATTCTCTAGAATTTGGTGTTGAAACTAAATTCTTTGATAATAGATTGTATGTAGACGCTGCTTTCTATAGCAACGAGACTAAAAACCAAATTATTCCTGTTCAAGTATCATCTACTACAGGGTTTGGCTTTCAGTACATCAACTCTGGTTTGATTACCAATAAAGGAATCGAAATCATGTTAGGAGGTACTCCAATAAAAACAGCTTCTGGCTTCACTTGGGATATTGGAGTTAATTTCTCTCGAAACAGAAATGAGTTGGTTGACCTATACACAGATCCAAATGGAAATGAGTTAACTACTTACAACGTCACAGGACTTTTCAACATCAACTTTACCCATGTAGTAGGCGAGACCTATGGACAGCTTTACGGTTATGGATATGACAGAAATGATGAAGGTCAGAAAATCGTAAACGCTAACGGAACGTACAAGGCTACTGATGAATTAGTACCATTAGGTTCTTCTATGGCTGATTGGACTGGAGGTTTGACTTCTACAATGAGCTACAAGGGAATTTCTCTAAGAGCTTTGCTTACCACAAGTCAAGGAGGAGAAATTTTCTCTCAAACCGCCATGTGGGGTAACTACTCTGGAATTATGGCTGAGACTGTTGCTAATAATATTAGAGAAGATGGAATCGTAGTGGATGGAGTATATGCTGATGGTTCAGTAAATACAACAAACATTGATGCTAACACACACTTCTTTTATAATGGTGGATATAGTATTCAGGAGGCAAATATCTATGATGCGTCTTTCATTAAGTTGAAGGAAGTAGCGCTTTCATACTCTTTGCCTAAGGCTTGGTTAGAAAACATTTTCATTAACAATGTGACAGTTTCTGCGATAGGTAGAAATTTAGCCTTGTTGCAGAGCAATGTGCCGCACATCGATCCTGAATTGACACAAAGTGCAAACAACGTTCAGGGTATTGAAGGTGCTCAGGTACCAGGATCAAGATCTATTGGTTTTGATGTTAAGATCAATTTCTAATAGCATTTTTAATTCTAAATTTTAAAAGATGAAAAATATAAAAATATATAAACCTATAGCCCTTTTAATGGTGGCTATACTCATCTACGGATGTGAAGGGTTTGATGAACTAAATGTAGATCCGGATCAGCCAGTAGCTGTTCCTGCGGACTACTTGTTAACCTCAGCACAAAAAGGATTGGCTGATGATTTTGGAGATGAGTGGGCAAGTGCTCATTTCTCATTGCTCTATTCGCAATACTGGGCTCAAAATGCATATCCTACAGAAAGTAGATATCAATTAAGACCAGGTGTAAATAACACCTATTGGACATTGTACTATGCAGGATCTAACTCCTCTACACAAGCTAGAGGTGGGATAATGGATTTGCAGAATAGTATCAATTTGGCTAGCGAAATTGAGACGGATGTGGCAAATAACCAGGTGCAGGTTGCCAGAATTATGAAAGCGTGGGCTTTCCATAATCTGGTGGATATCTATGGTGATGTACCATACAGCCAGGCATTGTCAGGTGCGGATGTTGCAACTCCAGTTTATGACGACCAGAGAGAAATCTATATTGATATTCTTAATGAATTGAAGGAAGCTAGTGAAGCAATAGTATCTGGCGTTTCTATTTCAGGGGATTTGATATACAATGGTGATGTTGATCAGTGGGTGAAGTTTGCTAATTCCCTTCGTTTGAGAGTGGCTATGAGAGCTTCGGATGTCGCTGATATGCAGACTTTAGTGCAGTCTTCTATCACAGAGGCTATTGCAGGAGGGTTGATTGCAAGTAATGCTGATGATGCATTATTGTCGTATCAAACTTCAGCACCAAACAATAACCCTTTGAATGAGGATAGAAAAACTCGTGAAGATTATGCTGTAAGTACAACTTTGATCGATTTAATGAATAGCATGAGTGATCCTAGAATTGGTATGTATGCTGATGAAGTAACTAATGCTCCTGGTACTTATACTGGTATGATATATGGATTGGAGGATAATGTTGCTAATAATACGCCCGTTCAAGATGTGTCACAGCCTAGCGGTGCTTCAGATATAGCCGCTGGTAATGGTGTGTATGCGGCAACCTTCCCATATATTTTTATGGCCTATTCAGAAGTAGAGTTTCTTCTTGCAGAGGCAGCTCAGAGAAACTATACAACTGGAACGCCAGCTACTCATTATAATAGTGCCATTCAGGCTTCTATGGACTTCTGGGGTGTAGACGCTACTAGTGCAGCATCTTATATTTCAGCGAATCCTTATGATGCAGCTGATTTTAGAACCTCTATTGGTGTTCAGAAATGGTTGGCTATGTATATGCAAGGTCATCAGTCTTGGGCTGAATGGAGAAGGTTGGATTTTGGAGTGTTGACGATGCCTGCTGATGGTATTTTGGTGCAAGGCCTGACTACAATCCCAACCAGAAGACCATATCCAACAGATGAGCAAACCTTGAATGGTGCAAACTATTCTGCGGCAGTAGCCAGCATTGGTGGTTCTGATGATATGAGTACTAGATTGTTCTGGGATGTTTCAGACAATACTGTGCTTCCATCTCCATATTAATTAGATATAAATTGCCTAGAAATAGGAAACCTATGAAAAACTGAAGGAGTAATCCTTCGGTTTTTTTTGTTTTCTCTAACTGTGAAATTGGTTGAAATATAAAAAAGGTGTAATTGAATGGTGTGTGCTGCTTCGGGGCGGAGTGAAATTAATATATGCTATCATTGAGACGCTGGATTTCCAGTCTACCACTTCTGCAACAATATCACCAATGTAGCCGATATGTATTTCTCTAATCGTTGAATAAATAAGGGAATTGTTGTGTGTCTGTACTCGACTTTGCCCTTAGATTGTTTAAACCGTCAAGGTCTGAGGTTTTGGCTTTCTTTAAATATTGAAGGGATTTGTTTCGGTTATTCACCTTGGCATATAATACGGACTGGGACCACAATAGACTGACGGCTTCTGGATAAAGCATAAGTTGTATTTCTCCAACTAATAATTGGTGGTTCAGATTGTTTGCTGCGTCATTCCTTAAGATTACACCAAAAACTTGTCCTCGGATAACATCCAAGGTTCGAGCTGCTGCATCTGCCTTTTCTCCTTCTTTTTTAGATGCCTTTTGCAGGCTTTTTATTCTAGCCTGCCACCAGCTAAAAGAGTACGCTGTGGAGTCCAAAGGGATGTTTTCATTGTAAGCGCAAATTTTCAGTTGTTGCAATGCCTTAGAAATTTCCTCGTAGCTTTCAACTTCCTTTCTGTTTGATTTTTTTGACCGACTCAAGATTTTGGTCAAATCTTTATTGGCCAGGTAAGTTTGAATTCTCTTGTCCAAGTTGTGATTTTCAATTGGCAAGATACTTTTGTCAATGGCTTCAAGATAAGTGTACTTTTCTGAAGGAGCAAGATCTTGTCTACTGTCGAGTTTTGTTAATTCTAAGTTTATATATTTATCAACTTCACCTGGAGAAACTTCATCCAACCGATGTTGAATTTGAAGCCAACTCATCGCGGATTCAAATAAAGAAGTTGGGGGCCATTGATGGGGTCCTACATAAGTAAGAAGAACGTTCTTTATTTTATGTTCATCCAGCAGGTCTTTAAATTCAAGGTGCTCAATGTAGTTCATGTCCCTGGTACCTACGATTCCAAAATATAAATAATTGCCCCTTATTTCATCCTTTGGGTCCAAGCGAGGGCCGGCAACAGCTATTACGCCTGTAATGGACGGGTTGTCATTAGCCAGTAGTTGTGCAAATCGACCGCCTCCAGAAAAGCCGGATACATAGATCTGATTTGGATTTATATTAAGTCTCCGTTCTGTGTCTTCGGTCATGGCTTCGAAGGCTATTTGCCCTTCAATAATGGGACCATTTTTCGAGTTGTTTGATCCAATTAGAATGAACCCATTTTGTTCAGCAACCTTCGCGTATTTACTTATTGGCAATTTGCCTCTAGCCATGGGTTCAAAAAAGTATATGACGGGCCATTCTTTTTCTTCATGATAGTAGGAAGGGATATATGCCGCATAGGATTGGTTGGGTGAATCAATACATTGAACGACTTCAATGACTTTTCCATTGGGTATTTCTAGCTTGTACTGCGCATATACATTCGACTTTATTACAAATAGAAAAACTACTATGGGTAGGAAGCTAAAGATGGGTGATGTTAGGATTGTATTTTTCATACATCCTTAACAGAGCTTAAGAACTTTTCTCTTAGATAAAAGTTGTGATATCTGTAAAAATGAGAGTAGGCGACAATTGGTTGCGATAGATACTAGCTCTCTTCTTTATTAAAACAAAAACCCCTCTCTTCCGAGTCTTCAATAAAATCAACTTCTAGCCCCATCAAATACATGACATGTTTTTTTTCTATAACGATAGGTACTTCGTGATGTGAATAAGAGATGTCTGAGTCCTTTAGTTGGTCAAACCCCAGCATATAACCCATTGCGCCACAGCCGCCTCCTTTAATGCCAATTCTCAAAGCATATCCTTCTGGAATACCCTTGTTGCTCATGATGTTTTTCACTTCTTCTACAGCTTTTGGGGTAATTGTAACTGGTTCCAAACTCATTTTTCTCACTTCCATTTTTCTATAGCAAAAATACTTATTTTTGGATTACACAATCTAAAATTTGAGTATTGGAGGCACTAACAGAATTCGGAAAAATCATTCTACCAGCAGGAGCAGTTTTATACGCCATGTTCCTAACGACTCGCATGTTTTTGAATAAGGAATATGAGAAAAGACTAATAGATATTAAGATCAAAAACAACGAAACAGTATTGCCAGTTCGTTTGCAAGCCTACGAAAGAATTTGCTTGTTTCTCGAACGCATTGCACCAAAGAATTTGATAGTCAGATTGAATGTAGGTGAAATGACAGCGGGGGAATTTCAACAGGTACTCTTGCATGAAATTAGAGAAGAATTCGGTCACAACTTGTCACAACAGGTGTACATGTCCGAGGAGTCCTGGAATATGGTGAAGAATGCCATGGAAGAAATAATCATGCTGGTGAATGAGGCTTCGGGTGAGCTGGAGGAAGAAGCAAAAAGTATTGACCTGTCTCGAAAAGTTTTTGAGAAAGTGATAGAAAGGCAAGAGTTAGGCACAGATGTGGCTTTGTCTTACGTTAAGAATGAGATTCAGCAGGTATTTTAAATAGAGATTTATGAGTAAGAAAGAAAATTTCAAAAAGTATCAAAAGAAGGCAGAAGAGGTTTTAAAAGATAACAAACGAGTGCAAAATTTGTTAGGTTCTACCCGCGAAAAATTGACCGAAGTGCTGGAAAACAATGATCGCTTGAAGGAATTTTCTGAAAAGATCTATGTGATGATTCGCATGGTTAAAGCACAGATTTCGGGAGAATATCGCGAATTTCCATGGCGAACGTTGGCCATGATTGTTGGAGCTTTGATCTATTTTGTCACCCCATTGGATCTGATTCCTGATGTTATTCCGGTTTTAGGGCTTACTGACGATATCTCCATTGTTTATTGGATTTATAAAAGTGTGCAGGAAGATATCGAAAGATTCGAAGAGTGGGAACG
The DNA here is from genome assembly GCF_965233835.1 of Reichenbachiella sp. Classification (GTDB taxonomy): domain Bacteria; phylum Bacteroidota; class Bacteroidia; order Cytophagales; family Cyclobacteriaceae; genus Reichenbachiella. The sequence continues at coordinate 1,741,441 of NZ_OZ247585.1, forward strand.
AACTATCGAACTCTCATGAATATCAAAAAGCTCAATCGCTATGGAATACTGGGAGGTTTTCTCCTGATTTTTTTAGCTTCTCTTCATTTTTATCGTTCCTATCAAGCGGGTTCACCACGCTGGTTTTATCTTGTTATGGCTTGTGGCATGGGGATTATACTTTTCAATACTTTATTTGGTAAACGTCAAAAGTGAAAGTCCTATTCCTTCTTCAATATAATGTTTTAAGTAAAGCTTATTTAAGTTTTATTGAATCGAGCATTCCATTAACCAATAGGCTTAAAAGTATGATGTTTGATTTTGCCTTATCGGGAGTTCCAATCGCTCTACTTATTCCGTTAGTTGCAATTGAAAAGTTTACATTCAATACGGACTACGTTGCAAATTTCTTGATTCCGGTTTGCTTCGTTTTTGTGATGATCATAAAGGATCGTGACGGCGGGAGAAGTATTGGAAAGCGGTTGACTGGTTTTGTGATTGTTGATTCCAAATCAAATGATCCAGCAAGTAAAGTTCAGTGCATAGTTAGAAATTTGACCTTTCCACTTTGGCCAATAGAAGCGTTATTACTACTGGGAACTCCTGAGTCTAGATTAGGTGATTTTGTTGCGGGTACGAAAGTTGTCAGCTGCGAGCCAGGCGACCCAAAAGAGATGGGGAATCAGAATTAGAATGATATACCTCTCTTTTAGGTGTAGTCACTTTCGAGCGCTGTAACTTAAGCATATTGCCAAATTAATACCTAAAGCCAAACACCTAACACCCAAAATGCATGTCTTAATACACAATACTCACGACTGACTATTAGTCCACTCAAATATTAACTGCCCAAGTGCACAGCATAGTCATCTAATTTTATAATTTTACGGCTTGTTTTATCAAGAGTAAAAAGCAGGTAGTTTAATGAAGGTTTCTCTGAATTGGTTGAAGGATTTTATTGAGTTGAAAGAAGGCTCAAATGTCATCTCAGAAATATTAACAGACACGGGGTTAGAAGTAGAAGGCTTAGAGAAATTCGAAGAAATCGAAGGCGGGCTCGAAGGGTTGGTGATAGGAGAAGTGCTAACCTGCGAAAAACATCCTGATGCTGATAAATTGAGCCTGACGACTGTCGACATAGGAGCAGATGAACCTTCACCTATCGTGTGTGGTGCCCCAAATGTGGCCAAAGGTCAGAAAGTAGTGGTAGCTACCGTAGGTGCTACCTTGTACCCGGAAGGGGGTGAATCATTCAAAATCAAAAAAGCTAAAATCAGAGGACAGGTATCCCTTGGTATGATCTGTGCCGAAGATGAAATTGGTTTAGGTCAATCACATGATGGTATCATGGTGTTGGATACTGATTTGCCGAATGGCACACCAGCTAGAGATTACTTCAAGCCAGAAACTGATACAGTGATAGAAATTGGCTTGACACCCAATCGTGCAGATGGTGCTTCACACTACGGTGTAGCCCGTGATCTCAAGGCAGCCTTCAGAAGACCAACTACATTTCCGGATTTGAGCTCATTTAAAGTTGATAATCAGTCAAATCCAGTAGAAGTAGTTGTAGAAAATTTCGATGCGTGTCCAAGGTTCTCTGGGTTGACCATTTCCAACCTGACAATTAAAGAATCTCCAAAGTGGTTGAAAAACCGATTGAAAAGTATTGGTCTGGCTCCAATCAATAATGTGGTGGACATTACTAACTATGTACTGCATGGACTAGGACAGCCCTTGCATGCTTACGACATGGCTGAGGTGAAGGGTAAAATTGTTGTGAAGACATTGCCGAACGGCACGAAGTTTACAACCCTAGACGAGAAAGAAAGAGAACTCACCGACAAGGACCTTATGGTCTGCAATGCTGAAGATGGCATGTGTATCGGCGGTGTATTTGGAGGGATCAACTCTGGAGTGAAAGATAGTACAAAGGCTATTTTCTTAGAAGCTGCTTACTTCTCGGCAGATTGGGCTAGAAATACGGCAACAAGACATAGCATTAAAACGGATGCTTCTTTCAGATTTGAAAGAGGCACAGATCCGAATATGACCGTGCATGCGCTTAAGTATGCTGCTATTTTAATAAAGGAATTAGCGGATGGTGAGATTAGTTCTGATCTAATTGACATCTACCCGGAACCTATCGCCGATTTCGAAATAGATGTAAAATACAAAAACATAGATCGATTGATTGGCAAACAAGTGCCACATGATCGGATCAAAGAAATTTTGGAAGATTTGGATATAGCTGTATCCAATGAATCGGAAGAAGGGTTTAAAACCACCGTTCCTCCATATCGTGTAGATGTGACCCGTGAAGCAGATGTGATTGAAGAAATTCTCCGTATTTATGGTTACAACAATGTTGAGCTGGAGGAGAACTACGGGGCTGATTATCTGGCGGCCTTCCCTACACCTGATAAAGATAAGATTCAATCAAAGACCACGGATTTTTTAGCTGCTCAGGGGTTCAATGAAATCATTAGTAATTCATTAACAAACCCTGACTATGTGACCAAAACTGGTCTTTGGGATGAAAAGTTGAACGTAGAGGTACTCAACAAGCTGAGTGAAGAGCTCGGTGTGATGAGACAAACTATGGTCTTCTCAGGACTCGAGTCTTTGAAGTACAATATCAACAGGAAGCAGACTAACTTGAAATTCTTTGAGTTTGGTAGGGTTTACACTTCAGAAGAAGGTCAATATAAGGAGCACGAACAGTTAGCTGTGTTTTTGACTGGAGAGCAAATGGATGAAAGTTGGAATGTGGATAAAAAGTCAACTGATTTTTACAATATATCATCTACAGTTCATAAAATTTTAGATAAATTTAGCATTGTTGAATTCGATTCCGTACCGACGAACAATCCTGTTTTCGATTATGGTTTAGATATCTCCAAGGATGGCCAGTTGTTGGTGTCCATTGGAAAGGTGAACAGGAAGGTTCAGAAAATAGCTGAAGTAACCCAAGATGTATTCTATGCTGAGTTCAATTGGGCCAAAATGTTAAAAAAGTATGGTAAAAAGATACTGTACAAGCCAGTACCGAAATTCCCGGAAGTAAGAAGAGACTTGTCTTTAGTGATTGATGAGCAAGTGAACTTCCAACAAATAATGGAATTGGCAAAAAAAGAATCTAGAAAGTTGGTCAAAAGAATTAACGTCTTCAGTGTCTATCAAGGGGAGAGCATTGGTGAAGGGAAGAAGTCTTACGCATTGAGTTTTATCTTGCAGGATGAGAATAAAACGCTCAACGATAAGGCGATAGACAAAACAATGAAAGGCCTAATCGCCTGTTTTGAAAGAGACCTAAACGCAATAATTAGAAAGTAATAATGTCAGACAATCCTCTACGCTCAGAACTCAGCCACCTGGAACGAAAATTAGTTTTGTTGATCAGTGATCATCAAAAAATGAAGGAGGAGATCAGAGTCCTGAAAAAAGAGAACGGTGATTTGCGAGAGCAACTCGACCAAAAGGGCGAGGAAATATCCAGCTTTCAAAATCAAGATAAAATTAGTAAAATTGTGAATGGCATGGTTGTGAACAGTACCCATAGTGCTGCAGATTTGAGTGACATGCTGAATGAATATATAATTGAAGTTGATAAATGTATCGCTCAATTGAGCGAATAGAATAGTCTCAATGACAGAGTTATCAATAAAAATAAAAATAGGCAACAGAGAATACCCCATGAAGGTAGCAGCTAGTGAAGAAGCAACTATTCGTGAAGCGGGTAAGAAAATAAATGAAAGACTTAAGTCTTTTCAAGATCAATTTGGTATTGATGATAAACAGGATCTATTGGCGATGGTGGCCATTGATAGCTTCGTAGAGAAGCTTAGAGCTACTGAGCTGCGACAAACCACGGACGAGGTGGCGATGGATCAAATTTCTAAATTAAACCGATTAGTCTCTGCTGAATTATAATATTCATTTCTGCTAAGCATTCTTTGCACCCGTGCCATGATAAATATATATATCATGGACAACACACTACTTATCATATTATCGACCCTGGGCGGATTGGCTGTGGGTTTTGGCATTAGCAAATTTTTGGCCAAAAGAGCTGAGGGCAAACGTCTTTCTGAAGCTAAAGGGCAAGCTGAAATGATCATCAAAGAGGCAACTATCAATGCCGAAAATGTCAAAAAAGAAAAAGCCATTGAGGCCAAAGAGCACTTCTTGAAGAAAAAATCTGAGTTTGAGGAAGAAGCCAATCGCAAGAAAAATCAGATCATTGCCAACGAAAATAAAGTCAAGCAAAGGGAAAGTCATGTATCTAAGCAGATAGAACAAAACAAGCGTACTGAAGCAGAACTTGAAAGTCAGAAGGAGAATCTCGATGCGCAGATGGAAATAGTAAAGCGCAGAAAAGAGGAGCTAGAAAAAACGAAGCAAGAACAAACTTCCATACTCGAAAAGATATCAAACCTATCCGCCACAGAGGCTATTGATCAGCTGAAAGAAACACTAAAGGATGAAGCAAGAACCAAAGCTTCTTCACACATCAAAGACATTATAGAAGAAGCAAAATTAACAGCTACGAAAGAAGCTAAGAAAATTGTAATTCAAACCATCCAACGTACGGCTACAGAACATGCTATCGAAAACTGTGTTTCCATTTTCAATATCGAAAGTGATGATATAAAAGGTAAGATCATTGGTAGAGAAGGACGAAACATTAGAGCACTGGAGGCTGCCACGGGCGTAGAGATTATTGTTGATGATACACCGGAGGCTATTATCATTTCAGGTTTTGATCCGGTAAGAAGAGAGATCGCACGATTGTCTTTGCATAGATTGGTCACTGATGGAAGAATCCATCCGGCTCGAATTGAAGAGATCGTATCTAAAACCACCAAAAATATAGAAGAAGAAATTGTAGAGATTGGAGAAAGAACGGTTATTGATTTGGGAATTCATGGGTTGCATCCTGAATTGATCAAGATGGTCGGGCGTATGAGATTTAGATCTTCTTATGGTCAGAATTTGCTACAGCATTCCAGAGAAGTAGCCAAGCTGTGTGCTACACTGGCTTCAGAGCTGGGGCTCAATGCAAAGCAGGCAAAAAGAGCTGGACTCCTTCATGATATTGGGAAAGTATGGCCGGAAGAAGCAGAACAGCCACATGCCATTGTAGGAATGGAATTGGCTAAGAAATACAAAGAGCACCCTGACGTGTGCAACGCCATTGGTGCTCACCATGATGAGATTGAGATGACTACTTTGATTTCACCAATCATTCAGACCTGTGATGCTATTTCTGGCTCTCGTCCTGGTGCGAGAAGAGAGATTATGGAGTCTTATATTAAGCGCCTCAAGGATCTGGAAGCTCTTGCTCTAGGGTTTGATGGTGTCCATAAATGCTACGCAATACAGGCCGGTAGAGAACTACGTGTGTTAGTAGATGCTGAGAAGGTGACGGATAAATCAGCTGGCGATTTGTCTTTTGAGATTTCTTCAAAAATTGAAAACGACATGCAATATCCTGGGCAAATAAAAGTCACAGTGATCAGAGAAATGCGATCGATTAGCTACGCTAAATAACGGCTCCTTGATAATAAAGTCAGTGGGATGTAAATGATGGTATGGCAAGCGTATACTTCTATATAGCATCAATTATCATTCTAGTCAGTTTGCTGCCTTATGTGAGGTCACAACACTGGGTGTTTCGAGTCTTCGAATTTGCTCGGTTGCAGCTGACAGTATTACAAGTGCTAGCCGTTCTACTGGGACTGATTTTGCAGAAAGATTATCCATCGCACCTCATTGTGCAGGGCATTCTTGGTATACTGGTATTGGTGAACACTCTAAAGCTTATAAAGTATTCTCCTTGGTATCCAACAACGAAGATTACACTGAAGAATCCTTCTGAAGAAATTGCTGTATTATCTGTCAATGTGTATCAGTACAACACCGACTATTCCAAGTTTATCGATTTGGTAAAAGAGACTCAGCCAGACATTATTTTGACCATGGAGTCAAACCGTGATTGGGAGGAAGCCATGTCCGCATTGACTGATGATTACCCAAATTATCATTTTGAAAGCCTGGAGAATACTTATGGGATGCATTTTTTTACCAAACTTGAAATGCATGATGTATGTACCCATTTTTTTATTGCTGACGATGTTCCAAGTATGGAGATTGAGCTGTCTACTCCCGACGGCATCCAGTTCAAAATGTTTGGGGTTCACCCACCGCCACCTAGTCCTAGCGAAGAAGAAACTTCCAAAGAACGCGATGGAGAACTGCTCTGTGTGGCAAGAAAAATAAGTGAGACCAATCGAGCAGTGATTGTCGTGGGAGACTTTAATAGCGTGGCATGGTCGCGCCCTTCTTATTTGTTTAGAAAGACTTCAGGTCTTCTTGATGCAAGAATAGGTAGGGGCTTTATTTCCACCTTTCATGCTAATTTTTGGTGGTTTCGTTTTCCTATTGATTTGTTTTTTCATTCTAGTTCTGTAGAAGTAAATGAATTAAAGACATTATCACCTATTGGTTCGGACCACCTGCCACTTTATTGCCAGTTTAAAGTAGGCAATGACGATGTAGAAAATCGAGACCCTCAATTGACAAAGCAAGAAAAGGAGGAAGTACAGGAAATGATCATTGACGGTAAGACTGAAACTGGTAATAGAGAAAGGTAATTAGAAATTGTTCATGATTATTTCCTATCTTGATTGAAATGATCAAGTTTTAAACTATCTCCCTTTCTATTTATCAATAATATACTCATGAAGTGGTGGTATTCATTGAGCGGGTTGTTTGAACATAGTCTGAGTTGAAAAGTAGTCTTCCGGACACTTGTAGTTGTGCATGGTCAAGGTAGGCAATGTGCCTCACCTTTAAACCTTAAAATTTAAATGCATCAATTTTCAAATCAGTTCGCGTGGTTATGTTTTATTGTTCTATTTTCTCTTTCAAGTTGTAAAGATGATTCTCCAGAAATCTTAGGAACATGGGATTGCAACAGAGGATACACAGAAGAGTGTGGCGAACGCTCGGATAGCTTTGATACAGACTGTGATGGCTTTCAAGTGACTTTTCTTGATGATGGAACATACACCACTCGATTTCAAGTGGATGATAATGTATACGAAGATGATGGTACGTATTTGATAACGGGTGAATTCCTAATCTTAAATATTGAAACCGGAAACGAGGCAGCGGATAGATTCACACTGACCTCTAGTGAATTGCAAATTATTCATGAACAAGGCGAAGGCTGCCAACTGATTTGGGTATATGATAGGCAGTAATTTGCTCTGATAAAAGAAATAGTTATTCAAAAGGCCAACAGCAATTTTGCTGTTGGCCTTTTTTATTGTCATAGTTTGTCACAATAAGTCACAGCTCCAATCTTTTAGTGAAATAGGTCGTAACCTAGCGTACCAAAACATCAATACCATTCATCAAACGGATGAAAATCGCTTACCCAGAATTTGAAATATTCTGAAAACTCAAATCAAAGCCAATGTCTAGAATTATCAATTTTACTCTACTGACTGTATGTCTGAATGTTTTATCAATCACTACACTCATTGCACAGGTATCCTTATCTGGGGTGGTGAAAGATGCTAATGCAGGTGTCTCCTTCGCTAATGTATTATTGCTAAATCCACAGGACTCTTCTCTGGTGAAAGGAGCGGTCTCCGATGCTGAAGGTGCTTTCAAATTGGATGCAAATTCTGGAGCTTACTTGTTTAGAATTTCTTCGATTGGGTATAAAGACCATTTTTCAACTATTCAAGTTAAAGATGAGAATCATGACTTAGGAATCATACTTTTAACAGAGGATGCCGAACAACTAGAAGAGGTAGTTGTAGTTGCTGACAAGCCCATTTTCGAGCAGCGCATTGACCGGACGGTCATCAATGTGCAAAGCAGCATCACGGCCAGTGCAGGATCTGCTCTGGATATATTGGAAAAGTCTCCTGGCGTTACCGTCGATCGATCCAACTATAGTTTGGCCCTTGCTGGTAAATCGGGTGTTCGTGTAATGATCAATGGAAAAATCAGCCGTATGCCATTGTCAGCCGCAGTACAGATGCTGGAAGGAATGAATGCAGACAATGTAGAAAGTGTGGAGTTGATCACAACGCCGCCGGCCAAGTACGAAGCAGAGGGTGACGCCGGTCTGATCAACATTGTCCTGAAGCAAACCTCTGACGTAGGAACCAACGGTTCGTTCTCGTTATTTACGGGATACGGCGGAGGAGAAAAAGTAGGAGGTAGCCTCAATTTCAACCACCGAAAGAAGGGTTGGAATATCTTCGGAAACTATTCTTATCGGCTAGATCATACGGATCAACTCAATGGCAATGATAAGATTATCCTCACTGACGCAGGAGATGAAAACAGAACCAGTACGGTCAGTCACCGCGATCCGATTACCTATTCTCACAATGCACAATTGGGCTTCGACTATCAGCTGACCAAAAATACTTTAGTAGGTGCGGGGGTCACTTTCTTTGATAGAGATTGGAATATGGACGCGGTCAATTCGGTGGATTTTATGGTTAATGAAAACCCATCCTATTTGCTAACGATGCTTAATCATGAAGTGAACAAAAGCACTTATTTTGTTTACAATGCCAACGCTGAACATAAGCTTGGCGAGCGGCATACCCTTAGCGCTGAGGTAGATTATATCACTTTTGACTCATCTAATCCTACAGACTATCAACAAAACTTTCAGGACCTGGATGGCTCCAATGGTACCAGCAACCTTCCAGACATTCGCTCAAGTAAGGAGACGCCGCTGCGTACACTGGTACCTAGAGTAGATTACACTTTTCAGATCAACGAAAACACAAAACTGGAAGCAGGAGTGAAGGGTGCATTCAATTCCCTGGACAACTCTGTGCAAGTGATCTATGTGGAAAATGGAGCCACTACGATTGATCCGGATTTGACTCGAGAAGTAGACATGACAGAAGATATTCTTGCTGCCTACAGCTCGATCAGTTTTAAGGCCACTGAAAAGTTGGGTATCAATTTGGGGCTTCGTTATGAACATACCACTACGGATTTGGACAGTCGCACCGAACAAAATGTAGTCAATCGAGAATATGGCCAGTGGTTTCCAAGTGTGTTCATCAACAAGACCATCAATGACAACCACAGTTGGGTATTGTCCTATAGCCGGAGAGTGACCCGTCCAACATTCAATGAAATAGCCCCTTTTGTAATTTTCATGGATCCTACTACCTTTTGGACAGGCAACGAAGCTTTACTTCCCGCTATCACAAACAATTTTAAGGCAGAGTATCGCTGGAAATCTACTTTGATCAGCGCACAGTACAGTCGCGATGAAGATGCAATTGTAGGCTTTCAACCAAGACTGGCAGACAATGGACGCACCCAACTCGTATCTGCCGAAAATATGAACTACAGAGACAATTACAGCGGAAGCATTACGGTGCCCATCACAGTCACGGACTGGTGGGAGATGCAATACACCGTGACAGGAATCTATAGTATTTCTGAAACCGATCAACTCGACACACCCGTTCGCGTGTCCGCATTCAATGCCCGATTCAATGGCAGCAATACCTTCACACTCCCAAAGAATTTTACCTTCGAAGTGTCGGCCTTTATGGGTACGCCATCCTATTTTGGGATTTCAAAGTTTCAGTCTTACGCTATTGTGAATTTTGGATTGGAGAAAAAACTAAAGGACGACCAGGGATCATTCAAGTTGTCATTGACAGATGCATTCAGTGGTCGGGATTTCAAAGGAGAGACACTCGTGCCTGAAGAAAATCTCAACCTCAGAAGAAGGTTTAGATTCGAAAACCAGGTCTTCAATTTAACCTATACGCGCTCATTTGGCAACAACAAACTCAAAAAGCGACGCAACAAAGCTGCCGCTTCACAGGAAGAGCAACGTCGAATTCAAAATTAATTTCTCCAATGAGTAGGGTATTCGTCTGACTATTCTTTATATCCATGAAACATGAGATTTTCAAGCAGCATTAGAGATATTTAAGAATAGATTTTTAGGTTAGGTAACAGACAGCTCCGGACGAACGTTTGGAGCTGTTGTTTTTTATAAACATTTACAAGCGTTTTTAAAAAATGGAATGCACTATATTCGGTTCTTAGCAACAAGCAAAAAAGACAATGCAGGATTATATTGATTTAGCTGAAAAGAATAGTGTTACACTTTTAGATAGAGGGCAATGTCAATTTTGTGGAGCAAAGACAAAGAGAGGAATTCACGAATGCTTAGAAATTTTCAATCTTGGATTTCAAGAAATTAACCTTTCAAATATTGAAAATCATATATATAGATTTTTAATTGTGGACGCACACACTTTACAACACCCCGAAATCCACGGCAGATGGAACAACCACTTTCATCTGTCAAGACTTCATTTGATATTTGAATATGGGATTAAATGGACTTATGAATTATCACCGAAATTCAGTGATTACCTGAACAAATACAAGGTCCAGAAGCGGGACGAATATCTGACCCCGCCTGAACTTCTTAAAAGAGGGAATATCACGACAACAGATATTAAAGAAAAGTCAACTAACGAAAGGGAGTGCAAAGAATTAATAAAAGAATGGGCATTAGAAGTTTATGAGAAATGGAGTGTCCACCACGATATTGTAGATAATATTGCGAAAGGATTTTTAGAGAGAAGTTAAAAAGCCAGTTACTAAAAAGGTGTATATCCAATAGGGCATTTAAAGATAAATTGAAAGTCCTGTTCTTTGAGTAGGCAACGCCAAAGCAAAGTTTTGACATTTAACAAAAAGAAATTTATAAGTAAATATGTTTGTTTTAGCTTAGTGGTAAACCGAAAGTAAAGTGCTTCAAATCTGCCCTACTGTCTATACACAGAACGTCGACCTCAACTTCAATATTGATGAAAACCAAACCTATAACAAACCAATATTTACAATCTGCATCAAAACTTCTTGCTGAAGCATTTTATAACAATCCGGCGCATGAATACATCTGTCCTGATTCAGCCAAAAGATTAAATCAGCTAAAATGGCTTTTAGGTGCCAACTTAAAGCTTCAGCTTCAAAATGGTGCTAAGAGCTTTTGCTTGTTCGATAGTGGAAAAGTAATAGCCATGGGTTACTGGACTAATCCCAACAACAAAATAGGTTTATACAAAAAAGTAGGTGCAGGCTTACTACTGGCACCTGTAAAGTTGGGACTAAAAGAATTTCGCAGAATGATGTCTGTTTCTCATTATATAGAAAAAAGCATTTCAAATTTAAACCTGAACGAGCCTCATTGGTATCTTAACAATATGGTAGTTGATGAGGAGTCTAGAGGAAAAGGGTTAGGCACAAAAATATTAAATCAAGAGATTCAAAAGATAAAAGAGAGGCAGCCGAATGCTGTTTTTAGTCTGACTACTCAGAAAATACAGAATGTTGAATTTTACAAAAAGCATGGATTTGAAGTGGTTCATGAAGAGAACGAAAAGAGTCATGCCAGTGACTTTTCGAATTGGATCATGTGTAAATATTGAACAACAAAGTCACTGACAGATGTTATAGGTGAGACCTCTGACGCACGTTTGTAACGCGTGCCTAAAACTGGGATAGAGGCAGCGATTTTTCTACTATCTAGCGTCTAGTACCGTCTTCACCGATTGAGCAGTGTCTAATACCATCTTGTCAAAGGGTACAGGTTGCCAATTGAAAACGAGTTTGGTATGGCTTACATCTCCTTGATACACTTTACCCACATAGGGCATCATACCTTTCATTTCGTTATTAACTAGTCCCAAGAGTTTTACTAAAAAATTGGGTGCCACGCCAGTGCCCACTTTGTTGTAGCCATTTTGCTTGAGAAGTGTCGTAATTTCTGAATAGGCATGTGCAGCCTCTGTGGCTACAATAAATCGCTGGTTAGCGGCAGCAGTATTTTCCAATGCCTTCACATGTATAGCAGCAACATCTCGTACATCACTCATGTTTATACTCGCATGAATCATTTGCTTTAGTTCACCCGTGATCACTCGTTTAAAAAGTGACATAGACTCGCCTGACAAATTGTTGGTTATAGTAGGCCCGTACACTGGACCAGGATGTACAGTTACTAGTTCTATTTCTTTATCCTTTACATAATCCCAGGCACTTTTTTCAGCCAGTGTTTTACTTTTTAAATAAGCCGTGGCATTCTTGGCGTCTATCTGAGTCCAACTTTCATGGTTAATGTTTGTGTCGCCCGTCACATCACCTAGCATAGCCACCATCGATGAGGTCAAAACCACACGTTTAATGCCAGCTTCATGTGCTGTTCTTAAGGCACGCAAGGTTCCATCTACGGCTGGTTTGATCAATTCGTTTTCATCTTTTGGGATACTGGAGAAAAAAGGAGAGGCCACATGCATCACAAAATCGCATCCAGCTACAGCCTCTTTCCAGCCATCATCTTTTAGTAAATCCAATTCGCAGAATTCTACTTTACCATTCACATCTACATGCTTGTTGAGTGCATTTAAGATAGCATCTGTTTTTTTGACGCTACGTACTGATCCACGCACAGCGTAGCCTTGTTTTACTAATTCCACGGCGCAATGCATGCCAATGTAACCTGATATTCCTGTTAATAGAACCTTTTTCATTTTTTTTGTATTACTTTTATTTTGCAAGCAAAAATAAATACATTACTTTTGTTTTGCAAGTAATTAATTAGAAATGGAAAATCACTTTCGTTGTAAATGTCCCATTACCTCGGCGCTCGATATCATTGGTGATAAATGGTCGTTGGTTGTGATCAAGCAAATGCTCTTTGAAGGCCGCAGTACTTTTAAAGATTTTGTTGAAAGCCCAGAAGCCATTGCTACAAACATCCTAGCGTCAAGGTTGAAATTGTTGGAGGAATTTGGGCTGATAGAAAAGCACAAGCTACCCACCAATAAGAAAACCAACATTTATGTCTTAACAGAAAAGGGACTTGCCCTCACTCCGGTATTGATAGAATTCACATTGTGGAGCAAGTACAATATTCAGGATTTTAATCCCAACCTTAATCTACATACTGGCTTGGACAAGTTGGAGCAGGACAAGGAAACAGGCTTTACATCTATCATAGCAAACTACAATCAATACAAACGGACACTTTTAAATCCATAGAAAATGGCAACATCAGCAGATATCCCAAAAATCAATTTAGAAAAATTAGCACAGGCCCATTGGTCAGATCAGGAGCGAGCCAACGTGAGCGTAGTGGTTGACTTCTTTCAACACCTGATGAACGAACACGACTTTGATTATACTTTAAAAAATTATGCCGGAGGTTCTTATCTTCAACACAACTTGGCTATCCCCAGCGAAATGGAAGGGTTGGTGAGTTATGTCAGAGACATGGTGAAGCGTTTTCCTGAGTATTCATTCGACGTGAAGAAGATCATGGCAGACCAAGACCATGTGATTTTGCACAGTCACGCTACCATGAAAGCCAAACATCGTGGAAACGAAGACAAAGGATTTGTGATTACTGATACCTTCAGACTAAAGGATGGCAAGTTGGCGGAGCATTGGGATGCGATCCAACCGATTGATTTCTCTACTCGTTTACTTTTTTTAATGGTCGGAGGCCAAAGAGGGAATCAGAATTCATTGTTTTGATAAATCAACTAAGTTTTTCTGGAACTCAGTTGTACCTAGGTGACAAAATATTGTGAACCTGTTTCTACAGTATCGGGCTACTATTTGAATTTAAAGTTCAGCTAGTTTCACTAGATTAGCGCCATTCATTTCATAAATCCAAAACATGAAAAACCTGAACAAAGCCATTGCTTTCACTCTAGTTGTTACCTTTTGTATTAACTGCACGCAAACAGCTAAAAAAACGGAAGAACAGGCAGAAGAAAAAAGAACAAGCATCCAGATGATAACTGACTCTGGTGAGATTATAATAGAGCTATACAATGAAACTCCTAAGCACCGAGATAATTTCATCAAGCTGGCGAATGATGGTGTATTGGACAGTGTGCTTTTTCATCGAGTGATAGAGAATTTTATGATTCAGGGAGGAGATCCGGATAGCAAAAATGCACAGCCTGGCGACACGCTAGGCAATGGCGGACTGGACTACACCATAGATGCAGAGTTTATGCCTTCACTCTTTCACAAGAAAGGAGCACTAGGAGCGGCGCGAGATGGGAATTTGGCCAGAGCATCCAGCAGCACACAGTTTTATATCGTTCAGGGCAAAGTGTTCAATGATAGCTTGCTCGAAGTAGCCGAAGGACGTATCAATGGTTGGCTCAGGGAAAATGCCTATAAAAATGATAGCTCCAATAATGCCATTGTAACTGAACTGCTTCAGGCAGAGAAAGTAGAGGATTGGGAGCTGTATGCTCAGATCAATGATAGCATCAAAGCTTTAGCTAAAGATTATGTGTCCTTCGAGTCATACACCATACCAGAAGTCCACCGACAAGTATATCAATCCATAGGAGGTACACCTCATCTCGATCAAAACTATACCGTATTTGGTGAGGTGGTGAAAGGGCTGGAAATCGTTGACTCTATAGCTGCCGTGCAAACGGGGGCAATGGATAGGCCTATGGATGATGTACGTATATTATCTGTAAGGGTGCTGGAATAAAAGAATGTCAATGAATACTGATGTAGACAATTATTTTGTAAATGGCTGTGGCAGGTGCGACGATTACGCTACGCCCAATTGCAAAGTTCACCTTTGGACCGAGGGTCTGTCTGAGCTAAGAAGAATTGTATTAAGTTGTGGCCTGAATGAAGAAGCCAAGTGGGGCATGCCGTGCTATACCTTCCAAAACAAAAATGTGGTCATGATTAGTGCCTTTAAGGCCAACGCTTCACTGAGTTTTTTTAAAGGCGCATTGTTGCAGGATGCAGAGGGTTTGCTCCAAAAGGCTGGTGAAAACTCCCAGGCGGCACGGTTGTTCAAGTTTACTACAGCTCAGGAGGTGCTAGATGCTGAGTCTACACTGAGAGCTTATATATTTGAGGCAATCGAAGTAGAACGTGTAGGCCTGGCTGTTGAATTCAAGAAAGTTTCTGAATTTGATATTCCGGCAGAGTTTCAGAAGGTCATGAAAGATCAACCGAAAATCAAAGCTGCCTTCGAGGCTTTGACACCCGGAAGGCAAAGAGGATATTTGCTGCATTTCGCTCAGGCCAAACAATCGAAGACCCGTGAGTCCCGAATTCAAAAGTGCCTTCCCAAAATATTTGAAGGGAAAGGGTTTAATGAGCGGTAACTCTAGCTTACCCTTCCCTTAAAAACTCCAGTAAGGTCTCATAAACTAACTCCAATTCCTCATCTGTAATTACATACGGAGGAAGCAGATAGATCACATTGCCTAGTGGTCGAATCAATACACCTTTTTCAAGGAAATAAGGATAGATTTTCTTGCGAGCATCGCTATCGTATCCCGTTTCTCCAAAACCCTTTAAATCAAAGGCTACTATGGTGCCAGTAAGTCTTATATTTTCGATGTTGTCGAAGGTCTTGAGCTGCTCGATAAAAGCCTTATGCTTGTTGTGAATGCGTTGGATGTTGTCTTTACATTCTTGTGCTTCAAACAGCTCGAAGCTGGCATTGGCAGCCGCGCATATCATAGGATTTCCTGTATAGGAATGACCATGAAGCAAAGCTTTTTCTAAATCCTCGCTTTGGAAGGCTTCTTCTATTTTTTTGCTACAAGCCGTAATACCGAGTGGGAGCGAACCGCCGGTTATCCCTTTAGAAATACACATAATGTCGGGATTGGCCTCAATTTGGTCCGTGGCAAAGTAGGTGCCTGTACGTCCCCAGCCAGTCATCACTTCGTCTGCAATACAGATGATGCCTTTGGATTGTGCCAGTGCCACCAATTGCTGCAGCATGTCTGGTGAGTACATACGCATGCCGCCAGCTCCTTGCACTAAGGGTTCGAAGATAAAGGTGGCGCAATTTGGATCGCTGGTCAGTTCATCAAAGTGAGCCAGCACTTTTTCAAAATTTTCTTCCGTAGGAAAATCGAGCGACTCAATGTCAAATAGGAAAGGGAAGAAAGGTTTGGTAAATCCGCCTCTTGCGCTTACAGACATTGCTCCAAACGTATCACCATGATACGCTCCGTCTAGCGCAATGACTTTGGTTCTGTTTTCTTCTCCCTTGTTGCACCAATATTGAAAAGCCATTTTGAGCCCGACCTCGATAGACGTACTGCCGTTATCCGAAAAGAATATTTTTGAGAAGTTTTCTGGTAAAATGGTCATCAGGTTTTTAGCCAGTTTCACTGCGGGTTCGTGAGTGAATCCTGCGAATATGACATGCTCAAGTTCCAACGCCTGTTTGTGGATGGCATCAGCGATGTATTCATTGGAGTGACCGTGAATATTGACCCACCAGGATGATACCGTATCAATAATGGTTTTTCCACCATGAGTGAAGAGTCTGGCTCTTTTGGCAGACTTGATAGGGATGTATTCAAATGGACTAATCAGTGGAGCAAATGGATGCCAGATTAAGTCTTTGTCAGCTTTTTTTATTTCAGCATTGGTCATAGGTCGATGTTTTTTAGTTGTGATTGAATAGTTGCCGGAGTGACCTCAGTCAGTTGGCCGATTCTGCCCAGGCATGGCAGTTGTGAATATTGCAGAATAAAACGCTCGGTTTCTGGGTTGGGCGTATCATTGAAAATGATGCCTGCAACCTTAAATCCATTTTGTTTTAGGTAGGCAATAGATAGCATCGTGTGATTGATACTACCCAGGTAATTTCGCGAAACCAAAATTGCCTCTACATCAAATTGTTTGGCTAAGTTGATAACAAACTCTTCGTCATTGATCGGAACTAACAATCCGCCCGCCCCCTCAATGATCAGATTGTTTTCTGTTTCAGGAACTGATAGCTGATTAGCTCTAAGGTCAATGTCTTCCAACTTTGCTGCGGCATGTGGCGACATGGGTGCTTTCAGCACGATGCCTTCAGGGTGGATGATTCTGTCAGGACTGACCAGACTACGAATGGAGTCAGAATCGGTAGGTTCACCAGCTTGAATAGGTTTCCAATAGTCTGCTTTCAGTTTTTCGACTAGGATGGCACTTGCTATCGTTTTTCCAGCGTCAGTATCAATGCCGGTTACAAAATATCTTTTCATGCGTGTTTGGCTAATTCATTAATTAATTCTGCAATTTCTTCTTCTGTGTTGTGCGTATGTATAGAAATACGCAATCTTTCCAATCCCTCCTTCACTGTAGGGGATAGAATAGGCCTCACGTCAAATCCATTCTTTTGCAACGATTCGGCTATAGTCTTTATCCGTGCATTTCCTGGAACTACGATCGGCTGAATCGGTGTGTTGCTCTCCATTCTAAGCATATTTTCATTCTTGCCAATTTTCTGGTTGAATAGTGAATTGAAATAGAAAATTTTCTCTTTACTACTTTTTTGCAATTCCATATTTTCCGCAAGGTGTTCAAAGGCTGCATCTATGGAAAACAAGCTATGCAAGGGAAGCGCAGTAGTGTAAATAAAGGGTCTGGCGAAGTTGATCAAATAATCAATCAGCTCCTGTGATCCACAGATCACCGCCCCATGCACACCCATCGCCTTGCCAAAGGTGTGCACTCTGGCAAAGATGTGTTCTTCTAGTCCCAAGGCGCACAATTTACCTGAACCGCCATCGCCATAGAGTCCCGTACTGTGGGCTTCGTCTACGATGATTTTTGCACCATATTTTTCCGATAAGGAAATGATATCACCAAAAGGAGCCAGGTCGCCGTCCATAGAGTAGACAGATTCAATGATGACATAAATGTTACCACTAGCTTGTTGGAGCTTTGTTTCGAGATCTTCACAGTCGTTGTGTCGGAAAGGAAATCTATTGGCTTTGCTGAGGAAGGCTCCTTCTTTTAGACAGACATGAGAGAGATTATCGTAGAGAATGGTGTCTCCTCGTTGTGGTAGACAGGAAATCAAGGCAAGATTGGCCACATAGCCTGAGTTGAAAAGCAACGAGGCTTCACTTTTAAATATGTCAGCCAATTTACTTTCTAAAGTTTGAGCAGTAGCAGAATTGCCTGCTAGAAGCCTTGAGCCTGTCGAACCGTTGAGGTTGATCTCTTGGCTGTAATCATAGTTTTTTATTCTTTCAAAAAGAGCTTTTGACCTACTTAGCCCCAGGTAGTCGTTGGATACAAAATCCACCAAACCTTCAGTGGCTAAGAGCTTTCTAGTGCTGCCCGCCAGTTGCCTTTCCTCAAGCTTTTGTGAAATATGATTCGTCATACAGGTGTTCTGCAAATCTTTAATTTTCTACTAAGCCAGCCAAAGGATTTCGAGTTTCTTTTAGGGGAAGGCCTTATATTAGCGGTCTTATCAAAAACATCTAATAAAAGACTTATGAAAAAAATTACATTACTACTCGTGATTGGTGCATTATTTATGGCTACTGCATCACAAGCTCAATTGACTGTTGGCTTAAAAGGTGGGTTAAACTTCAACTCTGCCGATGTATCAAGCAATATTGACGTAGATAATAAGACAGGTTATCATTTTGGTGCTTATGCTGTTGTGAAAGCTGGTCCAATTGGTATTCAGCCAGAAGCTTATTTCTCTGTTCAAAATTTGAGTACAGATGCTGGAGATCTTGACCTTTCTTATTTGCAAGTTCCTGTGCTTTTGAGATTAGGGTTTGCAAAAATCTTATACTTCAATGCGGGGCCACAGTTTGGAATTAATCTGAAAGCCGAAGATCCGGTAGGAGACGATATCGAAGATTTAAAATCTCTGGACACATCTATCGCATTAGGTGCTGGATTGGATTTGCCGATGGGGTTAGGTGCGCAGTTGAGATGGGTGAAGTCATTGGCTAATCAGTCAGATGCTTCTGGCGTGGACTGGAAAAACTCAATGATCCAGGCGTCTATTACTTTTGCTTTGATCGGCAATAACTAATAGATTAAAAAAATAGATTATTAAAGCCACTCCTTGAAGTGGCTTTTTTTATGTCCCAACTAAATTGAGTTTCAATCCTGATAATAGAGCGAGGTCTTCACCTTGTTCCAGCGCATCCTCATCTTCAATGTTGTAATACCAATTTACAATGATGTTTTTGCCAGTAGACTTCATCTCTTTGAGGTAGATCATGGTTTCAAGCAAACACTTGTATGTGGAGGTATTGAAATACTCAAGTTGAATATTAACATGAAGTTTAGGGTAAATGCTCTTTTTGAAATTACCCAATGCCTTATATAGTTCTCCAAAAACTTCTCTTGCATTCACTAATGTTGAATTGCCTTTCATTTCGAGGATTTCACCTTCAGGGTTGAAATATATATAAGGCGTCGTGTGCGAAGGGGTAGAAAGAAACTTCTCCATGGGCTACTTTATTCTAAATCCCATCACCAGCATGTCGTCTGTCTGAGGTGTATCTTGTTTCCAGTCTTGTAGTTCTTTTTCCAGTAGGTTCTTTTGAATCATCATCGCTTTTTGTACGATCATACCCAGATACATTCTGAATCTTTTGGGTAAATACTTCTTGTGCTCTTTTCCTCCAATCTGGTCTTTGAACCCATCAGAATAAAGGTAAAAGGTGTCGTTGGTTGAAAGGTTAAATGAATGCTGAGTAATTTCCTGCTCGGCCAGGCTGTCATTATTGAAATTCCTCCCAAGTAGCAGTTTGTTTCCTTTAGTCAAAGACCATTCATTATCCTTGTAAAGTAGTAGTGGAATACCAGCACCTGCATACTTCATGATATTGTAGGTTAGGTCTATGGTGCAGATGGCCATTTCCATGCCTTCCTGAATGGTTTCATTATCAGAGAAATCTTGACTCAATGTGCTGATGATGTCATTGTTGACTTTGGCTAATAGTGCAGAAGGGTTGTAGTCTGACGTGTATTGAATGGCATTGTTGAGCGCATTGATACCCAGCATCGATAAAAATGCTCCAGGTACGCCATGCCCTGAACAATCTGCGCAGGCAATGATTAGGTGATTGCCTGTGTTGTTTTTTACATGTTTGAACCAATAAAAATCACCACTTACGATGTCTTTTGGTTTGTAGTAGACAAAATAATCCTGGAAGAAATCAGAAAGCAGTTTTTCATCAGGTAAGATGGCATTTTGAATTTTTTCCGCATAGCTCAAGCTGGAATGTACCATCGTATGCTGTGTTTTAATTTCTTTGTATGCCCGGTTAATTGCTTTGGCTTGGGTGATGATTTTGCTTTGATGCTTCTGGATTTCCTGATTTTTTTCCATCAGCTGCTTGGTGATTTTTTTCTCGTTATTCTCTTTGGTTTTTAGTTTTTGGGAGGTTACGTTGAATTGTCTGATGAGATAGCCTATTTCATCTTTGTTGTCGCCTGAGATTTGCACGTCATAGTTTCCTTTTGAAATTTCTACAGCAGCAGATCTCAATTTTTTTAGCGGTTTAGAAATGATTCTGGCCAGATAAATGGTCAAGCCAGAAGAAAGCAGTAGGATTACAATACCTACTATAAAAATGGTGGTGCGCATGTCCGACAACGAAGCAAAGGCGTGCTCTTTAGAAGTGTTGATGATGAATATCCAATCCTTTCCAGGGAAACTGAGATAGCCCTCCTGTCTATGAAAGAAGTATAGATTGTCCTCGGTAGAAAAACGCCCTTCTTTTTTCTTCTGCTCTAAAATGTCGTCAGGTATGATGTCTGGATACTTCGCAATTAAAACTTTTTCCGGTTCGTGGTTGGAATAGAGGATGTTTAGGTTTTCATCCAGCAAGTCCATTTTTACCTGTTTGTTACTCTCAGCACCTTGCGATTGATTGCTGATTACGGCGTAAAGGTTTTCAATGAGCACCCGCCCAACGAATACGCCGATGGGCTGATTAGCATTATTTCTCACCACGGAAGCAAAGTGAAGGACAACACGCCCAACAGACTCTGATTTAGAAATATCCATGATGGCTTCTGTATTGTCATTGATATGTGTCCAGTAGAGACGTAGCCCATGTTGTTTGCCAACAGAGAGGCCTTTGCTATCGGCGAGTCTAAACCGATTCATATCAAAGTAGGAAAAGCTATAATAAAGTTCGTTGGCATGTGAGATTTCGCTGAGTGTTCTATTTACTTCATCCAAATCTGGTTTTTCTTCCCTGAAGGCTGGAAGTTTGGCAAAATTTTTCACGTCGTTGAGCCGTTCGTAGATGAATCGGTCAATATTGTTGATGCTGATTTCGGCTTTTTGAGAATGTTCGGTTAGAATGCTTTCACTGAGATTTTTCTCAACAGAATTGTTTACAAAAAGAAAAATAGTAGCAGCAGTGAATACCACTAGGGAAAGGCCCAAGAGCACAAATTTTAAATACAGATTCATAGCTTAATTATTAGAAGTGACAAATCTAGGAATGGAAGGTGCTCAACTTTAAAAAGCTTGATAAAGGAATTATTAATTAGCCAATAGGGTTCGTCAAAAAAATAAACTGGGGATAACAAAATGGAACTAATTGATAATCTAAACTTAATGGATTCGTTTTGGAGAGTACGGTCGTTGGAAATTGTTTTTGCATTTCATTGGGGTTTTACGAATCTTAGTGGTCATTAGAGTTGCGATTAAAAAAACAAGACCATGAAAAAATTACTGTTGATACTTGCCCTATTGTGCGTAAATGAACTGGTTCATGCACAACCTCGAAACCGATCCAGATCTCGCTCTCAGGTGAATGTCACTTCTGAGTATGGAATTATGGGAGGTATCAATTTCAACAGCCCAAAAATCAATGCACTTAACACTGGAGGAAACGAGTTGTCAGATGTGGGTGAAGGAAACTTTGGGTTTCACATTGGCCTTTATTCTACAATTGACTTTGAATTGTTTGCTATTCAGCCAGAGGTTTATTTTTCTCAGCAAGGCGGGAAGTTTAAAGTGAATGCTACTCAAGAGAATGAGTTCAAGTTGAGCTTAATTCAAATCCCTTTATTGGGCAGGTACAACTTTCTAGAATACTTTCATGTACTTGCAGGTCCACAGTTTGGCATTCCAGTTCAGGCAGAAGTGTCATTTTCGGGAGGTTCACCAGTTGATGTCAAGGATCAGATCAAAGGGTTGGACGTATCTGCAGTAATTGGTATTGGAGTAACCATTCCTGAATACAAGGTCAACGGTTCTCTTAGATGGTCCAAAGGTTTTTCGGAAATGATAGAAGAACCAGGCACAACTTCGGGAAGTGTAACTTCTCTAAAGAATTCTATGATCCAGATATCTGCTTCCTATGTCATAGGGGGATAAAAAAAGAGGCTTCTGCCCAGAAGCCCCTTTGAAATTTCTTACTGTGTGTTTATCAGTAACGTATTAGATGCTCAATATTTTGGTCAATCTAATCAACTCTTCATTGAGTGGTTTTGATTTTGAAATAGCCAATTTCAGATTGGTATACGTGATCTTGTTGTCAATTACACCCACCATTACATTTTTCTGACCATTCATTAGACCTTCTACAGCAGCAAGCCCTAGTCTTGAAGCTAGAATTCTATCAAAAGCAGTAGGTCCACCACCTCTTTGAATATGTCCCAGACTGGTTACTCGAATATCCATTTTTGGTGTTTCTACCTTTACTCTTTCAGCGATCTGCAAGGCACTTCCTTGTTCATCGCCTTCTGCTACAACGACAATGGAAGAAGTCTTCTTATTGTCTCTACCTTCTCGTAGTTTTTTGATGACGTCATCGATCGTTGTAGAAGTTTCAGGTACCATGACCATTTCTGCACCACCACCAATACCAGATTGGATAGCTATGTAACCACTGTGTCTTCCCATGACTTCGATAAAGAATACTCTATCGTGAGAAGCAGCTGTATCTCTAATTTTGTCTATAGCGTCTAGGGCTGTATTTACGGCCGTATCAAAACCAATCGTGTAATCTGAGCCATACAAGTCATTGTCAATCGTGCCAGGAGCACCAACGACCGGAATGCCGAATTCATCATAAAACAAGTTAGCGCCAGTAAACGTGCCGTCACCACCAATGGCAATCAGCCCTTCGATTCCATGTTTTTTTAGATTTTTATAGGCTTTTTCTCTTCCTTCTTTGGTTCTGAAGTCTTCGCTTCGTGCAGATTTTAGAATGGTGCCTCCTGTTTGTACAATGTTACTTACGGAGTACGACTCCATCTTCTGTATTTCGCCGCGGATCATCCCATCGTAGCCATATTTGATCCCGTATACTTCAAGATCCAAATAAATGGCACTTCTCACTACAGATCTAATGCAGGCATTCATGCCCGGTGCATCGCCCCCTGAGGTAAATAATGCAATTTTTTTCATAAGGTATTTACTAATATTTTATACTTAACCTTTATACCGTTTTTGGGTGTTGTGATGTTTTGGGCATTCAAAGTAAGTCATAAAAAACTAAAATTTCATCAATAATTTGCTTCAAATCTGTGATTTCGTTTACTCAATGCGTCAAATCATTTAAAATTTCGCATTTTGAACAGATACCAATCAATTTTGGTTTATTTAGCGATTCATAGTTCAGTGAGATATGCCCCAAAAAAAAGTATTGGTAATCACCTATTATTGGCCGCCGAGTGGAGGTGGAGGTGTTCAGCGATGGCTCAAGTTTGTGAAGTATCTCCCACACTTTGGATGGGAACCCATTGTTTTCACTCCAGAGAATCCAGAATTTGACCTAAAGGATCCCTCTCTTTCGAAGGATGTGAGTTCAGACCTAGAAGTGCTTCAGTTCCCTATTTGGGAACCATTTGGGATTTACAAGAAGCTATTCAGAAAAAGAGAAAAGCTCAAACAGGGTATTGTGATCGAAAAGACCAAAATGTCCTTAATTGATCGATTGAGTGTTTGGATAAGGGCGAATTTGTTTATCCCTGATCCTCGACGGTTTTGGGTTAAACCATCGGTAAATTTTTTAGTTCCATATATAGAACAACAGGGTGTTGATGTGATTGTAACGACTGGGCCTCCCCATAGTATGCATCTAATTGGTCTCCAACTAAAAAAGAAATGTGATGTTAAGTGGGTGGCTGATTTTCGTGATCCATGGTCAGATTGGGATATTCTTGATAAACTTGGTGTTAAAGGTTTTTCGTTGAGAGAACATAGACGTTTAGAAAAAAATGTTTTGAGGAACGCTGATCGAATTTTAACGGCGAGTGAGGGAATTAAGAGATCTTTACTTTCTAAGGATGGCAGAGTTAAAATTAAGGTGATTACCAATGGCTTTGACCCTGATGATTATTCGACTCTGACTCAAAAGAGTTCGAATACTAAGTTTAGAATTACTCATTTGGGATTACTTAATGAGTTAAGGAATCCCTCAATGCTTTGGGATGTTTTAGAGGAGCTATGCACTGAAATCCCTTCCTTCCAAGAGGAGCTCGAGCTGGTCTTGGCAGGCATGGTTAGTGATTCTATTTTGGATAGAATAGGTAATTCTGAGGCTTTGGGTGAATCATTCGTTTACATGGATTATATCCCTCATCAACAAATTTTTGATTATTATCAAGGCTCATCCATCTTGCTGTTGTTACTCAATCCACTGGACAAAGATCAGTTAATTATTCCGGGTAAGTTGTTTGAATATTTGGTGGTGAAAAAGCCGGTATTGGCCATAGGAAGAAGACCAAGTGAGGTGGATGATTTGTTGAAGTTCACAGGTACTGGAGAAGTATATGAGCCAAATGAGAGAGGCCGGATGAAGGAAATGGTCAAAAACCAGTATCAACGTTTTGCAAAAGGAGAGAAGAATATTTCAACTATGAACACTTCACAATTTTCGAGAAAAAATCTAACGGCAGAATTAAGTCGATTTTTAGATGAAATAAATTTTTAGTCATAAACTATTATCACTGAAGATTGAATTAAATTGTCGGTTTTTACCGAGAGGTAAGTTGAGTACTATGAGGATTTTGTTCAGGTTTTTTATTGGTTTTTGGTTGATTTTCTTTGGTGGCACCATTGAAGCAACGGCACAGGATCAGTCCAAGTCTGAGCAATTCCTGTCTGCATCCTTTAGGACTTCCGATTCAGATTCTATTCTGCTATTACTTGATTTGGCCATCAAGCATGCAAATAAAGAAGATAACGCAGATGTACTTGTAGAATCCCTTATTGAGAAGGGGATTGTTTTCGAGCAGGGCCAACAAGGAGATAGCAGTGATTTTTATTTCAATCAGGCTTTGAGCAGAGCTAAGAATACAGAGCTAACTCCAATTATTAATGCCAAACTTCATCATCAATTTGGAAATCATGTTGGAAATCAAGATGAATATTTTATGGCGCTGAGTCATTTGGATACTGCTGCCAATTTGTATTTGTCGGTTTCGGATTCAGGTTCTTATGGTGACATGTTATCACTCCAAGGTGCTCTTCATGACAACAATGGCAACCAAGGCAAAGCCTTGCGCATGTATCTTAAGGCTTCAAAAATTTACGAGGCGACTAAAGACAGTGCTGTTTTTGCGGGAATACTAAACAACGTAGCTATTATTTATAAAAAACTAGGTGATATAGAGGGAGCACTAGAATATTACAACAAGAGCATAGAATTGGGAAATCAGCTGAATGATACGGTAGGTATATCCATAAGTAAACTCAATCGCGGAATGTTGTATAAAGACCTGAGCAGATTCGAAGAGGCACTTTCAGAAGTGTATTATAGTCTCAGAACGTTCAAAAAAGAGAAAATGAATAGAGGTGCTGCGATTGCACATCACAATTTGTCCGAAATATACCTAGTGATGAACAAGACAGATTCTGTGTTGTATCATATAGATGCTTCTCAAGCCATAGCCATCGATTTGCAATATTGGACAGTCGTGGTGAGTAATCAAATTGTTTTGGCCAAGGCCTTGAAAAGTATGGGTAGAGCTGATATTTCTAATAAGTCTGCCCTGAGAGCATATAACCTGGCTATTGAGCATGGATTTTTAGAGAAGCAGGAAGAGCTTACCTCTTTAATTGCTCTGAATTACGAAGAACTTGGAGATTTTGAATTAGCACTGGATTACTACAAGAAGTACAAACAAGTAAAGGATAGTTTGTTAGGAAAAGAGTCTCAAGAACAAATCAATCGACTTCGGACTGAATATGACCTAGAACAAAAAGAGGAGGATATAAAGGGTTTGGAGACTATTAACTCTTACCAAAAATCATTGGCCGAGAAGGAGCATAAAATCAGCCAATTTTTGACTGTGGGTATTTTTCTTTCCCTACTGGTGATCGCATTGTTTTTCTACCTCTACCGCAGACAAAAGGATCTTTCAACGATACTAACGGATCAAAAAGTGCAATTGACCGGATTGAATAAAGAAAAGGATGACCTTATTGCAATGGTGGCTCACGATCTACGGAGCCCATTGAACAACATTAAAGGGCTCTTAGCCTTGATCAAGGATGCAAATGGAGCAGAGCAAGAAAAAATGATTGAGCTGGCCAATGAGTCAACAGATGTATTGAGAACCAGAATTAATCAGATATTGGATGTAGAGGCCATCAATGTAGGAAAGATCAATTTAAAAATTGAGAAGATTAATGTGTCTGATATCCTTACCAAACTGGTTCATCATATTACTCCAGAGGCAGAACAAAAACATATTTCTTTTTATGCCCATTCTGTAAAGAATCTGAAATGCATGGCTGATCAAAATTATCTGCTACAAGTGCTTGAAAATTTATGTGCCAATGCCATCAAGTTTTCTAAACAGAAGTCTGAGATTTATGTGAAAGTTGGGACAAACAAGGACAAACTGAGATTTGAGGTACAAGACCAGGGGCAGGGAATTCCAAAAGGCGAGATGAAGAAGTTGTTTGAACGTTATGCCAAAATCTCTACGCTGCCTACAGAAAACGAAAAGTCTACGGGACTAGGATTGCCAATTGTAAAGAAATATGTCGAGGCTATGGGTGGCAAGGTTTGGTGTGAGAGTGAGGTAGGTGTAGGAAGTACTTTCTACTTTGATCTACCAGCAGCATAAAAAAAGGCCAGCTCAAGTTATTGAACTGACCTCATTGGGACTCGATGGATATTAGCTTTCTTTCTTGTCGAGCATTAACATTTCATTTAAGCTAATCTCTGTGATATACTTGATCACACCTTCTTTTTCATATTTTCTATTTACCAGTTTGCCTTGGATGGCAATTTCACTTCCTTTCTTTAGGTAAGAATCGATAGTTTCAGCCTTTTTTCCCCAGGCTACAATGTTGTGCCATTGGGTGTCTTCCACTTTTTCCCCTTTGTTGTTGTAGTAAGTCTCATTGGTAGCCAGAGAGAAGGCGGTCATTTTTTTACCGCTATCGAAAGTTCTCAATTCTGGATCGTTGCCTAATCTGCCAATTAATTGCACGTTGTTTTTTAGAGTTGTCATAATTTTAAAAATTAAGTTTTAATGATGTTTCACCTGATGGCAGATGAATTTGTCGTTTGACATGGCAAATATGAAATGAGTCACAAACCGGAGTCGGTATTTAAGGCATCTATATACAAAGTGGGACAGGTAATAAACCACCTGAACCGCAAAAAGTATCTATATTTGTAAAAACAAAAAGGCCGCTGCAACGACCTTTAAGACCTCCAAGAGGATTTGAAACACGAAAGTTGAGTCTATCAAACCCGATCTCCACTAGCTAATGAGACTAGATTCAACCCTTTCCACTATAGTACTATAAAATCAATTCTAATTGATATGGTACGTTGTGTTCAGCGTACAATTTTATTCTAAAGTCATACCAATCGTTAGATTTTTTCATTACATCAATTGATTCGTTTATAAACTGTTCTAGTTTAATTAATCCGTCTTCATCAAGAAACTGATGATGCTTGTATTTTCTAATTCCAATGCTAATGTAAGGATTATATAACTCAAGGACTGGCAATACTTCTTTGCCAAATCTGCTGTAAATGATTTCATTTGTCCACTTACCAACGATATGCGGTTTTTGAGAAATCAATCCGCTTTCAGGAATTTGCCACTCTAATCCTCTATGTCTATTTAGTCTAAAAATTTCTCTGTAATAATCTTGAGGAAATTTAGTGGTGTAATCTTGAAGTTTATTAGTAACAAAGTCTATTGTATCAGCATTAAGAACAATGCCGCTTCTAAGCTCTATTTTAAGACTTTCTCGGTCAAATTTTTTGTCTGATAATTCATCCTTTACTAGTTGTTCAACTTTAGTTAAAAAGCTCCCCTTCAAGTCTTCTCGACCTTTGGTTGTAGTCTCTTTGGTTGAATTATTTATTTTTGATAGTGGTGCTATATTTTTATTATGCTTCATAAGATTAGGTGTAAAATTTACTTTTAATACTTCTTACATATTCTGTTATTGGCTTAGGATTTTGCCATGAATTATCAAGGGTGCTGAGTAATTTCTTTAGTTCATTATCAGGGTTTTTCTTTTTAGCTAATGCCCAAAAGCTTCTATTATTATTTCCAGCTTCAAATGCGTTGAAAGCATATATTAGGCTTGGGTGTACATGATTGATTCTTGCAAAGCTTTCGACCGCTTGATCATCATAAATATTAGGTCTAATTCTTTTTATTTTTTCCTTTGAGAATAGATACTCTTGAGTAAAATCATTCGCTTCATTTTCTTTTTCAACCACAGTAAGTACATCACTAGATTCTTCCGAAAGGTGATACCTCTGTGATTTTATTTCCTCCCAATCAAAAATTACATGGAACAGCTCGTGTACCAATGCAAACCATAGAGTTGCGTAAAAATTTCTATAGTTTGTTATGACAATACATGGCTTTCTATTTACGGATATTGTAGCTCCTCTTAGATGTAGAGACTTTAAAGTAGGTAAAAAAACAACAGTTACCCCAAAATCATAAAGAGACCTGATAACGTTTAACAGCCCTAATTCAATGCTTGTGGAGTGCCATCTCACTTTAGGGAAATATTCAATTAAAGCATCTCTATTATACTCATTAGGGTTTTGTATTTCCTTAAAAACCTGGATTGCTGCAAAAATCCAGTAATCCTTATTTAGTTCACTTTTCGATTTGGTTTTAGCAGAACTAAATGCGGCATTGTTTTTTATAGGCTTATAGTCAAAAATGCTATCTAGGTTTAGATAAGAAACAATCCGAGATTCTATATCAGCATAATCGTTTATATCTGGAATAAAGCCAGAATCTCTAAGGTTTGCTAAATCAAAATGATCTCTAATGAAGATGGCTTTTTGAGCATCAACGTTAGCGGTTGTAGCGAAATTCCTATTTACAGCGTTTCTATAGAGGTTGTAAACTTCATCTTCGCTAATTTGAAGAAAGTTTGACAACCTTGAGAGGTTAGTAATGTCAATTAATTTTTGTGTGCCATCAAGAATGCCATTTAAGGCTCTTGGTGAAATGCCTATAATATCTTTTGATGCCGTAAAAGACAAGTCCAGATCTTTAAGCCTATTGGTAAATATTTGCCTCAAGCTCAATCCATCTCTCTCGATACTATTCAAAAACTCCTCTATTGTTGCTTGTCTGTTATTCATTATACAAATTAAATGCACTTTTACATCAGTAAAAATACCTCATTAATTAACATATACCAAGATATATACAAAAAAAATGCAAAGTTGCATCAATTATATTAGGTATTTAAAGGGACAAATGCTATCTTTACCATGTAATTCAAACGGAAATAGCCATGAACTTCAAATCACTACCACAGCTTTTAGACTACTTCAAGGAAGAAGAAACAGGCAAAGAGTACTATGCGAACATTCGTTGGGCTGGAAATCCTACGTGTCCTCATTGTGATACTGATAATGCTTATGTAACTACTAGAGGTTATAAGTGTAAGAACAAAGAGTGTCACAAGAAGTTTACTGTTAGGACTGGAACGATCTTCGAAAACTCTAAAATCCCTTTTAGAATCTGGTTTGCTGCTATCTATTTGGCTACTTCTCACAAGAAGGGTATTAGTTCAGTTCAATTGGCTATTGACTTAGGTATCACTCAAAAGACTGCATGGTTTGTACTTCACAGAATCCGTGAAATGCTGAAAGAAAAAGCCCCTAAAATGTTAGGTAAGGACAAGATGGTAGAAGTGGACGAAACTTACATTGGAGGCAAGGAAAAGAACAAGCACTTTGATAAAAAGAGATCAGACGAAAATCTTTCATTAAGAAATGATGGTTCTGATTTCAAAGACAAAAAAGTAGTGCTTGGTATTATCGAGCGTGACGGCAAAGTAGTTTTAAAGCATGTACCGAATGCTACCAAAGAGAATATGGTAAATTTTATCGAGCGACACGTACCAACTGGTTCAAAGGTTTACACTGATGAATACAAAGGGTACAATAGCCTTAAAAAGCAATACACTCACGACACCGTGAATCACAGCTTGAAGGTTTACGTTGCTGGTGACGTGCACACCAATACGATAGAAAACTTTTGGAGCGTCCTTAAACGAGGATTGTACGGTATTTACCACCAAGTAAGTGATAAGCACTTGGAAAGGTATTTGGATGAATTTTCATCAAGATTCAATGAGCGTGATCTAAGCCCACAAGGTAAATTCGAAAAGTTCTTGAATCAAAGTGAAAGCTATCTATCACACAAAAGACTAATTGCAAGATAATGTTTGTAGATCAGGAAAGAGGATGTCTTGAGTGTGGTAGCACTTTATTTGGAAGAGCAGACAAAAAGTTCTGCTCTAACAAGTGTAGGAACGGTTATAACAATCGGATTACGTCAGATGCGACCAACTTCATTAGAAACACAAATAACGCTTTGAGAAGGAATAGAAGGATTCTGGTAACACTTAACCCATCAGGAACAACCAAGGTTAAGAAACAAGAGTTAGAGGACAAGGGATTTGATTTTGAACTGATTACCAACTACCAAACCTCAAAGGCTGGAAAGGAGTATAGATATTGTTACGATCAAGGCTATATGATATTGGATGATACCACCGTTCTAATAGTAGAAAGTAAGTTGTAACTTTAAGGTATGGAACAACCTAATCCTGAATGGTACGAAATCGTTATTGGTATCGTGGCCTTGATTATAGGGTCTTGGATATACTCGAAGTACCTAAACAGATATAAAAAACGCTATTGATATGGCAGGTGAAAAGAAAAAGAAGGAGAGGGCAAAGGAGTACGAAAAGAAATTGGCTATAGAAGGTTCGCTTGATGATGTACTAAAAGTGTCAACTTCTAAGAAAAAAGAGGAGAAGGGCTAGTATTCACCGTTGCTCATTTGTTATTATTTTCATATAATTGCCAAAATGATCGACTTATACCTTTTTTCAATTACTACTCAAACATTAAGCAGTATTATAATAGGAGTTGGCACGGGATTGGCTTCTTCTTTTATGTTCTTATGGTTTTTAACTACAATAAGACCGAAGGTTAGAATATCTACTGATATTGCTGAAGATACAATATTTTATGAAGGGGAAACCCATAAATGTTTTAGATGTAAAGTAATTAATGATACATGGAAAAGCAGAATATACGACATTGAAGCGCAATTAGTATTAATTAAGTACGTTACTGTAGACGGAGGGCAAAACTTATTTATGGATAAGATTCCATTGATTAAGGAACGAACTTGGTCATTAAATCGTTATTCGAAAAAAGATACTCATGCTGAATACGCATTTCAATTTATTACAATAAGAGATTTGTATGATATTTGGGATGATAACGTTAATATTGAGCTTAGAATAAAAGCAAAACATGCTTTTAGCGGTTTTACCAGAACTGATAATTATAGGTATTTCAA
The DNA here is from genome assembly GCF_965233835.1 of Reichenbachiella sp. GTDB lineage: Bacteria > Bacteroidota > Bacteroidia > Cytophagales > Cyclobacteriaceae > Reichenbachiella. Next base: position 1,773,118 of record NZ_OZ247585.1, read on the forward strand.
AACTAACTGCATAAAGAAAGGTTCTTTTAAGTTTGGAAATACCATGGAGATAACATAAATTAAAAATACACTAGACCAAAACCATTATGAAAAAGGACATTATAGGTGTTTAAGCGTATGTGTAACCCCGATAACGACACAGCTATGGAATCGTCGTTATCTACAAAAAATCTAAAGAGGGGATTCCCCTCTTTTTTATTTTAAGTCGGTTTTGGCCGTATTGCTGGATTCATATAGCAGCTTACAAAACGCTCTTTGAACATTAGCTAAGTTTTGATAGTTAACTCTATCCCTTTTCTGGTAGGCGTTTTTGCCCGCCTGAAACTTAGTGATTGACCACTCAAAAAAAGAAAGCATTTCAGCTTTCAGTAATCATATTTTATTTTCTTGTCCCACTTTGTATATAGATGCCGTATTTAAGCATTTGTAACCGTTTGTAGTCGTTTAATATTGGATATCTATCAGTATTTCAGTACTTTAAACTTATGAAGGAAAATACCAACCAACGCCTTTGTGAAGAATGTGAGCGTCCACTGTTTGGCCGAACGGATAAGAAGTTTTGTTCTGATGCTTGTCGCAATTCCTATAACAATCGTGTGAATGCTGATGCCACGAACTTTGTACGTAATGTAAATAATGCCCTTCGAAAGAATCGAAGAATACTTGTTGATTTTAAGAATGGTGTAGGCACAAAAATTCATCGAGATCGGCTACTTCGTGCAGGATTCGATTTCGATTATCATACCAATACCCGTGAGACAAAAGCAGGAGAGATGTACTATTACTGCTACGATCTCGGATATCAGGTATTAACTGACGGCGAAGTACTTTTGGTTTCTAAGCCTGATGACTAAAACGATACAGATTGCCCCGCTTTTTCAAACATAATGGCATCTGGCATGAATTTTTTGATTTTATCCAAAGACTGCTGGCTGTAGTTTTCAGGAATATGGATGGCCACTACTTTTTTCGCACCAATATGCTGACGAACCACCTCTGCTCCATAAAAGCTGGTCAGATACCAGAAAGGCACGAAGGCAACATCCACTTCTTCAAATTCCAGCTTTAGTTCCTCAAACCGATCTGGATCCATATTGGCATCGCCCAGGTGAAGAACCTTTTTGCCATTGAAGTTTACCAAAAAAATCAAATCCTGAATTTTGGCGTTGCTTTTTCCCGCATGCCTGGCATAGGCTGCCTTCACCGTTAACCCTTCCTGATTGTAGCTTTTCCAAGATCGAGAAAGCGGAAAAGTAAGTGTCCGATCATGTATGCTTTCAAAATTGTCCATAACTGCTTCAATCGAGTCCACTACCTGAGGGGTAGCCAAGCAGTTTAGTTTTTTGTGGGTAAACAAAAGCTTTCCAATTTGACTTGGACTGAAGTGATCTGGATGCGCATGAGTCGCAAGGGCAAGTGAAAGGTTGTTGTAAGGAGGTCTGCCCGCTACCATAGCATCCAGCTGTGAACTGTTGGGTGCTAAGAATCGTCCTCTTCCATCTTCAAAAAAGGCGTCTATAAGCACCTTGTTTTGACCTACTTGTACCAGTACACCACTATTGGCTATATAAGTTGCTTTTTGAGCAAATAAAGAGAGTGAAAGGAATAAGAAAAACGCAGAAAATGTGCTTCTCAAAAATTGCATGTAAGAACTAAGTTTACTTTGACATTGGTTTGTTTGAAGGCAAAATTAAGATAAATCAATTCTATTTCTAATTCTACTGGCTAGATACTAGTTAAAAATTCACCATCTCACCTTCTTTCATAAATACAACGGCATTGGGAAAGTTATCCCTAATTTTTTCCAGAGTTTTGGGGTCTCCCACCTTTGGGTAGTGGATGGCAACGAGCTTATTGGGTTTAATTTGATTCTTCACAATGTCTATGCCTGGCGGGTAAGCCAAGAACCAATAGGGAATCAGGGCCACGTCTATCGGAGGTTTGGATAAATGAAGTTGTGCGAAGTGGGCAGGATCCATTTCTGCGTCCCCAAGGTGAAGTATCTTCTTTCCATCCACATTGATAAGATAGATTTGGTTGTCTACATCATAATTCTGTTTACCACCATGACGCACATAGGCCGTATGAACACTAACTCCTTTCAAGAAGAGCGCGTTCCACTCTGCCTTTGGTTCAACTCCATTGAGCCTTGGTATTAGTAATTCCATGTTCTCCTGAGTTTTCACAATAGAGTCGACGGCCTGTTTTGGACAAACCAGTTCCGTTTCCCTGTGAGACTTTAGGAATTTGCTGACCATTTCAGGATTGAAATGATCTAGATGTGCATGAGTAACTAAAAGTAGGTCAACAATTTGATAAGGGTGCTCTTTAGCGTTTAGGTACTGAATGGTTTGTTCGCTGGGAGAGGCATAGGTTTCATAATAGTTGTCAAAAATGGCATCTATCAAAATGCTTTTGTTTTCAGATTGTATAAAAATCCCTTCATTGGCGATGTAAGAAATAGAGTGTTGAGCGGATGCCGTAAATGAGAATATGAGTGGAATGAGTAGGAATTTCAGATTCGGCATATCATTAAGTTTGAGTTTGAAAAGTAATTTAATCAAACTGCTTGAAGTATTATTTGTAATAAGTCTAAATAAGAACTAGTTTTGCTCCGTGATCCACGAGATATACCATACGACTAACGGAAAAGTTCTTCAAAACGATAAGGATAATCGTTTTTACCTTGAGTATAAGGGGAAAGAATATCGTATGGCAGTTTGTGCTTTGATTGCCTTCAAAGCCAAGTTGGATCAATTGAATATTGAAGAAATGCTTTTGAGTGATGCCTCGCTCAATGACATTGAAATCATTCCCCTTTGCAACAAAGAGCATCTTATGGTTTTGACCTTGGATGAAATAATTGAAATGAAGGATCTGATCCCAGGGACTTTGGTGATGCTTGAGCTCAATAGCATCGTGCAGCAGCGTCTCGTCAGAGCCTTGGTTTAAGCCAAACGCACATCAAACCTAACTTAGACTAGTTCTAAATTTCTTTTTGTCCGAACTATTTAAGCTCCATTTAGTTACCTATAGTATATATTTATCTTGAAATGAACGTGCAAGGCTATATATGCACTTGCGGTTTCATGAACATAAAATACTAGGACATGAAAGATCTAATGAGACAAAAAGTAGCGGTTCAGGACAATGTCATGAGCATGCTCAATAAACAAGTGAAGTTGGAAGCACAATCGTCAGCTGCTTATTTGGCGATGGCAGCTTGGTGTGATCAGCATGGATTTGATCATAGCGCACATTTTTTCTATGAGCAAAGCAACGAAGAAAGAGCACATATGCTGAAGTTGTTTCACTACATCAGCGATATGGGAGGTCAGCCTATGGTGGCGACCATTGAGGCTCCACAGAATGAATTCAGTTCTTTGAGAGAAGTTTTTGAGTTGGCTTTGGAGAGTGAAATCAATGTGACCGAATCAATTAATCAAATCGTGGCAACTTGCAGAAAGTCAAATGATTTTGCGACAGAGAACTTCATGCAGTGGTTTGTGAAAGAACAGGTAGAGGAAGAGTTTGTGGCAAGAAGAGCGCTGGAGTTCTTCGATATGCTAGGAGATGATCCGGCTTCATTATTGCTTATCGATGAGCGAATTTTGAAAATCAAATACACAGAAGAATAAGATATTCCCCTTAATAAAAGTAAACCCAGCTTGGTAGACCAGGCTGGGTTTTATTTTTTAGTTTACCTGAAATGTAATTCCTGTATTGAATACAAATTGATCTTCATCTGGCCATTTTTGCCATTTACCTTGAATATTTACCCCTGCTTTATCGCTTATTGGAATGATTGTGCCTACACCAAGGTTTATCCCATTTTCGGTGGCTGTCAGTTTAGTACCCGAACCAAAAAGACTGGTTTCAGCCGTTGCTCTTAAGTTTGAATAACCTATTAGTCCGTATGCTAGTATATTTTCAGAAAGGAAATAATACCTTAAATCAAAATCGATAGTGCTTCCCCACGATTTAGTTTCTATTGTCATACCTTGAAATGATGAGGAGGAGTATTTTTGTTTTGAAAATTGTGAATAGCTGATAGCCACCCCGATTTTATCATATATCAAATACTCTGCGCCAATATTAAATCCAAAGGCACCTTTATTCTCAAGTGTAGTTTTGTCAACGCCTAGCTTTGTCCCATAGGCTAATCCTCCATTCAAGCGAAAAATACCCTGTTCTTGCGCATAAATGTTTGATACAATCAGGGTAAATGTGATTATTAAGATTTGTTTTTTCATGTTTGATTTGTAATTGATCTATGCGGTAAAGGCTGAGGAGAAAATTGAAGAAACTTGAGGTATAACAAATCTGATTGACGCTGTCATTTTATCATTTGTTTGATAGCAGTTTGTGTGTCTTCTATCGGTAACAAGCAAGATTTATTCTCGCAAACGTAAATTAGTGTTTGACCTTGAGATAACTTTCCATTCAATAATTCAAGGGTTCCTTCAGATGTTCCTCCCAATAGAATTTTATTTGGAATGAAAGGTTTAGCCATTTCGAGTTTTTTGCTGTTTGCTTCCTCTCCTACGATGGCGACTTCAAAATGCCGTTGCCCCATCAGTCCATACAGTCTGGCCCAGTTACTATAGAAGTAAGGCTGCTCTTTAAATTCTTTCTCCATATTAGAAATCATCTGCGTAGCACGATCCAGATCTTTCTGATTATAATAAAACTGACCTAGTAAATAGAGAGCCTCAGCCATAGCTGAATTCGAAGCAGGGATCACATTGTCGGACAATTCCATTTTTCTTGCAATCAGTTTTTCATCTTGATCTGAGGTGTAGAAGAACATCTGTGTTTGTTCGTCAGCAAAATGTTCGATCACATATTCTTTTAGTTTTTTAGCTTCGGCCAACCATGATTCGTCAAATGTGGCTTCGTATAGTTTGATAAAGGCTAAAATGGTATAGGAATAGTCATCGAGGAAGCCATTGATAGTTGATTGGCCATTTTTATAATTCCGAAGCAACAAACCAGATGATTGTATTTGATTGGCTTTGATGAATTCACCAGTCTTTATTGCTCTGCTCAGGTATCCCTCATCTTGCAATGCAAAATAAGCATCTACTAGTCCGATAATCATGAGGCCATTCCATGAGGTCAAAGTTTTATCATCTAACCCTGGGCGAACTCGGCCATCTCTAACTTCCACCATTTTAGACTTGGACCCGGTTAGTTTCTCTTTGACCTCAGATTCGGAAAGGTTGAATGTATCTGCAAGTTCTCTGATCGATACTTTTCTTTCCAGAATGTTGTGGCCTTCGAAATTTCCTTTTTTGGTTACTCCGTAATACGTTTTGAAAAGTTCAGCGTCACTCCCCAGAATTTGGTCAACTTCCGCTTCAGACCATACATAGAATTTCCCTTCTTCGCCTTCACTATCCGCATCTAGCGAGGAGTAAAATCCTCCAGACTTATCGGACAATTCACGATTACAAAAAGTGATAGTTTCGCTGACAGCTTGTGCATACTTTTCATCACCAAATACTTGATAGGCATGACTGTACAAACTAATCAACTGTGCATTGTCATATAGCATTTTCTCAAAATGAGGTACGGTCCAGGTCTCATCTACGGAGTAACGGGCAAATCCGCCACCAAGATGGTCGTAAATACCTCCATCTGCCATGCCGTCTAAAGTTACTTTCAGGGCGTCCCTGATTTCTTCACTAGGTTGATAATAGCCTTGGGCTAACAAGAATTCATAAATGGCGGGCATAGGAAACTTAGGAGCTCCTTGTCTGCCACCATACTTTTTGTCAATGGAGGATACTACTTTTTCTCCAGCGCTCGCGTAAAGAGCAGAATCAAATGGAGTACCTGATTCATTGAGTTCTGGCACTTCAAGCTGATTGATGCCTTCAGTTATTTTTTCTGCTTGCTCAAGCATCTTGCCTGGTTGCGTGCGATACATTTCTGCGAAATAGTCAACCACTTTACCCCAGTTTTCTTTCGGAAAGTAAGTGCCTGCAAAAACAGGCCTACCATCTGGAAGTGTGATCACATTGAGTGGCCAACCGCCTCTTCCCGTCATGAGCTGTGCTGCGTCCATATAGATTTGATCGATGTCGGGACGTTCTTCTCGGTCCACTTTAATCGAGATATAGTTGGCATTCATCTTGGCAGCTATAGTTGAGTCCTCGAATGACTCATGCTCCATCACATGGCACCAATGACAAGCGGCATAGCCAATACTGATGATCATCAGCTTGTCCTCACGTTTTGCTAAGTCCAGCGCCTCTTCTCCCCACGGAAACCAATCCACTGGGTTGTGTGCGTGCTGGAGTAGATATGGACTCGTTTCATCTATTAAATGATTGGTGTGTTTATGTTCTTGTCCCATGTTTTGCGTGCAGGCGTTTATGGATAAAACAACAATTAATAAGAATGCGAGTCCTCTTGGCATATTAGTCTTCTACAGTGATCAAGAAATAATTCTTCTTGCCTTTCTGTGCAAGTAGATATTTGTCATTCAGTAGCTTGAAATCAACGGCTTGGTTTTCATTGGCCAGTTTGGTTTTGTTTATACTCACACCACCACCTTTGATCATACGCCGTGCTTCACCTTTGGATGGGAACACGATCCCATTGCTTTCCTCAGAGAGAAGATCTGTTACATTCTGAGAGTCGGCGAAAGTGTTTTTCGAAATGGTTGTTTGTGGTACCCCTTCGAACACCGAAAGAAAGGTGTCCTCATCTAAAGATTCTAAATCCTCTGTGGTTGATTTTCCAAACAAGATTCCAGAGGCTTTAATAGCCATATTGTAATCATCTTCCGAATGTACCCGGATCGTAATGTCCTTACCTAGCTCTTGCTGGAGCTTTCTCATGTGCGGAGCCTCTTGATGCTCAGCAATCAGAGCATCAATCTCCTCTTTAGTTTTCAAAGTGAAGATTTTGATATAGTTGGTAGCGTCTTCATCAGAAGAATTCAACCAGTACTGGTAAAACTTGTAAGGGGAAGTCAATTTTTTGTCCAACCAAACATTTCCACCTTCGGTCTTTCCAAATTTAGTTCCATCGGCTTTTTTGATCAAAGGAGTAGTAATAGCCCACGCTTCTCCTTGTCCTTTTCTTCGGATAAGTTCTGTACCTGTTACAATGTTACCCCACTGGTCAGAGCCACCGAGTTGAACTTTACAATTCTTATTGTTGTACAACCACCAAAAATCATAGCCTTGTACAAGCTGGTAGCTAAATTCTGTAAATGACATCCCAGACTCTAGTCTGCTTTTTACAGAATCTTTGGCCATCATGTAGTTTACAGATATGTGTTTGCCTACATCTCGAATGAAATCCAGGAAGTTGAAGTTTTTAAACCAGTCATAGTTGTTGACCATTTCGGCAGAGTTGTCGCCGCAATCGAAATCCAAAAATTTCTCAAGTTGTTTTCTAACGCACTCCAGGTTGTGATTAAGAATATCTTCAGATAGTAAATTTCTTTCAGCAGATTTTCCAGATGGATCACCAACCATGCCGGTGGCTCCTCCGACCAAGGCGAACGGTTTATGCCCGGCCTTTTGGAAGTGGACTAAGGTCATGATTTGAACCAAGCTTCCAATATGAAGAGAATCTGCAGTAGGGTCAAATCCTATATATGCAGAAGTCATTTCTTTATTTAGTTGGTCCTGTACTCCGGGCATCATATCGTGGATCATACCCCTCCATTTCAATTCTTCTACAAAATCCTTAGTCATTGTAATCTGATAATTTTTCAATAAGTCGACAAAGATATAGGGTTCAAGGATTTTTGAATATGCTTCTTATAATAATCCCAAAAAATAAATTTCTAACACAATTTTTGTAAATTGACGAAAGGAATGAAGAAGGTTGTTTTTTAACCCTCAATTCACGGTTTGAATAGAAGCTATGGGCTTATTTCGAACTGACAATGAAGCATATTTGAAAGATTGACACTATTACAATGAGAATGCAAAAAACACACCAATGGCTATGGATGTTAATGATTGCTTTCACAACTCAGGGGCTTGCCCAGAGAATGGATATTAATGCCAGTCCGGCAGAACGAAAAAGAATAGCAGAGGAATATTACCAACAGGGAAATCAGGCAGGTAGTCGAGGGCAATTTGAGCTAGCAGTGCTGTATTATGATAGTGCGCTTCGCTTGTACGGAGGGTCTACCGAATATTTTTTTTCGAGAGGACAAGCCAAGGAGCTTGCTGGCAATGATATTGGTGCACTTACCGACTTTGAAGCTGCACTACGCGTGGACCCAGAGAACTACACCGCAATTTTTAAAAAGGCATTAATCTACCACAAACAGAAAAACTATAAGCAGGCTGCTCAAGATTTTACTTTTTTGATTAACAATGTAGAGACCTTTGAAACTCAAGCCATTGTTTTCAAGGGAGCTTCCTATGACGAAAAGGGCGAGATGATTTTCTCTGGTATTGCTACTTTGGAAGATATGAAAGCGGATGTGTATCTGGCTAGGGCTTTAACCTATGAACAAATGGGTTTCAATACACCTACAAGATTAGATTTTGACAAGGCCATCGAACTCAACAATCATGAGCCGAATTATTACGTTCAGAGAGGGCTTTTTAGGCTAAGTAAGGAGGACAAGGAAGGAGCTGAAAGGGATTTTAGAAGTGCACTGGAGATAGATCAGTATCATAGACTGGCACTTTATAATCTTAGTTTTTTAGTAGATGATAAAGAAAAAGATGAGATCAATAAAATTCTTTACGGTGTAGGAGACTTTGCGATGGCTTATTCTAGACGAGCCTTTGAGAAATATCAGAAAGGAAAATATGAGGAGGCTTTAATGGATTACGATTCTGCTTTGATGATCAAGCGCGACAATGCGAATGACCTAATGAACAGAGGTATGGTAAAGGCCAAATTAGATAGACACAAAGCCGCGATTAAAGATTTTGAAACCTCAGTCTATACTGATAATACATTGGTGAGAAACTTTGTGCTTATTGGAAATTCATATCAAGAGCTAAAAAACTATCCTCAGGCCGTTACCTACTATCAGCGCTATCTGAGGTCTGAAACTGGAGATGGTGTGGTTTATTATAATATGGGCTTGGCATACATGAAAGCAAAAAAAGATGAAGAGGCTTGTCAATCACTACGTACAGCCTATGACCTTGGTGAAGAAAGAGCGGAGCCTGCCTTGGAACAAGTATGCTTTAAGTTGAAGTAGTCGAATTTTTGCATCAACTGATACATTTTTTGTATTAACCAGTAATTTTGTACTTTCGAGGTGAAACTAATTATTCAATTTTTTTAAAAGTAATTTAAGAGAGGATTAGATTGATGCCTTTCTTAGCTTAAAACAACTTAACCATGTATCAGAAACCTAACCTCAGGAGGGGCATGTTCGCCCTGGCCATGTTATGCGTATTTAATTTGGCAAAAGGACAATCATTGAAGACACAGGCCGACGAACAACCGAGAGGTCATGCGCTCTACAAGCAATCCAAACTTTTTGATAGCAGAACTGGCTCAGTAGAAAGCAAACCAACTGCTGTGGGTGATCGTGCTACTGATAGATTTACTTTTGAGTACAATCGTACCCGAAATCCATATACTGGAGATATTCCTCGAGGAATTTCAGAACTTGAGCAGAAATTTGCGGACCATATCGCCGAAGGCACTGACCTCAAAAATTCTGCCAGTCAGGATGGTGGGAGATTTCGTCAGTATTCTTACTGGAGCAATAGGGGGCCATTTAATGTTGGTGGGCGAACCCGAGCTCTGGCTATAGACATCACCAATGAAAATGTAATTCTTGCCGGAGGAGTTTCTGGAGGATTATGGCGGTCAACGGATGCTGGTGCGAGCTGGTACAAAGTGACTTCTAGAAGACACGCGCCAAGTATTACATGTATAGTGCAAGATCCGCGACCTGGAAAGCATCACATTTGGTACTATGGTACAGGGGAGCGTTCTGGTAATTCTGCAAGTGAAGGAGGAGCCTTTTATTCTGGTACTGGTGTTTACAAATCAGTTAATGGAGGAAGGTCTTGGAGGCTTTTATCTGCAACCGATGATGATGCTATCGGATCTTATGGGCCTTTTGATATTACTAATTCGATTGTTATTAATCCAATCAACGGAGATTTGTACGTTGCTACTTTCAATGGAGTTCACCGGTCTAAAGATGGAGGAAGTACTTTTGAGGAAGTCTTAACGGGAGGATTTGATGCTAGAACTGAAGTGGCAATCACGTCGTTTGGAAAAATTTATGCTACCGTAGACTACAGTGGAGTTCCAAATGCCGGCCTTTTTACCTCCATGGATGGTGACAATTGGACGAGCATTACACCATCTAACTTTCCTACATTCTTTGGAAGAACCGTCATGGGAATTGATCCATCAAATGAAAACAAGGTATATTTCTTAAATCATGATGAACTCGGCCCACAAGGTTTATATCGCTACAATGCGGCAGACACTACAGCGGCAGCCTGGACAAACTTAAGTGCCAACTTGCCGATCAGCATCGGAGGTCCTGTTGGTGATTTGAATTTTCAGGGAGGCTATAATATGGTTATTAAAGTTCATCCTGGTGATTCGAATATCGTTTTTGTGGGAGGGACTAATCTGTATCGGTCGACAACAGGATTTACTACACCCGCGGGACAAGAAAGTTGGATTGCAGGATATTCCCCAATTAACAATATAAGCGTGTACCCTGACCAGCATCCAGATCATCATGAGCTGGTGTTTTATCCATCAAATCCGAACAAAGTACTTTCTGGGACTGACGGTGGGGTTTTTCTTGCGGAAGACATCACTACTTCTATTTCAGCTGCAGAGCCAGTGGATTGGACTTCATTAAATAACGGTTATATAACTACACAGCCATATGCAGTAGCCTTTGACCCAGAGCCTAATAGTGATGACCTATTGGCAGGATTTCAAGATAATGGGACTTGGTTTACTTCTTCAACAGATAAAACTGAGCCTTGGATTGAGGATTTTGGAGGTGATGGTTCGTACAATGCGATCGCTGATGGAGGAGATACCAGATATGTGTCTTCTCAATTTGGAAACATATATAGACTCAACTTTGATAGTCTAGGTGAATTTGAATCATTCACAAGAGTAAAACCAGCGGGCGCAAATAATTTGGACTTTGTTGCTCCTTTTGTATTGGATCCGCATAATGACAACATCATGTATTTGCCTGATGGTAATAGAATTTGGAGAAATAATGATTTGGATGGAATTCCTCTATTTAGCAATGCAACTACCACAGTAAATTGGGTTAATCTGCCTAACTCAGATACACCAGCAGGCACGACCATTACTTCATTGGATGTGTCTACTTACCCGATGGCTAACAGATTATATTATGGTACTAATAGTGGAGGTGTTTACAGAATGGATAATGCCAACTTGGACAATCAGCCTGCGGTTGATGTAACAACAGGAAAAGATTTACCTCCTGGATATGTCAACGACATTTCTGTTGACCCATCAAATTCGGATAGAGTTATTATTACTTTCTCAAATTATGGAGTGCAGAGCTTGTTCTTGACGAACGATGCGGGTGAGACGTGGACAAATATTAGTGGTAATTTGGAAGAAAATGAAGATGGTACCGGTAATGGACCTTCTGTAAGAAGTACAGCTTTTTTCGGTGGAAGTAACTCTCGTTTTGGTTCAAGATTTCAAAAAGTATTTGCGGCAACCAGTACTGGACTTTATTATACGCTTCGGTTGAATGGAAATAACACCAGATGGTATAAAGAACCATTTGTAATTGGACACGCTGTAGCTGATGAAGTGAAGACCAGAAAAGACGGATTTGTAGCTGTAGCTGCTCATGGAAATGGGCTGTTTAGTGCAAAGTTCCCAATCATATTTAACCCATTACCTAAGTCGAAACTTTCTGTTGCCTATTTGCTTGAAGATTTGAAGGTGGATGAAAATAGTGCCGATGTTACTGTTGATATTGAGGACTTGTTTGTGCATTCAAGGGGTAGACATATAGATGTCACCTTAACTAATTCTAATCCCGGTTTAGTGACTGTTACCGATAATGGCAATAGTCTAACCTTGTCGTTTGCCGCTGATACATTGGGTTCGGCTACCATTGGGTTGATTGCTACAGCAGGTGGAGAACAGGTTGCAGAAGGTTTTACGGTATTCATATCTAAACCTACGCTTTATGAACAACTTGGTGCTGGAGTTTCCTCATTGCCTTCTCAAAACTTTGTGGATTTTGGAGCAATTGCTCAAACTGCGGATGATTTTGTAGTTCCAGCTGGAGACAGTTGGGATATCAGCAATATTCTTGCTTTCGGAGGAGCTAATAATTCACCAACTTTCACCAGTGCAACTGTTGTGATCTATAAGGATACCTTGGGCAACCCTGGTGATGTTTTATACATGAGTGATGAAATAGTACCGGATTCAGATCCTCTAGATGCCAATCTTAATTTAACCTTACCAGAAGAAGTGCATTTAGAAAGTGGAACTTATTGGCTTTCTGTTTATGCCAACCTGCCATTCAATCCATCTGCAACGCAATGGTTTTGGACTTCGCAGAATGGAGGAGTAGGGCAAGAGCCTCAATTTTTAGATCAATTTGATCTGTTCGGAACTGGATCAACCGATTGGACGGATGTATCGGTGGCTTTCGGAAGACCACCACTGGATCAGGTATTTCAGGTCTTTGGATCGATCGTACCTTCGACTTTGGACCCTGCTTCAGCAAGAACTACTGAAAATGGGCCATTGGTAGATTTGGACATGGAAGTGAGATCCTTAGTTTACCCCAATCCTTCTACTGGTGAGTTTACTTTTAGTATTGAAATGGGTGGTTCAGATGAAATTGCACCTATTATAAATATGAGTGTATACAATACTTCAGGTAGGTTAGTACATCAGGTGAGAGATATTGATACGAAGACTGAATTTCGTTGGGATGCATTTAATCAACCTGCGGGTATCTATATGGTTAAATTGAATGGTCCTCGTGTGAGCCAATCATTTAGAATTGTAAAAAAGTAAATCAGTGATAATAGTCGCATGCACTATTTGTGCATGCGACTATTCTTAAAAATATGCTTACGAAGAAAATAGTTTGCTTGGTATTTCTTTTGATCTCATTTATTAGTCATACACAATCAAACGCAAATCATAGATTGACCCAGAGTCCTGATATGGTGAAATTTACGGGAGTCATCCTTGAAATATCATCAGATCAACTGGCGTGTAAGGTGCCAGGAAAAACAATAAAAGTGCAGGTTCAAAAGGTTTTGTATAAAGGTCGTACAGTAAACTTCAATCTTCAACCTCAGGCAGTAATTACCATTCTCATCGACCCAAAGGTCTCTAAGGAAAAGAAAAATGGGCTTCAAGCGGATCGGGTATTGACATTTCATGCTAAGGAAAAACTTTGTCCAGAAGAAGCGGAGTCCCTTCTAACTGCCCTTTCCTGGGCGTCCGAATAGGTTTTGTATTCATTAAACAATATTTATTTAATCAATTCAGGAATTAGATATTTCACAGTTAAGGGAACATGCACTAAGTTCACTTCTTAATTTAATATCTGTTTCTGTGAATCAATCCAAAAGCTACTTCTTCCAGCTCATATTGGCCATCATTGTAATGAGTACCTCAGGTGTGCTCGCAAGGGCAATGAATGTTTCACCTGAACTTGCTATTTGGGTCCGATGCGTGATTTCCGGAGTGGCACTAGGGGTTGTGTTGAAGTTTTTGAAACTTCCACTGTGGGTTCAAGAACCCAAGGCTCGTATGATAGTTTTGTTTAGTACTATCCTGTTTGGCCTGCACTGGGTCACCTACTTTTATGCCTTACATTATTCAAGTGTAGCTATAGGCATGCTTTCCTTATTTACCTATCCGGTTTTTACTGCCATTTTAGAACCTATCATTGTAAAGTCTAAGCTCAAGCTTATGGACATTGGTCTTTCTTTCGTAGCTTTTATTGGGGTTTTCTTTTTGGTGCCTGATTTCGATTTGACTAATGATGTCACCTTAGGTGTCGTTATAGGTATTGTGTCAATAGCCTATTCATTTCGAAATATTTTGTTAAAACTTCACGTGCAAAACCATTCAGGTATCACTTTGATGTTTATGCAAGTAGTGGGACTGTCTGTTTTACTTTGTCCTGTTTTCTTTTTGGGAGACATCACCACGCAATTGGATGCGATTGTGCTCGATTGGTGGAAACTATTAGCGTTAGGACTATTTACGACTGCCATTGGCCATACGCTATTCGTCGTGTCATTTAAAAATTTCTCCATTACCGTAATCAGTATTCTGAGTACGTTAACTCCTCTCATTGGTATTGGATTGGGCTTTTTGTTTCTGGAAGAAATTCCACAAGGCAATGTTTGGATAGGAGGTTTCCTTATATCAATTGCCGTACTAGTCGAGTCCATCAAATCAGCTAAAAAAAAGGTGTAGTTTTTTCAGTTTTGCTTTACCGACTGATATAATATTTGCCCATTTCGTCATAAAAGTGAAGTCTTGGTAATGCCCAAGGTGAAATTTTGTATTACATCTCATTAATGCACAGATTTGTTTGCAGCTTTATGTGATATGAGAAAGTATTGGTTTTTGTTTTATCTATTCGTCTTCCATTGTAGCTATTCTTGTTTTGGCAATGATGAAATAGATAGTGTAAGGCAGGCGGTGGAATCTGCTTCCAATCCGAAGTCCAAACTAAAATCCCTAAATTATTTGGCTGAATTGTATTGGGGTAGAGACCCAAATCAAACACTGGAGCATGCTTATGAAGCCCTGAAAATAGCGCAAGATGAAGGAAATAATGCCCAGTTGAGTTACGCCTACCTAAACCTTTGTCAAGGCTATTTGTACAAGGATGATTATGTAAAAGCACTTGATTTTGGGCTCAAGTGTCTTGACTTAAGACAGCAATCTGATGATGTGCCGGCATTGGCCTTTATACTGCGTACTATTGGCTGGTTGTACTACGATATGGAAAACACTGACCTATCACTCCAGTATCACAAAGAATCACTGAAACTTTATGAAGAACTGGAAGATGTTAGTCGCATTGGCAATGCGCTCAATGGATTAGGTTTAGTCTACATGCAAAAGCAGAGTTATCAGGCAGCATTGTCTTATCTGGAAAGAGCTTTGGAAATAGAGGATTCTTCAGGAAATGATCATCGCGTCAGTGTAGTGCTGAGTAATATAGGCGCTTGCTATCAAAAACTAGGTAGCAATCAACAGGCCATTGATTACTTACAAAGGTCATTGAAACTCAATGAACAGATCGATGATATGGATTTGTTTGCAGAAAGTCTCAACAGAATGGCGAATGCTTATTTGGATTTGAATGACTATCGACAAGCTGAGGTTTTATTGGATAGCGCAAAGAATATCATAGACCGCAGTGTTTTGGCTGATAAGCCAGTGTTGTTAATGGAAAACCTTCAGGCGAGGTCAATTTTATATGCTGCAAAAAGAGATTTTAAGAAATCGTTGGATGCTATGCAGCAGTTCAATGATTTACGAGAAAGTATTTTATCTGAAGAAAAAAGTTATGCACTAATGGAGCTTCGAGTGGATTATGAGATGCAAAGAAAAGAAGCCGAAATTCAGTTGTTGGAGCAGGAGAAGCAACTATCCAACATGAGAAGAAATATGCTCATAGGTGGTCTGGTTGGTTTGATATTGTTTGGAATACTTTTAGGCGGCCGGTTGCGAAGTTCGTATAGAAAAAACAAACTAATCTTAGAAACCAAACAGGCGTTGACCGATGCGGAATTAGAAAAGAGCAAATTAAGTCAGGAACGACTCAAGAACGAGCTGGACTTTAAGAACAAAGAGCTTACCACTTTTGCGATGCATATCGCTCAAAAGAATGAACTATTCAATGAGTTTATAGAGCAACTGACGAGTATTGAAAAAGCAGATTTTGATAAATCACATGTGGAATCCGCAATCAAATCTTTCAAGCAACGTCTCGACATCAATCATGATTTAGAAGAGTTTTACAATCATACCGAATTGGTGCATCAGGATTTCTTATTCAAGCTTGCAGAAAAATTTCCAGACCTAACAGATCACGATAAGAAGCTATCTTCCCAAATAAGGTTAAACCTATCGAATAAAGAAATCGCCGCACTTAACAATGTTTCTCTTAAATCTGTAGAGGTGGGTCGCTCCAGATTAAGAAAGAAAATGGGTATCGACAGCGCTGTCAATTTTTCTGAATTCCTTCAGAATATTTAAATCTCAAACACCAAACTGATACTTTATTACCGCCAGCCAGTAGAATACTGGTCGTATGCATGCTGTGTAGGGGCTATTTCCAAGATATGTAGGGGCAGTGTAGGGGTAATAAATGTCAAATGGACGTTTATTAAACATACTTTTGATTCATGTTAGTTAAGAAAAATGAGACACTGAGTTTCATTTTCACAGACCCATTTAAAAACATAATTAATAAAGTATGATGAATTGTTTACAAAAGAATCAAAAGCTATTGATGCTCCTGTTGGGGCTCAGCTTTTTGAGCTTCAGCACGCTTGCACAAACAAGTAGTGTGTCCGGAACAATCACTTCCTCTACGGATGGACAGAGATTGCCGGGAGTGAATGTCGTAGTCAAAGGGACTACAGAAGGAACCATCACAGATCTGGATGGTGCGTATAGAATAGAAGTTGAGACTGGTGCTTCACTGGTTTTTAGTTCTATAGGATTTGTTTCGCAGGAAATAGCTGTAGGCTCAAGAAGCACGATCGACATTTCTCTTGATGAAGATATTCAGCAGTTGGGAGAGGTAGTAGTCGTTGGCTATGGTACACAGAAGAAAAGTGACCTGACAGGTGCTATATCTTCAGTGAAAGGTGACGAAATCCGAAAGTTTAGTTCCAACTCCCCAGTAGATGCCCTTCAAGGTCAGATGGCTGGTGTCAACATTATCAAAGGGAGCGGTGGTCCTACCGCCAATACTCGGATAACCATTCGTGGATTGCGATCAGTTAATGGTACCAATCCTTTGGTGATTGTAGATGGACTACAGGGTGATATTAATGCCATTAACCCTGATGATATTGCCAGTGTAGAAGTGTTGAAAGACGCGGCAGCAGCTTCTATCTACGGTTCATTGGCGGCCAATGGTGTGATTATCGTTACTACCAAGTCTGGAGAGTCTGGTGAACCACAATTAGAGTTTAGCTCTTTCTACGGTGTGGATAAAATTCAAAACACCCTAGACTTTGCTAATGCTTCAGAGTACACACAGATTGTTCAAGCGGTAGCTAACAACAGTGGTAGAACAGAACCTGATTTTATCAATCAGCCCTGGGCAGCCAATACCAACTGGATGGACGAGATGTTTAGCGATGCAGCATTCAGTAATTACAACATTACCGTAAGGGGTGGTAGTGAAAAGACTAAATATATGCTGTCTGGTAGCTACAATAAGAGGGAAGGTATCCTGCTCGATGAGCAAAGAGACAAAAAGCAAGTCAGAACTAAATTGGGAACAACTGTTGGTAGGCTTTCTTTGGATGCCAATATTTTCTACAGCCAAATGGATGATAGTTTCTTTACAGGAAATATCAACAATGGATATGAGATTATGCCAATTGTCCCCGTATACGATGGATCAAAAGAATATGGCTATGGTTATATATCTGACGATGACTATGCAGATCAGCCTGATCATGAAAATCCAATTGGCGAAAATGCTTATAAGGATGCCACCAGAAAAATCAAAAACTTGGTAACAAACTTCAGTGCAACGGTAGATATTATTGATGGGTTGAAGGCGACGGGTAGAATCGGTATCGATAACAGAGATACTGACAACTATACGAGGTTTAGACCGCATCAGGTAGCTAATAAGAGACAAACTAGATTTCACTATTTAGAAGAAAGCACGAATCATGAACTCAATAGAAATATTGAAGCTTTCATGAATTACGATAAGACTTTTGGCGATCACTCAATCGGATTAATGGTAGGGGCTTCTCGTCAGGATATAGAAGAAAATTGGATGTCAACTTCTGTAGAAGGTAAACAAATCTTAGATGATGGTACAGAAGAACCGATTGGTTTCAATGAGGATGATTTCAATACCTTCGATGCTGGTGCAGGTGGAGTTTTCAACGCAGAAGGATCAGGATATGAAGTAACTAGAATTTCTCAATATGGACGAGTGAATTATGCATTTGCAGACAGATATTTTGTTCAAGCTTCTGTACGTCGCGATGGTTCATCAAGGTTTGGAGCCAATAATAGATATGGAACATTCCCATCTGCAGCTATTGGTTGGAAAATTTCTAATGAATCCTTTTTCAATGTAGAAGCTATTAGTTTCTTGAAATTGAAGGCCAGTTGGGGTAAACTAGGAAGTGAAGCTGCGCTTGGTGCTTATGACTTTGCTGTATTTACTTCTGGCCCTTACAGATATCCATTTGGAGTAAGTGAGACACAAGGGTTCGGGCGTACATTCCGTGCCTTTCCTAACCCTACCCTCCAGTGGGAAGCTGCAACTACTATCAACTTAGGTGTAAACTTCGGATTGTTTGCCGATCGTTTGATTGGCGAATTCAACTATTACCGAAGAAATACTGAAGATATGATTATCCCTCAGGTGTTACCTGCCTCGTCAGGCTTCTGGGATCCTTTTGTGAATGCAGGTGATGCGGTTAATAAAGGGATAGAACTTGAGTTGACTTACAGAAAAAATATTGGTGATTTCCAATATTCTATTAGTGGTAATGTATCTCACAATTCCAATGAAATCACTAAGGTGGTTAGCGACGGAGATGAGTATTTTGGAGGGCCAACTACTTTGGACGGCACCTCAGCAAATATTAGTAAGCTCGGTTACCCAATTGGTGCATTTTTTGTGTATCAGGCAGACGGAATTTTTCAGGACCAAGCGGAGGTCGATGCACATACGGGTACAGATGCCGACGGAAACACAGTATTGGTACAGCCAGATGCAGCGCCTGGAGATATACGTTTCTCTGACGTAAACGGCGATGGTGTACTCAATAATGATGATCTTGTTTATGCAGGTTCAGGTATGCCAAAGTTCAATTTTGGATTGAACCTAACTGCTGAGTACAAAGGATTGGATTTAACTGTCTCACTTTATGGAGCCAGCGGCCACAAGTTGTACAATGCGGTTCGACAGAACTATGAAGGTTTTGATAATTACAGAAATCATCTAGCAAGTGGAGTAAATGCCTGGACACCAAGTAATACAGATACAGACATTCCTAGAGCAGTTTATGGCGACCCTAATCAGAATGCAAGTAGAAACTCTACAAGATTCATCGAAAGCGGGAATTATGTGAGAGTAAGAAACATTCAACTCGGATATACCATTCCAAGCTTGTTGACGGACAAAATTGGCGTGTCAAAAGTGAGAGTTTACGTGAGTGGTCAGAACCTGTTCACCTTCACCAACTATTCAGGAATTGATCCAGAAATTTCTACTTCTTATTCTAACTATGAGGATTCCGACAACGCGAATGCTGCATTGAATATAGGTACAGACTACGCGACTTACCCGAACATTAAAACCATGTTGGTTGGACTTCAAGTAAACTTCTAAACAAGACAAATATGAAATTGTATAATAAAAACTGGTACAGGTTACTATTGGCATCGATGGCATTTTTGGCTTTCGGATGCGATGAATCTGACCTCGAAAAAGTACCATTGGATCAGACAAGTTCTGAAACCTTTTGGGAGAATGAAACAAACGCCAATGATGCTCTGACTGCGGCATACCGTCAGTTGAATGCCGGCTACTGGAGCCACACGGAGGTGGTCTATGTGATCGATAATTTTAGATCGGATTTTTGTAAGGCAGGCGCAGATGTAGTGGCCAACTACCCAGATCAGGAAGCTTTTTCTTCTTATAGAGTGACTGACGATAATGGCCGTATGGCAGCTTATTGGGGACAACAATATATTGCGATCTCTACCGCAAATCAAGTGATTCACAATGTGCCCTTGATGACCGATGATCAAGTACCGGAGGCACGTCGAAATGAGTTATTAGCAGAAGCTAAATTTTTGAGAGGACTCTTTCATATGAGATTGCTGATGAACTGGGAAGAGATTGTAGTGTTCGATTTTCTAGCTCAAACCGGAGAAGAACTATTCAAAGGTTTATCTACCCGAGATGAGGCCTGGGCAGCTGTAGAAGCTGATTTGTCAGATGCTGCATCCGGTCTCCCAACGAGCTACGATGATAACAATAAAGGTAGAGCAACTCGAGGTGCTGCTTTAGGCTTCTTGGGTAAAGCACAGCTGGAGCAGCATAAATATGCAGAAGCAGCTGCTACTTTGAACCAAGTGATAGACTTGAATGAATATACGCTAGAAGCTGATTATGCTTCCCTGTTTGATGGTTCAAATGAATTGAACAACGAAACACTCTTCGAGTTGGCATTTACTAGTAACGAAGTAGGAGGTACCTCGGTGGAGTACGCCGGAATCTACAATGTAGCAGCGTCTGAAATGGGTGGTTGGGAAGCTATGCTCCCTACACAAGCCTTGTTGGACGAAATGCAAGCAGAAGGTAGAATTTCAACTGATGCAGGGAAGTATGATGCCAGACTATACGGTTCTATTTTCTTTGATGATCCAGATGTTGATATCTATGGGTTGACATATGCAGAAGTTTTTGGCGCAGGAGCTACAAAACTCGGATGGAAAAAGTTCTTATTTAGAGATGTTGCCCCTTGGGATGCAACGAGGTTCGAAGCTTCTGATATCAATACGCCACTATTGAGATATGCCGATATTCTTTTGATGAGAGCTGAGGCGCTCAATGAATCTGGAAGCACCTCCGAAGCGATTCCTTTGATCAATCAAGTAAGAACAAGAGCGTTGATGCCAAATACAACGGCAGCAACTCAGGTTCAAGTGCGAGAGGTTATCATGCATGAAAGAGCAGTTGAATTCGCATTGGAAGGAAGTCGATTCTATGACCTCAGACGTTGGGGAAATGATGTGCTTGAGGATGCCATAACCAACAGTGGAAAAGATGGAGTGGACAACTTCAGTGTTTCAAGTGATAGCTATTTACCTGTACCAGCGGGTGAAAAACTGAGCAATCCACTAATTGACTAATTATAGAATTTAGTTGAATAAGGAAGCTGGGATGGGTTATGCCACCCATCCTAGCCCTTTCTAATTACACAAGAAAATGAATATGATAGATACCCCATATCAGCGATTCATGCTTTTTGCTAAAACAAGTAGTTATTTTCTGCTAATGTTTGTTTTGTTTTGGCAATGTCAGCCTAAAGGAACACCCAGTTCCAATCTCTTTCGGCAAACAACATCCCAAGAATCAGGCGTTGATTTTATCAACCGATTGCCATCCAACCATATGATGAACAATATGGTCTATGATTATTATTACAACGGAGGTGGTGTAGCTGTAGGGGATATCAACAATGATAACCTACCTGACCTTTTTTTTACCGCCAATCTTTTACCCGACCGACTGTATCTAAACAAAGGAGATTTACAGTTTGATGATATTACTGAACAAGCAGGAATAGCCCATTCCAAGTCCTGGAGTACTGGCACAGCGATGATAGATATCAATGCCGATGGTTGGCTCGACATCTATGTATGCAAGTCGGGTAGACTTTCAGAAGAGAAAAGAGCCAATCAATTGTTCGTGAATCAGCAGGATGGAACTTTTAAAGAACAGGCCGCAGGGTACGGACTCAATTCATCCAGTTATTCTACTCAGATAGCATTTCTGGATTTTGATTTGGACGGCGACCTGGACGCCTACCTACTCAACCACCCAATAGAAAAAACTACTGTCCAGGATTTTAAAGAGGTAAGAAATATCACTCACCCATTGGGTGGAGATCAGCTGTTTGAAAACCGAAATGGAAAATATGTAGACATAGGTCAAAAAGTAGGAATCATTGGTAATCCGCTTTCTTTTGGACTAGGAGTGGCCGTAGGAGACCTCAATGCAGATGGTTGGCCAGATCTATTCGTGACCAATGACTATTCCGAACCGGATTACTTGTACTACAATCAGAAAGACGGGACTTTCAATGAAGTGATCAAAGAAAAAACTAGCCAAATATCTAATTTCTCCATGGGCAACGATATCGCTGACTTTAGTAATGACGGCTACTTGGATCTAGTTACAGCCGAGATGTCTCCCGAAGACAATTACAGTATTAAGACCAGTATGAGTGGCATGAATCCCGAGCAGTTTTATCGCTTGGTTGATAATGACATGCATCATCAGTATATGTACAATACCCTTCAGGTGAATGCCGGTAATGGTCATTTTAGCGAGATTGGTCAACTAGCGCAGATCGCTAACACTGGTTGGAGTTGGACGACTCTATTTGCGGATTTTGATTTGGACGGTTATAAAGACCTCTTCATCAGTAATGGTTACAAAGCTGATAACTCAAATAATGACTTTAAAATTTGGTACAAAAAAGCCCTGAAGGAATTCGAATCCAGGAGTTCCGGAGATACAATAGCCTTCATGAACGAAGTGATAAACAGAATTCCTCAAGTTCATATTCCTAATTATTTATTCCGAAATACTGGAAACCATCAATTTGAAAACAGCACTGAAAAATGGGGATTGGCGAACGCCTCATTCTCTACTGGAGCCGCATACGCTGATCTGGACAACGATGGCGATTTAGATCTGGTAATCAATAATGTCGACGAACAGTCCCAAGTTTATGAAAACCAATCTACCCAAAAAAATTATCTAAAAATTAGATTACTTGGAGCAGAAAAGAATCCATTAGGGATCGGTGCTAAAGTAGAAGTACAAGCCGCTGGACAGTCGCAGTACCAAGAACAATACCTAACCCGCGGCTACCAGTCTTCTGTCACGTCGGAGTTGATTTTTGGTTTGGGGTCAGCTGATAGAATAGATCAGGTCAGAGTCATATGGCCTGATGGAAAAACCAGTCGACTGGAAAATGTTAGGGCCAATCAAACGCTTAAAGTTCTCTATGCTGAAGCGAAGAACAATAAGTTGGTCAGATTGGCTTCTCTAAAAAAATCCGACACAAGTGTGTCAAAATTCAAGGATGTCACTAGCGAATTCAAACTCGCACATCAACACATCGAAAATCAATATGACGATTTTGAAAAGGAAAGTTTGCTGCCCCATCGCATGAGCCAGTTTGGGCCTGCTTTAGCCACAGGAGATGTGAATGGCGATGGACTGGAGGACTTCTATGTCGGAGGAGCGAAGGGCCTTCATGGAAGCGTCTATTTACAACAGTCTGACGGTAGTTTCAAAAAGAGAGTTTCAAAACTCTGGGAACGGGAAAAAGAATTTGAAGACTTGGATGCTGACTTGTTTGATGCTGACGGTGATCAGGATTTGGATTTGTATGTAGTGAGTGGAGGCAGCGAGTTTGAGGCGAATTCACCCTGGTTGCAGGATAGATTGTATATCAATGATGGAAACGGCAATTTCTCAAAATCAACTAGGCTGCCTAATAACTTCATCTCTGGAAGCAAAGTTAAACCTTACGACTTCGATCGAGATGGAGACCTGGATTTGTTTGTTGGTGGTAGGCTAGTTCCAGGTCAGTATCCATTACCTACCAAGAGTATTTTACTTAGAAACGAGGGCGGAAGATTCGCTGATATTACGGAGGATACATGTCCTGAGCTATTGGAGATTGGCATGGTCACCGATGCAGTTTGGACGGACTTCAACCATGATGGAGAATCTGATCTGATTCTGGTTGGCGAATGGATGGCTCCAAGGTTTTTTTCAGGCGCAAATGGGCAATGGGAAGAAATTAAAAATACAGGTATCCTGGATCAAACCGGTTGGTGGTTTAGCATCGAGCAAGCTGACTTTGATCAGGATGGAGATATGGATTATGTCGTGGGCAACCTTGGCCTCAACTACAAATACAAAGCATCTCAATCAGCGCCATTTAGTGTGTATACAAAGGACTTCGACGAAAGCGGGAACCTCGATATCGTTTTGGGTTATTACAATAATGGGGAAGAATTCCCGCTTCGTGGAAGGCAGTGCTCTTCCAACCAAATGCCTTTCATCAAAAAGAAATTTCCGACCTATCACGATTTTGGCTCGGCGACGATTGAAGAGGTATATGGATCGGAGTCATTAGAAGGGTCTACACATTACGCTGCAACTAATTTTGCCAGCTCATACATCGAGAACTTAGGCAACGGTCAATTTGCTATGAAGGTACTCCCGATCGAAGCGCAGTTCTCCTCGGTCAATGATTTTGTAGTTAGGGATTTCAATCAAGATGGAAATTTGGATGTTGTTCTAGCAGGTAACCTTTATCAGTCTGAAGTGGAAACGCCGCGCAATGATGCTGGCTATGGACTGCTGCTTTTGGGTGATGGTCATGGTAATTTTAAAACCCAACCATTTAGCGAAAGCGGCCTATTTATAAAAGGCGATACCAAAGTCATAAAAACGATTGAAGTCGGCAATGCTAAATCGATGCTGGTGGGTAAAAATCAAGACTTCCTTCAACTCATCCAATGGTAGGTCTGAATAGGATACATATTGTCTTGATCAGTTTAGGACTCTGGGCTTGTGTCAAAGAACAGCCAAGTACTTTTCTTCTCAGCCGTTTATCAGTAGAGGATACGGGCGTTGATTTTGTAAACAAAATCCCCGAAGGTCCTGAAATGAATAGTCATGTCTATGAGTATTTCTATAATGGAGGAGGTGTGGCTGTAGGTGACATTAACAATGATGGATTACCTGACTTGTATTTCACTTCCAATATTTTCGATAACAAATTATACTTGAATAAAGGAAGTTTGGTATTTGAAGACATTACATCTAATGCTGGAGTTGAAGGCTCCAAGGGTTGGACTACAGGCACCTGCATGGCTGACGTCAACGCAGACGGGTGGCTTGATATTTACGTGTGTAAGTCTGGCCGATTTGGGGCTGAGAAAAGAGCCAACCTATTGTATATCAACAATGGAGACCAGACTTTTTCCGAACGAGCATCCTATTATGGGGTGGACCATTCCGGCTACAGTACCCAAGCTTCGTTCTTGGATTTCGATTTGGATGGTGATTTGGATATGTACTTGCTCAATCACAATATTGACAAGTCCAAACTCAATAATCTAGAATTAGCCAGACGTATTCCAAACGCATATGCAGGAGATCAACTGTTCGAAAATGTAGATGGCAAATATCAAAATGTAACTCAAACAGCGGGTATCATTTCCAACCAATTTGGTTATGGGTTGGGTGTGTCCGTAGGAGATCTAAACAACGACGGATGGCCTGATATCTATGTCGGTAACGACTACATGGAGCATGATTATATGTATCTGAATCAAGGAATAGAAAATGGCGTGCATCAAGGTTTCGAAGAGATATCCAAATCTGCTACAGCTCACACCTCCAACTTCTCTATGGGTACTGACATGGCAGATCTCAATAATGATGGGCTACAAGATCTATTGGTTTTGGATATGTCTGCTCAAGACAACTATGCGATCAAAACCAGTATGAGTGGAATGGATCCAGCCAAATTCAACTTTGCAGTCGAGAATGGATTCCATTACCAATACATGTATAATGCCCTTCAGCTCAATCGGGGCCAGCAAAACGGGCAGCCCTTTTTTAGCGAGATCGCACAATTTTCCGGGCTATCATCTACAGACTGGAGCTGGGCGCCGCTATTGGTCGACTTGAACGGAGATGGTCTGAAAGATGTATTTGTAACGAACGGACTCAAGCGAGACTTTAGAAATAATGACTACAGAATTTTTAAAAAGAAGAGGGTAGAGTCAGCGCATGTAAATGGCGAAAATTACAAGGATTTAATGAATGAACTTATCGCTAAAACTCCTCAACGACTGGTTAAAAATAAATTGTTTTTGAATCAAGGCAATTTGCAATTCACAGATAGTACTAGCATTGAAAACCTACCACCTACTTTTTCTAATGGTGCTGCATTTGCGGATCTGGATCTTGATGGAGACATAGATTTGATACTAAACAATATAGATATGGAAGCGATGATTTTGAGAAATAATTCGGCCTCGGTTCCGGGGTTTAAGTATTTGCAAGTAAGACTAAAAGGGCCTGAACGCAATCCTTTTGGCATAGGGGCCAAGGTAAAAGTAATTACTGCCGATGGATTCCAGCTGCAGGAACAATTTCCGACAAGAGGATATCAGTCGTCAGTAGACTACCTCATGAGCTTTGGTTTAGGAACAGCTTCTCGAGCTGACTCTATCGTGGTATTTTGGCCTGATGGCAAGCAAGAAATCAAGACGGGTCGCGAGGCCAATCAAGTGATTACATTTAATTACACCAAAGCGATCTTTATGTCATCAGGTGAAATCAAGAAAGGATAGTAAATTGAGTAAAAGCGAATTGAGGATACCCAAGTAGTTATGAATAGATTTTGGATAATTTTTATAGGATTGTGTTTGGTTGCGTGTGGTAATCAGGTAGATACGGATGGAATCAATCTCCAATCCAATTTTCCTAACACACTCGATCTTTCTGGTGCTCCAGCCAATGCAAAGGACCGATCAGTTTATAGTTTTTCGGACCTAGGTGCTTGGCACAGCTACTCGCTAAGCCCCAAACCTTCCGGAGGCTTTGTTGGTCCATTTTTAATGACGGATGATAATGGGCTTTGGGCATCCAATCAGCTGGTTACTTTACAACTTTCCCTTGGCGAGCGGGTCTTAGATTTGGCTTCCGCCAAAATGGTCAGGAGTGAATACCTTCCCGGGAAATTGTTGCAAACTTATGAATTGGAGGAATTGAGAATCCAGCAAGAGCTGATCTTCATTTCCAATCGTTCGACCTTGGTAGAATACAAAATCGAAAGTAAGGCTAAACAGCCAAAAGTAACTGCTCATTTGACAGCTTCCACCTGGCTTCCTGATTGGCAGTTCAGCGTTGAGGACAGTCAAGTACTTCTTCAATCAGATAGTAGTAAAACTAAACTATGGCTTACCTTCGATCAGCCGGCGGACGGTTCTGTGGTTTCCAATTCATTTGTAGGTCAGCAACAAGAATTTGATCTTAATCCGAGTTTTCCTGTCAAAATCAGTTACGTTCAGTCTGCATATTTCAATGAAGAGGAGAGAGTAAAAGATCAGTCAACGGTAGCCAAGGCCTTGTCCAATTCCAAATGGGCTTTCGTCAATAATCAAAAACGATGGAATGACTATTTGAGCAGAACACTCACAAAGGCAAATGGAGGAAAGATAGATTCCAGTTATCAAACCCTAGCCGTAAAATCTCTCAATACCCTGATCAACAACTGGCGCAGTGCCGCGGGTGAGCTCAAGCATGATGGACTTTTTCCTTCATACGCATATGGAGGGTTTCATGGTTTTTGGGCTTGGGACTCATGGAAGCACGCTGTTGGTCTTGCCGATATCGTACCACAATTAGCCAAAGATCAAATCCTAACCATGTACGATTATCAGGATATTGACGGCATGATTGCGGACTGCATCTTTAGGGATACCTTGATTGAAAAGCACAATTGGCGTGACACCAAGCCACCATTATCTGGGTGGGCCATCGCGAAAGTGTTTGAAGTCACCAGCGACACCTTGTTTGTTAAGAAGCTCTATCCTAAACTCAAGAAATATCACCAGTGGTGGTACAATTTTCGCGATCACAACAAAAATGGTCTGTGCGAATACGGCTCTACCGACGGAACCAGGGTAGCGGCGGCTTGGGAAAGCGGCATGGACAATGCCGTGCGCTTCGATGAGGCTACCATGCTAACGAATGACGGCGGAGGCTTTTCTCTCGATCAAGAGTCCGTGGATCTCAATGCCTACTTGTATGCCGAGAAGCTATATCTGACTCAGTTGGCTCGTGTGCTTGATCTTTCTTCTGATGCTCAACAATACGAGGAAGAGGCTAAACAATTGGTGGGTTTGATTAGGACGAATTATTACGAGGAAGAGACTGGATTTTTCTTCGATGTGATGCTCGACGGAAAAGTCATTGAGGTATTTGGACCCGAAGGGTGGATTCCGCTTTGGGCGGGAATAGCCACTAAGCAACAAGCGGCAGCAGTAGTAAAGCAGATCATGGACAAGGCTAGGTTCAACACCAAAGTACCACTACCAACTTTAGATGCCTCACATCCAAAATTCAATCCGAAGAATGGCTACTGGCGTGGGCCGGTGTGGTTGGATCAAGTGTATTTCGCCATTCGTGGTTTGGAAAAATATGGTTTTCAGGCTGAAGCCAATGAGTTAAAAGAGAAATTGTTTAACAACGCGGAGGGTTTGTTGACTAATGGCCCTATTCGTGAAAATTATCACCCCATCACGGGCGAAGGACTCAATGCCAAACATTTTAGTTGGTCCGCTGCACACCTATTGATGTTGATCAGAGAATAATCAAAAATGAAGAAAGGAATAAAAAAATTAGGTTGGCTAGCCTGTGTGTTGGCCTTGGGTTGCACTGCTCCAAACATACCCCATGATTGGGAAGACGAGTCGATCACAGAGATCAACAAATTACCAGCACGGTCGGATTATTTTCCATACGAATCGCTGGAGTTGGCTATAAGAAGAGACAGAGCAGCATCAGAGAGGTACTTGTCTCTGGATGGTAAGTGGAAGTTCAGTTGGGTACGAAAGCCTGCGGATCGACCTAAAGACTTTTATAAGTTAACGTTTAGTGATAGTGAATGGAATTTGATCGACGTGCCGGGTAATTGGGAGCGTCTGGGGTATGGCGTGCCTCATTACCTGGACGTTGATTATCCATTTCCGGCCAATCCGCCTCACATCCCCAATGATTACAATCCGGTTGGTTCTTACCGTAAGACCTTCGATTTGCCACTTTCGTGGAATGGAAACGACGTTATCATTCAATTCGGAGCGGTGAGATCAGCCTTCTATCTATGGGTGAATGGGCAGCAGGTTGGCTATAGCCAAGGGTCTAAATTGCCAGCCGAATTTGATATCACATCATATGTGCAGTCAGGCGAAAACTTGGTAGCTATAGAAGTGTATCGCTGGAGCGATGGTAGTTATTTGGAAGACCAGGACATGTGGCGCCTAAGTGGAATCGATCGTTCAGTTCTAATCTATGCTCGCCCAAAGTTTCATATTGCAGATCATACGGTGCTGGCAGGGCTGGATGAGAATTATAAAGACGGAACATTGGAAATTGAGACCGAAATCGTTGGTGGTTTAGGCTCACTAGAAGTCAAATTACTAGATGAGGATCAGATAATTGCAAATCTCAAATCTCAAATCTCAAATCAAGAAAGCCAAACATTGAGTCTTGAATCTCAAATCTTGAATCCCAAAAAATGGACAGCAGAAACTCCCAATCTCTACACCCTAACACTAGAACTAAAAGATAGCCTGGGAGCAATTGTAGAAGCCTATTCACAAAAAATTGGGTTCCGAACTGCTGAAATCAAAGACGGCAATTTCAAAATCAATGGTCAGACCGTGATGATCAAAGGAGTTAATCGCCATGAACACGATCCAATCAAAGGTCATGTCGTGAATGAAGCGTCCATGATCAAAGACATTGAGCTCATGAAGCAATTCAATATCAACGCTGTGCGAGCGAGCCATTATCCGAACGCGACACGGTGGTATGAGTTGTGCGATGAGTATGGACTTTATGTTGTGGATGAGGCCAATATCGAATCTCATGGACTAGACATTAGCGACCCTGAAGTTACCTTAGCGAATCAACCTTCCTGGCAAAAAGCTCATTTGGATCGTGTGCAAAGAATGTATGAACGCGATAAAAATTTTACCAGCATAGTCACCTGGTCGTTGGGTAATGAGGCAGGCTATGGTGTAAATTTTGAAGCTACTTACGATTGGCTCAAAGCACAAGACCAGAGTAGACCGGTACAATACGAAATGGGACAAAATACTGATTATTCTGATATTCAAGCACCTATGTATCATTCGATAGAGCGAATCGTGGAGTACGCCGAAAAGCATACAGACAAACCGCTTATTCTTTGTGAATACGCCCATGCCATGGGCAACAGCGTAGGCAATCTACAAGACTATTGGGATGCAATTGAGAAGTATGATGAACTGCAAGGCGGGTTTATCTGGGATTGGGTAGATCAGGGGTTATTAGAAACTTCAGACGAAGGAGAGGAGTATTTTGCTTATGGCGGTGACTATCCACATGCTCCCGTGAAAAGTGATTCTAACTTCTGCATTAATGGATTGGTACAAGCCAACCGAGAAATCAACCCACACATTTGGGAGGTTAAAAAAGTGTATCAAAACATAAAAATCGAAGCTGATGATCTAGCTAATGGTAGGTTTAGCGTTCACAACAAATACGATTTCACGAACCTAAAACAGTTCGATTTTAGCTGGGAGCTCAAGAATGATGAGGGCTTGATAGCCGAAGGGAATTTACCGACTTTGGATGTACAGCCTCATAACAACTCCAAATTTCAAATCTCAAACTTCAAATTTCAAATCTCCAAAAAAGAATCCATACTCACCATTTCTGCAAAAACAAAAACAGCTACTGAGCTCGTGCCTGAAGAGCATGAGGTGGCTTGGGATCAGTTTGTTATTCCGGCTAGTAACTCAATTGAAGATGCTAAAACTGCGAGTCTAAAGTCACTTGGACTGATTGACAATGAATCAAGCCTTATCGTACGAAATTCCGATTTTGAAGTCTCGTTTTCAAAGACCAGCGGACAAATGACCAGTTGGAATATTAATGACAAAGAGATGATAATATCAGGCCTGGAACCTGACTTTTGGCGTGCACCAGTGGACAATGATCTTGGGAATGGTATGCCTGCGAGAAATGCTCTTTGGCACTATGCAGGTAAGAATCAAATAAATGAAAAACTGGAAGTCGTGATATCGGAGGCCAATGAAGTAGTCATACAAGCCGATTTTATACTGCCAGGTGCTAACGAATCCAAATACACAACAACCTATACCATTCGAGCTGATGGTAGCATTCATGTCAAGAATAGCTTTGAGCCCGAAGGTGACTTACCCAACTTGCCAAGGTTCGGAATGAAAATGGTATTGGAGCCTGAGTTTGATGAAATGACTTGGTTTGGGAAAGGGCCTCAAGAGACTTATTGGGATAAAAATACGGGCGCTAAAATAGATAGGTATAACGGTAAGGTTTGGGATCAGTATCATCCTTATGTCAGACCCCAAGAGTTTGGCAACAAGTCTTCTGTTCGTTGGGCGAGCTTAATGAATGCTGACGGATTCGGGCTAAAAGTAGTAGGGGATTCTTTACTCAATGTACGAGCGATGAATCTGGAATTAGCAGATATTGACCATACACCAAGACCGAGTCCAAACAGACACACAACCGATATCAAGAAAAAACCGCTGGTGACTTGGAATATCGACCATTTACAAATGGGTGTAGGAGGGGATACCAGTTGGGGTAGATTGGTTCACAAAGAATATACAATTCCTGTTAAAAAGTATAGTTATGGGTTTACTTTGATCCCAGTCGGATTATGAAATTAATCAACTTGTTGGTGACAAGACCAGCAAAGGTTACTAACAATTTCCCCTTAGGCAAAGGGGGCTAGGGGGATTTGAAACTAGATAGTATAGAATGATCGACAAACAACTAATATCAAAATATAACTTAGGAAAAGTAATTGGAGTAGAGTCTCTCACCCAGGGCTACGCCAACGAAAACCTAAAAGTAATCACAGAGCAAGGCTCGGTACTGTATCGCGTCTGCAAACAGCAACCATTGCACCTGCTGGAATACGAAGTGCGACTGATGCGTGCTTTGAAGGAGGCTGGAATTAAAACTGCTTTTCCTATAGCCGCTGCTGATGGAAAGTGTATTCAAAAGTCAGAAGAACACTTTGTGATGCTTTATGAATTCAAGGAAGGAGAGGAACCTGAATTGACGGAGAAGGTTGCTTTCCAAATTGGTACTGAAGTAGGTAAGCTGAGTCAAATTTCTCTGACTAAAGGATTACAAAAGAAAAATGCTGTTCATATCGATAACTGTCACGTTCTGATCAGAGACTTCATCCAGTGCAAGAATTCCATGCCAGAAGTCTTTGGATACTTTAAGGAACAAACAGATTATTTGACCAGTCAATTAGACTCTACCCTTCCGATAGGATTGGTACACGGGGACATTTTTCCGAACAATACAATTTATGATGGTGAGGATTTGATCGCAATTATAGACTTCGAAGAAGCTTGCAGTGATCAACTTATGTTCGACGTGGGCATGACGATCAATGGCTTTTGTTTTGTCAACAACGAATTGCAGCCAGCGTTACTTCGATCATTCTTAGAAGCCTACAATAGTCAGCGTGAGATGACAGATGGAGAATGGAAAGCGCTGCCTGTCTACATGCAGTGGGGAAGTCACGGTATGCTGAGTTGGCACTTAAGAAATGAGTTGATTAATGTGCCCAATCAGACACAATACGAACGAGTTCTAGAGCTCATGCATCGCACACAATGGATGCGATCAAATGAAAAAGAAATTTTAAAAATGGTCACATGACCAATTAAAAACTGCTATGAAACTGGAAAATAACGCTTATAATATTCAGAGTATTGCTGTAAAAGAATTAGCTGAAAGGTTTGGTACGCCACTTTATGTCTATGATGCCGAGGTGATCAAAGAACATTTGGATCGATTTCGTCAAGGCTTTAGTAGCGTAGACTTGAAGGTTAAGTATGCCTGCAAGGCGCTCACCAATATGAGTGTGATGAAATATTTACTCAAGCAAGGCACAGGCTTGGATACGGTGTCTTTGTCAGAAATTCAAATGGGGCTTACTGTAGGCTATCAACCTGAGGATATCGTTTTTACACCGAACTGTGTTGATTTTTCTGAAATAGAGGAGGCAGTCGATCTCGGCGTAAAAATCAATATTGAGAACCTTTCCAACTTAGAGAAATTTGGAAGGAAGTATGGTGGCAGTGTCCCAGTCTGCATCCGACTCAATCCGCAAATCGCTGCCCAATCCAACACGGACAAAGTTGACTGGTGGCACAAGCAGTCTAAGTTTGGTATTTCGCTAGATCAAATAGAAAATGTAAAGGCTCTAGAATCTAAATTCAATATGCACATTGACGGGATTCATATCCATTCCAGTTCGGTGATCATGAGTCCTGAAATTTTCATCAATGGTGCCAAGGCAGTTTTCGACATTGCCATGCAATTCAAAAAACTGGACTTCATAGATTTCGGTGGAGGCATCAAAGTGGATGTAGGTGATGGTAATGAGGTGATTGATGTAGTAGAGCTAGGCAAACAATTAGATGTGGAGTTTTCTTCCTTCTGTGAAAAGTATGGTCGACGATTACAACTTTGGTTTGAACCGGGAAGATTTTTGGTGGGCAATGCCGGTTCGTTGATCACTACTTGTGTAGTTCGAAAGCGAAATGGAGGGACGGAATTTGTTGGTGTGGATAGTGGTTTTAATCAGCTCATTCGGCCAATGATGTATGGCGCCTATCACGAAATTGTAAATGCCTCAAATCCAGATGGAGAACAGCAGAAGTATACGGTGGTAGGGAATATCTGCGAGATCGACAATTTTGCAGTAGACCGCATGCTACCCGAAACCAGTGAGGGCGACCATATCATCCTAAAAAGTGCAGGGGCCTACGGCTATAGCATGGCTTCAAATTACAATTCAAGGTTCAGGCCAGCGGAAGTATTTGTGGTAGATGGTGCAGCACATTTAGTACGTAAGCGTGACAACTATGAAGATTTGATTCGGAATCAAATAGTAATTGATTAAACGGTTCCTAAACACGTGTTTTGTCAAGTATTTTATTAAATGTAAAATATACGTTTAATAAAATATTCCTGTATATTGCCAATTAGTCCGGTAGGACAGGGGTTGATATATTGTTAATTTTAGACGGATGGCTATCAAAATTTTGACTCGAATTTTGAAATAAGCTCGATTTTAGTGAGTTTAGCCGTCCCCCCAGAACGATTGAAATAAATCTCCCCCCAATTTGAAATATATCTAATCCCATTGCCGGGGTGAATAGGCAAATATTGCGTTGTGTTTAAAATTCTAAAACATCAATTAGGAAAGTATAATACTGTGCAATTGATTAATGATTTGACTGGCGAATATTTGGAGGTACTCACCGATTTTGGTGCAGGACTCAATGATTTACAGGTCAGAGATATAAATAATCAGTTGGTATCGGTCATCGATGGCTATCGTTCAGAAGATGAGATCAACAATTACCATAATACTTCCTTCAAAGGCTCAAAACTTTCACCATTTCCAAACAGAATTCCAGATGGAGTTTATGAATTTGAAGGAGAGACTTATCAGTTACCAATTACGGAAGTAGGAGCTAACAATAACTTGCACGCCTTATTGCATAATCAACCGTTCGAGATACTGGATGAGGAAGAGAGCGAATCTCATGCTGTTTTGAAGTTGGGTTACGACTACAAAGGGGAAGAGAAAGGCTACCCTTTCACCTACTCGTTAAAAGTGACTTATACATTCAGTACTAGAGATGTTTCAATCCATACTGAAATTGAGAATATGTCCAACACTCTCATTCCTATAGGTGATGGCTGGCATCCTTATTTTAAGTTCGAGGATTTAAATGCCGTTCAAATGAAAATGGGGTCAGCAAAAAGAATGAGCTCAAATTTTGGTAACACACTCAACGGTCATCACGGTTTCGAAGAATCGAGAACAATCGATGGAAACACTTTAGATGATTGCTTTCAGGTGAATGACGATGGAGACTTTTCAATTCATTTAAAAGATGAAAACGCTGGCCTTGCCATTGAAATCTGGCAACATAGTGCTGAAAAAGAATACAAATACTTTCAAATATACACACCAGCAAGTCGCAAAACGATTGCGATAGAACCGGTGACATGTATGCCCAATGCCTTCAATACAGGCGAGGGGTTGATTAAACTAGAACCAAAACAAGTGGTGTCAATGTCGTTTGGCATCAAATACGAACTACTAAATAACTAATATGAATTTTTCAACCTTAGATTTCATCATTTTTGCTGCCTATTGTGCGGTCATTCTGGGTGTCGGTCTTTTTGTATCACGAGATAAGAAAGGACATGAAAAAAATGCCGAAGATTATTTTCTGGCAGGTAAGTCACTTCCGTGGTGGGCCATTGGTGCTTCGCTAATTGCCGCGAATATTTCTGCTGAGCAGTTTATCGGAATGTCCGGATCAGGATTCGCCCTGGGATTGGCTATTGCTTCTTATGAGTGGATGGCTGCGATTACTTTGATTATTGTAGGGAAGTATTTTCTGCCCATATTCATTGAAAAGGGACTCTATACCATTCCGGAATTTGTTGAAAAAAGATTCAGTACCAACCTCAAAACCATATTAGCTGTCTTCTGGATAGCGTTGTACGTGTTTGTGAACTTGAGTTCTGTGTTATATCTGGGGTCATTGGCACTAGAGACCATCATGGGTATTCCTATGATGTACGGTGTGATAGGTTTAGGACTTTTTGCTGCAGCTTATTCTCTATATGGAGGATTGTCTGCGGTGGCATGGACCGATGTGATTCAGGTAGTATTCTTAGTGCTTGGTGGATTAGTAACTACCTATCTGGCGTTAGACGTGGTTTCAGACGGCGCTGGTGTGATGGCAGGGTTCAGCCATCTGATGTCAGCAGCTCCTGATAGTTTCCATATGATTTTAGATAAGTCTAACCCTGAATATAAAAACTTACCTGGCATCTGGGTACTTGTTGGGGGTATGTGGGTAGCCAATATCTATTACTGGGGTTTCAATCAGTACATCATCCAAAGAACTTTGGCGGCCAAGTCACTTGAAGAATCTCAAAAGGGTATTGCTTTGGCAGCTGGTTTAAAGTTGATCATCCCTTTTATTGTGGTCATTCCTGGTATTGCAGCATATGTCATGGTGAATGATCCTGAGATCTTGGCCAGACTGGGCGAGGCAGGTCAAATGAACCTCCCGGGTGCTGGAGCCTCGGACAAGGCTTACCCTTGGTTATTGCAGTTGTTACCCGCAGGGCTGAAAGGTGTGGCGTTTGCGGCATTGACTGCGGCCGTGGTATCTTCTCTGGCATCTATGTTGAACTCTACTTCTACCATCTTCACGATGGATATCTACAAACAGTACATCAACAAAAACGCTTCTGAGAAGCAGTTGGTTTCTACAGGTAGATTGACCGCAGGTGCGGCTTTGGTGGTGGCTTGCATCATGGCGCCGCTTCTAGGAGGAATTGATCAGGCTTTCCAGTTCATTCAGGAATATACAGGTATTGTTAGTCCGGGTATTTTGGCAGTATTCTTATTAGGCCTATTCTGGAAGAAGACGACCAATCAGGCTGCGATTTGGGGTGCGATTCTTTCCGTTCCGATTGCGATTGCTTTCAAATTTGTACCCGGCATGCCTTTTATGAACCAAATGGGACTGACTGCTATAGGTACTATGATTGTGATTGCCATCATCAGTCAGATCACTACTGGAGGAGCGGATGATCCTAAAGGTATTGACTTGCATAAGGGACTGTTTAAAACAAGTCCAACATTCAATATTGCAGCTTTCGCAATTTGTATTATTACAGCTGTGCTATACGCCATGTTCTGGTAAAAGAAATTTTGTTTGACTTAGTGAAAGCCTCTCGGACTAAACTCTGAGAGGCTTTTTGCATTTATATTAGCCATCTTTTTAATTAGCAGCTCGTATGTTCCTTACATTAAATTCGAATTATGATAGTAAAATTGGCCGAAGGCTCACTCAGAACAAAGTATGGAGAGTTCACTGAATCGCTCTATTACGACGGGCAAAAGGAATCAGTAGTGTTAATGATGGGAGAATTGTCAGGTTCAGAAGATGTGCTCTGCAGAGTGCATTCCTCTTGCATATTTGGTCACTATTTCAACAGTGTAGAATGTGACTGTCAAGAGCAAATGGATATTTCTCAGCAACTGATCTTCAAAGCTGGAAAGGGAGTTATAATTTTATTGGATCAAGAAGGCAAGGGTAATGGTCACTTTGCTTTATTGAATAGTGTTAAATATAAAAGACAGGGAGTGCAGCAGGCTGAGGCCTATGAGGCCGCTGGGTTCAAAAGAGACAACAGAGATTTTTCTGCTGCTGTAAAAATATTGAAGGACATTGGCATAAAGTCTATAACCATGTTGACAAATAACCCGAATAAGATAGAGACTTTAGAAGCACACGGGATTACCATTTCAGGAACCAAAAACATCGAACTTTGATTTTGTAAAAATGGAAAAACTACTTTACATACTTGGTGATATATTAGGGAGAGGCAGAGTGTTTAAATTGGGTTTTAACCTATTTCCAGGTTTCCGGAGGACGGGTGCACGAATGATCAAAGCCAGAGATGATTTTCACTATGCTAAAATCAAATTACCCCTGAACTACAAAACCAAAAACTATGTGGGCACCATATATGGTGGGTCTATGTACAGCTGTGCAGATGGTATATACATGGTGCAGCTGATCAATATTTTGGGAAAGGAATATGTAGTTTGGGATAAGAGCGCCTCCATACGATTCAGAAGGCCGGGCAACACTACCTTGTTTGCAGAGTTCTTAATAACGAAGGAGTTTGTTTCACAGATTAAAACTGAAATTGAAGAGCTAAATGAAAAGGATTATGTACTCAAAGTAGATTTGGTGGATGCTGAAGGGAAAGTTTATGCTGAAGTAGAGAAAGTACTGTACATCGCTACCAAAGCGCACTACAAAGAAAAGAGGAAGGCCAAGCAATTGGCTGGCAAGGCATAAAAAATGCCCCATGGTTCAACCAATGGGGCATTTTCAATAACCTAAAATGTAACTTTAATCAATCAATTGATCGTCATTAAATCCAACCAATTCTAAATTGATACCTTTAGATTTGGCATTGATTTTAAAGTCATCAATCACTTCCATTACATCCCAGTGAATGTCTTTTGTTCGGGTAGCGTCAATAATCACATGAGAATTCTCAGGAAGCAAACCAAAGGTTTTAATAAAACCTGCTTTGTTTAAGAAACTTACGTCCTCAGAAAGTTCGATTTTGATTGGCTCACCTTCTTTGATTTCGTTTGGATCGAAGTGATATGGCGTTTTGAAGTTATTCCAAAGGATGAACACCACTGCTACTACCAATCCTATTCCAATACCAGTCAAAAGATTAGTGAACACAATGGCTAGAATGGTAGCTATGTAAGAATAGAACTGTGCATGTCCTGTCTTGTACATCGCTTTGAAGATAGATGGTCTAACCAATTTGTAGCCTACCACAAGAAGCACAGCAGCTAAACTGGCCAATGGAATAAGATTTAGGACTTGTGGTATAGCCATTACACAAACCAATAACATGACGCCATGAAAAAAGGCTGAAGCTCGAGTTTTTCCACCTGATTGAATGTTAGCAGAACTTCTGATGATTACTTGAGTTACTGGTAAACCACCAATTAAGCCAGATACGGCATTACCTACACCCTGCGCAATCAATTCTCGATTAGTAGGAGTGATTCTTCTTTCGGGATCCATCTTGTCTGTAGCTTCCACACTTAAAAGTGATTCGATACTGGCTACAATCGCAATGGTCAGTGCTACCGTATAGGTCTTTGCATTTGCTAGCATGGCAAAATTCGGACTTGTAAATTTGCCGAAAAAGTCTTGTAGGCTATTGCTCACTGGGATATTTACCACGTGTTTGCCGCCGTGAAGAGCCAAAAACTCATTGCCTTCGAATAATACGTTGAGTAAAATACCAACAGCTACTGCTAGAAGAGGTCCGTTTACAATCCTGGTAAAGCTCATCTTCTTCATAAATGGTTGCTCCCAAAGAATAAGGATAGCAAGACCCACCATACTAATGACTAAAGCACCAGGAGTAATATTTTCTAACGCATAAAATAGTTCAGAAAAAGTGTTGTGTCCATCAGCTTGAATAAACCCTAAGTCTCCTTCCGGGTCTTCATCGTATCCGAAGGCATGAGGGATTTGCTTAAGAGTAATAATGACCCCAATACCTGATAACATTCCTTTGATGACGGATGAGGGGAAGTAATAAGCAAATACTCCTGTTTTGAACACACCAAGTAAAATTTGGATAATTCCGGCGATTACAACTGCTGCCAAAAAATTCTCGAAACTTCCCATGTCACCAATCGCTGTAAGAACGATTACCGCCAGACCAGCTGCTGGCCCACTTACTCCCAATTGGGATTTACTGATAAGGGCAACTACGGTACCTCCTACAATACCGGCGATAATTCCCGAAAATAATGGCGCTCCAGACGCCAACGCAATTCCTAAACAGAGCGGAACGGCTACTAAAAACACGACCAAACTGGCCGGAAGGTCACTACCTAAGTGACTAAAAAATCCTTGATTATCTGAATTCTTCATGATGCATATATGAATAGACTCTTTTGAGTCTGATTGAACAATTGACTTAAAGTTTAAGGTTGAGCGTGGACTATTACAGTCTTAAGCCAATTGGTCAGGAGGGGGAGTGATTACAGGTAAGCAAAGTTCTTGAAGTAAAAGGTCATTAGATAATTGACTTCTACTGTCTTGCGACTCAAACAATAAACCATGTGCATGAGAAATGTCTTGTTGGAATTTTTCCTTTTGTTCGGAATTCTCCTTTTTCTCTTCACTGGATTCTTCACCATCTAAATCGGCTTCTTCCATGTTTACGGTTTGCTGCTCTAAGGAATAATCAGGAAAAACATCAGAAATCACGAACGAGATCATCATGACAATGATCAGCGAGTTGATCGCGGTATCCGTAAATTTCTTTCTATACATTTTTACTTTTTCTAATAGCTGACTTTTTGGAGCCAACCGCTAAAATCTTGCTTTTTTTACTGATATACAAACAAAATGTTTCATTTGACTTGACATCTCTACAAGTGGTGGTGATGTGAAATTCGAAGAAATAATAAAACAAAGAACCAATTCTGAAAAGAAGTGTTTTAGAAGAAAACAACAAAGATGTATTTCGATTATAAAGACCATCAGCTCAATGCCCTGCTTCGAATGACCGATAATGTTGGGCTCATTGTCGAAGACGCGAGTATCCAAAAGGGATTAATTCATATCATCTGGAATCAAGGAAACAATCCAGTGATTTTTGATGTGGATGGCTCGGCTATTACGCTAGGTCCCAATGAAATTACAACGGTCACTTATATGCACATGGTCAAATTCCAAAGACCATTGCCTGCACTCACGGTGATATCTTTCAATCGTGAATTCTATTGCATCAAGGATCACGATCATGAAGTCTCTTGCAACGGATTATTATTTATGGGGGCAAGAGATCTGCCGATTTTGAAATTTGACGAAAAGGAGAGAGATAGTCTGCAGTCGTTGTTGCATGTATTTGAAGATGAATTTCAGAACAAAGACAACATTCAGGGAGAAATGCTTCAAATGTTGCTAAAAAGGTTGATCATCAAATGCACACGTCTGGCTCGAGCGCAGACCCTGGGTGTTTCTTTGGCCAACGATGCCTCAGAGTCCATTAGGAAGTTCAATGTATTGGTAGACGAGCATTACAAAACATTGAAGCAAGTGGCTGATTATGCAGATTTGATGTTTAAATCTCCGAAGACCTTATCTAATGTATTTAAACAACACGGGAGTAAATCACCTTTGCAAGTGATTCATGAAAGAGTGGCCATAGAGGCAAGGCGGCAATTGTTGAAAACCAATAAAACAGCCAAAGAGATTGCCTTTGATCTTGGATTTGAGAATGTGTCTTCGTTCAATAAGTTGTTTAAAAAATGCACAAACTTGACTCCGGTTGAGTTTAGAAATGAACATCGGGAAAAATCGACAATCATTCAGGAATAATCACCAACTACCTGTGAGAGGCAATCCAGTTAATATGATTAGAAATTAAAATTTTAAATCATAAACAAACAAAAAATGGAAAGCTTTAACGTACCGTCAAGAGAAGAAGTATCAGCAAACAATCAAGCAATTTTTGACAACCTGAAAAGCCAGGTAGGATTTGTGCCAAACCTTTACGCTACCTACACACATTCAGAAAATGCGTTGGCCGATTATTTGGCTTTGTCAGGAAGAAAAACATCATTGTCTGGAAAAGAAAAAGAAGTGGTGAATCTGGTAGTGAGTGAGGTAAACAACTGTAACTACTGCAAAGCAGCACATACGGCCATCGGAAAAATGAACGGATTTACTGATGAGGAAATTCTGGAAATTAGAACAGGAGAAGCTTCTTTTGATTCGAAACTAGACGCTTTGGCCAAATATGTAAAGAGTGCTGTGGTGAATAGAAGCAAGCCAGAGCAGTCGGTCATTGACGCCTTCTTTGCGGCAGGATATACCAAAGAGAATTTAGTGGATACAGTGCTTCTTATTGGAGACAAGACGATTAGCAATTTCTTGTATGGGTCTACACAGATTCCTGTTGATTTCCCTGCAGCACCAGAGTTGGAAGAAGCGGTATTATAAAAATAAGGTGAGTTGAGTAGTAAGTAACCCCATGGGCATTAGCTCGTGGGGTTTTTTGTTTCTCGTTGAGGGTTGATTTCCAATATTTCTTCACTCCATAAGGCACATTTAGCGAAAGCGATTACTTTTGAGGCTTTAAGAAAATCTAACGAGATACAAATCAAATCAAACATGGGTTTATTACAAGGAAAAACAGCTTTGGTGACAGGTGCTTCAAAAGGTATCGGCCGTGCCATCGCGATGAAATATGCCGAACAAGGCGCTAACGTAGCTTTCACTTATTTGTCTAGTGTAGAAAAAGGGGAAGCCCTGGTAAAGGAATTGGAAACACAAGGTGTGCAAGCCAAAGGGTACCGTTCTGATGCCTCTGATTTCGCTGCTGCCGAAGAATTGATTAACAATGTAGTAGCTGACTTCGGAAGCCTGGATATTTTGGTTAACAATGCGGGTATCACCAAGGATAATCTTTTGATGAGAATGACCGTAGAGATGTGGGATGATGTGATCAATATCAACTTGAGATCATGTTTCAATACGGTGAAAGCTGCTACAAGAACTTTTATGAAGCAAAAATCGGGTTCTATCATCAATATCACTTCTGTAGTGGGAGTGAAAGGAAATGCTGGACAGGCCAACTATGCAGCTTCTAAGGCAGGTATCATCGGCTTCACAAAGTCAGTGGCCTTAGAATTAGGCTCTAGAAACATTCGATGTAATGCCGTAGCACCAGGGTTTATCGAAACGGATATGACCGATGCGTTGGATGAGAAAACCGTACAAGGTTGGAGAGACGCTATCCCAATGAAACGTGGAGGACAGCCAGAAGAAGTTGCAGACTGTTGTGTATTTCTTGGTTCTGACCAGTCGACTTACATCTCTGGACAAGTGATCCAGGTGGATGGTGCGATGTTGACGTAAAAAACTGAAACCTATTTGATCATCTCATAAGTGTTTCGTCATTGCGAACGGAGTGAAGCAATCTCGGCATTAATTGTTAAACCGATTTTAAGATCGCTTTGTATCCTCGCGATGACGGTATAATTACTTATGAGATGAAAGTGTTAGATATAAGGTGTTCACCCCCTTTTCTTTTCCGTACCCAATCATTATCTTCATTTTTTCGTAGAATCACTTTTCATCATAAGAAAATCAATTGCCAGAATTAACCTTTGAACAATCCATTTGGTACGTGCCACTTTGCTTGCTATTGGCAGTGGGAATTTCCTATTTGGTTTACACCAAAAAAGCACCTTGGAACAATTGGACGAACTGGTTACTCAATGGACTAAGGTTTCTACTCATTTTTGTTTTGTTGATCTTGTTGCTCAACCCGCTGCTCAACCAAATGGTGAATGAGGTGGAGCAACCATCATTTGTTATTGCTGTCGACAATTCTACTTCTATGATTCAAGGACTGGACTCCATTCAGCAGCGCCAACTTCTGGCAGATGCTGGTCAGCTTAAGCAAAAATTGGAGTCCAAGAATTATGAGGTTTTTGTTCATACGTTGGATGGTAAAAGGCAAGACTTCAATCAAATTCAATTTGATCAAAAAATAACAAACCTGGATAGTTGGCTGAGAGACCTACAGTCAAACTATGAGGGGAAAAACCTAGGTGGCGTTTATCTAATTTCTGACGGTAAATACAATCAGGGCACTTCTCCAGCTTTTTTTCCATACAATTACCCTGTTTATGCAGTGGGCGTGGGAGATACGCTGCAAAAGCAAGACTTGGTCTTGCAAAATGTGCTGTACAACAAGCTGGCCTATCAAGGCAATAAGTTTCCTGTCGTAGCCGAGGTGGTCAATCATGGATTTGCCGGCAAGGAGGTAAGGTTAGAAGTGCGAGGCAATGGAAAAGTTTTGGCTGCTGAAAACGTTAAGCTGAACAGTGCTGAAGGACTCACTAGAGTCGAGCTGGAGATAGAAGCTGGAGAAAACGGCATGCAGCAGCTCGACCTCCGATTGAAAGTATTAGAAGGGGAGTCCGTGACCTCCAACAACTTCAGAAGGATTTTTGTGGATGTAGTAGATGGTAAACAAAAGATCTTATTGGTAGCACCTACGCCACATCCTGACATCAAAGCTTTGGCGGCCGTAGTAGAAAAAAATCAAAACTATGAATTGACCACTTACATTCCGGGAGTCAATGAGTTGAAAGAGGATAAATACGATCTAGTAATTTCACATCAAGCCTATAGCCGATATAAAAAGTCCAACGAGGCAGTTCAAAAGCAAAGAGAACAGGGTGTACCTGCTTTACTTATTTTTGGAGGGAGGTCTAATATCCTAATGGCGAGCAGAACGGAAGAGTATTTCACTTTTCGTCAGAGAGGAGCTAAAAGGGATATGGTATTTGGGGCATTAAATGATGACTTCAATTTGTTTTCGCTGGCGGAAGAAGCCCGAGAAAACTTCAGCAGCTTTCCTCCGGTGAGCGTACCTTATGGTGAGGCTACCCTACCAGCTCATGCGGAAATCTTGATGTATCAAAGGGTAGGAAGTATCCAGACCGACAAACCGCTACTATACCTCGTCGAGCAAAATGCGCAGAAATCTGCTTACCTGTTGGCCGATGGTATTTGGAAATGGCGTATGCAGGAGTTTGCTACTACCGACGAATCTGCGACATTCGATGACCTTTTCCTCAAGACGATTCAATAC
Source organism: Reichenbachiella sp. (assembly GCF_965233835.1). Lineage (GTDB taxonomy): Bacteria > Bacteroidota > Bacteroidia > Cytophagales > Cyclobacteriaceae > Reichenbachiella. Next base: position 1,817,246 of record NZ_OZ247585.1, read on the forward strand.
CTCAGTACCAAGGTGGATAAGCGAAAATTCAAATTTTACCCAGAGAGCAATACTTACTTCGAAAACCAGACGGTAAAATTCCACGCTGAGATTTACAATCAGATTTATGAGCGTGTATATGGTGAACAAGTACAAGTGATCGTATCCAATGCCGACGGTTTCAGTAAAGAATACAACTTCACACCGAGCTCAGCTTACTCCAGACTAGAGGCTTCCAATTTCGAGCCAGGCCTCTACAATTATCAAGCGAAAGTCACGCTCAACGGCAAACCGGAAACGGTGTATGGAAAATTCTCTGTAAAAGAACTCCAGCTTGAAGAATTGGATCAAGTCGCAGACTTCAGCCTACTCCGCCAGCTGGCCTACAACACCGAAGGTAAGTTCTACGCAGACACACAGTCTCCTCTCGCAGATATCGACAACTTTCAACTCAAAGGCATTATCCACTCACAGGAAGATATTTTTCCTGTTATCCATTTGAAATGGATTTTGTTTGTGCTGCTCACGTTAGTGTCAATCGAGTGGTTTGTGAGGAAGTATAATGGGGGGTATTAGTTTTGATAAGGATGCGTTTGTATAAAGAGTAATGAATATATTCGCATGCTGTTCGTTAGTATTCTAATTAAATGAAAATGAGAAAACACACTCTATTTTTGATGTTGCTAGTTTTAATTAGCTTCAAAGCTTACCCTCAAATTAGTTTTGGTATAAAAGGTGGAGCTAACTATGTAAACAACGTGAGTAGTGACTCTGATAATGATAACATGTTCCGATTCGGTTTTCATTTTGGTATAAGCAGTTCAATACAATTATCTAATAAGTTTTTGTTTAGTCCGGGACTCATGTTTTCAAATAAGGGTTTTAAATTTGCTGGATTAGCAGGAGGAACACCCTCTGGTGATGGTACAATGCATTTAAATTACCTTAATTTGCCTTTGATAATAGGTTATAAATTTCATGAGAAATTGTTGATTGAAGGAGGAACAGAATTTGGATATCTTATGTCCGCAAAATCAAAGTTTGACTCAGAAACAATAGATGTCAGTGATATTTGGGATAATAATTTGGACATTGGACTCTTATTAGGATTTAAAGTTTTATTGAATGATAAAATAGATTTAGGTCTCAGGTATATACATGGTCTTACATCCGTTGTTGAAACTGTGGGGTTAACTGACCTTAATGGAAACCCTACAAATGGTGACTCTTCTAAGTTTTTAAATCGGACAATTCAACTTTCCTTAGGTTATACATTTAATTAATAGCCATAATGGCGCATATGTGATGCGTGACTCGCATGGTCGCTTAGGCTAAGAAGTTCAATAAGATTTTTCACTTCACCTCCCTGCCAGTCGGATCGTTCGAAATGACAAAGAATTATAATTTTCGTTTTATTGTCAGTTCGGTCCCGATAAGTATTGGGAGTGAAATTATATAAGCGAAAAAAAATAGCTCAGGGCTTAAACCCTGAGCTATTTTTTTGAATGTATGTGAAGATTTTTATTCCTCTTCTTTCTTCTCTTTCTTAGAGGCTTTTTTCTTCTTTACTGAGATCGTCAATACTTCAGCTTTGGCTTTGTGATCGGCTACCAGCGTTTCTCCTTCAGATACTTCGCCTTTCAGAATTTCTTCAGCGATCGGATCTTCCAAATACTTCTGAATCGCTCGATTCAGTGGTCTGGCACCGTATTGAGAGTCATAGCCTTTTTCAGACAAGAAGTCCTTGGCTTTTTCTGTTAATTCGATGTTGTAACCCAAATCGATGATTCTTTCGAGCAAACTATCCAAAGTGATGTCGATGATCTTGTGGATGTGCTCTCTTTCCAAAGAATTGAAAGTGATCACATCATCCAACCTGTTTAAGAATTCCGGACTGAAAGTCTTCTTCAAAGCACTCTGAATGGTTGACTTCATCACATCATCCAGATTGTCCTTCTTAGACTTGTTCATGAATCCGATACCCGCACCGAAATCTTTCAGATCCCGTACGCCGATATTCGAAGTCATGATAATGATTGTATTTCTGAAATCGACCTTTCTACCCAAGCCGTCAGTCAAGATACCATCATCAAGCACTTGAAGCAAGATATTGAATACATCTGGGTGAGCCTTCTCGATCTCATCCAAAAGCACAACGCTATAAGGTTTTCTTCTCACCTTCTCAGTCAACTGACCGCCTTCTTCGTATCCTACGTATCCCGGAGGTGCTCCTACAAGTCTGGACACAGAGAATTTCTCCATATATTCACTCATGTCGATTCTCACGAGTGCGTCGTCCTTGTCGAACAGGTATTGAGAAAGTACTTTCGCCAATTCAGTTTTACCTACTCCGGTAGGGCCCAAGAATACGAAGGAACCGATGGGCTTCTTTGGATCTTTCAAACCTACGCGAGTTCTCTGAATCGCTTTCGCTAATTTTTCGATGACTTCGTCTTGTCCGATGATCTTCTTCTTCAAATCACCTTTCATACCTAGCAACTTGTTGCTCTCTTTTTGAGCGACACGTTTGGCTGGCACACCAGTCATCATAGCGATTACTTCAGCTACATTTTCTTCGTTTACAGTGAATCGCTGAGATTTAGTCTCTTCTTCCCATTTGGCTTTAGCCAATTCCAACTGCTCGATGAGTTTCTTCTCTTTGTCACGAAGCTGCGCTGCCTCTTCGTATTTCTGGCTTTTCACTACCTGGTTCTTTTGCACCTTGATGTCTTCGATAGACTCTTCCAGGCTTACAATTTCGTCAGGCACATAAATGTTGTTGATGTGAACCCTTGAACCAGCTTCATCCATCACGTCGATAGCCTTGTCCGGCAAGAATCTATCGCTGATGTAGCGATCAGATAAATTCACACAAGCATCAATCGCCTCTTCAGTGTAGTTCACATTGTGATGACTTTCGTACTTGTCTTTGATATTGTTCAGGATTTGCTTTGTCTCGTCAGGTGTAGTAGCATCTACCATCACGATCTGAAATCTTCGAGCCAAGGCACCGTCTTTTTCTATATACTGTCTGTATTCGTCCAGCGTAGTTGCTCCGATGCATTGGATTTCTCCTCGGGCTAGCGCCGGCTTGAACATATTTGAGGCATCTAAAGAACCAGAAGCTCCACCTGCCCCAACAATGGTGTGCAATTCGTCAATGAAAAGAATCACTTCTGGAGATTTTTCAATCTCATTCATGACAGCCTTCATTCTTTCTTCGAATTGTCCTCTGTATTTTGTTCCCGCTACCAGAGAGGCTAAATCAAGTGTTACCACTCTTTTGCCAAACAAGACACGAGATACCTTTTTCTGAATGATGCGAAGTGCAAGGCCTTCTGCAATAGCAGTTTTACCTACACCCGGTTCACCAATCAAAATCGGGTTGTTTTTCTTTCTTCTACTGAGGACCTGAGCCACACGCTCAATTTCTTTGTCACGACCAACGATAGGATCCAAAGCATCCTCTTCAGCCATTTTGGTCAAATCACGGCCAAAGTTGTCAAGTACTGGCGTTCTTGACTTATCACCGCCTTTGGCTGATTCCTTGCTTGATGAAGATCCGCCGCCTGCGCCGCTACCAGACCCAAAGAGTCTCGAAGAATCTTCATCTGGTTCGTCAGTGTCCGACGAGCCCATTGGATGCTCAGTTTGATATTCTAGTAGTTCTTTCACTACATCGTAGGCTACATCAAATTTGTCTAAAATCTGAGTGCCGATATTATCTTCATCTCTTAATATGGAAAGCAACAAATGTTCGGTACCAATCAAATGGCTCTTAAAGATTTTTGCTTCGAGATAAGTGATTTTTAAAACTTTTTCAGATTGTCGGGTCAACGGAATGTTGGCGAGGTTCTTTACGTTGTTTGTGGCAGAACCTTTGGTAGCTTTTTCTATAGAAGCTCTTAGCTCATCTAGCGACACACCTAATTTCTTCAAAAGACTTACTGCTACGCCTTCACCTTCTCGGATCATACCCAATATCAAATGCTCAGTTCCGATATAATCATGACCTAGCCTTAACGCCTCTTCTCTACTCAACGAAATGACTTCCTTTACCCTATTTGAAAACTTTGCCTCCATATGCTACTTTGTGTGTAGTAAAAATAAATTTTAATATCCTAAAATCTAATCCAAAAACGAAATAATTAAACGAATCGTTTCCTGACTTTAGAAATTATAAGTATTTGTTCGAATCCGGCCCAACACAACTGAGCAAATCCAGAATACTTAGGTTAGCAGCAAATTTGCTACCAAACAATTGTTGATACGGGATGGGGGTGAAATACTTCCGACAAATATAATCTGATTTTGGGTGGATGAGCGAACGAACGTCCTCCATTTCGTCGAATGGGCCTTTTTTATAGGTGGATGTGTATTTTATCTCGGTGTCAATATTGAGGACTTTGAGACAGAATGTCAGCACTTCATTGTTGAGTGCCAAAAGTGTCTCGTGTTTTTTGAACAAAATATTGTGGAAATATGGCTCATAATATTCAAAAAACGGCGATTTGTTGTAGGCAGAAATAATAGCTCGCCAGTGATTGTTGAGCCATTTTTGACCATAGTCGATTTTGATTTCATCCATGGGTATTTTTTTGTTGCCACCAATCATTGGAATGGCTAAAGGTAGAACTCTGTTGGCATCCAAAATGTAACAACGATTTCTATACGTCTGCTTGACGAAGTGCTCTTTCGTTTCGATCCAAATTTCCTTTCGATTCTTGATCAAACTGAAATATTCGAGGCAGGGAAAGTATTGGCTCTCTATTAATGTGCTCATAGAAACTCACTCAAATCGCCCAGCCCTTCTCTTACTAATCCAGGTTCGTCAGCGGTGCAATCTACCACAGTACTGGCTACAACCTCTCCATAGCCGCCATCAATGACGATATCCACAAGGCCGTCATATTTTTCATAGATCAGTTCGGGATCAGTAGAATATTCTAGTACCTCATCGTCATCGTGGATGGAAGTCGTAATTATGGGGTTGCCGAGTCTGTTTACTATCTCTCTGGGTATGTTATTGTCAGGCACTCTGATACCAACGGTTTTTTTAGAGGCATTCAGCAGCTTGGGGACTTTGTTGCTTGCATTCAGAATAAATGTAAATGGGCCCGGTAACGCTTTTTTCATCAGTTTGAATACTGGATTAGGCAAGGATTTGGTGTATTCTGAAATATGGCTCAAATCATAACAGATGAAGGAGAAGTTAGTTTTCCCTTTGATCTGTTTTAGACGTTTGATTTTTTCAATAGCCTTGGTATTAAAAATACTGCAACCCATGCCATAAACGGTATCCGTAGGATATATAATTACCCCTCCATTTTCCAGTGTTTTTACAATAGTGTCAATTTTTTGAGGATCTGGATTTTCCTCGTAAAGTTTTATAAAAGCTGTCTCCATGATTGCGGTTTAAAATTACAACATTTGTGAGAAACGGAATGATAGATTTGGCCTTGTAAATTATAACTCGACCTTCGGTTTTGGGTGTTGGTTCTAGGTACTTGGCTCTTAAATCAGCTTCAATTACTTTTGCCGCCAATGGATAAAAAGAAAATAGTAATGGGTTCGGCAATCGTGGCTTTTTCCATGATGCTTTCCTCTTTTGGATTTTACTTCTGGCAGATGATCTATTCACCCAATTTTTTGGTGGAGCAAGATCCAAAACCACTCATGATCCGCACGGGATCAACATTCAAAGATGTTCAGAATCAATTGTACGACGGTAGATATCTAAATGATTTGGTGTCATTTAGTTTTCTGTCTAAAATGATGGACTACGATAAGTTGGTAAAACCGGGATTGTATCTCATTGAACCAGGCATGACCAATGTGCAAGTGATAAGAATGCTTCGTTCTGGTGATCAGACTGAAGTTAACGTCACTTTCAATAATGCACGCTTACTGGCTGACCTTCCAGAAAAAATTACAAGAAACCTTGAGATGACTGAAGAGCAGTTTGCTTCACTCATCTTAAATGATTCCGTTCAGCAATCCCTGGGATTCGACAGTTTGACTTTTATTGGGATGTTTATTCCCAATACTTATAAAATGTGGTGGAATACCAAGCCCCAGGATTTACTGAAAAGATTAAAAAGTGAATATGATAAATTCTGGAATGCAGAACGATTGAATAAAGCGGAAGAGTTGGGGTTGACTCCAAAGGAAGTATCTGCCTTGGCGGCCATCGTGCAAGCCGAAACTATAAAGTCAGACGAACGACCGGTTGTGGCAGGAGTCTATTTGAATAGAATAAAAAGAGGTTACCCATTGCAAGCTGACCCAACGTTGGTTTTTGCCGCTCAGGATTTCACCATCAAGCGGGTACTCAATAAGCATAAGAAAATAGATTCACCATATAATACTTATAAGTATCAGGGATTGCCTCCAGGGCCAATCAACATGCCGAGCATAACTTCTATTGATGCCGTATTGAATGCGAAGGATCATAAGTATCTGTACTTCTGTGCCAAAGAGGATTTTTCAGGCTATCATAATTTTGCTACCAACCTAATTGATCATAATCGAAATGCAGAGAAGTTTCAGCGTGCAATGAATAGGGCAGGGATTTATAAGTAGATAGTATTTTGTTTTTTTGTCATTTCGTAGTGCAGCGGAGAAATATCGTTAGCACATTGCAGAATGATAAGATTTTTCTCTGTCGTTCGAAATGACAGAAATTGCTGTTTATTTCTATTTATTATGAAAGAACATTCCTTTTTTAAAGATGTCTATGAAGTAGTAAAACTCATTCCCGAGGGAAGAGTAACTAACTATGGTGCCATTGGAAAATACTTGGGCTCTGGCTTGAGCGCCAGAATGGTCGGCTGGGCAATGAATGCTGCTCATGGACAGTCTGATGTGCCAGCTCATCGTGTGGTGAACGCACAAGGTCTTCTTACAGGAAAGATGCATTTCGCTACCCCAACGATGATGCAAGAAAAATTGGAAGCCGAAGGTTTGGCTATAGTTAAGGACAAAATTCAAAACTTCAAGGAGCACTTCTGGGATCCAGCGATTGAGCTGGAGTTATGATTTTTTAATCAAAGCCACCAGTCCCAAGAACGTTAATAACCCATTCAATAAAAGCAATTCAAATCCGAATTTGTAACCGCCAAGTAAGGCTTCTGAATTTTCGTTGATAATATATGTCAGAATTGGAGAGGCGATACAGATTAATGGAATCCATTTGTCGGAAAGAGACTTTTTCGTAAATAGTCCAAATGCATACAAGCCGAGTAAGGGGCCATAAGTGTATCCTGCCACTCTAAAAACTGAATTGATTACACTATCGTCATTAATTGCCTGAAAGATCAGAATAACAATAAAAATGAGAACTGAAAAGCCAAAATGCACGAGCATTCGGTTTTTGCTATCACTTTTGCTTGGGTCTTTGCCAAGGAAATCGATGTAAAAAGATGTGGTCAGAGCCGTGAGTGCCGAATCGGCACTTGAATATGCCGCAGCGGTAACACCGAGTAAAAAAACAATTCCCCCAAAAACTCCGAAATGATTCATAGCCAAATAGGGAAACAAGGCATCTGTGGTATTTGTGAGGTCTATCTGATTTACTTCAACAAAATGATAAAGTAAAACGCCCAATGAAAGGAAAAGTAGGTTAGCAAAAATCAGTACGATACTGAACCAAAAGACATTCTTCTGTGCGTCGCCTAAGGATCGACAGGTTAGATTTTTCTGCATCATATCTTGATCGAGACCTGTCATCACAATAGCAATAAATGCTCCCGCAAAAAACTGTTTGAAAAAATTGCGTGGCGCTTGCCCGTCCCAAATGAAGGTGTCAGATAATTCGCTCGATTGGATGACTTGCATCAATCCGCCAACAGAAAGATCCAGTTGACTCCCAATAATAGAAATACTAATCCCGACAGCCAACAGCATAAAAAGGGTTTGCAAGGTGTCTGTCCACACGATCGTCTTAATGCCACCTTTGAAAGTATATAGCCAAATCAAGGCAATGGTCACAAATACCGATACCGAAAATGGAATATTGAAAGTATCAAAAAAGGCAATTTGAAGTACTGTGGCTACCAGGAACAATCTGAACGAAGCACCAATCACTCTGGAAATCAAGAAGAAGAATGCTCCAGTTTTGTAAGCATTTTTTCCAAATCTGGAATCTAAATACTGGTAGATGGATACCAAATTCATTTTGTAATACAATGGCAATAGAACTGTGGCAATTACAAAATAACCCAATAGATACCCGAGCACCATTTGAAAATAAGCCCAGTGACTATTGCCCACTTCGCCGGGCACAGATATGAAAGTGACTCCTGAAAGGGAAGCACCGATCATTCCAAAGGCAACCAAATACCAGGGAGATTGTCTATTAGCTGTAAAGAATGATTCAGCGTCCGAATTTTTTGAAGTAAAGTGGGCGATGGTCATCAGTAGAATAAAATATCCGGCAATCACCGAAAAAACCAAAATTGGGCTCATACAGATTTCAATTAATTATTGGATGTGGCAAACATACTGATTCTTGTCATAGGAAGTAATCAATGCATTTCAGACGATCTTCAGTTTAATGGTTTAAATTGCGAGTCGGTTTGACAAATTGAGTCAAAAAGAAGGTTTGAAAACTAGAAATTAAAGTAGAATGGCAGAAGTAACGAATATTTATTTCAACAATGAGGACCCTCATTGTAAGGAATTCGCGAAGGTGTTGAATGGAAAGGTGAACGAATACTTTAAGAATAAAGGCATATCAAAATATGGAAATGGAGAAATGTACTTCAAGACTGTTTTTATGCTGACTTTGTTTTTTGCTCCTTTTGCAGCGATTGTATATTTCGAACCCGTATGGTACATCGCACTAGGATTGGCCATCTTGATGGGACTAGGCATGGCAGGCATTGGCTTGGGGATTATGCATGATGGCAATCATGGGTCTTATTCTAAGCACAAATGGGTCAACAATTTGATGGGTTATACACTCAACCTTGTGGGTGCTAATGCTATGAATTGGAAAATTCAGCATAATGTAAAACACCATACCTACACCAATATTGAAGATCATGACGAAGATATTGAGCCAAAAGCTATTTTAAGGTTTTCACCAGCTACCCCACTGAAAAAAGTACATAAATACCAATACTTGTACGTATGGTTTTTCTATTCCTTGGGCACATTTTTTTGGGTTACGATCAAAGATTTTGCAAAAATCACGCGATACAAAAAAGAAGGAATTCTGCATAAAAATGTAGGAAGTGTAGCCAAGGAGTATTTTATCCTGATTATGACCAAGGTAATTTACTTCTCATGGGTAATTGGAATTCCTGTGATGTTTACCTCATATTCTGGCGGTGAAATTTTCTTAGGCTATTTCATCATGCATTTGGCAGCAGGGTTGGGTGTTGGTGTAATTTTCCAACCCGCTCATTTGTTACCAGAAGTAGAATACCCTGAGCCAGACGAAAACGGCAAAATGAAATATTCTCGTTTTGTTCATCAATTGTATACTTCCGTCAATTTTGCCAATTCAAATCCATTAGTGACTTGGTATGGTGGAGGATTGAATTATCAAGTGGAGCATCATTTATTTCCACATATATGCCACGTGCACTACAAAGCTATTGCGCCAATAGTTAAGGAGACTGCAGCCGAATTTAATATTCCATATCACGCAAAGGAAGGGTTCTTCGAGACAATGAGCGAGCATACCAAAATGCTTAAGTGGTTGGGAACGCCAGAGAGTCAGTTGGTGACTTCTTCCTAACCATTAGGGCTTGCTAAACCAAAATGGAATAGTGGCCAGATCGTATAATTTTTTATTCTGGACACTGTCTAGTCTTACTTTTTTGATATCTAAGATGTTTTCACCAATAGTAAATTGATTGGTTGGGATGACTGTGATCAAACCTTTTTGATTTTTACTGGGATGGTTGTAAAAGCGAAAACTGAGGTCCTGGTAGATTGAATCATTGATGCTGACTTGAAAAAGGTTGCTCAGGCACTCCAGAATGGAGGTATACTCTTCAGGTGAGTTTCTTCTGCTATTGATATTTAAACTTCCACCATCCAGAACCATGTCCAATTTCCAATTGAGTCCATCTTCTTTTTCAGGAACATAATCGGGACAGTGGCTTTGGATCATTGCGTTGTCGGAAGCATCGTATCTTAAGAATAGTTTTACGAAAGGTTGGTTGATTATGTCAGACTCCAAACTGGCTGTGTAAACAAACTCGTCTTCTGGTCTTAGGTTGTCATAATGGTTGGAAGACATATACAGCTCATGAGCTTCGTCTGGGTAATACGGATGCTGATCAAATTCGAATAGTAAAGAGAAAGTAAGAAAGAACGCCGCCACCCCATAAACCAGGCGTATTTTTCTCTTGGAAAATTTACTAATCATATAATAGTAAATGCTTCGACTGAGCACGGACAGGGTGACAAGATTGTAAAGCCTATAAAATGGGTAGTAAACTTTTGAAAACCACTTGATTTTTTTGAAAAAACCTAGCGTGAAGTAATCAATCATGTATATCAGACCAGTGATCAAGATCAGCGGAAGCATGGTAAGCGCCAGTACAGTTACTACAGAATCCATCCAATCTGATATATCTGCCAGTGCGTTGAGAATGACCGCCACCATGCCGAAGAATATCAAATACATGCCAAATGCCAACAGAATCGAAATCACCAAGAAGGCGAAGGCGAAAATTACACTGCATATCTCATCAAGTTTGATGACGAGTTGGTCAAGACTGATTACTTTTTTCTTCAACTTTTCGGTAAAAAAGTCACTGTAGTTAAGGTTGGAGAAATTGATTTTAGATTGCACCGAGCGCAGTCCAATGGTGCCAATCCAAAAGCCTCGAAGCATGAGGTGAGCAACCAAAAAGAAGGTGAGTGCCTCCAAAGATTTAAATAGCAGTCCTATGAATAAATAAAGCATACTGTACTGCCCTGAAGTCAGGTCATACTGATATTCGAGCTCTGTGATAAATCCTTCAAAGGAGATTGTGGCTTGAATCAGTAGGAAAATCGTAAATGCCGAAACGAGCAGTTCTAGCTGCCAGCTTTCCCTCTCTAGTTTATTCAGCCAATCACTGATTTGGTCTTTGGTTTTGTCGCTCATTTAGATACAGGTTTTCCTAAAATTAATAGAACTACACTTGAATCCAATTGAGCCGGTCTAGGTTTTTCTTATTCTGATTTTCCGAACGCCTGCTCCAAATCTGAGATGATATCTTCGATATGTTCAAGACCGGCCGAGATTCTGATCAGATTAGGGGCAATGCCAGTTGCAGCTCGCTCTTCGTCTGTCAATCGAGCATGTGTGGTAGAGGCAGGGTGCGTCACAATGGTACGCGTATCACCGAGGTTGGCAGTTAAACTACACATCTCAATACTATTGAGAAATTTCCTTCCTCTTTCTACTCCTCCCTTGATACCAAAGCATACCATGCCACCACCGCTTCGCATTTGCTGTTTGGCAATTTCGTGCTGTGGATGAGAAGGCAAAAACGGATATCTTACCCATTCTACATGGTCGTTAGCTTCTAGCCATTCGGCCAATTTTAGTGCATTGTCTCCATGTTTTTCCATGCGCACAGCCAAGGTTTCTAAACTTTTAGAAAGAACCCATGCATTAAACGGTGACAGTGCAGGTCCGGTACTTCTGCTGAAGGTATAAATTTCTTTGATCAGGTCTTCTCTTCCCACAATCATGCCTCCCATGACACGTCCTTGGCCATCCAAGTATTTTGTGGCGGAGTGTATTACCAAATCAGCACCGTATTGGATAGGTTGCTGAATGTATGGTGTTGCGAAGCAATTGTCTACGATCAGAATGAGATTGTTCTTTTTTGCGAATGCACCTGCAAACTCTAAGTCAATCAGTTCAATGCCGGGGTTGGTAGGTGTTTCTAAGAATAAGATCTTACTGTTAGGTTGAACTTTGGCTTGCCAGCTATCCGTATCGTCTAAATCCAAGTAGGTACTTTCTATTTTATACTTAGGAAGAAATTTAGTAATTACAGAGTGAGAGGACCCAAAGATTGAACGGCAGGAAAGGAGATGATCACCAGCGTTTAGCAAGGTGGCAAAAGTTGAAAAGACCGCAGCCATACCTGTGGCCGTTGCATATCCAGCTTCGGCACCCTCGAGTGCACACATCTTATCAATAAATTCTGTGGTGTTTGGGTTGGTAAATCGACTGTAGGTATTGCGGTCGATCTCTTCTGCAAAAGTAGCTCGCATTTCTTCGGCATCATCAAACACAAAACTCGATGTGAGGTACATCGGCGAGGCATGCTCTTTTTCGTGTGTGGTCTCGATTTGGGTTCTAATGGCGTTTGTCTCGAAGTGTTTGTACTTTTTCATAGAAAGGCCTTCAATAATTCTAACGGTTTTTTGCAAATATGTAAAGTTCATATCTAAAAAGGATTCTAACCGTGAACTATTATGGTACATTTATTAGGTTTGCGCCTTCAAATTTTACTATGAGCCAAACAGCCTCTTTATATCTGTATGATAAGCCTTTCGAACTAGAAAGGGGTGGAACTCTTCCACAACTAGAAATAGCGTATCATACCTATGGCGAAATGAATGCGGATAAGTCCAACGTGGTCTGGGTATTTCATGCGCTGACTGCTAGTTCTGATGCTTTGGATTGGTGGCCTGGTTTATTTGATCCTGACTGTGCTATCAATCCAGATAAACACTTCATTGTTTGTGCGAATATTTTAGGTTCAACTTACGGCACTACTGGTCCTCATTCCATAAATCCAAAAACTGGTAAACCTTATTTTTCTGATTTCCCTATGATCACCATTAGGGATATGGTCAAGGCACATCAAGTGCTGAGAGATTATTTAGGAATCGAAAAAATTGCCATTGGCATTGGAGGGTCGATGGGTGGATTTCAGACTTTTGAATGGGCCGTAGAAGAACCTGATACTTTTGATAAGCTGATTTTAGTCGCATCTGCTCCTAAGGAATCTCCTTGGAGAATAGGTACGCATGCGACACAGCGACTGGCTATTGAAGCGGATGCAACATGGAAGGATCATTCTGTGAATGCTGGTGCCAAAGGAGTTGCGGCATCTAGAGCAATTGGTATATTGTCTTATCGAAACCATCGAATATTTGAACAAACCCAGTCGGATACTGAAGAGAAAGTCGATGATTTCAAAGCAGAATCTTATATCCGCTACCAAGGTGATAAGTTGGTGAATCGTGGCTTTAGCGGTTACATGTTGTGGAATCTATCTAAGGCATTGGACAGTCATGATGTCGGCCGAGGTCGAGGTGGATTAATAGAAACGCTTGAACGTTTGAAAACGCCCATTTTGCAAATCGGTATTTCATCGGATCTGTTGTTTGCTATAGAAGAACAACGTACAATTTCAGACCATTTGATTAATGTCAGTTACCACGAAATTCATTCCAAGTTTGGCCACGATGGATTTCTTACTGAGACGAAGAAGATCAATCAATTGATCAGTGAGTTTATCTAAGGTTTTCTAACTGCCTTGCTCTTTCTTGCTTAAGAATCAATTCTCTTGTTATCATTGCGGGTTGCCAATAAAAATATTATCTATGATGAACTCTTTCGATCTTGAAAAAAGAGAAATTTATCTCCTGATTGTATTGATTCTAACATTTGTGAGTATCTATATGCTGGTCTTTGATTCCAAGATGGATATAGGTGGCGATAATTTTGAGTATCTAAACTATGCCAAGTCAATTTCCACTGGGCATGGATATGCTTCTCCCTATTCTTCTAAATATGAACCAGTAAACTGGTATCCTCCAGGTTATTCTGTACTGCTGGGCATGCTGATGACAGTGTTTGGAACAAACATCATTCTGTTCAAAGTACTAAACGGCTTCTTTCTTTGTGGTAGCCTCGTTTTGTTTTATTTCATTGTTAAAAAACTGACATCCAATTATTTGCTTGCATTTGCGGTCAATTTCTATCTCATTTTCAATATAGGTCTTCTCAAGTTTGGCTATATCATTATGTCGGAAATACCCTATTTGTTTTTGACAATGTTCGCTTTGTTTTTTCTTACCCACTATGATAATATAGTCCAGAAAAGGTTCTGGAATAAGACGCTGTTAGCGACGATATTATCGGTCGCTCTAGCCTATTATTTTAGAGGTATAGGCTTGTCTTTAGTGGCTGCAGTTGGAGTTTACTTCTTTCTGGGCAAGGAGTGGAAAACGCTGGCCATATATTCGGGAGGAGTGATTTTACTTCATTTGCCTTATCAAATTAGAAATATGATTCATGGGTTGAATGGAAGATATATCGAGGCGCTACTTCAAGTTAATCCCTGGCAGCCAGAATCTGAACAGGTAAGTTCATTTAGTAGTTTTCTGGATAAACTGATTTCAAATTTCACATTAGAAATTTTGAATGTATATCCGAAAATGATTTTGCCTATTCGTCAACTTCGAGAGTTCGGGGAGAATCAGATGTTAATATTAGGAGCTGTTTTTTTATTGGTGTCATTAACGGGAATCATCTTGACTGATAAAAGGTACAGATATCTCTTTTTGAGTTTTTACTTGTTCAATTTGTTTATCGTCTTGCTCTACCATTCGGGAAATGATTTTCGTTATCTGATTCCTTTGATTCCATTAATGGTTTTTGGTTTTTTGAATGCGCTAAATGAATTGATTAATAAAATCAGAGTTCGACAGCAAGCTGTGGCCATCCTGATAGTTATAGGAGGTCTGATGATGGTGCCAAGAATGTATGAATTTCATATTATCGCCAAGCGTGAATATCATGATAAGTTCAAAACATTTATTGAAATAGCTGAGCATATTAAGTCATTGGGCTATTCGAATATCACAATCGCAACAAGAAAACCGGGGATACTTCATTACTATTCAGGAGCTTATGTACATCGCTATAAGTTTAGCCCTGATTCAGACGAGGTAATGGTAGATTTAGTGAATAATAATGTTGATTTTGTTTTTTTTGATGCGCTAGGTTATGGGTCGAATTATAACTACTTGCTTCCAGCCTTGAGAGAATACCAAAACCACTTTCGTGTGTTGAAAAGAATTGATAAACCGAGAACTTTGTTATTACAGTTTGATAGAATGAAGGTGAAAAAAATAATGGAGAAAAAGGGAATGCTATGATGGGTGTTCTAATCAATGGATAGCTTACATTATTCTAATAATTTATCTTCGTGTGACAAAAGTTACAAACTGTAAACTGCGGCTGGCGTACATTTGTAACAAGAAACCCAAAAAAGGAATTAACTATGAAAATAGAACAGATATATACAGGTTGTCTCGCGCAAGGCGCCTACTACATTCAGAGTGAAAATGAAGCGGTCATTATTGACCCTTTGAGAGAGGTTGATTCTTATGTAGAAAAAGCAAAGGAGAACGGGGCGACCATCAAGTACATATTTGAAACACACTTTCACGCCGACTTTGTGTCAGGGCATGTGGATCTGGCGAAAAAAACAGGAGCAAAAATAGTTTTCGGACCAACTGCGACAACGGAATTTGATAGCCATATCGGAGCTGACAACGAAATATTCGAAGTTGGTAAAGTAAAAATCAAATTGCTTCATACGCCAGGGCATACTATGGAGAGTAGCACGTTTTTACTCATTGACGAAGAAGGTAGAGAGAAAGCTATTTTTTCTGGGGATACTTTGTTTATCGGAGATGTGGGAAGGCCTGATCTGGCAGTTAAGTCGGATTTATCAGAAGAAGATTTAGCAGGTCATCTCTTCGACAGCCTTCGGCAAAAAATCATGACTTTGCCTGATGATGTGGTGGTGTATCCGGCACACGGCGCAGGATCAGCTTGTGGAAAAAACATGTCTTCTGAGACCTGGGATACTCTGGGTAGTCAAAAGAAAATCAACTATGCCTTGAGAGCTGATATGACCAAAGAAGAGTTTATCAAAGAAGTGACAGAAGGTATCTTGCCTCCACCACAGTATTTTGCTAAAAATGCCATGATGAACAAATCTGGTTATGAAAGTATAGATAAAGTGATGGCTACTGGAACTGTTCCTTTAGATGTAGAGACGTTCGAAGCCATGGCCAATCACGAAGGTGCTCTGGTTTTGGATACGCGCCATCAAAATGAGTTTGTGAAGGGACATATCCCTAATTCGATTTTTATAGGGATAGATGGAAGCTTTGCTCCGTGGGTAGGTGCTTTGATTACTGACTTGAAGCAACCGATTGTTTTTCTGGCTGATGAGGGAAGAGAAGAGGAAGTGGTAACTCGTCTATCCAGAGTTGGATATGATAATACTTTAGGATACCTAAAAGGAGGGTTTGCCGCTTGGCAAGCGGCAGGTAAGGAACTGGACACCTTGGAGTCTATTTCACCGCAAGAGTTTGAAAGTAGAATGAACCAAGGCGAATTAGAGGTGCTAGATGTGAGAAAGCCTGGAGAGTTTCAAGCAGAGCATGTAGATCAATCGGTTACATTTCCTTTAGATTTTATAAATACCCACATGGGTGAAGTAGACAGCAATCATAAATACTATGTGTATTGTGCAGGGGGATATCGCTCAGTAATTGCTTCTTCGATATTGAAATCTAGGGGTATTCACGACCTCGTGAATGTAGAACAGGGATTCAAAGGAATTAGTCAAACCAAAATAAAAACAACGGACTATGTATGTCCATCAACTTTAAAATAAGAGAAGATGTATCAAAACATTGACGAAATTGATTTTGCAGAGAAGTTTGAAGCTGACGACAACGGTGTTTTGTTAGATGTGAGAACACAAGAAGAATACGACGGTGGGTTTATTGCCGGTTGTGAGTTGATGGATATTTTTCAACCAGACTTCAAAACAAAGTTGGAAGGGTTGGACAAATCTAAAAACTACTACGTGTACTGTCGAAGTGGAAACCGGAGCGGACAAGCTTGTGGCTTGATGGCGCAGATGGGATTCACAGGTGAGTTATATAATTTGGATGGTGGAATCATGGGTTGGACCCAGGATTTGGAATATTAATTTTCACTAAAAAAGATTGGTAATGATAGAATTGGTTGAATGGATAAAGCAACCCTGGGAGTGGTATGTCGCAGGGCCAATGATTTCCCTTGTAATGTTCTTACTGCTCTACTTTGGGAAAGAATTTGGTGTGTCAGGCAACTTGAGGACGATGTGCAGCATCGCTGGCGCTGGTAAAGTCAGCGAATTTTTTCGATTCGATTGGAAAGGCCAATTGTGGAACTTAGCGTTTGTTTTAGGTGGTTTAATAGGCGGTTTTATTGCCAAAGAATATTTGAGCGACTCAACTGTGGTTGGTATTTCACAGGAAACTATTGCTCAACTAAAATCCATGGGAATTGAAAAACCAGGGTCATCATATTTGCCATCAACGATATTTTCTTGGGATGCATTGACTACTCCCAAATATGCCATGATGTTAGTGGTTGGAGGTATTTTGGTTGGTTTTGGAACCAGATATGCAGGAGGTTGTACTTCTGGTCATGCCATCAGCGGCCTGAGCAATTTGCAGTTTCCAAGCTTTATTGCCGTAGTAGGCTTTTTTATTGGAGGGTTGATCATGACCCATTTGATTCTCCCACATATTTTAACTCTATAACCCAGAATTGATGAAAGTTATAAAATATCTATTGACGGGAATAGTGTTCGGGATTGTACTCACAAAATCAGAGGTAATCTCTTGGTATCGCATTTATGAAATGTTCAATTTCCAATCTTTCCACATGTTTGGCATTATTGGATCGGCCGTTATCCTGGGTATTGTGATTACACAAAGTATCAAGGGCTTCAATCTGAAGTCGATCAAAGGAGAGCCAATCAAGATCAATCCCAAGTTTCCTGATTTTTGGCGTTACCTCTTAGGAGGAACATTCTTTGGTCTAGGCTGGGCTATGACTGGCGCATGCCCAGGGCCCATGTTTGTCTTGGTTGGCAATGGAGCTTCGGTCTTTCTATTAGTTATAGCTAGTGCTATGTTTGGAACTTTTCTTTATGGGGTGTTACGGAAGTATTTGCCCCATTGAGAGAAATATTTACCTAGCGTAAAAATTGAACACTTTATTGTTTTAAGGGGTAGCCATACTTAGCTTAACTATTATCTTTAAGTTTATATCTAATCAATTTTTGAGACCATGGCTACCGACCAACTTAATATTGTATTCTATGTTTTCATAGGCATTTTTTCTATTACTGCTATCTTGACCTTCCTAGGCATTACAGGAGTAATTAAATCCATTCAGCCCAAACACCTCAATGCTCTTTTCGCAGGGTTGATCTTAGAAGTGGTTTCGGCAGTCATCTTTACTTACAAACAGATTGATTTTAGTTGTCAGACAGAAAATGTCATAGATGAACTGGGTGAAAACGTAGTGGGCTGGCCAATTGAGTCCGAACTGGATCATAAAGTGGCCAAACTTGAAGAGGCATTGGTAGACGGTCAAACAAGTGCTTTGGAAGTAAAAAGGCTGGCCAACGAAAGAGATCAGTTAAAAACAAAGCTGGACACTTGTGAGGAGTCCCAAAGCAGTACTAATACGGAGCTGACCACTTTGGATAAAGTATTCTATTCTAATGTCATCAAGCTGAGAATAATTTCGGAGAAATTTCGTGGACGAACCATCAATTTAATTTGGGATAAAGCCAATAAAGGAGAGGTTTATCAAACACTGGGGCAGATATTCCTGGATTTAGGCCATGTAGGTCCCAACGACCAACTGTCCGATGACTACATTATAGCGAAGTATATCAAATTTGCCAATGACAGCGGCTGGGACTATCTCCTGAAGAAAAACGAAACGGGTGACTACAATCAAGTGCTTTTGGATGAATATGCCACTACCATTTTCCTCAGGAAGTACCTGAATCAGCGATATCCGCTAAAAAAAGAATAGGTCAAGTGGAAGTTCTCTTTAGGTAACTACTTCAGTGCGACTACGGCTACGGATGTCGTAACAACTCCGGCAATGAAAAAATAGAACCGAGATCTTTTGGCTGATTCCACATCTGCTCTGAGCTGAATAGCTGTCTTTTTTTCGGCGATTAACTCGTCGTCGTTACTCAAAAGTTTTTGTCGCCAAAATTCTGCTTCTAAGTTTTTTATTTGAGCAGCACTATCGGCCAATTCAATTCTTTCCTGGTAATCATTGGTTAGTTGCTTGTACTTCTCAATTCTGATGGAGTCAAACTCAGATTTGGTTTCTAAATCTAAAAATTCAATCACCTTTTGCTTAGGCATATAATATAGCACTTGGTTAGAGGTATTGGTGAAAGATTTTCCGGGATGCACGGTGCCAACGTTCTGAGCACTTGCGAAATAAAAGCTAAAAACAGCGAATGTTGAAATAAGTAAGAATTGTCTCATTAGGCTTGATTAGATTAGTTGAGTAGTCTGGTTAAAATTTCTTCTTCCGTCAGTGTTTTGTTTTTGGCGAGTGCTTCATGTTCCTGTTGGTCGACATCTAAAATTTCCTGTCTGATTCGAGCAGTTTTATAGTCTATGTATTCCATTTTGGCCTTGAGCGCCTCGAACTTGCTGTCATACTCATCTTTAACTCTGTCCCATTCTTCCCTTTTTATGCTATGCTCGTGATCTACCTGAGCCATTTGCTCTTCGACATTTACTTTGGAACTATTGAATAATTTTGCTTTAAAAGCTGCAAGTCCACCGATCATAGTAGCAAATACTGCACCGATTTCGGCTTTAAAGAATACTACAAGTACCACCGCCAAAATTACGGCTAGCACTATCACGATTGTTTTAATAGATTTAGTCATGCTGGTTCTTTTTTCAATCTGGTTCGCTTCCTACAGTTTCCGTACCATCCGAATTCAATGTTACAGCCTTTGGGTCTGCTGTTTTTGAAGTGGCTATTATAGTAGCCAACTTTTGCTTGGATTCAAGTTGTTTGCTCAATGTTTCCTTTTCTGTTGAGTCTCTTTTCTCTGAGATTCTGAAAACTTCTTTCATACCAAAAATGAGTGCCCAAATGGTTGTATTAAATGTCATCCATTGCCCGCCATTGATGCCAAATTCAAACGTTTTCCCACCTACTTCAATGACGTCATGATTGAGAAGTAGCCAGGTTGATATCCAGGTAGCGCCTATCAGTCCCCAAACTTTCACGCTGATTAGGGTGAAAAGGAGTTTGGATCCCCATTTTGCCCAAAAACCCGTTTCTCCAATGATAAATTCTTCTTTTTTTTCCATTTGTTTATGAGGTTAGTTTTACTAGTCGTTGCCAGGTGCGAGCGCCTACCACACCATCTACTTGTAATTGTTGATCTTTTTGAAACCGTCGTATGGCTGCGAGTGTTTTTATACCATGAATACCATCTACAGGGCCTGCAGCATATCCGAGCTTATTAAGTCTTTTTTGAATTTCCTTTAAGGTTTTCTCTACTTTGACAACTTCTTCGTCTGAAATATCATTCCGCTTATCTTCTACCCATTTTTGAAGTACATAACCTGGGCAAGCAGGTTTGCCAAAATGATAATGACCATAAACATCTTGATTGGTGAAATTAAATGCATTGATCAGATAATCCACCAGTTCGCTCAGCGACTGTATCTGCTCTTTTGTGGGTTCTGATGTGCCCAGATCATATTCGGGACCATCAAAATTGCCCTGAATCATAATGCCAATCGATTCTTTGTTATGGTTTCCTACATGCCAGGTGATGCTGGAGAGTTCATTGGCCTGTACAATTTCGCCGTCTTTTCTGATGCCGTAGTGGTAACAAAAATGAGGGCAGCCCTTGCTCGAAATATGGTTAGGACTGATGTGATAATTGTTCACGCCTTCGATGGAGCCTTCACCTAATTCTTGGTGCACAACAATTTTCTGGATTTTTGAGAGGTCTCTAGTTGCCCACCGCCTTGTGGCGTGCCAAGGCAACTTGTTGATTAGGTTTTCTATTTTAATCATTTGATTATGAGTATTTATAGCATGAAATAACTCGCTATTGGTTGTGATACTTTAGTAATTTAATGAATAAATCAGAAGCAGCAAAGGCCCGAACTGATCATGAAAATAGTAAATGATCAACTCAAATTATTAAGGGGTATGGGACTAAAAAATTAAAATAAATAAAACACTTCCAGGTCCTCCAATACAATGAGGATGAAGCTTGAAAAGTATTTACCACATTAATTCATAGGTTGGAATCTACTCACTCCGCAAATATTTTACTGGACTGACCAACGAAGCTTTGACTAGTTGATAGCCAATAGTAGCCATGGCCAATAAAAACAAGGCTAAGCCCGAACCAATAAATAGGCCTGGGGCCACTGGTATGCGGTAGGCGAAGTCTTCCAGCCATTCAATAGCTAAGAAGTAGGTAATAGGCCAGGCAATAACGTTGGCTATGACAATCAGAAATACATACTTTCTAGCCAATAATAAAACCAGTTGATTCAAGGGAGCACCTAATGCCTTTCTGATTCCGATTTCTTTGAGCCTGTTTTGTATGGAGAAGGCCACCAGTGCATACAAGCCCAAGCAGGCCAATACTACTGCCAATGACGAAGCTGCAGAGATCAGTGTGGCAATCTTTTCCTCCTTTTCATACATGGCCCGGATACCAGCATCGACAAAACTGGCCTCAAAAGGTAAGTCGCCGGCTATCTCATGCCAGTCACTTTCTAGTGATAGCATCGTTTGTCTTAGGTCGTTTCCTTGAACTTTGATGAGTACCTGCTCCAGGTTGACAAAGGGCATTACAATTCCCATGGGTCCAATGGGTGTATGCAAAGAGCCAAAATGAAAGTCTTCGACTACACCTATGACGACTCGTTCTCGATTGTTAAAATTGACCTTTTGTCCAATGGGAGATGTAAGGCCTAGTTCTGCAACTGCCGACTGATTGAGTACCAAGCCAATTTCTTCATCAGTTGCGAAGTCTCTGGAAAAAAACCGACCTTCTTTCAAATTTATACCAGAAACCTCCAAGAAATCGTATTCCGATTGGTAGTAGGACAGCTGATGCGCATCATCTCTGGACTGGTCACTCAACCAGGCTGGGCCGCTAGAGGCAGATCCGTCAAAGGCGTGACTGAGCCTGGTGAGTCCGGAGACACGTGAATTAGCTAGTAATTTATTTCGTAAAGCTTCATAGTGCCCTTCTTCGGCTCCTATTCGCAGCTTTACTAAATTCTCGCGATCAAAACCTAGGGATTTGTTTTGAATGTATTCAACCTGCGAGGTCACAATGACCGTTGATATGATCAAACATAAAGCAACGACAAATTGAAAAACGATGAGACCTTTTCTAAGCCACGCGCCAGAATTGAAACTAACCTGATAGCCTTTCAATGCAAGTATCGGGCTAAAAGTAGCCAATACAAAAGAAGGATAAATTCCGGCCAGGAGACCTATGAGTATGGTGCCAGCAAGAAAAAAGGGAAGAGATTTGAATAACTCCAAATGAGAATAATCGAGACCTAACGAAAACAATTGATTGAAATAGGGACCAAAGAGCACAAGTGTAATCATGGCCAATCCCAGACTAATCAGGCTGATCATCATAGATTCTATTAAAAACTGCTTGGATACTCTTGACCTCACGGCTCCAAGTACTTTTCTAATACCAATCTCTTTTCCTCTACGCAAAGACATTGCCGTGGATAGATTCATAAAATTGCAACTCGCCACCAGGAGAATAAGGAATACCACTACGCTCAATCCCAAGATAGTGGACCGGTTGCCAATCCGTATAGAGTCACCCATATTGGAGTAGTTGGAAGAACCTAGATAAATGTCTTGGAGAGGTTGGAGAATCACGTCTATTTTGACATCAGGTGAGTTCTGGTAATTGGATTTATACAATTCAGAAATTTGTATTCCAATCGCTTCAGGGTTTTGGTTTGATAATTCCACGTAAGTCCAAAATCCTGCCCAGCCCCAGCTGTTGAGGTCAGCCAAATAGCCATCAGGCACGACATAGGTAGGGAAGGAAATCAGGAGGTCGAACACGATATGAGAGTCCGAGGGGATGGGGGCTAGTATTCCTGTGACTTTCAAAGTGGTCTCATTTTCGAGTATGATGAGCTTCCCCATGGGGTCTTGATCTCCAAAAAACTTCTTGGCAATCGTTTCTGTCAACACAATGTTGCCGGGCTCATCTAGTGCTGTGCTGCGATCGCCAGCTACAAGTGGGAAATCAAACATCTCTAAAAAAAGCGAATCGGCATAGAATCCATTGCCCTGATAGAATGATCGATCATTGACCGTGTAGAGTACATCGTCGGTATAGCGAAGCCTTGTAGTTCGTTCTATGCCTGCGAAGTTGGCTCGAATAGCTGGGGCAAGGGCAGGAGGGGTTCTTGCCCATAGATTAGTTCGATTGGGTCGTTCAAATCGGTTGGTGACGCGGTAGATGTTGTCCGCTTTACTATGAAACTGATCGAAAGTCAGCTCCTTCTTAACAAAAGAAAAAATGAGGAAACAACTGGCCAAGCCGAGCGCCAGGCCAAGGATGTTGATGCTGGCAAATACTTTGTTCTTTTTCAGCCCTCTGAGAGCCACGAGGATGTAATTTCTTAACATGGGTGTAGTGTTGAGTGTCGTGTTTGAGTTTTTTCTTTTGAGTGTGAATTGGTTGATGAAGCGGAATACAGTCAGCCAGTAAAGCAGTCGTGTTCGAAAAAGCCCTTTCTTTTCCACTTGATCATCAAACCATTCGTGCAAATCGCCAAGAATGGATTCTGCCAGATCATTCTGACAGTACCAGCTGAAAAAACGATCTGCCCAGCGCGGTGGTTTGTGAGCCTTTTTCATTCTATAATAAAATTCGGGATCATGTTCCAAAGCAGATTTCTCGAAGCTCTGGATTCTTGCAAAGCCGACTTGCCCATGGCAGTAATGGTGAAAAGTCTTTTTCTCCTACCGCCACGCGCGGTACTGCTTCCTCCAACCTGGGATTGCACATAGCCCTTTTCTTCCAGTCGATAGAGTGCGGTGTGTACACTGCTTAGCGTGACTGCACGCTTCAGTTTTTCTTCTATGGCATTAGTGATCGATAGGCCATAAGCCTCATCGTGCTGTGCCGCCACTAGCAGCAATACGATCTCTTCAAACTCTCCTAGTGAGTATTTCATTATTTACCTATTTGTAAAACAACTAAACTCTAGACGAGTAGGTTTGGAGAAAGGTTACGTATTTTCCTGTTGGTGTCTGATAATACCCCGTCGTCCTCGTTTACAACGAGAACGAATCGTGAAAAGCATTTGCAATACGCGAATAGTAATAAGAATCAAATAGCAACAAATGCATATTCAACTGCTGTCTTCGCCCACTACATATCAATATGATTGATATTTTCAAACGGCGCAGGTATCTGATCAGGCTTTTCGTCAATCAGCTGAAGGATGTCTCTGGTAATGCCTCTTGATATGTTAGATATTGGTACATCGTTCGGTGTGCCTTCAAATGGATTTTCTCCAGCCAGACCTATACGTAACATCGTATTGAATACCCAAATGACAATGACCGTAAATGGTATGTTGAACCAGATGAAATAGGCACTAATTAGAGGATGGTTTTCGGCCAGTTTTACGCCCATGCCTTCGAAGGCAGGGATAATAGCCATAGGCAACAACCACATAAAAATATGAACGAAATGATAGCCTATGCTGCCATATTGTTTGGGATAGGGGAAATTTTTTATGCGTTCAGATTTGCCCTGTAATGCTGTTAGCTCCTGAAGCAATTGTTGAAGATTCAAAAGAGAAAAGTCCCATATTTTACGCTCATCTGTCAATTTTCTTAAATGCTTAGATTGAAGGCTAATAATCGCATTTGGCTTGTTGTCTTGGGACATTACGAAATCATACTCCTCTTTTGATAAGTTGGATGCTAGCTCATCTTCCATGGGTGCTTCATGCTCAGGTATCATATACTTTATTGTCGTATTTTTATGTTTCGAGTCATAGGAAGCTTCCCAGTTTTTTTTACTTCTCATTGCATATCGCAAAGCCGTTAGCCAGGCCACGTGCCTTTTGGTGATCGCTCGTAATGCATTTGTTTCATCCTGAGTCTCTGAGGGTCGATGAATGTAAAAGCTATCTCGCACAGTGATGACGAAGCTCCGTGAGGTATTCACGATGCCTCCCCATATTTTTCGGGCTTCCCATATTCTGTCGTAGGCCGCATTGTTTTGAAATCCAATCATGAAAGCTACTGCGGTGCCTATGAGCCCTACAGGAGTCAAAGGAATCTGCAACCATTTAATATCTAACAATTCATAAAGCGCAGTGATAACTGTCGCCAATACGATAAAGAAAATCAATTCTCTTTTAGTCCAGATGAGGACGGACTTAAATGGAAACCTCCGTTGTACGTACATACCTTTTTGTTTTTAGTGAGTAAGAAGGATTACCAGAGACATCCTTCGGCTTATTGATCGAGACAAAATTAAACCTAAATTTTTCCCTTAAGCATTTCTTCAAGTTCTTGATGATTCTCCCAGAAATTGTCGGATATAGCTTGGATGAGTTTTGGAAACTCAGGATGGTCAGCCATCCGTCTTAAGATAGGGTCTTTATCTAAAAAGAGCACAAACCAATACATGTAGTTTTCTTGCTTAGAGAAGGCAGTAAAATGTTCGATACCCTTTTCTATATCTCCAATATAGGCGTAATAGGCAGAAAGCAATAGGTCCTTGTAGATCGAAGTGTCATTATTTGAATAGTCGAAGTAGCTTTCAAGATATTGCTGTGATTTTTCTGTTTGGCCCAACTGCTCCAGTACATAGGCTATTTTGAGGTCTTCAGCACCATATATGTCCAGATCCAGAGACTTTTTGATACTTACGAATTTGTCATAGAACGCCCAGGCACCCTCATAATCGTGCTGCATATAGCAAACCTTGGCTATTTCCTGTAGGATATGCAATTGTGTGGTGTCCTTATTCCAGGATTGAATCAGTGACTCCCGGGCTGACTGAAGGTTGAAGTTTCCTGCCAATTTTATATATGCATAAAGAGTTTCTGAGTAAAGATTCTCAGGATAATGAGCTAGTGATTTTTTGACGTATTGTTCAGCTTCTACTATAAATCCGTTTTGTGCTAGCGCATTGCTAAGGTGTAGATAGGTGAAGCTGGTAGTAACTGAATCCTGTCCCGCCACACCAGCTTGAATACCCTGTAAGGCATGCTCAAGATATTTTTCCGTGTTGGGTATATACGTCGTATAGATGTCGGTCAGGAAGTTGTGAATCCACCCTGAGTGTGGGCTGAGAACTAGTACCTTTTCAAAGTATTGAATGGCGAGCTGATATTGCTTGTCTTGCATATAAAACAAGGCCTTGGCTATCAGGCTTTCAGCCACATTTGGATCCAATAACATGGCCCGGTCGGCATAGGTATTAATTTCAAGTCTGTATTGTTTGTTGGCCTGAAATAGATCCAGATAGTAATAGCAAATGGCGACAAAGGCATAGGCATGGGCAAACTCTTCATCTTCTGCTATGGCCTGTTGGAATAGCTCAACTGCCTCGAGTAGGCCTTCATAGCTTTCTTCTCTGGCATATTGTTGTCCTTTTAGGTATAAATCATAAGCCTTTAGGTTTTCAGTAGGAATTTTCTCCATCCGTTCGGCTTCTTCTGGTGTGATCGTGGCTTCGATTTGTGAAGCGATACTTTTGGCTACCTCTGTTTGAAGCTGAAAAATATCTTTCGACAGGCGTTCATATCGCTCAGACCAAATCGGTCGATCCTTTTTTGCGTTAATCAGCTGAACGGTGAGCAAAATCTGATCGCCAATTTTCTGACCGCTGCCTTCGAGAAAGTAGTTGACATTTAGTTCCTCTGAAAGCTCGGGGATTGTTCGAATCACTTCGCGATACTTTTCGGTCGTTGTCCGGCTGGTGACTTTCATGTCTTCAATCTTCTGCAGGTGGTTCAGTATAGCATCGGTTACACCGTTGATCAGATAGACATTCGAAGCATCATCGCTATTGTTTTTGAAGGGTAGTATAGCAATGGTTTTCTCTAATGGTTTATCGGAAGGCTCTTCTCTTAGGGTGAAAACGAAATACAGAATAACAGAAACAATCAGGGCTGAGAAAATTGTAATAGCCAAGACAGGTTTCTTCTTTTTGAAAGGAGTCTGCTGCTCTTTCTGTTTTACACTTCTTTTGCTCTCCTCACCCGGAGGATAACCAAACTGCTCTCGAAAACATTTGGTAAAATAGGAGGTACTACTGAAACCCACCTTGTATGAAATTTCGGAGATGTTCAACGTACCTGCATTCAGTAAATCCTTTGCATGATAAAGGCGAACCTGACGAATCAGAAGACTCACCGAAAGATCCGTGGCACTTTTCACTTTTCGTAGCAGATTCGATCGGCTCATGCTGATTTTGTCAGCCAACTCGGTCACGCCAAAATTCTCGTCTGATAGATTTTCTTCAATAGCAGTAATCACTTTGCTGAGAAACTCATTTTTGGCGTACGGAAAATCCGGCATTTGTCTTTGTTTAGGTAGGTACAATAGTCGACAAGAAATTGGCTATTTCCAAGCCTTTGAATCAGTCAAAAAAGCCTATTTGCGTCATAGTTTATAGTTGTGCATCATAGTTTTTAGAGAAGATGCATAGGTGATAAATCTTGCCGCATCATTGATTTTAGTCCTTTCAAGGCTTTCAGAACTTTGTTTCATCAAAATTAAAGTAGAAATCTAAAAACAAAATAATCATGAAAAATCTAACATTTAACTCAATCGAAAACTGGTCTAATATGATCATGGTTGTGTTTTTTTCCGCCTTGGCTTCTTGCCAATCGAATGCTGAGACATCAAATAATACCTCAGACTCAGACATGCCATCCATGACCATTCATGAAGCTGTCTTCATGGGAAATTTTGAAGCAGTAAAAGCACATGTAAAAGCCAAAACTGATTTGAATGAGAAAGATGCCTATGGCTCAGCACCGTTATCTATAGCAGCTACCTTTGGCAAAACAGATGTGGCAAAACTTTTGATCAATTCTGGAGCTGATTTGAATATAAAAAGTGCAGATGGGTCTACACCGTTGCATACTTCTAGTTTCCTATGCAGAGTGGAAATTGTAAAAGCATTGCTTGATAAAGGTGCGGATTTGACAATCAGAAACAATTTTGGTTCTACGGCTTTAGAATCGGTTTCTGGTCCTTTTCAGGAGGTAAAAATGGTGTATGAGCAACTGAGTAAAAACCTTGGACCATTTGGTTTGAAATTGGACTTCGATTATATCGAGAAGACGCGTCCTCAGGTGGCTGATATGCTTAGTGCTAAAAAAATAAATAAGTAGACATGTCAGTAGATAATAGAAGATACGACATCGACTGGTTGAGAGTCATTGCGATAGGATTGTTACTCATTTATCATATCGCCATAGGGTTCCAGCCTTGGGGAGTGTTTATTGGATTTATTCAGAATAATGAGGCATGGGAGGGGATATGGGTTCTCATGTCCATGCTGAATGTATGGCGAATACCATTGCTATTTTTTGTGTCGGGTATGGGCGTGTACTTCGCTATCCAGCGACGCAATTGGAAACAGCTATTAATTGAAAGGTCGAAGAGAATTTTTCTTCCCTTTGTGTTTGGCATGTTGGCCATAGTGCCTCTACATATATTATTGTGGCAAGAATACTATCATCAGGATAGGAGTTATATTTTTAATCCTGCTCATTTGTGGTTTCTTGGTAACATATTCATCTATGTATTAGTGCTTTCCCCATTATTTTTCTATCTGAAAAAGAACAAGGATGGAGTCTTCCAACGTATGCTTCAAAAACTGTTCAGCACACCCTTAGGGTTGTTGGTAGTTATGGTTCCTTTTGCGCTGGAAGCCATGATTGTCCAACCTGATAATTTTGAAATGTACGCCATGACCATGCATGGTTTTTGGTTGGGGCTCGTTGCCTTTCTGGTCGGTTTTTGTTGTGTATATAGCGGACTAACCTTTTGGAATACCGTGACCAACTACCGATGGGTACTTTTGTTATTTGCCGGGGGCTTATATATAGTCAGATTACTTTTGTTTGAGTTAAAAAGCCCTGATTACCTCATGGCAATAGAATCCAACTTTTGGATATTTACAATTTTCGGGTTTGGGCATAAATACCTCAACAAGCCCAGTAATTTGCTGACTTATTTGAGTCAAGCAGCTTACCCCATTTATATCATTCACATGGTGTTTTTGTATCTGGGTTCTGTGTTTTTATTTACAACAGACCTTTCAGCGTCAATCAAATTTTGGGGCTTGGTTGTGTTTACCAATATCGCCTGTTATCTGACTTATGAATTTGTAATTCGTCGCGTCAAAATTTTACGACCATTGTTTGGGTTGAAAGCATAAAAAAAGCCCATTTCGAGTGATCGAAATGGGCTTTGATATTTTGTAAGTGGCGAGGAATTACCCCGCCACTCTGAGTTTGTTCAACTTAGACTTTTCGAATTTCTCTTCTGCATAAGCTCTGGTCACGACCAGTTTCTTAGCGTCTTTCTGAGAAGGTAGTTCAAACATCGCATCGTTGATGATGGCTTCACAAATGGAGCGAAGCCCGCGAGCACCCAGCTTGAATTCAAGTGCTTTTTCAACCACATAGTCCAATGCACCCTTCTTGAATTCAATTTCAATGCCTTCCATATCAAACAACTTGGTGTACTGTTTCACCAAAGCATTTTTAGGTTCTGTCAGGATCTGACGGAGTGCCTTGTCATCCAATGGGTTCAAGTGTGTCAATACTGGCAAACGACCGATCAACTCAGGAATCAATCCGAAGCTCTTCAAGTCCATTGCTGTGATGTATTGCAACAAGTTGTCTTTGTTTACTTCTCCGTAAGTGTCAGTTTTCTTATTGTTGAATCCAAGTGGGCGAGTATTCAAGCGCGTCGCAATATTTCTGGCTATTCCATCAAATGCTCCACCACAAATGAATAAAATGTTCTCTGTGTTCACAGAAATCATCTTCTGATCCGGGTGTTTACGTCCACCTTGGGGAGGCACATTCACAGAAGTACCTTCCAAAAGTTTCAATAATGCTTGTTGTACCCCTTCACCACTTACATCTCTGGTGATGGATGGGTTATCAGACTTACGAGAAATCTTGTCCAACTCATCGATGTATACAATACCTCGCTCAGCAGCTTCTACATCGTAGTCAGCCGCCTGGAGTAGGCGAGTCAGGATGCTTTCTACATCTTCACCTACGTAGCCCGCTTCTGTGAGTACAGTCGCATCAGCAATACAAAATGGTACCTGAAGGATTTTGGCGAGTGATCGGGCCAGGTAAGTTTTTCCTGTTCCAGTCTCTCCGACCATCACAATATTCGATTTTTCAATCGTCACCTCATCGTCTTCCGCTGGCTGAGACAATCTCTTGTAGTGGTTATACACCGCTACAGAGATCACTCGCTTAGCTTCGTCCTGACCAATCACAAACTGGTCGAGGTGTTCTTTCATTTCAATGGGTTTGATGAGGTTGAAGTTCGGTGCATCAAGATTGCTCTTGGTGTTCGATTCCTCGCTCAATATTTGATTGGCCTGTGCGATACATTTGTCACAAATGTGAGCATGTATCCCTGAAATCATCAAATCAACATCTTTCTTATTCCTACCACAAAATGAACAGGTTACTTGAGCCATATCTCCCCTTTATTTTAAAAATTTTTCAAAGATAACGATTAATCGTCAGCTTTTCGTTCCAGAACCTCATCGATCAAACCATATTTTTTAGCCTCAGAGGCCTTCATCCAATAGTCACGATCAGAATCTTTCTCGATCTGGTCATAAGTTTTGCCACTATGCTTAGAAAGTATCTCGTACAAGTCTTTCTTTACCGAAAGTGTCTGCTTCAATGAAATTTCCATATCAGAAGCCTGTCCTTGCATGCCTGCCATAGGCTGGTGGATCATAATTCTGGCATGTGGTAGAGCAGCTCTCTTGCCAGCAGCACCTCCAGCTAGCAAAACAGCACCCATAGATGCAGCCAAGCCTGTACAGATAGTGTTCACATCAGGATTTACATAGTTCATGGTGTCATAGATGCCTAGTCCTGCATATACAGATCCTCCTGGACTATTTACATAAAGTAAGATATCCTTTTTTGCATCTACTGATTCCAGGAAAAGTAACTGCGCTGTAATGATATTGGCAATGTTGTCATCTACACCCATACCTAAGAAGATGATTCTGTCCATAATGAGTCTTGAAAATACATCAATCTCACGGAAGTTTGTCGGACGTTCTTCGATGACCGCTCGCGTCATATTCTCGATATGACCAGTGTATTGATCGAATGTGTTTCCATTTATGTTTTGGCCTTTTACGGCG
This sequence comes from Reichenbachiella sp., assembly GCF_965233835.1. GTDB lineage: Bacteria > Bacteroidota > Bacteroidia > Cytophagales > Cyclobacteriaceae > Reichenbachiella. The sequence continues at coordinate 1,848,526 of NZ_OZ247585.1, forward strand.
AAATCTCTGAATTCTTTTTTATCCATTTCTATTGGTGTTATATACAGGTACAAAAAAACTAAAAAAGTCCATAATACAAAGGGCTTTGATTAAAGACGGTGCACGAAGGTAAAAGTTTATGTGTTTTATGTACTACCTTCTCTTATATTTCAAACCCTGCTTTGGTTTCGTGTCCTCACGAACCATAGTTTTCCATGATATGGCTTGTGAAGACACAAGCCAGAGCTTTTTAAACTTCTTAAAAAAAGAAAAACCTGCCTACCATCAAATGATGACTAGACAGGTTTTTATAAAACAAGGTATTATTCTTAAGCTTTTTCTCTGTACTCGTCAGCAGTTACTTCTTTCGCCTTGATAGAGATATTTTCTTTGATGTGGGCCATCACCTTGTCGTTGAATACTTTTTCATTCAACTTCATGTAATTCTGACCTTCTTCACCTTTCAAGTAGTTATCAGCAAATGAATCGATGTTTTGTTCCATCGCTTCAGACATGCCCATAGAACCAAACTGTACTCTGATCATGTTCTTTGCTTCTTCCACTACTTCTTCATGCTCTACTTTGATCTCGCTATCTTTTGAGATCTTGTTTTTGATCAATGACCATTTCAAGTCATTGGCGTACAATGGATAGTCTGTATCAATCTGCTCTTGAGTCAAATTGTTTTTGTTGGAAAGAGCCAACCACTTCTTCAAGAAAGTATCAGGCAATTCCATCTTAGTTTTTTCGATGAACTTGTCTCTGATTTTTAGTTCGGTGTAGCCTTCAGTTTCTTTCACGTAGTTTTCGCTAATCGAAACTTTGATTTTCTCTTTGAACTCTTCTTCTGACTTCACGGCATCTTTTCCAAATGTCTTGTCAAACAAGTCCTGGTTGATTTCTGCACGATCAGTTCTGTTTACTTTCTTAACCTCGAATTTGATCTTGCCAGTCAATCCTTGGTTAGTAGCTAGAAAAGCATTTCTCTGATCTTCGTTTTTGATGGCTTTAGCCGGATCAAATTCAATTACATCACCGGCTTTTTTACCGATCATGTCTTTCTGAACCTTTTTCTCTACGTGATCGAAATCCAGTAGTGTTCCAGACGCATTCTCGTCATCACCTTCGATGATGATTTCACCGTAAAGAGAATCGCCATCTTCTGAAACCTCTGGGTTGGTCGTTTCTCCGAATTGCTTTTGTAGATTAGCTACCGTCTCGTCGATCAATTTGTCTTCGATCTTGATAGAGAAAGTGTCTACTTTCAGCTTGCTGTCTACTTTCAAGTCAAATTCGGGAGCGATGCCAATTTCGTATTCAAAGTCGAACTCTTTTCCATTTTCCCAATCCAGGTCAGCAGCTTTTTCAGCGTTTGGAAGTGGATCTCCTAAAATTTGGATGTCATTCTCTTTGATGTAATCCATTACTTTGTGAGAAACCATTTGATTGATTTCTTCTACCAAGATGGACTTGCCGTACATTTTGTTGATCAGACCTTGAGGAACTTTCCCAGGACGGAATCCTTTGATCTGAGCCTTCTTGCTGTACTCCTTTAGTTTTTCTTCAACTTTGGGTTGATAATCAGCCTCCTTTAAATTAATTTTAATAAGAGCCTCTGTTTTCGATTTTTGATCTAATTGAATGTCCAAAATTGTGATCTTTTATGGTATGAATTCAAAAAATTAAAAACCCTCTAGCCTGAACAATTACAGGAAAGAGGGTGATTATTTGTGCGGATGGAGGGACTCGAACCCCCATGCCTCGCGGCGCTAGATCCTAAGTCTAGTGCGTCTACCAATTTCGCCACATCCGCATGCGTGAAATTTTTGGAAGTGCAAAGCTAGGAAGATAATTCAATTAGGCAATAGGTGATAGGAAATATTTTTTGTTTTTTTCTATCTCGAAAATGAGAAGGTTTGGAAGTAACTTTGCTAAGAGATTTTTATACCATAAAACTTGGGTTGAAATATGGATACAACAGTGATGATTGACGAAGAGGAAGAGAAGAAAGAGATCATCCGTCGCTATCGAAAATTACTCCGTCATGCGAAGCCGTTCCTGAAGGATAATGATGCCAAGGAGATTAAGAAAGCTTTTTATATTTCTGTAGAAGCGCATAAGGATATGCGCAGAAAATCTGGAGAGCCATATATCTACCACCCCTTGGAGGTAGCGGATATCTGCGTCAATGAAATTGGTTTAGGCACTACATCCATTATTTCGGCATTGCTGCACGATGTAGTGGAAGATACGGACTGGGAACTGGAGGATATTAGACGGGAGTTCGGTGTCAAAATCATGCGCATTATAGATGGGCTGACCAAAATTTCCGGTGTGCCTGGTCAAAGCGTATCTGAGCAAGCAGAGAATTTCCGTAAAATGCTTCTTACCCTATCAAGCGATACGAGGGTAATTCTCATTAAGCTGGCCGATCGTCTTCATAATATGCGTACGCTGGAAAGCATGCCTCGACATAAGCAGTTGAAGATTGCTTCGGAGACCTTCTATTTGTATGCACCCCTGGCGCACCGCCTAGGACTATATGCGATCAAGACGGAACTCGAAGATCTGTCCATGAAATACAGAGAGGCAGATGACTATGATGCTATCTCTGAGAAGATTGAGGAGTCCAAAGATGATCGAAATAAGTTTATAAGAAACTTCATCAGGCCTATTCAAAAGTCTATCAATGATCAGGGCTATGCAGTAGAAGTGAAAGGCCGAACGAAATCAATATATTCGATCGCCCAGAAGATGAAAAAACAGGACATTCCTTTCGAGGAAGTCTTTGATCTATTTGCCATTCGAATCATTATAGATACCGACCTGGAAAAAGAAAAAGCAGCCTGTTGGCATGTTTATTCAATAGTTACGGATTTTTATCAACCTAACCCAGATCGATTGCGCGATTGGGTAAGTATTCCTAAGGCGAATGGCTATGAGTCACTGCATACCACAGTAATGACCAAAAAAGGTCAGTGGGTGGAGGTGCAAATTCGTACACGACGGATGGACGATATTGCTGAGAAGGGGTATGCGGCACATTGGAAATACAAAGACGGATCTGCTAAGGAAAATGAATCTGCATTGGATATGTGGATCAACCGTGTGCGTGAATCATTGGAGCAGAATGATATCTCTGCGATAGAGTTTGTGGATGATTTTCGTTCGAATCTATTCTTGGAGGAAGTTTATGCTTTTACCCCAATGGGTAAACTGATCACCTTGCCCAATGGCTCTACAGCGTTGGATTTTGCTTTCGATGTGCATTCAGAAGTGGGTGCAAGTTGTATTGGCGCTAAGATTAATCACAAGTTGGTGCCAATCAATACCAAACTCAAAAACGGCGATCAGGTGGAGATACTTACTTCTTCTAAGCAGAAGCCAAAAGAGGATTGGTTGCGATTTGTTGTCAGTTCGAAAGCGAAGTCTGGCATTAAGGACTTCTTGAAAGAAGAGAAGAAAAAGGCTGCTTTTGAAGGGAAGGAGATTGTAATTAGAAAACTCAAGCAGATCAAGCTTACCTTAAATAATGAAACGATCAATAGACTGGTCGCATATTTCGGAGCCAAAAGCCCGCTCGACTTCTTTTACGCTGTGGGCACTGAGAAAATTGATTCGAAGGACATCAAGAAGATCAGCGAGATCAAGAAGGAGGTTCCGAAAAAGCCCAAAAAAGGAAAGCTGGAAAGTGCTGAGGATGTCAAAAAGACGATCAAGAAAGTACATGATACCGGGACGGCAGACATGCTGCTTATTGGAGAGGACATGGACGTGGTGGACTACAAATTTGCGAATTGTTGTAAACCTATCCCGGGCGATGACGTTTTTGGTTTTGTGACGGTAAGTGAAGGGATTAAGATTCATAGAACCTCTTGTCCGAATGCTACTGAGCTGATGTCCAACTATGGCTATCGAATTATCAAAGCCAAATGGACGTCACAACAGCAGATTGCATTCCTGGCTGGAATCAAAGTAATTGGAACGGATCGAATTGGGATGGTCAACGATATTACCTCTATCATTTCTACGGACCTGAAAGTGAATATGCGTTCGCTGACCATTGACACAGATCATGGCATTTTTGAAGGAAATATTTCTGTGTATGTGGATGATACCAGTCACCTCAATACCATGCTGGATAAGTTGAAAAATGTGGAAGGCATAGAAAGTGTGAGTCGCTTTGACTTATATGATAAATAATATCTTTAATAGGCTATATTTGCCCGCGGAAAAACAACCGTGCTTTAGAAAGTTCGAGCAGTGAGCGAAATAAAACATCATATCGATCCTAAGACTAAGATTTACGAAGAGGTAAAAAGCATTTTTACTGAATTTCTTGAATCCAAGGCTTTACGTAAAACACCAGAACGCTATGCAATTCTGGAAGAGATTTACAGCAAATCTGGTCATTTTGATGTGGAGACTTTGTACATCAGTATGAAGAACAAAAACTATCGTGTCAGTCGCGCGACAGTATATAACTCATTGGACTTATTGGTGGAATGCAATTTGGTGACCAGACATCAGTTTGGCCAGAATCTGGCTCAATACGAGAAGTCTTACGGCTTCAGGCAGCACGATCATATTTTGATGGCGGATAGCGGGAAAGTATTAGAGTTTTGCGATCCACGAATTCAAAACATCAAACAGACCCTTGAGGATATGTTTGATATTGAAATTACCCATCACTCGTTGTATTTCTTTGCAAAAGAAAAAACTGACAAAAAGTAAATTATACTCACCCTATGAATTATAAAATAAATCACGAAGGTGACTTGGTGTTCATTAATTTCGAAGGCGACCTCATTGGCGAGGAAAATGGACCGGAGATTATAGAAGCCGTAAATGATACGTTAAGCAACAACATCATCAAATGCGCTGTGGATATTTCCGAAGTGAGATATATAAACAGTAGCGGAATTGGTGTTTTGATCACAATCCTGACCAAGTTTAGAAATAAAGGCGGTGAAGTGGTTATTGTGAACCCATCCGAACATGTAAAGAAACTATTGGCTATCACGAAGCTCAATGCCATATTCACCATAGTGGATAGTGTAGCCGAAGCAAAAGAAGAACTAAATAAATAATTACCACATGTCTGTAGATGTATTGCTTGGACTTCAATGGGGAGATGAAGGAAAAGGTAAAATTGTAGATTATCTCACTCCAAAATATAACGTAATTGCTAGATTCCAAGGGGGACCCAATGCCGGCCACACCTTGAAATTTGGAGATACTAAACACGTATTGCACCAGATCCCTTCTGGTATTTTTCATAAAGGAGCTCAAAATGTAATTGGCAATGGCGTAGTGCTAGATCCAGCCATTTTCAAGAAAGAAATTTTGGCTTTGGAGCAATTCGAAAATTATGATAAAAACAGCCTTTTGATTTCAAAGAAAGTGCAGTTGATCTTGCCTACCCACAGAATTCTGGACGGTGCTTACGAAAATGCCAAGGGCGATAAAAAGATTGGTTCAACCCTAAAAGGTATTGGTCCAACTTACGAAGATAAAATCTCAAGAGTAGGTCTTAGAGCAGGGGATATCAATAGCCCGGATTTTGAAGCAAAGTACAATGCTTTGAAACAAAGACATTTAGATATCTTGTCTAGATATGATTTCCAGTTCGAATTAGCTGAGCTTGAAGCAGCTTTCTTGGAAGGCGTAGAATTCTTGAAAACTTTCGAGTTGATAGATAGCGAATATCACTTGAATAAAAAATTAGCTGATGGTGAGTCTATCTTGGCTGAAGGAGCGCAGGGTTCTTTGTTAGATATCGACTTTGGTAGCTACCCTTTTGTGACTAGCTCCAACACTACGACAGCCGCGGCTTGTACAGGACTTGGTGTAGCAGTGAATAAGATCGGAGACATCTTTGGTGTATTCAAGGCTTATTGTACACGAGTGGGCAGTGGACCATTCCCTACAGAGCTTCACGACGAAACGGGCGAATTGCTCAGAAAAAATGGTGGAGAGTTTGGTGCAACCACAGGCCGACCAAGAAGATGTGGATGGTTGGACTTGCCGGCATTGAAATATGCGATCATGGTGAATGGTGCTACACGCTTATATATGATGAAAGCGGATGTGCTTTCTGGCTTTGATACTATTCAGGTATGTACCTCTTACAAGGATGCTGATGGTAACTTAACTGATCAAATGCCTTATGACCTAAATGATGATACAGTAACACCAGTTTACGAATCTTTAGAAGGCTGGTCAGAGGACTTGACTGAAGTTACTTCATACAATAATCTTCCAGCTTCCTTGAAATCTTATGTAGAATTCATAGAAAAACATGTGGGTCTGCCTATCGATATTGTATCTGTAGGACCGGACAGAAAGCAAACTTTATTGAAATAAACAGAACTAATATCGTTCTTGAAAATACAAACCAGATGAGGTCTTCCATCTGGTTTTTTTGTGGCTGAATTAAAAGATTACTTCGGGGAACCTCTGGAATATATTATCAGAATATGCTTGTACGACGCTAATAAACTGCTTTTGTAAAAAATACCCTCGTTTTTTGAAATATTGCTAGTGCCTCATCGCCTGTCATTAGAGCTAATTTCGATTATTGAAATTTTAATAATCTAAATAGAATCAATGAAGCGAGTAATAATTGCATCTCTGCTAGCCCTTGTGATTGGAAGCGCCCAAGCACAATACACCGATCAACAGGTCGAATCCAAAATAGACAGTATACTTCCTTTACTCACGCTGAAGGAGAAGGTGGCCATGTGTCACGCACAGAGTAAATTCAGTTCGCCCGGTGTGCCTCGCCTAGGCATACCTGAAGTATGGATGTCGGATGGACCGCATGGCGTTCGTGCCGAGATCAGCTGGGACAGTTGGGACTACGCTGGCTGGACGAATGATTCGATCACGGCTTTTCCTGCACTCACATGTCTAGCTGCCACTTTCAATGATTCTTTGTCTTACGCTTATGGCGTAGCGGTAGGAGAAGAGGCCAGATACAGAAAGAAAGATATCCTCTTAGGGCCAGGAGTAAATATCTATCGAACACCAATGAATGGTAGAAACTTTGAGTACATGGGAGAAGATCCTTATCTGGCTTCGAAATTAGTTGTTCCTTATATTAAAGGTGTGCAGAAAAATGGAGTTGCTGCTTGTGTCAAGCACTATGCACTCAACAATCAGGAAAGATGGAGAGATCATATCAACGTAGAAGTAAGTGATCGTGCCTTGTATGAAATCTATTTGCCTGCTTTCAAAGCTGCCGTAGAAGAAGGAGAAGCCTGGTCGATCATGGGGGCCTACAATCAGTTTCGTGGACAGCACTGTTGCCACAATGAGATTTTGCTCAACAAGATTCTAAAGAAAGACTGGGGCTTTGATGGCGTGGTAGTAACCGACTGGGGTGGCGCACACGACACCAAAGAATCAGCGCTATACGGATTAGATATAGAAATGGGAACCGGCACCAATGGCTTGACCTATTCGAAAGTGAATGCCTATGAAAACTACTATTTAGCAGGCCCATTTTTGGAAATGCTGGAAAATAAGGAAGTGGAAGAATCTGTGGTAGATGATAAAGTCCGAAGAATTTTGAGACTCATCTACCGAACGAACTTGAATCCAAACAGACCACTAGGAAGTGTGAATACCGGTGCTCATCACGAAGTAGCTAGGAATGTCGCCCAAGAAGGCATTGTGTTGTTGAAAAACAAGGAAAACATTTTTCCAGTCAAAGACGAGTCTAATGTGACCATAGCAGTGATTGGTGAAAATGCTACCAGAATGATGACAAGAGGCGGAGGATCTTCAGAATTGAAGCCACAATTTGAAGTATCGCCGCTAGAAGGCATCAAAGCCAGATACAAAAATGCAAAGGTCACCTATGCCATGGGGTACGCCTCTGGAGCTCCGGCTTATGCACGTGTCAACCCTTCGCCTTATGATGCAGATTCTTTGAAGGCTATCGCTGTTGACGTGGCCAAGGATGCAGATGTCGTTTTGTTTATTGGCGGACTCAACAAAAACCATCATCAGGATTGTGAAGGAGGAGATAGAAAAATATATAACCTGCCTTTCGGTCAAGAGGAGCTCATTGATGAATTGTACGCTGTCAATAAGAACCTTGGTGTAGTGATGGTGAGTGGTAATGCAGTGGCCATGCCCTGGTTGCCAAAGGCCAAGGGATTAATGCAGGCCTGGTATCTCGGCTCGATGACCGGTCATGCGCTGGCTGATGTGCTGTCTGGTTATGTCAACCCTTCCGGGAAGTTGCCATTTAGTTTCCCTAAAAAACTGGAAGACAATGGTGCACACGCCTTCGGCGAGATTTCTTATCCAGGAGACAGTATTATGCAAGAGTATAAGGAAGACATCCTGGTAGGCTATCGCTGGCACGATACTAAGAAAATTGCCCCTCAGTTCGCCTTTGGTCACGGGTTGAGTTATTCGGATTTTTCTATTTCTAATGTTCAAACCGATCAATCAGTATATGCTTCCAACGGATCTATCAATGTTTCGTTTGAGGTGAAGAACGAAGGTGTTGTTGAAGGTGCAGAGGTGGTACAAGTCTATGCCGGAAAAATCAAATCCAAAGTACCACGAGCACTAAAAGAACTCAAAGGATATCAAAAACTCAACCTTGAATCAGGTGTTACCCAGTCAGGGCAGGTGATCATAGATGTGACTGATTTGGCTTACTACGATGAGTCCAGTGCAGAATGGATAGTAGAACCTGGCGATTACTACCTGTATATAGGCAATGCCTCAAATAACATCGCTAAAAAGATTAAAATATCAATCAGTAAGCAGTCAAAATCATGAATCGAAAATTAATAACATCCATATTAGTAATGGCAGGTTTTGCTTGTCAACCAAAGCAGGAAGCTCCAGTCATAGAAGCTTCACTCGTAGCTCCGAAATTTTCGGTGGAAGGAAAAGAAGTAACTATTTACACTACTGCGAGCAATACAGAGTTGAGGCTTGCTCAGACAGCTAAGGCCTCATTCATAAAGGCAGATCAGCCTAAAGAAACGGAATGGTCGATTTTTGTGAAGCCGGAAAAAACCTTTCAAAAAATGCTCGGAATTGGAGGAGCAATCACAGATGCTTCGGCCGAAACATTTGCTAAACTATCTCCTGAGAAGCAGGAGGAGTTGCTGGCCGCTTATTACAATGAAGATACCGGTATTGGCTACTCGTTGTCCCGAACCAATATTCATAGTTGCGATTTCAGCAGTGGTAGTTACACCTATATCGAAGAAGGTGACAAGGAACTAAAAACATTTGACATTGCCCATGATCGACAATTCAAAATCCCGATGATCAAAAGAGCTATTGAAGCGGCTGGTGGTGAATTGATGTTGTATGCCACACCATGGAGCCCGCCGGCCTTTATGAAAGGAAAAGATCACATGCTGCAAGGAGGGAAACTCCTGCCCGAATATCGAGATGCTTGGGCTACCTATTATACTAAATTCATTAAGGCGTATGAAACCGAAGGCATGCCAATATGGGGTGTATCTATTCAAAACGAGCCAATGGCGACACAAACCTGGGAGTCTTGTATTTACTCAGCTGAAGACGAAAGGGATTTCTTGAGAGACCACTTGGGCCCAATCATGGAAAAAGAGGGGTTGGGGGATAAAAACATTGTGGTTTGGGATCACAATCGTGATTTGATTGTTAATCGGGCTAATACAATTTTTGGCGATCCAGAAGCAGCCAAGTATGCCTGGGGTATTGGATTTCATTGGTACGAAACCTGGACAGGAGCCGATCCGAACTTTGGAAACCTGAGAATGGTCAATGAAAACTTTCCTGATAAGAAGCTGCTTTTCACCGAAGGGTGCAATGAAAGATTCGATCCAGCCAAGTACCAGTACTGGCCTAACGCCGAGCGATATGGCCGCTCTATGATCAATGATTTCAACCAGGGAACGGTTGGCTGGACTGATTGGAATATCCTGTTAGACGAAACAGGAGGCCCTAATCATGTTGGAAATTTTTGTTTTGCGCCAATTCATGCTGATACCAAAACGGGAGGCTTAATTTACACGCCATCTTACTACTACATCGGGCACTTCTCTAAGTTTATCAAGCCAGAAGCTGCTAGAGTAAGTACGGCCAGTAGCAGAAGTCAACTACTGAGTACCTCTTTCTTGAATGAGGATGGTACTTTGGCTACAGTAGTTATGAATTCACTAGATGAAGCTATTACTTATAAAATGTACATTGGTATGGAGGCCGTGGAAACAACGATTCCGGCGCATGCTATGCAAACCTTAATCACGAAATAAATGAGATGTTTTGTTTTTGTACTTTTCTTAGCTCTGGCGGCTTGCAATCCAGAGCAGAAAAGTGCTTCTAATGAAAGAAGTCCTATAGAAGGCACCTGGCAATTGTTGTCCGCAGAGAAAATCACAGGTCAAGACACAGTTTTTACAGACTATACAATTGGTATGAAAGGGATCAAAATGATCAATCAAAATTACTTTGCCTTTTTTCAGCATGATTTGAATAAAGGCACGGACAGTTTGAATACCAAATATGGGTCAGGGAGCGGATCGCACAGTTATGTTGATGGCCATTATATTGAAAACCTCGAATACTGTACAGCTCGCCAGTGGGAAGGCAACACCTTCGAATTTGAATTGATTCTCAAAGGAGATACATTGATTCAAGAGGGCAGAGAGCGAATAGAAGACCTGGGTGTGGATCGGATAATAAGAGAGACTTATGTCAAGTTGGATTAACAAAACTAAAAACATACTATTCACACTAATGGGCATGTACGGGGGACTGTTGCATGCCCAAAGTGTGGAAAGGTTAATCTAAAAGAGTGCTGCATCAACTCATCTAGCCCTCGGCAAATACTTCTCCTCACAATGACGGTATTATTGTTCGTCAACTCAATTCGATCTGGCGCTCTCCGTTCTAAAACCACGTCATTGCGAACGAACAAAGAGCAAGTAATGCGACTTGGGAAGTGCGGCAGCCCCCTTCGGTTTTCTACTGTTTTATGATATAAAGTCCGAGAATTACTGCTGCCTTCGTTGGAGTTGTCTCCAACAAACAGCTGTTGGCTACACTGCATGCCATATCATTATGATAATGGCTTGCTCTAACTAAAATAAACCCAAATAGAAGCCAGGATACAAACCAGTATTCCCGATAGAATCAAATCCTGACGTGTATCCACCATAGACATTTTGTGGAAGGTCACACCCTCGATTTGTGCATAGTCCGGACTTTGAGTTAGCAGGCTGACTAGAATCAGCACCGCCACACAAATCACAAATAAGAAAATAGCGAAATGCAGAAAATTGATATCGCAGAAGTAGAAAAATGCCCCCTGCAAATCAGTTTTGTTTACTTCACCAATCAGTCGGGCAATACCCAAAACAAATCCGGTGATCATAGAAGCCATCGCGCCTTTGGAGTTGAGGCGTTTGAAGAAAATGCCTAGCAAGAACACCGCAGCAATCGGTGGCGAAATGTACGCCTGCACACTCTGCAAGTACTTAAATAACTGATCAGAGATATTGTCGATAAACTGTACCCAAATCAGGCCAAAGAAAACCAATCCTACGGTAGCTATTCTCCCAACGAGCACTAAATGCTTTTCCGTAGACTCGGGTTTGATTTTCTTGTAAATGTCAAGGGTGAATATGGTAGAACATGAATTGAACACCGAAGACAATGAACTCATCAAAGCAGCCAATAGTCCTGCTATTACGAGGCCTTTTAAACCTGCTGGCATCAGTACTTTGATCAACATCGGTAAAGCATCATCTGGGGTATTGAGAAGTAGTTCTCCTTTTTGACTCAAAGCCAGAGCAATTACACCAGGGATAACAAAAATCAGTAAAGGCAACATTTTCAGGTAGCCCCCAAATATGCTGCCTTTTCTTGCTTGTTGAATGTTTTTTGCCGCAAGCACTCGCTGCACAATATACTGATCTGTGCACCAGTACCATACGCCCAAAATGGGTGCGCCAAAGATGATGCCCGTCCAGGGGAAATCAGGATTTGAAATGGGTTTCCAAAGACTGAAATAACTGGCATCTAGACCTGAGGTGAATGCGTTCCACCCTCCTAGGTGATACAGCCCGACAAATGTTACCACCAGCGAGCCCCCAATCAAAACAAACATCTGAATCATATCTGTATAGATCACTGCTTTCAGACCACCCACGGTGGTGTAAATACCTGTGACAATGACAATGGCTACTGCACCTGCCCAGAAGTCCATGCCCATAGCCTGAAAGATGATCCCGCCTGCGGCAATGGTCACAGAGATTTTGGTGAGTATGTATGCCACAATCGAAATGACAGATAAATACGCTCTGGTATTCTTGGAATAGCGTTTTTCTAAAAATTCTGGCATGGTGAATACACCACTACGTATATAAAACGGAACAAACACCCAACCCAATAGAAGTAGTACAACCCCTGCTAACAGTTCAAATTGGGCCACGGCCACACCGCTGCTTGCCGCAGTTCCGGCCAGACCTATCAAGTGCTCGGAACCGATATTAGAAGCGAAAAGTGAAGCACCGATCACAAACCAACCCATATCTTTTCCGCCAAGGAAATAGCCTGTGGGGTCATCACCATTTTTGCTCTTTTTGGCCACACGGATGGCGATCCAGAAGATACAAATAAAGTAGATGCCAATAATGGCGATATCTATGATCTCTAAGTCGAGCATTTGGGTTTAGAATAAATAAAATAGGCGCCGCCCCTTGCAGGGCGACACCGTGAACGGTATAAAGATCTTATTTCTTATAGAAGAAATTTTCCTGCTGATCCCCTATCATCAAGGTGAATTCACCTTCTTCAGTCACTCTCTCACTATTCTGATTGATGAATGATAGATCAGCCGCAGCTAGTTGAAAATCTACTTGTGTAGAAGTTCCAGATTTGATCTCTACCTTCTTGAATTTCTTTAATCTTTTTTCTCCTGGAGTTACAGACGCGTACAGGTCGGTTACATAAAGCTCTACCGCCACTTTGCCGTCTCTGTCGCCTGTATTTTCCACCGTCACAGTTACGTTGATTTGGTCACTGTCTCCAATTGTAGCTTTGTCTAATTTTAGATTGCTGTAGCTAAATGTGGTATAACTCAATCCGTGACCAAAAGCCCACTGAGGTGAGAATCCGCCTAAACCGTAAGTGTCAGGCTCTGATTCTTTGTAGTTCTCAGAATGCTTACGATCGTAGAGTACGATATCTCCCGTGTTTTTTGGGTAGGTAAAAGGTAATCTGCCATTAGGATTGTAGTCTCCAAACAAGATTTCCATAGTAGCCTTCGCACCCTGACTAGCTGGGCGATAGAGGTTCAGAATCCCTTTCACATCAGGTTCTATTGAAGAAATTACTCGTGGACGACCTTGAGCTAAGAGTAGAACAACTGGTTTGCCAGTAGCCATAGCCGACTCCACCAACTGCAATTGACTTTCGTCCAATGTTAAATCGTCGATGCCTCCTGGAGATTCTGCGTAAGCTTTTTCGCCAATGGCTAAGACGATCACATCTGCTTTAGATGCATTGTTTTTTACGAATGTGGCACTGGTGTTAGTAGCATCCTTATAGTCGGCTACTGCATTGGTGATCACATTGCTCTCGCCGATTTTTTCGATCATGGCATCTTTCAGTGTAAGCGTACCTTCATTGTATGCCTCCTCTGCATCTCCCTGCCAGGTGTACGACCATGAGCCGTGAAGCGCGCCGATATTGTTGGCTCCAGGGCCTGTGAGTAGTACTTTAGTTTTTTTGCTTAGCGGTAAGATTTCTCCTTCATTTTTCAACAAGGTGATGGATTCCAAGGCGGCATTCAGGGCGATATCAGCATACTCAGCTTTACCAAAATTAGCCTTCGCACCCTCTTCTGGATAGGCATTGTCAAAGAGTCCTAAATCAAATTTGAGTTTCAATATTCTGTAAACGGCTTCATCGATACGGGCCTGGCTTACTTCTCCTTCATTGACTAGCTCAATCAGGTAATTGTAGAAAGAGTAGTCTAAGGGTACCATGCTCATGTCTATACCAGCGTTCACTGCCAGTTTTACTGCTTCTTTTGGTGTATCAGCTACTTGATGACGGATATGTAGCCTGATGATATCTTCCCAGTCCGATACCGCTAGTCCTTCAAAACCTAATTCGTCTCTGAGAATGTCCTGAAGGTAGTATTTGCTAGCATGAACGGGTACTCCATTTACTTCTCCGGAGTTGATCATTACGGTTGATGTGCCATTGGCAACAGCTGCTTCGAATGGTGGTAAATAATATTCTCTCAATTGAATATCGGGAATATAGGCTGGCGTACGATCTTTACCACTTTGGGGTGTAGAGTAGCCAATAAAATGCTTCATACAGCTCGCCACAGCGGTAATATTCTTTAATCCATCTTCTTCGTAAGCGTTAATCGCTGACCCGCCTAATGTTGATGTGAGATATACATCTTCGCCAAATGTCTCTTCAAACCTGGACCAAAGTGGCTGACGACCAATGCCCAGCGTAGGGTCGAAATTCCACCGAATACCTGAAGCTCGCACTTCCATTCCAGTAATCTTAGCCGACTGAGCGACCAAATCAGTATTTCTGGCGGCGGCCATGCCAATATTATGAGGAAAAAGAGTAGACCCTTTGGTGTATGAAGTACCATGAATGGCATCAATTCCGTAAAGAATTGGAATTTGGAGTACAGTTTCTTTTGTCGCAATATCTTGAATAACCGTCAGTAGCTCGTGCCATTGCTCAACAGTTAATGGGCTACCATTGGTATTAAGAATTGATCCGACGTTTTTATCAATAATAGCTTCTCTCAAAAGATCTATTTTTAGCTGCCCACCTTCATGAAATTTCCCTAAAGTGATTTGAGTCATCTGTCCGACCTTTTGCTCGACAGACATTTTGCTCATCAGTTCAAGTACTGCAGAATTTTTTGTATTGTCAGATTGAGGTTTTTGCTCACAGGCGTAAAAAAGGCCAAGGGCTAGAATAGGAGCAATATATTTTTTAAATTGAAATAGCTTCATTGATTCGAATTGTGATTAAAAAGTGATGAATTGAGTCACTATACAAAGCTGATTTATTTATTACCTAGATCACTAGGCATATCTCTCAATGAGCAGGGGTAATTGTATCAAGGGTAGGCTGGTGTAAAATATTATTGAAATATTTACATCTATTGTAATGTGAGCGGTATGAGAAAGTATAAGTTACTAATGTGTGTGCTTGTCTGGCACAGCTTTGTTTGTCTAGGACAAGGCAGGAACAACAAATTCATTTCTATAGAGGCGGAATTGTCACAAAATACTGTGGCATCTATCGTTCAAGATCATAACGGTTTTTTGTGGATCGGTACACGCAATGGTTTGAACCGGTACGATGGAATCAATATGATCTCCTATGAATTCGATGAGAATGACAGTACCAGTTTAAGCAACGACTATATACGGACGGTATATGAAGATTCTGATAAACAGTTGTGGATTGGTACCATGGGTGGAGGCATTTGTTTGTACAATGAAGACTTGGACTCTTTCGAACGATTCAGACCGGCTGGTATGCCAGAGTATCTTAAAGAAGCTAGTGTAAAAGGTTTTCTCGAAGATGATAATAATATTCTTTGGTTTGGAACTGAAAGATATGGCTTGCATCAATACAATAGAGAGACTGGAGAAATCAAATCCTATCAAAAAAACCTGGACGATCCTTTTAGTATCTCGGAAAATCATATCACCGGGCTTGTTAAGGACAATATGGGAAACCTTTGGATTTCAACCTGGGGAGGTGGAATGAACCTATTCGATCCAAACAGTCAACGGTTTATAGTATACAAACATGATGACAGTAAATCAGAATCCATCGTATCTAATACTATTCGAAAGCTGTACAAAACCAAGAACGGGGATATCTGGTTAGGGACCCATGGAGGGCTTGACAAATTAGAATATGATGAGAGTGGACGCTTTGTGTTCAAACATCAAAAGCTAGACAACAAACTTGGACAAACAGGAACAAGAGTGATCTTGTCCATACTAGAAGATGACGAAAACCAGCTTTGGATCGGAACAGAAAATGGCGGATTGAATGTGATAAGCCTTGAAACCGGTAAATCTGTATTGTACACATTTGATCCTCGTCGAGAATATTCACTACAAAACAATTCAATTTGGAGTTTGTACCAAGACCGTACAGGGATCATTTGGGTGGGTACATTCAACAAGGGAATATTCAAAATAGACCCAAACGCCACGAAATTTGAGCACTATCAACATAACCCATACTTTGCAAATTCATTGAGTAATAATTCTGTGAGCTGTTTTGTGGAAGATGGCCAAAACAACGTGTGGATTGGTACTGACGGTGGTGGTTTGAACTATTGGGACGTAAAAAAGAACACATTTAAATCCTACACAACGCGGTCTAAGATTAATCCTATCACTAAAGACGCCATTCTTTCGCTTTTGCTGGATAGCAAGGAAAATCTGTGGATTGGTACTTGGGATGGGGGAGTGAACCTGAAAAGAAAAGGGTCTAACAAATTTGAAAAATTTAGAATCAATCATCCACTGAATCAAAACCAAGGATTTGAAAATGTCTTTTCGATTTACGAAGATAAAAAGGGCAGAATTTGGTTTAGCGCTTTCCGAGACGGTCTATTTGCTTACGACCCTTCCAGTCGTTCATTCATTGGTTTCAATCATGATAAGGACAATCCTCATAGTATAAGTTCTGACTACGTCAGGCCAATAATGGAAGATAATAGGGGGACTCTCTGGATAGGTACCGAAGGTGGAGGTTTGAATCAGATGTTTGAGACCAATGGACAAGTTAGTTTCAAACGCTACACAGTGGATGAGAAAAGTGAAAACGGGATATCGAGCAATACGGTAATCTCCCTCAAACAAGGCAAAGATGGAATCATTTGGGTAGGTACCTTTTCAGGTCTGAATAGGTTTGACATGACGAAAGGAGAGTTTACAAAAATTGGTAAACACGACGGGCTCCCAAATGAAGTGATTTATGGGATAGAATTAGACGATCAAGAGAATTTATGGTTAAGCTCCAATAGAGGGCTGTCAAAGTACAACCCTATGACTGGAACTATTCAAAATTACACGAAGTCTGATGGTCTGCAGGGTATGGAATTTTTTAAAAATTCAAGCTATACCCTTAGCAACGGTGAAATGCTTTTTGGAGGAATCGATGGATTCAACCGATTTAAACCTGACGAAATTAAAAAGAATACCTATGAGCCTCCGGTTTACTTTAGTGATTTCAAATTGTTTAATCAGTCGGTGAAAGTTGGATCGGAATCACCATTGAACAAGAACATTCGAAAAACAGAAAAAATCAATCTCACATACGATCAAAATGATTTCAGCTTTGAGTTTGCCGCACTGAGTTTTTCTCAAACTTCCAAAAATGAATATGCCTATCAATTAGTCAATTACGACGAAGGTTGGCAGAATGTGGGAAATAGAAGAGAGGCCTATTATACTAATGTGCCTCCAGGATATTATGTGTTTAAGGTGAAGGGAACGAACAATGATGGCATATATAGTAAACATGAGGCTTCTGTAGAAATTGTTATTTCTCCAGCTTGGTACAACACCTATTGGGCTTACTCGCTATATATTATAATTATCACTGCGTTATTGGTTTGGGGAATTCAGACAATCGTAAACAGGGAAAGATTGCAAACGCAGCTCCAGGTAGAGCACATGGAATTGTCCAAGATGCAGGAACTCGACGAAATGAAATCCAGCTTCTTTGCTAATATTTCGCACGAGTTTCGTTCACCACTTACGCTAATCCTAGGACCTCTGAAAGCCATGTATGAAAATGCAGAGTTCAGTAGTATCAAGGAGCAGGTGAGCATGATGATTAGAAACGCAGAGAGTTTGCTTAATTTGATTAATCAGCTTTTGGAACTTTCTAAACTGGAATCCGGAAAGATGAGATTGGAGGCGGTGGAGCAGGACGTAGCCAAATTTCTGAAGCCGGTCATTCATTCGTTTTCGTCATTTGCTGCCAGGAAAAATATCAGTTACAAAGTTACTGTGCCTAAGAAGGAAATTACCCTGTTTTTTGATAGGGAAAAGCTAGAAAAAATTGTGGTGAATTTACTTTCCAATGCTTTTAAATATACTGCTGAATTTGGACACGTAGAATTCGAGCTGGTGGAGTCCAATGACAAGGTGACTCTTATAGTAAAAGATGATGGGATTGGGATTCCGGAAGACGAGATGGAATATATCTTTAACAGATACTATCGTGTAAGAGACGCAAAAAACAAAAAGAGTAAGGGAACTGGCATCGGCCTTTCTCTGACCAAAGAGCTGGTAGAGTTGCACAGGGGAGAAATTGAACTAGAAAGCAAGGAAAATGAAGGTTCAGTATTTATTGTACATCTCAATAAGGGAACGGATCATTTAAATCCAGAGGACTTTTCTAATGTGGATAGCGAGTTCAAATACGAAAACCAGGAACTATTCAAATCGGACCAACAGGCCAATACTCAGCCTTTGACGGAGAGCTTGGAAAGCCTGGAAGATCAGGAAAAACAGCCATTAATATTGGTTATAGAAGACAATAATGATATCCGTGGATATATTAAACAGATTCTGGAGCCTGACTATCGAGTGATCGAAGCTGATAACGGTGTGGATGGCTCTGAGTTAGCTTTGGAGCGAATCCCTGATTTAATTATTTCAGACATTATGATGCCTGGCATGGATGGCTTTGAGGTTTGTAAAAAAGTAAAAAACGATACGAAGACGAGTCATATTCCAGTGATTCTACTTACCGCAAAAGCATCAAATGACAGTGCGCTGGAGGGATTTGAGAAAGGGGCGGATTATTATATCACCAAGCCTTTCAATCCGAAGTTATTGGCTCTAAGGGTTCGGAACGTGCTCAACATTCACGATCATATCAAAAACAATATTGTCAACAGGAAAACGCTCAATATTGAACCTACTAATGTTAAGATTGCCTCGCGAGATGAAGACTTTATTAAGAAGGCTGTCAAGATCGTGGAGGACAACATGTCCAACTCAGAATTTTATGTAGATGACCTTGGAAGGGAACTTGGACTAAGCCGAATGCAGTTGTATAGAAAGCTGAAGGGTTTGATTGGTCAGTCTGCCAATGAGTTTGTAAGGTCCATAAGGCTAAAAAGAGCCGCTCAACTCATTCGCCAAAATCAACTGACAATTTCAGAAATCACCTATCAGGTAGGCTTTAATGATTTGCAATATTTCAGAGATTGCTTCAAAAAACAATTTGGGGTGAATCCTTCTGAATATGCAAGCGATACAGAAGAAAAAACATCTTAAAATAGCCGCCAGAGCTGTTTTAAGGTTATTTGAAATAATTACCATCCGCCTTTGTGACAAATGCCCCACGCAAGAAGGGTAGAGATTGAAGAAGTTTGAGACTCAATTTTTATTAAAACTATTCACTAAAATCAAAAAATTGAAAGGCATGATAAAACTTAGACAAATGAGGGGCAGGCTAAACGGTCTGTCCAAAGTGATTTTATCATCTGCGCTGCTGCTGCTTATCACAGTAGCATGCGAGGATGATGAGTCAGGACAAAACAATGTGGGCACTGTGCTCTACATAGATGGACCTTCTGGTGTGACGCCTATGTCAACTCAAACCTTCACGGCAAGCGAAGCAGGTGGAAGTGTATCTTGGTCTGTAACCGGAAATGCAACGTTAGGAACAACTGATGGTTTAACTGCTGAAGTTACTTTCGGTGCCGTAGGAACGGCCACCGTTAACGCAACGGGCAACGGATTGGAAGGTGCCAGAGCCATTACAATTAATGGTGTAGATGCTATTCTTTTAGAAGAAGGCGGTGTGGCATTTAGTAATTCGAGCGTAAATGATGGCGGTAGTGAAACTGTTACATTGACGTTTGCGGGACCTCTTGCTTCTGCACCAACGTTGGCATTTGAAGGTGACTTTACTGCGGGAACGATTACTTCTAATCTTGCGGAGGTAGCTGGAAGTGGTATGACGCAGTTCATAGCTACTATTACTGGTGGAACAGGAAACGGTCAGTTGATGGGTCGTATGTTAAATGTAACCGCAGCTGCCGATTATGGAGGCGGCGTTACTGATACGCTAAGAGTTGATCTTCATGCAGTTGACAATGTGAAACCGCTAGCAAAATTTGAAAATCCTGATGAAGTAGCTGTTGTTAGTAAAGGAGGGGCTGTGAAATTTATGGTTTCTGCAAGCGAGGCAATAAGAGCAGTAAATGATTCCATGAAATTAGCACTTGACTATGATGCAGGATCTGCCGGAACAGATACCTTGCTTTTGCTATCTCAATCTGAAGATGATGCTTCTGTTTGGTATACTACATGGACAAACACGGCAGATGGAGATGGGTCTTTCACGGCTACACTTGATCAAACAACGGTAGTTGATATTGCAAATAATGATGCATTGTGGGATCCAGCAACAAACGTTTTTGCTGTAAATGTGGATAACACCGCACCTACTGCATTTACGCTTACCGCTACTGAAAACGACCCGGTTGACGAGCCTAGAGTGATTGATGTGGTTGTTGTAGCCGAAGAACTAGGGTCTACGGTTCATTGGATTTGGTTACCGTACAATTCTCAATTTACCCCAGAATCACCAGCTGATTTTGACGGTGAAGGCGCTGGTACAACCAAGTTTGTTGCAAGTGCAGGTAATTATAAACTATTCTACTTGGAGGTGGATGCAGCAGGTAATTACGATCAAACAGACGGTGTAGCAAATATCAAAAGATACCCAGAATTGACTGGAGATCAGGAAGAGGGAGATAAGGATGCTTCAATTGAGGTTGAATAATTGGTAGCTATTTCAAATCAAAAAATTAAAAGACATGCATAAAATAAAAATATATAGTGTTGGGCTTAGAAGTCTGATGCCCATGTTACTGATGCTACTGACACTTGCTTCTTTTAGTGTTCAAGCTCAGGACAAGGTGGTTTCCGGGAAAATTATTTCGGCCACCACAGGAGAAACACTTCCTGGTGTAAGTGTATTAATAAAAGGTACTGCCACAGGTACGGTTACGAATCTTGATGGTGACTATAAAATTTCTGTGACTTCTGATGAGGATATTTTGGTATATTCTTTCATAGGAATGAAAGCACAAGAAGTGGCTGTTGGCGGCCGATCTACCATCGATGTGAGCATGATGGATGATGTTACTTCTCTAGAAGAAATTGTAGTTGTAGGATATGGCTCTCAAAAGAAGAGTGTATTGACTGCTGCTATTTCTAGTGTGAAAGCTGAAGACTTGGCTAACTTCTCAGCAGGATCTGTTGATCAGGCTTTGCAAGGAAGAATGGCTGGTGTTGAGGTAGTTCCTACTTCAGGGTCTCCGGGAGCTGGATACAATATCAAAATTAGGGGTGCTGGATCTAACGGTTCGACTGCTCCACTTTATATCGTAGACGGAATGAGAGTACCGGATATCAATTGGTTAGATCCATTTGAAATTGAAGGTATTGAAGTATTGAAAGATGCGGCCTCTGCAGCAATTTATGGAGCGGAAGGCGCTAACGGTGTAGTTTATGTGACTACTAAGAAAGGCGAAGAAGGTCCAGGTAAAATTTCTTATGATTTCCAGTTTGGCATTCAAAATGAAAACACTCCACTGGAGGTAATGAACCTTACTCAATACGATGAGTATAATTCTGAAGCAGGAATATCTAGAAGAGCTGATGAACAAGTGCCATCAGTTGGGACCAATTGGAAAGATGAAATATTTGATACGGCTCCACAGCAGAGACATGCTTTGACATTCTCAGGCGGAACAGAAGATACCAAATATATGATTGGTGGATACTTCTTGGATCAAGAAGGTATCGTAGGTGGTGAAGATGCTTCGATCAATAGATACGGATTGAGATTCAACATCAGTCACCAAGTAAATGATTGGGCAAAAATTTCAAGTAATTACTCTTTTGCTAAGTTCGAAAGACAGTCTATTCAAGAGAATACTGAATTTGGTGGAATTGTACAAAGTGGTATCGTAATGGACCCTGCGGTTCCGGTTACTTATGACAATGGGATTCCTCCTTGGGTAATCAACGAATACGGTGAGCAAAACTATAAAACTGATGAAAATGGTAACTATTGGGGTATTTCTACATTGGTAGATGGAGAAAACTCTAACCCGATAGGTAAGATGGCTCAGATTCATGGTGGATTCAACGCGACAGTGCTTCAAGGTGCTACAGCCGTTACTATTACACCGATCGAAGGGTTAGAAATAACTTCTAGATTGGGATTGATTTCAGGTAATTTCTACAATCACTACTGGCAAGAATCTTGGTTCTTTAATGACAGAGATACGGAGACGGCAAGAGTGTCAGATACGTATAGTGATTACTTCAACTATCAGTGGGAAAACTTTGCTTCATATACTAAGAAGTTTGGCGACCACAATGTGAATGTGTTAGGAGGTACTTCTTTCTTCTCAACTGAGAATGGTTATATGACTGGCAACGGAACTACATTATTAAATGCGATTCCTCAGTTAGCATATTTGGACGCTGTTCCAAACAGAATTCAGA
This sequence comes from Reichenbachiella sp., assembly GCF_965233835.1. GTDB lineage: Bacteria > Bacteroidota > Bacteroidia > Cytophagales > Cyclobacteriaceae > Reichenbachiella. Next base: position 1,871,088 of record NZ_OZ247585.1, read on the forward strand.
ATACAAATGCTCAAGGAAACAGAAATACAAATACATTGAACTCATACTTCGGTAGAGTTACATATAACTACAAAGAGAAATATCTGCTTTCTGCAACTATGAGAGCAGATGGTTCTTCAGTGCTATCTGAAGACAACCGTTGGGGATACTTCCCTTCAGTGTCTGCAGGATGGGTATTGTCTAGCGAGGATTTCTTCTCTGCAGGTCCAATGAATTTCTTGAAGTTAAGAGCTTCTTGGGGTCAGAACGGTAGTTTGTCATCTGTAACCAATGCTGGTGCTGGTGCTTCTTTGGCGACAGTTAGTGCAGGTTTTATCTATGCTGATGCTACGGGTAACTTCTTAACTGGTGCTGAGCCAACGCAATTAGCTAATCCTAATTTGACTTGGGAAACTTCTGAGCAAACTGATATCGGATTAGACTTAGGTTTCTTCGAAGATAGGTTGACATTGTCTGCAGATTACTTCTGGAAAACAACTAAAGATCTATTGGTTATTGGTAGCCCACCAGCATTTGTTGGAAACCCTGCAGGATTTGTAAATTCTGGTGAGGTAAGCAATAAAGGTCTAGAAATTGAGATGGGATATCAAGAGCAAAAAGGTGATTTCAAATATGATATTACCATGAACTTCACTTCAATCAAAAATGAGGCAACGTTTGTTGATCCGAACAAAGAGTTTGAGGCTGGAGCTAACGTAGGCATTGATTGGAACTCTGCTACTGCTATGCAAGAAGGGTTCCCGATCTGGTATTTCAGAGGATATCAGACGGATGGTATTTTCCAAAATCAAGCGGAAGTAGATGCTTATACGGCAAACGTAACTAGTGGATATACTCCCGCTCCAGGAGATCCTGTGATCGTGGATGCGGATGGTGATGGTTCTATTACACCAAGTGACTTTGTTCAAATCGGCTCTCCACATCCTGATTTCTCCATTGGTACTACGATCAAGTTGGATTACAAAGGTTTTGATTTCAAAATCTTTGCTCAAGGATCATTTGGAAACGAAGTGATTATGGGATTCAATAGAACTGATAGACCTCAAAATAACAAACCAGAATTTTTCTACAATGATAGATGGACAGGAGAGAATTCTACGAACAGCTGGTTTAGAGCTGGTGTAGCAGGACAAGCATATACTAGTGATATGATGGTGTTTGATGGTTCTTTCTTCAAAATCAGACAAGTACAATTAGGTTATAACCTACCAAGTTCAATTTTGGATAGAGCAGGAATCAGTAAACTGAGATTGTACGTTTCATTGGACAACTTCTTCACATTCACTGATTACAAAGGATTCGATCCTGAAATCGGAGGAAGTAATAACGCGAATAGTTTAGGAATAGACAGAGGATCTTATCCTGTGCCAAAGACATTCGTCACTGGTTTAACGCTACAGTTTTAATATAAAAATATTTAAGACATGAAAAATAAAATAGCAATATTGGGAGTAGCTTCTGCACTGGTTGCAGTAATACTCGCAGCATGTTCTGAACAATTAGAACAAGACGTAAATGGAGTGTCGTCTATTGAGACATTCTACGCTACAGATGATGACGCACAATTAGCCATCGTAGCAACATATGATATGCTTACAGCAGATAATTTATTTGACTGGGCCAGCCCTACTTTCATCAAAACATTACCTTCTGATGAAGGTACTGCTGGTGGTGGTGGTAGCACGGATCAGCCTCGTTATCAGCAGCTGGACAATTATACTTGGGATAGTTCAAACCCTGCAGTTCAAGCAACATGGCAGGTGAATTACTATGGTGTATTTAGAGCCAATATGATCATTGAAAATTTGGAGCCAGAAAATGCATTGAGAGAGAGAATCATTGGAGAAGCAAAGGCGTTGAGAGCGTATTACTATCTTGAACTAGTTACTCAATTTGGAGATATTCCTTTGGTTTTGCAAGGATTGGAACCATCCGAGTTTAACCAGGCAAGAGTGCCAAAGGCAGATATTTATGCTCAAATTGAAACTGATTTGAATGATGCGGTAGCCGCTCTTCCTCACAAAAGCGATTACTCTGATGCAGATAAGTTCAGAATGTCTAAAGGTACTGCGAATGCATTGCTAGGTAAAGTTTTGCTTTATCAAGGAAGGTTTGCTGAAGCAGCTACTGCTTTTGATAATGTAACAGGATACTCTTTGGTTGATAACTATGCTGATGTATTTACTGAAGCGCAAGAGTTTGGAGATGAGTCTATTCTTGAAGCATCATTTTCATCTCAAGTACCCTATGATTGGAATTATCCTTGGGGAACCAGATTTGAAAATAACTTGCACGTGCAGCTGATGGGTGCCAGAGCAGGATCTACTCCTGAACTTGGTCTAATAGCTGGTTGGGGATTCAACTATCCTTCTGAAAAACTATGGGATGCTTTCAATGCCATGGGAGATACAGAAAGAAGAGATGCGACGATGTTCTCTGAGCAGCAGTACCTTAGCTATAAGAGTACTGATCCGAATTTCGACGGAAGTACTTGGTGGGATTATAACAGATATTTCAGATTGAAGTATGGATCTTACGATGCGGAAACTAATCAGGATGGTGCTCCAAAAGAGTTGAACTATGGTACTAACTGGAGATTGATCAGATATTCTGATGTGCTGTTGTTGAGTGCCGAAGCTAAGTTGCAAAGTGGTGACGATGCTGGCGCCTTAGCTGATGTCAATCAGGTAAGAGCTAGAGCGGGTCTGGCTGGCCTTGGTTCTGTTACTTTGCAAGATATCATTGCAGAAAGATTTGTTGAGTTGGCTTTTGAAGGTCACAGATACTTCGATCTAATCAGATGGGGTGAGACTATTGCAAATGCTGAACTAGGTGTGCAAGTGCCGGCTACATTTACTGATGGAGATCCAGCACATTATGGTGACAACTTCGATTATGCCAAGCATCAGCTATTTCCAATTCCTAATTCGGACATTGCTGCGGCTACTAACATGACTCAAAATCCTGGATACTAATCGTTTGGGATTGATAATATAAAATGTTTATTCAAAGGCCGCCTTTAGCTTTAAGGGTGGCCTTTGTTTTTGTAAATTGAACGGTAAATGAAAAGATACATAGGACTTCTAATAGGAATGGTCAGCCTCTTCTCTTGTGAGGAAAAGACAACAACTCAAAACCAAAAAATATTTGAAGCTATTTCGCCCGCGCAGTCAAGCATTGATTTTTCAAATGATCTAATCGTTAATGACTCAATCAATTTTTTTAAATATGGATATTACTATATGGGAGGTGGAGTATCCATTGGCGATGTGAATGATGATGGTCTTCAAGACGTGTACTTCACAGGCAACCGAGTCAAAAACAAACTCTATCTAAACAAAGGCAATCTACAATTCGAAGATATCACCAACATAGCAGGAGTGGCAGCAGACAACCGCTGGATCACCGGAGTAGCCATGCACGATGTCAATGCCGATGGACTCATGGATATATCGATATCGGTAGCTGGTATCTGGAGTTCTACAAAAAATATTCTTTACATCAACCAAGGTCTTAATGATCAAGGTATTCCAACATTCAAAGACGAAGCTGAGGATCGAGGTGTTGCGGATGAAGGGCTTTCGATTCAGACGGCGTTTTTTGATGCCGATCAGGATGGAGACATCGATATGTATGTGGCAAACTATGAGCAAACATCTTTTGGTACTTTGATTCCTGAATACAAAAAGAAGGTAGACAATCCGAAATGGGAATCTTCTGATCATCTATACATCAATGATGGCTCTGGCTATTTCTCTGACGGCACTGAGGCAGCTGGTATGTTGAACTTTGGATTGGCAGTGGGAGTTTTGGCTTCTGATTTCAACAATGATAATCTGACTGATCTATATGTGTCGAACGATTTTAACACTCCAGACAACTTCTATTTCAATAATGGAGATGGCACATTTACGGACCTTTCAAAAGAGACTATGCAACATACTTCCTTTTATGGCATGGGAGTAGACGCTGCCGATATTAATAATGATGGCTTGATGGACTTCACTCAGATGGACATGACACCAGCTGATAACTTCAGGTCTAAAGCAAATATGGCAAGCATGGACATTGATGGTTTTTGGCAAAATGTAAATGCTGGATTTCATCATCAGTACATGTACAATACGCTTCAATTGAATCAGGGAATAAAACCAGATGGGAAACCGTTTTTTGCAGACGTGGCAAAAATGTCCGGTATCGATAAAACGGACTGGAGCTGGGCATGCCTCTTTGCAGATTATGATAATGATGGCTTGAATGACTTGTACGTCACCAATGGAACCCGGCGTGACATTAATAACAAAGACTTCTTTAAATGGATGGATCGGCTCGATATTAAGATGAAGATCAAGTATAAGGAACTGACGTTTGCTGAGGTCACCGAAAAACTACCCTTCAAAAGAATTGATAATTACATTTTTAAGAACCTAGATGGTCAGCAGTTTGAACGGACTAATGAAGATTGGGGAATTCAATTTGAAGGTTTTTCTAATGGAGCTGCCTATGCAGACTTGGATAATGATGGAGATATTGAATTAGTTATTAATAATATTGACTCGGCTGCCTCTATCTATAAAAACCTTAGCGTAGAGAATGGAAACAAAAACTTTATTAAGGTCAAGCTAAAAGGAAACGAAAAGAATCCTCTAGGTCTTGGAGCCAAGATCAAGTTGTATACGGATAATGGAATTCAATACAAAGAGCACACTTTGGTTCGAGGGTATCAATCTTCCGTTGAGCCAACTATTCATTTTGGTGCTAATGGTCAGCCTTTAAAACTTGAAGTCACGTGGCCAGATGGTAAAGTAACCGTTGTAAACGATATCAAAATAGGAGAAGCCATTTCTGTTGAGGCGAATGAAGCAGCAGAAAGCACCGGTGACGAGGTTGAAGACTTAAAACTATTTGAGGAAACCTCTATCCAAGGACTGGATAACTATGTGAATACAGAAAATGACTTTGATGATTTCTATTACCAGATTTTGTTACCACACAGAATGTCGCGATTGGGTCCGGCAGTAGCCAAAGGAGATATCAATCAAGATGGATTGGAAGACTTGTTTATTGGTGGTGCTATGAATATACCAAGTCAGTTATTCATTCAGCAGGCGGATGGGACATTTTCAACTTCTGATTTCATGCCTGCTGATAGCATCTACGAAGATGTTTCAGCCGTGTTCTTTGACGCAGACAATGATCAAGATTTGGATTTGTTTGTAGTAAGCGGAGGCAACGATGCAGAAGAAGGGTCAGATCTATATATGGATAGACTCTACATTAATGAGTCTGGCGTATTTACGAAGAGCGAGGTCTTGCCAGATTACCTAGTAAGCGGAGGTGTCGCACTTCCGTTCGATTACGATGAGGATGGTGATATGGATTTGTTTATTGGTGGCCGGCAGCTAGAGAGAAAATATCCGCTACCTGTTTCTAGTTATTTGTTAGAGAACGTATCCGAAGAGGGCAACGTGAAATTTGAACTCAATGAGCAATCTGCTTTCAATGAATTGGGAATGGTCACTGATGCGACTTGGTTAAATGACGGCCAACTGGTAATAGTGGGAGAATGGATGCCAATTTCTATATTTTCATTCGATGGTCAGTCATTTGTAAACCAAACTGAAAATTATGGATTAAGTGAAACGGTAGGTTGGTGGAACACTGTGGAGAAAGCAGATTTTGATGGAGATGGAGATGAAGATTTAGTTGTTGGTAACTTAGGAACCAACTATAAGTATCAGGCCACACCAGAAGAAACCTTCGATATATACGTAGATGATTATGATGCTAATGGTAATATTGATATTGTACTGAGTTATTACCAAGACGAGAGACAGTTTCCAGTCCGGGGCATGCAGTGTAGCTCTCAGCAGATTCCTGATATCAGCAAAAAATACAAAAACAAATACAACGCTTTCGCTCAAGCTACGCTGTCAGATATCTATGGTGACCAGCACTTAGAAAATAGTTTGCATTATAAAGTGCAAGATTTCTCTAGTGTTTATATGGAAAATTTAGGGGGAGACTTTGGTATGACTCCGTTGCCATTTGAAGCACAAACTTCTTCCTTCAACACCATGGAAATTGCTGACTTCAATGGAGATGGTAATCTGGATATTCTGGCAGGAGGTAATCAATTCAACTCAGAAGTAGAAACTCCAAGAAACGATGCTTGCTACGGTTGGCTATTTGCCGGGAATGGAAAGGGAGAGTTTGCTTATGTGAACTACAATCAATCTGGCTTATACATTCCATATGATATTAGACATGTGGTCAGGCTTGCTGGAAAGGATTCCCATGCGACTGCTTTTGTTTCAAATAGTGCGCCAATGGTGGTTTATCGAGAAGGTAAATGAGAAAATTGTTATACATAGTTTGGGCACTATGGTTTTTGGTTTCGTGTAGCGAAGATGTTGATCGACGGACAGCTTCGACCATCAAAATGGCTATGGAGTTGGATACATTAGCACAAAAGGCTAGGCAAAACAACAACTATCCCTATTTTACAGACAACCTACTCCGCAAGTTAGAGATCAATGTAAAGGGATTGCCCTATAGCATGCGCTCTGGGCAATGGTTGGATTATGTATTGGTGCTGCTTTTAAAAGGAGATAATGACAAATGTATTGAGGTTATTGATAAGTACTTAGCAGGCAATAGCTTCGATAAAGTGAATGTCCAGAGTTTGGACTTCTTTAAAGTAAAGGCATTGGCTTATTTACGAAAAGGAGAAATTGAAAATTGCATCCAAAACCACTCGGGACAATCTTGTATCATGCCCATCAAGGGCGAGGGGATTCACATTAAAACCAGTCCCGTAGAAAATGCTATTGAAGTCTATGAAAAACTATTGACTTACGATTCTACAGACATGCAATCCAGATGGTTCCTGAATTTGTGTTACCAGGCCGTAGGCAAATATCCAGAGGCCGTACCCAATCAATTCCTTATTCCTCCAAGCGCTTTCGAGTCAGAACTAGATTTTCCAGTGTTTCCAAATTTAAGTATAGAAACAGGAGTGGATTTAAACAACCATGCGGGAGGGGCTAGTATTGAAGACTTTAATAATGATGGGCAGCTGGATATCTTCACTACTTCTTACAGCTTAGGCGAACAATCGACCTTGTATATAAATGATGGTCAAGGAAGTTTCATTGACAGTACCAAGCATTATGGTTTAAAGGGCATGGTCGGGGGGCTCAATAATATCCATGCAGACTTCAACAACGATGGACTCACTGATATCTACATCATGCGTGGAGCTTGGTTATCTACTAACGGTTTGGTGCCGAACTCTCTATTGATAAATAATGGGGGGTATTTCTCAGACGAGACCAAGGCAGCTGGCCTGTATCAAAAACAACCCACCGGAACTGTGGCAGCTGCTGACTTTAATTTGGACGGGCATCTGGATTTATTCGTAGGAAATGAGTCCTCTGGCCGAAGAGCCATTTTCCCTTGTCAACTGTATATGAATAATGGCGATGGCACATTTACTGATTTGGCAAAAAAACTGGATTTAGAAATCAATCAGTTTGTAAAAGGTGCTACCTGGGGAGATGTTAATAATGACGGTTGGCCTGATTTGTACCTGTCTATCTATGGTCGTAACAACCTGCTTTATATTAATAGAGGAGGAACCAGTTCAGCGAACTGGGTTTTTGAGCAGTTGGCTGGTTCGGCTGGAGTGAGCGAACCTATCATGAGCTTTCCTACATGGTTTTGGGATTATGATCAGGACGGGTGGCAGGATATTCTGGTGATTGGTTATGATAACCGTGAGTCGCATCTGATTGCCAGTGAAGTAGCTAAAGACTATTTGGAGGAAGCATTCAAAGGAGAGACTCCAAGATTGTATAGGAATAACGGAGATGAAACTTTTACTGACGTAACTGAAGAAGTTGGATTAGATAGATTGCTATATGCTATGGGCGGCAATTTTGGTGATCTTAATAATGATGGTTATCCAGATTTCTATTTAGGTACTGGTGAGTTCAATATTTGGGCATCTGTTCCGAATCGAGCTTTCTTAAATATAAAAGGAGAGGGATTCGCAGATGTAACGACCGCGGGTGAGTTTGGACAAATTCAAAAAGGGCACGGTGTGGCTTTCGGAGATTTAGACAATGACGGAGATCAGGATATCTATCATCAAGTAGGAGGCGCTGCAGAAAGTGATGTCTTTCAAAACATGCTTTTTCAGAATCCTGGATTTCAAAGCAAATGGTTGACTTTAGAATTGGAAGGTACTACAGCCAACCGCTCGGCTATAGGCGCTAAAATAGAAGTCCATTTGAGAATGCCTTCAGATAGATTAAGAGTGGTGTATCATTATGTCGGAACAGGCGGGTCATTTGGAGCCAACGCATTGAGAGCAGAAATCGGCTTAGGAGATGCCTTAAAAATTGATAAAGTAATCATCTGCTGGCCAGATCGCCAGCAATCCATTCAAGAATTGGAGCATGTCGATATGAATCAATTCTATAAAATTAAGCAAGGAGAAATGCCTCAAGTCATCTCTCTTCAGCCATTGAATTTAAAATCAAAATCCAACCATGAACATCATCATTAAACTAATAGTCCTTCTGTGCATTTCAAGTGTTAGTCTTGCTCAGAGTGGATACGAGCTCGTCTGGTCAGATGAATTTGACTACACAGGTTTACCAGACGAAAATAAGTGGAGCTATGACGTAGGAGATGGATGTCCTAATGTCTGTGGATGGGGGAATAATGAATTGGAGTATTATACTGAAAACAGACTTGAAAACGCCAGGGTAGAAGATGGACATTTGATCATCACTGCTATCAAAGAGAAAATGAACACTAAACATTACAGTTCCGCCAGGTTGGTAACAAGAGAGAAAGGAGATTGGACTTATGGTAGGGTAGAAGTCAAAGCTAAATTACCTACCG
>NZ_OZ247585.1:1885000-4856742 GCF_965233835.1 Reichenbachiella sp.
GTTAGTCAGGACCTAAGGCGAACCCGAAAGGGGTAGTCGATGGACAATGGGTTAATATTCCCATACTACCATACTCAGTGATGGGGTGACGGAGTAGTGAAAGCGCTGCGTGCTGACGGAATAGCACGTTGAAGGGTGTAGGTATTGGACCAGTAGGTAAATCCGCTGGACTAGCTGAACCTGATAGTACCTTGATCCTTCGGGAGACGGGATAATGCGCCTAATCAGACTTCCAAGAAAAACCTCTAAACTTATGTGTATGGTACCTGTACCGTAAACCGACACAGGTAGTCAAGGAGAGAATCCTGAGGTGCTCGAGTGATTCATGGCTAAGGAACTAGGCAAAATGGCCCTGTAACTTCGGGAGAAGGGGCGCCAGCTTCGGCTGGCCGCAGTGAAAAGGCCCAGGCGACTGTTTAACAAAAACACATGGCTTTGCGAAATCGAAAGATGATGTATAAGGCCTGACACCTGCCCGGTGCCGGAAGGTTAAGGGGGGGCGTTATTCCTTCGGGAAGAAGCGCTGAACTGAAGCCCCGGTAAACGGCGGCCGTAACTATAACGGTCCTAAGGTAGCGAAATTCCTTGTCGGGTAAGTTCCGACCTGCACGAATGGTGCAACGATCTGGGCACTGTCTCAGCCATGAGCTCGGTGAAATTGTAGTCGCGGTGAAGATGCCGCGTACCCGCAACGGGACGGAAAGACCCCATGAACCTTTACTATAGCTTCACATTGGTATTGGGTAAATGATGTGTAGGATAGCTGGGAGGCTTTGAAGCTGCGTCGCTAGGCGTGGTGGAGCCGTTGGTGAAATACCAGCCTTTATTTATCTGATGCCTAATCCGACTATGTCGGAGACATTGTGTGGTGGGTAGTTTGACTGGGGTGGTCGCCTCCAAAAGAGTAACGGAGGCTTTCAAAGGTACCCTCAGCACGTTTGGTAACCGTGCGTAGAGCGCAATAGCATAAGGGTGCTTGACTGTGAGGCCAACAAGCCGATCAGGTAGGAAACTAGGATATAGTGATCCGGTGGTTCCGTATGGAAGGGCCATCGCTCAAAGGATAAAAGGTACTCTGGGGATAACAGGCTGATCTCCCCCAAGAGCTCATATCGACGGGGAGGTTTGGCACCTCGATGTCGGCTCGTCACATCCTGGGGCTGGAGAAGGTCCCAAGGGTTGGGCTGTTCGCCCATTAAAGTGGCACGCGAGCTGGGTTCAGAACGTCGTGAGACAGTTCGGTCCCTATCTGTTGTGGGCGTAAGAAATTTGAGAGGCTCTGACTTTAGTACGAGAGGACCGAGTTGGACGAACCTCTGGTCTACCGGTTGTGGTGCCAACTGCACCGCCGGGTAGCTACGTTCGGTGAGGATAAGCGCTGAAAGCATCTAAGTGCGAAACCCTCCTCAAGATGAGATTTCTTTTAAAGGTCGTTAGAGACGATGACGTTGATAGGCTACAGGTGTAAAGGCAGTAATGTCAAAGCTGAGTAGTACTAATTACCTGTAAACTTTCTATAACAGTGTTCTGCACGTTCTTTCTTTCACAATATTCATGTCAAGCAAGCTTAGCTTGCCAGTATTGAGTAGTTATTACTTAGTATTGAGACTTTAAGAAATTATATGTTGGCAAAGGCCAGCATCAAGATTTTATGGTGATTATTGCGAGTGTGTCCACCTCTTCCCATTCCGAACAGAGCAGTTAAGCCACTCAGCGCCGATGGTACTACGGTAATACGCGGGAGAGTAGGTCGTCGCCAGTTTTTATCAAATAAGGGTTATTGAGAAATCAGTAACCCTTTTTTTATGCCTAAAAAATACTACGGTAATACGCGGCCGTACGCGGAGCGGAGAGTAGCCGGCGTGGAACGATCGTCGCCAGTTTTTATCAAATAAACCCTGATTATTCATTTAGTCAGGGTTTTTTTATGTATAATAAAGAAGTATGTATAGCGACGCCCTACTCACGAGTAGGACTGGGCGTCCCCGTCGTCGCCAGTTTTTATCAAAACCTTGTGAGCATAGTTTGCAAGTTTTTTTTCGTTTATAGGAGTTGGGATTATTGATAATATATAGTGTATCCAGATCATGCGTCCATCTCTTCCCATTCCGAACAGAGCTTCGTTCCACTACGGGTTAAGCCACTCAGCGCCGCGGTTCGCCGATGCGATGGTACTACGGTAATACGCGGCCGTACGCGGAGCGGAGAGTAGCCGGTGTGGAACGATCGTCGCTAGGATGTGCGACAGTATTATCGAAGCTCTTGTATCAACGATGTAGGTCTTTTTATGACTATGCAATTTGCATGAAAAACAAAAGGAAAGTGGTTTTATAAATTCGATAAGACCACAACACTAGATGCCTTGTAGTAATAGACTAAGTAATACGGGTACTAATAGTGTCCACTCAACTCAAACTCTTCTTTTTCTGAGTCCAAAAGTTTGCCTCCTTCGCATTTGAGTGTACGGTGTGGGTATTCAGTAATAAAAGTGTGATTGTGAGTAGCCATAAGCACTGCCGTACCACTTCTGTTGATTTCTAAGAATAGATTAAAAATGCCATCAGATACTTCTGGGTCGAGATTACCTGTGGGCTCGTCAGCAATAAGAATTGCAGGTTCGTTGATTAGCGCTCTAGCGATAACTACACGTTGTTGTTCGCCGCCAGACAATTGATGAGGCTGTTTGTCTGCCGCAGCTCCCAAACCAACTCGCATGAGCACTTCAGCTAATCTGGTTTTAATCTTTGATTTGTCTTTCCAGCCAGTGGCTTTCATGACGAAGACAAGGTTTTCTGTAACGGTTCGATCTGGGAATAACTGAAAATCCTGAAAGATGATGCCGATTTTTCTTCTCAGGAAGGGAACATCTTTTGATTTGATGTTTTTGATGTTGAATCCAGCAACATCGGCAGTGCCCTCTCTGAGTTCGAGATCCGCGTATAATGTTTTGAGTAAGGAAGATTTGCCACTCCCTGTACGTCCAACTAAAAAGACGAACTCCCCTTTTTCGATTTTGAAACTGATAGAATTAAGTACGGCCTGATTTTCTTGATAGATGGTTGCGTCATTGACTTCTACCACAGGGATCGAACTAAATTCCATTGTATCTATATGTTTAAAGGTTGAATTTTCCCGAAAGGAAGTTGCTCAATAATTACCTTAAGTTCTTCCTCTTTGCCCTCCAGACCATATTTGTCTAATTTTTTTAAAGGGCGATCTGCTCGAAAATAGGCAATTAAAACGAAATCATCATCCCGCAGTTGGATGTAGTCCGGTATTTTGGCCTTTCCTTTTACTTTGATGATATGCATTGATTGCGAGATGATGATTTTAAATATTAGTTACCCTTTTGGTGGTCAGCTAAAAACTGCGCTAATCCACTATCCGTCAATGGATGTTTAAGCAAACCAGTGATTACTTTCAACGGACAAGTAGCTACATCAGCCCCAATCTCTGCGCAATGTATTAAGTGCATATTGTGTCTTACAGACGCAGCCAAGACCTCAGTGTCAAGTTCAGGGTAGTTTCCATAGATATGAACGATCTGTTCGATCAATTGTAAACCATCCGTAGATACATCGTCTAACCTACCAATAAATGGAGATACATATGAAGCACCAGCTTTGGCTGCTAATAATGCCTGACCTGCATTGAAGATCAAAGTACAGTTGGTTCTGATGCCTTCACTGCTTAATGTCTTGATGGTTTTGATACCATCTTTGATCATGGGTACTTTTACCACAATTTTATCATCGATTTTGGCGAGCTCATGCGCTTCCTTCATCATGTTGTCGTAGTCGGTAGCAATTACTTCCGCACTTACATTGTTGTCTACGATGTCGCAGATTTTTTTGTAATGAGCTAAGATGTTTGCCTGACCAGTGATGCCTTCTTTGGCCATCAATGAGGGGTTGGTTGTCACGCCGTCCAATACGCCTAAGTCATAAGCTTCTTGAATTTCGTCCAAGTTGGCCGTGTCGATGAAAAATTTCATATTTTCTGTTTTTTTAGTGTGAATGAAATTGCTAGTTGGACAAAATTATAAAGAAAAGAATCAAGGAATTAAAGATTCGTTGATTTAATGAAATATGATACGCTTTGTCTGATTTAGAGACTTGGGAGTTGGTAAAAAAATATTGAAATGAAAAAGAAAGGGAATAAAAATGGCAAACCCATATCGCACCGCTACGACTACCTACCCTTGCTGCCTTCCGGCCCTGGGGGAGTTCGATAGGAGCTGGTCGTATCGATTTGCCACTGCAAAATTAGAACGATTTTTTCCTAAAGCCAGACATCCTTCAATTATTTTTTTAAAGAATTGGAAACCTATTATTTTAAAAACTGTCTTTTGCTTAAATATGTTTAGAATATTAATCAAATAATGAAAACGACTCAACTAATACTCGGACTTCTGCTGCTTTCTGTTTCGACTTTTGGTCAAACCATTATTCCTCAAAAAACTGATTCAATTAAAGAAAAACCTAAACTTCAATACTTCGGCGATGAGAAGGAGGGTGCAAGTTCCCCCATAACTTTACCCGACTCAGAAAATGAAATAGAACAGCCCGTACGAGTCGATACAGTGACCACTCAACCAGTAGTTATAAAATACTATCAGGCTACTGAACCCTATAGGCCTGAAGAAGATGAACCGCCAAAGAAAAATAAGAACCAGATTAAAACCTTAACTGGGAAAATGAATCATAGTGGTGGCTATGGTGCGGTGAGTTTCAAAACATCAAGTTTTAAAGATAAAACACTCGTGATGGCTGGTATACGAGGAGCTTGGATTGTGAACAGAACACTAGCTATTGGGATTGATGGATACGGTATTATTCCGACCACTAAGTATCAAAATATTGACCCAGATGATGTGACAAAAGAAATTCGCTTACAGGGTGGATATGGAGGCTTGATGCTGGAACCGATTTTCTTTTCCAATGAAGTGGTACATATTACCTTTCCAGTGTCTGCAGGAGCGGGGTGGTTGGGTTATGAAGATCCGGATTATGAAGACTTTTGGGATAGGGACAATCTGGTTGACGAAGATGTTTTTTGGTATATCGAACCGGGAGCTAACCTGGAAGTGAATATTGCTCGCAACTTTAGGGTTGACCTGGGCGTGTCCAAAAGGTTTACACAAGACCTGCAACTAGTTAATACATTATCAGATGAGTTTGATGAAATCAACTATTACCTAACTCTTAAAATTGGAGGTTTCTAGGGACCTAACTTATTTGAGCTCCGTTTCTATATTTAGCACTGATAACGTTTCGTCCACATGTCGTCTTCCGTTAAGTTGGGATTTAATGGTATGCATGAGTTTACCTTCTTTGTCGAAAATAAAAGTTATTCGGTCTTGTAGAAGGCCAAACAGTTTCCTTCCAACTCCGAAGAGTTTCTCAGCCTCTCCATTTACATCACTGAGTAGTCGATACTCCAAGTGAAAACGGGTAGCAAACTTTTTATGAGACGAGACGCTATCTTTACTGATGCCAAATACTTTGACACCAGCGCTTTTTAGTTCTCCATAGTGTGCTTCAAATTCGCAGGCTTCAATATTACATACTGGCGTGTTGTCTTTGGGATAGAAGAAAACAACTACTGGCTGCCCTACATAATCTCTCAGTTTTAACCAGGCACCATCTTGATCTGCAAGAGTAATGTCTGGTAAGTTATCTCCTTTTTTAAGTCCCATTGTCAAGTATTTTAAAACTAAAAAGTAATCATTTTTATTCAATATTCATCACCAAAGCGGGCTAGGATATTTTCCTTGTGCTACATAAGCTTGGATGGCTTCAGCAGCGTATTTAGCATCTTCCTTGTAGGTAACTCCGAACCACTTGGCTCCTGAATGCAAAACTGAAACCTCAATCATTTCTTTCTTGATCATTTGATCAATGACGGTTGGGATTTGATACTCGTCTTTTGTTAGGTCTTTAGCAGTGTTTAGAAAGTCTTTAAACTGCAGCTTTAATTCATCAAAAAGGTTGTTTTGAAAGCCCCAGAAGTTCATTGACGCTAAACCTTCTGTAATCTCAACATCGCCTTCTGAAATGATCTTATCTCCATTGACTTGAATTTCGTGCGTTTCTTTTATAGAAGTTAGGAACCCGTTTTTGTCACTGATGGATATTCCTCTGGATACAGTGCCGTTAGCGGATAATGTGTTTCCCAGGTCATAACCTACCATACTGTAGTTGTTTGGTTCTGTATGGGAGTGGAGATAGTTGGCCATGGTTTGGAAGGCATCTTTTCCATAATAATCATCGGCATTGATCATAGCAAAACTCCCTTTGATTAGATCGCAAGCGCTCATAATGGCGTGAGCAGTTCCCCAGGGTTTTTGCCTTTTCGATTGAATCTCTGGGTGGATCATTTCTGTATACAAATCCTGATAGGCATAGGATATTTTATCCTTCGCTCCGATCATTTTGTCTACCAGATCAAAAGTGTCCTGTTCAACATCCTTGTTGATAACAAGGACTACATTGCCGAATCCATTATTTAAGGCATCATAGATACTATATTCCATAATGGTTTCTCCATGTGGGCCCATAGGGGCTACTTGTTTGGCTCCGCCAAATCTACTGCCACGGCCGGCAGCCAAAATGAGTAAAGTGGGTTTCATTAAATATAATTAGTGTATTGGATTAGCTAATAGTCCGCAAGTTAATATTACTCAGGAAATAGAGAAGCATCTATGTTAGGAATAACCTTCAATGCATTTTTATAATAAAGTTTTTTCAATACTTTGTCATTCAAATCAAGCCCATACATTTTCCAAAAGGCATGATATTTTTTGTAATATGGGAAGTATTCATCATCAGTTTCTAAGACTCTGAAGTAGGTATAGTACTGCTCCTTATTATAGGAGTCTTTACCAAACATAACTCTATCCTGATACTTAGTTAGAAAGGCTTTTGCGGCTCTGGGTTGTCGGCCTAGTTCAGCAATCACAGCGCCAATTTCAGAATACATATTGGGATACTTGTCCATTAGTTTGCCTAGTGTTTCCAGGTCATTCGCATACCAGCCAAGGTGTGCATTAATGAATTTTGTGTTCGGATGCCTTGCAAAAATACGATGCTGTTCTGCTATGATTTGTTCCCATGGCGCAGGATTAGTTGAGTCTCTCTTTCTGTTTGGTCTTACTTTTAGCTCCAACCATCTTTCATTGTTTTCGTCGTGTTCATCCCAAAATGGCCTTGGATCAGCGGAGTGGATAAGAACTGGAATCCCCAATTCACCGCACTTAGCCCAAATAGGATCTAGCCTTGCATCATCAACAGCAATGCGGTTCCCATTCTTATCAGTATGCCTTAGTCCTAAGCTTTTATAAATTTTCAATCCGTTGGCACCTGCCCTAACGTCCGATTCAAGTTGTTTTGCTGTGTTTTTTGACCAGTCGGGGTCATCAATATTCTCAAAAGAAATATTAGTGAATATGATGAAACGGTTCGGTGCGTTTTCCTTTACGTTTTTCATTACTCCATTAAAGTGCTCATCACTTCCTCTTCCTCTGCCACTTAGGTTTACCATCACAGCCATATTTAGATCATCCATATCCTGAACTAAGGGAATAAGGTCCTGTGTGTTCATTCGGAATTGATGATTGTGGACATCAATGAATGGATACTTGGCTTTGGTTACAATGTGCTCGGGCACTACAAGTGTGGATGGAGGGTCATAGGCTTCAAAGTCCATCGTTTGAGCAATCGAAGAAATGTTGAACAGAAAAAGAACGGTGAAAATTGATATTGATAATCTCATGAAGTTGTTGTTTGAAGTTCGATGACTTTGTAAACCAAAAAACGAACGGAGAGTTGCGCAATAATAGAGTTAATTTTCGTTATTTTGTAAACTTACAAAGTGTCTATGCGATTTCTTATTTTATCCTTTCTAGGAGTATTTTTTATACTAATTTCCAATGAAGCTGTAGCCCAGTCTTCCAGAGATTCTGAGGTAAAGGAAGCTTCGGCGACTTCCTCTCAAATATTTTCCACCAAAAAGAAGGGGTCGAAAAAGGCATATAATCAGCAATATGATCAAAGCATTAAGGACTATGAGAAGCTGATGAAGGCGAACAAGAAAAAGTATCGAAAGATGGCAAAAGGAATGGAGAAGCCACAGTATTCCGACCCTACTTATTTTGGACATAAAAAAAAGCCTAAGAAACGTCCAAAGGGAAAACGAAAGTTTTGTGATGAATGCGGAATCGTCCACTAGCTTAGCTATATTTCCTTTGTGATCGTTGAGCCTAATAGATACATAGAGCATACCAATCTAAATACTGATCTAATTGATCGGGATATCGATCGATTGGTTGCAGAGGCTAAATCACATCAATTTCAAGGTGTTTGTATCCCCCCATTTTGGGTTAAAAAGGCCAGTAGGGAATTGAAAGATACCGAGATACAGTTGGTGACGGTCATTGGCTTTCCCCTGGGCTATCAACGTACAGAATCCAAAATCAAAGAAATAGAATTAGCAATCGAAGATGGTGCCGATGAGTTGGACTTGGTGATGAATGTTTCTGCATTCAAGTCGGGAATGAACTGGCCAAAGATTGAAATGGCAAAAGCCGCCAAGCTTGCTCATGAAAACAATAAACTACTTAAGTTAATAGTGGAAACGGCACTCTTGTCAACTGAAGAGCTAGCAAAGGTTTGTAAGATCGTTTCTGATGCTGGAGTAGATTTTATTAAAACATCTACTGGTTTTTCTTCTCGAGGAGCAAACACACGAGATGTTGAAATCATGAAGGAGAACGTTTCTGCGAATGTAGGAATCAAGGCCTCAGGAGGTATTAAATCTTACGAGCAACTTAAAGAACTCGTAGTGGTCGGAGCAGAACGCATAGGCACATCCTCGGGAGTGGCTATTATGAAAGAATTTAGGAATGAGTAATTTGATTGGACGATCAATATTGGTATCAGGAAAGGTTCAAGGAGTTTTTTATAGAGCTTCTACTAGGGAAGAGGCCATAAAATTAGGTTTGAAAGGCTGGGTTAAAAACCTTCCAACAGGCGAGGTGTTTATCGATGTTTTTGGGGAATTGAAGGCTGTGGAAAAGTTTATTGTTTGGTGCAAACAAGGGCCTCCATTATCAAATGTTGTTGATACAAGTATTAAGAATATCCCTTTCCGAGAGGAAGCGAGTTTTGAAGTTAGGTATTAGGTTATGATGCTTTTTTTAGTGATCTTTCTTTGAGTACTACTCTTTTAACACCATTTCTTTTCAGAATCTTAATTTCAAAGTAATCATTAATGAGTCCTTTGACTGCGTTTCTGACAAAGGTCAAGTTTTTCTTGTTTTCATTGAAAACAGTGAGTTGTAATATCCCCTTGATTACATTCGGATTTTCAGTTAAATCATTAATCCATTTGTCAAAAGTCTCACCCCAATCTTCTTTGTACTTTTCTTCATGAGACTTACCATCCCATATTATTTCGAGTTGGTTGTCACCATATTTGTAGCGATAGGCCACGCACAAGTTCTCATATATACCCTCCAACTCTGCAATATTATTAAATTGATAATCTAGTATTTGCTGAAAGGTGTCATCCACCAGGCCTAATGGATTAAAATAGATACTGTATTTGTCAATAGTCACTTCAACCAAACGGCGAGCTAGATCCGAAAATATTTGATCTTGGGCAGATTTTAGAAGAACATTTTTGTCCTTTTCGAAACTCTGAAGAAATGTAACCTGGTTGATCTCTTGATTCAATGTCTGTGCTTTATTAACAAGTTATACACAAAAGTAGATAGGAAACCTCGTAATTGAAAGGTAATGATTTGATAATAAAAGAAGATTTATCTAGATGTTTCAGATTGGGTAAACTTGCAAAAAAAAGAGGTGTGAAAGACTGATATTTAAATTAATTGGTCATTAAGTCACATTGCTTAACTAAATAAACTATTTTTAATTGAGTAACTCAATACTCAAGAAACCCATTATTAACTAATTCTATTCTCAATTATGAAGCAGAAAAACTTTCTTTCTCGCCTACTTCTGGCTTTTAGCTTATTACTAAGTAGCCAATTACTTTTGGCTCAAGGGGTGACTACCTCCGGCATGAACGGAAAAGTAGTTGACGACAAAGGTGCTGAATTGCCCGGGGCAACAGTTATTGCTATTCACGCACCAACTGGCTCAAAATATGGGGCCGTGACCGACGCCACAGGATTTTATAGAATCCCCAATATGAAGGCTGGTGGACCCTACAATCTTACTATATCGTTCATCGGATTTGAAAACTCTACTCAAGAAGGGATTTACTTAACTCTTGGACAGACCTTTAAATTGGATGCTACACTTTCTTCTGGGGCTACAGAGTTGCAAGAAGTAGTTGTGGTAGCAGGTGAAGGTGAAATTTTTGATGGTAATAGAACAGGTGCAGGGACAACCATTGGAAGCGATCAAATTTCAACAATGCCGTCAGCCTCAAGATCAATTAGGGATTTTGCTAGAATTACTCCTCAAGCACAAATTACTGAGGGCAATGATGGGTTCTCCATTTCTATTGCAGGTCAAAACAATAGATATAACGCAATCTACATTGATGGAGCTGTGAATAATGATGTTTTTGGATTGGCAGGATCAGGAACGAATGGAGGACAAACTGGAGTGAATCCATTTTCCGTAGACGCTATCGAACAATTTCAAGTGGCGGTTGCTCCATTCGATGTTAGAATTTCCGGATTTTCTGGGGGAGCTATAAGTGCTATCACTAGATCTGGAAGTAATGAAGTTGAGGGCTCAGCTTATTACTTTCTAAGAAACGAAAGTCTTGCAGGAAAAACACCTAAGGATTTAAGAGTAAATGATGAAAGAGAGAAACTGGCAGAATTTTCAGCAAGAACATATGGGTTTAGAGTAGGTGGTCCAATTATAAAGGATAAAGTCTTCTTTTTTGTGAATTATGAGAGACAAGATGATGAAACTCCTCAACCATTTAATGTAGCCAACTATACAGGAAACTCAGGAGCTTCTGAACTTTCTAATCTACGTTCCTTTGTGAATACCAACTTCGGTTATGATATAGGAGAGTATGCAAATACGACAAGAACACTCGTAAGTGATAAAATCACAGCCAAATTCGATTTTAACTTAGGGGACAATCATAAATTAGTCGTTAAACATAGCTATGTAGGTGCGGAAAATTTAGAAGCGAGAAATTCAGGAAACATGAATGTGGGGTTTCTCAATGGTTCTGAAGAGTTTAATACTAAAACCAACTCTTCTACGATTGAGTTAAGTTCATCATTTGGGAATAACTTTGCAAACAAACTTATTTTAGGGTATACATCGGTGAGAGATGATAGAGACCCAAAAGGAGATCCATTTCCTTCTGTATTTATAGCAGATGGATTGAGTACTAGCTCTGGTGATGGGGAGGGAATTACATTTGGCGCAGAGCCATTTTCAACAGCGAATCTTTTGGATCAAGATGTTTTTACTTTGACTAACAATTTTGATATTTTTAAAGGAAATCATACAATTACTATTGGGATGCATCACGAATTTTCCAAAACGAAAAACCTCTTTCAGGCATTCAATTATGGGCAGTATGAATACCTTACCATGGCCGATTTTATGAATGATGCTAACCCCAACATTTTTCAAAGAGGGTATTCTTTGATTTCCGATAAGGTTGGTGATGAATCTGATGGAGCTGCAGAGTTTAGTATGTATCAGTTAGGCCTTTACATTCAAGACGAATATAATGTTACGAATGATTTGAAACTAACAGCTGGTTTGCGAGTAGATCTTCCTTTCTGGGCAGAAAGTGATGTTAATAATGATTTCAACACAAGAACAATCCCGTTATTGGAAGCTGCAGGTAAAGATTTGGAAGGTGCCGAAGTTGGTAAAAAAGTAAAAACCGCGCCTCATTTTTCTCCAAGATTTGGTTTCAATTGGAATGTTAACGGAGAAGGTGACTTGCAAGTAAGGGGTGGGATTGGCGTGTTTACGTCAAGAGTTCCTTTGGTATGGCCCGGTGGTACTTACAATAATAATGGAGTCAATAATGGGTTCCTTTTTCTAGGTTCTTGGTTTGCAACAACACCAACGTTTGAACCAAATGTAAATAATCAGCCAGTAGGAGCCGCACCTGGTTCGGGAGTAAATGAAGGTAATGTTGATTTATTCGCTCCTGATTTTAAGTTGCCAAGCGTAATGAAAGTTAATGTCGGTTTGGATAAGAAACTTCCATTTTGGGGACTAATGGGATCGGTTGAAGTTATGTACAATAAAAATATTAATGCTATTTATTACCAGAATCTTAATATTGGTGACCCTGTTGGCAATTTAGAAGGAGCGGATAATAGGGCTAGATATTCTAGATCGGATATTGATGGAACATATGGAAGAATCATGTTTGCATCAAATACATCTGAAGGTTATTCATGGAATACGGCTTTTACAATTACAAAACCTGTGGAGAGAGGATTTGGTGGATCATTGTCTTATTCTTATGGAGATTCTCAGACTACATTTGAAGGAACTTCTTCACAAAATAGCTCTCAATGGAGGAATCATCAAACAGTAAATGGTAAAAATGGGAGTATTCCAACTACTAGATCTGATTTCTCGCAAGGTCATAGGTTTCAGTTGAATATGTCATATACTAAGAATTGGAGCGAGAAAATTAGAACTACTGTTGGTGTTTACTATGAATTGAATCAAGATGTGCCTGTAAGTTATGTCTATAGAGAGGGAGATGATTTGTTAGGAGATGATTCTAGAGATAATGCTCTTATTTTTGTGCCAACAAACAGAAGTCAAATCAACCTTGTGGACCTTGTTGATGACAATAATAATGTTGTTTTGACTGCTGATGAGCAATGGACAGCGCTTGATGATTTTATTGACAGTAATGATTATTTAAGCAAAAGAAGAGGAAGGTATGCAGAAAGAAATGGTGATCGAGGTCCTTGGCAAAACACATTGGATTTAAAACTTATTCAAGAGTTTGCTTTAAACAAGAACAGGCTTCAGTTGTCACTGGATATATTCAATTTTACTAATTTGATTAATAAGGATTGGGGACAGCGCAAGTTTGTGAATTCTGGAGAAGTCGCTCTCATTCAAACTGAGGATGTTGTTGATAATGGTGATGGCACGTTTACACCTTCTTTTACTTTCGACCCGAGTTTGGTGGAAAATGGAATAAGTCGAGTGGATGATTCAGGGATTCAAAGCTCAAGATGGCAAATGCAACTTGGCGTGAGATACATCTTCGGTAACTAAGACGAAAAACTAACTAGCTAAAAACCTTCCTGATTGATCAGGAAGGTTTTTTTATGTCCGTTTATAAAGTTTCATTTTATTAATTGAGGTTTTCAGCTTAATATAGCTGTCGAGCTTAAACATTCAACCCTATGAAACTACGTTTACAATCTATTTTCTTATTATTTGCCCTATCAGTTTGGAGTGCTTGCCAACCTCAGCAACAGCAAACAAAAGGCTTCGAACTCGAGGAAAAAACTGTGGCAGATCTCCAGGCAATGATGGAGAATGGTACCCACACTGCGGTATCTATTTGTCAACTTTATATAGATCGGATTAAAGCTATCGATCAAGGAGAGAATGGACTTCGTGCAGTTATCGAATTGAACCCTGAAGCATTGACAATCGCTGCAGCCTTGGATAAGGAAAGAGCTGAAGGTAAGGTAAGAGGACCACTACATGGCATACCTGTCATGATAAAGGATAATATCAATACTGGTGATAATATGGGAACTACAGCAGGCTCCCTTGCACTGGTGGGCAGTGATGTAAGGAATGATGCCTTTATTGTTTCTAAGTTAAGAGAATCTGGTGCTATCCTACTAGGAAAAACGAATCTCAGTGAGTGGGCTAATTTCCGTTCGGAGAGGTCATCGAGCGGCTGGAGTGGTAGAGGCAGGCAGACGCGAAACCCCTACGCCATGGATAGAAGCCCTTGTGGGTCTAGCTCTGGGTCAGGAGTAGCAGTCTCGGCTAATTTATGTGCGGTTACCATTGGTACCGAAACCAACGGCTCTATAGTTTGTCCGTCTTCGTTGAATGGTGTAGTGGGTATCAAACCAACGGTCGGCTTGTGGAGTAGAAGTGGTATTATTCCAATTTCGAAAACACAAGATACTGCAGGACCTATGGCTCGCTCTCTTACAGATGCGGCGACATTGCTAGGAGCATTGGTTGGGTCAGATCCGGAGGATGAGATGACTCAAGATAGTACTGCAGTGGTTTATAAGGATTATACTCAATTTTTGGATCCAAATGGACTTGAGGGAAAACGTATCGGGATTTTCAGAGGGCCTATGGGGCTTCATGAAGGAGTGGATGCTATCATGGAAGAGTCCTTTGTTGCCATGGAAGCAGCCGGGGCTATTCTAGTAGACTCTATTGCGTTGGGAGAGATGCACTACTTAGGAAATGCAGAATACGAACTTCTACTTTATGAGTTTAAAGATGGTCTCAACGCCTATTTGGCAGGGCTTACCAATGATTTTCCACATAAGAATATTGGAGATTTGATAGAGTACAATAGACAAAATAAGGAGCAAGAAATGCCGTATTTCCAGCAAGAGATATTTGAACTGGCTGAATCCAAAGGGGATTTATCAGATGAGGAGTATCAGAAAGCCTTTGCACTTTGTCAAAAGATTTCCAGAACAGATGGCATCGATTTGGCTATAGAAAAGCATAATCTGGACGCCATAGTAGCCCCAACGGGTGATCCGGCTTGGGTGATAGATAAGATCAATGGAGATAATTACAGAATATCCAGCTCGTCCATGCCAGCTATGGCCGGATACCCTAATGTTACGGTCCCTGCAGGAGATGTAGAGGGATTACCTATCGGAATTTCATTCTTCTCCACAGCCTATACTGAAGCTGATTTGATATCTATAGCCTATGGGTTTGAACAAAAAACCAAAGCGAGGATTGTTCCGAAGTTGTTGCCAACCTTGGAGTTGCCTTAAGTCTACCTCTCCTTTTTGGGTAAAAAATCATGGGTGAAGTGTGCTCTTTGTTTTTCTTTAGAGAACATTTTTTGGTTGTAAGAAGCTGATTGACCTCTGGGAATCGAAAGAGATTGCCATTGGTCGTTCTGAATCATTTTTCCGATAAATACAATTTGTCCCACATGATAAGAGTAATGAGATAACTGTCGATTAATGGCTTCTACTACTGTATGTCCTTGATTTCTGATGTAAACGACCTTATCAAGGTCCTGGGTCTCCAAGCTGTCAATGGTGTCTAATAAACAGTTCCACCCCTTGTCCCATACTTTTTTTATTTGATCTTTATTGAAGCTTTCGGATTCAAACTCTGAATCTCTCACCCTCCATGCTTTTTCTCCATCGGAGCTTAAGAAATCTGTCCACCTAGAAAGCATATTTGATGAAAGGTGTTTTACTAGTTGGGTTATGCTATTGCTTTCTTGGTTGTATTGCCAGTTGATTTTTTCTTCTGGAAGTTGTGAAATGGTTTTCCAGCCAAGTTCTCTATTATACAGAAATTGTTTTTTTATGCTTGATAGGTAATTGTCTCTCATAATGGGTGAATTCGATTCGTCAATTGGGTTAACATAAGGGAAAAGAAAAGGTTTAGGAAAAAGCATTAAAAGATTTGATTTAGAAAATTAAGTAAAATCACCAATTGTAGGGAGTATTTTGATTGGGTAAATTTGGCTTTCGATTTGGATGATACGAGCATTATTTAGGTAGGTATCTTTTGATGTGTGCTACAGACCTCTTATTTTTAATAGTGCAACTATACGACAGCCAATTGGCTAAGCGGATACCAAACACTTTAATGCAAAACCAGAGCAACCAAAATGAGTAATCAGATGATTGAAAAATTTACAGATCAGGAAATGGCTGTGGCTGTCGAAATGATCAACCGAGGACTTGATCGAGCAGCAGTTTCACTAAAGATGATCCTTAATAGTCAAATCGAGGTGACTAATGTGGACTTTGATATCACTGTACTTGATAATGAACCGCAATACTCAACCAAAAAGGATGATCGTATTCATATTCTTAGAACAGAGCTTGCTGGGGAGTTGAGAGGTATTTGTCATTTGATTTTCACTAGTGAAGAGGTTGATAAAATTCATAAAAAGTGTTTGCCTGAAAGCGTAATCAATAGTAACAATGAAGATGCACAGGTTATGCGATTGGAGTTGCTCAAGGAGATAGATAATATTATGGCAGCTTCTGTTATTACTGAATTTGCAAACAGTTTAGATGTAGGTATTTACGGAAATGTACCATCTTTGCACATCATGGAGGCGGGAGAAGTAAATAAATACATCCATGCCGAATCAGTGACTTTGAGTCCGCTGATTCAATTTAGCTCTGTTTTTCATACGGATGATATTGATATTAAATCAGATTTCATCTGGTTATTGGAAGAGGAGTTTATTCAAAAAATAAAGAACTTAGCGTTAAGTAAATAATTATAAAAATACCACGATAATGGGCAAAAAAGTATTAGTCGTAGATGATTCAGCTTATATGCGTACCTTGATTAAAGACACGCTTACAGAAGCAGGCTATGAAATAATAGGTGAGGCACCAAATGGCGAAACAGCGATAGATCTTGCACTAGAACTGAACCCTGATTTGATTACTTTGGATAATATACTGCCAGATATGATCGGAACAGATATTTTAAAAGTGTTTAAAAGTCAAAATCTGGAGGCCAAGGTAGTTATGGTTAGTGCCGTGGGGCAGCAGTCAGTGATCAACGAAGGAATTGAGCTTGGAGCTGCAGACTACATTGTAAAACCATTCACTGGCGATGACCTGATTGATGTAGTCAATCGAGTAGTCAGTTGATAATAGATGAAAAAACATGAAAGCCATTTCTGTTTCAGGAATGGCTTTTTTTGTGGTTGAAATTCGGTTTGTTATGCGCGCATAAGAAAATCTCTTAAATGTGCTTTTCAGTTTTTTTACGGTTGAATTTATCAACGAAATCTTCGTTTATTGCAATCTGTTAGGAAGAGATATGTGGAGTATGGAGAATGAAATTTTAATTGGTAGCAATAGCGACTTGATAGTGCGCAGGCTAGAGAGAGAACTAGCCGAAATGCGTAAAGATTTACAGGTCAGGGTGGTAGATGATTTATCGTCTGTTCATTCGCTGATGGATCGTCAGTTGGTGATCATTGACCTGTCAGTGTATACCCCAGGAATTATTGATCGTATTGAACAATTTAAAAGTAGATTTCCGAAAATTGAGCTTGTCGCTGTAACTTATACTAACGACGAATTCATAGACCAAATGTTGATAAAAAGGGGGGTGGATCAAGTTTCTAGCAGAGATGAGCTGCCGTCCGTAGTATCTCGTCATCTAAACCCTAATTTACTAACTACAGGGTAGTTCATAGTGACCACAAGTAAGTGGCAAACTTTCTTAGATCGTCCTCATTTTTGAATTTGAGTTTTTCCTTTTTGATATATGCTTTAAGCGAGTTTGATAGAGTATTGAACTTCGATAAAGTTTTGGGTTTGAAGTTTTCTAACACAAAAAGTTCCTCATTTTTAGTTATCAGTGTTTCTTCATTTATGAAAAACTCAGGTTCTTCTTCAAGAGGTTCATAGACATTGGTAGTAGTGACACTTGAGTTGGGCATTATTTTCTTTTGCTCAAAGCTGTGATACTTAACTAGGTAGCCATTGTTACTATTTGCCAACACGGAATAGAACCCACGTCTACCATAGCTTCGCCCTAATTCTTGAACATTTATGAGTTCTCCAAACTGAGGGTTTTCGAATTGAATTCGTTTAACCATATTTGGCGCTCCGACCAGAACGTAGTCATCTTGACGTACCAATAGAACTTGCTCTTTGAAATCGTATTTAACAATCACGTTTTCTACTAAAGCCTGGTTGCTAAGTATTAGATTAGCATTTGAAAACGATGAGGGTATACACCGTTCTTGACGCTGTATGGCCTCTTCTAAGGATATTTTTTTCTGATCTGTCTGGTTGCTAGCACCATAGCTCAGTACTTTGATCCAGTCTTGAGAAGAGTCTTCTTGTGCAAAAGTTGTGTAACCCAGACAAATGAAAAGAAGAAGGCAGACAGTTTTCATAGCTCCTCTATTGAATTGTTTATTGGATAATTTAATTAAAAACAATCCAATAGAAGAATTACATTACTTTTCCTATTTATTCTGCTTGGCCCAATTGTCGCGAAGCGTTACGGTTCTGTTTATTCTAGGTTTATCTGAGGTGGAATCTTTATCGATAATGAAATACCCCATTCTCTCAAACTGAAACTGAGTGTTTGGTTCCATTTTGCCAACAGAAGGTTCGACTTTGGCATTTGCTTTAATCGTCAACGAATTTGGGTTTAGATGATTTTTAAAATCATCATCAATATCGTTTAAGTTCTCAGTAGCAAATAGTCTATCGTATAACCTCACCTCTGCATCTACAGCTTGTGGTGCAGATACCCAGCCTAAAGTTCCTTTAACTTTCTTGCCAGTGGTATCATGGCCACTCTTGGTCTCTGGATCGTATTCAGCGTAGACCTCTTCAATCTCACCAGCTTCGTTCTTTTTAAATCCGGTACATTTTACGATGTATGCATATTTCAATCGAACTTCTCTTTCCGGCCCTAACCTAAAAAACTTTTTTGGAGGTTCTTCCATAAAATCACCACGCTCGATGTAGAGCTCACTGCCAAACGGAATTTCCCGTTTTCCGGCCGATTCATCTTCTGGGTTATTTACTGCGGGCAGCATTTCTGTTTTGCCTTCGGGATAGTTGGTAATAATTAATTTGATAGGGTCTAATACACCCAGGACTCGATTGGCTTTTTTGTTCAAATCTTCTCGGACGCTATGTTCGAGCAAAGCCACATCACTTACTCCATCCCTTTTGGCGACTCCTATTTTAGCTGCAAAGTTCCTGATTGACTCTGGCGTATAACCTCTTCTTCTTATGGCTGCCAAAGTTGGCATTCGCGGGTCATCCCAGCCTTCTACATGACCTTCTTCTACTAGTTCCTTAAGTTTTCTTTTGCTTACTACGGTATAACTCAAGTTCAGTCTGGCAAACTCAGTCTGCTTAGATGGAAACAAGTCCAGTTCATTGATAAACCAATCGTAAAGTGGTCTATGAGATGCAAATTCTAATGTACATAAGGAGTGTGTGATTTTTTCAAAAGCATCGGACTGCCCATGAGCAAAGTCATAAGTCGGATAGATACACCACTTGTCGGCCGTTCTGTGGTGAGCTGCTTTTTTTACACGGTAGATTACAGGATCTCTCATTTGCATGATGGAAGACGCCATGTCGATTTTTGCACGCAATACGTGCTTGCCCTCTTCAGCCTCACCATTTTTCATTGCTTCGAATAAGGTAAGGTTTTCTTCTACTGACCTATCCCTGTACTCACTGAGAATACCAGGTTTATTGGGCGTACCTCTTTCTTCGCTAATTTTCTCAGCAGAGTTGTCATCTATGTAAGCTTTCCCATCTTTAATCAATTGAACAGCATATTCATAGAGTTGATCAAAGTAGTCTGAGGCATAAAACTCGTTGTCCCAGTTGAAGCCAAGCCATTTGATGTCCTCTTTGATAGAGTTGATATATTCAATATCCTCTTTTTCAGGGTTGGTGTCATCAAATCTCAAATTGCACTTGCCATTGTATTTTTGAGCTAGCCCGAAATTCAAGCAAATGGATTTAGCATGACCAATATGCAAATAGCCATTAGGGTGTGGAGGAAACCTCGTATGTATGCTTTCGTGTTTTCCTTCTGCCAGGTCCTTTTCTATCATTTGCTCAATGAAGTTGAGCGTAGGGGCCTTTGTTTCTTTCTCGCTACTCATGTTATTGAAAATTGAAATACAATTTTAGTGAATTATTAAATGCTGGAAATTGCGTTTTGTCAGATTAATTACTCCTTTTTTGAGTGGATTAAACCTCTTTCATTTGCTGAATGGTGGCTATAGGGTCTTCTGTATTAAATATTCCAGAACCAGAAACTACGACCTCTGTACCTGCATCGATCACAGTCTTTAGGTTGTCCAACTTCACGCCGCCGTCGATCTCAATAAAGATGTGCTCAAGGTCTCTTTCCTTAAGCGTAGACTTGAGTTTGGCAATCTTATCAATACATGAAGGAATGAGCTTTTGACCACCAAAACCTGGGTTTACCGACATGATCAATACAAAGTCTACTTCTGGCAAAATTTCATCTATGCTACTCAAAGGCGTATGAGGATTCAAAACCACGCCAGCTTTTTTACCTAATTCTTTGATCAATTGAATAGTTCGATGAAGGTGTGGGCAAGTTTCTACATGTACGCTGATCCAATCTGCACCTGCTTTCGCAAAGTCTGGAATATACTGATCGGGGTTCTCAATCATCAAATGAACATCGATAGGTAGTTTGGTGCATTTTCTTATGTCCTTCAGTACTAATGGGCCTATGGTGAGATTGGGCACAAAGTGACCATCCATTACATCATAATGAATCACTTCTGCACCACCTTTTTCCACCATTTCGATATCGGCGCCAAGGCGAGAAAAATCTGCTGAAAGTAAGGAAGGAGCTATTTTGATTGAATTGGGCATGAGGCTTATTTTTTTGATGCAAATATAAGATGCTCGAATATGAGATGCCTTTTGTCCATGATTTATTTCCAATCTGTAGGAAAAAATGTTGGTAAAATGCCTTCTGATGAATTTGCACAGGATTGAATCAATTTGAATGGCTTATAGACCAAAAAATGGATAGCATTGGTGAGTCAAATCAAAATAAATTCTATGAAAACATTTAACATTTTATTAGTTGCAATAGGACTTTCATTTGCTCCTTCAGTTCAAGCCCAAGAAATCAGAGCATTGGACGAAAGTCCACTAGATCTAGCCATTTTTAGGCCAGATGGAAGAGGTACAACTCCTGCTGCTAGAATCATATACAGTAGACCTTCGAAAAAGGGTCGGGCCATGTTGGGAGAAAAAGTACCCTATGGAAAGGTTTGGCGATTAGGTGCCAATCAGAGTACGGAGATCAATGTGTATCGCGACATGACTTTTGGAGGAAAAAGTTTAAAGGTTGGCAACTACACGTTATATGCCATTCCCTCGGCCACCTCTTGGACAATCATTTTCAATGCAAATCTTTTCACTTGGGGAGCGTTTGATTACGATGAATCCAAGAATGTGATGAGCGTCGAGGTGCCTGTTATAAAGTCCAAAGAGCAACGTGAAGCGTTTGGAATGGCTTTCGATGGTGAAAACGGAAAAGGAAGTCTGTTGATGGCCTGGGAAGATGCAGAGGTGATTATCCCTTTGACTTACTAAAGAAAATGGTTTTTTGAGTTTAAGGAAGGCGGAAAGGTTATGGCCGCTTTCCTTTTTAGAATTTTTTGTCAAATTGCCAACTTACTTCGTTGTTGGTTAAGGTTAGGTAATCTACTTCTCCAGCACCATCAAATTGATAACTTACGCCAACCAGATATCCGGGGTCCATTTTGTAATGAGTAGAAAATGGTTGATTGCCAATAGAGATAGTCAGTTCCTTGTTGTGGCTGGAAATGTTGATGTTTTGCCAATTATTTAGTGACTTACCTAAAGCTGATAAGTCATTTTCTTTTCCTGACAGGTAGTTATCCATGGCAAGTAGACCAATCTCGCCAACACAGCCGGGAACAACAATTGGAATTAGAAAAACTCCTTCTGAGAAATGGAGAACCACCTTTGTGAATTTACATGCTGAGGTCTGGTTATCCTGAGCGTAACGGATTCGTGTTTTGAAGTCGAAATCATCTCCTGAAATTCTCCTTTCAGCAGTGTAATAATGAAAACTGACAGGTCTATGGGCATCGTTGAATTGTTGAGTGCCTTGTGCTGACAGTCCAAGGCTGCCGTTCTTGCTAAGGTCTTCTTCTGCAAGGTAGATGGGATATGGTTCGGTATTGATGGTGGCCAGCCATCCGTTGGTTTGGATATAGACATCTGATTCCTTAAGAACGACCTCATCCGCCACAAATTTAGATCTGAAATAGCCGGGGTAGTAGTATACCGAGGTGGCAGTCGTTTGATCTCGGTCTACATTGATTCTTCTTCGCTTGTCCCAAGATTGTTGAATGGCAAATTCGTTTGCCTCGATTTCACTTGCGTCAAAAGTAAATATGACCGTGTTGGGGAGGCCTATAGATGAATAAGTGGCGTTAAAGTTCAATTGAGAGGCCAGCTCAGATGGATCGCCGAGATTGTTGGTCACGATATACCAACTACTAAAACTCAGTAAAATCACTATGGCTAAAATTGAAATTCCCCTCTTTGACTCTGGAAGCGAAAGTCGAAGTTTCTTTGACGGACGGCTTACCTCTTGTGCTCTTTTATAGGCGGACCAACTTGGATAGTCTAAGTATTTAGCTAGTGCGTCTAATGTACTGATGCTTGGTTGATTCTCATATTTCACCTTTCCCCAAACTCGTTTGAGGGTTGTGTGGCTTAGGTTAATTCCAGTTTTTTCGAAGATTATATGACTCAGTTCTTCAAATTCCTGATTTTGCCAATGGTCTGAGGAACCCCAATTGAGCTTGTCTTCTATTGCAGATTTACAAAGGTCTAGTATTGATAGTAGGTCCAAGGTTTTCAGTTTGGTAACTTCCCAATCTTAAACTTGAAAAATGGCTTCATGGTTTTCTTATTTATGTGAATGGCAAAAAAGCGCCCCGACTCCTCGGGACGCTCCACTCATTATACCAAACTATGCTATTTTCTTTATTCGTATTTGAGTACGGTAGATGGATTGGCGGAAGCCGCTTTGAAGGACTGCAGACTGATGGTAATCAGAGCAATACCTAAAGTGCAAACTCCAGCTAGGACAAAAACTAGTGGATTCATAGAGACACGAAAGGCAAAATTATCCAACCAATTGTCAATGGATAGGTAGGCCAAGGGACATGCAATCACAAAGGCTATGGTTATTAGTTTGGTGAAATCTTTTGAAAGCAACAAAACCACTTGAGGGACCGTGCTGCCCAGGACTTTACGCACAGCAATTTCTTTCTTGCGTTGTTCAGCGGTAAATGAGGCCAAGGCAAACAAACCAAGACATGCCACTACAATGGCTAATCCAGAGAAGAGGCTGGCGACTTTGCTCAACTTATCTTCATCCTTGTACAAAGTGTTCAATTCGTCTTCTAAGAAGAAGTAATCGAATGGCCATCCAGGTGCGAATTCATTCCATTTGCCTTCTACAAAAGCCAGTGTTTCTTTCAGGTTTTCAGTGTTCATTTTAATAACTACGTATTTGACCAGAAAGTTGAAATTTCTAGGGTCGTTTCTTGGCTGAATCACTAAGGGTTCAATATTGCGGTGCTTGGAGGCAAAATTGAAATCTTCTACGACTCCGATAATTCGCCCTTGCCGATTGTTGTATTCACAGCTTTTTCCAATGGCCTCATCGTCTCGCCAATTCATGCGACGACACATCGCTTGATTGATCACCACTGCAGCAGTATCATCGGACAGGATATTCTTCTTGAAGGCTCGGCCTTGCACTATGTTCAATCCGAACGTTTCAAAGAAGTCATGCATGGGCCAGAAGACCGAAAACAATGTGGAACGTTCCATACCTTCTAGCCTAAAGTTATCCCCTTGGTGTCTGGCACCAAGCGCGTCCACCACACCCGTGACGTTTTCAATATCCGAATGTCTGGTGATTTCTTTTTTGAAGGCCTCATACCGCTGCACCATGGGTGTTCGCTGGGCTGATATATACAAGATTTGCTCTTTGTCGAATCCTATATCACTTTGCCTCAAGAAGTCTAATTGGTTGACCGCCACCGAGGTACCTATGATCATGATGATTGAAAGACAGAACTGTATAATAACCAAGGTCTGTCGCAGACGGCTGCTACTCCCTTTTTGTGTGCCTTTCAGCCCTTTGATGATAGAAAAAGAGCTCAGGACAAAAGCGGGGTAGATACCTGCACCTACACCGATAAATAGTACTACAGCTAATAAGCCTAGTAAAATTTTGGGCTGAAATAGCATGGTAAGGTCAATTGACTTTTCCGTAAAGGCATTGAATGAAGGTAAAATAATCCAGAAAAACAGCAAGGAAACCACAACGGCAATTCCTGTGATGATAATTGACTCAAGTAAAAATTGAGAAACAAGATATCTCTTCTTGCTACCTAGTGTTTTGCGAATGCCGACTTCCTTAGATCGTTTAGCTGATTTTGCGGTGGAGAGATTCATGTAATTGAAGCATGCAATGAATAGAATCAGTACGCCTATGATAGAAAATACATAGACGTTGTTTTCGCTGCTGTTAGGCTGAATCTCGAACTCCAGGTCGGAAGTCAAATGAATATCCGTGAGTGCCTGAAGTCTCATGACTACATCACCTTGCATAAAGTCAGGAAAAAATTTAACGATAAAATCTGGGAATAGTGATTGGAGATCGCTCTTGGTAGCGCCATCTTTCAATACGAGATACGTCCAACACGGATTCCAATACCAGGTCCGAGGTAGTCTCCCGCCAAACCCTTGGCGAACGGAGCCCATCGAACCAATAAAATCAAATTGAAAATGCGTATTGTGTGGTGTGTCGGCTAGAATGCCTTTTACAATCAAGTCACGTTCATTTTGAAAACGAAGAATCTTCCCGATCGGATCTTCATTTCCAAAGTACTTCTTGGCCATGGTTTCGGTAATGAGTAAATCGTTAGGTTCATCAAGTGCCGTATTCTTGTCACCCTTGATTAATTCGAAGTCAAATACATCAAAAAAGGTTGAATCCGCAAAAAACATACGACGTTCATTGAAAGCCTTATTGGTCAGCTTGTTTTCTACCATTAACGTAGGAGATTGATAGTCAAAAAGACGAACTTGAGTCTCCACAATTGAAGGATATTCAGCGGCTAACGTGGGACCCACAGGGAAGGGCAGGCTGGAAGACCTTTCGCCACCACCTTCGTTTTCCATAAATTCGTTGATGCGGTAGATACGGTCCGCTTTGCTGTGCATGCGATCATAACTCAGCTCGTCACTTACGTAGATCATTATGAGTAAGCAGCAAGTGATCCCCAGAGCCAATCCGAGCACATTGATAGAACTATAAAATTTGTCTTTGAGCAGGCTACGAAAGGCAACCAGAAAGTAATTTTTTAACATGAGTAGTAATCTTGAGTTTGGTTATAAAGTGAACGAATCAAGATCAAACCCTATGTCTGTTTTACACGAATGGTCGATTGCGAAGGTCAAAAAGAGAAATTAAACCCATAAATACACAGACGGTTATTTAGGTCGGTAAATGGATCGCGGATAATCCTGTATGTTTACTTTGGGTGACTGCAATTCTTTGAGGGCGTCTTTAGCTATCCACTGAGCTGATTTAGCACTTGATTTTAAAATTTGTTGAGCAGTAGTGATAGCTTGCGCATTTAGGTCAATGTTTCTTTTGCCAATCACTCTCAGCGCCCAGTTGATAGCCTTTTTTACAAAGTTTCTTTCATCTTCTGACCCCTCAATAATTAGAGGAAGGAATTTCTGAAACTCTTCATTAGGCGCATTCTTGTGCCCAAAATGATAACCCACCATAAGCACAAACCCAGCCCTTTTCTGGTACTCGCTTTCTTTGTCCACATATTCAAATACTTTCTCATAGCAGTGTGGACTTTGTCCAATGAAACTCATACAATAGGAGTCGCAAATTTCCCATGTATCAAAACAAGCGATCCACTGATCGATCAGTGTAGGAGTGATAGATCGAGGTTTGAAAAGTAGCGGTACCAGCAATCGAGCTTCATAGAGGCCGGAGTCAAACAGATCGAGAGCGAGCTGGTCGTTTTTTCCAACCCGTTTGGCCAGCGCCTTCAGGTCTTTTTGATAGATGCCGAGACTGTTTTCTGTCCGGATAGCATATTTCTTTTCCTTGAATGTGATGGTGTCAGGATTGCCTAAGTCTCTGAGAGCTGAAAGTACTTCTTGAGGTGTAGTGAGTTTTTTCATTTTCAGTGTAAACCTATATAGTTTCCAATTTCTTATTGGGGTACTTTTGATGGAAATTTTTCACCCATGAATCAAGAACTTTGCCCTTGTGGTTCAAATAGGAAATTGAGCGACTGCTGTGGAGGCGTCATTAGTTCCAAATCAGCTAAGACCGCCCTCCAACTGATGAAATCGAGATATGCTGCCTATAGCATTGGAGAGGCTCAATATCTACTGGACACTACGCACAAGAAAAATCGATCAGCCTATAGCATTGAAGGGATCGAACAATGGTCTAAAGAAAACACCTGGACCAAACTGGAAATCGTTAGTGTGGAACATGGAAGCATTTCGGATGATAGAGGCCTAGTAGAATTCAAAGCTCACTTTACAGATCCAGTAGGTGAAAATCAAGTTCACCACGAACGTTCCAGTTTTCTGAAGGATGATGGAAAATGGTATTACCTTGATGGGCAAATCAACCCAAAGCAAGTTGACTTGATGAAGAAAATTCATCGCAACGACCCCTGTCCCTGCGGTAGTGGAAAGAAATACAAAAAGTGCTGTGGATAGGAGCTTTGTTAAGTTCATTATCGTTTAATTTGAATTCAGATTACAAACTGCTAAGCCTCAAAATCCCTTCATGAAAGTTTGCATAGCCGAGAAGCCCAGTGTTGCTAAAGAAATCGCTCAGGTAATAGGAGCGAAGGATCGCAAGGACGGCTACTTCGAAGGCAACGGTTACCAGGTCACTTGGACTTTCGGTCACTTCTGCACGCTCTATCCACCCGAAGATTACAAGCCTCATTGGAAGCGCTGGGATTTGAATACGCTACCCATGCTACCCGAGCGATTCGAAACCAAGATCATGGACGATGGGGGAGTGAAGAAGCAGTTTGGGGTCATCAAAAAACTCTTGGATCAGGCGGCGGTAGTGATCAACTGTGGGGATGCAGGGCAAGAAGGAGAGTTGATTCAGCGTTGGGTCATCAAGCAGGCCAAGTATGAGGGAGAGGTGCAAAGACTTTGGATATCTTCCCTAACTACCGAAGCAATCAAAACAGGCTTTGATCAGCTCAAATCAGCCGAGGAGTTTGATAATCTTTATTATGCAGGTAGTTCCAGAGCCATAGGCGATTGGTTGCTAGGTATGAATGCCACTCGCCTGTACACCTTGAAGTATGGTGGGTTTAAGCAGGTACTTTCCATAGGAAGAGTGCAAACACCAACGCTGGCTATGCTGGTGAATCGCCATCATGAAATTGAAAATTTCAAACCTACCCCGTACTGGGAACTGCAGACGCTCTATCGGGACACGAAATTCAATTCTACGGAAGGAAAATTCCAGAAAAAGGAAGACGGAGAAAAGCTGCTGAATCAGATTTCGGGGAAGGATTTAGTAATCACCGATATTCAGAAAAAAGAGGGTAAAGAATACGCGCCCAAACTTTTTGACTTAACTGCCCTTCAGGTGTTTTGTAATAATAAGTTTGGCTTTACCGCCGAGGCTACATTGAAATTGGTACAAACCCTATACGAGATGAAAGTGGTGACCTATCCCAGAGTAGATACTACTTTTCTGCCCAATGACATGTACCCAAAGATCCCTGGGATTCTAAAAGGCTTGACTCAATATGCTTCGTTCACTGAATCTATATTAGGAAATAAGATTAGAAAATCTGCCAAGGTTTTTAATGACAAGAAGGTGACCGATCACCACGCCATCATCCCTACAGGAGAAGAAAAGCCGTTGAACGCTGATCAACGCAAGGTCTATGATATCATCGTAAGGAGATTTTTGGCTGTGTTTTATCCAGACTGTGAAGTGGCGAAGACTCAAGTAAGCGCAGAAGTGGAGGAGGTGAAGTTCGTCGCCAAAGGCAAGGAAATTCTCAAAGAAGGATGGCGTGTATTATTTCCTAAAGAAAAGAAGAAAAAAGATGACGACGATTCGGATGATGAAAACAAGGAAGAGGACGATAACATCTTACCATCGTTTGAGAAAGGGGAGATGGGTCCACATGAGCCATCTTTTATAGAAAAGACCACCAAGCCACCTAAATTTTATACTGAGGCCTCATTGCTTCGAGCGATGGAAACAGCCGGAAAGCAAGTAGAAGACGACGAGCTGCGTGACTTGATGAAAGCCAATGGTATTGGTCGTCCTTCCACAAGAGCCAATATTATAGAAACACTATTCAAAAGAAAATATACACAACGTAGAAAAAAACAGGTAATTCCGACTCCGATGGGCATCCAATTGATTGGTACTATTCACAATGAATTGCTCAAATCAGCCGAACTGACAGGACAATGGGAGAAGCAACTTAAGGAAATAGAAGACGGAAATTTTAGCGCAAGAGATTTTATCATCAATATGAAAAAGATGGTTGATAATCTCGTGTACGAGGTGCGTATGGAAACTGGTAAACCCAGATTACAAACGGCAAGTGAGTCAAAAGTCAAGAAACCTACCGCCAAGAAAAAGACGTCACTGATTGGCATGACTTGTCCCAAATGCAAAAAAGGAAACATCCTAAAAGGCCAATCTGCTTTTGGATGTAGCGGTTGGAAAGAGGGGTGTGATTTGAGACTGCCAATAGTTTTTCTGGACAAGAAACTCACCGAAAAACAAGTGCAGCGTCTGGTGGAAAAAAA
Organism: Reichenbachiella sp.; assembly: GCF_965233835.1. Classification (GTDB taxonomy): domain Bacteria; phylum Bacteroidota; class Bacteroidia; order Cytophagales; family Cyclobacteriaceae; genus Reichenbachiella. The sequence continues at coordinate 1,913,640 of NZ_OZ247585.1, forward strand.
GGCCACGACTAAGATCAAAGGCTTCGTTTTGGAAGGGGAGAAAGTAGAAGGTATGCTGAAACTAACAGACGCTTTCGATATCGAATTTGAGAATAAATCACCTGAGCCAAAAAAGAAAAAAAGTGACATGCCTCCTTGCCCTAAGTGCAGCAAAGGCACCATCATTCGAGGCCAAACCGCCTATGGATGCAGTAACTGGAAAGCTGGTTGTGATTTCAGATTCCCATTCGACGAGATTAAAACCAAAGCCAAGGGTAGACCATTGTCTAAAGAATTGGTGTTGGAAATATTGAAAAATGGAATTGTTTAATTTACCCAAAACTACGAACGAAATTCGATGCAGATGAAAGGCTATTTATTCTCAACTCTTTTACTGATTAGTGTTACTGGGTTTGCACAAGACGAACTCTACGTGCCTCGAAATATAGAAGAGGCGTATATCAATAAAACGAGAAACAAAAGTGGGAAACCAGGAGAAAACTACTGGCAGAATGAAACCACATATGATATCAAGGTAAACTTTGATCCTAGCACTCGACTGCTTCATGGCGCAGTAGATATTGTTTATATCAACAATAGTCCGGATAGTTTAGCATACTTAATGCTTAAACTTTATCCCAATTTATTCAAAAAAGGAGTGAGTCGAGAGGTAATGATAGACGAGGAGGATATTGATGCTGGAGTAGAGGTAGAAAGCATTTCTGTTGATGGACAACTGTATGATTTAGATCAACTGACAGTGAAAGGGGTGAATGCCAAATTGCCCATTGATAAACTGGCTCAAGGAGAAAAAATAAACGTTTCAATAGTTTATAGTTGCCGTTTGGCTAAAACATCACCTTCGAGTAGGACTGGTCAGGTGGATGAAAGCACCTTTTTCGTGGCATATTTTTACCCAAGAATTGCCGTATATGATGATATCGATGGATGGGATAAATCTGTGTTTGGAGGAAGTGTTGAAGTATATAACGACTTTGCAGATTTTCGACTGAGCGTTACCGTGCCAAATGAATTTGTAGTTTGGGCTACAGGCGATCTCATCAATGGGAAAGAGGTTTTTACCAAGAAAATAATAAAACGATTGGAGGAAGCTGAGCACTCAAATCAAGAAATAAATGTAATTAGACCTGAAGATATAGAATCAAAAAAAGTTACCCTCAATAAACTTACAAATACATTCATTTTTGAAGCAGAAAATATTACGGAAGTGGCCTTTGGGACTAGTGATCACTACATTTGGAATGCAACAAGTTTGATAGTGGACTCTTCAAGTAATCGACGTACTCGAATAGATGCGGTATACCACCCATCTACCAAAGATTTCAATGATGTGCTTAGATTTTCTAGGAGTACAGTTGAGTATATGAGCTACTATTACCCAAAGTGGCCTTATCCATATCCACATGAGACGGTCTTTCAAGGGCTGGCGGAGATGGAATTTCCTATGATGGTAAATGATCACCCTTCTTCGGATTCTGTATATACTGCTCAGTTGACCATTCATGAGATTTTCCACACGATGTTTCCATTTTATATGGGGATCAACCAACAAAAATATGCCTGGATGGATGAAGGTTGGGCTACGGTAGGTGAATGGCTGTTGTACGCCAAAATGTACCCGGGTGAAGTAGATGCATGGGGAGTAGACACTTATGAAAAATTTGCAGGAAGCGAAGTGGATCCACCGGTCATGGCAATCACTAGTAATTTACCTTTGCGAGGAGGTCATATTAATTCTTATTTTAAACCAGGGTTGGGTTATCTATATGCTCAAGACATTCTTGGAGATGAGAAATTTTTCAAAGGCCTTCATGAATATATTAATAATTGGAATGGCAAGCACCCAATCCCACTAGACTTTTTCAACTCAATGAACTCCGGGTCGGGTGAAAACTTGAATTGGTTTTGGAAGGCTTGGTTCTATGAAGTTGGCTTTCCGGATTTGGCCATTGATCATGTGGCTAAAAATGAAAATACCACTTCGGTTACTGTAAAAGCCATTGGATCAAAGCCTGTGCCTATTCATTTGGTTGTAAAATATGCAGATGGCACAGACGAGATTGTGCACAAAAGCAGTATGGTATGGAAGGAAGGGAATAGGGAGACTGAAGTAGTGATTAATAGTAGTAAAAAAGTGGAGAAACTTTCTTTGGAAGGAACACATATTCCAGATGTGGATAAAACCAATAATAGTTGGTCAGCTGATAAATAGAATAGAAAATTATACGAAGGATGGATAATATCACAAACCGAAGTCTACATAGAGACATAGCTTATTTCTATGTTGGTTTAATTATAGCGTTTTCCTTTTCTGGAATTATTTTGAATCATAGACAAGATTGGTATCCAATGGATTATACCTATGAAAGTCAAGATTTTGTATTGGAAATGCCAGATAATGAAGATGAGCTTTCGGAAGACTATATTTCGGAAGAGACAGCTGCTTTGGGTACTTATGATGGTCACAGAATTCGTGATGGTAAGTTGCGTATATATTTCAAAGGCAATGCGATTTTGGATGTAGATGCGACTACTGGAATAGGAAGCATAGAGTATAAGAGAAAAGTGCCATTGCTAGGGCATACCATGTTTTTACACAAGTCAACCAACAATTTTTGGATTTGGTATTCGGATATTTTTGGAGTGGCCATGTTGGTCATAGCCATTACTGGTTTACTGATACCAGTAGGAGGAAATGGCTTTTCGAAAAGAGGGTGGAAATTGGCTATTGCCGGAATGGTAATTCCAATATTGTTTTTGATTTTCTTTTCTTAAGACTTTATAAAAAACCTTTCTATACTCAATCAACTCCACTCATTAAATACTCCTTTGTTGTCATCGGAAAATTGAATACATTGGTTTGATTCATAAAACCATTATTCAAAATGTATAAACTCTCCTCCGTTCTTTTAGTATTTTTCATTCTATCCTTCTGCAACACCATAGACGCACAGAAAAGGAGAAAAAATAGTACAGAACCCAAAGTCAATTATGATGTCAACTTATACAAAGGCATGGAGTGGCGGAGTATTGGACCCTACAGAGGTGGGCGTTCGGCGGCTGTCACAGGGGTTCCCGGAGAACCAAATTTGTACTACATGGGTGCGACCGGAGGTGGCATATGGCGTACCACCGATGCTGGCAATAGTTGGGAAAACATATCTGATAAGTTCTTTGGCGGATCTATTGGAGCTGTAGCCGTTAGTGAGTGGGACAACAATGTGATCTACGTCGGGGGCGGTGAAGTGACCGTACGAGGCAATGTGTCGTCGGGCAGTGGCATGTGGAAGTCCGAAGATGCAGGGAAGACCTGGAAAAGTATTGGATTGACGAACTCAAGGCACATACCCAGAGTTAGGATACATCCCCAAAACCCCGATCTAGTATATGCGGCTGTTTTAGGAGATCTATTTAAATCAAGTGACGCCAGAGGAGTATATAGATCAAGAGATGGTGGTGAGACATGGGAAAAAACCTTGTTTGCGAATAAAGATGCTGGGGCGGTCGATCTTACTTTCGATCCGAATAACCCCCGCATATTATACGCTTCGACCTGGAAAGTAAGAAGAACTCCCTACAGTTTGTCTAGTGGAGGCGAAGGTTCGGCGCTTTGGAAAAGCACGGACGGAGGCGATACTTGGACTGACATATCAGCCAGCAAAGGACTGCCTGAAGGAGTTTGGGGTATTTCGGGTGTGACTGTCTCGCCCGTCAATTCAGATCGGATTTGGACCATTATCGAAAACGAAAAGGGCGGTGTTTACCGCTCGGATGATGCTGGAAAAAACTGGAAAAAGGTAAACGAAAGCCGCAGTCTGCGGCAACGCGCCTGGTATTACACCCGAATCTATGCTGATACTCAAGATGAAGACAAGGTCTATGTAGTGAACGTGGCCTATCACCGTTCCAAGGACGGCGGCAAAACCTTCGAAGCCGCTTATGCTCCACACGGAGATCACCACGATATGTGGATTGCACCAGAAGATGCGAATCGTATGATTATGGCTGATGATGGCGGAGCGCAGATTTCTTTTGATGCTGGAGACAATTGGTCTACTTATCACAATCAGCCCACGGCGCAGTTTTATCGAGTGACTACTGATGATAGTTTTCCTTATCGCATTTATGGGGCGCAGCAAGATAATTCTACGGTGAGAATCCCACATCGTACAGGTAGTGGCGCCATCGACGAAAGCGATTGGGAAAGTACCGCCGGGGGTGAGAGCGCACATCTGGCTATAGACCCAACCAACAATGATATTGTGTATGGTGGAAGCTATGATGGTTTTTTTACCCGTTATGATCACCGCACAGAGGAAATCAGAGGCATCAACGTCTGGCCGGACAATCCGATGGGACACGGAGCAGAAGGGATGAAATACCGATTCCAATGGAATTTTCCAATTTTATTCTCTCCGCACAACCCCAAGCGTCTATATGCTGCTTCCAACTTTTTACATGTGAGTGAAAATGAAGGTCAGTCTTGGAAGATCATTAGTCCAGATCTAACTAGAAATGATTCAACGAAATTGGTTTCCTCAGGAGGGCCGATAACCCAAGACAATACGAGCGTGGAGTATTACTGTACCATTTTCGCTGTGGCAGAATCGCCTAAGCAAGAGGGAGTCATCTGGGTAGGCTCTGATGATGGACTTGTACACTTGACCAAAGATGGAGGGAAAAACTGGATGAATATCACTCCGGCGGGCATGCCCGAATGGATGATGATCAACTCGATCGAATTGGACCCATTTGTAGAAGGTGGAGCATATATTGCCGGAACCAGATATAAACTGGGAGATAATAAACCTTATCTATACAAGACCAAGGACTACGGACAAACTTGGCAACAAATCACAAATGGAATTCCATCAGATCATTTTACTCGGGTAGTTAGAGCAGATCCAAAGCGAAAAGGATTGCTATATGCAGGGACTGAGAATGGTATGTACATTTCCTTCGATGATGGTGCTAGCTGGCAGACACTACAAATGAATCTGCCGATTGTACCAATCACTGATTTGGCGATCAAAAATGATAACCTTATTGCAGCTACACAAGGCAGAAGTTTCTGGCTCTTGGATGACTTGACTGTTTTTCATCAGTTGGATAATAGTGTCTCTGGTCCAGCCCATCTTTTTCAGCCGATGCCTTCTTATAGAATGTCAGGTGGAAACTGGAACAAGAGCAAGCGAAAGGGTGAAAATCATCCAGGCGGTGTGTTGACTTATTTCTACTTGGAGAGCAAGCCTGAAAAAGAGGACACCGTAACTTTGAGCTATTATGAAACTTCCGGGAAGCTGATCAAGACATTTTCCACTCATCCAGAAAAGGAAGGAACTGAGGGGAAATTGGAAGACTTGAAGGCAGGACTGAATACTTTTTCCTGGGACATGAAGTATCAAAAGGCTAAATCGTTTGATGGTATGATTTTATGGTGGGCCACCCTCGATGGCCCCAAGGCATTACCTGGAAACTATGAAGTGAGATTGGAAGGAAAAGGGCCATCTCAATCAGCCAATTTCGAAATTCTGAGCGACCCTCGCTCGTCGTCGTCGGCAGAAGAGCTCAAGGCGCAATTTGATTTTTTGATGGCTGTAAGAAACAAACTCAGTGAAACCAATCTGGCAGTCGAGAAGATCAGAGAGAGTCGAGCGCAGATCAATACTTTCGTAGAAAAGGTCAAAGACATGGAGGAGATGAAATCGGTGGTGGACACCTCAGCCTACATTTTAGACAAATTAAAGGTTATTGAAGAAGAGTTGTATCAGACCAAAAACAAGAGTGGCCAAGATCCACTCAATTTTCCGATTCGATTGAATAACAAGCTGGGGCACCTCAATTCACTGGCCAGCTACGGCGACTACCAGCCCACTGATCAGGCGGTGGCTTTTATGAAGGAAGTGAGTGGCCTCATCGATGAGCAACTCGAAAAGCTAGATGTGATTCTTACCGAGGACATCGCCATGTTCAACCGGTTGGTCAAGGAAAATGCCGTGGATGCGGTGATTATTAAAAATTAGATTTTGGAAACAAGTTTGGATGGAGTAAAATACGTTGAAATTCACTCACTCTCCAGGTTCAGTGAGTAGCTTTGATAGGTCAATTTTATAAGTAAGAATCCAAGTTTTCATTCCGTCGGTAGATTTATAGACATCCTTTTGATAATTATTGTCATCGATGATGGAATCAATCACCTTTATGTCAAATTCTTCCTTGCCACTATACCCGCCTTTTACAATAGTTGTCATTTTGCCTGCTATGATTTTTGAGGTGAACTGATGCCATCGTTGCGCTTTGGCATTGAGAAATAGAGCTTCCCATTGTTTTGTTGTAGTATTGTAGGTGCGGATATCTGTCGAAAAAAAACCATTGGGAGTGGTGAATTGAGATTGAAAAGTCCGGTGATCATCCAAAAATCGACCGGTAACCTGTGCACCACCCTCTATTTTTTTGAAACTACCATCTTCTTGCCTCATTTCCAGTTCGGACACCCAAACCCCACGGTAATACTCGAATTGCTTTAACTCACGAATAGAATGGTCGGCGTAACCATATTTGCTTTGAGCTTGCACTGTTTCCAATGATAAGAGAAGGAAAATAGTGCTAGTAAGATATTTATATGACATTTGGCCATTTTTTACTTAGAGACAATTGTAAGTGGTGAAACCATTATTGCCTTCTTAATAGGCATCGCCAGCAAAATACGATGAGTCTTGATGACAATTTCTGCTGTGTTTTGAGCTGTTGTGAAAACAATAATTTTAAATTGTAGACCATAGTTGGATGCTATATCTGAAAATAAATTACTCCCATATCATGGGAGCGCTTCTTATGATTATTGGCGCCTTGATCTTTGCATTAGAAATGAAATCAGCCAAACCTGCTAACTTCTTCGAAAAATCTGAAGTTATTTATCGATTGGGTTTAGGTATAGTGTTGATAGTATTTGGGTTGTATATAATCCTTTGTATTTTAGAATAAATGAAATCCACCAAACAAAGTATCATCGCGCTCGTAGTTTTCTTCATCGGCTGGCTCCTCATTGGATTGGGGTATGGAGATGTAGTAGCCGCACCATACAATAGTGTCATTTATGGAGCGGGCCTGATCTTATTTTTTGGAGGATTGTTGGCAACGGTTTATCTAGTATTTAGGTAGTCTCTACTGTCCTGTGGTGCTTCCTTTCTGTCGAGCATACCATAGTCTCTGATCACTTGAGCCACTCTCAGCCGATAATTCTTGAAGATAAATTCCCGACCTTTTTGCTGGGCTCCACGATGAATTTCTAAGTTCCTCCATTGTTTTAAAGAGGTTTCGTCCTTCCAAAAGGAAAGTGATAATATTTTCTCAGGTTGTGTGATGCTCTTGAATCTTTCTATCGAAATGAATCCTTCAATTTTTTCTAATTCTGGCTTTAGTTCAGCCGCTAGATCTAAATATTGCTGCCAGTGCTTTTCATGTGGAATAACTTCAAATATGACTGCGATTGAGCTTCTCTCTGTTTTTTGCTTGGTACTAGTTTTGTTCAAAAAGTGATCAACTTCATAGTAAAGTTCATGACGGCTTTTTTCAAGGTGCATGACATGGGTGCCTTTTTCAATTACCACATATTTTTTATAAGGTGAGTTTTTTAAGGAACTGAAGAGCTGCCCGCAATCCTCGTTGTTTGGATATTGGTCCCACTCGCCTCGTATCACTAGCGTAGGGGTGTTAATTTTCGTCGGATCATAGTAGGCCTTGTCATGAAGAAGATCTTCTACATCCTGATTGGGTCCCGCAGGATATTTGACAAACTTGTTTTGCTGTTGGCTAACAAAGGGGTCTGATTTTAACCATTGATCTCCCCAAGTTTCAAAGATCTCATTTTCCAATTGACAGTTGTACCCTGAGGGTGTTAAGTCTCTTAGACTGGCCATCCTTTGGTCAGGTGTTAACATTTTATAGGAAATTTTGAGCTGACTTTCGGCTCCTGTATTGTATCTAGGTGTTATGGCTGCAAATAGAACGAGTTGTGCCAATTGATCTGAATGCTCGGAAGCATAAAGAGCCGCCACACTTCCTCCCCATGAATGACCGATGAGACTGATTTTCTCCTTTCCTGTTTTTTTCTTTATGTAGTTGATCGCTCGGTCTACATCCTGTGAGGCAGACTGAGCTTTTCCCAAGGGTGTCCCCGTTTGATCATTGGACTGCATTTCTGGATAGCGTGATGAATGTCCATAACCCAAGAAGTCTAGCGCATAGACATCAAACCCCTTGGCTGCAAGGTGGCTCATCCAGGATATTCCGTCCATCTCAAACCCAAATGACAGCGCAGAGGGAAAGGATGACCCATGCAGAAAGAGTACAGGGTAATCATGAAGGATAATCTTGGGTTGCTGATGGATGATGGCAAGGGTCAAATTATTTGTTGAGCTTTTTAATTTTAATATTTCAGTGCTTCGCATGTGGGTAGTTTGGTTATGATGATCTTGGCCCATACTTCTTGTTATCGAACAGATGAACAAGGAGATATATATCATTGATTTCATTGACTGTTTGTTTGATTGTAGCAAAGTTGAGTAATTGCTATCTTAGACACTTCACTGATGATTGAACTATGGATGTAGATATTACCCAAGTAACTGCTTTAATTGGAAATCCTGTGAGGACTAACATATTGTGGAATCTTTTGGATGGGAGAGCGTACACGGCCACTGAGCTAGCCATCAGTGCAGATACCACTGCTCAAAACATAAGTATGCATCTAAGAAAACTTGTAGATGCGGAATTATTGTCGGTGGAAAGCCAGGGAAGGCATAAGTACTATCGGTTTGCAAGAAAAGAAGTGGCTTACGCCATAGAAGGCCTGGTGAATTTAATTCCTAAAAAAGAAGAGGCCAAAGTGGAGCAATCTGGAGTGAAATATTGCCGCACGTGCTATGATCACTTGGCAGGTAAGATTGGAGTGATGGTAGCGGAAGGGTTGTGCGAATCAGGTTTTATCAAGTTAAATGATAGAGCTTTTGATACCACTGAGTCTGGTTTGAAGTTTTTCAGTGAATTTGGAATAGACGTAGATCACTTGAAAAAACAAAGGCGTCTATTTGCTAAAGCGTGTTTGGATTGGAGTGAACGAAAGTTTCATTTGGCAGGGTCTTTAGGTGCGGCATTACTTGAGCGAATGATTGAGCTGGGATGGATGCGTCGGGTCAAACACTCTAGAGCGATGGTGATTACCTCGGAGGGGCAACGTCAATTGTATGAGAGATTAAAGGTTGTGGTTTAGTAACTGGGTCCTTTTATATTGTTGGTTAAGATTAGTTTTAAAATAGAAATGACTCTACAAAATTCGTGGCCAATTTGTAGAGTCATTTGGTGTATTAGATCTTGGTCAACTCCATCTCAAAAAATTGTTGCCAATTTTCTCCATCCATCGAGCGTTCGCCAATTTCCTTCCATGTACCATCTTTAATGGTCAATGAGTAGCGAATGGTAGTAGGTCCTGCTTCGATCCACCAGACCATATTGTTGGCGTCAATGATTTCAAATTTGGCCTGAGTACTCATGCCTTTAGAAACAAAGGAGTTCATCTGATACTGTTGGGTGAAGGAGTTGTAAGACAATATACCCAGCGCATCATGGACGGTCTGTTGGGTGCCGTCTTCCAATGTGATGACCCCTTTGCCCTCGGCCATGATTACCGTACCATCGAGTTTGTATTGTATTTTTTCAGTTACCTGAGAAGGCTCTTTTCCCTGAGGGGTAAAAAGATAGCCAGTGCCTTCCCAGTCTCCGACCATCAGATCTAGGGCTGCTATTTTTTGTTTGGCCTGTTGCGAAAAATCAGGTTGTGCTAACGCCAATATTGGCGAAAGGCAAAGGACGGTTATTATGATATTAGTTTTCATGATTGTGGTGTTTATGGTTATTCTATATAGTTTTTCAATGCTTGTACATAATTCTCAAAAGCGGTAATTCCTGTTTTGGTAACCTTGCAAGTAGTTAGTGGTTTCTTGCCTTTAAAACTTTTGGTCACCTCGATGTAGCCTGCAGTAGAGAGCTTGTCTATCTGCACGCTTAGGTTACCTGCTGTGGCTCCTGTTTTTTCTTTGATAAATGTGAAATCGGCAGATTCCAGACTGATAAGTAGACTCATGACAGCCAGCCTGAGCTGAGAATGCAGCAAGGGGTCTAGTGGGCTAAAGCCTTTCATTTTTCTGCTGATTTTAATAGATACCCTGGAATGAGATACCCCAATAGAATCCCGATGGCTCCAACTAAATATTGATCCGTCATAGGTATATTGAAGCAGACAATGGCTGCTATCCAAAGTGCTATAGCTCCAAAAATCAATGGTTTGAATTTGAGCATTCGGCCTGAAAGGTAGGTCCCGGCTCCGGCGAGCATCATTATCACTGCAGAATGGTTGTAGTTGATTTTTGACATAAACAGTAAGGATAAAATCAGGCAAATTCCCATGGCCAGCCATACCTCTCCATAGAGTCTTGAAAAGTGAGTTTTTGTGTGAGTCTCACTCTTTTGTTTGGAACCATACCAGATCGCTGCTATGGCTGCTGGAATGGTTAACACCCAGAAAATAAAAGGATATTCGAAGGAGGTGAACTTATCAAGTACGTAATGTCCAAGGTTGGCAATCATGACGACCCATCCCCACAGCAGGAAATAGAAGCTTCCACTTTGTTCGTAGTTGTTTTTTGCTTGTGCAATCATCTCGTTGATGATTTTTAAGCTTTCGGTATGTGATAGTTCTTCTTTCATAGCGTAAGTATAAACTAGTTTATAATATAAACCAAATACGAATTGTAAAATCAAAAGGTTCTCTTTGGTACAAAATATTTAGATTGGTTAGCTTCGAGTTTAGTTAAATCTACCTTATGAAATACATTCATCTTGTCTTAGCTTTAGTGGTTTTGAGTTGTCAATCTTTGCAAAAAGAAGACCTTGTTGGGCTTTGGGAATTAGAACGAGCACTTATGGATAAGAACCCTGTTTCGGACGAATCGACTTATTTGCAGATTCACCCAAACGGCAGCTACGCTGTTTCCAGGACGAGCGGTGATCTGAGTGGCGTTTATGTGTTGGGCGAAACTAAAATTCACTTTCAAGGGGCAGACCCCAAAAGTTGGTTCAATTCAGACTGGAAGGCCAAACGAGTGGAAGATCATTTGTTGCTGGCCGGTAGAGATGAGATCAACAGAAGAATAGAATTGAAGTTTGTTCAAGTAGATGAAATTCCATCATTTGGCGAGTTTGAAGAGCGCGTGATCGGGAAGTGGGAGATGTTTCTGATGATGAAAGATGGTATTCCTGAAAAAATGCCGAAAACTTTTATGACTATAGATGAAAAGGGTAATTATACCATTTCTGATACGACGGGTGTCATGGATTATGGAAAGACAGCCATAAATACCCGCCATCACAAGGTGATTTTCGAAAGAGATGAAACGTTGTGGGACGTTTGGTTTTGGGGAAGGGAGCTACGACTCCAAAACAAAGAAATGGGTATTCAGTACCATCTTAGAAAAGTGGGGTGATCAAAACATTTCCTCATTCATATTGATGGTCACATCCGAATCGCTACAAATGGTTTTTTGCAGTCCCTTGCATCTTGACATCTCGTACTTGTAGAAGTAATCGAGCGCATGGAGTTTGCCTGCTTTAAACTTTTCATCAGTTTGATCCAAAGTCGCCAAGCCTATTTTTAACCACTGCCAACCAATAACCACCGTGCTAAACAAATCCATGAAAATAGTAGCGTCTGCCAGATACTTCTCATGATTGCCCTGCATGGCAAAAGGCACCAAATGCCCTAAACAAGATTGAATGAGCTTTGAACTTTCACCAAGTGTGACAGCATAGTTTTTCAATTCTTCATGACCAAGCGCGGAGGTAATGGTGATTTCAATCTCTTTAGCCAAAAGCTGCAAGGCGGCTCCGTTGTTCATGGTCACTTTTCTGCCTAAAAGGTCAAGTGATTGAATCCCAGTAGTGCCTTCATAGATGGAGATGATTCGGATATCTCTTAGATACTGCTGAGAGATAAAATCCATCATATACCCATAACCACCCAAAACTTGAAGGCCAGTATCTACCGCGTTCTTTCCCGCTTCGGAAGGGTAAGTTTTAGCTATTGGATTAAGGATTTCTGTGAGTTGCTGGTATTTATTCTTTTCTTCTCCAATGGATGTGGCGTGCTTGTCGAGATAGTAAGAGCACTGCAATATCAAGCTCAAACAACCTTCAACTATCGCTTTTTGATGTAGGAGCATTCGCTTTACATCTGGATGATTGATGATGAGTGTTTGTTCTGCAGACGGATCCTTTTTACCCGAGCTTTGGAGTTTACGTCCCTGCGGTCGCTCCTTAGCATATTGCAATGATGCGTAATAGGCGGCTGAAGCAATGCCTGTCCCCATTCGACCAGTAGCTACTCTGGCCTCATTCATGAGCTGGAACATATAGCTCAACCCTTGATTAGCTTCTCCAATCAGATAACCAATACTTTCTCCGCTATCGCCAAAAGCTAGATGATTGGTGCAATATCCGCGCTGTCCGAGCTTCACAAACTCGCCAACAACATCTACATGGTTGTAATCGCCTTTGGATCCATCCTCATTCACATGATATTGTGGAACCACAAAGAGCGAAATGCCCTTTGTGCCTGCTGGTGCACCTTCGATCCTGGCTAAAACCAAATGAATGAAATTATCTGAAAACTGATGGTCGCTGGCCGAGATAAATATTTTTTGCCCCTTGATGGAAAAAGTGTCATTATCTAGTGGCTTGGCTAAAGAGGTAATATCCGATAGTGAGCTGCCAGCTTGTGGTTCAGTCAGACACATGGTGCCTCCCCATTCCATCGTGAGCATTTTTGGGACGTACTTTTGTTTCAATTCTTCTGTTCCAAAAGTAAGAATGACATTGGCCGCACCTGATGTGAGACCCAGATAACCAGTCACGTGATTGTTGGCTGCCTCCATAATGAAATACAGGGCATTAACTACCAACATGGGCATTTGCAAGCCGTTGTCTTCTTCGTTCATGGCTGCCGCTACCAATCCCATTTCGCCCGCTTTCTTTAAAATGGGTCCAAACTGTTCGTGTACTATAACTTTCCCGCCTTTAAACACACACGGCTTTTCATCCATCTCCTGAATGTACGGGAACAGAGCTGTATCACTAAAATCTTTTACAGCATCCAATAGCAGGTCTATGGATGCTTTGTCGTAAGCCTTGTATCGCTCGGCTTGTAGCAATTCATCTAAATGATGAACTTCTGATAATAAGAAGGCGAGCGTCTGTGGATCGTAGTATTTCATCTTCGAGAGGTTAAGTCCTTAAAATAATATTGATTCGTTGTAAAACCTCCATTACATCAATTTTTCTCTTCATTTTCCATACTCATTTATTGCGATTTTCACGAGCGAAAGAGGTGCCAAACTCTTTTTTATCCACCTACTGAGTAGTTTTTGAAGTTAACCCACTCCTAATAGATATAAACCGACCTAACCTAACCTATCGATAGTAAATGACCCGGGTCTAGTTTGTGTTTATATGTGGTGACGCAAGGTGCGTCGCACAGAGTTTTTATAACCAAAACCATAAACCTTTGTTACTATGTTAATTAAAACTTTACGTTTTGTTTTGGGGGCACTTTTGATGCTTCCAGCCCTGGTTTTTGCCCAATCCGTCGACCTTACCAATGATGGAGGGAATGTGTCTGCTGAGTACAACGACTCGCCGAACAACGAGGGTATCAGTAAGTTGATTGATAATTCATCTTCAACGAAATATTTGACTTTTCACGCTAGCGCATGGGTGCAGTACCAAGCCACTACTTCGTATGTGGTCACTAAGTATGCGATCACTTCAGCCAATGATGTGCCAGCAAGAGATCCTCAGAGCTGGACACTGAGTGGCTCCAATGATGGCGTGAATTTCTCAACTATTGATTCCCGTTCGGGTCAAGACTTTCCTAACCGTTTTCAGACCAGAGAGTTTACTTTTTCTAATGCTGCCGCTTACACTTATTATCGCTTAGATATGAATAACAATAGTGGAAACATTCTGCAACTCGCCGAATTGGCCATTTGGGGTGAGGAAGCCACTGTCGCTTCTGATTTTACTGATGATGGTGGCACGGTCTCAGCCGAATACAGTGACTCCCCGAACAATGAGGGTATCAGCAAATTGATTGATAACTCATCTTCTACCAAGTATCTGACTTTTCATTCTAGCGGATGGGTACAGTATCAGGCTAATTCATCGTATGTCTTATCTAGCTATACGATTACATCGGCTAACGATGCACCGCAAAGAGATCCATATAGCTGGACGCTAAGTGGTTCTAACGACGGGACCAATTTTAGCCAAATTGATACACGTTCAGGAGAAGACTTCGCCAATCGTTTTCAAACCAACACCTACAGCGTGAGTAATGCTTCATCCTACACGTACTACCGTTTGGATATGAACAACAATAGCGGGAATATCCTACAGTTGGCTGAGGTGGAACTTTTTGGGACTGGAGGTTCAAACAATACACAACCTATTGCTAATTTCTCAGCAAGTAGCACTTCAGTGAATGAAGGCGCTTCGGTATCTTTTTCTAACCAATCTACTAATGCAACCAGTTATGAATGGGAGTTTCCTGGAGGAAGCCCTTCTACCAGCTCTTCGGTTTCACCAGTCGTGACTTATTCTACAGAAGGTACCTATAGTGTTACACTTAGAGCACACAACGCCAACGGTACAGATGTGGAAACCAAAAACAACTACATCACGGTTACTTCTTCGAACAACAACTGTGATTGGGGCAATGATTTCTTGACACCAACTGTGTTGTTTACAGATTACGATGGAGTGACTACGGGTTCTCAAATTTTTCACCAAGTCATCTCCAACCCTGAGGCCTATATGCAACAGCGTTGCTTGGATGTAGCTCAGATTCTGTATCGGAGTTCATCGAATGCTCCAAGATTTCGTCAGTTGACTTTCGAGTTAAAAAATGAGGATTTTGTGGCTTATAAATGGGGTGGTGGAGATGCTATTGGTATTGCAGTAAGTACTCAGCACCTCACTAACATTTACAATCAATCCGGAGGAAATGCTCAGGTGGTAAAGGATGAAATAGATGGTATCTTGTTTCATGAGGTCACACATGGGTACAATAACTCACCGGTAACAGGAGGTACTTACGATGGGCAATCTCCATTTTGGGCCTATACAGAAGGTATTGCCGATGCGGTGAGAATCCATGCCGGTTTTCATCAGACCAGACAGCCCAATACAACAGATTCTCGAAAATGGCTAGGAGGGTATACCATCACTGGATTCTTCCTCCACTACATTTCCCAAACGTTTGATAAGAACTTCGTCTACAAGTTCAATGAAAAAGCGAAGTCTTTGGGTCAGTCCTGGTCATTTGATGCGGCGCTATTGTCCATCATTGGCCAGGATGCTCAGACCACCTGGAGCCAATACGTAAATTTCATCAATGGAGGAGGCTATTTAGACTACGATGGCAATTACCCTTGGGAACTTGACTGTCCGGACAACTTTATTGCCGCTTCTAGTTCGTCGAGAATTGGAGATGAGGTGAAAGAAGACTTACCTGTAAGCACGCTCAACGTATGGCCAAATCCGGTTTCTTCAGACTTGAATATTCAGTTTGGAGCAGCAGCGACTGGTACCATTCGATTGTACCAGTCTGCTGGCCTTGTAGTATCAGAACTAGAATTGATGGAAGAAAGATCTACTTTCTTGCCTGTGGATCAGCTGAAGCCTGGAGTATATATCCTCAAGATTCAGACCGATCTGGAAGTAAGTAGCCAAAAGATTATTGTTGAATAATCTAGTTTGTATCAAATCACTGCATCATTCGATGCAGTGATTTTTTCGTTGGTAGCTATGCTGATTCTAGCAATATTCTATATTTGGGCTTACCGAATTATGAATGAACAAAGTAGTCGCCAGGTTTCGAAATAGCAGCTCCGGTCAATACCTCCTAAAGCACAAGAAGTATGCACCTATTATCTTTTTTATAGGTGGTTTTGTTTTCGACTCTTTAACCTTAGGCCGGATAGACAGAGCGTACGACTTGACTATGTTGTGTATACACATGGTATCACTCAGTTTTACGATTTATGCTTTTAATCTGGCTGGTGACAATCGTTGGAAAAACACTTTTCTTGAGCGAATAGAACCGTACTTTCCGCTAGCCATTCAATTCTTTTTTGGCGCTTTGTCTAGTGCTTATGTGATATACTTTTCAAGGAGTGTCTCTCTCACCAAAACTGTTTCATTCTTTAGCATTCTTGTGGTGCTGTTTGTCGCCAATGAATTTCTAAAAAGAAAGTTGTCGAATAAGTACCTGCAGTTTAGCGTCTATAGCTTTATCAGCTTTACCTTTTTCACTTTTATGATTCCGGTGTTTATTAAACAGATGAACACTTTTGTCTTTGTATGTTCTGGACTGCTCAGTTTGGGGTGTACCCTGGCCTTGATTGTAAAAGTCTACCGTCGAAGTGCCCGCACGAGAAAAGAAGTGAGTTTAGGTAAGTTGCTGAGCTTGGTCGTGGGTATTTATTCCTTGATTTACGTTTTTTACTTTTTTAGACTTATTCCTCCAGTACCTCTGGCGCTCAAAAGTGGATTGGTGGGACATCAGGTGAAATTTGATGAAGGAAAGTACTCTGTGCTTTATGAGAAAGACGAATGGTATGTCTTTTGGCGAGCGCATCGGCTGAAACTACTCTGGCGACCGAATGAGAAGGTGTATGTGTTCACTTCCATCTTTGCTCCCACCAATCTGGAGAAATCTGTTTACCATCGCTGGAAATGGTTTAACCCCAAAGTTGAAACGTGGGAGGTCGTTGAAGATATTGGAATCAATGTAAGAGGAGGCAGGACTGACGGGTATCGTGGCTATACCTACAAGCATTGGGTGAAGCCGGGTCAATGGGAAGTGGAGGTAATCACAGAAGAGGGCTTGGTGCTCGGTATGGTAGATTTTGAAATTGTGAAGACACGGGAAGGGGTACCTAGAAATACGGCTGTGAAAGTGTTTTGAGATAATTCTAGTATTTTACAAAAAACAATGAACATGAAAAATCTAACAAGTATCTGTTTTTTGCTGATGCTCCTATTCAGTATATCCTGTGAGAAGCCAATCGAAAAGGAGGGTTATGTTAATGTAGAAGGAGGCAAGATTTGGTATAAGATAATAGGAGAGGGGCAGGGAATTCCTTTATTGATACTTCATGGCGGACCAGGGGCAAGAAGTTGCACCATGATTCCCGGTTTTTCGCACTTAGGAAAAGACAGACCAGTAATTTTTTATGATCAGTTAGGCTCAGGATTTTCGGATAGTCCTACAGATACTGCACTATGGCGAATGGACAGATTTATAGATGAGATAGACTTGCTGAGAGATCATTTAGCCTTGGATGAAGTGCATTTGCTAGGTCATTCGTGTGGTAGTACATTTACCATTGAGTATCTAGCTACACGGAAGCCCAAAGGGGTGAGGTCTGTGGTGTTTTCCAGCCCACTGATAAGTACATCACAATGGATGGCAGATGCTGAAATTCTGGTGTCTCAGCTTCCTGTACATATCAAGGATAGTATAACTAAGTATGAAGCGCTGGAGGATTATAAAGCACCAGAGTATTTGGCCGCTACGGACTCTTTTTATGCCAGACACTTGAGTCGAAGAGCCTGGCCTTATTTGCCAAATCCTACATGTGATGGAGCCGCAGAATTCAATAATCAAGTGTATAATCATATGTGGGGACCCACAGAATTTAAAGCCACGGGATCTTTGATGGACTTTGACCGAACACCATTCTTGAAGGAGATTACTGTCCCCATACTTTTTGTCACAGGAGAGTATGACGAAGCTCGCCCTGAAACGATTTATAAATTTCAGGAAATGTCCAACAACGCCTCTGTCGAAATCATAGAAGGTGCGGCACACATGACCATGATCGACCAGCCTGAACGCGTGACTGAAGCCATAGGTAACTTTTTGAACAAAGTGGAGAACGCCGAATAGCCTTACAGAAAGTGTGAAATGATGCTGTCATAGTTCAGGGCAACATAAAGCAAAATAGCTAGGTTGGCATAGATCAATACCGGGATCAACCAGATCAATACCACCAGTATCGAACCTTCATTCAGGTAAATGAGGGAAAGGCTCAGCACCAGACCCAGATATAAGTCCAACCCAATTTGTCTGGCCCAGTGTAACGGATACAGTTTTCTGAGTGTAGAGAAAAAATTCTCTTGTGAGCTACAGTAGAGAGAGTAGCTCAAAAAACTGAGATAAACACCCCAAATTAGATACTTGCCCAAAGGGTAGGCACTTTCGCTAATGAAAGGGTGTTCGCCTTTATGATTGAGAATCACCAATAGCACAAATACGAAATAAATCAACCATAGGAAATTGCGTTTTAGGAATCTCATCTTTAGTATGTTGGTTTGCTTTCTTAAAAATAGCGAATCTAATGTTTAGATAGTGGTCAGGAAAAGAAGAGATCTGCATTGCGGATTTCAATAATTAGCAAAATAAGAGTGGAACAATGCGGCAATCCTCTTCAGACTTCTTCTGAGTTTAGTTTTTGATACCACCTCAAAATCTCCTAATCTTGAGAATCAGAATAATAACTTGACGACCTCAAATCAAACATATTGAACACCAATGCCTAAGCTAATTTTGTTGTTCTTTTTATCGCTCTGTATCTCAGGGTACGGTCAAAACCCGGATTCACTTCTGGTGGTCAGTCCAGGAACCACTTTGAGTATTGGTTCCCTCAATGACTCATACAATGGTGCGTTTACGGCTAACAGAGATGACTATCGTTCTTTTGGATTCGATCTCACATTGAATTATCAAAATAAACTCTTTGGCTACTCGTCTTACAATGGCTATACCAATCGGAGCAGGAAGGATACGACAAACGAAGGTCGTTTGGATGAGCTTTTGTTCATGGGCGAGTACGAGATATGGAAATACAAGACCATTTCGATATTGCCTGTAATCGGACTTGTGTTTAGTGGAGACATGGGTGGAGCTGATATCCAAAATTCCATACATGAGGATGTGGATGAGCCTATCGTAAATCTCCCTTATGATTACGAAGGCATAAAAACATCCCTTCTTTTTGGAATTCAACTCAATCATAGGATCATTCTGGATAAAGTGAATCCTCAGGTCTTTATCAAGAATGAGATGAGTTTCGTACATGCGTTAGATTATGGGGACGACTTTAATCTGGGCTCTTACCTGATCTTGGGAAAAGAGCCCGGAACTCACTTTTCTTTTTCAATCTTCTATCAATACAAAGACTTTTGGGCATCGCCTACGCTAGAGGCGATTTCTAGTCAGGAGTCAGGATTGAGGCTGGGATTCAAGCAAGACGTATCCATTTTCACCCTTGGCTATGAGGCGTATCCTTTCTCTGGATTTGGCTATGGCCGAATTGGGGTGAATCTTTTGAAAACCAAAGATGATCAGGAGTACAAAAAAGCCGATGTGATTGTTGATTTTAAGGCTTTGTTGGATAGAGGAGGGTATTATTCCAATTACAAATGGGAGATGTTAGAAGTAAAAGGTCATAAAGTGAACGCCTCGATAGGGCACATGTATGGTACCTATACCAGTAACGTTATAGAAGCTCATCCGCAGGCGAGAGGACAATATTTTCAGTTAAATTTCGGGGTGGAGTCGTATGTATTCGAACTTAAGCCTAAGTGGCAGGTCAGCCCCTATCTAGGGGCTGGAATGGGCTTCAAAATAGAGTCTACCTTCTCCGGCCAGAATCCTGATATCAATACGCAAAACAACACGTCCGCTTTGGCTTATGCCGATGCAGGCGTCCGTTTGGGAGGGCCAGTGCGTATGATCTCAAAAAGTACCTTACTAGGCATTGTGGTAGGTGATATTGTCTCCTTGCCCTTTTCCTCTCAGCAACAGGAGTTGCCTGGTCAAACACTGTCTGTGCTTGAGATCAAGAATAACTTCTATGTAGGATTCAATTTTGTGATTGATATGTAAGCAAGAAACTTTCTAGTTGATCCAACACTAACATGAGGTATAGTCAGTTTGCGTCATCTGTCGATTGAGCTCCGCAAGATTCAGGTGTTTTAAACTTTACGGCGTCACTACTTTTACGTAAGATTAAAAAGACAAGAAGATGAGACTACAAGACAACATCAACTTTCAACGTATAGAAGAAGCTATCGGGTACATTAGGGCCAACTTCAAAAAGCAGCCTGGTTTAGATGAAGTCGCAGAGCATGTTCATCTGAGTCCATATCACTTTCAACGTATGTTTTCAGAATGGGCGGGTGTCAGTCCAAAGAAATTTCTTCAGCACATCAGTACTTCCTACGCCAAAAAGTTATTGAAAGATAATAAGGCAACGCTATCGGAGGCTTCTCATGAAATAGGCCTCTCTGGTACAAGTCGTTTGCATGATCTCTTCATCAACATTGAAGGAATGACGCCTGCTGAGTATAAGTACGGAGGTAAAAATCTCAACATCAGTTACAGTTTTGCTGATAGTCTTTTCGGTGAGATCATTGTAGCCTCTACTTCTAAAGGAATTTGTTATCTGGCTTTTTCGGAAAACAAGGCGCACTCATTAAATGAGCTGAAAAATCAGTTTCCAAATGCGGAATTTGATCAACACCTGGATATGTTCCAACAAAATGCACTGTTCATCTTTACGCATGACTGGAGCAAATTAAGTGAAATCAAACTGCACCTGAAGGGAACGGATTTTCAGTTGAAAGTTTGGGAAACGCTGATCAAAATTCCGGAAGGTAGTCTAACCAATTATGGCCAAATAGCTCATAGTATAAACAAACCGAATGCTTCGCGAGCAGTGGGCACTGCCATAGGCAACAATCCAGTAGCTTACCTTATTCCATGTCATAGAGTAATCCAGTCGAACGGAAACATTGGAGAATATCATTGGGGAAGTAACCGAAAAACCGCGATGATTGGTTGGGAGGCGGTTCGATCAAATTAATTGTCCTCTTATCAGAAATCTGGAGTGCATCCATACGCAACGCGAAATTGCTCCGGCCCCTCACATTATTAGAAATTTAAGCTAAATGAAAAACATAGATAGTCTATCCTGGGAGGCCATTCAGCATTCGCTGAATTCATGTGGTTTTGCAACTATCAAAAGCCTCATGACTCACAACGAATGTGAGAAAATGATATCCATATACGATGAAAATTCAACCTATCGAAAAACGGTCATGATGGAGCGCCATAGGTTTGGAAAGGGTGAATACAAGTATTTTGATTATCCACTTCCACCAACCATTTTGGGCATTCGCAAAAGTATTTATCCTCATCTGGTTCCCATTGCCAATCAATGGATGAAGGTATTGAAGTTTGAAATGGAATACCCAACTATCCACGATGATTTTATACAGCGTTGTCACGAGCAAGGCCAGCAAAAACCAACGCCATTGATATTGAGTTATAAAAAGAGTGGTTTCAATACTTTGCATCAGGATTTATATGGAGAGGTGTATTTTCCTTTTCAGCTAGCTGTTTTTCTGTCGGAGTATGGGTCTGAATATGAAGGAGGCGAGTTTGTACTCACCGAACAGATACCTCGATCTCAGTCCAAACCGATAGTATTAAAACCGAAAAAAGGAGATGCCTTAATATTTGCCACATCCTACAGACCGATAAATGGTCGGAGAGGTTATTATAGGGGGAATTTGCGGCATGGAGTGAGTGAAGTGACTTCAGGCGAACGTTTTACTTTGGGAATAATATTTCATGATGCAACGAGCTAAAATAACTTTACATCTTTCTATAGCCAATTTGGATTTGCACCGACACATAAGATCCGGTAAAATTCGCCTGGCGGGCAATAGTAGATTGAAAATTTTTGGCCAACTCAATTGCCGTTCAGGAAAACGCATGAATAAAAAGAATCGTGTATTCTTTATGGATGAGAATCAGGCCATTGTTGCAGGTTACAGGCCCTGCGGACATTGTATGAAAAAGAAATACGAATTATGGAAGACACAAAGGAAAGATGAGCAGTCTACGGTTATTTGAATTTGAACAGAACCCGACTAAAAATTGGTTGCCGTATGAAGGTCAAGTCAATTACCTGGGAAAGGTATTTGAACAATCAAAAGCCGACCAAATGATGAATACATTACTTACTGAGATTTGTTGGGAGTCGGATAAGGCCGTCATCTTTGGAAAGACCATTGAAACCAAAAGGAAAGTAGCCTGGTATGCCGAGCAGCCTTTCTCGTATCGCTATTCGGGTATCACTAAGGTGGCTCTACCCTGGACAGAGCAGCTGCAGGCCATCAAGGAGGCTGTGGAACAACATACCAATGAATCTTACAATTCCTGTTTGCTCAATTTGTACCATAATGGAGTGGAAGGCATGGCATGGCACAGCGATGGAGAAACTGAGCTAAAGAAGAATGGAACGATCGCCTCTGTAAGTTTTGGTGCTGAGCGGAAGTTTTCATTTAAGCACAAGAGCACTAAAGAACGCGTAGACCTTCTTTTGGAGCATGGAAGCCTGATGGTGATGAAAGGAGTCACGCAAACCCATTGGCTTCATCGACTTCCACCTACGAAAAAAGTAAGCCACCCGAGAGTGAATTTGACATTTCGGCAAATGATGTATTAATAAGTGCTTTGCTTATTTACAGGTAAGCGAGGAGAAGCTCAATCTGAAATTGAAAAAGCTACAGAAATTATTCAACAAACGTTCTTAAGTGTTAATTACAATAATATCGACAAAATATTCAATGTATCAGACACGATTTTAATTGAAGAATCAAAGAAGCTTGAATTGCTTCCGCCAGTTGAGAATAAAACAAAATCTAACAAGCGCTAAAATCCGTTGGAGACCCACTTGCAAGGAGCTATCGAATTAAAAACCATTTCTAATCCGCTGGTAACTACTCCGCTGGCGCAAGTTTGTAACTTGTGCCCCACCTCATGCTATATGATCGAATTATATTAAGCCTCTTTCTTCAACACTCCTTCCTCCAACAGCTTTTTAATCACGATCTCAGTCATTTCGCTTTTGAATTTGAATTCATCGCGGATGTCTAAGACGTAGGCTTTGATCTTCATTTTGATTATCGACTGGCGCTCTTTGTATTCGTTGGCAAAGATGACAACGATGGGTTTGTTGAGGTAGATGTATTTGGATACTTGAGCGGCTTGCGTGGCCAGGGCTCGGACATGCACAGTGTCTACATCTATGGGTAGGTAGATCTCAGCCACCACCTGGCAGTTGGCTTCGCCGGCGTTGGCATTGGAAACCGAGCTGTTCATAATCTCGCCATTCGGTATGGTCACCAAATTGTCGTCCGGGGTGACGATACGCGTCGAACGCAGACCGATTTCTACTACCTCACCATACGTGTCGCCCACTTGTATTTTGTCACCTGAGTTGAAAGGCCTATCAAAAAGGATTACGATGCCGCCAAAGATGTTTTTGAGAATATCCTGTGAGGCAAAACCAACTGCTACTCCTATAGAGGCAGAGAAAGCCAATACCGTGGCTGCTGGTGGCTGATAAATGCCAACCACAATCAAGAAAATGACTACTACCCAGCCCAGGATCTTCACCACGGGAATAATGCTCTTGATGGTGATGCGATACTTAGTACTACGCTCGGCAAAGACTTCAAGAATACGAGAAGTAAACTTGATCACGAAATAGCCAGTGATGATAAATATCAGACTCCAAAATAAGTTTGGGATAGAAATGAGCTCGGAAACTGATGGAGGAGTTTTGAGATTGACCTTCTTTTTCTCAGTGCTTTGTCGTGCATACTGGGCTGAATCCAGCGTATGAACAGAATCTACCTTGGCCACTACGATGGAGTCGATCTTGGCCAGATTCAGACTATCCACGGCTTGACCAAAGGCGCTCAAGCCGAGCAGATAAAGGAATATGAAAACTAACTTTTTCATTTTAATGAATAAGATTTCTTGACTTCAACAAACTGATCGTATTTCTGTATACAATGGGATTAACCATATAATTCTCATTGGTTTTTACCAAAATGCCATCTTCCAATAAGGCCAATAATGTCAACTCGCAATTTTTTGCTGTCACATTCAAAACCTGAGCCAACTGCTCAATAGTCAGGCCGTCGTGCAAGACCAGCGCATGCAGCGCATAGATTTTGTCCATAGCAAGTACGGTCAAAAAGTTCAGGTTTGGCCTCTTGAAAGTCCCCACAGTGATGGTGCTGTCATCTACTTCCTTCGTGGAGAGTAGCCAATATATTAGTGCCAGACTGATGTTGCTTTGAGCGAAGCTGTTGAGCTCTGAGAAGAATTTCTTCTTCAGCCATTCCTGCTGCTCGGCTTCATTCAATTTAGCGAACTTCTTATCACTGGCAGCGCTGGCATCCACTTCGAACTGAATTTTGAATCCACTGATTCGATTTCGCTTCCAGATGATATTAATGATCTGTTCGCTGGTTAATGTTTTTAGCTCAATCACATAACTGAAGTACTCATTGATATTGATTGTCTTTTGTAAGTAAGTCCAGGTATAGACAGTGGTACTCGTTATCCAAAACACATTCTTGTAGGTCTTATTCACCAATTGAAAAAGTAGCTGCATGGCTTCAAATCCATGTACCTTGCGCTGGAATAAGTTTTGAATGTCTTCCAAAATAACCACTCTTTTGGGAGAGGAGTTAAGGAAGTCAATGCCGTCATCCAAGCTATCGAAAGCGTCTTCTTTGAATGCAGTTTGCATCAGTTGAATGAAGTGATCTTTGGTGCATCCATTATCAACCATTTTCATGCGAGTGATAGTGAACGGAAAGCTGCCTTGATGCAAAATATAGGTAAGAAATGAGGTCAAGCCACTCCACTTTTCACCCAAGACCACAGTAGCGGCGTAGTGACCTTTTTGCCAACTTTCGAAGGCTTTTTTCAAAGTAAGAAATTCTTCATTTCTGCCTTCGAAGAGTTCCAGGTCTTCCAAAGGTTCGATCTGGTACAAGCGTTTGTATATCAAAGGTAGCTTGTCGATGGCCTGCTGTGATTCTAGTAAGAAATCAGAAACTTGCTTAGAGATCTCAGGTTTTTTGGCCGTGAGTACAAAGTTTTCACTCAGGGCGCTGAGCTGATGACGAGCGTCATTGTACACACTAAGTAAGACTAGCATGATACGCTTCTTACGCGTAGTCATTTTTTCTTCCAGTTTTTGACGAACCTCTTTGGCCTGTTGGGTGGCTTTGGCCTTAGTGATACGCATGCGAAGCTCCCTGACATTCTCATTGAATGTCAATTCTATGACGCCGTCACAAAAGGTGTTTATAGCGGTCTCCAACTCATTACCGTTGATCACCATTGCTTCGTTGAGCTGATTGCGCTCCTCGATCAATCGGGTGGCTGCACGTTTCAGACCTTCTTCTGCAATAGAAATAGCTTCCTGCGGATCGCGTTGCTGATCCATGGAGGCTATGCCGGACGACAAACTGAAAGTAATGATGTGATCGAGATCTTTCACATTCTCCACCATTTTCTCCAGAGAAGAAAAAGAGGACTGTTTGATCGATTCCACCTGTTTTTTGAAGGCTGGTAAAGTTTCAAAAGCTATCAATTCATGTGGAGAGATTACCTTTAACTCTTCAGTTTTGATTGGCTCATCATAGGTGTCAGTTTTCACGATGACTCGTTCATCGGACAGCTCGGTGACCTGATTAGCAATGTTTACTTCGAGTTTGTTAATCAGATTGATAATCGTCTGGTTGGATAGTTTGTCGCAAAGCCTAGGTACGACTTCCTTATCCAGTTTCTTTACCGCTAGATAGTTGAGTCGTTTAAGTTCTTTGGCGATAGACTCATGCTCCTTATTCAAAGAGCCCATGCATTCATCAATGAATGAATTGATTTCATCCATCTCTGGACCAATGTATTCGTCTATTTTCTTGAACTGCGTGGATTGAAACTCCAATAAACTGGCGAGCGTTTTGTGCTTGAGTAAATTGATATTGAGATCCATGCGCCATTCTTCGAATAGGGCATAGTTGGTATTGCGCCACTCTAAATCATTGAGACTCCACTGGCTTTTGGAGGATTCTATTTTTTTGGTCGTAATCTCATTACTCAAGCGAGCTTCGGGTAATTCAAAGGTGCCCGCTTTTTCGTATTCCAGTTTAAAATTTCTAGCATTGGGTCCAGTGATTTCTTTGATTTTGGTCTTTATAGACTGGAGTAATTCGTTTTTGAAATTGAGGATTTCATCCGCTGAATATTTGAGACTTTCTTGATCTCCTTGACTAAGCTTTTCCTCCCATTCTTTGAGCTTAATGAATTGTTGGGCGAGAGAAAGGTAAAGCAATTCAGATACCGATTGAAGGTCGTTCAATAATTGAGCAAAGAAGTGCTTCTTGGCTAAGTTTCTAAGTGGAATTTCATGTTTCCAATAGGGCTTCTGTTTTTTCTCTTTTCTGAAAATATTGGAGATCGTGTTGGGCAAGCAGGCAAGCTGATAGCCAAACCTCTTACCAACTTTGAAAGCTTTGACCCAGGACTGATCAGTGTCGACAGCAAAAAACCGGTCATGACTTTGTTCTATGGTTTGATAGATCGATACTTCTTCAAGAATCTCTTGGAGGTCATGCAAGAAGGATTCATGAAGCACGGCCAGGTCATTCGATTCAGGTTTAGGCCATAGCGATTCAATTCGGCCCAGTAGTTCAGACTTGAATGTGGCCAATTGGGCATCGGAAGATCGTTTTTTTGCTGGTAGGGCATAGTAGGTATTCACTTGCTCTACGATCAGTAGCATGTGATCAATTTCCTGATCCAGGAGTTCTGTAATCTTAGCTTGAAAGTGTTTTTTCAAGCATTTATCAATTTTACTAACTATATCCTCTGTGATAGAAGCCATTACTTTTGAATTATAAGTAAAGATTAGTCAATAAAAGTGATTTTACCCCTAATAAATAGGCGGCATTTTGAAAATATTCTTGAATATCAGGGTTAGTAAAAGGCTAGAAGGTTTCGCCAATCTGGAAGCTAACGCTCCAATCGTCTACGCCCACACCTGCATCAAGTCCCACATTCATGTGATTTTGAGGGAATACATTGATTCGGAAACCGCCACCTACAGAAGGAAGCAATTTGCCATTATCGGCAGTCATATTTTTGTTGTGCACCATGGCCATGCCTGCAAACCCTACCAGGCCAAATCGCTCTGTGGGATTCCACCGATACTCTCCTTGTAAGGCATAGAGTTGTTCACCACGATACTCACCCTGCGAATAGCCTCTCAAATCATTTCCACCTAAAATAAATTGCTGATTGAAATCCAATTCTCCAATGCCGATACCCAGAAATAACCTGGCTGCAAAAATATCCTTGTTTTGTCGGGCACTGAAATACTGATTATGGTCGATGGTGATTTTATTCGAAGACACTTCGTTGCCGAAGAAATCTGGATAGAAGTTGTAATTGAAATTAGTAAGATAGCCACCTCTAGGATAGTATACATCATCTCGTTTGTCGTATGACCAGATCAGTTTCCCTCCATGTAGGGAGGTAAATTCGGTGGGGGAATCATCAACATCATAGGAGGTAGCAAAGTGGGTATAAACATAACCCAGGCCCGCATACATAGAGGGAGCTACTTTTCGCTGTACATCTACGCTCAAATAGTCGAGTCCCGTACTATAATCAATAATTTCTGGAGCTCCCGGCAGATCCGGGTAAAACTGAAAATTTACGTTGCCCGTAACAGCTGCAGCAGTGATTCTGTAGGTATCTTCTTTTAAATAGAATTTTCCGAAAACTCCACCCATCCAGGTTTCATTGGAGGTACGCATGATGATGCCTCCGGTCAATGATTGAGGGGAAATCGTGTCTTTTTTATTGATCGTGTACATAGCCATAGGAATCAAGCCATATGAAAATCCCAGACTTCGATCATAGTTGACATAAGGAATGGGTAGGAAACTGAAATTTTTAGTGCTGTCCGATCGCGGAGCAGCTCCCCCTAAAAATTGTCCAAAACTCAGTTGGCAGGTCAGTAGTAGCGTGGCTAGCAGGAGAATGTACTTGTTCAAAATGCTATTTTTTTTAATCTTCCTAATTGAGGAGTTAAAGATAGAACCATATTTTATTCTATTGTAAGTCAGCTCAGGTTACTTTGAATGAAGCGGTGATTTTTCGAAGTAGCTCAGTGGTGAGTGTCTGAGATTGCCGCGTCGTCTGATTTGCCTACCACCAAACCATTCTCCTCGCCATGACGTTTTTAAGTTTGGGATGGGAATTCTACAGCTGAAGCCAGCTAAAACCCGTCATTGCAAGCGGAGCGCGGCAATCCCCTTCGGCCTTCTTCTTTAGCAGACTTTTGCTAATCCATTATATTTAAGTATATCAAAAGGCGGTGCTGTTTATATCCTGACCAATAAGAATCGTACTACGCTGTACACAGGGGTAACTTCTGATCTTTATTCCAGAATGATTGATCACAAAAAAAGGAAGCATCCTAATAGTTTTTCTAGTCGGTATAACACGCATATGCTAGTATTCTTTGAGTCTTTTCATAGCATTGAAGAAGCAATTGCAAGAGAAAAAGAAATCAAAGCCGGTTCACGTCGTAAGAAAGAAGAACTGATTAATTCGGTTAATGAAGAATGGAAAGATTTGTTCTCCGAAGTAGCTCAGTGGTGAGTGTTTGAGATTGCAGCGTCGTCTGATTTGCCTACCACCAAATCATTCTCCTCGCCATGACGTTTTAAGTTCGGGGCGAGAATTCTACAGCTGAAGCCAGCTAAAACCCGTCATTGCGAGCGGAGCGTGGCAATCCCTATAGGCCTCAACTGCCACTTGCCTTTGATCTTATTCCAAAAACCTTTAATCTTGAGTAGCAGCCCTTCTGAGAATTTTTAATTATGCAGTTTTATGGATCATGATGCAGTGCGCGGAGAGTGCATTGCGTTTATGCAAATGCTTGACACCGGATATAACCGTACCATATGAGTAAAAATGCATTTTTCAAAGTCGACACTAAACTAGCTAAACTGCTAGGTGAAACATATCGTTCAACCGAAGAAGCTGTAAAAGAGCTTATCGATAATGCTTACGATGCGGACTCAGAAAACGTAACAATTACACTTCCAACTGAACTTGAAGCTTCACCTGTGATCTCCATTACAGATGACGGTACTGGAATGAAAGAAAATGAATTAAGGAGTGAATACTTGAACGTTGCGAATAGCCGAAGGTCGAGAAAAGGTGACCGAACACAAGGAAAAAATAGAAAAGTGAAGGGTAGAAAAGGTATTGGTAAATTTTCAGGATTAATGGTAGCCGAAACCATGAAGGTTGAAACTAGTGCCAATGGAATTACTACAATTTTAACAATTAACAGAAATGAATTGGCTAAGGGAGATTATGACTTAGAGAAAGTGCCTTTGCCTATTGAAACCAGAGAATCAAATCCTAATGAACATGGAACAACTATAACGCTGGAGGGACTTAACGATAATTATCACTACCCAAATCCGACAAGACTAAAACAGTTACTCATCATTGATTATGGTAGGGAGAAAGATTTTACAATTAAAATTAACGATGAAGTAGTAGGAGTACTAGATGTTCAAGGCCAATCATATAACGAGGAAATAGAAATTGATGGTGTAAAAGCCCTTCTAAAATATACTGTAGCAGATAAACCTATCAAGCAAGCGGGTATATCTATCAGAGTCAATAATAAGATTATTGGAAAGCCTAAGAATTATTTATCTGAGGATGAATTAATCCCTAAGAAATTGCAAAACAGAATCTACGGAGAAATAATATGTGATGAGTTAGAAAATGACATTACAGCTGATTTTGGAGCGGTTATTGAAAACAGCAAGCTAAATAAGGTGCTTACGGAAAAAACCGTCTCTCATGTCAAAAAATCAGTAGATGCTGTTTTCGCAACTGATATGAAAATGGCTCGAGCTCGTTATCAAAGAAAAATCAATAAGGAGCTTGAAAAGCTAGAAGAGTTCAAGCAGCCATTTGCTAGAAAAGCTCTTTATAAAACACTTGAAAAGTTCTACGGTGAATCCGAAGAAAGAATCAATACAGTCATTTCTGTTATGGTTTCTGCTATGGAAAAAGACCATTATTGGGGAATCATCCAAAGTATTGAAGATACACCAAACCATGATGTAGAAAAGCTAGCTGATGCTCTAGGACAATTCGGTCTCATCGAAATGAGCATTATATCAAGCCAAGCTCTCAATAGGTTACGATATTTAGACGAATTATCCATTATAATCGACAACCCTAAAACTAAAGAAGGAACAATACATAAAGCATTAGAAAACAACACTTGGGTCCTAGGTGAAGATTACTCCGTTCTTATTTCTGATCAAAACTTAAAAGCAGCAGTCAGCAAAATTCATAATAAGAAATACAAGGGTGACAAGGCAAAAAACAGACCTGACTTACTTCGGGGAGAAAATCAACTAACAAGCTTGTCCTAATCGAATTTAAAAAACCTGACGTTACTTTAAGCAGAAAAACTGAGCAACAAGCTCTTGAGTATCGAGATGAATTGAATTCATATTTCCACAATCAAAAGATTGATATAGTATTAATGGGAGGTAAAGTCGTTCAGAACATAAGTTCTCATAACGAAAGAACAGATGTAATCTATAGAACTTACTTTGATGTCATTAGCTCTGCTCAGTCTCGGCTAAACTGGATGCTAAATGAATTAAAGAGCTAAAAAGGCATCTAACAATAGATATAACAGCAGGAAGATTCAGAAATATTGGATTCCATACTCCTTTTGCAAGTTCCATCGATTCTGCGAAGTATCTCATAGTAAATAAAAATGCATGAGTCGAATCATAGATTTGACTATAATCGTACAGAAACATGCCTCAGAACAAGAACTCATAGCATATCTGGGCTCAACCCCCTTCAAAAATCCTTCTTATCCGCCAACCTCAATAAATTCAAAGCAGGCACCAACGTCCAAATAAACAAAGCCAAAAAGGAAAGAACAGCGCCCAGACCAGAACCAAAGAACTTCTGAAAGATGGCACCCGTATAGCCGAGCAAGGCAGCGATATCCAGCTTAAGCAAAATCAAAATTCTGGAGAGATCTATCGGATTGGCGATGCTGGCGATAAGTGCAAACTGGTCCAGTGGGTAATCCTTGAATACCATCAGGAGAATCATGAAAATCCCATCGTACATCACCGCCAGAAAAAGCCACAGAAGAATGGAGTAACTGAAGCCTTTGATTCGGTTTTCATTGGCCAAAGCAATATTGATGGCCAGTCCTACAAATATGAATGTGAGGAAAGTGCCCGTGATGATCAGTAGTGCAAAGTTCCAAAACTCAGAAGACTGACTCACGCCGTAGATCAAAAAAGGAATACCCAGACCAAGGACCAAACTCAGCGATAAAGAAGTAGCAATTCCCAAATACTGTCCCAAAAATATCGTGCGACGTCTGATCGGCTGAGCCAGCAAAAGCTCGGTAAATTCTCGCGCACTATAGTGATACATAATTCCGAATATGGTACCGATCATGGGGGAGAGTACGACGATGATATTCATCAAAGTGATTACTGCTTTGGAGATGCTGCTATTCAAAAACAAAAGCACAAACCCTAGTAATAAATAAAAGGCGAAATAGACATAGCTCCAGCGACTTCTGGCTAGATCATAAAAGCTATATTTTAGAATCTTAATCATTGTAGTATTTGGGCTATAGCGTGTTCTAAATCTGTTTGTTTGGTCTCGGTTTTCAGCTGATCGAGTGTGCCTTTGAAGTAGATCTTTCCGTCGAGGAGGAAAACGATTTCATCCGACAATTCTTCCACCAGGTTCATGATGTGGGTAGTGATAAGAAAGGTCTTGCCTTTGGCCTTTTCTTCCATGATCAACTCTTTGAGCTGAATCAAGGCCACAGGATCCAATCCAGCAGTGGGCTCATCCAAAATGTAGAGTTGGCAATCAAACATGAACGTCAGCACGATGTTCACTTTCTGTCTGGTACCACCAGATAGCTTGCCTAGTTTTTTGTTCATAAATGGCATCAAACCAAATCGATCAATCAACGGTTGGTCATCTGCCTTTTGTTCGCGAATAGATTTGATCATTTCTATGACTTCGCTCACGGTAAGGTTGTCGGGAAATCGGGCGATCTGTGGCAAGTAGCCTATCTGATCTCTATAATCCCAAGCCCTGAAAGTAGACTGACCATTGAGTTTGATGTCTCCATCTTGTGGAAGCACCATGCCCAGAATGCTTTTCAGTAAGGTGGTTTTTCCGGAACCATTGGGCCCCAGCACGGCAAAGATGCCGGGCTGATCTATCTGTAGACTGACTCCATCCAAGACTTGAAGCTGGTCGAATCTTTTCTTTATGTTTTCTATCTGTATCATAGCAATTGCTGCATGGCAGGCGTTGGGTCCAATAAATTATCTGGCGTAAATACCGGAGAGACTTTTTCTGAAAAGTTGATAATATCTACAAACAAGCTTCTGAGTAGCACGATAGATTCCGGACATTGACCGATGATGTACGAGAAGAGCTTCACTGGGCGGTAGGGCACATCCCCAATGCCATCGCGATCGAGATCGTAGCCCGTGTAGCTGCTCCAGTAGTTGTGCGTGAATTCATTGTCGTTCATCTTGCTGTTGTAGGCAATGTCCAGTGCGTTGTTGATGAAATTGTTGTCAAAAAAGCGGTTGGTGTAGCAGCCTCCGGATACCTTGATGCCCCAGCCGTTGTTTAGGAATTGATTTTTTTGGTAATTGATCCTACCCGTACCTTCCAGAAATATGGCTATGGTATTTTCATCAAACACGTTGCCGGTAACTTCTGCATCGTAAATTTCCTTAAGTAGGAGACCATAGGAGGCGGTTCCCCAGTTTTTGGCAAACGTATTTTCCTTCATGATGATGAACTTGGAAAACATCACAGCTACCCCAGCGCCATTGTGGTGGAAGTTGTTGTTCGTGTACTCATCGTGATTTGAAAACATGAAGTGTAATCCATAGCGCACATTGTGGTGGCTGTTGTTGTTCACCACTCTACTTTCTGTCACAAATTCGAAGTAGATGCCATCTCGTAGACCGTAGGTTTCGTTGTCACTGATTACCACTTCTGAGCAGTGCCAAAGGTGGATGCCATTCCCTGAGTCGGTTTCTGTTTTGGTTTCTCCGGAAATGGTATTGTCGCTGATAAGTCCAAAATGAGACTTTTCAATCAAAAAACCGAAATAGGGTTGAATCACTCTATTGTCGCTAAGTACGAAATACTTGACTTTGTGAGCATAAATGGCCGCATAGTCTTTGGTGAAACTTCTGCCTGCGTTGATGAAGGTCAGGCCGATCACCTGGATGCTATCGGCTTGTAAGTGTAGGATATGGCGTTGTGTTTGCCCATCCAAAATAGCATCCTCGTCCCCAAGGATAGTTAGTGGCTTGTCGATGGTGACATCGATTGCCTCATAAGTACCAGCCTGAACATTGATCGTATCGTGAGGAGCTGCCAGAGCTACAGCCAGATCCAGTGCGTTTACAGGACAGGTTTTACAAACAGTAAGCTGACTGGCCTCAACCATCGTAGCTGAAAGTAAAAGCCAAAATAAAAGATATCTGAACATGATTTTGTCAGATTAATTAACTGAAAATTTTAGTTCACTCCAGGTTAGTTTTTGGTCGATAGGATTGCTGGCCAATTCGTCTCGGTTTTCCTTTTTCGAGAACGCGGAAAGATGAGCACCCATTGGGCTTGGTATAGCCTTGCTAATTAGATAGTAAGCATTTTCAGCTTCGATCAATTCCCTGGGTGTGGTGTAGTCTGTGACCAGAATGGTTTGCAGCTCTTCTGCTTTCCATTGTTCCAAGCTCCTTACCATACATTCGATCGCATCGAAAGAATAGGTTCGTCCCTTTTTGGTCATGACTTGTGCTGCATGCTGCTGATCGACAATAGTCATTTTGCAGGAGTGGCAGCTGGAAATGCCATATTCAATAGCTGTGGGTTGACGATTGCAGCTAGTTAGCGTAATAAATAATAAAAGTGTATAAAGTGTTGGTCTGATCATCATTGATAACTGTTAAGTTTTGACTGAGTTTTCCTCTTCTTTTTTTGCAACAAAGAAGGCGGCTAGGGTGATGAACATTCCTCCGAAGAGGCAATAGGCTCCACTCATAGGCAGAGAAATGGCATTAAAATTCAAAATCATTTTTGAGCCAATCAGCGGAGGTTGGTAGGCCATAGGTTCTCCTTTATCGTCCAGAAATTTGATGGCCGCATTTTCTTTCAAGTTGTGACCGTAGTCGTATTCCCAGCGGTAGAAATCGTACATGCCGGCTGTGCCCAGCAAGCTCATTACGATAAACCAAGTAAGGTAGAGTTTCTTGTTGCCGATAAACGCGAATACCGCACCAATAATGGCCATACCAATAATGACAGGGGGGAAGATGTCGAATTCGGCCATTTCTGTAGGTATGTCTTTCATTCCCACATAATGATTCATCAAATTGATGTTCTTGATGTCATTAGGATTATGATCAGCGATTTTATTGATCCAGATGTCCATACCAATGGCTTCTGGATATTGAGGGGCTTCCAGGGTGATGTTCCAGAGTGGTAAGACGAAGAGAAGGAGGATCATCAAAGAACCCACGATCATCATTATTTTAGATAATTTCATTTTTTTGTTGTTTGTGATGGGAAGGGAGTGGTAAAGTAGGGGGACGAACCTTAGCAAACGCCCCCCTCAAACCAACACTTTTTACTCTCCGTCGAGTGTCCAGCTTAGTTCTATGTTAGAACTTGCAGGAGATACTCTTACATATCCTTGCATTTCCTGGTGTAATGCAGAACAGAAGTCCGTACAGTAGAATGGCCATACACCTTCTCCTTTTGGTTCCCAAACAAAGGTTTCTGTTTGTCCAGGCATGATCAAAAGTTCAGAAGTATTTGCACCGATCATACTGATGCCATGAGGTACATCGTAATCCTGCTCCAAGTTGGTGACATGGAAATAGACTCGGTCACCTTCTTTAATCCCTTCGATGTTGTCTGGTGCAAAGTGGCTTCGAATCATAGTCATATAAATATGCACGTCCTTACCATCTCTCACCACCTTGGCGTCCTTCTCAGACTTGGTCACATAAGGGTGCTCGTTTTCTTCCAAAGGATAGATCTTTTTAGAATTCGGCTTAATCAAATCTGCTGGGATACCTGCCGCGTAGTGAGGCTCTCCGAGCGTCGGG
The DNA here is from genome assembly GCF_965233835.1 of Reichenbachiella sp. Taxonomy (GTDB): domain Bacteria; phylum Bacteroidota; class Bacteroidia; order Cytophagales; family Cyclobacteriaceae; genus Reichenbachiella. Next base: position 1,948,932 of record NZ_OZ247585.1, read on the forward strand.
AAGTCAAGCAGCAATTCCATTTTCTCTCCAGAGATGTCGTAGAGCTGAGCAGACTGAGTCACTTCTGGTCCGGTAGGCAAGTACCTGTCCTTGGTGATCTTATTCATAGCAATCAGGTATTTACCGAAAGGTGCCTGAGAGTTACCGCCAGGGATCATCAAGTGACCCACAGAGTAGTAGGTAGGTTTTCTATCAATCACTTCCCAAGTGCCCAGTTTCCATTTCACTACTTCAGAAGAGATGAAGAAAGTGGTATAGGCATTGCCTTTGGCATCAAATTCTGTATGCAGTGGACCCAAGCCTGGTTGTACAACCACTCCGGCTAATACGTCTTCGAAGTTTAGGATTGGAATACCATAAGCTTCTCCATCGAATTTTTCGTTTTCGATCGCGTCGATCATTTTAGTGTATGAGTGAACCGTTACGTTAGCAGACAGCTTGCCACTACCCACGATGTACTCACCTGTAGGATCCACATCACAACCGTGAGGAGACTTAGGCATCGGCATGAAATACACCAAACCTGGGCATTTAGCAGGGTCAAGTATTTTTACTTCTTTCTCCCATGTGGTGGTTGCCATGTGCGTTTTTTCATCGTACACATTGTGCGCATAGTTGGTTGCCATGGTAGTGAAATTGCCTTGAGCAATATACTCTTCAGCTTTTTTCCAGTTGATAGCCGCTACGAAATCCTTGTCATTTTGAGAAGCATTTACCTCCATCAAAGTGTTAGCTTCTTCAGTATTGTATGTGGTAAAGAAGAACCAACCGTGAGATTTTCCTCTACCAGGGTGAGCTTTGTCATAATCGAAGCCTGGCATCATGATTTGGAATTCGATGTTCATTTCACCGGATTCCTGATCTACTTTCAAGAAAGACATGGCGCCTTTGAAATTGCCTTTGTAGTCGGCAATTGGCATGTCTCTTTGAGGAACGGGAACAGCGAATCTGGTACCAGCAACTACATACTCAGTATTGTCAGTAACATAAGATGAACTATGGTTACCCGCAGAGTTTGGAATCTCGATAGTCTCAACAGTTTCGAATGTAGTCAAGTCAATACGAGCAATTCTTGGTGTATTGTTTTCATTGATAAATACCCAACGTCCGTCCAGTTTTCCATTAGTTTGAGATATGTCCGGATGGTGGGCATCACCCCAAGGAATGAACCCGTAAGAAGTGTTTAAAAGTGCTTTAGTCTCTTCATTGAAACCATAAGCTTTCTCAGCATCTACGGAAAACACAGGAATGTTTTTAAATACTCTACCTGATGGCATACCGATGACTGATAGTTGGCCATTGAAACCTCCGGAAATGAATCCGTAGAATTCATCATGCTCTCCTGGTGCCACGAATGAACGTGAAGCTAGATCGCCGCTCAGGGCACCACTATTTTCATTGCCTCCTGGCTGGCACCCTACTGCAAAAAGTAAGGCAACACTCGCCAAAATGCTTGTTATGTTTTTAATACTCATTTTATGATCGTTTAATTGATGATTTATAATATGATTTTGTCCACCACATTGATGACTCCATTCGTAGTTTGGATAGTGGCTAAAACTTTAGCACCAGCCACAAAAACATCCTCGCCCTCTACAGTTACTTCCAGATACTGTCCGGTTGCCGTATAAATTTTTCGACCTTTTCTAGCTTCTTTTTTCAAAGCTTCGAGGTCGTAAGACCCTGGTGCTGCATGGCCAGTTAAAACATTGGCGAGCTTGGCCTTATTCTCTGGCTTGAGTAGATCGTCTACGGTGCCCTCGGGCAAAGCTGCAAATGCGTCATTAGTGGGGGCAAATACAGTTAATGGACCAGCGTTGACAAGCACATGTTCGATCTCCGCAGCCTGCACTGCTGCTACCAATGTGCTGTGAGCCTCTGAGCCAATGGCTACTTGTAAAATATTTGCTTCAGAAACATTGTCTTCTACAGAGGCTTGACCTTTAGGATGAGAAGTGGCTGCTTCCGTTTCCGAGACAGGAGCGGTATATCGCTCTACGTTTTTGTTGCACCCGATGGTACCAAATACCATCAGCGCAAAGAGTAGTTTGGTGAATGGGTGAGTTTTCATAGTTTTTTTGTTAGTTGAAAATTCATTTATAGCGTTCTGAAGTATTCCAGAACTGCTCTTGCTTCATCTTCGGTTAAGTTTTGATTGGCCATTGGAGATCCATTAAACTCAATCAATAATTGTTTTGCTAGTGGATCTTTCTGAACCATTTCATCTGGGTTCAAAATCATATTCATGACCCAAGCTGGATTTCTTCTTGTTAGAATGTCCTTCGGAGAAGGACCAATGAATTTTTTATTCACTTTATGGCAAGCTGTACATTTGGCTTCGAAAATCGTTTTACCTTCTTCTGCTTTAGCCTGATCTATATCAGCTGGTAACTCGAATGACGATATGGGCCCCACACCATCATACTTTTGATATTCTTTTTCCATCTCTGCGACGGATTTTGGGACCTTTTTGGCGAACTTCTCTTTCACACTTTCGCTGCTACTTTTTTCGCCGCCGCAAGCTCCCAATAGAAGGAGTAGGCCTAAGAGTGGATATGTTATTTTTTTCATGATACTCGAATTGTTTTGAAGTAAAAGTATGGTCGGATCTTAGCTGAAACTATGACGATGGTCAGGTTTGCATAAGAGAGATGTCAGCTAAATAGGGCGATTGAAAAGTTTTTTCTGTGTCAAATGAGTAGTGTCTGATATCAACACTCTCTTAAAAGAAAAAGAATAGTATGATCAATCATTTGTTAAGAAAATCACGCCACCTATCCTTCTTATTTAGCATTGTTTGTTTGGACTCTTGCGAACAATCGAATTGGGTTGCTGAGCCCGCATCTTTCGTCAATCCATTTATTGGAACTGCAGGTGAAAGAAGTATAACCGATGCTGCCAATACGGTTCCAGGAGCCGTCATGCCATTTGGAATGTTGTCGTTTGGACCAGAAAACTCCTTTAGTGAAGACATGAAAGAGCATCGTAGATACAAAATGGTAAAGGAGTCTAACCGTCGCCTTCCGATCTCACCAGGAGGATACAACTATGCAGCCAGCAGGGTTAAAGGTTTTTCCTTGACCAGACTTTCTGGCACAGGCTGTATTGGTGCCTCTGGCGATATACCCATATTACCTTTCACAAAACCTATGCTACATTCCCCGGATGTTGATACCATGGACGCTTACTATAGCGCTGGTTATTCTCATGAAAATGAACAAGCAAAACCGGGCTATTATCAGGTAGGACTCGATAACGGAGTGAATGTAGAATTAACAGCAACAGAGCGAAGTGGCTTGGCCAGATTTTCTTACCCCGAGGGTCAGCCGGCTACTTTGCTTTTTCGAACTTCGTACTCCCAGTTGGGAAGTGGAAATGCTTCTACCCAAATTAATATTGATGCCAATGAGATCACGGGATCAGTAACTAGTGGTAACTTTTGTGGATACCTGGGAGATTATAATCAAAGAGATTACTACACGCTTTATTTTGTGGCTGAACTTGATGCTGATATTGTTGAGTACGGAGGATGGGAGAATGAAAATATGCTTCCGTCTACTCAAGTCACTAAGGGAGGTATGTCCTATGGAGAAAAAGGAATTCCATCGCTGGGAATGGGGTCTGGTGCCTGGGTCACGGTCGAAGCACGGCAAGGAGTAGTGAATATGCGGGTAGGTATTTCTTACGTAAGTGTGGAAAATGCTCGATTGAATTTACATGAGGAACAAGCCAAAAATGACAATATTGAGACTATCAGTCAAAAGGCTTATCAAGCCTGGAATGGGTCTTTGGCTCAGATTGAGGTTGAATGTGAAGACAAAGAACAATTGACAACCTTTTACACGGCGTTGTATCATTCGCAGTTTCATCCCAACGTATTTAGCGATGTCAATGGCGAGTATGCGGGATTTGACGGGCAAAAGCAGCAGATCAAACCTACCCAAACTGCACAATATGCGAATTTCTCCGGCTGGGACGTGTACAGATCGCAATTACAATTACTGACACTTACTCATCCACAGCGTGCCAATGATATAGCACAATCGCTATTGAATCAAGCAGACCAATACAATGGTGTTTGGGACAGGTGGACGCATAACAATGGGCCTACTGGAGTTATGAGTGGAGACCCGGCAGCCATCGCTATTGCAAATTTTGTAGCCTTTGGTGCTGATAAGTTTGAGGTGGAACAGGCTTATCAGTCATTGGCTACTGCGGCTAAAGTGCCTACTGATCTGGATTTGAGCGACGAGGGATGTCCGATATTCTGTCGTGGACAGAAACCTTCACTCGATCAATGGCAAACGTTGAAATATATCTCTGACTCATCCAATACCTGGGAAGGCGCTTCAGAGACGCTGGAGCAAGCTTCATCTTACTTTGCCCTATCTCAATTGGCAAGTAGACTTGGCAGGAAAGAGGATAGTGAGTTGTTTTTGGAGCAGTCGGGCTATTGGGCCAACCTGTTCAACCCGAATGCAACGGCTGATGAAGGCTATATTCAAGGACGAAACTTGGATGGCAGCTGGAAAGAAGGGTTTGATCCTACCAGCACGCACCTATTAGTGGAGGGTAGTTCTCGTCAATATACCTGGATGGTTCCCTTTGACGGAAGGGGCCTATTTGAAAAAATGGGAGGCCCTGAAATAGCTGCTCGTCGCCTGGACAAGTTCTTTCACAAACCTGATGGAAGCTGGGCGTTGTATAGAGAAGGAGGTGCCTATTCGGACGTATCCAACCAGCCTTCAATCAATGCGCCTTGGATGTATTTGTTTGCAGGAAAGGCCTACAAAACACAAGAAACCGTGAGGGCTACCATGCAGCATCTTTGGAATTCAAGTACCACTGGAATACCGGGACAGGATGACTTGGGTCAGATGTCTTCGTGGTACGTGTTTTCTGCGTTGGGTATGTATCCCTTATATCCCGGGCGTGCAGACTTGGTTTTAGGAAGTCCTTCATTTAGTAAGGCAAGAATAAGAAGAAACACAGGCGATATAGTGATTTCTGCCAATTCGGATAGCCCGTCTCTGTCTTCGTCAGCTATCTATGTTCAGTCGTTGAAAGTGAATGGTCAGGAGTCTCCTAAAGCATGGATATCAGAAGAAGATATACTTAGAGAAGTTAACCTTGAATTTGAAATGGGCAGTGAGCCAAATAAGAAATGGGCAAGTGAGGAGGAGCATCTTCCACCATCTTTTGCCAAATAATTTCATACTATGATTAGTGTTTAGTGGTCAAAAGGCAGTCGAGGTTCGACTGTCTTTTTTTAGGCCTGAGTCTGATTCAGATACCGAAACACCATAGGAACAAATAGGCTAAATAAGGTACGAAGAGACAATAACGCTCTTCGTAGTACATTGGCTACGGATTGCTTTTCCATGTCCATGACTTGAGCGATTTCTTCATAGCTCAAACCAGAATAGTATTTGAGGTAAATGGCCTCTCTTTGTCGGTCAGGTAAATTGGAAATGGCCGCTTTGAGTTTTTCTTGGACAGCTTTGTTGTTTTCATTGTCAATTAGAAACTTCTCGTGGGAGAAACTGAAAAAGTTGCCTTTGGTCTCGGCTGCAAAATTTTCAACTCGATCGACTAGCTTTTGATCCTTCGTGCTGAGTTGGTTGATTACTCGTCGTCTGAGTGACTTGATGAGATAGGCCCTCACCACGTTTACATCTGCTAAGGTGTCACGATGCTCCCACAGATAGATGAATAGTTCCTGGATGCAGTCTTCGACCAAAGACTGGTCTTTAGATATTTTACATCCATAGTTGAAGAGCAGTTGGTAGTGCGAGCGAATGATGGAATTGAAAGCAGTTCTGTCACCTTGCTTCAGCTCACGCCATAGGTTAGATTCCAGGATCTTACTTTTCTTTTTCCCGTCCATTTTCTGCTTACAGTATTCTTTTTTCCGTTAGGATAATATCCTGCGGTATTCAAATATATATGCAAAATCCAGAATAAAAAGGCCTTATGAGTCATTATAAGGTGATTTTGAAAAAATAGTTGATTAAGTGAGTATGTCTTATTTTTTACTCGCTCTTACCTATACGGTAAAATATATAAACATGAAAAAAGTGCTGGTTTGGATAGGAGTTTTGGTGTTGTTGGGCTGTGCTGAACAAACTGAAATTATAGATAAAAAAGAAGTTGATTTCTTTGATATTCTTGGTCCTGAAGAAACTGGAATTGACTTTGTCAACTACCTGAAGGAAGGCGAACGGATGAATGGATTATTTTACGAGTACTTCTACAATGGAGGAGGGGTAGCCGTGGGTGATGTCAACAACGACGGAAAGCAAGACATCTATTTCACATCCAATCTTCAGTCGAATAAGCTTTACCTAAATGAGGGACAAATGAAGTTTCGAGACATAACGAGACAGGCGGGAGTTAGAGGCAAATACGGGTTCAGCACAGGTACCACGATGGTCGATATCAATCAGGATGGGTGGATGGATATCTATGTTTGTAAATCTGGACAATTTAATGATCCGGATAAAAGAAGAAATGAACTTTGGGTAAATCAGGGAGTGGATGAATCCGGAGTGCCTACCTTTGTGGAAAAAGCAGCCTCCTACGGCTTGGATTGCCCTCAGTTTTCTACGCAAGTAGCATTTTTTGATTTTGATCGCGATAATGACTTGGACATGTTCTTGATTAATCATGGTATCAAATCTTTTGAAGGAGGTCGAGTGGCAGAGTTGGCCAAAGAGCAAGGTGATTTGCGTGGAGAGCGTCTTTTTGAGAATCGAGATGGTTTTTATCATGATATCACACAGGAAGCAAAAATCATAAATAACAATCTGGGTTACTGTCTGGGGTTGGGTATTGGAGATTTGAACAATGACCAGTGGCCGGATGTCTACGTGAGTGTGGATTATTCAGGTAAAGATCACTTATATATCAATCAGCGAGATGGTACTTTCAAAGAAAGTATTATTGAAACTACAGGTCATATCTCTAACTTCTCTATGGGCAATGATATTGCCGATTTCAATAATGACGGTCGGGCTGATATCGTGGTAGTTGATATGGCATCTGAATCTTACTACGATATCAAAACCAGCATGGGAGGAATGAACCCAAAGAAATTCAATGAATTGGTAGACCTCAACCAGCACTACCAATACATGTTCAATACCCTTCAGCTAAACAGGGGAGTGAGTTCGGAAAAGGAGCTTCCAAGGTTTTCGGAAATTGCTCAAATGAGCGGTGTGTCCAGTTCGGATTGGAGCTGGGCACCTCTGCTTTTTGATATGGATAATGATGGCCAAAAGGATCTATTTGTTTCCAACGGTATCAAAAGGGACTTTAGGAATAATGACTTTGTTATTTATCGAAAAAAGCAGGATGAGAAAGTAAAACAAATTATTAAGGAAGGAAAAAAATGGGATATCAAGCGATACGTAGAGGATCTGCTTCAAAGAATGCCATCCAGAAAGAAACCTAATAATTTCTACCTCAATGAAGAAGGCTTACGTTTTTCTAAAATAGAAAAAGAGACATTGCAGCAGGCCAGTTTTGCCTCCAATGGAGCGGCTTATGCCGACTTTGATCAAGATGGTGATTTAGATTTAGTAGTCAATAACTCAGATGACCCTGCTTTCATCTATCGCAATAATGCAGACCAAAAAAATGACAACAACTATTTGAATGTAGCACTCAAAGGCCCTCAAGGAAATATCAATGGTTTGGGGGCCAAGATTGCTCTTTTAAGTCAAGGTCAATGGCAATACGTGGAGCAATTTACTTCTCGTGGTTTTCAATCCTCAGTAAGTAACGAAATCCATTTTGGCGTAGGGCCGGCAGAGGATATTTCGGAGCTAAGGGTAACATGGCCAGATGGCAAACAGCAAACTCTCGGAGGTTTGGAAGTGAATCAAAAGATCACCCTAAATCATGAAAATGCTGCTGATTCAGAGCTTGACACTACCATTCAAACCACTTGGTTTTCTGAGACTTCTAGAGAAACCTTGAATTTTAAGCACAAAGAAAATGGCTTTGACGATTTTTCGAGAGAGTCCTTGCTTCCACATCAAATGTCTCGTTTCGGTCCGTCTTTGGCCGTAGCCGATGTGAATGGAGATGGGTTGGAGGATGTTTATCTAGGAGGAGCTGTAGGCCAGGCGGGTACCTTGTTTTTGCAAACTACAGCGTCCAGTTTCAGAAAAGTTAAAGGCCAACCTTGGAGTATGGAAAAAAATTGTGAGGATGTAGATGCGCTGTTTTTTGATGCAGACGGCGATGGTGACAATGATTTGTATGTAGTGAGTGGGGGTAATGAGCATGAAGTCGGTTCAATTCAATATCAGGATAGACTATACCTAAACGATGGGAAAGGTACCTTTAGTAAATCTCAAGCTTTACCGCGTTTTCCTAATAGTGGATCAAAGGTTGTTTCATCTGATTATGATCAGGATGGTGACCTGGATTTGTTTGTTGGCGGTAGACAGGTTCCAGGTCAGTACCCATTACCTGCGAGTAGCACCTTATTGAGAAATGATTCTCAAAGAGGTAAGGTGGTATTTACAGATGTAGCTGAACAATTGGCTCCAGGTTTACAAGGTGTCGGAATGGTTACAGGTGCCTCTTTTGGGGACTTTAATCAAGATCAGGTGGTGGATCTAATGATTGTTGGAGAATGGATGAACCCCGTATTGCTTGTCCAGATACAAGGCCGGTTTGTTAACCAATCTGAAGATTTTGGATTGCACAATGAAAAGGGCTGGTGGTTCAGTTTGCTTTCTTATGACTTCGATCAAGACGGTGATTTAGATTTTGTGGCAGGCAACCTTGGGGAGAACTATAAATATCACGCTTCGCCAGAGGAACCGTTCGAAGTGTATGCTCATGATTTCGATGGAAGTGGTTCGTTGGATATTGTTTTAGGGTATCAAAAACAAGGCAGTCAGTATGCACTTAGAGGGAGAGAATGCTCAAGTAATCAAATGCCCTTTATCAAAGAGAAATTCCCCACCTATGACCAATTCGCCAAAGCAAGCCTGGTTGAAGTATATGGAGAAGCCCCCTTGCGGGATGCGTTGCACTACCAGGCGTACAATTTCAATACGACGTATTTTGAAAATGTAAACGGAGCAGGTTTCGAAGCTCGACCCCTCCCTGTAGAAGCCCAACTCTCCGTTGTGAATAGCTTACTTTCTACGGATGTGAATGAAGACGGTCATATGGATATCATCATGGCGGGAAATCTGTTCGTAGCGGAAGTAGAGACGGTTAGAAGTGACGCAGGGATGGGCATAGTTTTGCTTGGGGATGGTAGCGGAAATTTTACCCCTGTAGAATCGGAAAAATCAGGTTTGTTCCTTCACAAGGATGTAAGAGGAATAAAAGCCATTTCTTTGGGAGAAAAGAAGAACAAAGGCATAATTGTGGCCAATAATGATGACTATGTCCAAGTCATTCAAAAAAATATGGATTAGGGTGAGTATTTCTATAGGAAGGAACGCTCTACTGATTAATACGCGTAACTATTAAGAATAAAGAAGACAATGAAGTACAATTACTTTTCGGCTGAAGACTTCGCCTTGGATGACGCTTTTAGGGCTCATGTATTGCGTCCGAATGCAGAATCAGAGGTATTTTGGGAAGAATGGATCGAAGAGAACCCAGACTATGCTGAGGAGTTAGAATTGGCTCGTCAAATGGTGCTTTCCATTCAGTTTTCCGAGATTTCGATATCGGAAGAGAAAGTGGACTCGATGGTTCAACAGATCAATGAGGCCATTGATAACCAGCCATCTCAAACCAGGAAAAGAGGGTATGTTTTTTGGGGGAGTAGAGTGGCTGCCGCGATACTTCTATTAGCTGTTTCTGTGCTTTCCTATCAGAGAATAATGAACCAACAAGACGTGGACCTGGAAGTAGTGGAGGTAGCTTATGTGACCAAGGAGGTGCCATTAGGGCAGAAATCAACGATTACTCTTGGTGACGGAACTAAAGTTAAGCTCAATTCAGGCAGTACTTTCCGTTTTCCCGAGACCTTTTCAGATACTTTGAGAGAGGTTTACTTGACTGGAGAGGCCTTTTTTGATGTAGCAAAGAATCCTGATAAACCATTTGTGATTCACTCTCAAGGGGTAGAAACTCGAGTTTTGGGAACGTCATTCAATATTAGTGCTTACCCCACATCCGAAAATGTATCAATCGCGGTAGCTACTGGCAAAGTCAAGGTCAAACTCAGCGAGAACAAGAAGAGGTCAGAGGTGCTGATTCCTAACCAAATGTTTGTCTACCATAAATCTAAAGGACGAGCCTTTAAGGCAGAGGACATCAATCTAGCTGATTTATTGGCATGGAAAGACAAGAGAATTGTATTCAATAAGTCACTTCACGACGAAATCATTGAAACCTTAGAAAGGTGGTACGGTGTCACTTTCGTTGTCAACAAAAAATTAGAAACCGGTACTGGGTATACCGCTCAGTTTAAGCCCAATAAGTCTCTGAAAGCTACTTTGGAATGTATGAAATATTCGTTGGGCTTCGAATATAAACTCGAAAATAATATCGTAACCCTTAACTAATATTTAATCAAAACAATGCCTATGAAACATAACTAGACAACCACAAAAAATCCGACAACGCAACCGGGAGGGTCGTGTCATCGGAAATTTTTTTAAACGCTTGCGCCTACCAAAAGGCCTTCAACTCCATTCCGGCAGGATCAAGCGAATCGTTAATTAAAACTTTATAAAATTATGAATTTAAGGATACTTAAGCAAATACTGAGTATGACTAGATACGCATTTTGGGGAATTGTACTGCAAGCTACCGTGGCCAATATGATCATGGCGGCAGGTGCGGGGACAGCGCAATCTGTGAGTATCAATCAGGTATATCTCACAGTAAATGCTGGAAATAATGTAGCAGATGTTTTTAGCGAAATAGAACGGCAAACAGATTTTAGGTTTGCATACAAAAATGATGCACTGGTGGAGCAGAATGCAGACTTAACCAGAAGCAAAAATGAAAGTTTGGGCAATGTACTCAGACAAATTTCTAAGAGTACCAATCTCAAATTTAGAAGAGTTAATGATTTGATTCTGGTGAGTGAAAAGCCTCAGACTAAGAAGGCAGCCAAACGTGCTGCGATCGTAGAAGAGACTATTAATATAAAAGGTACGATTACCGATCAGGATACGGGTGAAACGCTTCCTGGTGTTAACGTTGTGGTGAAGGGAACGACAAGTGGTACTGTGACTGATATGGATGGACAGTATACCATTGAGGCTGAAGCTGGAGCCACATTGGTATTTAGCTATATCGGTTATCTATCTCAGGAAGTTACTGTTGGAACTCAATCTGTTGTGGATGTATTGTTGGCTGTAGATGCTAAGCAATTGGAAGAAGTTGTCGTAGTAGGATATGGTACACAGAAGAAGGCTCACCTGACAGGTTCCATAGCCAGTGTCAGTAGTAAGGATATCAATCAAAGTGCTTCAACCAATGTTACTAATGGACTGGTAGGTCGAGTGCCTGGTTTAGTGGGTATTCAGCAAAGTGGTCAGCCAGGAGAGGATGTAACTCCTTTCTACATTCGTGGCCAAAACTCCCTTAACGACGGTTCTACCCCATTGATTTTGGTAGATGGAGTGCAACGAAGCATGAACCAACTGAATGGTTTGGATATAGAAAGCTTCACTGTGTTGAAGGACGCATCTGCTGCTGCCGTATATGGTGTCAGAGCAGCTAATGGTGTGATTTTGGTCACGACTAAAAGAGGGCAATTGAATCAAGCTCCAACGGTTAGTTATTCTGGAAGTGTGAATTTCGCAACGCCAACTATATTGCCAGAAATGGCTGGATCTTACGATTTTACTAGGTTATTCAATGAAGCCAATGCCAACGATGGCAATCCGGCTGCCTATACAGATGATGAAATTGAAGCCTATAGAAATGGTTCTGATAGAGAACTTTATCCCGATACCGACTGGATCAGTGCAGGACTTAGAGACAGACAGACTACCACGAGCCATAGCTTAGGCGTGCAAGGTGGAGGCGAGCGCTTTCGATACTATATTGGTACTGGTATTCTCGATACTGAGGGTTTGGTGGCCAATGTTGGATTTAAACGTCAAAATTTCTTAGCCAATTTGGACTTTGATGTTACCGAGAATTTGGCGATCAAGCTTGACCTTCAAGGCAGACACGAAAAAAGAACAGCACCAGGAAGTGGAGGAGGAGATGCTCCATCTATTATGGGCAACTTCTATTCAATGTGGCCAGTGTATAAAGACAGATATAGCAATGGTTTCTGGGGAAGAGGCCGAAACGGAAACAACCCAATCCAGCAAATGTATGAGTCTGGCTTTTCTGAAGACAATAGAGACATCTATACCAGTACCATAGGCTTCGAATACAAATTGCCAGTGGATGGATTGAAGATTGTAGGTAACTACAGTTTTGATAGAGGAAACCAGCATTCTAAAGTATTTGAAAAGCCGTTGACTTCTTATCAAATGACTGGATACGATGCCAACGGTGAAGCTGTCTTTGATAAGAGTAGCGCAGGCCAAATTACTTTGCAAGAATCCATGATCATTCAGAACCTGAATCTGTATGAGACTTCTTTGAATTATGAAAAGGAGTTTGGGAAACATATGATCAAAGCCTTGGCTTTGTATTCTCAGCAGGAAACAAATACAAGATTTATCAGCGCTGGTCGTATCAATTTTGCTAGTGATCAAATTGCTCAACTATCGGCAGGTAGTGCCAACAAGGATGATCAAAATAACAACGGTGGTGAAGACATCACCCGTCGTTTAGGTTTTGTGGGAAGAGTGAATTACGTCTACAATAATAAGTATTTGATTGAGGCGAGTTTGAGATACGAGGGTTCAGAGAAATTCTCTGAAGATGAGCGTATGGGTGTATTTCCCGCGGTGTCCGCTGGTTGGAATATCGCAGAAGAAAACTTCTTAAGCGGTGTAAGCTGGTTAACTCAGTTGAAAGTTAGGGGGTCTTGGGGTAAGCTAGGTTTTGACGGCATCCCTCCATTTAGATTCCTGTCATTCTACCAAAATGGTGCAGGCTATGTATTTGGTGGAGCTAGTCCAGTAGCGGCATCTAGTTTGGTGTCAGGTGCGATTCCAGACCCGACAGCTACTTGGGAAAAATCTACGACCTCCAATGTGGGTATGAACGCAGATTTCTTGGATGGTAAATTCGGCTTAGAAGCTGATTTATTCTGGAGAAACACGACTGATATTTTGGTGCCAGACGAAGGAGAAATACCTGCTACCATTGGGGCTACATTGCCAGATCAAAATATCGGAGAGGTGAATAGCAAAGGCTGGGAAGTTAGCTTGACACATAGGAATAAGATTGGACCTGTGGATGTAAATGCTAACATCAACTATACGCAAAACTCCAATGAAATTATTTCTACTAGTGAGCCGGCTACACTAAGACCTGAGTGGAGTCAGATTGGTAGATCAGTGGGAACTGGCCTATTGTACGATGCGATAGGATTGTTCCAAACCCAAGAGGAGATCGATAACTCTCCAGTACAAAGAACCGGAGGTAACCAGCCTGGGGACATCAAATACAGAGATGTAGACGGAAATGGAGTCATCAACGAAGACGATCGAGTGAGAATGGATATGAATACCATTCCTAGAAAAGTGTTGGGAGTCATCTTAGGTGCTAATTATAAAGGGTTCTCTTTGAATTTTCGTTTTCAAGGACAGTTCGATTTCAAAACTTATTTGAATTCTACGATAACCAAAGCCTTTATTGATGGAGCCCCATTACCTACTTGGATCAGAGATGATCACTGGACGGAGGACAATAGAGATGCTGGCTACCCAAGACTGTCGGCAGAGCGTGATGGTAGTAGAGATGCCGCCTCAGATTTTTGGTTGAAGAACTCATCTTTTGTGAGATTGAAAGAAGTAGGTCTAACCTACAACTTGCCTGGTGATTTGGTCAATAGATTGCGCATGCAAAGAATGAGTGTATATGTCAAAGGTTTCAATTTGATTACCTGGAGTGATTTGGATATTGTTGATCCTTCTGCACCTAGTGGTGAAGGAGCAAGCTTCTATCCAGTTATGAAGAACTATGAAATGGGTATTAATATCACCCTGTAGTCATTATCAACAAAAAGAGAAACAAGATGAAATATATAAATATAAAGTCACTAATTGTTGCCGTCTTAGTGTTGGCAGGATGTGAAGAGAACTTTTTGGAAAAGCCACCATTAGATCTGTATTCGGATGCAAACGTTTGGTCTGATCCGGTATTGGCAGAACAGTATGTAAATGAAATATACGCTGGCCTTAAATCAGGCTGGACATGGTCTCCAGGATTTGGGCTGATCGGGAGATATCATTTGGCTGGAGCTACAGACGATGCCGAGGTAGGTTATCAGTGGGCGAGCTCACATGAATTGAATCGTGGTGATGTGACCACTGCCAATGCACCCTTTAACGAGCATTGGGCAGATGGATATCGCTCCATCAGACAGACCAATGAGTTTTTTGAGAAGATAGTCGATTTCGAATCAGACGATCCTGATCAGGAAGCACACGTCGACCGTTTGAAGGGTGAAGTTCATTTTCTAAGAGCTTTGACTTATTTCAAGTTGATGAGATTGTACGGAGGCGTACCAATCATTACTGAAGCGCAAGGGTTGGATGATGACCTGAACGTATCCAGGTCAACATACGAGGCTTGCACGGATTATGTGATTGCAGAATTGCAAGAGGCTTACGATCTACTTCCTACTTCCTACGATGACGCTAATAATGGTAGAGCAACCAGATATGCAGCGAAGGCTTTGGAAGCAAGAGTATTGCTATATGATGAAAGATGGTCAGGCGCGGCTACTGCTGCCAAAGATGTTATTGACAATGGCGGGTACTCTCTCTTTCCAAGTTACGAAGGTTTGTTTTGGGAAGAGAATGAGAACAATCAGGAAGTGATATTTGATATCCAATATGCTGTGGCCGCTGATCGTGGAGTTTATATCAATAGATTGAACAATGTTGATTCCTACGATAACGGGTGGGGAGGAACTACTCCTTCACAAAACTTGGTAGATGCTTACGAAATGACCAATGGTTTGCCAATTACCGATGTGGCTTCTGGTTATGACCCTGATAATCCTTATGATAATAGAGATCCTAGATTGGATATGACGGTTAATCACAATGGCTCCATGTGGCGAGGAAGAGAATTTGAAATCAGATACGATGGGATTGATGCCATAGGCTCTCACCCTACTGACGCTACTAAAACAGGCTATGCACTTAGAAAGTGGATGGATGAGGATCATGCTGATATCAAAAACACTGATGCGGGCATCAACTGGATTGAGATTCGTCTGGCGGATGTTTTGCTGATGTATGCAGAAGCACAAAACGAGGCCGCAGGGCCAGATGCCAGTGTTCATGATGCTGTCAATCAGGTTCGTGGTCGAGCAGACGTAAACATGCCGAATATTCCAGCAGGTCTTTCTCAGTCGGAAATGAGGGATAGAATTAGGCAAGAACGTAGAGTAGAGCTGACTTATGAAGATCATCGTTATTTTGATGTGCGACGCTGGGGTATTGCCGATCAAGTATTGAATCAGACGATCCAAGGCATCTGGATTGGACCTAATGGAGAAACTACAGGTTCGATCACGGAGGATGATGTGACACAGGAGTTTGGTATATTCGATTATGAAGAGCGAGTATATAAGTCGCAGCACAGATGGCAGCCTATTCCGCTATCTGAAATCGAAAAGAATGAAAATCTGGAGCAAAACCCAGGTTATAATTAAAATAATGAATGCCCTTGTGACTCAATTGGGTTAATTGATTCACCTGTTTGAGGCTGTGTCAAAAGTCTTGACATCGTCATCACGAGTGCAACGAAGTGATCTTAGAGTCCATTTCCGGATATGATGTTAAGATTGCCTCACGTTGTTCGCAATGACGGTTAACTTTTGAGACAGCCTCTTTTACAAGAGATTTGAAATGATAACTGAATATATGAAGAGTAGACTAATTATTGGAATTTTGATCTTTACAGGACTATTTCAATCAGCTGAAGCGCAACAAACAAAGAAAGACAAATCCCCATATGACTATGTGAACCCATTTATAGGTACGGGTGGTGATGGACATACTTACCCTGGTGCTACGGTACCTTTTGGTATGGTACAGCCCAGTCCGGATACAGGCATCAAAGACCTGACCGTCGATAGAGGGGCAGCCTATCATTGGTGTGCAGGTTATCGCTACGAAGACACGTCTATTGCTGGTTTTAGTCACACACATTTCAGTGGTACTGGGCATGCCGACTTGGGTGATATACTTGTTATGCCAACTGTTGGCTCAGTGAATTTCAATAGGGGAACAGTGGAAAATCCTGATGAAGGTTATCGTTCAAGGTTCGACCATGAAAATGAATCTGCGGCACCAGGCTACTACCAAGTAAAACTCCAGGACTATGGAGTAAATGTAGAATTAACGGCTACCAATCGTGTAGCTCTACATAGATATACTTTTCCTGAGAGCAAAGATGCTCACGTGCTTCTTGATTTGACTACGAGCATGCACGACTACCCAGGCAAGGTGATATGGTCTCAACTCAGGGTAGAAAATGAAACTACCGTGACTGGCTTTCGCCAAACCAGAGGCTGGGGAGCAACCAGATATGTCTATTTCGCTATTGAGTTTTCTAAGCCTATCAAAAACTATGGTTTATTAGACGAGGATCAAGAGGTGAAATATACTGGTTTCGGCTATCGCGGACAGCGTGTGGAGAACTATCCAGAGAAATTTGGAAAGTTACTCAAGGCAAATTTTGATTTTGAAACCAAAGACAACGAAGAAATTTTAATGAAGGTGGCTATATCTGGTGTAAGCACAGAAGGAGCCATGAAAAACTTAAAAGCTGAAATCCCGCATTGGGATTTTGAAAAAGTAAGAAATGAAGCCAAAAAGGCCTGGGAAAAAGAACTTGATCAAATCGTAATTGAAGGAAACGATCGAGATAAAGAAATTTTCTACACCTCTACCTATCGCACCATGTTGGCACCTGTTACTTACATGGATGTTGACAATAAGTATCGAGGAATTGATCAAAACATTTATACCGCAGACGGTTTTACTAACTACACCATATTCTCATTGTGGGATACGTATCGAGCCTTGCACCCACTGTTTACTATTACGCAGCCAGAAAGAACGGTCGACATGATTCAGTCCATGCTGGTTCATCAAGAGCAAAGTGTGCATGGATTGTTGCCGGTTTGGTCTTTTCACGCCAATGAAACCTGGTGTATGATTGGCTATCATGCGGTGCCTGTGATTGCGGATGCTTATGCAAAAGGCATAAGAGGTTTTGATGAGGGAAAAGCGCTCAATGCCATGACTGCCAGTGCCACCAATCCGCAATATGGCGGTCTCAATTTTTACATGGACAAAGGTTATATTCCATTCGATAAGCACAGAGGGTCCTCCGTTTCGAAAACACTGGAATATGCTTATGATGATTGGACCATATCAAAAATGGGTGAGCTACTTGGTGAAAATGAAACGGTTCAAACCTTTAGAAAAAGGGCACAATACTATCAAAATATCTTCGATACCTCAATTGGCTTCACCAGAGGTAAAAAAAATGATGGGACCTGGAGAGAAGATTTTGACCCGATCACACCGAGTACGCTAGGTGGAGGTGATTTCACAGAAGGAAACTCATGGCAATACTCTTGGTATGTACCACACGATATGAATGGTGTGATCAACCTCTTGGATGGGGAAGACAATTTTACGGCCAAGTTAGATTCTGTATTTGAAGTGCAGTTAGACAAGTCGAAGTTCGATCATGTTGAAGATATGGTAGGTTTGATAGGACAATATGCTCATGGCAACGAGCCTAGCCATCATATTGCCTATTTGTACAACTATGGGGGTAAGCCCTGGAAAACGCAGGAAAGAATTCATCAGATAATGAATAACCTGGTAGATAATA
Source organism: Reichenbachiella sp. (assembly GCF_965233835.1). Taxonomy (GTDB): domain Bacteria; phylum Bacteroidota; class Bacteroidia; order Cytophagales; family Cyclobacteriaceae; genus Reichenbachiella. Next base: position 1,966,917 of record NZ_OZ247585.1, read on the forward strand.
CACCGGATGGCTTGGCTGGCAATGATGATTGTGGTCAAATGTCTGCTTGGTATGTTTTTAGTTCTCTTGGTTTTTACCCTGTTTGTCCGGGGTCCAATGAATATGTTTTTGGGAGTCCATCAGTGCAGGCAGCAGTGATTAATTTACCTAATGACCTTTCGTTTGAGATAAAGGCGAAAAAACTATCCAAGAAGAATATATATATTCAAGGAATAAAGCTAAATGGTAAACCATACAATAAATCTTATCTGCGTCATGAAGACCTGATGAAAGGAGGAACATTGGAGTACCAAATGGGCAGCAAACCCAATAAGTCTTGGGCTGCGGCAGTAGAAAGTAGACCCTTTTCTATGTCAACGCTCGATAACTAATCCTCAGATTCATCATAAAATTCCAATAACATGGCCATAGGTACGATCAAAACACCTCCTACACCTGCAGCTTCAGAAGGCGCACAAAAAGACTACACGCCAGCGTTGGTCACGCTGACTACTTTATTCTTTATGTGGGGATTCATGACTGTAATGAATGATATACTCATTCCTCACCTACGAAATATTTTCGAGCTGGACTTCTTCAGATCTATGCTTATCCAAACTGCTTTTTTTGGAGCCTACTTCGTGGGGTCTGTGGTTTATTTCATCATATCCTTCAAAAGCGGAGATCCGATCAATAAGATTGGATACAAGAATGGAATCATTTTGGGTTTGTTGATATCAGCGATTGGCAGTGCCATGTTTTATCCAGCTACTTATATCAATGCTTATGGGTTCTATTTGTTCGCATTGTTCGTGCTAGGGTTAGGATTTACGGTGTTGCAGATCGCAGCCAATCCTTATGTGGCTATTTTGGGTAGTCCACAAACAGCCTCAAGTCGCTTGAATTTGGCTCAGGGTTTTAACTCACTTGGAACTACTTTGGGGCCGATCATAGGAGGAGTCTTAATATTTAAGTTTTTCGCAGGGCCAGATGCGGTAAAAGTGCCATACTTGATGATGGCAGCTATGCTTGTCCTTTTGGCGGTGGTGATCAAATTCGCAAAGCTTCCTGAGTTTACCAATGAAGAAACCATAGAGCGTGGACGAGGAGCACTGAAGTTTCCAAACCTGACACTCGGGATGATAGCCATCTTTATGTATGTAGGGGGTGAAGTAAGCATAGGTAGCATCTTGGTGAATTATTTTGGACTGGCTCATATAGCGGGTATGGAAGAACATGTAGCTAGCGGATACCTTAGCTTGTATTGGGGAGGTTTGATGATTGGACGGTTTTCTGGAGCTATTTATTTGAGTGAAATCAATCAGCAGACTAAGAAAATAGGATTAATGACTTTAGCTGCCTTATCTGCCTTTGGCGTTATATACCTCGCCAATTACCTCAAAGGTGGTATGCCGCTAGTTGAGATATTGCCTTTACTGCTCTTTGTTGCGATAGCTTTTGTTCTGTTTATTGTTGGCAGATCCATAGCCTCACGAACGCTTTATTTGTTTGCCTTATTGTCGATAGGACTCCTTCTCATTACTATTTTTGGTTCAGGACCATTGGCGTTTTGGTCAGTGATTGGTATTGGCCTGTTCAACTCTATCATGTGGTCCAATATATTCACGCTGGCCATTGATGGTCTGGGTAAATACACAAGCCAGGGATCTTCACTACTTGTGATGATGATATTGGGAGGAGCTATTGTGCCTCCTGTTCAGGGAATTTTGGCCGATTATCTAGGGATTCAATTGTCCTTTATTGTTCCGGTTTTCTGCTATCTATATATTTTTTACTACGGCTTTTCGGGCTACAAATCAACCTCAAAATGAATCGTTCCTTAGTCACTTTTGGTGTAAATTTAAATTCAAGATTGCATTCCATTATGTTATTGCAAAAGTTGAAAATTTCATATTTTATTCTGCCCATTTTGTTGTTGCAGGCCTGCGATTCTAAAAAGGAATCAACTGAAGAGGTGACCCAATCCGCCTCCACGTGGGAGGAATTTCATTATCCAGAAGTTGAATTCGTATTGGACGATCCACAAGGGAGGGCAAAGAACTTCAAAGAGTTTGTTCCGGACTTGGAAGAACTTATAAAAGAGGAGGCACTGGCTGTCTCAAAAATTTTATACGAAAAGCCCAATGAGGTTCCCCGTGTCGATTCTGTTATTTATACCGTTTGTGAGTTTGAAGGGCTCTCAGGCAAGGGTGGGGTTAGGCCCATCATTCACTTTGTTTTTGGTAGTCAGTACTTTGCTACTATGCTGGATTCTTTAGACAAAGAGGCTATTCGGGAAGAAATCATCGGGGTAATGGTACACGAAGTGGCACATGCTTATCAAAAAGACTGTAAGTACGAAGGAGATGGCTGGAGTGTAATAGAAGGAATTGCTGACGCAGTGCGTTATTTAGAAGGATACGTTGACTTATCGCATCAGAAAGTAGGGGGTTCTTACCAAGATGGATATAAGACTACAGGGTTCTTTATGGTCTGGATCATGCAGAACAAAGACAAAGACTTTCTAAAAAAATTAAACAAATCTTTGGAGGAAAACTATGATTGGAAATGGGATGAAAATATTCTGAACCTGACTGGTCAGTCTGTGGATAGTCTCTGGGAAGAATACCAAAACTATTTGCAAACCAATGAAGCTGCGGCTCCTCTCTCTTAAATTCCACCGCAAATTTTAATCAAAATCTAAAAACATTTTAAAAATGAAAAGATGTATTTTTTACCTACTTATGGTAGGTCAACCGGGTATGTTATGTCAATGCAAATCATCGAATGAACAACCTGAAATTATAGAAGAAATTGACGTTTGGTCAACTTTTAGTTATCCGCAAGTAGATTTCACCAATGAAGACCTCGAAGGCAAAGGAGCGGAGTATGCGACCTATATTCCCAATCCAGAGCAAATGATTAAGGAAACGGCCCTTCGTGTTTGTCAGCAACTTTATCTTAATCCTGAAGAGGTACCCAACGTGGAAAAGATCGTGTATCGCGTACATGATTATGACGGCATATCAGGAAAGGGGGGCGAACCTCCAGTGATCCATGTGTCTTTTAGCAGTGATTATTTAGATAAGCAGATTAAGGCGGGAGCTTCTAAAGAAACTATTGTAGATGAAGTAGTAGGAGTTTTGGTTCATGAAATGACCCATGCCTACCAGCAATCTTGCAAATACGAAGGAGATGGATGGAGTGTGATAGAGGGAATTGCTGATGCCGTTCGCTATCGAGAAGGTTTTATTGATTCGTCTTTAAGACAGCCTGGCGGATCCTGGACAGACGGCTATAAAATGACTGGTTTTTTTATCGCTTGGATCACGGAATATAAAAAACCTGAGTTTCTATGTGAACTCAATCAAAACGTAGGTCAGGACTTCGATTGGGCCTGGGAGCCAAACATTCAAAAGCTGTTGGGCGTGTCGGTGGAAAGTCTATGGGGTGAGTATCAAAGCCATTTGAAAACACTCGAAAGCCAGAATTAAAGCAAATCGAACTTATCTTAAATTTTCAATTTGACAATAAAACACCAGTATTATTAAATAATATACCAGAGAAATTCACTATTACTTAGTACGTTTGCAATGCGCTAGCGCCCATAATGCAACTAACCCAAAATTGTATTTCTAGTAGGAGTATAAAAAATAAGCATACTATGGTAATTGGTGTAGTGAAATGTACAGAGGAGAATCTGGTGGCTTTGGTGCCACAGGTTGCTACCAAACTGATAAAAGACGAATATCAAATCGTTGTAGAATCAGGAGCTGGCAAACTCTCTGGATATAATGATGAACTGTACGAGTCTACAGGCGCAGTGATTTCTTCTCGCAAGGAAGTCCTTTCCAAAGCAGATATTATTCTTACTGGCACCAGTATTCCTAAATCAGACATTGATCAAATCAAATCCAACGCACTATTAGTTGGTAAATTCAATGGTCGTGTAGAATCAGAGTTAATCACTAATCTAAGGACGTCTAAAGCTCAAGTATTTAGCCTTGATTTATTGCCTAGATCCACCATAGCTCAATCGATGGATGTACTTTCATCATTAGCTTCTCTTTCAGGTTATAAAGCGGTGCTTACCGCAGCCGATGAGTTTGCGGGTTATTTTCCTATGATGACTACGTCAGCGGGTACTATACCACCAGCTCGTGTTTTGGTATTAGGCGCTGGAGTAGCGGGATTGCAAGCCATAGCCACAGCAAGAAGACTAGGAGCTATTGTAGAAGCTTTCGATGTGCGAACAGCGGTAAGAGAAGAAGTACAAAGTTTGGGGGCTAAATTCATCGAAGTGGAGGGTGCTCAGGAAGATAGCGCTGCCGGAGGTTATGCTGTGGAGCAATCCGATGAATACATTGCTAAACAAAAAGAACTCATCCACGAGACTGCAGTGAAGGCGGATGTGGTAATTACTACAGCCAATATCCCTGGAAGAAAAGCACCTGTTTTGATAGAAAACAGGACAGTAAATGCTATGAAGCAGGGCAGTGTCATTGTGGATATGGCCTCAGCGAGTGGCGGCAACTGTGAGTTGTCTAAAGATGATCAAACGATCGATATCGATGGCGTTACCATCATTGGTGATGCGAAACTCTATAATCAGATGGGCAAGCAAGCCAGTTTGTTGTACAGCAACAATATTTACAATTTCTTGAAATACATTCTCAAAGAAGGCAAGGAAAATTTACCCTATGACAGTGAGATTGTTAGCCAGTCATTGTTGAAGACAGAAGAGAAATCTGCCGTTACCGCCTAATTATTACCATTAAATTCAGAAAACATGTTAGAGATATTAGATTATCTGAAGGATCATGTGCTTATGATCAACCTATTAATTATCACTATTTATCTGGGCTTTGAAGTCATCTCCAAGGTGCCTACCGTCTTGCATACTCCATTGATGTCCGGGTCGAATGCAATCAGTGGTATCGTTATTATTGGGGCTATTATTTTGGTTCGACAGGCAGAAGCGACTGACTATATAACCTTAGGGTTGGGAGCTTTAGGAATAGTGTTGGGTACTATCAATGTGGTAGGCGGTCATGCCGTGACCAACCGTATGTTGGAAATGTTTAAGAAGAAATAAGATGCAGTACATAGAACTATTATATATCGTCTCAACTGTATTGTTGATCATAGGCTTAAGAAAATTGAGCAGTCCATCTACAGCGAGAAACGGAAATGTGATTGCTGCATTGGGTATGGGCTCGGCTATTCTTGTGGCCATATTCAGTCCAATGACAAATGATCAGGGTAACCTGTTGTATATTTTTGGAGCTATAGCTGTAGGTTCCGCCATCGGCTTGGTGTATTCCAAGAAAGTAGAAATGACCGGTATTCCAGAATTGGTTTCAGTGTTTAATGGCTTTGGTGGTGCGTGTGCAGTTAGTATTTCGATTCTTGAGGCTAATAAGTTTGATGTCTCTTCTTCTTATGGATTGATGGCTACCACTTACATGGCATTATTTATTGGTGGTGTAGCGTTTACCGGTAGTTTGATTGCTTATGGAAAACTAGCTGGTAAAGTCAAGGATTGGAGAAGTGCAATCTCTTCCTATTTCAACCTGATCTGGTTGGTGCTATGCTTAGGTCTTATTGTATTTCAAGTGGCTAACCCTGCTGCTTATGAATACTTGCCTTTAATTATTCTTGCCGTTTCACTTATTTACGGTTTGACTTTTGTCTGGCCAATCGGTGGAGCTGATATGCCAGTTGTTATTTCTTTGCTCAATGCTCTGACTGGTATAGCTGCGGCTCTAGCAGGTTTGGTCTATGGTAATATGGTCATGTTACTAGGTGGTGTATTGGTTGGCTCCTCCGGGGCCATACTCACCGTCTTAATGTGCCAGGCTATGAACCGATCTTTGATCAATGTGGTAGTCGGTGGCTTTGGTGGTTCTGCAGGGGCTACTGCAACTGATCAAGGCGACATCAAAGAAACAACAGCTAACGACACAGCTATTATGATGCGTTACGCGCAAAACGTAATGGTCATTCCTGGTTATGGTATGGCGGTGGCTCAGGCGCAAAAGGCCTGTAAAGAATTAGATAAGAGTTTAACCTCTAGAGGAGTGAATGTTAATTATGCCATACACCCAGTGGCGGGTCGTATGCCAGGTCACATGAATGTGCTTCTTGCGGAGGCAGATGTGCCGTACAATAAACTTATTGATTTGGATGCTGCCAATAGTATGCTGATCGATACGGATGTATGTTTGGTAGTAGGCGCCAATGACGTGGTGAATCCCTCAGCACTGGATGACCCAGGAAGTCCAATTTATGGCATGCCCGTGTTGGAAATTCTTAATTCTAAAAACGTGGTGGTATTAAAGAGAGGAATGAGTAAAGGGTATTCGGGCATTGAAAACCCATTGTTCTTCAACGATAAAACCAAGATGCTCTTCGGAGATGCTAAGGATACTATCGAAACTTTGAATAATGAAGTGAAAGTGATGGATTAGGTAGTGCAGTTATATGGAATAGGTCAAATCACCAGTGTTTTAATTAGGTATAATAGCCTATTGTTTCTACTCCATTGACAAAGTACATTTGATACAGCAGCATTTAAATGAGATGAATTGAATAGGTCATGAAAAGGTTTCATGATTTTTGGTCTTATTTAATTTTTCACTATGAAAACTAACTTAACCTTAAGCACAATTTTGTGCCTTGTTGTAATCTTATGTCCTTTTCAATCTAATTCTCAGAGTGGCATTTCCTTAGAAAAAATATCAACCTATTACAATGATGTCTTTGATGAGAGTGCTACTGAAATTGTCGCTCATGATCCAGCTACTCAGAGATTATTTGTTACCAATGGTTATACTGGCGCCATAGATATTTTGGATATTTCTTCACCCGAGGCAATCGTCCTACATGCTTCTATTAGTCTCACGGCCTATGGAAAAAGCGCCAATAGCGTAGCAGTTCATAATGGAATTGTTGCCGCGGCTGTAGAAAATGTAGATAAACAGGCTAATGGTAAGGTTGTATTCTTTAATACCAATGGCCAATTTCTGAACGAAGTCGAGGCGGGCGCTTTACCGGACAATATAGTGTTTTCCCCCAATGGTAGATATGTACTTACAGCCAATGAAGGAGAACCAAATGATGACTTTACCATAGACCCAGAAGGTAGCGTTACAATTGTCAATTTACGGAGAGGGGTGCAAAACATAACTCAAAGCGATGTGATTCAAGTAGGTTTTACTAGTTTCAATCATGCGTTTTTGGATCCAAGCATCAGAGTATCTGCTAATCCCGGGTCATCTACTGTTGCACAAGACTTGGAACCGGAGTATATCACAGTATCGAAAAATTCACGATATGCATGGGTGGCGCTTCAAGAAAACAATGCTTTGGCAATCATTGATATTCGAAGGGGAGAAGTAAAGAAACTTGTAGGGTTAGGTTTTAAAGATCATTCACAATATGGCAATGGGCTAGACGCCAGTAATGAAACTTCAGATATTGATATAGCCACATGGCCAATTAAAGGGATGTATATGCCAGATGCCATAGCAAACTATAGAAAGTGGGGGAGAGAGTATATTGTTTTGGCTAACGAAGGAGATAGTAGAGATTATGCAGGATATAGCGAAGAAGTAAGAGTTAAGGATTTAGTACTTGATCCGGCGGTGTTTCCAAATGCAGCTGAGCTTCAGGAAAATACTGCCATTGGTCGTATGAAGACTACTATTGCTACAGGCGATGCAGATGGTGATGGGTTATTTGAAGAGATCTACACTTATGGGGCACGATCATTTTCAATAAGAAGAGCGAATGGTAGACTGATTTATGATAGCGGGGATGAATTTGAGCAAATTACTGCACTTGAGCTTCCTGATAATTTCAACTCATCAAACGATGAAAATGGGTCTTTCAAAGATAGGAGTGATGATAAAGGGCCTGAGCCGGAGGCTATTGAGATAGCGAGGTTCAAGGGGAGGACTTATGCTTTTATTGGTTTAGAAAGAATTGGAGGTATTATGATTTATGATATTTCTAATCCCTTTTACCCTCAGTTTGTGGATTACTCGAATAACAGAAATTTTGATGTTCCAGCTGATACCAGAGCAGCTGAAGACCTTGGCCCAGAAGATGTGCTTTTTGTAAAGAAACGCCACAGTCCTATAAACTCTCCTATTTTGATATCTGCAAATGAGGTGAGCGGCACGATTACGATCTTCAAAGTCAACTCTACACAGTCGAATCAGAGCAATTCTTCTGGAAGAACGGTTGACGTAAATGAAGAAGTAATTGCAGAAGAATTGGAGCAACTGAAAGATGAGCTACTTGTGTTTCCAAATCCAGTGGAGAATGGTATGTTATATCTAAATAAAGCTAGTGATGCTAGTATCTTTAATGTCCATGGACGAAAAGTATTGACCAGTCTTGCGAGCAAAGAGATTGACGTTTCTACATTAAAAAAAGGCCTTTACATTCTTAAAACAAGTGAGCAGGCCAGCGCCAGATTTATTATAAAATAATTCCAATTAATTCTTAACCTAAATTAGATGAAGTCAAAAATATTACTATTGACGGTCATGTTGCTTTCATTTGGTTTGAAAACCATGTCCCAACAGTTAAGCGAAAGAGTCAGAATAAATGGCTACTCCAGTTTTGAATATGAAAACATGATATCTGATGAAGGCGAAGGTGACCCAAATGGGTCATTTGATGCCGATCTGATTGACTTGGTGATCAATATTGATCTTTCAAATAAACTAAGGTTTTCTACTGATTTAACTTGGGAGCATGGTTCAGCAACAGAGGACGGACGAGGAAATGTCGCAGTAGAATATGCATTTCCCGAATATACAGTTAAGGACTGGTTAAAATTTAGAGTAGGAAAGATGTTTGTTCCATTTGGAATATACAACGAAATTCATACAGCAAAACCAGCTTTTCTGGCAGTCAAAGAACCTTTGAGTACAAATAAACCAAATAAGTTTGGTGCCGATGAGCGGTTCTACCCGAGGTGGGCTACTGGAATATCAGTACTTGGAAATTTCATGATTAATTCCATCGAATTTGAATATCATGTGCAACTGAGTAACGGTTCTCAGGAAAACACCAATCCATTCGAAGAAGACGACAATAAAGAAAAGGCAATAGCCTCTAGACTTCTAGTTAGCCCTATCAGTAATCTGAAGTTGGGTGTTTCGACATACTCTGACCGAGTGTCAGAATTAGACGGAGCTGGTGATGATACCGGTAATAGAACAAAGGTCTTCAGTGTGAGTACCCATGCAGAGTATACAGTTGGAAATGCAGGCTTGGAATTGGAATTTGTATCTGGTAAAGTTGCTCCATCAGCTGGAGGTGATTTGAAAAAGAATGCTATTGAGGCAATGGTGTATTATACGTTTATCGAAAGATTAACACCCTATGTTCGCTATGAGTACCTGGATCCGAATAAGGACGTAGATGAAGACCAGGCCAATATGTTTAGTATTGGATTGAATACTCGAATAGATAAAAATTTCTTTCTAAAGACGCAGTATAATTCGATCTCATCGGGAGTTCAAAATTCCGAGTTTACTGGAGTGGATTACAGTGAGTTTCAAGCTGCAATCGTTCTAGGGTTTTAATATGAAAATGATGAAAGAGATGAAAAAGAAAATATCTAAATATGGGTTAGTACTCATTGGATTATTAATATTAATCGCATTGAGCAATTATGAAACTAAAGCACAATCGGAATTTGTGATAGTTGCAAATGCGGATGTTCCGCTTGAGTCTATTGATAAAAACACGTTGAAAAGAGTTTACAATGGATTTACAACACAATGGAAGAATAGTACTAAAATTAAACCGTGCTACATTCAGATCAAGAATGAGGCATTTTGGAAATATATAGGTACTACCAATGCAAATTTTCAAAAGTTTTGGACCAAGAGAGTATTCTCTGGAAACGGAGTTTCACCTGTTGAACACAAAAGCAGTGCTGATTTGATCAAGTATGTGAATGAAATTCCAGGGGCAATTGGGGTCTTAAGCGCTGAAGACCAAAAGTTAATAGGGCCTAATAGCAAAATCCTATCACTGGCAAATTAGAGGATAAAGTGGCTGTGTTAATCACAGCCATTTTCAGATTTACTTCCTTAACCTAACAAATCTAGACATCTTATATGGGCTTAATTAAACGATTCAACATTGGGAAAAAAGTTACTGTAGGGTATGTAGTAATAATTAGTATCACAACAGCCTGTAGTTTTTACAGTGTTCTGAAGCTAAGAGAGAGTCGAAATACTGAAGAAAAAATATCAGAAGTATTTAGTGCTCTACTTATCAAAATGGACCAAATGCAAGATTTGGTGGATAATGCAAAAAAATACTCCAATAACTGGATATATAATCCTAGTGAAGAAGAGAAGACTGCTTTGATTGATCTGCAAAATGAGAAATTTCCAACTTTGGTCGAAGAAATAAATCTGCTTCAGACCAATTGGACCAGAGATAATCGGTTGGATAGTCTTAATCTAATGCTAAGCATGTTTAGAGAGAATATTGGCTATCAAAAGCAGATCATGAATCATTTGAGCACCCTAGATAGCTACACCAATGATTCTATTATATTTTATTTAGCCATTCCCTTATTTGATGAAAAATTAGAGCCGCAGTTAATCAACCTTTCAGAACGATTGGAATTATTTACGTCAGGGTTGAAACAATTTTCAGATGAACTGATTATCGAAAAAAATGCTTCACTAGATAGAGTGGAAAACATAACTATATTGTTGACGCTATTGTCTATTGTACTTGGCATTATAGCGTCATTTGTAGTTACCTCTTCAATCGCAAAACCAATCAAGCTTCTAAATGAAAACATTCAAAAAATGGGCCTGGGGGAGCTGCCAAAATTTGAATTTAAAACTACATCAGATGAAGTTGGGGATATGGTAAAATCTCTAACTCTACTAAGAAACAACCTTGAAGTCACATCAACCTTTGCACTAAATATCGGTGATGGTCAGCTCGAACAAGAATATAAGGTGCTTAGTGAAAAAGATGTTCTTGGAAAGTCTCTGGTTGCAATGAGAAATAATTTAAATAAAGTTATCACTGAGACTCAAGATGTGGTTCAAAAAGCTGGGATGGAGGGCGTGCTGAAAAGCCGGATTGATTTAACTGAAAAATCCGGAGCTTGGAGAGAATTATCTGAAGCTATAAATAACTTATTGATATCAATATCTGAGCCGGTATTGTCAGTGAATGAAATTGTGAATGCCATGGCCGATGGAGATCTGACAAAGAAAATGAAGGACAATTTAAATGGTGATTTTAAAGTGTTGTCAGATAATTTGAATCAGGCGCTAAGTAACCTAAATGGCTTTTTAAATCAGATAGCAAATGATGCCGATTCTATGAATTCGTCTTCTAAGCTCATGCAGGTTTCAAGTGATGAAATGGCGTCAAGCACTAGTGAAATCGCGACTGCTATTGGTCAAATGAGTAGCGGAGCACAAAATCAGGTAGGAAAAGTAGATGAGTCATCTCAATTAATTGAAGGAATTCTGACCTCTTCAAATGAAATGGGGCAAAGAGCAGATAGAATAAATAAAGCTGCTAAAACTGGAGTAGACAATAGCGAGCAGGGAATGAAAATGGTTGAGAAAGTGGTAGTTAATATGAACGAAATAGCTACTTTCTCGGACAAAACCAACGCTTCAATCAATGTACTTACGGAAAGGTCAAATCAGATCACTACTATGTTGGCTGTAATTAGTGATATTGCAGCGCAGACCAATTTACTGGCATTAAACGCTGCAATAGAAGCTGCTCAAGCAGGTGATGCGGGAAGGGGCTTTGCGGTTGTGGCCGAAGAAATTAGAAAATTGGCCGAGAGTTCAAGATCATCCGCAAAAGAAATAGAACTGCTTGTTACAGGCGTGCAGAGCGATACAAAAGAAGCGGCAAAAGTGATTGAAACTATGCATAAAAGTGTGGTGGAAGGTAATACCACTTCTAATCAAGTTTTGGAATCGTTTAGAAAGATTACAGAAGCATCTCATAATACACTAGAATTTTCGGAGGAAATTTTAAATGCCGCTAAAATTCAGATAACGGATATAAACAATGTTGTAAGTATTACCGAAGGAATTGTGGTAATAGCTGAGCAGACAGCCTCCGGTACAGAAGAAGTAGCGGCTAGCGCATCAGAGCTTTCTGCCGGAATGGAAAATTACAACAATAGAACAGCAGAGCTCTCTAATATTGCTAAGAGGTTGAATGAAGGGCTAGGTAAATTTTCTCTTGCAGAAATACAAAATGATATGATTGATGCGCAAAATGAGGAGGACAGCGTAGAAACTTTTGATTCCAGTTCAACACATTCAGAGGTTTATTTTAGTCCAAATTAATTTTTTGTTAGTCAAGACTTTGCCGTTCAGTTCCAACTAGCTTAATTCTACCATTTGAATCCTTGAATATTGATGAAGACTGTTTGAGAACTTGACCTTTCCCTAAATTCAAAACGTTGCGCGGGCTCATATAGGAGAGTAATTCCACCATCCAGCGAAAAAGGAATCTCATCTATTCTTTGATCCTTTACTTTTATGAAAATATTCAATTTTATGCGAATTACATTTTCATATACCACTCTTGTATTGCTGATGCTAAGCTGTGCCCAAAAACCAGTCCTTTACACGGCTGTTGACTTTGCTTTTGTTGGGGAGTTTACCCAAGGACTTGAAGGCCCTGCGGTGGATGCTGAAGGCAATCTCTTTTTTGTAAATCCTGAAAGAAACGGCACCATCGGTAAATTAGATATAAAGGGGAAATTTGAAATCTATATAGATAGCTTACCGAATGGTAGTGTGGCCAATGGTATTCGATTTGATCGGAATGGAATCATGTTCTTAGCGGACTATGTCAATCACAACATACTCACCATAGACCCGGTCCATAAAGATGTTGTGGTTTATGCACATGACAGCACCATGAATCAGCCCAATGATGTTGCTATTTCTAGTAACGGTACGTTATATGCCAGCGACCCTAACTGGGCAGAAAGTACAGGCAACCTTTGGAAAGTAGATAAGGGAGGAGATTTTGTTTTGTTAGAATCAAATATGGGCACAACTAATGGTGTAGAGGTAGCACCAGGAGATAGCTTGCTCTACGTGAATGAAAGTGTACAACGGAAGGTTTGGGCATACGATTTATCCCCAGAAGGCAAAGTTTCCAACAAGCGTCTACTTATAGAGTTTCCTGATCATGGATTGGATGGTATGCGTTGTGATGAGGAGGGTAACCTTTACATTGCGCGATATGGCAAGGGAACAGTTGCCATGGTTTCTCCTGTCGGAGAATTGCTAAATGAAGTTAAACTCAAAGGCCAGAAGCCCACCAATATTACTTTCGGAGGGCCCGAAGGTAAAACTTGCTACGTGACTTGCCAGGACCGAGGGTATATTGAAACTTTTGAGGTTCCGTCTGTCGGAAGATCCTTTTCTATCCGCAAATAAACAAAACTTACACACTGAGTTAGATATTTTTCTTAGTTTAGAGATTGAATCATTTTAATCCTAAATAATGAATTTTATGCTAACTAGACTTTTTAGCTTTCTTCTTACACTTGTTGTATTATTCACGTCCTGTGAATCAACTAAGGAAGCGGCAGATTCAGGATTCTCTATTGAGTCCGAAAAATACCAATTGGCTAATGGTTTGGATGTTATCCTACATCAGGATAAATCAGACCCAGTAGTCTCTGTAGGGATATTGTACCATGTAGGTTCCAACCGTGAAAAGCCAGGACGTACTGGTTTTGCTCACCTTTTCGAACATATGCTTTTTCAGGAATCTGAAAATGTGCCTCAAGATCAATTTTTCAAAATTGTACAGAATGTAGGAGGAACGCTCAATGGTTTTACCTGGAAGGACGGTACCATGTATTTTGAAATTGTACCAAAAAATGCATTGGAGACCATGTTATGGTTAGAGTCTGACAGACTCGGTTTTTTGTTGAATACCGTTACCGAAAGTGCATTTGCTAATCAGCAGGAGGTAGTTCAAAATGAAAAAAGACAGCGTGTGGACAACAGACCCTATGGCCATACGAACTACGTGATTGACAAAAACATGTATCCAGAAGGCCATCCATACAATTGGCAGGTGATCGGAGAATTGGTGGATTTGCAGAATGCGACCGTAGCGGATGTCAAGGAGTTTTACAACCAATTTTATGGTCCGAACAATGCTACTTTGGTCATAGCTGGGGATTTCGAAAATGCTGAAATCAAACCATTGGTAGAAAAGTACTTTGGCCCGATTGGAAAAAGGGGAGAGGTATCAGAAATGAAACCTCAACCAGTAAAACTGGATAAGTCCAAAAGATTTTATCATGAGGATAACTTTGCGACAGCTCCCCAGCTGAATATGGTATGGCCTACGATCGAGGAGTATAACGAAGACGCCTATGCACTGGATTTTCTGGCTGAAATTTTATCAGATGGTAAAAAAGCACCGCTTTATAAGGTACTGGTGAAAGAAAAAAATCTAACATCTAATGTAGCTGCCTGGAATAGATCTCAAGAACTGGCGGGCTCCCTAAGAATATCAATAAATGCAAACCAAGGAGTTCCTTTGGACTCTATTGAGTCAGGTATATATGAGGCTTTCGCACGTTTTGAAGCGGATGGAGTAACAGACAATGATATTGCTCAGGTAAAGGCAAAAATAGAAACAGATTTTTATAACGGCATCAGTAGTGTGTTCAACAAAACATTCCAAATTGCCTACTACAACACCTTTGCTGGTAGCCCTGATTTCATTGAAAAGGATGTTGCCAATATTCAAGCGGTTTCTAAGGAGGATGTCTTAAGGGTGTATAATGCTTACATTAAGGACAAACCCTTTATTCTTACAAGCTTCGTCCCTAAAGGAATGATGAATTTGAGTGCCTCCAATTGTGAAAAGGCGACCGTAGTAGAGGAGGTTATTCAGGAAATGGTTGCAGACAATTCGAATACAGAAGAGACTGCAGATGAAATAGTAAAATCAGAAACCACATTTGATAGAACCGTCGCTCCAGAGATTGGGCCAATGCCTGAGCTTACTATACCAGTTCAGTGGAATACCACATTGCAAAATGGCTTAGCCGTTTACGGTATTGAGCAAAGAGAACTTCCATTGGTTCAAGCTAGCTTAGTGATTAAGGGAGGACATCTTATGGATGATTTGAACAAGATTGGAGTAGCCAACTTGATGACTGATATCATGAACGAGGGAACGGCCAATAAAACTCCTCAAGAATTGGAAGAGGCTATTGCTCTGCTAGGAGCAGATATTAGCATGTTCACTTCGGAAGATGCGATTACTTTCACGGTCAACTCTTTGGCTAGGAATTTCCCTGCAGCGATGTCATTGCTAGAGGAAATTGTTTTAGAGCCGCGTTGGGATGAGGAGGAGTTTGATTTGATCAAAACAAGAACCATAAATATCGTAAAAAGAAGAAATGGTGACCCTGGCGCGGTAGCCGGCAAAGTTTACAAAAGATTGTTATACGGAACAGATAACATTCGCGGCTACTCCACCATGGGAACTGCTGAAGATGTGGAAAATATCAACTTAGAAGACCTCAAGGCTTTTTATCAGAATAATTTCTCACCTTCAATTTCTACGTTCCATGTAGTGGGCGATATTTCTCAAGCGGAAGTAGTCAAGGTGCTTGGTGGACTGGAGTCAAAATGGAAAGCGAAGGAAGTGCAAATACCTTCGTACGAAGCTCCTTCCGGCCCTGATAAGCCTTCCTTGTATTTTGTTGATTTTCCTGATGCAAAACAATCTGTGATCAATATTGGGTACTTGTCTATGCCAAGAACAGATCCTGATTTTTACGCAGCCACGGTAATGAATTACAAATTGGGAGGGTCTTTTAGTGGTAACGTCAATTTGATTCTAAGAGAAGAAAAAGGTTATACCTATGGAGCCAGAACCGGATTTGCTGGTGATGTCGACTCCGGTGAGTTTACGGCGAGTTCAAGTGTGAGAACCAATACTACTTTTGAGTCTGTGAAGATCTTCAAAGAAGAAATGGAAAAGTACCGAGAAGGGATTAGCGAGGAAGATCTTGAGTTTACCAAAAATGCCTTGATCAAATCTAATGCTAGAAGATTTGAAACCTTAGGTGCTTTGAGAGGAATGATAGAAACCAGAAGTAAATACGGTTTTGGTCCTAACTACATCAAGGAAGAAGAAAACGTGGTTAGAAATATGACTTTAGAAGAGCATAAGGCTTTGGCCCAAAAGTATATCACACCCGATCAAATGGTTTATCTGGTATCAGGAGATGCAAAAACGCAACTGGAACAGTTTCAGAATACTGGTTTTGATAAAGTGGTTCTTTTGGATAAAGAAGGAAATGAAGTCGAAGAGTCTATTATTCTTGTGAAATAGGGAGACTACAAAGATTAACAAGAGGCCGATAGAACATGTGTTTTGTTGGCCTCTTTTTTGTTTTTTTTGAAACTAAAAAAGACGAAATGGGTACATTTATAGCATGTACGTCTCCATAACCCGTCTCAAACTTAAATCCATTTGGCTGCTGCCAAAATTTGCTGGTCAATCCAACAAAGTGGCTCGTCAAGCCAATCAATCTTCTGGCATATTGAAGGTACGGTTGTCCAACCGGTGGTTTAAATATTTTTACACTATGACGCATTGGAATAGCAAGGAGGCCATGCAACAATTTATGATCAATGGAGAACATAAAGTGGCCATGAAACAATGGAGTGACTATGCGTCTGAAGTAAAAGCATACGGCTTTGAAACCAATGATCCACCCAAATGGAAAGAGGCAAGGTCGCTTATCAAGAAACAAGGAAGGATAACCAACTAAGCTATGAATAGAATCGATCGACTCACCGCCATTATGCTCAAGTTGCAGAGCAAAAGACATGTAACCATAGATGATATTTCTGATCATTTTGATATCAGCGAGAGAACTGTCTTTCGTGATATTAAAGCGCTTGGAGAAGCAGGAGTGCCTATAGGATTTGAAAAAGATCGAGGGTACTTTATTGTCGAGGGTTATTATATCCCACCAGTGATGTTTACGAAGGAGGAGGCTGGAGCCATATTATTGGCCGGCAAATTATTGGAAAGGCAAGGAGACAAATCTTTGGTAGATCAGTTTCAGCAGGCGCTTACCAAAGTAAGAGCGGTACTCAAGAATACCCAAAAGGACTATGTGCAGGAATTGGAAAAATATATTGAGATAGTTTCTCCTACCATTCCGGTAGAGCAGGCTTTCCCAGATCTTTTTTTGAATGATATAAAGAATGCCTTGATTAATCATCAGGTTTTGTCTTTTGAGTACTATGCCAACTACAGCGACTCATATTCTTCAAGAGAGGTGGAACCATTAGGTATTTGTCATTACGCGAATCACTGGCACTTGATTGCCTACTGCAGAATGCGTAATGGAGTGCGTGACTTTAGAACTGACCGTATTAGTAAACTGAATGTGTTGGATCAGCATTTCGACCCTTCCTTAAGAGACGATTTTAAAGATCACATATTTGTGAGGCAAATGCCACAAGATGTGAGTGAGGTGAAAGTGCTGTTTGATAAGAAAATTGCCAGGATCATTGGCGATCAGCGGTACTTCTATGGGTTCATAGACGAAAAGAAAACTGAGCATGGGACAGAAATGACGTTTATGGTAGGAGAGTGCGAGTACTTTGCTCGTTGGCTGCTCATGTTTACCGATTCTGCACGAATTCTCAACTCAGAAAAGATGGAATCGCAGATGCAGAAATTGATCGATGAGCTAGAAAGGCACTATCAAGCTCAATTATTGTCTTAAACAAAAAAGACCAGATGTTAGTCTGGTCTTTTTTGTTTTTTTTAATTGAATTCTTAGTCACATAAGTTGCAAACAACGTTTATTACTATGCTATCTATCTCTCCCGAATCAGCATTATATGCATAAATAGTCTTCTCTCCGTTGCAGTCTGAACTTGCTGTTACAACTCCTGTGTCAGAGTCTACTGTCGTCGGGTCACAAGCTACTGCGGCGGCGGCTGTGCGCGCTTCAGGATGACTTGTTGACCAGTATATTTCTGCATTCGTTGTGTTCTCAGGAAGAACTGTGGCTGAAAGAGTTATAGTCTCTCCTCTTTCTAATTCGATAGCGGCATCTCCTTGATCGATGGTCACACTCGTAGCTAAAATGTCACTAATACTAAGAGCGGCGCTTTCAGAAATGCCGTCATCTACAGAGGCAGTTAACTGTATTGCACAATAGTACTCAACTTTTTTTATTGCAGTTACCAGCCCGTCTTCATCAACTGTAGCAAAATCCGTAACATCGGGAATCTCTAAAGCCGAAACTCGACATGGCGCACTGTCGTCTTCTTCTATCACCCAGGTGATAGTCTGGTTAGTAGCATTGTCAGGTGTAATCGTCGCTGTCATTTGTTGTGTGTCACCAGCATTCATATCCAATGATGTAGGATCCAGAGTTATTCCCGTTACTGCTACATAAGTCACTTTTGCCGTGCGATCACCAGATTTTGCTCCGTCTTCACTGGTAACTACCACTGTCAATCCACAACCATCACAGTCTTTTTTCCCTTTCAAAAGTCCGGTTTCGGCATCTATCTCAGCATAGTAACTAGCATCAACAGCTGCGCCCGTTCTTGCAGCAACTTCGTTGAGTTCCAATGACCAGGTGATTTTTTTATTAGTAGCATTTTCTGGTAAAATAGTAGCAGTAAGTTGAACTTCTGCATTACCTACCACATCTATGGTTTCTTGATCGATGGTTACAATTTCTACAGCCACGTTAGTGATGGAAATGGTTGCGCTAGCAGTAAAATCACCATCTTTTGATTTAGCAGTTACCACTACTTCGCCTGCAGCTATTGCAGTTACCAACCCTGCATCGCTTACTGTAGCTATGTCAGTAGGCTCATCCTCTTTTGTTTTAGAACCTGATGGAAAGGCAACGGACCAAGTAACTCCTTGCTCTGTCGCATCAGCGGGAGCAATTGTCGCTACAAGTTGTAGCGTTTCTCCAACCTTAAGATCCTCAGCTTCTTTGTCAAGAGAAACACCAGTTACAGCCACCAATTTGGCAATGACATTCACATTTACTGTGGCTGTCAAATCTGAGTTGGTTTCAGTAGCAGTCAGTGTAGTTGATCCCACTGCTTCAGCGGTTAGCGTTGTGCCATCCACGCTCACAATATTAGCATCACCCGATGTAAATGTAATATTTGCTTGATCAGCATCGCCACCTGTAACTACCACTGCATCTGAAGCATCGTAGGAAAGACCTTCAGTAACAGTAATTGTGTCACCATCAAAGCTAATACCTGTTATATCCACTTTTTCGTCTTCTGTACAGCCGACGAGAAGGCTGAAAATCATCAGCGAACTGATGACGAATTTTAATTTGCTCATGAGAATATGTTTATGTTTTGCTGGCAATTTATACATTGTTTTCGATCCTCTGGATTGTTTTAGATATAAATCTTATGATCTTAGATGAATGTTATTTTTGGGTCGATTGATAATCGTTTACCATTCCTAATGTCACAAAATTGAAAGGAATTCGACAGATGGATTGATAGTCTTGCCCAGCCTCTAGCATATCGTCATCGTCTGCGTCATGATACCAGGATATAGTCACTGTCAGCCCATAGGATTGTAGCTGCCTGAGAATCTTCATCAGGTCAAACAAGCACTTGGCGGTGCTGCTATTAAAATACGTGAGACTGAAATGAACGGCTAGCCTGTTTTTACCGGTGAGTAAATAATTTTTCAGACCATGAAAGATCAGATTGTAGAATTTCACCGTGTCTTCGGGACTCGATTTGCCTTTAATTAGGCAAACCTGCTGTGTTGGATCTATTAGTACATAGGGAGTGATTTTTGATGGGTAAATTCTAAGTTTTGAATCTTTTGATATCTTTTTTTTAAAGAGCAAAGTCGTCACATGAGGACTTTTCTTTTTCCTTTCCATAGCTGATTTACAATTAATTTCAGTTCAAAGAACGATGAAAAAGGCATGGGGGTAAAAGGATATGTATTACCAAATAATGAATTGAATGTGAAGAGAAGGTAACTTGCATTGAAACATTCTATTGAAGACATGGCAATGATTGGAATTATTTGATTGCTTTGCTTTCTTAATAATTGAGTAATGAAAAACAATGTAACCCAAATTGAAACACCAAATTTGATCCTTCGCATCTTTCAACCACAAGATGCTGAGTTGTTAAAATCAAGGTTGGATGATAACCTAGAAATCATGATGCCTTGGATTCCATGGGCAAAAAACGAACCCGAGCCGGTAGAAGATAAACGGGAGCGAATTCGTAGCTGGATGGGAGACTTTTATTGCAATCGTGAGTACAGCTATGGTGTTTTTGAAAAAACTACTGGTGATTTTGTAGGAAGTAGCAATCTTTTTGGTAGAAGAGGAAAAGGAACCACCGAAATCGGATATTGGATAGATCACCTCAAGTCAGGCAAGGGGTATGCCACAGAAGTTAGTTATGCTTTAACGAAGTTGTCCTTCGAGCACATGAAAATTGAGAAGGTACTACTCTACATTGATACTCGAAACAATGCGAGTCAGCGAATTCCTGCAAAATTGAATTTTACCCATGAGTATACCTACCGCGAGTTGCCAAAAGGTGAAAACGGGGAGAGATTAAAATTTCAAGTTTGGGTAATGTTTGTTGAAGAATTCAAAAAAGTGGATAAATTCGAGGCTGTCGAATTTTTTTATCTCTAATTCGAAGTGCCATTTCAGTGAATTGCACAAGATACTTTTGTTGCTGTAAAATGGACTCTATTTAAACTGAATTGATTTGGAACTGATTGAGGAAGAAAACCTTTTGTACAAAGCCGGTGATACGGGCATTTTTTTAGGAAAAGTTGAAGAAAATACCTTTCATCAACACTATGCTCTTCAGCTTACTATCGGTATTGACCAAGCGTTTGAACTCGAAACTGAAGATGGGATCGTATTGTCAAAATCACTCATTGTGCATCCTGAGGTTTCACATCGATTGGATAGCAAAGGTCAGACGGTTTTAGTCATATTACTCAATCCGGCAAGTACCCTCGGCCACTTTCTGGCGAAACATATGACATCTAACCCTGTAGAAGAGTTTGATGAAGAGTGGGTAGGATATCTACGGATGTTTGTTCAAGATTTATCCAAAAAAGAAATTAATGAAAAAACGTTCTTAAGCGCCTGTATCAACTCTATGGCCGAATTCAACAGTCGTTGCCTAGCCGCTAAACATCAGATTGATAAAAGGGTATTAGCCTCTTTACAATACCTGGATAGGCATACCAGAGAAGTGGTTTCGCTTAAAGAAATCGCAGAAGAGATGTGTTTATCAGAAAGTAGGTTTCAGCATTTATTCAAAGAAGAAACTGGTATTTCCTACCGAAGGATGCAATTGTGGAAAAGACTATTGGCCTCATTTGATGGTATTAAATCCACCAAGACCTTGACGGAGCTTGCGCATCAATCAGGGTTTTCTGATAGCTCACACTATAGCAAAACTTTTAAGGAATCTTTTGGTTTTCCACCTTCTGAGGTGTTTGCTAACAGCCACTTAGTGATGGATTAATCTACTTTAAATACTTCTTAGGAAGAGGATTGTTCTCTGTTTCTGCCGCCCAATACATATTTACAATCCACCAGCGTTCTCCGTCATTCATCAGCTGTATGCTATTAATACCTCGTGCAAAAGGTTTTTCTTCTGGTGCCCATCTCGATTCATAGGTGCTCCATGCATGAGTGATGAGGCCATAGGTCTCCGAAGTTCGAGCTACTTCGTTTTCGAAGAATCCATTATCAATCAGCCATTGATCACCTTGCTCAATAAATTGTTCCAGAGTCAAATAGCAAGGCACACGCTTGGTTTCTGAAGCAGGACGAGTAGGAATGAGACGGGCATCCGGCGTCATTAGAAATCTCAATCGATCCCAATCTCTTCTTTCGCCTTTTGGCCCTGAAATGGTTTCGTACAAGGCTTTGATGATCGCGTCTTCGCTAATTACGTCGTTCTCATATTTCTCTTGAGCCTGAGATAGAGAACTCCAGAAAACAATTATTAATAAAAGAAAGTGCTGCTTACTCATTTTGCAAAAGTAAAACACTAAGCTTTAAAAATTCAAAAGTTGTAATGATTGGTAGTTTGAAGGTGTGATCGGTTTTAATTCTGGCTTTTTTTGATCAAACCTATCAAGAAAATAAAGGTATGAAGTCCGGTACCCGCCAATGAAAGGAAAATGCCGATTCTTGTCATTGCTCTTTCGATATGCCCAAGGTTAGCCTCTTGATAAAATCCATAGAGGAAAATTACGGGTGAGACGAGCAGTAGAATAGAACCAACATATTGCACTTTCTTTTTCCATGCTGCGGTTGAAAACTGGAGTTGGACGCCTATAGAAAGGTTGAGTAGCCCGCTAAACAAAAAGTAAATGTGACCTGCTCTATAAATCATACGCTCTGTATCTGAAAGGTTGCCGATATCATTGGTTTTCATGTACCAGCCAGTTTGTAGGAATATGACAAAAGTGAGTAGTCCTACGATAGCGTGAACGATAGATATTTTGATAGGAGCTTTCATTCTTTACTTGGGACAAAAATATATTTTATTCTCAAGTCAAAAACCATTATAACTATATTTACTCTTTTTAAATGACACCATAAAATGAACTTAAATTTAGAAGGAAAGTCTGCCATAGTTTGTGGTAGTACGCAGGGAATAGGAAAGGCAATAGCAGAAGAACTGGCACAAATGGGCGCGAGTGTGACCCTTGTGGCTCGTAACATATCCAAATTGAGAGAGGTGAAAGACGGTCTGTCGGTGGCGCACAAGCAGGCACATCAATTTATTCAGGCAGATTTTAGTGACCCTATAGGACTTAAGAGTAAGATCACGGAATATTTAAAAGAGAATCCTACCCCAGAAATTTTAGTGAATAATACTGGAGGACCTGCTGGTGGACAGATCATAGATGAACCCTATACTAAATTTATGGAGACCATGACTGCCCATTTGGAATGTAATCATTTGCTTGCTCAAGCTCTGGTTCCAGGAATGAAAGAAAAAGGTTTCGGTCGAATTATTAATATTATTTCTACTTCCGTGTATGTTCCTATTCCAGGATTGGGTGTATCTAATACCGTGCGAGGTGCCGTAGCCAGTTGGGCTAAAACGCTTTCGCTAGAGCTTGGACAGTTTGGTATCACAGTCAATAATGTGTTGCCTGGTTTTACTGACACGGTTCGACTCGAGGGCATAGTTCAGGCTAAAGCGAAAAAGACTGGAAAAACAGAAGAGGAAATAATAGCTGCCATGAAAATGGAAACACCAGCACGTAGATTTGGCCAGGCTGAAGAAACGGCCGCCGCTGCAGCCTTTTTGGCTTCTCCTTCCGCAGGATACATCAATGGAGTGAGCATTCCTGTAGATGGTGGTCGAACTGGATGTATCTAAACCGTAGGACTAACCCAAATAAACTTATGCAAAAAATTGAGAACTACATCAATGGTGAGCTCGTAGCACCCGTTTCCAAAGCATATATTGACAATATCAACCCTTCTAAAGGTCAGGTATATTCTCAAATCCCGGATAGTAATGCGGCAGACGTGAAGCTAGCCGTAGAAGCAGCAAAGGAAGCCTTTCCTTGGTGGTCGACTTGTGGGATAGAAACTCGCGCAAATATCCTGAACAAGATTGCTGACCTAATTGATGAAAACCTTGATGACTTGGCTAAGGCAGAATCTATTGATAATGGTAAGCCTCTGAGTTTAGCCAAAAGCGTGGATATCCCTCGAGCTTCATCAAATTTCAGGTTCTATGCTAGTGGTATTCAGCATTTCGCTGCGGAGTCACATTATATGGAAGGTACCGCCATCAACTATACCAAACGATCTGCTGTAGGTGTGGCGGGTTGTATTTCTCCTTGGAATCTGCCTTTATACTTGTTCAGTTGGAAAATTGCTCCGGCTCTTGCTGCTGGAAATACTGTGGTGGCAAAACCCACTGAAGTAACCCCCATGACAGCCTATTTATTGTCCAAGCTTTGTATTGAAGCAGGTTTGCCTAAAGGTGTTTTGAATATAGTGCATGGCTATGGTCACAAAGCCGGTCAGGCTATTGTTGAGCACAAGGATGTGCCCTTGATTTCATTTACTGGAGGAACAGAAACTGGAAAGAAGTTGGCAGCCACGGCTGCACCGATGTTTAAGAAATTATCTCTTGAATTAGGAGGTAAAAATCCTAATATCATTTTTGCTGATTGCGATTTTGATGAAATGTTGAAAACAACCATTAGGTCATCATTTGCTAATCAAGGTCAAATTTGTCTCTGTGGTTCTCGGATTTTTGTTGAAAGGCCTATCTACGAAAAGTTTAAAAAAGCCTTTGTAGAAAAGGTACAAAAGATGAAAGTAGGAGACCCTTTAAACGAACAAACTCGAATGGGCGCCGTGGTATCAGAAGCTCATATGAATAAGGTGTTGGGGTACATAAAGCTCGCTCAAGAGGAAGGAGGAATGGTGTTGGCAGGAGGCGAACGAGTCATTGTAGATGGCGGCTGTGCTGAGGGTTATTTTATCGCGCCTACAGTGATAGAAGGGCTCAGTCATGATTGCCGAACGAATCAGGAGGAAATCTTCGGGCCGGTAGTTACCATCATGCCGTTTGATACGGAAGAAGAGGTCTTGATGATGGCCAATTCAACACCTTATGGTCTCGCAGCCACAGTTTGGACTCAGAATCTCAAGCGTGCACATCGAATTTCGCATCAAATCAAAAGCGGGATCATTTGGGTCAATTGTTGGTTGCTAAGAGACTTGCGTACACCCTTCGGCGGTATGAAACAATCTGGTGTAGGTAGAGAAGGTGGCTTCGAAGCGCTGCGATTTTTCACGGAGCCTCAAAACGTTTGCATTAAACTATAGCTAGAATGAGAGGCTTGCTCAGGAGGATATTCTATAATCAACTATATGGGAACGGTTTTTCAAGAGCAAAATTTACCCTTTTTGGTGTTTTTATACAGGAGTGTCGAGTCAGCTTTAGGCAGTTTTTTTCGTGGAGATTCCCAATATTTAGTCTTTACAGGCTCGTTATAATTTTCCTGTCATCAGGAGTGAGGTTGCTTCTAGGCCGAAGTTTGAAATATAGCTTTGGGTTTAGTGGAGAAGATAGAATCTTAGAAGGTATTTATAAACCTATCATCGATCAACCGGGTTATTACGTGGACGTTGGGTGCAATCACCCTGTTCATTTATCAAATACCTATGGGCTATATCGAAAAGGTTGGAGAGGGGTATGCATTGATGCCAATATAGACCTTATAAAGAAGCATAAAAAGTATAGGCCTAAGGATAGGGCAATTTGTGCTTTGGTATCCAATGAGGAGAGGGAAAGAGAGTTTTATAAGGTGTCAAACGATGGGTTGTCCACAACAGAAAAGAAAAATTTATCTGAAAAAGAAATTCAAGTATTGGGCTATCAAACTGAAGTTCATCACTCCAAAACTCTAACTAACATATTGAATGAAGTTTCTGCTCCGCAGTGCATTGACATTCTTTCTATTGATGCTGAGGAGCACGATTTTCAAGTGTTGCAGTCTTTAGATTTTGATCTTTTTAAACCTAAGGTGATTGTGATTGAAGATGAGACTTTTAACATTTATAAAACAGCGAGCCATCAGATAGTTGAGTATTTGGATGTCAGAGGATACGGACTGGAAGGTTTCGTATTGAAAAACCTGTATTTCAGGCTTAAAGAGGCAAGTTGATGCTACAAGCCGTTGGACTTCTGTATGGCGAGTCCTTCCTCTGGAATGTACTTCTGAATCAAAAAAGCCATTAAGAAGGAGGCCAAAGCAGCCAGTGTGGCGTTACCGATAAAACCAATGTCAGTATAGATGAAGCCTGCAACAGCGGAACCTAAGGCCATCCCCAGCTGACCGATCGAAATGGTCATGCTCATCATGCGTCCTCGTTGATTGTCTTGGATAACCTCTGAAGCCAGGGCTTGAAAGGGTACCATACGTGCTACAATAAGAAGCATGATGATAAAGAAAACGACGAAGTACATCTCATAGTTCATGTTGAGAAAGAACACGCACAGTGGCATGATGATGACGAGCAATAGATTGGAGAATATAATTATCTGCTTTCTGCCGGTTTTGTCAGAGATCATTCCTGATATAGGCCCCGTAAAAACTGTGGCCAGCCCGCCAATTAAGAACAAAGTGGCAATGTCGTAACTATTTGCGCGAAAGGAATTTTCCAGCCAGGTAGGGAAGTACACTATAAAAGAGGAGATACTCAAAAACATCAACAGATAGCCCATGGCAATGGTTTTTACTGAAGGTACGTGTAAAATCTCCCAATATTTTTTAATCGAGTGATTTAGATTCAAAGGACAAGTAGAACTCTCCACTTGGGGTTGAGGTACTTTAATTAATATCAAGACAAAGGCGAAGACCATGACAAATCCAAAAAATTGAAAGGGGGCAAAGAAGCCAATTTCACCGGCTAAAATGGTTCCGGCAGGAATACCTAAGATTTGTCCAGCGGCACTACCTGTGGCAACTACACCATTGGCCCAACCTCTTTTTTCACATGGAAAGTAATCACCAATGTATGCCACGCATGACCCTGTAAGGATGCCTCCGGCAAAACCTGCTAAGACCCTAAACCCAAGCATAGACCAGTAATCAAAAGCAAACTGATGCATCAATAAGGAAATGGCCATAGCCCCTGCACCAATCAATAGAATCTTTCTTCGTCCCACTCGGTCTGAAATGGGACCAGTGATGAGCGCTACTATCCCCAGTGTAATGGCATAAGCGGTGATCAATGTACCTCTCAGGGATTCTGTAATGTCCAGTTGCTCACCTATCTGAGATAGGATAGGAGACATGATGAAGAATTGGCTACTAGCCGCAAACATCAATAACCATAGAGAGAACAGAATGATTCGAGCGTTGAGTTGACCTTTGTTCATAAATTGAGTAGTTGGCAGGACTAACGCAATGAGGGTCTCTGAGTTACTTTTTTTTGACGAAGTACTTAAATCTTAGGTCAGACGGTATGATGGACTGCATTTTTTGGGAGAGGGTTGAATTTCTACTTTTCCAAAGTTTGAACTTTGGAAAAGTAGAAAAAACATTAATTATTAAGGTGTAGTAAAACCACACTCCGCTACGTTCACAGTAACAGGGGTAGGGTCACTATTCAGCGTCAGTTCAAATAATCGGATATCCAGGGTATTGTCAGCATCAATATCAGGGTGTACGTAACAGGGTACATCAGGTGTGCCGGCGTTGCTATCATGGTCGCAGTCTGCATAGTAGCAGAATGCCGACATGTCAATGCCAGATGGATTGTCAACCGTAGTAAGTACCTTATAAACTTGTACGTTCCACGTGGCTACTGCCCCAGGAGGAGTAGAAGTAGGGTCCGTCGTAGAAAAGTTGTCGAATGGTTCGAACTTATCAGCGTCGGACAAGAAGAAAGTAGAGCTGCTGCAATTCGTAGGGCTATCCACATAGTTGGCTGACTCAAATCCATTCAAGGTACCATTAAATACGATGGACCATCCATTAGTCACTGGATCGAATGCAGGGTCTGTGGAAGCCACACTCAACATGTAGTTACTACCATCCCAACAAATAGCTGCGATAGGGTCAATTGCAGTTGTTGGGAATATAATGTCACCATTTGGTCCGGTGGCACCCAAATAAGGACTTGACCCATCGATATGCGCAATCATTTCGGCACAATTAGGTGTTGCGCCACCACCATCTGTGATTAGTTGATTGCCAGTAGCGGGGGTATTAAAAACGAATAAAGCGCGGGCTACGTCGCCATCGAAAAGCGTGACCGCCGATGGGGCATCTACAGGTAGACGATTGAGTGAAAAAGCATACTTGTGTGTACTCCCAAAAGTGGAAATAAAGCACGGGTCAGTCGACATTGGGGCAGCACAATCATAGGTCGAAGTCAGGTTGCGATAGCGGAAAATAGGTGCATCGGTGCCAACGCGCGTTACTAATTCGATCTGTATGGGTGTTTCTATTTCTTCATTTGTAACCGTTGGGCAGGTTTGTCCATAGGTAAACAAGGCAGAAGTCGAAGGGTCAGACTTAATAATATCCATATTAATAGAACTAAAATGTGCTAATTCTGCCCTGTATACCATTAGTGAATCGTCAAGAACAGCCGTTCCTTCCTCGTTCCAGATGCCGGTTTCTTCATCGAAATAGAGCAGCGGCACGGTGCGTGGAAATTCTTGTTGCAACTCTAATCTCCAGGTTGGAATAGGCATGACCATTTCTGCCGTGATTTTATCTGATTCGTTGAGGTTGTACGATTGCTCCTCGTCAAATACATCAATACTAATGGCACCATAACTTACCATTGTTCCGGATTGGCGATTGCTGTTCCTCGCAATATCATTGCCCGGCATACCGCCTGGAGCAAAAATATCAATGGCACTGATGGCGACCTGAACATTGCCCTGAGCGGGGCTGCCAGATCTGTTGACCAACGCATTGCCAGGTATCCTTACACGTGTAGCGGATAAATTCATTTGTTTTTTCATTTGTGCATCCCACACGTCTTTCAAAGCTGCAGGCATACTAAAACTTGCTACCCTACCAGAATCGTCGAGTACCATGGGCAATGTTCCTGTAGGTAACTCTGTCCAATCTGCCTGACTGGAAGCACTTCCGCGGCTTTGTGTATTGGTTACGGAGACTGTGCCACCTGCGGTAGCATCGATAGTGACTACCGTGGCCTTATTCAGATAATAAGTGTCTTCTGGGATTGAATCCAGTCCATTTTCATTTTGAAAAATGGCCGAAGCAAAGCCGAATCCCTTTTTAGAAATATTCAGCGTGTATTTGACAGATTTGTCCACTTTGAGATCAAAGTTACCTTCGGTGTTGGTAGACCCTTCGACCTTCAAAATTTGACCGTCGACAGTGTAGTATACCACTACATCTGCTTCGTTTATGGGATTCATATCATAGTCCAGTACAAGTCCTCGTACGCTAATGCTGGGGTCCTCGCATAGGTCTGGGAAAAATTCACAGCACCCACTCATGAGTGCTACCATAAAAATTGTGGTGATTGATTTTAGTAAATGTAGTTTCATTTGGTATTCGGTTAATTTTCCTTATTTGCTTTTCTCCTTGTATGCAATTTTATTGTTGGTTGGTTGTTTTTGCCCAATCAATTCAAATAGCTGCTCGATCTTTTGTTCCTGATTATATAGGAGTGCCTTCATCTCATTACCTTGATTTTTTAGATTGGACAGTTCCTCTCTTGTGTTTTCCAACGCTTCACGCAATTCGTCAATTATTTTTTGCTGCTCTTGGATGGCTTTGATTGCGACTGCACTTAGTGAGGAGTAGTTTACTGTGTAGAAGTCGTTCTCCTTGGAGTACTGCACCATAGATGGAAATATGGGTAAAAGATCCTGCGCGATTGTACCAATTTTTTTCTGTTCAGCGTCTTGTTGGCTATTGTAGTGGTAGCTATAAATTGGCACTTGAACTACTTTCTGAAGAATGTTGTCCAAATCACTGATGTTCTTCTTTATTCTTCGGTCGGATGAATTGGTATATGCCCCGTCGGTATTGCTGAATATACCCCTGAGGCTACTTGTTCCATAATAGAGATAAAGTTCTCCGCCCGACTGAGCCGCAAATGTCCATCGTGCCGAGCCATTCAGGAGCGAAAGCCCTTCGCCTGATGAGGGGTTGCCATTGCTATGCGTCACTTGCAAGGTGGTAGTGCCTGAACCTCCTACCGCGAGATCGCCTGTAGTTTGAATATCCTGTGTGCCAAAATCAGGGTCTACTAAAGTACCTGTGAGTGAACCATCGGCCAGGTCCTGCAGATCCGCATCCAGCCTGCCATTACCGACAGTTCCAGTTGTGATATTTCCAGCATTAATGCCTGTACCCACAAGCGATCCGGAGAGCTCGCCATCAGCCAAATCTTGAAGTTGAGCATCTAGTCGGGCATTTAGCAATGTACCTGTGGTGATATTATCGGCGCTTATTCCAGTGCCTACTTTCGAACCAGAAAGTGAACCATCGGCCAGGTCATCTAGATCTGCATCATAGGCTTGCACGTCACTGCCTATTTCCAGTCCTAAATTGGTTCTGGCAGCGGCTTCAGTAGCTGCGTTGGTGCCTCCGTCTTCAATGGCAATGGTTCCGCTTATTTTAGCTGTTGTCATTGTGCCATCTGATATATTTCCTCCACTGATTCCGGAACCAACTTTAGATCCCGTCAATGAACCATCCGCCAGGTCTTGCAAATCCGCATCCAATCTTGTGTTTTCCAACGTGCCAGATGTGATATTGTCGGCTGATATGCCTGTGCCTATTTTATCACCAGACAATTCACCATCAGCAAGATCCTGCAAGTCCGTATCAAGTCGCCCATTGGCGATGGTTCCTGAGAGCTGTGTGGCATCAATCGATCCTGAAATATTAGCACCATCTACATTGTTGGCAGTCTCGGCCTGAAATGAATAAGGTACGGTAGTTAACGGTACCCTTGGAGTCAATTCTGTGCCACCATCTACGGCAATGCCTATGGTATACTCCTCGTCCCATATATCCGTAGGCAGGGCGCTATTGTCGCCTGTGCCACCACCGATAATCACAGAAAATAAGCCTTTGTCTACCTCAGAAGTAATGGTCCGCGACAGCACAGCTGTACCCCCCTCATTATAAAAGGTAAAAACAAAGCTGTGTGTTTCTCCATCGTTGACGGGTTCTCCATCGTTATCGGTGAGATAGCCCTGATAAGATAAGGTGCCATTCACCTGAGCATAGGTGCATAGCGTAAATAATATACTGGCGAATAATAAGGTTAGCCTCTTCATTGCATTATTGATTTATTTGACTACAAATACAAATTCACTTCCGGGAGCGTTGTCTCCAAACTTGCCAATTCGCGGCTCCGGGGTTAGTTTTTCTACATAAGAATAAATCTCGTTGAGCGTCAGTATACCATCACTACCGCCAAAACTATTCAGTGATTCTATTATGTTTTTTGCAAATGGTGAATGTTTTCCAGGAATGCCGTCGCTTACGTATTCCTTACCGCCACTGGTCAGGTATTTTCTGGTTTTGACTGATAGTTTTCTGAGAATATAGTCTGATTGAGAAACCTCTTCATAAATTTCTGCACTTCTGGAAGTGGCAATAGCATTGTCGAATGTGCCACCAAAGCAGACATCCATCATCAGAAATACATGCTCTGAAGGGATGACGTTGAGGATGTTTCGAAGCCTGTTGTACGACACATAGGAGGTTTTTCCAGGATCAGTTTTCAGCGATTCTTTGACAACCACAAAACCCTCTTTGAAACCTTCGTCAAAATAGCCATGTCCGGCAAAAAAAACCATAAGTTGATCCAGTGGCGCATACTCTAGTTCGCTATACTCTCGCAGCTTACTGAAGATAACATCTTGTGAGGGGTTTTCAATAATCTCAATTTCGAAGCCATAGTACTTTTCGAGCAGAGAGGATATGGTGCGACCATCATGGATAGGGTTGACCAAATCGGACCAGTTATCAAACTTATCTGTAAGGAAAAAAACAGCCCGATCTTTTCGATGCAATTTTGCGGCATCCGCCAGGGCAGTTTCTCCTACATGAATGATACGAAAGCTTTTGGATACGATGCCATCGGTATTTTCTACCACAATTTCCAGTACATTAATTCCGTCCATCATAGTGATGTCTCTTTCAATTATCATTTCTTGTTGTTGATGTTCTTCCGGCTGGACAGACATACTACCCCTTAGGGTGGCTTCATCCGAATTGAAGCCTCGCATATTTGCATTGGTATGCTCGTGCAAATTGAGCTTTATATTCTTGATGGGAGAAGCAGATTTGATTTTGAGCTTAGAATACAACTTTTTATCAGTTAGGAAAACGGTTTCATTGGCAGGCTCCACCCACTCTATGAAGGGTACCGAACCACTTTTCAGGTTCTTAGAATCAGTCAGGTTGATATCGAATGCTACACTTTTGCTTTTGAGGCTTTGTGCATGGGTAGTGCACGTCCAAAAAAGAATCGCAGCCATTGCCAGTTTGTAGATGTAATTTTTCATAGCTTTTGAAATTTTATGGGTCAGGAAAGTCGGGATGACCAGGGAGTGGTTCGGCTCCCGCAGGAGTGTTTTCACCACCTCCGGATGAATTTAATAGCAGGTAGGCGCCCGCAGCTATGCCGGCCAATGCACCTATTTTTAGTACAACAGGAATTTTTGGTACAATCCGGAAATATCCCGTATATGTCGACTCATCCCTGTTTCGGGTGTTAGTAAATTTTAGCCGATAGTCTTTACCCGGTTTTACCGAACCGTCGAATGCATACTCATATTTGCCATTATTGGGTACGTTGCGATCTCCATCTATTCTGGATTGATCTCTGTACAATTCTATATCTATCTGGCCGCCCATATTCCCTGATTTCCAAAGCAACGGATAGGTCTGGCCCCTCTTGTACTTGGCTCCTTCGTTGAACCCAGTGATCTTTACAAAAGGAATATAAACCCTGGCCCTGATCTCCAAAGCTAGTTCTCCTTCATACCCACCGATTTCTTCGTAGGCATCCCAACTGATCATGTGGTAAACACCTGGTTTGATTTCGTTGCCTACTTCACCAGTGACCTTAGTAAGCGGAACGGCAAAATTATCCTTGGATGAATAGAGGTCGATCTGGTATTCATGATTGGGGTTGGAATCTTCCAGTGTATAAAATACATTGATCTTGCCATTTGATAATTCAATTTTTTCCATGACGATATTCTGCGCAAACGCCGACACGGTAATCAAGGAGAATCCAAGCATTAATATGAGTTCATATCTAGACATCAATCTGCTATTTTGAAATAAAAATTTTACCAGTAGACCTAATTGCCGGTCGTTGTCCCGATCGGATAATAACATGATAGAAATACATGCCTGATGAGGCTCGAATGCCCTGATCCGAAACGCCGTCCCATTCCAGATGATAAAGGCCTGGGGTCAATTCATCTTTGTATAATTCCTTGATCATTCGACCTTCTTTACTGTAAATCACAGCGTTGACGGTATGATGGTTGTCCAGTGTAGATAATACCAACGGAATGGTCAGGAACGGATGATTGTCAGTAACGGGGTTCGGATATGGTACCCCAACAATTGATTTTTCAGGACTCATTTCTTCCAGCACGTCCTTTCCGTAATAAATCTCAAGCCGGGCATTATTGTCGGCCGTGTAGGTGTTTGTGGTTCTCATGTCTATCAACCGCCGATGAACAGTATCGAACAGGTAAATTTCTACTGAATTGTTGCCAAACCTTCCATTGTCCCATTGAATCGTGATGGGCTTGTTTTCATTGGCATTCAAATCGAATTGCCACTTGTATTGTGATTGTCTCTTCACAATATCTCGGCTAAATGAACCCAAAAGGTGCTCTGGGTGCGGAAAATTCATTTCCAGAAAAGAAGCAAAACGAGGAGGGTTGTGATCATCGAAATGATCTTTCTCGGTCTTGGCCAGGCTATGCATACCAATACCACCGAGTAGATTTCTACGGTCTCCTTGTATAAGTGTAAGCGGGAGCTCCCAATTTTCAGCGCTGAGGTCATTTTCAAATGGTTCTTGTTTGATGCGGCCCCCAGATGGCCCTTGTGACGAGAATGGAATTTCAATGGAGGTATCAGACCCTTCGAGGTATACAATTCCACCTTGAAAGGCCAGCAATTCGTCCCCATTCTCGTACGCATCTTCAAACAATTTTATGGTTCCGATATCAACTGTGCTATTGTATGTTCTCACATTTTCCCAACTGATAGGTACGGTATAGGGATTGCCAATCATGTTCCATCCACTTTGCAAGTTCATAGTGAAAAGATTTTCCTGATTGTTTGCCGAGGCCGTTACATTGGTTCCCATGTTGAGTGTTTGGTTGTTTTTGTCGTTGACCAATAACCAATAGCCCCTGCCTCTTTCGAGGCTTTGTGCACTTCCGTTGGGGTATTCCGTGAAACCTGTACCGCCGTCATGCGAAAACAGCCGCCATTTTGATTTATCATAGTCGCCCAGGTCTACCAAATTTTTCAATAAGGTGGCCACTTCATTTTGATCTATCTGATACGGAATGGAAATCATTCTGTAATCTTCAGCACTGCTGCCCGGACTGATCAAAGTACTTGGGAAGGTGACCTGGGGATCTGTTGCGTAAGCGAAAAGACTACCTGTTGCTGGATGTCGCCTTCGTCTTGTAGTGTTGTCACCAGCTACAAAGTAGTACTCGATACCCATTTCATCAAAATCTGACAAAGAAAGGGTATAAGCGTACTTATTGTTGGATTCGAGCGTCAGAGGGATAGAATCGAAGGCGGCACTTGCAATTGGTCTGATCCAGATGGCAGCATAGGCTATGCCATCAAGATCGGATATATCTGCTGCTATGGATATATCTGTATTCGTAATGTCAAATTGAGAGAATTTATAGTCATCTATGACATCGATTAACGGAACCAGATTTGTGCTTAATAAGTCGGTAGCGGCTGAATAAAATCCTCCTGATAGGGTTTCATTATCAACATTTGATAGGGGTTGACCAAAGCTTCCTGATAAACTGATGGTACCATTTGATGAATTGGTATGTGCTGCAGATACAACAGTTTGTAGCTGCATGTTTTGGGAATATGAGAAGGATATTCCTAAAACAAAGGTTAGAATAGTAAAGGTGGTTAGTCTCAATTTTACATTTTCAAGATAAAATAAATCTCAAATGCTATTATGAATTTAGTTATATTTTTTTGAATAAAAAAAAGATTGGTAAACAGGTTTGCCAATTTCATCTCAAATGCAAAGCTTTTTTACAAGTTTTAAACTTACGCTCTTGACTTAATTTGGAATCATGAAGATTATTGAGCTTGATATGTATGAGTTAACCGCTTATAAAATAAAATCATATATCTGAAACAAATAATTCAAATTTGCGATAGAAGATTGACTATTACTATCTATCACCAATGAGAAGAAAACTTGTATCTTTTGCAGTTGTTATATTAACTGTTGTTGCCGTATATTTTGCCTTTCAGGCGCTTTCTAGTCAGAAAGAAGAACCACCCCAAAGACCAAAACCGGTTGCTAAAAATTATGTGTCCGCTCAACCTTTTCAGCCTCAGAGGGTGGAAACGGTGATTGAAGCTTTTGGTAGAGTAGGATCTGCTGAACAGTTGAACGTAATTGCTGAAGTAGGAGGAAAGTTGCTGCGTGGCAGTTCTACTTTGAAAAAAGGTTCAAGGTTCAAAAAGGGACAATTGCTTTGTCGAATTGATGATGTAGAGGAGAATTTAACCTTGCAAGCTCGAAAAAGTAGTTTCTTACATACTTTGGCTTCTATTCTTCCGGATATTCGAATCGATTTTCCCAATAGCTTCAATGATTGGCAGTCTTATTTTGATGGAATCAAATTGGATGAAAAGTTGCCGGCACTTCCAGCACCTAAATCATCCAAAGAAAAAACTTTCCTGGCAGCCAAGAACATACTAAGCGAATACTACGCCATCAAAAGTGAAGAAGAAAACCTTAAAAAGTTTTATATCTACGCACCCTTCAATGGTAGTGTAGTCTCTATCAATTATTTAGTCGGGTCCGTGGTCAGTCCTGGTGCTAATATTGGAACTATCATCAGTACGGATGAATTGGAGTTGGAAGTGCCTGTAGAACAAAGAGATATCGAGTTTGTGCAAAAAGGAAAAACAGTAACCATTGTAGATGAGTCTGATTTTGAACAAAATTGGGTAGGAAAGATTACGCGTGTTGCCGACTTCATCGATCCCAATTCTCAAAGTGTAAGCGTATTTATCAATATTAAGAAAAGATCTAAATATGAGGCCTTGGATGGATTGTTTTTGAAAGCAAGAATTCCTGGAAAGGCAGTGGAAAATGCAGCCGAGGTACCTCGCAGGATATTGAAAAACAAGAATGAAATTTTTGTGGTTCAAGACAGTGTATTGGTGACTAAGAAAGTGCGGGTTCACAAGGTCTCGGATAATAATGCCATTATCAGTGGTTTACAGTCAGGGGAAATGATGGTCACTGATCGTCCATCCAATGCTTCTGAAAACATGAAAGTAGAAATCATAAAACCTAAATCGTAAGTCATGAGAAAGGTTGTAGAATTTTTTGTCAAATATCCCATTTGGGCTAATGCCATCATTATGGTGGGGGTACTCGGTGGACTGGGTACTTATTATTTTAACCTCAAGAAGTCTTTTTTTCCTGAACGAGAGGCGCGATATGTTAGTGTAAATGTGTCCTATCCGGGAGCTTCTCCGGTGGAGATGGAAGAAGGGGTTACTATTAAGATTGAAGAGTCTCTCAAAGGACTTGAGGGAATAGAGGAGGTAACTTCTACTTCTTCAGAAAACTTCGTCAACATAAGTATTCGGTCTAAGGATGGCTATGACTTGGATGAGCTAACCACTGAAGTGAAAAACGCTGTAGATCGGATTAATGCTTTTCCTGTGTCGGCAGAAAAGCCGGTAGTGGCTAAGCAGAAATCCACCAGTATGGCGGCCTTCATGGGTATTAGAGGAACTGTTTCTTTGCTAGAACTCAAGAAAGCGGCCGAACAGGTTGAAGACGACTTTCTAAAGTCAGGTTTTATCTCGCAAGTTAGAGTTTCTGGTTACTCGGATTTGGAAATTTCTATTGAAGTGAGAGAACAAGACCTGAGAAGGTATAACCTCACCTTTGCAGAAGTAGCTAGCGCTATCCGAATGAATAATAGGGATGTATCTGGCGGGTCAATCAAAACGGTCGATGAAGAAATTCGAATTAGAGCTAACTCGAAGGAGTTTGATCCCAGTATTCTTGATGAAATTATTGTCAGAGCGAATCCTGATGGTACCAAACTTCATTTGGGAAAAATAGCTGATGTGAATTTGCAATTCGCTGACGTGCCGAATAAGTATTTTTCCAATGGCAAACGAGCAATCAACATTGCTGTACAAAAATTGCCTGAAGAGGATATTGAAAAAATATCAAAGTTTTTAGACGAATACGTTAAAGAATTCAACGCTCAACAAGAGAATATAGAGCTGTCTATGGGATTTGACTTCAACTCCATGTTGGAAGATAGATTAGACTTGTTGATTAGGAACTTTGGTACGGGGCTGGTGCTTGTTCTCCTCACTCTTGGCTTTTTCTTGTCTTTAAGATTGTCCTTCTGGGTGGCTATGGGTATCCCCATTTCATTTTGTGCCATGTTTATTATTGGGGATATGGCAGGCATTACTATCAACATGCTTACGCTGACAGGAATGTTACTTGTAGTAGGTATTTTGGTGGATGACGGTATTGTAATAGCTGAGAATATTTATACTCATTTCGAAAGAGGAAAAAAACCACATGAGGCGGCCATAGACGGTACGATGGAAATGTTGCCGTCCGTATTTACTTCTGTCATGACTACGATTGTAGCCTTCATGCCATTGATATTTTTGGATAACAATGGGTTTACCAAAGAAATGGCTATAGTGGTGATTGCCTGCTTGGCTTTTTCATTAGTGGAGGCATTCTTTGTTTTACCAGCGCACTTGTCTCACAAGTGGGTGTTGGAAGGAAGAAAAACAGACGGTTGGTATCATAGATTCCGACAAGGCATGGAGCGGATGATCGACCATGTGCGATTCAACATGTACTCTCCATTTATTGGAAGATTGCTGAAATACAGATGGATTTCGTTCATGGGCCCTTTTGTATTTATCATTTTGATCATTGGCATGTTTGCTGGTGGCATTATCAAGTTTACTCCTTTCAGTCGCCCACCTATTGATGACATCAACGTGGATTTGGTATTGAAGCCTGGAACAAGAGAAACTGTCACTGAGGAATACCTATGGAGCTTTGAACGATCGATTTGGGACGTACACCAGCGGATGCTAGATGAGGGTAGAATCAAAGATACCATCATGACAGACGTAGATGTACAGCTAGGCTCTACTTCGGATCGGCAAAATACGGGATCTCATACCGGAGCAGTAAGAATTGATTTTGATAAACTTGATGACAATAATATATCTGGCTACGAAGTAGCATCAAAAATCAGAGAAGAAATTGGCCTGGTTCCGGAAGCAGAGAAGTTTAGTGTAGGCGCTGCGAACTACTGGGGTAAACCCGTAGCCATTTCTTTGAAAAGTAAGAATATTCCTGACTTAGAAAAGGCTAAAGAGGAAGTGAAAGATGCCTTACTCAAAATGTCTGATCTGATCGACGTGGGGGATGATGCTTCTGCAGGTCAACGCGAGTTGGAATTGAAACTAAAGCCCTTGGCATACCATTTGGGCTTGACCCAAAATGATATTACTCAACAAATTCGTCAAGGGTTCTTTGGAGAAGAAGTTCAACGCCTTCAAGTAAATACTGATGAAATTCGAGTATGGGTGAGATACCCGAAAGAAGACCGTTTGAGTATCACCCAACTGGAGTCGATGAAGGTGAAGAAAAACGGAGCCGAATATCCGCTTTCCGAATTAGCAGATTATGACATTGGGCGTGGGATCACAAGTATCAACCACTTCAATGGTAAAAGAGCCGTTCAGGTTTATGCGGAGCTGGCAGATTCAAAAACCACATTACCTCCAATTTTGGACAAGATCACAAATGAAATCATGCCTCCAATCATGAATAAGTATGCAGGACTGGAGTATAGTTTTGAAGGGCAGTCGAGAGGTTCTCAGAGACAAACAGATTCCTTTATGGAAATTTTGGTTCCTGTAATTTTATTGATGTTGCTGTTCATTACTTTGAACTTCAGATCTTTTTATCAAACCTCATTGATTTTGGTGTTGTTGCCGTTAGGATGGGCCTGCGCAGCATTTGGGCACTTTTTCCATGATGCGGTGGTCTCTTTTGTGAGTTTTTATGGTATGCTAGCGTTGTCTGGTGTAATAGTGAATGATGCAGTGGTAATGCTCGATCAATACAATAGAAACCTCAAAGAAGGTTTAAGTGTGATGGATGCGATCAACAAGGCAGGAACCGCAAGGTTTAGAGCCATTTTGTTGACGTCCTTAACAACAGTGGCAGGGCTGTTTCCATTGATTTTGGAGAAAAGCTGGCAAGCACAGTTCATTATCCCAATGGCGATTTCACTAGCGTATGGTGTGCTTTTTGGTACGCTGTTTATTTTGTTCTTCTTCCCAGTCATGATCTTGTGCTTCAATGACATCAAGGTATATGTAACCTGGTTCTTTAGAAGTATCTGGCTAAGCCTGAAGGCCGTATTCTGGGGAGATCATCAAGAAATCCTGAAACCAACCAAGGAAGAAGTAGAACCAGCCATTATTGAAGGAAAAAAATTGGCGGAGTATTAAATAAACCGTCTTAAGATAATATGTCATTTCGAACCTTCAGGTGAGAAATCTCATCGACATTTCTGGTAAGGTCATTAAGATTTCTCCTTGCCAGTCGAATTGACAAGAAAGAAAATTGAAGTAATTAAGTTCGGGTGTTTAGCGCCTGAGTGAAGAAATAAAATAGATGAATAATCAAATTAGGATAGCCGCTTTGGCTTTGACCCTTTTGGGTGTTTTTTTAGGAAATGTGGTGCGAGCTCAAAATGAGCTGTCCCTTTCTCAAGCTATTGAAACGGGATTGGCCAATAATTTTTCTATTCAAATAGAAAAAAACAAGCAGCTACAAGCTGCGAATCTCAACACATGGGGGCAAGCAGGCATGTTTCCGAATATCACATTGAATGGTTCTCCGGGGGTTAGTCAGACTAATATGGATAATCCGGCAGGGTTTATACAATCGGGTAATATCAAGTCGAACAGTATTAATCCTTCGATCACTGCTAATTGGACTCTTTTTGATGGTTTTAATGTTAGAACGACTAAGCGGAGGCTAGAGCTGTTACAAGATCAGTCGGATGGAAATGCTATGATCGTGATTGAGAATACGGTACAGGCGATTATTCTTGCCTATTATACCGCATTGTTGGAGCAGAGGAGGACGGAGGTATTTTCAAACACCCTTGAATTATCAAGAGACAGATACAACTACGTGAAAATGAAAGGGGAGCTTGGGAGTGCTGTTACTTTTGATATACTCACGGATAAGAATGCGTATTTGACTGATTCTTCGAACTACTTGAGTCAAGTGCTAAATCACAAAAACGCAGTTAGAAATTTAAATTTACTCTTGGCGCAGCCAATAGATATGACTTATCAGTTTACGGATAGTTTAGGCGTACAAGAAACAAGTTTCAGTTTGGATGAATTGGCTGCAGCTATGAAATCCTCTAATAGCAATCTGCGAAACCAATATGTAAATCAGGAAATTTTGAGAAAGGATATTAAACTGTCCAAATCAGCTATGTATCCTACAGTTAGTTTAGGATTGAACGGATCCAAAAATTGGCAAACGCAAGACTTGAGTGATGCAGTTTTTGCTGGCGGAGGCAGTGGTGAGTCAGGAATCAAATCTTCGACAGCTAATTTGTCTGCAAACCTCACCTTGTCATTTACCTTGTTTAACGGAGGTAGAATCAAAAATCAAATCAAAAATGCCCGTATCGCGGAGCAAATTGGCCAATTGCAGGTCAAAGACTTGGAACTGACTTTAGACAATTCCTTAATCAGTACCTATGATCGTTACAATCTGCGCCAGAACCTTAATAGCATTGCTGCTGTCAATTTGGAAACGGCGGATTTGAATTTGGACATGGGGGAGGAACGCTACCGTAATGGTAGTATCAATTCATTCAACTATAGAGATTTACAGATTACCTACTTACAAACGGCATTGGTTTATTACCAATCGATTTATAACCTGATCGAATCTAAAACAGAGCTGCTACGATTGAGTGGTGGTATATTAAGTGAAAACTAGTCGTTCGGTTTTACTACGAGGAATCCTAAGAGAGCAATCAAAAGGCATAGGGGAGAGTAGAAAAAAAAGTCTGCCTGAGCGAACACTGTTTCCATCGGTGGTTTAAATATGCCCACATATTGAAAGTCGCCCACTGCTCGTAGTAAAAAGATACCTGGAATAATCCAGCCAATGATGCGGTTGATTTTGTTAGGCAATGGTTTGTTGATCCATTGCGTTTGAAGCAAATAGTATATGGCAAAAGCTAGTAACCCGAATCCAACAATGGCTGAATCTATCGGGGTGGGTTGCAGCAAAAATTCGCCTTCAGCTGTAGTAGGCAAGGCAGCTGCAAACCCCCAGTTACTCCCTAGAGCCCAAGAAAAGTGAAGACATGCTAAAACAGAGAATATGAGAAGAAGGAGAATAGGGTTTAGGGATTTCATGTTTTAGTATTTTTCATAGATGAGCCGCATCACCTTTTCCATTTCCAATTTAACGGGCTTTGAACTAGAGGCATAGTTGTTGTTCATAAAGCTGAAAAACAAGTCTTTACCGGATTGGGTATGGATGATTCCTGTGAGGTTGTGATTGTTACTTAGCGTGCCTGTTTTTGCGAATACATAAGGCAATTCGCCTTCTTTAGGTTTATACCAATTTTTGAGTGTACCATCGACTCCACCTACAGAGAGTACTTGTTTCATTTGAGCTATACTAATTTCTGTGGAAATATAATTCAGGACGCCGATCATACTTTTCGGTGTCACCAAATTGT
Source organism: Reichenbachiella sp. (assembly GCF_965233835.1). Lineage (GTDB taxonomy): Bacteria > Bacteroidota > Bacteroidia > Cytophagales > Cyclobacteriaceae > Reichenbachiella. Next base: position 2,008,598 of record NZ_OZ247585.1, read on the forward strand.
AGCGAGATAGTCCACTACCATCCTTCCATATAGGTGGTTTGGGAAATATTTTTAGATTTTGCTCTTGAGTGAACAGTCGAATGGGGTCAGCTTGTAACGGCATACGCATTTCAGAAGCACAGAGATAAAGGATTTGCTCTGCGGCAAGGTTATCACTGCGTTTGAGCATAAAGGCGAACAGTTCCATAGAAGTGCGACTATAGGCCAGTTTAGAATTCTCGAACTCAAAATCTTCTACCCAGTGTACTTTTCTTCCGAGTGTGTCTTCCAATAGGGCAAGCGTAAGTGCGTCGGATGTTTTAAATGGTATACTGTTTTTGTAGGTGCTTCTTGCCGTATCGGGTGCAAAACTGAAGATGTTGGTATTTTGAAGTCGATAAGGACTTTGCTTTTCGGAGTCTATTTCACGTATTTCTGCAAAGTCCGCAAAGAAACTTGGCTTCACTGAGAAGCTGTCATTCACTGAATCATATACATAGCGAATCGTATTGCCATAAATTGGAAATGCCGTGCGTTCAGGTTGAAAGTAGTATTCATAGTCTTCCCAAGACCAACCAGGTGCAAAGGGCTCGTCTTTAAACTGTGGTTTTACATAGTGCAAACTATAGCTTGAGTCCATCAGCATATCAAGGATGGGCTGCTCAGCAAAGTCTGGGTGTAGAAGAGTAGGGTCCCCAGTGCCTGTGAAAAAAAGAGAATCTCCTTTTAGAATATATTTCAGTCCTGGCACTGAATCTCGCATGAGTGTAAGCCCCGCATAGAAGGTAAGTAGCTTGGTGTTGGAAGCTGGGGTGAAGTATTTGTCTTCGTTCCAGGTGTAGAGGAAAGTGCTATCCTCAGGGTCATAGAGAGTGAAACCTGTGAGATGGCTGTCAAACAAAGGAGAGTTAGCTAGACTCTTGTTCATCATTTTTTTGTTTGTCACAGTTTTGATGGCAGTACAGGACGAAAAAACAATGGAAACGGCCAGGAAGAACAGTAATTGTCTTAGGGTCATAGATTACTTCGAATAGAACTGAAAATTAATGGCTCGAGAAATAATTATACTATTAAAGTCTTTTTATTTTAGTCGAATCTAAACGTCACCACCTGATTTTTGAAAAAGTACTTCGTTATATTTCTGATTTTGACAACTAGTCTTGCGTTGTCTTCTTACCGCTGGGGGTTCTATGCGCACCGCAGAATTAATCGCTTAGCTGTTTTTACCATTCCTCCGGAGCTTATTGGATTCTATAAAAAACATATCGTCTATCTGACTGAAAATGCAATAAATCCAGATCAACGGCGCTATGCTGTAGATTATGAGGCGCCGAGACATTACATAGACTTAGATGTTTATGGAGATAGTGCCCTGCATGTAGTACCTCACAATTGGTTTGATGCAGTAGAGAAATATACTGAGGATACTTTACAGGCTTATGGTATTGTGCCCTGGCATATCACCTTAATGAAGCATCAATTAACTAAAGCTTTTGAAGAGCGGGATCTGGACAAAATTCTTAGATATTCTGCCGATATAGGTCATTATATTGGAGACTCTAATGTGCCACTTCATACCACGGAAAACTATAATGGTCAATTGACGGGTCAGTATGGTATACACGGATTTTGGGAGTCCAGGCTACCTGAGTTGTATGCAGATGACTATGATTTTTTTGTAGGAAAAGCAGAATATGTGGAGAACGTTCAAGAACGGGCTTGGGGTGCGGTAACTGCAGCACACCTGGCCATGGATTCGGTGCTTCGGTTTGAGAAGGAATTATCCAAAAAATTTCCTGAGAGCAAGAAGTACGCTTACGAGGAGAGAGGCAATTCTACAGTTCGGGTGTATTCGCAAAAATATTCTCATGCTTACAATACAATGCTCGATGGAATGGTAGAACGTCGGATGCGGGCGAGTATAAAGATGGTGGGTGACATCTGGTTTACTTGTTGGGTCGATGCTGGTCAGCCGGACGTGGAGGCACTTATGTCTCTGGAAATAGGAGAAAAGGAAAAGAAGAAAATGAAAGAGGAAAAGAAGGAGTGGGAAAAGCGAACGATTAAAAGTCGTGAGCATAATTGACACACAAGACCCATTGAAAATGAGTCTTGTGTGTCGTTATGTTATTTGCCTTTGGATAGTGTCACAATATCAACCAAGGCACGAATAAGATTTCTGGACTCCTCCACGCTGTTGGCATGAATAGTAAACTCATCTTCATAGTTCTGAATTTCGCCGTCCTTGTAGAATTTAATTATCTTCTCCTTAAAGTTAGTTTCAACAATCACAGAAATTGATCTACCAGAAATGTCAAAATCTATGTTTCGTTCGTTCAAATCTGCAAAATTCACTTCGTAGATGTGTTCTGTGCTACCTTTTTCATCGATCTCAATTTTCTTAAACTTAAACTTCTTAAGATCTGCTTCTTCAACTAGCGACAGGGATTGACTGTAGGTGTCATCTCCTTCACGTACTTCTTTTACTGCTCCAGTTAACCAGTCAATTTTGGCTTTCAACCCATTGCTCGGTACATCCGGGCGATAGCTTCTTCTGCAGAGCTCTATAGATTTTTTTATTGCATACTGAAGTCGTCTGGCATTCTCTGCATCTTCACAGTAAAGCTTGAATGATTCATCGTAAGGATCTACTTCTCCATTTTCAGTCACCTTCATTAATTTCTGTTTTTTGTTGGTGATGAGTTCGATGTACATTTTTGATCCGCTGATATCGTAGTCAATTACTTTGTCGTTGATGTCAATCCAGTTAAAGTTATGTTGTTTTTTTTCAGACTTACTTTCTGAAATTTCAGTGATCAAATATTCGGCCAAACAATCAGAGTTGAGGCTCTGCTCATATGTATTATCGCCATAGGTCAACACTTTAGTGCCTGTACTCACAGCTGCCAAGGCTTCTTCTTTGCTGCTGAATGTTGGAAAACTTGCTTCTACTTGCTTTTCAGCTTCTGGAATGATCAGGGTTAACACGGTTTGAAGATCCCTCGCTTCCTCTACATTGTTGGTTTTGATAACAATGTCATCAATGAATGGCTTGGATTCACCATCTGCTGAATATTTGATCAACTTGTGTTTTCTTTTCGTTTCAAATTCCAATCCAAACTCGGACCCACTGATGTCAAATCTTACCGTGTTTACATTGATGTCTGCAAGATTAAAAGAGTAGTCCGCTTGCTTAGATGATCGACCGGTTTCTACTATGCTGAGGTTGACCTTTCCTGCATATTGTGGGTCGGCTTGTAATGATTGGGCATAAACTTCATCTGAATAGGTGGCGTCTTTTACGTTAGCTGCGAGCCAGTCGAGCATTTCGTCATAATTGGCTAAACTCAATTTATTGAGCATTATTTTCTCAGCTATAGGAATGGCTTTTTCAATTATCTCTCGGATTTTTCTGGCATTGTTAATATCTGAAGCCACAATCTGCAGCTCTTCAGCATAAGCCTTCACTTCTTGATCTTCGAAGGTTTTGATTAAGTCTTGACTGTTCTTGATTTTAATGTTCACTACGATCAAATCGCGTTCTGTACTCTCGCGTACCGTGTATGGGTCTATATCTGCAATGTTCAATTCATAGGCGTATGAATTGGCTGAGCCCTTGGTACTGGTTTTCGTGTAGCTATACTTGATCACACTTGTATGCTCAAAGAGCAGCTCAGGTTCATATTTATATTTACTGGTTTCTACAGTACCTACCGCTGCTTCAAGGTCACTGAAGAGTTGGTTGAACTCTTGTTGCTGCCCATAGGATACTCTGGATAAAAGTAATAGTACAAAGAATGTTTGAGTGGCGATTTTCTTTATTGAAAGCATAGTTTGCTAGATTAATTCGAGCTACAAGATATTAACTAGCTTTTTGGAAGCAAAATTAGGGTTAGATTTTAATGAGAATATTTATAAAAATACTTAGTAATAAGTACTCTTGCGAACCCACAAGAACACCTTGGATTCACAAGAGTTCTAGAAACGAATGGTTTCTAGAAGGCCAAAGCATAGAGACTTTTCTCTTTGTTTGTGTCCTCATCAGGCTGAAACTCTTTCATAACCCTATCTATTACTTTTTTGTCCCATAGCATTTTGTAATGACCAGTTTTGTCTAGTAGGTCCAAATCGGAATTTGGCCATTGATTGTAAATGGCAATCGAATTGGACTTAGGAATAATCTTGTCTTCCGAATCGTGAATAAGAGTAAGATTGTTGTAGCGGATTTTTTTATGAAGTTGATCTACTCGCAGGTCTTCAAGTGGTTCGTGAAGAATATTTTCTGCTCGCTTATTCAATTGTCGATGGGCACGCTGATTGAGACCAATAAAGTTAGCATAGTCTTCAAAAATTTGTGTGATTTTGTTTGGACTGGTCAAGAAGATCAGCTTTTCCACCTTGTGTGTGGTTTTTGATAGCGCATATGCAGTGACAGCAGATCCGAAGGAATGAGAAACGATAGAAAAGGGCTGTTTGGGATTGAGATGATTGATTACCTCAAGTAGCACTTCTTTGCACATTTTGATATTGGCTTTTTTGAGTTTGGAGAAGCCATGTGCAGGTAGATTAAAGAGAATCACATGATGGCCAGCTTCGGCAAGTTTCAAACCTATAGCCGACATGCTGGCTGCATTAGATTCCCAGCCGTGTACTAAAAGTACGAGTTTTCCGGAAGGATTACCCAGTTCATAGCAGTGGATGTCTTCCAGATAATGTTTGATTTTGAACTGTTTGGCTACTTTGAAAAATGATTGTTCCTTCTTTCGAATTTTCTTATTCAAAGGTCTTTGAAATAATTCAAAAGCTTGATTGCCTGCTAAGGTCGGAGCGAGAGCAGAGACGATCTTGAAATAGGTTTGGATAAGTTTTATCATGATTTTTCTGTTTTTATAATATACCAATCGGTATATTATAGTTTAAAATTTTTTATACTATCATTTCACTATCAATCATTTGATCAATATGAATCATTAATTCTGATAAATGATTGTCATTGTTGAGCATATTAGAAACAAAAATGCCGCCTTGAATTTGAGCATATATTTTGTGTGCGTAAGCCATGGAGTCAATGGAGGGTTTTATGGTTCCTTCAGTCTTAGCTTGGTCGATCATTTCTGCAATCCGCAGAATGAGTTTGTTCATGACTTCTACGACTCTTTTATTCAAAGCACTGTTATGGTTGAGCGAGTCAATACCCACGTTGAGCATTGGACAACCACCCAAAAGCTTTTCGGTGAAGTAGTACTTTTTGTAGAAGCTTGTTAAATTCTTGAGCTTGGTTAAGCCATCCGCGTCCGAAGATATGTAATCACCAAGGTTGGACATGGCACGACGGATGGTATAGTTAAAGGCTTGAATCGCTAGGTCCTCTTTGTCTTCGAAGTTACCGTATATGGCACCTTTGGTCAGCCCTGTTGCCTTCACGATGTCAGACATGCTGGTGCCTGTATAGCCGTGCTTATTGAAAAAGGGGCTTACCTTCTCCAGTATAAACTGCGTTGTTTTTTCGGCTTTCGTCAACATAACAAAGCAATATTAAACAAAATATTTTAAAATATACCGATTGGTATAAAATAATTAACCTTCAATCTCTTTGGCGTAGTCCTCAAAAAGCTTGGCGAATTGGCTACTCCGATCTGAATAGCCCTGTCGATGATACATCACAGCCAGTTCTCTCAGGGCATATAAACTTCTTCTGGAGTCTAATGAATCCAGATTCTTGGTCTCCATAGCAAAGTTCAGTCTTTGCTGAGACTGACCAGCTAATGTATCTGCAATATGATTGGCTGTAGGCAGGTCACCCAAAGTCAACAGTATGTTTGTCGTTTCCAAATGGGAAAGATCGTAAGGAGCCAGTCGCTCAGGAAAAACTTCCAACGCATAAGCTATCGTTTCTTTCGCTTTATCCACATGACCCGTATCCAGCAGTGCTTGAGCGAGTTCATTATATTGATGACGCTGATTCATCAACATGCTTCGGTAATAATCCGAGTAATAAGGGGAATCTTCTTTGTAGTCGCGCCATAGTCCGTTCGTGACCAATCGATCAAACATTTTCTTTTCATCAACCAGCAAGCTGTCGTCGTCTGGATTTATCACAGGGAGCAACTGATAGGCGCTGCCTTCCTGAATTACGTTTTTTTGAAGGTCAAAATTCACACTATTCAACGAAGTGAAGTTGAAATAGATCGGACGCTTCCAGGCGTTCGAATCAATCAGGTCGAGGATCAGGAGGTCCTTTTTTTCCAGTGCTTTGCCTTTAAGTTTGATTTCTAGCTTATTGGTCATTAGGCTATGAAATCGTTCGGGTACCTTACTTTTTACATCAGCCAGATTCGAGTTGATATAAAAACTATCCGAAGGTGTAGTGTTCAATTCTCCAAAGCCGGTGCTAGCTCGCAGTGCCTTACTTTCTTTTTCTATCAGACCGAGATATTGTTTGGCGCTGATGGCACCCTTGATTCTTGAATTTTTCACCAAAGGCAAATAGTCATTCAAACCGCCGGACTTGTAGTTCTCTTTTGTAAGCGCCAATGGCAGCGCTTCGGATTGGTTCACTTTTCTGTACATCTGATCTACATACCAGTCGGCGTTGGCATAGCTCATCACAACCACTCGTACGTCAGTTCTGAATCCTTCCACTTCCTGAACATACCATAGTGGATAGGTGTCGTTGTCACCCCCGGTAAAAAGGATGGCATTTTCATCGCACGAGGCCAACATGGTCTTGGCTTGATCTATACTGAGATAGCGATTGCTTCTATCATGATCGTCGTAATTTTCGAAGAGCAGGATACCCGGAATCAAAACAGACAGAAGCGTAGCCGCGACCATCGCATGGTTTACGGCAAGTTTAGGTATCGATTTGAAAATTTGAAATAGACTGATCACGCCAAGACCGATCCAAATACAAAAAGCATAATACGACCCTACATAGATATAATCACGTTCTCTGGGTTCTACAGGTGGCGCATTGATATAAACGACTATGGCCAGGCCGGTCATGATAAACAACATGCCAGTGATATAGAGCTGCTTTTTGTCAGACCTGAAAAGCAGAACCAAGCCAGCTATTCCCAATAATAGAGGGAGCATATAGTAGTTGTTTCGTGCCTGATCTTTGGCCAGGTAATCCGGCAACTGTTCAAATGAATCGGCCAGTCCCAGCCAACTGGCTCCTTCAATGCCATTGGCTTTGCCTGCAAAATTCCAAAGTAAATAGCGCACATACATGTGGCCGATTTGATGTGAGAGCATAAAGCCAATATTGTCTGCAAAGGACGGCTTTTCACCTTTTTTTAAGCCAGTCATCCTGCGATAGGCAGGGGCATGCTGAGGCATCATACTGCTATGCATGCGAGGCAAAAACATCTGATCTTCGTCACGATAGATGTACTCCATTTTGTGATCCTTCACCTCATAGCGTCCTTCCCCAATCTCGTAGTAGGCTTTGCCTTGTTTTTGGTCAACTGGATTAGCATCAAAGTGCTTTCCGTACAACAAAGGACGAGTGCCATATTGCTCCATGTTGAGATAGTAAATCAGTCCGAGTAGATTGTTAGGATTATTCTGATTGATAGGCGGGTTGCTATCCGCTCGCACCAAAACCAAGGTATAAGAAGAATATCCAATCATGATAAAACCAAGCGCCAGAACGAGTGTATTGGCATTCACCCAAACCTTCTTTTGTGTATAACCCATAGCAAAGAGCCATACACCCACAATAAGTATTAAAAGCGTCAAAGCGCCTGTGCCAAAGGGTAAACCGAAACTGTTCACAAAGAGCACTTCGAAACTCTTGGCAAGGTTGGCACCAGAAACTAGTCCGTACAAGATGCCTACGAGAATTAAGCAGGAGAGCCCAAGCGCTGCTACACCTCCCCAAATAGAGTGTTTTTTATATTTTTTGAAATAATAGACCAAGCCTAAGGCTGGAATGGCCAACAGATTGAGTAGGTGCACACCCACTGACAACCCCATCAGATAAGCGATTAAAATCAGCCAACGGTTCTGATCGGCTACATCTTCTTTTCTTTCCCATTTTAAAATGGCCCAGAAAACCAAGGCAGTCAAAAAGATTGAAAATGCATAAACTTCAGTTTCTGTAGCTGATGTCCAGAAGGAATCAGAAAAAGCGAAAGATGAAGCACCTATCATTCCACTTGAAATCAATAACCAAGCAGGGGTTTCTTTCGATATTTTATTCATCAATTTTTCAGCGATCATCACGATGGTCCAATACAAAAACATCACCGCTAAGCCACTGGTGACAGCACTCAAGGCATTCACTGCCATAGCTACCAACTGCATATCTCCAAGCGCCAGCAAACTCCATAATCGACCAATTAGTAGAAACAGTGGAGCCCCTGGTGGATGCGGAATCTCAAGTTTGTAGCTGGCTGCTATAAACTCCCCACTGTCCCAATACGAGGCTGTGGATTCTAATGTGAATAGATACAGGATGGTACTGCCTAAAAACAATAGCCAGCCAATGAGATTATTGGTTTTGTTGAAGTTCATAGTTGAGTGGTTTTGGGAGTTTTACCTGCCGTTCAGCATTTCCTGGATGGTAGCCAGGTGATGGTCGTCGTGCTCTGCTACAAAGTAGGCCAGGTCCACCAATTTCATCGGTTTATCCAGTCTGGGATGTTTGGATTCGTTTTGCAACTGGTCAGCGGTGCAAGCTCGGAGTTCTTCGATCATTTTTTCACGCTGGGAGGTAAAGTCAGCGATCAGCTCTTTTACTTTTTTGTCATCATGGGCGGCTTCCTCTGTTTTTCGGTTCGACAGGTCGGCGGCTTTGAGATCACGTTCACCTGTTTTGATTTGTTTGATGCGCTCCAGCCAAAGTGGTTCTAAGTCACCCAAATGACCGATCTGTTTTTTTATTGACCATTTGTCATTGGCGGTGGACTGTAAGTAGGCGCTGCCACTATTGTGGAGCTTGTGCTCAATGCGGAGGCCAGTGCCTTCTAGTCTTTCGATGATGTCTAATAGGAGTGAGGAGTCGGCGATGGTTTCGAATTTTCTATCAAACCATTTTGTTCGTGTGATCATAAGTTCTTGGTTGTACTCCTTTCCTAATCGTAAGAATGTGGGTTTTGGTTTCAGGATTTGGTGGTTTTATCGCAAGAGTTAGTGGCCTTCTATTGTACTCAGTCTTTGTACTTCAGACAAAAAGTTCTATTATTGAGAAGTAGCACTTATTAGAGATACTGGTGCTTTTATATGGTTAAATGCATATACATATATAAGAGAAATAAGTGTAACTAGTTACACTTACATAAATGTTAGCAATAAAATCTAGTTTACATAATTTCCTTATCTTTGAATATGGCATCAGTTGGAACAAAATACAAATCAAAACTCATAGAACGAATTAATTCTATCCAGGATAAAAACATCCTCGATGAAGTCAACAGACTTCTAGAGGTAGATGTTGAGGATTCCATATATAAAACTTCTTCTGAGCAAAAACAAGAAATTGATAAAGCACGCCTTCAACTTTCTCAAAATAAAGGTATCCCATCTGAAGAAGCAGACAGAGAAATTGAAAAATGGCTCACAAAATAATTTGGTCACCTCTAGCACAACAGAAAAGGAAACATATACTAACATACTGGAACGAACGAAACGCTAATTCCTCCTTCAGTAGAAAGCTAAACTCTCTTTTCGTTGAAGCCACAAATCAACTGTCTAAATTTCCTTACATCGGACGAGCTTCTGACATAGAAGGAGTTCGAGTCAAAATTGTAAGAGACTATCTCTTGTTCTACGAGGTGAAAGGTAGTGTTATTCAAATATTGACAGTTTGGGATAACAGGCAAGATCCCGATGAACTGAAAATAAGATGATAACATGCTGTGATCAAATCATGTCCATTCAGCCGTAAATGAAAGCTCTCTGCTTTCTGGAAGCTCCGCCTTCGCGGCCCGACCCAAATCAGAGATTTGGTTATCTTGTAGCCGAAACTATAACTATACCACACGCCATGAATGATAAAGAGGCGTTAAGAAACACCCTCCAATTTTAAAGGCAAAATTTCAGCCCTTGCTGGTGCACTCATAGACAAGCAAGTCACTTTTTTGATTTTCTATTTATCTTCGAATACTTAATCCTATTAATTATTTATGACTCGGGATATCATCGACATCAGCGACTTCACTATTTTGGTAGAAACAGGTGAAGCAGAAAAGCCTACGGTGGATGCCTGCCTGTTTGATGAGTCGGTCATTGCGGTAGCTTTTTACGGATCTGGAAATGTAGATCTTAAGGTAAAATATGGGAAAGCTGAAAAGCAATTCAGTCATACCAAAGGACTGGCACTTTCATTTTATGCAGACCATGAGGTGGAATTTGTTCATACCGTATCAGCCAACAAACCGCTCGAATGCTTGGTAGTTGCCACTTCTATGAACAGCATAGATAAACTGCCTGAGTTGGAAGGGGAGCTTTTTGGTGAAATGCTCAATCAGCTGGTAAAACCCAAAGATCATTATGTGGAAGGGCCTAGTTTTTTCATGACCCCGGACATGCAATCGATCGTAGATCAGGTTTTTCATACCCAATATGAAGGAAAGGCTAAAATGATGTTTTTCAGAAGCCAGATCAATACACTACTGGCTCATTTCTTTGGTCAGCTGTCCTTGATGTCAGAAGAGACCATTCCGTCTGAAGAAAGACAAAAGCTGGAACTGGCCAAGAACATCTTGATTAATAATCTTGAGCATCCTCCCAGTTTGTCAGAGTTGTCAAAGGAGATAGGGCTCAATACCTTCAAGCTTAAAAAGAACTTTAAAGAACTCTTTGGTGTGCCGGTATTTAAGTACCTCCAAAACGAACGGTTGACCACGGCTGACGAATTGATCCGGTCAAAAAAAATGACTATACAGGAAGCCGCCTGGCATGTAGGCTATGACAGCCTCAGTTCCTTTTCTAATGCCTTTTCAAAGAAATTTGGCTTTCGCCCTAGTGAAATAAAGGGATAATCCTTTTCGAACAAATCGTGCTCCTTTTCAAACAAACCAATCGATAAAATTGACGGCAGCTTTGTCTCATCAACAAAAAGACAAAGCAATGAAAACAATTAAAGCAATCATTACCGCAGTATTCATCTGGATGGTAGGAGTGAGCGTATTTACACTTTCTTATTACCTGCCCATCCTTGAGGATTTGGAACTCCAAGCCAATCTGACGGTTGCCATCATTTTGATTCCAACCGTTTGGTTTGGGACGCAGCTATACTACCAGTGGAGTGGCTATATGCATGGACTTAAAGTGGGTGCCATCATGGTGCCCACATTGGTGGTATTAGATGCTGTACTTACCGTGCCGTATTTCATCATCCCTTATGGAGGTAGCTATCAGGAGTTTTTTGGAGCTCCTTCCTTTTGGCTGATCGCCCTGGAATGCCTGCTGGTTATTTATCTCTACTGGTGGTCAAACATTAAAACAAAAACAATTTAAATCAATAGATTATGGACAACATATTAGTTATCGGCGGAACTGGTAAGACCGGACGCAAAGTCGTAGAACGACTCGAAAAATTAGGACATAACGTACGCGTAGGTTCTAGAAATGCTAACCCTGCTTTCGACTGGGAAAACCCTGAAACCTGGGCGGCAGCCCTGGAGGGAATGGACAAAGTGTACATCACTTTTCAGCCGGACCTGGCAGTGCCAGGGGCCTTAGAAGCCATTGAAGGATTAACAAAAATGGCAACTAAAGCTGGCGTCAAAAAACTTGTACTCCTTTCTGGAAAAGGCGAGCGAGAAGCTGAATTGTGTGAGCAGGTGGTGATCCATTCAGGATTGGATTACACCATAGTTCGGGCCAGCTGGTTTATGCAAAACTTTAGTGAGAGTTTCTTCTTAGACCCAATACTGGAAGGGCATGTGGCGCTGCCTAAGCCAGAAGCTCAGGTTCCTTATGTGAACACAGATGATATCGCAGATGTGGCTGTAGAGGCTCTGCTAGACAATCAACACAATGGTCAGATCTATGAACTGACTGGTCCTCGCCTGTTGACTTTTGAGGAGGTGATCCAAGAGATTGCACAAGTGAGTGGCAGAGAGATTTCGTTTACTGCGGTGGAATTGGAAGATTACATCAAATTCCTGGAACAGGCCGGCGTGCCGGAGGATTATGTTTGGCTCATTAATTATCTATTCTCAAATGTACTGGATGCCAATGGCAATGATGTGGTGACTGGAGATGTAGAAAAGGTACTAGGCAGAACGCCTAAGGACTTCTCCGAATACGCCAAAGAAACTCAGCAAACGGGTGTCTGGAATCCTGAGCTGACTAAGGCGATATAGTCTGATCATTCTTCTTCTGCTGTCATTTCGAACAATCCGACGGTAGGTAGGTGCCGAGAGAAATCTTAATAAACTTTTAGTTGGGCAATCGTGCCTAGGGTGGTGTTGTTTCCAATTAAAAACTGATAGACAGGCTTTCTGAATGGTGCAGGCATTCCCTTTTCCAACCCTGTCAGGTTTCAAAAACCTGACAGGGTTATGCTATAAATAGAAGTGCCCCTTACACATGATCAGCAGTAGCCGCGAGGGACTGCCACGTCGTCCTTTTCGCTGGTGCCAGAAGGTGCTACTTGCTTAGGACTCCTCGCAGTGACCGGTAGTAGGGACTGACTGTTAGAAGCCGGCATGGCGAGGAAGCGGACAGACTGGAAGGATGGTCGCTGACGTGGCCATCCCTTGCGGACTTTTGCTGCCGCCAGCCTTTGATCTCTTCCTAAAAAGTCCTATCCTTGAGTAGCAGCTCTTTTTTAGAAAAATCAATTTTCATATTAATCATTATTCTAACCTGGAAACAGGGTAGATGAAAGGTAAATAACAGCACCTTGTGATTGTTTATTTCTAGTATTGGGAAATAACACGCACTAAGTATGTGTTAGCTAATTGTTATGCTTTATTAAAAAGACTACCCAAAAAACAAAGAAACAATGCCAATACTAAATGATATAATTAATTGGGTAGAAAACAAGCCTCAGTTTTGGCAGGTTGCAATTGAACGTTTAATAAGAAATAATCAACTTTCAGATGCTGATATTTTGGAAATCAAAGAAATCTGTAAGGTGGACTTTGGATTGTCAGATATACAATTTGAAGAAGTAGATTTTGAAGATTTAAGAAAGTTCGCAGATAGTGCTATTAACAATGAGGATATAATCCTATCAAAAATATCCAATGTTGAAAACATAAATGCTCTTTCTCAAACGAGTTCATTAGAATTTTCTCCAGGTGGTTTGACCTTAGTATATGGAGATAATGGTGCGGGAAAATCAAGTTATGTTAGCATATTAAAACATACTTGTAATACTAGAGGTCATAAACCAACAATAAATGGAAATTTATATGACCCAACTTCTTTTGGGAACGACAAAAAAGCAGAAGTAGAATATACAATTGATGGTACGAATTTTCAATCTGTCAATCTTTTAAATGGTGAAATAAACGATTCAACCCTCAAAAGTGTAGATGTTTTCGACACGTTTAGTGCAAATCACTACATAGAAGGAGAAGATGAAATTGCATTCATACCGCAAGGTTTATCCATTATTGAAAGATTTGCCCTCTACCTAAAAAGGATTGAAGATAAAATTAGTGCCGAATTATCAAGCCCAGCTTTGGTAGGATTTGATTACTCATTATTAGAGGTAGCAGAGGGTACAACTGCTAAGTCTTTTCTTGAAAATTTAAATCTTGACACTACCCTTGATGAATTAAGAGCGGAATCAATTTGGGATCCAAGTAAAGCCTCTAGAGTAGAAGAGCTGATTAAAGAAATTGATAAGTTAAAAGCAACCGATCCAAAAAAGAGTCTTAAGGATAATGGTGAAAAAATAAAAAGGTTTGAAGTTTTAAAAAACAAATTTCAAGTGCTTGAAAACGCCTTATCAGGTCAAACTTTAATTGATTTGAAGACAATTTTGAATTCTTATGTTACCACTAGTGAGGCTCTTAAGAAATCTTCAGAGGAAGCATTTTCTGAATTACCTATTAAAGGTGTAGGAAACAATTCTTGGAAGTTTCTTTGGGAGAGTGCTCGAAAATTTTTCAATGAAAGTGTAGGAACTGAGAGTTTTCCCGAAACTAATGATGACAGTAATTGTCCTCTGTGCCTGCAAGATTTAGATGAAGAGGCAAAACAACGATTCACCGTCTTTGAGGAATTTATAAAAAATGATATTCAAAAAACTCATAATGAAGCCCTAGAAAAGTATTCTTTGGCAATCGACAATCTTAATGGGTTAGATTTCTCTTTTATTGAGCAGGAACCCACAACAAGCGAATTAAATGAACTAACAGGTGACTTCACTCAAAAGCAAAAGGATTATCTAGCCTTACTTACTAGTCAAAGAGATTATCTAATTGATCTTTTCAATTCAAAAAACCTTGTTGAAACAATAGACTCTATTGACATTGAAAACACCCCTAAGACAGATATAATCAATATTATAGCGGATTTAATAGAGGTTAATAAAAAACTAAAAACCCAATCAATTGAAGAAGATTTAAAACCACTGAATTCTGAACTAAATCAACTAAACGGTGAGAAAAAGATTTATGATTTCAAACCAAAATTAGGTCGTGAAATCTTCAGGCAGAAGAAAATAAGATTGCTTAACCAGTGCATTAGCAAATGTAATACTCGGTCTGTTACAACTCTCAGCAATGAACTAACGACAAAGTATATTACTCAAAGTCTTAAAGATAATTTCAAAATTGAGTTAAACAAACTTGGTTTTAAGAATATCAAAATTGAGACTGAAACAAAAGGAGAAAGAGGAAAGCAATATCACTTTTTAAAGCTAGAAGAAGAAAACGCTACAAATATTGCATTAAAGGACGTTTTAAGTGAAGGCGAGCATAGGTGCATTTCCCTAGCAACATTTCTTTCTGAATTATCAATTTCTGAACACAAAAGTGCTGTCATTTTTGACGATCCAGTATCCTCTCTTGACCACAAGTGGAGATATAAAATATCTAAAAGAATAGTAGAGGAATCTAAGAGCAGGCAAGTAGTTGTTTTTACCCACGACATTACTTTTCTATTGTTGATTCAAGAGCATTCAGCGGAACTAGATTCTGATTTAGAAATTACGAGTCTGACAAGAAAGAAAAAAGAAACAGGGATTATTGCGAAAAACCCACCTTGGGACGCATTATCTGTAGGAAAGAGAATTGGCATTTTAAAAAGTGCATACCAACAACTTGAAAAAATAGAAAGGACAGAAACAGAAGAGATTTATAAGGAAAGAGCAAAAACTCTATATGGAAAGCTAAGGGAAACTTGGGAACGATTTATAGAGGAAGTTTTCTTGAACGGAGCAGTTCAAAGATTTGGTAGAGCAATCCAAACACAAAGACTTTCAAAAGTAATCGATTTAACTGCCGAAGATTATAGCCTTGTTGATTCAAACATGAGCAGATGTTCAACATATTTCACAGGACATGATACAGCAGGAACTTTAATTGAGGAAATGCCTGATTCAGCTGAGTTTCTTTCGGACGTTAAAGCATTGGAAGATTATACAAAAGAAATAAGAGATAGAAGAAGATAAAAACAAAGCATAACAATGTGTATAGTGCGTAGCACCTTGCAGGATGCGACGCACTATACACGGAACGTTAGGCGTAATTAAATATGAAAAAAAGATTATCAACATCAATGACTTTCTTTTGGAAATATATCTTTTCAAGTATATGGTTGGGAGGGTTTGGAATAGGTACAATTGCTGCAATTTTCACACTTGGAGCAGAAGGCCTTCTTTTTCTAATAGGATTAATCTTTGGATATGCAATGATTTATTATGGATGTTTAAGAGCGAAAAATGTCCATATTGATGATAACTATTTATACGTAAGTAATTATAGGAAAAACATTCAAATCCCTCTAGATAATATTAAAAATGTATCTGACAATATAATGTTCAGTCCAAGACCAATATTTATAGAATTTAATAATCAAACTGAATTTGGAAAGAAAATTATGTTTATCGGATATACAGAAATGTTTCTGTTTTGCTCTACTCATCCAGCTGTAAAAGAAGTAAAAAATAGAATAAAAAAAATCCAACGCTGTATATGAAATCATAGCCGCCTATCGGCAGGCTACGCTTGTTATACAAACTGTCACTTACCCAACTCCTCCCATTTAGGAATCTCTTGATCTTCTTTCTCTTTCATCTGAACCACCTGTTCGGTAGGGGCTTTGTCGAAGTTGCTGGGGTGCATGTAGATGCTGGACTGTGTGGTGTCTACTTTTCCACCTTGGATGATCATATAGCCGAGGATGGTCAGGCCTAATACAGATAAGATTACAGCGAATGTTTTCATGATTTTAGGTTTAGTGTTTCACAATCACTATCAAAGGTTTTGCCAAGTGCTTGACTGAGACAAGTTGACAGGCCTAAAAACAAAAAGTCCCAATGGCGATCGGGACTTTTTTACTATTCACTAAAATCTATCAGTTTCCTGATTAGTTTCTTGCCTCGTTGCATTTGGTTCGTGTCTTCACGAACCTTATGCATGTTCGTATTTGTAAAGACACCATTTGTCATGTAATTAACTGTCTTTGACTTTCAGGTTGAGTATTCCGGCGATGATAAAGGCTACACCTGCTGAAACTAAGATGTAAACGGGATTTCCTCCGTAAAGATACTTTATCATCGGACCTGATAATAATCCATTGACAATCTGCGGTATTACTATAAAGAGGTTGAAAATCCCCATATAGACCCCCATTTTACGTGCAGGTATCGAACCTACCATCATGGCGTAGGGCATGGCTAGAATACTGGCCCACCCAATTCCAATTAGTATCATTGAGCCAATTAGAAAAAGTGGATTCGATACCATGTAAATGCTAATCAATCCAATACCCCCAAGGGTTAATGAAATCGTATGCGTATACTTTCGACTTGTTGCTTTGGCAATAGCTGGAAGAAAGAATGCGTATATAGCTGAAATGCCATTATAGACGCCAAATAGAATACCCACCCAATCTCCAGCATCTTGGTACATTTTGGAGGAAGTATCAGATAGTGGTAGGCCATATACATGATGAGTTATTGCAGGAGTGGAATAGACCCACATTCCGAATAAGCCAAACCAGGAAAAGAATTGAACCAGGCCTAATTGCTTCATTGTTGAAGGCATCTTCTTGAAGTCCGAAAAAATGTTAAGTAGGCCGTCTTCTTTTGGTTTGTCGGCTTCGATATCATTGAAACTAGCTAACTCTTCCGGAGTATACTCTTTTGTAGTCAAAATGGTAACAAGGATGCTGCCAACCAAAACAGCTGCCCCGATTGAAAATGAGAGAATAAGATTCAAGGGGATTTCTCCAATAGAGGACTCGTTAGATATACCAAACCAATTGGTCAAAGCATAGGGCATCCATGAGCCAATTACTGCTCCAATACCAATCAGTGAGGTCTGTACGCTGAAACCAAGCGTTCTTTGATCCGCAGGCATCATATCAGCTACCAAAGCCCTGAATGGTTCCATGGCGACATTGAAGGCTGCATCCATAACCATGAGTGTTCCTGCTCCAATCCATAAAGCTGGCAATATTGTTGTTACAGCACCTGCGTTTGGCATCACCACTAATCCAGAAGCAGCAATCAAGGCTCCTACGAGGAAGAATGGTTTTCTCCTTCCAAGCCTTGTCCATGTCTTATCACTATAGTGACCAATTATTGGTTGTACTACGGCCCCCATCACTGGAGCGACGAGCCAGAACCAAGAGAGTTCGTGGATCTCAGCTCCAAAAATTTGAAAAATTCTACTGGCATTGGCATTCTGCAGGGCAAAGCCCATTTGAATGCCCAGGAATCCAAAACTCAAATTCCATACTTCCCAAAAGCTTAGGCGTCTCTTTTCCATCAATTAGTTATTCTCAAAAATTAAATACTGCCAAGGCTCCATTTCGATTGATTGGTCTTTGGCCAAGGTAAACGACGCTTTGGTAAATGTATCCGAATACGTGCCTGAGACGGTTTCGTCTGTTAGGTTGAATTTTTGCTTCTCACCAGACATATTGATCAATCCAATCACCTGATTACCATTCTTTTCTCTGCTAAAGGCATAGATCCATTCGTCCTTATTGATACGTTTGGGCGTGCCGCCATAGCCACCATTCCAGAGAGCTTCGTTGTCTTTTTTCAATTGCACCAGCTGCTGATAGAATGGAGTCAAGTTTTTAGGATCATCCCAATTGATGGTGTCCTTTTCGAAGAAAAGTAGGCGTTTGTCCAGTCCTACTTCCTGTCCACTGTAAATCATAGGAAAACCATAAGCCGTGAAGATAAAAGTAGCAAAGGCCTGATGACCCTCACCATATCTTTCGAAGACGGTACCTGCCCATGAGTTTTCGTCGTGGTTGGTAGTGATCGTCATGCGAAATGGATTTTTACCATAAAGGGCTAAATCCTTATTGATGAATTTATCAATGTCATGGGCAGTTTTTTCTCCTTTGGCTACATGCTCTGTCAGGTGTAGCAGCTCCCAAGAGTAGGACGCATGAAAATTGGCGTGCAATCTTGGCTCATCCCACTCAGCCAACCAGAACAAATCCTTCAAGGGATCTAGCACCGCCGTAGCTTCTTCCCAGAAGTAAAGCGGTATCTCATGCGCTGCATGGTCACATCTGAATCCGTCAATGTCAGTTTCGGTGATCCAAAACTTCATTTCTTCGATCATGCTTTTTCTCGTGCCTTCGTTGGTATGATCAAGGAGGGCAATGTCTTCCCAATCTGCTTCGTAGGTGATATTGCCCAAACTGTCTTTGGCGTAGTACTCGGGATTTGACGTGATCCACGGATGATCCCAAGCCGTATGGTTCGGTACCCAGTCGAGGATAACTACCATATCTAATTCATGCACTTTTCTGACTAATGATTTGAAGTCATTCAACGTGCCGAATTCAGGATTGACGGCTGAATAATCTGAAATGGAGTAGTAGCTTCCTAAAGAGCCTTTCCGTTTTTCTTTCCCGATCGGTTGAACTGGCATGATCCAAAGCATTTCAACGCCTAGCTCTTTCAGTCGTGGCAAATGCTCGGCAAAAGCATTGATGGTTCCTTCTGGGGTATACTGGCGGATATTGACCTCGTAAATCGTCATATCTGCTGCACGTTCAGGAAATGTAATGGCCGGTTCCTCTGTTTTTTGCTCTGATGGTTCACAGGCAAATAGGAAGCACAAAGAGGCTAGAAATATGATGGCTAATATTTGAATTTTTGTCATTAGTTCTTAGGGTATAGGCTAATTGCTGCTCCACCACCGGCAGCTAATTTCATATCTAAAACTGTGGCTTTGGTTACTTCCATTTCGTTGATTTGATAGGAGGTAGGGTTGTCTACATAGTGACAATCCTCTCCGTCAGCATAAATGGTGGCTTCGTAAGTCACTCCTTCTTTTAAGAAATCCAGCGGCAATTTAAACGCTCTGGGGTTCTCATCGGTAATACTACCAACAAACCAGTTGTCCGTGTTGCGTTCCTGACGAGCGATGGTCACAAAATCTCCAATTTCACCATCAATTACCTGAGTAGTTTCCCAGTCGGTAGGTACTGCTTTGATGTATTCAAAAGCCGGATGGCCTTCGTAATTTTCTGGTAAGTCATTGGCCATCATCATGGGTGCATAAATGATGGTGTAAAGTGCTAATTCTTTTCCTATCGTAGTCTTTACCTGATCCGGGCTGGTCTTGATTTTGATATCGAATACCCCTGGAGTGTAATCGAATGGGCCAGACAGTGATCGTGTAAAAGGAATAGTCACTACATGATCCGTTGGACTTCCACCCATAGCATTGTATTCCTGACCTTTGGCTCCCTCACGAGAAACCATATTGGGCCAGGTTCTTCTTTTGCCGGTGTCTTTGATTGGCTCGTGCGCTACGATCATGGTTTTGTGCTTGGCACCCATTTCTATCACTCGCTGAAAGTGCTGAACGAAGTATTGTCCATGGTGATAAAGGCCATTCGGTAAAGTGTCGCCGTTTTCTACGTAGCCAGTTTTTACGGCTTTCATGCCATGATCTTCCAAAAACTGATAGGCGTCTTCTAGCTGCTCGTCGTAGTTTTCGGTGTCCGCACCAGTTTCGTGGTGACCTATGATATACACACCTTTTTCGGCGGCATACTTACTTAGGAATTCAATATCGTAATCAGGATATGGCTTGGTGAATTCAAACTTGGTGCCACCACCCATCCAGTTGCCGTCCCAGCCGTAGTTCCATCCTTCTACAAGCACACCAGAGAATCCATTCGCTGCAGCGAAATCGATGTATTTCTTTACGTTCTCGGTATTGGCCGCGTGCTTCGGTCCTTGGTGCCAAGTGCCCAAATTGATGAACATCTCCCACCATACGCCAATGTATTTGCCCGGTTTGATCCAAGAGGTGTCTTCGATTTTGCTTGGTTCATTGAGGTTTAGGATCATATAGTTGGTGATCAGGTCACCAGGGGTTTCGCCTACTTGAATCGTCCGCCATGGTGTATTGAATGGGGCCTTTAGGTAAGCTTTCACAGGATTGGTTTTGCTGTATGGAACCAGATCACATTTGAGGTTCGAGCCGCCAGTGTTTTTCACGACCATACTCGGGTAGTCATAAAGAGCCGCTTCATGCATGTGAAAGTATAGACCATTTTTGGCTTCTATGGTCAGCGGCGTATGAACCATATCAAACGCAGAAACCGGAGCTTTTTGGTACAGATACTCGTATCTGTTACCAGCATAGGCCGGAATAGACCAAGCATCGTGGTCATCGGAAAGATTAAACTCCGTCAACTCATCCATAACCTCAAAATCGCCAAGTTTTTCTTGCTGTGGGAATTCGTAACGGAATCCTAGACCATCATCAAACAATCGAAAAATGACATTCAATTTGATTTGGTTGGCATTGACCAATTCAACCTTCAACTCGTTGTAATTGTTTCTGATTATTCGTTGTTCGCCCCATGGTTGTTCCCAAGTTTCGTCGAAACTTGATGTTTGCGAGTTAACAAGTTCAAATCCATTTTTTAGGCTGATGTTGTTTCCGAGCTCAAACCCGAGCCTGGAACTATCTGCAACCATTTTATCGCCGTACCTGGCCAGGTAGCCTGGAGTTCCATCGGCTTCTAAGTAAAAGCCAACAGAAAGTGTGTTGTCGGGAGAAAAAACGGCTGTTTTAAGTTTTTCTGATTGATCAACACCACAACCAATGAGATGTAGTGCAAAAGCAAATAGTAGTATTTTTTTCATAAGCATACTGAAATCCTTATTTCCAATTTATTGAAAATTCGTTGTTTTTAAGTTTGAATGTAGTGTAGGGTAGGTGCTTGATTTTATAATCCTTGTGGTGATCTGTAGCAATTGGATCAAAATTAGATAATGGTGAAATGAAGTGATAGTCTTCATGATCAATGGCTAGTGATTTCAATTCGTCATCTCCAAAACCATGAAAGTATAGTTTTACTTCACTAAAAACACTGCTAAAACTTCCCTTTACAGTCTCAAATACCAATTGACCTTTTTGAGGTTGATAAGAGATGTTTCTCTTGTAAAATTCACCGGATTCGAAGGCAAATGAATCGCCATCATCTTCATAATAGATGTAGCTGTTAGTTGTATCTCCCTTGTATAGGTGGATCTCCAGTTGTTCGCTTGGTTTTTCCTGATTGCTATATACCTGTGATTGAACCGGGATAATGGCTGATGCTTTGGCGAACACCGGTAGCTTTTCCATCGGGCACTCCACCAAAGTTTCTTTATTACCGACATACTTTTCATCTGTGAATAAATCATACCATTCGCCTTTTGGGAAGTAGATTTTTTCGATTTCCTTTTCACTCGATACTGGAGCCACTAGTATGGATTCACCGAAAAGGAATTCGTTTTCGTAGGCCGATTTATAAATGTTATCGTCGAACGTAAAGTCAATAGCTAATGAACGATTGATTGGTGTACCTGTCTCACTCGCTTCGTAGAATGCGGAGTACACGTATGGCATTAGTCGATAACGAAGGCTGATGTAGTTTCTCGAGATTTCTTCTGTGTGCTCTCCATACGTCCAGGGCTCGCTAGACTTGGTGTTTACATTGGAGTGACCTCTAAAGAATGGAGTAAAGGCTGCCATGGATATCCATCTCGCAAACAGGTTTTCTGAAGCATTGCCAATAAATCCACCCGCATCAAATCCCGCGAACGGGACGCCTGACAGTCCCATGCTATTCAGCATTCTCATCCCTAGTAGCATATGTTCGTCGGAGGCTACGTTGTCGCCAGTCCAGACAGCAGCATATTTTTGAATACCTGCAAATCCGGCTCGAGTCAAGTTAAAGGGCCTTTTTCCTTCTAAATTTTGTTTGGCTCCTTCCCAGGTGCTTTTGGCCATCATGAGGCCGTAGATGTTTCTGGCGTTTCTTGTTGTTCCTTTTTCTCCGTCGAAGTCAAATTCAATCAACTCAGGCAAGGATTGTCCCCAAGTAGCAATTTCATTCATGTCATTCCAGAAACCTTCTATTCCAAGATCGCTGTAAGACTTCAATTGCTCTGTCCACCAGTTTCTGGTCTCCGGCTTGGTGAAATCTGGAAAATGACACCAGCCTGGCCAAACTTCACCTTCATAGTTGTTGCCGTCAGGGTATTTGATGAATACGTCTTTGTTTAAGCCGTCCTCATAAGCAGCATATCCTTCTTCTACCTTGATACCTGGATCACACATCACCACTACTTTAAAACCCAGATCTTTTAATTTATTGATCATGGTTTCAGGACAAGGAAATCTTTCTTTATCCCAGGTGAATATTTTGTACTTCTCCATATAATGGATATCCAAAACAATCACATCTGCAGGAATTTCTTTATCTCGGAAGTTTTGGGCTGTGTTGAGTACTTCTGCTTCTGGGTAATAACTGTATCTGCATTGCTGGTAACCTAATGACCATTTGGGCGGAAGGCTCATTTTTCCAGTCAGTCGACTGTATGCCCCAATGATTTCGTTGACTGAATCATAATGCATGAAGAAGTAGTCCATATCCCCTGCATCTGCGGAGAAGCTGGAGAAACGATTGTTGGATGCACCGAAGTTGAAGTGCGTTTTGTATGAGTTGTTAAGATAGATGCCGTAGGCCATGTTGTTGTGGATTCCCATATAGAATGGGATAGAACAATATAAGGGGTCTGTGTTTGCACCGTACCCGAAATGGTCTGTATTCCAGTTTTGAAAGCCGTGGCCCTTTTTATTGAGCGGACCGGTTTTTTCACCTAGTCCAATAAATTTTTCGTCAGGTTGTAATTTTTTGTAGGTAGTGACTTGTTCGCCAATCCAAGAGGTGCCAAAGGAGGCATCGTCTTCGTTTATGATTTCACCTTTCTCATTTCTGAAAACAATACGGAATGGTGCCTTCATGATAGAAACTTCCACCTTGCTGGTAGATATCACAATGCTATCCTCTTTTTCCAGATAGTCTATGGATTTTTGGTTGAGGCTATTATCTAATGCATAATGAAAATTATCAAATTTCTCCTTTCTAGAAATCCTCACCCGAATCATTCCTTCTTCATATACCTCAAGGCATATGTTTTCGGATTCGGTACGGCCATAGAAGCCGAAGGCATCCAGCTGATAAGATAATAACGACCCTTGAACGAGTGTTCCGTTGGTAGTTATGTTTTTTCTCTCTTCAACAATCATAAACAATTATATCTTGTATAAGTGCTTGAAAGATGTTTCCCGAAGAGGACACGAAATGTTTCAAAAAGCTTTTAAAGCTAGACCCGTTTCTTAATCAAATACAAATTTTCTCAATGACTGAAATAACGGAAACAAGTGATTTTGAGCTGTTTTGAGGGTTTTTGCTCTGTTTCAATCGTTTGCAGAGAAAATGAAAAAAATTAAGGTCGTTTAGAAGATTTTCGGATGATGAGGTCGGTTTTTAATACCTGACGGATGGGCTGCTCTCTTAATTCCTGGTCTTGAAGTTCGGCGATAAGTCGTTTGGCTGCTGCTCTGCCCATGTCTACTCCAGGTTGGGATACGGTAGTGAGTTGAGGTTCTATCAGTGACGAAAACTGCCAATTGCTGAAGCCGACAATGGCAATATCTTTAGGAATTTCTAATCCAGCTTCTTTAATGGCTTTCATGGCGCCATAGGCTGCGGTGTCGTTAGTGCAAAATACGGCGTCAGGAGGTTTTGGTAAGTCTAATAACCTTTGCATAGCATGAAACCCTTCATCTAAAGTGCCCCTAAAACAAGGAAGAATGTAGTTGGGGTCTACTTTCATGTTATTTTTCTTTAGGGTATCTTGATAACCTTTTTTACGCTCTGCACCTATAGTGAGGTTGTCAGGGCCGGCGAGATGAGCAATGCGTTCACTTTTTTGATTGATTAGATGTTGGGTTGCCATAGCGGCTCCATCGTAATCATCCACCACAATTTTACTGACGTTCAACTCATCCGTTTCTCTATCAAAGAGTACAACAGGTATTTTTTTTGCCACCTCCTGAAAGTGCTCGAAGTGCTGAGTTTCTTTTGAAAAGGAAACAATCAAACCGTCTATGCGCTGATTGAGTAGTGCTTTGGTGTCTTTTACTTCACGTTCGTAAGATTCACTGGTTTGGCAAAACATTACGGTATATCCTGCTTTATAGGCCACTTCTTCAATGCCGGATATGACCGTCGAAAAGAAGAAATGAACGATTTCAGGGATGATTACTCCTATTGTATTGGTTTTTTGACTTCTTAGATTTTGTGCAACTACGTTGGGTTCGTAGTTTAATTGTTTGGCCAGGTCGTTTACTTCCTTTTTGGTTTCCGGGCTAATGTCTGGGTGGTCGTTCAAGGCACGAGACACTGTAGAAGGGGATACCCCTAGTGCTTTTGCTAAGTCCTTGATTGTTACTTGACTGCTTTTCATTCTCTAATGCTTTATTTTTGTGGCTGACCTATCTCAACTGCTGGTTTCGTAAATCTGCCTCACCAAGACTACACTGAGAGCGTAAAAAGCATGAACCAAAGCTTTACACTCCATTGTTAAACCTAATGTATAATCCGTCAATTCCCAATGACGTGTCTATACATTTCTACGTTACGGAGCGGAAAAGTAAAACATAAACCTCCAACCTACAAGAAATTGAGTTGAGTTGATTATTGCAATAGTACAATTGTGAAATGAATAGAAGACAGGTGGTCTATGATTTATACTAAATGCAGGACGTGTTGACGTCTTTAAAAAAAGTTCAAAAATAAATGGCCTCCGAAATCGTTTGCGGAATCGTTTGCATGCGAAAAAGCATGAAAATAACTGTGAATAGAGCTTGTATTCTATGTTTTTAGGTTTATTATTGAATATGCAAGAACGAAGAAATGTAGTTGAATTCCTTATAATATTAGGCAGTCAGCAGCGTATGAATCGGTTTTGTAAGAAGTTAACATTAATTAATTATTAGCGCTTGAATTAGATGTTTTTTTCGAAGAGGACGAGATGTTCAGAAAGCAAATCTTAGAAAAGTACAATTAACAAAACTCGTAATTAATTAAAACACTATGAAGAACTATTACCAGTTAGTTTTCAGCTTACTGTTTGGAATGGGGGTCTTAATCGCTCTTCCAACTTCCAGTGCTTTTGCACAGGAAAGTCTAGTATCTGGAACAATCAAAGATGCAGAATCCGGTGAGCCCATCCCCGGAGTAAATGTAGTTGCAAAGGGTACCTCGAATGGTACGGTCACTGATATTGATGGGAAATACAGCGTAAATGTAGATTCAAATACAGTTCTTGTTATCTCATACGTGGGATTTGAAACACAAGAAGTAGTAGTTGGTACACGCTCCACTATAGACATTGATCTTGGTTATGACGTCTCCCAGTTAGGAGAAGTGGTGGTTATCGGCTACGGTGAAGTGGATCGTGGTGATGTAACCGGCTCTGTGATCGCTGTAGACTCTGACGATTTCAACAAGGGTGCAATTTCTACTCCACAGGAATTGCTAATAGGCAAAGTGCCAGGCGTAGTAATTACCTCACAGGGTGGTGCCGCAGGTACCGGGTCGACTATCAGAATTAGAGGGGGATCTTCATTGAGAGCAAATAACGATCCATTGATTGTTGTGGACGGAATGCCATTAGAAAGTAGAGGAATCTCTGGAATGGCTAACCCATTGGCGACTATCAACCCCAATGATATTGAGACCTTTACTGTATTGAAAGATGCTTCAGCTACAGCTATTTATGGTTCTAGAGCATCTAACGGTGTAATCCTTATTACAACCAAGCAAGGTTCTCAAGGCAAAATGACAGTAAGTTATAACGGTAATGTTTCAGTTGGAACTCCAGTGAAGACGCTGGATGTATATACTGGAGATGAATACAGAGCTATCGTTAATCAAAGAGTTGCTGACGGTGATTTAGATGATAATGCATTAGTGAACCTTGGAGCTGAAAACACAGATTGGCAAAACGAAATTTATGAAAACGCCATTTCTACTGACCATAACGTAAGTGTGGGGGGTAACATAAAAGGTGTTCCTATGAGAGGTTCTGTTGGATATACCAATCAAAACGGTATTTTAAAAAACAACAACATGACAAGAACCAGTGTGTCGTTGAATGCTTCTCCTACACTACTAGATGGTGACTTGAAAGTGAACATCAATGCCAAAGGATCATTCATTGACAATGATTTTTCAAATCCAGATGCCATTGGTTCTGCAGTTTCATTCGATCCTACTCAACCAATCATGAATGGAAATTCTAGATATGGTGGGTATTTCGCTTGGACAAATCATGATCCATCTACTGTTATGGATATCAATGAAGCACCAATCAACATCGCTACACACAATCCTGTAGCGCAATTGGCTTATAGAGACAATACCTCTTCTGCTCAACGATATATAGTAGGAGGTAAGTTTGATTATACTATGCCATTCCTACCGGAATTGACAGCAACATTGAATTTAGGCATGGATTACTTCTCATCAGAAGGTGATGATGTAGTAGATCCGCTGGCATCGTGGTCAGAAAGAGAGCCAGCTCAAAATATTAAGCATTATGAGCAAACTAGAAAAAACAATTTGCTTGACTTCTATTTAAACTACAGCAAGACGATTGGAGCAGATCATGATTTGGATTTGACTGCAGGGTATTCTTATCAGCATTTCCATGTATCAGGTAGTGATGCTAACAGGTCGTGGGTAGAATTGGACCCAGGGGCGGATACCGTTGACTACAAAAGAGAATACTTTTTGGTTTCTTTCTTTGGTAGAATGAACTACACTTTTAAGGATAAGTACCTAGTTACGGCCACTTTGAGAAATGATAGATCTTCTCGATTTGGAGAGGAAAACAGATCAGGTTTATTTCCTGCTGTAGCAGTAGCCTGGAAGCTGAACGAAGAAGGTTTTCTTGCAGGCTCTGATTTCTTGAGTGAATTGAAAGTGAGAGCTGGATGGGGACAAACTGGTCAGCAAGATATTGGTGATGACAACAAATCTTATTATCCATATATCCCGACCTATACGGGTAGCCAGCAGGGAGCGTACTACCAATTCGGAAGTGCATTTTACCCAACACAAAGACCAAATGCATACGATGCAAATATCAAGTGGGAAACTACGACTACTCAGAACATTGGATTGGATTTCGGTTTCCTAAATGGAAGATTCTCTGGTTCGGTTGACGTATACAAAAGAGAAACAGAAGATTTGATCAACGAGATTCCAATTGCAGCTGGATCTAACTTCTCCAATTTCTTGATTACTAATGTAGGTACTTTAGAAAACAAGGGTATTGAAGTTGGACTTTCAGCTGGAATTATCTCAACTCCAGACTTTAACTGGGAAGTGTCAGGTAACTTGACTTACAACGTCAATGAGATTACTAAATTGACTCAAATTGACGATCCTAGTTACCCAGGGTACAACACGGGTGAAATAGACGGAGGTGTTGGTAACAATGTTCAGATCAATAGTGTTGGGCATGCTACAAACACATTCTACCTATTTAGTCAGGTTTATGATCAAGACGGAATGCCGATCGAAGGTTTGTATGTGGACAAAACTGGAGAAGGTGGTGTTGTTTCTGGAAACGAATTGAATAAGTACTATCTCACTAATCCAGCTCCAGAGTATCTGATTGGTGTTTCATCAAAGGTGAACTACAAAGGATTTGATTTCTCCTTCTCTGGGAGATTCAACATTGGCAACTACGTGTACAATAACAATGCATCAAGCAAAGCTTTGTATCAAAACCTGTACAATCAGGCTGGATATACAGCTAATATCTTGACTGCAGTTGAAGATACGCAGTTTACTAATGCTCAGTATTGGTCTGATATCTATTTAGAAGATGCTTCATTTTTTAGAATGGACAACATCACAGTGGGATACAGCTTCGACAAGATTTTGACAGAAAAATTGAACGGCAGAGTCGCTTTTACAGTTCAAAATGCATTTGTGATCACCGACTATTCCGGATTAGACCCTGAAATCAATAGCGGCTCTAAGTTAGGACCTAATGTAGGGATTGATAATTCTATATACCCACGACCACGAACATACATGTTGGGTTTAAATCTTAATTTCTAATTGACATTCAAAAGAGAAAAACATGAAAAAGATTAAAATATCATATTTATTGATGCTCGTGGCGACTGTATTGTTTTCGTCATGTCTGGGAGATTTGGATGTAACACCGATTGATCCAAATGATGCAACGTCTAATAATGTATTCAAAGACGAGGCGGCTTATAAAGAAGCTTTAGCTAAAATATATGCGAGTTATGCGATTAGTGGACAAGATGGCGGAGGAGGAGGAAATCCTGATATTGCCGGTATCGATGAGAACTTTGGTAACTACCTGAGACAGTATTGGGGATTGCAGCAATTATCCACTGATGAGGCTATTATTGCCTGGGATGATGCTACAATCAAGAACTTTCACTGGCAAACTTGGGCACCTAATGATGTGTTCATTGCAGCCCTTTATTCTAGAATTTTCTATACTGTAACAATCGCTAATGAGTTTATAAGAAATGCAGACGAAGCCTTGGAAAGTGCATCAGGTACTTTTGCTACTGACCTAGAAGCTTATAAAGCTGAAGCTAGATTCTTAAGAGCATTTTCTTACTGGCATGCGATCGATATGTTTGGTAATGTGCCATTCATTACTGAAGAAAATTTACCGGGTGCATTTTTTCCTGAGCGTATCGAAAGAAGTGATCTGTTCACTTATATAGAATCAGAATTGCTGGATATGGAATCTTCTCTTCCTGCAGCAGGAGCTAACGAATACGCAAGAGCGGATCGAGGAGCTGCATGGATGTTGCTAGCGAAGCTGTATCTAAACGCTGAAGTATATACAGGTACAGAGAGAAATACAGATGCTTTGACTTATATCAATCAGGTGATCGCAGCCTCTTACTCTTTGGAGAATACTTATGAGAATGTATTTAGAGCAGATAATAACTTAAGTAATGAGATTATTTTCCCATTGGCATTCGATGGTACTAATACTCAGCAATATGGGGGAATGACTTTCTTACTTCACGCTTCAAACGGTGGTGGTATGCCACTGAATGGAATCGATGGAGGTTGGGGAGGTATCCGAGCTATACAAGATTTACCAGCTAAATTTGGATTGTCTTCCTCAGATTTTGCAGCTGATTCAGAATTCTCAACTGCAGATAGTAGAGGAATGTTCTTCTTTGACCCTAGCAGTTGGACTTGGGATATTGCCAACGTAGGTACATTTACTGAAGGAGTGGGTGTGACCAAGTTTAAAAATATCAGTTCAGATGATGGCCCGGCACCTAATGCGCATCCAACATTTGTTAGCACAGACTTCCCTGTATTTAGATTGGGAGATGCTTACCTGATGTATGCTGAAGCTGTACTCAGAGGTGGAAGTGGTGGAGATGCCGCTACAGCTCTGGGATATGTGAATGATTTGAGAGAAAGAGCGTATGGAGATGCATCTGGAAACATCACCTCTGGCGAGCTGACACTTGATTTCATCTTGGAAGAAAGAGGTAGAGAACTGTACTGGGAAGGTCATAGAAGAACTGATTTGGTTCGTTTTGGCCAGTTTACTGATGGAAGCTATGTATGGGAGTGGAAAGGAAACACGCAAGCTGGTACTACCACTGATAGTTACAGAGATCTGTATCCTATCCCGAGCAACGATTTGAATGCCAATCCAAATTTAGTTCAGAACGACGGTTACCCGCAATAAGAAGCAGTCTTTGGGGGCATAATAAAGCTCCCAAAGAGTTTATAACTAATCAAAATTGATATACATGAAAAATTTTAGATATATATATATTCTCATGGCTGCCGTATTGTTTGGAGCCTGTGAGGAAGAAATGGACAAAGTTGTGATCAGCAGCGACCCGGTTTCTCCTGTGCTTACAGGACCGGGGTCAGATGCCTTTGATTTCGTATTAGCTGATAAGGACGAGACAATTGAATTCACTTGGGAAGAAAGTGACTTTGGATTCGATGCTTCTATCGCCTACGTTGTGGAAGTTGCCACAGATGAGGCTTTTGAGAATAAAGTTGAAATTGTTTCGGCGGAAGGAAATTCGGGAACGGCCAGAGTAGATGATGTAAATACCTCTTTGCTTGGACTTGGTTTACCAATTGGTGAACTGGCTACGGTTCATGTACGAGTATTGTCATCAGTCAATGACAACGTCGAAGCCTTGCCTTCAGGTTCATCATCATATGAGACCACACCGTATGAAACCATCTATCCTCTGATTTATGTACCTGGTGCTTATCAGGGATGGAATCCAGGGGGCGATGATGGTAGATTGTATTCTTACGGATTTAATAGTCTGTATGAAGGTATTATTAGAATTACAACAACAGTTGATAATAATGGTGAGTTTAAAATCACTCCAGAGGCTAGTTGGGATGTAGCTTGGGGTGGTTCTTTGACTGCAAGTGGTGCGAATTACTCTGGTACAACGGATGGTGGAGATAATTTTGTAGTGACTCCAGGAACTTACATTTTTAAAGTAGATGTCAACGGCCAAACTATTGACCTGGAAGCAACTGATGATTGGGGAATAATTGGTAGTTCTACACCAGGCGGTTGGGATGCTGATACAGATATGATGTACAATGGACAGAAGCAAGCTTGGGAAATCACAACTGATCTTGTGGCAGGTGAATTGAAGTTCCGAGCCAATGATGGATGGGACTTGAATTACGGAGATACTGACGCAGATGGTACCATCGATGCTGGTGGAGACAACATTGTTGTTACTGCAGGTAACTACACCATCAGACTAGACTTAGTCAATGAAAAGTACGAATTGATTGCGAATTAATTCAATCTAATGAAGCAGACGAGAGAATCTTCCTCGTCTGCTTTTTTCTACTCTTTTATTATCGGATCAAGTTGATCCGATCCTCAACCATTCAATGGAAATCCATATGAACAAAATCTTACTTTGCCTAATTTTTATATCTACCTTCAGCTATGGACAGGTGACCACGGATCCGGTTTTTCCAATAGCCGATCAGGAAGTAACTATTACTGTCGATGTATCTAGCACGGGCTTGGCTGGTTACGCCGATGACTTGTGGATTTGGACTTGGGTGGAAAAAGCCTCTGGAGATGTAGATGCACCAACCAATGTAAACCCGGCAACGGCTGCCCAGAGTGCCGCATTAATGACTCGATCTGAAAGCAATGGTGATGTTTACAGCATAACCATCACGCCAACTACATTTTTTAACCTGACCGATGATGAAATAGAAAATATTGGGCTCCTATTGAAAGGAGCTGACTGGAGTGATGGCCAAACACCAGATTATGATTTTGATGTTCTTTCAGATCAATTCGCGGTAAGCTTTACTAGTCCCTCTTCTTTTCCTTTATTGGTAGATGCCTCCTCCTCAATTGAAATTTCGGTTGCAGCTTCAGAAGTCGCTGACTTGAGTTTGGAATTAGATGGTATGGAAGTAACTTCAGCAACTAGCGTAGCCACTTTGGATTATACATTGACTGCTGCCGCAGATGGTATTCATGAAGTTGCCATTGTGGCCAATAACGGCTCTGAACAAGTAGAAAAAAGCTTTACGTATACGGTTCGATCAGCTACAGTAGAGGCTGTTAGGCCTGATGGTATCGTAGATGGTATCAACTATCATACGGATAAGACCAAAGTGACTTTGAGCTTGTTGGCACCTTTGAAATCCTCGGTTTATGTAATTGGGGATTTTACAGATTGGGAAATAGATCCGGCTTTTCAGATGGCTAAGGATGGTGAACATTTCTGGATAGAACTGACGGGACTGACCAGTGCAAAGGAATACGCCTTTCAGTATTTGGTAGATGAAGAAATTTGGATTGCCGACCCTCATGCTGATAAAGTGCTAGATCCAGATGATCAGTATATCCCTGAATCAACTTATCCAGGGTTAATGGATTACCCGACAGGTGCCTTGCATGCGCATTGGTATGAAAACAGAGCGGCCGTACTCCAAACTAATCAAACGGCCTACTCATGGAAAAATACTGCCTTTAAGAAACCAGAAAAGGAAAATCTGCTCGTGTATGAATTGTTAATAAGGGATTTCCTCGGAGAGGACAATATGAATTATCAGGCTATGATAGATACACTTGACTATATCAAGGATTTGGGGATAAATACAGTGGAGTTGATGCCTATAATGGAGTTTGGAGGAAACGACAGCTGGGGCTATAATCCTACTTTCATGTTTGCTGTCGACAAAGCCTATGGTACGAAAAATGACCTGAAAGAATTTATTGACGAGGCCCATGGAAAAGGAATGGCGGTAATTTTGGATATGGTTATGAATCAAAACGACATCCCTTCTCCTTATGCACAGATGTATTTTGACTTTGATAGTTTTAAACCTACAGTGGAAAACCCTTGGTTTAATCAAGAGGCCAAGCATCCCTTCAACGTGTTTTCAGATATCAATCATGAGAGCACTTATACCCAAAACTGGCTGGATTCGGTCAATCACTATTGGTTAAATGAATTTCATTTTGATGGTTACAGATTTGATTTGTCTAAAGGTTTTACGCAAGTAGATTCGGACGATGACGTGAGCGTATGGGGGAAGAAAGACGATTCAAGAATTGCTCTGCTAAAAAGAATGGCTGATGAAATATGGTCTCATACGCCGGATGCCTATGTCATCCTGGAGCACTTTGCTGACAATGATGAGGAGAAGGAGCTATCAGATTATGGTATGATGCTTTGGGGTAATAGTTACCATGATTACAATCAGGCTGCCATGGGATTTGGAGGATCCATCGAATGGGCGTATTATGAGGATAGGGGATGGACGAATAACTACCTGATATCTTATATAGAGAGTCACGATGAAGAAAGACAAATGTATCAGTTGCAAAATTTTGGAAAGTCTAGCGGCAACTACAACATCAAAGATTTTAATACTGCTATAGATCGACTGAAGCAATCGGCGGCCTTCTTTTTTACTGTGCCAGGTCCAAAAATGATTTGGCAATGGGGTGAATATGCCTATGATATCCCTATAGATGAAAATGGACGTACGGGGAGAAAACCTGAGAAATGGGAGTATTTGGAAAATGCCAAAAGGAGGGAGTTATACCTGATGTATAAAGAAATGATGAAGCTTAGGAATGACTATGAGGTATTCACTAATGGTGATTTTACCTGGTCACCAGATGGTATGCAAAAATCTATTCACATTGCCAATTCAGATACCAGTGTGGTAGTAATAGGGAACTTTGACGTGAGTTCAGGTTCAATAAATCCTGAGTTCCAGCATACGGGTACTTGGTATGATTTTATTTCAGGAGAAGAAATTGAAGTGACTAATACCAGCAATACAATAAAACTTAGTCCAGGAGAATTTCACATTTATACAGATCATAAGCTTCACAGTCCGGCAGCAGGAATTGTTACCTCGGTTGATTCACGAGAATTGGGAGGTCAAATGATTTTCTATCCAAACCCAACAAGCGATTGGCTAAACATAGATGTGCCAAATTTGAAGGGTAGGCCTAGCGATTATAAATGGGTGATTTCAAATGTCCTGGGTCAGGAGATACAGAAAGGAAACTTTGAGTCTTCTGAGTCAATGACACTTAATGTGTCAAGCTTGACCAAAGGGATATATACTTTTAGGTTAAAAGTTGGAAACCAGTTGGTCTCCAGAAAATTCATTAAAAAATAGACTTAAAAAGAGTGTGCTTTAAAAAATGAAACTACAACAACTATCAATAGCAATCTTGGGTTTGGCCATTGTGACCTCATGTACATCGACTCAGCCCACACAAAAAGATCAAGGGTCTTCAATTGATTGGAACAAAAAAGTGTTCTACGAAATTTTTGTTCAATCCTTTGCTGACTCTAATGATGACGGAATAGGAGATATCCCTGGCATGACCTCTAAGTTGGACTACTTGAGTGATCTGGGGATAGATGCCATTTGGTTGATGCCCATGTCACCGTCTCCTAGTTATCACAAATACGATGTAACCGATTACAGAGCTATCCACCCTGACTACGGTACCATGGATGATTTCAAGACGTTCATTGAAGAAGCCCATAAGAGGAATATTAAAGTAGTCATGGATTTTGTGATCAATCATAGTGGATATGATCATCCATGGTTTCAGGATGCCATGACAGGCCCGGATGCCAAATACAGGGACTACTATGTATGGGCAGATAAGGATTCCATCTCAGCACAAATTGCTAAAAAAGAGACTTCTTTCGATTCAGACAATATCCGTCAGTGGCACCCGGTAGATGAAAATAATCCTGTTGGGGAACATTACTATGGCTTTTTCTATGGAGGCATGCCAGACTTGAATTATGACAATCCTCAAGTGAGAGCCGAAATGTATGATGCAGGTAAGTTTTGGTTACAAGAAGTTGGCGTGGATGGTTTTCGACTGGACGCAGCAAAGCATATTTATCCAGATGATCGGGCAACTGATAGTCATGCCTTTTGGAAGGAGTTTAAAAATGAAATGGAGAAAGTAAACCCCGATGTTTACCTGATCGGAGAAGTCTGGGCAGATGCAGGTACCGCTTCGCCGTATGCTGCGGGATTTACGTCATTATTCAATTTTGATCGTGCCTTTAGCATTCTGGAATCCATCAATAAGGAGAGAGTAGTTGCTGCTAATATTGCTGGCCACGGCTATGAAATAGATTCTAACGCGAACATGGCAGAAGTGATCAATACTTCGCTGCCTTGGTTCAAAAAATATAATCCTGAATTTGTTGAGGCCAGCTTTCTGAGCAATCATGATCAAAATAGAGTGGCTTCCGTTTTGGGTGATGATGAGTCGAAAATCAAACTGTCGGCGTCTTTATTGTTCACTTTGCCAGGTACACCATATATCTATTATGGTGAGGAAATAGGTATGCTCG
This sequence comes from Reichenbachiella sp., assembly GCF_965233835.1. Classification (GTDB taxonomy): domain Bacteria; phylum Bacteroidota; class Bacteroidia; order Cytophagales; family Cyclobacteriaceae; genus Reichenbachiella. The sequence continues at coordinate 2,044,000 of NZ_OZ247585.1, forward strand.
GTATGAAGCCAGATGAGAATATTCGAGAGCCTATGCTCTGGGAAAAGTCAGGTGCTGATGAAATGCGAACTTCCTGGATGGAAGTCGCTTACACGACTGATGAATCTGTTAATTCAGTAGCTACTCAACAAAAAAACGAAATTTCAATTTTGAATCATTATAAGACTTTGATTGGTCTGAAGAAACAGGAGGTTTTTTCTCGGGGAAACATTCAGCATTTGGATTTTGGTAATTCCTCGATAATAGCCTTTACCAGATCTTATGGTAAGGAGTCGGTAGCCGTGATTCACAATCTTTCAAGCAAATCGGTCGAGTTGGACAATACGACTCTAAAAGGGTTCGATAGCTTAATTTGGAAGGAAGGTGAGATAGTCCGCACTGCGGCAATGATCAAATTGCCAGCAAGAGGAAGTGTGGCGTACAAAAAATAATAAAGACAGTTTTGGGTTACAGGGAATGTCGGGGGGCATTCCCTTTTTTTATACCGCCTTCAAAGCAACGGTAAAGGTGGTGCCCTCGTTAGGGGCAGATTCCCAGGTTAATTTACCATCAAGCAGTTCAGTATACTTGGCCACAATAGAAAGGCCTAATCCTGTTGACCTCTCTCCGGCGGTGGGTTTGGCACTTAGTCTTTGAAACTTTTTAAACATCAATTGCTGATCTTCTTCTGTCATTCCAGGACCCCCATCGGTAAAATTGATGTGGTGATATCCATCCTTTTTTTCAACTCTGATCCAAATGGCTTCTCCCAAAGGAGAAAATTTGATAGCGTTGGAAAGGAGGTTTTCGAATACATGAAATAGATATTGTTCAAGACCTAATACTTTATGTTCGCCTTCGGTATCAAGTTGTAAAGTGATTTTTTTGTCGAGGGCTTGTTGCGTGTAGTTCTTAAGTACTTTTTCAAGTGTAGGAGAGAGATCTACCTCTCTAAAGTCTTCAGTAGATTTTGATTCTATACGTTCCACATCCAAAATCCTGGTAACCATCTTATTGAGTCTTCTCGATTCTGCCGCAATGTGCTTTATGGAGCCGACTTGGCTTTCTGTTAGATTTTCGTCCATGGCGAGTAGACCGGTAAGGGCCGTGATATTATTGATAGGAGCTCTAAGGTCATGTGACAGGATATTGATGAAGTTATTTTTTTCTTCATCTAATTCAAGTAGTTCATTGTTCCGCTTGCTAAGCAATTCATTTTGGTTTTCAATCATAGCTCGGTGAGCTGTTAGAATCTTATTGGCCTTGGATTTAATTTTACTTCTGTTGTACAGTGCAAATGCAACAAGAAACACAATGATCACGCATGCGATTAACATATTGGTGATGTACTCCTGTTGTTGGACCTGTTTTGATCGTTCTAGAAGCTCTCGATCTACTAATTCTTTCTCTTTGAGGAGGAGTACCATTTCCTCATCTTCTCCCTGAGAAATGCTTTCAATCAAATCATAAACATCATTACCCAAATATTTCTGTATGCCCTTGTTTCTTAAAATTTCGTATTCGGGGCTACTCAAGTATTCATTAATAGGGGTTTCCCAATCGCTGCCTTTTTTGAAAATTATACTAAATCCAAGTCCCTTTATAGGTAATACGGGCTGTCTTTTAATAGCCAGATTTTGGTTGAGTGCAATAAGGTAATTGGGAAGATCCATGTATCCAAATCTTCCGGGTTGTTCTAATATGCCACTTAGGATATCGTTGCTAGATTTTTTATAGATAATGTTAAAATCAATACCATGTTCCTCTCTAATGTTTTTGAGATATTGATCGTATGTGGTTTCCGTTACTGATACCGCAGTGTATTTGTCAAATTGTTCCTTAAATTCATTCAAGGAGCTTACTGTAGGTATAGATTTATCGGAAACAAGTACTTGAATGTCTGGAAAGTAGGGATCAGAGAAGCCTACTGACTCTTCACGGACGGAAGTTCTGGATATGATATCTAATCCAAATTCACCCTCCTTGGGGTTGTCCTTTATCAAACCGAAGACATATTTGAAGCTTTCTTGTGACTGCCAATCTAAATCGATTCGAATACCGTACTTATTCCAAAGGAAGTACTTGAATCCAACCATCATTTCATACTCAAGACCACGTAATGAACCGTCCGGTTCTTCTATGAGAAATGGTTCTGTGCTACGATAATATATAGTTACCGATCCCTCTTTTTTCTTTTGTATTTCGGCCCAGTCCAATCCGGAACAAGCTGCTTTCAAAAAACAAAAAAGACACAATATTGTAAAGAAAATGCTTCTAATTACCCTCACGAGTCAAAGATAGCCAATCTGCTCAGAGCAAAAATCTTTGCTAGGTTTTTATTGATACTCTTGCCCTGCGTGCTAAATTTCTGATACGATTCTTTGCAAAATCCAAATAATTGGAGTTTAACATATTATTTTTGTAGATTTAAAGCCGAGTGTATATAAAGCCGTAGTATTAGTTTTCAGCTATATGGATAAAGAATCAAATGAAATGCTAGGCGCCTTCGATGAATGGAAGGATGAAAAATCTACTCAAGAGAATATGACTGAAGACGTAAAGAAAAAAAGCGAATCTGTGACAGATAGCCCAAGCGCTAGCAGCTTCGATTTGTACAATAAGATATATAATGAGAATGTGTTGCTCATGTACAAAGGGGCTATCACATTTGACTTGGTTACCTCAGTAATTGAAACGCTCGACAGAAAAGTAAACATGACTGAGTCAGATAAAAAAGTACAAAAACTTTTTTATAGTGCAGCAGTTGAATGCGTGCACAATCTATACCATCATATGGATGAGGTGAAAGGTCACTTCAAGGAAATTTCAGAGCACGATGCAAAATCAGGGCTGATTACTGTAATTGCTAAAGAGAAATATTATAATATCATTACTGGCAATTTTATTCCTACCAAACATACCTATGATTTAAAGGATAAGATTGAGGAAGTAAATAATACAGACAAAAACGGACTGAGAGCTCTTTATAAGGAAACCTTAAGTAATGGAGAGTTTTCAGAAAAGGGTACTGCGGGACTAGGATTAATTCAGCTAGCTAGAAAAACTGGTGAACGTTTGAATTATAAGTTCGACAAAGTGAATAGTGAGTATTCTTATTTTACCTTTCAGATCAAGATCAATAGAGTCTAAGTTTTTCAAAAATTTTAAAAATGAAATCCCGCCTTATGCGGGATTTTTTTATTTCAATTTTGACTCAACAAAGGCTTGTGCTTCGAGGGTTTTATGCACTGGACAAGCATTGGCTATTTGAAGCATTCGCTCTTTTTGCTTGTCATCGAGATCTCCCTCCAGTGTGATGATGCGCTCAAAGACATCTACTTTTTGAGATTTTTCTTCGCAGCTTTCACAAGCTTCCTTGTAGTCCTTCTCGTGTCTAACTTCAACTCTAATTCTTGTTACATTCCATTCTTTGCGCTTAGCATATAGGCGTAGGGTTATTGAAGTGCAACTGGCAAGGGCACCACACAGTAGGTCATAAGGAGTTGGACCTTTGTTCAATCCACCGATTTCTACCGGTTCATCTACAAGTCCCATATGGCCATCTGTACTTACTTGGGTAGTTAATTCATCTTTGGTTATTGCAACAGCGAAAGTGGACATGATTTATATGTTTGGTTCATTGTTAGAACACTATGAGTAATCAATAGTTCAAAATTCTGCTATTTTATGTACTCCTCTAAATATTGTCTAAGCTCCTTCGGTGAGCTTAGAAAGTGAGTTTTCTCTGGGTGATTAGATAATTTGATTATATCCCCACTCCCAGAGTATAGCATTTTCGTATTCGTTTTCATCAAAAGATTGTCAATTGTGTTAACGAACTTTTCCTTGCGGGGAGAAATAAACATGGTAAAGGTCAGATCAGATGATGTTTGTTGGCATATGATCTCAACATTTTCATGCGGTACATTGGAACCCAAGTAGTAGGTTTTCCAGCCGAGTTCTTTGGCTATGTAGTTTGCTAGCAATAAACCTATTTCATGATCTTCTCCTTCGAATAAAAAAAGTAACAAGCTTGGAGCATCAGAGTCAGCTACCGCTAGGTTTTCCGTCGCCGTTACAAGTTTTTGTCTAATAAGATTAGAAATAAAATGCTCCTGAGCGGGCATCGCCTTATTGATTCCCCAAAGCACTCCCACATGCTGAAGGAAAGGATATATCAGGTGAATGAATGCATTGACTAATCCATTGTTGCGGACGTGAGTGTTGAATACTCGGTTGAATTCCAATTCGTTCAAGTCAATCATTGAGATGGTTAGGGCATTAATATCTTCCTGATAGCTCTCTGATGCCTCAAGTAGTAGGTTGCCAACGAGTTTGTGAATTCTAACATCATCCATTGCCGCGACCTTTGAGATTTTATAGTCGTGCCTTAAGAGTATACCTACATTGATAAGCTTTTTCAATTGATCACCGGAGTAGTATCTAATATTAGTCTTGGTCCTGTGAGGCTTTATAAAATCGTACCTGCGTTCCCAAACCCTGAGAGAGTGTGCAGAAATACCCGTTAGGGACTCAACTTGTGCTACAGAATATGTGATCATGTCTAATTTTTATTAAGGTAAAGATGGACAATTTTTTTTTGTCATCTGGTTATACAACCTATTTGAGCGCATTTTGTTCAAAATGTCTAATAAAAAATTAAAAAAGTTAAACAAAAATATAAACCGTGCGTAAGATTGTCTAAGAAAAACAAAAATATGTTAGACATGAAAACTAAAATCTTATTATCTCTTTTGTTATTATTCAGTGTTTCGTTCTTCATGGTAAGTTGTGATGACGATGATGATGGTATGAATGATGATTCATCAAATAATATTGTAGCCGTTTTACAGGCAAATGATTTCAATATTTTAGCGGCAGCTGCCACACAAGCTGGATTGATTGAAACATTACAGGGTGATGGACCTTTTACAGTGTTTGCACCAACTGATGCAGCTTTTGTTCAATTGCTGGCAGATTTGGGAGTTGACGGCCTGGGTGACATTTCAAATCTTGACTTAGTTGAAATTTTGACCTACCACGTGGTGGCGGCAGAGGTGTTTTCCGCCGATGTGACTGACGGAGATGTAACTACAGTGAATGGGGCTGATATCACATTAGCTACTACTGATGGTATTACCGTCAACGGAGCCTCTGTGGTTTCTCCATTTGATTTGGATGCCTCTAATGGAGTTGTGCACAGTATAGATAAAGTATTAATTCCAGATGGTTTCGAACTATCTCCAACCAAAGATATTGTTGAAACTGCAGTTGCGAGTGGATACAGTTCTCTAGCGGCGGCTTTAACAAGAGCAGATTTGATTAGCGCACTCGAAGCAGATGGGCCATTCACAGTTTTTGCTCCTACAGATGAAGCATTTGCTTCATTGTTAACTACTATTGGTCAGGAGAGTATCGATGACGTTCCGGTAGACGTACTCACTGAAATCCTTAAATATCATGTGGTGAGTGGATCGGTACCCTCTTCAGCTGTAACTGCAGGGAATGTTGCGACCTTGCAAGGTGACGAAATTACTTTGGCCACGGAAGGTGGCATTACTGTGAATGGTGCAAAAGTTATAAGTCCATTTGATGTAGAAAGTACCAACGGTATTATCCACACTATTGATGCGGTACTAGTACCAGAAGATATATTGGCTTTCGTAGGCACTATTTTAGAGCCTGCTTATTTCAACAAAAATTTCACAACATTGATTACGGCGGCAGTAAAAGCTGATCTTGTTACTACACTGTTGGATGCAGAAGCACTGACGATTTTTGCCCCTACAAATGATGCTTTTACGGCTTCTGGGATTGATCTCGATGCGGCAACCTCGGATGAAGTAGCAGAGATTTTGAAGTATCATGTAGTGGGTGACAAATTACTCAGTTCTCAGTTATCGGCTAGTGAGACCACATTACAAGGTGATGATATCTTTTTCTCCTTATTGGATGATGGAAATTACATCAACGGATCTTCAGAGATCACTACTGTAGATGTAGAATCAGGAACGGGTGTAGTACATGTTATTGATGATGTATTGGAGCCAGCAGCAGGAACAATAGTAGATGTAACCTCGGCACTCGCAGACGATGGATCGTTCACCTCCCTTTTAGCCGCTCTTACGAGAACAGCAGGAGACGGTTCGCCAGAGGATTTAGTAGCTGTGCTGAATGCAACAGGACCGTATACGGTATTTGCTCCTACGGATGCCGCATTTACTGGGCTATTGAATAGTAATGAGTCATGGAATACATTGAACGATATTCCAATTGCTACACTGGTAGATGTTTTGAAATACCATGTGGTCTCTGGTAGAGTGTATGATGTAGACTTGGCTGGGGCACTTACAGCAAACAAAGTGGCCTCAGTAGAAGGAACGGACTTAACATTTGATTTAGCAGAATTGACCATAAACACGAGTGCGAACATCACTGGTACCAATGTTCACGCTACGAATGGTGTAATACATGTGATCGATGAAGTATTGTTGGTCCCTTAAAGAAAACGTAATTGGTTATTGTAGAGTGAAGGTCGAGGGCGAGACGCGCCCTCGATCCTTTTAAAATTTTAGAGATATGTTCAAAAAATATTTTCAAAAATCCGCAAAACGAAAGCTAGAGAAAAAGTACGCAAAACTATTAAAAGAGGCTCACCGTCTATCAACAGTTAATAGAGTACTGAGTGATCAGAAAATAGCAGAAGCGGATCATGTACTCCAACAAATAAATTCTTAATCCCTACAACTATGATATCATTTTTCAGAAGAAAATCGAGGTCAACGAAAGAAAGACTTGAAGAACGTTATGATAGAATTTTATCAGAAGTTCATGAGTTTACCACTCAAAAAGGAATATTTATTGATCAAAGATTAGAACAAAAATTGGCAGAGGCTCAAAAAATATTTCATCAACTGTCTAAACTGTAGTTATGGCTTTCTATCAATATTACAAAGCGCAAGTGGTTGATGCAAGGAGAGAAGAGTTATGGGACTTTATTTCCACTCCAAAAAATCTCAAACGAATTACTCCGGATCACATGGGGTTCGACATTACATCCTCCCATGCCGCAGATAAAATGTATGAAGGAATGATTATTTCTTACAATGTAAGCCCCTTGCCTGGATTTAAAACTGAATGGGTAACCGAAATTACTCACATTAGAGAGGGAGAATTTTTTGTGGATGAGCAGCGTATAGGACCTTATACGATGTGGCATCATCAGCATATTTTGGAAGAGATAGATGAATTGGTTGTCATGAAGGATATCATTACCTATCAGCCTCCATTTAGTATTTTGGGAGCATTGGCTAATTCCCTTTTTATTAAGAAAAAATTGGATGAAATTTTCGACTATAGGGAGAAAGCGATTGATGATTATTTTGGAAAGGTTGATACCGCACATATGACACTTGTGTGAATTTTAATATCTTAAAGTATGAAGGTATTACTCACGGGAGCTACAGGCTATATTGGTAAAAGGTTATTATTGGAGTTAATCCGAAAGGGTCATCATGTAGTATGCTGCGTGCGTGATAAAAACCGTTTTAATCCTCCTGAGGCGGTGCAAGAGAACTTGCAGGTATTAGAAATTGACTTTCTCAATCCATCTGCTATATCCACCATTCCCAATAACATAGATGCGGCTTATTACCTGATGCATTCCATGAGTGCGGATGCTAATTATGAAGAACTGGAGTTAAAAGTGGCCAGTAATTTTATGAGGCTGATTGAGAATACCGGAATCAAGCAGGTTATCTACTTAAGTGGTATTGTCAACGAATCAGGTTTATCTAAACATCTATCTTCTCGAAAGGCCGTGGAAAATAAGCTCTCTGAGGGAAAGTATTATCTGACCACTTTAAGGGCAGGTATCATCATCGGTTCGGGAAGTGCATCCTTTGAAATTATTCGAGACTTGGTAGAAAAGTTGCCTGTCATGATTACACCCAAGTGGTTGAATACCAAATGTCAGCCCATTGGTATTAAAGATGTAATAGATATTTTGTCAAAGAGTTTAGGTGAGGACAAACTTTATGGTCAAAGTTTGGATATTGGAGGACCAGATGTGCTTAGTTATAAGCAGATGCTTTTGCAATACGCGCAGGTACGCAGACTAAAACGCTATATTTTCACAGTGCCTGTTATGACTCCTCGTTTGTCTTCGTATTGGTTGTATTTTGTGACTTCGACGTCTTATAAATTGGCTACTGCCTTGGTCAGTAGTATGAAAGTAGAGGTTGTCTGCCGAGACAACCGAATCAACCAAATTTTGTCTATTCAACCTAAATCATATCAAGAATGTCTAAGGAAAACTTTCATGAAAATTGAGGATCATGAAATTGTTTCTAGCTGGAAAGATGCTTTGACAAGTGGTGTATTGACTCATCACTTGTCAGATTTTATGAATGTGCCGTCCTTTGGTTGCTTTACAGATCAAAGGAGCTCATTGATATCCAATCGGGAAAACACAAAAGATCGTATTTGGCAAATTGGAGGAGAAACTGGATGGTATCATGCTACCTGGCTTTGGCAACTAAGAGGCTTCATAGATAAAATTTTTGGTGGTGTTGGATTGCGCAGAGGCAGGACGCACCCAGACCAGCTAGCCACTGGAGATGCAGTTGATTTTTGGAGAGTGTTGCTTGCCGATAAAAATAAAGGTAGGTTACTGTTATTTGCTGAAATGAAATTGCCAGGAGAGGCTTGGTTGGAGTTTAAGTTTGTTGGCGATGAATTGGTACAAACGGCAACGTTTAGACCAAAAGGCATTTGGGGGCGCCTTTATTGGTATATGGTTTACCCTTTTCACGGTGTAGTTTTTAATGGGATGCTAAAAAAATTATCAAAATAGTATGGAAAATGTTGTATTCTGGTTCAGAAGAGACTTAAGACTTGAGGACAACACCGCTTTAAATGAAGCATTAAAATCAGGCAAACAGGTGCTCCCTTTATTCATTTTCGATCAGCAGATATTGAGTGAGTTGCCATGGAATGATGCCCGTGTTTCATTCATTTTCGACGAACTAAGCAAACTTCATCAGAAGTTAAGACAGCTTGGTAGTTCATTGTGTGTGCGACAAGGAGATCCCGAGGAAGTATGGAAGGAGTTTATGAATGAATTTGATATCCAGTCAATTTATGTGAATGAAGACTATGAACCCTATGCAATTCGAAGGGATGAAAGAATTAAGCAATTAACTGAATCTCAGGGAATTGATTTTTTTCAGTTTAAAGATCAAGTAGTTTTTGGACCAAATGAAATATTAAAGCCTTCGGATCACAAGCCGTATACGATATATACGCCTTACAAAAACAAATGGCTTGAGAAATTCAAGCAAACGCCAACTAAACCTTTGCCCGCCAATGATAAAAACCATTTTCTTAAAGTCAATCTTGAGTTTCCCACCCTTGAAAATATAGGGTTTCAAAAAAGTGAGATAGGGGTTAGGGCTTATGATTTGTCAAATCTAGCTCAGTATGAGCAATTCAGGGATTTCCCAGCGCATGACCAGACTAGTTATTTAAGTGTTCATTTGAGGTTCGGAACTATAAGCGTGAGACAAGTGATTGAGCAACTAGGAGCAGGGGATCAAGTTTTTTTGAGTGAATTGATTTGGAGGGAGTTTTTTATGCAAATTCTATTTCATTTTCCAGAAGTGATTAATGAAAATTTCAAAACTAAATATGACGGCATTGTTTGGAGAAATAATGAAAAGGATTTTGAAAAGTGGAAGAAGGGAGAGACCGGTTACCCTTTAGTCGATGCTGGAATGCGTCAGCTGAATGAAACGGGCTATATGCACAATAGGGTGCGTATGGTAGTGGCGAGTTTTCTATGTAAGCATTTGCTGATTGATTGGCGATGGGGAGAGGCTTATTTCGCCGAGAAATTGTTGGATTATGAGCTTTCATCAAATAACGGAAATTGGCAGTGGTCTGCAGGAACTGGTTGTGATGCAGCACCATATTTTAGAATCTTTAACCCCACAGAGCAACTCAAGAAATTCGATCCTAAAATGGAATATACAAAAAAATGGGTGACAGAATTTTTGCCACCCATGATAGATCATTCATTTGCCAGGAAAAGAGCTTTGGAAGTTTACAAAGCTGGAATCAGTTCAGACTAGGCAAAAGCTACGTTTTCTAATTTCCCATCCTCAAAACTTGTACACCTCATGGCATCCCTTAGTACGCCAGGTTTCAGCATGGACTTGTTGAGTAGCATTCGTACACACTCCTGAATACCTTCGATGATGGAAGGGTGGGGGTGAATCAGTTCTGCCAATTCTTCAATGCCCTTGTTCATGGAGATCAAGAGTGCAACAGCTTCGATGGAACTCGATGCATGTTCGCCAACCACGCGCATACCCAAGACCCTCATTTCTTCATCATTAGACACAATGACTTTGATAAATCCTTCGGTATTTCTCATAGCGATGGCCCTTGAAATACAACTGTAATCCAAGCTCACTACTTTGTGCGGAATGTTTTGTTCACGAGCCTTGATCTCATTCAACCCCACGCCAGCAACTTCAGGTGCCAAGAACATGATTGTTGATATGTTTTCATAAATCAGATCTTTTTCAGGCTCTCCAAATATCTTTTCGATAGAGTATCGCCCTTCGAGCTCACCTACATTCACTAATGCAATATCAGCGGTGATGTCACCTACAGCATAAATATTCGGAACGGACGTCTGAGTGAGATCATCGATAATACCTCTGCTATCCATATTGATTTTTACAGAAGCAGAGAGGAGATTTTCATAGTTAGGAATACGCCCAACTGATACTAAAGCTTTCTCGACATGAAAAATTTCTTTTGATCCATTTTCATATTCTAAAGTATAAACGACCATGCCGTTTTCTACTTTCATATCCATCAATTTGGAATTTCTATGAATCAAGACCTCCTTGCTTTCGAGGTTTTGTTCAATAATTTTTACAATGTCCTCGTCTTCAAAAGGTAGAATACGATCGCCTTTATCGATCATATGCACTTTAGTTTGCCCGAAGTTGGAGAAAATGGTAGCGAATTCACACCCAATCACTCCCGCACCTACGATCACCATGCTCTTAGGAAATTCCTTAAGGTTCTCTATGCCGTCGCTAGTGAGAATAATATTTTCATCAATTGGAATGTTGTCTAATTTTCTTGGCCTACTACCAGTAGCCAATATGATATTGTCAGCTTCTATCTCGAACTCGCCATCTTCAGTGCGTACTACAACCACATTCTCTCCAACGACCTTGGCGATACCTTGACGGAAATGAAAAAGATCGGCCCCTGCATTCAGGTTGATGTTGTGCATGTGATGCTCCAGCAGCTCTCTTCTTTTGCTTACTGCTTTATTAACCTCTTCTTTTAGAATCTGAAAATTATGCTTTGGCGTGGGTACATTGGTGGCTTTACAGTGTGATCGAAGGGCAAACGCTTCCCTGGAAAGTTCCCACCAGGTTTTACTTGAAAGTGCTCCATTGTGGATGCCAGCTCCACCAATCTTATTCTTCTCTATGAGTAATACTTTCTTTTTGAAATCTACCGCTCTCATCGCTGCAGCATACCCTGCTGGTCCACCGCCTATTACGCATACATCGTACTTATCCATGTTGAATATCAAGTTTTAAATTAGGGTAGCTGATTGAGTCCTATATAAAATTTAAGAATAAAAATTAATATTAGTAATAAAATGACACTTATATCTGATAAATCTCCTTCTATTTTAATTCGAGTAGGCAATTGTCATAATATGCTTATACTTGTATATCCTGAACTATTTGCATCCTAACCTTCATGTCAAAAATTACAAAATAAACTCCCGATGCTTAAGAGAAATATTGCAGCATTAATACTCACTATAGTGTCCTTATGCCTGTTGTACCCAGGGCTTACCAAGCCTATACTTCAGGTGGTAATCTCTGCTGAATTACCAATTATTGGAAAAACTACTTTCTACGAACAAACACAGAGTATCTTAGAAACAGTAGATACTCTGTATAATACTAATAACAAGTTTGTGGCCATTCTGATTTTCCTATTTAGTGTTATTATACCACTCACTAAAGGAGTGATTATTCTGGCGGTTCTGTTGGTGAAAAAATTTGCATTGAAGTCCAAGCTCTATCGGTTTGTATTCATCATAGGTAAGTGGTCCATGGCGGATGTTTTTGTAGTTGGTGTTTTTATGGCCTATTTATCTACACAATCCAATAGTTCGATTGAAGCCAATTTGCTAGAAGGTTTTAACTATTTCGCCTTTTATTGTATCCTATCCTTACTAGGAATTCAGATGACCACTATCGATAAACCTGAGACCCACTAATGCTACAAAAGCTTAAAATTCTTTGGATTACGCTATTAGGTATTTTTCTGACCTGTTTTTTATTGTTTGAATATATGGATGAGGGTTTGCCCGATGGTGAATTGGGTGATGAAGCTGATGCGATGGCTAAAAAAATGCTATCCTCAATAAACGATCGGGCTTGGCAAAGTACAGGTGCGGTAAGCTGGGGCTATGATGATCGAACCTATATATGGGATCGTAAGCGACATTTCACTCAGGTTAACTATGAAGGCAATCAAGTGCTACTCGATTTAAATAATCGTAGAGGGTATATTATTGAGAGCGCTGAGAGCCTGTCTGAAGAGAAAAAAGTTGAAGTATGTCATTGGGCTTGGAGGTATTGGTGTAATGATTCATTTTGGCTTAACCCTATAAGTAAGGTATTTGATCCTGGAACAGAACGGCGTGTAGTGGATTGGCATGGACAGAAAACATTACTCGTTACTTATACTTCCGGCGGGTCAACACCTGGAGATTCTTATTTATGGGTTTTGGATAAAAATGGCAGGCCAACAAGCTGGAAACTTTGGGTTTCTATTATTCCTATTGGAGGAATGAGATTCAGCTGGGATAAATGGGTGGAATTAGAAACTGGTGTGATGATATCTACCTATCACTTCAATACCGTCAAAACAATACCGTTACACAATCCAGTGGGTAAAACCGATTTATCCATGATGGTAGATGAAGATATTTTTGAAGTATTATCTGATCCCGAACAGCTGATTTCATTTTAAAAAATTGAACAAGCGCTCTAGATATAAACCATAACCTATTCGAACGCTTGCCAATTTTTGTTTCTTAGATTGCTTCCCCTTTATTTATTTTTTCTTCAATACCATCAAGGTAGTTGGCATAATTGGCTGGAGCCATCGCCTTTGTTTTGGCTAGATGTTTAAGTGCCTTTTTTGCGTTCCCATTTATGTATTCTGCTCTTGTTGCACCTAGATAGACATACCAGGTTTCTGGAAATTTCTTAACCATTTCATTGAAAAACTGTAAAGACATGTTATTCCTTCCTTGGTCAGATAATTGTTTGCCAACCCAATAATCACTTTGTACATTATTCATTAAAGGTATGGCTTCGGCCATTAGTTTATCCGAATCTTCCTTTTTGCCCAAAGCCCAAAGAATGGAAGATTTGGTACTCAAATTGGTAAAGTTTTTCGTGGCAGCATATCCTCCGTAGCCACCTTCAATGGAACGATTAATCCAGGTCAGTGCTTCATCTAAGTTTGTATTTCTGTTGAGGCACCACTGCGCTGCAGTATCCCAAGCCTCCCAGGCATAAGTGGTTTCGCCCCTAAGTTGATACCTAAAGCTGGCTAAAACTGTTTCATTTAAATCAACTCCTATCTGAATTGGGAGACTTAGTTTCTCCCATTCTATGGTGACCTCTAAGGTGCTATCCGTCCTATTTTTAAATTCAAAATCGAGTTGTTCAGAGTGTTCACTTTCTTCAGGGCTAATTTGTACACTCAGAATCACATCTTTCTCTTGATCCAGATAATAGCTCCCCCATAGATTGTCATTTTTTGAAAAGAGTAGTGTCCAGTCTTCAGAGGTAGGAATGGCATGCAAACCGTAGCTGCCAGCCTTTAATGATTGGCCTTCTACAAGTACATCAGTAGAAAAAGCAATGGTAGTATTCATATTCGCTCCAATCCGCCAAGGAATAGGGTCACCATTCATGGGAACGACCCCATTCCATATGTCACGTCCTTTTACAGCAGGTGTGTAATAGTTGATGGTTATGTCGGTTACGCCCAGACGCTGAGTTTCTGACACTTTGGGACTTGCCTGAGGCATATCTAATGAATGGTACTGCCCAAATGATAGTGTTGCAATCCCTAGCATTAAGCTGGATAATATAAGTTTCTTCATGATTTTGAGTTTTTAATACCAAAGTAAAGTTTGTTTTGATCCAAAAGTGGCCTTGCGATACAATCGTCAGATTGGGCAAGAAGAGATACACTTTTATGTCTGGCAATGGAGTTGGTAGCAATGAATGGTGCGTTTGTCCTAATAGATTAGTTTTTCAGGTGAGAAGGTGAAGGTGGGCAATGCTTGTGACCTAAATTCTTCATCTTTGCCTATAGAATCTATGCAAGAATTTAAGAAAGAATGGGCCTGGCATGTATTGTTTTGGTTAGGTTATTTACTGATCAAAATATTCATTGTAGAGTTTTTTAGAGAAGACTTTGGTGTAGTGCTGTTGGTAGAACTGATCAGTTTGCCGCTCAAAATGTTTCTGGTTTATGTTTTGATCTTTTTGCTTATTCCAAGGTATTTGCTCAATAAGCACTATTTAGAGTTTGCGGCTTGGTTGGTGATTTTGGTAGTCTTCGCTGCTTTTGCTCGCAGAGTTATGGATATCTATATCACCTACCCGATTAGTATGCTTTACTTTGATAAAGCTGATTTTTGGGATTTAGGCACTGCATTTCGAAATCTTGTATTTGTTTACCCTGTAGTAGGTTTGGGTACAGCCATTTACCTAATGTCGCATTGGATTAAGGATTACCAAATGCGTACACAGTTGCAGCAAGAAAAACTCCAGGCAGAACTAAAGTATCTAAAGGCGCAGGTTCATCCACATTTTCTATTTAACACCATCAATAATATTTATTCTTTGTCATTGGATCAGTCGCCAAAAACTTCCCAGGCCCTATTGGAGTTGTCAGATCTGCTGAGCTACATGCTATATGAATGCAATGTGGACAGAATCTCTCTAAAGAAAGAAATCGAACTCATTGAAAATTATATCAACTTAGAAAGACTACGTTATAGCGATCGATTGGAACTTCAGTTTAAAGTAAAGGGCGATTTGGATACGGTGAAGGTAGCTCCATTGATTCTGCTTCCATTTGTGGATAATTGCTTTAAGCATGGAGCAGGGGATAGTATTGCTGAATGTTTTGTCCATTTCAATCTAAAAGTTGAAAATCAAAAAATGCTTTTAGAATTAAGAAACAGTGTTGCCGAAGTTTCGGCAGATCCAGGTGGAAAATCTGGAATAGGTTTATCCAATGTGAAAAAGAGATTGGAGAGGGAATATCCCGGGCAATATCAACTGAGTATCAATCAAACTGATGAAACCTTTGAGGTGAAACTGACTATTGATTTAGAAGATGAAAAAGCTTAATTGTATCATAGTAGATGACGAGCCGCTTGCGGCCAAAGTTCTGGAGAAATATGTTCAGCGGCTAGACCATCTGAGTTTGGTTGGTACAGCAGAAAATGCGGTGCAGGCATTCAACCTGATAAATACCGAACGAGTCGATTTGATGTTTTTGGATATAAAAATGCCGCAAATTACTGGTATTGATTTTATGAAATCGCTCAACAACCCTCCGGCAGTTATTTTCACCACAGCGTATCGTGATTTTGCCCTAGAAGGTTTTGAAATGTCAGCAATCGATTACTTACTCAAACCCATTTCATTTGAAAGATTCATGAAGGCGATAGGGAAGATGAGTAATTCTAGTAACAACGAACTAATAACGATCAACGAAATCAGTAGCCAAGCTATAACAAGAGATTACATTTTTGTTCGTGAGGACAAACGGATGAAGAAGGTGATGTTGATAGATATCTTGTTTATAGAAAGTATCAAGGACTATGTTAAGATCATTACCCTAAATGGAACCGTATTGACCTATCTGAAAATGAATTATCTGGAGGAAAATCTACCGGACAACCAATTTGTCAGAGTTCACAAATCGTTTATTGTACGCATAGAAGCTATTCAAGGCTACTCAGCTACCGAGGCCGAAGTAGGAGATGTTGTTATTCCCATTGGCAGACACTACAAACAGAAAGTACATGAGGTTTTGAACGATTTAATTCTCTAATAGTCGAAGCTTAACTTTTTTTGAATATTTTAGATTATGAAATATTTGATGCTGTTAGGCCTTCTGACTTTGGTGCATGTGCTTCGTGCCCAATCAGATATTGAAGATAAGTACGAGCATAAGCAGGACACCAATTATATCGCATCTTATACTTCAGAATTGGATTTAACTACACGTTTTTACAATTCAGTAAAATTTTCAAGATATGTGCTTAGGGACAGCAGATACGAGGAGCGCCTTAGGTATGCTTCGAATGAAAATTTGATCATTGGTGTCGGAGTTAGCTATCGAAGAGCGACATTCAATCTGGGACTCAATTTCCCTTTTGTAAATAGCTGGGATGAAAAGGATAAAGGTAAAACCAAATATTTGGATGCGCAGATCCATTACTATTTAGACAAATTTGTTTTTGATGCTTGGTTGAGTACCTACAAAGGCTATTATTTGACCAATCCACACGAAACAACGACTCAAGATGAAATGGATTCTTCTTTTCCTATTCGACCAGAGATTAGAAATACCAACTTTAGTTTTAATCTCGTCAGAATTTTTAACAGTGAAAAGTTCTCCTTTCGGTCCGCATTTGCACAAGACGAATGGCAGAAAAAAAGTGCGGGATCATTTTTGTTGGGAATGGAATACAACATGATGTTTTCCAAAGGAGATAGCTCATTTATACCATTCAATACAAAAGAAACGGATTTTTTTGACGGATATGAGATCAATAAAAACGCAATCGTCAATTTGGGCGTAAGCGGGGGCTACGGACATACCTTTGTTGTAGCTCAGCATTTTTATTTTTCAATAGTTGCTACAGTTGCATTTGGAGGTTCGTTCACCGCCTTGGAATCATATGATGATACACAGGAGGATATTGATGGTTTGACATTTAATGTTAATTACTCCACAAAAGTTGGACTAGGTTATAATAGTGAGACATTTCAAGTAGGTCTGGCTACTGTGCAAACTTTTATGACAAACCATACGCCGTTGGATCACTCTAAAATCACAGAAAACCCGGGAAACGTACGAATAAACTTAATCAAGCGATTTGTACTGAATAAGCCAATTAGGCTACCTATTCTTAATAAAATACTGGATTAGTGCTAATAGTTGCAATGAAAGTTTGAATTCATTGAAAATGTTGTCAATTTTGACCTTCAATGAGCCGATCAGTGAAGAAGCTAAAACTAAAAGCAGATTATAGCTATGATTTTCATCTGATAGGTATCATTTCTCAATCCAAAGACTATACAGTTTCGTGGGCTATCAACAAAGCGCTAGGCATTGGATTGAGTAAAGAGTCAGATCTTGAAGTGGATTTGAAAAATGCTGAAAAATTAATTGTTTCAAACTTCGTTTTTGAAAATGACTTTCGGCGTTTTACTCTTCTGGCTAACAAGGTTTTGACTGAGACTGCAATGACCCAAAAACTATTTGTTCCGTCTCTGGGAACTTTTGATTTTTTACTGAAGATAGAAGAGTTTGAAGAAACCTCCGATTTGGAAATGCTCTTCTCAGCGCTTAGACGGTCTGAAAAGATCGATTCTATCGTGAAGTTGGATGTGAATAAAATCAAGGAAAAAGAGAGTTTTTTATTCTAAACAAACACACATATTGATGCAATCGAAACGGGCGAAAATCATTGCCACACTGGGTCCGGCAAGTGAGGAAAAGGAAGTTATCATACAATTGATTGAGGCTGGGGCGGATGTCTTTCGACTCAATTTCTCTCATGGTACACATGATGATCACTTACAAAGGATCAACATGATCAATGAAATTAACGAGGAGTTAGGAACTAATATTTGTACGCTACAAGATCTTCAGGGGCCGAAGATCAGAATTGGGCAAATGGAAAATGGAGAAGCTGAGATTGTACCTGGGCAGCAGTTAATCATTAGTACCGAAGATGTGATGGGTACTAGCGACAAGGTGAGTACTACCTATAAACCATTAGCAACTGATGTTGTACCAGGAGATTTGATTTTAGTAGACGATGGAAAGTTGCAGCTTAAAGTGACTTCTTCAGATGGCAAGGACGTGAAGACTGAAGTAGTACATGGCGGTATGTTGAAGTCTAGGAAAGGTATTAACCTGCCAAACACAGCAATTTCTGCACCCTCATTAACTGAAAAGGATCGCGAGGATTTAGAATTTGGTTTGCAGCATGACGTACAATGGGTGGCACTCTCTTTTGTAAGAAATGCCAAAGACATTCATGAATTAAGAGATATTATCGACGCTAGGGGCAAGCAAACTAAAATTATTGCCAAGATAGAGAAGCCTGAGGCAGTGGCAGACATAGACGAAATTATCGAGGCGACGGATGCCATTATGGTGGCAAGAGGAGATTTGGGTGTTGAGGTGTTGATGGAAGACGTACCGATGATTCAGAAAAGAATTACCAGTAAGTGTAACAAACTTGGTAAACCAGTCATAATCGCTACTCAGATGCTGGAGAGCATGATAGACAATCCAAGGCCAACTAGGGCAGAGGCCAACGATGTGGCCAATTCTATTTTAGATGGTGCCGATACGGTCATGCTATCTGCCGAGTCGGCTTCAGGAAGTTTTCCTGTTGAATCCGTTCAGGCGATGGCCAATTGTATTTCTGCAGTGGAAGAAAGAGCCAGCGTCGTTTTTAATAAGTTTTGGGAAGATAATCAAAGCGCAACCGCTAAAAACGATATGCTTGTCAAGTCTGCCTGTCAGCTCAGTAAGTCTGTTGGAGCCAAGGCAATTATCGGTATGACCAAGTCAGGATATACCGCCTTCAGTTTAGCGAAAAACAGGCCAGAAGCTGATATTTATATATTCACCAGCGACAAGCATTTGCTCAAAACTGTCAATTTGATCTGGGGAGTAAAAGGCTTTTACTATGACAAGCAGAAGCCAATTGATGAAACATTCGACGAGGTACTGGAGATATTGAAAGGCAAGGGTTTGGTTGAAGCAGGTGATGTGTATATCAATACTGCTTCGATGCCACTGCACTGGCAAGAAAGAACTAATATGATGAAACTGGATGTGGTAAAATAATTACCACATTCATAGATTCAGATACCCAAATTTTATAGTTTTAAGCCCTCATTTATTGATTTCTTTTATCAAATAAAACCGGCTTGTTACGACTATTAAAATTCGCCCTATTTTGTCCGTTAATTGTGCTTCTTGCTTCGCAAGCAAAGGCTCAGGATGATCAGTCAGATTTCTTAAAGGCAAAGCAATATTTCTCAGAGGAGAATTACACGTTTGCTATGGATTATTTCCGCCGATTGGCGGGCAACAATCAAACGCATGCCTTCAAAGATTATGCAGCTTATTATTATGGGTTGTCTGCCTATCGCAATGGAGATACCACAAATGCCAAGGCCATGTGGCTGCAGATGGACGAGCGCAACAATGATTGGAAACAAATCAAAGAGGTTCGTCATTTTCTAGCAGAGATTTATTTTGCTGAAAAGAATTACGAGCGAGGTGCATATTTTGCGAAAAAATCAGGTTTGGATGATTCCAAAGCTTTGATGAAGGAAAACTTGGTCGAAGTCGATAGTTTGCCGATCCTTCAACAATTAACTGAACAGTTTCCAGATGACGAAATCATAGCGAAAGTAACTGCTGGCAAAATCAATGATCAGCAGATGTCAGATAGAGACTTTCAATTACTCAATAGGCTAGTTAACCAATTTGATTTGGATAAGTCAACTTATGGTTTGCCGGAAATAGGTGAGAGCGAGATGAAAGAGTCCTACAATGTCGCAGTTTTGCTTCCATTCATGTTTGAAGATCTGAGCTACACCGCACGAATTGAAAGGAATAAATTTGTAATGGAATTGTATGCTGGTATGTTGATGGCTACAGACTCATTGAACTTGGAGGACAAATACCTGAACGTTTTTCCTTACGATACCAAACGAAACACAGAAATCACTGAAGCCATATTTGATCAACCAGAGATGCAATCCATGGATTTGATTGTCGGGCCGCTTTTTCCAGGACCCTCTAAAGTGGCTAATAATTTTAGTTTTGAGAACCAGATCAATATGATCAATCCACTCATTTCTAATTCTGAATCCATTCAAAACAATCCATTTGCATTCTTGTTTAAAGCAGACACTGAGACTCAGGCTTTGGTTGCTGCTCAGTTAGCTATTGATAGCCTGACGAACAAGTATGCGATGATATTTTATGAGAACAATGAAAGGGACTCATTGAGCGCTTATACTTATAGTCAACGCATCCAGGAAGCTGGATTTGAAGTGTTGATCAACGCTGCAGTAGTGGATACTACAGTACGTCAGGCTTATGACTTACTAACCGAAAAATATGAGGTGGGTTATTCGGAAGATCAGGTAGATTCTGTTACGGCCATGATTTTGCCAGGTGAAGAGCGATTCATTAAAGAAAGAAAATCTAGCATTACTAAAGACAGTATAGAGTACTACGAAGAATTTTTCACGTTGGCGCCAGACAGTATAGGGCATATCTATGTGGCTTCATCCAAAGCTTTGTTCGCTTCAAATTTTATTAGTGCATTGTCAATTCGTGCAGATAGTACGGTTCTCATTGGACGTGGTAATTGGAAGGAGTTTCCTACGCTAACTTTGGAAGAAATGGAAAGGTTGGGTATTTATTTTATAGATCCAGAATATGTGGACTTGAGCAACCCAACTTTTAAGAATTTCCGAAAGTCATATTTGAAGAGCTATAAAACCGAACCATCTTTCAATGCCATCATTGGCTACGAGATGATGTATTATGTGGGCAACATGCTGAAAGAATATGGGCACTATTTTCAAAAAGGAAACCCTGATGTCGGATTTGTAAAAGGGCAGTTGCTTCAGGGAACTGAGTTCAATTTCAGAAATAGTAATCAATACGTGCCTATTACGATATTATCAGATTCAAAACAAAAAGTAGTTAATCCAAAGAGTAATGGACAAAACCAATAGTCTCAGAAGTTTTAAGTTAGCACAGAGCCATATACCAGGTGGAGTAAATTCTCCAGTACGGGCATTTAAGGCCGTGGGAGGAGAGCCTATTTTTATGAAGTCTGCTAAAGGTGCTTATATGCACGATGTAGATGGGAATAAATACATTGATCTGATTAACTCTTGGGGACCTATGATCCTAGGGCACGGAAAACAGCAGATTGAACGTGCAGTAATTGACGCAGTGAAAAAATCCCTTTCCTTTGGTACACCTACGACTTCGGAAATTGAAATGGCTGATTTAATAGCCAATATGATGCCTAGCATTGAGAAGGTGAGAATGGTGAATTCAGGCACCGAAGCGACTATGTCTGCGATAAGATTAGCCCGGGGATTTACTAAAAGAGATAAGATTATAAAATTTGAGGGCTGCTATCATGGACATGGCGATTCATTCTTGATAGCAGCAGGAAGTGGAGCCGCAACTATGGGCGAACCCGACAGCCCTGGAGTAACTAAAGGAACAGCTCAAGATACCATTACTGTGCCTTTCAATGATTTGGAAAAGGTGCAAGAAGTGGTGATGGAAAATCCCAATCAAATTGCAGCGATTATACTCGAACCAATTGGTGGAAATATGGGGTGTGTGCCACCCGTTACTGGATATTTAGAAGGGTTGAGAACACTTTGCGACGAAAATGATATTGTACTCATTTTCGATGAGGTGATGACGGGATTCAGAATATCCAAAGCAGGCGCACAGCAATATTATGGGGTAAAACCAGATTTGACTACCCTCGGAAAAATCATTGGAGGAGGGATGCCGGTTGGAGCTTACGGTGGAAGAGCAGATATCATGAGTATGGTGTCTCCAAGTGGGCCGGTTTATCAGGCAGGTACACTCTCTGGAAATCCAGTAGCCATGGCCGCTGGATTGGCGATGTTAAAGTATTTAAATGAAAATACTGAAATCTACACGCGTTTAGAAACCATGACTGAATACATCGTGCAGGGAATTAAATTGAATGTATTGAAGTTAGGATTGAAATACACAGTGAATTCGGTGGGATCGATGTTCAGTCTGTTTTTTACAGATGAAAAGGTGATCGATTTCGAAGGTGCAAAAAAGTCTGATCTCAATATGTTCGGTAAGTACTTTAATTCGATGTTGGAAAAAGGCATTTATCTGGCGCCTTCTCAATTCGAAACTTTGTTTGTGTCATCGGCTATTGATGAGATAGAAGCAGATTTGATTATTCAGGCCAACTACGATTCTTTGAAGGAGATTCACAAGCGGTAATTGTCTCAGTTAGAACTAAATAGTGAGCTTGACGAAAATTTCGAAGAACGAATCACCTACTTCGCAGATGTGATTCTGCCTATTCCTCTTCCAGGAACCTACACTTACCGTATTCCCAAAAACCTTGAAGAGCATATTGAGCGAGGCAGTCGGGTAGTCGTTCAGTTTGGCAAGAAGAAAATACTAACTGGTGTAGTTAAAGAGGTACATCAGACTGTTCCAAAGGTCTGTGAAGCTAAATATGTCTTAGATAGTTTGGATCACGCACCTGTGGTGAATTCATATCAACTGGATTTTTTTGCATGGTTGGCACAATACTACATGTGTACCATTGGTGAAGTACTCAATGCAGCCATGCCAAGTGGACTTAAGCTTACTAGCGAGTCTTTAATTCAACTTAACCCGGAGTCGGATGTTTTTCGACCTGAAGTGGAGTATTCAGAAAAGGAATTAACGATTTTAAACGCCCTCAGGGGTAGCGATCGTTTGAGCTTTGACCAAGCGTCTGATGTACTCGGTATAAAAATGATTCATCCGGTACTTAAGTCGCTGTTGCAAAAGGAAAGTATTCTTTTGTTTGAACAAGTCAAGGACAAGTTCAAACCCAAAACAGTCAAAACCATTAGGTTGAGTGATCAGTTTTTGGAAGATGAGTCAGCCATGCAGTTGCTGTTTGAGCAACTTGAAAAGAAGCAAAAACAACAAGCCATTCTACTCAAATATTTGAGCTTAACCCGAATAGATGAGGGGGAGGCAGAAGACAAAGAAGTATTAAAATCTAGTTTGTTGACTGGAGACCTTTCCGCTTCTTCATTAAAGACACTGGTGAAAAATGAGATTTTTGTTGAAAATGAAAGGGTCATCTCAAGACTGGATGAAATAGATGGTGAACTACAAGAAAATCATTCACTTTCACCTGAACAGGCAAAAGCAAGGTCAGCTACTCTTGAGGCTTTTATAAAAAATAAACCTGTGCTTTTGCATGGAGTAACGGGTAGTGGAAAGACAGAGATTTATATCAATCTTATACAGGATGCCTTGGAGAACGGAGGCCAGGTGCTTTATCTACTTCCTGAAATAGCTTTAACTACTCAGATTGTTTCCAGACTACACAAAGTGTTCGGAAGTGTACTAGGTGTGTACCATTCGAAATATTCAGATAACGAAAGAGTTGAGATTTGGAATGGGGTAAATCAAGGCAAAATCAATTTGGTTGCTGGTGTTCGATCCTCTGTTTTTCTACCTTTTGATAATCTAAGTCTCATTATTGTTGATGAGGAGCATGAGTCTTCCTTCAAGCAATATGAACCAGCCCCTCGCTATCATGCGCGTGACGCAGCTATTTGGTTAGCCCATTTGCATCAGGCGAATGTACTAATGGGGACAGCTACACCTTCCATAGATAGCTACCAAAATGCATTAGATGGAAAGTATGAATTAGTGGAGCTCGGCCAGCGATTTGGAGAAGGCAAGTTGCCTGAATTCGAACTAGCAAATATTCTCACTTCTCGCAAGAGTAAAAGAATGAAAGGAGACTTTACTCCAGAGTTATTGGAAGGCATCAAGGTAGCCTTAGAGAAGAAGGAGCAGGTTATTGTATTCCAAAATCGAAGGGGGTACTCGCCATATTTGATATGTAACGACTGCAACCATGTGCCTAAATGCCAAAGCTGTGATGTGAGTTTGACCTATCATATGCATAACAATGTGTTGATTTGCCATTACTGTGGTCATAAAGAATCTGTGCCAGCCATTTGTGATGCTTGTGGCTCAACTGCAATCAGAACGGTGGGATTTGGTACGGAGAAATTGGAGGAGGATTTGAAACTGTTGTTTCCGGAAGCACATATCCAGCGGATGGATCAAGATACCACACGTAGTAAGTACAGCTATCAGCATATCATTGATCGCTTCGAACGTGGAGAGACAGATATTTTGGTAGGTACCCAAATGTTGAGCAAGGGGTTGGACTTTGATAAGGTTTCGTTGGTTGGTGTTTTTGACTACGATCGAATAGTACATTTTCCTGACTTCAGATCTCACGAACGTGCCTTCCAACTCATCACACAAGTGAGTGGTCGAGCAGGACGAAAAGATGATAAAGGAAAGGTTATTTTGCAGACGGGAGAGCCTGATGAACCCCTGCTGTATAAAATTAGAACAGGAGATTATAAATCTTTCTTTCAAGCAGAAATCCTGGAGAGACAAAACTTTCAATATCCTCCATTCTACAGGTTGATCAAGGTCATTCTGAAGCATAAAGAGAAGAACGTACTCCAGGCCGCTTCTAAGCAGTATGCGAGTCGTTTGATTGGAGAATTAGGACGGCAGCGAGTATTGGGCCCCCAGCAGCCAGTAATTTCAAGAATTCGAAATTTGTATATTGAAGAGATTTATATCAAAATCGAAAAAAAGAAAATAAGCATCAATAAGGTTAAGGAACTAGTATATAAATTGGGCTTAGAGGTCAAACAGCATAAAGACTATAAAATGTTAAGGCTTTATTTCGATGTAGATCCTGTATAGCTTGTGTCTGATTATTGGTAATTTGACTTGTCTTCTTGGTAATTCATCGAATATGCTTGTTTTGAGTGTGAATTCACCATTTTATGAGAGAAGGGTTGAATAAAAATTATTTAATTTTATACATAGACCAGATAGAAAGATGTGTGGGTTTATACTTAAACCTGCAGAAAACTAATCGAACATGAAACAAATGAAGCAAATATCCCTATTTCTATTACTCCTGTCTTTTTCTTCTGCCTATGGGCAGACCAAATATGATAAGAAGCTTGAAAAGGCTGCTGATCTGTATGAGTTGGGTAACTACTCAAGTGCAAGAGGTGAAATTGAAAAAATAAAAAAACAAACCACCAAAAAAATAGGTGGTGTCAATGAGTTCTTACCAATTGCCAGAATCAAAGAAGCAAAGTATGATGTGGCTCTAGGTATATTGGGTGGTGTTCACCAATCAGTAAGTGAAGGCCTTGAAATGAGCGAGGTGGTAAACGGAGCAGATTCCGAAGTTCATGCTCTTTTGCTCAAAGAATCAACTGAAGTAATGATTCTCTACGGTGATTTTTTGCAGGCTAGCGAGTACTTGGAAAAAGCGAGACCGATCTTGGAAGTAGCAGAGATGGATGAAAATTTGGCTGCATCGATTGCCGTACTGGATGCTCAAATCAAAGTTGGTAGAGGATATTACAGTGATGCCATAGAGTTGATTGATAGTAAAATGGACTTCTATCAAGGACGTGCTCTATTGGATGATGATGTAAAAAAATATGTAAAAAGAGAACGAAAGAGAGAGTTTGCTCGCATGATGATGTTCAAAGGAGATGCCTATCGTAAAATGGGTAACTACCTAAGCGCAGATTCTTCCTTTGTTTATGCTGATCGTTGGATTCAAAAAAATCTTGGTAAAGCTGATATCCTTTATAGTGAAAATCAGTATTTGAATACACTTCTGTTAGAAGAGAATGGATTGGAAATTGGGGCCGTCGTGGATTTGTATGAAAAAGCCTATGTCAATACGATAAGAAAGTACTTGCCGTCTCATTATGTGACGGTGCAAATCAGAGAGCGCTTAATCAAGAGTTATATCAAGAATGGCAACAAGGCCAAATTGAATAATCACATTACAGAATTTAAAAAAGTCATTAAACAAAACTATGACAAGAATAGTCTTAACAGTGTGATGCTCGAGACCATCGATTATGATGTGCTTCTTGGAGGAAAGGATGTTGGGTTAGAGAATGAGGTGGCTGAAATCCTAGGGGCAGAGTCTGTCATTCCTAAATATCACCATAAGCGAATCGACATGCTGGAGTTTGCAAATAGTGTGGCGGTGATCAACGGAAGACATGAGAATTCTTACGAGTACCTGACAAAGATTTTGGAAATAAAAAAGGAGCTCTATGGTGAGGAATCTCCGGAGTACAATTTATCTAAGGTAAGACTGGCCAATTACTACGTTGACTTTACAGAAAAATTTGATGAAGCATTAGAAATTTACAAAACCAGCTGGGATCAGATTGTAAAAAAAGAAATTCACGAAGGCCATTTGGATTACGTAGATATTTTAGATCATCAGGCAGTATTCTATGAGGAAAATGACCAATATGCAAAAGCCTCTGAAATTCTTGATGTAGCACTTGAGGCTTCAAGAAGGAAGTATGATAATGAAGATATGGAGTATGCGATCGAATTGGATAAAATCGCTAATCTTCAGTTTAAAATTGGGTTATACAGTGAGGCAGAGGAGAATATAGAAGAAGCGATAAGAATATTAGAAAAAGTTGACAAAGAACTAGCAGGAGGCTATTATGCGCAGTCTTTAATTACCCAAGCTACTTTGTTTGCTATTAAAGGGGAGTACGATGAGGCCGAAGACAATATCAATAAGTCGGAAAGACTTCAAAAGTCCGGTGTGCGAACAGTGGAAACCTCTGGAATTGAGATTGAAGATGAGCTCGCAGAAGTGTATGTAGATATTGGAAGATACAGAGATGCTGAAAAGCTTATAGAAAAGGATCTAAAGAAAAAAGAAGACAGATTTGGCGCCACAAGCAGGCACCTCAATGATCCTCTAATTTTGAAAGCAAGGCTAAAAATGATCCTTGGTGATTATACACTGGCTGAACAAATTGCCACTAGAGCGTTTAATATCACCAATGAGATTTTTGGAGAGGAGTCTTCTAAGATTACGCCAAGTTTAGTGACACTCGCGAAAATAAACACCACTATTGGTGACTATGATGCTGCAGAAACACTATTGGAGCAAGTAATAGAAATTCGAGAAAAACAGTTTGGACGAGATCATATTGATGTGGCCCGAGCCATATCAGATTTGGCTTTGGTGCGCTTCTATAATAACGCTCCAACCATTGAGGTAGAGGATTTGTTCTTAAGGGCCGAGAAAATCATTGGCAAAAAATTGGGAGGGTCAAACCCGCACTATGCAGAGGTGTTGAAGAACTTAGCAATCGTTTATGTCGCTGAAAGAAGATTTGACGAAGCGTTCGTTTATTTGGAAGATGCGGCTAATATCTGGGATAGACGTATCGGTCGCAGAAACAACATTAATGCCGCCACGATCAATATTCTAAGAGGAGATATCTACTATAATCAGAAACAATACGATGAAGCCGAAGGCTATTACGGAAAAGCCAAGAGTTTATATGAGAGCTTCTTTAGCAAGTCTCATCCAGAATATGTGAAGGTACTTTCTAAAATGAGTAAGACCTACTTTATGCAAGGCGACATCAAGAGATCTCAAGAGTCGATTGAAGAAGTGCTACAGAATTATGCGGTATTCATTAAAGAGTTTTTTCCTTCTTTATCAGAGAGAGAAAAAGCGAAATTTTGGAATACAATTAAGCAAGACTATGAGTTCTACAATACTATTGTGATCAATTACAATAAGAAAAACACTGATCTTGTAGGTACGCTCTATAATAATGCACTTCTTACCAAGGCACTGTTGCTTAGTTCTTCTATTAAAATTAGACAACGAATATTGTCTTCTGGGGATGAAGCCTTGATTTCAACCTATAGGGAATGGGAAGCTAAAAAAGAAACGCTTACCCAAGTGTTATCAATGAGTTCAGATCAGCTGGCACAGGCTGGAATAGATGGTAATGTATTGCAGGTAGAGGTGGAGGACCTTGAGAAGCAGCTGAGTCAACAGTCCGAAGATTTTAGTTCAGGTTTTGAATCTAGAGTAGTGACTTGGGAAGACGTTCAAAAGTCACTCAACCCAAATGAAGTAGCTCTAGAGATGGTAAGGTTCCGTGTATTTGATCACGGGTTTTCTAAAGATTCGATCATGTATGCGGTAATGTACGTGAAAAATGAAAAGAAAAGTACTCCCGGGTTGATCCTACTAAAGAACGGTAAGGACATGGAATCCAAATACTTGAAACTTTATAGAAATAGTATCAAGTTTAGAATTGAAGATCAGAAGTCCTATGATAATTTCTGGAGGCCTATTCAGGATGTAATTGGTAACCCTGGCAGAATCTATGTGTCGGCCGATGGAGTTTACAATCAGCTAAACCTGGAAGCTATTAAGCTTGAAGATGGTAGCTATGTATTGGATCGATCAAATATTGTATTAGTAAGTAATACAAAAGATTTGTTCTATGATAAAATC
Source organism: Reichenbachiella sp. (assembly GCF_965233835.1). Classification (GTDB taxonomy): domain Bacteria; phylum Bacteroidota; class Bacteroidia; order Cytophagales; family Cyclobacteriaceae; genus Reichenbachiella. Next base: position 2,072,567 of record NZ_OZ247585.1, read on the forward strand.
ACAACTAATGTAGTGCAAGAGGCTAATACAGCTGAGATGTTTGGTAACCCAACATATTACGTCTCCTCAAAACCTGGGAGTTGGACAGGTCGCGCAACTACCAGAGGAGGTAACCCTGATGTGATCGGACAATTGCCAGGTACTGAAAAGGAAGTGACTGAGCTCAAGGACTTGTTGAGAAGAGATGGGTGGGTCACCACTGATCATAAAGAAAAGAAAGCCACGGAGGAAGCCATAAAGGCAATGGACAATCCAAAAATTTTCCATATAGCAACGCATGGTTTCTTTCAACCGGATGCTGATTTGAGTGCTGAAGATATTGCTATGAATGAAAACCTAGCTGCGCAAAACCCTCTATTGAAAACAGGCTTGCTCATGAGTGGGGCGGGAGATATTTTGAATGAGACAACATCCAACTTTAATTTGGATGATGGTATTCTTACAGCTTATGAGGCTATGAATTTAAATCTCGATAAGACAGATTTAGTCGTGCTCTCAGCCTGTGAGACCGGTTTGGGTGAGATTCAGGCTGGTGAGGGTGTATATGGTCTACAAAGAGCCTTCTTGGTAGCTGGAGCACGCACCATCATTATGAGTTTGTTTAAGGTTTCCGATGAAGCTACTCAAAAACTTATGGTTAAGTTTTATTCGAAGTGGCTGGCTACAGGAGATAAAAGGGCTTCATTTATCGAGGCCAAACAAGAAATCCGAGATGAATATAAAGACCCTATATTCTGGGGGCCTTTTATTATGATTGGGCTGGATTAATTAGTGAAAACAAGAAAACTAATGATAGCTTCGCCAGTTGATAGGCGAAGCTTTTTTATGCGTACATACATGAATTTTTATACGTTGCTCTTGTTATTTTTTTTCGTGGCGCAATTTGGTCTTGCTCAGTCACCAGTCCCTGAAAGGAGAAAATTGAGCTCCGGAGCATCCACTCGGATGATCAATGAATATTTGGGACACAAGGCTTATCAAAACACGAATAAGAAAAAATATGAATACAATTTACCTTATTATAAGAAGGTGGAAGATGGGATGGTGAAGCTGATTCGAAAGGGACAATTTTATGATGACCCTTCTTTGAGTAGCTATGTCTATGGTATTAAAAATAAATTGACAAGCCATTATGAATTAAAAAATGAATTTATTCATGTCGTGGTGGACAAGAGCTCCGTGGTCAATGCCAAAGCGCTCGGTAGGTGTTCGATCATTTTGAACAATGGACTACTGGCCACCATCGATAGTGAAGAGCAATTGGCATTTATACTTAGTCACGAAATTGCTCATTTGGAGTTGGATCATATTTATCAAAAATTGATCTTGATAGATCAGGACAAACTTAAATCAGACATTAAGAGGATTGTGACTACAGATGCAAAATTGGAAGATATGGAGTCTTTGAAAAAGGAAATTTACAGTTTTGCATCTTTTAGTCGAAAGAAGGAGCGAGAAGCGGATTCACTTGGTTACCTTATTTATTCCAATGCTTACAATAGTAAAGAAGCACCATTAGAAGCTTTGGTCAAAATCGATGTTTCGAATCCCAAACACCAGCAGCTTGGGCTTCGCCTTTTTAAACCTTTTCATTCCAAAGCAGCCCCATTTAATGAAGCCTTACTCAGAGAAGATTTAGATATTTTTGATAAAGAGAAAAATAAAGTTCTTTTTCTGGATGTCGATTCTATTATCTCTCACCCTGAGATGCCAGTACGTTTAGCAAAACTTTCGGATCAAATATCCAAACATGCCAAGAAGGAGGCCGTCCAGCAAACGAGACTGACTCGTTTGAACAAGACGTCGGCATATGAAGTGGTTGAGGCGAGTATGATGACAAATTCGTATACCAAGGCGCTCTATTCGGCATTGAAGCTCAAGTATCAATTTCCTGATGATAAAATGACATCAACGCTGATCGCTCGGGTGATGATTAAAATACATGACGATAAAAGAGATGGATTGTTTGATATGAGCTTTTCAAGGTATACGGTTGGTTACTCCTCAGATCTCAAACTGGTTCATAATTTCATACGAAATACTTCCTACCAGGATCTTGCAGGCCTGACTTATAACATGCTAGGAATGTCTAGGAATTTTGATCAAGGAGAAGCTGAACATTATAGGCTATTGGCCTCCATTTGCAAGCGAATGAGTAAGGATAATGAGGTGTCAAAAATTCGCTATATACATCAGGATAGATTTGGTAAGGTTTTACAACTAGATTAAAAAAATGAGGCTGTCAATAAGGTGTCTATCTACGACTATCTTGGCTTGTTGGCTGAGGTTAATTAATTCGCATGCGTTTCGCTATTGATAATGTACATGGCCAGCGAGAACGTATCTTCCGTAAGTGTTGGTTTTACTGCAATGTTGGAGTCTAGAAGAGCTTCTCTTTTGATTGAGGGGTGTTTCATCAGGTGCTGATCAATACCCGCTACGATCAGAGTAATAGGATTGTGCTGGTCATCGTTAAATGTTTGGCAGAATGTTCTTTGATACAACCGATAAAAGTGCCATGTTAAGGATAGTTTATTGATAGATAGGAAGTAATTAGAAAATGAAGCTTCTCGTCCTGTAAATGTGGCAATACCATTATCCGGCGATTGCCGTAATTCGACCTTACCATAAAGGGCCCACAGCTTTAATATGGCTTCGTTTTGAGCCTTTTCAGCACTATAAAACAAGTCCGATCGGAACTTAGTTGATACAATCATCACCCGACCTGAAGTAACTGTTCTCATCAGAGACTTGAAGTCAGAAGTACACTCTTCTTCCAAATAGAAGTGTTTTGCACTTGGACCAGTAATTGAGATCAGGTGTATCATTTTTTAGTGTCTCAGTAGAGAAAAGTAAGCGTGCTATTTTATTAACACGCTATACTCCATCTTAATATATGTATGACTATTTTAGATCAAATCGATCCAAATTCATAACCTTATCCCAGGCAGCCACGAAGTCCTTCAAGAACTTCTCTTGAGCATCCGAAGACCCATAAACTTCTGCTATGGCCCTTAACTCGGTGTTTGATCCAAATATCAAATCAGTTCTGGTTCCAGTCCATAGTACCTTACCAGTCTTTCGGTTACGTCCTTCGAATACCTCTTGTGCATCAGAAGTGGCTTTCCAGGTAGTACTTAAATCAAGGAGATTAATGAAAAAGTCGTTGGTTAATTTACCAGGCTGTTGGGTAAATACGCCATGCTGCGATTGATCGAAATTCGTTTGCAGTACGCGCATACCGCCGATGAGTACTGCCATTTCCGGAGCTGTTAAAGTAAGGAGCTGTGCTTTATCCACTAGCATCTCCTCGGCAGATACCGTATAACCGTCTTTCTTGTAATTTCTGAACCCATCCGCTTTAGGTTCTAAAGCTGCGAAGGAATCTACGTCGGTTTGTTCCTCAGAGGCATCTGTACGCCCAGGGGCGAACGGTACTGAAATATTATACCCAGCACCCTTTGCAGCTTGCTCAAGTCCAACGCAGCCACCTAGTACAATAAGATCTGCCAGTGAAACCTCCTTGCCAAATTCTTCTTTGATACTTTCCAGCTTTTCAAGGACTTTGGTTAGCTGAGCAGGGTTGTTGACTTTCCAATCTTTTTGAGGTGCCAATCGAATACGAGCACCATTGGCACCCCCTCTCATATCAGACCCTCTGAATGTGGATGCGGAGGCCCATGCCGTGGTGACTAGTTCTGATACAGACAGGCCCGAAGAAATAATCTTTGCTTTCAAGTCGGAAGTATCTTGGTTATTGATCAATGCATGTGAGACTGCTGGAATAGGGTCTTGCCAAATCATTTCCTCTGATGGTACTTCTGAGCCCAGATATCTTGCGATTGGTCCCATGTCTCTATGCGTAAGTTTAAACCAAGCTCTGGCAAAGGCGTCTGCAAACTCTTCTGGATTCTCATGAAACCTTCTTGAAATGGGTTCGTAAACTGGATCCATTTTTAATGCCATATCAGCGGTGGTCATCATGAGTGCTTGAGCTTTTGAAGAATCTCCCGCAGCAGGTGCCATTTTTGCATTTGAGGCCGCAGTTGGTGTCCATTGATGAGCTCCAGCTGGACTCTTGGTGAGCTCCCATTCATAACCAAACAATACATCGAAGTATTCATTATTCCATTGCGTCGGACTAGGAGTCCAGGCACCTTCTATACCACTTGTGATGGCATTGTCCCCGTGTCCACTTCCAAAGGTGTTTTTCCACCCCATGCTTTGTTCCTCAATCGCTGCACCAGCAGGTTCTCTGCCTACATACTTTTCAGGGTCGGCAGCACCATGCGCTTTGCCAAAAGTATGCCCACCTGCTACTAGGGCAACGGTTTCTTCGTCATTCATGGCCATGCGGCCAAAGGTTTCCTTTATATCTAGAGCAGACTTCAAGGGATCAGGATTTCCATTTGGACCTTCAGGGTTGACATAAATCAATCCCATTTGAACGGCACCTAAAGGGTTTTCCAATTGATCACGATCACCGTGATATCTTTTGTCTCCGAGCCATTCGGTCTCTGCACCCCAGTAGATGTCTTCTTCTGGCTGCCAGACGTCTGCTCGACCTCCGGCAAAACCAAATGTTTTAAACCCCATAGACTCCAAGGCACAATTGCCAGCTAGTATCATCAAGTCTGCCCAGGAAATTTGCTTGCCATACTTCTGTTTGATGGGCCAAAGTAGCAAACGAGCTTTGTCAAGATTGCCATTATCGGGCCAGCTATTCAATGGAGCAAAGCGTTGTGTGCCAGTACCAGCTCCACCTCGTCCATCGGAGATACGGTAGGTGCCAGCACTATGCCAAGCCATACGAATAAATAATGGACCATAATGTCCGTAATCTGCCGGCCACCAATCTTGAGAGTCTGTCATTAAATCATATAAGTCTTTTTTTATAGCACTTAGATCAAGTTTTTTGAACTCCTCAGCATAGCTGAAACTTTCTCCCATAGGGTCTGAAAGATTTGAGTTTTGTCTAAGAATATTGAGCTTTAACATGTTTGGCCACCAATCCAGATTTGATGTTCCACCTCCTGCGGTTTGATTCAGCTGTCCGCCATGAAAGGGACATTTGCCTGCACCATTGCTATTGTTTTCCATTTTTATAAATTTATTATTTTCGAATTCAATGTTCTTTAAATCTGGTCAATTAAAAGATATTATTCAAATCAATAATTATTATACTTGTATAATATAAATTTATATGACGTTACAGCAATTTGAATATATCGTAGCGCTGGATGAGTACAGGCACTATGTAAGTGCAGCTGAACATTGTTATGTGTCTCAGCCTAATTTGACCATGCAGGTCAAAAAACTTGAGGACGAGATAGGAGTTAGGATTTTTGATAGGGACAAAAAACCACTTCAGCCTACAAAAATCGGAAAGGAGATTATCCTAAGGGCTAGACAAATCTTGAGAGAATCTAAACAACTCAAGGAATTCGTTACGCATGAAAAAGAGTCATTGGAAGGTGAATTTACTGTCGGGATAATACCTACATTGGCTCCTTATCTATTGCCCCTGTTTTTGCCTGATTTTATTCGAGAGAATCCTAAAGTTCATTTGAAAATAAGGGAGCTGCAGACCAGTCAGATTATCTCACAACTAGAAAACGGGATAATTGATATTGGTATTTTGGTGACTCCTCTTGAGGAGTCTTCCATAAGAGAAATTCCCATATTCTATGAGCCATTTTTGCTCTACTTACCCGAAAATCACCGCTTCCTGGAAGAAAAGCTTATGCTCGCTGATGATCTTGACCCCAGTGAGGTATTGGTCTTGGATGAAGGGCATTGTTTTAGGGAACAGGCGCTTTCAATTTGTAGCGATGCCAAACATGGATCTTCTATTGGGTTCGAATACCAAAGTGGTTCTATTGAGGCTTTGAAAAGTCTTGTGAAGCGGGGCGTAGGATATACTTTGGTGCCTGAACTCTCTATTAATAGTGATAAAGAAGATATACATGTCCGTAGGTTTTCTGCGCCGGAGCCAGTGAGAGAAGTGAGTATAGTAGTGCACAATAGTTATATTAAAGAATCCGTAATTGATCGTTTGAAATCTTCAATACAAAAAAATGTACCAGATCAATTATTGAATAAGCAGGAAGTGGTCAGTTTAGATTGGAAGTAATTTGTAGGTTGATATTTTATGCGAGATTTTGTAATTTAATCTCATGTCGATGGATCCTAAAGCATTATATGAACAACTAGTCGCTACTAATTCAAATTTTGAATTGAAAGGGAAAAATATGTTGTTCACTTCAGCCAATGGCCATATGTTTTCTCAGTTAAATAAAGCAGGTGAAATTGGCATTCGGTTATCGAAGGAAGACGGTGAGAAATTTATTGTGGAGCATAAATCATCTTTGTTTAGGTCCTATGGTGCAGTGATGAAGGGGTATGTGGTAGTGCCCGAATCGATGTTAGATGATATGAATTTGGCTGCAAAATATCTTCAGCAGAGTTATGAGTTTGTGCTTTCTTTACCACCCAAGTAATCTATATTAGATAGTTTGAATTGGCTTCAACTTCCTTCGGGTGAAGCAGTTTTCTTTATTTGTTGCATTTCTTTTTCGAGCTGATCAATTTTCTCATCGAATTCGTTTTTGGTTTGCCGGATGCGCTTGCGTAAATTGTTGTTGAATGTTGAAAGTGCTGCAATTTTTTCGTTGGCCTCTGCTAACGTGTCGTTAGCTAGTTCTTTCTCCTGATGAGTTTGTCTTAACACGGAAATAGATTGCTGTACATAATCATTGAACTCCGAAATGACATGATCTTTTCGTTTTGAAGTCTTAATCATTGGGCGGAATATGAAAAATGCTTCCAGCACTATCAGGAGTATAGTGCCTGCCAAAAGGTAGTATTCAGATGTTGACAGTTTCTCCACTTTAGCTGAAGCCATTCTGTCATAGTCAAAAGTGATATCATTCATCAATTTCAGAAAACCTTCTTCATTATCAGAAACCACCTGAATTGCTTCCTCCATTTGTGCCGGTACTGTTCCAGACTTAATATGAGCGTAATTGAATTGACTTATCTTGTCAACGGCCTCATTGATAGAGAGGAAGTAAGGTTGTATTTGATTAAACAATCTCTCCAAAAATATAGACTTATTCATTTCACTTACATCCAATAGCTCACTGCCATATTTGAGTGCCTGATGAGAGGTCGTCCAAAGTTTTGCTGCATCCGTTAATTCAGACTTCGCACGATTGAATTCTTCTTTCGTTTTGGTCAAAGGGAGCTTCAACGCGGCTTTTGTGATCTTTTGGCTAAGCATTCGTTGTCTTCCCGAAATATTGATGATTCGGGAATCCGTTTTGCTATCAGATATGGTGCGCTGTATGAGTATCTGGCTGGCTACTACGGCTAGCGTCAGAACTCCCAAAAACATTAGATATTGAAATGTTATTCTTTTCATATGAACTTAGGTTTGATAATGAGCTGTGCCCAAACCCAATTGTTGAGAGATTTTGAATTGCCGGTGTTTTTTATGAGATCCATGCTGTCAGTGGCAAACATTTGAGAATAACCTATTTTGAAGGTTCCAATTTTTCGCATTGGGGTCACATATACCAAATCAAATTCTGTTCCTAGTGATGCGCTGGCTTCTGTGGTACCGTCTGATTCAAAGAATTTGCTGGCTCCTAGAAATTGATGTACATGGCCAAGCAAGGCTCCTTTTCCTAATTTAAATTTAGTCTTTAAGTAGAAGTCTTGAAGCCCGACATTGTTGTGACCATTACCTACATAGAAGTAATCCATAAATCCGTAAAATGCGTGATTAGTACCAAATAGCGGGCTAAATACGGTTGTTTTCGAAGATTCAGTGTCTTGACCAGACAGGTGATCATATCCGAAAGTCAATGGCGTCGCATTAGTTTTTAGAGTAGCCGATACAGAAAACATGTAAGCACTCAAATCAGAAGTAGCTATTTTACCTCCTTGATAAAAGAATTCTCCATTCAATTTCACATTTCCAACTTTCTTCATTCCCATCAAGCCATAGGTCTGTCGATTAGCCACAGAGTCTTCTAGTCCATACTGTCTGGCGTCATTTATCAAATAGGCAGAGATGCTTCCGTTTTCATATTTTTTGTTGAGGTAGGCGTATTCCATATGTTTATAGTTTCCTGTAGGGTGATAGGGACCGTTGCCAGTGAAGGACGGATAGTACGTTCCTGTTAGTCTTACGGGTTCTGCCCCGGTAGCTGGATTTTGATTGAAGGCCACTCCGGCATGCACTTTGAGACCCAGGGTGTCTTCATACATAAGAAGTAAGGCGTCATGTCTTAATCCCTGCATGGCCCACTCTAAACCTCCAAACATTCGTTGGTTGTCATAAGAAATCATTTGACGACCAAATTTTAAAGAAAAATTATCGGACATATAGTAACGTGCCCAGGCGTCAGCAATTCCAAATGAACCACTGTAGTCTTTGTCTACAATGCCATCAGCTCCCCACATTCTAACATCCTGAAGTGTAACTTTGATCTCGTATTCATCTGATGCGTAATTAGCATAGAGTCTCGTTCTTTGCTCTGTAAACAGTGCTGGGTCTTGCCCTTCCATTATTGGTTTCTTAAAGCCATTTCTAAATTCTGATCTAGCGTTGATCTCTGCGGATAAGGAGAATTGGGCATATGAGGTAGCCGAAATTAAAATGATGCTCAGCGATAAGAGTAGATTCTTCATGATAAAGTTTGTTTGATTATGATTTCTATAACCAATTCATTGTTGGCTATTACGTAATTTGATAATGCAAACCTACTTCTGTGTTCTTGAGCAAGAAATGATTTGTGACAGCTCTTTTTTCATTTTTTGTCAGGTTTTTAACCTGCGATATAGCAACTATTGGCCTTGGTGCGACTAAAACTAGGTAGTTTGCATGAATGGACTAAGTATTCTTCAATGGCTTCCCGTTTACCAATTAATGAAGATACAGTTTTCAATTTCACTATTATGAAGACCTGATCTACTTAGATGCTTTATTTATGAAATTCTTGAATGTACTCGGTTTAGTTATTTGCTACTTCAAAGTTCTCCTTCAAATTAGGAGAAGCTTCGTCGCTCATTTTCTGTACGATGCTGTGCATCCAGCCAAGACAAACCACTGACAGTCCGAGCATGAGTAGCCAGCAGCTCGACCACAATCCTGTGCCTGTCAATAAGTATCCAAAAATAATAGGGCAGATAAATCCTCCTAGTCCTCCTAATACACCGACCATGCCTCCGACTACACCAACTTCATTAGGGAAGTAATCAGGGATGTGCTTGTAGACGGCCGCCTTGCCAATACCCCAAATAGAACCTAGTAGAATGGCTAGGATAGAAAATATCCAAGGGTTGGCCTGGAAGTAAATATGAGTAATGCCTTCAGCGAGCAACTGTTTTTTTGTCACTTTGTCTCCGACTGAAACTATCGGCTCCTGCCAGGTTTCTTTGATGGGCCAAAAATGAAATTCGTTTTCAGCATTTTCAAGTTTGGCAGTTCTAGCAATGATGGGGTAGGGTTGATTGTTGATGGTGATGAAATCCGTACTAATGGCTGTAATAGTGCCACTTTGTGCAGCTGAAAGCCCCTTGCCAGCAGAGTAGATGTCCATGCGCGGAAGAAGCAAGGCAAGTGAAATTATCATGCTGCCGCCTAAGACTCTGTACATAACAGCTCTTGCACCAAACTTATCTGAAAGCCAACCACCAAATGCTCTGATTACGCCAGAAGGTATGCTAAAACATGATGCTAAGATACCGGCTGTGGCCAAATCAAATCCATACACATTGGTGTAGTAGGGTACGAGCCAGCCTGCGAATGCCACAAAGCAGCCGAACACTAGGAAGTAGTACAAGCCAAATCTCCACACGCGAACACTCTTCAAAGGTTTGAGTAATACCGGAATGTTACGTGCCTCTCCATCAGGCTTTTTGTTGGTGGTTGAAAGGAAGAATATAATCGCCATCAATACGAGACAACCTGTGTAGATAAGTGGCATTTGTCGCCAGCCCTCTAGGTTCGTTTTTCCATCAGTGAGAATGTCGAGTATTTTTGGTCCCACGAGTGTCGTAATTGCAGCTCCTGCGTTGCCAGCACCAAAAATACCGAGTGCTGTTCCTTGCTTTTCTTTTGGGAACCAAACGGAGCTAAAGGCAATACCTATTGCGAAGCTAGTACCTGCGAGCCCAAATCCGAGGCTGCAAAGCGCATACGACCAAAAACCATCCGCATAAGAAAGTAGGACGAGTGGAATAGCACAAATGAGTAATAGTCCGGTAAAAACAGGCTTGCCACCGAATTTGTCCGTGAGGATACCTGCAGGTAATCTGAAAATGGCTCCTGTCAATACTGGAATACCTAATAGCCAACCAATTTCTACTGCAGTCCAATCGAATACTTGATTATCAACCAAGAAGGTGACTAAGATGCCGTTGAGCATCCATGCACCAAAGCAAATGGTGAAGGCCAGAGTGTTTATGAATAATGTCTTGTTGGCTTGACGTGCTTGAAATCCCATGACTATTATAAATACGTAGTAATACGTACAAAGTAAGTGCGAAAAAACTTCGGATAGTATGGTTATTTACAAAGTCAAACCTGCGATATCGCAGGTTTTATTAGCTGTCCAGAAAGAAATTGTGCTCTGAAATCTCTCTTTTTAGTAATTCGATATCGATGATACCCAGCTTTTTCCCTGAAGCTCTTAACAGTTTCTCTTTTTTGAGGGCTGAAATCACACGGATCACCTGCTCGTCTGTAGTGCCAGCAAAGTCTGCAATTTCCTTTCTAGAGAGCTGAATATTGAGGTAGTCATCGCTTTGTCCGAATTTTCTATGAATGTATAGGACGGCATCGATCACTTTTTCCCGCACGGTCATTTGTGCAAATTTTTTGACCTTAGTTTCACTTCTGTTTAGCTCATCTGCATAAAACAGCATAAAATCATATGTTAGGTTAGGGGCATGGTGAAGCATGTCTTGCATGAGTTCATTCGGAAAATTGCACAATACGGTGTCTTCTAGTGCAACTGCATTAATCTGATAAGACTCTCCGATGCCAAATCCTCTGTGTCCAATGATTTCACCGTCTTTAGCAAATCGCACGATTTGTTCCCTGCCTTGAAACCCTGTTTTAGCTACTTTGGCCTTCCCTTTATTGATGAAATAGAGTCCATGAACGGGGGCTCCTTCCAGTATAAACTGCTGGCCTTTTTTGCACTGAATTGTATGTTTTTTGCTCAAGTATTGCTCAACATCTTTGTCGTGACTATTCTTCTTGATAATACAGTCTTGATTGGTACAGGTAATGCAAACTGCTCCTTCCATGATTATTAATTTACGTAAAATTACGTAAAATTACATGTAAACTACGTAAATCACAAAAGGCAGTAAGGTATTCGCCTATGAACTGTAGAAGACTATGAGGAGAAAAGGTTAAGGGTTGGGCAGTTTGCCATCGATCTTGATGATGTTCACCGGACAGCTAATAGCAGCTCTTTTGTTTTCTTCCAGTTCTACTTCATGAATATCGGCGTGGAAGATGCCTTTGTTGGCTTTACCTCCAACTAATGTGCATTTCCCATCTTTTTTGGAGATGCGCCAGCGGTCCGGTGCGATCTCCACACAGGCATTGCACCCAATGCATCGGTCACGATAATGGGTGATTTTGTGCATGTTAGGCTGGAACTACTTTATAAAGTTTGTCAGAAGGGCGAATGGTCTCTTCGATCTTGATAGAAAAACTGTCACCCTTTTTTACTTTGTCAACTGCAGCATCAGCTACCCGCATTTCTTCTACGGTCGCTTTCACAATTCCTGTAGTAGGTCCTGTGATCATAATCTCATCACCTTTCTCTAGTGCATGAGTTTCCATGAGGAATTCTCCCACACCGAGTTTGTTGAAGTATTTTACACCTTTGCCAAGGAATATTTTCTTAGTTGTGGCTTTGGATCCATGAACTTCACTCCATTCGCCCATTTTTCGCCCCAAGTAATATCCATCCCAGAATCCGCGGTTGTAGACTCTTTCCAGCTCGGTCTTCCAGTGTTCAAATTTATCAGAGGTGTAAGTGCCTTCATTGATGGCATCTCCGGCATCTCTATAGCACTTGGTGGTAGTGTAGACATAGTCGGCAGCTCTGCCTCGACCTTCTATTTTGAATACAGAAACACCCGCTTCTACTACCTTGTCCATAAAGTCGATAGTACACAAGTCAGCGGCACTCATGATGTATTCATTGTCAATTTTAAGCTCGTTGCCTTGTTCGTCCTTGACGGTATATTCTCTTCTACAGTTTTGTACACAGGCGCCTCTGTTGGCAGAAGCCATGTCAGAATGTAAACTCAAGTAACATTTACCCGAAACGGCCATGCATAAAGCTCCATGAGCAAATACCTCAATTCTGACCAATTCACCTGCAGGGCCCGTAATGTTTCTTTTCTTTATTTCTCGCGTAATGTCTGCTACTTGCATCAGACTGAGTTCTCTGGCCATTACCATTACATCGGCATACATGGCATAGAACTCCACCGTTTCTATATTGCTTATATTGGCCTGAGTAGAGATGTGAACTGGAAAGCCAATCTTTTTAGCGTAGTTCATTACGGAATGATCGGAAGCAATGATGGCCGAAATACCACTTTCTTTGGCTGCATCTACGATGGATCGCATTAAATTCATGTCATGATCATACATCACTGTGTTGAGGGTGATATAAGACTTCATGTTATTCTCCGTACAGATTTCGGCAATCTTTCTGAGGTCGTCCAGTGTAAAGTTGTTAGACGAACGGGCACGCATGTTCAATTGCTCTACGCCGAAATAGATAGAGTTTGCTCCACCTTTGATGGCTGCATGTAAACTCTCGTAAGAGCCCGCAGGTGCCATGATTTCAATATCGTGATTTTTTGCTTCCATTGTCGTCTTTATTTTCCTTCGTAAATGGCTCCGGAGGTTGGAGTTTCATTCAATTCTAACTTACTCAAAAGTGGCAACTTAGGTTGTATCTGCTCCCAGATCCACACTACAATTCGTTCAGCTGTTGGGTTTTCTAGCCCCTTAATATCATTCAATAATTGATGGTCAATTTGCTCAATCACAGGTTTAACCACGTCTTTCAATTCCTTGAAATCCATTACCCACTGTAATTCAGTATCCAAATCACCTTCCAAATAAACAGTCAGATGATAGGTATGACCATGCATATTTTTGCACTTATGTCCTTCCGGTACGTTAGGGAGGAAATGAGCTGAATCAAATGCGAACTTCTTGTAAATAACCATCTTACCTGCTGTTTAATCCGCGAAGTTAGGTGATTTTCACTCAACCTTGAAAATGAATCAATAAAATCATGGTAAGGAACGGACTTCTGTGGCTTTAGCGTGCATTGGTGGGGAATTTATTTCTCATATTTAGACTTACCTGATGTAGAATCGATACCATAGGCCAGTGAGGTGATATTCTATTGTTTGGAATGAAAATGGTACTTATTGCAATAAAAGGTAAAGCCATGAAACATTCATTCGTAAACAGACTAGATATAATTGCAGCCAGATATCCAGCAAAACAGCTCAATCATTCTCTGAAGTTGACTTCTAAGATTAAGCTTTTTAAGCGAAAGCTGTCGAGCGGTCACGACGTTAGTATTTTTCAGAAAAGGGGCAATGGTCTTAAAACCATCATGGACAAAACGGGAAGACTGAATGATTTGTCTGGCCTTTATGTGATATCTTCTTCTACTGGAGAACCCTTGATTTTAAGCTCTTCTAAAAAAGTACTTACAGATATTCAAAAGCTGACCAGAGCAAAAAGGGTAAAAGACAAAGCTGTGTTAGAGAAAGTGGCGAACTACTATGGATTCTCCAATTATAAGATGGGACGTGAGTTGCTCTTGGCTATGAAAGTCAATTGGTTGGAAATCACAGATAAAACATTTCGCCTCATGCTTCGAAGGGCTATGCTAGCTGAAGTGAAATTTACCCTTTAATACTGATCATAGTGGCAGTGAAAGGATTTGATTGCTTATTTTTAGAGCTCGATCAAATTGTTTCAAATGAAAAAGTGTGTTCTATTATTTTGTTTAGTTGTTGGTTTTTCTTTTTCAGCTCAGTCTCAGGTACTAATATCCCTGTTACTCGGAGATAAATTGAACTCTGATAAATTGGAGTTTGGATTGATCGGTGGATTCTCATCAGCTAATCAATCGGGTGTGGATGGAAGTAGTCATTTTGGTGCCTTGCATTTAGGTTTTTACTTTGATTTCATTTTAAGTGAAAAATGGGTGTTTAACCCCTCTGTAAACGTTATTTCCGCCTCGGGAATGGAGTATACCAACCTAGATCCAGCAATAACCGGTATATCAGGCTTGGATAATGTACTGGTGGGTGCAGATGCTAGGCTAAAAGTAGAATATTTTCAGGTGCCATTACTAATGAAGTATAACGTTACTCCCAAGATACATTTGATGTTAGGGCCGCAGGTGGCCTTGCGGCATAAGGCATCTACTTTCTACCACTATGATTTAAATGGAAATGATGTGGTCTATCGAGAAGACGAAAGAGACAATTACAAACGACTGGATGCCGGATTTACTAGTGGTGTTGGATATAAGTTGAAGCCAGGTGGTATGAATCTAGGAGTACGCTACTATCAAGGGTTGGTTGATGTGCGAAAAAACAATTTAGGTGACGCCAACAGGAATCGAAGTTGGTACGTGTACTGTACGATTCCGATAGGCAAGGGAAAAGCCGTTAAGAGCGAACAGGTTGATTAAGTTGTTTTAAAATATTCAATAGTCTATCCGTTTCGTCTTTTTTTGATTTTTTCTTGTTCGCAATCAAATACAAGTCGCGATAGTTTACTTTTTTCAACTCACAGGTTTGTAAGGTGCCTTCGTTTACAAAGTGTTGAGCCACGTTGTCGAAGGCAATGGATAACCCATATCCTCTGGTTTGTTGATATAAAGCTTCATACTCGTTGGGTACCACATAGTTGGGAACAATGGCAGGTCTTTTCTTATCAAACACATTGAGCCAATAAATTTTTATAAAGCTAGAGTTGTGATCGTGAGCATACCATTTGTGGTGAGCTAGCCATTCCTCGGCCATACGATGGCTTTTCTTATATAGTTTTTCTAATTCACTGAAATCAATATCTGGAGTACCAACAAGAACTACATTTTGAGGTGTCAAATGATGACAGAACGTATCATAAGTATTTTGTTTTTCTGGCACTATGGCATAAAGCAAATTGCCTTCTTCTACGTCTCTAATAAGTTGCTGTTTGGTGCTGAAGGTAAGGTGAACGTATTCACCAAGACCTAAAATATTTTGGCAAAATGTGGTTTTGTAGAGATGGGGTGAGACACCAATAGTTAATATGTTTTTAAGATTAGAGTCGGGTTTAATGATTTTATGCTCTACATCTTCCAGTGCCTCAATGGAGCCTGAGATCATGGTGTTCAGCATCTGGCCTACTTCGGTTTCTTTTACTCCTTTGGACTTTCGCTCGAATAGTTTTTTCCCCATACGAGACTCCAAAGCAGATATCTGTTGACTTACGGTGGGTTGACTGACCATGAGCATCTCAGCTGCCTTGCTCAGTGATTTGGTTTTGTATACGGCGCGAAAAGTTCGGAGCCATTCCAGGTTGATCATGTTATAAATATTTTAATATCACGAATACAATTTTACGATAAAAATTTATATCCGGTTTCTGTTCAACTCCGTTTCCTAGCCTACAACTTTTAAAAACTAAAACAATAATCAGATGTCAGAAGTAAAAATTAATCCAGAAGGAAAGGTAGCATTAGTAAGTGGTGGCAACAGAGGAATCGGAAAAGCAATCGTAGTGGAGTTGCTCGAAAGAGGAGCAAAGAAGGTCTATGCTGGAGCGAGAAATCCTGAAACTTTGGTGGTTCTAAAAGAAAAATATGGTGACCAATTGGTGCCGTTGAAATTAGATGTGACGGACGAAACATCAATTGCAGAAGCGGTAAAGATGGCCACAGATGTGGAAATATTAATCAATAATGCAGGTGTCTTGAAATTCGACAGCTTATTGGGGAATGAGGCTGTGGCCAACTTAACAGATCAGCTAGCTGTAAATGTGCATGGTGTGATCAGCTTGACGAATGCTTTTGTAGATGGATTGAAGCAGAAAGAAACGGCAGCTATTGCAGTAGTATCTTCTTTGGCTGGACTAGCGAATATGCCGGTGATTGGTACTTATTCAGTAACTAAAGCTGCCGTGCATAGTGTAACGCAAGGGTACAGAGCAGAATTGGCGGAGAGCAACATTCTGGTATCAGGTGTTTATCCTGGGGCGATCGACACAGACATGACCAAGGATATGGAAATGGGTAAGGACACACCTGAAAATGTAGCTAAGGCTGTAGTGGATGGTTTAATTGCCGGACACGAAGATATCTATCCAGATGTGATGTCTGAGCAACTAGGTGCTGGCTATGGTACAAGTCCAAAAACTATTGAAAGAGAATTTGCCAAGTTTATTGGCTAAAAGGCGAGTAGTTTGAGTCCGATTCCGATAGCTATCGGGATCGGGAGGTTTTGAAACCCTGACGGATTCCGTCAGGGTTTTTTGTTTTATTGCTTTGGCAGTCTTATATATATATGGTCTAGGTGTAGATACAATCTACTTCTTTGGTTTTAGTCTGGATGGAATCATATTGAGGTATTCTAAATCTAGTAGGAGAAACAATATTTTTGTCAAATGGAAGCGAAAGCTTATTAAGAAAATGAGATACTTTATTCTATTATTTGTTTTATTAGTTATTTCATGTAGAGAAAATGCGCAAACGGATGATCCAGTCTTACCTGATGGGTTTATGGTAGAACTAGTAGATGAAGAACTCAAAAGTATAGTCAAAGGTTATATAAAGCAAAATGAGATTGATCCTGAATTCACCTACATTTCGCTAAATATATTTTCGATTGGAGGCAGAGAGGTTGTTTACCTGAGTCATGAAAGGGAGTTGTATTTTGAAATTAGTGGGTATCCAAGTTTTTTATCATCGGTAGATGACCACTTAATATTTATATATACAAGTGGAGCAAGATATTTGAGAACTGATATTTTTCAAGCAATTAAAAAGTATTCTGAACTATTTAATATTACATATTCTCATGAAGAAAACATGATTTATCATCCTGAAGTATGGAAACTTACAAGATGTCCTGGAAGTGCTTTTTTTATAGATAAGGGAGCACCAACATTAAGAAGAGATTATGTCCCTTGTGGGTATCAGTATAACTCAAAATTGAACAGGTTGGATTCGATGACGATGGAATAATGTCCAACCAGCTCACTTTTGTAAAGTGTGTTGATTTACACTTAAGTATAGAATGAAAAAAAGAGGAGACTTGGTGTAGATTGTACCTCTCTGTCTTAGGTTAAGCGCAGTGATCCTAAGGCCTAAATTAGGACAGGGCGTCCGCCCGATCGTCCTTGTATTGCAGAATCATCAACTTATCTATCTTGGGTGAAACATTTCCAAAGTTTTAAACTTTGGAAATGTTAGTTAGCCATTTTTTCTACTGAACCGGCCGCCTAGCTATTACTACTTCTTCTTTGAACCAACAATCCACAATTACGGACTGTCCCAGTTCGTAGCTGTTGAAATGAATCTCCTCCATGGTCGGAAATTGTGCTTCAGCCAGAGCCATGTTTTTTTTATCTTTAGCTATTTTGAACTTGTCATAGGCGGCGATGAAAACTGCCCTTCGAGCTACAATGTCTTTATCACCCACACACTCACTGAAACTCGACATGTACAAGTTGCCAATTAGCTTGTAAGCCTCTATATTATTGTTTTTGGCGATTGCCTTTTTTGCATATTGATAAGCATCTTGTTTCTTTTCTTTGAGTGTCATGGTTTTGGCCAGCTCCATATACACGTCGCCTTCCTGATCTGAAGATGTGGCTTGCTGCAAAGCGATACCCAGGTACCGTTGTGCATCGCTGAGCCTACGGTCGATGGTGGCTTTTTTCGCGGCATACATGGCTAATTTGTAATCGGGATCGGTGTCTAGCACTACACTTATTGCCTCTTGTGCCTTATTATTTACTTCGCAGTCCATTCTAAAAATCATATTGAGATAGCGCTTAGCTTGTGCTGGTTCCGTCAGTGATTGACCATAGATTTCCTCTACCTTTTCACAATTCAAATCTATTGCTTGAAGCAGCATCTGGTCTATTTTTTCTAGGTAGCCCTTGGCGTCTCCCTGCTCTCTAATTTGAGTGGCTATCCGGTCATAATTACTCAGTACCAATGTTTCATCCACAGGTTGTTTGTATTTCTTTGTGCGGCGCATCACATCGAAGTAGGCTAGCATGTTGGATTGTGATACGCCACCCATGTTTTCATCAAACCTTACTTGAAACAAGGAAGCTAAGCTGTCGTATTTTGCAGGATATTTGATCCAATATCTATAGATGGAAGAGAGAAATTGGTTTTGCACCTGATCATTTTTTCCATAGATGGAAAAACGATTCTGATAGAGGTCAAGCGCTTTTTGCTGATAGATTTTTATAGAATCCTGCGCTTTGGTTCCCTTCATCAGGTATTCATACACTTTCACGCCTTTGATGTAGTATTTTTCTCCTTCTTCTGGGCTGTTAGCAATGATATACTCTAGATTGGTCTGAGCTTTTTTCCAATCTTTGAGGTAGTAGTAATCTTGAAACATCAGTTTGCAATCTTCAAGAGAGGGTTGGTGCGTTTGACTGAAGGTATTAAATGAGATAAGAAAGGCTACGGCGAGGGTTGAAATCCACTTTGTCATTTGAGTTTTATTTTGGTTTTGTATCAGTGTTGCAATAACTGTGCTAAAGCTATAAATATCTTGTTAGGATACTTTTAAGGCATTATTATCAAATGAAGTGTCCGTTTTTGTTACAGAGTTTGTTTGACTAGCGTTCAATCATGGACGAGTCTAAAGCCTACGAAAAAGGCATTTTGATTAGGGAATCCGGATTGCCTGTCTGCAGACCTGCTGTGCCGAATTCTGCCTGTATATTGTCCGCCACGTTGAACTCTTCTGGTTCCATTTTTTGGTCCCTTTGGGTCGAAGTTGTAGGTACTTACATCTTCAGTAAACCAGTCTTGACACATTTCTAGAATATGGCCGTGCATGTCATACAGTCCCCAAGCGTTTGGCTCTTTACTGGCTACTGGATGAGTAGTGCGTCCGGAGTTGCCCGAGTGCCAGGTCATCACATCTCTGTCGCCGGCATAGGCGCCAGTGCTACCTGCTCTACAGGCATATTCCCATTCTGCTTCGTAAGGGAGACGAAATTGAGCACCTTGTTTGTTTAATTTCTTAATAAACTTTTGAGTATCATCCCAACTGACTGATTCTATAGGGTGATTGGGGCTTTTGATTTTGCCGGGATTGTCGCCCATCACGGATTCCCAAACGGCTTGGGTTGTTTCTGTTTTAGCGATCCAAAAACCTTTAGTGAGAGTCACTTGATGTTGTTTTTCGCGACTCGGATTCCGTTCGGATTCAGATTCAGGACTACCCATTAGGAATTGGCCTGCAGCAATCCATACCATCTCTATGGAGTAGGTGTCGTTGATTTCAAATTTTTTGCTTTCACCATGAGTCTGAGCATACCCGATCATTTGGATGATAAGTAGAAATGTTGGAGTAACTAAAAACTTTTTCATGACCATTTTTTATGCAATGATGTAACTTCCTTGAGACAGGGGCAATTGAAATGTGACCAGCTGTGAGAAGAGTGGTAAAAAGAGTTAGTAGTACGCTTTGGCCAAAGTCAGTACTTCGTTGATAGTCCGAAAATCAATATCCACTGTGGGGTCGACAGGTAAAATTTTCATTCGCTTTCGGTCTCCTTGCTGCAGAGCAGAATGGTCAATTTGATGTCCTTCTACAATCAATAGATAGGGATGTCCAGATTTTTTATCTGTCCATAGGTAGCTGAACGGCTTGTCCAGATAGAGGTAACAAGGCATGCCGTATTTCTTCGTTTCTTTGATGGAAGGATCAAATTGAAGCACCAAATCTCGAAGTGCCAATAAACAGCCTTTTAAAGGTTCCGGTTTATTCAAGTAAAATGAAGACAGATCAGGATGCATGCACTAATTCTGGAAAAAATAGTTTAAAAGTGGTTCCGCTGTTCAGTTGACTCTGAACTTCGATTTGACCACCCATGGCTTCCAATTGCCTTTTGGTCATGAACAAGCCCAAACCCTGTCCATCAGAGGTGTCATGTAGACGAGTGCCTAATTTAAACATCTTCTCACTGTACTTATCCAGATCGATACCGAGTCCACAGTCTTTGATGAATACGGAGGTGCCGGATTCTTCCTGATTGGCATAAATTTCCAGCAGTTTAGATTGATCTGTGATGCCATACTTGAGTGCATTAGTAATCAGATTATGAAAAATGCTATCCAAATAGGCCGGAAATGCCTTGATTTTATGTGATTCTTCAATGTTTACTTTTAAGTCAACATCTTTTCGTTTTATGATTTGGTTGGTCAATTTCAACACTCTTTGAACGGCCTCAGATAAACTACAATCAATTTTTTGTAACTCACTATGTTCATTTTCAAAATTGATCAACTCATTTATATTTGAAATGGAATTGTCCAGTTTTTGAGTGGTTATCTTGAGCATATCCAAATAGCCTTCACTTTCTGGAACCACGCGGATCATTTCAGAAAGGCCAATTAAATTGGCCACCGAAGCTCGTATATTATGAGAAGTGATGTAAGAAAACTCCTTAAGCCGTTGATTTTGATCTTTCGTGGTAGACAACAATTTCTGCAGCTCCTTTTCCTTTTCAGATCTCATTTGTATGTTCACCAACATATCTGAGTATAGCTTTAATATGGCTATTTCCTTCTCAGAGTACATTTTTTTTGTTGTAACTGAGTCGAAGCCTACAAACCCAATACAGTTATCACGATGCATGAGAGGAACAGTAAGCAAACTTTTTATCTCCTGCTCCAGTAGTATTTCTTTTGAGCCACTTTCTTCCATTTTCATGGTGTCAGGAATGTAGATAAAGTCTCCTTCGAAATGTGGGTTGACCATCTCTGCTACTTCATTCATGGGAAGATTTTGTGTTTCTTCCATTACACTTCGGATTCCTGATGCACACCATTCGAAAGTATTACTAATGGTTCGATTGATGTAGTCAAATTCAAATAAGTATGAGCGATCAGCTTGAACAAACTCTCCTATCTCTTTGAGTGATTTTTGTATGGCTTCATCTACGTCAGCCAGTGGCGTATTGATATATTTGGAAGAGATGCGCATCAGCAGGTTTTGAAGTTCATTTTGTGCCTCAAGTCTTTTTTTCGTTCTGATTTGATCTGAAATATCTCTGATGCTGGCTTGAATAAATACATCATCCTCAGTGTCTATTCGAGACAGAGCAACTGATGCATGGAAAGTTTCTCCGGTGTATTTTTTGTATTCCCACTCAAACGAATTGGAGCCCTTATCAAGAGCCATTTGCATGACTTCCTCAGCTTTTTGAGGGGATGGCGTGCCATCCGGTTGAAATTCGGGCCAGATGACATGAGGAGGTGTGTTTTTACAGGTCTCTAAGCTATTTGCATTGAAAAGTTTGACGACGGCTTGATTTCCAGTCACAAACTCACCTGAAGACTTAAGAATAATGATGGCATCATTAGAGTCTTCGAATAACGCCTGATACCTCATTTGATTTTCTCGAACCTCTTTTTCAGCTTTTTTCAGGTCGGTGATATCTCTAATAAAAGCAACTATGCAATCCACATTGTCCCATTGCATAAAGGAGTAGATAGCTTGTCCCAAAAATTTTGATTGATCTTTTCGAACGAATTCTACCTCAATAGTCTTGCTTGTTTTTTCATGTTTACTTCCTCTTAAAGCTTTTAGCACTAGATCGTGATCTTCTGGCGCATGAACTAGAGTAGGAGAAAGTTTTGTCATTTCATCCTGTGTGTAGCCAATCATTTTTTGTATGGCAGGATTAGCGTATAAAAAAGTACCTTCCTCATATCCCGCCACTAAAATTCCTTCACTTACACCCTCAAAAATGTTTTGAAACTTAGTTTCATTAAGAATTCTCTCCCTTTCTATTTTTTTTGATTCAGTAATATCTCGTACAGTGGCTTGTAAAAATTGCCGATCGCTAAAATCAACGCGAGTAAGTAATACCGTAGCAGGGAAATCCTCACCAGTCATTCTCCTATGGGTCCACTCAAAGTAGTGAGAGCCCTGTGTCATGGCAGTTTCTATCATCCGTTTTGCCTTAACCGCGGAAGGCTCACCGTCTGGTTGGGTTTCTGGTGATACTTGCCATGGCCCTATGGAGGTCCACTCATCCATGTCCTTTACCTTGAACATATCAAGAATAGTATTATTCCCCGTAGTAAACTTCCAGGTTGGAGGCTCAAGGGTCATGATAGCATCTTTAGAAGTCACGAAAAGCCGCCTGTACATTTCATTGGCATGCAACCGCTCTTCTTCCTTTGTCTTTTTATCAGTTATATCAACGACTAGTGCGGAAATACCATAGATTTTATCGTTGGATAGTAAAGGGGCATACATTAGGTCGAAATGTCTCAACCGTCCTCCAAACTCAAAAGGACGCGTTACGGTAAAACGTTCGCCATTTAGTGCACGGTCAAAATGTTTTCTCGCTAATGATTTAGATTCAGCACCCGCAAAGAAATCGAGAATATTGTCACCCGTTTTTGCTTCTACTCCATACATTTTCTGAAGAAGTTCCCGACCGCTTTTGTTGATAGAAAGTATCCGATAGGAGGTATCGAGGGAAATAACGATCAAGGTATCGTAGCCATCAAGTATTTGCTCCTGAATATTCATTTTAGCTGGTATGGTGATTAGGCCGTTTAAATATACGATATCAAGAGGTCTGGCACAAGCGATTTTTCTTTCGTTCTTGAAACTATTACCATCACTCATCACCTTGATTAGGATTATTCATCTCGTACATTTGTTTAGCTTGCGCTTATTCGAGAACATTGATCATGAATAAGAATATTTGGCTGTTTATTATCCCTGCTTTGATCTGGGGGTCTACTTGGTTTACTATCAAGTTTCAACTAGGAGTAGTGGATCCATTGGTTTCTGTAGTTTACAGATATCTACTGGCTGGCATCATCATGATTATTTTTTGTATAGCCACTCGAAGAAGAATGAACTTCTCTATTCGGGAACACGCTTTTATGGCCCTACAAGGTTTTTTGCTGTTTGGAGTGAACTACTGGTTAGTTTATGAAGCTGAGGTTTATCTGGCCAGTGGGTTGATTGCCGTGGCTTATTCGACATTAGTTTTTTTGAATTCTATGTTCGGTTCCTTGTTTCTCAATAGGCCAATCAATCGCCAGATATTAATGGCCGCTTTGTTAGGACTTGTAGGGACCATTCTGATATTTGGAAATGAATTCCTGGGGCTCACATTTTCAAAAGAAACCATTGTCGGTACGATTATCACGGCGGTTTCTGTAATCATAGCATCATTAGGAAACATTACCTCAGCTAGGAATTCGGCTAATAACATTCCAGTCATCCAGGCCAATGCATACGGTATGTTGTATGGAGGGATCTGGATGGGACTGTTAGCACTTATTCTTGACAGACCTTTTACCTTCGATCCATCCTGGAGCTATATAATTTCCCTGGTCTATCTGACTATTTTTGGTTCGATAGTAGCTTTTGGAACTTATCTGACTTTGATAAGTAGAGTAGGTGCTGATAAGGCGGCATATGCCCTGGTGATTATTCCCGTTATAGCTGTTGGGATCTCCTACCTTTTTGAAAGTTATCAAATGACTGTTTATGCAGCTATAGGTGTAGTTCTAATTTTGGTCGGAAATGTTTTGGCCATTCAACAGAAAAAAGCTTAGTACAGTTATTTAATTTGAATGGCATCGCACGTCCCTACGAATGGTACACCCGTTTGCTCAAATGCATAAGTGATAAGTCCCACGTACACTTCGCTTTCATAAGTGGGAGGGGTGCCGGGCAAGTCTCCGGTTTCATTATACAGCAACCAATTATCTCCTGCGGCATTCAGATTAGGTAATTGCCAGTAAACAGTTATTGTTCGATCCTCATTTCCTACAATCCTAATATCAGCCCGTCCATCTGGGATGGTGTTAGCCCCAATGTCATTTACACTAGAATTGCCCTCATTTGTGTTTTTGCCTTCAATGGTAAATCCCGTTGGACCTCTGTGACCCACAACTACGTGGCTCGAACTCGGAGTTGACAGGTCGAGGACGTGTACTTGTACACCGCAAAAATTATAAGGATCATTATTACTGCTTGGGGCCACCTGTGAATCCTCTTGCGTACCAATTCCAATGTTTCTGGCGATGAACTCAAATGGGAATATTAGTTTCTTGGCATCGAGTCGACCCTGATCTTCATGATAGTGTAGTGTCGTATTATTGGTGTTAGAAGTGAGATTAGCATGATAACGACCATTTTGTCTTTTCACATCGGGAAGAGCCGAAGCATTGTTAGTCACATAATCAATAAGATCACCATTACCTTCAAAATCATCAGACAACTCATTTAAGTCTTCAGAGACTCCCTGATATGGATTGATATCTGAATCATCGTTTTCGCATGCAAAAGCCATTAATAGAAAGCTTAGAGTAAGAAGTAGGTTTGTTTTTTTCATACGGGTGTAACGAGAATTTTTTACTTGGTATTTAGTGAAAAACCGCGTTTTCGATGAATATACTCGAATTATCGACTTGAAATCTTATTCATCAGATGAATAAGACCGTCATTAATTTCCTTTGAAATTTTAAAGACATACACAGCGCCACAGTAGAGCACACCAACAGCTATAGACCGTACAGCCAAATCCACCAATGGACTATCTAGTTTAGGGAACGATATTCCGATAGATAACACGACAATTCCGATCAGCAGTAAAACTCCATTTTTCCATGTAAATGGAACAAAACCAAATTTCTTTTTGATGAAGATCATTTTGATCAACCCAAAGCAAAACAATGCAAGCATGGAAGCAAAGGCTGCTCCCGATATACCAAAAGCTGGAATCAAGACCAGGTTGAGGGCAATCATGAGAATGGCCAAAATGGCAATGGTCACCACATTGAATTTGTAATACTTAGACATAGAAATAATTGGGCTACTATTGGCAAAAGCCATCTCCATTACTTTGGAGAACCCTATGAAATAAACGACGTACTTTCCTTGGACAAACTCTTCACCATTCGACATGAGAGCAAATACATTGTCCAAATTGCACACCAGGCCAATAAAAAGTAGTCCCCCTACCACCATTTGATTGATAGAGGTTTGCTTGTAGATTTTTTCTACTGTGGTGATATTTTGGTTCTCCAACGAGTCAGAAATTAATGGCGTAGTAATTTGCACAATTACACGCCTAGACAATTCTATCATCACCGCGAAATAAAATACTGTAGAATAAATACCGTTTGCGCTCAGACCAAGTTCAGAAGATATCATGACTTGATCTATGTTGAGTACAATGTTTGCGCTGCCAGCTCCAATCATCACAAATAAAGAATACGTGGCAAGTCGTTTGATCAGTGGTTTGTCTATTAGGTCCAACTTTAGGCTAAACTTGAGTTCGCCTAGGGAATAGGTGTAAGCCAGTAGCATGATGAGCATGATAGCGTACATTAGGATCAGGCCGTAGGTCAACTGATGAAATGATATGACTTGAAGAAAATAAAGTGACACACCAATGGAGTACATAATTCTCAATGCTACTTCCTTGATGATATTTTGAGCAATAGTCTTTAAAAAAAGCCTACTGTAAACTTCGTACAGCGCATGCAGTGACAAAAAAAGTATAAGAACTATGACCACAATAAAATACTCTGTCAGCTGTGGAGAATTGGTACTGAAGTAGGATTTGATGGGTTCATCAAAAAAATAAAAAACTGTGCAGGTAATAGCGAATCCAATAAATACAACTAGCACACAAAAGGTGATGAGCTGGGTCAGTCCATGCGGTTTTTTCTTCAATTCCGGAGCAAATTTTTGAAGAGTACTTGCGATCCCTAGTTGAGAAAAAGAGGTGATCAAAAAAGCTGTGGAGGGTATCACCCTGATTAAACCAATCTGCTCTGTAGATAAGAATATAGGAAAGAGAACAATGGTATTTATAAAGCCAATAGCCGCACCTATATAGGTGAATAGGGCTGAAATACTACTTTGTTTGATAACTACTCCCAATCGATTTTTGAGCTATGGTTCGCCGCAATGATAACTTATAAAGGGTAATTTGGTATTTAATTCTAATGCAATTTGTAAGTTTATATTTCAATTCTAAAATAAGACTATCGTGACGAACGCAGAAATAAAATCGAAGCTTAAGCTTGCTTCTAAGTTGATGGAACTTCATGGAGACAACCCTTTTAAAATACGAGGGTATCAAACGGCGGCAGATACCATTAGTGATTTAGAAGTAGAGATGAGTACGATGTCCATAGATGATATTCCAAAAATTGACGGTATTGGTAAGGGCATGGCAGCAAATGTTACACAGTTGTTGGAAAGGGGATCGTTCGATGGGATGGACCAACTGATGGAGGATACTCCTGAAGGAGTTGTTGAAATGTTCAAAATATCTGGCTTTGGCCCAAAGAAAATTGCCGTTTTGTGGAAAGAGGGAGGGGCAGAGTCTATGGATGATCTTTTGAGGCTGTGTCAACAGGGGAAAGTATCCAAACTAAAGGGGTTTGCTGAAAAGTCTCAAGAGACCTTGATGAATGCCATTGAGTTTGCAATTAGCTGTAGAGGTTTTGAACGGTACGCCAATGTGGAACCATTCATGATCAATATCTTGGCTGAGTTTGAAAAGTACAAGTCCATACTTCTCTTTTCAGAAACTGGAGAACTGCGTCGTCGAATGGAAGTGATTGGATGTCTTGAGTTTTTAGTGGCCTCCGAAAATTTTGAGTCTACCCGTCTAATGATCAATGGAATAAATGGATTTTCTGAAAACGAAAAATTGTCCGGTCCTTATACCTGGAGCGGTTATTATCAAAACTGCCCCATTCCCGTAAAAATAAGATTTTGTAATACTGATGGTTTTTATAATACACTGGTAGAAACAACGGCGAATCCCAAGCATCTAAATGCTTCGATTGATAGCGATAAAAATTTAAAGCAGGTGGTGAGGGAAAAGGCGTATACATCAGAAGAAGCTATCTATGAAGCTGCGGGCTTGTCTCCAATGGTCCCTGAATTGAGAGAAGGAGAATTTGAAATCGAACTGGCCAAGCAAAATAAACTTCCCAAGTTGGTGGAAATGGAGGACCTGAAAGGTATCCTTCACAATCATTCCACCTATAGCGATGGCAGACATACACTTCGACAAATGGCGGAGCATTGCAAATCACTTGGGTACGAATATCTGGGTATTTCTGATCATAGCCATACCGCGGTGTATGCTAATGGACTCAAAGACTTTCAAGTAAAGGCACAACAAGAAGAAATTAAGAAACTCAATGAAGAACTAGCACCTTTTAAAGTCTTTTCAGGAATTGAATCTGATATATTAAATGATGGTTCCCTGGATTATCCTGACGATATACTGGCTAGTTTTGATTTTATTGTGGCATCTGTTCATTCAGGTTTGAATATGGATATAACTAAGGCAACCAATAGGCTATTGACTGCTATCCATAATCCATATACCACAATTCTTGGGCATATGACAGGCCGGTTGATCTTAGAAAGAGAAGGCTACCCAGTAGATCACAAAGCGGTGATTGACGCTTGCGCGGAAAAAGGTGTGGTCATAGAAATCAATGCCAGTCCATACCGACTCGACATAGATTGGAGATGGGTACACTATGCATTGGAGAAAGGGGTGATGCTCAGTATTAATCCAGATGCTCATAAAATGGAAGGGTACAAGGATATGTACTATGGGTTGCTGGCTGGTCGAAAAGGAGGGCTGACTAAGGATATGTGCTTGAATGCGATGAATTTGGAAGAGATTTCTGGCTATTTTATGAAAAGAAAATCGAAATGATCTCATAGCTCAGAGTTCAAAACCCTGAACTATCAATATGCGAAATCACCATGAAAACCCTTTACCTCGTCCGTCACGCTAAGTCCAGCTGGAAAGACTCCAGTTTGAAAGACCGCGATCGTCCATTGAACAAACGAGGTAAAAGGGATGCTCCCCGTATGGCCGAATATCTGCGGCAAAGGATCGGGTCTCCCGATGTTTTTATCAGCAGTCCATCGAGAAGGACACAAGATACTGCCGCATATTTCTTGGAGGCTTTTGGACGCCTGAAAGGAGAATTAGAAATGGAAGAAGATTTGTATCATGGAGATGAACAAGATATTGAAACTGTCATGCAGTCCATCAACAATAGTCATGAATCGACCATGCTGTTTATTCACAATCCTGGTATTACAGACTATGTGAATGAGCTGACAGGAGAGGATATTTTTAATATCCCTACATGCGGAGTTGTTGGCATTCAATTGGATACACAAGATTGGAAACGAATCCATCGATGTCAGAAAAAAAAGCTTTTTTATTACTATCCTAAAGGATTAGATTTACGTACCCAATAACGCGCAACGTTACCATTCCCAAAACTACATGTGATTTCAGATTAGATTCCTTCATGAAAAAAGGTAACTGTTTCTGAATGATTAATATTTCTAACACAAAAAAGAATTTATGGCTTATCAAGCAGCAGCAGAGCGGTACGATACGATGAAATATCGTAGATGTGGAAAATCAGGACTTTTATTACCAGCTATTTCTTTAGGGTTATGGCACAATTTCGGTCATGTCGATGAGTATGATAATGGATGTAAAATGGTTCAATACGCCTTTGACCGTGGCATCACTCACTTTGATTTAGCGAATAATTACGGGCCGCCTCCAGGGTCTGCAGAAGAGAACTTTGGAAAAATGCTCAAGCAAGATTTGATGCCCTATAGAGATGAAATGGTGATTTCCACCAAGGCGGGCTACCACATGTGGGAAGGCCCATATGGAGAATGGGGAAGTAGGAAATACATCCTGTCCAGCCTTGATCAATCGCTCAAAAGAATGGGATTGGACTATGTGGATATATTCTATCATCACCGACCAGATCCCAACACACCTATCGAAGAGTCTGCTTTGGCATTGGATCATGCAGTAAAGCAAGGGAAGGCATTGTATGTAGGGGTTTCCAACTACCAACCAGAACAAACTGAGGAAATAGCCAAAATATTCAAGGAACTGAGAACGCCATTTATCATTCATCAGCCAAGATATTCGATGTTTGATCGATGGGTGGAAGATGGTTTGTTGGATACCTTAGAGTCAAATGGTATAGGAAGTATTGTCTTCTCTCCATTGGCTCAGGGGCTGTTGACTAATAAGTATTTAAAAGGTATTCCTAAAGATTCCAGAGCGGCTAAAGATTGGGGATTCTTAAAAAGTGATCATGTCACAGAAGAGAAAATCAATAAGGTTTTAGCGCTTCAAAAAATCGCAGAATCCCGAGGTCAGGAAATTTCTCAACTAGCCATTGCTTGGTTGTTGAGACATGACGTAGTAACCTCGGTGCTCATTGGAGCTAGTAGTGTGGGGCAACTCAAGCAAAACCTGGTTAGCATTGAAAAGATTGACTTTAGTCCTCAAGAGTTGGACGAAATAGAGAAGGTTTTAAAAGGTTAAAAGAAAGGAGGTGAGTTCACCTCCTTTTTTGTTTTCAAAGGGGAATGGATTAATATTAATGTAAGGCACGATAAACTTCAATCCCGTTAAAATGAAAAACCAACTGTTGGCACTTTTACTTTTTGGATGTTCTGTATTTACTGTTCAGGCGCAAAATCCTACCATTCCCTATGGAGATAACCCGGAAGTTGGTAAGTATGCCGAAGTAAACGGCATCAAAGTCTATTATGAAATTTATGGAGAAGGCGAACCTTTACTTCTCATCCATGGCAATGGGGGCTCCATAAAGTCCAGTACACCTAAAATAGATTATTACAAAGACAAGTACAAGGTCATAGCCATGGATAGCCGGGCTCATGGAAAAACCAAAGATATTGGGGATAGCTTGACCTATGAGCAAATGACAGCCGATGTCAATGACGTATTAGATCAGCTCAATATCGATTCCTGTCTTATATGGGGTCAGAGCGATGGTGGAATTATTGGATTAAAATTAGCAATTGACTACCCGGATAAGGTGAAGAGGTTGGCTGTGTTTGGCGCCAATTTGAGACCAGATTCTACAGCAGTCGATGATGACAATGCGACTTTTGTGAAGAACATGATTGCCAATGAAACAGATGATTATAAATTGAGACTTTTTGGACTGCTTGTTAATCAACCACAAATTCCAGTTTCAGACTTAGCAAAAATTACAGCACCGGTTTTGGTTATGACAGGAGACCGAGATGTGATTAGGTTAGAACATTCGTTGGAAGTATTTTATAACATTAAAAAATCCAACTTGTTTGTGATGCCTGGAGCTACGCACTTTGGATCCTACGAAAAACCTGAGTTGTTTTTCAAAGTCTTGGATAACTTTTTTACCCAACCATTCACTACCACATCTACATATGATATTATTAAGAACATTAAGTTTTGAGCCGTGGGTGTAAAAAAAGTAATGATCGCTGGAGCAGGAACTTTAGGTTCTCAAATTGCTTGGCAAACTGCTTTTAAAGGATTCGAAGTAGTAGTGTATGACGCTTTTGAAAAAGGCATAGAGGCCAGTAGAATATTTCATCAGCAATATGCTTCCATTTTTCTGAAATCATTAGGGGCAAGTGAAGATCAGGTTCGGAATACGCATGCCCGACTGTCCTATACTACAGACTTGAAGGAGGCGGTTTCATCCGTAGATTTTATCAGCGAGTCGGTACCTGAAAATCAAGAAATCAAACGTGCGTTTTATAAAGAACTTTCGAAAGTGGTGGCTGACGAGGTTGTCATTACTTCCAATTCTTCTACTTTGCTACCCAGTGATTTTGTGAGTGCAGTTGATAAGCCCGAAAGGTTCTTGGCACTGCATTTTGCTAACATGATTTGGACTTTCAATGTAGCCGAAGTGATGACTCATCCTGGCACTGACTCAAAGGTGAAGGAAGAAGCGATTGCTTTCGCCAAGGCCATAGGTATGGTACCGATAGTACTCAACAAAGAACAGAACGGCTATGTGCTCAATTCTATCTTAGGACCCATGCTTACCGCCGCTCTGGATTTGGTTGAGCAGGGAGTGGTCGATTTTCAAGAAGTAGATCGGACCTGGATGATTTCGGGTAATCCTCGAGGTCCATTCATGATTATGGACATGATTGGACTTGAAACCATGTACAACGTGATGATGCACTGGGGTGAAGTTCAAAATGACAAGCAGAAACTAGCGAACGCTGAATACCTGAAAACCAATTACCTCGATAAGGGAAAACTAGGAATAAAAACCAAAGGAGGTTTTTACGATTATCCCAATCCCGCTTTTAAAGACCCTGAGTTTTTGTTGTAGTGACTAGATTTGTTAGTTTTTAGCTTAATTCTAATTAAGTAAAATGCCTTTTACATTAAATTTTATAGTTGTGAGATATTTTCTTGTAATCAGCATGATTATTCTATTCGGATCTGGGAATGCTCAATCCAATATGTTTTATGGAATCATTCCTGATAGCACGGATCATTCGTATGAAGCGCTATTAAATTTTGTTGAGCATCAATATGAAGAAAAGGAAGATATAGCTAAGTTCTTTTATTATTGGATGGCAAGCAATATATCGTATAATCAGAATGAGGCTAACGGAGTTATAGATTCATCTACAAGCTCGCAAATTAAAACTCCATTAGAGGTGTTTGATTCTAAAACTGCAGTTTGCTCAGGGTATTCCTCTCTCTATAAACTTTTTCTCAATGAATTTGATATTGAATGTGAAGTAGTGAATGGATATGCTAAACGCAAACAGGGGGTGATAGATCGTTCTGGAATGCTTGTGAATCATAGTTGGAATGCCGTCCAACTAGATGGGAAGTGGTTTTTGGTTGATCCTACTTGGGCTAGCCCGATTGGTGACGAACCAACAATTTCGGAGTATTATTTTAAAACACCACCTACGCTGTTTCTTTTCAATCATTTCCCTGAAATACCCTATTGGCAATTGAATGATAATCCTCTGTCGATCGAAGAATTTAAGAGTTTGCCGGAAGTTAATGCCTCATATTTTGAACTTGGATTCGATGATATCTTACCAAAATTTGAAGTTTATGATGATCGATTTCGATTAACTATTGGAGCTTCAAGCCAATGGAAACCAGTTCTGTTGAAGAGTAGTTTGGGTAAAAAATATGAACCACTACGATATCGTAGAAAAAGAAAAAAAGGAACCTTTGAATTCGACTTTTCCCTTGATGAGATTAACTCCAATGTGGTAAGGTTGGATGCAACCAAGCAGTTGGATTACAATACTTCCGTTACACAAACTCAACTAATGGCCTTCGTTATTCACTAACTTTACTCCTCAATCCGCATGTCATCAGACAATTCATTGTCTGGTTTTACCACATTTACAAAATCATTAGCGAGAAGCAATTCTTCACATTTCTTGATGGCATTCGCAATACCTTTAGCCGGATGATTGGCTTTGATTCCCTGAATGACCAAACCTAATACCTCGTTCCAGTCTTCTTGTTGGATTTTAGCATTGATGCCTGAATCTCCTAAGACTTGCACTTGATGTTCTAATTCGCTGATGTAGATCAGAATACCTATTCTGTCGGTGGTGTTGAAAATTTCTTCTTGCAAGAAAATGTCTCTGGCTTTGGTTAATACTCGATGAGAAACGATAGCATCCGGTGTGAAAGAAACCCTGAGTGAGTGTAGAAAATAGGGGATGGTAAAACCTAGCGCTGTAGTGCCGATACCGATAAGGCAAGTAAACATAATGCCTATGGAAGCAGGAAGTAGCCATAGATAAGATAGAGTCGCCACGAGTGCCAAAAACAAAACGCCAAACAAACCACCAAGCTTCCAGCAGGCCATGAGGTAGCTGTCGCTTTCACGCGCAAAATAGACCACCATTTCGCCAGCCGTTTTTTGCTCTAGTTCTTGTACTGCTTCTTTGACCAGTTTTTTATCCGCTTCCGAAAATTCAAATTTCTTTCTCATATCTCTAATGGCTCAATGCCAATTATTCATTAATCACAATCTACTTTTTACTATGCATTATTCACTCTTAGCTATTCTCTCAATCTACCATCCCCCAGAAGCACCACCGCCACCGAAGCCGCCACCTCCGCCAGAGAAACCGCCAAATCCTCCGCCACCCGAAGAAAAGCCACCTCCAGAGCCACCATAGTACCCACCGCCGTAGTATCCTCCACCGCCTCGGCCACCAGTAGAATTACTGAAAAGAACAAACAAGGAAACGATGAATGAGAATATTCCCATAACCACATTGGCCATGACCCATGCCAACAGCACAGCGATCACCAAAGCCACAACGAATTTCATAGAAGACTTTTTGATCAGTGCTTTGATTACGCTAAGAATAATCAACCCAAACACTATCAATCCTATTGAGAAGTTCTTGGCTGAGCCTTGAGGTCTGTAGTTTTTCTTAGTCACTGCAGGCAAATCTTCTCCATTGATCAAATCCATGACTGCATCCAGTCCTTTGTTGATACCCGTGGCAAACTGTCCATGTCTGAATTCGGGGGTGATAATATTTTCAATGATACGCTTGGCATAAATATCGGGAATAGCTCCTTCTAGTCCGTACCCCACGTCAATGCGAAGCTTACGATCGTTCATAGCCACTACCATGAGTACACCATCATCTACACCTCCACGACCAATTTTCCATTTTTCGGCTACGCGAATGCTGAATTGCTCGATCTCTTCAGGCTTAGTAGACGAGAGGATGAGCACAGCAATCTGACTGCCTTTTGCTTCTTCAAAGCGTCGAAGTTTATCTTCCAGATAATCCAGATCATTACTAGTGATGGTCTGTGTCAGGTCCGTTACCCGCTGTTTAAGTTCGGGTATAGCCACATAGTCTTGCGCAAGTGTAATATTGCTTAAGAATATGAAACAAATAAGGACAAAAAGAGTTGGAGTATTCTTGATTTTCATTCCAGCTAAAGTAGTACATTTGAATTTTAACCAAGTAAGAAGATGAGTAAAAAGACATTAATAATATTAGGCGTACTAGCCGTAGTAGTAATTTGGATGTATAGTTCCGTAACCGGAAAATACAACAACATGGTAACCATGGACGAAGGTGTAACTGCACAATGGGCCAATGTAGAAACTCAGTACCAGCGAAGAGCGGATTTGATTCCGAATTTGGTAAGCACGGTGAAAGGGTATGCTGCTCACGAAAAGGAAACCTTAGAAGCCGTAGTACAAGCCAGAGCCAAAGCGACCAGCACCACTATCGATGCTGGCAACTTGAATGCTGCTTCTATCCAGCAATTTCAAGAGGCGCAAAGTGGACTTTCTTCTGCGCTGTCGAGATTGTTAGTAACTGTAGAGAAATATCCAGACTTAAAGGCGAATCAAAACTTCCTTGAGCTTCAGGCGCAATTGGAAGGCACGGAAAATAGAATCGCTGTAGAACGTAGAAGATTCAACGAAGCGGTACAAGGCTACAATACCTACGTTCGAAAATTCCCAAACACCATATATGCAGGTTGGTTCGGTTTCGAAAAGAAAACTGGCTTTGCCGCTCAGGAGGGAAGCGAAAATGCCCCTAAGGTGGAGTTTTAGAATCAGTGATTAAAGAGGAAGTCTCATATTTGATCGTCATTACGAACGGAGCGGGACGCGAAGTCTGAAGCAATCTTAAGCAAATTTACCAGAGCGATGTTGAGATCACTTCGTTGCACTGGTGATGACGTTTACTATTTACGTTTGAGACAGTTTCTTTAGTTATAAAAACTGAACTCCATTCCCTTTGAATTTGTTAAAAGATCATGGCAACATTCTCAGATATTATCAATTCAGATCAGCCCGTACTGGTGGATTTCTATGCCGACTGGTGTGGGCCTTGTCAGCAAATGGCACCTGTGCTTTCAGAACTCAAAAGTGAGGTCAAAGGTAAAGCCCAGGTGATCAAAGTGGACGTGGATAAAAATCAAAAAGCCTCTCAGGTTTATCAGATCCGTTCTATTCCTACTATGATCTTGTTTAAGAAAGGGCAGATCCTGTGGAGGCACTCAGGTACTTCTACCAAAGAGCAACTCAAATCGGTTATCGAATCGCATCAATGATACGTTTGTTGTTTGTCATATTATTGATTCCATCATTTGGCCATGCCCAAGACGATATGAAAAAGAAAGCCTTTTATACACTGATAAATTCATTGATTAGCCACTCGGTAACTGAAGTAAAAGCCGATGAAGTCGAAAGCACAGACGTTGTTTGGCTCGATGCCCGTGAGCAGAAGGAATACGATGTAAGTAGGATAGAAGGAGCTCAGTTTGTTGGGTACGATAACTTCAAACTCAAATCAGTAAGTCAGATAGATAAAGATGCAGAAATCATCGTCTATTGCTCCATTGGCTATCGAAGCGAGAAGATTGCTGAGAAGCTTGAAAAGGCTGGTTTCACTAATGTAAAAAACCTCTACGGCGGCATATTCGATTGGTGTAATTCCGGCAAGGAAGTAGTGGACGAAGAAGGAAATCCCACCAAAAAAGTGCATGGCTACGGCCGCACGTGGGGCGTCTGGCTCAATGATGCCGAGACCGTTTACTGAAAAATAAAGGTCTCGACATGTGTTAATTATCAAATACTAAAATTCATTTCACCCTATTATCATCCTCTGGATAATGGCTTCCTTATCCTTACCAAGGCAACGGAACTACCGGCGCTATGGTAAACCTTATTTGATGAGCAGGGCCGAAGGCATCTGGCGAAGCAATATAATACCAGTATTGCATCCCTAGTCGAAGAGGCATTTTACCAGCTTTGAGTACTTTTTGTGCTCCAGTTCCGAGGGGGAAAGTAAACTTATTCCCATCTGTTCCATTATGGTTGTAAGCATAGGTAGGAGTAGCATTGATTTGCCATCCGTTCTTTAAGTTGATGGTATAAAAATACTGGCCGGCTGTAATGTTGGCACTAGCAGGATCTTCAGCAGAAAGCCATATATCATCAGGAAGTACCGTAGATGTGGAAGCATCTGGATCGCTCGGATCGCCCAGTCCCCATGCCTGACTTAAGATTAATCCAACAGCTCCAAAATTGGTCAATTTGGCAACCATGAACTCAGGGCCAAGTGTGACTTGGCTTGCTCTCAAAGCATCATCAGAGGCTGTAGGAAAACCTCCAAAAACACCTACCAGTGTAATCCACTTCGAAGGCCAGGTTTTACCCACCGCGATATCTGCGCTGATATTTCCAAAACCTGCTTTCTTTTCGAAACCGCTAGCTCCCAAAACTGGCTGAGAAAGGTACACGGGGATGAGTGGTCTTACATAGAGATTTAATCCATCTGACAAAGGGATGGGCAAGGAAGGTTGGAAATTGAATACCATTCCAGTCTGACCCGCATCATTGATGTCGCCATTGTACCTGATAAAATCGATGGGTACGAGCATCTGTCCCAAAGTGGCATTAGGGTTGGCCAATTGTTTGGCCATTTCAGCTGCACTTGATTCGGAACCTTCATCTTGTGCAAGCACTGAGTGAGTAAAGGACAAGGTGAAAAAGAGTAAAAGAATATTTTTCGTCTTCATGAGAATATGTTAGTCGTTAAAATTGAAACTTGGCCATGGCTTGAATTCTACTTGCATTTCCATAGGCGTCATTAGAAGTTCTTTGCGCTCCCCATATATATTCGGTAGCTACAGAGAAGTTGTTGTCAAAGATATAAACAAGATTTAAGTGGCCTATACCACCTCTTTTTAGGGCAAAAGGAGCCCTTGTGTCAGGGGCGTCCAACCAGCCGTAAGCATAGTTGAAGTTAGACTCTAATTTAGGCGTCCACCGGTGCATAAATCCCGTCATGATGGACATAGCCGGCATAGGTTCTAACTCGCCTTGGGCATTTAATACGGCGTTGGCATTGCTACCAGCAAAAGCAATAATATTTTCTCCGCTAGCGTTGCCATAGCTGAAGTTATAAGTGAAGTAATTGTTTTTGCCAAGATACTGTCTTCCTGCTACTACAAAATCATATTGTAAGGTTTGGTCGAAGGGGCCACCTGGGCCTCCGTCCCAACGTAACTCTGCGAAACTAGAGCCTAAAAACAATACACCGGTTTTCCATCGGTAATCCATCCTCAGAGCCAATAAGGGCAATTGAACAGAAGCCTTGCCAGGCAAATTATTCGGATTTTCAATTCCTAAAAATGGTTGGTACTCAAGCCCGGCTGCGACTTTTATTTTATCGGAGAGTTGCTTTTGATATCTTACCTGAATTGACCTTCCACCGAATAATGCATCTCCAGCAGCAAAGTCAATCATATAGGCCATTGATTCCAAGAATGAAATAGTCGTCCAGGTCTGACCAATGATAAAATCTCCTGCTGTGATATAAGAATGCCTAATTCTGAAGCGATTATCGTCAGTGAAAAAATCGCCTTCAAAAAATAGTTGCAGCGGTATTTTGTCCTCATTCGAACGTCGTACATCTATATTGATACGTGTTTCCTTTACCAAAAAATAGGTATAGCCTTCATCACCATATTCGGGCTGTCCCTCAACGGGTATAGAAGACATGAGAAATTGACTTTTATCCCTTGTGCCATCAAAATCGTATAAAAAGTCTGATTTCAAGTAGCCACCGATTTTCATCCTTAGATCACTGCCGAACATAGGCCATGATCCAGGAAAATCATCATTGACCAGGCGTTCTCTTGCCGTACGCAATACGCTTTCCTTCAGATCCTGACTGGGAATCACTAATTGATGGGTAATCGAATCTGTCAAAGCAGCTTCCTGAGCCAACAAAGTAGTCGGTGCCAGAGCAAACAACAACAATAAAAGTTTGTAATAGTTTTTCATATCAATATTCTAAAGCCAGAGCTGATAATTCCATTTCTGATATTACCCAGAATTTGTCATAAGCCCCTTATCATGTCGGGGCTTATGCTAAAAGCTTAATTTTATTGATTATAGCTCTTCCAAATTATCAAAAATCTGATAAAAGAAGCCGATAGACTTGGCATACTCTGAAACCAATATACGCTCATTCACGCCGTGGAACCCTTTGAACTCTTCTGTGTTTTCTAATTGAATAGCTGTAATGGTATATACATCTGGCGCAAAGTCTCTTGCTTGGAAATGTTTAGAATCTGAACCACCTACTACGAAGAATGGTGATACAATTAAATCATTGCCGTAGATCTGGCGAATGGTCTTTTCGAGCATATTATAAGCGGCATTACCTACTTCTGCGATGTTTGTGGCAGGCGTAGAAGCCGAAATGTCTCTAATCTCAATTCGGTCATCTTGAACAGCATTTTTTATATGTGCAATAAGTACCTCAGGAGTATCGCCTGGCATAGGTCTGAAGTTTACTACAGCAGTTGCCGATGGTGGTAGTACATTATCTTTAATACCGGCATTGAACATAGTTACAGCGATCGTGGTATGAAGCATGGCTCTTGTCACTTCGTTGCCGGCCATGGCTTCTATAAATTTCTGCTCATTCTCCGTCAACTCATCATCCTTGCCAAAGGCCACGGCCGCATAAAGTGGCTGCATGGCTTCATCCAGCTCAGGTCCCATATAACGGTATTGCGAGCGAACTGCAGGGTGTATTTTGTAAGGAAATGGTGCCGCCTCCAGTTTGGTAATGGCTTCGGCTAAAATGCCAATATTGGATTCTTCTGGAGGCATGGCAGAGTGTCCTCCAATGCCATTGATAGCCAATTCCAGACTGATAAACCCTTTTTGAGCTATGCCAATAAGAGCGGTATTGTCTTTTATACCGGGAAAAATACCTGGTGTTAGTGGTGCTGATTCGTCCATGACATAGGCAAATCGCTCTATACCACGTGCTTCCAATACATCAGCAATTACTTTTGCACCTTCCGATCCTCCTACTTCTTCATCTTGTCCAAATACGAAATACAACGTGCGAGAAGGCTGCCAGCCGTCTTTTAATTTCATCTCCGCTGCTTCAAGAATGGCATGAACCTGGTTTTTGTCATCCAAAACCCCACGTCCCCAAATGTATCCATCAGCCACAGTCCCTGCAAAAGGATCTTGTGTCCACTGATCTCGAGACTCATCCGGTACAGGTACTACATCCTGATGCGCATAAAATAATGCGGGTTCTAAA
The DNA here is from genome assembly GCF_965233835.1 of Reichenbachiella sp. Lineage (GTDB taxonomy): Bacteria > Bacteroidota > Bacteroidia > Cytophagales > Cyclobacteriaceae > Reichenbachiella. Next base: position 2,111,870 of record NZ_OZ247585.1, read on the forward strand.
CTAGGATCTTTACCCTCCCAGGTATAAAGCAAACTGTAAGGGCGAGGATCGCCATGCAGTTCTTTTTTTAGCGTTTTGTGCACGAGTGGGTAAGACTCCTCCAAAAATTTATGATAATCTTCAAAAGCTTTGGTGTCGAAGTCGTTTCTGTCTTGGTTAGAAATAGTTGGGAATGTAACGGCCTTAGAAAGTCTCTCTATTGCGGCATCCAGATCAACTTCTATAGAAATCTGTTCTATATCTGTCATTTGCATAGAAGTGAATTCTTCAGGAATTTCAGCTATAGGTGCGGCTTCTTTCTTTTCATTACTGCAGGCTTGGAGTACTATGATGGCCATAAACCCGAACATAGGAGTTAGGTAGGTGTTGATCGTTTTTTTCATCTTAATATTATTTAAACTCTTGAATGGAAAATGAATGCTAAAAGTTTAGAATTAAAACTAAACATAAATTTCTAAATGTGTGTTTTGACTATATTAACTTTTAAGAAATATGCTCAAAGTCATTTTTAGCTTACTTACTAAGAGGTTTTAGATTGTAAAATTCAATTTTCAAAAAATCAATACATTTGTCTATCTGGCCTCGTAGTTCAATGGATAGAATAGGCTACGCGCCCCGGGCGTTTCCTAAACTTAAATGAAATTAAAGCTGCAGGTAAGATTAATGGCCCCTTAGTTCAATGGATAGAATAGAAGTTTCCTAAACTTTAGATCCAGGTTCGATTCCTGGAGGGGCTACTATTTTCTAAGCCATTTTTACGCTAAATTTTTGACGATAGGCTCTTGGGGTTAAGAGCTTCGATTTTTTGAAGAGTCGGTTGAAGTTCGAAGCGTTGTTAAATCCTGACTTTGAGTGAATAATAGAAATAGGCGTATCAGATTCGATTAGCAATTGGCTGGCCTTCTTGATTCTGATGTCTAGTAGGTATTCAGTAAAAGACCGATACGTGTAGCGTTTGAAATAATGGCTAAATGCAGAAGCTGACATACTCACCACGTCGGCAACTTCTTCCATGGTTATCTTCCTATTGAAGTTTTGCCCAATGTAGTTGCATACTTTTTCAATACGGTTGTCTACCGAGTTTTCGAAATCAGAAAAGTAGGGTATGCTCGAATGAGCCAGACGATAGTCAGACTCGGACATGGTATGAAGCAACTCAAGAAAAGCGATAAACCCATGAAATCCTTGCAAGTCTATAAGTCCTAATATTTTTTCTTTGATCGTTGAGAAGTTGATTGGATTGAGTACAACCCCCTTTCTCGAGTCATTGAGCAATTTGGCAATCGACTGCATCCCTTCTTTGTTGAGTAGGTTCAACTCAAACAACTCATTCGAAAACTGAATGGTAATTACACGTACCCCCTTTTCCTTTTCACTTCGCCAAGCATGAAGAAGGTTGGGGCCTACTAGTGCAATATCATTGTTTCTAAAATCTTCTTTTAAGTCACCAATGATTCGGGTTCCATCAGTATGCAATACCACATTAATTTCGTATTCGGGATGGAAATGTATTGGGTAATCAAATTTGGCATCAAAATGATTTTGAATGGTGAAACACGAGTTGTCACCGATCGGTGGGAGCTCTCTTTTAAGTCTTTTCATGTATCTTTTAAATCCTAACCACAGAACAATACCAAAATTTTATAACCTACCTAAGGATTTCTATTATCAAATCCTCATCGTTTCTTTAAAGTATTAATTTTTGACGTAAAAGTACCAATTGAAGGGAGTTGTACCAAGTAGATTTGCTATGTATTCGATTAAATACGACTCAAACAAAACACGAAGCTGTAGGAAGGCCGGTAACCCTGTAGCTTCTATGCCTAACCTTAGTAAAGGCATACAAGCATTAAAGCATGATATATGAAACAAATATTACTGATTAATAAAATTAACATTTTAATGTTTCTCTTGCTCATAAGCAACCAGTCTTTTGGGCAGGATGCTGCAAGTCGAGATATTTCGGGGCAGGTTATCACAGAGGATGGATCATCACTGGTGGGCGCACATGTGCAAGTTTCAGATACTAATATAGGAACTGTGACTGACGTAGATGGGAGGTTTAGACTTACTATTCCTGAGACAGCTACTACAATTACTTTCTCAATGATAGGATTTGAAAAGCAGCAGCTGGACGCAAAGTCTTCATCGGTATTTAATGTGACCTTAAAGGAAGACACAGATGTGTTATCAGAGGTCATAGTCATTGGTTATGGCACACAGAAGAGAAGTGATTTGACTGGGTCAGTTTCGTCTATTTCAGGTTCTAGTTTTGAAAATCAACCGATTGTCAGAGCCGATCATATACTTGCTGGTCGGGCAGCAGGTGTTCAGGTAGCTGCGAATTCTGGTGCACCTGGAGGAAACACAAAAATTAGGATCAGGGGAGCCAATTCGATTACCGGAAACAACCAGCCGTTGATAGTAATAGATGGTGTGATAGGAGCGGATATGCAAATGATCAATCCAAGCGACATTCAGTCTATGGAAGTGCTCAAGGATGCCTCAGCGACAGCCATTTATGGATCTAGAGGAGCTAACGGAGTGGTGTTGATTACTACCAAATCAGGTAATTCCGGACGAACATTGGTGCAATTCCATTCTTTTTACAGTGTATCGACCCTTCCAAAAGAGATAGATTATTTGTCAGCAGGCCAATTTGCCGAATTGTACAATGAGTACGACAGAGAGATATATTATGATCCGGCCTTTCCTTATCAATCACCTTTTTCGGATGATGAAATTGAAGGTTTCTATACAAATGGAGGAACAGATTGGCAAGATGAGCTTTTCAGAACGGCCCATGCACAAAACTACGAGCTGTCCGTGCAGGGAGGGAACGACAATGTCTCCTATTATCTGTCAGCCTCTTATCTCGATCAGGAGGGTATCCTGATCAATACCGGGTACGAACGTTACAATCTTAAATCCAAGATTGATATAGAATTGTCTGAAAAATGGGACCTCAGCCTCAATATTCTAGGAAGTAGACAAAAGGGAAGAAACAATAATGATGTAGGGTCGCAGTACGGAGCCATAGGAAGAATGCCACAATGGGTTGCAACAGAAGCTGTTTGGGACGACAATAATGAATTTTACAACAATACGCCATCCTACGGTGCTGTAACTGGGAACCCTGTTGGGCTTCAAATGACACAAAATTCAGACGTGGTTACAGATAATTATATTCCATCGGGTGTTTTGACCTACACTATTATTCCGGATTTGAGTGTGAAGCTTTCCGGTGCTGTAGACATTAGAAGTACTACACACAGCTATTTCAATGATAACTATTTGCTCGAAGGGCCTGGTGGAATTACCAGAGCAGGAGTCAATACCTTTAGAAAAACCCGTAGCCAATACAGCGCTATTGCGAATTACAAAAAATCCTTTGGACAGCATGCTTTTACGTTAACAGGAATTTATGAAGGTACTTCGTTCAAGGACGAAGGTTCTTATGCTGAAGCCAGTGACCTTAATTCACCTACTTTGGGTTATTATAATCTAGCTCTCAGTGGAACACAGCGTGCCTCGTCTTATTATTATGACGAGTACCTGAGTTCAGTGGCTTTCAGACTTCATTATTCCTTAGCAGGCAAATACATGCTTACGGCTACGGTGAGAAGAGATGGGTCTTCAAAATTTGTTGGAGATAATCAGTACAGTGTTTTTCCCTCAGCCGCACTAGCATGGCATTTGGGAGATGAAAATTTTGTGCGGGATTTGGATGTTTTTAGTACACTAAAACTACGGGCAAGTTACGGACTCACTGGTAATCAAGGTGTAGGATCGTACGCTACCTTACCATACTTCGTTCAGAACCCTACGGTTGATTACTCACCAGGAGGGCCATTCGCTGAAAGTGTAACTGGGCTAGGTATTGGATCTCCGGGTAATTCTGCACTCAAGTGGGAAACTACAAAGCAGTTTGATGCAGGAATAGAGATGGGGTTTTGGTCTGATAGAGTACAGTTGGAGTTTGATTACTATTCCAAGACTACAAGCGATTTGCTTCTCAATTATCAACTACCGTTTTATGCCGGTAATGGAACAATTGTCTCCAATATTGGTGAAGTATCCAACCGTGGAGTTGAGGTTGTTTTGAGCACGACGCCGATCAATAAGTCTTGGTTGCAATGGGACCTATCAGTCAACTTATCAATTAACAAAAATGAAGTGATCGACCTGGGAGAGGAAACGGAAATATTCCCTACAACCAGATATGCCGATGCTGATGCACCTCTTAATATCATAAAGGAAGGTGAGTCGTTGGGTACCTTTTATGGATACAAGTACGAGGGGGTGTGGACCAGTGCAGAACGAGATCAGGCAGCATTGTATGGAAATGTCCCAGGAGATGCTAAGTACAACGACTTAAATGGTGATAACCTGATAGATTCAGAGGACCTACAGGTGTTGGGAAGTGCACAACCTGATTTTATTTATGGATTTAGTAATACATTCAAAATCAAGAATTTTGACGTGAGCATCTTGATGCAAGGTGTAAAAGGAGGACAGGTTTATAATGGGATGTATCAAAAGTCTGTAGGCTTGTTTGGTCAGAGTCAGGCATTTACCAGCCCAGATCACTACGACCGATGGACGCCGACTGATGAAAACTCTGATGTTCCAGCTTTTAGTACAAGCTCACAACTTTTCTCTAACAGCAGTCGATGGCTGCAGGATGCTAGCTATCTGAGACTGAGAAACGTGACTGTTGCCTATAACATCCCAACCACAAATTCGAGTGGTTTCTTGTCAGCATTCTCTCGACTGCAGGTGTATGTGAGCGCTGATAATATTTGGACGTTAACAGATTATACGGGATATGATCCGGAAGCTTCGTCTGCAGGTAATACTGTAGGAGGAGGGTCGAACACTGATGTTGATCAAAATATAGATACAGGCGCTTACCCAAGCCCTAAAACATTCATTGCAGGTTTAAAAATTGGTTTCTAAAATTCAGAGCACATGAAAAATTATATGCAAATATTTACTTACTACATTCTTTTTATTGGTCTGTGTTTTGTGATCGGATCCTGCACTGAGCTGGAAGAAAATTCTTACGGCAGGCTCAATGATCCCGAGGTAGCCTACAAAGACATTTCAAATCTTAACGCTACGGCCATTGCGATGTATGCGGCTATCAGAGGAGATGGAAGTTGGGCTGAAGGTTTTGCCACAAGTCAATATATGACGACCATGTATGGAGCAGATGATTTAACAACAATCGCAGGCGGAAACAAAGAGCCTTTTCGAGAGTTTGATTCGTTTAGCAAATCTGCTAGCAACATTTGGATGTCCAACTTGTACAAAGGTTGCTATCGCGCCATCCTTAATGCGAATGCTGTGATTGGATATGCTGTTCATACACAAGCTGAGCAATCCGATGTAGATAATTTGGTAGGTCAGGCTTATTTTATTCGTGCTTTGAGTTATTTCTACTTGGTACGAAGTTGGGGATCTATACCTATGTACACTACACCGGACGCTCCTTTAGACCTTGGTCTGTCAGAAGTGAGTGAAGTATATGATCAAATCATTCTGGATTTAGAAGAGGCTGAAATTTTGCTACCAAATACTCAGGCAGAAGTAGGCCGACCTAAAAAAGGTGCAGCCAAAGCATTATTGGCTAAAGTGCTTCTTACCAAGGCCGGTTGGCCACTGAAGGATCAGGCGTCTTATGCTTTGGCAGCTAGTAAAGCTAAGGAGGTGATCGATCAGAAAGGGACCTGGGGCTATGATTTGCTGCCAAGCTATGATATGATCTGGAAACGAGAAAATGACAATAGTGAAGAGTCAGTGTTTTCTATTCAATATGATAGAAATACAGGAGACGGCGCTCATGCCAATCACCTGATTGGTACGGCTTCAATGCCTAAAGAAGAAAATGGCTGGGAAGACTTCTTCTGTGAGTTAACTTTCTACAACGAGTTTCCGGCGGGGCCAAGAAAAGATGCTACGTTTCATACCGTATTTCATACATCGGACGGTGGAACTGTCAATTTTGAAGACAGCGATGCGCGTCATCCATACTATGCGAAGTTTCGGGATGGTGCAGTGGATGAAGCAGAACCTTGGGTAAACAATTTTCATACCGCGGCTGCTTACGCGCTCATCCGATACGCCGATGTACTATTGACCTTTGCGGAGGCTAAAGCGCAAGCCACAGGTGTAGATGCTGAGGCTTATGATGCGGTCAACCAGGTACGAAATCGAGCAGGTCTGCCTGATTTAGCTACAGGACTAAGTACTGCAGATTTTGTGGACTCAGTCATTGCCGAAAGGGGATGGGAATTGGCCGGAGAAGGACAGCGATGGTATGATCTATTGAGAACGGAAAAAGTTCAGGAGGTGATCAATAAACGAGACGCAACGGAAGCAGTAAAGATTATAGGATCAGTTAATTCAGATAATTTTTATGCGCCAATTCCTGAAGCGGAAGTATTGAAAAACCCAAACCTAGCCAAATAATTTAGACCTACATCTGAGCATCATTGGACACCTAATACATAGAGTGTGCAGGAGGAGTAGTGTCAAATCAAAAGAAACTAAAAACAGAATATGTCAGTAATGATCGAAAAATATGAAAAAAACCCCATCATTATTCCAGGTGGTGAAGATTTTAGAAAAGTAGTCACATTCAACCCTGGAGCGGTATATGACAAGGGTAAATTTCTACTTTATGATCGTGCCGCTGCTACCTTGAGTCCTTTTAGGACAGCTATCGGTTTGTTCGAAAGTAAGGATGGAAAGAACTTCACCCCAGTTGGAGATCAACCGGTTTTTACTTCAGAGATGCTCGGGTATCCGGAAGGAAGTGTGCAAGATGCTCGGGTCGTAAAAATCGACGATACCTTTTACATGAACTATGCTTTCCAGCCCTATGGGTTTGATTGTTTTCCGACTGGAGAAGGTGTTCCGTTTTATGATACATCAAAATACAAGAATTGGGAAAAATGTGAGTATCCAATGATTACCAGATCTGGATTGGCTACTTCAAAAGATGGTCTCAATTGGGAGCATTTATGTTTTACCTCACCAGAGAATATAGACGATCGAGATCATGCCTTGTTTCCAGAAAAAATCAATGGCAAATTCTGCTTGCTTAGAAGACCAATGGACTTTGTAGGAGGAGACTATGGTACGAGTCAGCCTGGTATGTGGATTACGTTTTCTGATGATTTAATGGACTGGAGTAAGCCTGTATTGTTAGCCACAGCTAAAGAGGCGTGGGAAGGCGGGAAAATTGGAGCAGCTTGCAATCCAATTAAAACCAGTCGTGGTTGGTTGGTGCTATATCACGGGGTAGACGAGAATATTGTCTATCGTGTAGGAGGAATGATCTTGGACCTTGAAGATCCAACTAAAGTCATTGCCAGAAGTACTAACCATATCATGGAGCCAACTGAGTATTATGAGAAATGTGGTTTGGTGATACCCAATGTGGTGTTTCCAACCAGTATAGTTGAAAAGGATGGTATTGGGTATATCTACTATGGATGTTGCGATACCAGCATTGGATTGGCCACAGTCAAGGTGGACGATCTGGTTGACCATCTTTTTGACAATAAAGGTTAATTATTATTAGACCGGTCGGTTGGGCACTGTCGATCGGTCTTTATTGCAGCAAAAACGAGAAAAATATGATTCAGAAGATAAAAGGAGAAATCCGATATTTTAATGAGATGCCGAGGGATATGCGCATTTTGTTGATGACCAACATGATTTATGCACTTGTGCTTCCTGTCATAGAAATTTTCGTGAGTGCCTACATCATGAGGAGTTTGGATAGTTCCAGCGCTGTGATTCTGTATCAACTCACAGTTTTTACCGGCATTCCAATCACCTTTGTACTCAACGGTTATCTGCTGAGGAAATTTAGCGTCAAAGGCTTGTACAGTTTAGGGATGATGCTAAGTGGTATATCGATTTCTGCCATGATGTTTCTCAAGGATATCACCTTTGTAGAAGTAGGTGTCTCAGGATTGCTTATGGGTATTTCTTATGGTTTCTTTTGGTCAAATCGCGATTTTCTGGCCATTGAAACCACCGAGGATAATAATAGAAACTACTACTATGGATTAGAGACTTTTTTCTACACCATCACGGGCATCGCAGTCCCGGCGGTCATAGGCTTTCTTTTTGTACTCACTTCCAATTATCAATTTTTTGAAGGCGATCCTACCGCAGTATATCGGGTGATTACCGTTGCGGTATTTCTGCTAACAGTGCTTTCGAGTATTGTAATTCATCGAGGAACCTTTAAGAATCCTAAGGTGGATCGGATTCTCTATTTCAGCTTTGATAAACTGTGGAGGAAGCTGTTGGTGCTTTCATCTCTCAAGGGGCTGACTCAAGGATACCTTGTTACCGTGCCAGCTATTTTGATCTTAAGGCTGGTAGGGGATGAAGGAACCTTGTCATCTGTGCAAAGTGTGAGTGGAATTATTACCGCCATTGTATTGTACGTCTTGGGCAGGGTAAGCAAACCGAAGCATCGTATTTATATATTTTCTTTAGGCTATGTCATCTTTTTTATTGGAGCATTGACGCATGGCCTTTTATTTTCATCTTTAGGAGTTATAGTGTTTATCATGTGTAAGGTACTTTATCAGCCCTTGCATGATATTGCTTATTTCCCCATTCAGATGAAAGTGATCAACTACCTGAGTGATTTGACGAAGCGGAGTGAATTCTCCTATATAGTCAATCACGAGTTCGGTCTATATGTGGGAAGATTCCTAGGCCTTTCCCTGTTTATCGTTCTCGATTATTACATATCCGAATCTTTTGCGATTCGCTATTCGCTCGTGGTCATTGGTATCATTCAAATGTTATCTATTCCATTAGCTAGAAAAATTATTCAAGAATCTAAACATGAAAAAGCATGAAAAAAGCACTACACATAAGTCTATTTTTATTTTCGTTGGTTTTCAGTTTTCTGCCGGTTCGGGCCAGTGAACCAGTGGTTGAAAATAATAACAAAGTCTATATGCACTATATGGGCTGGTTTGGAAAAACAAGTACAGGCAACCATTGGGCGGATGGAACGACGAGAGAGCCGCTCATTGGTTACTACGATTCACAGTCTTGGGCCACGCACCTCTATCAAATCTTGCTATCCAAAGCATGTGGGGTAGATGGACTGGTGGTTAATGTAAGAACTGAATATGACGAAAACAGTTTGAAAGCGGTTTTACCTTCGCTCAAGAGGATTACCGATATTGACAATACTTTCGATTATAAGGTAGCCGTAAGTTATGATGATCAGGACATGACCCAAGAAGCGGTTGAAACTGAGCTGACAACCTTGAAAGATGATATTATTGCTTCCACAGATAACTATTTATACAAAGATGGAGAGCCAGTAATTTTTGTTTGGGATTACGCTGGGTTTCTTACTTCGGATAATTATCGAACGGCAGTTTCAACTGTTTTTACGGAAGGTGCCCCAATTCTTTTAAGAAATGAAATTGATTTCGATGCTACAGTAGGGTCAATAAATTCATTTTATCCATGGGTGCAAGGCTATGCTGAAGATGGCTCAGAGTGGGGTGAAGGTTATCTAAACTGGTATTACAATACCATTGCTGATAAAATTACTGCTGATGAAGTGGACTTTTCTACAGGGGGAGTTTGGCCAGGTTTTGACGACCGTGATGTCAGCTGGGGTCAGAATAGATGGATAGACAGAGACGGTGGTGCTACTTATGAAAGTGTATGGGATATTGTGCATGCCAAATCCGTTGATTGGGTAATTCTTCAAACTTGGAATGATTGGAACGAAGGGACGGAATTGGAGCCGAGTATAGAACATGGATTTACCTATGTAAACAAAACGGCTACCAACATCGCTGAGTTTAAGGGCACAACATCTACCCTGGATGATGATCTGCTGTCTGCCTCTACCAAGGTGTATGAAGCTGCGACACTCATAGAGTCTGAGGATCGCGATTATGACCTTTACTATCCGGTTTTGGAAAATGCCATTCAGTACTTTATTGACAACGATGGAGCTGCCGCAATCACTGAACTAGATAAGATAATTGATGATGCACTGGCTCCAGAGCCTGTAGAACCAGTACAAAATGATGATACCAAGCGGGTGTACATGCACTATTTGGGATGGTTTAGTGAGGGCAAAGATGGCAACCATTGGAAGGATGGTTCAGCGCAAGAGCCAATAATAGGACATTACAATTCTCAAAGTTGGTCTACACATCTCTACCATATTCTACTTTCATCTGCTGTAGGAGTAGATGGGATGGTAGTTAACGTAAGAACCGAATATGACGAAGAATCATTGAAAAAAGTGCTGCCGTCTTTGCAGCGAATTGTAGATGTTAAATCTGATTTCGATTATACCATAGCCGTAAGCTACGATGATCAAGACATGACAAAAGCTTCGGTAGAGGAAGAGCTGACCACACTCAAAAATGATATCATAGCAAAAACAGATAATTATATGTACAAAAATGATGAGCCTGTCATTTTTGTGTGGAACTATGATGGTTTTTTAACTTCTGACGACTACAGAGATGCTGTATCTACAGTATTTACCGAGGACGCGCCTATACTCTTAAGAAACGAAATAGATTTTGATGCCAGCAAAGAGGCCATAGAATCTTATTATCCATGGGTCCAAGGTTTTGATGCTGAGGGTGCCATTTGGGGGGAAGACTACTTGGACTGGTATTACCGTACTTTGAAGATAAGAGAGGATATTGTATTTGCGACAGGTGCTGTATGGCCTGGATTTGATGATCGAAAAGCGAGCTGGGGTCAAGACCGGTGGATAGATAGAGCTGATGGAGAAACTTATCAGAAAACCTGGGATCTGGTGCATGATTTCAGTGATGACGTTCCGCTCAACTGGATCATACTTGAAACCTGGAATGATTGGAATGAAGGAACTGAGTTGGAGCCAAGTAAAGAGCACGGCTTCACCTACATGACTAAGACAGCCGAAAATATCGCAACTTTCAAGGATACTGAAATTGTGGTCAATGACGATTTATACTCGGCTTCTACCAAGATTTATCAAGCGGCTCAGCTTATTGAGACCGAGGCAAGGGATTACGACGTGTATTACCCAAAGTTAGAACAAGCCATTGCCAAATTTGTTGAAAAGGATGCCGCAGGATCTATTGAATTGTCCAATGAGATTATCAATCAGGGAACTACCTTAGGCGGAATTGAAGGGATTGTTGAAGTTGGGTTCGATGTGTATCCAAATCCAGCGACCAGCACAACAAATTTGAGTTTGTCACTTACAAAGCCTGAGCAAGTTTCTATTCAGGTGTTCAATACAGGAGGAGAGCTGATCAATCAAATAGTTGATGAAAAATTGAGCAAGGGTTCTCATCAGTTTCAGTGGGAAGCAAATGGACGCTCCGGGCTGTATATTATTCAGGTAGAGACCATTTCTCAGGTTACCTATAGAAAGGTTATTATCAAGTAAAAAGGACTAACTACTTAGGTTTGATTTAGGCTTCTGTTTTTACTTTACTATTTAATGGGTGGTGTGATAGTTTTGGGTTAAATAAGTTACACTAGTAAATTTTAAACAGGAAAGTGGAAGTGCTATACCAATTCACAACAACAACAAAACAACCTGAAGGGTATCATGCCGTGAGGGTCAGTGGATAGGACTATCATAAAGATTTAGATCGACCTAAGTAGTTTTAATTTTCAAAGTATGAAAGTATACAATTGTATTGGATTCGTTTTCCTGGCATTTTGGGTAATATCCTGTCAATCAAAACAAAATGAGATTGTTAAAGGGGTACCTGAAGTCTTGATTCACTATATGAGTTGGTATGGTGATGAAGGTGCTGGTGAAGATTCCCTAAGACATTGGCAGTTTGGACATGCCAATACTCCGACCATTGGATTATACGATTCTCACAATAAGTCAACTTTATATTACCACCTTTTGTTAGCCAAAAGTGCTGGCATAGACGGGGTGGTAGTAAACGTGAAGGACGAATACGATCGGATGGGAATGGAGCGCGTCCTGTTGGCCATAAAGGAGTTAGATAGCTTGAATGAAGGTGCTTTTGATTTCAAATTTGCAGTGAGTTTTGATGATCAGGGCTTTGATTTGGAGGCACCATTGGATACCACTTTATTTAAATTGACACAGTTCAAAGCAAACTACATCGATGGGAATAAACATTACCTTAGATACGGCAATAAGCCAGTTTTCTATTCATTTGATTATCCAAACAAGTTTATTACGGCCAAGGGATTAGACCAGTCTTTAGATTCTGTTTTTGGCAAAGATCAATCAATATTGATATGGAATACCTTCGGTGAAGGTGAAAACACACAAGATTACGTAGATGCATTTTACCCTTGGGTTCAGCCTGGAGGTGAATGGATGGAGGATGGCTCGAATTGGGGCAAACCCTATTTGGAATATTTTTATAAACAAATCAATCAATTTGAAAATAAACCTTATTCATTTAGTGGAGGGGGCGTATGGCCAGGATTTGATGATAGAAAAAATACTTCATGGGGAGGCGATAGACTCATATCTCGAAGCGGTGGAGCTACCTATGATTCTACATGGAATTATATCCATAAGTATCAAGGAGAGGTACCCATGAAGTATGTTATGGTCGAAACCTGGAACGACTGGAATGAAGGAACGGAGATAGAACCAAGTGTAGAATATGGATTTCAAAACTTAGTTCAGACCGAATCTAATATTTTGAAACTCAAAGGAGAAGAGAGGAGTGGTGATACATTTAAGTACGAAGTTGCCGTTTCTATCTACAAAGTGCTGAAGCTGATGGAGAACAAAACGGAAATGGATGACAAGAGCGTAAACCAGGCTATTAAGCAATTTTTAAATCGGGAGTATGAGGAAGCCAACAAAATTATTCAAGAGGCTCTTTGAATGTTTAGTTGGTAGTCGAGATTTAATGTCCAAATGAATAATAAAAAGAGTACTCTTTACGACAGACTATTTATTCAGACCCAATGCGCTAAGCAATACTTCAAATCATTTGATAAAATTGATTTAGATCTCAAATAGAAAACATAGGTTTGTTTAAGTTTTATTGCAAGTGGGAGCTGAGAGTTAAAGCAGGGCACACCAGTGATGAAATTTTTAGGGAATCTTGTTTCTGAGAATGTATAGAAGGTTTGGTAAACGAATGATCGACTTAATGCTAGGGCTTGTTTTGCTCATGCTGTTCCTTCCGGTCATTATTGTCTTGTTTATGGTATTGCTTATCCCTACCAATTTTCGCCCGTTTTTTGTGCAAGTCAGGCCTGGGATACATGGTCAGTTTATTAAACTTGTAAAATTTCGAACCATGAATGACAATAAAAGTGTTGATGGTTCTCTATTGCCTGATCAGGAGAGAATATTTGTTTTGGGAAGATATATCAGGATTTTCTCACTTGACGAATTGCCCCAGATTATACATGTAGTACTTGGACAAATGAGTTTGGTAGGCCCTCGTCCGCTATTAGTAGAATATCTGCCACTGTATAATGAAACTCAGTCGCGTAGACATGAAATGAGACCGGGCATGACTGGTTGGGCACAAATAAACGGGAGAAATGAAATTTCTTGGCAAAAAAGATTCGATTTGGATGTATGGTATGTGGATAATGTTTCTTTCTGGTTGGATTCTAAAATTTTTATTTTGACCTTGATTAGAGTATTAAGCAGACAAGGGGTCTCTCCAAAGTCTACCGTGACCATGCAAAAGTTTAAAGGCAACTGATAGGCACAGGCACGGTAAGGATATCTTAGTAAAGCAACGTCTTGACCAATATTATGAAAAACCGAATTTATTTGTCCTCGCCTCATATGGGAGGAGAAGAGCAAAAATTTGTTCAAGAAGCTTTTGATTCTAATTGGGTGGCTCCATTAGGGCCCCATGTTGATGGGTTTGAAAGAGATATTTGTAACTATACTGGCAGTCCCTACGGTGCAGTGTTATCGTCTGGTACGAGTGCGCTGCATTTAGCGTTAATTCTATTGGGCGTGCAGCAAGGTGATGAAGTACTGGCTTCTACATTTACTTTTTCCGCAACTATTCATCCCATTTTGTACCAAAATGCCAAACCAATCTTGGTTGAAAGTGAATCTGATACCTGGAATATGTCACCACATTTTTTGGAGCAAGCCATAAAAGATCGGATTAAGACAGGAAAAAGGCCTAAGGCAATCATAATTGTTCATTTGTATGGAATGCCAGCGAAGATGGATGAATTGATGTCCATTGCTAGAAAATATGAAATACCCGTAATAGAAGATGCAGCCGAGGCACTGGGTAGTAAATACAAGGGACGGATGCTGGGTACTTTAGGTGATATGGGGATTTTTTCATTCAACGGGAACAAAATCATTACCACTTCAGGGGGAGGTGCCTTAATATCTAAAAACAAATCGTGGATCGATCAAGCGGTTTTTTTAGCAACACAAGCAAGAGATCAAGCACCACACTATGAGCACACACAAGTTGGATACAACTATCGTCTGAGTAATATTTCGGCAGGGATTGGGAGAGGACAAATGAAAGTGCTCGAAGAGAGAGTGAAGAAGAGGAGAAAAGTGAATGAATTTTACCGTTTACAATTGGGAGAGAGAGCTGGCCTATCATTTTTAACAGAGCCAGGAGAGGTATATCATTCCAATTACTGGTTGACTACACTCTTGGTTGACTCCGAACAACTAAACGGACTGACTCGTGATGAAATTTGTAGGGCGCTTGAAGAAGAAAATATTGAGGCCAGACCCTTATGGAAACCAATGCACCTACAACCTGTCTTTAAAGGCTATCCATATTATGGTGATAGGTATTCAGATTTGCTTTTTGAAAAAGGGCTTTGTCTACCATCTGGCAGTAATCTGACACAGTCTGACTTGGAGCGTGTAGTAAGAGGGATAGAGCAGGCGTGTCTGTTTTGAAAAAAATATTGACTGATCCGCAAGTTGACTGCGCCTGCTACTAAAAATTGAATTTACTTTACTCACTGAAAATATTTGAGTTTTATTTATTAATTGACAATGCCAAAATTATTCTCAATACAAGGGAAAGTCCAAAATTATGCCTGGGGCGGAAATTGTTACATCCCCGACCTTTTAAGTATTAGCGCTAAGGAAAAACCTTATGCTGAATACTGGTTAGGTGCACATGTTAATGCACCTGCGGTTTTGACCAGTACAAATACAAGCCTGAGTGAATTTATTCAGGACTGTCCTAAAGAAATTTTAGGAGCTAAAATAGAATCAAAGTTCGGCAGATTGCCATTTCTGTTTAAGGTTTTGGATGTGAATGATATGCTTTCTATTCAGGTACATCCGACTAAAGTAGAGGCGGAAATAGGGTTTGCCAAAGAGAATGAATTAAAAATTCCAATCACTGCTCCACATAGAAACTATAAAGACGATAACCACAAGCCTGAGATCATGGTGGCACTCAGCGAGTTCTGGTTATTGCATGGTTTCTTGCCTGAGGCTAAACTCAAAGAGATACTTACAAATACTGTAGAGCTAAAGAGACTTGTTTCAACTTTTGAAAAAGATGGATACAAAGGCTTATATCAATCGGTAATGGAAGAATCTGAAAAGGGAACAGAAAATACGCTAAGACCATTGATTGAAAGAGTATTGCCGTTGTATGAATCTGGCAAATTGGACAAAGCTTCACCTGATTATTGGGCGGCTAAGGCCTATAAAACTTTCTGTCAAGATGGGAAGCTGGACAAAGGCATTTATTCAATCTACTTTTTCAATATTATTAAAGTAAATCCTGGAGAGGCTGTTTTTCAGGATGCTGGAATTCCACATGCCTACATGGAAGGGCAAAATATGGAACTCATGGCAAATTCTGACAATGTACTCAGAGGGGGGCTCACACCAAAGCATGTCGATGTACCGGAGTTGCTCAAGCACGTCGCCTTCGAAGAGACGCATCCAAATATTATGAAGGGTGAATTACAGGCAGATGGAAAGGAAAAGATTTACAAGAGTCCGGCACCAGATTTTGAGCTAAGTAAAATTGAGTTAACCACTGGAGATGTTTATAGTCACTTATCTGGAACGGCTGAAATTCTTATTGTACTAGACGGAGAGGTCACTATGATTGAATCGAATAAGGAACTTCGTCGAGCAAGAGGAGAATCAGTGTTTATTGCAGCGGAGGCTCAATATGAAATTAAAGCCGCGAGTAACGCAGTTTTATATAAGGCAACAGCTCCCTAAAGATATCAAGAAAGGAAAGCCGATAATGCCGGCTTTCCTATTTGACTTATTGATCCGATTTAACCACGCGAAAGGCTTGACGCAGTTGATCAGTTTTGATTTGGAGAACATAGAATCCACCTTCCAGGTTTGCTCCTAGATTTAATCTACTTTCTCTCGAAGAAATCAATTCATGAAACTTAATAGCACCAGTGAGATCAAATAATGTGACTTCCACTTCTTCGGCCACGAAATCCGTTAGATCCAGTTGAATGAAATCCTTGAACGGGTTAGGATAGATTTTCACACTCCCATAGACACCTTGCGGTTCAGTTGGTCCTGCGGCACCTCCTATGACTTGGATAGCATAATCTTCTACTTCACTAAAGTATTCATCTCCACAAGCATTTACAGTGCCTCCATATAACGCCCTTACGCGAAGCCTTGTAGAACCATTAGTGGCAGAAACTGGTACGTTGAAGTTGGCACTGTAGCTTCCTCCGGTTCCAGAGCCAGATAGCACTTCTTCATTCGCATCGTCGAAGTCACCATCCTGATTCCAGTCGATCCAGGCTTTGGCAGCAGTGCCGCTCCACGTTGTGTGAGGGGTCACTGTGATGGACGTGGATTGGCCACCCGATAGCGTTGTGCTTTGTGAAGTGAAATCCGAATATCCGCCAGATACATACGTAGTACTATTATCAAT
This sequence comes from Reichenbachiella sp., assembly GCF_965233835.1. Lineage (GTDB taxonomy): Bacteria > Bacteroidota > Bacteroidia > Cytophagales > Cyclobacteriaceae > Reichenbachiella. The sequence goes on from NZ_OZ247585.1 coordinate 2,128,786, forward strand.
AGCTCCTATTTCCACTCTTTTGATATATTGACCGCTAGGTGCGCCGTTGTTTACGGTGCAATAGTCTGCTGGAGGATTGGTGGTGTCATCACTGATACTAACCGTATAATCTTCTACCTCAGCATCACCTTGATCTCCGCAGAAAGTTGGTGCAGAGTTGTATTTCATAGAAACGCGCATTCGTGTGCTTCCTATCAAAGCTGAGCCAGGAGGGGTGATATACCCATTTACGGTAGAGTTTGAAGCCGAACCAGCATCAAAGGCCAATTCACCAGCATCTTCAAAGTCACCATCTTGATTGTAATCAATCCAGACTCTGAAATATTCGTTGTAAGCTGAACCGGAGAATCCAGGAGTTAAAGAGATTGAATGACTCTGACTCTTGGTTATCGAAACGGTTTGATTAGTAAAATCCGAGTAAGTCTGTGCATCTGATGAATTTGAAAAATTATCCACCGATACATTGGCGATCCACTCGTAGGAAACTCTATTACCAGCAGATGCGCAATATTCCGGATTGTTAGATCCATTTACGGTAATATAATTTGATTGAGTAATCAAATCACTCCCGCTGGCATTTGATACTTCCAGGGTTACTTCATAGACACCTGCAGTAGGGTAGGTTACTTCAGGGGATTGATCCGTACTGGTTGCAGGAGACCCTCCTTCAAATGTCCAGTTCCAGTTTGTTGGAGAATTTGTGGATTCATCAGAGAAGGTAACCGACTCACCTTCAATAACGGTAGTAACTGAAGCAGAAAATGCCGCTACCGGCGGGTTTCCTGAGTTGCCAGTGGTCTGTCCTGCATTGATCGTGCCTGAAGGGTCCTCATTGTAGGCATAGTCGTGAATAGTAAATGAATCACCATTGGCTGAAACAGTAACTCTGAACCACCCATGAATATTCAAACCTTGATTGTTCGTGACTTGGAAGCCAATATATCCTGAAGTGCCGTCCCATACGGTGTATTCGCTGGAGCGCAAATCATGTTCATCTGGATAAGCACCACCGGCCACCCAGTTGGATGATGCACTGATTGGATCTCCAGCGTTCAACTTCGAAAGGTTTCGTGTAGTTCCTTCACAAATCATTGATTTAGTGTAGGTTTCTAATCTAAGCTTTCCGTTGTCGTACCAAACACCAAAGTCATGTCCTCCGGTGTTAATCGTAAAATGAGTCCATGTGGAGGAAGCACTGGCTGATACATCTGCCATGTCCTCATATACAATTTGATAAGGGTCGATAAATTGGATAGCCATGGTAAGTGTAGGACTGAACAAACTACCGGCACCACCGGAAATAGCAGGGTTCAAAAAGGTAACTGAAAGATCGGTGAGGCTGTTGGCTTCGCTGTGACTGTTTGCTGAACCGGTAAGGGTGAAAGTGGCTGAAGTGCTATTACTAACATCAATAGAAATACTCAGGCCGGCTGGTAGATTAGCTGTTGTATAGTGTACGCCTTCTGTTAGGGTACCAGTGGTAGCAAAGGAAGCTCCGTTTTCTGCTGTAATATTAGCTTGAGCGTTTACAGTACCATTGTTGCTTGACTCTTCTTGAAACGAAGTGGACGATAAAAGTAGGTGAGCACCTATGCCGTCTACACCTGTAGCTGCCAGATTAGAAGGTTGCCATAGGGGCTGGCGGGAAGAGTGACCCAGTGCCGCTTCCATTCGGGCTACCTGACCTTGGGTGAACATTCTGTAGCACTCCGAATAATCCATAAAATTCTCACCGTTGGCAGGACCGGCACCCGAACAGGTTTCTATCGTGTAGTTGCACGTTCCAGCATTAGAAGTGGTGGATGGTGTATCGTTTACATTGTCTCCCGGAGCGGCACAGCCGTTGTCAAAAGTATGTGCCAGATTGAGGTAGTGACCAAACTCATGGGTCAATACTCTTCTAAAATTCTCACTGGTATTGGTGCCTAAATATCTGCCGTTGTATACCACACGTGCCAGATTGTTGTCTGTCATCCACTGATCGGGATACCAGGCTACGCCGGAGTTGTTAGTCGAACCGTCATCATATAAGTCCAGCATGATGTAGATGTTCATGTATTTGTTGTTGTCCCAGGCGTATTGCTGGATTTGACTGTCATAGCCGCCTCCATTGCCGAAGCCTGAGCGTACTGGATTCCAGGTAATACCTGTCGTTGCGTTTCCGTTGGGATCAATTTTTGCCAAAGCAAAGTCAATATCCAATGTGGCTTTTCTACCACTGAAATAGGCGGAAACATCACCGTAGTCATTGTTCAGGCCATTGAAGTCTTCATTGGTCTTTTGCAATGCATCTTCGATAATGGCCTGCGTAACGGAAGACCCCAGGAAATCCGTTCCGAAAACATGAAAGACCACTGGTATGGTATACGAGGTGGCAGCTGTTCGCTGATTCGACTGTTGTTTACTGAAAAATTTGGTTAGTTGGTTGAACTCCTGAGCCCTTTGTTGAGCGTCAGGTCTGGCTCGATAGAGCTCTTCCATAGCCTTGGAAGTACCACAGCCGATGCCTTCGGGCTGTTGTGCCATCAAGGAGGACTGGTTGAAAATAATTGATCCTATAAGGACCATCATAAAGAATAAAATACCTCTCATAGATTTGTTGGTTAATGAAAAAAAGTTTTTACAAACCGTAAATTCTATGCTATCTGAGGTAGTATCAAGTAATAAATTAACGACTGCTAATAGAATCTTAGCAGAATGGTATAAAATTCCGTATATGAATTAAATGTTGAAGTAAAATTTTGATTTTCAAGTGCAAAACAAAGAATGTTTTGAGCTTGATGTTATCTGCCTTGCAGTTGTTGATTTTGATAAGATCTCACCACATGGCCTAGGGTGAATCCCTGGTAGATTACTGAGCAAACTACCACCACATAAGTCATGGTAACTATGATCTCCTGACCCGGAAATCCAGACAGCGATAATGACACCGCTACAGGCAATCCTCCTCGCAGAGCACCCCAGGAAAGTACGGAGACAGTTCCCTTATCGAAAGCATGGCTTGACGATAATAATTTGATAGGAAGGAATACACTAACCCAACGGGCAAACAATACGATATTCAAAGCAAAAAAGCCAGCAGCAAAAAAGTCTAATCTTAATGGAATCACCAGCATTTCAAATCCAATGAGAACGAAAAGCATGGCCGCTAAAGATTCTTCCATCAATTGCCAAAATTTAAACACGTAGTAGCCTACTGCGCTTTCCCCGTCTGTACTTTTTTCTGAGTTTCTAATCACCAAGCCGGACATTACTGCTACCAGCATGGAGGATACATTGAAATAATTGGCAGTGTAAGAGCCAACCATCACAAGTGCCATGGTGATCAATACTTCGACCTGTGCCTCATCATTATCTATGTACTTCAGAGCCTGATAACCCAACCATCCAAAAAACAAACCGACAATAAGTCCACCACCCAATTCTCTAAGCATTACCCAGATAGAACTACCAATGCTCAGACTACCGGAAACCTCTTGTTCTCTAAATAAACTCACAAAAAATAGTGCCAAAACGATGGCGATACCACCATTGAGCAATGCTTCTCCAGAAATTTTATTTTCCAACTCAGTGGACAACTTATGCCTATGAATAATCTTGGTAATAGCCACCGGGTCTGTGGAGGAAATGAGTGCGCCAAACACCAAACTGCCGAGATAGCTCAATTCAATGTTCATGAAATCGAGCAAATAATAAATCAAAGTGCCTATTACAAAGGTGGAAATAAGTACTCCAAAAAATGCCAATACAATGACAGGGATCAACTGATCGCCCAGTTTGCCAAAATCTATGTTAAGCGCTCCGGCAAAAAGCATAACACTTAAAACAAACCGTACGAGTACGTCTTCCATATCATAGGCCTTGACCTGTTCGGCTAAGTGATACTCAGGAAAAACCATCCCAAAAATTAGAACGATAAAGGAGAGTAATAGGGCCAAAATACTTAGTCCAATGGACGAAGGAAGTTTCAGGTAAAAGGTGTTGATAAAAATGAATAAACCTGAGAAAAATATGAGTACGGCAATAATGTCGAATATGTGCATAGGTCATTTTTTAAAGGAAATTAGCCACAATACGGGCAATTTCAAGGCACTAAGTTACTTGTTTCACGTTTAGTACGGTCTCTGCAAATTTTTGTATTCTACCCTCAGTATAAATACGGAGACTCAAATGAGTTTCAAGTGGGCAGCTTTTTTGATTAATTCAGCTGTATTCTGCACGCTAAGCTTTTTCATCATGTTTACGCGATGAGTATCTACCGTTCTGGCACTTACAAATAGCTGATCAGCGATTTCCTTGGTTGTGCGTCCTTCAGACACCAATTCGAGTACCTCCATTTCACGGTCAGAGAGCTTCTTGTGTGATTCACCTTCGAGCGCCATATTGCCAATCATGAGTTCTGAAATCTCGCTGTTGAAATATTTCTTACCCAAAGCTACGGCCTCTATCGCTGCAATGAGTTCGTTTTCATCGGCGTTTTTGATCAAGTAGCCAAAGGCACCGTTGCGAACGGCCTTTACTACGTATTGCCCTTCTGCGTGCATGGTGAGCACGATAAATTTTGATTCGGGGTATTTGTCTCTTGCTGTTTTTATCGCATCCAAACCATTGGTCTCAGGCATAGAAATATCCATAAGCACGACATGGGGAGCGGATTTATCCATCAGCTCGAACAGTTCACTGGCAGAAGCTGCTTCGCCAATAATATCCAGCGATTCATTTTTAGAAAGTAAGGCGATGATGCCCTCTCGAAACAACTGATGGTCGTCGGCTACAATGATTTTGATTTTACTCATTCGATTGGTATTTCAATTTCTAAAGTGGTTCCGGTAGGTTGGCTGTCAATATCTAAGGTTCCGTTGGCTAACTTAACTCTTTCTTTCATATTACGGAGTCCGTTGCCATTCGTGCTTTTTTTCGGGTCAAACCCAATACCATTGTCGGACACAAAGAAACTTACTCTATTGTCAAAAGCCGTGATTGACAGTTTTATTTCCTTAGCCTTCGAATGTTTGATGGCATTGTTGATGGATTCTTGAGCTACGCGATAAAGAGTGATTTGGATCGAATCGTCTATTTTGGCCTCACTGGGCATATCATTTTTGTATCGAATTTTGATGTCCGAGCTCTTATTGATCTGATCCACCAAATTTCCAATCGCTTCACCAGCGCCAAAGTCGGCGAGTACGCTTGGCATGAGATTGTTGGACATCCGGCGTACTTCTTTGATGGTTTCGTCAATATGATTGAGAATGTTCTTTTTCGTGGGGACAGAAAGGTTTGTCGACTGGATGCTCATTTTCATGGTGGTGAGCATGGGACCCAATCCGTCATGCATTTCTTTCGAAAGCCTGGAACGTTCACCTTCTTCTCCGTTCAGGATGGATCTTTGATTTTCCACCAGTAGACGCTGCTCGTTTTCATGATACTCCTGAAGTTTTTCTTTCATTTGCATAAGTGCCTGTCCCAGTTTGTCATCCTCACTAAGCAGTTGATAGGAAGCATCAAAATTTCCAGCTCCTATTTTACCGGCAAATACTATGGTTTCATTCAGGGCATTTACCAGTTTGTTCAAAGCGTCGAACATGTGTCCGATTTCATCATCACGACTCTGAGGTGATTTAATGGGATCCAGAATGCCCTTGGACATATCCGTCAGTTTTTGCTCCATTTCTACGATGGGGCTTACCATTTTTTTAGACAAATAATAGGAGCCAATCAGGACCGCAAAGATGATCACCAGAATCATGATCATGAGATTGTTTTTCAATTCCTCTAGTGGAAAAAGAGCTTCCTGATGGTTGATCTCAGTGAGAATGACCCACTTCAGTCCACTCAACTCTATTTTTTCATAACTACTAAATACTTGGGTGCCACGGTAGTCGTAGATCAAATCTTCACCGGGTTCATTGTTCAGTGCTCTCAGTACGCCGTCAGATTTTACAGTTACGTTTTTTGGACTGTCTCTCAAAAAACGGGATTTAGTTCTCAATTTAAAATCACTTCCCACAATATAGGATTCACCAGTCTGCCCCAGCCCGGTACGTTCGAGCAGAATGCCTTGTATCTCCGATTCTTCGGCCAAAGCAATCAAAAAACCGCCTTGAATCTGAGTGATGAACCCAATGGTGATTTCATGTGATGGATTGTGTTGGGTGAGGTCGAACAAAGTGATTCTATCACTAACGCCACCAAGCATGGTTCTTATGGGGTAGCCCAATAGCGAATCCGGCACAGTAGCATAGATGCCTTCGTGAAAAAAAAGCGGTGAAGGTTCGGTATTATCTGGATTTTTTGAGCGAAGTCGGAAAGCTTCATATCGCTCGTTTAGCTCTTTTCTGATCTTTACAATTTTCAACTGTTTCACCGAGGAGAGCTGTAAGAGCACCCTTTCCTTCAGGGCAGAGTCAAACTGGACATAAAACAAATAGGAGATAAATGCTGAGACGACCAGTAGCAACCCGATCATGGTCAGGGCAAGCTTATTGCCAATATTGAGTCGATGAAACAGCATAGTACAATGATAGGGGTTCTTTTTGGATCAAAGAAAAGAAGGGTTTTAGTAATATCCAATACGTATTTACTGCAACGGGCCGTCGAATATTTTATATCTTTCCTAAAATTCATCACTAGAATCCAATATGACGAAACCTACAGAACCCATACTCATAGCGGCCTTCAGTCCCAAAATAAAACTGTACACGTTGCTCACGGTTTCCTTTTTCATGACCCTCTCTGTTTTTGGTATCGTCTTGTTACCCATATGGTTTTTAGGCTTGGGCCAATACATCAGTCGGAGGTATTATGAGAGTCTGAGTTGCTCACTGACGGCCCATCATTTGCAATTCAAAAAAGGAGTGATGTTCAAAGTGGAGAAAACCATTCCGCTCGAGAATATTCAGGACCTGACATTCATAGAAAACCCCATATTGAAGTTCCTTCAACTCAAAATCCTAAAGATAGAAACCGCCAGTCAGGGCAACCCCATGAAAAGCGATATGCAGCTAGTAGGCATCATAGAAGCTGATAATTTTAAAAATTCAGTCCTCGCCCAGCGAGAAAAATTATCTAGGAGAACCTCTAGTGATGGCAACAAGGATGATTCAAGTGAGGTGGTGGATTTACTGAGGGATATTAAGGATATCCTTACTGATATTAGGAATAAGTAATGCGTACTTTGAGATAGGTTATTCCTAGTTTTGAGAAATATACACATTATGTGTGACATTCATTTGTCACCATCAATTATCTTCAAAATGCCAAAAAACTTCTTAATATTAATCTCTCTAGTAGTCTTTGGATGTAACCGCAAACATGATGCAATAGAAGGAAGAGTTTGGTATCCTGTAAAGATCGAAAGCAACTACTACCCTTCAGCCTTAGGATTGTACGCTTTTGAATTTGGCAGTGATTCAACGTTAACCAAATACACGCTTGGAACTCAACATAAGGTTTCATCAACTCTTAGTAGAACTGAAGATGAGATAACTTTCAATATAGAACAAGATTCTATCACCGTAACCTACACAGTTTCAGGTAGCAATCTTATCATCAATTTCGACTCAGCGACGACTGTTTATTATTCCGATTCTTTCTACTTAAATAATACTGACTTAACAGAAAAACTAGATCAAATATTAGTTTCCAAGTCATGGCAACTTAACAACGACTTAATTGAATTTCATGAGTCGCTGGATAAGGGTTACATAAAGTTTGAATTGCATGATGAACTATTAGATGCCACTTTTCATTTTAAGAATAGCAACTATTACATTGATCATGAAGTTTTTGCATGGGGAACGAACTACTTTAAAGGACTGAATTTCTTGGTATTTGGCAACACAATCGGAGACATTGAAAATCAATTTTTTATTATCGAATCTGTCACGGACTCCTTGATAAGTGGATATAAGTTTGATAAAGAAGGGCAACAGCAGATGGTTCAATTATTTGCAATGGATAATCAAAATCTAAAACCAGCAATAATTGGTAGCTGGAACATAAGTTCATTTGAAGAGATTTCTAGTGACTTGAATGAGCTTTGGGACACTTTTGGAACTCAGAAGGGGATCAATGTTTCCGATCTTGACAATATGAACCTCTCATTCAAATTCAATTCCGACAGCAGTTTTCATTTTTTATCAGGAAACAAAGTTATCTCTATGGGTAAATGGCATTTTGACATTTCAGGAAATGTTATTTACCTGATAGCTGAAAATGAAGATCAAGAAGGCATGAGTTACCGAACTACATATTTAAGCGTAATTTCTTTGAATGATCACGAGCTAGTCGTGTATAAGAAGGAAGATATTATACAAGCAAAGCGAGGAGGATTCCAACGTAAAGAGTTCATTGAAACGTATAAAAAAGGTGATAATTGATATTTTCACCCTTGTTGGTGTTGTCACCAACAAGCTTTTTATTTCTTCTTCTTAAAAATATCCCAGAAGCGTTTTTTCTTCTTTTTGGGTTCTTCTTCGGCCTTGTCAGTTTCTTCGTCTTCCAGACCAGTATCTCTATTTTTTTTGAGCTTCTTTCGGAATGTCTTCTGTAGGAAGTTGTCTTCCTGATAAAGCTCACAGTTTAAGTCATTGGCAAAAGGGAAGGAGCTGTGCATCTTCGGCACGAGTTCAGGGTCAGCTTTTACTTTCTGGTAAAACTTCGACCAGATCGGCAGGGCCATGTTGGCGCCCTGACCGTCTTTGATGCTGCTGAAGTGTAAGCCCGGGTTGTCTGCGCCTACCCACACGACGCCCAGCCAGTTGGGCGTATAGCCTACAAACCAGCCGTCAGCGTGGTTTTGTGTGGTGCCTGTCTTGCCAGCGATGGAACCTTGCAGTCCGTACCATCCGCGTAGCCTTCGTGCCGTGCCTTGGTTGGCTACAGACTGCATCATGTTGGTGATTTGTTGGGCGACCTGCTCGGAGACCACTTGTTCTGATGCTTCTAGTTTGTTGGTAAAGATCACCTGCCCCTCAGCATCTTCTATTCGGGTAATGATGACTTGTCCATGTTGCCAGCCTGAGTTGGCGAATGGCGTATAGAGTTTGGTGATTTCCTGCACGGACATATTGGCTACACCTAAGGCGATGGAAGGCACTTCTGGTAAAGCACTTGTGGCTCCCAACTTTTCAGCAAATGCAATTACATTTTCAATACCCGATTCCATCAGCAGCTGTACACTGATGGTATTGATCGAGTGGGTCAATCCTCCGAGTAAGGAATAACTGCCCGAGTAGTCGCCGTCAGAGTTTTGAGGTGTCCAGCTGTCGTATTGGGTATATTCGATTTGTCGATTCGGTATAAAATCGCAGGGGGCATAACCATCCTCCAGAGCCTTGGCATAGACCACCGGCTTGAATACTGATCCTACTTGCCTTTCGGATAAAATATGATCATACTGAGAGGTCTTGAAATCTCGTCCACCTACCCAAGCCAGCACATGGCCATTGTGAGGGTCAGTCACTAAGAATCCAGACTGAAGAGTAGCATCAATTTTTTTAGACCATTTGCCTTGCTGCTTCAGGTCGGTATCAAAAGATTTTTGTAAGCGATCCAAATGGGCGACTACAGCTTCCTGAGCATATTGCTGCATTCGAGAATCTATCGTAGTATAAATTTTTAAACCATCTGTATCGAGATTGTAACTTTCGCCATCTTCATTCGGATTTTCGTCTAGCCACTTTTGGATGCGCTGCCTGAGGTGCTGGGTAAGGTGTTGGGCCGAATGTGCTTCGTTGATGTTTCGATGGTAATCAATCTCAAGCGGTAGCTCCTTGAGCTCAGTTGCCTGTTCGGAGGTCAGATAACCTGCTTTCTCCATTTGTCCCAACACCACATTTCTTCTGGTTTTGGAGCGTTCAGGATTAAGTCTGGGATTGTAGGAGTGAGGAGCCTTGAGCATTCCGATGAGCACGGCTGCTTGTTCGGTCTTGACCTCAGCTGGAGAGCTAGAAAAGAAACGCTCGCAGGCGGTTTTGATCCCATAAGTATCTTCTCCGAAGGATACGGTGTTGAGATACAGCTCAAGAATTTCATCTTTGCTATAAACCTCGTTGAGTTTGTTGGCGATGGCTGCTTCTCTGGCTTTCACCGCGGGCATGGTCAGCCACCCGTAGTCTTTTCGACCAAATACATTTTTTACGAGTTGCTGACTGATGGTACTACCACCTCCGGCATTTTGTCCTAGGATAATCGACTTCACCAACACGCGCAGCATGCCCTGATGGTCCACCCCTCGATGTTCGTAGAACCGAGAATCTTCGGTAGCCACAAGTGCATGTACCAGATTTGGAGAAATATCATCCAGCTTAACTTCAGATCTGTTTTCCAGAAAATATCGACCGATCAACTGGTCATCCTGACTGTAGACTTCAGAAGCCTGGGAATTGATCAGGTTCTCCAAATCATCATTACTCGGCATAGGGCCAAATACGCCCGAGTGCACGGCACTAAAGAACAGAATAAAGAGCACCAATCCAAAGGCCAGAAGTCTTAACGACCAATTGATCAATAGGCTCAGTGTACTAGCTTGATCTTTCTTTTTACGATTTGATTTCTTTCCTTTTTTACTTGTCATGCGCTGGTAAATCGAATGCAATATTCTTGAAATATTTGATCAAATGGTAGCCTCATGAAAATATCTTCCGACCTAGTATGAAGCAACGTATCAAATCATGATTGTTGTCATTTTTTAAAAAGAAATTTGAGAAGTTGGTAATCCTTTCATTCGCTTTATCGTATTTTTACAATAAATATAAATGACATGAGCACATCTGAAGAATTAAAACAAATCGTAAAGGATAAATATGCAAAGATAGCCACCCAAGAAACGGCGGTTAATGCATCCTCCTGCTGTGGGGCTACTGCATCCTCTGGAGAGGTTTACAATATCATGACCGATGATTACAGTGAGATGGAAGGATATGAGGCCGATGCTGATTTGGCACTGGGCTGCGGACTACCCACGGCCTTTGCCAATATTCAAAAAGGCGATACGGTGATAGATCTCGGATCAGGTGCTGGCAATGATTGTTTCATCGCTAGACATGAAACAGGAGAGACGGGAAAAGTTATTGGAGTAGACTTTACTGAGCCTATGATCGAAAAGGCTAGAATGAATGCAGATAAACTGGGCTACAACAATGTAGAGTTTCGCTACGACGACATTGAAAAGATGCCAGTAGCTGAAAATACTGCGGATGTGATAGTGAGTAACTGTGTCTTGAATTTAGTTCCAAATAAGAAGAATGTCATTGCTGAGATTTTCCGTGTACTCAAGCCTGGTGGTCACTTCAGTATATCTGATATAGTGTTGGTAGGTGAATTACCAGAGGCTCTTCAGCACGATGCGGAAATGTATGCCGGCTGTGTGTCAGGTGCCATACAGAAAGACGAGTACCTAGGCTATATCAAGAATCAGGGGTTCTCTAATGTCACGATTCAAAAGGAAAAGGCCATTGATATTCCTAACGATATCCTGTCTAAATATTTGAATGAAGACGAGTTAGCTCAGTTTAGATCAGGCACCACAGGCATCTTTAGTGTGACAGTTTACGCAGAGAAACCAGGCGCAAAGTCGGACAAGCCAAGAGTAAAACTTTCGGAGTTGCAAAACAGCTGCGAACCTGGAAGTGGCTGTTGCTAATATTTCAGACGTTTGTCGGAGACAACTCCAACAAAGGTGAAAAGCATTGCTAGCTTTTCCCAAAGGTCCTAACTGTTGGATAACTCTGTAATTCTGAGGAAAAGTGAAAGTTTTATGATTCAGCGGCATTATTCATTTTAGATTTTTGAACTTTAAAATCAGATAAGAAACAAAAAGTGTTTGAGCCCTCGTTGGAGTGAAATTCATTGGGAATATTGATCTGGGCGAGTTTCTTTTGTTTCCTGATTTGGAGGTTCAAAAAGCGTAAAAAAATGAATACAGCCTAGATTTTTGACGGTTCGCCGCCGCGACTACTTTTCATCAATGGAAAAGTAGTGCCTGCCGGCGAGGCAAAGGCATGTTAAACGCACATTAAACGCATATAGTTTGTGACACTCGCTTTGGATCGATAGATCTAATAGATACAAAACAATATTGGTCTATTAAGCTATCATCCCCCCCAACTTTAAAGACTGATCCTAACTGTTCACACTCACCTCAATAAACTTCGAAGCAGGCGTATTACTTTCTTTCGCCACATGATCGATAGGAACAAGCACATTCGTTTCTGGAAAGTAAGCACCTAAGCAGCCTTTGGCTATGTCGTATTGGATCACTTTGAAGTTTCGGGCTTCACGAGTTTCTTTTCCGTAATGGCCAGTCAGGTGAACCACCTGTTCCTTTTCGAATCCATGCTTTTGCATGTCTTTAGGATTCATGAGTAGCACTCTTCGTTCATTGTGGATTCCACGATAACGATCATGCATGCCATAAATCGTAGTGTTGAATTGATCATGAGAGCGAATTGTCATCAAAACAAAATGATTAGGGTCGATCGTATTTTTGGGCAATGGGTTGATGGTGAATAGAGCCTTTTGGGATTCGGTGTTGAACTCACCATTTCGAGCGCCATTGGGTAAATAAAATCCTCCTTTTATTCGCACTTTTTTATTGTAGTCCTCAAACCCGGGAATAACGGCTGTAATATGATATCTGATGTGATCATAGTTCGAAATCATACGATTCCAGTCTGTTTGAGTATTGGATAGCGAAGTCTTGGCTAATCCAGCAACAATCGCAGGTTCACTTTTTAAGTATGGAGAGGCTGGCTCAAAACTGCCCTCACTCTTTTGCACCACCCCCATGGAGTTTTCAGTAGTAATAAATTGAGGTTTTCCATTTTGAAAGTCTTTCTCAGATCGAGAAAGGCAAGGCAGGATAATGGCCTCTTCACCTGTGACCAAATGGGATCGGTTAAGTTTGGTGGAAATTTGAACAGTCAGGTCACACTTTTGTATGGCTTCACCTGTAAATTGACTGTCAGGGGTAGCAGAGATGAAATTGCCCCCCATACCAATGAAAACTTTCACTTGACCTTCGTGCATCGCACGGATGGTTTCTACCGTGTCGAAACCGTGCGCTCTGGGACTATTGATTTTAAATTCTTCGTCAAGTTTAGCCAGGAACGCTTCTTTTGGCTTTTCCCAAATGCCCATGGTTCGGTCACCTTGGACATTGCTATGTCCACGTACCGGGCAGGTACCAGCACCTGGCTTTCCGATACTGCCTTTGAGTAAGAGGATATTGACTATCTCCTGCACGTTTTGCACCCCATTCTCATGTTGGGTAAGTCCCATGGCCCAGCAGAAGATGATTTTCTTTTTGGCGATTAGTAAGTCTGCAAATTTTCGAACTTCCGTATCAGTAAGTCCACTTTCTGTCACACAGGTTCCAAAGTCAGCTTCATGCAAATGCTGAATCAAAGCCTGATAGTTATCGCATTTTCTTTCTATAAATTCATGGTCAAACACGGTATCTGGACGGTCTTCTTCGGCTTTGAGCATCAAGAGCAAAGCGGCCTTGAGTAAGGCAACGTCACCGTTGATTTTCACTTGCAGGTACAAGTCCTCTAGCTTAGTACCACCTTTCAATATTTTTAATGGATTCTGAGGATCAATAAATACATTGGTGCCAGCTTCGTGTATGGGGTTTACAGACACTATGGAACCACCGTTCTGTTTGCACTTTTCAAGTGCTGCTAGCATCCGTGGGTGATTGGTGCCAGGGTTTTGCCCAATGACTACAACCAACTCAGATTGATGAATGTCTTCTAAGGTCACGGAGCCTTTACCGATACCCAAAGTTTTACTGAGTCCCGTACCGCTGGATTCGTGGCACATGTTGGAGCAGTCAGGTAGATTATTGGTGCCATATTCTCTCGCAAGCAGTTGGTACATAAAGGCCGCTTCGTTGCTGGTTCGTCCGGAGGTGTAAAAGGCTGCTTGATTTGGATTTTCAAGTGATTGCAGCTTGCTGCCTATTTTAGTGAAAGCTTCTTCCCAAGAGATGGGTACATAATGCGAGCTGTCTTTGGCCAGGTAGAAAGGTTCAGTTATTCGTCCGGATTTGCCAACGTGATAGTCATCCCAATGACTAATTTCTTCTACACTATGACTTTTGAAAAAGTCTGCATCTACGCGTTTTTTAGTGGCTTCTTCAGCGATGGCCTTCGCACCATTTTCGCAGTATTCGCCAAGTGCAGAACGCTCCTTATCTGGATCAGGCCAGGCACAACCCGGACAATCAAATCCACCATGCTGATTCATCTTGTTCAGCACCTTAAGTCCATCAATTAATCCAATCTCCTCACTGATGTGTTTCATCGCGGAGGTGACTGCAGGAAGCCCTACAGAACTTTCCGGGGCCTGTCTATATTTGAGCTTAGAAAATTCTTCCGGAGGAACAATCGCAACCTTTCTTGTTTTCATAAGTTTGAAGTTAAACGAAAGTGAAGGGAAAGTAAAGCACATTTGATTCACTTTGAATTTCCTCATTTATATTTATCCATATCGAACTTAAATCACATGATCTTACCGAGTCCTGAAAACATCCTTTTATTTATTGCTGCTGCCACTATACTTATTGTGGTGCCTGGTCCTGCATTGCTTTATATTTTGACGAAAAGTATCGAGCAAGGGTACAAAGCTGGTTTGGCTTCTGTGCTTGGAGTTGGAGTTGGGGCGATGGTTCATGTAATGGCTGCCGCAGTGGGTATATCTGCTTTGTTGGTAGCTTCGGCCACTGCCTTCTCTATACTCAAGTACGGAGGGGCTGCTTATCTCATCTATTTGGGAGTCAAGAAACTTACAGATAAAACCGCACCTGTCGCACCCGTAGACAATGAAAGAAAGTCATTGAGCAAGATCTTCTATGAAGGTATTGTAGTCAATACGTTAAGCCCAAAATCCGCCATTTTCTTCTTTGCCTTTTTACCTCAGTTTATTAATGCAGACAAGGGAGGAACCACATCTCAGATATTGTTTTTAGGCTTGGTGTTTTTAGTGATTGCCTTTGTAAGCGATATGTGCTATGTATTACTATCTGGCAAGCTGGTGAAGTATTTTAGAACAAGCACCAAGTTTGCCAGCATCCAAAAATACTTGAGTGGATCGATCTATATTGTATTGGGACTTTTGACTTTTATGGTGAATAAGCCGACAAGTTTTGGAGGTTCGAAGTAAGAAGATTGAATAAAGATTTATCACAATTGCTTAAAAAAGTGACTCAGGTTGTAGTGTTTATTGTGTTAACCGCAATAACACAAATTGGAGGTGTTGTGTTTTGTATTTCTATTTATTTATACCGCAAATACGATATCAGAACTGGTTGGAAAAAAGTAGTGTTGGCGATGTTATCTTATTTGGCAGCAACTTTTATTATTGTTCCTGTTTTAGCTTCATTATGCGGAAGGGAAAAAGTAATTCATTCTGATAGAATCAAGCCAACATCTTATTTTACTGTTTTATCAAATCGTAATTATGTCAAACCAGAGTTAAATCAACTTCTGGCTTCTGCTGAAAAGAAACTTGTAGGAAGCACAATTGAGTTGAGGTATCTTGATGCGAATTTTCCATTTTTTGATGGGTTTCCTCTTTTACCTCATTTAAGTCATAATGATGGTAAAAAGCTTGATTTAAGTCTGGTATATGAAACGCTGAATGGACAAATCGTAAATGAGAAAAAATCCATCAGTGGATATGGCGTTTTTGAGGAACCAATGGATAACGAGTACAATCAGAGTGAGATGTGTCTAAGTAAAGGCTATTTTCAATATGATTACCCAAAGTATCTGACTTTTGGAAAAATTAATTCCACTTTAAATTTTTCCCATATTGGGACTAAAAAAATCATAGATGCGTTGTTAGCTGATCATGATTTGGAGAAACTCTTTATTGAACCTCATTTAAAAAGAAGATTGAGTCTGAATGATCAAAGAGTGAGATTTCACGGATGTGGAGCAGTCAGACACGATGATCACATCCATATTCAAATCAAATAGACCAACCATCCCATAATTCACGGTTTGTCACATTCAAACAAACAAATCATACCTCATTTAGTAAACTAGTGGTATGAAAACAATAATCTATACGCTGATGATATTCCTGATGGGAGGGAATGTTATGGCACAACCTGAATTGATTACCACTAAAACAGAATCTGGAAAAAAAGTCCAGTTTATTCTGCACTTGCCTAAATCGTACGATGCCTCTAAGGAATACCCAGTGGTCATCGGGCCGTCCGAGTTGGAAAATTTAGAAGGGTCTTACTATTGGAAGGATTTTAAGTCTAACGATTCTTGGATATTGATCGACGCACCTATTTACCTTGGAACAGGGCAGAAGCAGGCTGTAATAGCAATTCGGAGTTACCTGCAAAAAAACTATAGCATAGAAGGAGATAAGTTTCATGCGGTTTGTTTCAGTGCCAATAGTTCACCAGTATTTAAGTTGGTAATGGCGGCACCAGAACTCTTTCATAGCGTAACGGGAATGCCCGCTAGTGTATCTGCTTCAGAGGAGAATTTCAAAAAACTGAAGGATGTGAAAGTTCAACTGCTGGTAGGAGCAGATGACGGCTATTGGGTCAGAAGTAGCCAATCATTGCAGTCCAAGTTTGAAAAGCTTGGCGTTGAGTCTAATTTGGAAATTTTTCCCGGAATAGGACATTTTTTATTGAATGTTAAAGGCCAGCCACTCATGGATCGACTAAACCTTTTGAGACCATGAAAAGGATAGTCATTCTTCTGTTGGTTACTGCGCAATCAGTTTTTGCTCAGGATTATGAAATCCTGTTTACCAAACAAGTAAATAACAACGACAATATCCATTCAATCAACCAAGATGGGCGACTAAAGCAAATCACTAATCACCCGAGGAAGGATAGTAGTCCGGTGATGTCTC
Source organism: Reichenbachiella sp. (assembly GCF_965233835.1). Classification (GTDB taxonomy): domain Bacteria; phylum Bacteroidota; class Bacteroidia; order Cytophagales; family Cyclobacteriaceae; genus Reichenbachiella. The sequence continues at coordinate 2,145,676 of NZ_OZ247585.1, forward strand.
CAGACGGGGAGTATATGGTTTTTACTTCCGAACGTAAAGGGTGGTGGAAAATTTGGTTGATGAATTTGGAATCAGGAGAATTCAAACAATTGACAGATGCGAGTAGCGCAGAATATAGCCCTTCCTGGTCTCCTGATGGGAATCAAATCGTATTTGTATCTAGCAGAAATGGTGGATCAGAAATTTACACGATGACCAGAAATGGTAATGCCATCAAACAAATATCCACAGGACGAAACAACACGATGCCATCCTGGGCATCTAATGGTCGTATATATTACTCGAGTCAGGTAAACGGCGTTTATCAAATCATGAGTGCAAAACCTGACGGCTCTGATACTCAGCAATTGACAACTGGAAAAGGAGACAAACTTATGCCCCAATTATCACCAGATCAGCGTATGATGCTCTACTATGGCAATCTTCATGGTAATATGGAAATCTATAAAATGGAGCTGGCGTCTGGTCAAGCGATTAGGCTGACTAACAATCCGCTTATGGATATTAGAGCCAGATGGTCTCCGGATGGGTCGCTCATTGTTTTCGAGCGAGGCAACAAGCGCAATAATCAGCAAATCTATTTGATGCGTGCTGATGGATCTGAGCAAAAACCACTTACTAGATCCGGTTATAATTATGCCCCTTCGTTTGCCGTCAAGGTGGATTAATCAATTTTTTTAAAAATATTTTCATTTTAGCTTGTTTATAATAAGGAATCCTTACTATAATTGCATTGACGATATTGTCAAACACAAAAACATGAGTAATTATGAGTAAATCAGTTTTTTATCACGCAGGTTGTCCAGTATGTGTAAGTGTTGAGCAGGAGATTTTAGGTTTAATTGACGCTAACGCAGTTGAAGTCGTTCACCTTGGTGAAGACAAAGGGAAAGTAAGTACAGCAGAAGAAGCAGGTGTTCAGTCCGTGCCAGCCTTGGTTACACCATCTGGCAATGTATTGCATATCAACTTTGGTGCTTCACTCGATGATTTGAAGGCTTAATATTTTTTTGGTTTAAAAAGTTAGGAATCCTTATTAAAATAATGTTATGAAATATATAATTATGTTCACATTGATGTTTTTATCGATCACGGTAGGGGCATGCGAAGAATCTCAGGATATAAAGCCTGATGATCAAAATCTATTGATCAAGTCTGTTCAAGTCACCAATTTGGAAAGGTTTGGAATCAATGTTTGGGAAATAGAAGTAGAGGGAGCAGCAGGTGTGTCAGTTCCTACAGCTGCCGGTCAGCTTGATGGAGCTCCGGTGTTGGGTTATGTTTTTCCTACAAACCTAAAGCCTACTGATGTGGGCTTTTCGTCTACAGAAGGAATCGTGGCTATGGCACTTACCGCTCATCCGGATTTTGATGACACCCCTTTATGGGATGAAAACAATGATCAGGTGTATGATAATGATGGAGTGGAGTGGCACGCCCATTGGGTGGTACTTGTTGAGGATGATCGTGTAGGCGGCGGATTGGCTGTAAAACAGTTTGATACTGCTGATTCTGAGGTGGTACTTCCTCCTACCAATCCAGGCATGCCTATGTACATGGATTCACCAGGTTTTCAAGTAGTCACAGATGGGGCGTTTATCCGAGTCATTGTTCCGATGTATCGAATGAATAACCAATCGTCGTTTAGTTATGATGGAGTGACGGCTTATATGCAAGTGAATACTTCTTTGAGTGACAAACCGATGCTGGGTGTATATGAGGTGTACAGTGTAGCTAGTGGAGATTTGTCTCTTCCGTATCAGGTAAATAAAGAGTAATGGATATAGCTGTTTGGGATACCTATGTAAATCGCACAGATGGTCTGTTGATGCATTTTGACATTCTAGTTTCAACGGAAGTGCAGAAGAGTGATCAAATCCTTGAATACGCCAATCAGTTTTTGGCAAGCAAGGAGTTGGATGTAGAAAATGTGGAGATAAGGAAGTGTGAGTTCTGTCACATTGAAAGAGCGACTGACGAGACGGTTCGAGCTATTGAGGGAAAAGGCTTTGATATCATAGAGTTTGAAAATTGTGCCTAAGCCTTGGCTTACTAATTAGGAATACTAACTTTGTCTGGTGGGTATCATGCTCACCGGACAATTTTATGTTATGAAAAAGAGTGCATTTGACACGGAATCGCAGCAGCAAAATCTCACAAGTAAGGTGGTCGTGGGATTGGAGCGCATTTCAGAAGTTTTCAAAACGCTTTTATGGGATCAATCAAAGGCCACTGGATTAAGCCCTATTCAAATTCAGATCATCGTATTTGTCGCTTATCATAAACCAGACCTTTGCAAGGTGAGCTATCTGGCACAGGAGTTTAATGTAACCAAGCCCACCGTAAGTGATGCAGTTAGAGTATTGTTGCTCAAAGGGCTTATAGAAAAGAAAGACGCCGGTGGTGACAGTAGAAGTTATATTATTGGACTTACCACGAATGGAAAACAGATACTAGAGGGAATAGAGCAGTTTGCCGCTCCAATAGGGATAGAATTGGAGAAATTGGAAAGCGCACAATTGGCGAACATTTATCAGTCGTTGTCGAATTTGATTTTTCAGCTGAATCAATCAGGAATTCTTAGTGTACAGCGCACCTGTTTTTCTTGTCAATTCTATGAAAAAAAAGGGCATCAGGATTATTGCAATTTCCTTAATCAACCGCTTGCTAGTGAGGAGATCAGGATTGATTGTCCGGAATATGAATCAAAAAACTCCTAATGGATGGAATCTTTCTACGACCAAACCTTTGAAAGTTTAGACTTTTCTGAAAGTGGATTTGAAAATGGCGAATACGAAAGCTGCTTTTTTAAAAACTGCCTATTTTCTGATGTCAATTTGTCTCATCGAGTATTTATGGATTGTGACTTTGAAGATTGCGATTTCTCAGGAGTGAAGTTAGGAGATACGGCATTCAAGGACGTACGATTTAAGGGGTGCAAACTACAAGGCGTGGATTTCTCCTCATGCAATCCCTTTTTGTTAGAAATGAATTTTGAGAAATGTTTGATGAATTTAGCTTCTTTTTATCAGCTCAAATTGAAAGGAACATTTTTCAACGATTGTAGTCTCGAAGAAGCGGATTTTGTTGAGACAGATTTGAGTGAATCAAAGTTCACGTCGTGCAATTTAACCAAAGCCCAATTTGAGCATACCAATCTAGAAAAGGTAGATTTCCGAACCGCTCTTCATTTCTCTATTAACCCGCACAACAATAAGGTCACGAAAGCCAGGTTCTCAAGAGAAGGCTTGATTGGTTTGCTGGATCAGTTTGATATTAGGGTGGATTAAAAATTCATAAAAGCATAAGACAAAATATTGGCGCCCATTTTTAGGGCTTCTTGTCGCTTACTTTCTGTGTCGTTGTAAATCGACTGATCCTCCCATCCATTGCCTAAATCGGATTCATAGGAATAGTAGCATACTAAACGTCCTTTATAAATTAGTCCAAAACCTTGCGGAGGTTTGCCATCGTGTTCATGAATTTTTGGGAGTCCGTTTTTGAACTTGAATTTCTGATCATAAATGGGGTGGTTGAATGGTAGTTCCACAAATTCTAATTCTGGAAATACCTTCTTCATTTCCAGACGAATGAATTGATCCATGCCATAATTGTCATCGATGTGAAGAAATCCACCAGCGATCAGATAATTACGAAGATTTTCGGCTTGTCTGGAATTGAAAACCACATTGCCGTGACCTGTAAGATAAATGTAGGGATAAAGAAAAATATCCGGGCTCCCTACCTCAACCACTTCATCTACCTTGTCCAAATCCATTCTCAGGTGTCTGTTACAAAACGATGCGAGGTTGGGGAGTGCTGTTTTGTTGGCGTACCAATCTCCACCACCATCGTATTTGAGTTTGGCTAGTTTTATTTTGTCTTGACTGAAGGAGCCGAAGGAAATTAGCAGGCTAAAATATAGAAGTATGTACTTGATCATTTAGCGTTCCTATTTCTTGTCGTAAGCAGAAGGTTTACCTAAAATTTTCTCTTTTCTTTGACGACCATTCTTGGCTCTAAAAAGATCCTGAGGAAGGTATAATTCCAAATTGACGTTGATTAAAAAATAACCATCGTTTTTCTTATTACCTCTTTGGGCGCCTGGTACAATGGCATCGTAAGCTTCCTCGTTTATTTCTGGGACTTCGTTTTTCCTATTACTTAGAGAGGCCTCAATGGTTCCGTCTTCAAAGGGACCCGCATAGTTGCCATATACATCATCCAGATGGCCTGAGAATGTAAATCGATAACCCAAGTCAAGCGATAAATTGAGAAACTCATTGAGCGCTGCTTTTACACCTAAGTTCACAGGGATGATCCAGGCTGATTTACCATAGGATTCGGTTTCGGTTCCAATATCTCTTAGGTCGTAGGTGGTGGTTACGTCGTTGATGTCTGTAAAATCTGCTTTTGGATTGTAATACGTTTTTCCGAAACCCGCTGCTATGTAAGGTTCGTAGGTCCTTCTTTTGTGGTATTTGCCTCTGTATTTCAAGAAATAATAAACGCCTTCAACCTGCCACTCATAATTAGTAGAATGAAAGGATAGATTCCTCTGTCTATTGAAGGAACTGTCGGCAGCGTTTTCATCTGTACCTTCCAATTTATATCTCGAAAATTGAACCCTAGCGCCTATTCGAGTAAGCAGTCTGGCTTCTACCCCAAAGTTCATGTGCGAAAGGCCTTCCGAAAAAGGATTGCCATTGGTTAGGTCTCCCATGTATCCAGTCCAACCCGTGCCCGCATAGATCGAAAAGTATCGATCATGCAATTGCCAGCCCAAAAAACTTTGTGCCTGACCTATCCATGTGATCATTGAAAGGAAAGAAAATAGAATTATTTTTTTAATCATAGATACCTGTGCAACGAGGTAAATTTAATGTAATCAATGAAAAGATAACGGACAGAAGGAAGCATTATGCTACAATTGTCAAATTTCTATTGTTCCTTTTTAAGAACTAGCGTAGTCATGCACCTTTGGTTTTCTACAATCACTGTTTTGACAGGCTCCACTTTGGAGTAGTTATGATCAGCGATAATTGTTGAGACCATGTTTTCAGTAAGTAAGAATCTTTGACTGCCATCCGGTAGGTTATATCTTCCATTAGACAAACTCTCATGACCATGAAGTCCTATGTTGGAAGCCATACGAATGAAAAGTGTGCCATCTGCACTCAGCACTCTACTTAATTCTTCAAGCATTTGCCAAAAATGATCTTCCGACTGAGCAAAATGTAAAACAGCCGAACAAATAACATAATCAAACTCATGGTTATCAAATGATAGTTTGGACAACTCGCCCACTTGAAATCGGTCTTTCGAATAATGAGCATAATTGGACCCAATGACAAACTGTAGCATACGGATGGCGTTCTCATTTTGGTCAATACCGTGAACATCAAACCCATTATTTAAGAAATAAATAAGGTTTCTTCCCTCACCGCATCCAGCATCCAGCATTTTTGCATCCGAATTAATATTTCCCTTTAGGACTTGATCCAAGAGGTATAAATCAATATTTCCTAAGTATTTATTGAGTTGTGATGTAGTCATGTTGCAAAATGAACGTTGTGGTAGTAATGGCGAATTTATGTCATAAACTCTAATTTCGAAGTGAGTTCTATGTTTGAACTAATAGCTCATTGAGAGTAATTGTTTAGCCGTGTCAGAGACAATTTGTATTTTAGCGACTAAATGAAACAAAGACCCATTTTCTTCATTATTATATGCTGTTTCGCCTTGATATCTCATTCTGTCTTGGCTGAAAAGACGAAGCAGGCTCTACGTGCTTACGATAAAGGTGATTATGAAAAGGTGGAAGATATACTCATCAAGTCAATGAAGGATGATAGCTTGAATCCTGCGACAGAGTATGTGTGGGCGCTACTTTATTCCAATGAAAACTACCCTAAGTATCACTTAGATACGGCTCATTTTTATATTGAATATGCCTGTGAACATATCAGACTACAAAATGAAGATCATTTAGATGAGCTTGAAGATGCTGATCTATTCGAATATGATCTAAAAAACAAAAAAATAGCCATTGACAGTATGGCTTTTGTTGCTGCGAACAGCAAGGGAGATATAGCTGCTTATGAGCATTTTATTGATATTTATGAAGGAGCTGCAGATTTTGAACAAGCAGTAGCGAAGCGTAATCAGTTAGTTTTTTCAAAGGTAGAATCTGCACATACCTGGCAAGCATATGCTAGCTTTCTAGAAGAATACCCAAATGCAACCCAAGCAGCCAAAGCGCAAATTCAGTATGATAAATTGATATTCGAAGACAAGACGAGCTCGGGAAAAACGGAAGATCTTGAGAAATTTCTACTTGAAGAGCCTCGGACCCCTTATCGCCATTCTATTGAACGGAAAATTTTTGAAGATTATGTTGGCGAACTGGATGCCGATCGGATAATTGATTTTCTTAGGAAGTATGATAATCCAGTCCTTTCACTTCGGGCGCAGAGCATGCTTTACCATTTGGAAAGAACGAATTTTTCCTCCTTGGTTCAAAAGATAGGTGTCAAATCCAATTTTATGGATTCAGTTCATCAGTTGGAGAGATTGAATAACCAAGCCCTTTACTTTGCACATAGAAGGGGAGGATTTGGTTTTCTTAGTCTAGATGGTGAAACCTTTCTTGAGCATTCATACTTGAAAGTAGATGCCAAATATAGATGCGGAAATATATTAGATGAATTACTGTCAGTAGAATTGACTGACAGCAAACAACTAGTTAACCGAAAGGGTGAGGTAGTCTTTAAAGGGTTTGATGGTCAGGCACAAGATCTTGGCAGTGGTTTGCTGGTTGTTGAGGAAGAAGGTAAAGTTGGGCTGATTCATAAGTCCGGTTTTAGGTTAATAGATGCAGTCTATGACGATCTGGCGCTTTTAGAAAATAGTTTATTGTCCTTTGAACTGAACGGTAAACTTGGTGTGATGTCAGTTACAGGCAGAAGATACATCCGACCAGAATTTGATGAAATTTATACGAAGGGTCCTTTTTGGATATTTAGGCAAGGTGAAAATTTTGGTGTTTCCAACCTTAAACAAGTAAAAGATATTGATTCATTCAATTTGAACTTACCTTTCGAGGAGGTCGAGTTGATTAACGACAAATACATTATCGGCTTTCTAGAGGACAGTGAAGTCCTGTTGAATGATCAATTGGAAGTGATAACTCCAGAGGCCACTCAAAGGATAAATACGAAGCACGAAACCTGGGTGATTGAACTACTGGATGGTTACACAACTTTTGATCCGGGACTGGGAGAGCTTTCTGCAAATATTTATCAGGATGTACATCAAAATGATGAATGGCTAGGCTTGACAAGAAATGGTAAATGGTTCGTTTATAATAAAAACATCCATGATGAGCCAATCATTGGGGTGGATTCACTAAAACTATTAGGTGAGGACATTGCCATCGTATTCAGGGGTAAAGATGGTTTGGCTATATTTCCCAACAAGGAGGTAGTTGAGATAACAGAAGGTCAGTATCTCAAATCAATTGGGCCAAAAATAAAAACGGATATACACTTTCTTGTTGTCAAGGAGGGAGGCGAAAATATTTTGTATAAAAATGGATTGGAGCAGTTTAGACTTGCTTGCGATGAGCTTGGATACATTTCGGATAGCGCCTTTTATGTAAAGAAAAACAATAAGTACGGAGCTGTAGGCTTGGATGGCCGTCTGATTATGCGTATTCGATACGACGCGATTAGTGAAGCGGAGAACGAGGTAGCTCCTGTTTTGTATAATGGGAAATTTGGTGCTTACAATTTTAGAGACCGTGTGTTGCTTAGGTTGGATTACCTAGAGAAAATCAAACCTTATAATAAGGAAATGTTCATTGTTAACGAAGATGGCGAATACGGTCTCTTGGATAACTTGAATGAACTGCGAGTGGAACCCGAATTTGAGCAGATAGAATATTGGTCAGACTCAAGTTTTTTAGGGCTGAAAGATGGGTATTGGAATATTGTTAACATGTCGAATGGTACCAGAACGTTAGCAGATATCAAGTATTATGAATTCATAAAAAATACACCAATTGAAAAAATTCTCCTTATTCGGAAAGAAGAAGGGTATGGCGTATTTCATAGTGCTAAAGGGTTAATTATACCTACGGTTTTTCACGACGTGATGAATTTAGGAGGTGAGGAAACCCAGTTGTACTTTACTGAAACGGCGGTCTCCGAAGCAGATATATATGTAGTAGTTTACTATGATACAAACGGAAATAAATTATTCTCAGAAGCTTATCGTGAGGATATCTATGATAAATTGGTTTGTGAGGATTAGTAGTCTTTTTCTACTGCTTCAATTATTTTTCCATACCATTCGTTGAAGTCAAAATCTCCTCGTTTGTACGTGACACCCAGGCGAACAATAACTAAATCCATTGAAGGAATAATCATGATGCGCTGACTGTGGAAACCGTTCATGCTATAAGCATCAAGCGGTACTTTAGAAAAACGACCGCCACTATTGATCCAAAAATGACCACCGTAAAGTTGATCTGACCCATTGGCTGGTTCTTGAATAAATGAAATCCATTCTGGTGATATGATTTGTTCGCCTTCCCAAGTACCATTCTGTAAATAAAGCTGTCCTATCTTAGCCCAATCTCTGGCCGTAGCCCACGCATAGGACGAACCCACAAATTCTCCGGTGGCGTCTGTTTCTATTCTCATACTGTACATACCCAATCGCCCGAAAAGACTGTCGTACGGGAATTTGAGATAATCTTTATGCGAAGTGAAAAATCTCTTCATTTGGCTGGATAGGATGTTACTTGTTCCAGAAGAATAGTTCCAAACCGAGCCTGGCTTAAATTCAGCAGGTACGCTTTGGGCGTATTGACCAATGGCATCGCTATTGAACAACATGGTGACGGCATCACTTAGGTCTGCATAGTCTTCTTTCCATCTCAGGCCACTATTCATTTGTAACAGGTGTTTCCAGGTGATTTGAGACCTGTCGTCATTTTGCCATTCGGCAATACCAGTTCTGTCATCGATATCTAATAAGCCATTGTCGTACAAAATCCCAAATAGTGTAGAGGTCAAACTTTTAGTCATTGACCAACCTAGTAGAGGAGTTTTTTTATCTACTTCGGGTGCGTATTGCTCTCCGATGAGTTGCCCGTTGTGTAGTACCACCACGGCTCGTGTGTTTTTTGTGGGAAAATTAGGGTCGGTTTCAATAAAGGCGTTATTAATGGCTTTGGCTAATGAGGGAGTGGTAGGAGCCGTTCTTTGCTTAAACCAATGGGTTAAAGTATCATGTTTTTGTCTGTGTAGCTCAAAATTTGCCGTATAAGCGTCTTCAGGACTTAACTCTGTCAAAAGTGCACATCCGAGCCCTTCTCTATACACTGCAGTTTTTGGATGAAGTCCAAAGAGGGAAGCTGTGGCTGTTTTTTCTTTTTTGTCAATTTTGAACTTGACTAGCTGAAGTGGTTTGAAATTCAACTCTTTGTTGTAGATCGTTTCTTCGTCCATATTAGCAATGAAAGTGCATGAACAGGCAATTTTTGCTGTATAGCCGGACATGATAACCAATTTTGGATAATAGGTGATTACCCCTGCAATAAATCCACAACATACTATGGCAATAAAGATCCACTTGACTATTTTCATTTTACTTTGCTTATATGGCTTTAATCAACGTTTGTCATTAACTACTAACTTAGCATGACTGGTCAATATTATGAAGTGCTTGGGGGAGAATCGTCAAAACTTAACATAAAGGAGTTTGTTCGCGAATAGAATTTATTGGAAAACACAAATGGTACTTAAAAGAAAGTGGTTATTGGAAAAGTGGCCATTCGGCCATAATAATGACTTTCAACGTTTCGTAATTCTTTGTCATCCACGGACTGGATCCACTTGGTTGCATACCCTGCTAAATTCCAATACGCGAGTCATGTCCTATGGTGAGATTCTTACCGAAAAAAAAAGCATGACAAAACTAGAGGAAGCGATTTGGTCTGATCATCACTCCTTTATTCAGGCCGTCGGCTGCAAAATTTTCTATGAACAACTAGGTGATGAGCAATTTTGTCATGTATTGGGTGAAATAGCTTCTAATCCAAATATCAAGATAATTGATCTCAGTCGAAAGGATTCTCGAGCTGCGTTTTCATCGCTAAAAATTGCCAAGAAATCTGGCACTTGGAGTAGCACCCGAAACAATCAAAATAAGGGGAACTCAGTGTTTATTGCGGAAAAAGAATCTGATTCATACACTGAGAATTTAGAGTTGAATAGAGCCAGGGTACTGCATGAACTTAAGTTTCATGAGGTGTTTTCCTTGAGCTACGAAGATCTTGTTAGAAACGAGGGGCGAGAAATGGATAGAGTTCAAAACTTCCTCAATGTGACTCCAGTTTCTTTATTCTCGTTACTTCGAAAACAGGCTGATGTATGACATTTCCATTGGATGAGCACATTTACTACCGAACAACTTTAATGAAATTCGTATATTACACATCTTCGAAACATTGACCGACCAAATGATTTTAAGACCTAACTACATAGTCTTCTTTATAGTATTACTCGTTTTAGGATGTGGCACTGACCATGACCCTGTTTCTACTCCTGACCCGGTAGAGGACTGGTATACAATTTCATCTATAGATAGCCAAACCTGGGCCATACAAGAACCAAAAAGCTCTCAAGCTAATGTAAGTTATTTGATTGCTGGATCTGATCGGGCAATTATGTTTGATTCAGGGACTGGCGAAAATAAAGGTCAAGACGGTAGTAAAATGATGTACAAAGTACAGGAGCTTACCCAATTACCCGTTACGCTCTTACTTTCTCATTTTCATTTTGATCATAATCATAATGTGGCCGAATTTGATGAGATAGCGCTTCCCAACTTATCTTTTCTTAAAGATGGTATAGGAGAAGGCGATGTATATGACTTTAGTGAGGCCGAGTTGTTTGTAGGCTCAAGGCCGGCCACAATCACCGTAGGTGAATGGCTGCCATTAGAAAAGGATATTGATTTAGGAGAAAGAAATATTCAAATAGTGAATCTTCCTGGGCACACCAGGGAATCTGTGGTTATTGTGGATCACAATGAAAAAAGAGCCTTTACTGGAGATTTCTTATATAGCGGTGCTTTATTCGCCTTCGATGCAAGTGATTTGAGAGTTTATTTGAGGAGTATGGAGAAATTTCTTACAATTATTGATGAAAGCTATACGCTCTACGGAGCGCACGGAAGTCCGAAAGTGTCTTATCAGTATTTACTTAATTCGAAGGGTTTATTGGATTGTATAGTAAATGGAGACTGTTATACAGAAACTATTACTACCGTATTTGGTAAAAACGCTACAATCTATTTTTCTAAAACCGACGGCACGGCATTTTATCTGGTTCATTCAGATTGAGCCATCCATTTATCGCATCGGCAATCGTTCCAGTCATCCAAAAAGGCTTTATATTCTTTTAAGAATGATTCAATTGAAGAAATTCCGCGTACTACCTTTTTACCTTCATGAAGTTCAGGCTCTTCTAGGGACTTCTCTATTGTGATTTTGTGCGCTGCACACCATTCTTCTAGTTTAGCCTTCCATATCAACTCTTCTGGATATTTAGTAGTAATTCTGAGATCTAGCATGTTTTGTGAATAAGACCGTTTAATAATAAGCCAACAACCTGAGATTGTTTGTTGTTCCTTATCCCATTACGTTTGCGGCAAAAATAAACTAATGAAGACTATTGATATTCCAATTCCCCCAGAAGCTAAAGGGCTAATATTTGACCTTGATGGGACCATACTAGATTCTATGCCACTTCATCATGATGGATACAATCACGCACTGGCTCCCCATGGAATTGAGTATCCAAAAGAGATTTTCGAAAGTAGAGGAGGGATTCCAACAAAGGATACTATGAGGTTGATTGAGGCAGATTACCAAATTAAAAACTTTGATATTAATCGAGCACTTGAGATGAAACGAATATTTGTGGAAAGTAATCTGGATAAGATTCAGCTGATCAATCCCGTATTTGAAATTATCAAAAACTATCAGAAAAGACTTCCCATGGCAGTAGGGACGGGAAGTAATAGGAAAGTAGTAAATGAGCTTTTTGACAGATTCAAGCTTTCAAAATATATAACGCATGTAGTAACTGCAACAGAGGTCTCCTATTACAAGCCACATCCGGAAACATTTCTGAAATGTGCAGAGTTAATGGGAATAGAACCTGAAGATTGTGTAGTATTTGAAGACGGGAAACCAGGCATGCAAGCAGCTGAAACCGCAGGTATGAAGGTTGTAGATGTGACTAAATACTTATAATGTATTAAGAGGTGGTCTTTTTGCCTTTGTTTTTTCCATCTACCCACTTACCGTCTTTCACTTGACCCAAGTAGTTCACAATTTTGCTTTTTTCGTATTGCTTAGTGGCAAATTCTATTTCGGCCATGCTATTTCTGCGCAATTTAATTGCCGAGCTAGACCCTTTAGTTCTTAATTCAATGTAGTATCCTTCTTTCAATGCTACCGGTTTGGTTGCCGGTCTTCCTTTTTGCTTTTGCTCCATCGCCATACTTAATATTTCTAGTTTACATCTCTAATCAACGTGAATTGCTGATTATTAGTTTCTTTATGGAATATAACCCGATTTTTCTAATTATCTAGGTTTTGTACAATTCATTTCCATTTGTTAAGCAAAAAACGTACCTAAAAGGCAGTTTCGTTTGAGATTAAACGATTTAATTCTTGGATTAGTTCAAATTAGTCCTCATCTGCTTTTTAATTTACTCCAGCCATTTGCTATCTTCACCATCCACTAAAACCAATACCCAAATGAAAAATTTTAGTATCAGTCTGGCTTTAGGCCTCGCCCTTTTCTCTTGTTCTCAGAAAGAAACGCCAGAGGAAACCCCATCAATAGATATGTCAGAGCGAGTAAATGAATACGCAGAATATACGTTAACAGCCGATCTAGGACATTTATCCGATAATCAACGTCAAATGATTCCCATTCTCATAGAGGTGTCTAAGATAATGGACGATCTATTTTGGAAGGAAGCTTATGGAGACAAAAGTGCTTTGCTGAATAGTTTGCCAGATGAAGCGACTAAACAGTTTGCTACCATAAATTATGGTCCATGGGACAGATTGAGAGCCGATGAACCTTTTGTACAAGGAATGGGTGAAAAACCGGCCGGAGCGCAGTATTATCCTGCCGATATGACAAAAGAGGAGTTTGAAGCGTTCGATGATGCGAAAAAAACAAGCCTTTATACATTGATTCGAAGAAATGAGGCTGGTGAATTGTATACCGTTCCATTCAATGAAGCGTTTGCAGAGGAAGTAAAAGAGGCAGCCCATTTGCTTAGACAAGCTGCTGATCTAGCTGATGACGAAGATTTTAGTATTTACTTGAGCCTAAGAGCAGATGCTCTGTTGTCTGATGACTACCTAGCCAGTGACTTAGAATGGATGGATATGAAATCTAATATGATTGATTTTGTAGTAGGTCCGATAGAGAACTATGAAGACAAGTTGTACAACTACAAAGCTGCTCATGAGGCCTATGTGCTGATAAAAGATATGGAATGGAGTGAGCGTTTGACGAAGTTCGTTTCATTTCTGCCCGAATTGCAGGAGAACCTTCCTGTAGCCGATGAGTACAAGCAAGAATCTCCGGGAACAGATTCGGATTTGAATGCTTATGACGTCATCTATTATGCTGGTGATTGTAATTCTGGCGGAAAAACAATTGCGATCAACCTTCCTAATGATGAAAGAGTTCAGCTAGAAAAAGGGACACGTAGATTACAACTGAAAAATGCAATGCGGGCAAAGTTCGACAAGATCATGGTGCCCATCAATAACCTACTGATCCATGAGTCTCAAAGAAAGCATGTGACATTCGATGCTTTTTTCGCTAATACCATGTTTCATGAAGTGGCTCATGGATTAGGAATTAAGAATACCATTAATGGTAGTGGTACAGTAAGGCAAGCGCTCAAAGAGCATGGTTCTGCATTAGAAGAAGGGAAAGCAGATATTCTTGGTTTATACATGGTGACACAATTGCAGGAGAAGGGTGAAATAGAAGGAGAGTTGATGGACTACTACACCACTTTCTTAGCAGGTATTTTTAGATCTGTTCGGTTTGGTGCAAGCAGTGCACATGGTAAGGCTAATATGATTCGATTCAACTACTTTAAGGAGCAAAACGCCTTCAGCTACAATCCGGAAAATGGAACCTACAAAGTGAATTTTGAAGAGTTTCAAGCTGCTATGAATTCTCTGTCAGGAGTGATCTTGAAATTGCAAGGAGATGGAGATTATGCAGGAGTAGATGTGCTATTCAAAGAAAAAGGGATTGTTGGACCTGAATTGCAGAAAGATCTGGATCGAGTAGGTGAAGCTGGGATTCCAAGAGACATTGTCTTCAAACAAGGTGTCGAGGTATTGGGTCTGCAATCCGACAATAGCTGAGCAACTAGGTAATAGCATTGAAATTACAAGTTTGGCCCGTTTGACCGACGGGCCTTTTTCAATAATCTAAACTTTAAATAATGAAACTCATTTCAAGTTTACTTTTTGTCACATGGTGTTTAGTCGCGTGTAATTCCAACAAAACAAACCAGAACCAAAATACTAATCAAGTGCTCAAGACCGATCAATCAGAAATTAGTTACAACATCTCGGGTGAAGGAGAAGTCACTTTGCTATTTGTTCATGGATGGAACATCAATAAATCGTATTGGGACCAACAGCAAGCCAAGTTTCATGAAAATTATCAAATTGTAGCCATAGACCTACCTGGTTTTGGTGGCTCTAAAAATCTGAAGCCAACGTATGCTATTGACTCCTATGCGAATGATATCAAAGCATTGATCAATCACCTTGAATTGGATAAAGTAGTCTTGATAGGACATTCGATGGGCGGTAGAATTATTTTGGAAGCTGCACAAGACAATGAAAGCGTCATTGCTTTGGTAGGTGTAGATAACTACAAAGAAGTTCAACAAAAGTTGAATGATGAGTTAAAGGCCGAAGCTGATGGTTTTGTAGAATGGCTCAGAGCTGACTTTGCTAACAATTCAGCAGTTTATGTGGACCAGTACTTGATTTTTGAAGGAACGGATAGCTTGGTGAGAAAGAGAATTGTGAAAGACTATAAAATGGCTAATCCAGAGGCCTCTATTCCTGCTATTCAAACTTATTTGGATTATCCCTATTCCGAACAAGAGCGATTAACGAATTTGAATGTGCCACTTTTTTTGATATCCAGTGATATGTCGCCGGTCGATACCGTTGGTTTGAAAAGTACGGGATTGGATTTTAGAGTTTTTGAAATGAGCCAAACCGGTCATTTTCCTATGGTGGAGCAGCCTAAACAGTTCAACGAATTCTTAGCGTTTGCTTTGAAAGATTTTAAACAGAAAATAAATTAAAAAAGAGCTCTAGTTAGCTCTTTTTTAATTTTGATACACCCTTGCTTATTTGTGTTGTGAATAGAGGTGTTGACACAATTTTTTAGTTGGTACTCGGATATTAATGCACCGCTCTGGCTCTTCTGAATCTCCTCTCCATGACCTGCAACCACATTCTTTACAAGCTCCGGATCCATGATTTTCTGCAAGTAAGGGCTGCCTATCTGACGAGCTGCATCCATACATAATTAAAATGGCAAATAGGATTTTGATCGTTTTCATAATATCTGGGGTTAAGGTTTAATTGTAATATTTTATGAAATTAGATCAATATCCGTGATGGGTCAATACCTGAATTATGGTATTCTTATTCAGTAGAGGGTTTGATTGATATGAATTTTTTAGTGGCAATCCAACCAATAAAGGAAAAGACTGCCAGCAGTAAAAAGACAAATTGATGTCCCAAGACTCCAGGATAGTTATCTAAGAAATACCCCATCAATGGCCCCATGAAAATGTCTGGAGTGAAACCTATGACAGATATAAGGCCAATTGAAGTTCCTGAAAGTGCTAATGGAATGTGAGCTTCTTGAACCAGTGAAAAGTACAAACCACGCACGGCATATACCCCTAGACAACTGGATATGATCATCAAGAGATAATAGAAGGGTGTATCGGCCGGTAGCCAGCCACTACCGATAATTAACCCACTGATCATCATGATACCAAACCCCCAGGAGATGACTTTAGAGGATTGACCTATTCGATCTGCCAAAAAACCAGCGACGATGGCAGCGATCATACGCATCCAAAGGGCCAAGGCGCCTACTTGAGCGGAGGCTACATCGGAGAACCCCAGAATGTCGCTCGCCAGTAGCGAAAAGTCATCAGTCACTTTGTAGCCTACATAGGCGCAGACAATGATTATAGCCTGATACCAAATGACTTGTTTTCCCATGACCAGTTTTAGTTCACGCCAGGTGATTCGTTTGGTGGTTGGATTGGAACTGGGAGTGGAGTTTTTGAAGAAAATGGCAATTAGGATACCGACCAAAATCACCCATCCGGAAAAGAAAAACACCACCTGTCGAAAAGCATATTGTTGCTCGGTCAAGCTAGGTGATTCATGATCTGGAAGGTAAAAGGCCAAAATACCCACGGCTATAGTGCCTACGAGTGCAGCCATCAGTCCACGGCCTCCTTCGAGTAAACCGAAGGCTCTGGCTTGAAAATCTTCACCGCCAATGATACGGGTAGCCTTGAGTAGCGCTGCCCAAAAAAGCAAAATCGTAGTTAATCCCCAAAAAGCATAGAGCCAGGAAAGTTCTGCATAAGAACTGATGAAATTCATGACTATACCTCCTAGGCCCGTAACAGTAAGTGCAGTCGCAAGTAAGGTACCTGGTGAGAATCGATCCGCTAATGGCCCACCAAAAAAGTAGGAGACCATGGCAATAACTCCGTAGGCAGAAAACAGTGTACCGAGCTCCAGATTGGTGATTTCAAAAACTGCCAGAAATGTCGGTCTAAAAACACGAGCCAAAACAAAGGGCAAAAAGAAAATAGATTCACCCGCCAAGATCAATAGCAGCAGCTGAAATATCCGCTTAGAACGCTTCGGCTTGTTAGAGTGATGATCATGCATTACGTATGGTAGGCAATAGTATTTACCACTTGCATAAACTGAAATTAATGAGAAACCCCTCTTTTTGCATTTTTAACAAGTTGTTTAAGTACATCGTAGTCTTCTGGAACAGGTACTACGCCATTTTCTTTTTCGTACGTTTTGTAAGCTGATTTTAACTCTTCAACCAATTCAGGCATTTTCGTAACAAGATTGGACATTTCAGAAGGATCATTTACAATATCATAGAGTTCCCATTCTCCGGTTCCCTTCGTTTTAGGATTGATAACCAATTTGTAATTGCCTTTGAATACTGCGCTACTGCCTGCCAGTTCATAACCAATTATTTCATCTTCTGCATGTACAGATTCTGTTTTTCCATTTAGTGAGCTCCACATACTTGTTCCGGTAATTGGATAGATCTCTTTTCCGTTGTAAGTATTGCCGCTACCATCTATTCCTGCAATTTCAAGTATGGTTGGAACGATGTCTTTGACGAAACCAAATTCGCTTGTTACTTTTCCGGCCTCCAGCGATTTTGGATACCACGCAATGAATGGTACTCTAATGCCTCCTTCAGTTGAAAAAGTCTTGTAAAAACTGTTTGGCGTGTTTGCTGTGGCAGCCCAACCTGGTCCATAGTCAGCAAATGAACCCTTTTGTCCCATGGCAGAATAATCGCCACTATAATCTTCTATAGTTACGTAGTCATAATTCTCTTTATACCACACATCAAAGCCCGACTTAGTTGGTAGTTGATTGGGGTCAGCGCCATTGTCTGCTAGAAAAATGATAACCGTATTATCGTATTCTCCAATCTCTTTCAAATAGTTCAACAGGCGACCAATATTGTAATCCATGTTGTCAACCATCCCCGCATAGGTCTGCATTCTTCTCGCATTGAATTTTTTCTCCTCATCTGATAGTGATTCCCAATCCGAAATCTTCCAATCTGGTTCAATAGTAGCAGCATTGTCAAAATTGAGACTAACATCTTTAGAAACAATGCCAAGCTCTTTTTGTCTTTCCAATCGCTTCATTCTTAGTTCTTTCCAGCCGGCATCATAGACGCCATTATACTTGTCAATGTATGATTTTGGTGCCTGATGAGGGTAGTGCACCGCCTGAAAAGATACATAAGCAAAAAATGGTTTCCCCTCTTGCCTATCAGAACCAATATAATTCATCATTTTGTCAGTGTAATAGTTGGAAGAATAATAGTCTTCTGTTGGTAAACTCACTTGCTTGTCGTCTTCGAAATAATGAACTGCATCATACATTGGTGCATATGGTTGCTCTACCCAATTGTCAGCACCACTTTCCATAAGAGCAAAAGATCGCTCAAAACCTTTTGCGTAGGGAATGGTCGTTTCTGAGTGTCCCAAGTGCCACTTTCCAACCATATAAGTGTTGTATCCGCCATCTTTCATTCGGGTTGCAACAGAAACAACATCATCGTTCAAATAACCTTCATAGCCAGGTTGACCAAATTGATTGTCAGCTTGAATTTCAGTCATGTTGCCAAGGCCGGCTCTATGATTATCTACTCCTGTCATAAGCATTGTTCTCGTGGGTGAACAAGCAGCCCCTACGTGAAAGTTGGTGAATTGAACTCCTTCCTTGGCCAATTGATCTACGTTTGGTGTTTGTATCTCGCTTCCGTATACACCAATATCACCATAACCCATATCATCTGCTAGCAGGATTAAGACATTTGGTTTTTTATTTTGGATTGTTTTGGACTCTTCCTTTTGTTGTGGAGGTTGACATCCAGTTACTATTAACATTCCGATAACTCCAAGCATTATAAAGTGTCTCTTCATGGCCGTGTATTGTTAGTTTAGGATTTTCAAATTTTTATTCATGTGGTCAACGTCACGGCTTGAATTGTACTTAGCGAACGTTGACTTAGTTTCAAATACAATATAACCAATTCTGTGATTTGATTCGAAAAAGGGTCCACACGAAGGCCGTTGTTAACCTCCTATCATTAACAAATATCCAATCACCGCCAATACAATCCACCCAGGATGCCTGCCCTTGGTGCCAACTAAAACCAGGCCAGAGGATAAGAACATAGCATACATAGATGATTCAAAAATGAAAGTTGCAAGTGAGGAGTTTGTATCACTTGGGTCACCGGAAATCTGGATAAGTATAGCACCGATACACCAGCCAAATACCGAAGCCAAATGCCAGGTAGCCCACAAGATGCGCAGGTGTCGCTCTTTGAGGTCTGGACTCGACAGACTCGGAACAAGCCATCCCTTCTTTCTTTTGTTTTTAAAAATCAAAAACTCACCCAAAAAAGAGTGGATAAGTCCTAGAATGAAACATAGGATTCCGGCGGTTAGGAAGTAGAGGTTCATCTTATTTAGGATTAAAGCTTTCTAAGACTTGTTTTCTTTCTTCCTCCTTTTTAAGGCGCTCGTAGACATAGGGAGGAGAAGCCCTGACTTTACAGTTTTGTGCCATGCAGCGCTCGCAGGTGTCATTCACGAGCTGGGTCTTGATGGCTGTGTCTCCCAGAAATTTAATTGTGCTACGCACCTTTTCATCCAGTTTGATACCCAAGGCCAAGCTGTTGTTCATTCCTTTGGTCGGGGTGAAGGGTTTAGCAAGAGACAGCAATAAAAATTCTTCTCCCGTATCGATGTAGCGAGCGATCTGTGCCCCGCCGATGATTTCACCGGGTTTGGTCTTGTGAATTTCTTCCAATTCGTCCAGCATGGTGATAAACTTCCACCGCCTACAAAAATGCTCTTGTAGCGTGGTGCCTCGCGGTTGATTGGTTCTGGATAGGTGCATTTCCTTGCCTAGATGATAGTGATCCGTACCAGGCCGATGATTGAATTTAAAGAAGAACAATTCATGGAAACCGAAGTACTCGGGTAATAAATTGGTCATGCGCTGTAGCACCATCTCTGGTGTGGTATTGTAGTGGCGCATGGTGTCGATGAGTATGTTTTGATTCCATTGTTCACTGGAGAAAAAGTCCTGTAAATCCTGAAGGAAATTATTCCTGTTTATTAAAACCGAGGAGGCGAAATAGGAAGCCTTGAAGTCATTCAATACCTGATCGAAATTATCGATTTTCACCCAAGGGGTAGCAGTGTTTCTTTGCTTGAACTTCAGGTAATTGAACCCTACTTCTTTGGCCAGATAGAAAGCTCGTTGTCTTTGGCTCAGTTCGCTATTAAGTACGAGTTTCTTTCTGCGCTTCTCCTGGATCATCAAACTTCGCAAGTCGCTCAGTGAGGAGTGCTCTGTGAAGTCGTTGTTTACCAGCTTGTAGTTGTATTTTTCGGTCAGGTAGTCTTCAAACTCTGACTCAGGAATGTACTTACCAGCCAGTAGTCTCACCTCTTCTGAAAACTGTTCTGCTGCTTCTTCTATCTCTGGGAAGAAGTTTTCATGAATTTCCTGATAGGAACGTAATACGGAGAAGTAGAAGGTCTCCACACGTACATCATAGTTTCGACTTACCTCCAAGAGCGTACCAATAAATGCATTGAGTTTGGATGGGGCGTTGGATAACAAATCCAAAAGCCTAGACAACTCCAGTCCAAACAAATCCAGCGGAAGCTCCGAGAGAATGCCAGAATGCAAAAGTCGCGAGACTGGTGCTAATTTTTTGTTGAGTACCTCAGATTTAAGCTCCGTCGGTTTCACCTTTAGGGCGTCTGCCAATGCGATGAGTTTTTCTGACTTGGGATATTTTTTACCTTTTTCAATCTCATTTAAATAAGAAACAGAAATACCTGAAAGATCTGATAGTTGTTGAAGCGATAGCGAATGGTTTTGCCTCAATTGCTTCAGCTTGATTCCAAAAATGAGTTTGACGTATTCTTTATTCAATGCCATAATGAATCATCAAAATAAGCAGAAATTTCAGTCTCTGCCATCTCTCAAATTGATTTTCAATAAAATAGAGAGAATTACCTGAGTTCTTCGCTTTTGGCCAGCAGTTTCATCAAACTCACCAGGTGAGCGAATAAGACGGCGGGAACTACAAATCCTGGTAACCAAATAAATGGAAAGTGGAACACTGCAATATTGGGCTGGTCTAATGCAAATGTTTGAAATGGAGTAGGTGCAGCCAAGATAGCGTGTGCCACAATATTGACCAATAATCCAAGGGTGATGAAATTCCATAGAATAGCGCCAATACGACTTTTACTTCTTAGGCCTACCATAAAGATGGCTACGAAAGGAGCGGATACGCCAGAGAGAATATCATAATTGATACCCTCGAAAGTAAGCAGGTATGGCACCAGCTGACTACCTGCGAGCCACCATAACACAATTTCAATGGGAACCCGGACAATGTGAAGGTAGGTAAGTGTAGTTATGGGTATTCGCATCAAAAAGGCACGTGATCTTTTGATGGACAGAAGAACCACAATGGCTATAATCGGAGGTGGAAGCACATAAAATAGCTTAGGTGGCATAGCTTCAAAGTCGAGAAAAAAATCGTAAAGTGCCAAAAGAGCAATTAAAAATAGCCAGACCATAATAAAGGTCGAAGCAACGATGGCATTGTTGTTGGATTTGGATTTTTGGGCTAGTTTGATACCATAATAAAGGAACCCAAAGGTGGCAGCGACTGTGGCTAGAAATACGCCACTGACGTAGGAGGGAAGTTCACTCATAAGGTTTTTAATGATGTAGAACTAAGTTAATAATTATCTTGATATGTTTGTCAGTCCGCAATTATTTTTTGAATTGGATAAATACCTAAAAGTTGATTGATAGTAGTAACTGGCAGACATTTGTAGAATTACTGAAAACGGCTCTGAAGACCGAGCCTTTGGGTATGAAGGCGCAGAAGGAGATGGCTCCGTTACCTGATGTCTCGCAACGGTTCGATAGAGAAAGCGCCAAAAAAGCACGTCAGAGCGCAGTGATGATTTTACTCTATCAGGAACAAGATAAAATCAAGTTTCCACTGATTGTAAGGCCACAATACCCAGGAGTGCATAGTGGCCAGATTGCGCTGCCTGGTGGTAAATATGAAGACGACGACAGTGACTTGATTTATACCGCACTTCGTGAAACCCAAGAAGAGGTAGGGGTGGATATCAATGAGGTCGAAGTGATCGGCCAATTGTCAGAACTTTATGTGCCACCCAGCAATTTCAATATCTTACCTGTGATCGGTTTATTATCAAAAGCTCCTCAGTTCATTTTAGAAGAAAAAGAAGTGGAGGAATTGGTCACTGCGGATATCAATGTTTTGAACGACAAATCAAAAAGAAAACAAAAGCAAATGACTTTCTACAGTGGACTCAATGTGGATGTACCTTATTTTGATATTGAAGAAAAGGTAGTTTGGGGAGCTACGGCTATGATCCTGAGTGAATTTGCAACCATTATAAACAACATAAACATTAAGAAATGAATGAATCTACCGCTTTGATCACCAATGATGCCGTGGTCTTTGGACTCCTAATGGTTTTGTTAGGGATTGTTTTTAAGACCAATGCTTCTTCTCATCCTTTTTGGAAAAAATTCTATGGCATCTTTCCTTCTGTGTTGGTATGCTATTTCCTACCGTCAGTATTCAACTCATTGGGCATTATTGACGGAAATAATTCAAAATTATATTTTGTTGCTTCCAGATATATGCTACCAGCAGCCTTGGTATTACTCACGCTGAGCACGAATTTCAAAGAGATTAAGAAATTAGGTTCCAAAGCCATTATCATGTTTCTCACGGGTACAATGGGTATAGTGATTGGGGGACCGATTGCGTTGCTTGTGATGGGATGGATTGCTCCTGATGTGATTGGGGCAAGTGCCGAAGATGTATGGCGTGGTATGACCACTGTGGCTGGAAGTTGGATTGGAGGAAGTGCCAATCAGGCGGCCATGAAGGAAGTTTTTGAGGTAGGGGATGTGATCTTCTCGAAAATGGTAACTGTTGACATTCTTGTGGCCAATGTTTGGATGGCCGTTATTTTGATTGGTGCAGGAAAGTCTAAAATGGTTGATAAAATGTTTAAGGCTGATGCCTCGGCCATAGATGAAGTGAAAACCAGAATAGAAGAGTATAGCGCAAGTATAGCCAAGATGCCCACACTCACTGATTTTATGACCATTCTGGCGATTGGCTCCGGAGCTACTGGAATTGCTCATTTGCTCAGTGATATCATAGCGCCCTATTTAGCAGCAAACTACCCAGAATTGGCTACTTATAGTTTGACTAGTGGATTCTTTTGGATTGTTGTAATTGCCACAGCCATCGGACTGAGCCTTTCTTTTACCAAATATAGAAACCTGGAAGGCGTAGGTTCTACTCGAGTAGGCAGTGCATTCATTTATGTCATTATTGCCACTATTGGTATGCACATGGACGTCATGGCCATTTTTGAATCTCCAGGACTTTTCTTGGTAGGTATCATTTGGATGCTAGTACATGTAATTTTACTGTTAGGCGTAGCAAAGTTGATCAGAGCGCCATTCTTTTTTGTGGCGGTGGGAAGTCAGGCTAACGTAGGAGGAGCGGCTTCTGCTCCCGTGGTAGCAGCGGCGTTTCATCCATCACTCGCGCCGGTAGGTGTTTTGTTGGCGGTATTGGGGTATACCTTGGGTACTTATGCGGCCTATCTATGTGGTCTATTGATGCAGGCAGCTTCGATAAATTAAAACTTACTAAATCCAGATAAAAACTTTACCTCGTAGATACGTGTATGTACATGTATTGACTGTTATATGCTTATGAGAATTGGAATTTTGACATTAATGTTAGCGGTACTTTTAGCTTGTTCGGACAATCAAGAGGTGGATTGCAACCTGTCTGATTTGGAGTTGACTGTTTCGGGTAATGAAAATGCAGATTGCAACGAAGGGGCTACCATAACCCTGGAAGCCAGTGGAGGTGAAGGACCTTATTTGTATCGGTTCGATGGTTCACCGTTTCAAGATTTGACCGAGTTTAATGGGGTATCACTAGGCGGACCTTTTCTGGCTGAAGTGAAGGATGCCAATGGTTGTGAGGTTTTATTGGAAGTAATAGTCTCTGGTGATGAAAATACAGTGTCTTTTACCACAGTTACAGCTACGGCTGGATGTGGTTCGGCTAATGGGTCAATAGATATTGCCGCTTCTGGTGGAGATGGTAGTTATCAATATCGATTTGAAAATGGTGATTTCGGGTCTGATACTTCATTTTCCGGATTGGAATCAGGAACCTACCAGGTAAGTGTAAAAGATGGAACCGGGTGTATCAATGTGAAAGGCATAAAGGTGCTTTCTGGAATCAGTTATGAAAACAGCGTGGAGCCCATTATTATAGGAAGCTGTGCCACTACGGGTTGTCATGTGAGTGGAACGGGAAGGGTAAACCTTACGGTGTTTGATAATGTAAAATCAAACGCTGAATCAATAAAATCCAGAGTTGTCAGCGGCAATATGCCCAAAGACGATGTGCTGACTGATACAGAAATCGAGGCTATTGTATGTTGGGTCGATGATGGCGGATTAAACAATTGAGTTATGAAAAAATCAACCATAGTATTTATTTTCCTCGTTTTTGGATTTTCAACTTTTGCTCAGAAGTATGTGAGTGATCAAAGTCGGGTGTATTTCTATTCCAGTGCCCCAGTTGAAGATATTGAAGCAGTGAACAAACAATCTAAAAGCGCTATGGATTTGTCCAATGGGGGGTTTGCCTTCTCCATCCCGAGCAATCAATTTCAGTTCAAAAAGTCACTGATGCAAGAGCATTTCAATGAGAATTATATGGAATCGGAAAAGTACCCCAAAGCTACTTTTACTGGCAAGGTGAAAGACTGGGAGTCATTTGAAGGAGAGCGGCAAGTAGTGGCCTCCGGTGATTTGACCATCCATGGAGTAACTAAAAATGTTGATATTCCCGCGCAACTCACTATTCTGCAAAATGAGTTGATCGTAGACAGCGTGTTTCCTGTGGCTTTAGCTGAATATAAAATTAAAATTCCCAAAGCGCTGTTTTACAACATCGCTGATACTGTCGAAGTAACCGTTCACTTCGAATACAAACCTTTAACCGAATAAACTTATGAGACGCATAACAGTTTTTTTTCTATTCTGCTCATTTTCCGTGGTTGCCCAAGATGACCTCATGTCATTGTTGGATGATGGAGAAAAAAATCAGGAGGTAGAGGCCACTTTTAAAAGCACAAGATTGATCAGTGGTCAGACCACTGAGATGCGTTCTGCTGGTATACTGGATTTTGTTATTTCTCATCGATTTGGTACAGTCAATCAGGGCATAGAACAGTTTTATGGTTTGGATGATTCTCAAATTCGATTGGGATTAGATTATGGTATCACCGACCGACTGAATGTTGGGATTGGCCGTTCGTCTTATCAAAAAATTGTAGATGGTTCCCTGAAGTATAAAATATTGATTCAGCGGACAGGAGAGAAGTCTGTACCCGTTTCTTTAGTGGCATTCACAAGTTTGGCTATTAAGACTGGTGATGGGGCATTTACAGATCCCACTATTGATCATCCCTTCAGTGATCGCCTATATTCTACGTTCCAGTTGTTGGTTTCACGAAAGATGAATACCAATTTGTCGCTACAGTTCATGCCGACTTTTATCCATAGAAATTTGGTGCCCTCAGGAGAATACCCCAATGATGTGATTGCCTTAGGAGTGGGTGGTCGGTACAAGATCAGCAAAAGAGTGGCCATCAATGCCGAATGGTTTCCTCAGATGACAGAGAAAGGACCGGAGGTTACCAATGCTTTATCATTTGGAGTAGACATTGAGACTGGCGGCCATGTCTTCCAAATCCATCTTACTAACTCGCGTTCCATGATTGAGCAGGGCTTCATCTCAGAAACCACCGGTAGCTGGGGAGATGGAGATATTCATATTGGATTTAATATCTCGAGGGTGTTTGATTTGAGCCCGAAAAAATAAATCTGTATGGTTTTAAAAACCTTACAGGTTTCATCATTTTTTCCTAATCTTTGACAATCATTAAAAGAATGTAATTATGGAAAGACAAGCCTATCGGATCGACAAAGTTGGTTCTACTTCAAATCTGAAATTAGTCACCGAGTCATTAGAAGAACCTCAAGCCAATGAGGTACAGGTAGAAGTACATGCCATAGGCCTGAATTTCGCTGATGTCTTCGCTATTCATGGGCTTTATAGTGCCACGCCGAAAGGTAGCTTTGTGCCTGGGTTAGAGTTTGCTGGGAAGATCACAAAAGCAGGAGCGGACGTGTCTGGTTTCAAAGAAGGTGATCGTGTTATGGGAGTGACCCGATTCGGAGGCTATGGCAGTCATCTCAATATTGATGACCGCCATATTGTATCGCTATCTGATGATTGGACTTATGAAGAAGGAGCAGCGTACTTGGTACAAGGTATGACAGCTTACTATGCTTTGGTGTTTCTAGGTGGCTTACAGAAAAATCAAAATGTACTGATTCACAGTGGTGCTGGAGGAGTCGGCATCATGGCTAATCGAATTGCCAAATGCTATGATGCATTTACGATTGGTACAATAGGTAGTGATAAAAAAATGAGTGTACTGGAAGCCGAAGGGTTTGACGCCAAGATCGTTCGCAGAAAAAACTTTGGAAAGGATTTAGAAGAAGCGCTAGATGGTCGTGAACTCGACCTTATTGTAGAGACCATTGGAGGAGAGATATTCAAGGCTGGCTACAATTTGTTGGCCCCTCAAGGCAGAATGGTGGTAGTAGGAGCTTCTCAGTTTGCTTCGCCGGGTTCCAAACCAAATTATTTAAAACTACTTTGGAAATTTCTCACAAGACCAAAGATAGACCCGCAGCAGATGATTCAGGAAAACCGTTCGGTGATGGGATTCAACTTGATTTGGTTATATGAAAAGGTGGATGTGATGGATGATTTATTGAAGGACATGGCAAAGCTTGATTTGGGCAAACCAATGGTTGGTCAGGTCTTCGAATTTGATCAACTCCATGATGCTATCAAGCTGTTTCAAAGTGGAAAATCGACAGGAAAAGTAGTAGTAAAAACAAAAGTATGACTATAGCTATTGATATAGGTAATACTGATGTAGTAGTCGGTTTTTATAATCAGGATTGGAAGCATATTTTTCGCGTCCCGAGTAATCTAGAAATGGAGGCTGCCGAATATGAAAAACGTTTGAGAGTCTTTCTATTGGAAGAAAATGTTCCTGTGCCTACGGTAAAACAAGTGATACTAAGTAGCGTGGTGCCTGATCTCACATCAGTCATATTGGAGGTCTTTAATAGCTTTTATGAGGGTATTATTCAGGTAGTTGATGGTGAGTTGCTCGGACGACTTAATCTAGGGGATATTGATCCTTATGAACTGGGCTCTGATTTGGCCGCCAATGCTATTGGAGCCTTCGAGCGATTCAAACAAGAGGTGATTGTGGTGGATTTTGGTACGGCTTTAACTTTCACTAGTGTAAGTAATAACGGCGAAATTTTAGGCGTGGCTATCGCTCCTGGAGTTCGTACTGCTATGAAGTCGTTGTCTTCAAATACGGCTCGTTTACCGGAGATTCCATTAGAAATTCCGACAAAAGTATTAGGAAATAATACCGTGGAAGCCTTACAGGCAGGGATTATGCAAGGATATGTGGGTATGGTGCGTCACATGGTCAATCAGGTGAAAGTAGAAATGGGAGGAAATTCAAAGGTAATAGCAACGGGAGGACTGTCTTTTATTTTCAAACCACTACACGATCTATTTGATGAGATGGATGTTAATTTGACCTTAGATGGCCTTCGAGTGATTTTGGATCGGCTAAAATAAGTTCAGTGCTTTTTTTCTTGTTGCTTCTCGCTTTATTTTACCAGAATCAGTTCTTTCAAACTCTTTTAATTCAATTATCTGTTTAGGTACATGGTATTTTGAAAAGCTTTCAACGATGATGCTTTCAATCTCATTTTGTTTTTCTTTCTGAATTGGCTTATCCTCAATGATGAGAATGCATGCACTGCCTAATTTCGGATCCGGCCTCCAGCTAATCATAAACTCCGTAGAGAAATGTCCTTCAATGGATTTTTCCAATTGTTCTGGGTGAATTTTAATACCTCCTGAATTGATCGCGTGGTCTCTTCGACCTAGCCACCTGAATTTGTTTTTGGCAAGCATCTCCACGATATCATTGGTCTGCACTTTTTTTCCTTCGGTGACTTTACCTGTGATATGAAGGCAACCATCCTCATCCTGTCCGATCCGAATGTCAGGGAGAACTTCATAATACGCATCTGAAAAACTTTCCCTTACGGGCATCAGTGCTACATGACTGACTGTTTCCGTCATGCCATAAGTGACAAAAATATTAGTGTTGATATTAGCAAGGGTTTCGAAGCCAGATTGAGTCAAGGGAGCACCCCCAACAAGAATGTTCTCAATTTTACTTAACTGAGTGATGGTTTTATTTTCCATCATTTTATAAATTTGAAAGGGCACAAAAGAAGCAAAGCTTATTTTTTTGTCGATTGATTTTAAAGGATCAGCACTGGGTCGGGCTAAAAAACAGTCCATATCGTTAACGAGGCATCTAGCAGCCATCATGATGGATGCCACAAAGTTGGGATCCAGACAGATGAGTGCGCGATGAGATTTGTTTAACCTTAGAAAGTTACTTGTGGCCGCCACACTTGCTATAATTTGTTCTCTAGAGATATGGATTTGTTTTGGGGGTCCGGTAGAACCAGAGGTTTGAAATTGAAAACGAGTATCCCCATTGACCCAGCATTTGATGAAATGCAAAAGCCTATCTGCTTCAGGATAAGAATCCTGCAGGTCGTTGAGTGCCTTTAGCGAGTAGTTGGTCTCTTCGAAAACTATTTCCATCAATTGAGAGTATTAGTATTACTTTTGTTAGCGTCAAATATCAAAAAAAAACCATTACCAATCTTGATAATTTTATATGCGTCAAGAATGTATTATGTTTGAAATTGCAACATAAGCTCAGGGCTTATCCAGTTTGGGAAAATTAGATAATGTTAGATAATCAGGTCAATTTACTCGTAAAGAGGATAATTAATAAAGAAAAGGCGGCCTTCGAAATTGTTTTTAATGAATACTATAAAGCATTATGCAATTATGCTTTTAGGTTCTTAGACGAATACGAGGAGGCAGAGGAGATTGTTCAGGATGTGTTCGTGAAATTTTGGGAGAAATGTGACACCATAGCAGAGGACTCATCCTTAAAGTCTTATTTATACCGTTCGGTTCACAATACTTGTCTCAATCATCTCAAACATTTGAAGGTTAGGGATTCTTACCGTCAGCACATCATAGATCAGATGGAGCATGCTGAGGAGGTGAAGTATGAGGCAGATGAAGAAATGAACGTTCAGGCAGAAATCCATAAAGCTATAGATGATCTGCCGCCACAGTGCCAGAAAATATTTAAACTCAGTAGATTTGAAGGATTAAAGTATCAGGAAATTGCTGATCACATGGGGTTGTCCATCAAAACTATTGAAGTACAGATGGGTAAAGCTCTGCGTGTTCTTCGAGAAAACCTGAAAGAATTTAGACGATAAATTACCCCAAAGTAAATGACCAAACGCCTGGCATATATGTTGAGCTTTGTACTGCCTATGGTGGTTGGTCTTATTGTTACTTCTAATAACTGCTTGGCACAAAAACGAGCGGTTATGAGTAAAAAGCTTCAAATCTCCCTTAGAGAAGTTACAATAGACAGCGCACTCAATCATATCAGTTATAAAACCAACGTCTTTTTTTCCTATAGTTCGGATATTGTTGATGAACGACAGCGATTCACTTTGTCGTATGAAGAAGCAAGTTTAGAAAGCGTATTGAATCAATTGCTGTTAGGGACAGGGGTTGAATATACGACGATTAACGGTCAGGTAATTCTCTTTAAATCTAGCGCAACCACCACCACTCAGTATTTCTTTGAAAAGATAAACATTAGAGGTAACGTTAGAGATGTTGATACGGGAGAACCCATTCCAGGTGTGAATGTTTATGTTGCGGGGACCTTAAAGGGAAGTTCGACGGATATTAATGGCAATTTTGTAATCAAGGGATTTACTCCCGGAAAATATGAAATTGTGTTTTCCCATATCGTTTACACCTTGGCCCACACAATGGTTACAGTAGAGGGTGATCAACAGTTCGTTCATATTCCAATCAAACTGGAACCTAAAACTACACAACTCAAAAATATAGAAATTAGAGCCAACAGTGATGCTCAAAAGAACTGGGATCGTGGCTTTAAGATTTTTAAAGAAGAGTTTTTAGGAAATACCCAAAATGCGACCAAGTGTACCATTGTCAATCCAGACGTATTGGATATTGATTACAATAGAGACACTGGTGAATTGAAGGCTACAGCGGCCCAGCCGCTGATTATTGAAAATTTAGCTCTAGGATATAGAATCAATTATATCCTCGAACTTTTCGAGCATACGCCGACGGTGACTAGACTCCTTGGAATCTCAAATTTTGAAGAACTTCCTGTTAATAGTAATGTGGAGCGCAAACGAATTATTAGGAATAGACAGAAAAGTTATGGAGGTTCCATGACTCATTTTTTAAGAGCATTGACTAGTGGGCGGTTGAAGAAAGAGGGGTTTGTTATTGATGAGGTAGATGAACTTCCGTCCAGTATTAACAATTCATATTTCGAATTGCCGGCCAAATTACATGCCGATCGAGAACAATTTGCGTTCGACAATACACTAAAATTTACTAAATATCTGTTAGTCATCTATACCAAAGAATATGAAAGTGCGGCATATGTTTTTGATCAATTACAAATGAATAACAACAATGCTTCAGTTCACAATGGAAGTATAACAACTGCTGGACGAAATGTCGGCCAGATGTCATTTATTAAATTAAATTTACCGGTGGTCACAATCAACTCAAAGGGCTTTTTTAATGAGCCATTGGCCGTTACGACGTATGGATACTGGTCTTGGGAGCGTGTGGCAGAATATATGCCTTTTGAATATACACCGTGATGTATAAATTTGTCATTGTTTGCTATAGGGGTACTTGTTTTTGTACTTGTTAAGTAGGCGATATAAACCGTAATTATGGAAGAGAAGTTAGTAAAATATTTTTCCGGAAACCTCTCGAAGGATGAGGCTAGAAAAATTGAAGAGTGGAGAAGTGAGAGTGATAAGAATGCTTCTGAATTTCTAGAATACCACATGGCTTGGAAGTTTAGTAACAAGCAAGATGTGAATAAATCAGCTGCCCTGAGTGCTGTGATGAATAGAATTGACGCTATTGAAGGGGCTAATGAAGAACTTCAATCTGGTGGTTTCAAAGCCTATCTAAAATACGCAGCCATAGCTGTATTGGGGATTGGATTGATTTTCTTTGGGAAAGACAAAATCTTTGATACCGATAACATAGTTGCTATTGAAGCTTCTGAAAACCTTGAAATTATCACCTTACCTGATGGGTCAGTTGTGACACTGAGCCAAAATTCTGTTTTAACTTATGATGAAGTGTTTGATGGAGAGACTCGAAATGTAAGTCTTCAGGGTAAAGCATTTTTTGACATAAGAAGAGATGAAACAAAGCCATTCATTGTGAATACAGATAATTCTAAGATAGAAGTTTTAGGTACATCGTTTCTAGTGAATACGCTTGCGATGAATTCCAGTACTGAAGTTATTGTGAAAACAGGAAAAGTGGCTGTCAGTAAAAAGGAGAGCAAAGTTGAAAATACAGTTCATCTGGTTGCAGGAGAAGTTGGTCGTTTGGTAGAGGATGCTGTAGGATTTGAAAAATCATCGATAGAGGATTACAACTACCTAGCATGGAAGACCAAACTAGTGGAGTTTGACAACAAGGATTTGCAAAGTGTGCTAGGGACCCTAGAGGAGGTTTATGGAGTTAAGATAGCTGTTTCTAATGACAAAATTCATAACTGTAAAGTTTCTGCAAAATTTGACAATCAACCTATCGAATCAGTTCTTGAAATTTTAAGTAGAACTTTTAACCTTGAGTTAACTAAATCAAGTGCAAATGAATTTTCGCTTTCAGGTGAGGGTTGCATTGTGGTCCAATAGATTATTCGGCTAAAAGCCTTAGAAATTATTATATTGCAATTCCAGTCAATCCGGCTGGAATTTTTTTGTGCATTCAATGAAGAAAATTTTAGCCCTATTCAGTGTGATTATTGCCTTTTCTGGTAACGTTCATGCTCAAATCAATAGTCAGGCAGATTCAGCTATTCAATCGAGCGATACTGTCACCAATGTGGTTTTAGAAGTAGAGCCACCTGTGGTAAAGGCGGAAAATTCAGATAGTGACAAAGCTAATATTTTGACTTTAGAAGGAGATGCGGAATCAAGTATCTGGACTGTTTTGAGAGGACTTTTGGGTATGATAGTCTTGGTGTTTATTGCCTGGGTTTTTAGTACAGATAGAAGAGCTATTTCATGGAAGGTTGTAGGAGCAGGGTTAATTATCCAATTAGGACTAGCCTTATCCATATTGCATATACCTCTAGTGCGCGGTTTGTTTGAGATTGTTGGAAGAATTTTTACCAAAATTCTAGATTTCACAAAAATAGGAAGCGAGTTTCTTTTTCGCGGTTTTATGGATATTGAATCCTACGGTTTTGTTTTCGCCTTACAGATTTTGCCAACAGTAATCTTCTTTTCTGCCATTACCAGTGTTTTATTTTATTTGGGAATTATTCAACGTATAGTTTATGCTCTGGCTTGGTTGATGACTAAAGCGATGAAGTTGAGTGGAGCAGAGAGTTTGAGTGTAGCAGGTAACATTTTTCTTGGGCAGACTGAGGCACCATTAATGATCAAGGCTTACCTTGATCGCATGAATAAATCTGAAATGCTTCTGGTAATGACTGGAGGTATGGCGACCGTGGCAGGCGGAGTATTAGCGGCTTATATAGGCTTTCTTGGAGGGGATGACCCTGCTCAGCGTCTAATTTTCGCAAAACATTTGCTTGCTGCATCAATTATGGCCGCTCCAGGTGCAGTGGTTATCTCGAAGGTCTTGATTCCTCAAACAGAAGATATCAACGAAAAAGTTGAAGTAAGTCATGTTAATGTGGGTAGCAATCTATTGGATGCGATGTCTAATGGCACTACTGAAGGTCTTAAACTTGCTCTAAATATTGGAGCGATGCTTTTAGTGTTTTTTGCCTTTCTAGCTATGGTGAATTTCGGTTTGGGTGAGGTTGGCGAGCTGTTGGGTTTGAATAAACTGATAGTTAATGCAACAGGGGGTAATTACTCAGGACTGAGTTTTGAGTTTTTGTTTGGGTACACTTTTGCACCCCTTATGTGGCTGATTGGCGTGGCCTCTGAGGACATTACCCTTGTAGGGCGCTTGTTAGGAGAAAAACTAATTGCTAGTGAATTTGTGGGTTATGAGAGTCTGGCTCGGTTGAAAAGTGAAGGAGCGTTTGCTAGTAGTAGATCTATTATCATGTCGACCTATATGCTTTGTGGATTTGCCAATTTTGCTTCAATAGGCATTCAGATAGGAGGAATAGGAGGGCTTGCCCCTTCAAAACGTGTTTTGTTGTCAGAACTCGGTTTAAGAGCTTTGCTTGGGGGTACATTGGCTTCATTACTCTCAGCTACCATAGTGGGTATGTTGCTGTAATAGAGTAATAAAAAAGCCCATTCATTTCTGAAAGGGCTTTGGTGAATTAAGTCTTAATTTATGAATTAATCATACTTAGGGTTTGGAACTGGTTCTCCTCCCATAATTTCGTCATTCGCAAAATCACTGTACTTCTTGAAATTCTCTACAAACTGTCTTGCCAAGTCGTTGGCCTTTTTGTAGTACCCTTGATCATTCTTCCAAGTCTCTCTAGGACTCAATACTTCAGAAGGAACCTCTGGGCAAGTCAATGGAATTTGAACACCGAAAATAGAATGAGTTCTGAATCCTACATTGTCTAGTGTACCATTTAATGCTGCGGTGATCATTGCTCTGGTGTATTTCAGCTTCATTCTTGAACCAACACCATATGGTCCGCCAGTCCAACCTGTATTGATCAGCCAAACATTCACATCATATTTTTCCATTTTCTCACCAAGCATCTCTGCGTACTTAGTAGGGTGAAGAGGAAGGAAAGGGGCACCAAAACATGCACTAAAGGCTGTTTGAGGTTCAGTTATACCCGCTTCTGTACCTGCCACTTTCGCTGTATATCCTGATATGAAGTGATACATCGCTTGTCCTTTAGTCATTTTAGAGACTGGAGGAATTACTCCAAAAGCGTCGCATGTCAAGAAGAAAATATTCTTTGGAATACCACCTATTGATGGTACTACTGCATTAGATATGTGATTAATCGGGTATGCAGTTCTGGTGTTTTCGGTTACCGAAACATTAGCATAGTCAACTGTGCTAGTGTTATCATGAAATCTCGTGTTTTCAACGATTGCACCGAACTTGATAGCATCATAAATCTCTGGTTCTTTTTCCCTGGTGAGATCAATCACCTTGGCATAACAACCACCTTCAAAGTTAAACACATTGTCTTCGGTCCAGCCATGCTCATCATCACCAATCAATCCCCTGTTCGGGTCTGCAGATAGAGTGGTTTTGCCCGTACCTGATAGGCCAAAAAAGATGGCTGTATCATGATGTTTTTTTCCGATGTTAGCTGAACAATGCATAGACAATACTCCTCTTTCTTCAGGAAGAATATAGTTGAGCACTGAGAATATTCCTTTTTTCATTTCACCCGCATAAGCTGTACCACCTATAAGAATGATTCTCTTCGTAAGATTGATTACAGCAAAGTTGCTTTGGCGTGTGCCATCAACTTCAGGATCTGCTTCAAACTCAGGAGCACAAATAATGGTAAAGTTCGGATCGAATTCCTTGAGCTTGTATTGCTCAGGTCTGAGAAACATATTGTTGCAAAACAAGTTCTGCCAAGCCAGTGTGTTGATCACTCTTAGGTTCAGTCTGTAAGTCTTGTCAGCGCCTGCGTAGGCATCTCGAACATAAAGTTTTTTATCTTCAAGGAAAGAGATCATTTTTTGATGAAGCTTATCAAATTGATCTTCCGAAAATGGGATGTTAACGTTTCCCCACCAAACGGTGTCCTTAGTTTTCGCATCTTCGACAATAAATCGATCTTTTGGAGAACGACCAGTGAATTTACCAGTGTCGCACATTAGCGCTCCTGTATCTGTGATTCGTCCCTCATTGTTCTTGATGGCCTCTTCGACTAGTTCGGCAGGAGTGAGATTCCAGTGTATGCTTTCGGCCGTTTTAATGCCAGAAGTTTCGATACCATTTGTTGTTGGTATCAATCCATATTGCTGCATGTTTAATCAGTTTTGGGTTAACTATCTAGGCGCGAAATTAAGCTATTTATGACTGCCAAAAAATGATTTGTAAAAGATATTTAACCGAAGTATAGTCCAAATCTAAAATAGGACAATAGGAGGGAAAAATTGAACGTATCTTAGGGTAGGTATAAATACCTATTGAATAGGAGATTTCTTTTACTTGATACACCTAATTCTCCTTGCATAGTACGGTTTATTTTACTTATGTTTGGTTTTTAATTTGGTAGCTCAGGATCAAGGTTGGGTTTTTACAGAGGTGAAAAGAGCATCTTGTTGAAACTTTAAAAAGTTATATTTGACACTGGTGATTTCTTGGAAAAATCTAATTTTACTTGGAATAGGCTGGAATTCAAATTATATTAAAAAATTAAATAAACTTAAATAAACTCGGAACTTTGCTACAATCATTTCTAGCATTTCTTGGCGGTGAACCTGGTGAAGAAAAGCAAATGCTTCTCTTGCTTGGTCAAGGATTTTTTATGGGGGTTTTTATAGCCAGCTTAACGGTTGGCGCAGAAACTCTGTTTGTCGCTACAGTAGGAGAACACTATCTTGCAAGAGCAATTTTCCTTTCAGGGGTGACGGGAATACTTAGTGCTGGTTTGTATGTTCAGTTCCAGAAGAAAATTAACTTTTCAACACTTCTCCTGACAATAGCTTTTTTGGTTTTTCTATTTATTGCAGGAATTAGATTTGCCTTTTGGTATACGGAATATAAGACTGACCATTTAGGGTTTCATTATTTGCCTTTCATTCTATTCGTGATGATGGGACCATTAATATCAATTACCATACTTTCGTTTTGGGGTGTTTTTGGTCGGATTTGGGATTTGAAACAGGCTAAAAGAATTATTGGAGGTATTGATACAGGTCAGTTGGTGGCAACGATGATCGCCTTCTTTTCTATTCCAGTACTTTCAGCCATGGGATTGATCAATGAGACACACGATTTGTTGTTGATGTCTACGGTTGCTGCTTTTGGTATTTTAGTATTTGCCATATGGATTGTTAAGGATTTCAATTTGGATTCAGCGACCAAAATCCGAACCTCTGATGTGAGAAAAGTAAGAAAAGTCACGTACGTGGATTTGGTCAAGGATAAGTATTTGAGAATGTTATGCATATTTATGGTATTCTCAATGGCCTCTGCGGTTTTTGCAAATTTTGTCTACTTATCTGCAACTGAAATCATGTATCCAGATGAAAAGGAATTGAGAACATTCCTTTCATTTACTAATGGTACGGTGATGATCCTTAGTTTCCTTATTCAGAGTTTTATAAATGATATAATCATTGGTCGATATGGACTAAGAGTCTCGCTCATGGTGATGCCTCTTATTCTAGCACTCTTTACGTTGGGAGCAATATTCTCTGGTCACTTGTTTGTTTATGATGTCAAAACAGATGACTTCTTATTTTTCTTTATCTTCCTAGTAGTAGGAAAGGTATTCACCTCTTCTCTGAAGGATGCACTTGAAAATCCCGCTTTTAAACTGTTTTTCCTGCCGTTTGATGTGAAAATTCGCTTTGACATTCAGTCTAGGGTAGAAGGAGTGGTAAATGAGATTGCGGTATTGGCGGCAGGTGCTTTGCAAATAGCCTTAGGTACGTTGACTTTCTTTAAGTTGATTCACTATGCGTATTTTATCATGGTGCTGGCTGGTTTGATTATTTTGTATGCCGGCAAGTTGTATGTGGAATATAAAAAGGAGTTGAAAAAGACTTTGGAGGATCAAAAATCAAAACTGAAGGGCTCCGGTACTCGAAATGATCACAATACTGTTAATGTAATTAAGAATGAATTAAGAAAAAGAAATCCAGAGAGAATATTAAATGCATTGAAGCTCCTTGAGAGAATGGAACCAATCATGCTAGATTACTCTCTACTTGATTTCATTCGTTCTGAACACAAGCATATCAGGATATATGCCTATCGTAGATTGCATGAGCTTAAAAGCTTCAATACTCTTGAGATCTTGGCAAGGGAAATTAGAAAAGAAGAGGATGAGGATGTCAAAAGAGTAGGAATTGAGACAATCAAGGCCTTGAAGGAAATGGTGGATTATGAACTTACCGAAGTTGGTATTAAAAAATTGGTAAGATCCACAGACATTCAAGACAGAATTTATGCAGGACGAGCATTGGCAAAGCTTGAAGATGATAAGTTTATTCCCTTCTTGGTGGAGTTGTTACGAGACATTAACCCAGCAGTAAGAAAGGCAGCAATGGTTAGCGCAGGTAAGCTGAAGCGTCCTGAGTTTTGGTCGATTCTAATTGAAAACCTACACTTGCCTGCTTATAGTAATGTGGCCGATTCAGCCTTGATCTCTTCAGGCGAAACTATGTTTCATGCCATAGATTCGGCGTTTTACAAAACGGGTCAGGAGCTAGACGCCATGATCAGAATTATGCAGATCTTTGGTAAGGTGGGCGGAAAGCAGGCTACTGAGATGCTTTGGAAAAAGATTGATTTTCCTGATAAAAATATTATTTCTGAATTATTGCTTTCGCTGAGTTTTATTGGATTCGAAGCAAAAGATTTTCATGCAGCCAGAATAAAGTTAGCCATTGATAGCACGATCAGTGATTTAACGTGGAACATTAAGGCCTTGTTAGAGATTCCAAGAGATGATTTTTTTGACAGATTGGTTGTTCAGGCCTTTGAGGAAGAGAATAAAAAGAACTATGAACACTTGTTCATGCTGCTGGCTATGATATACGATGCCCAGAGTATCAAACTTGTGAGAGATAACATTGAAGTGGGAACCACGGATAGTGTTTCTTTTGGAATTGAGATGCTTGGAATTTTTGTAGATGAAATACTAAGACCTAAATTGATTGCGGTCTTGGATGATGACGAGCCAAAAGACAAACTGGTAAAGCTCCACGATTTTTACCCACCAGAAAGTTTTGAAGATTATTCAGATTTACTACTTCAGATTGTAAATAGAGATTACAACAACATCAATAAGTGGACGAAGTGTCTTGCTATGTATAAGCTGACACTCATGAGAGGACAGAAAGTAACGGATGATTTGATTGCCAATTTGTTCAATCCAGATGAAACTATGGTGCAGACGGCTGCTGCTGTAATATACAAATTGGATCAGGAGCAGTACCAGTATCATACGAAACGTCTTAAGGGGTCTGTTAA
Source organism: Reichenbachiella sp. (assembly GCF_965233835.1). Lineage (GTDB taxonomy): Bacteria > Bacteroidota > Bacteroidia > Cytophagales > Cyclobacteriaceae > Reichenbachiella. The sequence goes on from NZ_OZ247585.1 coordinate 2,184,189, forward strand.
AAAGAAACTTGATAAAGCCATTGTTCCTCCTGTTTTTAAATCAACAGAAGAGAAGTTTCATCAAAAATTATTAATCATTGAAAGAGCCGTTCTTTTGAAGCAGATCCCATCCTTCATGGATATTCCTGGGGTAATTCTGTTAGACTTAGCCAAACGATTTGAAGAAATAATGGTAGAGCCAAATACTACCATCATGGAGGTAGGGGATTCAGGGGATGCACCCGTCTTTATAGTAATTAAAGGTAAATTAACGGCAACCTATGAAAATGGGGATGTTAAAAAATTAGAGAAAAAGGATATTATAGGACATAAACTTATTCTTGCGTCGGATACCTGTCCTTATTCTCTGGTCTCAGATACTGAATGTTTACTTCTTACTATTGAGAAAGGTGAGTTGTATGATGCTGTATCAAGAAACATAGAAATGGTGGATGGAATTCTGACCATTGTCAATGAGGCCGAAATTGAAGAAGAAGTAGAAGAATCAATATTCCATTAAACCAGCTAACAAAATATTGAGCCAATGAATATCGAACAGGAAATATTACTTGCCTATCACACTGCTGACGATCAACCTATTGGGGGTGGATCAAGTAAGGGCTGGGTGACTAATTTTTATAAATTCCTCACCACACTACTGGAGCAGGTTTCTGGGAAGCAACCGAATATAAAAATGGTATCAGAAAACGATAGTCATGTAGATTTATATTCGTCAAGTGGTGTTTTGGTATCTATTCTATCCAAAGACTTTCTGAATAACCCTACGCTTATCAATGGGGTGAATCTTTTTGCCAGTACCGCAAAGGAGAGTAATACACTTTCGATGGTGGGATTATCTCGACTGTTTAAGGTGATCAAGTTTCCGATTGATGTGGATGAATTTCTACCTGAATATTCAGACATACTGTCTTATGATTTCTTTCATATTGATCCTTTGACTGGGGAGCCTCAAGAGTTTAAGAGGTTTTTTGGAAATGAAGCGGAGAGAAGCTATTGGATGAAAATGGTAGACATGTCTTATGATATCTATCAAATTCAAACCAAACTTGAGGAATTAGGGACAAAAAAGAAGGAAGAAAAAGAAGTAGGCAAAGAGAAGACCATTTACTTAGCTAATTCAGGTGTTGACATGATTATTCAAAGAGATACCGTCAAAAGGGAGCTTATAAGGCATGGTTACAGAGTGTTACCGGATCAATCTTTGCCAAAAGATGTGCACGCGTTGGAACCGTTGATAAAACAAGACTTAGATAGATGTTGTTTGTCTATTCACCTGATTGGAGAAGATTATGGATATAAGCCGGCGGGTTCTGATCTTTCTGTTGTGGATATCCAAAATCAAATAGCGTCTAAACATACTCATGATATTCATGATTATAATGTAAAACACGGAGGTGGAGAGAAGTTCAGCCGATTAATATGGCTTTCGCCAGATTTAAAAAATGTTAGTGAGCGACAAAAGATTTTTATTGAAGACCTCAAAAGTGATGCGGCGTCATTAGACGAAGCAGAGGTTTTACAAATTCCTCTTCAAGAGTTGAAATCTATTATTCGAGAAGAACTGGTTACAGGCGGTAGATTCAAAGCTAAAGAGATTGAGGTAGATGAGCAATTACCAGAGGATGGTAATTTGATCTATTTAATTTGCGATCAATTAGACAGTGACGCGGTAAAACCAGTAATGGATTGCTTGAAGGAAAAGGGATTTAGCGTGGTGACCTCAATGTTTGAAGGTGATTTAATGGACTTAAGATATTTGCATCAGGAAAACTTAAGACGTTGTGATGCATCGTTGATCTATTTTGGTAAATCTTCACCAGAATGGATAAGAACAAAAATGCAGGATTTATTGAAAGCTCCAGGATTTGGACGTACTAAGCCAATGAAGGCTACTGCAATTTTCACAGAAGATAATAGTAAGGTTAATAATTTGGTCAACAACTCGGGTACCTTGGTATTAGGAGACGGGACGTTTGAGCCAAAAAAAATAGAACCCTTTTTAGCTAAACTACAAGACTAATGAGCGAAAAAGAAATAGAAGTCGGACAAGAACAACAAGCTGATATTACACAGTTTGTTGACCCATTTCCAGGCCTGAGGCCCTTTGGAATTGAGGAGAGTCATTTATTCTTTGGCCGTGAAGGGCAGAGTGATGAGGTACTTATGAAGCTCTCAGAGAATAAGTTTGTTGGTATTCTAGGAGCATCTGGTAGTGGTAAGTCCTCTTTGATGTATTGTGGTCTAATACCTACACTTTATGGTGGTTTCATGACGCAAGCTGGATCAAATTGGAGAATTGTAGTTACTCGTCCAGGAGGTGGTCCAATTGATAATTTAGCAGAAGCTTTGTTGAAGAAGGATCAGGTATACAATGATCTTGATGATGAAGAACAACTCATCAGAAAAACAATTACTTCTACTGTGCTCCGAAGTAGTTCATTAGGTCTTATTGAAGCAGTAAAACAGCTCAAATCTTCTGATCAAGAAAATGTCTTGGTTCTTGTCGATCAGTTTGAGGAGCTTTTTAGATATAAAAAATTAGAGACGTTGTCGTCCGATCTGGACGAGTCTTCTGCATTTGTAAATCTATTACTAGAAGCAGTGCATCAGTACGACGCACCAATTTACGTAGCACTTACGATGCGTTCTGATTTTATCGGTGATTGCGCAGCATTCCCTGATTTGACGCAAATGATTAACGATAGTCACTATTTGATCCCGCAAATGACTAGAGATCAAAAGAGATTAGCCATTGAAGGACCTGTAGCAGTAGGGGGTGGAAAAATAGCACCTCGTTTAACGCAACAATTGCTCAACGATGTAGGAGACAACCCGGATCAACTGCCTATTTTGCAGCACGCATTGATGCGTACGTGGCAATTCTGGAAAGAATATAAGAAAGAGGGTGAACCAATGGATCTCAAGCATTACAACGCTATAGGTACATTGAGGGAGGCACTCTCACAGCACGCCAATGAGGCGTTTGACTCATTGTCCAAACGTGAGCAACAAATCTGTGAGTCAATGTTTAAGGCTTTGACCGAAAGAGGGACGGAAACATCAGGTATTAGACGACCTACGAAGCTGGCTACCGTTGCTGCAATTTCTGGAGTGAATGAAGAAGAAGTGACCCGTGTAGTGGACAAGTTTCGTGAACCTGGAAGAACCCTTTTAATGCCACCTCATGGAATTCGGTTGGATTCTGAAACTGTAATTGATATCTCTCACGAATCCTTGATGAGGATTTGGACAAGATTGAAGTCTTGGTTGGACGAGGAATCTAGATCTGCTGAGATGTATTTGAAGTTGGCAGAATCTGCAGAGAGATTTCAGTTGGGTAGAGCAGGCCTTTGGAAAATGCCTGATTTGCAGTTGGCACTCAACTGGCAGGAAGAAAATAAACCTACGCTTGTCTGGGGTCAACGATATGACCCGGCTTTCGAGAGAACCATGGTTTTCTTGGAAACCAGTAAGAAAGCGTATGAAACTGAGCAACGAAACAAGGAATTACTCCAAAAGAGGGCCTTACAGCGTTCCAGAGTTGTGGCCATGGTACTTGGTTTTGCGATGCTGGTATGTATTTTCTTTGTGGTATTTGCCAATATTAAAGCAGAGGAAGCTACTAAGCAGACTTTATTGGCTGAGTTGAACTTAAAAAAAGCTGAGGAAAATGAAGCCAAGGCTAAGGAACAAGAAAAGAAAGCAACTGAAGCTGCGGCTCGAGCCTTGATTGAACAAAGGAGGGCAGAGGAAGAAAAGGAAAAGGCAGATATTGCTCGACAGCAAGCAGAGCTTGAAAAGCAAAAAGCAGAAGAGCAAAGACAGCTGGCAGTCCAAGCCCAAGCTCGTGCAGTCGAACAACAAAAATTAGCAGAAGAAAGTGCTGAAGAAGCAAGAAAGGCTACTTTATTGGCGGAAGCTAATGCAAACCGGGCCGAGTTGGAACGGTTGGCCGCGCAAGCACTTCGCTATCAGGCAATTGCGAACTCCATGGCGATCAAGTCTAGGGGTATAGATGATGATGTTGAACAGAAGGCATTGATCGCCAGACAAGCATGGATGTTTGATAAGTCACATGGGGTGAAGGAATATAATGCGGATGTGTACTCTGGGGTTTACTATGCGTATAAAGAGCTCTTGTTTACCGACTCCACAGATATATTTAATCATTACAAAGGACATATTCCAGGAAATGCGGTGCGTTCTGTAACGTTTGCGAATGACGGTAAGCATTTATTCTCAGCAGGCAGTGATGGTAAGCTTCTGTTCTGGGATATGACTAACGATAAAAAAAGTAGCGAAGTGTTAATAAACAACAACTTCGTAAATCGAGTAGTCGATTTGGATCCAGAAGAACGATGGTTGGCCGTTGGAAGTGATGATGATCAAATTTTACTTTACGATCTAAAGAAGAAGGGCAGCGAGCCTAAATCACTGACTGGACACTCTGGAACAGTGTTTGATTTGGCATTTTTAAAAGAAGGAAAGGGTTTTATTTCTTCTTCGGGTGATAAGGTTATTAGAATGAATAATTTTAAAACCAACACTGAAATTGCAAGGGTGGCATCGAGAGTTAAGGCACTTGCGTTGAGTCCAGATGGAAGATATTTGGCAGGAGGTAGTGAGTCTGGTAGTGTCTATTTGTGGGATTTGGAAAATGAGAATGAGGAGAAATCACTATATATAAAGGATGGAGCTCCAGTTCATGCCATCTCATTTAACAAAGATGGAAATATCATAGCCATTGGAGATGAAGAAGGAGATGTTATCCTTTGGGATATGAAAGAAGGAAAACAAATTAGAAGGTTAACTGGCCATACAGCAAAAATTACTGATTTAGAGTTTAGTGAAGATAATTCCCTTCTTGCATCCACAAGTTTTGACGGTACGGCCAGGGTTTGGGTGATGGAATATTTGAATGACTTACCACTTATTTTAGATGATCATGGCACAGGTAGAGGTAGTAAGAAATGGGTGTGGTCAGCGGCATTTTCACCTGATGGCAAAACACTAATGACTGGTGCCGGTGATGGTATCATAAGATACTGGCCAACTCACCCTGATGAAATGGCGGAAAAAATATGTGATGATCCGAAAGTGGCTCACAATTTAAGTGATAATTCATGGAGAGCCTATGTAGGAGCAGGGATTGACTATGAAGAAACTTGTGAAGGCAAACCTAAAAGAGAGGATAATCAATGATAATGACAAGATTAATATCGGCAGTTTTCTTTTTTGGAATTTTACTTTCTTGGGGCAATTGGGAGTTAAAGGCTCAACAACGTGAGTTGAACTGTACTCAAAAATTGAACCAGGCCGAAGACATGTTTGATGCGGGTAGCTTGAGTGGAATACCCGAGTTATTGAATGGAAAGAGAGTAAAGTGTTTTAATAAGGGAGGATTTTCAAAGGAAGAAAAAATTAGGGCATACAGACTTTTAGCTTTGGTACACCTTTTCAATGATAACGGACCTGAGGCCGAAGATGCGGTGATTAATTTATTGACTGCAGATCCAGAACATCCGCTTAGTCCGGACGACCCTATTGAACTAAAGTATTTGTTTGACAAGTATCGTTCAGAGCCTATCTTTAGAATAGGAGCCAAAATCGGAGTGAATCAAACGTTCATTCGTTCCATTGGAGAATTTGGATCCTATTCAAATCAAGATGAGGTATCCAAAGAGTTCAAAGCAGGAATAGGTTTTCAGGCAGAGTTAACATTTGAATATACTATTATTGATAACCTTGAAGTGCTGGGTGGATTTGCCTGGGCCCAAACAAAGTATGATATTGGGTACAACAGTATAACTTCTCTATCAGACATATATCCTGAGTCAACTAATTTTGTAGTGTCCTTAACTGAGACTCAAAGTCAAATTAAAGTTCCGTTGATGGTTAGATATGGCTACCCATTTGGAAACCTCATTCCTTATGCCACTTTGGGACTCTCTATTGATTATTTGTTGAATAGCTCAATAGCTGGTAGCAGAGCGGGTACAGCAACAAGACAATTAACAAGTCTCTCTTTATTAGACAACCAAATGCGTAAGGACTGGAATTGGTCCTACTTTGCTGGGGTAGGGGTAAAGCTTAAGAGTAAAACCAATTTTCTTTTGCTAGAAGTGAGATACAATATGGCAGGTGCTAATACGGTTAGAACTAGGTATAGATATAATAACGAGAAGTTGTTGTTTGATATGGCGCATGTGGATGATGATAAAATACTCAATAATTTGAGTGTTTCGTTTGGTTACATTATGTCTATATATAAACCTAAAAAATACTCCAATAAGAAGTTAGAAAAGAAATTTGGTAAGAAGAAAAATAAAACTGATGAATAGAAGATTGCATTTACCTCTTCTTTGTGTTTTATCCATTGCGTGCCTGTTTGGCTGCATGAGCGAAGACTCTAATAGTCTGGATCAATCTGAAATTTTCATTAAATATTATGGTTCGGAATCAGAAGAAAAGGCCATTGATTTGTTAGAGTTGAGCGATGGGTTTTTATTGTTAGGATCCAGAACTGATGTAGACAATTCTGACTATTATTTAGTTAGAACTGACACAGCTGGCAATAGGTTATGGGAAGGTGTTATTAACAATGATGATACAACTGGTACTATCGATATTCCATCAAAGATGTACTTAGATGAGACTAACCAAAAAGTGTTTATTGTAGGAACCTCATCATTTGATCGGGATGATGATAATCTTGACAAGATTCTCGTTGACCATCTTTTTCTAGTGGATGTAGATATAAGCAGCACGGGGTTTACAGTCTCTAATTCGCTTGTCTATCGATATTTTGATTCTCGTAGTTCATCTGACCTGAACTATGTGCCTCAATACAAAGAGACAAGCGGAGCGGATGTCCTACTTTCGGGCGATGATCTTATCGTATTAGGCTCCGTAGTTGCAGGATCTAATGATCCTGCAGATGCTGATAACAGCATTTTGTTAATGAAAATTTCAAGAGATTTTGCAACTACTGATTGGGAAAGAATTAAAGGTTTCTCAGAGGATGATTTTGGTAAGAGTCTTTTAGAGGCAGATGGAAGATATTTTTATATGGCTTCCATTACTTCATCTGGGAGTATCGGAGTAGGCTTAGTGGATGTAATGGTTGAGGAGTTTAATATTGTTAGCGGAAATGAAGACAACAAGGTGGAGTATGGAACCACTGATAATGATGAGGCAACGAATATTGTATATACCAACCCCGGTATTGCAATTGTTGGTACTACAGGGTCAGGAAGCAGCCAGTTTGCATTTTTGATTAGAACTACGAGAGGACTGGGAGTTGCAGATATAGAACCATTGACTTACCCGAGATCTACCTCCGAGAACTGGAATACCGTAGGTTCAGACGTGGTTCAGACGTCTAGTGGCGACTATTTCGTGGTTGGAAACGTAAATTCTTTTAGTGATGCCGATGCGGACCCTAGAGAAGATGAAATTCTTTTGATTCGTACAAATGGAGTAGGTGAGGTTTATGAAGAAGAGGTTCAAGAGTACGGAAGTGTTCAAAGCGATGCTGGTAATGCGATTATTCGTCGTGCAGATGGGACCATGGTTATAGCCGCTACTGTCCATTTTGGAGGCAGTGCTACTATGATGTCTTTAATGAAAACTAATAAAAACGGCGAATTTCTTAAAAACTAAAATATAACTATTCTAATAATCTGTTTTATTATTTGAGTGGTACTAGGTAATTATTTATATTAAAAATTGAATTAGGGTATAATGGGTAGGAATTATTTCATTAATGCTATTGCAAATTGGGAAAGTGCAATAAAGAGAAAGTGTTATTTGAATAGTTCAAACCGTTGTAGAAATGATTACACCCGTAATTTACTGATTGGAAATTGGACTTTTGTAATGTTAACACCACAAGCTATGTTTAAGAATTTACCTTCACGTGGACTGCGTACGCTATTCTTATGTCTTATACTTTTTGTCTTCGGGTCCTCAAAGTTGTTGGGGCAGGCACCTGTAATTAACGATTTAGACAATAATGACGATTTTACCTTTACGGAAGGTAATTTGGCTACGGTCATCGACGGGCCAACGACTGCAACTATTACAGACCCAGACAACCCAACGGATATCAATGGGACGACGCTGACTGTATCCATAAGCAACAACCGAGTAGATGCGGAAGACGAACTATCGATTGTTGATCAAGGCACGGGAGCTGGTCAGCTGGATTTGACAACGAATGCAGGATCTATTACGATCGATGCGACTATAGTGGCAAGTTACACAGGAGGAACGGGCACTAATGACTTGGTCATTACATTTAATGCCAACGCCACTTTGGCTACAGCTACATCTGTTGTACAGAACATCACTTATTTTAATAACAACACATCTGATCCAACTGCGACCAATCGAACAGTGAGCTTTGTTTACAATGATGGAGGCAACGATAGCAACCAAGCGGATGTGGTTGTGACTGTAGCAGGAACGAATGATACACCTGCCATAGCTGATTTAGACAATAATGACGATTTTACCTTTACGGAAGGTAATTTGGCTACGGTCATCGACGGGCCAACGACTGCAACTATTACAGACCCAGACAACCCAACGGATATCAATGGGACGACGCTGACTGTATCCATAAGCAACAACCGAGTAGATGCGGAAGACGAACTATCGATTGTTGATCAAGGCACGGGAGCTGGTCAGCTGGATTTGACAACGAATGCAGGATCTATTACGATCGATGCGACTATAGTGGCAAGTTACACAGGAGGAACGGGCACTAATGACTTGGTCATTACATTTAATGCCAATGCGACCTTGGCTACAGCTACATCTGTTGTACAGAACATCACTTATTTTAATAACAACACATCTGATCCAACTGAGACGAATCGAACAGTAAGCTTTGTTTACAATGATGGAACCATAGACAGTAATCAAGCGGATGTGGTTGTGACTGTAGCAGGAACGAATGATACACCTGCCATAGCTGACTTAGACAATAATGATGATTTTACGTTTACGGAAGGCAATTTGGCTACGGTCATCGACGGGCCAACGACTGCAACTATTACAGACCCAGACAACCCAACGGATATCAATGGGACGACGCTGACTGTATCCATAAGCAACAACCGAGTAGATGCGGAAGACGAACTATCGATTGTTGATCAAGGCACGGGAGCTGGTCAGCTGGATTTGACAACGAATGCAGGATCTATTACGATCGATGCGACTATAGTGGCAAGTTACACAGGAGGAACGGGCACTAATGACTTGGTCATTACATTTAATGCCAATGCGACCTTGGCTACAGCTACATCTGTTGTACAGAACATCACTTATTTTAATAACAACACATCTGATCCAACTGAGACGAATCGAACAGTAAGCTTTGTTTACAATGATGGAACCATAGACAGTAATCAAGCGGATGTGGTTGTGACTGTAGCAGGAACGAATGATACACCTGCCATAGCTGACTTAGACAATAATGATGATTTTACGTTTACGGAAGGCAATTTGGCTACTGTAATAGACGGGCCAACGACTGCAACTATTACAGACCCAGACAACCCAACGGATATCAATGGGACGACGCTGACTGTATCCATAAGCAACAACCGAGTAGATGCGGAAGACGAACTATCGATTGTTGATCAAGGCACGGGAGCTGGTCAGCTGGATTTGACAACGAATGCAGGATCTATTACGATCGATGCGACCATAGTGGCAAGTTACACAGGAGGAACGGGCACTAATGACTTGGTCATTACATTTAATGCCAACGCTACCTTGGCTACAGCTACATCTGTAATTCAGAACATCACTTATTATAATAATTTAACAGACCCTACAGAATCAAATAGAACGGTAAGTTTTGTTTACAATGATGGTACCATAGATAGCAATCAGGCAGATGTTGTAATAACTGTAATAAGATTTAATGCTGTTCCTGCCATCTCGGATTTAGATGTTAATGATAATTTTACATTTAACGAAGACGATCCTATTACTGTTATTGATCGATCAACACCAGCTTCTATTTCAGATGCAGACAATCCAACAGATATCAATGGTACTACGCTGACGGTATCCATAAGCAACAACCGTGTAGATGCGGAAGACGAACTATCGATTGTTGATCAAGGCACGGGAGCTGGTCAGCTGGATTTGACAACGAATGCAGGATCTATTACGATCGATGCGACCATAGTGGCAAGTTACACAGGAGGAACGGGCACTAATGATTTGGTCATCTCATTTAATGCCAATGCCACCTTGGCTACAGCTACATCTGTGGTTCAGAACATTACCTATTTCAATAATAATACAACAACACCTACTCAGAGTATCAGGACAGTGAGCTTTGTGTATAATGATGGTACAACAAACAGTAATCAGACAGATGTAGATATTACAGTAGTACAAGATGTAACACCTCCAACGCTTTCTTCCTCATTACCTATAGATGAAAGTAATAATCAACTCTGGAATGGAAACATCGAGTTGACATTTGATGACAACATGCAGGCTGGTGTTGGAAATGTTATGATTACAGGCGATGTGAGTTATTTAGAAATAATCACCGTTCCGGATGCAAGAGTGACATATCTCAATAATGTGGTAACCATTAATCCAACAGCCACTTTTGTAAAAGGAGAAAATTATGAAGTCACCATCGCCTCGGGTGCTTTGCAAGATGATGGTGGTAATGACTATGCAGGCATGGCGGCAGGGGTGTTGAATTTCACTCCTGTAGACATTGTAATTAATGAAGTAGTAACGGCTCCACAAACTGACTGGAGTACAGCTGGATTTATGCTTCCAGGCTCTGGTTCTGGAGGGTCTAACGATGAATATGTAGAGTTATACATAAACTCAGATAACGTTGATCTAACCAATTGGACTATTGATTTAATAGATGGTACAGATGTAGTAGGTGCAGATATTGATGCCGGAGGAGGAACTCCGGCCTTCGCAGTGAATGTGTTTAGCGCGGGATCAATTTCTAGCACTGTAGCTGATAGTTATTTGGTGCTAGGGAATGAAGCCATTAGTCCAATCAATAACACAGGTCTCACCATCAATCTTTATGATGCTGATGGAACGCTCGTAGATGTTTTTGTTAATGGTGGTGGTGGCGGTCAAGCGCCAGCAGGTACTTCTGCTAGTACGGGTGATGAGGCTGTTTTCAGAATTCCAAATGGAGTAGATACAGACGATAGTGCAGCAGATTTCGTGCAAGGGGCAGGAACCCCGGGGGCAGCTAATAATCAACCACCTACGGTGACTATTGCTCGACTAACACCAGCGGCTGCTTCCACAGATGCAACTTCAGTGGTGTTTAGGGTTACTTTCAACGAAGATGTTGAACATGGTGCAGATGGGTCGACGCTTGATGCTTCAGATTTCGCTAAAAACGGTACAACAACTGGTGGATCCGTGTCTGGTGTACTAGAGCAAACTACTGATCGAATATTTGATGTAACAATAAGTGGATACACGGGTGTTGGTACTGTCAATTTAGACTTTAATGGATCTCACGATATTGTAGATGTTGATGCTAAAAACAAGTTCTTTGAAGCGCTTGACATTACTAGCGAGGATGAGTACACTGTTGTGGCACCCGATAGTGATTCTGATTTTAGTGATGGAATGAACGAGGCTGTCGGCTTTGATTATACTCTTTATCAGGATGCTTCTGGTTTGGATGTGACGTTTGATACTGATCCGAGCCAGGATGCGGTCAGGGTTTGGTCTTTTAATATAAATGATCAAGGAGCACCAGGGGATAACTTACCAACCATCATTGAAACAATCACATTGGATGTTACTTCAAGTGCAGCTGCACTAGGTGAAATTAGAGCTTTGGCTATATTTCAAGGAAGCACGAATATTGGAGAGATCACTACAATTAACTCTTCCAACGTAATAGATATATCTGATCAAACTATCTTAAACGGTGCTAGTACGAGTTATGATGTGTGGGTGTCTTTTAACTCAACTGTTACAGATCAAAACCAATTTACGTTCCAAATAACAGGTGTAAGTCAACCATCAAGTAATACATCCACTATAGGATCTTTTGCTGGGCCAAGTGCGTCAGGTGGTTCCGAAAATACAATTGATGTTGTAGCCGACAGAATGATTTTGGTCGATTTTGCAGGCAGTAATGATGCACAATCTCCGAGCGGAGATAATGTGGATATTGCAGTTTCAATCAATAACCCGTTTGCCGCATCTGTTGAAGCTCAAGATGCGAATGGAAACTTGGATGTGGATTATGATATTTCTCAAGGGGCATCTTATACGGTATCGTTGACCGCACTAACACCAGGAAACTTTACCGGTGCCGCCAATAAGGATTGGACAGCTGGTGTGGCCTCTTGGACCATCCCTGATAACTTGGTTTACAACTCCTCTTTAACAAATGAAACCATGACCTTCACGGATAATCAGGGGTTGACAGCAATATCTACAGTGGCTTTCAATGTGAGTGCAGCTTCTTCTGATATCATTGAAAATACTGGATTTGACTACACTGAAGATATTGATTATACTCAGTATGATGCTACAGACATTGATTTGAGTTCTGCTGGCGATGAGTTACGAGTAGCCGAGTTTATCATCCGAGATGGAGGTGCTGGACTGGATGGAGATGGAAAGGCCACAAGAATATATGGTATTGAATTTGATATTACCAATTACGAAAACCTAAATCAATTGGCGCTGTACTTTGATGATGGTGGAGATTACGAAAGAATGGAATTGGATGTGGCAAGCAACATCGTGGGCAACACTCTTTCAATGATCTGGGGATATAATACTGGAACAGAACTAGAAGCACCGTCTGGTTTAACTAAAACTTTCTATCTCTATGCTACCTTCAAACAGGGAGCAGGCGATATAACCGATAATGAAGCCATTTCTTTTGAGGTGGTTGGAGTAGATGTGAGCCCAAGCAGATCGCAATTTGCAGACCCGGCAGCAGCAGGAGGAGCCATCACTACTTTGCCGGATCCAGGTGATAATCAAATGGAGGTAGTCGGTGACAGACTTATATTTAGTGCTAATGATCCTGTATCTGGAACTTTTGAAAGGGAAACTGGGGATTTTGATTTCACCATTCAGGCACAGGATGCCCTAGGAAATGTAGATCAAGATGAGACGTCTGAATTGCTCATCACTAGTACAGGAGGCGCAACCTTTGAAATTGATGCAGCTATAGGAACCACTTTTAATTTAGCTGCCGGAGAGGCCAGCCCAACTATATATGGGCTAACAGAAGAAAACGCTACAATAATCACCGTTGCAGACAATGATGGAACTACAGGTAGCCAGGGAACGGCCACTACTTTATCTATATCGGCGACAGCAAGCAATGTAAACATTCATGACAACACAGCTCCGATGGTGGTTGGTCCAGGAGCAGGAGGAAATAACCCAGAAGGAGTTGGGCCATTCCCTACCTCAAATATTCTTACCATTCAGTTCAACGAACAAGTGGTTGGGGTGACTGGAAAAACAATTACTGCCTATAGTACTGATAGCCCCTTTCATGCCATTTCTATTGATGCTGATGATCCGGGTGTGTCTTGTGATGCTAATGGTTTAGTGACTATTACACTTCCTTCCAGCACGAAAGGAGGAAGAACATATACCGTTAGTGTACCGGATGGAACATTTGATGATTCGCCGTTTAATGATCCAGGAGTAAATGGAGGTCCGTTTACATATACCTCTGATTTCCCTGGTACAGAGTGGCAATTTGTTACTGATGGAGACAATGTACCACCTACGGTTACCATCACAAGAAATCCAATAACCAAAGGTAGTCTAACTGCAACAAGCGATACCAACGTTTCCTTTGACATAGCATTTAATGAGGAGATGGACCCTGCTACATTTGGTGAAGTGGATATTTTGGTAACTACTTCAAGTGATTTGGCCATAGGTGGTTCCCAAACAGATCAAACTGCGGACTTATTTGCAGCCAACGATATAATTTTGACTCCTGATGGAGATAATATCAATTGGACTTTAACTATTACTTCAATTAACGCTCCAACCGAACTCAGTACACTAAACATTACTATTCAAGCAAGTGTGGACGATGAATCGGGTAACACATTAGCAGCACCTGTAGTGTCGAGTGATTTTACCTTTGATCATACCGCACCGGTACCTGTGGTAACTCCATTGAAAACTGCATTAAGTGCACCAGCATTAGCCGGTACTATTGATGATATAAATGCCACCCTGAGCTTAACCGTAGATGGTGGCAATTACAACCCTACGAACGTTGGAGATAACACCTGGACATTGGCTGCCAGCCAACCGGGAATGAACTTGAGTGAAGGTACCTTCAATGTAATTGTATCAGCGACTGACTTAGCAGGTAATGTTGGTGTAGACGTGGCAACAGGTGAATTACAAGTTGATTTAACACCACCAACGATCGTGGCCGCTTACTTATTTGACCATGATAATAGTGGAGATATTGATGAAGTCACTATTGAGTTTAGTGAAGAAGTTGATGACGCTTCCCTAGAAGCAGCTGATTGGGCTGTTGGAGGCAATACGCCGGATGGAATTATTGGAGTTGGATCAATTGATGCTTTCAATACTGAAGATCCTGATATGGCCAACGATGAATTTATCACATTGGATTTAACTACTAGTGCGATTGGAACTGAATTACAAGATGTGGTTTATGTTAAAACATCAAATGCACCTTTAGACCTTACAGATATTGCTGGTAATGAATTGGCAGATGATTCTGACATAGCAGAGTATGATTTGGCTGATCCGGTGATTTTAACGGCATGGCAGTACGATACAGACGGAGATGGCCATATAGACGAAATTGTGGTTGAGCTTAATGAGGAGGTGGACGAATCTTCCGCATCGATTGCACACTTCGCGCTAAGCAATAACTTCAAGGGAGATGCTTCTGTATTGAATGGAGTATTGCTCAGCAATGTAGCTGCTAACTCAAGAGATGCCAATGACTCGGATCAATATGTAACACTTGATGTTTCTGTGGTAGGTACAGCACCTGTGACTGTGGATTACACAGCAGGTACATTGACTGATGCCTCTGGTAACAATGCTGTTACGACTACGATTACTTCTGATGATGAAGCTAACCCTGTTTTTCTTTCTGCTACTTATTACGACGTAGAATTAGTCAATGGAAATATAGATGAAGTACTGGTTGAAATGAGTGAACCAATGGCGGATATAGTAGCTGGGCAGGAAGGAGACTTTTCTATTGCAGGTGCTACGCTAGGTTTTGTAACTGGGGCAGGTATTCATAACCCTGATGATCCAGATGTTGTTTTTGATGAGTTTTTCACTTTCGATGTTTCAGGGGCTGGAGCAAATGGAACGGCGACTTTGGTACTTAGTTATGATCCATCAGCTTCTGCAGATCCTGATTTGGCTGATAATGATGCATTACCAATAGTTTTAGATCCAAGCGTAACTGCACTAGATGCGGCTGCTCCAATTGTAACCAATGTAACAGCTTCTACTGCTGATGGTGCCTATCGTCAAGGAGATTTAATAGAAACTCAAGTAACTTTTAGTGAGAATGTGGTGGTCACTTCTGGACAACCAGCCTTAACATTGGAGACAGGGACGACAGATAGAGACGCTTTATATTCTTCAGGAACTGGAACCTCGACATTAACGTTGGCTTATTCTGTTCAATCCGGTGATGTCAGTGCTGATTTGGATTATGTTGCCACAAATTCTCTTGCGGGTAATATCGAGGATGGCTCAACAAACACCGCAGACTTAACACTTGTAGCTCCTGCTGCATCAGGTTCTTTAGGCTTTAATAAAGAGATTGAAATTGATAATGTTGCACCGACCCTAAACCCTACTACGAGCTTTGCACTCAACGGAGCTACCCTTACCAATGCAAGCACAGTATCTTTTGATATTACCTTTGATACAGATGTTGATAATGGAACCATATCATTTGAAGACTTTACTGTAATTACAACAGGAGATGTCACCTTTGATGATTTGGAGGCAGCTGACCTTTCAAATACGGGAAATGTCTATACCTTGAACGTGACTAACCTTAACCTTGATGGAACTGTTAAGATTAGAGTGGGAACTGATTATCAAGACTTGGCCGGTAATTTTGCCGCTTCACCAGTAACTTCAACGAATGCTTTTACAATAGATAATTCGGCTCCTGAGATTGATTTTACATATGGAGGGTCGGATCCAACCAATTCAAGCACCTTCGCACTAACAATAAATTTTGATGAAGGAATTAATGGCCTGGAAGACGGAGATTTTTCTGTTTCTAACGGATCAGCTGCCTTAGTAGGAACACCTCCATTATCTGGCTCAGGTCCGTTTACCTTGAACGTAACGCCATCAGGAACGCAATCTGGTACTTATACAGTTTCATTGAATAATGGAACGGTTACCGATGACGCTGGTAATAATAATGTTTTCAATGCTGGATTGGATTTTACGGTAACCTATGATAATACCGCGCCATCAATTACTGCTTCCACAGTTGTGGAAGGGCGAGATGTGGCATTGACCTCTCAGTTAAATGAGACAGGAACAATTTATTGGGGTGTTTATACAGAAGGAGCCACTCCAACTGCAGGAGATGTGGCAGCAGGTACTGGTGCTATTTCATCAGGAAGTGTGACACACAGTTTGGTGGCTAATGATATTGTTACAGATATATTACTTACAGCCGATAATACAGATTATGATTTATTCTTAGTTTCAGAGGACGACTTAAGTCCTGCAAATCAAGAGGCCGCGGCTACTAAAATTGATGTAAGGTCTGGAGGAGCTTTGATCACGGCACCTACACTGACGGACATATGTTTGGAAGGAAGTGACCTCTTGTTGGATCCTATTGTTATTGCTGAAGACATTCTAACTGATTTTAGAAGTTCTGGGAGTGCTAGAACAATTAAGCTCGAACTGCCTACAGGTTTTGAATTTGACACTGGTGCAGGAAGTGTTGCTCATTTAGGAGGTGGTGATATCACGGCATCGTCGCTATCGTATCCTTCTTCAATTGCCGTACTGATCACCTACTCTGTACCTACCCAGAATGTTGGTGTTGATCAACTCACAATCTCTGGATTAAGGGTAATGGCTGTAGGTTCAAGTGCGTATGCCACCGTTACTATTGATAGAACAGGAGGGTCAGCTGATATATATGGTGCTAGTGAGGCAGATAATAGAGTTTTTGGTACTTTGACCAGTGAATTACCGTATAACGCACCTGTAGTTGAAACTAGTGCTCCAGGAAGTCCATCAAATCCTTATATTCTCGAGAATGGAACAAATCTGGCTGCTGGAAACACCAATGGTGATTACGTTGCCTCTTACGTTTCTACAGGATTAACGGCAGCTACCTCGCCTCTAACTATTGCTGATGATAACACCTTTGATGTAACGATATATAGTGATGAAACTTTGATGACTACTGTTTATTCTGGAACTGGAGCTATGAGTTATTCTCCTACTTTGGACAACGGTGGAGCCAATGATTTTGGCATCACAGCTGCAAGCATAGGTATAACTAATTTCTGGATAACAGTTACAGATGGGTTAGGATGTGAAAGTGCAGCTACAAAATATTCGATTGCAGTAGTTAATGCAGCGAACAGCGAAGGGGAAACTACCTTTACTGTAGATAACTCTACCGGTACCACTTTAGCGATTTCTCTTCCTGGTGGATACACGGGGGCATATTCAGGCAATGGATTGACTGATTTTAATAATTCTGATAATAGTGGAACCTATATATCAGGTAATGCATATACTACTCGATTTGTACCAAGTGCAGCTGGAACGGTTGGTAGCCCACACACTATAAATTATACACTTACTGCAAGCGATGGTGTTCAAGCCACATACACTACCATTTTTGTAGTTAATGATACGCAGACTGTATTGCAAGCAGGTCAGACTAAGACTTTCTGTAATCTAAATATTGCAAATGGATTACTGATCGAAAATCCTGATCCTTCGAACGATGCCAATGTTCCTGATTTCCATGAAATCCAAGTATGGAGAGTGGAAGGGGGGATGAATGAAGAAATTACAGCAGATGTAGTTTCGGGTCCTACTCCTGATACTGACATGAATGCTGCTACATCCCTAGCAGGTTGGACCTTCAACCCTCAGGGTGGCAGTCTTTTTGGAGATGTAGATGGTGATACTTTGACATTCAGAATGATTGTGCAGAATAATACAACTGGTTTGTATACTACTTATGCAACGGAGCAGGTGATTATATATGCTCAACCGGTTATCAATACATTTGATAATGGTGATGCAGATGGAACATTTGATCGATTCTTCTGTGAGAATGAGGCTACATTTGACATTACTGGTTCTGTCACATCAGATTTGGGAACCGCAAGTGGAACTATAACTACAGGTTATACTCTAACATACTTTGGTGCGAACAACTCTTATGACGGAGGAACCGGAGATGATATAATTTATGATTTTACTGCTTCTGGAGAGTTGCTCAACGAATTCAATCCAAATGATCCTACGGATCCCGATCGAGTGACCAATAATCCGACCACTCAAACTGGGTCTTACAGAATTGAATATACTACACCAACTCTTCCATCTGTGGCTACCGGTTGCGAGGCTACCATTACTACAGATATAGCTGTACTAGATGTTCCAGATGCTCCCACTTTAGCGAATAACTATACCGGTCAGGGGGGATTTGTGGCTCCTGATTATATTGTAGAATATACGGAAGGAACGAATGTAGTTCCGGATCCATTAGTGGTTACGGGGGCAAATAACAATTCTGAAAGATTCAACTGGTATAATGATGCTGCCTTATTGAGTTCGCTATCTCTAAATACAACCTCTTTAGATTTGGATGGCACCAATGCTATTGCCAATACCAACGGAGCATTGATTAAGAATATCTATTTTACCACTGATCATTATTATGACTCATTAAGTCTTGCTGAAACATTTGAAGGTTGTGCTTCTGCTGCGAGATTACTTTCAGTGCAAGTGCATGAAATTCCAGATGAAATTACGGTTGATATTTCAGATCCTTCGGCTTTCGAATACGCCGCTGGTAACGAATATATTTTTGAATATTGCGTGACTGGTGCAGGGGTTCAAGTTGATGGAATGAGCGAAGATATTATTATTGACCTGATTGATAATCTGGACACGGATGAGCCTGCGGAATCCTATTATACTATTTATGATAATACTTCGCCTACGCCAGTAGCCATGTATACCACTACGGGTTCAACCATCGATGCTCAGTCAGATTTAATTGGACTCGGAGGGACATTCACTGGTTGGAACATGGAAGGTGGACAAACCATAACTTTTTATGTTTCTCAGACAAACCATAACAATAACTTTCCTACCCCAATAGGGGCAGAGTATAATGGCGCAGAAGGGAGTCTTCAAAAGATAACGGTTGAAGTAAATGTTATTCCGACAGCACCAGATGATTCGGATTTCACTGGAGGCGATGCGCAGTATTCTCTATGCTCAGGGGATAATCTTGATAATATAGTACTTACCAATGATTCTAATCCAAGGTTCGAATGGTATCCTGAGGATCTTGGTAGTCCAGGGAGTCCAGATTTGGGAGCTCAACTCACCATTGCAGCATTTAATGGTCGATTTGCCACACAAGCAGAATTGACCAATGATGGGATGGATGCGTCAGACTTTTCAAATGTGAACGGTAGTACTAACAATACGGCACTCGTGTACCATTATTATGTCAGACAGTATACTGATTACAATGATTTCACCTCGTATGAGGGATGTGAAAGTGCCTTTACAGAAATAACTATTACAGTTTATCCAGATCCGCCTACACCAATTTTTGACGTTGCGGGTGATCCAACGAGTTTACAAATTGATGTGTGTGAAGGTGATTTGGATAACATAATGTTTACTATGAAAACGACAGCTTTTGCTGATGGGTCGACAGTATATAATTGGTATCCTTCGAATGATGGTAGTTCATTGGCTAGTGCGACACCGAGGTTTACGGGTGCAACGGCTTCTGGCGTGGACTTGGCAATTACAACTGCTACCCAAGGGGGCTCTCCTCTGTATTTTTTGATTTCTCAAGAAAATAATAGTGGAGCATGTGAAACGGAATTGGCTAGTATGTCTCTTCTGACAATCAATGTATTGGACATCCCAGCCGCACCAGGTATTACAGATTCTGATGTGTATTATTGTGAGGCAGGAGGTGCCGTTATGACAAATCAGACTGTCACTGGTGAGGGTGGAGCTGTTTTTACATGGTATACGGATGATAATAAGGATTTATTGGGTGAAACTGTTATTCATGTAGGAGCCACCGCAACGGAAGCTAATTTAGAAATGGACATAGCCACTCCTGGCGATTCTGTTTTTTATGTCTCTCAAAATCAATTGACTGGGGTAAGTGGTACAGGATTAGATGGAGTGAGCGCGTTTGCAGGATGTACTAGTTCTCAGTCTATCGTCAATGTGCACAAATTGCCTCAGTATTCTGCTCCGGTAGTTGCAGATGCTAGTATTTGTGATCAGGATGCAATTCCGACCTTTGCTGCCACTGGAACTGAGTCGGGCGCCTTGATTAGTTGGTTCGATAATACTCCAACATTGAGATTTGAGGATGACGCAACGTTCTCTACTCTGTTTACGCCAGATGGAAGTGATGATGATGGTGTTAATACACCCTTGAGTGTGCAAGGTGGAATTGACGCTTTTGATGGTACACACATTATGAGAGTCACACAAACCACTGATTTAGAAATAGAACCTGGCTTTGCGGGATGTACTAGTCCTGAGTCTACATTCGAATTAGAGATAAGAACATTACCTACCATTCCGACTATTATCGGTAGCGCCGGTAACGGAGTGAATGATCATGACTACTGTTCTACTCAGGATGCAGTGACCACTCTGGATGTGCAAAGCCCTAATAATACATTGAAATATAGATGGTATACATCATCAACTTTAGCCAGTGGAGTTGAGATTCTTGTAGCAGATGATGAAAGTATCAACCCGGCCTTACATTCTAGCTATCCTGCTAGTGTAATTGAGAGCACAAATACCCTAATAGAATTTTTCGTACAATCTGATACTTTGGGCTGCTTGAGCAGTACGCGAGGTGGTGATGGTGTGGGTTATACCACGGTAGCTTTTGATTTTAACCCGCTTCCGGTTATTAATATTTGGAACGGAGGAACTGTTGGAACACCAATAGGAGTGCCTTCTTCTTTATCGGATCAAGAATTTTGTTATAGTGAAGATTCAAATGACGATCAAATTTTCTATGCAGATGTTACAGCTGATGGAGCTTTCCAGTCTGCGGTTTGGTCTATTAATTCAACAGGGGATTTATACGACGATGACCCAACAGATGTAACACTTAATTTGAGTGACTCTTATAGTAGTGGGACTATTGGTCGAGGAGAAGTAGACAACGGCTTGGATGAATCTTTTGATATAAGTTATACTTATACAGATGACAATAACTGCGTCAATATCTCAGTGGAAACCATGACAATAAATCCTCTTCCGTATATGACCATTGTCAATGATGCGGGGCTTACATTTGATGCGGTACCACTAACTGATGGAACACCTGTGAGAATGTGTGAGGCAGATCATAATCTTGCTGACTATATCGCAGGAGTCGAAGAGGATATAGTTAGGCTAGATGGTGAGTTTGGTAGTAATTTCATTGGAGGTTCTGGTTTATTCTCGATAGACACAGAGAGTAATACTAATGTTCCTTTGGTTACTTCAGCCAATAGTGCAACCTTTTCCTTATCTGCATTGGGTGATACCATAGAAGTGGTATCCTATCGTACTTTCGATTTGATGTTTAGTGGATCTGATCCTAAAGGATGTTCGAACAGTGTTATGCAACCATTTGAAGTTCAGGCACTACCAGAGGTGACTTTTGAAAAACTTTCTGGAGGGTGTGAAAACCCTGCGGTTGAATTTGTACCAGAAACTATATTTGATGCTACAGGAGGTACTGATGGACGAGACTTACCTTATGTCATTGCTAATGATGATTTGATACTCACTTGGGAATACTATAGAACAAATGCTGATGGAACGTTAAACGAGGCGGAGCCATATCCGCCTACTGGAATTGATCCGTACAACCCGTTTGGTACTAACGGTACGATGACGCACGATGCAACCTGGGATGGTATTACTGGTGGTTTATACAGTGTGGCAGCAGACGGAGATGGAGACGTACGTGATTTCGGTCGGACAGGTATTTCGGAGACTTTTTTGATTGCTGATACGGATGCAGAAGGGGAGACTTTTGCAGCAAGGTTGAGAGTTTACACAGATGATGCCATGCAATGTCTGAATAATTTTCAGGATCCTAACAACGTTTTTGCGACTAAATCTGTGGATATTGAAATTTCTCCTAATCCAGCATTTAGATGGGAAGATGTAGCACTTGGGGAGTCTACCAAATTTTATATGCGAGAGACCCGCTTGGAATCAGAGAAAATTGAAGATATCTATTTGTTCTGGGATAGATATGTGACATTTGATGAATTAGTAAATGATTTGGTTACGGCCAA
Organism: Reichenbachiella sp.; assembly: GCF_965233835.1. Taxonomy (GTDB): domain Bacteria; phylum Bacteroidota; class Bacteroidia; order Cytophagales; family Cyclobacteriaceae; genus Reichenbachiella. The sequence continues at coordinate 2,206,796 of NZ_OZ247585.1, forward strand.
TGATACTATTAGTCAGACGGCAGCTTATACAGTTCCTATACCAACGGTAGATCTACCTGGCGAGGCGAATGATGTGTTTGAATATACCATCGACCCTACTAGTAGTGACCCGAACTTGAACCCATTCTCAGAGGCTCGTGAGTACATTGTAACCATTGCCTTTAGAACAAGTAATGATTGTTATACTGCCTTAGCCAAGCCTGTCAACATTGTACCTAGTATTGATGTGGTTGGAGATTATGGTGGAACGTATCATCAGACCTTTGGACCTGAGGGGGATGGAGTTGAATCGTTTGATCTAATAACTAGTGGGTGGTTCCCTGAAAATTTAAGGGATGATGCCTTGCTTATTGCTGATAGTACAGAGAGCATTAGACCTTATAGCTGGACTCATGGTGATCTGAATAATGGTTCAGCCAATAACTTGATTACAAGTGACCTCTATCCGCAATTTGAAGGGTCGGATGGTTATGCTTGGCATACTGCGGCACTGGATGCAACTGGAGCTACTGATACTTATAACTATCAAGTTAGTGAAGACTCTTGGATTTACAGTCCATCGTTTGATATCAGTGGTATGTCAAGGCCAATGGTGAAAGCAACAATGATTCATAATTTCGGTGCAGGTAATGAAGGTGCGGTGTTGCAGCATTCTACCGATGGGGGTGTCACATGGACACCATTAGGAAGCTACGAAACGGATACGGATATAAGTACTGGTTTAGATTGGTTTGATTTTGATAACGTACAAGCAGATCCAGGTCAGCAAACATCGAAATTTGGTTCGTTGACAGCTGTAGGATGGGCCGGAGGTGTTGATAGTGGCAAAACTGTTGAATGGTTGAGCGCAAGACATAGTCTAGATGAGATAAGAGTTTATCTTGAAACGGAGTTAGGACTCACTGACGCAGAAATTGAGGAGCGTTTGACAAATGTGAGATTTAGGTTTGCCATTGCAGCTACAAACCTTGATGACAACGACAATTACTTTGGGTTTGCGCTTGATGATTTCACCATTCAGGAAAGAACGAAAAATGTTATGATTGAGCAATTTGTGAGTGCATCGGACGATGAGGGAGGCGAAGAAGTAAATGATGCAACAGTGGCATTGAAGTCTGCTATAGATGATATCATACCTCCAGCTTCTGAGACCAATAGAGATGAAGTAATTTTAGCTTATCATTCTGATTTCGGTTTTGATGACCCTTTTAACTTGGTGAATCCTACAGGACCAAGCGCGAGATCAATATACTACAATGTGGATCAAGTGACATCTATTTTGGATGGGCAGCTTGGAGGAAATAGTTCTTCGGCAAAATCTGGTGACCTAACTTGGTCAGAAACAGACTTGAGTTTGAGCTCGTTGAAAGACCCTGGATTTGAAATTATTATTACGCCAGATCCTACGGCTGGTTCTCATGAAGTGAAAGGTTCAGTAGAGTTTGTGGCCAATCAGGACTATGCCATAGGTACAGAATTGCGTGCCTATGTGGTAATCTTGGAAGATACTGTGGTGCAAACTGTTGGTGGAATTGATGGATTTGGGCACGTGATGCGGAAGTTGCTGCCTTCTGGTTCGGGAGAGTATGTCAAACTGACCGAAGAACTAACAGCTGGTGAATCACTACCATTTGGAGATAATACTGAAATGTCAGTAGCTTGGAATCTAGCTAATATTGCAGATGATTCTAACTTGACGGCTATTGTGTTTATTCAGAATAGTACTACAAGAGAAATCTATCAATCTGTTAAGGTTCAGAAAAACACTAGTGTGGTAGCCACGAAGGCAGGCGGGACAATTACTGACGTTGCTGATCTCACAGAGGTTAAAGATTTCAATATGTATCCAAACCCAACAGATCACGAAGTGTTTATCATCTTTGATCAGGTGATTCAAGAGGATATGCAATGGAGAATTTTTGATCAAACGGGACGCGTATTTGGTCAAGGAGAAATTCATGCTGGCAAGGAAGGATTCAGCCTTCAAACAGATAGGTTCCCAAGTGGATTGTATTACATGTCCATCCAAGGTGAGAAGAAGGAGTTTGACTTCAAGAAATTGATGATCACCCATTGATAGGGGATCAAAGCAGAAACAAAAAAATAGCTCGAGGCACATGCCCCGAGCTATTTTTTTTTTTTTTTTCTAAAATTTGTAACGCTTATTTAGGTCCGATAAACGGTTTCAGTCCTATAGCATATTCAATCGTTCAAATACCTTTTCTCTATAAGATACTCCTACAGGAATATACTTTTCATTGATAACTACATTCATATCTTCAAAGTATTCGATCTTGTCATAGTTGATAATATAAGATCGATGCACTCTGCCAAAAGTACTTGCTGGAAGCTTTTTTTCGATTCCTTTCATTGTATGGTGAACGATATGTTTGCCTTTTACAGTATTGAATATGACGTAATCAGCCATCGCTTCAATAAAAAGGATGTTGTCTAGTATGATTTTATAAATTCGAGAGTCTGACTTGACGTATAGCTCATGAAAGCTTTCCGCCTTCTTACGAAGGTTTTCTAGTGTTTCATTGGCCTTGACTGCCGCTTTTAAGAATCTGCCATAGCTAAAGGGTTTGACTAAGTAGTCTGTAACATTCTTTTCAAAAGCCCGAACGGCATACTTTTCTGCAGAAGTGATCATTATTACCTGATAGTCTGCTGTCAATGATTCCATCAATTCAATACCTGACATTTCAGGCATTTCTATGTCAAGGAATATTATATCTACGTCAGGGTTATCTTTTTGAAGAAGGATGTTCGAAGCTTCAATTCCATTAGACATTTCATGTGTCATTTCAAGAAAATCAGTCTTCTCAACATATTTTCGGATCATCAGCCTAGCCAGCTCATCATCATCCACCACCATGCAATTCAGCGCCATAGTTTAAGTAAGATTAAATTGTTCGTTTTGTTAATTTACTTTTTATTTAAAAGTTTAGAAACATATTTACCAATAATATCAAATTCGAGGTTGACAACCTCACCGACCTGAAGCGTTTTGAAACTCGTGTGTTCCATGGTATAAGGGATGATAGTGACCGAAAACTGACCGTCTTGAGAATTGAAACAGGTCAGACTAATGCCATTGATGCAAATAGAGCCCTTTTCAACCGTTACGTTCCCTAAAGAATGATCATACTCGAAGTCAAATAGCCAGCTTCCGTCTCTTTCTTCTTTTCCTGTACATTTTCCTATTTGGTCAACATGACCCTGCACGATATGTCCATCAAAACGACCATTGGCGACCGTGCACCGTTCCAGATTTACAATATCACCCACTTTTAAATCACCCAAATTGGTTTTGAGAAGCGTTTCTTCAACGGCCGTAACCTTATGCCAATGCTCTGCCAATTCTGTTACCGTTAAACATACACCATTATGCGCTACACTTTGATCTACTTTTAGTTCGTGACTGATTTTACTCTGAATAGTAAAGTCAACATTTGTTCCTGACTTGTCAATAGACTGAATAACGCCAATGGTTTCTATAATTCCTGTAAACATGAGTAATAATGATCGTGAAAGAATTTAATGTAAGATTAGCTAAAATATACGGGTGATGGAATGATCAATAATTAATTTATCTCCTATTTTTGATCACTCATGGAATTAAAGGATAGCTACAAACATAAAGGGATGCGAAAATCTCTCGTAAGAAAACTGCGAGAGAAAGGAATAACGAATGAAAGAGTACTTGATGCTATTGGTAAGATTCCAAGACACTGGTTTTTTGATGATATATTCGTTGAACACGCCTATCAGGATAAAGCTTTTCCTATAGCGGAGGGGCAGACCATCTCTCAACCTTATACTGTAGCTTTTCAAACAGATTTATTGGATGTCTCTCCAGGAAAAAAGATTCTGGAAATCGGAACTGGTTCGGGCTATCAAGCTTGTGTGCTTGTGGAAAATGGGGTCGATTTAGTGACCATAGAGTATAAAGAAAAGCTTTCTGTGCTAGCTCAGAAGATGCTGAAGTTTATGGGATACACCCCTAAGTTTATTATAGGCGATGGTTCGTTAGGATGTGATAAATTTGCACCTTACGACGGGATCATAGTGACGGCCGGAGCGCCTACGGTACCTCAAGCACTAGTAGATCAGTTGAAGCCTGGAGGGCATTTGATTATTCCTGTTGGAGATAGAAATACCCAAAGAATGTTGCGTTTGACCAAACAATCGGACGGTAGGATTTCAAAAGAAGAATATAGCAATTTTAGCTTCGTACCTTTATTGGGAGATGATGGCTGGAGAAAATAATAGCGATGCGTAGAAAAAAACAAAAGACTCCATCAGAGTCAGTTGCCATAATGACGGAATTGGTATTGCCTAACGATACCAACACATTAAATAATTTGATGGGAGGTAGACTCTTACATTGGATGGATATTGCAGCGGCGATTGCGGCTCAGAAACATTCAAACCGTATTGTGGTAACTGCTTCTGTAGATAACGTTTCATTTTCTGCTCCAATCAGACTAGGGAATGTGATAACCTTAAATGCTAAAGTTACCCGATCGTTTAATTCTTCTATGGAGGTTTTCATAGATGTGTCTGCCGAAGATATTCCGGGAGGAAAAAAGGTGAGCAGCAATCAGGCTTTTTACACTTTTGTGGCAGTAGATCAGGGAGGGAGCCCAATTGATGTACCAGAAGTAGTACCTGAGACAGAAGAAGAAAAAGAAATGTACGCTGGCGCGTTACGTCGTCGACAACTGCGCTTGGTTTTAGCTAAGAAAATGAAACCAGAAGAAGCTACAGAACTTAAATCCATTTTCATCGATGAGTGAGTCAAATGAGTTTTTGAAATTCCTGATAAATGAGGATATCTATTTGATAGATAACTTGCCGGAAGCTGAAGTGACAATAGAACCTGAAAAGGAGACAGTTGCTAATTCGGAGCCTTCTCCTACAATAGTATCTGAGCCAAAGGTTACTCTATCATCCCCTCAAAAGCCTACCAATGAAATTTTGGTGATATTTGATAACCCCACAGCTAAGGGTTTGCCGACGGGTGACCTAGAGTATTTGGGGAAAATCCTTGGCGCCATTGGCCAATCGACAGAAAAAGTTGACTTTCAGAATGTCGCAGCGACTACACCGAAGCCAACGGGTTACGACTATGTAATTGCATTTACACCGAACCATCAATTGCCTGTAGCGGCTAGTACTCAGCAGTACGTATCTACGAAGCTGGGGGATGGACGGCTTATTGTAGCAGATGCGTTGAACAATATATCAGCATCTACGGATTTGCGAAAAAAGCTATGGAATGTGCTGCAGCAGGTTTTTAAATAAACCCTATCCGAAAATTTCCTTCAACTTTGCTTCGAGCTCGGCCCCTCTGAGATTTTTAGCTACTATAGTTCCGTCAGGGCCAATCAAGTAGGTTGCAGGAATAGAATTGATTTGATACAGTTGTGCTGCTTCCGACTCGAAATACTTTAAATCCGACACTTGAGTCCAAGTAAGCTGATCTTCTTGGATGGCCTTTACCCAGGCTTCTTTAGTACGGTCCAAAGACACTCCCAAAACTTCAAATCCTTTTTCATGATAAGCGTCGTATACTTTGACCACATTAGGGTTCTCCATTCTGCAAGGTCTGCACCAGGCTGCCCAAAAATCAATCATAACATATTTGCCTTTGAAGGAGCTTAGAGAGACAATCTCTCCTTCAGGATTTGGAAGAGATAACTCCGGGGCAGGAGATCCAATGGCCAATTTCCTATAAGCTTCGACTTTCTCTACCAATTCTTGGGTGTAGCTGGAATTGGGTAATTCATTTTTATATTTCTGAGCTAAACTATCAAGAAAGGCAAATTCGCTTTCTTCATCCAAAAATGATGTAGACAGAATCCCAGCGATAGAGCCATCCATCTGGTAAATTGCTGATTTGATTTTACTATCGTTAGTCGCTTTCATTTTCAAGAACCTGCTTCTGATATCTTCTAGCAGTTGCATGTCACCGCTATTTCTTGCATTCATGAATTCTCCATTCAGTGACTGAGATTGCTTTTCAAAGTCTTGTTTCAATGCAGTCAGCTGATAGATGTAGTCCATGTCTTTAGAACCAGTCACCTTGTACCCCCCTCTTGGGTCATTTTCATCTTTCACTAATTGAATATTAGTTTGGTCAAGAATCATATTCGTCACATGCCTATTGTAGAAGTTGAATCGGTAGAAGCCGGGCTCAGAGACCTTAATTGTTCGATTGTAAGCTCCGCTAGGATCTAACTGAAATGAATCAACTACTGTCAATTCATTGTTCATGATCAATTCAATTTTAACTAATTGATCTTCCAACGGATTTTCATAAGTTCCAGAAATGGTCACACCTTCCTTTTCAGTGCATGCGGCCATTAAAAGAACCAACACAAATACAAAACCTAAATTTTTTCTCATCATCTTATTTTAATGTTCTCAACAATTGGTGTCAACGAAATAGTTCTTTTGTTGTTTATTTTTCTAAAAGTTCAGCAATCAATTTGTTCGCTTCTTTAGGATTGGCTTTACCCTGTGACTTTTTCATCACTTCCCCTACAAACAAACCTAACAATCCTTTTTTACCTTTTTTGTAGGCTACTGCTTTGTCTGGCATACTTGCTATTACTTCCTCAATGGTTCGTATGAGTTCGTCTTGATCATCGCTTTGCAGCAGCTCTAGCTTTTGAGCTGTTTCTAATGCCGTTTGATTTGGAGATTGAATCAATGCCGGCAACAATCGGGTAGAGGCCATTGAAAAATTGAGTTTATCGGCGGCCACCAATTCAATCAATTCTGCAAGCAAACTTGGTTGAATGGGAAATTCTACGATTTCGATGTTAGCCTCATTTAGCGCACTCTTAATCGGCCCAATCATCCAATTGGCGATACGCTTGTAGCGCTTCGTAACTTTAGCCGTGGCATAAAAATAATCTGACAACTCCTTTTGATCCGCAATGATCTCAGCATCATAGAGGCTCAGTTCAAAGTTCTCTTGCAAGTCGGATAATACCTCATGGGGTAGCTTGGGTAGGGTGGACTTTACGTGAGAAATCCACTCCTCACTTACCTGTATAGGTAGTAAGTCAGGGCATGGGAAGTAGCGGTAGTCATTAGCTTCTTCTTTGGTCCTTTGACCGGTGGTTTCACCCGTTTCATCGTTAAAACCACGAGTTTCCTGAAGTACAGTTTGACCGGCATCCAACAACGCTGATTGTCTTTCTATCTCATGATTGATAGCACGCTGCACATTTCGAATGGAGTTCATGTTTTTGATCTCCACTCTTTTGCCCAGTTGTTCTGACCCTTTGGGTTTGAGGGAAATATTGGCATCACATCGTAAGGAACCTTGCTCCATATTGCCGTCACCGACGTTGATGTATCGGACAATCTTACGGATCTCGGTCAGGAGATTCCCAGCCTCTTCAGCTGAGTTGATGACTGGCTCAGTTACCATTTCGATCAGAGGCGTACCTGCTCTATTGTAATCAAGCAAAGACCCTTCATGCTCAGCGTCATGAGAAGATTTACCTGCGTCTTCTTCTATATGAATTCTATTGAAATTGACACGTTTGATGCTGTTACCACTTTTTACATCAATATACCCACCTCTACAGATCGGGTGTTGATCCTGCGTGGTTTGATAGCCTTTCGGTAAATCTGGGTAGAAATAATTTTTACGATCGAAGGTGGTGTATGCAGCAATGTCACAGTTGATCGCCAAACCCATTTTGATGGCATGGCTAATGACGGATTTGTTTGGTTTGGGCAAAGTGCCCGGGTGAGCCAACGTGATAGGACTCACATTGCTATTGGGAGCATCGCCAAAACTGTTCTTGTCCGATGCAAACAGCTTGCTTTCCGTGTTCAACTGCACATGAATCTCCAGTCCTACAACCAGATCGTATTTTTCTAATATGTTTTTCAAAACCTATTTAATGATTCGTTTTTTCATCGATTAGTGCTTTGGCCTTAGTCACTACGTTCGGCAAACCACTGATGTCTTTGCCACCAGCAGTTGCATAAAACGGTTGACCACCGCCGCCGCCTTTGATTTCCTTTGCCAGTTCCTTAATCAAGTTGCCAGCATGAAGATCGAGTGATTTTACCAGCTCTTCAGAAATCATAATTGAAATTTGTGGTTTGCCAGCGATATCCGCTGCCACTATCATTATCAGGTTATCTACTTCGTTTTTGAGCTCGAAGGACAGCTTTTTCAACCCCTCGGCATCCGGTAATTGTGCTTCTGAGATCAAAACATTATATCCATTGACAGACTGAATGGCATTTTGAAGTACCCCTTTTTGAGCGCCCGCTTTTTCAGCGTTGATTGACTCAATGGTCTTAGAAAGCTCCTGCTTTTCCTTAACCAAGGCCTCAATGGCTTTTAATGTGTCTTTTGGATTATTCAGCAGCTCGTTGACTTGAGCTACCAACTCATTTTGTTTGTTGTAATATTCTTCTGCTTTGTCCGCAGTAATAGCTTCTATTCTACGTACGCCAGCAGCTACTGACCCCTCAGATACGATTTTGAGTAAACCAATGGTGCCTGTAGCAGGCACATGTGTACCCCCACAAAGTTCTACTGAGTAGTCCTTGTCGAAGGTGATGACACGTACAAAGTCGCCATACTTTTCACCAAAAAGCGCCATAGCACCCATTTCTTGGGCTTGGCCAATCGGTACATTTCTTTTTTCGTCAAGCGGAATGTTTTCACGAATCTTTTGGTTCACTATTTTCTCGACTTGAGCGATTTCTTCATCTGTCATCTTGGAGAAGTGTGAAAAGTCGAATCGTAGAACTTTTTCATTTACTAAAGAACCTTTTTGCTGCACATGTGTACCCAATACTTGGCGCAAGGCAGCATGGAGTAGGTGAGTGCCAGAGTGATTATTTTCCGTAAGTTTTCTTTTCTTACTATTTACAACCGCATCGAACTCAGCCTCCAAGTTCTGTGGTAGTTCGGTTGAGAAGTGAACGATAAGGTTGTTTTCTTTTTTGGTGTTGACTATGCTTATTTTCTTGTCACCATCAGCGATATATCCTGTGTCGCCTACTTGTCCGCCGCTCTCAGCATAGAAAGGGGTCTGGTCTAAAACTATCTTGAAAAGTTTTTTTCCTTTTTCTTCTACTTCCTGATATTTTACAATGTTCGCCTTGGAAGTCAATGACTCATAGCCCAAAAATTGAACCTCTTCTATGGGCTTTAGTTCTACCCAGTCACCAGCTGAAGTTTCAGCATCCTTCTTGGATCGGTTTTTCTGAACCGCCATCTCTTTATTAAAGCCTTCTTCGTCTACACTTAGGCCGTTTTCACGAGCGATAAGCGAAGTCAAGTCAAATGGGAAACCATAGGTGTCATACAATTCAAAGACAGTTTTTCCATCAATGATTTTACTACCATTTTTTACCTCATTGGTGATCACATCCAATTTAGAAAGCCCTTTGTCTAAGGTTCTCAAGAAGGAAGATTCTTCTTCTTTGATCACTTTGCCAATGAAATCTTTCTGAGCGATCAGCTCAGGGAATACACCATCAAATTGCTCTGCCAATAAAGGAACCAATGAATGGATGAATGGCTCTTTAAAGTTCAAGAAAGTATAACCATAGCGTACTGCTCTTCTCAATATTCGACGAATGACATAACCGGCTTTGTTGTTAGACGGTAATTGTCCATCAGCAATAGCAAATGAGATGGCTCTAACATGGTCAGAGATTACACGAAGTGCTATATCTGTTTTCTCATCATTTCCATATTTCACCTGCGCCTGATCAGCAATGAAGTTGATCAAAGGAGTAAACACGTCGGTGTCATAGTTGGACTTTTTGCCTTGGATGGCCATGGCTAGTCGTTCGAAGCCCATACCGGTATCTACATGCTGTGCAGGTAGTGATTTTAAAGACCCATCAGCCAGACGGTTGAATTGCATGAAAACTAAGTTCCAAACTTCCACCACTTGTGGATGATCCATATTGACCAAGTCTTTACCGGGAACTTTAGCCACCTCTTCATCGGATCGCAAGTCGATATGAATCTCAGAACAGGGTCCGCACGGTCCTGTATCCCCCATTTCCCAAAAGTTGTCTTTTTTAGACCCATTGATGATGCGATCTTCTGGAATAATGGCCTTCCAGTAATCATAAGCTTCTTGATCCAAGGCTAGTCCGTCAGCTTCATCTCCTCCAAAGACAGAAGCATACATTCTGTCCTCAGGAAGGTTAAATTCTTTAGTGAGCAACTCCCATGCCCAGGCAATGGCTTCTTTTTTGAAGTAGTCCCCAAATGACCAGTTTCCCAACATTTCAAACATTGTGTGGTGGTAGGTATCCATACCCACCTCTTCCAGATCATTGTGCTTTCCTGAGACTCTGAGGCATTTTTGCGTGTCCGTTATTCGATTAGAGGAAGGTTCAGAGTTTCCTAGAAAGAAGTCTTTGAACTGGTTCATGCCAGCATTAGTAAACATCAACGTAGGGTCATTTTGTACCACCATAGGGGCTGACGCCACTATTTCGTGCTGTTTTTTCTTAAAGAACTCTAAAAACCGTTTTCTTATTTCTTTCGATTCCATCTAATCTATTGATATTCAATCGTTTAAAATTGAATTTATTTGTTATTTAAAAAATTGTATTAAATTGCGAGCAGAATTGTAATGCTAACAAGCCGTAAAAATAGAAATATTAGCAACCACCCGAAAAACGAAGCACAAAGTTAGGATATTCTGATTTAATATGGCTAGAATAAAATACTATTACGATACCGAATCTTGTAAGTACGAACGTGTTAAAGTTTCTACTTGGGATATTGTTCTCAACTCACTAGGGTTTCTTTCTTTTTCTTTGATTTTGGCTGTAGGAATTTTCTATACCTATAATCTTTATTTTCAATCTCCAGTAGAGGCGAGGTTGGAAAAGGAAAATGAAGAATTGAAGTACTATTATGAGTTACTTCAAGGCGAAATGACGGAAGCTTCTGATATGCTGTCTTCGCTTCAAGAACGAGATGATAATGTCTATAGAGTGATTTTTGAAGCTGAGCCGATTCCTGCCTCTATCCGAGATGCAGGGGTAGGGGGAACCAATCGATATAGAGAGATTACCAATAAGAACTTAGAAAGAGAGGGTTTGATAATTGATATTCATCAAACCTTGGATAAGCTGAAGAAACAGATGTATATCCAAACCAAATCTTATGATGAACTCTTGGATATGGCCGCTAATAAAGAAAAATTCTTTGCAGCTATGCCTGCCATTCAACCCGTTTCGAATAAAGAATTGAAAAGATTGTCTTCGGGATACGGAGTGCGTATTGACCCTATATTAAAGACAAAGAAAATGCACCATGGAGTTGATTTTAGTGCGCCTAAAGGAACCCCAATATATGCAACTGGAGATGGTACTGTAAAAATGGTTCGTTCAAGTTTAGGTGGCTACGGGCGTCAGGTAGAAATAGATCACGGCTACGGATATGTAACCAAATATGCTCACATGGAAATGTACAATGTAAAAAAAGGGCAAAAAGTAAAAAGAGGAGAGTGTATAGGTTATGTGGGCAACTCTGGAAAGTCCACCGCACCGCACTTGCATTACGAAGTACATAAAGACAATAAGAGAATTAATCCTGTTCATTATTTTTACCAGGATTTGAATTCCTCTGAATACGAAGAAATATTGAGATTAGCCTCAATAGAAAACCAAGCACTAGGATCTTATTAATCATTGGAAGCAAGAACTTCAAAACCTGACCAATTAGTCAGGTTTTTTTGTGTCTGTGCATGTAATGTGGAAAACTTCTGACTCTCTTATGAGGACGAAGTCAAGTGTCAATTCTAATTTTGAATGATGCTTAGAAATCTGTTCTACATTTTTTCATTTGCACTACTAATCGTAGCATGTAAATCACAAAAGGTAGTGCCATCACTTCCGGTGGATGCTGACGTGCAGGCTGTGGACTCTGTGCTTCTTGAACCTGAATATTGGGTGACAGCGGATTTAGATACTCTTTATTCCTTGGATGAAGAAGTAGAGATAGCAATTACTCGAGTTATTAAAGATACGCTCACTCTTATAGGAGTAGGAGATATTATGATGGGAACCAATTTTCCTTCAGAAAGTTATTTGCCGGGAAATGACGGGAGAGACTTATGGGTTGAAGTTTCGGATACGTTGAGTCAGGCTGATGTAACATTTGGTAATCTAGAGGGAGTGATTTTGAATGATGGTGGCGACCAAAAAAAATGCAGAAACCCTAAGGTGTGCTATTTGTTTAGATCGCCTGAATCTTACTTGACCAACCTCTTAGATGCAGGTTTTGATGTGGTGAGTTTGGCTAATAATCATGCTGGTGATTTTGGTCAGCCTGGACGTGAGAATACAATGAAATCTTTAGACTCTCTTGGGATTAATTATGCTGGTTTGTTGACTGCGCCAACAACTATTTTCATGATTGATGGGATGCGCTATGGGATGGTGGCTTTTTCTCCAAACATAGGGACCGTAAGCATTCATAATGAAAAGAGAGCCATTGAACTGGTGGAGCAGTTGGATTCACTGGTAGATGTGGTCATTGTATCATTTCATGCAGGAGCAGAAGGCTCCAAACATGAGCATGTAACCCGAAAAACCGAAATGTTTTATGGAGAAAATAGAGGAAACGTTTACGAGTTTGCCCATATGCTGATTGATCATGGTGCAGATGTGATATTTGGTCATGGGCCGCATGTGTCTCGAGCTATAGAGGTGTATAATGAACGATTTATAACCTACAGTATGGGAAACTTTTGCACCTATGGAAGGTTTAATTTAAGAGGAGTGAATGGTATAGCACCAATTGTGAAAATAGAAACTAATTCGGAAGGAAAGTTTCTTCAAGGTCAGCTGATTCCTATCTATCAACCGGGAGCAGGAGGGCCGAAAATTGACTCCAAAAAACGAGTGATTTCAAAGATCAGGGAGCTCACCAAAAAAGATTTTCCCGAAAGTAATTTATTGATTGACGATTCAGGTTTTATTACCTATCTTAACCGCTAGAACCGTGCCCTACAAAGAAAAGGAAATAACGAAACGATATTACACCATTGGCGAAGTGGCCGATGATTTAGGTGTAGCTACTTCACTCATTCGCTTTTGGGAAACGGAATTTGATATAATCAATCCGAAGAAGAACCGCAAAGGTAACAGACAGTTTACTCCAGAAGATATCAAGAAAATAAAGATGATTTATCATCTTGTAAAAGAGAAAGGGTATACCCTTCATGGGGCAAGAGATTTTATAAAAAACGATGCCAACGCAGCTATGGAGAAGATTGATATGATTCAATCGCTTAAAAGTATTCGCGGGTTTCTTGCCGAACTACGCGACAGCATTCAGAGAAGTTAATTGACTAAATTTTGTTGAATTCTTAATTTTTTCATTCTATGAATGAAAACGAAAATTGCTATGTCTTGGCGTTGAAACTAACGCCAGGTATAGGTGATGTTTTAGCTAAACAATTGATCAGCTATTGTGGGTCAGCATCTGCTATTTTTAAAGAAAAGAAAGGAGCGTTACTCAAGATTCCTAGTATTGGGGAGAAGACTTTGAAGGCCTTGACTTCGTCCAGCTATCTTAAAGAAGCCGAAGGTATATTGGCCAATTGCGAAAAATATCAAGTTTCAGCAATTCCTTATTATCATGCCGATTTTCCAGAGAGGTTGAAGTCTGTAAATGATGCGCCACTCCTGATCTATACCAAAGGAAAAACAAGTTTCAAAAACTCAAAAACAATTGGAGTAGTAGGAACTCGAAATGCCACGAATTATGGTAAACAAATCACAGAGAAAATAGTTGAGGAGTTGAAGACTCATGAGGCGGTTGTTGTGAGTGGACTGGCTTATGGTATTGATATAGCGGCACACCGCGCGGCACTCAAGCATAATTTACCAACAGTTGCTGTTTTGGCTGGAGGGTTGGATAAAATTTATCCTTCAATTCATGAAAAAAGTGCACAAGAAATGTTGAAAAATGACGGCGGTTGGATCAGTGAATACCCACCGGGCACAAAACCAGAAGCTCATAACTTTCCTTCTAGAAACAGGATTATTGCAGGAATGGCAGAGGCACTTATTGTGGTGGAAGCAGCTAATAAGGGAGGTGCTTTGATTACAGCCAATATTGCTTATTCCTATAATCGTGAGGTGTTTGCGGTGCCTGGTGACCTTGATAATAAGTACTCAGAAGGTTGTAATGCTTTAATACGTTCGCAAAGGGCAAATATCTATACTGGATTAAAAGATTTGGAATATTTGCTAGGGTGGGAGAAGGGTGAATCTAAGCCTGTAAAGCAAATGATTGATTTAAGTAGCTATGGAGAATCGGAGCGCAAAATCATGTCTGTGCTTGAAGAATTTAAAACAGGGTTACATCTGGATGAATTGAGTTGGAAAACCCAAATCAACGTGAATGAAACAGTAAGTCACCTGTTGACTTTAGAATTTGACGGATTAGTTAAGTCGTTGCCTGGGAAGCGGTATGTCAGGGTCTAGTACCTTTTATCTTCCCAAAAACACTTCAGGAGCCATATTTAGCGCATGCTGAAATACTTTTTTATCGTACTCGATGTCAATGCTGTGTTGCTCGAAGTAATTGAGTATAGTTTCAGTAGCAATGTTACCTACTAATTTGTCCTTAGCCATTGGGCAACCTCCGAAGCCATTGATGGCTCCATCGAATCTGCGACAACCTGCCTTGTATGCGGCATCAATTTTCTCAGTAGCAGTATCCAAGTCAGAATGAAGGTGAACACCAAATTCAATCCCTCCAAATTCTTCTGTAATACCCTTAAACAATGTGGTAATGTTTTTAGGGTTTGAAACGCCAATGGTATCTGCAAGCGAAACGATTTTTATATCCATTTCTTTCAACTTGGAAATAAATTCTGAGACATAGGGCATCTCATATGGGTCTCCATACGGATTCCCAAAACCCATAGATAAATAGGTAACTAAGGTCTTATTATGATCATGGCAGAGATCTTGAATAATATTAAGTTGTTCAAAAGCTTCCGCAATACTTTTATTGGTGTTTCTCTGCTGAAAAGTCTCAGATAAAGAAAGTGGAAATCCTAAGTAGTCTATTTGACTGTGTTCACAGGCATCATGGGCTCCTCTGGTATTTGCAACAATCGCTAGCAGTTTAGATTTGGAATGTTCTAAATCTAAATGGGCTAAAACTTCAGCAGTGTCTTTTAATTGAGGGATAGCCTTAGGCGAAACAAAACTTCCAAAATCAATCGTATCGAATCCTACTTTAAGTAATTCATTAATGTACTTCACCTTGAGTTCAGTGGGTACAAATTCATGCAATCCTTGCATGGCGTCTCTAGGGCATTCGATTATTTTCATAGGAAACATGGTCAAGAGACATTTCGGTGGTCAATGTCTAATGCAAGTTTAACATACTTTTTGAAATATGTCCAAACAGTATTGATTTCAGGTTATGTACTTGTAAATAGTCATTTTACTCTAAATAATAGTAAGATTGAAGAATAAAATTCTGAATTGGTCTCTTTGGTTGAAATAATGATAGGTTTTTTGAGATTTTGATTATCTTTTAAAGTTGTACGATTTTAAGTTTAAGGCAAATACCTGACTCTTGAAATCTAATTTTTACGTGCATATTCAATGCTTTTTCAACCATGCAGCAGCTCAAAATTGTACCTAAAATATTTATATGCCTTTTTCTGATGAGTTCGTCTGTAGTACGAGCGCAAATGGATCTTTCATGGGAAGAAATTAAAGAGCCAAATGGCTTGCTGTCAAATTATACCTATAGTTTGGAGTCTACCCTAGAGGGATTCCTCTGGATTGGAACCGAAAATGGTATTTCTGTATTTGACGGGTTTAGAACTAGAGATTTATTTGACGAGGCAGATACCGTTAAGTTCAATATACCCACTTACTATCTGAAACGGGCTAAAGACCATATGTGGATGTCCACTCGGTCAGGTATTCATATTTATGACTTAGTACAAAACAAGTTTTTAGATGTGAAGATAGGAGAGCCAAGAACAACAGAGGATATCTATTTTTTGAGTGATACCAAAGTGTTAGTCTCTTATTATTTGGGGTTTTATGAAATAGACCTAGATTCTGATGGCTTACCAATAAACATTATAGATCACCCTCTCACTGATCTGTTGGATACAGGCGGAGCAATTGTTAATGAATTTTTCCTGGACAGTAAAAATCAACTGTATATTTCTGTAGCTGGTCACGGGGTACTCTATGGTAATATTAAAAATCTAAGCAGTTGGAGTTCTTTTTCATTAGTAAATGGCTATACCGGATCAAAATCATACGCTTTCAAACAGTGTATTGCCATTGCCGAAACTGATAGCAATAGAATATTACTTACCTATATCAATGAAGGAGTTTTTGAGTTAAATTCTGAGTCTGGTGAAATGAGTCCATTTGAGACGTTGTCAATATTGGATGCTGGATTTACTCCAGTTGTATCTGCTAGTTTGAATAATGATTACCTCATAATAGCGCAATATGGAGAAGGTTTAGTTTGCGGTGAAGTGGATAGTTTTGGATCCTCCAAAACATCTTACAGTTTTAGCTCATTGCCAGATTTCAATCCTTTGGATAATCAAGTTACCTCAATCAAAGTGTTTGGTAATTTTGTATGGATAAGCACGCTTGGCGACGGAGTTAAACATGGTCAACTGAGTGGAACTGTGATTAGGTTATTTTCTTTGGAAGACTACGTAGATAAGAATAGCTCCATTTATTCAGTAAAAGCTGATGACGATGATCAACTTTGGGTAGCAACGAATGGAGACGGAGTATTGAAAGTCAAAGTTGATGAATCAGACTTTGTTGATATATCTCAATTTAATACTAAAAACAATCTCTTAGGTCTTCCAACAGATTCAATTAATGAAATTCATTTAGCTAAGGATGGTTCATTATGGATAGCTACTAGTCAAGGTGTAGTCAACTACTCTGACTTACATGAAGTAAGTCGAAAACTAGATCGAAAGTTGGTAGTGCCACCTCGAAGACATTGGAGAAATACATCGGACTCCTCTTCTATCTCTTCCAATATGATTCATGATTTATTTGAAGATGTTGATGGAAATATATTTATGACCAGTCTTTCCGGTATGAATATCATCAACACTGATGGAAAGGTGCTGAGTCATAGAAATCACAATGAGATTCCTTATTTAAAAGAAAATAGACCAATCTATTTTGGCGAATTTTTATCTGATAGCTCAATCATAATGAATGGACCTTGGATAAATGCAATCTATCAAAGAAATGAATTGATGAACTACAATGAAATTTTCCCCCTCGAAAAATCATTGTACGTACAGCATCTTGCTCATGGAGAGAGGTATGACTGGATAGGGACTACTAGAGGACTGTTCAAGTATGACCCTAAGGATGGGAGAGTGGTTGAGTTTGAAGGTCAGGAGTTTTATAGATCTTTTAAATTGAATGCTGTAAGTGTAAGTAATGATGTGGTTTGGATGGGAACCAACCATGGTTTGTATTCATACGATATCAAGAATCACAAGGTCGAAAGTTTCCCGATATCCACGGGAACTGGTAGCCCCTATTACAATTTAGGTAGTGTTACGAAAAACAGTAAAGGTCAATTGTTTTTTGGTACAAGCAAAGGAATTGTCATGGTCGACCCAGGACACTCTGGAGTGAATAATACGAGTTGTTTGAATAATTGCCAACTTACCGTTTCCGGTGCCTATTTGAATCAGAAAAGGATAGAATTGTCCTCATTTAAAGAGAAAGAGAGGTTGAGTTTTGATAAAGTGCAAATAGGAAAGGGTGATTTACTCGAGTTAGAGTTAGGTTTTCCCATTTATCATATGCATGAAGATTTGAAGATAGAGTACACTTTGGATGGTCAACAGTGGTTAAAGACAACCGGGCAATCTCCCAATGTGGTGCTTTATCAGCTTTCACCAGATTTTTACGAACTGAAGGTCAAAGCTACTTCTCGAGCAGGTAAATCAATATCCTCTATCATAATCCCTATAGATGTACTTCGGCCGTGGTATGCCAGATGGTGGGCTTATTTGATCTATATTTTGATTCTAGGGTTGATGGTATATGTGCTAATAAAGATTAAAATCAACCGAATGAGAGAAATTCAACACTGGGAGCTGGAACACGCAGATTTAAGGCAGCGACAGGAAGTGAATGATCTGAAGTTCGAGTTCATTTCCAACATCTCCCATGAATTACGCACGCCGTTGACACTTTTGCTCAATGAGATATCTGGGGTGGAAAATCAGGTGGTATCAGGAGATGCCATGAAAAAAATACAAAGCCACGCTCAAAGATTAAAGCGTTTGGCCAACGAAATGCTTGATCTAAAAGGGGTAGGAGACAAAGAACTCAAGTTGACAGTAGGAGAATATGATGTAGTGTCGTTTGTAAAGGATAGGCTGGACTTGTTTCAAGAAATGGCTTCAAGACGCGAAATCACCCTTTCACTTGAGAGTCAAAAACCCAAATTATTCTTGTGGTTCAATCCACACCAATTTGAGAAGGTTGTAGTCAATCTGCTTTCTAATGCCATCAAATTCACTTCTTCTGGTGGAGGCGTTCAGATAAAACTTTCAGTGAATAAAGGGCAGTTTGATCATGCGAAGCTGAACGGAGACGTTGACTTTGTGAAAATAGAAGTATCAGACTCAGGCTGTGGTATTGCCGAAGAAGCCATGGCTAAACTGTTTTTTAGTGATTATTCTGCTCCACCAGTGGAGGACGAAACGTTTGATAGTGCAGGTATTGGATTGTATTTGTGTAAAAAGATAGTTACCCTCCATTACGGTGATATCTCAGTAGAAAGCGAATTAACCAAGGGTACCACTTTTGTTGTAAGAATGCCAATGGGTCATTTTCATTATGCTGATGAGCAACTTGAGAGGATTAAATCAGAAATGACACCCTCAGCATTGTACATGATGAAGCCACCGATTATACCTAAAACATCGTCAAAGAAAGTGCCTGTGATTTTGACGGTAGAGGATAATTTGGAAATCATTGAGATCTATAAGAAAATATTTGCTAAAAATTATAGACATCATATTGCTAAAAATGGTATCGAAGGAATTGAACAGGCCAAAACATTAACTCCTGATATCATCATTACTGATTTGTCTATGCCAGGAAAGAGTGGAATGGCTTTGATTCATGCCATTAGAAACGATGAGTTTTTGAGCCATATTCCTATAATAGTTCTGACTTCATTTGCATCAGATGAACAAAGAATTAAAATACTGAATCAGGGAGCTGATGCATTTATCACCAAACCATTCGATGCCGAGGTGTTGAATGCTCGGGTTCAAAACCTATTGTCTTTACGCTTACAGTTGAAAGAAATGTTTTCGGATAAGGCAGTCAGTTTTGGTGACCTGGTTAAGCAATCACCAGATTCTGATTTGTTGAAGCGAATCATTTCTGTGGTAGAGAAGCATATGACAGATCCGGATTTTGATGTGGGGATGTTGGCTGATCAGTTGAAAATGAGTAGATCTCTTCTTTATCTTAAACTATCTAACCTAACCAATTATTCACCCAAGGAGTTTATCCATATCATGCGTGTACGCAAAGGAGCCAAGTTGTTAAAGTCAGGAACTTTTCGGGTAAAAGAAGTGGCCTATTACGTAGGCTATAATTCCCAAAAGAATTTTAGGAAGTATTTCAAAAATTACCATGGAGTAGCACCATCAGATTATGCTCGCCAACAAGTTTGATTGGACGTTTAGTACCCTTTTGAACAAAACAACCCCTTCTTAAACAAAATGGCCCTACTTATTAGGACATCTCACACAACGGTTCAGGGACTGTAAACATAGATTTGGAAATAATACTTAATCTATTTAAAAACCTAAACCTTATGATTATGAGAAGAATCTTTACGATTTGCCTGGTGGTTTTAATGAGCTTGCAAGCGCTTGCTCAGGATGTCACTAGTTATCAATCACTCGGGCTATTTCCGCATACAGTTACGTATGCAGCCCATGCCAACGTCCCATTTGATGGACCGGAAATTTTTGTTCAATCACACTTTGTTACGGATGTCGCCTACGGAGTGAAGATATTGAATGTAGAACAAGACAATCTTGGTTTCACACACTACAGGTTGCAACAAACGCTGAATGGCCGACCCATCGAAAAATCGATGCTGTTGGTGCACGTCAGAAACGGAAAAGTAGTATCCACTAATGGCGAATGGTTCAAAACTTTGCCGGGAGTTCAAATGCCTGCATTAAAGTCTGAAGCAGCGTTGTCAAAAGCCTTGAACAAGGTAAAAGCGAAAGCCTACATATGGGAGACCGATGAGGCTAAAGACCGTGCAACCATGCGCCTCAAGGAGACAGGAGAAGTGAGTTTTGAGAAGCCAAAAGGCGAGTTGGTTTATATGAATGTAAACAACGAACTAAGCGCTGCATCACTAAAATTGGCCTATAAGTTCGACATATTTGCTGTTGATCCTTTTGCTCAGCAGGATGTGTATATCGATGCCACGAGTGGTGATGTGATCTTTTCCGTTTCGAGAATGCATCAGGCCAACACCAATGGCACGGCTCAAACAGGATATTATGGAGCCAAATCCATTACGGTAGACCACAGTGGAAACTATTATGCTCGTCAGAGCGGCACACGACGGATCGAACTTTACAACATGAATGGAGCCACGGTGCCTCAAAATGGTTCAAGACCTAGTGGCTCTACAGTTGTCAGTTCCTCATCCAATTTTTCCTTTTCAGGAAATGCCAGATACTATATGGATGCGTATTGGGGAGCAGAGGTTACGTTCGACCTATTTCAAGAAAAATTCAATAGAAATAGCTACAACAATGCCGGTGGTAAGATTGACATGTTTGTGAATGGAAGTGGACAAGGAGCAAGCAATAATGCTTTCTGGTTTGGATCCTTTGCTTACTTTGGTAACTCTACTAGCGGCACCCCTTTCACTTCTTTGGATGTTGTATCTCACGAAATCACCCACGGTGTGACTGGAAACTCAGCGCGATTAGTTTATCAGGGTGAGTCCGGTGCGCTCAATGAAGCCTTTTCCGATATTTTTGGATGTTATGCAGAGCACTATGCTGGAGTTGGGCAGAAGTGGATCATGGGAGAGTACATTTCTTTTCAGCGATCTATGAGTAATCCTAACCAGCACAGTCAGCCTGATACCTATCGAGGGTCTTATTGGGCCAGCACTACTGGTGGTGACAATGGTGGTGTTCATACCAATAGTGGCGTAATGAATTACTGGTTCTATCTAGTGTCAGAAGGAGGAAGTGGTTCTAATGACAACGGAGCATCCTTTTCAGTAGATGCAATTGG
This sequence comes from Reichenbachiella sp., assembly GCF_965233835.1. Taxonomy (GTDB): domain Bacteria; phylum Bacteroidota; class Bacteroidia; order Cytophagales; family Cyclobacteriaceae; genus Reichenbachiella. Next base: position 2,228,159 of record NZ_OZ247585.1, read on the forward strand.
AATTGAGAAAGCATCACAAATAGCTTACCGTGCCTTAACTAGCTACTTGACTTCTTCCTCTGGATATAGTGCGGCACGTACAGCTGTGATCAATGCGGCAAGGGACCTTTACGGCAACAATTCTTGTGAAGTAGCTGCAGCCACAGACGCCATGCACGCTGTGGGAGTTGGCAGTGCCTTTAGTGGTAATTGTTCAGGGCAAGAATGTAGTCCTCTAACAGGGCTTTCTGTGAGCGGTGTTTCTAATTCTGCTGCTACCGTTTCGTGGAATGCGGTTTCAGGAATTTCTAGCTATACTGTAGAGTATAAACCTACTACGAGTTCATCTTATACTTCTTTATCAGCTAGTTCAAATTCTCGTACTTTGAACGGATTGAGTGCAAATGCAGCTTATGATGTGAGAGTAAGATACACTTGTTCTAATGGCACTACAGCTGATTACGCAAGTACCACATTCACCACCCAAAGTGGAGGTTCTTGCAGTGCAGTGGCAGGCCTTTCTGTGTCGGGAGTTACTACATCCGGTGCTACTGTTTCATGGAATGCTGTTTCTGGTGTTTCGGCTTATAGCGTAGGGTACAAATTGGCTACTAGCTCTTCATACACTACAATCACGGCCAATGGATCTACCACTTCACTGAGTGGTCTTAATGCTGGGCAAAACTATGACGTAAGAGTAAATTATACTTGTTCTAATGGACAGTCGGCGCCTTATGCATCATCTTCGTTTACTACATCTACCACGGGTGGCGGAGATTGTGATGGATTACCTAGCTGGACAGGTAGTGCCTATTATTATCAAGGTGATCAAGTAGTTTACAACAATAGTATTTACGAAGCGCTTTATTTTATTTACTACTATCCCCCAACAGATACTCGCTATTGGGCCAAAATCAGTGACTGTGGGAGTGGAGGTAGTTGTGATGCACTTACGGGATTAAGCGTAAGCAGCATAGGACAAACTTCAGCAGTAGTTTCCTGGAGTGGAGTTTCAGGTATTAATAGCTACAGCGTTGAGTATAAATTAGCATCAGCAAGTAACTATACAGCAGCAAGTAGTAGCTCATCCTCAATTTCTTTAACCGGATTAACCCCTAATTCAACCTACACCGTGAGGGTGAGATACACTTGTTCCAATGGTCAAACCGCACCTTATTCGAGTACCTCGTTTACTACTGATGAAGACACAGGAACTGGATGCGATGCGGTTACCGGGCTTACAGCAACTTCCATCACTGAAAATTCAGCACAGTTATCTTGGAATGGTGTGTCTGGAGTATCAAGTTATACACTTGATTATAAGGCGACAGCAGATGCAAACTATCAATCAGCCACTATAAATGAGACTTCAGAGCCTTATACTGGTCTTTCTGCTAATACTTCTTATTCCATTAGAGTAAGCTATACGTGTAGTAGTGGTCAAACCTCGCCGCTGGCAACACATCAATTTACAACCACGGGTTCTACCGGTGGAGGATGTAGTGGTGTGGAGACTTACCAGTCTGGTAAGTACTACCATACTGGTGAGCAAGTAGTTTATCAAGGTAATTTGTATGAAGCACAAGCGGATTACATCTATTGGCCTCCATCTTATGGCTGGTGGACAAACTTAGGCCCGTGTCAAGGAGTCACATCTTTTTACGGTATTACTGAAGATAGCTCAAACCCAAATGGAGAAATGTCAACTTTCAATATATATCCGAACGCTACTAGAGAGCGTGTAAATGTGCAATTTGTGGGAGAACAAGATGATGCGCAGAGCACTATTCGGTTGATTGATACGTCAGGTAACTTGATCCTGTACCAGGAGCTTAATACGCATAAAGGTCTAAATCAAGTCACAATTGATTTGCCATCGGTCGATCCAGGTGTATATTTCATTCAGCATAATGGCGAGATTAAAAGGATTTTAATCAAGTAATTTGTTTAGTTGATATAAACGTTGAGTGAATAGAAGTAGAAGGCCCTAGTTGATAGGGCCTTTTTTAATTTATTGCTTTGTTTCTAGGCCTGTACATAGGTCTTTCTATTATCTAATTAATTACCTATCTTTGCGCTCCATTCGAGTGAATGGGTCCCGGTTAGTCGGGAAAAACACAAACAAAATGGCGCATTTTCCGAGTCCGGAATGACGCTGTAAATCAGGGCTCACATTATAATGGAAAACAAAGAAGAATTAGAAAATCAGTCAACTGAAGCAGCTAAAGAAACTGCAGTAGAAGAAACAGCTGCTGCGCCTGCTGAAGAGGTGAAAGAAGAAGCACCTAAGGCTGAGAAAAAAGCAACAAAGAAAGCTCCTAAGAAAGAAGCTGTAGTTGTAGAAGAGGAAGAAGAGTTTGACTGGGACAACGTTCAGCCAAAAGGATTCGGAGACGGATACAACAAGAAGGAGAAAGAAGAGCTTGAAGCACTTTATGGCGAAAGCTTAAATACTATCGAAGAAAAGCAGGTAGTAGAAGGAACTGTTGTGAGTATGACTTCAAGAGACGTGATCTTAAACATCGGATTCAAATCTGATGGATTGGTATCTGCGTCAGAATTCAGAGATACACCGGATCTTAAGCCAGGTGATTCTGTAGAAGTTTACATCGAAGAGCAAGAAGACAACAACGGTCAGTTGGTACTTTCTAGAAAGAAAGCAAAGATTGTTGGAGCTTGGGAAAAAATCCAAAAGTCTGCCGACGAAGATTTGGTTATCGACGGTATGGTGAAGAGAAGAACCAAAGGTGGTTTGATCGTAGATATCTTCGGAATCGAAGCGTTCTTGCCAGGTTCTCAAATCGACGTGAAGCCAATCAGAGACTTCGATGTATTTGTAGATAAGAAAATGGAAGTGAAAGTTGTGAAAATCAACTACACTAACGATAACGTGGTTGTTTCTCATAAAATCTTGATTGAGAAAGATCTCGAAAAACAAAAAGCTCAAATCCTTGAGAACCTTGAAAAAGGTCAGGTACTAGAGGGTGTGATCAAAAACATGACCAACTTCGGTGTATTCATCGATCTTGGAGGTGTAGATGGTCTACTTCACATTACCGATATCTCATGGGGTAGAGTAAATCACCCAGAAGAAGTATTGAAGCTGGATGAGAAGGTAAATGTTGTTGTTCTTGATTTCGACGACGACAAGAAGAGAATTTCTTTGGGTATGAAGCAGTTGTCAGAGCACCCATGGGATTCACTAGACAAATCTGTTGAGATTGGATCTAAAGTGAAAGGTAAGATTGTGAATGTAGCTGATTACGGTGCATTCTTAGAAATCCAGCCTGGCGTAGAAGGTTTGATCCACGTATCAGAAATGTCATGGTCTCAGCACTTGAGAAACCCTCAAGACTTTATCAACATTGGTGACGAGCTAGAAGCTGTGGTATTGACGATTGACAGAGACGAAAGAAAAATGTCTCTTGGCATCAAGCAATTGACTGAAGATCCATGGACTAAGCAGGATGTATTGACTAAATACGCTGTAGGCACAGATCACAAAGGAATCGTGAGAAACTTGACAAACTTCGGATTGTTCATCGAACTAGAAGAAGGTATCGATGGTTTGGTTCACGTATCTGATTTGTCTTGGACTAAGAAAGTGAAACACCCTTCTGAATTCATCAACGTAAACGAAGAGCTAGAAGTAAGAGTACTTGAGCTTGACGTGGACAACAGAAGATTGGCACTAGGTCATAAGCAATTGGAAGAAAATCCTTGGGATACTTTCGAAACTGTGTTCGCTAGAGGAACTTCTCACAAGTGTACAGTGACTAACATCATCGATAAAGGTTCAATTCTTGAGTTGCCTTACGGTCTTGAAGGATTCGCGTCTACTAAGAACATGAAGAAGGAAGACGGTTCTAAGCCTGCAGTAGGTGAGAGTCTTGACTTCGTAGTGGTTGACTTCTCTAAGGATGATAAAAAGATCACTTTGTCTCACGTAGCGACATACTCTGACGAGGTAGTGGAGAAGGCTCCAGCACCTAAGAAGAAGTCTGCTTCTAAGAGCAAAGGTGTAGATAAAGTGAACGCTGATTCTGAGAAATCTACAATGGGTGATATCGCTGCATTGTCTGCATTGAAAGAGCAAATGGAAGCTAGCGCTAAGCCAGCTGCCAAGAAAGCTGCTCCTAAAAAGGCTGCTGCTAAGAAAGAAGAAGATAAAGGTGAAGCTGCTGAAGGCGCTGAATCTTAATCAGAAATATATTTATAGAAAAGGTACACCACGGTGTACCTTTTTTTTGTGCCTTGCGTTGATAAAAAGGCAATATTTTAGCGAATAGAAATGCTAAATTATTTGCAGGAGATTTAATTAATTCTAATTTTGTGTCTCCAAAAAATGGTCCTGTGGCCGAGTGGCTAGGCAGAGCTCTGCAAAAGCTCGTACAGCGGTTCGAATCCGCTCGGGACCTCTAGATAAGAAGGGTTGCTCATCGAGCAGCCCTTTCTTATTTAAACGTTTTTGATTCGATTCGAGTTTTTAAATCACGAGGGCGGTGTGCATGCTTGAACGTATGAACAATCCACTCATAACTTAAGATAAAACCGCAATAGAGGTCTTTTTTCATTTAAGGAATTTGAACTGCTCGGGTCAAGATTAAAAGGCTTGCAAGTGGAGAAGTAAATTCACTCAAATAAAACTATGGAAGATACTGGTTTAGCCAAATGCTTATCAAGTATTAATCTTATACTATAAGCTAAGGTATAGGGTTATTGGTTGGATGCCGACAAAGCAAACATCAGGTATTGTAAAATTTAAATAAAATTAGTACATTACCATAGCAGCATACAACCAGTTATTCCATGGCTAGTGTCGAAAAGCCCTATGCTGCTCCTATTGTCATCCCGACAGTTTCCATCAAGAAGCCTTCTTATTTTTTTGATAGCGTAGTCTATTGTAATTGTATTGATTATTGGATAATTGATGCCGTTAAATCTGATAAGTGCGGTGTGAGACCTTCACAAAACTTTTAGTGAGCATGACAGGAGGGACCAACTTACATTCATCAGAGTATCGTCAGATAGTTATAAATGGCCAGACTATTCAACCCCCAGAACTGGAGGATTCGGTACTGGATATTGAGTCGTATGCAGGTTCAACATTGGTTGATTGGCTTCATTGTTTGTATCCCTCGATTATTGAATCGGCCGCTACCCACGAACAGGTTGTCAAAGCACTGAATAAATTTAAGGTAGCTCATGGATTGATTGATGTAGAACCATCCATAAATCAGAACGTTTGGTCAGAACTTCAGTTAACCCTGGAAAAGAAAAATAACCTTTCACGAGTAGAACAGTTCAAAGTAAATTTTGAAACCGAAGATGAAAACGCTCTCGAGGCCAATCTAAAAGCCTTTGGGATTTTAGCTCAAGGAACAGAGCAGATAAAGTCTGGCATGCGCCTGTTAGAGGCCCTGATGAGACAAACAGACCAATACGATAAGTCAATAGATGGAGACGTTATTCACAATTATCAGGAACTTCATGACTATGCTTTCAACTATGCAGACTCCGTTTGGAAGACTTTTCACAATCATTGGCAATTGTTTTTGGGGGCTCCTTGGTTGGGAATCACCAAATCACCTGATATCTCGAATACAAGCGATGCGTTTTGGTGTAGTAAAGAGCTTCTATCCATTCTGTATAGATTGGGTGAAGTCTATTTCAAGAAATTGGTGGAGAAAAAATCTCAAAGCTATGCTCTCGAAAACCCTATAGTGGTATTATATCTTGGAAATAGACTCGGAGGAGTTGTATTTAAAAAAAATGATTTCTCTCAAATTGGAAGACAAGCCGCTCTCGATCTAACGGGATTATCGGATAAATCACTCGAATGGCTCAATGAATGTCTGATGAAAACGGACCCGGCATGGCGAATCAGATTACAAGGAGATAAACCTAATCTTAGTCATATCATTTATGTAAAAAAACCAATGTCCTCGGCTATTCTGGAAATGAAGCCAGAGCTACAGTATGTGTTGTCAAAACCACAAAGAATTTACAGTCACCTCAAAAAACACGAAGATTTTTTTAGTGAGTTTCCACTAGAAAGATTTGCTCAAGCCGTGTCAGACAGAGCTTATACTATGTCCTCAGATGAGCTTTCGCTTGTTTTTAAAACCATCAAAAACCTGGGCGTACAGACTTTGATGGAGTTTATAGGTGCGCTGCGTGATAGTCGGGGTTTAGGCGAAGTCCTGTATAGAATCCATACTGAGGGCAATGACATCATTCAGGATATTTTGCAGCTGCACTACGAGAGCCTCGGACTAGATACGGATGGGATCAAAGCCAAAGTAGTAGAATGGGAGGCTTACCTAGTCAGGTTTTTTATCATTGAATCTGGTTTGAAGGGAGGTAATGACCTATTAAAGGCTGCCTGGGAAATATTGAAAGAAGAGGCAGTCGAACAAGTCCAAAAGAAACTACAACCAGAAGGGGCATAATATGGCAGTCGAACTCAAAGTGATGGTCAATTCTACTGAGCTGCAGCTAGCTTCTGCAGTGGAGTATTTAGAACGAATGCCCCAAGTAGACTTATCTCTTCTGGCACAATTACCAGAAGTAGACCAACTGATTGTAGAAATCAATGAATTCCTCAAAGACATGGTCAATGACATCATATCTTTTATTAGTGATTTGAAAGAAGGGTTGGAGTGGCTGGCCCCCGAGCTGCAAAAGATAAAAGTGATGCTGGATATGATCATAGCCTCCGCTAAAACATTTACTGGCTTGTTGAATGCTTCATTGAGTATCAATACTTCAACAGGACAGGAAATCATGAATTTCAGTGCGCACGCAAGTTTTGCAGGCAAAATGGAGGAAGTGCTAGGCGATGTTTCCAGGTTCGTAGATAAGGCAGTGCCGGATCATCAAATGCTGGTCGACTTGGCCATTCAGCTTGAGAAAGCGAAGGGTTTGCTCATAAATATTAGAGATAAAGTACTGCTATGAGCGATTCCACAACATATACTTTGACAATCAATGTTGCCCTCGATGAGCTGTTCGATTTTTTGAATGGTGAAGAGATCCTGGCAGAGGTGTTACTTGAATTTTTTGAGAAGGAGACGATCAACACGATCCTCGATAACTTGACGGATGTTTTGCAGTGGTTGGATGATTTCTTGTCGCAACTACTATCAGCTACGATTGCCTTGGATAGTGTATTTGCTTTTTTGGAAACAGCCGCAGAGATACTTGATTTTTTGACCGGACAGTTAAGACAAATGGGACAGCAAGCGAAAGTCTCAGGAGATCAATTTATGAAGGCTTTGGGCAGATTCATGACTTCATTACCCGACATAGATACTTCCGGTGTAAACGCTATGGGAAGATATCTGCCTCAACCCGATGATATCGAATCTATGCGAACAAATATAGGGAGATTGATAGCTCAGGAACCTGGACTATCAGGAATACTTAGAAAATTAAAACATGAAATAAATTTATAAACTAAAACAACCTGCGTTATGCCTGAAACAATAGAGATTGCCCCAACAAATGGAACCTCAAATACATCAGCGGTCCCATCGACCAACGGCAGTACGGTTCCTGCAACTGCTGCACAATTTGATAATCCCTTCGACGCCATCGCGTACCTTTTTATGGTAATGCGTGAATCCATCGAGGGAACCAGAGACGAGAACGATTATCCAAGGTATGTACGAATTGTCAGGCCTAAGTCCGACACAGGTGCACAAGATACTTGGGTTGAATACATTAGTGAAACAACTAGAATAGGTGTACAAGGGCTAACCTTCATCATGGCTAAATTTGTGGATTTAACACTTTACGGGAGAAGTATGCTTGTTGGCATAGATTCTTTGGTGGCACTTCTTGAAGTAGCTCTACAGACTATCGGTACAGCGACCAATCGAGAGTTTTTAGATGCGTTAAAAAAGAGTTTTACCCCTCCGAGCGATGGTGCCCAAGTAATACCAATATCCACAGATGGCGCTGATGGAGGAATGTCAAGTGATTGGGCAACAAAGGCTCAGGAGTATTTAAAGTACATTCCTTCCCCACAAGATTTGGATAGGATCGGATATGAGTTGTATATGTTAGCCAGAGTAATGTACAAGGACGGACCTGGTGCTGATGAAAAACTAAAGCAATTTAATCTGATCGATTCGGGTAAACTACGAGTTATGGCCTGGGCGTATCAATTAAATTGGAATGTGCACTATCCAAAAAATGGAGATGATTTTGTCAAAGGGCTGTATGCCATGGGTAAAAAATCTGGAGCTACGCGGCCATCAGAAACAGTTGAAGTAAACTATAAGGACTCGGATATTCGGTTGTTTGAAAGTAGTGTGGCAAAAGAAGCTCCGGTATTAGCAGAACCAGAAAAAGATTTTCTAAATGCAGATGTACATGAACTAAAAAGCCTTTTAGAGGAGTTAGGATATACTGCTGGCCTAGCTTCGCTATTGGATATTGCTCAAGGGGGAACCCCACTGAGTAATGACGGTTTTCTCAGAGCCATTAAATGGTTTCAGCGCGAAAATGACCTTCCACAAACTACAGTTCTGGACAATGAAACGCTCAATCGATTGTTCAATCTGGATCACTCCGGAAAAAATATCAAAAGAGCAAAACGTGCTAGTGGTGAGGCACCGAATCCGGAAATTGCGGGAGGAAAATTGAAATTAATCAACGGAACAGCCGATGATTATGAGATTGCCAACGAAGTGCTTGTCGAAAATAGTGACCCGAATTACAACTACTATATGGTAAGTAAGACCTTCAGTAGCTTTCCTACAGATACTGTTCCTGGCCAGGTTGTAACGCATGACAACAGTCCATGGAAAATAGCTACCGATGAACAGTACCCCAATGATAAGGTGAAAATTGTTCCGGGTTTCGTCGGTATCCAATCCCGAAGAGTGATTAATCTGGCAAATCCTGCAAAGACTAGATATGATGGCGGCATCTTCTCAGAGGGGGCAAGTTCAGATGGTAAATTTTTCTTTGCCGCACGAGAAAATGAACCTTGGAGACCTGGTAGGAGCGGTACCCCTCGTGGCAATCGACTTTGGGATAGTAGCACTCCTCAAAACGGCCTATCACGCATGTACCAGGATGTGGATATTGAACCGGAAATATTTGAGCGCTTTGCAAGCATTAGTACTACTGATATAGATCCTGCAAAAACCTTTTTAAAAGTTCAGGCCAGTACCATGTTTCGTTCCCTATTTACCGATAAGGCTTCTTCGGGTACAAATCTTTTAGGCTTTCTGAAAAAGGGGAAAAGCGACCAAGGTAGGGTTCTACTGGAATTGAGATCTGGGACTGTAGGAGCCACAGGTGATTATACAGGCAATGATGCTTTGTCTGCAGGAGACGATCCCAATGATTTTGTGCTGAAGTGGGGCCCGAGTGCTGCAGTTACAAAGCTAATGGGTATACAAGACGGGAAAACTATTAATGAACGACATATAGACCAGTATAATACGTGGAAAAAGATCACTTCCTCCGAAATAAAGTTCTCATTGGAGAAAATTCTGGCATTGAAGGCACAACCCACAGGTATTCCCCGTTTTGCAGTTCGTGTGTTTCTGGATGGTATGCATATCTCAGGATGGGATATTGATGCCTATTTTGACAATGTAGAGATTCGATGGGATTATATATTGGTTAAAGCTTAATCATTTGACAGGCACAGTAGTTAGCGCTTTAATGGTCAAATGAATAACAAAAAATGGGTAGGAATTGGTCCCTCTTTTCCAAGGTTGGAGCTATTGGTCGCACCAGCAGAATTAGAAGACGGGGAAGTTGCTTCGCCGCAAGCTAAATCTATACATGGCTTGCGAATAGGGGTAGTGCGTGATACCCAAGATCCTGACGCACCAGGTTATTTCAATCGCATACAATTACGAGAGATAGCACTGGAGCAACCCATTTGGCTCGACCCAACGGAAGATTTCATTATAGGACTCAGAAAGGGGTCTAGTCAGCTTCCTCCACCTGTTAGTACAGAAGCTGGTAGCGAAGAGCCAAATACTCAACGAGAGGAGCCAACCGAACAGTCGGAGCAGAGTGGTAAAGAAGAGCAAGCCCCTGAACCTGTACCGCCGGTAATTACAGAGCTAACTTTTGAAGGGCTGGAAGGAGCCACAGATAAGCTCCTTGGATTGGTGTCAGTATGGGGGTGGAAGCTCAAATTAAAGCAGGAAGCAGGACCCATTGATTACCAACTAGTGCTTCAGGTCAATTGGGAATTGGATAGCTTGCCATCTTATTTTCCAGGGTTCACAAAAGGTGAGGCGGTTGTTAGTTCAATAGGAGATCAGCTTGCCATTGAAATGGCTTGGCCATTTTCAGTGACAGGCAAGTTGTATCTGCATACGCCGCACTGGACAGGGACACGGTGGCGGGCATACCTGGATTTTTCCACTATCGGCAATGTATTAGACAGTGCAGGAGATGCACTAAATAGCTCCTCGTTTGGGCTTATTAATGTTTCGGCTCTGGTTGATAAGATGGAGGAAGCTGGAGATGTGATCGATGATTATCTCTACTTAGTCGCAGGAACTGATGACGAGGAAAATGACTTTTTTTCATTAGAGATATCTACGCCGGATGCTGTAGAATTAGCCGAGTTTGCGGGCATGCAGCTGTGGCTGTTAGGCAGAGCAGCATTCGAAATGCGCTTCACTTTCGTTGAAAAATATATTGATCTCGAGTTTTTTATCCGACTAGGTTCAGAAGTTCCGGCACCTGATGGGGCTTCTACACAAACCATTACTGGTATAGAGCTGAGAGGCCCAATCATCAGAAAAATAGAATCACTATTATCATTCGCACGAGAAGCTGCGACGCTTCTGCCAATAGAGGGGGTCACAGATCTACCGGAAGTTAAATTCAGGTATACTTTCGATTTTTTTGATGATTACAAGGAGCTTGAATTGGGCAAGCTACAGATTCCTACTACTTGGGAAGATCCACCAGTATCACTGCCTGCATTGAATTTTTTGAAAGAACTTCCAATGGAAATTCCTCCTGAGGCCTTGGATAGCTTGGAAAATGTCAAATTGGGAAGTTTGGATGGCACGTCACCCAGTGTGAAATTAGACATTACTCGAGCCACCAGTAGAAATATAGAAGGTGTGATTGAATTGAATTTAAAGGTCGATTTGGGCTTTAAAATATTCGATGAAATCATAGAAATGAAGTGCGATTGGACCATGGCTATGGATCTGGAAGCCTTGGCTTTTGACATCGGTCGTCAAATTCGTGTGGATGTACAAACCAATGAAATCGAGTTTGGAGGATTAAAAATTGTTGGTTTACAAAGTATCGAAGCAGAATGGGGGGCAGGAGGCATTGTACTGAAGGCAGAGGATCTAAAAGCATATTTTGTAGGCTTGTCTGAAGATGGAGATACTTCCAGCGGATTTGAACTGGTTGTAAGCAATTTGTTAATCGATTCGGGAGGGCTGGACTTGGAAGCGCATATGATTGGCGGCACATCCAAATTAAACGGGATTGGAGATCACTTCAAAGGAGCGTCGGGAGCCATTAGCATCAAAAGAAGTGAAGTAGAGTTTGCTGAGCTAGCAGCTACAGGACCTCTGCCATGGATGGATAATGCAACGGGCAGCTTGAAAATCGTATTTGGAAGAGGGTTTAGACTGACTGATGTGAAGGCTGAGTTTCAGCTGGGTTTACATACCAAAACCGATTGGTGGATCGAATTGGGCCTCGAACGTGTAAATATTGACTTGGATTTCAGCGGGCCAAAACCTGCGCTATTATTAAAAGTCACTGGTAGTATTCTCTTTAAACCACCGCCGGACTCTGCAGCTACTTTTCTGAGTTATTTTGAGAAACTTGAAGTGGAGTTTACGGACCTTGTACTCACCAAGTCGTTTGATAGGCTACCGCCTGGCATCAAGCTTAAAATAGATCTTTCTCAACCAAAAAGAGTGGAGCTTTTTGGAGTGTTTGGATTCGAGGTAAGGAGTATAGGAATAGGCTCAGGGTTTGAAGCCGGCGAAGCTGCTTTGGACTTAGGAGGACAAGTCTTTTTTAGCGCAGGAGACTCGGTTAATACGGAGGCTGATTTTCACGGTCTGAGAATCGGAGCGCCAGCCCGAGGTGAATTCTTACCAAGGATTAGCCTGGAGCAACTGGATGTACACGTCACCATAAAAAGTACACTCGAATTGTTTGGCTCTGTTTCCCTGATAGATACCGATGACTACAAAGGATTCAAAGGAATGGGTAAACTCATCATAAATAAGTCCATTGCGGTCAACGTGATTATGGAATTTGCCAGGGTCCGACGAGAGTCCGACAATCAGATGGTAAGAATGTGGATGGTATTTGCCGAGCTGGAGGGTATAGATACAGAAATTGTCAATGGCTTTTATCTGCGGGATATTGGGTTAGGCTTTGGGTGGCGAAAAACCTTGCGCATCATGGATCAACCACTTCTTTTGCTGAGTGGAGACTCAAGTGGCGAAAAAATAGCGCCGCATCATCCTGAATCCTGGGTTAATGATCTGGAAGGTGAGGAGGCGAATTGGACGGTGGTCTTTTCCTCTTGGTTGACTTATGGTGTGGGTGGAAGAAATGAAACATCGCCTCTGGTTGGAGATATCATTATTGCTTTTCGGAGTGATCTGACATTTCTGGCATCTATTCGAGGGTGGTTGTTTGGTAAGTTGAATCAATTGAAGCAAAACTCTTTAATGATGAAACCGGCTATCAAAGGGATGCTTTATTATTCGGCAAGGAATAAACATCTTATTGCTGCATTTATTGTGGATCCTACTGCTTCTGCTCCCGAAGGTGTGCCTCCAGCCATTGTTCAGGCACTCATACGACAGCCTTTCTCATTTGTTTTTGAAACTCGCCCCGGGCTGTTACGCATTGAGTTTGGTTGGCCACGTCAGCTATCCTTTCCGCTCGGATTATATACAGGCAATGCAGGCATTATCTTTCGGAAAGCTACTGGAGCGGTTACCATTGGTGTTGGTTTCGAGATAGCGATCGATAAGCGACTGAGTTTTGGTATTGATTTTGGTATTGCAGCTCTCAGTGTAGAAATTATCATTTACATCGGGGTTTTTGGTATCATTATGTTGCGGATTGGTAACAGGGCCGCGCTATGGGGTATGGTGGGTATTAATGCGCTCATTTTGATCAATCTACACTTGCGGGTAGGCTTTGTAATTGATTTGGGGTTTTGGGAGATCAATATCAGTTTTACCATCTCTTTTGGTATTGTACTGACCTTAAGCGCAGGCGTAAGCTTTGGGATATCGGATGCAGGATTTGGCATGGCGGGTTATGCTACCGTAGGTTTAAGGATATGGAAATTTTCCTTTGCTGCCTCTGTTTCGTTTTCTATTAACCAACCCGCTTTGGATGAAGCCTATAGAAGAGTATTTGAAGGTACCTCAGGGTTAGGAGATAACGAATTAATAAAAAAAACTATTCCATTAATCCCTAAAAAAACGGTACCCATGCCAGAGGTGTTGTTGGAGACTCCGGCCTGGCGAATTTTTTATCTGAGAAAAGAAATTGAGGGTCAGCAGTTGATTTACCTGATGGCCATTCCGTTAGAAGATGTTTGGTTTTCCAATCCTGAAATAGCCAGTTATGAGGAAGATGAGATGCCTACCGATGTTTATGCCATTCAGTCTGCATTTGACTATCAGCTTAAAATAGACATCTCAAATTTAAGCTTGCTAACAGAGGGTCCTGGAATTAACTCATCGAGGCAAAACGGGTTGTTAACATTGGAGAAGACTATAGATTGGAATCAACCCATGACCGAAAAAGACGAATCAGGTAAGGAGGTTCCATTAGGACATCTATTTTATGAATCTGTTCATGTCAAAGAGGAGCTGAGGGTCATTGACCGGGCCATAGAATTGAATTTGCCAGAGCTGCTCAAAGACAAACGAGTGCGGAGTGATATCAACGAACGTGTTGAATTTGATGCTGGCCTTCGTTCAGATGTGCGGTCTCCCAAATTCGAAAAAGATACATTGTATGATACTGTGATGGAAACGGCTTTCGCTAATGAGAAAGGTACAGATTTGTCATGGGAAGAAGTAGCCGTTGCGCATACGGATTGGTGTGAGCGCATAGTGAACAATGATGCTTTGATGAAGATGCTTTTTGGTGCAAAACATGAAGAAATTCCTCGTGAAAAACCCGAGGATGCTATTGAAGCAGATCATTGGAAGAAGAGCTTGCTGGAGAAAATTAAAATACTGAAATCAAGTCGTTCTTCAATAGTCAGTCAAATGTTAGAACAGTTTAGATCTATTGCTTTGGGTGTAGAAGCCAACCTGGAGCTATTAGAAAGAGCAGGTGTGTTCTTTGCCTTCAACGTTGAAGATGACACTAAACCGATCACACTTGATGTCCAATCGTTGACTTCATTCGAAACGATTAGGGAGAATCAAAAAGTGTTTAAAACAGTAACGGAAGGGTTGAAAAATGCAGTGCTTGATCCAAAGGAAAGCGGCTTGGGTTTTGCCCAAAATGAGTTTGACTATAGAATTAAGGATGTGTTGGAGTTTCAAGACGAGGAAGGATTGTATTTTTCCTGGATATTGGAGTGCCGAGATAGCGAAAACAATATCTATGATATGACCGAGGTAGAGTCAAGCGGTGTGAGTCAAGATGTTGTTGAAAATGATCCATTCGAGTTTTTCGACCATTATCGAATTGAGCGAATAAATCTTTCACGCAATGAAGATGAAGATGTAGTCACAAGTAAAGAGGTTAAACCCGCCTACGCACCGGCGTTGCAAGACATGGGAGCTGGATTGATGAAATTTTTCCTCGTTGTACCCAGGTTTGAATATGTTGACCTGCTCAATGAGCCCAAAGACCCCGAAGTGAAGGCTATAGAAAAGGGTGGCACAGTCGAGATTGGAGATGAACTTTTGTATCGTGTGATGGCTGTGGATGTGTTTGGAAATCGCTCTCAGGTGACAGAGATAATCACCGAACGAAAACGATTTACTCCTCCTCCTGTACCAGCCAATATCAGGGCTACTTATGATATTGAGTTGATTGCGGATGGCCAACCCAAAGAAACACTTGATTTTACTATTCAGGAAGCAGATGAGGTAGGACAATGGGAGGGGGCTATTACTTATGAAATTTGGACCCGATCTAAGACATTGTTTCCTGGGAGCTTTTTAGGGTACGGGGATGTGGTTGCTGAGCATCAGGATAATGAGGGCGAATCTCTACTTACTACCGAGGGCCTGCGACTCGTGGCAAGCACGAATACCCTCAATCAGTCCATCGATGAACATATCATTAAACAATTGAGCTATGGAGAAGCTCATACTTTTTATGTAAGAGCAGTTTCCGAAGAAGGCAATGCCAGTCGTTTGGTTGTAGCGCAGGTAAATTATAAAATAGGTCGTGCCGGTGGTGCTGAGGTCAAGCAACTGGAACTGCCTTATTTAGAGCGTATACCCAATTGGTCAAAAGAAACCGTAGGTTGGGTGCATGCTGAGGATATACGCTATGAAATTATGCGGACAGAGTTTCCCGTGTTCTCAGGAAGTCTGGGTTCACCTATCATTTATCAAGAAGATTTGGATCCGACAAAGCGGCAACTGCTGATGCGTTTTCCTCACTTACGTCATATCGATCAGGAAGGAAGATATCTAGTTGGAGGGTATGAAGTGTATGCGAGAAACAGAGATACTACAATAGCAGATGACTTTAAGTACTATGAAAAATTAGCCAATTTGGATGTGGTTCCTGAGTATGTTCTAAGGAACGAACCCAATCAAACTAATGTAATGGAGCAATGGAGTGTTAATCTGCTGACTCCAAATCAGCAGACATTGGTCGAATATATTGTAGAAAAAGATTTAGAGTTTTACCAGGATTGGGGGGAGGAGTTTCCTGCGTTGAAACCAATTGAAAATGAATCATTTCTTCCAGAGGGGTCTCAGATCCATGTTCGTCTATATGAGTTGTTGCAGTTATTGACTGAAACTTTTGGTGCCTTGGAATTTGAGATGACACTCACTGGTGGATTGCCCACACAATCCAGTATGGAACAAGTATCATTTGCCATGATGCAAGAAAAGTTCAATTCGGACGCAGATATTACTGGGTCAGCCATGCTCAAATGGTTAGGTAGGTCTGTCGACTTTACCTTAATGAAAGGTCAAGATTCAGTCAACCTAAAAGAATTAGCTGATCAAATCAATATTGTTTTCAGAGGCGATGACCATTGGAGTAGGTATCATCCAGTATTGGAAATGATATTGGCGGGAGATCAATCAACTCCGATGTATATGTTCCGATTGAGCTTGTGGCCTGTGATTTCCACCTATGAAAAGCATGAAGACAATCCAGATTATGAACATCAAACAGCAACTCACTTCACTCAAATAGTTGGAAAGTATGTAACAGCAGCAAACGAGGGTGTTTTGTCTGGAATGGTAGGCAAGGAGAAGGAAATTTTAGCCCTATTAGACGTATACCCTTGTCACCTTCCGGTACAACAGACATCACCCTTGCAGATCGGGGTGAGTTATTTGAAGGATCAGGGGCAGTTATTGCGATCTGTCAGGAAGGATGGTACGCTTTTAATCCGTTTCGATTATACTTTTGATTATGCCAGGAGGTTTGCATACAAAATCAAGAAATTGAGTCGGTACCATTTCATTTACAGCTTACTTGGGTTCCCAAAAGTAGAAGCGCAAACTGAACCCAATCCAGTTCTGGTACGCTTTCCTAGGGTTAAGCTTCCGCGGCCTCCAGCTATTCAATTTCTGGGTAATCGCTTGCGAGGATCGAGTCTGTTTTCTGAATGGCTCATACCCGAACACGAAGAAGAGACCAAAGTAAGGAACAACGAGACGGCTAGGAATCAATTGGGATATAGAAGTGTCGCCTGGAGCCTCTTTGCAGAGGTTAAACCAGGGCTGATGCCTGGATCTGGTTGGGTAGGTGAAACCAATTGGTACAACTTGACAAATAGCAAATATCCTCTGCTTACACCAGAAGAGCGATCCATGATGGAAAATGCACCGCATTGGGAGAGTGATGAGCCAATGGCTTATGAAGATGGGTTGCTTGGGCATCCATTCGAAGAGTTATTGGGGCCAAAGGGGATGGTTGTTCGAATTCCCAACTTACCGTATTACTATGGTTATCGCATGGGGGCGTTTGTAAGGACAGACGATGTAGATTCCGTAGTTAAGTTATCTGATGAAGTAAGAGCAGAGCCTGCTTTAATGCCCGTAATTGCTGAAGAGGATTGTGGCTGGTATTATACTGAGGCAAACAGGATGATGATCTGGTGGAAAGTACCGTCGGTTTGGGAAAGTCTGGATAAACTAGAAAAATCTATATGGCGACATGAAGCACCATTTGCTCAGCGGTTGTGGGATTTTGATATTCAGTACAATATTATTTTATCCAAAAACCTTACACGGATTACCCAAATACGAGTCAGGCCAGAGTCGGTCAGTGCAGATCAATCCTCCGA
Organism: Reichenbachiella sp.; assembly: GCF_965233835.1. Classification (GTDB taxonomy): domain Bacteria; phylum Bacteroidota; class Bacteroidia; order Cytophagales; family Cyclobacteriaceae; genus Reichenbachiella. The sequence continues at coordinate 2,245,632 of NZ_OZ247585.1, forward strand.
AGATTTGATTGAACGAAGGTTTGAAGTACAGGCCACCGGCAATAAGTTGTTTTTTGAAACGTATGGAAGTGTTGAGCCCCCTCGCTCGGTTATTTTACCCTCTCCCTTTGAACCCTACATCAAAATTGAGGTGCAAGTTGATCCGGCATTGTTTGAAACGATTCGGAGGGAAGACTTTTTTGCTTATGAATTGGAATGCTCCCGCCTTTATGGACGGAATAGAGTGAGTAATACTAAAATCTTTTACCGAACAAACGATGAGTCGGCATAAAAAAAATAACCATATAACCTCAAGTTCGGACGATCCAAGTCAGCCGGTTATTTTACTTGTTGACCCTAAGAGGCAATGGGAGGCTACAGTGCTTTTGGATGAAATGGTTAAGGATGGAAGATTCACTTTTGCCGAGTGGCTGACACTCCGAATACCACAACAAGAACCCACACGCTCAATTCCTGCCACAGTTGCTGCGGATATAAAAGTTACTTCAATACAGGTGAAGGTTCCTCACTCAGAAGGGGAGCAAATCTTAGTCATTACGATCACAAAAGATGCCCCGGCCTTTCGCGTAGTGATAGATAATCCCGCTTTACAAAAGCCATCAGACGAGCAACTTGAACTTATTGCCAGATCCATGGAGCTCAATATTCCTTTAGGAGAAGAAATGATTTGGCCGTCATGGGTGGATGCTCAAAACACTCGTATAATTGGACCTGGTCATGTCGTAACGGCAGAAATGCTCATGACCTCCATTTTGTATTTTCCAAAAACGAGCGATAGCTTAATACAACTTAATGCAGGAGGGGTTACGGTGTATGGAAGTCAGAATGTGCCCTGGAGAAGTCAGAAATTAAAGGTAGGTGTATTTGAGCTCAGGCGAGAAGAAGTAGGCAACCAGCCTACTTTTTACCTCTCTCAGGAAAACGCAGGTGATTGGAGAAGTGACTTGCTGGATTGGCAGGACGCATTGATAGATGCAACAGACGAAATTAAGGAAGGCGGATTGCCTACTGAAGATTCTTCAGCTGCCGGTTTGATTGCAGCACCATTGCCAGAAAAACTGACCTGGCGATATGTCAGTGAAGATATAATATTTGTGGCTGACACTTTCGTATTCGAATTGGAATTGAGAGGGGCTGCTCAAGGAACCGCCCGAATTCTGGTATCTGAAGTTGAAATTAACCAGGGAGGTTTGGAAATTGTTTTGAATCATGGTGTTGCTACACCTCAAGATCAAACAATTAATTATAGCTATGAATCAAACCATATACAGCGATGGACAGGTAGTCTGACTTTGCAAACGGAAAGTTCTTCTATTCAACGTTTACTCGAAGCACCACTGTACGAAAAGCATACAGACGCTGATATTCTTGCCTGGATATATACACCCAATGGCCCCCTCAAAATAAATTTAGGAAAGCGAGAGAAATTGATCCAAAAATCAGAGGATTCAAAGTATGTTCCTCAGCTCTTCCGAGGCTTGCTGAGAATGAGTGAGGTGGCTTGGACAAAAACAGAAGATTTGATCATTGTTCCTGATATTTCTTCAGTAGACCAGGGTAGTGTGTTGGTCACCAACGCCCAACATGTGGAAGCAAGATTTCAATTTGAAATTAACCAAGGTAAATACCATTTGCTGAAAGTGGAGTTACAGCTAGCAGCACCTAGTGTCCGTGTTGAAAAGATGCTACCGCTATACCTACCCAAGAAATCAGAATATCCATTTGGAGATCTACCGCCAGAATTACCCTTATCTAATGAAGCTGGTGCGATTGATTTTTTCCCGCTTTCGTTTGTTCATGAACCTACAGATGACAGACAGGGTTTGCCGGAATGGCGTATGGACCTGGATTATTCTTCGGGTGGTGTTTTTTCTTTATTAAAAGAAGGTAAGTGGAATGATACCTTGATTGAGTTGAAAATAACGAATGTCACTCAGAATCAAACCTTGTACTGGTATCAACCCTTGGATTTTTTACTCATTCCTATACTTCCGTACAATCAGAAGCCAAACGAGGTGCCCGAAAGAGTAAATAAAAATAGAGTTTATATGCCGTTACAGCCAGAAGGCGGTAGATATTTGAAATTCAAACCCTCACATACACAGTACACGCCGCTTGTCAAAGAAGCATATTTGAGGGTTCCAGATGTTGAAACGAAGGACTTATTTGGATGGGCACCGTTGCAGATGCCTGGTATTTATTTGACCTGGCTGGAGGGATCAGTTGTTTTGAAAAATGGATGCTTGTCTGGCGGACAATTAAAATGTATTTGGAGTCACGAGCTTTCACTGATGAGTGAATCGTATGCCCTACAGACTCCGGCAGAAAAAGGAGCTACGGATGAAGAGGAAGCAGAAAGCGCCTCCAAAGCTGGTCCAGTTTGGTGGGAAGAACTATCCCGTTCATGGCGCTTGTCTTTTACCCAAGAGGCCACGATGTTGGAGATGTCTGTAGAGGTGAGCAATGATGCTCTAGTCAAAATAGATAAGAAACTAATCAAGGTAAGAAATCTGATAGGAACTCAAGAGTTTGATGGATGGGTCAAAATGAATGTATTTGATGGAGCAGCCGATCTATTTTTGCTGGATAGGCAAGATGAAAACGTTCCTCTCATCACAGCGGATAAGTTGCTCAAAGGACCCACGTCGTATTTTAAAAGAGTAAATGAAGGTACAGAGGAGCCAAGGTTTGAACCTTGTGCCACAATATCTGATTGGAAATTGACAGCAGGAGTATTTACACCTACCAGACTGATCAAGGAGGAAACACACTATTTTGATCAATTTGGATTCCAGTTTGATGAGCTCAAGCATCCCATGCTTCCACGGAGGGTCATAAGGGATACTGACCACGGACGACAAAGTTACTTGCTTTGGTCGGCCAACACTATAGACATGCAGGGAGAAGATTTCCGATGTCAGTGTTTCTTTACTTGTCTACCGTTGATTAAAGTTACATCTGGGCAATGGCTTTTCGATAGGGCCCATGATGGCAATACGGATATCCTACTTCGGGAATATAGTTGGGGGCCTTTAGACGACTGTCAGATTGATGGATTTTACTTTCAGCCTTTAGACCTCATACGGGTGGTGTTTGACGAAGACGTAGAAAATACGATCTGCCAGCCCAGGCTGGTGGAAGTATCTGGAGTCATTCATTTTAGAAAAACGACACTAAAAAAGTTAGCCGCTGAAAAACAGGAGGTGCGACTCACATTTGAAAGAAGTGACACAGATTGGAAGATTCAGGATTTGACTGGACAATTTTGGTGGCCCTTGTATACTTTTTCCCCAGATCTAGTCGATACACGTGGTGAAATCCGCTACGAGCCCTATATAGAAGGAGAATTATCTTATGATCAGGGGCTCATTTTTGGGAGTGAAACGGCTCCTTGTCTCGTGAATTTCTTCTTGCTGGGAGAAAAGTGGCAATTACCATGTGTATTGAATAAAAGGCTTCAGACACGTTTAGAGTGGTCGATCCATTCAGCATCGGCTACCTCAGGGTTATATGCAACGGACGGCACCATTGTCCAGCATAGAACTGAGAATGAACGAATATCGACGATTGGTTTTCAATTTCGAGCCAACTGGGGAATGGAAAGTGCCAAAGCACTCATTCATCTGGAATTTCAGCTCACCTTTACATTGACTCAATATGTGTTTAAGCTCACGAACGCGGGTATTTTGGAGCATTTTAATGATTTTTTGGTGACGACCCGAAATGCTGATCATTTTGAAAACACAATAGATCAACGGCACTTATCGATCGCACTGAATGCCAAAAGCGATACAGATTTTGAGCTATTACCAGGTTTGCACATAGCAAAAAATGCAACGATTCAGACATTTGCTAAACTCACGTTCACAACCGGAAATACAGGTGTAATTCGTTCGGCCGAAATTGAATCCATACACCTAAGTTTTGAGTCCACTCTGAATCAAAATGATCTGCATGTAGTTATGGATTATCATTGGAGTCAAAATGATTCTGAATTGGAGCTCGCATTGACCGGGGAAATCTCTAGGCAAAATGCTTTCTTTTGGCAAAAAGGGAAGTCTATATACACACACCATGTTCGGTTCACTCTATTCGATGCAGTTATTAATGCGAATGCTCTAACAGTCTTATCCGATACTGAAGCCTTTTTTACTCTTCATCCCGATCATGACGGTTTGGAAATACCTGCAGTGGCCAAGCATCAATTAAAGTTGGAAGAAGAGGAGGTCATACGATGGACTGCTCCACAGACGCTACGTTTGGTTACCCCCAAAGCGTTTTTTCGGAGAACGGAAAAGCTGCGACAATACTTTGAAAACTTAGGTGATAAAGATAGAATGGGTGTTTATACACCAGAACTTATGTCTCAATTGACGGCTAGGATTGAATCATCATCTACAATACTAGTTGAGGCTGACGAATCATTCTGGCTAGGGATGCCTTCAATTAAGTCAGAAGAAAGGAGAGAAGAGACCCTATGGGAGGATAAGTATAAAACGATCAAGGGACTTTCTAGTTACCGCAAGGACTATCAGACAATAGATGAGTGGATTCGTATCGAAATTCCGTTTATTGACGATTTGAAAGGAGATCTTATAGATTTAAAAGCTTCGAATGAAGCATTTAAAGAAAGTTTGAGGCAGACTTGGGTGAACAAGCCTAAAGAAAAGGATTATGAAAGTGGTTTGATCAAAAGTGCTCAACTGGAGAATAATTCGTTCCAACATGCATACAAGTCCCTATTTGAAAATAAGACAATGCCTGTGCTTGTACAGGATACCGCCAAAAATAGACTGTGGCAGACTTTTAAACCAAAATTTGCTTTTGACCCTGGCTGGGTGACCTTTGATCAACATCGTCTCGGGTTTGATACTCCGTCCGGGGAAGGTGATTTGAGGGTCCCGGGCCAATTTATGGCTTCCCATTTTAACCATGAATACAGTCTGAAACATTATAAGCTCCATCGAGACGATGACGGGTTCGATGGAGAAAGCTACTTTTTTGGAAACAGCGGGCGTGACATGGTTTCTTATGATTTGCTTATAGAAGTCACAGGTACTTATGAAGTTGAAATTGAAACACGATCCTTCTTTCATAAGGCTAAGCTGGGTTTACAACTTGACGACCATAGCATTCAAATATTGGAAATAGAAAAGGGTAAATTATGGAAAGAAGTCAATGGGGTACTTACGTTTTCGGAGGCAAAACACACGCTTAAATTGTTTTTGCTTGATCGCTATTTAGGAATAAATCAGATCAAGATAAATACGGCGATGAAAACTTTGTATAAGGCCACCTATCGACCAAAAGACCATGTCAGTATTGGCAAGCATGCAGAGTTGCCAAAGAATAAAGCTTATATTAGACTGAATACAGGATACCATGGCTATGCACGGTTTGAATTTGAGGTGCCTCATTCCGGAAGATATTTGATCGCCTTTAGTGCAAAAGGTATGCGTTCCTATTCAAATATCTACTATAGTATAGACTCGCAGCGCGGGACTGTTATCAAGCTTCACAACACAAAAAAGTACGTCAACTACTCGGTTTGGGTGGATTTGTCAGAGGGAAAGCACGTTTTAAGTATTAAGGCCTACTGGTATAAATTTTATTTGAAGCATTGGAGTTTATCTCAGTTTGGGGAGCCCACAACTGTTACACCGAACCTTGCCGTGCCGCCTCTTCAATACCTCGCTGATAAATGGACTGGTAGGCTACTTGCGTGGCATGAAAGACTACCTCGGTTGGCAGAAGAAACTTCGGCTGCTGGTCTTTACTTTCAGCACAGTCCATTTTCTGACCTGAAAATGGTGAATAAGCCATTTTCATCGGGACATAGAGAGGAGATAGATATTTTTCTTGAAATACTGCAGTCACAAGTTACAAATGAGTGGAATCAAGGTAGCAATGGCTGGGTAAGTCTGGCGACCAAGTCTTTCGGAATAGGTATAAAAGCAGATGAAGGATGGTTTCAAATTCTTTTTGCTAAAGGGGATCAAACGTCAAGTCCTATTCGTAGAAGAGTAATTTCTTGGGTATCGGAGCAGTTGGTCAAAGCGAAACACAAGAACCTTCTTTTGCGGGCGAGCACCTATTCATCCAACAGCAATCTATCTAGTCCAATGTATTTTTTATTAGGCGGAACTTCAACACCAGAGCAAACGCTGATGACGGGTTTAGTTTCAACAAAAAATGTAATAGAGCCCGATATTCATTTGGCATATCGGTCTGAAAAATTGGACACACTGAGCTTAGGTATGCCGGATTATCGAGCAGGAGAGGTATACTATGTTGAAAAAGATACCATTGTGGCTCCGGAATCGCCAGCTACTATAATTTCAGGTTGGCCTATAAGTGCATTTAACATTTCTGATGAACAAGTACTACAAGGGGGAAGTACAAACATCAATTGGCAAGTGGAACCTGATGAAAACATACATCTGCTTCTTCTTATCGATGAAAATACAGAAACTGAGCAAGAGGTAACTATCGATGCAGGTCGTTTGACTATTACTCCAAAGCGCAGTGGATTTTTTAAGCTGTTGGTATACGATGAGCAAGACAGTGAGATTGCCTTTGCTAGGCTGTTTGTCCCTGTTATTCGCATGACTTCTGGCAGTGCCGTTGGGTTGTCTTATCATTTAAACGGGGCAAGTGCAGGGAGACTCCATCATAGTCGTTTGCCATTCGACCAGCAGGAAGATGCACTACATCCCTGGTTGGAGATGAACAAGGAGGTCTCTTTTACAGATCAAACCCGAAAGGATATGGCTTCTGCACAAGAAACAGGCTGGCTGTTACCCGCCGACCGTGTTTTAGACTGGGCTGGAAATAAAAAGGATAAGTTGGCACCACTGTTGCCTACTTCAGAAAGCATACTGTTTCATGGTAGCCGATCGGGTTCCAAACATCGACTAGTGAGTGCCTACCTCTTTGAAAACAAAGTAGGAAAGGTGCATCGCGGCATGCAATTGGGGTTTCACCTTCGTATGCCTCGTCCAGTGACTATGCCAGAACTTTACAATCCCATACCCGCTATAGATGAAAGCAAGGGGTTAAGGCCTCAGCGAGTATTCAAAACTTGTAGAGTGTATAACATAAAAAATACGCCACCATTTATTGTTCAAGAAATCATGTGGCAAGATCCATTATATAACAAGCAACTCATTGCTGTGGCCAATAGGCTGGACAAAGGCATTTGCAGCTTAATTCATGACCGAAAAATCTATTCGGGTATCGATCTGTTTTATCCGGAGGTATTACTGAACCTTGGGGCCATACCCACTTCCGATTGGGTAATCAAAGTCAGATTCGTAGTGAAACGTAAAATATATGGTGTGTATGAGCAGTTAGGTTTTCGCGAATATTTAATCAAGGCTAGCGGAGTATTTAATCATACTGGAGATGAACAAAAAGGCATTCGTAAAGAGCTGGTGACAAAGCAAATTTGGCGCTATGTATTTGAGATTGGATTAAACGAGCCGCAGGCTTTAGACGATCATTTTAACTTTGAATTTGAACACGAAGACCGAATAGAGAGCGAAGTGGTATTTAGCGATATTGGCACAGAGGAAGTACTTACATTGTCGGCTCAGATCAATACAAAGGAAGAAGTATGGCCTACACCTTCTCACGCCTATGCAGTGATTCGCAAACAACTAAGAAAAGAATTGCTTCTAAAGAATGTGGCGGCATTTGGCTGGATGCCAAAGCCAGTGATCATCAAAAGAAAAGATAAATTCGACATTGCCAGTTGGTATGCGACTTTCGATGCCAAGGATGGGTATATACCCGATTTAGATGAAAACGATGGAGAAATTGAGAGTCAATATGAAATCCGAACCATCACTCCTTACGGCGAACAAAACATGGATGCCATAATATGGGAATAGGACAGAAAATAATTTGTGTAAACTTAGTGGCAAATCAAGTGGCTAATGAGCACCTGACTCAGGTAGTAGAAGTACTAAAGAATCACAAATGCTCCTATGACATTTTGTTTTACACAACGAATGAAAAAGAGCTCAAAGCAGTGTTGCAACAGCGCAGCATTGATATGCTGTATGTGATAGCACATGCTGAACAAGATGTAGGGATAGTATATAAGGATAATATTTTCAGTCCAAAGGGTTTGATCTCTTTACTGGGAGGTCGTGTGCCTAAGCGTTTGTATCTGAATTGTTGCTTCGGTTATGAATTAGGTTATCAGGAGCATCTACTAAGGTTGGGCTGCGAGGAAATGATAACCAACCAAGGATTCATCAAATATAACGAGGCGTTTGCAAATGGTCTAAAGTTTGTCAAACGGCTGGCGCAGAATACAAACTAGTGGTAATTCAAATTTTATCATAAAATACTTTGAGGCAAAAGGATTCACAAAAGTGTTTTAGGGTTTTGAATGAGAGATTTGTTTATTGATTTTAACCAATAAAACTCAAACATGAAATACCTTATCGTGATGGCTCTCTTTTTTGGAGGGTTCGTTTCTCAGGCACAAAAATCTGATAACAAATTAGCTCCATTTTATTATCTCCTGGGTGAATATGATATCAAAGTATTCACTCCCGATAGTATTGGGCAATGGCAAGCAGATGGCACCGGAGTATCGACTTACTCTATGCTATTTGATAGCACTTATATTGATGAAATGTTTGTGCTGAATATGACCAATGCCACTTTGACTATGCGAAGCACGCTAGGTGTGGATGGTAGGACCAAGGGACTACGTTTAGTGGCATTGGATAAAGAATTTAGTTCGATGGATGTATATGCAGGAAGAGCTGAAGGAGAGAAACTAATTCTGAGTAATTTGGATTCTGATGAAGCCTTTGCTACAGAGAATGCAGGAAAAATCTCATTCAGACTCACTGTAACCCCCAGTAAGACTTGTCATCATGAAATGCTCGTAGAATACACCAACGACCAGGGCAAAACCTGGAAGAAATTTTCCAGACAGGAGTATTACTCTAAGTTATAGCATTATTCAACTTGTGATTTCTAGTTCCGTTGTTGGCGCGGATTTATAAAAGAATGTTCATTTTAAATGCTCATGAAAATTAAGTACGGAGTTGCTATATCGACTGCAATTCAGCAATGTTATCAAGTAATTTCTGAAGGGAGTTTTTTAATTTATCATTTTGGGCCTTTTTATACATCAACTCTGCTTTCTTTTTAGTAATGTTTGGATTGCCTGAAGGAAAAGTTTCAAAAAGCTTGGGGAAAGCATTATCTAATCCCTCACAGTAAGCAATTATTGCATCTTCACTAAAACCACTCTCGTTGTTTGTGTAATCTAGGTAATTGTTGAAATTTTTGTAAACCGTTTTTACATTGGAAGCGATAACATTTTTGACACTTGAAGAGCTTGGATCATCTGCTTCTTTGAGAATGTTGTCATTTCCTATTTTGAAGTAATATATCTGTAGGTCAAGACCAAATTTGTATATTTCTATCAGTTCCCTGCCATATACAAATTTATCTTGTCTATCAGTTTTGTAATAAAGTTCGGTAAACTGACGAAAAACATTAAAAAAATCACTTGCAACGTTGTTGCGATGGTTTATTCCCAATTGATCATCACCAAGGACAGCTTCGAAATTATCACGATCAACTAATTTTTTGAATATGGTAGATGTTTCTGGATTTTTAAGCTCAGGAAACCTCTCGCCTTCAGGGGTGTTAAAACGGATTTCTCGAAATACATTTTCATAGTCTTCAGGAGTCCAAAATCTCTTTTCCATTGGGAAACGCGATCCAGTTCCTGAACAACTTAGTAGAGTTCCAAGAACAATAAACAGTGTTATGGAATTATAGATGGGTGTGATTTTCTTCATGTTGCAAATGTATTAATCAATATTGAATTTCAGTATGTTCAAAATCTGATAATGTATTCAGAGTGCTATCAATTCTAATCTCCCATTCAAGCTGTTGTCCTAATAGATAACTATGATCGGTATCATAGTCATATTTCATTTGCATGATGTTTTCTTGATTGAAAATTTTCTCATATAGCTTATTCAGTTCGCTAGTTGAAGGCGATCTTTGAAATTCCGAAATTAATTTTCGGAACTCTCTGGCCCAGACTTCAGTAATATGAAAATGATATAACTCATGTCTTAACAAACTTTCGCTTTGAAGGTTGTCAATATAGACATAAGACCTGGCTGGATGAAAGTAACTTTTTATAGTTACCATACTATCTCTTTTTTTGTATTCAATGTTAGTGGTAATAAAAGCAAATTCACTCCCCCCTTGAAGTGTTTGACCTGGTAATTTAAAACCATTAAAATCTTCCAGACCTATTTCCTCACGTTGGGAGTATTCAATAGGCTTCGAGTAATTGAAAATGTTTACCTCAAATGCTGTAATAACAATAGTTAGACTCACTCCACAAAATAGAACAACAAGATGAATGCGGTAGAAGTACTTTTTGATATCAAAGTTTATTGGAGGTTTTTTTATTAATCCAATCAGCTTTATTACATCAAGTCCAATAACTAAAACGTATATGATTATTACGATTAGATAGATATTATTTTTTAGCATTTGCGATTACTCTAATAATTGATCCAAGGGTCATATTCCATGCAATTAGTGAAATTCCGATAAGAACATATCCAGCCAACCCTCCAAACGAATTATTCAAACGAATCATTGAATCAAAAAGCATCTGAAAAATGAGGACTAACGAAGTAAACAATAGTATGAATAACAACATTTTCCTAATTGAAAGCTTAAACTCATAAAAGGCTAATAGAAAAAAAGAATTTAAAAAAGAACAGCCAAAACTGGCAATTAATATTGCAGGAAGAATATTGTGAAAAAGTTGAACTGATATATTAATTACGGCGAATGCAAGCAAACTCCAAGCAAATAACCCTATTAATTCGACCTTAGCATTTTTAAAAATTCTATTCATATTCTTTTAGATCAACAGTGGTTGCAGAAATTGGGTCATCCTGATCCAGTATCGCTAAATTAATTATTTGATGCGATTACCATTGAATCTATGGAAAAATAGCAGTTGAATAGTTTGCTAAACCAATTTTGGCCTGCACGTAGTACTAGAGGCAAGCCTATAAAATAAATATTTATAGGTTGATTGCCAATGGCTTTTAAGAACGAAGATGAAATCAACCTCAGATGCGTTCGAGCTGGTTTTGTTATGGTTACTACAACCAGATTAATTAACTTGACATCTTCTTTTTCACAATTAATCACAAACCCAAATGAAAGCTTTTAAGCATACAGTTTTATTGTGCTCGGCTGTAGGATTTCTTTTCCTAACGGCCTGTCAAACCAAAGAAACAGCATCAACTACCAAGTCAGAAGTGATATCTATAGATAGTCTATTCGATGCCTACCATCAGTTCAAACTGAGGATCAACCCTATTGAAGGTACCAATGCAGGATTGGAAGGCTACAATAATAAGCTGGTCAACTACATAGATGCTAAGGTGCAGGCGGATATGATTGTTGAATATGATGCTTTTTTGAAGGCCATTGCCGCAGTTGACCCTGATAGGTTATCAGAGGCTGATCGGATGAGTATTCAGGTGATGGAGTGGGATTGTAAAATCAAAAAGGAAGGGTTAGAAAACCCAATGGCCTCTGTTGCTTCTCCGGTTTTTGATTTGCCGAATATCAATTACCTGCCGATCAATCAGATATTTGCTTTTCATCTCTATTTCACCACGTTCGCCGATGTGGGAGGGGCACAGCCATTTGATTCTGCTGAAGATTATGACAACTGGTATAAGCGTATCAAAGCATTTATTTCCTGGTTGGAAACGGCTCAGGCCAACATGAGAGAAGGCATGACAAAAGGCATTGTGTTACCTAAGTCCATCATTAAGAAAGTGATTGGGCAGATGGATCAATTTACTAACCCAAATATTGAAGATCACGTGTTTTATGCGGCGGTGAAGAACATACCAGAAAGTATATCGACTGAAGATCGAGAAAGAATTGAGGCTTCTTTTCGGGATTTGTTAACCAATGAATTGATTCCTGCCTATCAGTCGTTGGATACTTTTCTAAATGAGGAGTATTTTCAAGCGGGTACAGAAACGGCCGGTATAGGGGCTTTGCCAAATGGACCGGAAACCTATCAGTATTTGGTGAAATACCATACATCAACAAACATGACTCCAGATGAGATTTTTGAGTTGGGTAAGCGTGAGGTAGCTCGAATCCAAGCTGAAATGGAAAAAGTAAAAGAAGGAATTGGGTTTGAAGGAGACCTAAAAACTTTCTTCAATCATGTGCGCACGAGCAAAGAACAAATGCCATTTACAGAGCCACAGCAGGTGATTGATAACTTTAATGCTATTCATGAGCGCATGAAAGAAAATTTGAGCAAGTTGTTTGATATGAAGCCAAAGTCCCCATTTGAGGTGCGAAGGACACAAGCTTTTAGAGAAGCTTCTGCCAGTGCGGAGTACAATGCTGGCTCTAAGGATGGTTCTCGTCCAGGTATCTTCTACGTGCCTATTCCTGATGTAACGAAATACAATAAATATTCAGATGAAGCTCTGTTTTTGCATGAGGCCATCCCAGGACATCATTACCAGTTGTCACTTCAGCAAGAGAATGAAAGCCTGCCAGGCTTCTTGCATACCGAAGGTATGGGAGTTTACGTCGAGGGTTGGGCACTTTATACCGAGTCGCTGGGTAAAGAGCTTGGCCTGTACACCGATCCCTATCAGTACTTTGGTATGTTGAGCATGGAAATTCACAGAGCAATCCGACTCGTAGTAGATGCTGGCATGCATGCCAAGGGCTGGAGTAGAGAGCAAGCCATTCAGTATTCACTAGAAAACGAAGCTCAGTCTGAGGCTTCTATCATTTCTGAGATCGAGCGTTATATGGTAGCACCGGGCCAAGCCTTGTCTTACAAGATTGGTCAATTAAAAATTCGTGAACTGAGAAATCGTGCTGAAGAGGCATTAGGTGACCAATTCGACATTAAAGCATTTCATAATCAGGTGTTAGGCTCAGGCAGCTTACCATTGGTGGTGTTAGAAGCGAAAATTGATCGTTGGATTCAGAACTCGAAATAGAGATATTTGATTTCAAAATAGAAGTGGAAAGGACTTGTCGAAGGGCAAGTCCTTTTTTCTTTTAAATTCCCTTATCTTTCAATAAGCAATTGATCAAGGTTGGTTGTTGTAAGGTCATAAATTGCAAAATGAAAATACGCTTATCAATTCTTTTTTTAATGATAGTTCTTGGGACTACCACGCGTTCCTTTGCACAATCAGATTCTTTGAAAATTGAGAAACGAAAATCTCCATTAGGCATCAAGGGATATATTGGAGGTGTTTATGAAAATGCTACTGTAGCTCCAGATCACACTAAAAGCTTCGGGGTTCAGGCTGCAGTGATATTGAAGAATCATATAGAAGTCGGCTTTTACAACCTCGCCTATACCAATAATAATTATCGCGAGCGACTGATTTTCCCGAATATTTTTCAGATGAATTATAAGCATGCCGGATTTGTATTGGGTTATAGAACAAACTTGGAAAAAGACTATGAATTCAATGTGGAATCAAAAGTTGGCTTCGGTGAAGTGAAATGGGCTCAAGTTGAAACTGGGGATGCGTTTTTAGTTGATAAATTTAGCATACTTCAATTGCAAATAAGTGTAGACTATTTGTTGGCGAATTTCCTGGCATTAAATGCCTTCGTCGGGTATCGGTGGATGAAACAATTAGAAATTACAGGTTTAGAGAATGAAGATTTTAATGGGGTTTATTTTGGTTTGGCAGTTAAAGTAGGAAAGTTTTGATGAACCGATCATTAATCATAGCGATAGCTGTAGTTACGGTAGCATCTGGTTGCTATTACGATGAATCTATCCCCTCAGATCAAAATGTATGGCCTATACTTCAGCCAAGTGAGGTAGAAATGGATGAGGCCAAATTACTGGAAATGGATTCAGCAATTACTGCTCAGCCGGGTCAAGGTATTGAATCAGTTGTAGTCGTAAAATCAGGCTATCTGGTTTATGAAAAGTATTATTACGGAAATAATCGTAGCACTCAATTCGAGTTGGGAGGGGTAAGTAGCTTTATTTCAAATTTGGCTCTAGGAAGGGCCATTGATATGGGTTTGATTAATTCGGCGAATGATTCCATTTACAAGTATTTACCGGCCTTTGCGGAGGAATTTGAAGACTTTCCATTGAAGAAAAATATTACATTCGAGCATTTGATGACTATGAAAAGTGGGTTGAGCTGGAATGAACTGAGCGGAGTTTTTGATGGTCAGCTTAGCGATATCGACCGCATAATTGAAAGTGAAGATTGGGCGGAGTTTTTAATTACTAAGCCGTTAGACGCGCTACCGGGTACTAGATACGCTTACAATAGTGCTATTCCAATCTTGATTGCTGAGGTTATTGAAATTCAGTACGGAGGAGATATACAAAGTTTTATGTTGAATGAGGTTTTTGAGTCTGTCAATGTCGGGAGTTTTGGTGTAACTCAGGTGGGAGAGAATACAAACATGGCTTGGGGAGTATCACTATCAACGTTGGATTTGGCCAAACTTGGGTATCTATATCTGAATGAAGGTGATTGGTTTGGTGAAAGGATAGTAGCGGCCAGCTACATGAAATCTTCTGTGGATGTTCAGACCAATATAGATTATTTCAACAATTTTGGATGGATGTGGTGGCGATATGCTGATACCAGTGGTTTTCTTCCATTTTTAGAAATAAATGATACCTTTTTTGCTGGTGGCATAGGAGAACAACGATTGTATGTTGTGCCTCATCTAGAATTGGTTGTGGCTATTACTGGAAAAAATGAACGAGCCGATTTTGATTTGCCTTCTCCATTGATTTTCAGAGATTATATCCTGAGAGCCATTCAATAGATTGTTGTGTTTGCATGAATTTCTAATTCTTGTACATTTGCCGCAATTACCTAAACGATACAAGTGCATATTTCTGACGAAGACGAACTGATCCGACGCCTATCTAATCATGATAGGGATGCTTTTGAACAAATTTTCAGGACTTACTATGCTGACCTTTGCAAATTTTGCATGAAGTATGTCAGAGACGAACAGATAGCCGAGGAGGTGGTCCAGGAAGTTTTTATCAATATATGGGAACGAAGAGCAAGTCTGACTATTACTACTTCTATCAAATCTTATCTGTTTACAGCCATTAGAAATAGATCTTTTAATTACTTGAAACTGCAATTGCCCAAAGAGCAAAAGAAGGTAGACCTTGAGGGCGTTGGCTTTATGGAGGAAGACAGCCGTGAGCAGGAGATGATCATGGACGAATTGAAAGAATATGTACATAGTGCTATTGAGTCTTTGCCGAACAAGTGCAGAATCATTTTTAATCTTAGCAGAAATGCTGGAATGACCTATAAGGAAATAGCTGAAGAGCTTGATATTTCGGTGAAAACTGTCGAAAACCAGATTGGTTTGGCACTGAAAAAATTAAGAGAGAACCTCAATCCAATTTGGGATAAAATAATGTTACTGCTTTTGATGAATATTTTTTGAAATTTTATGGGGGATTGAAATGGTTTGCTTGACATACCATTGAACGACGACTAAAATGCAAGAATTGGAATTTAAAGTACTGGCCTATTTAAAGGGTGAGCTCAATACAAAAGAGCGACAACAGGTAGAGCAATGGGTAGCTTTGTCTGATGCGAACCAAAGGGCTTTCGATGAGATTGAGAAGATTTATCTCTCATCAGAAATCAGCTTTTCAAAATTTAATCCCAACGTAGATCGTGCCTGGGAATCTGTGGCAAATGCTATTCAGGAATCAAAATCATCAGGACAAGCCATTTTGTATAGAGTTGCGGCTGCAGTGACCTTGATTATGGGTTTGGGATTCATTGTTTTTCAATATCAAAATCAGACCGATCAATTGGTGGCGAAAACGGCTGAAGATGAGGTCAAAAAACTAGAATTGGCGGATGGATCTATTGTTTGGCTAAATGAAAACTCGACCTTCAGCTATTCTGAAAAAATGAATGAAGAAGAACGGGTGGTTAGTTTGGATGGACAAGCCTATTTTGATGTTGCCAGAGATGCAGAAAGACCTTTTAGAATTATAGGTAAAAAAGCCACTGTAGAGGTATTAGGTACTTCGTTTGATTTGGTATCTAAAGCGAATTATGCGAATGTGAACGTAACCAGCGGGCGTGTAGCTTTTGGTTCTTCTAAAGATGAAGAGGTGAAAGTTATCCTTGAAAAAGGTAACCAAGCGACTTTCAGTGGAAAAAGACTGGCAAAGAATGATTCCTTTAATGACAATGCATCCTCTTGGATGACAAAAGACTTTGTATTTAAAAGTTCTCCACTATCCCAAGTGGTTAAAACGCTTGGTGATCATTTTGAAGTGAAAATAAAGGTGGATGACGCTATAAAAAACTGTTTGATTACATCTTCGTTTGAAGACAAAGATTTAGATGAAATACTTAGCACACTGGAAGCTATCGCCAACATTAAAAATGAGAGAAAAGGCAAAACAATCAAATTGACAGGCCCAGGCTGCTAACAAGGATACTCGAAGTACAATGGACTAACCCGTAGCGATAATATCGATGCGGGTTTTTTTGTGTGATCTAATTCATCCATTTGATTGCAATGGCTAAATTTGACCAAAATTGCATTTGTCGAGTTAGATAGTTTGGATCAAGTCGTTGTTAGAAAGTTTATTTGTGCCTTGCTGACCCTTCTGATATGTACGTCAGAGTTGTATGCGCAAGAAAGTATCCTGGATAGGAAGGTGATCCTGTATAAGAAGAAGTATAAAACCAAGGATATATTAGAAACACTGCTTCCTCAACAAGGTGTCAATGTGGCCTATCATGACAATATCATTCCGCTGAAAAAAGAGGTTGAGTTTGGGAAAACAAGGGAGACGGATGTAAAAGACATATTGTCTAGAATTTGCCACAACGAAAACTTGGACTTTGCTTATTTGAACGGTCAGTTGATGATCAGATACTATGATCGTCCAGAAAACGAATACAAGTACTCAATAAGCGGATTGGTTGAAGATGCTGCTTCTGGTGAGGCCTTGATAGGCGCTACGGTTTATATCAAAAGTATAGAGACCGGCTTGGCAACTAATGGTTATGGGTTTTATGCCTTTACCCTGCCCAAGGGAGAGTATGATTTGATTGTGTCTTTTATTGGTTATCATCAGGTAAGCCATGCTATTGAGTTGAATAAGGATTTTCAATTCAATTTTCAACTAATCGAAAATTCTGTTCAGTTGGACAATGTGGTAATTGAGGAACAAGAGTTATTTGATATTAAGGCTCAAAACGTTCTGCTTAGTTCAAATAAACTGGATATGGATATGGCTGGTCAGATTCCCCATATTGCCGAAGTAGACGTCTTTCAAAGTTCGATGCTGCTACCTGGTATATCTAACGTTGGAGAAGGTGTTTCTGGAGTCAATGTCAGAGGAAGTGCTTCAGATGCTAATCTTATCATGCTGGACGAGGCGGTAATTTACAATTCGAATCACTTTTTTGGTCTAGTATCTGTATTTAATCCTGATGCAGTAAAAGATGTAGAAATATTGAAGGGTGATTTGCCAGCCAAATATGGAGGTAGGACCTCATCAGTGATGCACGTCAGACAGAGAGAAGGGAACGAAAAAGAATTTCATCTTTCAGGAGGGCTAGGGTTAATTACCAGTAGAATTATGTTTGAGGGGCCTATTTTGGATGGAAATACCAACTATCTTCTGTCTGCAAGAAGTACGTTCTGGGATTTGATTTTGCGCAATACCAAAAGTCCGACTTTGGCCAATAGTCGAGTGAGTTTTCAGGACATTAATACTAAGGTTAAGTTCAATCTGAACAATAAAAATAAAATATACTTCTCAGGTTATTTTGGTGCCGATGCAAACCAGTTTGGAATTGATGCCTTGCAAAAATGGGGTAATAGAGTGTTGTCGGTTAGATGGAACAAGATTCATAGAGCAAAGCACTTTATGAATGTGACTTCGTATTTCAGTCAATATGAATATAGAGTAATTGAGGAAAGTGAGTCAGACGGTTTTGTTGGGACTTCCAGAGTATCTGATTTGGCCGTTAAATTTGATATGACTTCATACTACAATCCTAAAAACATATTCGAGTATGGAGGAGAGGTAGTTGCTCATATAATGAATCCAGGTGAAAGAGTTCCAAGGGTGGGATCCTCCGAGAATTTTGTCAAACTCAATAACGAGCTGGGTTTAGAACCTTCTATTTATCTCTCTAATGAAAGACATTTGGGTGATATTTCAGTTTCTATCGGTGCCAGATATTCTGGGTTTTACAATACTGGGAAGTCAGACTTGTATCTTTATGAGGAAGGAGAAGAAAAGTCACTTGAATCTCGTACAGACACAATTTCTGCAGGAGATAAAGAGGCGAAAACATTCTATCATAACTTTCTACCTAGGTTATCCTTGAAGTACCAACTCAATCCAAATATGGCACTGAAGGTCGGACATTTTGCATCAGTTCAATATATGCACCTACTATCGAATACTTTGTCACCTGCATCTTCGGATCTCTGGCAAATAAGTGGAAAGTATCTTCTGCCATCAACTATGCATCAAACCACCGTTGGGCTATACCAGTATGTTAAACGGTTTGATATGGACATATCTTTGGAATTTTACTACAGAAAAATCCAAAATGTGGTGGACTATAAAAATGGTGCTGACCTACTTTTTAATGAGTCCATTGAAACAGAAATTCTCAATGGGAAAGAGCGAGCTTTTGGAATGGAAGTTTTTCTTAAAAAGAAGTTTGGTAAGTTAACAGGATGGCTGGGGTATACTTTGTCTAGATCAGAACGTCAGGTGGATGGAGAGCTCAAAGCTGAACGAATTAACAATGGTCAGTTTTTCCCAACTAATTATGATAGAACCCATGACGTGGCAATTACAGGTATTTACCAGTTGACCCCTCATTTATCCTTGTCTTCAAGCTTTGTGTATTATACGGGAAAACCTTTTTCATTTCCGACATCAAAATATGAAGTAGATGGATTGCAAGTCCCTCATCACCCCACTCGAAATTTGGATAGGCTGTCAGACTATCATAGACTAGATATCGCAGCCACTCTCAATTTGAAAAAAATCAGAAAGAACGGCAAAGAGCGCAGAGCCGAAAGCAGTTGGGTGTTTTCAATTTACAATGTATATGCAAGAAGAAATGCTCAAGCCTATTACTTCCGTGAAAGCGCAAATCAGAAAGGCGTATCCGTAGTTGAGAAATTATCAGTGTTGGGTACAATGATTCCATCGGTAACATACAATTTCAGGTTTTGAAAAGAATAAGTAGTTATATCGCCATATTCCTTATAGTTTTTATCTATTCCTCCTGTATTGATGAAATTGATTTAGATCTGGATACAGGAGAGTCTCATTTGGTGGTTTTCGGCTGGATTACAAATGAGATAGTTCCTTATGAAATTAAGTTGTCGATAAGCAATGGATACTCAGACCAAACGGGCTATCCAGCCGTGTCCGGGGCAGAAGTTTTTGTGACTGACCAAGAAGGGGATAGGTACGACTTTGTGGAGATACCAGGTACAGGTAAGTATCAGTCTGACCCCACAAATTTTGTAGGGTCTCCTGGATCAGTTTATCAGTTAACAGTTTTACATAATCAAAACATATATACTTCGAGCCCTGAGGAAATGCCTGAATTGAGTGTAGCAGAGGATGCTTTTGTTAACTTCATAGCTGACCCGGCTGATTTTGAAATTGATCCTGAGGATGAAAACTTCTTCATCTCTGCCTTTATTAATGACGATTCTACTACGTCTAATTTTTACAGATGGAAGGTTTATGTCAATGATCAATTGCGAAATAGTCCCGAGGAACTTGTGCTGTTCGATGATCAATTCACCAATGGTAATAAATTTAAATTTGATGCTGGAAATGTACTTTTTACTCAAGCTGACGATGCCCATTTTCAACACATGTCTTTATCGAAAGAGGCATTCGATTATTACAAAAACATCAAGGAACAAGTGAGTAATTCAACGCTAAGTCCTAGGGTATTGCCCGGAATTGTTGAGGGCAATATGATTAATGTTAATGATCCGAATGAACTTGTTCTTGGGTATTTTGGGGCCTCGGAAGTTTTGAATGTTAACGTGGATAATTGAGTTAATCCAACACTAACACCTCATTGACATAGTCTAGGGCGCTGAACCTGACTCTTAGCTGACGTGTGCTGGTTGTCTGATTTTGGCAATCAAGTTTGTAGCTGAAAAATTTCTGACCTCTGGTGTAAAGTAATGTTTTGTCTGGGTTACCCAAATACTCGATTAATTCTGTTTCACTCATGCCAATAAATTGGTCAAATTCGGCTTCCATTCTGTTTATCACGTCATTTCGGTAGCCAGTACAGGTTTGTGTCTCAGCAATCCACAGTGAAGAATCAAAGGAATCAAATGAAACAGACTTAGTTTGGCAAGCTAGAGTGATTGAGATCAATAGAAACCATCCAATTATCTCGCCATTCCGAATATTTGAAACCAATTTTTGTTTACTCCAAATAAGCAGTGTAATGCGGCTGATAGAATTTGATTTTGTTATGATTTTCATGTCAGATATATTGGATTAAAGTAATATTTTGAATGATTTATTGATAATTTTATAGGAAAATACAAAGGACACCATAAAGTTGTTATTTCAAAATAATTCTATACATTTAAGGTGTGATTTAATAAGTTTATATTAATAATAAGGTAATTGCTTAGATATGGCCGACGATAAACTCAACGAAGGTTCGGAAGAAGAAAACAAATCAAATCAGTCAGACGAGGATTTTGGTTTACCAGATTTGGAGTTTGATGAACTACAAGAATTAGATTTTAATTTGGATGACTCTGCTGAGGAGGAGACCGAAAGTGAAGAAACCACACTTCCGGAACCTGAGGGGATTGACATGAGTGTCCTTGACGATATTGACGTTCCGGAATCATCTGAAGATTCTTCTGGACTGCAACCTGGGGATTTAGATCCACCTGAAGGTTCTGTGTTAGATGAAGGAATTGAAGAAGTAGAGGATGTTCTTGATAGCGCACAGTTGATCTCTGATCGCCTCGGTGATGATGAGGAAGACCCGTTATCTCCGGATTTTAGCGCTGATATCAATTATGATGACCTTATGGGTGGAGACGATAGCGCAGAAGCCCCAAAGGAAGAGGCCTCTTCTATTGAAGATATGGGACTGGATTTAGCAGCCGATGACTCGCAGGATTCAGATGATTTGCTAGCCAATATTGATAGCCCTGATCAACTGGCTGCACTGGGTATTTTGGATGAGGAGGATTCATCTGAAAGTAGCGAGGAGCCAGCAGCAGAAACATCTTCAGATGATGATTTTAGTGCAGATAGTGCGGGGTCATCACTTTTTGCAGCTGATTCTGCAGAGGAAGAGGGTTCTATTTTTGCTACAGACAGTATGTCTTTTGAGGATGAAAAACCGGAATTTGAAGAGGCTGATACACCTTCTCTTCCTCCAAATTATAAGCCATACTCTTATGAGGAATCCTCAGGAGGATTTGCTAAGGTTATTATAATTGGTGTATTGATAATATCTATCATAGGGGGAGCATTCTATTATTTCTCATTGGATGATGGACCAAAAGAAGTGGCTAAGAAGGAGGTTCCTAAAAAGCGTGTGAAGAGACCAGCGAAAAAGCCTGCCACTAAGCCGGCAGAAACTGAAGCTTCTACTACTAAACCTGCAGAAACTAAGCCTAAGCCTGCAGAGACTAAGCCCAAGCCAGCAGCTGCTAAGCCTAAGCCTCAAGCAGCAACTGCTCAGCCAGGCGAAATTGTTAGAGTAACCGAACGTAGCTCAAGGTCTTATGTAATTATTGGTAGTTTTATTGATGAGGATTTGGCTATGGACTACGCTTCTAAATTAAGCGGTGAGGGCAATGGTGTTAAGATCATTCATCCATATGGCAAGTCTAAAAGATATCGAGTTTCGATTGCAGACTTCTCTAGTTATGGAGACGCTGCTAGCCAGTTGAGTGGATTCAAAGGACAGTACGGAGACGAAGTTTGGGCTTTACAGTATTAATTTGAAAAACGATATTGAATTAAAATCGTGTTAAAAATATAAAAAGGTCATTTTGGCCTTTTTTTTGTTTAAAGGGAATTATGCAAATACTAAATATGATTTTGACTTCTTTGCCTCAAGAGGTACCAGTAGAAGAAGTTATTGAACAGGTCTCTGTGCTAGACCTATTATTGAAGGGCGGTTATATGATGGTACCCATTTTATTGTTGTCTTTGGTGGGTATATATGTTTTTGTCGAGCGTTTGCTAACAATAAAAGACGCAGCTAAGACTCCCGACGCTTTTATGTCTAGTATCAAGCAAATGGTTTTAGATGGAAATATTTCAGAGGCACTTACCCTATGTCGTTCTACTGCCACACCAATTGCAAGAATGATTGAAAAGGGAATAGCCAGAATAGGAAGTCCCTTAAAGAGTATAGAAGCATCAATTGAGAATGTAGGTAAGATAGAAATCTATAAGCTGGAAAAGAACTTGAGCTTATTGGCTACCATATCTGGTGCGGCACCTATGATTGGTTTTTTAGGAACAGTAACAGGTATGATACAAGCGTTTATTTCCATTGCTCAGGAAGAAGGAGCGGTTAGTCCCAAACTACTTTCTAGCGGTATTTATGAAGCGATGATCACAACAGCAGCAGGTTTGTTTGTGGGTATTTTGACATACTTAGCTTACAATTATCTCGTTACAAGAGTAGGTAAGTTGATACATGGAATGGAGTATACTTCCATTGATTTTATTGATCTATTACAAGAGCCACAGAAATAATGAACTTAGGATCAAAACATAAAATTGAGACTTCTTTTTCTATGTCGTCAATGACGGATGTTATCTTTCTGTTGTTGATTTTTTTCATGTTGACGTCTTCTTTTATTACACCATCTGGTTTACCCGTTAACCTTCCAACCAGTAAGAGTTCTAACATTGTGATGCAAAAGATCAGCGTAACTATTACTCCTGATCTGCAATACTTCGTTAATGATAATAAGGTTTCTTTAAGCCGATTGGAACATGCCCTTCAAACAGAATTGAAGGACAAGGAAGGTGTTGTGGTTTTACATTGTGATAAGTCAGTACCTGTAGAGCATTTGGTGAATGTGGCAAGTATTGCTACCAAACTAGAAGCAAAAATATCTCTGGCTACAAAACCTGATTGATTTTGGATAACCAAGAAAAGAGAAATAGAAACATTAGTATTTATGTGTCTTTAGGGGTTCATGCCATACTTTTTGTGATCTTTTTTGTTTTGTTGGCGTGGACTGAGCCTGATCCTCCAATTCCAGAATATGGGATTGAATTCAACCTTGGAAACAGTATTGTTAGTGAAAATCAGAGTGAAGAATCAGTGCAAGAAGAGGTGATTGATGAAATAGAAGAGGTGTCAGAAGAAAGTAATGAAGATGCCGATGCAACAGAACAGTCTGAACAAACTGCAGCTGAAGAGACAGAAGGAGATGATACTAAGCTAGCCGAAGCTGAGGCGGAAGTTTTGGAGTCTACGACAGAGGATGTTAATAGTCCTGATGTGGTAGAGGAGACAACTGCTACTGAAGAAGTTAAGACCCCAGAGGTAAAGGAAAGCGATTCAGGAAGTGATACTCAGACCGTAGATACAACAGAAAAAACAGAGAAAAAGGAAGAGGAGAAAAAAAAGGTGGAGGAACCTAAAATAGATGATCGAGCCATTTTTAAGAAAGTGGATGATGGATCGGGAACAGGCAACAAAGGGTCAAGCCTGGATCTTGCTGGTTGGGATTGGGATTTTAAACCGCAACCGAACGATAATTCTTCTGAAAATGGAATGATTGTATTTCAAATTATAATCGATGAAGAAGGTGAGATTATCGGAATTAAGACCCTGGCAAAAACAGTTTCTCCTGTCGTCGAAAAAGTATATCGTGATGCTGTGATGGAGTTAACTTTTAGCAAAACTTCTGATAACAGGTCGGCTGCAGCCACCTCTAAGGGAAAGATTACATTTATTATCCAATCGAATTAAGATGATGAATTATCAAGAAGTCCTGGACTTCTTATACACTCAATTGCCCATGTATCAACGAGTGGGTAAAGTAGCGTTCAAAAAAGACCTCACGAATACGTTGCAGTTGTCAGAGCGACTAGACAACCCTCACGAAAAGTTTAAGAGTATTCACGTGGCAGGAACAAATGGCAAGGGGTCTACCTCTCATATGATCGCTTCTGTGCTACAGTCAGCAGGCTACAAGGTTGGGCTATATACCTCACCCCATTTACGCTCTTTTCGTGAGCGAATAAGGGTGAATGGTGAAGAGGTAAGAGAATCTTTTGTTTCGGACTTTGTAAATGGAAATAGGAAGTTCATAGAGGAAATTTCTCCTTCTTTTTTTGAGATCACAGTGGTGATGGCATTTGAATACTTTGCTCAAGAAAAAGTTGATTTTGCTGTTATCGAGACAGGGTTGGGAGGGAGACTGGATTCAACCAATATAATTACCCCGGAGGTATCGGTAATTACTTCAATTAGCCTCGACCATCAAGATATGCTGGGCAATACATTAGCGGAGATTGCTCGAGAAAAAGCTGGAATTATCAAGGCAGGTGTTCCTGTGATTGTTGGAGCATTGCCTAACGAGGCTTTGAGAGAAATCCGAAGGTGTGCCGATGAGAAAAAAGCAAAGCTGTCAGTGCCTTATGACTCTATTCAGGATACTGTCTATGAATCAGATCTTTCTTCAGAAGTGGTCAGACTGAATTTGAATACCGTTAGAAAGTCTGTTGATGAATTGCGTAATCAAGATGTGACTATTAGTGAAGAACAGCTCATTCATGGAATAGGACATGTGGTAGCACAAACCGGCCTGAAGGGCAGGTGGCAAATGATACGAAAAGAACCGTTGGTCATTTGTGATGTAGGGCATAATGAGGAGGCCGTAGTATGGCTAATGGATCAAATAAAGAGGATTGACTATAATAAACTCCATATTGTTTGGGGAGTGGCTGCGGATAAATCGTCGGAAAAGATATTTCCTCTATTGATTAAGGAATGTGAGTATTACTTTTGCGCTGCTGAAGTCCCTAGGGCAATGCCTGCTGATCGTTTATTCGCAGAAGCTGGGCGATTTGGGTTGAAAGGAAAGTCTTACGGTTCGGTGAATCATGCTTATTCTACTGCACTTGACAGAGCTGGAGCAGGGGATTTAATTTTCATAGGGGGAAGCACCTTCGTGGTTGCGGAAATAAAAGATTTATAAGTGGGAAGAAAGAAGTTAGAACGTTTTCAGGACAATGCTGAACGATACAATGTCGTGCAAGATGGCAAACCAAATTTTGGACATCTAATAGGTAAATGGAGAGAAGAACATTTTAAAAACGAGCAGAATCTGGTAGTTGAGCTGGGTTGTGGGAGAGGTGAGTATACGGTAGGTCTCGGCGAGAAAATGCCTGATAGCAATTTTGTTGGTGTAGATATTAAAGGGTCGAGAATATGGGTAGGTAGTTCCTATGCTATCAAGAACAACCTTGAAAATGTAGCTTTCCTGAGGACTCAGATCGAGTTATTGGATAAGCACTTTGGAGAAAATGAAATTGATGAGATTTGGGTGACATTTCCTGACCCCAGGCCGAAAGATAAGGATGAAAAAAAACGCCTGACCGCCCCCAGGCATCTCGAGGTTTATAAAACTCTATTGAAAAAAGATGGGTGGGTAAAATTCAAAACAGACAATACTTTTTTGTTTGACTATACCTTAGAATTGTTCAAAGAAGGTCAAGTGAAGGTTAAGAACCTAGTTCACACACATGACCTGTATAATTCAGAGTACATGGATGAGCATTTTGGAGTAAAGACCAAGTATGAGGAACTGTTCTACAATAAAGGAGAGAGTATCAAGTATATGAAATTTCAATTTGCTTGATTACCCTAATATCAAAGAGATACTTGGATAGGCCTGTTTCATATTGTTCGTAAAGATCACTTCAGGTCCGAGTTTGATATGTTTGCTGATATTCCTAAATAGGGAAACTTTGATGGTC
This sequence comes from Reichenbachiella sp., assembly GCF_965233835.1. Taxonomy (GTDB): domain Bacteria; phylum Bacteroidota; class Bacteroidia; order Cytophagales; family Cyclobacteriaceae; genus Reichenbachiella. The sequence goes on from NZ_OZ247585.1 coordinate 2,271,739, forward strand.
GTATCTTGATATAATTGCCCATCGGGATTCAATAAATATCCGGCTCTAGAAGTCCAACCTTTATTTGTTTTTTTGTTGAGAGAGGTGAATTCCAAGTTCACAAATGTATGTGGATAAACACGCTTATCTCCTGACTCGTTGGTTTTGAAGTTGAGCTGAGAGGACATTCCAATCTTATAGATCTGTCTACGTTTGGCTGTATAATTTTCTGCTATTTTAAAGTCAACGCCTATCTCGGGAACTACACTCCCTGACTGAAAGTTAGCCTTTCCAAATACCGATACAAATGGGTTTGACAAACGAGAAACCTCGATTGATTCTTGTTCATTTTTCTCAAGTAATACTACTGTTTTTGGTAGTTTCTTGTTAACCTCAGAGGTAATCACAGGCTTTTTCAACTCTGTGTCTTGTTTGATTGGTTTCGCCATCTTAAGTCCAGAAATATGAATGGTAGGTTTTGGTTTATTTACGATAGTCTCTGGGCTTGATTTGGGCATTTCTGAAATGGTATAATCTTCAATATTCAAATTGAATGGATTCAAATCAAATACCTTAATATTGGCGGCTACCAGAAGAGAAAAAGAGGCAGCCATGGCTAACCCCCAGGTTACTAAGCCCTTGTCCATTTTGCCAAGCTTCTCAGAAAGTTTTTCCCATGTCTTTACTGGGTTGAAGTGACTTACTGGCACTTCATCTACAACGGCCACTGCTTTTTGACTTATCTGGTCAGTCTTTGATTTTTGAGAATCTAGTGATTTACCGTTTTTGTGATTTCCATTAACTTTCATAGCGCACCTATTTGTGTTAGCGATTTGGATAGTGAGGCTCTGGCTTTGCTCAATTGAGATTTTGATGTATTCTCACTTATATTGAGTCTTTCGCCGATTTCCCTATGGGAGTAGCCTTCTATCACGTACATATTGAATACTGTTCTGTATCCATTGGGTAATTGCTGAATGATATCTACTATCGTTTCCTCCATCAATTGAGATTCAACAGTTTCATTGTTCGACGACAGGTCATGGACTCTTTCTATTTCTACTTGGTCCATTTTTCTTTTTCTGAGTAGCATCAAGGACTCGTTGACCATGATTCTTTTTACCCAGCCTTCCAAGCTTCCTTTTCCGCGATATTCGAAGGTGTCTATTTTTGAAAAAACTTTCATAAACCCATCAATCATAGCGTCTTCAGCTTCCATCTCATCATTCAAATATCTTAGACATGTACGCATCATTTTATTGGCGTACTTGTCATACAATGCTTTCTGAGCCAATTCATCTTTGGCTTTACACAAGTCTGTCAATTGACTGTCGTCCAAAATTTGATCGTGGTTTGAGATGTACCCTTTGTTATTCAATGCTTGTTTGTTAATAAAGGTTGCTTTTGCGAAATGCAATTGCAAAGTATCCTTTATACAAACATCGGGCCGTTAATAGGTCGTTAAAAGGTGTTAAGATCTGTTAACACTGAATGAAATGAAATGGGGAGTGTCTTTTAAAGACGATTCATGTAAAGGAAGACACAGTAAGCAGCAAACCCTACCAAATAAAGTGCTCCTTCTGCTCTATCTAATTTGTACTTCTGTAGGGTGAACATAAAAATGAAAAGCATAAATGTTCCAATCATCACAATGTATAGATCCAGATTAAGGTCAATATCAAATGCTATTGGAGCATTTAGTGTAGCAGTAGCACCTAATACTAACAGTAAATTGAAAATATTGGAACCTACTATATTGCCTACGGCCAAATCGGATTTCTTATGAAAAGCAGCCACCGCGGTGGTAGCTAGTTCGGGTAGTGAAGTGCCTGCAGCTAAAATAGTTAAGCCAATGACCTTCTGACTTATTTGGAAGTATTCAGCTACAATGATCGCATTGTCGACAATAACCTGGCCACCAATCGCCAACCCAGCAATACCAAAGATGATCATGAGTGTGGTTTTCAAACTGCCATACATCTCAATTTCATCCATGTCTCCGCCAAGGTCACCAGTTCGTCGCATGTTTTGAAATACATAAGCAAGAAACGCAATAAACATCCCTAGTAGAATAAATCCATCTATCAAGCTCAGCGCATTCTCTTCTGCACCAAACAGGAGTGAATCATTTACTAAAACGAAGAGAACAATAGTAGCAAGTAAGGAATAAGGAACTTCCTTCCAAAGTGCATTTTTCTGAACAGTAAGTGGATAAATCACAGCAGCTATGCCGAGTATCAGGAACATATTAAATATGTTGGACCCAATGATGTTTCCAAATACGATATCGTCATTTTCTCCTGAAGATCCGGAAATAATATTGACCACCAATTCTGGGGCAGAAGTACCCATGGCTACTACAGTGAGGCCTATGGCAATGTCCGAAACATTATATCTTTTGGCAAGAGAGGAAGCTCCATTCACTAAAAAATCGGCTCCCTTGATAAGCATAACGAAACCGACAATGATGAGCAAAAAGGGCACTACCATATTTGAATTAATTTATGTTCAGGTGGTAAAATTATTAGAAATGAAATATAAATATATTCAGAATATTTTAATCAATTTTTCGATGAATAAACCGAGCAGAGTTGACATTCTTATTTATATCCGTATTTCAGGCCTAAAACTCACTATTTCTCTGCAATATATTCAAAACATTTTTTTTCATGAATAATAGCTGGTAGTAAAATGAATATTTATCATAAATATCAGAAAATGAGCTGGTTGGTTATATCAAATTAAGCTCTTCTTTAATTTTGGATATTTTATCTTGAAGTCCTTTTTTTTCATCTTCGAAACTTCTGTCAGAATCAGACTCTGACCTTACGCTCATATAGAACTTAATTTTTGGCTCAGTGCCTGATGGACGCATAGAAATCTTCGAGCCATCTTTGGTGATAAACTGAAGAACATTGGATGATGGAAATCGAATACTATCCTCTTGTCCTGTCAATAGATTTTTGGCCGTAGAATTTTGATAATCTATTAACCATTCTATTTCAGACCCCGCAAGGGATTTTGGTGTGTTGTTTCTAAATTGATGCATCATGCTCTGAATTTCTTCAGCACCAGATTTCCCTTTTTTGGTAAGAGAAACTAAGTCTTCCTGATACATACCAAACTGAGAGTAAATCTCTTCAAGTAAATCACCCAAAGATTTCCCATTGTCTTTGGCCCAGGCAGCCATTTCGGCAATCATAGCGCAAGAAGCAATTGCATCTTTGTCACGAACAAAATCACCAATTAAATAACCATAACTTTCTTCACCGCCTCCGATGAAGGTTTTCTTTCCTTCAAGTTCTTTTATAAGTCCAGCAATATGCTTGAATCCAGTCAGGGTGTCGAAACTCTCTATTCCAAAATGAGTGGCTATGTCCTTGATGAGTTCAGTGGTTACTACAGTTTTCACCACATATTGATTGCCATCCAATTTGCCATTCTCTTTCCATTTTAGGCATAGATAGTAGATGAGAAGGGCGCCGGTTTGATTTCCATTTAATAATTCAAAATCTCCAGTCTCTGTTCTGATGGCAATACCCACACGGTCTGCATCAGGATCTGTAGCCATCACTAACTCTGCATTTACCTGCTTGGCTTTGTCTAGTGCTAGCGTAAGTGCTTCTTTTTCTTCAGGGTTTGGGTAGACTACTGTTGGGAAATTCCCATCTGGGGTAGCTTGTTCTTCGATAACTGTAACATTAGTGAAACCAAATTGTTCAAGCGCTTTTGGAACCAATGTGATGCCAGTGCCATGGATAGGAGAGAAAACAATAGATAGATCTGATTGATTTTTTATGGCGTCTGGTGATAGACTCAATTTTGACATTTCAGCCAGATAGCGGTCGTCAATGTCCTTGCCAATAGGTTGAATTAAATCTTTGTTAGCCCCAAATTTGATTTGATCAAAGCTGGTGATTTTTCTTACTTCCTCTATGATTTTGGTGTCATGGGGTGCGATGATTTGCGCACCGTCTTCCCAATACACCTTATAGCCATTGTATTCTTTAGGATTGTGAGAAGCAGTTACTACAATACCGCTTTTACAGCCCAATTCTCTAATGGCAAAAGAAAGCTCAGGAGTAGGTCTAAGCTCATCAAATAGATAAACCTTGATTCCATTAGCTGATAGGATATCTGCTACAATTTGAGCAAAATAATCGCTATTATTTCTACTGTCATGAGCGATGGCTAATGAAGCTTCTTCACTTGGAAACTGTAGGTTGATGTAATTAGCGAGACCCTGTGTGGCACTACCTACAGTGTATTTGTTCATTCGGTTACTGCCCAGACCCATGATGCCTCTCAGGCCTCCAGTTCCGAATTCCAAATCTTTATAAAAAGAATCAACAAGTTCTGTTTCGTTTTCACTGGCGACTAATTCTTTTAATGCGGTTTTGTCGGCCTCATCAATATTACTGTTAAGCCAAGTGTCAATAGTGGCCTTGATATTTTCTTCCATGCTTCTTAAAATCCAATAGTGTTTTTTACTCTGCCTAGTACATCTCGTGCTATGGCTCTTGCTTTTTCTTCTCCTTCTTGCAAATGTTGTTCAATAGCTTGCTCATTGTTCATGAAATGATCAAATTGATTTCTCTCCTCAGAAAATTTATCAAGCATCAATTCAAACAATGCTGTTTTTGCATGTCCATAGCCATAGTTTCCTCCTTCGTAATTCTTTCTCATTTCATTCTTTTGTTCTTCAGAGGCTATGGTTTTGAAGATGTTATACACATTACATGTGTCAGGGTTTTTGGGTTCTTCCATTGGTGTGCTATCTGTGAGGATAGACATCACATTTTTCTTAAGTTTTTTCTCCGGCATGAAGACGTCGATGATGTTTCCATAGGATTTACTCATCTTCTGACCATCTGTTCCTGGGATTGTCATGACTTCATCGTCAATTTTGGCCTCAGGAATCACGAATACCTCACCAAATTGATTGTTGAACGCTTTAGCAATATCGCGAGTCATTTCAATGTGTTGCCTTTGATCTTTGCCAACAGGTACAATTTCAGCATCATACATAAGTATATCTGCTGCCATCAATACAGGATAGTCGAAAAGTCCTGCATTTACATCCGACAGACGTCCGGCTTTATCCTTAAAGGAATGAGCATTAGCCAGCATGGGGTAGGGGGTCACACAATTGAGAAACCAGGTCAACTCACAAACCTCCGGGATTTTCGACTGTCTGTAAAAAATGGATTTGGAGGTGTCCAACCCACAAGCTAGCCAAGCAGCAGCAATAGATTTTGTATTTTCTTGTCTTATTGCAGGGTCTTTGATGGTGGTAAACGAATGCAAATCTGCAATGAAAAGTAGTGATTCCTGTCCCTCTTTTTCAGTCAGTCCGATGGCTGGCATAATAGCCCCAAGTAGATTGCCTAGATGTGGCCTTCCCGAACTCTGAATTCCTGTTAATACTCTTGCCATAGTTAATTTTTGCGCAAATTAATAAAATTATTTCCCTTTGTTACGTTAAGACATTATTGTTTATTTGCATTGAATTATTCATAAAAAATCATGTCAAAAATTAGTAAACCAGCTGTTCTACTTGTATTTGTTTTTGTGTCAAATTTTCTTTTAGCCCAAGAAAAAGGAAAACTTGAATTTATCAACAACGACCATGATTTTGGAGAGATTAAGGAGGATGGAGGACCTGTCATTTATGAATTTGAATTTGTGAATAAGGGTTCCGCTCCGCTTATAGTAAGTCACGTTCGTGCTTCTTGTGGTTGTACTACACCGGGCTGGTCTAGGGAACCCGTGCTGCCCGGAGAAAAGGGTTTTGTGAAAGCCCAATACAACCCTAGAAATCGACCAGGGAACTTCAGAAAATCACTTACTATTACTACTAATGGAGAGCCTGCTGTAGTGAACGCATATATTAAAGGGAAGGTCCTTCCAAGAGTAAAGTCCATAGAGGAGCAGATGAGTCTGAAAATTGGAAGTACTAGATTCAAAAGTAGGTCTGTAAATATGGGTAAAGTGACTACTGAGAAGCCGGTACAAAAGTCGTTTGATGTATATAATGATGGTGCGGATACTATTTCTCTGTTAGATAAGTATGATGCACCACAGTTCATCAAATTGACCTTCGAACCTCAAATATTAGCACCAAAGGAGGTAGGTAAAGTGAATATAGAATATGACGCTGTACATGATGACAACCTAGGTTATAATAATCATGGTGTCACGATATACACAGATGAAGAAAATACCTCCGCTAAGAAAATTAATATTCTGGCAACGATAGCTGAATACTTTCCGCCTATGTCTGAAGAAGAACTGGCGAAGGCTCCAAGGATGGCCATAACTGATAGGCTGCAAGATTTAGGGAAAGTAAACGAAGGCAATAAAATAACTGCTGAATTTGTATTAACCAATCACGGCCGCAGTGTTCTTAATATTAGAAAGGTAAAGTCAAATTGTGCTTGCTTCTTAGCGGAGTTGCCAAAAGAAAATATAAAACCTGGGAAGTCTATTACTCTGAAGGGAATCTTTGATGCCACCAATAGAAAAGGGAATCAGAATAAATCAATAACGATTTATTCAAATGACCCAGTTGACCCAATACAGGTGGTTTCTATAAAGGCTTCAATTGTCGCTGCAAATTGATAATTATCTATACATTATTTAAGTATTCGTTATAAGTTTGCGCAAAAATCAAGTAATGAGACAATTAATGACTTGGGTGCTGGCATTGGCACTATTTGCATGTGAGAACGAAGAGAGAACTAAGGGAGATACTCTCTATAGCGATGGGAAATATGCTGAGGCTATCAAGGCGTATGATGAATACTTAAAATTGCACCCTTCCCATGTAAAGTCTCTTTACAATAGAGGTAGGTCTTTTGAAGAGTTAGGTAAATTTCAAAAAGCTTATAACGACTTCGAAGCAGTCTTGGAAATCGACAAAAAGAACACCTCAGCTATGCTGAGCCTAAGCAAATTCTACTACAGAGATCACAAGTTTGAAAAGGCGAAGTATTATGGTCAGATGGCTGTAAAGGAGAACGTCAATTTGTCACAGGCACATTTTTGGTTGGGAAGAGCACAACACCAGTTGGGGGCGTTTTCCGAAGCATTAACAGGTTATAATAATGCGATTAACTTAGATAGAGAGCTTGGTGAGGCCTATCTATATCGCGGTGCGATTAAAATGCAGGGCAATCGCAAAAAAGGAGCTTGTGCTGATTTTAAGTCAGCCAAAGATCTTGGTGTGAAAGAAGCAGAGGCTGCTCAGAAAAAATACTGCAAATAGATTTACGGCAGTTCTTTTGGTGCCGGGATATAGATGGTAAATGTGCTTCCTTTTCCCAGCTGACTAGTCACGTTTAAAGAACCACCCAATTCTACCAAATATTCTTTAGCGAGGTTCAAACCGATACCGGTACCAACTTCAGCATGGGTTCCTTCGGTACTTTGTACTTGTTCAGGGGCAAACAAACGACTTATTTGTTCTTCGCTCATTCCTACGCCTGTGTCAGAGATAATAATTTCACAGTGGTCGCTTTTATGGGTAAAGCAAATATTGATATGACCTCCTTCATGCGAGAACTTAACGGCATTGGCAAGTAAATTTCTGATTACGAAATTTATAATTCCTTTATCCGAAGTAAGACTATAGGTACTATCTAAATCGTAAGTAATGCTTAGTGATTTGGTCTGTAAGGTGTTCTTGATTTGTTTGACGTTTTCATCAATTATTGATGAAACATCGAATGATTCTAATTTTATGTTTTCTCCCTTTCGCTGACGGGCGGTCCAAAATAAAATGTTTTCAACCATGCTCGTGGTTTCTCCTAAATTCTCATCTATTTTCTTTACAAATTTCCCGAAGTCTTCTTGAGATAGAGCATTTGAGTCATGCAAAGAAAGTAAGCCTTTTAGGTTGTTGAGAGGACTTTTTACGTCATGAGAGATGATAGAAAGCAGTCTCTCTTTGATTAAGTTTGAATTAACCAGCGCTTTCGTTTGGTTTTGCACTTCTACCTCTAGTTCTTGGTTTATTTCCTCCAAACTTTTGTATGAATTAGCATAGTGCCTGGCCAATATATAAACCTGAAATACTAGAAATACCAGTAACCCTAATTCAACAAGGTAACCGAACCGAATATCAAAATTTACTAACGCGGTATTTTTGAGTATTTCTAGAAGAATGAATGGAAAGGATGCGATGACTCCAAAAAAGATGTATTTCGAATCTGGATTCTTCTTTATAACCCAAGCTCTAACTATGGTTATAATGGCGTAAATAAAACTTAGCACCAATGCTATATGACAAACATCGAGTAATTGACCGTATTGGTATTGAGGTAGAAAAATTACTGGAATGAAGAGGGAAGCAGACAAAACACAGAAGAAATTCACTACAACCTTCGATGAGGAAGATTCAAACAAGTGATGGACATATAGGGGAAACAATGCTACAATCATATAGACACCCCCAAATTCAATTTTTTTCCATAATTCATATGGTACGTTAGGGAATAGATTGGGAAGTAGGAAGGAGCCTCCATTGAGAGTCATACTCCTAATGGCGACTGCAAGGCAAATGAGTGCCAGCCACAGGTTGGGTTTTCCTCGATTGTAGAGAAAGAATAGCAAAAATTGGTAGATGAACATGGCTATCAAACTTCCGGCAAACACATTTTCAATTCCATTGCGCAGTGTTTTCTCTTTGATGAGCCTAGAAGATTGGCCTAGCACAGGTGTGCTTACAAGTCCAGAGTTAAAGTAGGTATAGTTGGCCACTTGAATTACAATTTCCAAAGTGTCTTCTTGGTCTGGAATCGGGATGTAATTATTAGTTAGTTCCGCTTGATATGAATTATCATGTAATTCACCAGATGTTGATCTGAGTTCTCCATTGATCCATATTTTGGAAGATGAGTTTATTATTGAAATATATAGCAGTAATCCTGTTTGATCATGGGGGAGCACAGCCTGACACTTGTATGTGGCTTTTCCTTTCAAGGGGTATTCGTCATTCCAGTGCCATGACCCAGGAACTCTTAAGAAAGAACTAGGGACTATTTTTTTGAGCTGCTCGGGAGCTAGTAGCGTGTCGTAGTAAAATTCCCATGAGCCGGAAATCCAAGCATAGTCAGAGCTGAAATTGGTCTTTGTAAAGTCGAACGTTGATCTATCCAGAGCTTGCCCAGGAAGTAGACTCAGGTGTGCAATGAAAAAAAGGGAAAAGACAATATATCGCCTAATGTTTGCCATAGCAGTATGCGCTAAGATAGGCGGGTTAGACGAATAATGTAATTTAATGAGACTATTTGGCTACTTCCAAAGTGAATAGTTGTAGGTCTGCTCAATTTTATCTTCAAGTGGATCAGGTATTGATGGGAAAAAATCCAATCCGGTAGCTTTTTCTACTTCGTCTATGCTCATGGCAAAAACGCTTAAGTCTTTGGATGATTTTTCGTTGTCCAGAATAAAGCCGATGCCTTTGACTTCTTTTCCATTTAGCTCAAGGATAACTTTGTAGTATTGATCAGGAACCACCACTTTGTTTTTGCCTATTTTCTCACCTTTACCATTGTATATAGGACCTGTTACCACATAAATCTCTTGATTGCTTCGTGCCCAATCTCTAACTCGTTCTTCTAGTTTTTTCCAGATACCTCTATTGAAGCTAGGATGTTGCGGACTCATATTGCTCATATAGAAAGATTCGCTCATTCCGTTTTTGCTCCAAGCAAAGTCAGCTGCAGGAGCAAGATGACCACGGTCATATCCTGACCCTTTGTAGTCTGCAAGTGCAGCCGATTTTGTTTTTACATCTGGGTCTTCTCGGAAATTATCTGTGCGCTTAAATTTTGAATTATCCAGATTAACCTTTTTCAAGGTGTAAGAGACCCAGTCGGCTTGCTCTGTTTTCTCGTTGTATCTTAGGGTGTAATACTCATGTTCAACTATGGCATCTTTTTGCGTGTATGCAGGCCAGGTGAAATCAAAACTGGAGGAATAATAATAATTGTCATCCTCCGAATAGACAGGAAGATTCTTGTTGGTTTCTACAGTTTCAACGGCTCCGTTTTGGGCGTTGATCTTGTTTTCTTCAAATTTTTCTCTCTTAGGCTCATCCTTTTTGGGTTCATTTTTCTTTGATTCAGAAGGAGAAGAGTCAGAGCCCTTCTTCTTTTTTACAGCAGAGGGAGAGCTGTTAGTTTCCTTTTCAGTTGAAGTGAATGTCGCGGTGATTTTATCAAGTTCTTTACTCCAGTCAGGATCCTGCTTAACCCAATAGAGGACTATTAAAACTAGAATGGCAACAATGGTAAAGATTGAAGAACTGTTGACTCCTGAACCATTGCCATTGCTATTTTTGGATTTTCCTTTCCGTGCTTTCGCCATTTACTTTACTTCTGAAATTGTTTTGAAACCACTAATTCCTTAGAACCTGCCTCGTACTTATAGAACCCTTCACCTGATTTTGCACCAAGCACACCAGCTTCCACCATGTTTACTAAAAGTGGGCAAGGAGCGTATTTAGGATTACCAAATCCATCGTGCAAAACTCTCATGATTGATAGACATACGTCCAAACCTATGAAGTCAGCCAGTTGTAACGGTCCCATCGGGTGAGCCATACCTAGCTTCATCACCGTGTCAATTTCTTCTACACCTGCCACGCCTTCATGCAGCGTGTAGATAGCTTCATTGATCATCGGCATTAAAATCCTGTTGGCCACAAAACCGGGGTAATCATTTACTTCAACGGGTACTTTCGACAATTTTTTGGACAACTCCATGATGGTATCTGTCGTCTCATCGCTTGTGCTGTATCCGCGAATTACTTCTACCAATTTCATCACAGGAACTGGATTCATGAAGTGCATGCCGATGACTTTATCTTTTCTGTTGGTCGCAGAACCAATTTTTGTAATAGAAATAGAGGACGTGTTTGATGCAAGAATACATGACGGCTTGGTGTGCTCATCCATTTGCTTGAAGATATCGAGCTTCAGTGCCATATTTTCTGTAGCAGCTTCTACGACCAAATCTGCTTCTTTAACACCGTCAGCTAATGTGGTAAATGTGGTGATATTACCTAAGGTTGCTGTTTTGTCTGCCTCAGTGATTTTTTCTTTTTTGATCAGCCTATCAAGGTTTTTACCTATAGTTGCTAGTGCACTATCAAGAGCATCCTGCGAAATGTCTATTAGATTGACGGTATATCCTGTTTGAGCAAAAACATGCGCGATGCCATTGCCCATTGTGCCTGATCCGATGACTGATATATTCTTCACTTTGTTTGTATTTGGGTTTGTAATGTCGTTTTTAAGAGTCACAAAAATGTCATTTATTGTGCAGGGTTCAAAATGATTCGAATCAAGAAATTTGAAATTCTGAAAACAAAAAAAGAACTGCCATTCGACAGTTCTTTTTATATCTTTTGCTATTCCGACTTGGATTATGCGTTTCTATTGATATTGTTCAAATCTTCGAAAGCATCTTTCAATCTAGCTACAAATGACTTCTCAGCTTCTCTTGTCCAAACTCTAGGGTCATAGAACTTCTTATTAGGGCTGTCGTCACCGTCAGGGTTTCCGATTTGTCCCTGTAGATAGCCTTCGTTCTTTTGGTAATAATTCTTTACACCATCCCAGTATGCCCATTGTAAGTCTGTGTCGATGTTCATTTTGATTGCACCGTAAGAAATAGCTTCTCTGATTTCCTCTCTAGTAGATCCTGATCCGCCGTGGAAAACGAAGTTTACTGGGTTGTGACCTGTTCCATACTTTTCCTGGATATAATCTTGAGAGTTTTTCAAAATCTTCGGAGTCAATTTCACATTACCTGGCTTGTATACACCATGTACATTACCAAATGCAGCGGCGATAGTGAACTTGTCACTTACTTTACCTAATTCTTCGTAAGCATAAGCCACTTCTTCAGGCTGCGTATATAGTCTTGACTCATCCACGTCAGAGTTGTCAACACCATCTTCTTCACCACCTGTGATTCCTAATTCGATTTCAAGCGTCATGCCCATTTTAGACATACGCTCTAAGTACTTTTTGCAAATCTCGATGTTCTCTTCTATTGGCTCCTCAGACAAGTCGATCATGTGTGAAGAGAAGAGTGATTTTCCTGTTCTAGCGAAAAACTCTTCACCAGCGTCCAACATACCGTCGATCCAAGGCAACAATTTCTTAGCACAGTGGTCTGTGTTCAAGATAACTGGAACACCATAAGCCTCAGCCATCATGTGTACATGATGTGCGCCCGATACAGCACCAGCAATAGCAGCTTTTTGTCCGTCGTTAGACAATCCTTTACCTGCATTAAAGGCTGCTCCTCCATTTGAGAACTGCACCATTACCGGAGAGTTCAATTCTTTTGCTGTTTCTAATACTGAATTGATAGAACTAGAACCAATAACATTGGCAGCTGGTAAGGCGAACTGATTCTCATTCGCATAGTTCAATAATTCGGTTACTTCGTCCCCAGTGAGAACCCCTGATTTGAATTTCATTTCTTAGTGTGTTTTTAGTGATCTGAAGTCGTGGTAATTCGCGAAACTTCCGATTAAAAATAATTGTGATTATTAAGGCTGGCAAAGATATGTATTTGTATGAAAATATCATTGAATTGACAAAAGACAATAACCGATTGCAATCGATGAGATGAATTATTAGTATATTTTCAAATATTCATCACTTTGTTGAAAAATATACAATTTAATATACGATCTATTGCTATCGAGCAGAGCCAGCCTCTATGATTCCACCAAAGAATAGGGCATTAAGAAATAATCTATTGGTTCCATACCAATAGGCTCTGAAGTTTGGATTGTCATTGAATGATATAATTAGCCCCTTACCAAAAGCCCAAAGCCCAACAGCTGGACTGTCAGGTATTTGCTTTAGGCTTTCTTTTGAAATATATCCGGCCAGTAGCGGATTGGAATCGTAATGAGCTGGCTGAGCATATGGGTTTTTAGATAGTTCCATGAACTGTTTCCCCCTCTTAAACATCGGAAGTGTGTCATCTGAGAAACCAAAACCAAGCGGGTGCGTCAAGTCGATCTTAGTTTTAAATATTGCTCCGCCTATTCTTTGAGCGCCTTGTGTCTTGGATCGGGAATTATAGGTCAGGTACTTTTGGGTGGAGTCCTTGGCTATTTTTTTATACTTGATTTTGGATAATCCAGCTTCGGATGCCCATTTGCCGGCTGATCTGGCGGTGACGATATTTCCACCATTTTGGACCCAGGTCTTGAGTTTGGACTGAGTTAAAGTGCCATAGCTCCCATTTACCATAATAATGGTATTGTATGAACTTAGGTCAATGTTATTGAATTTATCAATGGTAATCATAGGTAATGCCATTCCTATTCGCTGATCCAACAGATGCCACACCTCACCCGCTTCGTAGGCATTTATACCATCTCCAATCAGCAATAGTGGTTTGGGAGTAGCAAGGGTCTTGAATTTTGGGCTACCCAATTGAAAACCACCTGCATTGCCAGAAGCTAAGGGTGAAATAGAAATTTGATGTCTTTGACTAAGCGTACTCAAAATTTGAAAAATTTTAGAAGCCTCCATGTTCTGATTTTGTATCGGTACTATAACAGAGCCTCTTTCAAAAAACTGACTGTTGCTGCTTGTCCAGGGCTCTGTAGATACTTTCGTACGCAGTCCTGACTTTTGAATGTCGTACAATAGTGCAGGGGACTGGCTGTCTTCCCAGTGAATAGCGTAGGCATAGCTACTAGATTCAAATAATGCGGCAACTTTCAATTGTTCCTTAGTATTGTATTGCTCACCTAAAAGACTGGTCGAGTAGGACTTGCCCTTAATGGTCTGCCAGTTAAGATCAAAGGCAAGCGGCAAGGTCCAGGCAGATACGTCATAAAACAGACTGTCTTGAAACTGCGTACGTTGTTCGAACATTCCTTTTATCAAACGATATTGATTTTGATGCATTGGAATCACAAAAGAATTGTCAGTATTGAATTCACCATATTTTTTCTTTAGGTGATAAACTTTCACTTGATGAGTATCAAGTATGGTAAGAAAGGCCTTGAGCTTACTGTTGTCCTGTCCCGCATTAAATATGTAGCCTTTAATTTCATCCTTGTCAGCACTCGATGGGATGTCGGAATAAAAATTTCGTTGGTGCTCGAGCAATTCGTTTTTTAGCTGACTAGCGGCTCTTAAGGTGGAAAGTGAAGTGGTAAAATGATTTCTAATCGCGAAAGGAAAGGTCAATAGTCCATTGGCACTCTGCTGGGCATGACCTCTGGCGCTGGCTTGCTCAAATAGGATTCCGACGGCACCATTCAAATCCGGATAGCTCGAGCCTTTCCCAATATAAAAATCATCGAATGATTCTTTGGAGTAGTATAAGGAGCCGATTTCATCTAGTGCATCGGCATGATAATTCGCTATTTTCTGTGTGAGTTCGTACGTTTTTGATGGAGTCAAAGGATTATTTCTGCTGGGGATACCGGGTTGAAAGAAGTAGGTGCCATTAGTACCCATTTCATGATGATCGGTCAAAACATTAGGCTTCCATTTGTGATACTGCTGGATTCTGCCTTTAGATTCTGGATGTTGAACAGGGAGCCAGTCTCTGTTTAGGTCAAACCAATAATGATTAGTTCTGGAGCCAGGCCAAGGTTCATTTTGTTCAATGTTATTTGGATCAGAAACGAGGTTCAAACTTTTTTTACTGTTTACACAAGAAGCGAAGCGGTCTAATCCATCTGGGTTATAGCTTGGATCCAAAAGAATGATTGTGTTCTTCAACCATTCTTCTATTTCATCACCCTGAGCAGCTGCGAGATAATAGGCTACAAGGAGAGCAGCATTGCTGCCACTAGCTTCATTTCCATGAATGCTATAACCGAGATAAGCGACTAAAGGCATGTTGGAAAGGTCAAGTGATTTTGATTGATTGTAATCCGATAGCTTCAAATGTTCTGATCTAAGATCATCCAAATTCTTGATATTCTCAAGGGAAGAAATTTTTAGCGTAAGCAACGGTCGGTTTTCATGGCTTCTGGCATATTCTTCAATTTCTATACGGTCGGAGGCATCTGCCAAAGCATACATGTATTGAACAAGCTTATCATGACTAACATGCCATTCTCCGACTTCATAGCCAAGTATAGACTGTGGAGTAGGAATCGCTGGATTGTAGCTGGTATTCTTGGGTAAGTAATAGTTTAGAGAAACCTGTGCCTCACTGTTGGTGAGGATCAAGATGAATGAAACTAACGCTAAAATCCTTTTTTTCATATCTGCTTATTTGTATCAAACATAAGCTTTTTAAGGCGATCTGTCATTTTTTTTAAAAAAATCTAAGGAGCAATTAAACCTTTGTGACTGTATGCAGTCCAAGAGCCAAACAAATTTGAAAATGACAACCATTAAATATTAAAACCATGAAAAGATTAATTGGAATTTTTATCTCGACTGCTGCTTTGACTTTTTATTCTTGCTCTGATGATATAGAGAGTGTCGGTGATTCTGGTACAACAGATATTGCTATTGAAGACGCCAGCCTAGAAACTACATCTAGTGAATTGATGGAAGAGATTGATGAGGCCGCAGATGTTGCGACGAGTTCATTTGAATCTTCAGGAGGAAGAATGCTTGGCGGGTTTGGCTTTGGTGGCAAACGATTTGGCGATTGTGTTACAGTCACAGAGGATGAAGCTACCAATACCAAAATCATTGACTTTGGTGAAGAAGGTTGTGAAGGGCGTGATGGTCGTGTGAGAAAGGGGAAAATTATCATCACTCACGAAGGTGAAAGAGATGTGCCTGGATTCAAACGTACGATTACTTTGGAAGACTTTTCTGTGGATACTATAGGTGTGGAAGGAACTCGAGTACTCACATATGTGTCTGGTACGGACACCGAAAAAGAATACAACGCAACATTGACTGGAGGGAAACTGTCATTTCCTGATGGCACCGAAGCTACAAGAGAATCGACAAGAACCAGAGTGGCGACTTTTGATGAGGAAGGAGAAAAAACTCAGGTGGATCGTTTCGGTTCAGCCGAAGGAATCAATCGAGAAGGGTTGACTTATCTGAATTCAGTTGATGAAACTACACCAATATTGACCTTGAGCGTCTGTAGGGAAGAAGGGACCTACGCTCCAGTTTCGGGTATTCTTTCTATCAACATAGAGGGCGAGAGCGAAAAGATAATAGACTATGGAGATGGAACTTGTGATAATCTGGTAACCATAACTCAGGATGGAGTTTCTACAGAAGTAGAAGTTGACCCCAAACAAAGACGTAAAAGAAGATTTAGAAGAAGAAACAGTTGAGGTAATAAGTTTAGGTTAAAGTAGGATAGAGGTCTGCCCTGGGGTAGGCCTCTTGTGTTTTATATATGGGATAACTCAAAACCGAAATTACCGTTTAGCACTTATTGTTTTTTTATTAATATCTGGCCAGCTATTATTGTTGGAAATTTTATAATTCTAATATGCGATCAATTCGACTATTCTTAATTCTACTATCTCTTACTATTTCTTTTTCCAATCAGGCCCAGCAGCCCAAAAAACCAAATGCCGCTGAGATTCAATTGATGCTACAAAAGCTCAATGTATTGGGTTCTGTTTTGTATGTAGCCGCACACCCAGACGATGAGAATACCCGGGTCATAGCTTATATGGCCAACGAAAAGAAATTTAACACGGCTTATCTGTCTGCAACAAGAGGTGATGGAGGACAAAATTTGATTGGTTCAGAGATTAGAGAATTGCTTGGCTTGATAAGGACACAGGAGCTGCTGGCTGCGAGAAGAACAGACGGGGGACATCAATATTTCAGCAGAGCCAATGATTTTGGATACTCAAAAAATCCGGAAGAGACCTTCGAGATTTGGGATAAAGATCAGGTGCTCGCTGATTTTGTGCGAGTCTATAGAAAACACCGTCCAGACATAATCATCACTAGGTTTCCAGGGACTGGACTAGGTGGTCATGGGCATCACACGGCCTCAGCTATTTTGGCTAAAGAAGCCTTCGAACTAGCTGCCGATAAAAAAAGCTACCCGGCATCTGCAGAGAAATTTGGTGCGTGGCAACCTAAGAGACTATTGTTTAATACTCATCCATTTTTCTATCGAAGAGCTGGAATAGAAATGGACACAGCTTCATTAATGACCCTGGATCTGGGAGCTTACAATCCTTTACTTGGGAAGTCATATCCTGAGATTGCTTCTTTGAGCAGGAGTATGCACAAAAGCCAGGGTTTTGGCTCTACCGGTTCCAGAGGTACACAAGTTGAATACTTTGATCATACAGCAGGCGACAAGTCCTCTGATATGTTTGGTGGAATAGATACCAGTTGGAGAAGAGTAAAGGGAGGAGAAAAAGTCGGATACCATGTGGACAATGCCATTATGCATTTCGATCCCACTAATCCGTCTATTATTGTTCCTGATTTGATTCAGGCTTATAACGAACTGAGTAAGGTAAAAGACCCTTACTGGAGACGCATTAAACAACAAGAGATAAGAGATTTGGTCAAGGCTTGTACAGGTCTGTATATGGAAGTCAAAGCGGATCAATTTGCCTATACCCCTGGAGACTCCATGTCGTTGAGCGTTGAGTCAATTAATCGCTCAAACGTTGATATAAAATTGGCATCTATCAAATTGGGCAACTTGCAAAGTTTCAATATAAATCAACAGTTGTACAATAATCGTCCATTTAATATGGACAGAAAGTATCTATTAAATGCCGATGCGATTTATTCAGACCCTTACTGGTTAAGAAAAGAAGGTACTTTGGGAATGTACAGTGTGGCTGATCAGAATTTGATCAGTACACCTGAAAATGCTCCGGCGCTATCCTGGGTGGGTACGATTGAAATTGAAGGTACTCTGTTGGAGTATGAACTGCCAGTGATTTATAAAGAGAATTCGCCCGTAGATGGAGAGACTTATCGGCCATTGGAGGTCACGCCACCCGTCTTCCTGAATATTTCCGAAAAGGTATATGTATTTGGTAACGGAGCATCAAAGAAAGTTGATGTGCAGGTATTGGCAGGAAAATCAAATCTACAAGGTGCTGTTTCCTTGAACATTCCTGAGGGTTGGAAGATAGAACCTGAAAGTTATGCTTTTGACCTGAGCGATAAAGGAGCTGAGGCTACATTTACTTTTGAGTTGTTTCCTCCTTCCACTACGAGTAGTGGTGAGATAGGGGCGATAGCGAAAGTTGGAGGCCAAACCTACAATAGAAGTCTGGTTCGTATCGAATATGATCATATTCCGGTACAAGCGCTGTTTCCTGAATCCAAGTCGAAAGTAGTTAAAGTAGAATTAGAAAAGCGTGGAACCAATGTAGGGTATGTCGTAGGTTCTGGGGATGAAATTCCTGCGAGTTTAGAACAAGTGGGCTATCAAGTTACAGAGCTGACTAACGGAGATATCAGCGCTGATAAAATGAAGAAGTATGATGCGGTGATCCTTGGTATTCGTGCCTACAATACAAATGATCGGTTAGAGTTTTACCAGAAAGAGCTCATGGAATATGTGAAGAACGGAGGTACCATGATCGTGCAGTATAACACCGCCCATGCTTTGGTTACTAAAGATTTAGGGCCGTATCCATTGCAACTATCAAGGGATAGAGTGACTGTAGAGGAAGCTGAGGTACGTATTCTGAAGCCAGATCATCGAGTGCTTAATTTTCCTAACAAGATCACAGATTCCGACTTTGAGGGATGGGTGCAAGAAAGAGGACTCTACTTTCCCAATGAGTGGGATGAGCAATACGAAGCTATTCTTTCATCAAACGATCCTGGAGAAGATCCCAGAGATGGAGGATTGCTGGTCGCCAAATATGGCAAAGGCTACTACATATATTCAGGTTATTCCTGGTTTAGAGAACTGCCAGCAGGTGTTCCCGGAGCTTATCGTATATTCACAAACATGATCTCCATCGGAAAAGAATAATCATCTAAACATCACTCATTTGGATTCACCGGATAAACCTCCCTTTTTCAAAACCTGGAAAGCCATGTATTTATTTGTATTTGGCAATCTGGTAGTCGTTATTTTATTGTTGTATTGGTTTAGCATTTCCTTCCGATGAGCACGATAGATTTAATTGTTCTTTTTGGCACCTTAGGCCTAATTGTAGGTTATGGTGTATACAAAACACTGGGCACCAAGGATATTGATGGGTACCTACGTGGAGGTAGCAGCATGAAATGGGGTACTATTGGGTTGTCAGTCATGGCGACACAGGCCAGCGCCATTACATTCATTTCCACCCCAGGACAAGGTTACGAAAGTGGGATGGCATTTGTGCAAAACTACTTTGGGCTACCAATAGCGCTTATTATTGTGGCTTTGGTGTTTATTCCAATCTATTACAAACTCAAGGTTTATACTGCCTATGAGTATTTGGAGAATCGATTTGATAAAAAAACACGTTTGCTGGGAGCGTTTTTGTTTTTAGTGCAGCGCGGATTGGCTGCAGGGATTACCATTTACGCGCCGGCCATTATTCTATCTACCATACTCAGTTGGAGTCTTTCCTGGACGATTCTTCTAGTGGGTGTGTTGGTAATTATCTATACAGTAAGTGGAGGCACTAAAGCGGTGAGTCTCACTCAAAAGCATCAAATGACTGTGATTCTTGTTGGAATGGCGATCGCCTTTGGATATATCATACATTACTTGTCTGATTATGTTTCACTGCCAGAAGCCTTACATATTGCAGGGAGTTTGGACAAGCTGAATGCCGTAGATTTTTCTTTAGATTTTGAAAAGAGATACACCGTGTGGTCAGGTATACTCGGAGGCTTGTTTTTGGCTTTGTCTTACTTTGGTACGGATCAGTCACAAGTACAAAGATACCTTGGGGGTAAAAACACAGCCGAAAGTAGAATTGGCTTAATGTTCAATGCGGTGATGAAGGTTCCCATGCAGTTTTTTATCTTGCTCACTGGTGCGCTATTGTATGTGTTCTACATTTTCTATCAGCCACCAGTTCATTTCAATCAGCAAAGTTTGGCTATTGTTGAACAGCAAGTGGGAACTGAAAACATTGACCTGATTACAGAAGATCACGACTATTGGGTAAGCAAAAGAAAGGCCTCTGCTATGGTATATAAGGATGCGCTACTTTCGGGCACAAAAGATGATCAGGAAGAAGCCCAAGAACTCTTGCAATTCACTGCTGAACAAGTGAATAGTTCCAGAGCAGAAATGAAGAACCTCATTGCGGCGACAGATGATACCATTAAGCTAAAAGACTCTGATTATGTATTTTTGACCTTCATTCTCAATTATTTACCTCAAGGAATTATAGGGTTATTGATAGCAGTAATTTTCTCAGCTGCCATGTCATCTACATCCGGTGAGTTGAATGCATTGGCATCCACGACAGTGATTGATTTTTATAAGAATCTGATTAATCAAAATGGAACGGAAAAGCAATATATGCTTGTTTCTAAGCTCCTAACCGCCGCCTGGGGTGTTCTTGCTATTTGTTTCGCATTTATGGCTCATCAATCGGAAAACTTAATCGAGATGGTGAACATATTAGGCTCACTTTTCTACGGCAATATTCTGGGTATTTTCCTTGTGGCTTTTTTCTTTAAGTATGTGCAAGGTACTGCAGTATTTTGGGGCGCTATTATCTCTCAAAGCCTTGTAATTGGTTTGTACAATTCAACAGAAATTGGTTACCTGTGGTTTAATGTAATAGGCTGTGCAGGGGTGATCTTGCTTGGTTTGTTGATTCAGGTTATTAGTCCTAAGGCATAAAAAAGTCCCGATGAAAACCGGGACTTTAAAATTTTTGTTGGAAAGAATTATTTGCCAAAAGTGTAAACAACTCCTATGTTAGCCTGAAGGCCAAGAGCGTCGTCAAATGGCTTGTTTAGTTGATATTTCAATTCAGCATTTATACCTACAGCGTCAGAAATACCAAAGATCGCACCAGCACCCAGTGCCAATCCAGTCTCAGAAAATCCACCATCTCCGTTGATAAAGCTAACTCCAGCCACACCATAAGCTTGAATGTCATCAGTCATGAAATAATATCTACCGTCAATACTGAAAATGTTAACTTTAAAATCGTCTTTGTTTGTCAGATAATACGAAGGAGCAACTGAGATTGCATCGGTAATCAAATATTCACCACCAAATCCAAATCCAATTCTGTAGTCACCACCATATGGTGAAAATAAGTTGATGAGACCAGCATTGACTCTGATGTCTCCTTGTTCTTGTGCCATTGCACCATTGATTGCGAATAAACCTACTAGGGCTAAAGCGAGTAATTTAGTTTTCATAATATTAAATTTTAGGTTTAAAGATTTACTGGAGTCATTGAGAAAAACTCCAGATCAATAAATTATGCTTGTAATATTGCACTTTTTTTATAAAATACAATGAAAGTTAGCGCATATTATGTGAGTGGAATTAAGATAGAGGGTTGGAAATATACCTATTGATCTTTGTTTTTAGAATACTGGTTTCTAAGTATTTTTTCGGCTAATTTGTTTTGTGGTGTAAAGTCTTGGTTTGAGGTCCCGCCTGCTTCTTTATGTTTATAATGCCACTTCCATGCAAACCCTCCTAGAAACCAGTCTTCATTCCAATAGAGTTTAAAGAGTGCTTTGTAGGCGTTAGCTTGACCATCAATGTTGACGGTTTTATTTTTATGATCTTGTTTCCAGTGTCCAGACGTACTGTAATCCTGGCTTTTAAATCCAAATTCCGTGAATAGCACTTTTTTAAGATAAACGTTTGTAAAATCTCGTATCTCTTGTTTTGTCTCTGAACCATTTTTAATTAACTCTTCTACTGATGGCGTTTTTGACTCACTTATTGGAAAGTAGGCATCAATACCAATGTAGTCAAGTTCCCTCCAAAATGGTATGTTTTCATAATTGTCCCAATTGGCTGAATAAGTGAGAGGCCCCGAATAAATCTTTCTAACTCTATTAATAAGGTCAATCCAATAGAAGTCGTTGGTTTTTGCAATCTGTCGGATTTCAGTGCCAATTGAAATCATTTCTACATTGAGTTCATGGGCCACTTGAGCGAAATTCAATATGTATGTAGCGTAGCTGGACTTCCATTGATTTAGTTGTTCTTCAGAGGTATATTCAAGATCTCCGGCCCAGCCTTGTCCAATTACCCACAGATGAGGCTTTAGCATGACTTTGAGCCCAGATTTATGTGCGAGTTGAATGGCCTGTTTTATTCCATCGGTAGTTTCTCCTATCCATTGTTTTGGGTGATCAAAGGTTACTTGGGGCTGAGTTGGGCTGCAAAATGCGTAAGGAATGATAGCCACCCAGTTAGCTCCTGTATTTTGGATGGGTTGATAATACGCTGGTTTCAACTCAAAGGAAGGAGCAACCAAACATAAACCGTTGATTTTGTCATTAATGTCCTGCTTAACGGCACCACATGAGAAGATACATGACAATAAGATGAGTCGAACATTCATTTCTTATGATCTGGTAGCCATTTAAGTATGAGCACGGGTAATAAAAATAAGTCTGCCACTAGTGCTGTGACGAAAGAAATACAGACAAATAGACCCATATAAAAAACTGCACTGAAACTGGAAAAGCAAAACACCATAAAACCTGTGGTAAGAATGATGGTAGTCATTAAAATTGGTCTTCCTGTCTTAAGCAGAGCTGCATTGATCGCTTCACCCTTGTTTTTTCCTCCCTGATATTCAAACCTGAATTGACTTAGAAAATGGATGGTGTCATCCACGACTATACCAAAGGAAATTGCGAATATAACCGAGGTACTTAGATTTAAGGGGATGGAAAAGTAGCCCATTATGGCAGCTACTACTAGAATTGGGAATAAGTTTGGAATAAGCGTAATTAGGATCATTCTTAGGGATTTGAAAAGCAAGCCTGCAATGATTGCTACGATAAGTATGGCTAGCCCGAGCCCTTTAATTAAATTTATCGAAAGTAGCTCATGACTCTTATCTATGAGCAAGGTTGTGCCTGTTAGGCGATACCCAATGATTTGATGGTTGACATTTTTGTCTAATGCTTCTAATAGATTGGCGTGTTTTAATGATGCGTCTTTTGAACCTAAATCCTGGAAGTATCCAGTGATCTGAGCTAGTGATTTCGTACTTACTTTTGTTGATCTTCTTTCCATATGGCTTCGACGAATATGGTGAAACGCTTTTTTCCACTCTTTATCTGATTGGGGTAACCTATAATAGGTAGGAGAGGCCCTGTGAAGGTTTTGATTAGCGAGCTTTACGATAGAAACAGGAGAAACTAAATCTCCAGCTTGGGCGTGAATCTTAATTAGCTGCTCTATTTTGTCCATTTCTTCAATTACTTGCTTACTATAGATCGGGTTAGAAGCTTTTTTACTCCAAATGCTCAACGTGAATGGTTTGGATCCTGAAAATTGCTGATCAAAAAATATAAAATCTGATTTTACGACATCGTCTTCAGGTAGGTCATTTACCAAATAGGCATCAATTTCTAGCTTGGTGAGACCGAAAAGACTTAGCATAAATATTGCAATAGAACTGATCATGATGGTTTTCCCATTTCTACTGATATTCTCATATAATTTTTCCAATGGGGAGAATAGAAACGTACCTTTATTTGATTCGGAAATGTTAGGTTTAAGAAGCGTAACCACTGAAGGGTAAAGAAGATAGGTGATAACAAAAGCTAGAATGATTCCTCCGGCAGCGTAGATCCCTAAATCAATGATTGGTTTCACGTTGATCATGATCAATGTGATGAACCCCATGGCAGTAGTAAGTGAAGTTAGACAAGTTGCGACTCCAACTTGACGAATGGCTTGATTAATGGCAGGTTTGAGTTCTTTAAATTTCAGGAATTCTTGTCGGATATGCGAAAACAGGTGTACAATATTAGACATAGAAACCACCAGTAAGATGGTTGGGATGAGAGAGGATAGTACATCAATTTTTTTGCCGGCTAGCGCCATCAATCCTATAGTAGCCACAACGGATAGTCCAGATATACACAACGCCATGATAATGAGTACGATTTGTCGCATAAAGACAATGAGCCAGAGAAATATCAATACGAGTGCAATAAGGATAAATTTGGTGAAGTCGGCCTTGACTGCTTCAACGAAAGCTGTTTGAGCTACAGCTTTGCCTGCTATTCGAACTCTGGGTGTGAATCCATCAAATATCCTATGTATTTCGTTGACATATTTGTCGGCCTCTTCCTTCGTTTTAAATCTTTCATGTACGACTATAGCTTTTAGGCTTTTTCCAGATTTTGAAACAAACATTTCTCTGTAAAGCGTGTGATCAAACAGTTTGATACTATCACGCTTAAGTTTTGATGGATTCGAAATATGCAGCAAAGGAATAGGGATAAAGCCCATGGGTGTCTTTGCGATGGACTTCATGGAAGTAGGAGAGAACACCTGGAGGGTATGTTGTAGATTTTCTGTTTTCGATAACCCGCTATCTATTTGGCTTAGAAACGCCTGATTAAGCAAACCATTTGTGGATTCGAAACCTAGGAGTAGGTAGTCATTGTCGTGTCCAAAGGTTTGAGAAAATTCTTCGTAATATTTGAGGTCGGGGTCATTATTGGGGAAGAAGTTTTCCAGTTCGTAATCGAACTGGAGGTTCGGAAGTTGAAGAGCTAGGAATCCTAGTATTAGAATAACTACTAGAATCGAAAAGATTGAGGTTCGTTTGTTGACCATATTATGGGCTTTGAAAGCAACAATGAAGATAGCCAATTCCATCTGAATTTTTATACTAGGTACAAGTACCTAGTATAAATTGTGGTATCTGTACCTATTTCAAACCTATCAATCTCCCCCTACTTTTGAAGTATCAATAATTAGTAATATTGATGAAGGAGCTAACCGACCTAACCTCTTTTGGTAAACAAGGTTGACCTAACTAACAAATTTGCTTCATTATTCTTTGGCCAGTTCATAACGTTGATCTGGCTTTTTTTATGTTCAAGCTTAAAAACTAAGCGATAACCAAAAATGGAACTAATCAAATGGATAGTTTTATTGTCTGAGACTTTTGTGGAAGCAGTGTTTATTCTAACTTTCTGGACTATCAATTGATATTGTCTACGTTAGATCACGGATGAGTTTAGCCAATCTATTTTACCCTCAACAGCCTACTATTGCTTATGAGTCCCGGAAAAATATTTCGTATTCGGAGGTGAGTCCCAATGACAACCTTAAAGAATATATATACTGCTATTGGCAGTTGAAGACCATCGAAAAACTTGACTCTCCATTTACTTACAGGGTGGTTTCCGATGGTTGTGTTGATATTTTGTTGGAGGTCACCAGCTTAGATCGTATTTTCATTACAGGTTTCTCCAAGTCTTTTTTGCAATATGACTTGGGAGTTACATTTGATTATATCGGGATTCGTTTTTTGCCAGGAGGATTTCCGCAGTTGTTCAATATTTCAGCCGTTGAGTTAATTGATCAGTTCCTTGATCTGTCCGAATTCTTACCGAAACTTTCAACGGTTATTGGCGAATCATGGGTTAGAGAGGAGGGGCTAGGTCATTACAAATCAGTATTTGATCAAATTTTTCTTGAGGTTATTGCGAATAGCACTTCTTTGATTACTCCTGATTCGCGAGTAATAAATGCTATGCGAGAAATTTTAATGTCTGCGGGAAATGTAGATATTAAGTCATTAGATGTAGGACTAAGTGAGAGGCAACTTAGACGTGTCTTTCAGTTCTACTATGGGGTGTCTCCCAAAACATTTTGTCAAGTTGTGCGCTTTCAAAATATCCTCAGAGCTAAGCCTTCTATGGAGAGTCTCAAGAAGAATAAAGTTTTCTATACTGCTGGCTATTACGATCAAGCTCATTTCATAAAGGAATTTAAAAACTTCTACGGAGTTACACCCAGTCAGGCTTTTGGTAGGCAATGATTACTAAGGAAGAAAACAACAATGTCCGTTTTTTACAATGACCAGAAATCCGTTTCGATGAAGTTTGTATCAAACAAATTCTTGAAAAAATGAAACGATTAACAACGGTTATTTTAATAGCAATCAGTACGGTTACTGCTGGCTATGCTCAAAAAAATGTTCAATCTCAAAATCAATCTCAAATGAAACTTAATGCAGGAATAATTACAGAAAAAATCCAGGAGACCAAACAGTTTTACACAGAAAATTTAGGATTTGGAGTCACTTTCGAAAATGAATTTTATTTATTGATGCATACCCCAGGACATCAGGCTCAGTTAAGTTTTTTACTGCCCGATCATCCTTCTCAACAACCTTTGTTTAAATCAAGATTTCAGGGCGAAGGTGTCTATCTGACTATAGAAGTTGATAATGTTGATGAATTGTATGCTAAAATGAAGGAACGAGGTGTGGAAATAAAGATCGACATTCGAGATGAGCCATGGGGCGACCGTCATTTTGCAATAGAAGATCCGAATGGGGTTGGGATTGATTTGGTGAAATATACAAGACCAGCCAACTAACAACACTTTGTGCTAATGGCCAACCTAATAAAGAGGTTGGCCATATTGAGCTATGCTAAGGTGTAATAGAGATATAGAAGTAAACCTTCAGAAAAAGTCAACTTTGATAAGCGTTTCTGCCGAAAGAGAGAGGAATATTTTTTATAATAAATTGGAGGGTAGTCTGGCTAATCTAAAGGCTTATATTTTGAAATAATACTATTAGTGTGTTGACCTTTTAGAAGTTCAATAGGTGTTTGATCTTAAGCATATTGATTTGAGATCTAGCGCTGCTTGTATAATATACTGCCATCTCGCGATTTCATTACGTCCTGATATTGAAAATACTTAAAATGGTGTATTTCATAACAGCGTAAATATGGCTATCTATGCGTAGTATTGACAACTAGTTGTGTAAGGGTCCGAATCTTACCTAGAGACCCTGTTCAAATACATGAAAAGCAGCGTATACAAAACTCAAATTTCCATTTTAGTATGGATACTAGGTACTATGATGTCTCCGGTATCCCATGCCCAAACCTTTCCGTCATTGGCGGATTTTGAAAAGCAGATCAGTCATTTGCAATTAGAGCAACAAACAGATTCATTGGTAGCCATGTATGAGGAGATTTCTTCTCATGATCAAATCAAATCACTCGAGTTTCTAGATCAGTCCATCAATCTTAGTAGAGCTTCTGGTTACGATGAAGGCCTCGTTCGAGGACTGACGAAGAAAGGAAATCACTATGTGAACGTCGCTGTAGACCTGAAAAAGGCAGAAAAGTACTTGTTGGAAGCCATGGAGGTGTCGACACGACTTGACAATGACAGCCTCTTGCCTGCGCTTTATAACCGCCTGGGAGCTGTGAATTTCAAATACGGCAAGATGCAGGAAGCCATGGTCTATTTTGAAAAAGGTGAAGCAGTAGCCATCGCCATTCAAAGTGAAAGGGAAATCATGGATTTCGCCATTAATATAAGTATCCTTCATTTGCAATTAGGACATACACAACTGGCCATCGATCGGTTTATTCATTGTTTGACGCTCAATGCCAGCGAACGACAACGGGCGATGATCAATAATAACTTGGGTGTGATCTACTCACGATCGGAGAAATACGACAGTGCCATATATTACTACCGAAAGAGCATAGAACACTGCGAGCAAGATCAAAACCCTGAACGCTGTAAAATGAACCGGTTGCACAATATTGCTGTAGCCCAACTGAAAATGAATAATTTCGAAGAATCGCTCGAAAGCTTCTCGAGTATCGAAGACTATGTAGGCAGCTCTGGCCAGCAGGAATTGTATGCGCAGCTGTTGTATAACAAAGGTGTGGCTTACAAGGGTTTGGAAGCATATGACAGTGCCATTCTTATGTTCAACAAGTCAAAGGAGATATCGGAAGCAAATCAACTCACAAGGGTCTTAAGAAAGGTACATCGAATGTTGGCAGAGAGCTATAAGTGCCAGGGACAATTCGAAAGTGCCTTGTACTACAGAGAAAAGTACATCGATATCAAGGACAGCTTGTTTACCATCGAAAACAACAAACACATAGAGAATCTGATGGCCAAATATGAGTCAGAAAAGAAAGAAAAGGAGATCGCTTTGTTGAAGCGAGAGGGACTTAAACAGGAGGTCGAACTAAAAAGCAAACAAGCGGCTTTTGAACAAAAACTGTTATCCGACAGCTTGCGGTCACAGCGCAAGGAGAATGAGATACTGCAGTTGAAAGGTAAAAACAAGGTACAGCAAGTGCTCATTGAGAAAAACCTGGTCGAGAAGCAAAAGCAAGACGGGGAAATGTTGCTCCTGCAAAAAGAAAAAGAATTGAAAACAACGGAGGCCAAAAGACAATCGCAGTTGAGAAATGCGGTGGTTATTGGTGCTTTACTGTTGCTTATTCCGGCCGTTATCCTGATATTGGTCTATCAGCAAAAAATGAAGGATAAGGAATTGCTCTATGCCAAGACCGAAGAGATCAACAGGCAAAAAATCCTGGAAGTCATTCGGGACCATGAATTGAAAGCTATCAAGGCGAGTATAGAAGGGCAGGAGAAAGAAAAGAACCGAATCAGCAGTGATCTTCATGATGGCATAGCCGGCAATTTGGCGGGAATCAAATTCATGTTATCAAAACTAGCTGAAGGAGACCCAACTGATCAAAGACTTTTGCCCATTGTTAAAAAAATCGACGACACCTATCAGGAAGTTCGTGCCATTACGCACGAGTTGAAACCACCAAGGATCACTGATGCATCCTTCAGTCAATTGATTGATGACATCCTACAGGATATCTCAACAGGGAACTCATTCAATGTCAAATTTATGTGCCACCCAAGAGAGGAATTGGACCAGCTTAATGATGACATTAAAATAGAGGTGTACAGAATTACCCAGGAATTGGTAAGCAACATTGTCAAACATGCCAAGCCTGAACAGGTCGAGGTACAGCTGGTCATGAACGATGATTATGTCAACCTGCTGATAGAGGACGATGGTGTCGGGTTTGATATCCATAAGGGAAGTAAAGGGATAGGTTTGCCGAGCATTCGTTCACGGGTGACAAAATTGAACGGGAAGATAGACATCGATTCCAATGTGGGAAGAGGAACCATTGTCAATATAGATATACCAGTTGCGAAAACATTTGAAACCGCATAGATGAAGAAGGAGAAAATTAATATTGTGATTGCTGATGATCATCAAATGTTTCTTGATGGGCTGACCTCGTTATTGAAAGATGAAGAAAGTATCCATCTGGTGGATACCGCATTGAATGGGGAAGAAGCGTTGCAAATCGTGGAGCGAAATCAGGTTGATATATTGATTATGGATATCAGTATGCCCAAAGTAGATGGTATAGAGTTAAATAGCTTGGTCAAAAAGAATCACCCGTCTGTGAAAACACTTGCTCTGACCAGTCACAGCGACCATTACATGATTTCAAAGCTGGCCAAAGGGAAAGTCAATGGCTACTTGTTGAAAAATGCTGAGAAGTTTGAGCTATTACTCGCCATCAACAAGATTGATCAGGGCGAAGATTATTTCTCTCAGATGGTGAAGGATAAAGTAGTTGAAAGCATGTTTTCGAATGGTGCTGAAAATGACCTCCCCGAGCTAAGCAAGCGAGAAAAAGAAATAATCAAGCTTATCGTTTCGCAAGATACCGCCCCGGAAATAGCAGAAAAGCTATTCATTAGCCAAAATACAGTGAATACCCACCGCAAAAACATACTGACCAAACTCAAACTCAAAAATGTCGCCGGTCTGGTAAAATTTGCAGTCGAGAATGGATTGGCATAGTCCTGCCAAATAATGCGTTTTTGAAGTGTAAATAGTAATTTCAGATCTCTAAAACCAAAAACTCACCTTTTACCACCATTTCCTGATATCACCTTTTTGGGTGATTTATTTCGCAATGTCAAAACTTAAATTTGTCTTTAAATACGAACAAATTGGATTTTGCTAATATGGAAATGATAAGACCTGCCCTTCTTTTTAACAGAAAATCAACCGCTCAACTCCGGAATATTTCAGATAAAAAAACCACAACAACAAAAACATATTTGTCTGTCATATTCTGGTTGGTTTGTTTTCCACTCATGGCTCAAGTGCCGACTATTACCTCTTTTTCGCCCTCCAATGGGCCAATTGGAACTAGCGTGACCATCTCAGGATCGAATTTTGATCTGACACCTGCCAACAATACGGTTTTCTTTGGTGCTACCGAAGCCACGGTTACGGCTGCGGCTGCCGATCAATTGATCGTTGACGTACCATTGGGAGCTACCTACGCGCCCATTACAGTCATGGTGAATGGATTGACTGGTTATTCTTCTTCACCATTCATCGTCACCTTTACCAGTCCCGTCATTTCTAACACTTCTTATGCGCCCTTCGAGGAATATGATACCGGTTCTTCACCAAAGATGGTGGCTTCCGGAGATTTAGATGGTGACGGCAAACCTGACCTCGCTGTGGTCAATGGTAGTAGTTATACCGTATCAATTTATAGAAACACCAGTACCAGCGGCGCGATCAGCTATGAACCTAAAATTGATTTTACCACCGGAACAAATCCAAATTCAGTGGCTATTGGTGATTTGGATGGTGATGGTCTATTGGATTTGGTCGTTGCAAATCAGAATGATCATAGCCTTTCCGTATTCAAGAATACCAGCACAGGCAGTACAATTAATTTTAATAATAAGGTCGATTTCACCACCGGTACCAGCCCGCTTTCAGTGGCCCTTGGTGATTTGGATGGTGATGGTAAGGTGGACCTCATTGCAGCGAATTCAGGAGATGATAATTTTTCCGTGTTGAGAAATACGAGTACAAATGGAGTAATAGACGCAACTTCATTTGCGAGTAAGATTGATTTTGCGACCGGACTCAGACCCTATGCATTGGCCATTGGTGATCTGGATGGTGATAAGAAGGTAGATGTGGTGGTGGTAAACAGAAATAGCAATACCCTTTCAACATACTTAAATATCAGTACGAGTGGGGTGATAGATGCTTCTTCATTTGCCGCAAAAGTGGATCAAGTAACCGGACTCAGACCTTATGCAGTGGCTCTTGGTGATTTGGATA
Source organism: Reichenbachiella sp. (assembly GCF_965233835.1). Lineage (GTDB taxonomy): Bacteria > Bacteroidota > Bacteroidia > Cytophagales > Cyclobacteriaceae > Reichenbachiella. The sequence goes on from NZ_OZ247585.1 coordinate 2,302,784, forward strand.
ACGATGGTAAGGCTGATTTGGCTGTGCCCAATAATAGTCAACAAACTACGTCTGTGTTTAAAAATTCAAGCACAGGTCAAGGTGTAATTAGTTATAGCAGAACAGACTTTATTGGCGCATCAAGCCCTACTGCGGTAGCGATTGGGGATCTGGATGGTGATGGCAAACCTGATCTTGTCGTAGCAGGCTTTATTGGAAGAGTAGTGTCTCTGTTGAAAAATACAAGTACTGGAGGAACAATAGATGCGAGTTCATTTGCCGATAAGGTAGACATTGCCTCAGGATATTATCAAACCATGATAGCATTAAGTGATCAGGATGGTGATCACAAGCCTGAAATCCTGACAAATAACCAAATTGATAATGCCATATCAATCATTCGCCATACGGGTTCAGATACCAATACTGATTTTACAGAATTCTCGCTTACCGAACAAACGGAAGCTGCTCAGATCAACACCATTGCACATACCATTGGCATAGTGGTTGAATATGGAACAGACCTGACAGCGCTGATTGCTACTTTCGAGTTGTCACCAGGTGGGTCAACAAAAGTAGGCAGTACAGCTCAGGCGAGCGGGACTACCTCAAACGATTTTACCAATCCGGTGGTATACAGCGTAATGGCTGGAGATGGTGCGACCACACAAGATTGGACAGTAACCGTTACCACCGAACCGCCAAGCACTGAAACTGACATCACCGCTTTTAGTTTGGCTGAACAAACCAATTCGGCAACAATCGATGCGACAGCGCATACGGTAGAGATAGAGGTGTTCTCCGGTACAGATCTCACTGCTCTTGTAACGACATTTACACTTTCTGCAGCAGTCACTACTGCCGAGGTAGGAGCCACAGCCCAGATAAGTGGCACTACACCCAATGACTTTACCAATCCCGTGACCTATACTGTGACAGCAGAAGACGGAACGACATCTCAAGATTGGGTCATTACTGTATCAGTAGCCGCGCCTGTCGTGGCCATCAATTCTTTTGTTCCGACAAGTGGGCCCGTAGGCACTTCAGTAGTTATTACGGGAACAAGCTTTGATCCTACGCCAGCAAATAACGTCGTGTTTTTTGGGGCTGTACAAGCCACCGTAACTGCAGCAGCTACGACCGAGCTGACTGTCACAGTGCCAACAGGAGCTACTTATAGACCTATTGCCGTGCTTGTCAATGGTTTAATCGCACAGTCATCTACTCCCTTTGAAGTAACATTTAACAGTGCAGCTATCAATGCACATTCGTTTGCATCAAAGGTGGATTTTGCTTCTGGCACATCGCCTTCATGTGTTAATATAGGGGATTTGGATCATGATGGTAAACCTGATTTAGCCATTACCAATGGGAATGGATTGGATGTGTCAGCCTCGATATTCAAAAATACTAGCCTCAGTGGTAATATTAGTTTCGCAGCATCGGTGGATCTGGCTACGGGTGCCTCTCAGCAATCGGTCGCTGTAGGAGATATCGATGGCGATGGTAAACTCGATTTGGCTATGGTAACTTTTTCTACCAATACAGTATCTATTTTTAGAAACATTAGCGTAAGTGGGACGCTTGATGAGACATCATTCGCTGTTAAAGTAGATTTCGAAACAGGAGCTAGCCCCAGGTCGGTGGCTGTTGGAGATTTGGATGGTGACGGGAAATTGGATTTGGCTGTTGCCAATAGAAATAGTAATACTGTATCTGTATTTGAGAATACGAGTTCAGTTGGTATCATCAGCTTTGCCACCAAAGTGGATTTTGCGACAGGATCAACTCCATATTCAGTTTCGATCAATGATCTGGATGATGACGGCAAACCCGAAATTGTAGTTTCAAATAGAACCAATAATACGGTGTCGGTATTGAAAAACACAAGTACAATAGGTACTATCAACTATGATCCCAAAGTGGATTTTGATACAGGAACAGAACCAGAAATGGCGGTAATAGGAGATCTGGATGGAGATGATAAGCCGGATTTGGCAGTCGTCAATCACAATAGCAATACGGTGTCGGTCTTGATGAATACAAGTTCAAGTGGAGTTATTGATATCACATCATTTACTTCAAAAGTAGATTTTGAAACAGGGGCAGGTCCTCGTTCTTTAGTCATTGGAGATCTGGACGGCAACGGAAAGCAAGATATAGTTGTGACGAATGATGACGACAATTCGGTGTCCGTATTCATGAATACAAGTAATGTAGGAGCTATTGATGTGACATCATTTGCTGCCAAGGTAGATTTTGAAACTGGAACTGGGCCACAATCATTAGCTATTGGGGATTTGGATGGAGATGGTAAGTCCGACCTGGTTGTGGGGAATAATTTTAGTGCATCACTTTTTAGACACGCTCTATCGGATACCGAGTTCTTAGCGTTTAGTTTACCTGATCAAACAGGCGAAGCGATTATTGACGAAGTCAATCATACCATCACGATAGAAGTGCCATATACTCCTGATGTATCGGCGCTGATTCCTTCTTTTATGCTTTCTGCGGGAGCCACAGTTGCAGTGAATGGTACAACTCAGGAGAGTGATATCACTGCCATTGATTTTTCAAATCCTGTAACCTACACAGTGATGGCCGAAGATAACACAACTACACAAGACTGGGTGGTTACCGTGAATTTGGCTCCGAATACTGCCACCGACATTACCGAATTTAGTATTCCCAACCAGCTTGGGGATGCTATAATTGATGCAACCGCATATACCGTTGATTTGGAAGTGCCTATTGGCACCGATGTTACCTCTTTAGTGCCCACTTTCACGCTTTCTTATGGAGCCAAAGCTACGGTGCATAAGAAGTTTCAGACAAGTGGTGCCACGGCTAATGATTTTACTGATCCTGTGACCTATACCGTCATAGCAGAAGAAGGTGGTGCCATAGTACAAAATTGGACTGTCACCGTCACCTTGGTGCTCAATACGGCCACTGACTTCACTGCATTTAGTCTCCCTCAACAAACAAGAGCGGCTACAATTGACGAGACCAATCATTCAATTGTGGTAGAGGTTCCATTTGGAACGGATGTATCAGCACTGGTTGCGGTGTTCTCCTTATCATCAGGCGCTACGGCTAAAGTGAATGGTAATATGCAAACCAGCGGCACTTCGTCCAACAATTTCACCAATTCGGTTACTTATTCGGTGACAGCCCAGGATGGGACTACAACACAGGATTGGCAGGTAAGCGTTACCGCTAAAGCGAATGGTATGCCAACGGTTTCTGCCGCTTCATTCTCCATAGATGAAGATGTGGCGGTTGGCGCTTTGGTTGGTCAGGTTTCTGCAAGTGATCCGGATGGCGATGATTTGATGTATACCATCCAGTCAGGAAATGACGGCAATGTTTTCAAAATCGATCAAAACACGGGAAACATCTCCGTGGCATCATCACTGGATTTTGAAACCATAGCTCAATACAGCCTGGTTATTGAAGTGAATGATAGCAACGGTGGAACCTCAACAGCCATGATAACCGTGAGTCTAAACGATGTGACTGAGTCAGTATTGACAATTGAAAACGAAGTCAAGCTAGCTGAAGTCTATCCGAATCCCGTATCGAATCTACTGAAGATTCGATGGTCACACTTTGATCAGGCTATCTTGCGTGAATTCTCAGGTAGAGAAGTTCTGAAATCGTCTCTAAGGGAAGTTGACCTAAGCAATCTACCAACAGGGATATACATCTTGACGTTAGAAGGTAAGTCAAATGAACAGGTTAATCTTAGGGTAGTGAAGGAGTAGATGTCAGAATGGTTGCTAGCTTAAAATCAATGAAATATCTATTATGTATACTTAATGACGGAGTTTTCGCTATTTATCTGATTTGACTTAACTGTGGTAATTGATTAAATTAAGTCAAAAACCAACTTATATCAGGCCTATGACTTCAATCATTTTTGCCATCTTTTTATCATTTATGTTTCCTGACTCAGAAACTGATCAGGTGGTTCCATGTAATGAGTGTATTATTTTTCTTGGTATCAAGTCTGGTTCAGAAAGAACCTATAAGGGAGTTAAGAGTTATATCTATAAGTACCAAAATCAATGTAATGTTGAGGTTGGAATGAAATTTTCTTGTAAAGAAGGGGATATTAGAAGGATGAATTTTAAGCCATTGGAAAAAAGAGATAGCTATCGTTCGCGTGTGGTTCAACTGGATTAAAAGTAGTTAAATTTATATGTGACTGACCATTGATAAGGAGTATTTAGTCAATCCTTTATAGCAATAGCAAGAAGAAAGCTTTTACACCAGATAACAATAACTCAGCAATGTTTTAAGGAGAGTTAATGTCCTATCAACTGACGATGATATTTAGCCTATTGCTAAGTTTTTAGTGATGATATTGACTTTTTATTTGCCCTATGATTATGATTTATGGGAGAATGAACTAATGGATTTGATGAAGATTAAAAGTTATTTGGATGGTGCGTATGTAACCTTAGTTGAATCGGTAAGATTAGGAATGATGTTTAAGCTGGCGTGTGAAATATTTTAATATCAAGAGGAACAATGAAAAAATGTAACTTATGGCTATAGAACCTTTATCTCTAACAACTAAGAAATCCAAGATCTCATTACTTACATTTTCATTGGCTTTTTTTCTGGTTAATATATTTGAAGTTAAAATGACTTCTATTCCAACAATTGGCGTGCAATTTAAGTTTTCAGAATATTTGCTTCCTTGGTTCTTGGTTCTTGGTATGTTTTATAACTTAATATGCTTTCTGATTTACTATAAGGATGATATGCATAATCCTGTTAAGCGTCGTTACCAAAGTAATTTTGATACTGGGGTTAATGAATTTGAAAGCAAATTAATTCGCTTTGCAAATGATGTTTTGAGAGGGGAAAAGTGGACGCAGTCTGATATACTTCGGTTTGTTGAAATAATGAAAACAATTGCAATTGCTTATGGGAAACCGCCTGTAATTGAGATTCATACTCCCGAAGAGATTGTTGAAACAGAGCTAAACAAGATTTCAGAAGACGAAAGAAAGCGGTTATTTGATCCTACCTATAGAAATTATATTATTGATTTTATTAGAAAGCATGGAGAAAATTTTTATCAAATAATGATACAAAAGGAACCTAGGTCAGACGTTAGAATAGCTAAGCTTCGAAATTTTTTGGATTTCACCTTTCCTATTCTATTCTTCTGTGTGTCACTTCTTTCTATTTTAAAGCAGAGTATCAAGTAGTTCTCGTATAGTAGCGGGAGTAGATCCCCAATGGAATTGCCGGAATGGAATGATCGAACTTGCGACCTCCACTGTACAAAATCTTTCCAGAACGGATATAAAAAAAGGCCAACATTTTCATGTTAGCCTTTGCTTAGTAGCGGGAGCAGGACTCGAACCTGCGACCTTCGGGTTATGAGCCCGACGAGCTACCAACTGCTCCATCCCGCGATGTATTTTAGTTTGCTTTTTGAGACGAAAGGGTCATAAAATCCTTTGTTTTTCCCTCAATTGCGATGCAAAAGTAGAAGCCCATTGATTAAAAAACAAGTACCTTTGAACTTTATTTTTCATATGAGCGAAACTAATTTCAAATCAGGCTTTGTAAGCATTGTAGGCAAGCCGAATGTAGGAAAATCTACTTTAATGAATGCCCTGGTTGGAGATAATCTCTCCATTATTACATCCAAAGCACAGACCACACGTCATCGCATCATGGGGGTGCTGACTGGTGATGATTTTCAAATCGTATATTCAGACACGCCGGGATTGTTGAAGCCTCAATATACACTGCAAGAATCCATGATGAAATTTGTGAGTGCTTCCCTGGAAGACGCTGACTTGGTGCTGTATGTTGTGGAGCTCATGGAAAAGCAGGAAGACGAAGAAACCCTCGAAAGAATCATAGCCAGTGGTACGCCAGTGATTTTCGTGATCAACAAAACAGATTTGAATAAGGGATCTAGATTGACGGATAAAATTGACTATTGGAGTTTACTCTATCCAGATGTGGAGATTATAACCGTGTCTGCCTTAACTAAAGAAAATGTAGATGTATTATTTGCGAAGATACTTGAGCTGATGCCTGAACATCCGCCTTACTTTCCAGGAGATACACTGACGGATAAGCCTGAGAAATTTTTTGCCTCAGAAATTATTAGAGAACAAATATTTAAAAATTATAAGCAAGAGGTACCTTACAGCACGGAAGTCGAAATAGAGTCTTTCAAAGAGGACGAAGAGATCATTAGACTTCGAGCTGAAATTTTTGTAGAAAGAAAATCTCAAAAAGGAATCATTATAGGAAAAGGAGGAGAGGCTATCAAGAAAGTAGGTACCGAAGCTCGGTTGCAATTAGAAAAATTCTTTGGGAAAAAAGTGTTTTTGGAAACCTTCGTAAAGGTTGCGAACGATTGGAGAAAGAAAGATAACTTGCTCAAAAAATTTGGCTACAAGGGTTGATGTGTACGGGTTCAGAAAGTCTAGTGAAATAAAAAACCTATTTTAAAATATGAATAAATTCCTAGGAAGGATTTATCTGATACATGCCTTCATTGTATTTTTTGGCTTATTCGTGCTTTTGATTCCATTTTTTGCTCTGGCTATATTGTTCGAGCTATCTGAATTTGCAGTTTCTCTGAATCGATATTGGGGTAGAGCTTTTTATATCTTAATTGGTATATCCCCTAAAGTCGAAAATAAGCATCTGCTGAATAAAAAAACAAATTATTTATTCTGTCCCAATCATTTTTCTTTCTTAGATATCACATTGATGCCTCTGGTACCCATAAGCTTTAAGTTTGTTGGAAAAGTATCCATATCCAATATCCCAATCTTCGGATATTTTTATAAAAAACTCCACATCACTGTAGATAGAGAAAAACTAAAGGACAGGTATGCCACGTACCGTAAAAGTGTAGAAGCTCTTGAAAATGGGCACTCCCTGACCGTCTTTCCTGAAGGAGGAATCCATGCGGCTCATACTACTCGAATGAATCGTTTTAAAGAAGGACCATTTCGCATGGCTATTGAAACAGGCGTGTTTTTAGTGCCTATCACATTGGCAGACAACTGGTGTATCCTAGCGGATGATGGTAAATTTCTAATGAACTGGAAAAGAAGAAGCCGTCTCATTATTCACGAGCCAATAGACCCTTCAAAATACACTTTATCAAATATAAAAGAATTTCAGGACGAAGTTCGAGGAAAAATTCAAGGAGAATTGGATAGATTGAATCTTGAATCAAACTAAGAATGTATGCTTAGATTGTTATATTTAACTTCTTGTTGAAGCCTTTCAAATTTTACCATTCAATAATTCCGTACCATGACAATTGATTTAAGAAGCGACACTGTAACAAAACCTAGTGATGAAATGCTAGAAGTAATGATGGCGGCTGAAGTAGGGGATGATGTCTTTGGTGAGGATCCAACGATTTTAATGCTTGAGAATAAGGTGGCCAAATATTTCGGAAAGGAAGCTGCGCTATTCTGTCCATCAGGTACGATGACCAATCAAATTGCGGTAAGGATTAATACTCAGCCTCAGGATGAGGTGCTTTGTGACCGAACTTCACACATTTACAATTATGAAGGCGGTGGTGCAGCTTACAACTCTATGGTTTCTATGAAATTACTTCACGGAGATTTAGGACGTTTCACTGCCAACGATGTTAGAGAGAATATTAATCCTGACGATATTCATTATGCTCGAACATCAATGGTCTCCTTAGAAAATACAGTAAACAAAGGTGGCGGTAGTGTCTTTCCATTGGACGTAATCAAAGATATCACGAAAGTGGCTGTGGAAAATAAACTCAAAATGCATCTAGATGGTGCTCGGGTTTTCAACGCTCTTGTCAAAACTGGAGAAAACCCTGTAGATCATGGTAAATGCTTTCATACCATGTCGGTTTGCTTTTCTAAAGGGTTAGGAGCGCCGGTAGGTTCGGTATTGCTGGGCTCAAAAGAAGCTATTGCAAGAGCGAGAAGAGTGCGGAAAGTATTTGGTGGAGGCATGCGACAGGCAGGTTACTTGGCGGCCGCATGTATATATGCTCTGGAAAATAATGTTCAACGTTTGAAGGATGATCACCGCAGAGCCAACCAATTGGCAAATATGTTCGAAGATAAAATGTATGTGGAAAATATTATATCCGCGGGAACGAACATCGTTATTGTATCTATAGCAAAAGACAAATCAGTGAGTGACCTGCTGAACGGCTGGAAGAAAAAAGGCCTGCTAGCTGTACCGTTTGGTCCGAATGATATTCGGCTAGTTACTCATCTCAACTTTACAGATGATATGCTTCAGAAAGTAACAGAAGTGCTTGCTTAGCTCGCCTCGTTTTCCGCAAAGGTTTTAAACTGTTTCATAAATTTGAGGGTTTGTTTAGGGAAAGCCCCTTTCATGAATATTCCCATAAGTTTCATGAAGCCGGAAAATTGAAATTCATTTTCTGAGACCCATCGGGTTTGCTTTTCACCAACCTCTTCAAATCGATTTGAAATGATATTGAAAACGCCTTTAGTTTCATACGTTCCTGACATTTCATCCGGCAATTCATTTTTAGTCACTGTTTCAATCATTTCTATATCCCTTTTGCCCATTTTGTAGTGCAATTTAGACTTTGCTCCCGGCTGACCTGGGTCACCGCTGAGGTGATCAAAGCTGACTAGGTCGGGTTGCCATTTGTACATATTGTCAGGATTGTCAAATAGTGTAATGACTTTCGGTCTGGGCAGATCGATAATGATATCAACTGTGTACTTCATGATTTAGCGCGTTTATCTATCCAATATAATCATTCAGTAAACCAAAAAAAAGAAGGCTTCCGATTGATCATTATTCAACCCGAAGCCTTCTTCAAACAAAAGTAGTTGGTAATTATACAACTACATTGATAATTCGCTTTGGAACGATGATTACCTTTTTTGGAGGCTTGCCTTCTGTCCATTTCTGAACTGCTTCATTAGCCAATACCTCAGTTTCTATTTCGTCTTTTGGCTTGTCGATGGCAAAAGCGATTTTTGCTCTCACTTTGCCGTTGATAGAAATAGGGTATTCATGCGTACTCTCAGTCAAGAAACTCTCGTCGAATGCAGGAAACTGAGCTAAACTCACCCCTCCTTGGTGACCCAATTGCTCCCAAAGCTCTTCCGCCAGATGAGGAGCGAAAGGAGATAGTGTAATGGTTAGTTTCTCTAAAACTTCTCTCTTGTTGCATTTTAGAGCAGTCAATTCATTCACTGCTATCATTAATGTACTGACCGAAGTATTCAAAGACAGGTTATTGATGTCTTCTTCTACTTTTTTGATCGTGCGATGAATGATTTTCTGTTCTTCATTAGTTGGCTTTTCATCAGAGACTTCAAAGCTCTCTTCTCCATTGTGGAAGAGTCTCCAGAATTTCCTTAAGAACTTATAAACGCCGTCTATACCATGAGTATTCCAAGGTTTAAACTGTTCCAATGGTCCCAGGAACATCTCGTACATACGAAGTGTGTCAGCTCCATATTTTTCAATGATGTCGTCAGGATTCACTACGTTGTATTTCGACTTTGACATCTTTTCTACTTCGTAGCCACAGATGTACTTACCGTCTTCCAGAATGAACTCCGAATTTTTTAAATCCGGTCTCCAGGCTTTGAAAGCTTCTGTGTCCAAAACGTCATTGTCTACCAGGCTCACGTCGACGTGCATTGGCGTCGTGTCATGCTGGTTTTTCAGGTTCAATGAAACAAATTGATTCGTTCCTTTTACTCTATAAACAAAGTTAGATCGTCCCTGAATCATTCCCTGATTCACCAATTTCTTGAATGGTTCTTCTTCTTTGGCGAACCCTCTGTCGCAAAGAAATTTGTTCCAGAATCTAGAGTAGAGTAGGTGACCGGTGGCATGTTCTGTACCACCGATGTATAGGTCTACATCTTTCCAGTAGTTCTGCACTTCAGAAGATACAAAAGCATCGTCATTGCTGGCATCCATATACCGGTACCAGTACCAGCTAGATCCGGCCCATCCTGGCATCGTACTTAGCTCTAGTGGATAAGACTCACTAGATCCCTTTGGAGTATAAGTAAAGCCTTCTGCTCTGGCTAATGGCGGATCACCGTCTGCTGTCGGAAGATATTTGTCTATTTCTGGTAGCACGATAGGCAAGTCTTCCTGCGCTACTGGATAAGGAATTCCATTCTTGAAGTAGATCGGTACAGGCTCACCCCAGTATCTCTGACGAGCAAAAATAGCGTCTCTGATTCTGTAATTTATTTTGCCACTTCCGATGCCATTTTCTTCCAGAAAGGTAATGGCTTGGTTTGTTCCTTCTTGAAAGTTCAAACCTTTCAATATACCTTCATTAATGATCTTGCCTTCTTTGGTAGCATCTGCTTGTTCACTCACATCCATACCGTCATAAACAGGTAGGATAGGTATATCAAAATGTTTAGCAAAATCGAAATCTCTTTGGTCACCGCCTGGGACAGCCATGACAGCTCCTGTGCCGTAGCCTGCCAGTACGTAGTCAGCAATCCAGATTGGAATACGTTCTTTGTTGAAAGGGTTGATTGCATAAGCACCTGTGAAAGCGCCAGATACGGTCTTCACGTTGGTCATTCGATCACGCTCCGATTTGTTTTTCGCTACTTCTACATAGGCCTCTACATCTTTGCGCTGATTGTCCGTAGTTATTTTATCTATCAGCTCTAGTTCAGGTGCAAGTACTAAGAAAGTAACACCACATACCGTGTCTATTCGTGTGGTGAATACGGTGATTTTGTCATCGTGCCCCTCGATAGCATAATCCATTTCTGCACCCTTGGATTTTCCAATCCAATTGCGTTGCATTTCTTTCAATGGTTCAGGCCAGTCGATGGTGTCGAGACCTTCAAGTAGACGTTCTGCATAAGCGGTGATTCTCATGCTCCATTGCTTCATGTTTTTTCTCACTACTGGAAATCCACCTCTTTCTGAGAAGCCATCTTTTACCTCGTCATTAGATAGGACGGTTCCCATTTCAGGACACCAGTTTACCGTAGTTTCGGATAGATAGGTAAGTCTATACTGAAGAAGAATTTCTTGTTGCTTGGCTTCATCAAAAGCATTCCAATCTGCTGCAGAAAACTCGCTGGTATCTTCATCACAAGCTGCATTGATTTTAGAATTGCCTCCTTTTTCAAATTGAGCAACTAGCTCTTGAATGTCTCGGGCTTTATTAGAGTCGTAATCATACCAGCTATTGAATAGCTGAATAAAGATCCATTGCGTCCATTTGTAATAATTAGGATTGCAGGTTTGTACTTCCTTACTCCAGTCGAAAGAGAAGCCAATGTTTTTCAATTGTTCCTTGTACCTCGCTATGTTTTCTTCCGTGGTTACGGCTGGGTGCTGTCCGGTTTGGATAGCATATTGTTCTGCAGGCAAGCCAAAAGCATCAAAACCCATAGGATGCAATACATTAAATCCTTTCGTTCTTTTGAATCGGCAGACAATATCCGAGGCGATGTATCCTAGTGGGTGACCTACGTGCAATCCAGCACCTGATGGATACGGAAACATATCTAAGGCATAAAATTTTGGTTTATCCTGATTAACCTCAGCCTTAAAGGACTGTTGTTCTTGCCAGTATTGTTGCCATTTTTTTTCGATCGATTGGAAGTCGTATGATGCCATTTGTTCGTTGGTGCAATTTGATATAAGTGCGTAAAATTAATAGTATTATTGAATTAATTGGTTAGATTAAAGGAGTTGTAAAATGGGCCAATGGTCAACTTTTGTACAACTCCTAAAAATTCAATAAATGAAAAAGGCAGTTGCCTAAAAAAATAGGAACTGCCTTCTGAATCTAGTAGCGAAGACGGGAGTTGAACCCGTGACCTCAGGGTTATGAATCCTGCGCTCTAACCAACTGAGCTACCTCGCCGTGTGATTTTTCGAGGTGCAAATCTAGCCATTGTTTGTTTATTCACAAGTCTTTATAAAAACTTTTGATACATTCGTAGAAAATTCATACATTGAGTAAATAGGAAACCGATTTAAAAGGATATGAGCAAGTTCAAATATGTGGGGGAATATGAGGTCAAGGCATCAAAAAAAATGCTGTATCCTTACTTGTCTACGGCAAGTGGGCTGGCCCAATGGTTTGCCGATGACGTCAATATTGATGAAGATAAAGTTTTCACTGTAATATGGGATGGAGAAGAGAATAAAGCCAAGATGGTTTCCCATCGCACCAATTCTCAGGTGAAGTTTGAGTTTATCTCTGATGATGACGATCCTAATTATGTGGAGTTCAAGATTGATATGAATGAACTCACTCAGTCTGTCTTTATAAGAGTTACAGATTATTCAGAAATGGATGACGAGCAGGAGCTTGAAGAGCTTTGGGAAAGTTTGATGACCGATCTCAGAGAAATAGTAGGAGGTTAATTAATTTGATGCTCTAACCTTACCACAATCCCATCACATACTGCACACTTACCAGCAAACAACCCTGGTTTTCCGTGTTCTTCCTGGCATTTTACACACCAATATCTGCCACATGATCGGCAGTGTAGTGTAGCTCTTTTCTCGCATTTATTGCAGTTGTGCATATTTCATCTTCTTTATCTAAATATAATAAATATTAGAAACTCAACATTTATGGTTGGTACAGAATAATACCATTTGCATAAATTTTGGTAATAAAATGAACCTAAACAGGTTATTAGTAGTATTAGAGTATGAGCGCACTTCAAAAAAATGTACCTTTGGATTGCAATTTTTAAATAAAGTCTAAGAATGATGAATAAGACCTTCGTTTTAAGTGTTTGTATTTTGTTGGTGAGTTTGGTTGTTGTTGATCAGTCTATGGCTCAGGATGTAAAGAACGGATTTCGCTCATCGGAGAATGAGGGGTGGATGGTGAACGTAGAAGAGGCTTATCAATTATCTGAGAAAACAAACAAACCAATTTTGGCCAATTTTACTGGCAGTGATTGGTGTGGCTGGTGTAAAAGGTTGAAAGCTGAGGTTTTCAATAAACCAGAATTCAAAGCATGGGCTTCAGAGAATGTGATTTTGTTAGAGTTGGATTACCCACGAAGAACAAGTTTGCCAGAAGCACAGAAAAAACAGAATGCTGAATTGCAACAGGCCTTTAGGGTTACAGGTTTTCCTACCATATGGATGTTTGATTTGGATAGACCTGATGGAAAAAGGTTTCAGATACAGGCTTATGGTAAAACCGGTTATGCAGCTGGTGGTCCAAATAAATACATTCAGAATCTTGATAAAATGCTAGAGCTAAAGGAGAAGAGCGTTAACTAAACTAGCGAGCATTAAAGCCTCTTAGCTTTATTTGAGTTAGTTTTCTTTTAGTGTCCTGAGGAAAGTCTCCTTTCATCATCCAGTCGTAATAGCCTGGTTCTGCTTTCAATACATCTTCCACTGGTTTGTGTCTGTGTTTACCAAAGTTGAAGACTTCCACACCCTCATCATTGGTTACAAATCTGCCTGCCAGATCTACCATATTAGCCGCTGAAACCTCATGCAGATTTTTCATATCATTAGCCATTGTACCCACAACCTTGCCCATGGGATTTACCACTTCTTGCCCGTCGTATTTTTCAACCTGAGCCTTAATTACCGCAGCTGTGGCCAATGTATCTGCTTCTGCACTATGGGCATCATCTAGAGATTTACCACAGTAGAATTTGTAAGCCGCTGTTAAGGTTCTTTTTTCCATCATATGGAAAATTTTCTGCGCATCCACGAATTTCCTATTGGATATATCAAAGTCCACTTCTACTCTGGCAAATTCTTCGACCAATAAGGGAATATCAAACTTTAAACAGTTGAATCCACCTAAGTCACACCCTTGGAGAAACTCCGCGAGACTTTTTGCAATAGACTTAAAAGTAGGAGCATCCTTGACATCCTTGTCGTAAATGCCATGAATCATACTGGTCTCTATTGGGATTGGAATAGTTGGGTTGATTTTCATCGTTTTAACTATTTCCTCCCCATCAGGCATGATTTTAACCACAGAGATTTCAACAATGCGATCAGTAGATATATTGGTTCCAGTAGTTTCCAGGTCGAAAACTGCCAGTGGATTTTTTAAATTTAATTGCATCAATGTTGTTTCAAGTGATTAATCAGGCGTCTGATTATTAAACAATTTTTTCTGCAAAAGCAGCAAGGTCCATTCCTCCAAATGTCCCAGAACTCATGAATAGTAAGTCATGATCTTTCCAGGTTTTAGATTGAAGGTAAGACTCTAGTTTTTGAGTATCTGTGAATAGTATGAGGTCCTTTCTGCCAAAAGCAGATTTGATTTCCTCTTCCGCTATAGATTCATAGTTTTTTTCCTGAACCACTTTTTGATCGTAGAAGACAATGGCCTCATCTGGTGTCTTGTAGGTTCCTTTGTAGTTCGCCAAAAAATCTTTGTTCAAACTGCTAAACGTATGCAGTTCGTAACATGCTACTAATTTCCTCTTAGGGTGCAATTCTTTGAGTGCAGCAGAAGTGGCTGCCAATTTAGAAGGAGCATGTGCAAAATCGGTGTACACAGAAGTATGGCTATTCTCAGCAAGGAGATTGTTCCTTTTGAAGGCACCCTCAAAGCTTGCTACAGCCTCGTAGAACTGCTCGTCCGTGATGCCTATTCTTTTCAGAATCGTTTTGGCCCCTTCAATATTTTGCATATTGTGCTTACCAAAGAGTTTGACAGGAGTATCTCCGTTGATGACAAAAGCCCCATCCTTTACCTTGTATTTAGGTGTTTCGTAGGGTTCTTTTCGTACGTCGTTTCGTTCTGCATTGCCAATTTTCTTAGCCTGCTTGTCATCGGTACAGAAAACTAATGTTCCGGCCTTTGGTGTTCGATTGGCAAGCTTTTCGAATTGCTCCAAATAGCTTTTTTCTGAAGGGTAAACATTGATGTGGTCCCAAGCTGTTCCACTTATTAGTGCAATGTGATGATCGTACTTGAGGAATTTTGGTTCTGGGTCGAGAGGAGATGTGAAGTATTCATCGCCTTCGATGATGATCACGGGAGCATTCGATAATTTAATCGTTTCATCTATCCCATTGATCTTAGCCCCAATCACATAATCGAAATCCCGCTTCCAATAATTCAATACATGAATAATAGTGCCGGTGATAGTCGTTTTACCATGACTTCCTGCAATAACAATTCGTTGTTTGTTGTCAGACTGTGCTCTGATAAACTCTGGATAGGACCAGATTTTAATGCCTAATTCTTGAGCTTTCAACAATTCAGGATTGTCTGCTTTGGCATGCATTCCAACAATCACCGCATCTATCGAGTCATCAATTCTATTGGCATCCCAACCCATTGCATGAGGTAGCAATCCATTAGATTTCAGCAAACTTGCCGCTGGGTCATAAATCTTATCGTCAGAGCCGGAGACAGTCATTCCTTTTTTCTTAAGGGCAATAGCTAAACTGCTCATTACTGCACCTCCAATGGCGATAATGTAGATTTTTTGATTTTTTTGACTCATGCGGGATTTGAATTTTTTCAAAAATAAGACAATTAGTAAGGTGTGCAAATTAAACCCAAGCATAAAATTTGAGCAACAATAATCTTAGTAGTAATCGTTTAATAATGTAACGGCTCATGAATATTCATTTCATTGTGGAAATGTTGTTATTAATCTGAGGTAGAATTAAGGAGAATACACCACCCATTTACATAAGTTTGTTTTCGAAATTGAAATAGATGTAATTCCAGATTTCTCTTTATAAAAATTATGGCCAATATAGATTCTCCAGATCAAGGAAATATCAAAAACAAAGTAGGTGGAAGGAAGAGCCCATCGAAAACGGCGTTGGTGCCGTTAGGCAAGATGCAGCCACAGGCGGTAGATATAGAAGAGACGGTGCTGGGTGCGTTGATGTTGGAAAAAGACGCATTGACTACAGTGATTGATATCCTGAAACCTCAGAGTTTCTATGATGACCGTCATGCTAAGATCTATGAAGCCATCGTTCAGCTGTTTAATAAGTCTGAACCGGTCGATATCATGACCGTAACGGCTCAGTTGAGAAAAAATGGAACACTAGAAATTGCAGGCGGGGCTTATCATATAGCCAACCTTACTACCAGAGTAAACTCGGCCGCCAATATTGAGTATCACGCCCGTATCATTACTGAGCAGGCGATTAAAAGAGATTTGATTCGGATTTCAGCAAAGATTCAAGAAGATGCATTCGAAGATACTGAGGACGTATTTGAGCTGCTTGATAGAACAGAACAGGCACTATTTGAGATCTCTGAATCCAATATCAAAAAGAATTACGCCGGCATGCAGCAATTGATGCATGAGGCCATTATGGAGATTGAGGCTCGAAAGGAACACAAAGATGGACTGACAGGAGTGCCAAGTGGATTTACTGAGTTAGATCGGGTTACTGCAGGGTGGCAAGCTTCGGATTTGGTGATTATAGCAGCACGTCCAGCGATGGGAAAAACAGCTTTTGTTGTATCCGCGATGAGAAATGCGGCTGTAGAGTTTGGAGAAGCTGTAGCTATTTTCTCATTGGAGATGTCATCTATTCAATTGGTTAATCGATTGATTTCAGCGGAAGCGGAATTGGAAAGTGATAAAATCAAAAAAGGAAACTTGGCTGACCACGAGTGGGAGCAATTGGTTCATAAGACTGCTAGATTGACCGAGGCACCAATATTTATTGATGATACGCCTGGATTAAGTATACTGGAATTAAGAGCGAAATGCAGAAGGCTTAAGGCTCAACATGATATCAAAATGATTATTATTGACTACTTGCAGTTGATGTCTGGTGATTCGTCCAAATCAGGTGGTGGTGCCGGGAATAGGGAACAAGAAATTGCTTCGATTTCTAGAGCCTTGAAAGGAATTGCGAAAGAATTGAACGTTCCGGTGATTGCACTGTCTCAGCTGAGTAGAGCGGTGGAAACCAGGGGTGGAGACAAGCGACCACAACTTTCGGATTTGAGGGAATCTGGATCTATTGAGCAGGATGCAGATATGGTAATGTTCCTATACCGTCCTGAATACTATGATATTACCGAAGATGAAGATGGTTTGCCAACAGCAGGGACTGGAGAAGTAATTATTGCAAAGCACAGAAATGGTTCTTTGGAAAATGTAAAACTTAAGTTTATCGGTCGATTCACCAAGTTTGCTGATTTGGATGGGTCTATCATGGGAGGTGATTATAGTGGAGGAGGCTTCCCATCGGCTGGTATTCCTGCTGAATTTGATAGCTCTCCTAATACCATGACCTTCCCGTCTAAAGCCAATGAAGGAGAGGAGCCACCTTCTGGTGACGCACCATTTTAACTAACCCAACACAACATGAAAGCCCTATTACTAGTTGACGAAAGTCAGGATAAAATTGCTATTCGAGAAATTGAAAAGCCATCTCCAAAGAAAGGAGAGGTGCTTGTTCAGGTGAAAGCAGCGGCCTTAAATCATCGGGATCAATGGTGTAGGATTGGTATGTATCCGAATATTCAATACGATACTGTTTTGGGGTCTGATGGAGCGGGAGTGGTCGCCGAAATTGGAGTCGGTGTTGATGGTAGTTGGTTAAATAAAGAAGTAATCATTAACCCTAACATCCATTGGGGTGATGATGAAGCGGCACAGTCTGCAGCGTATCACATATTAGGCATGCCAACTAACGGCACCTTTGCTGAATACGTAGTGGTTCATGCAGATCGCTTGAGTGAAAAACCTGCCCATTTGAATTTCTCTGAGGCTGCGGCTTTGCCACTGGGTGGTTTAACAGCTTTTCGAGCCACCTTTACTAAAGGTCATGTAAGCAAAGGAAATAAAGTATTAGTCTCTGGGATAGGAGGAGGAGTAGCACAGTTTGCTTTTCAGTTTGCCTTAGTGGTAGGGGCAGAAGTATGTGTAACTTCTGGAAGTCCAGAAAAGCTAGATCAAATGATTGATAGGGGTGCAACTGGAGGCTTCAATTACAAAGAAGAAGCATGGTCGAAAAATGCATTGAAAACCACCGGAGGATTTGACGTGATCATTGATAGCGCCGGAGGCAGCAGTATGAATGACTACCTTAGGTTGATTAAATCAGGTGGTAGATTGGTGCATTATGGGTCGACCACGGGAGCTCCGAAAAACCTGGATATGTTTAGGTTGTTTTGGAGCCAGGCCAGTATTCATGGTAGTACCATGGGTTCGGACAAAGAATTTGGAGAGATGGTAAAGTTTGTTTCTGAAAACAACATCAAACCAATATTGTCATCAGTCAGAGATTTTGATCAAATCATTGCTGCTTTTGACGAAATGCATGCAGGTAATCAAATGGGTAAATTGGTCGTTACTTTTTAGTTTTCCAGAATTACGAATTCTACTCTTCTGTTAAGTGCTTGGTTTTGAGGGGTGTCATTAGGTACTATGGGTTGACTGCTGCCATAGCCTTTAAATTCTAATCTGAACTCATTTAGGCCTTTGGCCACTAAATAATCCACAACTGCTTTGGCTCTGGCCTCTGATAATTTTTGATTGTACTCTCTTGAACCCACATTGTCCGTGTGTCCTTCTATCTCAATTTTCACTCTTCTATGTTTCTCCAGATAGGCCAGTAATTTATTGAGTTCCAAATAGGAGGTTCTCAACAGTGTGGCCTTGTCAAATTCAAAATAGATATTTTGTAAAGTGAATTTCTTGCCGACTTCAGCCGGACCAAAATAATCGTCTTCTGGTTCTGCTTTGGTCACTACCGGATCTGGGTAGATGGATTCATTCGGATCTACAGGACGAACTAGCACGTCATCGATTAAATAATAAGAGATTTGAGGTTGCAGATGTTTAGGTGTTCTTTTGTCTCTGATATGTGAGAATTGACGCTTAGTTTTTTTTGTTTTCAAGGCGGAATCAGGAGCAAAAGTTCCGATGGTTAACGCTAATTCATCGCCTTTGGCTGTAAATGTCCCGGAGATCTTTGTCCAATTTTCATTGTCGTCCAAAATTTGATCCTTAGGATTGGATACCTGAGGTTTGTAGTGATTGAAATTCATGATTTGCCAATCGAAGTTGGGCATATCTCTGGTGAAGTACATGCCAAAACTGTTAATAGCCCATTCGCAATTGTCTGCCAGATTTATCCACATTTCTGCATAATACTGGTTGCCTGCTACGAGAGGTTTAGTCAATTGCACCATAGCAAATTCACGATGATTTTCGGGTACGCGCCAGCCTCGTCCGCTTTTGGATGTTAGGTACGAAATGACTCCGATATAAGCTTCTCCACTATGCGCTTCCTGCTCTCCAAATACACTGTTAGGCACACCCATGATGTTTTTCGTATTGCATGCATGGAAGAAGTCAGGTGAGGGGTCGGCTGTTCCAAATGGAAACCAGGATTTAGTGAATTTGAGCTGATTCATGGTGAAAGGGCAGTCCCAATTTTCTTCGAAACCAGGATTGAGTACCATGTTTTGGGCTTGCCCATTGAGAAACACGGCGAGCCAGCATGCTACTACCAAAAATCCATTTTTGACCATAATGCAATATACACGCTCAAAGGGATTTCCAAGGTTTGAGCGTGTATATTTCCAGGCAAATCCTACGACTTTTTCTTCGTGCCGCAGATTGGTAGTTCTGGTATATCAGTGAGTCGACTAGTGAGCGTTTTAATGTCTAATCCTTCAAAAGTGGGAATAGATTCGTTCAGTATTCTCGATGAGGATAGCTCAAAGTCTGCATATTGCCAGGCCTCTGTGAGTTTTTTTGCTGTAAGGTTTGCCTCTTCGGTTTTGCCTTGCGCCTCAAAACTCATTAGTAATCCCTTGAGTGCCCAACCATTCTTGGGATAGACAGCCAAATCTTCCAAATAAGTTTTTTCAGCCAATTCATAAGCGTTATTCTCTAAATAGATGGCTCCGAGGGTATGTCTCACTGAAAAAAACCAATCTGGTGGCTCGTTATAATTTAACTGATCCTCAATGGCTACGGCTTGATTGAGCTTTGAAATTGCTCCTTGGGAGTTGCTCTTATTGTTATCTATTTCTGCTTCCAGAATCAGCGTGGCAATTCGGACCAAATGATCTACAGTATTCAATTCCCATATGGAGATCTGTTGAAGTTCTTCTTTGTCATTAATTCTTTGTAGAGATTCCAATTCGCTTAGAGCCAGTTCGATTTGGTTAGTGCCTAGAAAGGCCATGCCTCGTGCGTAGTGCCAAATGGCCTCAGGATAAAGTAAATCTGGTTTTGGAAGTTCCAGTACCTTATTCCACTGACCAAATTTGACTAATATGTAATAAGGAATGATATAATAATGCTGAAGCGTTGCCCATTCCGGCTGATACATCAGTTGCGCATCTGCGTTTTGCGCTACTTTAAATGCAGATTCTATAGAAAGTTCACCTCTGCCTTCCAAAGTAGCTGTTGCGGCCAGGAAGTGATAGTTGTGTGGATAGTAGGCAAGTGGATAGATTCCTTGGGCTTTGCAATTAGTGATGTAGAGGCTGTCTGCAATAACGGATAGTTCTCCAGCTACACTTCCTTCATGATAGTTTCCAGTTCTGATGTAAATATGAGCTGGCATGTGAACGAGATGACCTGCAGCAGGAACCAAATCGGTCAGCGTATTGGCAGCTTCCAAGGCTCGGTCTGGATTTCTGGAAGCCTCAGTAGCGTGTATGTAATAATGATTGGCTCCTGGGTGCTTAGGATTAGCTGCCAGCGTGTTTTCCAAAATATCTAATATTTCTCCTGTCCATGGTTGAGGCTCGCCAGTTTCTGTGTCCCAATAATCCCAAGGGTGTAAGTCCATAAGGGCTTCCGCACACAAGGTAGCGACATCATAATTTTCCCTGAAGTTGAGATAGGTTGTTCGCATCTGACCGGCAAAAGACTCGTAACAAGCAGCCAGTGTTTGTTTTTCGTTTTTAGGATATCTGAGATCTATGGCTTCTATCATTTGTTTTTCGAGCGGGGTCACCTTGTCTATATGTTGTTTCGCATGAGTGATATACCCATTGGCTTCTACAACCAAAGATGAATCCATGGCCGCGTTGATATTGGGTCCGAGTACGTAGGCCATTCCCCAGTAACACATAGCACATTCTTCGTCGAGCCTAGCAGCCTCCTTAAAGGAACGCATCGCCTCGGCATGGTTTAGCCCGTAGGTTAAGGTCAATCCTTGATCGAAGAATTTCTGACTCCATTCATTTGAAGTGGAAATTTTGAAGTGGTTGTTGCCAAGTTGATCAAATAGAGGTGCCTGAAATTCAGGCGCTTTTTTCTTTTGACTACAGGCAAAAGAGAGAAAAGTAAGAATTATGCAAAGTTTAAGTGGTAGTAGTCTTAACATGGTTTTTTAGTTTGTTTTCAGCAAATTTATTAGCAGAACTTATTGGTTTGAAGATAGTTTGGTATACAAGAGGTGAACATGAGGTTGATTATTGCAAATAAGAACTGGAATTTAATGCATTTAAAATATCTGTTATCGTTTAGATTTGCGCAATGGCTAGAATGAGCTCATATAAAAAAGCGAAAATCTTAAGGTTGTTGATCCTTTATCTAGGAGTGTTTGCGGCGGTATTAGCCTGTGAAGAGGATGTCGAACCTACGGTTAGCGATCCGTCAGTGAGTATATTTTTCCTAAACAAGGACAGTTTAGATGCGGTGAACCTTATTACCGATTCGCTAAGTATAGAATTGGAAGAATATGATTCCATTATCATAGCTCTTCAGGATAGTGCTGATTTATTAGTGGATAGCTTGATTACCTTGACTGACTCCCTTGCCAATGGTGGTGACCTAAAGGATGATAGTACTACCGTTGCAAAAAATATTATTCTACTCAATGAAAGCCTTGATGTAATTGAAAAGGAAGATTCGGTAGTAAATGCCTCCTACTCTGGTTGGGTGTCAACCACATCAATAATAACCTCTGGTTCAGTCAAAATATCTTCAATTGAAAATAAAAAAAATGGCTTGAGCATAACCTACGAAGATAGTAGTACCGCTTGGAAATTGCCCTTAGACATGCAGGCTGATGACGTTGATGTAGCTATTACCATAGCAGATAGTGTCTACAATCTAGAGATTAGCTATAGTAGAACTACTGTTGCGGATGAAAAAAATAAGGTTGTGATAAGTGCCTCAGACTTTCAAATATTAAATACTGACTTCAAGAATCCATACTTGTCATGCAATGGCTGCGAAGCTTCAAAAACAACGATCTATGTGGAATTTTAGATGTTTATTGTTTTTAGTGGTATTTATCCCATTTCAAAGTATGGGGCAAGACTCCCTGCAGGTAGCAGCTGAGGACATAGAGGAAGAGCTAACCATGCCTTTCCTGTCTTCTATCGCTGTATCAGTTGACTATGGAAAATTGGCGGCTCAATTTTTGAATACGGAATCAAAATTTGAGTTTGGAGGACAGGTTGAATTTAAGGACCGGTTCGTTTTAATTGGAGAGTACGGTTTTTCTACTTTGACTCCCCATGGGGCTTATCAAAATACTGATTACCAATCAGAAGGAAACTACTTTAGGGTAGGGCTTGGGTATAAAATCGACTTTAAGGCTAAAAACAATATATATTTTTCTGCCAGATACGCAAAGTCTAGTTTCAAGGATAAAGGTGCACTGGATATTACTAGTGCTTCTGGTTTATACGATGATTTGTTCGAACCTTTTGTGCGTGACAATCTATCTGCTCAATGGTTTGAGGTTGTGATGAGTTCTGAAACGAAGCTTTGGAAAGGGCTTTATGCGGGATTTCATTTGCGATTACGTATCATGGATAAGTATGATGAGCAAGAACCTTTGGATGTGTATACTGTTCCTGGATACGGACGGACATTTGATAGAACTATACCTGCTGTAAATCTCTACCTTAAATATGCCCTACAACGTTTCTAAGGGGTATTCGAAAGCACTTCTGTAAAAGGAATAAATAATTCTAAACTTAATTCATCTGACTACTTGCAGGTCAGAAAGGCTGTGTTAATTTTGCGCATGGCAGAAAAGATTATCATCCTCGATTTCGGTTCTCAGTATACACAATTGATCGCTAGACGCGTCAGAGAGCTGAATGTTTATTGTGAAATTCACCCTTTTAGTAAAATACCTGAGCTGGACGATTCAGTTAAAGGCTTGATCCTTTCAGGAAGTCCTTGTTCGGTGAGACAAGAAGACAATCCAGATATCAATTTGGGAGCGTTGATTGGTAAAGTACCAATTTTAGGTGTTTGTTATGGTGCGCAGCTTATTGCGCACAAATCTGGTGGAGAAATTACGCCATCTAAAATTCGCGAATATGGTCGGGCAAACCTTTCTAAAGTAGACTCAACGAATGAGCTTCTAAAAGAAGTAGAGATGGACTCCCAGGTTTGGATGTCTCACAGTGATACGATCAAAAGTATTCCAGACCATTTTGAGATTATCGCCAGTACGCCTCAGGTGGAAGTGGCAGCCTTTCATAGCACGACTCATCCGGTGTGGTGTATTCAGTTTCATCCTGAAGTTACACACTCCACGCAAGGTAAAATCATTCTGAGAAACTTTGTAGTTCATATCTGTAAATGCAGCCAAGACTGGACACCAGATATTTTTGTAGATGCTACCGTTTCTGATCTCAAAGATCAATTAGGAGATGATCAAGTAGTGCTTGGATTGTCTGGAGGAGTGGACTCCTCTGTGGCGGCGATGCTTATTCATCATGCCATTGGAAAGAACCTACATTGCATCTTTGTTGATAATGGGTTGCTAAGGAAAAATGAGTTTAGCGACGTGTTAAAATCCTATGAAGGAATGGGACTTAATGTGAAGGGAGTAGATGCCTCAAAGGAGTTCTATAAAGCGTTGGAAGGCCTTACTGATCCAGAGGATAAGCGAAAGGCTATCGGACGAGTTTTTATTGAAGTTTTCGATGCCGAAGCGAAGAAAATTAAGAATGTCAAATGGTTGGGTCAGGGTACGATATATCCAGATGTAATTGAATCCGTTTCTGTCAACGGACCATCGGTTACCATTAAGTCTCATCACAATGTTGGAGGCCTTCCTGCTAAGATGAATTTGAAAGTGGTGGAGCCGCTAAATACGCTCTTTAAAGATGAAGTTAGAAGGGTAGGAAGATCACTTGAAATTGATGAAAAAATATTGGGACGTCACCCGTTCCCAGGGCCTGGTTTAGGGATCCGGATACTCGGAGATATTACAGCCGAGAAGGTTCAAATCTTACAAGAAGTGGATCATATTTTCATCAATGGATTAAAGGACAAAGGACACTACGATGACGTGTGGCAAGCGGGCGCGATGTTACTTCCGGTTCAGTCTGTAGGAGTGATGGGAGATGAGCGAACTTACGAGCGAGTAGTGGCACTAAGAGCGGTCTCAAGTGTGGATGGAATGACGGCTGATTGGTGCCATTTACCTTACGATTTTTTGGCCGATATTTCGAACCAAATTATCAACAAAGTGAAGGGTGTAAATAGAGTGGTATACGACATCAGTTCTAAGCCACCAGCTACCATCGAATGGGAATAAAAATTTAGAATTGATCTGACTTGATCAGGTCATTTAATTCTTTCAAAATGATATCGCAGAGTTCTCGTAGCTCTGCGATTTGTTTTGGTATCAACTCCATATTTCTAGGCGCTTTTGCGTTGCCTTCAAGCTCACGAATATGTGTGGATAGATTGTCAATATTTAGCAATAAAAGAGAGGGTTTGAGTTTATGCATAAGCCGCCCAACTTGCTCCCAATTTTCTGCTTTTCCTTCACGTTCAATGTCGTCCAACATCTCTGGCGTATTCTTGACAATTGTCATGATCATTTCATAAATGAATTCTCTATCGTGATCACTGATCTCATATAGATAGGTGAGATCTAAAGGGAGTTGGATTTTGTCTGTGGCCATTTTGTGTTAAGCATAAATATCAAAGCTCCAAATTAAATAGAATTCCCGATTTGTTTGCTAAAAATGAAATAAATGAAGGCATGAAATGCATTTTTAAAAGTCAATAGACAAAATCTATTAGAGATATTTAATATTTTATAAATCAGATATTTAAATCTATTTGTTTAAATAATAGGTTTTAATAAAAAAGGTATAATTTTTTCTTAGTCTAGAATAGATGGTACCTATTGGCTTAAACGAATAAAATGTATGAACCAGGCTTTAATAACCTGAAGCCGCGCTTTCATTTCTTGTAATATCTGGCGCGCCTTCGATGGTACCATGCTCGTAGACCATGATGCATTCGAGCTTACCAATTGCCGGTTTTATTTCAATAGTATGACCCAGTAGTCGTAATGAATCTAGTAGGTTTGGATCAAACTTTCCTTCTTCAAAATAGACTTTATCAGGTAGCCATTGACTGTGAAACTTTGGCGCATCAACGGCCTCTTGCATGGTCATATTGTGATCAACAACATTGAGAATTGCCTGGTATACAGAAGTGATAATTGTGGAGCCACCAGGTGTGCCCAAAATCATTTCGACTCTGCCATTTTTTTCGACTATGGTTGGTGTCATAGAACTCAACATTCTCTTCTCAGGTGCGATCGAATTCACTTCGGTACTGACCAATCCAAATTGATTGGGAACGCCTGGCTTCATACTGAAATCATCCATCTCATTGTTGAGAAAAAAACCGGCTCCTTCTACCAGTACTTTTGACCCAAAATAACTATTCAAAGTGGTGGTAATGGCGACTGCATTTCCTTCGATATCAAGGATGGAAAAATGCGTGGTTTCCATACTTTCGATTACGTCAACTTGCCCCTCCTTAACCAGATTGGAAGGAGTAGCTTTGGATGGATTGATGTCCGAAAATTTTCGTTCGTTGTATGATGAACTTAGTAATTTGTCCAATGGAATTTCTACGAAATCAGGGTCACCCAAATAGGTGGCACGATCGGCATATCCGCGCCTTTCTATCTCGACCATTTTGTGAATCGTAGATGCCGTATTGTGACCAGATTTTTCCAAGTTAAATTGTTCAGATCCCTGAAGCATTTGAAGGAGCGTTACCCCACCAGCAGAAGGTGGGGCCATGGTAATAATTTGTCTGTTTTTATAACTACCGATTAGTGGTGCGCGCCATTGAGATTCATATTTGTTGAGGTCATTTTGTCTAATCAAGCCGTTGCCTTTTTTGCTTTCATTCAAAAGCTTTTCAGCCACCCAGCCGGAATAAAAACCATCTCTTCCTTTTTCTTGAATCGTGGTCAGCGTCTTGGCCAAATCTCTGTTAATTAAGGTATCTCCCGTTTGCCAAATTTCACTTTTAGTATATGGAATGTTTCTTTGGTTTACATCAAGAAAGGTCTGCTTAAAACGGTTGAGTTCTTTTGCCAAGGTTTGATTGATAGCATGCCCGTTTTTGGCTAGATCTATGGCGGGCTGGATCAGGGAAGGCCATGATAGTTTTCCGTATTTTCTGTGTAGTTTATACAAGCCATCTACAGACCCAGGCACACCCACGGCAAGATGACCGACCAGACTACTATCCTCGATGACCTCACCATTTTCATCTAAGTACATATTTTCATTTGAGGCCATAGGTGCTTTTTCTCTAAAGTCAAGAGAACCATTTTCTCCATTGCCAAGCCGAAAGACCGCGAAGCCGCCGCCGCCAATATTACCAGCCTGGGGATAAACCACAGCCAATACAAAATGCGTAACAACTGCGGCATCGAAAGCATTGCCTCCAGATTGAAGAGTTTCTTTACCAGCTTCGGAGGCGAGTATATGAGCAGAGACCACCATGCCATTTTTACTAAGAGTACCCCGCGTTCTGTTTTCTGTTTGTGGGGTGGTGCAAAAAGTGGTGAGTAGGATGGGTGCCAAAAGTAGCGTGCGTAGGCTCATTGTTGAAATGGATTTAGTATACCACAAGTATAAGTAATTGATGATAGGGTTTAATTATCAAGAAAATACTGTTTGAGAATTGTGGTATTGGGTAAATTGCCTTCCTAAGAAGATAAGATATGAAGAGACCTGATTTTGATGATATCTATATGGAGTTGGCAGTAAACTTGGCCAAACGTTCACATTGTATCAAAAGGCATGTAGGAGCTGTATTAGTAAAAGAAACAAGAATTATATCCATTGGATACAATGGACCTCCGGCTCATACGCACAACTGCGACGAGGAATTTCCTGAAACGGGTTGTGACAGAGATTCTAAAGGAAGCTGTACACTGGCTATTCATGCAGAGCAAAATGCCATTCTTTATGCGGTGAAAAACAACGCTTCTGTGGAAGGATCAAAACTATACGTGACGCTTTCCCCTTGTCTTTCCTGTGCCAGGATTATATTCTCTATGGGTATATCTGAGGTTGTTTATCTAAAATCTTATGCCGAATATAAAGGACTAGCTTCAGACGAGGGGATTGACTTCCTGGAGAAGTTTGGAGTCAGTTGCAAAAAATATGAAGGGGAAATTGCGGATTTGACTGCTATGATTTGAAAAGTAAAGGCTTATAAAAAAGGAAGGGGCTGCCTTTTGACGTGCAACCCCTAAACCAACCTAACCTAAACTTACCTCAACAACCTTAAATGTTGTAATTGAATGCTACCCTTAATATACGATAATCGTGCCAAAAAAGATGTAGCAATTCGAAATATTTTTCTTTCTTTCGAAATTGTGATACAAAGATAATAAGCTGTACCAACACACAAAACTATTCTTAGAAAAAATGTGAAAATTACGGGTATTCACTATTTGATAGGGGAATTACCTATATAAGTGGAACTTTCTTCATGTAAGTTGTATTTTAGATTTGAATTAGTCTTGAACTCCTCCTTCGTTTTATGCAAGAAAACACACACATTGTAATTGTCGGGAATGGTATTGCCGGAGTTACTGCAGCACGTCATATTCGTAAGCAAAGTAATTGCAGAGTTACTGTGATCTCCGGCGAAACAGATTATTTCTATTCAAGAACAGCACTTATGTATGTCTATATGGGGCATATGGAGTTTGAACATACACAACCTTACGAGAACTGGTTTTGGAAGAAAAACAAAATCGATTTGGTGAAGGATTGGGTTACTGCCGTCGACTTTGACTCCAAATCGATAAGCTTGGAGGATGGAGAACAATTGACTTATGATCGATTGATCATTGCCACCGGGTCGGTATCAAATAAATTTGGCTGGCCTGGTCAGGACGCAAACGGCGTGAGAGGATTGTACAGCAAGCAAGATTTAGAATATATAACAGAACGAACGATATCTATCAAACATGCGGTAATTGTTGGAGGAGGGCTAATAGGGATTGAATTAGCCGAAATGTTTCATTCCAGAGGAGTAGGAGTCACTTTTCTAGTAAGAGAAAAGAATTTTTGGGATATTGTTTTGCCTGAGGAGGAGGCCAAAATGATTAATCAAGAAATCATTGAACATCATATTGATTTGCATCTGGCAACTGAGCTCGATCAGATTAAAACTGATGACAATAACAATGTCGTTGCTGTGGTCACCAAAAGTGGGAAAGAAATCGAATGTCAGTTTGTTGGGCTTACAGTAGGTGTTTCCCCAAATGTAAATTGGCTGAAGGATACGAAACTAGAAATAGATAGGGGGGTAGTCGTCAATGAATATCTGGAAACGAACATTCCGGATGTATATGCCATTGGTGACTGCGCTGAACATAAAAATCCCTCAAAAGGACGGAGGCCTGTGGAGCAAGTATGGTATACCGGTCGGATGATGGGAGAAACTGTAGCGCGTACCATCACAGGAGAGAAGACGGCTTACAAACCAGGAATATGGTTCAATTCTGCCAAATTTTTCAACATTGAATATCAGACCTATGGTCAGGTAAAACCTGAACTGGATGCTGGACAAGAGCAATTCGTTTGGCAATCTGAGGGTAATAAGAAACTGGTGAGAGTAGTTTTTGACGAAAAAACTATGGCGGTTATTGGTGTAAACGTCTTCGGAATCAGAATGCGACATGAGGTTTGGGATGATTGGATTGGCAAAGAGCGAAAAATCAACTTTGTGATGGAGCATCTGGATCAAGCCAATTTTGACCCTGAGTTTTATAAAACTTACGAATACAGCATTCGAGAGAAATTCAATCGAGAATTTGATTTTATGACCGTCAAAAATACAAGACCGTCCTTACTAAAAAGGTTATTCGCATGAATTATAAATTGATACAAAATATTGGGCTCATCACTTTTTTGGTCGGGTTTGCTTTGTTTTTGGGCTCTTTTGTGAGTGAAAATTATAAGCTGACAGGACAAATCATTGATACGCAGATAAAGGATAGCACTAAATCTGAGTTGTTCAAATCGTTTGCTGAAAATGAGCTAGGTCAGACTTTTATCCACTCATTTGGCTTCAATTCGGCCTTGGATAAAGTGTTTAATGAAGCGAACGCTTTCCAACTTGAGCAATTTGCTATCAGCGATCAAAGAATTGACCAGATACTTACATTCTATTCAGAGGGTGTTTTTACTTTGGATCAGGCTCAACAAGCATTCAGAACGAAAGACGCGATAACTGGATTTCAATGGGAATCTTTTCAATCCTATGGAGGATGGTTGGATGGCCGAAGTTTTGGGAGTGCAGAGGAGTTGAGGAATTCACTCAAGATTGTTCAAGACAATATTGCCAAGTATGGTGTGATCAACCAAAAAGGTTTTAATGAATATGAAATCAAAGATTTGAAATATTCATTAACCAAAGCTTCGTCTGCAGGATGGATATCGCAAAATAAGACGTTTTCCTTTGTACTGATCTACTCATTGATGATTTTGGGTGCCTTGCTTTATATTCTACCCAACAAGAAAATACTTGGTCCACCCGGCATCAAGAATGACGGCACTTTTCACAGCAAGGCCAAAAATGTTGGCTGGATTGGTATATTGCTCGGGACCTTTCTGATTCTCTTTTATATCGTTTTGTATTTCTATCCGGAATATATGACTAGTTGGATTCTGATGGTTGATCCCGTAAGTCAGTGGCTCAAAGGATCGGATGCAGGCCGATTCTTCCTATATGGTTTTATCTACACACTGGCCATTCTTGTAATGGGTGTTAGGATGGTTATCAAATATAGACATAGCAAGTACCAGCTCTGGCGAACGGCTTCCGTCATGTTTTTTCAATTGGCTTTTGCCTTTTTAATTCCCGAAATATTGATTCGATTGAATCAACCCTATTTTGATTTCAAAAACATCTGGCCCTTGGATTATGACTTTTTCTTTGACAATGAGCTGAATACACTGATCAATCATGGAGGGATAGGACTTTTTATGCTCGGTTGGGGTATAGGCCTGACATTGATTGGTGTACCTGTGATGGTGTATTTCTTTGGCAAGCGCTGGTACTGTTCCTGGGTATGTGGATGTGGTGGTTTGGCCGAGACCGCTGGAGACCCCTTCCGTCAATTGTCTGACAAATCTTTGAAAGCCTGGAAGTTTGAGCGTGTTTCTATTCA
Organism: Reichenbachiella sp.; assembly: GCF_965233835.1. Lineage (GTDB taxonomy): Bacteria > Bacteroidota > Bacteroidia > Cytophagales > Cyclobacteriaceae > Reichenbachiella. Next base: position 2,333,186 of record NZ_OZ247585.1, read on the forward strand.
CGCCGTGTTGGTTTTCGCTATTGTTATGACTATCGGCGTGTTGTACACTTATTGGACTGGCGAAAGTGAATTGTTGGGAGTGAGTTCTTATAAGCTTCGTTCGGTTTATGGTGGATGGATTGGTGCTGGTTTTGCCGGTGTGGTAGGTACCGGTTTTTACCCCTTGATGGGAAATAGAGTATGGTGCAGGTTTGGATGTCCGCTGGCGGCCTACCTTGGTCTGGTACAGCGATTCAAGTCTAGGTTCAGAATTACCACCAATGGCGGGCAGTGCATTTCCTGTGGCAACTGCTCCACCTATTGCGAAATGGGTATAGATGTACGCTGGTATGCACAGCGAGGAGAAAATATCATCCGTTCTTCCTGTGTAGGTTGTGGGGTGTGCTCAGCCGTTTGCCCTAGAGGCGTACTCAATCTTGAAAACCGAGCAGACGACAATCGGTTTGAAACAGCTGGCCTGATTGGAAATGATAGTTTTCCTGAGATTAAAAAAAGCCGCAGATAGAATCTACGGCTTTAAAATACTTTAATTGAAGTAAAGACTACACGGCGAAGCTTTCTCCACAGCCACAAGTTCGGGTAGCATTCGGGTTTACGAATTGAAAGCCCTTGCCATTTAGGCCATCTGAAAAATCTAGCGTAGTGTCGAGTAGATAGAAAAGGCTTTTCTTGTCCACAATTACTTTCACGCCATTGGCTCCTTCAAAGACATCGTCTTTGTCGGTGATCTGATCGTCGAACGATAAATCGTACATCAAGCCAGAGCAACCACCACCTTTTACAGAAACCCTAAGGTTGTGCTGATCGGTATGTCCTTCTGCCTTCTTCAATTCTACTATTCTGTTTTGCGCTTTTTCTGATACGGTCAACATATTTTCTTATATCTAATGGTATTTTGAATACCTATTTGAATGTCTAACTTTTAAAAGTAGAAAACCCTTCGTCGTGCAGAAAAGTTTCACTTTTTTTGCAAATCTAACGATTTATTTAGAATCGTTTTGAATAATTAATCTCCAAAAATGAAACTAGAACACATTGGTATAGCGGTGAAGAACCTAAAATATTCTAACCAGCTTTTCGAGCAATTGTTTGGTCAACCAAGCTATAAAGTAGAAACGGTTGATTCAGAAAATGTTTCGACTTCGTTTTTTCAGGTGGGTGAATCCAAAGTTGAATTGTTGGAAGCTACCGAAGAGGATAGTGCCATCGCTAAGTTTATTGAGAAGAAAGGTGAAGGCATCCATCATTTAGCTTTTGAGGTGGAAGATATTCATGTCGAAATGAAGCGATTAGAAGGAGAGGGTTTTCAATTGATCAATAAAGAACCGAAAAAAGGAGCAGACAATAAGCTGGTTTGTTTTCTTCACCCCAAGTCGAGCAATGGAGTACTAGTAGAACTGTGTCAGGAAATAAAAGGATAATGTCGGAAAAAAGAACGGAAATAGGAGAAATAGGTGAGTTTGGACTGATTGATCAAATCAGTTCGAAGTTTACTAATAAAAACAGCTCTACACTAAAGGGTATAGGAGATGATGCTGCAGTTTTTGGTGCTGGCGATCCTTTACAACTGCTTTCTACGGACATGCTGTTGGAGGGTGTGCATTTCGATTTGTCTTATATGCCACTGCAGCATTTGGGATACAAAGCAGTGGCGGTGAATATCTCCGATATTGCCGCTATGAATGGAATTCCAAAACAGATTACAGTGAGTCTAGGATTGAGCAATCGATTCTCTGTGGAGGCTGTTGAGGAACTGTACAAGGGTATCCAATTTGCTTGCGAGGATTACAAGGTTGATTTAGTAGGTGGAGACACTACTTCGTCTCCGGCTGGTTTGGTGATTTCTGTTTCTGTTATTGGTGAGGTAGCCAAGGATAAAGTGGTCTACCGCAAGAATGCTGAAGAAAATGATATCATCTGTGTAACAGGGGATTTAGGAGGAGCCTTTTTAGGCCTTCAAATATTAGAAAGAGAAAAAGCGGTATTCAAGGAAAACCCTGAAATGCAGCCTGATCTTGAAAAGTACGACTATATCGTCAAACGCCAGTTGAAACCTTCCGCACGAATGGATGTCATTCATGAGTTGGGTGATCTTGGATTGGTACCCACTTCTATGATTGATATTTCAGATGGATTGGCTTCAGAACTGTTCCATATAGCCAAGAACTCCGAAGTGGGAGTGACTATTTACGAAGACAAACTTCCAATTGCCAAGATGGCTTATGATACGGCTGTAGAGTTTAATATGGACCCAATGACTTGCGCCTTAAATGGTGGGGAGGATTACGAGTTGTTATTCACCATTGGACAAAATGATTTTGAGAAGATCAAAAATCACCCTGATATTGCTACGATAGGTTATATAGACAAAAAAGCCAATGGCTTGAAAATGGTGACTAAGAACAACAATACGGTGTCATTGCAAGCGCAGGGTTGGAAGCATTTTTAGCCAGAAAAAATGTCAATTGAATATGATATTTTTTTTTCAAAATGATTTTAACTTTGTTAGGAACTCGTAGTTGACCCCTAAAGAAAATGAACGCATCCATTGAAATACCTAAGGATTCTAAGGTGTATCTCAATAAACCTTACGTGCAGGTGTTTTGGAGTCCAATCAATAAGATCCTAACAAGTCGCTGGACAGGCTTTTGTACGTTTGATGAAATCAAGGCTGTGGCACAGCGGATTATAGATGCAGTTACTCTTGAGGGAGCTAGAAAAGTACTTTACGACGCACGAGAAATTGAAGTGCTTGACGAAGAGTCTCAAAAATATATTGCAGGGGCCTTTACGAAAGAAATGATCAAGGCAGGAATAGAATATTCGGCTACTGTTTCTCCATTAGATGTTTTTGCCCAGTTTTCCGTAGACGATATCCAGAGTTCAATCAAAATCCCTGAGGCTTCACATAATAAGTTTTTTCAGAATGTTGATGAAGCCTTTAGTTGGCTATTGAGCAAATAGCTTAACAATCTTTAACATACACCTTTTCAACTTCTCAGTCATTACTTCGTATTTTTCAATTGGAAAAACGATTTAATGAACATGTCGAAATACATTAAAACAGGATTAGTAGCATTTTTGTCTGCCGGAATGGGTGTTTGGTTTACCTTGGAGTATTTAGAATTCGCAGGCCTTAAGCAGCAGGAAGCAAATAAAGAAGAAAGCAGGTCCTATGCTCAAAAAAATGCAGACTTTGTTTCCAACAGCTCAGTATCTAATTCAAACTTGCTGCCAGCGGAAGACTTTGTGGATGCCTCAGAGCAATCTACGAATAGCGTAGTGTTTATTAAGAACCTAAGTGTAATCAATTACCGGACCGGCCACTGGATGGACTGGTTTTTTGAGCCCAGGACGTCACAACGAATTAGCACTGGTTCTGGGGTGATTTTTTCAGAAGATGGTTATATCGTAACCAATAATCATGTGATCGAAGATGCGGATGAGATTGAAGTGGTTCATAAGAAAAGAAGCTACAAAGGCCATATTGTCGGTACCGATCCTTCCACCGACCTGGCTGTAATCAAGATTGATGTGAAGGACTTTCCTGCAATTGCAGTTGGAAACTCGAGTGAGGTTAAGGTCGGAGAATGGGTATTAGCCGTGGGCAATCCATTCAATTTGACCTCAACAGTAACGGCAGGTATTGTTTCCGCAAAGGGACGCAACATCCATATACTAAAAGATAAATTTCCTATTGAATCATTCATTCAAACGGATGCCGCCATTAACCCCGGAAATAGTGGCGGAGCCTTGGTTAATAGGAATGGAGAGTTGATTGGTATTAATACAGCGATTTTATCTATGACCGGCTCTTATGCAGGCTATGGATTCGCAGTGCCAGTGGATATCGTCAAGAAGGTGTTTAATGACATTGTTCAGTATGGCGAAGTGCAAAAGGCTTTTTTTGGTGCCGAATTCGCAGACATCGACAATGAGCTGGCGGAGGAATTGAATATCAATACCATGAATGGTGTCATTATTACTCATGTGCAAAAAGGATGGGCAGCAGATAAAGCAGACTTGGAGAAAGGAGATGTGGTTGTGGCTGTCAACGGAGAGCCATTATACGACAAAGCGCAGCTGGAAGAAATGATCGGCTACAAGTATCCGGGAGATTTGATTCAATTGACATTGAAACGAGGTAATAAGGATATAGAGAAAACCTTGGAGTTCACGAACCGTGAAGGAACCACAGAAGTACTTACGAGGGATATTTATAAGTCTCAATCTATGCAGGCCTCTTTCGAAACCATATCGAAGGCTGAAAGAGATTTGTTAGGGGTTAAGTCTGGAATTAGAGTGGTAGAAGTGGGTAATGGATTTTTTAGAAAGCTGGATATCCCTGAAGGGTTTATAATTACTGAGATTAATCACAGCAACATAGAATCTCCTCAGGAACTAGAAAACATTTTGAACAAAATCAGAGGAAAGGTGATTGTATCAGGAATTACCACTTCAGGTAGAAAAGTTTACTTTCCGTTTCTATTCTAGAAAGTAGGAGAGAGGAGAATAAAAAAATGAAAGCCTATATGGCTTTCATTTTAAATTTCTTTTTTAGCTCAGAGAACGATGACCTAAATCGAGCATCGGTATCGAGCATATCGTTGACCGACTGTAACGCGTGAATCACAGTACTATGATCTCGCCCTCCAAAGTGGCTTCCAATACTTTTTAACGAATGATTGGTGTAGTCCTTTGAGAAGTACATAGCCAACTGTCTGGCAATAACTATTTCCTTCTTCCGAGTCTTAGCTTTCAGGTCGTCAGACGATACATTGAAGTATTCAGAAACTGTCTTCTGGATGTAATCAATACCAACTTCTGACTCAATATTTTTAACGATAGACTTAAGTGTCTGCTTGGCCAGCTCTAGATCAATATCAGTTTTATTGAGTGAAGAATGTGCTACCAATGAAATAAGTACACCTTCTAATTCTCTGATGTTAGTATCTACACTATACGCCAAATATTCAAGGACTTTATCATCGATAATCAATCCATCATCTTGAAGTTTCTTCTGGATGATCGCTAGCCTGGTTTCGAAATCAGGATTTTGCAAGTCTGCAGTTAATCCCCATTTGAATCTTGAGACCAATCGTTCTTGTAAACCTTGCAATTCGGTAGGTGGTCTGTCACTAGACATGACGATCTGCTTACCGTTTTGATGCAGATGATTAAAAATATGGAAGAAGATCTCCTGTGTTTTCACCTTATCTTTAAAGAACTGCACATCGTCTATAATCAACGTATCCACGTTGAGATAGTAATTCGTGAAATCCTGAAGGTTGTTGTTTTTTAAGGCCTCAATGAATTGATTGGCAAATTTTTCGGAAGCCACGTACAATACAAAGTTTTCCGGAGACTCCTCTTTTATTTTATTTCCGATGGCTTGAACCAAATGCGTTTTTCCAAGTCCAACACCACCGTAAATCATCAATGGATTAAATGATGTCACGCCAGGCTTCGTAGCTACAGCAAAACCAGCTGATCTTGCCAAACGGTTACAATCGCCTTCAATATAGGTTTCAAATGTATTTTCTGGATTCAGATTGGATTTTTGGTAACATCCATCTACCGCTTGAAGGGCGAAAGGACTCGCGAAACGCTGATTTTGATCCCCCTTGATTTGTCCAAATTTAGAAATTCCGTTTTTTTGTGCCAAATTGACCGTGTACGGCTGATTCGAGGAATTTCCTTTGTCTACAATTACTGAATATTCTAATTTCCCTTCCTCACCAATTTCTGCTTGAATTGCTGCTTTAAGTACTTGTACGTAATTATCTTCAAGCCATTCATAAAAGAACTGCGAAGGAACCTGAATAGTAAGTACAGGATGGGTGAATTTTATGGGAATAATGGGTTCAAACCAAGTTTTAAAGCTTTGTTCGGGTATTTTTGACCCAATGAACTCCAAGCACTTATCCCATATTTTTAGATGCATTCGTTTAAAATTGTTGGTGGTTAAAAACTGATTATTTTCAACATCTCTCTCTAAAGCGGACATCAAATTTGAAGAAAAAATAATTAACAAAAAAATCAATTGTGTATTGACTTTTTGGAAAATTGTTCTATCATCTATAGCCGCTTCTTTTTTTTGAATTTTCTTCGAAAAATGCACTTTTATTACCCTCAGGAGCTTGTTTGTAGGATTTTCAATAATTAATTCTCAAATTTTCCTTCTTCGTTCCTAACGCTTTAAATTGCGATTTCTACCCAATTATTATGATAAAAGAATACAATTTTGACGAGTTTGATAAAGCTTCAAAAAAGGAGTGGACAGACAAACTCATTCAAGATCTAGGTGCAGATACGGTACAGCGTATTTCTAGCTGGAAGTGTGAAAGAGAATTGTCTCTTTCAGCTTATTACAACGAAGAAGACGCGAAAGACAAACTCCACATACCTTTAAAGAAGAGCCTGGATTGGAAATACCTTCAACCGATAGGAATCAATGCAACGAATGAGAAGGTACTTGATGCATTAATGAATGGTGCTGACGGGCTGACTTTAGAAAGTTCTCAAGTAAATGATTTGGAGAGACTTCTGAATAAAGTTTCTCCTGAGTATTGTACTTTGGCTTTAAAGACTTCAGGTTTAGAGGACTATCTGAAGTTTGTGACATGGTGGAAAAGTAAACACCCTGCGGAAGGTGAAGGTGAAGTGTTACTGTTCCAATCTTTGGGAGAGGTAGACGCAACAATAAGCCAAAACCATTTGACACTATTGGAGGGCTTACTCTCTGCAAGTACCCATGGACATCGAGTCATTAACGTTGACTGTGGTCTTGTGCAAAGAAATGGAGGAGGAGTTGCTACTGAGCTTTCTTTTTTGCTTTCACAATGTGTCTTCTATATCAATCATTTAATGGATAAAGGATATTCATTAGATAAGATAGTAAGCAACATTTTTGTGAGTACGGATATTGGCTCTAGCTATTTTTTAGAGCTGACCAAGGTACGGGTAATGAAAATGTTGTTGGCGCAGTTGCTAAAGCAATATGGTGTAGAGGATTTAAGTATTCCAGTACATGGTTCTACCTCTCCAATTACAAAATCTTCTTTGGATTCAAATACGAACTTTTTGAGATGCACTTCTGAAGCGATGTCCGCTGTTTTGGGTGGGGCAGATTATTTAACCATTGATCCAAGCCATTCTTTGGCTTCATCTGATAGAATTGCTCGAAACATTTCAAACTTGATGAAGGACGAATCTTATCTGTCTAAGACTATGGACCCTGCAGCAGGGTCTTATTATATGGAAGACATGTCAAAAAAACTAGCTGAAGAGTCTTGGGAAAAATTCCAAAACATTGAAAGTAATGGCGGTTTCAACTCTGCTGTAAAAGAGGAAGTATTTCAATCAGAAATTGCCAAAGACGTAGAATTTCAAAAAAATAGAATCGCTTCCGGAAGACGTAAAATGGTAGGTGTAAATGATTTCGGTAATGCTGATGAGAAGATTTCATCCGATGAACTGTTAGTGACATCAGAATCATTATCTGTTGAGTTTGAAGCTGTTAGAAAAAGAGTTGAAGAATTTGTGTCTGAAAGCGGCGAAGAGAATAGGCCTACAGTATGTCTAGTGGCAACTGGGGCTAAGGCTAAGATGATAAATGCTCGCTATACATTTGTTACGAATTTCTTTAATTGGGCAGGGTTTAGAGTGACTAAAATGGATAGTCTTGAAGAGATGCCCGACTATCACATCGTAGTCTGTTGCGGAGCGGATGAAGACTATAGTCAGCAAGAAATACAAAAGATAAATGGTATTGACAAGTCAAAACTTGTATGGGCTGCTGGTAAAAGTACTGACGCTACTTCATCAATGATTTCTGGTTGGGTAAATGCTAAATCCAATCGTTTACAAACCGTAATAGATGTGTTAAATCAAATAGGAGTCACTCAAAACTCATCATTGTCATGATCAAACCAGATTTTTCAAAACTTAGTTTTAACCAATTAGATTGGAATACAAAAACAAAATCGCAGGATACAACCTCATTCATGACTCCGGAGGATATTCCTGTAAAGGAGAACTACAGTTCTGAGGACACCAAGAAGGCAGAGCATATTGGTTTTTCTGCTGGGCTTCCACCCTTTTTAAGAGGGCCTTATTCGGCAATGTATGCCTCCAGGCCTTGGACGATTAGACAATATGCAGGTTTCTCTACCGCAGAGGAATCCAATGCGTTCTATAGAAGGAATTTGGCTTCTGGGCAAAAGGGACTGTCTATAGCCTTTGATTTGGCTACACATCGTGGTTATGATTCAGATCACGAACGTGTGACTGGGGATGTAGGTAAGGCTGGTGTAGCTGTCGATTCTATTTTAGATATGGAGATTTTGTTTGATCAAATCCCTTTAGATCAAATGTCGGTATCTATGACCATGAATGGGGCAGTACTTCCTATTATGGCCTTTTACATTGTTGCAGCGGAAGAGCAAGGTGTAGATAAATCAAAGTTGAGTGGTACCATTCAAAATGATATCCTGAAAGAGTTTATGGTGAGAAATACTTTTGTATATCCACCTAAACCTTCCATGCGCATTATCTCTGATATTTTTAAGTATACCTCAGCGCACATGCCGAAATTCAATTCCATTAGTATTAGTGGATACCACATGCAAGAGGCAGGAGCTACGGCCGATTTGGAATTGGCCTTTACTTTAGCTGATGGTTTAGAATATTTGAGAACTGGAGTTGAAGCTGGTATCGATGTCGATGTATTGGCACCAAGGCTATCTTTCTTTTGGGCTATTGGAATGAATCATTTCATGGAAATTGCAAAGATGCGTGCGGCTCGAATCTTATGGGCAAAAATGGTGAAGACCTTTAATCCAAAGAATCCAAAATCCATGGCTTTGCGTACCCATAGTCAGACTTCCGGATGGAGTTTAACAGCTCAAGACCCTTATAACAACATTGCAAGAACTTGCATTGAGGCCATGGCGGCGGCATTTGGTCACACACAATCGTTGCATACCAATGCCCTGGATGAAGCCATTGCGCTGCCTACCGATTTTTCAGCGAGAATTGCCAGAAATACTCAGATTTATCTTCAAGAAGAAACAGATATTACCAAGGTTGTTGATCCATGGGCGGGTTCTTATTACGTAGAGTATTTGACAGATCAGCTGGCTAGAAAAGCTTGGGATACGATCAATGAAATAGAAGAGATGGGAGGGATGGCAAAAGCTATTGAAACCGGAATGCCTAAATTGAAAATAGAAGAGGCTGCAGCAAGAAAACAGGCAAGAATAGACACCAAACAGGAAATCATTGTAGGTGTAAATAAATATCTTACAGAAGAAGAAACAGATATTGAATTGCTGGAGGTGGACAATGAAGCGGTGAGAAAATCTCAAATCCAACGATTGAATAAACTCAAGGCGGAAAGAGATCAATCTGCTGTAGATAGAGCTTTATCCGATCTTACGAAAAGTGCTGAAACGGGCGAAGGGAACTTGCTAGACCTGTCGGTAAAGGCTGCCAGAGTACGAGCTACTTTAGGAGAAATTTCGTTCGCCATGGAAAAGACATTCGGAAGACATGTGCCAAAGACGTCGGCTGTTTCAGGTGTATTTGCAAAAGAAGTGAAAGACAATAAAGAAATAAAAGAGGTTTTAGATCTGGTGGATAAGTTCGAAGAACTGGACGGTCGAAGACCTAGGATCATGGTCGCCAAAATGGGTCAAGATGGCCACGATCGTGGAGCCAAGGTAATTGCCACAAGTTTCGCGGATTTAGGTTTTGATGTGGATATCGGTCCGCTTTTTCAAACACCGGAGGAGGTAGCCAAGCAGGCTACTGAAAATGATGTACATATCATAGGGGCATCGAGTCTGGCTGCGGGCCATAAAACACTTGTACCTGCATTGATCGCAGAACTAAAGAGACTCGGAAGGGAAGATATAATGGTAATCGCAGGAGGTGTAATACCTCCTAAAGATTACGATTTTTTATATGAAGCCGGCGTAGCAGGTGTTTTTGGTCCAGGAACCAAAATATCTGACGCAGCTACAGATATACTAGTGAAGTTGATCAAAGAAGTGCAGCAATAACTATTGCTGCACGTACATAATTTCTTTTACTGCCTTCACCGTTCTTTCTACATTTGGAAGGATTTCTTCAATCAAGGTAGGGGCGTATGGAAGCGGCACATCTCTATTTGTGATCCTGTGAATAGGAGCGTCCAAATGATCAAATGCTCTCTTTTGGACGATATGGCTAATTTCAGAAGATAGCGATGCCAATGGCCATGCTTCTTCTACAATTACCAATCGATTAGTTTTCTTTACCGATTCAATGATTGTGTCATAATCAATAGGCCTTACTGTTTTCAGATCAATAACTTCAGCATTAATTCCTTCTTTAGCAAGTTCTTCAGCTGAGCTATTGGCTACCTTCATGAATTTACCAAATGATACGATCGTTACATCAGTACCTTGCTTAACTACTTCAGCTACGCCGATTGGAGTAAGGTATTCACCTTCAGGAACTTGGCCTTTGTCTCCGTACATCAATTCAGATTCCATGAATATCACAGGGTCGTTGTCTCTGATCGAAGACTTCAACAGACCCTTAGCATCTGCTGGATTAGAAGGTATCACTACTTTCAAGCCTGGGCAGTTCGCATACCAGTTTTCAAAGTTCTGAGAGTGCTGAGAGCTAAGCATACCAGCATTTCCTGTAGGTCCTCTAAATACGATAGGGACATTGAATTGACCACCTGACATAGACATCATCTTGGCCGCACCATTGATCACCTGATCGATGGCAACCAACGAGAAGTTGAAAGTCATGAACTCAACGATAGGGCGAAGTCCGTTCATTGCAGAACCAACGCCAATGCCAGCAAAGCCTAGTTCGGCAATAGGAGTATCAATAACTCTTTTCGCTCCAAACTCATCAAGCATGCCTTGACTTACTTTATACGCACCGTTATACTCTGCAACTTCTTCTCCCATGAGATATACGGATTCGTCTCTTCGCATTTCTTCACTCATGGCCTCTCTAAGGGCTTCTCTGAATTGTAATTCTTTCATCGGAAATTAATTTAACGTTTTATAGCTTGGGTGCGTCGTTCTTGATCTAGCTTGAAAATCTAGTTGAAGAATTTCAAGACCGCTAAATTATTACAACGGCCTCAATAACGCAATCAAACAGCGATAAATAGGATAGAGTTAAAACAAAAAAGTCTCACTTCAATCAAGAAGTGAGACTTTCCATTCAAATGATTAGAGATCTTATTGCAATGCTTCAGTTACCTGAGAAGCATAGTTTGAAAATTCAAGGTCGTTCAACGCCTTCTCTTTCAATTCAGGATCTTTTTCGATAGCAGTTTTCAAGCTAGATAGCATGTCAGCATCGTTTCTAAGTCTTGCAGAAGCAATTGCAGAAGCATAATAAGCTTTAGCGAATTCAGCATCCTGCTCAGAAGCGTTACCGAAACCAGTTACGGCATTTTCAAAGTCTTTGTTTAGCAATAGAGCCAAACCTCTGTTGAATGCTACGCTAGTAGATTCGTTAGCTGTTTTCAAAGATTCGAAAGCAGCATCGTACTCACCTCTCTTGATTTCCAAAGAGCCTTTCACAGCGTTCATGCCTGCAGCATGATCAGCAGAAGGGCTTTTTTCCAATCCAGCAACTACAGCATCGTAAGCCTGAGCTTTGTCCCCTTGTAGTGCATAAGCAGTAGCCATGTTAGCTAATACTTCAGCAGCGTTGTTTTTGTTAGCAGCAATTTCCAATTGAGTAATTGCCATTTCAACTTTAGAAGTTCTTTCGTCACCTTCAGCAGCAATTGCCATTTCTAGGTATACAGCTCCTAAGTTGTTGTGTGATTGCCAGCTACCATCTTTCTTAGTAGATGCTTTGAAAATTGCTTCTCTTTCAGTCAAAGAAGGAGTTAAAGTAGCAGCAAACATTAATTCTTCACTTGAAAGTGTATCAGCACTAGCAGTTCCTTCAGCGATTTGCTTTGCCAATACAGCAATTTCTGCGTTTGTTTTCTTTTCCTTAACAGTAAGAACTTCAGTTTTAGCAGCTCTCAAACCTGGGTAGATGTCTTTGAAGATTGCTTTGTAAGAATCCAAGTTCTGTAAAGCTTTTTCTTTGTCTTCGAATACACCAGCACCATTTACAACTTTTAAGATTTCAGACTTCTGAGCATCAGACACACCTTCATATGCGCTTAAAGCATCTTTGAAAGCAGTCCAATCTTCAACTACAGGCTTAAGGATAAAGTTGATAGAATCAGCCATGTCCTTGTAGTCATATCTTCTCATTTGCTTTCTGTAGTAGCTTTCGATAGCCTTAGCTCTAGCTTCAGACAATCCAGAGTTGATAGTCTCAGTACCTTCAGGAGAGTGAGTACCAGTGATAGTTACTGTTTTAGTTACGTTTTTGTCTGCGATGAAAGCAGCAAATTCTTTTCCTTTTTCGCTTCTTGTCTCAGAGCTTCTCAATACAGAGCTTCCTTGATCGAAGTAGAGGTCAACGTTAGTTGGTACAAGTTCTTCTTGGTCATTGTAACCGTGGAAAGCGTATGCGCTATAGAATTCATCTTCTACCAATTGAGAAGTAGTGATGATTCCTTTGGCTACTTCAATTCTTGCAGCTTCTTTGGTCTTAGCATTTTTATCAACTGCAACTCCTTGTACTTCTAAAGTTCCTTGGCTAGCAGCTGGGTCGAAAAGAAAGCTATAAGTAGCGCTTTGTCTTGAAGTAGTTGTTTTGCTGTCAGGGAAATCTGCAGCGTCAAATACCATTTTACCTACTTCAGTATCGTTCTCACCAGACTTGTAGTAAGTAGTTAGATTGTATACATAATTTTGTGGGAGCATTTTTGCTGGTAGTACCACAGACATGTCAAACTTCACAGAGTCGCCATGTAATTCAAGTGGACTAGGTACTACATCTACTTGCTGGGTGGCAGCAAGCTTTACCATGTTGTTCAGAGCACTACAGCCTGATAACATTGTTAAGCCTACGAAAAAGGCTATTACAATATTCGATTTTCTCATTTGAATAATTGTTTTATTAAAATTGATATAACTTTTTGTACTTATTTTCGGAATAATTGCAATAATACGGAAAAAATAAATATATCCTAAACTAATAGAAGACAAATAAATTCGACGTTTTACGTTAATTTTGCAGGGTTATGAAAGGAATACAGGATTTTTTTGAGAAATATGCATTCGGGGTTTGTACCAGACTAGGGGAGAAGCTTAGAATTCCCTCTTCAAGCATTAGGTTGTTCTTTATATATACATCCTTCCTCACCTTTGGATCGCCAGTGTTGGTGTATTTAATGTTGGCTTTCATTATGAATTTCAGAAAACATATAAGAAGAAGGCATTCACTTTGGTATCATTGAGAAGATGAGAGTTTGAATGTTTTAAATTCTACAGATATAAACTGATTCTACCTGACCTTCAATTAGGAATTTATTTTTAGGTTTGCACTTCAAATTTCACCATTAATCTATGCTATTAGAATTTGAAAAGCCCATAGCTGAGCTTGAAGAAAAGCTGGCCGACATGAAGATGCTCGCATCTAACAACGATGTAGATGTGAATGAAGCGGTCAAGACTTTGGAGAAGAAAATTAAAAAACTAAAGAAAGATACCTTTGATAACCTGACTCGCTGGCAGCGTGTTCAGTTGTCACGTCACCCAGAACGACCATATACACTCGACTACATTTATGAAATAACGGACGAGTTTATAGAGATCCATGGCGATAGAACCGTCAAGGATGATAAGGCCATGGTAGGAGGGTTTGCATCTATGGATGGACAGACCGTGATGATCATTGGGCAACAAAAAGGGAGAAATACCAAACAGCGTCAAATGCGAAACTTTGGTATGGCCAATCCTGAAGGATATAGAAAGGCTCTGCGCCTAATGAAGATGGCTGAAAAATTCAACAAGCCTATCGTTTGTTTGATTGATACGCCCGGCGCATTTCCTGGATTAGAAGCCGAGGAAAGAGGGCAAGGCGAGGCTATAGCCAGAAACCTAAAAGAGATGTTCATGCTCAAAGTGCCCGTGATTTGTGTGATCATAGGAGAAGGTGCTTCTGGAGGAGCATTAGGAATTGGTATAGGGGATAGAGTGCTAATGATGGAAAACTCATGGTACTCAGTGATTTCACCTGAAAACTGTTCTACTATTCTTTGGAGAAGTTGGGACTATAAGGAGCAAGCTGCTGAGGCATTAAAACCTACAGCAAAGGATATGCTGGCCAATGGTATGGTGGATGGAGTAATCAAGGAGCCTGTAGGTGGCGCTCATATTGACACGACGGAAGCGGCCAAGGAACTTAAAAAAGCACTCGTTTCAAATTTAAAAGAGCTCGATAAGGTTTCTCCAGAAGAGAGAATAAGTCAAAGAATTGACAAATTTGGTAAAATGGGTGTGGTAGCCTCGTAATTGTAGTTGATGCTGAAGCTACTGGCCAAACTTATTTTTCTCAAGATACTCGGATGGAAAATCAAAGGTGATATTCCTACGAGTATAAAAAAGTGTGTAATTGCTATTGCACCTCATACCAGTAACTGGGATTTTTTTATTGGTGTAGTGGTTCGGCCCATTAAAAATTTACGTTCGTCATTTTTAGTAAAGAAAGAACTTTACAAATTCCCTCCGCTAGGATGGTTGCTAACGGGTATGGGTGGAATCCCTGTAGATAGAGGAAGAAGGGCCAATAGTTTGATAGATCAGGTAGTCCGAATTTTTAATGAGCGGGAGGTGATGAGATTGGCGATTACTCCGGAAGGTACTCGATCTAAAGTGAAAGATTGGAAAACTGGGTTCCACCGGATTGCGATTGCTGCTAATGTGCCGATTGTTCCATGCAGTTTCAATTTCAAGAAGAGGGAAGTGGAATTTATGGAGCCGTTTTATCCTTCTGATAATTTGCAGGAAGAAGTGGAAATGATCCGAAGCAAGTTTGTTGGGATTCCAGGAAAACATCCAGAACTTGGAGTCGACTAAATCAGTATAATACCAAAAGCATTGGTGTGATCTTAATTATTATTTTATTGGTGGTTGCTGCTGCACTGCAGATTGGCATATTTCTTTATTCAAGAAATTTAAAAAAGAAGTGGAAGAGTGATGATGTACTTGCCAAGTACAACATCAGATCAAGAAGTGAATTATTCGCTACCTTAAATCGTCAGGACATTCCGGAAGACGATTTGATCAAGCTCAATGATATCTATAGTAGTCAGGAGGAGTGAAATGAAATCGATCTTTAAAAAACTCTTTTTGATTCCTATTTGGATTTACCAATACAGTATTTCTCCTTTATTCCCATCTTCTTGCAGATTTTCACCCACTTGTTCGCAGTATACCAAAGAGGCTATTGAAAAACACGGAGTAGGAAAGGGTTTAATTCTTGGAATTAAAAGGATTGCAAAATGCCACCCTTGGGGTTCTAGTGGGTATGATCCTGTACCATGACCATTATCATGAATATTCAAGAGGCAATATTTTTATGAAGTAAAAACAACCTTATCTTTGCAGTTCAAATAAACCAAAGTACGTTGGAAAAGAAAAAAGGATTTTACTGGTCGGATGAAAGAGAGCCACACTTCAAAAGAAGAAAGGAAATTCTAGCTAAGCATCCGGAAGTCAAAGAGCTTTATGGCATAGACAAAGGTTTAAAATTCAAGATTCTGGGTCTAGTCATTTTTCAGTTGGTTTCAGCACCATTTGTTGCTGAGCTGGCCTGGTACTGGTACCTGCCAATTGCATACATCTTTGGTGCTTCTGTAAGTCACACGATTTTTCTAGCCATTCATGAGCTAAGTCATGACCTCGCTTTCAAAAAGAAAGTATTGAATAATTGGTTAGCCCTTTTTGCGAATATTCCGATTGTGGTCCCTTATGCGATTTCATTCAAAACCTATCACCTCAAGCATCATTGGGAGCAGGGTGATGAACATAACGATACGGATTTGCCTACTCAGGCTGAAGCTAAAATATTTAAAGGCATCCTTGGTAAAATACTGTGGGCCACAAATCAGATTCTTTTTTATGCATTCCGCCCTATGTTCGTTCACCCAATAAAATTAGAGAAGTGGCACATTTATAATATTATTTTCCAGCTTGTTGCAATTGGTATCTATTGGTATTTTGTAGGTACTGGTGCTATTCTATATTTACTATTGTCCATATTTCTTGCGGGGAGTTTACATCCTTTGGCCGCTCATTTTATTGCA
This sequence comes from Reichenbachiella sp., assembly GCF_965233835.1. Classification (GTDB taxonomy): domain Bacteria; phylum Bacteroidota; class Bacteroidia; order Cytophagales; family Cyclobacteriaceae; genus Reichenbachiella. The sequence goes on from NZ_OZ247585.1 coordinate 2,349,420, forward strand.
GAGCACTATGTTTTTGAAGAAGGGCAGGAGACCTACAGTTACTATGGCTGGTTGAATGTGTTTGCATTGAATGTAGGCTATCATAATGAGCACCATGATTTTCCGAATATTCCGGGGACTCGGTTGCCAAAATTGAAGAAAACAGCACCAAGTTTCTACGATAATCTTTTTGTTCACAAATCCTGGGTCAACGTGCTTGTTCAGTTCGTCACTAATCCAAAAATCGGGTTGAGTAGTCGGATAAAGAGAAACAATAGTATTTAGTCCTTCGGAGAATAGAATCTCTCCTTTAATCCACGTAATTTCGAGCTATAATTAATCGAGATTATATGCGGATAGTTTTTATGGGTACACCTGAGTTTGCGGTGCCCAGTCTTCAGATTTTACATGAAAATGGCTGCAATATTGTTGGGGTGATCACTGCTCCTGATAAGCCAAAAGGTAGAGGCAAAAAGCTTCAGGGTACACCTGTAAAGGAATATGCCGAAAGTGCAGGCCTTCAGGTGCTACAACCTACGAACCTTAAGTCTGAGGAGTTTCTATCAGAACTGCGCGTTTTGAAAGCTGATCTGCAGATAGTTGTAGCATTCAGGATGCTACCAGAGGTAGTTTGGGATATGCCAGAAAGAGGGACTTTCAACTTGCACGGTTCTTTACTTCCACAGTATCGTGGAGCCGCTCCAATCAATTGGGCCATTATGAATGGTGAAAAAGAAACTGGTGTTACCACGTTTTTCCTAAAGCATGAGATTGATACAGGAAGTGTTATCCTTCAAGAAAAAGAATCCATTGGTTCAGAAGATACTGTTGGGGATGTTTATGGAAGATTGATGCATAAAGGGGCTGGTTTGGTGCTCAAGACTGTACTTACGATAGAAGAAGGAGATGTTCAATTGAAGCCACAAGTTGAGTCCAGAGACTTGAAATCAGCACCAAAAATTCATAAAGAAACTTGTGAAATAGACTGGGCTAAAGAGAGTGAAACTATCAGAAATTTTGTTAGAGGCTTATCTCCTTATCCTGCAGCATGGACCACACTTGGAGGGAAAAAATTCAAAGTGTATAAAGTCCGGTCAGCGCAAAGAGGCAATAAAACGATTGGTGAGTTTGAAACAGATAATAAAACTTACTTATCTGTAAAAACAAAAGACGGATGGCTAGATTTGATAGACCTTCAAATGGAAGGAAAAAAACGGATGCCAATAGATGATTTATTGAGAGGATTTAAATTTGATTGAAATGAAGGTATCACTGATCGCCGCTATGACTAAGAATCGGGTCATTGGAATCAATAATGATTTACCCTGGCATCTGCCGGATGACATGAAGTATTTTATGGAGACCACGAAAGGGCACGTGGTAATCATGGGTCGTAAGAATTTTGATTCCTTACCTCCTAAGTTTAAACCATTGCCTCATCGAACGAATGTTATTCTTACCAGACAACAGGGATTTGAGGTTAATGATTGTGTGGTGTATCATGATATAAATGATGCCTATGTCTTTGCTGATGAGCAAGGAGAGCAAGAGTTATTTGTGATAGGCGGTGGACAAATTTATCAAATGGCTATGGAGCGAGCAGACATGATTTACCTGACTGAAATAGATGCACATATCGAAAATGGAGAAGTGTTTTTTCCTGAAATGACAGGTGATTGGAAGGAAGTATCAAGGGAGCATCACCCAGCGGATGAACGTCATAAATTTTCATTTGATTTTGTTAAATACGAAAAGATAAAAAATTGAAATACTTCGAAAATAGGAACATATGGATCACTGGTGCTTCTAGCGGCATAGGTGAAGGATTGGTACAGCATTTGAGTAAAGTGAAATGTAACCTTGTGATTTCTGCCCGCCGTGTGGAAGAATTGGAGCGCGTAAAGTCAGAAAATAAGCACGCTGCTACTATAGAGATATTACCACTCGATTTGGCTGATGGACCATCTTTAGAAGAAAAAGCCAAAAAAGCAGAAGAATTCTTTGGAGGTGTTGATATGCTCTTCAATAATGGAGGCATCAGTCAACGCGACAAAGTGATCAATACTTCCATGGATGTACAACGGCAGATTATGGAAGTCAACTACTTTGGGACTATAGCTTTATCAAAATTTGTACTTCCTGGAATGGTAGAGCGGGGCTTTGGTCATCATGTGGCTGTCACCAGTGCAGTGGGTATATTGTATTCTCCGCTAAGGGCAGGTTATTCAGCCTCTAAGCACGCTGTTCATGGCTTCTTTGATTGCCTTCGTGCGGAGCATTATCAGGATGGAATTAAAGTGACTTTGATTTTGCCTGGCTATGTTAATACAAAAATTTCTTACAATGCATTGATGGGAGACGGGTCAAAGCAAAATACACTAGATCAAGCACAAGCCAATGGATTGACAGTCGATCAATTGGTTGTTAAAATGCTCAAAAGTGTAGCTGCGCAAAAGGAAGAGAGCTACATCGGAGGGTTGAAAGAGGTGTTTGGAATTTATGTAAAGCGATTTTTCCCAACACTTTTTTCTAAAATCGTTAGAAAAGTGGCAGTAACCTAAATGAAACCCGCAGCCTTATAGGCAATTATTCCTATCCACTCTTTAGTTAATATAGTCCAGATTTTCAGTCCATACAAAGAAGGGATAAGGATATCATCTGGGGTGTAATAAAGCTTACGGCCGTAGTAATCTGTTGGAAATGGGGTTACTGATAAATGCACTTTTTCAAAGCATTTTCTTGCACGATACATGTGAAAGGCGGAGGTGATTAAAATAGCTTTATCAGATGTTTCAGATATGAGTTCCTTTGAAAATTGAGCGTTTTCTCTTGTGTTTCGAGCCTTGTCCTCCATGATAATGTCAGATTGAGGAATGCCACTACCAAGCGCAAAACCTTTTAGTGCATGGGCTTCTTTGTTCCCTTCAAAGGTGAGAGTTCCACTACCTCCTGTGATAAGAATTTTTTCAATAATACCCTTCTTGTAAAGATCAATAGCATGTACAATTCGGTCTGCTCCCTTGTTAAACTGTACACGATCAAACGGTGGGCGATTGGGATTGGTAATACCTGAAAGCACGATGCCATAGGTATAGGTATTGTCTATTTCCTCATAAAGGAGAGCCTCTGGCTCCCAAGTGTTAATAGTAACGGTGGCTATAAATGGATTCGTAAAGAATAGAAAAAGGCCGAAAGCTACCCATCTCAATTTCTTTTTATACCTATCCTTTTTTACCAGTATTGAGAAAATAATCAACCAAGCCAACAAGCTAGTCGGCATGATCAACCAATAGGCAATCTTGGATAGAATGAAAAACATCAGTAATGCTATTTACCGAAACTGTTAACGACTTTTCTAAACCAATCAAAATAAAGTGATATCACCAGTAGAACTGACATCAGCCAGATAACTATCACATTGAAATATAAGGTGTCGTAATAGTTGCCTAGGAAGTGCTTTTGAGGCGCATAAAAGTGAGATCTGATATCCAATGCATGATTAGGGACGGGCACATTATAAATAGGATAGATCTTCTGGATCAATTCCTTTTTTGTTTCTAACAAACGGTTTTCCGCGGTGCTGTTTTTTAGGAAAAACACGATGGCCTCATTCTCATTATCTTTTCGAAGTTGGGCAAATGCTTCTAACTTCTCATCCGTATCTGTCATCGTCTTTGTGAGCTTATCGCGATCTTCCGTGGCTTTCTTTAGACGGTTGTTATAAATCTTTCTCATGATTTTGATGAATTTTTCAGTTTCATCAAAAGTGGCCTTATCAAACTTACCTGGTGTAAGATTCTCTAAGGCTTTGAATTTATCCCTTGGAATTCCTCCCAAGTCCATTTCCTTAGAAAGTTCTTTTTGAATAAGTTTTAATTTATCAGTAACCTTTTGTTTTTTGTCACTATCCTCTGAACCAAAGTTGGAATGAACGTAATCAAGGTTAGCTTCTATAGCCGAGTAATAGTAAACGCTTTTGAACTCTGAATTTGCAATGGTTTGGTCGTACTCGAAGAAATTTCTTTCAAACTCATTGTCTTTGAACTGTGTCACTGCCAGAGCCTCATAGCCCCACTTAGATGCCATGAGCTCCCCAATGATTGGTACTTTCTTAGAATTGCTCAATAGGGGGTGAAGTTTATCAAAGTTCACCACCACACCACTTAAGATAAGTTGTGGGATGATAAGTAGTGGGATTAAGATATATATCGTAACAGCAGAATTGAAGGCTGAAGATATATTGAGTCCCATAATGTTGGCAAAACAGGATACACTGAACATCACCAGCCAAAAGGAGAGGGTCATGCCGTTTATTCCCAAAACAAGATCGCCTATTAGCACGAACATCAAAGTCTGTAGTGCAGATAGACCAAATAAGATGGCCATTTTTGATACGAGATAACTAAAGCGACTGAGATTCAAGAACGATTCTCGTTTCAGAATTTTCCTATCCTTAAAAATTTCTTCTGCACTCACAGTCAGCCCCATGAATAGCGCCACAATAATGGCCATGAAGAAGAAGGCTGGAATGTTGGGATTTTCTCTGAATATATATTCATTTGAGCCCTCAGGAGTATATCTAATAATGAAAGCAAGAATAACTGCAAGAAGCGGAGCCTCAAGTAAGTTAATCGCTAAATATTGTTTGTTGCTAAGTTTTGAGGCTATGTCGCGGCCAGCAAAAATCAGTAATTGCTTAATCCTGTTCGGAATTTTCAGCGTTTTCTCGGGTTGATCCTCTGATTCATCAGCGGGTTTGATTGTTACTCTTTCCGCGAAGTAGCTGTTCCAATCTTGTGGAGAGATTTTTCTTTGATCGGTAAGCTTGCCATATTCATCTACTACTTTGGTTTCGATGATATTGAATATTTGCTCTGAGTTAACATTCCCACATTCAATACACGAGCCGGCGTCCTTATCAATCAGGTCAACAATGTTCTTGAAATAGATGACAGCCTCCACTGGGTTGCCATAATATATTTGATAACCACCGACATCTAGGATGACGAGTTTATCAAACATTTTAAAAATTTCTGAGGATGGCTGGTGAATGACTACAAAGACCATTTTGCCTTTCAGAGAAAGCTCTTTCAAGAGATCCATAATGTTTTCAGAATCTCTGGAAGATAGTCCCGAAGTAGGCTCATCTACGAAAAGTACTGATGGTTCTCTGAGTAACTCCAGTCCAATGTTTACTCTTTTTCTTTGCCCACCACTAATTGTTTTTTGGAGAGGCGAACCTACTTTGAGATTGCGGGTTTCACTCAGCCCTAGTGCAGCGAGTGTTTTGTCCACAAGCTGATGTAGTTCTTCATTGCTCATGTCAGCAAAGCAAAGCTTGGCTGCATAATAGAGGTTTTCCGATACGGTGAGTTCCTCAATTAGAAGGTCATCTTGAGGGACATAACCGATAACACCTTCCACCTTACTTTTATCCTTATTGATGTCAATGCCGTTGATTCTTACTGTGCCCTGAGAAGGAGTTTCATTACCATTCAATACATTGAGTAAGGTCGATTTACCAGCGCCACTTCCGCCCATAAGGCCAACAAGTTTACCTGAACTTTCAGCAATGGTAATGTCTCGCAGCCCTTGATGTCCGTTAGGGAATGTGAAACCGATATTTTCAGCAACAAATGAAATTTTGGAATCGGAACCTTCCTCTCTAAACTCAGATACTACATCGCTATAGTAAATGGGGTCAATTTTAGAGCTTCGAATCGTGCTACCAGATGAGAATACAATAATCTTATTTTTTCTTACATGGACTCCATTTAGCGTAAGCGCAGAATCGCCCATGTATTTCATGAAGTACATTTCCAGTGCCGGAAGTCTGAAGAAGGCAATGTATCCGGAAAGGAAAGCTCTTTTTAGATGCTTAGCTGCTGTATTTGGCCCCGCACCCTGGCTGTCATCAACGATCAGAATATTGTCGGCACTCAGCTCGGAACGTTCTTTTGTAATCACAAAGGACTTAATATGATCAACGGCTTTGGTAGAGAAATTGAATGACTCACCGATCAAATGAAGCAGCTCCAGTTCTCTATCCGAAATCTCACCATCAGCCATGATGACCTCCAGAACTTTGAGTATTACAACAATTTTTTGCTGCTGTGTGAGCTCCTGATTGACCTGCTTGGCAAGGATGGTAATCTCTTTCTGCTCACCGAACGACACCTCGCGGTCACCAGACATGTGGCTGGTCAACTGATCAAACAGTTGCATGTATTTTAGGCTTTCGTCCTTGCTTAAATTTTCGAGTAGAAAGTCCTCAATGGCACTTCTTTCGTCCTCAGTTACATCATCTTCTTTGGCTACAATAGCGAGTAGGTGGATGATGGCTTTTAACAGTTGCTCACTCATAGTTTAGATTGAGATTTACGGATGGAATTGATCTTTAAATATAGGTCAAATTAGGGCAGAAATAAAAAAAGCATTGAACAATACATTCAATGCTTTTTCGACCGAAAGAATGATAGATTATTTTACCATTTCGGTTCTAATTCTCTTTACTTCTGATATGATATCAACTAACATATCTCTATTTAGCATGAAGTTTGGATCACCTTCTGCGATTTTTTTGTCAATTTCAGCAAGATCTTCTTGATAAAGTACTCTTAAGATATCGAATTCAGCAACTACCTCAGCAATTGTGTCATCACTCTTTAAGTCTTTTAGTAGTCGTACTACGTCATTCAATGGCTCTTTTTGGTCAATGATAATTTTAACCAATGGCTCTAGAATCAAGTTTCTGCTTGCTTCCGGGAGTAAGTCTTCTGGATAAGTGTCGATCACCATAACAGATAGATATAGGCCCTCGATATAGCTGCCAGAAAGTACCAAAGCAATAGTTTGCAGTCTGTCTGTTGCCTCCAGTTTTTCTTCAGCAACATCCATAGCGTAATTGATCAAATTAGCCAAAGAGTCTCTGTTGCCGAGATTTTTTTCAAATCTCTCCATCAACTCTAACTCAAATGCAGATGCAATGCCAATTTGATCCGCCAGCTTCTGACAGGTTTCCATGTATTTCAAGGCATCTTGAACTTGATCGTATGCAGAAAGATATCCTATATCTGTTGCGTAAGCGCCAAGGTTCATGGCAGCTTTGTCAGTAGAGTTTTCGTATTTGGTAACATTGTTCAGGTCGTTAATCAAATCTGCATTGAAATCAGACCCAGTAGCTTGAAGCAAGTAAGGTACTTCTGATGGTGGTGGCATGTCGTGTACCACTTTGTCTATTTCTTCGATAAGCTGATTTTCTGCTTCTTCAAAAGCTTCAGCTTCAATTTCGGCGGCAACTTTTTTGGAATTTCCTCCGCAAGAACAAATGAAAACAGTCAACGCAATAGCAAAGCAAAGGTTGATGGTTTGTTTATAGTTGATCATAGTTTGTGTTTTATGAATTTCTCAACGCCAATTTTAATATATTTTTGAATGGATATAAAGCACTGTTTGAAATAATTTGAACCGTTACGTCTGATTGGAGGTAAAATTGATTAATAATTGATATTATTAAGAAAAGACCCGTATATATACTCATGAAATTTAAAAGATACCTATTGCTACTCACTTGTGTTTGTACAGTTTGCACCCAGCTTTGGGCTCAAGATAAAACGCAAACTTTCTACTCAAATGGAGTGTTAAAAACTGAAGGAGTGCTCAATGAAAGCGGAAAGGATGGGCAGTGGACATACTACTTCCCAACAGGAAAGATTAATGCTGTAGAAAATTATGAGAAAGGGGAGTTGGTTGGAGAGTCAACTACTTACTATGAGAATGGTAAGGTAAAAAGCAAAGAAAATTGGCACGCTGGTCTGCTGGAAGATAGTGCTTTTTATTACTATGAATCAGGCCAACTGAAGAGAAAGGGAGTCTACAATATGGGCTTGTATGAAGGGAATTGGATTGCTTCCCATGAAAATGGCAATTTAAAAAGTAAAGGGTCATACAAAATGGGATTGCCGGACGGCTTATGGGAAGTGTATACTGAAGGAGAGGTACTATTTCAAAAGGGAAACTATAAAGAAGGAAAGGAAGAAGGATATTGGGAGTTTTTTGATAGCGAAGGCAGATTGAATTTTTCAGGGAATTACAAAAATGGGAAAGAGATAGGAGAGTGGTTTGAGTATTCGAAGAAGGGGAAGAAAAAACTGTATTTTGACTATGGGTATTAGTTGAAATTTGTGGTATCTATCGAATGATTTATAGTTCCGTTTAGGGGGAGTAGTTTTTTTGGTTGACTTAGAAGGAGTAAGACAAACCAAACCTTTACTCATGCAACAACAAACCAAACTAATTCTCCTATTTCTGTTCCTGTGGTTAGCGCAAAAAACTCAAGCTCAAGAAGACAAGCGTGCAGAAAATACAATTCTTAAGATTGATAAAGAAAAGAACCCCTACTCCAAGTCAAAAAACAGATACCTAACCAAAAATGGCTTTGATGTAAAAAGCTATGAATGGAATGACTCTGAGATTAACTTATATCTAAAAAAATCCTTAAAGAACCGAGCAGCGTCGAATATAACGTTAGGTTCAGGAGTGGGTTTGGTTATTCTAAATTTGGCTGCAAATGCTATGGGGCAAATTGCCCATACAGCTAATAATAACTCGGAAGGAGAGTATAAACCTTATACTTCTCTATATTGGATAGGTGGTGCAGCTATTTGTTCTTCGATTGCATTTCGTCTTGTCTCTGCTAAGCAAATTGAAAGAGCGAACAAATTAAAACAGCAATAGGAATCATGGAAGACTTATGTCTTCATATTGAAAAACCGGAAATGAATGAAAAGTTGATTAGATAAAAATGACATGCAACAACAAATCAAACTCATCTTGCTATTCATGTTCTTGTGGTTAGTACAAAAAGCAAATGGGCAAACTCAATCGAGTCGGGCAGATAAATCCATTCTTGTATTACATAAGTCTCAATTAAGATATGTGGAAAGGCATGGCTTTTCAACTTTCGAATATGATTGGAAAGATGAAGAAGTGAATTTAATGTTGAATGGAGCTTTTTCTGACAGAAGCTCCTCATCTCCGTTTGTTGTTCTGGGTGCAGTGTCGGCGGGAGCGGGCTTGTTTCTGCATGTTTTTTCGGGCATGGCTGATACCGAAGAAAGGAAAGATAAAGTCGTAAGGACAGCGAATAGTTTTTTGTTTACATCTGCCGGATTTTTTACCATTTCGATTGCACTTTCGTCTTCTGGAGCAAAGAAGGTTAGAAAAGCAGAAAAAATAAGGGCACAACTGTATAACAAAAAAACAATTCTCTTGCCCAGTGATCTAGATTAATTGTAACGCAAAAAAACTATAAGAATTAATCGCCATTACTCCTTTGCAATACCACATGCAAGTTACGTTTAAACTCATTTTCTGGAGGATAGTGTAAAATGCTCAAGCTACTCTTAATCCGAATTTGGGGCATGTATCTCTTTTCGCTACTTTAGATTCCTTTGTTGTAGGAGTAATATTATATGGTATATCGAAAAAAAACTGGCATTGGCAGATTTTTGAGTTCATGAGCTAACCACTTTCTATACACAATTAGTGACTGTTTGAAAGAAAACTGGTAAATTATAAGTCAATCATTCTCGACAAACTCTTAAACTATTATGGATATGAATTCTATTCTTTATCTAATAGCCTTAATAAGTGCTATTTGGGTCATTTTTGAAGTGTTGACTAAACAAAAAAGTATGAGCGGAGGAAGCAAAGCATTATGGATTATTTGCGCTTTGTTTTTCAGCATAATTACTGCGATCGTTTATTATTTCACAAAGAAAAAATAATAATAGGAGGTGATCGGTTACTTAGGCGATCACCTTATACTGAATTTCATCCATCGCCTCCAACTTATCAAGTAGACCGTTGTCTGGCTCTATTTTCACTTTACGCGAAAGTAAATTGACTTGCATATTCTCCTCTTCGTCTACAATATCAAGTTTGAGTAAACTACTGCCTGCGTACTCAGAAGTTAACTTTTTGATTTCATGGATCAGTCCATCGTTTACATCTTGAAGCTTAATTCTTAGGTTGAGACCCTTGGTTTTTTCTCCTCTGATTTCAGTGAGCAAATCCATGGACTTTACTTTGAGCTCTAATTCTTCCCCTTTCCAACGGTTCTGTACTGCGCATTGAAAATAAAGGAACCAGCCAGTCTCAAAGTACTCTTTGAACTTGATATAGTCGTCTGAAAACAAAAAGAAAGTAAAAGAGTCTGTGAAATCCTCCAAGGTGATCGTGCCGAACGGCTTGCCGTTTTTGGTGACGCGATGGCCAACTGCTGACACCTGACCCGCGATTTTGATGCTTCCTTTTTTCTGAAGTTCTGTCAGGTCACCGTTTAGTTCTTTAATAGATGTATTGGTGAATTGGTCAATTTCAAACTTGAATTGATCTAGGGGATGACCGGAGATGTAGAGACCGACCACTTCTTTCTCTATCCTCAATTTTTCTAACTCTGAAAATGGTTCAACGGTAGAAACAGTAGGGGTAGGAATAGATACACCTGAGTCACCTCCGAACAATGAAGCCTGTGCACTGGCTTCTTCCTGCTCCATCTTGTTGGCGTACTTGATAGCCTTTTCGATCAAACTTGGTTCTCCGTCATCCGTGATTAGATATTGTCTTCTGTGATATACTTCAAAGCAATCAAACCCTCCAGATTGTGCTAAGGCCTCGAGTGTCTTTTTATTTACTGAGCGTAAATTGATTCGAGTCACAAAGTCAAAGAAGTCTTTGAACTTGCCATTCTCTTCACGTTCTTCAATAATGGAAATGGCCGCTGCCTCACCTGCACCTTTGATGGCACCCATTCCGAATCTAATTTTCCCTTCGTCATTCACTTGAAAGAAAACCCCCGATTCATTGACATCTGGTCCTAAAACAGGAATCTTCCTCACCCGGCATTCTTCCATAAAGAAGCTGACCTTCTCAATGTTGTTTTGGTTGTGCGTAAGTACCGCTGCCATATATTCGGCAGGGTAGTGGGCCTTGAGGTAAGCGGTATGATACGCAACTACAGAGTAGCAAGTAGAGTGCGACTTGTTGAAAGCGTAGGCGGCGAAGGCTTCCCAATCCTTCCATACTTTTTGAACCTTGGCCTCGTCGTGCCCGCGTTCCAAACAGCCTTCTACAAACTTAGGCTTGAGCTGATCCAGGATAGCCTGAATCTTCTTACCCATCGCCTTTCGAAGCATATCGGCCTCACCTTTGGTGAATCCAGCCAACTTCTGTGAAAGTCGCATCACCTGCTCCTGATAGACAGTAATACCGTACGTTTCGGCCAGATATTCTTCCATACCCTCCAAATCATATTCGATTTCCTCAGTACCCATCTTACGGGCAATAAAGTTGGGGATATACTCCATCGGTCCCGGCCGATAGAGGGCGTTCATCGCAATCAAATCTTCGAATCTATCAGGTTTGAGTGAACGCAAGTGCTTCTGCATACCAGGCGACTCAAACTGGAAAGTACCATTGGTTTCCCCGCGCTGGTAGAGTTCGTAGGTCTTCTTATCGTCAAGAGGAATATCATCAGGGATGATCTCTACTCCATGTCGTTTTTTTACGTTGGCGCAAGCCGTTTTAATAATGGACAGGGTCTTGAGTCCCAAGAAGTCCATTTTTAGCATGCCCGCACTTTCCACTACGCTGTTGTCAAACTGAGTTACCAACAGATCAGAATCTTTGGCCACACCCACGGGTACATGCTGAGTAATATCACTTGGCGTGATGATGACACCACAGGCATGAATACCAGTGTTTCTTACTGATCCTTCTAGTACTTTGGCTTGTTGAATCACTTCGGATTTTAGTCCATGGCCACTTTCCATGGATTGGAGTTCCTTTACCTCTTTAAAGGCTTTGTCTAAACTAATGCCGGGTCTTTCTGGGATTAGTTTGGCTATCGAGTCTGTATCGGGTAGAGGCAGCTCCATCACTCGACCAGAATCCCGAATAGAGGACTTTGCAGCCATGGTACCATAGGTGATGATCTGAGCTACCTGAGTCTGACCGTATTTATCAATTACATATTGGATTACTTTGTCGCGCCCTTCATCGTCGAAGTCAATATCAATATCGGGTAGTGATACACGATCAGGGTTCAAGAAACGCTCAAAAAGCAGATCATAGGCGATCGGGTCTACATTCGTAATACCAATGCAATAGGCCACGGCCGATCCTGCGGCCGATCCTCGACCTGGTCCAACAGAAACACCCATTTCTCTCGATTTGGTAGTGAAGTCCTGAACGATCAAGAAATAGCCTGGATAACCTGAGTTCTCGATTGTTTTCAGTTCAAAATCTAACCGTTCAGTAATCTCTTCAGTAATCTCCCCATAGCGTTTTTTGGCTCCTTCATAAGTTAGGTGTCGTAGAAAGTTGTTCTCGCCTCGTTTGCCACCATCTTCGTCATCTTTTGGATCTTTGAATTCTTCTGGAATGTCGTAGGCAGGTAGGAGCACATCTCGGGACAATCGATATTCCTCAACGGAGTCAATCAGCACTTTGATGTTTTCAATTGCTTCAGGAATATCCGCAAACAACGCTTTCATTTCCTCCTGAGTTTTGAAATAATACTGGTCATTAGGTAGTGCATCACGATAAGCACGTCCTCGACCTACTTCGTCATTGATACTTTTACCATCTTTGATACAGAGCAATACATCATGTGCCTTGGACTCTCCTTTGTCTATATAGTGCACATGATTGGAGGCGATCATTTTTATCTCATGCTTTACAGCAAATTCTTGAAGTATTTCGTTTAAGTGATTTTCTTCATCCAACCCATGTCGGTTGAGTTCGATATAAAGATCATCACCAAACTGCTCTTTCCACCAGAGGAGGGCTGTTTCTGCTTGCTCTTCGCCTTGATTCAATGCCAGTGAGGGTACTTCGCACATCAATCCTCCAGTAAGACAGATGATGTCTTCTTTATATTGCTGGATTAGCTCCTTGTCAATTCTTGGATAAAACCCGTACAACCCTTCCATGTGGCCCAAAGAGGAAAGTTTGGCCAGATTGTGATAGCCCTTTTTGTTTTTGGCCAATAGCACAATCCGTGTCATTCGATCTGGATTGTCCTTGGTGAATTTGAGTGTCTTGCGCTCTTCTGAAATGAAAAACTCCTGACCAAGTATAGGTTTGATGCCTTCCTTGATGGCACCTTCCACGAAGTGGTAACCACCGTACATATTGCCCAAATCTGTAAGGCCTACTGCAGGCATGCCAAGCTCCTTTGCTTTGGCGATCAGGGGTTTGATTTTAGGCGTGGCTTGTAATACCGAGAACTGAGAGTGGACGTGAAGGTGGCAAAAAGGCGCATCGATCTTCTTGGCTGCCTCAGTGTCAATGTCTACACCTTTTTTGTCATCTTTAACAGCAAAGTTAGCAGCGGCTAGATCCGGTGCCTCGTATTTGATGTTTTCCTTGGCAGTATCGTCGAGCGGCGCAATGACCCCTTCTGTCAATAGCCCAAAGAAACATTTGGCTGTAGCGTCTACATCGTATGCTGCATCATGTGCATCATCAAAACCTACTCCAAAAAGCTTGGTGTGAAGTTCAGTCAGTGTAGGCCATTTGAATTTGCCGCCACGTCCTGGGATGGCCACGAACTCAGTGGACTCATCTTTTGTATCTATGGAGTTGACTGGAGCTAAATCGTTGTTTCGCTCCTTACGCAAATATTCAGCGCCTACTATATTTAAATCAAACTCAACATTATGGCCTATAACCGCCTTTATTTTTGTTAAGTCTTCAGAGAAGATACTTAGGACTTCATTTAGGTCATGACCTTCTTCTTCTGCTCTTTTGGTGGAAATGCCATGGATCTTCTGGGCGTTAAAGGGAATAGTATATCCTTCAGGTTTGACGATGTAATTCTTATCACTGATAAGCGAGCCATCATTTGCATGCACTTGCCAAGCGAGTTGTACCAGTCGCGGCCAGTTGTCAAGGTCCTCCAGCGGGGCGTTGTAGTTCTTGGGTAATCCGGTGGTCTCAGTATCGAATATTAGGTACATGTGTAATTAACCTTAGTTTGTCATCTCGACCAGAGGGAGAGATCTTTTTTGGCTTATGATGTGCATCATATTGGCTAAGATTTCTCGTTTCACTCGAAATGACAGGGTGAAAAAATGATCGCAGTGAATAGGACATTAAAACTAGAAATTTTAGGCGGATATACGGAGTCGTTAGGAGGGAAGTTTTCCACAATTTCGAGAATAAACTCTTTCAAAGTATAAAACTTTGGAAGAGTTTAAGTTAACCTGCAATGATGTAATTCAATCCTTCTTTATATCCTTCAGATTTTAAAAAATCGCGCACCTCATCTCTTCGATTCCTATTAGTGATATAGCTGACGATAAACGGCTGATGGGTAGGCTTGATGTCTTTGAAATGAACACAAGGATAATCTCTGAGCTGTTTGTCTTTTTTTATGTCAATGTAGCCTGCAATTTTTATGTCATGATCAAGCAAGTATTGACTTCGCTTATATCCGAGCTTACCGGCTCCCCAAACCCAGACTTTGGTTTGGTTTATAAGTTTTAGGTGCTTGGCTAGATATTCAGATTTAATTTGGAAGAAAGCATCATTGGAATAGCGTGAATCCGTTCTTGTCAAGCGGTTTGGGCTGTCATTCCAGTCGAGAAGAGGATGGGGCAGTTTCTCAATTTTATGGCCTTTGTTCAAAGCCCTAAGAAACCACTCGTAATCTTCTGGAAAATTTCCCTCTTTCATGTAACCGACGTCCTCAAGTAGAGACTTTCTAAACATGAGGGTAGGGTTGACCACCGGGAACTCTACGAATCGATTTTGATAGACATCTTCCCATGTGATCAACTTGTTACTCCATTCCACGAAATGCGAAAAATCGCCTAGATCTTCGTTCTCTGTTTGGTAGCGAACTTGCGTGGCGGAAATGGAAATATCTGGATTAGATTCCAGGTGTTTAAGTTGTCTTTCGAGTCGTTCAGGGTATGCCAGGTCATCTGCATCCATACGTGCAATGTACCTGCCTTGGGCAACTTTCATACCGGAGTTGGCAGCGAAGACTACACCTTGTTGGTTTTCTGTTAGCAGTTTTATTTTGGGGTTGGTTTTGGCTAAACTTCTTGCTACGTCTTCACTTTTATCGAAGGAGTTGTTGTTGATAAGCAGAAGCTCGAAGTTTTGGTAGCTTTGATTCAGTATACTTTGGGTGGCTCTTTTAAGGGTTAAAGAAGAGTTGCAATATGGAAGGATTATAGATACAAGCATGTCATTAAACAAGGAAGGTTCATCCAACTAAGATGAACCTTCCTAAAATCTTAAAAAAATAATCTCTTATTCAAAATTAATGATTGGTATATCACAATCAACAGCGAATTGTAAAAGTTTAAGTGCGTCAGTATCAGAAAAATCTTCGCTCTCGA
Organism: Reichenbachiella sp.; assembly: GCF_965233835.1. Lineage (GTDB taxonomy): Bacteria > Bacteroidota > Bacteroidia > Cytophagales > Cyclobacteriaceae > Reichenbachiella. The sequence goes on from NZ_OZ247585.1 coordinate 2,364,815, forward strand.
ATTTACTCTTGCTAAATTCACTTGTTACTTTATCATATAAGCAGTCACATTGTTCTTCAGTGCCTTGTTCTTCGGAAACACACTCTGCTTTAATTGCTTCAATTTCAGTATCACTCCAGCCGTTATTGTCATCATCGTCATCGTTGCAGGAAGTAGCTACAAATAACATTGGCAAAATAAATAAGATGGCCAAAAGAGAGTTTTTCAATTTATTCATGATTTTCAGTTTAGTTTATAAGTAAGTTAAAAAAAAACGTCAGTACCTCACAAAAGGTAATGACGTTCTATGTTCTTTAGAACAGATTGATTAGATATTGTCAGAGGAAGCCTTCGCTGCCAGATACTCTCTATTCAGTCTAGCAATGTGTGTCACGCTAATTTCCTTAGGGCAAACAGCTTCACAAGCCTGTGTATTGGTACAGTTACCAAAACCTTCTTCTTCCATCTGTGCTACCATATTTTCTACTCTTGTTTGGCGTTCTACCTGTCCTTGAGGAAGTAGGGCCAATTGAGAAACTTTAGCTGCTGTGAAGAGCATGGCTGAAGCATTTTTACATGCCGCTACACAGGCACCGCATCCAATACACTGCGCCGCATCCATGGCTTCGTCAGCGATTACTTTCGGAATCGGAATTTCGTTGGCGTCAGGCACGCCTCCAGTGTTTACATTTACATAACCGCCTGCCTGGATGATTCTGTCAAACGAACTTCTGTCTACCACCAAATCCTTTTGTACAGGGAAAGCAGCGGCTCTCCATGGTTCAATCACAATGATGTCACCGTCTTTAAACGATCTCATATGGAGCTGGCAGGTAGTTACTGCATCTTTGGGGCCATGAGGCTTACCATTGATGTATAGTGAGCACATACCGCAGATGCCTTCTCTACAATCGTGGTCGAAATGTACCGGATCTTTTCCTTCTCTAGATAGATCTTCGTTCAACACGTCAAGCATTTCAAGAAATGACATGTCTGGTGATACGTCCGAAACATTGTATGATTCGAAAGCACCTTTATCATTAGCGTTTTTCTGTCTCCAGATTTTTAATTTCAGATTCATATCAATTCTTATTTATAGCTTCTTTGGGTCAATTTCACATTTTCGAATTCGAGTTTCTCTTTGTTGAGTTTTTCCTCTTTGCCTTCGCCTTGGTATTCCCAAGCAGCTACGTAAGAAAACTCATCATCAATTCTTAAGGCTTCGCCTTCGGGTGTTTGTGATTCTTCACGGAAGTGGCCGCCACAAGACTCTTTCCTGTTTTGGGCATCATCGATCATTAACTCTCCCAGTTCGATGAAGTCAGCTACTCTGTTGGCCTTCTCCAAAGACATATTCATCTCTTCATTGTCACCCAACACTTTTACATTCTTCCAGAACTCATCTTTCAGCGCTTTGATTTTGCCTTTAGCAGTTTTCAAACCTTCTTCGTTTCTGGCCATACCACAGTATTCCCACATGATGTGACCCAATTCTTTGTGAAAGTCATCCACCGTCTTGTCACCGTTGATGCTCAAGAGTTTCTGAATTCTATCTTTAACCTCTTTTTCAGCCTTTTGGAATTCTTCGTGATTTGTTGGAATCTTATCATAAGGCATGTCCGCCAAATAATCACCAATAGTATATGGCAACACGAAGTATCCATCTGCCAATCCTTGCATCAAGGCACTTGCCCCAAGTCTGTTGGCGCCGTGATCGGAGAAGTTAGCTTCACCGGCAGCATACAATCCAGGAACCGTAGTCATTAGGTTGTAGTCCACCCAAAGACCACCCATGGTGTAGTGTACTGCAGGGTAGATCATCATTGGCATTTCGTATGGGTCGTCTCCTGTGATCTGCTTGTACATATCGAAGAGGTTTCCGTACTTGCCTTTGATGGTTTCGTAACCATCCCGCTTGATCGCTTCGGAGAAATCAAGGAATACAGCCAAACCAGTATTGCCAACTCCGCGACCTTCATCGCACATTTGCTTGGCATTTCGTGAAGCTACGTCTCTTGGTACCAGGTTACCAAAGGCAGGGTATTTTCTTTCCAGGTAATAATCTCTTTCGTCTTCAGGAATCTTAGCAGCATCCGCTGCTTTGAGTCCCTTTACAGCTGTTTTTGGTACCCAAATTCTACCGTCGTTCCTCAATGACTCAGACATCAAAGTCAATTTTGACTGGTGATCGCCTGATACGGGTATACATGTAGGGTGAATCTGTGTGTAACATGGGTTGCCGAAGAAAGCACCTTTTTTGTGCGCTCTCCAGGCGGCTGTAACATTCGATCCCATGGCGTTGGTAGAGAGGAAGAATACGTTGCCGTATCCACCCGTCGCCAATACCACGGCATGTGCACTGTGAGATTCGATCTCACCAGTGATCAGGTTTCTTGTGACTATACCACGGGCCTGACCATTCACGATCACTACATCTAGCATCTCGGTTCTGGCGTGCAGTTGCACTTTACCAGAAGCTACTTGTCTACTCAAAGCACTGTATGCCCCCAGTAGTAACTGTTGTCCCGTTTGACCACGAGCGTAGAAAGTACGTGAAACTTGAGCTCCACCAAATGATCGATTGTCTAATAATCCACCATAATCACGAGCAAATGGCACGCCTTGCGCCACACACTGATCGATGATATTAACGGATACTTCAGCTAATCTGTGAATGTTTGCTTCACGGCCTCGGTAGTCACCGCCTTTGATAGTGTCGTAAAATAGTCTGAAGACTGAGTCTCCATCATTTTGATAGTTTTTTGCAGCATTGATGCCACCCTGTGCGGCAATACTGTGCGCCCTTCTTGGACTATCTTGAAAGCAGAAGGATTTTACATTGTAGCCGAGCTCCCCAAAAGAAGCGGCTGCAGATGCTCCGGCCAATCCGGTTCCTACTACTATGATGTCATATTTTCTTTTGTTGGCTGGGTTGACCAGTTTGCTCTTGAACTTATGCTTCGTCCACTTCTCAGCTAACGGTCCTTCAGGTATTTTGGAATCTAAAGCCATTATATATAGGTCTTAATTTTCTGTATTGATTAAAATTTAATTCCGAGTAGCATACAAATAGGAATACTTGCAAACCCTAATGGAATAAGAATAGAATACACTAAACCGAGTTTAGATATAAATGGCGTGTATTTTTTATGATTAAGTCCCATGGACTGAAAAGCACTTGAAAAGCCGTGTGACAAATGAAGCGCTAGAAATATCATGCACAGCACGTAGAATCCGGCATAGAGTGGATCAGCGAAGAGTGTCTGTACGATTTGATAAACATCTTTGTATTCCACACCGTCATAGGTGGCGAATGGAATTGCACCAAACTTGAATTCATACCAAAAGCCTCGAAGGTGAGCAATTATGAATATCAAAGTAATAATACCCAATAGCGCCATGTTTTTAGAAGCCCAACTACTCTTAGAGTCCTTGGTAGCTACATGGTATCGAACATTTCTTGCCGCTTTATTTTTCATCGTTAAGATGATTCCATCAATGACGTGAACCAGGATAAAAAAGAAGTTGCCATAAGACACCACTTTGATGAACAAATTGTTGGCCATGCCAGTAGCGTAAACATTAAATGCTTTACCGCCATCATCAAAAAGGAGCTGAAGATTTCCAGCGAGATGAACCACCAGAAACAAAATTAGAAATAGCCCAGTCAGTGCCATCAAGAGTTTTTTGCCGACGCTGCCTGAAAGTGTTTGTGTAAACCAACTCATACTACGATTGTTGAAAATTTAGATGCTAAATGATGCCTCAAATATATAGTTGAGGGGCGTAGCAACCAATGATATGCGAAATTCAGTTTTGGTATTTAGACTAATTATAAATTAGAGTTTAGGGAATTGAGAATATCTCAATACTTGATTTAAATTATTTCCAGTTTGCTACATGTTTTGTAACAACAATGACGTTAATCTTATATATTTAATGCCAAAGAATCTTTCGTTTCAATTTAATCTGGAACAAAAAGCATAGGGAATGAGTTGAAAGAATTGTTTCAACTTTGAATGTAATATCAAACCTCAGTTTTTAATGATATATCAAACGGGACTTAGAATATTAGGCTTACTATTTTTTTCGCTGTTTTTCTGTTTTGAAAAGGCCTTGGCTACTCATATTAGGGCAGGTGAAATCGTTGCTGTTAGAACCTCAAATTCCAGTCTTACTTATAGATTTACAGTAATTGGCTATACAGATACTGGATCTTCTGTTGTTTTTGGGGGTGGTGAAATTGACTTTGGAGATGGCACGGTCTTAAATTTAGCGGACAATGCTGAAGCGAGTGGGACCACACCGCTTGAGGATGAAGTTGCTTATAATTATTTTGAAATTTCACACACCTTTTCAGCCCCTGGGAAATATACAGTAAGATACAATGAACGCAACAGAAATGCGGGTATTCAAAATATGTCTAATTCTGTTGACACCCCCTTTTATATCGAAACAACAATACTCATAGATCCTTTTGTAGGACTAAACAATACACCAGTTTTTTTGGTGCCGCCAATTGATAAAGGAGCCGTAGGAGCAGCTTTCCTTCATAATCCTGGAGCTTTTGATAGCGATGGAGACAGTCTTTCATACAGAATAACCGAACCGAAGCAAGCACTTGATAGGGTAGTTAATAATTACCTTTCGCCTGCAGATCCTGAGTTTTATGATAATTATCTAAATGGAAACGAGGATCAGAATGACATACCAGTTTTTGAGATTGATGCCATATCCGGGAATGTGCTATGGGATGCCCCTGGAGCACCGGGTGAGTATAACATAGCTTTCATCGTTGACGAATGGCGAAAAATCGAAGGAGAATGGTTTTTGTTGGGATCTTTGGTTAGGGACATGCAGGTGATTATTGAAGATACAGACAATACGAGACCAGAAATTCTGCCTCCACCGGATGTATGCGTAGAAGCTGGAAATACAGTAAACGAAACGATTACGGCCACCGATCCTGATGGGCATCAAATAAAAATAGAAGCATTCGGAGGCCCCTTCGAATTGGCGGACAATAGTGCTGTCCTTGATCCTGACGGTACCTATCAAAATTCACCAGCTAGTACAGATTTTACTTGGGAAACTTCCTGCGAATTGGTGCGAAGAAGGCCTTATGAAGTGCAGTTGAAGGCTACAGATAACCCAGAATTAGGCCCAAAACTAGTAGACTTTAAGACCTGGAATATCACCGTGGTGGCACCAGCACCTACAGGCTTGTCAGCGTCTTCCCAACCTCAGCGTTCGGTAGAGTTAAACTGGGATTCGTATGCAGGTTGTTTGGGCGCTAGTCGCATTCAAATCTGGAGAAGAGTAGATTCTTATGAGTTCTTGGCAGAAGATTGTAACGTAGGTCTACCTGAATCTGCCGGTTATCAATTGATAGATACTGTAGGTGTAAATGCGACTACATATCTTGATGATAACGATGGTGCCAAGTTGGCTCCCGGAGCTAATTATTGTTATCGCATTGTAGCCATTTTTCCTGAACCTGCAGGAGGAGAGAGTTATGCTTCAACGGAAGTTTGTGTGGAGATGGGACTCACTGCGCCAATAATTTTGGAGGTGGATGTAGAAGAAACGGATGAGTCTACAGGGCAGATATTCGTAAGGTGGCAATTGCCTGTTGACCTTGATCTTGATGATTACGAATATGAAATTGTGAGACTACCAGGTCAAGGAGGAACTAACAATCCTCAAATATTGGAATCTAAAATCCAGTATAATGGGACTGATTTCTTATCATATACTGATACTGGGCTAGAAACAAAAAACAGCTCATATCATTATGTGATTAATATGATGTTAATTGATGATATTGATACTGTCGACTCATCGGCCCCGGCCTCTTCGGTTTGGTTAGAAACTAGTTCTACAACGGAAGCGATTATTCTCAATTGGGAATCGCTGACACCCTGGTCCAATATCGTGCAACCAGAACCGGGTGATCCAGCTGAAAAGTACTATCATACGATTTACAGATATGAAGGTGATGGCTTTGTAGCCACAGATGATTTGGAGTTTTCAGATTTTGATTCTTTAACTAGCGTAGATGCATCAATTACGGGATTGTATTTTGAAGATGTCTATGACGAAAATACCAATCCGCTAAATTCTGATTTGGAGTACTACTATTATGTCGAGACCAGAGGAAGCTATGGTAATGTAGCTATTGAGGATCCGATTGAGAATAAAGCTCAGATTAATTCGGCTCAGTTAGATGATGGCGTACCACCAGATTGTACACCCGTTTTAACTTTTGATGAAGGTTTTGATTGTACCACTTTTCTGGCTGGACAACCCTGTTCATTTTCTAATTTTACGAGAGATTTAAGTTGGACTTATGATTTTGGAGATTGCGATCCAGATGTAAAGGCATATCGAATCTATTTTTCTGTTGATGGAACCGAGGAAGGCTTTGGAGAAAAGGGAGTAGACTATGTGGCTGAGGTTCAAGGGACGTCTTTTACTCATACGGGTTTGGGGTCTTATAAAGGTTGCTATAGAATTACGGCGGTTGATAAAGCTGGAAATGAAGGGGAGTGGGATGAGGAACAGACCTTGTGTGCCGATAATTGTCCCAATTATGTATTGCCTAATGCCTTTTCACCAGATAAGGATTCACAATCAACTAATGAGACATTTACTCCTTATACTGATTTGAATAACAATATTGAGAACTTTGACTATTCTTTGTGTCCAAGATTTGTTAGAAGAGTTGAATTCAAAGTTTTTGACAGATCAGGAGGAGTAATCTTTGATTTTAATTCGGCTCGTTCAGGAGGCGAAGGCCAAAGTGTCAATAGTATTCTAATTAATTGGGACGGTACAACAGATAATGGTAGGGAGTTGCCTGCTGGAGTTTATTACTATGGTGCCGATGTTACTTTCGATGTGTTGAACGAAGAGGAGAATAAGAAAACAATCAAAGGATGGGTTCAGATCGTGAAATAGACAATCTGATTCTCTACGATGGTATATGCAAGTTTTGTAATCGCTCTGTTAATTTTATTCTAAAACACGAAAGTCAAGCCGAGTTAATTTTCACGCCACTCCAGTCAAATTTTGGTCAGTCTATTTTAAAAGAGTACAATTTACCTCTCGACTACACTGATAGTCTATTGTTTGTTTCCAAAGGTGAGATATACTCTCACGCTCAAGCAGGATTGAAAATAGCAAGTTTCTTGAAGATTCCTTGGAGATGGTTAATCGTTTTTGAGGTGTTACCGTCAATCTTTACTGATTTTATTTACCGCTTTATAGCAAAGCATCGATACAAACTTATGGGGCAAGCTGAGACCTGCCTGCTTCCTCCTTCCGAGGCTCGAGATCGGTTTTTAGAATGATTCCTTTTAGCTTAAGTTTGCGCAAATTTTATTCTAAGACAATTTGTAATAAGCATTGTGATTGCATTTTATGATCAGTTTGCGAGTTCTACTAACTACTAAATAAATACCTGATGAAAGCATATGTATTTCCCGGACAGGGCGCTCAGTTTACAGGCATGGGCAAAGATCTATACGAAAATTCGAGCAAAGCCAAGACCCTTTTTGATAGTGCTAATCAAATTTTAGGGTTTGATATTACCAAAGTCATGTTTGAAGGTACGGCTGATGAATTGAAAGAAACCAAGGTGACCCAACCAGCTGTTTTTATTCACTCTGTAGTATCTGCCTTAATTAATGATGATTTTAAACCTGATATGGTGGCTGGTCATTCATTGGGTGAATTTTCGGCTTTAGTGGCCAATGGGACATTGACGTTCGAAGATGGGTTGAAACTGGTGTCACAGCGAGCACAGGCGATGCAAAAAGCTTGTGAATTGAATCCTTCTACCATGGCAGCTATTCTTGGCTTAGAAGATGCAAAAGTAGAGGAGATTTGTGCAAGTATTGATGATGTAGTTGTGGCTGCGAATTATAATTGTCCTGGGCAATTGGTTATCTCTGGATCTAATGCCGGAATCGAATTGGCCTGTGAAAAAATGAAAGAGGCAGGAGCCAAAAGAGCATTGCCACTTCCTGTTGGAGGAGCCTTTCATTCACCATTAATGGAACCTGCAAGAGAACAATTAGCGGCAGCTATTGAGGCAACGACATTTTCGGAACCAATTTGCCCGGTCTATCAAAACGTAGATGCTAAAGCGCATAGTAATGTAGAAGAAATAAAAGCTAATCTCATTGCTCAGCTTACGGCACCAGTACGATGGACACAATCAGTACAGCAAATGGTAGCTGATGGCGCAACTAACTTCGTGGAGTGTGGTCCTGGAAAGGTGCTACAGGGATTGGTTAAGAAAATTCATAGAGAGGCTGAGGTAAGTGGTATCTAATTAAGATACTTTTTTACCAATTCCCAATCTAAGGGAATAGGCACCTCTTCAAAGTCATCGGGCAACTCAAAGTCCGATGACTTTTTTATTCTATCATTACTCATTGGATGTGTACTGATAAACTCCAGCTTTTCCTGAAGAGCAGATTGATTCTTTGCTTTCATTTTTAGAAAAAACTGAGCTAATCTACGAGGGTTGATTTGACTGTTGTAAGCCAATGACAGCGCAAAATCATCGGCTTCTTCTTCATTGATTCTGTCGAATGATGTCGAAAGTGTCAATTTGCTGATTTCGGAAATAAGTACCGGATCTCCTCCGGTCATAATACTAAATAGCGCTTCTATACCGATGGTCTTTATAAGCTTCTCTACAACATGTTTGTTTTCTGCATGACCGATTTCATGTGCTAGAATAAGTGCCAGTTCTTCAGGAGAAGACACTTCTCTTATAAGTCCGCTAAAAATGTAAATATTACCATCCAGCGTTGTGAATGCATTGGTTTCAGATTCGTCTATGACATGGAATTTGTATTCGTATTGTGATGAATCTAAATTGGATAACAACCGGTCTGTAATAATTTGAATAGAAGAGTCCATTGATTGATTCTGGACAAATTCAAAATCAGCCATTAAGTGTTTGTTTATGAAATTGGATAACTCAGCTTCCTTCTCTAAGGAAATAGAGAATGGGTTTTCTATTTCTTCATAATTGTAATAGGAGAAACTGGCCCATAAGGCACCGAATATGATAATAAGAACTCCTAATTCCTTAAGTGCGGCCCATCTCATAATTTGGGAGGAAGATTTACGTTTTTAGATTCATCATCGATATTATCTCTGATTTGATATACTTGATGGTAGCATATTTTGCCAAAGAATAGGAAGTAGTACATTTTTCCATTTCTGGCTTTTACAGCTCCCACTATACTAAAAGCAAAATAGGCTAGATTCAATATCACCAGCATAACCAAATAGCCATAGTACATATCAGTGACTTCTAGGTTGTCGAAAAGAAATATCTGTAAGGTCCAGTACATGGCGCCTGCATTGATCAATGTAGTGGGTAGCTGGCTCCAAAGAGATTGAAGGCTATGAAACCTTACAAATCGCGTATTGTTCTTGTGGACGAAGAAATATATAACCGAGGCGATCAGGTTGATGATAGGTAAAGGCAGACCGGCACCAATGGCAGCAAACATCATGAGATAGGCACCCATGGCGTCTTCTTTTTCTTTTTTGGTCAGTTCGTCAGGTTGTTCCAGGTTGTGATATTCCATAGCGATCTTAGGTGTAAAAGAAAAAAGAACCAGTGCTTTTAGAAACACCGGTTCTTCAATATTTTAATTTTCTTATTTGCCCGAAAACGGAGGGTAATCGTCAGTCATATAGCCCATATATAGTTGAACTCTCAGACCCCAACGCATCGTGCCTACAATAAACTCATGCCATGATTCTGGAAACTTGCCAGTGAATAATACTACCCACCAACCCAATATCCAAAGGAACATGGTGGCAATACCTCTGAAAAGAAGTAAGAAACCATGAGGAATAATTACATAGATTGCGCCAAAAAATAATTTCAACAATTGAGTCGATCTACTAAGATTCTCTGGGTAAGGAATGTCAAGTGTGAATGCAGAGTCTTCACTTTCTAGTCCAAAAGCAGGATACCCGTCAGCCAAATTGTAAATTCTGAGATTCACCCTGGTAGACCATTTCATTAGTTTTACTTGATATTCGAAAAAACTCTCTGGATAGCTACCTGTGAACATAATAATGAGCCAGGAAATAAAGGATAGGATAGAACCCCAAAGTCCTAGAAACATTAACAAGAATGCATGAGGAAGAACAATGTAGAAGTATCCAAAAAAGGATCTTAGAAGCAATTCTCCTCTGGAATAAGTCTCCTGATGTTTAACAGTAAATGTCATAATAGTTTAAATATTTGGTTGAGTATAAAAGATCAATATACACTCATTATACTTTGAGAACAAATTCATGAGGTCACTTTTAGTATTTGATGTTTTTCAATTTTGAGAAATATAGAATTTGTTTAATTTGGCTGATGATTTTTTTAACCAATTGCTTAACTAAACTTATGAATGCATCAATTAAATCTCTCATTCTGATTTGTGTAATGATTTCTTCGTCATTATGGGTGAATGCCCAAGAGTTGACCATTTCGAACGATGAGATTACTAGATTTATAAATGCCGTAGGCCCTTATACGCAAGTATTGAAGGAACTGCAAGCTGATATGGCCAATGGAACCCCATCACAAGAAAAAATGATTGCAGGGAAACAAAAAATTAAGGACACACTGGGTGAGCATGGCTGGGGCGATGAGTATCAGGACAAGTCCAATGCGATTTCCCAACTTTATGGTATTGTAGGGGCTGAGAATGAAGCGAAAAAGATAGAAGACGAATATCAGCAAACTAGGCTAGATGCCATTCAGGTTGAATTAGATAAATATGCTACTCGCTATGGTGAGCAAAGTATTGCAAACGTGAGGTCCAGATACGATGACCTGGACGCTGCTTTCAATGCATTGTCGATGGAGTGATGTCGCCTAATCGATGGTGGCTATACACTTCAATTCAATCGCAATGGGTGTAGGGAGACAATTGATTTCTACCGTAGTACGACAGGGTTGATTGTCCTTGAAGTACTCCGCATAGATTTCATTATATACTTTAAAATCGTCTTTCATGTTGGTCAGGAAGACAGTAACATCTACGAGTTGATCCCAAGATGAGCCTGAGGCTTCCAGAATTAGCCGGATGTTATTGAAAACTGAATGACACTGTGCGGCAATATCATAAGACTTAATTTGACCGTTGCTGTCTAAATCAACACCTGGAATAACTTTAGTTCCTTTTTCTCTTGGGCCAACACCAGAGAGAAAAAGCAGATTACCTACTTTTCTAGCGTGCGGATACAGACCTACAGGCTCGGGAGCTTCGTTTGAGTTTTTTATAGATTCGTTGTTCATTTTGGGTTATACTTTAAGCGTTCATCAAACTTTCAATTTCTTCAGCATGTATTGGAATATTCTTCATCAAATTGTCGTGCCCTTGTTTAGTGATCACAATGTTGTCTTCTAATCTGATACCGATATTTTCTTCAGGGATGTAAATGCCAGGCTCAACTGTAAAAACCATTCCTGGTTCAAATTTCTTATAGATACTAGCCACATCATGGACATTCAAACCCAGATGATGAGAGGTGCCATGCATGAAATATTTTTTATAAGCTGGCCAATCAGGGTCTTGCTTCTCAATGTCTGATTTGCTGATAAGGCCTAACGCTAATAGCTCTCTTTCCATTATTTCACCAACAGCTTTGTGATAATCAGGAATGGTACTTCCTGGTGTAAGTAACTCAGTGGCTTCATTTTTAACTCTTAAAACCGCATCGTAAACTTGCCTTTGCCTCTTGCTGAACTTACCATTGACCGGGATAACCCGAGTCATGTCTGCATTGTAGTTGGCATATTCAGCGCCTACATCAAAAAGGATGATATCTCCGTCCTTGCATTGCTGATTGTTTTCTATGTAATGCAGCACACACGAGTTTCCGCCAGAAGCGATAATAGGATCATAAGCAAATCTACTCGCTCGATTTCTTAGAAATTCATAAGAGAGTTCTGCTTCTAATTCGTATTCCCATACGCCAGGCTTTGTGAATTCTAAGATTCGCCTGAATCCAATTTCAGTAATGTCGCAAGCATGCTGTATCATTTCGATTTCTCTCTGCTCTTTCACACATCGAAGGTCATAGATAATGGGTGCGATACGTTGATATTCATGCAAAGGGTAGTTTTTTTGACACCAGTTTGTGAACCTATCCGTTCTTGTCTCTACCTGAGATCCATTGCGAATGTGCTCGTTCGAATCTAAATAAATATGTTCCGTTTCAGCTAGAATGGTGTTGAACACAGACTCAAACTCATTGAGCCATTTTACTGTTTTTATGCCAGAAGTATTTGCCGCTTCCTCTATTGTGTATTTATGCCCTTCCCAAACGGCGATCTCTTCATTTGTTTCTCTTAGAAAAAGTACTTCACGAAACCTTTCATCAGGAAAATCTGGTGCTAACAGTAGTATAGATTCTTCTTGGTCAATGCCAGATAGGTAAAATATATTGGCGTCTTGCTTGAAGGGCATGGTTCCGTCTGCGGAGGTAGGCATGAGATCACTTGAATTGAAAACGGCTACTGAGCTGGCTTGGAGTCGCGCGCTTAATTTCTTTCGATTAGTGATGAATAGGTCTTGCCCTATAGGTAAATACTTCATGGTGATATTGTTTAATAATGAAATAGATCAAGCTATTTGCTGTCGTAAAACTAGTGCTTCTTTTGAACGATTTCTGACCTGAAAAATAATTTTTCAATTTTCGGTCCTAATTCATGATTTCTATTCGTCATCTTATCAAAACAGCAAGGCTATGAAACGATTTGAGAAACAATATCTTGTTAATGTAAGTGAGAAGAGGTTCTATGAAGCACTAACGAATCCGGCTATGGTCAGTCAATGGTCGGGTGCTCCAGCGCAAATGAGTGAGGAAGTGGGAGCTGCTTTTTCTTTATGGGGAGGTAGTATTGAAGGGCTGAACTCAAAAGTGACTTCAAATACACTAGAACAACAATGGAAGGGAAAACGCTGGGGTGGGTACTCGAATGTGTTATTAGAGTGGAAAGCAGGTGCTGAGGGTCTTGAAGTTTCCTTGACTCATACGGATATACCGGATGACACTTTTCAAAATATCAAACGAGGGTGGGACGAACATTACATGAATCCCTTGATTACCTGGTTAGAATCGAATAATTTATAAACTAAAACATAAAACACATGAAAGATTATCTATTCATCTTTAGAAACGACGAGTCAGGCTCGGATCAGACACCAGAAGAAATGCAAGCGCATATGGCTAAGTGGGGTGTTTGGATGCAGGGATTGGCTGAAGATAATAAACTGGTAGCCGGAGAACCGCTACAAAAAGAAGGTAAGGTTGTCCGAAATGCGGGCGCTTTGATTACAGATGGAGCCTATGCCGAAGGCAAAGAAATGGTTGGAGGATATTTGATTGTTAAATCAGATACTCTTGATGGAGCCGTTGAAATTTCTAAAGGGTGTCCAATATATGAAGATGGCGGCTCGGTAGAGGTTAGAGAAATTATGAAAATGGATATGTAACTCAGTTTAAATTTCATTTAAAAAAGGGTCGAGCGAACTTGACCCTTTTTTGTTGTTCTAATTATCGTACTAATGCCACTCTTGTTGGTTGAGTCAAAAAGTCGTAACTTTAATTGTGTCTTGAGAAGAATTAATTTGTCATGAAACACCTTTTAATCCACTTATCTACCCTCTTAATATTGCAGTTTACGGGTTGCCAGCAAGAAGATTTATATTCACCAGAGGTAGAAACGAAGGAGAATACAGCAGACTTCTTGATCAATAATAATTCGGATCATGACATTAGCATCACCTATGTAACATCATCTAAGTTAGGCTTCAAAGAGTCCAATGGTTTTATTGCCATCCCAAAGGGATCTACTAAAACGTTTTTTGATGTAGCTTTTGTAACAGAGGTTCCATTTCCTTCAAGCGCACTTTCTTCCCTTAGTTTTTACCACTTCACAGATGCCGGGCCTGAAATAGTAACAGAAAACAGGCCGATTGTCGATGAGACTTGGGTGGTAATTGATCAAGCATTAGATGACGAAGGATTCGGTCATACGAGATATCAATTATCTTATTCGGATATTAAAGCGGACTAATTTTCTTTCCTTGCTTGAAAATCAATTGAACGAAACTTGTCAAAGTCAATAAAAAATCCCTCTACTGAACAAATTGTTGATCACCTATTCAGAAATGAATATGGCAAAATCGTGTCACTTTTGGTAAGTAAGTATGGAGCAAGCCATTTGACATTGGCGGAGGATGTTGTGCAGGAGGCAATGTATAAAGCCATGCAAACTTGGCCTTATAAGGAGGTGCCAGCTAATCCAGCAGGTTGGATTTATAGGGTGTCAAACAATCAAATGATTGACCAGTTAAGGCGCTTGTCCAAGCAAGATTATACGGAAGATAGTCATCTGGATTTACAAGAGGCCTCGTTTGAATCAGACATAAACCCCGATGATGTTTTAAAGGATGAATTACTTAAAATGCTTTTTGCTTGTTGTCATCCAGAACTCAATGTTGAATATCAAATCATTCTGGCACTTAAGGTGCTATGCGGGCTGGGAGTAAAGGAAATAGCGGCCTGTTTGTTGAAGTCCGAAGCAGCAGTGGCTAAGTCGTATACACGTTCGAGACAAAAACTCATTGAAGTAAATGCAAACTTTGATTTGCCTCCTACCAACGAATTGAAAGATCGACTGTCCGTCGTACTGAAGGTAATTTACCTATTGTTTAATGAAGGCTATAAACCAAGTTCTGGCCAGAAAATATTGAATGTAGATTTATGTATTGAGGCACTTCGACTTAATAAGCTGTTATTAGATGCTGAAGTTGGGAATCTACCAGAAACCAATGCACTTGAAGCCTTAATGTATTTTCACTTAGCACGTTCAGAGTCTAGAATGAGTGAGGGAGGTTTTATCATTTCGTTGGAGGATCAGGATCGGTCTACCTGGGATCAGGAAATGATTCAGACCGGGCATTATTTTTTGAGTAGAGCTGTTCAACAACCTGTTTATTCTGAATATCATATTCAGGCAGTGATCTCTTCTCTGCATTGCGCAGCCAAGTCTTTTGAAGAGACTCCCTGGAAAGAAATACTTGCGTTGTATGATGCTATGGTGCTTCGTTTTCCCTCTGCTGTAGCACAACTCAATCGATTGATGCCATTGGCTCAAGTGGAGGGTTGGCAAGTGGCTATGAATGAACTAAAGAAGATTGAAGATACTGGGTTTTTGAGTAATTATTATTTACTCTATTTGGTTAAGGGGCACCTTTATGAAGCAGCCAAAAAGAATAACGAGGCCCTCAAGGCCTACGAGGAAGGAGTGGATCTGATAGAAAATGCATTGGAGAAAGAGTACATTCTCATGAAGATCAAAAAGCTCTCAATTAATTAATCAGACATTTCTAGCTGACCAATAATTCTGGCCATCAAAATGTATAACTTTGTGGCTTCGAATGGAGTAATATGATGGATTATGAGTTGTGGGAGCTGCCCAATGGAATTAGAGTAGTTCACAGACAAGTTTCAAATACAAAAATAGCCCACTGCGCGTTGATGCTGGATATTGGTAGTAGAGATGAGGGAGCACATCAGCAGGGAATAGCTCATTTCTGGGAGCATATGGCCTTTAAGGGCACTCAGCGTCGAAAGGCTTTTCATATCATCAACCGATTGGAGTCTCTTGGGGGCGAATTGAATGCTTATACTACAAAAGAAAAAATCTGTTTTTATGCAGCGGTTTTAGACAATCATCTGGATAAGGCGGTAGAACTTCTCACAGATATTACTTTCAATTCTATTTTTCCAGATGCCCAGATCAACAAAGAGCGACAGGTTATTCTAGAAGAGATGTCGATGTATGCTGATAGTCCTGAGGATGCTATTCAGGATCAACTGGATACGTTGGTTTTTAATGGTCATCAGCTGGGAAATAACATATTGGGGACGCAAGAAAGTGTCAAATCCTTTCATCAAACAGATTTTTTAGATTTTGTAAGTGAAAATCTGGATACAGAGCGAATGGTTTTTTCATCGGTTGGAAATTACTCTTTGAAGAAACTAAAGAAAATCGTTGAAAAAAATTTACTCCAAATAGAGCGTATTTCATGTCAAAGGGAGCGCGTTTTAGTCAATGGTTATAAGCCCCATGGGGCAAGTGAAAATAGGGATATTACCCAAGCTCATGTAGGGATTGGTTGTCGTGCCTTTGATATTTACTCAGATCAGAAAGTGCCTTTTTTTGTATTGAATAACATTTTAGGTGGAAGTGCTATGAATTCCAGACTTAATTTGAGTCTTCGTGAAAATCATGGTATGGTTTACAGTATTGAATCTAACTTTCAAGCGTTTACTGATACCGGGTTGTTTTCTATATTCTATGCTACCGAACCAGCCAATCTTGATCGTTCGTTACAATTAGTCCAGAAAGAAATAAAGAAACTCAAAGAGAAGGAGCTAGGCTCTAAACAACTGCAGACGGCCAAAAATCAGATCAAGGGACAATTAGCCATGTCCGAAGAAAATAATCAGAATTTCATGCTCATGATGGCTAAGAGTATTCTGGACCATGGAAAAGTTGAAGGGCTTGAGGTGGTTTTCGACAAGGTAGATAAAGTAACAAGGTCTCAGCTTAGTAAATTGGCTAATGAGTGTCTTGATTTTGATCAAATGAGTATTCTTAAGTATTTGCCGAGTATACCTGGATAGACCATTTGCATTAGTCCTATAAATATTTAAATTTCAATAAACAATTGATCTAATATTTATGAACTACTGGTTAATCAAGTCTGAACCCAATACCTATTCATGGGATGATTTTGTGAAATTAGGAAGAGACCATTGGGATGGAGTGCGTAATTATGCAGCTCGGAAGCATATGATGAGTATGAAGGTTGATGATTTAGCCTTGTTTTATCATAGCGTAAATGATAAGTGCGTGGTAGGAGTTGCAAAGGTTGTTCGCGAACATTATCCTGATCCCACTACAGATGATGATAGGTGGGTTGTAGTCGATCTGGTTCCTGAATTCAAATTTGATGAGCAGGTTACATTAGAACAAATCAAAAGTGACAGTCGTTTATCAGAAATGGTGTTGGTCAATAATTCAAGGCTTTCTGTACAGCCGGTAAAAAAGGATGAGTTTGATATTGTTTTATCCTTAGGTCAGAAATGAATCGAAAAATAATAAGGGTATTACACTCTAAAGTCCTTTTTTAAGTAAGATATTAGAAATGAAAAAACACACTTACATACTATTTTTTCTTTTATTGGGTATCCAGCTAACAGTGCTAGGCCAGAAGAAAAAAAAGGAGGCCGAAAAGGATACAACAGAACAAGAATCTTTCATTGTTCAGCCAAAAAGAATTGAATTCGAAGTTGGGACTAAGGATGAAGATTTTATTATCATTTCAGCAAAAGAGAATGGCTTGTTGGTTGTTAAACAAACTAGAAATAGAACGCAAACTGGATTTATTTGGGAATTGTACCGAGTGGATAGCTTATTGAATGTAATTTGGGACAAGGCCTTGTCTATAGATTATGGGGCTGTTTTCTTGGGATATGATTATAGTGATGAGGGGTTCTTTCTATTATTTGGTAAGTCTCAATACAAACTGGATGATTTGATCGTATATCAAGCTGATCTTAGTGGAAATGAGCTGCTTTCTTATAATCTCTCTCTTTCGTTACCACTAGAATTGAGTCATTTTGAGGTGGTATCTAACACCTTGATTTTTGGAGGCTACTCTAATATGAAACCAGTAATTTCCGTCATCGATTTGGATGACCCAAGACCTATCGTCATGCCTGGGATATACAATAACAATAGTTCTATTATAGATGTAAGGACAGACAAAAGGACAAATAATTTTACTGTTGTAATGAGCGAAAGTGGTCAAAATAAACAGGTCACAGTTTCACTCAAGACCTTTACAGAAAAAGGGGAGATGGTTCATAAGGAAACTATAGAAACTGAGTATGAAAAAAGCCTTTTGGATGGTGTGTCTACCAGTTTTGATAATGGTACACAGTATGTTGCTGGCACCTATTCAAAGAGAAAGTCAGAATTTTCCAGAGGATTGTATTTGGCGAAACTGAATCTAGGTAAGCAAGAGTTTATTAAGTACCATGATTATGCTGATTTGGAGAATTTCTTCTCGTACATGAGAGCAAAGCGTGAAGAAAGAGTTAAGGAAAAAATAGAACGAAAAAAGGTAAAGGGCCAAAAGGTTAAATTCAACTACAGATTGCTAATCAATGATATTGTAGAAAGAGAAAATGAATATATTTTAATTGGTGAGGCGTATTACCCCAAATATTCTAATTACGGCAGTAGTAATTTTTATGCTGCTAATAGCTTCCCAGGCAACGACGGGTTCTCAAATCCAAACTTTATTGGATATAAATATACTCATGCCATAGTTGCTGGGTTTAGCAAAAAGGGAGAATTGTTGTGGGATAATAGCTTTGAAATCAACGATTTATTGAGCTATTCATTGAAGCCTAACGTGCAAATCAGTGTGGAGGACAACCGGATTGTGTTGCTATATGTATACGAAAACGTGATACGATCAAAAATTATTCAAAACGATGAAATACTGGAAGGGAAAAGTTTTGACCCAATAGAACTACATTTCAAGTCAGATGAGATTAGAAACAATGACAAAGAGATGGAAGGGTTGGAAAAATGGTTTGATGGAAATTTTTACACCTTTGGGATTCAACATATTAAAAACCTTAAAGACAAGGATGTGAAATTGAATCGTCGAGTATTTTATATCAACAAGGTTCAATATCAATAATCTGAAATCTTCTCCTGAAAATACTTTTATATGTAAAGGGCTAGTTTCTATATTTGCGTAATCAAAGACACATGCAAAAGAGACTTCTTCTTAATAGCCATCACCTGAGTATTACCATCTCCCGTCTTTGTTATCAATTAATTGAAAATCACAACAAGTTTGAGAATACCGTACTGCTGGGTTTACAGCCTAAGGGTATTTATGTGGCCGAGCGGATAAAAGCTAAGCTGGAAGAAGCAGTGAAAAAAACGATTCCATTGGGGTATCTGGACATTACTTTTCATAGAGATGATTTTCGAAGAAGAGATGAGTTATTGGCTCCCAATGAAACAAAAGTCCCTTTCATTATAGAAGATAAAAATGTAGTCTTAATTGATGATGTGCTTTACACAGGGAGGTCTGTAAAGTCTGCTATGGATGCCATGGGAGCATTTGGTCGCCCGGCTAAAGTGGAATTTCTCACATTGATTGATAGAGTATATAGTAGAGATATACCAGTAGAAGCGAATTATATTGGCAAACAAGTGAATACCGTGTTGTCACAAAAAGTCCTTGTAGAACTCACAGAACAAGGCAAAAAGGAAGATAAAATTTGGTTGATAGATAATTCAGAAAAATGAGTCAGTTGAGTAGCAAACATTTATTGGGTATCAAAGATTTAACATCAGATGATATTCAGTTGATTTTTGAGACTGCTGACAACTTCAAGGATGTTATCAATAGACCAATAAAGAAAGTCCCTTCTCTCAGAGATATCACTATCGCAAACGTGTTTTTTGAGAACTCAACAAGAACCAAGCTGTCTTTTGAGTTAGCTGAAAAACGACTCTCTGCCGATGTGATAAATTTCTCCTCTTCGGGAAGTTCTGTAAAGAAAGGGGAGACCTTACTCGATACGGTCAACAATATTCTTGCGATGAAGGTGGATATGATTGTAATGAGACATTCCTCTCCGGGAGCTCCACATTTCCTATCGAAGCACATCGATGCAAACATAGTTAATGCTGGAGATGGTACACATGAACACCCAACTCAGGCACTTTTGGATACGTTCTCCATGCGAGAAAAACTTGGCGACCTGACTGGAAAGAAAATTGCCATCATCGGAGACATCATTCATTCGCGTGTTGCCTTATCCAATGTGTTTGCACTACAAAAATTAGGAGCAGAAGTAATGATTTGCGGTCCAGCAACCCTGGTACCTAAATACATAACCTCATTGGGGGTCAAGGTGGTTACGGATGTGTTTGAAGCACTGCAATGGTGCGATGTGGCTAATATTCTTAGAATACAACTGGAAAGGCAGCATATTAAATATTTCCCTTCACTTCGTGAATATTCGCTCTATTTTGGAGTAAACAAGCAACTACTTGATCGATTGGATAAAGAGATCGTGATCATGCACCCAGGACCAATCAACAGGGGCGTAGAGATTACTAGTGATGTAGCAGATTCTCAGCACTCTATTATTTTGAACCAAGTTGAAAATGGAGTGGCCGTGCGGATGGCCGTAATGTACCTACTTGCTGGAGCCAACAGGTAGGTGAAATTCAAGAAATAAAAAAGGTCATGCCGTAAGACATGACCTTCATTTTCTAGTAATCTATTTCTTACTTCAAACCATTCTTAATTAAGAAATCGTCGTAAAGTGTTTTGAAGTCTTCCACGTCAGGAGATGCAATCAAAGCTTTTTCGTATTGCGTCATTGCATCCAAGATCAAATTGTTTTCCTCATAGAATGATGCAAAAATCAAGTTGTTCAATGGGCTGTCTTCCGACAAATCGGATTTCAAAGCCTCAAGGTTTTCATTGATTGAAGCAGCATCGTCTGAAGACATTCTTTTGATTCCATAGTCGCCAGACTTAATCTCGTCATTGTCTTTTACTTTCACATTTAAGATAACCAGTCTTTCATTAGCAAGCTGATCATCCTCAAAATTGATATTCATACTAGTACCAGTAGTTTCAGCACTGTAGATTTCTTCATCGAAGATGTTCTTAATGCTCACAACGTAAGCTGCGTCAGCCACTTCTTCGGCACCGTTCCACCTGATGATAGCTTCAGGGTTTAAGATGTCCACAGAACTTGGAAGCATTACTTTCAATGCTGCACTGCTTGTAGCACGCTCCACAGCTCCTGTAGCTTTCATGTTACGTCTATAATTGGAACTAGCTCCATCGCCATCACTCATCTTGTTCATAACGAACTGAGCATATTTATTGGCTACTGATGACTGGCTTTTTGCCAATTTAGTTTCTAAGTCTGTAATTTTAGTTACACCTGGATTTCTTACTTCGATAGTTCTTCCCGACTTATGCATTAATCCAATGTAAGCGCCAGAGGCTGCGATCAATTCGTCGCCCGACATTAACGTTGCTCCGGTTTTCAGGGGAACAGTTTCACCTGATTGAGCTTTTTTTACCTGATTGGCTCCTTTGCTGGCCAATACTCTAAAAACAAAACTTTGTCCGTAGCTGGTATTGACTAGAAAGAATATCAGAAGAGTAGATGTTATGAATAATTTAGTTCTCATGATATATATAGATTTATAGATTACAAATTTACAATTTCTTTAATTCTCGAAGTTCTTTTCGACCTTCTTTTGTGAATAGGTTGACAAATACACCAAAGAATACTTCTAACGCATCCCCGACTATTAATACTGCAACGATCGATAATGTAACATCAATTTTATAATTGAAGTAGTTAAAGATGACAATGTTCAAGGTAAATAACGTCGCTGCTTCTACTAATTGTGTGAGTTTCGTCAGTCCATCGTACCATCTTGGTACCACCTTGTAGATCACTGTAAACAATACGATGTTTAAATACAGCAATATTAATGCCATAAGGTAGGCATAGTTTTGTCCCATTTCGTCGATATAGTTTTCAGACATAATCATCGAAAACGCATTTGCATGAACAACTCCACCAAACATGTCTGGGTGTGTTTTCCCAACATAGTTTTTATTCAATGGTGTGAAATACTTGTCATCTAATGCTTTTCTATCTCCCAGTTCACTGCCCAAGTAACAAAATATAACGGCTTTATCTTTGATCAGCTCTGGAGCAAATTCCATATCAAGCACTTGATACCAGTCCAAGGCAAAGTAGCTAATCGGATAGGCTGTATCTCCATAGTCAAAAATATTGCCTCGATAGTTGATGTCTTCTACATCATTACCCCTTGCTAAAAATCTTTCTACCTTTTCTGGGTCCATGTACTGCGCCATTTTCACAGAAAAGGCTAATTCAGGTTCTCCGTTTACATATTCTCTTACAGCAAATTCTCGGCACATTTTCAGATCATCTTGTGTCGCTGCACCTGAGATAAAGTTGGTAAAGGCGGTTTCTCCGTAGTTGAAATAAGGAGGATATGACACTTCTAGACTGTCAAATTCACCATCATCGTCAATATCAACAAGCTTGCTGTACATTACCAGATTTTCTACGCGAGAAAATGCATCGGATAATCTTAAATCACCAAGCGTATCTTCTTTCGGGTACCTGAATATCATATCCATCCCAATGACTTTTGGTTCAGCGGCATTTATGATGTTCACCATGTCTGCAATACCTGCTCTTGGCAGGTCGCCAATGTTAACGATGACTAAATCTTCTTCAGCAATAGGGTCTTCTCTCAATTGTGAAAACACGATATCTGTACTCTCCATATCTTCAAATACTGCTCCGATTGGATCAAAAACATCGAAAATATTAAAGGCTGTAACTCGGGTAACAAGAAAGGCTAACGCGAGAATGAAAAACAATCCGTATATGGTTTCTAACCAGAACTTTTTATGCATGTCCGTTTATTAAGATTAGTAAATGTTCAAGTCTTATATTAGATGGAACATTTGCCAGCCTTTTTCTCTTTTCAAAATTAAAGCTAACTCTAACTTGGTTTAATTCAATTATTAATCGACCAAATGCTCCAAAATATCTATAAACATAGGAAATCCAACTATAAGAAGTATTCCGAATCTTAATTTTTTAAGAATTATGAAACTCAAGTCTTTTCATTACTATCTTTATTTTTTCACTGAATACTCCTTAATGAAGAGATTTGAACTTGATTATTATCTGAATGGACTGAAAGCACATGACAACGTGATCTTAGCAAGAGCCATTACTCTGGTGGAGAGTAAAAGAAAGGAAGATCAGGAAGTAGCTAATGATTTGCTTGATAGAATTGTAGAAACTAAACAAAGGTCGGTTCGCATTGGAATTACAGGGACGCCTGGGGTGGGTAAGTCAAGTTTTATTGAAGGTTTTGGTTCTTATCTGATTGAGAATGGCAAAAGGGTAGCTGTACTTGCTATTGATCCGAGTAGCCAAAAAACAGGAGGAAGTATTTTGGGTGACAAAACACGAATGGAACTCCTGAGTAGAAACCCTAAAGCTTATATACGTCCTTCAGCTTCAGGAAATACCTTGGGAGGCGTTAATAATAGAACACGAGAAGCTGTTCTTCTTTGTGAGGCAGCTGGCTACGATGTAATCATTATTGAAACGGTTGGAGTGGGCCAGTCGGAGACGTTAGTCAATAATATGGTCGACTTCTTTCTTCTCATGATTCAACCGGGCTCAGGTGATGATTTGCAGGGAATAAAGAAAGGCATCATGGAAATGGCTCATGGAATTGTCATTAATAAAGTGGATGGAGATCAAGCCAAATTGGCCAAGCAATCGAAAAAGGATTTGTTAAGTGCTTTGCACCTGTTTGCAGCAAGCGAAACAGGATGGTCTACGCAGGTGGAATTATGCTCGGCGTTGGAAAAAATAGGTTTTGATTCGGTATGGCAAATGATAGAATCGTTTGAGGAGGTAATGACCGCTAATGGTTTGTTTGACCAAAATAGATCAAATCAAAACGTGTCTTGGTTCGAAGAAAGGGTGCAATTCGGTATTCTAACTGAACTCGCGGATAAGGCTAAACTCAATACACTTCAAAGCGAACTAAAAAGTAAGGTTCAACAAAATAAGATGTCTGTGACAAAAGCCACGGTAGAAATGCTCAAGGTTGTCAAACAGCAATGGGTTTAGTCAAAGTCAAATCTGCAAACTCGAAAGCAGTTTTTACTTCTTCTCCAGACGATAGTTTATGCTCATACGTATGAATCTTTATTTCATTCACATCAATGAAAATAGGCTTTTTGAAGATGGGGCCGTCAAAAGCGTAAGAGTGAAACTCTCCATTTTCTCCGCAAGGGTCTACGTTTGGGTCAAATGATTGCAGCATTTCTTTCGAATATTCTTTACCACAGATGCTTTCAGCAAAGAGCGATTGTTTCGCTGCACAAATAAGAGTTTTGAAGTTCTTAGCAAAGAAATACTGTGCAAGATCACTTGTTTTCTTTTTCCACAATGGATAAACCCCGGTAAGACCGTTGTTGCTAAGCATCTTATCTCTGTATGCCTTGAGGTCTTCCAGAAATACATCACCAAATCCGATGTGATTGATGCCTTGCGATTTAAGGTTGGAATAGTACGCGTTCAATGCTTTTTCATAGTTTGCATTGGTGGAATCTGGGGCTATAGAAATAAAATGTATTGGTAGTCCAATAGATTCTGCTTGTGCTCGTATCAGATCCTGGCTCACACCATGCATGGAAACTCGCTCAGTTTCGCTAGAAATAGCCGTATGAAGTTCAGCAATCTCATATTTTTCATCGTTCCTCAAATGATGTAGCATCATGCTTGAGTCTTTGCCACCACTCCAGCTGATAGCCAACGGAATCTTATTCATTTTTTATTGATATAGTCTATTGTGAAATGGCCTTCAACCAAACTGATTTTTGTAACGCTACCATAATCTATTTTTAGCGTGAAGGTATCTTTAAGAGAAAGGTTGAGTACATGAGATAAGATAGCTCGAATCGGACCAGCATGAGTAATGATACCCGTAGATGCTCTGTTTTGAGAAATGATGCCTTTGAATATTTCCACCACTCTGGCTTTTAGTTTCTTATAAGACTCACCTTTTGGTGGAGCTTGCGTGACATAATTTTCCATCCATTCATTGAGTGCAGACTGCGGTATGTCTTTCCATTTCTTCATTTCCCAATCTCCGAAACTCAGTTCCATGAGTCGAGGTTCTTTTTGAACGCTAACATCGAACGAATTGGCCAAATTGGCGCATCTCTTCAATGGACTTGAAAAGATGTAATCCAATGGTTTATCAATCAACTGATGAACCTCTTCAGCTTCCTTTTTAAAAATCGAGGTAAGATCAATATCACTTTGACCATAACAAATGCCTTTAGCGATTTTAGGAGTGGTGTGCCTGATCAAGTAAATTTCCATAGTAGTAGAACCAATAGGTAAAAGGCGATTTCTGAAATTTGCTGAACAGCTCCCAAACAATCACCTGTGTATCCACCTATCCATTTTTTGAAATAGCTGGAGAGATACAATTTAACCAAAATAAGCACAGGAATGGCCGTGAAGAAATATAGATTTTGGAAATAGACTAATGGGAGCAACCCTATGAGTATTGCCACGACGAAAGTACCCAATTTCATTTGTTTGGCAACAGGCTTGGCTTTTGAATCTTCATTGTCACGCGCATATTCGTCGGTGAATATCATGAAAACGGGATTAGCCCTGCTGATGGCATGAGCAGCCAATATTACCATAGCCGCATTCAAACCACCTTTGGAATTGCCAATTTCCCAGAGAAGAGTAAACTTAAAAAGAAGCATCATGATCATACCCAGGGCACCATAAGCACCAATTGCTGAATCCTTCATGATAGTAAGAATCTTCTCTTTGGTCCAGCCACCACCAAATCCATCACAGACATCAGCAAAGCCATCTTCATGAAAGGCTCCTGTCAGCAAGATGCTTCCAATCATTGACAGCATAACAGCTATGCTCAAAGGCAAGACCAGAACACTGCCTAAATAAATAAGCGCTGAAAAACCTCCAACGACCCAACCAATCAGAGGAAAGTATCGAGTAGCCTTATTGAGCATGTCAGCAGAATGATCCACCCACCTTGGGCAGGGGATGCGGGTATAAAACATGACCGCAGTAAGAAAAATGGACCATTCTTTTTTCATAATTAATCTTTGTTTGAGACTCCAGCACTTTCAAAGCTGGCCATTTTATTCATAAAATCAACGGCTGATCGAATGAGCGGTAATGCTAAGGCGCATCCAGTTCCTTCACCTAACCTCAAATTCATTTGCAATAGCGGGTTTGCTTTTAAATGAGCCAACATTTGTTGATGTCCTGATTCGCCTGATTGATGACAGAATATAGCGTAGTGTTGAATGTTTGGATGAAATGACTGTGCACATAGATAGGCAGAAGTAGCAATGAAGCCGTCTACTAGTACAATCATTTGGTTGGCAGCAGCTTGTAGCATAGCGCCGGTCATCATAGCTATTTCAAATCCACCTACAGCTTGAAGAAGCTCCGAAGTGTTTGAAATAGAGGAGTGCTTTTCTTGCACTTTCTCCAGTATTTCAATTTTCTTTCGCCATCCTGCATCATCTACGCCAGTTCCGCGCCCTACACATTCGTTGATTGGAAGATTGCAAATATGACTCATAATCAAACTTGCTGCAGAGGTATTGCCGATGCCCATCTCACCAAATCCAATAATGTTTGAGCCATTGACGTGAATTTGATTTACAATTTCTGCCCCTTTTTGAATGGCCTGATCAAACTGAGCTTCGGTCATTGCTGCATCAATTAGGGAATTAGCTGTACCCATGTCTATTTTAGCGTTGGTCAAATCGCTTTGGTTGCCAAAGTCAAAATTGACACCAGCATCTACGATTTTCAGGTCTATGTCGTGTTGTTGGCTGAAAACATTGATGGCCGCACCACCTGACAGGAAATTCAGTACCATCTGATGTGTGACTTCTTGTGGATAGGCGCTTACGCCTTCCTTAGCCAAGCCATGATCTCCCGCAAACACTACCAGACTTGGGTTTTTCAACTCCGGTGAAAGCGTTTGTTGAATTCGACAAATTTGTTTTGCCAAGCTTTCCAACTGGCCCAGTGCTCCGATGGGCTTGGTTTTGAAATCAATTTTATGGTTGATAGCAGCGTCTAGCTCGGAATATGGATTAGGGATATTGAAATCAATCATTACTTTAATTTTAGAGGTAAGCCCGATACTATGAAATATGCCTCATCGGCAGCCTTTGCGATATGCTGATTGATCCAGCCTTGTACTTCGACAAAGTCTCTTCCGACTTGCGTGTCAGCATGTGTACCCATGCCTATTTCATTGGAGATGAATATCAAATTGCCTTTATAGTCTTTTAGTTTCTCAAATTCAGTTTTAACTAATTCAAGTGTTTCGTCTCGTTTGCCTTTGGTTTTAGAAAAGAAGTTGGAAAGCCAGAGGGTGACACAATCTATGACAACAACTCGCTCTGACGGCAGGACTGAGCTCAGCTCAAATCGTTCTTCAATATTAGTCCATCGTTCATCTCGTTCGGCTTGGTGTCTCTTTATCCGTTCCTCAAAGTTGCCGTCGTAGGCTTTGGCTGTAGCCAAATAAATGGGATTGTCAGATAGCTCCAATGCCATCTTTTGTGCATAAGAAGACTTTCCCGATCGCTCGCCGCCTGAAATATATGTGATCATTGGACTAATTTAGTTTCAATGAAACAATAATTGTCAGTTTTGACTTTTTTACCCTTTTCTATTTGAATGGGTTGATCAAATAGCGGGCAATCCACAACTAATGTATGAAATTCACCATTCTCACCACATACATCAACGCCTTTAGCTTCAAGTTTTGGTATCAGATCATGGGTGATTTCCTGTCCTAAGAAATCTAATCCCAAGGTGTGATTGCAGGAAACAATGATCGCTCTGATGCCAGCATCAATCATGGATTCTACCAACTCCTTACGGTCTCCCTGCCAAAGTGGGAGATTGGCTTCCAGTCCTGCGGCTGCAGAAACTTTCTCTTCCCAGTCCCTGTGCTTTTGAATGTCAATATCTCCGTAAACCATGCCTTCGATGTGATGAGTTGCCTTGATTTGATGAAGATTAGAGATGAAATTTTCTTCATACGTTGACCATGAGGCTGCTGCCAATTGAATGGGAACAGTCAATGCTTTGGCTTGAGCCCGAAGAATCTCCTGCGTCAACCCATGAGATTTGGAGTATTCTTGATTTTCATCCATTACGTTCATGACTACTTTGAGGTGGTCACCTTGATCCAGCTGTTTCATCAATGCGAAACAACTGTCTTTGCCACCGCTCCAAGAACATCCAATATTCATTTTTATGCAGATTAATTCAATGGTTGTTGGGGTTGCAAAAGCAAACCCCAACAACCATTCTGTTTATTTAGAATTTATAATTCAAACCTATGGTCATGGTTCTGCCTCGAGTGGTATAGCCATAAATACCCACGAAATCAGTATCCAAGGCATTGTTGATTCCTCCATAGATTGATAGGTTTTTGTTAACCAGTTTGTAATTAGCAAAAAGATCAACAAGACCGAAAGAATCCAATTCAGTTTCTACAGAGGAGAATGTGGCAGAATCCCAATACGCCACGGTTCTATCACCTGTCAAATTGTATTTAACAGAAAAGTCAACACTTTCAACCGGAGAAATAACCAGGCCAACACCAAATTTATAAGCCGGTATTCTATAGAAGTTGGTTTCTTCGTCTGTGGTTACATAGCTGTAATTAGCGTTTAAGCTAATAAGATTTGAAATTGCCCAGTTGGCATCAAGTTCAAGTCCTTTAACAACTTGTTCATCTGTTCCGTTGTCAAAAAAACTTACCCAATTATCATCATTGTCAAGCGCACCACTGAATATTATCGGGTCAGTTTCGTCTCTTCTGAAATAAACAGCGTTCAAAGTCAATTTTTCTCCTAAGTAAAAAGATATACCTCCTTCGTAATTGGTAGATCGTTCTGGAGACAAGTTTTCATTTCCATAAAAAGAATACAGCTGATAAAGACTTGGCGTAACGTATGAGGTAGAAATTGAAGCCAAAAATTTGACTGAAAGGTCTCCATTCACTGGGAGCAGAAATGAAGGGTTTAAGTTGTAGATGAACTCATTGTCATACACGCTGTGCGTGTTAAGTCTTACACCAGCATGAACATTCAATCCAGAACTGTGATCAAAAAACACAGAGGCAAAAGGATCAACAATCGTAAAATCATCATATTCAGCATTAGGATCAGCAAGTACTTCTTTAGCAGAAAGCTTTTGTGCGTTTACACCTATTAAAGTTTTGAAATTGTCATTCCATTGGTGTTCGTGTGTGAACTCTGTTTGAAGGTTTTTAGACTTGTATTTTGACGAATAAGCGCTTTCGAATTCTCGCGTTCCGGTATTCAACAATACATTGAGCTTCACTTGACCAGCTCCATAATTGTAGCTCGGTGCCAATCCAATTCTGAATTGTTCTCCGTTGTTCTGATTGTCAGCGTCTAAGTAGGCGCCGCCATCATAATCAGCTGAAAACTCATCATATCCAGCGTTTATTCCTATATTCAATTGTTCCGTGGCTTCTAGGCCTAACTTCACATTTACATTTTTTTGAGACATTCCATCATCCTGGAAGTCTGTGGACGAGTTTTCATCCGATGCCGCAGAAAAGCCTTCAGACTCCATAAAGCTTCCGCTCACCATGTAGCTAAGCTTGTCTTGCTTGCCATTTATATTAGCAGATACCTGATGGGTGTCAAATGAACCATAACTATAGTCGACCTGACCATGCACACCTTCTTGGCTGGCCTCTTTGAGTTTGATACTAATGACTGCAGCCGAAGCACCCGTACCATAGAGTGTGCTCAATCCGCCTTTGAGTACTTCTATAGATTCGATCTGGCTCACCGGGAGAAATCGAAGGTCGAATGATGCATCGATACCAGATGGGTCATTGAGTGGCACGCCGTCTATCAAGATCAATGTGTTTTTGTTTCTACTCCCTCGTACATAGTAGCTGATATTGGTGCCTGGAGCACCAAAGTTTCCATCCATTTGAATGCCCGGTACTTCATTGAGCAGATCTGGGACTGATTTGCCTGCATTTTGTTCAATGTCCTTGGCTGTCAGTTTGTAGATGGTTTTGCCTGATTTCTCTATGGGCAATTCGAATTTTGTTCCTGTTACCACAAATTCATCCATGGTGTAGGTAGAAAGATCTTCCTGCTCTTGGGCAATGGATAATCCTGCTTGAAGAAATAGCCCAATGGCTAAAAGGTGTTTGAGATTAATTTTTAAAATTCTCATAGTAATTTTTATAAGGTTAAAAAACTATGAGCCTTTGTTTGAAAAAGGGAATAGTGGCATGTTGAATACCGCAGTTCACTTCACTTTTCTCCCGAAAGCTCAGATAAATAATTGAACTACTGGCAGGTCTCCTGGCTTTTCGAAATTTTCTGATCGGCCTTCCCATACTCCTGATAGTTATCAGGATCAGTACAGTGGCTGTGGTAGATCAAAAATGATGTCACTAGGGCATCTTCGAATTACAGTTGCGGGAACAGCTTCGGAGTTTGTGCATCGCACAGCACCGAATTCCCTTTTAATTTCTCAGGACTTTCCTTCGAAAACCAATAATTGCCGCAAAGCTAGAGAAATAATTGAGGATGAGAAATATTATTGAATAATTGGCATGCGTCTGTGATATCAGCTATTTGTTTGGAATAAGCGGTTGTTAGTGGGGAATTGAGTGTATGAAAGTTGCTGTTCTCGTAATTTAGAGGGAGATTTAAATAAACCAAAAGAAACTATTTCGTAATATTTTTGTCTTTTGTGCAACTAAATGAACACGACTATCATCTTATACATGTGAAACCGAAAGGAATGTTTCACGTCTAAAGAAGAGATATAATCAAAAACCAAAGATCAAAACTCAACAATCATGGGACTATTAGGGCTGTTTAAAAAAGAAAAAAAAGGGAAGAAGGCTACGCAATGTAGCGTGTGTAAGTCACATATGGAAAGAAATGAAGGGTATGCGCTAACTACTTCTCAAGTAGTGACAAGTAAGACCTATTGGGATCATAAAATGGTGGAGCCTGAGACAATGTCTTATACTACACAGCATTTCAAGGATAAAGACGAAAACGCGACGAAAATGAGAGGTATCATTTTCGAAAAAACTGCAGAAAAGGATCAGACTTGGATGACATGTGATACATGCATCAAGCATTTTGATGTAGATCATGAAGAAACTAAATCACTCGCTGGTGAATGGTGGAACGCAGAAAACGGACATAAAATCCCAAACACAGGAAAAGCTATTGATCATTTACCTGGTGAAGCGTATGAAACGATTAAGGAATACGCTACGATGGAAGCTGGGGCTTCCTTGATCAGATTGTAAGCCTAGAATTTTACTTTTCTGAAAGGATAGGTGTTTATTTGCGCGATGAATAAACACCTATCCTTTTTTTTATGCCTGGCCTTTACTATTTCCTGTTCGACAGAACAGAAACATGAGATAACGTCCGAAGATCAGACAACTTCGGGTATTCAATATGCTAAAAGATTCGATGTTCAATACCAGGACGGCATTCGGTTGATTACGATTGACAAACCTTGGCAGGGCAGTAAAGAACCGCTTCAATATTTGTTGTACACTGACAGCATTCCTGAAAAGTACCAGAATGATGCTTCCTTGGTTAAGATCAAGACTCCCGTACAAACTATTGTTTCCAACCTGACCACACAACTCGCGCTCATGGATGAGTTAGAAGTGACCAATCGCCTCACAGGTTTTGCACAAACTCAATTTATCTACTCTTCGGAGATATTGGATCGCGTAGAAAAAGGAATCGTAAAAGAAGTAGGCTCTGATGGAAGCTTGGACATAGAAAGTATTTTGGATTTGAATCCGGATATTGTGCTTGCCTTCAGCTCCGGAACAGAAAATCGACAGCTCGAAAAACTAAAGGAACTCGGCATGAATGTCGTGATGAATGCAGGCTATATGGAGACTTCATTGTTAGGTCGATTTGAGTGGATTAAATTTTTGGGTCACCTAACAGGAACTGAAGAAAGAGCCAATCAAGTATTTGATCGAAAGGTGGCCATTTATGATTCACTTACACAACTAGTTAGTGGCAAGGAACAACCCTCCGTGATCACAGGTACTCTATATGGTGGTACATGGTTTATGCCGGCAGGTGAAAATTATGGGGCCAACATCATAGCAACGGCTGGCGGGGATTATTTGTGGAAAGAGGATCAAAGTTCTGGTTGGTTGAGTATGGATTTTGAATCTGTATTTGAGCGCGGCTATAATGCAGACTACTGGATTGGAGTGGCTAGTTATTCTTCGTTGGATCAGTTGCGACAAGCAGACGAGCGCTACGCAGAATTTGAGGCATTTAAGAATGGAAATGTATATTCCTACATGGCCAGGGTGAATGAGGAGGGAGCCAATGACTACTTTGAATCAGGTAATGTGAACCCTGAAAAATTGTTGGCTGACCATATTAAAATCTTGCACCCAGAACTCCTGCCTGATTATGAGCTCTATTATTATATGAAATTAGAATAGCCTTTGCATTTCTATTAAATTCGTTCAAAACCATTCCAATTCATTGAATAAACCATTAGTCATACTGATTCTTGCATTCGTTGCAGCCTTTCTGTTGGATGTGATATTTGGCTCTGTACTGATACCCCTTGAGGGCCTTTGGAACATCCTGATAGGTGAGCCTGTAGCACATCCTGCCTGGGAGCGCATTGTAGTCAACTATAGGCTGCCTCGAGCAGTAACTGGTGTGCTGGCTGGCAGTGGGTTAGGGTTGAGTGGTTTGTATATGCAGACTTTTTTCAGAAACCCTCTGGCAGGCCCTTATGTATTGGGAATCAGTGCTGGGGCGAGTTTAGGCGTTGCTTTGGTGGTGTTTGGGGAATCTTTGTGGCTGATTTTTGGGATTCAATTTATGTCTGGGCTTTCTATGGCAGTTGGAGCTATTATCGGCTCATTTCTGGTATTTGCTGTTGTACTCTTTTTCTCTACGAAGGTGAGAGATAATACCTCCTTACTAATTATTGGATTGATGTTTAGTAGTGCTACAAGCGCGATAGTGAGTATTCTTCAGTTTTTCAGTAACCCGGAGGATGTACAATCTTATCTGATATGGACATTTGGTGATTTAGGAAGTGTGACCTTGAGTGAATTGCAAGTGTTGTTTCCTTTGATTGCTATGGGCTGGCTAGGTTCTATTTTCTTGATTAAGCCGCTCAATATTTTCCTATTAGGAAATCAATATGCCAAAAATGCTGGTCTCAATATGACCTTAGCAAAATATGCTGTGATTAGTGTGACGGCATTATTGTCCGGTACTGTTACGGCCTATTGTGGTCCTATTGCGTTTATCGGTCTGGCGACTCCGCATATTGCACGTATGATTTTGGATACTTCTGATCATCGGTTATTAATTCCTTTTGTGGGTTTTCTTGGAGCAATCATATTGATGCTGTGTGATGTGATTTCGCGAATGCCGGGCTTGTCTCATTCGCTTCCGCTTAATGCCATTACGTCTATACTTGGAGGCCCATTAGTGATTTGGTTAATTGTAAAACGAGGTAACATATCCAATAGCTTCTGATGACCTCCTTACAAATCATAGGATTGAGCGTAGGGTACGCGACAAAAGAAATCGCCAGAGATATCAATTTAAGTCTAGGTGGGGGGCGCTTGGTGTGTTTGCTTGGGCAAAATGGAGTAGGGAAATCCACTTTGTTGAGAACACTATCCAATTTACAAGATCCACTTGCTGGAAAGATAGAAATCGATAATCAGGAAATAGGACAGTTAGACAGAAGAGATCTCGCAACCAAATTAGGCATTATTACTACGGAGAAAATCGGCATGTCGAATATGACTGTGCGTGAATTGGTGGCTCTTGGAAGGTATCCATACACGAATTGGATTGGTCAAGAATCCGAGGAAGACACTGAAAAGATTGAGGAGGCCATTTCGAGATGCAGGATTAATTATATAGAAAATGCTAAGCTGTCAGCTATTAGTGATGGGCAGTTTCAAAAGGCCATGGTAGCTAGAGTGCTGGCTCAAGATACAGACATTATTTTAATGGACGAACCTACAGCACATTTAGATGTGGTGAATCGAGTGGAGATGTTTCAATTGCTTCAGTCCATCAAAAAAGAAACAGGTAAGTCTATTCTAATCTCCACCCATGAACTGGACTTGTCTATGCAGTTCGCGGATGATTTGTGGTTAATGAATTTCAATGCTCCAATAATAACTGGTACTCCTGAGGATCTCGGCTTGTCAGGAGAAATAGAAAAAGTGTTTTTTCATGAAGAATTTCGCCTGGATAGTCGGACGGGACAAGTGAAACTCAAGCAAGAAGTGAGGCAGTTTTTTCAGGTAACTGGAGAAGACAAACCAGTACATTGGCTACAAAAGGCTTTGGAGCGAAAGGGCTACGGAGTGAGCCTGGATGGCACCCCGATTAGTGTACACGTAAAAGAAGGGGTATTCACTTGGAGCCTTGGTGAAAGGTCTGGTAAAAGCATCGCGGAACTTTTAGATTTTATTGAAGAGAAATGAGTCAGATTAGAAAAATTAGGGAAGAAGAAATTTTGTTGGCCAAACATCTGCTGGTTCTGGCTGAGAAAGATCCAAGTGCATACGCCTTTCCTTCTGATGTAGATGACTACGAAGGAGGAGTTATGGGTAGTATCAATTTCACACTTGGAGACTCCTCGGACTATGCTGGTGACATTGTTCAGGTGGAATATAAAGATGAAGATGGTATTAGAGTGGTGATCACCTTGACTCAAAATAGTAAAGGTGAACTCTTGGACATGGATTTTTGGAAGGAGAACTTTTCTAAGCTTTTGAAATATCCAACTCCTGATAAAGTATCTATCAACACACGAGGTATTTAGTTTGTAAAACCGAAGTTGATCACTTCCGTTTGTGACATTAATTTCTATATTTGAGAAAGAGTCAAAAACAACTTCAAAATAAAATCAAATGATCAAACTAAAAGACATAGACAAGTTTGTCGATTCTAAGTTTCAGCGCTTATTTATTCTGAAAGGAATAGATCTGGAGGTGAAGGCAGGTGAATTCGTAAGTATCATGGGGCCTTCAGGTTCTGGTAAATCCACACTCCTAAATATCATAGGGATGCTGGACAAACCATCTGCTGGTGAATACTATTTTCTCGATGAGCCGGTTCACAAATTCAGTGAACGAAAAACTTCCAAACTTCATAAAGAATATATTGGTTTCGTGTTTCAGGCCTATCACCTGATCGATGAATTGAATGTTTATGAAAACATTGAAACACCGCTTCTTTACAGAGGGGTGAAGGGCAAAGAAAGAGCCAGTATGGTGGCCGAAATGCTTGATAGATTTCAGATGGTGGCTAAGCGTGATTTATTTCCTGAGCAGCTGTCTGGAGGACAGCAGCAGCTTGTTGGTGTGGCTCGTGCATTGATCGGTGGACCTAAACTTCTTCTGGCTGATGAGCCAACAGGAAACCTTCACTCGGAGCAGGGAGAAGAAATAATGAAGCTATTCAAAAAATTGAATGAAGAGGAGGGTATGACTATCATTCAGGTAACTCACTCAGAAAAATGCGCTGAATATGGTTCTCGAATCATTAGATTAGAAGATGGCGCTATTGTCAGCGATGGCAAATAAGCTCCTCTTATAGAGATTACTGGAAACCGAAGTCACTCGCTTCGGTTTTTTTATATCCAATTGGTTAGGCTATTTATCCTTGCCTATATTTGGGCGTATTTATTGATCAGAAAAAAATAATTATCCCAGGCTATGGATAACCACCTCACAAGAATACTTACCTGCCTACTGTCTTTTTTTTTCATAATTTCTCAAGCTTCACTGGCCCAAACTCCTGAGGAAGATGAGATAAAATTCAACGAGTCTATGACCTGGCTAGAATCGAACCTAGCCTACGTTTATCAAAATAGCTCTACTGGGAAATGGTGGCACAACAATTTTTTATACAACGTAGAGAAACAATCCATCAATGTAAAAAATTCTAGCTCGGATACACCTAACCGGGTCGATAAGGGAGTTTACTTTGATAGAATAGTCAACATCAGGGAATTGGACTTGAACTCAATTCGTATAGAAGAAATCAGATCGAATAAGGGCAGAGTAGTAAAAGGAAAAGTGGTCCATATAGACGCTATTGGTAAAGAACAGCGAATACAAAAACTATACAATGGATCTCCTTCATTTAAAGAATTCTTTCTGCAGTTCCCTTTTCCTCAGTCAGACGATGATTTGAATAAAAAAGCAGAAGATTGTAAAAAACATTTTCAAACGGTTATTGAATTAGCCTCCAGAGTGTATCCAGCTACTGACTCTTTGGAAAACACCAATAGTATTTTTGAATTGATTCCTGGGAGCTTTGAGGGGTCTGATGGAACCAAATGTGAAGTGGTAGAGTTATTTCCGCATTCTCTTGAATTGAAATTTTTCAGAGCGGACAAACTCTATAAAAAGAGCGTAATTAGCTACGATGAGTCTAACCATCATTTTATCTATTGGATGGTCAATACGGCAGGAAGTAGTCATTTCGAACTGAATTTGCACTTCGATAACGTAATCCGGTTGGAAGCTAACGCAAAGGATTATTTACTCAATTTCCCTAATAGTAACCAATTCTCAATCCTTGATGGAGGGTCTACTATCAAGTATAACCGAACTGGATTTAATGAATAAAAAGTGAAACTATGAACCAACTTAAACTACTGTCCCTACTTTTTCTTGTATTGTTTGCCTGCAAACAGAGAGGAAACAATCAAAGTCAATATGAGGTGAATTTAGAATTGAGTGCTGTCTTGATGAATGATGATAGTATTGTTTTTAATCCAGTACAACAATTCATTTTCAAAGCCAATAATGGCAAGGTTATTAATATTCCACTGGGGAATGGAGTGCCCTTCGGAGTAAGGGTTGATATAGGGCAAATGGTTGATGGAGATGATGAATCCTTGGGACACAAGGTTGTGTTTTTGAAACAACATCAAGGCGAGTGGCAAGTATTTGGCGAAAGCTCAAGTGAAGAGCTGGCCCTGGATAAGAAAATTCAACTGAATGTAAATGCCATGGATGAAGGTAGCATAGTTGGGGGTGTCTCTGGTATTTATACTATTATATCACTTTAGCATTGAAAAGATCAGCTGTATTCATCGGGCTGAGTGTGGGCCTCTTACTTACACTTTTGAATGCGCTGGATTATTTTCATCTCATCCGAGTATTATCATTTGAATTTTATGCTGCTGGTGTGGGATTGCTCTTTATGATTTTGGGGATATGGGCTGGAATCAAATTGAGCGGATCGAAAAAACAGCCAATCACATCTAAGGTTTCCATTGAAAATGGGAAGAAAATCAACCTGAGCGATCGTGAGTTGGATGTGTTGGTAGAACTGAATAATGGTTTGTCTAATCAGGAGATTGCCGACAAATTATTTGTCTCCCTCAATACTGTCAAAACGCACATCAGTAATTTGTATCTAAAACTTCATGCCAAGCGCAGAACTCAAGCTTTAGCAAAGGCAAAAGAGCTGAGGATAGTCGAATAGCTTCTATTTCATACTTTCGGGTGAGTCAATTTTTCTTCGCTTCCCATACATTTGATGCATAATCAATTACTGAGAAAATGAAAAATACTGCAATTAAATATGGCTTGATTGGAGCTGTGGTAATGATGCTTGGCGTCATGCTTCCTTTCTGGATTTATGGGGAAGACATGGAGCTTGGCGCTGGTGAGGTGTATGGTTATGCCTCTATGATTCTGTCTCTCACAGCCATTTATTTTGGAATCAAACAATACAAATCAGAGCTGGAAGGAGAGCTGTCATTCAAACAAGCTTTCATCTTTGGTACTTTTGTGAATTTTGTTGCAGCACTTGTATTTGGTGTCTTCTCTTTTCTATTGTACGCCTGGTTAATGCCGGATTTTCTACAAACCTATTTGGACCATTCTATTGATTTGGTAAAAAACAATGCAGCATTGACACCAGAAGAAGTGGAGGCAGAGTTAGCCTACATCAATGAAGGAAAACATCTATGGCTTAGCCCGGCCTTTGGTGGATTGTTGATGTTTGGCACTGTATTTCCGATAGGATTAGTTATGACACTCATCTCATCATTCGCCCTTAAATCGAAATAGTTTAAAACTTAAAATTTGACACCCATGAAACTAGGAGCATTCTCAGTCAGCCTCAGTGTTAAGGATCTGACTATATCAAAAACATTTTATGAAAAACTTGGCTTTGTCGTATTTGCGGGAAGTCTGGAACAGAATTACCTGATTATGAAAAATGAACAAACCTTGGTTGGTTTGTTTCAGGGCATGTTCGAAGGCAATTTATTAACATTCAATCCAGGTTGGGATCAGGAGGCCAATACTTTAGATTCATTCGATGATGTCAGGGACATTCAAAAGAAAATAAAACAAGAAGAGATCGCTTTGATTCAGGAGGCGGACGAATCGAGTCAAGGGCCAGCCAGTATGATGGTAGTGGATCCTGATGGTAATATGATTCTGATAGATCAGCATGTATAAAAAAATAGCTCAGGATTTAAACCTTGAGCTATTTTAATTGATTTTATGATTCGCCAATCAGCTATCCGTTTTTGGTAAAATATTGGTAACAATCTTTACCCTTTCAGGGTTGTTCGTGGCATTACTCATGATTGTAATGACTTTGTTTTGGTGACCGATTTTCCCAGCACTATTAAAACTTACCTCAATTTTGCTCGAAGTACCTGGGAGAACTGGTTCCCTTGGCCAGCTCGAAGCTGTACATCCACAAGTAGTCAATACATTGGAAATTACCACTGGGGCGTCTCCTGTGTTTGTAAACTCGAAAGTGTATTCTACTTTTTCGCCTTGTTCGATATCTCCAAAATCGTGAGACTCTTCAGAAAATTTGATGAATGGTCCAGGAGGAGTAGGTGTTAATAATTCTGCATCTTGTGCACTGGCCGAGAAGCCAAGGCAAAAAATAACTGCTATACTTAATATATATTTCATTGCTAGTTTTTTAGTTGTTTGCTACTTAACGTAATTCTAGAAGAATTTGGTGTCAAAATTAACTAGAAAAAGTTCATTTTTTGCTCTGGTGATGGCGGTATACGTCCATCGGATAAAGTCGTTGTCGATTTCTGCTTCACCCAAATATCCCTGATCCACAAAAACGGCATCCCATTGCCCACCCTGACTTTTGTGGCAGGTTAGGGCATAAGCATACTTTACTTGAAGCGCATTGAGGTATTTATCTTCTTTCATAGCTTCCTTTTGTTTTTTTCGTGGTAGGTCGACGTAGTCAATCAACACACTTTTATACAGTGCCTGGTTTTGTTCTTGGGTTAGAGCAGGAGTGTAACTGTGTAGGCCATCCAAAATGATTTTGGCCTCGAATGGTTCCGCATCGGGATAGTCAGTAAGCCGGATTTCTACATCTGCGAATCGTAAGCCATGCAATTCCTCAAATTTCTTAATTTTGAGTATCTCCATGAAGTCACCATTGGCGAGAAAGCCTGATGGGACCTGATCTGTTGCGAAATTGTAGTTGTTTCGAGAGATCATGAGCAAATCGCCCGCATCAAGTTCATCTTCTTTGTAGAAGAGTGTGTTTCTGATGTAATGGTTATACATCACCGCATTCTTATTCGATCTACAAATGATCAGCGTATTCTCTAGACCATATTTGTCGTGGGCATACCTTAAACCATCTTCCAATCTTTCACCTGTCATCCTGTAGATATCTTTGTGAGATTTGGTGTTGAAATAAACTTGTTTCTCTTTTTGGAAAAGGCAATTTCTTAGGCTGGTAGCATTGAGTAAAATGCCGCTGTTTTCAGCTTGTCGAGTTATTTCGGTTAGTACACTCTCGGTTGTATCCAAATGAAATACGTCTGACAAATGCTCTCTATCCAAAGCCAGACTTTTCTCCTGATGGACAGGTGGGAGCTGAGCGGTATCACCTACAAGCAAAAGCTTATTGCCCTCTTTTTCAAAGACATACTTAACGAGGTCATGAAGCAAACTTTTGTTTTTGTAATCTGCTTCTGAGCTGATCATAGAGGCTTCGTCAACAATAAAGATGGTGTTAGACTGGTAGTTTTTGGTTTGGCTAAAAACAGGCCCACTATCTTCTTGACTCGATTTCGCTTTATAAATTCTTTTGTGAATTGTAAATGCTGTTCGTTTGGCGTATTGGCTTATGACTTTGGCTGCTCTTCCTGTTGGGGCTAGCAAAACAAACTTGTAGTTGAAGAGCGGTAGTACTTTAACTAACGTTGCCACGATCGAAGTCTTTCCGGTACCGGCGTAGCCTTTGAGAATCATGGTCGGTTTGGCTGTCTTGGCTGCGACAAACTGATCAATTGCCAAAAAAGCCTTTGTTTGACTAGCTGTTGGCTGATGTTCAAATTTGTTTCTTAATATCTCAGAAGGTAGTGGCAAATGATATTGTTTATTTTAGCGCAAGTATAGCGAGCTCAAAGAATGCGATCAGAAGAAATCAAAACTATTTTTGGGAATCAAGTCAGAGTCCGAGTCATGGGTGTCTTGATTCAGGAGGAAAAGGTTTTGCTTTTGAATCATACAGGACTTAATGACGAAGATGAACTTTGGTTGCCTCCAGGTGGCGGTATAGCATTCAATGAGTCTGCGAAGGAGGCCCTAATCAGAGAATTTGAAGAGGAAGTAAATCTTTCTATAAAAATTTGTGACTTTCTTGGTGCCACTGAATTTATATCTAA
Source organism: Reichenbachiella sp. (assembly GCF_965233835.1). Taxonomy (GTDB): domain Bacteria; phylum Bacteroidota; class Bacteroidia; order Cytophagales; family Cyclobacteriaceae; genus Reichenbachiella. The sequence continues at coordinate 2,405,372 of NZ_OZ247585.1, forward strand.
AGAAATGCATGCCATTGAGCTATTCTTTGTGGTGGAGCAAATCGGTGGTAAATTACAATTAGGTTCTGATCCGGAGTTGGGTGAGAATTCTATTTTAAAAGAGGCTCGTTGGATGAGCATTTTGGAGATAAATAAATTGTCTGAAAATTGTGTCCATCGCCTGTTTAAGAACTTAGAATCCATTGATGATCTATTTAAGAAAAAGGGATTTTTTAATATTAGAAATAATCCTTAAAATAGCATTTGCTTAAGGCAGAATTACTCTAAAAAATATTTATACTTGCAAAAAATCGAAATTCAAGCATGGAGAAGACAAAGATAATATCAATAAGCTTTTTAGTCCTTTCGCTTTTGTTGGCGGGCTTTTTAGGAAATAGTATTTTTACATCTATTGATGAGGCTGACAGAATTGAAAGAATGGAAGGGCAGATCATTGATAAATTGATCATGATTAGAGATGCACAGATTGGTTATCAGGCTGTAAATGGTCAATACACAAGTGACTGGGGTAAATTGAAAAATTTTGTTGATTCAGGTCAATTCTTTCTTACTTCTAAAATCGAACACATTATCACACTAGACTATGGTGCGGATAGTGTTTATATTGAAGTTGATACTTTAGGAACCGTAGCAGTTAAGGATTCATTATTTTCTGCGGCAAAATATCCAAGATTTGATTTGTCTACTTTCTCATATGTTCCAGGTTATGAAGAAGAGCAGGTTGAATTTAATATGTGGGCGGATAAAATCGAGAAGAGCAATGTGAAAGTGGATGTAGTGGAAGTTTGGAACCCCAAACCTGTTGACCCTAAAAGAAAAGAGGACAATGAAGCTAGAACCAAAAAACCTTTGAGATTTGGATCTAGAACAAGTATCACTACTGCTGGAAACTGGGAATAACATAAGATTTGGAAGCTATACATAGCGCAACATACAAGCTAGTAAAAAGAATCAAAGACAGTAATTTTGATGTAGACGAACTACATCATTACTGTCTTTCGATGCAAATAGGGATTCGTGATTTTCAGATGAGCATCACTGATACCCGCACTGATACCTGTCTGATTCTTGAGGATTATATTCTTCAAGATGTAAAGACGATCAATGCAAGATTACAAGTGCTGGCTAAACTATTTGAAAATCATCACCTGCTTATGGCAGGCTTTTGGAATTCTATTAAATTATCTCTCAAAAGTCATAAGTTTTCTTTGGTTCCTGCTACACATTTTGTGGAGGACTCTGTGCGGGATTACCTCATGCTGAATTGTACAATCAATGATTCAGTAGAAAGCGAATATACTTATAGGCACACCTCTTCAAATGTGGTAAATGCCTTTGCAGCTGACAAACGATTAGTTAGTTGGATTAATTCTTTATATCCGAATAAGGAAATTGAAGTGACTCATCAGGGCAGTGCATTGATTGAAGGTATACTGAAGTATAATACCGAGGCAGAATCAAAAATCGTGTATTGTATTCTGGATAGAGGTATTATGCATGTTTTTGTATCTGAAAATCATAAGCTGCATTACTACAATCAGTTTTCCATTAAGGAAGCCAAGGACTATGTAAAATATGTGATGTTGGTGTTTAAGGAATTTAACCTAAATCAGAGAACGCAGAAGGTTATACTGTGGGGAAATATTACTCAAAGCTCTGATCACTACAAGTTGTTTTCGAAGTACATAGGAAATATTTCCTTTGGAAAGCGTCCGGCCAATCTCAAATTTAATTATCACTTTGACGAACTAGCAGATCACCAATATTTTGACTTGCTGAGCGTCTACCTTTGCGACTAAAATTGTAGCCATGTCGGATAAAAAAATTGCTCTTTTTCCGGGTTCTTTTGACCCATTCACCAAAGGGCATGAAGATATAGTCCGTCGTGCACTCAAGTTATTCGATGAGGTGGTTGTAGCCATTGGTTACAATAGTGCCAAGTCTCGTTACTTTGAGGTGGAGTATATGGTGGAAAGAGTAAAGTCTGCTTTCAAGTCAAATGAAAATGTATCTGTGATGGTTTATAATGAACTCACGGCAGATTTGGCTAAAAAGACCGACGCTTCTTTTCTAATTAGAGGATTGAGAAACACGACAGATTTTGAATACGAAAATAGTATCTCTCAGGTAAATAGATACCTGAATAGTCAATTAGAAACTGTATTCTTAATCACATCACCAGAATATGCACATATCAGCTCTACGATTATTAGAGAGGTGCATAAATATGATGGGGATATCAGCCCATTTATCCCTTACGAACTTTAGCTGGTAATTTTCTTCAGTAGTTTACGGTATTTTTGAACCACTCTTTCAATAGTTTTGAAGGAATGGAGCATGGCAACATCCACCTCCGTTTCAGTCATCCATACAGCCTTCTGTATATTTTCTTCTTTTTGAGGTTTTAGCTGACTATCATCCAGGCAGGTCATTCTGTACCACGTGGTCTTTTTAAGTACGTATTTCTTGTTTCTGGTATATGTGTGCCAGGTCGAACAGATTTTCTCTTCCAATTGTACTTTGACACCCGTTTCTTCTTCTACTTCTCGTGCCGCTCCCTCAGGCCTTTTCTCACCCTTTTCTAGTTTTCCCTTAGGAATGTCCCAAAGATCATTTCTTAGGATCATCAGTGTTTTACCCTCTTTTTCAACGACACCTCCCGCGGCTTCTACTATATTAAACTTGGACTTGAGATACTGTTGAGCCTTTGTTTTGTTTTTTACTCTAATCTCAATTTGTTTGATTTTGCTGTACTTCTTATCCGTCATGATTTGAAGCAGACGGTTAATAGCCTCATGCGACTTTTCTTTGATGAGTACCTTGCCCTTGAGTTTGATGGCTTGGATATCATCTACATCACTATCTACTATGGCGTCAAATTTTTTATTGGACTCTCTTTCGCGGTCTCGAATCCTAACAGGTATATCGTTAATGTATATCTTCATCTACATAAAAGTACTTGGCGAACATGGAGAAAAAATAGTGAGATTCACAATTTCATGGATTAATTTTTCTTCATTCTTTATAATTCATTCTTTCAACGAAATCTTGATTTAAAATATTACTAATTTCGCCACATGACGAACAATGAATCAAATCTTCCGCTGAGCGCTCAAATCGCCACCGAGTTATTGGAAATAAAGGCTATTAAACTTCAGCCAAAGGACCCCTTTACCTGGGCGTCAGGATGGAAGTCTCCAATCTATTGTGACAACAGAATGACATTATCCTATCCTACTTTAAGGACAGTGATCAAAAATGCGTTCGTCAAAGAAATCAAGGCAAGGTATCCAAAAACAGAAGTGATCGCAGGTGTGGCCACTGCAGGTATTCCTCAGGGAGCTTTGATTGCAGAAGAGATGGGCTTGCCTTTTATCTATGTGAGGGACAAAGCGAAGTCTCATGGCCGAACGAATCGTATAGAAGGGCAGGTGCAAGAAGGGAAAAATGTTTTTGTTGTGGAGGACTTGATTTCTACAGGCGGAAGTTCTATTAAAGCAATAGAAGCACTTCGAGAAGCAGGTATGAAGGTGCTAGGGCTTGGAGCCATTTTTACCTATGGATTCCCACATGCAGATAGAAATTTGATGCAGGCGAATGTTTCACACTTTACGCTGTCTGATTACCATTCATTATTGGATATTGCAGTGTCCTCCAATGTGATCAAAAGTGATGAATTAGATTCACTGAACTCTTGGAGAATGGAGCCGGAAAATTGGAGAGGGTAGTGCTTCGCAGTTAAAAGTTATAAAGTAACAAGTTGAAAACGAGAAGTAAAATTTAGGAACTTTTGACTCAAGATTTTCAACTTTTAGTACTTTTCCATCACTCCTAAACCAAATAAGGCGAAATCATATTTTACGGGGTCATTGGGGTCTAACTGACGAAGATTTTCGCTGAGCTCTAAGGCAGCACGCCAATCCGTTTGTTTACGCTGCAGTAAACCTAGCCGCTTAGCTACTCGCTCTACATGCACATCCAGAGGGCAAATCAATTGATTGGGTTTGATTTCAGTCCAGATGCCAAAGTCAACACCTTTATTGTCTTTTCTTACCATCCATCGCAGGAACATGTTTAACCGCTTGCAAGCGGATTTTCGAGTTGGAGTGGCTACATGTTTTTTACTTCTGTCTGGTGCATTCGGATGTGCAAACAAAGTGTTATGAAAGTTGGATAGGTAAGATTCCATATCACTAGTCTTTCCACCTGTAAATGCAGCTTCTAAAGAGTCATTCTCTGAATAATGAGATTTCAAAAAATCGATAAAGAATAACGTATCGGTGGCATTGAACGTCCTGTGTTTAAAACTTAAGAATCTTTTAAGGTCATTTTCGCCATGATTGAGAATGAAGTCATGAGGGGCATTATCCATCATTTTCATCAGTTCATTACACTTGTTGATAATAGTTTTTCGCTGGCCCCAAGCCAGTGTAGCAGCGAATAGCCCAGCGATCTCAATGTCTTGCCTTTTATTGAATTGGTGAGGGATTGAAATGGGATCTTCAGGAATGAAAGAAGGCTGATTGTACAATGCTACCTTTTCATCCAGAAAGTCTTTTAGGTTATTCTGCATCTGAGGAATAGCTCACTATGATCGGTGTTTTCAAATCTATGGCGCCCATGGCTTGGTAGGCTGCTGATGAAAGTCTGAGTAGTAGTGTTCGGTTCATAGCACTTTCTGGTAGCTTACCAACAACTCTTGCTTCGATGACCTGATTGGTCATTTGATTTTTCACCTGTATGGTAGAACCTAGAGGAGCTGTCCGATGCAATGCGAGATACTTTTTTGTATAGTCAGTGTCTTCAATCTTCATTGCAAATCCTTCTTCGGTCGTTTGTTTTCTTCCTTCAACTTCTTTGGTTTTGGTTTTGAATTGACTGTTGTCGGTTTTTACGTAAAGTGTGTCTAGCGCAGGTTTTTCAGGTTTTACATAGGTAGTATCTACTTCTTTTTTTGCAATGGACACAATTGCAATTGTATCTTCAATGACTTTTTTCTTACTGACTTCCCCTGAAACGATTAGCTTCTGTCCAATAGATAAGGTGTAATCTGGTAGATTGTTCCATTGCTGGATATCTTCGATTTCTACTTGATACATTCTTGAAATACCAAACATTGTCTCCGAAGGTTGGACCACATGGTACGTTACGTTTGGCTCAGTGATTGGTGCTGACTTCGTCTTCGTTTGGGGTTCGGTGAATAGGGTGTCCCCAACACTCAAATTAGAATTTTCTAATTGATTGATAGCAATGAGTGAGTCAACCGTCAGGTTGTATTGTCTTGATATAGCAAAGAGTGTTTCGCCAGACTGAACGACATGGTAATTGCTGCGATCACTTGCCCGTGGCTTCGGCTCGTGCTTTTTTCTTTTTTTCAATAAAGGTATACGGACAGTGTCATACATTTTAAGCCCATTCTCTTTGAGTGAAGGGTTGAACTCATATAAATCTTCTAGAGTAACTTGGTAGCGTCTGGTTATTGAATAAAGAGTTTCTTTAGGTTCAGCGCGGTGTATGATGTATTTCTTGCCTTTTATCTTTTCTACTCGGAGGCTGTCGATCGGACTGTTGGCTAAACTAGAAATAGCCAAAGTCATGGTGAAAATAAAAGGGAGCAGTCTATAAATCATAAATATTCAATGTGTTTTTGCCTGTGACAAATATGGCCTTATTTCGGTAGACGAAAAAAGTGTCTTTACCTATGCCTTGAAGCTTCTCATCCAAAATTACTCGCTCTAAAATCGTGCCTTCTCTATCCAATAGAACCAGACTATTGGTCATCATTCCTCCTTCTTTATTTTCATAATAAGCAATAAGGATGGAGTTCTTGATTTTCAGGTATTCAATTTCTCTACAAGGAGTAATGTTGTGTTTAGTAAAATATTGCACGAACCATTGAAAATACTCTGACTCCTCCGGGTAGGCAGTAGCATAGAAAATGTTATCTTCAATTTGCTCCTTAATTACCGGAGTATTCTTTAGTTCAGCTCCTGAGTTAAGGTCAATGTAAACTTCTTTGTTGACGAAATGAGGGTGTGGAACTTTGATCCACTCCAACCCCAATTCGATGATTCGAGTCTTTTGCAAGCTGAAAATAGGTGCACCACCGTTCCAGTCAAACATATAAACATTAGTCAGATCGGGATTATTCTGATCTGAGTATTGGATGAAAAGGAGTTGGTCTTTATTGTATGATTTGGTTACCAGTCCTGTGTATTCTTCCGAAAAGGAAATGGCCTGAATGATTTCTAGTGGTTCAAAGGATAGTAACAAAAAGGTCTGAGTTTTCGACAGAGTGTCATTCGTTTCAATCAAAAGCAGGTTTTCATCTGCCCCTGGAACGATAGACTTGATGGGAAAATCAAAAGTAACCTGATGATGCTTATTTTTGGCCGCCAAATTTCTGTATTCGTTTAAAGGATATGGTAAATAATAAATATCTTTCGGGCAAATCTAAATGTTATCCTTGATGTACAAACGTCTGTTTCTTTTATTGTTTCTTTTCATTGGATTAAACCCCAACACTTATGCTCAAGACAGCACCGAAGTAAAACCGTTGGTTTTCTTGATGAAGCTTGATGCTGATATTGACCCCCGTACCAACCGTTATACGGAGCTGGCCTTGGAAGAAGCTATTAGTCGCGAGGTGGATTATGTGATCATTGAAATGGATACCTATGGAGGAGCACTTAATGATGCTGACGACATTCGTACTCGAGTACTGGAATTTGAAAAACCGATCTATGTGTATATTAATAAGGATGCGGCTTCTGCAGGTGCTTTGATATCTATTGCTTGTGATAGCATATACATGGCTAAGGGTGCTAGTATTGGTGCGGCTACCGTGGTGACTCAGGATGGTGCAGCAGCACCTGACAAATACCAATCCTATATGCGGTCGATCATGCGTTCTACCGCTGAGGCGAATGGTCGGGATCCGAAAATTGCAGAGGCGATGGTGGATCAGGACGTGGAGGTGGATAGTATATCTACAGAAGGCAAGGTGATTACTTTTTCTACATCAGAAGCAATAAAACATGGTTTTTGCGAAGCGCAGGTTAGCGGAATAGAAGAGATCATGGAAAGGACTGGAGTGGAAGATTACGACATATTCGAATATGAGTTGACAGCCTCAGACAAAATCATAGACATTTTCATCAACCCATTCGTAAGTGGAATTTTGATTCTGATCATCCTTGGAGGTATTTACTTTGAACTCCAAACACCAGGGGTGGGATTCCCAATATTGGCATCAGTGATCGCTTTGGTTTTGTATTTTACACCCTACTACCTCAACGGTTTGGCCGAAAATTGGGAGATTATCATTTTTTTCTTGGGAGTTGTGCTTTTAGCCTTGGAAATATTTGTGATACCAGGATTTGGCGTGGCAGGGGTGTCTGGAATTACTATGATGGTTACTTCACTGATCCTTGTGATGCTAAATAATGACTATTTCGATTTTTCTTTTGTGCCATCAGGTCATTTGACCACCGCTGTGCTGGTCACTTTTCTAGGACTTATCGGCTCTTTTATCGTCATGTTTATTGGTGGGGTGAGATTGACAGAGTCAGGCATGTTTAAAAAGATTGCATTGGAGACCACGCTAGACAAAGATTCGGGCTATACGTCAAATTTTAAAAAGCAATCACTCATGGGCAAGGAGGGAGTGGCTTATACGATATTGCGTCCAAGCGGAAAAGTCGAAATTGAAAATGAAATCTATGATGCTTATACTCGCGGTAGCTACATTGATCAGGGAGCAAAAGTAGAAGTGATAGGTGAGGAGGGAACTTCTCTTAAAGTAAAAGAAGTCAGCTAAGCATGTCTAGAGAAAAGTTATTGAAAATCACCTATTGGGTGTTATTCGCGGGAGCCGTTGTCTTCCTCTATTTCAGTTTGAGAACACAATATTATCAGTTGGAATACTCGCTTGTTGCACTTGGATTATGGGGTGGCGCATTCTTCTTGAATCGATTTGTTAAAAAAGAAGACACTTCCGAATAGATGCGAGCATTGCGTAAAACTAAAAACTGCCTCAACTGTCAGACACCGCTCGACGAGGTATATAACTACTGTCCACTATGCGGGCAACAGAACGATGACAAAAACGTGTCCTTTAAGGAACTGAGCCAAGACTTGTTCGAAAATTTCTTTTCCTTTGATTCAAGGTTAGCTCACACCTTTTTTCCTTTCTTTTTTAAACCAGGAGAGCTCACAAAAAAATACAACGAAGGCAAACGATTCACCTACGCCAACCCCATTAGATTGTACATCATTGTAAGTTTCTTTTACTTTTTTGTGCTCAATAGCATGATGGGTGATTTGACCCGAGAGTTTAGTCAAGCATTAGACACACCGGAAGTGGATTCGGTAAAAACGGCCATTCAGAATGAGGTTGAATTCAATCTGGACTCCATAAAAAATTCACCACCCATAATGTTGAATATAGAGGGTGATTCCCTAGCAGAAGGCGATGAAAACTCCTGGCCTTTGAAAAATTGGCAGTGGGAGTTGCTCTATGATAAACTCAATGATAATACGATAAGTGAGCAGGCTCTTTATGACTCACTAAAAATTGAAGATAGAAGTGCACTTACAAAACTGACGATTAAGCAGATTATTCGCATTTACAAGCGAGATAAAGAGACATTGGTGTCGGAGATTGTTCAGAACCTATCCGTAATGATGTTTATTCTCATTCCAGTCTTTGCGCTATTGCTCAAACTGATGTATGTAAGAAGAAAAGAACTTTACATCAATCATCTCATTCATACTATTCATTTACACACATTTGCCTTTTTTATCTATGGAGTGGCCATAGTTTTAGTACATTGGATATTTGAGTCTGATGCGGTTCATGAATGGACCATGATGATCACTTTGTTTATTGTTTTTACCTACTCGTTCTTATCCTTTAAAAGAGTGTATAGTCAGAGTTGGAAGAAGACTATCTTTAAGTATTGGATTTCTTCTTGGCTCTATTTTTATATCCTGATTTTTGCTATTCTTATTGAATTGTTGATCTCACTTTTAATTTTTTGATATTCGCTAAGCATGGGATGATAGAGATATGATTGTGGGGTATTTTATGATCTACTCTTTATAAACCTGAGTACCATGAACAATATTAATGCTGATATAAACCCATCTATGCTTACACTTATTCAATACAACAAAACAGCACATCATAAGGAAGAGGGAATTACGACAAGAGATGCGTTTCAGCAAATAGAAAAAACAAAGAAGATCTCATGGCTGGACATTGAAAGTCACGACCGACAAATTCTGGAGGAAGTCATTCATCTTAATGAATTTCATCCACTTACATTGGAAGACATCCTGATTATTGAATCGTTGCCAAAATTTGAAGTGTTTGACGACTATATTTTCTTTTCGGCTAATATGTTATCCATAGATCTTGAAAATGTAATCAGTCAAGAGAAGATTAGCATTGTATTGAAGAAAAACGTGCTAATCACCTTTCAAGAAGGACTTCCAGGAGACGTCTTTGATGAACTTCGCAACAAAATCAAAAGTGCTTTGGGTGTTATTCGAGCTAATCCAGTGGATTATCTGTTTTATCAAGTGCTCAATGCGATTGTGAGTAGCTATGCCCATATTGCTGAAAAGCTAAGGTTTGAAATAGAAGAGCTTGAGGATCAGATACTGACTAATGACAACTACGATGTCATGAAGGAGGTAATCAACATCAAAAGGAATGTAAATCTGATCAGACGCCACACGTTGCCTTTGCTAGATGCCGTTACCAACATGAAAACAGAGGGAGCTCAATTCTTGAGAAAAGCCAATCAAGCTTATTTGCATGATCTTCAAGATCAGGTTAAAAATATCTTGGCCTTTTGTGACACATCTCGTGAAATGCTTAGAGACATCATGGACCTGCACCATACCAATCAAAACAATGAAATGAATCGAGTGATGAAAACACTGACCATTGTTTCGGCCATTTTCATCCCAATGACATTTATTGCAGGCATCTATGGTATGAACTTTCACAGCATGCCTGAACTGAATTGGCAGTATGGGTATTTTGGTGTTTTGTCAAGCATGGGTATGATTGGTGCTACTATTTTTTATATCCTTAAAAGGAAGAAATGGCTCTAATCAGAATCGAGTTCTGATGGGAATAATTTCAAGTAAGACTTATAAAGTTATCTGCTTTCATTTCAATAATACTTCTCTAGCTTTGCCGCCTAATCCGAATGCAATGCTAGAAGCAGTAATCTTTGATATGGATGGAGTGATAATGGACAGTGAACCCATCCACTACGAAACGGAATTTGAAATCCTCAAACGTTTTGGGGTAACGGACTACCCGTTCTCAGAACATGCACAATATGTAGGCATGCGAACTCGAGACTTGTGGACAGGAAATATTGAAAAATACGGCTTGGATGCATCTTGGGAAGAGTTGACCATCGAAGGTGATGAAGCCTATATCACCGCACTGCGAGAAAGTGATTTTGATCCAATTGAAGGATTGATTGAACTTTTGGATAGAATTAAGGCCAATGGCACAAAAATGATTGTAGCTTCTTCGGCCTCTAGGGAGAATATTAAATTGGTTTTGGATAAATTTGCCATTACCCAGTACTTCGAAGGCTATGTGAGTAGCCAAGACGTAGAAAAGACAAAACCCAATCCTGATATTTTTTTGTTGGCCGCCAAAACTTTGGATGTAAATCCAGAAAATTGTGTGGTTATAGAAGATGCCAAGCACGGCGTACAGGCAGCCATTTCTGCTGGTATGAAATGTATTGGATATCGCAATTTGAATTCTGGAAATCAGGATTTGACCAAAGCTCACTTGATCGTAGAGTCTCATCATGACATAGACCTGAAAATGCTGGATGAATTGATTATTGATGCACTAAAACACTAATTTACATGGAGTCCATGCGACCATTCAGACAGGCTGCTGATAGTAGTTTTATAATGATAGGAACGTGGTACTTCAATAGACTTTAACTAATATGTTTCCAAAAGTAAATCCCGCAGAAACCAAAGCGTGGGAATCCCTAGAAAACCACTACGAGGACATTTCGAAAGACCCAATCGTCGATATGTTCGAAAATGATCCAGAGCGATTCAATAAATTCTCGATCCAATGGAAAGACTTTTTATTGGATTATTCTAAAAATATCTACTCAGATAAGACGCAGGATTTGCTGATGCAGTTGGCCAAGGACTGCCAATTGAAAGAGGCGATTGAAGCCATGTTCACCGGTGAGAAAATCAATGAAACCGAGGACAGAGCGGTGTTGCATACCGCACTCAGAAGCAATAGTAAGGAGCCTCTCGAAGTTGATGGAAAAAATGTTCGTCCGCTGATCGCGAAGGAGCTGGAAAAGATGAAGGCTTTCATTACAAAACTTCACGCTGGTGAGCTCAAAGGGTATGACGGGAAAGTCATCAAGAATATCGTAAATATAGGTATTGGTGGTTCAGACCTCGGACCGTATATGGTGACTGAGGCATTGAAACCATACCAAAAAGAAAACATCAATTCCTATTTTGTGTCTAATGTAGATGGTTCGCACCTGCATCAGGTATTGCAAAAAGTAGATGCTGCTGAGACTTTGTTTATCATCGCCTCAAAGACATTTACCACGCAAGAAACCATGACCAATGCTATTTCGGCAAAAGATTGGTTTTTGAAAGAAGCTAAAGATGAAAGTGCCATCGCGAAGCATTTTATTGCGCTCTCCACAAACAAAAAATCAGTAGAGGCATTCGGAATCGACGCTGCTAACATGTTCGAGTTTTGGGACTGGGTAGGTGGTCGCTATTCGTTGTGGTCTTCGATTGGCATGTCCATCGCCTGTGCTATTGGATATGATAATTTCAAGGAGTTGCTTGATGGCGCAGAGGCCATGGATATTCACTTCCGTGAAACTGAATTTGAAAATAACCTGCCGGTAACATTAGCGATGCTGGGTGTTTGGTACAACAATTTCTTTGGTGCCGAATCGCACGCCATCTTGCCATACGATCAATATTTGCATCGATTTGCCAGCTACTTGCAGCAAGGCGACATGGAGAGCAATGGTAAATTCATTGATAGAAACGGAGAGCCGATTGCCATCCAAACAGGGCAAATCATTTGGGGAGAACCAGGTACAAATGGACAGCATGCATTCTATCAGCTGATACATCAAGGTACCAAGTTGATTCCTTCTGATTTTATAGCTGCTGCGCAGAGTCAGAATCCAATGAGCGATCATCACGAAAAGCTTTTAGCGAATTTCTTTGCTCAGACCGAAGCCTTGATGAAAGGCAAAATGGAAGATCAGGTGATCGACGAATTGCTTAAAACAGGGATGGAAGAAGAGGATATTGATGCCTTATTACCCTTCAAAATATTTGAAGGTAATCAGCCAACGAATTCAATCTTGATCAAAAAAATCACTCCGTTCAATCTAGGTGCATTGATTGCCATGTATGAGCATAAAATTTTCGTGCAGGGCGTCATATGGAATGTGTTTAGCTTCGACCAGTGGGGTGTGGAGCTAGGCAAGCAGCTAGCTGGACAGATCCTGCCAGAACTGCAAGGACAAGAAAAAGTGACTTCTCACGACGGGTCAACGAACAGTTTGATCAATCAGTGGAAGGAGTGGAGGAAATAAAACTATAAACTCTCCTAAAGTTGATAACTTTAGGAGAGTTCTAACTGATAAAAGAATATGAGACTTGCTGTAATCGCCCATGATGGCAAAAAAGCAGAAATGGTAGGCTTCCTACTTCAAAATAAAGAGCGTATTGCTCAAGCCGATATTGTAGCTACAGGGACTACAGGTTCGCATGCCGAGAAGGCTGGGTTGAAAGTGAAAAAATTACTTTCAGGTCCAATGGGCGGTGATGCACAGATTGCTACGATGGTAGCGGAGGGCAATATGGATCTGATATTTTTCTTTAGAGACCCACAAGGCAAACATCCACATGAGCCTGATATCCAGATGCTGATGAGACTGTGTGATGTGCACAATATACCATTTGCTACAAACCCCGCAGGAGCACAGTTGCTATTAGATGGTTGGCCTAATAAATAATAGGTTCAATTATTTGGCATAATTTCTAGCACCGAATATAGTGCTTCCAATTCTTACGATGGTGCTGCCTTCTTTAACAGCTATTCGGTAATCTCCGCTCATTCCCATAGAAATTTCTTTGAGGTCGAATTGGGGATGACTGTATTTGGTTTTGATCGTTTCGTAAAAGGACTTTAAACCAGCAAATTCTTTTTTTACCTGAGATTCGTTGGAAGTGTTGGTAGCCATGCCCATCAAGCCTACAATTACTACATGCTCAAATTCACCCAACTGTCCTGATTTTAGAAATTCTTCGATTTCGTCTTCACTAAACCCAAACTTCGTGCTTTCTTCAGCGATGTGAACTTGAAGCAAACAAGGAATCGTTCGATTGTTTTTTCTGCCCTCCTTATTGATTTCTTTAAGTAGTTTGATGGTGTCCACCCCATGAATCAAATGTACAAATGGAGCAATGTACTTTACCTTATTTCGCTGCAGATGACCAATCATGTGCCATTCGATGTCCTTTGGTAATTCGCTTGCTTTATCTACCAGCTCTTGCACTTTGTTTTCACCGAAAGCCCGATGCCCATGCTCATAGGCTTCTATAATCAGCTCGTTGGGTTTGGTTTTGCTTACCGCAATGAGTTTAGCTTGTGTATTTTCTAGCTCCTTATTTATGGATTGGATTTGATCTACGACGGACATATTGATTACTTGAATTCTTAATCGTGAATTAACAAAATAACAATTAACTTAGAATAGTTCAGTGCATTATTTCTGCTAATTTGATGAATCAATTTTTTCAATCAGTTGTTCAATTCACATGGCTATTTTAGGAACATTGCTCAAACGTGGTATTCGGCTCAGAGAGAGTTTAGAGCAGGACTACGCTTCTCCCTTTGACCTTCAGAAGGCGGAACTAAGAAAACTATTGATTGCCGCAAAGGACACTTACTTTGGTCGATATCATTATTTTAAAACTATTTTAAACGGTTTTAAGGACCAGGATCAAAATCTATTTTATAGCTACTATAAGAGTAATGTGCCTATCCACGACTATAATTCTATTAACGAAGAATGGTGGTCCCAATCCAGAGAGGGAATTAAAGGAGTGAGCTGGCCAGGCAAGGTGAAATATTACGCGCTAAGTTCTGGCACCTCTGGTTCTCCATCCAAATACATTCCCGTGACCAGAGAAGCTTTGAAGTCCATGCAAAGGACTGGTGTGCGTCAGTTATTGGCACTGTCCAAACTTAAGATCGATTCCAAGTATTATGAAACTGACATATTGATGGTAGGTGGAAGTACGGATTTAAAATTCAATGGGACCTATTTTGAAGGCGACCTTAGCGGGATTACCACTGGGCAGATTCCTATTTGGTTACAGGGATTTGCCAAACCAGGAAAGAAAATTGCCAAGGCTTTGGACTGGGATACTAAGCTGGAAGAAATGGTGAGCAAAGCCAAAGAATGGAATGTAGGGGTGTTGGTCGGTGTGCCAGCTTGGATTCAGTTGTTGATGGAAAAGATAATTGAACACTACGAAGTGAAGACCATTCACGATGTCTGGCCTAATCTGAAAATATTTGTTCACGGTGGGGTGTCATTCAAGCCGTACAAAAGAGGTTTTGAAAAATTGCTTGGAGAACCCATCCACTATATGGAAACTTACTTGGCGTCTGAAGGATTTATAGCCTTTCAGGATAAGCCCAACTATTCGTCGATGAAGTTGGTTTTGAACAATGGTATATTTTATGAGTTCATTCCTTTTACCAATCAGAACTTTGATAGAAATGGTCAATTGGTGACTAACCCGGAAGTCATTAACATAGGTGAAGTAAAGGAGGGGCAGGAGTATGCGCTATTGATCAGTACCAATGCCGGAGCCTGGCGATACTTAATTGGCGATGTGATTGAATTTACCAATGAGCAAGAATCAGAAATAGTTATCAAGGGGAGAACCAAACACTTTTTGAGTCTTTGTGGTGAACACTTGTCGTTGGACAATATGAATGAGGCGCTTGAATTAACAGCCAGTCAGCTGAATATGACTGTAAAAGAGTTTACGGTTTGTGGAGAACCTTTGGATTCACTCTTTGCGCATCGGTGGTATATTGGTACAGACGATCCTGTAAATAAGGGAAGGTTCAGAAAGTTATTAGATGAAAACCTAAAGCAACTCAATGATGATTATCGTGTTGAACGATCAGCCGCACTTAAAGAGTTGTTCGTTGATTTTCTCCCCTCATCCCTGTTTTATTCTTGGATGCGAAGTGAAGGTAAGGAAGGAGGACAGCATAAATTTCCTCGTGTATTGAATGCAGAGCGGCAAAAAAGCTGGAATCAGTTCATCGCGACTAAGACTAGCGTTACGATCTGAGTAGGCATTTGAAGATTTAAATAAAAAATCTACAAATAGTTATATTATTTCTTAGTATAGTTCGTTTTGAATCATATTTAAGATAATATTGTATCAGGCTCTTTGCCTATTAGAAACTATAAATCACCTGTTATGCCACTAACCGCTTTGGCTGGAGCGCTTGGAAGAAAGCGAGCGGCACATTTGCTAAGGAGGGCTACGTTCGGAGCGACTAAAGCACAAATTGATCAGGTGGCGGCTATGACCGCCAGCGAAGCGATGGACTTGCTGTTCATCACAGTAGGTCTACCAGACCCCGAACTCCCTATTGATCTTGCTACTGGTGAGGAGTGGATTACCACCCCAAGAACGGATGCTAATACTAGCGATAGGGGATTGAATGCTTATTTGAAGTCCTGGCACTTTGGACAGTTACTTGCCTTAGGTGTGGCTGATAATCAAGCTTTATCCTACGCCACAAGAGAAAAAGTCACTTTTTTACTACACACCATATTTACAACCTTAGAATCTAAAGTTGCCAACAGTACATCTATCTATTATCAGAATGCTTTGTTTAGAAAATTTAGTTTTGACGACAATGGAGATTCTGATTTCAATTTTAAAACTTTGTCAAAGAAGGTTTGTGTGGAAAATGCCATGCTGCGTTTTCTCGATGGTGATAGCAATGTACTGGGAAGCCCAAATGAAAATTTTGGTCGTGAGTTTCTTGAACTGTTTTCGATTGGGCGAGGCCTAGAAGGTTCCCTGTCACCATTGCCGGCTCCAGGAGATTATTTCAACTATACTGAGCAGGATGTGCAAGCTGCTGCGTTGGTATTCTCAGGATTCAACATTGATGATACTTATAGTAACATAGATGAAGATACCGAGTTGCCGAGAGGAGTTGTACGGGGCGGAACCATTGCGTCATCTCATGACAATTCAACCAAGCAGTTTAGTTACCGCTTCAATGATGCCACGGTCACTCCTGACCCTGATTTGTTGCAAGGTGGCTCCCCAACGGAGGAAAGTGCTTTGGACGAAATTGATCAACTCGTTGAAATGATCTATGATGTGTCTGATGAAGCCGCACGAAACATTTGTCGAAAAATCTACCGATTCTACGTCTATTATGACATTGATCAAACGTTAGATGATGATATCATTGATAACCTCACTCAGACCTTTATTAACGGAGGTTATAAAATTCAGCCGGTGCTCATGGATTTGTTCCAAAGCGAACATTTTTACGAAGATGGCGCAGGGACTGACAACGACCATTTCGGTTCTATCATTAAATCACCTATGGACCTTACTTTAGGTACATTGAAGATGATGGAAGTAACGATTCCAGACTACGCCACAGATCTGGAGAACTACTACACTTTCATGGGCAATATCCAGCAGTCTATGAATAGCCAGGGTATGGTGTATTACGAGCCACCCGAGGTGGCAGGCTATCCTGCCTATCATCAATTTCCAGTATTTAATAGAAGCTGGATTAGTACCAATTACTTGGCTGAGCGTTATCAATTTGCTCAGCAATTGGTAGATAACATGAATGCTGATGAGCCAGGAGGTGTTGGTGTGGATGTGGTTCAGTTTGTGAAGGATAATTTTTCCTCTGTAGCTGCCGATGCTAATGACTTAATCATCGAACTGTGCAGATATTTCCTTCCAATGAATGATAATTTGACCTTTGATGCGGCAGGAGATGATTCGTCTGAAATTACGGCAGAGCGCCTGAACTATTTTCTAATGGCCTTTTTGTATTCTCCACAGATTGACGCCGATCCTGAAGGGTCATGGAATTTTAGGTGGACCAACTTAGAAGACGGCGAGGTAGTAGAAACTCAGTTGAAGAACCTCTTCAACGCCATCTTGCAATCACCAGAATACCAACTCTCATAACCCTAGCGTAATGAAAAGAAGAAAATTTCTAAAGAAAATCCCATTGGCGGCTGGCGTACCCTTTGCCATCAGTGGTGTACCGATAAACCTAATCGCAAAAAACAGCTATTACCAGCAAATGGCTGCTAGTAGTACTAATGATAGGGTCATAGTCATACTCCAACTCTCAGGAGGTAACGATGGAGTGAATACAATTATTCCGGTGGATCAATATGATCAGTATTACAATCGACGAGCGAATATTGCTATACCAGCAAAGAATGGTGCAAGAAGATACATTCCATTGGATAGCACCTTAGCGTTGGAAGATCAAATTGGTTTGCACCCAGATATGCAGGGTGTTAAAGACCTCTACGATCGAGGTCGAATGGCCATAGTTCAAGGGGTATCCTATAAGAATAACAATGGTTCTCACTTTCGTGGAAGAGATATTTGGAATATGGGCGGAGGTGTGGATGATTTTTACTCATCGGGCTGGGTTGGTCGCTATCTTCAGAGTCAATATGCACCACAGGTATATCCAGATGATTTTCCTAATGAAAATATGCCAGACCCATTGGCCATTGAGCTTGGTAGTGATGTATCCCTAGTTTTTCATCAGCAAGGAAACATTCCTTCCTCAATTTCACTTGGAGGCAATCCGCAAGGTTTTGCTAACTTGATCGAAAGCCTGGATGGCTTTGTAGATCAAGGGACTGATCCTAGAGGCCGCCCGCCAGAGTATTTGTTGGATTCTCCTTATTGGAAGGAGATGAATTGGATTTTGGGCTTGGAAGATAAGTCGGAGGATTATGCTGCACGATTATTGGAAATATATAAAAGGGCAAACGATCCCACAGTTACCTATCCTGATGTATATCCATATAATGCCCCAGATGGTGCAAAAACTAATAGACTAACACCCCAGTTAAAATTGGTAGCAAAGTTATTAGATGGTGGAGGACCAGGCCTTGGAGCCAAAACCAAGGTTTTCCTTGTGAAAGTTGGTGGCTTCGATACACACGCCGATCAGGTTGAGTCTTACGATCCTACCATGGGTAACCATGCTTCTTTATTGTACCATATTTCTTCTGCTATGAAGGCGTTTCAGGATGACCTGAAAGCCAGAGGTATTGAAGATCGAGTACTGACTGTAACCATGTCCGAGTTTGGTAGAAGAATCGGATCCAATGGTAGTTATGGTACCGATCACGGTACTGGTGGGCCGATGTTTATTTTTGGTAAAGGTGCTAATGCTGGAGTATATGGAACCAATCCAGATATGACTGAAAATAATGTCGGGATGCAGTATGACTATCGTCAGATCTATGCCAGCATATTGGAAGACTGGATGCAGGTAGATAAAAGCGTGATCACTAATGATATCTTTTTCAATAACTATATAGATGGTACTAATGATGACGGTGAGGCTGTAGAAAAGGTAGAAGTCTCGAAGTCGGTAATTGATGGAGTTGAGGACTTTATTACTCACCGGTTTCACTTAAAAGAGTGTTATCCTAACCCTGCTCAAGGCGAAACCAAAATTGGCTTTTATCTCAATACTCCAGCTCAGGTCAGTCTTCGACTTTATGATAATAAAGGAAAATTCGTGAAGCATATATTAAAGGAGCAAAAAACTATAGGAGAGCATGAGGTGACGCTAGACGTCTCCCAGCTCAAACCAGGAACTTATATCTATCGAATAGATGCTGGACTTTTAAAAGACTCGAAAAAACTAATTGTTAAGAACTAAACATATGAATCGCTCATTTCGATTGTTATTACTTTTTTGTTTGCTATTAGCCTTTGAAGGCATGGCACAACGAAAAGGCCAACCCAAAAAACCACCCAATCCATTGAAGCAGTTTCTTCAAACGCAATTTTGGATTGGACTAAAGGGGGGACCCAATTTGACCAAAGCTAACCCAACTCAATTCCATTCTACATTTGAGGGAGTAGATTTTCTGGATGCTGAGCTTGATAAGGACTATGATAATTTTAAAGCTTTGGGTTCTCAAGTAGGTTTGGAGTTTGTGTTTTATCATCGTGGATTTTCGTTGGCCTTCTTTCCCAATTACTCAAGGTTCAATTTTACTTATCACAATTCCTACACTTACGAATCCGCAAGTAATCCTGATGATATGGTTATTCTCAATTATGACCAGAAGAATCATTTGGAATACATCGACCTGCCTTTGATGTTTAAGTATGACATACTTCAGGAAAAACTCAGGCCTTTCGTGCAAATCGGAGCGTATTACAGCCGTTTGCTTAATGCCAACAAGGAAGTCCAAATTGAAAATAATGATATGGCAGCAGGGGCAGTTCAGCCTTATCAACCTCCAGCTATCATTGTAGGTGCTAAAGATGTGTTCATTGGTTCATCTCTTGGTATTATGGCCGGCGTTGGCGTTCACTATGATCCTGGGAATATTCGTCTTTCTCTGGATATCAACTATCGATATGGATTGAATAATATCGCAAGCGCGGCTAATAGATATTCGGATAATCGACTGGCGGCTTCTGGTGACGCCATGGATGATCTTACTATAGATAATATTACTATGAATGTAGGCGTATTTTTCCCTATGCGGTTTATTAGCAAAAGTTTTAATTCTGATTTTTAGTCTCTTATGAAAATACAATTAACAAATATACTCTTTGGAATGGCTGCTTTGTTGGCCGTTTCAGCCTGTGATATAGGAGATAATAAAGATGTAAATCCGGCAGATTCCTTCTTGAGAATTTATGATAGTCATCAGTTTGATCATGCCATTAGTCCGGTAGATGTTACAGAGACCAGTGAAAATGGTTATTTGCTGTTGGGAAATTATAGACGAGATGATACGGACTTTTTAGGGACGTATATAGCTAGTACAGACGAGGAAGGTCAGTTTATACGAAACACCTACATGCGTGACAACAATGTACATCCGGTGGGTGAATTTTTGGTCTTAGGTGGTCAGCACTATTTTGTAAGCATGGATGCCGTAAGTCTTCAAGCTTATTTGAATCAGGTGGATGATTCCGCACGAGTAGTAAGCACGATTGGTATTGGCGCTACCTATCCTATGTTTGCTCAAAATGATGGAGCGGATCAGTTCGTGCTATTAAGTTATAACCCAGTGAATAGAACTACTGTTTTGTCAATTCATGGATTGGATGGAGCGACTATAGGTACACCAAGGGAGTTTGGTATTGGCGCAGGTCAAGACGTAGAAGAACCAATTATAGATCATTTTACCCGCACGGGTAGGGAGTTACCGTTTTTTGCAGGTAAAACGGCTGGAGGAACCTACTATGCCAATGGTTTTTATAATTATACCTTGTCATTGCTTTTTACAGACTTGAGCAGTGATTCCCCATCCGGGGTGATCCAGGGTCAACAAGACGAGGGTGGTATTAGTGGTTTGCTTCCTTTGAATGGCGATAATTTCGCTCTTTCTAGATTTAACTATGGAGACCAATATGCTAGCGGTCTAACTACGCTCAGTACTACAGGAACTACTTCAGCTAGTGATATTGATAGTCACGCTATGTTGGAATGGGAGACAGATGGAAAGGTAAAGATGACTACAATTACATTGAACGAATCCGATTATATCATCATAGCCACTACCACTAAAAATCAACAGATCGTTCTTCATTTCTATGACAATACTGGGGCTTATGTTGGTGTCGACTATCTTGGTTTTTCGAGCCCCTATCAGCTAGGAGCTATTCAGGTTACTTCTGACAATGGTTTAGCTATATTGGGATCTATTCAAGTGGCAGGTAAATTTCAAAGAATATGCCTGTTCAAGAAATCTGAAAAGCAATTGCTAGAATTGGTTGAGTAGTTTTTTATAAAAAATAATAATTTCTATCACTTCTATTTTTTCTTGAGATCAAAAAATTATACCAGAGTAATTGAAATTATTTGATGATTTGAAGTATTGTTTTGTGTCGGAAAATTTATTAGTGATTGATTTTTTGTTTTGATTTCATTGCTATCTTAGTAGTCAATAATGAAGAAATACCTAGCCTTAATTCTAATTCTCCTTTTGGCGGGATTAGGATGGTACTTATTTAAGCCAAAAACCATTCAAAAGAACGCGAGCGACTTTCCCATCGAAGAGTCGACAAAGGACACGGTTAAAATTCAGGACAGTCCCGAGGTATGGGATAAAGATGTTGCAAGTGAACAAGATACCCTTCTAAAACAAACGAGGCGCTCAGATCAAAAGACCCAGCTCTCGGTAAAGAAAATAGACCAAGTTCCTACTGAAAATATGGGCCTTTTGGTTTCTGGTGAGTATGAGGTGTCTTTTGAACAAAAAACAAATGAGTCAAACAGAATATTAGTCAACGGGGTAGGTGCCGGATTATTAGAGAAAGGGGAGATGCCTGTACATCTGACGGGCAACTCTTTATATACAACCCAGAAAAAAGGAGATTGCGTCTATGGCGATGGCACTTTTACTGTGAGAGAAAAGACGATTAACGGGTCAGAGTTAGTGGATAAAACAATATCCGAATTCCCATGTAGCGGCCGTACCATTCATTTTTTTGAAAATGGCGATTTTGTGTTCAGGCAAAGTGGGGAAGGTATCAGCTTAGGTTTTCAGTTTTATGACAGTCAACAACAGTTAGTTAATTCCTATTTGCCTGAATCAGAGGATAGAATAAGCTATGTTGATATTTATGAAGACAAGTTATTAATTGGCGAGTCGCCAACTACCGGGGATACGCTTAATACCTTTGTGTTGACCGATAATTTGGGAAAAATATTATTTAAAAAAAAACTTGCATTAGTGGGTGATGTAGGGAAAATACTTGCTTCAAGAAGTTATGTAGCATTATACGTCTATAGTGATTTTCCAAAAATCACTCATACGCTCATGATATTGGACCTGTCAGGTAATTTAGTTTCAGAGGCCTTGATAAATGGGCCCGTTCAAAATTGGACTTTTACCAACAGTATTGAGCCCAGCTTGCTCATCGGATATCCAGATCACTTAGAAACTCGTAATCCAAAAACGGCAGAAGTGATTAATGACTGGAGCTTTATTGAATTGTACACCGAGAATGATATTCGTTCAAGTCGTTCTGATAACTACATCGAGTTAGTGGATTTTGTAGCACTCGATGGGCGTCAAACCGGTATTTTATTTAGTCAGCCTGTCAATGGAAATGCTTTCGTCAATAATTTGATCTTTATTTTCTCCGAAGAGGGTGCTGGCAAAAAGAAGTTTATTTCTCTAGAGAATTCTAGTTATAAGCCACAGATCAAAAGTCGACACTCTGACATATCTGTAATGCTTGACGGTAAAATTTCTAATTATGATTAAGAAGCCTAACATTTTTGTAATTCTATTTTTTTTAGTTACCAAAACATACTTCACTTATTCGCAACAAACTTGGCCTTTCAACGACGCTGGCGGTAACGTGGTAAGAGGAAAGATATCAGGAACAGTTGGTGACTTCAGAGGATCAGCTGCCACGTCGAGGTTTCACGCAGGTGTGGATATGGTTAGTCCTCTAGACAATCTTGGTGCTGAAGACGGTGATACTGATACATTTGATGAAGATCAGGCCGTTTATTCCATGCACGCTGGTACGGTCTATGTTGCGAATCCTAATGACTATTGGAATGATTATATTAGAGTTACCCTAACTAACGGCAGACGTGTATATTATAAACACACACTTCCTGCTACTTATGATCCTGTTACTAACACCAATGTCGTCGCTATTACTACTGGAAGTACTGTAGCTGTTGGAGATTATTTGGGTTTGATGATCGAAAGTACAAACCAGCATGTTCATGTTAATGATAATGACGAGACAGGAAATGGAAATTCATTACCAGGTATAACCAATTGGATTAATAATAATGTTTCTCCCTTTACTGACTCAGGCAGCCCTGATTTTGTATTTCCGTTTAATTCAGGTGAGGCCTCTGTTGGTGAGAATGATGCCAACAACACAAGTGTTGAAAATAACGCAGTTGAGTTTCGCCAAAATGGCCATTTACATGACAATGCAGAGAATGAATTGACAACAACGAGCACGGTTGAAAACGTGACGCATAAAGTAGTTTATAATAAGGTGGATATCGTGTCCAGAATGCGAGATAGACATATTTTGTCTGACGGCAGTGCTTCAACTAGCGGAAATAATGGAATAAACAGAGCCAGTTTTGAAGTTTTAGATCATACAAATGCAAGTAGAGGAGGAGAAATTGAAAATATCAATTTTAATCAGGTCCCCGATAATGATCGTGCAGATTTTGTTTTTGATTCTAGGTCTAATCAGTCACGACACGTTTATATTTTAACGGCAAATCCCAGTGCCACTAATCAAGTGTATGATCGTTTTTTAAATACTGGTCTAAGAACGGGGCAAACAGAAGATTGGGATTTACAAAACAGAGGAAACAAAGACGCACGTTCGAATAGTGAGGCGTACTTCAAGGACGGAAAATATACACTCAGATTACGTGCACGTGACATTGCTAACGCAAATAACACGGCTAGTAATACCACCACAAGAGATGCATTCATGGTTGTCGACAACTTCAAACCTTATATCAAGACCGTATTTTTGATTTCCGAGCCGGTAACTGAAATATTCTATGATCGAGACTGGGTATGGAACAATGGGACTCTTGATTTTGGCCCTGACACGAGTACTGGAACTTCTCCTGAAGAGGGACAGAACATATCGGTTAGTGTTATCTCTAGTGAGCCAATGAAATCAGTAAGTATTTCCATTCCTACATTGGGTATTATAAATCAACCAATGACAGCTCTTGAAAACACCGTAGAAGAGGACTTAAATTGGCAGTATACGATCCAGGCCGCAAGCACACTGGCCGGTACGCATGCGATTGAATTTACTGGTCAAGACTATGCCAATAACCACATCCAAAGTGATCCTTCTCAAATTCCGATAAGAAATGCGAACGGCACTTGGAATGGCATAGTGAATGGGGGAGTTTCAAACCCTGATGAAAACCACTCTTTCGAGATTTTTGGAGAAACTTGTGACTCGCCTGGAGGAAGAATAGCAGGTGCATGTCCTTTGCATGCCGATTTCAGCCATTTGATGGATTCTTCAATTCCCTTAACCGTTAATTTCACAGACCGCTCAACGCCTTCTGACGAAATAACAGCCTGGTCCTGGGACTTTGGTGATTTTACATCTTCTTCTCAGCAAAACCCATCACATTCGTACAGTTCACCGGGCGACTACATGGTAGAGTTAACTGTAAGTAGGGGAGCTGAGCAAGAGAATATAAGCTACACCATCAATGTATCTAATGATCTGAATCCAATATTTACAACATCAGATACACAAGGAAGCAAACCCCTTTCTGTAACTTTCAATAGCTCGGCATCTACAGGGATCATCACTTCGAGGACTTGGGAGGTCTCACCAGCCTCCGGTTTTCGCTATACTTCGGGAAATCAATCATCCACGAACCCTACTATTGAATTTTATGATGCGGATATTTATCAAGTAAAATTAAAGGTCAGTGATGGTGTCAATGAAGTGGAATCTGCCCCGGTAGAAATAAGTGCGCAGTCCGGTATAGATGCAGTGGCCAATTTTGATTTCACCAATCCCGCTTATGAAAATAGCCCGGTCGAATTTAGCAGTTTCAAGTCCTTCATGCCATGTCCTAACTTGTTTGGTTATTCATGGAGTTTTGGTGATGGAGGCACTAGTGACCAGATTAATCCGAACCATTCTTATTCCACAGCTGGTCAATATACAGTGACTCTTTGCATAACTGATAATTGTGGATCTTCCGATTGTACGTCCAAAACACTTACGGTCCTTGACGTTGGCGCTGGTCTGACGCCTGCATTTAGCCCTCAAAATATTCGTATAAGAGCAGGGCAAGAAGTTGTTTTTACTGATCTGTCATTTCCCTCTAGCAGTATTAAAAAATGGAACTGGTATCTGGAACTGCCAGGAAACCATACAGGTTATCCCTATGGATATGAACCATTACAATATTTCATCTGGAATAATCAGACTTTCTATGAAAAATATACTCCCTACACGTACAACACCGCTGGAACATATAAAGTCAAATTGGAAGTTAGCAGCAGTTTCGAAAGTCAAGACCCAGGCCCAATTGCTGAAACTACAGTCATAGTTGAAGAAACTCCTGAATTACCCTCAAGTCAAAATCTAGGATTACCTACTGACTATCCGATTAAAGACATGGTAATGTATGAAGATTACCTGGCAGTAATTGTTGGTAGCAGTAACACACCTGGTACACCAACCGACTATATCTATGTATACAAACAAACCAATAATTCATGGAGTAAAATTGCTCAGTTATGTAATTTTTGTGGAGGATCCGGAACACCTCAATGGGATTGGTTAAATCGGTATTCGAAAATTGCCATGTACGACGAAACTATTGCAGTAATTTATGATTCTCAATTTGATAATCGGATTATTATGTTTGATAAAGGCCCAGGTGAGTGGAGTGATATGAATGCCCCAACGCAGCGTCTTTGTCTCGATGCCAATCGTTGTGGAGATTATCCTGATGGAAATGAAATAGAGATAGCTGATATTGCTATGGGTGATGATAGAATTGCGCTAGGGACTATTGAGAATGATCATGGGGCAAAAAAGAAATTCGTCTATGCGATAAATAAGAAAAATGGCGAATGGCCATTTTTGGAACGTTGGAGTGGATCAGACATTCAGAAAGTGCAGGTGGGAAGTTCTAGCGGCTCAGGCTTTAATGATATTGCTATTTCCGGAAATACCATTGTAGCGGAGTTTATTGGGAAATTGCATGTGTTGGAATATAGCTCCTCCTGGACAGAGGTTGCAACATTATCGACCAGCTCCTCTTATGGCTATGTTGATATAGAAGGGACCTCAATTGTTGCTTCAAGAAGGAGTAGTACCAACAATGTTTTTGATGATCCTGTAGCTTATGTTTGGGAAAAGCCAATTAATGGTGGCTGGGTGAATAACCAATCGCCTAGCGCCTATTTAACTCTCTATTTTGATGGAAATTATGACGAACATACGTACATGGGTGCGGGCAACGTAGCTATTTCCAAAGGTCATGTTTACGTAGATGTGAAGTATGGAGGAGGATCTTCCGGCACCAACTATGTCTCCTATATTTATGAAAAAGAATACGGTTTGTGGACATCAATGAAGGAAGCTTCTATTTTGGCCCAGGGAAACCCGCTACAAAAGGGAACCATGTATGGAGATGAAGTTACCGTTTGGGTGGAAAGAACTGACAGGCTTTGGATGTATGATCTGACTAGTTATTGTCAGACGGATAAATACGACAATAAGAATTTTGTTTTGTCTGCAGGAAACTGGCCAAAAGTTAAAGCGGGCTCAATTAGCCTCGGTGGGGGAACTGGTGCCGCAACCATTCAGTCTGGGGCTAAAATCAACTACGAAGGAAATGTTGTTGTACTTAAACCAGGGTTTAACGCAAAAAACGGATCCACCGTTCATATCAAGCTCGTTAACTGTGATCAATTCGACTATTAAAAAATCTAAAACTGAAACTATGAAATATTTGAAGTTATTCACTCTGGTATTTGTTTCACTATTAATGGCAATGAAATCAATTGCCCAAGAAACATCAAAAGATTGGGTGTTTAGTTCTGGAGGACAGTGGTCGGATCAGGCCAATGCCATTGTAACCGATAGCCAGGGCAATATATACGCTACAGGAAGTTTTCAGGGCAAAATGAATATTAAGAGCAAAACGTTAAAATCTGATGGAGACACGGACATATTCATCGCTAAATTTAATGAATCAGGTGAATTGTTATGGGCAAAGCGAGCAGGAGGAAAAGTAAGAAAAAGAAATACAATAACTGAATTTGGATCCGATTTAGTTTTAGTAGATGATAAATATCTATATGTAACTGGTGCATTTTCTTTGATAGCAAATTTCGAAAATGAAAATATTGAATCGAATGGACAAGATGATGTTTTCATTGCTAAATACACAACTGATGGAAAATTGGAATGGGTCAGAAGTGCAGGAGGTTCTAGTCAAGATATTGTATATGCATTAGATGCTGACCATTATGGTAATATTTACTTGACTGGTTCCTTTCAGAAAAATGCCAACTTTGGAAGTTTTGTACTTGAATCTTCTAATTTGACTGAAATGTTCGTTGCAAAACTTACGTCATATGGAAAATTTGAATGGGTTAAGCAGTCATCCAGTAACTCTATGAGTGCAGGAAAGTCTCTTAAATGTATTAATGATTATTGTATAATTGGAGGAGAGTATAAAGGAGGCATGAAGCTTTTGAACACAGAGATTTCATCAAAAGGCGAAGGAGATTTGTTTTTCACGAAACTAGATCTAGAAGGAAATCTGGTCTGGCTAAATACACTTGGAGGACGAGGATCAGAAAAGTTGGGGGACATTGACATCAAAAAGGATCAAATATACTTTGTAGGAAATTCTAACGAATCATTTCAAGAGCTACCTCAAATGATAGATAAAGATGCCATTCTAGGTTCTTTATCTATAGATGGTAATTTAAACTGGCTAAAAAGTTTTGGAGGTACAGGAAATGATTTAGGAAAAACACTTGCAATCACAGAGAATGAAGAAATTATTATTTCAGGCATATTTGAAAAGAATCTGTCAATTGATGTATATGAATTAATAAGCACTAAGCATCAGAGTGCTTTTCTGGTTTCAATGAATAGCAGAGGAGATGTTAATTGGGGGGAGAATTTAGGTGGTAGTAGTCAGCATCAAGTCAACGATATAGGACTTTATAATGGTAATGTATTTATGACAGGGTTTATGAGAGGTAAAATTGACTTGTTTGGAGAGCAAATTAATTCAGTTGGTTCATCTGATATGTTTTTTTTGAAATTGAATAGTATTTATGAGGAAAAAGATATAGTTATTTCTGATATGATTCATGTATATCCAAACCCAAGTGAAGGGTTGTTTACTTTGCAATCGGATCCGTCATTAGAGGCAGAAGATGTAAGGATTGAAATATTTGACATGCAAGGAGTGCTATTATTTAGTAAGACTTATGAGAATGATTTGTCAAAGGATTACAGAGTGGATGTAAGTAAAATTAGTTCTGGTTTGTATTTATTAGAGGCATCGTTTGATGGTAAGTCTTATTCTAAAAGAATTATCATTAAATAATCTCTTTTTTAGACTGTGCTCAATTGAAATAATAAAATTCTAATCATTTATTTTTTTGCTGGAAACATTAGATTAAACTTAAACTTTTGTGCTTCTATTCAAGAATAGTTAAAATTTAATATATAGTTATTGTTAGTTGCTTACCTCATAGGACTTTCAGCTGGTCTTGTACCCGCTCTTTCCACAGGTCCTGTTTTTTTGACTTTAGTTCAGAATGCCATCGATCATGGTTTTAAAAAGGCCATCTATTTTGTTGTAGGTGTAGCGCTGACTGATACTTCCATTATTTTATTGACCTGGCTTGGCTTAAGTCAGCTATCAGATGGGAGTGAACCACCGGCTGAGCTGTCGATAGGAGGAGGCTTGCTGCTGATTCTCTTCGGTTTGGTCTTTATCTTTAAAAAAGAAAAGGAGCAAAAGCCTGCTGCACCTTCTTCTACTCATTTACAGAAGTTCGGATTGTTTACGCAGGCCATCATGCTCAATGCCATTAATCCTATCATCTGGGGGTTTTGGGCAGCTATATCCAACTATGCCATCACTGAATTTAATGACAACACCAGTGAACTGTTATTCTTTTTGGGAGTATTGAACATGGTATGGGTAACAGATGTGCTGAAAGCATATTACGCACAAAAGTTGAATAAATATTTGAATGAGAAGTTTAAGAGGTATCTGAGAATAGGTATAGGCTCAATTCTTACCATTCTTGGGTTGAAACTGATTGTAGAGTTTTGGTTGAACTAAACCTGTTAAATAGAACCTCTTTCTAGAGATGACTGTTAATGTTTGCTTCAACTTGATGGTTTTAAGACACTAAATGTACCACTTACCGCTGCCAACATCCTTTACGTTTCCTCCAACATTTATAGAGTATTTACCATCGGCGAGAGAGCCTTCTAAACTGATCAATGACTTCCTCTTCATTTGATATCCTTGTTCTACCTGAGCTTTAATTTTTTTGGAATCGTTCCTTAAAAGATAAGCCAAAAAGCAACCATTTGCACTGCCAGTAGCTGCGTCCTCTATCAGATGATTATTTTCATAGCAAAACATTCTTGCACTGTAGTCGCTAGATTTTTCAGCAGTTTCATCAGCTACAAAGAACAGAGAGGTTGTGAGTCCGAGTGGACTATTGGTTTTAAATCGACCTGTTTGATTTAAAAAATCAAAAACTTTTTTCGGTTGAAGTTTTATTCTGTTTAGAATTTCTAGGCCACGAACGAGTATGATTATATATGGTAATCCTGTGCTGATTTCCTCAATGGGAAATTTTAGATCTAAATCATCATGAGATAAACCGAGCCCATCGACGATCATTTGATGACTATAGGTGGATAGAAAATCAGGTTGAGCTTGCTGCATGACATATTCACTATTATCCACGTCAAATCTATTGTTGAGTCTTATATCTATTTTGGCATGTTTAAGATTGAGGGTGATTTTCTCTTTAGGTAGGTTGATCAGGTATTTGGATATCACAAAGGCTGTACCCAGAGAAGGATGGCCTGCAAATGGTACTTCATATTCAGGTGTGAAAATTCGAACGTCAAATTGTTCATTTTGATGATTTTTCTTAATGAAAGTGATTTCTGAGAAATTTAGTTCTCTTGCAATCTGAAGCATGTGGTCATGCGTTACTACATCTTCGTAATCAATAAAAACAGCTAATTGATTTCCTCCATACTTGGAAGAAGTAAATACGTCCACGAGATGGTAGTCTATTTGTGTCATAGTAGGTTCGGATCAGGGGTTCAAATGGGTAATATTGGGTGTTCAAAGTAAAAAAGCCTTCTTGATTATCTAGAATGAATTGCAGCAACTAATCTTGGGATAGGTCTCTTAGGAGGCATCTTTTGCATATATTTATGTTAATCTACCACTTAAACTAGAATTTTTAAAACTTTCAATTATGAGAAAATCAATCGCTTTTGCGCTATTTGTCATAGCTCCGTTAGTATCATTTGCACAATACACAGGCCCCAACTCAAAAAAGATCCATTATACCGTAGAGGAAGTGAAGTCAAATGGTCCTCAATATGACAAGGAGGATCATTTAGTGACTTTACATGGATATATTATTGAAGCGTTGGCAGAACGAAATATGTATGTTTTTCGTGATCGAACAGGAAAAATTGATGTGAAAATTGATGTTGACGGATTACCCCATACGCCTTTTGATGACCAGGATTTGGTTGTGATTATCGGGCATGTGAAATCCAAAAAAGGGGAGACTAAACTTTTAGTAAAGAAGACTTTAGTATTGCACGTTGATTTAGAAGAGCTTAGAAAGCAAAACCAACAACTCAAAATGAAAATAGATGGAGATAAGCCTGTTAAACCGGCAACTCCAGCTAAACCTGAAATGGCTCCAAAGCCAATGGCAGATGAACCAATGGAGGATAAGAACATGAGTGAGGAGGAGGAAGAAATGGATGATTCTGAAGAGATGGAAGAAAAATAGGATAACTGCATGGTTTGTAAAAAAGGATCAGCTTACTGATCCTTTTTTACTTTTCAGTCTTTAGTTTCTCAAGAGCCAACATTTCATCCCTAAGTCTAGCGGCTTCCATAAAGTCTAGGTCTTTAGCTGCTTTTTCCATAGATTTTTTCGTCTTCTCAATCATCTTTTCTATGCCTTCTTTGTCCATATAAGCTACAACCGGATCGGCTGCTATATCTGCCGTTTCAGATTCTATGTATGGTTTAGGTCTGGTTGCCTTCTTGGAGTCGGCCACAGAGGTCTGCTCCATGATGGCTTCTTTTGATTTTTTGACTGTGGTAGGTGTGATGCCATGTTTCTCGTTGTAGGCGATTTGAATGCCTCGTCTTCGGTTGGTTTCATCTATGGCTACTTGCATGGATCCTGTGATTTTATCTGCATACATGATCACCATGCCACGTTCGTTTCGGGCGGCGCGTCCTATAGTTTGAACTAATGACCTTTCGTTTCTGAGGAAACCCTCCTTGTCAGCATCTATAATTGCCACCAGCGAAACCTCAGGCAAGTCTAATCCTTCTCTCAATAAGTTTACTCCAACCAATACATCAAACACGCCTAACCGCAACTCTCGAAGTATTTCTACTCGGTCCAAAGTATCCACTTCAGAATGAATATATCTGGTTTTCACACCAGCATTGATCAGATATTTAGAAAGTTCTTCAGCCATGCGTTTTGTCAAAGTTGTGACTAACACTCTTTCCTCAAGCCTAACACGTTCATCTATTTCATCCATCAAATCATCAATCTGATTCAGACTTGGACGTAC
Source organism: Reichenbachiella sp. (assembly GCF_965233835.1). Lineage (GTDB taxonomy): Bacteria > Bacteroidota > Bacteroidia > Cytophagales > Cyclobacteriaceae > Reichenbachiella. The sequence continues at coordinate 2,437,121 of NZ_OZ247585.1, forward strand.
TTCAATGATTGGGTCTAGTAAACCAGTAGGACGTATGACTTGCTCCACAACCACACCTTCCGACTTTCTAAGTTCGTAATCACCAGGAGTGGCGCTAACATAGACGCTTTGTCCTACCATACTTTCAAATTCATCAAAGGTCAAGGGCCTGTTATCCATGGCAGAAGGCAATCTGAATCCATGATCAACCAGGTTTACTTTTCGTGCACGATCACCTCCCCACATCGCTCTTACCTGGGGTAGCGTGACATGACTTTCGTCAATGATCATTAAAAAATCATCTGGGAAATAGTCCAGTAGGCAGAATGGACGAGCACCTTTTTGACGCTGATCAAAGTAGCGAGAGTAGTTCTCTACACCAGAACAGTAACCTAGTTCTCGCATCATTTCGATGTCAAATTCGGTGCGCTCTTTTAGCCTTTTGGCTTCGAGAAACCTTCTTTCTTCTTCAAAGTACTGCACTTGCTTCACCATATCATCTTGAATTTGATTGATGGCTTGGTGGAGTAGGTCTTTGCCCGTCACAAATAGATTGGCTGGGAAAATAGTAACGATTTTTTCGTCCGACAATTTCTTGCCCGTGTGTGGCTCAATGCGTTGTATGGTCTCTATCTCATCTCCCCAGAAAATGATGCGATAAGCAAAGTCTCCATAGGCAATAAATATATCCACGGTATCTCCCTTTACTCTGAAATTACCTCTCTTGAAATCGGCTTCTGTTCGGCTATATAAAATATCAACAAACTTGAATAGTAACTGATTTCTGGAAATCTCCTGACCCACTTCTAGAGTCACAATGTTTTTCCCAAATTCTTCTGGGTTACCTATACCATAGATGCAAGACACGGAAGCAACAACGATTACATCCCGCCTACCTGTTAGTAGCGCTGAAGTGGCTGCCAGACGAAGTTTCTCAATTTCCTCATTGATACTTAGATCCTTTTCAATGTACAATCCTGTGGTGGGCAAAAAGGCTTCCGGTTGATAGTAGTCATAATAGCTGATGAAGTATTCCACAGCATTTTCTGGAAAGAACTGTTTTAATTCACCATAGAGCTGTGCTGCCAATGTTTTATTATGACAGAGGACTAGTGCTGGGCGATTGGTTTCAGCGATCACATTGGCCATTGTAAAGGTTTTGCCGGAACCTGTAACCCCAAGAAGCACTTGTGATGGTTCTCCATTGTTAAGTCCTTCTAATAATTCGGCAATGGCTTGGGGCTGATCCCCAGTGGGAACGTATTCTGAAGTGAGTTTGAAATCCATAAGCGTAAATATCGACTAGTCTATACGGATGAACAAATCAAAAGTGACGCTGATCAGTTGTTCTTTATGCAATTCTAATTATTTTGAGAATTCATGAAGAAACGATAGCTGTATGATTGAAAACTTGCTCATCACTATTGTCTCAATTGGGGTAATTCTGCTGTTATTTATTCCTCGATGGACAAAATCTGATATTTGGTTGGCAACCCTTACGCCATTGGCTTCAATAATTGGAAGTGGTTTCTTAATTCTCGGGCCTCTATTACAAAATTCACTCGGTACGAATGCCCTTTGGGGTATGTTTTTCCTGTGCGCCTCGGCCTATTTGATTGGATATGTGATACGGTTTAATATCCAATATGTGGAAGATGAATTGAGTGCTTCAGGGACATCAAAAGGTATAAAATTAACTGAGAAATTAGGCGACATGTCTTTGGTACTGGCTTATGTGGTTTCCATTACATATTACCTGAATTTGTTCGGTGCTTTTTTTCTCAAGGCATTTGATCGCACAGATGATTTTGAACAGAAAATGGTTTCAACTTTTGTGATATCATTCATTGGAATATTTGGATTGTTCAAGGGATTAGATTTTCTGGAAAGGCTAGAAAAGGTTAGCGTGAGTATAAAACTATCCATTATTGGAGGTCTTCTTTTTGGGTTACTCTTATTTAATGCTGAAGCAGCGGCCAAAGGAGGGTGGATTTTAAAAGAACCACATTTGGACTTTACCTGGAATAGTTTTGCCATTTTAGTAGGCTTGATTATTACAGTTCAAGGGTTTGAAACATCTAGATTTTTAGGAGAGAAGTATGATCAAGCGACAAGAATTAAGTCTATGAAGTGGGCTCAGTGGATATCTACGGTCATCTATTTAATGTATATTGGATTGTCCTTAGTCAATTATATTGGGCCTACAGTTGGAGAAACTTCAGAAACAGCAATAATTGATCAAAGCAGAGTCATCGCTACTTGGCTACCAGCTCTGCTTATACTGGCTGCATTGGCTGCGCAATTCAGTGCTGCAGTTGCCGATACCAATGGTGGCTCCGGTCTGGCTGTAGAAGTAACCAATGGCACTGTAAAAAGTAAAGTAGGTATATTCTTGATTTGTCTTCTTGGGCTTGGATTGACCTGGTTATTCGATATTTTTCAAATTATTGCTTTGGCTTCTAAGGCTTTTGCTATTTTTTACGGTATACAATGTTTATCTGCCATCCAAGTGGCTTACCAGAAGAAATTTTGGTTAAAACTCCTATTGTTTGCTGGAGTATGTATCCTGTGCCTTTTGGTCATTTTTGTTGGTGTACCAGCGGAATAAAAAGATATAGAAATTATGAGTGAATTGAATTTGTTAAAAGTAGGTATTGCACAAATATCACCTGTCTGGTTAGACAAGAAAAGGACACTTGAAAAGATTTATGATTCGATAAAGACTGCTGCTAAACAATCTTGTGAGTTAGTGGTTTTTGGAGAGGCATTGTTACCGGGGTATCCCTTTTGGGTTGAGCTCACGGAAGGTGCGAAGTTTAATTCAAAGATGCAAAAGGAGCTTCATGCTCATTATATACGCGAAGCAGTAGAAATTGAGAAGGGAGATCTGGAGATGCTTTGTGGGATGGCTCAGAAACATCGATTATCAATTTATCTGGGTACCATAGAACGAGCTGCCAATAGAGGAGGCCATAGTATTTATTGCTCGTTAGTATATATCAATCAGGAGGGAAGTATTGAATCTGTACACAGGAAACTACAGCCCACTTATGAAGAGCGTCTTTCTTGGGCGCCAGGTGATGGGCACGGGTTGCAGGTTCATCCACTCAAGGAATTTACAATTGGAGGATTGAACTGCTGGGAAAATTGGATGCCGCTTTCCCGAACCGCATTGTACGGGCAAGGCGAAAATCTGCACGTTGCTGTATGGCCAGGGAATGAAAAAAATACTTTTGACATCACTAAATTCATGGCTAAGGAAGGGCGATCATTTGTGATCTCTGCTTCTGGATTGATGAGAAAATCTGATATACATGAAGGAATACCACATTATAATGACATCATAAAGAACGCACCGGATACCATGGCCAATGGAGCATCTTGCATTGCTGGGCCTGATGGAGAATGGGTGGTTCCCCCTGTATTGAATGAAGAAAAACTAATTACAGCTACCTTGGATTTCAATAGAGTGTTAGAAGAACGACAGAACTTCGATGTAGCTGGCCATTATTCTCGACCAGACATCACACAACTATCTGTCAATAGGGAAAGACAGGGTATCCTGAAACAGAATTAACTATTTGCTTCTTAGAATAGCTATTAGAGGGATGATGAGCAGTGGAATGGTAGTAAGCAGCATGTTTTCCCAACCCAGCGCATGAACAACAAAACCCGCAGATAAGGCAGCTGTAGCTTGTGTTCCAAAAATCATAAACTCATTCAATGCCTGGACTTTGAATCGTTCATTGTTGGTATAAGCCTGAGGTAGGAGCGTTGTTCCTCCAATAAAGAGAAAGTTCCACCCGATACCTAGTAGGACCAAAGAACCCCAATAATGGCCTACATGATGTCCTGAGTATGCTATACCTATGCAAATGGCAAAGGCTGCAATACCAGCCAACATCATAGTTTTAATCCCAATTCTTTTGATAATCCATGCGGTCACTAAACTTGGTAGAAACATAGCTACAATATGACTCTGAATTACCCATTTGGTGTCTTCTAAGGAATGTCCATCCATGACATGCATACTCACTGGTGTGGCCGTCATGATAAAACTCATGACCGCATAGCCCATCATGGCACATAGCACGGCTGTCCAAAAAATCGGTTGTTTGATGATTTCATTTAAAGATCTTCCTGGTGCTGTGTTTTCTTCGTTTATAGGTTTTACATTCTGAAAAAAAGAGATGATAACAAATCCAAAAACAAACAATACGGCCAAAAGCATAAATGATCCAGTGAAAGGATGATCGAGTAGATCCTTTCCATTAACGGCTATTTCGGGCCCGATGAATGCGGCAGCTATACCTCCTAGAAGTACCGTGGAAGCAGCATCTGGAATCCGGTTCGGTTTTACGCTTTCCATGGCCGCAAATCGAAATTGATTCAAAGAGGCAACCGAAATGCCAATTAAACCCAAGCTGAGGCAGAATAAATAAAAGGACTGTATATGGATACTATAGGCCGCTAACAAAGAAACGAAAACTGAAAATGTAATAATGGTCAGGAACGTCTTTTTTCTACCCCATTTTCTCATAAGTAGAGCGACCGGAACAGTAGCTAGTGCTGTACCAATGATAATGGCTGCAACCGGGAGTGTGGCCAAGTTAGGAGAGGGGGCAAGGGTAGTGCCAACGAGACCGCCTACGAATACAACCAATGAACTGGCTGACATCATTAGGGCAAGCCCTAAGGTTAGTACCCAAACATTTTTAGGAAGTGATAGCATGAATAAAGTTATGTAAAGGTAGGAGATACGTGAACTAAGAAAGAAAGATGACTAATCATTCCAAATTTTCCAAGAAGCCTCGGCTTGACCCATCAACATCTTGCGACCATTCTTGATTTTTGCTTTTTTGTCTAACCCTTCTTGCAAAAAGGCAGTGATCTCGGGGTTGTAGACTAAATCAAACAAAAGGTGTCGATTGGTAAGTTGGCTGTAAGAAAGAGAAGGTTTCGTTTCTACATCAGGGTAGGTGCCTAACGGTGTGGTGTTAATAATTAATTGATGTGTTTGTATCCAGTTCTCGTTATTTACATCTTCATAACTAATGGAATCATCAGATGCTTTTCTTGAAACGGATTGAAATGGAATATTCAAGTCGTTCAGCGCTTTTTTGATAGCTTCTGATGCGCCTCCCGTGCCCAAGACTAATGCCTTTTTATCAGACAGATCCCAGTCATCTTGCAGTGAGTTAATGAATCCAAGGTAATCCGTATTGTAGCCCTTGAGTTTTCCTTCTTTTAATATTTTGATCGTGTTGACCGCACCTATTTCTTCGGCATTGGCATCCAATTCATCCAAAAAGGCCATTACCTCTTTTTTGTAGGGAATCGTAACATTCAGGCCGGTTAATGAATCTGAATGATGATCAATTAGATTTTGAATTTCGGAAATTTCAGCCAACTCGAATAGTTCATAGTTACTATCAGTTATACCTTCATTTTCAAATTTTTCTGTAAAATACTTCTTAGAAAATGAGTGTTTTAAGGTTTTACCGATAAGTCCGAATTGCCTCATGATTGACTTTTTTCATTTGCCTTTTTAATAGCAAAAGCAATTTTCTCCATGATAACTACCATCATAAAACCTAAGGCCATATAGAGTATGGCTTGTATGATCAAAGGAGATTGACCTGTTTCAGCCATATAGTCTGTTGGTAGAAGATTTCTTTCAAAGATAGGGACTTGTTCACCGTGTGAATTAAAACGAAAAAGTTCTGCCTTTTTCCAGGGCCAAATCTTATTCAAAGAACCAATCATAAAGCCCGCTAATAAAGCAATGGCGTAGTTGTGAAATTTCTTTAAAAACCAGGCAATCAATCTTGAAAAAGTGAAAAGCCCTACCACACACCCAGTGCCAAACACGGCAATCACAGCAGTGTCAAGATTTTTAAGGGCAGACATGATGTAGGCATATTTTCCCAATATCAGTAAGATGAAGCTTCCAGAAATTCCAGGAAGTATCATAGCGCAAATGGCCACTGCTCCACTAATAAAAACAAACCAAAGTTCGTTGGGGGTAGTAGAGGGAGTAACCACTGTAATCACATAAGCGATGGCAATACCACTTATACATGACAGGGCAGTGATAAAATTCCATTTTGTAATTTCCTTGGCTACGGATATGGATGAGATAATGATCAGTCCAAAGAAAAATGACCAAATCTGAATAGGATGCTTATCCAGTAAAAAGGTGATAATTTTCGCTAAGGTTAGCGCACTTAGCAAAATACCTGAGACTAATGGCAATAGGAATGAACCATTGATTTTACTCCAAAACTCCTTGATTTTGAACGAGAAAAGAAGTCTGAAAGCATCTGCGTCAAATGAGTTGATGGAATTGAGCAGTTCTTCGTAGATCCCAGTAATAAAGGCGATCGTTCCGCCGGAAACTCCGGGTACTACATCAGCACTACCCATGCCTATCCCTTTTAGGAAAAGCAAGAAATAATCTTTAAACGAACGCATAAGGTGGTTTTGCTTCTTTAAAGTTTGGCGTCGCCGTTGAGGAAGTAATCGAAAGTATCTCCTCTAAGTCCAAGTCTAAGTGTTTCCAATGGAATCACTTCATTTGGAGCGATATTGCCAAGGTTTACGTTTGAGCCTAACAGCTTAATGAAGTAGACCTGTTGAGATTTCTGAGGAGCTTCCCAGATTACCTTTTCCATCGGGATTTTGGTCAGAATCTCTTGAACTAAACCTGATCTGACTTCTCCATCTGATCTGAATAGACCTACGTTTCCGCCTTCTCTGGCTTCGCCGATTACTTTCCAGGCGCCAGCATCTAATTCCTTTTGCATCAATTCAATCCACTGATATGGGGGGATTATTTCAGCAGCGTCTTTCGAACCTACCTCTGAAAGAACGGTCACCTCCTTGGCTAGCGTACTTATGTATTCACATTTTTTGCTATGATCGAGGATGATAGAGCCATCAGAAACTTCGGCATGTTTGATGTCGTATTTTTCGAGCACCCTACGATAATCGTCGAATTGATCTCTTATGATAAACGCTTCGAAGAGGGTTCCGCCGAGATAGACCGGGATGCCTTCAGCCTTATAGAAGTCTAATTTTTTTTGAAGGTTGTTGGTGACATACGAGGTAGCCCAACCTAATTTTATTATATCGATAGAATCCCCACAGGTTTCTAACATGTCTTCTGCCTGACGGACGCTTAAACCTTTGTCCATGACCATTGTGAATCCTTTTTCACGTGGTTTAACCGTCCTTTCAGGAATATTATTAAGGGTATAATTCATTCTAAATATTCAATACGAAAATATAGCTGGTCGATTTTTTCAACCTGCAAATAAATTGATAATAGCCCTATTTGCAAAGGCTTTTCGCGAATGATTTGGGGTAAGTGATTAATGTCTTATTTGTACTGCTGAATGATTTTGTACAGCGCCTTTTGGGTTTCTAGTTTAGGGAAGTGGTCATACAGAACGGTATGCCCTTCATAGTCCAAGAATAGTCCTTTTTCCAGATAAGTAAAAGCTAACTTGTATTGACCTTTTTCAATCAGATAGATAACCGCTTGATAGAAAAGTGCGGCATCATCTGGCAACTCTTCCAGTCCGTCATGGATGATGTTCATCGCTTGCTCGTGATCACCTTGCTCATGATAGATCATCGACCATTTCTTCCAAACTTCTACGTTGCCAGGATCTAGCTGACTTACCTCGTCGTAGGCATCGATACTTGATACTACATTTCCGACTTTGTATTCAGCTTCAGCCAACGCCATCCAATAATCAGCATTTTCTACACTGAGTTTTAATGCTTTATTAAAGAAATGAACAGCTTCATACCATTTGTTTTGGTGTCCCAAACATATTCCCGTGCAATACCATGCCTCATCATAAAACTGATCCAGTTTGGTTGATTTTCTATAGTACCGTATGGCCAGGTCATATTGTTCCATTTGCTCATACACAGAACCTATGCTGAAGTATATTTCAGGAGTAGGGCCCTCTAATTCTAGCGTGGTTTTGAATGCATTCAATCCCTGTTCATACTTCTTCTGCATCATGAGTGAGTTACCCATGTTGAAATATGCAGAGCTGTATTTTTCGTCTATCGCCAGACAGTATTCATAGGCATTGATAGACTCCTCGTATTTTTCAAGCTTATTGTAAACGATACCCAAATTGAACCAAGCGTATTCTGAGTAAGGGTCCTTGTCTATAAACTCTTTGTAATAAGAAATGCTTGTTTCCAATTCTCCAGTGACGTCCAGACAGTAAGCGAGTTCATACAAAGCATTTTCGTTATTTAGATTCTCTTCTAGCGACTGCTTGAAATAGGCAATGGCTTCTTTGTAGTCCCCTCGATTTTGATAGGCGAGTCCAATGCTGTAGAAGATTTCATCTTTATCTTCGGATTGTTCTAGTGCCCGATCGAAACTCGCTAGGGCATCGTTGATGTCGCCATTGAGAATTTGTATGTTTCCCTTGATAAGAAAGATGTCTGAATCACCAGGATGTAGGTTTCCTGCTTTTTCCAAAATTTCGATAGCTATGCCGTATTCTTGGAGATTTGAGTAAACCTGAGCCTTTAAAACCATGAACTCAACCGCATAGGGGTATTGCTCTATGGCTAGATTGGTGGCTTTAAGTGCTTTTCGGTGTTTGTTGTTGTCCAGGTAAGTTTGGATGATAGATTCGTATTCATCCGAAGTAAAATAAAAGGCCTCTTTATTCTCGCGAAACGATTCATACTTTTTTATAAGCTCTTTCTCCTCGTTTCGTTTTTTAAAATTCTCCTCCATTATCCGATAGCATTTGGTTGCAAAGATACTGAATGCTTCATCTGCAGCATCAATATCATTTATGAAATATACTCATTATGATTTAACAAAAGTGCCGTCATCTTTGATTTTTGTTTCTTTAAATAGTAGGATGTATGACTTGATTTCTGAATTTTATGAATGTATTTTTTTGATAATCAGTCAGATAAATACTTCACTGTGAATTTTTCATTGAGCAATTGAGTTTTAATTTAATTCGTGCGAAGAATTGGAACAAACCATTTTACTTAGGGGAATTATGATCTAGGTTTGGATTAACCAATTACTCTTGCCTGAACGAATATACCAAGTAGATGAGTGCAGTTAATTTTATTGGCATTGGCCTAGCCTTGTTTCTTTCCTTTCTGCTTATTCAGAAAAGAAAGAGAGGCACTTTTGATTATATATTGCTGACCTGGTTGATCCTTAATGCCATATTGCTCTTTTTCTATCATCTCAATTTCGAAGGACATACAGATCAGATGGTGCCGTTGTTGATAGCCATGTGTTTGATTCCTTATTTGATTTCTCCTTTACTTTTCATTTACGTCTCATCCCTGGTGCAAGGAAACAGATTCTCATGGATTGGTCAGCTTGCTCATTTTGTTCCATTCTTGTTTATGGTGCTTTCGATGTGGTGGTTTTATTGGTCTCCAACCCCTGATTACCTGATTAGAGTTTCTAAGGGATATATTAATGTAAAAGGACAGTTGCCATTTCATGTGAAACACTGGGCTTTAATTATGGCCTTTTCGGCATGCATGTACCCCGTATTATGTTTGATCAAGATTCTAAGGCATCAATCTGTTATCGTCAATGAGTTTTCTAATCTTCAGGAAAAAACACTTAATTGGATGAAGTATTGGATAGTAATAGAATTTGTCGGTTTCTGGATTTCCTTTTCAATCGTAATTGCGGGTGATATGGATATGGTAAATATTATGACTTCTTTTAAGGTTATATCAGGACTGTTGATTACCAATATTTTCGTGATTGGATACTTTGGTGTGAAGCAATCGAATATTTTTCTTGATTCCAAGTTGGAGAAGAACACGAACAATGATGAAAAATATCGCCATTCGAATCTTAACCAACAGGAAGCTCAGGAGCTAATTGATCAGCTCAATAATAAAATGCAAGTAGAGAAGCCGTACCTAAATCCAACCCTAAGTGCTGGGCAGTTGGCTGAGATGATCAACATATCAAAACATCAACTGTCACAACTGATCAATCAGAATACTTCTTCTAATTTTTATGAGTATGTTAATCTGTTTAGGGTTGAGGAATTTAAGAAGAAGGTAATGGAGGGGAAAGCCGATAAACTTTCGTTGTTGGGATTAGCGCTTGATTGTGGTTTTAATTCTAAATCTACGTTCAATTACCTCTTTAAAAAGTTTGAAGGGATGACACCATCTCAATACAAAAAACAAGTTGCTCAATAAGTCCGAATCCGTCGAACCGGACGAACCATACACTTAAGCCCCACATATTTGAACTAAAAACTCAAAATTATGTGGAAGAATTACTTACTCACCTCAGTACGTTCTTTGAATAAGGAGAAATTCTACGTACTTATTAATTTGCTCAGTATGGCCATGGCATTTGCGCTTTGTACAATTGCCTTCTTTAATTACATGTACAACAAAACTTATAATCAATCTTTTGAAGATTTTGATTTGGTTTATAAGGTTAATGCTGAACAACAATCTGCTACTTCATCCAAGGATGTAGGTATCAGTCCTGTAGCTCTTCTGGAAGGGATGTTGACTGAATCTCCAGAACTAGAAATAGGAAGATATCATGCTGACGTTGTAAGCTTAAAAAATGAGGATGTATTATTCAAAGAGTCAGTAGGTTTTGTTGATCCAGCATTTTTGGACATCATTCGTTTAGATCTAGGAACATTAGAGCTGGAAAAAGATGAGATTATCTTAACCGAGGAAGTGGCTCATAGACTGTTTGGCAATGAAGACACGAGGGGGAAATTAGTATCAGTATTGTTCAGCAATGGTGAAGAACGTTCCTTTCAGGTGGGAAATGTGATTCGGACACCGAATGAGAATACTAGTTTCAAATTTTCCGTGTTATTGCCCATCGGGCATCATTTAGATATGAACCGGATCGAATTCAATGATTGGAGTTCTTGGGTTAGTGGGACATTTATAAAAGTAAAAAAGGAGAATTTGCAGTCTGTAGAGTCTCTGATACAGCAATTTATTCCAGTTCAAAATGCACAAAACCCTGAATTGAAAATTGCAGCTTATCGGTTAGACCCCATTGCTGAGTGGCCGCACTTTGAAAAGGAACTGCATGGCAGAGCTTTTGGAGGAGTATTACATCCGGCTTCCGTGATTGGAACTATTAGTTCTGCTTTGGCCATACTTCTTTTGGCCTGTTTCAATTTCTTTAATACCACTATTGCAACTTCAGGGAGTAGGCTGAAGGAAATTAGCATGCGTAAGGTTATTGGTGGGAAGAAAATTGATATAGTTATCCAGTTTATGATAGAAAGTGGAATACAGGTAATTGTCGCATTTTTCATCTCACTGATCATTAGTAAGTTACTTATCAGTCCTTATAATGCTATGTTCAATTTTGATCTAGTGGAATTTCAACCAGCCTATTTAAAGCCGTACCTTGTTTTCTCCATCGGGGTTTGTTTGTTGACTATTCTACTTTCTGGTACCTATCCTGCTTTTTATATAAGTAAATTCCCATCACTAGATATATTAAAGAATAAGGTCAAAATCAAAGGGAATAATCTGCTGACCAAATGTCTGCTTGCCATTCAGTTTTCCGTATGTGTATACAATCTTTTTGCCCTCGGTGTTTTTGTGGAAAATGCTTACTACCAGGAATCTCTAGACCGAGGGTATGAAGTCCGTAAGTTCATCAATATACCTATTCAGCCAGATCAGTTTGAGCAGTTGAAAAACCTAATTACTCAAACCGCAGGATTCGATGTTGTTATGGGAACAGAGCAATTGGTGGGATTCTCAAATCAGGAGATAGCTATTGAATACGAGGGGGTAGAGCACACTGTTGGAAAATTGCACGTAGGGGCAGCCTATTTGAGCTCCCTGGGAGTTGAATTTATAGCCGGTAATGATTTTAGTGATAATCGATCATCTTATGAACATACCATTATTGTAAATCAGATGTTTAATAAACAAATGGGTGTAGATATGATGGATGGTTCGATAACGGTTCTTGGCAAGAAATACCGGGTGCAGGGAGTTACCCAAGATTTCAATTTGCAAAACATCATGCTGACCAATAAAATAAAGCCGACCATGTTCTTTTTTGCACCGGATTCACTTAACGAATATTTGGTAGTGAAATCTGAGGAATTAAAAATAATTCAGGATCAGCAGCGACTTGAAAAAATATGGTATGACCTCTATCCAGATCAATTATATGGTGGATTTTATCAGGAAAAGGTTTTTGAAAGTGAAAACAAAACCAACTTGATAATGATAAGAATTAATGTATTTATTGCGATTGTTTCTATTCTTATATCAATACTGGGACTTTATGCCTTGATTTCTTTAACCATACAGCGCCGAATCAAGGAAATAGGCATCAGAAAAACCTTAGGAGCTTCGTTTGGACATGTGATTAACCTGCTATTGAGAGAGGTGGGCTGGATGATGATTGTGTCGATTGTCATGGGGTTGATCATGGGTACTTATTTTATCAATATGCTTTTGAGTATTATTTATGCTTACCATATTGAAATTGATTTCTTAAACTATGCCTTTTCTGTTGTGATCATTTTATTGTCAGCTGCAATATCTATTGGATACAAAGTAATTGTGACGGCGAGGATGAATGCAGTAAGTCAACTTCGGACTGAGTAGAACCATAAAAAAAGGCTCTTTGATTTTTATCAAAGAGCCTTTCTCTGTTTTGGTATTCTATTAAAAAGGTAAGTCGTCAGCTTCTCCACTGTTATCTGAATTCAGCCATTCTGGTTCAGTAAGGTTGGCGCCAGCTTCATCCGTTTGGCCCTGGGCTGGAGCTGCACTTACATCATTCGCTGCACTAATTCTCCATGCTTGCAAAGAGTTAAAATAAACGACTTCTCCTTTAGGATTGGTCCACTTTCTGCCTTTCAAGTTAAAGGCTATGTTCATTTCCTGACCAATATTAAATCCATCAAGCTGTTCACATTTATCCTGAATCAATTCGAATTTGATAAACTCCGGATACTGCGGATTTTCTGCATACTCAACAACAAATTCTCTCTTTTTGAAACCACTGGCTCCAAAGGAAGCAGTTTCATATTTTTCTAGCAGTTTAGCTTTAATTTCCATGGTGTATTTTTTCTAAATGAATGGGCACAAAGATGTGAATTCAAAAGGGAAAGTTCAATGATGTTTATAAAATTTTGAAAGCAAAAAAAATTCAGTTAAAGAACAACATCAAGATTCTTCTAGTTTTTCTCCAAAAGGTTTGGGCATGTATCCTCATAAGGGAAATTATGTCCCACATAATCATGCCATTCCTCCGATGTCATATTTCTACTGATGTATTGGCAAAGTCGGTCAGCCATCCATTCGAAATCCAGATTAAATATCCTAATAGTCTTATCTTTCGAACCAGTAAGTATTTTATTGCCGGATTGATCAAAGCATGCGGTCATCACCCAATCGTTGTGATCGTCGAGTACGATTGGGAATTTCTTAGAATCAAATATATCCCATACTCTTACCGTACCATCTCGGCTGGCGGTTAGAATTCTTTGCGTATCAGGACTGAAATCTATGGCAGTGATAGCCGATTGGTGTCCGGAAATGATTCGAACAATCCTTTTTTCTTCTAGGTGCCAAATGATCGCATCACCCTTTTCTCTACCAATAGCTAGTAGTTTGTGGTCTGGGCTGACAGCCAGCACGTTGACAGCAAAATTTTCTGGTATGTCGAGATATGCATTTTCGAATCGTTCATTCCACACTTGCACAACTCCTTTGATGGTGCCAGCATAAATCTCACTTTTTTCGGCGTCTACCGCCAATGCCCTGATTTCATAAGTGGTTTTGCCCTTGATAGAATCTAGTTCATAACCTTTGATTTTAATTTCTCCTTGTCTGTTGACCGTTAGGTAGTTCAATTGATCAGGTAAAAAAATGGCAGCTTGTGCATTTTCTGAGTCTCGACTCACTTGTGAGGTATTTACTTCCGACGATTGCGATTGACCGGTTTGAGTGTTGATGAGTAAAACTCCATTTTCTTTGGTGACTGCCAGCAACCATTGGCCATCTGAACTTAAATCTAAAGAACGATAAAGCACTCTGTCACGATAGAGTAGGACAGGCTCTTTTTTGATGTTCGATTCATCCCATTTGAGAATTTTTCCGTCAGAGGAGGCGGAGTAAAAGATGTTGGGTTCTTTACTATAGACAATCGAAGTAACCATTTCGTCATGTTCGAGGATGTGGTTGTAAAAGGTGTTTTCTATGCTGTCATATTCATAATATTTATTCGCATTGTAAAGGGCAGAGTATACATTAAGGTGAGAAATGAATTTACTGGCCGTATTCCTAATCCAAAAATTGTACGCTTGTCGAGCGGTAAGTGATTTTCTGTCAGCAAAGTATCTGGGAGTAAGAATAGAGCGTTGAGACATGGACTGGATGAGTTCTGTCGTCTCTAGAGAAACAACCAATTCATTTAATGAGTCTAGTTGATTTTGTAGGCTTTTTTCTGCTTCGGACTGAGCTATGGTAGTATGAGCTAAAAAAAGAAGTGCCAGGAGGGAGGTTACAATTTTCATATTTAAAGATATAAAAATTATGACATGAAAAAGCCATCCCAATAAATATCGAGATGGCTCCATATATGATAAATAGTCCTTAGACTATGGCTTCATGATTACATCATGCCTGGCATTCCGCCACCGCCCATTGGAGGCATGGCTGGAGCTGCACCTTCTGGCTCAGGCTGATCAGATACAGCCGCTTCAGTTGTCAATAGCAATGAAGCAATTGACGCTGCATTTTCAAGGGCCAAACGTGTCACTTTAGTAGGATCGATGATACCTGCTTCAAACATTGACCCGTAAGTGTCATTTGCTGCATTGTATCCGTAGTCTTTCTTACCTTCCTTCACGTTGTTCACTACCACAGATCCTTCGCCGCCAGCGTTGGCTACGATAGTTCTTAATGGAGCCTCGATAGCAGATTTTACGATCGCTACACCAGTGTTTTGATCATCGTTGTCAAGTGTCAAGCCATCCAAAGATTGTACGGCTCTGATGAGTGCAACACCACCACCGGCTACAATACCTTCTTGTACAGCAGCTCTAGTCGCGTGCAAAGCATCATCAACCAAATCTTTCTTTTCTTTCATTTCTACTTCAGTAGCTGCCCCGATATAAAGGATAGCCACACCACCAGAAAGCTTAGCTAATCTTTCTTGTAACTTCTCTTTATCGTAATCAGAAGTTGTGTTTTCGATTTGCTGCTTGATGTTGTTTACTCTAGCATCGATATCTTCTTTCTTGCCAGCGCCATTTACGATCACTGTATTGTCCTTATCGATGTTTACTTTGTCAGCAGTACCTAAGTACTCCAAAGTAGCATTTTCCAACTTGTATCCTCTTTCTTCAGAGATCACAGTACCACCAGTTAAGATTGCGATGTCTTCCAACATAGCTTTTCTTCTGTCTCCGAAACCTGGAGCTTTCACTGCAGCAATTTTCAGAGACCCTCTGATTTTGTTTACCACCAAAGTAGCCAATGCTTCTCCATCTACGTCTTCAGAGATGATTACCAATGGTTTGCCAGTCTGAGCTGTAGCTTCCAATACAGGTAGCAATTCCTTCATCGTAGAGATCTTCTTGTCGTAGATCAAAATGTAAGGGTTTTCCATCTCAGCTTCCATTTTCTCTGTGTTGGTCACAAAGTATGGAGAAAGGTAACCTCTGTCAAACTGCATACCTTCTACAGTTTTTACTTCAGTCTCAGTACCTTTAGCTTCTTCTACAGTGATTACACCGTCTTTGCCCACCTTGTCCATGGCGTCAGCGATCATCTTACCTACTTCAGCGTTGTTGTTGGCTGATACGGTAGCTACCTGAGCTACTTCGCTTGAGTCTTTGATTTCTTTAGACTGCTTCTTCAAGTTTTCAACTACTGCAGATACAGCTTTGTCGATTCCTCTCTTGATATCCATTGGATTGGCACCAGCAGCTACGTTTTTGATTCCGTTGGCGAAGATCGCTTGCGTAAGTACTGTAGCAGTAGTAGTTCCGTCACCTGCATCGTCTGCAGTTTTAGAAGCTACTTCTTTTACAAGCTGAGCACCCATGTTTTCGATTGGCTCGCTTAATTCAATTTCTTTAGCTACAGAAACACCATCTTTAGTGATTGATGGAGCGCCGAATTTTTTGTCAAGAATTACGTTTCTTCCTTTTGGACCTAAAGTCACTTTTACTGCGTCCGCCAATTGATCTACGCCTTTTTTAAGGCCTTCTCTTGCGTCTGTATTAAATACTATGTCTTTTGCCATTTTAAATGATCTTTATATGCTAAATAGTTAATAGGATAATTGAAATTATAGTGTTCCGAATACATCAGAATTGCGCATGATAAGGTACTCGGTACCGTCCAATGACAACTCAGTGCCAGAGTATTTGCCGTAAAGCACTTTGTCTCCAACTTTTACAGTCACTGGTTTGTCAGATGTACCTTCACCAACAGCTACAACTACACCTTCTTGTGGCTTTTCTTTGGCAGTATCAGGGATGATAATACCAGAAGCGGTTTTTTCTTCTGCAGCAGCAGGTTCAACCAAAATTCTATCTTCGTTTGGTTTAAAGCTTACTTTTGACATGTTCTTATATATTTTATTTGATTCTATAATAAAGAAATTTCTTCCTGCCTATTAGCATTTCTTATGCCAACTCAAAGACCTGCCAAAAAGTCGGTCAATCTTGCAGGAAAAGTGACAGGAGTGGAAGCGAGCAGGGGAGTCACTGACAGGATTACGTTTTTTTGGATATAAAAAAAGTCCTAAACTCAATGTTCAGGACTTTGATATTTTTTAAAGTAATTCGAGATTACTCTTCGTTGTCAGTACCTTCTACTTCAAGTGCGTCGTCAAGTCCTTCAGTATCACCTTCCTCAACATTCAAATCTAAGTTTGGCGCGATTGTTTTTTCTTGAGCACTTTCAATGTTTGGGCTGGCAAACTCTTCTCCAGCTCTTGATTGAGTGATTAAGAATTTAGTAGAAAGTGTCAATGAAATTAAAGCGATAGCTAAACCCCAGGTTAATTTTTCAAGTAGATCACCAGTCTTCTTAACACCCATCAACTGAGAAGTGCCTGATCCACCGAATTGGCTTGTCAATCCACCACCTTTTGAGTTTTGTGCCAAAACAACCAATACCAGCGCTACTGCCACAAAAACTATCAATACAACAATCGTAGTAAACATCTATTTCTTATTTAATTTTTCAATTTGAGACGCAAAGTAAGCCTTTTTTTGAGGATTTTTCAAAATTAATTTTTGATAGATATCAATGGCCTTTTCCACTTTGCCTTGGCTAACTAAAATTGTTGCCAAATTTTCTGTGATCAAGTGGTCAGGGAAGGTGTCATAGCGAGCCGCAAGATCCTCGACGGGGCCATCTTCCCGTTGTTTGTCTTTAGATACTTGAATGCTAGGGTTTAACTCAATAAAGGAGTCGATGATATTGGATTGGTTGTCTGTGCTTTTTTTAGCCTTTTTTCCAGACCCACTTACTTCTTTAGGTTTTTTTTTTTCTGACGAAGAATCGTCATCTTTTTTTGTAGACTTCTTCGTTGTGGTTTTTTTCTTCGTTTTAGCACCTAAAGTTGCTGACATCCTAAATTTCGGAGAAGCTTTTTTTGCAGTTTCTTTCTTGGTGGTTTCCTTTTTGGCTTTGGACTCTGTCTTAGCGCCAGTTGCCTTTTTCGTAGTTGTTGCTTTAGAAGCAGCCTTTTTAGGAGCAGCTTTCTTTTCAGCTTCTTTCTTTTTAGAAGTGGTTGCCTTTTTGGTCGTGGCAGCTTTCTTGGTAGAAGCCTTTTTACTTACAGCGGTTTCTTTTTTCTCTTTTACCGCTTGAGTTTCGGTTTTGGAGGCAGTAGCTTTTTTTGTGGTTTTTGAAGCAGTACTTTTTGATGTTGATTTTTTCTCAACCTTAGGTGTTGCCGCCTTTTTCGCAGTTGCAGTTGTTTTTTTAGGTGTGACTTTAGTCTCTTCTTTCGTTGTAGTAGGTGCTTTCTTTGTCGAAGCTTTGGTTCCAGTCTTCTTTACTCTTTCCTTGGTGAATTTGGTGCCTCTTTTCAGTACACCTAGTCTGAATTTCTTGCCAGTTTTTGAACTTCCAGGAGTCAATTTGAGCTCTTGAATTTCTTTGTCGATTTGATCGAGCTCCTCTTCTGTCTCTTCTGTGGATTTATCTGAAGAAGTGTCTATACTGACAGCTAGTTCGATCTCCTCATCTGTATTTACTTGAGGTTCATCTTCTGTTTGACTTTCAACCTCTTGGGTTTCTGACTCAATCGTAGGTTCTGCACTGGCTTCGATTTCTTCAGTTGATTCTGGTTCTTGAATTTTCTCGACTACTTCAGTTTCTTTGATCTCAATTGGTTGAGGAGTTGTTTTTATAGATTGTTCTATCTCTTCAACGGATTCTTCAGCCTCTTCTGTACCGGGAGCTTCTTCGGAAGATGATTCTGCATCCACTATAGCTGTTAGCTCATCTGAAGAAATGGTAGGGATAGAATCTTTTGGTTTTTCTTCAACCTTGGGTTCTTCTATAGTTTCTTCAATTTCAGGCGTATCCTTTTGTTTCTTGCTTTTTTCGGTGATCTCCGATAAGGCCTTTGAGAGGGTCTCTTCTTCGGCTTCTATCTCTTCTGCTACCTGACTTTTTAGCTTTTCTACCTCATCAACTTTTGTCTCCTCTTCAACAGCTTTGGCTTCAGGTTCTATTACTTCAGGAGAAGAAGCCTCAGGAGTTTTAATTGGTTCTTTTGGAGAAGTAGGAACCTCTTCCTTAGGTGTTTCAGTTTCTACTACAACAGTTTTGGAGGTGTGAGGATCTTCAATTACGATTTCCTCCGGATGTTTTTTGTCATAATCAAGATAGTGTTCTCGGCTTGCCTTCCACTTTTCAAGATTTTCATATATTTCTTTTACTAGTGCACTTTGTTCTTCTTCTGTGTTGTGAGTAGGTGCCTTTCTTGGCGTGCCAGCAGTTGAAGGCGTGGCACTTTTTTTAGGTGCGGCAGGTTTAGCTGGGGTGGAAGTAGTAGGTTTAGCTTGAGTGAACTTTATCTGCCCGAGAATATAATGCTTGAATATGTTCCTGTTGGTAGCATAGATGGCCGCAGTACTCATCTTTTTTGCGGCAGTAGGTTTTTTAAGACTCCTACTTGCTCTTGCCACAATACTGTGGCCATTTTGAAAAAATGGATTTGCTTTAACCAGGGTCTCCAGTTCTACAAAATCTGCCTCTGATATATTTTCAGGGGCTTTCATCAACTCTAGAAGTGTTAGCTTATTCAAGGATGGCTCTCAGTTATGCGTAAGCGATAAAGATAACAAAATTTACCAATTGGCAACAGAAGAGTTGAAAATATCAAGAATGATTTGGTCGAAGATTTCATTCACATATTCTTCCTCATTGGCTGATAAATCCTCTCTGTTTTGATCAAAGTCTTTGAAGAACGAAAAAGTTTGATCGAAATCAAATTGGTCGTCTTCCAGGTTGGTGTAGGTAGCAGAAACATATATTGTTATTCGCGTCAAGCTTGTGAGGTCAACCTGGTCTGGGTTTTCATTGGCAGAAACGGCTACTGGAGTCAAGGTGTAATTGTCGATACTCCCTTCGAGTTGTAGGTCTCCTTCCCCGTCGACTAGTGTAAGGCTAGTATTTCTTAGATAGTAGTCCTTTATTTTCTCTGTAAAGAGAGGACTCATGTTAGAAGGTCCTAAGGGAGAATTGTTATAAAAAGTTTGAATTGAGATAGTTTCAACCGTTGGTGAAATGGATGCGCCAGTAAATGAATATACTCCGCAAGAAGTATTCATAAGGGCAAAAGACATGAAGATGAATATACTAGTCTTCCAATTCATAGTGTTTGATTTTTCTATACAATGTTCGCTCAGAAATGCCTAAATCCTGAGCGGCGTACTTTCTTTTATTTCTGTTTTTTCTTAATGCCTTGATTATCAGCTCTTTTTCTTTTTTCTCAATAGAAAGCGAATCATCTTGCTCAGTTTCATGGGCGATATCTTCTACCTTATCAGTATCAAAATCTTGGTAATCATCCTGACTGAGAATTACCGGCGAATTGATAGGGTCCTCACTGAAATCAGCAAACTGCTCATCTTTCAGTTCCATATTACTAAACAGTTTACCATGCTCCTTCATGATTTCTGCCCGGTCTGTGCTGTCTCCAGCATTTTGCAGCACAAGTTTTTTAAGCTCATTCATATCCTGTTTCATGTCAAACAGGATTTTGTATAGAATGTCTCGTTCAGTAAATCCGTCACCTGAACCTTCCCCTTGAGCTTTTCGATCGAGAAGTGCGGGAAGGTTACTTGTATTTTGAGGTAAGTACTTTTTGAGTGTTTCTTCGTCGAGCGTTCTGTTCATTTCGAGAACCGATATCTGCTCAGCGAGATTTTTGAGTTGACGAATATTTCCGGGAAATCGGAATCTCATTAAAGCCTCTTTGGCTCCTTCAGTTAGTTTGATAGGATCTACATGGTATTGCTCACCAAAATCATAAGCAAATTTTCTGAACAGTAATTCTATATCTGCACCTCGCTCTCTAAGGGCAGGCACGTAAATGGGAACTGTATTTAATCTATAATATAAGTCCTCTCTGAATTTGTTGTTTTCTACAGCGGTAATCAGATTGACATTTGTTGCTGCTAAAACGCGTACATTAGTTTTTTGAACCTTTGAGGAGCCTACTTTTATAAACTCTCCATTTTCAAGTACACGAAGTAATCTAGCTTGAGTGCTCATCGGCATTTCGCCAATTTCATCCAGGAAAATGGTACCACCATCGGTCACTTCAAAGTAACCTTTTCTGGCTTCGTGTGCTCCGGTAAAAGACCCTTTTTCATGACCAAACAATTCAGAATCGATGGTTCCCTCTGGAATAGCTCCGCAGTTGACAGCGATGAACTGACCATGCTTTCTCTTGCTGAGTGAATGAATGATTTTTGAAAACGACTCTTTACCACTACCACTTTCACCAGTTATTAATACACTCATGTC
The DNA here is from genome assembly GCF_965233835.1 of Reichenbachiella sp. Lineage (GTDB taxonomy): Bacteria > Bacteroidota > Bacteroidia > Cytophagales > Cyclobacteriaceae > Reichenbachiella. The sequence goes on from NZ_OZ247585.1 coordinate 2,458,160, forward strand.
GGTGGGTGCGACTTGAGCAGCTACATTAATAGCTTGGTTTAGCAATTGCGAATTGCCAATGATACCAAAGCGTTGCTTAATGGATTGGATTTCCGATTCTTTCACTTGGAGTAGGTTTAGTTTTCGACCACCGAGGCTAATAACGTTCCTGTAGTTACCTCATTCACTCTTACGTTAACGTATTCACCTTTTTTGTGATTGCCTGCATCGAATACAGCTACACGATTACAGGTGGTTCTGCCTTGCAATTGTTTGTCTGATCTTTTAGAGAATCCTTCGATTAAAACTTTATAGGTATTACCAATAGTTCTCTTGTTTCTTTCGATGGAAAGTTCTCTTTGAAGGTTTATGACTTCAGTCAATCTTCGTTTTTTAACATCCATCGGGATATCATCTTCATATTTCTTTTCAGCTAGAGTGCCAGGACGCTCGGAGTAAAAGAACATATAGGAGTAGTCATATTTTACATACTCCATCAATGATAAGGTATCTTTATGCTCTTCTTCTGTTTCTCCGCAGAAGCCCGAAATCATATCACTAGATATCGCACAATCTTCACCCAAAATTTCCTTGATTCGATCAATCTTTCCGATGTACCAATCTCTATCATAGGTACGATTCATTCTTTCCAGTATTCTGGAATTTCCACTCTGGGCAGGGAAGTGAATGTACTTGCACAGATTGTCGTGTTTTTTCATGGTGTAGAGTACGTCATCCGTAATGTCTTTTGGATGAGAAGTAGCAAATCGAACCCTCAACTCTGGACTTACTTTAGCCACCATTTCCAGTAGATTGGCGAAATTGACAATCTCTGCGCTATCAATCTTTTCTAGTCGAGCTTTATTGTTTTGTTCAGCTGACCATTTATAAGAGTCCACATTTTGACCCAATAACGTGACCTCTCTATAACCTTTATCAAACAAATCTTGAGCTTCTTTCACCACAGAGAATGGATCTCTGCTTCTCTCACGTCCACGAGTAAATGGGACTACACAGAATGAGCACATATTATCACAACCTCTCATGATTGAGATGAAGGCCGTTACGCCATTTGAATTTAATCGAACAGGAGTAATGTCGTCGTAAGTCTCTTCTCTGGACAAGAAAGTATTGACAGCTTTTTGTCCCGTACTTACCTCATCCAGCATGTTAGGTAGCTCTCTGTAAGCGTCTGGACCTACTACCAAATCCACAATCTTTTCTTCTTCCAGCAATTTTGACTTCAGTCTTTCTGCCATACAGCCCAATACACCAATCACAAGCTCAGGATTTTTCTTTTTGTATTGGTTGATTTCGCTTAGTCGATTTCTGACCGTAGTCTCTGCTTTTTCTCGAATAGAACAGGTGTTGAGGAATGTAACGTCTGCCTCTTCTATCGAGGAGGTAGTGGTGTAACCTTCCTTCTTTAAGATAGATGATACAATTTCACTATCAGAGAAGTTCATTTGGCATCCGTAGCTTTCTATATAAAGCTTCTTCTGACCAATGTTATTCTCATCTTTGGTAATATTAACAACCTCACAACTTTCTTGTGTGTTGTCCAAAATATCAATGTCGCCAATAATCTCTTTCACCTGTTATTAATTTTTGAGAACGCAAAGATAGAATAAATGCGACAAAATGTCAGTCCTTCTTTGGGCCTTAATACAAATTCTTTTATGGCAACAGATTCAATAGTGTAATCATTAAAATTCCAACCAATTGGTTTGGTAAAGTGTCCTTGATAAAAACAATAAATATACATTATGAAAATACATCCAATTTTTTACTTCTTGCTGTTACCTGTTTTGTTGTCTTGTGAAGATGAGGCTTCAAAAAAGGCTCTTAGTCAAAACTTGTCAACGCAACAGCTGACTATAGATCAACAGAGGTTTGACCAGGCTTGGTCTCAGTTGCAAACAGACCACTCTAACTCTGATCCATTTCAACTCAACGGATTGAGAAATGACAGTACGATGTTGATGATAGATGTGGCTTATAGCGGTGGCTGTGAAGAACACGACTTTGAATTGATTTGGCCTGAAGTTATTACCATGATTTACCCGCCCAGGTACACTGTGATTTTAAATCATGAGAGTAATAACGATGCATGTGAAGCTTATTTGTCTTCAACTTTATATTTTGACTTGAGTCAATATGATTTGGGCCTGACTCCCGAAATAATGGACGTTATTGATTTAACAGTTATTAATGGAAGTGATGGAGATGATATGTTGAAATTAAATAACTAGGCTTTGGATGTAACTGCAACGTCGGTGATGTAGTCTTATGGGAAATAATAATCCTGATGCAACCCTTTTTTGGGGAATTGCATCTTGGGTGTATTATGAACTCAAAACTCAAAGGTCATGCTCAAAAACTTTGTCAACATTGCATTTAGAAACTTATTAAAACATAAGTTTTATTCTTTACTCAATATACTCGGTCTATCCATTGGTTTATCCTGCTTTATGGTCATCTCACTTTTTGTGATTGATGAGTTGTCTTATGATAAATTCCATGAAGGTTCGGCTAATATCTACCGGATGGATTTTGCCGCTAAGCTCAACGGCTCAGATCATGTTTCTGCTAAGGTAGGGGCTCCGGCTGCGCAAGCTTTACTGAATGACTATCCGATTGTTAAGGACGCCATTCGTATTTCGGCTACTGGCAATTGGTTCATAAAGGAAAAGGGTTTCGAAAAAACCTTTAAGGAAGAACATGTACTTATGGCAGATTCAAACTTCTTCTCCTTCTTTAGTGTGCCGATGATTCATGGTGATCCCAAAACTGCATTGGTAAGGCCCAATACACTGGTGATGGATCAGACGACTGCTAAGAAAATGTTTGGGGATAACAACCCCGTGGGCAGAACGCTTGTTTTGGATAATACCACAGATTATGAAGTAACTGGTGTGTACGAAGACTTACCCAAAAACTCTCATTTTCGCCAGAATATCATCCTTTCGGTAGCTAGTTTTCCTGGAAGAGCCAAAAGCACAAATTGGGTTAATACCGCCTTTAATACTTATATCAAATTTCAGGAGGGGATTGATTCGGAACAACTGGAGAAAAATTTCCCTGAGTTGATTGAGAAGTATATAGGTCCATTAATTCAGAAGTTTTTCGGGCAGTCTCTCGCAGAATTTAAGGAAGCTGGTAATAATGTCGGTTTTTCGCTGTTTCCTATGGAAATGATTCATCTTCATTCGGATAAGGATGGAGACCTGGCTCCAAATAGCGATATCAGCTACATCTATATTTTTTCAGCTGTAGCCATTTTTATTCTGCTTTTGGCATGTATTAATTTCATGAATTTGGCTACGGCAAGGTCAGCGAGTAGGGCGAAGGAAGTAGGAGTAAGAAAGGTAATGGGAGCACTCAAAAATCAATTGGTTTCTCAGTTTATTGCAGAGGCACTTGTTATAAGCTTTTTCTCATTTCTAATAGCCTATCTACTGACCATGGTATTCTTGCCATCGTTCAACGAGCTGGCGTCTAAAGAACTCGCGATAGCTCAGCTTTTCAATGGTACGTACGTCTTGCTGATGGTTGGAATTATGCTAATTGTAGGATTATTTGCAGGAAGCTATCCGGCATTCTATTTGTCGAGGTTTCAGCCAGCAGAGGTGCTGAAAGGAAAAGTGAAATTAGGAATGAAGAGTGGAGCACTAAGGAGCCTCTTAGTAGTTTTTCAGTTTAGTATATCTATTGTCCTCATGATTGGGACGGCCGTGGTCTTTGACCAACTTTCGTTTATTCAGAACAAAAAGCTGGGGTTTAATAAGGATCAGATTCTTATGGTTGAAGATGCCTGGATATTGGATCAGAAAGTGGAAACTTTCAAGACCGAGGTCAAGAGGAATATTAATGTAGAAAATGCGACGGTAGCCAGCTTTACTCCGGTAGGAGGGAATGATAACAGTGACTTGTTTTTCAAAAGTCCGTCTGGAGAATCAGATCAAAGTTTAGTTACCAATAAAGCTCGAGTGGATCATGACTTTTTAGAAACCTTAGGTATTGAAATGTCGGAAGGTAGATTTTTCTCTCGAGAATTTCTGTCTGACAGTAATGCGGTTGTGATCAATAAGGCTGCCGTTAAAATGTTCGGTTATGAAAACCCGATCGGAGATAAGATATACACCTATGGAGGCAGCCAGGAAGAGCCTGAGGTCATAGCACTAAAAATTATCGGCGTAATGGAGGACTTTCATTACAAATCGCTAAGAGATAATATAACTCCGTTGATTTTCTCACTAGGTAGAAGTACCGGATTTGCCATATTCAAAGTCAATACTGATAATATTCAGCAAACCATTTCAGATATAGAGCAAACGTGGTCGGATATTTCACCGGGACAGCCTTTTACCTATAGCTTCATGGATCAAAAATTTGATAGTATGTATGAAGCCGAACAAAAAATAGGACAGATTTTTACGGTGTTTGCCATACTCGGAATATTGATAGCTTGTCTGGGATTGTTTGGTTTGGCATCCTTTACTGCCGAACAGAAAACCAAAGAAATAGGTATCCGCAAGGCGTTGGGTGCTTCTATCTCTGGAATAGTTTTTATGTTATCGAAGAGTTTTATCAAACTCGTAGCAGTGGCTTTTGTATTGGCCGTTCCAGCCGCCTATTTCGCCATGGGATATTGGTTGGAGGACTTTGCCTACAGGACAGAAATTAAGGCCGTGACCTTCATTGGGATTGGAATTTTAGCATTTGCTATCGCATGGCTAACTATGGGATTTCAATCCTGGAAGGCTGCCCGACTAAATCCTGTGAAGTCTCTCAGAGAAGAATAAGCATTGATTTCAAGTTGAGTTTTAAGCCGTGCCGGAGGGCGCGGCTTTCTTTTTATCCTACGAAGCCAATATGAATCAACGCATCTCCACGATTGACCACTGGTACATTATTAATAGCGATGGCATATCCTGAGCTCGGTGCTTTCATTTTATGTTCGAATTCACCGTACGGGCCTGTGATTAGCCCTATTACAGTACCCTTCTCTACAAATTCTCCTGTGCGACAATAGGAGTGATAGATGCCGGCTGATTTTGCCCTGATCCAGGAAGATTTTTTTATGTACAGCGGTTCGCTATTGGCTACTGGAGCCTCTTCCCTCATATTCAAATGTTTCATGACTCGCAAGAATCCGTTTACGCCTTCGTCGATCGCATGCTTTCTCAATCTTAGAGACTCCCCGCCTTCAAACACTAATATAGATTTATCCTTCTTGGCAGCTTCTTTTCTGAAGGATTTTTCCCTGAAAGGGGAGTGGATCATGAATTTTGGTGAGAAAGCTTTTGCAAGCTCCAGGTTTTTTGCATCATCCATTTGGGCCCTAATCTGTGGGTAGTTATTGATCCGAGCACCTCCAGTATGATAGTCTATGCCGTAATCTATCAATGGTAAAATGTCCTGTGTCAATCTATACGCCAGTTGACTGGCCAAAGACCCATGGCGTGTTCCTGGAAAACTTCTATTTATGTCTTTTCCTCCATCGGCTGTTTGCCTGGAGAAATTGATGAAACCATAAACGTTGAGTATGGGAATACATATAACAGTACCGATAAGCGGCTTATGAAATTTGTTAGAAATAATTCGCCTTACGATTTCGATACCATTGATCTCATCGCCATGCATACCTCCAGTTATCAACAAGGTCGGCCCTGGCTTTTTAGCTCGACTTATGATGATTGGAATATCAATAGAGGTACGACTCGGTAGTTTGGCGATTTGCGCATCGATTTGCTTTTCTTCCCCAGGGGCAATGGCTATACCAGCAATTTTTATTTCCTGTAGACTCATCTTTTAGGCATCTACTTTTTTTCTTTTCTTCTGACTATTGATTTCAATATACTCAACAATTTTTCCTGCTATATCTACACCTGTAGCTTTTTCAATGCCTTCTAACCCAGGCGATGAGTTGACTTCCAGAATGAGTGGGCCTCTTTTTGATTGTAGCATATCAACTCCAGCTATTTTGAGTCCCATGGCTTCAGCGGCTTTAAGCGCAGCTGACTTTTCAGCTCGTTTTAGTTTGATAATATTGGCGCTACCACCACGATGGAGGTTGGAACGAAATTCTCCCTCTTTACCTTGACGCTTCATCGCTCCGACAACTTCACCATTGACAACGAAAGCCCTAATGTCTGCGCCTCCAGACTCTTCGATGAATTCTTGTAAAATTACCCTGGCCTTGAGACCTTCGAAAGCTTCAACAACAGACTTGGCGGCTTTCTTAGACTCTGCCAAAACAACCCCTAATCCTTGTGTGCCTTCTAGGAGTTTAATAACTACAGGAGCATTTCCGACTAACTCAAGCGTATTGTTTTCTTCTTTAGAAAAATTGGTAAATGCAGTCTTTGGCATGCTTACGCCTGATCTGGATAAAATTTGCAGGCTTCTGAGCTTATCTCTAGATCTGGTAATGGCCAACGAACTGACAGCCGAAAAGACTTTCATCATTTCAAATTGACGGACGACTGCTGTGCCATAAAAAGTCACTGAGGCTCCAATTCTTGGAATGACAGCATCAATGTCTTTTAGTTTTTCTCCTTGGTAATATAAGGATGGCCCTTCGTCGTCAATGATAATATCACATTTCAAATGGTCAATAATTAGCCCTTCATGCCCTCGTTGCTCTATCGCTTCCAGCAATCTTTTCGTTGAATACAAATTCGGATTTCTGGATAATACGGCTATTTTCATTTTATTGGATTTTTAAATTATATGATAAATCTTTTTCTTGAACATCAACAATGAAATGTCCTGCCAAGAGCTTTCTGCCTAGTAGTATCGGATACTTCATGTCCGTTCGATCGGTTAATGAAAAAGATGTCTTAAAGCGCTTACCGAATAGCACTACAGTTGTCTTTATAATATAACGTTCTTCGACATGCCCAGACGAACTTTTAATTTTTTTCTTGAAAAAATCTGAGCTATGGAAAGAATTTTCCTCTCCATTGCTCGCTAGAGGAATGCTGAAAATGATGCTGTCTACCCCTTCAAAGTCTCTATGTTCAATTTTGGAACAGTGAATAGAAGAACGGTTGGCACCTGTATCAATTTTTGCTTTGATATTCTCCAATGCAAATTCCGGAAGATCTATTTTATCCGCTCTTCCTATAGTCATTTTTTCCATGTCAAAAGCCTAACTGTTTATTCAAACTGAATTCAATTTATTAAGTTAATTTAGTTCGACCTATTGGCAATTGATGTACATATCAAATTTTATTTTCGCTTAATTAATTTGTGCTATTTTGCATTAAAAAAACAATACTTGATCGTACGAAAAATTCAGAAGTTAGAACCCAGAGACATCAGCACTTCTACAATTCTTTGGGCGTTGTTTCAAAAGTCTTACAAGGTGGAAGCAGAATTAGTGGCTGTATCGGATTTTCCACCTCTTCGAAGGGCAGTTGAGGATTTTCAGGAAAGTAACACTATGTTTTATGGTGTTTTGATCAATGAAAAATTGGCTGCGGCGACAGAGGTGTCCATAAACGAAGTTGATTTAGAAGTTTGTAGTTTAGTGGTTGATCCAGACTTTTTTAGACAAGGTCTTGCTCGTGAATTGTTAATCTTTATTGAGGAGAGATTTAAACCTGAACGGAGTACAGTGGAGACGGCAGCAGTTAATATTCCTGCGATCAAGCTCTATGAGAAACACGGCTTCGTCATGACTGATCAATGGATGACATCATTCGGCATAGAAAAAGTAAAATTAGTTAAGAGAAAAACTAGCTGTATATGACCACTGCAATTATTATTACATTTTGCACTTTATTACTGGTGGCCTATTTGTTTAATCTTACTTCGGCAAAAACCAAGGTGCCTTCAGTGATATTGTTGTTGATATTAGGATGGGCTCTTAAAAGAGGAGTGGAGTACTTTGAGATTAATGTGCCTAATTTAACAGCCATTCTACCTGTATTAGCTACAGCTGGATTGATTTTAATAGTGTTAGAGGGCTCGCTTGAATTGCGTTTGAATAAGTCCAAAATCCCGCTCATCAAGCAATCTGTTTTGGGGGCACTTGTCCCAATGATCAGTCTATCCTTGCTACTGGCTTATGTGTTTTCTTTGATGGGTGAGTATTCTTTCTTGAGGTGTTTGACCAATACAGTGCCCTTATGTATCATAAGCAGTGCCATAGCAGTGCCAAGTGTTTCAAATCTTTCAGAGTTTGACCGTGAGTTTGTCATCTATGAAAGTAGCTTGTCAGATATTCTGGGTGTGTTATTTTTCAACTTTGTTGTACTTTATGATAGTATTGGGGCGTCTTCATTTGGCCATTTCAGCATTCAATTGGTTGCGATTGTAATTATCTCTTTTGTCGCTACCTTAGGGTTGGCCTTACTTATTCGTAGAATTGATCACCACGTAAAGTTTATTCCTATCATATTGTTGGTGATATTGATCTATACGATTTTAAAAATCTATCACTTACCGGCACTGATATTCATATTGATATTCGGATTGTTTATTGGCAACGTAAACCAACTTCGTTGGTTTGCATGGATCGATAGATTGAAACTTGATGTTTTGGAAACCGAAAGTGTTAAATTCAGAGATTTGACTATTGAGCTGGCGTTTTTGGTTCGAGCGTTATTTTTTATCCTCTTTGGTTTTTTATTGGAGACATCAGAGATTCTAAACCTTGAAACCTTGATGTGGTCTGTTGGTATAGTGGCTTTGTTTTTTCTTGTCAGAAGTCTTCAAATTAAAATATCAGGGCTTCCGTTCAAGCCACTTTTATTTGTGGCACCACGTGGTCTTATCACTATTCTATTGTTTCTGAGTGTGACACCTGCTCAGCAGATTCCATTTGTGAACAATTCATTGATCATTCAAATTATATTATTAACCGCCATAGTGATGGCTGTGGGAATAATGACTACGGATACAGAGGAAGAGGAAGAATTTGATACGGTAGACGAGTCTTCGATAGAACAAAATAATTGATCAAAATTTATATAATAACTACGAACAGAATGAAGAATTTTATAGTAGCTCTATTGGCTATAGGAACAATAGCTTGTTCCTCGAAAGATTCCAACCAAAAGAATACTAATCTTCAAAAAGAGATAGTGGCGGAGACCCCTATCGACATGGTCTTTATCCCTGGAGGGACCTTCGTGATGGGAAATGAAGGCGAAGAAGCCACGCCCATAGAAGGGCCTGAGTTTAATGTTGAGCTTTCTGGATTTTATATGGATATAACAGAAGTGACAAATGCTCAATTTCAAAATTTTGTAGATGCTACAGGATATAAAACAGTAGCAGAGAGACCAGTGGACTGGGAAGAGCTCAAAAAGCAATTACCAACAGGGATAGAGAAGCCAGCTGATTCTTTGTTGCAGCCTGGCTCATTGATTTTCGCACCAATACCAAATGTCACAAATCTCTACGATATAGCTCAGTGGTGGGCCTGGCAAATTGGTACGGACTGGAAACATCCCTACGGACCAGGTAGCGATATCAAAGGAAAAGAAAATCACCCAGTGGTACATATTGCACATGAAGATGCTGAAGCCTTTTCCGAATGGGCCGGCAAAAGATTGCCTACGGAAGCAGAGTGGGAATATGCTAGCCGAGGTGGTTCGCAACAATCTTTTGCCTGGGGAGAAGAGTTGACACCTGAAGGTCGTTTTTTAGCTAACTTTTTCCAAGGCACTTTCCCAGGAGACAATTCTATGCAGGATGGTTTCGGGAAAACAGCACCTGTGAAAAGTTATCCACCAAACGCCTACGGATTGTATGACATGATAGGCAATGTATGGGAATGGACTAGTGACTGGTATAGACCAGATAGTCATTTAAAAAACAAAAATAAGGCAATAACGGTATGCAAAAACCCAACTGGGCCAGCGTCTAGTTATGACCCTATGGAACCACAGGTTCCCAAAAGAGTAATCAAAGGTGGCTCCTTTCTTTGCAGTGATCAGTATTGCAGCAACTACCGGCCCAGTGCCAGAATGGCAACGGCTATAGATTCAGGTCAGGAGCACTTGGGATTTAGGTGTGTTATTAGCGCGAAAAACTAGATTTGGAAAAAGCATCGTTACGATAGTGTTATCATTTTAGTCAAATCACTAGATTTTTAGGTTCATGTTTTTTACTTGTTGAACAATTTATTAATTTGTTTGACGAGTGGACTTGTCAATAGGCTAGTTCATAGAACAAACCTAAACGCTAAAATGACTTATTGTTTGAGATTTATTTCTCTTATATGTCTCTTGTCAATTTCCTCCTTGGCCTTGGCCCAAGATAAAGAGGAAGCAGCAGGTGGGGCTGCCCAAGCGAATAATCCCCTGGCCAATATGACGGCCCTTAACTTTCATAATTATTATATGCCTAAGTTGAGTGACGCACAGAATGATGCTTACCTCAATACTTCCTGGATTCGTTTTGCCAAACCGTTTAGTTCGGGAAAATTATTGCTTCGAGCATCTGTGCCACTAAGCACCGTAGCCATTCCTGACCCTAGTGGTGTGGTCAATTCTGAAAATGGCCTTGGAGATATTAATGCTTTTGTTTCATACAATTTTATATCAAAAGCCAATGCTACAGTGGGCATTGGGCCGATGATTTCGGCTCCTACCGCCTCAGCTGATGCTTTGGGTACTGGCAAGTGGCAAGCCGGATTGGCATTTGTAGCCTTTGTTGTCAAAGCCCCGCAATTTCAGCTTGGAGGACTGGTGACCTGGCAAACTTCTATAGGTGGTGATGCAGATCGAGCTGACACCAACAATGCAGCAATTCAGCCTTTTTATTTCTGGCAACTAGGGAAAGGAACTTATCTAAGAGGGGCACCCATATGGTATTTTGATATAGAAAATGAATCCTATGTTGTTCCAATTGGGTTAGGAATTGGAAAAGTAATTAAAGTAGGAAATACCGTATTCAATTGCTTCATTGAGCCGCAATACTCAATGCTTCATGAAGGCACTCAGCCACAAATTCAACTTTTCACGGGCATCAATCTACAATTTCTCAACCCATAGATCAGGGGTCAAATCAAGACATTAAATTTTATCAACTAATATTTATCCTATGAAAAATAAATCAATACTACTTTTGATAGCCTTGTTTACGCTCTGCGTGCCATTGGCAGAAGGTCAGAAAAATAAGAAACCCAATATCCTTGTGCTTTGGGGAGATGATATTGGACAGTCAAATGTGAGTGCCTATTCGATGGGAATCACAGGGTACCGAACCCCAAACATTGATAGAATTGCCAAAGAGGGGATGATTTTCACGGACTATTATGCAGAGCAAAGCTGTACAGCCGGTCGTTCCTCATTCATCCTTGGTCAAAGTGTTTTCAGAACCGGATTAAGTAAAGTAGGTATGCCAGGTGCGGCAGAAGGGATATCAGAAAAGGATCCTACGATTGCCGAACTATTAAAACCTCAGGGCTACGCCACGGGCCAATTTGGAAAAAATCACTTGGGAGATAGAGATGAGCACCTTCCTACCAATCATGGCTTTGATGAATTCTATGGGAATCTATACCATTTGAATGCTGAAGAGGAGCCTGAGTTGCCAGATTATCCGGATCCAAAAGAGTACCCAGATTTCAGAAAGAATTTTGGCCCAAGAGGAGTAATTCACTCTACTGCTGATGGGAAAATTGAGGATACGGGACCTTTGACTAAGAAACGTATGGAAACCATCGATGACGAATCATCAGAAGCAGCAATGAAGTTTATTAGAAATGCGGTGAAGGCGAATACACCATTTTTTGTTTGGTGGAATGGTACGCGTATGCATTTTAGAACGCATGTGAAGGCCGAGTTGAGAGGCGTTTCTGGCCAGAACGAATACGGTGATGGTATGGTAGAGCATGACATGCATATTGGGAAATTTTTGGACCTGTTGGATGAATTGAAAATTGCAGATAATACCATTGTGATGTATTCAACGGATAACGGTCCTCATAAAAACACTTGGCCCGATGCTGGTATCAATCCTTTTCGAGGAGAAAAAAACACCAACTGGGAAGGAGGATGGAGAGTGCCTGCTATGGTTAGATGGCCTGGTACCGTAAAGCCTGGTTCTATATGTAATGAAATCATGTCAGGTATGGATTGGATGCCTACATTTTTGGAGGCAGCCGGACAGGGAGATGTGCCTAAAAAATTATTGAAAGGATACTCTGCCAATGGTAGAAATTTTAAGGTACATCTAGATGGTTATAGTTTCATGCCTTATTTCAAAGGTGAAGTAGACAAAGGACCTAGAAAGGAATTATTCTACTTTTCAGACGATGGTGATCTGACGGCATTAAGATATGATGATTGGAAACTAATTTTCATGGAACAACGCTCACCTGGAACTCTGCAAGTTTGGGCCGAACCATTTATTCCATTAAGGTTACCGATGATTTACAATTTAAGAAGAGATCCTTATGAATTTGCTTCTATCACGTCAAACACGTACTATGACTGGTTATTAGATCATGCTTTTCTTCTAGTACCTGCGCAAAAAATTGTAGGTGATTTTCTAATGACTTTTAAGGAGTATCCGCCAAGAATGAAAGCGGCTAGTTTTAGCTTGGATAAAGTGATGGATAAACTAAGTACCCCTTCAAATAACTAATACATATTATTAATTCTTACAAAGCCGAATAGCATCTATTCGGCTTTGTTTTTCCTATTAATTATGAAAAATATATACATCATATTTTTTGGTTTATTGTGCATGGGGAGCTGTGGCCCCGAAAACGATAAAGTATCTGAAGTAAATCAAACCCCATTGCCTTCATGGAACGAAGGAGCAAGCAAATCGGCTATTTTGAACTTTGTACAAAGTGTAACGGATTCTACCAGCGCCTCTTTCGTTGCCATCCAAGATAGAATTGCTGTATTCGACAACGACGGTACCTTATGGTCAGAGCAACCCATGTATTTTCAATTGGCTTTTGCTTTGGATCAAATAAAGAAAATGGCTCCCGATCATCCAGAGTGGAATGAAACCGAACCTTTCAAATCTGTGCTCAACAATGATCTAGCTTCAGTGATGCAGCAGGGCGAGCACGCGCTTATTCAAATTATAATGGCTTCTCATGGAGGAATGACAACAAATAAATTTGAAGTCAACGTTACTGCCTGGATGAAGGCAGCCAAACATCCAAGATTTGGTAGACCGTACACTGATTTGATTTACCAACCTATGCTTGAAGTATTAGAGTACCTCAGAGCAAATGATTTCAAAACGTTCATTGTTTCTGGTGGAGGAATCGGTTTTATGAGACCTGTAACTAATCAGCTATATGGTATTCCAGCAGAGCAAGTGATGGGGAGCATGATGAAAGTGGAATACGACAAGGAGAACAAAGTGATTAATAGATATCCAGAATTAGCTTTTCTTGATGATAAATCAGGAAAGCCTGTTGGTATTTATAATTTTATTGGGAAGAAACCCATTGCTGCATTTGGCAATTCTGATGGAGACCTACAAATGTTGGAATGGACTTCTACCAATGAAAACTCATTCATGATGTTTGTTCGCCACACCGATGCCGAGCGAGAATGGGCATATGATAGTTTGTCTCATATTGGCAGATTGAAGGAAGGATTTGCAGTCGCTGCTGCATCTGGCTGGACCATAGCTGATATGAAAAAAGACTGGAAAGTGGTGTATCCCTTTGAGTTAGAAAAATAGAAAAAGCATGTCTGCATTAGAATCTATACAAGAATTAAAGTCTCGGATGTCGGCTTCCATCATAGGCCAAGATCAGTTAATAGACCGAATAATACTGGTGTTATTGGCGGATGGAAATATGCTCCTAGAAGGATTGCCAGGATTGGCCAAAACAAGAGCCATTAAGACCTTGTCCAAAGAATTGGATTGTGGATTAAGTCGAATTCAGTTTACTCCGGATTTGTTGCCTTCAGACATTACGGGTACTGAAATTTATCAGCCTGAATTGGAAGAGAAATTTATTTTTCAGCAGGGTCCGATCTTTAGCAACCTGATTTTAGCAGATGAAATAAATAGGTCACCAGCGAAGGTGCAGTCAGCATTGCTCGAAGCCATGGAAGAGCGACAAGTTTCCGTGGCTGGGAAAACTTATCAGATGGAACCCCTGTTTATGGTCATGGCCACACAAAATCCAGTAGAACAGGAGGGAACTTATCCACTTCCTGAAGCTCAGATGGACAGATTTCTGATGCACGTTATCATTAGCTATCCAGACGATGCTTCGGAATTAGAAATTTTAAGGCTGAACCGTTCAGAGCAAATGAATGCGGCGAATGAAAAGAAGGATAAGATATCTCCAGAAGTTATCCTTGCGGCAAGGAAAGAGATTGCCGATATTAAGATTTCCGAGAATATGGAACGCTACATTGTAGACTTGGTGTCTGCTACCAGATATCCTGAAAAATATTCAGAAGAACTAAATCAATGGATAGATTTTGGTGCGAGTCCTCGGGGGACCATCGCTTTGGATAGGTCAAGTAGAACTCATGCTTGGATGTCGGGCCGTGATACTGTAACGCCCGATGATGTGCGCGCAGTGATGCATGATTGTTTAAGACACCGATTGATTTTGAGCTATGAGGCCAATGCAGATGGTGTGGATGCAGATCAAGTGCTTGATGAGATTTTGAAGCAAGTGGCTGTGATTGGTTGATTGATGGCAGATCAGGACAAATACCCGAAAGATATTTTCACTTCCCTGAAAGAACTTCTGGAAATGGAGCGATTTGCGCACAGCATTCGCTTTCAATCATCAAAAAAGAAGGTAAAAAGTGTGCTAGGAGGTAAACATGCATCAAAGCTTAGGGGTAGAGGATTGGATTTTGAAGAGGTAAGAAACTATGTTCAAGGTGATGATATCCGTAACATCGATTGGAAAGTAACAGCTCGAACAAAAGTTACACATACCAGAGTGTTCAGTGAAGAAAAGGAAAAGCCAGCCTTGGTAGTCGTAGATCAATCCAGGTCGATGTTTTTTGGCTCAAGTCAGCGAACCAAGTCTGTCGTAGCTGCGGAGCTAGCGGCCATTGCAGCATTCAAGGTACTGAAGCAAGGAGACCGAGTGGGTGGAGTTGTAATCGCTGACGAGGAAATTGATGTCCTAAAACCCAAAAGAGACAGAAGGAATATTCTGAGGTTTTTAGAGAAAGTTGTTTCGAGAAATCAAGAATTGATCGAAGGTAAACCGACCAATTTTGATGATGTGTTGAAAGCGACTTTAACAAAAGTACAAAACCTTGTAACACATGATTATTTGGTGGTCGTTATTAGCGATTTTCACAGGTATTCTCCGGAGGTAATTCAGTTCGCCTCTCGAATGAAGCATCATAATGATGTGGTGTTCATACAAGTGACTGATCCGATGGAGCGTGATATTCCTGCTACGAAGTTTGTAGCCGGCGATACAGCAACACAAATTGCTATCGATGGTGCAAATGCTAAACTTAGAAAGCATTTTTCGGAAGCGTTTGATTCGGATTTAGACAGTTTCAAGTTGCAAATGAAAATGCATCGCATACCTGTTTTGCAGTTCGATACGGTGCAGTCCATAGATCAGCAACTGAAAAAAGTTTTGGAACAAGTTTGAAAATGGATTTTCTAATCTCACAAAAGGCTGATACCACGCAACTCAAGGCAGCAGATTTCAAACTTGAAGGACTATACGAGCCGCCTCCAGTAGAATTCACCTTTGAAACTATTGGGTGGAGTATTTTGGCAGGATTGGTTTTTCTAGCGATCGGTGTATGGATGTTTAGTTCTATAAGGCAGTTCGTTAAAAACAAATACAGAAGAGAAGCACTGGCTAAAATCAAGAATTCAGATAACGACATTAACACTATCTGGGTCGTACTAAAACAAGTGGCTATTTATCGTTTTGGAAGGAGAGGGGTTGCAGACTTGACTGGAAAAGATTGGTTGTCGTTTTTAGAGTATTCAGCTGCCGATGTGGAGTTTTTGAAGTGGAGTGATGAGGTCAATAAAATGCTATATGAAAAGATAGTGCTTGATGAATCCATCAGGGTCGAATTAGTAACTAATGCGAAAAAATGGATAAAAAACCATGCCTAGCAATTTTGAAATAGCGTTTCCATGGGCCTTATTTCTACTCCCATTGCCACTCTTGATCTATTGGCTTTTTCCTCCATTACGGATGCGAAGTGCTTCGCTCCAATTGCCGAATTACGACCGAGCTGTTGCATATACTAATCAGAAAACCAGAAAGTCGTCTTTCATAAAGAAGAGAGGCTTTTTTAGATCACTTGTCCTAGTTGCAATTTGGATATTGATAGTCGCAGCTTTAACAAATCCACAGTTGGTAGGTAAGCCTGAAATGAAAGTAAAAACCTCGCGTAATTTTCTGATAGCTGCTGATATATCGTTCAGTATGGCGCAAGAAGATTGGGAAATTGATGGAAAAAAAGTAAGGCGGTGGGAAGCTGTTAAATCCGTGATGCGTGAGTTCATAAAGAAACGGGAGGGAGACCGAATGGGTCTGATTTTTTTTGGGTCAAGTGCCTATATCCAGGCTCCTTTTACTCCCGAATTAGAAACAGTCAATCAAATGCTAGATGAAGCAGATGTTGGCATGGCAGGACAAATGACACATATCGGAAAAGCCATTACCAAAGGAGTTGGTATGTTTGAAAAGGACACTATCAAGACGAAAGTCATGTTACTGCTCACAGATGGAATTGATGCCGGTACCGATATTTTGCCACTCGACGCTGCTGACATGGCTCGCGAAGATTCTGTCATGATTTATACCATCGGGATTGGTACACCTGGCAACCGAGGGTCTGACTTAGATGAAAATACCCTTAAGGAAATTGCAGAATTAACAGGTGGTCAGTACTTTTTGGCAAAAGACAATAAACGGTTACAAGAAATCTATGCTGAGTTGGATAAACTAGAGCCCATGGAGTATGAGGAAGAAAAGAATAAGCCTATCACTCTACTTTATCCTTACCCGCTAGGAGCTGCATTAGCGCTCATGATGGTGCTTACATTTTTGCTCATGATTGTAAACCTTTTGGAGAGCATAAGTAACAGAAAGGAGGTTTACAATGAGTGATTGGCTACCATTAGATTGGGAACAATTCCATTTTTTGAGACCTGTATTTTTATGGGGATTTGTGCCAGTTATATGTTTTGTAGTTGTGGGGTTATTAAACCTAAAACAGGAAGTAAAGTGGCGGAATGTCATCGCACCGCATTTAAGGCCTTATGTGATTCAAAAAGGTAATCATATGGTCAGATTCTGGATGAATCTTGTTTTACTTCTGGTCTTTTCGTTTGGTCTGTTGGCATTGGTTGGACCTACGTGGAAGAGAGTAGAAGTGGCTGGCAGGGACCTGGAAACACCTATGGTGATATTATTGGACTTGTCGCAAAGCATGTTGGTAGATGATCTACAGCCTAATCGTTTGGAAAGAGCCAAATTTAAAATCAAAGACCTCTTGGGTAAGAACCCGCAAGCCAGAGCAGCTTTGGTTGGGTATTCGGGATCTGCTCACACGATTGTGCCGTTAACACGAGATTATGAAATAATAAATAACCATGTGGAGGGCTTAAAACCATCAGTCATGCCATTCCCCGGTTCTGACCTTGCTGTAGGTATCGCATGGTCTGACTCTGTTATGTCTGTGACCGACGCACCGGGTACGTTGATTCTTTTTTCAGATGATTTTGAGCGTTCTCATTTTGAACTAATCAGCAAATTTTTTTCACAATCTGAACACAAGGTGGAGATCGTGCCTATGAATACATTGGCAGGGGGAGAGGTGCCCAATCGATGGGGCAACAACCCTATGATGGACGACAAAGGCAATCCAGTATATTCTGCCTTGAACCAAGAAGCACTGGACTATTTGAGCGCTATTGACGGAGTAACGGTACATGCGCTAACCTTGGATGATAGCGACGTGGAGGCGATTAGTGAAAAAATAGCGGCTAATCTAAAGTTTACTGAGGAACCAGAAGAAAAAGAAGAAGACTGGCGGGATGCTGGTCTTCTGTTGGTTTTTCCTATGGCCTTCTTATCCCTATTCTGGTTTAGAAAGGGATGGGTCATCTATCTGTTGCCAATAGTATGGCTTTCTTCTTGTGGCCAGATCAATGATTTTGATGACCTATGGTATACACCAGATTATCAGGGACAGCAATGGAGCACGAAAGGTGACTTCAAAGAAGCAGCTGAAAAATACCAAGATCCATTAAGGAAGGGTGTGGCTTATTATAAGGCCGGAGATTTTGAGTCCGCCATCAAAGCATTCAATGAAGATACGACTGCCATGGGTGTTTATAATTTGGGATTGGCATACTTTAACAATGGTGATACACTAGCCGCGCAATTGGCTTTTGCCCAAGCCGTAGAAATGGACCCTACCAATGCGGCGGCCGCAGAGAATCAAAACTTGGTAAAACAATTGATCGGAGGAGTAAACGAAATAGATCCAAAGGAAGCTCAAGAAGCGTCAGAGTCTGGTTCTGCTGAAAATGAGCAAAACAAGGATATGGAAGACCTTGGTGGTGGAGGCCAGGAAGCCACAAAGGAAGACATGGATAAAAAGCGCAAGGAAGAAACCGTATCCACCGACATGCGGAAAGGAAAAGAGTTAGATCAAGTGCCAGACGATTTGGGTACAGATGCTCCACGTAGTGATCAAAGCAAAGTGCTTATGCGTAAAGTAGATGATGACCCCACTTTGTTTCTAAAAAGAAAATTTGAATATCAAGTAAGGAAAAAACAAATTAAACCCAACCCTGATGCTGACAAGTGGTAAGATAAAATACGGTTTTTTGTTTATGGTCATGATGGTTCTCTTGGTTAGTACTGCTGATGCTCAAAAACTGTGGAGCCAAGTCAAACTCAATAGATCTGTGACCTATGTCAATCAGCCTGTAGAAGTTACCATTACAGTCTACACCTCAACTTGGTTTACCAGCGGAATAGACCCGGGAAACGTCAAAGTGAACGGCGCGTTTACTACCTATTTCAGGCCTGTAAGCACTTCTTTTGTAGACAAGGGACAAAACTATGCAGGCGTTCAATTGATTTATCATGTTTTTCCTTTTGAGAAAAAGGATGTGGTTTTTCCATCGCTTACACTTGAACTAGAAACTCCACCTGATGGGGACTACGTGGGTGTCCTGAAAAAATTGAAGACCAAAGAACGCTTGATTAAAGTAAGACCTGTTCCTTCAGGATTTAGTAAGTCTGATTGGCTTGTCGCCAATGGCTTAAAAGTAGCTGATCGGTGGAATAGATCAAGTAAGCAAGTCAAGGTAGGAGATGTGCTAGAAAGAAAAATCACAAGGACGGCTTATGGAACTGTTGCCGAACTCATCCCGCCAATAAATTGGGATACCGTAAGAGGAGTGAGTCTATACCCTACCCGGAGTCAAGTTGAAAATTTCAAAACCAAAACAGCCATTAGCGCTTCTCGAACTGAAACCATGCGCTATTTGTTTGAAAAAGAAGGAAAGGTTACTTTACCCGAAATAGTTTTCACCTGGTATCATCCTTATCATAAAAAACTATATAAAAAGACCTTAGAAGAAGTTACTGTCTTGGTGGCTTCCAATCCAGACTTAGGAATGCTTTCAAGTGTCCGGGACTCGTTGCTGGTAGATAAAAAGCACGAAGAAATGTTGACAAAAGATGATCAGCCTTTTGGAATGTTGGGCCTGACCTGGCAGGAGTTGGTGAAATATGGAATTGGGGTGCTTGTAGTTGCTTATTTTATGACTTTGTTGATAAAAAGGACAGTTCTCTATATCCAGTTAAAACGCAAAGCTTACCTTCATTCTGAAGCCTTTTATTTCCATGAAGTCAAGAAAGCCGTTAGGCGAAATGATCGAAAAATGATGCTCAATAGTCTATATAGTTGGCTGGCTCAACTAGAGGGACATCATACTAGCCTAACCGCATGGGTGAATTTATATGGCACGATTCGGTTGAAAAAGGAGGTTTTAGACTTAGAAAATGACAAAGAAGATTTTACTTGTAGCATTAGCGAATGGGTATATGCAAGGAAAAGCTATTTGCGAGAAGTCCATCGAACACATAAGCCATCCTTAGCAAGTTGGATTAATCCGTAAACATTAAAATGTAAGATATGAGGTTGATTAAGATTCTTTTAATTATTCTGGCTACAATTTTTTCACAAAGTATTTACGCGCAGGAGGCGGAAAGAGGAGAATTTAAAAACCATAAACTCTCTTTGATCATTGGACATGCTTATGTTCCTGCAGGTGTAAACATATTACGAGAAAAGGTATGGACTGTCTTACCCAGTTGGGGACTAGATTATGACTTTAGGTTCAATGAAAAGTGGGGCTTGGGAATACATACCGATTTAGTTGTGGAGAGTTTCGAATATGAAGGAAATGAAAAGATTGTCTTCGAACGAACACGACCATTTTCGGCAGTTCTAGTGGGTTCAAGAAAGTTTGGTAAACATCTTACTTTGATGGCTGGAGGAGGAATAGAATATGCAAAAGAAGAAAACCTAAAATTAGTTCGTATTGGCTTTGACTACGGCTGGGAATTACCCAATGAATGGGAGCTAAGTGCAAGTCTAATGTCGGATTTTAAAATTGATGCATACAACTCGTGGGTGATTGGCTTGGGAGTGGGGAAATTATTTTAACTTAACTATCTAAATCATCATTGAATTAAATTATTAATATTATTTATCTAATCTAATTAACTATGAAGAAGACTATATCCTTTGGAGCTTTAATGATCATGTTGTTTTTAGCTCAGACGTCTATAGGACAAGTGAAAAGTGACTACGATAAAGAAGCAGACTTTTCGAAGTATAAGACGTATACATTCGCGGGATGGCAAGAAAACAGTGATAAGATCCTAAATGAATTTGATAAGAAAAGAATTCTAGATGCCTTAAGATCGGAGTTTTCCAATAAGGGGATGGAAGTTGTAGAGTCTGATGGTGATGCCATTATTACGCTCTTCGTTGTTGTCAACCAAAAAACAAGTACGACCGCATACACTGATTTTAATGGCGGCATGGGCTATGGCGGCCGATGGGGCTGGGGTTATGGTGGTATGGGCATGGGAAGTGCTACCACCACCTATACAGAAAGTGACTATAACGAAGGTACATTGGTGGTAGATATGTACGATACTACTGAGAAGCAATTAATCTGGCAGGGCGTTATTACATCTACTGTGACTGAGAATCCAAAAAAACGAGAGAAAACCATTCCGAAGAAAATACGGAAGCTTATGAAAAAGTACCCTCCAAAGAAATAGAGAAAAAATCCCCGGAACCCCCGGGGATTTTTTTTATGATGCACTTAGTTTATGCTTTGCAATAAATTATCTTCACCGTTTAATTGAGTTTCAAGTCTAGATAAAGCAACAAACACATGAAAATCCTGGCGATTGGAAGAAACTATGCTAAGCATATAGAAGAGCTGAATAATGAGCGACCGGATGAACCAGTGGTTTTTGGCAAACCCGAAACTGCTATTTTAAAGAAAAACGCAGCCTTTTATTATCCAGACTTTTCAAAAGACATTCATCATGAGGTTGAGATTTTGGTGAAAATCTGTAAAGTTGGTAAGAATATTGATCAACGGTTTGCTCATAAGTATTATGAGGAGATTGGTATAGGAGTGGATTTTACAGCCAGAGACCTACAGTCTAAGGCTAAAGCCAAAGGACTTCCATGGGATTTGGCCAAAGGTTTTAACGGATCTGCCCCAATCTCAGAGTTCGTACCTAAAACTGATTATGATCTTTCCAACCTTAATTTTAGTTTAAAGAAAGATGGTGAAGATGTGCAGGTTGGAAACACCTCAATGATGCTCTTTAATATTGATTACATCATATCCTATGTCTCCAAGTTTTTCATGTTGAAGAAGGGAGATATTATATTTACCGGCACCCCTGAAGGAGTTGGTCCAGTTCAGATAGGACAAAGGTTAGAAGCATTTATTGAGGATAAAAAAATGATGGATTTTGAAATCAAATAGAGTCCTTTTTGTCCTTGTCTTTATTGGTTTTCAGACATTAGCTCAAGTGGTGCCGAAGAGAGGGGACTTTATGTTTCCAGTTCGTCCTAAACAAGAAAACTATTTGGCAGGAACGATGGCAGAGTTACGGTCTTCTCATTTCCATTCAGGCTTGGATATCAAAACAAGTGGGATAACTGGTTTACCCATTTACGCAGCAGCAGATGGATACATTCAAAGAATTAGAGTGGCGTTAGGTGGTTATGGTAACGCACTATATCTGGTTCACCCTGAAAATGGAACAGTCACCGTTTATGCACACCTCAAGTCATTCAATCAGGATATTGCGGCCTACGTTAGGAAACAGCAGTATGAGGACGAGTCTTTTTCAATTGATCTCTATCCAGACAAAAATCAGTTTACCTTCAAGAAAGGGGAAGTCATTGCCTTGTCAGGTAACTCAGGATCTTCTTCTGGCCCTCACCTTCATTTTGAAGTTCGAAATTTGAGACATCGAGCACTTGACCCACTGGAGTACGGTTTTGACGAAATTGTTGATAAGACTCCACCCGTGCTAGCTTCTGTTGCCTTTGTGACTATGGACGAACACGCCAGAGTCAATGGCATGTGGGGAAGAATTGAGTTTGATGTAATCACGGATGAAAACGGAAACGCAAGAATAGAAGAAGGAATCTCTTTGTTTGGAAAGATTGGAATTGAAATTTATGCCTACGATAAATTTGACGGTGCTAGAAACCGCAACGGTATCCGATACCAAACCATGCTTTTTGATGGTAAACCAGCTTTTACTCAGCGTATTGATCAGCTTAATTTCAGCACGCAAAGAAATATCTTGGTGCATACGAACTATAAGCGATCGAGAGAAGGAGGAAGAAGGTTTAATAAGTTATATAAGGATACTGGCAATAAACTGTCTTTTTATGATACCAATGATCAATCTGGCTTGCTAAGGGTATATGATCCAATGGAGCATCAGATTGACATCAGACTGGAAGATGCCTATGGGAATATCAATCAGGTGAATATTAAAATAAATGAGAATGGATTTGAACGCAGTCGTGACCTTAAGCATACTTATGGACTCGATAACGAAGGGTTTGATTTGTTCAGGCACTGGCTAGAAATAGAAAGTGAAGAAGGTTATTGCGATGCTAATTTTTATATAGAGGGCAAAAAACAAACGGTAGATATGGCGTATTATACAAATACTAGTCATCATTTTTTGTGGGATCTTCGAAAGGGCTTGCCGGATTCTGCTGAGCTATGTAATAAATCCTTTCGTTTTTCTTTGGTCGAAAGTATTCCCTCCGAACAAAAAATCAAGTGGGAAGGTGATGGGTTAAGATTATCCTTTCCGAAATATGCGTTGTTTGATACGACATATTTGCGTTACGAAAAGTTGGAAAGAAATGGTTTTGAAGTTTTCAATCTTCAAAACAGAACAACACCGCTGAGACAGTTCTCAACTGTTTATCTAAAGCCTGAAGGCGTATATGATTTGATCAAATCAGGGGTCTATTCAATTACTAGTAAGAATCAACTTGGATTCGTAGGAGGGGAGTGGGAAGGAGACGAGCTTGTTTTTAAAACCCGAGATTTGGTGCCTTTTACCATTGCTACAGATTCTGTTCCGCCGACCATTGTAAGGAGACCTTCAAGAAAAGGTCGGGTAAAATTCAAAATTGAGGACAAGATGTCTGGTATTCATTCGATTAAAGCAACCTTGAATGGAACTTGGTTACTTATGAATTTCGATGCCAAGTCAGGATATATCTGGTCTGATGAAGAAGTTGAAATTATAGGTCAGTTTTCGCTGTCAGTCAAGGACAATGCAAGCAATATTACCCGCTTCGAAGCGACCTTTTGATTTTTTTGGCATAATCTCTGATTGGTAGGCTCAAATTATGCTTAATAAAAAGGTGGCGTGTTTTGATATTCCGCTATTTGAGATTAATTTCATGCACTTATGACAAATCAGGTATTAGGTGCTGTTTTTTTTAAATCATCAACCTGAATTAAGCACACGGTAATTTTGATTTGATCACTTCTAAAAACTATTAAATAATGAAAAGAAAAATAGGAATAGCAATAGCAGCAGTACTCTATGCTGGTGTAGCGTTGGCGCAAAAGCCTGTAGCAAGTTTTCCTTTTGAACAATATGGCTCTCATTCGTTCATTAAGGTTAAGGTCAATAATTCAGAAGAATTAGATTTTATTTTTGACACTGGAGATGGCTTGACAGTTCTCAATATTGACAGAGCCATTGAGCTAGGTATGAAAGCTGGTTCTAATGCTACTACCACAAGTGCCGAAGGTACTATTAGCGGTAAGTTGGTTAAGCACAATGAACTAACAGTAGGTGGTGCGCCAGTTCACAATATCAAGGTGTATGAGACTTCATTAAATCATTTGGAGATAAGCATAGGAAGAGATATCGATGGTATTATTGGATATGACATCCTTAACAACTATGTGGTGTCCATGAATTTTGATACCAAAATGATTGACCTCTATGATCCTTCTACTTACAAGTACAACGGTACAGGTAAGATGATGAGCATCAACTTGACTTCATTCATTCCACATATCTCGGGTCAGGTTACGCTGAGCAATGGTGAAAAAGTGAAAGGGGAATTTTTCGTAGATACAGGAGCTAAGGCTACAGTTGATTTTAATACACCTTTTGTAGAATCCAATGGGATGGCATCAAAGATTGGCGACAGCTATATCTATTTAGTGGCAGGCCTTGGTGATAAGGAGTACGAACACCATCGAGGAAGGGTACAGAAGTTTGAGTTTGAAGGGTTCTCTTTTGATGACATGCCAGTAGGGCTTAGTCACGCTAAGCATGGTATTCAAAATCATAAAAAAGTTTCTGGCATTATTGGAGGAACTTTGTTGAGTAAATTCAATATCGTATATAACTACAAAGACAAAAAGATGTACTGGGAAAAAGCCAAATCTTATGATGAAGCATTTCCTGTGAATGCATCGGGTATGGAGCTCCAGTTAAGTAGAAATAAGTCTCAGGTTTTGGTACACAAAGTATTTGACGATAGTCCGGCTTCCGAAGCAGGAGTAAAGGTTGATTCCACTATTGAGGCAGTGGATGGTCAGGATGCTTCAGAATTGGGCTTGGCCAAGCTAAGAGAAATATTCGCTCAGGATGGAAAAAAACTTACTGTTACTATCGATGGTAAAGACATTGAAATGAAGTTGAAATCGATGCTGTAAAGTATCCGATCAACTCACTTTATCAATGGCTTGCAATATTTTATTGCAAGCCATTTTTATTTCCTCTGATGTGATCGTGAGTGGAGGAGCGATACGCATAGAATTATCACAAAATAAGAACCAGTCAGTGAGTATTCCCTCATCCAGCAATTGATGAATGATTTGATCCAGGTATTCAAAAGATTCAAATTCCACAGCCATCATCAATCCCACATTTCTTACCTCTTTGATTTTATCGTGCTTGAGTAATGATAAAAATAACGCTGCTTTTTCAGTCACTGATTCAATCAAATTTCCTTCTTGCAACACTTTGACTGTTGCCAACGCAGCAGCGGAACTTACAGGATGACCTCCAAATGTAGAAATATGGCCAAGGATTGGGTCGTGGGTTAAATCGTGCATGATGGCTTTGGAGGATATAAATGCACCGATAGGCATACCACCTCCCATACCTTTGGCACAAAGCAAAATATCAGGGAAAACGCCGTAATGTTCGAAAGCCCAGAATTTGCCTGTTCGCCCGAATCCGCATTGAATTTCATCCATAATCAAAAGTGTACCAGTCTCTGTACATTTTGCTCGTAAGGCCTCAAAATAGGTGCTGTCTGCAAATCGAACGCCAGCTTCTCCTTGTACGGTTTCGATAATAACTGCGGCAGTTTCTTGATCAATTTGGCCCAGATCTTGTATCTCACCAAATCGGATTTGATGGATGTCTGGAAGTAATGGCCTAAAAGGGGCCTTGAGTTTTTCATCTCCAGCTATGGAGAGTGCGCCTGAAGTAGAACCGTGATAAGCATCTACAAACGAAATAATCTTTTTCCTTCCCGTATGTCGCTTAGCCAGCTTCAAGGCACCTTCGGTGGCTTCACTGCCTGAGTTCACTAGAAATACATTATCCAGGTGTTCGGGTAGCGTTTGAGTAATGGCATGCGCCAATTGAACTTGTGGTGCAGTGACAAACTCTCCATACACCATCACATGCAAATGCTTGT
Source organism: Reichenbachiella sp. (assembly GCF_965233835.1). GTDB lineage: Bacteria > Bacteroidota > Bacteroidia > Cytophagales > Cyclobacteriaceae > Reichenbachiella. The sequence goes on from NZ_OZ247585.1 coordinate 2,484,364, forward strand.
CTATTTGGGTTTTTATAGCTTCTATTACCTTCGGGTGCCTATGTCCTACAGAGCTGACTCCAATACCGGAAATAAGGTCCAAATAGGCCTTTTCATCTTTGTCGTACATGTAGACCCCTTCGGCTCTTTCAATTTCAAGAGCCAATGGAAATTCTGATGTTTGTCCTAGGTGTTTGAGGAAGAGTTGTCTGTTATTCATAAAATAAAAAAGCTGCCTAAATTTAATACAATTCAGGCAGCTCCATGATTTTGTTATTGTTTGTCTTAAGCGTTCTTTCTTGCGATTGCTTTTTTAGCTGATTCCACAATGCTCTCTACACTCAATCCATATTTAGCCAGAAGCTCGACTGGTTTGCCACTTTCACCAAACGAATCGTTAACGCCAACGATTTCTAACGGCTTAGGTGTGTTTCTCGCTAGGAGAGAAGCAATGCTTTCTCCCAAGCCACCTGCTATTTGATGTTCTTCTGCAGAAACGGCACAACCTGTTTTTTCAACAGATTTCAACACAGCCTCATCATCCAATGGCTTAATCGTATGGATGTTAATGATTTCAGCAGAAATACCTTGTTCAGCTAAAATAGCTTCTGCTTCAATCGCCAACCATAGCATATGACCAGTAGCGAAAATGGATACATCTGAGCCCTCAACAAAGTTGATTGCTTTACCAATTTCGAATTTCTGATTCGGGTCAGTGAAGATTGGCCATGCCGGACGTCCGAATCTCAAATAAGCTGGTCCATGATGATCTACTAAAGCTAGTGTGGCTGCTTTAGTCTGATTGTAATCACAAGGATTGATAACAGTCATGTTTGGCAACATCTTCATCATTCCGATGTCTTCCAAAACCTGGTGAGTTGCTCCATCTTCACCCAAGGTTAATCCTGCGTGAGAAGCACATATTTTTACGTTCTTTTCAGAATAGGCAATCGACTGTCTGATTTGATCATAAACTCTACTTGTAGAGAAGTTGGCGAAAGTACCTGTAAAAGGGATTTTACCACCAATAGTCATGCCTGCAGCAATACCCATCATATTGGCTTCGGCAATACCTACCTGTACAAATCTTTCTGGGAACTCCTTTTTGAAGTCTCCCATTTTTAAAGAACCAATCAAGTCAGCACAAAGGGCAACTACATTTGGATTGTTTTTACCAGCTTCCAACAAACCGGCACCAAATCCTGATCTTGTATCTTTTTTTTCTGTGTATGTATATTTTGTCATCGTCAGTCAAGATTTAGTAATCACCTAAAGTTTCTTCCAATTGGGCTAAAGCCTTTTGCAAGTCTTCGTCATTTGGAGCAATACCATGCCATTTGTGAGTGCCTTCCATGAAGTCTACGCCAGCACCCATTTCTGTTTTCATGAGAATTAAGATTGGCTTTTCTTTCTTAGAGAGAGACTTGGCCAATTTAAGGTTGGAAACAATGTCTTCCATTTCGTTACCGTCGGCTTCTATAACTGTCCAGCCAAAGGCTTCCCACTTAGCTTTCAAGTCACCCATGTCGTTTACTTCAGACGTAGGGCCATCAATCTGCTGACCGTTGAAGTCAACTGCGGCAATGAGATTGTCAACCTTGTTACTGGCAGCGAACATGGCTGCTTCCCAGATTTGCCCCTCTTGCAATTCGCCGTCACCCATTAAAGTGAAGACGGTCGAGTCATCTCCGTTTATTTTTTTAGTTAATGCAGCTCCAATAGAAACAGACAAACCTTGTCCTAGAGACCCAGAGGCAATTCTAATACCTGGAAGTCCTTCTTCTGTAGCAGGGTGTCCTTGTAGACGGGTGTCTAGTTTCCTGAATGTAGCCAGCTCCTTCACATCAAAGTACCCGCTACGAGCCAAGACACTGTAAAACACAGGTGAGATGTGCCCGTTCGACAAGAAGAAGAGATCTTCATTATTGGCGTCAGGGTTGAAGCCTTTGTCGTGACTCATGATATGAAAATACAAAGCGACCAAATAGTCGGTACAGCCTAAAGAACCGCCCGGATGACCGGACTGAGCGCCATGGACCATACGTACGATGTCACGTCGGACTTGGCTTGCGATTGATTTTAATTTTTCTATGTCTGGATACTTATCCATGGGAAAGAGATTTTTGACGCGAAGATATAATAGAAAGCAGTGACATGCCAGATGAATTGAAAAGATATCCTAAGATTCTTGACAACTTGAATAACCACCTAAATAAAATGAAGACAAAATACACCCCAATGCTCCAAATTATCGTTGATATAATCCATATTTACCAATTACATGAGGTAAGAAAATAAGAATCTAATATGAATTTGAAGGAATTGAAGAAGTTATTTGTTGTAGGATTGTTGGGATTGATTGCCTTTTCATCGCAGGCATTTGTACTCAGGGATTCTGTTACAGTTTTAGAGCCAGCCGAAAAACATGTTACGGAGATTGAATTGACGATTGGGTTATTGGCAACAAATCATTATTTGAAAATTGATTTAAATGATTCTATATCTGCGGTCGTGTTTGACAATTTCTTATCCTCGTTGGATGATAATAGAACTTTTTTTTCGAAATCTGATATAGACTATTTCACGAAATACAAATACCAATTGGATGACGACCTGAAGGAACGAAATGTAGATGTGGCTTTTCAGATTTTTAGGATTTTCAGAGAGCGAGCCAACTTAAGAATAAATTACATCCAGACCCTGATTGACGGTGGGTTTGATTTTACCAAAGAAGAGTCAATCGAACTTTCGGATGAAGAATTACCCTGGGCAAGCACTGATGCGGAAATAAATGAACGTTGGAGAAAGCTTATTAAAAGCCAGGCTTTGAGTCTAAAGCTATCTGGAAAAGACGAAGCAGGAATAAAAGAAACCCTTGCTAATAGGTACGAACGGTACCGTAAAGGAATTAATCAGTACAACTCGGATGACGTCTTTCAGTTTTTCATGAATGCGGTGGCGGAAACCTACGATCCACACACCAATTACTTTTCACCTATTTCATCAGAGAATTTCAATATTAATATGAACCTTTCCCTAGAAGGAATTGGGGCTAGGTTGACACAAAGTATGGATTATACAGTGATCAATGAAGTGATTGCCGGAGGCCCAGCCTATAAGAGTAAACAATTGCACAAGGATGATAAGATCATTGGTGTAGCTCAGGGAGACGAAGATTATGTGGATGTAATCGGATGGAGATTACAAGACGTGGTACAATTGATCAGAGGACCAAAAGGTAGCAAAGTGAGGCTTCAATACTTGAAGCATGGAGAAGAGACGATTGTCAAAGAAGTAAGTATCATAAGGGAAAAAATTAATCTGGAGGATGAATCTGCAAAAGCGGAAATGATTCCAATTTCTAAAGGAAACAAAGTGTATAATCTGGGTGTCATCACGATACCAAGTTTTTATATGAATTTTGAAGATGCTAGAAATGGAGTGCCAGATTACCGCAGTGTGTCTAGGGATGTACAGAAATTGATTGAAGAGCTGCAAACACAAAATGTGGATGGAATTATGATTGATCTGAGATACAATGGAGGAGGTGCTTTGCCTGAGGCCATTAATCTTACTGGCTTGTTTATTGATCAAGGCCCTGTAGTTCAAGTGAAGCACAGCAATGGACGGATAAACGTGCAAAGAAACCGAAATGCCGGAGTTTTTTATGACGGGCCCTTGGCCGTGTTGGTTAATAGGTTTTCTGCTTCGGCTTCTGAGATTTTTAGTGCTGCTATCCAGGACTATCATCGAGGGATTGTCATAGGGGAAACCACTTTTGGTAAGGGAACAGTGCAGCAAATGGTAAGCTATAATGGTATGCTTCCAGATTTCACTGAAAGAATGGGAAATCTTAAGCTTACATTATCAAAATATTATAGAGTGTCAGGAAGTAGTACACAAAATATTGGTGTGACCCCGGATATAGAATTTCCGTCTGCGTTTGATGCAGAAGAGTTTGGAGAAAGTTCCAGACCCAATGCTTTGAAATGGGACCAAATAGTTTCTTCGTATTATCAGCCTACTCAGACCATCACTGATGAAATCATTGAGAACCTTAGGTCCTTATATAAGGAAGATTTGAAAGTAGATGTGGATTTGAAAAATATGCAAAAGGATATCGCGAAGATGAAGGCTAATCAGGAACGAAATGAGTTGTCATTGAATCTGGAAGAAAGAAAAGCCGAACAGGATAAAAATACTGAAGAAAGTGATCTGCAAAAAAAGCTTTCGGAATCAGCTGGAAAAATATATCAGGAGTACAGCACCTCTGAAGAAGATCAGAAGAAACTCAGAGAAGATCCGTATCTCAAAGAAGGATTGAGACTGTTGGCGGAGCTGGTCAAGTAAGGCAGATAATAGAAAATGAGTTCCACATCACTTGGAATTGGACTGGCAGTTGTATTTGCGATGTTGTTACTGTACAATTTGTTTTTCGTTCTGTTTTATGAAAACATCCTTTTTCAGGGAGATTCTCTGGATGAATCCTATGAATTCGATTTTCAGTTCCCGTATCAAGAGGTTTTAATAGATGTAGAAGATAAGGCGCGCTTGCATGGTCTGCTTCTGAAGGGAGATTCTTCTAAGGGACTCATTCTATATTTTCATGGTAATCGAGGGAATCTTGAAAGATGGGGTTTGATTGCTGACGACATCAGAAGCCAATATGATTATGATGTACTAGTAATGGACTATAGAGGCTATGGCAAGAGCAGGGGAGATCGTAGCGAGCAGGCTTTGTATCAAGACGCCACCGTTGTATATGATTATGCTAGAAAGGAATTAGAATATGATAATATAATCATCCATGGTAGATCGCTTGGTACGGCTATTTCTACTTATCTGGCTACCCAAAGATCAGTGGCTCATTTGATTCTAGAGACTCCCATGACCAACATTCGTGCAGTGATTCCGACGCTTGATTTTCTCTTAATTAAAAAATCCTGGTTGCAGTATGAATTCAATTCTTTGTCTAGAATAGATGCTGTTTCATGCCCTGTTACTATCCTACACGGCACAGAGGATCGCATTGTCCCCTATGAATTAGGGTATCAATTGTATTTGGATATAGATCAGTCTGAGAAAAAAATAATTACGATAAATCAGGGTAAGCACAATAATTTGGATACTTTTGACATATATCAGCAAGCTATGGAACGAATTTTGAAATAACGCCAAGGTGTTCCATTGGCTCTTGCTTAGAATGAACAAACGAATAATAGCACTTCTTTTTTTCTTGATCATCGGTTTTGCGCTGCAGGCTCAAGATGTAACAGTTTACAATAGTCCGCACGATTTGGATGATACCATTTCAAAACTTTACTTCAGTATTGACAAGAACGGGTTCTCCTATCTAAATACAGAAGAGTATAAGGCTAGCCCCCGTGGTTCTAATGGGGTGTATAAAGGTAGAATTCAGGTGATTAGCTTTGAAACCGATGAGGTAACTCGACTCGCTTCTTGTGAGCCTACTGTTATGCTAGATGTACCGTTCAAGATACTGGTCTGGCAGGATGAAGACGATACTTTTATTGCATTTACCAATGCCATGAATCTGAAACATAGATATATGATTCGCGACTGTGACGATATTATCCATGAAATAAACAAATCGCTGATTCGTATAGTAAATGATGCCATTCGGACCAATTAGATTTTTGACCCTTTCTACACACTTATCGGCAAAACAGAATGTGTAATTGCTGCACTTTCTGTGATTAATTTCATTTATTTGCCAAGTCAGAATTTAATCAAAAAGAAGCGTGGCCGTTACTTATCAGGACATCCTAAGTAATCTAAAGAATAATCAATATGCACCTGTGTATTTCTTGCAGGGAGAGGAGTCTTTTTTTATTGATGAGGTGATCAAGCATATCGAGAAGCATGCCATGGACGAAAGCCTGCGCAGCTTCAATCAGGTGGTGGTTTATGGTAAAGACGCCAATATTCCGGATATTCTGAATCATGCCAAGGGATTTCCAATGATGGCTGAGCGTAAGGTGATTATCATCAAGGAGGCACAAGAGATAGCCGGATTCAATAAAGAAGAAAATGAGAAAATGCTTCTTGGCTATTTAGAGAATCCTCAGCCTTCTACAGTACTGGTGTTTGGTTACAAATACAAGACACTTGACAAACGTAAAAAACTCGGAAAGGTAATAGATAAAAAGGCTGTGCTCATGACGGCTACAAAGTTCTATGACAACCAGATTCCGACTTGGGTTGAATCATTCGTGAAATCCAGAAATCGTCAGATTGATCAGAAAGCCTTACAATTGATTGTTGAGAATATTGGGAATAATCTTACCAGGATAGCCAATGAAATTGATAAAATGCTGATCAACATAGGTGACGAACCCAAGATCACTGCGGAGCATGTTTATAAGAATATTGGTATCAGCAAGGAATACAACGTTTTTGAGCTTCAGAAAGCTTTATCGTTTAGAAACGTGATGAAGGCTAACGAGATTATTCATTACTTTAAATCCGATCCTAAGTCGAATCCAATCATTCCGGTCATTGCGAATTTATTTTCGTTTTTCAATAAGTTATTGCTGTTGCATCACTCCAAAGACAAGTCAGAAAAACATTTGGCATCTTTATTGGGTGTTCATCCGTTTTTCGTAAAAGAATATACGATGGCAGCAAAAAATTATCCGTTGGCCAAGGTAGTTGCCAACGTAAAGCATTTGAAAATTGCAGACATGAAATCAAAAGGAATCGACTATCCGAGTCAACCCGAAGGTGAAATCTTGAAAGAGTTGATTTTCAACCTGATTCATTAATTTCATTGTTAAATTTTAATAGTTTCAACTATTAGACGTTATAGCTTAATCTATCTGTTAAAAGAATTAAAATATTCTATTTTGAATTCACTGAATCCCAAACGACTAGCATTCAGTCTGCTATTCTTCTTTTTTGTTTTATTGGGTTTGAGCGCAATAGCTCAGCCTATTCTGGATTTTCAGCAGCGATATAATCATGCCAAAGACCTGTACCAAAGAGGCGCTTACAAGGCCGCACGAGCTGAGTTTAGCAATACACTAATTGATCCATATTTAGCAGAGTCAAGCTATTTCTTAGCCTCTAGTGCAATCAGAGGGGGTCAGGCTGATGGAGAGCAATTGATGAATGAATTCGTGAGCCAATATCCGTTTCACGTTTTTGCGCAAAGTGCTTATTTAGACATTGCTGATTTTTACTATGGCAAAATGAAGTACGAAGAAGCCTTGTCTAACTTCGATAGATTCGAAGGACATTTGACCACTTCTAATCTATTTAAAAAGGGGTATTGTCAGTTTCATCTGGATAGATATGATGGGGCACTAGCTACATTCAAAAAGTTAGAAGGCAGCTACTCGACCGCTCAAAATGATGCTGCCTACTTTCAGGGTTATATCTACCACAGTCGTGGTGATTTCAATACTTCTTATGAATTTTTAAAAGAAGCTTTTGAATCAAAGGAGTATAGGAAGCCTGCCATGGAGCTGTACGCCAGTACACTTTATGAAAATGGCCAGTATCAGGAGTTAATTCGTTTGGTAGAGTCCGAACTATCACCCGTTGATAATGGAATAGTGCTCAATTTCTTGGCCGATTCTCAGTATGCACTTGAGAAATATAGATCTGCGGCAGGGAGCTACAAAGACTTATTCAAGTCTTATACAAAGCATAGGAATGAAAGAAACTATTTCAGAGCAGGGTATAGCAGTTTCAAAATTGAAAATAAAGATGATGCCATTCAGTATCTGAAAAGGTCAGCAGTGGCTGATGATAGCGTAGGTGCTTATGCTTCATATTACTTAGGCGTGATCTATACAGAACAAGAGAATTGGCATTTTGCTGTCAGCTCTTTTGAAAATACGGCCAAATACCCGACGGTTATTCGAGAAGATGCTTTGTTTCATCAAGCCCGCAGCTTAATGCAGTTACCTAATTACCAAGAGGCTATAGAGGTATTGAATACTTACACTTCTTCTTACTCTTCAGGAAGATTTTCTTCAGAGATCAAAGAAATGTTAAGTATCTGCTATGCACAGACGAACGATTATGACTTGGCTATTCAGCATATTGAAGAGTTGGATCGATTAACCCCAGAGTTGAAACATACTTATCAGCGAGTATCCTTCCTAAAAGGAGTTGCTTTATTTAACGATAAGAAATTCGACCTGGCTGCTGAGGTGTTTCAGAAGTCACTCATATACGATGAAGACGTTATCCTCAACCAGCAGACTTATTATTGGATGGGAGAAACTCTGACATTGATGGATCAAAATGACGTGGCGTTGCTTTATTATCAAGGCGTGCAACCTGACCCAAATATGATTGTGTATCTCAAGTCTTTGTATGGTAAGGCGTATGCATACTTTAATTTGAAAAATTACGAGAGCAGTGTTAAGGTGTTTCGGCAGTTCGAATCACAATATTCCAGTGAAGTCAATAGAAAGTATTTGGCAGACGCCTTACTTAGAATGGGGGATTGCTACTTTGCACTCAAAGAATATCAGCAAGGCATAGACTACTACATCAAAGCAGAGAAAGCTGGAAACAGGAATAAAGACCATATCTATTTTCAAATTGGTTTACTCAATCGGTACTTGGATAATCAAGGGGAGGCAAAGCAGCATTTTAATCGACTCATCAAGGAGTTGCCTGAGTCTTCAAAAGCAGATCATGCTTATTTTCAGATCGCTCAAATGGACTTTGAAGCTGGTAATAGCAAGCAGGCGGTAGAGTCTTATCGCATGTTCATGATGAAATATCCGTCTAGTGATTTCATCCCTTTTGCGTTGTTGAATCAGGCGGTTGCCTTTGACAACGAAGGACTAACCACATCGAGCATTTCGAATTACAGAGAAATCTTAGATAGGTTCCCAAGGCACCAAACAGCCAATAGTGCGCTGCTGGGCTTGCAGGATAAAAACACGGCCGGACAATTTGATGAGTTTGATGTATATCTAAAAAAATACAAGCAGGCAAACCCTAACAGTGAGGCACTGGAGAATATCGAATTCGAATCGGCCAGAGCGAATTATTACAATCAGCAATATGAATTGGCGATCAAGGGACTTGAGGATTTTGTTAAGGCTTATCCAAATAGCTCACTTATTACAGAAGCACAGTACCTGATTGGAGATGCGTACTATAGACAAGAACATTACGAAAAGGCCTCGGCAAGCTTTAAAAAACTGGAGGGGCTGGTTGATTTTTCAAAGCATGCGCGCGTACTTTATCGTTTGGCGACCATTGAAAGTCTCCTTGGGGATTTGGACAAATCGAATGCCTATTTCTACAAGTTGGCAACTGTTTCCAGATCCTCAAGAAATGTGATCAACGTACATACGGGACTGATGGAAAATTACTTTGCAGCCTCACAATTTGATTCGGCTATTTACTATGGCAATGCATTGCTCGACAACCCCAGAGCTGGTGTTTTGATTAGTGCCCAAGCCAATTTGATTATAGGAAAGTCCCAATACGAGCGCGAGAATTTAGAAGAGGCCTTGCAAAATTTCTTGCCACTGGTGAGTAATTCCCCAGATGAGAGAGGGGCAGAGGCTTATTATTACATCAGTAAAATATATTATGATCAAGCGAACTATGATCGGGCCTTAGAGAGCCTGTTTATTCTGACTGATAATTTCATGGCTTATGAAATTTGGCTAGGTAAAGCCTATCTGTTGATGGCTGATATATACATTGAAACGAATGAATTGTTTCAAGCCAAAGCCACACTGAATTCATTGATTGAGCATTCCTCATTGCCGGAAGTGACTGCCGTGGCCAAAAGCAAATTAGAACAGATTGAAGATTCCATTGACACAAACGAATAAGGTTAGAAATATGAAAATTGTGATCAAAAATATTGTCGTTGTTTTGGTGGTTCTTGTGACTGGTTCGTTCGCTCAGGCGCAGACTGATTATGAAGTGGATGGCGAAGTTCAGGATGCTGAAATACTAATCGAAAAAGAACGCAAAATAGAGCTCAACAAGGAAGTTAAGCTCTATGAGTTTATCAAATGGACACCGGAGCGAACAACTCCTGTTTCGAAGCCAAGTGAATTCAGATGGTATGTTTATGACGTGGCCAATGAGCCCATGCAGTTTGAGCCAGCCAAGGCGATGGCTGTGCAAAAAGGTCAAAATTATCAGCATTATGGAAAATTAGGTTTTGGTAATTATGCTTCACCGTTGCTGGATGTGAGTCTGACCTCTATGGATGACCCTAACAAAATGATTGGACTAAATGTAAAACATGAGTCCTTTGGTAAGGGAGAAGTGGATGATGAAAATAGCGCATCTGCCGCTTCGGAGATAAATCTGTACGGTGCACTGTTGAGAGAGCAAATAAAGTTGGAATCAGCGATAAACTATCGACTGGAGAACAACTACTATTATGGCTATCCTACCGGAACCGTAGTGGATCAAGATGACATCAGGCATAAGGGAAATTTCTTTAACCTGGATCTGTCGGCAGTGGGTACAGAAACAGAAGATTTATTCGCCTACAAAGCTGCGCTAAGCTTCAAGCACTATTCAGACAATTTTGAGGCCAAAGAGAATACACTGACGCTCGATCTAAATGGTAATTATGGCGATAATATTTATTTGGATGCGCAGATCAAATTTTCAGGATATAAGGACACGGGGATTGATGAATCCAGGGCTTACTTTAGATTAAATCCTTACTATAGACTTATGCTTGATGAATTGACATTGGATGTTGGTTTGTCGCTCAGTCTACAAAATGACGATTTGCCAGACATAAGTACATCTAAGGTTTTTCCTTTTGCCAAAGCCAGCTATGACTTGAGTTCCGATTATAATGTCTATGCGAAATTGGATGGGGGCTACACTTTCAATAGTCTGTATGACTTTGCTATGGACGTTGGTATCCTTAATCAATCGGTAGGAGTGGCTAACTCAGAGCGTTTGTTTGATTTATCTGGAGGAATTGTTGGCAATCCTATGGATCAGTTGAGTATAAGGGCAGAGGTTGGGTTTCAGTCCGTTAGATATTTACCCATATTGGTGAATAGTGCAACAGATCAATCAAGAATGGATATCACCTATGACATAGAAGAATCTAAAGTTTTTACTTTCAAAGGTGAAGCTCAGTACGAAATCAACGCAGAGCATCAGTTGTCTTTAGGAGTGAATTTATACGGTTACTCTTCGGACGGCTATGATCAAATCTATCATAGGCCTACTTCAGAGATATTATTGACTGGTGATCATCAGGTTGTCCCGAAACTGAGCGCCAAATGGAATTTCACCCTGATCAATGGGGTCGTTGGCCAAGATTTGTCATTGGCAGATACAGATGTAGCGTTGGATGCGATACCAAAACTTGATTTAGGTTTACATTATCAGCTTAAAGAGCAATGGGGAGTGTTTCTGTCAGGAGAAAATCTGATTAATAAAAACTACTCCAGGTATCTGTATTACCCTCAAAGAGGTATTCAGGTCAAGGTGGGGGCTACGTTTAGACTCTGATTTTCCCGGCTACTAAGCTGTTTTTATTTGACTTTTTTTCCTTTTTTTCACTATATTGGTTCATCAGCATCCAGGGAAAGTTATGAAAAAAGGTCTATTCACACTAGTGAACTGTGTTTTTGGGTTTATGCTATTAGCCCAAGACATCACTGACAACGGAAAAAACCTTCAAGGTTTGTGTCCTACCGAGAGTTGTATCTATATCACATTCACTTCTACTATTTATTTTCCATTCGCAGAGGACAAGCAGTGGGAGATTAGGAATATGGAAATAGCCACCAAGAAGAATGGTAATTTTCTAGCGACAGGTGACTTGTATATTCATGGGGTAGATACGGCAGCTGCCTTACAGCTCGAACTGGTTTTTATTTCAGAAGACGACAAAGAGCTATACAGATACCCAATTCCTGAGTTTGAGTTTTACAATGAGCCGGCTGGCGCAGAGCCCATTGTAGCCTCTGGTAAAATGGAGGCATCTATTGCTGCACAAGTGAGCTATGTCGATGTGGATATCAAGGGTAGCCGATTGATGCCTTACTATGAGGTAGACTCAGACTGCTACCATGCTTGCAAAGAACATAAACTCAAAGAAGCAATGAAAGCCTTTAAGAAGGCTAAATAATCAAGTTTATTAGCATTAACTAACTATTAACTTGTTTCTAATAAAGGCTGGATTAGTATCGTAATATCTTTCTGAGTCTGTTTTTTAATCTAAATAAGATAGGTGGAGACCCTAATGATTCAATTCCTTAAAATTATTTGATAAATGCTGAATTGAGATTGAGTTTTTATGCACATTTGAGCCGGAAATTAACTTTTGCTATTATTTTACCGCCAACAAATGAAGTTTACATCTGGTTTCATATTTTATCAATTTTTAGTTCTTGGCCTCTTTTCTATTAATGGAAAATGCTTTGCACAAGAAAAATTAAGTCGTCAAGATACACTTGTCGCTAATTCACTGTTTTTAGAGGGTGATTCTCTATTACTCTCTGGGAATTATGAGCGTAGCAATGAATTGTTTATTCAAGCGGCTGAACTTTATGGTAAATCAAATCAATGGAAACGAGTTGCTATATGTTATAATAATATAGCTGGTAACCTTTCTAAGCTTGGACAACTAGATCAGAGTAAAATATTTTCAAATAGAGTTGTCAATGAAGTCACGCAAAAGTATGGACAGCATCATCTCGAAAAAACTAAGGCTTATGCCAATCTTGGGTTTATTTATGCACTAAAAGGAGATGCAGATTTGGCACTCCAGTATTATGAAGATTCCGAAGATATAATACAAAGTTCACCTAATAACGAGCATCCATTTCTGATTAAGATTTATTCAGGTTATGCTCATGTATATTATATAAAGGGAAATTTGGATAAAAGTCTTGAAATGTTGTTGCTGGCCCTTGAGATAGGAAATCAAGTTTTAGAAAAAAATAGTCCTAAACTTGCATTTTTATATAATAACATCGGAGGTATATATGGTATTCGTGGAGATCAGAGAAAATCTCTTGAATTTCTTCAAATGGGGCTTGAAATTAATATTAAAAGATATGGTTCGAATCACCCGAAATTGATGAATACCTACGATAATTTGAGTCAATCTTATAGAAAAATGGGCCAGTACAAAAGGTCTTTAGAATATTCGAACAGGGCTTGTAGTCTTGCAGAAGAATACCTTCCCGAGAATCATGAAAAAATTGCCGATTTGTATTTATTTATAGGAAGCCAACTTATAGAAGTTGGACTAGTTGATTCGGCAAAGACGCTTACTTTTAAGGGAATCAAGATACTCGAAAGTAAAGAACAGATGTCAGTTTCGCTGATGCGCGCTTATGCCTATGCTGCATTGTTATATGATGAGACTGAAGAGTTTGATAAGTCGTATGAATATGGGGCTAAAGCGTTGAAAATACATAACGAACTAAATTTAGAAAATACAAGAAACGGTGATATTTACAACATGATGAGTAGAATATACAATCAGTTAGAGGATTTTGAAAACACAATTGTATATTCGAAAAAAGCCATTAAATCTTTAAGAAATAGTTATGGAAGTAAGAATATAGTACTTACTCAAGCCTATACCAATTTAGCTTATGCTTATGCTTCTTTACAAATGTTCGATAGTGCAAAAGTGGCGATGGATAGCGCAAAACTCTCAAACTCTTTGTTGTACAATGCTGGGTATTCAAACTATCAATTTAAGGATATAGGGGGTGAAATTGGTATTTATTTACTTCAATCCATTATTGAAGTAAAAGAGTATTTGGTTGATTCCAATGTAGAACATTTGGAAATAGCTGAAACGATTAATATCAAAGGGGATTCTATTATTTCTCATTTCATAAAAAATTCAACAAGGCATCTTGATGATAAATTGACGGTATCTAGAAAAATCAGACCATTTTATACAACGGCAATTACCACCTGTTTCAAAAAATACATGGAAACAGGGAAGGTTGAAAATTTGGAAAGAGCATTTTATTATTCTGAGAAGGCAAAAAACAACCTTTTGAGAGGATCCGTCCAATTAGGACAAATAGAAAAATTTTTCAATATACCTGATAGTATTTTGGAGAAGGAAGAAAGATTGCGGGTAGATATGGCTTATTTCGAGTCAGAACTAAACAAACATTCAAAGAATAAGGTTGACATTGACTCAGTCCATAGTGAATTAAAAAAAAAACTGTTTCAGTCAACAGATGCATTCTATGATTTGCAGGAGCGCATCAAGTCTAATTACAAGGACTATTTCAATTTTAGTAGAAAAGCCGAATTAAAGGACTTAGGTGATATTAAGAACGCCTTGGGTGATGACCAATCATTAGTCGAGTATTTTGTTGGAGATTCAATTATATACATTTTTTCTCTTGACAAGAATAACTTGTCAATTAAGGTTCAACCCAAGCCGGATAGCTTGAGTTTATTGGTGAAGGATTTTAAGGACGCCATTGTTTCATCAGATTTTAATACATATCGCGACAATGGACGAGAGTTATATGATCTTCTGATTGCACCCATATTGGATAAAACGAATGGAAACAGGCTTGTAATTATTCCTGATGGCCCTTTGTGGGAGGTTAATTTTGACCTCTTACTGTCTCAGGACAGTGGTGTCAAAGATTATAGATATCTTGATTATTTAATGAAAGACTTTGCTATCAGTTATATATATTCTGCAGACCTTCTAATTAAAGAGAAAAGTATTCCTAAGGAATTTGGAGGTGAGGTGTTGGCCTTTTCCTTTGGTAAGAAAAAAGAGCCGGGAAATGTGATGAATTTTCAAAAATACAGGAACAATTCAGAACCACTACCAGGTAGTGTCAATGAAATATTTCAGGTATCAAAATTAACAGATGGTCGGTATTATTATGGAGATTATGCCAGTGAAGAGGCCTTTAAAAAGAATGCTCAAAAATATTCAATTATTCATTTGGCTGTTCATGGTCTGGTAGATGATAAATTCCCAATGAATTCAGGGCTGCAGTTTATGCCTGGGTCTGACTCCATAGAGGATGGTTTTTTGCATGCCTATGAGTTATATAACTTATCTATTGGTGCGGATATGGCTGTTTTGAGTGCGTGTAACACAGGGGCTGGTAAATTGATAGAAGGGGAAGGTTTGATGAGTTTGGGACGAGCTTTTTCATATGCAGGATGCAAAAGTCTTGTTATGACTCAATGGCGAATTGCTGACGAAAGTAGCTCGTTGCTAATGGATAATTTTTACAAAGAACTTACTAAAGGGGAAACTAAGGATAAAGCCTTACAAAGAGCTAAAATACTATATCTTGAGCAAGCTGACGTGCCCGTGACAAACCCCATGTATTGGGGTGCTTTTGTAGTAGTGGGTGATGTAAGTTCAATTGAGCTCGCAAAGCTAAACGATCAAAAATATTTTTTATTGATTTGTGCTGTTGGTGTTGCTTTGCTAGTTCTTGTTTATAAGAGTAAACATTTATTTATTTAGTTTTTTGATGATTTTTCATCTTGTTTAAGAGCTCTTGGGCCTCTTTAAAATATAGTTGTTTCTGGTCAATTATGTCTGTTAAAACTTCCTTAGAGTCATTTATTTTTGCGCTTTTTAAATAACTCAAAGCCAGGTACCATTTAGCATGGGCTCGTATATCTTCTTCCGATGACTGCTCAGCAAGTTTAAAGAATTTAATGGCTTGATTTATATCATCTTGAGCAAGAAAGGAGTTGCCAATATATATAGCAAGATTATGATCTGATTCTTTTGAAAATTGCTCTAATAAATAAGGGAGAGCGTTCTGGTAATACCCTCTTTCATAGGCTTGGATAGCCTTTGATAAGTTGTCTTTTTGATTTAAATCTCGAAAGATGGGGTGTGCAGGATACTCTTCATAATATTCCATGAAGAGTGTTTGACTGATGTTGTCAGAATCATTATTTAATGCAAAAAGTGAGCAAAGGACAAGTGAAATTCCCGCTGCAATAAGACTGAGTTTTTTAATTTTTGTATTTTTTTCAATTTCTTTTTTCGAATGTTCAAATATTTCAAAAAGTTCTTTTTTTGTAAATGGCTGATAATTCTCTTTGATATCCTTAATTGTTATTAGGGCTAGTTCTAGCTGGTCTGAAAATTCGACCGATTGCTGTACCTTTTGATGAAAAAGATTTGTTTCCTCATCAGACAATGAATTATCTATATACTTTTCAATTAGTTCGATTTCGCTATCAGAAAGTGTCTTCATAATCCCTTAATTGAGTTTCATTCTGAATCAAATTAACCTGCTGAAGTAGTTTTTTGAAGCAGCGAGATTTGGTTGTTTTGGCCACATTTTTGTTGGCCAGTCCCATAATTTCTGCGATCTCAGTCATTGATTTATTTTTTACATAGAAATGACTGATGATTTCCTGACATTGCTTACCGAGCCTGTTCAGAGCCTCCATGCCAGTTTTAAGCTTTTCTTCTTTTTCAAATGAATCATTGTTCCTATCATAAAGTTCACTAACTATATCTTCTGAATGACTACTTTGAGCTTTTTCTTGATGATACTTTGCTAACCACATACGATAGCAGGTAGAAAAAAGATATGCCTTTACATTGGTTAGATATTTAACTTTTCCACTGATTATTTTTTCTCTAAAATTTAAAACGGAATCCATAAATAGATCTTCAGCATCAGCTTCCGAGCATCCAGTTTTATTTATTAGGGTCCCTATGCAATAGGAAGCATACTTATCAAAAATTACTTTAAGACAATTATTTTTCCCTAACAGCAAATCCTCCTTTATTAGTCTTAAATCATTGATTTTCAATTCTTTGTATATTATTGTAAGTGTATGATGAAGTTCTGTCAAAAATACTTCATCTAATCATGTTTACCTTTTTTACATTTTCTTATACCCTTCAAAAATATCTCTATTTTAATCAAATATGCAAATAGAATAGAAGGTGGGTAAGTCGCTTGTATGAAGATGAAATAATTTACTGATACTGAATCAGCAGGTGACCTAAAGAAGAATATTGTATAAGTTTTTTGAATTGAGAAAAAATTTAGTTTTGATAAAATGAATTTTGTATGTACACTTGCGGCAGCACACGAGAAAAATTCATTTTCAAAAACCTGACCTACTTTGAAATGAATTTTAACACTATTATAAACCGTTTAATCAACCAATGATAATCTTGGCTTTTTGAGTTCTCAGGAAGCCTTCTCAATTATAATGTACTGATTGGCTTTCTTCATTCCTTTCTATGGAACAGGTATGCCTATGAGCCTGTCTGCAAGATTATGTTGGCATAAAATATTCCTTTTGAATTCTCAAATGGAAAAATAAATATTGAAATACCTATTAGCTCTTGAAAGAAACTATAACAAAACAGTTGAAATCTATGAATTCAAATTTTTATCGGCTGGTGTTTATTTGTCTACTGACTGCACAATTGAACACGGTTGTCAACCTCACGCTCGCCCAGGAAGCCTCAAAGCAAATAACCAACTATGAAGGGTTTGTTAGCCCATCGATCAACTCCTCAAATGCAGCTCTAACTTCGGTAGGGAATAACGGAGCGGTTCGTTTGAGCATTCCCTTGACTTCCTTTAGTACGGATTTTTATACCATTCCTGTTTCACTGAGCTACTACTCCGGAGGAACTCTTGTGTCTCAGGAGTCTTCTCAGGTTGGGTTGAACTGGTCCTTACAGGCTGGTGGGATGATCAGTAGGGAAGTTCGTGATCAGGCGGATGATATTAACTCTCCCGTAGGCGTTAAAGAAAACCTGGATATGAACGATCCTATTGACAAGAGCTATGTGCAAGACGTAGCAGAGAATGAGACCAGGGACAGTGAACCTGATCTCTTTTCCTATCAATTTGCCGGGGGGCAGGGCACTTTTGTGTTGGATGCCACTGGTGCATTTGTACCATTGGAACACCGAAATTGGGAGATTTCTGTTTCAAACGATATGACTGTATTTACTGTCAAAACTGATGATGGTATGCTTTACAAGTTTGGAACTGTCGATGGTGAAAAAAACGAACAGGATGACTCATCGGTAACTACGGCCTGGTACCTGGTTAATGTGATTCACCCCACCGGACAGCAAATTGTTTTTACTTATGAAAAGCATACAATTTATAGCACGCAGAAAGGTTTTCAATACAAATTATCTTCCTTGAATAGTGCCCAACCCTGTGGGGCAGGTTTTAGTGAATCAAGTCAGCAAATTCAAGGAGAAACGGTAGAATATCAGACTCCTTTTGTGTCAACAATATCCAGCTACGGTTGGGGATCATGTTCGTTTGAATATGATACTTCGGGCGAGAATGTAAGGCTATCCGCTGTGTCCCGCTACGATTCGAATCAAAGTCTGATCAGTCAGTCAGTATTAGATTACTCGTCTGTAAACGGTCGTCATTTCCTTGATAAAGTTACTCATAAGGGCTCAGATGGTATAGAGGTTTCAAATTATGCGATGACCTACTATAATCCTTCAGGGCTACCTGCTTTTGACTCCTTTGCACAAGATCATTGGGGATATTATAACGGTGCCACAACGAACGATGACAATAATCAGTTTGTGCCTAAGAACAATGTGCTACTGGATGTTCCTACCACACTACATTTTGGTTTGGACGGGGCTGATCGTGAGGCCAATGCTCTACAAGCGCAAGTAGGGATGTTGGAATCAATTAAATATCCTTCAGGTAAAACCGTTTATTACGAATATGAAGGCCATGAAGTGGAGGATGTCATTAAAACAGCCGGAGCGCCGACCATACTCTCCAGAGGACTAACCGCCCCATCAGGAGCTGGAAGTAAAGACTATCAGTTTTTGTCCTATTATAATCAAACGATTACACTAAATATTGATGTTCAAGGTACACCCGGAGTTGGGTCATCTGGAACATTGAAAGTTTGGGATGAACTGTCTCAAAGCTATGTGCCTGGGCTATCCAACTATAATATTGAAGCAGATGGAGAGGTTTCGTTTAGTGGTGTTCAAGGGGTGTACTATAAGCTGGAATTAGTGGCCAATAGTACCAATAATGTTGCGGTAAGTTTTGATCAGAAAGAGCCTACCATTGTTGAATCCACTGGGACTGTTGCCATTGGTGGTGTGAGATTGAAAGTGGTTACGGCTCTGGATGGTTCATCCGGACGAGAATCATCGACCCGATATTATTACGGACCAAAAGAGTCGTATGCTGTTAGCTCTGGCGTGACTTATGAGAAATACCCTTATAGATCATATTATAGCAATACCACACTCACTCAGGAAGGAGAGGATTGTGAATACATTATCCTTAGTTCCCATTCCAGAAACTTGCTGCATAAAAGCGGCAATGAGGGAGTACAGTATGAGTATGTAACTGTTAGTAAAGGTGGAGATAATTTTGAAAACGGGGGTTATCAGATGCAATACAACATTGGTGCTCAAAGTGCTCCGGAAGTTGTTTCGGGTAATCCTATCCAAGATAGCCCATGGTCCAATGACAACTGGAACCGGGGACTTCTAAAATCCAGAGAAACATTTAAAAAAGAAGGGGAAAGCTGGAAGGTATTAGAACGTGTAACTACTCTATATGATTTAAAGGCAGAGCATAGCAAGACCATACCTGCGTATGTGATCCGAAAGAGATATGAGTCTCAAGACGATCCTGAATACCAGCGGTATGATGCCAGTGGATACAACTATCATGTGTATAAGCCAAAAGCCTATCAAGTGGTTACAGAAATGTATGACGAGAATGCCGATAACCCTATAGAAAGTACCACTCATTATCATTATGATAACTCAGAACATCCCTATCTCACGAGAGTAGAGACCTTGGATTCTGAAGGCAAGACCAAAAAAACAACTACTAAGTATCCGCAGGATTTTGCTTCGCCCGGTAGCTTGATTTCTACGATGGTAGGCGACAGATTTTTGAATGCTCCTATTGAAATCATTACGGAAGAAAACGGGACGGTAGTAAAAGCTGCAGCGGTCGCTTATGAATATGATACTGATTATAATTATTTCTCTGTCAAAGAAACCTTGCAGTTCGAAGTTGGATCTTCATTCACTGAATCTAACAACGGGGAGTCATTTCATTCCTCTTATCAGTGGCAAAGACGAGTATTAAAACGAGATGATCAGGGCCACACCCTAAGTGAAATATCACGCGCTGGAGTACCTACTACTTATATACGTGGTCATGGAGGCAAGTATGTGGTAGCCGCCATTGTGAATGCTACCTATGATGAGGTTATGAGTGCTCTTGGGCTCAATGCTAATCTCCGTTTGTCTGGCGAGCTTTCTGTCGAACAAAATACGACACTTAGAAATCAACTGTCCAATGCAAGAGTGAGTAGTTATACTTATCAAGAAGGTGTTGGGGTTACCTCAAGTCAGGATCCTAATGGCAGAGTGAGTTATCATACTTACGATCCTGCCGGAAGGTCCAAACACACCAAAGACCATAATGGTCATGTTCGATCAACCCAATCCTATTATATCAAATAAGCAATTCCAATAAAGATGAAATACTTAATATCCTTCCTTTTATTAGTTTTTTGTTTAGCCTCCGCTGAACGACTTTTAGCACAAGGCCCTCCCGCTGCTCCTCCGGCTGCTGGCGGTGGTACGCTCCCCCCTAACCCTGATACAGAGGTCTCTCAGACTCACGAATGTGGTTATACAGTATTGAAGGCAACGAGCACTCCGCCAGGTGGATATGCATGGTATTGGCAAACGAGTAGAGACGGAACAAGTACGACGCATTCTGCAAGTAATAATTCGCCCTATAATGCTACAAGTACCTCGGCCACTTATTATATCCGAACTTATTATTCGCCTAGTGAAACCTGGAGTGATGAGTATGAATCGCTTCGTGTTCAGGTGAACTCAGGGTTCAGGGTCAAACCAGCCAACCCTGTAATTACCGAGGACCGCCACTGTGGGTCAACGGCCTTATTAGCCGAAAACCCTTCGACTAGCATCACCTGGTACTGGCAAACCAGTGATTCACCTTCGAGTTATCAGGTTAATAATGACAGTAGTGTGCTTTCCAGAACAACGGCAGGTACGGTGTATCTAAGAGCTAAACACAATAGCAATGGATGTTGGTCAGATGGTACAACTTCAAAATATTACACGGTAAGAGAGATTCCCGAGTACCCACCAGCTCCTGTCGAAACTAATAATGGAGGTAATACGCTTCTGACAGCAGCTACACCTACGGATCCGAATGTAAGGTTTTACTGGCAAACCGAACCTGACGGTACCAGCCAGGCTAACGATGATAAAGAGTATACGGTCTATTCTGGTAATCAAGTATGGCTGAGAGCATTTAACAAACTGAGTTCGAATGAATGCTGGTCAGGTACCAGACTGGTAAATTATCAAATTCTCTATAGCCCTGCACCGCCTACTTATATTGGTTCTTCCGAATGTGGGAAAACTACATATAGGATGGATTTGGAGGAACTGAATTCAAGAGGAAATGAAGAGTGGTATTGGCAGACAGATGAATATGGTACAAGTCAGGACGACGATAGTCCGGAAAAGGTGATTACTCAAGTAGAAGGTAAACCCTCCCTGTATTTACGAGCCAAGAAAAGGAATCATAACATATGGTCAAGTACCACAGTGATTCACAGGTATATAAAAAAGAATCCATCTACACCATTAGCGAGTGATAAAGAGGCGTGTTTTGGTCAGGACGTGACGACACTAAGTGCTAGTAGTTCAGAAGAGGGAGTTACCTTGGAATGGTATAGATATCCGGGATCAGGATCTATAATTAAAACTGGTTCTACGCTTTCAATAAATGATATCTCCGAAAACGAAACCTATTATGTTGGAGGATATAAGGATAGTTGTCGATCTATAATTCGAAGAAAAGTAGAGGCCAAAATAGTAGAATACCCCGAACGTGAATTGAATTACAAGATACAGAAGATGAATGAGCTGCCTTGTACTGAATTGTACGTCATTAATTTGGAAGGCCAACAGGATAATCCTTATTACTTCTTAGGTGAAAATCCGAATGGAGAAGTTAAGACCTTTAATTCGCCAACCATCAGCTCATCAGGAACTTATTATTTTGCTCAAGGTAATGGAGCTGCTGATCCAGCCAATGCCTGTTTGTCTATACCCGTATCGGAAACATTTGATATGGGAGTCCCTCCTGATATGAAGACCGTCGTAGGAGGGGGACGTATTATGGATCACCCTTATTCTTATAATAAAATTCATGTGATCAATGCCTCAGAAGACACCTATTACCATATTTCTGATGGTAGCGGCCAGGTAGATGTATTTAAAGGAGATACCAGAAACGCTTCCGTTGACCTGGAAAATGGCAACTATTCTGTTCAGGCTTCCCATTACCTTAATAATTCACCGATTGAATGTTTAACTGACTTAGGAGAGGTAGAAATAACAGAAGGACATTTGACCCTTTCAACAAGGTCATACAATAGCGTAGAGACTTATCTTACTCCTACAGAAGAAGCTGATATCTCTTCCAGCCTGGATTCAGATGTGATCAAATCCACCACCTATAGAGACGATTATGGTCGCCCCATTCAGTCAATTGTGGAGAATGCTTCACCGGATGGGAGAGATATTATTCAGTCTCAGAGCTATGATGCTTTAGGACGTACCCCCAAGGTTTACTTGCCCTATGCAGCAGCATACAACGGAACCTATCACTCAGGAGCTTCTGCGTGGAATGATCAGGTTGAATTTTATACCACAGAGTCAGGTGTAGCCCATGATGCCCGACCTTACTCAGAAATGACCTTCGATGATTCACCCATGAATAGAGTGAAGACGATGACAGGTCCAGGGGAAGACTGGAAAGATAATGACCGAAAGGTTAGAAATGAACAACTAAATAACACGCTTTCAGACGATGTGATACACTGGGAGGTGATAGATGGTCAGATTGCCAATGTAGGCAGTTATGCACCCGGCTTACTTATTAAACAAGTTACATACACCGAAGACAACCAGACGAAGATTGTGTTCATCAACAAGTCAGGTCAGGCGATACTGAAAAGAGAGCAGGCACCTTCTATAGATGGCGGCTGGGCGGATACTTATTCAATCTACGACGAATACGGAAACGTTGTAGCTGTGATTCCTCCGAAAGCCTTAGAAAATTTAAATAAGTAATAGAAATAGCAATAAGATCATGAAATTACGACCAAATAACACAATTTTTTTCGGCCTTGTTTTTCTTTTTGCTATGGCCTGTTTTAGCAGTTTCGCTCAAGGGCCAGCACCTGATCCAGACCCAGGAGGTGGTAGTGGAGGTGGTAGTGGAGGAGGTGGTGGCACTAGTGGAACACCAGCCAGGCCATCTACATCATTTAGTACTTATTATCAATGTGGTACTACAAAAGTGAAAAGAAACTCGAACGCACCAGCAGGAACGGTGTGGTACTGGCAGACTTCTTCTGGTGGAACAAGTAAATCGTACCAGGGTACCTACTATTCATTTACCAGTTCTAGATCTGTATACCTTAGATCATACAATCCTTACAGTAGAAAATGGGGTAGTGCCCAGAGCGCTGGCTATAAAAGCGTAAACCCGAATAACTTGAATGCAGGGAATACAAGTGGAGCGAAGACTATTTGTTATGGCGCTTCTGCCGGAACTTTAGGGAATTCTTCCAGTGCTAGTGGTGGTTTATCTTCTTATAGCTATCAATGGCAGGTGTCCAGTAACAATTCCAGTTGGTCCAACATTTCAGGAGCTACGGGTACGTCGTATTCACCAGGAAATTTAACGGCTACCAGGTATTACCGCCGTAGAGTAACCTCCTGTGGGCAAACCAAGTACGCCGCCAGCGAAAAAATTACCGTAAGAGGTAATTTGAAATCAGGAAGTATCGGCAATGCGCAAACGGTATGTTACAATGGTAACCCCAGTACATTGACCAATACCGCTTCGGCTTCTGGTGGAGCTACTCGTTATTATCAGTGGCAAAAATCAACATCGAGCTCATCTAGCGGTTATTCAAACATCAGTGGAGCTACCGGTAGCACTTATAATCCACCTACTCTGACCCAGAATACTTGGTATCGGAGAAGGGTAACCTCGAGCTCAGGGTGTGGAACTAAATATACCAACGTGATAAAGGTGACCGTTCGATCTAATCTAAGCGCTGGAAGTATTGGTAATGCCCAAACCTTATGCTATAATAATGATGCAAGTACGTTGACCAATACTGCTTCTGCTTCCGGAGGAGCCACAAGAACCTATCAGTGGCAACAGTCCACTACTAGTTCTTCCAGTGGATTTGCAAATATCAGTGGAGCTACAAGCAGTACATACAATCCTCCCGCCTTGACTCAAACTACATGGTATAGAAGAAGGGTAACCTCCAGTTCAGGTTGCGGAACTAAGTATACCAACGTCATTAAGCTGACGGTGTATGGCAATTTGGTGGCAGGAAGTATAAGCGAGCCACAAACGCTCTGCTACGGCAGTGATCCAGTGGCCTTCAACAATACATCATCTGCCACTGGCGGCACAGGCCTTAGCTACATATGGCAACAGTCCACTACCAGCGCATCCAGTGGATTTTCGAATATCATGGGTGAGATCAATAGCACCTATAACCCTCCTGTGCTCTACCAGTCTACCTGGTATAGAAGGGGTGTTGTATCGGGGGCTGGATGTGGAACAAAGTATACCAGCGCCGTAAAAGTTACTATTCATGATGAATTGCTGTCAGGAAGCATCGGCAATGCCCAAACCATCTGTTACAATACAGACGCAGCCGCTTTGACCAGCGAGGTGTCAGCTTCAGGTGGAGATAGTAGGGTTTACCAGTGGCAGTCGTCTACGACTAGTGCTTCTGTTGGCTTTTCAGATATCATTGGAGAAACAGCTTCCACCTATGACCCTGGTTCATTGACTCAGACCACATGGTTTAGAAGAAATGTGATTTCCTGCGAATCAACCTTAGGTAGTAACGTGATTGCCGTGAATGTATATGAGCCAATGACATCAGGTACGATTGCAGGCCCGTCAAGTTTGTGTTACATAGAATCAGGTGTAATTAATGCTACCAGCCCTACAGGGGCAAACGGTAGTTATAATTATCAATGGCAAACATCTATAGATCAAGCCAATTGGTTGGATATGGACGGTGCCACTTCTAGTTCTTTGGTGCTAGCCGATTCGTCTCAGTCAGCCTATTATAGAAGACAAGTGAATACCAGTTGCAATATTTTGCTTTCAAATGAAATATTTGTTGAAGTGAAGTCGGCGATAGATCCAGGATCCCTTGGTGATGATTTGGTAATCTGCGAAGAATACGTAGCAGATCCTATCATTGGGTCTGATCTTTCATCTCAAGGTGCCACTTACCAATGGCAAGAGTCGGCAGATGGAAACGTCTGGTTAGATATTGCTTCAGCTACCAACCAGAATTATACGCCCCAGGCACATAATAGCTACTATCGCAGAGCCGTAACAGTCGATGGCTGTACCGTTTTCAGTGATGTCAAACAAATTGAAGCCATCGCTTGTGTGGCAGCGGCAGGAGAAGATAAGGTAACTACATCTGATGATCAGCCCATGACACTATCCGGAAGTCCGGATGGCGGAACCTGGACAGGTGCTGGCGTTGTCGATGATATTTTTGATCCAAGGGTTGCGGGAGAAGGCCTACACGAACTTACCTATACTTATACCACGGCTCCAGGAGGAACTACCGAAGACAAGCTTTTGGTAGATGTATCATTTGCTTCTATTGCGCCTGAAGAATTAGCAAAGCACATTTTTCAATACAAATATGATCAACGCCACCGTTTGATCGCTAAGCTAGTGCCTGGCGCCGGCTGGGAGTACATCGTCTACGATGCACGCGATCGGGTCGTATTGACCCAGACAGCCAATCAGCGTCTGGAAGATAAATGGTCTTTCGTGAAGTACGACCAGTTTAATCGCCCAATAATTACAGGAGAGAAAGTGATTGCAGGAGATGTGGAAAACATCCGGGCAGCGGTAGCCAGTAGTGAAGGGGTTGAATCCTTTGATACGAATGGATTGGTTCAGTATACCAATACAGCCTATCCTGTAGGTATCAGTATCGATGAGATATTGTCCGTCACTTACTACGACAATTATGACTTCACGAGTGAAGGATTTCAATTGCCAGCCGGTGTATTTGATGCGACAGAAAACAAGCTCATTCCTGCCGAAAGTACCTTTGGGGTGAAAGGGTTGACCACCGGGTCTATGGTCAAAATCTCGGGGACCACAGATCAGTTTGTGAGCACGGTCAACTTCTATGATAACGACTATCGCGTAGTGCAGACTGTGGCTCAAAACCATAAAGGAGGTACGGACAGAATGACGGCTCAGTACCACTGGCGAGGATTGCTTATGAAAACTTATGTAGAACATCAGAGCCCGGATGCCAATATTGGGAACCTGAGTATTACTCAGGTATATACTTATGACCGTATGGGCAGACACCTGACGACTACGCATCAGATAGGAAGTGATACGCCTGTACCCTTGGTGAGCAACAGCTATAACGCCCTGGGCCAGTTGATCAACAAAAGCCTGGCCGATGGTTTTGATGAAGTAGATTACGCCTACAACATCAGAGGGCAAATCACGCAAATGAACGACCCGAATGATGCAGAGGATCACCTTTTCGAGATGGCCTTCAAGTATCAGGATGCTACTCATGCCAAGTGGGATGGTACGATAGGAGAGGTGGCTTGGAAAAACCCCTACGAATCGCAAACCAATGGTTTCGACTACCAGTATGATGAGATGAATCGAATCAGCGAAGCGACCGGATTGGGCGAAGCGATCAACTATGACCTGTCCGCCATCAGCTATGATCTCAACGGAAACATCAAGTCCTTGAAACGTAAAGGCACCCATGCGGATACAACGAATCAAATGATTGACGATTTGGTATATGCCTACCATGAAAATACCGATCACCTTATCGGTGTGACGGACACTTCGGATAAATCGACAGGATTCTTTGACGGTAATACAGCAGGGGAAGACTATGCTTACGATGCCAACGGCAACCTGACGATGGACAAAAACAAAGGCATCACCGCGATGACCTACAACCATCTCAACCAGCCCCTGACTGTAAGTCTGAGCCATGTAGCTGGCGACAGTAGTAAGACCCAGCATACAGAGAATATTTACGCAGGCGCACAGAAGGTGGCACAGGTACACTACATAGATGGAGTGGCAACCAAGCGCACCGACTACATCGGAGGCTTTGTGTATGAAAATGATACCCTGCAGTTTATAGCTCATGATCAGGGACGTGTAGTGGCTGAGAGAGATGTCAACAATCAATTCGTGGAGTATGAATACCAATATCATTTGACTGATCACTTGGGTAACATTCGTGTGACCTTCAAAACGGAAATCGATGAGGACAACTATCTGGCCACGATGGAGAATCAGGATACGACATCCATCAAAGCCTACTTCGAGAAGTATGACGAAGTGTCTCGAATCAAGTCCACACTGTTCGACCATACCACAGACAGCACAGGCTATGCGATACATCTCGATGGTAGTGCGAACAAAAGAATCGGACTGGCTAAGTCTTTGATGGTGATGCCGGGAGATACAGTAGACATGGAAGTGTTTGCCAAGTATTACCACAACGATAGCTCAGCCAGCTGGACGGCCCTACTCAATACCGTAGCGGCCAATATAGCAGGAGGAGCGCCGGACGTGGTCTACGAAGCAGCCAACAACGCCTCAGGACTTCCTTTTGCAGACTTTTTTAGTGGAAATAGAAATCCAGAAGACGCCCCAAAGGCCTATCTCAATTATCTGGTATTTGACAGCAACTATAAAGTAGATTCGACCAGATGTGGTTTTCAACAGATCAGTACCGTAGCCGAAGAAAAAGGTAGCAATGGAGACCACGAAAAACTCAGTCATCAACTTACTTTTGATAAGCCAGGATATGTATATATTTACTTGTCCAATGAGGAAGATACGCCCATGGATGTGTTCTTTGACGATTTTAAGGTCACGCAGAAGCATAGTCCTGTAGTACAGAAGGATGATTATTATCCTTTCGGCCTCTCGTTTAACTCGTACACCAGAGCAGCGATCACTGATCAGAACTTCAAGTTCAATGCAGGTAGTGAGCTGGAATCTATGACTGACTGGTACAGTACACCATTTAGAAAGTATGATCCGAGCCTGGGCAGGTTCCATGGGGTGGATGCTTTGGCGAGTATGTATAGCTCGTGGTCTCCGAGTCAGTTTGCTGGGAATAATCCTGTGATGTATAATGATCCTACTGGGCTACATAGAGATGATCCAGATGGAGAACCTAGTGCGCCTGGGAATCCATTTAGAAATAGCGGTTTATTGGTGAGCTCTGGTACACATTGGAGTAACTCAATGAGATCAGAGGAAGATAATGCAAGATATATGAGTAGTAATACGTGGAACAAATATTACGGAACGGATCAGATGACCGAAAGTGAAAAAGCTGATTTCGCTGAAAACCTGGCAGATCCAGTTTATAAAGTAACTTCAGAAAAAGGAACCTTTTACTACCTAGATAATAGTTTTCATGATGATTTTAAGGGTGGAGTATGGTATAAGGCACAGAATATGAGTCTTGCTCCAAAATATGGAGTTACCATCTATCAAAACAGGTTCTTGTCTTCCGAAAGTGCTACAATAAGTACCTTTAGCGCTGTGGCTGTTGAATCTGTAAGAAGAATAAATGGATACCTTTTTGAACCTGGAGGTCCCTCTACTTTCGAAAGTGGAAAGGATAAGGCTATTCCGGCTGGAACATATACTGTTGAACCTTATAGCAGCAAAGATCATCCGAATTCATGGATAATATCTAATGACAAAGTATCTAAGGATAGAAGGATTCTTATTCATACAGGAAACTTACCTTGTCATACGGAAGGTTGTCAGCTTCCAGGATCAGATTATGGGTTTGGCAATATGTTTGATACAGCAAATGATATATTGGTTAGAGATACATATTATGTTTCTGGAAGTAACGCCGCATTTAAAGAGTTGTCAGGGTTCTTAAGAGCATATGGTTCCGCAGGAATTCAATTAATAATTACTGATGTAAAAAAACCTGGGTTATTATGAGATTAGTTCTAAATTTTTGTTTGTTACTTATTTCTATTCCTCTGTTTGGAAAACAAGATGATGTCATAAAGGAAAAAGCAGATAGTCTGCAATTCCTTGCAAGGGAAATTTCTTATGGTAACGCATTCGAAGATGTCTATTTAAGGACGTTTCCAAGTGATTTTGATACTTTTCTACAAATATTTGGAGATAGGAACGAAACTTCATCTGGATCTTTTGATGGAGGACCATTATATGATGAAGGATATACTCATATCATGGAAATTATGCTAACAATTGATGAAAAAGTGGATTTACAGATGTACTATCAAAAACTTGTTGATGCTTCGATTAACGGTAGATGGCAAGCAGATGGAGTGAATTTTTTTTCTGGATTGGTTGGTTATAAAATGAAGGAAAGACCCGATAGGTTTTTTAGTATACTTTGTCAGAAAAACCCTGAAGAAATTGACTCTTTTTGGGATTTTTATGTGGACGGACCACATGGAGAAAAAAGACTCGATGGGATGTTACTTCTTGTAGAGGATTATCCAAAACTAAAATCAAGTGTTAAAAGATATATTAAGTGAGCCCCCAGCTCTTTTAAGTCTTAGCGAAGCGAGATTTGAAAGTGTAGGATAAGGGCCAAATCTGCAACTTCGGATATAAAATAATTAAAATGACTGACCTTAGGGTTGGTCATTTTTGTTTTGTGGGAGTGTTAGGGCACAGGACAGGAGAGACTGAACGACAGAAACAACAGGATTTGGTCATGTGAAGTGAGAGTTTAGAGTAGGGGCTAATGTGTTGTAGGACTTTCTGTCATTTTTGGTATTTCTGTCTCTAGAGGATGTTGGTTCTTTGATATAGTTAGAGATAGAACTATATTAGTGACAGCAGTTTTTTTTGAGAAAATTAAGATTAGGAATAATCCGACACAACCTTAATTTTCTAAGCTATGAAAAAGCGAATTTTTCTATCTCTTCTTCTCTTATCAATCAGTTTCATTTCATTTTCTCAGACCTACTATGTATCTGTTGGTTCATTGAACCTAAGGAGTGAATCAAACACAAACTCTGAGGTGCTAGCAAAACTCAGGTATGGTGATAATGTGGAATTCATTAGTAATGCCATTGTTGAAGGATGGTACAAGGTAAGTATTGAAGGCAAAGAGGGATTCGTATCAAATCAGTATATAAAAAGGGGTAAGTGCATAAAAAGTTCATACCCCTGCTGGCGCAAGCTTGTAGCTTGTGCTCTACGTACTACAAATCAAGCTAGTACCAGTAGATGATCTGACCTGAATCATTTAGATTTAGGCTTTGAGTAGGAAGTATAAGTTTCAAAATCCAGATGGATTATATTTTGTCAGTTTTGCTACAGTCTATTGGTTGGATATTTTTGTTCGCGATCAGTGTTTCGATTTAGTCATTCAAAGTTTAAATTTTTGCAGGAAGGAAAAGGGTATGGAAATCTATGCCTATTGTATCATGACAAGCCACATCCATCTTATTTTTAGATCCAAAGATTCAAACCCTTCCAAGCTACTCAAGGAATTTAAGACTTATACTTCTAAAAAATTGCAACAAGCTATTTCAGATAATCCACAAGAGAGTCGAAGGGAATGGCTACTTTGGATGATGGAACGTGCAGGGTTAAAGAACAGTAATGTTAAGAATAGGCAGTTTTGGCAACAGAACAATAAACCGATTGAGTTGTGGAGTGCAACTGTAATTGACCAGAAAGTTGATTATATCCATCAAAATCCTGTAGAAGCAGGTTTCGTGCTAGAACCTGAATATTGGAAATATAGTAGTGCCGCTGATTATGCTGGGAGAAAAGGAATTTTGGATATAGATTATGTTTGACTTAAGGCAAATGGATACAAGCTACAAGCTCGCACCAGCAGAGACATAGTTGAATATAAAATACGGGGAGGGCAAGGTGCGAGGTTTAGCGCAGATGGCCATACATTTTTAGGATTTATAGAATGAAAACATTTAGTATAGATATTGCAAGTGCTCCTGATCGGGAAAAGCTTGTAGCAGAAATTTGGTTAGATAATGATCTTATTGCGGAGATTAATCAAGATAATGAATTTTTAGAATTAGAAATTTATAATAAAGGAAATGAGCAACTTAGATTGAATTTTGTAGATTTTATTAATGCCTTAGAATCAGCGAAGAATAAACTTTCGGAATAGTAGTTGCTCCAACTGAGGATAGAACCCGCTCGGTCGGATTTACAATGTGACTGAAACATTGGAAGGCATCGAAATGCTTCCACTGACCGTAGCGTCTGCTAAAACCATATAAGTGGATAGGATATAATAAAATGAATGATCTTTTGGGTTGGTCATTTTTGTTTTGTGGTGATGGGCTTTATACAACAGGTTCATCCCCCACCAGGCGTAAAAAAAATAAAAAGAAGTAAAAAGGTGCAGAATTGATAATGAAGAGTAGATACGATCTAACCTTAGAGGGGTTTGTTGGTTCCTCGGTGCTATTCATTCCCTTCTGAACAAAAAGCGTGACAGGGCGAATAATCCATTAGAAATACAATCGAGGAGAAGGTCACTTTCAAAATCCATCCCTTTGCGCTAGTTTTGGGGCAAGCATTTCATGAGAATTATTCAATAGCTAAATTTTGTATACTAAGAACCTGTAAAGATTTTGATTTCACTTCACTGGCAGTTTACAAAAATTAGTGAGAAACGGGAGAGGAAACCTTTCCGAATTCACCAGCATATCAATTAACATAGATAAAATGACAAGTAAAATGTTCTTTCTGATGAGAGTGGTAGTAGTCCTATTTTTGATTTTTGGAAGTCTGCAAGCGTTTGCTCAGCAGGAGTATCTCACTTTTGATGAGGTGCAATTTTCATCCTCGCTAGAAAAAGAAACCTTAGCCAGAGTCCTGAATGATGAAGGAGACCTAATTGATGGATTTCTAATCATTTCTGCTGAAGATTCTAGCGAATTTGCAGCATGGAAAAAGGTGTATTCTCGAAAAATTGAGGAGCTTCAACAACGAAAGAAACCCAAAAAGATAGCTAAAGATGTCAAGTACCTCTATGATCAGTTACACCAAGAATTCCTTACTAAATACATGTATTTGGCTTACTTCGATGAGATTTTTGAGACTGGAGTATACAACTGCGTGACTGCAGTCGCACTTTATGCTATGGCATTCGAAGCCTGTGATATTCCCTACAATATAAAGGAAACACCTACCCATGTATATATCGTGGCAGATCCTGATGATTCTCAATTGCTAATTGAAACAACAGACCCTGTAGATGGATTCAAAACCTTTAGGCCTGGATTTAAGGAACAGTTTGTTTCTCAATTGGGAGTTCTTAAACTTATTAATGAAAATGATATTGCAAAAAAAGGTATTTACGGCGTATTTGATGAGTTCTATTTTGGTGGAGCCGTGTTGTCTTTGAAGTCGCTGGTAGGTATCCAATATTACAACAAAGGGATTTCTCTGTATGAGAATAATGATTATCATGGGGCATGGCATGCGTTTTCTATTGCTCAGCTATTTCATAGCAAT
Organism: Reichenbachiella sp.; assembly: GCF_965233835.1. Classification (GTDB taxonomy): domain Bacteria; phylum Bacteroidota; class Bacteroidia; order Cytophagales; family Cyclobacteriaceae; genus Reichenbachiella. The sequence goes on from NZ_OZ247585.1 coordinate 2,516,985, forward strand.
GATCAAATAAATAAGATGCTTTTTGCTTCTATTGCGAGCGTGGTTTCTTATAGCGATTATTCTGATTGGAATGACATAGAATTATTGCCCTATCTAGAACGCTTTTTGGATTATGACCTTAAACAGACCAACATAGTCGGAGAATTTCAAAAAATGATAAATTATGTCCTTATTCAGAATAATGATAAAGAGACTATGAAAATGGCGTATGAGTACTTCATGGAAAAATCAAAAAATGAAGAACTCAAAAAGGAGATCTCTTTTAACTATTACAATGAACTTGCGATTAGATCATATAATAGAGCTAATTATGATCAATCATTTGGTCAATTTGCTGAAGCGTATAAAGCTAAGCCCGGACATGCCAGGGTAGAGAATATGCTTTTAGAAGCATTTAAATTAGCCTATAGATACAAAACCCCTGTAGAGGGATTAACAAGATTAGATACGTTGATCACTAACTCACCAGAACTACTGGAAAACAATAGAGTAAACTCATTGCGACTTAATTTGTATCTGGAAATTATGAAAAACAAGTTTGACTCTAAACAAGCCACCAAAGGAAATTCATATAAAGCATTGTTTGAAGAAGCTGTAGCAGCTCATCCTGATTACAGATATGACGAACATATATTGGGTACTGCCTATTCAAAAGCGGCTGTTTATTATTACAAAAGGGGATATACAACCAAGGCTAGATCTATTATCCGCACAGGGCTCAAATATGCTCCCAACAACTATGAGTTGAAATCCAGATTACGAATGGTTAGTAATTAGAGTTTAGAAGTCGATAGCAACATTGATTGATTTCTGAACGATATACGGATTACCTTGTGGTGTTTTGTACTGTCCCACTACGTCTATTTTTTTCATAATAAAAGTGCCAGGAACAGGACGGAATGTAATAATTCCCTTGTGGCTAGATTCTTTGAGTTTGGAGAGAAATTGTGTGTCTAATGCTCCATTGTCTAGTTTGCCTTGATAATAATTTCCCCTTTGTCGGTTAGAGCTAAAATAAACTTGTACAATGTATTCGCCAGAGGTTTCCAAATTATCAATTTGATTGATGACCAACTTTGGATAGCTGGTGATTTTTTCACCCTTTTTGTTATATTCAATCAAGCCAGTTTTTGGATTGTTTTCTGCGTATTCTAAGACAGACTGTAATTTACCATTTTGCCAATACTTCTTTCTTTCTCCGTGCTTCAGACCATTTTTATACAAAAACTCCATTTGCTTTCCGCCAGTTTTATAATACTGTACTGCGTTCAACTTGGTGCCATGTGCATATTCAATTTCATTTTTAATAGTGCCTGACTCGTAGTATTGTTTAACTATACCATGCCTTTTTTTATTCTCGTCTAATCGTATTTCAGATTTGATTTTACCATTCTTGTGAAACGTTTGAACTAAATTTTTATCGACAGGAGCTTCTTCAAAAGTCGATTTTATTTGATCACAAGAGGTTAATAAGAAGGTTAAAAATAAGGTCGTTGATAGTAGGTATTTCATGTTATTAAGTCTGTCATTATTCTTTTTGTAATTTGCAAGCTATTAGACACTATGTCAAGAATAAATCTATTTTAGTGGTAACTCTAATCCAATAATATCAACTCGCTCTTGTAAACCGTGCTGATTTAGGGAAGCATTTATAATACGATAAGAAAATAAATTAGGGATTCTACATACTGTAAAAGAGGTATGGGATTTTTAGTTTTTAAAGGAGTTCACTAGTTCTGATGTAGTGTGGTAGCTTTTTTAGCAAATGCATTCTGCTTTTGGTGTAGAATAAGGCAAAAAGAAGTAACTAGGTGAGTTTTAAACTACACCTTTGATCATTAGTGCAAATATGATATTGAAGAGTAGATGCAACCTATACTTAGTGGGGCACAGTCATCAAAATCAAGAAGTAAATAAACTTTATAAATCTGTTTACCTTTTATCTTTTTGTCGATTATAAGTATAGACTATTATATTTTAGCCTTTTGATTGATTAACCGTGAATACCAAAACATACGTACTCTGTCTACTTGTTTCAGGCTTTGCTTTTGTATCGAAAGCACAGACCTTCGATATCAAACTCTTCGAAAACACCCGAGGCAATACCATTGGTGAAGTGGAAAAAAACAAAGCTGAATTAGATCAAATCTCCAAAGACAACAAAGCGTTCCTCAAAGCCCAGCGCAAGACCTATAAGGCGAAAAGAGACAGTTTGGATGCACTAAGAAATCAAGATTGGAAAGATAGTACCAATAGAGAAAGGCGCCTACAGAAGCAGCACTTCATCTTTACGAATGAGTGGTACGATGTAGAAGAAATAGCCGCCTGGGATTCTACACAAATGCAATCCAAAGAAGAACTGCTACTGTACTCCAAGGACCGACTGGAAGGCAATTATTACTATGATAAGTACAATGGCATGAATAATCAGATCATGGGCTATCATAGTGAACTCAAGGACTATCGAGACAGCTTGAAGGTACACGAAGAGGATAAGGAGAAACGGGAGTACCTGATCATCCTCAAAAAACAAGAACTGTCAAAAAAATATGGCAAAGACCTGGAAGAGCGAGCAGCCAAGGAGGCCATGGAGCAAGGTAAGATCAACTTTCCTTCAAACAACCCTGAATTACAAAAAGTCCTGGGCTACAAAGAAATGGCTGATGAGGTATTGAATGTCAACCAATCCAAGGTAAAAGGAGTCAATTACTTTGAAGGAAAGGAGGAAGTGCTGGCCAAGGCTATGGAGCAAAGTGCCGAACTCAAACAGAAGTACTCCAAAGTGGTCAATTCAAACGATTTATCCACTGCGACCAAAAGAAGTTCATTGGAAGGGGATAGCTTTTGGGAGCGACTAGTATTTGGTGGAACCTTTCAGATTCATATAGATCAGGAGACTTCCATAGATCTCAACCCTGAGTTGGCCTATCGTATCAATAAGAAATGGGATGTAGGTATTGGTGGCAACTATAGATTGAATGGTGAAATAGATGATCTGCTGGGGCAGGCGCAGGATAGGCAAATCTATGGATATCGTGTTTTTACAGAGTACTTCCTCTTTAAAGGATTTCATGCACATCTGGAATTCGAGTCATTGGCGGCTAAGTCCACGGCTGCGTCTGATGATAACAAGGTGGAATGGAATAATAGCCTGCTCGCAGGAATAGAACGAAGATTCAATTTGGGTACTAATGCGCAGGCTCAGATTTCTTTATTATACAACTTCATGCATGCCGATAATCCCCTCTACAATAGCCCCTGGAATGTTAGATTTGGGTTCAACTTTAAAAAAGGAAAAAAGGATAAGAAGTAATATTTATATCCTGGCCTGATACGTGTATAAATCAAAGTACCTGCCTTCTTGAGCTATGAGCTCCTCATGGGTACCTGATTCCGCAATCTGGCCTTGTTCTATGACGAGGATTTGATCTGCTTGTTTGATGGTACTCAGCCTATGAGCGATCACAAAGGTTGTTCTTCCTTTCATCAGTGTTTTCAGGCTCTCCTGAATAAAGGATTCACTTTCAGTATCCAGATTGGAAGTCGCTTCATCCAGAATAAGGATTCTTGGGTCGGCCAATACGGCTCTTGCAATAGCGATTCGTTGTCTCTGACCACCAGATAGTTTCACGCCTCGTTCACCTATCACCGTATCCAGTCCATCTTCAAATCGGTCGGTAAACTCCTGTACATGTGCTGCTTTTACCGCTTGTTGTACTTGCTCATCAGTAGCGCCTGGTCTGGGGAAAAGGATGTTTTCTCGAATCGTACCTTCAAACAAAAAGTCATCTTGAAGCACTACGCCCAATTGATTTCGATAGCTGCTGAGTGTCATAGTAGATAGGTCTACATCATCCACCAAAATCTTTCCTGATTGGGGGCTGATAAAGGAGGCTACCAAACCTGCGATGGTTGATTTGCCTGATCCTGAGGTCCCGACTAATGCGGTCACAGAACCCGGTTGGGCTTCGAAAGATACTTCTTTGATCACATTTTTCTCTTCTTCATAGGCAAAACTTACTTGATCAAATTTGACTGAGCCGTCAATGCGTTTCATGTCATGAATACGTTCTGGGTTGTCATCTTCCGTAGGCATAGACATGATTTCTTCCGTACGATCCAGGCCAGCAAAGGCTTCAGTGATTTGGCTTCCGATATTACTCATTTGCACGATAGGAGCAATCATAAAACCCAGGTACAAGGTGAAAGACAGAAACTCACCAAAGGTTAGTTCATCGTTGATGATCATGTATCCGCCGATACCCATGATGCCCGCTGTAGCCAACCCGAGAAGGAAGGTGGCTGAGCTGGTCACGAGGGCAGTGGAGGTGAGGCTCTTCTTTACGTTCTCATATAGTCTGAGTGCTCCGGATTCAAAAATTTTGATTTCTTGTTCTTCAGCGTTAAATCCCTTGATTACTCGAATACCATTTAGCGTTTCTGTCAGACGGCCGGTAACTTCTGCGTTGATCTTGCCTCTGGTTCTGAATATGGGGCGTATGTATCCAAAGGCCTTCAAAGAGATAACCCCAAATATGGCTACTGGTACGAGTACATATAGCGTCATCATCGGACTGATTCTTATTAGCAAGACAAGTGAAAGGATAGCCGCTAAAGATCCGCCGAACAATTGTACCAAACCTGTACCCACCAAGTTTCTTACCCCTTCCACATCACTCATAATTCTTGATACCAGCGCTCCGCTTTTGTTGTCATCAAAGAAATTGATGGGAAGCTGGATGATTTGTTTTTGTACCTTAACTCTTAGCTGGGCGATGAGGTGCTGAGCTTCGACACTGAGTAATCGGGTGAGCGCAAAGCTAGTGGAGGCTTGTACTACTATGGCACCGACTACAACGAGAAGTAAGGTTTTGAGCATATCAAAGTCCTTGTTAACTATCACGTTATCGATCAGGTATTGGCTGGCGCCTGGTAGTACCAGACCTGATAGTCTGCTTATAATGATCAGCACCAACCCAAGTAGCAATAGGTTTTTTCTGGGAAGTACAATGGTTTTGAAAACGTGGCCAAAGGAGGCTTTTTGCTTACTCATAAGTAGGGATAAAAAAATATTCTAATCTATTACGGCAATTTGCCAAAATAGATTAGAATATCTGAGTAAGTCTTAAAAAAGTATTAGTTCAGGAAGATAAATCCCAGGAAGAACGAAAATGCCTGAACGTTCATGTCAAGCTTGTTGGTTTTGAAGGCCATATCATAACGTCCTCCAATATTGAGTCCGGCTCCGGCTACGCCCACTGGAATAAAAGTGCCAATTTCTGGAGCAATGGAAAAATGAGTAGAGGTTTCCGATACTGCCCACAATCCAATTTCTGTTCGAGTGTTGATAAAGGTCACACCAGCGTTGGTGCCTATATATGGACGTACACCTCCATCTTCACCCAAGTAGAAGTGCATATTAGCCATCAATGGGTATATATTCATATATCTGAATTGTGTGCCAGAAACATCAACATTACCATCTACGTTTTGAGTGCCTGTCCATTTGTCATTGAAAACTTGCCAGCCGCCTTCGCCGCCAACGGAAAAATTATCATAAATCCAGGCTCGTCCGCCGATTCTAACGCCTCTGTAACTTTCATCTTCGATGAAGTCACTCATATCACCCATCGGTATTCCTACATTCCAATCGATTTTAAATACTGACATCTGAGCAGACGCGGTTGAATTAATTAATCCAATAACTAGAGCTATTAATATATATTTTTTCATCTGTATCTACTGTTTATTTTTTGAGGTAATAGGCTGACTGATCAAAGGCCTGATCAACGTATCCATTGAGCAGGGACTCACTTATTGATCCCCTGAGTAGTCCGTTCACACCACCATTCCATACGGTTAATGCTGTGCCACCAAGCAATCCATCTTGAGCGGGATCTACCATGTGCATTAGAATTGTTCCTGAAGAATAAGAGACCACATAAGAAGGAGGGTAGTATGGTGGATATCCTCCATACCAGCAACCTGGGCATCCCCATCCCCATCCCCAACAACCATAGTAACATCCACCACCACCAACGATGTAGTTGTCAGTAAAAATGATTTCAGGTATGATAACAAGGTCTGGTGTGTTGTTTTCTGGATCCGATTCTTCCACGTATCCTAATGCATTCATATTTGCTTTGATCTGAGCTATTAGAGCCTCATCATATTCGCCGTTATAATCTTCGTAGTCTTCGTCCCAAACGACTTCATCAGCGACAGCATATGTGGTGTAACCAGAGAATGTTACTTCTTCATTTCTATACGTAATGACAATATCCAAATCGCTCACAGGTATTTCTTCACTAGGGTAGCAACTATTCAATCCTAAGGTTGCTATGGCCACTAAGATGTAGTTAAATAACTTCATTTATTAATTTTTAAAAAGAGAAATTTTTTTAAAAGAGCACCAGTCGTGGCTGGTATTCCATATTTAAAATTAGTGCAAACGGGATAATAATAAACCTACAAGTAAGAATAAAATTCATTACTCATCAATGACAATGGCCATCCACTTGAGGTTTGGGCTTATTGCTAGTCTGGACGCATTGGTTAGCTTGAATGCTTCCATATTGGCTACCAGTTGCCAGCTGTTGTCCGTTTCTCCATTGAATTTATAGATTTTGTTTTGGTTACTGAGAAATGCGGTGCCGTCAGCAGCCCAAGTCATGTCCTCTGCACCCTTGATGCATTCAGTGATATAGGTAACTTTATCGGTGTAGGGATCATAACTATTAACATACCAAATATCATCTGATTCTTTATGAATAAAACTAATAGTCTTCTGATTGGGAATTCGGCTCAATGATCTGCCCGGGTTCATCATAATGATTTTGAATTCTGAATTTTTGGTGTTCCACTCTTGTAATGAAGGGGGAGAGCCAACCACAAATGAAAAGACCGTTTTCTTATCGAACCAGCAGTAGTAACCAATTTTTTGCTCTGACGGAATGACTTTTGGTTCACCTCCTTTTATTGGGTACTTCACCAAAGTTTGACTTCCGTCGCGATCCAAAATAATACTAGAAATGTACTTGCCATCTGGCGTGAGTTTTGGAGAGAATTCGCTGCCAGGTGTATTAGTCATTCTTGTTTTTTCTTTTGACTCCAAGTTGAGTCTTACAATGTCGGTCTGATTGTCGTAGGTGGCCGCATAAACCAACTCGTCATCGCTTATAAAATAGGGTTGATTATCATATCCAGGGTTGTTGGTGATGTTAGTTGGGTTGGTCAATTTATAGGTGTCATTTTCCTTTTCTATTTCAAAAAGAAAGATTTCGGTTGAGGATTGAGCATACCCCAGCGAAAATTTGGTCAAAAGCACAATTGTGGCTAGTGCGGTCGTAATAATTCTACTCATAGATTAAAAGTACAAATATTATTTTGTTTTCAATTGTTATTTGGCCTTAACTGCCAAAATTGCACCAGCAATTACTGCTAATGCACTTATGAACCCTTGAGGAGATAGCACATCAGGTGATATCCAGCTGACTTCAATATATGCAAGCAGCGTCATTACAAAAATTGTAATCAGTGGATTGAGTGTTATTATTATTCCCACTTTGTTGGCATCTGCATATTTGAAAGCCTCACCCAAAAAGCTATACGCCAAAAACGTATTCAGACCTAAAAACAACATCAGACCCCACATCCCTATACTCATTTGAAAAATACTTTGGTAATCGACCATAGGAGCCAAAGCAAATGTTGAAAAAATGAAAAGAATGAAATTAATCGCTCGAACAGGGTAAGTGCGAACAAGAATTTTTTGGCAAACGGCATAGACTACCCAGCACATGGCAGCGAGTAAAACATAGAATGAACCCATGTTGTAAACTGACTGGCCAGTCAGTGCGGTACCATCAAGTTGATTGAGATAGAAAAAGTAAAACCCGGTCGCTGCAATGCCAATACCCACCAACTGTCTTTTGGATACTTTTTCCTTGAAGAAAACTATGCCAATGATCCCGAGTGTAAGAGGAGCGGATTGTATAATAATCTGTGCGTTGCTTGGACTTGTGAGTTCTATGCCGGCGATGTATCCAATATAATTTAGTGAAAGTCCGGCTGCAGCCACTACGGCTAGCCAGGGAAAGTGCTTGAGCGATCGGAGTTCTCCATTGTTCTTAGCTTTGATAATACCCAGTAGTAATACTGTGGCAATAGAAAATCTAAACCACGATACGGTGATAGGATCAATTTCGGCTACAGCTACTTTCAGAGCGATAGCCAAAAATCCCCACAACAAGGCGGTAAGGCCAGCGAAAATGAGTCCCTTTTGCTGATTGTTTGATGTATTTGTCATCTGTTCAATTAGGCCGGCAAGATACGATTATATCATGATTTCCATTTCAATATCACACCTTTCATACACAGACTTTTCTCCAAAGTGCTGACCAGATTTGAAACCAAGTGATTTATAAAGGTTGATGGCCGGAGTTAGTTTTTTATTGGATTCAAGGATGACTTTAGAACCGCCGAGTTGCTTGGCTTTTACTAAGACAGACAGCCCTAATTTTTTCCCAATCTGTAGGCCTTGACATTTTTCAGTGACTGCCATTTTTGCCAATTCATAAACTTCATTGTTGATTTTTATTAATGCACACGTACCTACAATTTCATCTTGATATTTGGCGAGTTTGATGGCCCCTCCAGGATTGATGATGTGGGTGTCTGGATTTTCGAGTGTCTTTCTGTCTTCGTCTTCCAACTTGAAGTATTTTTCAATCCATTCTCTATTGAGGCGAAGAAAATCTGGGGCATGCTTTGGCTGATAATCTATGATTTCTATTTGGCTCATCAGTCGGGCCTTGCGGTGTTTTTGCACTCTTTCCAGCATAGGAATTTGTTCGAAATCATCCTCGCATTGTTCTAGTGCACACAGAATATTGTGTGTATGTGTACTGATCATTTCATTCATGGCATTAGATATATCAGACCAGATAGATTGGATGCCTGGAAGCAGGTCAATGCCTTTTTGAGAGAGTTTTAGGTTTCTCTTTCTAGCATCATTTGTGTTGGCCTCAGTTTCAATGAGTCCATTTTTTTCGAGTTCTTTTACCAATTGACTCACAGACGGATGTTTGAAGCCGATGGCATCAGCAATATCTGTTACGGTTGTTCTTTCGGATTGCGATATGGCGTAATATACTGGGAACCATTTAGGTTCAAAGTCAATTTTGTTGGCGGCGTATATTTTTTTGCCATCCTTCATGATTTCATCGCTGAGTCTTTTTAGCCTACTGCCTAAGGCGAGCTCTCCGAGTTGTTTAACTGTATCCATATTGTAATATATTTAAAAACGTAGTTAACTACGTAAATAAATTATAGATTGTTTCAAAATGTACTAAATAGCATGTTAGTTAAAGGTTGAGTTCAAAGTAAATCACCTCATTATTGTAATAATGTGCTTGTCCTAAGTTATCGAAGCCGCACTTGATCAATACTTTTTGAGAAGCCATATTGTCCAGATCTGTAACGGCTACCAGCTGCTTAATGCCTAGTTTTTCATTGGCATATTTTACAACTGCTTGTGTGATTTCGGTAGCAAACCCTTGACCCCAGTAGGGTTTGTCGAATCTGTAGCCTACTTCAACCTTGTCAGTTTGATCCAGATGTTTGAGTCCGCCCCACCCAATAAAAGCATCGTTTTCCTTGAGGTATGCTGGCATGAGACCAAAACCATCTGTCTTGTATTCTGCCAATCTTTTTGTAATCCAATCTTGAGATTCTGCTTTGGATCTTGTTTTTCCTCCAGTGATGTATCGCAGAATTTCAGGGTCAGAATCGAGCTTTCTGATTTGTTCAAAGGCTAAAGTATCAGGGGTGCAGAGGTAGGTCCTTTCTGTGGTAATTAGTGGATTGATAGGCATGAAATGAAATTAGTATATTAGCGAGTAAACATAATAAGATTGAAAATGAGAAACGCAATTTGTCTTACACTGTTACTTTTTTCGGCCATTTCTTGTCAGTCGCAGGTGGCCAATCAGTTATCAGCTGAAGCCTTTAAAGCTCAAATTGAAAATGAAGAAAATTCTTTTAAAGTTTTGGATTTAAGAACGGACGAAGAAGTTGCCACTGGAATGGTTCCTGGTGCAGAGCAACTAGATTTTTTGTCAGATGATTTTGATTCGAAACTAAGGGCGCTAAATAAAGAGAATACCTACTATATCTATTGCAAATCGGGTGGTAGAAGTGGCAAAACACTCAATCAGATGACAGAATTGGGTTTCAAAAAAGTCTACGAATTGGAGGGAGGTATGAATGCCTGGAAGGCTTCCGGACTTACAACTGAATGAAGAGAATTATTTATAAATCAAATAAGCCTCTCTTTTACTCTTGAATTTTTTTATATCTGCTTGCCAGCTGGTACGAATCTCTTCTTCAGTCCACCCGTCTTCGATTTGCTTTCGTAATTCACTGGTGCCGGATAGATTGGTGAAAAAGGCATTAAAGAAGTCCTCTTTATTGTTCGCCTTTTGGTAAAAATCAATGAGGTATGACAGGCGAATTTTATTGGGAGGACTAACTGATCTTAAATCATATCCGTAACAGGTTTTGTTTTTGTGTGGAGGATATTTGGAAACTTTCGGGATACTTCTTGGTTTAAACTCAAAGTCGCCAAAGTTCGGGTCGGGATATCCCACGGCTTGAAATGGGAAATCGGTTCCGCGCCCCATACTGACATTCGTTCCTTCGAAAAGACACAGCGATGGGTAGAGTGCAATGGACTGTGCGTTAGGTAGATTGGGAGATGGTGATATAGGTAATGTATAGCTACTATCCCTTGTCCAATTTTTAAGTGCAACGATGTTGAAATCTAAAGTCTCCGATCCATTTATCCAATTTTCACCTTTGATCATTGAGGCTAATTCGCCAACTGTCATGCCATAAACGATAGGTATAGGATGTACGCCTACAAATGAGGCGTGAGCCGGGTCTAGTACTGGGCCATCAATATAGTGAGCATTGGGATTGGGCCTATCAAGTAACAAAAAGCTGATTCCATTTTCTGCACAGGCTTCCATCATATAGTGCATAGAACTGATGTAAGTATAGAATCTTGCGCCTACATCTTGTATGTCATAGATCACCAAGTCAATATCTTCCAATTGTTCTTTGGAAGGTTTTTTATTTTTACCATACAAGGATATTAGTGGTAGCCCCGTTTTTTGATCAAAGCCATCATTTACTTGTTCACCGTTGGCGAGATCACCACGGAAGCCATGTTCAGGAGCGAATATTTTGATTACATCTACTCCTGAAGCAAGCAGGGTGTCAAGTAAGTGTGTCTGGCCTACCAAAGAGGTGTGGTTAATGAGCAGAGCTATGGACTTGCCTTCTAATGCAGGTAAGTATTGATCCATTTGTTTTGCCCCGGTGGTTATGCGTTGCGGTTCGGTAACTTGTGCTTGGCAGCCATAAAAGGCCAAACAAGCAGTAAGTATAATTACACGACTAAAGTATTTGATCAGGATCAACGGAATTGAATGGTTTTAATTATTTTACACCCTTTTTTAGAGTACCCAACGAAAGTAGTTGTAAAAATTGAATTTTCCTTATTTCATATCTAAACGCATTACATCAGAGGCCAATTCGTCCTTTTCATCTATTATATCTAAACTGGCGATTATCAGCATCAGTGTAGGGCTAGCCGCTATGATCTTAGCCTTTTTTATTCTGGGAGGTTTTCAGCAAACAATCAAACAAAAAATTTACAACTTCAAGGGTCATCTGGAGATTACCAAATACAATATGGGTAATGCATTAGATGAAAAGTCCATAAGCTTTGGTTCTGATTTCTACAAGCAAAAGGATGAATTCGATTTTATAGACCATGTACAAGCATTCGCTTATAAGCCGGGATTAATAAAGACCAAAGAAGAAGTAGAAGGAGTGGTTTACAAAGGGGTAGATGCTCAATTTGATACGACCCGTTTTGCTGTCAATATGCAACGCGGAAGATTCATTCATCACAAGGAGGATGGGTATTCAGATGAGGTGATATTAAGTAAGCACATTGCCAATAAGCTTAGAATGGAATTGGGTGACAAGTTTATGATACACTTTGTGCAAAACCCTCCAAGGTTTAGAAGGTTGAAACTGGTCGGTATCTACGAAACAGGATTGGAGGAATTTGATAAGAGCGTAATCATCGGAGATTTGGCCATGATTCAAAGGTTGAATGAATGGAATAAGGATCAAGTTGGGGGCTTTGAAGTTTTTGTGAAAAATAAATCACAGATCAATGAAGCCGAAAACGTGTTGTTTAATGCTATAGATGCGGATTTATACGTAGATAAAGTGAGTGATAAGTACAACCAGATCTTTGATTGGCTGGGATTGCTTAATCAAAATGTAACGGTTTTTTTAGGTTTGATTTTGATTGTTGCTTGCTTCAATATGATTTCGATTTTATTGATTTTGATATTGGAACGGACTTACATGATTGGGGTGCTTCAGGCACTGGGTGCCAGCAAGAGGCAGGTCAAGCGAATTTTCCTATTCAAAGGTATGCTGTTGGTAACCAAAGGGCTGGTTTATGGAAATTTGATTGCGTTGATCATTGCTCTGGTACAGGATCAGTTTCAGTTGGTACCATTAGATGCAGCCAACTATTACATGTACTACGTGCCCATTTCCTGGGACTATGAGTCGTTGATTGGACTCAATGTATTGACTTTTTTGGTGGTCTCCTTGGCACTTGGAATTCCAATGACCGTTGTATCAAGAATCAAACCCATTGCCGCTATTCGGTTTAATTAGTCTAATCAAGAGATTCAATGGATTCATCAATTCTTCTGATGGCTATATTCATAAGGAGAGAAAGATTTCTCGTTTCTTGCTGAGTATAAAAACTCAAATAGATGAATACAAAAGAAACTCGAATACTCTCATTGATTGGTAGCTCTCATCAAAATGGAAATACCACATTCGTCACTAAGTTATTTGCAGATATATCTGGAAGTGAGGTCATAGACTTGGGGCAACGAGACATTTCCTATTACGACTATGACCACAAGAATCGCGAGGACGACTTTCTTCCATTGATTAGAAATTTTATTGATCACTATGATACCCTGGTGATCGTTACCCCCATATACTGGTACACGATGAGCGCAGAAGTGAAAACATTTCTTGACAGGATATCGGATTTACTTACCATAGAAAAAGAAACTGGAAGAAAGCTCAGAGGAAAATCTATGGCGTTGATTAGTCAAACGGAAGGTGATTATTGTCGTGAGTGGTTTGCCGAACCTATAAAGTTAACTGCAGAATATTTGGGGATGGAATTCAAAGGTCATGTGCATGTCTCTATAGAGGATGGTAAGGTGGAAAGTGAATTTGCTAATAGGCTTCGGGAATTGTTTGAGAAATTGCAAGCGTAGCTAGCAACACTTGTATGGAGTATGGAAAGTTTATTAGTTTAGTTATATTTCTAAGATAGAATAATCAAACTAAACATATAATGAACTACTTATCAGGAAGGTTGAGCCTAGTTATTTTGTGCTTGATCATCATTCTACCTGCAGTTGGTCAGGTCAATACCAGCGATATTAGCAATTACAAAAACACAAAGGGGGAATACGGCTTTAAGTCCTCCTATGCCAACGGATACGTGACGCTACGAGACGGCACTCAGATCGACGGAAAAATCTCAATTTTCGGAAGCAGTTTTGAAAATATCTATGGAGTAAAAATTAAGACTTACGCTGGTGAGAAGTATAATTTTCAGACTCGCAGCTTGAAGGAGTATGGCTTGTCCAATTCTAGTGTGAATGACACACCCGAATTGTTTTCTTGGGGAGAAGCCGCAGTCAAATTGAAAGGATTGAAAGTTGGCTATACAGATTTTGGTTATGTAGTGCTCAAAGATGGTTCGGTAAAAGAAGGAGAGCTGAGGCTTAAGGAGTATAAAGGTAGAGTGCAAAGTATGGAGGTGAAAGATGCCAATAAGGACAAGTTTAAGTATGAGGCAGCAGAAGTATCTAACTATGGTGTTCGGGTATATGAGGATGAGAAATTCAATAGCCTTTGGTCATTGATTAGATGGAAAGTGGCTGCCTTTCAGAGTGATCTGGCCAGTACCAAATCTGAATTGTTGCCTGGCTATGTGATATTAACCAATGGTCAAAAACAACAGGGTTATATCCAGTTGCTGAAAAAAGAGACAATGATTACTCAGGTCCACCTGAGAAGTTCGAAAGATGCCAAACCCACCAAAATAAAGTCCGGTGAAATAAAGGAATATGGTGTGAATTTGACGCCAGACTCTTATTATAAGTTATTGGCAGAGCAGAATCCTATTGAAAGCTATCCGCCTGTGATGAAGTTTTACCCGGGTAATATTGTATTGGTAGATGGTACTGCGATAGAAGCTGAATTGGCTTTTGCTACCAACAATGTTTATGGTGATCTATTCTATGTTAATCCAGAGAATGGAAAACTGGTAGGTGTTAAGTCAATAGATATTGATGAAGCCACACAGGATATTCCGCAAGAGGATATAGATGTTTATGAGCAATTTGTATATGATGCTACCCATGTCAAGGGTCTATTGATTCAGAATCCACCTAAGTATGATTATAAAATGATCAATGGAGGTACTGCTGGGATATATGAGACCAGACCGCAATTTGGGTTTGTAAAACTGAAATCAGGTCAAGTAATGGTGGGAACGCTTTATCTTAAAAAGAATGGTTCTCCTATGAGTATGATTAGAGCATTTATTTCAGAGAATGGAGAGAAGCCAGTAAAGTATGCTTACAAAGACATGGAGAGTTATGGGCTTATAGCGCATGAGGCCACTACAGCTTTTAATGAACGCCTCATTGATGGCAGCCGTAATGGATTCGTAGTGCTGATGGATGGGCAGCAAAAGGTGGAAGGTCCGCTGTCCATCGAAATTGAAGAAAGTGATAAATCAGCGCCCATGAAGATTTTCAAGTTTCAGGATGGAAACAGCTATAAGGAGCCGGAAGTTGCGTACTATGGACTCGTTGATGTTCCTGTCAGTGATTTGACAAGTGATGGCACGGTGTATTATGAAGATGAAAAGAGAAACTTTCATCCTGGTTCGTTTACCATAGGCGGATCTTCGAAATCAGGATATATCGCTTGGGCCAAGCCGGCTAAGAAGGGAGCTTATGATGCATTTTATTTTGCAGATACTAAAGATGGAGATGTCAATGTGTATTACGTGAGCAAAGGAGCCTCAGACGTTACGCAGACGGTTGAGGAGGCGTTTGAAGCCTACGACCCAGCAGATGACAGTTTCTTGTTATCAAAAACAATCGAAACAGACATTGAAAGCAACGGCTATGTGATTACCACTGAGGGTGAGAGAATTGATGGACAAATTGAAATGTCTTTTCCTCCAAAACTCTGGTTTGCTACTGATGTTTCTTTGACACAGGCAGATGGGACTGTCACTGACTACGCAGCGGCTGGTGGCATCCTGAGATTGGTTACCACAGTTGATGGTCAGGAAAAGGAATTTGTGTTTTTTGATGGCGCATACATAGAAGTGCTGGATCATGAGGGCGACTGGGTACATTTTAGAAACCCACATCCTACTACACCTACAGGTTTGAGTAATTGGATGAATGCCTTTACCGGTGCGGCGATGAATGCTTCTCAGGAATATGTAGATCAGGAAGTAGCGAAGTATGCGGCTGTTCAGGCGTTGAAAGGCAATGAAAATGCAGCGAAATCGGCTGCAGATTTTCTAGATAGAGAACGAACAGATTATACTTCGTACGACCAATTTGCCTTGTATGCCAAAGAACACATCATCATGGATTTGAAAAATAATCGATACGCTATGTATGTCCCTGGAAAAAATTATCAATTTGTAGAAGGCGAGCTCATGGGGTCCATTGATTATTTGACGATGGAGTCGGAAGCGCAAAAAGGGTTACGTAAATTGAACAACCCAAGCGAAACATTAAAGTATCTAGACACTACTTTCTAATTAAATAGAATGGTGAAAAAACTAACTCAGGGAGCAATTATATTTTGCTCCCTTTTTATTGCCTTTAGTATATCCGCCCAGCAGCAGAGTGTTGCAGATATCAAGTTTGTCATTAGCGTTGGAGATCAAGTACGTATGGCTTATGACCACGTGTCTAGGGCTACTCAGAGGGAGATATCACAGTCCCATGGAGAAGGTAGTTTGCGCTACCACCTGGGTATGGGTGACTACTTTATGTACAAGGGTAAGTATGGTACGGCCATCAGCTACTATCATAATGTACTGGAACGATTAGCGCCCAAAGAAAAAAGTGATAAAGATCCTCGAACCATTGATGTTTTTACTATATCAAAAAGTCGTGACTATCGATTTACCCGAACCGAGCGGTTACTGAAAAGAATTACCGTACAAACGCCCTTGAAGAAAGAAGAGTGGATTCTGTTTGGAAGGGCTGCCAATGCCCTGGCAATTTATTATCACGCCATTGGCAACTATAAAGTAGCAGAAAAATTATACGTAAGGGCTTTAGAAGCAAGGAAGCAATATATCGGAAATACGAGTGAGCATTATGTGAGCTGCTTGCATAATCTGGGTGTATTAAGAAAAGATCAGGGCCGCTACAATGCAGCCGAAGACATCCTGAAATACGTGGCTCGATACTACGGACAAAAAAAATCTAAAACGAGTAGGGAATATGTCATCGTGGCAAATAATCAGGCACTGTTGCTCAATGAAATGGGGCGGAAGGATCAGGCAGTGAACCTATTGAAAAAACAGATGTCGGTGTTGGAACAAACGAAATTTTCTGCTTGGTCATCTGACCCATCAAGGATACAAACCAACTATGCCTTGATGTTGCTTGAGGAAGGGAAGCCTACTGAGGCAGAAAAATTATTGAAATCGGCTTTGGCAAGTTACATCAATAGCGGAAATCAAAAAGACCCAGACTACCTTCAGCTATCGATTTATCTAGGAGAAGTTTATTTGAGTTTGAATGAGACTAACGCACTAGAACAATTGATTACAGAAGTGCAGAAAGGAATGGAAAAGACTTATGGGGCTTCGTCCTTGCCTTACGCCAACGCCTTGGAGTTGCAGGCAGGTTACTTCAGAGTGTCATCCAGCTTTACCCAAGCATATTCTACTTATCAGCAAGTGGCTGATATTAGAAAAATCAAGTTAGGTGCGCTGCACAAGGGCTATCTCTCTGTACTTAATAAACAGGCTACTTGTGCCTGGAGGTTAGGACAGACTACAGTCGCCTTCAATAAATTCAAAGAGTCTTCTGACGGTTATCTTCAGGTGATCGACAAGTTTTTCTTCAATATGAGTGAGAAAGAGAAAACGAGGTTTTGGCATGTTACTAAACCTGCTCTTGAGGAAATGTATTTTTTCGTAGCTCAGGAAGGAGGTCAAATAGAGGGTGCACTGAAATATGCCTATGAGGTACGTCTGAAAACAAAGGGGCTTTTGCTGCACAGCTCAAATCAGGTGCTGGCTGAGGTCAATAAAATGCAGGATCCAGAAGTGAAAAAGAAATATCAAGATTGGTTGTTGCTTAAACAGGACTTGTCTAACTACTACAGCATGAGTCCAGCGACTATAGCTGATATGCAGATAGATCTTTCAGTATTAGAGCAGGAGGCCAATGAATTGGAGAAGGAAATCAACTTGGCTGTTGCAGGGAATGTAGGTAGACAGTCTAAAACAGTCACGTTTGAGATGGTAGCCAATGGATTAGCCGAAAATGAAGCGGCAGTTGAAATTATCAGACTTAGTGATTATGATGAGAGCAAGCCAGCAGAATATGGTGCCTGGATTGTGAGGGATGGGGCTTTGGATTTTGAGATCATTGGAGAGGCCAAGTTGCTTGAAACCAGAATGATCAAATATTACAAAAATGCGGTGAGGCTAAAGTGGCAGGATAGCTTGTCCTATGAAAAGTTTTGGAAGCCGTTGGCTGGTGAAACTGCTGGTACCAAGAGAGTATATGTGTCTTTGGATGGGGTGTATAATTTGCTCAATCTGAATTCATTGATGAGCCATGGCCAGTACCTACTGACCAGGCGTGAAATTGAAATTGTGCCAAATACGGCTGTATTGGCATCCATTCAAAATGAAAAAGTGACTATCAGCAAGGGTGTGCTTATGGGTAACCCTGTTTTTGGATCGGAGAAAATCGCCCCTCTACCAGGTACTGCTATAGAGATTCAAACTATTGAAAATTTGCTGAGTGAGAATGAAGTCAGGACTGATTTTTTTGAACTGAACCAAGCCACTGAGGCCACATTGAAAAAGGTTTCCAATCCATCCATTTTGCATATTGCCACCCATGGCTTTTTTATGGGAGATAAGGTGTCCAATGAGGGAAATATTGCTAGTCGCACCTTAAGATCAGCTAATCCTCTAATGAGATCTGGATTGCTTCTGGCTGGTGCAGGGCAACAAGATGAACCAAACGTCGAAAATCCTTCTGATGGTGTATTTACAGCTTATGATGCGATGAATCTGAATCTGAATGACACTGAACTGGTCGTGCTCAGTGCTTGTGAAACTGGCACGGGTGAAGTAGTAAATGGCGAAGGGGTATACGGATTGTCAAGAGCGTTTAGCGTAGCAGGAGCAAAGCATTTGGTGATGAGCTTGTGGAAAGTTGATGATCAGGCTACTATGAAATTGATGAGTACTTTTTACAAGAATTGGTTGGGTGGAGCCGAAATAAAATCTGCCTTCAATCAGGCCCAAAAGGCTGTTAAGGAAGAGTATGAAGACCCTTATTACTGGGCAGCTTTCGTTATGGTCAACAATGAATAACCAGTTGTCATTTTTTTAATTAAAAAGTTAGAATGGAATTTCATGGAGTCAATTTATCCATTCAAATTTGAGGATGGATTATCAAAAAATACTCAATGAGATAGCACTTGAAGTTGGTGCTTTGGAGAATAGTGGAGAAGTGGCAGACTACATTCCCGAATTGGCCAAAGTAAATGCTGATAAATTCGGTATACACCTGACAACCATGAATAAGGAATATTTTGCTTCAGGCGACTCAGAAGAGAAGTTTTCTATTCAAAGTATATCGAAGGTATTTAGTCTTGCTATGGCCTTTTCATTGCTTGGAGAAAAGCTCTGGCGGCGAGTAGGTGTAGAGCCATCTGGAAATCCTTTCAATTCTATTGTTCAGCTTGAGTATGAAAATGGAATCCCTAGAAACCCATTTGTCAATGCTGGCGCATTGGTAGTGGTCGATGTATTATTGTCTGAGCTAAAAGATCCTGAGGCGGACTTATTCGCCTTTGTCCAGTCATTAACTGGTTCTAATGAGATTTCTTATAATAAATTGGTAGCTCAATCGGAGAAAGAAACAGGCTATCTGAATGCTGCTTTTGTGAACATGATGAAAGCAAAAGGAAACATCGTAAATGAAACGGATGAAATCCTGGATTTTTATTACAAACAATGTTCAATAGAGATGACTTGCAGGGAGTTGGCCGCTGCTTTTCTTCATTTTGGAGAGAATGGTATGTCTTATGAACATGCTGGATTCAGCTTGACGAAAAGTCAAGTGAAGCGACTAAATGCCTTAATGCTATCCTGCGGATTTTATGATGAATCGGGTCAGTTTGCTTTTAAGGTTGGGTTGGCAGGAAAGAGTGGAGTAGGGGGCGGGATAGCTGCAGTCTATCCGGAAGAATTTGCAGTAGCGGTTTGGAGCCCTAAGCTAAACAAGAAGGGTAATTCTGTTCGTGGTTTTCATAGTCTCGAATTATTGACGACCAAAACAGAGTCGTCAATATTCTGACTATCTTCCTCTATAGCTAATAAAAAAGACCTTGCGGTCTTTAAATTTTTTGTATCAAACGAATATCAGGTACAATGCTAATGGAATGGCTTTCATTAAAAGTGTACCGATGATAATTGATTTTCTGACAAGATTCATAACTATTTGTTTAAGTATCTATTACAAATATGTACTAATACTTGCACAATAGTAATTCGTACATTTACCTAAATATTTCTATAGGTAAAATTCCTAATTTGCACATTTCTAATAATATGTTGTAAAATATAGAAATAGATTGCATAATACTAATATTGGGATATTTTATTTTCGTTGGTTTTATTGTAGAATTTAGTGATAACAATTGTACTATTAGTTGATTAGGTATAATATCAATAAGCAATTGTATTAAATTGAGAATAGGCAATTCTTTAATTAAAAAGCCATCAGAAATGTACTTTATCAATTCCTTTTAGACCTATGCTACTATCAGTTCGTTACCTAGAATTGGTTAGTCGGTGGTACCTCACGTGATCATGAAAATGACATTCGTATTTTAGTGTAACCTAAAATCAAATTGATCATGAGAGTCTTAATCTTGCTACTGGTTATTTTCGAGAGTAGCGTATTTGCTCAAAGCGTATCCTTGGATCATCCCAGTACAATTTATGATGTTGCAATATCCAAATTGGGCGACAAGATCGCTTCAGCAGGGAAAGACTCAGTTGTAAACATTTATACGGTAGAAGGAGAATTTATTGGAAGCTTTACTGAGTTTAATCACTCTCTTTCTGATGTCATATTTACCGATTCAGATTCAAAGGTAGTTGCCGTGGATTATATGGGGTTTAGATATGTCCTAGATTTAAACACCGGATCCATCGAGTCATTGAAAATCCACAACCAGTCAATATTAGACCTCTATGAAATAAACACTATGAAAATGTTTGTGACTTCAGGGAGAGATCAAGTGGCAAAAATCTGGACTGCTCAGTGGGAGTTGGTGGCAGAGCTTGAGGGCCACAAGGGACAGGTGAGAAAAGCCTCCTATATTGGCGACCGTTTATTGACAGTTGCGGATGATTCTAGTATTAAGATTTGGGATCTGTCAGGTCAATTAATCCGAACCATTGATACCCCACACGAATCCGCAATCTGGGAGTTGGCTATAGATTTGGAAGGCAATATGGTCACCGGGGATCGAGGTGGAATAGTTGTGGTTTGGGATCAGGATTTTGAAGTTGTATCAAAATGGAAAGCGCATGAAGGCGCTATTTCAGGAATGGTCTTGTTGGAAGAGTACATGTTAACATGTGCAGACGATGGCCATATCAATATTTGGAGTTTAGGAGGAAAATCGATCAAAAATATAGCGGCTCATGAGAAGTATTGCACAGGTATTTCTCTATCCTCAGATCAATCCACTCTGGTAAGCGGCGGAGGCGATGGTAAGGTCAAAATATGGTCAATGAATCAATTGCTCAATTAAACATAAAAGATGCAAAAACTATTATGCTTATTATTAATAGCTAGCCTAAATAGCTATGCTCAACAAACAGGCTTTCCCTGTCAACATACCGGAAACGCGAGACTAGGCGAACTGATTGGAACATGGAAAGTAGAAGCTAAGGATAGAATATCTCCAGGTAACTATGAAATGAACGCGGGTGTTTCAGTGATCTCAACGGGTTTAAATGGATGTTCTATTCAAGAATCCTACAAGGGTGTATACAGAGAGAACTACTATGCAGTAGAAGTTGTAACGTATATGAGAGATAGCATGCAGTTACAAAGGGTGTACTACGACTCCGAACATTCGAATGTGATGGTCTTGGAAGGTTTTATAGAGGAAAAGGGTTTTACGCTGAATTGGACTCGTGATCCAAATAAAAAGAAGATGCAGGTGAAATTTCAGCTTGATTTTAAAACGACTGATACTTTTGAATGGACCACTCATCTCTCTACAGATTTTGGAAAAACCTGGCAACTGACACATCAATGGAAGTACAACAGAGTAACTCCTTTTGTCCCTATCAATGAGGAACATTCCAGATTGAAGGAAATCATAAGTAATTATCATCAAGGGTTAAGTCAGAACAAACCCAAGCTAGTTCTGTCAGCCTTAGGCGATCAGTTTATCATGTGGAATGGAAACTACTCTCCGAATCCAATAAACTGGCAGGCACACATGTCTTTGTCGGGTGAAGATTTAAAAGAATGGCCGGCATGGATGATCCAGCAAGCAGGGCCATACGCCAATACCTTTGATATTCTTTCCGTTAATGTAAGAGCCAATTCTGCTGTGGTTGTGACTCTTGATACGGGACAAAACAAGTTTAGAAAGTGGAAGGAGGAACAAACCACCTGGCTGTTAGGTAAAAAAGATGATGATTGGAAAATACTAGGGTATTACCTTCAGGATATAAGTAATCCCTAGTATTTGAATATTTTATTTTACCCCAAGTTTTTTAGCAATATCCTTTGGAATTGCATCTTTATGAACGGTGATGCTTATGGTCTTCAACTTCATATACGACTCACTCATATGAATAAATCCATCATTTCCGATTCGGTCTGAGTTGTTACCCCAACTGTTTTTCACTTTGTAATATTTGTTGCCTTTCTGATCCTTTACTAGTCCCATGATATGCATCAAATGGTCATCAGTAGTGGCGAAGTTTTCAAACTCACCCTGACGGTACTGCTGAGAAACTTCCAACTCAGGATAAAGCGCCTCAAGTGCGGCCTTATTGTTACTAGCCTCTTCAGGTATGATAGCTAGTCCATATTTTGCAGAGAAGGTTGGTTCACTGATATCACAGTCGAATTCTACGGAATAGCCATTCTCCAAGGAGTTGTCCAAAGTTTTGATAAAGTCATCGAGCGGTAGGTTATAAAAACTACCATTGCTGAAGTTGTCTGGGATATTCAATATGAATGAAGAATAGAAATCAGCATGACTGAATGATGTAATAGAAACATAGTCATCAGGATTGATTTGGGTCATTTCAAAAAAGGATTGAGGAGTGTAGCTTTTTCCTTCATAGGTAAACGTTTTTGGGGCTTCACCTAGATACACGTCTAAAACCGCGCTAACCGCCGGCTTCCATTTTTTGCTTAATTTTTTCCCAGGGTTGTCTACATAGGTTTTAACCATTGACTCCAATACTGCCACCATTTCAGCATGGTTGTGATAGTTGTTTCCTTCATCCAATCCGCGGTAGGCTTCATTAGGGACAAGTCCATTGGCTTTGATGGAATTCAATACGTCATGTGCTAGTCCACCTTCGCTGAAGTTGGCTCTGCCTTGTCGCATGACATAGTTTTCAGCTTTGTCCATGTAGGTTTGGCGAACTGTATACATTTCCGAAAGGTCTATGGTCTTTCCAGTCTTTCTGATAATTTCCGATTCGATAAATGAAGAAGCTGAAAAACTCCAGCAGGTGCCTGTTCTTCCTTGACTGATAATGGGAGTGGCTTCCAAGTCGATGACCGTGGTGAACTCGTATGGATCTTGCGCCTGTAATGACATAGTTGCAAATAGCGCAACCAAAGCAGCTAACTTTCTCATAGTTGATTGAATTAATGGATTCTTGATGATTTTCAAATCCGAAGATATAAAATCTTGGAATGATCGAATTCAAAATGGCAATGAGTTTGATAAGCGGCAAAAATCAGCCTAGTTTTTGCAAATATTCGTCAATGAATTCCTGCTTTCTTTTGAGTCGGTATTGCATCACCCAACGGGGGTGAGGGACAGGAACTATCTCATCGAAGAATTGGTACTTGTCATTCAGTTGTTTGAGAAATTTCAAGTTCTGACCTTGTCCAATACTATATGCCACTGAGGTATCGATATTGAAAGTCAATTGATCTTTGATCCATTGAATCATATCCTTTTCGAATATCTTCTGCCAGTTTTTGAGGTCGTAATAATTCAAATTCTTACCATCCATGACGAAGCCTAATGGAGACATTCCTGTAATATAGAATTTGGCATAGAAGGTTTTTGGTCCTCCAAAGTTGTCAATCATCTCATAGATGAATCGAGAGCTTAATTCTGCTCTTTTGTTGAATGAATTCGGAATCTCGCAGACTTCTTCTAAAAGCAATGGATCTGTAAAAGGTATTCCTGTGATACCACCTCCGAATCGACCGGGGTTGATACCAAAGAGCATTCTGCGAGGATTGTTGTCCGAATAATATTTTTGGTAGAATCGAGTAGTCGTTTCCCAACCATCTTCAGACTGGTAGGGATTCATGGTTTCTACTTTCTTAGGGAGTTTGTTTGGTGGAGCTAAAGATTTATAAAATTCAAGAATTCGATCTGATACCAGCATAATCTTGGCTCTTGACTCTTAATTCCGACGATTCAATTCATCACGAAGTTGAGCCGCTTTCTCATAGTCTTCTTCTGCCAGTGCTTTGTCTAGCAGACGATTCAGTTCTTCCACCGAGTGTTTTTTGATGCCTTTACCTTTTGACTCTTCCTTCTTAGGTTCATCTTCTGGTGACGAAAGGGTGTCTAGCTCTTCTTCAAACTCATCAGTGACTACAATACCGGCTTCTTCCATAACCGCAGGGTTAGTATAGATTTCGGCATCGAAACGAATGCCAATGGCTATGGCATCCGAAGGCCTGGCATCTATTTCTACTTTTTTTCCATTGCTATCTACACAAACAATCTTGGCAAAGAAAACACCTTCTTTTAGATCGGAGATGATAATCTCTTTGATGTCTATTTCGAAATTACCGGCGAATGACTTGAATAAATCATGGGTCATGGGCCGGTTAGGCGTAATCTTCTCAATCTCAATGGCAATGGCTTGCGCCTCAAACATGCCAATGATAATCGGTAGTCTTCGACCACCGTCCGATTCGCCTAACACCAGCGCAAATGAGCCCGATTGTGCATGGCTGGAGGATAATCCTATAATGTCTAGTTTTATTTTCTCCAACTGTCTATTAATTGTTTAGTGCCTTGATAGCTTCTGTTAACTTCGGAACAACTTCGAAAGCATCGCCTACGATACCGTAATCGGCTGCTTTGAAGAAAGGAGCCTCTGGATCCTTGTTGATTACTACGATATATTTCGATGAGTTCACACCTGCCAAATGCTGAATCGCACCTGAGATGCCCACAGCAATATAAAGGGTAGGGGCTACTTTGATTCCCGTTTGTCCCACGTGCTCGTGATGAGGTCTCCAGTCCATATCGGATACCGGTTTACTACATCCCGTCGCTGCACCTAACGTCCTCGCTAAATCTTCTATCATACCCCAGTTCTCTGGGCCTTTCAATCCCCTTCCGCCTGATACTACTAAGTCAGCTTCTGGAAGTAAAATCTCACCAGTTGCCTTCTCTTGTGAAGTCACATTTACTTTGAAGTCAGCATCGTCAGCACTTACGCTAAATGCTTCTACGGCTGCATCAGCTCCATCTTCTTTGATCGTAGCAGCATTCTTTTTGATGCCGATAATTCTTTTGCCTTCAGTCAAATCAACATTTGCAAAAGCCTTACCAGTGTAAATGCTTCTTTTAACAGTAAAGCCGTTAGACGTGTCAGGTAATTCAGTCACGTTAGTGGCTAGAGAAGCACCGATTTTGATAGCCAATCTTGCAGATACAGGATCGCCAAGAGACGACTTAGCTAAAACCACAGTTTCAGCTCCCGTGCTTTCTACAGCCGCTGCTAGTGCCGACGCGTAGGCTTGTATATTTCCTTGTTTGTATTTGTCGTCAGCTACGTGCAGTACTTTGGTTGCACCTGCTTTTCCAGCTGCGGCCAATGCTTCATTACCGGCTTCGCCGAATGCTATGGCAGTCACATCACCACCGATACCTGCAGCATAGCTTACTGCTTCCAATGACGATTTTTTGATTTCGCCTTCTGATATTTCTATGAATACTAATATGGACATTTCTATAATTTTTTGGGCTTGATAATTAGAGTACTTTGGCTTCGTTTTTCAACAAGTCAACCAGTTCTGATACGTTGTCCGCATCAATCATTTTCACTGCTCCTTTAGCAGGAGGCATCTCGTAAGTACTCAATTGAGTCCTAACCGTATCATCTGCAGGTTCTACCACGTTCAATGGTTTGGTTCTTGCTGTCATAATCCCTCTCATGTTAGGGATTTTCCACTCAGCAATCGGTTCCTGACATCCTAGCACTAGCGGCAAGTCAGCTTCTAAATATTCTTTACCTCCTTCTATCTCTCTTGTCATCTTGGCTGTACTGCCTTCGATATCAAGCGTCATTACTGGTGATAGGGAAGGCATACCTAATAATTCACCTACCATGCTGTGTACCACACCACTGTTGAAGTCAATAGATTCTCTACCCATCAAGATCAGGTCGTATCCACCTTCTTTGGCTGCATTCGCTATCTGATTGGCCACGAAAAACGAATCCTTAGGGAAAGCATTTACGCGAATCGCGTCGTCAGCCCCAATGGCCAAAGCTTTTCTCAAGGTAGGTTCGGTTTCGGCTTCTCCTACGTTCAATACAGTGATACTCCCTCCAGATTGTTCCTTTAGCTCCACGGCTCTGGCCAAGGCATAATCGTCATAAGGTCCAATGATATATTGAACACCCGTCTGATCAAACTTGGTGTTGCCATCAGTGAAGGCAATTTTGGAAGTCGTGTCTGGAACATGCGTAATACAAACAAGAATCTTCATGTGCTTATTTATTAATTAATGTTGCTATTTAATCTATTAAATTTTGAACCCAATTGCGAATTATTAGCAGACTAAAATCCGAGGCTCAATGAGCCACGAATATAGCAAAAACAGGTTCAAGATCACGGTAGACCCTAAATATTAATTTTGGAATTGAAGAGGAGGTAGGAAATAATGAAATATTGCGGCAAGATTAAAATTGCAAAACGTCATTCCCTGATTTATTCAGGGAATCCGTTAGAGACACAGCCTATTTTTTTCGGACGGATACCCCGGACATCGCCGGGGTATGACGCAGCGTTCTTTTACTTAATCGTCTTCTTCACCACACCACATTTCAGCATCTTGTCACCGAAGTACGGGTTCTTGATTTCTTTGGTGGTACTGAACCATGAAGCACCTTCATTGTCTAGGGCCATAGGACAGAAGCACTTATTAATCTCACCAGATTCAACAGCTCCTTCAAATACGCTCTCCATGGAGTTGTTCAATTCTGAAAATACTTCTCGTGCCTTTTCAACGTCTCCGGCATTCATGATGCCATCAGCAATGCTTGCCTGTTGCCAGGTGCTTTCATCTGCTTTCAACGCTTCACTTAAATCTTTGGCGAATGCCTTGGCCGTTTCGTAGTCTGTCGCTACTAAAGCGTCTCTTAGTTTTTCATAAGCGCTGTATATCGTTTGGATACCTTTGCTCTTAAACTTTACGCCTTCGGTGGTCGTATCTTTTACCGATTCAGTAGTAGTTTCTGCGGGTTCAGAAGCAGTTTCTGATGAGGATTGCGGATTGCTGGTGCAAGCCGTGATGAAGAAACCTGCTATGATTAGATAAGAATATTTCATTTTCTACTGATTTAGTTATGGTCTTAATTGTGAGGATAAAATTAGGTCATAACCGCTCAATTTTATAATCAGAAATAAATAATTTGCGCCACACAAGTAACAACGACATTTGATGTTTGGATTATTCAAAAAGAAGAAAAAAGAGAAGCAAGCCCCGCAGCTATTGGATATCAATGGCGAACCACTAGCAGAAGGAGATAAGGTCGAAGTATTAAGATATGAACTTGGGGAGTGTACACTTACGCTGGAGGGTTTGCACTACTACTACGAATCCGCTTCTGGCGAAAAAGTGAGTTATGCCAAAATGATCGATGCCTCTACAGAGCAACAGAAAGTTAGAAAGATATAATATTGGTTTGCAAGGAAGGAGAGAATTTACCTCCCTCATGCAAGTTTCAATTGGTTCACTATTGAACCGAATAACCTTTCGCAGTCATACAAGCAGTGAATGCCTTCTTAAAATCATTCATCATTTCTTCTTCTTTGGCCTTAGCATTCGCTTCACTTTGCTGAACTTCTTGCTGTTGGTGATAAGCTCTAGCTCTTCGGCCTCGAAGTCCACCTGCTACTGCTCCTATTGCCGCACCCTTGCCGGTATCTCCTGCTATCGCTCCTATTGCTGCACCTGCAGCTGCTCCCCGGGCAGCACCTCTCACAGCCGAACCATCTGGTCCAGTTTCGACTTCCTCAGCTTCAATTTCAGGAGGGTTTAATGGATTAAATCCAGTTTGCTCAATAGCCCATTTGTAGCATTCATATTCTTCGTTGTCTTGTTTGATTTTATCTTGTCCTTGCGAAGGAAAGACAAACAATCCAAGACCTTTAGCCAAATTCATTTCAGATTGAGCTTGTAGGTTGAACCCAATAAGCATGAAAACGAGTATTAGTATATTTTTCATAGGATTATTGGTTTAAATCATTAAGGTCTATAAAAACGTAATCAAGCTGTTCTAAAGCATCAGCCTCATTATAGAAAGTGAAGCTATTTGTAATTTTTCCTTCCTTAATTTTATAAGAGGTATTTGCCAGTAGCTGAACAGACTTCCCATTCTTGTACTTTATTGTGAGCAAGGCAAAATTTGTTACCCATTCACCAGGATAATCGCCATCTTTTACTGTGATGGGAAAGATCCGTGATTTCGTGTATTTGATGGACTCATACAATTCTGAACTATTTGTTTTCCAAGCAGCTAGCGCCAAACTCCTTGAAGTAGTGTCCTTGACTGAAGGACCTATGCCAACATAGTCATCTGCTAGTAGAGAGGCCATGGTTTCATACTCATTGTTTTCTACGGCTGCAACGTAGCTTTCGATCAGCTTAACATTGTTTGCTTGGGTCGCCTCTGTCGAGTTACAGCTCGATATTGCTAGGGTAGCCAGCATCAGGTATAGTACAAGTTTCATAGGAATAGTTTTAATTGATTTTTATTAATGAGACTAATATATGAAGTGAAATTTATCTCTCCAAAATCACCTGATCCTCAAAAAGCGCATTGACTACCACATGGGCATAGTTGTCTATTTCTATAGCTACGTCAGATTTCTTCTCCAGATCATATTTGAAATGTGAAATCCAAACTAATCCGCTACCATCGAATTCATTATAGTCCATGAGGTAATAGAAGTTGGCTTCCAGGATAGAGTATTTGTGATGGGAATGATCCACATCTGACTGCAAGTGATCGTATCGCGCTTCGAAATATTGTCCGAACTTGTATAGCCCTTCCGCATGACTGGCCAATTCCTCATCGGTAATGTCATCATCGTCTGTCGAAATGTTTTCAATAGAAGAGGCGGTTAGCACCCCATCAAATCCCTGAGCAAAAAGCTCCTTTTTAACATCGGATCGATTGACCTCATCACCTTCGGGCTCGTGTTCGAAGATGGTATATCCTGCTACAGCAGGTACGCCTTTACTTTTGAAATACTTTACTGCATCCTTCTCGAATTCTTTTTTGTTTTTGATGTCTTTGGACATACCAAAGACCGCCACTTTTCTAAAACTGCGCGGTTCGTATACTGAGTTTTCCCAGGCGGCATCTAGTACTAATGGGTGGCTTGGAGCACATCCATATATGAATAGAACGAAAGAAAAGTAAATTGAAAAGTGTACTAATGATTGTTTAGAATTCATAGGAGTCAAAAAAAGGTTAACAAAAGAATATGAAAATTTGATATTAAAAAGAATAATTAACTATTAGTTTTTATTTTCGAATACCGATGGCAGTATCTGTCGGCATAAACTAATTTGACATTTTCTAAACTCATCCAATGAATTTACGCCAAACGCTGATGGTCTTGATCTTATCAGTGATCATAGTTAGCTGCAAAGAAAAGCAGGCCACCGTCATTCCTCCTCAAAAGTTGCCTGTAGTAAAAGTATCAAAAACGGATGTGCCGCTATACCGGCAGTTCGTAGGGCAGGTTTTCGGGTTGAAGGATATTCCGATTCGAGCCAGAGTGGAAGGGTTTTTAGAAGGTATTTATTTCACTGAGGGGGTGAGGGTTGAAAAAGGTAAACTGCTATACGCTATAGACCCTGAGCCATTCAAAGCTGAAGTTTCTGCCATGCAGGCAAACTTGGCTGAAGCTCAAACCATGTTGGCTAATGCGGAAAATGAATTGGAACGTTATAAGCCATTGGCAGAGATTAATGCTGTAAGTAAGAGTGACCTGGACTTTGCTCAATCGAAAAGAGATGCAGCTGTAGCTTCTGTCAACGCTGCAAAGGGTAACCTAAGAATGAGTCAGATCAATTTGGGATATTGCAGAATATCGTCTCCCATTACTGGATTCATAGGTAAGACTAATGCTCGAGAAGGGGAATTCGTTGGGAGAGACCCCAATCCTGTGATTTTGAATACTGTATCCAGAATTGATACAATCAGAGTACAGTTTTTCCTGACTGAAAGTGAGTATCTGACCATTGCGAGGTATGTGAGTAATAATAGGGAGGAATTAAAATCAAGAGGAGAAGATGGACGAAAGGAGTCGTTAACTCTGATTTTGTCTGACGGTATTGAGCACCCTTTTAAAGGAAGCGTGGATTTTATCAACAGAGAAGTGGATGCCACCACGGGCGCCATTTTAGTGCAGGGTTCATTTCCTAACCCAAATTTGATTGTTCGACCGGGACAGTTTGGAAGGGTTCGAGTGAAAATGGACGATAAAAAAGACGCTATTACCATTCCACAAAGATGTGTGTCTGAATTGCAAGGTCAATATTCAGTTTTTGTGGTGGACAAAGAAGGTACCGTTCAAGCACGACAAGTTAAAGTGGGCGAGCGAATGGATGATCTCTGGATGATTAGCGAAGGCTTGAAAGAAGGTGAACTAGTAGTTCTAGAAGGTGTCCAAAAGGTACGGACGGGAGATAAGGTTATTCCAGAAGTGACTGAGTTCAAAAGCGTTAGTTTAAAATAATCGTCCGATATGTCAGATCAGAAAGGAAATTTCTTTGTTCATCGGCCGATTGTGGCCATGGTAATTGCGATTATTATTGTAATCGTTGGGGCAGTGTCAGTTATAGATTTGCCCATCGAACAATACCCTAACTTAACTCCACCAATCGTACAGGTAAGGGCTAACTATACAGGTGCCAATGCAATTAACGTAGAAGAGTCAGTGGCGACTCCGTTGGAGCAGCAAATCAATGGTGTAGACAATATGATCTACATGAAATCTACCAATGCCAATGATGGTTCTATGGTGATCGATATCTCATTCGATGTAGGTACGGACCCGGATATGAATACTGTCCTGGCTCAGAATCGCGTATCGGCTGCTACAGCTAAACTACCTGAAGCAGTTAAGAAACTTGGAGTAACTACCGAGAAGTCACTTCCCAATATTTTGATGCTGGTGGCGCTGACATCAGATGGTCGATATGACCAGGATTTCTTAGGGAACTATGCATTGATCAATATCAAGGATAGGTTATCCAGAATTAAAGGAATTGGTCGGGTAAATGTATTGGGAGCCTCAGATTACTCGATGAGAATTTGGATCAAACCAGATCGTTTGTCTCACTTAGGATTAACAGTTCCAGAGATTCTCACAGCGATTAACGAACAAAACATCATTGTGCCAGGAGGAAAGTTTGGTGCTGAGCCTGCACCACCAGGAACAGAGTTTACCTATACTGTTCGTTTACCTGAAAGATTTAATTCACCAAGGGAGTTTGAAGAGATTGTAGTGAGAACCAAAGAAGATGGATCTCAGGTGAAGTTGGGAGACATTGCCACGGTTAGTCTGGGGGTAGAAACTTATAACTCATTTACTCGATTGAATGGTGAGACTAGTGCTATTGTAGCCTTGTATCAGGCGCCGGGGTCTAACGCTGTAGAGTTGGCAGAAAATGTGATCAAAGATATGGAAGACCTCAAAAGTGCATTCCCTGAGGGTATGCAATATGATGTGTCTTTGGATTCTACAGCACCAATTACTGCAGGTATCCGAGATATCATTGTAACGCTGATTGTGGCTTTGATTCTGGTGGTTTTGGTGGTGTTCATTTTTATCCAGGACTGGAGGGCCACATTGATTCCTACTTTGGCCATACCAGTTTCTTTGATAGGAGCCTTCATGTTTTTTCCAGCCTTGGGATTTACCATCAATGTACTGTCCTTGTTGGGTTTGGTGTTGGCCATTGGTATTGTGGTGGATGACGCCATTGTAGTAGTAGAAGCGGTGCAAGTAAATATCGAAAAAGGAATGAGCACCAAAGAAGCTACTTTGGATGCGATGAGTAAAGTAACTGCTCCAGTTATAGCCACAACCTTGGTTTTGATTGCTGTATTTATTCCTGTGGCTGGAATGGCTGGTATCACCGGACTGCTCTATCAGCAATTTGCCATTACGATTGTGGTATCTGTTATGGTGTCTTCTGTTAATGCTTTAACACTGAGCCCAGCCCTTTGCTCAATCCTCCTTAAGAAACCCGAGAAATACGGCGGTCCCTTAGGTTGGTTCTTTGGAAAGTTCAATCAAGGCATGGACAAGAGTACTGATGCCTACATGAGTTTTACTAATGTAGTAACCCGGAAGATAAAAAGGGGCGTGGTCTTTATAGTTATCATGACTGTGGCAGCTGGTATTTTTGGAAAGATGGTGCCAGGTGGGTTTATACCTGAAGAGGATATGGGCTATTTCTTTGTGAATATGCAGTTGCCCAATGCTGCTTCCTTGCAAAGATCTGATGTGATCGCTAAAAAAATTGAAAAAATTGTGGCCACTGTTCCTGAAGTTAAGTTCGTGACCACAGCTACGGGATTTAGCTTGTTGTCAGGAGCCATGTCTTCTAACAATGGTTTCATGTTTGTCACACTTACCGATTGGGCAGAAAGAGACAGAACAGCTAAGGAAATTGTAGATGAAGTAAACAAGAAACTATACTTTTCGATCAAAGGAGCTGAGGCCTTTGCCTTCGGACCACCCGCGATTCCAGGTTTAGGTAATGGTTCAGGGTTTAGTATAATGATTCAAGATCGGTTGGGGAATTCTCCTGATTACTTGGCTCAAAACACCATGAAGTTTATCCAGGCTGCGAATGCTGCTCCTGAAATAGGACGTGCGTTTACTACTTTCCAGGCTACAGTGCCTCAGCGCTACATGAATGTGGACAAGGAAAAAGCTTTGAAGATGGGGGTGAAGCTCAATGATCTATACACGACCGTTGGAGCGTTTATGGGCGGTGCCTATGTCAATGATTTTACCAGATTTGGACGCCTTTACAAAACTTATATCCAAGCCGAACCAGAATACAGGGTAGACGAATCCCAGATCAGTAATTTCTTTATAAAAAATAATAAAGGAGACATGGTACCTTTGGCAACGTTGGTTGATATCGAACCAATTTCCGGTCCGGATTATACCAATAGATTTAATCTGTTTAGATCGGTAGAAGTAACAGGAAGTCCAGCACCTGGATTTACATCTGCTCAGGCGATGGAAGCACTCGAAAGAGTAGCTGGAGAAGCATTACCTTCGGATATGAGCTTTGCATGGAATGCCATGTCGTTTCAAGAAAAGAAAGCATCTGGATCTTTAGGAGTGATTTTGACCTTTTCACTTGTCTTTGTATTTCTGATTTTGTCTGCGCAGTACGAAAGTTGGTCTTTGCCGCTCAGTATCTTGCTTGGAACACCATTTGCCATTTTTGGAGCCTTGTTTGCCTTATGGGCATCCAGACAGTTCAGCCCAACATTCGAGAACAATATTTTCGCCCAGGTCTCTTTTGTTATGCTCATAGGCATGGCAGCCAAGAATGCCATTCTTATTGTGGAATTTGCCAATGAAGAGTTTCAAAAAGGCCTTTCTCTTTTTGATTCTGCGATCGCAGCTGCTAAGTCACGATTTAGACCTATTTTGATGACGGCCTTTTCTTTCATATTAGGTGTATTTCCATTGGTAGTTGCCAGTGGCTCGGGTGCTGAGGCCAGAAAAGTGATGGGAATGGCACTCCTCGGAGGTATGGCGTTGGCTACCTTCCTGGGTGTATTTTTATATCCTATGCTCTTCGTGTTTATAGGCAAACTTTTTAAT
Source organism: Reichenbachiella sp. (assembly GCF_965233835.1). Taxonomy (GTDB): domain Bacteria; phylum Bacteroidota; class Bacteroidia; order Cytophagales; family Cyclobacteriaceae; genus Reichenbachiella. The sequence goes on from NZ_OZ247585.1 coordinate 2,550,812, forward strand.
TACGAAAAAAATCGAAGCATCGAGCCTTCAACAGATCAATAAGCATGGAGAAGACGATAAGATATATAGCAATTTGGGTTTTAGCGGGTGTGTTTTTGTATTCCTGCAAAATGGGTCCTGCATTCAAGAGCCCCGAAATGAATACTCCTGAATCTTACCAATATGCCGAGAACGAAACCGATTCACTTGGAGATATTAAATGGTGGGAACTGTTCAACGATCCGGTTTTGGACTCACTTATTCTGGTAGCACTGGATAGCAACAGAAATGTTAGCATCGCTGCGAATGACTTGAAGCAAGCACAACTACTCTATAAGATTCAAAAAGTAGAGATGCTACCACAATTCAATGCCCAAGGTAATTTGACTTATGGTAACTATGCGGGATTTTTAGGTACAGAAGCGAATGGAAACTATGCAGGTTTAGCCACGGTGAGTTGGGAATTAGATTTTTGGGGAAAGCTGAGAAGACTAAACGAAGCTGCATTGGCGGAGTATTTGGCTTCAGAAGCAGGGTATCAAAATCTTAGATTGGCAATAGCCAGTGAAGTGGCCTTTTTATACTTTGAACTGAGGAGGTATGAAACCAGTATTGAGATATCAGAAAGAACAGTAGCACTTAGAGATAGTTCTGTGAATTTGATACAAGCTAGATATAACAAAGGTATAGTGGCAGAAATTGACCTGAACCAGGCGCAAATTCAACAGGCCATTGCAGCTTCCGCTGTGCCGTTGTACGTCAGAGCTGCAGCGCAAACTGAGAATGCTTTGAGTGTTTTGCTCGGTGGATTTCCAAGAAATATCGAAGACAGTTTACCTTTAGATAGTTTGAGCGTGGCCGTGGATATTCCAGCCGGACTTCCTTCTGAAGTTTTGCTGTACAGACCCGATGTTGCACTAGCCACACAGCTTATAGTAGCACAGAATGCACGGATTGGAGTTGCTCAGGCTGCCCGTTTTCCATCTATTTCCTTGACTGGCGTTTTGGGGGTTAGCAATGAACTTAATGATTTTAATTCTGGAGGCTTGGCGTGGAACGCTGGAGCCAGTCTAGTTGGACCAATTTTTAATTGGGGCAAAAACAAAAGGAGAGTGGAGATAGAAAGAGTACGAACGGAGTCTGCTTATCTCAACTATGAAAATGTGGTCTTTAATGCGTTTCGGGAAGTAGAAGATGCTTTGATCGCCATTCAAACCTATGAGCAGGAAATGGTGGCCAGACAAAACCATGTTCAAGCCGCCACTAATGCTCAGTACTTGAGCTCAGAACGGTACGACAAGGGGATTACCAGTTATCTGGAATACTTAGAATCTCAGCGTCAGGCATTTGAGGCTGAGCTTGCTCTTGCCGCTGTTCGAAGCGAATTGTTGGTATCGTACATTCAACTCTACAAGGCTTTAGGTGGTGGTTGGCTTACGGAGGAAGAATATAGTAATCAACCGACTGAATAGATGTCTATTTTTAAAGAAGTGGTTAAGGAGTCTCCTGTTGCTCGATACAAGTATCAAGTCTTGTTTTTTATCATGCTGGTTAATATACTTTTGCCAGGCTTTTTTCCGCAGGAAATTAGGACTGCTTTTATTTCACCAGCATTGAACATATTGATGCTGGGTGCCTGTTTTTTAGTTATACAGCGACTAAGAAGAACGGCATTGTATATACTGATATTGGGTATCCTAGGAGTAGTATTTAATTGGTATGAAGGATATGCCGGCTTAGTTGGATTAGTCGTTTTTTCAGTTTTTGTTGGTATTGTAGCTTTCGAGCTTTTCTCTGATTTGGTAGCTCAAAAGAATATAGGAGTTAGTGAAATATTTGGAGCTTTCGATGGTTATATGCTCATTGGTTACATTGGTGCGTTACTCTCCTTGGCGATACATATCGTCGATCCTTTAGCATATTCTAACATAGATCCAGGTCGCGGAAGTGGGCAGGACTTGCTTTATTTCAGTTACATTACCATGCTCACTATAGGGTATGGAGACATTTCACCACTTATCTCTGCATCCAAAGGTCTTTCTATCGTATTAGGCTTAGTTGGGCAGTTTTACCTGGTAGTGGTATTGGCTACCTTCGTGGGCAAATTTTTAAGAGACTCAAATCCAAACTAATCATCTATTTTAATCTCATTATGAAGAAATTTTTATCATTATTCGCTTTTTCCGTCTTAATCATATTTCAATCTCAGGCGCAGACACTGAGTGATCTGTACGAAACATTATCCAAATCGGTAGTCAAAATTCTCATTGAAGAAAAGGACTTCAATGTTGGAGAGGGTCAAATGGTAACTAATCAGGGAATTGGGTCTGGTGTTTTAATAGATGCTAATGGATTGATTCTAACGGCTTCGCACGTAGTGCAAACGGCCGAAAACATAAGAGTACAGTTCAATGATGGTGAAACTATTCCTGCCAAGGTCGTTAGTTCGGCACCCTTTGCAGATGTGGCTGCTATTCAGTTGTCTTGGGCACCAAAAAATAAAGTTGTCGCCAAATTAGGAGATTCAGACAAGGTAAGGGTTGGAGACGAAATATTTATGGTAGGCTCACCTTATGGATTGGATTTTAGTCTTTCAGTGGGCTATATCAGTGGAAGGCATATTAAAAGACGTTTTGCTCACGGCGCACACGTGATAGAATTTTTTCAAACGGACGCATCAATTAATCATGGAAACTCAGGAGGTCCAATGTTTAATATGAAAGGAGAAGTGGTAGGTTTGGCAAGTTATATCCTGTCAGAATCAGGTGGGTTTCAAGGGCTAGGTTTTGCTGCTACATCTAATGTATGCAAAGACCTGTTGCTTGATGAGCCGACACCATGGACAGGCATGGAGGCAGTCCTGATTGGCGGTGAGTTGGGGCGGGCACTCAATATCCCTCAGAATGTAGGACTGCTCGTTCAAAAGGTTACTCTATTTTCACCTATTGGTGCATTAGGAATTGAGGGAGGTTCAATACCTGTGGAGTACAATGGAGAGATTGTTTTGATTGGAGGTGATATTATTCTGGCAGTAGATGGTACACCATTGACTACTGAAGCTGGTATTGAAAAAATTGCAAATGAATTCTCCAAGCTCAAAAAAGGAGATTCATTTTCTTTAATTGTTTGGCGAGATGGTAAGAAGCATAAATTGAAAGGAACTGTAGGAGGGATTTAATCACCAATTCTTTCGGAGAAGTAATTGTAAGCTAAGCCAAAAAGTATGGCAAAGCCAAAACTTAGAAGTGTTCCGATAAGGATGTATTCTGTAAGTTTTCTGTCTTTGGCTTTCGATAGATCACCAAATCTGAAAACGGACTTGGCGGCTAATAAGAATCCAATGGCTTGCCACTGACCAAGAACAATAAATCCAAATACAAAAAGACGCTCAAGCATTCCTATGTATTTGCCTGCATGTTCTAGTGAAGCGCTACTGATGTCTTCTTCCAGTTCCCATTTAGTAATGATAACTTTCATGAAAATAGAGGAGGCTACAGTAGTGGTGAGTAGGGCTATCGCTAATAGAATCATTTGATTTCCCATTAGGAAAGAACTCATAAGGTTAAGTTTATATGGTTCGTATAGATAAACGACCCAAGCAATAACAAGGAGGTGTGCTAATTGATCAATAAAAAATAACCATCGTTTGTTCGAAGTGTTTTGCCAATTGATTTTGATCAGGTCAATAGCAAAATGAGAGACGATGATAATCACCAAGCCTTTCCAGTAAGTGAAATCAAATTGTAGAAGTAGGAGAGTAGCTATCGCATGAATCAGCAGATGTGCAAACATGTATTTTGATCTGTGTTTCTTTTCTTCTTTGTCTTTTACCCAATGGTCGGGTTGGATAAGAAAATCTCCAATCAGGTGTGCTAGTAGAAGTTTTAGGGTCAGTGAGATCATAGGTTGGTTATTAGTTCGCGGTATCTTTTTTCGAATTTCATGATGTCGTCAAAACCTGCTCGATTGAGACTTTGGCTAATGGTGCCCTGGCTTTTACCTAGATGTTTGGCTAGTTCATTCTGTTTCCAATCTGGATGCTCAATGGAGGTCTGAATGTACTTGGCGGCATTTGTTGGCCATGTGTTCATAGTAAGCAGGGCAAGATCAAGTGCTAGCTGCATTTCTTGATTGACGTTGGGCCATGGTGTAATTAGTGCCATGGTTCTTTTATTGTTGAGGTGGTCGAAGGCCTGTCCAGAGTTGACAAAAGCTTCACCATTGGCTTCGGTGATTTTTGATGTGGTTTGATCTTTCTTTCCAATACCAATGCCCAAGCGGATATCTAATGACGTGATTTGTTTGATGCAACACTTCAAGTGTATGGCAGCTAGTAACGCCATTGCTGGTTCTACTTCTAGTTGGAAACTGTCTCCACGATAAATCTCCCATTTTTTAGGCGTTGTACCATAATTATTGAGGGTACTCTTGAGTACAGGCAACCAAATTTGGCTGTCTACTTCTCTAGAATTAATAATATCACCTGTGAGGATACTTGTCATAGTTAAGCAAATATCGGCATAATTGCCAATAATAACAAATATCGGCATAATTGCCAATAATTATAAATATTGGCTTTAATACCAATATTAAACTACTAGCCTCCAATTTTTGCTTGTTTTTTGTAAACCGCCATGGCCAATCTGAGTTGATCGTACGGGATTTGCTCTTTAAAAAATTCAAATAGAGGCTTAAGTTGCTCCGTTTGTCCAATCTTTTCGATTCCTGCAATAATGGTCTCCAGGTTCTCTTCAGTAATGAATTGAGAAATGTCTACCTCGCGTCCTTGCTCGTAGAGAGTAGCGATATGTGAGAAAATGGTTACCTTGTTTAGTTTGCGTTTGGTAGCAATTTCATCAGGTGATAGCCCTTCTTTGAGCAATTCGTAAGTCACCAAATGAGTCGCTCCTTTAATTTTTTCCCCCTCAAGCGTTTTTTCTTTTAAGAAAGTCACAATTTCATGAATAAACTCACGACCGTACTGATCAGCCTTGCGTTGGCCAATTCCCGAGATGTTGAGTAGTTCGTCGTCGGTGGTTGGTTTATGTGTCGAAAGCTCTTGCAAGGTGGAATCACTAAATACCACGTAGGCGGGTACTCCTTGTGCTTCTGCGATTTGTTTTCTTAATGCTCTCAATCGTTCGAACAGCGCATTCGTCTGTAGCGCCTTTTTGGTAGGTTGGGCCGGGGTTAGTCTTTGTTTGCGCTGTTCTTGTGTTTCTGGTTTACTAATTTTTACTTCTATTTCGCTATAAAGCGCTTTTTTCCCCAGTTCTGTAATTCTCAGGATATTGTGTTGATCGAAAGCTATCTCAAGGAGTCCGAGGTTGAGAAATTGTCCGATGTAGTGCTGCCAATCCACGTAACTATGGTCTTTCCCCACACCATAGGTTTTAATGTTTTGATAGCCGAACTGAAACAAGTCGTTTCTCCCAGATCCACGGAGTATATCGATTAGCATACGAGTGCCTACTTTCTGCTGGGTACGAGCTATAGCCGAAAGTGCCATTTGGGCCAACTTGAGACCATTCATAAACTCTGGTGGGTTCCTGCAAATGTCACAGTTACCACAGTCCTTTTCCAATTGCTCACCAAAGTAGCTCAGCAGAAGCTTGCGTCGACAAGAGGTAGCTTCTGCAAATTGTTGCATACGCTGCAGCTTGGCTTCCAATAGTTGCTTTTGTTCGCCTTCCTCTATGAATTGTTTCAATTGCATCACGTCGCTATAACTGTAGAATAGCAAGGTTTTTGAATCTAAGCCATCACGACCTGCACGACCGATCTCTTGATAGTAGCTCTCCAGGTTCTTAGGTAGATTATGGTGAATCACCCAGCGTACGTTGGACTTGTCTATGCCCATACCAAAGGCAATGGTGGCGCATACCACTTTTAAATCGTCTTTGATAAATCTTTCCTGTACTTTGTCTTTGACTTGTGGGTCCATCCCTGCATGATAGAAATCCGCATCTATTCCCTGCTTTTTGAGCTTTAGGGCCAGCGATTCTGTGCTTTTTCGGGATAGACAATAGATGATGCCTGATTCCTCCTGCTGGCTTTTGATCCAGTCGATTATGGCTTCGACTCTTTTTTGTGCGGGTCTTACTGCCAAACTCAGGTTTGGACGATCGAAAGAGGAAAGAAAGGTCTTTGTATCAGCTATATTCAGTTGATTTAAAATATCACTCCTCGTGGCTTTGTCAGCCGTAGCCGTGAGTGCCATGATGGGCACCTCTGGAAACTGCTCTTTTAGGAACTTAAGTTTGGTATACTCAGGCCTGAAGTCATGACCCCATTGGGAAATACAGTGAGCTTCATCTACGGCGATGAGGTTGAGTGTACTTGATTTTAATACATTGAAAAAGTCGCGAGTCATGAGCTTTTCGGGTGACACATAGAGCAATTTGACCTGACCAGACATAAAATCTTCTTCAACTTGTCGTTGCTGGGCGGCGGTTATCGAGCTATTCAGAAAAGCAGCAGCTACTCCATTTTGTTTTAAGGCCTCTACCTGATCCTTCATCAAGGAAATTAGCGGTGAAATAACGAGGCAGGCTCCATCCTTCACCAAGGCTGGAATTTGATAACAAAGGGACTTGCCTCCGCCTGTAGGCATAATGACCAATGCGTCCTTTCCATAAAGTACTTGTGCAATGACGTGCTCCTGTTGCAGTCTGAATTGGTCATACCCAAAGGTGTTTTTTAGAATGTTATGAGCTTGATCTAGAAGGGTAGAGGATGGGTTTGTCATGTGGCGAAATTACATTTTTTGACATAAAAAAAGCAGCTACTTTCTCAAGTGCTGCTTTAGTGTGAGCCCCCAGTCGGTCCCGATAGCTATCGGGACGAACCAACGGATTTGAATTTCGTCAGTAGTTTTTGAGTCATTTCTGGATATTTGATAAGGTTCTTGATGTAGACGGTGGACTTCATTTGCTTGATGTGATGCTCAATGGCTAAAGCTTGAGATTTATTTGTACACTCAATCGTGAAGATAACCCTCCAGTCATCAGCACGAGTAGTAAATGAGTCGAGATAGAATTTATTGAGATGTTGATTGATTCTGGTCTCTAGATTCTCACTGCGACCTATGTAATGTTTATCTAATGACTGAGAATGTAATATGTAAACCGTATGCATAAAAAAAGCAGCTACTTTCTCAAGTGCTGCTTTAGTGTGAGCCCCCAGTCGGATTCGAACTTAAATACTCGTAAGTACAAATAATACCTTCTAAATACTCTAAAACACTTAAATTGACTGATGTCATATTGCTAAAATACACTAATTACTTATAATAAAGTGACCTATATCGTGACTATATTTGTATATTGCTTCAAACAATAAACTATGGCAACAGTAAAAGCGCTGATAAAAAGAAACAAAATTGACGCCAATGGAAAGGCTACCATATATGTAAAGTACAGGCACAAGCAAAAAGTTGTTGAGCTCAGCACTTCGATGAAAGTGGATTCAAAAAATTGGAATGATTCTAAAGAGGTTTGCAGCTCCCTGGTGGGAATCAAAGTGAACAAAACAAATGAGGAATTAATTAAAACGCTTAAGAGAGCTGATCTTCTAACTAATTCGACGATAGCAAATTTTAAGGCAAGAATAATTGAAATTTCTAGAGAGCTTAGGTTAAAGGGTGATGAGCCCGATGCAGAATTAGTTAAAACTCAATTTCTGGAATCCCGAGAAGGTAAACGCAAACAAGAAGGTAAGGAGTTGCTTTTGCCTTTGTACTGCAAATTTGTAAGAAATTGTAACAAAAGTGATGGAACCAAGGCGAATTACATGACTGCTGTTTATCATCTAGAAAAGTTTGAGAAGGCAAAAAAAAGAACATTAACACTTAATGATATTAGTCTTAAACTTTATGATGATTTGATGTATTTCTTATATCATGAAATCGAAAAGTCCGATAAGACGAAGGGATTGGCAGATAATACTGTAGGGACTAGTATAAAGAACTTTAAAGTCTTTCTTACTTACTTGTTGAAGAGAGGGTACCCAATTCCAAATATTACTTCTGAAATAAAAGTGCCCCGTGTCGATACGCCAATCTATTTCCTTACCGAAAATGAAGTCGATATTTTAGAGCAAAAACAATTTAAATCGGAGAGGTTAAGTCAGGTGCGAGATGTATTTGTATTTAATTGCTATACCGGATTAAGGTATTCAGATTTGAGTCGTTTGCAAAAGGATCATATAGTGGATGATGTGATAGAAATGAGAGCTTATAAAAATCAAAAGGATTTGTATGTTCCTCTGAGTCCTCGTTCTGAAAGGATTTTAAAAAAATACAATTATCAGTTGCCCATAATTTCCGAGCAGAAGTACAATGATTACATAAAGGAAGCTTGTGAAAAGGCTGGAATAACTAAAGAGGTTGAAGTGATCAAAACATCCTCCGGGAATAAAAGTTACACCTATGTTCCGAAATTTAAGGTGATAACATCACATATAGCAGTAAAGACATTTATATCATTGTGCGGAAAGAAGGGGATCTCACCAAAGATTGTTTCAGAGATAACAGGTAAGAGTGTTGAAATCATCATCAAGCACTATTACGGTATTGATAGAGAAACAATAAAAGAACAAATGAGAAGGGGATTTTCAATATGAATCTATATTGAGTGAGAATTGATAAATACAGGGTTATTTAAAAAATGAGTAGCTTGATATTAAGAGATGGTCATGAAAATCAATCACCTTACTCATCCATGTGTTGTAGGTGTAAGTAAGGAATGCAATAAGGGACATTCTGCCTAATTCCACATAATTAATACCGAGCTTGCCATACTCTTTCCAGTGTCTAAATAACATAATTCCAAGTGCTATTAGGAAAAATGGTATAATAAGATGATTTGCCAAGCTTTGCGAGGCTTCTTGCCAAGGGGCAAAGAAAGCATCCATTTCCGACTTCATTTTTAGGTATAATTGGCTGTCCATAAATCTTGTTTATGAGTTTGGAATATTTAGCTAGCCTACTTTGAATTGACTAGGGTCAACAATCGGGAGAATTGCATTATGAAGGAATGTTCCTCTATACTCGGAAAACATAATCCCTCTAGTAGTTGAAATGGTTACTGAATTAAGTAGTAATGCTAGTTGATCTGGTAGATTTCCTTTTTTAGTTTCGGGGTCGAAATACTGTTCTAATTCAGGTAAGTCAAAGATGCAACTTGCTTTGATGTTTCCTAAGTTATCTTCTTTTGATTCCAGAAAAGTATCTACAGTACATACGATTATTCCAATCTTAGACTCAGTGCTGAATTTATGTTCAAGTTTTAAGTCAAAGTTAAAAATCACCTCTTTCTCTAAATTTTTTGTTGGTGTGACTAAAGTAGATTCAAGTAATTCTACTTTCTTCAATTGAAATTTGAATTTGTCTTTTTTCTGTGTCATGCCTCGACAGGTTCAGTGTTTGAAAAGAACTCTCGGATAATAGTATTTCTTTCGTTTAATGTCCCATAATAAAAATTATCAGGAGTAGGGTAAGAATATTCTTGGCTAACTTCAATTCTGTAGGTTATAGTTGGAGGCTTGATTTTAAGATCAATATTTAAGAAATTGGTGTCTAATACTTCTCCTAATTCAATCAAAGTGTCTGTTGTAAAGTTGTGTGTGCCACTAAGCCATTTTGTAATTATGGATGGATTTTCTTTTCCTAAGGCCTGAAGAAGGTCTTTCTTTCTCCATCCTTTTGCTTTAATTGCATCGTCTAATTTTGCAGCCAAAGCCATTTTGTATTCAATTTTTTTGGATTCGATTGGAGAGATAGAATCAAGCAATTCGTCAAACAAATCACTGTTGTACAATTCAATTTCGTCCTGTTTTTTACTTTTCATAGTCGTTAAATTCTAGGTCACCAATAAAATCAAGGCCATCCTCGGAGAAAGTTATTTCTTTGTCCCTGATTTTTTCAGTTATCTCTTTAGATAACCATCTTAATTGATAATTTGAATCCTCTAGTTTTTGATCCTCTTGTAAAGCTCTTATGTTTTTTGGTTTATAACCACCGCTACCTAGTACAATAATTTGTGTGCCATATCTTATGCAGTAAAGTCTTAAGTTGCTGTTTGGTTCATCATAAAGTGCACATACACCATCTCCTGGAACACCTTCTTTGTGTTTGAAAAATTGTTCTCTTGCACCAATATTTCCAATAGTATGTAAACGTTTTGCAATATTTTTTAATTCACTTAAAAATGAATCTTTATTCTCATTAATAAAATTATCGAATAAAGTTTTGCTTTCGTTATTTTCTATAACAGAATAGATTGAGGCATTAGTTCCGCTAAATTTTGAAAGTTTTACAAGTCTACAATTCATTCTGTTAATTGTGTCGCGAAATTATATAATTTCACTTAAAAGTAAAATTATGAATATATTTAATAATTCCAAATTCATGGAATCGCAATTTGAGTAATTCTCAGGTTAAGTGAATTAATGCTATTTATTATGTATTGCCACTATTCTTTCTGTATATCATCTGAAACCATCCAATTAACTCTTCCTGTGAAATTGGATCTCTATCTGTCATGTTTATCGGAGGATTTTGATTGCCAAAATATTGAATAGACAATTTGTACATTTTAGATAAATCAATGACTTGTCTCAGTGAATCATAATAACTCTGACCAAAACCAGCTTTGTAAGGTTCTGGATGATTTGAACTAGTAATGGTGGTGCTGAAAATGTCAAGTAACTTCATGAAGTTACTTGATCCTTCCTCAATGAAATTTCCTATAGTTTTAGATGTTTCAGAGTAGTTTTGTTTACCCCAAAATATCAGTAAATGCATTAGATTGGTTTCACCAATTTCTTCAAATAAACTTTGAGTATCATATTTCTTTTTTGTCCTATCTAGAATAATTAAACCAAGTTCTATTTTTTCGATCTCGCTCAGGGCAGTCACAGTTGGTGACTTTTCTCGAACTTGGAGATACCTCCAAATCTCCCATCCGAAATCAATGGGTTGTGCTTTTTCTAAAATCTTTTTGGCCAGATCTATCCTGGATTCGTGCTCATTTTTTTCGGTGAGCCTACCTAAATACGCTGCCATTTGGGTATAGATCCCATAAATAAAGAAGCCTCTCTCATTTGGGAAAAGATCACCTAATTGAGCTAGGTTTTGGCATATCAAGTTTGTTTGATTTGGGTCAATTTGATCCTCTAAAAATTGAAATTTTAAAACTAGTTCGTCAATGTTTAAATCTGAAAACAATTGTCTGAGGTGAACTTGATCATTCCGAAAGTCTTTTGAGCTTAGCTCCTCGATAAGATTTTTATATTTGACTTCTGATATATCATCTGAGGATACGGAAAAACTGAAATATCTATCAAAATGGCGCGGTGAGCATATTCTCATTTGTTCATACCATTCTTTCCTGTCATGATCGTTTATGTAGTTTGTCTCAAATATTGACTTAGTCTGGGGAAAAAGTTCTTTTAGAATTTTTATTATATGATCATTTTCAAAGCAATTGACTGTCCCAAGGGATTCAATTTTATGTTTTGCTTGATTTTTTTCTTCCTCTACACGGCTATATCCATATTGACTATTGCTATCATATTTTTTAATTAAAATATTGCCATTCTCCCTTATATCATTGTACAATGCAGGAGCAAGTGACTTAATGCACTCCATGAGAATTAAATCAACAGTGTTTACTTCATTCTTTAAAAGTGGAAGTAAAAAAATCAATGAATTCGAAAGTCGAATTGATATTCTAGGAGTGTCAATATAGGGAAGTAAATACTTATCGAAAAATTGAATAAACCTATACCCCTCATCATCTGAGGGTGAAACATGGTTGTGATCCAAAATGTTATTTAAGGCATTTAAAGTATAGTTTTTTAATTGAGACTTTCGAGCTAAGGGTATATTGAGAGGCACTTGAATAATTTTTTCAAGAAACTCATGTCCACCTTTTGCATATTGACTGTCTAAAGATTTAGCTACCAAATCATCATCGAAGGCTAGAACATATAAGGTATTTTTGAAATCTGCTGTGAGCTTTACTAGGCGGAAAATATCTTGTATTTCAGAGATTTTGAGTCTATCGATATCATCCATGAAAATGACAATTTTCATGGATGATTTTTGAAGTAGTTGATCAACTTTCGCCTTTACTTCCTCTATTGTTTTTTTAGGGAATATACTTTTGAAAACACTCAAAATACTTTTAGAATGTGGTACTCCTGTTATTGCTCCTAAAGTTTCCAGTAAGTCAGCGTATTGGTTTATAAGAGTGACTAATTTTTCATTTTTGCTTTTCAAGGACTTTTTAAGTGCTTGTGCTAATATTTCAAAAAAGGACTGCAATAGCTGCTGTTCTGAGGAAAATAACCAGGGATTGAATTTTACAGTAATTAGGTTTTCAGAGGATCGTAAATTGTGCTCTACAAAATTGATTACAGTTGATTTACCTTCTCCCCATTTTCCATACAGACCAATAGTTAAAGAGTCATTTGGTTGGTATTCTGAAATAATTCTAGACACCCTTTCAGCAAAAGGATAACGCTGAAATTTATCGTCTTCTTTTCTACTAATTGGATTGTCTGATAGCATATTAATTTTGAAGGTTAGGTGATTCGAAGTATTGTTATTGGCAAAAATTAACGATAAACATTCGAAGAAGACATTATTCTCTAATTACTAATATGGCCTTATTGTTTCATAGAACCAATTATTATTAAGATAATAATAATTGAAAATTGTATATCATTTTATGATATAGTATAAGAATACGCTAATTTGTACGCTCATCAAATAGCAGCATGATGAACAGAATAAAAGAAGTACTTGAAGAGAAAAACATTAAGCAAACATGGTTAGCTGAGAAGCTAGATAAAAGTTATAATATGGTAAATGGATACGTTCAAAACAGAAGACAACCTAAATTGGAAATTCTTTTTCAAATAGCTGATATACTAAAGGTAGATGCTAAAGAATTAATTGACTCTAAACTCCACTGATTTAATGGGCCTATTTCAAACTTCAGTACTTCAAAAGTATCTTAAAGCTCAAGACAAAGAGATAGCTGCAAAGGCATATAAAAAATTCGTTAAGTTTTTCCATAACCCGACTATTCAACAAAATATTAGAGAAAGTAAAGAAGAGCAATTTCAAGCTGGCTTTCTAAAAGAATTATTTGGTAATGTTTTGGGCTATAAATTGAACCCGGAACCTAATTATAATCTTACCACAGAATTCAAAAATGAGAAAGGTGCCAAGAAGGCTGATGGAGCAATTTTAAAGAATGGTCAGGCAATAGCAGTCATTGAACTAAAGGGAACAAAGACAAAGGATCTTGAAAGTATCAGGCTACAAGCATTTGATTATAAAGCTAACCAGTCAGCCTGCATATATGTAATTACTTCCAACTTCGAAAAGCTTCGGTTTTATGTAAATAATGCCGTTGAATATGAAGAATTTAACTTGTTTGATTTAACTCAAGAACGGTTTGAGTTATTATTCTTGTGCCTGTATGAGGTGAATGTTTTTGGAAACGTGCCTCTTGAAATAAAAGAGTCTTCAATTCGTGAAGAGGAAATTATTACCAAAAAATTCTATACCGCGTATTCTCTCTTCAAAAGAGAATTGTATCGTGACCTTGTTAAAAAGAACATGAAAAACGAGGTCTTTAGGGCTGAACTTAATAAGGGAGATCAGGAGAGGGCAAATAAGAATATCAAGCTGGCGCTATTTAAAAAATCACAAAAATTGATTGATAGATTTCTCTTTATATTCTTTGGTGAAGATAGAGGGTTACTACCACCTAATTCCACGGTTCAAATTCTAAATAAATGGAAGGCTGATGTGGATTTTGGAGATGAACGACCATTATATGAAATGTTTAAATCTTATTTCAATTATTTGGATATAGGAAGACAAGGCACCACTTCCAGAAAAGAAATATTTGCATACAATGGAGGCCTGTTTAAACCTGATGGAGTTCTAAATAGTGTCATAATTGATGATGAACTGTTATATAAACATACCCATGAATTATCACATTATAATTTTGACAGTCAAATTGACGTAAATATTCTAGGCCATATATTTGAGAATTCTCTAAATGAGATCGAAAGTGTAAATGCAGAAATCGAAGGAGTAGCATTTGACAAGCAAACAACTAAACGAAAGAAAGACGGTGTCTTTTATACACCCAAGTACATCACCAAGTACATTGTTGACAATACCATTGGTAAGAAGTGTACAGAAAAGAAAGCTGAACTTGGTGTAGAAGAAGCAGAGTATTTGAAAAGCCGCAAAGGGCGTACAGCTAAAAAGCTCAAAGAGCTTCAAGATCAATTGGAAACCTACCGTGAGTGGTTGCTATCGCTGACGATACTCGATCCTGCTTGTGGATCAGGTGCATTCTTAAATCAAGCTTTAGATTTTCTAATCAAAGAACATAGGTACATTGATGAACTAAACGCTAGTTTATTGGGCGGTTCTATAGTTTTTCAAGATATAGAAAATACCATTCTAGAAAACAACATCTACGGTGTAGACTTAAATGAGGAATCAGTTGAAATCGCTAAGCTCTCTCTTTGGTTGCGAACAGCACAACCACGCAGGAAGCTCACGGTATTAAGTAGTAATATCAAATGTGGTAATTCCCTTATTAATAATCCAAAAGTGGCAGGTGACAAGGCTTTTAATTGGCAAGAAGAATTCCCTGAAGTGTTTGAGAAGGGTGGATTTGATGTTGTTATTGGAAATCCACCATATGTTCAATCTCATTCTCTAAACGATATTGAAAAAGAATACATTTATTCTAATTATAAGACATCAGAGTATCAAATAAACACGTATTCGATTTTTATTGAGAAAATATTTTCCGTTCTCGACAATAACTCGTTGTACTCGGTGATCATTCCAAATTATTGGCTGTCTACTAAATATGACTCGTTGCTGAGAAAGTCTGTGTTTTTAGTAAATGAATGTATCGAAGTTTTGAATACGTATCAAGTTTTCGAAGACGCAACTGTTGATACAGTCATCATAACTGGACGTAGAACCTTTAGTTCTAAGTTTCCGAAAATGACCAAACTCCGGTCCATAGACTATAAACTAAGCACTATTGATGCTCGACTTAATGCCATCGATGGTCAACTATGGTCTTTTGATGGGGTTAACCCCTTTAAATCAGTTAATTCTGATACATTAATATCATTTAATGAAAAGTTTGAACTCAAAGGTGAAAAGACATTGAGTGACTTTTTCATATTTAAAAAAGGAATGCAACCTTATGAATTAGGGAAAGGCAAACCAGAACAAACTAGAGAAATGATGAATGACAAAATTTATCATTCAAAAAGCAAGCTGGATGATAGCTACTTAAGTCTAATTACTGCTAGAAATGTGCAAAGATATTATCAGAATGGTGACGGTGGATTTATTAAGTATGGATCAAATTTAGCGGCTCCAAGAAATCCTTCCATTTTTCAAGGCCCAAGGGTTTTGATAAATAGAATTTTATCAAAAAAATCGATTGATGGCTATTATACAGAGGAGCATATGCTCATCAACAATACAGACATATTTAACTTACTACCTAAGTCTTCGGAAGTTAATGTAAAAGCATTGTCGGTATTTGTATTACATAAGATATGTGCTACATTTTTTAAAAAAAAGAACATTAATCTTAACAGAGCAGCCTTTCCAAAACTTAATGTAAATACACTCGAAAAATTTCCGGTCCCGAAAATGGACAAAAAAACTGAAACTACTTTGTCCGAACTCTCAGACCGTAGACACAAACAAACTAACACATTTTTTGCATCATTAATTAAATTTTCGAAATATCTAAAATCAACTTTTACTTTAGATAAGATATCATCTAAAATTCAAAATTGGCACGAATTAGATTTTGATGAGTTTATCTCTGAACTAAATAAAGCCATTAAAAAGTCTGGTTCCGAAAAACTTACAAAGGCTGATGAAATGGATTGGATGGAGTTTTTCGAAACCAAGAAAGCAGAAGCACAGGCACTCAAATCAGAGATAGATAAAACGGATAAGGAGATAGATCGGATGGTGTATGAGCTGTACAGGTTGAATGAAGAGGAAATTAAAATTGTTGAGCAATAAAGATGAAAGTATCCCTAACCCAACCCCAAAGAATAATAGTATCGATATTATATCTAGTAATTCTATCTGCAATTTTTATTCTTCTAGGTGGAAATTTGAACTCCTTAGCTTTTGAAGTTGCAACTGATCGCAGTATCTGGTTCTATTCAGGAGCATTACTAATTATTCTTGGTAAGTATGTTGCAGAGCCCTATTTCACTAAACCTACAGACTCGCTAACGAATTCAATGGCAGTAATCATTGCATTAATTAGTCTAAACAACAAATCTTCTTTATTTGGATATGGTTTGGTTTTGGGAATTTCAATGTCCGTTTTAATACTTACCCTTGTTTCCATCAGTATCAAAGCATCAGAAAAGCCATTCTACAAGTGGCTTTCTGTTAATTCGTATTGGTATGTTGTGAACATTGGAAGTAGTAAAGTGCTATTTTCGTTAATTTATCTCTCTTCAATCTACTCATATTTAGCGTTAGGAAAACCTCAGGATTTAACCGGCTTTATCGTCCTACTTGCATTTTGGATTTGCCTTATCTTTTTTGACATAATTGGAAAATTTGTCGAATTCGTTACCAAGTTTAGAACTGTAAATAAAGAATTGAAATTTTCTCTTGGTAAGGCAATTGGCTGTGAAAACCCCTTACTTTATAAGGTCGAAATTGACAGTTCGGGAACGGGAAATGTGAAAAATGGTAGATTAGTTGCCATTGAAAATACAAGAGGGTCAAGAGCCATAGGCATAATCATCAATGTTCGTCAACTGATCAATAAAAAATGGATCAGTATTTATTTGCTAACAGATGAAAAAGGTTACCAATTAAAAATACCTTCACCATCCTACTTTTTGGCAAGCTCGAATTCATTGTTCTATCAAGTCAATGAAGCATATTTTATAAACACCATAGAAGAATTGCCACCAGAATTGAAGGAAGTTGTAAGTAAGAATTACTTCTATTTAAACAGAGATAAATTTTGCGGATTTGTGGAAAGGGGAACCAATTTAAATTCATTGAGATTTCATTTGCTAAATAAAAATGACATAAATAAAATATCTGAAGGATCTATTTTATCAGTTAATATTAATACTCAGAATACCTTGTTTCAAGTGATTGACGGGTTGACCTTCGAAGAAAACCTAGAAAACCAAGATAAATATGGATTCACTATTGGTGTAGCAAGAAAGCTAGGCTATTACAACTTACCAGATAAAGAGTTGAATGTAGTTTCTTGGATGCCAGAGATGTATGCTCCTGTTTTTAATCACTTAGAATCGGACTTGGAGGAAAAAGAGTTAAAAGATATTGCAGATAATGCAATTGGTAGATTACCTGGTTCAAACTATCAAATTCCAATCAAGAATATTAATGAACTCGTAACTCATAATACAGCTATTCTTGGAATTTTGGGCATTGGCAAGTCATGTCTCACATTTGAACTTCTACAAAAATCGAGAAATGAAATCGAGGATTTAAAAATTATCTGCATTGATATTACAAATGAATACAGCTTAGATGAAAAACTCCCTTCTTACATACCCAAAAATGAAATTGTGAGTGACACCGAAAATATATTCAGTGAAATAGATGCAAATTACGAGTATATAGAAACAGTAGGTACGGGAAATTACGCCAAATTAATTCCTGAAAGGAGTGGTAATATCAATGATTATAAAAAGGCAATAAGACAAGACGTATTAACATTTTTATTTGGTAATGCTGACATACCCTCAGAGTATGTTATTTCTAAAGATAAGAGAGTAAGAATATACAATCCTGACTATCATAAGGTTTCAAAAGGAGAAAAAATGGGAATTCACGTGTTAACACCGCCATTAAGTCCTGCTGAAAAAACAAGAGTAATTGCAGAAGAGATATTGAAGGTTCTAATGCATTTCAAACCAAATGGAGGAAAAAAGGCAAATGTATTGTTGGTGTTTGAAGAAGCTCATTCCTTGGTTCCAGAATGGAATTCGGTTGCAAATGAAGGGGATAAGGCCGCTGCTAATGGAACTGCCAAAATAATATTACAAGGACGAAAATATGGATTGGGTAGTCTCGTAATAACACAAAGAACAGCAAATATTAGTAAAAGTATTTTAAATCAGTGTAATACTATTTTTGCCCTTCGTGTTTTTGATGATACGGGAAAACAGTTTTTGGAGAACTATATTGGATCAGATTATTCTAATACATTGCCTACATTAGAAGAAAGGCATGCAATAATAGTAGGCAAGGCGTTAAGACTAAAACAACCAGTGATTGTTCAGCTAAACGATATGAAGTACATCAAAAATGATCAAATGCCCTCATAGAAGGCATTCATCGGCAAAACTGAAAAAGCTTTCCTTAGTTAATATAACATGATCAAGTACAGGCAGATCCATTGCTTCGCCGACTGATTTTACCTTCCTGGTAAGATTGATGTCTTGCTGGCTCGGCTGTGTATTTCCACTGGGATGATTGTGAATCATAATGATATGTGCAGCATTGCATAGAAGAGCATGTTGAAATATTGTTTTGGGATCGGCCACGGTTCCGCTAAGTCCACCTATGGAGATAACAGCAAAACCTTGAACATTGTTGGCTCTATTGAGATACAAACACATGAACGCCTCACGCATTTCTATATCTACAGGATAGACCTTTCTAATATATTGATTGACGGCTTGTGACGAAGAGACTTTAATGGCTTGCGCCTGATTCTTAGGGTTGTAAGTCGCTTGAATTTCTGCAACTACTTTTTTGTAAGTTTTAAAAGAGGAACTTTCCATGTCAATATGATTTGATGAAACATAAATTATGGATGAGCTCCTGGCTAACGGAGTGGTTTGTCCTGAATTAGAAAATCTTGGGATGTGAGCTGGCTAATTAGTCCCGATGGTTATCGGGACGGCTTACGGCGTGGATTTTCGTTTCAAGTCAAAAGCCTAATTTTATCTATCATTTAGTTCTCGTTCCTTTTTTTTGAGGGATTCTATCTGCTGATGTATTCTGGCTTTTTCTTCGTTTCTCTGCATGACTGAATCGGAAAAATACAATAGCGTTTCAGGGTCTTTGGTATAGTAGTCTTCTAATTTTTCGACTTTCATACCTAGCTCATTGACGAGGTAGTACTTTAAATGACCAATTTTATACTGGGTCATTTTATCATGCCATTCTACATTAAGTGCTAAGGAAATCAGCAGAAGTCCTATCAATATCAAATTGATTACCCATCTCTTAAATCCATCAAGCCAAGCAAGTATGCCTGGAAAGAAAACATGCTCATGATGGTGCAGCGTATTGTTGATAGGCTCCCACATATTCACTTCTTCTTCCAGCCCTCGAAACCTTTGACCTAGTTTGATCAAGTTTTGATTGATGAGTGTTTGATACTCCTCCAATCCATCAAAACGCTTTAGCTCATTGGAGATGTCATTAGTTTGAGGCTCTGGCTTATCTGAGTCCAATTTGACTTTCAGCTCATCAATTCCCTTGACCAATTGCTCCAGAATAATAAGAATTTTATCGTTGTTCATAAGGTTAGTTTTTTGGTTTTAAATGATTGTATTTTTTGAGCGGCTTGCACCAACTTGGAATAGGTATAATCCCTATTGATGGCACTAGACTTAAAACAAATTCCTTTTTCTTGATCAATAAAACTCACGCCTCGGATATTGCCTGTGCTCGTCTTGTTGTATTTGATTTTGAAGCCAAGTTTCTCAATTCTATTAAATATTTGATCCACTGATTCTTTATTGGCAAGCCCTTTTTCAATTTGATTAGCAATAGCCTCTTTTCTTTTATTTCCCTGTTGTTCAGCGATGACGAGCTGATATTTCTTTTCTAGTTTTTGCATCGCCAATTTGGTTTTATATCTGCATTTCCAATCTCGTGCTACATCGCCTGCAAACCCAATTCTGTTAATGACAATATGCATGTGTTCATGTTTGGTGTCCTTATGCTTCACGATTAAATATTGATTGTCTTGAAGGTTCATTTCAGTGAGATAGTCCTTTGCAATTCTGATCATCAATTGATCGTCAACTTTATCAGAATGAGCGAATGAAATTGGGGTGTGCCAGACAGGACTTTTTAAGCCTGGCTTCTGACTTCTAATCACATCGAACTGATGAATAATATCTTTCGGATTTAAGCCAAATAAGCCATGTTGGTCAAGTATTTCTGCACCCTTCTTTGGATTCAGACAATACCTAATACAACCCCCGAATGACTTCCCTATAATCGCCTTTCCAATCATTTGAATTCTTTTAAAATTTGAGTGACTTTCTCTAAGTCATTAAGACATCTGATTTTTAGAGTCTCTCCATTATTTAATCGCCTGGCGATTTGGTTTAGGCTATTTGACATATTTGCCAGTTTGCGAAATAACACAACTTCTTCGTTGCTGAATTTGGCTTCAATCGGATGACCCAATCCGCTGTTCAATAGAAACTCACTCAAGGAAAGACTAGTCTTTTGTGCGGCGTTTTTGAGCAGTATAAAATCCATACGAGTACAGCTCACTGTAATCTTCTTTTCTTTCCGTATGGATTTTTTGGGTCGTCCCATTTTTGCGAATCTTAAATGAGCAAAACCAGATTGTTGAACTATCCAAAAACGTAGTTTTGGGATGGTGAAAACCCATCTGGCTAACCATCAGAATAAAGCGCGGGCTTTGTTGTGGTGGTTCATTGCAGTCAGCTCTTTTCAACCTACATTGATAACTTTTTAGATGACTGTTTTTTTAATCCTTTTGCTGTCAACAGGTCATTCAAATCATTCACCTTTGCATATAAATTTGATTGACTGACAGCCTGAGGAATTTCTTTTTGAATGGACTGAAATGCTATTAGTCCAGCATTGTCATTATCCATATAGATATCCACTTTCGCGCCCATAAATCGACTCATGATTTTGTTAATTCCCTTGGATGTATTTGTTGTTGAATTCAATACTATCACACTTTGATTTTCATATTTGTTGAGTTCAATCAGAGATAGAAAGTCAATGAATCCTTCGAATATTAAGAGCTCGTTAGGATCTTTCATCAGTGTGGTGATATCCTTTTTACCTAAACAGAATTGTAATTTTTCAGTTCTTACCTCGTAACCTCCAGAGTCATTTTTAAATGCAATTCCATATCCATTTTTATTTCCAATCATATACTTCATTTCTTCAATATATGGTCCCCAAGAACGTTTTGAAATTCCCCTTGAGCTCAGGTATTTTATAAGATCATAAGACTTGAGTTCTTGGACTGAAAGCATAATGAGTTTACTTTTTCCAACTGCTTGATTCTTGCCTTTTTCTTTTAGCTGGCTAAAGGAAAAATCGAGCGTTTGGAACTGCTGATTGAATCGACTGAGCATTACTGAAACTGAGTCGGTTTTATATATCTGCATAAGCAAGTCAACTAGCTTTCCGCCTTGGCCAGTTCCATGATCATGCCAAAGCTTCTTTTCAATATTGATGCATAATGAAGGCTTTGTCTCTTTTCTGTCGAAAGCAAAATAAGTGTATTCATTACCATGATGAGTTACATAATTGATCCCAAGAGCTAATAAGATGGTTACCGGATCTGCCTGATTTATTTCGTAGCAATTCATATTTGAGATATTAAAGGTTTAATTGATTCTTTGCAGGATCTAATATGTCCATTACGTTGATTGATATTTTCGAATTCTTTTGAGCACCTAGGGCAGACCTTTGGATCGTCCCTAGCTATGATTTGGCTCAGCGTTGCTGAACCTTTGCTGATGCGCTGTTGGAGTTCGCTCTCCTTAGTTTCTAATTGGCTGATGGATTGCTGAAGATCTGCTACTATTTTCCTTTCACTATAGAGGCTTATAAATAAGTGACAATAGGAGTAATCAATGATAGAGAACAGAACAACGATTACATTCTTGAACGATAGAGTAAGAACGGACTGAAATATATCATCAGCTCCATCATCGCTATATGCTGTCCAAAAGAAAAACCCCAATACAAGATTGGTTGTTAGAAGTAGGCGACTTATCCAATTACCAGTTCCATATTTGGAAATTTTGAACCGCTCTATGTGACAACCAAAAACCAATAAGGATGTAGATAAAATTACAGATACCAATATAGAAGCAGGCACTTTTATGGTATCATTCAACGGAAGGTATCTGCCAAATAAACTGTATAATTCTATAAGTCTGTAGCTCGTAAAAACTAGCATGCCAAGGACTATAGCCTCGAAACTTGTTAAGAAGTTTGCTACTCTATTCATGAGCAGAATTGGTAAGTAAGTAAGACAGATAATATCCCTTTATTTGATATGTACCGTTCCATTTTTGTTCTCTTGAAAAACCGAGGATGGCGAGAGCTTTGCCCACCAAGATTAGTTTTAAGGGAATTGCTCTTTCGGTTTTGGCAGTCAAGTAATTCATGACCTGAGTAGCATTCCAAAATTCGTCGTGTTGCTCTTTTGAACCAGGTTTGAGATATTGCTGAATCAACTCGAGCTCAGAAGTATTTACTTGATGTTTTTTATTGATTTGATCATTTTCAATGATCTCTTCGGTGGTCAGTTCATATTTGAAGCCAGATTGATACAAGGAATAGGCCTGAGACCAAACCTTGTTTATGACTACCTCTTTAGAATAATTCCAATCTATTTTAATGATCTCGAAGCAAAGCCAACGAACCGACCCAGTTTCATCATTTAGAAATTCAAGATTGTTTGTTGAGCCAATGAATGAAGCTCTCCGGGTTATCATTTCAGCTTTTCGTTCATAGGGTCTTCTTACTTTTACCTTGTCTTTGCTAAATATGCTTTTCAATGCATTGACTTCTAACTTTGACATGGTTGCCAACTCGTCAAGGATGATGATAAAATTTTCGCATAGACTGATCAGACTATCTTTATCTGTTGCAATATTCTCAGCCACATATTCTGATAATTCAGGCGGTGCAAGAAATCTGGAAAGTGTAGATTTACCACTGTTTTGTTCACATTGCACTAATATCAATGCTTGCTTATTGAAGACTTTTGGATTCAGGGCACAGGCAACAACTCTTACAAGCATTTTCTTAAAATGACACCTGAACCTTTCTTTATCAGAAGCATGAATAAATGAGGCAAAATGATCAATGTGATCTTTACCGTCCCATTCTGTTAGGCTTTCAAAATATTGCACAAACGGATCGTAAGACCGCACAAAATCCGATTTCATTAAGGCTATCAGATTCGGAATTGAGAAATTGATTCCTTCGTGCTGCAATTCTCGGTATAGGTTATTTTCGTTTAGGGGTTGCCAACTATTGACTGACCTTGGCTTTAATTCTATGCGCATTGATATGAGATTGAATCTGAAATCATATTTGCCTTTTAGGTGTTGTTCAACTCTATAGAATAGAGATTTGAATGCTTTATTCTTGTTCAAAGCAATTGATTGTTAAGGTTTGAAAAATGGTTAATTGATCGTACCTTTGACTCTGTACAAGGAATCAAAGGAGCCACTGTTAGAGCAGTGGTTTTTTTATTTGCTGGCTCTAAAGAAAACTTGAGCTATTTCCGATTGCTTGAAGTACGGCTTCCCTGTAGGTTTATCCAATTCGTTCTTTTCTAAATAGTAAGGGTGAAGAATACCTTTTCGAATTAGTTTGTATAGGTAAAATTTTGAGCAGTCCAAAAGCTCTAAGGTTTGCTTTAAAGATTTGAAAGGAAATTCTTGAAGAGGTTTGGTGTCAACTGCTTCTAGAATTTGTTTGTTAATTAAGTTCATACTAATTGGCTTTAATTGCGATTAATTACTTGCCAATAGTAGAAACTTGAAAGTGCTAAATTGTTACAAACTATTACAAAAGTTTGGCTTGTAATAGTGGAGCGAATATAAGCTCCATATTTTCAATTTCTTCAGATGTGAATTCATCAAATTTTCTACGCTTGAAGATTTGAAATCGTTGATTTTCTTTTTCAATAAAGAAATGTTTGTAATAAATCTCGGCTAATTGATCTTTATCATATGGTATTTCAATCCAGTTTTTAAATTTGGTGTAGTAAGCTATTGTTGCGAGGAGAGATTTATTCCATGTCCCGTCATTTTTAATTAGCACTCCATTTTTGAGGCAATTGAAATAATCATTTGAATCAACTCTCAGAATATTTGATAATATTGGAATTTTTAAGTTTGTGATTCTCTGCTCGCATAGGTCTATCAATTTTTGAATTTCATTTTTTTGAAATTCGAGGTATTCTATTTGTCTTGGTGTAGGGTTGTATGTTCTGGGACCATGAATTTCTTCCTTGTAGAAGTTGACTTCCCGCGAATATTCCTTTTTTCGTTGTTCAACAATTGAAATATCATAACTGCGTAGTATTTTTTGAGTTAGACTCGTGCGTTTATTGATATTCAGTATTAGTGGCCTTTCTGATATTTCTATGAACCTTTCTTTTGATGAAAATAGTTTATTAAGTCCTCTTGAACTTTTGTGGAATTGATTGAATTCATCCGTGAATTCAAATATTTTGATTAAGCTTCTTTTCCCTGCTTCTATGATAGTCATTTTGTATAGACGTTTTGACTAATATAGAAAATTGATTTTTTGAGTCAAAGTCTAATAAAGTCCAATAATTACGTGACTCATATCATGACCTAAAAAGAAAAAGCCTTGCAAATCATTGATTTACAAGGCTTTAATTCTAACTAAGAGCCCCCAGTCGGATTCGAACCAACGACCTACTGATTACAAGTCAGTTGCTCTGGCCAACTGAGCTATGGAGGCAAAATATTTTGCGGTCTTCTCTTCTTAAGAAGAGATTCCAAGTTAGTTGCTCTGGTCGAATTGTTGAACCGCAACTAAGCGATGGAAGGCAATAAAATTTTAAATTTAACTAGCCCTTTTGGCTAATTGCGAGTGCAAAAGTAAAGCAGAATTTTTCTTCTGCAAGTTTCTCAATAATTTAATTTTAAAGTTTTTTTTAAGCCATTGATTATCAATGTTCCGCGTAAGTAATCAACTTTAATTCTTCTTTCAGTTCTTCTAACTCAGCTTCTGCTTTTTTGATTTTTTCTTCAAAATCTTTCAGCATTTCATTGGCTGTTTTCGATGAAGCAAAGAAACTTAAATTATTCTTCCAGGTAGATACATCCTTCTCCAGATTCTGAATCTTCCTTTTGATGGAGTGCTCCTTTCGTTGCAGTTTGTGATCACCATGAGGACCAGATTTGATCTTGTTGATTCTAACCAGAGATTTCAATTCTGCCAGTTCTTCTTCATCAAAATCTTTGGCCTGTGCAATGATTTTGTTCAGCGCATCCTGATATCTATTTTGAATAGACTTAATAGCCTTTTTAGGGACAAAGCCAATAGAATTGAATGCATCTTGCAGTTCGTATACTTGCTCGGGGTGTAAGTCTTCTGCACCCACTAATGCTTCTAATGAACCGCAGATATCTTCTTTCTTCTTGAGGTTTTCATCGTAAGAAGACTCCATTTCTTTGTTATGACCTCGCTTCTTGTTGAAGAACTCATCACACGCTGCCTTGAATTTCTTATAGATCTTCTCTCTTTCTTTGCCTGGCACAGGACCAACTTCTTTCCATTCTCGTTGCAGTGCTTTATAGGCATTGGCTGTTTCATTCCAATCTTCGCTTGATTGCAATTCAATGGCCTTGTCCACCAATTCTTGTTTCTTCTTGAGATTGTCTTCTCGCTGCGAGTCTAATGTTTTGAAGAAGGCGGATTTATTGTGGAAGAATGATTTGAAGTCTCCCCAAAACTTTTTGTTAACTGCTTTGGCCTGGTCTTTTGGCATGGCACCAACTGCTTCCCATTCTTTTTGAATCGCTAGTAACTCTTTAGTTTTTGAATTCCACTCGCCAATGTTGTCAGAAGAGAAGTTGGCGTATTCGGCAATCTTCTCAGCGATTTTAGTTTTCTTCTCAAAGTTCTCTCCCAGTTCTTCTTTGAGATGAGATACGTAGTCTTTACGTTTAGCATAGACCAAGTCAGAAGCGGCTTTAAATCGCTGCCAGGTTTCTTCCTGAACCTCCTTAGGAATAGGACCAATATGTTTGTATTCTTCGTGAAGCTCATTCAGTCTTTTGATAGCTTCGTTCAGATTTTCAAGTGCATCCAGAGATTCAGCCTGTTTACAAAGCTCTAACTTGGCTTCAAGATTTTTCTTTCTGTCTAATTCTTTGAGTTCGAAGTAGATGCTTCTGTGATCGTAATATCGATCCATCAGGGCATTGTAATTTGCCCAGAGGGTTCTATTGTGCTGATGATGTACTGGGCCAATGGCCTTCCATTCCTCCTGCATTTTTTTTAATGCATTGATACTGGAGGTGTTTTCATCATCATCTACAAATGCTCTCAGTTTTTCGAGCAGTGCATTTTTCAGTTCTAGGTTTCGCTCTTTTTGCTTTTCCTGCTCTTTTGCGTTTTTAGATTTCTTCTCACGGAGAATTTTGAAATAGGCTTCAAACTTAATGGAGAACTCGTCCAGCTTGTACTGGAAGTCGTCTTTAGAACCACCATCCGCCTCAAACTTCTTTAGGGCTTCAGCTCTTTCGGCCTGGAATATTTCATCGTACGCCTTTTTGATATCACTGATCTTCTTACCTTTTTTGAATCCGTCGTCTTGACTAGATAAATCAGCCAAGGCAGTTGTTAAGTCTTCTTTGGTGAAAGTAGAGTAGTCTATCTCTTCTTCGACTTCCTCCTCTTCTTTGGCTTCTGAAGCAGCATTGTTTTGTGCAGCGGGTTCAGCTGGTGTATCAGCTGTCTTACCTTCATCACTTGGAGTAGTAGGTTCTTCTTTCGATTCGGGTTGAGGGGATTCCGCTACTGATTCCTTTTCTTCGGTCGCAGCTGAGGGTTCCTCATTAGCTTGTTCTACCACAGGGATTTCTTCTTGTGCAGAAGCTTCCGTTGTACTCGGTACCTCATCCGCTACTTCAGCTTGTGGTACTTTGGTTTCATTAGAATCGGAGGTGGAATCAAGATTGTTATCATTCTCATTTGTTAATTCAGGGTTTTCCTGAACAGCCCCCGGATTCGTCGATTTTTCATCTGTTGATCCAGTCATTTCATTCTCGTTAGTCATAATACTTTTTCTCTACACCATGCAATTTATGCAATTTTTGTGGCATTAGTTCATATTGGGATCCGCTGGGTAGTTCGCAAACATTTTAAACTTGCCGCCCAAACTTTCCAATACATCCTTCCATAATAGGCGTTCGTCTATATCAAAAACACGTTGCGCAGAGATACCCTTACATACGATCCAAGACTTTGCTTCTAATTCTTCTTCTAGTTGCCCAGCAGCCCACCCAGAATAACCCAGAAAGAAGCGAAAGTCTAGCGGATTAATTTGTTTGAGGTCGATCATGGAGAGCAGCTTGTCGTAGTCGCCCCCCCAATAGATGCCTCCGCCTACAGCTTTGCCTTCTGGCATCAGATCTGGTGCTCGATGGATAAAGTGCAAAGTATCTTGCTGCACCGGCCCGCCAATAAATAGTTTCTCTTTAAAATCTGTTACCTGATCGATTACTTCTTCAAACGTGGCATTGGATGCCTTATTCAATACATACCCAAATGTGCCATTCTCGTCGTGCTCGCAGATGAGTACTACCGTCCTTTCAAAATTCGGATCGGGGAGATAAGGTTCGGAAATGAGTACGTCTCCTTTTTGGGGATTGAATTTTTGTTTTGAATGAAAGTAATCCATAGGCTATATGCTTAGTGTAATCTTGGAGATAAAGGCATGGCTTCCATGATTTTGCCTTCGATCTCATTCATTTCTTTAAGTCGTTTATATACGTCGTCTTCATCAAAATAGATCAAGGCCATTTTTACGAACACTTCGCCGTGCTTGGCCTCTGAAGCCCAAAGGTCTTGATAAAACTCCTTGAGTTTTCCTTGTGGTAAATTTTCATAAACCAATCTGAATCGTTCCGCTCCTCGATTTTCTACTATAGAGGCCAATAAAAGCCGATCCATGAATCGTTCTTCTCTTCCGCTTCTGCAGCTCTGAATCAATTGTTTGACATATTTGTCTTCTTGAATTTCATGATTAAGCTGTATGCCTCTTTCCTGCATGATTTCATAAACAGAGCGGAAATGCTCTAATTCTTCTACGGCTGTATCAATGAGTTCAGGAAGGATTTCTAGTCGATCTGGAAACTTGGCAACGAAGCTCATGGCCATCGAAGAGGCCTTGCGTTCGCAGTCGGCATGGTCTTGTAAAAAAGAATCGAAATCATTCATTACAGCTTCAACCCATTCGGGCGAACTGTCGTAGCATAAGGGAACTCGTAACTGCATATTTTAAGATAGTGAAATAAGTTTAAAGTCTAAAGTTTCAAGTTTAACATCTAAAGTCTAAAATCTATCATGTAAAGTCTAACATTTAGTGATATTTGTAACAGACGCAAGAATTAATAACAGTAAGCATGGCTAAAGAATTTTTACCCGGGATGAGAAAGGATTATGGAAAGGATTCCCTGACCAAAGAAAGTGTACACTCAGACCCAATGATGCAATTTGAAGATTGGTTTAAAGATGCTATGAAGTCGGACGGAGAAGAAGCTAACGTACTGACGCTTTCTACCTTGGGTGAAGATCAAATTCCTGAGGGGCGGATTGTGCTGTTGAAGTTCTATGCCGAAGATGGATTTACTTTTTATACCAACTATACGAGCAACAAAGCCAAGCAGCTTGAAAAACATCCTTACGCTTCTATGACTTTTCACTGGAAGTCACAGGAGCGACAAGTACGAATCAAGGGAAGCATTACTAGAGTACCAGACGAGGTATCCGATGCTTATTTTAACGAAAGACCTTATGGTAGTCGAATAGGGGCCTGGGCTTCTCCACAAAGTCAGGAAATTCCAAATCGTGCTTTCCTTGAAGATCGTGTAGATGAGGTTCAAGACAAATTTGAAAATCAGAATGACATCCCACGACCTGAATTTTGGGGAGGTTATTTGTTGACTCCTGTGAGAATCGAATTTTGGCAAGGAAGACCTAGCCGTTTACATGACCGAATTGTTTATGATTTGGTGGATGGCCAATGGTCTACCAAGCGTTTGGCTCCATAAGTTTTGAGAAATATTTACCTAGAGCGCTACGCTTATCAGCAGACCTACATCTCTGAAGCGGACTACGGGGAGCCAGATTTGATTGTGGTATTGCCATGTCACAATGAGCCTGATTTGTTGACTTCTCTGAACGCTATTGAAGCCTGTGAAGCACCAGGAGGGAAGGTGTCAATAATCGTTGTTATAAATGCCTCAGTGGTTAGTTCTGTAGAAATAAAGAAGCACAATGAAGAAACATTCAATGCTTGTCAAAACTGGCTGAGCAGGTCTACCAAGAAATACCAGTATCATTTCGTTTTAGAAAATGAGTTGCCTAAGAAACATGCTGGTGTTGGGCTTGCCAGAAAGATCGGTATGGATGAAGCCGTTCGCATGTTTGAGGAACAAGAGAAAGATGGAATTATACTTTGCTTTGATGCGGATAGCACATGTGAGAATAACTTATTGGTGGAAATAGAGAAGCTATTTCTGGAGAACCCAAAAACACCAGGTTGTTCTATTCATTTCGAGCACCCACTAAAAGGCGACTTTGAGCCGGAAATTTATGACGGTATTCTCCACTACGAACTGCACTTACGTTACTATGTCGATGGTTTGAAGTATGCTGGCTTTCCTTATGCCTTTCAGACCATAGGTTCGAGTATGGCAGTTCGGTCTTCGGCCTATCAAAAGCAAGGCGGCATGAATCGACGTAAAGCAGGAGAGGACTTTTACTTCTTGCACAAGATCATTCCTTTGGGAAATTTCAAAGAATTGAATACAACGAAAATTATCCCTTCACCAAGACGGTCGGACCGGGTGCCCTTCGGTACCGGACGAGCGATTGGTGTCTGGTTGGACGAGGGCAAGTCTGAATTACTGAGTTACGATCCACAGATTTTCGAGGATTTGAAGGTTTTCTTTTCATCTGTAGATGGATTGTATCAATGGGCAGATGTGGAGAAGAAATGGCAGGACTATCCGGAATCCATTCGACAGTTTATTTCTCTAGAAGAATTCAAAACTCAAATACAAGAATTTAACAGTCAAGCCAATAGTTTGGCTACTTTTCAAAAACGTTTCTATCAGTGGTTTGATGGTTTCAAAGCACTCAAGTTTGTGCACTTCGCTCGAGATGCGTTTTATCCCAATGTGCCTGTTTCCGATGGGGTGGATTGGCTTTTTGGAACTTTGGACAAAGACGCTAGAGTATGGAATTTGAAGAAGAAGTTGGAGGAGTTGAGAATTGCCGATCTGGATTACAAACAAACTATAGGATAAATAGAATGGTCTATTAGTTTTGCCGGCTGATTTATCATTTTTCAATTTCTGCCAATGTTCAAGCCAAACGCTGTCTTCATTCTATTGATGTTTGTTGTATTTTCAACTCAAGCCCAGACCAAAGAAGAGTTCATTTCATTTTTAAAAACCATGAAAGAAACTTTGGGTGATTCTAAAGGCTTGGGGTGGAATTCAGTAGATAAATCTAGCCCCTTGGATTCGGTTTATTTTTCAGAGACATCTACCGTTGAAACGAAACGAAGAGCAGCCAATTTTTCCAATAGCCTATATTTTACTCCTGGTAAAAATGAGCTGTACACCTATGGTGATTATCCATTTGGTAAATATTATTACGATAGTCTATTGGTGACATTAGAGAATGGAGAACAATTTTATGCCTCAATCAACGATGGTGGTCATTTCTCAGAAGGAAGTTTAGATTTCAATCCCGATACGCTCAATAGTCCGGTGAAGTTTGTGGTAGGCAAGGCCAGATATTGGTATCCTGATCGTATCAAGGTTTTCACTTTCGATAAAAACAATCTGGGTGAAAAAGTCTGGAAAGACGGTATTTATGCTCAGCTTCTTGAGTTGGAGGATAGTTACTTCAAGGTCAATATTGGACCTGGTGATTCATTGAGCTACGATAAGTATTACTCGACAGGCTATTTGGAGATGAGGACATATGCACTAAATGAGAATCAGGAAGAACTCAGTGCTGTATTTGGCACGTCTTTGTATAGCATGGAAGGTGTGTCAGAGTTGCTTGATCAAACCATTGAAAAAGGTGAGGACGAATCATTGGATGGGGAGCAACTTAGTGAATACATGTCTGACCTCACTCAACAGAAATTTGCAAGCCCAGGTGTGAATTATGCCGAATCTGTAGAAGGCAAGATTGATCAGGTGATGGTGGTGGTTCGATTGGAAAATGACTGGGACTATGTAGAAGATTCAATACGCATCATGCCGGAGACCACGGCTGAGGATGGATGGCAAAGCAAGGAAGATTTGATACTTAATAGCGATCAGTTACATGTAGACTTTACTCAGTTTACTGCAGACGAACTGATGGCACAATCCACCATTGGGGTTTCCAATTATTACAATGAATATTTAGATATCTATCAACCACAGATGGACTTGCGTCTTCCTTGGAATGACAACGAAATATCTACGGGCTATGACGAACTGGATGTAGAGTTAATGAACGTTGAGTTTTATAAGAACAAAAAACAGCTGGAAGGAAGTACGAGATTCTCTGGTGTGGATACTCAGGTTTATCATGGTTTTTTCGGCACCTTGGATAATAGGAAGGCCATTGCGAATCGAGTGAAAGGGGAGTTTGTGTTCGACTATGCCACGCATGTGGAACTCAAGAAACTAGCCTCCAATCAATATGACGTGGATAAGAATTCTATAGTCAGTATTTCGTTGGACTCGCTGGATTATGAGAGTCATAGAGATTTTAAAAGCCATACCGCAGGGCAAAAGGTTTGGGCAAAGAACAACGCAGGGGACTGGCTAGTTATGATTGATGACGATTTCTACCTCAGTGAAAAACCCAATAGTATCAACTACTGTTTTGCTGGCAAGGTAGTCGAAGTGTATGTTGCAGAAATCCCACAAGGAAAGGAACAAATCCGAATACCGTTTGATATGGAGATAGAGGAGCCAGAATAGAATTAGCTCTAGTCTACAATTTCTATCAAGGGGTCTGGATCTACCAGCTCAGGAATATCATCAGGCATCGGAGCATAGCTCCCTTCTATAGCGCCCATACATTCCTCACCGGTCATTTTGTCCAGGAAGTAATGTCCAAAAGCTACTTCATTGTCAATCAAGATTTTATACATGGTAGAATCTTCTACAATACTATTGTTGAAGCCTAATCGTGGCATACCAAAAGCATCGACCACAAAGTCAATTTTTTCTTGTTCTACTTTGGTTGGTATGTAAAAACGTTTCATACCCCAAGTATCAAAGGGTGAAATGGTTTGATGGGTGAGGTCCACCTCAAAATCATAATCCAAATTTTCATCCTTTTTGTCCAAGGGAGTAAATCGGATGACCCGCCTGTATTTTACTATAGTCTTTTCGGTGTTGACCCAGGCTGTAATTTCGTACTCCTGGGCGTCGAAAGTGAAACTAGGGTATTTAGTTTCCAGTAGTTCATTAGCCAATTTTACTAATGAGTCTTTTTGAAGTTTTTTGAGGTTTGGTGATTTGTTATCCATGGTTTGAGCAATCGCAATAGAGTGGATATTAAAGATGATTAGGGATAGGAGGATGTTTTTCAAATGAGAGGATGAAGAATTAGGACCCAACTAAAAAATGTAAGCCAAATGATTTTTTTCTAAATCTAGAGTAACCGGCTTGTATTTGCAAGCGGAGAATGCTTATGGGTTTAGCGTTTGTTGTATATCCTTTAAAAAATATTTTCACTTCAGTGAGTATGTTTTTAAAATCTAATGCTCTAGTTGGTAGCACTGGCAGAAATGCCGGCCTAATCTAATATCCATTCTGTTAATGCTGTCTTACAGAGTACTCGTGAGCTTGAGGTGCGTATCTGAATTGAAAATTTCAGTGAGTAGAATAAAACATGTCCACTCAAGGAACTAGACTTTGTTTGTTCCTAAATCAATCTAATCTTGATCTTTTCTTGGCGAAAAAGGATAGGTGAGGAGTATAGACCTCTTGCTTGTCCGTTTGATTTTTTTCTATAGCGTCTATAGGAAAATCTGAGATTCGTCATATAGTAGTATTTGAGAAAAATAGATTGACAACATAAATAATCAATAAAAATGGAAAGAATAGGAATTGGATTACACATTGGTGGAAAAGGAGTGAAATCTGGTGCAGTAAATCTTAGCACTGGGCATATTTACCCTAATTCAGTTTTTGAAGCCAAGGTTGATAAAAATGCTTCGGCAAGACATATCACTACCCTCTGGGCCATGCAGGTGAATAAAACAATTAGTACAGTAGATGATTCCAAGGTAATTGGTATCGGGGTTTCCACGCCTGGTCCATTTGACTATGTTCAAGGGATAGCCAGCTACAAAGGTTTGTCCAAATATGAAAGTTTGGATGGGCTGAATGTAACTGTAGAAATTGTTAAGAGACTCAAGTCTAGACAAGACTTGAAAGTGAGGTATATCAATGACGCTATAGCCTTTTCAATAGGCGAAGATTGGAGTGGAAATCTGAATGGTTACAAAAAGGCGGTTTCAATCATCATAGGAAATGGCTTTGGGTCAGCGTTTTTAGATCATGGTATTCCAGTAGTATCTGGAAGTACGGTGCCTTACAAAGGTACGGTCTATAATTTGAGATACGAAGATAAACTAGCAGACGACTACTTTTCTTCGAGAGGGCTGGTCGATACATTTATAGATAAAGATCGATTGGTATATAAAAATATTCAGGCTTTAAAGAAGCATGCTAAAATTAATGAATCAGCAAAAAACCATTTCGAAGATTTTGGAGTTCGTTTAGGGGAATTTTTACATCCTATAATATCAAAGTTCGACGCAGAGGCAGTGCTTTTTGGAGGTGAGGTAGGAGCTGATTCCGCTCTCTTCGAGTCGGCATTTCAGAACGTACTCAATGATTATAAATGCACTGCCAAAGTATTGAAAGCAAATGAGTCAAGTGACCCTTTTATTTGTGGAGCAGCTCGTTTAGTCGATGATAACTATTGGAAAAAAATTGAATTCGTTATTCCAGAGTTAGATTAATCACTTATCTGATTTTCTAAGTATTAGCGGAAAAATTTAAATGTGCTTATAAAGTCGTTCTACAGATTAGGACGACTCTAAGCTCTTCATATTCCGATCATACATCACGATACTGCCTGCCACGGCTACATTGATACTAAGGGTGGTGCTGAACTTGACCAAATGATGAGATTTTTCTAAAGCCTTTTTGGGCAAACCATGATCTTCAGCACCCAAGAGATAGACACAATTTTTGGGGTGTTCGAAGGTTTCCAGTGGCACGGCGCGATCATCTAGCTCCACCCCCACGAGCATAGCACCTTTAGGTAATTGCTTGTAAAACTCATCAAAATCTTTATAATGAAAGTAGGGCATAGCGCCAGTGGCCTTGTGCGTATCACTAGCCTGCTTAGCGTATCGTTTGCCGATGGTGAAGATGTAACTAGCACCCATGTTTTGGGCCGATCGCCATAGCACGCCCAGATTCTCAGGTGTCTTGCCGTTTTGAATCCCAATACCAAAGAATCCTTGTTTTAAATTATCTACTATCATGCGCTATTTTGTCCAGACAAAAGTAATGATGATTTTAAATAGCTATTGAGACCTGATCAATCAATAGTTTTTTCCATAATCACATAGTCTATGCCTCCTTTGTTAAAAGTTTCGTTTGTTAGTTTCAAACCAAACTTCTTGTAGTAGCCCGACTTATCCACACGTGCGTTGCACCAGATTTTGCTCAGGTTTTGTTGGATGGCAATTTGCATGATATGTTTCAGTAGCATTGACCCATAGCCTTTACCTTGGTGTTCGTTGAGGGTAGCGAATTTTCTAAACTGAGCTTCTCGATTCTCAATAAACAAAGATATTACTGAAATCAGTCGGTTGTCGATAAATAGTCCATAGTGTTTGGCTTGGTTATCGTTGGGTAGTATGACATAATCAAGGGGTTGATTAGGCCACATGACTTGATGACGAATGGGTAAAGTTTCTTCGGGAGTTATCTCGATAATTTTTGATTGCATCTATTGGTGTTGGGTTCAATTTTTAATTTCTCGCAAGAATACTAAAAGCAGGTATTGAAGTCTAGAAAAATTTGAAGTGTTGTCTCTGAACGAATGATAATAATGACGCCTAATTGCATGAATACTTTTTATTCTATCAAAATATTACCTTAATTACTTGAAATAATTCAACTACCAATTCAAGACTCTCAACTAGCTCATGGGTAATTTCCGTGTAATTATCTGGCTTACACTGTTTTGTGTGAGTACTACCACTTTGGTTTCAGCACAATCGCTGTCCTATCAACCACCACCGGAAAAAGTCAAAATCAAAAGCACAGGTGTATGGTTTGGTCTATATACCAAATATCATTTCAATGACAAATGGGCTTATTACGGTGAATATCATATTCGTCGTAGGAATGGATTCAAGGATATGGCGCAGCTCTATCTCAGGTTTGGCGTCACTTATACACTAGCCAAATATGCTGATTTGACTGTGGGAATAGTCAATCCATATTACTGGGCACCTGATCAAGACGACCCCGATCTCGACAATGTAGTGCCGCAGTTCAGAACCTGGGAACAGCTGGTTTTTGCCACCCCTTTCGATCATATCAAACTGTATCATCAGTTGAGATTCGAGCAACGGTATAAGCGTGATTATGAAAAAGGCTCTGATTTTAAGTTGACTCATCGATTCAGATATAAGATCACTTTGTATGTACCACTAAATAAGCCGGCTTTTGAAAATCATACCTTGTTCCTAAGTTTTTATGAAGAGATTTTTATTCAGGCAGGAGAGAGTGTTATCTATAATCATTTGGAAGATAATAGAACCTATCTCGGGTTAGGTTATAATCTTAGTGAGAAACTGCAAGTACAGGCTGGGTACATGTATTCTTTTCGTCACTTTGGAGCACCTCACGTATATGAGAATCGGAGCATTTTTCGTTTGAGCCTATATCATCATTTGGATTTTCACCTCGACAAGCATAGAGAGAAAAGAGATATTCCGATCCATTGATGAGTGGCTTATTCCACCTTTTTCTCCAATTCTCCTCTGAGGTAAAGGTTATACTCATCGCAAGTAAGCTTGCCTGATAGACCAGAGTAAGGGCAGGTTTGATAAACGGCTCCAAACTTACCAGGAGTGATCAACACACCCGTACCATTGCATAAGGGGCAATGCATATAATCTGATGGGCAGTCAAAATAACCTTGAGAGGTTAGTTGTTTTTGTGTACGCCCGATTTCAGCTTCTCTTTGTTCTTTAAATGCCGCATTGGCCAATTCTAAATATTCACGGACTTCATCGTTGAATTGTCCGGTGGTTCCTTTGAGTTCCACATATTTGTTCAACCAGTTGATAGCTTGTTTGTATTTGCCGAGATGATAAGAGTTTCTACCGAAGTAGTATGCCAGATTACTAGGAAGCTTGGTCATCTTGCTCAAGGCATCTCTGAAAAACTGATCGGCTGCTTCATAGTAGCCAGATTCCATAGCTTCGACGCCGCGATCCATGCTGGTCAGGGCTTCACGTTTGATAATACCTTGAGCAAAAGAGGTTTGTCCTAGGCAGGTGAAAAGAATTATTACCAAGAGTGTCTTAATTGGGGACATATGTTAAATGTAAAAAGGGAAATTCATTGTTGCCTTCCCTGTCATTTCGACGATAGGAGAAATCTATTTTTTGTCCAGTAGTGCATTTGGATTTCTCCCGCCGGTCGAAATGACAACTGGTATTGTTTAATTGAACCCTGCGATCAGGCTCCTTATCTTAATGCGCTAACATTAATTAAAGTTGCAAATTAGAGCAACTAATCAGTTTTTGATAGAATAATTGCAAAATATGATAGGGTTTTCTTGAATAATTGAAAATGTGCCAATTTTTTCTTTCATAAGTTTTGATATTAAAAATTTGCTGAGCACATTTGAATCGTTAAATAACAAGATGAACAACACAAGAGCATTTTTCTGGAACTATTATTACTTTTATTTCTATGCGATAGCAAAGGGGTGGAAAGAATAGTTCTTTAGTGTTTTTGAAGAAATATAGCAAAGCCCCGAAAGTATTCGGGGCTTTTTTTTTACCAAAAATTTGAATTTTAGAATCTAATGGAAATAGGCATACAAGGGGTACAGGGATCATTTCATAACGAAGCGGCAAGTTCGTACTTCGTAGACAAGGAAATTGCGATCCAGCCATTTCATGATTTTCGAGCATTGGCCAAATCTATTCAGGCTAAAGAAATGGATTATGGTGTGATGGCGATTGAGAATACCATTGCTGGAACCATTCTGCCCAACTATGCTTTGATCAACGAGTATGACCTGAAGATCACGGGCGAGATCTATACGAGGATTGAGATGAATTTAATTGCTCACAAGGGTAAGAAGGCGGCTGACCTAGACCAAGTGTTTTCGCACCCTATGGCTTTGTTGCAGTGCGCTGACTATTTAGCGAACTACCCTCAAATCAAATTGTCTGAGTATGACGATACCGCTGATAGTGTGAGAATGATTCGAGATAAAAAAATGGAGAACGCAGGCGC
The DNA here is from genome assembly GCF_965233835.1 of Reichenbachiella sp. Taxonomy (GTDB): domain Bacteria; phylum Bacteroidota; class Bacteroidia; order Cytophagales; family Cyclobacteriaceae; genus Reichenbachiella. Next base: position 2,588,483 of record NZ_OZ247585.1, read on the forward strand.
CATTGCCAGTAAATCAGCAGCTTCGATTTTTGATATGGATATTGTAGATAGCAATATCGAAACCAATAAGAAAAACTACACCAGGTTTCTAATCATGAAAAGCCGAATGAATGGGCATGATCAGATTCCACAAAAAGCTTCACTTCGGGTGATTACTAAGCACGATCCAGGGGCATTGGCTGATGTTTTGTTGATCTTTAAACTAAATGGAATCAACCTAACTAAAATTCAATCGATGCCAATTTTGGGTAAACCTTATCAATATGCTTTCAATATTGATGTGGTTTGGGAGGATTATGACAATTACAAGGATGCACTTCATGCGTTGAGCCAAAAAGCTGAACTGGTGAAGGTGCATGGAGAATATAAAAAAGGAAATTTACCAACGGTATGATAGAAGTAGCCAATAGGATAGCAGAAGTAAAAGAATATTACTTCTCCAAAAAACTCGACGAAATCAGGGAGATGAATAGTCGAGGGTGTGATGTGCTCAACTTAGGTATTGGCAGCCCCGATTTGCCACCTGCCAAGCAGGTGACTGATAAATTGGTGCAAAGTGCCAGTCAAGCGAATACACATGCGTATCAGTCTTACCGATCTATCCCTGAGTTGAGAGATGCCATTGCTGGTTTCTATAGACGTCATTACAATGTGAATCTGAATAGTGTCACCGAGATCCTGCCGTTGTTAGGTTCAAAGGAAGGAGTCATGTACATCTCCATGGCTTTTCTGAATCCGGGAGACACCGTATTGATTCCAAACCCTGGATACCCGGCTTACAAAACAGCCGCAGATATGATGGGTGCCAAAGCCGTCACCTTCGATCTGAGAGAAGAAAATAATTGGTTTCCGGATTTAGAAAATTTAGATGTAGAGGTTTTGGCTGCGGCCAAAATGATGTGGGTGAACTACCCGAACATGCCAACAGGGCAAAAAGCAACCGCCGAGCTGTACAACCAATTGGCAGCATTTGCTCAAAAGCATAATATCCTGGTAGTGAATGATAATCCATATAGTTTCATTCTCAATGATACTCCGATGAGCTTGCTATCAGCACCAGGAGCTAAAGAGAACTGTTTGGAACTTAATTCGATGAGTAAAGCTTTCAACATGGCAGGCTGGAGAGTAGGGATGGTTTGTGGACGAGAAGAATACGTGAATGCCATATTGAGAGTAAAGTCCAATGTGGATTCGGGTATGTTCAAACCCGTACAGGAAGCATCAGTAGAAGCTTTGAATTTGCCGGACTCATGGTTTGAAGACGTAAACTTGGAATACTCTCAAAGAAGAAAATTGGCCGAGCGCATATTGGATATTTTGGGATGTACTTATGATAGCAAACAGTCTGGAATGTTCATGTGGGCCAAAATACCTGCGGGTAGAAAGAGTGAAGAGTTTATCGAAGAGATTCTGCAAGAACGATTTGTGTTCATTACACCCGGGACCATATTTGGATCGAATGGAGAAGGATATGTTCGGATTTCGCTATGCTCCAACAAAGAAATGTTCAACACAGCCATCGAGAGGCTAGAAATGGTAAAGGCATGATCGTATCAATAATTGGACTGGGATTGATCGGAGGCTCTGTGGCGCTCAAGTTGAAGAAGAGCGGATTTGCAGAGCAAGTGATCGGTGTGGATGTAAACGATGAACATGCCGAACAAGCTAAATCATTAGGTTTGGTGGATGATACTTTGGTGCTACCTAAAGCGCTGGCAATTTCGGATTTAGTCATATTGGCTATTCCGGTGGATTCTATCAGGAAGCTATTGCCAAGTGTATTGGATCGAATTGAAGAGGGGACTACAGTTATAGATATGGGTTCTACAAAGGCTGGTATTTGCGGGGCTGTATTGGGACATCCTAACAGAAAAAACTTTGTTGCGGCTCACCCGATTGCAGGTACAGAGAACTCAGGCCCAGAAGCGGCATTTGATTCTTTGTTTGACGGCAAAACGGGTATTTTGTGTGACAGAGAAGAGAGTCAAGAGTCTTCCTTCTTATTAGCGAAAGCCTGCCTGGAAGCATTGGATATGCATGTGGTAGAGATGGACAGCAAGTCGCACGATTTGCATATTGCCTACGTATCGCATTTGTCTCATATTAGTTCATTTGTTTTGGGACAAACCGTTTTGGAAATAGAGAAGGATGAAGCTACTATTTTTAATATGGCGGGTAGTGGTTTCGAATCTACTGTTCGTCTGGCGAAGAGTTCACCAAAAATGTGGGGGCCCATTTTCAAGCAAAATCAAAAGCACATTTCAGACTCCTTAGGAGCTTACATAGAAAATTTACAGGCATTCAAAAATATGATCGAAGAAGGGCAAGAAGATGCCATGATCGATTGTATGGAGAATGCCAATGAGATCCGTCGTGTTTTGGATGGGATCAATGATAAATCAAAAGAAAGAGAAAAACTGAATCAAATTATTTAGAGTATATAATAGACATGGACGTAAAATTAACTTTATCCCCACTAGAGAATTGGATCGAAGGACTCGACCAACCACTAGTGATATCTGGGCCTTGTAGTGCAGAAAGTGAAGAGCAGGTGTTGGAAACTGCCCGACAACTGAAAGAACACACCAACATCAAGGTGTTGAGAGCTGGTATTTGGAAACCTAGAACCAGACCGGGAGCTTTCGAAGGTATCGGAGTTGTAGGTTTGAAATGGCTGAAAAAAGCCAAAGAAGAAACTGGTTTATTAACAGCTGTAGAAGTGGCTACTGCAGAGCATGTGGAGTTGGCTTTGAAGTTTGGTGTAGATATCCTTTGGGTAGGTGCTCGCACAACGGTAAACCCATTTGCCGTTCAGGAAGTTGCGGATGCATTGAGAGGTTATGACGTTCCTGTATTGGTTAAAAATCCAATCAACCCGGACCTACAGTTGTGGATTGGTGCATTGGAAAGAATCAATCAAGCGGGTATCACGAAGTTAGGTGGTATTCATAGAGGGTTTTCACCTATGAGTGGTTCTCAATACAGAAATGATCCGTCTTGGGAGATTCCTATCGAATTGAAAAGAATTATTCCTGAGTTGCCAATCGTGTGTGACCCAAGCCACATTGCAGGTAATAGAACTTTGATTGAGCCCATCTCGCAAAAAGCATTTGATATGCAAATGAACGGTATCATGATTGAGTCTCATATTGATCCCGATAATGCGTTGAGTGATGCCAAGCAGCAAATCACACCAAAAACACTGGCTGGTATTTTGGATAGATTGATCATCAGAGAGCCTGCAACTCAAAATGTTGACTTCGAATTGAGATTGAAAGAGTTGAGATCTAAAATTGATAAAATCGATAGCGAATTGCTAGAAGTAATGGGACAGAGGATGCAAGTGGCTGAAGAAATTGCCTTGCACAAAAAAGAGCACAACATTACGATCCTTCAGGTAAATCGATATGAAGAGATTATGAATGATCGTATTCAAAAAGGAAAAAGAGCCTTGTTGAAAGAAGAATTTGTCAAACATTTGTACGAATTGATCCATGACAATTCCATCAAGCGTCAGACAGAAATCATGAATACAGAAAATAAGGCAGGCGAAACAGCCTAAGAATTTCTAACTCAAATTGGAGCCGAATTGCCGTTGTGCAATTCGGCTTTTTTGTGTTTTCATGAATATATCTAACTTGCTTATTATAAAATTAACCACCATTTAGTTGGCGAAAGAGAGAGACATATTTGCGGGTCAGTTTGATCTGGATACATTCAAGGTGTTTTTTGATGATCATTTTATTGAGATCAAAAATTTCATTTATTATAAGACGGCGAATGTAGAGTTGTCAGAAGATTTAGCACAAGAGGCATTCTTGAAGGTATGGGAAAGAAGAGGGAAAATTAATAAGGATACTGCCAAAAAATACCTTTACACCATCGCTAAAAACCTTGCCCTTGACCAGTATAAAAAACAAAATCGCTTTTTTAGTTTCATTAGCAAAAAAACCAAGTCGGTAGATGCAGAGACTCCATTGTACATTTTGGAGGAAAAGGAATTTGATGAGCAGCTACAAAAAGCAGTGGCTAGCTTACCTGAAAATCAGCGGGAAGTTTTTTTGATGAATAGGATTGATGATTTGACCTACAAGGAAATTGCCGAGAGACTAGGACTCTCTGAAAAAGCCATTGAAAAACGAATGGGACAGGCACTTAAGAAATTGAAAGAACACATAACTCATAAGATATGAATGAGCGCGAGCAGGAAATATTGGAGAAAAGTGGACAGTGGCAGGTACCAACATCCAGGTCCAAAGAAGAGATTTGGCTTGCGCTAGAAAAGCAAATTGATGAGAGTGAGGAGACCGTTGGATCCACATTTGGAATTTACAAATGGGCGGCTGCAGTGGCTTTACTTGTGCTAGGAGGTATTGGTTATTTCTATCTGTCCTCCAGTATGGAATCAATAGAAACAGGTTTGGCTGAAATTAAAAAGGTAGAATTGCCAGATGGCAGTAAAGCCATTTTGAACGCAGAAAGTAAAATCAGTTTTGATGCTGTAGATTTTCTTGAAAATAGAAAATTATCCTTTCAAGGGGAAGGGTACTTTGAAGTCAAATCGGGAGATGATTTTAGGATTGATTTAAACGGTATAGAGGTGAGTGTTTTGGGTACTAGTTTCAATATCTATTCCAGAGAATCTATAAAGGAGGTGAAGTGCCTAACTGGTAAAGTGGCGGTGAGTAATCAAGGCCAAAAATTAATTCTTGAAAAGGGTGATATGGCCTTAAGTGCAAATGGCACATTGCAGAATGAAATTATCGAGTTTGACGAACAAAGCGCAATAAGTTGGCAGCAGGGCGAGTTTGTATTCAATAATGTGTCGTTCGCTAGAGTGGTCAAGGAAATGGAAATTCAATATGATATTGAAATAGAGATGAAAATGGCTGACTCGCGGTATTATACTGGGTATTTTGACAACACAAATCTGGAAAAGGCAGCCAAGCAGGTCTTTTCGCCTATGGGTTATTCCTATGAGATATTCGACAAGAAAATAGTGATAAAGTAATTTGAAGTCTTTTTTTTTCTTTGCCTGTTTAGTCCTCTTTGGCACCAATGCCATGAGTCAAACCTTAGCAAAGGATAGTATTTCATTGGCCGAAGGTTTGAGTAGGTTGTCTCAAAAGTATCACATCAAGTTCGCTTTTGACCATGCGCAACTTAATCAAGAGAGAGTAAGTTGGACTGATAATCAGCATTCTCTTGAATCCTCTCTTTCTCAAATTCTTGAAGGAAAAAAGTATCGTTTTGAAATTCAGGATGACGTCGTATTAATCATTCCAAATAAATCGGAGATTAGAAAAAATATTGCTATTACAGGAACCGTGGTAGACGAAAAATCAGGTGAGCCATTGCCCAATGCCACAGTTTCATTACCTACTTCCGGAAAATACACTATTACCAATCAAGAAGGGAAATTTAGCTTTGTCAATGTTCCATATGATACTTCAACCATCTATGTTAGATATCTGGGCTATGATCAGCATATTTTGAATATTCAAAATGATGCAGATCAAACGAAAATGAATGTGAATATGAAGGCATCTTCAAGTTATTTGGAAGACGTCGTTGTGACTGATCATACCTATCAGGTTTTGGAATTTGGGACAGACCCTTCTCATATTACTTTAGACCTTAAAGAGTTTAATAGCATTGCGAACTTTGGTGAACCGGACGTATTTAGAGCTGTGCAGTTGTTACCGGGTATTAGTGCCACCAACGAAACCTCCTCTGGCTTGATTATCAGGGGAGGGTCTCCAGAGCAGAACTTAATTTTATTTGACGGGTTTACTGTTTATCATTTGGATCACTTCTTTGGTATCTATAGTGCTTTCAATAGCAATGTGATAAAGGATGTGCAATTGCATAAGAGCGGTTATGGAGCGAAGTGGGGCACAAGAGTGTCTGGGGTTATGGATATCACGGGTAAGTCCGGAAATACGAGAGCAGTCTCTGGAAACATAGGAGTCAATCTGATTAGTGCTAATGCAATGCTAGAAATACCAGTGTCAGATAAAACATTTTTGTTGGTGGCTGGTAGGAGGGCGTATACCGATATTATTCAGAGTGATTTATATAAAAAACTTTTTGACCACTCTCAATCTAACGAACTGAGGGGGACAATCATCCAAGAGGAAAATTTCACTGATGAGCCCATCACTTCAGATTTCTATTTTTATGACATGAACGTGAAAGCTACACATCATTTCACAGACAATGACGTGATACAACTGAGCTACTATCAAGGTAAAGACGATTTGAATCAATCAAACACCTACCTTTCGCAAATTGATGAGGATGATTTTTCCTTATTGGAAAGAATACAAACCCAAGAACATTTAGAGTGGGGAAATTATGGGAGTTCTTTGGTTTATAGCCGACTATGGAACAATCAGTGGTATAGCAAAGTCTCTTTTTCAGCTTCCAATTTTTTCAGAAATCAGAATTTTTCACAAGAGTATTCCTTTGAATATGACTCTTTAGGTGCAGGAGGTATTGATGAGTATAGCTACCTTTTTAGAAACGAAAACGAAATTTCTGAATTCAAAATAAGCTTAGACGCAGAGTATAAAATTAGTGATCGACACATTTTAGATATGGGTATTTTTTCTGTGAATAGTGATGTGAGATACCAAAACTTCTATGATGCCACTTTAGAAGATTCCGATTTGAATATTGAAGATGACGGTTCAGTAGTAGGAGGGTTTGCGCAATATACCTTTCAGCCCGATCAAAAACTCTTAATGAAAGCAGGTTTGAGGGTGAGCGGATATTCTTTAATGCCTAATGCTTACTGGGAACCACGTTTTTCTCTTAGATACAATCTGAAGCCCACTTTTTATTTGAAAATGTCTTATGGTAAATATTATCAGTATGTGGTCAATGTTGGAGGGGAAAACCCCACGCTAAACGCTGGTGACTTTTGGCTGATGGGAGGTCAAGATGGTGTGCCAGTTTTAGAATCAGATCATTATGTTTTTGGTTTCAATTGGAATAATAGATTCTTTGAGATAGATGGAGAAGCGTATTACAAAAGTGTCGATAACTTGAGTAATTACATTTTTGCGTCGTCTTTGGATAATGACGATGATGGTTTTTTGGAGTTGTTTTTCCAAGGGCAAGGTAAAGTATATGGGGTCGATTTTATGCTGAAAAAGGATTTGAAGTATTATACAGGATGGGTCTCATATACACTATCGAAAAATCAAAATCGGTTTTCAGATGTTAACAATGGGGATTGGTATGCTAGCGACTATGATGAGCGGCATGAGCTCAAATTTGTCAATATGGTTAATTTCAAAAAATGGGAGTTATCCGCTACGTGGATATATGGTTCTGGGCGACCATACAGTGTAAATACATCTAACAGTACTGATTCCACTTTTTTTGATTTTGGGGTAAATGTTGAAAATCCCAATTCAAAAAGAATTCCAGCCTATCACAAGTTAGATTTGGGCGTTTCATACTTACAAAAATTGCACAAAGGCCAACTAAGGCTAGGTCTTAATTTGCTCAATGTGTATAATAGAAAGAATATAAAATCTATTAATCAATTTGCCTCCATTTCTGATGATTCAAACGCAAGTGATCAGTCTTTTTCAAATCAAAAAGTAGAACTACTTGGGTTTACACCAAGTATTTTCGTGAATTATTCTTTCTGACTAATTCGCTATAAATCAGTTGGTTAAAAATTTATTTTTCTTTTTTTTGAGATTCTGGTAGGGTGTTTTTTTCCTTATAAGTAGTTGTTATTGTATTTCATAAAATACTTTGACACTACGAAAGAACGATATCGAAATTTTACATCAACTGACATCAGAGGTCAGTTCAGGTCCGGAGGAGATCAATAGAGATTGGTCTTTATTAAGTGAAATTCTCAGCACTTCTGCCAAATGGCAAGTGGCAAGTACCAAAACTCCAGATATCACTGCTCTTCTCGAACGCGCGACAACCGAAGCCCAAATACAAAAATCAGAAGCTAACCGCTATGGTCTTGTAGCTGCCTCTATTGCCATATTGATAATGGTCTGTATTTCATTGGTAAGACTCAATTCAACCATAGAAATAGTAGTGCCTTTGGCAGGAATGAAAACCGTATGGTTGCCGGATAGTTCCAAAATTATACTCAACGCTGGTGCTACCTTGTCCTACCCGAAGAATGACTGGGACCGATCAGTGTATTTACAAGGGCTTGCCTATTTAGAGGTCAGAAAAGGGTCGAGATTCACCGTTTCTACTGATCAGGGAGAGGTAGAAGTGTTAGGTACGAGTTTTAATGTATCGGCTTTAGGGCAGCAATTTGTTGTAGAGTGTATTACAGGCAAGGTGGCGGTCACGAGTAGTGATGATGAAAATCCTGTGATTTTAACACCTGGATTCAAAACATACAAAGATCATAATTCTGGTTTATTGATTCCCGACAGATTTGACGTGAATCATAGTAAGGAGTGGGTAGCAGGTGTCTTCAATTTTAGAAATAGGCCCATGAGTCAGGTGTGGGATGAGTTTGAAAGACAATTCAATATCAAGGTAAACTATAACGCCACTGCTGAGCGATTTTACACAGGAACCTTCAAAAATGATGATATGACAAATGCTTTGGTGAACATCTGTAAACCAATGAATATGAGATTTGAAATTGATCAAATCAATAAAATAGTAACAATAAGTGAATAACCTTTTTTAACTAAACAATTTATATTATGAAAAAGATGAGTTTGATTTTAGGTGTTTTTGTAACCATGTTATATGTTCTCACAGCATGTGAAGATAATGCGACACCAACACCAGATTTGAGCACCAGCAGTGCAGAAAAAGCAGCTTCGGTAAAAGCAGCCTTGAAGCTAATGTCGAATAGTCAAGCCTTGGAAAGACTAGGCTTTGGTTCGCCTTCCATGTTCAACGAGAACTTTGGTATAACATCAAAGCAAAGTGCAAATGGGGCGAGAAAATTATCTACTGCAAGACAAGCATCAAGCAATGGACTATCCATGGCTAGATCCACCAATGATTCAACTGATATAGACGATCATGAGGAATGTGAGTGGACAACTTGTGCCACTGAGACCTTTGAGGAAAATAGTGATGGTAGCTACACTTGGACACTAGATTATGGAGTAGATGGATGTGAAGAGTATGGGTACTTCATGAAGGGTAAATTGATTGAAACTTTTGTTGAAAATGGGAATGAATTTTCTGGCACTATTGAATATGTAGGTTTTGGAGATGAGTATTCTACGATGACAGGAACTGAAACCTTTTCTGGAACATGGGAAGACTCTGGCAATTCCGAGGACTCTACAGAATGGGATTATTCAGGATCTTACGAATACACAGAAGATCTGACATATTTGTACAAGGAAGACGACGTTGAGGAAGAATATACTTTGAAAGCAAGCGGTAAAGAAACTTATGATGAAGAGGGTTTCACACAAGATGAAGGAGAATATACCTACACTGCTTCGAATGGAGACTTTTTTAGCGGTGTCATCAGTGTGCCGTTGTATTACTCTTATACTTGTGACAGCGATTTTGAAGATAGCTGGGTGTTTGTAGATGTGTCTGGAGTGGAAAACTTTAGTTATCAGGAAGGTGATGAAAGTGGTGAGTTTAGTATCAACTATGGTGATGGATCTTGTGATAACATCATTAGCATTACAGAGAATGGAGAGACTTATGATGTTGACCTGGGAGAAGAGTGGGATGAAGAATGGAGCGATGAAGCAGATGGAGAAGAATCAGGAAGTTAATTGACGAGAATATTTAGGTTTTTTAGATTAGATAAAAGGTGTGCCATAGGCATGCCTTTTTTTATCTTGAAATAATTCAAATATCCTATTACTCCCCTTTGAATTAAAAATCAATTGACATAGATTTGCACCTCGAAATTTAATAGCAGAACAATGGCTGTAACAAGATTAAAAAGAAAAGGAAGAAGAAATAAAGTAGTTGCTAAGGCAAAAGTAGATAGAATCCAAAGATTGAGTTCTACTCCAGTGATCAAGCAAGTTGATGTGGAGCAGATGAAGGAGGAGTTTAAAACTGCTGCAAAAGCACCTAAAAAAGCCGCTGCTAAAAAAGAGGAGGCTCCTAAAGCTGCAGCTGTAGAAGCTCCAGTTGAAGAAAAGAAAGCTGCACCTAAGAAGAAAGCTGCTGCGCCTAAAAAAGAAGCAGAAGCAAAAACTGAAAAGAAGCCGGCTGCAAAGAAAACTGCTGCGAAGAAGCCAGCAGCAAAAAAAGCTGCTCCTAAGAAAAAAGAAGACAAAGAGGAAAAATAATAAGCATCAAGCTTACACTCAAGAAACCATCTCGATTGCTATCGGGATGGTTTTTTTATATCCTATTTTTTAATGAATATGGAATAATTATCCATTGAATAATTATTTTTCTCCTTTGATCATTTAATCAACCCAAATGGACGATTCCATCTATTACCATCACCTACAGGTTTCTTCAAAAGACTGCACCAAACATAAATCTATCAAGCTACCCAATTTGCTTGATCACATGCAAGAGGCTGCGTGGTTTAATGCAACAAAGCTAGGTTTCTCTACTATTGACCTGATGGAAAATAATATCACCTGGGTGATGAATAGAATGAGACTTGAGATTACCAGATTACCTAATCACAAAGAAAAAATCAAAGTGGAGACTTGGCCCGCTGGGATGGATAAGTATTTTACAAAACGAGATTTTAGGGTTTGGAGCGAAGAAGGTGAGCTATTGGTGGAAGCTACCTCCAATTGGTTGGTGATGGATATCAACGAAAGAAAACTGATTACGATTCCGGATTACATCAAAGAAGCCAACTTTGTGGTGGACCGCAACAATGTGCATCCCATTACCGATAAGGTAAAGTATAGCACAGAGTTAACCGAGCGAACCAAGGATATACAAGTTTCCTGGTTTGACATAGACATCAACGACCACGTCAACAATATCAAATATTATCAATGGGTATTGGATAGTTTGGGTGGAGAGTATTTGAATAGCCATAGTCTAAAGAAGATAGACATCACCTTCAAGCACGAAGGAAAATACGGAGATGCGTTTGCCTCTAAATCATATTTTGATGAAGAACAAAAGGCTTGGTTGCATTCACTTGACCACCTTGAAACCGGCGTCTCTCACATCATTGCTAAGAGCTGGTTTGAGTAGCCTTTTTTGGAGACCCTGTTAGAATTTCAAATCCTAACAGGGTTTAATTTCAAATGAGCTTAACAAAATTTAACATCCTCCCATTTTGCCTCCCTTGAAAATTTAAAATCCGATTTCTATACTTGCGGACGCAGTATAAAAATTATTGAACTCAATTTGTTTTAGTACATGTCGATAGTAATTGAAAATCTGACCAAGAAGTACGGAGAGCAGAAAGCAGTGAACAACATCTCGTTTGAAATTAAAACGGGAGAGGTGGTCGGTTTCCTAGGGCCAAACGGTGCTGGAAAAAGTACCACCATGAAAATGATCACGTGCTATATGTCTCCAAGTTCAGGTGATGTAAAGTTGGACAATCTGTCCATTCTCGACCAACAGGAAGAGGTGAAGAAAAAGACAGGTTATTTACCTGAAAACAATCCACTCTATACGGATATGCCAATTGTAGAATATCTACGATTTGCTGCTGAAATTCAAGGTGTTGAAAAATCTAAAATTTCGTCTCGAATTGCTGAAATGATCGAAATGTGTGGATTGGATTTAGAGAAACACAAAAAAATCAATGAGCTGTCTAAAGGGTATAGACAAAGGGTAGGTCTGGCGCAAGCCATGATCCATGATCCGGAAGTTTTGATTTTGGATGAGCCAACTACTGGTCTTGACCCAAATCAGATCATAGAGATCAGGAAGCTGATAAAAAAACTGGGTAAGGAAAAAACGGTGATTTTGAGCTCGCACATTCTTTCAGAAGTGGAAGCGACCTGTGATCGGATTCTGATCATCAATAGAGGTAGAATTGTAGCCGATGGTTCTTCGGAAACTTTGAGAAAACAATCTCAAGGACAAGAGCTCCTAAATGTAAGTATTGAAGCTACAGATGAAGAAGTGAAGAAGGAGTTACTTGGATTGGCAACGGTAGAGACTGTAACACCCGTAGATGGTAAGTCAGGTTTGTTTACCGTGCAAAGTAAACCAGATCAGGAATCACGAAAAGCCATTTTTGATATGTGCGTAAGCAAAAAGTGGTACCTCACAGAATTGAAGGGAATAGAAACCCAGCTGGAGGATGTATTTAGAGATTTAACGAACTAAAAACATAAGAAATGAACAAAATTTGGATTATTACCAGAAGAGAATTGGCCTCGTTTTTTGATTCGTTGATTGCATATGTAATCATTATCATGTTTTTGGGGTTCACTGGATTTTTCACTTGGCTGGCAGGAAACAATGTCTTCCTTATGGGACAGGCCAATTTGCAAGTCTTTTTTCAGATTGGCTTTTGGACATTATTCTTTTTTATTCCGGCTTTGACGATGAAAATGCTGGCCGAAGAAACCAGATCAGGCACGATTGAGTTGCTTAGCACTAAAGCCATTTCTGATTGGGAGATTGTAGCAGGTAAGTTCATGGCTTGTTTGCTGTTAGTACTGATTGCCCTATCATGTACCATACCATACTATGTTACAGTGAGTCAACTGGGGTCTGTGGATCATGGCGCCATGATCGGTGGATACATGGGCTTGTTGCTCTTGTCTGCGGGTTATATCAGTATTGGTCTGTTTGCCAGCTCCATTACCAACAATCAGATCGTAGCCTTTTTGATCGCCTTGCTCATTGGTATCTTCTTTCAATTGCTCTTCGATATCATGGGGTTCTCTTTCAGAGGTATTGTGGGCAATGTTTTGAATTATCTAAGCATGAGAACGCATTTTGATTCCTTGTCAAGAGGAGTGATTGATAGCCGTGATTTGATTTATTTCTTTTCAGTAATTGGTGTAGGGTTGACTTTTGCCCAAGCCATGCTTTCACGAAGAAACTGGCAAGGTTAAGAGGAGAAGAAAGGAATTACCAAAAAGATTAAAGAATTAGAAACATGAAGAAAAATACTGTAATAATCAGATTGATGGTGTTTGCACTCATTTTGGTAGTGTTAAACATGATTTCTTCGAAACTGTATTTCCGTTTGGATTTTACAGAAGATCAAAGATATACCCTGAGCAAGGCTACCGATGATATACTCACCAACTTGGATGACGTCATCACGGTGAAGGCTTATTTTTCAGAGGATCTGCCCACCCAGCTCATTAGCAATAGGCAGGACTTTGAAGATTTGCTACTCGAATATGAAAATAGGAGCGAAGGGAATATCGTTTATGAGTTTATCAGTCCAAATGAGGATGAAGCCCTAGAAGCGGAAGCCCAGCAAAGTGGAATCCAGCCCATTATCATCAATGTGTCTGAAAAGGATCAGGTGCAGCAGTTGAAAGCCTATATGGGTGCGGTACTGATGATGGGAGATCAGAAGGAGATCATTCCTGTTGTGCAGCCGGGTGTAGATATGGAATACGGTTTGACTACTTCTATAAAAAAACTGTCTGTTACTGATAAGCCTAAGGTGGCATTGCTTCAGGGGCATGGTGAGCCATCTCTACAAGAAGTTGCCCAATTAGCCCAACAGCTTTCTGTGCTTTATGAGGTGGAGACCATTGACTTGTCTGAAAAAACGGAAGTACCTTCCTACGTGAGGACTTTAGCGATCATCAATCCAAGCGATACCATTTCGGCTGTCGAGTTTTCAAGAATTGATGATTTCATGAGCAAGGGAGGGGCAGTCTTTGTCGCTTATTCTAATATGAATGGAGACTTGCAAAGTGGATACTTGAGCAAGGGAACTGATATTGGCTTAGAAAGCTGGCTGAGAAACAAGAATATCAATTTGGGTAGTCAGTTTGTGGTAGACGCACAGAGTGGCTCAGTGAGTGTTCAACAAAACAATGGAGTATTTACGTATCGCTCCCAATTGAAGTTTCCATACTTTCCAATGATCAGCGATTTTCCAGAACACCCAACTACCAATGGATTGGAGACTTTGATGTTGCCTTTCGTTAGCGCGATTAACTATACTGGAAACGATTCTACTGTCAGTTACAGTCCTTTGATGCTGACTTCAGAAATGTCTGGTCTGTCACCAACACCATCCGGCTTGGATATTCAAAAAAGATGGGATGAAAATGACTTCCGCGAAGGCACTCAAACTTTGGCAGTAGCACTAGAAGGTGCTTTGGTTGGAAATCAGGCATCTAAGTTGGTAGTGATTGCTAACGGACAATTCATCATCAATGGCAATCCTCCTCAGCAGATCAGTGAGGATAATGTTAACTTCGCGTCGAATGCTATTGACTGGTTGTCTGATGATACTGGTTTGATCGATTTACGTACCAAAGGTATCACCAACAGACCATTGGAAGCCGTGGAGGATGGTGCACGAGAGATGCTAAAGTATGGAAATGTCATCGTACCGATTTTACTTGTGTTTATCTATGCATTCATCAGAAGGCAGCAGTACATGAGCAAAAAACAACAATGGATGGAAGGAAACTTTTAATCAGCTAAACAATGAAAAAACTATCTAACGGTAAATTAATTGGATTACTTCTGGCTTTATGCCTGATCTACTTTGTGGTGGATTATACTGGTAGTAAGAGCAAGAGCAAGTCGCTGAGAACGGAGTTGGTTGAGATTGATACAGCCAAAGTGAGTCAGATCACCGTGGAAGCTCCCGGGAAGACTAAGGTGCAACTAGATAAAGTGCAAGGAGAGTGGGAGCTGACCTTGGCCAATGGAAAAAAAGTAGTGGCCAGTCCGAGTGCGGTAGATAATGCCCTTTATGCTTTGCTTAGTATCAAACCTTCAAGAATGGCAACTAAATCTGAAGCCAAATGGAAGGATTATCAAGTAGACTCGGCAGGCACTAGAGTGAAAGTGTACGAAGGGAATAATAATTCATTAGACTTGGTTATTGGTCGTTTTGGCATGGAAGGCCAAAGAGCTTACCATACTTTTGTACGTCTGTTCGAAGACAAGGAAGTATATGTAGCAAAAGACTTTATGGGCTTCTCTGTCTCATCCGAAGCCTCAGCCTATAGAGACCAAGTGTTGGCCAGGATTACAAAAGATTCTGTGTCGGCTATAACCTTCAACTATCCTGCAGATTCATCATTCAGGCTAGAACGAATTGGAAATAGCTGGCAAGCCAATGGTAGCCCTGCTGACTCAGCCGCAGTCGCTAAGTATTTGGGAGGGTTAGGTTATGTAAATGGAAAGGATTTTATGGATGAGGAGAAAGATTTAACTGTACCTGTGATGTCCGCGACAGTAGATATGAATAATGGTCAGACCATCTTGTTTGATGCCTATCAGAAAGAGGGTGATTGGGTGTTTCATTCGTCCGACAATGAACTAGGATACTTTAAGGACGAGACTATACTAGACAAAGTGTTTGTTGGGCTATCTGAGTTAAGATAGTCTAAATCAAGAAATGATTTAAAGCGAGGGTTGGTTTAGTGCCAGTTCTCGCTTTTTATGTTTTTAACAGCTCTCATGATATCCTTTTGGCTAATTTGTCCAACTAACTTGCCCGTTTCATCCAATACAGGAAATCTTCTAATTTTCTTTTCCAAAAACATATTGGCCGCTTCAAAAATATTAGTGCCTGGTCGAATGGTTATCACATTTTTAGCCATATGTTCACTGACTTTTCCATCCATGATGGGATGGTTGTGATATTTGCCCTTTACTACTTCTTTAAGGCAATCTCCTTCAGAGATTACTCCACAAAGTTCTTTTTGATCATTGACAACTGGAGCGCCGGATATTCTGTGTTTAAGTAATTCATCTACTACTTCCATCATGCATTGATCAGGGTGAAAGGTGATGAGTTTGGTAGACATGTAATCACTAACCGACACAGGTTGGGCTTCTACCGTAGTATCCTTTTCTATTTGAGCGCCTTTATAACTTTTAACCATGCTAGTAAATGTTTTGGTGGAGTAATAAGTTACTCAATTCCATGGTCAATAGCAATACATCCTTTAAAACTGAGATTGGGTAAAGTAATACATCTCAAAGCAAATGAATTACATCTGTCTACTTGTAAATCTTGCTTAATTTTGGGATAAAATACACATGGCCAAGATCAGGGTGCTTTTATCAATTAACCTAATACCTAAGTGAGACTTAAATACTGCCTATTATATGTTTTTCTGAGTTTGAACGAATTTGCTATAGGACAAAACCAAGCCGTTATAGACTCACTTTTGCCCTTACTTGAAAGTAATGTTTCTACTCAGCAGTTGGTCGATATTTATGTTCAAATCGCTGATGAATATGATAATGTAGATTCTGCAAAGACGGCTTATTATGCCAATCGAGCTATAGATTTAGCAACACGTATAGATTACTATAATGGTATCTCCAATGCCTACTACGAAATAGGATGGGCTACCATGCAGCTAGGATATATTGAAGCATCCAAAGACCTGTATAATAAGGTTTTGAGCTATGCAGAACTGGGCAATTATGATGAGGGTAGATCTAATGCGTACAATGGTCTCGGTTTTATTTATCGTAGAAAAGGTGAGTATGATAGTTCTCGTATGAATTTTTCTCGTTCCCTTAGACTAAGGGAAATGATCGGTAACAAGAAAGGTATGTCTTCTACCCTTGGAAATATAGGTGCCACTTTCGTCGACCAAGGCAATTACCCTGAAGCGTTGAAATGTCATGTTCAATCTATGAAAATAGCAGAGGTCATTCAAGATAAAGTTTCCATGTCCAATGCCTATCATAGTATGGGGCTTATTTTTGATTTTCAGAAGAAATATGATAAAGCTATAGAGTATTATAACGAGGCATTAAGTCTTTATCAAGAAATAGGAAATATCAGAAGCGTCGCATTGATATATAACAACTTGGCAGTTATAGCAAAGAACCAATCAATGGATTCTCTTGCTCTAGAGTATCATTTTAAAGCACTAAAAATTCACACTCTGTTAGATGATAAGAATGCTATGAGTACTAACTATGCTAATATTGGAGGAATTTATGAAGAGCAGAAAAAATTTAAAGAAGCATTAGCGTATCTCAATCGAGCCTATGACATAGCCAAAAGTTTCGGGCATTTGGAGGTAGTGTGCTCAGCCTTAACTTCTAAAGGTGCAGTTCTATATGCCTTAGGAAACTATACTGAATCGAGAAAAGCACTCTCAGAAGGACTTGAATTGGCCAAGAGTTTTGGTTACAAAAAGTTTGTTAGAGATTTGGCTTATCACCTTTCTCTTGTAGAAGAATCAGTAGGAAGGTACAAGGAGGCACATGAGGCATTTGTTACCTACCATCAAATTTATGATTCATTACTCGGTAAAGATAAATCGAATCAGTTATCTACACTTGAAGTGCAATATGAGACTGAAAAAAAAGAACAAGAGATTCATAACTTAAATCAACTGGCAACCATACAATCGCTTCAATTACGAGAATCAAACCTTAATTTGATTATCCTCACCATCGTGCTTGTGGCAGTATTTTTGTCGGCCGTCATTATTTATTTGATCAATCGACAAAAACGACTGGCTCTCAATCAGAAAAATCAAGATATGGAGCAAAAATTGCTTCGCGTACAGATGAATCCTCATTTTATCTTTAATGCCATGTCGGCCATTCAGGAGTTTATGGTGCAGGGGGAGGCGTCTCAGGCAAGCGGATATTTGTCCAAATTTTCTAAACTTATCAGACAGGTGTTGGACAATTCTCGAAGCGATTACATCATACTGGATGATGAGGTGAATATGCTCGAAAACTACCTGAGTCTTCAGAATTTGAGAAGAGATCGACCTTTCGAATATAAGATCGAAATCGACCCTGAGCTTGACACAATGGAAGTAGCTATTCCGCCTATGTTTGCGCAGCCATTCGTTGAGAATGCCATCGAACATGGGTTAGTGGATCAGACCGAACATGCGAGGATTCATATTAGTTTTTCTCTAGAGACGTCTCATCTGAGGTTGCAAATTTCTGATAATGGCCAAGGGATAAGGGATAGCTTCAATAGGACAGAAGGTCATATATCTCATGCTACTCAAATCACTGAGGAACGAATCAAGCTTTTCAGACAAAGTAAAAAAAGAAACATTCTTTTTGATGTCAAAAAATTGAGTCAAGGCACACAAGTAACCTTTAATTTACCATTTGAATATATTTAATTGGAAGCCATACTGATAGACGATAATCCGAGTGTTCGAAATCTTTTGCTAAAGATGCTGGAGAAGGCATGCCCTGATGTGCATGTATGTGGAGTGGCTACCAATGTCCAAGAGGGACTTAACTTGATTGAAACAGTCAATCCCCAATTAATTTTTCTTGATGTGGAAATGCCAGATGGAGATGGCTTTAGTCTGTTGAGACAGGTGCATAAAATCGACTTTCAGGTGATCTTCATTACCGCTCATGAAAAGTATGCACTCAGAGCAATCAAATTTAGTGCATTGGATTACTTGCTCAAACCCATCGACCCAGAGGATCTGATAGCCGCTGTGGCAAAAGCTAAAACGGAATTAGAGCAGGACAATACCCCACAAAAATTAAGCGTTCTCATGCAAAACATGGAGGATCAACTCAAGGTTCCCAAGAAGCTTGTTCTCAAAGACAAGTATGGGGTGCAGATTGTGGCAACCAAGGATATAATAAGGCTAGAGGCTAGCGGGAGCTACACTAAGTTTGTGATTCAGGGTCAGGAATCATTACTGATTTCGAAAGGCATCAAAGAATATCAGGATCTTCTTTCTCCGGACTTGTTTTTTAGGTGTCACCAGTCACATATCATCAATTTCGATTTTCTCTCGCGGTATGATAAGCGAGAAGGAGACTTTCTCCACCTTACCGACGGCAGCAAGGTTCCGCTGGCTGTTCGCAAAAGGGAAGTGTTTCTTGAAAAGATCCAAGCCAGATGATCATTCGTTAAACACGAATATCAAATCAATTCAGACGAATATAAGTCAATCCTATACGCTTAAAATTTTCAATTTTTTTCAACGGTTTGCCAGTCTATTTTCGAATCAAAATTGCTCAATAGCTCAGTAAATGACGCTTTTGAAGTAGTTGTGTTTGAAATTTTAGACCTTAAACCATTGGATTGAAATGAACTATGTTTTGAAAAAAATACTAGCTATTGTTCTGGGTTGTAGCATGTGGCAATGGGGCTACGCTCAGTCACTAACCTATTCGTCGCCAAGCGATATCAGCGCTGCCGAAGTTAACCCTATCTCTGTGTCTTCGAATACATCAGACCCGTACGGGATAGCTTTCAATACTGACGGGACTCAGCTATATGTGATTGGTGGAGCTCAACAAGCGATCTACCAATATGACCTGAGTAGCCCTTACAATACGGCCACGGCGAGCTATTCAGGAAAGTCCAAGGTCTTAGATGCCACCTATCTTGCACTTAAATTTGCTGATAACGGAAATAAATTGTACCTGTCTGGCAACGCTGGTGTGAAAATAGTCACATTAAGTACCCCGTATGATATTACCACTGAGAGCTACTCTCATTTGTATACAGATATATTAAATGTTGATGCTGGGCCAAGAGGTATGGATTTTAGTCCCGACGGTACACAGTTTTATGTTTTAGGCGTGCAGAATAAAAAAGTTTTACAATACGTCTTATCGACGCCTTTCGATTTATTCTCGGCTACAGACTTTAAGGAATTGAATGTGAGTGGACTTGATGAGTTTTTTATGTATGATGTGGCCCTGAATGATGATGGGAGTGAATTATATGTCGTGGGCCAGGCCAGACGAATCAATCAGTATAATCTAAGTTCGCCGTATGATGTATCCACGGGTACACTTCAATCGAACCCGTTCTCATTTAACAATACTTTTGCAGACCCTTCTGGTATTGCATTTAATGCAGATGGTTCACGTATGTTCGTCGTGCGTAGAGATGATGCACAGATTGAAATGTACGATTTGAGTACAGCCTTTGATCCTACCACTGCGAAGATGCTTTTAGGAGAAAAACAATTCGATACATCCGCACAGACCTACGGCATTGATTTTCAGTTTAGTGCGGGTGGTACATTGCTGTATGTGATGGGAAGCTCGTTTGATTTGTACCTATACAAATATGAGTTGACCACTCCCTATGACCTGTCTACCATGTCGTATACAAATGAACGCTTGAGTATGCAGTTTGTAGCCAGCCCTACCGTTACTAAGCCAGCTGGTTTTGTGATCAACGAGGAGGGAACCAGACTGATTATTGCCCATGAGAGAAGGTATATTGAATTAGCATTGAGTACTCCTCATGACATCTCGCAAGCTTCCTATACAGACCGACAATGGGGTTTTGCAGGACAATACGCTACTGATATGATAGGCATGGGGTCGAGCCATGATGGAAAAATGATGTTTGCTCTGGGAGATGTAGGCATATTTGCTTCAGATGTGTGGATGTCAGAGCACACTACTCCATACAGTTTGATTTCTACCTCGTTGTCTACGAGTACAAGAGTGTTGTATGAACATGCAGTCAATCCTACAGATATTGAGTTCAGTAGAAACGGTAGGAATCTTATTGTAGTGTCCACGATTGCCACGAATGGAACCGACCATGATAATGTGGGGATATTGCAATTTGGTCAAACATTTGATTATGGATTGAATGTCGGTGAAATAGGGGCGTTTTTAGATCTACCTACTCAGGCTATAACGTTCCACCCTGACGGTACCAAAATGTTTCACATGAATAATGGAATAATTGCCGAAGTGAACCTTGGTACCACTGTATTTAAAGAAACAGCGGCTGTCAATGGAGCCGTCTCAGGGTCATTAATTGTCAGTATAGAAGGAGATACATTTGTGAATGCAGGTGCTAGTCTAAGTGCTCCTGATCATTTTTCCATTGCCAATTTGCCTGTAGGACTTTCTCCAGTATTCAGGGTGAGCGAAGATGGTACCTATGTTACACTTCTACTTGAGGGTGCCGCTGAAGCTCATGCCCCGACCGATGGGATAGAAGGTTTAGTCTTCAATTTTACTGATGCTGCTTTTACTTCCTCTATAGCTGATGAAGTATCAGGTGCAACTGGCACGAGTTCTAATTTGGGTATTCAGTTTTTTGAAGATACCACAGTACCTAGAATCTTGAACAAAAACAGCCAAATAGTAACAGAAAACCGCACCAACGTTACCACATTGGAAGCGTCCGACGCGGGTCCTGTGAATTTTCAACTGACATCAGGCGCTGATCAAAATCGTTTTGAGATCGTCAGAATTGATGACTCATCGGCAGAGTTAAATTTTAAGGAAGCTCCAAACTATGAAGCCCCACTTGACGCTGACTCGGATAATCTTTATGAAATTGAAATCATGGCTTCAGACGATTCTGGTAACGAGAGTAGATTGACCATAACCGTCACAGTTCACAATGAGTCAGAAGCACCAAAAGTAGTAGAGGAGATCAATGACCAAAACCGGTTAGAAGGATTTGTATCCTATGATATTAATATCACAAATGTTTTTCAGGACGAGGATGCAGGGGACGAAATGCTCATTTTCGCTAACTCATCAAATAGAAATGTTGTAGATGTCTCAGTGACAGGAACACTTGCTGATGGTTTGACGCTGACCATCACTGAGAAAGGAATAGGAGAGTCAGAGATCACCTTAACGGCTCGCGATAAAATATTTTTTGAGGCTAAGGATGTATTTATATTGACCGTAGCTTCAGAAACTAACCAATTGCCAGTGGTAGATGAGATGGTGGATGATTTGAATTTAGTACAAGGGTTTAATTACACAACGCTAGATTTAACTAGTCACTTTTCAGACGCTGATGGAGATGCTATCTATCTCACCGCCACAGGTAGTCAGGAGACTGTAGTTTTGGTAGATGTAGTGGAAAATACACTACTCACCATTTCCGAAAAGGGTACTGGCAGCTCCGAAATCACAGTAACGGCTCACGATGGTCGAGGAGGAACTGTACAAGAAGACTTTACAATCTCTGTAATAGCAGCTGGCAATCATGCACCAACGGTTGATCAATCAATTTCAGATCAGCAGCTAGATGCTGGCTTTGGCGCTTTGGCTATCGACCTGTCTAGTGTGTTTGTAGACGATGATAATGATCCGCTTACACTTAGTGTGTCTTCATCTGACGAGGCTATTGCTACTGGTTCAATAGCTAACCAAACACTCACAATCATTGAAAAATCGGAAGGTACTGCAGAGATGATTGTAGTGGCCAAAGATGAAAATGGTGGAAGTGTTGAAGAGAAATTCAATGTTATAATCACTAACGTACTTGCCATATCAGAGCATGGCATTGAAAAAGCAGTTGTTTATCCCAATCCAACAAAAGATGTGCTTACGATCCAGTTAGGCAAATCCTGGCAAGGACAGTTCAGCGTTGTAGATCAGTCGGGAAAACAAGTGCTAAGCCAGTCGGTAAAAGGTGCTGAATTCACTTTAGACGTATCTCAACTTCAACGGGGTTTGTATTTCCTTCGATTGGAAAACAATGAAGGTAGTAGAAGCTTTAAGTTGGTTAAAGATTAAAATTTCACAACAACAATATGAGTATCGATTATTTACTAATCCAAACTCATCAAATAGGTAGCATGGTGTGCTGCCTATTTTTTTGTTTGTGTATGATAATGAAAAAAGCGAAGCCACCTGATCATTAGGGAGATTTGTAAATGATCAAATGAACTTCGCCATCACCAAGATTTTAACCGCCTATCCGTCTGATTGACAGCATTTCATTTTTAACTAAATATTTTACTCATCCCTTAAAACCTCAGAAGGGTTAGAAACAATCACCTTATAGAAATTACTCAGTACAGTGATTGAGGAGATGATTATGGCCAAGAAACCTGCCAAAATGTAAGGAGCCACGCCAATGTTAATTCGATAAGCAAAATCGTCCAACCACCCTTCCACAAAGTAATAACTGATCGGAATGGCTGATGCAAAGGCGACTACAATTAGGATAAATTGTTCTTTGTATCCTACATAAAAAAGCTTCATGAAGTTGGCACCTAATACCTTTCTGATGCCTATTTCTTTCATTTTTTGTTGGGCAAGGAAAGAGGCTAGTGCGAATAGACCTAAGCACGCAATGATTACTGTCAGCACAGCAAACGTTCCTAGTATAGAACCCATATTGTTCTCTTCTTGATAGAGCTTTCTCAACTCTTCATCAAGCATTTTATAAGTGAATGGTACATTGTTCACATTCTTTTTCCACACTTCCTCTAAGTGTGCCAAAGTTGCCTTATCGGTATTATTCAAACGAATGGCCACATGTCGAGTGAAGAAATTGCCATTGTTTCGTTGTCTGTTTCTTCTTACATCTAGCGCAAATGGACCAATGGGAGAGTGAAGTGATTTATAGTTAAAGTCCTCTACCACACCCACAATCTTCTCATTTCCGTTCCTTGAGACCATACGCTTACCTATAGCGTCTTGAGGGTTGGCATATCCTAGGGTTTTAACCATTGATTTATTGACAATCATGGATAAAGAGTCTTCTCTGGCATAACTCACCGAATAGTCTCTACCAGCTATAATCTCCATGCCCAACGAGGCAACAAACTCCTCATCTACAATTAGCGCAGGGTAGTAGTTCCATTCTCCGGCTGTCATGCCTTCATGATTAAACTCATGGTTGTTATTATTCACCGCCAGGATATCACTCATTATAGTTACGTTCTCTACCGCAACATTGCTCATCAGTTGTGTTCTGAAAGCATCATAAGTTTGACCAATTCTGGTATTGGCTACATCCAGTACCATGATTTTATCCGCATCAAAGCCATAATCTTTGTTGTTCATCATGGACAGTTGATTATAAGTCACATATGTGAATATGATGAGTACAATGGCGATAGTAAACTGAGCGATTACCAATACTTTCCTCAATACTTTACCACTGCCTTGAGAAATCATTTTTCCTTTGAACACCACGAGCGGATCGAAAGAGGATATGAAGAAAGCAGGGTAAACACCAGATAAAAATCCGATTAAGAATACAATGCCAGTCATAATTGATAGCATCTTTAAATTGAATAGTTCACCTACACCAATTTCTAAAGTAGGTTCCAAAAATGATATCGAAGCAAATGATATGGCAAGTGCAAAGATGTAGGCAATGAAAGCAATGATGATCGACTCCGCTAGAAACTGAAGAATCAACTGACTTTTGGTAGCTCCGGTTACTTTTCGAACACCAATCTCTTTTCCCCTTAAAAGGGAATAAGAAGTAGACAGGTTTACAAAATTCACCATGGCAATGATCAACAAGAAGACTGCACATGAGGCGAATATGTAGATGTATTTGATGTCGCTATTTGGTGCCATTTCAAACTCTAGATGCGATTTGAGATGAACATCTTCAATGGGGATTAAATAATGAGAGGTGCCATCTTTCGCTCTGTCATCATAAAATTTATCTATAAACTCAGGTAGTTTGGCTTCAAAATTTTGCGGAGAAACGTTTTCTCTTAGTGTGATGTAGGTCCAAGCTGGATTCCATACCCAATTGCGTTGTAAAAATTGGAAGCCATCCACCGTGGCAAAAGAGTGAAGCATACTTGTTTTGATGTGAGATACCGAATTTTGTCTGTAAACTCCGGTAATTTCAAATTGATTTTGAAAGCCCACACGAGTGATTTTCTTACCCATTGGGTCTTCGTCTCCCCAGTATTTTTTTGCTAATGATTCGGAGATTACTGTTGTGTTAGGTGCGGTAAGCGCTGTTTCTTTGTTTCCCTGAATCAATTCAAAATCCATCATATCAAAGACAGAGGAATCCGTGAAGTACACATACTTCTCATTATAGAGTTCTTGGTTTTCTAGCTGAATGGTGACTATAGGATTCTGAAAGTCAAAAAATCTGACCATGTACTCAATGTCATCAGGAAACTCCTTTAACATGTATTTCCCAGTATTAGGGGGGCAGCTAGAGGAGTTTTCCGTGAAATTATCACTTTTAATGATTTCAGCTACCCGGTACATGCGATCAGAATTAGGATGGCCTGTATCGTAGCTGAGCTCTTTTTTGATATAAAGAGTAATAAAAATAAAGGCGGAAAGGCTAATAGCTAACCCAAGGATATTAATCGATGAAATTAACTTGTTTTTGGCTAGGCTTCTGAGAGTAACTTTTATGTAGTCCGTTAGCATATGAGTTGAGTTTTTGATTAACAGCTATTACGTAGATGCAGTTGCCCTGTTATTAGTTTTACATGAATGGTGATTTTTGCATACCCAAAAACCATTTAACTTAGTCTAATGAACAATTCACCATTAACCCAATGGCATGAGATGTTGGAATCTCAGGATATCAGTCAGCTGGATCAAATTATAGATGCCAAATGTGTATTTCATTCACCTATTGTTTTCAAACCACAAGAGGGCCAGCGATTAACAGTCATGTATCTAATGGCGGCGTTCCAAATGTTTATGGAAGCTGAATATTTCAGGTATATCAAAGAAATTGTACAGGATCAAAATGCTGCTCTAGAGTTTAACGCCGAAATTGATGGAATCCTGATTGATGGTATTGATTTGATCACATGGAATAAGGCTGGAAAAATTATAGAATTTAAGGTGATGATACGGCCCTTAAAAGCCATTGATTTAATAAAAGAAAGAATGCTAGCCCAGCTTAGCAACATGTCCACCTTCGATAAGCTTAAGCTGAACGGTAGGGTGATCTGGGATAAGTTAAAGTCTTAAGTGCTTCCTTCGCGGGCTTGTCCTGCGATCTTCTTGAATAACAGCCGACGCACCCGAAACAGATGCCGCAAGGCAAATTAAAATAATTTTCTGATTGTGATTATTTTTATACTAACCCTAACCTTATGTCTGGAGTCAATTTTTACGTCTACATCATAACCAACAAAAATCATACAGTTCTTTATACAGGATTCACCAGTGATTTAGAACGAAGAATGTTTGAACATAAAACGGGTGTGTACAAAGAATTTTCCTTCAAATACAATTGCAATGAACTCCTTTATTATGAAGAGTTTATTGATAAAGAAGAGGCTTTACATAGGGAACGTCAACTCAAAAAATATAAGAGAGAATGGAAAGAAAACCTCATATGTGGCTTTAATCCATCTTGGAGAGATTTATATGATGACTTTTTATTGGATTAATAGAGGAAGCAAATTTTATCTCCTTCGCGCACCTGTTGCGCGATCTGTTCGAATAGACAGCAGCTGTGTCGGACACAGGTGCCGCAATAAATGCGGCAAGGTGGTTAATTTAATTTATTTTCAAGACCCCATCACGTTCAATACAGACACATAGAAATTTCGATCCACTTCAATGGAGGTGTCTTTAGTAGCCTCAATAAACTGCCAGTTGGTTTTGGTTTCTAACCATTTTTCCTCACCATTCAAATAAACCTTTAATGGCAGGTCAAACCCACTAGCCACGCCAGACCAGCGATAACCCATTCGTCCATCTCGAAATACATATTCAAATATAGGTAAACTGCTGTTTCTCAAATACTGATCAAAAACATACTGAAAGTCTCGCCCTGCTTGTTCACTGATGTATTCTTCAATTTGTTGAGTGGTTACCGTCTGATGGTAAAAAGTCTCATTCAATCCTCTTAAAATGTTTCGCCATTTTTCATCATCATTGATGGCTTGTCTTAGCGTATGCAAGAAATTGGCTCCCTTAGAGTAGACATTACCATGTTCTTCAGAGTTTACATCATAATCGCCGATCATGGGCAGGATATTGTTTATTCCGGCTCTCTGTCCTCTGATGTACTCTGCTCCTGCTTCTTTGCCGAAGAAATATTCGGTATATAACCCTTCAGAGTAGCAGGTGAAACCTTCATGCACCCACATGTCTGCCATGTCCTTGTAGGTAATGTTGTTGGCAAACCACTCGTGTCCAGTCTCATGCGTGATGATATAGTCCCATTTCAATCCCCAACCTGTACCTGATAGGTCAGAGCCGCGGTAGCCATACTGGTAGTCATTGCCATAGGTTACAGAACTTTGATGTTCCATGCCTAAATAAGGAGCTTCTACAAGTTTATAACCATCTTCATAAAAGGGGTAGGGACCAAACCAATGTTCCAAAGCTTCCATGGTTTTAGGGGCAAGCTTAAAGTGTTTTTTTGCTTTTTTAAGGTTTTCTCGAAGCACGTAGTAGTCCATGTCTAAAGGTCCTTTTTCACCCTCATAAGTTTCGCTGAAGTGAACATAGTCTCCAATGTTAATATTCACTCCATAATTATTAATCGGATTGCTGACGAACCAATGGTAAGTTTTGGTACCGTCTTTATTGTCATCTAAACCACGGGGCCTACCATTTGATACATTCATCAAGTGCTCTGGCACAGTGACGCTCATCAGCATGCTATCTACTTCATCGTACATGTGATCCTTGCACGGCCACCAGACACTGGCACCCAATCCCTGGCAAGATGAGCCTACGAAGTCATTGCCATTAGAGTCTTTGTCCCACGAAATACCACCGTCCCATGGAGCATGTTCTGCTTCTACTGGTTGGCCTCCATAAGACAGCACCAAACTATTTACACTCCCAATTTCTTGTTTGTCTCTAAGGGTAATGAAGTGGGCTGGGCCTTCATTGGTGAATTCAAGGGTTTGACCATTTTGAGTGGCACTTTTAAGCGCTAATGGAGCCTGCAAGTCAATCTGAATGATTTGATTTTCGGTTAATACTTTATAGTCTACGCGGTTGGTGCCTTCTATCGTTTTGGTAGCCGGGTCAACGCTGATATCTAAATGATAATAAGTCAAATCCCACCAGATACGCTCTGGAGTAATTGAACCTCTGAGGCTATCAAGTCTGGTATACTTACTATCGGATGGTATATCGACTTTCGATGATTGAAGAATAATGAAAGAAGATAAAGTGGTGAAAAGGATGATGGCTACTCGTTTCATTCTGAGACTGTTGTTTGAAGATCAAAAATAGAAAGAAATCAATACCAGATGTTTGTAGGATTGAGGAATGTTTTTATTGAACACTTTGCCGGTTTGGGTGGAACTATGCTTGGATAATTGGTATCCTATGAGATCGAATTATTCAATCATAAATTTTGATAACTTTGGTTTGTACAAAATCAATCATAAACCTGACTTCGAGTCGTAAAGCAGCTAATACTTATGCCATCAATTAATATCAACGGTGCAGAAATTTATTATGAAATTCATGGGATAGGCCCGGAGACTATTGTCTTTAGTCACGGTCTACTGATGAGTGGGAAGATGTTTAAAGCTCAGGTCGACTACTTCAAGGCGAGGTATAAATGTGTGATTTATGATCACAGAGGACAGGGTAGAAGTGAAGTTACTGAAGAAGGATATGATATCGAGAGTCTGACCTCTGATGCCATTGGCTTGATCAACGCACTGAATTTAGGGCCTTGTCATATGGTAGGGCTATCCATGGGCGGATTCGTGGCCATGCGAATGGCTGCTCGACATCGTGAATTGCTAAAGTCTATCATGTTGATTGAGACCTCGGCAGATTTGGAGCCTAATAAATTCAAATACAATGTGCTCAATACCATTGTTAAACTTTTTGGCGTGAAGGCGGTGATCAATAAGGTAATGCCCATCATGTTTGGTAAAACTTTTCTGAATGATCCGAACCGTCAGGGTGAAGTGGATTATTGGAGAGGAGAGATCCTAAACAATCAAAAGTCTATCACAAAATCTGTCACTGGCGTTATTCAGAGAGATAGCGTGAGCAAAGAACTAGGGAAAGTTTCTGTTCCTACTTTAGTAATTGCCGGAGATGAGGACGTAGCCACGACATTAGAAAAAGCCAGAAACATTAAGCTAAAGATTCCTCAGGCCCACCTAGCCGTCATCAAACGTGCTGGTCATTCATCCACCATAGAAGAGCCTCGACAAGTGATCGAGGCGATGGAAGTGTTTTTGAACGGGGTGCATTAAGGTAACGAAGTAATGATTCAATGAATTCATTCATTTGGTCATTGGCTCATTGAACAAACTACTTCCTGGGAGGAGTGATCATGATATGCGCAGCATGTGTACCTGGAAACATCAACCAAGGTCCACCAGGAACCATAGGCTTCAGAGGTAGCCCGCTAGTCTCTTGAGTCGCCCAGGGCATGTAGACTACATATCTCAGGTTAGCATTTTCAACCAAACCTGTTTCTTTATTGTACTTAGCCTCCTTGCCATAGAGGACGTGAAGTGTGGCAGGCTTTTCAGGCATTTTTAGCGTACCAGCTTTGGCTTCGGCTTCTCTAATGTTTGATACTTCTTGTCTGGATTTGCCTTCTGCCTTTAATGCTCTGCCTCTGGCCATAAAGTCTGCCAAGCTGGAGTGATAACAAGCGGCATTAAATCCGTCCTTGTTAGGATTGTCGGCCAGGCATACCAATTGATTGCTGCCTTTTCTGAGTTCGATGAGTTCTCCATTATCGTTATAGCCAAGTACTGTCGCATCGGCTCTTTGTTCTTCTGGTCCGGCCTGTATGGCTGCATTGATTTGGTCTTCGCCAGATGGTACTTGTGCGAAGGCACTGGATGAAACAAAAAGAATAAGAGAGAGTAGGGATAAGTTTTTCATATAGAGAATCGCTGTTTAATTACTGGAAATGTAGTTAAAAATAATTTGTCATTTTTTTGTATTATCACTTAACCTACATACTTTACACTATAATTTATTCTAATATAGTACAATGAAACAAGGTAAAGTAAAATTCTTCAACGAATCCAAAGGATATGGGTTTATCGTTGATGATGAAGATTCAAAAGAGTATTTCGTTCACATTTCTGGTCTGGTTGACCAAGTGAAAGAAGGAGATGCGGTGACGTTTGATTTAAAAGAAGGTAAAAAAGGCTTGAATGCGGTTGACGTAAAACAAGCTTAAATTATATCTCGTTTTTATTAAAGGTATAAGTCCCGGGCAATCGGGACTTTTTTTATGTTTTAACTGTCCATTTTATGCATCAATGAGATAGAATTTTTATTTAACCAAGTTTTTTCCTTTACGCAATTAGAATATAAAGTGACCAAATATGAATTATAGTTGCCTTAATAATTTCACATTTTTATCAGCCATGTTGGTATTAGTGCAAATAAATTTTGTTGTGGCTCAAAATGACTTGCCTGAACATATGATTCCAAAAGAATCTAGTTACACGATGGTATTAAAAAGCTTTGCTGATCATAAAGAATATGAAAGTGGAACTGGAAGCAATCCAGCTGGTACAGTTTCTGCCTTCGGGGCAATCAAGGTTGGGGCCCCAAAAGATGGTACGGGCAGAGTATTTGTCTCTTTTCAAACGGGCAAAATAATAGTCTATGATTCATTGGGAAAAGAGTTAAATGTATTTTTAGATCTTTCTTCAATATCGTCAGAAACTGGTTTTATAAATGGTGAAGGTGCTAGTGCTTTTCGTGGTTTAATGTATTTTGATTTTCATCCTCAATATGGAATTGAAGGAAGTTTAGGTTACGGGAAAATATATTTGGGTTATCAAGTCAAAAGTTCTTTTGACCAATATGGATTACATGCCAATTATCGTATCCAAGATTTTAACAGTAGAACAGGATCAAATCAATACGCAATCTCAGAATTTACTGTAGATCTTTCAGATAAGAATAAAGCTGATATCAATTCTTATCGAGAAATATTTAGAGTTCAAACAGAGGGCAATAATCCTCATGGGCTAGGTGAGCTCGCATTTAACCCTAACTTGAAGCTCGGAGATGAAAACTTTGGTTTGCTTTATGTTGCAATTGGAGATGGTAATGCATTAGGAAATAATGCGCCGGACAAGGGTTATATTCAACAACTGAACAACCCTTTTGGGAAGATTTTGTGTATTAACCCCTTGCAAACTGCAAATTCAAAATATAGTATTCCACTAAGTAACCCCTATTACGGTCAACAAAATACGGCACAAGAAATATATGCAGTAGGATTTCGCGATCCCCAAACCTTCAGTTTTTCAAAAGATTTAAATGGTGAACAGATCTTAATCGTATTTGATATTGGAGCTTCTGATCGTGAAGAAATTGTATTTGCTAGACCTGGAGGTAATTATGGTTGGGATCGATTTGAAGGAACTCTTATTCATGATAGTAGCATTTTGTTATATAACAATCAGAAACACTCCTTGCCTGTAGTTGAATATGATCATTCTATTTCTAGCTATGCAATAGCAGGCGGGTTAATTGTTAGCGATTTAAACGATGGGTCTTTCAAGGAAAAGGTGATTTTCACTGATCTTCCAACTGGTCGAATGTTTTTTTCAGATTACAAGAAGATGCTTCATTGCGAGAAAGAAGGAACCCAATCAAATTTTTATGAAATCACAAATTTTGACTTAGATAACAATTCAACCAATCAAAGTGTTTCAATTAAAGAATTGTTAAATATTGAAAGGGGAGATATTAGATTTGGATTCGACGAAAAAGGAGCGGTTTATTTGATTTCCAAACAAGTAGGAAAGATTTTCAAAACTGATTTTGTGAGAACAAAAAATATAATACTGTCTAGTGCTGCACAAAATAATTTTAGTGATGATATTATTTTGTATCCTAACCCAGCTGATGAATATATAAAAGTAAAGATGCCGAAATCAACAAATAATACTAATCTCAATGTGAGTATTAGAAATTATACAGGTATTATTTTTGAAACGGTGGTGAAATATGAGGCTGAAGAGTTCGTAATTGATTTAGATAAATTAGAGTCAGGTTTTTATATTGTTGATTTAATAATTAACGACAGAAGTTTTCATGAGAAAATTTTTATCAAATAATAATTGACAACAATATGAATAGCTTTGTTTCAATAAGCAAACAGTTTTATTAAATGAGAACATATATCTCCATACCTTCTTCTAATCAAATGCCATGGGTGCTTATTCCAGGGTTGTAGCTCGTACAATCTCATTAACCAGAGGTCTCTGTTAGAGTCAAACTCTTCAGTCAACCGAGCGGTAGCCTTCATCTGTGTGTATAGGACAATCGAAGCATGACGGCTCTTTATTATTTCAATCACAAATCATCAAAATATGAATAATATCATCGTATTAGGCGGTGGCATGGTCGGAAGCGCCATGGCTATCGACCTGTCTAATAATCATAAAGTCACCGTTACCGATTTCAACCAAAGGGCACTGGACAAACTAAAAAACATATCGCCCAAGATCGAAGTCACCCAGCTAGACGTCACCAAGGAAAATGAATTGAAGGAACTCATTTCACCTTTTGATTTGGTAGTCTGCGCTGTGCCAGGCTTTCTCGGTTATCAAACCCTACAATGGATCATAGAAGCGAAAAAGGATGTGGTAGACATTTCTTTCTTTCCTGAAAATGCTTTGCAACTCAAGGAATTGGCGAAAGCAATGGAAGTCACCGCCATCGTGGATTGCGGTGTAGCTCCGGGTATGAGCAATCTAGTACTCGGTTATCACAACGAAACCATGAAAATCGACCACTTCGAGTGTCTTGTGGGAGGCTTGCCTAAAGTGAAAAAATGGCCATTTGCTTACAAGGCACCTTTTTCTCCTATAGATGTGATCGAAGAATATACGCGTCCTGCCAGATATGTCGAAAACAGTCATATTGTGACAAAACCCGCGTTATCTGATGTGGCACAAGAAGAATTTGATGGTGTGGGAACGCTGGAGTCATTTAACTCCGACGGTCTCCGTTCTTTATTGTTTACGATGGGACATATCCCAAATATGATCGAGAAGACGTTGCGCTATCCTGGTCATGTGGAGTACATTCAGGTATTAAAGTCCAGTGGTTTTTTTAGCGAACAACCAATTGACGTAAAAGGAACCACAGTAAGTCCTTTGGATTTCACATGCAAGGTGCTCTTTGATGAGTGGAAATTGGGTGAGACCGAAGAAGAAATCACAGTGATGCGAATTACTGTATCAGGTAAAAATGAATCCGGTGATCAAGAAACCATCGTTTATCATTTGCATGATGCCTATGATCCTGAGACACAAACTTCATCGATGGCCAGAACAACCGGATATACAGCCACTGCCGCAGTGAATTTAGTTTTAGATAAGAAGTTCAACGAAAAAGGCGTGTTTCCACCTGAGTTGGTGAGCAATCATACCGGTTGTTTTGATTTCATTTTGCAATACTTGAGTGAAAGAGGAGTGGTTTATCGCAAAGAGACCATTTTGGGATAATTTGCTCGTAGAAGAGAATCTTATGGGCAATTGATAGCGCAGGGCTATTAATTGCCTACCTTTGCAACTTATCATAAGATTTTCAGATTGAATACTTTTTCAGAACTCGGGCTCGAACCACGTTTGGTTGATGCGCTCACCGATTTAGGCATTGTTAAACCTACGCAGATTCAGCAAGAGGCCATTCCCATTTTACTCGACTCCATGCAGGATTTTATTGGCTTGGCGCAAACGGGCACTGGAAAGACGGCGGCCTTTGGCCTACCATTGATTCAGTCAGTCAATGAGGATTCAAATACCTGTCAGGCTGTGGTATTGGCACCCACACGGGAATTAGCCCAGCAGATTGCAGAACAGCTCAAAAATTTTTCTAAAAAGAAGCCGAAACTTAAAGTAGAAGTGGTTTTTGGTGGTGCAGCGATCACCAATCAAATCAAAGCGTTGAAAGCCAAACCGCAAATCGTTGTAGCTACGCCGGGTCGTTTGGTCGATTTGATCAACCGAAAGGTGATTAGCATGAAAGCACTAGACTATGTGGTACTGGATGAAGCTGATGAAATGCTCAATATGGGCTTCAAAGAAGAACTCAACAAAATCTTAGCAGATACCCCTCCGGAGAAAACTACCTGGCTGTTTTCGGCTACTATGCCGTCTGCCATCAAAAATATGGTGAACACCTACATGAATGATCCGAAAGAAGTATCGGTGAAAAGTGGAGTGGAAGTGAATAAAAATATCTCTCACCAATACTTAGTAGTGAAAGTAAGTGATAAACTAGAAGCCATCAAAAGGGTATTGGATGTGAATCCAAACTTCTATGGAGTCATGTTCTGTCGAACCAAGATTGATACGCAGAATTTAGCCGATGACATCAGTAGAGCTGGTTATAGGGCAGAGGCACTTCATGGTGATCTTACACAGAAACAGCGTGATTCTGTGATGAGAAAATTCAAAGACGGCACATTATCTATGCTTGTCGCTACAGATGTAGCAGCCAGAGGTATTGATGTGAATGACGTAACGCATGTGATCCACCACAGGTTGCCGGATGAGTTGGAGTTTTATACACACCGAAGTGGTAGAACGGCCAGAGCCGGAAAAAAAGGAATTTCGATTGCGTTGGTTAGCAAAGGCGAGGTAAGAAGAATCGCAGAAATTGAACGCAGGTTAAAGATTAAATTCGAAAAAGAGTTGATTCCAACTGCCTACGAGGTCATGTCTTCTCGAATGGACAACTCTTTGAAATTAATTGCTGATTACGAAATCAAGAAAGAATTACCTGAAGATTTGAAAAAACAAGCTCAGGATATGTTTGCCTCCTTGTCCAAAGAGGAACTAGTTGACAAACTATTAGCCCTAGAATTATCTAAGATTAGCATATCCAATAGCGGCAATTTAAATCAGACGGAAAACAGTAGATCAAAAGAAACAAGAGATCGCGATCGAAATGGTGGTAAACACTCCCGTTTGTTTATTAACCTTGGGAAAATCGATGATATCTCCAATGCAGAGCTATTGCATATGATTTGTGATATATCTGGAGCTAAGAAAGGACAAATCGGAAAAATTGAACTCCAGCAGAAAAGAGCCTATTTCGAAGTAGAAAAAGACATTGCGAAAGATGTCATGGGGAAATTCAAAGGCTACGAGTTCGAAGGTAGAGAACTCCGAGTAAATCTAGATGATGCCCCTCCCAAATCTGGCCGCTCTAATCAAAGAGGATATCAGGATAGAAAACGTCGAAGCTCTCGTAAACCTTCAGGTTCTGGAAGGTCGGGAGGTAGACAAGGTCGCTCTGGCGGTGGAAGAAGGCGATAATTTCCTTTTTTGGCTTAAAAAATAGTTATCTTGTTGCATGCAACGGTTTAATGTTGTTGTGAATTGAACAATTAGGATATTGACTTGAAATATTTTGATATTTATTTCAGTATCCCTTTGATAGGTTCGGGTTTAACATGTATATTTAAAGTCCGCCTGTATTATTTTATTAGAACTTGTTGAAGACTGTCTTCCAAATTTTAAAATAATGCAACCCAAGATTCAAAAAGAGCCATCCCTCGATAATGAGGCTCAAGTAAAAAGCGTGGAATCCACGTTGAAATATGCTATGGATTCTCGCGTAAGCAACGTCAAGAATTCCATAGATCTAACCATTCAGGCTCAAGCAAAAAGTGAAGCTATAGGGTACGAATTAGGATTGGCCAGATGTTCTTGTCAGCTGGGTTTGTTCTACATGATCATGGGCGATCATTTGGCAGGACTAGAACATTCAGAAGAAGCATTGACTGCTTTTCGAAAATTGGATGATAAGCAAGGAATGGCTGATGCCCTATATAACATAGGTAGCATCGAATATAAGTCCACTCAATATCACAAGGGATTAGAGCATTTGTATGAGTGCCTTCGTTTGCAGAAAGAAATTGAAGACTTTGTTGGGCAGTCAAAAACGCTAAAAGCTATTGGCTTTATTTATGAAGCTTTTGGTGAGCTGGATAAGGCCTTGGAAACTTATGTGAAATGTCGCGAACTGAGTCATCTAAATAATGATAAAAACGGTGAGTCTAACGCATGTAACCCACTTTCGGGGCTGTACCTTAAAAAAGGGGACTATAAAAATGCCTTAGAATCTATTAATACGAGCATTAGTTTAAAAAAGGAAACAGGGGATAAGCGAGGTCTGGCATTTTCCTGGTATGGCAAAGGCAAGATTCACCTACATATTAATGAGTATCAGGAGGCAGAAGAGTTTTTTAAGACTAGCCTAAAGGTACATAGTGAAGTAGGTGAGAAAATGGGTTGTGGAATGGCTCTTACCAAATTGGGTCAGGTGAGTCTGGCAACTAACCAGTATGAGCAGGCTAAAAAATATTTTCATGAGGCAATAGAAGTAGGAGAGCAAATCGATAATAAGCAAATAATGTTTAAGGCTTATTATGAGCTGTTTAACATAGCCATGAATGAAAATGATCAGGCGGAAGCCTTGGCCTATCATATCAAGTACCATGACTTTAAGGAGCAAGTCATCAATTCTGAGACTAAGAGTAAGATTAAAAGTCTTGAATCCATGTGGAAGATGGAATCTCTGGAGTCTGAGGCTAGAATTCAAAGGGAGAATAACTTAATAGTAGAAAAGAAGAACGAGGAATTGGATAAGTTCTCATCAAGAGTGTCGCATGACCTTCGTGGACCTATTTCTTCACTGATGGGGTTGTATGATGTAGTCAAATCGGAAATCAAGGATGAGCAAGCTTTGAAGTATTTTGATTTGTACCACCACCGAATTACTCGCATCAATCAAACCATTATTGATCTGTTGGAGCTTTCGAAGGTAAGAGACTGGCAACTTTCGAAGACAACCATAAACTTCGATGAAATGGTTTCAGATTGCATAGAATCATTTAATTATTTGCCAGGTTTCGATAAGATTAAATTTTCAATTGAAATCGAGAGGGAAATGAAGATTCAGTCAGATCGAAGTTTGATGAATACCATTATTCAAAACTTGATTGAAAACAGTATTAAATACTCTCGCCAGGATATTGACGAACCTTTTGTGAATATTCAGGTGATGCAAACAGCCGAGGACTACATGTGCATTATTGTTGAGGATAATGGAATAGGTATTGATCCCAAATATCAGGAGAAGGTCTTTGATATGTTTTATAGGGCCAATGAAGATGTACAAGGGTCAGGGCTTGGAATGTTTATCTTGAAATCGGCTGTTGACAAGCTAGAAGGAGAAGTTAGCTTGGTCAGTGACTTAAATAAAGGAACGAAATTCGTTATATTACTACCTATCATAGAAAATATGAAAAAAGAATACTTAGGTATATAGTATCAGAATAAGTATTTAAGCGTTTTGATAAAAAGTAATTATCATGAGTAAAAAAGTAGAAAAAATCGATAATCCGCTTGAAGACCTGGATGATAACGAAATCACCAATGTTGACCCAACTAAAATAGGAGGGTTGGATAAAAATGTGGCTGAAGAGTTTGATGAAGGAGCACTAGAATGGACAAAAAGCAGAGGTAAAAAGAAGGAAAAAAAATAAGCCTTCTCATTCATCTTTGAGCGGAACGAAATTGGGAGTTGATGACTAAGAAGAAAAGGTCAATAAGCATTGTTTTTATTCTTTTGATGCTATGCAGGCTTACTACGTTCTCGCAGACAGTAATTGATAGTCTGCTTGTTGAACTGAATAAGGTCGGTACCACGGAGGATAGTATTCGAATTTATCTGTCATTGTCGGAAACAGAGGAGGATGGTCCAATGTCCTTGAATTATGCGTATCAAGCCTTAGACAATCTGAATGAGATTGACAATAGTGAGCTTTTTGTTACTGCCTATCAGAGTATTGGCCATGCTCTGGAAAAGGTTAATCTGCTTGATTCTGCTAAGCTTTTTTATAAAAAAGCACTCACTCTTGCAGATTCCATTCAGAACACTTCAAAATCTGCCTTGATTCATCTTGATCTAGGGGACCTGGAGAATACGAGGGGAAACAATGCGGCCGCACTTCGCCACTTTACAACTGCCAACAATTATTTTGATACACCAAGTCATTTGGATAGTGCCTGGTTCTCTTTGAACCGATTGGGTATAGTGTATAATGAGATGGGCTTGTATGCGAAATCGCTGGAATATTATCTTAAAGCCTATCAACTTATTCAGGATTCTGATGATAACAATGCGAAACTGATTCTATTAAATAACCTAGGAATTATTTACAATGAAATTGGTAAGCCGGAAGACTCTAAGGAATATTATAATAGAGGGTTGGAAATAGCTAAGGCTTATGGTGTTTCAGATAAAGAGGCTGTGCTGCTGAGTAATCTTTCCATTGTCTACAAAGAACAGAGGGATACACTTGGAGCATTAGACTTAATTAGAAAATCACACGCCATTCAAGTTGAGAACAACTTTACTTGTGGCTTGGCCTATTCATACGAGGGCTTGGGAGAAATAATGACCTGGAAAAGGGAATATGACTCGCACGGTATTTTTTCGAACAAGCGATGAACTGGGCTAATACTTGTCAATTGACGGGTTGTCAAACAAGTATTTATCGCAATATGGGTTTGTTGGCAATGAAACAAAGAAAGAATCGTACAGCTGAAACTATGCTTCTTAAATCGTTGGATTTGGCCTCTAAAGCGAACTATGCTTTTGAAATGAAGGAGACAGCCAAAGGGCTTTTTGAGTTTTATAAATCCAAAAATGACCTAAAGAATGCCCTTAAATACCAACTAGAGTATAGTGATATAAAAGACTCTTTATTCAATGCCCAGTCTACCGAGAAAATTGCTAGAATGACAGCAGAATATGATTTCAAAAGAGAAATGGAATCATTGAAATACAAAAAAATGGCAGAAGAGATGCGGTTGAACGAAGAGCTTCGGGAAGAGCAGTCCTTCCAAAATAGTATTCTTGTGGTTTTAGTCTTAACTACACTTTTGGCAGCGAGTTTGGGAAGATCTTACTACTTGTTACAAAATCATAACAAAAAACTAACCGTGCTTAATGAGGAAAAAAATACTTTGATGGGCGTAGTGGCTCATGATCTTCGTAGCCCATTAAATAATATCAAAGGTCTGATTGCACTAGTGAAAATGGAAAAGTCAAGCCTGACTCCAGAGCAGAGTCATTACTTTCATTTGGTCGATGATACCATGGAGCGTATGCGTGACATGATAGATCGTGTATTGGATGTTAGTGTGGTAGAGGATATGAAGGTAAATCTCAATTTGAAAAAGGTGGATCTTGGACAGACTATGAACTTTGTTGCTGGTAATTTTGAGCTCTTGGCAAGCAAGAAGTCTATTGCTATCCAAAGCAATATAGATACCGAAAAGCATTTCATATTTGCTGACTACAATTATCTATTGCAGGTTATTGAAAACCTTCTATCCAACGCGATTAAATTTTCGGAGTCTGGTAAGAGTATCTTTCTTAATGTCTTCCAGGAAGATGGGAGTGAAACAATGATTATTAGAGATGAAGGACCAGGCATAAGCGAAGAGGATCAACCTAAGCTGTTTACCAAGTTTCAGAAGCTGAGCGCAAAACCTACGAACAACGAACAGTCTACCGGATTAGGACTGTCCATTGTAAAAAAGTTTGTAGACGCAATGGAGGCAGAAATAAGTTGTGAGAGTGAAGTTGGTGTAGGCACCAGCTTCATCGTGAGGTTTAAGTCTGCCGTAGAGGAGGAATTAGTTTAACTTATTCCTTGAGTAGTTTGATTTGGAACTCCAATGCTTCCATTTTGGCATCCAAGGCGGTGGCCTCTTCATTGCCATTAAAATGATCGTAGACGAACTTCCTTGCTTTTTTTACATCCACCAATGCTTGATCAAAATCATGAAGTTTTGAATAGTTGATCAAGCCACTGTAGTAGTAGTTATAAACATGATTGTAATCAGCAGATATCGGAGGATTTTGCTGATAGAGCGTCTCTGATTGAGTGAAATAGTTTGTTGCCTCTTCTATGTTGCCTTGCTTGTATTGTAATAAACCAAGTAGGTCATCGATCTCATAAGATTCACCTATAAGCTCTTTTAGTATAAGTAGTTCGTCTATGACGAGCACAACTAAACTGTCAGTTTTTGGGTCATTTGAACCACGGTCTATTCTTAGCGAGTCGGCAATAGTTTTCCCAAATTGGAAAGTAACATTCAATAAATCACCTTTAGTCTCGGCGATTAAGTCAGAACATTTACCATCATCAAATCGAATAGCTTGGTCTAGGTCTTCAAACGCATTGACTAAGATATTAGGGTTGTCAGAGATAAATTCCGAATTGTTGTTGCCTAGCATTACGCCAAAGTATTCCGCCACGGTTTTAGCTCTGTAGTTGTATGCACGCGGCACATCCTTGCCCTTCATGAGATACTTATTATCCAATGCTTGCGTAAAACTCAATAGAGCAGTTTCATAGTCCTTCTTTTCATAAGCAGCCATTCCATTTTCATAGAATTGATCTTGTGCATGTATGGCATGAATAGAAAATGTTTCTATTATAAAAATAAGAAGGCAGAGTTTATGAAGAATTTTCATCCTTGAATGTACGGTTTGACTTTAGTATATGTTGTTTAAAAAAGAGAACGAACCTTAGTTACTGGAATCTTTGATTCGTGTCATATATGAGCGGAAGCGATTTTCAATCTTGTTGAGACGAAGAATCTCATTCATTTCACTATCGTCCAAATTATTGATTAGGACGGAGGTATAAGAGCTGCCTTGCTTGCAGACATTCTGGGTTTCTTTCAGGTCGTTTGCTATCTTAAAATAGTAATTAGCACTCAGAACAAAATTTTTCAGGTGTAATGGACTAATTGGTTGTTCAGTCAATTTTGAAAATTGGTCTCTACCTTTTTTGAATTCAGACATAGCTTTTGGGTTTTCTCCAAGATAGAAATGAGCCAAACCTAAGATGTCATGAAGCTCCCAATTGTCGACAGCAATGTTTTCTAATTCGCCAAATTGCTTGATCGCGAAATTGGCCAAAAAGTTGGTGGTTTCGTTGGGCTGATTTTCGTCGTAAGTCATCAAAGAATCTCCTATTACTTTCAGCGCATGTGAAGAGACCTCAACCAATGTTTTTTTAGACTCATTGATCATTGACTTTGTGTTGCCGTCCTGGAATTTTGAGGCACGTACCATTTCTTGGATGGTTTGGTGAATTTGACCTTGCTTGGCAATGATATTACTGAATTTGACATTATTTAGATCCTTCTCCAAATAAGCAGTTCTGATGACTGCCAAATAAGCATAGGCTTGAGAAAGGTCTTTGCCTGAAATTTCAAACTTTTCATTCTCCACCACTTTGGTGAAACACACCAAGGCCTCATGATAGCGATTAGCTTGCATCGCCTCAAGGCCTTTTTTGTAATTATCTGTTTGAGCAGTGACTACAAAAGACTGAAGTGCAAAGATTACGGTAAGTAAAGTAAAGGTGGCTTTTTTCATAGCTGTTGTATTTTTTCGTCAGCGACTTGGTGTCACGTTCTAATCAATTACAGCCGCAAAGCTCCAAATTATATTGACGGATAGCAATGATTTTTTATATAAAAGGCTGAAAATTACGGTTTTACACGGATGAATAGTAGGGGATTTTCCTATGTTTCTTGATTTTTTTTGAGGAGAATAATTATTTCAATAAGAAAATAAAGAAGCTTTTGATATTTATATATTTGTCTTCTATCAGTTTATACAACCCATGAGATCAATTGTAAAATACTTTCTTGTATTGTTCTTTATACTTTCTTGTCTTTCAGTAAATGCTCAGTCCGGAGATACCTATGTGACTACTGGTGGTGAGTGGATTTTTTCTTTTGGAGGAACAGACAACGATGGAGCAATTCGATTCAGTCCAGTTTTTAACTTTCAGATGAATGTCAATAAAGATGTAAATGAAAATTTCGGATTCTATTCGGGAGTGGCGATGCGAAATGTTGGATTTATTTGGGATGACCCAGACAGTGCTCAGATCAGAAAAAAATTTAGAACATATAACATTGGAATCCCCGTAGGGCTAAAGCTAGGAGATACCAATGGTTTGATGTTGTTTGGAGGGTATGAGCTGGAAATCCCGTTTAATTACAAGGAGAAAACGTTTGTCAATGAGAAGAAGGAGGACAAGTTTAGCGTCTACTTCAGTGACAGAGTGCCTTCTTTGTATCATACATTGTTTGCTGGTGTGCAGTTTTACTCTGGTATCAGTCTTAAGTTCAAATATTACTTGACTAATTTCCATAATAAGTCATATACTGAAGTGGTAAATGGAGTCGAAGTAATGCCCTATCAAAACCTAGACAGCAATGTTTTTTATATATCTCTCAACTTCAGTTTATTCCGGAATACAGAATTTCATTACAAAAAGATAGATCGGGACGTTTCAAGAGTGTCCTATTTGGATTGTCCAGGGAGTAAGAAAATGAGAAACTAAGTAGAGTGGAAGAGGAAGAAACTAAAACTTCCACCCAATGCTACTTTTAATTACATAGTCCGACCTCGAGCCAGTGGTTTCCTCATTAGAGTCAAAGTTATAAGTGACATTACCACCTATGTAAAAATCGAGTGGAAGGTCGTATTTGGTGTCAAATATAACATTTACCCTTTGTCGGCTTCTATGAGCTATGATAGAAAAATACTGAATTTTGGTACTCAGGGTAAAGTCTTTAATTCCAAATATTTTGAGCTCTACCTCTCCAAATGATTCTATACTTTCACCTGAAGCGTTGTCTTCATTCGTGTATTTTTCAGCATTGAGAGCTATTCCTGCTGCCGATACCAAATACATTTTGTTATTTCTGATTACATCTCTACCCAGACCAACTTGAATCGTTGTTCTTAGGTCAAGATTTTGTTCATCACTTTTGAGAAAATCGGCGGCGCCTAAGACATACCATTTTCTTGTAAAGAACATTTTCAGGCTGGTACCATAATTATCACGTTCGGTCACAATGGTATCCTGAACTACATTGTACAACGTGTTAACATATAGATCAGCTTGCAGGCCAGTGTACAGATATGAAATGCCTCCGGAAACATTGAGCTGTTTAGTGTCGCTTGCTTTGGTAATAGAAGCCCCGGCATCTACATTAGCAGATATCCTGTTTATAAATGCCTCTTCAAATGATTTTAGATAGACTATTTCTAAGGTTTTAGCAAACATTTTGGATCCTTCTTCGGGATATAATATTAAATAATCACTATTGTTAGGGTCAGGTGATATGGTTCCTGTAAACCGGTAATTATGCGATAGCATAATAATGAAATTAGTCTTCGTTTTGAGGGATTTTACATCATCCCAATCTACTTTAAAATCATCTTCACTGTACTCAGTTTCAAATGTTAGTACACCATTTTCTAGTTCTTTAATCTCTCCGATCAGCACTTGATTGTTGTGCATGAAAACGGTATCCTGATTTTGACCAAGGGAAGCGTGTGAAACAAGGATGAAAATGGCAAAAAGAAGACTTCTGGTCATCGGGTTGTTCTATTAAATAGCAAAGGTATAAACCAGCCTTTTTAGAACAAATGAAATATTACTTATTCATGCTAAGTGATTGATTCAGAACTCTTAATTCTATTCGGCGATTTAAACTTCTGCCGTCTTCTTCATCATCGTTAGAAGCCAGAGGTTGAGACTCTCCATAGCCTATAGCTATTAGTCTACTTGGTGATATACCATGAGAAATGAGGTAGTTCTTTACGCTTTCTGCACGTGCCTGTGAAACTTGGAGATTGACTTCATACGAGCCGATGTTGCAAGTGTGACCGCCTATTTCAACAACCAGTCCTGGATTTTCAACCATCACTTGATGTATTTTCTTCAAAGTAGGAATAGATCCCTGCTGAATGGATGTGGCATGCAGGTCAAAATAGATGTTGTTGAGAATGGCTTTTTCTCCTGATCGAAATTTGCTTCCAATCATCTCCAGTTTCTCATACTGTGGTCGGGAAGTGTTTTCTCCTTGATATAGTGCAGCATAATCTGTCTCCTGATCTAGTTGTTCGGGTACGGTGATGTAGAAGTTCTTTTCGTAGGATTTGTGATGTTCGTCATGAGTTGAATAGACCTGTGTTGAAAACAGTAGTTGATTTTTTAAATAGATATTAGCAATAAAATTCTCATTTTCATAAACCTCAATCTTGTAGTTTCCTGTCGCATCAGTTGAAGTAG
The DNA here is from genome assembly GCF_965233835.1 of Reichenbachiella sp. Classification (GTDB taxonomy): domain Bacteria; phylum Bacteroidota; class Bacteroidia; order Cytophagales; family Cyclobacteriaceae; genus Reichenbachiella. The sequence goes on from NZ_OZ247585.1 coordinate 2,632,377, forward strand.
TAAAGGATTCGTCTTGATATTTGGTTGGGTGAAAGATTACCTTTGCTTGGGGAATAGGTTCCAGAGTCTCTTGATCGTAAACCACTCCCGAGGCTAGAACCTTTCCTTGTTTATGGAAATAGTATATGTCGAAATCTCCTTGTCCATGTAACCTATTGGAACTCAGAAATCCTGAAATATTGTCTTCGTTTAACTGGTAGTTTATTTCATCATCTATTGAGTTTATCGGATAGCCGACGTTTACAGCAGCACCCCACAAGCCGGTAACTGGATCAATTTCTGATTTGAAGATATCGTAACCTCCAATTGACTCAGGTCGATCTGAGCTAAAATATAAGGTCTTTCCATCGTGAGATAGAAAGGGATGATCTTCATTTGAATTAGAATTTATCTGACCTACGATAGGAAGTGGGGAAGACCAGCTTTCATTGGTAGGGTCCAAAATGGATTGAAATAGATCTAGTTTACCATTTTCGCCCTTAGAAGCAAAGTAAATGATGTTTTCATCATCGTTGATGAAGAAGTGAGACTCAACCAGATGATCTCTAAGTCCAGAGTTAAACTCCTGTGGGTTGCTCCACCCGGAAGACATGGGTTCCGAGTAATAAAGGTCGCCTCCAGTGTCTTCCTTATACATGAACAGTTTGCCATCATTGTTTACCACTTCTATCTTGGTGTTGTTGTCATCTAAAGCACCAAGGTTTCTTAGTACTCGGGGTGAACTAAACTTATTGTTTGATTTAAGACTATAAAAGACCTGGTATTGATCAACCAGTCTGCCTGCAGGTCTTGAAGACACGAGTAATAATTCATCATGCTCAGAAAAGAAAGCTGGTGAAAGATCGGCGTATTCAGAGTTGATTGGTGCCGCCAGTGGTTCTATTTCGAAATCATTAACAGTCGCATAGAATTCCTTGGCTCTTTTGGCCATGGTTAGGAAATATTCTGATTCCTTTTTTATCTCATGAGTTCTGTAAATGTCAATGTCAAGAAAAGCTTGGAAATGTTGTTCAGCTAGTTCAAACTCGTATCTACCATAATGAATTCGACCGAGCCAGTAGTTGTAGAACTTATCAGTGATGCCTTCATTTTGTTCATACTCTTTTAAGGCGGTCATATCGCTGCCTCTACCCGTAGAAAGATGATAAGCAACAAAGGAGTGATATTGGATATAGTGGTTTTTGGGGTAGTCTTCCATGAGTTGATTGTACAACTCTAGCGCTTTGGTAAAGTTCTCTTTGAAGAAATAGTAATCCGCTTGTTCGATCAATTGCTTTTTGCTCAATTTTTTCTCAACGATTTGAGCTTGAGAAATAGTGAACACACAAAGCACCAATATCAATGCTATATACCTTTTCATGTTGACTTATTAGATTATTAAGTAAACAAACCTAAAAATAAAATGGTTGGAATTTGGAGCGAAAATCTGTAATAGGGTGGATTTAGGAGGATGCCATATATGATTTAAGAGATTTTCTTAAAGCGTCTTTATGCGATTCTTTTAGATATTTAGGAAAAATAGAAATAAATCCTTCTATCTATCTGATTATTAATAATTAAGATGGTTTTGATTAAACTAGTTTCGACTATAGGTTTAACCAGTAAGTGAGCTTGACGACAAGTGCGCGATTTCTTTTCTGAAGACCAAAATCTTGGTTCATATCCATAGTGGCATAATTGTCTGTGTATACAATGAAAAAATCTGACACTGGCTTGAACCTCCACTGAAGTCTTGTATTGATGTTGAAATTTTCTGCCTGGTTGTTGTACTGCAAGAAGGAGGTGAGAAACAGCTTTCTTGTCATAGTCAAATCTATTCGTGAGCCTATCAGTACTAGGTCAGCACTGTTATACGGTGCGGGCATAGATAGTCTGTTGTAATTGATATTTACGCTGAAAGCAGCGAATGGCTGAATTCGATAACTAACATCTCCACCCAGCCTAAATCTCTTGCCATTAAAATATTGACCATATTGTCCGACCAAACTATAGGAGAATGTCTTTCGCTCATCAGAGTTGAACCGAGCCCATACCCAGTGATAAGTGTATTCGGTATCGGCTACTAATTCCTGGCCTTCTGTATTGGTTGGATCAAATGAATTAAACAAGTAAGTAAATCGTCGTCTAACAGAAAAATCGAATCTGGCGGTGTTTTGAAATTGCATGTTTTCGGTTATCGCCATGAGTTGATCTGATTTTACTTGTTCTCCTGTGGTTTCTGTATCTCCCCAAAGGGTCTCCAAGGTGGCTTCTATTTGATGGAAGTTTACAGGCCCTTGTTTTGGATAAAAGTTACGTGCCAGTACATTTTCAATTCTGAAAAGCCCGTTTCTTGGTACGAATCCCATTTCGGCGTTGAAGCCTTCGCCTACTAAGGTATGAGCCCACTCTACACGCCAGTTTCGGCCTCGATAGGCGAGCCAAAAAGCGTGGGCATATTCCTCTGAGTCAATACTGTCGCTGTCCCAGGATCGTTGATACATGGTCTTGCCAATCCATTTATTGTCAGCAGAGGCAAGGTTGTAATCTACACCGACCACTCTGTTGAAATGGTCTGGGTCAAAATCCATATTGTCGTTAGGAGAATCAAAGGTTTGTTTGTTCACAACGACCGCTCCAATATTAGATCTTGCGAATACTTTACGCTGAAGGGCAGCAAATGAGTAGTTATATCCAGGTAAGCTGATATCTTCTATTGCCTCAGTTTGCATGTTTAGTAGTCCAATTCTCCAGTTGTTGTCAAGCTTTCCACTCAGTCTGGCACCATATAGTATTTTGTTGGGTCGTATTTCCCCATTGATTGTATCGTTCACTATGCCTATACGTCTAGAGAAAAATGTCCTGGCATAGTAGGGATGTCCAAAATTGGAGAAGAGATCAGCATTCTCTAAGAAGAATTGCCTTTTTTCAGGGAAGAATAACTCGAACCTGTCCAAATTGGTAACCTGCTGATCTACTTCAACTTGCGAAAAATCAGGATTAACTGTCAAATCAAGGTTTAGACCTGAGCCAATAGCAACCTTAGCATCTCCACCAAAATTCACTTTGGATTCTGTACCGTGCTGGTCTGCATCCTCAAAATCTCTGTTTATCTCTGTAGCGGTATAGGGAATAAGAGAAATATTTGTCCCAGGCTTTTTCAATGGTTGGTCCCACTGCAATACTCCAGTAAAGGCCAGCGATTTAATATCGTAATTCCTTGGTATTTGATTCCAGGTAGACCTTTCACCATTTTCACTGTCCAAACGATAAAAGTTAATATTCCATTGGTCCATACCCTCCTTAAATCGAATGGATTTAAATGGGATGGCACCTTCAGCTACCCAATAGCCGGGATATTTTTTGGCTTCTGCGTACCACTTATTGTCCCAGGACCATGAGGTTCCTCCAAACCCTCCAGCAATAAGGCCTTCTCTCTGAACTCCATAGGAGTTGACTCCAAATTGAAAGGCATTGGTTTTGTCTTGAAAAGTATCAAAAAGTAAAGAGATGCCGTCAATTTGATTTCCTCTGTAATCTCTTCTGAAAGAAGGTACTACATATTCTCTGTCCTCTGATTGATTGTACATCTTGGCTGAGAAATACAAAAAGTGATCGTCGTAAGTAAGTCTGATCTCAGTTTGTGAGTCTGCTCTAGAACTGTCGCTAGGAAAATACTGGAAGAAATTTTGAGCTACATCAAGCTCTTCCCAAACATCTTCATCCAGCACCCCGTCAATTTTGATGGCGGAATCTGTTTTCTTGATTTGATATACCAAATCCTGCCCATAGGATGGTAGAAAAGATATACTCAACAGTGCCGTATATAGAATGATTTTGCTCAAGATTCTTTGTTTACTCAATAAGTCGGCAAAGAAAACTCTTCTTCTTTGGTTCGACTAATCACATTGTGCTAAACGGTTGATCTGAGTGTTGAGTCAACTAAATCAATGATAAATATTAATCAGTTGCTTGAATGCTACTCATGTATTCATCAAAAGTGCTCAGCTTGTCTACATAGCCATCAGGCTTCAAATCTATAATTCTGTCAGCAACGGTTTGTACAAACTCATGGTCATGAGAAGTAAATAAAACCGTTCCTGGGAAATCCTTCAAAGCATTATTGAATGCCTGGATAGATTCTAGGTCTAAATGGTTAGTAGGTTCGTCAAGTATCAATACATTGCCACCTGCAAGCATCATTTTTGAAAGCATACAACGCACTTTCTCACCTCCTGATAATACATCGCACATTTTGAATGTTTCTTCACCAGAGAAAAGCATTTTGCCAAGGAATCCACGTATGTAAACCTCGTCTTTTTCTCCGTCAGAATATTGTCTCAACCAGTCTATTAGGTTTAGTTTCTCTTTGAAGTATTCAGCGTTTTCATTGGGAAGAAAGGCTTTGGTGATGGTCTGACCAAATTTATATTGTCCGCTGTCTGCTTTCATTTCCTCATTCAAAATCTTGAAAAGGGCAGTCGTTGCCAACCCATCTTTAGCTAGGAAGGCAATTTTATCACCCTTGTTGACAAAGAAATCTAGGTTGCTGAATAGCGGTTTGCCATCCAATGATTTCGATAGTCCTTTGACCTCAAGAATTTGATCACCAGCTTCTCTATTTTGATTAAATATAATGGCTGGATATCTACGTGAAGAGGGTTTGATCTCTTCAATATTGATTTTGTCTAGCAACTTCTTTCTGGAGGTAGCTTGCTTAGATTTGGCTGCATTGGCGCTGAATCGAGCAATAAAATCCTGCAGCTCCTTTTTCTTTTCTTCCGCCTTTTTATTAGCTGAAGTTCTTTGGTTCAGTGCCAGCTGACTCGACTGATACCAGAAACTATAGTTTCCAGTAAATACATTGATAGCGCTAAAGTCTATATCTGCTGTGTGTGTGCAAACCGTATCCAGGAAGTGTCTATCGTGAGATACCACGATGACAGTATTTTTAAATTCAAGTAAAAAGTCTTCTAACCAGGAAATGGTATTGATGTCCAGGTCGTTGGTAGGCTCATCTAGAATCAACACATCTGGGTTTCCAAAAAGAGCCTGAGCCAAAAGGACCCTTACTTTTTGGTTACCATTCAGATCTTTCATCTGTCTGTAGTGATCATCTTCTACAATCCCTAAGCCACTCAATAAGGCCGCTGCATCAGGTTCAGCATTCCACCCGTCCATCTCTGCAAACTTTTCCTCTAGTTCAGATGTTCGGATACCGTCTTCTTCAGAAAAATCAGCTTTGGCATACAAGGCATCTTTTTCTTGCATGATTTCCCATAGGGTACCATGACCTTGCATTACGGTATGGATGGCTGTTTCTTCATCAAAAGCGTGGTGATTTTGAGATAACACTGCTAGCCTTTTCCCTGGGTCCAAAACAACCTGACCGGAATTTGGTGAAATTTCCCCTGAGAGTATTTTCAGAAACGTTGATTTACCAGCGCCATTGGCTCCAATCACACCATAGCAATTGCCTTGGGTGAATTTGATGTTAACCTCGTCGAACAAAACTCGCTTGCCGTATTGTAAAGAAACGTTATTTACTGAAATCATATCTACTGTAATTTTGAAGGCGCAAAGTTATTCCTTTTAATGGGCAAAAGAAAAATAAGTTCTAATATTGGCTTTGTACCAAAATAGAAACACTTCAATATGAAAGTAGCGGTAATAGGAGGAGGTGCTGCAGGTTTTTTTGCAGCTATTTCGTGTAAGGCACATCATCGGGAGGCCATTGTATCAATTTTTGAAAAATCATCTAAAACGTTGGCTAAAGTAAAAGTGTCTGGTGGAGGGAGGTGCAACGTAACGAATGCTTGTGAACAACAAGCTGATTTTTTACGTCATTACCCCAGGGGACAAAAACAATTGAAGAAGACCTTCAATTATTTTAATAGAAAGGATACAATTGAATGGTTTGAGAGCAGAGGGGTACAACTAAAGGCTGAATCCGATGGGAGGATGTTTCCAGTGACTGATGACTCGCAGACTATCATAGATTGCTTGCGAAATGAAGTTGAGCGCTCCAGTGTTTTGTTGTTTAACAAAAAGGGCATCTCAGGGCTGAAACCATGTGCTCATGGCGGGTTTGAACTCTCCTTTGAGTCGACGGATGCTGATTACTTCGATTTTGTTATTATAGCTACTGGAGGGAGTCCTAAACCCACAGGTTATGATTGGCTGCGCCAACTGGGACATAAAATTGTAGAACCTGTGCCATCATTATTTACTTTTAACATTCCTGAGGAAAAGAAGCTTAAAGCCTTAATGGGTTTGGCTATTCCTAATGCCGTAGTAAAGATTCAGGGAACTAAAATGGTGCAAGAGGGACCCGTATTAGTTACGCACTGGGGATTGAGTGGACCAGCCGTGCTTAAATTATCTGCCTGGGGAGCCAGGCAATTGTCTGACATGAATTACAACTTCAAGGCTCAAGTGAATTGGACAGATGGAATGAATGAAGAGGGACTCAGACAGCGAGTGGTAGGTGTGTCGGAGAAAGAATCGAAAAAGAAAGTACTCAATGCAAAACCAATTGATATACCCAATCGACTTTGGGAATACTTATTGGATAGGATAGATCTGGACAAAGACACCGTTTGGGCAGAAGTTAAAAAGAAGGACAAAAATCGCTTAGTCAATATTTTGCTCAATGATGAATATGCTGTAGCAGGTAAGACTACTTTCAAAGAGGAATTTGTGACTTGTGGTGGTGTAGATCTGTCGGAGGTGGATTTTAATACCATGCAAAGCAGGAAGTTGCCGAGTTTGTTTTTTGCTGGAGAGGTATTAGATGTAGATGGTATTACTGGTGGATTCAATTTTCAGGCGGCATGGTCCACAGGTTTTGTGGCAGGAAAATTAGCCCAATAGTCTTTTATCAAAGTTTAATGTTTCGATCATTCTGACAAATTCAGGATGAGGGTGAGCTTCAATCTCAATCGGTTTATCCGTGATTGGATGAATAAAGCCAAGAGATCTCGCATGCAAAAGCATCGTGTTCATATTCCATTGCTCTAAAAAGAATTTATTCTGCTTGTTGCATCCATGTGGGCGGTCTCCTATGATGGGATGAAAGATATGTGCAAAGTGCTTTCTTAACTGATGCATACGGCCCGTCTTAGGTTTGGCTTCTACCCATGAATATCGCGAAGTCGAGTGCTTTCCAAAAGGCACATCAATTTCGGTTTTGTTCAGTGTGATATAGGCTGTTTGAGCATCCTGAGTCTTACCCTTGTCATTGGTGAGTGAATAGTCAATCAACCCTTCAGGTTCGGTGAATCCTCTTAGAATAGCCCAGTAGTTCTTATTGATCTCCTCTTTCTCGAATACCCCACGAATGGCCGATAGTGCTGGTTTGGTTAAAGCAAAGAGTAGGACACCGCTGGTTTTTCTATCTAATCTGTGAGCCGGATGTACATGTTGACCGATTTGATCACGTAATTGTTGCACGGCAAACTCATCGGCATTGGTGGCAATTTTGGAACGATGTACCAGTAGTCCATGAGGCTTATTGATAGCCACATAGTGTTCGTCTTGAAACAGAATCTGAAGCTCTTTATTATTTGTTGGATCTACCACCTTTGCATCTGTCATCCACAAAACTAAAAGTTTATAGACTCTATTACTTCTATAGTTTGTCTGTTCAAGGAAGTATTTCTATTTTGAAGGAAGAACTAGGCTTCCTTCCTATGAGATTTGTCTTTTCGTTGATTGGATTCATTGCTCTACTTTCTGTTGAGACAGCACAGGCTCAAATTTTGAATATCAATACACGTGACGTTACCTCTGATTCTTCCAACTATTGGTTAGGCTGGTTCGACTTTTATTTTGAGGTTGATAACAGAAGCCCAACTCCAGATGAGGATGCTTCCCTTCTTTCTTTGGAGGCTACTTTAGACCTTATTTATGTCTCAAAATCACATGCTTATTATCTGTCTGGAGATATCAGTCACTATGAAGCAACAGGAGATCCCGTAATAAGCACAGGATATGCACATGTAAGGATTGATCTAAATAGAAAAAAGAGACTTTCGACAGAGTTGTACACACAATTCAACTTTGACCACAGCAGACATCTTCAGCTTAGATATCTTTCAGGAGGAGGGTTGAAGTATAGGTTGGTAGATAGAGAGGAGATTGAGTTTGATATTGGGACAGGCTTTTTCTATGAACATGAAAAATGGAAGGATCTTGTTATAGAGGATTTCTATGTGACCAACAATATGATCAAATCTTCATCCTATTTCAAATCCAACATTGAATTGACAGATCATGTGAACTTGGCTTACATTACGTTCTATCAAGTTGGATATGATGAGAATATTGAAGCTCTTAGGAATCGAATAAGTGCGCAGATTCAATTGGAGTTTGAGTTTTCAAAACATTTTATGTTTATGATCGAAGGGATCATTCATTATGAAGACAAGCCTATCATTCCGATCAACAAAACTATCTACGGTATTAAAAATGGGTTGAGATATAAATTTTGATTGATGCAACCATTCGTTTTTTGATTTGGTCTTTGGTTTAAATTTTAAAACTCAAAGTATATAACTATGAAAAAGATAATCATGCTTATGATGCTCCTTTCAACTACCATGATAGGGGTGGCACAGGAAAAAGAAACGAGGAAATTTGATGATTTTAGCTCAATTGAAGTCGGAGAAGCTATCGAACTTATCATTACTCAAGGAGATAAAAATGAGGCCGTGGTTGAAGTAGATGATATTGACTTAGATGATGTAATTACGGAAATCAGGGGGTCTGAATTGAATATCGAACGAAAGAATTCAAACCGAAACAATTCCAATAATAGAGGAGAAGTTGTGGTTCGCTTGACTTATAAAAACATTGATGAAATATCAGTAAGCTCTGCTGCGTCAGTTTTTTCAAAATCTAAAATAAAAACTGACGATTTCGAAGTAAATGCAAGTAGCGCTGGACGCATAGAATTGGACCTAGATGTGTCTGATTTGGAAGTGAACGTAAGTAGCGCAGGGAGTATTGAGCTTTCTGGGACTTGTGCCTCTTTGGATTTGGATGCGAGCTCCGCTGGTAAATTCGAAGGATACGATTTGATGTGCGGAGCTATCAAGGCAGATGTCAGTTCGGGAGGTTCTGGAGAGGTTTCGGTGAAAGAAAGGCTTGAAGTGGATGCTGGAACCGGTGGTTCTTTGTATTATAAAGGTGACCCTGACAAGGTATTGGCCGACAGCAATCTGGGAGGTAGAATACAGAAGAGATAAGTACAAGGTTTTATTCTTAATAAAGGTAGGGGGTAGTTCTAAAGAATTACCCCCTTTTTATGTTATAAATCCCATGGTTGCTTGGCTGGTATTTTTTTGAATTTTGAGTAAAATCTAAATTATGAGAAGACTAATTCTACCATTCGTTGTCACCCTTGGTTTGTTTGGCTGCGAGCCAAATCAACAAGTTGTCGAAGGCTCTTTGGAGCAACAAATTGATTCTTTGATGTCAAAAATGACATTAACAGAGAAAATTGGGCAAACTGCACAGCGCGGTACTTCTAGTCGAGTGAAAGGTGCCTTGTCTGAAGAACTTAAGACGGCCGTAAGAGAAGGTAGAGTGGGTTCATTGATCAACGTGATGAATAAAGAGTTTGTTGATGAACTCCAACGAATAGCGGTAGAAGAAAGTCCGAATAGAATTCCACTCATTTTTGCTCGAGATGTTATTCATGGATTTAAAACGATTTTTCCAATTCCGTTGGGACAGGCAGCTACCTGGAATCCCAGACTTGTCGAAGATGGAGCAAGAGTTGCTGCTGTAGAGGCGAGCACCTATGGTGTACGTTGGACCTTTGCTCCTATGCTGGATATAGCTAGAGATCCTCGGTGGGGCAGAATAGCTGAGTCACCAGGGGAAGACCCATTTCTGGCTTCTGAATTATCAGCTGCCTATGTAAGAGGTTTTCAAGGGAAGGATTTGACGGATCCGTCGAGTATGGTGGCGTGCGCCAAACATTTTGTGGGTTATGGAGCCGCCGAAGGAGGACGTGATTACAATACGACTATAATCCATGAGCCGCTACTACGTAATGTATACTTACCTCCGTTCAAAAAAGCGGTGGATGCCGGGGTTCAAACTTTCATGTCGGGGTTCAATGAACTGAACGGGGTTCCGGTATCTGGTAATAAGTTTTTATTGGATCAGGTATTAAGGCAGGAGTGGGCATTTGATGGGTTTGTAGTTAGTGACTGGAATTCGGTCACAGAAATGATTGCTCATGGTTACTGTGAGGATGAAAAAGACGCGGCTTTCAAAGCGGCTAGAGCTGGAGTAGATATGGAGATGACCAGTCAGTCGTATGATAATTATCTTGAGGAACTTATTAATCAAGGAAAGTTGGATGAAAAGGAGCTCGATCGAATGGTTCGTTCCATTTTACGAGTGAAGTTAAGGATGGGATTGTTCGATCAGCCTTATCGTATGGAAAATGAGGACGCCATTCTTTCAGAAAGTCATTTGGAAAAAGCTAAACAAGCAGCATTGCAAAGTATAGTACTGTTGAAGAACGAAGATGGTGTGTTGCCACTGAAATCCTCTCAAAAAATTGCCGTCATAGGCCCATTGGCAAATGCACCGTTGGACCAACTGGGCACTTGGATATTCGACGGAGATCAGGATGATTCAGTGACGCCTTTGACTTCTTTGTTGGATAAGCTTGGAAAACAAAACGTAAATTCAGTACCTGGTTTAGGTTTTAGTAGAGACCGGTCAGTTGCACGGTTTTCAAAAGCGATTAGGGCTGCTGAACAAAGCGATGTAGTTTTATTCTTTGGTGGCGAAGAGGCCATTTTGTCTGGAGAGGCACATAGTCGAGCACATATTAATTTGCCTGGTGTTCAGGAAGAACTGATAAAGACCATTCGAGCGAAGACTAAAAAGCCAATTGTTTTGATCATTCAGGCTGGGAGACCAATTGTGCTTGAGAATATTATCAATGAAGTAGATGCTGTTTTGATGGCCTGGCATCCAGGTACTATGGGTGGGCCGGCTATAACTGATGTGTTATTGGGTGAATTTAACCCTTCAGGTAGATTGCCAGTGACTTGGCCCAAATCAGCAGGACAAGTGCCAATTTACTACAATTATAAGAATACAGGACGACCGGCTAGTGAAGCTTCATTTGTTGGGATAGATGATATTCCTGTGGGAGCCTGGCAGAGTTCTCTTGGCAACAACTCTCACTATTTAGATGACGGATTTAGACCACAATACCCTTTCGGGTACGGATTGTCATATACGAGTTTTGCATATGGAGACCTCAATATATCGAAAGATACATTGGGTTCAAATGATGTACTTAAGGTAAGATTCGAATTAACCAATACAGGTACGTTACCAGGTGCAGAGACTGTGCAAATGTATATTCGGGATCATGTAGGGTCTATTACTAGGCCGGTAAAAGAGCTGAAGAATTTCCAAAGAGTAATGCTGAATCCTAAGGAATCAAAAGTGATTGAATTGACTATTGATAGCTCAGACTTGAAGTTTTACAATGCTGAAAATCAATTTGTGTTGGAGCCAGGACAGTTCTCTGTCTATGTTGGAGCCAATGCTCAGTCAAGCATAAGAAAGGATTTCTGGGTTAAGTGATGAAGAGGATTGGTGGACTACGCCTCCATCACCTCTTTTACAATTTCTTCTAATTGCTCTGGACCTTCGAATGGCTTGCGAACGTATTTTTTCACGTCGATTTTGAGCTCATCTGTTTCGTATTCCAGGTGCGAAGATACGATTACGATTTTTGGTTTCTCTTCTAGAGTAGAGATCGTTTCATATCCGTCCAAATACGGCATTTCAATATCAAGGAATAAAACTTGAGGCTTCAGTTTTGATACACCTACGGCACCATCTATTGCACTACTGAAAGTACCAACCAAGTCTATACAATCTACTTTTTCAGCTAATTTTTTGAAAATTTCGAGATAAACCAAGTCATCATCAATTGCAACGCATCTATATTTTTCCATGAATAGTCGTGGTGGTGTAGTGTTAATTAAAAAAGCAGTTCAATCTTAACCAATTTATTTAAGTAATCGAAATTTACTTTCACAAATTAGTACTGCATCTATAATATCTTCAATGTAATCTTGATATGTTTATTGTTTAACAATTTCAAATTATTTTATGAGTCCTTGCAATATTTCTCTAAATTGCAGTAACATTTAACAACAATAAGCCCAATTTTATACAATATTCATAATTTAATTGGGAATGAATTCAATATTAGCAGAAGTAAAGGAAAGACTTGGAAAGCCATATGAGGACTTTGAGTTTTTACTAGAGTGTTTGAAAGAGGTATTAATTGAGAATGGTGAAGAAACTATTGCTAATGAAATTCCTTTTATCAACAAGTATCCTTTTGAAAATGGCACCCAGATGTCTGACAAGCATATACAGATGTATTCGCTCGTTTTTCAGTTGGTGAATATGGCTGAGGTTAATGGTGCGGTTCAGCATCGTCGTTCGGTTGAGAATGAAAAAGATTTCACTTCAGTTAGCGGTCTGTTTGCCAACAACATAAAAAATTTATTAGATGAAGGGGTGACTGAAGAAGTCATTTTGGATAAAATGCCTCAGATGCAGATTGAGCCAGTCCTCACCGCTCATCCAACAGAAGCGAAGCGTGCGACCGTTTTAGATCACCATAGAGATTTGTATTTGCTACTTGTCAGCTTAGAAAACAAGATGTTTTCTAAGAAGGAACTGATGAACATCCGTCATAATATCAAATTGACGCTATACAGATTATGGAAGACTGGTGAGATCTATATGGAGAAGCCAGATCTAAGTTCTGAACTCAGAAACATCATTCATTATTTGGTGAACGTCTTCCCGGAAGTAATTCCCGTTCTTGATAGACGATTGATACAGGCATGGAAGGCTTGCGGTTTGTCTAAACAAAATTTGCTTGATCATCATAGCTTTCCCAAAATCAGTTTTGGTAACTGGGTAGGTGGTGATCGGGATGGTCATCCATTGGTAACGGATACGGTTACTGCTGAGACTTTGGAAGCGCTACGTTTGAATGCGTTTGTGGTTATCCGAAGAAAACTTATCGCATTGGTGAAGCAATTGAGTTTTGCCTGCGAGTTGAATGAATGTGACACACAGCTCAAATCGAGAATTGATGAGATGGTTGCTGAGTTAGGTGAAATAGGAAACGAGGCCCTAGAAAGAAATAAGGGAGAAGCATTCCGGCAATTTTCAAACTTAATATTGGCCAAGCTACCAGTAGATACGCAACGTGGACATGCAACACAACTTTCAGAGCATGCAGGTAGCTATAGATTTGCCTATCAAATGCTTGACGATCTTGATTTGCTAAAAAAGAGTCTATTGAACTATGGAGCGAAATCAATTGCCTATGATGATGTGAATATTACCATCAGAAATGTACAGACTTTTGGTTTTCATCTTGCCAAGCTGGACGTTCGTCAAAACAGTGCCTTTCATGATAAGGCCATTGAGCAACTTCTGCAGGCGGCACAATTTGAAGAAACCAATTTCTCCGAGTGGAGCGAAGAAAAGAGGCTTGAATTTTTAAATAAAGAATTGAAGTCTAATAGACCATTCACACATCAAAGCGCTGAATTAGGGGAAAATGCACAGGCAGTGCTGTCGTGCTATCGTGTAGTAGAAGCACATGTGTCCAAATATGGAGGAGAAGGTATAGGGTCATTTATCGTCAGTATGACCAGATCACTTTCTGATTTGTTGGCTGTTTATCTATTAGCTAGAGAGGCTGGATTGACCAAGCAAATTGAGGAGGGGTTAGTTTGTGAAATTCCTGTGGTTCCGTTGTTGGAGACTATTGAAGATTTAGAAAATGGTCCTGTAATTTTAGAGGGCTTCCTGAATCATGACTTTACAAAAAGAAGTCTGGAGCATTTTAGAAAAGTAAGAAACTATAGAAATCTCAGACAGCAGGTAATGGTTGGATATAGTGATAGTAACAAAGACGGAGGTATTATCGCGAGCCAATGGAATTTGTATAAAGCTCAATTTAAGCTGAGCGAAATAGGAGAAAAGCATGGAGTGAAAATCACTTTCTTCCATGGTAAAGGAGGGTCAATTAGTAGAGGTTCCGGGCCTACTCATTATTTCATAAAAGCCTTACCGTATCAAGCTATTCAAGGAAATGTGCGATTGACTGAACAAGGTGAAACTATCGCTCAGAAGTATGAAAATAAGGTAAATGCGGAATACAATCTGGAGCTTTTAGTAGCTAATTCACTTTCCAGAACGATTCTAGATGAAAGAAGTGAAAGAGCATATCATCCATTGGCAGATGTATTAGACCATTTGGCGAAGCAAAGTAAGGACCATTATGAAGCTTTGACTCATCATGAAGGTTTTATTCAGTTTTTTCGTCAGGCTACACCAATTGACGCGATTGAAACAAGTAAGATTGGTTCCAGACCTGCCAAGAGAACGGGTGCCAATTCGTTAGATGACTTAAGAGCTATTCCTTGGGTGTTTTCATGGAGTCAGTCCAGGTTCCATATGACCAGCTGGTATGGGGTGGGGACCTCTCTAAATAATCTAAAAAATTCGAACCCCGAAGATTATAAAAAATTTAAAGAGGCAACTAAGAAGGACTCCTTTATTAGATATGTACTGACTAATGTAGATACTAGCCTTGCAGCCACAGACGAGAGCGTGATAGAGGCTTATTCAGATTTAGTCGATGATGATAAAGTTAAAAAGGAGTTTTCAGAAATGTTCTTGTCTGAACTACAGCTGACTCGCGAGTTACTGTTGGATCTCTTGGGTGAAGAAATCCAGGTAAGAAGAGTGAATCATTATTTTTCAAATCACTTGAGGTCACCATTGATGGCTCATTTGCATGAGAAGCAGATTGAACTACTTAAGGTTTGGAGAGCAGATAGAGCAAGTGGAAAAGATGTAAGCGATATGCAGCGCGAGTTAATGCTAACGATTAACGCCATTGCTAGTGCCATGAGGAACACTGGCTAAAATAAAGGCACAAAAAAACACATTCATATCATAAATGTGTAATTAGATTGAAGGCAGGTGGAAAAGGGGTGAAATCCTTCACAGTTCACCTCAGTAAGACGTAAACAAAAACTAAAAAGAGATCCAGCGGATCTCTTTTTTTATGTCTTTTTTAGGAAAAGTTATTGATGTAGGTCTTGCACTGATCTTCACCTCCGATGAACATGATGCTATGACCTTTTAAAACAACCCACGACTTCTCGTCTTTGTTGAATTTCAATTTGAGTGATTTGCTGGTGTCTTTAGTTCGGGAAAATAGTGCCTGTAACATGGGTAATTGGTTTAGATATTTCGTAACTGTGAATTATTATAATTCAAATATAAATAATCATATTGAATAAATAAAATAAAATGTAGAAAAAGTACAATTTACGACAATTATTGTCTGAATATTGCTTAAATACATAATCAAAGTACAATTTGAGAGTATTTTGAGTAAAAGGGTAGACCAATTCTTGTCTAATTTTAAAAAAGACTGAAATACCAAGTAGAAGGTTGTTGAACTTTTGAGAAGGAGGAATTCAACTATCTTTGTAAATTATATGTTCAAATCAAAAAGGGATTGATAGCACCATGAAAGAGGAATTAATGGATGATAAGATTTGTAAGTTTACGCAATGCTTGGAAGCGTTATTGATGAAAATGCAAGAAGCTGACAACACTTGCATAGAGCTTTCTAAAGATATCAGCAAGCGCGACTTTTCCGTTTTGACCTTCCTAGGAAAAAATCATGATGTGATCATGCGTGATATCGCAAGTTACTTAGGTATCCCGGTGAGTACTACCACTGGAGTGATCGACAAGTTAGTTGAAAAGGGCTATCTGAAACGCTATCATTCAAAGGAAGATCGTCGTACAATCAAGATAGGTCTAAGCAAGTTCGGTCAAGATTCTTTTAACCTGCTTCAAAGTACTTTACATCACATGGGAGGAGCCATGCTTGGCGGACTTTCTGAAAAGGAACAAGGCGAACTCATTCACCTGCTTGAAAGGATTTCAGATAATCTTGTCAACTACGTTCCCACCGCAAAGTAATATTCCTAAAAATTAATATTACGAATTTCGTAATATATTGAAACCATAGTATTTGGTTGCCGTAATAGTGACCCAACCAGGGTGATCTATTATTTATTGAGAAGCACCCGCTCATTCAATAACCAGATACTAATGACAAAAGCAATCAACGAGTTCCAGGAAAAGGGACAACAAAAAGTGATCAGCTTCGCTAAATGGGTAATTAAGTGGAGGTGGTTAGTGTTGGTGGTGAGTTTAGCACTCACTGCTTTCATAGGAAGTGGAGGCCGAAACGTAGGCTTCAATAGTGATTATCATGTTTTCTTTAGTGATGATAATCCTCAGATGTTGGCATTCGATGCCTTACAAAACAAGTACACTAAGGACGATAACGTTTTCATAGTCATTGAACCCAAGGATGGGAAAGTGTTTACTAAGGAAACATTGGCTGCAGTTGAAAAACTAACTGCGGATTCGTGGCAGACTCCATATTCGACTCGGGTAGATGCCATTACTAACTTTCAGCACACCAAGGCTGTCGCAGATGATTTGTACGTAGATGATCTGATTCAAAATTCCGCGGACTATGCGCCTGATCAGATTGAGGCGGTAAAGCAAATTGCCATTGATGAAATTCTTTTAAAAGACCGTTTGATCAATGAGGACGCCAACCTGACGGCCGTGAATATTACAGTGCAGTTGCCAGGTGAGAATATGGAAGAGGGCTCGGAAATCATTGCCCATGTTCGGGAGTTGGCTGCCAAATTCGAAGAAGAGAACCCAAATCTAAAAACCTACCTTTCAGGAATGATAATGCTTTCAGGAGCATTTCAAGAATCTGCCTATGGAGATATGCAGTCGCTGGTTCCACTGATGTTTTTAGTAGTTATAATCACTATTTTCATAACCACAAGAACACTTTCAGGAACATTCGCCACATTACTTGTCATCATCATGTCAATCATGACAGGAATGGGTTTTGCAGGCTGGTTTGGAATTATGTTGACGCCACCTTCCTCGGCAGCCACTACCATTATTATGACTTTAGCAGTGGCTGACAGTATTCATTTGCTCATCACTTTTATGCAAGGCATGCGCAAGGGATTGACCAAACATGACGCATTGGTAGAAAGTATAAGAGTCAATTTTTTACCGGTGATGATTACTAGCCTGACTACCGTTATTGGATTCTTGTCAATGAATTTCAGTGATTCTCCGCCATTCCACGATTTGGGTAATATTACCTCTGTCGGAATGTTGGGAGCCTTCACCTATTCGATTTTCACTTTGCCAGCTTTGATGGCTATTCTTCCAGTGAGAGTTAAAGTAAAACAAACGGATGAACCTGATGTTCAAATCAATTCTTTCTTTGGTCGATTGGCTGAGTTCGTTATTCAAAATGACAAGAAAGTACTTTGGGGGTCCATGGCTGCTTCCATTTTGATTACGCTATTGATTACCAAAAATGAGTTCAACGAAGAGTTTATTAAGTACTTTGATCAAGAGGTGCAATTCAGACAGGATACTGATTTCATTTCAGAGAACCTGACAGGGATCTATACCTTAGAATTTTCACTAGGATCAGGAGAAGAGGGAGGTATCAATGACCCAGCTTATTTGAAGAAACTAGAGGAATTTGAGTATTGGCTTGAAGCAAAACCTGAAATAGTCCATGTAAGTGCTTTTTCTGAGATTGCTCGACGCATCAACAAGAGTATGCACGGTGATAGTTTGAGCTACTATCGAGTGCCTGACAGTAGGGAAGAAGCCGCTCAATTCTTGTTACTCTATGAAATGTCCCTGCCATTTGGTTTGGATCTGAATAACCAAATCAATGTGGATAAATCAGAGACGAGACTTATTGCCACGACCACTAACCTTTCTTCTAAAGAGTTTATTGCTTTAGGGCAAGAAGCGCAAAATTGGTTGAGTATGAATGCACCTGCTGAGATGTACTCTGATGCTACCAGTACGGCTACCATGTTCTCTCACCTGACCAAAAGGCAGGTGGATAGTATGATGAATGGAAGTATTGCCGCATTGATTCTGATCTCCGTGATCTTGATGTTTGTGCTAAGAAGTTTTAGACATGGTTTGATCAGCTTGATTCCCAATTTATTGCCTGTAGCCGTGGGATTCGGTGTGTGGGGTGTGACGAACGGAATCATCAATGTAGGAATCTCTATCGTGTTTGGTATGACACTTGGAATCATTGTGGATGATTCAGTGCATTTCCTTTCTAAATATCTAAGAGCAAGAAGAGAACTAAACAAGAGTAAAGAAGAAGCAGTTCGCTTTGCATTTGATACGGTGGGCAAGGCACTGGTAGTGACTACCATTGTTTTGGTAGCTGGTTTCGCGATTCTCGCCCAGTCAAGTTTTGGGATGAATAGTGGAATGGCAAAAGTTACCGTGTTGATCATAACGTTTGCTCTAGCACTGGACTTTTTATTGCTCCCAGCACTATTGCTCAACATTGGAAAAAGCACCAAATCTAAAACAAATACACAGTCTACAACGGTAGATACAGGACAGCTAAGTCCGGTTTAATTATATCAGTTTTAATAAATGGGATTGGGCCTAAGCGCCTGATCCCTATCAATCACATCACTATGAAAAAAACAATCAAAACGATAGCCTTGCTGTTGATCGGTGGATCATTGGCCTGGGCACAAACTCCCGAACAAAAAGGATTAAAAATTGCTCAGGACGCTTCTAAATACGATGAAGGCTTTGGGAGCTCAGAGGTTAATCTGACCATGACATTAAAAAACAAACATGGACAGGAAAGCACAAGATTTCTTTCAACACAGACACTAGAATTGATTGAAGACGGAGATAAATCACTCATCGTGTTCAATAGCCCAAGGGATGTAAAAGGTACATCTACTTTGACTTATACACATAAAGAAGGTTCGGATGATCAATGGTTATACTTACCATCTATCAAAAGAGTGAAAAGGATCTCTTCAGATAACAAGTCAGGGCCTTTTATGGGTAGCGAATTTGCCTACGAAGATTTGTCTTCTCAGGAAGTAGAGAAATACACTTATAGGTATATCAAGGATGATAACATCAATGGAGAAGATGCTTATGTAATTGAAAGAGATCCTGTGGATCCAAAGTCTGGTTATACTCGTCAATTAGTATGGTTGAATAAATCAAATTATAGACAGGAGAAGGTTGAGTTTTATGATCGTAAGAATGTATTGCTCAAAACGCTGACCTATTCTAATTATAAGGTTTATCTGGATAAACATTGGAGAGCAGGTGAGTTCTTGATGGTGAATCACCAAACAGGAAAAGAAACCACTTTGAAGTTTGAGGATTACCAGTTTAAGATAGGTTTGGCTGAAGCTGATTTTTCTCAAAATAGCCTGATAAGGGCTGGTAGATAGCCATGAAAAATACGAGTAGTTTAGGTTGGTTTTTTACTATACAGCGGGCAATAGTGCTCGCTGTATTCCTTTTCTCGTCAACCTCGGTAAGTGGCCAATCGGAGAAAGTATATACTGAGTTTTCCGGAAATGTGAGTTTCGAATACAGATACTTTTTACAGGATGGATTATATCTAGGACAAAAGGATCATTTTCCTGCTATGAGTATTCAACCAGAATACTATATGGAATGGCAGGGAGGAAAGTACATTTTAAACTTCACAGGATTTGGACGTGTGGATTTTACTGATTCAGAACGAAATCATCTTGATATACGTGAGCTTTATTTTCAAACGGTAAATAACAATTGGGAATTTAGTTTTGGATTGAAAAAGATTTATTGGGGGGTAACGGAAGCGGCTCATTTGGTAGATATTATTAATCAGACGGATAATTTGGAGACCTTCGATGGTGAGCAAAAGTTGGGTCAGTTTATGGCGCATTACTCGTACATGACCAATTTTGGGACTTTTGATCTTTTTGCGATGTCCTTGTTTAGAAAAAGAAGCTTCCCCGGAGTGAATGGACGACTTAGAACGCCTGACCCTATTCAAACGAATGAATTGACCTTTGAGAGCGACATGGAAGAGTCTAGGCCAGAATTAGCCGTTCGATGGTCGCATTATTTTGGTCCGGTAGATATAGGAGTCTCACATTTTTATGGAACTGGTAGAGAACCCATAGTGAGTTTGGCAAATGATGGAACACTTCTTGGTATATACCCTGTAATCAATCAAACCGGACTTGATCTTCAAGCTACTACAGGGCCGATACTTTGGAAGTTTGAATCGATTTTCAGGAGGAGTGACGTTCAAGATATGAAGGCCTTGGATGTTGGGATCGAATATACTTTCGGAAATATCGGAGGTAGTGGGATTGACCTTGGTCTTTTAGGCGAATACCTATATGATGATCGAGGAGATATAGCATTGAACAGCCTGCAAAGTGATGTTTTCTTAGGAGGAAGATTGGCTTTCAATGATGTACAGAGTACCGAATTTTTGTTTGGTGCAATTCTGGATGTTAACCGAAGTACACGCTTAATTAGTCTGGAAGGCAATCGTCGTTTTGGAGATTCCTTCAAAGCCAGTGTAGAGATGAGGTTGTTTCAGAATGTCAGTGATGAAGAATTCATTTACCTGTTCAGACAGGATGACTTTCTAAAGTTTGAACTGGGGTGGTACTTTTAAATAGTCAACAATCGGGTTGACTTAAAAGCAACCCGATTGTTGAAATTTCTATTCGTATTTTAGGCTTTCAGCCGGATTGGAAGTAGCTGCTCTCAAGGCGAAAAATCCGGTGGAAAGAATTGTGATGACCATGGTTATCAATAGAACACCAACGAAAATTAGATAATCAACTTCCACACTGTACTCAAAGTTCTGCAACCAGTTTTGTCCAAAGTACCAAGCCACTGCAAAAGCTGGAACGGCTCCAATACACACTAGAATCAAAAAGTCTTTGATTAGTAATTGAATCAAACCGCTCACATTAGCGCCAAGTACTTTCCTAATGCTTATTTCTTTGGTTCGTTGTTCTGCCGTGAAAGAGGCCAACCCAAGTAACCCCATACAGGAAATTATGATGGTCATAAGCGAAAACCCAAGAAACAGATTGCCTCTGAGTTGATCGGTTTCATATTGCTGTTGAAATTCTTCATCCAAATAAGTGTAGTCCAATGGAAGATTCGGAAAAACTTCAGCCCAGCTTTGTTTAATAGAAGCCACCGCTTCTTTCTGGTTCTTGTCAATTTTGACCAGGGCATTATTGTTGTTCAACCTTGGGAAGAACATAATGGGTTCTATAGGGTTGTACAAAGATTGTTGATGGAAATCTTTCACTACTCCAAGTACTTTGAAATATGTGGTAGTATCTGGTCCACCCATCATCTGAAATCGCTTACCAATGGGCTCTGACCAGTTAAACCTTGTTGCCATGGCCTCATTGATTATTACGGAAGACGCCGTGTCAGACGGAAATTCTCTTCTGAAATTTCTTCCCTTTTCAAAATCAATGCCAAGGGTAGGGAAGTAGTCATAGTCTACTGCATACATATTGACTCCTTTCTCTTCAAAACCGCCTTCTTCCATTTCTACTCTCATCAAATTTTTACCAAACCCCTGTCCAGGCCTTGAATTTGAGGTAGCAGCACTTCTGATATTAGGATCTTGCAATATCTTGTTTCTGAGGACATCCCACTTACCCCGTTGTTCGCCATTGGTAAAAGTGAAAGTGATTACTTGATCTTTGTCAAATCCAAGGTTCTTACTGCTTACGAATTGCATTTGATCATAAATGATTCCTGTACCGATCAACATGAAGATGGAAATCGAAAACTGAATGACCACCAAGGTTTTTCTTAGAAAAGCATTACCAGACCTTTTGCTTTTTCCTCCCTTTAGTACTTCTGCCGGTAAAAATGATGATAAGTAAAAAGCAGGGTAACTTCCTCCAAATACGCCTGCAATCAGAAGGATCAGCAGCATCATCCCGATCAACATGGGTTGTGCCAGCATGGATATTTGAAGGTTAATTCCTAATGCATTATTTATAATAGGTATACTTAGAAATACAATGATCATACTCAACACAAATGAGCAGATGGTAATTAAGACAGATTCTGTGAGAAACTGGCCAATTAGCAATTGACGACCTGCGCCCATTACTTTTCGAATACCTACCTCCGTGGCACGTTTTACAGATCTCGCTGTAGCCAGATTCATATAATTGATACAGGCAATAAATACCATGAAAATACACACAGCAGAGAAGATGTAGATATATGTAATATCTCCTAGTGGTTGTGGTTCGCCTTGAAAATCAGAGAAGAGGTGAATGTCTCTTATATTGATTAACTCATAAACTATAGTGATGTTGAATTGGGCAAATATGGGTGCCACATGCTCCTGAATTACTTCATCGAGTTTAATTTCAAAAGCGTTTGCGTCTGCTGTAGGGCTCAGTAGGATGTAGGTGAATATATTGAAACCTCCCCAGTTATTGTTAGCCATGTTAGGGCGGTTGTCTACCGAAATTAAAACATCGGCTATTAGGTGAGAGTTCTTGGGCATATCTTTGTATACACCTGTGACCTGAAATAAATCTCCACCATCCACTCGAAGAGATTTCCCAATTGGGTTTTCTCCTTTGAAAATTTTATCGGCAACTGTTTTGTTTAGCACTAAGGACTTAGGAGCAATCAAAGCTGTTTCTGGATTGCCAAGAACGAATTCAAATGTAAATACATCAAACAGCGTTGAGTCTACGTTGTAAACATTTTCTTCAAAATAGCTAATATCATCTATCGTGAGCTCAGTTCTTCCGTTATCCGAAAATCGAACATACTGCTCTACCTCTCCAAATTCGCTAACCAATTTTTGTCCTAGCGGGTTTTGAGTTACAGCCCAGCGGAAAGCATCGTCTGTTTCTTTGATGTCCGAGCTGACACGATAGATTCGATCAGCCTTTTCATGGTATTGGTCAAAGCTGAGTTCGTTGTGCAGGTACAAAATGATAATAAGACTCGAGGATATTCCTATAGTAAGCCCGACGATGTTGAGCGCAGTGTATCCTTTTTGTCTTCCTAAATACCTGAGTGCGGTTTTTAAATAGTTTTTTAACATTGGTTGAGTTTTTAATATGAACTAGCGTCTGCCAATTAGAATGCCAGAAATTCTAAGTATTAGATTTTCAGGTAGTTGTTGAGGTAAACCGTTGACTTAACAAGGGAATCGTTCATTTTTGCTACACCTTAGTGTACGTTTTTGAGCACAATCCTATTTAAAGACAAACCATAAAACAAAAAAGCCAATCCAGAAGTGGATTGGCTCTTAATAATTTTTTCAAAGGTTGGACTACTTCCCAGCCTTACTGAGATTAACCTGTGCCAATTCAAACCCGGGAGCAACCTTTAAGGCCTCAAGAAAAAGTTCTTTTGCTTTTGGTATATCTTCGTTTCCCTGAGCGATCAGGCCTTGTAAGTTGAGCAGCGCGGCACGCATAGAAACTTCCTGTTGTGTTTGGTCTAGTTTAGTGAATCTCATTTTTATTTCATCAATATCGGTCCTCTTTAAAAGGATGTCTACTGAAGTGCTAGATTCTGTATACCTGTTTAATTCATATTGCATAAAGGCAATTTGGTAAAGCGTGCGGCTATTGTTGTTTTTCAGAAAGAGCTTTTCATAATTTTCTAAGGCTTGATCTTTTGCTCCAAGCTGATTAAACGCGATAGCACCTAATTCAAGTGCTACCTGATTGTCTGGATTCATTTTAAGGTTTTCTCTGGTAACCAAGGCCACGGAAGGCATCTGATTCATCTCATAATACATGTAGGCAAGGGAATCCAGTACGGCAGATTGGTTGTTGCTATAGAAGAGCAAATTATAAAGCGCCATTCTCGCAACAGATGGATCATTAAATTGCATCGCCAATTGGTAAATGGCTGCGTTTTTCTGCACATCTACATCAATAAAATTGAGTGAATCAGCTGATTGTGCAGTGGTGTCGTTGCTATGAAGAATTCCTCCCCATACAACCAAAACAAATAGTATTTTCTTCATAATTATTTTTTGAAAGTGTGCAAGCTACTGGCTTAAGATCAATTTTCCAATCCTCTTGACTTTGCTATTTCCTGCATTAGCATTTCTGCTTGCTCTTTGTTGTTGTCTATTTTTCCTTCGAGTATAGCCTCTCTGATTTCATTTTTTATTTCCCCAACGATCCGCGAAGGCTGTAAATTGTAACGTTCCATTATTTCTTCCCCTGAAATTGGAGGTTGGAAATTTCGAAGCTTATCCCTTTCCTCCAGTTCCACTAGTTTTTGTTTCACTTTTTTAAAGTTGGAAAGATATCGTTTGACTTTATTCGGGTTTTTAGTGGTGATATCTGCATTACAAAGGGTCATCAAATCATCCACATCATCTCCAGCTTCAAAGAGCAATCGTCTAATGGCAGAGTCGGTAATTTCATCTCTTACAAGTGCAATAGGTCTCAAATGAAGCTTGACCAACTTCTGGACGTACTTCATTTTGTCATTCATTGGCAACTTCATACGCTTGAATATACCAGGTACCATTCGGGCGCCTTTATCTTCGTGTCCGTGAAAAGTCCAGCCTGCTTTTTTATGGAACCTTTTTGTTGGAGGTTTGGCAATATCATGCAAGATGGCAGCCCACCTTAAGTACAAGTAGTTGGTGTTTTCAGAGATATTATCCAAGACTTGCAAGGTGTGGTAAAAATTGTCCTTATGTGCTTTACCATCTCTAGTCTCAACGCCATGGAGGGCTATCATTTCCGGGAAAATATGGTGCAATAGTCCACTTTGAAAAAGTAACTTAAAGCCATAACTTGGGGTTGGAGATAAGATAATTTTATTCAACTCATCAATAATTCTCTCTTGAGAAACGATTTTGATCCGGTCGGCCTGTTTGATGATAGAATCAAAAGTGTCAGCTTCTATATCAAAATTGAGTTGACTGGCAAAACGAATAGCCCGCATCATGCGCAACGGATCATCTGAGAATGTTATAGAAGGGTCAAGTGGTGTGCGAATGATTTTCTTTTTCAAATCATTCACACCATCAAACGGATCTACCAGTTCTCCATATCCTTCATTACTGAGTTTTATCGCTAATGCATTGATGGTAAAATCTCTTCTGTTTTGGTCGTCTTCGAGCGTGCCATCTTCTACGATTGGTTTCCTTGAATCTCTCTGATACGATTCCTTTCTAGCACCTACAAATTCAAGCTCGTGTGCTTTATATTTTACCATGGCTGTACCAAAATTTTTGAATACAGAAAGATTTTTGCAATTCAATTCTTGCGCTACTTTTTTAGCAAGGCTGATACCACTGCCCACAGAAACAAAATCTATATCTTTGGATGGCCTATTGAGAATGATGTCTCGTACAAATCCACCGATTACATAGGCATCAAGGTTAATTTTAGTGGCGCACTTGGCTACCGTGGAGAAGACTTCTTCTGGTAAGAGGTGTGATTTTAAATTCAATGACTAAAGCTTTGCTCAAAATTAATTTTAATTTCTTAATAATGAGATAATACGTTTTGTCATTGTTGAATTAATTTCGTGAGTGCAAAACAAAGCTCATATAAATCTGTGCAATGAGAAATTTCATTTTTACAATCCTGCTGACCTTACCTGCCGTTCCTATTTCAGCACAAAGTTCTGATAAACCTAAGTTGGTAGTCGGTATTGTAGTGGATCAGATGAGATATGAATTCCTCAATCGTTTCGAAAATCACTATGGAGAAGGTGGATTTAAAAGACTTACATCAGAGGGTTTTTCATTTAGAAATGCTCATTTCAACTATATCCCAACAAAAACAGGTCCTGGACACGCCTCGGTATATACCGGTACTACACCTAGAGTGCATGGTGTAATAGCCAACGACTGGTACGAGAAAGTGCAGAAAAAAATGATCTATTGTGTAGAAGATGAAACCGTCAGTGGGATAGGAGGCTTAGGTGAAATTGGGCAAAGGTCTCCTCGTAATCTATTGAGTAGCACAATAACGGACGAGCTGAAGATACACTTTCAAAACAGATCCAAAGTGGTTGGAATCTCATTAAAGGACAGAGGTTCAATTTTGCCGGCAGGTCATAATCCTGATGGTGCCTATTGGTTTGATGAGGCGTCTGGTAATTTTATGACAAGTACATTTTATACTGACGAATTACCGGAATGGGTTACGAAGTTTAATGCCAAAAAAATGTCTAACCAGTATACTAAAGGGAAATGGGAGACGCTGATGGATATGGATTCTTATATAGAATCTGCTCGTGATGACAGAGAATATGAGAATGCTTTTTTTATGGATTTGAGCCCAACTTTTCCATATGACCTGAAAACTATACGAAAGTCATTCGGTACTCACAATACACTGATGTATTCTCCTTTTGGTAATACGATATTAGTAGATTTTGCTGAAGTAGCTATAGAAAAGGAGCAACTTGGAACAGATAAGATTACTGACTTTTTGGCCATAAGCTTTTCTTCTCCTGATAAAATTGGCCATGAGTTTGGACCATATTCTAAAGAAATCCAAGATACCTATGTTAGATTGGATAGAGATTTGGAAAGACTATTTACCTACCTAGATAATAAAGTTGGTCAAGGGAAGTGGACGGTGTTTTTGACAGCTGATCACGCCATAGCTGAATTACCCAAATACCTCAATGAGCAAAACCAAACGGTGAGCTATTTTGATAATAAGAATAACCAACCGTTGTTAAAAAAATCTGTAGATGAGAAGTTTTCAGCAAAAGGAATTATCGAAAATGTCAGTAACCGTCAGGTGTTTTTGAATCATAGCTTGCTGCAGGAAAAAAATATAGCTCTCACTGAAGTAAAGAAATATATTGTTGAATTATTACTTGAGATGGAAGGTGTTGGCTCAGCTTATGATACGAGAGAAATTGAAAGATATCATAGCAATAATTTGGATGTAGGTATGCTTTCCGCTGGTATCAATAGCAAAGCCAGTGGTGATGTGGCGTACACTTTGCAACCAGGATGGTTGAGTGATTATAATTTGTATCACAAAGGCACCAATCACGGCACTGGGTATTCCTACGATACACATGTACCTATGCTATTTTATGGCTGGGGAATCAAAAAAGGGAGTACGGTCAATTATCATCCAATTACAGATATAGCTCCCACGATCAGCACCTTATTAAGTATCAAATTTCCATCGGGCTGTACGGGTCATCCAGCTGCTGAACTTCTGGACTAAAATTGAGGAGTTTGCTTCAGTACTCGTTCGACAATTTTTTTAAACCAAAAAGTGTATTCGTCAGGGTGCTCTTCAATGTGCTTTAGGAGTTTGTCTGGAGCTACGTATTTAAAATCAGAAATCTCCTCTTCATTTGGAATTGGTTTTTTGTCACTAATTCCCCAAAACACATGATCTAGTTCGTGCTCGGTCAGCCCATTGTCAAATTCAGATTGGTAGGTGAAACTAAAGAGAAAGGAGAGCTCCGCCTCAAGTCCTAATTCTTCTGAAAGTCTTCTGATAGCGGCATCATGTGTCTGCTCTGAGGGTCTAGGGTGGCTGCAGCACGCATTGGTCCACAGACCTGCTGAGTGATACTTTCCGTCAGCTCTCTTATGTATGAGCATGTCGCCAGCGGAATTAAATAAGAATATAGAAAAAGCACGATGAAGTAGTCCTTTCTGATGAGCCAACAGTTTTTCTTCTGAACCGACTTCTTCATCCTTTTCGTTAACCAAAATTACTTTCTCCATTTTTTTATTTTTAGCAATTATCTGACATATATCGGAATAATCATAATTGATGAGATAAACTATGAATTAATATTCCATGAGGTTGTTTACATTTTGTTTGCTTCTTCATTGTGTTATATATTAGTGCCTTTTTCAATCCAGCTTTTTTTGGAAATTCGATTGTATGAAACTAATCAGATTCATTTTTGCTCTGGGTCTCACACTGACCTTCTTTTTTTATCTAAACTTCAAGCAAGGCAAAGTTCCTCCTCTGGGTAGTTTTTTAAGTCCTTTTACGGGCTTTTGGCAAAATGGTGAAACCGAGGGGTTAAGCATACCTGCATCACTCGAGGCTGGTCAGCTTAGCAATCCGGTAACTATCAAATTTGACGATGCTTACATACCTCACATTTTTGCGCAAAATGATTATGACGTGTACTTCGCGCAAGGATATGTAACTGCCTTTCATCGTTTATGGCAAATGGAATTTCAGGTATTGGCTGCTGCTGGTCGCACCGCAGAAATAGTCGGCAAAAGTCAATTGAAGTTTGATAGAATTCAGAGACGAAAGGGTTTAGCTTACGGCGCAAAGAGATCCCTGGAGGCTGCCCAAAAAGACCCTGAAATTATGAATATGATTCAGGGTTATACCGATGGAATCAACTACTTGATTGATGAATTGGATTATGCCGATTATCCGATTGAATACAAGCTGTTGGATTATGCGCCTGAGTCATGGACAAACTTAAAAGTTATGCTTCTGCTAAAGAACATGGCAGATATGTTGTCGAGAGGGGAAAATGACTTAGAAAATACGAATGCCTTACAAGTCTTTGGTTTAGAAGGTTTTAATAAACTGTTTCCAGAATCCTATGTAGACATCGACCCTGTGATTCCAAAGGGTACTGATTGGGGATTTGACTCTGCGCCAATAGAACAACCTCAAGTGACATTTCCTCAAGTTTTCACTTCAGAGACCATCGACAAACCTGATCCAAGGAATGGCTCCAATAACTTTGTGGTTTCTGCTGAGCGAACCGCGAATGGTAAAGTGCTTCTGGCTAACGAGCCAGATTTAAGTTTGAACCTACCGTCTATTTGGTATGTGGTTCAATTGAATGCTCCAGGTATTAACACAATGGGAGCATCATTGCCTGGGGCCCCAAATGTCATCATTGGATTTAATGATTCTATTGCTTGGGGGCTTACTAATGCAAAGCGAGATGTGGTAGATTGGTATAACATTAACTTCAGAAATAACAAGAGAGAAGAATATCAATATGATGATAAGTGGCTCAAAACGGAAAAGGTGGTTGAGCGTTTCGAGGTTAGAGAAAGTGAGGATTTTTATGATACGATAGTATATACCCATTATGGTCCGTTGACTTATGATAGAAATTTTCTAGGTGATAGTAATAAGGTAAACCTGGCCATGAAGTGGACTGCTCATGAAGGTTCACGGGAATTGAAAACTTTGTATCGGGTAAACCGAGCAAAAAACTATGATGAATTCTTGGATGCCTTTAAATATTATACAGGACCACCGCAGAATTTCGCTTTTGCCAGTGCACATGGAGACATTGCACTTACCATACAAGGGAAGTTTCCTAAGAAATGGCAGGGACAGGGTAAATTCCTATTAGATGGAAGAGACTCAAGGCAAGAGTGGTCCTCTATTATTCCTTATGAGCACAATGCAACGGTGAAGAATCCAGAACGAGGTTTTGTAAGTTCAGCCAATCAACACCCTGTGGATTCTACTTACCCTTACTATGCTTATGATTATAACTATGAGTTTTATCGAAATAGAAGAATCAATGATCGTTTGAAACTTCTAAATAGAGTGACGGTGAAAGATATGATCCGTTTGCAGAACGACAATTATAACTATCGAGCTTCTGAAAGTCTGCCACTTATGTTAGATTATTTGGATACCACAAATATGACTTCTGAGAAAGATAAGATTTATCACTTGCTCAAGCAGTGGGATTATTTTGCTGAGCCAGAATGGATAGCGCCTACTGTATATCAGGTTTGGTGGGATGTACTATATGAGTTGATATGGGACGAGTTTGATAGCCAAGAATTAAAACTAAGTAAGCCACATGTGTTCAATACCATACATATAATGACTAATGATTCGTCAAGTAAGTTCTTTGATATTCAAGCAACGCCAACAAAAGAAACTCTAGATGAATTGGTTAATATTTCATTCGTATCTGCGATGGAAACATTGCAAAAATGGAAAGATGAAAATGAAAGTGAGTATGCTTGGTATTTATATAAAAATACACGTGTGAAACACCTTCTAGGTCTGGAGCCATTCTCGTTTGATCAAGTCAAGATTGGTGGGTATAACAATATTGTTAATGCAGCAAGTGGACGCCACGGACCAAGTTGGCGAATGGTGGTCGAGCTGGATGTTGAGGGGCCAAAGGCGTGGGGGATATATCCAGGAAGCCAAAGTGGAAATCCAGGGAATCCAACTTATGGTCATATGATAGAGGGATGGGCTACCAAGAATTATGTGCCTCTATTGTTTTTAAACTCGCCATCTGAAGAAAGCGAACGAGTTATTTATTCACAAACCCTTCAATCGGAGAACTGATGATTTTTATTTTTAGACTTATATTAATTTCAACTTTAACCTATTTGCTTGGGTTGATTGCCCCTTGGTGGTCTGCTATAATTGGTGCTGCCATAGTTGCTTTCTTAATGCCGGGTAATAATTTTAATGCATTCCTTAGCGGCTTTATGGGAGTGGGGTTGATCTGGATGGTTTTAGCATGGAAGGTTAATGTTGAAACTAATTCCATTATGTCGCAGAAAATAGTTCAATTGTTTCCGGTAGATGACATTAACATGTTGATTATTCTCACGGCAATTATTGGAGGTACAGCCGGTGCGTTGGGAGCATTCACCGGCAATAGCTTTCGTCAAATTTTCATAAAGAAAAAAGAAAAGAGCTTCTACAGCTGAAGATCAATCTAAGCCTTTCAGATGGTGTACATGTTCATCAATGAGATCGATGCGCTGTGTAATTACTTGAATATATTTCCCAGCTTCTTTTTCAAGAGCAGCAGTTTCTTTTTCGTATTTACTACCACCTTTTTTACCGTAGTTTTTCTCTACATCATTGAATTGATTACATTCCTTATGAAGGAAGTCAAGGAAATTTTTTGTCGTGTATTTTTCTTCAACATGTTCAATGTCGTTTAGTGTTGCCTTCGCCTCGGCATCACTATTTTCATCAAACTTTGCTTTTACAGTTTTATAGAGAACAGTGTCATAGTGGTGAATCTTATTGAGAAGTCTGACCATCTCTACTCGATAACTTCGATTTGTACAATATTCGGCTAGTCCATCATACTTGCCTAAGTTGAGGGCTTCTTGATCCCACTTTCCAGTGAGGTCATCAATTATAGAAGTGATATTTTCTGATTCATCTTGAGCTTGGATGTTGAAGATGACTCCAATGAGTAATAACGGTAGGATAAATAAGCGTTTCATAGTGTTTGGTTAATAATTAGTAATAAACATAAGGTGAATTACTGAAGAAATCAAAAATCAATTTATGAGTCTTCAGAAACAAGATTATAATTGAGCAACAATGTCATATTCAAGGGGTAATAATTGATATTAGAATAATACAAGTTATTATGTTTAAGTAAATATTCGAACTTTTGTCCATTTCAAAATCTACTGTTTATTCATAGAAGGATTTGTTGAATTGGTCGAATATTGGTTATATATTGTCCATAATCTTTTTGAAATGTCAGTAAAAAGATCATACTTGTATAGTCAATGAAAGTTGGACTAATATTGGAAAATTGATATTCAGGTTTAATTTTTACGGTCCCAAAGATTAACTCTATAGATAGAGTAACGAAGCAAATTAAGTTATGAGATTTACGGCGGTCATTTTTGCGATACTTATCATGTGTTGTCAATTTACTGTAGTTGCGCAGCAGGCAAGTTACAATGAGGCCGTTTCCCTTCTTGAAAAGACAAATTACAATAAGAAAAGAGGAAATTTAGAAGGAGCCATCGGTCATGCACTTCTAGGCCTTGATCAAGCAGAGTCTCTCGGTAATCAAGAGTTGATCATCCAGTTTAGAGAGGTTATTGGTGAGATTTACTTATCTAAGAAAGACTATAAAAATGCTGTTTCTTCTTTTCTCGCAATTATTCTTGCGGCTGAGCGTCAAAATGACCAAGCCAGCTTAGGGAAAGGAAATTTAGCTCTTGCTAATACGTATTCTAGTATGGGAGCCTATGAAAAGGCAAGTGATTATTATCAGAGAGCTATTTCTAATTTTGAAAAACTTGGAAAGAAAAGAGACAAAGCAAGTGCAATACAGGCACTAGGATATAATTATAGTAATTCTAATCAGTTTGATAAATCTATTGCCACGTTCGAAACCCTTCATAAACTGGCTATTTCTGAAAGTTTATATTCTTATGTTAGTTCGGCTCAAAAGCAGCTATTTCTTGATAATATTAAAATCAATAACGCTGCACAGTCTACCAAGTATGGATTGTCATACTATGAAAGGATAAAAGATAAAGGTAACAATGCCAACCTTTCGAATACTACAAGGAATTTAGCCTTACAGTTTATTAAAACTGGAGACAACAAGAATGCTCTGAAGTTTGCTAATATATCCGTGAGTATTGATGGTCAAAACACCATGTCCCTAGAAACATTGGGTAAAGCATACGCATCCAACGAAAATTATAATAAAGCAGTTGAAAGTTTTGAAATGGCTTTGGCTTCCAATGAAAAGAAAAGGAATCCCGAGGGAATGGCTCGCAACTATAATCAAATGGCGGAATTGGCTATTGATCGCGGAGATTTGAGAATTGCAGCAAATAATTTGAACAAGGCTGAAGAAATCGGAATAGAGAGAAATACTAGGATTACTCTACTCGATACTTATAGGATGTTAGCCTTGGTCAACCAAGAGAAAGGCAACGATGATCAAGAGGCCAAGTATAGATCTATGTATGAGGCTGTAAGATTACAAATCGGAGACCCAGACAAAGTTCGGACTAAATTATCCAGAGCAAAGGAGAATTTGGCTGAAAGTTATGAACAAGAAGCAAGAGCACGTATTTCAACCAGTGAAAACAGAAAATTGGCCCAAGAACGAGAGAAATTGCAAGCGCAGCAAAAGCTTAAGGATATAGAACTCATTGAACAACAGGCCAAGCTCCAAGCTCAAGAATTGCAGGCGAAGCGTTTGGAAGCGGAACGAGCCAAACAAGAGTTACTTCTAACAGAAAAAACCGTTGAAGCTAGTTCTCGCGAAGCGGAATTAGAAAGACTTCAGTTGGATGCTGAACTTCAAAAGCTAAGCGAAGAGGAGAGGGAAAAGCGATTAGAGTTAATCGAAAAGGAGCGTGAAATATTAAGGCAGCAAACAGAGCTCCAAGCACAGAAAATAGAAAGTGACAGACAAGCAAGGATGTTGTATTTTATGGCCATCGGGGCCACTGTCATCATTTTGGCTATTTTAGGGGTAGCCTTTTTCCGTACTTATAATAATAGTAAGACAATTAGGGAGCAAAATCAAAATTTGGCCGAGCAGCAAAAGACAATTTTAAATCGGAATATTCAACTGAAAAAGAGTTCCGAGGCAATGTTGGCCATGAACAACAAACTGAAAAAGGCTCACGTTAATTTGAAAGTTCTTTTGAAAAAGGAGCAGGCAATTAAGGAACAGTTAGAGAAGACGAACCTTGACCTGAAAAACACCCAGGTTCATTTGGTTCAAGCTGAGAAAATGTCTTCACTTGGTCTTTTGACTGCGGGTATAGCGCATGAAATCAATAACCCCATCAATTTTGTATCAAGTGGCGTGCAGTCACTTACCAAGAACTTCGGTGAGATAGAAAGCTTCATTGAAAACTATCAAAAAGTGCTTGGCTTGGATTCGTTTGAAGAAATAAAAAAATATGCAGCTGTATTAGAGGAGGACGAAGATGTTTTGAGCGAATTGAGTGATTCAAGTAAAGAACTATTGGATGATGTTCGGTACGGAATCGTTAGAATTACCGAAATCGTAAATGGGTTGAGAAGTTTCTCAAGGCATGATGAGGCTGAAGTTAAGGAAACGGATATCAATGAGAGCTTTGATTCTGCACTTTTGATATTGAAGAATAAATATAAAAACAAGACCGAGATTGTTAAGGAAATGGATGAAACATTGAAACCAATTCAGTGCTTTCCAGGTCAGTTAAATCAGGTCTTTGTTAACTTAATCAATAATGCAATTGATGCGATTGATGAAACTGGAGAGATAAAAATTAAAACGACTAATTTGGATGAAGATTCCATTGAGATCAGAATTTCTGACAATGGAACCGGGATGCCAGATGACGTTAAGGACAAAATATTTGATCCCTTCTTTACTACCAAGGAAATTGGTAAAGGTACTGGGTTAGGGTTGTCAATTTCTCACGGTATTATAGAAAAACACAGAGGAACTATTAGAGTAGAGAGTAAAATGGGTGTGGGAACCACTTTTATTATTAATCTACCTAAGAAGTTAGAAATAGATGATAAGATCTTAGAAGAAGAAAACTTGAAATTAGGTTAGTATGGAATTAGTATTACAACGTCCACAGCGTAAGGAAAGCGTTAAAAAGTACAGTATATTGTATGTGGACGATGAGCCAGTAAATCTTAGAATTTTCCAACACGCGTTTAAAAGAGACTACAACGTTTTCACTGCGTTGAATGGGTTTGATGCTTTGGAAATATTGAATGATAAAAAAGTTGATTTGATAATAACGGATCAGCAGATGCCGCGTATGTCTGGTGTTGATTTGTTAGCTAAGATAGTTCCAAAACACCCTAGTATCGTTCGAATGATTATGACTGGCTTTAGTGATATCGGTGCAATTATCAGAGCAGTAAACGAGTTTGGATTAGATAAATATTTAGTTAAGCCTTGGGACAGGGATCAGTTGAAGGTTGAATTTGACAAGGCACTTGAGAAGAAGCATCTAGAAGATAAGTCTAAGTCTGGTAAAGATGGAGTAGATGCGGCTGACCTGGCATTTTCATTCCTTCCTGATGAAGGTAGTCTAAAAGCGATTTTTAAGGATGGATTTGCTATTTATGATAAAACCAAATCCAACAAACATGGTTATTGGTTTGGTAGTATCGGAGATAAATCTATTACGGCATTTTATAATGGAGCCAACTCTAAGATGAATGCTATTGCTTTGAATTCATATATTAATATGAGTTTAACCGAGATCGTTTATAAAGATGGGAAATTAAAAGGAACTGAAATCATAAAAAACTTGGCAGAAAGAATTAAATCTCGTTTCGGTGCTCACGGCGATATTGGTTCTTTTGATATAGCCGTAGTTACCGTGGATGCCAAATCAAAAAAGGTTACCTACTCTGGAGCTAACCAAGATATTTATTGTTCCCAGGATGGGGGTGAATTGAAATCTGTAAAAGGCGCTGGTGAAGCTATCGACCTCAATGATTTTGACGGAAATATAGAACAAAAGACTTTTGATAAAGTTTCTACTATTTATATGGTCTCGAAAGAAATGGTCAACCAAATAGTACCTTCAGATGATCCTAAGGTAGAAGGAAAGAACTTTTTACAAATGCTAAAGGGTTACTCAAAAGAACCACTCAAAGAGCAAGCAAAGCAAATAGATGAGAAGCTTAGTGGTGATAACACTAAGTGTATGTTGGCATTAAAAATTGTATAGTCAAGTACTTTATTCAAACTAACATTCAGGTATAATCGTTATTTCTTTGTTCTAAGGAAGTAATGTTTTGTTAATTTCACATCATATATCAGATTCAATTTTTTATCCTGAATTGATTAAAGAGTAGTACTAACAATTTGATAGATGGGCTGGAGAATTTTATGTTGTCTTATTGGATGTTACTTTTCCTACACCGGAGCCCTAGGCCAGCAGAAATATGCAGAGGTGGGGGAGTCCATGGAAGAGTATATCAAAGAAAACCACCTGGAACAGGTAGAGGAGATTGTACATAAACTCGCCTATTCAAAACAATTCCTTAATCAGTTTTTGGAGAAGGAAAGGCATATCCATGCTGAGGCTGCTGATTTAAAAAGAAGTGATGTCAAAATTGGTGAGGATGTAGATATTTATGTGAAGCATTTTACGGAGCATCAAAATTTCACCATGATTTTGGTTCCTATAAGTATCTACAGTTTGGCAGTTTATGATACCATTCTTTTTTCCGTTCTTGAGGTGAGCGATATTTGGCTAGAGCGCGAATTCCCTTATGAT
Source organism: Reichenbachiella sp. (assembly GCF_965233835.1). Lineage (GTDB taxonomy): Bacteria > Bacteroidota > Bacteroidia > Cytophagales > Cyclobacteriaceae > Reichenbachiella. Next base: position 2,668,393 of record NZ_OZ247585.1, read on the forward strand.
AATTTTAAAAATGATTCTATTAAATCAAGCCTACTTTCAATTAAAAACCATGCTTTGCTGGCAGAACATATTTACGACCAGGCATTAAGTGAATCGAATACAAGTATGGGTGAAGTCCAACTTGAACTGGACGAAACATTTATTTCCACTAATACCATCCATGAAAGTGTCGGGAAAATGACGAGAAGGGAAAAGGATGACTTCAAAAGTCATTGGGGCTTACTTAAAAAAGCATTTACTCATAACGTTGATCTTAATGTTGAGATGAATGTCTATGTTTTTGGATTTGATGATCTGGAAGTGAAATGTAAAAACGTTAGAGGAGTTACTAATTTTAGAGTAACTCCAGGAAACATATTTCAGCGGCATCACTTTCAGGAAGAGTAGTCCGGTACCTGGAACTTTTTGCAAGTTGTTTTGTTGTAGATTCTATGAAACGAATTTCTCAAGCTTTATTTTTTTTATTAGCTGTTACTCGATGTATAGGTACAGATGTTATAGATGATCTGGTTCCTGAACAAATTGAAATAACAAACCCTATCATGAGCCTCAAAGTAGGAGAGTCTTACGATCTCATGTATAGATACCTGAACAATGTGGGTATGCCTGAGAATACTGAGGTTAGATGGGAGTCAAGTGACGTTGCAAAAATCGAGATCGATGAAAATGGACAGGTTATGGCTCTAGAAATGGGGCAATCAGTAATTTCAGTGGTTTTGATAGAAAATAATGAAGTAATGGATAAGATCACCGTAGAAGCAGCTGATGAAACGGTTGTGTTGGCTTCCGGGGATAAATCGGGCACAATTGCAACGACGAGTAGTTATGAGTTGAGTGGAGACTTTGTTGTAAATAATATTGAAGGAGGCGTAGAAATATCCATAGCTGATAATTATGTGGCTTCTGAAGCATTGCCTGGTTTATACGTATATCTATCAAATAACCCCAGCACGGTTAGTGGGGCACTTGAAATTGGAGCGGTTACCGTATTTTCTGGAGCACATAATTATAGTGTTTTACAAGAAAACTTAACCACAGATACTTACGCTTATCTCTTGTACTTTTGTAAACCGTTCAATGTTAAAGTTGGCCACGGCGAAATCCTAGACTAATCTTAATTTATGAAATTTTTAAAACTCACATTTGCGTTATCGATAATGGTAATGTTTACGACTCAATCAATTGCCGGAGGCGGATGGGTGCATGCCAAAGGAAAAGGATACTTTAAAATAGGACAATGGTGGGTTGTTGCCGATAAACATTATACAGATACAGGAGAGACAGATCCGAATGTAACCATGGGTACTTTTAATACCAGTTTTTATGGAGAGTACGGAATTACCGATCGTTTAAATGGTCAGATTTATTTTCCTTTCTTTAGCCGTTCTTTTCATAATGAAGTTGTGTCGGGAACTACCGGTTCAGTGGATATTCCTGGTCGAGGGGTAAATTCCATAGGAGACACTGATATTGGTTTGAAATATGGATTAATCGTGGGGAAGCCGGTGGTGCTGAGTGCCCATTTGTGGTTAGGTCTTCCTTTGGGAAAAAGTGACTTTGACCCCAATGATGTAAATACAGTTCCTTTGTTGACTGGTGATGGCGAATTCAATCAAATATTAGGATTGACAGCCAGCACATCCAGGACTTTTGGAAGTGTAAATACCTTTGTGAGTTTAGGTGCTGAGTTCAATAATAGAACCAATGGGTTTTCTGACGAGACCCGAGTCAATTTTGAGCTAGGAGCCGTAATCAAGGAAAAACTCATTTTGGTTTACAAATTGCGTTGGTTGAATTCTCTTCAAAATGGTGACTCAACTGTTGAAAACGGAGCAAGTATATTCTCAAACAATGCTGAATATATCGGATACTCTTATGAGATAGCTTACAATATTACCAAACAGTTTGGCGCCACTTTCAACTATGGGGCGGTCTACTCCGCAAAGTTGATATTTGCCAATCCATCTTATGAGGTGGGAGTATATTTTAATTTATAAATATGGATAAGTCAGACGAAGAGTGGAAAGAAAGCCTTTCTGAAGAGGAGTACTACATTCTTAGACAAAAGGGCACAGAACACCCCTTTACCGGTAAATATAATGACCACAAAGAGGAAGGTAAATACTTGTGTGCTGGCTGTCAGCAAGAACTTTTTGAATCGGAGGCTAAATTTGATTCTGGTTGCGGCTGGCCTAGCTTTGATAAATCTATTGACAAGACCGCAGTCAAAGAGTCATTCGATAAATCACATGGTATGATGCGTACCGAGATCACTTGCTCAAACTGTGGTGGACATTTGGGGCATGTCTTTAATGATGGCCCTACCGAAACTGGGCAAAGGTACTGTATCAATTCCTTAGCTTTGAATTTTACTAAAAAGTAGAAGCCAATTTAGAAATACATCTTTCATTGCCTATTTTCGCCACTCACTAGCGAGTAACTATGAAAGACGTTATTGTAATAGGAGGAGGAATTGTTGGATTGGCCACCGCTTGGCAGATTAAACAGCAATCTCCAAACCTCACCATCACAATATTGGAAAAGGAGTCTGGTCCAGCGCATCATCAGACTGGAAACAATAGTGGAGTGATTCACTCAGGACTCTATTACAAGCCTGGAAGTCTCAAAGCGACCAACTGTATTAAAGGTTATGACTTAATGCTAGACTTTTGCAGAAAAGAAGGTGTTGATTTTGACCTGTGCGGAAAAGTAGTGGTCGCCACAGATGATCATGAGGTACCCTATTTAGAAACACTTTTTTCTAGAGGAGAGCAAAATGGTTTGACTAACCTTCAATGGCTTACACCCGAAGAAATCAAAGAACATGAACCTTATGTGACTGGTGTCAAAGGTATTTATGTGCCTCAAACCGGGATCATTGATTATAAAGAAGTTTGCCAGAAACTTGAAAGCAAGTTGGTTGAGTTAGGGGTGTCAGTATTCTACAATGAAAAAGTAGTTGAAATCAACCATCAAGGCTCTTCCAGTGATGTAGTTACCACAAACAACGATTACCAAGCCAAGCTAATTGTGAACTGCGCTGGACTCTATTCTGACAAGGTGTCCAAAATGACACCACTCAAACCAGACCTGAAAATTGTGCCTTTTAGAGGGGAGTATTACCAGCTCAAAAAATCTAGTGAGCATTTGGTGAAAAATCTTATATACCCTGTTCCCGATCCAAATTTCCCATTTTTGGGCGTTCACTTTACCAGAATGATAAATGGTGGAGTAGAGGCTGGACCAAATGCCGTATTAGCTTTTGCGAGAGAAGGTTATACAAAGTCAGATATTAACTTACCCGAATTTTTGGAAACGTTAGCATGGCCAGGTTTTCAAAAAGTAGCAATGAAATACTGGAAGACGGGTTTTGGCGAAATGTATCGTTCATTTTCGAAGGCAGCATTTACCAAGGCGTTGCAGAAGCTCATTCCAGATATTAGAGAATGTGATTTGGAAACGGGAGGCGCAGGGGTACGTGCCCAGGCCTGCGATCGGTCTGGTGGATTATTAGATGATTTTCATATTTTGGAAAATGACCATTTTGTCAATGTTTGCAATGCTCCATCACCCGCTGCTACTTCCTCGTTAGCCATTGGCGACGAGATAGCTAGTCGAGTGATCAAAAGATTCTAAAATTGTTAATAACTGTGTGGTTAGATTACCAAAACGTTAAATTATTAGCAGTTGCTTAATTTTTTTTATTAAAAATTATGAATTCATAAACTTATCCAAGAAACTTGCGTTGAAGAATTCAAAATTCAGACATTGAAAACAAAAAGTACCATAAACACAATTCAAAACGCGATGATGGCATGTTGTTGCTGTTGTGCACCTAATTGGTGTTTATGGGAAAGTTATTAATTTATAGAAATATCATACGATAAAAATATAAAAAGGGCCTTTCTCAATTCGAGTAAGGCCTTTTTCGTTTTAAAACCTCAATATCTACAATGGTAATCAGTCAAGAAACAGAAATTGTTGAAAGTGTATTAGCTCTAGGAAATCACATTGGAAACACTCCTCTGTATGAGTTGCAACACATCTCGCCTAAGAAATCAGTTCGCATTTTTGCCAAACTCGAATGGATGCAGTTTGGAGGAAGTGTAAAGGCCAGACCTGCCTACAACATCATTAAGCAGGCAGTATTAAACGGAGACTTAGGTCAAGGTAAGATTCTTTTGGATGCATCGAGTGGTAACACTGCCATCGCGTATGCTACTATCGGAGCCCGCCTCGGCATACCAGTAACGATCTGCTTGCCAGAAAATGCTTCTTGGGAACGCAAGATGTTACTAAAAGGGCTTGGTGTTTCTATTGTTTATACTTCCAAGTTTGGGTCTACCGACGAGGCGCAAGAGAAGGCATTGGAGTTGTTTCAAAATGAGCCCGATAAGTATTTCCTTGCTGATCAGTATGGAAATGAAAACAACTGGAAGGCGCATTATGAGACCACAAGTGAGGAGATTATCTCAAAAGTAAATGGAAGCCTAACACATTTTGTGACTGGTCTAGGAACCACTGGCTCATTTACGGGTATTAGTAAGAGACTGAAGGAAGTTAATGAAGGAATCTCTACGGTTGCGTTACAACCTGACGGTGCCTTACACGGATTGGAAGGCTGGAAAGATATGGAGACCGCAAAAGTACCGGGTATCTATGATCCGTCCTTAGCAGATCGATTCATGAATGTAGATACTTTCGATGCATATGAGACCTTAAAATTGGCAGCGAAGAAGGAGGGCTTGATGATTAGCCCGTCTGCTGCAGCTAACCTGAAAGGTGCATTACAATTAGCTGAAGAAATCGACGAGGGCATCATAGTAACGTTGTTCCCGGATAACGCTGAAAAATACAGTGAAGTGATTAAGTCTTTGTTTTAATATGAAGAAACAGATTCAAGTAGGTGAGGCAGTTTTGGAGGAAATGCATCGGCATGCGTTGTCAGACTTTCCCAACGAATGTGTAGGTTTTTTCTACGGTCAATCAGAAGGAAATACAAAAACAGTGACGGAGTACGGACCGTTAGAAAATAACAAAGAAGGAGATCAGCGCAGACGATTTGAGGTCAATCCTTTGGATTACATGAAGGCAGAACAATATGCGTTGGCCAATCAGTTGGAACTTTTGGGGATATATCATTCTCATCCCTTGCATCCAGCTATTCCTTCGGAGCACGACCTGAAACAAGCTGTACCTTTTTTTTCGTACATCATTGCTTCGGTAAATGAAACAAAAGTTGAGAAGACAACCTCTTGGCAACTGAATGAAGAAAATAAATTTGAAGAAGAATTATTAAAGAGCAATAAATAGCATCATGGCAAATATTATTATACCAACACCCTTAAGAAAATTCACCAACAACCAGGCTTCTGTGGAGTCCAATGGATCTACAGTTCAGCAGTCTGTTGAAGACTTGGCAAAGCAGTTTCCTGATTTGAACAAGCATATTTTTGATGCAGAAGGAAAAATTCGACAGTTCATCAGAATCTATGTTGGAGATGAGGATATTAATGCTTTGGAAAATGAGAACACCAAAGTAGATAACAATTCAGTAATCAGTATCATTCCAGCGATAGCAGGAGGAGTTCAATAAACCCAAACCCATGGCAGAAGTAAATTTTTCAAAAGAAGAACTCGAGCGGTATAGTCGTCACCTGATTATTCCAGAGTTCAATATTGAAGGGCAGAGAAAGCTCAAAGAGGCCAAAGTACTTGTTGTAGGGACTGGCGGATTGGGTAGTCCATTGTTGTTGTATTTGACAGCAGCAGGAGTTGGCAACATTGGTATCCTTGACTTTGATGTTGTAGACGATAGCAACCTACAACGTCAGGTGCTGTTCACTGTGGATGACGTTGGGAAACCAAAATCTGAAGCAGCAAAAGCAAGATTGGAAAAATTAAATCCGCATGTGAATTTCACCGTGCATAATACCATGCTGACTTCTGAGAATGCGCTAGACATTGTGAAAGACTACGATGTGGTAGCTGATGGAACAGACAACTTTCCAACCAGATATTTGGTGAATGATGCCTGTGTGATCTTAGATAAAGTAAATGTCTATGCTTCTATCTTTAGATTTGAAGGGCAAGTTTCAGTCTTCAATTACAAGAATGCTGAAGGTGAGTATGGACCGCATTATCGTGACTTGTTCCCTACACCACCACCTCCAGGTTTGGTGCCGAGTTGTGCCGAAGGGGGAGTCATTGGTGTGCTTCCAGGTATCATCGGTTCATTGCAGGCCAATGAAGTCCTCAAGGTAGTAAGTGGAGTAGGTGATCCATTAGCTGGTAGATTGTTTCTATTCGACGCTTTGTCCTTCGAGACGCGGGTGATGAAAATTCACAAGAACAAGAATACAGCAGCAGTGACTGAACTCATAGACTATGAAGTTTTCTGTGGATTGGGAGAGAAGGAAGAAGAAAAGGAAGTCAAAGAAATAACCGTAGAAGAGCTGAGTCAATGGAAAGCTACAAAGAAAGACTTCCAATTGATTGATGTTCGAGAGGGTTATGAGTATGAAATTGCCAACCTAGAGGGAGAATTGATTCCCTTAGCGGAAGTGGCAGATCATGTGAATGATATCAGATCGGATGTGGATGTAGTGGTACATTGCCGCAGTGGTAAGCGTAGCGCAGATGCCATTGTACAGCTAGAAAAGTTGGGTTTCAAAAACCTTTATAACTTAAAAGGAGGAATCTTGGCTTGGGCTGATCAGCTAGACTCCGAAATGGCAAAGTATTAAAATCAAGAACTCATATTATTTTATAAACCTCGGGGAACCGGGGTTTTTTTATGAGGTTTAAAGAAAAATAGATAAGAGAGAACGAGTTGTTTGTAATTGATGCAAATTTGAATTGAAAACAAAAACTCATGAACTCACTCAGTAAGCACGAATCTCAGGCCTTTCACAATATGGTGGCCCGATATGTTGATATAGACTCCCAGGTCATTGATCAAGTGTGCGCGATTGGTAGAATTCAGCAATTGTCCAAAGGAGATTTTCTACTCCACATGGGAGAGGTAGCTAGAAAAATCTATTTTGTATTGGAGGGTATTTTGATATCACAATATCCATCAGGCGAAGGTCAAGTTCATATAAAAAATTTCTTTCTACCTGGTAATATGGCAGGATCCAAAGTGTCCTTGCTCAAAAGTACGCCGTCGAAATTTTCCATTCAATGTCTGGAGGATGCTAAGATTATTGCCTTTGACTTTGCAAAGTATCGTGACCTTGTGTTTTCAACCCCTGACCTGATGAATTTTTATATTAAGTATCTGGAGGATAAATGGATCATAGAAAATGAAAAACGTCAGATGGCCTTTGCTACCCAATCGGCCACTGAGAGATATCTAACATTTTTGAAAGACTATCCTGATTTAGAAAATAGGGTTTCTCAGCATCAAATTGCGCTTTTTTTAGGCGTTACACCTACTCAGTTGAGCCGTATACGAAAAGATTTGAAAAAAAATTGAGGCTATCAACATATGTAAATGCGTAGGCTATTTGAGCGTTCTACCTTAGCCGCATGAATCAATTTATATTAGTCAGCATGGCCTTTACAGGCGGCGTATTTTTAGCTATTCAGGGCTCTCTGAATGCTCAGCTAGGGGTGTTACTCAAAAATCCATTGTTGGCCTCTTTAGTGGCCTTCTTTACAAGTGCCTTTTTTGCTTTGCTCTTTGTAGTAGGTAGTGTTCGCAATTTTCCAAGTATTTCAGATTTAAAAACAGTGCCTTATCATCTTTGGTTCGCTGGTGGTTTTTTCAGTCTGCTCGGGATCAGTCTGTATTATTATACCATTCCTCGACTGGGTGTTTCGTCCATGATATCACTGGGGTTGTTTGGTCAGATCATATTCGCAATGATTGCTGGCCATTTTGGGTGGTTCGATTTGCCTGAAGAACCACTGAGTACGCGTAGAGTATTGGGAGCATTGGCCATGATTGCCGGAATTTTTTTAATCAACAACAAATGAAGAACGAGTTAGTAAGCTTAAATATTGACAACCTGACATCATTATGGAGATCGGTAGGTCAAAAAGAACAAGCACATCAAAGAAGACAGGATGTGGAAATAGTCGATGTGAACCAGTCTGAGTGGCCCAATCGTATTTGGTTCGTTCAAGGTGCGGAGGTTGAAGATTTGCCACTTGTCGAACAAATTATGAGTGAGGCATCCAACACGTTGACATTATCTTATATGGATGTGTTGAACGATGGACTGGACGTCCAATCTGTGGGGTTGGAGCAAACCTCCGAACTCATTGGGATGGGTATGGCATTGAGCAATGACTACCCTGTGGATAGCGAACTAGAACTAGAAGCTGTCAAAAATTTGGATCAGGCGTCAGACTGGGTGTCATACTTTGAGCAGGCCTTTGGCTATCGTATCAATTCTAGTCAGTTGGTTCACCCATATCCATCTACTGTCTTCTATATCATCAAGTATCAGGGGCAACCTGCTGGAACTGCTTTGGTACATCACACGGATCGAGTAGTCGGCATTCATTCCATGGGTGTTATCCCCAGTATGCGACGCAAAGGACTGGCCAGATTAGTCATGCATAACATTTTGTCCAATGCCTTGGAACAAGGTTATGAGTATGCTACACTACAAGCTTCTGCCATGGGTAAAGGGCTGTATGAGCAGCTGGGATTCGAAGAGCACTTTCTGATGAAAAATTATCGATTACCCAAAAAGTAAATCACTCACCATTAAGCAAACAAAATTAAAAGGATATGAAACTCATTGAAAACCTCAATTGGCGATACGCCACCAAATATTTTGACACAAGTAAAAAAGTCAATTCAGACAATCTGGAATTGTTAAAAGAAGCGATACGACTATCGCCGTCTTCTTATGGCTTGCAGCAATATAAAGTGTTGATAGTAGAAAAGTCTGAAATAAAGGAGCAACTGAAAGAGGCAGCCTACGGGCAAGGACAGCTGACAGATAGTTCACATGTATTCGTTTTTTGTCACTATCTGAATGTGTCAGGCGACATGATTGACAATTACATTGAGCAAAAGGCCAAAGCAGAAGATGTAGCTATTGATCGGATATCTGGTTACGGTACATTTATCAAAAATACCGTGAGTGCCATGGATACAAAGGATATGGTTCACTGGTCCAGAAGACAGACTTATTTGGCTGTAGCTAATTTGCTCACCGCTTGTGCGGAATTGAAAATTGACGCCTGTCCTATGGAAGGTTTTGAGCATGATAGGTTTGATGATATATTAGGATTAGCCGATAAAGGACTGGCTTCTGCTATTATTGTGCCCGTGGGTTATCGCTCAGATTCAGATCAAACACAATTCGTTCCGAAAGTAAGAAAGGCAACAAACGAAATGTTTGAAACCATTTAGTTTTTCTTCTTGGATCGATCTACACCGCGCAGGGCCTGGGCCGTTAGCGGGTCCTCTGGCCAGGCGTGCTTTGGGTATCGTCTTTTCAACTCCTTTTTCACTTCAAAATAGGCATCGGACCAAAAGCTCTTTAAGTCAGAGGTGACTTGTACGGGTTTAAAACCTGGTGATAACAAATGAATCAGTAAGGAGGTAGTGCCATTGTTTACTTTGGGAGTTTCCAACAGGCCAAATAACTCTTGAAGCCTCACCGCTAACACTGGAGGAGCACCATCAGTGAAATACTGAATTTTGACATTTGACCCACTGGGCACTTCTATTTTTTCAGGTGCCAATTGATCCAATTGACTTTGCTGTTCAATGGGCAAGTGGTAGTGCAGAACCTCTTTGAGGTTGATTTTTTTAAGGTCTTCGGGTTTTTTGACCTTGTTTAGGTAAGGCTTCAACCACTCTTCATTAGTAGATAATAAGTAGGTTTGGCTCACATCAGGCCAATTTCCTTGTGGGTTCCAACGTCTTAAGCTAAGTATTCTATTTTGCCATTGAATGACGTCATCATCCCAGTTGAGAAGGTGTTGGCCTTCAGACTTCACAGCATCACAAATGGCCTGTTCCAGGTGTTCGGGGTCTGGATCAGGAAGTGGTACGGATTGCAAAACGATGCTTCCAATCCTCAACTCTTTATTGGCAATCAATCCACCATCTTTAGTATCCCATTTAATGACCTCTAGACTTTTGACCATTGGGGCCAGGTCTTTAGGGTTCAAAGGAGAGGCCATGAATATTTTACCCATGCCATCTCTAGCATCCAGATGTGCAATAGCCAACCAAGATTCGTGAGCCAGATCATCACGATGACCAGCCATGGCTATTTTGCCATTGGATAGTTTGAATTGGGCATTGTTTCCTGGTCTTGCAAAGGCTATTCTTTCAGGATAGGCTTGAGCGAGCAATAGGCCAGTTTCATAAGCATCTACTGGAGAATTATCTGATGCTTCCAACTGAAACATTCTACGATAGGACTCCGCGATTTTTTCTATTCGACTGAACTTTCTACTTAGTCGGTTTTCACCTCTTAAGCGGCGCAATACAATGATTCGCTCATTGATATCGATCCCAGCTTCTGGACCCAAGGGGTCTCGCTCCTCTATCAATGCAGCGATATCGGTAGCCAGAGGGAGTAGTTCCTGATCTTCCGCTTCGATGAGCATATGAGCTATTCTAGGGTGGCATGGTAAAGCATGCATACGTTCGCCATGGGAGGTGATTCTACCATTATTCAACGCATGCAATTCATGTAAGGAAGCTAAAGCTCGCTGCATCGTGCCTGATGGAGGAGGAGTGAGCCATGTCAATTGATTAGGGTCGAGTATACCCCATTTGGCTAAGTCTAGTGCTAAGTTTGAAAGATCGACTTCTAGAATTTCAGGTGAGGCATGTAATTCCAAACGGTCCTGAGTGGCTTTCGACCACATGCGATAACAAGCACCGGCACTCAAACGGCCGGCCCGGCCAGCACGTTGGTCAGCCGAGTCTTTTGATATTTGTATGGTGTGCAAACGAGACAGTCCTGACTTCGGGTCAAATTTGGAAGTCCTTCCAAATCCGGTGTCAACCACGATTTTAATTCCTTCTATAGTTAAACTGGTTTCAGCAATTGAAGTAGCTAATACTACTTTTCGTTTACCATTTTTGTCTGGTAGAATGGCTGCCATCTGCTTGCCATGTGGCAATTGACCGTATAAGGGGTGAATGGCAAAGCCCTTTAACCTTCCCCTTAATATCTCTTCGCATTTTCTGATTTCTCCTTGCCCAGGAAAAAAAGCTAGTACATCACCTTCATTTTCTTTTACTGCTTGTGTGATAACTCTGGCCGTCAATTCGGGAAGTAAAGCCATATCCGTATCTCCCATATACTTGATGTCTACGGGGTATTGTCTGCCTTCACTTTTTACTACTGGGCATCGTAGCATGCCGCTCAATTGGGGCATGTCCAGTGTGGCAGACATGATCAAGATTTTTAACTCCGGTCTAAGGACTTGTTGTGCTTCTCTACAGAGTGCCAGAGCCACGTCGGCATGAATGCTACGCTCGTGAAATTCATCAAATATCACTATTCCAACCCCCTCTAATGAGTTGTCACTGTGAATCATTCGTGTCAAAATACCTTCTGTGAGTACTTCTATTTGCGTTTGATCAGAAACTTTGTTTTCGAACCTTATTCTGTACCCCACGGTTTGTCCAGCTTTTTCTCCGAGCAACTCTGCCATTCGAGTGGCTACCGTTCGGGCAGCTAACCTTCTTGGTTCTAGCATTAATATCTTTTGCCCATTGAGCCAGTCCTGTCCGAGAAAGGTTAGGGGTAGTAATGTGCTCTTTCCTGCGCCAGGAGGTGCGTTTACTATTTGAGTGTTTTGGCTTGAAAAATTATTACGAACTTCCTCAACTGATTCAACAATGGGTAAGTCTATGTTTTTAAAATTGAATGACAAGGCCTGATATTATTTCATGATCAGCTGCGAAATTAGGGTAATAATGAGTGAGAAGACAAAATTTACAGAAAAGTTGAGATCAAGTTTCTTCGAATAAATTCTGAAGATCACTTAATAAGTATTTTGGTTTTTGCTAATTTCTGCCTCGAATTTAAAATCAGCCTTTGAGACCCACATGACCAACCTGCAGCCTTTTGATTCTTTCTTTTATTCCTGTTTTTTGAGTATTTATCGCACTGTGATGCTTTCTATGAACTAAAGAAAAGTGAGCGGTAGTATTGATCTAATATATGACAAGACATTAAAGGTGATCACGGATTTACTCCATGTGAAGAATGCTGCTATACTTAGTGTTGGAGAGTCAGCGCTGATCGTCGAACGTTATTTAGACAAGGGTAAAGTGAAAAATGAAGGACAATTGACGCTCGACGATAAAAAGCTGCTCAATGAAGTGTCTAGTATGACTGAACCATCTCTTATATCCTCTGGTATCTTTCAAACGACAAGGCTGGTCAAACTAGTTCCAGGCTCTAACTATTATGTTTTTCCCTGTTTGGACAGTCACTCTAGGGTAATTGCGGTGATCCTGTTACCAGTGCTTGATCTAGAGGGTTATAATACAGAAAACTATTCTCTGGTACATGTGGTAGGACAGCGGTTGTCTGTAGAGCTAGAGAAAAGTAGAGTGATCAAAGAACGGGAAAGTTTGAGTGAGTTCAACGCTTCAGTACTAGAATCTTTGGACGAAGTGACCTGGGATTATTCTATTACAAAAAAAAGAACCCTATGGTTTGGAGCTGTTTATAAGGTATTTGGCTATCAGAAAGAAGAAATGGGGAATGATCCTGAGTTTTTCTTAGATCGTGTTCACCCTTCGGATCGAGTAAGTTTGGAAGACAGGTTGATTATGAATAAACAGCCAAACGAGAAGTTTACGATTGATTTCCAGTTTAAGAATTCAAAGGAGGAGTACCATTGGTTGAGAATAGAAGGGGTTCTTCATGTCGCAGCGGATGGGAAGGCAGAAAGAGTGATTGGGGTTGTTAAGAATGTCCATATGGAGAAAATGGCTGAACTTTTAAGAATCAGAGCCATGATAAAAGCTAAAGATGGAGAACGAAAAAGAATTGCTTCAGAAATACACGATAGCCTTGGGCAAACACTTTCGGTAGCGCGCCTTCAGTTGGATACACTTCTAGAACTAAACAAAGACGCTGATTTCGAGGATAAAGTGAAAAGTGTTTCTGATTTGGTTGCAGGTGCGATTCAGGAAAGTAGAGCTATTTCTCATGACCTGATGCCACCTGCATTGGTAGATTATGGTTTAATTCCTGCTTTGGAAACAATGATCAACCAAGTGGATAGATCCTCTGATGTGAAATTTACTTTTTTTCATAATGAAATTGAAGAGCGTTTCGAAGAGGAGTTTGAAACGAATATTTATAGAATTTGTCAGGAAGGAGTAAATAATATCCTCAAGCATGCGAAGGCCAAAACAGCTACCATACAAGTGATTAGGCATCCCGATTATGTTTACATTAGTATTGAAGATGATGGTGTAGGGTTCAAGCAAATCAGCGATATTAAAGAGGGAGCAGGCTTGGGATTAAAAAATATGGCCAATCGGGTGGCTTATCTGGGAGGAAAAATTGACTTCGAGTCTAACCAGGGATCAATCATAACCATAGAAATTTCAATCTAGCAATGAGTAGGAGAATTTTATTAGTAGATGATCATAAGATCATGAGAGATGGCATTAAAGCCATTATTACGGAATCGTCAGCGTATGAGGTGGTATCAGAGGCATCAGATGGTGTGGAAGCCCTCGATTATTTGGCGGATCATTCCGTGGATATTGTGGTGATAGATATCAATATGCCAAATCTTGATGGAGTAGCTTGTACAAAGGCCATCAAAGAAAAAAATGCTGAAACCAAGGTGTTAGCCATGAGCATGTATGTAGATGAGCAGCACATTGTGAATATGTTACAAGCAGGGGCCAACGGCTATATTTCCAAGGACGCAGGAAGAAAGGTGTTGTTGGAGGCTTTAGATACGATCAATAATGGCGAAGCCTATCACGGAAAAGAAATCACAAAAGTCATTATGTCCGAATTCTCCAAGACAAAAGAGGAGAAGATGAAAGAAAACCCCATTGACTTCTTGACGGCTAGAGAATTGGACGTATTGAAATTGATTGTTGAGGAGAAGTCTAATTATGAAATTGCCGATGAACTTCATATCAGTATCCGGACCGTCGATGCTCACCGTAGGAATCTACTACAAAAGACTGGTGTGAAAAATGCAGTGGGCTTGACCAAATTTGCTCTAAAACATGGTATAGAGTGAATTTAGAGCCAAAAAATCAGCACATCTAAGTGATTTGCCTATAAGAAATTTGGGTATCAGTACCTATTGTCCTCGACCGTAATGATCCATACTTTTGATCTTATAACAAACTGATAAAGTTTGTTATTTGGATTGAATAATCATTAAAAGATAAATTAATGGGTCTAGCTATGGAGGGTATAATCACAATTCCGAGAAGTGAAAACTTGAATACGACGGTAAATCACAGAAGATTTAGGAACTATGTGATCAAAGCTACTTCAGAGACACCTTTTGTCGCACTTGAAATGGCAAATCGTACATTGCTAATAAAAGGGACTTCGCACCCTGAAAACCCAGGTGACTTTTATGATAAGGTTGATAAGCTTCTTGCCTTCTATTTGGCTGAGGGTAGAAAATCTTTAACTGTCAATCTTAGTTTGGATTATTTTAATACCAGTTCTGCTCGTTATTTATATCAGCTTATGGCTCAATTGAAAGAGTATCAAGAAGATGGAATGGACTTGACTGTGAATTGGTATTATAAAATTGATGATGAGGATATGTTGTTGTCAGGTAAGAATTTCAGCAGCTATACCCAATTAGAATTGAAATTGGTACCGACCTCACCATCAAAATATTAGATGAAACTTTTTTGATTTTAGCCGAAACCAAGAAGAAATATTGAAAGAAAAAAACTGAAGGTAAACCAACCTAACCAACTTTCTAACCTGCCTACCCAGATTTTTTCAGCCACTATTTCAATTATTTCTGACTGGTTTTCGGTCTAAATGTAGCATTAAAAATTAATCAGTTATACCAAAACATTACAGTTATGAAAAAATTAGGTTCATTATTACTAGCAGTTATTTTTGCAGGTAGTTTATTGACATCTTGTGTAGATGCTCAGGCAGACGAAATCTATGATAACGTTGTGCCAGAGAAGACTTCAGAGGGTGAAAACTCTAGCCATAAGACCACAGGCCCTGGGTGATTATTAACTTCTTTTAAAATACTGAATTGCTTCTCCTAAATCAACCAAACCCTACCTATCTTTGATATCAAAATGAAGATATTAAAACTTTTCTTGATAACCCTTGTAGTTTTTTCCTGCACGGATGCTTTAGACGTTGATGTCGAAAATAAGTATGAAGAGGCTATGAGCTTATATAGGAACGGAAACTATGATGAGGCACTAGATAATCTAGATATTGTTTTCAATAATATAGATGGTGATGGCTCGGAACTCAAGGTAAAAACTCTTTATCTAAGAGGTTTCATTTTCTATTTACAGGATAATAACAAGTCTGCTTATAAGGACTATCTCGAGGCTATTGAGATAGCAAACGCTCTAGGTGATAAATTGAGAGTTTCAAAACTTTATAATGAAGTTGGTCAAATTTTTTATGAAAGTGAATTGTATGATCAAGCTCTAAATCATTTTCAAGAGGCTCTGAATTTGGCTGATTATGCCACAACTCAAGATAGAGCTAATTATAATTATGGAGTAGGGAAATCTTTAAAAATGATTGGTAAAGTTGAAGAAGGGGTGAGCTATTTACTCAAGTCAATGGATATCAATTTAAGTTTAAATAACTATGCTGCCCTTGTAGGAGATTATAATGAATTAGCAATTGCACAAAGGAAAGTTGAGAATTTTGATGAGGCGATAAGGTTATATCAGAAAAATGAAGGTATTGTTTCATTAATACAAAATTCAAATTTCTATTCTTGGCAATTATACAATAACATGGGGAATGCTTATCTGGAAAAGGGAGATATTGAGAGTGCTGAAAAATATTTGAAAAAGTCACTTAAATTTAAATCAAACGATGTTCAGCTTTGGATTACCTATAATAATCTAGGTAAGGTTTATAATGAAAAGGGCGAGTATGAAAAGGCCTGGAATTGCTTTAAGAGAAGCTTGGTATACAATAGTAAAAAAGGTGAAATGAATGAATTGGCGATCACTAATCAGGCACTAAAGAAGACTTTTGAAAAGTTGGATCAACCTGATAGCTTGCTGTATTATACCATGTTAATAAATGATATGGCCTTGCCTATGATCCAAAACCAATCCTGGCTAAAGGACGAAGAAGAGAAAATTGCTTTGCTCACGAAGTATCAAGATCATGAAAGGAGAAAGCAGAACAAGAACAGTACGCTAAAACCTCTTGGCTGATGGCGTTCATTATGACTTTTATCTTTGTTTCCGGCGTTTTATCAGTAAGACTTTGGAAGATTTACCATTACAAGTCTGCCGAGAAAGGACTCGCATTGATCAAAAACTCTAATGAAATGGTTTATCTCCTGGATATGTTCAGGAAGGAAAAAGAAGAAATGAAAAAATCTATGGATCAAAAGATTCGACATTGATCCGTTTCCCTAGGCATTCTTATACTCGTCAATAAGTTTATTCTTCACTTTTATTAGTTCACTGAGTCCCTCAATGTGCTCCTTGAGGAGTTGGATTTCAATATCCTTGCCTGCAATTACATTATATATACCATCCTGCGATTCTACATTTTCGATCGCTTTTCCTATTTCATGATAGTCGTCTATTAGCATTTCTCCCTTTCCGGTAACTAGCCAAATTGGGTTGAGCTGCGGATATTGCTTACAAATTTCCTCTAGTACGTCTGTACTTACCGACCCATCTTCAGATCCCGCGAGTTGTAATGCGTCTTTTCCCAGGCCTATGCTGTTATTTAGTTGGGCAGAGGAGATAGATTCATTCTGGATGAATTTTAGAATGCGATGGATGATTTTCATTTTCTCATAGGCTGTAGTTGGAAGAGTGAAATTACCAAAAACAAGGTATACTTTGAATTAATCTCGGTGAAATATTGAACTGTAAATTGAGTGAGTAATTATCTAAGGTTTATGCCAAATAGGTATTTTACCAATTTCATAAAATAGGTTTTTCTGACATAGTATGAGGTTAATATTGACCGTAACTTGGCGGTATAATTAAACATAAAAGTTATGAAAATTGAAGATCCAAAGGTTTCACTAAGAGTAATTGAAGACTCACTAATGACAGAAATCGCAAGAAAGGAAGCAACAAGAAATGTGTTACAATGGTTTAATCAGATTGATGCTGAAGAGGAATTGATCCCAATAGATAAACCCTCAGAACTGTTGGCACTCATGATTGATGCTAAGGGCGAATATTTGAATAAAAATGAATTATCAGTGGTAAGAGAAATGTGCGGTTGATATGGTAGACTATAAGAATAATTAAATCCTCATTGTAAATCAATGAGGATTTAAAACTTATATCTGACTTGAAACTTTACATCACTTCTGGTATGTCCTTCTATTTCGTTTAGTCCGGATCCTACACTGGACAAATTTCGATAGTCATACCTTCCATATCGCGCCCATATTGTCATTTTCCTCGTGGGTTTGTATTGTAGCATCACATAACTTCGTGTTCCTTGGTTTGCGTAGGCAGGAATCGAAAAAACATACAACAAATCCTTTTCGAATACATACTGACGGTTTTCATAGTCCTCCGTGTCAAACAAAGCGAACCTCGTACTGATGGTGAACTTATTAATTTTGATATTGAAGTCTTGAATGACCGCCACACCTTTGGTTTGACTGCCAGAAAGGTCATACGTACTAAATTGAACCCTTGATTTCAACGTAAATATTTCGTTGGCTGTAAAATCTAAGTTACCAGCATAATTACGCTTCACTCCATTTTCAAGTACATGTAAATTCCCTCCTTCAGTGGATACAGATACTTCTTTGGCCTGTTCTCTGAGCTGAGCATAGAGCTTGATCCTTCTGGTTGGTTTATATTCAGCTCGGAGAAGGTATTCGTAACCTTGAGAAGGGGAGTTGACTCCGAATCGAAGCCAGGGAAATTTGAATCGATCATAGTATGCTGAAAAGGATGTTCTTTTACTTGGTGTTACTTTGATACCCCAATATAAACCTTCTTCATTGATGTTTCTTGAGCCCTCACCAAACGAGTTGCCATAGAACGAATGGTAATCTTTTGCATAATTTCTGTACAAAAAGCTCATAGAAACAATGGGAGAAAGACTTCCCATAAAACCACCCACAATGGCCATGCCGCCAGACTTGGAACGTGCTACTTCTGAAAAAAGTAGAAAGTTGTGCCAGTTGTAATTGGCAAACAGGCTGGCATTATAATTATTGTCTCCTTTGAATTCAAACTGGTTGTAATTGTTTGGAGTCTTTTGGATAGGAACAGAAAAGCTGTTGTGTAAGAATGTAGCTCCAAATTGCAGATTGCTATTTTTGAGATCGTTGTAGGTGAGATTGATACCTGCAGATTCTTCCTGAATTCCTTTTCGTGAGGCTAGTTCGCTGTATGTTCTATGCATACCAACGTCCTGAATGCCGGTAATGTATTCTTGATAATCACCACCGAAGTCTTCAGATCTAATGATACCATCTTGTTTTAGTCTGGAATAGAAAGGAGTGATTTCAAGATTTTTAATAGTGTAGGTAAAAGCTGCACCGCGCATAAAACTGGTTTCTAGCGCTGAGGTATAGGGTCTTAGGCCCGAATTGCCGCGTTTTACTGTGGTGATAGTCTCTGCACCCTTTCCCGGGTTGAACCCCGATCCCAGTACAAGCCCTTGTCCAAACTGCATTTGATAATCACCCAAAGCGATACTTTTGAAAGCACCTTTATCATATAAGAACAGGTGATAAGAATAATAATCAAAACCATATTGCTTGGCGTCATGATCTATAAGAACTTGCTCCCCAGGATCCTTTTCGAAAGTAAGTCCTACACTGAAATCCTTGGAATGACTTGATCTAAACCTTCCATAGATTTTGTACGGAGAACCGAGGTATCTGGAAGAGTCGGATCGCAGATAACCCGATTGATCTTCTAAAACTCTTTCGGTACGCACGATGAGGTAGTTGTTTTTTTCTGAAGCAATGCGCTTGAGTAGATGACCACGAGTGGAATGGTCTCCAGGAGATCGGACTTCGACAAAGGGTAGGAGATTGTTAATCGTGGTCCTATCAAACCCATCTATCACTTGAAGTTCATAAATGGATAAAAGTGGGCCATTGCTATCTAAGTATTCGATCAGATTGTTAATCTGATTGATGTTGAGTTGAAAAAGACTATTGAGTTCGTTTTTTGTGGTTTCGTTTAGGTTGATAGGATTTGAATACAGTTGATACAACGTCTCATACAAATCATCATAGTTGATATCTTCATCTGGAACTTGAAATAGATCCTCAATAAACTCCTGAATGTCAATGTCGTTTCTGTCGTACTGCTGTGCTAATAGAAGGGGAGAGTCAAAACAATACACTAGCGCTATGATGACGAGCTTTTTCAATCACCGAAAGTATAACCTACTGATATTTCATGAATGCCTCCTAAGTCGGGATTATTGTTGTAGCTATAATCAGCTTTCAACTTTCCTGGGTAAAATCCTAAACCAAAACTACTTTCAAACGGTTTGGTGTTGAAGCCCGTTCTCAAACTTAGGTTATCCAGTATTTTATATTCCAAACCTAATTTTAGTACTGCATCCTGATCAACTTCCTTCTCTACTTCAGCATTTAACATGAGATCTTGACTTGGTCTATAGCTTAGCCCGGTTTTCATTATGGTAGGTATTCTTTCGTCGCTTACCGTTGAGAGCTTGGCTTGGTTAAGGTTAGATACATGTGCACCAAAAAACAATTGTTCGGTCAGTTGTGCTCTTCCCCCAAAATCAATCATCAAAGTTTTTCTGCTCCCAGCTCCTTCGATATTAAGCTGATAATAGCTCACATTGAGGCCAAGACTAACAATACCAAATTGATTACTAAAACCAAGGTTTAAACGTTGCTCATTATACAGGTCATCACCAAAGCGGAACATGCCTAAACCTGCAGTTCCTCCTAAAAGCGGATAAGTTGCTCCAAGTGCCAGGCTGGTGAATTCCGTAATGCCATATTTATTTTTAAAAGAAGTGAATATGGATTTTTCTTGAAAGTGAGCTAGACCACCAATATTATTGAATAGCGCCCATTCATCTCCAAGCGTAATGGAAGAGCCTCCGATGGCGGAAGACCTTGCACCCATAGCGTAATCACCATTTTGAGCTTTGGTAGAGACAATCGTAGTCAGCCAAATAAGTCCAGTGAGGAAGTATTTTTTCATCTGCTGCAAACTAATAATTCTTATTTTCAATTCATGGCATTTAACAAAATTGTAATATTGCCTACTGAAAATTACTCATGAGTATCGCCCTAGATAATATCCGAACCAACAAAAAATATGTACTTACCAACTACGGTGAGAAGTTTGAATTTACCGTTGTGGAAATCAAACCTAATGATGAGTTCGTGCTAAAGGATTTAAACACATTAGAATTTTACCTGATGTCTGAATTGATAGGAAGAGGAAGGGGAAAGGACTTTAGTATTTGGGAGAAGTAATCTTTGACCAGCTCATTTGTGACAAATGCCCATCTTGTGTAAAGCGCAGAATAATCAATTTAGCTTTAGAAATTAAAATCAAGACTAATGAATGTATTAAATGCCATAGGCATTTTCGGATTGGGGTGCGCATTGATAGCATGCCAGGCAAAGAGTGAATCAGGAAAGGATATTTCTCAAGAGAATTTAGTGAATGAATGGGACGCTAGCCTTTATTTAGAAATGCAAAATCAATTGGGTGAAGGTGCGATCTATAATCATAAGACAAATGAATTTTGGCATATAGATATAGAGGGCAAACAGTTCTATACCACAGATATAGTGAGTCGTGAACAAAGAACTTTTGACGTAGGGGATAGAATTGGCACTATCGTTCCCAATGACTTGGGTCAGGCCGTTGTGGCGTTGCAAAATGGATTGTATACATATGATTTTGAGTCCAATACGCAGGAATTGATTGTGAACCCATTGGATACAATTTCAAATATTCGGTTTAATGACGGAAAATGTGATCCTGCTGGTAGATTGTGGGTAGGCTCCATGGGTTTGGATCAACAATCTTATAGAGCTTCCTTATATAGTTTAGATCAAGGTATTGTTAAGCAGCAGTTGGATAGCATTACTATTTCCAATGGCATTGTTTGGTCTAAGGACCAAAAGACGATGTACTACATTGATACGCCGGATGAGAATGTAAAGGCCTATGATTATGATGTAAAAACCGGTCGTATTTCTAATGGTCGGGTAGTTATAGAAATAGGCGGTATAGGTTATCCAGATGGTATGGCGATAGACTCAGAGGATATGCTTTGGATTGCACTGTGGAATGGCAACATGGTAGGCCGATGGAATCCAAATACTGGAGAGTTGATAGGCAAGGTGAACGTGCCTGCACATAATATTACTTCTTGTGCCTTTGTGGGTGAAAGATTGGATTCCTTAATCATCACTTCGGCTCGGGTTGATATGAGTGAAGAAGAATTAGAAAAATACCCGTTGGCTGGAAGCTTGTTTGTAGTTGTGCCAGGAGTAGAGGGTGTCAAAAGTACTTTTTACAAAACAGCTGTTTCAGCGCAATAAAAATATAATTGTATGCTAAGTGAAAGGCCTGCTCTTCGAGCGGGCCTTTTTTGTGTAGAAGTACCCTGGTAAATTCGTGCATTTCCAGTCTATCAATTACCTTTATCGCTTCAAGTTTAATCCATAATCCATATTTGTGATTGAAACTTTGTTATGAGAGTATAAATCGCAAAAAATCAAGAAGTTATTCGAGAGAGACATAGCAAGGCTATGGTGATTGAGAGTAACGAAGCGAAGCGTTTGATTTGAAGAGAGTTATGCTCGGAATAGATTTTTCAATGACAATTTTGAATTTAATTTCATAGCCACTCATGAAGCAGTATCACGAACTCATGCAAAGAATTCTGGACGAAGGTGTTCAGAAAGGGGACCGTACAGGAACAGGAACCAAAAGTGTATTTGGCCACCAAATGCGATTTGATCTCTCTGAAGGTTTTCCGGTAGTCACTACAAAAAAACTGCACTTGAGGTCGATTATCCACGAGTTGTTGTGGTTTTTGAAAGGAGACAGTAATATCAAATATCTCAAGGACAACGGTGTATCCATTTGGGACGAATGGGCGGATGAAAATGGAGAGTTAGGCCCTGTATATGGAGTACAGTGGAGAAGTTGGCCTACGCAGAGCGGAGAGACCATCGATCAGATCAGCCAACTGATTCATGATATAAAGAACAACCCCAATTCCAGAAGGCTGATTGTAAATGCCTGGAATGTAGCTGAAGTACAAAACATGGCATTGCCGCCTTGTCATGCGTTCTTTCAATTTTATGTAGCAGAAGGTAAGCTAAGTTGTCAGCTGTATCAGAGAAGTGCCGACGTGTTCTTGGGGGTGCCTTTCAATATTGCTTCTTATGCTTTGCTGACCATGATGGTGGCTCAAGTATGTGACTTAGAACCGGGGGATTTTGTGCATACGCTTGGAGATGCTCATTTGTATTCTAATCACATGGAACAAACCGAATTGCAGTTGAGCCGAGAGTGCAGGTCGTTGCCACAAATGAAAATTAATCCTGAGGTAAAGGATATTTTTGGATTCAAGTATGAGGATTTCACCTTGGAAAATTATGACCCACACCCGCATATTAAAGGAGCAGTTGCGGTCTAAATATTCTGTATTCGAGCTTTTTCAATTATTCAGCACATAAATTTTAACTTGCTGTAATAAATATTTTATTCAGACAACTAATCACCTGATGTAACGATTATCATGTTGACTCGGTCTAATGAGTGTTTGTGATAATATTTTGTGTCAGATGATGCAACCCAAAATCAAGTGGAAAAAAGTAGTGTATTCGATATGATCGGTCCAGTGATGATCGGACCCTCAAGTTCTCACACCGCTGGTGTGGTGAGAATTGCCAGAGTTGGTGTTAAGTTGCTTGGCGGCGTTCCGGATGAAGCCGAGGTAATTTTCTACAACTCGTTTGCTCGCACCTATGAGGGGCATGGTAGTGATAGAGCCATCATAGCTGGTTTATTGGATTATAAGACAGATGACAAAAGGATTAAAACGTCATTTGATGAAGCGAAGAAAACTGGCTTGAAATACAGCTTCAGATCAGTGGGCAATGCCTCCACAAGACATCCAAACACTATTGAGTTGAAATTGAAAAAGGATGGTAAAACCGTTACCATGATAGGAGAAAGCAGGGGCGGTGGTGTAGTGAAGATCGTGGAGGTAAATGGATTTGCTGCTGGATTTACAGCCAACTTGCACACTATCATTATAGAAGCAGATGACCGTCCAGGGAGTATCACTTTCATTACCAGCGTAATTGCTCATGATGATTGCAATATTGCTACTATGACCGTCTCTCGCAAAGGCAAGAATGATTTGGCCTGCCAGATTTTGGAAATGGACTCAGGCCTCAATGATATTACCCTAGAGTATTTAAGAAATTTAAAGTGGATTAAAAATGTCATCTATATACCTGACATTGATAAGTAAAGTATAAATGAAGAACCTAACAAGCTTGATATGGAGTGGCTTGCTTTGCCTTTTTGTTGGCAATGTATGCGCGCAGGACTACCAATATTCATTAGAGGAATGTATTAAAATTGCCTACGAAAAGAATCTTACTATTCAACGAAGTCAGCTCGATCTGAAGGTGAGTGAGGTGACAAAGAATCAGTCAAAGCTAGAGCGCCTACCAGACTTCAACGTGGGAGCAAACTATGGCATCAACTGGGGACGAACGATTGACCCAACTACTAATAATTTCGTAACAGAACAACTCAACTCTTCTAATATCAATGGAAGGAGTAATTTGACGGTATTCAATGGTATGCAGATTCACAATAGCATCAAACAGTCAAATGTGAGTTATGAAGCTTCCTATGCAGATTTAGAAAAAGCAAAAAACGATGTAGGTCTGAATGTTGCCACCCTTTACCTCAATGTAATTTTCAATCAAGAACTATTGGCGAATGCCGAGTACCAACTGAATAGCACCAATCAGCAACTGGAAAGAACAAAAAAACTTGTTGATGCAGGAGCACTACCAGTAACAAATTTGCTTGACTTGCAAGCGCAATCAGCGAGCAATGAGGTGAGCGTGATTAACGCAGAGAACAGCTATAATTTGGCTATTTTGAACTTAAAACAGGCTCTTCTTATTCCCGCTGGTGATCGTTTTGAAATTGAGATTCCTGAGCTTGAATTAACGCTGGATGAAACTGCGCTCATGACTCCGGATGAGATATATAAAACGGCAGAAGCTGTCATGCCAGAAATCAGGAGTGCTCAATTGAGGATTGAGGAAGCCGATCTCAACTATAAAATTTCTAAAGGGGCCTACTCTCCAACCTTCACCGTTTCTGCAGGGTTTAACACGAACTATTCAAGCTTCGCTGATCGAGAACGCGATATTTACGATGGGACTATTCCTTCTACTGTTCCGATAGGGTACGTGCCTTCATCAGGAGAAACTGTAGTATCTGATGTGAATCTTCCTAATGTAGTTGAAACTCAACCTGACTTTCCTATTGGAGAGCAATTTCAAGAAAACATTAGTAAGAATATTGCTTTTAATTTGAGTATTCCTGTTTTTAATAAATTCAGAACTCGGGCGGATGTACAACGGTCTATGTTGAGTAAGTATAGGGCAGAAGTTTCTTCGCAGGAAGTTCGTAATCAGCTCCGTCAAAATATTGAATCTGCTTATAATGACATGATGGCTGCATCTAAAACTCATACAGCGAATCAAAAGCAAGTGGAAGCATTAGAAGAAGCATTCCGGGTGACAGAGAATCAATTCAACCTGGGAGCGGTGAACTTTGTGGACTATCAAGTGGCTACCAATAATTTATATATGGCAAAGTCCGACCTGGTTAGGTCAAAGTTCGATTTTATTTTCAAACAAAAAGTGCTGGATTTCTATCTCGGCAAACCAATTACTTTCTAAACTCATGGCGAAGAAAAAAAATAACAATAAGCTGATCTATGGACTGATCGGCGGAGCACTAGTATTGATTGTTTTCCTAATGATAGGGAAAAAGAAGGGGTGGATCGGTGAACGTGAAAGGACTGAAGTGGCTTTTGGTGAAGTTAAAAAGGTGGACATCACAGAAAAGGTGAGTGCCTCTGGAATGATTCAACCTATTGTCGAAGTCAAGCTAAGCCCTGAGGTATCAGCGGAAATAATTGAACTTAATGTGGAAGAGGGAGATTCTGTAAATATCAGGGACGTGCTTGTTCGTTTAAAGCCTGACAATCTTAAATCTGCATTAGATCGTACACGTGCTTCTTTGAATCAGCAAAGAGCCAATCTGGCAGATGCTGAAGCCAGGTTAGCTTCAGCTAAAGCTTCATTCAAAAGGTCTGAATTGGAGTATAAGCGTCAGAAGCAATTGCATGATTCTAAAGCCATTTCGAATGCGGATATGGAATTGGCTGAAGCGAATTTTAAAATCGCCGAACAAGATTTGAAATCTGCGGAGAAAAATGTTGAGGCTGCCAGGTATGTAGTGCAAAGTGCCTTGGCTACAGTAAAAGAAGCGAATGAAAACCTGATGTTTACTACAATCACTGCACCTATGGGAGGCATTGTATCTAAGTTGGATGTAGAAAAAGGTGAACGTGTGGTAGGTACTTCTCAAATGGCAGGTACGGAGATGATGCGCATTGCCGATCTAGGTAACATGGAGGTGCGTGTAGATGTAAATGAAAATGACATCGTGAGAGTAGCATTGGGTAACGAAGTGGAGATTGACGTAGATGCTTATTCTTACTTGGATAAGAAGTTTAAAGGAAGAGTAACTGCGATAGCTAATACAGCCAATGCAAAAGCATCAGCTGACGCTGTCACAGAATTCGAAGTGAAAATTAGAATATTGAATAGTTCTTACAAGGACTTGTTATCCAACAATAAAGTGCCATTCCGTCCCGGCATGACTGCCAGTGTGGATATTATTACCAATACAAAAAGAGGTATTCTGTCAGTCCCGCTTGGAGCTGTAACCACCCGGATTCCAAAGGATGAGGACGAAGGGAATGAGGAGAAAGATGGATCTAAGAAAAGAAATCGTGACGATGAGTTAAAAGAAGTGGTCTTTGTGAATGTAGAGGGTAAGGCTGAACTAAGAGTGGTGAAAACTGGAATTAGCGATTTTGATAATATTGAAATTGTAGAAGGTGTTTCAGAAGCTGATCAGGTGATTGTTGGTCCTTATTTAGCTGTTTCTAAGAAGCTGGAAGAGGGGGATTTGGTGAAGGCGCAGGAAACGAAAAAAGAAGATGAAGAATCTGAGTATTAATCATCATGAAATTAATTTAAAAGGCGAAGAATAATTTCTTCACCTTTTTTGTTTTGAAGATGGTTATACCCTTTCTTAGATGGGTATTAACTTACATACCCTATCAAAAACTTCAGCATATATCGAGCTTCTGCCGGATCAGGTAAAACTTATATTCTGACCTACAATTATATCCGTCTGGCCTTGAAGTATCCGGATTATTTCAAGACTGTGCTGGCGGTGACTTTTACCAACAAAGCGACTGAAGAGATGAAGTCGCGAATTCTCGAAACACTCGAGCAGCTTGCCAAGGGACAGCATGCGATGTCTTCAGATTTGATGAAAGAATTAAATGTCAATGAACGTCAATTGGCAGAAAGATCGGATGCTTTGCTTCGAAGCATCCTTCATAATTACTCCTTTTTTGCGGTAACTACTATTGATGCTTTTTTTCAAAAGATCGTTAGATCATTTGCCCGTGAAATTGGTATTCAAACTGGTTTCAAAATTGAGCTGGATCAACCCAAGGTCATTTCAGAAGTAATTGATAAAATGCTTCTGGAAATGGTAGACGATCCGCAACTGATTCGATGGCTCACAGATTTTGCGATTTACCAAATCAATCAGGGTAAGTCTTGGGATACCCGAAATGATATCAAAAGCTTATCTAATGAGCTCTTCAACGAGTTTTTAGTCCAAAATAAGCACAAGGTGTTTGCTCAATTGAACAAACCTGATTTTATAGGAGAATTCATTTTGAGTCTAAACAAAAGGAGAGAGGAGTTGGAACATAGCTTAATTGAAATTGGAAAGCAATTAAGAACTAACCTGAAGACACATGGATTAACACGAGATGATTTTACATACAAGGCAGCTGGAGTGGGTGGATATCTGGATAAGGTGGTTAATGGAGAGTTTGCTGAGCCTGGAAAACGCGTGTATGATGCCCTGGAACAGGGTAAATGGTACAGCAAGGGAGCTGACAAGACGGCTGCTATAGATAATGCTATTGCAGCTGGATTAGCGGATCAGCTATCTGCCGCGATCGATTATTACTTCAAGCACAACAGAGAATACCAATCGCTCGAGCAAGTAATCAAGTACATCTATACGTTTGGCTTGTTGTCGAGAATCTCTGAAGAAATCAACAATTACCGAGAGGAAAATGACCTATTGCTCATTTCTGACTTCCCTGTTTTCCTCAATGAAATCATAAATGACAGTGACGCACCGTACATCTATGAGAAAGTAGGTACGAGATATAAGCATTATCTGATTGACGAATTTCAGGACACTAGTGGTTTGCAATGGAACAACTTTAAACCGCTGATCCAAGACACTTTGAGTGCTGGCAACTTTTCTATGGTAGTAGGTGATATCAAACAATCTATTTACCGTTGGCGTGGTGGTAATTGGAAAATTCTTTTGGACCAGATCAAAAAAGACATTGGTGAAAACCACATACAAGATGAAGGGTTGAGCACTAATCGCCGTAGTAAACAAAACATTGTTGAGTTTAATAATGACCTTTTCAATAAGGCACCCGAAATGCTAGAGAGCCATTTAGGGTCAAATATAGGCGAGGCTATTCAAGCCAATTTGAATATGAAGGCTGCCTATCAAAATAGTGCGCAGCAACTTTTTGATGAGTCCGGCGAAGGTTTAATCAACATTCGATTCTTTGAGAAAAATGAAGAATTGGAGGATTCTGATGACTTTGTGGTTGGAGAACTGGTAAAGTATATTCAACGATTGCAGGATGCCAATTATCAATTGAATGATATTGCAATATTGGTTAGGACTAATCCTCAGGGGCGAAAAATTTCTCAAGCATTGATGGAATATCAGTTGCAGGTGGGGGATGATGGATATAAGTATGACCTAATCTCTAACGAATCCCTCTATATCAAAAACAACCCTGCCGTCCATCTCATTTTGCAGAGTCTGGCATGGGTAACCAATACCGAACAATCATTGGCCTTGGCTCAATTGAAATATGCGTGTACACAATACGCCAATCAAAGAAACACTGAGATATCATTAGAGCAGCTAGTCTCAAGAGTTGATGAACTGACGAGGATGAATATGTCTCAAATGGTTGAGACCTTGATAGATCATTTTAGTCTATTTCACTATCAGCAAGATCATGCCTATGTTCTTGCTTTTCAGGACCTTATTTTGGATTATCTAAAATATGAAAAAGACAGTCTTACTGACTTTTTGCTTTGGTGGTCAGATCATGACACTAGATCTATTCAAGTATCTGACGATCAGGAAGCCATGCGGCTGATGACTGTGCATAAATCTAAAGGACTACAGTTTAAAGTTGTCATTGTACCCTACTGTCAATGGAAGCTAGATCATTCTGGGACCAATGAGCAATTGCTTTGGTGTGAAACCAATGGTTCATCTGTATTGGAGCAGATTCCTTTTGTACCGATCAGATACAAAAATGATTTGTCTAAGACCGTTTTTGTCGAAGATTATTACTTAGAAAAGTCAGATATCTATTTGGATAATTTGAATTTGCTATACGTGGCTTTGACCAGAGCTGAAGAAGCGCTCTTTATCGTTTCTCAGATAAATGCCAATTCAAGAGGGATTTCACAAGTAGGCGATATTTTATTTAATTATGCCAAGGAGAGGGCGTTGATTGAGGAGGCCTTGGAACCAATTGAAATAGGTAGATTGCCAGAATATAGCAGCTATGAGAAGGAGCTGCTGAACCAGGAGTCTTTGTTGCCTGTTGATTCATCAGTTCCGGAGAGCAGAGTCAAATTGAGGCATAAAGCCAGAATTCTGGAGGAATCTGTTATTGAATCAATCAACTATGGGCAGGTCATTCATTGGATATTTTCGATGATACAGTCCAAAAAGGATTTTGCAATGGCCTTGGGAAAGGCTCAAATCAAATTTGGTCTTTCGGATATGGAATTGACAGACATCAAATTAAAACTGAGAGAAATTTGGGAGACGCCTCAGATAGCTGGTTGGTTTGAATCTAATTGGGATGTAAAAAATGAGTCTTCCATATTGCTCACTGATGGTAAATTGAAGCGGCCTGATCGGGTGATTGTTCGAGATAATAAGGCAATTGTAATAGATTATAAAACAGGAGCCAGGGCTGAAAGTCATCTCCGCCAGGTGAGTGAGTATAAAAATATCCTGGAACAAATGGGTTATGATCATGTAGATGGTTACTTAATTTATTTGTCGGAGCCAGATGTATTAGCAGTAGAATAAACATATAAAGTGATGAAAGCAGTATTATGTGAATCTTACGGGCCGCCTGAAAACTTGGTGGTTAGAGAGATAGAATCATTAACTCCCGGAAAGGGAGAAGTAGTCATTGAGGTGAAGGCGAGTGGATTGAACTTTCCGGATACTTTGATCATTGAGGGTAAATATCAATTTCAGCCGGACATGCCCTTTTCTCCTGGAGGAGAAGTCGCTGGGGTTGTTAAGGTACTAGGTGAAGGTGTTACACATTTGAAAATTGGAGATCGTGTGATGGCTGGCACTGGTTGGGGTGGATTTGCGGAAGAAGTAGTTGGAAAGGCGACGAATGTTTTTCCACTGCCAGAAGGTATAAGTTTTGAGCAGGCTGCTTCTACCATGATGACTTTTGGTACATCATATCATGCTCTGGTCAATCGAGCAGAGCTGAAGGCTGGAGAAACATTATTAGTACTGGGTGCTGCTGGTGGAGTGGGTACTGCGGCTATACAGATTGGTAAGGCACTGGGAGCGAAAGTAATAGCAGCGGCTAGTACAGATGAAAAACTGCAATACTGCAAAACCATAGGAGCAGATTTGACCATCAATTACAGTGAAGAGGATTTAAAAGCAAAAGCAAAAGAGTTGACAACAGGTCATGGAGTTGATGTGGTATATGATCCTATTGGAGATAGATTTACCGAGCCTGCTTTGAGAGCCATGGCCTGGAAGGGGAGATATCTGGTTGTCGGGTTTGCTGCGGGAGACATTCCTAAAATTCCTTTGAATTTACCATTACTCAAAGGCTGTTCGATAGTTGGTGTCTTTTGGGGAGGTTTTTTTAGAAATGAACCTCAAGTGAATTCAGATAACTTTAAAACTATTGTGAAATGGTTGGCAGAAGGTAAGGTGCAGGCGCAAATCCATAAGAAGTACTCCCTAGATGAAGTCGCCTCTGCAATGAATGAACTTACAAATAAAAAAGTGAAAGGAAAGATCATTTTTGAACCTTAGAATATTTCTGATGGCTTTAGAATTATCAACTTAACAAATCATAATGAAAAAGCTCTTACTATTATTTTCTTCCTTGTGTTTTACATGGTCGCTCTATGCCCTAAACATTAACACTAAAGACTACAAATTTGAAATGGCCATTCCTTCAGGCTTCGAATTTAGATTAATCGAACCTAAGGGTTATGTAAAAATTGAGGGATATAATGAAATGACCGATACGAATATTCATGCTTATGCATTTTTTTACGAAGATTTTACCAGAGCTAATTTGGTCAATTTTGGATTGGTCAATTTTGGAGCCAATGAAAGCGGTATTGATGCCACTAAATGGGAGAAAGTTCCTGACGGTACAAGTGACAACGGATTTGCCTGGTGGGATACTTATGAGACGAGGGTAGGAGAAAGCTGTTTTATGGAGTGATTGCTAAGAATGAATTCAATGACATTCATTACCTGTTTTTTGCTATGGCACCTGTTGATAGTTTTGAAGACAACCAAGAGCAATACATAGAATGGGCGTTGAGTTGTCAGGGGATAAAGTAAATCAGGACTCATCAAGAAAAGCAAAAGAGCCACAGAATATGTGGCTCTTTTTTTCTTTTTCTACTTTTGAAATAGATGTTCCAAAGCTTATTCTCATCACTTTCTCAAGTAGAATGGAATTTGAAAAATGGATTAAGTTCTTAGTTAGGTACTACTTACTCTAACTAAAATACTGAATTAGAAGGCTAAAGACAAAAAGTTGAAATAGAAATGACTTTATACCAACTTTAAAATGTCCAATACAATGCCGATTTATTGCAACAGGTGTCTTTGTTTAATCCAAGTATCTGCATGATTTGATAGAGTCAGCGCATCTGTTCATCGAAAAAATTCAATAGTGACCAATTTAAAATTAAATAAAATAAGTTCTTTATTCGAGGTAGGGTAATATTGCGTTTGACCTTTTAAAGACTATGAGAAAGATTTTTTTGGGAGCAACCCTGTTGTCCTACCTTTTGCTTGCTTCCTGTCATGTTGATGACCTTGGGAAGGTAAAGCCAGGTACAATATCCCCACACCTTGCCCTTAATTTGGGCTATTCAGAATATACTGTCCAAGAGCTTTTGGAAGACATAGAAGATGAGTCGGTTCAGATCACTACCAATGCAGACCAAACTATGGCTCTCTATTTTAGTGAAAACACGGTTTATGATGATAATGATGAGTTGGTAGCAGTAACTTCGGTCACAAATCAGGAGGAATTTGCTCCAGCTGAAAATGTACCAGCTACTCCAATAGGATACGAAATTGACATTGATGAGGTCTTTACTTTTTCCTTTCCAGCCAACAATGGGGAGGAGATAGATTCTTTATTTTACAGTTCAGGAACACTGGATTTTGAAATGCTTTCCACATTCAAAGGGGATATTGATTATACCTGGGTAATAGAGGGTACCAAGGTGGTTTCTACCGATCAAGATTTGACTAACTCAGAGCAATTGGAGTATGTCAGTGGAGATGTTACGGATAGCTATTCAAGACCATTGGATGGTTTAAAGTCAAAGTTTTATAAAAATGCTTCGGATGAAAATGAGTTTCAGGTTCATGTTGAAGGCACTATTACTTTCGAAGCGGGTACTGAAATATTGCCCGAACAGAAAATGACTTTTGACCTGTCATTCAATAATCCTGAATTCACCAAGATCTATGGGAAGTTTGGAAGTGATCCAATTGACTTGCAAAATCAGTCCATTGATATGACTGCTTTCAATGATTTTTCAGGAGATGGATTAAAGTTGGGCGATCCTCGGATTTACCTAATTACGACCAATTCATACGGTATGGATATAGAGTTGTCATTCGACCAGCTCAAGGCAATAGCTAGTGATGGAAGCGAAGTATTACTTCAGGAAAAGACCCCTCCTGGAATTGATGGTTTTGTTTCTTCTCCGGATGTAGAGGGAGAGGTGAAAATAGATACAGTTGAACTAAATAATGAAAATAGCAATATTGATGATTTGCTGAATTCTGCACCAGTTTCGATGGAATTTGAAATCTCGGGAATTCCAAATCCAGCTGCTAGCACCAGACTGAATAATTTTTTACTTGCGGATAGTAGAGTTGAAATAGAAAGTCTAATTGCTATTCCTATGCAATTTCAAATGGATGGATTTTCTGTTGACTTTGATTTTGAATTGAATGATCTGGATATAGAAAGCGCAGAGAGTATCGTTTTTAATATCATAGCAACAAACGAAATTCCTTTTACAGGCTCCATTGATCTTAGTTTTATAGATGAGCAGGGAAGTGTGTTATTTGAACTTCCTAATGCCGCTGGTATTGAATCACCAACCGTTGACAGCGATGGAAAGACTACGGAACCTCATGTCTCAACTTCCGGAATCGATTTGCCATCTGATGGGATAGACGCACTCATCAATGCCCACAAAATTTTAGCAACGGCTAATATTTCTACGTTCGAGCATGAAAAGGATCGATATGTAACCCTCTACTCAGATTATAAACTAAACATTGAATTGTCACTCGCGGGTGAGGTAACCATACAGCTATGATCCAGAATATGAAAACAATTGTATTAAGCTTTTTGATTGGATTCGTTGGGTTGACTCCTATAGTTCATGCTCAAAGTGACTTGTCATTTTATCACTTAGGAGAGTTAACTCCACAGCACAATATCTACAACCCAGTGTTTTTTCCTGATGCCGACTTCTACGTTTCCTTGCCGCTTATTTCGGGTGTCAGCACTAATATCAACAACAGTTTTACTTACAGCGACCTGTTCGCTGAGATTGAAGGCTCTGACTCAGTTCAATTTGATCCGGATAACTTGTTGTCCAATGTAAACAACGGGGATCGGTTGTCTTTTGATGGATCAATTTCTTTGTTACAAGTAGGGTTTCATGTGGGTAAAGGAGCGGTTCAGTTGTTTGCTAATGAGCGAGTAAAAAGCAGGCTGTATTACCCTAAAACGTTGATGCAATATTTATTAGCAGGTAATGGAGATTACTTGGGGCAGGAAATATCAGAAAATAACCTGCGCGGAGACGGATCTTACTATCGGGAGTACGGTGCGGGTTACTCTCATGAGCTTTCTATTATGGGAGGAAAGAAGCTCCGGGTAGGTATGAAAATCAAATACTTACAAGGTTTTATTCAGGCGGAAGTTGATGAAGATGCGATGGTCAATATACTCACCGATCAGGACAACTATAATGTGCGTGTGACTACAAACCAATCTGTGTTACGTACTGCGGGATTAGATGCCATAGAAAATGCAGATTATCTCGTGTCCAATGGAAACAATGGATTTGGATTTGATATTGGAGCCGATTTACAGATAAACCCGAAGTTGAACGTGGCACTTGCCATAAATGACATAGGTAGTATTACCTGGAAGGAGGGAGTGAAAAACTATGAGTTGATAGAGTCCGAAGCGACCTTCGGTGGTATGGATTTAAGAAATTTAGATAATGCGGGTGATGTTCTCAAGGATACTTTGGAGCAACTTTTTGACTATCAAGTAATTGAAGACGGGCAGTTTAAAACAAAACTAAATACCAGGGTGTTTGTCTCTGGATCCTATAAAGTAATTCCGAAAGGAACCGTAACAGCTACTGTTATGACCAGAAATGATCTAGGAGACTTAAGTCTGACTTATGGGTTTGGATATACTCATTATGTTGGTCGGATGCTAACTGTTTCGGCCTCTCTTTCAAGAAAGCCGAAACAAGGAATAGCAATTGGTGGGGGATTTGGAGCTAGATTGGGAATTGTTCAGCTCTATACTTCTGTGGATAATATGATTGGTTTTACCGATGTTCGAAATATGCAAAATTTGAATGTTCGTGTCGGTGTTAACTTTCTATTTGGACGTCATTCAGTTAAGAAAGAAAAGGATAAAAAATCAGATAACCTTGACGAGCCATCAAAAAGCAAATCAGTAAAGGGGAAAATTGGGCCTTTTCCAGATGAGTATGAGCTGCATCACTTACATGACATTGGCAATTAATCTTGCCCCCTTCGATGCAAACTAGAGAATCCAGAAAGAGTAATATTCATTGAATCGTTAAAAAATCCTTTGGTTTTCAATTTGGATAGCTCATATAGTATGTCTTTCTCATCTGAGTTGATTTGGACAATAGCATCAGATTCAAATGTCTTCATCCTAATGGACAGAAATTCAGCAAGCTGTTCGATAGTTAGCGATATATTTCTGAGATCTATTTGATACATAGGTCTGGTTCTAAGGGGGAGAAATTCGTGGGTAAATGTTTTGCACTCAATGTTCAAAATGTGATAGCCTTTTGTTTCGTTTATCTCATCAAACATGGTTTTTTCTGTAGAACCGCTATAAATTATCGGAACGTTTTTTCCAGCTTTTGAAGGTGCTTCCAAAATTTGATGTTTGTGAATATGCCCTGAGAGGACTATATCAAAGTCACCAGGAAGATCCTTGATGTTGAGCGTGTCTTTTCTGTTTCTAAATTCAAAAAAATGGTGACCTGCTTTTACACCATCTATAGCATGGTGAACGCACAGGATGTTGAAGTCTGATTTACTTACGTTCTTTCCCAGTTTAGTTCGAATTGAAGGAAATTTAGAACGGATATCACCCTTATAGTACGGAAATCCTGAAATCGAGAGCTTAGCGAATGAATACGTTCTAGCAACATCGAATATGTGAATGTTTGGATGGTTTAAAAATAGAGAAGGCGGGAGAGCTGATCTTTCATGATTTCCTGGAACGATCAAGATTTGAATTTCCGCGTTAGCTAAACGTAAAAATTCGGCATACGTTTGATCTACCAAAAATGTAGGTACTGAAGCCTTTTCAAATACATCTCCGCAATGAATGACATAGTCGACTTTGAGCTCTAGCGCTCTGTTTACGACTAACTTAAAGTTATTTAAGAAATCAAAACCTCTTCTTCTTTTTTTACTAGGCTTATTGGTCAGGGGATGATCGAACCCAATATGAGTATCAGAAAGGAGTAAAATGCTGATATTGTCAGCCGACACGTTTATGACTTTTGATGGAGGTCGTGGTAAGTTTTTCGACCTTTTATGAAATATTGATACGGCAAAAGAAACTGTGAGTTTCGAATAGATGTTGATGGGCTTAAATGTACCTGCCTTCTCTTTTTTAAATTTTTGGGCAACAACTTTAAAAAATCAATATGTGCCCGAAGCACTGCCCACCCATGCCCCCAGGATTGTCCTAATCCAAGTTTGAAAGCTGCAGCCATATCCAATCCCCATTTCAATGGAAGTTTCCAAAACAAGTTAAAGGCGTTCTCATTTTTGAAAAGCAATGAGAGGTTGTTGCGAAAGTTGAGGTATGTCTTTCGTGGATTTAGTTTGTTCAAGGTACCACCACCGACATGGTAAACTTTGCTTTCCGGAACACAGAAAAGTGATTTGCCCATCAGACGCATACGCCAGCAAAGGTCTATCTCTTCCATGTGTGCGAAAAAGTCCGTATCAAAACCACCAGCACTTTTGAAGTCAGCAGTTCGTACGAACATACATGCCCCTGTAGCCCAATCCAATTGTTTGATTTGGTCATATTGACCTTGATCTTCTTCTAGGGTATCAAACACTCGCCCTCGGCAATAGGGAAAACCCATGAAGTCTAAAAAACCTCCAGCAGCCCCTGCATATTCGAATTTACTTTTCTGATTGAAATCAAGAATTTTGGGCTGGCAAGCTGCTACATGAGGATGCTTATCCATATAGTCAATTATTGGCTCTATCCAATTTGGGGTGACCTCAATGTCGGAATTAAGCAATACAGAATATTCATTGTCTAGTTGATCCAACGCCTCATTATAGCCACCAGTAAAGCCAAGGTTTTTCTCAAATTGAATAACCCTTAGCTTAGGGTAATTCTCTTCTAGAAATGAAATAGAATCATCAGTCGAGGCATTATCCACCACAATAACTTCAGCTTCTTTACTATACTGAGTAACGGATGCTAAGAATTGCTCTAGGTATTGAACACCATTAAAGTTTAATATGACAACGGCTGTTTTAGCCATTAAACATACTACCTAGATCGAAACCTGGGATATTCGGCATGATACCCTGTGTTTGTTTTTGCATGTGCTCTTTTGCTAGTATATCGGCTTCTTCCATTGCCTTATTAATAGCCGCAACGATCAAATCTTGTACAATATCTTTATCAGCAGTGTTGATCATTGAGTCATCTATTTCAACTTTGATCACTTTCTTTTGGCCGTTGACTGTAGCCTTTACAAGCCCAGCTCCAGATTCGCCTTCAACTTCAATTTGGGATAGGGCAGCTTGAGCTTCTTTCATTTTCTCTTGAACCTCCTTCACTTTGCCCATCATTTTCATCATATCAAACATATCGCTATCCTTTTCTCATCAGTAACATAGATCCTGATTGGTCATACTTTCTGCCTTCAGCATCTTCATAATAAATTTTGTATATGTAAGTTCCTTCTGGTGCATCGTTATCATTGATTTTCCCATCCCACCCATTGAAATTATCATTGGTTGAGAATATCAGCACACCCCACCGGCTGTACACTTCCATTTCAAAGTTAAATACTTTAGGCCCTTTAGCTACAAACCGGTCATTTAAGCCATCGTCATCTGGGGTAAATACATTAGGCAAAAACATGGTGGTGCTCAATTCTGTAAGGACAATATTTGAGTAGGTGAATAGAGGAGTTGCATCCAGAGACTCAGCTCTTACTCTAATCAACTTATCTTCAGAATCATTAGGTGAAAAAGTAACTGATTTTTCGCGTCCGCTCAATACATCAAATTCTTCCAAAACCACACCAGTTTCATCAATTCGCTCAATAGTATAATTGCGTATACCATTGTCCCAGGTCTCGTATTTGCTCCAATTGAAGTTTACCTCTTTGCCTCTTACATCTCCCTGCTCAATGATCATGGGGACGGTAGCCGGCGATGGAGTGGCAAGGTTACCACAATCATCATCATATCGAATCCTGTAGGCATGTTTTCCTATGAAGTTAGCCTCGGTATCTATATATGTGGTGTCATCAGAAGCATCATAGTATTTCCATGCACGATCTCTAATGTTTCGTTCAATAATATACCTTCTAAATGGAATTTCTCCTGTATCGGGTGGTCCCCAGGTTAACTCTACATCATTGTCAATATTTACAGTGGAAGCGGGATTACCTACTGCTGGAAGTTCTGCGGATTTGTTGGCAATGACTGCAGTGTCCACCGATACGGATGAACCCGATTGGAAGATAGGCTGTACATTGTATACGTATTCTTTGTTACAAATCACTTCGCTGTCATCATAACTTACAATGGAGGAGTTGGTGATGTTGGATAACAAATCTCCGTCTCTAATGATATTATAGGAAATGGCTTCAACGGTATCAGTTTGCCAGGTAATCGTGTTGGCTGTTTCTGTACCCTCCACATCAAAATAGACAGAACAGATGATATCGGAGAGTAAACTAAGTTCATTACAGGCATCGTAGGTGTTGATGCGGTAGCAGTAAAATTCACTCATTGTGTTGAGGTTAGTTTCAACATCAGTTGCTCCTGTGACCAATTTTGTAAATTCAAAGTTTTCCGTGCCATCCGTTGAGCGTTCAAGGTTGTAAATAATATCATCACCAAGCGTAAACCCTAATTGTATTTCCCCATTAGAGGCCTCATCAGTGGTTTCTACTGATGTGAGTACTGGACTGACAATTGAATTGATACTA
The DNA here is from genome assembly GCF_965233835.1 of Reichenbachiella sp. Lineage (GTDB taxonomy): Bacteria > Bacteroidota > Bacteroidia > Cytophagales > Cyclobacteriaceae > Reichenbachiella. The sequence continues at coordinate 2,706,790 of NZ_OZ247585.1, forward strand.
TTGAAGGCTTTATTATCTGTGCCGCAACTTGCATTGTTTCCACCACTAAAACGTCCGGAAACATCAATTCTATAATTCCCTTGAACACCATAGTTATAGGCAGAGGTGAATGACAGCGGTGCAATTTCTTCATTGTCTGTACCTGTAAATTCGACAAAGTAACTGTCATAATAATCATCTTCTACTTCCACACGAACATTATGAGAGGCACAGTTGTGAATCGTGAATTGGGGTAACTGAGGCTCCAATACTTCTACACGAATTGAATCTTTTTTTTCTCCACCTGTATCGGCATCACCGTTGGAGACAAGCATGGTAACGTAGTACTCCCCAGGAGTTGTATAGGTATAATTCCCAGAGGCATCTCCCGTTACGTTGATATCAAACCCTTCGTACCAAAACTGAGCGTCTGTCCAGGCTGGCACATTCGCATTGACTGACACGTTTATGGTCATTCCTGTACATCCTTTTACATAATCAATATCAAACCTGCCCAATAAGCTGGTGTGTTGTGCTATGGATAGCTGAGTGCTAAAGCACAGGAATGAAAGAAGGATATATTGATAATATCTCAAGGGCAATTAACCAGGTCTGTTTGATTGTGTATAAAGATGATCAATCTAGTGACTATTCTTGATTTTAGAAATAAGATCATCGATTTTGTAGGCGGCTTGCTCACCTTCGACCATATTTTTCAAGGCATAGTTTCCAGATGCTATCTCATCTTCACCTATCATCACAACGTAAGGAATGTTCAGATTATTAGCATATGACATTTGTTTCTTCATTTTCGCAGGGTCCGGATACATTTCTGCTCTAACTCCATTTTGGCGCAGACGCTGGAGCAAGGCTATTCCTTTCTCAGTCATTTCTTCTCCGAAATTGACAATCATCACCTGAACCTGAGTGGATGTAGAATCCGGATAGAGATCCAATTCTTCCAGTACATCATAAATTCGGTCGACACCGAACGAAATACCAACTCCAGAAACATCTTTAAGCCCAAAGACGCCCGTAAGATTATCATATCGACCTCCGCCTGTAATGCTACCAATTTTTACTCCATTGGCTTTTACTTCAAAAATGGTCCCTGTGTAGTAGGAGAGTCCTCGAGCCAAAGTAAGGTCCAGTTCCAGATGATCATTTTCTAAATCGTAAGCTTGAAGATAATTCAAGATTTCTTCGGTTTCGCTCACACCCTTCAGTCCAATTTCACTTGTGTTGAAGTAGTCTTTTAGGAAAACTAACTTCTCGCTTATAGACCCTTCAAATTCAAAAATGGGTTTAAGTAAATTGATATTATCTTGAGTGAACCCTTTTTGTCGCAATTCCTCGTTGACCTTGTCTAGACCTATTTTATCGAGCTTGTCAATAGCCACACAGAATTCTGCTTCCTTACCTTCAGCGCCTATCGCTTCGGTAATACCTACCAGAATTTTCCTGTTATTCAGCTTAATTGTGAAATCAGGTAGTCTCAGGCTGGTGAACACCTCATTGATCATGGCTATGATTTCTGCCTCGCAAAGCAATGAGTCCGTGCCGACTACATCAGCATCGCATTGATAAAACTCTCTGTACCTACCTTTTTGTGGCCGGTCTGCTCGCCAAACGGGTTGTATCTGATATCTTTTGAATGGAAATGAGATTTCATTTCTGTGCATCACAACATATCGCGCGAATGGCACGGTCAAATCATATCTCAATCCCTTTTCAGAAATTTTAGGCAGCATGATTTTGCTGCCAGATCCGTAGTCTTCCGATTGGGTTTTAGATAGAAAATCTCCAGAATTCAATACTTTGAAAAGTAACTGATCTCCTTCGTCTCCATACTTGCCAGTCAATACCGATAAGTTTTCCATGGTTGGAGTTTCCAATTGAGCAAAGCCATAGCGCTCATATACTCCTCTAATGGTATTGAAAATATAGTTTCTTTTGGCCATCTGTAGTGGACCAAAATCTCGTGTTCCTCTTGGTATAGAAGGCTTCTGCATTTGATTTTCTTTGTTCGCAGCAAAACTAAGAATCGACTCTCTTCAAAGCAATCTGATTCCTCTATTTATTATTTTTTGAATAATTACTCAATAGATAAATTTTGTAGATTAGCGTCTTATTAAAATCCGTATAAAAATGACTCATCGCATTTTCATTTTGATATCAATAATATGGTTCAGCTTTGCCTGTGAGCAAGGAGATAGCAATGTTAATCTTGAAAGAGCAATAGCTATTAGGGATAGTCTGAAGTCCCAATATGTGCCTGATAGCAGAGTAGCATTATTTAGCATTGAAATTAGTGATGAAAATGGATTGGTGAAGGTCTCAGGAGATACTGATCAGTCCTATGCACTGGCTACTTTAATGAACAAGTTTTTAGCAGAAGGAATGCGAATTAAAGATGAGGTTTCACTACTTCCAGATTCTTCAACCTTAAAGTATAAATATGCTTTGGTTAACAACTCTGTAGCAAATCTGAGAAGCAAACCTAAGCACTCTGCTGAACTGGCTACCCAAGCCATATTGGGTACAGTATTGAAAGTACTAAAAATCACAGATGAATGGTATCTGGTTCAAACCCCTGATGATTACATTGCTTGGGTCGATCATGGTGGCGTTGAGCTAAAAACCAAATTTCAAATTGAAAACTGGCATAAAAGGGATAAAGTAATTGTTACTAAATCGTTCAGCCAGGTCTTTAAAAATGAAAAATTGACGTCTGTTGTTGCTGATGTTGTACTTGGTAGTGTATTGGAGGGAGTGAATATAAAAAATGGGGTGACCACAGTAGAATTTCCTGACGGGCGTAGGGGATATATAGCAACTTCTCATGTCAATGATTTTCAAACTTGGTTAGATAATAGGAAGCCTTCTGAAACATTGATAGAATACTACGCACGTTCGTTAATGGGTTCGCCATATCTCTGGGGAGGAACTTCCGCAAAAGGCATGGATTGCAGCGGTTTTACCAAAACGGTTTACTTTATGAATGGATTGATCATTCCACGAGATGCGTCTCAGCAAGTTAACGCCGGAATTGTGGTGGATGAAAACAACACTTTTGAAGGATTGAAGAAGGGAGATCTTTTGTTTTTTGGCAAACCGGCTACTGAATCCACTAAACAAAAGACTACTCACGTAGGTATTTGGCTGGGAAATAATGAATTTATTCATGCATCCAAGAGAGTGAGAATAAGTTCAATAGATCCTAACAATCCTAATTATGACGAGTTTAATAAAAACAGATATCTGGGAAGTAGAAGGTATCTGAGAAACAAGGAAGGAAATGTATTGGAGGTAAGCTCGGCTTTTACTCTTCAGGAATAAGCTTGTCATTTGACCCTGCCTCATAAGGGTAAGACTCAAATATTCTGTTTATGGCTTCCAGTAAGGTGAGTTTGGCTTCGCCTTTCATAGTGTATTTTAGGTCTAAGCTACCCTGCCAAACGAGCTTCTTTTGTTTTCGATCACGAAGTTCTATGAGTACAATCCCCTGTGTGTACTTTTTGGTAGTGGGGGGAATGTAGTAGTTATACCCGTAAGGGTCATAATTTCTGTTGTCGGTTTCTGTGGCTGTGGTTGATACTATTTCATATCTCGCAATAAGGTCGGGGCGATCAGCAGCTTGGTACCCTTTGGCAGCCATGTTTTGTTTTATTCCATTTTCAATCTCATCATAAAAAGCCATGCCCTCAGCAGCAAAGGATTTGTCGTCGCTTTTATAATTAATCAATCGATAACTATGGTATTGGCTATAGTCCAATTCGCTATTCAGAAACTTGACCACTTTTGGCGGCGCACAAGTTTGAAAAAGAAATAAAATGACGAGCCAATTAGTTAATCTCATGTTAACATTATTTATTTAAAATGGTCCTGAACAATTCTTTATAGGCACTCTTGCTTTCTTCAGCGTTAGTGAATATTTCCAGAATTTTTCGTTTCCCTGTACTGACGAAAGAGGTAAGGTTTTGTTCCAATTCTTTAGTCGTTTGGCAAGCAAAGTATTCAAATCCAAATTCATTGGCCACATGACTAGCATCTTTTTGTTGACGTGTTTCAAAAAACTCTTCGAGTTCTGGTTGCTTGGAAGGTCCATCTATCATTCGGAAAATACCTCCGCCATGATTATTGAATACCACAATACTCAAATTGTCTGGTAAATGATTGTGCCAAAAGGCATTCCTATCATAAAGAAAAGCCATATCTCCTGTGAGTAGGAACGTTGGTCTATTCGTCATTACAGCTGTTCCCACGGCAGTGCTGTTTGAGCCATCAATGCCGCTTGTGCCTCTATTGCAGTACACTTCAATGCTCTTATTTTTATTCAAACCAATCACATTAGCATATCTCACTGCCATGCTATTAGCCAAATGAAGGTCAGATCCAGACGGGATGGTGTCTAACACTTTTTTGTAGCAATTAAAATCTGAAAATTCATCTGAATTGAATTGCCTGATATGTTTTGTGGTGGTGGTATCTGCTCCTTGCCAAGCGCTTTTAAACTCACTTTGTGTATTGCTGGCAGCTAGTGTTTTTATTAGTTCATTCAAGAACTCAATTTCTGTAACAGAAAAATGCTTAGATAAAGAAAGGTAGGTGTCTGGTGCTTGAGCCTCCTTGCGAGCATGCCAGTGTGCTTTTGGTTTGCATTCGCGTAAGTAAAGTTTCAGATTTTTACTAATCACTGACATACCCAGAGTAATTAACAGGTCTGGTTGAAGGTCTTTGTTTTTTGAGCCTTTTAGAAATACATCTTGACTGGTAATGCCCCCCTCTAATTGATGAACATTGGAAATAATGTCAGCGACAACAGGAATGCCGTACTCTTCCGATATTGAGGAGACCAAATCTTGAAGCTTTTCATCTCTTGCTGATTGGCCCATGACAATAAGAATGCGGCTGAAGCCTGAAATTTCTTCCAATTCTTTTCTCCAATTTTCAGTGGTTGACTGGTCAGGTTCAAAAACAGGCAATTGCTTAGAGAATGTATAGGTCTGATCCGAGGTAGGATAAAATGGCTCTCTAAAAGGAATATTAATGTGGACTGGTCCCATTTCAACATTGAGACAGGCATTGATGGCCTCGTTAATTATCCTAGACCCTAGCTGGGCGCTTTTCTCATCATTCTCTAATGATGGAAAGACAAAAGATTCTTTGACGTGCTTGCCAAATAGCTGCTGTTGATAAATGGTTTGTCCGTCCCGTTGTCCAATCCATTCGGGCGGACGATCTGCTGAAAGAATCAACAAAGGCACTTGATTGAAGAAGGCTTCAGCGACCGCTGGAGCGTAGTTGAGCGCTGCAGAACCAGATGTGCATATTAAGACGGTTGGTAGGTTAGTTTTAAGGCTCATACCTAGCGCAATGAAGGCCGCTGATCGTTCATCAGGGACACTAAGACATTTGATCTCGGGGTGTCTGGCAAAGGCAATAGTTAAGGCCGCATTTCTTGAGCCCGGAGAAATGACAGCTTGCTTGATTCCTTTCAAATGACAAATCTGTACTAAGTCAAAGACGGGTTGAAGATTCATGCTTTAGGCTTGAATAACATTTAGCAGCGTTTGAAACTTAATTTCTGTTTCGGTCCATTCTTTTTCAGGATCACTGTCTTCAGTAACTCCAGCACCTGCAAACAAAATGAGATCGTTTTTATAAATTTTTGAACACCTTAGGTTCACATAAAGGGAAGTTCGACCATCATAGTTGACAGGACCAAGATATCCACTGTAATATTCCCTATCATATGCTTCATTTTCTTGTAGAAACTTGGCGGCGGGTATCATAGGCATCCCACATACCGCAGAAGTGGGGTGTAATAAGTTCAGCATCACAGTTCCCAATTGAGGAAAGTTTACCTCCCTCATATTCACTTTGAAAGAAGTCTTTAGGTGTATAAGGTTTCCCGCTTTAACTGTTTTTGGACCATATTCGTCAAATTCACGAAGTCTTATTTTCTTGAAGCAATTCACGATATATCTACTTACCAGTGCTTGTTCTTCAATTTCTTTTTGTGTCCAGCTGACCTGAGCTAATTCGAAACCCGGTCTGATTTCTTGGGTACCTGCTAGTGATATGGTTTCAAAATTTTGTTCTTCGTCAACCGAGATCAAAAGTTCAGGCGTCGCACCTAGCCAAAGACCCTGATTGGGTAAATATACTAGTGAAACAAAAGCATTTTCATATGCTTCACAGAGCTTGGCCAATTCTTTGACAGGATGAAAATTCTTTTCAGTTCTGAATTTTTCTCTTCTGGATGGAACAATTTTTTGATAGTACCCTTCATTGATTGAGTCTTTGCATTTCTGGACTAATTCGAGAAAGGATTCTTTGGATGTCTTGAATGAAGCTGGTGTATCTAAAAAATCTCTATAGTCGAAGGAATTATCTTCATGAACCAACGAGAACTGCTGAACGAAATTCTCAAATCTACCTTCTTTGTCTTTAAAACCTGGGCTCAACAATATCTCATTAAGGTCACTATCAAGCAGCACATCAGACTTAATGAATTGAGAGTCATGATTGTCAGAAGATTCAAAAGGGCTTACCATAAAACCAGTAGGCGAGTTCTCAATTTCTTCTGGTACATCGTTGTCCTGATCAAGCTGCAAAGTAGAGTGGATAATCGTCTCTCTTGGGTTTCTCCAAATGGCAAACGGTAGATCCATCTTAATACCTGTACTAAAAAAACTTTGTAGCTTTTCGTAGAATGCAGTAGTAGGCGTGGTTTGAGTAGATTGTTTGCTTGCTTCCATTATTTCTTATCAATCACAGCCATAGTTATTCTGCTCACGCATACGAGTTGATTTTCTTCATTGGTGATTTTAATTTCCCACACCTGTGTTTTTTTTCCAACATGCAGTGGACGAGCGGTGCCTTCCACCAGCCCTTCTTTTACGGATTTAATATGGTTGGCGTTTATGTCGAGCCCTACGCAGTATTTTTCATTAGGGTCTACTGTCATGGTAGCAGCTATGCTCCCTAGCGTTTCAGCTAAGACTACAGAAGCCCCTCCGTGAAGCATTCTAAGAGGTTGAACCGTTCGACTATCTACCGGCATGGTTGCTTTTACATAATTCTCTCCGATTTCGGTGAATGCTATACCAATGTGGTCTGTCATTGTGTTTTTTGAGAAGGCATTGATACCTTCGAGGGTAAACGAGGGGAGGAACATATTTTCTTTCTATTAGTGGGTTATATTCACCTGATACAAACAAAAAGACAATTCGCTTGAAAACCAAAAATATATACATCATCCGGCATGGACAGACGGATTTCAATCTTGAAAACAAAGTGCAGGGCCGGGGCATTGATTCATCTATTAATGCTACAGGAAGAAAACAGGCTCAGGGATTTTACGAATATTATAAGCAAGTGCCTTTCGATAAAATTTACGTCTCAGCATTGAAACGAACCAAAGAATCGGTTCAACAATTTATTGATCTGGGTATTCCATATGAATCACTTGACGGATTAGACGAAATAAGTTGGGGTAAGCATGAGGGGCAGGCCTATGACCCTGAGATGCATAAAATTTACTTGGATACGATTGCCGCTTGGGCTGACGGAAAGCTTGACATTGCCGTGGGTGGAGGTGAAACTCCCTTGGATGTAGTAAAAAGACAGAGGGCCGCTATGGAATACATTTCTACCAAGGATTCAGAAGAAAACATTTTGATTGCTACGCATGGGCGCGCCATGCGTATGTTGGTGTGTTGGTTGATGAACTACCCACTAGAAAAAATGGACGTGTTTGAGCATGCAAACCTTTGTCTTTACCAACTGAAATATATAGAAGGCCAATATCGGATGGTCAAACATGGGAGTACTATACATTTACTTGACTAACCGACATATAATTGATTTACCGATTGTTCTTGTCTCTAAGATTGATTAACTTAAATGTCCGAAGCCGTCGTTGAACGGTTGGCACGGCATAGTAAGCGAGATTTAATCCATCTTTAAAAATGCTAACTCAGCCCAAAACCCGGTGAAGCCGGGTTTTGGTTTATTACCATCCTCCTGTATCCCAGCTCTTTATTTGTTGTATTGACCTAAATTCATTGGAATGCCAGATTCAGAAGAAAAAAAGGAGAAGTTTGAAGTAATCAAACATAAAATTGACTCCTTGGTTATGGCTATGCGTGACTTATCAGAAGAGGACGTTAAAAAACTGTCTGTTAAAGATTTTCATGAGTTAGACAAGCATATTTTTGATATTCTCAAAATCATAGAACGCTACTGATTTTAGGCATTTGTTTCAACATTTCACCCAAACTTTATTGTCATTAAAAAGAAGGATTTAAAGCAAAAAGCTGAAGATAAGTTGAATGAACATTTAGCCTATAGATTCGCTATGGATGCTATGTCTGACGCGATTTATTTGACTGATAAGGAAGGTATAGTTACCTACGCCAATCAAGCCATGCTCAATCTATTCAATGTAGAACAAGATACTTTGCTCGGCAGCACATTGTCCGATAATGCTTCTGATTATAAGGATTTTGAATTGCTGGGGACTGAAGATCAAAAAGTATTATCCACTGAGCAACCTCAGGAGAATTTTTATGATTTTAGGAGCAAATCGTCATATAAAATTGATCAAACTCGGACTTCAAAGTCTCCCATTTTCGATAACAAGGGAAAATTGATTGGGGTCAGTGCACTCATTACCCCTATAGGAGAAAAGTATGTAAGTGCCAATTTGTTAGCGCGTGGTGTGAAGCACTATCAAAATATTCAGCAACTCACTTTATCCATTTCTAAACTGAACAGTGAGCAAGCCATTCTTTGGGAACTTGCTGAGGAATGTGCCAGGTTGTTGTCCCTGACTGATTGTGTAATTTATATCTACAATGAAAGCGACCAAAGACTTGCGCAAAAAGCCGCTTATGGAGCAAAAGGAAAGGAGGGAGTCATATTATCTCCAATTTGCCTGAAAATCGGAGAGGGAATAGTTGGGAAATGTGCCAAACTGAAGAAAACTATATTGGTAGATGACTTGACGAAGAATAAGGATTATGTAGAAGATGCCTATGTGGCGCTGAGCGAAATTAGCGTACCGATTCTATTTCAAGGTAAAGTGATTGGAGTGATTGACAGTGAGTCCCCAGAATTTGGTTTTTATAATATCAAACACAAAGATTTTCTTGAAGCCATAGCCGGTATTGCTGCATTGAAAATTTCTGAGTTGAGAAACCTAAAGGATGTCAGTGAAAAGGAGCAATACCTCAATCAGATTCTAGAAAGCCCTAAAGATTTAATGGCCTACTCTATAGATAATGATTTCTGTTATAGATCATTCAATAAAAATCATGCAAGGATCATTAAAGATGATTTTGGGGTTGATATAGAAATTGGTATGAATGTGCTGGATTTTGTTGATGATAAGGCAGAAAGGGAAGAGTATCAGATGAGTTTTGAAATGGCATTGAAAGGTTCTGATTTTGCCATTTTGGAAAAATATAAGAACAAAAAAGATGGCTCCATCAGCTACCTGGATAAGTTTTATTCCCCATTATATTCTATCGATGGCGAGATACTAGGAGTCACTGCTTTTATCCGAGATATCACGGATGAAAAGATGGTTTCAATGAAGTTGGAAGAACGCGAACGGCTCATTCAAACCATCAATGAAAACATAAAGGACGGGATTTTCAGATATAGTGTGAGTCGTGGCTTTTTGTATTCTAATAGTGCTTTGTTGGATTTGTTTGGGGTTGAGCCTCCCGGAGAGAAACTGGTCGATCTCCAAGATTTTCATGTTTTTAAGCACATGCATCTCAAGATTTATAATGAAATTTTGCAACAAGGTTCTGTAGAAAATAAAGAAGTGCACTTTAAGCGAACTGATGGAACAACGTTCTGGGGCTTATTGGATTGTACTTTGACCTTGGACGGTGAAGAGCAGTTGATTGATGGGGTCATCACTAATATCACGATACTCAAAGAAATGAGCCAGAATCTCATAAAAACTAATTCCGAGATGGATCAGTTGGTGTACAGAACCTCTCACGATCTGCGGGCGCCCATTGCCTCTCTGCTGGGATTAGAAAGTTTACTGGATGTCAGGGTGAAGGATGAGGAGCAGCGAGAACTTTTGGGGATAATGAAGGGGCAGCTCAAACAATTAGATAGCATCATATTGGATATCATCACCTACAGGAAGGTGGCCAAGTTAGGGTTGACGAAGGATGCGATTTCAGTGGAGGAGATGATCAACAGTATTCTGAAGGGTATGCAGTTTATGGAGAACTATGATCATGTAGAAAAGACAATCAAAATAGATGCTACTTCAGAATTTGTAAATGATAAACATAACCTACAGGTCATATTTAATAATCTTTTGTCCAACGCGATTAAATATTCTAAGAAGGATCAAGAAGGTTTTATAAATATCGTTGTGGATATTGATGAGGAGAAACTGGTAGTGGTAATAGAAGATAATGGTATTGGAATAGAGAAGGGATATCTAAGTAGGGTGTTCAATATGTTTTACCGAGCAACCAACTACGCGACTGGAACGGGGCTAGGATTGTTTATAGTAAAAGAAGCTGTGACTAAATTGGAAGGAGATATCAAGGTTGATTCAAAAGAAGGAGTAGGAAGTACCTTTGTTGTCTCAATACCTAATCTCATACAGGTTGATTAAGTAATTAAAAGTCCTGTTTTTCGCAGCACGTGCCAGCCTTGGGATTTGGTTAACACATCAAATTTTTCTGACCTGTTAGCTTCGAATGATTCACGAAATTTTGTAAGTGTGATAGGGCCACCAGTGTTTAAAGCTAAACTAGAAAACAGCTCTTCAAGAATTTTACCTTGAGATTTATTGAAGATTGCAGTTTCTGTAGTTTGATTGGTGTGAATTAGAAATTTGCACTTTTCCTGTGATCTTCCTTTTTGCTTTTTAGAATAGAAAGAAATCTGGGGGAAGGGCAAAACCCAGAGTAGTTTACTACTATCCGTAACTGGAGTTCCAGGATTGTTTTGTACGGCCATTTCAATTTCAAATGGAGATATGGTTGTTTCTGGAATTTCAAAATCAAACCAATCTTGCAATGGAAAATCAAAACAGGTACCATGCATGTAATTGAACAGAGATTTTCTAAGCCCCTCACTAAACATGGCATGCGCAGTACCTAGTGTATCTTCATGAGGGATGTCGTTGTGCGCAAAATTGCCAGCCTCTGCCAAAAGTGATTTCGCACCAAAAGTCTCAGGGTTCATGCCTACCGGACTATGTGCAGTCATAGCAAATTGATGCCAAAATCCTGATTGAATAACTCCCAACTGAAACAGCTGACGCACCATTTCAAGAGAATCGATCGTTTCCTGTTCCGTTTGTGTGGGGAATCCATACATCAAATAGGCATGTACCATGATGCCGCTGGCCGTGAAATTTTCTGTTACCTGAGCCACTTGTTCAACGGTCACACCTTTTTGAATCATTTCTAATAATCGATCCGAAGCTACTTCCAACCCACCTGAAACCGCAATGCAGCCCGAGGCTTTTAATAGTCTACACAAGTCTGGAGTAAATCTCTTTTCAAACCTTATGTTAGTCCACCAGGTAACCTTCATTTTCCTTCGAAGGATTTCAATAGCCACTTCTCTCATGAGCGCAGGTGGTGCGGCCTCATCTACAAAATGAAATCCAGTCTCACCTGTTTGTTTTATCTGCTCTGCCATACGATCACATAGGATAGAGGCACTTACCGGTTCATAGTTTTTGATATAATCTAAAGAGATGTCACAAAAGGTGCATTTTTTCCAATAGCAACCGTGCGCCATGGTGAGTTTGTTCCACCGGCCATCACTCCACAAGCGATGCATGGGGTTGGTGATTTCTATTACAGATAGATACTGGTCAAGTGGTAGTCCATCATAGTCAGGTGTTCCAGTTTCACTGAAAGGCACGTCACGCGCTTTAGAGCCATTAATGTATTTGACCTGACCAGCACTTAATAGGAGTGTTCTCTTTAGTGTTGAGACCTCTGACTTGTCCATCAGATGATCTAGCAAAACTTGAATAGGCTTTTCACCATCGTCTAAGGTGATATAGTCGATAAATTCAAAGAGACGGACATCTTTCAAAGATCTCAATTCAGTATTGGGGTATCCGCCGCCCATAGCAATTTTAATACACGGAAAGTGAGATTTAATGTATTGCCCACACCTTAATGCGCCATAAAGATTTCCGGGAAATGGAACTGACAAACAGACTAAGTCAGGGGACTGATCTTCAAGCTTTTGTTTGAGGCACTCGAATAGTATTTCATCCGTAAATGATGGTTCGCTACTCAAAGACTCGTAGAGTGGGTCAAATGACTCAGCAGAGAGACTCAGGCGTTCAGCATACCGACTAAATCCAAAGAATGGGTCAATCGTGTTTTTTATTAGATCAGCCAAGTCTTCAAGGTATAATGTGGCCAAATGTCTTGCCTTGTCTTGAATGCCCAGGTTACCAAAGGCCCAGTCCAGATCATCTAATTGCTCAAATCTTGAAGCTTCTGGCAAATAGTCTCTTTCAGCTATGGAGTAGGCGAGCGTTGGGTTTTTGTTCTGTAGAAAAGATATGACGGGCTCGACCGTGGCCAGGTATTCTTCCTGCAAAGAAAATATTCTTTGTTCATTGGCTTCAAGAGGCCCTTTAACATTAGAAATTGTTTTGAAAAGTCGAGCAAGGCCATTTTTTGTGAACAAAGTTAGAATAACCTCAATTCCCAGATCGACTTGTGCAGATTGAACATCGATCGTATTTAAATAGCCTTTGAGATAGGCGGTAGCAGGATAGGGGGTGTTGAGTTGTGTAAATGGGGGAGTGATTAGTAGTGTTTGAATTTCGGATGTCATCTTGGATGTAAAGTTCGCTATTGTCTTTGAATTACCACCATCATAAAACAAAAAGAGGGCAACTCAATGAGTCACCCTCTTTATTACCTGTTTAATTTTCTTTACTACTTCATGCTGAATGCAGGTTCGCAGTTGATTTTGGCAATACTTACTGCTTCAGGGGTATCTATCATTACCTCCAAGTTGTTTTTTACCACTACTATCTTGTCAAATTTTTCATTGACATAAGGAGAATGCAGATCTACATAGTGATATTCTGCATCCGAATTTTTTGGCACTTTAAAATCATGAACTTCTACAACACCCACCTGACGGTCATTTTTATCTACCAGATATAACGTGAGGTCGACTTTAAATAAGTCAAATTCTGTGCTGTTCTTCAATCGATAGGTCACCTCAAAATTATCCCATCCGTATTTCTCTACACGTTTGATTTTTTTTACGTCAATACTAACCCCTTGATTGATTTTATGCTGAGTGTAGGAATTGATTTTCTGAGCGGTCGCTGTGGCTCCTAGAGCGCTGACCAATAGTATGGCTACTAGTTTTTTCATCTGCTTAACATTTTTTATTTCAAAGGCCGACCCACCGATCGACACAAATTGCTGGCCTCCAATGAGACCTATTCATAACACATTTATAAAACTCAATAATGATACCATTATTATGTATTGAGCAGGATAATTAATAAACAACGATTCAATAGTTTACCCTCATTTGTTTTGATAAATATTGAAAACAAAAACTATTCTTTTGCTAAGTCAGTGATTTTTAATCAATACTTCAATTTTTTTCGATCAACACCAGAATTATGTATATGCCTAGTCTGTTATTAAATTCTGTCTATCTGATAATATTCCTTTTAATTTGCGACTATGGATTTAGTAAGTGGCAAGAAAATATTGGTAACGGGAGGAGCAGGTTTTATTGGCTCAAACCTCTGTGAAAAATTGTTGGAATTAGATAATCAGGTCGTTTGTCTGGATAATTTTTCTACTGGGAAAAAGGAGAATGTAGAACCCCTTATTCAGGATGCCGGATTTACTTTGATAGAAGGAGATATCAGAGACTTGGGCGCCTGTCATGCAGCGGTTGTAGGTGTTGATTTTGTTTTGCATCAAGCTGCTTTAGGTTCAGTTCCTCGCTCTATCAATGATCCAGTAACCACCAATGAAGTAAACATCTCTGGTTTTTTAAATATGCTGGTTGCCTGTAAAGAAGCCAAGGTGGGTAGATTCATATATGCAGCGAGTTCTTCCACTTATGGTGATTCTGAAAAGTTGCCCAAAGTTGAGGAAAACATAGGGAAACCACTATCTCCCTATGCGATTACAAAATATGTGAATGAGCTGTATGCTGAAATATTTTATAAAACTTATGGTTTGAATACGATTGGATTGAGGTATTTCAATGTGTTTGGCCGGAAACAGGATCCTGATGGTGGATACGCCGCCGTAATACCAAAGTTTATTAAAACTCTTATAAATCATGAGTCGCCTGTTGTTAATGGAGACGGTTCATACTCTAGAGACTTTACGTACATTGACAATGTGATTCAAATGAATCTTTTGGCGCTAAGCACGACTGAGGAGGCAGCATTGAATCAAGTCTATAATACGGCTTATGGGGAACGAAACACCTTAAACGATTTAACGAATTGGCTTCAGAAATACTTGAGTGAGTTTGATGCTGAAATCAATAATATTGAGATTATCCATGGACCAGAGCGACAAGGGGATATACCTCATTCTTTAGCCAGTATTGACAAAGCAAAAGCATTATTAGGTTATGATCCACAATTCAACTTTCAGGCTGGTTTGAAGGAGACAGTGAAATGGTTTTGTGGAAATCGATAAGTAGTTAAATCTGAATGTCATGTGTTTTTAGGAACTTGATCATCACTTCCCTATTTTAGTCGCTCATAAAACTAATAACCCATGAAAAAACTAGCTTTCTTTCTACTTATAGTCGCTGTTGGCTGTAGTAGCAAAACGGACAACAGCATCTCAGAAGTAGATCAGTTTCTCAATTCTTATACAAATCAATATTTAAAACTGTATGCTGAGTACAGCGAAGCGGAATGGAAGGCAAACACCAAGATAGTAGAGGGAGATACGTTGGCCGCGTATAATGTGTCTCAAGCTGGTGGTGCCTATGCTGCTTTTACTGGTAGTGCAGAAAATATTGGAAACGCAACCAAATTCCTTCAGAATAAAAAAGGTCTCAGCGATATTCAAGTTAAACAGCTTGAAGCCATTTTATATGAAGCGGCCTCCAACCCTGGAACGGTATCTGATTTGGTGGAAGAAAAAATCAAAGCAGATGCAGCGCAAAATGCAGCCCTATTTGGATTTGATTTTCAAATTGATGGAAAGTCTGTCACCACGAATGAGCTTGATGAAATACTAAAGTCAAGCGATGATCTTGATCAAAGATTAAAAGCATGGGAGACCAGTAAAGAAGTAGGTGTAGATTTAAAAGATGGATTGGCCAATTTGGTGAGCCTGAGAAATCAAACCGTACAAGCCTTGAATTATCAGGATTACTTTACCTATCAGGTGTCTGACTATGGAATGAGTAGAGAAGAGATGCTCGTATTGTGTGAAAAATTGATACAAGACATTTGGCCGTTATACAGGGAATTGCACACTTATGCCAGACATGAATTAGCCGCTAAATATGGACAAGACGTTCCAGAAATGCTTCCTGCCCATTGGCTCCCGAATAGATGGGGACAAAGCTGGTCATCGATGGTAGAAGTGGAAGGCATTGATCTTGATGCGATATTAGAAGAGAAAGGTTCAGAATGGTTGGTGAAGCAGGCCGAACAATTTTATGTGAGTATGGGGTTTGAGCCTTTACCTCAGAGTTTTTATGACAAATCTAGTTTGTATCCTTTACCTGAAGGCGTGGATTACAAAAAGAACAATCATGCTTCAGCCTGGCACATGGATTTGCAGCAGGATGTAAGAAGTTTGATGAGTGTGACACCGAATTCCAGATGGTATGAAACCACTCATCATGAGTTGGGGCATATCTATTACTATATGGAATACACCAATCCAAATGTGCCTCCATTGTTGAGAGGAGGGGCTAATAGAGCCTTCCATGAAGGTGTGGGTTCTCAAATGGGACTAGCTGCTACGCAGAAGCCATTTTTGGAAGGACTTGGCTTAATAGAAAAAGGTGTGAAAACAGATGAAATGCAAACTTTGCTCAAAGAAGCGCTGGATATGGTTGTTGTTATGCCATGGGGCTCTGGAGTGATGACGCAGTTTGAGAATAGCTTGTATGCAGAGTCACTATCTATCGATCAGTACAATCAAAAATGGTGGGAATTGAAGAAAAAGTATCAAGGGATTGTGCCTCCGTCAGATAGAGGAGAGGAATATTGTGATGCAGCGTCCAAGACGCATATCAACAACGACCCAGCACAGTATTATGACTATAGTTTGTCTACCGTGATTTTGTTTCAACTGCATAATCACATTGCCGAAAATATTCTGAAGCAAGACCCTCGTGCCACAAACTACTATGGTTCGAAAGAAGCTGGTGCATTCTTGCAAAACATCTTGTCCAAGGGTGCTACCGAAGACTGGAGAAAGTTAATGAAAGAAAACACTGGGGAGGAAATCAGTGCCAAGGCTATGCTCAAGTATTTCGATCCCTTGATGGCCTACTTACAAGAAAAAAATAAAGGAAGAACTCATACATTGGGTGATAGTCCGATGTAACATAAGAGTTGAACTAAATAAAAAAGGCTATGGAGTTCCATAGCCTTTTTTTGTGGAGTCGGAGGGAATCGAACCCTCGTCCAGATAAGGTCATATTGGACCGTCTACATGCATAGTTGAAACTTATAATCTCGTAGGAGAGCTGGCGTTCAACAACCCACTTTTCCTACCAGTTACTTTAGCTTCGCTATCGGTTAGCAACTTCACCTCAAGCTAGTCTTACTGGGTGACACCCCTTGATCCTGCTCATAAGACAAAAGCCTGGAGGGATGTGTCTGTCTTGACTCTTAGCCAAGATTAATAATTTTCGCTATCGCAAAAAATTAAGCAGCCATGGCGTAATTAGATTCGCCAAATAGAATATGAGTAAATTGATCACGCGTGCTTACTCAACACCCGACATGCAAGTACAATATCCACACTTACTGTCAAAACCGGTCGACCCCATAAATCAATGAACGGCAACAAGCGTTTCACTTTTTGCGGTTGCAAACTTAGCGGATTATACGAGAATATATGATTCAGAGATGTTAGATTTTATAAATTGAATCAGCGCTAAGAAAATTTTTCAATGGATTGAACCATTTGATAAAGTATACGACTTCCTTTTGACCATGCACGAAAAATCAAATATACTGGATGAGTGGTTGGTGCTCAACGCACAGCAGGGTGATCAGGCAGCTTTTCGTCAATTGGTAACAAAATGGCATCAAAAACTGCTGTACCAATCTTATATCAGGACCAATGATTGGGAGCAATCCGAAGATATTGTGCAGGATGTTTGGCAGTGGCTGGTCGTTAATCTTACCAAGCTAAAAGATGTCAATAAGTTCAGTGCTTGGATAAGAACTATTGTAGATCGTAGGTCTATTGATTGGGTGCGCAAGCACCAAAAGGAAAGAGTAAACCAAAAACAGTATCTAAATGGAATTGATCAAACTGATAACCCTGGCCTTACAACTTATTCTGATACTACTTCAGCTTTTGATGAACACTCCATAGTTGTTCTGGAAAAAACACTGGAGCAGTTGAATGCAGATAGTAAGTTGGTATTGATACTTTATTATCTAGAGTCAAATTCTATTGAGTCGATAGCTGAAATTCTGGGTATTCCAAAGGGAACTGTTAAATCCAGACTGTTTCACGCTCGCGAAAAATTAAAGAAACTTTTAAAACCAAAAATTCATGAAAAATCAGAATGAAGAAATTGATGAAATGATCAAAACTGCACTCTCAAAAGAAGAAGCAGTCTTTTATGAGGATTTAAGAGAGCAATCTCCTTTTGAAATGATTGTTGGACTGTATGAAGGAAAAATGAAGTGGTGGACCGTTGGAAGTGTATTGGTATCATTATCTTTTATTGGGTTGTCAGTGTTTTGTTTGTTAAAGGTTTTGGAGGTGGAAAATACCAATTCTTTGATCCGATGGAGTTTGGCACTGATCGGGTCTATGTCAGTACCAACCATGCTCAAACTTTGGAATTGGAATCAAATGCAGCGAAACTCTATTCTTCGAGAAATCAAGAGGTTACAACTGTTAATAGCACATAAAGAATAAGTTACATTTTTTCAATCCATGACTTGATTAACGCAATTCCTTCGTTGTGAGGTATTGTTCGTCCCAGCTCTGGCATCATGGTACCAGGTTCGGTGGTTTGCATTCGATGGACAAGGATAGAGGCATTGGGATAGCCTGGTACAATACCATACTTAAGATTGGCTGAACCTCGACCCGCTGCAACCGGTTTTTTGTTTACACCCAAACGATAAGGATCAGATTCATGAATGGTCAGATTTAACCCACTGTTCTTTGCAGGCCCTTCATCGTTGTGGCAATGGGCACAGTTGATATCTAAATAAGCACGCGCCCGGTCATCTAAGCTTCCGGACGTTTCCTCGTTCCATTGCGCAAGTTTAGGAAGCTCTCCCTTAGGTAATTCTATCCATTTCAAATTGGCCATCTGAATCAACTGATTAACTCCACTGGAATCTGATGGGTTTATGTGGTTAAGCTGACGGACAGAAGGACCAATTGGAGTCATTTGTCCACCTTTGTCATGGCAGCTTTTACATTGGTTCATGTCTGGAATATTATAGCTCAGTTGGTCTTTCTCGACGAGATCTATTGGAACCTTTCCTCCTGTTATTTCCAGATAGGCTTCTGATTGTTCTGTATTCCAGATATAAGGTAGTGCTATCCAACCATCAGTTTTGCGAATGAGGAGACGGGTTTCTAAGATTTTATTTGAAGAGGAATTTAACTGCCGAGTATCGTAATAGAAATTTTTGATAAGAACAGTTCCAATTGGGAAATCTAATACCTCTTTTTCACGATAACCTATTTTCTCACCTTTCGGTAGATAAATGAAACGCTTCTTTTTCGCGTAATCTGAGAATAAAGGCGTATTTAAATCATAGGGCAATACATTTTCAGCAGGAGATAGATCAGATAGTTTTCCATTGAAGAAATTATAATCAGAAAGTTTGGTAAACCCCAAAGAAGCATATTGTACTTGTTCAGAAATGGTCTGATCACTGCCTTTAGGCACAGGTATTTCTATTTTGGTTTGCCTGGATTGCTGACATGAAATAAAAGCGAAAACAACTAGTCCATAAATGAATGTTCTCATATTAGTTGCAATTGAATATGGCTGGGTTCACTTCAAGTCCTTCAAATTCATTGGCGGCATCAAGGTTGACTGATTTGACCCCTTCAGCCTCTCGGACACAGATGGCATAATCAGGATTGATACTCCCATCTGCTAAAAAATAGTCAGGTGATTGGAGTCCATCCCAGGCCACTTGAGGAATGTCCGTACCGAACTTAAGCAAAAAAAGCTTTCCAAAGTCATTACTCAAATTGGGTAGGAGGTAGCTGTTCTCATAAGAGTTGTTGTAGACCTTTATGTTACCTACGAATGGGTCGTAGTTGATATCAAGTTCATTTTGTTTCTCTAACTCTTCTCGACTACCACCGCCTCCAGTGTTCTCATCCCCGCCCATGGCTTCGAGCAAAGAATAACTCACCATTCCTACACCAATAGTTTTGTTGTTTCTAATCGTATTATCGTGTATTTGCACGCCTTTTGTTGCCAATACTAAAATTCCAGTGCCAGGAGGGGTAACACCAACCATGTTTCCTGGTGGTGCAAAATTCTCCATGTTGTTTTCATAAACATTGTTGTTATACACCTCTATGTTTCTTCCGTATTGAGTTAAACCCGGCAAATCAAAGACTAGGATGCCCCCGGTATTTTCATAAGAAGTATTTTTTCTGATGATTACTTCTTTGGAGTTTTCGCTTTCAATTCCTGCGACATTCCAATAGGTAGTATTGCCCTCTATAAGCACTGTATCAGATTGCCCTACATATATACCCGCGTCGCTGGCACCAAAAACAATGCAATTTCTGACTGTTACATTTTTGCATAGCACAGGGTAGAGACCATAGGCACCATTGGTTGAGTCTACTTTTCCAGTCCAGCCAACCGTTAAGTCTTCAAATAGGATACCTTCGGTATCTGTTACTTTGATATTGTCCCCAGCTGCATCTTCAATGGTGAAGTCTTGTAGTGTGATGTTCTTACAGTTGGCAATGCGAATGCCTTCGGCACCTTGTGTCTGATTTTTAAAAGAAAGAATAGTCTTGTCTTTGCCTTGTCCTTTGATAATAACATTGGTTTTACCTTCAAGGATCAAACTTTTGTCAAAACTAAATTGTCCTTCAGGAAGTTCGATTGTGGAACTGTCCTTTGAGAGAATGAAAGAAGTGAGAATTGTTTTTTGCTGATCAGAAAATTGTCGAGGTGGATTGTATTCTAGTGAATCCGAACAGGATATTAGAAATAAGAAGAATGTACAGTAAACAATGAATTTCATAGTCTGAGTTGATATTTGTCAACTTCAATTTAATCAATTAATTGCCTGAATATGAAATGAACAGAGCACTATTTGAACAAATCATTAATTCGTTCAAATAGTGCCAAGCTTTGTTTTATGAAGGATACCTTATATTGGGTTTTCGATGGACGGGCTTTGTGGGGTGAAAGCTTCATAGCCATTTTCGGTGATATAAAAACAGTCTTCCAATCTCACTCCAAACTCACCGTAAATATAGATGCCGGGTTCATTCGAAAAGCACATACCAGGTTGCATAGGAGTGGAGTTACCTTTTACCAGATACTCCCATTCATGAAAGTCCATACCTATTCCATGACCCACTCGATGAAAGAAGTTTTCATATCCATTACCAAACCCATGTTTATCAACGATAGCTCTCGCCGTTGCGTCTAATTGTTCACACGGTACTCCAGCTTTCGCTTGCTCATACACGGCGGTTTGCGCTTCTTTTACAATGTTCCAAATGTCCTGCTGACGTTGTGTTGGTTTTCCGAATATGGTTGTTCTTGTAATATCAGCCTGGTAGCCACCAAGTTTGCAGCCACCATCGATTAATACCAGGTCGCCTTCTTTTAGCTGTTGAGCCGTTTTGCTTCCATGCGGGAATGCAGTGTACTCGCCAAACATGGCACCTGCCCATCCAGCTTCAGTAGCTCCTAAGGCTGTGCTAGCCTCTGCAACGATGGCACTGAGTTCGTATTGAGATATACCTTCTTTGAGTTTTGAAAAACCTATGCGATAGGCCTCAAGTGTAATCTCATTGGCTTTTTTCATTAAAGCCAGCTCTTTAGGTGTTTTGACAGCCCTGCATCCAGCAGTAATGGGTTTTGCATTGAGAATGGTAGTCTGGCCTAGAAAGGAGGCAATTCCGTCTGACTGAAAGAAACGTACATTCTCTTCAATACCCAAAGTGGCTGTAGCTCCGCTTTTGTCCTTGAAAAGTTGGGCTACTAATTGGAATGGATTTTCATGTTCTTCCCAACTAGCCACATCACCTGGCAGGGTTATCATTTCTTCTAATCGCTCTTTTTCAAATGCCGGACCAATATATTTCAGTGTGGCATCAGAAAAAATGAGAACGCCTGTGAGCCGCTCGCTCGGCCACCATTTGATGCCGGTAAAATATTCTAGAGAAGTGCCAGATTCAACAAAAATGGCATCAAATTGATGTTGTTGCATCAGTTTGGAGGCTTGCTCAATACGTTGAGTTCTATCTTGAGCATTGATAAATTCAATACCATCAGTAATTGATTCAATTTTAATCTGTTGGTCGGATTGTTCGGTGGAGGCACATGATGTTGCACCGACTAGTGCTATGCCGGAGCCTGCCAAGGCACTGTTTTCAATAAATTTTCTTCTGTTCACTTTGGTAAGTCATTAATGAAAAACCAATTTAGTGAAAATCCTAAAATAGAAATAAAAGAGTTGATGAACGGTCAAAAAAATCCCGCGATAAGCGGGATAAGTATTTTTAAAAGTATACAGGACAGAGTCCATCTTTTTTGCTGAACTTCAGTGGAATCCTATAATTTAAGAATATCTCATGTGACCCGGCGGTATATGTACCTAGGCTACCGAATGGTATGTCATAGGCATAGCCAATCCTAAAGTTCTCGTTTAATACCAACTGTGTCATCAGCGAAAATGAATCCTGGTAGCGATAGGATACACCTGCATACACAATTTCATTGATAATGAAGTTTAAGTTAATATCAAAAGCCGCAGGAGAGTTGTCTTGTAAACGAACCAGCACAGAAGGGCTAATCTTAAGATTGCGACTTATATCCTTGACAAAACCAGCATTAATATAATAGTATCTAGAGGCCTTTCCTTCCGAGGGAATTGCTCCATCTCCAGAACCTTCAATGACCTCAGGAGTTAGAAAATAAGGAATAGAAGCTCCAATAAAATAATCTCTATTGGCAAAATATATTCCCATACCAAAATTGGGATTAAAGGTTTTAGAGAATACGAATAGGGGATCGTCTTGTGTAAGAACATTAACACGATCCAAGTTGGACGTTCGTTGATCGAAGCCTCCTTGAAGTCCCATAGCCAATATTCCTTTGTTCATTCTGATTTTATAGGCAAAACTTCCGTAAACACTGTATTGTTCGTGGACACCAACTGCATCTCTAACTACATTTAGTCCTACACCTACATTTTTCTCTCTCAGAGTTGTATGAGCAGTCAGTGACTGATAGACCGGTGCCCCATCAATATTGACCCATTGGTTTCTATTAGTCAAAATAGCGGAGAACAAATTTAAACTGCCTGCATAAGCTGGATTTAGCGCAAGGCCGTTGTAGGGGTAAGTAGAGAATACAGGTCTTTGCTGAGCTACAACCAGCTGACACACACACACCAATACACCTATTAAAAATCCTTTTACAAGTTTCATTTATTGTTATTTGACCAATTCTAAATACCCTTGGTATACATCCCCATCATTGCCTTCACCTTTGTCAAAAATATAGAAATAAGTTCCCGCAGGCAAACCATCGCTTCCACCACCTACACCAGTATTTCGTTTTCCAGTGAATACATTACCACTGGCGTCATCTTCATAACCCGAAGTTTGGTATACCAAAGTACCTGATCTTGTGTAGATTTTCACACTATTTGAAGGGAATCTATCTGCACAAGAGATTCTAAAGTAATCATTCTTACCATCTCCGTTGTCAGATACTCCATTAAATATCTCAATATCTGTTTCTATAGAGAAAGTAGCTTGATATGAACAGTCTTGATCATCTATAACTAAAACCTTGTAATCTCCTGGGTTCAATCCACTCATTAGTTCGTTGGTACTAATGATGCTCTCAGTATCAGTAGGGTCTATTGGAGTAGTATCATCTACTCCGCTAGCCTCAGTCCAGTATTGATTTTCTATGCCAGAAGTTACGAAAGATGCGAACGTTAGAGAAGCTTCACCATTTCCTACATAATCGTTAGTGCCGAATTCTAATTCAGAACATGTTGATTCTGTAGTTTCCACAGTAAATTCCGGATCTACTCGAGCATCAACTATTTCGATTGAAGCCGCTTCTGATACACATTCTGAGACCAGGTCTGTAGCTCTTACAGAATAAGTACCCAAATCCAAACCGGCTGCACCGAAGGTAGAACTAATAGTTGTTCCGCTATTATCGGTCCATTCGAAGGTATAACCAGAAACTGTTCCGGTAGAATCTATAGCCGCACTCACTGCTCCATTAGGAGTGATACAGTTGGTCACGTCACTAATTAAGTCAACAAGTGGAGTCGGTACCAATTCAATGTCCGAGTTGATCGTAATCGATTCGGAAATCGTACAACCTGTAAGTCTATCAATCATCTCTACTGTGTAAGTCTCATTGATCAACTCATGTAGTGTCAAGGTAGAATCTAGAACCGCGTCTGCAACGCTAGGTCCATCATGCCAGTAGATGGTATATCTCGATGGGCTTTCAGGAGCAGGAGTTACAGTGGCTTGTCCATCAGCTCTTACGTTCTGGAAATCACATTTAGTCAATGCATGATCTTCTACAATAGTCATTTGCATATCATCTTTATCAGACGCTATGGTAATAAATGTAGGCTCAGAAAAACATCCACCATCCGTATCTTCTACCATTACTGTATAGTCTCCATCGATCACATCGTCAGCAAAATTGCTTGCCATCTGGTCAGCAGGATCAAATGGAGTAGGAGAATTATCAGTCCCGTCTATGAGGTAATATTCAAATACTGCCGTTGGGTTCAGTGAATTAAGCACGTTGATAGCCAAGGCTCCATTTGGATCCACACAATTCTCATTTGGAATAGTAGTAATACTCAAGACTAATGGGTTGTTAGTATCATTAATCATTCCGTAGGTCTCAGAAGTAGTACAAAGCGTTGTTAAATCTTGAACCTCTACGGTGTAGGTGCCAGCATCCAAATTAGAATAAAGTGGATTTGTACCAGGGCCAGGTGTACCAGAGGCACTAGTCCAGTCGAAGCTATAATCCGCCAAGTTGGTAGAACCATCTGCCGTGACAGAAAGGAAGCCATTGCCATTGCCCACAGTCAGATCACAATTGTTCTGTAATTCAAAGTCAACCAACGCAACTACTGGATTCACGCTTTGATCTTCAACGATAAACTCAAAGACTTGAGAGGTACAATCGGAATTTCCATTGGTAGCTTCAACATAATAGGTGTCAGCTGCAAGTCCAGTTTCATTGGCTGTAGTTCCGCCTGTCCAGGCCGCTAGACCTGCAGCATCGTATGTGCCTTTATACCAGGTATAGGTATAGTCTCCAGGTGTGTCAGGTGAAATTGCAGTAATTTCAATCGAGCCATCTACATTAGCTGCACACATAGTAGTAGGAGAGATGTTTACATCTGCATTCACATCTATAAGGATATCTTCTGGTTCGAATGGCAGTACATAGCTATCGGTAACTGAACATCCAGTAACTGGATCAGTCACTGTTACTTCATAGGAAGAAGTTGTAGCCTGATCAAGATTTGATATGGTCTGAGTTATTTCACCTCCCGTTGTCCATAGGTAAGTTGCTCCATTCGCCAAAGTAGTTGCATCAGGCACAACAGTGATTTGCCCATTTCCTCCGGTACAATACTCATCCGCTTGATCCAAAGTAAAGGTTACACTTGGTTGAGTGGTATTGTCTTCGATCACAAAGTCAACGACATTTCCTTCACATTGAGTAGAAGTATTGACGAAGTAAACTTCATAGCTGCCAGGGTCTAATTGATTCACATGCCAGTTTGCAACATTGTTGAATACGTAGCCAGGATCATCATTTTTTGTGAATGTATAGTTGAAATCAGCGAGAGCTCCTCCACTTATGGTAGTAATCTCAAATTCTCCATTATATCCACCGCCAACACAATTTGTATTCGGACCATTGTTGAATGCAGTTACTTCATAAGTAGGGATTGTTTCTGAGAGTGTTATGGTTTGATCTACATAACATGTATTGTTAGGAGTTGTGCCATCTGTTACTCTTAGCGTATAGGTTCCGCCATCTAGTCCAGTGATAGTTCCGCTGTAGCCCGCAGCAATCGTACCTGATATACCTGTGATGCCAGTTCCAGTCACCTCATTAGTACCTGGAATGGCTGTAGCACCCACGTACCATTGATAATCGTAGCTACCAGCGGGGGTAACGCCACCTGCTGTATTTCCAATACTCCAATCAATAGCACCATTTCCTTCATTAGGATCAGGGTCACAACTTGAGTCCGTGATGTTTTCCATCAAAGTTAATGTAGCAGGTTCAGCCTGATCTTCAATTTCAAAAGCTATTTGACCTGTGTTACATCCTGTAGCAATATGTGTTGCTTTGATGTAGTAGGTGCCTGGACTTAATGTGTTAATCATCGTAGTATTAGCTGCAACCCCCATATCAGTCAAAGGTCCATCAGAATACCATGTAAAATTATAATCATCAACATCCCCTGACGTCACATCTGCATCAGCTATGGTAATGGTTCCATTAGTTCCACCACAATCTGTGACATGTACTATGGCAGCATCAATATTAGCTTCATTCAAGGTGTGCGTTGCAGGCACATTATTGATGGTGAATGTGGTAGTAGAGAAACAACCGTCATTGTTGTCATCAGCATCGTTGTCAGTGACCAGTACGGTGTACTGTCCAGGAGACAGATCAGAGATCGTTTCATCATCACCACCAGTGATTACAGCAGATCCCTGATTGGTGTTAGTAAATGCTGTTCCGGTGATTTCGCTATCGGTATCAGTTACATCAGTACCTCTAAACCATCTGAAGGAGTAGTTGCTTACTGCTGCCCCACCTACGATCTGTACGGTGAGGTCACCATTACCAGTGTTGGTACCTGGCGAGACACAATTGGTATCAGGGTTTTTAGTATTCAACTCAGCGATAGGATCGACAGAGTTATCATCGATAGTAAAGTCGGTCAATCCACTAGAACATCCTGTAGCATCGACAATTTCTACTTGGTAGTCACCAGGCTCTAGGTCAATAACTAAAGGATTAGTACCTACTTGCGTACCGCCATGGGCAGCACCACCAGCTTTAGTGAAAGTGAAGTCAAATCCTGTCGTATTACCTTGAGGTACTCCATTGATGGCTACATCAAAGATTTGGAACGCTCCGTTGTACCCACCCGCTGAACAGTTGTCGTTAGGGGTGTTGGTGAAGTCAGCTCCATCCGTAGCAATAGAGATGGTAGGTTGCTCTTCGATGAGTTCGAAGGTAGCATCTACAAAACAGTTGTCACTAGTATTTTGCTCATCAATGACTCTAAGGGTATAGAAACCACCGTCAACGCCACTCAAAGTACCCGAAGCTACCATAGCTGCAGCGCCTACGGCACCATTGATAGAAGCTCCATTGGATAGGATAGTACCACCGGCTACAGAAGTACCCGCATACCATTGGTAAGAATAGTTACCACCATCATCATTAGTGATAGACCAGTCAATGGCTCCATTGCCTTCATTGGCATCTGTATCACAACTTGTATCAATTACATTAAGGGTGAGACTAAGTGTTGGTACTACGGTTTGATCTTCTATTTCAAGTTCGAACAGAGAAGTCATACAGCCGTTGTTCGGTGTGCTGGCCGTATGTTCAGCCTCTACAAAGTAGGTGCCAGCAGCTAGTCCAAGAAGTTCATAATCATTGGCAGCTGTAGCAATAGGAGTGACCGCATCATCTTCATACCAAGTGAAGTCATAGTCATCTCTATCACCAGAGGTCACATCAGCATCTTGGATAGTAGCAGAACCAGTTCCACCACAATCTTCCACATGAGCTAAAGTGATACCAGTAATTTCATGAACCTCAGGCACATTATTGATGGTGAATGTGGTAGTAGAGAAACAACCGTCATTGTTGTCATCAGCATCGTTGTCAGTGACCAGTACGGTGTACTGTCCAGGAGACAGATCAGAGATCGTTTCATCATCACCACCAGTGATTACAGCAGATCCCTGATTGGTGTTAGTAAATGCTGTTCCGGTGATTTCGCTATCGGTATCAGTTACATCAGTACCTCTAAACCATCTGAAGGAGTAGTTGCTTACTGCTGCCCCACCTACGATCTGTACGGTGAGGTCACCATTACCAGTGTTGGTACCTGGCGAGACACAATTGGTATCAGGGTTTTTAGTATTCAACTCAGCGATAGGATCGACAGAGTTATCATCGATAGTAAAGTCGGTCAATCCACTAGAACATCCTGTAGCATCGACAATTTCTACTTGGTAGTCACCAGGCTCTAGGTCAATAACTAAAGGATTAGTACCTACTTGCGTACCGCCATGGGCAGCACCACCAGCTTTAGTGAAAGTGAAGTCAAATCCTGTCGTATTACCTTGAGGTACTCCATTGATGGCTACATCAAAGATTTGGAACGCTCCGTTGTACCCACCCGCTGAACAGTTGTCGTTAGGGGTGTTGGTGAAGTCAGCTCCATCCGTAGCAATAGAGATGGTAGGTTGCTCTTCGATGAGTTCGAAGGTAGCATCTACAAAACAGTTGTCACTAGTATTTTGCTCATCAATGACTCTAAGGGTATAGAAACCACCGTCAACGCCACTCAAAGTACCCGAAGCTACCATAGCTGCAGCGCCTACGGCACCATTGATAGAAGCTCCATTGGATAGGATAGTACCACCGGCTACAGAAGTACCCGCATACCATTGGTAAGAATAGTTACCACCATCATCATTAGTGATAGACCAGTCAATGGCTCCATTGCCTTCATTGGCATCTGTATCACAACTTGTATCAATTACATTAAGGGTGAGACTAAGTGTTGGTACTACGGTTTGATCTTCTATTTCAAGTTCGAACAGAGAAGTCATACAGCCGTTGTTCGGTGTGCTGGCCGTATGTTCAGCCTCTACAAAGTAGGTGCCAGCAGCTAGTCCAAGAAGTTCATAATCATTGGCAGCTGTAGCAATAGGAGTGACCGCATCATCTTCATACCAAGTGAAGTCATAGTCATCTCTATCACCAGAGGTCACATCAGCATCTTGGATAGTAGCAGAACCAGTTCCACCACAATCTTCCACATGAGCTAAAGTGATACCAGTAATTTCATGAACCTCAGGCACATTATTGATGGTGAATGTGGTAGTAGAGAAACAACCGTCATTGTTGTCATCAGCATCGTTGTCAGTGACCAGTACGGTGTACTGTCCAGGAGACAGATCAGAGATCGTTTCATCATCACCACCAGTGATTACAGCAGATCCCTGATTGGTGTTAGTAAATGCTGTTCCGGTGATTTCGCTATCGGTATCAGTTACATCAGTACCTCTAAACCATCTGAAGGAGTAGTTGCTTACTGCTGCCCCACCTACGATCTGTACGGTGAGGTCACCATTACCAGTGTTGGTACCTGGCGAGACACAATTGGTATCAGGGTTTTTAGTATTCAACTCAGCGATAGGATCGACAGAGTTATCATCGATAGTAAAGTCGGTCAATCCACTAGAACATCCTGTAGCATCGACAATTTCTACTTGGTAGTCACCAGGCTCTAGGTCAATAACTAAAGGATTAGTACCTACTTGCGTACCGCCATGGGCAGCACCACCAGCTTTAGTGAAAGTGAAGTCAAATCCTGTCGTATTACCTTGAGGTACTCCATTGATGGCTACATCAAAGATTTGGAACGCTCCGTTGTACCCACCCGCTGAACAGTTGTCGTTAGGGGTGTTGGTGAAGTCAGCTCCATCCGTAGCAATAGAGATGGTAGGTTGCTCTTCGATGAGTTCGAAGGTAGCATCTACAAAACAGTTGTCACTAGTATTTTGCTCATCAATGACTCTAAGGGTATAGAAACCACCGTCAACGCCACTCAAAGTACCCGAAGCTACCATAGCTGCAGCGCCTACGGCACCATTGATAGAAGCTCCATTGGATAGGATAGTACCACCGGCTACAGAAGTACCCGCATACCATTGGTAAGAATAGTTACCACCATCATCATTAGTGATAGACCAGTCAATGGCTCCATTGCCTTCATTGGCATCTGTATCACAACTTGTATCAATTACATTAAGGGTGAGACTAAGTGTTGGTACTACGGTTTGATCTTCTATTTCAAGTTCGAACAGAGAAGTCATACAGCCGTTGTTCGGTGTGCTGGCCGTATGTTCAGCCTCTACAAAGTAGGTGCCAGCAGCTAGTCCAAGAAGTTCATAATCATTGGCAGCTGTAGCAATAGGAGTGACCGCATCATCTTCATACCAAGTGAAGTCATAGTCATCTCTATCACCAGAGGTCACATCAGCATCTTGGATAGTAGCAGAACCAGTTCCACCACAATCTTCCACATGAGCTAAAGTGATACCAGTAATTTCATGAACCTCAGGCACATTATTGATGGTGAATGTGGTAGTAGAGAAACAACCGTCATTGTTGTCATCAGCATCGTTGTCAGTGACCAGTACGGTGTACTGTCCAGGAGACAGATCAGAGATCGTTTCATCATCACCACCAGTGATTACAGCAGATCCCTGATTGGTGTTAGTAAATGCTGTTCCGGTGATTTCGCTATCGGTATCAGTTACATCAGTACCTCTAAACCATCTGAAGGAGTAGTTGCTTACTGCTGCCCCACCTACGATCTGTACGGTGAGGTCACCATTACCAGTGTTGGTACCTGGCGAGACACAATTGGTATCAGGGTTTTTAGTATTCAACTCAGCGATAGGATCGACAGAGTTATCATCGATAGTAAAGTCGGTCAATCCACTAGAACATCCTGTAGCATCGACAATTTCTACTTGGTAGTCACCAGGCTCTAGGTCAATAACTAAAGGATTAGTACCTACTTGCGTACCGCCATGGGCAGCACCACCAGCTTTAGTGAAAGTGAAGTCAAATCCTGTCGTATTACCTTGAGGTACTCCATTGATGGCTACATCAAAGATTTGGAACGCTCCGTTGTACCCACCCGCTGAACAGTTGTCGTTAGGGGTGTTGGTGAAGTCAGCTCCATCCGTAGCAATAGAGATGGTAGGTTGCTCTTCGATGAGTTCGAAGGTAGCATCTACAAAACAGTTGTCACTAGTATTTTGCTCATCAATGACTCTAAGGGTATAGAAACCACCGTCAACGCCACTCAAAGTACCCGAAGCTACCATAGCTGCAGCGCCTACGGCACCATTGATAGAAGCTCCATTGGATAGGATAGTACCACCGGCTACAGAAGTACCCGCATACCATTGGTAAGAATAGTTACCACCATCATCATTAGTGATAGACCAGTCAATGGCTCCATTGCCTTCATTGGCATCTGTATCACAACTTGTATCAATTACATTAAGGGTGAGACTAAGTGTTGGTACTACGGTTTGATCTTCTATTTCAAGTTCGAACAGAGAAGTCATACAGCCGTTGTTCGGTGTGCTGGCCGTATGTTCAGCCTCTACAAAGTAGGTGCCAGCAGCTAGTCCAAGAAGTTCATAATCATTGGCAGCTGTAGCAATAGGAGTGACCGCATCATCTTCATACCAAGTGAAGTCATAGTCATCTCTATCACCAGAGGTCACATCAGCATCTTGGATAGTAGCAGAACCAGTTCCACCACAATCTTCCACATGAGCTAAAGTGATACCAGTAATTTCATGAACCTCAGGCACATTATTGATGGTGAATGTGGTAGTAGAGAAACAACCGTCATTGTTGTCATCAGCATCGTTGTCAGTGACCAGTACGGTGTACTGTCCAGGAGACAGATCAGAGATCGTTTCATCATCACCACCAGTGATTACAGCAGATCCCTGATTGGTGTTAGTAAATGCTGTTCCGGTGATTTCGCTATCGGTATCAGTTACATCAGTACCTCTAAACCATCTGAAGGAGTAGTTGCTTACTGCTGCCCCACCTACGATCTGTACGGTGAGGTCACCATTACCAGTGTTGGTACCTGGCGAGACACAATTGGTATCAGGGTTTTTAGTATTCAACTCAGCGATAGGATCGACAGAGTTATCATCGATAGTAAAGTCGGTTGTCGTACTTGAACAACCCGTGGCGTCGGTAATAATTACCTCATAATCCCCTGGCTCCAAGTCTGTGATTAAGGGGTTAGTACCCACTTGAGTACCCCCGTGTGCTCCTCCTGACTTGGTGAAAGCAAAATCGAAGCCAGCCGTGCCGCCAGTAGGTGTGCCATTAACAGATACGTTGGTGATTTGAAACTGACCGTTGTATCCTCCTCCAGAGCAGTTATCGTTAGGCGTATTGCTAGATCCTGCTGCAGCAATTGTTATTGTAGGAATATCTTCATCTAATTCGAAGGTAGCATCTACAAAACAGTTGTCACTAGTATTTTGCTCATCAATGACTCTAAGGGTATAGAAACCACCGTCAACGCCACTCAAAGTACCCGAAGTTACCATAGCTGCAGCGCCTACGGCACCATTGATAGAAGCTCCATTGGATAGGATAGTACCACCGGCTACAGAAGTACCTGCATACCATTGGTAAGAATAGTTACCACCATCATCATTAGTGATAGACCAGTCAATGGCTCCATTACCTTCATTGGCATCAGGGTCACAGCTTGTATCAATCACATTCAGGGTGAGACTAAGTGTTGGTACTACGGTTTGGTCTTCTATTTCAAATTCCACCATTGGTGTGTTGCAACCGAACAAAACGTGTTCCGCTTCCACAAAGTAAGTACCAGCAGCTAGGCCTAGGAGTTCATAGTCGTTGGCAGCTGTAGCAATAGGGGTGACAGCATCATCTTCATACCAAGTGAAGTCATAGTCATCTCTATCTCCAGAGGTTACATCAGCATCTTCTACCGTAGCTGAGCCAGTTGCACCACAATCTTCAATATGAGCAAGAGAGGTAAGCGCGTCAATGGTATGCTCTTGAGGATCTGTATTAATGGTGTATGTTCCTTCAACAGAACAACCAGAATACACATAAGACGCCGGACCCGCTCCTCCGACAATTCTATAAATTTTAACAATGTAGTCTTCTGGACCTAAATTAGATAGGGTAGAAGTGGTCTCATGTTGCTCAACCAATAATTCATCCCCCGGATAGGTTTCCGCACCAACAACGAACCATCTAAATTCGAAATCCTCTGGACGATCGAATGGTCCGTAAGTGTCTTCAGCATCTTTTTTCGCAATAACCGTAATCTCACCATCTCCAGGATCACCATCACACACTGTATTGTCAGTGACTGTAAATCCATCAATGAATGGTGTGTAAGCACGCTGGTCAATGGTTTCCACTGCACTTGCAGAAAAACATCTGTCAGTATTGGCAGGAGCAAACGCTGGATTGTCTATTTGTCTGGCGACAGCAGTATAGTCTCCAGCTGGTAAACCTGTAAATTGAACTACATCACCTGGCTCATTATCTGCAGCCGCTCTACTGGTGGATAGATTAATTAATGGGTAGGTTATTCCATTAACCATATAAGTAGCCAATGGATCTGCCGGAACACCGTCTCCTGCGTACAGATAAATATCATATTCTGAAATGTCGTCGAAGTTTCCATCAAAATGGCCCGGAGTTATTCCATCAATATCGGCAGTAGCTCCGCTTAGTTGGCCAGTTATGTCGTCCGCAATGGTAAAGCTAGCAGGAGAGGATGTAGTTGATATTCTCATCGACACCCCATTCGTATTGTTACTTACCGTACCCGTTGCTCCACTTGGTGCTGCTACAACAGTTTCACCGTCGTCAAAGTTGAAACCATTAGTGGCTGTATAGGTAATGAAAATGCTTTCAGAAATTCCTACTTCCGCACTGCCGTCATCAGGGCATTCTTCCACGTGTTCTACAGCAATAGTAGTAGTAGCCTGTTGTCCAACGAATGGAAGATCATAAACAATTTGATATCTACATTGAGTAGAGCCTGTGTAATCTATTATAAGTGAGTATAAACCAGATTCTAGTCCACTCAGTGTGGTTGCCCCTGTACCTCCATTGGTGTTGTACCCGGCAGGGTTAATAGGGGAAATACCATCTATGCCGTTTTGGACCTCATCTGTATAATCGTCTGATCCTTCCCACCATTCGAAGGTAATATTAGCATCAGCTCCTAAAGTGGCATCGATGGTTCCTGTAGCAGATGCACAGTCTGTAGGTAATATGCCATAGGCAATATCGACAGCCGGTGCTGCTGGTGTCAAATCATCAATAAATTGAGTGAAAGGATCACTTGTACAACCAGAAGAAGTTTCCGTAGCAATAACCGTATAATATCCAGATACTTGACTAGTTAAAACCGGGTTAGCACTATTGGCTTGAAGTACTGTACCAAATTCGTCTTGACCTTCATAGAATTCATAGGTATAGGTAGGAGTGAAGTTAATAGGAGCACCACCACCATCTGAGTAAGTTAGTCCTATAGCCGTTACTTCTACTTCACCGTTAGGTGTACAATCTGTTTGATCTTGATTAACGTCGTATGTTAGATTCATGATCGGTGTTGCTCTTCTTACAACGACTTGTTCGGTAGCAAAACAACCAAGGTTGTCATGCGTTACCTTAACTGTGTATGTACCGTCAGGCAAGTTGCTAATGATGTGATCATTGTTGTTAGGACCCGCATCTTGAGTAGCTGATGCCCCACCAATGGCACCTGGTAATAGGTTGGCAGGCAAAGTGTTGGTACCCGCAAACCATTCAATTGTGAAACCAGTATTGTCGGTAACTCCGGCCCCATCATAAGTAGTAATGTTAGCTGTTACTTGCCCTGTCGGAGTTGCAAGGTTACAGCTAAAGTCATCTTGAGTTACAGAAACAGTCGGAACTATAGCAATTAGGCTCTCAGTAAGTTCAATAGTAATAGGAGCAGAGGTACACCCTGTAGTATTGTTGATAGCCTCCACGGTATAGAATCCAGCGCTCAAGTTCGATATGGTACTGGTAGTAGATCCAGTTACATCAATGGTAGACACTGGTGTTTCACCTTTTTGCGTGTAGATATCATCGGCATCATCGATAACATTTGCAGGATCATTAGAAGCCCCGAAGTACCATACATAGTTAAAGTCAGCGACCGGATCATTATCTGCACCGGCTACCACATCGAGTAATTGGATGACTCCGTTAGGGTCGGTAGGGCCACCGCTACAAGAAGTTACTTCAGTGAGTAGTACATCAGTACCAGCCGGTCCTGTATCCGTATCTGTGATCACAGGTAGGGTGATAGTCTCACCGATGATGAATTCATAAGTTTGACTACATCCAGTCACCAAACTAGTTGCCTGAGCAGTATAAGTACCTTTTGGTAGGTTGTCGATATTGGCCGTGGTAGTACCCGCATCATTGGTCACCGCCACCTGATCGTAATCAGCTTCTGCATTACGAGGAGCGATATCGATTTGATTGGCCGCATCTGTGTTAGCCCCTACAAAGAAGGTGAAGTTGAAAGTGTCTCCACCGCTAGCTGCAGTAATATCAATGTTACCGTTGAAATTGTCGTCACAATTAGTCTGATTGTTGTTGTTGGCCTCACCCATGGTGATGGTAGCCAGACTTTCAGTCAGTTCAATAGTGACAGGATCAGAGATACACCCGGTAGTTGTATTGGTAGCTTCTACGGTGTAGAAGCCAGCACTTAGGTTTTGGATATGGTTAGAAGCAGATCCTACGATATCAATAGTAGAAACCGGTGTTTCACCTTTTTGAGTATAGATATCATCATTATCATCAAGGATATTTGCCGGATCATTAGAAGATCCAAAGTACCAAGTGTAAGTAAACTGAGTAGCAGGGTTGTTTTCAGCACCAGCCACTACATCAAGCAACTGAATTGCTCCATTAGGGTCAGTAGGGCCACCGCTACAAGAAGTTACTTCAGTGAGTAGTACATCAGTACCAGCCGGTCCTGTATCTGCATCGGTGATAACAGTAGTGGTAAATGTTTCATCAATAATAAACTGATAAGTTTCACTACATCCAGTGACATTGCTTACTGCCATAGCAGTATAAGTACCTTTTGGTAGGTTGTCAATGTTGGCCGTGGTAGTACCCGCATCATTGGTCACCGCCACCTGATCGTAATCAGCTTCTGCATTACGAGGAGCGATATCGATTTGATTAGATACATCGGTATTGGCGCCTACAAAGAAGGTGAAGTCGAAAGTGTCCCCACCGCTGGCAGCTGTAATATCGATACTACCATTGTAGTTGGTATTACAGTTAGACTGATCGGTATTGTTGGCCTCACCCATGGTGATGGTAGCCAGGCTCTCAGTAAGTTCAATAGTAATAGGAGCAGAGGTACACCCTGTAGTATTGTTGATAGCCTCCACGGTATAGAATCCAGCGCTCAAGTTCGATATGGTACTGGTAGTAGATCCAGTTACATCAATGGTAGACACTGGTGTTTCACCTTTTTGCGTGTAGATATCATCGGCATCATCGATAACATTTGCAGGATCATTAGAAGCCCCGAAGTACCATACATAGTTAAAGTCAGCGACCGGATCATTATCTGCACCGGCTACCACATCGAGTAATTGGATGACTCCGTTAGGGTCGGTAGGGCCACCGCTACAAGAAGTTACTTCAGTGAGTAGTACATCAGTACCAGCCGGTCCTGTATCCGTATCTGTGATCACAGGTAGGGTGATAGTCTCACCGATGATGAATTCATAAGTTTGACTACATCCAGTCACCAAACTAGTTGCCTGAGCAGTATAAGTACCTTTTGGTAGGTTGTCGATATTGGCCGTGGTAGTACCCGCATCATTGGTCACCGCCACCTGATCGTAATCAGCTTCTGCATTACGAGGAGCGATATCGATTTGATTGGCCGCATCTGTGTTAGCCCCTACAAAGAAGGTGAAGTTGAAAGTGTCTCCACCGCTAGCTGCAGTAATATCAATGTTACCGTTGAAATTGTCGTCACAATTAGTCTGATTGTTGTTGTTGGCCTCACCCATGGTGATGGTAGCCAGACTTTCAGTCAGTTCAATAGTGACAGGATCAGAGATACACCCGGTAGTTGTATTGGTAGCTTCTACGGTGTAGAAGCCAGCACTTAGGTTTTGGATATGGTTAGAAGCAGATCCTACGATATCAATAGTAGAAACCGGTGTTTCACCTTTTTGAGTATAGATATCATCATTATCATCAAGGATATTTGCCGGATCATTAGAAGATC
Organism: Reichenbachiella sp.; assembly: GCF_965233835.1. Taxonomy (GTDB): domain Bacteria; phylum Bacteroidota; class Bacteroidia; order Cytophagales; family Cyclobacteriaceae; genus Reichenbachiella. The sequence continues at coordinate 2,743,406 of NZ_OZ247585.1, forward strand.
CAAAGTACCAAGTGTAAGTAAACTGAGTAGCAGGGTTGTTTTCAGCACCAGCCACTACATCAAGCAACTGAATTGCTCCATTAGGGTCAGTAGGGCCACCGCTACAAGAAGTTACTTCAGTGAGTAGTACATCAGTACCAGCCGGTCCTGTATCTGCATCGGTGATAACAGTAGTGGTAAATGTTTCATCAATAATAAACTGATAAGTTTCACTACATCCAGTGACATTGCTTACTGCCATAGCAGTATAAGTACCTTTTGGTAGGTTGTCAATGTTGGCCGTGGTAGTACCCGCATCATTGGTCACCGCCACCTGATCGTAATCAGCTTCTGCATTACGAGGAGCGATATCGATTTGATTAGATACATCGGTATTGGCGCCTACAAAGAAGGTGAAGTCGAAAGTGTCCCCACCGCTGGCAGCTGTAATATCGATACTACCATTGTAGTTGGTATTACAGTTAGACTGATCGGTATTGTTGGCCTCACCCATGGTGATGGTAGCCAGGCTCTCAGTAAGTTCAATAGTAATAGGAGCAGAGGTACACCCTGTAGTATTGTTGATAGCCTCCACGGTATAGAATCCAGCGCTCAAGTTCGATATGGTACTGGTAGTAGATCCAGTTACATCAATGGTAGACACTGGTGTTTCACCTTTTTGCGTGTAGATATCATCGGCATCATCGATAACATTTGCAGGATCATTAGAAGCCCCGAAGTACCATACATAGTTAAAGTCAGCGACCGGATCATTATCTGCACCGGCTACCACATCGAGTAATTGGATGACTCCGTTAGGGTCGGTAGGGCCACCGCTACAAGAAGTTACTTCAGTGAGTAGTACATCAGTACCAGCCGGTCCTGTATCCGTATCTGTGATCACAGGTAGGGTGATAGTCTCACCGATGATGAATTCATAAGTTTGACTACATCCAGTCACCAAACTAGTTGCCTGAGCAGTATAAGTACCTTTTGGTAGGTTGTCGATATTGGCCGTGGTAGTACCCGCATCATTGGTCACCGCCACCTGATCGTAATCAGCTTCTGCATTACGAGGAGCGATATCGATTTGATTGGCCGCATCTGTGTTAGCCCCTACAAAGAAGGTGAAGTTGAAAGTGTCTCCACCGCTAGCTGCAGTAATATCAATGTTACCGTTGAAATTGTCGTCACAATTAGTCTGATTGTTGTTGTTGGCCTCACCCATGGTGATGGTAGCCAGACTTTCAGTCAGTTCAATAGTGACAGGATCAGAGATACACCCGGTAGTTGTATTGGTAGCTTCTACGGTGTAGAAGCCAGCACTTAGGTTTTGGATATGGTTAGAAGCAGATCCTACGATATCAATAGTAGAAACCGGTGTTTCACCTTTTTGAGTATAGATATCATCATTATCATCAAGGATATTTGCCGGATCATTAGAAGATCCAAAGTACCAAGTGTAAGTAAACTGAGTAGCAGGGTTGTTTTCAGCACCAGCCACTACATCAAGCAACTGAATTGCTCCATTAGGGTCAGTAGGGCCACCGCTACAAGAAGTTACTTCAGTGAGTAGTACATCAGTACCAGCCGGTCCTGTATCTGCATCGGTGATAACAGTAGTGGTAAATGTTTCATCAATAATAAACTGATAAGTTTCACTACATCCAGTGACATTGCTTACTGCCATAGCAGTATAAGTACCTTTTGGTAGGTTGTCAATGTTGGCCGTGGTAGTACCCGCATCATTGGTCACCGCCACCTGATCGTAATCAGCTTCTGCATTACGAGGAGCGATATCGATTTGATTAGATACATCGGTATTGGCGCCTACAAAGAAGGTGAAGTCGAAAGTGTCCCCACCGCTGGCAGCTGTAATATCGATACTACCATTGTAGTTGGTATTACAGTTAGACTGATCGGTATTGTTGGCCTCACCCATGGTGATGGTAGCCAGGCTCTCAGTAAGTTCAATAGTAATAGGAGCAGAGGTACACCCTGTAGTATTGTTGATAGCCTCCACGGTATAGAATCCAGCGCTCAAGTTCGATATGGTACTGGTAGTAGATCCAGTTACATCAATGGTAGACACTGGTGTTTCACCTTTTTGCGTGTAGATATCATCGGCATCATCGATAACATTTGCAGGATCATTAGAAGCCCCGAAGTACCATACATAGTTAAAGTCAGCGACCGGATCATTATCTGCACCGGCTACCACATCGAGTAATTGGATGACTCCGTTAGGGTCGGTAGGGCCACCGCTACAAGAAGTTACTTCAGTGAGTAGTACATCAGTACCAGCCGGTCCTGTATCCGTATCTGTGATCACAGGTAGGGTGATAGTCTCACCGATGATGAATTCATAAGTTTGACTACATCCAGTCACCAAACTAGTTGCCTGAGCAGTATAAGTACCTTTTGGTAGGTTGTCGATATTGGCCGTGGTAGTACCCGCATCATTGGTCACCGCCACCTGATCGTAATCAGCTTCTGCATTACGAGGAGCGATATCGATTTGATTGGCCGCATCTGTGTTAGCCCCTACAAAGAAGGTGAAGTTGAAAGTGTCTCCACCGCTAGCTGCAGTAATATCAATGTTACCGTTGAAATTGTCGTCACAATTAGTCTGATTGTTGTTGTTGGCCTCACCCATGGTGATGGTAGCCAGACTTTCAGTCAGTTCAATAGTGACAGGATCAGAGATACACCCGGTAGTTGTATTGGTAGCTTCTACGGTGTAGAAGCCAGCACTTAGGTTTTGGATATGGTTAGAAGCAGATCCTACGATATCAATAGTAGAAACCGGTGTTTCACCTTTTTGAGTATAGATATCATCATTATCATCAAGGATATTTGCCGGATCATTAGAAGATCCAAAGTACCAAGTGTAAGTAAACTGAGTAGCAGGGTTGTTTTCAGCACCAGCCACTACATCAAGCAACTGAATTGCTCCATTAGGGTCAGTAGGGCCACCGCTACAAGAAGTTACTTCAGTGAGTAGTACATCAGTACCAGCCGGTCCTGTATCTGCATCGGTGATAACAGTAGTGGTAAATGTTTCATCAATAATAAACTGATAAGTTTCACTACATCCAGTGACATTGCTTACTGCCATAGCAGTATAAGTACCTTTTGGTAGGTTGTCAATGTTGGCCGTGGTAGTACCCGCATCATTGGTCACCGCCACCTGATCGTAATCAGCTTCTGCATTACGAGGAGCGATATCGATTTGATTAGATACATCGGTATTGGCGCCTACAAAGAAGGTGAAGTCGAAAGTGTCCCCACCGCTGGCAGCTGTAATATCGATACTACCATTGTAGTTGGTATTACAGTTAGACTGATCGGTATTGTTGGCCTCACCCATGGTGATGGTAGCCAGGCTCTCAGTAAGTTCAATAGTAATAGGAGCAGAGGTACACCCTGTAGTATTGTTGATAGCCTCCACGGTATAGAATCCAGCGCTCAAGTTCGATATGGTACTGGTAGTAGATCCAGTTACATCAATGGTAGACACTGGTGTTTCACCTTTTTGCGTGTAGATATCATCGGCATCATCGATAACATTTGCAGGATCATTAGAAGCCCCGAAGTACCATACATAGTTAAAGTCAGCGACCGGATCATTATCTGCACCGGCTACCACATCGAGTAATTGGATGACTCCGTTAGGGTCGGTAGGGCCACCGCTACAAGAAGTTACTTCAGTGAGTAGTACATCAGTACCAGCCGGTCCTGTATCCGTATCTGTGATCACAGGTAGGGTGATAGTCTCACCGATGATGAATTCATAAGTTTGACTACATCCAGTCACCAAACTAGTTGCCTGAGCAGTATAAGTACCTTTTGGTAGGTTGTCGATATTGGCCGTGGTAGTACCCGCATCATTGGTCACCGCCACCTGATCGTAATCAGCTTCTGCATTACGAGGAGCGATATCGATTTGATTGGCCGCATCTGTGTTAGCCCCTACAAAGAAGGTGAAGTTGAAAGTGTCTCCACCGCTAGCTGCAGTAATATCAATGTTACCGTTGAAATTGTCGTCACAATTAGTCTGATTGTTGTTGTTGGCCTCACCCATGGTGATGGTAGCCAGACTTTCAGTCAGTTCAATAGTGACAGGATCAGAGATACACCCGGTAGTTGTATTGGTAGCTTCTACGGTGTAGAAGCCAGTATTTATGCCTACTATGTGATTTGTGGCAGGAGGGTTTGAAAATGAAACATTGACAGCGGTTGCAGCACCTCCTTTAAGTGTTCCGATGTTATCACCATTATTAATAACGTTGGCAGGGTCATTTGATGCACCAAAATACCATACATATGAAAAGTCATCAGCCGCATTGGTAAAACCTGCGTCAGTAACGTCGGTTAGCTCAATTTCGCCTTCAGGATAATTAGTTCCACCTGGGCACGATTCTACCTCGGTTATTACTACATCTCCTGGGTCGGTATCATCTATAACAGGAGTGGTAGGGTTGCTGCCTAAAGAAATAGTGGCAGTATTTGCACATCCGTCAGCATTCGTGATTCTAACTGTGTAATCGTTATTTCCAACGGGGGCATTCAACCCGTCCACAATGTGGTTGGCTCCTCCAGAGAAAGCAGGAAGAGAGTTGTTGCCAGGATCGACACCAGCTACCAACTGTGTACCTGTATCATCCGGACCAAGGAACCACTCTACGGTGTAACCAATAGGGTCAATAGCACCTGCCCCTTCATTAACTAGTGCCTTAATAGAACCATTACCTGTTCCACTACAAGCGGTATTTTCAGTCTCTTCTGTAAGAATGATTGTAGGGAAGTTTCCAGAAGGGTCATCAATAACCTGTGTATCTTGAAAACCTGTTGTACAACCTGTGGTTTTATGTGTAGCCTGGACTTTATAAGTGCCAGCTGATAAATTATCCAGAAGATTAGCTGTGCCGTCCACAGCTCCGTCAACATCCGTTTTCCCAGGCACATCACTATCATCTGAGTATCTCCATGACCAGAAATAATCCTCTTTCGATTCTCCAAACACGTTGGCGATAACTTGTCCATTTGCACCCCCAGAACAGGAAGTGTTGTTATTCACAATGAAATTTGAGAAGGATGGTATTTCGGAATCATCTAAGATGGTAATATCAGTGAAGGCTCTACATTCATTGTCTCTACTAACTACTACCACACGATAAGTATTATCTTCCAGATCAGTGAATGTATAGTCTCCATCAGGGTCAACAATAGGTCCTGCAAATGGGGTTGCGGTAGTATCCGTTCCGGTATAAATTTCATATCTATAACCATTTGTTGGATCACCGCTGTCTGTTGAAGCGGTGATTCTTTGGGTACCGTTTCCGTCAACACAATACTCATCAGGTGTTTTTGTCTGTCTAACCAGAATAGGCTCTTGTTCATTCAGGTTGATGATAATAGGGATATCATCTGTAGGACAGCCTGTGATATTGTTAACAATAGAAAGGGTATATGTTCCTTCAGACAGGTTTTCGAAAAGACCAGTAGTGTTTTCCGCTAACGGACTTCCAGATGAATTGCTACCTGCAAACAATTGGAAGTAGTAAGGAGCTACTTCAAAGACTACGCCATCAATAAAGTTTCCTACAGTATTATTGCCTGACGCCGTACTTACCGCTTCAAAAGAGAATCTTGTAATGGTTTGACCATCAGGGATAGTGTATTCTCCTGAATACACTTGCCAAGCACTATTACCTGTACTTGCTGTTAATATTGTAGCTGGACTACCTGCCGCTGGATCATCAATTTTTAAATCCATAACATCTACTCCACTTCGACCTCTATGAGCAAAAGACCATACCATCCGAACACCTGGTTTGGTTACTACATCAAAATAGAAAGCTCCGCTTCCATCTGAGTTTATTTCTGCAAATTGCTCTCCCTCATAAGCTGGAACTCCCTGAAATCCATTGTCCCAATATTCTAAATTACCTGAGGCATTGGTAGTAGACCACCCTAGAGCATCTGCCTGATCTAATAGCGTCCAGCTTCCTCCTTTGTTGTATGGAGCCACTGAAATATTGGGTACTTCAAAACTTCCATTAACTACTGCCTCGAATTCATCGGTGTCGACTGCAGCCATATTGACTCCTGTAGCATCAACAGAACCATCTCCTTGACCCGCGCCGTTACAGGCAGTGACATCCAGAACAGTGATTTCGTTGAAAGGAGGGGTGGTTGGATTAGTTATGTTGTCATCTATTGTGAAATAAGCACGCCCAACACAACCCGTTGATGTTTCTTCAGCTGTCACCAGATAGTTTCCGGCAGACAATAGTTGAGCAACTTCTCCTTGAGTACCACTAGTGGTTGAAATTTGATTGGCAGGGATTGAATTGGAACCTTCATAATAAGTAAATGTGTAGTCTGTCAATACGCCACCGTTGATTTCTGCCGTAGCAGAACCATTTCCATTATCCGTACAAGATGTATTGTCACCTAAGGTCATTACAATATCTGGTGAAGCAGAGTTGTCCTCTACTTGGATTGTAATAGAACCAGAGAAACATTTAGATGAATTTTCTTGAACTTCTACGGTATAAAACCCAGCTTCAAGGTTATCGTAGGTCGCTCCAGAAGCTCCTGTATCAGTGAAATCAGGAGTGGCCTTTACCTCAGATCCATTGTACCAGTTGAAAGTATAATCAGAAGCCGGTCCGTCTGAGCTAACCGTAATGGAACCGCTTTCGAAGTCGATACAATCAGTAACATGAGATACATTATCTTGAAAAATATTAGGTGTTGTCTGATTGGTGTCCACGGTTTCTGATAATGTCGACTCACACCCTGATGCTTCATTGGTAACTACAACTGAGTAAGTTCTTGCTTCTAGATTGATCGCTGTTGGACCTACGGCAACAACTGTGGTAAAGTCATTTCCAATGTACCAGGCAAAATCATAACCAGAGGTAACTTGAGACCCGCCTTCAATAGCATACGCGTCTAGGATACCATTAGGTGTTGCACAATCTGTAAGGTCCTGAGTTTTTGTAATTCCTACTACCGGTAATTCTTCGACTCTATTGATAGTAATATCTTCAACGTTGGAAGCACAAGAGTTGCCCTGAGAGCTAGCTATTACCTGATAATTTCCTTCTGGGAGGGCTGTATATCTATTACCGGTAAAAATAGTATCATTAAAATTGTTGTTCTGAAACCAGTGAAAATCAAAGCCTGCAGTAATTTCTCCTGTTTGCGCATCAGTTATACCTTGAACAGACAAGTTGTCCAAGTAGTAGAATTCGTCATTTCTGTTATTCTTCACCCTTGCTCTGAAAAATATAGAATTTCCTGTGATACCATCAAGGGTGGCAGTAAGTGATCCAAAATTCCCACTTTGTATACCACTACTCAATGCAGTTTCAGTCCCATCTATTACTAGGTATACATTCATAAAATCTGAGCCATTATCATTTTTAGCACTTGAACGCATATCAACAGAGACATTTGCGGACTGATAGCTTGAAATGTCTATGGCCCCTGATTCCCAAATAGCGGTACCGTCTATATCCGCAAAAAAGAGTTCGTTAGTTACTCCAGTAAAAGAAACTTCGAGATTATCAGCATTTCCAGGTGCTGTGGGAAAACTCCAAGCTGTACTTCCATTGTCTACTTCATCACCTGGGTTGAGATCATCGAAAGTTTCATTCCATACGTTAGTTACAGTTTCAGAAATAGTTCCGAAATAGTAAACTTTGGCATCTCCATTGTCGGGTTTAGTAGGGTCACATTTTACGTTGTGGCTAATAATTTCATGCTGAAGATCGAAGTTCAATGCGGTTACGTTAGAGAAATCCAAGTTGTTACTTTCATCACATTCAGGAACAGGTCTAATGAATTCAGTTACAGGAGGGTTTTGAGCTCCAGCATCATTTACAGAAATATAAAGGTCAAAATCGCCACCAACGCCGTAAACAGTTTTTGTGATATTACGCGTTTCGCCAATAGCGAAATTGGTAAATGTTTCAGTTACTGTATTCAACTTTGTTGAAGTAGCTAAGTCAGGAGCGCCATTATAAAAAGTAATTGGCATGGTGCCAGTCAGGTCCGTATCTCCAGTATTTTCTATAGTAATGGTGACTGAAAATTCTCCTTCTGGACATTGCGCTTGTCCAACATTCGTAATTTCAACCAACGTGATATCAGGTGATACATAAGAAGGACATCCCGTTTCATTCAGGTATGGCGCTTGGTTAAGGAATGCATTCAAGGGCCTGTTAGGCCCTGTTGTACAAACGTTTGTTGAAAATACTTTGGCGGGGTCTTGCTGATTGGTAGGGACTATTAACTCATCGTCAATATTAACATTGAAGTAACCATGTTGATTCCAGGTCGGCCGAGCGGGTTGCCAGTTTTCACCTCCATCCGCTTCAAAAACTCTAATATGGCCATAACGTCCATTGCTATATGGAGTAAAGGGGGTATTATCATCAAACGAACACGAAACACAGATTTCACTGGCTCCGTCACCATCCACGTCGGCTACGACTGGATACTCCTCAAAAGTACGCGAAGTACATTTAATTTGCTTTAATGAATTTCCCGTAGTTCCATCTATAATATGCACATATCTTTCTCCTCGGTAAATAACCTCAGCTGCTTTATCGTCATTAAAGTCAAACACTGTACAACCCGTAAAACCAGAGGAACCTTCGTTAATATCTTTATATCCCAAGCCTCCATTCCAAGATGTTAGAGGGGTCAGGTTTTCATCAAGTGCATATAACCTTTGTTTGGATACAAAGGTACAATTGAGCTCACCGTCACCATCGATGTCAGCAATATTGATTCTACCAGTACCAGCTGAATGGTTTTGTGGTACGATATAACTTAGGGCAGAAAAGTTTGTTACATCCCAGAAAAATACCGCTGTTTTGATAGAGCCACTCACATATTGTCCAGCACTTAATAAGACATCAATTGTTCCATCTTGATTGTAATCTGCGACAGATGCAGTGTTAAAATTCCAGCCCCAACCATTTTTTATAGCGAATTCACTACCAGCAGGTAAAATATCATTTATATCCCGTTCTAAGGTCCTTGTACCTACAGGATTGGCTGTTCTATCTGTTTGATCTGGGATATCAACACTGTAAACTTTACCACCTGAAACAATTTCAAGTCCTTCACAATTAGCACAGGCTGCATCAGGTAGAATATCTATAGCAATGGTGCCGTGAAAAACATCATCTTGGAAATCTCCCAGCCCAGCAATTATCACTTCTCCAGTATTCGCATTTCTTATTTCATTTCCATGTAATAGCTCGACAATACCATCACCATTGAAATCTGCTAAAGAAATGAGACCAACCTTATTTCCCGTATTAGTATTAGAAACAGACCAGAGGACCGAATCGAGTGAACAGTTATATGCTCTTAGGTTGCCGTTTTTAAAACCTCTTACAAAAATGGTAGCACACTCTGTATCTATTCCTGTTGCGGCTGCCTCTGTAGCAGAAATGTTTAGATTGGCAATAGCTACAGTTTTGGCGATATCAAAGCCTACATTTAGAGGGCCATGTTCCGTAGATCCATCAGCCCCATTTAAGACAGTTACCGTATTTGAATATCTGTTCGTCGAAACGACTTCGGGTGTGCCATCCCCATCTATGTCTCCAATAGCAGGAGTAACAGAATTGAAAGCGGTAAGATCATCAGAGCCCCACTGTAGTTTTATCTGAAAATCTGGATTCTGTGTAGCTGGTTCTTGGCATAGCACTGAATTACCAAAGTAAAAATTTTCACAGGCCTCCGTTCCTGAACAGGCGCTATCGTAACAATCTACAAACCCGTTGTTATCATTATCCAGACCATCTCCACAAATTTCTTGTGCTGAAAGCAGGTTAGGTACAAAACACAGGATAAGGATAATAATCTTTCTATAGCTATTCATACGATTGAAAAAAAGTTCTACTTTTTAATGCCCTTGTGAACGTAAAAGTAACCATTCGACTTTTATACTGATCTGGCTCCATTTTTGGTCTCAACATGGCCAATTTTGCTTTAAAGGTATATTAAATAAAATATCGTGTACTATTTTTATAAAAAATGTCACTTAAAGAAGGGGGTTTTTCGATGAATTTACGGATTTCCCCTATGGATTAGGTAAAAAAAACGGCAGTTATCGAGCCATAAATATGGATCCGCTGCTTTCATTTTCACTATCTGAACAACTTATAAAGTAATAATACATTCCGTCGGGAAGTGCGGAACCGTTAGATTTATTACCATCCCAAACGCAATCATCTGCTCCGCTATCAGGACTGAAAGAAAGATCTCTTATCCTTCTTCCTTTACTATCAAATATGACTACCTGACAATCTGTGCCACCTATATTAGATACCTCCCAGCAATCTCCGATTCCATCGCCATTCGGTGTGAAACTCTTTGCTGCGTTTACACCCGGGAAAACTAGTGTTACCGAATCCTTCTCATTGCAGCCCAGGTTGTCAATGCCATATACGGATATCAACTGCTTATTGGATACTGAAACGACTACTGTTAACGCCGTGGTATCATCAATATATAAAGCTGGTTCCCAAGCTGGGTCGGAGGCATTGTTAACGCTAAGTGTAATGCTGGATTGACCTTCTTCCATATTGATAATTCTTCCAAGATCAACGTCATCTTCGACGGTGTTGGAGCTGGCAGAAATAGTGATACCTCCTGTAGTATAGTTTGAAACTGTCACCGGATCTGTACTGAATTCGCACTTAATGCTGTCAGTTACAGTAACAAAAACATCTGCTTCAATTGATATGTCAGCAATAGAGATTTGACTAATGGTATCCGTGCCTATTCTCCATGCATAACTTTCATAGTTGTTTTCTAGTCTAAGGGTTAGGGCAGAGTCACTGCATTTTTCGAAGTTATTTTGATCACTATTGTCAGAAATGATCAGATCGACATCAGTAGGTGCGGCAACTACTTTTATTGTTGAGTCGGCCAAGGTATATGTGCAATCAGCATCTGCAATGCCATCATATTTTGCAGTAAGTGACACATCATAGGTTCCAACCGTAGCAAATGCATGAGGCAAAGCATCTCCTGTTTCGGTAGTGCCATCTTTGAAATCCCAATGGTTAATAATGCTCAATCCGTTGGCACCAGTAGATGTGGCATTGAATGTGACTTCAACGTTTTCACAAATTGTGGTGTCAGAAGGGGTGAAGGATGAAGTAGGAGAGACTACAGTGGTCAGAGTACGTGCAGCACTAGTGTATTCGCAGGTGCCATCAGAAATAGTAACGGTATAGTCACCAGCAGTAGTGGCTCCAAATGATGCAGGGTCAGACCCACCTGTGCTTACATCGTTGAGTTTCCAATCGTAAGTGTATCCGGCAAATTCATTTGTTGATAAGTCTAACGTAGAGCCGTTGCAGAAAGAATCTGGTTTGGTATTATTAACAGCAACCACTGGGATTGACGTTACTGTTACAACTAAAACATTGGATTCAAACTGACATCCTGCGGTACTTGATGTAGCGGTTACATAATATTCACCAGAGCCAACAGAAGTAATTTCTGCCAAAGTTGGGTTTTGGTCTGTACTTGTAAATCCGTTAGGTCCGCTCCATAAATAGGCACTAGTAGCACCACCAGGAGTGGTTGTAAAAGTTATATCGTCTCCTCCACAGGGTGTAGAATCATCTACAATGATAGTTGGTTGTGTATAGCCATCGGTTGGGGTAGAAACTGTAATTGCAGCAGACTCTATTTGACATCCGGCATTGTCTAGAATAGTTACCGTATAATCACCAGCGGTGTTGATACCCACGAGAGAGTTGGTAGCACCGCCCGTAGCGCCACCATTTAACTCCCAAGCATAGGAGTACCCACTTGTTGGTGCAATTAGATCTACAGTTTGACCAGTACATAGAATAGTTGAACCTGATGGTCTGATTACCGGCTCAAAGCATATTTCGTTCAATCGAGTACCTAGATTACCATTGGCTGTCGATTTTGAGTTATTAGTATATGCGAAATCAGGGCGACCATCGTTATCAAGGTCGGCCACTTTAATGTTTCTAGCGTTATTTAGGTTAGACTCGGCAACCAGGCCTACGCTGTAGCTTGAGGTCCCAATGGACGAAGGGTTTGTATTCATTACGGTGTAAAATCCATTTTCAATTTCTGATCCCACTATGATATCTAAATCACCATCTCCATCAATATCCCCAAGGTCTACTCCCCAGCTTTGTCTGATTCCGAGTATGGAAATAGGTGCAGTCATACTGATGTCGCTACCGGCTGAAGTCGTGCTATTCTCTGAAATTTCAATGACGTTACTGCTACTTATATCAGAATTGGTAAGAACCACATCAGCAAAACCATCATTGTTTAGATCTCCAGCAATTAAGGTTCTTATACTGCTATTGGTATTTACAAACAGTGGGTCTCTGAATGCAATGGTATTTGGTTGACTATTGTTTTGAAATACATAGTATCCTAATTCGGTGAAATTGGACGTGATAATTTCGGGTAGTCCATCATTGTTCAGATCGGCTACATCTAGACCCCCAAGCCCTGCGGTGCCGGAGTTTTCAGTTGCGGATAGTGCGACCGGAGTACTATTAAAGTTGATGTCTACGGCGGTACTAGTATTTTCGAAATAATATACCTTATTATCGTCTTCTGTAGCGACTATGATTTCCGGAAGCCCGTCCAGATCCAAATCAGCGATAGCGATTCGTCCAGGTTTTCTGAATAAACCGCCGTTGGTTGGGAGTGTCCACTCTTCGCCAACGTCAAAATTACCTGCTCCATCATTCAGGTAGGTATATAGACTTCCTTCGTTTCCTAGCTCGTTACCCAGCAAATCGGAAAAACCATCTCCGTTCAAATCACCACAGACCACATTGGTCATAGTGAAGCGACTTTCAATTACAACCGCGGCATCAAAATTAGCATCTCCCACGGTAGAAGAATTTTTGAACCAAATCAATCCATCTGTGCTTCCCGCATTGGTAATAGCTATGTCGAGAAGATTATCGCCATCTAAGTCACAAGTACATAAGTCTTGAGTTTGAGTTCTTGATGTTGTGAAAATTTCTTGATCTCCCAAGTTTCCCAAAACCGTCGAACCATCGGTTACAGATTTGCCATCAAAAGTCGGAATGAATTTTTCCATGGAATATCCGATGCCATTGGTAGTACGCACAGAAATCTGATCGAAAGTTGCTCCAAAAGGTACTGTAGCAGTAACTAGCCCGGCTCCTGCGTTGCTTAAGTCTACTGTTCCAGACTCCGCTCCACCGAAAAATACTGTAGCTCCAGTAAGATTACTTCCGGTAATATTTATCACTTGTCCGACACCTGCCGAAGTAGGGCTGATACTATTAATGTAAGGTGCTTGCCCAAATACGGCTACACTGCTTATCAGCAAAGTGAATGCTATAAAATATTTGATCGTTATTTGAATACTCTTTCTCATATCTGATTATTCCACCACATTTAAAATGTACACATGATTGAGGTTTTTACGCTTACTCCACCTTTCTTGCTCTTCTTTGGCTATTCCCATAGTAGCACCCTTATGTACTACCACCACGTACTTTTTGTCTTCAAGAGATTCTAAGTGTCCAACTAGAGATCCGTGAAATCCCATTTCAAAGATTTTGTCACTGTAGTCTTCCGCTTCCTCGTATGAATCAAACTCCCCAGCTACAACATGGTGTCCTGCAGGTAACTCTAGGATGTTGCCTGGGATTCTGCGGTGCGTATTAGGAGGTAATTCGGCATGGTCCGGTGTGTCGGTTAAGGCGTCGTGCCATTTGAGTTCTTTAGTCTTCGAACTGTCTGCTCTTGTTTGAATGTAAGTAGCTCCTATTTCCCAAACACCTTGGTCCGTAGTTCTATGTTGTAGTGGTGTGTCATGATCTAAGGTCTCATTAACTACGGCTGCTTGCGACTCACCAGTTGCTGTGGTAGCGGTTGCTTGCTCAGTAGTATCTGGTGTGACTTCGGCATTTTGCTGTGCGGTTTGAGTTGCGGCTGCCGCGGCAGTTGCCGCAGCGGCTGCAGCAGCAGCCTGCTGAGTTCTTCTTTCTTCCGCAGCTTTTGCTCTTTGCTGAGCCAGGTATCTACTTCTAGAAGAACTTTTCGATTTCTCATGTTTGGATTTCTTAAAGTTGTGAATAAAGGAAACAGCCTGCCTTTGATTTTTCTTTTTGTCGCCAATTTGCAACCCAATACTCACTTCAAAAGTCCCAGAAGTTGCCCCGTCCAATTCAGATTTACCATATTCATAAGCGAAACCGATAGCGCCTTTCTCTTGTATTTTAATTCCAAATAATGCTCCGGCTCCATAATCTTGTCGGTAGTTTAGTCCTGCCCAAATCACATGACCAATATGGGCTATTACTGCTGCTTCATATTGAGATAGATTTTCTACAGAAAATCTATATATAAGGTGTGGCTCTATGGAGAAGTCTTTGTTTATTAAATGTCTATAATTGGCCTGAAGTGTTAGGTCTTTGTAAGGTTCTACTTTGATCTCACTAAATCCATTGGAGTCGACAGCGTTTCGTCCAATTAGATTCGGAACTGAGAGTGCCACATTGAAATTTTCGTAATAGTAAGAAACGCCTATGTCGGCCATTAGGAAGGAAGTACTAGAAAGTGCTAGTAGGGTAGGATCTACCCCAGCATCAACATCATAATTAGTGTATCCTCCACCTATGGACATTCCAAAACGGATGAATTGTTTCCTGTCCAATTCCAAAAGATAACCTCCAGTTACTTTAGCTCCGGAAGTTTTAATCGCATTCTCGTTATTATTAAATGCCATGGCTCCAAAAGAAATATTATTTTCTAATGGAGTACTAAAGCTTAAATGAGAGTAGGCTGGTGCACCCTCAAGCCCAAGCCATTGTTGTCTATGCACACCGAATACTGTAGTATAACCAGTGGATCCAGCATAAGCCGGATTGATGACATAGGGGTTCATGAAAAATTGACTGTAAATTTTTTGATCTTGAGCTAAAAGACCGTGACCTGCTAAACTGGCCGACAGCAGGAATGCTAATATAATTTTTTTCATAGGTTATACCTGATTGCTAAAGTAAAAGACAATTTATTTAATCTTTTATTTTGACATTTGTACGATTCAAATCTAATTGAAAATTAACAAACTATAGAAATTAGATTGGACTCAATACAATAATTGAAAAAAAACGATATTATTATCAAAACACGAATAATTTTTGTGCAATCTACCACATGATTAATGATATTGATAGAATTATTGTATTTTGCAAATCTTGGTACAAACAGGTGATCACTTTAGTATAGAAATGAAAAGGTTATTGTTATTAGTGTTATTGTTAGTTTCGTTTTCCAGTCAAGCTCAATTTTGGTTTGGGCCTAAGATAGGAGGGCAAATTATAGTACCGCAGTATCAGACCGAGGCCCGTAGGGATACCTTTAAGATTTCCAGTAAAGTGAATTGGCATGCGGGTATTGCAATGGATTATACTACTGAAAGTCGTTTTGAAGTGCATACTGAGTTGATGTACATGAGGGTGAACAATAGAACTCAGGCAAAGGATCTTTATTTTGACGAAACCACTGATAGCAAAACTGTCAATCATTTTCTTACTACTCCTCTAATGGCTCGGGTTGTATTTATGAAAAATAGCCGATTCAAAGTATTTGTTGAAGCAGGACCAAGGTTGAGTTGGTGGTTAGGAGGTAAAGGAAGTTTTATATCCGATGAAACTGAGCAAAATGCTTCAGAGCCAGGTGAACGGGTAAACTTTAATGTAATGTTTCTCAAAGACGAACTTGAGGATATTGAAGTAAGCGACTACGAGAATAAGTTAATTGTAACCAAGCCAAATCGCTTACAGTATGCCTTAGATTTAGGTGTAGGTTGGTTGTTTGATATTACGCCGACTCAGAGAGCCATTGTAGACGCCAAAATTAGCTGGGCACATTCTAATATGGCCTTCAATGATGGGACTACCTTCTCTGAGGATTATTTCTCTCCATATAGAGAAGATATGGAGTATCGCTCTCACATGTTTATTGTATCTGTAGCATACATGTTTGGTTATGATGCTGCATTGACTACAAAAGGAAAGAGTACCTCGAATGTGGGTGGAAAGAAAGCTAAGAAGTATAAAAGATAGTAAAGAGCCTATTTCTTTTTTCTAGGCATTAAGTGTTCATCTACGATACTTCTCAGAAAAGTCTTGCTTGTATTGATCGTTGGATCACTATAGACATAAGCTGATAAGTCAGCAATTACACCAGGCTTGTAGCCCAATTTAAGCGCAATCTTCTCGCAAAAATCAATCTCTGATTGGAATACTTTGCCATCTACCTTCATTAACTGAACGATGTTGAATAAATATTCAAACTTTGTATCTGGATGTAGGTCCTGAAGTTCAGGAATTGGCATTGGGTTGTCAATAATAGTCTCAATGTCATCCTCTGTAAGCCCATGTAAATTGCCTAGATAGTGAATCATTTTAGATTCAGGTTCTGCGATAAAATTATCAACCTTTGACAGGTGGACAAGCAAACTCAACTGTTGCTTTACATCTAACTCTGATGACATATATATATTGATTTAGGCTGTGTTTCTATTCTATAAAGAAAGTACAAGTTCAGTAATTTGTTTCTAATTTTCAAATTAAATCAATTTTTGAAATATATAACCATTAATCCAGCATGAGGGAAAATTATTTTTCAAAAACATGAATATAATTTTGCTTCTCGCAAAATCCTGAAATATAATTGCAACAATGAAAATGATAATTAACAATACGAACTGGTGGTGGAGCATTTTGCAAGCGAAATGTGATCGGAACTAGTATGTATTGAAAAACATAAATAACAAAGCCCCGATCATCGGGGCTTTTTTTTTGCCAAAATTTGACATGAAACAAATAAAAATCTATTCGAAAACACGAGAAATACTAGGAGATATACTAACTCCTGTGAGTATTTATCTCAAAGTAAGGGATCAGTTTCCCAATTCTTTCTTGCTCGAAAGTTCTGATTATCACGGTAAAGAGAATAGTATCTCATATATCGCATTTTCTCCTTTGGCTGAGTTTAAAGTGGACAAGGGATATGTTATTGAACAGTTTCCAGATGAGCCAGCTGAATTTAAAAGCCTATCTGATATCAATGTTTTAGCTGCCTTTCAAAAATTCTTAGGTTGTTTTAGCACCGGAAAGGACGCTCATGCAGGTTTTACTAAAGCAGGGTTGTTTGGATTTACCGCTTACGAAGGGGTTCAGTTGTTCGAGAATATCAAGTTTAATTCAGAAAAGACCAAAGATTTTGAATTGCCCTTAATGCAGTATTTTTTCTTTGAGTATGTCATAGCTTTCGATCATTTCTCCAATAAGATTTTTATCACACACAATGCGTTGCAAGATGAAAGTCAGGCTTTCAAATTGGATGAAATTGAAATGTTGATATCATCTAATAATACGCCAGAATACTCCTTCCAGTCAAACGGTCAGGTGAATTCCAATATGACCGATGCTGAATATAGAGAAGGCGTGTTGAAAGCGATTGAGCACTGCCAAAGAGGGGATACCTTTCAAATGGTACTTTCAAGAAGCTTCAATACTGAATTTAAGGGGGATGAATTTTTACTCTATAGGGCTCTACGAAGTATTAACCCTTCACCGTATCTGTTTTATTTTGATTACGGTTCATTTAAGATCTTTGGTTCTTCTCCTGAAGCTCAGTTAGAGGTGAATAACGAACAAGCGGCGATTTTTCCGATTGCAGGAACTTATAAAAGAACCGGTGATGATGAACAGGATGCTGTAGCAGCTAAGGCTCTTTCTGAGGATGAAAAAGAGACTTCTGAACATGTTATGCTAGTTGATTTGGCTAGAAATGACTTGAGTAAGTCTGGTGATCAAGTGACCGTTGAAAAATTTAAAGAGATTCAGTTTTTCTCTCATGTAATCCATTTGGTGTCCAAGGTGTCAACTTACCTGAAAAAGGGTAAAACGGCTGTTGACTTAGCTGCAGACACTTTTCCGGCTGGAACGCTTTCAGGTGCCCCTAAACATAGAGCTATGCAGTTGATTGATGAATATGAGAGTTCTCAAAGAGGTTATTATGGAGGAATGATTGGTTTGATGGATTTTCATGGGAATTTCAACCATGCAATTTTGATCCGGTCATTTTTGAGTCAAAACAACAAACTGCATTTTAGAGCAGGAGCAGGAGTAGTGGCTAAATCAGATCCCGATAGTGAGGTTCAAGAAGTTTATAACAAAATAGGTGCGCTGGAGTCGGCTATTAAAAAGGCAGATAGCATCAATCAAAAATTAGAAGCACAACAATAATGAAGACTTTAGTATTAGATAATTACGATTCTTTCACCTACAATTTGGTGCATATTCTTCGAGAGCTTGAGGGAGATGAAAGTATGGATGTGTTTCGTAACGATGAAATTACACTTGAAGAGGTTGGAAAATACGACCGGGTTCTGCTCTCTCCGGGCCCTGGGTTGCCATCAGAAAGTGGAATATTGCTAGACGTGATAAAAAAATACGCAAAGGACAAATCCATATTCGGCGTATGTCTGGGGCATCAAGCCATTGGAGAGGTGTTTGGGGCAAAGCTCTATAATCTTCCCACTGTTTTGCATGGTATTGCCACTGATGTGAAAGTGCAGTCTGCTGATAGTTTATTCAGCGACATACCAGAGAGATTTAAAGTATGTCGTTATCATAGTTGGGCACTAGATCCCAAGCAAACAGGTGATTTAGAGGTAACTGCCGTAGATGACAAGGGTGAGGTTATGGCTATTGCGCACAAGGAGTATGAGGTAAGAGGTGTGCAATTTCACCCTGAATCAATTCTAACCGAGCACGGTATTAAACTCATGGAAAACTGGATTAAAGCCTAATCAGATGAAAGAGATTTTACAAAAACTGACAAGCAACTATATCCTCACTCAAGAAGAGGCGAAGGATACACTAATAGAGCTGGCCAATGGCGCATACAACGAGAGTCAAATGGCTGCATTTATGA
Organism: Reichenbachiella sp.; assembly: GCF_965233835.1. Lineage (GTDB taxonomy): Bacteria > Bacteroidota > Bacteroidia > Cytophagales > Cyclobacteriaceae > Reichenbachiella. The sequence continues at coordinate 2,762,417 of NZ_OZ247585.1, forward strand.
CGGTTTATCTCATGAGAAGTATCCGTACGCATGAATTGGCTGGTTTTAAAGAGGCGATGCTAGAGTTGTGCAAGTCCATTGATCTGAAGGGGTACGACGCTATGGATATGTGTGGTACCGGCGGGGATGGAAAAGATACCTTCAACATTTCTACGACTTCGTGTTTCGTGGTGGCAGGTGCTGGACAGCATGTTGCCAAACATGGGAATAACGGTGTCTCTTCTATGTGCGGCTCCTCCAACTTACTTGTCCATCTGGGTTATGAATTTAAAGCAGAAGAGGATGAATTGAGGAAAAGTCTGGATCAGGCAGGAATTTGTTTTCTTCATGCTCCCTTGTTTCATCCAGCTATGAAAAATGTTGCCCCTGTACGACGAGACCTAAGTTTAAAAACATTTTTTAACATGCTTGGACCACAAGTTAACCCGAGTCGTCCAGAGAAGCAGTTGATAGGTGTGTACAACCTTGAATTGGCGCGATTATACCAGTATTTGCATCAAAATGAGAATAGAGATTGCGCCATCGTACATGCGCTGGATGGATACGATGAAATTTCCCTAACAGGAGCCTTCAAGGTTATCACCAATCAAACAGAAACCGTGTATAATCCTAATGATCTTGGATTGAGCCTCACCAGTCAATCGTCTATTAATGGAGGGAAAACAATAGAGGATTCTGCCCAAATTTTTCTAAACGTGTTGAAAGGAGAAGCTACCCAGTCACAAACCGAGGTGGTTTTGGCGAATGCCGGACTAGCGCTAACGATTGGGAAAGGACTTTCAGATATTAAGGAAGGAGTGGCCATGGCTAAGGAATCTATAGACTCTGGCGCAGCCCACAGTTGCTTTAAGACCTTTTTAAACCCAAACAAAACCCAAATACCAGTTGCATAATCATGAATGTATTAGATAAAATTGTTCAGACGAAGAAAGAAGAAGTGGCTTATCAGAAGTCGGTTATTTCCATTGATGATTTGATCAAATCGAGTTATTTCGATCGAAATTGTCATTCCACGGTAAAAAACTTAGAAGAAGCAGCTCCTTATGGAATCATTTCCGAATTCAAAAGGAAGTCTCCGTCTAAGGGGATTATTAACAATAAAGTGGACGTGGCTGAAGTAGCCAAAGGTTATTGTCAGGCAGGAGCCTCTGCTATTTCTATTCTTACCGATCAGGACTATTTCGGTGGCAGTATTGAAGATCTTCAGCGTGCGAGAAAGCATATGTCTTGTCCAGTGCTGAGAAAAGACTTCATTATTGACGAATATCAGGTGTATAAAACCAAGGCTATAGGAGCTGATCTTATGCTTTTGATTGCCGCAATTTTGACCAAAGATGAAATTGTTAGGTTTACTGATTTGGCTCATCAGCTGGGATTAGAGGTGCTTTTGGAGATTCATAATGAAGAAGAATTTCATGAAGGCTACTACGAGGCGGTAGACATTCTGGGTGTTAATAATCGAGATTTAAAGCGTTTCAAGACCACTATTCAAAATTCTATTGACTTGGCTAAAATCCTTCCGAAAGAACAACTGAAAATATCAGAAAGTGGTATTTCCTCGACAAAAGAAATGGATATCCTAGCGGCAGAAGGGTATAAAGGGTTTTTGATTGGAGAGCAATTTATGAAACATGCTGATCCAGCCAATGAACTCAAAAAATTCATGACTACTCAAATGGTAAAAGGATGAAAATCAAGGTTTGTGGTATCAGAAATCAAGACAACTTGAGTTTTCTCAATGCCACGGAAGTGGATTTTATCGGGTTCATTTTTTACGATAAGTCCAAAAGAAATTTTGATGATGGAGACCTGAGTGGAAGGATTGAGTCGAACAAACGGAAAGTAGGTGTTTTTGTGAATGAGACTATCGAAAAAGTGGAAAGTATAGCACAGACCTATAGTTTGGATTGTTTACAACTTCATGGGGATGAGAGTCCTGGCTACTGCCGGAAACTTAAAGAGTCAGGATTTAAGCTGTTTAAGGCGTTTTCCGTTCACAATCAGCTGCCTGTGGATTTGGAAGCCTATGAGCCAGTAGTGGATTACTTTCTGTTTGATACTAAAGGGGCAGCTTATGGAGGTAATGGGACTCAATTTGACTGGAGGGTATTGGATCAATACAAGCTGGACAAACCTTTTATTTTAAGTGGGGGCATTGGACTTGAGGACATGTACTCATTGAAGAAGCTGGATCATCCTCAACTCTATGCAGTGGATGTGAATAGCAGATTTGAAATTAGCCCAGGTCAGAAAGATGAGCAGATGTTAAAAAAATTTATAGAAGAATTAAAGAATTAAAAGATAGATGGAAACCAAGTTGAAGCCAGACGAGAGAGGTTATTTTGGGAGTTTTGGAGGAGCGTTCATTCCAGAAATGATGCAAGCCAACGTAACTGAGTTGAAAGAAAGTTACGAACGGATTATTGCAAGTGATGATTTTAAACAGGAATTTGATAAACTACTTTCAGACTATGTGGGGAGGCCTTCTCCACTGTATTTAGCAACAAGACTTTCTGAAAAATACGGAGCGAATATTTACTTGAAAAGAGAAGATCTGAATCATACAGGTTCTCATAAAATCAATAACGCACTGGGGCAAATCATATTGGCAAAAAAACTCGGCAAGAAGAAGATCATTGCTGAAACTGGTGCAGGACAACATGGTGTAGCTACTGCTACTGCCTGTGCATTGATGGGAATAGAATGTGTGGTTTTTATGGGGGAAGTAGATGTAGCCAGACAAGCCCCGAATGTAGGGAGAATGAAAATGCTTGGCGCTACGGTAGTTCCGGTATCTTCAGGAAGCAAAACGCTCAAAGACGCTACGAATGAGGCCATGCGCTACTGGATCGGCAATCCATTTGATACGCACTACATTATTGGGTCTGTAGTGGGGCCACATCCTTATCCTGATATGGTGGCAAGGTTTCAGTCTGTTATTAGTGAGGAGATCAAAAAACAGCTTAAAACAGCCACTGGGACTGAATTTCCTGACCGTGTGATCGCATGTGTGGGTGGTGGTAGTAATGCTTCTGGAGCGTTTTTTCATTTTATAGAAGATGAGCAGGTGGAGCTAATCGCATCAGAAGCGGCAGGCAAGGGGCTGGAGTCTGGATTTACCGCTGCAGCTACTTTCAAAGGAAAGAGTGGAATCTTGCATGGAAGTAAGACGCTTTTTATGCAAACGGACGATGGGCAAGTGGTAGAGCCACATTCGATTTCAGCAGGGTTGGATTACCCAGGAATAGGTCCGGCGTTAGCGCATTGGTTTGAATCGGGTAGGGTGAAGTATGAGGCTGTGACAGATTATGATGCTTTGAAGGCTGGAAAGGAATTGTGTTTGCTAGAGGGAATTATCCCAGCTGTGGAGTCCGCTCATGCCTTGGCGACATTGGACAAGATTAAGATTAAATCTGGAGAAACCATAGTTGTGAATTTGTCTGGGAGAGGGGATAAGGACCTCGAAACTTACTTAAATAACCTTTAAAACTTTATTCAAATTAGAATACAATTCTGTAATGGGAAATAGAATAAATAACTTATTAAATATTAAAGACAACATTTTGTCTATCTATTTTACCGCAGGTTATCCAGGGCTTGGTGATACTGTCGAAGTAATAGAAGAGTTGGTTGATAATGGAGTAGATTTGCTTGAAATAGGAGTGCCCTTTTCTGACCCTGTAGCAGATGGGCCAACCATCCAACATAGCAACACTGTGGCCATTGAGAATGGTATGACTGTGAAGCTACTTTTCGAGCAATTGAAAGACATTAGAAAGTCTGTGGATATACCTCTGATTATGATGAGTTCTTTGAATCCTATTGTGCAATATGGATTCGAAAATTTCTGTAAAAAATGTAAAGAAATTGATGTGGACGGATTGATTATTCCAGATCTTCCTGTTGAAGAGTATATTGACAACTACAAGGTAATTGTAGAAGAGAATGGATTGCGGAATATCATACTGGTGACTCCGGCTTCTACGGATGAAAGAATTCGATTGGTAGATGAAAATACCGATGGGTTTATTTACATGGTTTCGTCGTCTAGTACCACAGGAGAGAATAAAAATTTCACTTCAGATTTTGAGAGTTTTGCTGGAAGACTAAAGTCGATGAATTTGAAAAATCCTCTAATTACTGGGTTCGGAATTAAGGATAAAAATTCCTTTAATCAAGTGTGTCAATTCTCGAAAGGAGGGATAATTGGAAGCGCTTTTGTAAAGGCGATAGGAGAAACTCAAGATATTAAGTCCAATATTGAAAAGTTCATGAATCAGTTCAATTAGTGTAAGATTTTTAGTTTTAGTCTTGTCTAAAAATTAATGCATAAAAATCTATTAATCAGGTGGTTTATGACTTGTTGACTAACTAGTTAATTCATGTTATTGCTATTCAAAAGCTAGAATGATCGAAATTTCGTAAATCAAGGTGAAAAGCGTTGAGTCACACGGTTATGTTCCTTCTTTTTTTGGTAAATATATAAGGTGAATACTGTAATCCGAACTTCTTGAATTTCTGTACTCTGTTCCAATACTATCTTGACAATAAGTAGCAATTAAATAGAGCATCCATTTGATTTAACATTATTCTTTTTATTTTGGCGGATCGATCTATATCAAACAACATCCAAAAGTGATTAACCTCATCGAATTCGATCTAAATAAGATGTGCTATCTAAGGCATAATTTGCCTATGTAAACTTCAGTTTGAAGTGTAAAAGTAATGTCTGTTGAAGATGAAAATGGAGGAGAGATTTTAAGTTGTTGGTAGAGGCGAAATTGAACTAGAATACTTAAAATCTATATGGAAGACAGGCAGGAAATATTCGGACACCCTAAGGGACTTTACATTTGCTTTCTCACAGAAATGTGGGAGCGATTTTCATTCTACGGAATGAAGTTTTTATTACTCCTTTACCTTACAAAATACCACTTGTTTACAGATGGTGCCGGATACGATGTCTTAGGTGCGTATGCTGGTTTGGTTTATGCTTTACCTGTAGTCGGGGGGATTTTGGCTGACAGGTATTTGGGAATGAGAAAGGCAGTAATCTTTGGAGGTATCATGCTTTGTTTTGGTCATCTTGGACTTGCCTTTGAAGGTGATCAGGCTACTCTAATTGATGGGGAAGTAGTGCAAGATGATTTTGCACTAAAAATATTTCATTTATCACTGGCATTAATCATAGTTGGAGTAGGCTTTCTTAAGCCCAATATATCGACCATCGTTGGTAAGCTTTATGAGGTTGGCGACAAACGTCGTGACTCAGGTTTCACCATTTTTTACATGGGTATTAACCTTGGCTCTTTTACTGCCACTCTGCTTTGTGGATACTTAGGAGAAAATTTTGGCTGGGGATATGGATTTGGCGCAGCCGGAATCGGTATGTTATTAGGACTGGCTGTTTTTCTCTGGGGTCAAAAATTTCTGCATGGCCATGCTGAGCCGGATAATCCAGAAGTGTTGAAGGAAAAAGTTTTCTTAGGTGTTAACAAAGAAATGGCTATTTATTTGGGCTCTTTTGTTAGTGTGCCGCTCATCTGGTTTTTAGTACAATCCAATAGCATCGTTCATGACTCTCTAAATGCCATGGCCTTAGCTGTTTTGGTGTGGTTGGTTTGGTTCCTATACAAGGAATGTAACGCTGTAGAAAGAGGCCGAATGACGGTGTTGGCCTCGCTTACTTTGTTTACTGTGGTGTTTTGGGCTCTGTTCGAGCAGTCTGCTGGCTCTATGACTTTATATGCTGACAGGGTTATTGATCGTGTGTTGATCAATCTTCATTTCATGCCTAATGAAACTACAAGTTTATATGTTTTAGGAGTTGTATTGATCATACTGCCAGTGGCAGTTGGTTATATGGGTAAAGATAGATTTCTGGCCATGAATGATTCCGAAAGAAAGATTACGGGTTCTGTGTTTGCTTTATTAGGAGCTACGTTAGTGTATTATGGAATTGATAGTTTCTTATTTGCTTCCGAAGTGGCTGCATCTACCAATGGTCTGCCAATGAAATGGGAAGTGACTGCGGTTCAGACAGGTTCTTTAAACGCTATGTTCATCTTTTTACTGGCTCCGGGATTTGCCTGGTTATGGACATTTTTGAGTAAGCATAATATGGAGCCGGGTACACCTATGAAGTTTGGATTAGGCATTTTACAAGCAGGTCTGGGTTTTGGAGCATTGGTTTTAGGAGCTACTATGCCAGATGCTTCAGGCAAAGTGGCATATATCTGGATTGTATTGGCGTATTTGCTCCATACCACTGGAGAGCTTTGCCTTTCTCCTGTAGGACTTTCTGCTGTTACAAAATTATCAGTACCCAAGGTTGTTGGGTTTATGATGGGGGTATGGTTTTTAGCCACAGCTTATTCTGAATTGGTAGCTGCACAAATTGGAAAATTTGCGGCTATGGATACAGCAGGTGGCGAAGTTACCGATGTAGGTGCTGCAGGTGTTGTGTATGCTGATTTCTTTTCTTCCTTAATGTGGGTTGGTGTAGCCATAAGCGTGGTACTCTTTGTCCTTACTCCATTGATGAAAAAAGGAATGCATGGAGTCAAATAGGATCTTAAAAGTTATAAAGAAAAGCCACATTCATGATGTGGCTTTTTTTGTGCAGAAATTACCCCATTCAACTGCTATTTGAACCGTTAGTCGCAAGACGACAAGCCAAATAGTTCATTCTTATTATATTCGTCAAATTTTTAATACAGAATACATGAATGCAAAACAACAACCCGAGTTATTCGGCCACCCTAAAGGACTGTTTTACCTATTCTTTGCAGAGTTATGGGAGCGCTTTAGTTTTTATGGCATGCGTGCCTTACTTACTTTGTACATGGTGAACGAGATGTTCAGCGCTTCAGCCGAACGAGACAGTATAGCTTTTGGAATCTATGCTGCTTATGGAATGTTGGTTTATGCAACCCCAGCTCTCGGAGGTGTGGTAGCTGACAAGTTGTTAGGGTTTAGGCGAGCGGTGATGTTAGGAGCTGTATTCTTTACCTTGGGTCATTTTATCTTGGCTATTGAGCATCCAATTGCATTCTATACAGCACTCGGCTTATTGATTGTTGGCAATGGTTTTTTTAAACCAAATATCTCATCCTTCGTAGGAACCCTTTACGAAAAAGGAGATGTTCGTAGAGATTCAGGTTTCACCATTTTTTACTTGGGAATCAATGTAGGAGCTGCTTCAGCCCCAATTCTCTGTGGATGGTTAGGAGCTACTTATGGCTGGCACTATGGATTTGGTGCAGCCGGTATCGGTATGCTTACAGGTTTGATTGTATTTTGGAAGGGAGCTCAGGGAGGTGTGTTTGGAGATCATGGATTACCGCCTTCAGAAGAGGCGTTGAATGAAAATGTATTTGGCCTCAAGAAGAAACACTGGGTGCCAGTAGTAGCTGTGTTATTAGTTCCGATCATTGCCTATCTCATCCAGTTTGGGGATTTTGTGCTGGAAGCTTTTGGAAGTATAATGTTTGAAGGCACAATTGTTTCATTCATCTTTAATATTCTTGTTTTGGGTGTTCTGATTTATTTAATCTGGACCTTCACCAAAGTGTCGGGTAAAGAAAGAGGGCAACTCTTTATGGTACTTTACATGACTTTACTTATGACCGTTTTTTGGGCTTTTTATGAATTGACAGGTAGTTTGTTGACTTTGTTTGCAGATAGAAATGTAGATCTCATTGGGTTTACTGCAGCAGGGACGAATGGTATCACAGCCATCTTTGTTGTGTTGTTAGCCATACCATTTTCAGCTTTATGGATCGCCTTGAAAAAGAAAAATTTAAACCCTAGAACACCTTACAAGTTTGCCATTGGGTTATTACTGATAGGCGTAGGCTTTTATGTGCTAGCCTTGAGTGGAGGCTTTGCAAATGGAGAGGGTAAAGTCCCAATGTTCTTTTTGGTGGCAGCTTACTTCTTGTTTGTAGTGGGAGAGCTTAATATGTCACCTGTTGGTTTATCAAAAATCACTGAGTTAACCCCTAAGAAACTCGTTGGATTCATGATGGGAATTTGGTTTATGGCTGTAGCCTATGCCTTCAATATTGGAGGCTGGATAGGTAGAAGCATGGCTATCAATACCGATGATATAGAATCTGCCTCAGGCATGGACTCGTTAGCCGTCTATGTGGATGGTTTTGAAAAAATTGGAACATTCGGGTTAGGCCTTGGATTGGTTGCGCTTGTTTTAGCACCATTCTTGAAGAAGCTTATGCATGAGGTACATTAAGAGGTAATGAGAGATTTGATTTTCAGAAATAGTTCTTGAGATGATTTTATTTGGTTATTTTTAATTGAAACTATTTCATTAAAGAATTGCATTAATCGATGAAGCATTCCTTTTTTGCAGCTTTAATTTCTCAACCTTAAAATTTCTTAACATGAAAAAATTATTAATTCTATCTGCATTTTTTGTGGCTTCGTTTACTTCGGCCAACGCTCAAGAATTGGGTATCCGATTCGGTGATGTGCTAGGAAATGATGTTGCCATCGATGGGATTTTCTCATTGGGCGAATTCAGCAGACTTCATGCTGATGTAAGCTTTGGAGACAATGTAGGTGTTGAAGTACTTTATGACTTTTTATATAGACCACTTGGAGATACGCAAGGGTTGAATTGGTATGTTGGAGTTGGCCCTTCCGTTTTGTTTGCGGATGATTTGGTACTAGGTGTGAGTGGAGAGCTTGGCTTGGAGTATCATTTTGACTTCCCAATGGCAATTGGAGCTGATTGGAGACCAATTTTTGTTCTAGTTGAGGATACAGATTTTTATGCAGATCAATTTGGTCTAAACTTGAGATATGTATTCTAAAAGCATTGTTTGATACTCAAAGACACAAAAAAGGCTCACCAGAAATTCTGATGAGCCTTTTTTGTGTCTTTGTATTTTGTTTTATGCAAAATCTACCTTGCCTGTATCTAAGTTGTAATATGCGGTTACAATTTTTACTCCGTCAGAAGCCACTGCGTTAGAAATAATATCAGATTGGCTTGTTAGCGTGCTCGCAGAAACATTGGCATTCTCCTTAATGATATCAGCTACATCAGCATCTTTTCCTAACTTTTCTACAGCAGGTTGAATATAGCTTACTAGTTTGTTTAAGTTTGGTCCATTATCTCCACCAGCCACGGCAGCACCTACAGCGCCGCAGCTTTGGTGACCCATTACTACAATTAGTTTGGTGCCTAGATTAGCTACCGCATATTCAATACTCGCGATAGTAGAGGTGTTGGCTACGTTGCCTGCCACACGCAATACGAATACTTCACCAATTCCTGTATCGAATGCTAGCTCAGGAGCTACACGGCTATCAGCACAAGAAAGTATAATGGCATAAGGTGATTGTCCATCTGTGTGACGTTTTATTTCAGCGGCGTCTGGGACAGGGGTGTCTCTTTTTGCGCTTGTAAATCTTCCATTACCATCTTTTAATCGTTGAAGTGCGTCTTTCCAGTTCATATCTAAAGTTTATTTTAATTCAAAAAAGTGTTAGACAAATATGCATCATAATCTATGAACTATACAATCCGTATTTTCTGCAATTTGTCTAATCGATTAACCCAGTTCATAATCAATCTTGTCTTAATGAATCCACGGGATTACTCATCGAAGCCTTAATTGTTTGAAAGCTAATAGCCAAGCTGCCAATAAATACAACAATAAGAGTGGATGCCACATAAATCCATATACTGATTGTAAGCCTATCTGCAAAATTTTGTAACCAATAGTTAGTAGCAAAATAGGCTAATGGCCATGCAATTAGGGTAGAAATGATGATCAACTTCACAATCTCACTGGAAAGTAATTTGATCAATGTCTTAGTACTAGCACCCAATACTTTTCTAATGCCAATTTCTTTTTTTCTAATTGCTGCCGTATAAGTTACCAGCCCAATCAATCCTAAGCAGGCAATGAAAATCGAAAGCCCAGCAAAAACAACAAACACTTGTGCAGTAGTGGACTCTGATCGGTAAAGGTTGGCATAGTCATCGTCAAAAAAGAAGTATTGAAATGGCTTGTTATGTGAATGATCAAACCAGGTGTTCTCCACAAATTGTAGTGTTTCACGGATGTTATGTGTATTACTTAGCTTAACAACGGCGTAGCCCTCTTGATTGCCGTACATTACTCTGAGAACTGATGGCTGGATTGGTTTGTGCAACGATTCGATATGATAGTCTTTTACAATTCCAATGATAGGCATATAGAATACGTTGCCATTACGATCTTGATTCATAAATCGCTTTCCAATCGGGTCGTCATATCCGAGTGCTTTTGCGGCAGACTCATTAATTACTACTGCAGTAGAATCTGTCGGAAATTCTTTAGAAAAGAATCGGCCAGAAACTAACTCGAGTCCCATTAATTCTGCATATCCAAAACTAACTCTGTTTTCAAATAATAAATATGGAGAATCTGGAGATTCTTCTGTCATGTAGGCGTTATTGTTATACCTGCTTTTGCCTGGGATAGATAGGGCATTGGCTACACTTGTTACATTTGGGTTTTTTAGTAGGTCATTTTTGAAGTTTTCAATATTATCTAGAAGAACGTCTGATCTTCTAACCACTAAAGTCTGTTCTTTGTCAAATCCCAGGTTTTTACTCAACATAAAATCGATCTGATTGTAAACTACTACTGTGCCAATAATGATAATAATAGCGGCTGTAAACTGAATAACCACGAGCAAATTCCTCATCCATCCAGCTTTAGCTCCTGCACTCATGGTGCCTTTCAAGACATGAACAGGTTGGAAAGCAGCAAGTACAAAAGAAGGGTAGAAACCCGCCAGGATACCAATCACTATTGCCAAACCACCAAGCAAGGCAATGCTCCAAATGCTAGAGGTCAGCGTGTATGCTACTTCTTTTCCAATCAGTTGATTGAAACTAGGAGTTAACAGAAATACAATAATGGATGCAATGATTGTCGCCAAGGAGGACACTATAATGGACTCAAAAATAAATTGTGAAATCAACTTTTTCTTACTTGACCCTACAACTTTTCTTATCCCGACTTCTTTCGCTCTTGAGGAAGATTGAGCCGTAGCTAAATTTACAAAATTGATGATAGCGATAAATAGTAAAATCAGGGCAATGAGTGAATAAATATAAATGTATGAAATGTCACTATTGGCCTCCATTTCTTCATCTACGTTAGAATAGAGATAAATATCTTCAAGAGGCATGAGGTAGTATCCAAATGAATTTCCCGCACTTTCCCAGGCTTCCATCGTGGTACCTAGAAATTGCTCTACTTGAGGACCAACATACTTGTAGACAAGATTCTGAATTTTATCTTCAAATGCAGCGACATCCGTTCCTTCGTGCAATGTGACATAGGTGTAATGATTATGACTCACCCATTGATTGTTGTTCCAGAATTTGTACGTGCTCATGGATCCCATCATGTCGAACTGCATGTGAGAATGATCAGGTACATCTTCCATTACTCCTGTAACAGTATAGAATATGGTGTCTTGTTCTACAGTCAATTTCTGTCCAAGAGGGTCTTCATCACCGAAGTACTTTTTAGCGTAAGATTTGGTTAGTACAACAGACCTAGGGTTGATTAATGCTGTAGTTTCATCACCGGACAAAAGCTTGAAGTCAAAGACGTCAAAGAAAGTAGAATCCGCAAATAGAACACCGTCTTCATTAAATTTCTTATTGCCCCGACCAATAAACCAAGCGCCACTTTCTTTGATACGTGTTACTTTAGAAACTTCTGGGTATTCGCTTAATAGGGCCTGAGCCATTGGAGAGGCAGTAGCAGCCATATCCATCCCTTGTCCCATCATCTGTCCACGTACGTGGATGCGGTAGATGTTTTCGGAATCACTATGAAATTTGTCATAACTCAATTCATTAATGATATAAAGGGTAATAAAAATAAAGCTGGCAATGCCTATAGCAAGGCCACTAATATTGATCAGAAAATAGCTTTTGTGCTTTGCTAGGTTTCTGATGGCAGTTAAATAAAAATTTCTAAGCATGATATTGAGTTTTTGATTTGAGTTTTCTTGGTGCAAATTACATCTTCTGTTGTTTTATAACAGATGGCATGTCTTGCCTAATGGTTGCAGGTTAGATGCCCGCAACACGAAAGAATTACAGAATTTAGACAAAAAATGTATACGGTCTCAATTAGTGAACTAAAAAAAGAACTAAAACAACTGCCTGAAGAGGAACTGCTTGCTGTTTGTCTCAGACTGGCTAGATATAAGAAGGACAATAAAGAATTACTTCATTATCTGCTTTTGGAGTCAGCCAACGAAGAATTTTATGTAGAGCAAGTCAAAGATGATATCACAGACGCGTTTTCAACTATCAACCCTTCCAGTCTTTATTTAGCTAAGAAAACCATAAGAAAAGTACTACGACTTGCAACAAAGCAAATTCGTTTTTCAGGAAACAAGCAAACCGAAGTAGAAATTTTACTGTTCTTCTGTCAAAGCTTGATTGAATTAGGTATTGGATGGAAGGGGAGTAAAGTATTGGTGAATATGCTCCTTAATCAAATAAGGAAAATAGAGAAGGCGTTGGCTACTTTACATGAAGATTTGCAGTATGACTATCAGGAGAGCCTGGAGAGGATAAGAACTGCTTGTGCATAAAAAAAGACAGCCTAAGCGAGACTGTCTTTTTACTCAACAAAACATAATGATATTTTAGTTGGCCGTATAGGCCTCGTCGTTAACACTCAAATTGAGCATCACGCCTTTGCTTGCTCTTAGTGATTTCCCTTTAAGAATTACTGCTTTGCTGTATGGCGATACATTTTCAGCGACAGTAACCACCATTACTCTATTGATTTTAGGATCCAAACCGTCTTCGAAAGAAACAGTAACTCCTTCAGGTAGTGTAGAATCAATCAATAAGTCGATAGATGTCTTCTTATAAGACTTTGATCGGTTGAGTGTTACGAAGTACTTTTTAGTTTCGCCTGGTTGTAAAGCGATGTTTTTGTCAGATACCGAAATGGTAAATTCCTTCTTTGGAATTTCTTGTGCCACAGTAGCCAGTGATGAAAGTATAGCCACAGTAAGAATTAGTGCAAATTTTTTCATGATTTAGATATTTAGAACAAATTGGTTAAACGTTCGAATTTCAATCAAAATAAAATCCCTTTCGGGAATGTATTTGCAAATTTATACGATGATTCGAACAAAAGGTTTGTTTGTTCGAAAAATATTTTAATTTTTTCTTATTCCATCCAAAATCAAACCTATGGCATAAAGTATCTGTTCGCGAATATGTGTCCAATCCTCCTCCGTAGGGTAGCTATGCAAAAACATGCTCAGCTGATCGTATTGGATAGAAAATTTGATTAAGAAGAGCGCTTCAGCTACCTTTTCTACCTCGCATTCTTTAAAATCTCCACTGTCAATGCCTTCATTGATGGCGGTGATATAAAAACTGATACCCCCTCTATTAATCTTGTTTACAAATGAACGATAAAGGTTTCTTGTTTCAATAAGTGCTTTAACAGGGATTTTGTGCTCAATGACAACCTTTTCGTAATAATTTAGGGATTGAGTAATGTAGGCAAGTATTTTATCCGTTGGGTTGTTTTCTTTGTTGGCCTCGGTTTCAAACATTCTGAATTTCTGCTCCCAGTCATCTCTAAAAGAACACATGAAGAGATCTTCTTTGTTTTTGAAGTAGTAATAAAGGGAGGATTTACGCATGCCTACCGCCTGGGAAATGTCATCAACACTCGTTTTTGAATAGCCCTGTCTGTTGAAAAGCAACTTGGCTGCGTCTAGAATTTGATCCTTTTTTGCCATTTAATAATAATACAGTTTTTCTCGATTAAATAAAAAAGGGAATGCTTCAAATGAAACACTCCCTTTGCAGTTTTTTTTACTTAGTTAGGAAAGCATATTTCTTTCCATAATCAAGCATTTGTTGCGTAAAGTCTATAGGATAGGTTACTTCGATATTGGTGATATTTCCAGTGTCATCCATGACCGGTACTAGTTCAGGATTGATGAAGCCACCGTACGGAGCGCCTTTTAGTTTCGCTGCTCTATTAAGTACTTCTTCATGTAGAGCTCTTTCTACTTTGACTCCATAACCTTCTACTAGAGCTTTAGCCGCCTCATAGTCACCTTCAGATTTGATTCGCTGTGTTTCTCTCAGTAGTCTGCCAAAGATATCTCGAAGCTTTTCGTAATCGTTAACAACAAAGTAGGTCTTGTCATCTTTTTGTTTTCTTTCAATCACATTGTCAGCTTTGCCTTGCTCAAAAGACCAAGCCGATACCCAGGCTCTGTTTCTCATGTGAGCTTCTTCGATGTCTTCACCTAGTTGTAGTCTTCTCAACTGAGTCATCATTCCATTCCTGATATAGCCATCATATTCTTCCTTGCCCACTTCAAGACTTTCGATCAATCCAAGTTCAACCAACTTTGGATCCATCAAGTAGTATAGTCCTACTAAATCTGCTCTGCCTTCTTCGATGGTTGAAGCATAGTTTTTCAATGTCTCTTTAGGAGTACCTATTCCAGGGTTCAACCTTCCTGAAGCATGCCCAATTACTTCGTGTAATGCGGTATGCATTTTATCTCCGATCTCGCCGTGTTTTCTGGCTCTGTCCATTTCAGCTTCATTAAATGCAAATTCAGCCAGAAACCCAGAGGTACCTGCTTTGTCATACGCATCGATGATGTTTCCTAAACTTACTGATTTAGAACCGTGCTTTGCTCTGATCCAGTTGGCATTAGGTAGGTTTACTCCAATAGGAGTGGAAGGAGAGGCGTCGCCTGATTCACCGGCTACATTTACTACTTTGTAGCTTACGCCTACTACATTTTCTTTTTTGTGATCATCCATAATAGGTGAGTTGTCCTCAAACCATTGAGCGTTTTCCGACAATACCTTCATTCTTTCTGACGCTTCAAAATCATTGATTTGAATGATTGCCTCGTAAGATCCTCTGTAGCCTTTTGGATCGTTATATACTTCGATAAAACCTAAGATATAATCAATGTCACCCTTAGTGGCTGCCGCCCAAACTACATTGTACTCGTCCCAAGTCTTCAAAGATCCTGTTTTGAAATATTCGATCAACAATTCCAACCCTCTTTTTTGCTCTTCGTTTTCTGCAACAGTAGTGGCTTTCTCCAACCAACCAATCATTTCGTCTATCGCAGCTCCATACATACCGCCAGACTTCCAAACTTCTTCTTTTAGTTGACCATTTTCATCTCTTACCAATTTGGAGTTTAGCCCGTAAGAGATAGGTTCCTCAGCATTTCTGTCTGTGATTTGAGCATAAAACTCTTCCACTTCTTCAGCTGTAATGTCTGAATCATAGAAATTGGTCGCAGAACCTACCATCAATCCCTTGTCAGGATCAAGGTTTACCTTTTTCGCATCTACCGTGAGATCAAAAATGGTGTTGAGCGCATCTTCTGCCAAAGTGGTATTGGTGGCATCAAGTAGACCTTGGAAATATTCTTGGCTAAATTCAGGGGCAATCTTAGCCATCGAATAGTGATGATGAATACCATTGGAGAACCAAACTCTTTTGGTGTAAGTCATAAATGCTTTCCATTCTTCAGTGGTTTGATCTCCATCAAAATTGTTGATGATGTTTTCAAGCGCAGTACGGATAGCCAAGTTATGACGATAGTTCTGATCCCAAATAATATCTCTACCCGCAAGACCGGCCTGTGTTAAATAATAGGCCAGTTTCTTTTGATCTAAAGTGAGTTTATCAAATCCGGGGATTTGATACCTGATTATTTTTAGATCGGCAAACTGTTCAGTTTTCCAAACAAATTCTTCCTCAGCTACAGGCTGTTGCTTCTCTGTGGTAGAAGGTGTACATGCCCAAGCTAAAGGAATTAATAACAAAAGTGTTAACTGCTTTCTCATATTTTATAAGTGTGTGTTGTTTAAACAATCTCGCAATTTAACACGGATGTGCTAAATGTCAATAACAAAGTGATAAGAGGGACAAAAGGGGGATAACTAGCTAAAAAGTCCGTGAAGCTCCACGTCAATCTTTGATACGATGGACGCAAAGTCATCTTGGTTTTTTACAAAATCAATATCGTTCACATCGATGACGAGCAATTTTCCTTCTTTGTAATTAGCTATCCAATCATTGTAATGTGAATTGAGACCTTGTAGATAATCAATACGAATGGCACTTTCATAGTCACGTCCACGAGTTTCGATGTTTCGAACTAATTTGTCAATATCAGATTTCAAATAGATAAGCAAGTCGGGCGCTTCTACAAATTTGATCATAGAATCAAACAGTGTGAGATAATTTTTATAGTCTCTATTATTGAAATAGCCCTGGTGATGAAGACTCTTTGCAAAGATGTATGCGTCCTCATAAATGGTGCGATCCTGAATGACCGTCTTGTCACCCGTTCGAACTTTGTTCACCTGCTCAAATCGACTGTTTAGGAAATAGACTTGCAGGTGAAAGGACCATTTGCTCATGTCGCCATAAAAATCAGCCAAATACGGGTTGTCTTCTACATCCTCAAACTCCGCTTGCCATCCATAATGCTTAGCCAACATTTCTGTTAAGGTTGTTTTTCCTGCGCCAATATTGCCTGATACGGCTATGTGTTTTGGATGAATGCCCATGTGGACAAAGGTAAACCCTGAACGGTTTTTTCAAAGGGTCAAAATTAGATTGTGGATAAATTCTTTGCGTCCATCGGATGTATGGTTTTTGTATATATTTTTGGGTTGATCAAATTCAGACAAAGAAGAATACCATTGGATTTTATTAAAAAGGACATTCAGGACTACTCGGCTAACCATACCACAGCGGCTAGTTCACTATTAGAGAAAATAGATAGGGAAACCAACTTGAATGTACTTAGGCCACGGATGCTGTCGGGACATGTGCAAGGCCGAATTCTATCTATGTTGTCGCATATGATCAGGCCGAAATGTATATTAGAAATTGGAACCTACACGGGGTATTCCGCGCTTTGCATGGCAGAAGGTTTGTCTGATGATGGGAAGTTGTATACCATAGACATCAACGAAGAGTTGGAGCCAATTGTACAGCAATATTTTGAGGAATCAGACTATACCAGCCGACTTGAGTATTTGATTGGAGATGCGATGGAGTTAATACCAACGATCGATGAAAAGTTTGATTTGGTCTTCATTGATGCCGATAAGGTAAACTACCTGAACTACTACGAGTTGGTCTTAAATAAAATGAATCCAGGAGGTTTTGTCATTGCCGACAACATCTTGTGGAGTGGTAAGGTAACTTCCAGCCCAAAAGCCAACGATAAGGATACTAAGGCGCTGATCGAGTTCAACCAAAAAGTTCATGAAGACTCAAGAGTCGAAAACGTATTGATGCCAGTGAGAGATGGTCTAATGATTTTGCGAGTATTATGAGAGGCCTTCTAATTGTCTTTTGCTGTTTGGGTTTCGTTTTCGCTGAGGCCAATGATAATGTTCGCAAGGTTCGCGTGCCTACAGAGATCACCCTGGGCGATATGAAGTTGAAGATATCAGATGCCTGTAGAAGAAACATCCAGAAGGATGTAGATGCGCTGACGAAGAGTCCTAAGTTCATGGAGATCAAAGCCGACCGGGCACGAATCTATTTTCCAATCATCGAGAAAATTTTCAAAGAAGAAGGTGTGCCTGAGGATTTTAAATTTTTGGCACTTCAAGAAAGTGCCTTAATCTCTGATGCAGTTTCTTCAGCAAATGCAGTAGGTTTTTGGCAGTTTAAAGACTTTACCGGTAGAGAGGTAGGTTTGAGGATTGATAGAAGTGTGGATGAACGATTGAACATTGTAGCTTCCACGCACGGAGCTGCCAAGTATTTCAAGCGCCACAATTTCTATTTTGATAACTGGGTTTATACCATACTGGCTCATATGACGGGTCGAGGTGGGGCTGGTAAATATGTGAGCAAGAGCAATTTTGGCAAGAAGCGTATGACCCTGGATGGAAAGACCCATTGGTATGTGGTGCGATTCTTAGCTCACAAAATTGCGTATGAAGGCATTACTGGAGGGCCGAATACAGAAGGACTAAGACTCGTTGAATATAAGAAAGGAAAAGGTAAAACACTTTCTGCCATTGCGAAGGATACCAAGGTTAGTGAAGTAGAACTGAAGAAATACAACAAATGGCTCAAAGCCAATAAAGTGCCTGGAGAGAAGGCTTATTCCGTCATGCTTCCAGTGAGAGGTAAAGCACCTAAAATAAAAGACAACAAACCTGATAAGGATAAAACAGATGACGAGGGAGCGGAAGATGGGTTGATCTCAGTGAAGGTTTACCCAAAGATCGATGAGGATTTGAACGTTTCTGGAACCATTTATATTAAGATCAATGGTATTCCTTCTATCCTGGCTAAGAAAGGCGATGGTATCAATGTGTTGGCCAAGAAAGCCAATTTGACTCCTGAGAAGTTCGCGAAGTACAACGATCTGAATATGTCCAGCACAATCAGAGAAGGAGAGATCTACTATTTGAAATCCAAAAGGAGTAGGGGCAAGATCTATTTCTATACTGTACAGCCGAATGAAACGCTCTGGGATGTCTCACAAAAGTTTGGAATTAAATTGGTGAAATTGGCTAAGCTCAATCGGATGGCCACGATTGATGAAATCAAACCCGGTCGCGTGCTTTGGCTGCGTAAAAAACGTCCAGCCAATATGCCGATAGAATATCGTGAACTCCCTAAGATGCCAGTGGATGAAGTGATTCCAGTGAAGGTAAATCCCAAACCGGTCGAGGAAATAGTTGTTCCCGAAAAGGAAGACCAGGAAGAGTCGACAGCTGCAGAAGTCATAGAAGCTCCAATTAAAAACGATGAGGTCACGGAAACCATTTCTGAATTGGATGAACCTATCGTCATCACTAACCATTTGGTTTTGAAAGGAGAGACCTTGTACGGTATATCCAAGGCGACAGGTGTGTCTGTAGAAGATTTGATCGAGTGGAATAATCTATACGATACTTCAATCAAAGTAGGTCAAAACCTGGTTATTCATGGTTCTATAGAAGAGAACCTCGAAGTACCTAAAACTTCAGAGGTTAGCTTTCATGTAGTAGAACCTGGTGATACCATGTATGGAATATCTAAGAAGTATGGCCTGGAAGTCGAAGAACTCTTGAAGCTCAATCAGAAAGATAATTTTAATTTGGATATAGGAGAACGGTTGAGGGTGAAGTAACGCCCGTTCATCTCTTGTATCCAAGGAGCTTGTTTAAACAGGCAAGATTGTCGAACGGAGCACAACCACAAATGCTTGTTTCTCCAATACATTTAATTAGGACTACTACAGAAACCTCGAATGCTACCTAGGTATTAGAGATTCTGAGAAGAGGGGTGGTGTTGTCCCGATAGCTATCGAGACTGGCATTGGCTTGATAAGGGTGCAAGGACATTCGTGCTTACACACTGTAATGGGCTTTTTTTAATCTTGGACTTCAACAAATCGGCTACTCATCCATCCCATTGATTTTGACATCATTGGTTTATCACCGAAATACATCAAAGATTTTATTGGTGCTATGTTGTTATCCATAATTACAAACCACCATACCCGTCCAGTTTCATCTGTAGATTCAGCTACTGCAACTCCTCTTGATCCTTTCGGATAAATTGCACATGTGTTTCCATCAAAAGTACCCATCCAACTGTTGAAATCAGGGTTTATTTCAGGTGTTGCTCTAAGCTTGTATTCTGGATTTACTGTTGTAAATCTTGTGCTTTTAATGGAATTTGAAGATTCAGAAGTCTCTTCCATAAAGTTTATGATAGACAAATTGACAAGTTTGATTGTTGAGGTTACATATGCCAAATAAACATACAAAGTATGGACTTCTCCTGCACAACATGGTCGTAGATGAGATTTAATCTCAAAGCTATTTGATAGTGAAGTTTTAGCAATTCTGACAACTTCACCGGCAATTAAGTCAGATCGTTCAAATTCCGATCCTTTATTCAAATATATGAGTGCGCCACGATCTTCTAAATACTCTCCGCTGTAGGCTAAGTCTAATTGCCCATCAGAATTCAAATCAATAACATGATAAGAATTAGGGTGTACTTCATGTCCGTTCATTGTCATGATTCCTTCTCCATACTGCTTCACAAGTTGTTCTAGTAATGCATTCTTCGTTTCAGAACTAACATTAATTTCTACTTCTCCCCATGCTCCAAAACCACTTGGGTTAAGTGATTCCTGAGCAATAGTTGACAAAGAAGGAAATATTAAAAAGAATGTAATTATTGATTTCATTAATTCAGTAATTGGCGATAACAACCAGATATCAAACACTAGTATGATATTCCATTTTTAAGAACACGAATATAAATCATTGCAATAAGAATAGAGGCTTAAAAAAACTGGCAGAATACTTTTTTGGGTTATGCATGGGTGTTAACTCCAGAGTCTATCCAGGAAAGGCTTTTGCCTTCGATACGATTAGCGCCCGATCTAATGATCCGTATCCAACCCAAACTCATCGGCAAGCTTGAGGAGTGCGGGGTTCTTCTTAGCCATGGCTTTGAATTTCTCTTCAGCCGTATAGGGACGACGTTCTTCAGTGTCCTCTGATACCTGGTAGTTAAAAGCAATAGAGGAGTTTTTCAATTCACTTCTTAGATACCCTAATAATTCCACCTCCACATTTTCGATCATGGCGATCTCAACTGAGTTGGTGATGGTCAGTTGGATTTGACTGTCTATCACTTTGATGGGCTTAGAAAGGATAATTTTGACCGTATTAGATGCCTTCTTCTCAGAGATGTATTGATCCAGTTTTTCACGAACACCTTCCTGGGTAATCGGTGTTTGCATTTCTTCGTTTACCGTTTCCTGTACCTCGTGCTTCTTTTCTTCCGGTTCTTCCTTTTTATTGAATATGGTCTTTAGACTTGGCGTCTTTTGGACAGGTTTAGCTATAGCCTTAAGCGGTGTTGGTTTTGGTTTAGAAGGAGCCGTTGTTGACGTGGCACTTTCAGCGGCTGCTGAAGGGGCAGGGGACCTCGATTCAGCTACGCTGTCACTTTTTTTTTTAGGTCAGCAGACGCACCGGCTGACACCTTGAAGGCCTGGTCTAAATATCCCAATTTCATCAAAGCAAGCTCTACATGGAGTCTCTGATTCTTACTGGATTTGAAATTCAAATCTGCCAAATTCAGGATATTCAATCCTGACATCAAAAATGAAAGAGAAATAGCCTTGGCTTGCTCTAAATATTTTTCTTGAATGTTTTTAGAAACATTCAAGAGTTTCACTGTTTCTGGGTCCTTGCAAACCATCAGGTTTCTGAAGTGTTCAGACAGACCAATTAGGAAATTGTGTCCGTCAAATCCATTCTTCAAAATTTCATCATACGTCAGCAGTGCTTCAGAAACATTGCCTTGATCCAGCATATCTGTAAGCTTGAAGAAATAGTCGTAATCAAGAATATGAAGGTTTTTGATTGTATCCTGATAAGTGACTTTGTCTCCAGAAGAGAAGGTTACTATCAGGTCAAAAATGGATAAAGCATCTCTGAGTGCACCATCAGCTTTCTGTGCAATCAAGTGAAGCGCTTCTTCTTCACAATCTATATTTTCTTTCTCAGCAATCTTCTTTAGCTGATAAGTGATGTCATCGATTTCGATTCTATTGAAATCAAAAATCTGACATCTGGAAAGAATAGTAGGGATTACCTTGTGCTTCTCTGTTGTAGCCAATATAAAAATGGCATACGCAGGGGGTTCTTCCAAGGTCTTCAAAAAAGCATTGAAGGCCTGATTCGAGAGCATGTGAACCTCATCAATGATGTACACTTTGTGTGTCCCTTGCTGAGGTGGGTAGCGAACCTGATCGATCAGGTTTCTAATATCCTCCACGGAGTTGTTGGATGCAGCATCCAGCTCATAGATGTTCAAGGCATTAGCGGATTCAGCATTACCCTGATCCTCGAACTTATTGACCATTCTGGCCAGAATTCTGGCACAGGTTGTTTTACCAACACCACGAGGTCCACAAAACAACAGGGCTTGCGCCAGATGGTTGTTGTCTATGGCGTTTTTTAAAGTAGTTGTAATATGGCTTTGACCCACTACTTCAGCGAAGCCGAGCGGTCTGTATTTGCGTGCCGATACTACAAAATTTTCCATGGGCGCAAGATAGCAATCAGTGAATAATTTCCTCGCAAATTGATGATCAATAATTAAAAAAAATCAATCTGAAAGAAATTTTAAATCTATGGCCTTTCGCATCGGAATTTTTCAATACCTATATTTAGATTTGATGTAACAAAATCAATTTGCTATGAAAACAATTAAGTTAGTATTAATGGTATTGGCGTTAGCCATGTTTGCCTCACATCAGGGAGTAGCTCAAAAGAGCAAGAAGCCGAAATACAAAAGTGAAACCAATAAACCAAAGGCATTTCGAGTACATCAGCATGTGATGGTGACTATGAAAGATGGCTCACAAGTAGAGGCAGTGGTTCATGGACACATATCTAAAAAAAAGTATTGGGTGCGTCAGTGGCATAGTGGACGAGAGGGCAAAGTACATGAAAAGTACATGAGGGCCCTTAGCGAAAGCGAAGTCACAGAATTAAAGAAGACCAAAAAAAAATAAACCCAAATTTGTCATTAGAAAGTCTATTCCGAGAATAACTCCCTTCAAATCAGTCGCTGCGCTGAGTTTTGTGATTAGGCATAGCCGAGCTATGATGAATGAACGAAATTCCCTGATTTATTACGATTTATGCTCTCATTACAAAGTTCCAATGACAAATTTGGGATAAAAAAAGACCGAGAAAATCTCGGTCTTCGAATTTTTGTACAATTAATTTTCTCGATTTCTGAGTTAGGTTAGTACAAATATTCTAGTGCTACTCGGTCGTAATATCCAAATTCTCCATCCTCTCCAGCACTAAAGCAAGAAAGCATAATAGAATTGGCATCAAAACCAGTTGGCGTTCCCGGAATGTGATTAGCTCCAATACCTCCATCACCTTCGTTTCCACCGGAACCGCAGGATAAAGAACGATTGAAGTAATCTGTGTGACGAAGACCCAGGCAGTGTCCAATCTCATGAGTAATTACATGCTCGGTAGTATTTGTACCATAGCTGCTCGTACCCGAGTTGATTTGAACCCACTTGTATGGTCTTCCGCCGGATGGGAAACCGGCTTGTCCACCACCACCAGAATTACTGACTCTATATACTACAATGTCGTAGGCATTGTAGTTAGTGCCATAATTCAAGGTGAAGTTTAGGTTGGTGTTTAGGGCGTTGTAGTTGGCGACAGCCCAAGAAAGGGCAGTCTGCATGGTGTTGTCTAGTCCATTCACATTATTGCCTGTATAGCCAATAACAGAAATAGTCTGAGGAGTTGATACCAAATTGTTGGTTCGGTACTGCTCTCCACACACACCATTGTGTGCTACGCTGCTCTCCAGCATGGCAGAAAAGTTTTCCGGTGTGATGGTGATATCCCCTTCCAATAAGAAGTTGTAATCATCCGACACTCCAGAAAGCGGATTGCCTGCTGGCACTTTTTGAATATCACTGACATCAAAGCCAAGAGATTCAAATTGCTCCATTTCAGCTCCAGTCACGACATCTTTCTTAGCAGTGCTTTGAAAGTCGTCGGTTTGACTACAGGCTGAAACAAAAAATGCCATGACTGCAAAAGCCACGACATGCGGTTTGTTGTTTAATAAATTAAACATAACGGTTAGGGTTTAAGGTTAAAAAAAACGGAATGTAAGAAGATTATTCTTGAAAATCTAGTACTAACTAATATTTGTTAGTTTTTGTTTTGAATTTGTGAGATATATAGTAGCATTGTTCTATGAACCTAACCTTTTTTTATCGTGGCTTTTGGCTAACGGTATTCTCCTTATGCTTAGTCGATTGTTCTATTTATGCTCAATCAGTGGGGTTGCCAGAGCTTCCTAATAGGCTTAAATCACTGGTGGTTGAACAAGCTCAATCGAGATATAGATCGGTCACAGAATTTCTCGTTCCTACGTCATTGGTCGTTAAAAACGAATCCTTACAAATTCTTCGAAAGTTAGATGGTTGGGCAGTTGTACGCTCTGAAGGCTCAGATTCAAAACTTAGTTTAATACCTCATTATAAAGTCAACAAACTTTGGAAGTTATCGCATTTGGACCTCTTGAATAGCAAAGAAAGTCAGTTGATTACTATAAAATATGATAATGAAGAGGTTTTAAAATTACTTTCACCTAGTAAAATAGTTTATCACTCTTATCCTTTTTTGAAAACTTATGCTCAGCCAAACGAGGTTGAAAGGCTACTGAATCATTCTGGTGTGCTATATATAGGGAAAGAATCAAATGAAGCGATTTTAGAAAGCAGAGTGCTTGATTTGAATCTTATTCCCAACAATGTATTAAAAGTTCATAAGAGATATCCAAGCCTGAACGGGAGTCCAGTGGCAATTGGGCTGAAGGAGGAACTGTTTGATTTAGATGACTTCGACATTTTAGACAGAGTGTTTACGAGCGAGTGGGCCTCCGAAAATACTAATAACCATGCCACAGAGATGGCCACCATTATTGGCGGAGCCGGAGTTAGCTTCGTAGACGGAAGAGGGGTCGCTGATGAGGTTGAAATGTTTAGCAGCAATTTTGATGTCCAAATGCCTGATGTGAATCAGTTTTATATAGATCATCAATTGCTTGTACAGAATCATTCCTATGGAGGTGGCGTAGAGTCTTTTTATGGTGCCAGTGCCGAAGCTTACGACAGACTCAGCAATGAAATTCCAGAGCTGTTACACGTCATGTCTTCCGGTAACAGCGGTGAGGAGGCGCCATCAGCAGGAACCTATGCGGGTCTGGTTGGTTGGGCTAATCTAACCGGCAACTACAAAAATGCCAAGAACAACCTGGTGATTGGAGCTGTGGATACAACCGGGGTAGTTTTACCTTTTTCATCCGTCGGTCCTGCCTCAGATGGAAGGGTGAAGCCCGAATTAGTGGCTTATAGTACAACGGGGACCTCTAATGCGACCGCATTGACTTCAGGAGTTGCCGCCCTGATACAAGATGCTTATTTAGTGGAATATTTGGAACCAGCGCCATCTGCTTTGGTGAAAGCCTTATTGATCAATGGTGCTTCTGATGTAGGCGTGGAGGGATTGGATTTCAGAACTGGCTATGGAAACATGGATGCATATGCAAGTTTGAAAATGCTGGATAATGAGCAGCTATTTCTTGAATCTATAGAAAAGGGTAATTCTAAATTGATGGCCATAGAGGTTCCCGCTCAGACCACTAACATAAAAATTACTTTGGTTTGGAATGACCCTGCAGGTCAAGCCAATGACCTAAATCCATTGGTCAATGATTTGAATTTGAGCCTACTAGATCCGGATGGAAAAACCTGGCTGCCCTGGGTGTTGGATAATACGGCCAACACTAGCGCTTTGGAAGCACCTGCTGTCAGAAACAAAGACCACCTTAATAATGTAGAACAGATTTCTCTGGAATTTCCTACTGCCGGAACTTATGAGATTATGGTGGATGGAATGAATCTTTTTACAGACAAACAAGATTTTAGTGTCGTTTATAGCTTTGAGGAAACTAACCTTTTGGAATGGGAATATCCTTTAGAGCATAGCTTTATGCCTTATGATGGAGAAACAGGATCATATTTCAGGTGGAATAGCACATTTGATACGGCGGAAGGAGAACTATATTTGAGCATAGACGATGGGAAAAGCTGGGAATTGCTGACAAGTACATTAGACCTTGATAAAGGCCACTACCGCTGGTCGCCTGAAAATATGAATAGTCGAGCCAGAGCAAAAATCCGAATTGGAGGCCAAGAATTTGAATCAGAGAATTTTGTGATATCAAATACCCTGCAAATGAACCCGGGGTTCACGTGTGAAGATTCTGTGATGCTCCATTGGTCGGCTCAGCCTAACATTTCCGAATACGAAATTCTTCAATTTGATGGCCATGCTTTTCAGGTTTTCAAAACCACCGTTGATACAATGGTCGTTATCGAAGGCAAGGATTCTAAAGAGAAGCACTTCAAAGTAATACCCAAATTTCAAACAGGAGAAGAGGCTATTGGCAGCTATTTGGTTAGTACTGATCAATTGACTTCTGATTGCTATTTGACCTCATTTTTTGGCTTCAAAAATGAAGATGGAATTCTTCTCAATACGAGTTTATCTTCACTGCATGAAGTAAGCTCTGTAAACTTAGAGACATCTGTGGATAATGAGTTTCAGCCTTTGCATAGTTTTAATTTAGAAAATCGATCGTTGCTAGAGTATTTAGATACTGAACCAGAAGAAGGCCTAAACCTTTATCGTTCATTGATCACTTTTGAAAATGGAGAGATCATCATATCAGATACATTGAAGTTGATTTACTTAAACCAAATGACCGCTCTTCTATATCCCAATCCAGTGCCATATGGTTCCTCATTGGCTATTCAAACCAATCAATCAGGTGAGCAAAAATCTATACTTCGCATCTTTGACCTGAAAGGAGAGGAGCATTCGGTGATGGAGCTTTCAGAACAAGAATATATGAATATAGGGGCTAATCTTATCCCAGGTATGTATTTGTACTCCGTTGAAAACGAAAAAGGAAGCACAACTGGTCGTTTAATTGTTCGGTAGAAGTATCAGCTCAAAGTTTCCAATGCCATGTCCCAGTCTTTCCAAACAGGCTCATAGCCGTTGGACTGTAGCATATTCATGATTTCCTTGGGAGATCTTTCATCTGAAATTTCAAATTGCTCCAGAGATTGGGGTTCTACCTCATAGCCTCCTGGGTTGGTTTTAGAGCCGGCGCTCATGGTAGTGATTCCTAATTTGATTACATGGTTTCTGAACGCATGCGTCTCTCTGGTGGACAAAGACAATTCTACTTCTTGATTGAATAATCTATAGGCACAAATGAGCTGAACTAGTTCTCGATCGTTCATAGCTACTTTTGGTTCTAGGCCGCCAGAGAAGGGACGTAGACGAGGGAAGGAGAGCGAGTACTTGGTCTGCCAATAAGTACGCTCCAAATAGTCGAGATGCAAAGCGGTGAAAAAGCTATCCACACGCCAGTCTTCTAAGCCAATCAACGTGCCTAATCCCACTTTATGAATGCCTGCTTTACCCAGACGATCTGGCGTGTCTAGTCGGTATTGAAAGTTTGACTTTTTTCCTTTTGGATGATGCTTTTTATAA
Organism: Reichenbachiella sp.; assembly: GCF_965233835.1. GTDB lineage: Bacteria > Bacteroidota > Bacteroidia > Cytophagales > Cyclobacteriaceae > Reichenbachiella. Next base: position 2,789,643 of record NZ_OZ247585.1, read on the forward strand.
TCCGCTTCGTGATAGGTCTCTTGATAGACCAGCACAGCGTGTAGGCCTGCAGGGATCAATCGTTCATAATCTTCCTGATCCAATGGCTGAACTTCCATACTCACATTCGCAAAATGTGGTCTGATTTTCTTTATCGCATGTTCGATGTAATCTACTCCAACCGTCTGATTGGCTTCACCTGTTACAAGTAGCACATGGTCAAAGCCTAGTTTTTTGATGGCTTGTACCTCTCGGGCTATTTCAATGTCGTTGAGGGTCTTGCGCTTGATTTTATTGTCCAGACTGAAACCGCAATAGGTGCATATGTTTTGGCACTCATTGGACAGGTACATGGGAGCGAATAGTTGCATGGTGTTGCCGAATCGCTGCAGTGTCAGCTCGTGACTTTTTTGAGCCATTTGCTCTAGATAAGGGGCAGCTGCCGGGGAGATGAGTGCTTTGAAATCCTCGAGTGAGCGATCAGGGTTATTCAATGCTGTTTCTACATCTGAAGCAGATTTATCATAGATCGAAGTTTTGACTTCATCCCAGCTGTACTGTTCAAAAAGGTCTTTGAAGTTAGGCATCCAAGAAAGCGGTTAATGGGCTGCTAGCCACGGCGTTGGCTACCGGTTTGGCTAGTTTGGCTTCATAGGCCATGCGTCCGGCCTCCATGGCCATTTTGAAGGCGATGGCCATTTGCACTGGGTTTTGAGATACAGCTATTGCAGTATTGACCAAACAGGCATCGGCACCTAGCTCCATGGCTTTAGCGGCATCAGATGGTGCTCCAATACCGGCATCTACGACCACAGGTACATTCGCCTGCTCTATGATGATTTCCAGGAAGTCTATTGTCTTTAGTCCTTTATTGCTACCGATAGGAGAGCCAAGTGGCATGACTGCTGATGTTCCGGCGTCTTCCAGTCTTTTACACAGCACAGGATCAGCGTGAATATAGGGCATGACCACAAATCCTTTTTTTGCCAGTTCTTCAGTGGCTTCCAACGTTTCGATAGGGTCTGGCATCAAATATTTTGGATCGGGGTGGATCTCCAATTTTACCCAATTGGTTTCGAGTGCTTCTCTGGCCAGTTCCGCAGCAAACACTGCTTCACGAGCATTTCGTACACCAGAGGTGTTGGGTAACAAATTGATACGTTCGTGTGACAAGTGCTTGATGATCTGATCGTTTTGATCTTTCACATCTACTCGTTTTAAAGCAACCGTAACCAGTTCTGATTCAGAAGCCTCTAAGGCTTCTTGCATGTCTTGATTGCTTTTGAACTTGCCCGTGCCTGTAAACAGGCGTGACTTAAAATTCTTCCCCGCTATCGTCAAATGTTCCATCTGGAAGGAGTAGTTTAATTTCTTCTATTGTCTCTTTTTTGTCGAATGAGTTGTTGATCAATGAGGCGACAGCAATACCGTGGCAACCAGTCATTTGCAGATCAAAAATGTCTTCCATTTCAATACCACCAATGGCGATAATGGGCATATCTATTTCCTGAATAATCATGTTGTTCAGGATGTTGGAGTAGCCTCGAATGCCTAGCTCAGGGCCTAGGTTTTCCTTAGTGGTAGTGAACTTGAAAGGCCCCAATCCAATGTAGTCCACTACCTTAGATTCGTAGAGTAATTCCACTTGTTCCCAAGTATTGGCTGTGCCTCCGATGTATGGTTTGTCGCCTAATATGGCTCTAGCCTCTACTGGATCCATATCATCCTGCCCGAGGTGAACTCCATTGGCACGAACGGCTTTGGCGATTTCGACATGATCGTTTAAAATCAATTTGGCTCCATATTGTTTGCAAATGGTTTTGGCTTCGAATGCCATTTCTTCAATCTCATCCAACTCACGGTCTTTCACGCGTAGCTGTACCCAGTCTATGCCTGCCTGACAGGCTTCTCTGATATTATCGAGGTGACTGTTTTCGTCTGTTTCTTGCGATATGTAGTGTAATCGACTAATCATATTTCAATGGTGTAATGTGCTCCTAATTTGTTGACGCCACTTTTCAGGTAGCCTTCAATGTACCTTTTGGCAAAGGTACAAGCAGTTTTTAATTTCATTCCCTTGGAAAGCCCAGCAGCTATTGCGGACGAAAGCACACAGCCAGTGCCGTGTTTGCTTTTTCCATCTATTCTCTGTCCTATGATTTGAGTTGTAGTGCCATCTAAACTAATCAGTTGGTCTGAGGTGTCATTGCCGTCCGTATGGCCACCTTTGAGCAACACATGTGTGGGTAGCTGCTCCTCCTTCAATGTTCGTGTCAGAACCTCAAATTCAGATAGGTTAGGAGTAATCAAATGAATCTGTTCAATTACTTTTTTTAACAGCTGAGCATCTAACTTTTCCAAAAATTGGAACCCAGAGGTAGCAGTAATAACAGGATCCCAAATGATGATAATCGTCGGGTTATGAGCCCGAAGGTGTTCGACAATAACACTCAAAGTTTCTAGATTTTGAGTAACTCCAATTTTCACCACCTCAAATTCATATTTACTCAAAAGCGTATCCAGTTGAGCAATAATACCTTTAAGTGGATGCCAAAAGACTTCTTTGACTTCATCTTCGTTTTGAATAGTCAGTGCGGTTTGTACAGACATACCCTGCACTTTGCATTGCTGCAAAGTCTGCATATCAGCTAACAGTCCAGCGCCTGCACAAGGGTCGAAACCGGCAATGCTCAAAACGATATTTTGTTCACTGTCAGGCATTAAGAATCTCTGTTGTTTTTGCTATTCTTCTGGATACAGATGATTCCATCCAAACGGTACCCAGTAGCGCCACACCTTCAAAGTTCATCTCCTGGATTTGTTTCATCTTCTTGATGTCAATTCCGCCTAAGGCGTATATCGGAAATTTGTCAAATGCTGTCAAGGCTTCGTTCAGTTTATGGTGATTGAAGTCAGACTTATACTGCGACTTTGAAATACTCTCAAAAATAGGGCTAAGAAAGCCGTATGTAAGCAAGGACTTTTCCACCTTTATTTCATCCCAATGATGAAATGATTTGGATTGCTGGCCTTCGCCGTTGGCATCATTGTAACTTTTGAAATGCTTTCCACCCAATCCAAATTCGTCTACCAAGTTATGATGACTATGCAAGCTCACTTTGTCATAATGCTTCGAATCGAGCACTTCAACATAAGCTCTCATTTGATCCTCAGAAGCAAAAGGCTTTCTTACATGTAAGCGCTCTATATCGCTTTTTAGCAATAAGTTGCAAGTTTCTATTTCGCCTTCTGCTTTGATCTCCGGTGTGATGACTATTGTTTTCAATGGCTATTGTTCTAGATACAACTCATTACCTTTTTCAGCGAACTCTTTTGCTTTTTCTTCCATTCCCTTGGAAAGCGCATCATTTTCATTCACTTCTTTTTCTGCTGCATATTCTCTTACATCTTGTGTGATCTTCATCGAGCAGAAGTTCGGTCCACACATCGAGCAGAAGTGTGCTACTTTAGCACCTTCAGCAGGAAGTGTTTCATCATGGAATTCTTTGGCCGTATCTGGGTCAAGCGAAAGGTTAAACTGATCTTCCCATCTGAATTCAAATCTTGCCTTAGACAAGGCATTGTCTCTGTACTGAGCGCCAGGGTGTCCCTTAGCCAAATCCGCGGCGTGAGCTGCAATCTTGTAAGTGATCACGCCATCCTTAACATCTTTCTTGTTAGGAAGACCCAAGTGCTCTTTGGGCGTCACATAGCAAAGCATCGCGCATCCGTACCAGCCAATCATAGCTGCACCAATACCAGAAGTGATGTGGTCATAACCTGGCGCGATGTCTGTCGTCAATGGCCCGAGAGTGTAGAAAGGTGCCTCATGACATTCTTTCAATTGTTTGTCCATATTTTCTTTGATCATGTGCATCGGTACGTGTCCAGGACCTTCGATCATTACTTGCACATCGTGCTTCCAGGCAATTTTGGTTAGTTCGCCAAGGGTCTCTAACTCAGCGAATTGTGCTTCGTCATTAGCATCAGCCAAAGAACCTGGCCTTAAACCATCACCTAAAGAGAAGGCGACATCGTAGGCTTTCATGATCTCACAGATTTCCTCGAAGTGCGTATATAAGAAACTCTCTTTGTGATGTGCCAAACACCACTTAGCCATGATAGACCCACCTCTGGATACGATTCCAGTTACACGCTTGGCCGTCATAGGAATATATCTTAGCAATACTCCTGCATGAATCGTGAAGTAATCTACACCTTGCTCAGCTTGCTCGATCAATGTGTCTTTAAAGATCTCCCAGGTCAGATCTTCGGCTTTTCCGTTTACTTTTTCCAAAGCCTGATAAATAGGCACTGTCCCTATCGGAACCGGTGAGTTTCTAAGAATCCACTCACGCGTCTCATGAATGTTTTTGCCAGTAGACAAGTCCATGATGGTATCTCCTCCCCAGTGACAAGCCCAAACGGCTTTCTCCACTTCTTCTTCGATGGAAGAGGTGACTGCTGAGTTACCAATGTTGGCATTGATCTTCACAAGGAAATTTCGCCCAATGATCATCGGCTCAGATTCTGGGTGGTTGATGTTGTTTGGAATGATGGCTCTACCAGCAGCTATTTCGTCTCTGACAAACTCAGGTGTGATTTTACCCTGTGGCGTATTCGCACCAAAGCTGTCACCTTTGTGTTGATCGTTGAGATGACCCCATTCCTCGATCTTTTGATTTTCTCGAATGGCAATGTATTCCATTTCTGGTGTGATTATGCCTTTTTTGGCGTAGTGCAGCTGAGTAACGTTTTCTCCTTCTTTCGCTTTTTTAGGCTTGGCTAGGTATTCAAATCTCAATTCATCCAAAGACTTATCATTCAGTCTTTCCTGACCATACTCAGAAGAAATGCCTTCCATCTCCTCTACATCATTTCTATCTAAGATCCACTGTTCACGCAGCTTAGGCAATCCTTTTTTTACATCTATATCAATATTAGGATCTGTGTAAGGTCCACTGGTATCATAAACAGTTACTGGTGGATTACATTCTTTAGGTGCTGATGGATTGAATTTTAAAACGGTGTCGTTCAATCTTATCTCACGCATCGCAACTTCAATATCGTGGATTTCACCTTTTACATAGATCTTTTTAGAAGCAGGGAAGGGGTCTCTGGTGATTTTCTCTTCCGAAGGAATTTGGTCTGATTTCGCCATAAGTCTTTATTATCCGCCTTGTGTGGCAGTAATGATTAAAATATTATCGTTGTCTTTTACTTGGTATTGTTCCCAGTCTGTCTTGGGAAGTATTTCTTCATTGATAGCCACGGCTATCCCACTGTCGTGGTATAGATTCTTAGCTTTCATCAAAGCCAAGAGGGACTGTTTTTCTTGATCGACCTTGATGGTTGTGTCGTTCAGTTTGATGGTCATAATTTGATATTCAAGCCAATCATGAAATTGGTTCCAGCTTGAGGGTAGTAGAAATTTTCTCTGATCTCATCCCCTCCACCACGGTATCCCCAGGTGTAGCCATTGGCTGAATACATCTTGTTGAAGACGTTGTAAACCGCCAGTTTGAGGCTTATTGCTCTAAAATTTTCGCCAGTGAGGGTATATGTGGCTATCGCATCACTTATGTAATAGGCGTCCAGTTTACGAGAGTCAGTGGATGTATTGTCAAGGAATTGCTCTCCTACATATTTGTGTACCCATCTTAGGTTCAAGCCCTCTATAGGCTTGTATTCCAGATTGCCACCTGCAATCACATTGGGAGAGAAGGCGATGTCAGTTTCTCCATGGTTGATGACATCAGCGTTGTATTCATCCCAACCCAACCCATAGTTGTAGATGGTTTCGTCATAACTTTGAATTCTGTTTTTAGACACTGTGGCGTTTGCATTTATATTAAGCTCTTCTGTCAATTGATAGCCTAACTGCAATTCGATACCCGAGCGGTAGCTCTTATCTACATTGGCCCGTAGTGAGGAGCCCACATCATTCAACTCACCGGTCAACACCAATTGGTCTTTGTAATCCATCCAGTAGAAGTTGGCTGAAAATGAATACTTCGATGTAGCTCGGCTATAGCCAATTTCTACATCTGTCAATTTCTCTTCTTTTGGAATCGTGCCGGCTACATTATCTGTGAAGTCGGATCGAATAGGTTCTTTGCTTCCCATCGCTACGGAAGCATAAGCACTCGATTGATCATTGATTTGAAACTTAACACCAAATTTTGGATTGAAGAAATTGTAGTTGTGAGATTGATCAATAGTCAAACCATCATTATCATCGCCTTTCATTGCATAGTCAATGGCTCGGTATTGTAAATCGCCGAATAGCGATAAATTGTCGTTTAGGTCATAAATAGCCTTTCCGAAGATGTTAAAATCTCTTTTCAAGCTATTGTTGAAATAATAGGGATGGCGAATAGCTCCATTGCTGGCATACTCTGCCCAAATTACCTGACCATAGTGGTCGCCGTCGTATTCATTCCAAGCTCCACCAAGCGTGAATTTAAAGGCATTGTTTGGTTGATAATCAAGGGAGAAAGTAGTCCCGTAGAAGTTGTTGTTCAACCATCGACGACGAATTAAATCGGTGCTGGTAATAGTTTCAGAGCCGATAGAAACGTCGTTCAGACCATAATCCGCTAAATCCTCATCTTCTTTGAATTGCTCAAAATAGCCTTCGCCATGAATGAGAAATAATGCTATATTCAACGTGATGGATTCTGACAAATCAAAAGCAGAAATCAATTGATAATGCGTCTGCTCATAGTCATCTACCTCATTGTCATAGGTGTATTGGTTATAGGTTCTGCCGGAGTTGAGTAGGTTGGCTCGGTCTGCATCACTCAGACCATTCCTGTCTGCGTAATCATTCATTCCAGCTACATCATCATTCATTCTGGATTCAGGAACACCATACCAGGCTTGGTAAGTGGTTTCATGACCAGAAAAAATGTTGAATTTGATTAGCGATTTTTTTCCGTAATATCCACCTGAAAAAAAGTATGATCTTAAGTCCGAAGTAGCTCTATCCACATATCCATCAGAGGTGATTTGTGATAGGCGTCCATCGAATGCAAACTTGTTGGCAATGAGTCCTGTACCTATCATAGCTGTATGCTTTCTGGTATTGAATGAGCCATAGGCATTATCTAAGGTAACATAGGAATCTTTGTTCAACCCGTTGGTTTCTATATTGACAGATGCTCCAAACGCTCCCGCACCATTGGTAGAAGTACCCAAACCGCGCTGCACTTGAATCGATGAAATAGAAGAAGCAAAGTCAGGAAGGTTTACCCAGAATACACCTTGAGATTCGGGATCATTATAAGGGATGCCATTCAATGTTACATTTACCCTCGCAGCATCACTGCCGCGAATTCTGATTCCGGTATATCCTACACCAGCGCCAGCATCGGAGGTAGTCACTGCCGATGGTGTGTTTTCCAATAAATAAGGAAGATCCTTGCCCGTATTATTTTCTTCAATTTCTTCTTTCTTGATTTCATTGAAGGTCATTGGTGTTTTACTGGTAGCTCGGGTTGAAGACACTACAATTTCTTTCAAATCAACAGTTTTAATAGAGTCCTGTTGTGAAATAGTCTGTGCAGTCGTAGCAAAGCTCCAAAGCAAAGCCATGGCTAACAAATAATTTTTCATTTCAAAATGAATCTTAGTTAATACTTGACAAAAGCTAAGGGCACTCTTGTCTTTAGCGTACCACTATATCCCTTCGACCGCATTATCGGCATCAGGTTCTACGGGTATAATCTCAGCCTGTAGGTATTATCCATTTAGGCACCCCTTATGAGGACAAAGGTATGAGAATAGTTTTGTAAAACACAAGAAGTCTGTCGTGTAATTGGAAGAGGTTACTTCTGAATGTAGTTGTTGATGGCTTTGATCGCTCGACGGGTACGCAATAACCCTAATCCAGAAATGATCTCATAAGGTTTGTTCAACTGGTCTATTTCTTTTTTGTAAATATCAAAAATTACGTTTCTGTCGTGTGGGTTTTCTCTTAAAGGATCATGTTCCCAGGCCATATCTGGAGAAAGTAATAAATACAAGTCAGCTGTTCGGGATTCGAAGTTGTTCAATATATAGGGGTCACACACATCGTATTTCCATTCGGACCAGACCTTTAAGACTTCCATGCTCGTGTCTAAAAAAACTGTTGTGCTTCCATTGGATAGTACTTCATCCTCTTTTTTGATTTGCCCTTTAGCAATTTCCAACAGGTCACTGTCTTGGTATGGTCTGTTTAGTTCCGTAAGGTAAGTTCTGGCATATTCAGGTACCCATGGTTGTTCAAAGTATTCACTAAGCTGTCTTGAAAGTGTGGATTTACCGGTACACTCCGGACCAGTAATGATTACTTTAAATATAGGTTTGGTGATTTTTTCCATGCTAGGTAGCCTGACACTGCCATGACAATGTATAGACCGTATAAAAATGAATAAAAATAAATGCCCTTGTAAAAATAAATACCACAGGCCAAAACATCTACTGCAAACCAATAATACCAGTTTTCAATTTTCTTTTTAGTCATCAACCAAATACCGGTCACACTCAGAATGGAGGTGGTAGAGTCCCAGTAGGGTAGTGCAGCTGGTGCAATATGACCCCAGATAAGGTGTATGTTATCAAGAAAGTAACCAAAAAATAAAACTCCTATAAAGGATAGTCCAAGTAGTGCTAGGTTTTGATTCAAACTGTAAGTGGTGATAGGAAGGTCTTTTTCATTTTGTTTTTTACCAAAGACCCAAAAATACCATCCATATATGTTGAGTATCAGAAATATAACATGGAGTAGAAGATCTCCGTACAGCTGTATTTTCCAGAATACAATGAAGGATACAAGTACATATAAAATACCTGCTGGCCAGGTAAGTACACTTTCTTTAATCAGATACCAAACGGCTAGTAAACCGAATACCAATCCTGCGAATTCATAGAAGTCTATACCTAACGCATAGTTGGTAATTTCATTGAAGAATTGATTCATTTACAGACCTTCTTGAATTGGTGAAACAGTATAGCGAATATTTGCAAAAAAAATCTTTTAACCCTAATTGACTGCAATTATTCTTTTTGAAATGTATGCTAGTAGATTATTAGCTTGAAGTAGTTGTGGTTGAGTCTTCGTTCATCTTTTGTGATGAATTGTCTAACTCTGAATATCCGGCTGAAACAATTTCTCTTTGAATCATATAAGAATTTTCTTGATGGCAAATATGAGAGCATCCAATGGATAATGCCTGTCCTGGTTGAAGTTGATACATTCTTGTCATTTCATTGATGTCATTGCCAGGTAACTTGAACTTTGCCTTTATCACAGCTGAAATAGCCTTTTCAGCGTTTTTGTTTTCCATTACCAATGAAATGCCACATTCCTCTTTTCCGCAACTACCATTAGCATAAATACTCAAATCGTCAGTTGCGTCACTACCAAATGAATCACCGTGGAAATCCATGCCTCCTCCGTTTTCAGCAGCTAAGGCGAGGTTGTAAATGTCTATGTAAGTCAGTTCACTCGTGTGCTTATCTTCAGGATGTGCCGAAGGGTCTGAAGTTTTCTTACTGCAAGCATAAATACTTAGGAAAATGATCAAGAAAAGAACAGACTTTTTAGACATAGTTAATGTTGAGTTGTACTGATTGCAATTATAATTAAAGTTAACACGAAATATAAGGACCAACGGTATGGATAAACAAGGATAAGCAATATTTTGTTTCAAATATTTGATTCTAAGGAAGCCTATGGCCTATATATTGGCTTACACAGTGAGAATTGTATAACTTGCAGACATGAATATTGTAAGGAGTTGGCGAGAACAGAAAATTATCCTGAAAAGATGGTTTCCTATTTTGAGAGATGAGGATTTTTTGTTTGAACCAGGGGAGAGAGAAAATATGCTAGATCGGTTAGCTGCTAAATTGAGTAAAACTCGAACTGAACTAGAAGTGGTATTTTCTGAATTACAGCGATATTGACTTCCCACTGGGATTTGCCCATTCACTTCTGTTTGATAGAAATTTTATTCACCATCACCTGACTTTAGCAGCTCATTCTCAATAGGTCTTGAGAAATTTTAACTTATTAACTAATTAAAAAAATCAATTTGGCATGGAAAATCATGTGTTAGACAATCTTAAATATTCATATCTGTGGAATAAGTACCGTCCTATGGTACTGAAGTTAATGAAAGATGCTGCTGATAAACCACAACAGTATAAATTTCAAAAGCACGAATTCCATGATATTAACCCTAAAGAAAAAGGTGGGCATTCATTTACTATGGAACTGTCTAATGGTCGCCCAAGCAAAGAGGTGAAAACTTCTATGGTGGCCAAAAGCTTGTTCGCTGTATTAGATCAGTCGATGACGGCTATGGACTTGTCTCAAGGAGCTACTTATGAGTTTGCCATGGATAAGCAATACAATTTAGAAATCACGTTAAAAGAATCTAAGGAAGAAAATACGGATGCAGTTTCTGAAGAAGTAGAAGAGCTACCCAAAGAAGCTTAATTAAAAAGTGATGACAAGCATTAGGAGCTTGTCATCACTTTTTATGCAAATTGTCACACTTGCGGTATCTTGAATTCCGTCTTATCGTATCTTTAGTGCTTCAATGATTGCTAAAATGCGAAATCAAAACAGAATTAGAGCCTATTTTGGGAGATTGCCCATCTCTTTGACTACACTGTTGTTGTTGGTAGCCTTTCTTACTGTTTTTCAAGTCTTTCAACAATACGCCTATCATCTGACCAGTGGATTCGACTTCGAATTTAGCTGGGTCCCGATCACTACCAAGCTTATTATCAGTAATATTATATGGGGTTTGATAAGCCCACTTTTACTATATATTGGAAGAAAAATTTCCTCCCTTAAAAGAGTTTTTGACCTACGCTCATTCATTTATATCACTTTCGTAATTGTTATCACATTCTTGCAAAATGCCTTGTCACTGTGGTTGTACAACTTTAGTTATTATCTACAGATTGGTTATATGCGTGATTTTTTTGGTAATAACAATAGATCCGATCTTGTCACGGGCTCATTCACCAGCTTGATAGAAGGAGTCGTTATTATTGGGCTGTTTATGGCGCTCGATTATCAAAAGAAACTTGCCAACAAGGAACGTGATTTGGCAAAGGCACAACTCGACGCGCTAAAAATGCAGTTGCATCCACATTTCATTTTTAATACACTTCACTCTATTTCATCTATGATTGATATTGATGTGAAAAAAGCACAGCGAATGATTACGAAAGTGGGCGACTTACTCAGAAGTATGCTGGCACACGATGAGGTTGAGTTTGTTACACTCAGGCAGGAAATCGATTTTATACGAAATTATCTAGAACTCGAGCAAATCAGGTTTCAGGATAGGATGGAGGTAGACTTTGATATAGATGAGAATCTGACAAATTGTAAAGTGCCAAGTTTGATTCTTCAACCACTGGTGGAAAACTGTATTAAACATGGTGTGGCCAAAAGTGCGGGAAAAAGTAATGTATGTGTTTCTGCAGTGACATATCAAAATGGCTCACCTGAACCTTGGTTGAAGTTAGTGGTAAATAATTTTAATGAGGAGGGTTTAAACTCAAGTGGTCCAGCGGGTTTTGGTATTGGTCTTCAAAACGTCAAGAAAAGATTAGAACAGGATTATCTGGAAAATTACTTCTGTGAATTTAGGAAAGTGGATAACCAGCAATTTAAATCTGAAATTAGAATTCCCTTAATGGTATGATTAGATGTGTGATTGTAGATGATGAGTTTTTGGCTCGTGAGAGATTGAAAAAGTTGCTGGATGAGCATACAGACTTTGAAGTAGTTGCAGAGGCAAAAAATGGCAAATTGGGCGTAGAAACGATCCAGGCTAAAACTCCAGATTTGGTGTTTTTAGATATTCAAATGCCCGATTTGGATGGATTTGGAGTGATCAACAATTTGGAGAAAGTACCGCACATTGTGTTTACCACCGCCTATGATCAATATGCACTCAAGGCTTTCGACGTGCATGCGTTAGACTACCTACTAAAACCTTTTGATGAAGACCGGCTCAGCGATACATTGGATTTGGTTAGGGATCGAATAGCTTCTGATCAATCCAGTCTCCTGGCGAGTCAAATGAAATCTCTACTCAAAACTTTTGAAGATTCTAAGGGTAAGTTTCGTAGGTCATTTTTGGTAAAGGAAAAAGGGTTCGAAAATGAAGTGAATGTTGAGGATATCAGCTATATGGAAGCGCAGGGTAACTATGTGAAATTAGCCACAGAAAAAAGAGACTATCTATACAGGATTGCGATGAATATTTTAGAGTCTGAGCTTGATCCCAAGCATTTTATGCGTATTCATCGGGCGTATATTCTCAACAAGCACTGGATTAAGAAGCAGAGTTATCAAGGAAATAATGAATTCAAATTTACCCTGCAAAGTGGTATGGAGCTAAACTCTTCGAGGTCTTTTAAAAAGCATATTGCAGAACACACTGCTGATCACTAATTCAACAGTCGGTCACGTATTTGTTTTAGTCAAGCGTGTACACGTCTACCTTAGCTGCATCATTAAAAAATATGTTATGGCTAGAATTCTGATATCACTTTTGTTTGTACTGTCACGTTGTGAATGTGTACAGGCTACAAATCCTGCAGAATGGAAAACGTTTAACACTTTCAATAAACTGCAAATCGAATATACTGTATTGTTACCCAAAGAATTTGATCCAAACAAGACCTATCCTGCAGTACTCTCATTTAGTACCTATCGATACAATAAGGAAAAGACTTTGTCAATGGCCAATGAATTTTGGAATGAAGCTACGATGGAAGATTATATTGTCATTGTACCTACATCTCCCAAGGATCAAAACCGAGGTTGGATTAGTCACCCAGCGCATCATGGATTACTAGATTTTCTTAAAATGATCAACAAAACCTATCGTATTGAAAATGATAAGTTTCATATACTTGGATTTGAAGAGGGCTGTATCCCTGCACAGACTTATGTGACCAAGGATCTATTTGTTTCCTTGACTACAGTATCAAGTGAGGAATGGGGTAGATTTGATAGTGATTGGTACGAGAAAATGTCGAAACATCAGATGCCTACTTTGATTATCTACGGTATTGAGGATGAGTCTGGCGTATCGATCGGAAAACAAGCTAAATTTGAACTGAGCAAACGTGGCGTTGTAAGTCAGCTTATATTGGACGAGGGTGATCGTTATACGCTACCCAGTGCTCATGGAAATCAAGTATTGAAGCATTTGAGCGATTTTGTCAATCGCTAGAGTTACATTTTAAGTTCAAGAAGGTCTTCTCAGTAGATTGAGAGGACTTTTTTATGTAAGGAGTTCTATACTGTCAGGGTTGAGTTTGACCATCTTTTTCTTGTACAAGATACCTAGAGAACGTTTGAAGTTCTTTTTGCTCATTTGCAGTATCATTTGTATCTCTTCAGGTGCACTCTTGTCATGAATGTTGAGCTTGCCGTTGTTGAGCTTGAGCCGTTCCAAGATTTTTGATGCACCGTCTTCCAGTTGTTCCATGCCGGTTTTTCTCAAGCTGATATCTATTTTCCCGTCCTCTCTGATTTCTTTGACAAAACCTTTCATTTTATCACCTTTCAATAGCTCCTGAAAAACTTCATTTTCGTAGATGAGCCCTTGGTATTTATTGTTGATAATGACGGCGGTACCCAATGGAGTAGTTTCGCCAATAATCAGGTCTACTTCTTCATTGTTTTCTAGTTCAATATTCTCCGATTCAATGTAATAATGAATCTTGGCGCTGCCCGCGAGCCTTTTGGTAATTTGATCGAGGTAAACATACACCATATGCCATTGGCCTGGTCGCATGTTCTTTTGTTGCTCGCTAAACGGAATAAGCAAATCCTTTTCTAGTCCCATATCCATAAACGCACCGATATTGTTTACGTCCTTCACCTCGAGACAAGCGAATTCATTTCGTATCACTTTAGGTATGAGCGTAGTAGCTACAATTCTGTCTTCTGAATCGGTATACACAAACACGTTAAGTTCATCTTCTTCCTGAGCATTTTCTGGAACATACTTGTTTGGAAGTAGTACCTCGTTTTCCTCTTCATCGATTAGAATGGCGCCGGGAGGAACTAATCTGGCAATGCTTAGAGAATTGTATTTACCGATTTCTATCATGCGACAAAGCTAGATTAAATTGATGTGTTTGTTAGAATAGCGGCTAAGTATGTTTTGATATGAAAGAAGGATGCTGTTTAGACACTATTGAGACATTCTATTTTGCATTATTTGACTGTATCTCGATGAGGCTGTCAATTAGTTTTCTTTCATTTCTTACTGTCAAAAATTCTTTTGCGACTGGAATCCCAAGTTTAAGCAAGGCACTTTGAACGGAAGTTTTATTCAGGCTAATTGGGACTAATTTTTTGCTGCTGCCTGATAAAAAGTACATTTCATCATCCACAAGTACTTGATTGCTTTGGTTGACCAGAGAAACGGTCCCGCTGCTTAAGTTCTTTTTTGTATTCAATTTGAGTAGATAAACTTCCGATGTTTTGTGTAAAACTTCGAAAAAAGTTCGCTCGTTTTGATCTGCCAATTCTGAAATGACATCTACCTCGTATATGTCGGAGTTATTATTAAGGTGTTGTTTAAATTCAGTTAAGATATCTTCTCCAAAAGTTGAGATATCAATACTCAAGCTTTGCTCATTAGTTTTGCTATTCATGGAAAGTTGATCAATCACTATTTCCGATAGTGAATTGAACTCCATCAAATATTCCGTGAGTTCTTTGATATTCAACCTTGATTTGGCAACTACTTGATATGTTTTTTGAATTCCATATCCATTTTCAAAATATCGTATTTGACCGTTAAAATGGATTTTAAACGAAGTAAGTGCTGTAGTGCTGAATCTGTAATGTTTTACTCCAGTATTAACATACAAAGCATTTTTTATGGTGTTGAATTTTAGTTTGAGAGAATCAAAAGATTGTCCATTGGGTAAAGTAACATCTCCCTGGTGCCAAAAAACATTATCAGCATTGAACCGTGTGTCCAGAAAATAGTTTATGTCTCTTTTGATAACGTTTTTATCGACTGAATATCCATTTAGAGTTAGATAGTTTTCTAATTGACTTTGACAATAAGTACTCTGAATAGTAACAATTAGAACTGAAGAGATGAGATAGAATTTATTTTTGATATGTGAAATGTTAAAAACGAACAGAGGCATACACTTTATACATTTCAATGAATAAAAAACCTTATCCATTAACTTCTATGTAGGAAATTAAAGCTACTATGAAGTTTAAATCATAGTAGCTAAGGTTATTTTTCACTCAAAAATCAATTGCTTAGACTTCCCTAAATCTTTGACTGCATTCACCATGGCCTGATCCAACGTATTCTCTGGTGCTGCTGTAGGTTTATTGTCTACGATGTATTGCTTGCGCTTAGTACTAAGTTTTTGAATTTCTTTTTTTATTGATTCCCTTTCGTTAGTTACCTTTTTCACGTAAGCTTTTCTTTCGTCAGTATCCATTTCTTTCATGGGTTCTGGAAGATATTCTTCCTCCACAGATTCTAGTACTTCTTCATTGTCTTCATAAGCATCCACCAAATCCCAACTCGAATTTTTGTAGGCATGTGAGCTTTTGGAAATGGCACGTTTTACCTTGTTGGCCTGGCTGTATGATTCTGCATTTTGATCCTGTCTCATTTGCATTTCCTTTTTGCTTTTGCCCTTTGAGCCGTAATAAATGTAGGTCTTGTTTAGCTCATTGTTCAGTTGATCTATTTTGTCGTCGTATGGAGTTCGAACATATACAGTTTTTTGATTTTGCTCGATGCTCATGTAGGATCCACCAGTAAGTGTAGCTCCATGTCTCCATGATGTACGAATACCTTCGTTGTAATCCCCACAAAAGATAGTGTTCACCACAATGTCTTTTTCTTTGGCCAATTGGCAAGCTGATTCATAGGTGACGTTACCTTGACTAAAAGGCTCGTTGCCTGCGATGAATATCATTTTTAAATCAGCCTTTGATTCTGACCAGTTCAATTTTTTAATAGATTTGTTGATAGCGTAGCCACAATATTCATCTCCTCCGTTGGTGGATAAGCCAAACAGTCGCTCTGATATTTCATCCAAATCAGTGGTTAGGTCAGTGACCATTCTCATATAACCCTCTGCTTGAGGTAGACCATCATTTCCATATTCAAATAGAGCAATTTGAATTTCAGGTCTGGCTCCGTTACCACATTTAGCAGCAGCCAGTTCATTCACTATGGTCCATAGTTGAGATTTGGCTTGATCGATAAGACCGTCCATACTATTACTGGTATCCAGCAATAAAGCCAGCATGATTTTTTGATTGTCTGGTTCTGGTTTGGCCTGAGTGGTAGGGGAAAAGCACCCAATAGTGAAAACTGTTATAAGAAAGAAAGCGATAGCTTTAACTGATACTGAGGTTGAATTTTTCATGACTTTTTTGTTTAAATGATGGTTCAAAAGTCTGGTGATAGAATGAAACAAAATAGCAGCAATGAGGGAAGAGCAACTTTCATTGAGTAAAAGAAAGTCTTCAGTTAGTTAGTGTGGGAATAATAACATTTCATAGCACGGACTCATTTTTTATTCCTTTGTTTTGTTTGCAAATTTGTTGGAGTTGGAAAAGAAACCGAACTATGCAAACACCACGAATTGTTGAATCCTCTGCCAAGATACTTGTAGGTATGTCTATGGAAATGACCTATATGACCAATAGTCTAACCGGGAAATTGTGGGGGACCTTTATGCCTAGAAGAAACGAAATAGTCGGTGCTGTATCGTCGGATAAATACTCTCTGCAAAAGTTCGAAACTGGTTTTGACTGGAGGCTGGCTGATGAAAATACATGCTTTGTGAAATGGGCAGCAATGGAAGTGAAAAGCAAGGATGAAGTACCAAGGGGAATGGAAGTGCTGGATTTAGAAGGAGGCCTATACGCCGTTTTTATTCACAAGGGACTGAGTAGTGAGTTCCCGCAAACCTTGCAGTATATATTGGGAGAGTGGATGCCTACCTCGGGTTATGAACCCGATGGCTCTCGTCCACAGTATGAGTTGCTGGGAGAGAAGTATATGAACAATCACCCAGATTCAGAAGAAGAAGTCTGGTTCCCAATCAAAAAACAAGAAGGTTGAATAGCTACAAAACGATATTAACTTTAATATTTTTTCTGATAGTTGTCAGTGGTTCCAACGCGCAAGAGAAGAGGAAGAAGGCGTCCAGATATAGGAGTTTGTCGGAGCGCAATATTTCTGTAGATCAGAGTGTGCCCGGTTTGTTGGAAGAAGCCGAATCTTTGATCGTTACTGATCCGACCGGTGCTTTAGATTTGGTAGAGCAAGCTTTGGCGACAAGCATCACTCAGAAAAGTTCCTTCAATGAAGCCAAGTGCTATATCGTACTTGGAAAAATTAATGAGAGTCAGACAGAACTCGAGTTGGCCAATCAAAACTACATGGACGCGTATAAGATATTAACTAAGGCTTATATCGATACTGATGATTATAGAACAACGCTGGACGCTTTGGGTAGAGTTAACTTTGAATTGGAAAATTTCGAATTGTCGAAACAATTTTATGAACGCCTGGGTCAGACTAAGATCGAAGAAAGCAAGCGGTTAGAGGTGGAGCTGAATGTGGCTGAGAATGAGATTGAACTAGGCCAAACACCTCAAGCCATTGAGCGTGTAAACCAACTGGAGCCTTCGGCCACCTACAGTCAATCTAGAGAATTGCAATCCAAGGGCCGTGTTGTGAAAGCTCGCGCTTATGCCAAAGAAGACAACTTTGAGGCTGCAGAAGAATCGCTGACACCCGAACCCTCAGCAGAAGGGGCTGCTGCATCAGACGACCTTGACTATGAGCTAGCAGAAGTAGTGATGGAAGATATAGAAGCAGATGAGTTGTTGGATATCTATCAAGAGCAAGATAAAAAGGAAGAGGAAATAGCCCTGCGTGAAAAAATTGCTTTGAAGAAAGCAGCATCTAACCAACCCGTAGAGGCCACTAAACAACGGCAAGCCATAGGTAAGGCCTTGATCGAGCAAGGAAGAACATCAGAGGCTATTGAACAGCTGAAGCAGGCAGCTGTGCTTGCAGACTCCACGGGAAGTGCGGAAGAAAAAGCGAATGCTTATTTGGCTTTGGCAGAAGCTTATAATCAATCTGGTCTGAGGAGTTTGGCCTTGAATGCTTACAAAGCACACAGCAATGCGCTGCAACGTTTTATCAAGGAGCAGAACGATAGAACAAGTATCAGGGAGTCTTTGCTTAGAAAGCAGCAGGACATTCAGGCGTTAACCAAAGACCTTGCTTTAGATGAATCGAGCTATCTCTTAGAAGAAACAACCTCCGAACTTCAAGTTCAGCAATTGAAGAGTCAGCGGCTAATGATTTATGGCCTTTTGACTTTGTTGGTTTTGGTTGTAGTTGGAGCCTATTTTATTCATAGAAAGGCACAGCAGACTAAAAGAGTGGGGCAGTTGCTGGCCTTAAAATCTTTGCGTTCTCAGATGAACCCTCACTTTATTTTCAATGCTTTAAATTCTGTGAATCAGTTTGTTGCGTTGAATGACGAAAGAGCTGCGAATAAATTCCTTGCTGATTTTTCTAAACTGATGCGCATGGTGTTAGACAATTCTCAGAAGGAATTTATTACCATGAGAGAGGAACGTGAAATGATAGCTTTGTATTTGAAACTTGAGCACTATCGTTTTAGAGATCAGTTTGAGTACACCCTTGAGATTGACCCATCACTTGACCTGGATGAAATAGAAATTCCACCCATGCTGATCCAACCCTACATAGAAAACGCCATATGGCATGGCTTAAGGTACAAGGAAGAAAAAGGCCATCTTAATGTCAATATTTACCAGAATGGTGAGGGTGTGAAAATTAGCATAGAGGACGATGGGATAGGTAGGTTTGCCTCTAAACAATTGAAAACAGATAATCAAAAGAAGAAGAATTCAGTAGGCCTGAAAAATACGTTAGAACGGGTTTCAATTATCAACGAAGTGTATAATACCAATTACGCTATCTCAATATCCGATATGAGCGAAGATCGTTCTGGGACTAAAGTAGAAATTTTAACACCATCGAGTCATGGATAAGCTCAAGGCCATATTGGTAGATGACGAACAGGACAGTCGACAGATATTGTCCAACTATCTGACAAAGTATTGCCCTCAGGTAGAACTTAAAGCTGAATGCAAAAACATTCAGGAAGGATTAGCTGCGATCCAGCAGTATCAGCCTGATTTGGTTTTTCTGGACATTGAAATGCCATTTGGTACAGGGTTCGACTTACTTGAGCAATTGGATGAGGTCAATTTTGAAACTGTTTTTGTGACCGCATATGACAACTATGCCATACAGGCGTTGAACATGAGTGCGGCTTATTATTTGCTCAAACCGTTGGATATTGATGAGCTCGTTCAAGCCGTTGAAAAAATTCATGAGGAACGAAAGCAAAGCAAAGATTCCTTTCATGTGCAGGTGCTACTAGACAATATCAAACATGAAAATGAACGACCGAAAAAGATCATGTTGCCTACATTCGAAGGATTTGAAATTGTACCGATAGATCAAATTATCTATTGCGAGGCGGATGATAACTTTACTAAATTTCATTTGAAAGATGTAATAAAACCCTTGCTGATTTCGAAGACACTTAAGCACTTTGAAAACATGCTCCCTGCCAATAAATTCGTAAGAATACATCGATCGAGCTTAATCAATACCGACTATGTGATCAGATATACCAAAGGTAAGGGAGGGTATGTTACCATGGAGAATCAGGTAGAACTTGAAGTGTCTCCAAAGAAAAAGCCCCAGTTCCTTGAGGCTTTTAAATTGTCATAACTTTGCCGTTTAGTGATATAATCTGTTGAATTAATGAATAATATTATTTTAATCTTTCTTCTTATCAGTCTTGGATGTGTTCCTGAGAAAATGGATTCAAAAGAACTATTAAAAGGTTCTCTAAATAAGGCTATTATCTTAAAAAAAGAATTGAAGATAAACTCTCTAATTACCGAGTTTATTGAGCAAAACAGTCTGGACAGTTTGAGTGAAGTTATTATTGTTTCACATCAGAACTCTAGAGTTGACTTTATTGACTATTTCGATATTGAAATTACTTCTTTTTCAAATTGCAGGTTACCATCATACCCTGATTTATACTGTGAAATAGAGGGGTTTTTGGTTTTCTTTTTCACAGAATTTAATTCTTGGCATAGACAAGAAGAATTAAAATTAACCTTTCGAAGCATTGTCATGGAGCATGATATAAACCTTTCTTGCGACTCTCTTTTAGTAAGAACACCAACATGGAAAATTGAACTTATAAATGATAGTATTGTTAGTGTTAAAAAGTAACCAATTGAACAACCAGGGTTGGTCAATGTTTACTTTTTATTCCTAGCATTCTAGAATATAGGTTCACCATTATTGAGCTCTACCAGTTCGACTCTACCTTTTCCCAGAAATGGGAGCTTGGTTTGAATCAGTAACGGATATTGATTTTTGTCCGAGCTTATATAAATCTCTACTGGTCTGTCCTTCTTCAGTTTATCATTTTCCGGAAGGAGCAGGTGCAAACAATAAACACCTACGTAGCGATCGTTAAATTCTATAATTTGTTGGCCCATATAACGAACACCCACTTTATATAGCTTTTTCTCATAGTGCGTCGTGAGCATCACTGAATCCCCTACATTAAGGCCTATCCAATTGTAGTGTTTAAAAAACATAAAAGTTCCGAGAATGTCCTGCGTATTTTCTTCCAACTTGACCTTCCAGGCACGATTAGGGTCTTCTCTTTTATAATCCAGCACCTTGACATCAACCGTCATTGAATCGTAATTGTAGTTAGTCCATTGTTCCCAGGTAGCATCACCGCTCACCACATTTTTTTCGTTGTAAATAGGTTTTTGCGTTTTTTTATCAATTATTGAAGTGTAATGATCGTCTAAGCTTCCGAGCCAATTGCCTAATCCCAGTGTTTCAGCATAGACACCTACTTTGTAGCAAGGAAACCCTCTCCAGTAGGAGTCATTGTCAATGGTGACCTCACCGCTTCCAATGCTAAACCAGCCAAGTTTTAACTTGTACTTGAGACTTTCAACTTTATTCGAAGGTTTTTCCACCCCGTTAGATTGGGCAAAAAGGGTATGACCAATAAAAAGTGCTAGGAAAAAAGTGAACTTGCCAAACTTAAAATTCATGACTCGATATTTAGTATCAACAAAAATATTTCCATGATGGCTTTAAATAGTAATTTTGGATTGACCGATGGTCACAAACACTAATTTAAAACATCAATTTCGAGTTCTTGCAAAATTCAAACCAAAACTTATGTCTAATGCCTTGGTTGCATCTCCATGTGGATACTGATGGGTTAGCCAAAGCTTGCTGTAATGCCAATATAGTTTTTGGAGATATCAACTCGCAATCCATAGATGAAATATGGCAAGATGAACCTATTCGAAAGTTTAGAAAGTCTTTGATGGAGGGCAAAAGAGATAAAAGATGCCATGCTTGTTTTAGCAAAGAAATGGTTGGAAAAAGTAGCATCAGAACCGAAACGCTAGGAAAATTTAAACACCGGATAAATTGGGTAGATGAAACTGATACCGATGGCTATTCGGCTAGCTCCAGACCAATATATTTTGATATTAGGTTTAATAATTTGTGTAATCTTCGCTGTAGAACTTGCTGGCATGGTGCCAGTTCGAGTTGGTTTGAAGAAGCAAAGCTGCTCAAGCAAAACTTTGGGAACAAAGCAATTATTGAAGCCAATAAAGAGGGTTCTGAGTTCGTAAATGAACTGCTGAATGCAGGAATAGAAGTCGAAGAAATCTACTTTGCAGGTGGCGAGCCGCTGATGATGAAGGAGCACTATGATTGGTTAGAGGGATTGATTCAGCAAGGCCGTACCAATGTTCACCTGAGATACAATAGCAACTTGAGTGTGCTGAAACTGAAGCATAGAGCTGTTCTCGATTTGTGGATGCATTTCGATCGTGTGACCGTATCAGCGAGTATTGATCACATGGGAGTGAAGGGAGAATATATAAGAAAAGGATTGTCTTGGGACGGTTTTATAAGCAATGTTAAAACTATCAAAGCAAAAGCTCCTCACGTTGAATTAGAGATGGCACCGACAGTGAGTGTGTTGAATGTAGCCTCAATTCCCGCACTGCATCAATTTTTTGTGAATGAACAACTCATCGAGATTGATTCGTTGTATTTGAATTTGCTTTCAAGACCAGATTATTTTAACATAAAGGTGCTACCAGAGGCACTTAAGCAAATAGTTTCTCAGTCTATTCGGAAACACATAGAATGGTTGTCGGATCATGGAGCCCAGAGTACCTTGATTGATGAATTCCAAGCTTTGATTGAATATATGAATCTAGACGACTGGAGTAATAAGCTGCCCAAGCTCAAAAAACAATTAACATTAATTGATAAAATGCGAGGTGAGGATTTTACTCAATTTTTCCCTCAGCTTAGGCAGGTGCTTGATCCCTTTTAAACACCAGGTTGCTTTCAGTAGATGTCTGAGGATCAAAGTAATAACCTTCGTAGTCAAATCCTTTGAGTAGTTCGGCGTGGTTGATTCTATTTTTGATAATATATCTCGCCATCATACCTCTTGCTTTTTTTGCGAAAAATGAAATTACCTTGTACTTATCATTCTTCAAATCGAGAAACTCAACATTGATGACGTTGGCCTTGAGTGTTTTTCTCTGCATGGATTTGAAGTACTCATTGGAAGCCAAATTGATAATCACTTGATCTCCTTGTTCTTTTAAATCTTTATGAACCAATTTTACAATTTGATCATTCCAATATTTGTATAACGTGGAATGCTCACCAACTTGAAGACTCGTGCCCATTTCCAAACGATAGGGTTGAATAATATCTTTCGGCCGAAGTAGACCATATAGTCCAGATAAAATACGCAAATGGTTTTGCGCAAATTCAATATCTGAAGCATCAAGTTGATCAACATCTAACCCAACATATACATCGCCCTTAAACGCATGGATACTTTGTTTGGAGTTGTCCAGCGTATGATCCCGTCGGTAGTCTTTGTATCGTTTTACGTTTAGTTTGGCTATGTTTTCACTCACACCCATAAGTTGCTGAATATCTTCAGCTTTTTTTAGTCTTAATTCCCGAATGAGACGATTGGTCTGTGTAGAAAATCGGGGAGTGGTAAATGACTCTTGCTCTATGTTGTTTTCAAAATCCAGCGTTTTTGCTGGTGAAATGACTGCGATCATAAGGTGCTAATTGCGTAAGGAGACAAAGCTATATGAACAATCAGAATTATGAGACTTTCAGTTAATCTTTATCGGATTTACCCCTAAATTGAGTGATAAGGTCGTAGTTACATGACAAAATGAAAATAGAACGAAAGAATTTAAGAGTGGGAATGTGGGTTGTATTTATGACCTTTCATGTGAATGCTTTTGGTCAAAATGCTGAGGTTTTGCCTGAACCCTCATTCGATACTTGGACCTCCCTCTTTTTGTTCGTCTCATTGCAGGCTTTGTTTGTTTTTATAGCTCTTTTCAATTTAAAAGGAGCTCAATCTCAAGCCAACAAAATATTAGGTTTTCTGCTACTTACATTTTCGGTGATTCTTTTTAGCTATGTCCTGTATTGGACAAATTACAATCGAGAGTTTCCCTATTTGAACGGATGGTATCACCCTCTCTTGTTGGTGTCAGGTGTTTTGTTTTTTCTTTATGTACGGAATATTATTACTGGTCGGAAACTGAAAAAAAGTGATTGGTTGCACTTCGTGATACCCATTTTCATTACGGTCTGTTTGATGCCGATTTATGTCGACAACTTTCATGGGGGTAGAAGGCTTATGCCAAATGAGGCTTTCAGACCTTATATAATGATAGGCCTCAATTCATACCTCAAGGTTGTGTATCTCGGTATTTATTTATTCTGTTCCTTTCGACTTTTTTATCAAGCCAGTCTCAAAGATTCTTATCTAAAGCCTTGGTTCAATTATCTATTGATTAGCTACTCAGGATATTACCTGACCATTGTGATGTATTATGCTTTGGTCAACCTTAGCTTCTTCAATGTGACCTGGGATTATATGATTTCGTTTGCCATGTCCTTTTTTATTTTTTGTGTCAGTTTTCTGGGATATATCTACCCTCAGGTGCTGGCCGGAAAACCTGTTTCCAATATTCTGCTCAGACATAAGTACCAGAATTCAGGTTTGACTGAACGCGGGGAGATCGAATTGAAAGAAAAGTTGCTGTCGTTGATGGCAGAAGATCAGATTTTTCTAAACAATGACCTTAATCTTAATCAATTGGCATTGAAGGCAAATACAACCAGGCATAATGTGTCATTGGTCATCAATAAATACTTCAATCAAAACTTTTTTGACTTTGTTAACAAGTATCGTATTAAGTATGTTCAAGAGTTATTCCTGAAGCCAGAATGCCAGGGAGAGCATATCATTCAATTGGCTTACCAGGCGGGGTTCAACAATAAAGTGTCCTTCAATAAGGCCTTTAAAAAATTCACCGGGCAAACACCTTTATCTTATAAGTCAGAGAAGGTAGGGTAGATTATCTCTTCAAGAAAATAAAATCTCCACCTTCATCGCCAGCTCCTTTGATATCACCAAATTGAGGAACCTGACCATGGCTATTATTCATGACGGCAATTTTGAATGAGCTAAAAAGAATTTCTGCTGGAAGCAGACTTCTTTCATTTTCACTAAGTCGCTTGGTCAAGTATTCAATGAATACGCTCTTGTCTGGTACCGTCTTCATTGCTCCACTTGTGATAGCTTTTCTACTGGGTAGCTTGGCAAGTTCCAGAGAGGCCATATTTTCAATAAACACATCTCGAGTCTTAAAAATACCACCACTAAAGCAAGCATCTGCGACAAGTAAAGTGTGTTTGGTATGAATACCGCCAATATAATCCCTGATCATAGCATTTGACAACCAGGCTGCCTTAGATGTGCGTTTTGCATCACTTGGCAACCAAAAGCCCTGCTTTAAGTCCTCATCCCAAACACCGTGGCCAGCGTAAAAAATCAGGAGGTTATCATCTTCGTCAATTTTGCTTTGAAGTCCATCAAACGTTTCAATGATTTCTGTTCGCGTAGGGTTTTTTAAGAAAGTAATATTCTCTTCCTCGAAAGTGTAATTAGTAGTCAATACATCTTTTAACCTTCCGGCGTCCGCAATAGGACCGTCTAACTGAGTTATAGAGGGATCCATATATTCATTTACACCTATCAAGAGCGCGTGATAGGTTTTGGTACTGAAATAGTCAACTATTCTACTATCCAATTCCGATGTCTCAGTAGTTGGTCGGACTGAGTTCGATGTTCTGGAAGTGGCAGGTACGGATGCTGCTGCTGGTACAGTCTTAGTTAGGCTATTCAGTAGTAGATTGGCCTCATCAGCTACAAATAGCGCTTTCCTTTGTTTACCGAATTCATAGATCTCTTTTTTGTCGGTTACAATTTTGTAGTTGAATTTTTCAACTGTTACGGCATCGTCTAAAAGCTGGCTATTACCAACGACTTTGTAAAAAGGTGAATTTTGTTTGAAGTCACGGGCTTTATCAAAAGGTACTTTGACTTGGTAGGTCATTCCGTCGATCGTAATTGGAAACTCCTCAGCATCGGCATCATATGTTCCAAGTTCGGAGATCCGCGTGTAATACTCCTTATATGATCCTTTAATCTTATCTCTAAAAAGGGCAGCTCGTCGTTCGCTATCTCTTTTTTCTCTTTCAGCCAGAATTTTTAATCGTGCAGCTTCTAATTCTTTAGCCACCTCAGCTTCTCTATTAGATAGATCACGATAATAATCGAAGATTCCTTCCTTGTACTCCTCTGCTTTTATCTTTCTTTCGTCATAGTCTACTGTTCGTTCAAACTCACCCCTTGGTTTGAAGAGATCTGCTCTTAGATTCAGCTCATTATCAATTTCAACCTTGTATTTGCGGTAAATTTCATCACTGCTATTAATCATAGTAGCTGGCGTAGACCTGGTTGCTACAGCACTTGATGCAACTGTTGGAGCAAGGCCGCCTGAATTCCATACCTCGATGCTATTGTCTCGAGCCTGGAGTAGGATGGTGGCCTTGTCCGGACTCACAGTTACTTTTTCTATTTCCAATCCAGTGGATGAGATAATAGATACTTCATCATGTGGGTTCGATACATCTCGAATTTTTAGACCTTCTTCTCCATGGATTAGCAATTTGTTTTTCTGATTGAGTATCCAGGAACCATATATCCGATCAAAATCTTCTGGAGTTGGAACAACCTTCCATTTGAGTAAATAACTCTTTCCCGAAGATATTTTCCAATACCTTAAAGTGTATCGGTCGGTTGTTGTCATCCAATCTGTTTTCGAAGGGTTAATATCAATAAACTCAATTCGACTGTCATGTCCTTTGAGTTTTTTCTCAATAATGTCAAGTCCAATGTTTTTGATGAGTAAATCTTCGTTTTTACCTATGTACATGAAATTTCCATCTGCACTAGTTTTGAAAGATTCTACCCCTCCAACACTTGGATGGAAAACATCGAATTTTCTGCTCTTCAAATCAATACTATAAATTTTCTTAGCTGGATCAGTCTCTCCTCTTGTGGCCAAAATATAAAGTTGGTTAGTAGTATTGTTGAGGTCTATCCATTGGATTTTATCAAAAATTGAAATCTTACTTATTTGTGCACCGTCTTGCTTATTTGAAAAGACTATCTCTTGGTCAGTAAATGAGACAATTTGACTTCCCTCTTCATAAAATCTAATAAAGTTAATCTTATCTCTATGTGGGCGAACTTTAAATTTCTCTGTTTTCGTTGAGAAATCGAATGCAGTAAGAATTCCGATTTTGTTTCCCAGGGCGATGATCTGATTGCCAGCGTCCACTTGGAACTCAGAAATTTCACCAGATTTATCTTCTAACTCTGCTAATTTCTTGGCTTGACCAAATACTGACGGGTCAATAAGAAATATGATAAGGATACTTACTATTAATTGCTTCATGTTTAGGGTGTTAGTCAATACTTAAATCTATACAATATTGATAAAAGCCACGTGATTTTTTAAAGTAAAGTGCTGATTATGAGACTTGTAATTAGATGAGAGTAATTAATTTATCGATCAATGCAACTATTTGAAGTTTGAATCAATCAATAAAGTGACTCAAACTCAACATAATCATGCTTAAGAACTTTATAAAAATCACGCTCAGAAACCTGCTCAAGAATAAACTCTATTCAGCTATTAATATCCTAGGGTTATCCGTAGGAATAGTTTGCAGTATACTCATTTGGTTATGGGTTGCGGATGAATTGTCTTTTGATAAGTTCATACCAAAATACAAGAACCTGCATCAGGTTTGGGTGCATGCAACTTTTGACAATAAGATCAACACCTGGCAGTCAATTCCATTACCAACCTATGAAGCAATGAAAACTGCTCATAGTAGTGTGGTGAACTCTGTGGTCACAGGTTGGGGTGGTGAACGCTTGCTTACCGTAGACGATACCAGATTGCTTAAACAGGGATACTACGTAAGTGAAGAGTTTCTTGAAATGTTCGAATACCCTCTAGTTTCTGGAGATCCGGCAGTTGTTTTGGATGATCCTCATTCTATCGTGATCAGTCAGTCGTTGGCTCAGACGCTTTTCAAGAATGAAGACCCATTGGGTAAGGTGATTCGATTTGAGGATCAAGTGAACCTAAAAGTTACTGGGATATTAAAGGACGTGCCGGACAACTCTTCGTTTGAATTTGAATTTCTTGTTCCGTGGAAACAGAGAGAAATGCTCAGCGAGTGGGTGGTTAGAAATAAGACCAATTGGGGTAATTACTCCTTTCAGGTATTTGTGGAGCTAAATGATGAAAAATCTCAAGGAGCTGTGGACGAAGCAATTGCCACCATGCTGGCGGATAATGGAGAAGACGATATGCCACGAACGTTGTTTTTACATCCTTTGGAAAAATGGCGGCTACATTCGAATTTCATTAATGGAGAAATTAAAGAAGGCAGAAATGATCATGTTAAGTTATTTTCAGTTATCGCCATATTTATTCTGATTATTGCCTGTATTAATTTCATGAATTTGACGACTGCCCGATCAGAAAGAAGGGCTAGAGAGGTAGGCATAAGAAAGAGCTTAGGTTCTACAAAAAAATATTTGATTCTACAGTTTATTGGTGAGTCATTAATTATCTCGGTGATTTCTTTTTTACTTGCCATTTTGATGACAGAACTTGTGCTTCCAGCGTACAATAATTTAGTCGATAAGTCACTTTTTATTGATTACACCTCCTTAGAGTTCTGGCAAATTGGATTGGGTATTGTCTTTCTTACTGGTGTTTTATCTGGAAGCTATCCAGCTTTTTATTTATCCTCGTTCCGACCGGCGGAGACGCTAAAGGGAACGATTAAAATTGGAAAAGGGGCCACGTCTCCACGCAAAGTATTGGTCGTTATGCAGTTTGGTTTTTCTATTTTGTTGCTTGTAAGTACTGTAGTGATTTTTCGACAAATAGAGTTGGTGAAGGATAGGGACTTAGGATACGATCAATCCAATTTGATTTCGGTCGACTACAGCGATGAATTGGCTGAAAACTATGATGTATTAAAAAACCAACTGTTACAATCTGGCGCAGTAGAGGCCGTGACTCGCTCAAATAGTAGGATTACATCCATTAACTCTAATAATTTTTTGAGCTGGCCTGGAAAGCCTGAAAATCTAAAGGTGATATTTACCACCATATCTACCGAATACGATTACACCAAGACCATGGGAATTAAGGTGTTGCATGGTCGTGATTTCTCAAAAGAGTTTGTGACGGATACTTCAGCCATAGTGATCAACAAAGCTGCACTTGATCTGATGGGGTTGGAAGACCCTATTGGCACTACACTTGATCTATGGGGCGACAAGCGACAGCTCATTGGTGTAGTAGATAATGTTATCATGGGTTCTCCATATAAAGAGGTGAAACCGATGTTTATGATTGTCAATCCTGATTGGATCAATGCGATTACGGTCAGGCTTAAGAACAACAATAATCTAAATGGAAATTTGAAAACGGTGGAAGCCATGTTCGACAGATATAATCCGGCCTACCCATTTGATTATCAATTTGCCGACGTAGAATTCCAACGTAAGTTTGATACTATCAATATGATACAAAACCTAGCTACAATATTTTCATTACTGGCCATATTCATTACTGGATTAGGCTTGTTCGGTTTGGCATCCTTTACTGCAGAACAAAGGACAAAAGAGATTGGTATTAGGAAAGTTTTAGGCGCAAGTATTACGGGTCTCATAGCGCTAATGTCCAAGGACTTTTCCAAGTTAGTTTTGGTTGGGTTTGTGTTGTCTGCACCGATTACCTGGTATTTATTAGATCAATACCTCGATCGGTATCCTATTCGAGTGGATGTTCAATGGTGGATATTTCCTGCGATAGGGTTAATTGCTTTGATTTTCTCTTTACTTATTGTTGGGAACCAAGCGCTACGGGTGGCTCGATCGAATCCAGCAAGGTCTTTAAGAGATGAATAGATTTGTTTAAGTTTTTGTTCAAATTTATTTCTTCAACAGAATAGCAAAAAATAGAATATCATTAACTTGCGGGTCTATTATAGTTGACCTATTTTAGACCCTCCCTGATATCCTATAATCCATTAGCGAAGGCTAGGAGTATGCATTTTGGTGAATGAAAAATTAATGGTTAGGACAAAAGCAAAACACAAAACCTTATTACAGCTTTCCAGATCGGACTACTTGCATAATGGCAGGTTTAAAGACCTCGTGCATGAAGTTTTGGTAGCGCTTACATTTGAACTGGATGTGGAACGAGCGGGTTTTTGGGCTTTAAATCAGGAAACTGGCGTTCTCAAAAATCTTTTCTTGTATGAAAAGGAAGACGATGAATTTGTAAAGGGCAATGTATTTGAAAGAAGCAATTGTCCTAATTTCTATGAGACCATCCGAACGAAACTAATTATCAAAATAGATAATGCAGTTGAAGGTAAAGTAACCGATGAAATAAAAACGAGCTATGTAAGACCGAATGAAATCAAATCAATGCTTGGCATCCAGGTTTGGTACAAGGAGGTTATTCTAGGTGTTGTTTTTGTTGAAAAGACCTCTGAATTACATCGGTGGACTACCCACGATAAGATTTACCTAACGACGGCAGCATCCTACATTTCACAGTCTTACAGTTCCCAACTTCGAATAAAAGAAAAGGGACTGCGACAGCTTACTGAAGCTAGTTATCATTCAGTCTTCAATGACAGTCCAGTCCCCATGCTGATATACGATCCAGAATCATTCACTATATTGGATGCTAATAATGGAGCAATTTCTCTATATGGGTATGACTTGAATGAATTCAGACAATTGACTCTCATGGATTTGAGGGCTGATGCTGGTACTACTTCGAAGTCCACCGACTTGGATTATGAGCAAAAATTGAGCGCCAAGTGGAAAAAATCAGAATGGCAGCATAGAAAAAAGGATGAGTCTGTGTTTACTGTGGAAATATCTGGTCATTCGACTACCTATCGAGAAAGCAAAGCTCGTATTGCTGTGGCTATTGACATCACACGAGATAAAAAACAACGAGAAGAAAAGGAAGCAGTAATTGCTAAGCTGGAGGACTATGCTTTCTATGCTTCTCACAATATTCGAAGACCTATTTCTTCTATATTGGGCATTTTAGATTTGGTTAAAATGTCATGGGATGATAGAGAAAGTTATGAGGAGCTAATGGCCAACCTACAGATTGCAACCATGGATTTGGACGAGGTGATAAGAGTAATGAATGCTAAATTAGACCTCGATTAAGAATTAGTTATAAAGAATAGTAAGGCAAGCGATGAAAAATAAAGTAAGGGATACCATATTAAAGAGAAGTAGTTTTATCATTTTGATGCTACTCATACTAAGTGCTTTTGCTTTGCTTAGGATGTTGGCTACCCATCAAGATATAGATGATGTGGCAAGAATTGATTTGCCATTGGTTGAAATTCTTACTCAGATTGAAACCAATCAACTAGAGCAATCCATCAATTTTGAAAGAGCCATTCGATATGCCGAAGAATTTGACAAAAATCAGTTTGCTGAGGAACATTTTGTTCGTGCAGATAGTACGTTCAGGTATTTAGCAGCTCTGGTTGATCAGGATCTACTTGATGCGGACGAGCAAGTACAGCAAGCTTTGAAAAACACAACTAGTAGCAGCCAGTTGTCCAAATTGAAAACGCTAGAAGTGGCTTTGAAAAAATTAGAATCAGAGCATACCAGTTATGAAAAGCATGCCATAGAGGTATTAGAACTGTTGGAACAAAGAGATTTGGAGACTGCCATGCTCAAGGCAGAAAAAGTGGAGTCCGAAGAAAATGAATTCAATGGGCAGATAGAAGGCGTATTGATGCGTTTAGAGATGTTCACGGAAGCACAGGTAGAGTCGGTCGAACAAGAAGAAGAAATGTCTATGCAGTGGATAGTTGTGCTGACGATCTTTTTTACCACACTATCATTGGTAGCCGTCTATACTTTTAGTTATAAAATTTGGGTTCCTCTAGAGCAAATTAGAAAGGGTGCAGAAAGGCTTGGTGCGGGAAATTTGGATACAAGAATTCAATTGAAGCCTGAAAGTATCACAGAAGATTTGGTAGACGCCTTCAATAACATGGCTGACCGTCTACAAGAGGCTCAGGAAGAAATCGAGCGTTTTACACATTTCTCTTATAGTACAGCACATGATTTAAAGGCGCCCGTAAATAACATGAAGTCATTGATTGAAATGTTAGAGAATACCAAAATGGGAGACAATAGCTATGATACGGTCTTGAAGAACGTAAAGCGTAGTGCCGAGCAGTTGTCTATGACAGTCAATGCACTAAATGACGTCAACCACCTTAGAGCTTCTCTGAATCAGGATTCTCAGATGGTTTCCTTCGACAAAATTTTGGCGGAAGTTGCTCAAGGCATGTTGCAAGAAATTAAAGATTCAAATGCGACCTTTAAAAAAGATTTTTCTGCTTGCAAACAAATCAATTACCCTCCATTGCATTTGAAAAGTATTATGCAAAACCTGCTGACTAATGCGGTAAAATATAAGAATCCAGAGAAACCACTAGTAATCGAGTTGAAGACTGAGGTTAATAAAGGAAGGGTATCTCTAATTGTGAAGGATTCAGGGTTAGGTTTTGATGCGGTAAAATACAAAGAGGAAATTATGAAGCCTTTCATAAGGCTACACTCTCATGTAAATGGTAGTGGTCTTGGAATGTACATTGTTAGTACAATTCTAAGTTATCATCATGGGGAGTTATTAGTGGATAGTAGACCTAAACAAGGAGCTAAGTTCACTGTCCATCTGAATGATATGGACTAAAAGCCAGAAGCATCTTCATCTTCTTTTTTCTTTGCTGGTTTTAGAGCTTTTGGATCTAGTTCTTTTAGGTGATGAATATGCTCATCTACGAGATCTACTCTTTCAGTTACAGCATCAATATATTCGATGAGCTCCTCTTCTAGAGCTGATATATCTTTGTCAAATCCACCACTGTCTTTTTTTGCCATGTTCTTTTCTATGTGAATTACCTTTTCACATTCCTTTTTTAGAAATGCTACAAAATTAGGATTGGTATAAACGGTTTCTAAAGTCATAATATCTTCCAAAGTTTCCTTCGCTTCTGGATCTGAGCTCACATCGTATTTATCATTGACTGTGTAGTATAGGGTGGTGTCATAGTGGTGGATTTGATCCAGCAGATCGAGAATTTTCTTTCTGTAAGGTTTAGAATGGCAATATTCTCGCATACCGTCATATTTTTCCATTTTCAGTGCCTCTATGTCCCATGTGGTTCGGAGCTCATCTACTATAAATATAATGTCATTGGTGTTCTCTTGAGCAGTTAGAGAAAGAGTAGATAGGGTCGCGAGCAAAAAGGTAAGCAAAAAATTTTTCATGATGATTTCTGATATTGTTAGATCAAGTTAAACAAAACTAAGAGATATACTTGAATATGATTTAACATGATGACATCTAAGACTGGAACTGTCATTTATTGTACTTTACTATTTGACTATCCAAAATGAGCAATATCTAATTTTAATAAAGATTCCTTATTTTGCGTATATATCAACCAATTATCACAATGAGAATATTTAGTATAGTTTTTCTAACATTTGCATTGGCTGCTAATGTTCATGGACAAAATTTTGCAGATGCTTTTAAAGACGGAGGAAGATATTTTAAGCATTCCCGATATGACGAGGCAATTGAAAAATTCAATGAAGCCTTAAAATACAATAACAGGTCTGATAAGGCTTGGTTTTATTTAGCGATGTCCTTCAAGCGAAATAATCAAGCAGAGCAGGCATCCATTGCTTTTGAAAAACTGAGAGCTGTAAATCCAGATTACAATCCCGTACAATATTTTGAGGGGGGAGAGGTCTTTATTGAATTGAATAGATTGTCTAGGGCAGTTCGATACTACGAGAAGTTTTTGGACATGTATCCAGATACCCCCAAAAATCAATTGAAAAGGCATGAAGCTAAAAATCGGTTGATCTATGCTCAAACGAGTAGGTCTGTAAGAGAGCAGCCAAACGCTAGTTCTGACCCAATTTTGGTCTCTCAGTTGAATAGTTCTTCAAATGATTACGCGCCACAAGTTAACCCTATGGGAACGAGGCTATATTTTACTAGTGTTCGCCCTGGCGGTTTTGATAATGTGCAAGATAGCTCTAGAGCCAATCATTATGGCGAGGATATATATGTGTCAAATATGATGAATGATTCATGGAGTAGACCTGAGATGCTCCCAGAACCAATTAATTCCATCAATGATGATTTTGGATCTGCATTTACAGGAGATGGACAAACTATGGTTTATGTGAGATGTGGAGGTAAAGAAAGCGTAGGAAATTGTGATTTGTATATTACTACATTAGATGGAACGAAATGGTCTGAGCCGGTTAACATGGGAAATGTGGTGAACAGCAAAGATTGGGAGTCACAGCCAACCATCAGTTCTGATGGCACTCGAATTATTTTCACTTCCTCTAGAGATGGAGGTTATGGAGGAGCAGATTTGTATATGACTGAAATCAATCATTTAGGTGATTGGGGAATACCACAGAACTTAGGAAGTACCATCAATACACCATTAAGTGATAATAGCCCTTTCTTAGCGGCAGATGGTAAAACCTTATACTATGCGACGAGCGGCCACCCAGGGTACGGTGGAGTTGATATTTTTTATAGTGTTTTTGAAAATGGTAAATGGGCTAAACCTATCAATCTGGGCGCACCGATCAATTCTTCGGGAGAGGATAAGAATTTCAGTATATCGGGTTCAGGAAAAGCATATTTTTCTTCTTCAAGAGATAGTGATAGCTATAACATTTATGAGACAGAGCTACCAGATTATTTGAAGCCAAAACCTACTGCTGTAATAGAAGGAGTGGTAGCCAATGCTAATACCAATGAACCATTGGGAGCATTGGTCATGATCGAAGATATTGACACCGGAGAACTCATTGCCATAAACAAGAGTAATTCAGAAAGTGGAGAATATTTAGTGGTTTTACCAGCCGGTAGAAATTATAGTGTATCAGCAAGTAAAGATGGTTATTTCTTTTATTCTCAGAGCTTTGATTTGCCGAAGGATACAACCTATCAGGAAATCACCAAGGACATTGGTCTAGAACCAATAGAAAAAGGAACAAAGGTTGTTCTCAACAATATTTTCTTCGAATCTGGTCGTGCGGAGCTCAAACCAATTAGCTATGTAGAGCTTAATAAAGCCGCTGAACTGCTGCAGCAAAACGGGACTATGGTGATAGAAGTAGGGGGGCATACCGACAATTTGGGTTCTGAAGATTCAAACCTTAGGTTGTCTCAAGCCAGAGCCAATGCTGTGGTTGATTATTTGAAATTAGCGGGAATCGAAGAAGCTCGCTTGCAAGCCAAGGGATACGGAGAATCTGTGCCTTTGGAGGACAACAGTACTGCTGAAGGAAGAAAAGCCAATCGACGAACCGAATTCGTAATTGTCGAGTTCTAATCTTAAATGACATGTCTTGACCAACTAAAAATCAAGGTACTTTCAATTCAATAGTTTTTGATTTATCTTTTGTTGAAGGAACCTAACGTTTTTGGTTGGTCATAAAAAGCATGCATGAGAGGACTTCTTGTTTTTGTATTATTTAGTTTTTGTACAGCAGAAGTTGGACTTGGGCAGATAGCTGGGTTTGACCCAAAAGATCCTATTCAAAATATTAGTCTGGCACAATGGACAGCGGAAGATGGCCTTTCTTCCAATAATCTCACACACGTATTTCAAGATTCTAAGGGGCTCCTGTGGATTACCTCATTCAATGGAGTAATGATATTCGATGGAGAGCGTGTTGAGATTTATGATATTAATAATTTAGATCTACTTGAAACGGATGGTTTTTACACCGTAGTAGAGGATAGCAATGGAGTTGTATACCTAGGTTCGCAAGGCAGTGGTGTAATTAAATATACCAATGGCGTTTTTTCTAAGGTAGAAAGTAAGTCGGGCTACTTGCCAAAGTCCGTCCCTTCGCTCTTAGTCAGTCAAACTGGTGCGCTTTACATAGGAAGTAACAATCAAGGCCTGTTTAAGCTTAAGGACAAAAAAGCAGAATGGATTGATATCCCAATCTTGAACAAAGGAACTATCAGTAGTATAAAAGAAGATGATCAAGGAAGAATTTGGGTCGCTACAGAAGGGCAGGGTCTTTTTTGCTTAAAAAATGATAAACTAGAACGCCATATTTCAACTCAGGATGGGCTTCACGATGATTATGTAGAAAGTTTGGCCTGCACCGGAGAAGGACTTTTAATGATAGCTACCACCAAAGGATTACAGTATATTGATGGTTCTGGAAGTGTTGTTTCAATCAAGGAACTAACAAATATTTACATCAATTATTTATTGGTAGATCAATGGAATTCTGTTTGGGCTGGAGCAGAAAGTGGACTTGCTCGCTGGTCTAACAAAACGGATAAGGTGGATTGGGTTCGTGGTAAGCAGGGTATTGACTTAGTTCGGTTAAGTTCAATAATAAAGGATAGAGAAAACAGTCTTTGGCTTACTTCTAGTAGAATGGGTCTCATGAGATTGAAAGAGAGTAGACTTTCCAATTTAACAGAACCGGATCTTTCGAGTGACAGGATCAATATTTTACACGAGTCTTGGGATGGAAATTTATACATCGGCACCGATCAAAATCAACTAGATGTGTATAAAGACGGAGCGTATGGAAGGATTAATATTCAGACGGATCTGGGAGGAAATGGCATAAGAGACATTTATTACGACGAAGATGGTTCTTTTTGGCTGGCTACTTATGTCGGTATTATCCATAAAGAAGGACTCAGCGAAACAGTGTATTCAACAGCCAACGGAATGCCTGCTAATAATTTCAGAATTGTACTTAAAGATCAGGCGGGATACTTTTGGTTTGGGTCTCGATCTGGTGGTTTAGTAAAATTTAAAGATGGCAGGGTTCATGAAGTCTTTGACAATGAAAATAAGCTAGAATCCAATTTCATACTCAGCGTTCAAGAGTCTTCGGATGGTAGCTTGTATATAGGCACTCACAGCGGGGGGATGTCTATACTAAAACCTTCAGGTGAGGTGTCGACCTTTCACCTGAAAGAAGATGATGCTGGTGTCCTTTTATTCAATATTGATTTGATGGCTGATCATACTGCTATGGTGACGGCTAATGTAGGGTTGCTTCATTTTGATGGGACTAAATTGAAACAGGTCAATTTAGCTTCGGATAGGAGGAGCAAAACATATTTCGATCTTGTGGATGATGGAAAGGATAATTTTTGGATTACTACCAACTTAGGAATTTTACAAATAGCTAAATCTGATTGGGAGAGTTACAAAAAGAACCAAATTCAGCAACTTCCATATGTCATTTTGGACGAGAATAGCGGAATGAACAACAAAGAGTGCACAGGCGCAACGCGATCTTTATTGACCTCTCAGGGTAAGGTGATGGTTCCCACGCTAGGAGGCGTGTGTGAGATTAGCCCTAGCAATCTTCAATTTGATAATTCACCACCAGATGTGTTGATTAGAAATATACTGGTTGATGATGAGGTGTTATCAGTCGGAAGTGAGTTTGCAGAAATAGAGGCAGGTGCTCTTCGCTATATTTTTGAGTTCGCAGTAATAAGTTATACCGCACCAGAACGAAATCAGTTTAGGTACAAACTCGAAGGTCTTGAAAAAGATTGGAGCAGTCCGGATTACTCAGGTCGGGTAGAATATACCAATTTGCCTCCGGGAAAATATACTTTTAAGGTAATTGGAGCTAATGAATCTAATGTGTGGAATACAAACCCAACGAGCTTTTCATTTAGAGTAAAACCTTTTTTTTATCAGACTATATGGTTCTACCTATTGGTATTGGCTCTTATGATTGGCTTGTTTTTAGTTATTTACAAATGGAGAATTGCGTTCATCAATCGTCAGAATGTTGAACTAAAAAAAGTGAATGCAGAACTGGATCGTTTTGTTTACAGTGCTTCTCACGAGATACGCTCTCCTCTGTCATCTATCTTGGGTCTAATCCAACTGGCAAGGGTAGGAGAGCCCGATCAGCAAGGAGAGTATTTTGATCACATAGAAAAAAGTGTAAATCGCCTTGATGAGTTTATTCATGATATAGTGGACTATTCCAGAAATGCTCGTTTGGGGATAGAAATTGAAGAAGTGGATTTCAATACCATGATCGCTAATATACTTGAGGACATTAGCCACACCAAGAATTTTCATGCTATCGAACACGATGTCAATTACTCTTTGGATGGTAAGTTTTATAGCGACCCAAGGAGATTTAAAGTTGTTTTGAGCAATATTATTACTAACGCGTTTAAGCACCATCAACCAGATAAGACAAATAAACCTTATGTGTCAATAGATGTTTTGGGAGATAAGCAGCAAGTTCAAATAACCGTAAAGGACAATGGACCAGGAATAGAAAATAAACATGTTTCGAAAGTGTTTAAGATGTTTTACCGTGCGACCACTAGAAGTGAAGGCTCGGGATTGGGCTTATACATTGTTGAAGAAACTCTTGCAAAGCTTCAAGGAGCCATTGATGTGAAAACCGAATTAGGTAAGGGTAGTACCTTCAAAATAACCGCAAGAAACTTGAAGACATTGCATGAGAAATAGACTATATTAAAGTAAGATTTTACAAACTGCTCTTAGACTGACGAACCCAAAGCGATGAACAAAGTAATTTTTACCGCAGATGATTATGGAGCCATTCCTGCTATTGATCAAGGTATTATCAAAGCAGTAAATGCCGGAAAGATAAATTCAGTAGCAGCTTTTTCTAACCACCATTTGTTCGAATCAAAAATTAAGCGATTGCTTGACGAATGCGATGGTAGAAACTTTGAAGTGGGTTGCCACTTAACTATTTCTTCTGGTAAGCCAATCTCTGGTAGGAAAATTGGTCTTTTGACAAGAAGAGGGACGCTTAGTTTGCGTAAGGGGAAATATTTTAAGAAGTACACGCAAATGCGTAGAACCAGACATGTTGAAAAAGAGTTAAACGACCTGCATTACGAACTGAGCAAGCAAGTAGAACAGTTTGAGAAATATAATATTCCCATAACTCATTTAAGTAGTCATCACAATACCTTGTTTTTCTTTAAGGATTACCATGAGGTGTTTTTTAAGGTGGCTAAGGAAAATAATTTAGCAGTTCGTTCACCACTTAATATTCCTAAGGCAATGAATGATTTGTACATGTCTATGGTGGTGCTTAGAATGTTTGATAACATGAGCAAGGAAAACCGACAGCGTATACTTACTCATACTCGAAGTATGCGATCGTTTTTGGCTCACTATGATGGATTACCCGACATGCCAATTGCCCTCAATACGGTTCACTATGGGCCCCTGGCACTCCCTACAAATAACCTGACGAATCAGGAGGTTGACTCTTTTGCAGATGAGAAAAACCTATCTCTTCGGGAAGAGCTTAGTATGGATGCTCCGGAAGAGGAAGTAATGGAGTATGTGTTTCACTTGATAGATGATAACTACCAAAGATTAGGTGAATACTGCAAGCAAACTAAGTTCTCTAAATCGAAATACACGGGTATTGACTCGGGGTACTTCGATAGTCGAATGGCCGAACAGCGCGCTCTACTCAATTTTGATTTGTCTACGCTGGTGTCATTTGAGTCTTGGAAGAACTTGTAGCCAAAGCGAGGTTACTTACCTTTAATGACGACTAGATGTTGTCCTGTCTGTTATAATACCTAATATTTGTTAAAAAACAATAAAACATACTATGTCTAGGTAGTTTAGCCTATACCTTCTAGGTACTTAACTCTAAATATTATTCATTAAAAATTCAAAATATTGAATATGAAATAATAACTGAATAAATTAAAAAAAGAGGATTGAGAAACCTCTACGTATAGAAGCAAAAAACACCTTTTACGGCAGCAGAGATTAATTGATTAGGATGATTGGAATGATGTACCCTAAACCTAGTCGAAATGAAAAGGATCGTTTTATGCTGCGCCTTACTTGTTTTCTTGTTTTCAATTTCTAATGCTCAGACTACAGTTTATTCGGCTGATTTCGAAGCTGATGCCGATGGTTGGTCTACTACCAACTGGACACGCGATGCTGATGTTGCTCTGGGCACTTCAGATGGCAATTACCTTCACCCCACCAGTTTTGATAATTATGGCATTGGAGACAATGTAACGACTACCAGTTCTACCATTGATTTAACTGGACGCTACAACCTCATATTTCAAATTGATATTAGTTACAATACAGATGATACTGGCAACGGAGTCACCAACAGTGAAGATGGGTTTAACATCGAATACTCGTCCAATGGCGGAGCTGGGTGGGCCTTGCTAGGTGTTGTGGATGAGGGCGTTAATTGGTATAATGATAACAATGTGCAGGCCTTAGGAGATGAAGGGTGGACGGGAGATAACGGAGGGTGGAGTACCGCTCAAATTTTACTCCCGGCCGTGCTAGAAAATAATTCTCAGGTCCAATTTAGAGTGAATTTCGAATCTGGGGGTACCCCCGTTACAGAAACCGTAGATGTAGGGATTGGCTTTGATAATGTGACTATTCTTAGTTATAGTGATTCCGACGGAGCTCCTGGCAGTGTTACTACCAACTTGTCTTTATGGCTTAAGGCAGGCTCAAGAGCGCTCTTAGACGGCACCGAACTGTTAGCTTGGGCTGATGAAAGTGGTAATGACAATCATGCCTATGAAGAAACCAGCGCAGACAGACCAAATTCAAACGGTCAAATGATCAATTACAATCCGGTTATAGACTTTGATAATAGCCACATTGAAGGTGCTGCGGGTATGTATACCAATGAAATTTTTGTAGTGGTTGACCCAGATTTTATTAGCAGTTCATCCGCAGAAACCGGAGATATTCTTGGTTATCAACCTGGAGATGTTGGTAGTCTTGAGCTTGGTTCGGCTACAGTTGATTTTGCTGATGAGCTTATTACCCACACAGAATCCCCGAGTGGTGGATATAGGTCGGCCTATCAAGATCTGACGGGAGAGGTTGTCTTGGCAAACCCAATGATTATCAATGATCGATTAAATGTGACTAGCGATGGGCAGGAGCTGTTTGTAAATGGAGAAGCCGTGAGTAACATCGAGTCTGGTACTTGGTCCGGCTTTAGTAATCAGGCATACATTTTAGGTTATGGATTTGACCTTTCAGATGATTTTCAGGGAAGTATAGGTGAGGTGATTAGCTATTCTGGTAGACTCAGTGATAGTGATCAACAAGACGTTTTTACTTATTTGGCTATTAAATATGGATTGACATTGGACGAAGATCCTAGTAGCGGAACGGTTAATTTCGATTATCAGATAAATGGAAGTACGCTGATCTGGCCAGGGACCACAAATGCCGATTATCAGACTTATCATCATGACGTTGCCGGTATTGGTAAGGATGAAGTTGGTCAGGAACTAAACCAAACGAGTAGTCAGAGTGTGAATGATGCAACCATTGTAAATATTGAAAGTGCCAGTGATTTAGATGATGGAGAGTATCTGGTTTGGGGAAATGATAACAACCCAAATACGTTCACAACAAGTGATGTCATTTCAGGAATTACCGAAAGACTTGAAAGAATATGGAAGGTTAAAGAGACAGGTGATGTGGGTACAGTCACTTTGAATTTTGATATTACAAATTTGGCAGTTGATAAAGACAACACAACCTTAAATCTTTTAATTGCTCCTAATACGGCAACGATGCCCACGGACTTAGCTAATGATGCTATAACTACTTTGGTTATTGGTGGAAACGTGACCGATTTAGGAGGAAGAGATATTCTCACTTTTACATCTGTTGATTTTTCTGATGGGGACTTTTTTACCATTGGAGGGGATGTTCAAACTATTGCTCCAGGTGGAGTCTCTTCCGGTTTAACACTTTGGTTGCGGCCGGATGAAGGATTGGAAACGAGTGGTAGTTTGGTGACTTCCTGGAAAGATGTGAGCGGTAGTGGTAACGATGCAGATCAAGGAGACAATAACGAGAAACCTTCTCTGGTTAATAATGAAATTAATAATAATGATGCCATCGATTTTGCTGATGACTTTCTTGATGGTATAGCTGGTTTTAACACGCAAGAGTACTTTATCATTTTAAAACCAGATGCCGCTATCGCAGGTGGAGCTTCCAATGGCTATGTGTTAGGTTTGCAAAATGGCGCCTATGGTGGAATGTATTTGGGTGCTCAGGGTGCTGATACTTTGATTGGGCATGCCGTAAACGACTACCGATCCGCTTATGTAGATGGCATCGCAAGTATTACAAGTCCAGTGGTCATGATTAATTCCAGAAATAACTTGGGCGCGACAGGTCAGGATATCCTAGTAGATGGTATAGCATTGGATAATGGTGATGGTGGAACTTTTGCAAACCGAACCAATTCCTACTTCAGGTTAGGAAACAACTTCCTAGGTACAGATGGCTATGATGGCAAGATATCAGAAGTAATTAGTTTCAACAGCCGTCTGTCTGATGCGGATCACAGAGATGTAGAGACCTATTTAGCCATTAAATACGGGGTGTCATTGGATATATCAGGCGAAGGCTATACCGTGGGCGGCACCACAATTTATGATAACTCAGCTTATGATAATGAAATTGCAGGTGTCGGGTTTAACCTTGATCATGGACTAATTCAATTGACTTCCCAAAGCACGGAATCAGGCTCGGCGGTGAAGGTCTCAGCAGGGGAGGGCATTAATTCAGGCGATTATCTGATTTGGGGAAATGATGGTGTTGATAAATCACTCACACAGTCTACAGAACTTCCGTCAAATTACGGAAATCGTTTGTCTGCAGAATGGCAGGTAGATGTTACAGGCTCTCCTGGATCTATGACCGTAAAAGCTAATTTGGCAGGAGTTACTGATTTCGCCTTATTGAATAAGGTGCCATCCTTATACAGCTTGTTGATTAATAATACGAATGATTTTTCAACTGCCGTTACAGAGATTGAAGGCAGTAGCTTTTCAGGAGATACAATTATTTTCGAAAATGTAACCTTTTCCAATAATGACTACTTCACACTGGCACTTCCTCCTTTACCATCGGGAGCTATTGGCAAGAGCAATGGAACATTGTGGCTGACATCAGAAGTGGGTGTAAGTACAAGCGGAAGTGATGTTACTCAATGGGATAACCAGGTATCAGCCGCTGGATTGACTGCTCTAGAAGATGTAGATGGATCACCACCTCAGACGGCTACGATCAATGGTTATGATTACCTATCGTTTGATGGCTCTACTTATTTGGAGTCCAATGGAGTAATTACCGGAGCGACGATCTTTGGAGCAACAGACAATACTATTATAGCAGTGGTCAAACCTGATGCGGGAACATACCTAGCGTATTGGGAATCTGCTGTTGGCAACACGGCTGCCTTTGGTCTGAACGGAAACAATGCCTCAGTGACTTTTGTTGACGCAGGATCTGGTGAACAGGCTAGTGGTAGTACAAATGTCATTTTGCCCGGGGTATTTCAGATCATTTCCTATCAATCTTCGGCTGCAACAAGTAATGATATTTTCCTCAACGGAGCGACCAGCGATGGTACATCTTCAGCTGGTACATTAGCTGCTGGTAGTGCTGGGTTAGGTTTGGGTGCCACGCCCGCTGGTGCGTCAGGGTTTGACGGTGATTTGGCTGAGATTGGTTTTTGGAGTACTGCATTGTTGGCCAATGATAGAAGAGATGTCGAGAGTTACTATGCGCTGAAATATGGTATTGATTTAGATATTTCTGCTGGAGATTATACTTATAATGGCGGAACCTCTTTATATAATAGAACAGGTTATGGAAATCGCATTCGTGGCGTAGCTGCCAATAACGACCAGGGTCTTTTTATTAACGCAAGTCAAAGTATAAATGGAAGCGACATAGTAGAGGTTAATAGTCCTTCATCTTTAAATCATTTGGATTATTTGCTTTTTGGAGATGATAATGCTGGATTGACCTACATATCCTCTGAACTTCCGGCCTCCGTTACCGAGCGTGTCACACGAAAATGGGGGGTAGATGAGGAGAATGATGTCGGCACTGTTACCCTTACCATTGATGTTTCATCTGAAGATAATACCGGGTATACGGTGGGTGATTTCGCACTTATATTAGACACGAACGATGATTTTACGGATGGAATATTAGACCTGGTTGCTGCTACATCATTTGCTTCCGAAATTGTTACTATTGAAAACGTCGATTTTAGTGGTGCTGCATATTTTGGACTAGCTACAGGAATTGATTTGGCAACTGATACAGATTCTGATGGCATACCGGATTATTTTGAAGTGGCTTATGGTACAGATTACAATGATGGTGACAGCCCTGAGTCAGGTGGAGCAGGTTCACCTCCCACGGATGTTGATGATGCCGATGGTCCTTTGGAGACCACATTGACTCTTAATGCGGGAAGGATTAGTGGAGCATTGGAGCAAATTTTAATAGATCAAGGCGCCGATGCGCCGGTTACAAGAAACACTGACACAGATGATGATGGAGTTTCTGATTGGAGAGAGGTACGCGATGGGACTAGTCCATTTGATGCTGATACACCTACAGCTAATGGGAACATAGACTCGGATGGTGATGGATTGAGTGATGGAATAGAAGCATTGATATTGTCTGAAGGCGGTCCAGCTGATTCTAATCCAGTCACAGATACAGACAACGATGGAATACCAGATTATTATGAAGTACTAAATGGATACGATCCTAGCGATGCGGATGACCCGCTAGCAGGAGGAGGTGCATTGTCGGATACTAACGATGGTACAGGCTCTCAAGAAGTTTCTGCTCCAGTTATCAGTGACGCACTCGAGAGCCTACTAATTGAATCTGGAGCTAGTGCACCGATTGAATTATCTACTGATACGGATTTAGATGGTATTCCTGATTATATCGAGGTGGTGAGTGCAACGGATCCGTTTAATGAGAACAGTCCAAGTGTTCCTTCTAGTATTACTACCATTCGGTCTCTACAGGCAGACTACGAATCCACTAACCCAAATTGCGAAAACTTAGATGGCTATCAATGGGTGCATGTAACAGACAATCTGGGCAATTTGGTTTTTTCTATAAATCCGGTTGGAAACAATTTAGGAGAAACTTGTTGGGCAGTGCGGGTACTAGATGGCGAACCGAATGTCAGAGACCGAACAATAAATTCAGTAGATGAATATGTTATGAATAGAAACTGGTGGATCAACCCAACGAGTCAGCCGGCAGGGGATTACCCCGTTTATCTACGTTTCTATTCTTTAGCTTCAGAACCAACCGATTTAAG
Organism: Reichenbachiella sp.; assembly: GCF_965233835.1. Taxonomy (GTDB): domain Bacteria; phylum Bacteroidota; class Bacteroidia; order Cytophagales; family Cyclobacteriaceae; genus Reichenbachiella. The sequence continues at coordinate 2,834,610 of NZ_OZ247585.1, forward strand.
GACAAGAGTTGTAAATGATGGGTATGACCCAGACGTACTTGCCGATTTTGTACAAGACAGTATCAACTTCACCAAACATGGCGGTATTAATGATTTAGACCCTTTTGAGGAGGGTACAAGCAAACAACTAATTCATAGCCGAGGAGAGTCGTTTAGAAGTACTAATTATCAATTTACACTCGGAGTAGAGAGCTTTTCTTCATTTGTGGCTTTTTACAACCCCGGTCACCCCAGTTATGCATTGCCAGTTGAATTGGTCTATTTCAAAGGTGAGGCTAGTGATGCTCATGTTGCTTTACATTGGCAAACACGAAGTGAGCTAAACAGTGACCATTTTGTATTAGAAAAAAGAGTGGGTAAGGATTCGTTTATTGAGCTAAGCAAAGTAGAGGCTATGGGAAATTCAAATCAACCAGCTGATTATTTTTCGATTGACAAAGCCCCAGTGTTGGGAGAAAATTTCTACAGGTTAAAACAAGTAGATATAGATGGCTCTTCAACTTATTCAGAAATTATAATGGTTGAATCTAACAATAGTCTAAATAACTGGGTGGTTTATCCAAACCCTGCAAAAGAATTCCTTCAAGTTTATTTAGGTTCTGCGGAGGTAAAGAGTGAGGAACTAAATGTCAGTCTATTCGACGTGTCTGGACAGAGACATGATGTCATTTATGATATGGAGCCTGATCATTTAGTTGTGAATACCAATCAGTTAAAAGGAGGGTATTACGTTTTGAAGGTAGCCTTAAGAAGTCAGGTGCAGTCTTTTGCAGTTCTTCTAGAAAAATAGGTCTTAGTTTTTTATAAAATGAATTGTTGGTATTAAATACAAATTAATGAACTACCTTTGTCGCTGGAATCTATAAGATCCATCCCGCATTTGTCCTTTCTGCAAATATTTAGGCTTATCCGTTTTGATTTTATTTCTTCCTTGAATGGGTAAAATGCTCATTTATTAAAATGTAAATATAAGATATGTCAAAATCCCAGAATAGCTTCATCAAGAATCAGAAGGCCAAGAAAAAAATGCTTAAGAAGAAGGAAAAAGAGGAGCGACGAAAGGAAAGACAAGAAAATAACAATAAAGGAGGTGATTTATCAGATATGATGGCTTACGTAGATGAGTTTGGAAATATTCTATCTGAACCACCTGAACCTAAAGAAGAAAAGAAAGAAGATAAGAAGGATTAAAGAACCTTTAGCTACAACTTAAACAAAGATTTTTTTTAATAATTTAATAAACAATGCAAGGAACAGTAAAATTTTTCAATGACGCCAAAGGATTTGGTTTCATTAAGCCATCAGATGGAGGAGACGACATTTTTGTTCACACTTCTGGTCTAGTGGATGAAATCAGAGAGAATGACGAAGTTGAATTTGACACCGAAAGAGGTAAAAAAGGAATCAACGCAGTAAACGTAAAAGTTTTGGGTTAATCCTTTCTTTTGATATCATACAAAGAGACAAGCGAGTTCAATAGAACTCGCTTTTTTTATGCTATTATATTTGGCCCTCTCACTGAAGTACCAAGTTCTTTATTTAAGCGTTGGATGAAATGAGTGGATAACAATGGAGACTCTTTTTCTAAGTTTTGATGTACAAAGAAGTATAATTCTTTTAAACCTTTAGATTTCCATTGTTTGATTCGCTTTACCCAATCGTCTAATCTGTTATAGTCCGAAGCGTGATTGGCTCCCACATATCGGACGAATGCAATTGGACTTGTTAGTCGCATGTGAAGCAAATCCCTTCTGCCAGCCGTATCGGTAATAATATTCACAACGTTTTTCGCCTCTAGTAACTCATATAGTTTGGTGCTAATACTATCGTCGTTGTACCATTCTGTATGTCTCAATTCCAGGGCTAACGGGATACCTGTTGGCCAATGGCAAACAAATTCTTCCAGTCGATCCCAATTTTTAGGAGCGAAATTGTCAGGCATTTGGAGAAATGGCATCCCTAGTTTGTTGCCAAATCCGGCAATACTGTCACAGTATTCGGCGACAAGCGTTTCGCAGTTGTTTAGTCGTTGAAAGTGACTAATGGATTGGGGAACTTTGGGAAAGAATTTAAAGTCCTCCGGCGTTTTTTGTGACCATTTGACTGATTGTTCATTTGGAAACACACGATAAAAAGTGGCATTTAGTTCAATACTATTAAACTGAGTTGCATAATAAGCCAGTTCATCCTTAGTGCCCCGAGGATAAAACCCTTTTAAGTCCTGTCGATTCCATTTTGCACAGCCCACATAAATTTGATTCAATCCATCTTTATTCTTTGATAAGATTCTTTTGTTTTCCGGATCATCAGCTGGCAAATTGAAGTCAAAGTCCTCTGGGTTTTCTACACTTCCAAATTTCATAGTTTAAAGTTAGTATCAATTTAGCCCACCAATAACCTGATCCTGTAGTATTATTTTTTAAAAGGAAATGTTATTTGATAACATATAAGTGCAATGGCCATTGAAATATTCCTGTTTTACTAAGTGAGAATTTAGATTTGAAATAAACCAAAACCGACCTTATGCACATCAAAACATGACTTTCTCTGGAGCTTTCCTGTTTCCAGATTTTCAATACTTTTTAAAACCATAAACTATTTAACCATGAAAACTATTTCTACCATTTTGTTGGTGGCTGTTTCCTTCTTGGGATACGCTCAACATATGAGACACCCCGGAGGACTTAATTACACAGTCTCCACTTTTTTAAATTCGCCTGATGCAGATGTAGACGATGCACTCGCTTTTGATTCAGAAGGCAATTTGTACGGGTCTAACTTTGCGGGCAGCACTGTATACAAAATCACTCCGTCTGGAGAAGTAAGTGCTTTTGTAACTGGCTTGAGTAATCCTAATGGGCTTGCTTTTGATAGTCATGATAATCTTTATGTGGCAGAGTACAGTGGATCAGCCATCCATAAGTATGATATTGATGGCAATCTCCTTCAGACTTATCCCATTGATGGGTTTCCTTCAGGAATGATTAGTGCATACCGTAGTGACAATGTTATATTCACAACTGCAGATTTCAATGATGAGGCCAACAATATGATTGCAGAATTATCTCCTGATGGGAGTATAAATGTTTTGCACCAGGGAGCCCCTATCAATTTGGGAGTAGGACTCGCTTACGGCCCGGGAGGGACGCTCTATATAGGAGACTATTTAGATCGAGAGATTTATAGATTGACAAGGCGCGGCGATTTAGAATATGTAGCTACTGTGCCTGCTCCGGATAACTTTGTTCCCTTTCTTGCTTTTATAGCCTATGCACAAGGTTATTTATATGGCACGGTTTACGGAGAAAACAAGATATACAGAATCAATCCACGCAGAATAGATGATGTAGAAGTTTTCGCTGGTAGTACCTATGGAGATACCGATGGACCATTATCTGAAGCGACCTTTGGTTTTCCTGCAGGAATAATATCTAATAGGTCGGGAAATACGCTGTATGTTTCTGAATTCAGTGGCGTGGGTAACATCCGAAAAATCAAAAGAGGTAGAGGTCGACCATGTTATACTAGAATAAGACTTAAAGCCTATCCAAATCCAGCTTCCGGTCAATTAAACATTCGTGTGGAGTCATCGGATTCAGATGTTCAGCTGACGATGTATGATAAAATGGGGCAGAAAGTGTACGAAGAAGAGTACGAAACTACCGGCAATTTGCTGATCAGTAACATTGATTTAACTGGTTGGGAATCCGGGCTGTATGAATTAAAAGTTACCAGCGGGGATAATCAGACCTCCAGGCGAATCATTGTGAGGTAAACTTATTGCTAAAGAGATAGTCGGACTATGAAGGCTATCTCTTTAGTTTTTAAGGTAAGCTTGCTTGAAACTCGGCGTAGGTCATACCTGTCTCTACAACAGCATCCTTGCTGCAGCCTAGGTCATCAGCTTTGGTGTTTATGTCTGCCACTCTTGAGTCTGGAGAAGGGTGGGTGCTTAACCATTCAGGTCCACTGCTTTGACCAGATTCGGTCAACTTCTCAAAGAATGTAGCAGCTCCATTACAGGCATAATCAGTATCCTGTAAATAGATAACTGAATGCTCATCAGAATCTGCCTCATCTTCTCTGCTGAACTTTAATGAAAAGAAGCCTGATGCCATTTGAGCAAGCTGTGTATCGCTAGCCTGGCCAAAGATAACCTGAGAGAGTAGTTGTAAGCCCAATTGTTGTTTCATCTGATCACTCGAATGCCTTTCGGATGCATGAGCAATTTCATGTCCCATCACACCTGCTAGGTCATCTGCTTTATCTAAATATTTAATGAGTCCTGTATAGACATAGATGTAACCACCTGGTGTAGCAAATGCATTCAGCACATCTTGATCAATGATCTTTACTTCATCGTACTGAAATAGATCCTTGTACTTCACGTCATCACTTGCAACAATAGCCTCAGTCATACTGCGTATGTATGCATATGCTTCGGGGTATTCTGTATCTGAAAGTACAGGATAATTTGTTGGGTCGGCAGCTATTTGTGCTACAACAGATTGACCAAGTTTCACATCGTTGGCAGGAGTGAGGCCAGTAAGCTGATCGAGGACTGATCCATCTTCCTCACTACACGATAGAAAAGTACCACAAGTGATAAGTGCACCAACTAAATATTTGAATGATTTCATAAGCGACAAATTCAAAAGCAAATGTTTTTACTACCTGCCAAAGTTAATCAAAAGGAAAGAATGACAATCTCTCGAAAGCCGCTTTCAGTCATTGATATTATATCTAGCTTTGTAGAAAATTCAATGGCATGCAGACTTTCGATTCCCTTCAACTTAAAAACCCGCTTAAAAATGTTATTGCTGATTTAGGGTTCGAAGAGCCTACACCCATTCAGATTCAGGCCTATCCAGTGATACTTTCAGGAAAGGATATGGTAGGGATTTCTCAAACGGGTACAGGAAAGACCTATGCCTATATGTTGCCATTGCTTCAAGAGTTGAAGTTCTCTAAACAACAGCATCCAAGGATATTGATCTTGGTACCTACTCGGGAGTTAGTTACTCAGGTCGTAGAGCAAATTGAACTTTTGGCCAAGTATATCAATGTTAGAGTTCTGGGTGTATTTGGAGAATCAAATATTCGCGTTCAAAAATCGGAACTTTCTGAAGGACAGGATATTGTGGTGGCTACTCCAGGACGGTTGTATGATCTGATCATTAACCGGGCACTGCAACCCCGAGATATTTCTAAGTTGGTGATTGATGAAGTGGATGTTATGCTCGATTTGGGATTTAGAGTACAGTTGACCAACCTGTTCGAATTGCTTCCAGTGAGAAGACAAAATATCATGTTTTCGGCTACGATGACAGAAGAAGTAGATGCATTAATTGACGATTTCTTTACTACCCCTGAAAAGATTGAAGTGGCAGTGAGCGGTACTCCTCTGGATAACATCAAACAGTCCTGCTATGCCGTGAAAAACTTTCATACAAAAACGAGGTTATTGAACCACATACTAGAGGATAGAAATGAGTATCATAAAGTGGTTGTTTTTATATCCAACAAAAAGTTGGCCGATCGTTTATTCGAAGCGGTTGAGGACTCGTTTGGTGCTCAGGTGTGTATTATTCATTCTAACAAATCACAAAACTACCGGTTACGATCGGTAGAAGAATTTGATGAAGGCAGCAAGCGTATTTTAATTGCGACTGATGTGATCGCTCGAGGCTTGGATTTGGATAAGGTGTCTCATGTCATCAATTTTGATGTGCCAAATTACCCAGAGAACTATATGCACCGTATTGGGCGTACAGGAAGGGCAGAGGAGTTGGGGAAATCCATTTTGTTTTTTACAGAAAAAGAAAAGGAACAAAAAGAGGCTATTGAGTCTTTAATGGATTATCAAATTCCATCAGTACAGTTTCCTGAGGAAGTGGAAATTACGAATGAACTGATTGCGGAAGAAAGGCCTAAAATTGCCGAGAGTAACTACAATAGAAATACTAAACCCAGGAAAATTGTAGTACCAGATGCTGAAAAAAAAGATAAAAACAAGAAGATAAATCTCGGTGGATCTTACAAAAGAAAACTGGCCTCCAAACACAAAAAGCCTAAGACCAGAGGAGACAAAAATCAAAATAAAAGACGCCGAAGTTAGTAGCTTAGTTTAGCAAGACAAAAGCGCCCCAGTAGTAAGGTTCTGGAAAATCCTGTCTGAGCCTCTTTTGAGCGGCGATAAAAGCTTCATTTTTATTCTTTCCGCCCATCCATTCGCTGTAAAAATAGGTCATGAGGTTTTTAGTTGCTTCATCACTGACCTTCCAGAGACTCATTATGACGGATTCTGCACCTGCTACCTGAAAAGCTCGCTGAAGGCCATATACGCCTTCCCCAGACTTAATTTCACCCAGACCAGTTTCGCAGGCGCTGAGTACTACAAGGTCGGTGTCTTTTAAATCTAACGTGAGTACCTCGTAAGCCGTTAGAATACCGTTGTCGGTCTTGCCCGTTTCATTGTCGTTCTCATAATCAGTTGATCGCATAGCGCTTTCAGCATTAGCGAGCATCAGCCCTGACCTAAGCAATGGGTTGGCTTTGGCTTGACTAACTTCAATACCCAGAACTTTCTCGTTTGAAGTATTTTCTTCTGGAAGGAAAAATCCGTGAGTCGCCACGTGTAACAATGAAGGGGAATTAATCTTCTTGAAATTAGCTTCAGAGGCGTTGTCTTGCAAATAGGTGTCTATCTGATAGCCTTTAGATTTTGTTATTTGACTGATGGTTTCAATTTCTGCCTTGGTACCGGGTAAAGCCGCCAACAGTCCTTGAGTTCCATAGTTGGGATAACCAAAGAAATCGGCTTTTTTGCTAGTCAGTTCAGAAGATTGATTTAGTAATTCTCTCGTGCTTGAATAAAGGTGGAAATTCATGCCATCGGACACAAAAGTTTGGTCTGGCTTTCTCAATGCGCTGATATTGACTTGAAAATACACCCCATCCAAAGACAAGTGTACATTCTTTACGCCTCCCAGTCTTTTGTCTACTGCTTGCCAATATTTTTCATAGAGTATTGGATTGTCTATTTTTAAGCGAATCATATTTCTGTAGCCTTTCGCATATTTACCATCCAACTCATTTCCATTGTCGATAAGGCTAAGGGTAGGATGTACGGCATTGGGGTCAGCTATAAGAAAAGCGTATTTTTTTTCATTGTTGAAGCTATTACCGAAGCTAGGGAAGCCGATTACTTCAATAGCTACGTCAGTAGGTCCGAGCTTAGATTTGATATCGTCTAGTGTAGCACTTGGGAGTCTGTTGGCGGAAGAAAAGCTGGATGAACTTCTGTTTAGCTCTTTTTCCAACTGATTGGCGTTTTGCTCAGCTGCGGCCAAATCAATTTTCATCTCATCAAGTTGCGTTTTCGAATAGGTATAATACAAAAGCAGGTCTTCTTTGGCTCGTTGCCAGTTCAAGTAGAGACTTTTTAGATTTTCATCATCACTACTCAAAATTTCATCTCTCATCTTGGTAGAAGCACTAAACAAAATACCCTTCGTTTTCAGCTGTATATTATACATCTCAGAAAGCAAGGCTGGGTCTTCTGAGCCACGTTCACAGGCGTAGTTGAAAAACTTCAAAATAGACGGTCTGATTTGTGTCCAATACTGTCCTTTTTCATATTCGCTCATCGCAGCAAAATTTTCCTCCACAATATCCAGATTGGAGGTGATCACCTTCTTAAATCGCTCATTGGCCTTGGTGTAATTTCCTTGCTTCCAGTCTATTACAGCCAAGTCTTCGAGTGATCTAAGGTAGTCTGGGTGCTTAGTGCCAAAATACTGTTCGTAGGAATTGTTGACTTCTGTTAGGGTGTTATGCGCTTCTTGGAAGTTGCCTTGGTGTAAATGAAACTTACCTAAGTTGTGGCTGGTTTTGATATAGGCCGGATGTTGTTTGTCATATTTTTGGGCAAATATTTTGAGTGCATCTTCAAGCAGCGTTTGCACCTGATCCAATTTTCCCGACTCCATGAGTACACTGGCCAAGTAGTTCTCAACATTGGCATAATCTGTTTGATTTCTAGCCATTCGCTTTCTTTTCAATTCGAGAATTTCGCTGAAAATACTTTCGGCTTCTTCGTATTTTCCTGAACTATAGAAGATTAGGCCTTGGTTGATCTTAAAGCTTACGTTGTCGCGTCCTTTGGATCTAAGTTCGTCACCAGCCAGGGTCATTGCCTGAGAGATCGAATTTTCAGCTTCTTCACTCTGACCAATTTCGTTGTAGTATAGCGCCAGGTTACTCGTCATGATGGCATGCGATAAAGAGTTCTTCTTATCATGTTTTTCTAGCAAACTTTCTGATTTCTGAAAATACTCTTCTGATGATGTGTACTTTCCCTGAGATTGTAGGATCACTGCATAGTTGTTGTAAAGCGAGGCAAGACCAATCGATTCTGTTCCAATCTCTTCTTGGAAATAATTAATGGTTTCTTTCATTAGACCTTCTGAAAGGTTGTACTTGCCCTCTGCATGCATGGTAATCGCTATATTGGCCATGGTTTTGCCCACAGCATATTTTTCTTCAAGAGAAACCGTATCCATATCAAGCATTTGCCTAATATCAAATGCGGAGTCCAAAGAGATTTGGTTGAAGCTCTCATTGTTGGTAAACAAGTCAATCGCTTCTAAAAATTTGTATGTCGCAATCTCCGGATGGATGTAGATGGAAAATTCAGCTGTACGGTTCAATTCAAAAATTTTCTCATAAACTTCGGGTTCTATAGGTTCTCCATCTTCACTATAGTCAGACCCTAAGGTATAAAGCAAACTTTCCTGACTATCTCGGTTGGCAAAAAATGAAGCTCTGTTGCCCTGAGAAAAGATATAATTATAGAATGAAGTGTCTTTTTTTAACTGCTCTGCCTTTAGTTTGGCGACTTCATTGTCCGTACCCAGTAGCGTGTTAGCTGCTTCGAGGTGTTCCTTTTTTACCAGGTCGTCTATTTTTAGCTTTCCGAGCTTGAATTGTGCTACTAATGGTTGAGCTAAAAATATAAGAGATAGAATGAAAAATGTTAGGTGCTTCATATAAGTCAAATTTGGTATTCGAAGTTATAAATTATTATGAAACACTCATTGCCAATGACTAATCTTCTTACTCGTTAGACGTTCTACTTTTGGTGAGTTTACTTTCGTATTGGCTGCTGGAAAGGACCTGATTCATCATTTTGATTACATCGTCAATTTCCAGAGAAGTATCGTTGATGTGCTTCAGCATTTCTGGAAGCTCTTCTTGGTCAAAAGCATTTTTATTGAGCAGCAAGCTTGTTAATCCTAGAAGTCTCGATAATGGACCTCTCAATTCATGCGAAGTTTGAAAGGCATATTCTTCAAGGTTGTTCAACAGAATTTTCCGCTCCTTATCTTGTTTACTTTTTTCCGTGATATCTAGTTTGTTGAGCCACAGCCAGTGAACTTTGTTTTCTTCGATATGAGAGGTGATATGGCTTATAAACCACCGATCTGTATCATGAATAGACTCTTGCATGGTAATGCTATCCAATCTATAACCCTGCTCTATATAAGCTTCCAGGAGGTTGGATATGGATTCATTATGGTCCATGATGAATGCCAACTCTTTTCCAACGAGTTCTTCTGGATCTTTCTCCAGATAAAGTTGAGCAAACACATCGTTACATTCTACCAGTTTAAGGTTGTCAATCAGATACTCGATTTGCGCATTTTTTGGCAGCCTTGTATCTAGTGGTGGGTTCAGCTCAAGTTGAGCAATTGCTTCAAAACTATTGGTAAACAGTTTTCTGTACTTTACTTGGCTTTCCTTTAGTTGGTTGGCTATAGCGATAAGCTCCTGTTGTTTGATTTGTAAATCCTCGGTCCGTTCCGCTACCACTTCCTCTAGATTGATGGTAAGCTGATCTAATTTTTTATTGTTTTCAGCCAAATGAATGTTTGCCTTCTCATAGATGTATAGCAGATAACCAATGATTAGATTGAATATCGCCCAATAGTAGATGGAGGTCTGGTAGGTATAAACGTTGTCTAATAGTACATCTGCGGTTTGTTCATTACTATCAAAGTAAAGTAAGTAGGATTGCTGAAAAAAGATGCAAACAAGACTGAAGACCATGGCTGTGGTAAAAACAATCGGCTCGCGCTTATAAGAGACTAAAATCTGGGTAACAAGAGACAATCCTATGATACTTAAGTCAAAGTGAAAATAGTAGTCGGATGAGGTGCCTTGAATGACAGGGTCTAAAACAAGCCAAAAAGCAACCCACGAAGCGAGGTAGATCCAGCGACTGATACCGAAGAGCCCTTTGCGGTTCAGTAAATAACAGATCAATGAAGCAATGCCGAACATTAACCTGGTGAATTGGTCAAAATTTAATTCTTCGGCGGGAACCAGAAATTCCTTAAAGTCAACAAGGTAAGAAATGAAAATAACAACAGGTACCGCTAGAAATATGACATTGGCTAGAATGATTCTTTCCCTGGTCGTATCTGAGCTCGTCGTGATTCCAACGAGAAAATATTGATCAATAAACTTTCTTATTAACACAGTCGAAGTTTAGTTAGGTATACACATTAAGCGCACAGGTTTACTTCAATTTAAATCATTAAGTATTGAATGCAAAATTAACCAAGAGGAGTTAACTTGATGATATTCAGATTAAAACATATGGACATTAATAAAGAAAAATTTATGCAAGAGGCTATCCGGCTTTCTGTAGAGAACGTTAGGTCTAATACTGGAGGACCGTTTGGAGCAGTGATTGTAAAAGATGGAGAAATAATAGCAAGGGGAACGAATCGTGTTACCACTAGTAATGACCCAACGGCTCATGCCGAAGTGGTGGCTATTCGAGAAGCATGCAAAGTGCTAGGAACTTTCCAACTCGATGGGTGTGAGGTTTATACTAGTTGTGAACCATGTCCGATGTGTCTGGGAGCGATATACTGGGCCAGGCCTGACAAAATCTATTTTGCCAATACCAAATCTGATGCTGCAGCAATCAATTTTGATGACCAATTTATTTATGAAGAATTGGCTCGACCCATTAAAGAACGCAAGCTTTTTACCAAGCAGATGCTGAGAGAGGATGCTCTTGTTGCTTTTACAGAATGGTCCAACAATCGCAATAAATTAGAATACTAGAAGTTCTGTGGCTTATCCAAAGTACGGTAAAGTACTTTTCTTGCATTATTCTTTCTTAGTTCCATTTGAATATCTCCAATAAGTCCCATGTCGACTTTTTCATCCACTTTAAGCATGACGATCAGTTGATCTTTGTACGCCTCTCCCAAATCGGACTTTTGTTCTTGAACCCATTGACCAATTTGATCTAGAGAAACCCATTTGTTGTTGCCAGAAATTCTAGGTGACGTACCTAGTCTAACATCTTTGGGAAAGCCTACAAACAATTCTTTAATGAGGAATTTCTTGTCTACTGTGGTTATAGAATGTGCATTTGGGGTCTGTACATTTAATTGCTCTTCGTTCACCTTTATTGTGGCCGTGACCATAAAAAAGAACAACAGTAAGAAGACGATATCTGGCATAGAAGCCGTTGATATTTCAGCTGTGGTAGAGGTTTTTTTTCTGATTTTCATAATTATTTTATTTGATCCGGATTTGCGATTGAAATGTTCATTGGTAGACCTATTCTAGCTTTTTGATACAGCGCCAACTCAGAGGGGTTTGATTTTCTCAGTTTTCTGAACTCATCAGAGGTTAGCCCTACACGTTCCCCATACATTTGGTAATAGGATTCTTTGACGAGATCAAGAATGGATATGAAAGAGGTATAATGAGCTCCACGCTGAGCTTTGATAGAGATAACGGCTTTTTCAGGCTTTTCAGAAAGGGTAGGGTTTGAGGATGGGTTTTGTACAAAAGTTTTGATTTCCTCAACAAGTCCGGATAGGTCAGTTCTTACTTGTCCTTCGATCAAATACTCATTTTTGGAATTGATGAGTACCTTGAAAAGATTTCGTTCATTGACTGGTGTTTCTGTTGGTTCAACATCCGGAGGAAGCTGCAGCATGAGACCTTTGTCTTGGAGGAGACTCGTACTTACAAGAAAGAAAATAAGTAAAAGAAACGCTATATCTGCCATGGACCCTGCGGATACCTTTGGTTCTGATTTTGGACGCTTTAGTTTCATAGACTTTTTGTTAGATATAATCCACGAAACGGAAATAGTCACAAACGAAAAGTTGACTAAACACTCCTTAAATGAACTGAGAATTGGTTTGTCGAGAGTAAGTTGAGACTAATAAGCCTAAAAATGAGAAACTAAAATATCTTCAATTTTCTCTACAGAGATAGGCTTACTTACAAATTCTTGTATTTCATTACATACCTCAGCTCTTTGTCGATCCTTGGGATCCATAGATGTGCTGACCATGACAATTACTATTTCTTCTTTTTGCTCTAGGGGTAGAGATCTGAACTGGTCAATAAAATCCCAACCCGATAGGGCAGGCATATTAATGTCAAGAAATATAAGATTAGGTCTTTTTATTTGAAGATAATTTAAAGCTTCTGAAGCACTTAACACGGAGTGAATTTGCTTAAACTTGTTGGTTTTTTTTAGAATCACTTCATGGATGAAGTTGGTAGGAACATCATCGTCAATCAATAAGACATGGTCAATTTGATTCATCTATTTAAGGATTGTAAAGTGAAACTTGGCGCCGTTTTTATAATTTCTGTCTAACCAAATTTTACCTCCAAAGGTATCTAAAATTTTCTTGCAATAGGCCAAACCTATTCCGTTGCCACCATAGATTGAACTATTGTGTAACTGTTGGTAAATCACGAAGATTTTATCTTCAAATTGAGGGTCAATGCCAATGCCATTATCCGAAATGGTGAACTGCATGTATCGGTTTTTGTCTGAATGAGTAATTTCAATTTCACACGGAACATCAGACTTACTAAATTTTAGTGCATTTTCAATTAGGTTCTGAAATAGAATGCGGAGTTCAGTCGGGCTAGCCTTTACACTTGGTAACCTGTCAATCTGAATGGTTGCATTTTTTTCCTGTATCAAACTCTGAAGATCTTTCAGTACATTTTCACAAATAATGCGACTATCGACAGTTTCCAATTTTATATCATGACCAATTCTGGAGTATTCAAGCAGGCCCGTTATTAGTTGCTTCATTCTAACAGAAGCTTCTTTTATGAAATTGAAATACATTTGCCCTTCATGGCTTAGCTCTTTTTTATTCTCCGACTCGAATAGGTCGATGTAATTGATGATGGTGTGCAGCGGGCTTTGTAAGTCATGCGATGCTATGAAAGCGAATTGTTCGAGTTCTTTATTTTTTAACTCTAAATCTCTGTTTTTTTGTTTTAGATCTTCAAAGATCTGTTTTCGTTCTGTAATATCAGAGTAGGTGCCAAGTATGCCAATTACCTCGCCTTCGTCATTTTTTAGTGGAACCTTATTGGTTTCGAGCCATGATTCCTTCCCATCAGCGTGTTTTTGTGGTTCTATGATACCGAGTTCAGAGTCACCTCTATCCATAACCTTCTGATCAGTTTCAACAAAAAAATCAGCTTCCGATTTTTTCCAGGCTAAATCATAATCCGTCTTGCCTAATATCTCAGGGGCCGAGCCCACGCCAGCATCTTCTGCAAATAATCGATTGGATCCGAGATATACTGAATCTCGATTTTTCCAAAATATGCGAGTAGGAATGTTGTCTAGAATTAACTGAAACATTTTATCCTTAGATATCGGGAAGATATCAGAATCGGAGATGTCTTGCGGTTTATCTTTTTTGGTCATGATTAGGTTTTGTTAATCTAATATACCAATACTCAAGGTTTTTGAAAAGTAAATTTGCTAACTCATTCATTTAATCTCCATTTACGAAACAAATAAATAATCACTACGTTTGGTCTTCAAAACAGAAACAAATAGCAATGAAAGGATCAAATCTGGGAGAGTTTCAGGAAGTGGTATTGTTATCCATTCTCATTTTGGATGATGAGGCCTATGGCTTAAAGATACAAAAGGAGCTAAGCACAAGGCTCAAACGTACGCTGAGTAGGGGAGCTTTGCATACGGCACTTTCTCGATTGGAAGAAAAGGGGTTCATTACCTCACATACTGGTGGTGCCACAGCCGAACGTGGTGGTCGTCGCAAACGCTATTACACGCTTACGAATACTGGCAAAGAATCGCTCAAACAAGCGCGAGAACTGCGAGAAGAAATGTGGAGCCTCGTACCCAAACTGAGTCTGTCATGATACCATCACAATTGCCCAGGTGGTTTGTTCGACTCTTTAAATGGTTTTGCAAGGCTGATCTATTCGAAGAATTACAAGGAGACTTAGAAGAGGCTTTTCAGGAAAATATTAATATTCATGGCGCAGCCAAAGCGCGCCGCATCTACCGATTAGAAGTGCTGAGAATGCTCAGACCCTCAGTAGTCGGTTTCGGTCAATTTCACTCAAAATTTAACCATTTTATCATGTTTAAGAATTATTACTTAACAGCTACAAGAAATCTCTTAAAGCATAAAAGCTATTTTTTTACGAATGTACTAGGCCTTGCCTTAGGTATAGCTAGTTTTTCATTTATTGCCATTTATGTCTGGAATGAAATAAACTATGATCAATTTCATTCTGACTATGAAAGAATCTATCGCATTAGTAGCAAAGCCGTTATTAGAGGGAAGTCTAATCATGAAGCGACTACCGGGGCTCCGCTGGCCAAAACTATGTTGAGCTATTACCCCGAAGTACAAAAAGCCACAAGGGTACTAGATGCAGGTTCCGTGCTTATTGGAAAAGACAAGAGGAAGTTTATTGAAGATCGTATGTTGTTTGCAGACTCTTCATTCTTAAGTGTTTTTGACTTCAAGTTAGTGAAGGGGAATCCTCAAACCGCACTAGCATCTCCGAGATCTGTTGTTCTTTCAGAGCGCTATGCGAATAAGTATTTTGGAGGTGAAGAGGCTTTAGGGCAATTGCTATCTGTCGAAGAGGATTCGGTGTCCTATATCGTGACTGGAGTCATGGAGAATATTTCTCCAAATTCTCATATTCAATTTGACATTATGGGCTCTATGAGTTCCAGACCAGAAGGGACAACCACCCGCTGGATTGGAACTAATGTACACAACTATATTCTGTTGGATCAACATTCCGATCCGTCAGAGCTGGAAATCAAATCAAAAGAAATTTTCTACGATTTTATCGCTCCCGAAATTGAATACTATACTGGTATTGCAATAGAGGATTGGGAAAAGGCAGGTAATACTGTAGGATTTCAACTCACTCCAATTCCGGACATTCATCTGAGTTCTACCGCATCCAATGAGTTAGAGCCGACAGGCAATTCTACCTATGTATACATTTATGGAATTATTGGTGTAGTCACCCTGTTTATAGCCATTTTTAATTTTGTCAATTTGGCCACAGCCCACTCATTAAACAGAGCCAAAGAAGTAGGAGTAAGAAAGGTGATTGGGTCAACCAAACAAATGCTGGTAGTTCAGTTCATGGTTGAATCGTTGATCATTTCGTTTGTTGCTGCTTTACTTGCTGTAGGTTTTATGGCCGTATCAATGCCTTCATTTACTTCGCTGATAGGAAAGGATCTTAGTATTGGCTTATTCACTAATTCTATAAACTGGGTGTTTATCGTAGGGTTGGCTTCATTTGTTGGAATTGTCGCAGGTTTGTATCCTTCTTTGGTATTGTCCAATTTCCGTCCTGTTCAGGTGCTGAAGGGTGATAAGTGGTCAGGAGCTAAATCAAGTTGGTTAAGGAATCTATTGGTAACTCTGCAATTCACAGCTTCTATTGTGATCATAGTATGGACCTTGGTTGTATATAATCAGATCAGTTATATGTTGGCTAAAAATTTGGGATTCGACAAAGAGCAAATGCTAGTGATTAAACGACCCGATTGGTTAGGAAGTCATATGCTAGCTTTTAAGAATGATTTGCTTGGTCAGACCCATATTAGTGCCGTCGCTAATTCAAAAACCATTCCTGGGAAAGAATATAAAATCAGATCATATCGCAAACAAAACGAAACAGAAACTTTCCTTTTCTTAAATAATCAGGTAACACATGAGTACAAAGATTTGATAGGGTTGGAGTTAGTTGCCGGAAGATTCTTTGCAAAGGATATAGCTTCAGATTCAAGTGCCGTTGTAATCAACGAATCAGCTGCCAAGGCATTTGGATTTGATGACCCGATTGGACAACCATTAACTTCTGCTTTTGCGAATGGACCTTTGCATATCATTGGAGTAATAAAGGATTACAACATTGAATCTCTGCATAAGCCAGTAGAGCCTGTTTCATTAGAGTATGATCCAGGTAATCAGGAAGGCTATATTAGTGTGAAGCTTAATAAAACAACTAATATTTTAGAGACATTGACTGCCATTGAAGAATCATGGGAACAACATTCCGGAGGTGAGCCGTTTCAGTATTTCTTTTTTGACGAAGAGTATCAACGTCTCTATAAATCGGAAGAAGCCACAGGTAAAATACTTTTCGTTTTTGCATCACTTTCAATTTTTATTGCCAGCCTGGGATTGATAGGTTTAATCACTTATTCGGCCAGAAGACGTCAAAAAGAAATTGGCATACGAAAAGTACTTGGGGCAGGGGTTCGAGCAGTGTTCCATTTGCTCTCAGCCGAAGTTTCCAAACTTATCGGTTTGGCTATTCTTATCTCTTGGCCGATTTCTTATTTTGCGGCAAACTATTGGCTACAAAATTTTGCGGACAGAAAGGAGATAAGTATTTGGATGTTTATAGGATCCATGCTGGTTGTTGTACTCGTTGTTGGTGGGATCGTAGGATTACAAACTATGCGCTCCTCAAATCAGAACCCTATAGATTCTTTGAGACAAGAATAGAAGACTAATCTATTAGATTTATAAAGGACAGTCATTGATTGTCCTTTTTTAATGATTATTTTATAGACAAAAGTAAACTTAATCGGAAGTCTTCCGTATATTGCTGACAAATGTAAATTTAATAGCAATGGAAAGACTACATCTCGGAGAATTTGAAGAACTAGTGCTACTCACAGTAGGGGTGCTGTATGAAGAGGCTTATGCTGTGGCCATTACCAAGGAAATTGCTGAGCAGTCTAAGCGCTCGGTTAACGTGAGTGCAGTTCACAAGTCCTTATATCGACTAGAGGAAAAAGGGATGCTTAAGTCAGCACTTGGCGAAGCAGAATCTAAAAGAGGTGGCAAACGCAAGCGTATATTTTCGATTACGCCTATAGGGAAAAAAGCCCTTGACGAATCATTGGAATTGCGTAACAAGCTTCGTAGTCGGATTCCAGAGGTTGTATTCAAATGGCAAATGGTTTAAACATGCCACGTGATGTGAACATACCGAAGTGGCCCTATCGTTTCTTTAAATGGTATTGCCGGAAGGATCGTTTCGAAGAATTACATGGCGACCTGGAAGAATTTTTCTACGATCGATTAGAAGAAAGAAATCTTCGCTATGCCAGATTTCAATACACCCTGGATGTATTCCGTTGCTGCAGGTCGTATGCCTGGAAAAAAAATAGTCAAACTCACTCAAAATTTAACCAATTAATCATGTTCAAAAATTATTTCAAAACTTCCATGAGAAGTATGATGAGGAACCCACTCAGTTCTTTCATCAATGTATTTGGCTTATCTGTAGCCATTGGTATTTGTCTGATAGTCTATGCATTCATGGATTATGAATTTAGTATAGATCAGCATCATGAAAACAAAAATGAAGTCTTTCTGGTGACCTACTTTGTAGATAAGGAAGGGGAAACCCTCCAATATGGCAAAAGCCCAGTCTTGTTGGCAGAAGCACTAAAAATAGACTATCCACAGGTAAAAGCCACCTGCCGGATAGAAGACCGGAACGTAGTGGTAAAGTATGAAAATAAGGTGTTTCACGAGCAGGTACGCTATACGGACCCTGACTTTCTGACCATGTTTACTTTTCCTCTCAAATGGGGTGATCCAAGTACACTTAAAGACTTAAATAGTGTCATTATCAGTGAAGAGATGTCTGAAAAATATTTTGGCGACGTCAACCCAATTGGATATGATATCGTCTTGAAGTTCGACGAGAATATAAAAAAGTCTTTTAAGGTGACAGGGGTAGGTCAGGCTTTTCCGAGTGCCCATCAGATTGAATTTGATTTTCTAATCAATTTTGAAAATTTCGGATTTTCACATCCTGATGTGGCCTTCAATGATTGGTACAAATTACTGGATGCTACATTCGTACAAGTATCAGATCCTGAGGATATTCATACGATTTCCGCTGGTATGAATGTTTACCGTGATCTGGTCAATGATACTCACAATGATTGGAAAATCAATGCTTTTCAGTTCGAACAGCTGTCTACTCTATTTGAGCACTCGGAGTATATTTCAGAGTCGATTACTTACAATTATGATGCGGCGGGTCGTATCACTATGCCCATATTGGGATTATTCATGCTTGTGTTGAGCTGTTTCAACTACATTAATATAGCCATTGTCTCCGCTGCTAAAAGACTCAAGGAGATCGCAGTCCGTAAGACCATAGGGGCAAGCCGATCCTCTACTGTGATCCAGTTTCTTACTGAAAATGTATTGGTGACACTGTTAGCTACGGTCATGGGGGTATTCCTTGCTACCACAGTGTTTTTACCATGGTTTGTAAACTTAGCTGACATAGACCTGAGTATTGACTTAACTGATTTTCAACTGTGGGTGTATTTGACTCTGGTTGCCCTGACTACTGGAATTGTATCAGGCATATATCCAGCTTTCTATATTGCCAAATTTCAAGCGGTAAGTATACTAAAAGGAACGATGAGGTTTGGAAAGAAGAATTTGCTCACGAAAGTATTTCTCTGTATTCAACTTATCTTAGTCTGTGTTTTGATCACAGCCGCGGTGGTTTTTACACAAAACACAGCATTTCAAAAAAACAGGGGATGGGGGTATAACAAAGATCAAGTAGTATATATGCAGCTGCCTGATCCAACTTCCTACCAGGAACTCTACGGTGCATTTCAACAAAATTCCAATGTTACAGCACTTTGTGGTTCCGAACATCATCTGGGCCATCAAGTAGATTACCCTGTAGTTCACACACCTGAGCGAAAGTACGAAACCCGTAGGGTAGGTGTGTCTCCTGAGTACTTTGGGACGCTGGGTATAGAATTAGTGGAAGGTAGGTTTTTTGAGCCTAACCATCAGGGCGATCAAAATGCAGTGGTAGTCAACGAGCTATTAGTCCAAAACTTTGGTTTCAAAGATCCAATCGGAGAATCATTCAAAATCGACAGTGTGAGATACAGCATCATTGGAGTGGTTGAAAACTTTCATATTTATAGTTTCTATGACAAAATCAGGCCGACCTTTTTTAGCCTTGCCGATCCTTCAACCTACCAGTATCTTACCTTGAAGGTAAAACCTGGAACTGAATATGAGATGTATGATCAACTCCGCGAACAGTGGGCTGGATTGTTTCCAGATACTCCCTTTCAGGGTGGTCATCAAGCAGATGTTTGGGGTATGACATACTACGAAGAAGAGGGAAAACAAGGGGACTTTATGCGAGCCGTAGCTTTGGTTGCTGTGCTACTAGCTAGTCTTGGGTTTTACGGATTGGTGTCACTCAATGTATCCGGCCGAGTACGAGAATTTAGTATTCGTAAAGCCTTAGGCGCAGGGTATAGCAGTATTGCCCGTCAAGTGACCAAACAGTATTTGATTTTGATTGTTCTAGCCCTTTTGGTTGGTGTGCCCCTCAGTTACCAATTGGTGGTTTCTCTCCTGGATCTGCTGTATGAATACCCTATGCCTGTAGGTATAGTGGAAGTGGTCATTTCCATTGGTATTCTACTTCTCATTCTTTTTTCCGTAATCAGCACACAAGTAAAAAAGGTGTTTGAAACCAATCCTGTAGAAGGTTTGAAAGTAGAATAAGAAAGTTGCCTGACAGGGGTGTCGTGCAACCTCTGTCGGGATAAATGCATCTGCACATCATAAATACCGACTGAAGACAGCGGTCACTTTTTTGATTTTTGTTGTCTTTAGTCTAATTGTCAAAACTCAAAATACTTAATACTCATGTACTCAAAATTATTATTTGCTAGCATGCTCATGCTGGCTGCCCTGACGGGTAATGCCCAATTTCTTTTGACGGGAAAAGTTGTAAATGTAGAAGACCACCAACCGATAGCCTTTGCAAATATTGGTATTGTGAATACTAGTGTAGGCACCTGTGGTTATGAAGATGGGTCTTTTCGACTCATAGTACCAGCGAATATGATCAACGACAACATTACATTTTCTGCCATCGGTTTTAGCAAGTTTGAACTAAAAATTGATACACTCCATTTGGATGAAAATTTAATTCTCCTAAAAGAAGATGTAGCCATGCTTAGGGAGATACAAATTACTCCATCTGATCAAGTGAAGTCTGATGTTATCGGGCTTACGTCACCAGGTGTCTTTAACAATTGGGGAGAAGCTTTGGCAAGTTCCGATGGGGGTAGTGCCTGGGCTACTAAAATTGAAATGCCAGAAACAGTGATTGATATTAAAAAAGTAAACCTTCACATTTTCAAAAATGATCTGGACAGTTTTAATATTCGCTGTAGAATTATGTCGATTGGTCAGGATAACCTCCCCTCAAAGGACTTACTGAATAAAAGTGTAATACTTCGGTCAAGTATAAAAAAAGGATGGGTATCTATTGATTTTAGTTCGTATGAGATCAGCCTTGCCGAAGATTTCTTTCTTGTTTTTGAGTGGATTATGGATAAAAAGGGAGCGCAATTGGCAGCAGAGTTTGAAGCCAATAGTCTGCCATGGAGATTACCTGATTCTGATATTTGGAACAACAACTTGATGGTTTATTTAGATGAAAATGGTGAGATGGTTAAGCAAAAGCTCACCAAGTCTCAACAAAAGCAGTGTAAAGAGAGAGAATTTCCTCAAACTTGGTTTGGTATCAAGAAGACGAAAACGGATGAAACCAATTATAGCCGCAAAGGCAGCATGGCTCCATGGATAGAACAACCTGCTTTTGATTTGGTTGCCAATATCGAATATCAATGGTATTGAGGATTGCTCTTAAACCTATAAGGTTTTAAAAACCTTATAGGTTTAATAATTACTAATATAAAAAATAAATCATCTTCTTTTCTTCCTCACCAACCACACCACAAAGTATACGACCACTACTAACCAGCACAACGTAGTCGTTCCACTTTTTATTTGTGTAAATAGACTGGCGGTTTTAATGATGGTCTCAGAGACATGGTTTGAATTTGTGATCATTTTTGCGATCAAAATATTCTCGCCATAGTCGAGTAGCATGGCCAGGAAGGGCAGAAGATACAGATTGGAGAGAATGTGTCCAGAAGGGAGCTTTATCAAATGAGACAATCGAATAATCAAAGCGCTCAAAAGCAGTCCCAGAAGTAGAGGGTAAAAGAGGTCCAACAAGAACAACTGCGGAAACAAATAGAGATCGACAGTAGCTTGATCTAGCTTATTAATCATGACCGTCGCTTCCTCTACAGAATACCCCATCGCCTTCAGATCAAAAGCTTCGGTACCCAGCTGGGCATTGATGCGAGGAAAGGTAAATAGCATCATCATCAAAAGCACCAAATGAGCTAGGATGAATAGCGTGATGATTCTTGGTTTGGTGGTTAACCGTTCTAGATTGTTGTGGAGGTTTTTGAAGGTCATTGGATGTTTGAAGAGATATTGAAAGCGATCAACTATTTTCTTTGTTTTTTGACGGACATCTTATTTCAGCTACAATTTAGAAATATCTTAAATTTGACGCTGTTATTAGAAACCACCGGACTAAATCATATCGGTAATCACCAAAGAGGGATAGTTGATATTAGGCAATGTTTGTTTTTAGTATTTTGTCAAGTTCTTCGAGATCGTTTTCAATTTTCTTTTTAGGGATAATTATCGCAGATACCGCGGTATTGTATAAAAAGTAATAATCTATGGTTTCTTCAATTTTCTTAATTCCAGACCACTTAAATTTTTGTTCCGATTCTGGTTCAGTATTCCTTCATCGCTAAAAACTAAATTATGTATCCCAAGAGTGCCTGAGTTATCACCGTTTTCAAGAATTTTTCGCGCATTGTCCATGGTTCTATTTAACATGTGTTTAGGATAGAATAAAATCCACGCTATAGATATTAGACCAAAATTTATTGGAAGTAAAATTCCTGAACCTCCATTTGTATAATAAGATGTTAAAAAAACAATAAAAAAGCCAGGTACAATTAAAGTTGATATTAATCTGGCTCTTTTGTGTTGGTGAGAGTTTTGAATATAGAGTTTTTGAAACTCCATCCAATCATCCATATCAAAGTCAAATTTTATTTCCATAATAACGGATCCATATTGTCAATATTTGTACATACCCCATAATGGAGTTTATTCCTCTAATATGCCAGAATAAAGTGCATTAAACAAGCGGTCTCAGAAGCAATTCTTAAATCTTTTAACAATTATTTCATATGAACCGAAACCTTATTTACATTTGAGGTGTATTAGTATGATAGTACACTAATTTACTTCAGAAAAGTATGGTGCAAATTGAAAATGTTTCTTTTGGATATTCCTCCAAACCTCAGCTGTTTAAGAACCTGAATGTTTCCCTACCGCTGGGAAATATCTATGGCCTGCTGGGCAAAAATGGAGCAGGGAAGTCCAGTCTGCTCAAACTCATTGCTGGCTTGTTGTTTCCTAAGGAGGGAAGTCTTCATGTTGGTGGTTTAACCCCAAGAGATCGTCGACCAGAGTTTCTTAGCGAAATCTATTTGGTGACGGAGGAGTTTGAAGTGCCGGCCATTGGCATGAAAAGGTTTGTGGACTTGTACAGCCCGTTTTACCCCAGATTCAACCATGAGCTACTTCGAGAGTATTTGAATGAATTCAGCTTGCCCACAGACGAAAAGCTGACTTCACTGTCTTACGGACAGAAGAAGAAGTTTTTACTGTCATTCGGATTGGCCACAGATTGCCAGTTGCTGATTCTGGATGAACCGACCAATGGGTTGGACATTCCGTCAAAAAGTCAATTTCGGAAAGTGGTGGCTAGCGCGATACATGAAGAGCGAAGCTTTATCATTTCTACCCATCAGGCTCGAGATATGGAGAATTTGATCGATCCGATCATCATTTTGGACGAAGGTCAAATCGTCTTCTTTGAGGACTTCCAACAAATCTCAAAGCGATTGACGATCAACAAAGTAAAAGAACTACCTGAGCACGATCGAGTGGTTTATGCTGAGTCTACTTTTAGCGGATACACTGTGGTAGAAGAAAACACAAGTGGTGTAGAGTCCAATATGAATCTGGAGACGCTGTTCAATGCGGTGGTGAACAACAAGGAGAAGGTGCAAGAAATTTTCAAAAATCAAACGGTAGATAAATGAGCCATTATTTTAATATCCATAGGTTTTTGAAGTTGCTTAAGCTTGAGCTGTTTAGAAGTTTTAGAGGCATTTTCATTGCCTTCGAAATCACATTCGGCATGCTCTTCTTTGTTGGCTTATTGATGTCCATTATCGTAGAAGACAGCATGGTTTTCTTCGAGCATACACGTGGCTATGCTTTTACATTAATTATTGGAGGGTTTGTCCTTAGTTCATTGGCATTTAATGATTTAAGTCATTCATTGAAAAGTAGTAATTACCTCACTTTGCCGACTTCCACTTTTGAGAAGTTTCTTTCCATGTGGCTGTTGACCTCTGTGGGTTGGATCGTGTTTTTCAGTTTTACCTACTATCTATATACCGTTTTTGTAGCAAATCCAATTGGGACAATGATTGATGCCAATATGCGATTTGAGGATTTTGACCCGCTCAGTGATTTTGCCCTTTCAGTTATGCAGTACTACTTCGTGTTGCAGGGCTTGTTTTTAGTAGGTGCGTCGCATTTCAACGGTTATGTGTTTCCCAAAACCATATTCACCGTGATTTTGGTGGCGATAGTAGCAGGGACAACCTTCTACTTTATCATGGGGGATTTGATGCAGGATGATCAGGAGTGCTTATCTGACAATAATCCGTATGTGGATAAGCCCATATATAAGATTTGGTTATTGGCGCAATGGGCATTTTGGTGGTTATTGGCTCCATTTTGCTGGGTGGTGACTTATTTGGGATTGAAAGACAGGGAGGTGTAAGATGGAGTTTCGAGACGATCAAGCCATATACCTGCAAATTGCTGATCACTTTTGTGAAAACATTCTCCTAGAGAAGTGGAAGCCAGGCGATCGGATTCCATCAGTAAGGGAAATGGCTGTAAGCATCGAAGTAAATCCCAATACGGTCATGCGTACATTCACCTATCTACAAGAGAAGGGCATTATCTACAACAAACGAGGGATAGGCTATTTCGTAGCGGAAGACGGGAATGTAAAAACCAATGCCCTGAGAAAAGAAGACTTTATCAATAATGAATTACCACGATTGTTTAGAGCTATGGACTTGCTTCATTTATCTATAGACGACATTGCCAAGTACTACCAGCAACATGTAAAATCAACCGAAAAGGCCTAACCTAAAACTATATAAACCATGCAAACAAGTAAGAAAATATTGATCACTACTGCGGGCATTCTCCTGGCACTTTTTGTGAGTAGTCTGATGGTGCTACGTGGAGATGTACAAGCCATCAATGCCAAACAAGCCGCTGAAACTCAGCTCACAGCAGTACCTGTGGAAGCGTTTAAAATCATTCATTTCTCAGGGAATTGGAATGTACAGGTTCGCCAGGGCAGAACCTACCAAGTAGAAGTAGCTTTTGATCCACAAAACAGGTATTTGCCTCAATTAGAAAATAGAAATGATACGCTTCATTTCTTTATAAAAGGCGATAGCGCACTTGAGGTAACAGCTAAGGTGATCACGCCAGTATTGAACGGGGTCAAGGCCGAAAATGCCTACGTCACACTAAAAAAATTCCAAGTGGACTCTATGTCCATTAAACTAGATGCTAGTCATCTCATAGGGGAGGAAAACAAATTCATTTACACCTCCTACGAAACTACAGGAGATTCCAGATTAGAATTTTTGGACGATCCTTTTAAATAACAGATTGACAACAGAAAACATAAACCAATGAAAGAAAAATTTAAATCATCAACATCAAGGGGAAGCTGTTTTTACGTGCTGGGATTCTTTGGCGCAGCTTATTACTTCATATCTACTGCCGCTGGGTTTTGGTTGGGCGTAGGAGGATTCTTCAAAGCGATTGTGTGGCCGGTATTCTTTGTGTACGAAGCCTTTCACTTCCTTGAAATTTAACGCCATGGAAGTATTAGTATTTAGAACAAACATTAAAACCCGCAAGCGCATGGATCAATTCGCATGGGTGTTTAATCAACATCCCTACATCAAGGATTGGAACGTAGACCTTCAGGATATCGACAAGGTATTGAGAGTAGAAGCTTCAGACCGTCTTTCGGAAGCTGATGTGATTGATATTGCTCAAACGTTCGGTTTTAATTGCGAAGCTTTAACAGACTAAAGATGAGAGTAGTAAAAATAGATCGCTATGGAGGACCGGAAGAGATTTATGTAACTGAGGTAGAAAAACCAACTCCAGCAGATCATGAAGTATTGATCAAAGTTAAGGCGGCAGCTATTAATCCTTTGGACTGGCATGTCATGCGAGGCACGCCTTATTTTATGCGAGCTATGACAGGCGTGTTTAAACCCAACAAAAATTTTCAGACTTTAGGAGCAGATGTAGCAGGCGTGGTGGAACAGGTAGGCGAACAAGCGAGCCATTTGAAAGTAGGGGATGCTGTCTTCGGAGATATATTCAATTATGGCTATGGTGCCTTGGCGGAATATGTCTGTGTGCCGGAAGAGGCATTAGTCCTCAAACCTGATAACATCAATTTTGAAGAAGCAGCCGGTGTGCCTGTGGCGGCACTCACGGCCTATCACGGCTTACGTAAGTTTGGTAGTATCTCTCCCGGTGCAGAAGTATTGATTAATGGCGCTTCCGGTGGTGTAGGTACTTTTGCCGTACAACTGGCTAAGTATTATGGAGCGAATGTGACTGGAGTTAGTAGTACGAGGAATGTGAGCCTGGTAAAAGAATGCGGTGCTGAAGATGTGTTGGATTATACAGAGCAAAACATTGCTGATCAGCAAAGGAAATTTGACCTGATTTTTGATGCTGTGGGCAATCTTTCTCTCTCGGAATATAAAGGTCTTTTGACCAAAAACGGAAATTGTGCGGTAGTTGGATTTGGTGGTATGGCTCATTTGATTGGTGCTGGATTGTTAGGAGGTAAGCACATCAAAATGGTAGACTTTAAGGCCAATCAAAAGGATTTACAAACCATTGCAGATCTGATGGAAAGCCATGACCTATCCACTGTGATTGACCGAACTTATTCATTAGATGAGGCCGCTGAGGCTATCAAATATTTGGAAACATCCAGAGCGCAAGGGAAAGTGATAATCATTCCCTGACCAAAAGTTAACAGAAGTTAAAAATTGTGAAATCAATGCATTCCCCTGAAACAAAATACCTCACTTTTTTCGTATTTGAGGCTGATTGAATAATTTCAATTAGTCGCGACTCGCTCGGTTTGTAGCGTTAAGTTTTGATGGTCCCGGTCCTGTAATCGGGATTGCGGTTTAACCGAATTTTTGTTGAATTGTTTAACTATTAAAATTTGAAAAAATGAACTTAGTGAAAAGAAGCAATTACATTCCTACATCATCTTCATTCTTTGATGATTTTTTGACTAAAGATCTTTTTGACTGGTCTGGATGGACTGATCAAGGTGGTTCGGTCCCAAGGGTAAATATTGTAGAAACCAATGATGATTTTCGGGTAGAGGTAGCAGTCCCGGGAATGAAAAAGGAGGATTTTCATCTTGAGCTGGACAATGATATGCTCACCATTCAGTCGGATGCTGCTGCAGACGAGACCCAGATGAATGGCAATATGAAGTTTACCCGAAAGGAGTTTGATTATGGCTCCTTCAAAAGATCCTTTTATTTACCGAATACGGTTGAGATAGATAGCATTGAAGCTAAATATCAAGATGGAATTTTGAGGTTATTAATACCTAAAAAAGAAGAAGCCAGGAAGAGACCGGTTAAAACAATAGCCATTAATTAATACCTGATTCAATAATTTGCTTGGATTTAAGTGGCTTGAGGTACATGCCTCTAGCTCTCCGAGCAAAGCACTTTTTTTGAAACAAAGGAGAAAGGAGGAATAATGTACAAATCAAAATGGATGAAATTTCTAATTTCTGGTTTTGCATGGATGACAATGTTGTTGGCACTCATCAGCTGTATAAAACAAGAGTCTACAAAATTATCCGACGATCAGCAAGTGGAGACTGTGGAAGCTGAGAAGGGTTCGACTTCTGCCAAATCAGATTCTACATTGATTACAAAATAATTCAACAGTTTTATCAATCACATATTAATTCTATCCAATAATGTTAACGCATTTGACCAAGGTGCCAGAGGTATGTTTAATTCGAAGTCCGCCGAGGGTTAGCGGCTTGTTAAAAACAGAAACTGAATACAACATCTTCCTTAAAAAAATACGAACATGAAAACTTCCTTTTTAGACTATTACAAACTCATTCTAGAGAAAGTTAGTTTTGATAAAGGCCTACTGGCCAAGGAATATCAAAAAGCGATTAGGTCACTTCAGCCTGATGAACTTGAGGAATTTCAACACTGGCTAGAATCTAGCAACCTGCAATTGAAACCAATCCAAAACCGATCTAGTAGAAGGTGATTTCACAATCAGGTCGAAGGGCCTGAAACTCATCTATTTTACTTTGACTAATTCGCGTATTGTTGCAGATGAGTGTTTTGATTCTGCGCATGCTTCCGAGTCGATCTAGCCTCCATATTCTTGTGTTGCTAATATCTAACGATTCCAAATCCACCAGTTTGTCGATGCCTTTTAGGTTTTTCAGGCCTGTACGAGAGCAATTGAGATGCTTTAGCGAACTCAAGTAATACAGGTCTTTCAAGTCCTCCATAGCGGTGTTAGAAATATTCAATGATTTCAATTGATTCAATTGATCAATGCCTTCAAGAGTTTGAAGCGGTCCATTTGTATAGCTCAGATTTTCAAGGCTATTTATACTGTAGAGCTCACTCAGGTTAGTAAGTTTCAATCGATCCAGGCTTACTGATTTAAGATTGATGAAGGCTTGCAAGGGAGCCAGCGAAAGTATGGGTTTGTTGTTGATTTCAATTTCTTGACGTTCAACCAATTGATGCAAATGGTAGGCATCAGAAGCAGGTAGGTTGAAAACTGTTTGCCAGGTAGGAGAAATGTTGTTCCACCAGGCAAGCAATGAATCAGATTGATAAATAACGACTGTCTGAGGATTGGCAGAAAGATGTTCTATTACCTGCGCCTCTTCTATAAAAGTGCCTTCTACATCTAAATGCTCTAGACTGTGCAATTGTTCTAACCTCTTCACATCTTTAAGTTTAGTTTGGCTCAGATTGAGATGCTTTAGTTCTTTGTTTGATTGCAGGTCGTTTGCAGATTCTACTGGCAGGTTGATACCAATCAGCGTCTCCAATTCGGGCATTTCTTTGGCAAATGCTAAGGTCACGAAATCATTATAACTGACATCAAGGTATTTGAGTCGTTTGAATTTAGAAAGGGGAGCTTCGATGTAGAGCTTCTTGCTCGCAACATTCAAAGAATCGATGATCAACAGTTTGGCTAAATCTTCTTTGGTGGGCTCGTCGTGGCCGATCAGCTCTACAAATACATTTTTCCAGTTGGTAGGTAGTTCTATCCACCATTTCGTTACTTGCTCACTATTGGTGACTACTACTATTTGGGGATGTGCTGTCATAAAGTCTGAGGCCACTTGCTCGGTAATGCCAGATAGATCGGCATAAATCTTTCTTAGACTTGGATTGTCTCCAACTGGCTTAAATGATTTAACCGCAGTTTGATTGATATATAACTCCTTTAAAGCAGGGTGTTTATCCAGACCATTAAGATTGACAATTTGTGATTCGGACAAATCCAATAATTCTACCTGAGGCAGACTTTGAAAAACAAACAAGTGATCCACTTGTGTTCGAGATAAGTTTACCTCCTTTAATTCCGTATTTGAAGCGAGGAGTGTAGGATCATCAAAACTGGTGTTGGACAAGTTGATGTGTTGTAAAAGCTTTAGTGACTTTATCGGACCAAAGTCTGAAATGGATGTAGCTGAAAGATTCAGCTTTCTTAGATTAGCCAATCGACCAATTTCTTCTATGTCTTTGACATCCGTTTGAGAAAGGTTTAGGGTATTTAATGCTGGGAAATATTGCAGCACAGATACATCAGAGACTTTGGTGTTGGAAGCGTCTAACGCTTCCAGATTTCTGGCATATCGCAGAGGATTCAAATCTGTAATTTTTGTATTGCTTATGTCCAGAAATTTCAGATCCTTAAGTGCAGAAAGTGCTTCCAAATCCCGAATGAAAACATTACTGGAAAGGTCTAGGCTGTCTATCGATGCTAACTTCTTTAAAGCTGAATCAGAGATAGAGTCAAAAGCCACTTGCTGATTAAAAATGGTGACCCATTCAAAGGATAGGCTTTCCCACCAAAGTTGTAGTTCCTTCTCTCTGTTTACTTTCGTGCTATATACACTTACTATTTTTAGGTCGCTGGCTTGCTCATCGAGGTTCAATTCAATAAACCTTTTCTTGGATTGGCTTTGACTTTGCCCATCAAAGGTTACAGCGGTGATGGTACTTTCGAAACTTGCGAGGAAGTAGTAAGAATCATCTTCAAGCTCAACTTTTTCAATTTCAATACCCTGAAAGTCGAATTGAATGTTGTCAAAAAAGAAGTCCACATCGCGCAAGTAAGAAGATACATCCTTGTTGGTAATTACTTTCCTGTCCAATGCCAAGTCATCTTCAATTTGAACGAATTGATCTTTGAATACCTTTTTATAACTCTCCGATATAATTACCTCTTTGTCACGTGTAGAGCTCTTGCTAGAACCTACTGTGTTGAGCATATACTTGTAGAAGTTCACCAAGCTGCGAGCTTCGTCATACCGGGTAGAGTCCTCGGCAACTTGTGCTTGAGCGGCTATGAATGTAAAGCAGAGTAAAAAAGAAAAAAGGTATTTCATGGTTAGTCCTTGCGATAGATATAATCTTTCATTTGCTGTTTTTGGTCCTCATTCTCCAATGGAACCAGACTTGAAATCAACCAACCAGAATTATAACCAGGTCTATTAAAGTTGGTAATGGAAAAGTAATAGCCATCTATAGCGAAAAAGTGGAAGGCTGTGTTTTTGGCAGAAACAAAGGTCAAGTTACCCTGATTCAGTTCAAATAAGAATATACTTAAATAATCTGGCTCGTAAGAATCCAAAGTATATTGTTCGGCATGCTTCTGCTTGTCTAGCGCTTTGCGCAAAGTCATAAAATCTAACTCATGACTCATTGGATGCAGGAACTGTTTGTCTTTACCAGATGCCTTATCGAAATACTTACTAAATTCACTGAATGCCACATCCTGAATCACCCATTCATATCCTTTGCCTTGAGGTTGCAATTGCATGTACAGTGTGCCACTAATTGATCTGCCTTTGTATTTGAAAGTGGCACTAACTTCAACAAACCAGTCGTCCTTGTGAAAGTCCAAGAATTTGGGAGACTTCTTGTCTGTGATGGTTTTGATAAAAGTTTTGGCTACCGATTGATCTATTGGACTGGTTTGCGTATCGAACAGGACGGGTACATATTTCTTCCTGAGTGAGGCGTCTCTGTACCGTTTGTGCGTAGGATAGTAGCGCTTGCCATTTTCATCTTCCTCACCGTTGAAACGTCTGAAGAATTGGTTGATTTGTTTCGTTGAAGCTCTGAGTTGATCTTCAGTGGCTTTCATGTCATCGGTGAGTCCTTGACTCACCGATACATGAAATGATAATAAGGTTAAAAACGCGAATGGGAGGGTTCTCATGCAGATGTTTCAGTTACTCTGATGTCGCCTAACATCACGTCCCAAAATTCTATAATTCGTCCAGCGATTTGTGTTTCTTTTCGCTTTACAAAGATGGTAATATCCTTTTTGGTCGTATCCTTGTACTCCATGGTTCCATCTTTAGAACTTCCTTCAAAGCGCTGGTAAACTGTGATTACTCCCACGAAGGTGCCGTCAGGTTGTTGTTCCAAGTCACTCACATAGTGGATGTCATACCATTGGATTTTCACCTTGTCGTAGTTTAGAGCCATCAGTCGCTCAAAGTACTCTCTTACTTTGTAGTAATTCACTTCTTCTCTTTCTAAAGAAGAAACGCCCATCTCGCTGTTTTCAGCAAATAACTCCTCTGCGCGATCCATTACTCGCTGAGCTTCAGAAAACTGTGTTTCTTTGTTTCCAATAATACTGATGTATTTACTCAGGTCTTTTACCTTCTCCAGTGCCAGGGAATCAATAGCCTGCTTCCTTCTGGGGTCAATGTCGTTTTGAGCGAATGCGCTGACACCGAACAATAAGCTCAGTGAAAGGGCAGTATATTTTATCAATTGCATGTCTTTATGTTCTAGTTAAGATTATTTTTTTAGCACCAACTCTTTGATTCGGCCTTCGCTGTCGTAAACTACTTCTTCTACCGTGGCCGCTTTAGTTTTGGTGTCTTTTAGATAGTTCAAATATTTGGAGATGGTAGTAGGCTCATCATAATCAGGATTAGCACCATCATTGTAAATCACGATCAGTACAGGAGCATCTGGACTGCTAAACATATTGAGTGCTTGATCTATGTTGCCGTTGGCGGCATCTGTGGTAGCTGCACCTGAAACCTCTCTGAAATAGTTATTTAGTTTTTGCTCTTTTGAAAGTATTTTTTCTGGAACTCTTTCTTCCACTACTTCCTCAGTTACTTCTTCAAGCTCTTCTGCCACTTGTTCCTCTACTGGTTCAACCTCCTCAACTGGAGTGACCTGCGCTAGATTCTTTTTAGTCTTACAAGAAGACGCACCAATTATCAAGGCCACCAGTAATGCGAGTGTAAGTGGCGTAGTATTTAAAATGTGTTTTGTCATGGTTGAAATAATTTGAATGTGTTTATAATATTCATTTGTTCAAACGTCAGGCACTATTACAAATAGCGTTCCAGTTCTGACTAACGAGATGAAAATAGTTTTATTTAATGAAATATTTGAAATATGGGAAGATAATTCCACAGGTGCTAAGCAGTAGCTGTCTCTAGTTTCATTGGAATAGAAACAATAAAGGTCGTTCCCTGGCCCAATTCGCTGTCTACCTTGATTTTTCCACCTAGCTGCTGACAAAGACTTTTGATGATTGAAAGTCCTAAGCCGTTTGATGGTTCACCATCTGTAGGTACTGCAGAGAGCCTTGTAAACGGTTTGAACATTTTTTGTTGGTCTTGTTCACTAATTCCGGGACCCTCATCGGTGATTTTAAGAACCAGTTGTTCATCTTCTTGGTTAAGCGAAATCAAAATGCTTGTGCCTTTCTCAGAAAATTTGATAGCATTAGACATCAAATTGTCCATGATTCTTGAAAGTAATCCCTGATCCGTTTGGAGCTCAAGGTTTTCATAATTCCCATCTAGTTTCAATTTTTGTTTTTTGGAGGATAGGGATTTTTCGAAGTTGGCTTGCCAGTCATTCACGAATTCTCCAAGTCCAAGAGTCGAAATTTTTAGTTCAGGTTTCTGGTTTTTAGCTTGATTGATATCCAGTAGATCTCGAATCATTTCATTTCCATGTCGTACTACAGAACGAATTTTTGCAATGTAGTCCTTCTGATCATCACTCAAGTTTCCATCCATGGAGACCAGTTGTATAAGTCCTTCAATGTTATTGAGAGGTGTTCTTAGATCATGCGCGACAATACTGATAATACCATCCTTTTCTCGGTTGACGTCTGATAACTTTGCGAAGGAGTTGGTCAAGTGCTCAAAGGCTTCTTCAATGGCAATGTTTTTGACCTTGATTTCTTCGTAAGCCTTTTGCAGTTTTTCTGATTGCTCCTGTAATTCTTCTTTTTGTTTTGAAATTTCTGAGGTACGTTTTTCTACTTTTCTCTGTAAAACACGTCTTTGGATTTTGGTGCGCCTGGTGTAGAGTTTGAATAGGAAATAAGACCCAATAATGACAATCAACACAAACAGCAAAACCAGCCAATAGCTAATATCACCGCTGTCGGACAACGAGTTCGTTGCCTGTAACGCCACTATTCTTTTCCCAAACATGCTTCCTTCTTTGTTACCGAAAATAAAAAGGTTCTACTTATAAACTTCCTTTTTGATAAAAAATTTCTGATACAATGAAATTCTTAGAAGAAACAATTGAGTTGAAGATACTATTCTGATTAAGTCTCGCAGAGCATATAGCCATTAGGAGAGGAATCTATATTTTGCAGCAAAAAAAGAAGAGTTAAGTATGATCGGAATTTACCTTTAAATTAGGAGATAAGGACATTTTTGAAGAGAACTCAAAATAGATGAAATGAAAAAAATTGCAACTTTCAGCGTATTACTCTCCTTAATGTGGTCAACTCATTTATTAAATGCGCAGTCTGATCCATCTCAAGCAGTACAGGAGTCTTTTCAAAAATTGAATGGCGGGAATATTGATGAAGCGATCAATGATTTAACAAAAGTTCTTGAAACAAACCCGAATCACGGAGGAGCCTTGAGTATGCTTGGATTGGCCTATAGACGGAAGAAAGATTATGGTAGATCGGTTGAATTTTACCAAAAGGCGGCTGAAACACAACCCCAAAACTCAAGTACTCAATTCAATCTAGGTATAGCTTACGCATTGGCATCAAAAATGGATGATGCTTTTGCGGTCCTAATTTCATTAAAAGATAAAAATAATTTTAATATCACGAATATCGGCTTGAGCCCTGCCTCAGAGATGCTTAAGAAAGATTCGAGATACAAAGAATTGTTCCCATCTGATGCTGCTTATGCTAATCCGTTTGTAGAGAAAGGGGTGAATATTATACATGATTGGAGTGGAGAAAGCCAGAACGATCAATTTGGTTGGATTGGAAGGAACATAGGAGATGTAGATGGGGACGGCGTGATGGATGTTACCGCTTCTGCACCAACGAACAACGAAGCTTCGCCAAATAGTGGGAAGGTGTACGTCTATTCTGGTCAGTCTGGAAAGTTGATTTGGTCCTATGCTTCAGCAGATGCCAATGGCCAATTGGGAATGAGTATAGAAGCTGCGGGTGACGTGAATAAAGATGGTATACCAGATGTAGTGGCTGGTGCACCCTATGTAAACAAGACATTTGTATTTTCAGGAGGCGACGGTTCTTTGATTTATGAATGGCAAGGCTCGGATGAAAGAGGTGCTTTCGGCCGTGGGGTAAGAGGTGTAGGGGATGTGAATGGCGATGGACATAGTGATGTGCTCATTGGTGAACCTTATCAAATTTGGGGTGGCCCCTTAAATAGCAGTAAAATTGAGCATGCTGGAAACACCTATTTGTATTCTGGGAAGGATGGCTCAATTCTCCAGAAGTGGAGCGGTGAAGAAATAGGTGATGGGTTTGGGACCGCATTAGCTGGAAAAACTACAGAAGGCTCGTCAATATTGATGATCGGAGCACCAGGTGCATCTAACGGTGGCAAGGTCTATGTCTACGAAGGAATGAAGAAAAAGGCGACATTTACTATCGACCCAGATGACACGGGTAGAAGATTAGGTGGAATGTTTATGTCAGTTGTTGGCGATGTCAATAATGATGGAGTACAAGACGTATATGTCTCAGATTTTGCCAATGCTGCATTAGGAAATTCTACGGGCAGAGCCTATGTTTATTCTGGCAAAAACGGAAAGCAGTTGTACACTTTTACAGGAGAAGGTCCTGGAGAAGGTTTTGGTATTGGGGTAGCCGATGCTGGAGATACAAACAGAGATGGATATGACGATTTAGTTATAGGGGCCTGGCAGCATGCTTCTGCTGCTCCATCTGGAGGGAAAGTGTATGTGTATTCCGGAAAAGATGGCAGGGAACTTCGTACCCTTACGGGAAGTGTGATGGGTGAAACATTAGGTTTTGACGCAACTGGTATTGGCGATGTGAATGGCGATGGAAAAGTCGATTTGTTATTGACTTCCGCTTGGAGTGCAATTAATGGATCACGTTCAGGGCGCATGATCGTCGTGGCAGGTAAATGACAATTTTCGGTTGTTGTTATGATATCAAGTCAGATCTACTTCTTTTGGGTTTGACTTTTTTCTTTTCATTTTTTCAGTTCTTTACATTCGGTTTTATGAGGAACTAGCTATACTTTTGATTTATCCACCTGCCACAGAAAGGTATTTGAGAAGAAAAAGGTTAGTGATGGCAAGAAAAGGTATTGTCTACAAATTGAGGAATCTCTATTCTTTGGGTTGTTCTGATTCTCTGAACATCTATGAGGAATGTAAACTGGGGATCATTAATCGCCTCACGCTTATATGCATACTTCTCAGTTTAAGTTTGATTGCTGTCAACCTAAGCATCGGAAATTACCAGGGAATAATCATTGACCTTCTCGTTATTCTTGTTGTTCTACTACCAGTACTTGGCCTCAATTATTATCATAAATACCGATCAGCTGAATATGTTTTTTTATGGGGTGTGCATCTGGCAGTAGTGGCAGGGTCCATTCATGCAGCTATTGAAAACAGGCCAAATGAAATAGAATTGCTTCTGATACCTAGTGCTATAGCCGTTGTTATTTTGTTAGATGGATTGGGTCAATGGCTGTTGTTTGTATTTAACCTAATTGCTTTTTTGGTGCTGAAGTATTTCATTGTTGAATTGGATGGTTCTGGATATTTTAAACTAGCTGCTATTGTGATGGTTGCCTATACCGGTATCTACTATTTTGTCATTCAATTCAAAACCCAGCTGATTAGAGCATTACATAAAACGGAAAATCTGAATGAAAAATTAATTGAAAAGGAGAAAGCTCTTACAGAGTCCAACTTAGCTAAAGACAAACTTTTCTCTATTGTTGCTCATGATTTAAGGGCTCCTTTAGGACTTATTCAAAGCTTATTAGACCCTTCTATTATCACCAGCTTGGATCGTCAGAAATTCATGGATTATCAAGCGACTATCAGGTCCAGATTCAAAGTACTACAAGAGAATATGAACAATTTGTTGACTTGGGCGCAGTCACAATTGGGTAGTTCGAAACGAGTGGTCTCTCAATTCGACTTGGTGACTGAAGTTAATTCAATCATTGACTTGTTTGCGGATATGACAGCATCCAAGCAAATCAAAACGGTGAGAGAAGGGCAAGATGAGATAGTGGTGAATCTGGATAAAAATCATGTCAATATTATTCTTAGAAATTTGGTTCACAATGCTATAAAATTCTCGCCTCAAAACGGTTCGATTAGTATAAATCTAGACCAAACATCTACTAGTACAATAATTCAAATAATAGATTCAGGTAAAGGTGTGAATGATGAAATGAAGTCAAAAATTTTGGATGCTAAATTGATGGACTCTGGTATTGGAACGGGGGGAGAAAGAGGATCCGGCGTTGGACTTAGTTTTTGTCAAGAGCTAATCAAAAAGAATAAAGGAAGTTTAGATATTAAAGACAATCCATCAGGCGGTGCCATTTTTGAAGTAAGCTTTATAGAAGCGTAGTCTATTGAAATTGACTATTTGATTAAACAAGTATGAAGCAAGGCACGATTAATCTATTTCACATTCCTATCACGGATCTTATTCACCAGATTGACAATGAGTTTGAATGTGTCTATGACTATCAGAAGCATGTAATTTTCTTAAAGAATCAATCTGGTGATACCATAGGACAGATCAGATTACCACTTCATTTGACTTTAAATGATCAACTTGAAATCCTGAATGAAAATACTCAAACCTTATATCTGAGTATAGAGTCCGGCAATGCTGCGATATGTACGATGAAAGGCAAAACCAACACCTATCACACCACTTTTTCTGCTTACATGACCAGAAAGAAACAAGGTGTGAGTCAGATCAAATACTTGAATAAAAAGGGAAAGTCGAGGGCAGGCTCCAGAGTTCGTTTGGCCAAGACCATAGAATTCTTTGAAAACATTAATTCAACATTAGGCGATTTGCTGAAAGAGGAGACTTATTCAAGAATTGGGATCAATTGCAACGCTACTTTAATACCTTTTTTATACAATTCTAAAGTTCAGTGTCCCTGGGATAAGAAAGACCAGAGGCTGTACAAAATACCATTACATATTCCTCAATCTAACTTTACTCATCTAGACAAAGCCATCAAGAAGCTTATGGCTCCCTTGCTGATTTACGATAATCGATTCAAGGATGAGCTAAAAATATTTGATAGCCTAAATAATTGTTAACCTTATGTTAACGTATGGGGAAAGCAAAGTCGGATATTGGAAATAGTCGATCTTGCATAAGCACTAACAAACTCAAAATCATGTATCATTTAAGGATTCTTATTTTTTTTCTTTGTGTAACTGTATCGGCTGTAGCACAGGAGTCCATTCAGATCGGACAATTACATACCATTTCTTCCAAATTTCTGGATGAAGAAAGGGTTATTCAGGTCTACCTACCAAAAAGTTATAAAGATACTGATAAGCAATACCCTACACTTTACATATTAGATGGTCAATGGTATTTCTTCAATGGTGTTGCCATTCAAGAATCTATGAGAGGCGAGTACTTGCTTCCGGAGATGATCGTAATAGGGGTTTTGATGGACAGGCCGGGTAGAAATCAAACCCTAAGCAAACAATGGGATGAGTTTAAAAGCTTTGTTCAATTGGAGTT
Organism: Reichenbachiella sp.; assembly: GCF_965233835.1. GTDB lineage: Bacteria > Bacteroidota > Bacteroidia > Cytophagales > Cyclobacteriaceae > Reichenbachiella. The sequence continues at coordinate 2,872,442 of NZ_OZ247585.1, forward strand.
AGTTCCACATGTCAACAACAACTTCAGAACTACCCAAGAGAACATCTTGTTTGGCTGGGAAAACGCAGGCTTCATGGCTTGCGAGTTGATCTTGGACAAGCAAGGTGTCTTTGACGGAGCTATAGCTTCCAATGGAGCCTACATAGATGATGAAATGTTCCTGCCATTTGACTCCTTGAATGCTCGTAGGTATCTGTACCTGGCTAATTCTACAAAAGACATCTATACGGTCTCTTATACTGATCAAGCTGCTGAATTTCTTAAAAACACTAAATCAGACAATCTCATTTGGGAGTATCGCCAGTTCAATGATGAAATTCATGAGGCATCGGCTAATGTGTCTTTGTATCAAGGACTTAAGTTCTACTATCACAATTTTTCTTCATTGGCTTTTAGTAGCATTGATGAATTTTATTCCTTAGGTGGAATACCTTATGTGGAGTCTTATTTCAAATCAAGAGGAGAACGTTTTCAGTTACCAACAATAGTAGATGAAGGCACAAAAAATACACTGATATGGATGGCTTGGAAACAAGATAGGTTTGAAGCTTTTGATCTATTTATGAACGAGTTTTCGGAAGTGCTCGATACCAAACGGTATGCATCTGCTTATTGGCAAAATCGCTTAGCGCAATTTTATTTAAAGAATGAGGCCTTTGAGGATGCCAAAAAGTATTTCGAACAGGGAATTACAAAATATCCTGAGGAAAAATATTTGGCCAAAATGTATAGAGGTCTGGGACAAACATATTTAGGTCTCGGACAAAAAAAATTAGCCAAGTCACAATATAAACAAGCCATAAAAATAGCGAAGGAAAACAATGATCCAGACCTGGAAAAATATCAAGCAGAACTAAAAACTATAGGATGAAAAATTGAAGGTGGATGATTTATCTACTTTGACCCCGGCATCATTTACCTTTGCTGGGAATCAATATTGAACAATGGATATATCAGCGCTGGTAGCACAACTATCTGGAGAATTAGATGATCAGGCTTTTAAAGCTTCGGACCTCTTGGCCCAAAATAATTCAGCCGAAGTGGTAGGCGAAATGATTAAGTTACTCGAGCATTCGAATGACGAATCTAAGATACTGGCCGCTCGAACTCTGGGCTTGATTGAAGACAATAGTGATGCGCTAGTTGCATTACTGGAAGCTATCGATAAGAACCCCAAGATTGCGGGGGAACTACTGGTTCATTTGGAAGGTTTTGACCTAAGCGATAAGTATGTGGCTCTCTTTAAGTTGTCCCTTTTTGGAAGCTTCAAGGTGTCATCTGTGGCTCAGGATCTAATGGATCATAAGGAATTTGATATTACACCTAGGGTTTTGAAGAAAGCCAAAAAGGCTTGGCATCACTATCAAAACAATGTCAAACAAGACGAGCTGTACGAGCTCAAAAAGGTAGAAGTGGAAGAGTTACTTAACGATCTTCAGTCATTTATAGACAGCGAGTAGTTTATGACAACATTAGAAAATTCCTACCGAGACAACCTACCTTCAAAGTTTTATAGTGACCAATTACCAACCTCAGTTCCAAATCCTGAAACAATTTGTTTCAATAATAACTTGGCGAGAGAGCTGAAACTTCAGGAAGAACTGTCAAACCCAGAACTAGCTATTCATTTCCTTTCAGGAAGAGAAGTTCTTAAAGGAACCCATCCTATAGCACAAGCCTATGCTGGCCATCAGTTTGGTCAGTTTACCATGCTAGGAGATGGAAGGGCAGTGTTACTCGGAGAGCATGTCATTGATAGTCATCGTTTCGACGTTCAACTCAAAGGTTCAGGGGCTACCAATTATTCCAGAAGAGGAGATGGGAGAGCTACGTTGTCTTCTATGCTCAGAGAATACTTGATGAGCGAAGCCATGTTTCATTTAGGCATTAAGACGACAAGGAGTTTGGCTGTGATGAAAACCGGCGAGTCCGTTTACCGAGAACAAGTTAATGATGGTGCTGTGCTGACACGAATAGCCGAAAGTCATATTCGTGTGGGCTCGTTTGAATATGCTCGTTTTTACACGGATCAATTAGCAGCGTTCACAAAATATGTAATCAAAAGACACGACCCAGATTTGTTAGAATCGGAAAACTATGCCCTTGAATTTCTTGAAAGGGTAATGAATAGACAGATTGATCTGATTGTAAATTGGATGCGTGTTGGGTTTATTCATGGAGTGATGAATACGGACAATATGTCCATTGCGGGAGAAACTATTGATTACGGACCTTGTGCCTTTATGAATGCCTATCATCAAAACACAGTTTTTAGTTCAATTGACAAGCAAGGACGGTACGCTTTCGGAAATCAACCGAGAATAGCACATTGGAATTTGGCAATTTTAGCCAATGCACTTCTTCCCTTGATTGACAAGGAGGAAAAAGCAGCTGTAGAGCAAGCAGAAAGAGTGATACAGACATTTCCTGATTTGTATGAAACTAGCTTTTATAAGATGATGATGAATAAATTAGGAATTGTTAATACTTCTATGGAAAATAGAAAGCTGGTAGATGAACTGCTCGTTTTGTTACAAAATCATCAAGTGGATTACACCAACTTTTTTGTATCACTTCGCTATAAGTCATTAGAACCAAAGCTGCTTAAAGATAGTCTATTCCAGGACTGGCTAAAGAAGTGGGAATTGGCGCAAACACGAAATGATGGCTCCGAGGAGGGGCTGATGCTGATGGATCAAAGCAATCCGGTAATCATTCCAAGAAATCATTTAGTTGAAGAAGTACTGAAAGAAGCGGTTGAAGGCGATGTTGAGTCATTTAATAAGTTGGTGGCCAAGCTTTCAACGCCGTATGTCCAACAAGAGATTCAACACATACCTTCTGGTTTTGATAGGTCCTACCAGACGTTCTGTGGAACTTAATGCACTTATTCTCATTCATTTTGCGGCCTCAAAATTTGGATTATCTTTGATTAAACACATGTCCTATGAAAAATATATTCTGCTTCTTTCTTATCCTAATCTTTACAGTTTCATGTTCTGATAAAAAACTGATTGACAAACAGCCAAAGCGTCAATACGTAGATGTGAAGGGATTAGACTCAAGTATTAGACCTGGAGACAACTTTTTCAAATACGTCAATGGCCTTTGGCATGATACCGCTAGAATAGCTGATGACCAATCTGGGGTAGGGTCATACCGATTTTTGAATATCCCTCAAAAAGTACTTTTGCGGAATATTTTGGAAGAGCTGGCTGCTGAAGAATATGCACAGGGAAGTATTGAACAGCAGGTTGGTGATTTTTATGCTTCTGGTATGGATACGCTTAGTATCAATCGGTTGGGTTATGAGCCAATCAAACCAACTCTGAACAGCATTGATGCTATTGAGAACGTCTCTGATTTAATGAGTTTTATAGCGGACGATCTCAAGTCAGGTGTATCTTCAATAATTAGTTTAGGTATTTATCCTGATCAAGCTAATAGCAATGTAAATATTGCCCATTTTAGCCAAACTGGGTTGGGGTTGCCTGATCGTGATTATTATTTTAAAACTGACTCTTCCTCTGTTGCCATTCAGCAATCTTATCAAGCTTATCTCCAAAATCTATTTGAACTGACCGAAACTGAAAATGCAGAGTCTTTGGCTAACATAGTTTACAGTATAGAGAAACAATTGGCTGAATCACATAAAACGAGAATCGAACGTAGAGATGTCAAAGCCAATTACAACAAACTGTCGCTAGCAGCTATTGAGCAACGACAGCCAAACATTGGCTGGTCTAACTTATTTGAAAAACTTGATCTGGAAGCTGATTCGATTGACATGAGACAACCAGCTTATTATGATCGCGTCCAGGCCATGTTGAAAACTGTGCCTCTGGAGGATTGGAAAGCTTATCTAAAAGCAAATACGATAGCCACTAATGCAAGTGTACTAAGTAAAGATTTTGAGTCAGCGGAATTTGAATATACCAAACTTTTATCGGGCCAATCTACCCAAAAGTCGAGAGCAGAACGAATGGTGCAGATGGTTGATCGTCGCCTTGGCTTTGCTTTGGGACAAGTGTATGTGAAGCGACATTTCAATGAAGATGCAAAAAAAAAGGCCCTTGAGTTGGTAAACAACCTCCAAAAAGCATTTGAAAATAGGATGGACCAGTTGGATTGGATGAGCGACAGCACCAAACTAAAAGCCAAAGAGAAATTATATGCCATCACAAAGAAAATTGGATATCCAGATGTGTGGCGTGAGTACAAGGGTATCGAGATAGATAAAAGTAAATACTTTGAGAATGTTGTTGAACTTAGAAAAGAGCTCTTCAGATACAATTTAGCTAAGTTGAACAAAGCTCCAGATAGAGAGGAATGGAGAACTACACCTTCAACAGTTACAGCTTACTATATGCCACCATTAAATGAAATTGTATTTCCTGCAGGCATTCTACAATATCCTTACTTTGATCTGTATGCAGATGATGCTATCAATTATGGAGGTATAGGTATGGTAATTGGGCATGAACTGACGCACGCCTTTGATGATCAGGGAGCCCAATACGATAAAGATGGAAATGTAAAAAATTGGTGGACCGAACAAGATTATGAAAAATTTAAGGCTCGAACTCAGAAAATGATTGACTTGTACAGCTCTTTCACTGTGTTAGATAGTGTAGCTTTAAAAGGTGCACTTACTGTTGGTGAAAATACGGCCGACAATGGAGGAATTGCTATTGCTTATGACGCCTTTAAAATGACCAATCAAGGACAAGACACTACTAAAATTGATGGTTTTACACCTGATCAGCGTTTCTTTTTGTCTATCGCTAGAATCTGGAGGGTAAAAATGAGAAAGGAGTTTTTGAGGAATTATGTAGCAGTAGATCCGCATTCCCCAGCCATGTGGAGAGTGAATGGTCCACTAATGAATTTCACTCCATTTTATGAGGCATTTGATGTGCAAGCAGGTGATAACAATTACAGAGCAGAGGAGGACCGAGTGAGCATTTGGTAATTGATGTTTTGGCAATAATTGAGTAGTTTATTGCTGTTAGTCTCTTTTTTTTGAATATTCGTCGAATTATATGTTTATTGTGTTAACTACTTGTTTATTTTGAAAATGGTAGCGCTGATAATGCCAAACTCTACTTGAAAAGACTTTGAAATTAATGGCCAATCCATAGACCATCCGTCCTTATTATCCCTGTGAGAGAAAGGCTGCAATTAAAGCAGTAAAGAAAAGTGATGACTTTTAAGTTGATTGTAATAACTGGCAATATTTCAACCATGGTAAAACAAATAATAAGTGCTTTAGCAATTCTTCTAGTGGCCTCTACGGCTCAGGCACAAAACTCAATTGGAGTAAATACAGATTCTCCTAGTCCAAATGCAGCGATGGATATAAAACCAGTCGCAGGGCAAGCTCAGGGTATTCTTATACCAAGGCTGACTACAGGAGAACGTACGGGAATGGCTCTGGGAGCAGCCGACAATGGTATAATGGTTTATGATGAAACTTTGGGTAGTTTGTTCATTTGGAATGGCGTTTGGAATCCTGTAGCTATCGAGGGAACCATTGTGGTAGATGGAATTACTATTAGCGGAGATGGGGGTGGTACACCGTTGGCTGTAAATGTAGGAAATGCAGCAAACCAAATTGTCCAGTTAGATGGATTAGCCAGACTTCCTGCGGTTGATGGTTCCCAGTTAACAGGGGTAACAGCAACAATAGGTGCTGGGTCAGTAACTACCACCGAGATTGCCGATGGTACCATCGATGGTGTTGACATAGCAGGGACTACCATCACAGATGCAAATATCAATGATGTGGATTTTGGGAAAGTCACCAATGTCCCTGTCAATTTGGATATAGATGCAACAGACGATATTACCACCGCTGACGTAGGTAACGCTGCGAATCAAATTGTCCAGCTAGATGGTTCGGCGAGACTTCCTGCTGTTGATGGCTCTCTGTTGACAGGAGTAACTGCAACAATAGGGGCAGGATCAGTAACTACTACGGAGATTGCAGATGGCACCATTGCAGGTGTTGACATTGCGGGTACTACCATTACCGATGCCAATATCAATGATGTTGATTTTGGAAAGATAACCAACGTACCAGTAAATCTGGATGTAGATGATACGGATGATTTGACTACAGCCAACCTTGGCGTGGCAGCGGGCAATGTTGTCCAGCTAGATGGTTCGGCGAGACTTCCTGCTGTTGATGGCTCTCAGTTAACAGGAGTAACTGCCACAATAGGGGCAGGATCAGTAACTACTACGGAGATTGCGGATGGTACCATAGCGGGTGCTGACATAGCAGGTACTACCATTACAGATGCCAATATCAATGATGTTGATTTTGGAAAGATAACCAACGTTCCAGTAAATCTGGATGTAGATGACACAGATGATTTGACCAATGCTGACCTGGGCGTTGCAGCGGGCAATGTTGTTCAATTAGATGGTTCGGCAAGATTACCAGCCGTGGATGGATCTCAGCTTACCAATCTTCCGGCGCCAGTCTTAGCAGCTAATTCGGTTACAACCTCAGAAATAGCAGATGGTACCATAGCAGGTGCAGACATAGCAGGTACTACTATTACAGATGCAAATATCAATGACGTTGATTTTGGAAAAGTTACCAACGTTCCGGTTAATTTGGATGTAGATAACACAGATGATTTGACCAATGCTGACCTGGGCGTTGCAGCGGGCAATGTTGTTCAATTAGATGGTTCAGCAAGATTACCAGCAGTAGATGGTTCACAACTAACTAACCTACCAATCATTCCAGTTAACTCAGACGGTACAACTGTATTAGGAGACGGCGATGCCACAGCGCTTAATGTCAATGTAGGTGTAGGTCCAAATCAAATAGTTCAGCTTGATGGTACGTCCAGGCTACCAAATGTTGATGGCTCACAACTCACTAATCTGCCAATTGTTCCTATTAATTCTGATGGGACTACGGTTCTTGGAGATGGAGACGCTACAGCATTAAATGTCAATGTGGGTGTAGGCCCAAATCAAATAGTTCAGCTTGATGGTACGTCCAGGCTACCTAATATCGATGGTTCACAACTCACTAATCTGCCAATCACTCCAGTTAACTCAGACGGTACAACTGTATTAGGAGACGGCGATGCCACAGCGCTTAATGTGAATGTAGGTGTAGGCCCAAATCAAATAGTTCAGCTTGATGGAACGTCCAGGCTACCTAATATCGATGGCTCACAACTCACTAATCTGCCAATTGTTCCTATTAATTCTGATGGGACTACGGTTCTTGGAGATGGAGACGCTACAGCATTAAATGTCAATGTGGGTGTAGGCCCAAATCAAATAGTTCAGCTTGATGGTACGTCCAGGCTACCTAATATCGATGGTTCACAACTCACTAATCTGCCAATCACTCCAGTTAACTCAGACGGTACAACTGTATTAGGAGACGGCGATGCCACAGCGCTTAATGTGAATGTAGGTGTAGGCCCAAATCAAATAGTTCAGCTTGATGGAACGTCCAGGCTACCTAATATCGATGGCTCACAACTCACCAATCTGCCAATCACTCCAGTTAACTCAGACGGTACAACTGTATTAGGAGACGGCGATGCCACAGCGCTTAATGTGAATGTTGGAGTAGGTCCAAGTCAAATCGTTCAATTGGATGCATCTTCAAGACTACCTAACATAGATGGTTCACAACTTACGAATCTACCTGTAACCGTAGCTTCAGGAAATGGTGTGACGGTTTCAGGTTCAAATATCGACTTAGGAGGTGTGCTAGGGAGTACGTCTACCATCACTACGGCAGCCGGATCGGATATCATAATTGATGGTGCTGGGACTTTGGACGTAGATGCCTTAGCAGATTTTAGTGCTCAATCTAATTTCTCAAACATTAATGTAACAGGAGGTAGCATCTCAGGTGCAACTTTAACACAGACCGATAATACCTTTTCAATAGAGGATGATGGAACAGGAAATAGTGCAACCTTTGAGTTGAGCGCTTTGACAGCCGCACATTCATATGCTTTGCCGGATAATTCTGGGCAACTAGCCTTAACCAGTGATATAGCTGCTGCTAGTTTATGGGCCGATAATGCAGGAGATATCAACTACTCTAGTGGTTTGGTTGGAATTGGTACAACCACTCCAGGAACCGATTTGCATGTTTATAACAATGGCTTAGATCAGATTTCTGCTTTAACTGTTGATGCACAAGGCACGCAGACAAGTCAATTATCTGCCATTATTTTACAAACGTTGGGAGATGGTGCAACTGATGTAGGAGATGTAAGTACAAATGGTTGGATGCTTCTCGGATATGGTGACGCATTTGGAGATGCCACGAGACAAAACGAGCTATCTTTTTCAAATTTTATGGGTGGAACCGAGACTGCGGCAGTTCTACATCTTGAACCAAATGGAAATGTTGGAATTGGTACAGGTGACCCGTTGTCAACATTTCAGGTAGAGCAAAGCTTAGCACTGTCACATTTTGAGAATGCTACCCAAGCCATCAACGGTGATTTTATTGGCTCTGATCTTTATGTTGATAAGACAAATACAACAGACAACGACTTAGTCAGAAATTCAGGATCCCAGGCAAGTTTTATATTTTTAGAAAATGGAGAAATTTCCTTCCATTATACGCCATCTGGAGCGGCTAATGGAGTATTGAGTCTTACAAGTGACATTGAAACTTCTCTGACTCTACAAAATGATGGATCAGCTGAATTTAATGAAATGGTTAGATTCAATTCAAACGAAGCCATCGCCATTGCTGCAGGTAGTAGTTTTGATAGAGATGCAATTACAACACCGATACCAGGTATGTTAAGGTTTAATTTTGATGATGATCAGTTTGAAGGGTACTCATCAGGTGGGTGGTCAAGTTTTGGAAACTCGTCTTTTTCAAATATAAATACCCCAATTACTTTTGATGGCGATGCGTCAGGCCTTATACAAGTTAACCCACCTTCCAGTGGGCCGGGTGGCGTAATGCACTTGCTAGCTGGAGACGCCGCGGGTGGTAGCGCCGCTGATGGAGGCAATGTGATCTTACAACCTGGGTTTGGTGATGGAGCAGGGTTTGATGGAGTAATAGATTTACAAGGCGATGCATATATGAGAGCCAGTTCTATTTTTTCAGCAGGAATCGACCATGACATTTTAGTTGAAGGAGCAACATCATCAGTAGGTAACAACCTTTCGGTAAGGGCTGGAGACGGAGATTCCGGTTTTAACGGAGGTAATTTGATATTAGCACCCGGAACTGGAGTGGGTAACCCTGGTCATATTGAAATGGACGCCAATACTGCCTTGGTATTGCCTCGTGGAAATGATATTGAACGAAGTGGAATTATTACTCCCATAGATGGTATGATTCGATACAGCAATGAAGGTGGTTCAGAAGGGTTTGAAGGAAGAGTGTCAGGTGTTTGGCAGCCACTTGGTGGAGGAAGTATCACTGGTGCTGCCAATGGATTGAATGTGAATGGTAGTAACATTGAGCTGGGTGGGACATTATCTACATCCACCGAGATTTCTGTGAATGGAAACGAATTCTCAATTAGAAGAGGTTCTCCCACAAATGCACCAACCATGCATGTGTATAATGATAATGGCTCGATTGGAACAGGAGGGAATATTGTTTTTGATGGGATCAATAGTTCAGCTGTTCAAACAGAAATTGGTAAAGTAGAAACGAGATTTACTAACAATACAGCCGGGGTAGAGGCTTCAGAGTTGGTATTGAGTGTGAAAATGAGTGGGGCTTTGGTTGAAGGTCTGAAAATAGATGATGCTGGCGAAGTGAATGCCAACGCGTATAAGTATAATAGCCCGGTTACTAAGTATTACGGAATTCCTCCTGTTGCTTTTAATCTCACTAAAAAAGCAAATACGACAGATGAACTAGAGTCAAATGGTGGAGGAGCTGTATACGTTTTAGCTACTGAAGCTGGGACAGGTGCTCAACTATCTGCACCCGTTCATTTGCCTGATGGAGCAGTGATTCAAGCTGTCGAGATTATGGGTAGGAATACTTCTGGTGCAGATGCCGTGGCTCATTTTGCCGCTAAGTCTTATTCTACAGCATTTACTTTCAACGATGTTGTTACTATTCCAGATGGAACTTCTGGTATTACTGGTTTTCCGATCGCTGCATCTGTTGGGAAAATTATTGACAATAACTCAAATAATTATTTTATATATATCGATTTGGACACTCCAGTAGGCCCGTCAGCTGATTTCACTGGGGCTCGGATTACTTACCGAATGGACTATGTAGACTAAACATGAAGTATTTTTCAATTTTCATATTACTTCTATTTTCTAGGTTAGGGTTTGCCCAAACTACTAACCTGGGAGCTTCTACAACCTTAAATGTAAAAGGAACTGCTACTTTTTATATTGGAGGTGGTGCTACTTTTAATGGGCTAATAGATAACGAAGGTAATATTCTTGTAGAAGAGGATGCATATGTTGTCGGAACCGTCAGCAACAGAGGAACCCTAGTGGTTAGGGGAGATGCACACTTTGATCCTATATCAGTTACGAACAATGACGTAGAATCAACGCTCGGTATTAGAGGAAACACTCTAGTGGATGGTGTTGTAGGTAATAATGGAGATTTGTTTATCACAGGGGGTGAAACCTCAGTTGTCAATGGATCTATAGATAATAACGGCACATTTAATGTAGAGTCGAACCTACAGCTCAGTGGGATGTTGGACAATACCAGTGGTCAATTTGGTATGTTAGGAAATTTGGTGGTTGATGGGACTCTTATTAATCCTGATGGAGCCGAGAGTGCTATTGATGGAGATGTAAATTTGAATACACCTTTCTCTAATGGTGGAAAAATTAGTGCAACCGGAACAGCAATCATCAATGATGAATTTGTAAACACGAATGAAGCGCTATTTGGAGGAGAGACTTATTTTGAGAATACCGCTGTCAATGAAGATACAATTGCTTTCGCCTCAAATGTCACCTTCAATGGAGCCCTAACTAACAATGGAATCATTTTCTCAGTTGAAGATGGTGAGTTGAATTTTGTTAACAATAAGCACCTGGGCGACTTAAGTTTTATTGATGTAGAGGACAGAGCTACTATTAACGAAGTGATTTTGGTCAGTAGTGCAGATTCTATTTTTATCAATGAACTCAACCTTAATACTATTGGTACAGTTACGCTACCGCCGAATTTTGTTTTGGTACAATCTGGATTAAACATTGAGAAAGGAGTATTAAATGCAACCAATCAAGAGACTTTCTTAGTACAAGGACAAGTCAATGTTAATTCTGACAATGAGACTTCAACACCTTCTTATGTGGAAGGTCAAATGCTGGCCGTTACAAACGATACAGTGGCAACAGTTTTTCCTATGGGCATCAACGGCTCACCTAATTATGTTGCGATAAATAGTAGTACGCCAGGCGTAACTGTCAAGGTGGAGTGTAAGCAACCGGATCCAGATAGTCTGATTACTGACGAAAATACCATGGGATTGGCTCAGGAAGTAGAGTGGGTTATTCAGGCTCTTGGCGATAGTGCAGAAATAAATGTATCTGTTAGTTACTCTGGAGTTGATTTCACTAGTACACCTAATTTTATTAATGCCAGAGAATACGACGCCACGCTACAGCGATTTGCACAAGGAGACTCGGTATTTACGGCTCTGCAAACCACTGGTTCGGTTAATGACAATATTGGTACTACTATTCCGGAAGCCGGTACTATACGCACGGCTGACAAGATTTGGATTACTTCAAAACCAACGCGGTTTGCATTGGGTATTTCACCTGTACTTACAGAACCAGAGGTTTACCTTCCAAACGTATTTTCTCCTGGAGCGTTGCTGAGTGATAATACGATTTTTAGACCATTTGTAGGTGGAGCGATTGTAAATTCAATTACATTTCTAATTTTTGATTCATTCAATCGTGAAGTATATACCGCTACCTTAACAGGAGAAGATCTCAAACTAGACGATTTGGGTTGGGATGGAAATTTAAAAAGTGGACAAGAGGCACCCGAAGGGGTGTATTATTATAATGTTAGCATTTCCTATGATATAAGTAACGAGGTAAGTGATAAGTATTTTAGTAATGGAGAGAGAAATCAGACTCAGGAGTTTAGCAAATTAGGATCTGTGCTATTGGTTAAATAACAATGAAGAAAGCGCTACTTCTCATATTATTCATCTATTCCACCAGTGCCTTTGGCCAGGAAGGTCAATTTTCGCAATATTTTGCAAGTGGTGCACTCATGAATCCGGCTTTTCCGGGTACAATTACTACCATCAATTTCAACTCTAACTATAAGCGAGCCGGTAATCCGGATACAGAGAGTTATGTAGAACTCATGCAAGGATCATTCAGCTACCCGTTGAGAAGAGTTACCACAAGAGAGGAGTATTTTGGTAGTGTGGGCTTAACCTTCTTTAGAGAGAGCAGGGGTTACCAGGGGGCTTATAGAAACCAGAAGGTTATCGGTAATTTTTCATATGTAGTGAACTTGTCAGAGCTCAGAAATCAACTTTTGGTGTTTGGAGTACAGGCTGGTTATGCTCAGCAGAATATCTCAGGAGATGGTTATCGATGGGGTTCCCAATTCAATCAGTATTTAGATGGGGGTTACGATGGTTCTTTGGCTGGTGAAGGAATTGTGTTTGACCCAGTCTGGTATCCGGTGATCAATTTTGGGGCACTCTATACGACTTATGACAACGATGATTATAAAATTAGAGACTATTCTTTTTCAGCTGGTATAAGTGTAGATAATTTAAACAGGCCAAAGATCGGGTCGATAGAAGACTTTGATGCTAAGAAAGCTATGTTGTATAAGGCATTTGCAGTTTTTCAGTTTCCTCTTGGCGCCAGATTTTATGGTTACCCATCAGCCTATGTACTCAATTCGAATGGCAGTACTCAAATGAATGTTGGGATGTATGTATCCACCTATGTAAGTTCATCTAAATCGAATCTTGGCGTAGAGCTACAGACAGGCGCTTGGTATAGAGTGAATGATTCTTTTATAGGCTTGATAGGATTGAAAATTGAACAAGTCAAGGTGGGTTTTAGTGTAGATATGAACGCCACCAATCAAGGTATCAATGAGCAAACTGGTGGTAACGTTTCGGCTTATGAGATATCTCTTGGTTATAGCTTTGAATTGCATAAGTCTTATAGAAGATTGTCCAACCCAATGTTTTAAATGAAAAACTTATTTTCAGCCGCGCTCTTTCTTATCCTATCCGGGAATCTTTTTGCCCAATCTGTACCAAAATTCATTGCACTTGGGGATGAACAATTTGAAAAGAATAGATATTTAGAGGCTATACCATATTATGAAAAGGCCTATGCCATTGGTAAAAAGAATTATTATGCAGGATATCAGTTAGCCGTATGCTATGAACAAACCTTGCAGTATGAGAGGGCAATGAAAAGTTTTAAAAGGCTAAGTGAGCAGACTGGTCATGACTATCAAACTAAGTCTATTTACAAGTATGCTACATTAAACAAACTTGAAAGTAAGTTTGATCTCGCTGACTCCATTTATCAGGAACTTGCCAAAATTTCCGACATTGATCCAGAACTGCTAGAATTGGCCAATAGGCAAAGAGAAGGTTGTCTCATTGCTAAAAGAGAACAGCAGCAGAACAGACGGTATCAAATAGAATACATTAAAAAACTCAATAGTAATTTTCATGATTACGGCGCTACTGAAAACCCAGCGGATGGCCATTTGGTTTTCGCTACTTCTAGAAATCTTTCGGGAGAACAATACCAGGGTAGTCAGTATAGTGGACTCCTTCCTGATATGATGATGTATGAGTTGCGAGAAAATGGTAGTTATCACAATATCAGTGGAAAACACAAGTTTGACAAATTGAATACTAAATGGTCTGAAGGATCAGGAACATTCAACACCGCTGGAGATAAGTTTTATTATACCTCTTGCGAGAATGAAAATAATGCTGGCTGCAAAATCAAATTCAGCGCTTTGGTAGACGAAAAATGGACTAGTCCGGTGGAATTGAATGAGTTCATTAACGAACCAAACTCAGAAAATAAACATCCTTCATTATCAGTAACTGGAGATACGCTTTTCTTTTCTTCTGATCGCCCTGGAGGTGAAGGAGGTAGTGATATCTGGATGAGTTTGAGAGGTGATGACGGGGAATCCTGGCTGCCTGCTATCAACATGGGGAAGGTTATTAATACTCGCGAAAACGAGATTACACCTTACTATTCTTCTGCTCATGAAAGTTTGCTCTTTAGTAGTAATGGCCATGTGGGGTATGGAGGATATGATATTTTTGGAGCCAAAGGTCACTCTTTTTTCAATCCTGACTTGTTCAATATTGGCTTTCCTTTCAATTCGACCTGGGATGATACTTATTTCTTTATTGGCGACACTACGGGCTATCTTTCATCCAACAGAGAAACCAAAGAGGTACTGGACTTATACAAGTTTTCAGTACCAAATGAAAAACTATTTTTATCGTTGCTGTTCGCAGGTGAGTTGATGGTTGATGCTCAAATCGTGTCCAGATATAGAGATGTGGGTGCTATCGACCTGGTCACTTTTAGGGCAGAAGACTATGAGGGTTATGCATTATTTCAGCCTGTGGTGACTAAGAAGAAGGATCTGAGAAAGCTATTCAACTCGAGCGCGGTCGAAGGCGGGTCTATTGCATCTAACCTTGAATCTGCTCGGTCCGATCGTAAAGAAAGAAATGAGAGTAGGAATGAGGTGATTGCAAAAAGCAAACCAACCAAAATTTATGAATCTGTAGACAATGTAGAACACTTGTATTTCGATTACGGAGATTATGCCTTACGATTACAATCGAAGCAAGCGCTCAACGATTTTTACGAGGCGATTAAGGATGAACCTTATAGGAAAATAAATCTTTTGTCCTACTCAGATCATCATGGTTCAGAAAGAGGTAATGTGGCACTTTGTCAGAAAAGAGGAAATACAGCCAAAGCATATTTAGTTGGATTGGGAATACCTGAAGAAAAAATTCAGGTGATGGCCAGAGGTGAGATGAGATCTGAAAAAGAAAAGGACCATTGGTTCAGGAGAGTGTTGGATAGAAGGGTAGAGGTACACGTAGAAAGTCATGAACCCCTTGCGTTGCCGGCAGCAAAAAATTTGGTATTAAGAAAACCTTTGACTCTTGACAATATTGCAGAAAAAATGAATCTCGACCCTAAAGATGTTCACCGTTGGAATGGATCAACCAAGAAAGTGATTACACCTGGTCATTCTGTAAGACTCTACATCCCTAATAGCACCACTGTTGATCCTAATTTCTTTATTACGGAAGACAATCTCTGGGAGGTTTTTGACTAGCCCTTGGTTACCAAAATGTAAGCGCCCCAGTTATACGGGTTTTCATCTTCCTGGCGATACAACGCTCGGGCGTTGAAAAAAGCTTGTTGAGGATCCTCAATCTCTCGAAGTTGTTCGTATAGTAAATTCATAAAACGCCTGGCGGCTTGATCATTTATTTTAACCAAACTTATCAATACATTGTCTGCTCCAGCTACTAGAAATGCACGCTGCAAACCAAAAACCCCTTCACCGTTTTTGACCGTACCTAGGCCTGTCTCACAGGCTGCCAATACCACTAAGCTAGTTTGATCCAACTGTAAATTCATAGCCTCATAAGCTGTGAGAATTCCATCATTAGCGCTGCCTTCTTGCTTGCTCAGGAAGATTCCTGAGCTGTGAAGAGGATCGACATTATCAGGATCATCTTTAAAAAAGCCATGAGTGGCTATATGAATGACACCTGGGTTTTGAAAGGTCTTAATTTGATCTTCTGTGGCCTCTGCGAAATAAAACGATTCTGTGTGCCACTTACGAACATCCAGTATTCGTGTGATGTCCTTGGCTTCTTCTTCCGCGCCAGCCAATTGTTTTAACTGCATATATTCTGTTTGTACGTTTGAGAAGTCAGGGTTACCCACAATTCTTGCTTCACGTATTAAACTTTTATCCTCCGCATAAATAAGATCCTTACCACTGGTAATGTTCGTGATATCAATTTCATCCGCTACATATTTTTGTCTTTCAATATCGAAGAGAATAGCAGGGTTTAGCTTATGATAAATTCCATCAGGCGAAAAGTAAACTCGATTTACATCATTTAAGTGTTCTTGAATGGGTGCCCAAAAAATCTTATGCGTTAATTTATCCTTTACACCAAATTTAATGGCGTTGTTATACAATTTGAGTCCCTTTTCAAAATCAATATCCCGATCCCATGTTACAGCTTCTATGACACTATCTTTTTTGATTACAAAAGCCACATAGTGTGCCTGATCTTCAAAACCCTGATCAAGTTCCTCGTCCACTATTTTGGCGTGATAGTTTCTAAACTGAATCATATCAATCATAGCAGTGCTATCAGGCAGTACCTCACTTATCTCTTCCCAAGTATGATAAGCGCTTCGCTCTTCTTCTAAGAAAACATGGAAGCTTTGCGCCAGTTCTTTTTCCAAATCGATACAATAGGTTTCCATTTCCTGAATATCCAACCCCTGCCGTTCTCGTTCTCCCTGAGTAAGCAAATAGGCCTGCGCCAGTAGGTATTTTTCTTCACGCCACGTATTATAGGTATTTATAATATCCTCATCACCGCTGCCTAAGATGATTCGTCTCATTTTTTCAGAGGCATAAAAAAGCATGCCTTTGGTATTTATGAAATGGTTGACTGCATGAACGGCATAGGGCGTATGGACAAAACTTGGCTGGAAGGCAAGTGCACAATAGCGTTCAATGTTACTTCGCGTCTCATTGAAGTAGAGTTTTCGTTGCTTGTCTGTCAACACTGGGAAAATATCATGCATGTGGTGAATTTCAGCATCTAGCGCATGGTCAAATGCATCCATGGCAGCCACAGTGTCTTTTTCAATCAAATGATAAATGGCCAGGTCATTCACTGTTTTGATATATAGAGGATGATAGCCGCCGAGCGTATTGAATCGTATTTGTTTGGCTTGATTGAGCAACCTTTTTGCCATGCCCATACTTCCAAATTGCATGTAGAGTAGTCCTACATTGCTGAGTGATGTGGCATAGGTAGGATGGTTCGTGCCATAGATCGCGCGATCCATGTCAAGCACTTTTGAATAAGTGTCCAGCGCGCGCTTAAGTTCTCCTCTAAGTTTATAAATACCGGCCAGGTTACTCAAACTGGTAGCATAGTCAGGATTGATGCTTCCATAGATTTCTTGAAACGCTTTAGCACTTTCATTGAAGTATTTTTCAGCTTCTTCCAAATTGCCTTCTTTCATGTAGATCGTACCCAAATTGTTTAGCAATTTTGGTTTTACCGTTCTGATATTTTGATTTTCGTCTAGACCCCGGGCTATATATTTTTCAGCTGATTCGAGGTCATTTAATCTATAGTATAGAATGCTTAGGTTGTTATAAGTCTCAAGTTTGAGTAGGGGAGAGTCGTTGTATAAACTGTCCTTTCGTTGCAAATTTTCAAGTAAGTAGGTCTCTGAATCAGAAAAGTCTCCCAACTCAATCATCAAAGCTGATAATCTATCGATAGCTTTTAACAAGAGCATTTCCTGATTTCCTTCGGAGGCTTCAATAGCTTCAATTAGTATGAGCTCACTTTTAGCCATATCTCCAGAATTCCTGTAAGTAGTACCCAATTCAATTTGTAAGGCAATTTGAGTAGAGTCAGCAGATAAGTTTATCTTGTCAATAGCCGCCTCAAGCGCCTCTATACTTTTAGAGAAATCTCCTTTCTCTCTATAATAGACCCCTTTGTTGAAAAGAAAACCTACTTGCTTTTCTTTGTCGTTTGCAAAATGTCTATTGACTACACTTTCTGCTTTATTGAGATAGCTCTCTGCTTCAACGAAATTGGCCGATTCACGATAGAACGTGGTAAGGTTGTAATAAAGCCCCAGTAGGTCAGGGTGAGTTTCTGGTTTTGTTTTCAGCTCTTCTATGAGCCCTCTTTGTAGTGCATCGAGTCCTTTTTTCTTCTCATTAATCTCCCATAGGGACAGTCCGATGTTGTTGTATATGGCAGCAAGTCCCAATTCAGTTACACATCGTCCTGAGTCCAAATCCTCTAAAAGGGCACTTGCATAAAATCTGGCTTTTTCTGGTGATTCATACTTATGCAGATAAACACTATCTAGTTTTTGCAAACAAGTCTGTGAGAAACCATTGGATGTAAATACAAGGACAAACACCCCAGTTAAAGTGCTGATAATATGACTCTTAAGTGTTTTCACCGAATGTAAATTTTTTATATTTTCGCCACGTTGTTTTATTGAAATGCGGCAGTTTCTTAAATATAGTGAATCAAAATTTTGGACAGGTGGATAATCTTATAGATTCCTCATCCAAATGTAAGTTTTAAATCATTTGGTTCAAACAATTACTCTGATCTATCTTGCTTTAAAAATTACAAAGGACAAATGCGAATACTATGTTTGACGGTTCATATTATCCCAAATCGCTAGAAGAAGAAGAATTTGAGAATTGGTTGGAAAAAGGGCGGCTAAGCAAAATTGGTTATACTTTTCTGCTTGTTGTTTGGGATGCCTTGGAGGAAATGTATTTACCCATATACATAGAGGATCGTAATGCCATAGCATCTTATGAACTATATCCATACGCCACGGGTCAGGAAGCATTAATCGCAGTGTATGACTTGTATTCTGAAGCTAGAATTGCATTACCTTCTTAAGTCTCTCTATTAGAAAACAATAAACCGTTGCACCTCTTCATTCACGAATAGCATATATACGCCTGGCAGCAAATGTGAAACATTTATCTCAAACCTACTGCCTGACGAATGCTTGGCAATACCTTCAACTTTCCTTCCAGAAAGATTTAATACCTTCACTATTGGATCAGATGAATCTGTAAATGTGAATTTTAACTTCCCCTCAGAGATCGGGTTTCCGAGTATTTGAAGAGACCGCTCGTTGAAAGCCAAATTCACGGCAACAGTAGTACTATATTCATAAGCGCCATCATAATCCACTTGTTTCAATCTATAGTAGTTAGCATATAAAGATGGGTTGTGATGTGTGAAGGAATAGGTTTGTCGTTCATTGGTGGTACCAAATCCACTCACCTGACCAATCAAGTCAAAATCAACTCCATTTACGCTATGCTCAATTTCGAAACGATCGTTATTGAGTTCTGAAGCTGTGATCCAGTTTAAATAAACTTTTTGGCTATTGGTTTCTGCAGTAAATTGTATGAGCTCTACTGGTAAAAGAGACCCCGTCACCGATGCTATGGTAAAGTTAACATCTGCCAAATCATCTATAGTCACGGTCGCTAAAATATAGTCTGTACTATAAGAGACAGATTCATAACCTATCCATTCTCCAGCAGAAACATCATATTTGGCTATGACCAAATCATCACTACCGGCAATGGCATCCGCAGACTCGTCGAAATATAAGGCTATATCAGCTGTTCCGGTAGAACCAAAGGTGATGGTATAGTATCCGGAAGTAGTCAAGGCTTGTGGGTTGTGCGTGCCATCCGTGTCGAATGTGCCACTAATTGCATTAGGATCAGATCGCGTATATTCTGCTATTACGGTCATACTCGAAGCAGGATATGCAATCAATGGCCTATAATAGTCTGTGCCAGCATCATTAGCACCAATAGGAATGAATTTTGAACTCGAATAGGATGCAATAGAAACGGGACCTTGAATATGAGCAGATGACGATTGTCCTGTAAAACTTATGGTTGACGAAACCGACAGGACACCTGGAGCACTGGGTTGAGCGGTGAAAATTCCTTCTTCGAAAGTCAACCCATTGGTCAAAGTAATATCACTATCTAAGGTCAGACCAGCAGAATTATCTACAACAATGTCTGCTACCGAAGTAGTCCCACCATCTAGCGTTCCAAAACCAGTAGCCTGTGCGGCAGTTCCATTGAAATGAAAAATGGTTCCATTGTTGATGACCAATGCATCTGCTCCAGCAAACTGATCAGCACCAAATCCCTGCGTATTGGATACTTTTATAGTGGAGCCACTTTGAAACGTAAAATCACCAAAATCACAATCATAATCGCCAAGGACCAGTGTTCCACTTGATTGAACATCAAAATTCAATCTATCATTACTACTAGAAGTTACATCTCCTAACAATTGAATGACAGACGGAGCAGAAGAAGAGATGTCAACATCAATTTCACCCCCACCAGAATATAAATTTCCGCTGAAGAAGAGGGTGTCACCTGGCATAGAAGTGATATTTTCATATTGCAAGTCAGAGCCAGGCTCTGATATCATACCGTTTCTAAGAATATAATTATTTGTACCCAGATCCATTCTGTCCGGATCTGTGTAATACACAATGCCGTTGATGGTATGCGTAAACCCTCCATTAGACAAATCTTTATATCTAATAGCAGTGATCTCGAAAAGCGGATATTGAGAGCTAGAAGCATTTGGGAAAAAGGTAGTGTTGGCAGTTAAAGCAATGGTTGCGTCCGCCGTATATCTTAGAACACTGTAGGTCTCCCAATAGCCATTCGTACTCTCTCCAAAATCGACAATATAGTCTGCTGTACCTGAGGTAATAATGCCACCTCCAGCAATTGAGCTGCCTTCCTTTACTAAAAATGTTCCTGTGATGGTAATAGCAGCTTCTACATCCAATGTGCCTCCATCTTCAATGGTAAGATCCTCCAAACTGGTGCCATCTTCATTGATAGTGAAGGTGTTGTTTACATCCAAAACACCACCTGAATTAATATAGAGTTGGTCGCTGTTATACCCAGTGGTTTCTATGGCTACAGTATTGTTGATATAGATAGGCCCTACGTTGGCTGCAGTGGCATTCGGATTCTCATTAGTCGCGGCGGTAGTCCAGCCTGCACCATCTATGAAATATTCCCACACTGTACCTGAGCTGTTGCCCCAATCGCCATCTGCTGCTGACCGCCAGGAGGTAGCCGCTGTTATGGCAAAATTTGTCCCTGTATATCCTGCTCCTGAGGAGAACGAAATCGTGTAGCCACCTGAGGTATCAAAGTAGAGATCAGTGAAGGTGTAAATCCCTGCGGCGAAATTGACTGTTGACGAGCCCGCGGTAAACGTTAAACTTCCAGATTGTAGCGTTTGGGTAGCTTCTGTAATGGTCAAGGTACTACTCACATCTTCATCAAGGTGTCCTGCTGCATCTTTTGTCAATATCGTCAATCCAAAATACACGTCGGACGTACTTCCGGTACCAACCACAGATGGTTCGTCCTGAAGCTCCAGAAGACTGGCGGTCACATCCATTGCATTATTAGACGAGCTGGTCTCTATTTGATTGGCCGTGAGGAAAGTACTAGAAACACCTTCAATTTCGATGTTTTCTGATTTTACAAGGAATTGCAGTAACTCATTGTCTATGGTTTGAGAGCCAGTATAGGTATCCACAAAATCTATGGTCAGCGAGTAGGTTTTACTGGCACCATCTGTTACAAACCCCATGTCAGTAGCTGATGCGTAATTCAATCCAGAAAAAGTCAGGGTATTGGTACCAATTGTAGCTGTGGTGCTGCCGCCTCCAGTTTCATCTGTCAGGGTTACTGTTTCGAACAAGTCCGTCCAATCATTTATACCATCACTGGTGCCCTCTTCAATGATTAACTCCGAAAAAGTAGTGGGATAGCCGTCCGAAGCTCCATCGTCTACAATATCGAATCTAAACACTTCAGCAGCGTTGGCAAGCGGGTCAAGGGTGGTAGTTGAAGCTGATTCGTCTATGGTAAGACTCGTAGTGGCATCTGTGCCTCCAAATCCTACGGGAGTTACGGCGATGTTGTCAATAGCCAAGGCAGGATCAGGGTTAGCTGCTTCACCGTTTGGACTAAATGTAAATTTTAAATACAAGTATTCTCCCGGATCAATGGATATACCATTGATTTCCAGATCTGTGCCTGGATATTGCTTCCAACCGTCGGTGGTTTCATTGTTTTTAGAAAGTGTAGTGATTTCAGTCCATGTCGCAGATGATAAATCAGTTGTAATATCTGTTGCACTGATATGATAATGAATGCCTAAATTGAATAACCCTGGAACACCATACCAACCGAAGTAAACATAGTAGTAATAGGCATCCAACGAAAGCTCAAGATCTGTATACTCCAGACTCGAAGTATTTTCTATTTTGGTAATTAAAGAATTGTCCTGATTATTAAATGTACTATTTCCACTTACAGCCATGCCTATCGCGGGAAAATTTGAGTTTATCCCTCCAAAGTCATAGTTATAAGAGAAAAATGCTTCGGCTGAGCCGTGATCCGACCAATCGCCATTGTCCGCTGTAAAGTTTTCACCTTCAGCAAAGTTGGATCCAAATCCTCCGGTATTGTCACCACCCATATCAAAGTCATTGTCGTCGTCTAGGTCGATGGCCCAGAGATCAGAATCCAGTTGTCCAAGCGTGCCTGCACCGGACTCCAAAGGATTGGTCACTGAAGCATTTACTCCATCAAAGGTGATAGTGATGCCCGTCTCTGTCATGGCGTACTGACCTGTTGCAGTAATTGAAATGGCCAATGAAAGTAATAAAAAAACAAAACGAAGGTTTGAATTTTTCATATGCTGCTGCTGGTATTATTATTAGTGCAAAGTTTCGACATTGTTGTTTCTATTGCCTCCCATGAGGGTCAACAAATGGGTAACATGTCTTTAGAATTAGACGATCAGAGACAGTTTTTCCCTACCATTACTTTGCGTAGGTTTAGAAAATGTCAAGTAGGGATGCAGATTATATTAATTTAAAAAACTACCTGGGATAGGAGAGAGAAGAGTGAAAGTGAGTTTGCCTCAAACTATTAATCAATTATTCCTACAAATTCGGTTGTGGTGCCTTTGCCAGGATTAGATTTCACTTGACACTCAAATCGAACTTGACTGGCCCTGTATTGCATACTATCCAAACCTTTGCCCATGTTTACATTATCGTAGTCAAAACCTTTGCCGTTATCTTTTATGATAAGCCTAAGTTTGGATTGAGCATACTCGAATGAAACCTTGATCGTAGTGCATTCAGCATACTTCACGCTGTTGTTGATGCACTCTTTGGCCACCAAGAAGATGTTACGTTTGATTTTTTTGGGGACAGGTTTTTCTGAGGTTGCCTTTACTGTTGAGACAAACTCTATGTTATTCGCCATACAAATGGGAGAAGCAAACTTCTTGATTCTTTCCATGATTTCATAGACAGAATCTTGTTCGTCCTCCAATACCCAGATCATATCTCGTAGTCCAACAGTAGCTTCAGATACAGATTCTTCTATCTGCTCGATATGACTTTTGTTGTTGGTATCGGTTTGCGCCAGGTGTGCGAATATTTTTAATGAGTTAAGTGTACTGCCAATGTCATCGTGCAAATCATTGGCAATCTCTTTTCTAATGAGTTGTTGCTTTCTGAGCTGAATCATTCGATAACGCTGTATCAGATAGACAAGTCCAGCCACAAGCAGTAGCAGCAAAATTTTAAACCAGATGGTTTGATACCACTTGGGTAGAAAATTCAGAGTCATCTTTAGGGGTTCGCTATCTGTTCCTTCGGAGTTGGTGGCTATTACTTCAAAGTGATATTCCCCAGGGTTCACGCCAATCAAGTCTACAAAATTTTGATTACCGAGATTTACCCATTCTTCACTCAATTCATCAATTTTATAACGATACTTCATTCGATCTGGGTTTTTGTAGTCTGGGGACACAAACTTCAAAGTGGTTTTGAAAGCATTGTTGGGAATGATGAACGAGGTCATTTCGAGATGGGTACTGTCAATCTTACCATCATGTGTATTGATGGTGATACCGGTAGGATAGAGAATAGGGGCTATACACGAATCGGGAAGGAGGTCGGTATTTACAATGGTAAATCCTCCTGGTCCACCGACATAGATTTTATTGTCTTTTTGGTAGCCGCAGAACTGCTCGAATCCATTGCCATGTAGACCATCTCCTTCATAATAAGTTTTAAACTTTTTTGTCTTCAAGTTCAGAATGGATAAGCCATTGTTCGTGGTCATCAACATTTTTTCATCATTGATATTGAAGATGCGATAGATGCAGTTGTTACTTAGTCCATCTTCGGTGGTATAGACTCTCTTGACATTAAATTGCTTGTCGGTTTCAATCAAGCCTTGTCCATAGGAGCCAATAAAATAACTGTCTGGAGATTCGTTCATGTCCATGAAATTGGTAATTACTTCCTTAGTATCTGGTTTTTGAATTTGATGGGTGGAGTACAAATACTGTAATGGATCAAAGCTAATAACCGACCTATCTGTAACAATCAAAATCTCTTCATTTTTACTTTTGAATAAATTATTTATTTTTCCTAACCCTTTGATTTTGTTATTCAAAGAATCCCCGTGAAAAGTTGTTGTTTCTTTACTGAATAAGTTCCATATAGTGATTCCCTTTTGGATAATGCTTGAAAGAATAATTAATGAATCATTAAAATTGACAGCAGCATTAAAAATATCTCTACTAAGTAATTTAGGCACCTCTTCTCTCTCTTGTGAAGAGATAAATTTGTAGTTGTCATCAAGACTATTTAAACTTTGAGAGTTAGAAGCAAATAAGTTATTTTGATTATCTGAAAATAATAAAAAATTCAGGCTAGTTGAATCTACTACACTAACGTTTTGTGATTGGGTATTAAAATGATAAATCCCATTTTCTCCAGCTAAATAGACAGAGTTTTCCTTAAAGGGAAGGATGGAATATAAATTTGTAAATGTTGGATTCGTAAATGCTTGAAAACAAAAAGATGATCGGGATTGGTCATAGTTTGCAGACCATAAACCTGACTGGGTTCCGCACCAGATTAGGCCTTTTTGCTTATCAAGTTGGAGGCTATATACATTCTGTAACGTTTCAAATTCTTTATTCTCAGGAAAAAAAGATGAAACCTCTTGTGTTTTTCTATTGTATAAAAGTATGTTATTTGTAGTTGAGATTAACAGTTCAGTTGTCGAGATTAATTCCAAATCTAATACCTCTGATTCGCTTAAAACTGTAGGTATATCCAAAATTTGTTCCGGGGGATTTTCGATGCTACCTGTACTTAGATGTAATAGACCAGTATTGGATGCGAGATAAACCGAGTTCTCTATGGCAATAGCATCTCGGAACAATGTGTTTTCTGCAATGTTTTCGAGCTCAACTTTTTCAATACTATTTCTGGATCGACTGATTAACTCAATGCTTTTTCCTTCATTAAAAACCCAAGTTTGTTCTGATTTGTCATGAATTATTTTTGAAATATTGTATCCGCTATTTTTATTAAGGTTATTCTCAATTTTATTTATGTCAAGATATGAATCCCTTCGAACATCGTAAAGAGAAAAAGTATTTGCACCACCAATCCAAAGAATATCATTTTTCAAGTCGATGCTTCGCGTCCAAACAGATGAATAATCCTGACCCTTACTATCCTTGCTTAGAACTGTTTTGCAAGTTCTAGATTTTACATCAATGGCAACAGGGTTAGAATATGTTGCTAAAACCCATAAAACAGACCTTTTTTTATCAAGGCAAATATCCTGAATTAAGCTATTACCGACTTTGCTTGATAATTTGTCCGATAAATCTAGAAATTCTTTCCCGTCAAATACTTTAAGCCCTTCTTGCGTTCCTATCCATAAAAATCCTTCTGAGTCAACCAAAGTCTTAGTTATATATTCGCTGGCGAGGCCTTGATTTTGATTATATTCGTTGAGTTTAGTTGGTCTAAGTTCTTGACCCTTTGAATTACTTACTGTATAAAAAACACAAAGTAGTATACTGATATGTAGTTTGAATGAATTCAAATCAACCAAAAAATAAATATGCATAATTCAGCAAAAAAAGAATGGACGGTTTTCTTTCTTGCAAAATCTATTGAATCGGAAGATACAAAAAGGTTAATAAGACTCCTTAAAAAAATAGAAAATACATCGTTTGATCCGCATATAGCAGTAGTATTCTGTATCAATTTTAATCGATTTTATCTTGATGCATTATTCAAATTGGATGAGCACTTTGTCGATCCAAATAGCAAAGTAGTTTTTACGACTATGTTTTTTCAGTTTAGTCAAGGAGAAGTTCATAGTGAAAATAGGTTACGTTGTATAGGGGAAAAGGAAGACTTTGATATCACTCATGCCGATGATGTGTCATTTTTCTTTAAGAGGTTTGTTCTTAACAAGTATAAGGCTAAAAACTATTTGCTATTCACATGGGATCATGGAAATGGGTTTAATATTTTTCATGGAATTGGACAAGGTGGTGTGAATGAAGACAGTAAAACTGTGCCAATTCTTGAAATGAGAGAATTAGCCAATGCTATCAAAATTGCATTTGGATCAAATAAAATTGATCTATTAATAATGATGAATTGTTACATGCAAATGTTTGATACCGGCTTCGCTCTTTGTGAGCACGTTGATTATTTGGTTGCACCACAATCATTTATGGAATTTGGAGAATATGATTATGAAGGTATTTTTTCAAAGTTGGCAACTGATGTGAATCAGAAAAAAAAAATAAATGCTAAGGAACTTGGTGAGTTTGTGATACAGCGATTTGAGAAAAAAAAACCGAAATCCAATCTTCAAATATCATGCGTAAACCTATCATCATTAGATGATATATATGATTTCTCAAATGATTTAGATGAATTGGCTGAATTGCTGATCACAAGAGTAAGGAATGGCCAATCTCAACATGTTATTAGCTTTTTCAAAGAGGCAGATCCAACCCGTCCTCAAAAGCGTTTTGTTGATTTAGGTTCGGTCCTTAAGAATATGAGAGAATCAAAATTTCAGAAAAAAAGTCTTAGCTTAACGGAGGATGAAATAGTATTGTTGGATAAACTTCTGACTTATCTAACTAAAATAATAGTTATATTCTTTAGAAAGGATGGGAGTAATAGCTATCTCTCAAGAGACGGATGTAATGGATTTTCAACTATCTCCCCAGTACCGATCGAAGTGCATAACATCAATGATTCTGAAACTAATTTAGAGTCCCATATTTGGAAATCAGATTTTATGAAATCAAGTAGATGGGGAGAATTGATTTATGTTTTGGATATACTCGATTAACTCTTTTTTGTACTATCAGGCTCACCTGCGATTGGATTACTTCCAAAATGTGGGACTTTTGGAATTGCATTCATTGATACTGTCAAAGTAACACCATTTGTATTTTCAACGTCATTCTTGTGCATAACAACTTCGCCAACTGATGGCTCTCCAATAATATTTTGATCCAATTGAATTTTCCTGTAATTGTCTTGGTGCTTCCGCTTATTAGTGTTTGAAGTTGCGGGTAATTCGTCGTTGGTTTTAATTTCTACTTTGAGATTAAGAAAATAAGTACCACGTTCTCTTGTGATTTTTACTTCATTAGAACGATTCTCTTTATCGTAAAGATTTCCTGATAACTGAATCCATTTGCTCATGATTATTAATTGTTTAGGTTTATAAATTATTTAAATAGTTACTAATTCTCTTCTAATAGCCTCCATGGCCATGCCCACACGGCTTTGTACTTTGAATTTTTGAAATACTGATTCCCGATAGCCGTCTACGGTTCGCACTGCCTTGTTCATTTTATCAGCTATCTGCTTATAAGTTAGGTCACTACAGGCATATTGCAAAAAAGTCAATTCCATATCTGAAAGCTCGGCTGTATCCGATAGTTCATTGGTGAGCATTCTCCTGTACCTTATATTATCGGCGTCAGCGTTGTAGAATCCTTTTTCATGAATCTCTTTTAAGGCCAATTCCAGCTCAGCCGGATGAATGTCTTTGAGCAAGTAGGCACAGCAACCAGCTTTGAGCATACTGATAATGGTAGAATCATCATCCTTCATAGATAATGCTACCAGCTTCAAGCCGGGGTAGGCTTTGGCCAATGACTGAGCAGTGGCTATTCCACCCATGACTGGCATATTTACATCTAGCAACACAATATCTGGAAGGTCGGGAAGTCGCTCAAGTTTGTCCCATAAGTCTTTACCATGCATGCCTTCCACGATTACTTGACAGTGATTGAATTGATTGATTAGTGTGCTTAAGGACTTGAGAAAGAGCTGTTGATCATCAGCCATTCCAATGGTGATTTCTTGAGAGGAGTGAGGCGAATGTTCGGTCATGGTTTGGTTATTCATGATTAAAGTTTCAGACATCTGACAATGCTAAGGACTTTATCACCTTAATGTAAGGGGAAATTTCCCGTATTGCGATTTTTTGATGAAGTTTCTTGAAATACGGGAATTTTCCCGTACCCAATACGTGGATTTTCACCTTGAAAGAGCTTACGTCTATAGACATGTTTGTAATGAAGTTTTTTAACTGAAAACGTCATGAAAGAAAGTCTAAGAGTAAAATTCCCAAGTCTCATACTGAGGCTATCAAACATAGAAATTAAGCCTATTCAGCTCGGGCTGGGGCAGGTGGCCCATCGTTTCCTTCAAAGGATGGCAGTTCTCCTTCCTGCAGAGGTGATTATGACATTTATATGTATTGAATTGATTGTTTCCAGTTTGAGTTTTCATGCCCCATGGCTCCCTTATGCTGGGATAACGTTAGTGCTTTTGTTGCGCATGTTCAGCAATTCCTTCCAATCTGATGAAAGACCATTCCATATAGGCGGATTTATGATGATCATTTCGGTAGCAGCTTATGCTATCTGGAACTTAGCTATTGCTGTTTTCTTCTTTTTGTGCTCACTATTGTTGATGACCCTATAGGATAGAAGTATAAATTTGACATGCCGTAAATCTATGCTAAGGTTCTGTTTTCAATAACAAGTTTTCTAACGTTTACCATGAATCTGGTACAATTCTAACATGGTGTAAATTTTGTATTTTAAATAATGCGTCAAGGTTGACAAGCTTCCCATAATATTTGGTTATTTTAGGTAAGCAGTATTTTAATTATCAATCATTTTACCGACCTATTCTAGTTTCGAATCGAAATAAAATGATGATGCACCTTGAGAAAATTAATTTTAGTACTTCGAAGAGTATAAAGTATTTCTGTGTGCTATGGCTGCTGTCCTTTCCGATCCGGTCCGGCCTGAGTGTTCAAAATACAAACTCCGAGAAATTTACCTCATCAAAGACCGTTGGTCAAAACGTAAGGTTTAATCATTTGACGCTGGAAGATGGCCTCTCACAGAGTACAGTAAATAGCATTGTTCAAGACAATCAGGGCTTTATGTGGTTTGGGACTGAGAATGGTCTCAATAAATATGATGGTTACAATATCAAAGTCTTTTTTGAAAATTCAAGAGATACCTCCGCGCTGAGCAACAATATTGTTAATGTAATTTATAAAGAGACTGATGATGTTTTTTGGATTGGAACGGATAAAGGACTGAATCGGTTTGATCTAAATTCTCAAAAATTTGAACAATTCTTATATGATGCAAATGATGCCAATACCTTAAGCAATGATAGAATTTATTGTATTGCAGGAACTAGGGACGGGGCTATTTGGATCGGAACCGAAAACGGATTGAATAAGTTTAATCCTAAAAATCAGACATTTACTAGATTTTTAAATATTCAAGAAGACGAAACCAGTTTAAGTCATAATACAGTTACCGCCATTATTGAAGATAACAATGATCAATTATGGGTAGCCACCCTAGGAGGGGGGATCAACCGGATGATCAATGACAAAAAAAACTTTGTCCACTATAGAAGTCAAAACCAAGATTCAGAAAGCCTAAGTGATGATCGTGTGCTAAGCATGATTGAAGATAAAAATGGTATGATATGGATTGGGACCGAATCTGGGGGGCTTAATCGCCTCAATTCCAAAACAGGAAAACTGAAAGTTTTTCAGCATGACCCAGCAGACATCACAAGTATTGGGGATAACCATGTTACTGTACTTTTTGAGGATCATTTAGGTGTCTTGTGGATTGGAACAGAATCAGGTGGCGTCAACATTTTTGATGAAACGAACAATTCATTTCTAAGGTATGAGTCAAATGCCGATGATAAATATAGTTTGAGCAGCAACCGAGTGACTTCTATTTATGAAGATCATACTGAAACAATCTGGGTGGGAACCTGGATTGGTGGAGCTAATATCTATAACAGATCTATTCAAAAATTTGACCATTTCAAGCATGAACCTCACAATCCAAATAGTATCAGTCACAATGATATAAGGCCTATTATTGAGGATGAAAATGGTTATTTATGGGTAGGTACCGATGGGGGCGGACTCAATAGAATTGATAGAAAGAAAAACAAAATCAAAGTTTATCAACATGATCCATTTAATATCAATAGCATCAGCAATAATCATGTTTATGATGTAAAGGAGGACGAATCAGGCATTTTATGGATTGCTACTCATGGGGGTGGATTAAACAAGTTTAATCCAAAAACAGAAAAATTCATTCATTACAGACATGAACCAAAAGACAATAATAGCCTGAGCAATGACAATATCAGGATAATCGAATTTGATAAAAAAGGCAATCTATGCCTAGGTACAAATGGTGGTGGACTTAATATTTTTGACCCCAAAAGCGAAAGCTTTATAAGCTATGAAAATGAGCCTGGAAACACCAATAGCCTCATAAGCAACAGAATATACGCCATGTATATTGATCAATCTGACGTCATTTGGCTTGGGACTTATGGGGGCGGCCTTTCCAGGTTTGACCCTAACACTAAGCAATTTACGACATACAAAAATGAGCCTGGTAATCCAAAGAGTTTGAGTAACGATTTTGTACTTTCTATATATGAAGATAGAAACAACACCTTATGGATTGGAACCTCTGTTGGACTTTGCAAAATGAATGACGAAGATGAAACCTTTGTTTCTTATTTTGAAAAAGAAGGATTACCAGATAATGTGATTTACGATATCATAGCTGATGACAATGATCAACTATGGATAAGTTCAAATGCCGGATTGACGAGATTTGATCCTGAAATATTAAATTTCAAAACCTATGATGTAGAGGATGGCCTTCAGAGTAATGAGTTCAATACGGGAACTGCGTTCAAGTCGGAAAAGGGTGAAATGTTTTTTGGAGGAATCAATGGTTTCAACTCTTTTTTTCCAAAGCAAATGGAAGACAATGTGCATGTCCCAAAAATAGTTATCACCAACTTCACATTGTTTAACAAACCTGTTCCTATTGGTGAAATGGAGGATGGTCGTATTCTTCTTGATCAATCTATAACTAGAGTAGATCAAATTGAGCTTTCGGACAATGATCAGGTATTTGGGTTCGAATATGCGGCGCTCCATTATGTATCTCCAGAAAAGAATGAATATGCCTATAAAATAGACGGCTTGGAAGAGGACTGGAATTATGTTGGTAGCCGTCGATTTGTTTCGTATACGAGTTTGCCGCCAGGGGATTATGTGTTTAGAGTTAAAGGGTCTAATAATGATGGGCTATGGAATGAAGAGGGAACAAGTATAAGGCTAAAGATTCTTCCCCCTTGGTGGTCTACTTTGTGGGCCAAGCTTTTGTTGGTTGTTGGCGTATTTGGTGTAGGCTTTAGTTTATACAAGCTAAGAACAGCCAAACTTAAGCGCCAAAAAAGAGAATTAGAATATATCGTTGCACTTCGTACAAAAGAACTTGAAGAAAAAAATGAAAGAATAGGGCAGCAAGCAGATGAACTTCATGCCTATAATGAGAGCCTTAATCGTCTGAATGAAAACTTAGAACAAACCGTCTCCGAAAGAACGAAGGAGCTTACAGAGAAAAATAGGAAGTTGGAGGAATATGCCTTTATGAATGCACATAACTTACGTCTACCTATCACCAATATCCAGGGTATCATTCAGCTTTTTGATGTAGAGAGATCGTATGAAGAAACAAAAAAAATGCTTGATCTCGTCAAAGGTCAATCTGACCAAATCGACAAGGTTCTCATAGACATACAGTCTAAACTAGAAGAGGATAGCTTCTGACAAATTAATGCTTTACTAGTTGCTTTTTAAGCTGCTTGACGAATTTGAAATAGTCTACTGTAATCGTATGGCGAGCTGATTTGATTTGTTTGATATGCGGGTGAGTCACCTCTCTTTTGCACAATGCTTCAATATCCTTTGGACGCTTCCACTTACCTGCAATAGCCCGTGCCGCAATTTTACTTTGTAACTCGCTTCCTGGCCAAATGCAGCCTAAAGGTTGAAACATTCCTATGAAAAATAGATTAGGATACTTGTCATGGATCATTTTCAAGTAGAGTGGTACGTCGCCCTCGCTGTAGTCAATAAAGTCCTTGTCAAAAAATGGATGCGCCAACACAAAACCGGTGCAGGCAATTACTACATCAAATTCCTCCTTAGAACCATCTTTAAAATAAACTATTGAGCCTTGGAAGCGATCTATATCCACTTTAGGAAAAACTTTGCCATGCCTCAGTTTGTATAACAATTCATCATTGACCGTAGGATGAGTAGCGGCCACAGCATGTGTTGGTTTTTGCAACCCATAAGATTCATTGCTGCCAGTCAGCAGCCTTACTGTTAATCCAGAAAGAAAATACTTGAGTTTTGGTGGCAGCCATTTCATTCTGGCGGCTACAACGTCTGTAGGTTCGCCAAATAGGAACTTAGGTACAATACGATATCCTCTTCGCCAACTTATGCTTGTTTTTTCACTTACCCTGCTCGTTTCTACCGCTACGTCACAGGC
Organism: Reichenbachiella sp.; assembly: GCF_965233835.1. GTDB lineage: Bacteria > Bacteroidota > Bacteroidia > Cytophagales > Cyclobacteriaceae > Reichenbachiella. The sequence goes on from NZ_OZ247585.1 coordinate 2,905,135, forward strand.
TGAGTTGCCACCTCCGATGACTAGAATCCTCTTTCTTGCAAAGGGAGCGGCTTTTTTGAACTGATGGGAATGTAAAAACTCCCCCGTGAATGTCCCCGGGTAAGAAGGGTAACGCGGTTGCCAATGATGGCCGTTGGACACTATCAGGTCCGAAAATGTTTGGGTTTTGGTTTCTCCATTATGTTCGATGGTTACTTCCCAAGAGTTATCATCGACCCATTCACAATGCTTGACTAAGGTGCTGAACTGGATTACCTTATAAAGGTCAAATTTTTTAGCGTAAGCTTGAAAGTACCTTCTTAATTGATCGTGAGAAGGGTAGTCCGGTATGTTGGGCTCAAAATCATCAAAAGTGAAATCCTCATATTGAGAGTGCTCCTTAGAACTGATGATGTGTGTGGTCTCAAAGACACTACTATGGCTTTCATTCTCACTATAAATCCAATTCCCTCCGACATCTTCATTATAGTCATAAGCTGTTACATCGAGTCTCTCATCAAGCAAATTTTTTATAGCTGTTATTCCTGAAGGTCCCGCACCAATTACACATACTTTTTTCATTAAATAGTTTCTTTAGGAATCAAAATTGGCAGTGATAAGGATGTGTCTTTTCTAGGTAGTTAAGTCTATAAAAAACTAGGTAACTAATATTCATTAGGGCCATGAGTCAATTCCAGATAAATAGCATAGGATATCAAGCAAACAACAAACAACCCAACTCCAAATATAACTATCTGATCTACCATGATAATTTATTGATGTTGGCCGTTTCTCCCTAGCTTAATAAATATTCCTAGAGTAATGATTGATGGAACCCAAATCCCGACAAATATTCCGGCGTCTTTTTGGCCAGAAAACCATAAATAGACTGAAAATAAAAAGGAAATAAATGCAGCCAATAAGAATATTTTATCTGATTTTGTCATTAACCTAAGTTAACGAAAACTTCCCAATTGAAACACCTTGTTCCGGACTTTGCGCTGCAAGTATGACCATTATAAGCTTTGTATGAATTTTTTTCTCAGTTTGGTAGTTTCAGATTCCACTTGCAATAAATAAATACCTGGGACCAAAATGGTACTTAGGTTCTCAATGGACCACTGCCTTGTAGCAGGAGAGAGGGATTCTTGATAAACTATTTTACCCATGTGATCCAGGATAGATAGTATAGACTGACTTTGTCCGTTTGTACCATCCAAACGGACTTGCATTTTGCTTTTTGTTGGATTAGGGTATATAGTGAGTTGTGCTTGCTGGATGTGTTGTGCTCTGACAGCAATAGGCTCAAATAGTTCAAAATTACCATCGTAATCCACTTGTTTCAAGCGGTAATAATTAATCCCTTCAAAATATTCTCTATCATTGAAAATGTACTCGACGCTCTCGCTAGTACTCCCATTTCCAGAAAGGGTGGCGATACTTTGATAGTTTTCACCATCTTTAGATCTTTTCAATTCAAAATAGTCATTGTTTATTTCGGATGCAGTAGACCAAACTAACTTAATATGGTCTTCATTCAAGTGCCCAGTAAATGAAATTAGATCAACTGGTAATGGTGTAGCAGTTAGGTCAGTGGTGCTTACACGCCAGTCTCCAGTCAAATTAGCTAAAGTCACAGCTGTACGGCTAGCAGTTGGGTTGTCTGCAGATCCTGTCGCTGCAGCATGTGCGCCTACTGTAGTTACTGTCGTTGCGCCATTACTTAATGCCAGACGGATGTCTGACAAATTGCCCATAGTATTCAAGTCAGTCATAGTCACATCGATGTCGTATGTTCCTCCCGTCGCTGTAGTTGTAGTTACAAAAGATGCATCATGTTTCCTAACAATATTTGTCCCTCCATCATCAAACACCGGACTGAGGTTAGTAGTGGATGAAGCATCCGTATGAGTCACACTAAATGATCCGGTACCCGTTGGGTCAACAGTGCTATTGATTTCAACTGGACGGTAGGCAGATGCCGAGGCAGTGCCTAATGCAAACAATCCATAATAATTACCAGAGTTGCTAGTCACGGGTGTCGCTGCAGGCCAAAACCTGCGAAAGGTGCCATTATACATCCAGTTAGTCGTGGTGCTGGCTGATCGAGTCAAGGAAGAGGCGGCAGCGCTTGTACCTAAAGCAAATATGAATTCGTTCATGTCTACAATTCCTGAAGTCATAGTTAGGGCATTGGACACATTAGTATCACCATTGAGGGTAAATGCCGGAGTAGCTCCAAATGAATTATTCAGAATTAGATTATAATAGTCCAGGTCAACAATAGTCTGAGCTGATGTACCATCGTACTCCACTGTACCCGTACTAGAGGTCAAATCTATAAGAGATGCGCCAACGATAGCTCCACCCAATTGTAATAAGCCAGCTCCAGTAAAAGTGAAGGTAGCTGTACCCTCTCCAGTAGCTGTGATGTCTCCATCAATATCAACCGTTCCCGTAGATAAAGTAAGCGTAGGTGCTCCGCCAAATTCAATAGTTGCAAATGCTAATTCATTTGCATTTAATGTTCCTGCACCCACAGCCAGAGTGTTTACACCTCCCGACAATACAGGGGAGGCCGGCATATCAATTTCTGCCGATACATCCAGGGTTATACCTGTGTTAATAGACACAGTAGGTGAATTTCCGGTACCGCCTTGAAAAAAAATGCTTTCACATGCAGAAGCCACATTCACCGTAATCGCAAAATCACCGCCGCCAACATTCACTATATCGCCAGCTACTGGGAAGGTGCCATTGTTTGTAGCGTCTCCATAAGTGATGGTAGACCAGGTGGTCGCAGCGTTCCAGTTACCTGTTTGACGTGTGAAATAAATATTCGCCCCTGCAGAAGATGTAGTAATAACCCCCGTGTTATTGGCAAAATAAGTATCATTTGATTGAGTAACCCCCGTACCGTTAGAATGCCCCCATATACCTGCTACTTGGCTGGTGCCGCCCAAGCTAAGTCCATTGGCTGTATGAGAGGTGAAGGTACCAAGGGCAGCTACAGCGGTGTCATCAATAGAGAAATTTCCTGCAATGGCGGTTGAAAACACAAAGGTTTTGGTACCCGAGCCAGAGAGACTAAGCCTGTTGAAGCTTGTCGCGTTACTACCTCCAATACTTTGGGCACCTGTATTGTCAAAATCAATATTACTTCCAGCGTTGTTGAAAGTCGCACCGTTATTTATCCAATCGCCTGCCACCGTGTGGGTGTGTGATCCAGCAGTAAAAGTAGATCCGGAAGCAAGTGTTAGATCTCCATCCACATCCAAACTACCCGCCACAGTTTTTTCTCCCGTTCCTGAAAGTGTTAAATTGTTGTAGTTAAAATCCCCAATAACTTGAGAAGAAGATCCATTATATTCTACCGTTCCGCTACTGGGTGTCAAATTTCCGTTGCTCGAATTAAGAAAGTCTCCCCCGACCTGCAATAAACCGGCACCGGTAAAAGTAATAGTAGGAAAGGAGAGGACCAAACCGTCAGAAGTGACATCTCCTGCTACAGTAACCGTACCTGTACTGATGGTAAGGGAATAGGTAGCCAACCAGCCGCCACCATCAAAATGAATACTACCGGCATTTAGTGTGCCGCTTCCAACCGCAAAGGTATGATCTTCACCTCCGGCAGGTCGAGGCATTCTCAAGGCCTCAGAGACATCCAATGAGATTCCGGCATTCAGACTTATGCTTGGAGAATTTCCGGCACCCTCTTCGAACACCAAGGACTCACAAGCAGAAGCCACATTTACTGTAATGGCAAAATCTCCGCCCCCGATATTCACAATATCGCCCGCAACTGGGAAGGTTCCATTGTTAGTAATATCCCCATAGGTGATCGTCGACCAGGTAGTAGCAGCATTCCAGTTTCCAGTTTGTCGGCTATAGTAGATATTTGCTCCTGCCGATGCTGTGGTAATAACACCTGTGTTATTGGCAAAATAAGTGTCATTAGATTGGGTAACACCAGTACCATTAGAATGACCCCAAATGCCGGCTACCTGACTTACTCCACCAAGGGTAAGGCCATCAGCTGTATGACCTGTGAAAGTGCCTAAATCTGCTACCACACCATCGTCTATAGAGAAGTTTCCGTCTATGGTCGTAGCGAATGCAAAAGTCTTGGTATTAGATCCGCTGAACGCCAAATAGTCAAAATTGGTCGCAGTTGTTCCTCCAATAGTTTGAGCTCCACCATTCAAATTGATGGTACTACCTGCGTGGCTAAAGGTACCTCCATTGTTTAGCCAATCTCCTCCCACATAATGTGTAAATGAATTAGCTGTAAAACTAGTACCTGAATTAAGTGTAAAATCTCCGCCTACGGTTATGGAAGTTCCTGCTGAGGTGGTAACGGAGCCATCTAGCGTTAAGTTGCCATTTACTGTTGATAGGCCTGTAATGTCCTTGACACCACTTCCTGAAAGAATAAGGTTATTATAGGTATATCCGGTAATGGTTTGATTTGTAGTGTAATATTCCACCGTACTGGTTGAGGCAGTAAATGCTCCGCCAGACATCGTGCCACCAATGTTTAAAATTCCAGTTCCTGTAAACTGTATAGCAGAAGTAGAAAAGAAACCACCACCGCCCATGGTGATGTTTCCAGTTACATTAATAATTCCTGTAGAAGCCGTAACTCTTGAAGTTCTACCAAACCCACCAACCGCAGCAACAGAAATAGAACTACACGTAAGAGTTCCATCGTTTACCGCTAGTGTTTTTTGTCGAAAGTTTTGTGTTGAGGCTCCAATTGTTACTTCATTGGAGACGATAAGGCTGTTGCCTGTGCTTATGGTTACGGTATTATTATTGACACCCGCATTCATTGTAAATGAAGAGCAAATTCCGGCCGTATTGATTGTAATCGTGCCAGTAATTCCATCTGGTATAACTACATCATGTGCTACCGTAGGAACAATATCCAGTGACCAATTGGTTGGAGAATTCCAATTTCCATCAGCTGCATCTCCATCCCAAGTATTTGTTTGAGCGATTGATTCAAGGCTGATTAGCAAAGTCAAGAAGAAAACCGTACAGAAAATTTGAATTTTTTGTTTTCTGATCAGGGTGCTGGTTGATCGGAGAGTTTCAAAAAAATCGCACATAATATTATGATGAGTACCTATAAAATATAATAATTCTATTAAATATTTGGATCAAAGTTATATAAAAGATTAATCTCTGGATACAATACTTGTGGGTTTAAATTCTTCCATGTTTAGTTTTTTGCAGTGATAACGTTATTATCAATAGAAAATTTGCTATTTTTTTCTAATCTATGGAAATAGCAATCGATCTAGTATCTTATCATTTGACTGACAAATTTTTAAAATTGTTTATCTCAGCACCAAAATTCCATCTAATATGATTGAATCGATAGCAATTATTGAATAGATAATGAAGGTCTTCAATAGTGTGAAATAATTATTTCATATAACTTACGAAGTAATTATAGTAGGAGGATTTAATTAATGTTCAATGATTTAAATAAGCATTTCATGAATAAACTACTCCTATTATTCCTTGTCCTTTTTAAACTTAGCTATTTGTCTGCCCAAAATGTGGTAGTGAGGACGGTAACTGAATTCAATACTGCAGTAGAAAGTGCTACCGCTGGCGACACCATATTCTTACAAAATGGCATTTGGCAAGATGCTCAATTAGATTTTTTCGCAAGTGGCACATCTGAGAATCCAGTGGTGCTCAAAGCTCAAACCCCAGGGGAAGTAGTACTGTCAGGAGCTTCCAGATTGAGAATCTATGGAGAGCATTTGGTGGTCAGTGATCTTGATTTTCAGAATGGCAATTCATCCGGTGATGACATTATTCAATTCAAGAAGAGCAGTAGTGAATTGGCCCAAAATTGTCGTTTGACCAACATACGGATTTTAGATTTTAATCCTGCCACGGATAATATTGCGTACAAGTGGGTGTCCATATACGGTAGCAACAATCGAGTAGATCATTGTCATTTCGAAGGAAAAAATAACGAAGGTGCCCTTATGGTGGTTTGGTTAACAGGAGAAGCCAATCATCACCAAATAGACCATAACTATTTTGCCAATATTCCTGAGCTAGGAAGAAATGGAGGAGAGACTATTCGTATAGGCACAAGTACCAATAGCCTAACAGAATCTAGGACGATTGTGGAGTATAATCTTTTCGAAGCGTGTGATGGCGAAATTGAAATCATTTCCAATAAGTCCGGTTTTAACATTTACAGATACAACACTTTTAGAAACAGTGAAGGTATGCTGACCCTAAGGCATGGTGATGATTGCGAAGTGTATAGCAATTTCTTTTTTGGAGGAGAAGGTAAATCATCAGGTGGTGTTCGAATTATTGGTGAACGTCATAAGGTGTACAACAATTACTTTCAGGACTTGGAAGGTGATGGTTTTAGAGCGGCTATAAGTATGATGAACGGGGTTCCAGACTCACCGTTGAATCGATATTTTCAGGTTAAAAATGCCGAGGTAGTGAATAATACTATCGTGTCTTGTAAAGAGCCATTTGCTATCGGAGAGGGAAGTGATAGTGAAAGAACGCTGCCACCATTGGATTGTACTATTGCGAACAATATAGCTATTAGTACTACGGGAAGCCAAGTAATAACTTATACAGACACTCCAATAAATATGTCTTACGAGTCCAACTACATGACGGGAAATGTTGGACTTAGCGATGATGGGATCATCAACTCAGATCCTGGATTGGAATTGACTGACGGTTTGAGGAAAGCTTCAAGTGAAAGTGTGATTGTGGATGCAGAGTCTTTGGATATCAGTTACTTAACATTGGATATTGAGGGTCAAACACGGGATAGCTCTCCTGATATTGGTTGCGACGAATTGGCCACCACTACTACAACCAATGAACCATTAGCTCAGGAGGATGTTGGATATGATTGGAGCAACACAGGAAGTACTCCAGTACTATCGGTCGAGGAGTCAAACGCTGTCGTGCAAGTTATATTCACAAATCGTGAGTTAGAAATCCAGGGAATCAAACAAAGTGAACTACCAGCTAAATTAACTATTCATGACTTGCAGGGTAAACGGTTAGTGAATGAGATCGTATCCAAACCTACATGGAATATGTCTATTGCCCTCAAAGGTGTTTACATCGTTTCTCTGATTAATCGGGAGGGAACTATTAGCTACAAAGCCAAAGTACAGTTTCCTGAAAGTAGTAAGTAAATTAGTTATTTCGTTTCTCTTGCTTTCTTTATGGCTTCTCCTAACTGAAAGACAGCCAGTGCATAGAGTGGACTATGGTTGTATCTGGTAATCACATAGAAGTTCTTGAAAGTGAACCAATATTCTAGGGTACCATCTTCCATTTCCATTTTTTGAAGGGAAACCAATGTATTAGGATCAATGGTATTAGTAGATTCATATCCCTTCTGTGTATAATATGAAACGGTTTTAGAGGGCTTTACTTTTTGTTTGGCTAGTGCTTCGGCGTTTTGGTCTTTAGTGGCCTTAATGGCTACCAACCCTCCTTTATTCCATCTATGCACTTTTAGATAATTGGCGACACTAGCTATACCATCGTTTACTTCATTCATCAAATCCGCACCGGTTTCGCTATCATAACTTTTGGCATAGGCCAAGTAGCTGCTTGGCATGAATTGGCCGTAACCCATAGCTCCTGCATAGGAACCTCTGATGGCTAATGGGTCTAACCCCTCATTATTACAAAGTTCTAGAAACTTGGACAGTTCTGCTTTGAAGAAGGAAGACCTTCTAGGGTAGCCAAAGGCGAGCGTGTACAAAGCATCAAGTACGAGATGGTTTCCCATCCGCTCACCAAAGTAGGTCTCAACACCTATAATGCCAATAATGGCTTCTACGCTAACTCCCGTTTCGGTGCTTACTTCATTCAGTACCTTTTCGTTTGCTTTCCAAAAGTCAACGCCAGCGTCAATGCGTTCTTGTTTCATGAAAATGTTCCGATAACGTTCCCAGGTCATGGTCTTTTCTGCCGGCCGAGTCATTTTCTCAATGATGTCTGATTGAAAACTGGCCTGATTGACAATAGCCTCTACATCCTTTAATGGCTTTTTTTGTTGGTAGGCCACGTTTCGTATAAAATCATCTACAGCAGTTTGATCCACTTGAGCATGAGCCATTGAATAGGAAAAGCATGTAAACAGAATGAAAACAATTACACGAATGTTATCGGGTTTGACCGTATGAAGTAGCGTCATGAATATTAGAAATCTATTTACTTAATGTCATTTTGGAACGAAGATAAATTCATTTTGAATAGACGCACACTTTATAATGAAATACTACTCAAAAGATTACATTTTATGAATTTGTACTGACAGATTTTCGAAAAGAAGATGTTTGCAGATAAGTATTAAAAGTGCTCGCGCACTTCAGGAACAAGAAGCATTGGTAGCCTTGGAGGTAGCCAAAAACGAAAGCAAGCAAGTTTTAACCTGCCTATTAATTGGAGGCATCCTATTACTCGCTTTGTTGCTCTTTGTATTGTACAACAGATTCCGTGTAATGACTGAGCAAAAGAAGATTATCGAGAATCAGAAGGTTATGGTAGATGCTAACAATCAGGCCCTGGTAGAAAAAAACCGAACGATCCAGGCACAAGCTGATCAGATTGCAGAAATTAATGAAAAAATCAAATTGATTAATGAATCACTTGAGACCCGAGTAGAAGAGCGTACTGAGGAGATTGAGACACAAAACAAGAAGCTCAGGTATTATGCATTCTCCAACTCTCGTACGAGCTCCTTTGTCCAGACTGATGGCTTTAATCAATCTTTGGAATGAAGAAAGTACCACTGATGATGATCGTGAAATGCTTTCTGAAAACATTTCAAGGTCTGCTTACGAATTGGACGATATTATAAAAAAGTTGAATGACCTGCTGACCAAGGAGGCAATTAGGCCTTGAGTAACGATTATTCCAAATCGTCAATCCGTTGCTCAAAGTAGCGCGAACGTAGCTCAACTTGACTGAATATATGAGTTTGCCAGATAGGTATTAGCTTAAGGCACCTAAAATCAAAAATATGGTTTTGAATTTTAAAGAAAGGCGAAAGCTAATTTCTTCTAAAAAAGGTAGAGTTAAGGCTGACTAAGTACATATCGTCCCAGAAATAGGTATCCTACGAAAGCCTAAATTTTCATTCACAATATTAGTCCTGATACAACAACGAATGGCACGACCTCTAGTTACTGCTTACAATACACGGTATGCTTTAGTCGTAATTAATATTTGCTATTGGGGTGTTTTTTAATTTTCAAAGTATTTTTTTACAAAAAAACTTTGAAAATAATAGTATAATTCTATGTGATGTAGGATTATTATTCATATAATCTTAATTTATACCGAACACTAGAATATGTAGTGTATATTTTGTTCAAAACTACCATATTTGATGATCATTAATTAGTAAAATATGTCAGAAGAGAAATTTTATCATGTAGGCGAGTTGAGTGCTGAGCAGCCTGCAAAGACACAATATGAGTCCACCAAATTTTCTAAGGCTCGTCATCCAGAACCTTATCGGTTTGAAGTAAATCTTAGTGCTGAAGCTGGTACGAAGCAGAGTAAAACCGGAGTGGTCTCTGTAAACATACCTGGGTTTAGCCCAGTCAAATTATACTGTGATGAACAACCACCAGTGGGAGAGGACACGGCTCCACCGCCACTGGCATTCTTTTCTGCAGGCATCGGGTTTTGTCTGATGACTCACTTGACAGATATCCTGACGGCCCGCAAGATACAGGTGGACAGTTTGAAGTTAGAACAGCGAATTGTATTCAGGACCAATCTGGGCCATATGCGTGATCATGGTTATATGACCAATGGTGGATGCGATATAGTGGAAACGCATGTGATCATCGACAGCCCTGAGCCCGAGGAAAACATCAAAGACTTACTCAACGAAGCGGAAAATGGATGCATGGCTCACTATGCCCTGCGGAACCCAATTCCATGGACGACCAGATTGGTTTACAATGGTAAAGAAGCTATTAATAGATCATCAGAAACTGATCATTAATCAATATTAGGCAGCCAAACATGGTCAATGTCAAATGTTTAAAAAAATAAAGCTACTCTTCATTATTATGAAAGGTAGCTTTATTATCAAATTCAAAACTCAAGCTTGTTAAAAACATATTGCCTGCAAAGACGGCATCTTTCTTTGTTGACATACCTTTTCCATTCTTGGCCGGCGACTCCCATTTGTACTAATTATTGCCACCTGCCTCTTAAGCAAATAAGTGTTTGATATATAGATTATATTATCTAAATTCATCTTGCGGTATTTTGATGGTTGTGAACGATCACAGTTATGAAATATTTGTCAATGGTACCGTCTCTCCTTATAAATATTTATATAGTCGAAAACGTTCTCAGTTTAAGAGAGTGTGGCGGTTATTGTTTGATAAAATAATAAATGAATTTTTAACCTAACCTTAGTGTCAAATGAAAGATATAAAGATGGATAGAGACAAAGGAGATGTCTCCATCAAAATCAATATTAGCGGGCTTGTTGGATGGAAATTTGCCTTTGCAACCACTGATAATGACAAACCATTTTCTGAGAAAAGCTCTCAAACCGACAAAAACGAATTTAAATACCTATTGGGATCGCCCGAAGACTTGTTTTTGGATAACAACAATTGGGATTTTGTACTGGTCAATACTGGTGAGGAGAAGCAAGAGTATGAATTGAAAATTCAATGGTTGCAAAAAGATATTGAAATTGACGTATGGAAGGACTCGGGAGAGCTCGATGTCAATGGAATTGTGGAGAAGCCAGGTAATGCACGATTAATCTGACAGACCATGAAAAAGACCGTTGTTTTAGTGGTGCTGTTTGGTATTAATTTTAGTGCATTCAGCCAAGGTGAAGATATTAAGATTGAAGACTTATATGTTGATTTTGCCATACCCGATATTTCAAGTTTTTCTTTGCTGGGTATCGAGGAAGATAAGATTTCCCGTCCGGGGAATATCAACAAACTAGCCGTTCAATTAAAGGAATTAGTACCCTTCAACACCATTACACCGGGTGTTGCTGTTGAATTCAGTCCCTGGCTTTTGATAAAAAAGGATGTTAATGCATCATCGAATTTGGATCAATATAGAAAACCACTTCAGGGGTTACAATTCAATTTTGCTACAGCCAACGATTCGGTAGGTAGTCATGTAGGGCTTGGCCTCCGTTGGGTGATTTTTGACGATTCAGATCCGTTGAAAAACCAAAATCTGGAAAAGGAAATTTTGAGTTTGGTTGGAGATTTGGATCCTGCAAGTGTGGTTATTAAAGCCCAAGGCTATAATAGCACGGTTGATTCTTTTAGGGATAATTTGTTTAAATCATATAATGTTACCAAGCCGGAGGATATGGTAATCATAGATGGGTATCTTAAAAATCACCTTTCTTCTCCAGGGTCTCAAAGCAAATTACTAAACGATAATGCCACACTCGTTGATATCCAGGATTCTTTGAGTAGCAAGTATTCCATTACCTTAAGTTCAAATGAAAAAGAGGAGCTAAAAGAACTCATTGTAGCTTATAATCGAATTGTTATGAGTTATGTGGACCGCGATGCGCTGATTGAATCCTACAGTAAAAAGGTTAAGGAGTTTAAAGAAAAGTGGCTGGCTGAACAATGGAACGCAAAAGCAGCTCATATTGCGATGGGTACAGCTTGGAATTCTGCTGATACAACCTGGAGTAACCTCTCCAAAGATGTATTTACAGCTTTTGGAGGGTTGAGCTGGCCGTTACAGTTCAGCCCATCTGATAAGATAAAGGGACAGGCTATTCTTCAAACCTTATGGAGAAAGTCTTACGATGATTCAAAAGTGGAAGAATCTTACTTTTCGATTGGTTCCCGAATATTGCTTGGTAACAGCGAGCGAAGGATATCTGCCGAATACTTGTTTAGTAAATCTAAGAATCGCGACCAGATTGATGGTATGCCTACGATGATGGACGACATCAAAGTTTACCGTGGCACCCTAGGCTGGGAGATGAAAGTGGCCAAAGGCACATGGTTTGAATTAGCAGGAGGCTTCCGGAAGGTAGAAGGTAAAGGAGCTGAAATCACCTCCTTTAGTACTATCAAATATGCCTTTAACGGTAAAAGCCGATTTGACACAAAATAGTTAAGACCCTTAAAATCTGTAGAAACCTATACTCTTCCATTTACCTGAGACGGGAAAATAAAAAGAACAATTCAATTAACAGATTTGTCCAATATCCTTTTCCGAATAGAAAATGAACATTATGGCCCTGGATGCTAGTGAACAGGCGTTGGTAACTTCCTTTAGGTCAGCTTTAATGAAGGGAATTCAGGAGTCAAAAACAGTTTTATCATGAGGAAACCAAGAACTATTTTGAGAAATTGGCTAACCCAGGATTTGACCTGTCAAGTATGATTGAATTGGCCGTGAAAGTAGCTGAACTTGACATCTCGCAGGCCTCTTGGACTGAATAAGGCGTTTAACATAATTATTACATGGATTTGACAGGATAAAAGTGCGTCAAATTGTTAATTCTAAATTCTGTAATCTGAATGATTAAATTATAGAGACTTTAAAAGCTGATTAAGTGTGTCTAATAAACATAAGTTTGGACGGGTGAAATAAAATAGAAGTTTGCAATAATTGTTGAATTGCTTTGATACCACTTTTCCTATTGATTTAAATTCTGTTACTCCAATTGCAAGTTGTTTAGTCTTTTTTTCAAAATGACCTTCAAAGCCTGTGTGCAAATAGATGATAAAGACCAGCACAGCATGCGTTAGGGTGGCAAAATACCTGAAAATAAGTATTGGATTTTGGGTTGAAAAGCTGGATATTGAGGTAACCTTTTACCTAACCTTATGGAATACCTTTCATATTACTTGACAAGCCTTGGGTTTACTAGACACTCACAGAACAGGAATTTCTTAAGTCTGATTTTCAAGAGGCTACTTTCTCAAAAGAAGAATCATAGAGGTACATGCTTATCAAACCCATTAGGGTCAGTGTATCAGTACACGTTTGACGGAGCGAGTATAATCAAAGCCATCATCATTAGTCAAGTAAGCTCTTTTTTGAAGAAAGTAAAGTTAGCATCGAGGAAAATATTCAAACCGATTTCGTCAAGTATTCAAATTAATAATGCACTATGAAAACGAATATTACTTTCTTAACCGTGGCCTTTATGATTCTTTTCTTTGCCAATTGCAGTGATGATCCCAAGAACAGCGGAAAGGAGGATATTGAATTCATGAGTATTCAAAATCAGAAGAAAAGGATACTCGAAGAATTTAGAAGTATAGATCAGTCAGCGAAAGATCAAGGAAACATGATGCTTTCCTCTGAGGCGAATTCAAGTAGAGCCTACCAGCCATTCCGTAATCCTGCTGAGCGAAAATCATTTAATGGTTTGTTAGATACAAAGTTGGAGGTTGCTTACACGACTCAAAAAATATGGAACATCAACAAAAAATCAAGTATCTCTGTTAATCTTCGAAATTATGAAAGCTCTTTGGTAGGGCCGACCATGAGAATAAAGCAATCAGATCTTCTTCGGGTCAAAGTAATCAATAATTTACCTAGTACAGGGATGCACGATTCACCTTGTGATCCAATGAACACCATGCATCACTCCAGTGTAGATCCTTGTGATCAAGTTAACAATAAGGTGTTTAATACAACGAACCTTCACACCCATGGTTTGCACGTAAGTCCAAGTGATAGTAGTGATAATGTGCTTGTGCATATCATGCCATCTTGTGAGTTTCAGAATCATATTCAAATTCCAGGCAATCACCCTCAGGGCACATTTTGGTATCATGGCCATGTACATGGCTCCACTGCCATTCAGGTTTCATCTGGAATGGCCGGCGCTTTGATTGTGGAAGGAGGGATGGACACTCTTCAGCAAATCAAAGATGCTGAGGAAAAAATCTTTATTCTGCAACAGATTCCTTATACCGAAGATGAGAACGGCTTTTATGGAGTTGAAGATTTCAAGAACTCCTTCGGGCCTGGGTCCTGGGAGAGAGGAGTTAGACAAAATGGTTGGAGAACTATGGTTAATGGTCAAACTTATCCGATTATTAGAATGAAATCAGGTGAAGTTCAGCGTTGGAGATTTATTCATGCAGGAGTTCGAGAGACAATTGATATACATTTAGAAGAGCATAACCTTAATGAGATTGCAATGGATGGTATTGCTTTAGGAACTATGAATCGCAAAAACAGCATTGAACTGCAACCAGGTTATAGGTCGGATGTTCTTATTAAGGCAAATGAGGTTGCAGAAGCTGATACTTTGTTTCTGATTGACTTAGAGTCTGATGCTATATCTGGCCTTCAAGCAGAATTAGAATCTCCTAAAATAATTGCTATTGTAATTATCTCATCGGAGAAAAAAGACATGAATCTGCCTAATGAAGGTGCACTTGCAATGTACAAACCGTTCGAACCAATCAAAGATAGCGAAGTAGAAGGTAATGAATTACAAACTGTTCATTTCAATATTGATGTAAGTCAAATACCCATCTGCTTTACTATTGATGGAAAACCATTCGATATGAGTAGTCCTCCTAGAAAATTGAAATTGGGAGAAGCCAATACATGGACATTAACATCTGGATTGGCAAACCACCCTTATCACATACATGTCAACAGTTTTGAAGTTCATTCTATCGAACACAGAAATGGTCGTATTACAGAATTTGATCCACCTATTTGGAAAGATACTTACATGGTCAAAGTTGGGGAAAAAGTCACCATCAGATCCAGGTACGAAGATTTTACTGGAGATTTTGTGCTGCACTGCCACATTTTGGATCATGAGGACCAGGGTATGATGCAACTAGTACGAATTGTAGAAGAACCATCATCATAAATACAACCAATTAAACCTAGCACGCTATGAAAAGAAGAGACTTTATTAAATCAACAGCTTTGACAGCCGGAGCTACCACCTTAGCAATATCAACACCTTTTGCAGTTCACTCAAAAGAAAATCAAGGTGTATTACAACGTAAGAGTATAGACGAAATTGATCCTTCAGATTACATCGACGCACTGACGAAATTAAAAGACAAAAACGGCGGAAATGATTATGTTTTCTACGCCAATATTCATAATTCGGCGGTTAAACGTTGCGAACATAACAATGATCTGTTTTTTCCATGGCACAGAGCGTTGTTGCACTACTTTGAAAAAGCACTTCAAGCCGAAGTTCCTGGTGTAACTATCCCATATTATGACTATACCAAGTTACCAAAAAGTGGAAAGCGATATCCGGCCGCGTTCGAAAAAGGCGGGGATATTTTGTCCCAGATGTATGATGATTTTCAACAAAAATGGGTGAATACGAACCGAAATACTACATCAATATCTAAACCGTTTTATCCATATGTCGATGAGGTGACCAATGTCATTAGTAAAAATCCAAAATGGAGCTCAAGCAATATACTAACCGGAGGATCATCCAATGGTTTTGGGGGATTGCAGAGACCGCTGGGTGGATTTGGTGCAATAGAGACTCCTCAGCATAATTTGATGCATGACTTATACATAGGGGGTGCTATGAGCAGTTCAGTGACTGCGGCATTTGACCCGATTTTTTGGTCATTTCATGCCTACCAGGACTTGATTTTTGAGTTATGGCTTAAAAAATATGGCGCAAACACAATATCTGATCAAGGCAGATCACTCAAAAACATGCCTGAAAGTATAACATTGGGTGAGGTGCTGGATACGACTAGACTTGGATACATCTATGACCACCCAGATATGCAACCGCCAGTTATTGCGTCAGCGATAGATGAAAAAAATATAAATCTCCGACAGCAGACCTCAGGTTCTTATGCGCAGAAATATCCTCATGTGGCAGAATTAGCTGGTAGCTACGAAGCTGAAACCATCTCAATATATTCTTTTGATATACCGACCACCTTCAAAGCCACGCCTTTTGTCATGAAAGATGTAGTGATATCGGATACCGTGAATTTGACTGGCTTTGTTTTTCTTCACCCAGAAGAGGTTGACTATGAAAAAGGTGATGAACTCTTTAGAGAGCGATATTTAGTTGACCATTTTGCTATTTTTTCTATGCCGCAAATGAAGGGCATGAAAACCGATATTTCCATCGATCTGACCCAAGAAATAGTTCGACTATCAGCACAATCACCGGGAAAAAAATACAAAGTGACTGTAACAGGATTCGATTCTGCGGTCACAAAAGACGCTAAGACCTCCGCTATAACAAAACGAACTGAGTCCGAAATACTGACCTCAGCGGAATTAGTCATTTTAACTTAAAGTCATGCATAGAAAAGTACTTTTTGAATTACACATTAAGCCCTTATTTAGGGCGATTGACAGAGATCACATGCTGTGGCATTTTGATTTATGGAACCCCGATTCCTTTTATGAAAGGAATGGTCAACCCAAAATGCATGTAATCAATGCCATCTTAGATCATTTGACAAGCAATGGCCCAGATCAAATGCCACCTAACAACAATGCAGGACCCTGGCCTGAAGAATGGATTGATTTGTATAGAAGATGGATTGATGAAGGCTGTGGTCGATTAAGCTTAACTAAAGGTGATTACCAAATCAGAAAAGACGGTTCGACGGTTAAACTTTTTGCCAAAATTGAAATTGATCAAGGTGCTGAATGTTGGTGGGAAAGACAATACGAGGGAAGCGACTCTTATATTTATCATTTATCTGTAGAGTCAAAAGAAGAAACGGGTCAATCAGAAGGAAGAATCATCAGAGAATTTATAGGCAATTTCCCATCGCAGCTTCAAAAAATTACCATCGTTGATCAAGACGGTATTCAGGAGCTGCCTATTCCTATTTCATGAATTTTTTAACCATAAAACGATTTAACAATGTCAAGACAAATTATTAATGCGAGCCCGCCTGCAGCTACTGCTACCATGGCATCTCCAACACTTCAACCAGATCCGGATAAATACAAAGACAGACTTCTCAAATATATTCCAGGTGAGATTATCGCTTTGTGGATTACAGGCACCAGTGTGCTTACTGAAAATGCAGACAAATTTAACGCATCATGGCATTGGGCCTTTATGGCAATTTGTGCCATCCTATGTGTGGTTTACCTCAAATTAGCCATGAAGGTTGATAAACCTATTCAGCTGGTGGTGTCCGTATTATGTTTTGTGGTTTGGGTTTTCACTTTGGGTGGTCCTTTTCTTTTTCTGGATTGGTATGATCCTATATACGGACAGTTCATACTTCCAATCTTCACTATCACTGTTGGCTTTATCAAACCCTAGATAACAATTCAATATGTCACTAGTTAAATTACATTCAAAAGGAATGAAAAACATGACAATGAAGCAACCAAAAAAAATCGGACACCTACTCCAGCAAACTTTTGAAATGTTGGAGTCAGGTGATCGAAATATACTTCAAAGTGAGCTTACAAAAGTAGGAGGGGCTATTTCCGAATCTACAGGCAATCATATCCCTGTAATACTTAAAATTGCTACTCATCAGCCACATAAAGCTGAGAGTTGGAGTAGCTATAAAAGGAGAATAAATAGAGCATTAAAACCGGTTTTTGAGCACATTGATCAAATAAAGACTGATGTGCCCAAGGAACAGCAACCCAAGGCTTTGATCAGTGCCAATTCCATTCGGTATTATGGGTTACCTGGTCAAATCCAGGCCTTGATCAATAATCAAGTGATTGAACGAATAGAACTTGACCCTACCTTGCAACTTACCCAAATGGATGATGCCATTTCAGATGTAGGTTTGCCTGAATTTCATGTCAATCATGGGAAGAGTAGTGATGGCAGTGGAGTTTCTGTAGCTGTATTGGATAGTGGAATTGATACCAAACATCCATTTTTGAACGTGAAAAGATCAGTAAGTACAGTAGGTGAGCCAGTATCTATTCCTGGAGACCATGGAACGCATTGTGCAGGCTCGATTGCAAGTACGGATTCAATATTTCCAGGGATTGCCCCAGGAGTTGATTTATACAATATCAAAGTCTTAAGGTCTGATGGGCGTGGCAGCCATACCAACGTAGTACAAGGTATAGATAAGGCGCTTGATTTTGGAGCAGATATATTGTCCATGAGCTTGGGTTTCAATCATTTACCAAAGTGGTCCTCCAATGGCCATGGCTGGATGTGCGATAATGGCCATTGCCCACTTTGTGTGGCAGTTGACAACGCCGTCTTACTTGACAATACAGTAGTTGTGGTGGCAGCCGGCAATGATCATATGAGAGCCGAAGCCTTAAGAAACCAGGGGAGTGGAAATACATTTGATACAGAACTCGGGTGTCCTGGTCAGGCAAGAGAAGCAATTACTGTTGGAGCCATTCACAAGAGGTCATTTCACCCTGCCGCCTTCAGCAGTCAAGGTACTACAAGTTACCACACCACTAAGCCCGATTTGGTAGCACCAGGTGTCAATATTACTTCTACTATACCCGTACCTCGCAATGCAAGAGGGCAACTGATGGCCAAGCCTCCAAGGTCTCTACTATTTGACCGCAAAGATGGTACCTCTATGGCTACTCCTATGGTTTCGGCGGCATGCGCGCTTATTATTGAGAAAATGAGAGCCTCAAATATGAAGGTGACTCCATATGCCGTGAAGCAGCAGTTATATCAGGATGGCATCATAGCAATGCGTGGAAAAGGAAGAAATGTAATAGGTAGAGGGCGTTTGACGTTATCTAAAGTGAGATAATTTCGTTAAATTTATGAAGGTAAGTGAAGAGAAAAGTATTATGGATGGCAAAAGCTTATTGAATATTGCTAAAGAGCTTTCGGAAAAAGGGTTTACAGATAAACTGGGGTCTGGAGAAAAAGCTATTAATGTAGCACTCGGTAGCCAAGTTCAATTTCATGACGGCTCACGAGCACTAAGAAGGGAAAAATTGAAAAGCCAATTTACCGAATCATTGAAATTGATAAATCCGGACGATGTTGAGGTAGATTTTGATTCATTATCTGTTTCAGGTCAGACAGTAAATGCTAAGATTAAGATTGAACGCTTGATCGATGTTTGCAACAAACTGGACAATCAAAAAATAAATATTTATCCCAACAATTTAGAGCAAGTACACAATTCCTGAATTATCTCGTTGAAGTGTGGTTTAAGCATTCAACAAAAAGTAAAGGATTTGGCATCTTAGTTAATGTCGTGTTTTTAATTTTCCTAAATTTATATAATCTCTAGTTGGGGAGCCTATTACACAACGGAACGTTCTTCATGGTTTGTAAAACAGGGGTTTAAATTATTTAATAGCAACATTGAATACCATTATGGAGGCACGATGGTGTTGAATGATGACGCTAAGAAAATCGAATTTTCCTTTCTTGATGGTTGGAATCTATTGATGGATGAAATCAAGAAAATTCAAGACAATGGAATCATGACCCGAGTGCGCATCTTTGATGAGTACCCCAATCACCAAACACTTTTGACATTTTTTGGCTCAAAGAGCTGGAGAGTTTAAGTCGCAAAAATGCGGCTCTGTTAAAAAAAAAAGCATATTCTTTTCAAGAACCCTTCTGACATATGGAAAATACCTGAAATTGGGTATTTCGATAACAGAGAAATAGCCTAGCTTTAGATAAAAATAAAACTATGCCAACAACCTATCTACTTCTCATTTCATTTGTTGTCTTTTTATCTGCATGTGATGAAGCAAAATTCCAGGATTTATCCGATAATGGATGTACAGATCCATTAGCCATCAATTACAATATCAATGCTGTATCTGATTCGGCAGATACATGCCACTATAGTAGTGTTATTTTCTATGGACTTAATACAGATAGCCTCCAGTATCCAATTACTCTTCGATTTGACCAGGGATTAACCAATCTTATGCTTGATGGTCCAATAGCAATTGTTCCTCAGAACTGCTTGGATGGGATAAATGGAACTGCAATTTTGGATTTAACTGGTTCGGAGACGTTAAGTTGGGTAGCCACAACAAAAGCTTCGGATGAAACTGATAGTTTAATATTTTCAGGCAACTTAACACCGAGCCCAATTCAGGCGTGCATCCAAATCCATGTTGCCAAGCAATGATTCAATCAACACCTCCAATGGAAGACCAATTGATCCTAATTTTCAGCTTATTGTTTATGTTAAGTCTGGTTTCAGAAAGACTTGCGAATTTCCTCAAGTTACAGCTTCATGAAAAGAAATTTATTGGATTGAGTTTCGGGAATCTACGACTCAAAGGAGAACATAAGGACAAAGAAAAACATCGTGAGAAAGCTGTATTAATTATCAATATATTTTCAGGATTTATTATCGCCGCATCACTGAATGTAGACCTTATTCAGGTGATAAATAATTTAGGCACTATTGATAAAAACATTGGTTGGGAAAGGACAGATTATTTTAAATGGTATACCATTTTTGGTTGGGTTTTCACTGCGATTTTCTTAAGTCTTGGTTCGAAATTTTGGCATGATTTGCTCGGCATTGTTTGGGCTATAAAGGACACTAAGAAAAAAATTGGAGATTCATCAAGTTCAGCTGCTAAGCATTCCACGGACTTACCAGAATCAGAACAGGAAGATATTCTCAAGAGAGCAATCGCAAGGGATAGCAAAAAATGGAAGCATCAATATTCGGGAATAAAAAGTGTAGCCATTGGCAGAAATGTTACAAGTGGCAAGACGGATACGACTGGTCTCACCTTAAGGTTTGGAGTGAATAAGAAGAATGAAGATGTCACATCAGTCATTCCTCAATATATTCCGTTTGAGAATTACAAAATACCTACAGATGTATATACTGCCGGCGGTTTTCAGTTCAATTCATTAAAACCCGGAGACCATATCTACAGAAGAAAAAGAGGATCTGGCGATGAGGAGAAGGGCACTTGCAGTATAAGAGTCCAAAGGAAGATTGATGACAACACATTCAAGCACTTTTTTATTTCCTGCTATCATGTAATCTATAATAGAGAACTTTTTGTGAATGGAATAAAAGAGTCGGCAGGTACACCACAAAATCCTGATGTATTTGATATGAAAGGTACTTTAATTGGTAAAGCAGAGGAAGGTATGATGAATACGTTCATCGATGCTGCATTAGTTGAGATCACCAGTCCAGACAATATGGAAAGTCATCCGGATATTAAAAGTAATGAGATTGTTCAGCTTGGTTCAGGCAACCTGGAGACTAAAGTAATTGTAATTACACCAGGTGGAAAAAAAGACTCAAAGATTAAGCTTGTTTCGACCGAACATGAAGTGAACGAGCTCAACTTCCGCAATGAATTTGAAGAGTTGATTGCGATTGAAAAAGTTACCTCTCCTGGGGATTCAGGTTCCGCTGTTATCACAGCAGATGGAAAATTAGTTGGAATTGTTATCGGAAGTGACAAGCAGCATACGCTCATACAGAATTTTCAGTATGTAGTAAATAACCTCAGAGTATCACCTAACAATTAATCGATATGAAAAAAATATACAGTATAGCCATTGCACTTATTATCTATGTCCAGGGCATTGCTCAGGAGCAAAAGGTGGGTGAAATTGATTGCAGATTCGTCTCAGGTGCTAATGTGGTAGCAAAGGATAAAAAATCTTTCACGTTTATAGGTGAAAATTGTGACTGCAATAAACTTTCAGTATTTCATGCGAATGCCATTGACAAAATAGAAGTTGGATCTGATTGCAAAGTAGATATAAGCCCATGGCTAGGTGGCGTGAAAAAAATGACTCTGACTGTTAAGTCGGAAGGTGGAGAATCTGAAAGAAAGCTCAATGTACTAACGTCAAAAGCTTCTATCACTGCAGACTCAGACTCGAACCCAAACCCAAATCAAGAAGATGATGCCCCTGCAAACCCACAAGTAAATGACAATATTGAGCCCCCACATGATTATGGCAAGAATATACTTCCGAAAGAATATTTAGAATTAGATGGCACTAATTGCCTCAATACACACCATACAGGTCGCGAATCCAAGGTAATAGAGTACAACGTGTGTTGCAATCGCTTTTATTATAACTATTATCCTGGAATGAATTTTTTCCCACTTAAAGGAAAAAATTTCAAATCTAAATCGGGCAATAAACGTGGAATTAGCAAGCAAGATATATATCAGAAAGGTACCAGGGTATTCGTGAACGATCCACTTGTCTTTAAACTTTCAACCATCAATTATAGAAACTACTTAACCACCGTCACTCGCAATTATGCATCAGAGAGTGAAGAGTTACCAGCTTTTTTTGAAAAAGCATTAAGCCCAGATGCGATTAAACTAGAAAACTCCTCGGGATGTGAATTAAGTATTCAACTATGGCTTTACAATAAGACAGGTCAACTCACGAGTTATTATGAGGGTTTACCTGATTGCATGACTGTTGATCAATTCAACAAATGGAACAAAGAAATCAAAGAAAAACTGGATGAATCGTTCAAAGAAGTATGCCCGAAATGTGACACAAAAAATTTAGGAATAGTTTCATGTTTACAGGCAACATTTAAAGAGAAATTCAGTGGGCCTGAGGATAAGGAAAAAAGCGAAGAGGGAAATCAAATAAAGGAATTTCTTACTCTCTATTATGCACTTGACAAAAAAAGTCATGACCTTCAATACAATGTGCCTCAGGTAAAGAATTATGATGAAATTGAATTTTCCTTAAATATTCTTCCAAAAGATAGTTCTGCTGGCATTTATCTCAGCGACGAAAAAGTTTCCATTCCCATATTTGGTGGTTTTAAAATTGATGGCAGCAGCGGATTGTTTTATAGTTCGCTGACCGACCATATATTCAGTACCGTACAGGATTCTGTTCGCTCTATAGCTCCAGATGGTTCGATTTCTTATCAAAGTGGAAATAGGATTGTTCGTCAAAATACGTCAACGGGTGATCCAGGACTAGCGGGTTTAGTACATTTTTATTCTAGATGGGGCAAATCCTTGAATCTGGCATTCTCACTTGGTGCAGGATTCACATTTAAAGACAATCCTCAGGCTCGATATTTAGTTGGTGGGAGTGTCTTAATTGGCAGAAAAGAACGAATTGCCTTAAGCTATGGTGCGGCTTTTGGACAAGTCACAAGATTGAAAGGTGAATTCGAAGACCCCAATATCTATCAGGACGTCACAAACATCACAACCAAAAGATTTGACACAGGTTACTTTTTCTCGCTCTCATACAACATCCCATTCAGGAAAAAAAGTCAGAAAGTAGCTCCAACGAGTTCAGCACCCCCGCCAACAACCCCTGCCGCGGTAACTACCGATGATGCTGGAGATAATGAGAGTGATGGAAATGGAGACGAAGGAGGAGATGGAGAAGAAAGCGAGGAAGAAGAAAGTGAGGAAGAAGAAAGTGAAGGAGAGGGTGGAGGCGAAGAAGAAGAAGAAGAAAATGATGGAGAAAAAGGGAAAGAAAAAAATAAAAAAAAATAAAGAAAAGTACAAGGCAAAAAGAATTGAGGAAAAAAAGGATAATAGATTAAAAACCAACTAAATCATATGAGATCCCAATTCCACGTCCTCTTTTCTATTTCAACATTCTACAAGGACTTTCCCAAAATCAATTGAGGTTAATTTGCTTCGAACTTCTGGAATCTTTGAGGATCGCACTAAAAGAGGAGGCTATTCAGGTATCGCCTTTTTAAAGGGAACAGAGTGGCGAAAAGAAGGAATCAAGTTTATTATAATTTCTGATAAACGATAAGGCGTTTGCTCTGCACTACTTGCTTGTAAAGGAGTCGTCGTTAAAGTCTTGTTGAACGATAGGTAACACAGCATTTGAATAAATAATTCTTAATTGATGCCATGACTACCCGGTCAATTGATTAATTTAATTTATTATGTGCCTTGAAACTTTATGAAGATATATTTCATTCTATCGGTTTGTTTAATAAGTACTTTACGGCTTTTCGCTCAAAATCCCAGAACCCTTGATTCGCTATTTACACGAGTAGAATCCGGCAATCAGAAAGAACGGATAAATACGTATGTCGCGATCGCCAGAGAGTACAGACAAATAAATGCCGATTCTACTAATTGGTATGCTCAGATAGCTATCCAGAAGGCTGAATTATTCAAATACCCTAAGGGTAAAATCGACGCGCTATATGAAATTGGTTATGCAGCTGATCGTACTGGGGACTATACTCAAGCAGTCAAACTATTTAATGATGTAATTGCTCAGTCTGATTCCATCAATTATACTATCGGGTTAACCAAAGGATATAATGGTCTTGGCCTTGTCTATGAATTGCAGGGTGATTATGTCAATGCATTGCATTATCATTTACTCAATCTGGAAATTCTAGAAAAATTAAATGATCGGCCAGGGATGGCTATGGTATACAACAACATTGCTATAGTTTATAAAGATCAAAAAGAGTATGATAAATCATTGGAAAGCCATTGGAAGTCGTTAAAAATAAGTGAAGAGAGTTTGGATAGTCTGGGTATGGCTATATCCAATTTTAATATTGGACACATGTATCAGTTGAAGGGAAATGGTGAGCAGGCGCTATTTCATTATCTCAAAACAAAAGAAATTACCGAGCTGATCAATGACATTTATGGCATGGGTAAAGTGCATCATAGTATTGGAGATATCTACTACTCAGACAAGCTGTATAAAAAAGCCTTTGATTATTATTCTAAGTCAAAGGCTTTTTTTGAGGAATGCAAAGCCAATACAGACATAACGGACCCACTTATCGGCCTTGGAAAAATTTACCTCCAAGATAGCAATCATGCTCGAGCCCAGCAATACTTGTCTCAAGCATTAGTAATGGCTCAAAAGACTGGTCATATTGATAATATTATGAACAGCTCCGAACTGCTCTTTCAGTCGGCAAAACAAATGGGTGACTATCAAAAAGCCCTTGACTATTATGTACTTTTTAATACCATGAAAGACAGTACTTTAAATAGTGAACAGATTAAACAGTTGACGCTTCTCGAAGCGGAATACAATTTTCAGAAAGAAAGAGCTTCAATAAATTATGCTAATGAGAGAGCTCGAATGACCCTAGATCAACAAATAGAAAAGCAACGAAATACTCAAAATGCAAGCATCGTTGGTATGGTACTTCTTGTTGGTGTTTTGATCATTTTGTATAGATATTACCGATTGAAGAAACATGCCAATCTTGAACTGCAATTGCTGAATGCAGAAATCCAGGATCGGAATGCATCCCTTAGCAATTTGAATGCTGAAAAAAACAGTTTGATTGGCATTGTAGCTCATGACCTCAAGAACCCGTTGTCCAATATTATAGGTGCTGTAGGTGTCTTGAAAGCATCTGAAAAGGAGGAAGAAAAGATAAAGTTTCTAGATATCGTGCAAGCGAGTGGGATGAAACTAATAGACATGATATCGGAGATTCTAAATGTAGAATCCATCGAACAACGTGTGGCTGACTTAGATTTATCCAGTATAAATTTAACTGAAATTATCAATGATGTGATTGATCAGTTTGATCAGCAAGCGAAAACAAAAAATGTTCAACTGGTTCGGGACATTACAGAAAATGTACACATCATTGCACATGTTACCTATGTATCTCAGGTTATAGAAAATTTACTTTCCAATGCCATTAAATTTTCATCTGAACAAAAGAATGTCTTTATCAACTTGTCTATAGATCAGAGTCAGGCTCTGATAGAAGTAAGAGATGAAGGACCTGGACTTGATGAAGAAGATAAGGCTAGGCTTTTTCAAAAGTATCAACGGCTTAGCGCAGAACCCACCGCAGGTGAAGACTCCACTGGACTAGGACTATCTATTGTTAAGAAGTTTGTAGATGCAATGAAAGGAGGAATTTGGGTGGAGAGTGAAGTAGGTAGGGGAGCAAGTTTTTTTGTGGCATTCGAGCTTGCATAAATGGTTACAAAAAATCTAGGCATTTTGACCGCTTCTTCCTTAGTCATTTCTTCAATGATAGGAACGGGTGTATTCACCTCCTTAGGTTTTCAGGTAGTTGATATCAAATCTGGCTTTGCCATTCTTTTCTTATGGTTTATTGGTGGAGTGGTTGCCTTTTGCGGAGCAGCATGTTATGCTGAGCTGGGTTCGGTTTACAAACGTTCAGGTGGAGAATACAATTTACTTCGAGAGTTGTATCATCCTGCCTTAGGATTTGTTGGTGGCTGGGTTTCGATCACCGTAGGCTTTGCAGCACCAGCGTCTTTAGCGGCCATTGCACTTGCCTCTTACTTAGGCACTATCATTCCAGGTTTATCAGAAAATCATGTAGCAGCGGTTACTATTCTTTTGTTTGGTGTCGTTCACGCACAATCCCTTCAGTTGGGTAGTCGAATTCAGAATATTACGTCACTGTTAAAAGTGGGGCTGATTCTGATCTTTATTTTGCTTGGTTTTGGCGTTTCGATCCCTCAGGAAGTCATTCTTACACCATCAACCAAGAGTTGGACGGAGATAACAAGTCCTCCATTTGCTGTGGCCTTAATCTATGTATCCTATGCTTATACGGGTTGGAATAGCTCCGTTTACATCATTGGAGAAATGAAGGAACCGAAGCGAGATCTTCCAAAATCTCTGTTTTTAGGCACATTGCTGGTCATGATCCTTTATGTTTTGCTCAATTACATATTTCTATACACGGTTCCGATTTCCAAGTTGGCAGGGGAGTTGGAAGTAGGCTTTTTATCAGGCCAAGCCATTTTTGGGGAACTGGGAGGAATGATCATTGCTATCGCAATATCTGTACTGTTGCTGTCCACAGTTAGCGCTTATGTTTTTCTAGGCCCACGAGTCAGCAAAGAATTGGGAGAAGACATGGCCGCCTTTCGGCTATTGGCTAAAACCAATACCAAAGGCATACCGATCAACGCTTATGTTTTTTCTACACTGCTCAGTCTAGTGTTTATCTATACTTCCACATTCGAGCAGGTATTGTTGTACACCTCATTCTTGCTCATCTTTATCACCACCATCACCGTTGCAGGTATTTTTGTCATGCGTTTTAAAGTCAAGATCCAGTCAGATGGTTATAAGGCTTGGGGCTATCCATTCACTCCAGTGATTTTCATTATAGTAAGCTTATGGACTTTGATTTTTGTAGCCGTGCAACAACCCTTCGAAAGTGGAGTAAGCATTGGTATATTTCTCCTAGGCATTGTGCTGTACTTTGTGACTAGGGACAAGGCTTAGGCGCTCAAGTCCGTACAAAATTAGAACTATACAGAGTACAAATATTTGGTCTAAGTGGTTGACACTAAGGTGCATCTTGAGTTTTTGAGCCAAAGCTTAATTAGAAGATAACCAAACATTTACACCTATATTGCTATCCAACAATCTTGGGGATATCAATGGCAAAAATTATCAAATAGATTATTCTAGTCACGAAAACTTGAACGACAAGCGTTGTCTGTAAAAAGTACGAGAAGACTAGACTGACCTGATTGGCGTTTAATCTTCGCGATGGACTAATTCAATTGACATCATTTAATTAACAACCAGAACCATAAAGTTTCAATAAGTTTTGAAAGTTTAATAATTAATTGTAGGTTTGTCTCAGATATGCAATACACAGAAGCAAAGCAAAACTTTATACAAGCTTGGGGTACTTTAGGTTCTAGTTGGGGAATAAATAAGGCCATGGCTCAAATACATGCGTTACTTCTGATTAGTGGAGAACCCCTTGCTGCAGAGGAGGTGATGGAGGAATTAAAGATGTCACGGGGTAATGTGAATATGAACCTAAGAGCTTTACTTGATTGGGGAATTGTTGAGAAAGTCAGTAGGATTGGTGAGCGCAAAGAATTTTTTGTAGCCGACAAAGATGTTTGGGAACTTGCCAGACAAGTGTCCAAAGAGAGAAGAAGAAGAGAGATAGAGCCAATTATTAAAGTGCTTGAACAAGTACAAGGAGTAGAAGGTACAAGCAAAGAAGTGAAAGAATTTAAAGCAATGACTAAGGACCTTCAGGACTTTTCGTATAAGGTAGATAGTGTTCTTGAAAAATTTACTAAGTCTGATAAAAACTGGTTCTATAAGTTATTGATGAAGCTCTGATATTTTTTTAACAAGATCTTTCAATAATTTCTGAAACTAATGAATTAATTGAATTTAAACTAAATACATACTGTTATGAATTATTACATTGTTACTTACAGCCTTTACGTAATTATGTCCATTGCACTTACCGTTTGGGTGGCTAATACGCTCTTTAAAAATGGACGTATATTTCTTGTAGACATTTTTCATGGGAATGAGCCTCTTGCTGACAGCGTCAACCGATTGTTAGTGGTTGGATTCTACTTAATTAATGTAGGTTATGCTGTCCTCACACTAAAAATTCTTAGTGAAGTTGTGACCGTACAGGCTGTAATCGAAACACTCAGTGTTAAGATAGGAGGAATCATTTTGATTCTCGGTGGAATGCACTTCTTCAATCTATTCGTCTTTTTCAGATTAAGAAGCAGAGCCAAGCACGAAGTTCAGACCGCCGTTTGATCATGAAGAATTTGCATTTTTATATTCAATGCATCATGGTTCTGATTGCACTTAGTCTAGCTGTTCAGATACCATCACAACGGGATCTTTTTGTTTATGTGGGGATGATTGAATTCTTTCTCGGCATTTATCAAATGGGTATGAGTATCATGCTCAGAAATAGGCTTTCCAAAAAGTCGCAGCTCCTTCAAATTCATTTTTTTGGCTCAATAGGTTATCTGATTATGATAATTAGTTTGGGCTGCTTAGATGTGGATTTGGTGGACGGCCTGTGGTCTTTTGCCTTATTCGGTCTTCCTTGGGGATTTGTCATTTTGTTTTTAGTCGCAATAGATGAATTAGAACGTGCTAGACACTATCGCTTATGAAAAAGGTTGTTTTAGCAGGAGGCACGGGTTTTTTAGGAAAATTGCTTCGTGACCATTTCGTTGATAAAGACTATCAAGTGGTTATTTTGAGTAGACAAGCATATACGTCAAAACTTAATATCACATATGTGCCATGGGATGGAGAGACACTGTCGGAATGGAAAAATGAACTAGAAGGAGCGGATGCACTGATCAACCTTTGTGGAAAGTCCGTCGATTGTAGATACACAGAGAGCAATAAAAAGCTCATATATGATACTAGGTTGAATTCAACTCAAGTGCTTGGGAAAGCAGTTGGATTATGTAAAACTCCTCCGAAAGTCTGGATAAATTCATCTTCTGCTACGATCTATAGACATGCTGAAGATCGTGATATGGGTGAGGAAACAGGAGAGATTGGAACGGGATTTTCTGTAGACGTCTGTAAGAAATGGGAGAATGCTTTCTTTGATTGTACTTCACCAGGCACACGGAAGGTTGCGTTGAGAATAGCGATCGTAATAGGCAAGAATGGCGGAGCACTCCAGCCATTGAAAAGCTTAACTAAAATTGGATTTGGTGGAAGACAGGGGAGTGGTAATCAATATTTTAGTTGGATTCATGAAGTAGATTTCATCAATGCGGTAAACTTTGTATTGGATAACAAAGAGTTATCAGGAGTTTGCAATGTTTCTTCACCAAACCCGGTAAGAAACACCCAATTCATGAGTAGCTTAAGAAAGGCCTTGAAAGTTCCGTTTGGAATACCTATGCCTAAATGGATGCTGGAAATGGGTGCGTTGATCATTCGAACTGAGACTGAATTAATATTGAAAAGCCGTAGAGTTGTTCCTAAAAAGTTGATTGAGAGTGGATATAGGTTTCACTACGGTAATCTTGAGAATGCCTTAATCGATTTAGTACAGAAAAAACCTTAATAGCATGAATTTTTTGAAAGCTGAATGGCGTAAACTAGCAATAGCTAACTATGAGGTAGAACCTTCGCTACTAAAGAAGTACCTACCTAATAATACAGAGCTTGATATTTGGGAGGGTAAATGTTTCGTGAGCCTAGTAGGCTTTATGTTTAAAAACACGCGGTTGTTAGGAATCCCAATTCCATTTCATAGGCACTTTGAAGAAGTCAATCTTAGATTTTATGTGCGCTATTGTGATAAGGGAGAATGGAAAAGGGGTGTAGTTTTTATAAAGGAAATCGTTCCAAAACCAGCGCTAACCTTTGTAGCTAATCATATCTACAAGGAGCATTATCAAACAATGAAAATGTCACACATTTTGGAGCAGCAATCGGATCAATTACGTGTGGAATATACATGGAAAGCGGGTCTGCATCAGCATAGGCTTAGAGTCAATGCTTCAAGCCATCCGGTAGAAATCCCTGAAAATTCAGTGACTGAATTTATAACTGAGCATTATTGGGGCTATACTAAAGTAACTGAAAAATGTACATTTGAGTACGAAGTAGTGCATCCTAGATGGCTGGCATACGAAGTATTAGATCATGGAATAGATGTTGACTTTGAGACGGTTTATGGAAATGATTTTAAAATGCTATCCAAGCGATTACCAAGTAGTGTGATGCTGGCTGAAGGATCAGAGATTGTAGTGAAAAGCAAAAGAAAAATATAGTCTTATGTCTAGTATGTTGACCAGAGAGTAATCACTAGATTTTTGCAAACATTCTATCATAGTATTGGCTATCGATAAAAAAGTAAAAACGTAGCGACTTTATTGATTAAGCATGCACTGGCTCAAAAAAATACATAGTGCATACTCATGCAAAGCATCTCAAAGAATAAATGGATTTCTTTAAGAAGTTTTTTTTTGCTTATTTCACATTGCATTAAGAACCCTTCTCTAAATCAAAGTATGCATTCACGATTATTAATATTGGGTCTGTTGATTTTTTCGACGACCTACAATCTTTATAGTCAAGACTTCATCAAAAAACCTAGTAGTTCAGAAGTATATCTTGACATTTTAAAAAACTCAAAAGACTCGTTATATGCTGATATAATAAGAGAATTTGATACCTATTTATCTGCTAATCCAGATGATTGTAATACGCGAATTGAAAAATGCATTGTCATTAATAAGGCTTATTATGATTACTATGATGATTATAACCCAAATTATGAGGAATTTGAAATATGCTTGAATGATCTGTTGAAAGATTTTCCAGATAATCAGGCAGTACTATTGTTCAAGTTAGAAAATACTTATGGAGAGTCCTCGATAGAATTTTGCAAGGAAGTAATTCATGAAAATATTAAAAACCGAGGTAGTTGGCCTGATTATAAACTCGCTAAATTTTATGAAGAATTGGCACGGCAATATAGCTATCAGGAGGAAAGAAAAAAGACGATAGATAATGCCAAAATTGCAGAGGCACTAAACGATTCATTGGATTTAAGTACCATACTTGCGGAACAGTATATGGCATTAAATAAATATGAAGAAGCCAAGAAGCAATTGCTAAGCAGTTTAGATTCAATGGATGATTCCTGGGATTCCAGAAATAAAGGTGACTTATTGTTAAAACTAGGAGAACCCGAAAAAGCACTTGAGGCTTTTGGTTATGCACAGCGGGATACAAGTTTATGGATGAATAATGGGCTTATCGCCCAGGCGCTAATCGATAACGGAAAATACATGGAGGCCAGAGAGTATTTGCTCAAAGACTTAAGTGAAGCTTATGATTCTACCTCTGCTCTTCATCAATTATTCGCATATGATTTTAAATATAGCCCGGCAGATACGACAATAACTACCTATAATCAAATCAATTCTGCTAGTTTTTTAAATGATGTTTTTGGTAAATACAGATTGATGATGCTAACCATAGCACCCTTTAGCTCATGGCAAGTCTATGATTTAGTTAAACTATTGATTTTGGTTATATCAGTTATCATCCTAGTTACTTTGCCATATTTGTGGATTTTGCCGATACATTATATATCCTACCATTTCAAAATAAAAGACGTTAAGACTTCATTAAAAGAAGTGCGTTGGGGACTCAAAGATTTTTGGATTATTTCTTCCTTGGCTTTGTTGATAGATTTTTTTGCGACAATTACGTTCAATTATCAAGGTCTTCTTTCTTCGATATTTAATGATTATTTCGTAGATGAAACAGCCAACATTAGTTTGGATAATGCAAATTATGGTCTGTTTTATTTTGTTGGCATGCTGACTGTCCTTTTGATATTTCTTAAAAAGCAAGATTATCGGTTTATTAATGCCGATAGATGGTCGACAGGAAAGGGGATAGCCATAGGAATTGGTCTTGCTTTTGCAATACGTTCCACATATTTTACCTTGGTGAAAATTGGGCTAATGCCACAGCCAAATGCCTCAATAATTGGTTCGGTTCAAGATTATTTCTCATCAATTAATTCATTTTATCACCCCGCTTTGACTTTCCTTTTTATAGTCATTTTAATACCTTTTTACGAAGAATATATTTTTAGAGGAATTGCCTTAACTGCCATGGAGAAGCGCATTAAGTTTATTGGTGCAAATATCATTCAGTCAATTATATTCGCTTTAGTTCATGGCAATTTGGATCTGTTTTTTTTCTATTTCACATTTGGCCTAGTTACCGGTATTCTTGTCAGAAAATCCGGAAGTGTAGCTCCCAGTATTGCCCTTCATATGACCAATAACTTATTAGCTTTTATTGTACTTTCTAGCAATTCCTAGAGAGAGGTTAAAGAAAAGATTCTAACTAGATCAAACAATCGATAGTGGCCATAAAAGTAAAAAAATTACTTATCGTAGCTCTCTAATTAGTACTCATCAAAGACTGAGGTTTAGAACAAAAGCGTTGGCAAGCAGCTGAAAAACTGGGTATTAAATGCCTGGTAGGATTAGGGCGAAATCTCGCGCGGCTAATTAATAAAACCTCTGGTTCTATAACAATCTTTCTGGAAGCATGTACTTAAAAAGATATGAAGAAATTGTTAGTTGACCTTGACCGTAGCATGATTCGCAATTGATTTTAATGCATTGTTCCGATACTTGTTTGGAGTTTTTCTATTAGTTCTCTTAAACGCCGTATAAAACGCAGAAAGCGCACTGAATCCACAAGCATAGGCGATGGCTTCTACGGTGAAATGACTTTTGTGAGGGTCGACCAACATTTGCTCTGCTTTTCGTATGCGATAGGTGTTGATTAGCTCTGGGAAGCTTTTTTTGCTGTATGAATTGATGGCCAGAGACACCTGGTAGGCTGGTACCTTCAATTGTTTGCCCAACAAACTAACACTCATCAACGGGTTGGCAAATATATCTTCTTGGGACATTAGATTTTCAATTCTCTCACCAAGCTCTCCGATTTGTTGTTGCTTGTTTTTTCTAGCAGGTTCATACATAAACAATTTGACGTATCGAAGTGCAACTAGGGTGATGGTATACAATACAAAGGCAGAGGCCACAATTATACTCTTGTAAACGACTGAATCAAAATAGAACGATTGTGCCAGAAAGAGCAGCATCAGCAAGCCAATGCCGGCATTGAAATACATGGTCCATTTCCATCTCAGGTTATCGAGGCGATTGGTGATGCGTGATTTATTGAATTTCAATATTCCTATGACCACATAGATGAGCATGAACAACATGGACAATTGATACAATCCAAAGACCACTTCTACCGTCACAAAAGGAAGAGCCATAAAGATGAGTAGGCCAGGAATCAGGTGATAGGCATGTCGGGTGTGCAAACGAAAAGTCGGTTTCAATAAACTATGAAGATACCAATAGGTGCAAGGACCAATCAACGAGAAGGCAACGGCACCAAAATAAAGTCCCGCTGATTCGAGTTTCTGGTTACTTAAACCGACCAAGCAAGCACCCATTCGAATCGCTAGTAAAAACAATGTTACAACCAATAGTTTATTGGCGAGCTTGCCGCTCAATCTCAGCAAGGCGGCAATAAGAAAGAGACAATGAACAATAGCTCCTCCTCCAATCATCAAAGGTATCATATCAATAATCATATTCTTTCAACTTGACCATATGGGTGCAAGGACTTTTTTGAATGAATTGTAAAGTAGTAGAAAATTCGAAAATCAGAACTTCTGATTCGCAAATCAGAAGTTTGGTCAAGGATGTAAGACCTAGGTTAGGTTCAAAACAAACATCACTATGCAAAAGAATAAAAAGAAAATACGTGCGTATATGATCATCATTCCTATTTTATTGCTTATCCTATTTGGGAGTTTAAATTCTATATTTGAATACACTGTTGTCGCCGAAATAAAGGAATCAGTATCACAGGCGGATCATGAAAACCCTCTGACTTATGGCAAAATTCTGTTTGAAACGAGGGGTTGCATAAACTGCCATTCGATAAGCCCAGAAATTGAAAATTTTGGCCCTAACTTGTCAGGAATCTCCAAACGTGTTGCCAGGGAATATATCCGTGAATCCATAGTAGATCCAAATGCGGTGATTGTTGACGGCTTTCCAGACATTACTATGCCAAACTTTGGAGAAGTACTCAATAACGACCAAGTCGAAGCGCTGGTAGTGTATGTTTCAAGTATTGAATAAGCTTATTAAAGCTATTTTTTTAAAAAAACTTTCAATGTATGTCCTATTTTATTGACTTCAATCATTAAAGAATTGAAATCATTTTTAATAACTTAAAAACAAAAAGACATGAAAGACTTTATGATGCTTTTCCGTAGCGAACCCAATCCAAATTTTGAGCCTACACCAGAAGAAATTGAGGCTGAAATCAAATTGTGGATGGATTGGATCGGAGGGATCGGAGCGCAAGGAAAACTGAAAAATGCCGGCGAAGCATTAAACTTCGAAGGCAAGACCGTGCATGCCGATGGATCTATCACAGATGGCCCATTCACAGAAATGAAAGAGATCATCGGAGGCTTCACGATTGTTACGGCCAATAATCTGGAAGAAGCCGTTGCGCTGACCAAAGGATGCCCAGCATTTGAAAATGGAGGAAAAGTTGAAGTCAGAGAGGTGATGCCAACTGGCGATATTCCTAATGATTGATCAACTGAAACTATCTGAGATCTTTAAAACTGAGTACAGTAATTTGATTGCTGTACTCAGCAATTATTATGGCATTAAAGATCTTCAGTTAGCGGAAGACATCGTTTCAGAGACCTTTGTAAAGGCCATGAAATCCTGGTCTCACAAGGGCATTCCTCAGTATCCACAGGCATGGTTGAGAAAGGTGGCTCAAAACCTCTATTTCGAAGACTATCGACGTCAGAAGAACTATAAAGATAAAATCAGCCAAGCCATAGCTACTGTATCGGAACCCATCGAGTCAATTGAGATTACCGAAAAGCTCATTGAGGATAGTCAGCTGAGAATGATTTTTTTGCTCTGCAACCCTGAGCTCAATCGTGAGGCCCAGTTGTGCCTTGCGCTTAGAATTTTATGTGGGTTTAGTGCAGAAGAGATTGCCAAGGCCCTGCTGTCCAATAAAGAAACTGTCAATAAAAAACTGTATAGAGCCAAAAAATCTCTTCAAGGGAGCCTCTCAATAGAGGAAGAACTAACCCCTTCAGATTATCAAAAGCGACTCGATAATGTATTGAGAGTCATTTACCTACTATTCAATGAAGGCTACTACAGCAGTACGGTTGAAGAAAATATTCGAAACGAGCTATGCTGGGAAGCCATGCGATTAGGCATATTCCTATCTAACCAAAGGCACTTTGAGGTGGACCATGTCCAGGCTTTGATTGCCCTCATGTGTTTTCAAGCTTCCAGACTGAAGGCCCGTCAATCCGATGGAAACGGCGATGTCCTCTATGAAGAACAGGACCCATCACAATGGGATCAGGAACTCATACAAAAAGGGATACAATATCTGAAAATGGCTTCCAAAGGAGAAAGGATTTCTAAGTATCACCTGGAAGCCACCATCGCCTTTTGGCATACACAAGAACAAGAAGGGAAGTGGGATAAAATACTCATGCTTTATAACAAACTGCTGACCATAGAATATTCACCGATCATTGCCATGAATCGTTCCTATGCCTTGGCCAGAGCACAATCTCCAAAAAAAGCCATTGAAGAAGCGCTAAAACTATCGCTTCAAGACAATGCTCATTATTGCTGTTTGTTGGCAGAACTCTACCGAATGGTCGAAAATATAGACCTTGAAATCAAACACTTGAACGAGGCACTGAAACTAGTCAAAAAAGAAAACGAAACAGCCTTGATTCAGAGAAAACTTGAAGTAGCATTAGGTAAAATTTAACTAATGTAATACTTTAATTAGTAAGATTATGTCATTCTAATTCAATAACTTAACATTGTTAAAAGACAATTGTATTAATAGCCACTACTCATATTCAATATTAAGAATCTCCCATACAAAATCACCCATTTGGGTTTTAACGATAGCTTCATCACCAACGGTTTTATCAAGAAGTGCTTTGGCCATTGGGGAGTCCATAGAAATATAATCTTTATTACTTTTCAACTCTTCGTAACCCACAATACGAAAACGTCTTTGAAAACCTTTCGCTTCGTTTTTAACTTCTATCCAAGCACCAAAATTCACTTTTCCTTCTTGGCTGGAGTGGTAGTCGATCACTTTAAAGTCATCGATGCACTTACGCAAATAACGCAGCCGACTATCAATTTCTCGAAGCCTCTTTTTGTTGTAGTGGTAATCAGCATTTTCTGAACGATCGCCCAGACTGGCTGCCCAAGACACTTTGTTAGTTACATCCGGTCGCTCCACACGCCACAGGTGATCGTGCTCTTCTTTGAGTTTTTCAAATCCCTCGGGCGTAATCATTTGTGAGCGATTGAGTTTTGGTAAAGTTGATTCTGGAATTTTTCGCCTCATAATAAATGATATTGTTTGGAAACCTGCGCAAGATAATATTTCGATGAATAATTTGTTGTGCGCAACTATTCGAATACTTAAATAATAAGGAAAAGCTTTGACTCTAACAATTCCATTGCGGACCCAATGCCATTGGGCATAGTCAGTCCATATTCAATCTGGAAGGAGCTTTGGCCGTCCGTACGTCGTGAGGCGGCTATTTAATATAATGACTAATTACATAACACGGCGATTAGAAGCAGAATCTAAAAGATCGTCAATCAGAAGCGTGCATACCAAAATCCTGCGAGTTGGTTATCTCATCAACCAGGGTATTCGCATCATTTCTCAGCAGTGACGAGCACTCCTTTGACATTTTTGACGTGGGAAGGGCAAATGTGTGCGAATTCCTGTACAGGAATATTCTAGTAATTTATTATGTTGCGAAAAAAATTGAAACCAATAGAATAATGGGCACAGACCTCGTAAAGTCCAAAATAAAAATTCACAACCAAACACAATTAGACTACTATAGTCAGAAGATAAAACGGACAATGAAGCCTGTGAATTCTAATTATGTCAATAGGCATATAGATGAGTTTATTAAGGTATCCCAAATCAGGCGTGATCAAAACGTCATAGACGTAGGGTGTGGCATGGGAAAGTTTACGCTTCCATTGCTGAAAAAGGGTTATAAGCTTACCGGTCTAGATCTTTCTCCCTTTTTGCTACAACAATTGCTCCTTCACAATGACAATCAATTCAATGTCGAATTGATTTGTTCAGATATTCTGGAAGTGCCCAGTGAGTATAACCTTAAATTTGACAAGGTCATTGGTTTTTTTGCGCTTCATCATTTTCATCATCTGCATACCTATTTTCAGGCTATGAGTAGAATATTAAAGCCAGGTGGAGAAATCGTTTTCATAGAGCCCAATGCGTATAATCCATTATACTATATTCAAATTCTTTTCTCGCCTACCATGTCCTGGAAAGGAGATAAGGGGGTATTTGATATGAAACGAAAGAACTTTAAAAAGGCTGCGGAGTATGCTAAATTGAATGATTTGGAGATTTATAAATATGGATTTTTCCCTCCATTTGTTGTCAATACCAGCATTGGAAAACTGCTGGAGAAACTGATTGAAAAACTTAGGATATTTAAATTTTTCTCGGCTTTTCAAATCATAAAAGTCAAGAAACCTTAAGTCTGAATGGATATTAAAAACATATCAGAGGATCTCATTTTATCCGATTCCGGAATTTGGGAGGCTCCCAAAAGTGATGTGATTTCATATACCGAAAATGGTCATGAATTGATCAAGGACTGTGAAGAAGGATCCTTTTGGTTTAAGCATAGACAAGATAGTATTTCATTTTTGACTGCACACTATGAGATTAGTTCACTGTTAGATGTGGGGGGAGGAAATGGTCGGCTTTCCAGTCACTTACAAAAAAGGGGAATTGAGTGTACCTTGTTGGAACCTGGCAAACAAGCCATTATCAATGCTCAAAGTTCAGGTCTGCAATGTTTGATTTGCAGTTCGTTGAATGAAGCAAAGTTTAAAGATAATAGCTGGGAAGCGGTTGGTATATTTGATGTTTTGGAACATATTGAAAGTGACGAGGCCTTTCTTCAGGAAATTCATAGAATTTTGAAACCAGGTGGCAGGCTATTCCTCACCGTACCTGCATATCAATCTTTGTTTTCGGATTTTGACAGGGAAGTCGGACATTTCAGAAGATACACATTAGCAGATCTTAGGAATAAGTTAAACGCCATTGGATTTAATATCAATTATAAAACTTACCTGTTTTCTGTCTTGCCTGTACCCATTGTTATCTTAAGACTTTTGTTTAAGAAACGGCAAGCAGATAAGCAGATCAAAAGAAACAAAGAACATTTTAAAGATCGTGCTTTTATCCATCGAGTCATGAGCTTTATATTAAGTCCTGAAAAATGGTTAGTCAAATGGCGATGGCTCATCCCGTTTGGATCAAGTTGTTTAGTTGTAGCGCAAAAAAAAACTGAAAATATTGATGAGTAAACCGTTCGAACTATTTTCATTTTATTCCAATCTGGAAAAGACTTTAACTGGTATAGAGGCCGGCTTAACTGGTGTAGTAGTTGACTTGGAAACAAAGGGCAAGAAAGGTCGCCAATCACTGTACAATACTCAAATCAGTAAACATCATTTGTCCGATTTACAAGAATTACGGGCTAGCTCATCATCCCACATCATTTGTCGCATCAATGGTGGTAAATACCTGAGTGAAAAAGAAATCTTGGATGTTGTAGAATCTGGAGCCAATGAAATTTTGGTCCCTATGATTACCAACCTAAAACAGATGGACTTTTTGTTAGATGTTGTTCCGGATGAGATTGATTTGTCTATCATGATTGAGACCAACGAGGCAGTGAATTTGGCGTCAACATTGGGAGAATATCCGATTTCTCGTGTTTTTGTTGGATTGAACGACTTGTCTATTGCACGTAAGCAGAAAAATCTCTTCTTACCTCTGATTGATGGAACTGTAGAAGCCGTAAGATCCCATATAAAATGTCAATTTGGTGTAGCCGGACTTACCCACCCATCATCTGGTTATCCAGTTCCGTGTCAGATGTTGATCAATGAAATGAAACGTTTGCGTTGTACATTCGGTTTTCTAAGGAGATCTTTTTACGGTGATCTTAATGACTATACGCAAGGTGAAATCATTAGGGCATTACAACAAGAATTTTCCAATAATGAAGTCCAATTAGACTACGGTCCAGAATTAAAAGAGTGCATATTGACAGCAAATGAGCTATTTGCTTGATTTTCTACTTAGTTCTATTCTACAATAGATGGCACAATAAATGGCCTTATGGGCCGCAGTAATCCTTTTAGTAAAAGTGTAACCAGACTGAGAAATCGATTTTTCACGATGAGCCTTAATGTATTTCAAGTGCGTGGCACAACTGCCGGCTGCAATTGACATGTATGCATACCGGCAACTCTGTCCCAACTCTATGATAGTAGCCAACAAAGCTCTTGGTATTAAAAAATAGCTTCCAGCCTTGTGATGTAACCCAGTAAATACTCGGACTATAGATTTCATTATAAACGAGGTAAACATTCTTGCCTTTGACTGATATATACCTTTGCGTATAATAAACACGGCTTCATCGTCCCCGTTTACCAGCTGGTGCATATCGGCGATTAATTCTGGCTGATCTTGTAAATCCGCATCCATTACTACTATGTGCTCACCTTGTGCTATCTCCAAGCCTTTTAAAATGGCCTCGTGCTGTCCAACGTTTTTAGTTAGAAAAATGGGCCTGACATTACCATCCAGTTCACAGATATTTTGAATTACTTCCATAGATTGATCCTTAGAGGCATCATTGACCACGATAACCTCAAATGACAATCCATTGTGATTGAAGTGATCAGCAAGACGCCGGTTCAGTTCTACCAGAGATTCGGCATTGTTGAATACAGGGATAACCACACTTATCTGAGGCCTACGCATTGTCCTGTATTTGGCTATACCAGTCTATTGTTTTGCGTAGGCCGTCGGTGACAGATGTCCTTGGTTTCCAATTTAGGACCTTGGCTATATGATTCAAGTCTGCCTGATATGCCAGCTTGTCTAGAAAGTTAGCCGGAAACGATGCCTCTGATGTATTCATTTTTTTCCCCATTAGCTTTTCAATTTCTTCGACTATTTCTTTTGCACTATACTGATGGCCAGAACCTAAATTCAATTCTGTTCCATTGGGAAGGTCCGACAAACACATTCTCATGATTCCCTCCACTAAATCGTCAATAAAGATAAAATCACGCATAAAAGGAGCAGAAGAAAGCGGGATTGAAGCATCATTTTTAATAGCCTTTATCGACTTAATAATGAGCTTTTTATGTGAATCCCATGGACCGTAAGCCCTAAAGATACGTGCCAAGGTTACGGGCACATCATATTTGTGCGCATAGTACCTCATCAAGTTCCTTTCCTGAAGTTTTACCAATCCTCTTGCGGAATCAGCCTTGAGTTCCTGGTTTTCCGAAAAGGGGCTGGTATTTTTCCTACCATAAATGGCGGAGCCACAACAATGCACCATTCTTTTTGGTGAGTGTTTTCGAACGGATTCTAACAGGTTGATAGCAATTTTGGAAGTGGTGTTGAGCTGATGTTGAAGCGCTGACGATCTATCTAAATCATAAGCCGATGGCTGCGCGGCATGGATGATATAATCGGGAGCAACCTTTTGAAACAGGTTTTCTACTTCCTTTTCATTTTCTAAATCCAGAACATGAAAATCGATTTCATTTTCCACTTCCTTCAATTTGTCCAACTGACTGGATGCTCTAATTGTTCCGCTCACTTGAACACCATGGTCCAGCAACCTTTTGGCTATACTCGATCCAATAAACCCACTAATTCCTGTAATAAGTACATTTTTCTTTTTAAAGGCACTAAACATATTTGTTGTTGGCGGCATGAATTAATTTTGGTTACAATTATTATAAACAATCACTGGATGGTTTCATCAACAAAAAGATACATCTCGAAATTAGCACCATCTTTTACGATTGCCAATTTAGCTGTCCTAATTTATTGTCTGCCCCTGCTTATTTTAGGACAGGATGCACATGTAGGCATAAATGACAATCTGGATTCGCATGTCATCTGGTACCGAATACTTACCAACAATGGGTTGGTATTTGCGGACTCATCAACCACAATACCCGAAATCATGTCAGCTCCGCGTGTATCGTTATACAATGAGTTCTTTTTATTGTTTTGGATTCATTACTTGTTTGATACATTTCCTGCGATGGTCATTAACCAGTTGCTAATACACTTTATTGCACTTTGGGGCATGTATTTTCTTCTCACCAAACTTAAATTTTCCAAAGCTACCGTTGTATTTGGCTCAGTGTTTTTTGCATTTCTGCCTTTCTCACAATTCTGGGGATTGAGCATTGCGGGCCAGCCATGGGTACTACTTGCTTTGTTACAAATAGAACAGAAAGGTATAACGCTCAAAAATATACTCGTTTTGATCATCTACGTGTTGTACTCCAATTTTTATTCTGTGAGTTTCTTTTATCTGATGCTAGTATCCTTATTTTACGCTACACGATTCATTAAAATCAGATCGATTAATTGGCAAGTAGTCATGACCATTTTCTCCATGGTTTTATTAGCTCTTGTTATGGAATACAGACTCATTGATAGTCTGTTTTTCGATCAATCATTTGTTTCTGCTAGGGCAGAAAGAGGTGTGAAACACTATTCATCAGGATTGGTAGAACTTTTAAAAACAGCTTTATTTGGACATTATACCGCCAGGTCGTTCTTAATATTCTTTTTGCCAGTGGTAATGTATGCTTCTAAGTTGGCCTATGAAAAAAAAGTATTCCTTTTTAAGTGGGAGTTGAAATTTCTGATAGTGACTATGCTAATCACACTTTGTGTGGTTGTCGTTCCTCAAATACCTTTCATGGTAGAATGGTACCAAAACAGTCTTTTGAATATATATGGTTTCACCAGACTCTATACTATACTTCCATTTTGGACAGCACTCACAGGGGCTATTTGCATTGATTACGTGATGAATCAGCAAAAACATCTAAGAGCCTTAAAGGTCTATTTGATCCTCTCGCTTGTTGTTCTAAGCCTGTCAAACCCAACGGTACTAGCTTTGATCCCTGGAAACGAAGTTGTTGGTGAAAAGGATAAATTATCCTACAGGGAATTTTTCGCTGAAGATCTGTTTACACAGATTAAAACGTACATCAACGAAAATCAAAGGAGCTACAAGGTCGCAAGTTTGGGATTGCATCCATCAGTTGCTCAATACAATGGATTCCATACTATAGACGGCTACCTCACCAACTATCCACTAGCCTATAAAAAGGAGTTTCGAAAGATTATAGCCAATGAACTTTCCGCAAATATTGATATAGGGCTTTATTTTGATAAGTGGGGTTCAAGATGCTATCTGTTTGATGATGAGCTTGGTAAAAGTTTTCTTACAACAAAGGAAAAATCAAGACCCATCAAACTATTAGACATTGATTGTGCGCAATTCAATAGTATGGGGGGGAGGTTCATCATCTCAGCCGTTCAAGTTGAAAATTTTTCATGCAGCAAAACACAGGTCAAATATCATAGGAAATTTGAGGACGACTGCTGGAAACTATATTTATATGAAATCCGATAGACTGGACAACTCATCTCTGGCTGATATCAATGGAAGCTACCAGTCTGTGCAAGGAAGTAAGATATTGCCCATACATTTTCGCATGTTTCTTACCAACTGCATATTGATTTTACTTCCATTTTCATTTCTGTTACTGACTAAATATTCTCCGCTAGAGTTAGTACGCTATTTAATTGAGGCCATGGTCAATTGAACTTAAAAATACATTTATGTGTCGAGGTCATTTTAAATAATGTAAACCTTAAGGTCAAATATTTACCAAAAAACCTCAAAGTATAAGAGTATGGACCTGTTATATAGTTTTTCACTATTGAAATGGAGTATCATTTAAAAGATGTAAAACTGCGGATTAATAACTTTTGGTTCAAATAGAATATGAATTTTAGCGAAATCGTTTTGGGTTGAAATCTGTTGGAATGAGTGGGCTAAAACATTAAACTTTTTTTGTTGATCTATTCTATAGAAGACTATTGAAACGGGTATTACTCAAAAATGAGTATTTCAGAAATGAGCTGAAGTGGCTATCTTACAGTTAAACCAAATCCTAACTAAAATGAAAAAATCTGTATTCCTATTATTAGGCTTATTGATCGTTAAGATTAGTACAAAAGCTCAAAATCAAGTTTTTTATGGAAATCTTCATTCACATACATCGTATAGTGATGGAAGTGGTATTCCAGAAGATGCTTATAAACATGCCAGGGACGTTGCAGGGCTAGATTTTATGGCCATAACTGAGCATAATCATGAAAGAGCTCCTAGTAAGATTCAAACAAATCCTGAACTTTATTCTGGCAGTATTCCTGTCTCTCTAATATCAACAGCAAAGCGCTACACTGAAAATGGTAGATTTGTTGCTTTATATGGGCAGGAATTTTCAAGTATTAGTTCAGGTAATCATGCAAATGTCCTCGAAGTCAATGAAGTGATTGAAACTTCTGAAGTAAAAAACGGAGCATGGAATGACTTACTTGACTCTTGGCTACCCTCTCATCAGGATTCACAAGGAGATAAACCTATTCTTTTGTTAAATCACCCAGCTACATCAAGCAGTCCAAATTACAAAGAATATGGAATAGATGACTATTCTGGTGATAGATCCGCTTGGTTGAATTCTATTGATAAATATGCTCAACTTATTAATATTGTCAATGGACCTTCCCATAGATCAAATAAACCTCCAGGCAAACCCTCTGAATCTGAATTTTTAAGATACTTGAATATGGGGTTGCATGTAGCGCCAACAGCAGATCAGGATAACCATTTGGAAAACTGGGGAAGCGCAGCCGATACTCGAACTGGAGTGATTGCTGATAATCTTGACAAAGCTTCAATATTATCTTCCCTTAGAAATAGAAATGTATTTGCAACACAGGACAAAAACTTGAAGTTACTTTTTAGAGTAAATGGGGAATTGATGGGTAAAATATTTGATTCCAATGAATTACCTGCTACCAATAGTGAGTTAGACATTTCAATTGAAGTATCAGATTCGGATGAGCCATATGCCATATATAAAATTGATATTTACAAAGACGTTGTTGGAGGGGACCGAGCTAAAGTGGTAAATGAAATTGATTTAGATGGAAATCAAAATGTTTCAATAGATGGAATAAACTTTGAAGGAAAAAATGAATACTTGTTTGTAAAAGTAACGCAGACAGATGATGACGGAGAGATTATTGATCACGCATGGTCTGCACCTATATGGTTTTCAGGTTCTTCGAACGCACCACTTTCCTCAGCTGTAGAATTAAGTCTGAATGTAGACCCGTTTAAAGAGGAAGCAACTATTACCAATATTGGAGATGTATCAATTGACTTAAAGGGCTGGGAGCTAATCAGCGAAAAAGGAAATCAAACCTTTACATTTAAAAATTCCAAAAAATTGGAGCCTTCTGATTTCGTAGTAGTTACATCTGGAAAAAACGCTAAAAGTGGAAATGAATTTATTAAGTGGACAGAATCTTTTATATGG
The DNA here is from genome assembly GCF_965233835.1 of Reichenbachiella sp. Classification (GTDB taxonomy): domain Bacteria; phylum Bacteroidota; class Bacteroidia; order Cytophagales; family Cyclobacteriaceae; genus Reichenbachiella. The sequence goes on from NZ_OZ247585.1 coordinate 2,949,988, forward strand.
AGTAATAATTCCCCGGATAAAGGCATTTTGAAGAATGAGTCCGGTCATGTAATTGTAACTACTGAATAAATCATATAATGGATCTGAGGAAATAGCTTTTTGGTCAATGATTGGGTCAGTTGGAGCATTAATTGTTTCTGGATTTGCCTTGACCCATTCCATTCGGAGCATTAATTGTTTCTGGATTTGCCTTGACCCATTCCATTCGTGTATCTAAAAGGAGTGCGAGGCTTTTAACTCAGATTGCGATTGCGGATAACATTGATAGGTTAATGAACTATCTTCAAAAAGTGATTGAAAAAGTTCTCGCATAAAAATAGTCTCACATAACCAATAAAATGAACGAACCTACTGAACCAACCCGAGTTAGGGCATTTGCCAGATTTTTCAAGAACTATATGAGCGTGTCAACGATCGTTGTCGCGGCCTTACCAATCCCCGTCAACTTAATTGGCCTAATACCGGTTTTCGAAGCGCATAGAAACATTTTATCCGTATATAGTTCAGTATTCTGTTTTTTAGTTCTTGGATTTATTTTTTACGCAAGACATGCTATAGCCAAACTGTTGTTTGTTGAAAAGAGGAGTGAGGGTACTTATCAAGTATCTACCCAGACTTTGGTGACATTAAAAATAGCAGGTTCAATCCGTTCTTTGCAAAAATTCACAATTCTTATACTACCATTTATATTGATTTTAGGCGCGATATATTGTGTTTATATGTATCAGTTCTATTTAACGGAATCCATTCTCAAACTGAGATTTGAAAGTGAGGGTCTGATATATCAAGACGCTTTGACGTTTACTGAAATGGACAAAATTCCCTATGGGACATTGCTGATTACATATTATATCAGTTTTTTTATACTAGCGGAAGGGGCGTTCGTATTTATGGCAATAAAAGAGTATCTGCAAGACTTATTAGGACTATCAGAAGTCGATCTAATCGAAGGTAAGAAGGTTGAATCGAATCGTCTGTCAGAATAGTCTCACAAAATGAACAAAAATGAAACAAGTAGCCGTATTAGTACAAATTACCGTAGAGGGACAGTCTCCAACAGTTCAACTTGTATGCATATATGATGAAGATTGGACAGATGAAATTATATATAAACTAAAGGCGACTGAATATTTGAAGAAAAAAGAACCTGAAAGAAAGGCAGAATATAAATCAAGAGGTATTCGCTATTTTCAGTCTAGAGAGGAACTTGAAAAGTATCAGGAGAAAATGAGAAAATATACTTCAGATGAGATATCAAGTAATTGGATGATCCAATGCTAGTACTTAATGGTATTGAATCTTATTTCGACAGCAAAAAGCTTGGGCTTATGTTCGGCAGATTTCTTTATCTAACTTCAAATGGAAGAATAAAATGTGTGCGGGAATTCCTAAAACTCTATTACAATTGTGATAGCCATATTGAATTATTGGTAAAACTTCGATTAGTTGAATCGGTGGCTTGGTACAAAAAAAGGCCATATTTCGCAACTAACTGATTTTCAATAAGATAATATGAAATCGCTGACTGTTACATATAAAATCTGTACTCCGGTTTAATGACTTTAACATCATTTGGTAGTTCTGATAGCACTTCTCCAACCTTTTTAGAAAAAGCTATTGTAATTGGCATTCCGCAAGAAAAACTTGAAGTATTCCAGTTCATTTTAGTTAATGCCATTATTTCGCTCAACATCCGATTCCAAGGACTATCTCCAATGAACTCGATAATATCAAGAGGCTTTGCCGTTCTTGGCCCATTGTAAGTATTATGATAAGACACGTAGCCAGTGGTATACAGAAGAAAGTTTGAGTCAGAAAGTTTCAGGTATGTCCCTCTTAATGGCGGATATTTTCCCGGCCGAAAAAAGTTAATCCTTCTACCTCCAAAGGCCACAAAATCTTTTTGCGGAATCTCAGCGCAAGCCTCGTTAAAACCTTCTAGTTCCTCTTCCCAATATTTTGAAGTTTTATGAATAACAATTCTTGAAGGAAGGCTTCCATTATTCTGCTGTTTGTACATCTGAATTACTTGTTCTAGAATTTCTTGTGCTCCTACTTTATCCAGATGTGGGGATTTACTCTTTGACTCATCCCAATCAAAAGTCTTGCCCCTCAGAACATACCCATCTCCAGCAGAGGTAAATGATTGTGCCATGCTACTATGCATTTTACTCTTTTTATCATGAATATCTTTATAAAAGGAAATACCTACAAAGCAAACACTCGGATCTACATGTTTCAATCGCCATGGGGTTCCACCAGCCTTATAATACAACGCGGTTGTAAAATTCCAAGCTTTTGTAGCTATATCCTGAGATGATAATTCCCTTTTGGTAGTTCTTGATGGGTCTAAGTTTAAGGTTCTGGGCCAGACAATTTGGGTAGGTATTCCGTAACGCATTGCTTCAGCTTTAATGCCACGTCTTAAGTTTTTATGAGCATAAATTTTCTCTTCAAATTTGGTAAGTGGATTCAAATCATCGAATAAAAATGTCTGACCTGTTTTAGCAATTTTGAGGTTCTTTTTTTCCGATTTATTAAGCTTCACTCTTTCTTCTTTTCCATCCACTCCAATTCTAACCGTACATAGGTCTATGATCTGTTGTGGGATACAAACAATAATAACCTGAGGGTTTGGTTCTCTTTGTGATAAAACACCTATTGCCTCTACATACAACTTCACTATTTTGTTCAACCGCTCATTATAATTCCCTTTTAGTCCATCATTCAACTGGTTATCGTCTATGGTCTCATACCAGGTTTCACCGAAGACGAGATTACATTGATATGGACTTTCCTTATTTATTCCAGGAAAATGCGGATTCGAATATGGGCTGGCCCCTTCGTTGGTCAGCATACCCTGACATGCTTCTAACCATCGAAAACTGTCAGAAATCATTTCACTTGGTCCTACAACTCCAACAATCATATTTCCTAAAGTAGGAATATCTGTGCCGTCAGGAGTGTAAGGCCCATAAATACTAAGTCCAGTCTTTGGATCTATATGAGTGTGGTTACCTCCAAAATTTATTAATGGTTCCTTAATCAATCCGCTCTCGAATTTTACCCCATTATATTTTCTTTTATGTCGCCCTTTGCCCATCATTAATCATTCTTCAGGATCCAAATCATTATCCTCTTCACCAAGATCGTAGTCCTCATAGTCATACTCTTCCTCAAAAACTTCGCTGTTCATAGCTTGATAATCATCTTCAGCTAGAGTTCGTTCTATCACATCATCCAACGATTCAGGAGCTTCCATTTCAAGAGCTTGGATATGATCTGTGGGAATACCAAAATCCATATCACAAAAAGCAGGACGTGAATCTATCTTGAGCAGTTGATCACCAGCATATATTTCAATCACTTTCTTTCCCTTACTCAAAATTGCTGACCAGAACTTATTATGTCGTAAAACACTTTCATTTCTTTCAGCATTAGTCCAGCGGTTTACGGTTCTAGCAACATCCTTTCCTCCTGCCGGCGTAGTACCATCAGTAGTCAATACCCAGGTTGGGTTTACAATAAGAAAGAATTTTTTCCCTAATTGTATAAGCTTCAGATATGCTCCCTGATGAAGCCAAGAAATCACGATATCCTCTTTTTTAATTGGCTTGGCAACAGTTCGAGGTACGGTGTTTTTAAAAGATTTATACCTAACTATGTTAGGTTGACCATCCTTTGATGGAAAAAAATACCTGGCATACTTTGTCTGATCAACGATTAAACCGCATCTATAAACATGTCTTGAGAGAGCCATGTTTAGCAAGGAGATAATGATCCCATAATACTTATCACTTCCAAGAAGATCTCCAATCCTTTCCTCAGTTACCGTTCCCTGATCAACTAGATCGTGTAGTAGGTTTTTCTGATCATTCAAATCATAGAATGTGAATATCTGATCCTCATGACATCTGAAAATTGGTATATAGATTTTTTCATAACCTCTGTCAATTTGAATCTGATGAAGCACATCTTTTATCTCACTTTTGGTTGGCATTCTTTTTTCACCATTCTTTTTGGAAGACATTAGGGAATTCGAATAACTGCCTATATAAATTTTCCGTGGCAAACTAAGTACAGGAAAAACATTACTTCGCAGGCGTTCTTTAGAAGCTTCCGGATTACCCTGTGGAATTGCTCTTTCTGCGAATAAGGTAGTTTTATCAATATTTCCGCTAGAGTTAATTACTTGACCATTTTGTCTGGTTGGTCCTGGGATTGGTTTTTCAGATAATATATTAACGATTTGTTCAATTCCTTTTTCATAATTATCCTTTCGGAGATCTATATAACGCAAGTGCATCAATAGCGGTGGAAGGTATGGGCAATCTTCTATTAAAAGGGGTAATATTCTTTTTCCTCTATTATCCGGATCTGAATATAGAGCTGAATGCCATTCAGCATCAGTCCATCCACTTCCATGCTTGCTGAAGTAATCTGGACTCATTAGAATGGCAAAAAAACGGCTGTTTTCTAATCCTGAATTAACCAAGCCTGTAATACTTTGACCTATTCCAATTTCGGCTTCGTCAAACCATGTTAGTAGCTTTCTTGACTTAAATTCGCGCGACTCAATATCAGCAGCAAGCATCCGGGCAATGTCTTTATTTGCCGAACTATGAGAAAGAAACAGATCTCTTTGATTAGCCATTTGAAAACTTTATAGTCCCTTGTAGTTGATCCCTATTTCTTAAATATTTCATTTTAGATCTAATCAACTGGAGAATTTCCTCAGGCTGCTCAATTACCATAATTTCTCTTGCTATTTTATCCGAAATAAATTCATTCAAAAGCTCTTGTTTTTCAATTTGAAAGAGTTGAGCAAGCTTGTCTATGAGAGATTCGTTAGCATATCTTTCACTTCTTTCAATCTTGCTTAAAGTAGAAGGATCAATGTCGGCAAATGCTGCTACTTTCCTTATTGGAAGCTGCTTTTCCTCTCTAAGGTGTCTAATCCTTTCTCCGAATGTTGAAATATTTTGCATTGAATAATTTTTTCAGGACAATTAATGTCCAATTTAAGAAAAAATAATCAATTACAACTAATTAATTCGAATGAATGTCTATTGAAATGATCAAAACAATTATCCCATTTCACAATTCAATACATTTACTGTATTCAAAATCGGCGTGTTCCATATTAAAACTGTAACCGAATTGATTGGATATAAATTTAACCCCATAGATTTCGATATCTTTATTCCAATGATTATGGCCATATATCCAGTAATCAACATCCCAATCCCGGATTCGGTTTTCTAGATCGGCCACAAAGTACCTACTAATAATTGGGCCTAAATAATTGTCAATACTTTTCGGATAGCCATTCACTTGAGGACAAGGTACAAAATGGGAAACCACAACTCTTGGGCGTTTCTTATCTAGACTCAGTACTTTGCTGAGCCAGGTAACTGCTTTTCCATGAAGGTTATCATGCTGAGTATATTTAAATGGGCCATCTGCATATTTACACTGTCTGAAGTCAGCTATCAATGATTTGATTAAAGAAGTGTTGACTCTTGACCAGAGTGTGGTGAATATAAAATCAACTCCTTCAATGGTAACCACCTGGTGATTCAAATATCGAACATTAGAATTTATGGTTAGCTTTAGGCTATAGGAAGTTGCAACATTTCCTTTTTTATAAAATTCATGATTTCCTGGAATGATATATACTTCCTGCCAATGGTCTGATAGGTATTGAAAAAACTCAGATCGAGTGACTTGACCACCTGAAATAATATCTATGTCACCTGCCAGAATTAGATATGGAGCTACAGGTTTTATCTTATTCTGCATCAGAAAGTGATAATTATCGTCAAATTCGACATGAAGGTCAGATGCGTATTGAAATTTCATATTAAGGCGTTTCTTCTTTCTTATTATTTGACTTTTCACATTTGTCATTATTTGACATATCTGAGTTCTTTTTTCTATCTGAGAATTGCACATAAAAGGGTTCAAAGTACCTTAATCTCCCATCTTCAAGTTCTACGAGTACATGAGTCTCACTGTGGTAATTTGCCAGCTTGTAAACGAAACGATGAAAGAAGCCCTTTATGCTTTTTCCTTTGTCGTTTACAAGAACTGGTCTTAGCTCATTTTTGCCAGTCATAACTAAATTCAATCTCGAAATTGGTTCATAATATCTCTATTGATATCGGATTGATATTGTCTTTTCCAGTGGGCTAAAATATTATATGTTAAATCAGCTAAGGCTATATTATAGTGATTGGCAGTTCTTTTGAGAAATAAATGTAAGTCTTCATCTAAATTTATTGTCCTATACTTACTACTCTTTGGCTCAGTTCTCGCCTTAACAAACTGTTCTAATTCCATAATCAATTTATTCTGCTTAAAAATGGCGGTCAAGATATAAAAACTAAATTACATCCATAGACTATAGTCTGTGGATAGCAGTCTTCGCATAATCTACTTTGGTCTCCGTAAATGGAGGACAAACAGATCATATCAGCGTATAGTAAAACCTTAAAAAAGCTGCGTATGGAGCAATCAATATCGCAAGAGAAACTTGCATTTAAAGCAGGTCTCCATCCTACTTATATCTCGCTTTTAGAAACAGGTAAAAGACAACCATCCCTGTCCGTGATTTTTAGAATAGCCAAAGAATTAGGTCATCTACCTAATGAATTTGTAAAGAAAATTGAGGAAGCTATTTGATTAGATTTAACTACTTTTCAATTAGCTCTATTCAATTAAAAATCGTCTATTCCATTTTATCTAAGCCTAAGACTATTTCCAATAACTGAAACTGAACTCAAACTCATTGCCAAAGCAGCAAGCATTGGACTAAGCAGAAGACCAAAAAATGGAAATAAAATTCCTGCAGCAACTGGCACACCCAGTGTATTGTAGACAAAAGCAAAAAACAGATTTTGCTTAATGTTACGCATGACATCTGTACTAAGCTTGCGTGCCCGGACGATCCCATCAAGTTCACCTTTTACTAGTGTAAGGCTTGCACTTTCAATAGCAACATCCGTACCTGTTCCCATGGCAATACCTACATTGGCTTGAGCTAAGGCAGGAGCATCATTGATGCCATCACCGGCCATAGCTACTGTTTTTCCCTCTCTCTGAAGTTCCTTTACCTTTTCATATTTATGTTCTGGTAAAAGATCCGCGGCATAGCCATCTAGACCCAATTTGTTGGCTACTGCTTGCGCGGTATTCTTGTTATCTCCGGTTAACATTATTACCTCTAAACCTTGGTCTTGAAGTGTTTTTATAGCAAAACCAGATGCTTCTTTGATGGAATCAGCTACACTAATAAACCCAGCGATAGATTTTGAAATAACAACGAACATTACCGTTTCACCTTCTAGCTGTCGTTTCTCTACTTCTTCAGTAAATTTAGTTTCTAACCGCAAGTTGAATTCTTCCAACAATTTACTGTTACCAATAGCCACGTTCAATTCAGCTACCTTCCCCGTCACTCCCTTCCCAGTAATCGAGTTAAAATCATCAACAAGCTTAATTTTAAATCCTTTTTCTTCTGCGCCCAAAACAATTGCATTAGCTAGCGGGTGTTCGCTGTTATGTTCCAGAGAAGCAGCCAATGTAAGAATCTCTTGCGTGGTATACTTATCGTTTAAAGATTCAACATGCTGAAGTGTTGGTTTGCCTTGAGTAATAGTCCCAGTTTTATCAATGACCAACGTTGTTACTTTATGCATTTCCTCTATAGCGCTTGCATTCTTTACTAAGATTCCTTGTTTAGCGCCTTTACCTGTTCCTACCATAATGGACATTGGAGTGGCTAATCCTAATGCACATGGACATGCTATGATCAAAACAGTTACTGCACTGGTAAAAGCATAGACTAGTGCTGGGTCAGGACCCCAAACAGCCCAAACAATAAATGAAAGAATGGCAATGCCAACTACAACTGGAACGAAGTAACCTGAGACTTTATCTGCCAAATTTTGGATTGGTGCTTTAGTTCGGCTGGCCTTGTTAACCATATCGATGATTTGCGCTAGCAATGTGTCACTTCCTACCTTAAGTGCCTTCATTTGAAATACACTGGTACCATTGATCGTGCCACCAATGACATTAGCTCCTTCAGACTTCTCAACCGGAATGGGCTCTCCTGTAATCATAGATTCATCAATACTGCTTTTTCCTTCAGTAATTTCTCCATCAACGGGAATCTTCTCTCCAGGCTTAATCTTAATAATGTCATGCAATTTAACATGCTCCATAGGAATGGTCATTTCGACACCATCTCTAATTACCGTTGCTTCGGGTGGTACCAGGTTGAGCAATTCCTTGATAGCTGAGTTCGTTTGACTCCTTGCTTTTGCTTCTAGCAATTGTCCCAAGAGAATCAGCGTAAGGATAACGACTGCTGCCTCAAAATATAAGTGGACAACTCCTCCTACAGTTTTGAACTGATCAGGGAAAATTTCAGGGAATATCAAAGCGAAAATGCTAAAAAGGTACGCTGCTCCAGCTCCAAGGGTGATTAATGTCCACATATTTGGAGAACGATTGACAATAGACTTGTACCCTCTAATAAAGAAATTCTGACATGAGTAAAAAATGACAGGAGTACTCAAGGCAAATTGCACCCAACCCCATGTTTCTTCGTTCGTGATTCCTGAAAGTGTTACACCAATCATATCACTCATGGCAATGAAAAATACCGGAAGCGTAAAAGCAACTGAAATCCAGAACTTAGCAAGCATGTTCTTATATGCTTTCTGCTCCTCTGCACCGTCTTCACTTGACACCTCTTTGGGTTCTAAATCCATTCCACATTTGGGACAAGAACCAGGATGGTCCTGTTCAATCTCGGGATGCATTGGACAAGTATATATGGTCCCGGAACTTGACGATGCTTCTTCTTTCACTAAATCCATACCGCACTTAGGGCAATCGCCAGGCTTATCGTACTTTTTATCCCCTTCACAAAGCATTGGACAATAGTATTTTCCAGTGCTATCCATATCCTTTTGTTTGATTTCAGGCATGAGGTGATGGGTCTGGGTATGTGTTCCTTGAGGATGAATATCGTATCGGCCACCGTCATCTTTAAGTGCTTGTTTCAAAAGCTCAATTGGCATATGCTTATCCATTTTGACCATCGCCTCTCCCTTGCCTAAATCAATCGAGACTTCTGTTATTCCTGGAACTTGGCCCAAAATTATTTCAACATGGCCTCTACATCCTTCACAGGTCATTCCAGTAATTTGATAGGTATGTTTCATATTTTTGTTTTGAATATTTGAATTTATATTTTCCTACTTCATAGCCTAAAAAATTAATTCTAGTGTTTATGGTTTTCATGATCTGAATTACTAGTTCTATCAGATTCTTTTAGTGCCATCCCACATTTCGAGCATTTGTCTCCCTGTTTACCTACTATTTCCGGATGCATTGGACAGGCATAAATCTTGCTCTCTGATGATTCTTCCATCATGTTTTCATGATTAGCTTCATTCTTGTTTTGGCTACATCCTGTCAGATATAGGCTACTAGCCCCTAGAATAAGTATAAAAGCTGTTAGTGATAAAATTGACTTTTTCATTTTATGAATTTTAATAGTTAAACATTTAGATTATGGCTATAGTAATCACCAGGAGGATCACAATCCCCCAGAAGATTCGGGTAGCCCATATTTTTATTTTGGATTGAGGTTTTACATCCCCTGTCTTACAACACTCTTTCATTTTATAGTTTCTGTTATTTCTCCACAATTAGGCATGTCCGCTCCGAAATAAGGGTTTTGAATTTCGTCTGAAAGACTGAGCCAATCTGCTCCTTTATTATTATCTACCATTGGACAGTGCTGGACATAAATATCCTTCTTCAATGGAACAAAGGATTTTGCCAGGCCGATCATGGAGTTGGACAATAGCTGAAAAGCTTTTCTCATTTCGCCAATGTTCTGAAAATGTGCTGCATGTTGCATTGTCTCTTTTGCCTCACTACTATATTCCATCCAGACCTGATGTGCTTCTCCAGTAAAAACCGACATATTTATCTTACCCAAGCCATCCTGAAATAAGGTTGTTGCCTTTTGCGCTTCTTCCAAATCGTCATTGACCAATGCGTCTTTGATTTTCAAATAATCCATAAATAAGGGCTTCAAAGCTTCCTTGGCTTTGGTGTTGACATTTACCTTTTTATTCTGATGTTGACGTGACGGAATTGAAGCAGTAGTTTTGGATCCGCCGTGATTGTGACCTGTCATCACAGGCCCTCCTTCAGGACTCATCATACTTGGCTTTCCTGCTAATTGGGCCGCAGCATCGATACTAAAAGTTCCGTTGATTGCTATTTCTTCTCCTTGCTGCAAGCCTTTTTCAATGATATAGCTGGTTCCTAATGCCGGCCCCAAGTTCACCTCTCTCATCATAAAATTTATGCCTTTACCTGATGTTTCCTTGACGTAGACTACTGATCTTTCACCTGTCCACATCACTGCAGTTTTTGGAACGATCACAGCATCAGTACTATTAACAGGTAGCCTTGCTTCCAGAGTAGCTGACACAAACATTTCAGGTTTTAGTCTTAAGCCTTTGTTACTAATTTCCAGCCTGGCTTGAGCTACCCTTGTTCTAGGGTTAATTACCGGATCTATGTAGCTTATTTCACCTTCAAATTCCTCTCCGGGTAATGAAGCCACTGTGAAGGTCACAGAATTTCCTCTTTTTGCCCAAACCATATCATTTTCATAGATATCCAATAATACCCAGACCTTAGAAAGGTTGGCGATTTCATATAAAGCTTGTCCCTTTTTGATATAATCTCCTAGGTTCACTTTTTTCTTAGTCAAGTACCCTGAAACATCAGCGTTGATAGGAAATTCATCTATCGGTTTTCCACTGTTAATGATGTTATCAATCTGTCCATCTGTCAACTTCCAATTTTTAAGTTTTCCTCTAGCAGCCTGATATAATACTGGTTGACTATCCTTGATCTTTACTGCTTCAAAGAGTTCTTCCTGAGCTGTGACCAAATCGGGGGAATAGATATAGGCAATGGGTCGGCCTTTGCTGACATATTCACCAGTGAAATTAACGTTAAGCTTTTCAATTCTTCCCTGAATATGAGAAGACTGAGAGTAGACTAGCCTTTCATCTTCCTGTACCTTACCATTTAACCTAAGGGATTTAATGGGTCTCATTTTCCCTACTACATCAGTAGATACATTGGCCAATTGCATGGCCGTTGGAGACATACTTACGGCCATAGCATTTACTTCTCCCTGATCTTGATCGACAGGAACTAAATCCATTCCACAAATCGGGCAAGAACCTGGTTCATTGCTCCTTATTTGTGGGTGCATTGAACATGTCCAGGTAGTTTCGCCAGCTATCTCTGTAGCATGATTGTGTTCGTCCTTTGTGCCATTCTCTGAACCTCCAAAGAATAGCCAACCTAGCAATAATCCTCCTACTAAAGTGGCGAATGCTACGGTAATTAATGTTTTTATTGAGATGTTCATCTTAGTAATCTTTAGCTGTGATGTAATCGATTTTTGCCAATACTGTATGGCACTTTGTAAGAGCAGTGGCTTTCATTTTTTGATATTTCAATAGTTGCTGCTGCATTCTGAGTACTTCTTCAAACTCTTTCCCTGAATTGCCATAAGCCGTATATAGTAGATTTAGTGCTTGTTGAGTTTCAACTATTTGTTGATCGTACAATCCAATCATTTGTCGTTGTTTGCTCAATTCAAATACCATCGTTTCATAGTTGGAGATTAGTTTATTGGTGTATTCTCCTTTCTGGAACTGATAGCTTTCCTGCATTAGCTGAGCTTCCTTTACTGAAGCTCTGTACTTACTTCTGAAAATGGGAATACTCATTGAAACCATCGGCATTAAAATGTCCTTGCCATTGTCTGGTAGTTCTACATCCGATCTTTTTCCTACTATGGCATAATCTAGTCCCACACCGAACTTTGGCAGTCCTTGCTTAATGGCAACCTGCTCCATTTCCCTACTTGCTTTCAATTTCAAGTCTATTTCCTTTAGTATTGGATTGTCAGTAAGCAGGCTGTCCCTTCGGTAATCGTTGCGCTGAGTTTTGATCACAAGTGAGTCCTGAACAATCACGTCTTCCGTTTCATTTCTGTTGAGTAATACATTGAATGCAGCCACTAACGGCTTCTTCTTCTCTTTCAGAATTTGAAGATTAGTAGTTGCATCTTTCAACATGATGTCTACTCGCAGTACGTCAACCATTGCACCGTTGCCATTCTCGAACTGCTTTGTTGAAATAGTTTTATAGGACTCCAGTATCTCTATGTTTTCCTGTTCGAGTGCAGTCCATTGCTCCAGCTCATACAATGGATAATAGGAAGCCGCCACCTGATAGTAGAGTTGGTTACGCGCATCTAAAAATGCCTGATACTTTGCCTCTGCCAATAGTGCTGTTGCATCTCCTTTGGCTTTGAGAGTACCAAACCAGGGAAACATCTGAGTCAATGAAAACTTTGCCCTTTGCGGACCAACTCTTGTTTCAACAGCAGATAGAAAATATCCAATTGAAAATGTCGGGTCCGGCAGTGCCTTGGCCTGCGGGATCTTCTGCAAGGCCGCTTCGAACGTTTTGTATTCGGCTTGAAGTCCAGGATTATTCTCTGCAGCTTGATGGAAATAATCCACTAACGTTTGAGCCTGAAGGTTATAAAAGCTACAAGCAGTTAGTATTAATGATATAACGATATTCTTTCTCATGATTGCAGTTTTTTAAGTTTTCGTTCTTCTCTGAGGCTGTATAGTACAGGCACGATGAAAATGCTGACCAACGAAACAGCCATGCCACCAAAAGACGGTATGGCCATTGGTATCATGATGTCCGATCCTCGACCTGTTGACGTCAGGATAGGAAGTAAGGCAATCATAGTGGTCGCAGCTGTCATCAATGCCGGTCTGATTCTTCTTACTCCGGCTTCAACTACTGATGTTCTGATACTATCTTCTGTATCAGGCTTATTGCGTGTGAAGCTCTGATCGAGATAGGTCGAAATCAAAACCCCATTATCTGTGGCTATACCGAAAAGAGCTATGAAACCTACCCAAACAGCTACACTCAAATTGATGGTATGCATCTGAAATAAGTCTCTGAGATTAGTTCCAAACACGGTGAAATCGGCAAACCACCCTTGGCCGTATAACCAAAGCATGATAAACCCGCCACAGAAAGCCAGGGCTATTCCAGAAAAGACCATGAGTGAGGTGGAAACCGAACCAAACTGGAAGTAGAGGATTAGAAAGACAATTCCCAGAACCAGAGGCACAATGATGGATAGTCTTTTCTCTGCCCTTACTTGATTCTCATAGCTACCAGAAAACTTGTAGCTAATACCGGCTGGTACCTTTAGATCCCCTGAATCAATCCTTTCCTGGATTGCTCTTTGTGCATCATTGACTACACTTACTTCTGAATAACCGTCATTTCGATCAAACAGAACATAGCCCACTAAAAAGGTCTCTTCACTTTTGATGGCCTGTGGTCCCCTGACATACTCAAAATCTACCAGCTGACCCAACGGAATTTGTGCGGCAGCCGGAGATGAAATGAGTATTTTACTCAATTCGGCTGGATCATCTCTTAACTCTCTTGGATAGCGCACCCGTACTGGGAAGCGTTCTCTACCTTCCACGGTAGACGTTACCTTCATTCCACCGATGGCCGTTTCAATGGTCTGTTGCACATCTTCTACATTCAGACCATATCTTGAAATTTCCTCTCGATCAATATTCAGATGCAAGTACGGCTTACCTACTATTCTGTCGGCAAATGCTGCTTCTGCTTTTACCGAAGAGACCTCCTTCAATATTCCTTCTAACTGCATTCCAAAAGCTTCGATGGTAGGCAGGTCGGGCCCATATACCTTGATTCCCATGGGTGCTCGCATCCCGGTTTGAAGCATGACCAGTCGGGTTTCGATGGGCTGCAGTTTAGGAGCAGATGTAACTCCAGGGATTTTCGTTACCCTGATAATTTCTTTCCAGATATCATCAGGTGATTTGATATGTGGGCGCCAATTACGAAAGTACGTCCCATTACTATCTTCAGTCAAATCATCAAAGCTGATTCCTTGAGTTAGTGCTTCTTCATGGGCGACGGCTTCACCGGACTTTAAAATAAACTTACCTTCCTTGTCTACTTCAAATCGAACTCTGTGCCCTTTCTTATTGAGTTGGTACTCAGATTTATAGTTGATAGTATTTTCATACATACTAATAGGTGCTGGATCTAGCGCAGATTCTACCCGACCCAATTTGCCCACAGCCAACTCAACCTCGGGGATATTGGAAAGTAACATGTCCAATTGCCCCAAAACTTTGCGGTTGTATTCAATACCTGAATGTGGCATAGAAGTAGGCATTAAAAGAAAACTTCCTTCGTCTAAAGAAGGCATGAACTCTTTTCCAACACCTGGAAAAGCAGCGGTCAGACCTGACCAACCCTTTGAATTCCTCAGTTCCAAGTTAACAGCATTAGCTCCTTTTGCAATCAGACCGAATACTTTGTCAAAACCTAACCAAGCCGTAGTTCCAAACAGTACAATGAATGAAGGCATTAATAGGAATTTGAGTTTATTGTCCAGACACCATTCAAGCAGACGTTTGTAATACCTTTCAAGTAGTGTAAAACTGCCCAAGATCAAACCAACGAGTAGTGTCACAAAGATGAAGTTGATCAGCAGGGATTGCTGTGCACCCAATGGGAGCCAGTACTTGGCCAGCAACCATGTGACGGTAATTACCGAAATGATCAATGTGAGATTACGGGTAAACCAGTTTTGTTTTGGGCTGTATTCCTGAATAAAATAGGATGCTCCAAATCCTATGAGCACCATACCAATCCATATGCTTTGAAAGATTGATACGATTAGGCCAATTAGAACCAGTCCAATATTGAGCCACCTGGCTGTACTTTTTCTTTTGATCTTTAGTCCGAAAAACCAGTGAGCCAGTGTAGGTAATATAAAAAGGGCTACAATAAGTGCAGCCAATAAGGCAAAAGTCTTGGTGAAAGCCAAAGGTTGAAACAGTTTACCTTCTGCAGCTTGCATCGTAAAGACCGGAACGAAACTCACAATCGTAGTCGAAACGGCGGTGAGTATTGCTGATGATACTTCAGATGCCCCATTGTAAATTGTATCTATAAGTTTTTGATCTGTTGGTGATTCATCAATGTGCTTGATGATGTTTTCAGAGAGAATAATCCCTAAATCGACCATAGTACCAATCGCAATGGCAATGCCTGACAATGCGACTATATTCGCGTCAACACCAAAGTACCGCATGGATATGAATACCATAAGGACGGCAATGGGAAGGATACTGGAAATAAGTAAGGAGGCTCTCAAATTGAAAACCATTACAATAACTACCAAAATGGAAATCAGGATTTCCAGAGATAAGGCTTCTTCCAGTGTACCTAGTGTCTCATAAATGAGTTGTGAACGGTCGTAGAAAGGCACAATAGTCAATTGACTTTCTATACCGTTACTCAATATCTTCTTGGGCAGCCCTGGTGCTATTTCTTTTATTTTGTCTTTTACATTGTTGATCACTTGTAGGGGGTTAGAGCCATACCTGGCAACTACTACACCGCCAACCACTTCAGCTCCGTCTTTGTCCAAAAGGCCTCTTCGAGTAGCAGGACCGAGACTGACTACACCAATATCTTGAATGCGAATGGGAACATTGTCTTGAACAGCGACAACCGCTTTTTCAATGTCTTCAACCTTTTTCACATATCCCAATCCCCGCACCAGATATTCAGCCTGGTTGATTTCTATAGTTTTTGCTCCTACATCTCGATTGGATTTTTTTACCGCCATCATTACTCTATGCAATGGGATGTTGTATGCTTTCAATGCATCAGGGTTAACATCTATCTGATATTCTTTGACAAATCCTCCAATTGAAGCTACTTCGGAAACCCCTTCTGTAGCGTTAAGTCCATACTTCACATAGAAATCCTGAACGGTACGGATCTCATGTAGATCCCAACCTCCAGTAGGATTACCATCTTTATCCCGTCCTTCGATAGTGTACCAGTACACCTGACCTAAAGCTGTGGCATCTGGTCCAAGGGCTGGTTGAACTGCATCTGGTAATAATCCAGAAGGTAAGGAGTTGAGTTTTTCTAGAATACGAGATCGAGACCAGTAGAATTCTATCTCTTCACTGAAGATGATATAGATACTGGAGAATCCGAAAATGGAAGAACTACGAATGGATTTTACTCCCGGTATTCCTAAAAGATATGTAGTTAAAGGGTATGAAATCTGATCTTCGATGTCCTGAGGAGAACGCCCCGGCCATTGAGTAAAGACGATTTGTTGATTTTCACCTATGTCAGGTATGGCATCAACTGGAACAGGATCAGAGGGCAAAGCTCCAACCTGCCAGCCAAATGGAGCGGTTACTATGCCCCAGGCAATAAAGCCAATGAGAATAAGTACAGTGACGAGCTTGTTCTCTAAAAAGTATTTTATTATTCGATTCAGCATAATATGAATGATTAGAATTGAACAGAAAGAATTTGTTCAAAAAGACGAATAGCCTTTTAACCCGACAGAATTGTCAGGTTTAAGAAATCATATTGTGCGGTCTTATATGCGGAATACCTGATGCAGAACAGAAAAGTCCTGATCGATCAGAGGGGGTGAATAGTTTGCGTATTGAACCTCTTCTTTGATTGAGGAGATAGGTAAGTGAAGAAATGTGATAATAAACGCGGCAACAAACTCAACATTGACATTGCTATGAACAATAGAAGGCTTGAAATCATCTTCTATATCAATTGATTGGTATGTATTTTCACAACATGCCCCTTCTTTAATGTGGATGCCAATCGGAGAATCATTTTCACACTCTTTATCCATATTAGCCATTCCGCAATCAAGAGCTTTATGCCCAAGGACAACTTTAGATTCAACAGCAAGACCACTACAATAATGAGTGGCCAACGAGAAACCGGAGTTGCCTACGAGTAGAATAATTGCTAATGATATGGATATAAGTTTTCTCACTACAACCAAAGATACGTAATTATGGAAGGTAAAGGTTTATATAATTACGAGAATTCGTTACATAATTGCCAATCTAAATACGAATTGACTCATATGAAATTTGAATCTGCACTTATTTAGCAAGTTTAAGAATCCGAAGTGCCCCTCTGATAACTATTAAAAATATCATCGATCCAATAACCAGATCCGGGTATGGACTGGAAGTGAAATATACCAATAGACCAGCCACGATCACACCAATATTAATGATGATGTCATTCGAAGTGAATATCAAAGAAGCCTGCATATGGGCCTCATTACTCTTTGTTTTTTGAATCAGGTATAGTGAGACTGAATTGGCAATTAAAGCCAGGAACGATACGATGATCATTGTTTGAAACACTGGCATTCCATCTACTCCTACAAACCTTCTTATCACTTCTATCAGACCCATTGCAGCCAATGCGATTTGAAAATACCCACTCATCTTTGCAATGGACTTTTTTCTGGCAACAGCTGCACCTACGGCAAGTAGACTCAATCCATAAACTATGGAATCTGCAAGCATATCTAGCGAATCAGCTACTAACCCCATTGACCTGGAAATCCACCCATAAGTCATTTCGATGATGAAAAACCCGAAATTAATACCAAGTACCCACCATAAGGCTTTCTTTTGTAGGTGGTCAGCGTTATCTTCTATTATTTCATCATTTGATGCTATACTATCAATTAACGTAGCGTCTAATTTCAAATCATAAATACTTTGCTCAAAAACTGAAGCTTCCCCAGTATGAAAGACCATTAGCTTTCCGTTCGCGATATCAAAATTCAATTGCTTTATGGAAGGAAAACCTTCCAATTTCATTCGAATCATTTGCTCTTCAGAAGGGCAATCCATCTTTGTAATTATGAATGTGCTTTTTTGAATTATAGCCATCTTCTTACTTTTGCTTTATATTTTAAATAATCCTGCCCCTGAACATTTTCCAAATACTCCTCTTCTAGTCGAACTTGTGTTTGAATAGTAATAAAGGTCACTAACAGAACTGAAAAACTAAGTGTATTTGGAATGATCAAAAAAGTACCCAAATATGAAATCAGCACGCCGAGAAATATGGGATTTCGTGAATAGTTGAACAGTCCATGATTGATTAATTCGGTCTTCTCATCATAATCAATTCCAATTCTCCATGATTTGGACATTTGATATTGCGCTATGCTAGTCCATAAGAAAGAAACAACTAACAAGATAAGCCCTGAAAGCTTCAGGAGTTCATGCTCCAAATAATCCACTGGCATAAGAAAGTGATATTGGTCTGGCAAGAATGAATAGCATCCAATGGATATCCATGTGCCCAGAACCATCAATTTATAGACACGTCCGACGTAGTCATGTGCTTTATCCGTTTTTCCGAAAACAAACGGATTTACACCCGTCTGCTTCCAAAGAATAACTGACCTTAAAACAAATACCAATAACAAATAAACTAAAGTCGCAATTGGCAGGAATATCTGATAGAAGTTCATTGTTGTAATTTTAATGTTCGTGTTCTGCTTCTCCTTTCTTTATTTCGGCTAATAAATAGTAGGCATTGTTCCAGGCAACAATACTGTTTTTATTCAAAGTTTCAAGTGGCTTAATTTCAACCCAGCCATCGTCTTCAGTTCCCAAAACCACTTCAATGGGCTGAAACTCCCATTCTATTTCACCTTCTTCATCTTCTTTTGTTGCAGAAAATATGTAGAATTTTTCACCCTCTTGAGCCACCCCTTGACGAGGTAGAGCATAAGCTCTAACTTCGTCAACCAATATGCGTCCCCGAACGTACATGCCAGGAATGAGAAGCCCTTCTTTGTTCTCAATTTCTGCATGCAAATGGATAGCTTTTGGATCTTGTTCAAACGCCTTGCCTACAGAATATATCTCTGCTTCTAACTCTTTATCGGGTGAAGATTCTACTTTGAATTTTACTTTTTGCCCCTTTTTCACCTTGCTCATATCTTTTTCAAAGACCATTAGATCTGCATGAATGTGATCAATATTGACGACTTCAAACATTTCTGTCTGAGGTTGAACATATTGTCCAGTTTTCACTTCTACTAACCGAATAAAACCTTCGATTGGACTTTTCACGGGCACCTGTTCATAAATTTTGCCTGTTTGAATCTTACCTGTATTGAGTCCAATTAATCTGAGCTGGGCTTCCAAACCTTTTACCGTACCATCCATCGATTTAAACTCGGCCTGAATTTTTTGAAACTCTTTCCCTGAACCAACTTTCTCCTCATAGAGTTTCTTTTGTCTTTGATACTCTTTTTCCAAGTAATGAAATTGGTTCCATGCGTTAACATAATCTGTCTGTAACTGAATCAAATTAGGGTGACTTATATAAGCCAGAATTTGCCCTTTTTTCACTTTGTCACCTTCAATTACTTTTATAAGTGAGACATTGGCTCCAATAATGGCAGTGACAGTAGCTTCATTTTGAGGTGGTACCTCCAATTCGCCATTTGCTTCTACATAAGATGACAAGTTCTTACGTGGAATAGTATCTACTTTCATCTCCAGTGATTGGAATTGCTGAACTGAAAAGTGCACCTTGTCTCCATGCCCTTCTTTCTTTTCGTACTCATTGTTTTCGGTAACTGTTGGTTTTCCACAAGCCACCATCAATATCACTACTGGTAGGAAGAGAATTTTTGATTTTATATTCGTTATACTCATTTTTCTTATCGTTTCGGAGAGTATTTTATACCCTCGATTTCGTTTAATTTCTTCTATTAATTATTGGCCTATGAGGTATTCCAAATCTATTATGGCTTGGTTGTACTCATTTAGCGTATTGAGGTAATTGAATTTTAATTGCAATCCCTGATTGAGACTTTGAAAGTATTCCACGTAATCAATGGCTCCATTTTCAAAGCTCTTTTGAGCGTTTTGGATAATTAATTCAGCTTGAGGCACCGCCTTTGCTTGATAGTAATTCAGACTACCTCGATATTTGAAAACCGCTTGCAACTGCTGGTCATATTGACCTTTTAATACTGTTGAAAAGTAATCAGCTCTCGTTTGTGCCATTTCACTCTTAAGCTTTGCAACTTTGATTTTTGCTTTATCAGATCCATAAAACAATGGAATGGATATACCAGCTTGAATGCCACTGAAACGATCTGCAGAACCAGCAATTTCTCCATTGGCGTTTACTATTCCCGTTAAAGATTGATTAAAATATCCAACGGATAAACCAGGAAGCATTTTTGAGGATTGGACGGACACATTTGCATTTGCAATTTCAATTTGCTGAATGATATAAGCCATCTGAGGATTATCATCTATTCGAGCTGAATCAAGATTAGTAATGAGGTCTCTTACTCCCAATTGTTCGGGATTAAAGGTCATCTCATCTTTCGCATTCAAAAGCACCCTTAGTTCATACTCTTCAATCTCGGTATCTGATTGTAGCAATTGCAGATCATTTTGTATTTCCATGACACGCGTTTCCGCTGCCGCTTTTTCTAAGTAGCTAGAAGCTTCCGTCTCATATCTAATGTTAGCAGCATGTAAGAAACGTCGGAAAAGGCTATCCTGAAAGGCCAATAATTCTTGCCTTTCTCTGAGATAGACGAGTTGGTACCAGGATTGCTTGATATTCCTTTTCAGTTCGTTTTCAGTAATCTTAAGCAGCTTTTCAGAACTGGAAATCTGTGCTTTGGCCAATTTGCTTTGGTTTGAATATACAGTAGGGAATTCAAAACCTTGGTTCAATTCCCAGGCAAAATCATTTTCGAAGCTGTTGTATTGTCCGTATTGAATACCGAAATCAGTCTTGCCTGGATTGAAACTTCCTCGCTTATTTTGTCGCTCTGCTTCGATATTGGTTTTAGCTACCTGTACATTCCCATTGTTAGCCAACCCAATTTCAATGGCTTGCTCAAGGGTGGTAATTTGTTGTCCGGAGCCCTGTGCCTTAGACTCATTTATTGAAAATACAAAGAGTAAACCTATCACCACGGATGCTCGGCTTGCTTTTGGTAAGGTAATTTTGCCGGTTCTACTCTCAACCCATTGGTAAAGAACAGGAAGTACGAACAAGGTAAGAAATGTTGCAGTGATCATTCCACCTATTACTACAGTAGCCAATGGACGTTGTACCTCTGCACCCGCAGAGCTAGAAATAGCCATTGGTAAAAAACCAAGCACATCTGTGAGAGCTGTCAACAAGATTGGTCTTATCCGTCTCTTGGCACCCAATCGAATACGTTGATTGAGGTCTGTCATTCCTTCCTCTTTCAATTCGTTCCAACCGCCAATCAGAACAAGTCCATTAAGAACGGCCACTCCGAAAAGCACAATAAACCCAACACCAGCTGAAATACTAAATGGCATACCTCGTAACCAAAGAGCGAATACACCACCTATAGCAGCGAGGGGAATAGCCATATAAATCATAAGCGACTGACGGAATGATTTCAAAGCAAAGAAGATCAACAAGAAGATCAAGCCTAATGCTACTGGCACCACCACTTGTAGTCTTTTGCTTGCTCGCTCCAGATTTTCGAATGCTCCACCATAACGGATGTAGTATCCTGCAGACAGCTCCAACTTGGATTCTAATTTTTCTTGAATTTCAGTTACTAAGGATTTCACATCTCGACCTCTTACGTTGATACCTACATAGATTCTTCGATTGGTATTATCCCTGCTGATTTGCATTGGTCCTGGTTGATAACTTATATCAGCCACTTCCTTAAGTGGGATTTGAGAACCGTTTGGAATATTTATGTATAGGTTTTTAAGGTTTTCAATGCTCTTACGATGCTCTTCATTCAACCTCACTACAAGGTCGAATCTCTTTTCCCCTTCAAAAATTACACCTGCTTTTCCACCTGCGAATGACGATTCAAGTATCAAATTAAGCTGATTCACATTAAGCCCATATTGAGCTAGTTTGTATCTGTTGTACTTTACTGTCATTTGTGGAAGACCTTTTGTGGCTTCCACTCGCATATCTCCAATACCCGGAGTCCCTGCTATAATTTTAGCCACCTCATCGGCTTTACTAGCTAAAATATTGATGTCTTCTCCATAAAGCTTAATGGCTATATCTTCTCTGACACCTTCAAGCAATTCATTGAAACGCATTTCAATGGGTTGAGTGAACTCATAATTAACTCCTGGAATTTGCTCAACAGTCTTCTTCATTTTTTCCACCAGCTCGTCTTTTGAAGAAGCAGATGTCCATTCTTCTTTTGGTTTGAGAATAACAAAAACATCAGCTAAATCCATTGGCATGGGGTCTGTAGGAACTTCTGCTACGCCAATACGACTGACTATTTTCTCCACCTCTGGAAACTCTTGCTTTACTAATTTTTCAATCTTAGTCGTGGTTTCAATTGTTTCAGTCAAGGAGCTGCCAGGTTTTAATATGGCATGGAAGGCAAGATCTCCCTCGTCCAACTCAGGAATAAATTCACCTCCCATTCGGGAAAAGGTGAATATTGCGAGTACCAATAACACGATGGCAGAGGACATCAGTATCCAGCTCTTTTTCAAAGCCTTACTCAAAACAGGATCATATATATTTTCTAACCATACTACGAAACGATCTCCCCAGGACAATTTGTCCGTATTACCCATTCTAATGAACCAAGCCGACATCATAGGAACATAAGTCAAACACAATATCATGACACCTATCATGGCGAACATGAAAGTGAGTGCCATAGGTTGGAACATTTTTCCTTCTACACCTTGTAGAGCCAATATTGGAATAAATACAATTAGGATAATTAACTGTCCAAAAAAGGCAGAATTCATCATTTTACTAGAAGCACTATAGGCTACTTCATCTCTAATTTCCTTAGTGACGGATTGCTTTTTGAGTACCCTGTCATGCAATAAGAAAACAGTGCTTTCGACAATGATAACTGCACCATCTACAATGATCCCAAAGTCAATGGCTCCCAAACTCATGAGATTTGCCCATACATCAAACACATTCATAAGAATGAATGCAAATAGTAAGGAAAGAGGAATTGTGGATGCCACGATCAGACCACCTCTCCAATTACCTAATAGAAAGACCAACACAAAAATGACAATCAAAGCTCCTTCTGTTAGGTTTTGACCAACAGTTCCAGTGGTCTTCGCAATCAGTTTGCTTCGGTCAAGCAGCGGTTCAATAATCACTCCTTCCGGAAGTGACTGTTGGATTAGCTTCATTCGCTCTTTGACATTGGAAATGACATCATTGGAGTTAGCTCCCTTTAACATCATGACCAACCCTCCGACAACTTCACCAACTCCATCTTGAGTGAGTGCACCGTAGCGAATAGCAGATCCATATTGAACTTTTGCAACATCCTTGATCTGGATAGGTAGACCATTAGTAGTTTTCACTACGATATTCTCCAAGTCTTTAAGGCTTCTAGCTAATCCTTCTCCTCTAATGAAATTTGCTTGATGGTCTTTTTCAATATATGCTCCTCCTGTGTTTTGGTTATTGTTTTCAAGCGCTTGAAACACATCCAAGGTAGTGATACCAATGGCCTTGAGCTTATCCGGGTCTATGGCCACCTCATATTGTTTGATTTTACCACCAATAGCATTGATCTCTACGACACCAGGTACCATTGCCATTTGTCGCTGGACAATCCAATCTTGAATGGTTCGAAGGTCTGTAGGCGTGTATTGACCTTGATGATCTTCATCTACCTTTAAAGTGTATTGATAGATTTCACCTAATCCCGTACTTATTGGTCCCATCGAGGGTTCGCCAAATCCTTTTGGAATATCCTCTTTCACCTCTGTTAACTTTTCAGCTACCAACTGACGGGGCAGGTAGGTTCCTTGGTCATCCTCAAAAACAATAGTAACTACTGAAAGACCGAACCGGGAGATGGAGCGAATTTCTACCACTCCTGGAAGATTGGACATAGCTATCTCTACCGGGTAGGTGACGAATTGCTCAATGTCTTCAGTTCCTAAATTAGGAGCCTGCGTGATTACCTGTACTTGATTATTAGTGATATCAGGTACAGCGTCGAGCGGAACTTTGGTAATACTCCAAATGCCCGTGACTATAAGTATTATAGTGAGTAACGCAATTAAGAGTTTATTCTTAATTGAGAACTCAATTAAAGCATTGATCATATAAAAATGAGTTTAATATTCAGTTTGAAATAATAATGAATAGCCGATCTACACGATCAGCTATAGGAACAGATTTATCCCTATGATAGACTGAATTTAAACTTTGGGAGGTTGCAGAACCGACATTTGAAACCCATCGGTCAATAGGTCTGAATAGCTAGTTTCTAGAAGAATATATGGAAGCACTACTAGATTAGCATAAAAAGAAGGATGTGTCGTAAAATGAGATTGACAACATTGACACACACAAAACGGTGAACATAAATCGACATCATGATCATGATCTGCATTGGATGCAGAGATCGATACCGAGTCATCTTGACTCAAATCATTATCCGCACATGGAACTAAGGATAGTCCCATAATAAACATTGCCAATATGATTGCTATTGATCGCATAAGGCAAACATAGGAAATAAACAATGCAACCTGTTTGCAAAGTTGATCAATCACAATTTGCACAGGTCCCTTTATATACCATGCTGGCACTTGAAGCTTTGAATCCAGAAGGAATATGCGTTTGAGGTATCTTGGATTTCGTCAGACAATATGTTTCACCACATTTTACGCAGTGAAAATGAACGTGTTGATCTTGTGGTGCACATTCGCAACCTTCTTCGCAAAGTGCGTATTTCAAAGACCCTGTTCCGTCTTCAATACTGTGAATGAGTCTTTTTTCTTCAAAGGTTTTTAGTGTGCGATATAATGTTGCCTTATCCGCTTTTTCAAATTTAGCCTCCAAGTCCCTAAGACTGATTGCGGCACCACATTCTACCAATTGTCTCAGCACAAGCAATCTCATGGTGGTAGGCTTAATGTTTCTATTTTCTAGTTTTTCTTCGAGCATTTGACTTAAAAGTACGAAGATAGTCCAAATTGTACACCTGAAATCTTAGCTGGTGGATTTCCTAATATGTCAGTTTGTTGCATATATCTGTAGTTCAAACGTATCACAGTCTGAGCTGTTGGGCGAAAACTTATTGCAGGAACTAATGCCCAAATATGATCTCCAATCTCTTCTTTGGTTTCTTCAAATTTACCAACATTCCAATCTACGTATTCCAGACGCATGGCGATGTTGAAGGTTGCATTCTCAAATCCGAATATATTTCCTGCGGCAACTGGCTGCACGAAATCAATAAATCCACCTTTTTGCTTATCCCCATACTGTTGCGTATAAGTTTGCGGGACATCTACAAAAATCCAGGACCATTCTCCAACAATAAAGGTATTAAACATCGGCAGCGTTGTATTGAAATCAATAGCGAACACATCTAATTTTCTTTTTTCATCAAGGATCAAACCGTCCTTTTGGTAAGTATTGTAGATGCTACCCATATAGGAAAGTCCAACTTCACCAATTTTATTGTTTCTTACAGCAATCTTTCCGGTAAACAACGGCTCGCCATTGGAAGACTCTTCAAAGCGCCCTTTGTTTGCTTTTGATGCCGGGAGAAAGGTTCGGTTCTCTCCATTGTCAATAATAGAGTTATCAAATCCATTTGTTAAGTAGGCTTCGTATCCGAAAGCCCAGTCTTTCGAGTAGTATTTACCATACAATCCAAATCCTACATTACTCCAAGTGGCTGGGAGCATTTCTGTAGCAGCGATAGGGCGGTCCACAAATTCCCATTTTGGTCCGTCATGATTTTGATTGAAAGCTCCAATAGGATTCATTACGATTCCACCTCGCAGGTTAAGCAGTGGGTGCATACTTATATCCAAAGCAGCAAATTCAATGGCAACTTCTTCACCACCTTCCTCAAATTCAATTTCTGAAAGGAACTTGATCTTTCTGTGTATGGAGGAAGCTACAAATAATGTCATACGTGGTATTCGGAAGCTGTGCCCGTCTGTCACCCCATCTTCACCTATATATTGATAATCGGCCTCGACATAACCTCCCACAGATACCGGCAGTTTCCCTACATCTAAAAACGGGCGGTCATATACCGCGTCCATGTTAAGCAAATTTTTAGTGGTATCGACAGGTGTACGTTTTAGCAATGTGCTATCAATTTGGCTCTTCGCCTGAAATGAAATGAAGCTGATGGCTATTATATAAAGCCAATTTTGAAACCTCATGATAAGTCAATTTTTAATGTTTCTAATTCTTTAATTACCTGAAAACTTCGGAGTGTCTGATCAGCAGGACCATTTTGCACATTGCCTCTACTGGTAAACTCGCTTCCATGTGCAGGACATTGCAAGCGGTCACCAAATACCTGGAGTTCTGTACCCTGGTGAGTGCATTTCATTAGCAAAGCTTTGTATTCATTGGAATTGAAGCGAAAAACGACAATCGGATATTGCAGTGCCTCATTCTGCACTACTACATGCTTTAAATAGCTATTGTCCTCTTTCAAATAAGCAGCTTCGGGCAGACTCAGATAAGAGCCTTCTATGTTTCCGGAAATGTAGCGGGTTCCTGCACATCCCTCAAGCAGTAGACCTGATGCAATTACACCCAAACATCCAATTCCACATTTCTGAACAAACTCCCTTCGTTCCATACTAAAGTGATTCAAGGAATTTTATCAGTGCTTCTCTATCACTATCATTAAGTGAAGAGAATAGGTTTTTACTATTTTCAGCTTCACCACCATGCAACAAAATCGCCTCACTAATACTTTTAGCCCTACCATCGTGCATCAAAAAGTATGAACCACCCTGCGAATTAGGTGAAAGTCCCAAACCCCAGAGCGGTGGAGTTCTCCATTCATAAGTTTCAGCAGACCCTTCAGTAGAGCCATCGTCCAGGTCTGGCCCCATATCATGCAGTAGCAGGTCGGAATAAGGATAAAAGGTTTTGTTTGACAATGCTTCAATATCAGATTCCGGTGTTGTCCACTCTGGTATGTGACAAGCTGTACATTGAATCTGATTAAATAGTTGTTTTCCGTTAAGCACTTCTGTAGCTTCTTCCGATCTTGGAATAGGAGCTTTGAGTGTTCGAAGATAAAAAACCACATCTCTAACTGTTTGATCAGATACTTCCGGATCTACAGTTAATCGAGTGGATGGGTCCAATGGCTCGAAGGTGGAAGTAATTCCCATGTCCTGATTATACGCTCCAACCGTCTGCTGAAGTAAATTAATGGCAGATGCTTTCTTGCCAAACCTTCCTATTATTTTTCCATTGACAGGTTGATGAAACCATTGCTGTTCAAAATAATTCGGCGGAGTTATGAAATTGGGTACTCCTGATATTCCGTCGCCATCTTGATCAAGAGAATCGACATTTTCAAGTATCTGTAGATCTGTAAGCGCTGCAAGAAAACCCAACCCTGTTACAGCAGGAGGAGTAAACTTCATGAAAGGTACTCCATCAGGTATTGTTTCAGGCTCATATCCTGGAATGGCTCGGTTTTGCAGTTGAGGGCCGCCTATTGATAAGTCTGGTGTTGTATTAGGTAAGGTCTGACCAAATCTGGTAAGGGTAGTAAATGGATGTCCTTTTCCATCTCCAGCATGGCAACTACCACAGGATGTGGCGACGAATTTTGGTCCCAATCCCGTTGCTGAAGAAAATACATCATCGTTAAATGCAATGTCCCCATTTAAAAATTGGAGATGCTCAGCATGAGATAAGCCCTCCGTAGGTCCATCGAGTAGCTCATTTTCAGCTGGTATCATTGGAACTATCTCATCACATGCAAATATGATCGCCATAAAAATTGCAATGATTGATGATCTCTGAATAATTGTTGCTGCCATTTCTTATTATTATTAGTGAAAGCAAATTTAATAATTTGCTTCATATAAAAATAATTTTAGTCTAGCCTAAATTATTAGATGTAGTTATTTCATCTATCCATAAAGGCCTATTTAAGCTAGATAATTGTTGAATAATGACTGATTATTGATTCCAAACCTCTGATTAGTAGGATGTTCTTGTCATTAAGTCCGATGTCTCATCAAGATTCTCGATAATTTAATTATTAGCCAATTATTTTTTGTATTTCTGTTTCACACAAATCGATGGGTATAAAAAGCAGTCAAGTAAGATGAATGTATTTACCTATTACAAAGATGGAATCGAAACCACTTCACCACCCGGGTCAGTTCGAAATGTTAATACAATTAGCCTTATCACGAAAGAAGGTAAGAGCTCAGGTTACTGCCGGTCGTTATGTCTCATAAAAACATTGCTTATCCAAGACATATAAACCCATCGCCAAGCCTACATGTTATTATTGGGGGATAAACTTCAGTGACAAAAAGGAACCCTAACGCAACACATCCATAAGGTTTCTAAACCAAAATGGGACAAAATCCGCAACAGATAAACGCATCGAAGATGCTCCTGTTTTTGGTATCCTAAAATTTATTTGATAAACTCAAATCGATTCAAGCTATACATTAACGTATTCTTAATGTCTCAACTGCAGCAACTACCACTTATACCTAACTCTTGAATTGGCGGACAAGGATTCGTGCCGTAAGAACAATAAACACAGCAATCTCCTTGAAGTGGTTTCAGTACCTTTTGACAATTTTCACATTCGTAAAAATATTGACAAGCATCCGTCGGCATTGATTCTTCTTTTTTATGTCCGCATTCCGGACAAGTAAGTATCGATTTTAAGGTGATTTCTTTTTCCATATTTATGATTTTTTTGTGCTGCACGATGAAGAACAGCTTTTGTGATTACAACTTTTAGAGCCGTTTGAACAGGCATTCCATAATTGATCCTGAGTCGGCATATTGCCTTTGCCTACTATGGTTTCTCCGTATTCAATGAATTCAGCAATCATAGCTTTGTAGATTTCAGGATCACTGAGCTCAGTGATCGACTTGTAGTTAAGGAAAAAATCATAAATCATATTGACCATTTTGTCCTTCATTTTTTGCTGATTAACAGCGTTCATTTTTGTTTTCTCCATAATTGGAATCATTAACTGATCAGCTATGATTTCGGCTTCCTCTTTGCTCAGTTTATTGACATCAGCTCCTTTATACCATCCTTCTCGTTTAGAAAAGGAATCCATGCTGTTAGCAAAGTCATCGGACATCAATGCACTTACCTTCATCCCATGCTTGTCAAAAATCTCGTTGGTGAGTTGCCGTCTTCCTTTATGGCTTTCGTCGTGGTTCCAAACAATAGCTACAACAGTTCCTGTACGATTTAACCAGGCTTCTTTAACCAGGTCAGATTTTTCAAAATCATTAAGGACCGGTTTCGAACGGCTACCACAACCAATGGAAGGAGCAGCATTACAAACCAATGGTACTTTATAAAAGCTTATCTCATCATCAAATGACAATGGTGATATTGTTTCTGAATCAGTATCCATCACCTTATATCCAGTATTGTTTATTGCAGTAATAATATCGTCTCGTTTCACCTTTGAAAGCACATATTCTACCGAAGCAGAACCCTTAGCATAAGAAGCTGTCACACTTTTTATCCCGTTAAGTTTATTTACTTCATGAACAATATGACTTTCACATCCGCTGCATGTCATCCCTTTAACATTAACTGTTAGCGTAGCTGTTTGTGTACTATCCTGGGCCATCATGATCGAAGAATTAGGGTTGTTATTATAGAATATGTGTGAGTAACTGGGAAAGACTAACATCAAAGTGGCGAATACTGTGACTATACTTAAGAATTTTTTCGTCTGCCAAAACGAAGGTTTGTCATCTTCACATGCACAAACGACTTCTTCAGTTGTCTTTTGTTTTAATTTGTGATACCAGGCAAACCCTAGTGCACCAATGGTCAATGCAATAAAATATGGGCGAAAAGGCTCCATCCATGAAAAGGTAGCAGCAATACCACCTATTCCGGCAAGCAATGAAAATACTGGTGTAATGCAACAAAGTGAAGCTACAATTGCAGCAAACACTCCGGCTCCTGCACTCTTCGAAGATAGATTTGAAGTACTCATACAGCTAATGTTTCATTTAATAAACTTTCCAATACAGGTTTGATGATTAGTAGATTTTCAGATTTGATAGAATAGAAAATCGTTTGTCCAACTTTCTTGTCTTGTACCAAACCACCGTCTTTTAATTTTCTTAGATGTTGAGATACACCGCCCACGGACATATCCAATACATCACTTAAATCACAAGGGCACATTTCATCTTCCCTATGTAATAGGAAAAGAATTTTCAGTCTTGCCGGATTACCTGAAAGATTGAAAACCTTAGTTGCCTCAGATAGTTTTTCTTCCAAACAGTCAATAGTTTCTTTACACTCCTTGATTTGTACTGGATCAGCCAATACCCTTATGCACTTACTACTCATTCTTATGTATTTTAGTATTTACTATAACACAAAAATAAGGAAATGGTTTCATTATTTTAGCAATTACTTAAATATAACTATTACCAACACAATTTTGTTATCCTTTAAACTTAGTTATCAAACATGGTGTAATTCTGAATTTCTCGTGATATTGACATTATATATTGTTATCTTTTTAGCTAGACTTTGAATCATAACATGAAGGCAATTATATACACCAGGGTTTCCACTAAAGAGCAATCAACAGCTCGACAATTGAATGACATGAAATCTGTAAAGGGCTTTTCAATTGATAAGGTATTTTCAGAGAAATCATCGGGCTTCTCTATTTCTATATTCGATAGACCAGTATTACAAGCAGCTCTGCAACATATACAAGCCAAAAAAATTCAGTGTATGATGGTATCCGAGGTATCACGACTTGGCCGAAATACTCATGAGGTATTGAACTTGATCGAAGAGCTCAGAAAGAAAAAGGTGGCCATTTATATTCACAACCTGGGAACAACGATCAATACAGAAGATCAGTCTGGCGAAATCTTCACCAAGTTGATCGTAACAATTATGGCTGATCTAGCCAGACTGGAAAGTGAGCAAATGAGCTATCGAATCAAATCAGGAATTCGTGCTAGGAAAGCGAAAGGACTGACAACGGGTAGGAAATTCGGATCAAAAGAGTCTTCAGATAAATTTCTTATCAAACATCGAGACATTCAGAATTATCTCAAAAAAGGATATACCTCTAGAGAAATTCAAAAATTATGCGGTTGTTCTCCTAACACCATACAAAAAGTGAAGCACTATTTGACAATTGTGGCTGAGTAGTATGAATTTGATATGATGATTAATTAACTTTTACTTAAACAAATCCACAAATTAACCTTAAAACACCTAACCGTGCCAAGAATTAAGATACTCAAAAACCATGAGGTACGTCAGTTTGATAAGCCAAAGCAAATACCTCAAGACGAAAAACCAACTTATTTCAACTTAGATTCCGGCCCTCGGAAAATGTCTGAGTTTACCAAAAATGAAAGCCTCCTCGGGTATGTCCTTTTAAAGGGGTACTTTGTGGCATACAAGAAGATTTTTCAAGCAGAAAAATTCAGAAGAGAGGACGTCAAATTTTGCTGCGACATTTTGAATATCAATTTCGAAAAATATTCATTCGATCATCGATGGTACAAAGAGTCCACTTTTAGACTTCATAAAGGAGAATTACTTGATTATTATGGATTCACACCATTCAAGAGTTATAAAAACGAGGTTAAACTTGAAGCACTTGAATTAGTAAAAAAAGCTCTTCGCCCAAAGAAAATATTTTTGTCTTTAGTCCGGCACTTATTTGAAAGTAAAGTTGAAATACCCGAATACGGTACACTGGCGAGCATCATAACTGATGCCTTAAATGTATTAGAATCTGAAATAATTAATAAATTAAATGAGCTACTTACTCCTGAAGACAGGGAATTATTAGACCAATTCATTTCTCTTCCAGCTTTGGATGGTGAAGTGTCAACTCATAATCCCTATTTGTTGACAACTTTAAAGAAACCAAATCAAGAAACACGCACAAGTAAAATTCAGGAAAGTGTTGAAAAATTTCATGTCATCTCGGACGTGTTCTTGCAGTTTGAATCGATTCTGAAGAATACTTCTATATCTGAATCACTAGTAAATTACTATGCTGGCTGGATGATGCTTGCTGAACAGCCGCAATTCAATGCTATAAAGAATCCAGAAAAGAAATATTTATATGTACTTTCATTAATAACCTATCAGTACAGAATTAGACAAGATTTATTTGTTGAAATTTTCCTTAAATCAATACGGTCATTCCTTAATAGTGTTGATAAGCGAATCAAGGACGATTTCATCAATCAACGTCAAAATCCTACCAAACAGGTTAAAGAATCAAGAGATAGAATTGTGTCGAGTATTGATACACAGGAAAGTAAACTTACAAAGGTCAGAGATATTCTTAGTTCAAGCGAGTATTCATCTGAGCACAAAGTTCAAATAGCCCTAGAAGTTATCGATACCAAACCAAACATCAAAGAGCAAATTATCAGAGAGTTTCAACTTCTTGAAAATACTGTATCCCAAAAACTCAAGGACGAAATGTTCTATGAAATTGTTGAAAAAGGATCGATGAGACTCAGTAGGAAACTAAAAAATTTGTTCTTAACTATCAACTTTAATAAGGAAGCATCTGATCAGAAAATTTATGAGTCAGTATCCCATTACCAAATCAAAAAAAGTAATATATCGCAAATCCCTCCATTGGATTATTTGAATGATGAACAACGTAAGTATGTTATCGACGAAGGGGGAGTAAATAATAGATTGTATAAATGTTTGTTGTTTATTGAGTCCTCTGAGCACATCAAAGCAGGATCTCTAAATTTAAAATACTCAAATAACTATCGCTCTATAAATGATTACATGATTGAACAAGAAGTCTGGAACGAAAACAAAGAGAAATTACTTCATAGATCAAATTTGTCAAAATTGAGCGATTTCCAACAAGTACTTAAAGTATTAAAGGATCAAATGCATGATCAATATGTCGAAACGAACGATAACGCTGGCAAGAATCCACACTTGTCTTTTAATCGATCGGATAAACCAGTTTTAGAAACTCCAAAAAATGATCCTTCACAAAATGAATTTGTTAAAAATCTTTTAGCAGAGGGGGACGTAATTCCTCTAGTAGACGTTTTGGCCGATGTTGCCGAGACCACAGAATTCTTAGAAGCATTTACTCACTTCGCTTTAAAAGGAAGTAAAAGGAATCCAGATAATGAGACGTTATTTGCAGGGATAATTGCCTTGGGTTGTAATATTGGAGTTAGGAAGATGGGTAAAATAACCAAAGAACTTGGAGCCGAAAAGTTAGAGAATACTGTTAGATGGCATTTTACCAGAGAGAATCTAAGCGAAGCGAATAATCGAATCCTTGAAGTAACAGATCGACTAGCAATTCCGAAGTTTTTAAAGGAACTTATTAATGAAATGCACACGTCAAGTGATGGACAAAAATTTGGGGTTTCTGTGCCTTCAATTCATTCTAGTTATTCTTATAAATACTTTGGTACTGGTAAAGGGGTTTCTGCATATAGTTTCATCGATGAATATAGTAGGGTATTTTATGATACAGTTATTAGCTCAAGTGAAAGAGAAGCAGCCTATGTTCTTGATGGATTACTCTATAATGACGTTGTTGAAAGTTCGATCCATAGTACAGATACCCATGGTTATACAGAAGTTATTTTTGGAATCTGTAATTCATTAGGAATTGAGTTTGCACCCAGAATAAAATCTCCAGGAAGTCAAATTATTTACACATTTAAAGATCGACCAAGAAAGCACTATGAAGACCTAGGATATAAGGTTTTACCAGAAAAGGCAAAATACATCAATGTAGAAATTTTAGAGGAGCAATGGGATAATATTTTAAGACTTCTAGTCTCGATTAAGACAAAAAAAGTAACTGCCTCAGTACTCATGAAGCGGCTAAGCTCATATTCAAAAAATCACCCATTGTATAGGGCTCTCAAGGAGTTAGGTAGAATTCACAAAACAGTATTTCTACTCAAATATTTCGATGACTCGGAGTTCAGACAGCGAATAGAAAAACA
Source organism: Reichenbachiella sp. (assembly GCF_965233835.1). Lineage (GTDB taxonomy): Bacteria > Bacteroidota > Bacteroidia > Cytophagales > Cyclobacteriaceae > Reichenbachiella. The sequence goes on from NZ_OZ247585.1 coordinate 2,984,056, forward strand.
ACTTAACAAAGGAGAGCTATGGCACAAATTTGCAAAAGAAGTCTGGTTTGGCAATAATCAAGAATTTACGGTAGGGGAACAAGAGGCTCAAGAATTAGCTCTGAGCTGCAGAAATCTTATTCAAAATGCTATAGTACTTTGGAATTACTTAAGTCTGACGATGAAACTCTCTCAATTGAAGGAGAAGGAGAGTCAAAAGATTATAGAAAATTTAAGCTCTTCGAGTCTGATTTCCTGGAAACATATTAATATACATGGAGAGTATGATTTTCACTCAATCAATTCAAAATCAGAAACATTCAACCTTGAGGAACTGTTAGAATACAAAATAAACGACAAACATCTGATAATCAGCTGATTGCGGAATATGGCCTATATTTGTATGCTGCCAATCGGTGTTTTATAATACCATGATGAGGAATTGATTCATTGGATATTCTAAACTTGAAAACACTAATCACCATAACCAAGCTTTACTGAGATTTATAAGGCACCGTTTCACGCGCATTACATATCTGATTTTATGTTAACCATCCGCTGCGCGTCTGGCCGCAGATCCCTAGATGTGTTATATAATGGCCTGCGTTATGTTAATATAGCTTCGGTTCAGGGTTGGCATTAATAGTTTGGGGAAGGCCTTTTTCGTGCTCAGAAGCAGTCACTTCAATTCCTAGCACTCACGAGCACTCTTTTGACATTTTTGGCAGGAGGGAGGATAGTGGGAATGGCAAATGTGTGCGGATAGATAAGCACAAATCGGAACGCTTCGATTCCCAAATAAACATCTCAAATTCTAAGATAAATTTCACAATATAGCTATCTTCCACTTTGGTTAATTCAATAGATGATGAATCGAATAAAAGCGGTACTTGAAGATAAAGGAATTAAGCAAACTTGGCTAGCAGAAAAGCTTGGTAAAAGCTATAATATGACTAACTCATATGTGCAGAACAGGAGCCAGCCTAGTCTTGAAGACTTAAATAAAATAGCAGATATCCTACAAGTAGATGTAAGAGATTTGATGGTTCCTAACAAAAAAGCAACCTCATAATGACTAAAGTCTCATTCAAAGTTTCGGCTAGAACCGCACGCTTAATTGGCCGTGAAAATATTGCTACTTCAAAAGGGGCAATAATTGAGTTGGTGAAGAATGGGTATGATGCCGATAGCGATATCAGTATTGTTTATTTCGACAATAGATATTCTGATATTTCTGATGAACTCCATACCGAAGAATTTGATGATTTAGTAAAGAGTGGTCTTGATAAAGAATTCCTTGAGGGTATTTATGACAAGAATGAAGACCACTATAAAATTAAGAATGACATAACTGAAGCTGAGACTAAGACACTGAAAGCAAAATTGGCCAAGCTCAATTCATTGTATATAATCGATTCTGGAGAGGGAATGACTCAAAAGATTATTCGTGATCATTGGATGACTATTGGAACTGACAATAAAGCCATAAACGTCTTTACGAAATCAGGGAAAGTAAAAGCTGGTGCTAAAGGAATAGGACGTTTTGCACTTGACAAGCTGGGAGGAAAATGTGAAATGACAACTGTTTTTAACCCTAAAAATCATGAGCCAGACATAGATGAAAAAGGAGTAAAAACCGAGTATGATGGCTATAGATGGAATGTAGATTGGGAGGATTTTGAGGGTGATTTCAAAACAATTGATAGCGTAAAAGCAGATTTAGTTGGGATTAAAACGGACTCTTTTAAAAGCAATCTTGAAGAAGCTTTACCAGATTTGGATTTGACTAAAATCAAAACAAAAGAGAAGTTTCAATATGGTACCATTTTAAAAATCACCGACCTAAGGGAGAGTTGGGAGGATTTCTATGTCAATGGAGTTTATTCGGACTTAGAAGTTTTAGTCCCACCAAAAGAAAGTGGTGAATTTAAAATCTATCTGTATACCACTCAAGATTTGGAAAAATATGGAGAAGTAGAAGGATCAGTTTGTGATGATTATGACTATAAGCTTACTGCAAAAGCAGATGAGAATCAAAATGTTGTGATCAAGGTATTCCGAAATGAATATGACCTTGAAACCATTGAGCCAGAGTTCTTTGGAAGAAAGGAGATGAAGAAGTCTCCTTACAAGAAAAAGGACTTTGAAAGAGGGTATTGGAAAAAGACCTCAACATTCGCTCAGCTTCTGCCTGGATTCGCAAAAAGTGATAAATCAAATGTGTTTAATGACATTGGCGTCTTTGATTTCACCTTTTATTTTTTGAAAAGATCATACTCTGGCACAGACGTTGAAAGATTTCACTACAGCCCTTTCATGAGTAACAATAGGAGAGAGTGGCTTGACAAGTTTGGAGGAGTTAAGCTTTTCAGGGACAATTTTCGAGTTAGACCATATGGTGAGGTCAACGACACTTCATTTGATTGGCTAGGTTTAGGCCTCAGAAAATCGCAAAGCCAAGCAGGGATTGCAAAGAAAGAAGGTGGGTGGAAAGTTGAGCCTGAGAATATTTCAGGGGCCATCAAAATATCACGTTTGACGAATTTAAACTTTGAAGACAAGTCAAGCCGTGAGGGATTACAGGAGAACAAAACTTTTTTGATCCTTAAACAGATTATATCGAGCATTATATCAGAGTTAGAGGAAGATCGGGCATATATAGCGCGTGCTATGGATGCTTATTATGAAGAGAAACATTCTGATAGAATAAATAGGGACAAGGCGGAAGAATTAGCAAAAGGTGTTCTCGAAAGGAGCAAGAAGGAAAAGGAAGAGCAAGCTAAAAAAGGAATTAAACCTGAAGATGTAAAAGCTGATTCTCGAAGTAACGAAGCAGTTGTACTGGCCGAATTAAACAAAGAAAAAGATGAAGAAATTGAGAAGCTCAGAGACGAACAAAAAGTCCTTCGAGGACTGGCAAGCAGTGGAATTGTTTTAGCATCTTTTAGTCACGACTTGAGTAAGCTTAATGATGTATTAGCCTCAAGGGTTGATAAAGTAAAAACCCTCATTGAAGCAAAAGTAGAAGCAGAGGTTTTTGAGAAAGTAGAAGACAGAAAGAATCCTTACGTTCAGCTGGAAAAGATGAAGAAACAGGATTTGAAACTACAAAACTGGCTTAATTTCTCTATGGGAGCTGCAAGGAAAGATAAGAGAAAAAGAAATCTGCTTTCACTGCACAAATACCTAAATGACTTAAAAACAGATTGGTTTACTATTCTCGAAAATAGAGGTATTGAATTAGACTTATCTAGTATTGATAAGATTGAACTACGTGTATTTGAAATAGATTTTGATAGTATTTTCAATAACCTGTTGGTTAACTCTTTTGATGCCTTCAAGCATTCTAGAGAAAACAGAAATAGGATCATTACTATAAAAGCTAAAGCAGGCAAAAACGTGGAAATTGATTATTACGATAATGGACCTGGTTTATCGTCAGATATTACAAAACCAGAAAAAATCTTTGATCCACTCTATACCACAAAACGCAATGCATTTACAGGTGCAGAAGAAGGTACGGGGTTGGGAATGTGGCTTGTGAAATCGATAGCCAAGGAAAATGATGCAGACGCGAAACTTCTATTTCCGAAAGAGGGATTTGGATTAAGATTGACTTTTCCTTTAAAATTTAAAAGAAAATAAAATGTTCAGAATTCTATTCATAGATGAGGAGCAAGATGATATCGATAGCTTCAAGGATTACATAGAGGAGAAAGATATAGATGGAAATTTTGAAGTGATTTCATCCTTTCCATTAGGCGGGCTAGATGAAATGTTAGATGAAATATTTAGTCAACATGTAGATGCAGTAATAACAGATTTCATGTTGAATGAGATTAAGGAAGATATTAAATATAATGTTCCTTATAATGGTGTAGACCTTGTTCGCGAAATTTCTTCCAAAAGAGAGGACTTTCCCTGCTTTGTAATGACTGCATTTGATGATGATGCTGTTGGTCAAAGTGAAGATGTCAACATTGTATACATCAAGGGGATACTCCATGGTACAGAAAAGGAAACTAAAGCAAAAGCTAACTTCCTAGATCGAGTCAAGAATCAGATACTTCATTACAGAACAAAACTTGACAATGCAGAAAAAAGGCTTCTAGAGTTATTGAAAAAGGGTGAAAGTCAGGAGTTAGATGCTGCGGAAGAGGAAGAGATTGTCCTTTTAGATGGATTGATAGAGAGGGCGCTTGATAAAGAATCAGTTGTTCCCAAAATAGTTAAAGAAAAGAAGGAGTCAGATTCACTTTCTGATTTATTAGATAAAGTAGATTCATTAACTAAAAGACTAGGTCGGGATGGCGAAAATTGAATTTAGAAGCAGTTCTTATACGCCTGCGAGAACCTATCAGGGTAAGGAGTTGAAAAACTACCGAGGCTATAAACCCCATTTGCAGAAAGATTTCAAAAAGAAATGCGGCTATACTAACTGTCTTGATGATTGGTTTGGTGGCTCAATTACATTTCAAATAGATCATTTTCTACCTCAATCAAAATACCCAACCCTGAAAACAAAGTACTCTAACTTAATCTATAGCTGCTCCTACGTCAATCGAGCAAAAAGTAATGATGAGGGCAATTATCTGGATCCATGCGACACGGATTACAATCAGCACTTTTTCAGGAATGATAAAGGGGAAATTATCCCTGAACCAGCCTCTCCGAAAGCAGTCTATATGCATAAGAAGTTGAAATTATACCTTAAGAGATACAGCATAATATGGATTCTCGAGCAACTTGAATCAAGAATGATTGAACTAAGAAATATTATAGAAAAAAGTGATGATAGTGAAGCTAAAGAACTTTTCATCCAAGTGACGATGAAGTACATGGATTACAAAAAATATTTGAGAGCACAATAGAATTGGAAAAAGACATATTCTCATATCTCCGTTCGTATTCATTTGATCCAATTAAGGTCAATCGGTTAATAGTGTCGTCATTTTTATATCAAAAAGATATTAAAACTGTCAAGAATGAACTTTTACTAAATCTACTGATAAAAGAAGAGGATGAGGATTTTGATGCACTTGATGAATTCATTTCTCTCCAGAAGCTCAACGACTTTGAACAGATAATAGAACTATTTGAGTTCGTCATTTCTCCGCAAGAAAAGATCATAAATGGGGCTATTTACACTCCTAAGCATATTCGAGATTACATTGTAGACAGGTCTATTAACGCCTATAATGATAATCTCGAAACGATTCAAATCTGTGATCCAGCTTGCGGATGTTCAGGTTTTCTACTGTCTTGCGCCAAGTTTTTGAAAAACTCAACTAACCGTGCATACAAGCAAATTTTTGAAGAGCAACTATATGGTTTAGATATTGAAGAATATTCCATCGACAGATCGAAAATTCTTTTGAGCATTCTTGCAGTTACAGAAGGAGAGGATGATGAATCATATGACTTCAATTTACATGAAAATAATGCTCTCGATTTCAATTGGAATGACGTAATTCAGGACTTTGAAGGGTTTGATATCATTGTGGGAAACCCTCCATACGTTTGTTCTAGAAATATGGATCAGGAGTCATTAGAAATGATTCAAAAATGGGAAGTAACAAGAAGTGGCCACCCAGATTTATACATTCCATTCTTTCAGTTAGGGTTTGAGAATTTAAAAAACAACGGAATTTTAGGGTACATCACTGTTAACACCTTTATTAAAAGTGTCAATGGCAGATCTCTCAGAGAGTATTTCTCTAGAAACAAAGTAGACCTGAGGATTATCAATTTTGGAGGTGAGCAAATATTTCGTAATAGAAGTACTTATACATGCATTTGCTTTTTGACCAATAGAGTTGGTCATGTCCAATACAAAAAAACATCTCTTAGTGGCTTAAATGATATTCTTGATGAAATGTTCATTGAATATGATTATAATACTCTACATGATCATGATGGATGGAATTTGGTTGATTCTGAGGAACAACTGGAGTACGTCAATAAAATCGAATCAGTTGGCAGATTATTCAAGGATGTATATACCACCAGAAATGGAATCGCAACTTTAAAAAACGATGTATATAAGTTTTTTCCAATCAAGGAAGATGATGACTATTTTTTTCTAAAGACTAAAAAAGACAAAGTATACAAAATAGAAAAGGGTATATGCCGTGATATTGTGAATCCCAATAAAGTAAGAAGCGAAGAGGAGATAATAGCTAATGATGAAAAAATAATCTTCCCCTATGAACAAGAGGAAGATGAAATACTGATTCTGGAGGAAGAGGTGCTTTGTAAGTTATACCCATTAGCCTATCGATACTTATGTGATAACAAGAAAGTGCTAGCCAAACGAGACAAGGGGAAGAGAGAGTACGAAAAATGGTATGCTTATGGACGAAGACAATCTCTGGATATTAACTCTTATAAACTGTTTTTTCCTCACCTAAGTGAACGTCCAACATTTACAATTTCTAGAGACAGAAACCTTCTTTTTTATAGTGGGATAGCAGTAATTTCCGATTCGCTGCGAGAGCTTAGAGTTTTACAAAGAATAATGGAATCAGACGTATTCTTTGATTATATCAAAAACATCACCAAAGATTACTCATCGGGTTATATTTCAATGAGTAAGAATTACATTAAGAATTTCGGCATTTGCGAACTCACTGAGGATGAGAAGGACACCTTATTGGAAACCACTGATCCTGAAAACTTCTTAAGGAGACTATACGGGCTGAATATTCGGTATGAAATAGCAGAAAATAAATTGGCAAGAGTTGCTGAACCAAACGATCTAAACTATGGATGATAAGGAGTTAAACGTATCTGATTTGGAATTCATAATAGAGTCTTTGAGATACACTAAAATGGCTTTTGAGGATTACGAAAAGTATCCAAGCTACGAATACAAACAGAAAAGAGTTAAGGAAGCACAAGATGTTATCGATAAGGTCATTAGACTAAAAAAAACATTTAGCGAATTTTAACTGTGAATACCTGGTCTCAACTACGCCCTCATTCAAAGCTAGATCAACTAGCAGAGACCATCATGAAATCTGCCTTTTTACTATCTGAAAATCATCATGTTATCCAGAGTTATCTAAACCATAAAGGAGGACATTTTAAGGTAATTAATCGAGTAGGGGAGCAAGAGTATGATATCCTGTGTCGTCAGATCAATATTGAGAAAACCAATTATTCTTTTGTATCTAAGTCTGACCTAGAAAGGGGTTTGAGAAATGATCTTTGGATTGGATTGGTTCTGTTTGTTGATGGTCAAAAACCTACCAAGTATTTGTTTCCAAGCACTGTCTGGAATGAACCTAATCAGCTATTCACAGATTCAGCAGTTAAGAATCCAGAGTATGGTATCAATCTAAATCAGCACACAATGCAAGATTTTGTTAGTGAGCATGCCTTTGATAAAATGATTCAGCAAATCTGATGTCCATTATGAAAAGTCAATACATAAATATTAATGATCCAGATTTCAACCGCAAAGTGCTTGAAATTGTAAGTCGAAATGAGGGAGGTACGTATTCACTACACATTTTCCAAAATGGTAAGCCAAAATCTCTCTCTCGAGCTTTTGGAGTAGACGAAAAAGGAATATTGTATATAGGCGAAAATGAAAAGGATTTGCTTTCTCGTGTTAATTCGCTTAGAAAGTCTATAATGCTGAACTGTAATCCAAATCAAAAGAAGCCTCAATTAGGTGGGCATCAGACATTATCAAAAAAATATTATCGCATTCGAAAACATATAGATGAAAATCAGCTCCATATCATAGTCAATCCCATAAAGGTATCTAATAAGGAAGATGAGAGTGCTTTAATTGAGGCATACGTTCGTGATCATGGTGAGATTCCGCCTTTGAATGGAACGTATGGAAATGGCACAAAGGAATATTGGCATTATTATCATTGATTAATATTATGTTAAGTAGCAGAACAATCTCCGTCCAGGCGGGTTGGCAAGGCAAAATACCGAGGGTGCGGTGGGCTGTGTGTTGGGAGTGATTATTTTGCCTAGATTTTTTGTTTACTTTTTTATCAATGAAAAAAGTAAAAGCCCAGCGGCTTGAGCGATTAAGCAAACACAACTGAAATCAAATGACTCGTGAGCTATTCAGATTCTGCTACAAGCGTCAAAGAGATTCTCACGTCATCAGCAACCTTCGGTTTACTGATTCCTCAGAATGACGCTTGAGGTTGGCTTGTGCTGTTGAGCCAAACAAAGCGTTGGCCTGCAAGTGTTTTGCAGGCAAATTCCTAATCGCTGAGAATGCCGTATTTGAAAACGAACTGAACAATTACCCGAATAACAAATTTTTGAACGACAAGCTTTGCCTGGAAATCTCTTGCATCTGGGCTGGTGATCAGGCCTTAGCCTGAAAGCGGGTGGGAAACTATTAATAGCGGTTTGGTCAGGGAACGGCCGAGCGATGGAATGTGCGCTGGCCGAGCGGCTATTTAATATAACGTCTAATTATATAACAACCTTGCTAGAAGCACTACACCAAAAAAAATCATCAATCAGAAACGTGCACGTCAAAGTCCAGCTTTGCTGGTTAACATAATATCATTATATAATCTAAGCTGACAGCTAATCTTCAAACAGCGACAGCAGTAATAAATAACAGCTTTGTTATATAATTTATATTATGTTAAATTGATATTTCCGTATTGTACCCCACGTATGACTTGTCTGCATTTTTATCTTGTTCCTGATAATCCTTTTGACTCGTCTATAACAAGTACACCTGTAACCGCCGCTTTGAATTTCAGATACAAAACTTTGCCATTGGTCTATTTTATTTTGCTGGATTAATCAGATCAGACAACTTGTAAGCTTTCATTTTATGCACTTCAGCTGAAAAGCAGTTGAATCCATAAAAACTTAACCAAACCTATACCTATGAAATATCTATTTCACACCTGGCATCGCTGTGTGCGCTCCATTGGGTGTCTGTTTAAATTCAGACACCTGTTGTTAATCCTTTTATTCATTTTTCAAATTCATGCGCTTTTTGCTAAGTATTCACATCAAGCCAATGTTCAATCGCAAGTTTTAGTAGCCGACTCGTTGGTCACAGAAGATATGTGGAACGAATTGTTCCCATATCGCTATGGCGCCAAGGATACACCAGACGGCTGGGTTCTCGATCCAGCAGACGATTTCTTTACCTATGCTTCATTTGTAGACGCTGTCGACCAGATCGGAAACATAAAAGCTGTCCTATCTCGACGTTGCGGAACCAATGCATACGTAGTCAATCGTGTAGATAAGACAACAAATGTCAGCATAGAAATTCGACACGATGAGGACTTTGATGCTATTCAAAATGCAAATAAGGAAATCGTCACCATTGAAGTCGATTATGCTGATTTCCTCAGTGAAGGCGATTTAGAAACCAGAAAACGCGAACTGACTGCCTTTCTAGCCAATATTGCCCATGAAACTACGGGCGGTTGGCCTACGGCTCCTGGAGGACAATTTTCGTGGGGATTGCATTTCAGAGAAGAAGTCGGCAATCCTACTCAGTATAGAGACGAAGGAAATTTGCTCTATCCCCCCTCACCTGGCAAATCTTATCATGGCAGAGGCCCTATGCAACTGTCTTGGAATTACAACTATGGCCAAGCCAGTGAATACCTTTTTGGTGACAAACAAGTGCTTCTGGACGAACCAGAAAGATTGGTGCAAGATGCCTCATTGGCCTTTCAAACGGCCATTTGGTTTTGGATGACGCCGCAGTACCCAAAGCCTTCTGCACACGATGTGATGGCAGGTCACTGGTCTCCTAATCCGTATGACGAAACCAAAAACAGAATCCCAGGATTGGGCATGACGGTCAACATCATCAATGGTGGCATTGAATGCGGTCAAGGTATCGAGAAAAGTCAAGTGCTGGATCGTATCGGCTACTATGAAAGATTTACCGGGCTGTATCAAATCGGCACCGACATGGATGGCGTGCATGATTTGTCTGATTGTGGCTGCAAGGACATGAGCCGATATGGCGGCGATACGGGCGACTTATCTGCTGAGCCTTGCGCACAGCAACCTACCCTTTTATTTACCAGTCATGCGGATGGTGATGCGGTAAAACAAACTCCGTTATCACCGATAGCAGTGTCCCTGTCTGTAGATACCAAAGCCTCTGCCCTACAAAATTTAACTGTTTCTGTAGATGGTCAGCAGTATACAGACTCTACTTTTTCATGGACACCTTCCAGCTATCGGGTGCATCAGTTGGACGCTTCGGCAGTTTTTGCTAACGGTTCTACGGCTACAAATAGTATTTCTTTGTTGATCTGGGACGAGACGCACATTGCTTGTACAGACGTGGCCAATTGGAGTGATACCCAAATCTACAATACCCCAGGCCATCTGGTAGTCTATGAGCAAATGCTATACGAAAACAAATACTATGCAGCTCCTACGGACATACCAGGTGTGTCGGCAGCATGGGAAGGCATCAAGACCTGCACAGGAGACACCACCAATCAAGCCCCAAGCGTGGCTTGGATTTCCCCTACTGCTGGAGCTACAATTGTACAGTCTTCCTTGCAGGCTATTACGTTACAGCTCAACGCTACAGATATAGAGGATGGCGATCCAGCACAGGGCGTCACCATCACTGTGGGGAATGATAGTTATACCGCCACAAAATCCGGAACTACTTATGAGGCCACCTTTGTGCCAGCGGCTTACGGAGACTATGTGGCCACGGCCACGGCTACCGATTCAGAATCACTGAGTACAACATCCACAATCAATTTCAGTGTGCAACCTCAGGGAACGGCAGGAAATCAAAAAATCATTGGCTATCTGCCCACATGGATCGACACTTATGATATCAAAAATGATTACAGGCCTGAATCAGTCACGCATATGAATATCTCGTTTTTGATGTTTCAGCAAAACAACAACAACTACAACAGTGCTGATTTTGCGTCTATCGCTTTTGATCCTGTGCAAATGCACAAGGTGGATTCGGTATTGACGGATTGTAACGTGCTATCCAAATCGCAAGCTGCAGGCACCAAAGTGTCGGTAGCCTTGGGTGGTGCCACGGATTATGCTTTCCTCTGGCTCATGGAGAAATACTATAATGATGACGCAAAAATGGAGGAAATAGCCACCCTCATTGCTGACTACATCGCTAGCAGAGGTATCGATGGCATTGATTTGGATATGGAATGTTTCTGGGCCGACGCTGCCATCACAGGCACGACCGATCAAGGCGGCCGTGTACGTGGAAGCAATTTCGGAGATCCTGATCAAGGGCCTTCCAATTCTGGTACAGGGTTGAGGATTTTGACTCAAAAACTAAGGGCCAAAATACCCAATAAGCTGATTACAGCAGCTGTTTTTGCCACTTCCTGGTATGGAAATAATTATGACGATACCATGGCACAAAGCCTTGACTGGCTGGCACTTATGACTTATGATTTTACGGGATCATGGAATGATTCACCCGAAGGTCCACATTCCACATTATACGACCTCCCACTCAATACTTACCCGAAACAGAACGCCAACAATCCAATCTATTCTGCTGACTATGCCCTGAAATATTGGATGGGGTTAGCGCCAGCGACCTGGAACCATGATGGTGGATTTGATGTGACAGCGGACAAACTGGTGCTTGGTGTACCGCTCTATGGTTATGATTTTTCGAGAAGCAAACCCAATGGTGGAAATGGCGCGATGTATATACCGTATAAGGATATCCTAGCCGAGTTTCCCAATGCAGCTACTTCCTACGATGCCAACGATCCGAACGCTCTTAATGGGCACGCGGATGGAAATGGTAGAAACATCTATTACGACACACCTAAACAAGCTGCCGAAAAACTGATCTATTCAAAGGATCAGGGGCATCAGGGCGTCATCGTGTGGGAATTGACTCAGGACGTGGACTACAGCCATGCCGGCAGTATCATGCGCGCACTCAACGACGCTAATACTGGCGGTCCCACTTGTCCAGCAGTCAGCGGTCTACATGCAAGTGACATTGGATTAGATCAAGCAACAATTCAATGGGGATTGATCAGTGGTGTTTCAACTTATGAACTGGGTTATAAATTGAGCAGTGCCACTCAATGGACCAATCAATCAGTCAGTGGCAATAGCCTATCGTTGACGGGGTTAACACCAGATACCAGTTACAGCATTCGAGTCAACTATACTTGTAGTGATGGAACTAGTGTGCCTTACGCCACAGTTACTTTCACCACGCTATCCGATGTGGTCACTTGTCAAGTACCCGGCAATCCAAGTTCATCAGATATCACTCAATCATCCGCAACGATCAGCTGGACAGGAACATCTCCTCAGCATACAGTTTCTTATCGATTGTTGGGAGCTTCAGCTTGGCAAACCATTGCGGTGGCCGGTCAAAGTACCAGTATCACAGGCCTATTGGCTGCGTCCACTTATGAAGTACAAATCGTAGCGCACTGTAGTGTAGGTGATTCCGAAAGTGTTTCACTCACCTTTATCACCTTGGATGATGTATCATCGGGTTGTGCACCGGCTTATGCCAACTATCCAAGTGTGTATCAAACTGGAGATATTGTGGGTTACCAAGGGCGCAATTATGAGTGTCAGGTCAATAATTTGTACAACGTCACCCCTGGCACAGCCGCACATTGGTGGAAAGACCTGGGAGCCTGTGGGGATGATCCCGTTTGTCTCGCTGTGTCTTACTTTGCAGTTCAGTCATTTTCAACCAACACGGCAGATTTGAGCTGGGTTGCAAGTAGTGGCGTCTCTAGTTACCTTGTGGAATACAAGCTATCAGACGCAACTACTTGGAGTCCAGTGAATGTATCAGGTACAACCGTTCAACTCAGTGGTTTACAATCCAGTACCGGTTATGACGCAAGGATCAGTTATGCCTGCCCCGATAATCAGACTTCGCCATATAGTACGTTATCATTTACTACAGCAGGCACGACTACCTGCGATGCGGTGAATGCTCTGGCTGTTTCTGATATTCAGACGACCAGTGCCTTGAGTACTTGGATCGGAGATGCACAACATTATCTGGTATCCTATCGTGTGTTAGGCACTAATACATGGACGGAAGATTCTACCACTGTTGCCTCTTACACTTTTGCTAATTTGATTTCACAAACCACGTATGAACTCAGTGTGATAGCTAAATGCAATTCAGGTCAGAGCACAGCGGTTAGCACTTCATTTACCACGCTGTCCGATGGTGGTGGTTGTTCGCCTGTGTACGAGCCCTATCCTACCATCTACCAATCGGGAGATTTGGTTAGTCACGAGGGTACTAACTATGAATGTTTAGCAGACAATCTGTATAATGTGGTGCCAGGAACTGCAGCCCACTGGTGGAGAGACTTGGGGTCATGTCAGGCAATGGCAGCAGTTTCAGCTGTATCTGTCTACCCTGTGCCCAACAGCACAGGCACGCTCCATTTTGACATCAACGAGAGTCAACATACTGCGGCTAGTCTGGGCTATGTAAGGCAAGTAGATATTATCGATAATGCCAATGCAATCGTGCTTACAACGAGTATTAATGACAACAACCCGTCGATAGATATTTCATCTTTATCGCCAGGGATATATTATGTGCAATTAGAAAATCATGATTCTTTGATAAGAATCAGTGTAGAGTAAAACCAATCTAAGCTGAATGCTAGGCCTCCTGTTTACACAGGGGGTCTTTTTTCGTCCAGCGCTACAGCAAAACTCTCGGCCCTCCCTGTAACAAATCCTGAAATTCGGATGGGCCTACTAATTCGTCTTTGAGTTTATTGAATCCATCAATGGTTTCTGCAGATAATAATCCTACGACAGCATCTAAAGCTTCTCCACTGATCATGTATGGGCACTCTCCCATCACCAATTGGTCGCCTAAGCACTGCGCGTAGATCTGACACTCTCCAATGGATTTGATGTGCTTGTCTGTGGCCACACAATGATCCAACCACAAGCCTAAGTCGTCAAACAATTCGTTGGCTACTAAATACTGTCTGCGACTGATGTCAATTTGCTCATGAAAATACTGATTGATGTGCTTCATAGATTCTGCAGAAATTTTACTCTTATGCTGCTGCATACATGGCACGCACATGGCGTACTCAAATATGGTAGCGTATACCTCATAGCCAAGTTGAGGTTTGATCGCTTTCTCTATAAAATAGGGAATCTGATTTTTTAGTAAATCCTGTTCGCAGGATATGCAATGGTTCATCATCCCTCCCGTGAGATCGTCGTAAAACAACTTGGGAATGGGTTTGTGATTAACAGGTGTACTTGTTTGCTCTTCCATGTTCTCTTACAACTAATTGAATGGTTTACCTACTTCTAATATTGCTTCATGCAGTGCGTCACTGGTAGCATACAGTACGCCATGCTTGTTCATGTAAGGGTCGCGTTGATTTAAAGGAATGGGATTGCCTAGCGCTGTGCTTACAGGTAAATTCAATTCCTCATAGATAAGCCTGGTAGCCGCATAATCCCAAATATAGCCACCACCGCGCGTAGCCTTAGGCCATTTAACATAACATCCCGAACCTGCAGTCAATAAGCGCATGGCATTCATTACCGCACCATACCCTGTACCAATTTCTAAATAATCGAATCCTAGTTTTTCCCTTATCAGTTCTAAGGCGTCTATAGTTGGTTTATGCTCAGCTGAACTTAAAAAACTTCTGTCAAAGCTTATGACCAAGGTTTTGGACTGTACGGTAAACTTATATGGACTTTGATTTCTCATCACTCCTCTCCCTCTAATAGCCACCCAATTATCTCCTTGATACGGATCTAAGACGGCACCCATAATGGGCTCTCCTGCTTTATTAATTAATGCTATTGACACCGCATAACCAGGTTCCTGTTCTGTAAATGGCAGTGTACCGTCCAGTGGATCAATACACCAGAAATAGTCTTTTGTGAATCGGGAATTGTCGTCTGGCAATTCTTCAGTGAGCAGTCCCAGGTCAAATATTTTTATAGTTGGCTCGAGTAGCTCTAGAATGATTCGCTGACTCTCTATATCTACAGCCGTCACTACTTGGGTGGCGAGGTTTTCAACACCATCCTTCAGCGTAATATTATGAGACTGAGTGACCTTTGACTGAATGAAGGTGACAGCTTTTTTTGCTGCATCCAATGCCACCTGAGCTAGCGTTTCTATATCTTTTGTACTCAATTTCATTCCAAATCGTTGAGTACTTTGTTTTTGATGTTTTCGCTGTAATCATGCATTTTCCAATGTCCAGGACTCCAGCCATCCAGAAATCGATAAAAATCTGCCCAAGCATATCTATAAAGTAGACTCCACTCCTGTTGAATGTCTTCAAAATCAACGGATTGATCTTGCTCAAGTAAAGATATTTTAAGATTGTCAAAATAGAATTTCAAAAGTTCTGATTCACAATTACTTAAGTCTTCTTCATGCAAGCAACTGCTTAAGAGATATGCTACATCTTTCATTCCACATCCATGGCCAATATATTGAAAGTCTACGGCAGCCACTCGAGTACAGTCTTTTGAAAAACAGAAGTTGGCCAGCTTGGCATCTCCATGTACCAGGGTTTGGTATTTGGCTTGATTCAATACTTCATCGATTCGCTTTGCTGCTGCCTTTAACTGCTGGTCTTGCATGGCTTCCAGTTCATCGGGTCTGGTATCCAGGTGCCAGTACGTACCAATAGGCCAGAGCCCATCACCTTTTGCGCTCATAAACTTAGCGTGAAAGTTTGCCAGCCATTTTAGACATACTTTGATTTCAGATAGAGATACCTCTGATTTTCTTATTGGAAATCCTGCTTCATTCAAGTCTTCCATAATCATGAGGCATTTTTCATCATCAACATGAAGTGTTTTAGGAATACGACAGGAACCATCGCAGCGCTCCGCCAAGTGACCATACCAATTCATTTCCACCTGATACGATTTGAGCTTTCTTTCGTGTGATCGACTGGTATTCCAGCCTCTGGGATGATTGGTTTCATCGGGCGGTTGCACGTGCTTCACTATGACGGATGTGCTACTTCCTCCTTCAAGTTCACAGCGTAATATCTGGCCATAGCCACTCCAAAGCTCTTGGATCAGACTGGTCTTGGCAATGGCTTTCGCGCCAGTGATCTTTATAATGGTTTCTGCGAGTTGTTCGGTCATAGAGATCTAAGAATGAGCAATTTTAGTCCTTAGAAGCACGCTTTCAAAACCTCCAACCAAAACAATTGACGGATTATTCGTAATAGATCACTGTGTTGTCTAATTATTTATCATATTTGAATCACTAATCGATCCAGCTAAATGTATTCATGAAAACCAGAACCCTTCTTCTTCTACTTCTTATTACTTCCTTTTCTACTGGTCTAGTGGCTCAGGTTTATCGCATAGACAATGCCGTTGAGCATTTTGAATCCGATAGTTTAGATGAAGCGGTTGTTGACATTAATATAGCCACGAAGCACCCACGGACTTCCAAGTTTGCCCGAACCTGGAACTACTATTATTTGATCAATCATAAACGCTATACACGAGCTAAAACCAAGGAAGAACGCAATGAATTTATTCCGTTGGTCATCGAAGGATTTAAGAACTGTAAAGTCTTTGATATGGATAAGGAGTACATTAATCAGTTAGACTCTTCTTTTAGGTTGTTCACCTCCTATTTCAAGGATAACGCTAAGCAAATGAGGAATGAGAATGAATTGGAATCTTACATCTACTTTCAAGAAAACTACATAGCCTGTTTGGATGCATTGGGCAAACCAGTTGGGTATCAATATTTTCAATTGGGTGAGAGCAATATGAAGCTTCGCAATTTTGAGTTGGCATTAGAGGACTTTAGACATGCGATTCAGCATGACTTTCGTCTGGAGGAAGCTTATCTGAATGTATTGATATTGCTCGACGAATTGGACCGGCCTAAAGAGGAAGAACTGGCCTATGTAAAGGCTCTATCTCTCTACCCGTCTAGTGACAAATTGCATCATTTGGATATACATAAGGCACTGCATAAACAATTGAGTTTTAAGGCCAAATCGGCAATAGAGGAATTACTGAATCAAGGAGAATCAAGTGCTGACTTGTATATGATGCTGGGAGATGCCAATGATCAGATGAGCTATACGGTGGAAGCCATTGAAGCTTATCAAATGGCTATAAAAGTCAATCCATCAGATTTTTACAATTGTTTGAAAGTAGGAGAATTTTTACTCTCGCAAGGCATAAAGCTTGCTGAACCAGCATACATTCAACAATCAAAAGTCCTTTTGGAAGATTGCCAATCAAAAAGCCCTGATGATCTGGTTTTATTAAATACGTTGAGAAGATTATATATTGAGACGAAGAACGTTGATGCCTTTCAGAAGGTGGATGCCAAAATATTGTCCCTTACGAATTAATAAATCTCAGAGGCGTAGTCTAACAGCTTCTCTCCCATCACCAATCCTTTCTTTTTGGCATTGGTTTGGTTCACTACAAATCGAAGTTTGCCTTCTTCATCCACAAAACAAATGTCAATATCCTTATTGGCGATTTTTTTTTCTTCTGCTACCGTTAGAATGTTTTGTGTGCCTACCACGGCAAGTAGCTCATCTATATCAAGCCCCAAGCCTGCAGGAACAACAACCAGATCATATTTACTGGCTTCTTTCACATAATCAATTTTTCCTACCTTGTGTGGTAACTTATTCTTCTTGATATGGTTGCTGATTTCAGTCAGAATTCTTGAGTTACCCAGCACCCCTATGTTTACGGATAGTTTTGGTTGTTGCCACTCTACGTTATTGATAAAAGTAAAAAGCAACCTGGCTTCGAGAGACTGTCGAGTTTGAGCATTGACTGTGGTAATACTTCCTACCACAGCCAATATTAAAATCATTAAGGTCAGTTTCTTCTTCACTAGAATTGAGCGATTAGTTTTCCAACAAATCTATCATTTTCAATTTCATTTTGTCCTCCCTCGCTAGTAATATTATAATCAAATCCGAATCTGAAGTTATCGGAAATAAGTATATCCGTACCGAAAGACATCGTGGTAGCATCATAAGTGTTACTTTCTAGATTGGCTCCATTTAACGCCAATTGATCCACCTCAATAAAATCATACCTGAACTTAGGTCTGATACCCTTTAGGTACTCTAAATCTGTTTCAAATAAGTAGAGTATTTCTCCGGTGTACCCCATCCGCTTTATATCGTCTGGAGTATTTGTTCCGTCCCCAGTCAATGCTTCGGTAGAGCTGATAAAATAGCCATGAAAACTAAGATTGTCTAGTGCGTAAGTAGCATCTACTCCAAACGCATTAGTGGTAGATTCATATCTCAATGGGTTTGATATGTCATTTATACTTAAATCCGTTTCATCCCTCAAGGCTCCGGTCATATAAGAAATACCAAACTCAAGATCCTTGCCTAAGCCAGGAAAAACACCCACTCTGGCCGTTATGGTTTTGTTATCATTATTATCGTAGGAAGATTGACCGCTAATATTATAATTGCTCAACCCGTTGCCTAAAGAGACTACATAATTGATGGCACTATTAGTAGATAAATCAAAATATCCATTTAGACGAATTCCTCTTTCATTGTAATGAACCGGGTAAGCACCTGAAGCTCTTGGTAGTAACGAAAAGTTATTTTGAGCTCCGAGCCAGTCCTTGTTTACAATACCAAAAGGGCTCCAAAAAATACCAGCAGAGATCGTCAGTGCTTTGGGTATCAGGTCGTAAGATCCAGTAGCTTCGGTAACTGCGATAGTAATACCGCCTGGTCCTGCAGCTCCTCTCCCGCTTGGATCTGATACATAATGGGCTTCTACAGCCACTCTTGTCCGTTCTGTGAGCTCAGAGCCAATAATGATAGCAAAATCATACTGAAAAGAACTTTTGTTAGTATTAGGTACAAGTAGTTGGCCAGGCGCAGCCAATTGTGTTGGGTCTGGTAGCGTCCATTCCTCACTTGGTCCGGCGTAGACGCCATTTACATATCCATGTAATGAGAAAAATGATGAAGGCTCTAGATACTTTCCAGCTGGTGTAGACCAATTGTAATTAGTTTCTTCGGTGTTTAAACTGATATCAAATTCATCAGAGTCTTGAGCAAGAAGTGTTGGGTTAAACCCTGCTACGAAGATAAATGTTAGAGCTAGTAGTAGGCGTGATGTCATAATTTTATGTTTTGTAGAGTTTATTAGATTTAATTGAACTTTATTAAGATAGTAAGTTGTTTTTTCCTTAATTCGGCCTATCCAATTGACTATTTCAAACATGGTCTTCGAAAAAAAAGTTTCAATAAACCCCAAAATCTTGTCACCGTTGCTACAATGAAATAGGCCAGAAAATTATATCTACCCTTCGATTCATTTGCCGACCTTGAGGGGTGTCATTGTCATAAACTGGATTAAACTGTCCGAAATCTTTTTGCTCAATGGACTCCACTCTAATGCCATTATTGTCAACTAGTTCATGAATCGTAGTAGCACTTCGCATCTCAGAAAGCCATTGATTGTAGGCAGCTCCACCAATATTATCAGTGTGGCTGTGTATGGTAATGTTAAAATGATTGAGATCCGGAATAGAGTCGAGAAACTGACGAAGCTCTTCTAGTTGATATGGAGTAATGTAATACTGACCACCGGGAAAGTAGATACTTTTTCTGATATGCTCAGTCTGAGCAAAACTTTGCATAGAGAAAGATGCTAAAAACAGAACATAAAAAAACCGGGTAACCATTTTCAAACATACGAAATATGTTTGTTGTGGTTACCCGGCTATGAAGTCAAAGACTTCGTTTGTCTCTTACTGACCTGCTTCTAAAGCATCTACTCTATCAAGTATCGCCTCAGCTTTGTCCATCATTTTTAATCGAGTGTACATTTGTTGTAGTGCTCTAAGCCCTGTTAAATCATCAGGTTGAATGCTAGTTGCTTTTTCCATGTATGGTAATCCTTTTTTAAGGGTTTCATCACCTTCAGCCAGTTTAGCCGGACCATATCTATCATAGTCCTTCAAATTCATACTATTTACTTCATCATAATACTCTTTTGCCAAATTCACGTAGATTACCCCAGTGTTGAAATTTGCAACGAAGTTATCGCTATCAATTTCTAGTGCTTTAATGTAGGAGTCTTTCGCCTTATTGTAATTTTCTCTGGCTACTTCTTTTTCCCCAGCTTCCAATTTCGCACTTCCAAGGTTATCGTAAAGTACACCTAGGTTTAAGTGCAAATTAACGTTCGTTGGATCCTTTTCTATGGCAGTTTCAAGCTTAGTTCTTGCTTCGTCTACTTTATCCATAGTCAAAAGCAAGCTGATTTCTTCCTGTCCAAATTTCGTTTCTGTAGGATATAGCTCTTTTGCTTTTCTTACTAGCTCCAATGCCTTTTCGTTGTCCTTCGAATGCGTTCTTTCCAAATAGATTAATGTAGAAATCACGTCACCGTTGGCGATGTTAGCATCTACCATTTGATAGTAATAATCCATGGTCTTGTCGTTGTCGCCAGACTGCTGAGCGGCTACACCTGCGTAAAGCAAGGTTACTGAATCAGTTGGCTTAACTTTCAAGGCTTTTTCAAAATTCGCTAGTGCTTCTCCGAATTTCTCTTCTCCGTATACAGTACCACCAATGTTGATGTAGTTGCCCCACATCGCATCTAGGTTTGTGTTAGAGATCAAATTATTAGGACTAGTTTCTTTGTCCATTGAGATCACTTTGTTGTATGCCTCAACCGACTTATCCAATGCCTCAGCATCTAAAGAAGATACAGCTTCGTCAGTACTTGTCGCTATGGCTTGATAGATTTTTCCTCTCACAAACCAAGTCTTTGATTTTGCGGCATTTTTTTCAATTGTAATAGCCACATCTATTTCAGCTTTCGCTTTGGCGTATTCATTTTTAGTTAAATACGCATCGGCCTTCGTTACAGACCCTTTCTGAGCGAAAGATGCTACACTCATTAATAAGGCAAGCGTCAGCACGAACAGTTTACTTGTATTCATAATTTTAATGTTTAACTAGGGTCTCTAACCCTACTGTCTGGTTTAATTTACTCTTTGTCTTTATTCTCTTCAGTTGGTGTTTCTCCGTCTTGGTTTTCAACCTCTGGTTCATCACCTTCTATTCTCTCGATTTTTTCTACAGATGAAATCTCATCCTTATCGCCCAATTTAATGAGTCTAACACCCTGAGTAGCTCTTCCCATTACTCTAAGGTCTGCTACAGCCAGTCTAATGGTAATGCCAGATTTATTGATAATCATCAAGTCATCTGTATCTACCACTTCCTTGATTGCAACAAGTGCGCCAGTTTTCTCAGTAATGTTCATGGCCTTCACTCCCTTACCACCTCTCTTAGTGATTCTATAAGCGTCAATTTCAGAACGTTTACCATAGCCTTTTTCTGTTACAACCAACAGATTTGCTTCTTCTCTCGCCACGCAAACCATGCCAATCACATGATCATCGTCACCCTCTAATCTTACGGCTCTCACACCAGCTGCTGTTCTTCCCATTGGACGAACATCTTGTTCATTGAAGTGAATGGCTTTACCTGATTTCTTGGCAATGATAATGTGATTGCTTCCGTTAGTGAGATTCACATTCAGTAGTTCATCCCCCTCGCGGACGGTAATTGCATTAATACCATTTTGGCGTGGTCTCGAATAAGCCTCTAGTGAGGTTTTCTTGATCACGCCTTGTTTGGTACACATCACGATGAAATTATTTTTGATATAATCCTCATCTGACAACGTGTCTACATTGATCACCGCGCGAATAGAATCTTCGCTTTCTATATTAATAAGGTTCTGAATAGCCCGTCCTTTGGTGGCTTTTTGGCCTTCAGGAATTTCCCAAACCTTTTTCCAGAACACCTTACCTAACTCAGTGAAAATCAACAAGTAATTGTGTGTAGATGCGACAAACAAATGCTCTGTAAAGTCATCTGTTTTAGTAGAAGCACCACGAGATCCAACTCCCCCTCTTCCTTGTGTTCTATATTCAGTTAATGGAGTTCTTTTGATATACCCTTCATGCGAAATGGTAATCACCATTTCTTCATCAGGAATCATGTCTTCAGCAGTGAAATCATCCGCAGCATGTTCAATGTCTGACCGTCGATCATCACCGTATTTGTCTCTGAGCTCTGTAAGCTCCTCTTTGATGATATCCATACGCATCTCTTCACTTTCAAGTATTGCTTTCAAGTGATCGATCAACTTCATGATCTCATCATATTCCTTCTGGATTTTTTCTCTTTCAAGACCTGTCAATCTCTGAAGCCTCATTTCCAAAATGGCTTTGGCCTGGATTTCACTCAATCCAAACTTCTCCATCAAACCGGTCTTAGCGATTTCAGGATCTCTGGAAGCTCTAATCAAGTTGATCACTTCATCCAGATTATCCAACGCAATCAAATAGCCTTCTAAGATATGTGCTCTTTTCTCCGCTTCATTCAACTCGAATTGAGTTCTTCTGATCACCACTTCGTGTCTATGCTCCACGAAGTATTTGATCAAATCTTTTAAGTTCAGCGTTTGTGGCCTTCCTTTTACAAGCGCCACGTTGTTCACTCCAAAAGAAGATTGAAGCTGGGTGTACTTATACAGGTTGTTTAAAACAATATTTGGTATCGCATCTTTCTTGATGTCATATACGATACGCATACCGTCTCTATCGGACTCATCTCTGATGTCTGATATACCCTCTAATTTCTTGTCATTGATCAATGCTGCAGTCTTTTCGATCATGCTGGCTTTGTTGACCTGATAAGGGATCTCAGATATGATAATCTGTTCTTTTCCAGATTTTAGTGTTTCGAATTCTGCTTTAGCCCGAAGCACTACTCTACCTCTTCCGGTCTCATATGCTGAGCGCACACCTTGATAGCCATAAATGGTTGCTCCTGTAGGAAAATCAGGAGCAGTGATGTGTTCCATCAATTCCGGTATCTCAATGTCATTATTGTCGATATAAGCAATCGTTCCATTTACTACCTCCGTGAGGTTGTGTGGAGCCATATTCGTTGCCATACCTACTGCAATACCCGAGGTACCGTTTACCAGAAGATTTGGAAACTTACCTGGCAATACTTGAGGTTCCTTCAATGAATCATCAAAGTTTGGTTGAAAGTCAACCGTCTCTTTGTTGATATCATGCAGAAGTTCCTCAGCCATACGCTTCAATCTGGCCTCTGTATAACGCATCGCTGCTGGTGAATCACCATCCACAGAACCGAAGTTACCCTGGCCATCAACCAATGGATATCTCAATGACCATTCTTGAGCCATACGAACCATGGTATCGTAAACTGAAGAGTCACCATGCGGGTGATACTTACCCAGTACTTCCCCGACAATTCTAGCAGACTTTTTATAGGCTCTATTGTGTAATACACCTAAATCAAGCATACCATAAAGCACTCTTCTGTGCACAGGTTTCAACCCGTCTCGTACATCTGGTAAAGCTCTCGAAATGATAACGGACATTGAATAATCAATGTATGCGCCACGCATTTCATCTTCAATATTGATAGGTATTATATTCTGATCACCTAAAGGTAGGTTTTCGTTGTCTTCAGCCATAAAATTTTAAATAATGACAAGCAAAATTAAGTCCGCAATTTAACTAAAATATTAGCTAAAATTCACTATCCGAACCAACAATATCAGCTAAAGAATTAAACTATTTTTTAGGCAAAAAAGGAAGGGAAAAATCAACACTGAATGGATCGATCAATAGGGGTTTAATTTCTTTCTGTTTTTGAATTTATACCGCCATAATTTACGGTGATTTTCACCAACTTTTGGATTCTGCTTTTTCCAAATGGGTTGCCCCCGAACCTCTTCCACCCTACCGGTTTGAGGGTCTGTATAAAGATGCTTAAGTTGTACATGATCGCTCTTCATAGGAGAACGTCTGATTTCAGGAATAGTGATGCTGACACCAAAGTTAACTTTGAACGTGGGGTTTTTATGCTGAACATTCAAACCTGTTTGAGGAACCGCCATCGTGTAATTCTTAAAATCATAGGAAGGCTTGATTACAATTCGAAAATACTCAGATAAGTTCTTCTCAATAGACACACCCAGATTAAAAAATACGCCCTGATTCATTAAACTCTTGTTGAACTTCTTGCCCATGTTTTGTTTTCCAATTTCGAGTTCGCCAGCAAATGACCAATCCCAAAAATCATAAAACCTATAGCCCAAATTCAAATAATAGCTAAAAAAAACAGCCTTCTTGAAATCGGGTTCATAACTCCTTATATTCAAATCATCAATGGTCGGCCTTAAGGATTTGACTGTATGAAATTCTAAACTTAACCCAAATCCTACTCTAAATTTTTGATAGTTGTACCTTATACCAAGGTTGATAGGAATACCCCAGCCTTTACCCTCAAACCCTAAACCTAGAGAATCAGCATTATAAGCCTGAAGATCCCTGAGTAATAATGGATTGTTCACCGGATTAGCAATGGGCGGATAAGGCACATCAAAGGTATCAATCAAAACGACTGCTTGGGAAAGTGCAGGATTGTTAAACCAATTATTGTACACATCGAATTCAGTGCCTAGCGGTTCTCCTGTATTTGGTGAAATAAACTGCTCTGTAGCTGATTGCAAATACCAAAATCCTGCCAGATCATGACTGTATTTTGTAGAGTTGTACCCAGTAGTTACCGTAATCGAAAATTGATTCAGAACTGCTCGCACGGGTGGTCTGTAAATATCATCAGGATCTATCGGATACTCCTGTGCCTGTGCGCTGACAGTACATATAACCAGATATAATAGCAGTCTAAGTTTCAATTACCTGTTGATCGTTTGATTAGGGATTATTTAATAGGCTGGTTTCAAATACGACAATTTCATAGGGTGCCACCTTGGAGGCATAGAGAGGGATTATTTCTAACTCCACAAAATCCTCTTTCCTATATGACGGCACAACAAAAACACTCTCTCCATATGCTTTGTGCGAAGGTAAGATAATTAGTGCGCTTTCTCCTCTTTCCATCTCAGATATACCTTCGTCAAGCCCTGAGATGATGACATTGGCTCCAAAGGTATAAGTAAGAGGTGCGGCATTTGTCCTGCGATCGAATTCTGTTCCGTCTAAAGTTCTCCCAATATAACTGATAGTCGAAAGGTCGTTATTTCTCAATGTGTCATTTTCCGTCCCCTCTGACAATCTTTTGTAATAAACCTGCTGGGCAGCTAAATATTCTACTGAATCCTTTGGATGGGCAATGGTGTCATTTAAGTTTTCACTGATAATGTAGGCGTCGATAGCTGCCAGCTCTTCTGCAATTATATCATCCTGATTTTGAACAGCTGCTACTTCCACTTCAATTTCCAAAATTGAGTTTTCTGGAATAAGCGAGCTAAAAGAATAATCCTGGTAACCAAGTGAGGAAGGGATATAGAATCTAAAGGTCTCACCCTCTTTCATCAGACCAAGACCAATATCTAACCCAACAGGAAACACTGCGTCAACACCTTGTTTTAGTTTTACAGAATCGTCACCATCAGACCTACTATTGATATCATAGGCATCGCCATTCATTACTTTGGCAGAATAGTATATACTAAGGATATTACCACTAGCCCCTGCACCAGTGGGTACCGTATCCAGTATGGAATAATAAATACCAGATTCATGAGCTACTGCGTTGGAGTCGTTTTCAGCGATGTATGCCTCAATAGCCGCTTGATCAACAGTCGTTTGATCCAAACTAGCTGAGCTATCACTGCATTGTGAAAGTGAATAAAGAGCGACCAGCCCTAATAAAACCTGAGGGAATTTTAATTTAAAAATCAAGATTTAGAAATTTTACACAAATTGATCAAATAACGACGAGAAAGGAAATAAATTTTGGTATTATCTTCCTTTCAGTTATTTCACAATGAACGTGCTACAGAAGTAATGGAAAAGCGGAATTTTGTGTAGTCCAAGTTTCTCACCGATTGACTGTACACGGCCGAAGTCAACTTTTGATATTTTTCTTGGACTGATAATATCTTCATCATCGTCCAAAAAAAAGGATGACAGAAAACGTATGAAAATATAAGGTGCTTTTAATACTTCATCACGATACTCCGACTCGGTCACTATTTTACTCGAATCAAAATCAGTTTCCAGGCTGGCTACATCAAAGCATTCTTCCATGGTGAGTCTAATTATTTTAAGAAATTCACCTTCCCAGTTATCATATTGTTTGATAAGATACTTCAGACCAAACACGACTGGGTCTTTCTTCATAAAATATCCTCCCTTTGAGAGTTTTCTAGCCTTTTTGTTTAGAGCCATTTCCTCCCAAAGACTCACACTTCCATTGGCCAGGGCCACTCCTACCGTAGGAGCCATAACTACAAGTGAAAAAAAATCCTGATCTGAGATTTCTAGGTAGGGTGCTTCATTTTTGATGAACTCTTTTTTGAGTTCGAAGGTGGCCTTTTGAATAACCTCATTTTCTATGAGTGTCTCAATTTCATATTCCGTAAACATTCCCGAGCAATTTGTTACAATAGAAATTTACCACGTATTGTCGAATTAGAAAAACTAAGAAACAAAAAAGGCATGCCATCAAGAGCACGCCTTTTTTTGCTATTCTTCAAAATAGCTTATTCTTCTCCTTCAGTTTCTTCTGCACTTGGTGCTAATGATGCTACTATTTCATCATATTGTGCTTTTACTGCTGCATCAGCTTTCAAAGCCTTTTTCACTTTATTGTAAGTGCCGGCACCAATTTCATCCTTTACCACTGCAGTGTACTGAGTTTTGAAATCTGCTTTGAAGGCCTTGATATCTTCCTGAATCTGGGCATAAGCCGCCAGCTGTTCTTCGGTCGCACCTATTTCAGCAATTTTAGCTTCATCGCCTTTAGCTTTGTTTAGTTTGTTATATAATTTACCTCCATCCATCAATTCGTTGCTTTTTACAGCTTCGCTGATTTTGGTTTTCATTCCTGCTTTTAAAGAATCAATCTTCGCTGACACTTGAGCGTATTGAGTCAATTCTTCGCTAGTTATTTCAGCATCTTGTGCCATAGTTTTTGGACAAACAACTAAGCAAGCCACTAAAAGTCCAAACCCTAACAGGCTATTTTTCAACTTCACACTTTTCATTTTATATAATTATTAATAGTTAACAGTTAAACCAACCACGAATAAATACCCATTGATTCAATATGTCAAGTAAAAACTGCATTAATCAAGCAGATTGTCAATTGTAATTATCTTAGCAACAAAATTGATTTACACAGCAACATGAAAAAAATATACTACTTAGCCACTTGCAGTACCTGCATTCGAATTATCAAGGAATTAGGAATTACAGCATCGAATTTCAACATGCAGGACATTAAAACGCAACCCATGACCAGTGATCAAGTCGATGAAATGAAAGCACTCAGCGGAAGTTATGAATCTCTTTTCAGCAGAAGAGCTATGAAGTATAAATCCATGGGACTTGCCAATCAAAACTTGTCTGAGGCAGATTATAAGCGTTTGATTGTGGAAGAATACACCTTCCTAAAACGACCCGTTTTCATCATTGATAATGAGATTTTCATTGGAAACTCCAAAAAGACTGTAGAAGCAGTGGGACAGAAGATCAACTAGTACTGATAAGGATTTCTTTGAGGGACACTTTCTAATGAATAGAAAGTGTGAAATATGGTTTGACCATTTTGGATATGAAAGGTAAAATCATGTTCCTGAGATATTTCCCTTCCGCTATTTACATTCAACTTAGCCTGACTGACCCCAACAGGTAAATGAGCACGAGTATAATAAATAGTATGAGGTATGGTTTGCCAATTTCGAGTATCTGCTTTTTCCGTGTAGGCATTAAATGCGCCTAGCACTGCTCCCCATCCTTCGCTTTCCTCTCTCAGTTCTTTTTCTGCAAGTTTCTTAAGTGCCAATCGCAAAAGTGACTTACTCAATTCTAGTCCCATTCTTTGATCTAGCGAGTAAAAAGCAATCTTATTAATATCCTCAGCTTCCTCGAGGTTATAACTTTTGTCAGCGACAGTAAGTGTGGCTTGTTTGAAAATTGGTGGACGTTCGTTGTACTTCGGAATGGCTACTCTATAAAATTCTAAGTCAGAAAGATCAGCACTTTCCTCATCATCATCCTTTTGTTCAATGGGAAATGAAAAGTTGTAGCCACGTTCTTCATTTACAAAAGTTACCATACCAGCTTCTCCATGCACAACGGTGAAATTGATGGAAAATTCATCCTTAACAGGTCCTAAACCGTTGTTCCAAAGAAAAATCAAATCACCGCCCTCGGCATTTTCAGGTTGAAATCTTGTCTGAAACTCTTTTTCGTATTGCTTGAGTTCAGTTTGAAAACCCATCAAATAAGCGGTTCTCATTAAGTCTTGTTTCAACTGATTGGGAGGCTTAACACCAAACATTCGAATATAATCCTCTTTATAGATATTATATGCATTCCTGTAGGCAATGAAGGCATTGTTGTAATCACGATCAGCGTCGTAAATCAATCCCATTAAATTGTGAATAAATGCATCGCGCTTATACTTGGAGTCACTTTTGTACTTATCATTTAGTTTCAACAAACGATTATTCAACCTGCGGCACTCTACCAATGCAGACTCCCTATCTCCCAGTTTTATGTAATTCAATGCTTTGTAGTAGAGCAGCAATAAATGCTCATGGTCTTCACCTTTGTACTCAATAACTGTGGGATTGATCACATAGGCACCTGCCTCATTGAAATAATTAGTACGATAATCTTCACCATAAATGAAAGCCTTCTCAAAGTAGATGTTACTTTCTTCTGGCTTATTAAGCATGGCAGCTATCGTACCCCTATTCAAGAAATAAAGAAACTTCTCTTTACTGTCTGCTGCTTTGGGATTAGCCTCCAGCGTTTTTTCTGCAGCTTCCATATCACCACTTTCGAACTCCTGGTTAAAAACCAAGTTCATTTGATAGTAGGTAGCGCAGCTAAGCAAAAAGCAAAGCGGTAGTACTTGATAAATTCGCTTCATTATCAACTTAAGAGAAGTTTATGGAATGTTGGACTTAGTTTTTGATGAACTTCTTGATCTCCTTATCTCCAATCCAAACCTTTTCACTGGTTTCGATGCTTGCTAGCTCAAGGTTAACTTTATAGTTTACGACCTTTTCTTTTTTATAAGCATCAGTCACTGAAGTGATTACACCAAACATCATAAAGTCGGCTCCAAGCTCCTTACCCCACTTAGCCTGTGTCTCAACAGAGGCGAAGTCTCCTTGCTGTGCTCTTTCTTCTCTAAGCTTTTCTCTGAACACGGAGTTTTGAACCACTCTTACCGTTCCAGAATTGATAAATTCTCTTTCAACATCCTTTATAAATGTTTCGGCCTCTATATGTTCAGAACTTTTGTTGGCAATCATACCCACGATAACGACTGGTCGGTCATCATTTTTGCTCTTAAAATCAGAAATCCAAGGTCTACTCAATACGTCTCTGATCATTTCTTCAGCTACCAATTTTGAATCCGTATCATTCCACCTACCGCTAAGGTCGATCTGCTGATCTGGACTCACTCGTGTAACAGTTCTAGAACATGAGGTCATTAATACTACTGCTGTCAAAATTAGGGTCAGTCTTTTCATCTTGTTATGATTTGTTTTTTTAGAATATGCACCAATGAATTTGCTACACAAAAATATCTTATGAAATTATTCAGATATTTTCTTTTCACCAATGGTTTTCTAAATGGTTTGAAAATTTAAAATTTAGCTATGACCCGGACGTTCAAAAACCTTGCCGATAATGTATTTGGAACGGCAAACTGATTTCCAACGACGTCCTGAATCCAAGTGTAAGATATTGTATTTTCCGCTCCCAAAGCATTAAGCACCTCAAGGCCTAACCATAAAGTGTTTGGAATCAATGTTTTATCATTTTCGAACTCAAAGCTTTTGGAGAAGCCAAGGTCCAATCTATAATATTCATCTCCACTAAAACTATTTCGATAAGTATCGTTTCGCGGCGGACCAAATGGCAAGCCACTTCCGAAAAGCATGTTTACACTCACCTTCACGCTGGGGTCATTAGGTAAGTGATCCTGAAAGAAGATACCCAAATTGACCAATTGATCACTCGGGCGCCTGATATAACCATCACCGGTTTGCAGATCTTCCATCGTTTTAAGCAACCCTAAACTAAACCATGATTCTGTGCCTTCGATAAACTCACCATTTACTCGAAAATCAGCACCATAGGCATAAGCGTTGGCCTGATTAGTAGCAAAATATCGTACTCTAATGTTGTCAACATCGTATGGATTGACATCCCATAGGTATTTATAATATAAATCCGTGGTTAACTTGAACGGTCTTCCCCAAGCCAAAAAATGATGATCCATCCCCCCAACGATATGTAACGATGATTGAGCTTTTACCTTAGGGTTGATTTCACCTTCTCGATTTCTTAATTCCCTATAAAAAGGATGCTGTTGGTAAAGTCCGGCAGATAATCGTAAAGTGGTGCTTTTCTGGGTCCCTAACTTGTAGGCATATTGTAACCTCGGACTAATTAACAATTGACCACTATATGACCAGTAGTTAATTCTAGCTCCAGCATTTAAGGTATGTACTTGATTGGCAGAGTTGAGCGTATATTGAGCGAACCCTGCTAATTTATGAGACTGAATGTCGATAGAGTTGTCCACCGAGTAGGTTACATTGGCAAAATCAGCTGAATCAGTAAATGCAAACTCCTGAAGTCGATCATCCAAGTTTTCATAATCCCAAGACATACCAAAAGCAAGTACATCGTCACCCAAATAGATTTCATTTTTTTGATCAACTGTCAATATTTTAGCTTCTAGCTTGTTTCTTCCATAGGAGTAATTGCTTCCCACACCTCTGATAGTAACGCATTCATTGAACCTGTTCGATCCAGGCTCACGATTCACATCACATAGCAAATACGCACCTTCGACTTCGTAGTTCTCTCGCTCACTAGAGTAAACTCCGGATATAGTTAGTCGTGAAATAACATCTTCGGTAAAGGCATGTGACAGAACCACTCCTGCTTGATTGGTGTGATAATCCAATTGCTCACTTCCTTCGAAAGCCGTCGACATTCTGAATGATGCTTGAATAGTTCCAAACTCGGTTTCTTGTGATTCAGGAAGAGTCAAATAGTTGTTA
Organism: Reichenbachiella sp.; assembly: GCF_965233835.1. GTDB lineage: Bacteria > Bacteroidota > Bacteroidia > Cytophagales > Cyclobacteriaceae > Reichenbachiella. The sequence continues at coordinate 3,015,175 of NZ_OZ247585.1, forward strand.
TGTGCGGAGGAAATCAATATTCCAAGCTTTGTCTTAGAACCAAAGTTCTTGTTGATATAACCTTGAAAATCAGTAAATTTAGGTAAGTAGTTGCCATTAGTTTCAAGCGTTCCAAGTAAATATTGACTATTCTTGTGCCTTACCCCTAAGGAGTAATTCAAATCTCCTTTTTTATTTATACCTCCAAAATGTAGACTTCCTCCTAACAAGCTCATGTTGACAGTGGCATTATTTGTTTTAGGTTCCTCATATTGCACATTGAGTACTGAGGATAACTTATCGCCATACTTGGCCTGCCAACCGCCAGCAGAGAATTGAACGTTTCCTACCATGTCTGTATTGATAAAGCCGAGTCCCTCCTGTCTACCGGCACTGACTAAAAATGGACGGTAGATTTTTATACCATTGACATATATCAGATTCTCATCGTAATTCCCACCTCGAACTGAATACACGGAGGCTAGTTCATTGTTACTCGTTACCCCTGGCAGAGTAGCCAACACCTTGCTAAAATCTCCTGTGGCAGAAGGTAGCGTATAAGCATTCTTTGCACTTATCTCGATATTTCCAATCTCTGGTGTTTCTCCGAATCTCTTATCCTGTATATCTACTCCTGAAAGTAACTGAGTCTTTTCCTTCAGCTTGATATTAAAAGTATTTTGATCCTTGGTTTCAAGAATTAGTGTCTCGAATTGTAGATGTGAGAAGATGAGTTTTGTAGGCTTTTCACCAATATATTTAGCGTTGAATCTTCCTTTTTTGTCCGTAAGGGTAGAAGCCGAATCTGGCAGTAGCAAAACAAATACATCACTGATTGGTCTTTCGAGAGAATCAATCACCTGCCCCTGGATGACAGATGGTTCTTGAGCTAGCAAGACATCATGACTCAAATGCCAAACTAGGAATACTAATAAAATATGTTTTAGGTAATTGGCCATGTATGGTTTGCTGCAAATCGGATGCAATATATACATCGCCCTGAGAATCAGTAGCGCAATATTTTAACATTTTTGAAATAGGACTCACTTTCAATCTGCAGAAAGTAAATTCCTTGCCCATTTTGGTTAAAGGTCAATTCTGTCACCTGGCCTTTCTTGGCCCTTTTGATTACTTTTTCATTTAGCAATTTCCCACTTTGCGAAAAGAGTTTTAAGGTTAACGGCATTGGAACACTCCCCTTTTCTATGATTAAGTTGATATGATCACCCGTTGCTGGGTTAGGATATACACTGATCATTTCATCTGTTAGCTTGGTTACTTCCAGGGGCACTTCGCCTACGGCTACATTATAATTAGGAAGCCCATATCCCACCTTATTGTCTGGAGTGGAAAAGTTATCTGAAGATGATAGAATGAGGTCTTTTAACTCTAAGTTCGTGAGACTAGGGAATTTTTGCCAAAGACCTGCAGCAAAACCAGCCACCAAGGGAGCAGCGAAGCTTGTACCATTTTTTTTCACTAGCACATTACCTTCACCAAGTACTGTGGTCTGATAACCCATAGCAACGACCTCCGGTTTGATCCTATTATCAGCAGTGGGACCTACCGAACTAAATGAGACCAGATTATATTCAGCATCAAGTGCACCTACTGAAACAATATTTTCAACATCTGCCGGCATAGCAACATAGGGCCAGTCAGTGCTGTTTCCTGAATTACCAGCACTAGTTACGACTAGTATTCCTCGATCAATGGCCATTTCGGCAGCTTTAGAAATAACAGAGGTATTGCCATCCAAATCTTCAATCGAATAATCCATAGATGGGTCATCAAAATCACTATACCCAAGAGATGAAGTAATAATATCCACACCTGAACTATCTGCTCTCTCAGCAGCCAGTAACCAATTGTACTCCTCTATTCTGTACTCTGAGCTAACATCTTCTGTTACATACAAGCTAATATCCGCATTGTAACCTGTCCCAATGAAGGTTGAATTCATGTGAGCTCCAAGACAGCTCCAAGTACCCGTACCATGATCATCGTATTGAAAAACATCTTGTCCACCAGTGGTGAAATCAAAAACATCCTTCAACTTATTATTCTCATAGGTATGGGCAAATACTGATGACTTATTCGCGTCTAAAAAACCATCATCAAAAACAGCAACCCAAACTCCTTCTCCAGTTATTTCATCCTGATGCATCAAATTAGCTCCAAGCATAGACAGCTGCTTATCAGAATTCAAGTCGCTTTGATTCGATGGATTCACATCCAACCGTGTCGTATTTTCAGCATCTGGAACTCCATTTAGCTTTTGTCCTGGTGCAGCATAGTCAGTTTTAAGCACATGGTCAAGTGCCTCGATGGTTGCCACTTGTTCTGTAGTGGCCTCAATCAACACTGCATTCATCCACTTTGTGGTGAAATAAGTAATGGCACCAGTATTTTTCACGGCAGTTATATAACTGTCATTTACAGGTAAGTCATCAGAGCTGATGGCTATGGATTGGGCTTCTCTCCTTTCAATGGCTTTGGTAGATAAATAAGCTGAAGGGTCGTCAATACTGTAGCTGGAGTTGTCTTTGTCAGTAAAGTAAACTACATATCGATTAGTCTGAGCAGCGGCAATTTGCACAGTCAAATTAACTACTAGTAATATTAAAAGTACTCTATTCTTTCCCATATGCTTTTAATGTCATTATCAGTTCTCTTCCTGATTCAATCTCTTTTTCAGCACTACATTCTGCCTGACAATATCTAAGAATAACACTTTCTTTGGTAATCATTCCTACATTGGGTGCAAAAATTTCCGAACGATTTTCCAGACCCAAAAAATCTTCTCCTCTATCACTTTGAACTACCTGAACCACATCTTGATACAGTGAATCTAAAATCGTGGTATCCGGTAATTGCATATTGTACCAATATATCTCATCAGCTAAGCTATTCAAGCTATTGCCGTCCCACTCCAGCTGATGTTCAATCGGGAAACTCAACTTAACAAAGGGAACGTTGTTCTCAGTAAGAACAGCCAGGTTGGTAGACTTTTGTGCCGTCCAAATTGAATCCAGATGCCAAGATTCCGTTTCATTAGACCTTGTTGACCTGTGAATGATGTACTGCAGGTTATTACTTGCATTTACGCCTGAGTCAGCAACAAATTCCCTAAGCTCATAGTTCTCTGTGGTAACTCCAAGAACAGAATAGATACTCTCCTCAACATCATAGATTCTATAAGTCCCAACTTCTAAAGGGAAATAATGAAGACCAAGTCGATCAGTATCTTGGGCTACCTCAGATTCTGAACAACCTATTAAAAAAGATGCTAAAAGAAGAAAAAGACTATACCGCACGTTGATTCGACTGGTTAAAGCTCTTGCTAATCCATCCCCCGCCGATTACATCGTTTCCTTCATAGAAAACCGCTGCTTGACCGGGAGCAATGGCAGAAACTCCATTTCCAAAAAATACCTTCATGGTATCTCCTACCTGCTCTATAACGGCCGGATTGCCTGAGTCATTGTATCGTACTTTGGTAACTGTATCCATTCGCTCTGATAGGCCTCTGTATTTACCCAAGATCAGTTGATTTACGTACATACCATCTCTGGAAAGTTCATCAAATGTACCCAGGACTACTTGATTCTTTTCCTTATTGATTTCCACCACATAGGCAGGGAAGCCTAAGGCAATACCCAAACCTTTTCTTTGTCCTACGGTATAGAACGGGTAACCCTCATGTGTGCCAACTACAGTTCCGTCTTCAAGCACAAATTCACCACCTGCAACCTTTTCTTCAAGTCCGTCGACTCTCCTTTTTAAGAAACCTCTATAGTCATTGTCAGGAACAAAGCAGATTTCATATGACTCCGACTTGTTGAGAAGGTCGGTAAACCCTCTCTCTCTCGCCATCTCTCGGATTTCTGACTTTTTCAAGTGCCCTAAAGGCAAGAGTGTTCGACTCAGGCTTTGTTGAGAGACCCCCCAAAGTGCGTAAGATTGATCTTTCATTTCATCAACTCCTTTGCTGATCACAAACCTGCCATTTTCCTCCCGCACATTGGCATAGTGACCTGTCGCAATAAAGTCACAGCCCAATTTGTCTGCTCGACGCAATAATGCATCCCATTTAATGTGTGTATTGCATAATACACATGGGTTTGGTGTACGGCCAGCCAGATATTCATCCGTAAAATGATTGATCACATAGTCACCAAATTCTTCTCTGATATCTAGTATGTAGTGAGGAAAGCCTAAGTTGACGGCAATATTTCTCGCGTCGTTGATAGAATCCAGACTGCAACAGCCCGTTTCTTTTTTGCTACTACCCGAGGAGTTGTAATCCCAGGTTTTCATTGTCATTCCGATGACTTCATATCCTTGTTCATGAAGCATCACTGCGGCTACTGAGCTATCTATACCACCACTCATTGCCACAAGCACTCGTCCTTTTGTACTCATTGTTATGTTTTATTGCCAGGTTCACAGCCTGGTGTTGACATTTATTGTTGCTGCAAAATTACTGTAAATAGTTTGATTAATGTCTTTTTAAAAATGTTAAACAAAAAAAAAGGATCTCATTCGAGATCCTTTTCCAGTGCAATTAAGCACAGCTTGGTGAAGTTCTTATTTACCTTCCTTGAGTACTGTAATACCCCACATTTCCTGATTACTTGGTGGGTCATCGTTCCATCTGCGATATGAGTGAGAACCGTCTGTTTCGTAGTACACACGATAGGTTCCTTTTTCGAGCATAACCGTTTCGTTAAACTCTCTGTTTTTGCGAGCACCGCCACCATGTTCTGAGTTGCGGTAGTCCATTTCCCATACAATTTTACCCGTATCCATATTCTTAATAAAACCATAATCGTACATTTCACCACCACTTCCTTCTCCAAGTCCTAATACCCGAACTCTAGTGTCTTCATTGACTGAAAAGGTCTTTTTAACTAGTGCCCGATCGCCTACCATAGTAAGTACGGCTAACTCATTTTTATTTTTATACTCTTCGGGGTGAAATGGAGCAACATTTTTCAAATCAGCCTCATTAATAGCCCATATAGTGATCCCCCACATTTCTGGTTCATAAGGTTGACTTGAGTTCCAATCTCCATAAGCATGAGAATCGTCAGTGGCATAATAAACGATATAGTCTCCCGGATCGAGTGTAATCACTTCTTCCACATACCTATTCTTATCCGCTCCACCACCATGTCTGGCTTTATAAGGCTTCATTCTCCATACCCTCTCTCTTGTAGAAGCATCTACTATCCAACCAAAGTCGGCCATATCATCTCCTCCTGTAATTTCTCCAAGACAGTAGACTCTAACATCCATGGCCTTTTTGATAGTGATACCTTTGGCTATCATTTCATCATCTCTCGCTTTTGTTAAGGCAACCAAGGGTTTTACAGTTTTTGGTTCCTGATATGCCACCACATTATTCTTATCACTACCTTCTGCCCAAACTGATATACCCCAAAATTGAATGTCATCTGGTGGCAGTGCATTCCATCGCTCAAATGAATGTGAATCGTCTGTAGTATAGTTAACTAAATAGCTACCTTTTGGAAGTGTGATTTTTTCATTCACTTTCAAGTTCTTTCTTGCTCCTCCAGCATAACGCGAATCTCTGTAGTCCATTTCAAATACTCTCTCCCTAGTATTTGCATTGGTAATCCAGGCATAATCAAACATCTCGCCGTCGCTACCTTCACCGATCGCATAAACCTGTAATTCGGTGGATCCGGTTAACGTAAAACCTTCGCTAAAACGCTGATCATCTTTTGATTTGTTAATTGAAACCACGGCGTTTTTGGTTTTACTATCTAAGAAACTTCTAGCGTCAGCTGCTTTTACTCCAGAACCATCTACTTTTATAAACAAATCATCCTGCGCACTTCTTCTATAACTTTCCCTTCTTCTGGAACCAAAAAGCCAATCCATGGTATCACCAAACCCATCAAAATACCAATCTTTATCTCTTTCTCTATTCCAATTTCTGTTGGAGTACATCCCTGCAAAATAGAGTTCATAGTTTCCTTTCTTTAGAGAGACCTTATCATCAAATTTGAACGGTCCATCTTCACCGTCGATATCTTCATCTTTCATAAAGTCAAACAAGTGCCAAACCACTTCACGCGAATCAGCATCTATTATCCAGCCGTAGTAAATGAGAAGTTTCCAATCGTCCTCGAATACAGCTCCTAATCCATTGATATTTACATCCCCACTTTGAGAAACACTGAATCCTTGAATTTTCACTTCTTTTGGATATACATCTCCAAGTTTTACTGATTGCGCCAAGCCTGTGGAACACATGAGTATAGCCAGGGCAATTGTATTTATTATTTTCATAGTCATAATGAGTTTTTTCTTTCACAACTAAGATGTAGGTGGTTGCAAAAAAGTTTTAAACATTAGAAATTTATTTTTAAAATATACTCTTACTACCCCACAGCTGTCTTTTAAGATACTTTCTGATATTTTTTTTTATTCGTCAATTATCTTGGCAATAAATTTGTTATCACTCCCAAGAAAACAATTAATTTTAAGATAAACTCAAAAACAGTTCCCATGCGACACCTTATCCAACTAACATTCTTCTTATTAATAGTAGGCACTTCCGGATGCGCAACGGCTAGAATTCCAAGCTGGATAAAAAAGCGTCCAATTTCAGATACTCATTATATAGGGATCGCTAGAGTTTCAATAGCTGAAAGAGACTTTAATCAGGTAGCGAAGAATAAGGCGCTAGCGGATATTATATCCGAAATTTCAGTGGAACTAAGCTCAACCTCAGTTTTTCATCAATTGGAAGAAAACGATGTGCTCAAGGATACCTATGAATCTTGGACAAAAACAAAAATAGAAGATGAACTCGAAGGCTATGAATTAGTAGATACCTATACAAAAAAAGGAGAATATTGGGTGTATTATCAATTGAATATTGCTGAGTATAAAAGATTAAAAAGGGAGAAATTGGACAAAGCTAAAAAACTATCTATTTCATTGCTCGAAGAAGCCCACGAATCTAGAAACAGAGGAGAAATAGGCACGGCACTACAACTTTATAGACAGTCTTTTGATGCTATCACTCCTCATCTGAAAGAAGATCTATCAGCATTCATCCATGAATATGGAAGAATCGACCTTGCCAATCACAACTATCAATCTATAGCTGAAACCTTTGCGAATTTATCGTTCAAATCTTCCCAAGATCCCATAGTATTCAAGCCTCTGGGAGATGGTGAATTACCAAAATTCACTGCTAGGTATAAAGATATCCCAGCAAAAGATTTACCACTGCTCATTGGAAAATATGGAGAGTCATTGGATACTTTTCAACCGGCCAAAAGTAACGATAATGGAATGGTTCAGCTACCGGTAGTGAATGTTCCAACTAATAGCACACAATCTATAGAAGTGGAATTAGACTTGAAAAAAGTATTTGGAGAAAAATCCACCGAGAACATTATTGGAGCGATGTTTTCTCAAAAGCAAGATGCTCCTACTGATCGAATCAATGTGAAAATTGAGCCGCAAGCTGCCATTTTCAGAACAAGTTCTTCAGGAGCAGATCAAGAACTTATTATAAGATCAGCTCAATCCATTCTGACAAGCTATTTAGTGAATAAAGTATCAGACGAATCTAAGGCTACTTTTGCTGTTGAAATTGATGGTAGATGGTTAGAAAGTACACACGATCCTCGATACAACCTTTATCGAGAAACACTCAATTTTTCAGTGAAAATCGTACAGCTCTCTTCTGAAAAAGTAGTTTATCAAACCACAAGATCAGATCTTAAAGGTGTCAAATCAGGATCTCAAATGAAAGCCAAAGAAGAAGCACTGGCACTAATGGAAACAGCGCTTCGATATGAAATTTTACCCGAAATAAACAGAATAAAAATAGACTAATTAAAACAAATAACTATGAAAATCAATTACATCAACACCATAGCCATCGTTGGAACCATAGGTCTGATGATAGGATGTAAAGGCACTCCTAAGCCAACGTCATCTAAAGGAGAAAGTGAAATAGTTTTACACTGCTCTGGTCCAGATTACAGAAGTGACAAAAAGAACTTCCGTGCTTACGCTACTGGCGAGAGTAGTGACTTGGAAATTGCTCGTAAGAAAGCATCAAGTAATGCCAAGGCAGCGTTGGCAAGCCAAGTAGAAACTACCGTGAAAAGTACTACTGACAATTACGCTAACTCAAGAGAGTTTAACAATGTAGAGGAAATCGAAGAACGATTTGAGTCACTCAACAGAGAGGTTGTGAATCAGCAATTGAATGATGTGAAAGTAATCTGCGAAAAGCTTACTGAAAATAGCAAAACCGGAAAATACAAGTGCTACATGGCTGTTGAAATGAAGGCGGACGCTGTGCAAGAGGCCATCGAACAGAGAATCAAAAATGATGATCGATTGAAAATTGATTACGATTACGAAAAGTTCAAAGAAACCTTCGAAAAAGAAATGGATAAAATGAGCAACAACTAAAACTCATTGAATTCAAAACGTCAAAAGCCAGTTCGATTAACTATCAAACTGGCTTTTTTTATTAATCATATTGTTACCTTGGTAACTCATCCATTCTAACTGTATAGATGTCATCAAAGCCATTTTTAGGACTGTTCAGAGCCTCTCTTAATTCTGAAACAGTTTTGACCTGGACGAAATCCTTCCTACTACTAGTAAAATAAAAAGTCTTGCCATCTGCAGAAACAAAAGGACAGTAATCCAGTTTGGAAGAATTGATTTTATTGCCAAGATTGACAGCTGGTTGCCATACGTCGTCTTTCTTATACGAAATATACAAATCACCACCTCCGAAGCCATCGGGGCGTTTATATGAGCTAAAGATTAAATACCTTTCATCGGGATCAATGAAAGAGTTGAACTCATAGGTAGCCGTGTTAATGGCACTATCTAAGCTTGTAGGTTTCGTGAATTTCCCATCGTTCAACAAACTATAGTAGATATCCTCTTTGCCTTTGGTATCTGATCTCGTAGCCGTGTAATAGAGCGTCCCATTGTTTGATACCGACGGGAAAAACTCCTCTCCTGAGGTATTGATTAATGTATCCAGCGAGACTGGCGAACTCCATCCCATTTCAATTTTATCTACATACCAAATATTATAGTCTTTGCTTTCATCGCCGTCGAACATGGGCCGATCGGAAGCAAAGAATAAGCGATTTCCATCTGGGGAGAACATGGGTTCAATATCCTTGCTTATTCCAGAAAAGGAAACGACCGAAGGTTCATTCCATTGATCTTCCTTCTTTTTCATTTCTACAATCATCCTTTGGTCGTCATTGTAGCTATGGATAGAATAGAGTAAGTGATTTCCATCTGGAGATATGGTCATGTCCCTTTCCTTGTATGGGGTGGAGACTTTGCCTTCCATAAATAGCTCTTGAGCCATTGATGATGAAAACGGCTGAAGCCAGACTAGCACTATTGCTAGCCCGGTCTTCAACCATTTAACCGAAGAATCTTTGTTAAGTTGAGTGTTGGTAAAAGTTTTTGTTTTCATGGGTTTGAGCCTTTATTCTTTCACAAGAAACACAGCATACAGCAGTTGACCTTAGTTTTTTTTAAGGTTCTCTACAAACTGTTATAAATACTCGACAAACTGTTAGAAGGTGCCTTTAGTAAGGTCTGTAATCTTGTCTTTATAGGTTCTTCCTGACTTAACTACTCTTTGATTAGTCAAATGAAAATAATACTCAGAATTAGTATGCGGACGGATTTCCTTGATGTGCTCGCAATTGATGATATAAGACTTATGAATACGTCTAAATTTCTGAGGGTCAAGCTTTGACTCTATTTCTGAAATGGATTTGTATAATAAAAACTTACCTGCATGGTCAATGATCTCGATGTAATCGCCGGCAGCCTGAATGCATTGGATATCATCTGTAAGTATATGCTTAATTCTTTTTGAATCTTTGACGACAATCTTACCAGGATACTTTGACTCCCGATTTTGAATAATCGAATTTTGATAGTCTAGGTTTATTTTGGTCCATTGTTCATGAAAATCTCTGAACCCTGATAACTTTATCCTTTCGAGTGCTTTATTCATCGATGCATGAAATCTGGCTCTATCAAATGGCTTCATCAAATAATCAGTGGCATTGAGTTCAAATGCCTTAATGGCAAATTGATTGTAAGCGGTAGTAAAAATCACCACAGGTAGATGAATCAAATTTGCGCTGTCCAATACTGCGATACCATCCATTTTTGGCATTTCAATATCCAAAAAAAGCAAATCTGGAGACAGTTTATTTATTTGTTCAACGGCCTCTATCCCATTGGTAGCCTCATGTACAGTTTCAATCTCTTCGAAGTCTCTGAGATAGGAAACAATAATTTCTCTGGCTAGAGGTTCATCATCAACTATGAGTGCTTTCAATTTCATGGCTCGGTGGTTAATGCCGGATAAATGATCTGAGTCGTTGATGATTTACTATCAAAGTCTAGTTTAAAGTCTTCCTCAAACAATGAAGACAATCTTTTCCTGGTATTCGAAAGGCCTATGCCCTCTTTCGAACATGACTCTGACTGCTCATTTAAATAGCCTGTATCCTGAACTGATATTTGAACAGTTTTCTCATCTCTCTTTATACTTACGGTAATAGTACCCCTGTTGCCATTGGGCACAACTCCGTGAACCAACGCATTCTCCACAACAGGCTGCAACAAAGCCGGCGGAATAAGTAATTTCTCTGCATCATTCTCTATCTCAAACTCACACTTTAAGTCTTCTCCAAACCTGACGATATAGATATCCAAGTACCTTTTTATAAAATCTGCTTCTTCCTGGACAGTAATCCATTTTTGGTTATCCATGTCTATGCTCTCACGAAGTAAATCGCTGAGCTTAGCTATTACTGTGATAGCCAAATTATTGTCCTTTTTCAAAACCAATCCAGAAATAGCATGGAGCGAGTTAAATAGGAAATGGGGTTTGATTTGTGCTTTCAAAACGCCGAGTTGTGCTGCCATTAAACTCTGATTTAATTCAGCTTGTTTGCGTGATAGGGTTTGCGATTCTGAATAACTCAAGTAGGCGACGCAGGATGCCACAAATCCAAGCCCTAACACAAGATTAGAATGCAACCTAAAGGTGATAAGCTGAACAAAGACATTTGCAAAGGTCTTATCTACTTCAAGAGTTGTATCACCATAATAATGAATAATTGATTCCAATATTAATATGAGTATGATTGCCATAAGGCACAAGCCGACCATTTGGAACGTATAGAACAACCAATTTTTCTTGCATTGATAAAACTTGTTGATGGCTACAAACAAGATTGGAGATAATGGAATCCAAAAAAGAATAAACAGATCATTGAAAAGTATTCGTTTGTAGGGTGCGGGCTCGTTGTGAAGCTGATAATAAAACAGGCTTTCAGATACTGTCAGTGCAAAAACAAGAAACCAAACCGCTCCACTGATTATGGTAAATCTCCATAAGAGTTGAGTTCTGAAAGTATTGTTGAGCATGCCCTATATTGTGTTAAAAGCGAAAGATACTATAATCCTTCATTCCCCGCATCAAATACGAATTTCCAAGATTGATCTTGTTGTTGCTTCCAGATACTCACATAGGTTCCTGTTCCTAGAGAATCTCCACTTATGGACGAGACAAGGTAAGTACCATAAGTATATCCCAAATCTCCAGACTGAGCTATGTCAGCAAACATTGGCTCCCAAGTAAGACGGAAGGCGGAATCAGGTCTGCTAAAATGTCCGCTGATGACAGCATCTTTTCCAACAATAGGAAATGAGTTGTTCCGTAGTACTGTACCAGTATCAGCAATGTAAGTTTCAAATGCATGATTCATTCCTTTTTCAAAAGACAGTTTTGAAAATGCTCTATCCACCTCTTTGAGTATTTCAGGGTCAGGATGTTGAGTAATAAGTTTAGTTTTGGTCTGATTGGCCTCACAAGAACAGAGTAACAAGAATATAAAAAATGAATATAGTTTTGATTTAATCATGGGGCAAAGTTTGGTGGTCTAACAATCCACTCAGAAAAAGCACCTACCCTTTAGTTACCGCTCATGTAAAAGACTATAGAATCTTATTTCTTACTTACCCATTCATTGTCTCTAATGTAAAAACGCCAAGGAAGCAAAGCATCCTCTTCTGCATACTCCACCCCCACTCTGGTAGACTCTACAATCAATTCATCAGTAATAGGCTTTGCATCTTCAATCCAAATTGGACCTTGATCAAGTCGCAATCCCGTATGTGTCGTTTTTATTCCCAGCGATTTGGCTAATATTCCTGGACCATTGGTGAGCTTCTTATTCTTCGAATTCAATCGACGTGCCATAATGTCCAATCCTTCCAAAGGCTCCAAAGCTCTAATAAGTACGGCATCAGCTACATTTTCTACATTGGTGACCACATTAAACAAATGATGAATTCCATAGCAGAGATAAACGTAAGCACTACCCCCTGATGCATACATTACTTCTGTTCTAGCTGTGCGTCTACCATTATTAGCATGGCAGGCCTTATCGTTGGTGCCGCTATAGGCTTCTACTTCTATTATTTTTCCTTTACAAATCTGGCCATCTATTTCTGTACAAAGTACTTTTCCGAGCAAGTCTTTGGCCACTTCGAGCACATTTGACCTTTGGTAAAAGCCGTTCGGCAAAATATTTAAACTATCTTTCTTCATTAGCAAACCTGAAAACGGGATGAACGTATAAAACCCCGTAATTTTACAAGGAGTCCACAATACAATTTTACAATTTAATTGCTGCAAGCAAGCTCATTGTTTTTTGTTGAACTGGAAATTCCAATAGATTTTATATAACAATCAAAATGAACTTAATTATGTACAAAACCAAACTGTTCAAACTTAGTTTCGTTGCGGCACTATTTGCCATCTCTTTCAACGGAACCGCTCAAATCAACACACCTGCGCCAAGTCCAGCAGGTTCGGTATCTGCTACTGTAGGCCTTACCGAAATAGAAATCAATTATGCTAGACCTCAAATGAAAGGCAGAACAATTTTCGGAGACGGAGATGTACTAGTGCCAAATGGTCAACTATGGAGAGCTGGTGCCAATGCTGGAACTACCGTAAAATTCAGCGATGATGTAAAAGTAGCTGGTCAAGATTTGGCTGCAGGCGAATATCTATTCCTCGCTACACCAGGTGCATCAGAATGGGAAGTAGTATTCTATACCGACATTTCATTAGGCGGTAATGTAGCTGCCTATGATGACAGTAAAGCTGCATTAAAAGCCAAAGTGAAGTCTTCAAAGCTAACTGAGACTGTTGGTACTTTGACTTACAACATCTCTGACATCAGTGAAAACAGTGAAAATGCAAACATTCAGTTGGCATGGGAAAAGACTGCGGTAAACGTTCCAATTCAAGTTTCTTTCGACGAAGCAGTAATGAAAGCTATTGCAGAAAACACTGTGGTAAATCCAAGAAACTTAATGACTGCAGCTAGATACTACTACACTGCTGACAAAGATTTGGATCAAGCTTTGGCTTGGGTTAACACCTATTTGGCTACTGGAGATAACAGCACACAGTTCTGGAATGTTCACTTGAAAGCGCAGATTTTAGCTAAGCAAGGCAACAAAAAAGAAGCCATCAAAGTAGCTAAAGAATCAATGGCTGCTGCTAAAGCTTTTGAAGCTGGTGATTTCGGTTATATCAAAAGAAACGAAGACCTAATTGCCTCTTTGAAATAAGAAGTAATTTCTATGATTGAAAGCCAACTTGATTAAGGTCAAGTTGGCTTTTTTGTTTGCCAGTTTCAAGTCTAGTATTTACTCTTAAGTAATTCTAAATTCTCCTTCGCCATTTGATTGGAGGAATCCAAAGCAAGACTTCTGTTGATAAGAGAATCTGCCAAAGCGTAATTACCCAAGTGAATTTGGATCAAACCTTTGTTATTCAAAAAGTAGGGTTGATCAGCGACTAGCCTAATCGCCGCATCAACAGTAGAATCTGCCAACTCTAGTCTTCCCTGTTCCAGATAAACCAAGGAGAGCGGATTCAAGACTTCGGGAGCATTACCTCTAATTTTCAAGGCTTTATCAAATGCCTTTTCTGCCTCGTGGTATAACTTCAGATGGTAATTCATTACGCCAAGATTAGTCCAAGAATCGAACTGTTTGGAATCTTTTGTAATCCCTCGCTCAAAACTTTTCTTGGCCTGGGTATAATCCTCCTGCTGACCATAAACAAAGCCTTCAATGTTGTAAACTAAGGCAGTATCAGGATACAGTTTTTTAAGTAAACCCAAATCCTCCAATGCCATATCGTACCGTTTCATTGCCAGATACGCATAGGCCCGGTTGAAGAGTACATCATTAAAATCAGGCCTAGTTTGCCGAACTTCGTTGTAATCAGCTAGAGCCAAAGCATAATGTCCCGTCTCATAATAAGCTACTCCTCTATTCAGATGTGCATCAATCACTTCATGGTCCATTTCCAGCACCTTCGAATACAAAACAATAGCATCCTCATAGTAAGCGTCGTTCAGCTTTTGTGTAGCTGCCTCGAAGGTTTTCTTAATTCTGTTTTTCTTGTTAATCGGGCTACAGCTAGCAAGAATGACTAAAGCTGTGATGAATAGACTTTGATATATGCGCATGATAGATTGTCAATAATTGAATGACAAAATTATAACTTCCAATCCAGCTTAGTAAGCTCTGGTAACTAATTAAAAATTTGTAAATCGAAATGAAAAAGGCCTCGAATTACTTCAAGGCCTCAAGTTTATTTTCTTTACTGGTTAGCTGGAAATGGAAGTTCTAACCTTTTCGGTATAAGCTCTCAACGCTTTAGGAAATGGGATATCATCCTTCTCCATTTTCTCAATAATCCATCCAGCAGCTATCAGATGCGTAAGTACTTCTCCATCATCTTTACCTTCTACTTCAAAAGGCAATTCCTTTTCTTCCATAAGGCAATATTCAGCCGTTTCCAGTTCCTCAACCGAGTGATTCTCCACTAGCTTCTTTATCACAGGTATTTGCATACTAGTTCAATTTATTTAATAGTTCGACAACAGCTTCTTCTTTGCTACTAGCAATAGTATCAACTAATTCTCCACCTTTAAAAATAGCAAAAAATGGAAGATTTGTTACACCCGCTGCTTTTCTTGCCACTTCATTTTCTTCGGCGTTTACATTTAAGAAAGTAACGCTTTCGAATCTTTCATCTTTAGCCAGTCTTTTAAACTTGGGATTAAACAATCTACAAGAACCACACCAGTCGGCATAGTATTTTACAATTACTTTATCTGCACTTGAAATCTCTTGTTCAAAATTGCTATCTACAGTTTCTTTTACTTCCATTATTTTATCATTGATTATCACCGCAATTTTACGGAAGTTTGTGGACCAAGAAATTTTTCTAGTATAAAATAATTTGATCAGGCCATTGCCTCAGTTGATATGAATCTAAGAACGTTTGTAAAAGTCGGAAGTATTACGAATTTAAGTGACGCTCGTTTTTGTGCGGGTTTTGGTGTAGATCTACTAGGGTTTGATCTCAACCCTAATTCGGACAACTACATTTCAATTGATCAAGCCAACGAAATCATGGGTTGGGTGGCCGGACCTGGTTTTGTGGCAGAATTTGGTAATATGCCCTTCGACGAAATCACTAAACTTCAGGAAGAAAACAAGTTTCCTTTCGTACAGGTAGATCAATTGGAGACCGCAGACAAACTTAAACAAAACGATTTTAAAGTAATTGTCGCTATCAAAATCGCTACTGAAAGTGATCTAAAGACTTTGGCTCAGGCTATCGGAAATGAATATGAACAGATTATCGTTTCGTGTGATGCACCTCAGCTCATCCCGGCTATAGAAAAAACACTAGCCACTGGAAGTGAAACTTCATTAATCAAAGCTTATGATGTAGAACTATCTCAACTTGATCATATCATTCAGGTTCAGCCATTCGCTGGCATAGAACTGAAAGGCTCTCAAGAAGAGAAACCAGGCTTCAAGGAATACGATGAGTTAGCAGATATATTAGAATCACTCGAAGTAGAAGATTAAGCTGTTGGCAAGATAACAGTAATCTCTGTCCCATGATCAGGTTCACTTTTTATTTCCATACTACCATTATTAAGGCTTAATATATCCAAGCAAAAATTTAAACCTAGACCAGTTCCTTTTTCGCCATTGGTCCCCAATCTTGTTGACGCTTTATTCTTGTTAATCCCTTCGAGTACTGATACTATGGTGTCATCACACATTCCAATACCCGAATCGCAAACAGAAAGACTAGTTGTTCTATTTTCACTTTTAGCCGACAAGACAATTCCGCCATCTTGTGGTGTGAATTTAATGGCATTGCTCATCAAATTTCGGATAACAATAGCCAAATGATCAGGGTCAAAAAATACTTGGAGGTCTTTAGGGATTTTATTTTCAACACGAATTGCTTTTCCCTTGACCGACTCACTATAGAGTTCTACCACTCGCTTTGCTGCATATTCTAAATTAACATCTTTGGGAGTGGCAACAAATGCACCTAGCTGAGACTTAACCCATGTGAGTACATTATCCAAGGTAAAGCTGATCGTATCGACTTGTTGTTTTACAGTACCCATCAACTCCTTAAATTTTTTCGGCTCAATATCATCCGCGTAGGCCAGTAATCCACCTAAGGAGACTAGTGGAGAACGAAGATCGTGTGATAGAATACTTAATACTTTATCTTTTGAAGCATTGGCGATTATGAGTTGATTTTCAGTTTCTTTCACCTCACTGATATCTGTAACATAGGTTAATACCCTTGATACCTTGCCATAATGGTTTTTTAAAGGAATGTACTTGCCATAGGCATGTATACGCTCTCCATTTAGAAAAGTAACTGGACCGTCAATATCCGTTTCAAAACCTTCTAAACATCTGTTAAACAATGGAGCCGCCATTTCGGAAATCTCAGTCCCTAATACCTCCGTATAATGCTTTCCCTCAATGCCTTCTACGTCTTTCAAGATCACCTCATTAAATCTATTGTTGACAATAATGTAATGACCTGTCTTATCCAGCAGCGCAATGAAGATGGGCAAATTATCAATTGTCGTTCGAAGAAGGTACTTGTTATAAACAAGCTTGTCTTTTTCAATATTAATTTGTTCTTTCTGCCTTTCTACGTTCTTTGCGAAGCTTCTAATTCTCATATCGCTTCTTAGCAAATCGACTTTATAGACATCAGTAAAGAAATACACGCAGACAAAGGCCATGAGCATGTTCATTATTGATAAAAAATTGTCCGCTACCAACGTGTCAGGTTGATACATAGCAATCCTGATGATTTTTAATGAAACGGCCAGTGCTGCATTTAAACAAAAGAATAGCAATTTCCGAGGATTGTCGAACAAAACAATAATCAGTGTGGAAAATCCAATCATTATAAAATCATTATCTCGATCAGGGAATTGAAACAATGTTTTGTAAGCCATCAAATTGATAAACAAGATGGTAACCAGCACGAAATAGATTTTAGCCGTATGAATCCATTGCCGAGAATGAAAGTAAAAGACAGGTACTGTCAATACAAAAAGTCCGGACATAATTGTAAACGCCTGACCAATTGTTCCGATTATACAATTGACAACGAAGTAGGTAAGAATAATTGCGGCGGCAATTAGATTGAAGATATTGAGTATTCGAATCCTTCGCCTCTGGATAATATCAGACCCACCAAATACACCTACATTGGTAAGTCGCCTGATCATTGTCCGAATTTTTCTCATTCAAATATGCTATCTAATAATGCCGAATTGATAAGTTAAGCAATAAGATGACATAGACCAAGAATGTTAAGCGTACATAATAAAAAACCTCTTCAGAAACTGAAGAGGTTTTTTAAAAATGATTACCTATATGTTTTATTCATCCCTAAGTGACAACACAGGATTGGCTCTTGCAGCTAAAATTGCTTTATAACCAGCGGTCAGGATAGCAATTCCAAAACTGATCAATAAGGCCAAGGCAAATATCAGATATGAAAGCTCAATCTTGTAGGCAAAATTGTCTAACCAATCACTCATGACTAGGTAGCTAATGGGGCCAGCGACTAAAAATGAAAGGAATACAAGTAGAACCATTTCTCTTGAAAAAATATTGAGGACATTAAGCGTGCTGGCTCCAAGAACTTTCCGAACACCAATTTCTTTAGTCTTCTTATTGGCGATGTATGAAATCAGACCGTACAAGCCAAGACACCCTATGAAAATAGCTATAATGGAAAAGAGCTTGAACATACTTCCCATATTCTTCTCCTCTTCGTACCAGTCGGCCACCTGCTCATCGAAAAAAGTGAAATCATAGATATCTTTACTAAATACCCCCTCCCACTCTTTTTGAACAATGGCTAAGGTTGGATTGACTTCATCTATAGTTTGACCCGCAGAGTTAATCTTGACAGCCATCTCATAAAACATGCGTGGATTGTTCATGAAAATGCAATAAGCAAAGTCTGACTGCAACGAATGGGTGTGAAAATTCTCAACTACTCCAACTACCTGCATGTCACGATACCATCCACTAATCTTCTCACCTAGTGCTTCTTCAGGATTATCGAAGCCTAGTGCTTCGGCTAATTTTCTATTCACTATAATGCGACTTGTATCTGTTTTGTTTACCCATTCCCCAGCAACTAGCTTTAATCCATAGATGTCTAGGAAATCTTTATCACCAAATTTGAAGTTTACCCTCACATTCTCTCCTTCTGGAATACTATGGTGTCTAATATGAGAGTTTGAATTTGACGTCCCCATAGGCGCACTGAGTGTAAACGTAACCCCTTTTACCTCAGGGTGTTTTAATAGGTTAGTTTTTAATCGATTAAGATCCTCTTCATTTTTACTTGGAAGATCAGCTAGAATAATATTGTCTTTTTCAAAACCGAGGTCTTTATTCAAGAAAAAATCCATCTGATTCTGTACTACCAAAGTACCAATAATTAAGACTTGGGTGATTATAAATTGTACAATGACCAGGATCCTTCTGAATGACAAAAAGCCGCTTCCTTCTTTCACGTTGAATTTAGTTCGCAATGCAGCAATGGGGTTCAGTTTTGACATGGAAAGTGCTGGATATATTCCGGCTAACAAGCCAATAATAACTATGTTGATGGTCAGAAAGAGTAAGGTGGTAGGTTCTTTGAAAAGATTGATCCAAAGCTTGTATCCTAGTATATCTTCCAGATAAATCAATAGCACCTCTGCGAAGATCAGACCAATAAAAGAAGATACAATCGTAATCATTAATGTTTCTGACAAGAACTGAATAGCTAACTGATAAGACTTCCCTCCTAACGTTTTTCTAATACCAATTTCCTTAGACCTCTTAATAGACTGAGCAGTGGTGAGGTTGATAAAATTGATGGCTGCGGTAAGAATCAAAAAGATACCAATCACCCCAAGTGCCTGAATAAATTCCATCGAAATAGTTCGCTCATTATAGTTGTCATATTTCTCGCTAAAGTGAATATCACTCATGGGTTGCATATTGTATTTCAAATCTGCAGATTCGCCTTCACCATGGTATTTCTCTACAAAGTCTACTAAACTCTCTTCGAAATTTTGGACATTAAAACTGTCGGGAACTAAGACATAACAGTTTGTTGACGAGCTATTGCTATTCCAGTTTCCTTTTCTATAATATGGATTTAATCCATCCATATTTTCGTAATGTATAAACACGTTAAATGGAATATTGGTAGTTTCTTTGTAGTCCTCAACAAGTCCCTTAACAATTAAATCTTTTGTATTTGCCAACAAGACTTGTTTCCCGATGGCCTGGCTTATATTAGCGTCATTCAATCCAAAGAATTTTTTGGCTTGAGATCTGGAAATTACCATCGAATTGGGTTCATCTAAGCAATTCATCGAATTCCCTTCAATAAACTCAAAATCAAAAATTTGAAATATGGAAGACTCGGCAAATACTAATCCCTCATCATCGAGATAGCGATCGTATTCCCCGTCTTCTCTTTTAACAGCCACTTGGTGATAAGGTTCGTAGTGCGTTCTCGCTACAACCAAGTCGGGATAATCGGCCCTTAACCCTTCTCCTAAAGGATGCGGAACGCCCTCATTATAGCGAATTCCACTACTGATTCTAGTTTCCCGAACTGGTCGGTAGATATTATCATAGTTGGAATGGTGTTTGTCAAAACTTAGCTCATAAGTAATAATTTTGAAAATGACTAAAATACAGCCCAATCCCAACCCTAGGCCAGACAAATTAAGGAGTGTGAAGAGTTTTTCTCTCTTTATGTTTCTATAAATCGTTTTGAAGTAGTTTTTAAACATTGTGTTTGGTGTTTAGAGTTGTAAGATTACTTACAACCCCGGTGCCATGATTTATAATTAATTGATTTACAGATAAATATAAAATTTTAGCCGACCAAAATGCAGCCAAACTGTTTGATTTCAAACAGTACTTTGTTTGTTTATGAACCTTTATTCCTAGTTTTGGAACCATGGAATTACTACCCACTTTCCAAGACGGAAATATACTGATTGTTGATGATGATGCAGGTATTTTAACTTCTGCTCAACTATTTCTTAAACAGTATTACAAGAAGGTGTACATAGAGCTTAATCCGGGGAAAATTCAGAGTCATTTCAAGAAGCGCGAAATCAATATTGTGCTTTTAGATATGAATTTTCAAAAAGGAAAAAATGACGGAGCCGACGGGTTTAAATACCTAAAGGACATCTTAGCTATTCAACCACAAGCTCAGGTGATATTTATGACTGCTTACGGCGACATAGATATGGCGGTAAAAGCATTGAAAAGCGGCGCCATTGATTTTGTAACCAAACCATGGAAAAACGAAAAATTTCTTACCACCGTTGAAACTGCTAACAAACTAGCTCAAAATGCACGTCAACTTGAGGAACTCAAGAACTCCAGACAATATCAATCTGAGGAACAAGCCAAGGAAATTGAAGGATTTATCGGAAGTGCACCATCTTTCCTAAAAGCTAAAGCAACTATGGAAAAAGTAGCCGCTTCTGATGCTAACATACTTCTGCTTGGTGAAAACGGAACGGGCAAAGGGCTAGCGGCCAAGTTTATTCATCAGAACTCGGACAGAAGCGAACGCCCTATGATAACGATAGACATGGGGGCGCTTAGCGAAACACTGATGGAGTCTGAACTGTTCGGGCATGAAAAAGGTGCCTTTACTGATGCCTCCCAACAAAAAAAAGGCCGCTTAGAGTTAGCTCATCATAGTACGATTTTTCTCGACGAAATTGGTAACCTTTCTCTTCCAGCCCAAGCCAAATTATTGTCTGTCTTGCAAAACAAAAAGTTTAGTCGTTTGGGCTCTAACCAGGAAATCGATATTGATGTAAGGTTGATTTGCGCTACTAACATGCCGCTGTATGAGATGGTTGAAAAAGGGACTTTCCGTCAAGATCTTTTATATCGAATCAATACGGTCGAAGTGACTATGCCCAACTTGACAGAGAGACTCTCAGATATCTCTTTACTAATCACATACTTTCTCTCGACATTTAAAAACCGTTATGGGAAACACAGTTTAAAGATTTCTGAAGAGGAAATCGAAAAACTTAAAAGAATGAACTGGCCGGGTAACATTAGAGAACTGCAGCACGCCACTGAGAGGGCCGTTATTCTTACCGATCGAGATCAATTACTAGCTTCTGATTTTCAGAATAACCGAACAAGTGAAAAGAAAATAGGTAATCCGGATTCACTGAATCTCAAACAAATGGAAATATCATTTATAGAAAAGGCCATGGCCCTACACGAGGGGAATGTGACACACGCAGCAAAAGAACTGGGTATTGATCGGCTAGCCTTACACAGAAGACTTGAAAAGTATGGCTTATAATAGGTTTACGCTATATATTATAGTTAGAATTCTCCTTATTCTAGTCAATTTAATAGGAGTCGTATATCTACATAATCGTGGAGATTTGTTCTATACGCTGATTTTTTTAGGTGTTCTCGTAGTACTTCAAACCATAAGTCTGATTGGTTTTGTAAACAAGACAAATAGTGAATTGGCCAAATTCATTCTAGCCTTAAGAGACACAGACTATACCACCAAATTTCCAAAGGCTGAAAATGAATCCTTTGGAATTCTTTATGAACGGTTTCAAAGCACCTTAGATTTTTATAAAAAGAAGGAAACCAAATACGAAGCCCAATTCCTTTTCATTCAGGAGTTGATTGATAATATAGAAACAGGATTAATGTCCTTTGACGAAAATGGAAAAGTTACCTTAATTAATCAGGTAGCTCGAAAAATGAGAACCGATTATAAATTCGAAAGTGACAAGGGATTAGTTTCAGTTTTAAATAAAGTAAATGACTCTCAAATCATAGCAGGCCAAAATTCAGAAGGTCAAAAAGTTGAGCTTTTGGTTAATAAGTCCTCCTTTAAGCTGTTAGACGAGCCACAATCCATTTTCACATTCAAGGACATCTCTAGTTCATTGGAAAGTAAAGAAATTGAATCTTGGCAGAAACTAATCAGAATCTTAGCTCATGAAATAATCAATTCCCTTACCCCTATTACTTCATTGTCAGAAACTACGCTACTGATCCTTAAAAAATCAAAACATGAGAATTTAGTAGATATTGAACTAAGTCTAAGAACCATAAGAGACCGATCTGAAGGACTATTGACTTTCATGGAGGACTATCGAAAGTTGGTTAAAATTCCTCAGCCAAAGTTTGAAACATTCCAAATCAAAGAAAAGATTGATGGCATTTTACATCTATTCCAAAATCAGCTAGATAAAATAGAAGTAACCGAAAACTATGAAAGCAAAGAGCTTACTGCAGACCCAATTTTGCTAGAACAAGTATTGGTTAATTTATTGACCAACAGTTTACAATCCTTAGAGAATTCAAACAACAAAAGTATTACAATCAGCTACTCTGCGCAGAGTTCTTGGATGAGACTCGTAGTTAGAGATACAGGCTGTGGCATGGATCAAGAAACACTATCCAAAGCTTTAATCCCATTTTTCACAACTAAAAATAGTGGGTCAGGGATTGGTTTAAGTTTAGTGCAACAAATTCTCAACCTACATCGTGGAAGGGTCGAAATTGATTCTAAAGAAGGTGAGTATACACAAGTTGTTTTGCTTTTTCCTTTAATGACAAATTGAAAATATGGATCTTCAAAAACAAATAGCTAAAGCTCACAGCAAAGAAAACGCTCAAACTATTGCTAAATATGTCGGTAAAAACGCTCAGCGTTTCAATGAGTTAATGCAGCTGTTTTTTCATGATGAATACCGAGTTTCTCAAAGAGCCGCTCATGCAGTAAGTCATTGTGTAGATAAATACCCAAAACTCCTTGAACCATACATCAGCCAAATGATTGAAAATCTGAAAGCAAATCCCAAAGTAGCCATCAAAAGGAATACCGTAAGGCTTTTGCAAAAGCAAGAAATTCCTGAAGAGTCTCAAGGCCTTTTGCTGGATAAGTGCTTCGAATATTTAACATCAGCCAAAGAAACTACAGCTGTAAAAGCATTCTCAATGACCATTGCACACAACCTTACAAAAATCTATCCTGAGCTTAAATCAGAACTTAAAATCGTAATCAAAGACCTGATACAGCATGCCACTCCCGGCGTGATAAATAGAGGTAAAAAAATTCTTGCAGATTTGGGTTAAGCAAGCTCGTCGAAAAATGAGCATCTAAAATGAAAATATACATACATATTTTCATTAAAAAATATAAATTACTCTTCTAGCCTAGTCACTAATTTCTCAAAACAATAAAGCTAAATGCTCAATCAAGGCAGGACTGAACTGTTGAATGAAGTAGAGAAGCTCAAAGGAGAGCTAAAGGAGCTACATAATAAGTATGATCTCTTACTTGAGTCATCGGCAAGTTATTTTGTCATCTTTGAAGAAGGAAATGTAATTGAGTTTAGTCCCAAGGCAGAAGAGAAATTTGTTTTTGCCAGCGACTTTTCTGACAAGACCATCGATGAACTGATGCCGATCTTTCAGGTGAGTGGTGAAAAGAGTAGCAAGACTTGGGAAGACAATTTCAAAGTAGCACGCAGAGGAAAATCAGATACTTTCGAATTTGAATTTTTAGATAGGAATGGGCAATCGTTTGCCACTATTGCATCCATAAGTAAAGTAAAGGACGAAAGATTCTTAGTGCACTTCGATTTGGTAGAAGACACGGAGAACCTAGTTTCTACTTCTAATACAATCACTGATAGTGCTCCCGTTTTTATAAAAATTACAGACGAGAAAAATAAGGTCACCTATTTCAGTAAGGGCTGGTTCGACCTTCTAGGAACCAAAGATGAAAAATCTTATAGTACATGGATGGAAAAGATTCATCCGGATGATTTGGCGGCTTATAGTTCCACCGTTGATTTTTCCGTTTCAAAGAAAAAGAATTACGAATATTCATTTAGGATAAAAGACACAAACGGAGAATATAGATGGCTCTTAGAGTCAGGCACTCCCCGATTCTCTAAAAACAAAAAATTTATTGGTTATGCAGCTGCGGCTATCGATACCACTGAGCGAAAAACACTTGAGTTAGAAGCCACAAGAGAAGAAGCCATTTCTGAATCAGAACTTAAAATTCAGGAATCGCTTGATGAATCGGAGGTTGTAGCCATGACCACCAATACGGAAGGCAGCATTACCTTTTGCAACAATAAGCTACTGGAGACCATGGGGCTAAAAAAAGCGGACATTGTTGGTGCCAACTTATTTGATATCTTCATTCCGGACGCTTCGACTAAAATTAATCAAAAGAAATATGGTCAGATCGCTACCGATGGAAAGTACAATGGAACATTAGCAGGCAAATTTTTCACCAAAGAAAAACAGGATATCTATGTTAGGTTCAATGTCATCCTTCTCAAGGATAGTTTTAATGAGGTGTCTGGAATCAATCTGATTGGTGAGAATGTAACAGCCCAAAACAGAGTAAAAAAGCAACTAGAAAAGAGTAATGATCAACTCAAGGAACTGTTTGATAACTCGTATGATTTGATTCAAACATTTGATCATGAAGGTGTTTTCCAATTTGTAAATGAAGCCTGGATAGAAAAATTAGGTTATAGAGATAAACTGGAAAATATTCGATTCAAGGATTTGGTGCACCCCAAAAACTGGCAACAGACCGTTGAAAATCTTGATAAAATCATTAAAGGAGAAGCAATCGATCGATTCGAAACCGTTTTTGTTTCAGACATGGGTAAAAACATTTTTGTTTCTGGTCGAGTAAATTGTTCATTTGATATCAACGGCAATGCTCAATTTCGCGGAATATTTTATGATATCACTGAAAGAATCCGTGCTGAAAAAGCTCAAAGTCTCTATTACAAAATTGCAGACTTCAATATTGAGGGGCCTCAACTGGAAATATTATACTCAAAGCTGTTCGATGAGTTAAAGGGATTGTTGAATATCAAAAACCTTTCTATTGAACTCAATTTGACTGATAAGTCTAATGCTTCAGCGCCTTATGTGCGTTCGGAATTCAAAGATTCAATCGAACTTGAAAATCAAAAAACTGTCAATGATCTTATCGCCAAGCAAATGGTAGGTGATACGAGACAGCTGATTATTTATGAAGAGCAAATCAAGGAAGAAGTAGTTAAAAAGAAAAAGTCCTACAAAGGCACATTCCCAAAAGTCTGGCTTGGAGTACAAATTACTGTAGGCAACTCCCCTGTTGGCTTGCTCAGCACGCACTCGTACGACGACAGATCTGATTTTGGAGCTAAGGACTTAGAGCTCCTCTATTTCATTGCCAGCCAGATATCATTAGCCATAGAAAGAAAAATCAACGAAGAAAAGATTGTTGACCAGGCTGCAAGATTGAAGGCTATTTTTGAAAGTAGTAGTCATCAAATTTGGTCTGTAGATGACACGTACAACTTAACATCATTCAATAGCAATTTCTCCGACTGGATGAAAGATAGTTTTGACGTTAATACAGTTGTCGGTAAAGACTATGCAAAAGAACGGAAGAAATTGTCTGACTCGGTTAATAAGCTTTGGGAGTCTAAATACAATCAAGCTTTTAAAGGCAAGGCTTTAAACTTTCAAAACGAAGTAAAAATTGGAAGAAAAAATACTTATTGGTCGGAGGTATTTATCAACCCAATTGTAAAGGAAGATGGCACGATAGAAGAGGTGTCGGTTATTTCTAATGACATTACAGAAAAGAAAAGTTCAGAACTTGCTCTCTCAGAGAGTGAAGCCAAGTTTAGAGAAATATTCGAATCCATACAGGATATTTATTTCAGATGCGACCTAAATGGCAAGTTGCTCATGATGAGTCCATCCGCAACTGAGTCACTCGGACTTCATCCAGAGGATGTGTTAGGAAAGAGTATCACACACTTTTTCACCTCTGAAGAATCAGCGGAATCCATTTTAAAGACCTTACTTAAAGAACACAAATCACAAAATTTAGAGGCTTCATTTCATACCGAAGAAGGAGAGAAAATTGATTTCTTGTGTAATGTCAGAGTCTTGTTCAGAAACAAACAAGCAGTTGGTTTTGAGGGAGTTGCTCGTGATATTTCAGAAATCAAACGCGCCTATGAAGAACTCTCAAAGGCAAAAGAATTCGCCGAAAAATCTCTGGCTATCAAAGAACGTTTCCTTGCCAACATGAGTCATGAGATTCGTACGCCAATGAACGGTATCATTGGTATGATAGATCTCATTGGAAGTACTGATCTCGATACAGAACAAACGGATTATGTAAAGACCATCAAAAAGTCTTCTGAAACATTGATGGACATCCTTAATGACATTCTCGACCTTTCAAAAATTGAGGCTGGGAAAATGGAGCTTAAGCAACGTCCGTTAAAACTGCTTGGAACATTTCAAAGACTATATGATCTATTTTCGAAAGAAGCCAATGCCAATAACATCTATCTAAATTATAACCTGGACAATAAGGTACCTCCGGTGATTCTTTTGGATGAAACTAGATTGCTTCAAGTGTTATCAAACCTGATTAGCAATGCCATTAAGTTTTCAGACGGCAAGGGAATTATCGATATCAGCTTAATCCTCAAGAAGAAAGAAAAAAGTAAGTGTACCTTCAAAGTTCAGGTTAAAGACGAAGGAATTGGCATTCCAAAAGAACAAATAAAGAACCTATTCATCAATTTTAACCAGCTCGATAACTCAAGTACAAAAGTGTACGGAGGAACTGGTTTGGGCCTCGCCATTTCTAAGGAGCTTGTCAGGTCCATGGGTGGTGATATTGGTGTAGTTTCTACTCCAGGCTTAGGCAGCACCTTCTGGTTTACTTTTGAAGGAATAATTCCAGAAGGCGAAGAAACTGACAATTCCCATGAGTCAGATGAGCCAATGGAAATTACCAAGGAGTTTACGTCTGTGGTTCCTCGAATTTTAGTAGTAGACGACAACAAGGTAAATCGTACCGTGGCCAGTCAGATTTTGGAAAAGTCAGGTTGTCATGTTCATTTAGCTTCCAGTGGACCAGAAGCCATTGAGGTTGTAAAAAACAATGAATTGGATTTGGTCTTTATGGATATTCAAATGCCTAAAATGGATGGTGTAGAGACCACACAAAACATAAAAAAGCTTGGTATAAAGAACTTACCTCCTATTGTTGCTATGACCGCTTACTCCATGGAGGATGATAGAAACAAGTTTATGTCACAAGGGCTGGATGACTATGTCGCAAAACCTATCCGAGCAGTGACCATTATAGAGAAAGTAAAAGAATACATTCAATACGACACTTCTAATGTCGCTGTCCAAGAGCAAAAAGATAATGACACAGATTTATTAATCAACAAAGAAACCTTGGAACAACTCTCTAAGTTTGGAGGTGCCGAGCTTTTAGAATCAGTACTGTCAGACTTCGAATCAGAAGCCAATGAGTTGATTAAGAATTGTATGGTTCACTTTGCAGACGATCAAATTGAGGAGATCAGAAAGGAACTTCATACTTTAAAAGGGAGCGCTGGAACTCTTGGGATAGAGAAATTGGCCAATCATGTCATCAAGTTAGAACTACAACTTAAATCGGCAGATACTACCAATTTAAAACCTCAATTGGACACGATTCAAGAATGTTTTATCGAGTTTAAAGAAAATTACAAAAATATACTTCAAATGTGATTGATTTGTTTTTAACTTGACGCCTTGTTTTAGTGCTTGAGGAAGCAAGTCATATAATAATCCTTCTATGAAAAAAATAATTATTGCAGAGGACAGTTCGGTCATTCAAAACTTAACCAAAAAAATACTCGAGATTCAAAACTTTAGTATTACTTCTGTAAAGAATGGTCAGGAAGTTTTAGACAAGCTGGATGCAGAAGATTATGACTTGATTTTAATGGATATTAATATGCCTAAAATGGATGGTATGGAATGTGCCAAAGCCATAAGGAAAATGGCAGACCCTATTAAATCCAAAATTCCAATTTTGGCCATTACGGGTAATGCAAAAAACTACTCCATCAATGATTTTAAAGAAGTTGGAATTAACGAATACATTCCTAAGCCATTGAACTTTGATATCTTAGTTGATAAAGTTAAAGCATACATTTCAGCAGATGATTAAATACTCCAAGCACTTTCTGAACAAACTGGAAGATCTATTTTCAGAGTCGGACTATGTGCTTCGGTATGAAAAAGGAAACTTCCAATCAGGTTATTGTGTGCTTAAGGACACCAAAGTGGCCATTGTAAATAAATTCTATACTTTGGATGGTAAGATTAACTGTTTGCTAGAAATACTCAAAGAGGTAAAACTTGATACCACCAACCTCAACGATAAAAACAAGGCCTTATTGAAAGAGTTATCTCAAACTGCCCTTAAGATTTGAAACTCACTTTTCTTGGCACCGGTACATCGCAAGGCATTCCCGTCATTGCGTGCAAATGTGAAGTATGTAGCAGCGTAGATTTTCATGACCAACGCTTGAGATCCTCAGTGCTGATCGAAGAAAATGACACTAATCTTCTAGTAGACACCGGGCCAGACTTTAGACAACAGATGCTTACCAATCGCGTAGATCATTTGGATGCTGTACTGTATACTCATGAGCACAAAGACCACACGGCAGGACTAGATGACATTCGCAGTTTCAACTTCAAACAGAAGATGGATATGCCCCTTTATGGCAGGCCTTCTGTGCTCAATCAGATAAAACATGAATATGCTTACATGTTTGCTGAATCCAAATATCCTGGAGTGGCCAGCGTGACTTTGAATCCAATCGAAAATGAACCGTTTGAAATCAGTGGAGTTGAGATTACCCCAATTGAAGTCATGCACTATAAACTACCTGTTTATGGATTTCGAGTCAAGGACATGGCATACATCACCGATGCCAAAACGGTTTCAAATATAGAAAGAGAGAAACTCAAAAACTTGGATGTGCTGGTCGTTAATGCCTTACAAAAGAAAGCACACATTTCGCACCTTACCTTAGATGAAGCCGTGCAATTTATTGAAGAAATAAAACCTCAAAGAGCATATATCACACACATTGGTCACTATATGGGTACCCATAGAGAGGTTCAAAAGGAACTGCCCGAAAATGTATATCTGGCCCATGATGGTCTAACTTTACAAGGGTAAATGCAATTCAATTATTACTTTCTGAAAGCACTCTCCAAGGAGTTAGATGGTCACTTGACTGGAAAAACCATCGACTCGATTTTTTCGCAAAACAAAGACGAATTGATTATGTGTTTTTCCGACCGAAAGTCGGAATTTTATATCAAGGCCAATTTAGAAAGTCAATCCTCACTCCTCTCATTTCCACCCTCCTTTGCCAGGGCAAGGAAAAACTCGGTGGATTTGTTCAACGAATTATCTGGACATACTGTAGTTAAAATAAGACAGTTTGAAAATGAAAGGTCTTTTTCAATCCAATTTGAAAACGATTTTGAACTCTTGTTTAAACTGCATGGCCGCCATTCCAATGTTATTTTGTTTCAAAGCAACGAACTGTTGTCACTATTCAAAAACAATATTGAAAAGGATCAACAACTGAAACTGGACGACTTAAACAGACCCATCGATCAAAGTAAAGAAGCTATCAAAAAAGCCAACTTTGATTTATTTCAGGTTTACCCAACATTTGATAAGCACATAAAGAATCACCTTAAAGCCAAAGGTTTTTATGAAGAAAACCAGCCCTCGGCATCCAAACTAGATGTACTTGAGTCGTTGCTCACTGAGCTCAATGATTCCAATTTTTATTTACTGAAAGAAACACCTGAGTTACGGCTTATAAAGCCAGAAGAGGAGCACAATTTATTTAACAGCCCAGTTGAGATTTCGAATCAGTTGGCACGTTCTTTTTTCACCAATCAGGGATTCGCACAACTAAAAAATAAGCTGCTGACCCAAGTCAATAAGGAAATAAAGAAATGTGAATCCTATATCAGTCAGAACAAAAACAAACTAACAGAAATAGAAAATCGTCGAGGTTATGATGAGTTGGCTAATATACTGATGGCTAATCTGCATCTCAAAATTGATCCATCGAAGAAGGAAATCGAGTTATTCGATTTCTATGCTAATGAACAAATCAAGATTAAACTAAAACCTAATCTATCACTTCAGCACAATGCTGAAAACCTATACAGAAAGGCCAAAAATCAATCCAAAGAGGTCGAGGTTTTGAAAAAAAATATCCACTCAAAAGAAAGAGCTCTTGAACAATTGATCGAGCGCAAAAATGCTATCTCCACAATTGAAGACAGCAAGGAGCTAAAGACATTTGAAAAGTCGAATACAAAATCAAGCACCAAGGAACAGCCACCATTCATAGAATTTGAAATTGATGGATTTCAGGTATTTGCAGGAAAAAACGCCAAAAACAATGATTTGCTCACTCAAAAGTTTGCGAGAAAAGATGATCTCTGGTTACACGCCAGAGATGTATCTGGCTCGCATGTCATCATCCGAAATCCGAACGGAATGAAGATTCCCATTCGCGTGATAAAACAAGTGGCTCAGATTGCCGCTTGGCACTCAAAGCGTAAATCAGATACACTGTGCCCGGTGATCTATACACAAAAGAAATATGTTCGCAAACCCAAAGGCAGTTTGCCAGGTCAGGTTATACTCTCGAAAGAGGAGGTAATATTGGTGGAGCCTAAAAGAAACCAATAAAAAAGGTCCATTGCATAGCTCATGTAAATTGAGTAATTTATGTGTTGATACATTTATTATTCAACTAAACCACAGTATTATGAACAACCTACCAGTTGCTGGAAAGTACATGTTCGCCATACCCATGGCAATTTTCGGAATTTTTCATTTTATGAATGCCAACGGTATGGGCGGAATGGTGCCTTCTTTTATACCCGGAGGTGTATTTTGGGTTTACCTAACGGGAGCCGGATTAATAGCTGCCGCTGTTGCTATCATCATAGGTAAAAGAGCAAAAATGGCCACCCAATTGTTAGGCCTTATGTTGTTGCTTTTTGCTTTGCTAGTTCACCTAGTAGCTGTAACCAATGGTAATGACTCAAGTATGCCAAGCTTACTTAAGGATATGGCATTGGCCGGAGGGGCATGGTATATGTCAGGCCATTTATCTGATTAAAAATTCAGGAGGCTCATGATTCTAGTGTACCAGAATCATGAGCATATCTTTTTCAGATCCCATCATTCTTGATTGCTCTTCTTTATAGGAGATATCTCCTTTCGAAGTCTTCATTTCTTCTACAAAGTTGGCATCCACTGCATCCGGTTTTGGGTTGGTACGGATATAATGAGCCAGGCCAGTTAAGAACCCTCCGGTATAATAACCTAAAGGTGCCTTGGTATTACCTACCAATTTCAAGAAAGCATTTGTTTCAGGATTGTTAATTACGTTCACCTTGTACTCGGTCGAACTGCCTTCTACAAGCTCCCATTTTCCGCAACCGAATGCACTCATGATGTCCAAACAAGCATGCCACATACCATTAGTATCAGAACTGACTATACCTGTAATTTTTTCTTTCCAGAAATCTGAATTTAAAACTTTACCTAGAATAAAGTATGCATTTGCTTCAGCGCTTTCTATGAATATTTTCCTTATATGCCCTACTCCACCTTTACCCAATTTCTTCTCGGCTTGCATCAATAATTTGATCATAACCAAGGGATAATAATTGGCATAAATTTTTGTCCATGTCGATCCGAAATACTCGATTAGTCCTTTATCTGTCGCCAATCCAGTGAGATGTAAATCTCTGATTAGCTCAATGACTTTAAAATCATTAATTCCACTGGTGTCTGTCAATGATTCATCCTCTTCTTGCAATTTACCCACTGAAGGTGACGGGTTCAGCGTTCTTCTTCGTCCTCTAAATACTTCAAACCTACTTTTGTTATCGCCTTTGGAGATACACAAGGTCTGTTTCCCGTCGAAAGTACCAGAAGGGACTTCGTATATTGCTTCTACAGCTCCACACAAAAAGCCACAAACAAAATACCCTACACCAGCTTGGTTTTTGGGACGTTCACCAAAGTATTTGAACCATGCAGATGCAAAATGATCTGAGATCAATTCAGCATGCCCTCCTTTATTAGAGACAGATTTCATGGAGAGCTTACCAAACCCACAATGAGCGAAATAGTTTTCTACAAACTTCTTTCTATCCTCCTCACTCATTTTTCGCTGATCCTTGAAAAACTTAGAAAATTGGGCGTAACTAAGCACTTGAGCAGAAACAACCAACACAGGATTAAGATCAATCTTCCCTCCTAGTTTTTCTATTTCCTTTAAAATACTAACATTGAAATATTCACTCTGCAGTGATAAGGGCTCTTCAGCGAATTGATAGGTACTTTTATCTTCAAGATAAGTATCAAGAATCTCCATTTATTCAGGCTTCATTTAAGTCAGATAGATAAATTAAGCGCATAAGGCCTAATTCAGCAAGTTTGAAGCGAAGTTATTATAAGGGGCTAAGAAAAAAAATAGTGATTGAATATAATCAAAAGACTATTTCAAATCGTCAGAAAGTATGTATAAGTCAATTACGGCCTTGGTACGAGCCAGCAGCTCTCTTAACAATGCCCAAAGATGCGATTTCTTATCTGGAGTTTTAGCTACAAAACATTGAGCATGCAGCCCCATTTTTTCAGCAATAAAGAGACACCTATAAGCATGATACTCTTGTGTAATCAATATACACTGATCGTAACCATAGACATTTTTCAGTCTGGACAAAGATTCAATAGTTCTGTTACCATATTTGTCGAGAATTAGCAATTCAGGGTCAATACCTTGATCAATCAAAGCTACTTTCATGGCCTCGGCTTCATCATAATAGATTGAATCCTTTGAGCCACTCAATACCAATTGTTCTACCTTACCAGTACTCAACAGTTGTTTTGCAGATTCAACTCGATTGAAAAAGAAAGGATTGGACGTGCCATTCACCTGATGCTGACTAGTTCCAAATACCAGCCCTACTTCAGCACCAGTAAGTTGTCGGCTATCTTCTACGATACCGTGGTGTGTGGTGGCTACAATCCAAACATTACATATCGTGATGAAAGCGATAGTGCACAGAATGAGCCATTTAACAGTTCTTAGCATTAGATATTAATCTTTATTTTCTTCAAGAGTTTTTTTAAAGGTTCGGAGGTGGATATCAACGTTCGGTACCATCTTTTGATACCATTCCAGCTTCAACGAAAAAATTTCTTCTGGTGTTAAGCCTATTTCTTCGTTGTTCCTAATCTGTCGATTAAAATCTTCCAAGACAATAGCAGCACTTACAGAAATATTGAAACTCTCAGTAAAACCATGCATGGGTATTTGGACAAAACCATCTGCATTTTCCTTTACGTAGTCGCTTATACCAGTTTCCTCTGCACCAAACACAACGGCTGTTTTTTGAGTAATTTGAAACTCCCGATAGTCTTTAGCATACTCATGGGGAGAGGTTGCCAGTATTTGATAACCTTGATCCTTTAAATGATCAAAACAGACTTCCATGTTTTGATCAGTTTGGTTGTATTTGTGTAGTGTGAGCCATTTCCCTGCGCCTCTAAGCACATAAGGATTATAATCATAGGCATTGCGTTGCTCGACCACATGAATATCTTGAATCCCCAACCCTTCGGCTGTTCGCATCACTGCACTTGCATTGTGCGCTTTAAACAAGTCTTCGAGTACTACTGTTAGATAACGCGTGCGTTGCCCTAGGACATCTTCAAATAGCTGTTTCTTATTGTCTGTAACGTATTCAGACATATAATTCAGCCATTGCTCCTGATATGCACGGTTATTCAAAAAGTCCAAGCTGTGGTTTGTCTTCGTCGTCCTCGTCTTCAGATTTTGAACTACTCAAGTCAATCGAGCTACCGACATCAAAACCTTCTTTTTTTGTTTCTTCTTGTTCTACTTCTTTCTGCACCTCAGCTTTTAAGCCTTCCAATACTTCCGGATCTACGGCAGGTTCATCTTCTTTATCTTGCTCCTTATCAGCACTTATTTCGACCACTTTGGAAACATTCTGTACAGGAAACTTATTACCTATTGACTTCCAACCCTTTTTATCAATCAGCTCTGCCAAAGCAAACTCTTTTTCACTCTTGGCTCGCTCTCCTTTTTTCCTATAGGTTATTTTCACCTTAGGATCATCCACAACTGAGATGTGTAGCAGCTTCGAGTTTGGTGATTCGTTAATAAATGAAAATGCCTTTCCTACAGTTAGGGTCTCTATAGTAAACCGTTTGACATACACTACTTTAGACTCTCCATCTTGATGCAATACACTAAGTACCTGATCCGGTTCAAACTTATGAATACTAAAGATCTGCCCTTGATTATAGTGATTAGATAATTCAAAAGAGGTCAGTTCATAACTACCGTCCTTGTAAAAGACAATGACATAATCTTCGGCATTAAAATTACCTAAGTGGAAGCCGCGTTCGTCACGATTTAGTCTACCAATAGTATCATCATACCAGATATCCGTACCTGCCAGTGTTGATTTTCCAGCTGTTTTCAAATCGATCTTGCGAACTGGATATTTCGTCAGGATATTCCCTCCTGCTCCACGTCCTTTTATATCAATCTCAGCGAAGTCGAAATCAAATACTTTCTTTCTAGCCTTAGCTCCCGCTGTCAAATATACGGTTACCACCTCAGCTTCACCATTTGGATTGGCAGTGAAGTAATGCACTTTAGAGCCCTTTTCACTCTTTGTCAAATTGTACTCCTTGTCGCGTGTAACAGAGGTCACATTAAATCGCTTGATCATGGTACGACCTGACTTTCCATCCAGATAACACAGGTTATAAACCATCCGTTCGTCTCCTTTCTTAAAGACACCAGCGTAGATGATGTCTTTACCTACAAAGACTTTGTCTTGAATCTTAGTGACCACGCAACGGCCATCTTTCCTAAAAACGATGATATCATCCAAATCGGAACAATCAGAAATAAACTCATCCTTTTTCAAACCATAGCCAATAAATCCATCTTTGTAATTGGCGTATAGTTTGGCGTTGTTCGCAGCTACTGCTGTAGCTGCAATGGTTTCTATGGAAGATATTTCCGTTCTTCTTTCTCTGCCTTCTCCATACTTCTTCAATAGGTTATTAAAGTAGGCTACGGCATAATCTATGATATTGGCTAGGTGGTGTTCTACTTGAGCTAGTTCCTCCTGAAGCTTCCGCATTAATTCGTCTGCCTTGAACGAGTCAAACTTTGAAATGCGTTTGATTTTTATTTCCGTCAAACGAACAATGTCCTCTTGTGTAATTTCTCTATAGAATTGTGGCTTGAATGGCTCTAACCCCTTATCTATGGTTTCAATAACCGCCTCCCAGGTTTCACATTCCTCGATATCTCGATAGATGCGATTTTCAATGAATATCTTCTCTAGTGAAGAAAATAAGATCTTCTCAAGTAACTCCCCTTTTCTGATCTCTAGCTCTTGCGTAAGCAAGTCCACGGTCTGATCCGTGTTCATCTTGAGAATCTCATGCACATTGGTAAACATGGGCTTCTCATCCACGATTACACAAGCATTAGGCGAAATAGACACCTGACAATCTGTAAAAGCATACAGTGCGTCAATAGTGATGTCAGGAGAAACCCCTGGCGCTAACTGAACCAGAATTTCAATGTCTTTAGCCGTATTGTCAACTACCTTTTTGATTTTGATTTTACCCTTATCGTTGGCTTTGATAATGGATTCAATCAAACTGGTAGTTGTGGTGCCAAAAGGTATGTCTTTGATGACCAATTGCTTTTTGTCGTACTCTTCGATTTTCGCACGAACCTTGACTTTACCCCCTCGGTGACCTTTGTTGTATTCCTCTACATCAATCATCCCTCCCGTTTGAAAATCAGGATACAGCTTGAAGCTTTTCCCTTTCAAATGTTTGATGGAGGCATCGATCAATTCACAAAAATTGTGAGGTAATATTTTGGTAGATAGTCCTACTGCAATCCCTTCTACGCCTTGCGCCAGCAATAATGGAAACTTAACAGGAAGCGTAACTGGCTCCTTCTTTCTACCATCATAAGACAATTGCCATTCGGTCGTCTGAGGATTATAAAGAATATCAAGAGCTAATTTTGAAGGCCTGGCCTCAATATATCTGGAAGCTGCTGCTCTATCACCTGTACGCACATCTCCCCAGTTACCTTGCATATCAATCAACAGATCCTTCTGACCCAAGTTGACCATAGCATCACCAATTGACATGTCACCATGTGGGTGATACTGCATGGTACTTCCAATGATGTTTGCCACTTTGTTGTACCTTCCATCATCCATTTCTTTCATCGCATGAAGAATCCGACGCTGCACAGGCTTAAGTCCATCGTTGATGGCTGGTACAGCTCGTTCAAGAATTACGTATGAAGCATAGTCCAAAAACCAATTTTCATACATACCCGATACTGGAATGACATCGTGTATAGGTTCGTCAGATTGATTTGGACTGTTGATGTTATTGTTTTCTTCCATTGGTTAAACTAGTTCTTCCTCTACTAAGTCTTTTTCAACTCTTAGTTTATCAATTATGAAATTTTGTCTGTCTGGCGTGTTCTTACCCATATAGAACTTCAAAAGGTCTTCGATTTTGGTATCCTTTCTAAGAATCACTGGCTCCAGTCTAATGTCTTCGCCAATAAATTCTCCGAACTCCTCTGGTGAAATCTCCCCTAACCCTTTGAAGCGTGTGATTTCAGGCTTGCTACCCAGCTTGTGAATAGCTTTCTGTCGCTCCTCATCACTGTAGCAGTAAATCGTTTCTTTTTTGTTTCGAACCCTAAACAAGGGTGTTTCTAGAATGAACACGTGACCGCTTTTTACCAGTTCAGGAAAAAATTGTAAGAAGTAGGTTAGCAAAAGCAAACGAATATGCATTCCATCTACATCGGCATCTGTAGCAATTACAATCTTTCTGTAACGCAGACCTTCAATACCATCTTCAATGTTTAGCGCATGCTGAAGCAGATTAAATTCCTCGTTTTCATAGACTACTTTCTTGGTGTGACCAAAGCAGTTGAATGGTTTCCCTCTCAAACTAAATACCGCCTGGGTCTGAACATCTCTGGATTTAGTGATCGATCCACTGGCCGAATCACCTTCTGTGATGAACAGCATAGTTTCAGACTTCTTGTCTTCATCTCCTTTTTTATCATCAAGGTGGATACGGCAATCTCTTAATTTCTTGTTGTGCAAATTGGCTTTTTTGGCTCTGTCGTTAGCCAATTTTTTGATGCCCGCAATTTCTTTTCTTTCACGTTCTGACTGCAAAATCCGTTTAAGCAAGGCGTCTGCAACAGCCTGATTTTTATGCAAATGATCGTCCAAGGCTTTTCGTACAAAATCTAGAACAAAACTCCTCATGGTAGGCCCATCCTGTGCCACGTTCAATGATCCCAGTTTGGTTTTGGTCTGAGACTCAAACACGGGCTCCTGCACTCTGACGGCAATGGCTCCTACAATACTGGCTCTGATATCTGCGGCATCATAATCCTTCTTGTAAAAATCTCTGATGGTCTTAACCACTGCTTCTCTAAAGGCGGCCAAGTGAGTACCACCCTGTGTGGTATACTGTCCATTGACAAAAGAATAATACTCCTCTCCATACTGGTTGGAGTGTGTCATGGCAATTTCTATATCATCTCCTTTCAGGTGGATAATTGGATATCTTAAGGTATCAACATCTGATTTCCTTGTCAGAAGATCCAGAAGACCATTTTCGCTATGATACTTTTGACCATTAAAATTGATGGTCAAACCTGCGTTTAGGAAGGCATAATTCCAGATTTGATTATCTAAATACTCCGGAATAAAGTGATAGTTCTTGAATACGGTATTATCTGGCTCAAAGGCAATCAATGTTCCGTTTCGTTCGGAAGTCTTAGCAATTTTGGCATCATTCGTCAATTCGCCCGTATTGAATTCTGCCAATTTAGTTTCTCCTTCACGGAACGATTGTACTTTGAAATAGGTGGATAATGCGTTTACTGCTTTTGTACCCACACCATTCAGCCCTACAGACTTTTGGAACGCTGAAGAATCATATTTACCTCCAGTATTTATTTTAGATACACAGTCTACTACTTTGCCTAATGGAATACCACGGCCATAATCTCTCACTTCAACACGATGATCACCAACCTTCACGTGGATGGTCTTACCATGCCCCATAACATGCTCATCGATACAGTTATCAATCACTTCTTTAACCAATACATAGATTCCATCATCGACGGCTGAACCATCTCCAAGTTTACCAATGTACATACCTGGCCTTAACCTAATATGTTCTCGCCAATCAAGCGACTTAATACTATCTTCATTATATTCTACACTAGCAGCCATACGTCTCCTATTCCTAAAGATTATTAATCAAAAACTAAAAATGGGGGTTTTACACTTTCCAAAATTGGAGGTGAATATAGAGCATTTGGAGTAAAAATTTCAACCTAAAAGACCACTCCAACTATCCGAAAATCAGCATTTTATTTGATTGATTATTTAAATCAATACATATAACTAATTGACAGACAGAACCTTTTTACCTCTTAGAAAATTGTAAATAAATAAACCAAAAAATCCAACCCGCCAGAAGGATTGGCCCAATGTATATCAACGCAACGTAATTGGTGATATCGAAATGTTCCGAGTTATGATACATGCCCACAAACATGATGGAGAAAATATAAATCACATTGATCACGAACGAAAGCCCGTTTAGCCAGTGGTAAATAGTTTCAGCCGTGGTCATATCTTCGAACTCCGACTTGCCAAGATTAAGGTGTCCCCTATTCATTCTCCTGTATAGTAAAATTGATCCGTTGGTCAAGATGAAAAGACCTAAGGCAGAATAAAAGAAATCCGCTCTATGCATAGATATGGTAGCATTACCTCCGGCATCAAAGAAAATTCCAATTTGATTTGGCAAGAAGGCATACACATACAATAAAACAGCAAGAAATACGAATATAGAAAGGGTGTAAAGTAGTTTGACAACTTTGATCATTAGAACATCAAATTTAAGCGCATATATAATAGACAGTCAAAGATAGATCAATCCTACGAAACGTCATTGAAATAAGAAGTGGACCTAAAGAATGTCAGTGATTATTTAAATCATGAGTAAATAAAATAATTAGTCAATGTATTTCGACGATTCAAAAACATGACGAAAATCAGTTTGTTGAATGATTAGAATTTCTAGTTATTTCAATTCATACTGATCATTAATTCCCAACTTTATTTCGAAATAAACTAAACCTCAAGTCAATATGCCTATTTCAAGTTTTCTAGCCATACCGAAACGAGATCAATTACCATTACTAACTGATCAAATAGCTTCATTCCCTGAATGTGATGCTTTACCTAGCTCGAATAAAGATCTATTGGTAGTGGTTACCGAAACCGAGGACTCAAAGGCGGAA
The DNA here is from genome assembly GCF_965233835.1 of Reichenbachiella sp. GTDB lineage: Bacteria > Bacteroidota > Bacteroidia > Cytophagales > Cyclobacteriaceae > Reichenbachiella. The sequence goes on from NZ_OZ247585.1 coordinate 3,055,074, forward strand.
GAAACACTTCTTGAAAAAATTCATGCCTTAGAGAGCCTTGAGCAATTGACAATGGTTTCAGGCTTTAATGACAATAACTAACTTTTATGTGTACATCTACTCAATCCAGAAGAGAATTTCTTAAAAAATTAGCAACGGCATCTGCAATGGCTGCCGCAGCTTCGATGTTTCCAGGTATTTTGTTTGCCGAAGAGCAAGAAAAGAACCTTCCAGAAGGTGATATTACGTGGAAAAAATCTCCCTGTCGATTTTGTGGAGTGGGTTGTGGTTTGTTAATTGGACTTCAAGACAAGAAAGCAGTGGCCGTTAAAGGTGATCCACAAAACTCTGTAAACAAAGGCCTATGCTGTGTCAAAGGGTATCATTCGGTAATGGCACTTTATGCAAAGGATAGACTAACCAAACCAATGATTCGTAAAAACGGAAAATTGGTGGAAACCAGCATGGAAGAGGCTCTGGATTTGGTGGCTTCGAAAATGTCAGAAACCATAGAGAATCATGGTAAAGATTCGGTATCCATGTATGGTTCAGGACAGTGGACTATTCCAGACGGATATGTCGCTTCAAAATTCATGAAAGGTGGTATTGGAACCAATAACCTAGAAGCCAACGCACGACTGTGTATGGCTAGTGCAGTGACTGGTTTTATGACGTCATTCGGCATGGATGAGCCCATGGGTTGTTACGAAGACATTGATCATGCCGATGTTTTTGTGCTTTGGGGAAATAATATGGCTGAGATGCACCCTGTACTGTTTTCTAGAATATTGGAACAAAGACAGAAAAGAAAAAATGTCAAGATTATAGACCTTACGACCAGAGTAACAAGAACGTCTGGGGCTACTGATAAAACCATTCTGTTTAAACCTCAAAGTGATTTGGCCATAGCCAATGCCATTTGCTTTGAGATTATTAAGAACAATTGGGTCAACAAACAATTCGTTAAGGATCACTGCACTATCAAAAAAGGCAAAACTGACATTGGCTATGGCTTAGAAGATAAATTCAGTTTCAAAGACAAGGCAGAAGACATCTCGTTCCATGAACTGTTTGAATTTCTAAAACCTTATGATCCTATGAAGGTTGAAGCACTTACTGGTGTTTCAGCTAAAGATTTGAAGTATTTGGCCGCTCAATACGGTAACGCTAATACGAAGGTGATGTCGTTGTGGTGTATGGGAATGAACCAGCACACGCGTGGTACATGGATCAACAATCTGGTCTACAACATTCATTTGCTTACTGGCAAAATCTCAACTCCAGGAAATAGCCCTTTTTCACTCACTGGCCAGCCAAGTGCCTGTGGTACGGTTAGAGAAGTGGGTACACTAACTCATAAGCTACCACATGGTGTGGTAATGAACGAAGAGCATAGAAAACATGCTGCAGAGATATGGGGAGTACCCGTAGAAAAAATACCCGCAAAACCTACCTATCATACAGTGGAGATGTTCAGAGCACTAGATAGAGGAGACATAAAATTTATGTGGATTCAAGTTACCAACCCAATGGTAACTATGCCAAAATTAAATCGATACCGAGACGCAACTAAAAAAGATGGCCGATTCATCGTGGTATCTGATGTCTACCCTACTCCTACTACAGATATTGCTGATGTCATTTTGCCTTCAGCTATGTGGATAGAGCGCGAAGGTATGTTCGGTAATTCTGAGAGAAAAACTCAACACTTTGATCAAATGCTTGATGCGCCAGGTGAGGCCATGAGTGATACCTGGCAAATCATTGAAGTGGCTAGACGAATGGGGCATGAAAAACTATTCCCCTGGTCAAAAGAAGAACACATAGAAAAGATATGGGCTGAATATGCACGTCATCATGAAGGCGCAAAACACGGCATTGCTCCATATGAGGTACTCAAGAAGCAGCCAGGTGCGCAATGGCCTTATGTAGATGGGAAAAGTACTCAATGGCGTTTTCATGCCAAATATGATCCAGCTGCCAAAGGTGATGGCTATGATTTTTATGGCAAGCCTGATGGCAAAGCCTGGATCTGGGCACGGCCATATGAAGCTGCCCCTGAGAATCCCGATGGCGAATATCCATTTTTACTCAATACAGGCAGAGTGATCGAACACTGGCATAGCGGATCAATGACCAGAAGAATTCCAGTATTGCACCAAGCGGTACCCCACTCCTATGTAGAGTTGAATCCTGGAGATGCAAAAGCTATGAAAATCCAAACGGGCGATAAAGTCAGATTGACGAGTCGACGAGGCACCATTGAACTTCCAGCCTCAGTAGATGAAAGAGGCCAGCCAGTAAGTGGTGAAGTATTTGTACCTTTTTTCGATGAATCCATGTTGATCAACGAATTGACTTTAGATGCCTTCTGCCCTATTTCGAAGCAACCCGATTATAAAAAATGTGCCATTAAAGTAGAAAAGGTATGACGGCATCATCCAAATACCCGATCATATTTTTTTGGGTTATTCTGATTATTGCGGCTTTCTTCATTTTCAATAAGAGTTTAGATGAAGATTTTAAGGGCATACCGGTCAAGCAACAGTTAACTCCACCTTTATCCAGTTTGGACAAAGAACACAATGTGTTTCGGATAGCATACAATCCAGCTACTGAAGTAGATATGGAGGCTCATCCTGAACTTGAGAGAAGTTTGAATTCTTACTATGACAATCGAGCGTATGCAGGAGCACCTCCTACCATTCCTCACCCCTTACTTTCTGAAAAAGGCATTGGTGATAAGAGCTGCTTACAGTGTCATGACAATGGTGGGTATGTGGCTAAATTTGAAGCCTATGCTCCAGTAACTCCTCATCCCGAATTAATCAATTGCAAGCAGTGCCATGTCCCAACAAAAACTACCCAGCTATTCAAACCACATCAGTGGCAAGCAGCGCAAGCTCAGCCAGTGAACAATCGAGCCATGCCAGGCAGCCCTCCAGTCATTCCTCATGATTTGCAAATGCGATCCAATTGCATGGCTTGCCACAGCGGTCCGGCAGCTCCAAAAGAAATACGAGTTTCACACCCTGAACGAAGCAATTGCAGACAATGTCATGTACCTGTGGTATCTAAGGCTCAAGAAATAACCAAAGGCTATGCTGCAAGTATGACCTGGAAAAGAAATAATGAAAATGAATAAGTATACTATACTATACCTATGGTGCATGATACTCTTTCAACAGTGCACCAGTCCTACCAAGAGCCTCGAAGACGAGGAAGCACACTTGCATGGAATCATGGATAAGGTAAATCATTTGGATAAGGACTCCATTTCCTATGAAGTGAGTTCATTAGACCATGTCGGCGACATTACTTTAGTTCCTGTAGTATGGCCAGAAGGTAATGACTTCCTGGTACCAGAAAGAACCAGCCAAATCGAGCTTTTCTCATGTCTAAATTGTCATGATCGATCGATTGAATCATTGAAATCAAGTGAGTTGTCAAAATACAAGAAATCACATTGGAACATATCCATTCATCATGCGCCAAGTGAAACTATGAATTGCTTGAGTTGTCACAATGATCAAAACCTCAACGAGCTGGTATCCTTAACGAAGGAGCCAATGTCATTCAATAAAAGTTACAATCTCTGCGGGCAATGTCATTCTCAGCAGAAGAAAGACTGGCTGGGTGGCGCACATGGTAAAAGAGTGGGTGGCTGGGCACCTCCCAGGGTGAGTATGACGTGCGTGAATTGTCATAATCCACATGACCCCGCATTCAAACCCAGATGGCCGTCTAGATTAAATAAAACTAAAATAAACCAACAAGAAAACGAATAACAATATGCCAGATCAAACCAACAACAATCAAGGCTGCGGAAAATCGACTTGTGGCTGTTCACAAAATAAACCTGATGGTTTTTCTCAGGTTTTCGATAAAAAATCAGACCGAAGAGATGCCATTCGGAAGTTATCACTAGGATTGCTTACAGGAGCGGGATTGGTAAACTCCTCCTGTAGCGTAACTGCCAGTGACACCAAAAAGGAAAAGGCTGAACTAAACTGGGAAGAATATTTCAAGGGCAATTTCCGACTGATGACAGAAGACGAAAAACAAGGAACTGTAGATCGTTTGACGAGGCTTTATGAAATTAATAAAGGTAGCACCATCAATTTGTCTGCAAAAGATGCTGAACCAGATGTGCTTTATGGGTATGCCTTCAATATTTCCAAATGCCAGGGCTATATGGATTGTGTGAATGCTTGTGTAGAAGAGAATAATCAGGATCGTGACTCTGAAATGCAATACATCCGGATTCATGAACATAAAAATGGTCAGATCAATTTTGAATTTGCTGATGATGATTACTATCATGAAGTACCGGCAGAAGGACACTTTTACATGGGTACTCAATGTTTTCACTGCGACAACCCACCTTGTGTAGATGTCTGCCCTGTGGGTGCTACCTGGAAGGAAAAAGATGGCATTGTGGTCATCGACTATGACTGGTGCATTGGATGTAGATATTGTATGGCGGCCTGCCCTTACGATGGCAGAAGGTTCAACTGGTCCGACCCAAAAGTATTGGAAGAGCAAGTCAACAAAGAACAGCACTACCTCGGTAATAGAATGCGAAAAAAAGGCGTAATGGAGAAATGCACTTTCTGCATCCAAAGGACTCGCACAGGCAAAAACCCAGCATGCGTTGAAGCCTGTCCTACAGGTGCTCGTGTATTTGGCAACTTGCTTGATCCAGATAGTGAAATACGATGGGTATTGGCCAATAAAAAAGTTTTTAGACTGAAAGAAGACCTGGGTACTGAGCCTAAGTTTTGGTATTACATGGACTAAGTGATTATCGAATGAATGCACTGACACAACTTATAAAAGACGGATTCAGAGAAGCTACGAAAGGCAATCTAACCTACCACATTTGGATGGGGAGCTTGACCCTATTGATGTTAATGGGAGCTTATTGCTACTACTTGCAAATTGATCAAGGACTATCTATTACTGGCATGAGTGACAGGGTAAGTTGGGGACTTTACATTTCCAATTTCACCTTTTTGGTGGGTGTGGCTGCCGCTGCTGTTATGCTTGTGCTTCCTACCTACATCCTTAAAGACATGGATTTCCATAAAGCCGTTCTTATTGGAGAAGGTTTAGCAGTTTCTGCTTTAATCATGTGTTTGGCATTTGTGACCGTAGATCTAGGTGGGCCAGCCAGAGCTTGGCATTTGATTCCGAAATTAGGTTATTTCAATTTTCCATCCTCTATGCTGGCCTGGGATGTTTTGGTACTCAATGGTTATTTATTCATTAACATCAGTATTCCTTTTTATATTCTCTTTACCAAGTACAAAGGCAAATCGCCCAATAAAAATATTTATCTACCAGGTGTGTTCATTTCCGTTTTTTGGGCCGTGGGAATTCACATGGTAACCGCTTTTTTATATGCAGGCTTGCCAGCCAGACCCTTTTGGAACAATGCCTTACTAGGCCCTAGATTTTTAGCCTCTGCATTTGCTGCTGGGCCTGCCCTAATAGTGATTGCTTTAGGGGTAATCAACAAATTCACCAAGTATGCAATAGAGGAAAAGACGGTCAAAAAAATCACGACTATCATCACCGTAGCAGCCCAAATCAATTTGATCATGTTGTTTTCCGAATTATTCAAAGAGTTTTATGCGCCGACACACCATAGTATTAGTGCCTATTACTTATTCTTTGGTCTGGAAGGTAAAAATGCCTTGATGCCATGGATCTATTCTTCGATTGGCATGAATGTCATCGCCACAGTTATATTGACTATTCACACTTTTAGAAGCAAGCCATTTTTTATGTATTTGTCTTGTGGATTATTGTTCGTAGCGATCTGGATCGAAAAAGGAATGGGCTTGATCATACCTGGATTTATCCCTGGACCGTGGGGCGACATTGTGGAGTACACCCCTACACTAGTCGAGATCGGTGTGACTTTAGGCATATGGGCGATGGGCATATTTATTTTCACCACCTTGGTAAAGGTAGCCATTCCTATTGAAAACGGAGAGCTAAGAATAAGGAGCTAGGAATTAGCATGAAGACCAATATTAGCCATTGGCCTCATCACTACTAAATACCTTTTGAATGATATCACTGGCGTACTGTAGCGGGTCTTTCCTGATTTTCTTTTCCTCTTCCCCTACCAAATGAAAGAGTCCATCCACTGCCTTCGTAGTAGCGTATTCATCAAGAGTTTCAGGTAGGTTGAGATCCTTTCCGACGTAATCATTAACCTTTACAGTTACCGGAACTAAAAGAATAGTTTCAGTATGCTCCCAACTCAAAAAATCAACAACACCTGAATAAATATCCGTGGCGGCTGTTTCACCTAACGCGGTCTTTATGTCGGGTTGGAAGGCCGTAATCAATGCAGAGCTTGTATTGGTTTTGAAGTAATCCGTGGCGGCTGTTTCGTTGCCCTGAAGTATTTCGAGTGCATCGATAAAACTCATGCTAGTAATTGCATCCACAAATATTGGAGTCGCTTTGGTTGCTGCCTTCTCCGCCCCTCTATTCATCGCGACCACCAACTCTTCAAACGGATCAGTATCAATATCAGGATTCGTGGCCACATAGGCATCCAATAAATTTTGATAAGAAATTACGCCCAATACTTCACCGGTTTCAATTTCGGATTGAAGCTTAGTTACCTCTTCTGGAAGTATCACTTTGATGGCTTCATTTTTCAAATAACCATCTACGGCAGACCCTGAAGTAACCGCACTATCTAAACCTGTATCTAAAGCTTCTTTCAGGCCAGACACAATTTCTTCATCTGCCAGACCCAGATCTAGAACGCTTTCTAGTTCATCGCATGAAACAAATAGGAAAGCCAGAACAGTAACCAAAAGTGGAAATTTCATAATAATCAATTTTGTGTTTCTCTAATAGTTATAATCAAAAATAGAGTGATTTTGTTGTATCAAGCACGATAAAATAAAAGAATTAAATTCTAACTTCGATCCAATCAAACTATTACTCTTATTATTTCATGCAAGACAAGCTTATCATCCAAAGTGCACTTTCCGTTGGACTCCTTATCATTTATTCGGTTGCCAAGTTTCTCACGCGGCGGTATACCGAAAAATTTGCCACAAGTAGAAAATTCAAAAAAGGACGTGCTGCCGATACCGCTAAGATCATCAACAGCACCTTTACATTAGTATGTCTTATCCTGCTGGGTTTTATTTGGAACATTACCTTCGAAGGTATTGCCATCTATTTTGCTTCCTTTTTTACCGTCGCAGGTATTGCGCTTTTTGCGAGTTGGTCTATTTTGAGCAACATCACTGCCAGTGCTGTACTCTTCTTCAGTTTTCCTCATCGAATTGGTACAAAAATCAGAATAGTGGATGGAGACAATACCATTGAAGGAATTATTATGGACATGACACTCTTCTCCTTACAACTCGAAGTAGAAAAGAAAAAAACGGTATTTTACCCAAACAATCTTGCATTGCAAAAACCTATTATGGAAATTAAGGATTAGTATTTACTAACCTCCAACTAAGATAAGAATGAAGGAATTCCTCCAGTTTAAGCTTATTCACTTCGGTGAAATCAATATCATGGTATATCATATCCTCGCCATTGTGGGCGTGGTAGTAGCCACCAGGTTAGTGCTTTTTATACTCAGACGCTTCTTCAAAAGGCAGATCAAAATTGGCCAGTTTGATGAAGGCCGGGCTTGGGCCTTTTATCAGATCATAAAGTATGTGGTCATCGTTGCGGCTATCGCTATTGGTCTGGAATTGGTTGGCGTTAAGCTTACCTTGCTTTTGGCAGGTTCCGCTGCGCTATTGGTAGGCTTTGGGCTTGGAGTACAGCAACAATTCAATGATCTGGTCTCAGGTTTAGTTCTTTTGTTTGAAGGAACCGTGTCTATCGGGGATATCGTAGAACTCGAAGGTCTCGTAGGAAAAATTACAGAAATCAATATTCGAACTTCTGAAGTAGTCACGAGAGATGGCATCATTATCATTGTGCCCAACTCTAAATTGGTCAGCGACAAAGTGATCAACTGGTCTCATAACCGACAGTCTACGCGTTTCAAGGTAAGTGTGGGTGTCGCCTATGGTTCTGATGTAAAAAAAGCAACTCAACTGATTGAACAGGCTGCGGCCAACCATCCGGAAGTGGCTAAAAAACCCAAACCATTTGGACGATTCATCAACTTTGGCAACTCTTCTTTAGACCTTGAGATTCGGTTTTGGTCCAAAAACATGTGGGAAATAGAATCGATCAAAAGTGATATTAGGTTCGAAATCAACGAACTATTCAATAAAAACGGAATTGAAATACCATTCCCTCAAACAGATATTCACATTAAATCCAATCATACAAAATGAGCAAATTTTCATTGAAAGATAAGGTCGCCATTATTACTGGTGCCAGCAAAGGAATCGGCGAAGCCATGGCCTCCATTTACGCAGCAGCTGGTGCCAAAGTAGTCGTGTCAAGTAGAAAACAAGAAGCAGTTGATGCAGTGGCTGAAAAAATAACTGAAGCAGGATTTGAAGCCATAGGTGTAGCTTGTAATACTGGTGACATGGATGAAATAGGCAATCTGGTTGACAAAACACTGGAAGCTTATGGAAAAATCGATATCGTCGTGAACAATGCAGCTACCAATCCCGTTTTTGGTCCTGTCATCCAAACTAACACAGAGGCATTTGATAAGATCATGGATGTAAATGTGAAGGGGCCGTTTGAACTGGTCAAACTGTGTGTGCCTCATTTGAAAGCTGGTGGATCCATCATCAATATCAGTAGTGTCGGTGGCATTTCCCCAGAAGCACATTTAGGTATTTATAGCGTGAGCAAAGCAGCATTGATCTCACTCACAAAAGTACTGGCGAAGGAACTAGGACCACAAGGCATTCGCGCCAATGTGATATGCCCCGGCCTGATCAAAACCAAGTTTAGCGAAGCACTATGGAGTAATGATGATCTGACTAAAAAATTTGTTAAGCATCTCCCCCTTCAGCGCATTGGCGAGTCTGATGAAATCACGGGTTTGGCACTGTTCTTAGCCTCTGAAGCATCTTCCTATTGTACTGGTGGTGTTTATACAGCTGATGGTGGATTTACCATCTAAAACTTATATATTCGAATCCAATTTTTTAAGCGCATACTAATGACACTGAAAACAAAAATTATAGCTGGCCTGGTTGCCATACTTATTATCATGCAATTCTTTGGGATAGACAAAGAGAACCCATCGTATGATGTCAGCAACGATTTTATTGCCATAACTAATCCACCGCAGGAAATTTCTCAAATTATCAAAACTTCCTGCTACGATTGTCATTCTTATCATACTGAATATCCATGGTACACTAGTATAGCTCCGTTGTCATGGTGGATTGGAGACCATATCGAAGAAGGCCGTGAGCACTTCAATCTTTCAGAATGGGGTACTTATTCAGAAAAGAAAGCTTTGCACAAATTGGAAGAATTCTACGAAGAAGTAGAAGAAGGTGAAATGCCTTTACCTTCATACACACTTATTCATGGAGAAGCTAGTTTGTCCGACGAACAGGTTGAAAAATTAGTTACCTGGGTTAAAAGCTTGCCTGGAGTTGAATCTCACTAATAGCAGTCTCTTTCAATTGGCTAGTTTAATTAGTTTTAAACCACTGCATACGTCTGCACAACAAGTCGTGCGTGTCTAAATATTACCGACACCTAGTCTACATTTCTTGTTTCCAATGGAGATGCTTTTCTTCGATTTTTAGACCTATATAGGTAGGTCTAAAATTTAATCACTTCCTAGGAGTATGTGAATTAAGCTTTTCGCAACCCACTGGACACCATTGGCCTAAATAAATTATTTATACCATAAAACAGAAATTATTTACTACAATAAATATTTCAATAATTTCAAAAAAACCGCTGTAATTTTATTAATTTATCATTGATTTCAGTCGGTAAGAAAATTCCATCCAATTAAGATCATGAGATGTCGTATCCAATACTTATTGTAACTACAAACCAGAATATAATATTAGTTCTAGGCCAATTAGATGTCGATATTTAAAACTTCAGCTCTTCACTATTCTGCCATATCCGGTTAAATACCTGCCATTCTTCACTTCATTTTGGCATTTTTTTCAAGTCGATTATTATTCTTAATTATTTAATTATTTCGACTTGACATTTAATCTTAATGCCAATAACCTTGCGGAATTATTAAGTTATTTAAATCATAATTAAAAAATGAAAATTCATTTTTCTAAACTTATGGTCGTTATGCTTTCGACCATTGTCCTCTTGCCGCAGGCAAAAGCACAAGATGAAAATAAAAGCATGATTAGATATGGCCCCAAACTGGGTATGACCGTCAGTTCATTCAGCGATTCACAACCACATACCGGATATAATATCGGTTTCACTGTTGGCGGATTTGTTGAATATGGTGTAACTGACCAATTGTCTCTACAAGCAGAACCTGCATACCTCGAACAAGGTGGTAGTTATGTTCGCTTTATTGATGATAGTCGTTTCGGTACTGGAGCATTGCCTCAGCATGCCACTAGTTCGAGAACTACAGTTCGAAATATCGATTTGCCTCTTTTGGCTAAGTATCAGGTTGCGCAGTTTGGCGATTTGAAAACTACTGTTGTTTTAGGGCCTGCAGTATCATACACCATTAGTGCTACAGACGCCTACGAGACTACTTATATCGAAGATCGCAGTTACAGAACAGTCAACAATTCTCGAAATGTAACTAGTCAGTATGAACCTTTCACATTCGGTGTTACCGCTGGGTTTGGTGGTGAAGTAAACATTGGAGCAAATTCTCTTTTTATTGATTTCAGATACCGGTATGGTATTACTTCAACAAAAAAAGGCTATAGCTACATCGATCTCTACGACGTGCAGGGAGATCTAAGAACACATTCTGCATACGTCACTATTGGTATCAGCCTTTAACTGATGCCTAATCTTTAAATCATCTAATATTATTATAATGAAGACCAAAATTAATTTTTTAAAATATTCGTTAATTCTTTTCATAGCTGCATTCACAATGTCTTGTGGCGACCAATTCACCGAAGAAGATGCTTTAGAAGCTCAGCAATCTGTGGATTTGGCCTTATATATCTACAATGGTTCAACATTAGGTAACGAGCCTATTGAAGGCGCAACAGTTACAATTAATCAAGGTGGAGATCCTATGGAAGTAGTTTCTGATGCTAACGGGGTTGCTTTATTTCCTGGAATAGCCATAGGAAGCTATATCTACAAAATAGAAGCAGACAGTTTCATCACAAAAAACGGAACCAATTCTATTTCCACAAGTAACTTCCGAATCAGTCAGTTTACTCAGCAAATTTCATTAACATCTGCAACAGATGAATCAACTGCTACCATCAAGGGTACAATTTTCATTGACACAGATGTAACGAACGAAGAGAAAGAAACAGTAGCTGACCTAACGTTAAGATTTGACGTAAACCTTTCTGATGGTTATAGAACATACACCACTCAGACTGATGCCGATGGCAACTATTCTGTTACTATTCCTACGAAAGGCGTAAGCAGCAGCACGTATGTTAGGTTCTTTTACCCAGACTTAGAGTTAGACCAGACAATTGCTGTAAACAAGTTTGATAGTGAAACAGGTTCATTTCCAGAAGTACTTCCTAGAATTGAAACAATGGCAACGATATTTGGTGCCTCTACTGATGGAAACAATAATCCATATTTTTACGATAGTAATGTAAGGTCTGTTTATGCAATTGCTGATTCAGCACCTAGCGGTGGAACTACTGCCACAATCAGTGATGTATACCTTAACGCCGATGGCGAAGTGACTGGCATAGGCTTCAGTAATGGAGGAGACTATACTGGCGATGCTGATGGAGTAGTTAATGTACAAATTGTAAGTTTAGATGGTGGTACAGGAGCTTCGATTGAAATCAACCTTGGTGATCAGACTAATCTTTCTAGTGCTTACAGCCAATTTGGTACAGCTACGAGAACAATTACAGCAGGATCTGGATACCCAACTGATGATTACACGCTCAACAAGGTTGACTATAGATGGCCAAGTTTTTCTAACAACATTTATATTTATGCAGGTGATGTAAGAATCGTGAATGGTGACTACGGCACTGGCGTTTACCGCTCAGAAGGCGTTAATAATTAAAAATCACCAGTCTTAATAAATCATTACTAGAATGATACTAATGGCATCGAGTTTGACTCGATGCCATTTTTTTTATTGAAGTTCTCAATGCCGTACTCAAAGAATGGTAATTCATTTTTTTAAATAGACAACAATGATAGATTGATACTCATCCCCTTCGAACACAGAGCCCTGACGGTTTTTTGTTGTTTCTTTTTCGAATTCAAGATAAGGATCACACGGTCATGCTAGACCACCAATAATAGAAATGAAGATTAAAAAGTCCTTATAGCTTTATCCCTAAAGTCAAATAAAAGCTTCGACCATCAGATGGTATAATACCTGGACCTGGGTAGCCTGTAGCTCTTCGAGTAAAGTAACTATTATCAGTCAGGTTGTTCACTCCTGATTCCAGACGCAACATCTTATAACTATAGGACAAGGAAAAGTCAAGGATTTGATAGGCGGGTATCTCTCCTATCACTCCTTCTCTGGCATTGCCGGGTTCTGCCACACCAGAATTTTCTGCATCAGTGTACTGCTGAGACATGCTGGTAAACTGAATACTTGCTAGTAAATTCTTATAGCCCATATTGAATCCAGTTTTGATGTTTACATCTGGGATAAATTCCACCTTGTTGCCATCCACATTGTTGTTTCCTTCAATGGCGTTCAAGTATTTGGATCCAGTAAAAGCCGCATTCACAAACCAATTGAATTTAACCTTTTGATTATCCCCTTTTAAGGTTTCTATAAGGTTCCAATCGGCAAAGAACTCCAAACCATAGATCATAGCGTCTCCAATATTCGTCCTTACACGATTTGCTCTATTGTCGAAAACGATCCCGATACGATCCTTGTACATCATCACATAGCCTCCAATGTCATAGGACAAATGTCTCTTCCATTTTCCACGCAAACCAATATCTGATGTGTATCCATTTTCGTCCTGAATATCTTCGTCGATGATGAAGGATGGGTTTACGGTTCTGATGTCGCTAAATGTAACAGAACGATAGTTTTGAGAGAAATTCCAGTAAAGCTCAAAGTTCGGATTGAATTCATTGCTCAAACCTAAACCTAATAAAACAAAGGTTCTGGGTAAAGACTGAACATCGGTTGTATCTCTATAGGTGGTGTCATCCGTTGGGTCAGGAAACACACGGTAAGTCCCTTCACTTTCTGTATTAATGTGCTCAATCCTGAAACCAGGCGTTATAGATAATTTATCATTGAGGTAAAAAATATTCTCTCCAAAAAAAGCCAAATTTTGATTGGGAAAGGTGAAATCCGAAACATATGGATAAGTCGAATTATTCACATCAAATGAAAAATTCGCATCAGTATCAAACGATCCTGGGCCTTGCAATGAAGTGTTTTCTGCTTTGTAAAACTTAGCTCCTATCAAAAACACTGCATCTCGATCAAATAAGCTATATCTCGTCAGTAACCTTGTCTCTACACCCCAATTATTGAAACTGCCTTTGATTAAATCTCTTGGGTAAACATAATTTCCATTTTCATCTGTCCAATCTGGCTCGTTTACAGGGTTTCTATTAAGACCATCCGCGCCTGGAATTCCTCTAAACCCAAGTGCATTTCGCTCAGCGTCTAAACCAAAAACGTTGAGACTGAAATCCGTTCTGTTGGAAAATTTATGATCTAGTCTCATTGAATATAGTTTCCAATCTACTTCAAACCAGTTGCGTTCGCGATTACTGAACATGGGGTCTTCTGCAAATTGGCTATCCGTCAAACCTCCGGCTTGTTGTGCCAAATATTTCAAGTAAGTAAAATCGGCAGAGATACTGGTTTCGTCGCTAAAGGCATATCTGAAATTGGTAAAGAAGTTTTTAGAATCGAAATCAGAATTGGGTCGATAGCCATTTCCTTGTTTATAGTTGAAATAAGTATAATAGCTAAACTTACCTACTGTTCCAATCAGGCTATTGAAGCTAGTAAAAAGCCCAAATGACCCAACAGTTTGGCGTGATTCCAATTCAACCTTCTTATCTGCTACTGGCTCTTTCATTTTGAAATTTATCAATCCGCCGAACTGTGTACCGTATTGCAGCGATGCTGCTCCTCGAATCACTTCAATCTCTTCTAAGCCCTCTACAGGTGGTGTATAATAGCTCTCAGGATAGCCTAATACGTCTGCACTGATGTCATAGCCGTTTTGTCTGGTGTTGAAGTTGGACGTTCTGTTTGGGTCCAGTCCTCGCCCACCTATACTCAACTGTAGTCCACCGTCATTACTTTCATAAATATTTAACCCTACCACTTGAGAATAAACCTGACGTGCATTGTTACTAGCACGATTGCCTACCATCTGATCCAAAAGAATTACTTCGCTTTTCTTCCCAGCATAAATAGCAGTACCTTCCACAGGCTGGAGTCGTTTCAAGCTGAAAATCTCTTCTTTCTTTTGATTGATAACAACTTCTGAAAGCTCTGTCATCAATTCTGAGAGTTGGAAGTTTATGGTTTGGTTGCTACTAAGCTCTAGTTGAGTGGCCAGTGTTTCGTACTGATAGGAAAAAATAATCAGTGTGTATTTGCCTGCGGGTAAATTTGTGAAACGATAATACCCTTCTTTATCCGTATCAATCAGTTTCTTTAGCTCTTCTATATAAACCTGTGTGGAGGCAATCCCTTTGTTTGAAACAGCATCAGTAACTCTACCCTTCAATTCATGCTGCGCCCATGATGTTTGAGCCAACAACAGCAATACTCCAATTATGCTACAAACCTTTAATCTCATCTTCGAATGGTAAAATCCACTGCTTATGTTTGAATGATTCTTTTTCTTTCATTAAATCCACTTCAGGATCTATAAATGGACGGCTCGGTCGTCCATTGAGTGCCACGTAACTATCTACATACACTTCCAGATTTTCATGTCCCTGAGACTCAAAATGATGACCCAAGTAATGTGCATATTCCAATATGAAATCAGGTTGAAACGACATCTGCTTTTCCTGAAAAGGGGTTAGAAAATCTCTATTGTCCACATAAAACCGTTGACCGGTTTTTCCATCAACAATTTTGAAATCCGCAATACCTGCCTTTTCCATCAACATCACTCTCCAGGAAAACCGAAACCCTTCCTCCGTCCAAAATAATTCTCCCGGATACATAAGATATCGAAAAGGAATTATCAATTGGAGCGCAAAGAAAACGATTATCGCATTCAATTTGACTCTTGTCCAAAAAGATTTATTATCTATGTTCAAAGTACGACCAGCATAATTATCCGGTCGCATCCAAGAAACAGAGTGACCCAACCTTTTCAATACATTCACATGCCATTTTGGTGGAAAGAAAATGAGTGTGCAAGCTATCATGAGGTACGGAAACATACCTATGGGAAATAGCAAGCTGGTAAGTACATGAAACACAATCACCATAGTATACCCAAACCACCTGGTTGCCGAGTAAATCAGTAAAAATGGAACTGAGAGATCATACAACGTCCCTGCCCAACTCAAGGCATAGTGTACCCAAGTCTGTTGGAGCCAATAGCCTAGTATGGGCAAGTCATAACCGCCGGGAAGCCACATTTTCAAAGGCATAGCGTGGATCAACCAATCAGAATTCAGTTTTGCCAAACCAGCATAGAAATAGACAACACCTAACATCAGCTTAATCACATCGACATTCCATTGAGGGATATATTCAGATGCTATTTCTTTATGCTTGTAAGCATCAATTGCGGCATAAGCATTTGCCGGCAGAAAAATCATTACAAAACTCACCAGGCTCACGAAATAGTAGTGATTGAGATAAGTAGTCTTGTCCATTAACTCGATGTAGGTGAAGCTTAAAAAGAAAACCACTATTGCTATTCTGTATTTATATCCTACCGAAACCATCAAGGCTGACAATCCACAAATTATGAAGAGAATATAAGTAAACCCTCCTAGCGGTTTCACCCATTCAAAACCATAATAAGAAAAATGAAAAGCTGGTTCGAGGTATAAGCGTTCTATCCAGCCATAGGCCCAAAACCTAATCATACTCAAAAACATAAGCAGCCCAAATAAAACACGAAAGACCGCTAATGGGGCGGCCTGTGTGGTTTGATTCCAATATGATGATTGTGTATCAATCCCCATCTGCATCTACATAGTCCACTTTTATGTTCAAAGCCTGAAGCATGTCCAGCTTGAAATAAATCACATTCTTCTGCAACTCATCATATGTACTGAGCATCAGTGTATTATTAGCTTCTACCTGTTCGGATAGGTCAGCCAACAAACTGCTACTTGTAGTTTCTATAGTGGTGAACTGATCGTTGATCAATTTGACCAAATCCTCACCTTCTTTTATAGAGTTCAAATAATTCAAATACGAGGCAAAACTTTCTCCTTTTGACTCACTACCAAAATGTTGTCCATTAAAAAAGGCTTCGCTTGCCATTAATGCTTCATCATAAAGTGCTTTCGAAACATCTGCTCCATAATAGGCCTCTACATCACTGGCATCCTTGGTACCAGAAAAATATCCTGCAGGGATACCTATTTTGCTAGCACGTAAATGCTTTTCGAAATAAAATATGTAATCATTCGCCAACTTATTGACTGCACCAGTTGCACTTGAGCCATCATTATCTACAAACACCTCTCGATAACCATTGTTCCAGTCGTTTAGTACATCAGTGGTTTGTGAATGCAGCTTTGAAACCACTACGTCTAAATAGGTCTTGTAGGAGGCTCCTGAATTTTCATCTGTGTATACCGCAACTATTCCAGCATCAGTTGTCGCAACACCATTGATCAAGTAATCGATAGCTGGAAAACCTTGTTGATTTCTTCTTGAGGGCAAGTCTAAATTATAACTCCCGGATGCAACATTGGCTTCAATGCTTGTTGGGTCTGTTGGGTAAAAATTGGTATAACTTTGTAGGCTTAGCGTTTCAGCTTTTCCTATTTCGAACATAGCCACCCATTGCCAGGCCAAATAAGCTGATTTCCATTTGGTTCTCAGTTCTACCAAGAGGTCTTCAGATGGGTTATTTGTAAAGTTCTGCATGGCGGTAGCCAACCCTTCCAATTCCTGTACATAATTGTCATAGGCAGGAATAATGATGTTATCTGCCCAATTGACCAACATGGCTCCACGATCGAAATTATCATTGACGGACTCGTCACCTCCTGAATCACAAGAGAACAGGACAATCGAAATCACAAATAAGAGAACTCTAGAAACCTTCATAAACTTAAAAATGAGGTCAATTGAAAACTGACCTCATCCAATTTTTTAATTATCAATAATTTATAATGCTGCTTCATCCAGCACCAGACCGAAAGCATCAACAATTTCCTGTGAAATTTGGTCAAGCGTAGTTGAAGAGGCATTCCATAGACCATTTTCGTTGGCCAATATATCTTCGTAAAATTGTTCTACTTCTGCCTTAGTGAAATATGGAGAATCTGTATTTGGCTTTCTTGTAAACTGCAAACTGTACACAAACCCGAGCCCTTCGGATAAGTCGTGAAAAGCACCTCCATATTCTTGGGCTTCAAGCAATGCCTTTCCTCCCTGGAGATAATGTACAGCTCTTACTGCGATTACTTTCGAAATATTTTCTCTGATTATTTCTGCTTGAGCATCTCTCACCGTATAATCTTTAGCTACAATAGCAGCTCTTCCCAAAATAAAAGCATCTTCAATTGCATCGGCTATACCAGCATAGTTTTCATTTCCATCTACACTACCTATGTATTTGAGCAAATCACTAGGTGCATTCAGACCACCATACACATAACCATATGCCTCATCCCATTGATGTTCCATATTGGTGTAGGTTTTACCCTCTAATACCACACCAGCATCATTATCTTCAACATTCGTTCCTGCGTCCAATTTAGTAGTGCTTACATAGTTGTTCAATATTTGATCAGCTAAAAGTCCGCCAATAAGTGATTTAGCCACCACTTGGTTGTACTCAATCCCATCGGCACTTACATATCTCGTGTTATCACCATCTGCTAACTGTCCGGCTGTTCCTGCTGTAGCTATAACTTCTCCTTGCATAACTGGGAATACCTCATCTACTTGCTGACCAATCCAAGTTTCAATTTGTGTTCTTATGTCATCAGCATCAACAGCGCTACCTGAAAATTCCGCTGAAGCAGCAGTTTTGCTCTTCATGTTTTTACTCGATGCATTCAAAGCTGCATCCAAAAAATCATCATTACCTTCTTCATGCCCGTACATGGCTAACAATTCATCTTTGGTATTCACTCCTGCTTTCAGTGCTGTACCAAACTCTTGTGACATGGCTATTCTAGTGGATTGTCCGCTATAGGAAATAGTACTAGCTCCATCTCTGGTAAATGTATAAGTATCCGGTGTATCTATAGATGGAGTGGTCTCGTCATCGCTACATGACATCAACGTTGCTCCAAAAAGTAAACCGATGTAAATCTTGCTGAATTTCATAAGTCGCAAATATATTATGTTTATTAAGACTGATTATAAATAATGCAGCAAAAGTACATCACGAGTTTTCTGGAACAACCTTTATCTAGACAAATTCTAAATAGTAATTAAAAATCACTAGAACTAGTGAGCTCATATATTTCAATTCCGTCAAAATATATTTTTAGATTAATCTAAAAATTGTTTTCCTTTGTACTAAGTCATACAAAAACTCAGATGCTTAGTCACGCAGAAGAAAACTATTTAAAGGCCATATATCATTTGTCACAAGCGGACAAATCCGATGTTTCCACGAATGCCATCGCAGAGGTTTTACAAACCAAACCTGCCTCAGTAAGTGATATGATCAAGAAACTCTCAGATAAGGGATTTGTGAATTATCAGAAATACAAGGGGGTCAACGTATCAGTAAAGGGGCGAAAGGAAGCGCTACAAATTATAAGAAAACACAGACTTTGGGAGGTCTTTCTAGTTGACAAACTTCAGTTTAAATGGGATGAAGTGCATGAGATAGCTGAACAACTTGAGCATATTAAGTCCCCCCTTCTTACTCAAAAACTAGATAAGTTTTTGGGCCATCCCAGAATCGATCCACATGGAGATCCTATTCCAGACGAGCGCGGTGAAATCGTTGTTGGCAAGAAGGTGCCACTTTCAGAAATTACTATTGGCAAAATAGTTTTGGTAACTGGAGTTGATGATTCGGATTCGGAATTTTTATCGCATCTGGATAAAATTCAAATTGCTTTAGGAACTAAAATAATGCTCAAAGAGAAAAATTCTTTTGATGGCTCCATGCAAATCCAAATGGCAGATGAGCAGG
The DNA here is from genome assembly GCF_965233835.1 of Reichenbachiella sp. Taxonomy (GTDB): domain Bacteria; phylum Bacteroidota; class Bacteroidia; order Cytophagales; family Cyclobacteriaceae; genus Reichenbachiella. The sequence continues at coordinate 3,074,450 of NZ_OZ247585.1, forward strand.
TCATATTTATTTCAAAACAAGTCGCAGACAACCTATTGGTAACAGAATGAAAAACATAGTTTACGTATATCTACTATTCAACATCATAATCCTAAGTTCTTGTCAGCCTGATAACAAAACCCGAAGTGGTAAATTAAAAGTTGTAACTACTACAGGAATGATTTATGACGCTGTCCTCAATATTGCGGGTGATAGCGTAGCCGCACAAGCACTCATGGGACCAGGCGTTGATCCACATCTTTATAAAGCGACCCAGGGAGATTTAAAAAAGCTTCAGGCTGCCGATCTAATATTTTATAATGGGCTTCACCTAGAAGGAAAGATGGGTGAAGTATTTGAGAAACTTGGAAGAATAAAGCCAGTAAGTGCAGTCACAGAAAATATTCCAGATTCTCTCTTTAGGGCGAGTGAACTCTATCCAGGTACTTTTGATCCGCATATCTGGTTTGATGTTTCACTTTGGAAAGAGGCCGTAAAAAATGTACATAAACAACTTGTGGCTTCCGATGTGGCTAATAGAGATTACTATGATACAAACGCTACAACATATCTGAAACAGTTAGATTCGCTTCACAAAGCAGTTAACGAATCGATTGCTCAAATTCCTGAGACACAAAGAATGCTTATTACGGCGCATGATGCCTTTGGGTATTTTGGTGATGCCTATAGCATAGAAGTGAAAGGACTTCAAGGTATATCTACGCTTTCCGAACCTGGCCTCAAAGATGTCGCTGATCTGGTTAATTTAATAGTTGAAAACAGAATTAAAGCGGTATTCATTGAAACCTCGGTATCTAAAAAGGCCATTAATGCCGTAGTGGAAGGTTGCAAACTAAAAGGACATACAGTAGTCATAGGGGGAAGCTTATATTCTGATGCCATGGGTCCGTTTGGTCAATTTGAAGGTACTTACATAGGAATGGTTCACTCGAATGTAGAAACAATAGTAAACGCATTGAAATGATTGTAAATGTAGAAGATCCGGTTCTGGAAATTCACGACTTGACCGTAACCTACAGTCGTAAACCGGTATTATGGGGAGTTGATCTTACTTTACCCAAAGGGGCACTGGTAGGCATTATTGGACCTAATGGCGCCGGTAAATCTACCCTCATCAAGGCCGTCATGGAAATTGTACCCTTGAGTAGCGGATGGGTGGAGTTACTTGGACAACCTATTTCTGAGGTTAGAAACAAGGTGAGTTACGTACCTCAAAAAGAATCTGTAGACTGGGACTTTCCCGCCTCCGTCCGTGACGTCGTTGTTATGGGAAGGTACGCAGAATTGGGGTTATTCAAACGACCTCGAAAAGCTGATTATGAAGCCGCTGACTATGCGTTGGAACAGGTGAACATGCAGCAATTTGCCAGCAGACAAATCAGTCAACTCTCAGGCGGACAGCAGCAAAGAGTGTTTTTGGCTAGGGCGTTAGCCCAAAATGCAGAGATTTATTTCATGGATGAGCCATTCGCTGGCGTAGATGCGGCTACAGAAAAAGCTATAATCAACATCCTTAAAACGATGTCCGACGAGGGGAAAACTGTCATTGTTGTACATCATGATCTGCAGACTGTTTCTCAATATTTTGATTGGGTAGTACAACTAAACACCAGGCTGGTGGCTTCGGGACCGGTGGATCAAGCTTTTACTCAAGAATTATTGCAAGAGACTTATGGTGGTAAGTTGAGTATACTTTCAGAAGTGGGAAATCTATTAAAGAAACAACAGTTTCCAACACGAGACTTGACCTAACCATTATGGAAGATTTGATTACATTCTTTTCTTTCCAAAACCCAAACATCAGATTTGTTACGGGTGGTTCGGTATTGTTAGCCATCAGTTCAGCACTGGTGGGTTGTTTTACTTTCCTAAAGAAAAAAGCACTCGTAGGTGACGCAGTTGCTCATGCCGTATTGCCAGGTATTTGCTTGGCCTTCCTCCTATCAGGAACTAAAAATCCTATATACCTTATTACAGGTGCCTTTCTTACCGGTTGGTTGTCGCTCATCTTAATCGATGTAATTACCAGAAAATCTAAGATTAAAGAAGACACAGCTATTGGTCTTATTCTTTCTGTATTTTTCGGAATTGGTATTTTGCTTTTGACCATGATCCAACATTCTGGCAATGCCGCTCAAACTGGATTGGATTCTTTTTTATTTGGCAAAGCAGCTGCGCTCATTGGACAGGACTTGATCATTTTTAGCGTGATTAGTATTTGCTTACTCCTCGGCGTAATACTTTTTTATAAGGAATTTGCATTGATCTCTTTTGACGAAGACTTTGCCAAATCCATTGGGTTTCCAGTGAAGCGATTGGAGTTAGCCTTGACTACGCTAACAGTTCTTGCTGTTGTTACAGGAATTCAAGCCGTTGGTGTGGTACTTATGGCAGCCATGTTGATTACGCCAGCCGCTGCTGCGCGATTCTGGACCAACAGGCTTAACATCATGCTGCTATTGGCAGCCATCTTCGGCGCCTTTTCAGGAGTGAGTGGAGCATATATTTCTTATGTCGCACCCTCTATGCCGACAGGACCATGGATTGTGATGGTTATTTCTATGATTGCGCTGACATCCTTTTTTATTGCTCCCGAGAAAGGAATTCTTTATAAGCTCATTCGACAGTCCAAAATCAAAAAACGGATTCTTACAGAAAACATTCTTAAGCTCTTTTATCAGTTGGGTGAAATCGATCGCAATTTTGAAGAACAAAGAAATATTGAACAGATTCAAGCCAAGCGTCCAATTAAAACCCCTGCTCTGCTATCAGGTCTAAATCGTCTTACTCATCAAGGGTTTTTAAAACACCAGAAAGGAAACTGGCAATTGACTGACCAGGGACAAAAGAAAGGACAAAGGATAGTGAAACTACATCGTTTGTGGGAAGTATATCTGACAAAGTATTTGCGCATCGCCCCAGATCATGTGCACGAAGACGCCGACAACATTGAGCACATATTAACTCCAGAATTGGAAGCCAGATTAGAGGCGCTCTTGCAGTACCCTACCAGTGATCCACACGAATCAGTAATTCCATACAACAAACCAATTAAAAACTAATGGATGCTATTTATATCATATTAGCCGGTTCTTTGGTAGCCATCACCTGTGGGTTGTTAGGATGTTTTCTAATTCTAAGAAAAATGGCTATGGTTGGCGATGCTATTTCGCATGCTGTACTACCGGGTATCGTTCTGGCTTTTTTGATTAGCGGAAGCAGAGATTCAGTAATCATGCTGTTGGGAGCTGGTATCATTGGGATACTTACAACGGTTTTAATCGAGTTTTTTCATAAGAAAGGGAATCTTCAAACTGATGCTTCCATTGGAGTGACATTCACTTGGTTATTTGCTCTAGGAGTGATTCTGATTTCGGTATTTGCCAATGAAGTTGATTTGGATCAAGACTGTGTACTTCATGGAGAAATAGCCTATGTACCGCTTGACTTATGGATAACTGATTCAGGGTTGATCTTAGGGCCAAGAGTATTGTACGTTTCAGGATTTGTTTTTCTTGTCATCCTAGGTTTTATCACCTTAGGCTATAAAGAATTGTATCTGACCACTTTTGACCCCGCTTTTGCTACAGCCATTGGGATATCAACTGTGCTGTGGCACTATCTTCTGATGGCTGCCGTCTCTTTGACAACGGTTGCCTCCTTTGAATCAGTAGGCGCTATTTTGGTAGTGGCACTATTGATTGCACCACCAGCCACTGCCTATTTACTCACTAATAGTTTTCCGAAAATGTTGATAGTAACTGCCTTGCTTGGCATCATCGTTTCAGCAGCTGGATACTATTTGGCTGTTTTAGTCGACGGATCTATTGCCGGAGCCATGTCTTCAGTGGCTGGCGTATTATTTCTATTCGCCTTTTTGTTTTCACCTTCAGAGGGGCTAATAACTTCAAGAATTCGTCAAAAAATCACGAAACCTAACACATGACTTTTTTCTCCAGCAGAAAAATGTTTTCTTTATCGAAATTGAAATTTAAAAATGCGTTCAACCACAGCTTTCATCATACTTTTTGTTTCGTGCTTTCTTCTCGCTCTTTCTCCCAAAAAGACATATAAGCATACGCCTCATGACTATCACATGAAGTATGAGAGGATTATGATACCTTCGACCAATGGTGCGCAGCTGAGTGCTTGGTACTTCCCCTCTGATTTAGGTGATCAACTGATGATCATTAGCCATGACGGTGTCGGAAACATGGGTGATTATTTAGAAAGGGTAAAGATTCTAGTTCATTATGGTTTTAGTGTAGTGATTTATGATTATCGTGGTTTTGGAGCTAGCAGTGATTTCAAAATCAACAACTATCAATATGTTTATAAAGAATTTTATGATGACTTTGATGCTGTTTACAACTATTGTGAAGAAAGATTTCATCATGAACTTATCGCCTATGGCTGGGGCATAGGTGCTGGTATATCTGTGACTCGGGGCTACCAAAAAAATGACATTGCAGGCATAATTGCTGATGAACCTTTTGTAGATTTCACGACTTTAAAAACCCAATTCAAGAATATCAATGCGGTAATGACTTTACCAGAGGGTATAGAAGATAATGACTATAATACTTTGAATGTCGTAAAGAAAGAGCCAGGCAAAAACCTTAGAGGCATTTTGTACATACATGGTTCGAAAAACTTTTTGTATACCACAGAAGATATGGATAAACTAATGAACGCAACATCCCACGACTTCAAAGAATTATATCAATTTGATGTAGCGTCAAGAATGGACAACTTTACTGTCAACGAATCAGAGTACGCCAAGCAGATTTATGCCTTTGTCCTGAATCTCTAGTTAGTCCAGTTTACGAGTGTTTCGGTACATAAAAGCTAATCCGATTCCAATGGAAGCTCCAAACGCATGTGACTCCCAGGATATATTGGATACCGTTGGCAGCATACCATAAACCAATCCGCCATACAAAATCACAACGACTATAGAAATGGCAAGCGAACGAAAATCTTTTCTAAACAGCCCAAACGAAATCAGAAAAAAGGCCAAACCATAAATCAGTCCACTTGCTCCAATGTGATAGAAAGGTCTTCCAAAAAACCAGACCAGTATTCCCGTAAGGATATAGCAATTGGCAAATACCCATAACGCAATTCGATTGTAAAACACGAACATGGTAATACCCAAGAATAGCAAAGGAAGCGTATTGGATAATATATGTTGCGTATTTCCGTGCACCAGCGGACCGGTTATGATACCGACCAGTCCATCAATTCTTCTTGGGTATATTCCCAAAAAGCCCAAATCAATATGAGAATAGAACTGAAAAGTAAATACCAGCCAAATGACAAAAGTGAGTCGAAGCGGGTAAATAATATCGGCACGGTATCTCGTATACATCGTTTAGGTTTGGAGCAAAAAAAACCCCGACTGGCGGGGTTAATAAATTCTTAGTTTTCGTAATCCGATGGATCATCAATCATGGACAACTCCATCAGCTTAGCCTCTTCATAACTTACAGACATATAACCTAGAATTCCTCCAGAAGCCTCGGCTACTTTCTTTGCCATATCTTTCAAGCTAGCATGCAGCTTCACTGCAAATTTCTTTTCAATTTTAGGCAGGATGAAATTTAATTTTCTCAATTCCTTTCCAATAATCTCAGCTCTTCCGTCAGGCGAATCTGGCATTTCGTTTACCGTCTTCTCAAATTTTTCACCAAAATCCTTACCTACTTCTTTATAGTAGTCTATAAGTTGCTCTCTTGCTCTCGACTGCTTGCTATTTGCAATTTCCACAGCTTGATGGATTTCAGTTTTGTCTATCTTGTCGTCAGCACCGGCTATTAAAATAGACACCAAAACAGGAGCCTTCAGCAACACCTCTATTTCATCATCACGCAACGTGTTGAATTCCTTAATCATCTGATTGAAATTTTATATTGGTTTAAAAAATCGAAAATAAACTAATTCGTCTAAATCAGAAAATTTTCATTACAATTTAGGTATTAAATGAGAAGGTTAAGAAAATCCCCTACTGAGATAACCTGTCCATTCTTTTCCTATCATTTATAAAGCCTTCGATTTGTTCTACATCAAGCTTCTTTGCTATGATCGTTTTGTCTTTATCTACAATATAAACCTGTGGGGTGCTCCTTACATTGTACTGCACTCTAAAGTTACTTTTATAATAAGGATCACCCAAGTGCATCCATCCTTTCAAATCAAATTTTTCGATAAACTCTTTCCACTTTTTTGTGTCAGTTCCAACAGTGACAGCCATTACATCAAAATCGCCTCCCATTTTCTTATATAAATCATATAACACAGGTGTTTTCTTCTTACAATGTCCGCAGTCCGGATCATAAAAGAACAACACCAAATAATCAGACTTAACATCATAAAGGCTCCTTCTATTCTCCAAAGTATCCAATAGATACATCTGCGGTGCTTTTGATCCTATTTGATTTTCGCGAAGAAAGGTCATCTCTTTACTGAGTTCTGCGAGCAAAGTACTATCCGCCCAATCCACCTTTCCATTCAAATAGTAGTTATCAGATAAATGGACAAACACCTTGTCCATACCCATTATTTTCGGATTTTGGTATTCCCCAAAAAAGGTACCCATCCAGAATCTATACAGCTCAGGATTGTTCTTGCACTTAGCTAGAACATAATCAACTGAGGCAATTATAGAATCTGGGTTTTGGAAAGTAACTCTATCAATATATTCCTTCACTTTTCCATAGAAACTTGGCGTCCTAAGCAATCCCTCAGAGTCGAAATCTAGACCATCAAAAAAATGGTCTTTGTAATAATTATATTGAGATTTTTTTTGTTCAATCGTGAGAGAGTCGCTATCTATTTCCAACTCTGGTGACTTGGCCATCATGATCAAAACCTGACTCATAAATGAATTCCCAAACGCCTCCAATAGACTATCTCTTTTTTGCGTATTGAGCTCACTAAGCTTGGCCATCTCCTCTCTTACTCTTACGGTGTCACTCATTACACTAGTTGAGTCTAAAGAGCCTGTCAACTCCTTCACTTTGGTTTGATGATCAATCATCACTAGCTGAAATGCCCGAAATTGTTCATTGTCTTCAGAGTTGACTATTTCCAAATCAGGATAAGTTGTGGCTTTTTTGGTACTCAATTTGAAATCCAATGAGCGATCCACAAGAAAATCCATGGTATAACTTCCTGTATATAAAAAATACACACCTGTTTTGATAGACTTATTATTTTCGAAGACCATATTACCCTTTCCGTCAATAGAAGTGGTATCCAAAACATATCGTTTGTTGCCCATATAATAACCCAAGTAAGCCACGCTATCTTCCAGGCCCTCTACTGTGATTTCAATTCGATAAGGTCTTTTTTCAGAATTAGGTGTTTGTGCCAAAGCTCCTTGACACAAGCCGAAGAACAGTATAAGAATGAATGTGTGTCTAATATGATTCATGTATTTGATTTGATTACTACAGTGTAAAACAAACAAATTTGGTGCTAGCAAATAAGGATTTAACAATTTTTTAACTAGTACTACCCTCTGCTATGCTGCTTAACAACCACATAACACAATGCCCACTTAGAATTATTAAAACAAAACATATAGTTTTTTTGATTATAAAGAATTAAGTGAACTATTTGACGACCAAATGAATGAATTTATTTGATCAAAAATTTATGTTTGACTACCTTGACCGTAATTTATTTTTCACTAAAATTTAGAATGATGAAACTTTTAAAAGAAAAGCTTTATTTAAGCAGAAAACCAGAAGATGATGATGAAGAAGAACCACCAAAGGAACCGAATGGAAGGTTTTAATTGAAAACTTATACAGCAGTATTTTGAGAATTTAATTATTTCACCACCTATCCGTGCGCCGAATTTATCTTTTAATCCTTTTTGTATCAACCCTTACTCTTAGTGCCATTCAGGCACAAAGTCCATCAATTCAAGATGATGGCTCGTACGACAGCTTCGTAAAAACATACGATTCACTAGTTTATTCGAATGAGTTGGACTTAGCCTATGATTTGCTCATAGAAGAATCTGATGACTTATTGGGCAATGAGATCTACAGCAGCTTATACTATCAATTACTATTCAAAAAATTGAAAAGGAATTATTTGGGAGGAAATTATCTCGAATCTATCTCCACAGCCAGAGAATTTCTTTCCACTTATAATAAGCAAGACACCTTAATGGCCTTAACCTATTTTTATCTCGGAATTGGATATCATAGGTTTGGTGATTATGACATCACCCTGGATTGTTATTTTAAAGCAATTAAAATTTTCCAGGAAACATCAAAGTTTGATGAAGTGTCAAACCTTACCGGAAATATTGGCTTGATTTATAAAAACCTCAAGGATTACGATCAAGCATTAACCTATTATTTGAAATCACAACAAATTCGAAGAGAGCATGCAATTCCTCCGGATCCTCATGGTTATGCCCAAATAGCAAGGTTATACTCGCGATTGGATAAGTTTGATTTAGCTAAACAATACCTTGATAGTGGGCTGTATTTTGCCAAAGCTTATAATTATATAGAGGAAGAGTATTTTATATACAGGTCTTTGGCCTTAGTATATAATGCTCAAGGTCTAGATCAGAAAGCTAAACAATTCTATAAAAAAGCTTATGATGGATACATTTCTATAAGTGACATGGACGATGCCTTAGACTGTGCAAGATATATAGCTGCTATCGATGTGAAGCAGGGCAATTACGACGAAGCTCTAGAAAATTGTGAAAAGCACCTGGCAATTGCTTACTCTACCAAAAATCTGAATGAGATTGCTTTTCTATCAAAAAAAATCTATGATATCCTCGTGAAACAAGAAAGGTATAAGGAAGCAATTTACATACAACAAAGTTATAGTGAAGTTCAAGATTCAATTGACCGCTCACAAAAAGAAAGAAACAAATATAAGGTTCAAATGCGGCTGGAAGCTGAAAAAAGAGCCAATGAAAATGAAGTACTAAAACAGCAAAAGGTAGCGGACGAAGAGACAATAAAAGCTCAAAACATTTTACTCGTTAGCGTTTGTATAGGACTTGTTCTTGTGATCATCATTTCGTTGATCATTTATCGATCCTACATCATAAACAAAAAACTCAGTCTCAAAATACAAGAGCAGTCTGATCGGCTCAAACAGCTCGACGAAGCTAAATCTAGATTCTTTGCCAATATATCTCATGACCTCAGAACTCCACTTACGCTCATCATGGGAGGCATCGAGCAAGTCCTTGAAAGTAAAGACCTGCTACTAACGGACAAAGCTGAACGACAGCTGAAAACTGGTTTACTAAATGGAGAAAGAATAATTCACCTTACCAACGAAATTAATGAATTGATAAAACTTGAAGATGGTAAGCTTAGTATTCATAAACAATACATCGATGTAGACAAAATGCTTAAACTCTTTGTTCAGATGTTTGACTCTATGGCCAAATTGAAAGGTATACATCTATCCTATTCGAAATCAATTTTTAAAGGCTCATCAATTCTTCACATAGACCCTTATCAGTTTGAAAAGGTGCTTTTCAACCTAATCACCAACGCACTAAAACATACAAAACAAGGTGATTCAGTTACGGTTTCTTTAAGCAAGAAGAATAATAATTTAGTTATTTCAGTAATTGATTCAGGGGAAGGTATTCCTGAACAAAACATTCCATATATTTTTGAGAGGTACTATCAGGCACCAGAAACTACCTTTAAAACGCAAGAAGGCTTTGGAATTGGACTCGCACTCGTAAAAGAAATCATTCATAAACACGACGCCAAGATAGAAGTCTTTAGCAAGCTAGGAGAAGGATCCGAATTTATAATCAATATGCCACAAGAAGCCGTGCCTTCTGAAGAGGTTACCCAATTACACGAGCTCGACTTTACGAATAAAACCAGGGGGTTATTTAAGGAAATAGATGAACCAATCTCAGAGCAAATACCTGTGGTAAATATTACCAGAAGCTCAGATGAAGAAAGGAAGACAATTTTGATTGTAGAAGATCATCCAGAAGTTCGTGAGTATATTCAAAACATCGTTGAAGTTGATTACAACGTACTAACAGCCCCCAATGGGCAACGTGCTCTAAAAGTTCTGGATAAAGAAGAAGTAGACCTTATCATTACTGATTTGATGATGCCTTGGTTTGATGGCTTTGAACTCCTCGAAAAACTGAAAAAAAATGAGAAACTAAAAAAAATACCAGCACTAGTGTTGTCCGCTAGAACATCAGAAGAAGACAAAACCAGAGTTTTGTCTCAAGGAGTAAACGACTTCCTATGCAAACCATTCAAACCCAATGAACTCATACTGAGAATAGAAAACCTCTTAAATCAGAAGGAACTGTGGAACAACAATAATGAAGGCGCTCTATTTATCAATAATCAAGAAACTCTGGATGAAATAGAAAAATCACTACTTAAGAAGGTAGAATCTTTGGTATTTGACCGAATTGACGATCCTAACTTATCTATTAGTTATTTAGCTGATCAAATTGCCGTGAGTGAACGCAAATTCTATCGCATGATCAAAAAGATGACAGACAGTACTCCTTTCGAATTCATAAAAGAAATTAGAATGCAATACGCCAACAGAATTCTCAAAGAAAAGAAGGTGACTAATGCATCTGAGGTTGCCAAAGCCATTGGCATGAACAATGTCAGCCACTTCAACACACAGTTTAAGAAACGTTTCGGTAAAACTCCCACTGAATTTATATAGCCTCAGAGCCTCCAATGGACGTTTGGCAAGATTTTTAAGAAGGTTGGCAAGATTTTGAAATGACATGTTGCGAGCTTAGAGTCATAATTAATTTTTCTCAAAATGCTGCTGGCTCCAGAATCTCTTCTGGAGCTTTTTTTATTTGGTTTTCTGTCAGGCCCCTCTCTTTTCATATTTAATCTCTAGGCAAGAATAATCTCATCAAAATTTCTTTAGGATAGCAATTTTAAATATCTTCAATTTTTATAAGTTGAGTTGTATTTTATGACTAATCAATGCTAAACGCAAGTGAAAGAAGACGAGTAAATCGCTTCATATTTGGATCAATTGTAGGCCTGGTTATCTATTTCATCTTAATTACTCTGCTAATTAATTTTGAAAAAGATAGCACGCAGTCAAGTATTACAGATTATCATCAGGCCATGTGGTTTACCATAGCTACTTTGACGACCGTTGGGTATGGAGATATATATCCTGTGACACTTTACGGAAGGTTTATTGGATTTATTTTTGTCCTAATGAGTGTAGGTATATATGGCTTACTCATTGGTCAAATCACGAACTTAATTACCACTTTAAAACAAAACAAAATGTTAGGGTACAACGGAACCTTGTTTGAGCAACATGTCGTCATGATCGGTTGGAGTGATTTTGGCCAACTGGTTGTGGAACAATTAATAGGAGCAAACAAAAAAGTGGCTATTGTCACTAATGTTAAAAGCCATATCGAACACATTCATGAAAAGTATGACACCAATATGGTTTTTACTCTTTATTCAGATTTCGAGAATACTGAAATGCTCAAAAAAGCTAATATTGAAGAATCAACGGTCGTCTTTGTTAATCTTGACGATGATACCGAAAAGTTGGTTTTTATACTCAATATGAAAAAGGTATTTGAAAGGTTGGAATTTGTCGTAACCTTGGAAAATGCTAACCTCAAAAACACCTTTATCAATGCCGGTGTCACAAATGCAATTTCTCCCCATGACATTTCCTCTAAGATATTGGCCAGTTACATGTTTGAGCCAGATGTAGCCTCCTACACAGAAGATATCATGTCATTTGCACATACCCCTACCGACTATGATATTAAACAGTTTTTGGTGACCTACGATAATCCATATCTAAACAAAGATTATCACGAGTCATTCAATAACATCAAGAAGACTTATAACGGCATCCTAATAGGAATGAGCAAAAAGGATAAAAACGGGAAACGACAACTTATTAAAAACCCTGAGAAGAAATTCACAATTGCTCTAGGGGATTATTTGATCATCATCGTTAATGGCAGCTCTTTTCAGCTGATTCAAAAAGCATTTAATGTTCAAGAAGGTTATTTTAAAGAAACCTAACATGAGGTATACAAAACGCTATTCAGTCCTTTTTGCTATTGTATTGGCTACTACGAGTAGCTGTGAAAACAGAGATGTAAATCACTCAGACGGTCCTAATTTCAGTGAAATTCATGAGGATATACAATACCACTTCGATCAGGTAGAAATTGAAGGCCATGAGTACTTTATTCTAGAAAGAGATAGGAACAATCCGCATGAAGGCTTTGGCTTTATGGCCATGAAGGCGAATAAAACTATGGCCAATCAGGATTCAATTAAAGCTTATCTCAAAACACTTATTGACCTACAGACTCAACAATTGACAGAAAAAAATAACACTTCATTGGAGGAGACAGAGGCTGAGGTCAATCAACTTTTCAAGTTCTACCTAAACCAAAGCAGAACATTGAGAGATGCGTCTAAAAAAGAAAAAAGAGCTGACAACTAGTTGCCAGCTCCTCTCAATCTAAACAGTTAATATATTGTTATAGAGTTAAAAAATACTCTTTCAAGTCATTAAGGACAGTTTGAGTTTCAGCATCTATTGCTGGGGAATTAGTTATATCCTTCGCCACCTTCACTGCGTCAATTAACTCATCCTTCTCTTGGAAAACTTCCTCCAAAATTTTGCAATTTGAAATCATAGACATCAGAATAATAATTGCAGGTGTAGGCTTTTGCCCCTTCTGAACAACGGCTTTCAAAGTATCTCTGATTTCCTGTTCGAAGGCATAATTGGCATTGTCCATTCTTTCTGAAACCGGAATCCATAAAAGTTTAGTTGACTCTACCTTCAAAATTCCTCTCTGAACCAATAGTTCGATCACATCATCCTGAATAGAATCAAATCCAGAAGCTATTTTCTTAATTGTACCAGAGACAGAATCACCGCCACCACCAACAGCTTTCAGTACACTATCAAGCACTTTGTTGCCCGTTCCAGTTGAATCCTTAACAATAATCTTATTGCTCTCGAATCCTACTCTTTTAATAAGAGATAACTCTAATATTAAAATGGCCAATAGTCCATGATCAATCGAATGTTCTGCTGCTGACAATAATCTTCCCTCTTCGTCATCCAACGCGATCAGCATCAATCCTTCTGCTAAACTTAATTTCATCTAATCGTAATTTATTTTCTACTAATTTGATTTCAACTTTAATTTTTCAGTATCCCTTTAATGGTCAACCCTTGAACCAGAATAGAAAAGACCACCACTGCATAAGTGGCTGCCAAAATAATATCCTTATGAGGTATCTCATCTGACAATGAAAGCGCCAAAGCTACAGAAATTCCTCCTCTTAAACCGCCCCAGGTCAATATAATGATACTTTTATCTTCAAATTTCTTACCTAGCATCTCCATCACTTTTATTGGAATGGATACCCCAATAAATCGAGCAAACAGCACGATAGTAATAGCAATCGGTGCAATCATTAAAAACTCCATTTTAAAGTCTTGAGCTATAATGATTACCTCTAAGCCAATTAAAATGAAGAGAATTGCATTCAACGCTTCATCTAGCAGATGCCAGAACTTAAAAACATATTCCCCAGTCGCGTTGGCCAGATGTTCACTTCTTCCTTCATTACCAATAAACAGTCCCATCACAACCATACCCAGTGGCCCAGAAACATGGATCAGTTCAGCAACTCTACCACCTACCATTACCAGCGTAAGCGTAACTAAAACCTCCAACTCCACATGGTCATTGTCGATATAATTTAAGAGCTTGAAACCCATATAGCCGAATGCCGCGCCCAGCAACAAACCGCCAGCAACCTCCTTGACAAATAAACCAGCTACACTCATTGCGGTAATTTCCTCACCCCCACCGTGCGCTCCATGATCACCACCATGTCCGGCCATTGCAATGCTGGAAATAGTTAGGAATATAACAACACCAACACCATCATTAAACAATGACTCTCCGGCAATTTTAATCTCTAGGTTTTTATCTAAGCCGAACTCTTTAGTGAGAGCCAATACAGCAATTGGGTCAGTCGGTGAAATCAATGCACCGAATAACAAACAATAGATAAGATCTACCTCACTCCCGACTAAGCCGAATCCAAATTGCATCAAAAATCCCACAATGAATGTAGACATTAATGTTCCAATTGTTGCCAATACAATAATTGGTAAACGCTCCTGAAGTAGTTTGCTCAAATCGACAGACAAGGCGCCTGCAAATAACAAGAAGTTAAGCATTACATTCAATAGCACTTCCTTAAAGTCAAATTCTTCAACAATGTGACTAGCACCATTCATTACAGCCGGTACAGCAAAACCTAAAAACACAATCGCGACAGAAGACATCAATGCGATTGCCATAAGGCCAATAGTAGAAGGTAATTTGAGGAATGTAATATTGATCAGTGTAAAAGCGGCGGCTAGGAAAATAAGTAAGGTGATGAGGTCTAAAATACCCATTTGAGCAAAGTTTAAGTTTTAGTTGCTAAATAATTCCACTTTCAATTTTCTTCCAATAGTGCAATTATACAATTTGTTAAGAATATCACCAATATACTACAAATAAACTATCGATACACTTCTTATTCTCCAATTTAGCAATTCTCAAATAGATACTCAATAGCACACAAACAACCACCGCTACTGCGATCAAAAAATATACCGTATTCAATTGTTTGACCTAATGTTTCATCAAATCAAATCCTTAACTTAAACCAAAAGAATATCCTTTGGTTCAGATGCTTTTTTTTGTAAAATTATTAATGGATGGAAGTATTTTTATAGATTCATCAAAATATCTCAGCAGCCATTATAAATTCCACCATAAGTGACCATTTATAAGAAGAATCAAAATAATTTTACCCAACCAAACCCAAGGTGATCAAAACAGGTTAATACTCATTCATTATAAAAGGAGTTTTATAGCATGACTGAAACAGTTACAAAAAATTTTGTGATTGACTTTGACAGTACATTTACAAGTGTCGAAGCACTAGACGTACTTGGTTCTATTTCACTAAAGGGTCACCCGGAAAAGCATGAGCGGCTGAAGAGAATTGCAGACGTTACAGATCTGGCCATGAGTGGGGAGTTATCATTTAGAGAATCCTTAAATCAGCGCCTACAAATCCTGGATGCCAAGAAAGAGCACCTACCCATTCTCATTACCATGTTAAAAAAACTGGTATCCAAATCTTTCAAAAGGAATAAGGCCTTTCTAAAAGAGCATGCAGATCATGTTTATATTCTTTCTAATGGATTCAAAGAATTCATATTCCCAATAGTAGAAAAGTATGGAATAAAAGAAGAAAATGTTCATGCCAACTCTTTTGTCTTTGATGAAAACGGAAACATTGTTGGCTTTGACGAAGACAACATTTTATCCCAAAGCAAAGGAAAACCGGCGAAAATTGAAGCACTAAAACTGGAAGGTGAAATTCATGTTATTGGTGATGGATACAATGATTACGAAATACGAAAAGAAGGTAAAGCCAACAGGTTTTATGCTTTTACTGAGAACGTTTCGCGAGAAAACGTGGTTAAAAACGCCGACCACGTAGCACCTTCGCTAGACGAAATACTTTATCATAACAAAATGGAAGGAGCATTATCATACCCTAAGAACAGAATCAAAGTCTTGCTTTTGGAGAATATCCATGAGAACGGGGTAAAAATTGTAAAAGAAGAAGGGTATCAAATCGAAATTTACCCTGCGGGCATCGATGAAGACGAGCTTTGTGAAAAAATCAAAGATGTATCCATCTTAGGTATCCGTTCCAAAACAATGGTCACCAAAAAAGTATTGGAACATGCGAATAGACTGATGGCTGTTGGGGCATTTTGTATAGGTACAAACCAAATCGACCTGGCTGAATGTACCAAACGAGGCATCGCGGTATTCAATGCGCCATTTAGCAATACAAGATCGGTGGTTGAATTGGCTATAAGCGAAATGATCATGCTGATTAGAAATCTTCCAGACAAGATCTTTTCTATGCACCAGGGTAAGTGGGATAAATCTGCTAATGGAAGTTTTGAGATCAGAGGAAAAAAGCTAGGCATTATCGGATATGGAAATATTGGAAAGCAACTTTCTGTTCTGGCCGAAGCACTAGGCATGAATGTCTACTATTATGACTTGGATGAAAGATTGGCACTGGGAAATGCAACCAAGTGCAAATCTTTAAAAGAGCTTCTAACCAAGGTTGATGTTGTTTCCCTACATGTTGATGGTCGCAAAACCAACATCAATGTCATCGGCAAAAAAGAATTTGGTTATATGAAAGATGGTGTCATTTTTATGAACCTCTCTCGAGGCCATGTAGTAGATATCAAAGAACTTAAAAAGAATATTGAAAGTGGAAAAATTGCAGGAACTGCAGTAGATGTATTTCCCGAAGAGCCACTGAGTAATGCCCATGAATTTGTCTCTGAACTAAGAGGCCTACCAAACGTGATACTTACTCCTCATATTGGTGGAAGCACATTAGAAGCTCAGGAAAATATCGCAGAGTTTGTACCAACCAAGATCATCGATTACATCAATACAGGAACAACCACTAATAGCGTTAATTTCCCAAACCTTACACTACCGATTCTACAGGATGCACATCGATTTATTCATGTTCACCACAATCAACCTGGCGTGTTAGCTAATATCACAAATACGCTCGCCAAGCATGACATCAATGTCATGGGGCAGTATTTGAAAACTAATGACACGGTTGGTTATGTAATTACAGATATCAATAAGGACTATAATAAAGAGGCTATTTCAGACCTCAAAAAAATAGAAGGTACGATTAGATTCAGAGTGCTTTATTAAAAGAAAAAGTCTTCCTGATAAATCGGGAAGACTTTTTTGGTAAAATCTCTGAGTTTAGGGTTTAAATTAAACCTGTAAATGTAAGGATTTGAGCTATCCATGCGATTCAATCTTCCTCTGTTATCTCCAAAGAGTTCCGATCATAGATCGAAATGAGGCCCGATTTAGCCGCCGAAATCACTCGGTCATTTTTATAGTTATAGTTTAAATAAACATACAAAAACCCAGAGATTTGTCCAACAAATGTATTCATTTTGTAGCGAATTATGGAAGGTAATTTTGTCTTTATCTTTTATTTATATATTAAATAATTCTAATGAAAAACATCTTCTTCACTCCTGGGCCATCAGCGCTTTATTTCACTGTTGAACAGCATATTAAAGATGCCTTAAAGTCTGACATTCCATCCATCAGTCATAGAAGCAAGGCTTATGTAAAAATGCACCAGGAAACCACTGAAGTGCTTAGAGAATTACTACAGTTGCCTGAAAATTTCACCGTAGGGTTTACCTCTTCAGCTACTGAGGTTTGGGATCGTATGAGTGAAAATTTGATTCGTAATCATTCAGTACATTTTGTAAATGGGGATTTCTCTAAAAAGTTCTACACTGCCGTTTCGGCTCATGAAAAGAATGCCGATGGACGTATCGTTGAAGCTGGTACACATCACGATTTGCAATTAGCAGAAATCAATTCAGAGGTGGAACTTATTGGGCTGGCACAAAATGAAACAAGCACTGGCGCAGCCATGCCCGTTGAAGATATCAACCGACTGCGTGCGAAGTATAAAGATCCTCTTTTAGTAGTTGATGCCGTGAGCTCCCTCCCTATTCCTGAATTTGACTTCAATAATCTTGACAGTCTATACTTCTCTGTTCAAAAGTCATTTGGCCTTCCAGCGGGTTTGGGTGTTTGGACATTTAATGAAAGATGCCTGGAAAAAGCTGAACGACTAAAAGCTGAGGGCCATTATCACGACTCCTACAATAGCATATTGAAAATTGCCAAAATGGCCACAAAACATCAAACCACTTGTACACCCAATGTGCTCAATATTTACTTACTAGGAAAGGTAGCCAAGGATATGCTCACCAAAGGCCTTGATCAAATTCGGCAAGAAGCAAAGTACAAAAGTGCCCTATTATACAACCTATTCGAAACACACCCAAAATTAAACGCATTTGTAAGCGAGAAAAAATTCAGATCTCAAACGGTGGGTGTCGCTGAAGTGAATGGTGGGTCTGAAACTTTGATTCAAGGCTTGGCTAAGAAAGGATTGAATATCGGAAATGGTTATGGTGAATTTAAGAATAGACATATTCGAATTGCCTCATTTCCAACTCACTCTAAAGAACAAATAGAAATGCTTGTAGATGAGATAAATCAGTTGGATTTCTAAAAATTGATTTATCTTTTTGCATAAATTGAAATCCATTACAAAGATATACTACCTGAACGAACGAATCTGATGTATAAATTCGAAAAAATATTAGTAGCTCTCGATCATTCCGACTTGGATAAAGAATTGATCTATTCGGCCTCTATGATTGCTAAACTAGCTGGTACTAAGCAAGTTAAATTTATCAATGTAATTAAAGACTTAAACGTTCCTGCGGCTGTAAAAAAGGAATTTCCGAATATCATTAATGATGCATTGGCAGAACGAAAAAAGGAGATTGAACGCGAAATTGATCGGTATTACATACATAATGACTCAAAGGTAAGTGTTGAGGTCAATTCAGGACAACCTACTAAAGCCATTCTAAAGTTTAGTGCTAGCAAAGAAGTTGACCTGATCATTGTGGGTAGAAAAAATGAAAAACCAGGTGGTGGAGTGACGATCAGTAGATTAGCACGTAGAGCAGCATGTTCTCTACTCATTATTCCAAAAGGCTTTGATAAGAGAATCAGTAAGGTTTTGGTTCCAGTTGATTTTTCTGATAATGCACTAGCCGCTGTCAATCAAACCATCGACTTACTTAATATTGATCATTTCCCAAAGCCAAAATGTTTAATCCAACATGTTTATCAAGTACCAAGCGGATATCATTACACTGGTAAATCATTCGAGGAATTTGCGGCGATTATGGAAGAGCATGCCAAGAAAGACTACGAAGTATTCAAAAAGAAATTTGATGAAACGAATTTGACGATCGAACCAATTTACACATTGGATCGTCATGAAGATATTATCTCTTCCATCTATAAAACAGCCAAAAAAATGCAGGCTGGTGCAATCGTGATTGGAGCAAAGGGAATTACTGCCGCAGCCTCTCTATTTATAGGTGGAAGTGCAGAAAAGCTAGTTCAGTTGCATTCAGAGATCCCAATTTTAGTAGTACGATCAAAGGATAAGAAAAAAGGGTTATTAGATATATTGAAAGGTATTTAATCAGGTTCAGTACCTCTAAAGCGGTCTAAAAAGTCGTTGACCAGACTACATTCTTCATCTGAAAAGGAATTGATTTTTTCAAAAAGTTCTTGAAAGGAGTCATCTAGCTGCTCAAGTATATTCAGCCCCTGATCAGTAATGAATACATCAACGGCTCTTCTATCCTGTAGATTTGGTATCCTAGATACTAACTCTTTGGACACTAGTTTGTCTACAATTCTTGATACGTTGGACATCCGATCAAGCATTCTTTCAATGATCAAATTTACTGTGCAGACTTCTGGGTGCTGTCCCCTAAGAATTCGCATAACGTTATATTGAGGAACGGTTAGCCCAAAAGGTTTAAGCACTTTTTGCTGCTGCTCATCCAACCAATTTCTACTGAACATCAGATTCACTACTACCTTTTCAAACTCTGACTTGAATTTTTTTTGCTTAATATCCTTATTCAACCCCATCCCTATATCTTTATATGTATCTAATGTAGATACATTAATGTTAGTCACTAAAATTTTGAAGTCCAAAATAGACTTTCATTTTATTAGTTTCTTGTAACTTATACGTCAAATACACACATCGAAGAAATGACACTCAAGAACATCATCAAATATCTCCCCAGATTCATAGCTTCTATCATACTACTTGAGACCTTACTTTTTAAATTTGGTATTGGTGGTGAAGCTTTTTTGAACGAATCGAAAGCCCTATTTACAAATCTCACGATTTCAATTTTTGGTCACGGAGATTATGAGGCGTTCTTTAGAGTCGGTACGGGGATTTTGGAATTGGTTGCTTCTATTCTATTACTTTGGCCAAAACATGCAGGATTAGGCGCCCTTATGGGTGTAATGCTTATGATAGGTGCCATTCTTTCTCATCTATTTTTTATTGGTATAATCGTAGGCAATGACGGAGGTCAATTGATGGTCATGGCACTTATTGTCATGATGTGCTGTACGAAAGTTCTCCTCGATGAAAAAGCCAAAGTCATGGCCCTTTTCGGAAAATAACTACTTAACTATAAAAGAAGCCGACCCCATCCTATAGTCATCAGTAAAGACTTCTAAAGTATACTTACCCAGATCATAGTCACTACCCTTGCTATAGAGGAATGTGAGTGCCTGACTGTTTCTATCAAAAAGAATATCTTTTTTCACAGTATAGAAGCTTTCTCGCCCTTCAAAAACAAAAGTACCAGAACCAGATGCTACGTCAAAAATAACATTACCATCCGGGCCAGTGATTTTAACCAAGATGCCCTTTCCTTCTATAGGTGCAACTCTGTTCTCCACTATTTCAAAATCGATCTTCAAATGATCAATGTGTCTGTTTTTGAATGGTGATGCTCTTTCTTTACCGCTAGAACTCACGGCCAATATCTCAACTTTTTCAACTTTAAGCTTTGAAGCAGTAGCCACCTTTTCTTCCAACTTGGCCTTACTTTGATTGAGATCTTTAATCGACTCGTTTAGGTTATTTGCTTCTACCTTTAACTCTGTGTTCTCAACCATCAAAGAATCATTCAACACCTTCAAACGCTCAATCTCCTCATCTTGAGCCACCAACAATTCTTTATAGCCATCAACTTTTCCTTGCAAATCATTAATCTGCCTATAGGCTTTTTTTCTAAAAGCCTTCTTTTCCTCTTCCAGCTGAGTCTTGATTTGCAACAGCGTATCTATCTCTCCTCCAAGTTGAGCAATTTTTAGTATCCTGGTATCAAGTTCGTTACTCATAGAGTCCAAATCATTATAAGCCTGATCCAACTGCGCCTGAGTCAATTGATTTTGCCTCGCTAACTCCGAAGATTCTAAGTACTTGTATATAAAAGCTCCACTTGCCGCTATAAGCAGAAGTACCAGTATTACTGTGAAAATTCTTTTATTCTGACCTTTTTCAGGCGTTGGATTTGCCGAAGATTTGTTTTCCATAGTTGAATTATATAGCTGCAAAAATATAAGATAATTGCACATACGCAATTACGTCAAAAAGCACTCATTTTGAAATTTAAAAACTTAAAATGTAATGTCCTTTTACCGACTCCACATTCACAAATACTATTCCAATCTTGTCATTTTCTACATAAAGGTATTCGGGGTAATCATGTTGTATCTCCAGCCAGGCTTTGGACATTTCGGGAGACCAATTGATGTCGTCAATAACAATTGTTCCTGAATTGGATAAATGACCCAACGTCATAGAAAAATATCGCATAGTAGCTTCATAAGTATGATTCGCATCAATATAGACAAAATCAAAAGTTTGATTTGTTTGAAGTAGGTATGTATCTATATCTGAATTAATGTGCTCAACGTTTTTCAATTCCAGCTCAGAAAAATGCTCCTTGGCAATTTTGCACAATTCGGCATTTCCATCTATGGTCACAACACGCTCCACACAGCTTGGCTCACTCATATAAATGGTATTTAATCCTAAAGATGTACCCAATTCTAATACCACTTTACAAGACTGATACTCCAATAAATTGAAAAGTATTTCAGATTGCTTTCTGTTAGATATACCAGCTTGTGCTATTATTTTAACCTGTTTCGATCGAGGGGCTGATAAACTAGAGCCGGAACCAAATCTATTCATTTGTATCTCTCTACTATCGCTGAGAAGCCGATGACGTATCGCCTCTACTTCTGGACTATTCACTTGTCTCCTTTTTGACGGGTTTAATGCTTGTTGGTACAGTTTAAATAAAAAAGGAGACTGTAGACTATGCCCATCTACCGCTAACAGCCAGTACCTAACGTATCGAGTAATTCGAAAGAAAATGATTTTTATACTCAAGAAAAAGAAATGATCTAATTGAACCGGTCAGGAACTACCATAACGAATTCTGGGATTCGTACTTCAATTTTTTTACCATCAATGATTCGCTCGATCAGATAGGTTCCAATCATTTTACCCAAACCACTCTTTAGGTTGCAACCTGAAACGTAGACATGCTCTTGCCCGGGCTCTATTATAGGCTGCTGACCTACAACACCCTCACCTTCTATCTCGCGATCACTGTAGGCCGCGTCCTTAATATACCAGTGCCTTGATTTGAGTTGAACGGTATGTTCACTTTGGTTTTCGATAGTAACCTTATAGGTGAAGACATAGTGAAATTGTCTGGGGCTGGAATACTTTGGTTGGTATTCCGTCTCCACACTCACTTTAATGCCTTTTGTTATCTCTGTTACCATCAAAAAATATCACTATCAATTGTAAAATAGGATTAGGATTGAGTATACAAGTAAGTCAATTTATTTTATTTTCGAAAATAATGGATGTAAAAATTGAAAAAAGCTGGAAGACAAGACTTCAAGTAGAATTTGAAGCAGAATACTTTAAGAACTTGACAGACTTTGTGAAGTCTGAATATCAAAACCATAAAATTTTTCCACCAGCCAAAAATATATTTAGTGCATTTGAGCTTAGCTCTTTTGATGACACTAGAGTAGTAATTATAGGACAAGACCCCTATCATGGTGATGGTCAGGCGCATGGCCTATGTTTTTCCGTTCAAGAGGGCACTCGCATGCCTCCATCTTTACAAAACATATTCAAAGAAATTAAGGATGATCTGAATATAGACCTGCCCCTTCATGGATGCCTCAACCGCTGGGCAGAACAAGGAGTTCTACTTTTAAATGCGACTTTGACAGTACGAGCACATCAAGCTGGGTCTCATCAAAACAAAGGATGGGAGGAATTTACGGATGCAGTAATTAAAGCACTATCAAGAGAAAAAGAGAACTTAGTCTTTCTCTTGTGGGGAGCTTATGCCCAACGCAAAGGAGAATTGGTAGACAAGTCTAAGCATTACGTCTTAGAATCCCCTCACCCTTCGCCTTTTGCAGCTCATCGTGGGTTCTTTGGGAACAAGCATTTTAGTAAGACGAATGCCTTCCTGAAGAATAATGAATTGAAAGAAATCGAGTGGTAAAATTGGATACAAAAGTCAAAATATAAGATATAACCTTGACTCTTGTTTCTTGTCTTTTAGTTTATACCATTGAACAGCCTAGACCATCTGATCTTACTCAAGAAACTCTCATTGGGGTCGATGGACATCCAAATAAATGATGCCTCTCCCACTACATGATCACCAGGCACAAATCCCCAAAACCTTGAATCTTCAGAATTGTGACGGTTATCACCCATCATAAAGTAATAATTTTGACTGAAGGTGTAGGATGTGGCTTTTTCTCCATCTATGAATAGTTCCGTTTCTTTTAGCTCAACATTCTCCAATCCTTCATAATTGCGAATGGTCGTACCATACATGGCTACATTGTCCTCCGTCAACTCAATAGTCATACCCTCTGCCGGGATAACCAATGGACCATAAAAGTCTGCATTCCATGGAAATCTAGTAGCATTTGGGAATATTCTTGGATTTATAAAGTCTTCTGGCTCTTTGTGAGGAATCACCTCCTGCACAAAATCTAAGTTTTCAAACTTCTTGGCATCTTCTGGACGGGCATGCATTTGATAAGCACTATTATCACTAAATCTGTTATAATCCCAAACCCCATTCTTCTTAAAAACACGATCATTAATCTTGCTATCCGTCCTTAAATAGTAAGCAAACTGCATATCCTCTGGATTCTCTCCTTTTTCACCATTTACGTACACCTGAGAATCTCTAACTTCTATCGTATCTCCGCCCACAGCCACACATCTTTTGATGTAATGCGTCTTAAGGTCAGTAGGATGCTCAAATTCTGGTGGGTAGTTAAATACCACGACATCATTTCTTTCCACATCTCCAAAACCAGGAAACCTGAACTGAGGTAATTGAATGGCATCCGTGTATGATGGAATGTTCGTACCCCATATTTTGGCATGTGTCAATGGGAATTGCAATGGTGTCTTTGGGGTCCTCGGACCATAATTAATCTTACTTACAAATAAGAAATCGCCCACTAACAACGAGTTTTCCATTGATGGCGTAGGAATCGTAAATGCCTCCATAAATGCCCATCGAATAAGCGTAGCTGCCACCACTGCAAAAACAATGGCATCTACCCATTCTTTTACAGGTCCTTTCTTCTCTTCTTTCTTTTTGGGCTTAAAAAAATTCCAGTTCATAGTTGATTTAATTTCGGCAAATATATGATTTAATCTGAATCCTAAAGTTTGAGCAAATCGTCCATAGAAAAGACACCCTTCTTACCAGCTAAAAACTCAGCTGCAAGTACGGCTCCTTGAGCAAAGCCTTCCCGGCTGTGTGCCACGTGGCTGATTTTAATGGTGTCCACTTCAGAATCATAAGTAATATCGTGTGTACCAGGTGCAGGATCTACACGTTCGGAGATAATTTCGAGTTCCTCAGGATTAGAAGATTTTCCATTTACCCATTTAGTTTTATCCTCAGTATTAGCAATCACACCTTCTGCTAAAGTAATCGCTGTTCCACTCGGAGCATCCAATTTCTGCGTGTGATGAATTTCAACCATGGAGCTTTTATACCCCTTTCCATTCATCATTTTAGCCAGTTGTTCGTTGAGCTTAAAGAATATATTTACTCCTAAACTATAATTTGACGCATAGAAAAATCCAGTGCCCTGAGTCTGACAAAAGTCAACCACTTCTTGATAATGATCCAACCAACCTGTACTTCCTGATACCACAGGAACTTTGTTTCCTAATACAGTTTTGATATTGTTGAGTGCGGATTCAGGAGCGGTAAATTCAATAACCACATCAGTATTGACAGGTGTCATTTCACTGATTTCATCTGCGTTATCAATGTTTATAACTTTTGAAATGGAGTGTCCCTTAGACAGAAGTATCTTTTCAATGGCTTGTCCCATTTTTCCATACCCTACCAATCCTACATTCATAATTCAGTCCTTTAAAAATTTATAGTTGATTAGTTACGGCAATCTCTGATTTATTACTATTTATTCAATTTAAAAACCAAAGACATGCCTACATTTTGGGCAAAGTATTTCTCTCGAGGATAATAGGTTGGTTGTAAAGCCAAATCATCATTAAGGTTAAACTCAATCAAATGGGCAGACACATGTGCGTCCACGATCTGAACCAGATAGTAAACTACTCCCATGATAATCATAAAATCCCTATTACGCTTGAATCGTTCAGCGTTTAGTTGCAAAGCTTCTTGAGAAAATTGAGGGAATGGATTATCACTACCTTCCTCTACAGCCAAGTATGCATTGCGAAAAGCATTATAAAAATCGTTGTTGTATTTTATAAAATGACCAATTACGATAGCTCCTCCATAAAGTATTGGAAGCTTCCAATATTGCTTGTTATACATCTGGCCTAGACCTGGCAACACAGCCGCATAAAGCGCTGCCTTGTCTGGATCCAAGGTCGATTTACTTTGAAAAGTTTCTATTCCCGCTAAATCAGTGGCTACTACCGTAGTATCCGCATTCGCCCGAATAATCGTTTCATTTTGAGCTACAGCCGATGTGCTGATGATCAAGCATCCTATCCAAACTAATACCGATGATTTCACTCTATAATTAAGCGTCAATGATTTCCAAAATACGATTCAATTCCGTAACGGAAGCGAATGGTATTTTGATCTCTCCTTTGTTGTTATCTTTCGAGGCGATATTGATTCTCGTCCCAAAGTGCGAAGATAACTTGTCTTGAACACTTAATATATCTTTACTCACTACTTTTTGTACAGGTTCCTCTTGTGGTTCGTCCGGAAATGATGCCTGCTTCACCAATGCTTCTACTTTTCTAACCGAAAGATCTTCATTTAGAATCTTTTTAAGCAAATCCAACTGCAACGTAGTGTCCTCTACATTGATCAGTGCTCTGGCATGCCCCATAGATATTTTACCATCTCTCACTGCTGCCTGAATATCTGGTGGCAGCTTCAAGAGTCGTAAATAGTTATTTACAGTAGACCTTTTCTTTCCTACTCTATCTCCAAGCTGTTCTTGCTTTAGATCACATTCAGAAAGTAATCTTTGGTAGCTGAGGGCAACTTCCATTGCATTCAAGTCCTGACGCTGAATATTCTCAATCAAAGCCATCTCCAGCATCTGCTGATCATCTGCAGTCCTGATATAAGCAGGTATTTTGTCTAAACCCGCAAGCTTACTTGCCTGAAACCTTCTTTCTCCTGATATAAGCTGAAAAGAATTGTTATTCAGTTTTCTTAGTGTGATAGGCTGAATAATTCCCTGTACTTTGATAGACTCAGAAAGTTCTTGCAGCGCTTCCTGATCAAAGTCAGTTCTTGGCTGGAATGGATTAACCTCGATTTGATCAAGGTTGACCTCAGAGATACTTCCGGCAGAAGCACTTCTTTCTCGGAGTGGTTTTTTTGCCAGTACGTTTTTTTCTGCACCACCATCATCACTTAATAGCGCACCTAACCCTCTGCCTAACGCATTCCTCTTATTTCCTTTCTTTTGGCTCATCTAAGTAATTATTTTATTGATCAGCAAGTACTTCAGGCCATTTCGGCCAGTTGCTCATTATTGGCTACAATCTCATTTGCCAGATTCAGGTAACTGATCGCTCCCTTACTCTCAGCATCATGAGAGATTGCTGGCAATCCAAAACTTGGAGACTCACTCAATTTGATATTTCTTGGAATCAAGGTATCGAACACCATTGATTTAAAGTGCGTAGTCACTTCCTCGACTACCTGATTAGACAATCTCAATCTCATGTCATACATGGTCAATAGAATACCTTCAATTTCCAGGTCAGGATTCAATCTTGACTGAATTATTTTAATGGTATTCAACAGTTTACCCAATCCTTCCAATGCGAAGTATTCACATTGAACAGGGATAATGACAGAATCTGAAGCAGTTAATGCATTAACAGTAATTAAACCTAAAGACGGCGAACAGTCAATGATAATGAAATCATAATCTTCTCGGATTGAATCCAAGGTAGCCTTCATTTTCATTTCTCTCTCATCATAATTGACCAATTCAACTTCCGCACCTACGAGATCTATATGTGAAGGTAGTAAGTCCAAATAATCAATGTCAGATTTCATGATGCACTCATAGGGATCAATAGCATCCACCATGCATTCATAAATCCCCGCTTTTACCTGTTTTGGATCTTCTCCAATACCAGACGTGGAATTGGCCTGAGGATCAGCATCAACCAATAGCGTTTTGTACTCTAATGCTGCTAAACTTGCTGCTAGATTTATGGCAGTAGTAGTTTTTCCTACTCCACCTTTTTGATTTGCAATTGAGATGATCTTACCCATAAAGCTCGTTGTCAGATTTAATGAAAATTGTCAATGAGTCGATAATTACACTTCATCGACCTTGGCAAATATAATTTTCGTTTCCGCATTTCTTCTATTTGTATCTGGAAACTTCTCCACATACAAATGTTGATAAACTCATAAGTCACTGAAAACTAAAATGTCCCGCCCCGAAGGTTATCGGAACGGGACATTAAATTTACTTCTTTTCTTGCTTACTTAGAGTAATACTAAATCTAAGCCAATGACAGAATAACTATCTACTTTTTCTTCTTTCCTTTTTGCTTGCGTTGTTCTTCGCCAGCCTTCATCGCTTCTTCCAGTTTCAGCTGGAACTTCGATTTCTTCTTGTTGGCGTTTTTCTTTCTATTCTCTTCCATCACTCTGATGATTTTATCCTCATCCACAAACTTTCTAAACAAAGCCATTTGACCAAATGACACAATGTTTGAAACGAAGTAATAGAACGTCAAACCAGCAGAGAAACTGTTCAGGAAGAACAAGAACATTATTGGCATCATGTACTGCATCGACTTCATTGGCCCTTGCATTTGAGAATTCATCTGGCTGTTTGACCAGGTATAGAGCAATGTTGATCCTGTCATCAATAAACAAAACAAACTCACATGAGATCCATAAAAAGGGATTTCAAATGGTAGATTTAACACATTATCATATGTAGATAAATCAGATGCCCAAAGAAAAGCCTGCTGTCTCAGCTCAATCGAATTAGGGAAAAAGTTGAACATAGCAAGTAAGAAGGGGAACTGTAGCAGTACTGGAATACAACCACTCAATGGATTGATACCTGCTTTGCGATAAAGTTCCATAGTCTCCTGCTGAGACTTCTGCATATCTCCATCATGCTTCTCTTTTATCGCATCCATTTCAGGCTTCAGAACTTTCATCTTGGCCATTGACATGTGTGACTTATAAGTCAACGGAGCCAAAATCAATCGAATGACAAATACCAAAATGATAATGATGATACCGTAATTTGAAATCACTCCTTCCAATAAGTTGAATATCGGAATGATCAACCATTTGTTAACCAATCTAAAAATAAACCAACCCAGGTCTACATTTTGTTCAAAACCGTTTACAACCTCTTTCTGTATCGTATAATCATTTGGCCCAAAGTAGTATTGAAATTTACCCTTGCCTGTTTTTAAATCTCCAATGGGTAAAGTCAAAACAGCTGTACCTGTCTTTACAGTAGAGCTATCGGCAGGGTCAACTATGGTGCTCAATGTAGATTTTCCTATTTTGTTATCAGCGATTAGCGCGGCGGAAAAGAAACGTTGCTTGAATGCAAACCATTTTAAACCTTGCTCTATGGTCTCAGACTCTGCGCCCTCTCCTATCCCAAGGTCATCAAAGTCATCTCCAATCGGTTGATAGTTGATCGTAGTTTTAGCTCTGGATTCTTTGAGAGTATGCTCAACATTTTTCATGTGATCCACCCAGGTGAATTGTGCATCCTGATTGTCGATCACGCCATCCATTCCTACCAGATTGATTTCATATTTCAACTGAAAACCTGTTCCTCCGAGCGTGTACTTATGCTCAAGGTATCTTCCATTTTCCAAAGCCATTTTGAAGCTAACAGTCAAGGAATCTGTCCCTTCAACTTTCAACTTACGGTAGTCAGCCTGATAGTATAACTCTGAGACATTGATTGGCTTATAGTTGCTTGCAAAAAGCAAATCTGATTGGCTACTGCTCCCATCAATCAAAATCAAAGGATCTTTGTCGTAAGTCAAATAATCTTTAAGCTCAACTCTCTTTACTACACCACCCTTGCTAGAAAGGACGATCTTGACAGACTCATTTTCTATTTCGATATCCTTTGCTTCACCTGTCGCAAAAGGAGCAAAAATTCCATATCTGTCTCTATGAATAGCTGAAGCCAATGAGTCATCAATAGCTGTAGGCTCAACAGCCGTCATTTTCGTGTTTTGGACAGTTGCAGGTGCTGTGGTTTCAATGGGTTCTGTTTCAACAGGCTGCTCAGGAACTTCCGGAGCGAAAAATTGAAAATATATGGTCATTAATGCAAGCATTAAGACCAGGCCTGTGATCTGATTTTTATCCATCTAATTAGTTATTGTTTTCTGATAAATTATCTTTCTTATATGATAGGGCCGCTTTTACAAATTTTACAAAAAGCGGATGTGGGTTGAGCACTGTGCTCTTCAGCTCTGGGTGAAATTGAACACCCACAAACCATCTATGATCTTTAAGCTCAACGATCTCAACCAAATTAGTTTTAGGATTTCTTCCTGAAGCAATCATTCCATTATCTTCAAAATCCTGCAAATAAGCGTCATTAAATTCGTATCTGTGTCTATGACGTTCCTGTATTTTGGTTTGTCCATAGACGTTATACGCCTTAGTTCCTTTTTTGATTTGGCAATCATAAGCACCCAATCTCATAGTACCTCCCATCTCAGTGATGTTCTTTTGATCCTCCATGATATCAATGATAGGATGCTTTAGTTTCTCCGCCATTTCTTTAGAATTTGCGTCTTTATGTCCTAAAACATTTCTTGCGAATTCAATGCTGGCACATTGCATACCCAGACAAATTCCAAAGAACGGAATCCCTTGTTCCCGAGCAATTTTAATGGCTTCAATTTTCCCTTCAATTCCTCTTTCTCCAAATCCCGGAGCTACTAATAACCCATCTACGCCTTCAAGCTGCTTAGCCGCATTGTCTGGTGTAACA
This sequence comes from Reichenbachiella sp., assembly GCF_965233835.1. Lineage (GTDB taxonomy): Bacteria > Bacteroidota > Bacteroidia > Cytophagales > Cyclobacteriaceae > Reichenbachiella. The sequence continues at coordinate 3,104,649 of NZ_OZ247585.1, forward strand.
TCCTCAGAGGAAAGCCATTTTACTTTTACCTTACATTCGTTTTCCGCACCCGCATGCACAAATGCTTCAGAAATAGACTTGTAAGCATCTTGAAGCTCTACATATTTACCAACTACAGTAATGTTTACCTCATTGACAGGATTCTTAAGCTTACCTAGAAAAGTCTTCCAATGCTCCAATCCTGGCTCCTTCTTATACGAGAACTTCATTCTAGCAAGCACTCTTTCATCGAGCTTTTCTTTACGCATCAGTAGTGGCACATCGTAGATGGTATCGGCATCTTGTGCTTCTATCACACAATTAACTGGTACATTACAGAATAATGCTATCTTTCTTCTTAGATCAGCACTTAGCTTGTGTTCACTTCTACACACCAAAATATCTGGTTGCACTCCCGCTTCTAGTAATTGCTTCACGGAATGCTGAGTTGGTTTTGTTTTTAACTCACCAGCTGCTGCCAAATATGGTACTAAGGTCAAATGGATATTGATTGCATTGGTAGGACCTAACTCAAAGCGAGCTTGTCTCATAGCCTCAATGAACGGTAACGATTCAATATCACCTACACAACCACCTACTTCAGTGATCACAAAATCATATTTTTCGGTCTTACCCAATCGGTAAATACTTTCTTTGATCTCATCGGTAATGTGAGGAACTACCTGAACTGTTTTTCCTAAAAACTCTCCTTCTCTTTCCTTCTTAATTACATTATAATAGATACGACCTGTTGTTACATTATTCGCTTGAGAGGTCGGCTCATTCAAAAATCTTTCGTAATGACCAAGATCTAGGTCAGTTTCGGCGCCATCGTCAGTTACATAACATTCACCATGCTCATAAGGGTTTAACGTCCCTGGGTCAACGTTGATGTACGGGTCTAATTTTTGAATCGTTACCGAAAACCCTCTGGCTTGCAATAACTTACCTAAAGATGCTGAAATGATTCCTTTACCAAGAGAAGAGGTTACTCCACCCGTAACGAAAATGTATTTTGTTGATGTCATTTGATGTGAATTCGAAACTTCTGTTACGGGGCTCAAAGGTATGACATTCGCCGCAATAATCTTTGGGCGGGCCAGATATTATTTTGAGAAGTGTGGTAAAAACAGGAAGTTTGGGTCAGGTACCACTTGATGATTTAGTTTTTTTTAAATACAATTTTAAACCTTTACCAGCATCAAGCATCTAAGTTGCAAATTGCACTACTTTGACTGACCACGAATTAATAAAAAAACTCAGCAATGAGGAGAGCCGAAATCATGGGTTCAATTTGCTGGTACGAGAGTATCAGGAAAGAATCTATTGGCATATTAGGAAGATGGTAATAGATCATGATGACGCTGATGACTTAGTTCAAGATGTATTCATAAAGGTCTGGAACAACATTCACAAGTTTCGAGAGGATTCCAGTTTGTATACCTGGATATACCGAATAGCAACTAATGAGTGTTTAAACTTTTTAAAAAAGAAAAGAAATAAATTTTTCCTTCCGATAAATGATGTAGCCAATGAGCTATCGAATAAGTTGGAAGAAAGCACTCATATTACTGGAGAAGAGATTCAACTCAAGTTGCAAAAGGCATTGTTGAAACTTCCAGACAAGCAAAGATTAGTGTTTAATATGAAGTATTTCGATGACATGAAATTTAAAGAAATTGCCAAAATCACCAACACAAGTGAGGGGGCTTTAAAGGCCAGCTATCATCTGGCTGTAAAGAAAATTGAACAAAGTATTAATTTGGATTAAACCTTTTAATCTGAGGATTGTCTAATCCTCAGACGCTGATTATATGAAAAAGAAGATAGATATCGAATCACTCGAAAGAAAAAGTATCCATCAAGTACCTGATGGCTATTTTGATGAGTTGCCTTTGAAAATTCAGTCAAGAATTACTGAACAACAAGAGGTATCCTCTCCTATTTTCATACCTAGAATGCAAATGGTTTGGAGTATGACCGCTGCCATAGCAATTTTTCTCATTGGATGGTTTTTTTATCCTCAGAATACCAAGCCATCAACAGAACAGTTACTGGCCTCCATTGATTCAGAAGCATTGATTGAATATTTGTATGAAGAAGATATTAGCACAGATGAAATTTTGGCCGCCATAGATGAGAGCTATATCCTGGAGGAGTTAGAAACTATAGAGACTGAAATAATTGATGGAGAATTATCTGATGAGGATCTAGAATCCATCTACTCGGAGCTCGACTATTCAACGGAAATCATGTAAGCACCTATATAATAGAAAAGCCATGAATATATTTGTAATGATGAAAAGACTACTATTCGCAGCACTTATGCTGTCATTGGCCACGGCTGCACAAGCACAGAATGATGAGGCCAGACAAAAAATTGAGTCAGCAAAAATTGCACTCATAAGTGAACGATTAGGCCTCACTCCCGAGGATGCGCAGCAATTCTGGCCCATTTACAATGAGTACAGCCAAAAACGTCGAGAAAACCATAAGGAGTTTGCTCAGGCAAGAAGAAAATTCAACCCTGAAACCGCGACAGAACAAGAAACTCAGGATATGCTCAAGCTGGGTAGAGAAGTAAAAGAAAGACAGCTAAAGTTAGAAGGTGAGTACTCGGAGCGCATGCTCAAAGTGATCAATTCTAAACAACTCATGTCTTTACAAAATGCTGAGAGAGATTTTAAAAGAATGCTACTGGATCGCCTGGATCAGCGACGACAGCAACAACAAAACTCAAATGAACAGCTCAGAAGACAAAACAATGAACGAATGAGAAATAAAAGAAACAACTAACTCTTCTATTTGCGTCTTAATACTTTAACCATATTGGCCACCTTCTTGGCAGGCTTATTAAGCCTTTCTCACTCTTGTGATGCCCAAAATGACCTACAAGAAGAATTGGCTAAACTTGACGCCGAATTAGATGCAATTTTTGAAAACGAAGCCGATTCAGCTTCACTTTTCGCATTGATAGATGAACTCCTCAAGCCGGCTCCCAAGCAGTCTCAGTTGCAATTGAGATTTGGATATTCCAGTCGAGTGACTTCTGCCGGTAGAGATTTTGGCATTGATCAACAAGGACTAACTCCTGGTGTCTCTTTTTACCATCATTCTGGTTTGTATGTTGACGCTACCGGATTCTGGAATAGCGAGTTCGATCCGAAATATAATCTCACCGTTTTAACACTCGGGTATATTGGCCAAATGACGAAAAAAACGACTTACAGTCTTACCTATGACCACTCTTTTTTCACTGAAAAAGACGATACACAAACCCTAACCAACTCTCTAGGCGGTTCTATTACACAAGACTTCAAATATGCCTATACAGGGCTAGATTACTCTTTTTCTTTCGGATCAGAAACTGCGCATCGACTCATTTGGAACCTAACAGGAAATTTTGGCTTTAAAGGATTCAAACCCTTCAAAAGAATAACCATACTGCCTTCTATCGCTGTGCTCTTTGGGAACCAAAACATCACTACTCAATATACCCGCACCAATCACTTGACCAGATTTCAAAATTCGAATGATAGAGAGATGGTGTTTTTTGCGAATCGTTTACGTGATGCAGGATATACCAATACTACCGCTGGTTTCTTGATTCGCCTAAGAGATTCTATAAACTCGGGTGAGGATTTAAATTCATTTCAATCGCAAGCCTATGAGTTTCTTTTCCTTTCTAGCTCCTCTGAGGATACGTTTAGCTTAATGAATTACTATTTGACTCTTCCAGTTTTATTTGAAACTGAAAAGGTCAACTTTTATTTGAGCTACAATTACAATATCCCTAGAAATCTAGATGGCTCTGAATACGAATTCGAATCGAACGGGTATTTTGGGTTTGCTATTTCCTATAATCTTGCGATAAGTAAAGTAAAATCGAATCTCTAAAGGAGAATGGTGTTTCATTCTTTTTCCATTTACTATATTGTAATAGGAATTGCATATGCCCAAAGGCGGGGATTTAGTCAAATACACTTATAGGCCCATTTATGACTACTATTCGAATCACAGCACTTACTATACTACTAGCTGTTTGTGCTATTCTGATTTCGATTAACTACTACACATTAAAAACCACTTCTGCAGTCAGGGCATATATCAATGGGGAATCTCAATATTCCAAGGGTCAAAAGGCAGCTTCCACGCACCTCATACTTTATTTAACATCAAAAGAGGACCAATACTGGAAGGAATTTCTTGCAGATCTTAACGTTCCTATTGGCGATAGCTTAGCTCGAATTGCCATGCAAAACAATCTGAATCGGCTAGAAATAGAAAAGAGGCTTTTGCAAGGAAATAATCATAAAGAAGACATAGAAGGAATGATTTGGCTTTTCAGAAGTTTTGGCCATGTATCTTTTATGAGTGAAGCCATTTCACATTGGTCGAACGGCGATCAACTCATTGGTGAACTGCATCGGCTAGGTTTTGAAAGCAGAATTAGATTACTCGACGAAAATTGGACTGAGGCAGATTTACTAGTTACTCTAGGAGAAATTGATCGACTGTCTTCGGAATTAACCAAGGTTGAGGAGGATTTCAGTAAGGTCCTGGGTACTACCGCAAGAAAGCTAGATAGTTGGTTGTTTATCACCAACAGCGTGCTGATAATTCTAGTGATTGGCCTGACAACGAGATACGCCCTGAGGTCAATAAAAAAGTTAAAATCCGCTAATGAATTACGGAAAAATTTAACCAATGCCTCATTTGAAGCATCTATATGGTATGATCACGAAAGCGTGATTACCTTTTGGAACCCGCAGGCCGAAAAAACATTCGGTTGGAAAGCGGATGAAATTATTGGAAAGAAACTCACCGAAACAATTATACCAGAAGAGTATCACGAAAAGCACACACTTGGAATAGATAACTATGTAAAAGTCGGAATTCCTCCTTTGCCTAATCCAAGAGTAGAAACTGTTGCACGTCACAAAAATGGATCTACCATACCCATTGAACTGTCCATATTAGCACTCCTTGAAGGAAAGGATGCCCTATTCTGTGCTCATATTTTTGACCGCAGTTCCATTTTAGCTCAAAAAGAAATTGAAAATAAACAAACCTCATATCTTAGGGCAATTTTAGAATCTACGGATGATGGAATTTTAGCAACAAGGAGTGATGGCCAAATCCTAGAAGCCAATCAAAGGTTTTTAGAGCAATGGGGAATTGATTTGGACTTCATCAAGACAGCTCCATTTGACGAAGTGTCACTTTTTGTGCTAGATCAGATTGAGGATGCAGAAAATATCTTGACTGAAGTCAAAGAACTTTTCACTTCTGATAGGGTTCACACTCGATTGGTATATCACAAAGATGGCCGAATATTCGAACGACATTCTGTCCCAATGATTTTAGACAAAGAGACAATCGGAAGGGTTTGGTCTTTTAGGGATATTACTGACAAAGTCAAAGCCGAAACTGATTACAGAAACCTGTTCGAAAACTCTGCTGAGGGTATTTATATTGGTTTAGGAGGAGGAAACGGCACCCTAGTTACTGTAAATCCAGCAATGGCGAAAATGTATGGTTTCAATTCACCCTCCGAAATGCTAGAAGAGGTAAAAGAGCCTGCTCTCCAATTTTTTGTAGATCAAAAAGATCGCCAAGAAATTAGAAATCAACTAAAAGAAGGTAATACTAAAATTGAGGCTGAGTACAGAAGTTTTAAAAAAAATGGAGATATTTTCTGGGTTCGTAATCACCTCAAATTCACCGTTGATGAAAATGGTGCCCCACTGAGGTTTGAAGGTTCAGTTGAAGATATTACTGCCAGAAAACACACCCAGGAACAGTTGGTTCAGCAAATCGAAGAACTCAAAAAAGTCAACTTCGAGTTAGATCGGTTTGTTTATAGTGTATCCCATGATTTGCGTGCCCCACTCCTATCAATCAAGGGTTTGGTAAACATCTCTGAATCAGAAAACCCATCATCGACCTTGATGAAATATCTTGGCATGATCAGAACCAGCGTCGAGCGTCTTGACAAGTTTATTATGGATATTTTAGATTATTCAAGAAATTCCAGACTCGAGGTTCAGCAAAATGAAATTGACTTCAAAACATTGACCAATGAAATCATTAATAATATGATTCATATGGAAGGTTATCAGCACGTTTTGTTCAGTTTAGATGTAAAATTGAAATCAAAATTTGTTTCTGATAAACGAAGAATAGAGGTCATATTAGCCAACTTAATTTCAAATGCGATTAAATATCAGGATCTGAAGAAATCAACTCAAAACATTGACATTTCAATTGATGAGCAAAAGGAACAAAGTCAACTCTCTATTATTGTGGAAGACAATGGGGTCGGAATAGAAGATGCCAGTCAAGGTAAAATTTTCGACATGTTTTATCGAGCTAGCGACAGGTCCAAAGGAGCCGGATTAGGCCTTTATATCATTAAAGAAACTGTAGAAAAAATGAATGGCTCAGTGGAGCTCAAATCCAAAGAAGGTGAGTTCACTAAATTCACTATTAACCTTCCACTAACGAATAGTTCGAAACATTCCGGTTAAACCGGAACGCTCCTTTTGTTTTCAATATCTTCAAGAATTAAACTCGCTGCACCAATAATCGGGGTATGCGTACTATCCAACTCAGATGGCAAGATTTTGATCTTACCTTGATACACATTTAATAAATTCTTTTCAAAATGTTTTATTGTTGGCTTAAAAATCAATTCACCAGCTTTAGCCAAGCCACCCATAATAAAAATAGCCTCTGGGCTCGTATGGCCTACCGCATCGGCAAGTTTGGCACCTAGAACTTTTCCCGTATAGTCAAACGCCTCCTTAGCGACTACGTCTCCATTATTTGCTGCATCAGCAACCATCTTGGTGTTCAAGTCATCAAAACTGTATCGCTTCAACTCACTATCCATATGGTGGTCAGCCAATAATTTGTATACTGTCCTTTTCAAACCTGTGGCAGAAACATAAGTCTCCAAACATCCTTTTTTACCACACTTACACAAACGTCCGCCGCCTATTTTGTAGGCTATATGACCTAGCTCACCCGCATGTCCATCATGTCCTTGAATCAATTGACCATTAGCCACAAATCCAGACCCCAGACCAGTACCAAGTGTGATGGTTATAAAGTCCCCCATGCCCTTAGCTCCACCAAACATCATCTCTCCCATGGCTGCTGCATTAGCATCATTGGTCAATTTAACTAGCAGATTAAATTCTGCTTCCAACAATTCAGCAATTGGAATAGAACCTGACCATGGCAGATTTGGCGCATCTTCAATCGTTCCTTTTTTATAATTACCATTTGGCGCTCCTACACCCACTCCAATCAGCTCTACATTTTCGTCTAACGAATCAACTGAGTTTCTGACCGCTCTGGCTAGCTCAGCTATGTATTCATTTATATCAGGATTATCGGTAGCAATGCTACTATGAATTCTCACCTTGCCAGAAGTATCTACCAAACCAAATTTGGTACTCGTACCTCCTATATCTATTCCAACTATTAATTCAAGCATTATTTTGTTGTGTAGTGTTTATTAATATGATATTGTACTAATTGCTCAATGGGTTCTTTAATTATTTTACCCAGAGCAATTTCTTTTTCAATTAATATTTCTCTCAAAATGTCTTCGAAAAAGAATGGTATAGAACCCACAAAATTGACTGTGTAGTTCTTGTGATCTGGAAAGCACTCCAAATAGATTTCAACATATTTTCTAATTCCCTCTTTCAGAATGACTCTGAAAAATGAATGGTCCATGTGCTGATGAATAAATTCGGAAAACGAGGCCAAATACACATTTGCAAAAGGTTTCATGTAAACATTTTGCAAAATATCATGCTTGGTAATGTTGTATGTTTGTTCAAATGCTGTTGCTATTTCAGGTGGTAACTGCTTTCGCAAAAAGGATTGTAGCAGTATTTTTCCAAAATATGCTCCACTACCCTCATCGCCCAATACGTAATCAATACCAGGTACTTCTTGTCTAACAATATCGCCATCGAAAAAACAAGAATTGGCACCAGTACCCATTAAGCAGGTAAAACTTGGTGTACCGTCGTATGTAGCAAAAGCGGCTGCTACAATATCATGATTTACGTAGATGTGAGATTTTGTAAAAATCTTGGAAAGCGCCCTCACCACTATGTTCTGCAGTTTTTTACTAGAACAACCACTACCATAGAAGAAAACAACTTCGATATCTGCAGCATGCTCAAGTAATTCACTCAAAGAACGAACAGATACTTCTATGATGTCTTCGGTATGAAAATACGGGTTAATACCACTAGAACTCATATTCAGTACAGCCTCGCTGCCTCGAATGAGTTGCCAATCGCATTTAGATGATCCGCTTGTTCCTATAAGTATCATATGATCTGTTGACTTAATTTCAAAACTAATTGTAATCTCCTTTTCACTTCATTTTCTTAGAAAGAATTACAACAAAATTTAAAATTATTACGACATTTTTAATTCCTCCTATACTTTGATAAAAATCTTCTTTCTGTACAATACTAAAATTGGAAGATAGCAAAGTGCCACAAATCCAATCGCATATGATAAAGATGCAAAATGGTAATCACCAAAAATATCAACCAAGCCACTATACAACACTTGATGAATAGAACTATCAGCGAGGGGAATTATCCCAAAAAGAGAAGCTAGTACCCCAGACAACGTATAGGCGGTTATAGCATTGGAACCAAAAACTTCAAAAGGGAATGTAAGTTTGGAACGGTACTTTTGAATATCAAGTAGCCAAAACAAAATCCCGTAAAAATTCATGGCAATCCCACCAGTATATAAAACAAACGAGCTGGTCCATAAACTTTTATTGATTGGAAAGATCATATCCCAAGCGAGTGCAATTCCGATTAAAACATTACCAAGCACAAATACTCTACTCAGTCCTAGTGCCTTATTTTCAGCAGCAAACAAAATCTTACCGGTAAAAACACCTAGCAACCCAGTGACGACAGCGGGCAAAGTGCTGAGCAATCCCTCAGGATCCCACGTTTCACTCAAGCGCCACATATGGCCACTAAGAAATAATCGATCAAACCAGGCAGAGAAATTAGTTTCAGGCTCAAGATTAGCTTCGCCGATACCAGGAACAGGTATGAAACTCATGATTAGCCAATATCCAACAAGCAACAAAATTCCAACTATCACCTGAACTCTTTCTTTTAGATAATGATGCATTAAAGCGATCGATAGAAAAACTAACGCTATGCGCTGTAAAACACCTGGGATTCGAAGAGTAGATAGTTCAAAATATGGAAATCCATTGAGAAAGAGACCAATCAGAAACAGATACAAGCTCCTTTTTAGAATTTTTTTGGTGATTAATTTTCGATCCTCCCCCGTTTTTGGCTTACCTAGTGAAACAGCCATACCGACCATAAATAAGAAAAACGGAAATATTAAATCCGTAGGTGTACAACCATGCCATTTCGCATGAAGCAGCGGTGCATAAACGTATGACCAGGAACCTGGATCATTTACCAATATCATGGCTGCTATGGTCAGGCCTCTAAAAACATCAAGGCTTAGGAGTCGATCTTTATTCAAATTGTGAAGTTTAATTAAGCTCGGCGAAATGCTCGCCGAGCAACTTATTTTAATGATCTAGAGGAAATGATATCTTCTAAATCCTTCTATAGCCTCATATTCGGCTAATCCAAGACTATCATACATTTCGGCTGTCTCTCTATTTCTATCTTCAGATCTTTGCCAGAACTCTCGGCTATCATCCCCTTGAAACACTACGCCATCTTTTTGAGATTGATGCCTAAAAATAGCCATTCTTTTCTTCATCAATTCTTCAGGACTAATAGGCACTGCCATTTCAATTTCATCTATTGGGTACTCATGCCAAGCTCCTCTGTATAGCCAAACCCAACAGTCCTTCATAAACTTTTGCTTTTTCAGATCTTCCAAAGCGGCAAATATACCTTTCAGACAAACCTCATGAGTACCATGTGGATCGGCCAAGTCACCAGCCGCATAGATTTGATGTGGTTTCACCTCTTCAATGAGGTTCTTAATGATCTCAACATCGGCCTTTCCTAATGGGTTCTTTTCCACTTTACCCGTTTCGTAAAACGGTAAATCCAAGTAATGGACCTGACTATCTGGAATACCATAATAACGGCAAGCACTTATAGCTTCACCACGTCGAATCAAACCTTTTACTTTCCTGACATCTACAGGAGTGATTTCTTTTTTAGACTTACTGTTTAGTTCTTTGAAGATCTTATCAAACACTTTAGTGTCTGCCTTATCACCTGCAGCATACTCGTACAACTGCTGAGCAAATTCAGCGAATCGATTGGCTTCATGATCAGCTACTGCTATGTTTCCGGAAGTTTGATAAGCTACATGCACTTCATGTCCCTGATCCACTAACCTCAAAAAAGTACCACCCATTGAGATCACATCATCATCAGGGTGTGGACTGAATATAATTATTCTTTTTTTTGTGGGTGTCGCTCTTTCCGGTCTATTTGAATCATCAGCATTTGGTTTTCCTCCAGGCCATCCAGTAATGGTATGCTGGAAATGGTTAAACATTTTAATGTTAACCTCATAAGCACCACCTTCACCTAATATCTCTGACATGCCGTGATCATTGTAATCTCTGTCGGCGAGTTTAAGAATTGGCTTATTCAGTTTTTGGCTCAACCAAACAACAGCCTTTTTCTTTAAATCCTTGGTCCACTCACAGTCACCAACAAGCCAAGGCGTCTGGAATCTGGTAAGATCCAGAGATGCATTCTCATCAAGCACAAAAGTCACATCCTCATGATCTTGTAGGAAAGAAGCTGGGACGTCAGTTGACATTTCTCCTTCTACTGTCTTTCTTACAATCTCAGCCTTTTTCATTCCATAGGCCATGATTACGATTCGTTTGGCCTTGAGAATAGTACCTACTCCCATCGTAACTGCCTTTCGAGGTACATCCGCCATACTATTGAAAGCAAAGGCATTGTCCTGTCTAGTTAGATAATCCAAAGTAATCATTCGCGTGGTTGAATTGATCTTGGAGCCTGGTTCGTTGAAACCAATGTGACCGGTTCGTCCAATTCCCAATAGCTGGAAATCTAAACCACCGTAACTTTCAATTTTTTCTTCGTACTGTGTACAGTACTCAGCTATATGTTCAAAAGCAATTTTTCCACTAGGAACATTAATGTTTTCAGAAAGTATATCTACATGATCAAACAAATGATGATGCATAAAATGAATATAACTCTGGTTATCCGTCTTGTCAAGCCCATAGTATTCATCTAGATTGAAGGAAACCACATTTTGAAAACTCAATCCTTCTTTTTTATGCATTCTGACTAGCTCTGCATATACTTCAATCGGCGAAGAACCTGTGGCTAATCCTAAAATACACTTTTCATTTCTTTCCGTTTTATATCTAATCAAAGCCGCGATTTCCTGGGCAATGATTTTAGATGCCTTATCTGAGTCATTAAATATTTCGGTATGTATCTTCTCAAATTTGGTAGATTCCATCGCACTCCACTCCTTTCGACTGGTCCTCTTCGATGCTATTGCGGTATCTTTTACCATTGTTATGCTCATATCCAATTTCTTTTAAAAAGTGCGTAATCCCACTTTTACCTGATTAATTATGAAATAAAGCTAGATATTCAATGAATGGAGAGGAAAAATATTAGCTAAACTGGCATTTTTTGAAGCTAAATGGATTTTCTAACAAAACTACTCTTGCCAAACTTCCGTCAGTTTTTTTAAGCAGTCTGCTGATTTGTCCCTATCGTTTGAGGTATCCTTCCCCGTGTACGATGCCATAAAACGTTCTGCAGATCCCCAACAGGTATGAAGCATTCCCAAATACTTAGGGTTCATTTCTGAGGTTGAGTTGTTTTTGAAAGTTTTCATTAATTCATGCTGAGCGATCGCCAGTTGAGGTTTTCTCCACGAACAAGAAAGTACTTGCAAACCTTTAGCGGCAAATAGGAAAGCTGTAGGGTCAGCTCTTTCATAATGCCAATCACAGACCACCACATCTTTGGGTATCATATCAATGGCTCGGTATGTATTGTTGTAGCTGCCTTCCCAAAGCCCTATGCCTGTCGTGCGACCATCTATCAGACGGTCTCCCCACATCCATAACTTCCGGTTTTTCAAATTGAGATAATTGCGTAATGTAGTCACCTCATCAGCAAACAACTGTGCTTGATCTCTACCAGCGCATCTAGGACAGTTCTTCTCTCCAAGATAAAACACTTCGTCCAATCCAGCGTGAAAAGCATCTGACTCAAATGCCTCGCATATTTCGTCGATTAAGTCAAACACGATGGGATGTAAATCAGGATGCCTGGGGCAATAACTTTTACAATAATACCCATCAGCATTCGGCCATTCATAAGTACCAGGAGCTGGGAGCTTTACATTTGGTGTTTCGTCAAACTGGGGATACACTTTGAGCAGCATACCTATCCGGTCGTCCCAGCTCTGATGACCTAGCAAATTAATCTGGGGAATAAGGTTGATGCCGTTTTCTCGACAAACTTTAACAATTTTTTTCACATCTGCCTCGGTCAATGGGTTTTCATCAACCAACTCAGGATGTGATTTAAATTGATATCGATAGTCAACTCGCAGGATGAGCGTATTTAGTCCATCTTCAGCTAGGTCCTTTTCAATAAACTTGCACCAACTATCTACATTTTGAGCTTCAGGAGCAGCAATGCAGAGACCACGAACTGAGTAAGGGGATTGAGCAATAGACAGGCTGAATGTAAAGAGACTAAATACGCCTAACAAGATAATTATAAATGTGTATTTCATATTTCCAGTTATTGTTTCTAAACAACCAAAGCAGCGAGATCATCCGCACCCAACACACACTAAAATTAGTTAGCCTTATAACAAAGAAAAGATCACGCAAAACGTGACCCTTTCTAACCCAAAACTCTAATTTAATTTCTTGTACTACTACTAATTGTGATTACTAAGGTATGTCTGCCATAAGAACAAAAGAAAGTATTTAGCTGATTGGCATAAAATTGAAGCTGAATGGAGACTGAATTAATCCTCTTTTACCCTATGAAAAAAAAGAGGCCTTTCATTTGTCGCTGAAATCACAAATTGTTGATGATTCACGATCACCTTACTCAACTTTCTTACTTCACCTTCAACAAAAAAACCAGAGACATCGGCATCCATGGTCAAGAAACCGCCAAGTCCATCCCCCTTGAGAAGCAAACCATAACTTGCATCGTTTCTTGGAGTTTCTATTTCCGACTGATATAAATTTCCAGCCAACAACAAATCTATATGACCATCTTTGTCCCAATCCTCAATTAGGAAATCGTTCACACTGGACAATTGTGCTACATTAGGAAATGGCATAAATTCAAATCCTGCTTTGGTTGTCAACAGTACACCACTAGAAAAATTGGTAGCCTTATAATTTAAAACATTCGACTTGTTGCCTAATTCATATATTTCTGCTAGTGACGAGCTTCCAAAACTGTGATAATTAGTGAATTCTTTTTTTAGTTCAGGAACTTGCTGACTGGAACATTGCCGACCTCTGACCGGATAAAGTTCTCCAAAGTTGTAGTAACCCAAAACAATGTCGTTAGACTCATTCCCATCAAAATCTGCATAGTATATTTCAAATGGTTCTGAAACTGACGCTTGATATTTATAATTGTTTCCCAGGTTCCCTAGAAGGTAATCCAAATCACCATCTTGATCAATATCAACGGCATTGACAGAATTGTACCACCCTCTTAAGCTATCCAATGTTGAATTTGAAAACCTAGAGAACCTTCCATTATCGAAAGTAAATATCGATGGCACCATCCATTCGCCCACAATAATCATGTCTTTAATCCCATCCTGATTTACATCAGCCCATTCCATATCAGTAACTAACCCTAAATCATTAAGTCCAATGGCAAATTCGTGCGTGACATCTACAAATCCACCGCCTGTATTTTTAAATAGATGACTGGAAGCAGGACTTGGATAGTCACCTGGGTTATGTCTGGTTCCAACGAAAACATCAAGTAATCCATCTTGGTCAAAATCTTGCACTTTGACTACAGAGCCGCTTTCATAAATATCTGGTAGTAATTCGGATGCATCTCTAAACTCTCCTTTTGTGTTGATATAAAATTTATCAGCGTACCTTTTATCTTTTTCTTCAAATTCATTACCTCCATTCACCACATACAAATCCAAATCTTCATCTCCATCAAAATCGAAGAATACTGCGTCAATGGCTTCATTATCCCTATCATCAAACTGCTGAGACTGAACGAATTTACCTTTTGCTGTCTGCAAATAAAGGCTAGACTTATATCCATTTGCCTGCCCTATAAAAAGATCTTCGAGGCCATCATTATTTATATCACCAACTGAAAGAGCAGGGCCTAGTTGGGAGAGTTTATGAGGTAATAAAACCTGTTTAGAATAGTCATTGAAATTGTTTTCATAATGGTGAATTTCAACAATTTGCTCTGCCGTAAATATTTTTGGTTGATCTTGAGGTTTATTAGGTTTTTGTGTAGCATTCCCTTCATTTAATATTATTGTCTGATTGGATTTAACATCAGTAAGTAGATTAGAAAATCCATTGGGCCACACTACTCTAATTGAATCAATTCTATCGCCCTTACCCATCCCTGCTACAACACCATCAGACACGCTGGACTGGAATCCTCTAACCCGATAATGTTCATAATACTGGATTTTTTGATCCTGATAGACCCAAATCTTCACTCCTATTCCTTCAGGGTTTTGTGCCCGCCCTTTAAGTTTAAGTTTGATATAGTTATTTGTTGAGTTGTTCTGGTAGATTGATGCCTTACCATCCATATTATTGATGACAAGCTCCAAATCCCCATCATTATCCAAGTCTGCGTAGGCAGCTCCATTAGATAAAGATTTTGAAAGACTTGGACACCAGACATCTGAAACCTTCTCGAATGAGAGGTCACCATTGTTTCGGTAGAAGTAATTTTTTAGTGGCTTTTGAGGAATTTTATTCATTACCCCCACCATGTTTTTTGGATTATCCAAATAAGAAGGATTCGAAGACATTATCTTTTTGAGGTAGATATTAAAATCATTGTTTCGAAAGTCTCTCTTTATCCCGTTGGTTATGAAAACATCTTTCCAACCATCATTGTCGAAATCGGCCAGCAAAGGAGCCCAGCTCCAGCCAGTATTGGTAAACCCTGCTTGCCGTGCTGCATCGGTAAATTTAGGAATCCCTTCATCATCAACGAATGTCGAATTTCTCTGAAGTGTATTATACATGTATTGATAATGGAAATCTTGTTGAACTCTCTTGTTGAAAAGTTCCGGGTTCATAGAAGGCATACTTGTTTTAATCCCATAGTTATCTTCTGACACCATATCCAACACCAATACATCTAGAGCACCATTGTTGTCGTAGTCAGCAATATCGTTACCCATAGAAAAGTTCGAAACGTGTCGCGTTGCAAATTTGACCGCCTCCTTAAAAGTCTTGTTCTTTTGATTGATATAGAAATAATCCATTTCTTCATAATCATTGGAGATATAGATATCAGGCCAACCATCTTTGTTTAAGTCTCCAACACCAACACCTAGTCCATAAGAGATTGCATTTGAGTATATCCCAGATTCTTTGGTCTTTTCGACAAACGTTCCATCTTGGTTTTCAAAAAATTGATCACCAACTTCACTAAGTTTATCTCTGCCTTCCACCAATTCGTTTTCTGTAATTCTCGATGGATTGTGGTTCAAAAGAAACAAGTCTAAATCTCCGTCTAAGTCATAATCTAGGTATGCTGCTTGCGTAGAAAACGAACTACTAGCCAATCCAAACTCATAAGCTTGCTCCATGAATATTGGATTCCCTGATTGATCATTTCCTTGATTTATAAAAAGTTCGTTGGTTCTCAACGAATCATTTTCAAAAGGGCCTGAATAGCATACATAAATATCTAGCTTTTCATCGGCATTAATATCCACCATACTTACACCGGTAGTCCAGCCCTGCTTCCCCTCTATTCCTGCTTTTTTACTAATATCTACAAATTGAAAGTCACCAGTATTTAAATAGATAGCATTAGGACCAAGATTACTGGTAAAGAATATATCCTCCCAACCATCACCATTAAGGTCTCCAGTAGCAACGCCACCACCGTTGTAGTAATATTCATAAACAAATGAGTTCATGCTAGCCGATTCTGGGACCTCGTTTTTGAAATTCACCCCGGATGTCAGCGCACTTATTTCTTCAAAAAGAGGGCTATTGTCTGCTTCCTCGCGTTGTGTACATGCAAACGCTACCAAAACCAAAATTGACAGAATATATTTTTGCATTAATTGCTTTTTTTTATCAATGAAAAAAGACCACCCCAGCGGGATGGTCTTTTAAATTTATAGATAACTTCGATTAATTAACGTCCCACCAAAGTTTGGTAGTCATTGCATCATCTCCTCCATTCAATGAATTACCCTGCTCTACACCTGCTGCATTCAACAGTACTGCATTTGAAGAGTATCTCAATCTTTTCGGCAACACATTGCCTGCACCGCCAACAGTGTTTGCAAAACCTGGTGTGCCAGTACCTGAGGCAGGCTTAGAATCGAATCCTAACTGCTCAGCAACATTCATTCGTCTTGAAATTGCCCAAGCCTCATATCCATAAGTATAAGCAGCAAACCATCTTTGCAAAGCAATTTGATCAAATGCAGTAGCAGCTACTAACGTAGCAGATGGATCAGTCAAATATGTAGTAATATCAGCTGCTGGCACTCCCCAGTATTCCATATGACCTTGTATGGCATTGGTAAAGTGTGTCTGAGCCGTACCAAGATTTCCTGCGTCCAAAGCTACTTCAGCTTGAAGCAATTCAGCTTCTGCATACGTCATTACTAAAGAAGACATGACATCACTTTGATCAGAATAAATGCTCGCATTTGGTTTAGAAAATGACTCAAACGTGTTCGCATTGATATAATCAGTATTAGCTCCAACAATTGAACCTGAATAATCAGCTGAGTTACCTGCAGTACCGCCATCTATAGGCTGAGCAAAAGCAAATAATCTAGGATCATTGTTAGTTTTAAGTGCATCCACTAGTGTGCTACTTAGTACCCACTGAGCTGCCGGACTTGGATCCCATGTCCACCAAATATCACTATAGCCATTGAACAAGTTATTTGCATTTGTATAATCTCTATCAACAGAGAAGGTGTCATCATTACTGCTTAAAAAGCTCCCTTCCGCCATCGCTGCAGATATAACTGCATCTGAATTACTTCCAGGAGCATCCTTTGCTCTTAAAGCCATTCTCAAACGAAGCGTATTCGCAGCTTTAATCCACTTAGACACATCGCCTCCATAAACTATATCATTTCCAGCATAAGCATGAGTAGCTCCTACGGCTTTAAGTTCCGTAATAGCTTCACCCAATTCAGCCATGATATCATTATAGACATCTTGTTGTGATTCAAAAATTGGTGCTGCTGTACCTGTACCAGCTTCAGAGTATGGAATAGCTCCAAATTGATCCGTCATTCTTTGATAGAAGAAACCTTTCATCACTCTAGTAATAGCATTGATAGCTGGATCTTCGGCTGTTGCGCCTTCAGCTGTCCCATCCAAAAGAGCTACCAAATTAGCAGATACTTTTGAATAAGGATCATCCCATGCGGCATCGGTCCAGCCTGCATTGTATGAGAATCCTGCAGCGTTTCCAAACCAAGTACCAGCAAAACTGAATGACCATTGATCAGCAAATCTTGATCCGAAGATCAAGTTACCTCTCCAGGTATTAAACCTAGTCTCTGCAAAAGCATGTCTTTGCACATAGGTAAACACGGGAGCTAAGTTGTCACTTCCAGCTGCGGAAGGACTATTTGGACTCGTATTCATATCCTCAAAGTCATCTGTACAAGAGGCTACAGCTACGAATACCAAGATTATTGATAATATCTTTTTCATAGTTCTTATTCTTTATTTTTTAGAAATTAACCTTAAGGTTGAAACCATAACTTCTGGTAGCAGGCAATGCATAAGCTTCTATGCCCTGACCGTTACCACTGTTGTATCCAGAAACTTCAGGATCAAAATCCTTGATAGTTCTTGATAGGAAAAATAGATTTCTTCCTGTAACACCTACAGATACTCTATTGAATGGTGTATTGGCAAGAACGCTTGAAGGCAAATTATATGAAAGAGTTACTTCCTTAAACTTCACAAAACTTCCATCCTTCACGTAATCTTCGATGATATTTCTTGAACCATAATTAGATCCCCAATATCTCATAGCAGTAGCTGACGTAGTATTAGGGTCACCTGCCTCAGTAACACTATTAGGAACCACAATACCTCCATCACGTCCTTCTAATGACCTTTCACTACCACCATTTCCGTCAAGAACAGCGCCGGTAACAGACATGATCTTTCCACCTTTTCTGAAGCTAATCAAGAAATCTAGCGCAAAGTTTTTATAAGTAAAGGTATTTGTTAATCCACCCAATAAATCTGGGTTAAAATCTCCAAAAGAAATTCTTTCTTCTGTAGCCAAAGGCAATCCTTCAGAATCAACAATAATTTGACCAGCATCATTTCTTTGATAACCAAACCCTCTAATCTCACCGTAGTTTCCTCCTGCCACAGCAGATACGAAGAATACTCCGCCGCCACCGCCTTGAGCTAGGTCAAGTGTTTCAATTCCATTTTCAGGATCCAATTCAATAACCTTAGTCTCGTTAGAAGACATGTTTAAATTTGCTGTCCAGGTAAATTCACCTCCACGAAGAATTTCTGCACTAAAGGCAGCTTCCCAGCCTTTATTTTCAACCTCTCCGGCATTCACCCAAGCTCTTGAATAACCAGATTCTCTAGCTGTAGAAATTGGCATAATCTGGTTTGTTGTATTTGATTTGTAAAGAGCAAAATCAACACCAAACCTTCCTTCTAAAAATCGAACATCAATACCAGCTTCTACTGCATTTGTTTTCTCAGGAACTAGGTTTGCATTTGCTTTATCTGGGTTGATGCTTGCAGTATTCAAGCCCAAATATGAATCACCATCTACAATAAATAAGTTACTCAACTTATAAGGATCAGTATCATTACCAGTTTGAGCATATGATGCTCTAACTTTTAGAAAGGATAATGCTCCCCCATTTAATCCATCAATCAAATCTGAAACTACAACACTAGTAGAAACAGATGGATAGAAATATGAATTGTCAGATGCTGGAAGAGTCGAAGACCAGTCGTTTCTAGCTGTCCAGTCAACAAAGATTGCATTTAAGTATGCAAACTGACCACTAGCATATATTGATTGTACTTCTTTGTCATAAACACCTGCACCAGCGTTTACCGTTTTTGTGTTGGTATTTAGAATGTTATATACCCCTGGGAAACTATAACCACTTCCTTGATAACCAGCAGTTGTATTCTTATTTTTTCTCAGATTACCCCCTAAGTTCACTCCTACAGAAAAATCTGACGACAAATCCTTATTTGCGGAAACCAAGAAATCAAAGTTAGACTCTTGTGACGTGTAAGTAAGGTCATTAAGTACCGAACCGTTGAACGGATGGTCTGCTTTTGTATAAGAGAATATTTTTTGAACAGTATAATCCGTTCCGCCTCTTAGCATTACTTTCAACCAGTCAGTTACATTATAATTTAAAGAAGTAACCCCGTAAACTCTATTACGAGTATCTTCATTAAACATCTCATTAACTGTATAATATGGGTTGTTACCATAAGTACTAACAGGTGTTCTTACAACCCCATTTGCATCATAATAATCGGCTAACTCGTCCATATCGGTGTTTCTTGGCATGCCAACCAAGTTTAACATTACGTTGTCTCCCCATCCAGACATACTCGGACGATTTTCTACTTTCTGGTTAACATAAGAAACCTTTGCATCAGCTGAAAGCTTAGGAGTCAATTGAGAATTTACTCTTACGGTGAATGAATTTCTATCCAAGCCACTATTTGGAACAATTCCTGAGTTAGAGACATTCGTATAACCCAACCTGAAAGAAGTTTGCTCATTTCCACCATCTAGAGAGATCGTATTGGTCCAAGTTTTTCCTAGATCAAAAAATTCCTTCATGTTATCAGGTTGAGCACTGTAAGCTCCGTTCTCGCCAGTCCAAAGCAATGCATTTTGACCTGCCATAGCTGGGCCCCAAGAACCTGCACCTCTTACTGCATCAACATCTGTCAAGAAGTTTCCATCAGCTCCTTGGCCATAAGTATTTTGTAATTCAGGAAAATAGGCAGCCTCTTCAAACACCACGTTAGAAGTATATGAGACACCAATTCCAGAACCAGATTTACCTTTTTTAGTTGTAATTAATATTACGCCATTAGTAGCTCTTGAACCATATAGTGCAGCTGCCGTAGCACCCTTCAATACGGAGATGGTTTCTATGTCTTCCGGATTGATATCTCCAATACCATTTCCATAATCCATATTATTACCCCATTCGTCTACTTGAGTACCGTTGGAAGTATTATCGAATGGAATACCATCAACTACGTAAAGTACATTGTTATCTCCTGTTAAGGAAGAATTACCTCTTAGTACCACTCTTGCTGACCCAGCAACCCCACCAGCATTTTGTGAGACCTGAAGACCAGCTACCTTACCAGACAGTGAATTTACAAAGGTATTTTCCTTTGCCTCACTTACTTGATTACCTCCGAGTTCAGTTACCGCGTATCCAAGAGATTTCTTTTCTCTCTCGATACCCAAGGCAGTAACAACTACTTCTTCAAGTTGCTCAGCATCAACAGCCAAAATAATGTCCGCTACACTTCTACCTCCTACTGTGGCTTCTTGAGTAGCATAACCAATATATGAAAATACCAGAACATCTGCGTCTGACACTTCCACCTTGTAGTTACCATCAATATCTGTAATGGTACCTGTACTTGTGCCTTTTACAGACACGTTCACCCCCGGTAAAGCAGCGCCATCGTCTGCTCCGGTGACTTTACCAGTCAAAGTCCGGGTTTGGGCTTGTGCCATTAGCACCATACCCATGACAAAACTTAATAAAAGTATTCTCTGTTTCATAGACTTAATTTTAGATTTAGTCATTATTAATAGATTTTAGCATCCTCTATTTTCACAAATCTTTAAGCCTTATTAAAAATAAATAGCTGAATGGTGGGATTTTACCTTCGAATGAAGCCTTCTACTCTAATGTATCTCTCAATAGTGAATTATTACCATTAAGCTTTTACTCACAGCCATAGAGCGAAATATTGAGACTCCTTATTAAATATTTGATATTATATCGGACATTTTCATTTTACAACTGACAGTAATAGTGTTAACTTCCGATCATCTTTTTTTTAAGCCAGAAGAAACCTCTATGCAAAGGACATTGAGCTTTGCCAAGCGACCAGTTGTATACCATACCTTGTTTTGGGTTATTTACTTCTCATTTAATTGGGTGCGCTGGGGTTCATATTTTGATGACTACGCCTATTCCTTCCGATCTAACCTGGTTGAGTTTCCATTGCATATAGTAATAGTATATTTTAATATATACTACCTGATGCCTAGGCTCATTCCCAAAAAAATTACTTGGTATATAATTGTACTCTTCCTTTCTACCCTTGGGATTACTATTGTTAGAATCATTATTACCTATTTATTTGTCACTACAGAAGTATATAAAGAATCAGGTATTCAGGATTTGTCGCTATTCAATTTTAACTATGTGATGGCCTCGTTTATTGGGGAGGTATATGTAGTGGCGATCGGCACCGCTATCAAAATGACAATAGACTGGATTCAATTCAAAAACAAAACCGCTCAGCTTCAAAAAGTAAACCTTGAAACTGAACTGGCTTTCCTAAAATCTCAAATTCAGCCTCACTTTTTCTTTAACACGCTGAACAATCTTTATTCACTAACCTTAGACAAATCGAACAAGGCACCCTATACCGTTCTCAAGCTATCGGAGTTGATGAGTTATGTCATCTATGACGCTAAACAAAAGAACGTACCACTCGTCAAAGAAATCAAGCACATTCAGAATTACCTTGATCTTGAAATGCTTAGGTATGGTGAAAGACTCAATGTAGATCTAGAAATATCGGGAGACATTGAGGGTAAATTGATTCCTCCTGTCCTGCTATTACCATTTATCGAAAACAGTTTTAAGCATGGCACTAGACTCATTGGTCAAGATATTCCAATTCTCATTTCCCTTAATGTCAAAGATGGAAGACTTACTTTCATTACGGAAAACAACAAATCACCAGGACCTATTGCAGACAATGGACTAAAAACATATAATCACGGGGTTGGTTTAGAAAATACAAAAAGAAGGCTTAAATTGATATACGATACGGATTTCAAGCTAGATTTGATCGAAGGAGAAGATAAATATAAGACTGTTTTAAATATACCGCTGAATGAAAATTAATTGTTTGATAATAGATGACGAACCACTAGCCATTAATGTGATTAAGAACTTCTTGGTCAATTTTAAGAATTTTGAAGTGGTTGGGACTTGTAAAGACGCGGTTGAGGGGTTTAATTTTCTATCCAATCAAGAGGTAGATGTTATATTTCTTGATATTAATATGCCCACGATTTCAGGTCTGGATTTTCTAAGAAGCTTACAAAACCCACCTGCTGTTGTCATTACTACAGCCTATAGAGAATATGCTGTTGAAAGTTTTGAACTTGATGTTATCGATTATCTAGTTAAACCCTTTTCTCTACAGCGTTTCATGAAAACTGTCAACCGCATAGAGCAAAGAAACACAGAAAAAGAGTCTACTGACGGAAGTAGCTCAGACGATGGAGAAAAAGCACATGTGTTTTTCAAGATTGATAAAAAAATGATCAAGGTCTACTTAGACGACATCTTATATATAGAAAGTCTAAAAGATTATGTTCGAATCAAAACCTACGATGAAAGTCTAATCAATCACAACAATCTGGTCGGCATAGCTGAAATTTTACCTGGTGATGACTTTGTAAGAATACATCGATCATATATTATAGCCATTAATAAAGTAAAGGCCATAGATGGAAACCAGGTTGAAATTGCTGACAAGCTCCTACCTATCGGTCGAAACTACCAAAAAGACATCAAGAACCTACTTTTGGGAACTGAATAGCAAAACCTTTTTTTCATTACGCAAAGTTTTGGGAATTGATCAAGATTGATCCACTTTTGACTTGTGAATCATTACTCCCTCCACGAATTCAACTTACTAGTCAAAGGTGCCTTATCCAACAGCCTTGAACGCTCCTACTGGATCATTGCAGAAATAGGGCAGATCAATCTACATGGCAATGGTCATTGCTATCTTGAATTGGTAGAAAAAGAAAACAACTTCGTCAAAGCAAAGTCCAGAGGAACTATCTGGGCCAATGTGTTTCGCGAGATTCATCCGTGGTTTGTCTCTCAGACGGGAACTGAACTCAAACAAGGAATGAAAGTATTGTTTAACGCTTCCTTGGAGTTTCATGAAGTCTATGGCCTCAGTCTCAACATTCGAGACATTGATGCCAATTTTACCATTGGAGAAAGAGAGCGAAAAAAACAGGAGACGCTCAATCAGTTGGAAGCTGAAGGAATCATTGACATGAACCACTCATTGGAGCTGGTACTCGTTCCTCAGCGGTTGGCTGTCATTAGCTCCGAATCTGCGGCAGGGTATGAAGACTTCATCAATCAGTTTGAAAGCAATCCCTACCAGTATCAAGCAACCTTAGATTTGTATCCAGCTACCATGCAAGGTGATTCAGCCCCGCAGTCGATCATAGAAGCTCTCCACAAAATCCATGAGTCTGAGCTTGGCTATGAAGCGATCATTCTCATTCGCGGTGGTGGATCCAAGATGGATTTAGACTGTTTTGATGACTATGACCTATGCGCACACCTTGCTCAATTTCCATTACCCATAATCACTGGCATAGGACATGAACGAGATCAGTCTATTGCTGATTTAGTGGCACACACAAGGTTGAAAACTCCTACCTCAGTCGCTGAGTTTTTAATAGCAAGAATGCTCTCTTTCGAATCCGAGATAAATCAAATTCAAGAGTCGATCAATCATCAAACACAAGAACTGCTCTATCGCCAAAACGAGGTAATCAATCAGTTGAATTTTAAATGGCAGTTGAGTGTAAATCAAATATTACAAGAGCACAACCTTCGACTCAAACAATTTGTTCAACTTATTGAACACAAACCTTCAAGCATACTGAACCGTCAAACAGATAATTTAAATCATAATCAAAAACTCATTGACGCTTATAACCCTCAAAACATTTTGAATAAGGGGTATTCGATAACCCGTCTGAACGGAAAGGCATTAAAAAATCAGAACCTAGAGTCAGGAGATCAGATAGAAACTCAAACTGCATCTCAAATCATTATCAGCACAGTAAACAAAACCAAATGAGTAAAAAGAAATTAACCTATCAATCTGCCTACGACGAATTGCAAACTATTTGTGAACAACTTGAATCAGAAGAAGTGGATGTGGACCAAATTACTGATTTGGTGAAAAGAGCCAACGAATTGGTCAAATATTGCCAAGATCGTTTGAGAGGAATCGAAAAAGATCTTAACCAATCGACTGATGTCTGACTAATTCACAAGCTTTGAGCGTATTTTTACTTTCTTTGAAAAAGAAAGGTAACTGACCTCTACTTCAAGGTTTTCATTACCATATAATTCGAACCTACCGTCTTCATGTACTTCACCAGCACTTGGATTAAGTACTTCATAATTCGCCTCATAAGCCAATGAATACCTCAATCCATCCTTACAAGATATTATAGGGTTAAGTCTAGTGAATTTATTTTGAGGGTTCGATTTACTTGGAATTACTTCTATTTCTACCGTCATTTTTGAAGGAATATGAGATTTTTTTCCGGCAAACACCAGGAAAGGCATGTGCACCCGTTGCCTTACATCCTCCCAGGTATGAGCTGCATCTTTTACTTCGTAGTAATAAATCTTATTGTTGATCTCTGCCCCTTGCGCTTTTAGATGCTTTTGAAACGGCACATAATAATTCCATTCAGAAGTACCGATATCAAACCAAATTTTCTGGTTGGGCTTATACTTTTCGACTTCATCAAACATAGCAAAATCTTCAACCCACATAGAAGCAGAAATGCCGGCCGCCATTGAAAAAGTTTCAGGTCGATTCAATAACATCCACAAAGCATTTAAACCACCAAAGGAAAATCCAAAAACGGCCCTTCCATCTGATTTCTGTATTGTACTGTAGTTTTCATCGACATAAGCAACTACATCATCAATGAGGAAATTGGCATAGTGGGAGGCATAAGAGTCACCGTTTGGCAATCGTTCGAATTGGTCATTTTGATAGGGTACATACTTTTCTGCCCTTAGCTGATCTGCAAACACTCCAACAACAATAATTTCGTCCAGTAGCTCTTTGTTAATTAGGCTATCCAATATATCCTGCAAGGCGATCGTTAAGGTGGGGTGCCCAAATAACATTTGACCATCGTTGAAATACACGACTGGATATTCACTTGAAGAATCGTAGGAAGGAGGTAGATATATATCTACAGAAGTACCCTTTATTTTTACTGCGTCAATCTTTCCCTGAGCGCATGCCTCAGCGAAAAAAACTGATAGACATAAGATCAATAATGCATATCTTAATTTCATATTCCCAAAACAATCTTTTTGGCAATATCCATTACTTTAATTGGACTAACTGACTAACTAAGGTTATGCTTCTTTCGAGATAAGAAATACTCTACGTCTACTGGGTTGGGTTTAGGTGCAGTCCAGCCGAATCGTTTCCTGATTTGGCTGATCAGTTTGTGAAAAAATTTCATAATATTAAATAGCTTGGTTAAAGCAAAATTACGAAATTTTAGAATACTTGTTTTGAATAAATGGTTCTCAATGAATTACATGTTCCGAAGAGAACTTATTTAATGAATAAAAAACAAATTTTATAAATCGTCAAACAGGTCTCTTTCCAAAGCATATACTACTAAACCAGCTACATTTTTACATCCTGTTTTCTCCAATAGATTTCGTTTATGGGCGTCTACTGTTCTCATTCCTATAAACAGTTCATCAGATATTTCCTTGTTTGAATACTCCTTGCAAATCAGATGTAGAACTTCCAATTCCCTAGAAGTGAGCGGAATCTCCAAAGATAATCTCTGTTTTGGTTTCTTATCTCCAGACAAATCATTCATAATAATATCTGTCACTTCCTCAGAGTAGAATTTGTTACCTGACATCACAGTTTCTATCGATTTGAATAGTTCATCTTCAGAACAATTTTTAAGCAAATAGCCAGAAACGCCTGCTTTCAGCATCTGCTTAATGTGGTGGTTTTCATTGAGCATGGTAAGTGCTATAACCTTGACTTCTGTATTTTTCTTCACTAACTCTCCAGTGAATTCAATACCATTCATTTCTGGCATGAGAATATCTGTAATCACTAGATCAACTTGTGATGGGTCGTATTTTTCCAGAGCCTCTATCCCATTCTCTGCTTCCAGTACTACATTGTATTCATTACTCTCTTCTAGAAATGATTTAATTCCTTCTCTGATCATCTTGTGATCATCCACCAATAATATTTTGATCAAATTGGTACTCATAAAATCTACGTTTTAATATGGTATTTCTACAGTCAACTGCGTGCCCTTTCCAACTTGACTGTCTAAAAAAAAATGTCCGCCCACTGAAGAAGCTCTGTTTTTCATACTATTCAAACCAAACGATTCAGCATTCATTACCACTTTACTCTTGTCAAACCCTATCCCATTATCTTCAATTGTAAGTATCACTGTTTTCTCATGCTTCATCAACTGAATCGTGCACTTTTCAGCCTGAGCAAATTTGATAATATTACTCATCGCTTCCTGGGTAATTCTAAATAAACACAATTCAATTTTTGAAGAAAGATGTTCTCCCCTTAAGTTATTGTAAAACTCAAACTTGGTGTCAACCACCTCATCTACATTTTCAATCAAACCTTCTACTGCCTCTTCAAATCCATAATCCTCAATTGCCTTGGGCATCAACTTGTGTGAAAGAGACCTGGATTCTTCAATTGCCTTTTGTAAATAGTCATTAGCTATTTCATATTTTCGAATTTCTTTTTCAGTAAAATCAGCCTGGCGCTTTTTTAGAAAAGTAAGATTCATATGAGCCGTAATCAGCAGTTGCTGCAGATTGTCATGTATGTTTCTAGATATACGGCTTCTCTCCCGTTCTTCTGCCTCAAGTGTAGCAGAAAGTACACGTTCGTGGCTACTGACTCTATCAGAAATATCGACAATACAACCTTCAAGGTATTCCTCACCATTATCTATGATTTGAACGCCTTGTTCCCAAAGCCATTTCACTTCCTTACTTTTTGTTAAAATTCTATAGGTTGTTCTGTAGTGTGAACCCTTGATGAGTTGAGTTTCAACGTCCTCCTTAGCCATCAGTTGATCCGACTCATGAATGATGTCATTAAAGTGAATACCATTCTTATGATCCAGAAAGTCCACGGGTTCATATCCGGTGATTGATTTTACATATGAACTGATAAACTCCATAGACCAATTCTCATCATTTTTACATCTGAATATAACTCCAGGAACATTGTCAATTAATGAGAGATATCGTTCGTTTTGATTGAGCAGGGCCTTTTTACTTCGGTCAATTTCATTTTTCAGTCCCTTCTTATACTCACTCGTACTCACCTTGGAGCTTATCACTGTAGCTAGAGAATCCAACGTAACTCTTACCGCCTTTGGCCAATCTCTTTCGTCCTCTATATCAGACATTGCAAGCATCCCCCACAATTCTTCACCAATAAGTATAGGTACTAGCAATACCGACTTACCTCCTGTTGCATCAAAATGTTTTCTTAACTTTTTCTTAGCTTGGCTGTATTTTAGGGTAATTATCTCGCCATCCTGTAGTCTTCTGTTGACATCCCCAAATGAACTTATTACTAGATTTTGATTAATTGCTACTCGATCTTGATCCGGTATCCTCATCCAGGAATGACGCACGTTACTCATCCATTCTTTATCTTCCAAAGAAATTTTAGACAAGAAACAGTCACTATCGAAGGTTTGTCCTACTAAGCGAACGGCATGATCTAGCGCCTGATTTAGATTTTGATTTACAGTCAGTTCATTGATTGCTGATAACACTCCTTCCAGAATTTCTTCAGACGATTTGGTCATATTCAAATATCATGTAATGTGTTCTAAATCTGATAATTATAAACAAGAAATTAAGGATTCAAAACAAAAAAGCACCAAAGACAAATTGTCTTGGTGCCCCAATACCAATCTCATAGCTGATTTGATCTTGTGTATTGTTGAGAATAATTAACAAGAGCTTCTCCTGCTATATCAACTTCACTTTCGCCCTTGTTATCTTCCAAAAACCAACCTTACTTTCTCATAACAACCTGCTGGCTTACAGTCTTTCTCAGTATTAAGAAATCCAGGAGCTACTTCCCTACAAGCCCTATCACTCTAGCTCCCAGACTACTTCCAAAAACCAACCTAATTTTTAATGTTGTTCAACCCTGTTTGAAATCTGTGGTACAAAGATGCCAGCCAAAAACTGGCTATGTAATAGTGAATTGCCTAATGCATAAAATAGGTGAAAAGCCTAGGATGTATCATCACGAGGAAATCTTAGTATTTCTGGTTATCTTTTAGCAACCAAACAAACTCAGACATGCAAAACGTTGGAAAATTTGACAGTATAATTAGGATCATTTTGGGTCTCTGCTGCATTGCTGCCATTGTATACAACTACACGGTAGAAACCATTTTACCCTTGTATGGAGTAATCATAATAGCAATTTTGATTCCGCTGTTTCTAAAAACTGGCATAACAAAATTTTGTCCCGTCATGAAGGGACTTGGAGTTTCCACAAAAAAATAGTGTGCTATAAATACTGGTTGAGAAAGGCTATCACAGCGTCCCAATAACCTCTATTGTCCGAGAATTTACTCCACAAGGCTCGTGAACCATGATTCCCAGATGTTTCTGGTAGGTAGTAAACCTTAGTGTCTGTTGGGATAGCTTCATAAATAGACCACCAGCTATTTTTTTCACTTCTCGCTGAAGTAATGAATGATGAGCATTGTATATTTTTAGCACTGGAGGTAATATAATCTTTAGGTTTTCCCATGGACTGAAAATACTCACCGGGTGAAAACGCCAAAACTCCATTTACTTCATCAAACCGGTCGCCTGCTATTTTCAACACCAACGCAGAAGAATATGAACTACCCCATATAATCAAGGCTCCTTTGGCTAAATAGGTCTTTGCATGAGTGATGGCCGCATTCATATCAGGTAAAGCATTGACATACTTGGTTTCCTTCATGAGTTGGCGGGCACTTGCAAAAGTCTGATTCTCCACATTATTAACAACCTTTCCGGATCGTTGATCAACAGCCATGCAATTGAAGCCTAATTGATTGAGGATAGGTGCTATTTCCAGATATTCTCCCCTGCTCCAGCCAGCTTGATGAAACAACACAATAAACGGCACGGTATCCGGATGTGCTATGTGCAAATCCACAGTAACCTCAACCCCGTCAGCTGCTTTAATTTTTATGGTTTCTGCAGCGTTTGCGCAAAACCCAATAGCTAAGGAAAATATCAAGAAATAGAATTTCATAAGATCAGATTTCAATTACATATTAAATCTAATCAAAGAATTTTATACCGCCACACTGTTTTCTCTAAGCGCATCATTTAGAGATGTTTTCTTATCTGTGCTTTCTTTTCTTCTTCCAATTATGATGGCGCAGGGAACATTGTATTCTCCTGCTGGAAATTTTTTAGCATACGACCCAGGAATCACTACTGATCTTTCCGGCACGTAACCTTTGTATTCCACCGGTTCATCTCCGGTGACATCAATGATTTTTGAACTCGCAGTCAAAGTAACATTAGCGCCCAATACTGCTTCCTTACCAATTCTAACTCCCTCAACAATGATACATCTAGACCCAATGAATGCATTATCCTCTACGATGACAGGAGCGGCTTGAACAGGCTCCAACACACCTCCGATTCCAACACCACCACTCAAATGAACGCCTTTTCCAATCTGAGCACAGCTACCCACTGTCGCCCAAGTATCTACCATAGTACCTTCGTCTACATAAGCTCCTATGTTCACATAAGAAGGCATTAGAATTGTACCACTAGAAATATAGGCCCCATATCTGGCTACTGCATGTGGAACCACTCGAACACCTAGCTTATCATAGTCAGATTTAAGAGCCATCTTGTCGTGAAACTCAAATGGGCCCACCTCAATTTTTTCCATTTTCCTGATTGGAAAATACAAGATCACTGCCTTCTTTACCCAATCGTTTACCTGCCATCCATCAGTCGTTGGTTCGGCACACCTCAACCTTCCTTTGTCCAATTCTTCTAAAACAAATTCTATGGTCTTCACCACCTCTGCGTCTTGAAGCTTTGAACGATCTTCCCAGGTTTCTTCTATGATTTTCTTAATATCTTCCATTTCTCAAATTGTATTTTTCTAGGCCTTTTTTACAGGCATCATTTGTGCAACAAAACTAGTGACATTTCCAAGTTTCAAAAACTTATAGCTTGCTTTCATTTTCACAAGCCTAAAATCATTTGTTAATTTATTAACAACAAGCAAAAGAACTATATTCATCGAAGCATTTGAACACATGCTACACACTGCATCTTAATTTACTTTAAGTCAATTCGCATATTATATTGATTAATAGTTATTTATAATCAAGTACCAAATATTATTTGGTCTAACAAAACAGCGAAAATCATCGTTTATCACAACATACCAACCCATCTTTTAGTCAATAAAATCCTCGTGTACTTCAAATTAGAATACCTCCCTCCCATCGATAAATCCAATCAATTCGTTAACTTCATGAATCAATAAACCGTGCTCAATGACCGATCTTTTTAGTACTCCCAGAGTGGAGAAATTAGTACCAAAATACACTCGATTTATTGAGGAAGAAATTCTTCCTGTCGAGATGAAATTATTGGACATATCCGATAAAGACACACATGAAAATTTGCTCGTACATCTAAGAGTTAAAGCTAAGAATTCAGGACTTTGGGCTCCTCATCTACCGCAAGACGAAGGAGGCCTTGGTTTAGATTTAGTAGAATTTGCTCAGGTCAGTGAAGTGATGGGAACTACCCCATTTGGTCACTATATTTTCAATTGCCAAGCACCAGATATTGGCAATATGGAATTGCTTGAGAGCTATGCTTCAACAGAGATTAAATCTAATTTCTTGAAGCCATTGCAAGAAGGAAAGATAAGAAGTTGTTTTTCTATGACTGAACCGGAACATGCCGGATCTAATCCAAAGTATCTTAGCACAACAGCTATCAAGCAAGACGGTCATTATGTTATCAATGGACACAAGTGGTTTACATCCTCTGCAGACGGGGCTTCATTTGCCATTGTTATGGCAGTAACAAACCCTAAAGCCGAGAGCCCCTACGAGAGAGCAAGCATGATCGTGGTACCTACCGACAATCCTGGCTTCGAACTGATTAGGAACATACCCATCATGGGCGAAGAAGGAGCAGGATATGTAAGCCACGCTGAAATCAAGTATACCAATTGCAAAGTTCCTATATCCAACCTTATTCATAAAGAAGGCCAGGGTTTTATGCTCGCTCAGCAACGTCTTGGCCCAGGCAGAATTCATCATTGTATGCGCTGGATTGGTATTGCCGAGAGAGCCTTTGATATGATGTGCAAAAGAGCAGTCTCTCGCAAAATATCCAGCCAGGAAGTCTTGAGTGACAAGCAAACGATTCAGAACTGGATAGCTGAATCCAGAACAGAAATAGACGCAGCCAGATTAATGGTTTTACATGCTGCGGCTAAGATTGAAAAGCAAGGAAACAAAGCCGCTCGGGTTGAAATATCCTCTATCAAATTCTATGTAGCCAATGTACTCCAACAAGTATTGGATAGAGCTATCCAAGTACATGGGGCATTGGGTATTACTGATGACTTAATCTTGTCTTGGTGGTATAGACATGAACGAGGGGCAAGAATTTACGATGGCCCTGATGAAGTTCACAAATCCGTTATTGCTAGAGCTATTTTGAAAGATTACCAAACCAAATAACTGTATACTGATGAGTCTCAGAGATAAAAATATGTTGATGGACCGATCTGGTATGATCCGTCAAGGCGAAAACATTGACCTTAGCAAGCTTAGTGAGTTTCTAAAAACCTCACCCGACTTTGAAGAAGGCCACATCAATGTGGAGCAGTTTCCGAGTGGGTTTTCTAACCTTACCTATTTGCTAAAATGTAATGATCAAGAGTTTGTATTGCGCCGGCCACCCATAGGTGCAGATGTAAAAGGTGGACATGATATGAAGCGGGAATATGATTTATTAACTAAAATCAATCCTGTTTGTCCCTATTCTCCCCGGCCTATCCTACACTGCGAGGATAAAGAAATTATTGGTGACGAGTTTTTCATTATGGAACGCGTGAGAGGCATTATACTGAGAAATGCCCCACCTAAAAACATGCCCATGACGGCAGAGCTCATGCAAACCATAAGTACCAATTCAGTGGATATACTTTGCGACCTACATCAATTGGATCTTGACAAAAACAACCTATGGGAACTGGGTAAACCAGAAGGCTATGTAAAAAGACAAGTGGAAGGATGGGTAGAACGATATAACCAATCCAAAACTGACCAACTTCCCGGAATGGAGGCTCTGGGTGAATGGCTTACTCAGAACATTACAGAAAGTGAAACAGTGACTCTCTTGCACAATGATTACAAGTATGACAACCTCGTTCTTTCGTTAGACAATTACTCGGATGTCTTGGCAGTGCTGGACTGGGAAATGGCGACTATCGGAGACCCTCTCATGGATTTAGGAACGGCCTTAGCCTATTGGGTAGAACTCATTGACCCTCCTGCACTTAAAGCCTTTAACCTCACTTGGATGCCAGGCAACCTAAACAGACAGCAGGTCCTTGACAGGTACACCGAAAAGACAGGCATTGATACTTCGAATATTCATTTCTATTATGTTTTTGCATGTTTTAAACTAGGTGTAATCTGTCAGCAAATCTATGCCAGGTACAAAAAAGGGCTAACAAAGGATCCTAGATTTGCAGGTCTGATTGGTGTGGTAAATGCTTGTGCTATGAACGGAAAAAAAGCACTTGACACAGGTTCAATTTCTAATTATTAATTGGTGAACAAAACAATTGCAATTACTGGAGGGACTGGCCATATTGGAACAGCTTTGATAGAATTGCTACTAAAAGAAGATTACATAGTCCGAGCACTGCATCATCAATCAAGGCCAAAGATAGAACACAATAACCTTACATGGTTTCAAGGGGACATCAACGACCCCAGCGTCCTGGCCGGCTTAATCTCAGGTACAAATATTGTTGTGCACTGTGCGGCTATCGTGTCTATAAATGACGCAGCTAATAAGAAATTATTCGAAGTCAATGTCAATGGAACAAAATCAGTCATCAACACTTGTCTACGTACCTCAGAAGTCAGACTCATCCATATTAGCTCTTCTATAGTTTCGAAAACAAGGTCAAACCATTCATCTTTTGATGAATCTCTTCCTTATAGAACAGATGATGGAAAAAGTTATGATTCAAGTAAAATTAAGGCAGAAAAGGCAATAATAGAGGCAGTTAACAAACATGATTTGGATGCAGTCATATTAAGACCTACAGCAGTTGTCGGCCCTCCAGATTATCGGCCCTCTCTATTAGGAAACATGATACATAATTTAGCCAAAGGTCATGTACCAACGATCACTACTGGCGGCTACAACATGATAGACGTAAGGGACCTCTGCAAAACAATTATCAATAGTTTTGAGAAAGCACGAAAGGGCGAAATCTACCTACTTAGTGGATCATTTTGCTCAATAAAAAAGCTCGCCAAACTGGCTAACCCGTATAAGAGTTTCATAGCGATTCCGACACAACTTTTATTGGCGACATTCCCTGTTGTCGATTGGTATCTAAAGGCCATAAAATTCGAACTTCCTGTAACAAGAAAAAGCTTGCTAACACTGCAACAATCACCTAAGAACATGTGCGACACGAAAGCAAAGAAAGAACTAAATCATAGTTTCCGAAGTATAGAGACAACCATTTCTGACCTAGTCGATTGGTTCAACAAAAACAGCTCGGGCGATGACGATAAATAAATTTAACACTCTTTGTGGCATTTGGATATTTGTGGCCATAGCTGCATATGTTCTACTCCAGTTTGTGACGGCACCCTATGGTAGGCATACTAAAAAAGGCTGGGGAATTGAAATAAGCAACCAGTGGGGTTGGGTGATTATGGAACTCCCCTCCTTTTTGATCATGATTTATTTCTGTATTAATTCCGAACCCAACAAGTACAGCTTTTTACTAATGGGATTATGGTTGATCCACTATTTTAATCGAACCTTCATTTTCCCTTTACGGATAAGAACGAATGGGAAAAAAATGCCCATAGCAATAACTGGTTCGGCGATATTTTTCAATGCTATCAATGCAAGTTTAAACGGCTATTATCTTTCCTATTTTTCCAGTTTTGATTCTTCAAGTTTTGAAACTATCTATTTCGTGGTTGGGATTGTACTATTCTCAATTGGATTTTTCATCAATCAAAAAAGCGACAACTACCTAATAGGATTGAGAAAACCGGGTGAATACGGTTACAAAATTCCAAGGGGATGGCTATTTGAATACATCTCATGTCCTAATCACTTTGGAGAAATTATTCAATGGACTGGGTTCGCAATCATGGCCTATAATTATGCTGCCTTGTCCTTCTTGGTTTGGACGTTGGCCAATTTGATACCTAGAGCTTTAAAGCATCACAGATGGTACACAGAAAAGTTTCCCGAATATCCCTCTAAAAGAAAGGCACTCATTCCTTGGCTGATATAAAAAACCTCAGCCCGATTAGAGCTGAGGTTCTTAAAAGAGTATTCTTTCGATTACTCTTTTCTAAATTTCTTAAGGATCTGCTCCATGTGCTTGCCAGCAGCCTCTCTGCCTCCCAGACCATAAGCCAAAGCCACAGTTACCGCTAATGAGCCTAAAGTTAGGCCAAAAGCAAGGTCGATTATGCTATTTGCAATGCCCATCGTACGTAATGCAATGGCCAGAAACAAGCCAATAATCGCCATTCTGGCAATACCTGCGGCAAATTCATTTTCCTTTGCCTTCGCCAACGAACCATATACCATCGTGGCCACAAAATTCCCAAGCACCATCACTACCAATCCAAAAAGGATATTTCCCGAAAGGTTTAAAATGCTATGCAACACTTCAGTCAATCGATCCAAGCCTAACAGTTCTATTCCCGATATAATTCCAAAGAATACTATGAAGAAAAGAAGGATATTAGATATTACTTTCGACAGCGACTGATCTTCGTGGATAATGAATAAATGCAGTTGTTTGGTCAACTTGTCCGTTCCGATATTGACCAAAAGGTCATTTAGAAATGAAGTAACAAATCTACCACCGATGAAAAATATAGTGATGATCAAACCTGCTCCAATGATATTAGGTACAGCGTCCATCAGGGTATGTAGAATGTTATTCGCTGGCGTGGTAATGGCTTCCAGTTCCAGTGCATTCAGCCCTTGAATGAACATCGGTACAAAAATAACGATGAAGACAATTTGCTGAACAAAATGAATGAATTTGTCAGTTTCTTTAAAGCCTACCTGATCCGATACGCGATCTAGAAAGCTACCTGCCATCTTCACCAGGTTGGATACAATTTTGGCCAGAATGTAACCAACAAAGATCAATGCCCCAGCTGCCACAATCTTAGGTATAAACCCAACAAACTCGTAAATCGTGTTTTTGATCAGATCGTACTCGTAACCAAAACCTAGCAAGTTCAACACGGCCAGCAGAACAATGATCAGGATAATGTAATATGCGAGATTGGCTAAAAACCTGTTGGTGTCTACGA
This sequence comes from Reichenbachiella sp., assembly GCF_965233835.1. Classification (GTDB taxonomy): domain Bacteria; phylum Bacteroidota; class Bacteroidia; order Cytophagales; family Cyclobacteriaceae; genus Reichenbachiella. Next base: position 3,140,669 of record NZ_OZ247585.1, read on the forward strand.
TTGTGTTTCCTAGTAATCTTTCATCCCAATCCGTTCTTTTCATTAAAAAATAAATGAACTTCTTGACTACGACGGCAAAAAGCCAACCAAGGACTAAAACCACCACCGGACCTGACACGCCCGGCATGAAATTGTTAATAGCGTCAATAATGTTTTGTATGTAATAAGGTAGTACCATATTTTCTCAGTTTAGATTTAACTCAATTACAGCGAATAAGTTAATCCAAGCCTAGGAATTATCCTAGAGATGCAGACAGAGATGTATTAGAATAATTCAATACCATCTCTTATTTATCTAATTATTTTAGTGCTTTTTGAATTAAGGCTAGCTCACTCTCTTCGTAGTCGAGCTTCAATGCCATTTCATGACCTTTCTCAGTCATCTTGCCCCAAGTCTTTTGCACAATAGAAATAACCTTCTCGTCCTCATGCTCTGCCGCAAATTCTTCAAAATAATATTTTAAAAAAACTAAACACACGACATCCTCCAACTGCTGCGTCTCCGCATCAGTTTTAAGTCTTTTTTTGGTCACCAAATCTCTCACCTTGTCAATTGTAGATTGATCCACTCCTTCCTCGCCTAACAGTCCCGAAAGAATTTTTCCATGCATTAGCTTCAACTCTGTTCTCCACTTCAAATAACCCTTTCTATCCATTGGGTAATCTGATCTGGGGATGGCCCATCGCTGTATATGCTGACCACGAGCGGCAATCTGCATCGCAATAGAAGGTGTAGCATCATACTCATGCAACATTTCTGTCATTCGCTGACCATAAACCAATTCCTTTGGACAGTCTTCTCCTTGATACAAAACTTCATTTGGATCTTCCGCATTGACGGCATCTATCTTGGCAATTATTTTCTCAATCATACTTCAATATTTAAATCGTAAAGATATAGGATGAACCCCAATTGGTATTCGTCAAATGATAGTTCTAACTTCGCGTTATGAATATAGGAAACGAAAAAGTAGTATCCATCACCTACAAGCTCCAAGAGGGAAATAAGAGTGGTGAAGTAGTCCAAGAAGTGGACAGCAAAGAGCCATTTGTATTTTTGTTTGGCGCTCAGCAGGTATTGCCTGATTTTGAAATTAATTTGAAAGACAAGTCTATTGGTGACACATTCGAATTTGGTATTGAAAGTGATAAGGCCTACGGACCTGTAGATGAAAATGCAGTAGTTAATTTGCCAAGAAATATGTTTGAGGCAGATGGCAAATTGGGAGAGATTGTTAAGGTTGGTAATTTCTTACCAATGAAAGACCAAGAAGGCAATCCTTTGCAAGGCTTGGTAAAAGAAATAACCGATGAGCACGTAAGAATGGACTTCAACCACCCCATGGCAGGAAAAGACCTATTCTTCTCGGGTGTCGTAATAGAAATAAGAGAGGCAACAGCTGAAGAACTAGACCATGGCCATGTTCATGGGCCAGGTGGACACCAACACTAAGATTAGGATCCAAACAAAAAAAGGGGGTGCTGACGCAACCCCTTTTTTGTTTCACTTTAGTATGAACTAAAAATCATACTGAAACATCAATTGAATAGTAGGCATTTCTAAAAAATTATCCCCTACTTTAATTCTCTGACTCATATATCCTAGTTGTACGTTACCTGACTCTGCCACTCGATATCCAAGGCCTGCATAAAACCAGTTTCGATCAAATTGCTCCGGCTTTAACCCATCCTGATGAAACCAAAATTCATCGAAAACATGAGCAAACCACTTTTCGCCGAGATCATGACGTAAAGTCAAGCGATATCTGAATCGATTGGCGAAATTAGTTCCATCGATCTCATAACCTGCAGTTTCATCACCTGCTATAGCACCAATCCATCTATGTTCTTGTCTCAGGCGATGTGAAATCAAAAGTTTTCCTACCATATGATTTAAGGTCACCTGTTCCCAGATGTTATTTTCAGGTACGGTAATACCAGACGGCAACGGACCAAATGAAGAAGTTTTAATATAGGTATACCCTGCGGTGAAAGTGACATCTTTATTCAAAACATAATCAACAAATGGTCTGATCAAAAATTGCTCCTGATCCTTCACTCCATCATACCTTCTTACATGAATTTCGTTACCTACTCGCCATTTCTCGTTGACTGAATAATGATTGAGCATAAAGAACCAAACATTCAAATCTCCTTCCACCTCTTGTCCATTAGCTGTTGACAGGCCTGATAGTAATAGGATAGCGAGTATTATTTTTTTCATTCTAATTAATTCAAACATCTAAAAAAACACAATATTAAGTCTCTAATCTTAAACAATCGTCCGAATTTTTACTGATTTTGACAAGTTGCCATTCGGACTTCATAACTCCATAAAAAAATCACGTTCTAAACATATAGAACGTGATTCACTTATTCCTTTGAAAGGCTTTTATTTTTTAATGATCCTAAATTTCTTCGTACCAAAAGTTGTTTCTACTAACACTTGATAAACTCCTGTTGACAGGTTACCCAGGTCAAGCTTGATCCTTGAGTTACTAACTTTAGAAAAAATATTCTGATACGCAACTTCTCCTGTCACAGAAACTATTTGAATCTTAGCGTCTTGTATAGCCTCATTAGATTCCAAAGTTAGAACATCATCCACAGGGTTCGGATAGTACAATATAGAGAATTCATAAAGTGCAGCTTCAATCCTAATAGTTTCAGAGTGCTCAAACTGACCATCAAAATCAACCTCCCTAATTCTGTAATAATTAACTCCCTTCAACGGAGATTTGTCATTCAATGAATACCGATTAACAGTCGATTCAATATTCACAGCACTCACAGTCCCAATGACACTAAAGGTCTCTCCGTCTGAGCTTCTTTCGACTTCGAAGTGGCTCACATTGATTTCATTAGTTGTAGTCCAGGACAGAGATATTTCACCATCCACAAGTTCTCCCTCAAATGTCAAGAAATCCAACGGTAATGAAATCGTGTTGTCAGTATCTAATTGGTTAGGCAAAACATCGCCATCGTTATCCGGAACACCAGATACACCTCCATATTCCACACCATTTTGATCACTATCAAATAAATCAATGATTCCGTCGCTATCCAAATCTCTGTAAAAGGCATGATCGGTATCGGCAAAATTGAGAATACCGTCGGTATCATCATCTTCGAGCCAATCAGGAATATTATCACCATTGGCGTTGGCTGAATTGTCATAATGACCCGGATCTCCATTTGCAGTTTCATAAGCTGCAGCTCTCGCGAGAAAATCGGCTAATACGTCATCCACACCGTATCCTTCTAAAATGTCTTCATCATCATCAAACCCTTCATATAAATCAGGAGATCCATCATTATCTGAGTCGCTATCCAAATAATCTAGAATACCATCTACATCTGTACTTGTCATGGCTAAAGGTGTACCATCTGTATTATCGGCTAGCCCATCATTATCAGCATCATTGCCGCCAACGGTAAATCTACCGTGATCATCAGTTCCGGCTGGGAAAAAACCTCCATTCGCCTCAGCAGCGTCAGGTATTCCATCTCCATCCGAATCCAAATCTTGGAAGTTGACGATATCATCATCATCAGTATCAGCAATCGTCAATGCCGTACCACCATTGGTACTATCAAAGGTATCTGGCCAGCCATCACTGTCAGTATCGGTTTCGTCGTCTGCCACCCCATCATTAGTAGTATCTGTTCCGCCACCTTCTGTCAAATCAGATATACCGTCATTGTCAGCGTCTCTATCCTCATAGTCGAAATAACTATCTCCGTCTGTATCTGGGATAGTTAAGGCTATGCCACCATTATCAGGATCCAAAATGTTAGCCCAACCGTCACCGTCTGTATCACCAAATGTATCTATGGTCCCGTTACCATCAGAATCATTTCCTCCAACCTCGATCAGTCCTTGGATACCGTCGTTATCGGCATCCAAATCTAAGAAGTCATCATTTCCATCGGAATCAAAGTCTGGTTGTGTACTAGAATTAAAGTATACTCCATCAATTTGAATAGACCCTGCAGTATTGTTGATATTCTCGATACCAATATATCGAGCTGTTGCATTCAACTCAATGGTGAAACTTTGAAACAAAGTATTTGACATCGCCAAGAATTGCTGATCATTGGTATATGCCGCATCTGAAAAAGTATTAGCTGTATGCTGGCTAATCTCCAAATCGTTGTTTCCAACACCTGCTGCATCTACCCGAGCAAATATGGCCACAACAGTTCCAGTGCTATAACTTGCACCAAGATCAATTACCAAAAATTCATTTGTCTGATCTAAATCAGCACTATTCCCGTCAATTACAGAGCTATTTGTTGGATTGGTAACACCATCTCCACCCCCACTGTTATCCTGGGTTCCTTCTGTATAACCGATAGCATCATGTATACCATCAGAGTCTCCATCGGTAAATGCATCAATAGTACCATCATCATTACCGTCTGTCAATTCAGCACCTTCAATCATGTCTAGAATTCCATCATTATCACTATCCAAATCAAAGAAGTTTGGAACTCCGTCTAAATCAAAATCATATCGATCATCAATGTTATCGGCATTCGTATCCACCACAGGATCATTGTAGTTCAACAATCCATCACCATCATCATCTGCAAAAGCATCTCCTAACGAAGCGTCATATTCATTGATATTGAGTATACCATCATTGTCATTATCAAAATCCTGTAGATCTGCTATTCCATCACCATCGAAATCTGCGAAATACAGATAATCTGGAATAGCCCCTCCACCTTGTGTTTTGTCATCGGTCCAATCATTATTTCCATTGGCATCTTCTAGTGACGTATCAATTCCATCTTCATCGTCGTCTGTGTCTCTAACATCTACTATTCCATCAGTATCTGTATCCTGAAGTGCAGCCGACGTGCCCACCACATTATCACTTCCTCTTCCGGCATAGATATCATAGATATCCCAAAGTCCATCTCCATCGGTATCTACATTGTAACCAGTTTCGTCCGTAATGTCATTGTCACTATCAGTATCCCAATCACCGAACCCATTAGCGTTTGCATCAAAGGCTTCAATCATATCGTCAACACCATCATCATCACTATCGTCATCACGGTAATCAGCTTCTCCTCCTGCATCGGTGTTGGTAGGGGTAATTGCAGTTCCCCCATCATCATTGTCGTAAGCATCATCCAAACCATCACCATCGGTATCATTCCCACTAAGTGCAACAAAGGTGGCCTGACTTTCATAGTGATCTGTTACACCATCGTTATCAGTATCCAAGTCAAGAAAATCTTCTAAACCATCAGCATCAAAATCTTCATTAGCCAAAGTGGTGCTTTGTGCATTATTACTAACACCATCATTTTGATCAACATCACTTGAGACTCCATCTCCATCCGCATCGACTCCGGTAAACCTTCCTGTATTAGAATCAAAACCAGCAGCAGCTGTACCATTGTTCGCCTCTATACCGTCATAAATACCATCATTATCACTATCTACATCAAATGGATTAATAATACCATCTTGATCCTGATCGTATTCATCTAAAACTCCATCACCATTGGCGTCTGTAAAATTGTTTCCAAAACCGTCATCATCAGCGTCAACGCTATTCACTTGACCATCTCCATCCATATCATCATCCAGATAGTTATAGATACCGTCATTATCAAGGTCACCGTCAAATATACTTCCGTCATCTGGTCCTCCAGCAGGTAAAGGAATAACACCAAACGGATATTCGTCAATCGAGGCTACACCATCATTATCTGCATCACCATCCACAGTATCTAATACACCATCTCCATCATTATCAGCTGCGAACAAGTAATCTGGTATTGGATTTCCGTTTTGAACAAAATCATTCGTCCAATCACCATCGGCACCACCACCCATTCCGTCGCCAGTATCTTCTGCACTCGTAAGTGTTCCATCATTGTCGTCATCGGTGTCTCTATGATCGGCTTCGTCGGCACCATCCGAATTTTGAAGCGCCTGATTAGATGCATCAATATTAGAGAAGGTTACAAATCCTGTGTTGTCTGTATCAAACACATCCCAAATTCCATCACTATCTGAATCTACATTATATCCAAACTCATCGGTGATATCATTGTCTCCATCCGTATCCCAATCAGCAAATCCGTCAGAATCTGCATCGAATCCTTCAATTAAATCAACAATTCCATCATTGTCCGTATCATCATCCAAGTAGTCTGCCACATCGGCACCATCAGAATTTACAGGCGCTATAGCATTGCCGACAGAAATATCCTCATCATATACATCTAATATACCATCACCATCTGCATCGCCTGCCACCGGTGCCACATAAGTCCCACTTGCCTGCGCTTCCCTATTGTCTGTAATACCATCATTATCTGAATCTAAATCCAAATGATTGGCAATACCATCCGAATCAGAATCAGGAAGAGTAATTGCAGTACCCCCAAAACACGGGCCCGAAGTTACATTGTAATAGATATGATACAATTGTCTTTCTGTTCCTCCGTCAGCCTGAAATCTAATATAATCTGCGTCTGCATTGAGCGTATAAGTGTAATCCGTTGGGGTGGTTAATCCCGTGGCTGACTGCTGCACCGCGTTAGTAAAAACCGTTCCATCTGTAGATTGAGAAGTAGTAAAATTAAAATTACCATTTATAGCTAGGTTAAAAAGCACATCGGTACCATTTGGAATTGTTCGACCGAATTGAACAGTCATATATTCACCATTGGCATTAGTAAATGCATAAGTTCCATCTGGCTCTCCAAGGGCATTGTCTGTATCATCCATGCCATTATTCTCAAAGAGAGTAACGGCATAATAAGAAGTAACAATTGGATTGCCATCACACAATTCATCAACAGAATCTTCCATTCCATTGTTATTATCATCGGTTGTCAGTGTACCATCTAACGCTCCATCTTCATCAGTATCTGCTAATCCAAATTCAACAACATCCGCAATACCATCGTTGTCACTATCTCTATCCATCATATCAGGAATTCCATCCAGATCGTAATCAAATTCATCAATGACTCCATCAGAATTCACGTCAGTTAGATTAAAAGTATCGGTAACATTATCTCCGTCAGCATCAGCATCACTCACATTGGCTATACCATCTCCATCCATATCAAAATCCTGAAAGTTTAGGATTCCATCGCTGTCATTGTCTCCACCTGGGTTTACACCTGTGCCACCATCTTCACTAGCATTAGCAAGGCCGTCGTTATCCATATCATCGTCCATACTATCCGCGACACCATCTCCATCAGAGTCAGGATTACTGTATAAGTAATCTGGAATATTAAAGCCACCTTGAGCAAAATCATTAGTAGGATCCCCATCCACCACGTCTGTATCTTCTGCGCTGGTCAAGGTTCCATCATTGTCATCATCAGTATCTTGAAAATCCCATACATCATCTAGATCAATATCTGTAACTGCTGCACTAGAACCAGTAATTTGAGTAAGTCCAGTTCCAACATAATTATCAAAAATATCAAGGATACCATCTTCGTCTATATCAGAATTAAATCCTGAATCATCAAATGTAGCATTGCTATTAGCATCCCAGTCAGCGTACTGTCCTCGACCGGAGTTATTGCCTTCTACTCTATCGCTCACAGTGTCATCATCTGAGTCGTCGTCTAAATAATCAGCTACTCCTGTACCATCTGTGTTTGGTGGAGTTAGCAATGTTCCTCCATTATTGGGATCATAGGCATCATCCAAGCCATCATTATCAGTGTCGTTACCTGAAGGTGGAACATAAGTGGCTTTGGTTTGACCTTCGATATTGTCTACAATACCATCATCGTCAGCATCTAAGTCCAAAAAGTCGGGTATAGCATCAGGATATAAGCCTCCGTCTGTGTCTATAATAGTAAAGGCCATCCCTTCTTGAGTATCATTCCACCCATTAGAATTGGCATCGGTAAAACCGTTGATCTGACCTGTACCTGCATCAGCAGTAAGTCCATTTTCAATAACATCCAATAAACCATCATTATCGGAGTCCATATCTGCAAAATTTCGTTGACCATCTCCGTCATGATCCTGGATAGCATATGGGTTACTTTCAGTTGCATCATTAAGACCATCACCATCCGCATCAACCATAGAATCAATACGGCCATCAAAATCAACATCTACACCCCCACCTTCAAGAATATCAGGATAACCGTCGTTGTCACTATCCAAGTCTTTGTTGTTGGGAATACCATCACCGTCAGTATCAGTATCGCTGATTGGCGTACCTCCATTATCTGGATCTACGGAATCAGGTAATCCATCACCGTCAGTATCTATTTCAAATCCGTCAACTTTACCATTTCCATCCGTATCAGCTCCTCCATTTTCTACAGCATCTGTAATACCATCATTATCTGAATCAACATCCAGATAATCATCTATTCCATCACCATCGGTATCTGGAATAACTAAGGCACTACCACCATTGTCAGGGTCAATAATATCGGCAAGGCCGTCGCCATCCGTATCTACAAAATTGTCAATTTTCCCATCGCCGTCGGCATCTGTACCTCCGGCTTCCAACAAGTTAGTAATACCATCTCCATCAGAATCTAAATCTGCTGCGTCTCTAAAACCATCGCCATCTGTATCTACAACGACTAATGGTGTTCCTCCATCATCTGGATCTATAACATCAGCTACTCCATCACCATCTGTATCTGTAGTATCATCGAGTAATCCATCGTTATTTGTGTCGGTGCCCCCTACTTCAAACAAGTCAGGGAATCCATCATTGTCAGAATCCAAATCTCTGAAATCAGGTATGCCATCACCATCTGTATCAAAAACATCATACACACCATCTCCGTTGGCATCTACCGTGTCGCTCAATCCACCGGTTACAGCGACATCGTCCGCATCTCTAAAATTAGGTATACCATCCCCATCTTCATCTCCACTTGGATCTATAGCTTCTCCATTATCTTCGTCTACATCAGCTATTCCGTCATTGTCAGAATCTCCGTCCAAACTATCCGGAACCCCATCACCATCAAAATCACCATAAAATAAGTAATCCGGAATATTAGCACCTCCTTGACCATCGGTACGGTCATCACTAAAATCACCATTTCCATTAATATCTTCGTCTTCGGTAAGATCCCCATCATTGTCATCATCAGTATCCCTATAATCTAGGTTATCTATACCATCCGTGTTTTGTCTGTCAGCATTGGAACCAGTACCGTTTATACCTCCACCAAGAACCACGATGTCAAAAGCATCCACCAATCCATCTCCATCTGTATCGGCTCCAAATCCAGCATCATCCGTTAGGTTATTTGTATTGGTATCCCATTCTCCAAATCCGTCATTATCCAAATCGTCACCCTCAACAATATCCAGTACACCATCCTGATCAGAGTCATCATCTAAATAATCAGGGTTATCCTGAACATCCGTATTAACAGGAATTACCAAAGTACCTCCTGCATTTGGATCAAATCCATCGTCAATTCCATTGCCATCTGCATCCGCATTGGCATAAGTAACGGATGAGCTCCCGGCAATACTCTCATAAAAATCTGTTATTCCGTCCGCATCACTATCAATATCAAGTGCATCCACAATCCCATCAAGGTCTGAATCCGCATTGGCAAGCGTAGAACTACCTCCCACTGCGGCAGGACTGTTGTCTACATAGTTCATGAGCCCGTCATTATCTGGATCGTTCAGATTAAACCTACCAGTGGAAGTATTAAAACCATTGGGAACAGCTCCATTGTTCGCTTCTATCGCATCCAAAATACCATCTTGATCTGAATCTCCATCAAGGAAATCAGGAATTCCATCGAGGTCAGCATCGTAAGTATCATAAACACCATCGGTATTAGAATCTGTTGCATCCGCTAAAGAACCAGATATATCGGGATCTCTGTAGTTCGGCACACCGTCGTTGTCAGCATCCTGACTTGGATCAATCGCTTCCCCTCCGTCTTCATCTGTATCTAATAATCCATCATTATCCGAGTCTGCATCGCTTGCATCTGCTAAACCATCTCCATCATAATCTCCTCTAAACAAATAATCGGGAACCGTTGTGCCCACTACGGCAGTTCCTTGACCTTGAGTAAAGTCATCTGTCCAGTCTCCATTACTATTTTCATCCTCACCTGAAGTTAGGCTGCCATCATTGTCATCATCAGTATCTTGAAAATCACCAAAGTCAGCACCATCAGTATTCTGCACGGCTGCGGCCGTCCCCCCATTATCGGTATCGAAAACATCCCACAGACCATCGTTATCCGTATCACTGTTGAATGTAGCCCCAAATGGATCACTGGCGTCTAAGACATTATTATTATCTCCATCCCAATCTCCAAAACCATTAAAGTTGGCGTCATGGCCTTCTATCATATCAATAATACCATCTCCGTCAGCATCTGTATCAATGTAATCTTCAGAGCCATTGCCATCGGTATCAACCGGTACAATTAACGTTCCTCCGTTATCTGGGTCATATACATCATAAAGCCCATTACCATTTGTATCAGCTGCCACTGAAGTAATAAAGGCATTGCTTGCTTGCCCTTCAATATTATCCTGTATACCATCATTGTCACTATCAATATCTAGGTAGTCAGCTAAAGTACCATCACCATCAGAGTCGGGTAAACTCAAGACCCCCACATCCTGACTATCATTGCGTCCATTACCATCGGTATCTGTAAAACCAGAAATACGTCCGTCAGAACCGGCTACCCCACCCGCTTCTATTACATCAACGATACCATCATTGTCACTATCTATATCGGCATAATTGTCAACCCCATCCCCGTCGGTATCGGGTGCCGTAATCGGCGCTCCATCTAAAACATCATCTATACCATTTGCATAGGTTGGTATGAAAGATCTACATTCAGCAGTCGATATGGTATAAGGAGCCTGATTTCTACCTGAGACGGCATCACCTCTTGTGCCATCTTCATTCAAGCCCTGGGTCTGATCGTTACCGTTACCTGGATTAAAATTTGTAGTTAATATTCTAATTTCATTAGTTGTTTCATGCAATTGCATTTGCACAGTCGCTGTGCCCGTAGTATTCCAAAACGGAACACTGTTAAACGTGTAAACGAAAATTTCATTGGCACCAGAGCCATTAACACCATAAGTAACCGTGCCACCCGAACTAGGATCCCAATCTTGTATATTCAGTAATACCGTATTCAAGTAAGTTCCATCTGGAATTGCAGGTGCATCATTACCGCCTCCTGCAGGATTCAAATTCCCAAAGGCAAACCACCCGTTTGGTGCAAGTGTGATGGTAGAGCCCGTGTTATAAGTAGTTTCGTAAAAATCAAAATCAAAGGGTAGAGTTGTGGTAATTTCTGTATCATCCGCAGTCGGCCCGGTAGTATGTCCTCCTGTGGCTTCAAAAGTTGTAGAACAATCTGAACTTTGTTCATAGCGAAAGGCTCCTCCTGACACATCCACAAAACCATCCACAAAACCATCATTGTCGGCATCGGCAAGACCCGCTTCAATAATATCCGGAATTCCGTCATTATCACTATCCAGATCCAGTGCATTTGGAATACCATCCTGGTCAAAATCAAAGTTATCATTTACACCATCACCATTGGCATCTACAAATCCAGCAAAGTCAGTATCTAAATAATCTGGAATTCCATCTGCATCGGTATCTGCCTTCACATCTCCCTCTGTGGAGTCTGGAATACCATCATTATCTCCGTCGTCATCCACATGATTAGCAACCCCATCTCCATCAGCATCACAGTTATACTCAAAATCCAAAATTTGAGTATTGATCTGATAATATCCGAATGACCAAGTATTCAATAAATCATTGTTTCCGCTATTCCAAGTATGCGTATTTACATTGGTTCCGCTCAATTGCACCTCTGGATCAGCCCCGGTAACAACCTGTGAATCATCCCAGTAGATCAAATCAAAACTTGTAGCAGGGCGCACATCGCTCATGCCTATTCCCGTGGGGCTGTCTTCCACATCCCACATGGGCACGTGTAAAGGGCCAGAGGTAAATCTGCCTGAGATAGTAATTTGGGTACCCGAAGCCACAACCTCTCCGGTACCATCTAAACCATCCCAAAGTACTGAATATGACCCTTCAGTTGTTATTTCCTGTTCTACTATTACATCAGTAGTACCATCCTGATAACCCGTCTCTCCATTCATATCAATTAGAATAGCTACCTGGCCGACCTGATTCGTCTCAAAATAAATAGTAGCTTGCCCCCCACCTGTATCGCTACAACTAAAAAATGCGTCTGCAATTACTACTGTTGGTAGTGTACTGGTAGGATACAAGTCTAGATCAGGATTGTTTAGGAAAATATCGTACTCTAAGAGAGCAGTTTCCGTAGTCTGTGATTGTCTTAGTTCAGTAAAATTAGTAGTACCCAAAACCGCTGGATCAGAACCTACAGAATTTGCATATAGAGCAAAAGTGAATGGCTGTAAACCACTAAGATCGATTTCCTTGATATAATTACCTGCACTTGCTCCGCCTACTGTCGATGGAACTCTTGCATACATTTGAAAATCTGTAGACAGCAAATTGGCTCCAGCGGCACTGGTAAATCCCCATTTTTGACAAAACATTCTACCAGGCTTTTCTTCTGTACCATCATAAACGGAAAAATCCCATAAATCATACCAACTTTCTTGGCCAATATCTGTGGCAGGGTTAGTACTGCCTCCGTCATCTTGAATGAAACCAATATAAAAATCCTGATCGGAACCTGTATTATTCGTATAACTCTGAGCATCATACCCTGAAGCTCCTACTACGGCCTCTGGACCTGCTGTTGCTTCTGCATAGCTTTCTATTACCCCAGTTTGTGGTGTATTGAATGTGGCTCTATTAGTACTCCCATCATCATTAGTCAATGTCCAAGATCCCGCAATAGTTCCATCATTTTCATAGAGTACTACGGTAAGGTCCTCTTGATTTGTTCCAAAACTTGAGATTCTTCGAAGTCCCCAGTATAATGTCTCTCCATTATTGATTCGGATGTACGTTCTTTCGGCAGCGGGTGCATCAGCCTGAAGGAAGTCTCCCACTAAACCAGAACTATGAACTAAATATCCTACGAAGGTATTGGTACCTGCTCCAGTACCAGTATTAGAAGGTGTGAGATTCTTAGAACCTTCTGCGTAAGTATCCAATGACCAAACGGCCAGAAATAGAGCAACAATTACTTTTCTCATTATGCTAAGTTAAATAGCCAATTAGCGTTTAGGTTTAGTACGAATAAGCTAAAAAGGCATACCAAACCCCAAAAACCAATAAAATACATTAAAAGCGCTGGATGAAAAAGGAAAATTTTGAAATCATTTTCCATGAAATATTACAATAATAAGCAAAAAAGCTAAGTATTTTCACCTAGAAGAGTCAGATTTTACAAAAATCGAAATTCGACTCTATTTGATAATTTGCTCGGTATGCGTCTTAGTTTTTACTTTACCAATAACTTCTTCGATCAAGCCGTCTTCATTAATTATGAATGTAGTCCGAACGGTCCCCATGTATTCTCTTCCGTAGAGCTTCTTCAAAGCCCAAGTTCCATAAAGATTGTGCACTTCTTTTTCGGGGTCTGATATAAGATTAAAAGGCAAATCGAATTTGTTAATAAATTTTACATGAGATTTTTCAGTATCCGTACTTACTCCGAGAACTATATAACCTTGTTTCTTTAGCAATTCATGGTTATCCCTCAAGTCGCACGATTGAGCAGTGCAACCAGGTGTATTATCTTTAGGATAGAAATATAACACCACCTTCTTCCCTAAATAATCTGATAATTTTATCCTTGAACCATCTTGAATTTTCGCTTCAAACTCAGGTGCCTTGTCTCCTACTTGTAAACTCATTATTATTTTTTTGACGTGTAAAAATCAGGCGCAATTTACACACTTATTTGATTGAGGCATCAACATTATTCTACCTACAGGAATGGGATTCTTACAACGCACACAAATTCCAAAATCGTTATCATATATTTTAGAGCGTGCCACCTTCAACTTGCTTAGTTTTTCTTCGGCCTTACGCAATGAAGCTTCATTGATACTCTTATTATTAATAGCATCCATTCTGCTCACACGGCCAATGGCGTTTTCTGGAGAAATGGGTTTAGTCAACTCTTTAAGCTCTGAAATGTTATCTTCAACTTTCTTGATTTCAGTGATGATTAACTTTTCAACTTCTTTTCTATCTAAATCCATTTCGGGCTTTTATCAATATCCTCTTGATATAATAGTACTTAATTCATCTAAATCGACCAGCGTAATTTGATTAGATTTAATCTCAATTAACCCTTCTTTCTTAAAGTCAGACAGGGTACGTATAACTGATTCTGGTGAGGTACCTACAATGTTAGAAAGATCCTCTCTTGAAAATTGAAATTTCTTATTCTCTGAACCATAATTTTTCTGAACAGTTAATAACGCCTCAGCCACGCGTTGCCGGACAGAATTATACGCGATATGCAGCATCTTCTCCTCTTGGTCTTTGAGGTTTCCAGAAAGGATTTTTATAAATCTAGAAGCTACAGATCTATCTTTATATATAAGTTGCAAAAAGTCATCCTTCGGAATATAATAAGACTCACTATCCTCCATTGCCATGGCTGAATCGCTATGATCCGATTGAGTAATGAGGTCATTAAATCCAATAAAATCTCCAGCACCATATAGACCTGTGATCAGCTCTTTTCCATCCTTATTGGTTTTATAAGTTTTAATTTTCCCTTTGTTAATAAATATCAGATAGTTAGGGTAATCTCCTTCGTAATATAGATTTGTCTTTTTCTTGTGGTGTCTGATCCGCTTTTCCTTAGATAGCTGCTTCAAACTTTCTATTTCTTTGGCATCGTTGAAAAAACTATCAAGTCCAGATATATTAGCGTCATATTCATTTTGAATCTGCTTACTCCTTTTTAATCTAGCTTCAACAGCTCCCAACAATTCAATATCGTCAAAAGGTTTCGTGAGATAATCGTCGGCTCCCAGGTTCATGCCCTTTCTAATATCTGACTTCTCCACCTTTGCAGTAAGAAAAATAAATGGTATATGAGCTGTAGATGGGTTTTTTGAAATGATATGGAGCACTCCATAACCATCCAACACAGGCATCATAATGTCGCAAATAATTAACTCTGGTTTAAAGTTCTTCAGTTTTTCTAATCCATCCTTACCATCGCAGGCAGTGGTAACCTCATAACCAGAAAGTTCCAAGATTTCAGCGGTATTTTCTCTTACCTCCACATTGTCTTCAATCAGCAATATTTTATTCATCTCTTATAGCATTAATTTTTAATACAAATGTGGACCCCTGTCCTTCCGTACTTTCAAAGTTTATGATACCCTGAATAAGTTCAAGGTATTTTTTTACAATATTCAATCCTAATCCCGTGCCTTGAATATGAGAAGCATTGTTCGCTCTGAAGAACTTATCAAAAAGGTGCTTCTGATCTGTTTTTGGGATTCCTATTCCGTGATCAATCACCTTAACTGTGAGCTCTTCCATTTCTAGTATAACATCGAGTATCACTTTCTCTCCTTCCGGTGAATACTTGATTGCATTAGACAGTAAATTGACCAGTACCTGTTTTAGAATTTGTGAATCTGTACAAAACACCCCTTCAGGAGAATTGCACTTCAGGTCAAGTACCTGATCTTTTTTCATTAACTCCCGCATTTCATCGGCTATCTCGTGAAGAAAATCACAAATATGGAGCTCCCTTGCGGATACAGTCAATTTCCCCGCATCCAATCTATCCATAGACAGAAAGTCATTCAAAATTCCGGTAAGCTCGCCTACACTAGATTTCACACGGTTGATGTGCTTGAGTTTTTTATCTCTGTTCTCATCAGTGATATACTTCCCAATCAGAGAAACAGAAGAAAGAATAGCACTAAGTGGTGTTCGAAATTCATGTGAAGCCATTGATACAAAGCGAGTCTTGAGTTCGTTGAGTTCCTTCTCTTTTTCAAGTGCTATACGAGCTTCATTTTCAGCCTTTACTCTTTCCTTGATTTGCATTTCCAAGTCTGTATTGGACTTTTGCAATTCTTCTATTGCTTCATTTAGTTTTTTGGTTCTGTCCTGAACACGCTGTTCGAGCTCGGCAGCATAAATCAATAACTGTTCTTCACTTCGTTTCAGCTCTATCTCAGCTTCTCTTCTTTTCGTGATATCAATAATGTGAGCAATAGTCACCTCTTCATTGTCCACTTTAGCCACATTCAGACTGATTTCTACAGGAAAGGTGCTACCATCCTTTTTTAAAGCAACCAAATCCCTCCCTGTTCCCATCTGTCTGGGTTCTGGATTTTCCGCATACTTGGTACGATGTTCTTTGTGGCCTTTACGAATTTCTTTGGGCATTAATTCTTCAATAGTCATACCAATTAGTTCATTGTTGGCATATCCGAACAATTCATGACTTTGCGGATTGGCTAGGGTTATTTTACCCTTATTCACAAGTAAAATGCCTTCCACACAGGAATAAAATATGTTTCTAAAAGTATTGGTATGTTTATCTATCATCGATCACGATCCTTTCTGCTTCAAAAGTAAACTCTCATCTCCTACAAAAAACTGATTTATATCATGTGATGCCTTGATCATTGCCACTTCACAGGGCTGGCACTAGGACTAATTTTGAGATAAAATTGAAACTACCTATATGATTTCAGTCCGCAATGTACTTGTGCCCATTGATTTTTCAAAAGCCTCCAAGGCTGTGGTAAAATACGCAATAGATGCTGAAGCACATAAAAACGACCACCTAGTCTTACTTCATGCCTACAGACTCATTGCCGATGATTTTTCCAGTCAGAGAGATTCTCCTGTAGAGTTACGTAAATCAATTGAAAGTCAATTACTTCAGAACTATAACACCTTTAATGAGAATCTCGATTTAAGAAAAAAACCAAATCATTTAGAATTTAAAATGGAAGTTGGATTTACGGTCAACTGTATCCGTAGCTTGTGTCGTCAAAATAAATTTGACCTTATTTTATATGCGCTAAAAGAAGGTAAAAAAAATGAACAGCTCGCGGATTTAATCAAATTAGGATGTTCACCAGTTCAATTGATCTCTGAAAAATACAACGCTGAGACGACAAAATCTCTCATTGGAAAAGGAATTTCCAGGGCGGATTTTTTTGATAGCTGGGAGGATTACATTCACCAGATTGAGCAAAATCCAAAATTGTCTTATACCGTTGCACCAGACTAAGGATTTAGCTACCTTCATCTTCACAATATCCGAGGCACTTGAGTCAAAATATCACACAAAATAAAACCATTTGTTACCACTGCGGTGAAGACTGTCAGTCCGAACCGTTATGGCACAACGATCATACTTTTTGTTGTTTTGGCTGTCAGACCGTATTCGAGCTTTTATCAGAAAATGATCTATGCGATTACTACAGTTTTGAAAACAATCCCGGTAATCAGCTAAGCCACTTCATCAAAGACAAATATCTATTCTTGGATAACGAGGAAGTAGTTGATCATTTATTAGACTTCAAATCCGATCAACTGTCCAAAATTACTTTTAGCATACCTTCCATTCATTGCAGCAGTTGTATTTGGCTATTGGAGAATATTAGTCGGTTTGATAATGGAATTATCGTTTCTAAAATCAACTTCTCTAAAAAGAGGTTGACCATCGATTACAATCCTACTAAAACCACCTTAAGGAAAATTGCTGACTTGCTATACCAGTTGAGCTATGAGCCTGAAATTTCGTTGGATGCCAAAGGAGCAACAAGCGCTAAAAAAAATAAAACCAGAGATCTGAAAATTGGAATTGCAGGGTTCTGCTTTGGTAATATTATGCTTCTCGCCTTCCCCGACTATTTGGGTATTGAGATAGATTCAGAATTCATTCAATACTTCACATACATTAGTCTTTGCTTGTCAATCCCTGTTATATCCTACTGTTCAAGCGAATTTTTCACTTCAGCATTAAGTGGCCTACGTAAACGCCTTCTTAATATTGACCTGCCTATTGCTATTGGAATTTTGGCTCTTTATGGCCGAAGTCTATATGAAATCATTAGCAACACAGGCCCTGGATATTTGGACTCTATGTCTGCTTTGGTATTTTTTCTTTTGATCGGGCGCTGGGTTCAAGGCAAAACTTATGAAGGCCTTGCCTTTGATAGAAACTTTAAATCATATTTCCCATTAGCTATCCAAAAAATAAAAGGGGCTGATAAAACCAAAACCAGCACTCTGGTCTCCCTTTTGGAGGTGAATGACTTGATTGAAGTTCGCAATGAAGAAATCGTGCCTTGTGATGCTATCTTGATGAGCAAAGAAGCATTAATAGACTATAGTTTTGTGTCAGGTGAATCTATTCCAAATAGAATTTGTGAAGGTGCTAAAATATATGCCGGCGGAAAAGTAAAGGGCTCTGCAGTCCAAATGACCATCATAAAGCCAGTTTCTCAGAGTTATTTGACCCAACTTTGGAATCACTCTTCATTTGATGAAGAGGATACTGGAATGCCCTCTCTCATAGATCAGGTGAGCAGATACTTTACCCCTATAGTGTTACTTATTGCGCTTTTTTCTGGGCTATACTGGTATGTGTTTGACAGTTCAAAAGTCCTGTATGTAGTGTCTTCTGTATTAATAGTGGCTTGTCCTTGTGCACTGGCACTGGCTACTCCTTTTACATTAAATGCAACGATGAATACTTTAGGGTTACACAAAATGTATCTGAAGGGAACTCATGTCATAGAGAAATTATGGCAGGTCAAAAAAATTATATTTGACAAAACTGGAACTATCACCACTGGATCAAGTCAAAACGTAGAATGGATAGGTAAAGAATTAAATAACGAAGAAAAAAATAACTTATATGCATTGGCTTCCCAATCGGTGCATCCATTGAGTCTGCAACTAGTCCATCATCTTAAAAATTTTCAAAAACACTTTGAAGTCACAAGTTTCCAGGAAGCGAAAGGGAAAGGTATCTCTGGCCTCGTAAATAATCTAAAAATTAAATTGGGTTCTCCAACATTCGTGGGACTATCTATAGACTCATCTGATGGTGCCGTAGTCGCTGTATCTATAAACAAAGAAGTGAAAGGGTATTTTCTAATGCGTACTAAATATCGAGTTGGTTTATCGTCTATGATTGATCAACTAAGCAAAACATTTAATCTTGCAGTGTTGTCAGGTGACAATGAGGCTGAGCGAAAAAGTCTTGTCGAAATATTTCCTAAAGGAACTGAAATCAATTTTAATCAAACACCTGAGAATAAACTATTTGCAATTGAATCGTTTGAAAAGGAACAAAAAACGATGATGATTGGTGATGGCCTCAATGATGCCGGAGCTTTGAAACGCAGCTTTGTCGGTTTATCCGTTGCTGAGAATATGTCGAGTTTTACACCTGCCAGCGACATCATTATGCTTGGGAACAAACTCACCGAGCTACCAAAATTTCTATCTCTAATCAGTTTGTCAAAAAGAATTATTTTGTCAGGATTTATTGTTTCATTTGTTTACAACATTGCAGGATTGTCCCTTGCTGTAGCAGGCTTCATCACTCCGGTGATTGCAGCTATTTTGATGCCAATTAGCAGTATTTCCGTTGTGGCGTTGTCAACTTTAGGAGTTAAATATTTGGGCTATAAGTTAAAATTGAAGGCGTGAAAATTCTAGTCATACTTATTGTCGTTAGTCTTGTAATTGCTCTGGTATTTCTTGCGCTGTTTATCTGGTCAGTAAAATCAGATCAGTATGAAGACACCGACTCTCCTGCCATGAGAATTTTATATGATGATAAACCAAAATCATCTGTCACATCCAAAAAATAGATGACACAGATCATGTTTTGAAGTGATGGAGTCCTTTAGAAGTCCAAACGGACTCCTGTTGATTTGCTATTAAATAATAATCAAACATGGCAACTTCACTTATTCATAAATACAATATTCCTGGCCCTAGATATACGAGTTATCCTACTGTACCTTTCTGGAAAGAAAGCCTCGATATGGTTGGTTGGAAATCACAAATTAAAAATGCCTTTAATCTGACTAATAATGATAAAGGTATCAGTCTCTATATTCACCTACCCTTTTGTGAGAGTCTATGCACCTATTGTGGATGCACAACCAGAATCACCATCAATCATGCCGTTGAAAAACCATACATAGACACCGTATTAAAGGAATGGAAATTATACATAGCACTATTTGAGGATGTACCTGAAATAACAGAAATACACCTTGGTGGAGGTACACCTACCTTCTTTAGCCCAGAAAACTTGGTGAGATTAATTGAAGGAATACGGCAAACATCCATTATCAGAGAAGATGCCGAGTTTGGTTTTGAAGCACATCCTAATAATACAACAGAAGAGCACTTAAGGGCTCTTTACAATCAAGGTTTTCGTCGCGTGAGTTTTGGCATACAGGACTTTGACCCAAAAGTACAACACATCATCAATCGAGTTCAAACTTATGAACAGGTAAAAAAAGTAGTCGATCAAGCAAGAACTATTGGCTATGAATCCATCAACTTCGACCTGATCTACGGTCTCCCCCTACAAACTCAAAACAGCATACAAGACACGTTTGAAAAGGTTCAAAAATTACTACCGGATCGCATTGCATTTTATAGCTATGCACACGTTCCTTGGGTCAAACCAGGCCAGCGCATGTTCACCGAAAAAGACCTACCTAACAATGACGAAAAAAGGAAATTATACGAGTTAGGTAAACACTTACTTCTCGACATAGGATATAAAGAATTGGGCATGGATCACTTCGCACTACCCAATGATTCGCTATGCCTAGCAGCCAATAACAGAAGTATGCACCGAAACTTTATGGGATACACTACCAACCACAGTATGCTATCTGTAGGGCTAGGAGTTTCGGCCATAGGAGATTCCTGGCTTGGGTATGGTCAAAATGAGAAAAAAGTAGAGGTGTACAAAAAAGCCATTGAAAACCAAGAGTTTCCAATTATCAAAACACACATTTTGACCGAGCAAGAAGCCTTTGTAAGGAGGCATATCACCAACCTTATGTGCCACTTCGAAACCCATTGGGATCTATTGGACATAAATGCTCAGTTGTTCGATGAGGTGGCCATTAGACTTGAAGAAATGATATCAGATGGTTTAGTAACATTTGAACTAGGTCACATCAGTATAACCAAAAAAGGAAGACCATTCGTCAGAAATGCCTGCATGGCGCTGGACATTTATCTATGGAATGAATCAGAAAAGTCTAATAAGTTTAGTCTGACGATTTAGACATGATCTAAATCACTATTTGGATTGCCATAACTCAGATGAGACTCAAACACAGTCTTATACCTTAGTACTGTTATTTTAAATTAATCAAACCTTTAAGTCATGCAAACTATTGCAGTACCATACGATTTTAGTCCATATGCCGAGGCAGCATTGGACTTTGCCATTCAGCTCAGCCATAAGACAAATGCTGAGATTAAACTTATTCATGTGATTGAGTATCCACTAGCCACTACATTTAATGTGACTGGAGAAATAGAAGCTGATGAACAAATGGATAAGATATTTACTCTGGAGCTCATCAAAAAGACCAATGAAAGAATGAAAACTGTTCTGCAGGCTTATGAAGGAACAGAAAACATTAATCAGGTCATTCTTATGGGAAATGCCTATGACGGAATAACTGGTCAGATCGAAGAACTTGATGCCGATTTGATTGTAATGGGCACAAAAGGCGCAACTGGCTTGAAGGAGCTGCTCGTAGGATCCAATACGGAAAAAATCGTAAGGAATGCTCACTGCCCGGTAATTGCCATTCATGAAAAATGTGATATCAATTCCATTCAAGATGTAGTGTTCGCTACGGACTTAGACGAAACACACCATAAAATACTCAAATCATTCGATGGGTTTAGAAAAGTGTTAGAGGCAAAGCTTCATCTGGTATGGGTGGATACTCCTTACAATTCTGTAAATGATGATTTGGGTAAAGAAAGATTAGAGACAATTGCCAGAAAAAATGATCTCGAAAATTATGAAGTACATATTGCCAAAGCCTTCAAACCGGAAGAGGGAATTCTTTCTTTCAGCTGGCAACTGAAAGCAAGCATGATCGGCATGAGCACTCATAGTCATAAGGGCCTGGTACACTTTTTTGTCGGTAGTGTTGCAGAAGATGTTGTCAACCATGCCACTATCCCTGTTTGGACATGTAGTATTAAATAGCAAGTAATGAAGATTAATAAAATACTGGTCCCAATGGACTACTCCCCTTGTGCAGAAAATGCCTTTCGAACAGCGCTACTATTAGCAAAAAAAGCAGGAGCCTCGATTCAGGTAGTGTCAGTTACCCATGTGCCTCACATGCATGCAGAGGCGGTAGGTGCTGCATCTATCATTCAACCGCTACTTCAAGAATATCATGAACAACTAGATGAACAATTTGACATACTAATTTCATCTAACGATGTTCAGGATATAGAAGTGACTAACTCCAAGTACAATGCTCCACTTCACAATGCTATATATAGTTGCACCGTTCAGAACGAATGTGATCTCATTGTCACTGGAACTAAATCGCAGCACGGCTGGCTCACTAATTTCTTAGGAAGCAATAGCATGGATATGATCGATAGAGCTAAAATTCCTGTGCTCGTAATTCCAGAAAACTGTCATGCTGGCAATTTCAAAAAACTTGGAGTGGCCATAGACTATTCAGACTTTGACAACCCAGCAATATTAGAACCCCTACGGGATTTTGCCACGGTGAATTTCTCCCAATTGTGTTTTTTAAATGTGACCTCAAAACAGCACAAGCTTTTTGTATATGATGACATTAAATTGAGTATTTCTAATTATTTTAATGGTCTAAAACAATCTTATCACACTTTCACTGATAATCGCAAGCTTGAAGAAATTTTAATGGAAGCCATCAAAGACCTACACTTAGATATGCTTTTTATGTTACCTAAGAATCATTCTGTGCTAGATCGATTGATTAATAAAAGTCACACCAGAGCTATGGCATCCAAAACCGACAAACCAATGATGACAATCCACGAAAAATAATACAACCATGAACGGAACATTAATAGCTGTTGTAGCCGCAGCATTTGCCATTTGGGCACTAGTTTCTGTGGCAAAAAGTAATCTTAAAAACGACCAGAAAGTCATCTGGTTCGCTGTTGTTATTTTACTGCCTATTCTTGGACCTATCATCTATTGGTTCAAGAATAAAAAATAAGTAAAACCATCTTGAAGAGCTTGTAATTAAGCTTTTTCAACAAATGAATTAACGAAATAATTGTACATGATTTTAATCATGTTTTTGAATGATTTAAAAAATTTACAGACCTGAAATAGTAACCTAATTTAGTCCTCAAATTATAAAATCAATTGCCTCATATGGAACTAGAAAAATTCAGTTACGACAATAAAATTGTCAAGTACTTTACTATTGCCTCCATTGTTTTTGGAGTGGTAGCTATGTTGGCAGGACTTACTGCAGCCATTCAGTTGTTTTATCCAGCCTTCAATTTCGACTTGCAATACACTACTTTCGGTAGAGTCAGGCCGTTGCATACCAATGCGGTGATTTTTGCATTTGTAGGTAATGCCATGTTTGCAGGAGTCTACTATTCGATGCAGCGATTGCTCAAAACTCGAATGTTCAATGACATGCTCTCTTGGATTCATTTCTGGGGATGGCAATTGATCATTCTAGCTGCAGCCATCACCCTTCCGATGGGATTTACAACCAGTAAAGAATACGCTGAACTTGAATGGCCTATTGACATTGCCATCACATTGATTTGGGTAGTGTTTGGTATCAACATGATTGGTACGATCATCAAGAGACGAGAGCGCCACATGTATGTGGCTATTTGGTTTTATATCGCCACGTTCGTCACTGTAGCTGTACTCCATATTGTAAACTCAATGGAGATTCCGGTAACCTTTATGAAAAGTTACTCATGGTATGCAGGTGTACAAGATGCGCTGGTACAGTGGTGGTATGGTCACAATGCCGTGGCATTCTTCCTTACTACTCCGTTTTTGGGAATCATGTACTATTACCTTCCAAAGGCAGCCAATAGACCGGTTTACTCCTATCGCCTATCGATTATTCACTTTTGGTCATTGATTTTTATTTACATCTGGGCAGGGCCTCACCATTTACTTTATACTTCATTACCTGATTGGGCACAGTCTTTAGGAGTAGTATTCTCTATCATGCTGATTGCACCATCCTGGGGGGGCATGTTAAACGGTCTATTGACGCTTAGAGGAGCTTGGGATAGAGTTAGAGAAGATCCTGTTTTGAAATTCATGGTGGTAGCGGTAACCGCCTACGGTATGGCCACTTTCGAAGGCCCCATGTTATCGCTGAAAAACGTTAGTGCCATTGCACACTATACAGATTGGATTGTAGCTCACGTTCATGTTGGCGGCTTAGGCTGGAACGGGTTTATCATTTTCGGTATGTTCTACTGGCTCGTTCCAAAAATGTGGAAGACCGAATTGTTTTCAAAGAGTTTAGCCAACACTCACTTTTGGTTAGGCACATTAGGTATCATTTTCTATGCACTCCCACTTTATGTTGCAGGAATCACACAAGCCTCTATGTGGAAACAATTCGATGCGGAAGGGTTCTTAGTATACAAAAACTTTCTGG
The DNA here is from genome assembly GCF_965233835.1 of Reichenbachiella sp. Lineage (GTDB taxonomy): Bacteria > Bacteroidota > Bacteroidia > Cytophagales > Cyclobacteriaceae > Reichenbachiella. The sequence continues at coordinate 3,165,333 of NZ_OZ247585.1, forward strand.
AAACAGTAGTTCAAATTTTACCGATGTACATGCTGAGAGCAGTCGGTGGTAGTTTGTATTTGATTGGTGTACTCATCATGATCTACAACTTGATCAAAACAGCTGGAATAGGATCTTTCGTAAGTGATGAAGAGGCTGAGGCCCCCGCATTAGAAAAGAAAGAGATCACTGGTGGTCATTGGCACAGTATACTAGAAAGAAAGCCAGTCATTTTTACCACACTTTCTTTAGTAGCTATCCTTATTGGAGGAGTTATCGAGATGGTGCCTACCTTCTTGATTAAATCAAATGTACCAACCATTGCCTCTGTAAAGCCTTACACTCCATTAGAGGTACACGGACGAGATATCTACATCAGGGAAGGTTGTAACAATTGCCACTCACAAATGATTAGACCATTTAGATCAGAAACAGAACGCTATGGCGAATACTCTAAAGCGGGTGAATTTGTTTATGACCATCCATTCCTTTGGGGGTCCAAACGAACAGGTCCAGATTTGGCTCGCGAAGGCGTAGGCAAACTGAAGAAATCAGATTCGTGGCACTTCTATCATATGCTCGATCCTGCTCAGGTATCAGAGGGCTCTATCATGCCACCTTATCCTTGGTTGTTCGAGCAAATGATCGACAAGGATTTGACGGCAGGAAAAATCAATGCCTTGAGAACAGTAGGCGTGCCATACCCTGATGGTTATGAGGAAGTAGCTAATGGGGAATTAGAGGCTCAAGCAAAGACCATAACAGACAATCTTGCAGCTGAGGATGTAGAGATTTCAGGAGATGCGGAAATTATTGCGTTAATCGCCTATTTACAGCGATTAGGAAAGGACATAACTGTAAAAGAATAAAAGGAGGTTATTATGTTTAAATACTATTTCGAACAGGTAAATAATGTAGCTATATGGCCAATTATTTCACTATCTATCTTTTTCATCTTTTTCGTTGCATTACTCTGGTGGGTATTCAAAGGCGTAAACAATTCATACATAGATGAAATGAAGAATCTTCCGATCAATAAAACCCCCAAAACTTAAGCAAATGAATCAATTTAAAACATACACAAAAAGACTAGGAGTTTGTTTGATGTTGCTCCTTACAGGCCCAATGGCATTTGCGCAAGCGGAATCTGAAATTATGAGCTTTTCTTTGAACACCACTGAATTAATGATTGTGCTCGTATTGATTGTCATGCTACTCGTGTTACTGGTGGCCTTCTACCTATTAGTGATTCTACAAGTGATGGTGAGAGAAGACGCCATGCGAAAAGCTAAAGAAAAGGGTGTGGAATATGTCGAGGAACCTAGCGCCTGGTCTACGTTCTATGCAGGACTAACTGATGCTGTCCCGATTGAAAAAGAGGCAACCATTGAACTCGATCATGATTATGATGGCATTAAAGAGTTAGACAACCATTTACCACCATGGTGGAAGTACATGTTCTATGCGTCGATTGTATTTGCGGTCGTTTATATGTTCATGTATCATGTTAGCGGTTCTCTACCACTCCAGACGCAAGAGTATGAAATTGCCATGGCAGAAGCCCAAGCCAATATGAGTGAGTCTGAAGCAGGAAGTTCCATCGACGAATCCAATATTGTGTTCTCTGACGACCCTGCTGTATTGGCTAGTGGTAAAACTGTCTATGAACGTAATTGTGTTGCGTGTCATAAAGCTGCTGGCGAAGGTGGAATTGGCCCGAATCTAACCGATGAATATTGGCTACATGGAGGAAGCATTCAGGACATTTATAACACGATCAAAAATGGAGTTCCAGATAAAGGAATGATTGCCTGGGGTGATGTACTCTCTCCTACTAAAATGAATGACGTGGCTTCTTATATTGAAACATTGAAAGGAACAAACCCTGCTAACGCAAAGGCTCCGCAGGGAGAGTTGTATAAGGAGGAAGCCATAGAAGTAGCAGAGCAAGAGGAGACAGCAACTGAATAAGCAAAATGGACAACCATTATGAGTTTGAGGAAGAATATCGAGATACGATATCGACCGTAGACGAGGAAGGTAAGAGAGTATGGGTATACCCTAAAAAACCTAAAGGGAATTATCACAACTATCGCATACTTGTTACTATCATTTTACTTGGTCTTTTATTCAGTGGTCCGTTTATCAGTATTGATGGGCACCCACTGCTCTTACTCAATATATTTGAACGAAAATTTGTAATCCTGGGGCAGGCATTCTGGCCCCAGGATTTCTTTTTATTGGCGCTTCTTGCCGTAATATTTTTTGTATTCATCATTTTGTTTACCGTGGCCTTTGGTCGCGTATGGTGTGGGTGGGCTTGTCCACAAACACTCTTCATGGAAATGGTATTTCGAAAAATTGAATACTGGATTGAAGGAGATGCTAATCAGCAGCGGAAGTTGAATGCAGCGCCCTGGAATGCGTCTAAAATCTGGAAAAAATCTCTAAAGCATTTCATATACCTGGCGTTTTCTATTTTGATTTCTCATACGGTGATGGCCTACCTGATTGGCATTGAAGAAGTACAAGAAATCGTAACCCAACCTCCTGCTGCACACATGAGTGGTTTTATTGGATTGGTTGCCTTTACAGGAATTTTCTATTGGGTGTTTGCTTACTTTAGAGAGCAAGCTTGTGTAGCCGTTTGTCCTTATGGACGATTGCAAAGTGTCCTTATCGTAAAGGACACCATGGCTGTGATGTACGACTGGCTAAGAGGCGAACCAAGAACCAAACTAAAAAAGAATGAACAAAATGCTGAGGCCGGAGATTGCATTGACTGCAAGCTTTGTGTTCATGTCTGCCCTACCGGTATCGACATTCGAAATGGCACCCAATTGGAATGCGTGAATTGTACAGCTTGTATGGATGCATGCGATGATGTGATGACCAAAATAAGCAAGCCTAAAGGGCTTATTAGATTGTCCTCGCATACAGCAATAGAAACCGGTCAGAAGAAGCTTTTCACACCTCGTGTAGCTGGCTACTCAGTGGTGCTTGTAGCTATGATGGTATTTTTATCATTCATGTTGATATCTAGATCTGATGTAGAAATTACTGTACTGAAAGTACCTGGAACACTCTACCAGAAAACAGACGATGGACAAATATCGAATCTCTACAATATTCAGTTTGTCAATAAGACTTTTGAAGAAATGAAGCTCGAACTTAAAGTGCTCAACCTAGAAGGCGCACATATTGACAGAGTAGGTACGCAGGAAATCGTGATCCCAGCAAATGACAAATATGAAGGCGTCTTTTTTATAAAAATGCCAACAACCCATATCATAAAAACAAAATCCAGTGTAGACATTGGAGTATTCAGAAAAGGTGAAAAAATTGATGAGATTGACACCAAATTTTTAGGGCCTGTAAAAATGAAACGATGAATTGGGGAAAGAGTATAGTGTTGGCGTTTGTAATATTTGCAGGGATAATTATCACCATGGTTTCCATATCCATGCAGCATGATGTAAATCTTGTGGCAGTAAATTATTACGAAGAGGAGTTGGCCTACGAGGATCAAATGAATAGGATTAGAAACTATGAAAGTCTTCGTAACAAACCAATGGTTAAGAAAGATGGTAATCAAATTGTGCTGAGCTTTCCTAGTGAAGTAGCTGATCAAATGAAAGATGGAGAAATTCACTTTTTCAGACCGTCGGACTACAAATCCGACAAGAAAATAGAAATCAAACTGGATCACCAATACCGTCAAACTTTTCCAGTTTCTCTCTTAGGCTCCGGTTTATGGAAAACCAAACTCAACTGGAAAAGTAAGGACAAAGAATACTTCTTCGAACAAAAAATAGTCTTGTAATGCACTGGACTGCCTTGTTTCTTGGATTTGTGGGAAGCCTGCACTGTGTGGTGATGTGTGGACCAATTGCCTTAGCACTCTCCGGTCAATCATCTCTATCCAAATTCTTAATCAGTCGAATATTATACAACATTGGCAGAGTTTTTACTTACGCCTTGATTGGGTTACTGTTTGGCCTTTTGGGAGAGTTAGTGACTTTTGGGGGTTATCAACAGGCCTTTTCTATAGGTATGGGATTATTCATGATTATGGTCGCCTTGGCAGTTTCTAGTTCTATTAGAGGAAAGGTCTATCAGCCGATGCACAGATTGGCACAAGGACTTAAAAAAACACTATCTAAGTGGTTGCGTACCAACAAGCTATCTGGCACTTTCCTATTAGGTATTTTAAACGGTTTTCTTCCCTGTGGTTTGGTTTATGCTGCAGTGGCAGGTGCTCTCGCAACGGCCAGCTTCCTCGAAGGCACCAAATACATGATTGTTTTTGGGTTGGGTACTTTTCCAGCTATGCTCTTTATGGCTATTTCAGGAAGGGCTATTCGAAAGCTATCATTCATCAGTTTAAACAAGCTATCTACCATTTTCATCTTTACTTTAGGTTGTTTGTTGATCGTTCGAGGACTGAATTTAGACATCCCCTATTTGAGCCCTGCCATATCATTTCTTTATCCAACGGCAGACATTACGGTCTGCGATTAATTAATTAACAAGAATATTTCTTTGAGTTTCGGTTCGTTTATTGAATTCGAATTAAATTGAAGTATAATTTCAACAACCAACACGACAGACTTCATGAATCGATTTCTAAAAGTTCTAAAGATCAGTTTACTCACATTTATTATTTTGTTATTCTCGCTTGTAGTCACTGGATGGTTGTTGCAAGACCGAATCACCAAATACGCATTGAATGAATTAAGTGAGACCTTTGATGCTCCGATGGCCACACAGGATGTCAACTTTTCATTGATCACAGATTTTCCTTTGGCAAGCATACAATTCAAAGGGCTCTGGCTCGGAGCTTATCAGTGGAATGAAAAGAACGAAATACAAAGTATAGACACCTTGGTTAGGGTAAACAACCTGTATGTAAGCGTAAATACCAGAGATCTCCTGAATGACATTTTCACAATTAGAAAAGTAGAGTTAGAAGGAGCATTTGTGAAATATGAAATCGACTCACTAGGCGGCACCAATTTTGATTTTCTAATGACCTCGGATACGGTTGCTGTGGAAGAAGAAGTGGTGGAAGGAGAACCATTAGACCTGACCGCCGAAGGCATTCGACTGAGCAGTTTCACGCTGCTGTATAAAGATGAGCAACAAGGTATCGAGACCAAAGCCTACATTCCAGAAATCAATGGAGCGGTCAAACTCAAAGACCCTAAAACTTACGCTCATTTCAATGGCAATTTAGTGATCTCAGATGTCTTTGTGAAAGATACGCCCATGGATCGCATGGAAAAGGCTGACTTGGGGATTAATCTCACTTTTAAATCTGATACCCTAGAAATTGCCTCTTTGGTCTTACAAACAGAAGAAATAAAAATTACCAGTAACGGAAAGGTGATTTTAGGTGAACAGACATATGCCGATTTGAATACAACCATAAAGGCGCCAAGTCTTGCCAAACTCACCAAATACGCACCCGATGGAATGCTCAAAGCCAATGGAGTCTCTCAAATTGCCGGAAGTCTTGACATCAATTCTTCCATTAGAGGAATTGTAGGTGAAGAGGATTTACCTCACTATGAGGTCACTTTGAATTATGACCAAGGAAGTTTGAAATATGAGAACTACCCTCTCGTCTACAACATCGGAATTCAAACCTCCATAACCAACGGTGCTAAAAACAACAACTCGACAACGGCCATCAATTTATCTCAACTCAAAGCAAATATTAGTGGAAGCCAAATCAATCTAAGCGGCAAATTCAGTAACCTTGATCAACTCAAATACGACCTCAAAGCCGGCCTGGATTTAGATTTTGATGCTTCAAATAAAATAATACCTGACTCTCTCGCTCAAAAGGCAGGTGGTCAGATCAAAGTGCAACTAGCCACCAAAGGCATTGCTCCTGATTCAGTAGATAATCAATTTGTTGCTGACGCGCTCTCAAATACAACTGCAAAAATTAACTTCCAGCAGTTTGACCTTCTTATGAAAGATGCGATAAATCTGAAAGCTCTGTCTGGTGAAATCGCTTATGCCAATCGCACGATTCGAGTATCTGATGTGAGCGCTTCTCTCCCTGACTATAAGGTTGATTTAGCCAAAAACAACCTTGAGATGAATTTTTCCGGAGATGTAATGCAGCCAGAATCGATGGACATCAATATTCCCAACTTCCATTTGGCCACGACTGAAGCATCAATCCACGGCAGTGCTACAATTGAAAAAATGAAGCATCTAACCTTTGCAACCAATACGCAACTAAATCTAAACCTCAATAAGGCAAAAAGATTCACTTCAGATACGCTTGTCAATGATATGAATGGCCTTCTAAAAGCATCTATCCAGTCCAAGGGTAAGCTTGACATTGAAAAAATGGCAGATGAAGACATAGAGACGATTCTATATGACAATACCAATTTAGACCTCACCCTTGAGCGTATCAATCTGGATATGAAGGATACACTAATGAATGTGAAAAATCTCAGCGGAAGGATTACAAAGAAAGAGCATCATATTTCTATCGATGGGTTTAAAGGCGGCTATCAGGGTATTTCGTTTGATATCACTACGACCATAGAAAATGCAATCAATACAGCATTACGAAACAAACCAGGTACTCTAAAAGTAGACGGCACATACAAGCTGGGTGATTTGGATAACAAAATATTAGGAGCGTTTGCTTCGGAAGACGAAGCCCAGGACACCCCTTCTTCCAGAGAAATCGAAGAACCTACCAATTGGAATTATGAAGTTACCGGTCAGGCTTTTGTGAAAAGTTTTAAATATGATGATACGACCGTAAAAGACATTGAGACTGTATACGATATCAATGATGCGAATCAACTCATTAAAAGTACAGTGAAAGTTGGGCAAACAATATATGGTAAGACGGCTACGATCAACAACCTATCAACCAAACTGGAAATGAATATGTCCAACAATGAAGTGAAAGGCAAGTTGGCCATCACTGATATGAAGTATGAAGATGCCATACTGAAGGACATTTCTGCACTCTATAATGTCAATGATTCCGTTTATACTGTGGATCAACTGGATTTCATGGGGTTTGGAGGGGAGATTATTTCATCTATGCAGGTTCACATGAAGCCAGAGGATGAAATGGAAATTGAAATGAAAAGCAATATCGTAGAATTAGATGTCAGAAGGTTGATGAAAGAAATGAAAAATTTCGATCAAAAAGAAATGACCTATGAGCAGTTGAATGGAATCGTGTCCTCAGATAATTTCTTCTTAAGAATGGTCATGATTGGTGATTCAATTGTATATGATGACATGAGAATGACCTGTGACTTGAAATTTCATGATGGGGGAATCTATCATTACCCACCTGTGCAAATATTAGCTAATGATATACCAAAAATTGATAACTTAGATACTCTCAGTTTTAAGACAATCGACACTCACATGTTCTTGTTTAAAGATGCAGTCTATGTTCCAAGAACTTATGTTGTTAGCAGTCTTTTTGATATCGACATTTTGGGTATGCAAAAGTTTAATGAAGATTACCATTACCATGTTGGTGTTAACCTAGGCCAAGTAATGGGAAGAAAAAAAGCTTCAAGCTTAGATGACAACTCAGAAACCAAAAAGAAAAAAATGATCCGAGTTAAAGCCACTGGTCATCAAGGAGAATACAAAACCAAAATTGACAGTCCAAAAGCTAGAGATGACATGAAAACCAAAGTAAAAACTCAGGAAAAAGTTTTACAATTCAGATTTCAGCCCAAAGCTTTCAGTTTTGAAACAGGTGCTGAAAATCTATAATTTTAGCTTTCAAAGCAATAAAATAGTGAATTGATCATTACATTTAATAAGAGATTAAATAGAACTTTAAAACCAATAATATGAAACACAATATATTTTTATATGCGATGCTTGCTTCTGTATTTACGCTCGGAGCATGTAGCGATGATGACGATGAATCATGCGAAAAAGATGAAGTTTGTGAAGTCGAGTATTCTGTTTGCTGCTCATCTGGATCAGATGACGATTGTACTTTTGTAGTAGACGGTGTAGAGTATGACTCGTTCGAAGATGCTTCAGAGAATTTTGAGTGTACAGCTAGTGCTTTCCCAGATGAAGACAAAGCAAGGGCCATTCAATCATTAAAAGATTTAACCGCCCGCGCCAAAGCAAACCTTTAAGCGCTACCAAGTTCAGTTATCGAAAAGGGACTTAAACCAGGATTCGGATTTCCGGTTCTTTTTAAGTGCCTTTTCGAGTTTATCCCCTCTTGGGTTGACTGCTACGATCACACCGTCCCCATCGATCAAATAACTCATGGGCACACTGGAAATGCCATAAGCCACAGCTGCTTCATTTTTCCACCCCTTCAAGTCACTCACATGCGTATCCCAAATCAAACTATCCTTCGTGATGGCTTTCTGCCAGGCTTCTTTTTTTTTGTCAAGTGAAACACCATATACGGTAAAACCAGTACCGTTTTCGAACTCTTCATCCTTGTACTTCAGATAATCAGCTACAATCTGCGGGTTTTCTTTGCGACATGGCTTACACCAAGAAGCCCAAAAGTCAATAAATACCATCTGACCTCTTAGAGAAGACAACTTTATGATTTCGCCGTTCATATTGGGTAAGGCAATGTCGGGAGCAGTTTCTCCTACTTTAAAAGCAGGATCAGTGGGCCCCATCATCATTAAACTTACAAATAGTATAAGTAGTTGTTTCATAATCGTATGTTAGCCAAAAACTAAGCCAAAGGATAAAAATCAGCTCAATTCAGCTTTAAATATAATCCTTCCCAAGAGATAATTTGAACAATCAAATCTAAACCTTTAGGTATACTACTGATTATACCATATAAAATGATAATGGTTGGATTTGACAGTAGACCCTATTCTATCTCCAGCTTCTCATAAGGTTGAAACAAACTCAAATTCAATGCATCAACTTCTTTTTCAAAACCTGCCCACTCTTTCTCAAAAAAACTATTGGTTTGAGTCAGCACCCCATCCAATTGTGTTTTTAGCTGGTTGGCCACCAGCTCCTGTGACGAGTTGTTCGTACTGTAAAGCTGAGAGTAAAAACTAGCTTTCCAAAGCTGTCCTGATATCAGCTTACCCCCGTCTATAAACCCTTGTAGATCTTCCTTATCATTCACCAACTCTTTGAGTGATTTGATTTTCTCTTTCAACTCTTTAGCACTTTTAGCAACTTCATCATTAGTCACGTTTTGTCTTTTCATAGCAGCCAATGTTAAATCAATCGTCTTCTTCGCTTCATTGAGCTGATCAATCGCTGTAGTTGCCAGCATCAGATATTTATTGATCTGATCTAAAGTCTGGGCATTCTTAGTCATCATAGCTTCTGCAATATCAATCCGAGGATCTTTCTTGATGGTGACACTAGTCATCATAGAATCATTACCAAACTTAAATTGAACATTGTACTCACCTGGAAGCACCCAACGACCAGAAACATCCTGTATTTCCTTCTCTGGTTTTGCCATTGATGTCGAACGATAACCTTTTTGGCACATGTCCCAATTGTAGCGATTCATCCCCTGTTTTCCGATAGTATATGCTTTTCTAATTTCATTGTTAGCAGCATCAAACACCTTTACCCATACCGTATCAGATTTGATTGTAGTATCCTGTTTTGAGGTTTTCTTCAAGGAGTAAGTCAATAGTGCACCATTTGCTTTGTCATCTCCCTTATAAATAGCATCTCCCTGGAATCTTGTACCTGCCGCCTCTTTTCTACTCCACAGGTAAGCGTCCGCTGCTTCGTACACATATAGGTTCTTGTCCAGCAACGAAGATCCCTGCTTAGCCAAGTCTCTCAATGGGCGGATATCATCCAACACCCAAATAGAACGGCCAAACGTGCCTATAACTAAATCGCCAAATTCCTCTTGAATATCAAGATCATAGGTGGAAACAGTTGGATAACCTTCCTTCCATTGGTTCCATGATTGCCCAGCATTGAATGACACATATAATCCAAACTCTGTACCAGCAAACATCAGGTTGGGCTCCACCGGATCCTGAACAAAACTCAACACATAGCCGGATACATCTTGCTCATCAATCAATCTTTCCCAGCTTTTTCCATAATCTTTAGTTCTATACAACCATGGCGTCCAATCATCTCTTCTATAATCATTGACTACCAACACTGCCTCTCCGGCATTGTACTTAGATGCTTTCACTTGGGGCATCCAGGCACCAGATTTCAAGCCCTTAATTCTGCTATTAAGTTTCGTCCATGTATCTCCTCCATCCTGGGTCAATTGGATGTTTCCATCGTCTGTAGACACCCAAATTACCTGATCGTCCACTGGTGATGGAGAAATGGCTAAAATCGTGGTGAAATTTTCTGCTCCTGAGGCATCCATGGTCAACCCACCACTTTCATTACTTTTTTGTTTAGCTGCGTCATTAGTAGTCAGATCCGGAGAAATGATTGACCAGTTTTGCCCTTTATCAATGCTTTTGTGCACATACTGACTTCCGTAGTATATCACATCTGGATTGATTGGGTCTTGGGCAATGGCTGCATTCCAATTGAACCTTAAGTTCTTTCCTTCTGGATGTACAGGTTTAATATACTGTGACTCTCCCGTTTCCAAATCAATATACAGGACATTACCCCCTTGCCACATACCAAAGGCATATCTTGGATTGGATCGATCTGGCACTACATCAAAACCATCACCAAAAGCAATTTCATCCCAGTAACTATTTCTGATACCTCCGTTTCTTAATGAATTAGATGGCCCAATCCACGAACCATTATCCTGCATTCCACCATAAATATTATAAGGCACTTGATTATCTGTGGAAATGTGATAAAACTGACCAACTGGCAAATTTTCTACAAAACGAAAGGTCTTTGCTCGATCTCTTGATATCGCCAATCCTCCATCATTCCCTATAATAACTAGAGAGGGGTCTGTGGGATGAACCCATATGGCATGGTAGTCGCCGTGCACTCGTGTTGGATTCCAGCCCAACAATGTAGAGAATGTCTTTCCTCCATCCTCGCTCAATCCTACTTCAGAATAGATATTATACAATCTATTCTCATTCAATGGATCTGCAGCTATCTCTGCATAGTAGAATGGCCTGCCACCAACCTGTTTGTCCTGAACCTTCTTCCATTTTACACCACCATCCTCAGATTTATATAATGCATTCTTTTTTGACTCCACCAAAGCATAAACAATCTTAGAATTGCTTTTTGAAATAGCCAATCCCATTCTACCCAGTTCGCCCTTAGGCATTCCATCGTCGCTTGTGATTTTCTTCCAGGACTCACCTCCATCGTAGGTCACATGAAGTGCAGAGCCCTCTCCTCCTGATTTAAAAAACCACGGCCATCTTCTAAACTCCCACATGGCTGCAAACAGTTTGTTTGGATTATTTGGATCCATGATCAATTCTCCAATACCCGTTTTTGAATTGGTATATAATATTTTTCTCCAGGTTTTACCACCATCTACGGTTTTGTAAACTCCTCTATCCTTACTTTCACCCCATGCAGAGCCTTGTGCTCCGACATAGACTACATCAGAATTTCTAGGATCTATAATGACTCTGTGGATGTTTCTTGTTCCTTCCAGTCCCATGAGCTGCCAGGACACTCCTCCATCGAGCGTTCTATACACCCCCGCTCCGCTAGTCGCGCTATTTCTAGGGTTTCCTTCTCCTGTTCCAATCCAAATCACATCTGGATTCGATTGATCAATGGCTAGTGCTCCTACAGAAGCAACGGCTTCCTTTTCAAAAACAGGGCTCCAGGTCACGCCACCGCCCTCGGATCTCCATACGCCACCTGAGGCTGTACCGATGTAAATGATATCAGGGTCAGTATGAACAGCATCGATGGCTGTCACCCGACCACTCATGCCTGCAGGACCAATATTGCGTATTTTCATGCCCTTCATTAATGACATATCTATGTCTTGGGCACATATCAGATGTGCAAATAAAACTAAGCTTAGGATTGTTAAGATATTTCGCATGGATTAATGGTTTTTTTAATAAAACTAAAATAACCATTATCACGCTAAGAAGACCTCTATTCTGATGAACGGACTTATTATATGATAAACAGAGAACACAAAAAAAACCACGCATACACGTGGTTATATAGTTGAGGTTATGTACTCATATCCAAGACATAACCAGTTGAAATCTTAACAATTATAAGAATTCTAGAATTGCTTCAAAAGTCTACTTCCTTTTTTTTCTAAATGTAATCGGAATATACTCATCTGTGGGTATTCCAATATGTGCCAAGTCCCATTCTTGGTCATAACTAGCCACCAAGTTTTTGATACACTCTACTCTATCTTCAGTAGGAAAAGGGCATTCCTCCCAATAGAATATCTCAACACGGTAACTGTACTGTTTTTTGATTCCGTTGATCTTAACTTCAACACTGATGTCCTGATCTTCTTCCAGTCTTGGGATTTCAATTCCGATGATACTCATAATTTCAAGTTTTATTTGATATAGTTAACTATTTGTTAACAAAAAATATACCTAACCATATATCTACCTGACATACTGATAGTTAAGTAAAATCACAGCATTCATTCGTGATCGGTTTTGATACAACTGTTGTGCGATAATTGTGCAGTTGGTTCATCATTCAACCAATAGAAATAAATGTTTGAACATATTTTAAGGTATCTCGTACACTTGATTCAAGAAAATATTAATTTGGCAAATTGAAAGAACGGTTATCAAATATGAACATGCGCAATTGGTGGAAACTCATAGTTATCCTCACTCCTCTTGCCCTGAGTGGGTGTTATCGCCCTGAATACCCCTCAAAATTTATCTCCTCCGATTTAAAGGAGTTTGAATCCTATCAAAAAAAATGTGCTTCAAGACCCTCTCCTCCTGCGAGAGCAATCACCAGTCTTGGAGATACCGACGTTTTTATTACATACAGTCAACCCGCAGTAAAAGGTCGAACGATTTGGGGTGATTTGGTTCCTTATGAACGTATCTGGAGAACTGGAGCAAATGAAGCCACCGTGCTTTCAGCCACGGGAGATATTTTAGTCAATGGCGATACGTTGCTCGCAGGCAACTATGCACTCTATACTATCCCCTCTAAGGACAAGTGGACAGTCATACTGAATACTAAATATGAAGTCTGGGGAGCGTATGATTATGATCAATCACTAGATGTTCTTCGCTTTGAGGTCGAACCCACCACAAACAATGAAGTAAGTGAAAGAATGACATTCAGTGTTGATGACGCAGGAATGATAGAATTTGCTTGGGACAAGTTAAAGTTTGATTTTTTGGTCATGCCGTTATAATCAAACCAGCTCAGTATCCATGGCCTTCATGGTTCCGTCTTCATCAACGGCCTGCATACTAACTAATTTTATCTTGTTAACAAGCTCTTCCTGATAAGGCAGCTTTACTTTAAGGTAATTCTCAGTAAAGCCATACATAAATCCATCCTTTACATCATTTTCCAAAAGCACAGAAAACTCATTTCCAATTTGAGATTCATAGAACGCACGTTTCTTCTTTTCAGAAAGAATGCGAAGCATATTTGAGCGCTCATTTCTTTCCTTTTTAGGAACTACCCCATCCATTTCGACAGCATTGGTATTAGCCCGCTCGGAGTAGGTAAATACGTGCAGGTACGACACCGGCAGCTCATTTATAAAATTGTAGGTGTCTAAAAAGTCCTCATGTGTTTCACCCGGAAAACCGGTAATCACATCCACGCCAATACAAGCATTTGGCATCGTTTCTTTGATCTTAGACACTCGTTCTACATAAAGTTCTCTCAAATATCTTCTGTTCATCAATTTGAGTATCTTATTGCTTCCCGATTGCAATGGAATGTGAAAATGTGGAGCAAAACGTTTACTTTCTGCTACAAATTCAATGATCTGATTATTGAGTAAGTTGGGTTCTATCGAAGAAATTCTAAATCGTTCAATTCCCTCTACCTCATCCAAAGCTTTTACCAACTCAAGAAATCGTTCCTTTCTTCTTCCACCTTGTACACCAAAGTCCCCAATATTGACTCCAGTCAACACCACCTCCTTTACTTCTGTTTCAGCTATTTCATAGGCTGATTTCAAAATATTCTCGATACTATCACTACGGCTCTTACCTCTGGCTAATGGTATGGTGCAGAATGCACAACCATAATTACAACCATCTTGTACTTTGAGAAAGGTTCTCGTACGATCAGCAATAGAATAGGCATTATTGAACTCTGTGGCGTTAGATATTTCAGATGCGCAAACAATGGCTTCTTTTTGCTTTTCGAAATTCTTAAGGTGCTCTAGTAGCTTAAACTTCTCAGCCGCCCCAAGCACAGCATCTACACCTGGAATTTCGGAGATTTCTTTTGGCTTTAATTGCGCAAAACAACCAATAATAACCACGAATGATTCTGGAGATACCTTCTTGGCATTCTTTACTATTTGACGACATTTTTTATCAGCATTCTCTGTGACAGAACAAGTATTGATAACAAAAATGTCAGGCTTATTTTCGAACGCTACTTTTTCATAACCTTCTTCTTCGAAAAGCCTTGAAATAGTAGAGGTTTCAGAAAAATTGAGCTTGCAGCCCAGAGTAAAAAATGCAACTTTTTTCATGCCAAAGAAATAAAACGCAAAAGTACTAAAAAAAAGAAAGCCCCGCTAGGGGGCTTTCTCCAAGGTAAATCTCTCTACCTTTTTCTCAATGAAGCGTCTTTATTAAAATATATATCTTACACCCAGTTGCAATTGCCATCTAGATCTTAATCCAAAATCATCAGCAAATGTCTCTGTGGCACTTGTATCAAATGAATAAACTGGCTCTCCGGTAGTACCATCAAAACCTGCCACTCCAATTGGCGAAGTATTCAACGGTACTCGTTTCACACCCCACTTATTTGAAATTAAGTTTCCAATATTAAGAATATCTAAGCTTAACTGCAAAGTTTGTTCGCCAATATAAAAATCTTGAAGCACTCTCATGTCCCAAGTAGAGAACCAAGGGCTTAACGCACTGTACTTTTCAGCATACCTTCCTCTTCTTAGGCTTAGATAATCGTCCTGAGCAATGTATGACTTTAAACCTGCACGTTGAGCTGCTTCTGTAGCAAAAAAAGTATCGAATTGCATTTGATCAATCTCACCGTCAGTAGGCACATAAATCAAATCGTTCAGACCAGAACCATCATTATTGATATCACCTGCGTAGGTATAAGAGAATCTTCCACCCTGAGCGTATTCAATGAAGAATGAAACTGTTGTAGCTGTTTTACCACCTCCGTAAGTGAACTTCTTATTGATAGTACCTACGATTCTGTGCTTGTTACCATAAAGTGACGGAGTAGCTGTAGCTGCATTCACATTATTCATAGCAGGGTTTCTATCATAAGTATCACTAGAAATCTCTCCTACCAAAGAAGAAGCATCTTTTGAATCTAAGAAGTTATAGGCTAGCGAGGTATACAATCCGCTTGTCCAGTTTTTTTTCAACTCCAAAGACAAATTCACACTACGGCCAACATCTGAGTTAGTCAAGACATAGGCATTGGTTGCTCCTCCGAATACAGTTGCTCTGTCTCCTGCTCCATAGACTTGTCTGCCTGGCTGACCTGGCAATGAAGCATTAGGCTGAATTAGTCCATAATTTCTCACCATGATGCCATTGATATCCTTTGAGTACACCAAATCGGCGCTTAATGTAAATCCTTCTCCTAGTTTCTTATCAACACCCAAATTTGTTTTCCAAACCTGAGGGAATTTAAAGTCAGTTCTTGAAACCGTATAAAAGAAGAAATTCGGGTTTGCTACTTGGTTTCCAATCCAAACAAATGGAAATCTACCAGTAAAAAGCCCGGTACCCCCTCTTACCTGTACATTTCTATCTCCATTCACATCCCAGTTGAAACCAAATCTTGGTGAGAACAATGGCTTCTGCTCTGGAAACTCTAGTGAATTGAACATGATAGGGTCACCATTTTCATCATAGTATTGGATAGAAGGATCATAACAGCAGTTTCTATCTAAGTTCTCCTGCATCTTTTCCTCCGTATCGAAATACAAAGGCAAATCCATTCTCAAACCAAAAGTTAGTGCCAAGTTATCAGTGGCCTGCCATTCATCTTGAGCATAAAACGAGAGCTGCCCAACATTCGTTTCTGCCAATGCCCACCCTCCGGTGTCTGGCGTAGCTGCATTGTTAGAGTTGAAGGTAGCTTCTGCTGCTGCCATCTGTCCAGCTATATATCCACTAGCAATTGAATCTTGGAATTGATCAACACTAGCATAAGCTGGTCCAAAAGTTCCACCATATACGCCTAGGTTGAATGAGTTATCGAACATAAATTTTTCAAAAGACCCACCTACAGTAAACGTATGCGCACCTTTGAAAATATTCACATTATTAGTAATCTGGATTACATTCTGATCCAATCTATTGTGAATTGAAAAAGGTTCATGACCTGCCACAATATAGTTGATCGTATTGTTAGCAATATTCAGATCAGGAAATGGAGCGCTTTTTGGGTCTCTCGCATCTCTAAACATGGTCATACCTACTTGCAGCTTATTTGAAACTGTATTATTAAAAATAGAGTTTAATTCAAGCATTCCTGATTGAATCTTGTTTTCAATATTATATCCAGAGTTTTCAAACTGCATGGTTGTTCTGTCCGGCCCTCTTCTAATAATTGCATTTGGGTGAGCAGGTAAGTCTCTGTTTGCATCCAGCATATTATAAGTAGCCGTCAAACTATGCTTGTCATTGATATTCCAATCAATCTTCAGCATAGCTTTTAAATTCTCAGTGTTATGCGTGTATCCCTGATAAGCACCTGGATCATAGCCTATATCTAAAAGTGCGCGTTGAACTTCCTGAAGATCAGATTCTAATACCCTCGCCACATTACTCTCACCGGCATTATTGCTATTAGATGCAACTACATTTTGACCTAAATCCTCTCTTCGCTCCATTTCCATATTGGCGAAGAAGAAGAGTTTGTTTTTGATAATTGGTCCACCTAAAGAAAAGCCACCTTGAAACTGAGTCAAGTCAGGCACATCAATAGAAGTTCCATCAACCTTCTTCCCAGTCATGGCTTGGTTCCGGTAGAAGCCAAATATCGTTCCTTTTAAAGTATTTGTTCCGCTCTTGGTTACGGCATCAACAGAAGCACCAGTAAACCCTGCTTTGGTAACATCAAACGGCGCTACGGATACCTGTATCTGGTCAATAGCATCGAGAGAGATAGGCTGTGCACCAGCTTGACCACCTGGGGTAGCAGCATCAAGCCCAAAAGGGTTATTGAAAATAGAGCCATCCAAGGAAAAGTTCGTGTCATGGTCACTTCGACCAGCAAAACCGTTGCCATCATTCGAAGGGGTCAACCTAAAAATATCCTGTGTAGACCTGGAGATAGTTGGCAATAACACTAGCTGATCATTACTAATGGTAGTCTCAGCACCTGTACGCTCACTATTCATCACATCATCACGATTTGCAGTAATAACTACTTCTTGAATAGTCGTTGCATCTTCCAGCAACACAAAGTCAAGTCTTTGCTTTTGACCTAGGGTCAAAAATATTCCTTCTACTTTTTGACTTTTAAAGCCAACGAAAGAGACTTCTACTGAATAAGGTCCTCCAATTTTGGCATTAGGAATATCATATCCTCCATCCAGTCTAGTTGACACACCATACTTTGTACCAGTAGGTACATGTATAGCAATAACCGTGGATCCTACCAGATCCGCTCCATCGGTACCTTGCACTCGACCTGTAATCCACGAAGTGGTTGTCTGCGCTACAGCACCAATACTAAAAAATAAGAAAGCAATCCCCATATACAGGGATTTTCGAGTATTGGTTTTTATCATAATTAAGAGTTTGAGTGAAGCTCCAAATATATAATAATATTATTATGCATGCATACATTTTGGATGACTATATGTAGGTACAATTAATTTTCTTGCAACCTTTTTGTTAACTACTAGTCCTTATAGGAAACAATCAAAAATTTACAATCTCATGAAAAAAGCAATAACCTGTTTGGGTATCCTTCTAGCAAGCTTCTTAGTGGTTCAAGCTCAAACCAGTGAAACAAGAAAACTTGACTCATTTAACGAAGTCAAAGTAAGCGAATCCATATCGGTAAGAATGAAAAAAGGCAATACTAATGAGGCCAAAATAGAGACTCGTGGCGTAGACGCTGACCGTGTCGAAACTGAAGTTGAAGGATCCACATTATACATCCGAATGAAAAGAGGTAATTACTTTTCCAAAAACGTTGAGATTGACCTCACCTATTCAGGAAAATTAGAGTCCGTTTCCGTAAGCTCTTCTGGTTCGGTCATTGGATCAGACGAAATAGCCACAGAAAATTTTGAAATTCGAGCTAGCAGTTCTGGTAGAGCAGACTTAATACTCAACGTTAGAAAATTGGATGTCAGAATTTCTAGCAGTGCTGATGTTGTTCTTTCAGGGAAGGCCAAATTTCAAGACATCGACATTAGCAGTTCAGGAAGACTATCCGCATACGACATGGACAGTGAGGAAGCAGATGTGAAAGTTAGTAGCTCAGGCAAAGCAGAAATAACTGTTCACGGTCTAATTGATGGAAGAGCAAGCAGTAGCGGCAAAGTCTATTATCGAGGAAATCCAGACAAAGTATATGTCGATACGAGTAGCAGCGGTAAAGTCAGAAAGGATTAGTTTACTGTAAAAACAAAAAAGCCCGAATCTTCTAAGATGATTCGGGCTTTTTTATGAATTACCGTCTCTTACGATACAGACACATGTTCTTCAATACCTACAATACTTTCAGTCACATTGATAATGTGATCTCCGATTCTTTCACATCCAAAGATGATATCTCTATAAACAATTCCAGTCTGTACGTCATAGTGATTTTCCTCGACGCTCTTCCAGTGCTGCTTACTCAATTCCTTTTTCAATTTATTTATCGATGACTCTTTTGACATTGCATCTTCTAATTCTACCTCAGAATAATCTGCCTTTAGATTTGTATGCATGACAGTCAATGCCTCATCTACAGAACTGAAAATCTTCTGAATGTTCGAGATCTGATCGTCCGTAAATGTAAGATTGTGCTTATTTTTTCTGTTAATTTCTCTAGACATTCTCATGAAAATATCAGCAGTTCTTTCCAGGTCACTTGTGATGCTCATGATTGCACGAATCTCTTCAGAGGCCGCCGTACTCAATCTACCTTCAGATACTTTCACTAGATAATCGTCGATTTCCATTTCAAGTTCGTCCGTACGATCTTCATACTTTGAAATTTTATCTGTAAGCTTTTCAATTCTCTTAGTGTCGGTAGACTCGATCAGTTCCTGGACAAACTTGCTCATCTTCACTACATGCTTACTAAATTTAGCCACTTCCTTTCTCGCTTCCATCAATGACAATTCTGCAGTTCTCATCAATTGTGTACCAATAAACTCCAAGTGAAATTCTTCATCTTCTTCGTCTTTGGATGATATCAATCGAGTTACCACATTTTCGATTTGAGGCACAAACCATATCATAATAGCCGTATTCAAGATGTTGAAACTAATGTGGAAATAGGTTAGCCCCCATTTGATAGCTCCAGTCTCGTTTAGTGGTGACCCATTGCCTGTACTCACCATGATAGAATCGATTCCATTGATATAAAAATTAAATATCAAAAGCATCCAAACCACTCCAAAAACATTGAACATAAAGTGAGCAAGTGCTGCTCGCTTCGCATGAACATTACCAACTAGAGCTGCCAAATTAGCTGTAATAGTTGTACCAATATTTTCTCCTAACACGATACCCGCTGCCATATCATAAGGAATCCATCCATTATCACACATAATCAAAGTAATGGCCATGGCAGCACTTGAAGATTGAACTACTACAGTAAGCACGGTTCCGATAAGCACGGCAATTACAACTGACAAAAATCCAAGGTTATTCAAATCAGTGATCCAAGCCAAAATTTCTGGATTGTGTTTCAAATCTGGAACAGCACCTTTCAATGCACTCAATCCCATAAATAGGAGAGCGAATCCAATCAAGAACTCACCCCAGTACTTCCACTCCACTTTTTTAGCAAACAATAGTGGAAAACCAACTGCTATAATAGGAAGCGTATAATGCGAAATACTAAATTTTGAAAAACCAAATACCAAAATGAGCACCGCAGTAATGGTGGTACCAATATTGGCGCCCATAATTACTCCAATGGCCTGTCTAAGCTTCAACAATCCTGCATTCACAAAGCTCACTACCATTACTGTGGTAGCAGAAGAGGACTGTATAATAGCAGTAGTCAAAAATCCGGTAAACACACCACTTACTCTATTTGAAGTAATAATGCTCATTACAGATCTCAAGGAATCCCCCGCTACCTTTTGAATCGATTCACTCATTACTTTCATTCCATAAATGAAAAACCCGAGTGCTCCTACAAGTTTTAAAATGTCATAAATTCCGTATTCCACGAGATCGTTATTTTATTTTCTGAATAATTATTTTTTCCGCTGCAAAGCTATAAATATTAAGGAAGTTCAATTTTAAATAAATGTTAAGGATAAACCCAATATCAGACGATTAACATTTGATATGTTAACAATTTGGTAATATACGGCAAGACAATCTATTCTAATTTTGCAGCCGGAATTATGGAAGGTAATATAAAACAAAATCAACTTAGTGTAATTCAATTCATTTTGAGCATTTCTGTTGCTCTTTTTGTGTTTTTGTGGTCATTAGATTTAATGACCGGCACTTTTCATGTCATCGGCAATGAAACTGTAATAAAAATATTGTCGATAACTTCTAACCCTTTTATCAGCCTATTTATTGGCTTGTTCATCACCGCGGTAATTCAAAGTAGCAGCACAAGTACATCACTCATAGTCGCAGTCGTTGCATCAGGAGGCATGACTTTGGAGAATGCAGTACCTATGATCATGGGAGCAAATATTGGCACTACTTTGACAAGCACCATTGTTTCTTTGAGTTACATCACGGACAATAAGGCATTCAAAAATGCCATTGCCACTGGAGTTATGCATGACTTCTTTAATATCATGACCGTAATGATTCTGTTTCCACTTGAATACTACTATCATTTACTGTCTAAACTCTCTACTTCGGTAGCTTCTATTTTTAACCTCTCAAACATCCCTACAAAAACAGGTCAAGATTCAAGCTCTGGTTTATTCGATATTATCAATGGATTTCTAATAAAATCAATTGATTACAAAATAATCCTCGTGCTGATTGCCTGTGCTACCCTCTTTGCATCTATAAAGATTATTTCGAAAATAATTTCCAAAAGAATGATCGGTGCTTCTGACGAGCGATTTCAGGAAGTTTTCTTTAAGCGTAAATTGAATTCGTTCGGTCTTGGTACCATGTTAACAGCTGGCATACAATCAAGTTCGATAACAACTTCTATCATTGTATCTCTTGGAGCGACTGGAAAGGTTCAGCAGAGCAAAATTTTCCCATACATTGTAGGAGCCAATATTGGCACCACGATCACTGCCTTGATTGCTGCCTTTAATAAATCTGAAGCAGCTTTGAGTATCGCTCTTGTGCACTTTCTATTCAACCTCATTGGCACCCTCATCTTCTTGCTTATACCGTACCTCAGACAACTTCCTATTTATTATGCAAGAAAATTTGGGTTCATGACGATGCAGTACAAAGTAATTGGATTCTTCTATATCCTATTTGTGTTTTTCATTTTGCCATTGGCGTTGATCTTTCTCAACAAACTTTAATAGCTATTTTTCAAGCCGTTTCCTTTGTTAACAATTACTTAACATTAAAATAATTATGGAGTAACTAGTTACAAGAAGCTACCCAATAACTTCGCGGCATATATTCAGAAAATATGAGATTCATTTACATTACTATAGCTTTGGCTGCGTGCGCCGTAATGGCCCAAGCTCAATCATTCGACGGCAGTAAGATGGGAAAAGGTATTCGCTTTATGGCGAAAGATTCCTCTTTCAGTATGCAATGGAATAATAGATTCCAAACGCAGTATATCGGTGCTCAAGACCTAGAAACCAATGAGTACGCAGATGCATTTACGATTAGACGTTTTCGTTTGAAATTCAAAGGACATCTCTACGATCCAAGAATCAATTATAAAATTGAGTTAGCGATGTCTAACCGAGATCAAGGAGATTTTTTCGCAGAACACAATGGAGCGGCAAGTATTGTACTTGATGCGGTATTGAAATGGAAGTTTCTCCCAGGATGGCAACTATGGGTGGGTCAGACCAAACTTCCTGGCAATAGAGAACGCGTTATTTCATCTGGTGCTCTACAGCTTGTAGATCGAAGTAGATTGAACAGTAGGTTTAATATCGACCGTGATAAAGGACTTTGGCTACACCACGAACACAAGATGGGTAATGTTGTTCTTCGAGAAGTAATCGCCCTTACTAAGGGAGAAGGAAGAAACATAACCGAATCCTTGGAAGCAGGATATGATTACACTTTCAGGGGGGAGATTCTACCTTTCGGGAAATTCACAAATAAAGGCGATTACTTTGGAGAGGACTTGGCGAGAGAACAATCACCAAAACTATCCATTGGAGCGACCTATGATCACAACTTTGGAACATCAAGACAACGAGGTCAATTAGGGTTATTTATCCTTGATGCCAATGGCGATAAAGTTCACAGTGACTTAGCTACAATTTTCGTAGATATGATGTTCAAGTACAAAGGATTTAGTGTCATGTCCGAATATGCGCACAAAAGAGTAGCAGATGGAGTAATTAGTGGCGTTACAAGTAGTGGAGATGATATCTACTTTTACACTGGACAAGCCTTTAACATTCAATCAGGCTATTTGTTCAAAAATAATTGGTCAGTTGATGGTAGATTCACGGACGTAAGACCGGAGCGAATTGAAATTGATGACGATGAAAGAAGATATGAAATTGGTTTTGGAAAATACATTGTCGGCCATACTTTGAAATTGCAAGCAAGTGTTGCATACAGAGATAGAGCGACTAAAAATGACAATATGATCTATTCGGCACAATTAGAAATAGGATTCTAATTCGTAAGTAAGCTCTTTCAAAAACACCCCACCAAGAATAACTCCTTTGTGGGGTGTTTTTATTTAGAGTCTTTGAGTTTTATTATTTCGTTTTGAAGATTCTTGACAATACCTGAAAGCTCCTCCATGGACAAGTCACCTTTACCATCAGCATCAGGAAAATCGATACTTATAAATGCCTTGGATTCCCACACCTCAATAATATCTTTGGCGTCTACTTGATAAGGTGCATAGGACTTATTGTCTGAGACAAGAAAGAGTTTTCCGTTCTCCTCTACATAGTTGAACACTCTCTTGTACACTACGCCCTCCTCTTTGCTCAGCAACACATAAGTCTTTCCATTCTTTATATTGGAGATGTTCTCTACGTACTCTCCAATAATCACTGTTCCGGGCTGCAATGGCAACATAGAATCCCCGGAAATTTCAAAGGCACGATAGGTTGCATTTTTAGGTAACATAGGTAGTTGAAACTTGGGCATCGTTTCTATGTAGGTTGGATCAGCATAGCCGTTCATGTAGCCTGCTGATGCTTTCTGAGGTATTAGCTCGATGTTTTCGTTATCCTCCTTATCCACTGTAATAGCCAGGACTTTAGCACTTCCTTCTTCTTGCTGATGTAGTTCTTCATCGGACAACTCACTAACCATCTTGCTGATCAGCGTATCGACACTCACGTTAAACACTTCAGACATTCGAAGTAAGTTGTTCAATCGGGGATCGGCCCTACCCTCTTCATACGCACCTACCAGTGATCGTTTGATCCCAATGGCTTCAGCAAATGTCTCTTGTGTGTATCCGAATTTCTTTCGTAAGAATTTAATATTGTCGTTTACCTTGGCTACTTCCATGTTCGATTTTCAATTGATAACAAACTTAACAGAACCTCTTTTTATTCCAACCATTAAGCATCAAATAGCACCATACCCGTATCACTCACTGCTGGCTTTCCTATCGAATACAAATTGATATGATGAAAATTTTCACGATTCTTTACCTGATCTAAGCGCTTGATAATTTTTTCAACTACATGTTTCAAGGTCTCTCCTGAATCAGCCAACACATAACCATACATCTTTTTCGTTTTTTGAACTGATGCATGAAATTTAACTTGACATTTTCCAGATTTCAACTTCTTAGACGTGAGTTTTAGTCTGTATTCTCCTCCTACAGTATATGTTTCCATTACTAATTATTTTATCATTAAATTAATTAAACCCGTTGATTGATCAATTAATTAGCGCTAATGACAATAAAATTAGTATTATAATTCTAATCAGCAAAACTAAATGCTAATTTTTTTAGTAAAACATATTGAATTAGAATTACTTCTTGCTGAATCGACGTTTATTCTGACCGTTTCGCTTTGGTTTGGATGCTCTAAACTTCGGATTGTACGCTGGCCCTTCTCCGATATGCTCAGGTATTTTAACCTTTTGAATTTCCTTGCCAATCAGTTCTTCAATATTTGAAAAATTGTACATATCCTCTTCATTCACGAAAGTGAATGCTACACCATTGGCATCTGCTCTACCTGTACGACCAATTCTGTGTACGTAGTCCGCTGCGTCTCCAGGCACATTGTAGTTGATTACCATGTCGATGCCTTTGATATCGATTCCCCTACTCATTACATCAGTAGCTACCAACACATTGATCTTCTTATTAATAAAATCCTGTAGGACATCCTCACGTTTCTTTTGTTCGAGACCGGAGTGTATAGGTGCCGCATTGATTCCAAGACTCTTAATCTCTCTCGCAATTTTATCAACTTCACTTTTTCTTGATAAGAATACGATCACACTATCCATCTTTTTAGCCGAGAAGATATGCTTGATCAATTCAGGTTTCTGACCATCATAAATCATAAACGCTCCTTGAAGGATATTTTCAGAAGGCTTTGATATCGCAATATTCACCTCCTCAGGATCATTCAAAATTTCCTTGGCCAGCTTTCTTATTTTCGGTGGCATCGTAGCCGAGAACATCAATCGCTGACAATCTTTAGGAATGAACTTCATGATTTTTTTCAAATCATCATAAAACCCCATATCTAGCATTCGATCAGCTTCGTCAAGGATGAAATGCTTCACTTTTGACAGATCTACATACTCCTGATTCAAGTGAGCAATCATACGACCTGGCGTCGCTATAATTATATTAGCTCCCTTGAGAAGTGCTTTCTTCTGTACATCCCAGCTCATTCCATCGCCACCACCATAGACCGCCAGAGAGCTCGTTTCAACAAAATACCCGAGCCCTTGAATTTGCTGGTCTATCTGTATAGCAAGCTCCCGGGTTGGCACTACCACAAGCGCATCGATACTGCCATGATCGGATTGATCATGAATCTGCTGCATGGTAGGCAATAAAAAAGCTGCGGTTTTACCTGTACCTGTTTGTGCACAGGCAATGAGGTCTTTGTTTTCTAAAATAATGGGAATGGCTTTCTCCTGTATAGGAGTAGTATTTTCAAAACCCATGGCATCTACTCCATCCAATACGGGCGGGTGAATACCAACTTCTTTAAACTTCAAATTAATTATTCTTATTGATCGTACTCAAATCTACAAGTTATTCTCCAGTTTCTGAGGCTTCCCTTTGATTTCTACCTCACTATTACGATTTGGATACCTATTGTTGTCATAATTTAGATCAATCATACGACGAGAGGGATCAATCTCTACGGTCTCCACGTCTTCGATATTCACATCTACAACAAAAGAATAATAAGGATTGACCCATTTCCATGGAGTCATTAGTATTTCATCCTCTTGCAACGCCCTATTTCCTCGCATCAATCCTAATGGAATATTGTAGCTCGTCTTGCTTCCATCCTTCATGGTAATCATTACATCTAGGGGCATGGGCATTAAGCCAATTCTTTCCATTGAAATTTCGATTCCTCCTTTTACAGTATTAACATTAGATAGAGCATAATCAATGGTTTTTGTCGTTTTCACCCAATAATCAAAAAACCAGCTCAACTCCAAGCCACTTTCTTTTTCCATAATCACCTCAAAGTCTACTGCATTTGGATGTTTGAATTTCCAAGTATTATAATAGCGTAACATAGCTCTGTCGAACACATCTCTTCCCATGATGTATTCAAGATTTTGTAAGGCCAATGCTCCTTTGCCATAGGCAGCCATACCGTACGCCCTGTGATCTTCAAAGTGGTCTGCATGAGTAGTCAGTGGCTCTTCTTTACCAGCATCAACTATACCTTTATAATACCTGTAGTAGCCTGCCATAGGTTTGCGCGACACAAAGTTTTCGTCAAATAGATAGTTCATGGTCATCTCATCGTAATACTGATCAAATCCCTCATCCATCCAATAGAGATAGCTCTCATTCGTACCCAAAACCAATTGGTAATAACTATGAAGGAATTCATGAACGGCTGTACCTACAACAGACCTCAGTGATTTGTGCCCTGTCATAAGAGTAAGCATAGGATACTCCATTCCTCCATCTCCACCTTGCACTACCTTATAAACAGGATATGGATACTCTCCGCATTTTGCTTCAATAAACGAAATGGCCTTTTTCATATAGTCGCCCAACTGTTCCCATTGTTCTTTCAAGGTGTCAGCCTGATAGTAAATATGAACATCTAGTCCTTCTCTAATATTTACAACATCATGTGTATAATCTGGATCTGCTCCCCAAGCAAAATCATGTACATTTTTGGCTACATAACGATGAGTAGTCTTACCCTTCTTCGATTCTTCAGCACTTTGCAATACACCTGAGGCCCCAACTACGTAGTCATTGTCTATAGTAATAGACACATCATAATCACCCCAAGGGCTATAAAACTCTCTCGCGATATAGTCGTGTGGATGCCAGCCCGAGTAATCATACTCTGCTATTTTAGGGAACCACTGCCCCATAGAGTAGCGAATACCTTCAGCATTATCTCTTCCGTTTCTCCTAATTTGAATAGGCACCTGACTTTCAAATTCCATATCAAACTCTACGGTCTCTCCAGGCAAAATTGGAGAGGATAGTTTGGCAGTCATAATAGTACCATCAACAGAAGTGCTAACCTTCTTTCCATTTTGCTTGAAATTTTTGATTTTATGATATCCAATCTCGTCTTCATTCAATTTGAAGATGCGATCCTGAACCCCTCTTCGAGCATCAGTATGGGTTCTACTTCTTACATCCATCATACTTCCTGGCTGGAAGGCATTGAAATAAAGGTGGTAAAAAACCTTATCGAGCGTATCAGGGGAATTATTGTAATATTTAAGTTTTTGGACGCCTGTAAACTGATTGGTTTCTACATCCATATCAATCTCCATCTTATACTCCACATTTTGTTGCCATCGATCTGGTTGTGCTGCTGCTGAATATCCTAAAACCACCAAACTCCATACAAGTATTCTCCTTGCCATCATATTATTTCATTATTAAATTAGATAGGCAATTTAAACACAAACCTCAGAGGTCAGCTGTATTTTGTGATGGATTGAAATATGATGTGGTTGACGGTAATTTGAATTTTAAAATCCATGTATTAACTCTTGAAAGGAATACCTAATCTATACATGAAGCCAGCACCTCACGCTTCACTTCATGAATACCATCAAATACAATAATTTCTGGTTTTAGCCCAATGGCCGCTTCCATTTTATCGACTTCAGGTTGGTAGTTTTTATCTAGAGCATAAAATTCATCTTGAGACCCTAAGACCACTTTGAGTTTAGCCTTGGCATTGAGATGTTCAAAATCTACTGGTTTAAGTTCGGGAGGAAAACCGCCAGCCCATAGCACCAGCGTATCAAAATCAATTTTTGCATGTGCCGCCACCCTACTGATCATAGACACTCCTTGTGAGAATCCCATTAAATGAACCTTATAATTGTTCAGAGAGTTTCCTCTAAAAAGTTCATTGGTCACTGCATCAAAATACGATCGTTGATTCTGCATGTCAGTTTCTCTACCTTCCTTGGTCATCCAGCTGGCTCCTACATTTTTTTGATCTGGGAGATAGAACTTTGACAATCCTTGAAGTACGATAACAAAATGCTTATTGGGGTCAAACACATCAAATCTTCTGATAAAGTATTTCGCTAATTGACCATAACCTGGACAAGCAATCCATACATCTGTGGTTTGATCAGTCAACTCATTGAGTGTATAAAAAGGCGCTGAAAAATTGAAATCAATATGATGCTCCATCAGTTGGCTGAGTAAGAAATTCGATAAATGACTCCTGCTCTGTCATCAGAAACTAACATCGCTCCATCAGGCATAATCAATACATCTACAGGCCTACCAAAGGCCTCCTGCGCTTCTTCATCCAACCATCCATAAGCAAATGGCTCATATCCTGTTGCCTTGCCATCCTCCATTTTGATCCGCATCACTCGATACCCAATCTTGCTGCTTCTATTCCATGAGCCATGCTCGGCGATAAAAATATCATTCTTATATTCCTCTGGAAACATATCACCCGTATAAAACTTCAATCCAAGTGGGGCTACATGAGGACCTAGTTGCTGAGCTGGAGGTGTAAAATCTGTACAACTATATTCCCCACCATGAGTAGGGTCGGCTATATCTCCTCCATGACAATAGGGATAACCAAAATGCATGCCTGACTTTGGCGCATGATTCAGCTCGCAAGGAGGCATATTGTCGCCCATCATGTCTCGTCCATTATCGGTAAACCACATTTCATTAGTTTCTGGGTGCCAGGTAAAACCCACTGTATTTCTCACACCTTCGGCGAAAATTTCAAACCCTGATCCATCTTTATTCATTCGGGTAATAGAGGCATAAACTTCCTTTTTGCTTTCGCAAATGTTACAAGGAGCACCTACAGGCACATATAGTTTATCATCCGGTCCAAAGGCGATATACTTCCACCCGTGGTGCTTATCACTCGGAAATTCATCCGAAACCAAAATTGGTTCTTTTACATTATTCAAGTCAGATTCTATATCAACAAACTTCCAGATTTTGTTGATCTCGGCTACATACAAATCACCATCCTTGAATGCTACCCCGTTAGGGGTATTCATATCCTCTGCAATGATGTATTTTTTATCTGCTACCTTGTCTCCATCTGTATCTTCTAGTGCATATACTTTATCATCTTGTCTGGTCCCCACGTATAATATGCCACCAGGGCTTAAAGTCATCGATCGGGCATTAGGCACGTTGTCCGAATAAAGACTTATCGAAAATCCTTCAGGAAGCTTGATGTCTTTTAGAGCCTGGGTCAAAGACTCGTCTTCTAGCGTGTCATCAGTCTCAATATTAGCTGTATCATTCTTTGGAGTTGATTCACACTGATAGAATGAAAAAGCACTGAATACCAGTATAGCAATTGATTGGGAGTAGCGCATGCTTGTGTAATAAATTTCTTAGCTAAAATTACAAGGGATGATGTCTAATATCAAATGTTCGTAGAGTTTTAATTGCTTATGATCCTTTGCATATTTGCGGCATGATTTCAATCAACAATTTATCGTACTATCTGGGTAGCAGAGCGCTATTCGAAAATGCATCCCTCCACATCAAACCCAAGGATAAAATTGGATTGATCGGACTTAACGGTACGGGAAAATCTACATTGTTGAAATTGATCATTGGCCAACTCCAAAAGGACAGCGGAGAGATCAGTATGGCCAAGGACTGTACCATTGGCTTTCTTAATCAAGATTTACTTTCTTTCCAATCAGACGATTCTATACTATCGGTAGCTATGGAGGCCTTTGCTGAAGTGATTGAGCTTCAGCACCAGATAGACAAAATTATTCACAAGATGGAAACCAACTATGAGGACAAGTTGGTAGAAAGACTATCCCGTTTGCAAGAAGAATTTGAGGCCAAGGACGGCTATGTGCTTCAAAGCAAGGCAGAAGAAGTACTCGAAGGCATTGGTTTTAAAACTGAAGACTTGCAGCGTCCGCTAAAAGAATTCTCTGGAGGGTGGAGAATGCGGGTTATCCTGGCCAAACTTCTTTTGGAAAAACCATCCATTCTGATGCTTGATGAGCCGACTAACCACTTGGATTTACCGTCCATTCAATGGATAGAAAATTACCTCAAATCCTATGAAGGCGCCGTTATCGTTGTCTCACACGACAGACAGTTCCTAAATAACACAATTAACAAAATCGTAGAAGTAAGTGGCCAACAACTCACACCCTATCCAGGCAACTATGACAACTATCTGGAGGAAAAAGAATTGAGAAACGAATTGCAAAAAAATGCGTTTGAAAACCAACAAGCCAAGATTCGGCAGACCGAACGATTTGTAGAGCGATTTCGTGCAAAAGCTTCCAAAGCACGTCAGGTTCAATCTAAAGTAAAAGCATTGGATCGGATGGACAAAGTAGAAGACGTGATAGAAGAAAATGCAGCGGTTAATTTCAAATTCAACTTCAGCAAGCAATCAGGCCGTCACGTTTCCATTCTGGAAAACATTTCAAAATCATACCCTGGGATAGACATACTAAAAAATGCCAACGGAACTATAGAACGAGGTGATAAAATTGCACTCATTGGAGCCAACGGCAAAGGAAAGTCTACCCTACTGAGAATCATTGATGGAGATGAAAAAGTAGAAGGCAAAGCAAAGATGGGCTTCAATGTGAACCCATCTTTCTATGCGCAGCATCAGCTAGAGTCTTTGAATGTCGATAACGAAATCTTGGAGGAGCTTAAACAATTTGGCTCCGGTAAATCCGAACAAGAACTTCGTGGGGTATTGGGTTGTTTCCTGTTTTCTGACGAGGATGTATTTAAGAAAATCAAAGTACTTTCTGGTGGAGAAAAATCAAGAGTGGCTCTGGCCAAGACATTGATTTCCGAAGCCAATTTTCTTCTACTCGATGAGCCTACAAACCACCTTGATATTCAGTCAGTGAATATATTGATTCAGGCTTTACAACAATATCAAGGCTCTTTTATCCTGGTTTCTCACGACAGATATTTCGTTACTCAGGTTGCCAATAAAATATGGTGGATCGAAGATCAAGAACTGAAAGAATATCCTGGTACCTACGAAGAGTATACCTGGTGGTGTGACAAAAACAACAAACCTAAGGATACTTTCAAACCGACTGTAGTCAAAGAAGAAAAACCCAAGAAAGAGAAAAAACAGAAGGTAGTTGATGTTGATCAAAAGGAACTTTCTCGGCTTAAAAAAGAACTCAGTAAAGTAGAAACTGAATTGGAAAACCTAGAAGTGGAAAAGACTAAACTAGAAGCAGATCTCGCTGACCCGGCCAACTTCAATGATGCCGAAAAATTGACAGAAATTAATCAGGCTTACGAAATCAATAGCGAATCACTCAAGGCCAAAGATCAAGCCTGGGAGACACTGGTAGAACAGATTGAAGAACTAGAAGGGTAAACATTTCGGGATTTCCTTCGGGTTGTGTTGGCTACATTCATTCAAGTTGTACTCAATCTGCTATTAATTAATTCCCATTTATTACATTTAAATATAAATCAGCAAAATCGAACTATGAAAAACTCAGCAAAACTCCTCACTATCCTGCTTTTTACAACTCTTGTTTGTAGCTGTGGTAAAAAATCTACTTCAGAAGAAAGGAAAATTATTGAGGAACAACTAGCTCAAGAACAGGAAAACAAGACCATTCATGACATTGACCAATTACTAAAGGATCTTCCCTCCCCTTCGTTGGTTCCATTTACTCTCAAATCTATTGATGCCACTTTTGACAATACACTTATAAATGAATTAAGCAATGTTAACAAGTATGAAGGCAATGCGGACAAGCTAGCGCTAAACATGGGAGTATTTGCTTCTGACGTTAGTTATTTGGCAGCCTATGGATATGAAGAACAGTGTCTAGAATACCTGAGTGCATCACATCAAATGGCAAAACTATTAGGAGATTCTACCATCTATGATGATGCACACATTCAGAACTGGAAAGGACATATTGCAAATCAAAATCAGGAAGAAATATCAAAGCTTCTAAATGAACTGTTCGTTACAACGAGTGTTCAAATGGAAGAAGACCATCACCTGAACATGGCTGGATTGGCCTTGGCAGGCAGTTTCATTGAAGGATTGTATCAAGCGGTTGTCACCATTGATAAGGCTTCTTCTACTGAAGCGGATGAAAAAAGTTTAGGTCCCCTCGTTGAAGTTGTGCTTAAACAAGAACCAGCACTAAAAGAAGTGATTGAGGTGCTCAATGATTTACCCAGCGATGATACTATCAGCACTATTGTGACAGAACTTCAAATTCTAGATGTGCTTTACAAGGGAGAACTCAAGGAAATTGATGAAATGATGAAAGCTGATCCAAATTTTTTAATCAAAAAGCATATGCTGGTAGACATCGACGGTGAGATCAAAAGAATCCGTCAGTGGATTGTGGAATGACATCAAAACGTCAGCCATCAGCTAACAATCTCCAAAAAGAATGAAAAACGTCATTGGAAAATATGCTTTTGAAGTGGTCGTAATATTCATAGGTATTACGGCCTCTTTTCTTTTTGAAGAATGGAGGCAAAATCAAGAGAAAGAAGAAAAAGCCATTGAGATCATGGAATCAATGGTCATTGAGCTTGAGCGGAATGATAATTACGCACGGTATGCTGACACGATCTACTTTGAACTAGATTCTGCTATACAGCTTATCATACAAGGTAACAACGGTAATGAAACAGATGGTGCTGAGGAGATGTTATTGGCTGATGTCACATTCGGCCTTATGGA
The DNA here is from genome assembly GCF_965233835.1 of Reichenbachiella sp. Taxonomy (GTDB): domain Bacteria; phylum Bacteroidota; class Bacteroidia; order Cytophagales; family Cyclobacteriaceae; genus Reichenbachiella. Next base: position 3,198,109 of record NZ_OZ247585.1, read on the forward strand.
AGAAATTACTAAAAATCGCTTAATAAATATCTCATCATTTATTCGCGGATTCTCATCTTCTGATCAGCTCCACCTAATAAATAGCAATAAAGAAATAATTACCTATTTGAGCTATTTGGAAACTGTGTTGGTTGAACATGAAAACTACACCAATGATATACGTGCCTATGCTTCGCTCAACCTTTGGCCAGCAATATATGACTATGGTTTAGCAAACTATCTAGTTTGTAAATCTGAAAGTGAGTTTAATAACTATCAGCAGAGTGCTTCCAATTTAATAGCCAAAGACATTAAAGAGCTTAAATCAGATCATGGATTAATAAAGCACCTGAAATGGTCGCAACTAAAACTCAGAAGGCTTATTGAAATTAATCAATTCATCCACAAGCACATCAAAAACACAATCAGGGAACTGAATAAAGCAATTGAAGAAGCCTGATACCAACGCTTAGTTTAGCTCAACCCTTCCCCACAAAGAGGTTTATTAAGTATTTTATATAAACTACAATTACGAATTAAATAACATTCTATATATTTACGACAATTACGAATAATATAGAATGAAAAAGACAAAACTCGGAGAATTAGAAGAGCTTGTACTCCTTACTGTTGTGTATTTGAATGAATCGGCGTACGGTGTTCAGATTAAATTAGAGTTAGAAAATCGTTTGAAGCAACCTCTTAGCGTGGGTTCTATTCAAACTTCTCTAAAGAGAATGGAAGAAAAGGGTTATTTGACTTCCGAATTTGGTGAGGCCACTCAAAAAAGAGGCGGCAAACGCAAACGTATTTATTGCGCTACTCCCCTTGGGCAAAAGGTGCTACAAGAAATGAAGACAGTACGTTCTAAGTTTTACGAAGTTATTCCCTCCATCTCCTAGTTTCCATTTCATGAAAAAGAAACAACCATCCCCTCCAAGCTGGCCATCACGTATACTGAGACTTTTTATTCACAAGGACTACCTAGAAGAAATTCAAGGTGATCTGGAAGAGCTCTATCAAAATAACTTAGAAAATCATTCTACTTCCAAAGCAAAATGGCTTTATACCATTGAAGTCATTAAACTACTCAGACCCTTACTCCTTAAAAGCCTGGAGGGTACCTATAAAATGAATAATTACGGAATTGTAAAAAACTATGTCAAGATTGCCTTACGAAACCTGCAAGCAAACAAACTGCAAAATGCCATAAAAATAGCAGGCATCACAATAGCACTGTCCACTTCCATCTCCATCTATCAGTACATCACTTTCGAAAGGAGTTATGACCAATTTCACTCCAATGTGAATCAGTTATACAGAGTAGATGTGGATCGCATACATAGTGGTGTAGTACAAAGTCAAAAGGCTACCTCCTACTCAGCTTTTGGTCCTGATGCTCAACTAGACATTTTCGGTATAAAGGAATTTGCCAGAGTGAGAATTAGAGCCTCTAGTGCGGTCGTAAGTAAAGACTCAACACTAATGACTTATAGTATTCAAAAACCGGCTTTTGTAGACCCTTCTTTCCTATCGATGTTTGATTTTGGGTTGAAAGAACCATCCATTCTTGAAGATCCTAATAGCATTATCCTAACTCAAACAACAAGCGCTAAATACTTTGGCAATCAAAACCCACTAGGACAAGTTATCACCTTGATACATGGCAGGTATGAATTGCCGCTAGAAGTCAAAGCCATTATTCCTGATGTCAAACCCAATTCACACATCCAATTTGAAGCCTTAATTCCATATCATGCTTTTTTTCCAGAAACCGATTGGATCAGTAATTCGTGGGATTGGTCCGGTGTGACCACTTATTTAAAATTGAGTTCTGACGTCTCTCCAGACCAAGTGGCGTCTTCATTTTCTACCTTGGTACGCAAGTACAAAGGTGATAAAATGAAGGAGCGAGATATGGATTATCAATTTTCTCTCAGACCAGTTAAAGAAATTCATTTGAATAGCCAGCTAGATGGTGAGTTGGAACCCAACGGTAATGAGCAGTCACTTTACTTCTTAGGAATCGCAGCTTTGCTCATTCTGACTCTTTCTTGGTTAAATAATGTAAATCTAACCACAGCACACAACGCAACCCGATCGAAGGAAATGTCTGTAAGAAGAGTGCTAGGTGCCCAAAAAACGCAAATATTCGTGCAGTTATTTATAGAATCATTATTGACCCATGGCATAGCTGTTATCCTTGCTTTCGTTGTTATTTCTACTTCAACTGATCTGATAGAAGCTTGGTTAGATATTTCGCTAAATGTAGATACGCTACTGCAATTAGAGTTTTGGGGCTTATTCATACTTTATATTATGCTGGGTAGTCTCTTTGTTTCATTTGACTACCAAACGATCTTCAATTCAATTCGCCTGAAGAATACTCTGCAAGCTTTTAGTACAAAACCAAGTGGCTCATTTAGAAAAGTAGCCGTGTCCTTTCAGTTTGGTATTCTTCTGGCATTAATCATCATGACCTGGGCGGTCACTGACCAACTCACCTACATCCAAAACTATAATCTGGGAATAGACAAAGAAAAGGTTATAGTCATAGAAAAACCAAGACTTTCCAGATCACTAAGCGAGGGCTCTTCAGCATCTGCGTTCCAGGATAAATTAGCGCTACTACCATGGGTTAAATCATATACTAGCAGTTTTCAAGTACCCGGGAGCGAATTGGGTTGGACTGGTGGAATCCGCCAAACCACACAACCAAAGGAACTAGGTCAGGACCTTTATGCAACTGCAGTAAGTGATCATTACATTAAAACACTTGGACTAAAATTGGTAGCAGGGTCAAGTTTTGAAGACATTGCTTGTGAAGAACATAGCCACGTAATACTCAATGAAACCGCCACTCAATTGCTCGGATTTGACAAACCCAAAGACGCAGTATTAACTAATTTAATTAACAGCACAGGCCGTAAACAAAAAGTAATCGGTGTCATAAAAGACTTTCATTATAGCTCCCTTAGAGATCACGTGGAACCTTTGATGCTTGCCCACCTGCCCAGACCCTTGGATTATATATTTGTCAATCTGGACGGTGGCGACTTGTACAATCAAATTGAGCAAGTAGAAACGGCATGGAAAGAGTCTTACTTCAATACTCCTTTTGATTTTTTCTTCTTGGATAATCACATCAATCAGCAGTACAAGGCAGATATTGAATTCAAGAAATTGTTTACTGCATTTTCAAGTATAGCCAGCCTATTGGCCTTTATGGGTATATTAGGACTTTCCTCTTTTTTTGCCTCTAGGAGAATCAAAGAAATTGGTATCAGAAAAGTATTGGGAGCCAACCTTGCTTCAATTATTTGGTTACTTTCAAACCGTTTCATATTACTCATTGTAATAGGCTCAACTATTGCGATACCCTTCTCCTACTATCTCATTTCCATTTGGCTTCAAAGTTTCGCTTATCAGATTGAGATTACCTGGATGTGGTTTATCAGTTCTTTTTTATTGGTGATTTCCGTATCATGGTTTGTACTAAGCCTTCAAACCTTAAGAGCCGCTGGTGTTAACCCTGTTGAGTGTCTGAAAGATGAGTAATTATAGTTCTACAATAGAACCAAACATAGTTCCTAAGCCCAACCCAAAAGTTCAGGAGAAAAGTCCGTCATGAGTTCGTTTCATCATAATATCAGTAATAGGCGTTAAAACATCAATACATAGCATGCTTGCTTTTTATTATTGTTGATTAAGTGGTGAATCTTTATTCGATAGAGTCATCTACAAGAGGATGTAACGAAAATTGACTGGCAAGATATATAGCTCACTAAATTTTCCATAGTTCAACCTACCAGGTAAAATTTCATCCTCAACATTTATCCCACCTTCCCTACTTTATTATGAAAACAAAAAGCATGCATTATGAAAATAAACAAACTACTAAAGATACTCCTATGTGTCATTTTATTAAACACCTTATGGGTGTCAACCAACCTTGCTCAGGTCAATGAACCTAAGGTATACATTCATTATATGGCTTGGTTTGGCCCAGGGGCTAACGGCAATCATTGGAGTCATGGCACCGCACAAGAACCGTTGATTGGCCATTACAATTCTCAGTCATGGGCTACTCACTTGTACCACATTTTGCTATCCTCGGCCTGTGGCATAGATGGGATGGTAATTAATGTGAGGACCCAATATGACGAGAACAGTTTCAAATCAGTCTTTCCGTCACTACAACGAATCATTGACATCAACCCTAATTTCGATTATGAAATCGGAGTGAGTTATGATGACCAAGACAGAACCCAGCAGTCGGCAGAGCTGGAATTACAAGTACTAAGGGACGAAGTTTTACCCCATACAAATCATTACATCTACAAAGGTGGACAGCCAGTCATCTTTATATGGAACTATGCCGGATACTTATCTTCCAATGATTATCGCAACGCTGTATCTAATGTTTTCACTATTCAAACACCCATCTTGTTGAGAAATGAAATTGATTTCAATATCGGTTCTGGCGTCATAGACTCCTATTACCCTTGGGTACAGGGCTATACTTACGACGGCTTAGAATGGGGTGGTGGATATTTGAATTGGTACTATCAAACCCTTAAAAGCAGGCAAGAAATAAACTTCAGGACTGGGGCGGTTTGGCCTGGTTTCGACGATAGACAAGCGAGTTGGGGGCAAAATCGGTGGATCGATAGAAGAGGTGGCAACACCTACAACGACACCTGGAATTTGGCCCATGCCAATAGCACAGACCTAGATTGGATAATTATAGAAACTTGGAATGATTGGAATGAAGGTACAGAGATAGAACCCAGTGTAGTTGATGGATTTAAATACGTCGAACAAACCGCGACCAACATAGCGCAGTTTAAGGGCAACACCACGTCTGTGGATACTGCCCTCTTTCATGCCTCTACAAAGATCTATGAAGCAGCCTCCATGATAGAATCGTTGACCCGGGATTCTGTAGTGTACTATGCAATATTAGAAGATGCCATTTCAGCATTTATAGGACAAAACGCTAACGTATCCATTCAAAAAGCCGAACAGATCATATACGACCTTGGCACATGTACTCCGCCGAGCATTACTTTTAAGAACCAAATAAACGGCGGGTCATGGCAGTACAATCAAAGCAGCTTATCTGTGAATGTAGGAGATACTGTCCTGTTTTCACCTGAATCACCAAATTCGGCAAGTTGGAATTGGACTGGATCCAATGGATTTTCTTCGAACCAAAGAGAAACCCTGTTTCAAAATCTGAGTTCTTCTCAATCCGGCAGTTATGTCGTCAACGTGGTCGACAACAATGGATGCACTAATAATTATCATATTGACCTTGCGGTTAATGAATTGAATGACTCATACTACATCATAGATAGATGGCAAGGTACATATTTATATGATGCTGGCAGTAATGTAGGATACGGCAGTTCAAATACCAACACTTTGTACCAATGGCAGCTGATAGAAATAGATGGCCATACTATCATTCAAAATGTGGACACTGGAGATTATATGAATATTCAAAACCTATGGAGCACCGTGGAATGCACCAGCATACCCAATAATTATTGGAGTGCACATTGGATATTAGAGGATTTTCAAGGATACATTAGAATTAGAAACAGATGGCAAGGCACTGATTATATCAACATCGAAAACCTAGTTGGTTTTGCCGAGCGAAGTGCCATATTCGAAGGCGCTTACTCTAGCCATTGGTCCTTTGTCCCAGTGGTAGGTTCAACTTCCAGAACTCTATCAAATCCGGATGAGTCAAAATCTTTTGCCGAATCCAAAACCTTACTCTACCCTAACCCGGCCCATAATGAGTTAGTTATAAGTTCACATTCTGATGGCCCTATTAAGCTTCAGATTATTGACAACTCGGGTCGGTTGGTCTATCAACGGGCATTCAACAGCAACTACATAAAGAAACACTCTGAACTAAAAGTTGATGTTTCGGATCTCAACCCAGGGTTATACATCATAATCATTGAACAAACTGGCCGATCCACTTATCATAAGTTAATGAAAGAATAACGTCAGGTTATCTAGAGATCTTGAACATGCACTTCAAGGTCTCTATTACTTTATTAGTGAATACTAAAAACTCATCAGGGGGTATTGATAAATCAATAACTAAAGCGTTACTAATTACACTGCTTTTCTTTACTTCTTCTCTAGTGGTTTGTCCATCTTCATCACAATGCTTTTGAAGATTTCCCAGGCGCGATAGAAGCGATAATGGATTTTGAAGTCTGAATCTTCTACCAGATTCTTTTGGGCATAAAACAACATCAGGCTGTTAAGCTTAGCATACAGCTCTTCTCCTAACCTCGTCCTCTTGGTATAACCAAACGGTACGAAGCCCATCATAGCTACCTGCTTACCTCCCATAGGTTCGACATAATGTTCTTCGACTAACCCGAGTCCTTCTAGTCTTTCCAGAATATCTTCAATAGAACCACCAAACAAGGAAGCGTACTCAAAAATGGGGTCTTCGAGTTTTTTACGAGTGGTATAAAACAACATGGAATTGAGCATCTCTAACATACCCTCAAGTGCTTCAGCTCTATTGCTCCATCTTGTACGATGATGAGTAGTCAATGAGTCCAAAGACATCTCCAAAAAGATCTTCATGTCCTCTTCGGAAATCTCTACATTTTCTACGATGTACGACAAGATCGGCACCCACATATAGGCTTGCTTGGACGTATACAACAATTCCGAACTTGGTTCTTCTTCACCTTCAGGCGGCACATAGGCCGTAGTCATACAGAGCAAACCGTACTCATCTACTTTCAAAATGGCTTCGTTTCGCTCGTTTATTAATTGTTCTAGACTCATTAAATTCAGTTAATTATATGCCTGAGGCGGTCAATAATACGAAATATTCGCTAGTTATCAAATCCTATTTTTTGAACTTCATTTGGTGCAACATCAGTCCTGAGGCTGGAGCAATGAAATAATCGGGAGAATCTGATGGATTATTAAGGGACTCCTCTATCTCGCTCAGGGTAATTTCATGCTTACCCAATCTAAAAAGTCTACCCATAAACAGACGAATTTGATTGCGCATAAAACCCATGCCTTTCACACGATACACAAAGCTCCGATCAGGAAAGAAATTAGCCGTCCAAATGTCATTTTCGACAATCTCACTACAAATGATCTCACGTTCAAATTGCGTCCCATCTTTCGGTTTGTAACAATACTCCTGAAAGTTGTGCGTACCTTGAAAGAGCAGCGCCCCTTTCTTCATGAGTTCTATGTCCAAATCTTCACGGATGTAGGTAATGTAGGGTGCGGCAAAAGGATGATTCTTTCTTCCAAACGAGAATAGATACAAATACTCCTTCTCTTTGGCATGCTGGATCACATTAAACTGCTGATCAACAGCTTCTATGCTAATGGCTCGAATATCCGCCGGCAAGTTTTCATTAAAATCAGCCAGCAATTGCTGCTCATCTTCAGGCTGTTCTAGAAACAACTCGAAAGCCGCCTGAGTAGCAGATACCATAGCATCTGTACGACTTGCACCTAATATTTTAAATGGCTTGTCAGCCAAAATGTATTTGAGTGTGCGTTCGATCATTTCCTGCACAGTCTTCACACCAGGTTGACGTTGCCAGCCATGGTATCTAAAGCCGAGATACTGAACTTCTATTAAGTAGAAATGAGTTGCCTTCATGTATTATCAAGAACCAAAATAAAGGCGCAAAGCTAGTCATATTGATTACAGATCGAACAAAACGTTACTTTTTCAATCCTAAAATCTTATTTAGTTGGTCATGATCAACCTTAGCACCAGCGAAGTCGTCAAAAGCTTTTTCAGTCACCTCAATGATATGATCAGAAATGAAAGGAGCTCCTTCTTTGGCTCCCTGCTCAGGTGACTTGATGCAACACTCCCACTCCAACACTGCCCAGCCGTCGTAGTCGTATTGGCTTAGTTTGCTAAATATCTGTTTGAAATCTATCTGACCATCACCCAACGACCGGAATCTTCCTGGCCGATCGATCCAGTCCTGATACCCGCCATAGACCCCTGATTTGCCGTTAGGACGAAACTCAGCATCCTTGACATGAAACATGCGAATATGCTCATGATAGAGGTCTATGAATTGCAGGTAATCCATCTGCTGCAATACAAAGTGACTGGGGTCATATAATATTTTCGCACTAGCATGATGGTTAGTCACATCCAAAAATCGCTCGAAAGTCACACCATCGTGCAGATCTTCGCCGGGATGCAGTTCGTAGCATACTTCTACACACAAGTCTTTGCAATAATCTAAAATAGGAAGCCATCTCTGCGCCAGCTCCTTAAACCCGGCTTCCACCAATCCTTTAGGTCGCTGTGGCCAGGGATACATCGTATGAAACAGTAAAGACCCCGAAAACGAACCCATTACATTTAATCCCATATGATGAGTAGCTTTAGCTGATGCTTTCATTTGTCTTACTGCCCATTCAGATCTGGCTATAGGGTTATTGAACAGTTCAGCTGGTGCAAAAGCATCGAACATGATATCATAAGCGGGATGGGAAGCCACCAGTTGTCCCAAAAGATGCGTGGACAATTCAGATATTTCTAACCCTGCTTCATTCACTATTCCTTTGATTTCATCACAGTAGTCTTTGCTTGCTGCCGCCTTTTCTATGTCTATCACACGTTTGTCCCAAGCCGGAAGCTGCACAGCTTTATAGCCCAATCCTGCGACCCATTCACAAATATTCTTGAGATTGTTGAAAGGCGCTTGATCTCCGAGAAACTGCACTAGAAATATGGCTGGCCCTTTTATCGTTTTCATCTTATAATGTTTTCCAGACGTTGCCGTCTCTATTAGATTGTACTACCTGCTCTATAAACCGCATCCCCCGGACTCCATCCAATACAGTTGGGTATTCTCCTTCCATGGTCTGCTCCTCCCTAACAGCTTTAGCCATGCCTTTGTAGATATTGCCCATCGCATCAAATATTCCTTCGGGGTGTCCTGGAGCCATTTTTGTGCTTTCCATTGTTAGTTGCGCATTGTAAGGATTGCCGGGTTTGAGTGTTTGAATCGGGTTGCCCTCTTTCAATAATACTAGCTCGGTTGGATTCTCCTGACACCATTTCAACCCTCCTTCTTTTCCATAAACCTGGATGGTCAGATTATTCTCTTCACCTGTGGCGATCTGACTAGACCTAATCACGCCTTTGGCTTTGCCCATGCGAACCAAAATGGTTCCGTCTACATCCAATGTATTATCCTCATACAGATAATTAAGGTCCGAGAGTAAACGATCGACCTGAAGACCGGTAGTATATTCGGCCAGATTGAAGGCATGTAGACCAATATCTCCAATACAACAGGATATCCCAGACTTTTCAGGGTCCAATCTCCACACTTCTTTTCTCTTCTCCTTTTCATGAATAAATGGATTGATCCAACCTTGATAGTACTGCACATCTACTCTTTGGATCTCACCCAGTTCTCTATTGGCTATCATGGTTTTCATTTGCCTCACCATCGGATAACCAGTGTAGGTATGCGTCAAACAAAATTTCTTACCTGACTGATTTACAATACCTTGTAATTCGTTAGCTTCAGCAGCAGTCATGGTCATAGGTTTTTCACAAATCACATGAAATCCGCCCTGCAAGAGACTTTTGGCCATGGGGTAATGCAGGAAGTTTGGCGTCACGATCGACACCACCTCCATTCGCTCAGACGATGGCAATTTATTTTCCTCACTGATCAAAGTAGCTACATCTGGGTAAACCCGGCTGATATCAAGTTCCAGTTCATTGGCGAAAGCCTTCCCCTGTTCATAATCAACATCAAAAGCTCCACCTACGAGTTCATATCGCTCACCCATGTATGCAGCGATACGATGTGCGATACCTATAAAAGCACCTTGACCACCGCCTAACATACCCCATTTTATTCTACCTCTTTTCATTCTTTATGAAGCTTTGTATGCTACTTTCTCATTTTTGAAACTCAGTATAAATACAACCAGAATTACGGCCGCAAAACCTGCCGGATAAAACCAAATCTCTTTCCAGTCATGAAGACCTTCTGCGTTTATATAGCTATCCGATATCTTACCTGCCATCCAAAAACCAATCAACATACCCACACCATAGGTGGCCAATGTGATTAATCCTTGTGCCGCACTTTTATGCTGTTCTCCTGCCTTGGTGTCTGTATAAATTTGTCCGGAGACAAAAAAGAAATCATAACAAATGCCGTGCAGCGCTATACCCAAGATCAACATAAAGGTCAACTCATCAGCATTACCAAATGCAAACAATACGTATCGCACGGCCCAGGCCAGCATGCCCACCAAAATGGTTTTCTTGAATCCAAATCGCTTAAAGAACAAAGGAAGCAACAACATAAACAATACCTCTGATGCTTGTCCAATCGTCATTTTTCCTGTTGGGTTGGCTACCCCAATCTCCGCCAAAAAAGGATTGGCATTTTGATAATAAAATGCCAATGGAATACAGATCAAAACAGAGGAGAGAAAGAAGATGAGAAAATTTCTATCCTTCAATAATTTGAGAGCGTCTAGTCCAAGAATACCCGACAGTGAAACCTGTTCGATTTCATTGGTTTTTGGAGGGGTCTTAGGCAAGCTGAAACTGAACAACCCCAGAATTCCGGAAGCAAAGGCAGTCATCAGAAAAGTATTTTGCAGCAAGCCCTTTTGAGTTCCTGCACTTGAGTCCCACCCAAATACAAAGCTAATGGCCAGACCTGCTACAATCCACCCAACAGTTCCCCAGACGCGAATCAACGAAAACTCCCTGGCTGGATCAGACATTTGATTGAAGGACACGGAATTGACCAACGCCAGAGTAGGCATGTACATGATCATGTATCCCAACAGATAAGGATAGAAAGCGCCAAAATCAGAGGCCTGAGACATCTGAAACATCAGAATAGCCCCGGCTATATGTAAGACACCTAAGATTCGCTCTGCATTGAAAAAACGATCGGCAATTAGTCCAATAATAAATGGGGCTATAATAGCTCCCCAAGACTGCGTAGAGTAAGCCATACCCGTTTCTGCACCAGTAGCATTCAGATTATTGCCTAGGAACGTACCCAACGTGACAAACCATCCGCCCCAGATAAAAAACTCCAGAAACATCATCACTGACAGCTGGACTTGAGTTGATTTTTTCATCAAAATCGTATAATTAAATTTTTGTATAAATTTGATCAATCCATTTACCCACACTTCCCAAAATTGGATTAACTAAAGCAAAATAGCTTTTATCGAATTCTTAACTGTTTAAAATATTTCAATGAATAATATTAAACAAAGCATTGTACCCTTCAGGGAAGAAAATGGGTCGGTTTATCATGCAGACACGTGTCTGCCCCTAGTAGATGCGGTACAAAGAGAAAAAGTAGAGTTTAAGGCCTTAGCCAGACACACCTATCCCGGCGACCGACTGACAGAGGACACCAAAGGGCTAAATACGATCGGATACTGGAGTGCACACGAGGTGCAAGACTGGGGACTCGATTGGCATCGAAACGAAGGCGTAGAATTTCATTTTTTAGAATCTGGTCACATGCCTTATGCAGTAGAAAATACAGAAACTGAATTGTTTCCGGGCGACTTTACGATCACCCGCCCCTGGCAACAACACAAAGTAGGTAATCCTCATGTAGGCATTGGTAAATTTTATTGGGTGATTATCGATGTGGGAGTTCGAAGACCACACCAGCAGTGGAGCTGGCCAGAATGGATTGTGTTATCTGATGATGATTTGAATAGACTGAATCTCTTACTCAGACAAAATGAGCAGCCAGTGTGGAAAGCTACACCAGAAATTAAGGCATGTTTCAAACAAATCAACCAGACCATTCATCAGGATGTGAATGGTTCTTCTTCTTCAAAACTAAGAATACACATCAATGAGCTTTTGATTCATTTGCTGGATATGTTCGACAAAGGCAAGATGGTTTTGAATGAATCGCTCACCGACAGCATGCGTTCGGCCAAGCAGTTTATCGATGAACTGTCGAACAACCTGTCTCACCCTTGGACCATTGAAGAAATGGCGGCATCCTCTGGGTTAGGCGCTACGCGCTTCACCCATCACTGCAAGCAGCTGACCAACCTCACCCCTATGCAACTGCTCACTAAGAAGCGCATTGATTGGTCTAAAAAACTTTTACTCGATCACCCAGAGCAGAGCGCCACACAAATCGCTTACACTTGCGGGTTTGCTACCAGTCAGTACTTTTCTACCGTGTTTAAGAAGCAGGAGAAATGTTCGCCGCAGGAGTTTCGGGTAAGGAACAAGGTGAAAGTAGCTTAATTGCAGCATTCATTGCGGCATCTGTTTCCATTATAGCTGCAGTTTACTCTAATAGGTAGCTGAACAAGTCCGCGAATGGGTGGAAATGTACAATTTCATTCATTGAATGATTTTAAACAAGTCATATGTTCCTATGCTATACTTTAGGTAAAGTTTTAAGTGTGAAAATGTCTTGTCACATATCAGCTGATAGATTTTATACACTTGGTGATACTACTTTATCTACTAATAAATGAAAACATTATCATGGACCGTGTGCTTCCTTTTAAGTGTAGCCATCTTAAGCTGTGGAACGAATAAAAAGGGAGAACAAGACTCTTCTAACATGCCGGTGGCCAATAAATTCAAAATCAAGCAGCTGCTGGAGAAAAACACCTGCTTTGCTTGTCATAAGGAAAAAGAAAAATTGGTCGGGCCTTCCTATACGGAGATTGCCAAAAGAAACTATAGCAACGAGCGCATAGTGGAACTGATCTATAAACCAGAACCGGAGAATTGGCCCGAATACCCTGCACCAATGATAGCATTACCCCACCTTGATAAGAATGAATTATTAGAAATTGCTAATTGGATCAATTCCTTGAACTAACACGATACAAAAATGAAAACAAGCAGAAGAAACTTCATCAAGCAATCAGGATTGCTCACGGGCAGTCTGGCCGTTGCTTCCTCACCCCTCCTCAACGCATGTTCAAACACCATAAAAACCTCTGACTTTAAAATATCTCTGGCGCAATGGTCTTTGCACAAGAAACTGTTCGCCGGAGAAATGGACAATCTGGATTTTGCCAAAGTGGCGAAAAACGATTTTGGTATTTCTGCTGTTGAATACGTCAGCCAATTCTTCAAGGATAAAGCCAAAGACAGTGGCTACATCAACCAAATGAAACAAATAGCCGCAGACAATGGCGTAAAGAACTTATTGATCATGGTGGACGGTGAAGGTCACCTAGGTGATAGCGATGAAGCCAAAAGAAACCAGGCCGTAGAAAATCACTATAAGTGGATAGAAGCGGCTAAGGAGTTGGATTGTCACTCTATACGAGTAAACGCTGCTGGTGAAGGCTCAGCGGAAGAAGTACAACAAAATGCTATTGAAGGCCTGAGAAGCTTGTCCACATTCGCTAAAGACCTTGACATCAATGTAATAGTGGAAAATCACGGTGGATATTCTTCGAATGGACAGTGGCTGAACAAGGTGATTTCCTCGGTAGACATGAACAACTGCGGCACCCTACCCGACTTCGGCAACTTCTGTATCACGAGAGACGAGAATTGGAATTGCCTTGAAGACTACGATCGTTATCAAGGCATGAAGGACATCATGCCATTTGCCAAGGGTGTTAGTGCCAAGTCTCATGACTTCGATGAGAATGGTAATGAAATTCATTCTGACTTTGCCAAAATGCTGAAAATTGTGAAAAGTGCAGGATTTAAAGGATACATCGGGGTGGAATATGAAGGAGAAAAGTTAAGTGAATACGAAGGTATCAAAGCCACTAAAGCACTATTAGAAAAAACCATCGCTTCCTTGTAAGTCCATTAACCCAATAGAAAATGAGCAAGATCCAACAAGACAGCAGTGCTTTCAACATCAATTCAAACAAAGCCAATCACTTTGATGCGATCGTGGTAGGTTCGGGCATGAGTGGTGGCTGGGCTGCTAAAGAATTTACCGAAAAGGGATTTAATACATTGGTATTGGAACGAGGTCGCAACATCGAACATGGCGACTACCCTACGGCAACCATGGAACCCTGGACGGATCCACACGGCATGGCCATGGATCCTCAGGTGATTGCAGACAACCCGGTAGTCGGCAAGTGTTATGCCTTTACCAAAGAACACGAGCATCACTTCGTGAAAGACAACGAGCACCCTTACATTCAGATCAAACCCTTTGATTGGATCAGAGGCTATCAGGTGGGTGGCAAATCGCTGATGTGGGCCAGACAAGTACAACGCTGGAGTGACCTTGATTTTGAGGCTAATGCGAAAGACGGACACGGGATCGACTGGCCCATTCGCTATGCAGATTTAGCCCCTTGGTACAGCTATGTGGAGAAGTTTATTGGCATCAGTGGTAATAGAGATGGCCTGAATCAAATTCCCGATGGCGAGTTCCTTCCTCCTTTCGAGATGAATTGTGTAGAAAAGGATATTAAAAAAACGATCGAAGGAGTTTACCCAAGTAGAAACGTGGTTATTGGGCGATCTGCCAATATTACCCAAAGGCACAACGAAAGAGGCCCTTGCATGTCTCGAAACCGCTGTGCCAGAGGCTGTCCTTTTGGCGGGTATTACAGTGCCAATAGCTCTACGCTTCCCGCTGCGAAGAAAACAGGCTATATGACGTTGCGTCCACACTCGGTGGTTCATTCTATCATCTATGACGATGACAAAGGAAAGGCTATCGGCGTACGCGTAATAGATGCCAACACCAAAGAGGCGATAGAATACTTCAGTCGTGTCATCTTCTTAAATGCGGGTACGGTCAATACTACAGCCATTATGCTCAATTCGAAGTCTAATACCTACCAGGAAGGATTGGGTAATGAAAATGATGTATTGGGTCGCTATCTGATGGATCACGATTTCAGAGGGTATGCTCGCGGCAGAATAGAAGGCTATGAAGGCAGCTACTTTAATGGTCACCGACCTACGGGTTTGTACATGCCAAGATTTAGAAATTATAAAAACGACAGACAAGAGGATTTCTTGAGAGGTTATGCCTATCAGCTCAGAGCTGGAAGAGGCGCTGGTAACCTTAAAGCAGAAGACCCAAAATTTGGTGTAGCATTCAAGGACAAACTCACAGAATTTGGTTCTTGGGGTATGAGCATGGGGCCTATGGGCGAACAACTACCCTATGCAGAAAATAGAATCACACTAAACGGTAACCAAACAGACGACTGGGGTGTGCCTTTGGTTGAAGTTGATGCAGAGTTCAAACAAAATGAAGATGCTATGCTTGAAGATTCGCTCAATAATGCAGCCGAAATGATGAAAGCCTTTGGCTGCAAAGACATCAGCACGGGCATAGATCCCGAATGGAATGTAGGCTTAGGTATTCACGAGATGGGTACTGCCCGAATGGGACATAGTCCAAAAGATTCGATTCTCAACAAATACAATCAAGTCCATAATGCTAAAAATGTATTCGTGTCGGATGGTGCCTGCATGACTTCCTCAGCTTGCCAAAACCCCTCGTTGACCTACATGGCCATTACGGCCAGGGCTGCCAACTATGCTATCGATGAACTAAAAAAAGGAAACCTATGAACAGACGAGAGATACTAAAATCAGTAGGCCTGATTGTAGGTGGTACCGTGATTGGCGCGGATGCTTTTCTATTGAATGGATGCACTTTTTCAGAAGATCAACTAGGGCTATTAACTAACGATCAGATAAAATTGTTAGAAGAAATTGCAGAGGTGATTTTACCACATACCGATAAATCTCCTGGCGCAAAGGATGCCCAAGTGGGACCATTTATCGACAGAATTGTGACCGACTTCTATAACAACCAGGAACAGCAGGTTTTCCTTGAAGCGCTCGATAAATACAATGAAGTAGACTTTGCATCTATGAAACCGAATGAAAGGGAATCATACCTATTGAATGAAGAACAAAACATTGAAGAAAAGCCTATCTACACCTTCACCAACAAAGAAACCAATGAATCATTCGAAACCCGACCAGCGTATGTTATGATCAAGCAACTTTCTGTTTGGGCCTATTTATCTTCGGAAATCGTGGCAAAAAACAACTTCAATTATTTACCTATTCCTGGAAGATACACAGGTTGTGTAGAGGTGATTGAGGATACTAAACCTATGTATTGGAGACAATACCCTGGCGCAGCACTTAGAAAGGTTTAAAGAAAATACGGATTAGTGAAGCGAGGTAGATTAGACTTGTAGTTTAGTCTACCTTTTGTACGCTTTTAAAAATTTTCGCATCCGCATAGAATGTTCCAAAAGGAACCAAAGAAGCTATCAAGGCTATAGCCGAGGTTCTCATTCCCCATTTGTGGATATAAATGTTCTGAAGACAGAATATTCCATAAAGAATGAATAGCCAACCATGCGCCATACCCACATAAAAGTTAGGCTCGCGAATATCCAGCATATACTTGAGCGGCATGGTAACAGCAAAAAGCAAGTAGCTGATTCCTTCCAGTACTGCCAACAATCTCAATCTCCCTATAGGTGTATTTACTTCCATTATTCTACTTGTCCTTTTTTTCCTTCAAACCTAACCACATCCCCTACTTTCATCTTCTTTCTACGACGAGTTTCCACTTCTCCGTTTACGGTGACTTCACCGTTATCGATTCGAATCTTCGCTTCACCACCTGTAGCTACCCATCCGAAAGTTTTGAGTAGGTTGTTCAGCTCAATGTAATCTTCGTCTGGTCTTAGTTTGAATTTTTCCATGATATGCTCTTGAGCTGCAAAAATATGACAACCAAATCAAGTAAAACTACCCTGAAGCTAATATTCATACTTTGTGATCAGATATTTTCTTATCTTAGAAAAACGCTGAAAATTCAATAAATCTCAAAAACACGAATTGCCAAACACTCACCAAAAAGAACTCCTTCAGAAATACACCATTCTCAATTTGGGTATCGGTATTTCGGTTCCACTGGCCATCATTTTTATTAGTCAGATTTATCCGGAATTCTTCTACATCCATCTAGTTATTTGGATTTCATTTGTACTGGCCGTTTTCGTCATCATTTGGATGTTGCTCAACATGGCGAAGGCTTCTAGCAGTAAGTACATCAGACTACCCGGTTTGGTGCTATGGGGTGTGGCTAGTCCGGTGACCAGTATATTTTTATTTGGCGTCGTCTACTTTGGCACCATCAATCAGGTTACTGAACTATCTTTCACCAAGGCATTAGAATTTAGTTTCTCCGCTTTCATCCGAAAAACCAGTCCAATATCATCCATCTGCGACTGTCAGTTTTTCGAGATTTCACAGAACTACCTGGGCTATCTTTTATTTGCCTATGCTATAGCGGTAATCATTCAAGGGATTAATTTTCGAAGAAGCAGTGATTGATTTAATCTAAGCTTACCGTTTTAGTGGATAAAGCAAAATTTACCAGTTCTCCTATTGTATGGAGGTTCAATTTTTCTTTGATGTTTTGCTTATGTTTTTCAACGGTAGACGTTGCTATATGTAGCATGTCACCAGCCTCTTTGCTTGGTTTACCTGAAGCCAACACGAACAATATCTCTTGTTCTCTTTTGGTCAAGGATTTCAAAAGATCAACATTTTTCTTATTGAACTGCACAGCTGCATGCTCTTTACTTGAATTGAGAATGGCCAGATTGATAGTTAGCTTCAATTGATTTGTATTGAACGGCTTCAATAAATAAGCGTAGGGTGACGAAGTTTCGGCTTTTTTAATCGTGTTTTCATCCGCATAAGCCGACAAATAAACTACCGGAATCTTTCTAATCTCGCAAAGCTCTTTCACCAATTCAACCCCATCTATACTTGCATTAAGATTAATATCAGAGATGATCAAATCATAGTTGTTGACACTGAACCTTTCCCTAGCTGTTTCAACATTTAAAGCGATATCAACATCCGCGTACTCCTTAGCTTCCAGAGTAACCTTGATATCCTTCGCTATAATCGCTTCATCCTCTATCAGTAATATTTTTAGTTCACTCATTTTCAACTGGTATTCTAATTGTGTTTCGTATTCCTTCCTTATTCTCTATGTTTATAATCCCATTCAATTGACTGACCATATCTTTGACCAAGTCTAATCCTAGAGAAGTGTCCTTTACATTCGTAAGATCATATCCTACTCCATTGTCAGCAATTACCAATTCAAGCCAGTCTCCTTTCACTTCACAGCGTATACTTAAGATGTTATTCTCGTGCCATTCGTCAAATGCATACTTACTTGTGTTGGTCAGCAACTCATTGATAATCAACCCATAAATAGTGATATTGAAATTAGCAACCTTGGCGGGCTTCAAATCATAGTCTACTCTAAAAGTTTGAGTTTCATCTGCGGATATCAAACGAATTACATTTTCACATATCCCTTTGGTAAAGACATCCACCTGTATATGCTCTTTTTCGGAATCCATCATATTCTCCAAATAAGAGATATTTGAGATTCTATTTTTCGCAGCATTGAGGCTTTCTACAGCTTGATCATCTCTCATCTGTACAGCCTGAAGACTCAATAAACTTGAAATAATCTGCAAGTTGTTTTTAACTCTATGCTTCAATTCCCTCATCAAAAACTTAATACTATCTTTTTGTGAGTTTGAGGTTGCCAGTGCATCACTCAATTCATTGGTTCTTTCCCTCACCAACTTCTCAAGCATGGCCTTATTCTTTTTCAAGCTGTAGTACTTATACAGCACAAAAAGCGTAATTAACAGTCCTAGGAACAACACAGCAGTAATTCTAAACCACCAAGTGGCATACCATGGTGGAACGATCACTATTTCAACAACACGTTCGTTGTTCCCCCAGGTGCCGTTATCATTAGTCGCCTTTATTCTAAATTTGTATTCCCCAGGTGGTAAGTTGGTATATGTAATACTTTGGCTCTTAGTGGCTGGCCGCCAATCCTTATCAAAGCCTTCCATATAGAAACTATAATTCACCTTTTTTGGATTCAAAAAATTAGTAGCCGCGTACTGAAAGGTAAGCACCTTCTCCTCACTCTTAAAAACATAATTGTCTGCATAAAGGCCATTAACATCAACAGGTTGATTAAAAACCTCTACAGCCTCCAAATGCACTTTTGGTTGATACGGGTTCGCATTTATACGACTGGGGTTAAAAATATTGACACCGCCTACTCCTCCAAAATAGAAGTTTCCATAAGTATCTTGATTGGCCGCTTTACCATTGAATTCATCATTCTGGAGACCATCTTTTTTAGAGTATGATAGAAAAACCTCTGAATCAGGATTCAATTTTGAAATCCCCTGGTTGGTACTCAACCAGATATGGTCCATTTCATCAATTAGCACACCATAGACAAAATCATTAGGAAAGCCTTCTTGTGCATAATATCTTTTGGTACGATAAGAATCAGGAGATATTCTCGTGAGTCCTGTGCTTGTTCCTAGCCAGATATTACCTTTAGAATCTTCATTTATTGCAAATACCCTATCACTGGCAATTATCATAGAATCTAAACCCTCTGATGCAAAATGATGTACGGCACGTTCTCCCATTTGCTCAATCATAAAAGCACCTTGATCTGAGCCTAGCCATAAATTTTCTTTACTGTCCACATAAGATATTCTTGCCCTATTTAATTGTTTCCCATCCACAAGAAATTCTTCAACCGTTTGCTTTTCCATATCATATATGAAAATTCCGCTGGACCAGGAAGCGAATAATAAGCGACTCTTTGAGAGTGGTTGGATTTCAATTACTGTCTTATTGTTTTTCCCATTCTTGAAAGCTACTCGTTCAAACTGGTCAGAACCCCTATTGTATTTCAATAAGCCCGTTCCATCAAACCCTCCGCACCAGATATCTTGATTAAAATCTCTTTTCAATGTGTAAATAAGGGATTCAGAAAACTCGGTATAATGTTTAAATTCTCCACTCAAATGATTGTATTTCAACACATTGTATGAAGTACCCAACCACACTACCGAGTCGTTCCCTGGCAATAATTGAAACGTACTGAGCTTAGTGTCTTTTGAATACTCTGGAATACTTAGACTAATTGTCTTGAATTTTTTTTGAAACTCGTTGTAATGATGCAGCCCTTCTCCCGCAGTACCAAACCATAGATTGCCTTGACCATCACCATAGATTGCTTCTATCTCCACTGGGTAATAAACACGACCCGATTGATCCTTAAAAACTTGTTGCGTGTACAAACTTTTGTCCAAATCATAAGTACTCAAACCATCTTTTGTTCCCAGAAGCAATGTATTCGTGTTTTGAGTATAAATACAGTTAATCAGTTGATCACTTAACTTAATCTTTTGGGATAGATCTTTAAGGTTTAATGAATAGAATCCTCTGTCTGTACCTATAAGCAGCTTCTCATTGCTGACTGCCAATGCATTGTGAGAAAAGTCTCCTAATTCGATCTTGTTTGTGATCTTGTGTTCCTCAAGATTAAATGTTAATAGACCTGAATTCAAAGTCGCCAACAGATAATTACTTTCACCAATTGACACAACATCCTTTACATAATTTTCTGACTTATCTCTAGGTAATTCGACTTGAGTCAGCGCTCTTGATTTCCTATCAAGTACATAGAACCTGTCAGACAAAGAAAACAACAGATGAGTATCTCCCAATAAAAACACCTGATAGGAAATAGCGTTCGAGAGTTCTTCAAAAGGTGTGATGAATTGTTCCGTTTTCAGTTCCAAAGCAAAAATTCCTTTTGAATTGGAGGCGACCCAAAGCGTATCATCTACAATCAAAAGGCCTCTATTGTGATCGTCAGGAATACTTAAACTGTCAAGGGGGTTGCTGGTAAAAACTTTAAGCTGTAAACCGTTGAAACGATGAAGGCCATCTTCGGTAGAGAACCACAGGTAATCCAAGTCATCTTGAACTATCTTCTGAACATTGAGCTGTCTAAGACCTTGTTCTTGCCCAATGTAATTGATCTGAAGGGTGTCTATCTGCGTTGCGCCACATATATGACATAACAGAAGACTAAATACAGCATAAATTAACCTCAACCTTTTCTCTTAATATTCAACTTTGCTTAGGCTACAGGTTGATTCTAGAATTGTCTTGCCGCTAAGATACTAAGACGATGATCCTATTGCAAGGATGGCCTCCGAACATATATCTAAGCTTCCAAAAATGATGTAATCACTTCCCGATACAGAACTTTTTTATATACTGATTATCTGATAGTTATGAAAATTCCCAACAAACTCACAGCGAAAATGGGTGAAATTATATGAAAATGATCTTATAGAAGGGTTCTTGCCACTTGTTACTTAAACCCCTAATTGCTCTCTTAAGTCCTCACTTAACATATTATCTTTCCAGGAATAGTTTTGTCTTTCTTGGCTGATATAATCAACCAGTTCTACCATATCCTTTATTGGTTCATAAAGAGTTGTATCAGGGTCGAAATTATCTTTATTTCCCTGTTTGAGATGTGCTAAAAATTCCATTCGACGTGAAATTAATTTACTATGTGTATCCAGGAAACTCTGATATCTTATAAAGCAGTCATTAGGCAAACTCGATTTATTCAAATTCATATAAGTGTGAATTGAAGCAGATTTTTTACTTCGATCCATCAACTTACTTATCCTAACAATCAAATCATTTTCAAGACATTTGGCGTAAATAAAGAAATCAGGCGTTTCACCTCCTGTCATAATATGAACCCCATCATGTCCTGCCTTAATCGCTCGTTGAAATATTCTTGGCAACCTAATAAGAGCCTTATAGAAGCGTAAAACATGAAGCACCTCTAATTGTATTGAATCTAAGATACTCTGATTTGAATTCATGACTTAAATTTAAATTTCGTAATTCATAATCAGTAAATCTTATGAGCATCAATCTCCCAAAAATTTCCTAGTTTGTTTGAAACCTCCTTTATCGCAGCCAATAAGAAATCTCCTTTTTTAATAGGGTTTGTTTTCAAATAAGATTTTTTAACCAGCACCGAATATTGGAATACTTCATTTTTTCTATTTGGATTAGACCGAATTATTAATTCACCAAACTCATGCTTCAATAGTTCTCCGGCCATTGCTACCACGATAGCATTTCCCATATCAAGCTTAAGCCGTGACTTAAAGCTAACGACTCTGTTAAACTCAATTACCTGACCATCAATATCAGTCAATTTATCCAGATCCGTTACTTCAATTATGGTTAGTTTTCCTTTTCTGCCTCCAAGATAATTATCCAATATATCAGAAATTTCATCTGGAATTTCAACTTCATTTCTTGCAATTATCTCGTCTATCCTCTGATATATCTCTTGATCATTTAACCTTTCAACCTCCCTCAAGGTTTCTAGTAATTCACGTAAATTACGTTCTCTACAGCTGTGTTGGGGCCAGGGTATTCCAAGCTGATCAAAGAATACTTTGCTTCCACAATTGCAAGAAAAGAACCAAACGGACCTTGAACAATCGGGGCAATTTGTCCGATATGCTTTGGATACACAGTGAGTGTCATGTGTTGGTATAGGCATAGATTAGAAGTTTTATGGGTAAAGACCAAATTTCAACTTCTCTCAAATTGCTTGTACGAATATAACAATATTACCTTATGCAAACTCTTGAGGGCAAAAAAACGAGCTTACTATAATCTTGAATATCTCAATTACTCCATTCATGTTTAAACGGAATACAACTAACCAATCACTATTCAACCTTAATTCACTTATCTTCCTAATATCTCGTTTATCCAGACTGAACAAACCCAACTTGTGGTTTTTAACAGTACTGTTAAAAAATGGGTCGTGAGTCATTTAATGCATCAAGACTAATTATTCGAATCCCAATTGAATCTCAACTTTCTGAAAGAGTTTTACTGCAGCTGCAGCAAAACTCAATCAGTGGTTTTTTAATAGTTCTATTTACTTGAATAGTCATAAAAAAACTTGAGCTCTCACTCAAGGTTTTCTTATTCTCGCCAGGATCTTTTCAGACTCCCGTTCTACCCGATTGTCAGTCCGGGTAGTAAGAAGCCAGTCTATTAACTCATCCCTTCTAAAGAAGAGCTTCCCCCCTGTCGGCTTAAAGTATGGTATCTCTCCAAGACTAGTTAACTTGTATAGTTTACTCTCAGATAAGCCGGTATACATCAGCACATCCTGAAATGTAAGAACCTCTTTATGTCCTACAACCATCTTTTCAAAACCAGCCTTTACTTGTTCCACAAGAGCAGACTTCAATTCACTCATATCCATACCAGCTTGAAGGTCAGCCCCTCTCCTTTGGAAAGTTTCTATCACCTTTCCATTTTGTCTAAATTCTACATGCATAATTGAAAATGCCTGGCATAGTGCCAGGCTTTATTACCTAAACGTTTATCCTAAAGTGAACGATAGAGCATTATGGCAGACCTGATCAATTCTTGATGTATTGGATACTTATCAAGGTTTTTGTTTAGCTCGGTTTCATCTTCTTCTTCAACCGCATCTGCTATTCTTTGTTCAAATACCTTCAAGTCGGTCTTCATATTTTCGATCAACATTTTCAGAGCTAGTTTTTTGTATCCTGACTTCATAAGGAACCTTATGAGCTCTAAACATTTATTGACTTCAATTTGAAATTCTCCTGATGCCGGTATGGCCATTAGTTCTTCTGAAATGAATTTTTGTATTGCGTTGTCTTCATCAGAGGCATTCATAATCTCCTGAACAATATCAGGCTCTTCATACTGAAAATCGAAACGATCTTTATTTACATATTTCAATCGCATACTAGTCTTGGTTTTGGTTTCTAATCAATGCTCCTTCTATTGCGGCATCTGTACTCTCGATCATGTGGTGGGTTACAACGTGAAGAATATCATGTAGTCGAAGCCCATTAGGTTTAAACCAGATTATCAAATTTCTTCCTACCAATTCATGTTTTAAATTTTCAAAGATTGTAGGCTGTAAAATCCGGATGTCAACCAATCGATTCAATAACTCTGTAGGGTCCTCATTTATTCGAATATGAATTTCTGCAAGCAGCTCTTCTTCATCTTCAGGATGGTTAAAGACACTACCTTTGATGGTGTCTATCAATACTCTTAACTTCTCTTCAGGCTGTTGGCTCAATGCTCGGATCGTTTCTCCATACACCTCAAATCCCATTTCATCTGGCAACCCTCCAGACTTAGCGGACTCAATAATGGAAATCAGGACTTCTCTTACTATTGTTTTGTTGTTTTTCGATGTATCGAAAGCGTCATCATCTTCAATATCCTGTCCCTCTAGCATTCTTTCGAATAGCTTTGTTGTTTCAATAATTTTGGTGATCTCATCTTTCTCAATCACCTCGTTTGCTTTTGCTACTGTAAGCATAATTTTTAATGTTTAAGTGTTAATAATTAGCCCTCCAATCCAGGTAGCTTTTCCGACATTTTGACGGCTGGAATGAAGGGCGATCCCTTGTGGAATGGTAAGCTACTAGCCATTCCGATTGATATCATTTCAACAAATGTTAACGGATAAAGTCACAAGTACAAATTCCGATTATTGGCACCATATCAACTCTATACTCTGTTTCTTATGGCGTTTCTTGAAGTATACATCAACTTTCAGATTTCTCGCAAAGAACTGTATATCAAGCCCTAATCAGCAAAAAAAGAATGTGCTAAAAGATGACATTTTATTTTCGCTCGAAAATTGATGTATACTTAGAAAAATACAATTAATTTAGAATCATTCTACTTAAGATCTTAGAAGTCTTTGGTTCTCAGCCTCCTTTTGCCTAATAAACCAACGCTCTCTCGATCCAGATTTACTCCTCCTAGGCTGTGAAGAATTAGCCACATTTGACTCCTTCTTCAAGACGTCAGAAACTATCTCCGTAACGTCTTGTAAAGACTCCTTTTCACGGCCTTTAATTAACCGAGATGAGAATGGGTTTTGTTGGCAAACCTTTGCCATTGTATACCGAGCAAGTTCCTCAGGAATTATCTTTCCATCTCGCAAATAATTATTCTCAATTTTTAGTTCCTCAATTATTCTATCCTTTTCTTCTATTTCGGTCAGCAGCTCATCGATTTTGTCAGACATACCAGACATTACCATAAGCAGATTAAATCCACGATTTTTTTGATATTCCACCAATAATCCCATTTCCTTGAAGGAATTCATGTGATTCCGCACCTGCTTCTCTGAATATCCCATCTTCTCAGCTAATTCTTTGTTGGAATATCGAAACCTGTCTACCTCCCGGTATATGTGAGGTAATAAGGAAATGATGAATTGCTTCTGAGCTGCTTTAAAACTGGCACAGTACAAAAAATTCTTAGTAATCTTTTCGCAGTAATCATGCTCTCCGGGAACTACCAAAAAAGTATATACACACCCCTCGACACTACCAGAAGGATCAAAGTCAATTAGACTTGCCTGCTTGAGCTCTTCTCTTCTGGCGCCAGAGGTATGATGCGACATACCAGGCTCTTTTTCTAACAAAGCGTTAGACACAACCGCTTTCCCATATAATCTCTTCTTGGGGTCAAACCTTTTGAACATCAAAAGCCATGCATATAGATACTTTGCTCCAGGGCTTAGTTTCTTATTTTTTAGTATTTCAGGTAGCACCATTACATACCTGGCACCTAAGGCTACTTTTCTTTCATTCGACAAGCTTTTAAAGCTTTCATTCTTACTCAGGCTATCCTCTATGCGTTTTTCCTTCCACTCCATATCCTCTTATTTTCAAACCAAATTAATAGATCAATACATAAGCCATCCAATTAGTTGGCACCTGAATTAACCATAAAATTGTATTGGGAATTGCGATACCGCAGACACGCCCTCATCTGCTTAAAGGTGGAGGGGAATGAATACCACCTATATCTTGGTAGGGTCATCTGATCATACCCTAGATTGAATTGTATTACAAAAGAGACTGGAAATTGATTTAATTCAAAATTATCAACCGGAAATTTCTGCCCTACCCTTAAAATAGCACAAGGGAAAATTTTTCCTGACCTAGGAAAATTCTGCCTTACTTGGCCATGAGAATGGAAAATTCTGCCCTATATGTCGGAAATTTCTGCCCACATAATACACCATACAGATAGAGATACTTCTCTCTATAGAAATAAAGAAAAAAGAAATAACATCCGTTCAGTTAGTGAACGAATGTCCTCCTTTAAAAAGGATTTCTTCTTCAGGTCAATTAAGTAAACACTTATTATTTATTTGTCTTTGTAAAACCCCATTGTCCCCAAAACCAGTTTTCCCCAGTAGTGGGGAAAACCCAGAGCTACATGGGTTTTTATCAGTGATCATAAAAACTAATGGAAAAGAAGTATTTACGCATCCGCATAAAAACCATCCACTGGTCTTGATTGACTTGCGATGCAATACCTGACAATCATTTATTCAAAAATTCGACATCAATTTTTGAATATATAACCGAGTATATGGTATTTCCCTATACTGTAGTATGAAACTCGAACATCAACTATTCGCTAAACACAGTCTCTTCAGAAAGCCCAAAAAAGCTTTAGAAATCGCATTGAAAGAAAGCGGAAAATTGAATGTACATGGAGGGGATTATGCTTATTACCTATCCAAACAAGCTCAAGTACATGCTTACAAGGACGAATTCGTGAAAAGGCTACAACCATTCGTTGATATGGTCTTTGAACAAATGAGAGATTTTAATTTAGATAACTAAAAATGGAAAAACTCTATATAGATATTGATCAGGAAAAGATTGACAAGACAATTAATGTTCATAATTGCGTTGTATCAAGTACCAATAGATTACTTCAAGCACTCAAGACCTCCTACCATGATAAATTAGGATTTGCATTCAATTTTGAGTGGCTTAGGATTTTCCTAAATCTATATACATTTATAGATAGCAGTCGATTTTTCGATTACATCTGGGAGACCGCGAGTAATTCGAATGAAAAGTGGAAAGCACATGCCGAAGAATTAGGCGTTTTGATCAACAAACAATCCTTCCCTATTCGACCCCTGAATCAAAGATGTCAAGATAGTATTGCTGAACTAAACGATCTATTGACTAGGGACCAAGTGAAAATTGAGTATTCTTATTTGGAAATGGATGTAGATGGGAATTGCTCATTCAAATTGGAGGAAATGAGTGAATACCTCAAAGACCTTCATTCGACAGTATTAAGCGATGAAAAAGAAATACAACTATATAAGAAGGGAGAAGCTGCTGCCTTAGTGCTTCAAAGTCTTATGGCTGATGTCATTGAATTGACTCCAGAAGAAGAACTACCGTATGATCTGGAAGCTTATAAGCCACTAAAATTCATCGATCTTCAGGCATTATTTGACATCGACAAGAGATCCGGTGAAGTGAAAGTATCAGGTCGAATCATCCCTAGGCTAATGAGTTATTTTACTCAATCATTAGCCTATAATAGAAAAGAACTAAGATCAACCCAGGAACAAAGGAATAGTGATCTCAATCCAGGGCCAGATGTAAATTTTTTGGACATAATTCATCAAGATCAACTACAACGCATGACTAAATAAATGATAGAATCAGATAAAAAATTAATCAATACAGCAAATTCACTGGGAGAAAAAATAGATGAAAGTGTTTGGAATCAGCTCTTTAGAGCAGATGAAATGAATGCAAGAATGGTGTTGCATTCAATTGTTGAAAGAGCAAGAGAAGCAAAAGGTCTCATGACCATGGACTTGCTTATGAAAAAAATCAACCGACAAAATTGAATCTGGTATTTGGTCGGGGTGGGTTCATGACGCCCACCCCATTTTTTATTTATGGATAGCAAACAAATCATGTTTTACCAGGTCTATGCAGCACTAGGTGGCAAAGGCCTTGATAAAGCCGTATCAGCTTACAAACAGGTATTTAGCGAGGAAGTCGAAAACCTTCGAGACTCCACAATTCAGCAATACTGTAAAAATTTCCTATACTCGGATGAAGGACGGGAGCAGATGAAAAAATACAGAGCTGACAACGTAGTTGTAGCAGAGCAATTACTCGACCAGCTCAAAGACCTACGAGCCATGCTCCCTCAGGAAAAGGTCAGAGACGAGCTAGAAATTCGTAAAGAGATTAGACATACACTAAGGGAATTAGGCGGCCTCACCTCACAAGTGCCTGAGTTCGGTGCTGAAGAAGATATTTATCAATTCACGGATTTTGTCAATGTTATTGCCCCTCTGGGGGTAACCACTGAGTTGATTGATAGATATTTGAGAGCTACTAAGACGGGAAAGGGGCAATTGCTCTATTTTAAAGATGGACAAATGATTGAAATGAATCCATATCTATTCAAATCCAAAAAGGGTGATCTAACAATAGATCAAATTTATGAGCAACTTAGCCAAGGGACATTCACAATCGCCTTCAAAAAGGAATTGTAATTCGCTTTGGAATAGTTTTATACCGTCTACTTGCTGTATTCAATACGAAACGATATAAATCGCAGTAATACCATGGCGAACATGATCGCAAGTTTTCATGTATTCCAATTCCTTCAGAATTTCAACTCAATTTGAGACCAATTGACTAACTTATAACTCATACACAAATGTATTGCTTTGGCACAGTTTGCAGTATAGCCTGGCTCCTTAGATAAGTGCAAAAACGAGGAAAAACGGGACTTCAGTGGATTGTTTCGGCATATCTCATTATACCAAATAATCTTCGAAAATGACCAAAGTTTAATAATCACATTTATGTTAAACAGGAATTGAACGGACACCCAAAATAGTCCAAAACAGCCGTTTTTCAGCTTAATTCGAACGATTTCACTATTGTAATAATTTGTAATTACTAACCAAACATTCTTCTGATTGAGCGGTTTTGGTATTATTCCGCGATTCTGCCTCAAACAGCTCTATTTTCAACCAAATTTGATATGGCCACCTCTTAGTCAAACTGTGTAACAAATCTGTAATTGATCCAACTCACCAAGTAGTGAACTGTGTGTACCGGCGGGCACCCAAAAAGAAAGACCCCGGCACCCCCTGTGGGCTGTAGGGTCATTCGAAAACTCGTTACATTTTTAAAATCTTCTGATCATTTCACCACTCAGTTGACAACTGACTTCATCCCTCCTTTTTTCCTATACTATCAATGAAGGAAAAGGAAATTCATGACGCAAGGAGTTCAATTTAATGTACTGGTCAAAGACCTAGGCTCAAGCCCATTAGCCAGATTTGCTAAGAATGCTGAACTCAGTGTAAATCGAGTTAAAAAAATCACAAGGGGCTTGGAAGGGTTGCTTACCGTTACATCTAAAAAAGCCAACGGGCTCGACCGATCCATTAAGAATCTCAAAAAACAAGGTGAACTTGGGATCAACAAATCGCTTAGAGTAACAAGTGGACATCTTGACCGGGTGACTAACAAGATGGCTAGACTTCAGTCCATTGCTTCAAGGCCAACACAAGCTCCCGTAACAACAAACCTTAATACAACAAGAGGAACTAGGCAACCATCATTTCTAGGCAACTCGGTTCGATCTGCTGCAGCCTTTGGAGGTGGCTTCCTTGCATTCAGAGGTATCTCTAACATTGTTCAACAAGGAAGTGAATTGGAGCAATTAAAGATAGCATTTGATACCATGCTGGGAAGTTCTGAAAAGGCAGATGACTTGATTGGAAGGCTTAATGAATTTGCTAACACAACTCCATTTGTAAATACTGAAGTAAATAAGTTGAGCAGATCATTGTTGGCTTTTGGTTTCAATCAAAAAGAACTGTTACCAACGATGAATGTGTTAGGAAATCTAGCCGCTGGATTGGGGAAAGAAAAGCTTCCATTTATTACGCTTGCCTACGGACAAGTGAGAACGGCAGCTAGACTGACAGGAATGGAAACACGACAATTTTCAGAAGCCGGAATTCCACTTTTGAACGAGCTGGCAAAAGGATTGAATAAATCTGAAGCCGCAATAAAAGATATGATCTCTGCCGGAGAAATCAGCTTTGACGATGTCAAAAATGCACTTCAGGCAATGACCAGTGAAGGAGGAAGATTCTTTAATTTGATGCAAAAGCAGAGTAAGACTCTGGGTGGTCGTTGGTCGACTTTCGTTGGAAAATTACAATTAGGTTTGGGTAAATTTTCCAAAGATGGTATCGCCCCAACTCTTAAAAAGGTCGTCGAGTTCTCTATTGAATTTGTTGACAAATTCAAACCCATACAAATTGCCCTTGGCAACTTGGTTCGAGCCTTCTCTCCTATTTTTTCAGCGCTTGGAGAATTGCTTAATAGAATTTTACCTTTTAATCATGAGGGTTCTATTGCAGAAAGAGTGGTGCGAACCTTGACTGTTACAATTCGGGCTTTGACAATTCCGATTAAAATAGTCTCAAAATGGCTATCCGGACTACTCAATTTCATAAGAAATAACTGGAGATGGTTCAAATATCTTGCTGGAGGAATTTTAGCAGCTGTAACTGCCTCAAAGGTCTACAATACGGTTCTTCCCATATCTATTGCGATTACTAAAACTTTGGGATTTGCCTATGGCATGCTTACTGGTAAGATTAAAATCGCCACGATTGCAGCTAGAGTTTTTAATATGGTATTAAGGCTGAATCCGGTAGGTGCAATTATAACTGGGGTTATGGCACTTGGGGCTGCTCTAGTATGGGCTTGGAACAGGTTCGAAAAATTCAGATTTGGAGCTTTTACCACTTTCAACATCCTTAAGCTCATCGCACAAGGAGTTTGGAACTGGCTTCAAAATATTGGAAAAGCGTTCGTCTTACTCTACAATAAAGTGCTACTCCCATTGGGGAATTGGGTGTACACTAAAATGCTGATACCATTAGGAGGGTTTTTCAAAACTCTTTCAGATGGTATCGGACGTTTTATTGCATTTATACTAGAGAAGCTCGAACCGCTTAAAACTTCAATTCAATCACTATTAAGTTTCATTTCCCCTGCCCTTCAAAAGATTACTGGCTTGTTTCAGCCGGTAATCTCTTTCTTTACTGGCGTTTGGAACAAGGTACAATCTATACTTAGCACTATAGCTAATACTGAACTTGGGCAAGCCTTATTTGATGTATCAAACTTGGGTTTGATCAAAGAGGTATCTGAACAACTAAAAGCAAACAAACTTAACGTTGCGGTTGATAATGCCAGGCAAAACGCAGCTGCTGGCACCGGGACATTTGATTATTCACAGCTGACAGGTGGAATATCATTTGATGCATTCAAGTCACTATCTAATATGCCCCCTATTGTCTCTGTGGCTAAACAGTTCGGAAACGATCAAGCCAGTCAGCCCATAGCTACAGATGGCCAAACAGACGAGAACTTGAATATGCCAATTGTACAAGGATATGCTTCTGATAGCTATGACATTGGTTCTCCACAGTCTACACAGTTCTCACCAGAAACACCATCTAACTCGCAAAACCTATATGGCACAGAAGGCGGCGTAACCATTCAAATCAGAAGCCTTATTGAGAATGTTGAGATCAATTCAATAGCTGACTATGAAGACCTATTAGATCGAATGGCAGACGATATGATTGGGGTTGTTAGGGATGTTGAACTTGGAGTATCAAGTTAATGCGAACAATCAAATACACAAAAGAATGCACCGAACTGGACAAGGTTAATCAATACCGGTTCAAAGGTCAAGAATCTATTAACAACCAGGCTAATACAGTTCTAATATCTCGAATTAAAACGACCTCAAGCGGCACAAAAGTGGAAGATAAAGACCTTCAATATTTGAGAGTCATCAGTCACCTCTTTTATGTTCGGAAAGCTTGGGTACATGACAACTAAAAGACCACAAGGTGGCAAGTTATATTTTCTTTGATTCAAGCAAATCACTCAGCCTGAATGTTGCGTGATTACTTGCGTAATCAAGAAACCTCTCACCTTTAGGTGGAAAATGAACCTCTTCTCCCTTAATCCTAATAATTTTTCGATTATTCAAATGATTTATTATTGACCTATCCAAATCTTTAGGAACTGGTAGAGAACCTTTTTTATTCAATTGAGCTAAAAAATCAAATATTCGAAATGGAATTTCGTAGGATAAAATATCGCTCAATATTTTATTAAAATCTACATCCCCGTCATCACCCAATTTCCTAGTGATAATGTTACTGGACTTCTTCATTTCTTGATTTGATTTTTCCAGTTCCTTTAGCCGACCTGATAATTTCACAGTCTCAGTCCCTTTATCCTTTAGTTCATTCTTCAACCTCGCAATTTCTGAATCCTTTTCCTCTAATTGTTTTGAGTAATCGTCCATTACTCTGCTCACTGACTGCTTTTGTACTTCAATTTCCTTGTCCTTATCAGCAATCATACTTTGGAACTCACTCTTTTGATTAAGGTTATTTTTTAATAACTCAAATTTTTGATTGGCATCAATTGGTGTCTTCTCATGAATCTTAAAGTTAACTTTGCTTTTTACTGCCTCAATTAATTCATTATATGAAAATGCAGCTAAACTGATCAATGGATATAGTAAAGCAGAAAGTATAGGGTAAATTAATGTAGGCTTTATATCATTCAGAAAGCAATCTTTCAGATATGAAACCGTACTAACAGCATTGGTAGCATCAAAAATAAGATAGATAATGACCTCCCAATTCCAACCTATCCAGGCTATTGCAAAGGCACCTAGAATTGGGCTTTTGAGTCTTTCATTGATAATGTCTGATATATCTCTTTTCAAGTCTTCCATCTTATTTCATAAAGCTATTTTTACAATTCCCTAAGCACTCAAGCTTCCTTATTGGGATATACTATTTTTTTATTTTCATATCCCAAATATGTATATATAGACTCAACAATTGGATTAAAATACTCCAACCAGTCCTTGGCGACTTCATACTGCTTAGAAGGTGGCTCCGCTGCTCTTTTTTCTTCGTAATACCAGATCCTAATTAGTGCGTCCATAATTGGAGATACAACAGACATTATAGCTTTTTCTAGTATTAATTTCTTATCTCTTTCTGACAGCGTAGAAGATTCAATTACGAAAACTGATAACGCTCCAATTTGACCCATCACTCTAGTAATTTGCTCGGCTTCCGAGTCACCCGGGAAAACGGCCAGAAATTGCCAGTCATTGAATAAGTCATAATAGTTTTGACCTTTAACATCTTGCCTACTTGGAATGTGAAATAATGGTCGTGTATAAGATCTCTCCTTTCGATTCATTATCTCGTTGACATCATCTAGCAGTTTAAAAGCAATATCAATTTCCTTATCTCTCAGCTGATTTTGAATCGCCTTAGTCTGTATTTCATTCGCCTTAATCTGAGCAAGGAACGCCTTGTAAACCAGATAAGCTCCGAATAAGCCTACAAAAGGAGCAGTAATTCCTCCAATTGTATCCCCAATCTGACCGCTCCAAGTAAAATCAAAAATTGTTACCTTGAATTGAGTAAGCAGAGCTGGAAGAGCAAAGACTAAAATGCTAAAGGCTAAAAATCCCCAATATTTTAAAAACCATGAATTGAGATTGCGCACTAGGTTGAGGTGGTTATTCGTCAATGATAATTCGAATATATAAAAAGTAGGGCAATTTAATATTCATTGAGCAAGTAGAACTCAATTCAACTCAAATGACATGCCTTCCCTATTAATGAAATTGTTTCTTAGTAAGAATAACGTGTACATTTTCATGAAATGGTGTATGATAATTTATTTTACACCCATTCCTTCAAATTAGTATTCAGATTTTGTTAATATTAAATCTAAAGCCTAACCATGACCAAGAGAGATGACCGAGATATCATCAACGAGATAATCGAGCTAAAAAGCGAAACTCAAGACATACAAAGAGGTATTGACTTCGAAATATTAATACGTGAGCTCCCTAGCTGGCAAGGCAAACCATTTTACAAACCAAAATCAAGGAGAACAAAAAAGGATCAATTAGATGCTTTTTTTACATGGAATGGAAACTCATTTTTAATTGAAGCTAAGGCTGAAAAAAAACCAATGAGGCCCGGCTCTGAAAAATGGAAAAGCTATGTCAGCAAACTCACAGATAGAACCGGTCTAGGCGTGATAGGAATCTTTGCTTCCCTATATGATGTCGACCCTGATTTGTATGAAGATGGTGATTACCAAAATGTTAGAGGAAATCATAATTTTATCCTAGCCGGCGGAATCTGGGAAGAGCTTATTTCTTCTGGGGTATCATTTGAAGACTTGCTTGACTTTATGGTTCAGGAAGTTCGAGCAAACTTAAAAAGCAAACCACCCAAATTAAAAAAAATATTTGAACAGTCTGTTGATAAAGAAGCTATAAAAGACCTCCTTCTTGACGATTCTAATTTGATCTCCAACATTTTTTTAAGGAGATATGAGCACCACCACCACAATGAATTGTATGTAGCAAGAAACATAGATAATCAAGCAATACGATTAATTCAAAGTACCCGCCCTTCAATGCTTGCCAAGAAGAAGGCAAAGGAGTTTTATGACTCTATAAAGCAAACTCATCTCATTAGAGATTATTCGGGTTCAGGTAAAACAACCTTTTGCGTGAACATTTCCAAGCAAATCGATATATGCGTACCCCTTTGTATAAGTGCTTCTGAAAACGATATTGACAAAATACTTCACAATATCATCTACAAAAAAGAATCCGGCGGTTTAATACAAAAACTGAGAATGATCGACCAACCGCTTGTTGTAGTCATAGACTCCTTAGATGAGGTGAAAAATACGCAGTCTAAGATTGTTGAAGTTAAGAGCATCTTTAAATTATTGGAAGGCATAAATATTGATGCAGAAAAGCATAAATTATCAGCATTTCCTATACTTGTTTTTTTCACAATTAGGGATGAATATTTCAAAGAATGGGAGTCGCTTTTTGAAGGGAGTATAGACAACGTATTTCGAAAAAAAATATCTTCTTTTTCCGATTCAGAATTAGATCTTGCACTAGACAAATATTGCAAAACATACAATATCTCAATAAATAATATTGATTCATTAGATAGCCAAACCAGAGATGTTTTGTCAATTCCGATAAATCTAGAGATTTTTTCAAGAGCGAATAAATACAAAAGAAATATTCATCTAGCGGATATATGGGAATCAGAGCTTTTGCATAGCTATTTTGAAGAAAAAGACAATCAACTACATAAACGCAATTTAGGAATAAGACACAGCCAATATTTTTATGCCTTGCTTGCAGATATAGCTGTTGAAATTCTACAAGACAAGGATCAAGTTATTTCGAAGGTTGATTTTGAAAGAATTCTTTCTCATATCGATTCAACTCTTAATTACTACGTAGAACCTTTTTGGGTGGCCCTAGTATCAGAAGGGATTTTTATCCTGGATAAATCCAGAATAAATTTTGTATCATTTAGATATGTGAGATTTTTGGAATTCATGATCGCATACAAATTAGTCTTTTACATTAAAAAGACTGGTCAAATATCAAAGGCGACAGGAATCATTAACAATTGTCTTAAGTTTAGAAATCTTTCCATATTCAAAATAGTAGAGAACCTAAAATACTTATGCACTGTAAGTGATGTACCAGAAACCAGCTTAGAAAAATTTAGACTAGAACTCGTTAGCAATGTTAATTTCATCAAAGATCATTTAATAAGTACAAGGTCAAAAATTGCACTAGGTGAAGTTTCACCTCCAGAAAGCATAAAATGGGCAATGCTAGGAGCATCAATAAGTCAAGAACCCGAAGTGGCTTGGAACGCCTTTTATATTATTACCTCTAAACATAATAATCAGCCGAAAGAAGTTATCCTAGAGTATTTTTCCATTGCCTGGAACAAGAACCCAGCCATTAGATATAAGATGCTTTTAAAGATAGCATCTCACAATCTTCTGACTAACGAGACCTTAGTAAGAAACGTATTCTCAGATTCTCAGCCACGTGAGTGGGAAACTTTTTTAGGATTAGTAATTGAACATGGGGTTCAAAACGAATTTCTGACATTTTGGTCAGAGTTAAATTACGATCAAAAACTAAATCTTCAATTGGCTGAAAATGAAGCCGATTGGAAACAGTGTGTCTATTTAGTTGATGTTATAAAAGGCAAAAGGGAACTCATACTAGGGGCATCTGACAATGAGTTAGACACTTCGTCCAACAAAAAATCTTCGTTGAAAGTAAGAAAGAATATCGTATCAGAAGCATACCAAGAAGTATTGGAGATGTACAATACATCGATGTTTTTGACTCCTAAGAACCCTTTACTAAACGAGCTCGAAAAAGAATTTCTAACTAAACAATTGGATAGTTTTTTTTGTACGAAGGGCAAACCCGTGGAAATGTCACTTGTGGAGTATTTTGCAAAGAATGATGATGTGAGATTTCTGTGTACAATACTTAAGCATGAATATATCGAAGTAGATCAAAAATTAATTATTGACGTGGTAGATAATATTACTCACTTTGGTTTATTTGAAATAACGGATCTAATCATTTATACACGTGATTTCATCTCAAAAACGGACGAAATCATAAACAAATGTAATGGACTAATAGATCAAAACGGGATTCCCGATGAGCTCGCCAAATTAGCTACTATTCTGTATTCCTTCCGGCTAGATGATTTAGACGACATTTCCTATTTTCACCATCGCTCTAGGCAATTCTTAACAATTGCTTCAATCGTGAATGATAAGCGAATTGCTAACAATCTCCCAAACATAGTTAGTATCGTTAACAATGGGCTTCAACATTACAAGGATATAACTCCTTATATTCTCAAAGCTCTAGAAGTCTATGATCAAGACACCAAGATCAGGAGTAAGCCGTCAGTTCAAAAGAAAATTGAAGAGTGCAAAGATTTTACGGAAGCTTTAACTCCCAAATACACCAATATTGTCAGGAAACTTTTCCCTGAATTGGTTTAGAAACCTCTATCCATTTAAACCCAGATCTAACATAGAGTTTATACAATACTAGCAGCCTCCTGCTTCACCTTATCTATAATGTGAGCATAGATTTCGGTGGTTTTGATACTCTTATGTCCTAGTAATTTCGATACTGTATAGATATTCACTCCGTTGGATAATAGTAAAACGGCATATGTGTGCCGGCTACAGTGAAAGGTGATATGTTTAGCAATACCGGCCTCATTAATCCAGTTTTGTAATACCGCATTCTCAGTATTTGAGAGCTTTTCAGGCAAACATGCAAACACTTTTTGGCTGAGGTCTTTGGGTTTTTCTCCCATAAGTTGGAAAGCTGCCTCAGATATATTGTGATTCACTACTCTTTCAGTTTTTTGCTGGGAAAAAGTGAGATAGTATCCAGTATTTTTTGAGTGTCCGACCTGGTTCCATTTTAGAGCTCGAATATCCGAATAACGAAGACCTGAACGGCACCCGAACAGAAAAGCGGTCTTAAGCCATGAAAGACAGCAATCGGTTGCGATCAATCGATCTCTCTCCTCTTCTGTCAAGTAATTGCGTGATGGGTCAGGCTCCGTAAATCGTTCAATTAGGTCAGCTGGGTTATCATCAATAAAACGTTGCTTGTGCGCCTCATTTATAGCTGCAATTACCTTATCAAAATAGTTGACTTTAGTATTCTGGGAAATTGGTTTACCATTCTTCTTGGTACCCCTATCCACAAAGGTGCGAAAGCTTGATAGCCATTCGTAATCAAGATACTCAAATCGCACCCCCTCCGGAGAATGCTTTACCAGGTACTTCAATACACTATTGTAATTCTGAATATTCCTAACCTTCTGTTCCTTTTTGAAATTAATGAAGTCTTTAAAGTATTCGATAAAATCCTGTTTAGCCTTTCTCCTATCAATCATCTTCATCTGGCCCGTTTGCAATTCGTAATAGTATTGCGATCGGGCGGTCTCAGCCAACTCATTCGTGTCCTCATTGTGTTTCAATTCCCACTTTGTCAATTTTCTAGTATTCGGCTGATCATATAGAAACAACCCCAATGATTTTTGCCTCCTTCTCCCTCGATGATAAACATCCAAATACAGCGAAACCTTGTTCGTCATGTACTTTCTACTTCGCAGTGTAACGCTTGTCTTCATTGCTCAAAATATTCATCTAAATCCTTCTTCCGTATGATATATTTACGCCCAAACTTCTTGGCCTTTAAAGAACCAGATTTAATCATCCTGTATACGGTCTTTTCACTCACACCCAACATTCTATTCAGGTCTTCCACGCTTAGGTATTCACCGGAAATCGGCGCAAACGACTCTGGTACATTTTTTTGCTTGACTACTTGAACAGTTTCTCGGTTTGACTGGTTGATCTTCTCCTCTTTCTTCCTGGCCTTGTATGCTCGTTTTGCACAATTATCCCCACAATATTTAGTGACAGTGGTCTTAGCAATAAACTCAGTACCACAGTGCTGGCAGATTCTCGCTATTCGAATATTACTACTCATCTGGACGGTGTATATCTCTTTGCTATACAAAACTAGTCATTAATAGATTTATAATAGACTATACCGGTCATTATTTCTCCCTATCAGGGAATATTAAGTCAATCCCAACAAATTATTTACATTCCCAACATTTTCACAACAATAACACATGAAAAAGGTTGAAAACAAATGTAAATCAAATAGCATAAAAAAGGCTATAATGAATGATTATCAGGCGTTTAAGAATAATTTGAATTGCAACTATTTCCCGATACAGAACTTCGAAAAGATATTGGCTAACAGATCGTCGGTGGTAATCTCCCCAGTGATCTCACCGAGGAAGTGTAAGGCATGACGAATATCCTGAGCCAGGAAGTCGTTGGTAATTTGATTGTCGATTCCCCTGAGCACATCATGCAGTGAGTTTTGGGTATTGACTAAACTTTGGTAGTGGCGGGCGTTGGTGACTACCACATTGCCTGGCTGGAAGTTGTCCATTTGGCTTTTGGACCAAATTAATTCTTTGAGCTGATCTACGCCTGACTTGGATTTTGCAGAAATAGAAACATAATGTTCGTTGGACTGTAGAATTGATTCCTCGGTTTCTACTTTGTCCAATTTATTGCCTACCAAAATATACGGTTTGCCTTTGTTGATCAACGTTTGTTCAGTGCTTTGAATCGTGGCTAACGACTCGGTCGATAAATCGAACAAATACATAATCAAAGACGACTCTTGCATTTTTTGTTCGGCGCGCTCCACACCAATGGCTTCTATTTGATCTTTGGTTTCTCGCAACCCAGCCGTATCGATAAATCTAAATTTTACCCCTCGGATATTCAATTCATCTTCTATGATGTCACGAGTCGTTCCGGCAATATCAGAAACAATAGCTTTCTCTTCTTCCAACAAAGCATTGAGCAAAGTAGATTTTCCAGCATTGGGCTTGCCCACGATTACCACCGGCACACCATTTTTGATCACATTGCCTAGTTGGAAACTATCGATCAATTGAACCAGTACGACATCAATCTTTTCAATGAGCGTCTTAAGCTCCTGTCTGCTGGCAAACTCCACATCCTCTTCTGAGAAGTCGAGTTCCAATTCAATCATGGAAGCAAAATGCACCAACTTTTCTCTTAAGTTTTTGATTTCATTAGAAATACCGCCGCGCATCTGATTTAATGCTGTGGCATGTGCCGCTTCATTTTCTGAGGCAATCAAATCTGCTACCGCTTCGGCTTGGGCCAAATCAAAACGTCCATTCAAATAAGCTCGCTGCGTGAATTCTCCTGGTTCTGCTAAACGGGCTCCCTTATTTACTAATAACTGAATAATTCGATTGACAATGTAGGGAGATCCATGGCAAGACAGTTCTACACTATTTTCCTTGGTAAAAGAATGTGGAGCAATAAACAATGAAATCAAAACCTCATCAACCACATGGTCGCCATCCATGATGTTGCCAAAATGGATGGTATGAGACTCTTGTTTGGACAAATCCTTACCCTGAAATACACCAGACACTACCTCAACACAGCGATCGCCTGACAAGCGAATCACCGCTATCGCTCCTACACCAGGCGCAGTAGCTAGGGCTACAATAGTATCTGAATGGCTGTTCCTCATAATTCAATTATAAAAACAAATAGCGAGAGAATTACTTCACTCGCTATTCAATTATGTTTCTTTGAAAGCTATTTAATCTTCTATGGCTGCAGATTTTCTAAACAAGGCAATGAACTCATCCTTGGTAAAACTTCCGAGATCACCCTCTCCATGACGACGAGCACTTACCTTTCCATCTTCTTGCTCTTTCTCACCAACGATCAGCATGAATGGAATCTTCTTAGTCTCTGCATCTCTAATTTTTCTACCGATCTTTTCATCTCTATGATCAATGAACCCTCGGATATCATTTTCTTCCATCAGTGAGAATACTTCCTGCGCATAGTCCGCATACTTCTCGGAAATTGGAAGTACGGCAATTTGATCCGGAGTCAGCCACAACGGATAGTTACCACCACAGTGCTCAGTCAATACCGCTACAAATCTTTCCAAAGACCCGAACGGTGCTCTATGCAGCATCACCGGACGATGACGTCCATTGTCAGCCCCAATGTACTCTAATTCAAATCTCTCTGGTAAGTTATAATCCACTTGAATGGTACCCAGTTGCCAACTTCTGCGCAAAGCATCCTTAACCATAAAGTCAAGCTTCGGTCCATAAAAAGCCGCTTCACCATACTCGGTAATTGTGTTAAGGCCTTTTTCTTCAGCAGCTTCTACAATCGCACGTTCAGCCTTTTCCCAGTTTTCATCACTACCTATGTATTTGGCTTTGTTGTCGGGATCTCTCAGAGAAATTTGTGCAGTATAATCTTCAAAGCCTAGTGCCTTGAAAGTATAAAGCACCAAATCAATCACTTTTGTAAATTCTTCTTTTACCTGATCCGGTGTACAGAAAATATGTGCATCATCCTGAGTAAAACCTCTTACCCTGGTTAAACCATGAAGTTCTCCGCTTTGTTCGTATCTATATACCGTTCCGAACTCTGCAAAACGAATAGGCAAATCTTTATAAGAATGTGGTTTCGATTTGTATATCTCACAATGGTGAGGGCAGTTCATCGGTTTCAAGAAGAACTCTTCGCCTTCGTGGGGCGTAGCAATCGGCTGAAACGAATCTTCTCCATATTTTTCATAGTGACCAGATGTCACATACAAATCTTTATTACCAATGTGCGGAGTAATCACCGGGCTATAACCAGCTTTGATTTGCGCCTTACGCATGAACTGCTCCAAACGCTCTCGCAGCATAGTTCCTTTCGGCAACCATAAGGGCAATCCTTGTCCTACCTTTTCCGAAAAGGTGAACAGCTCTAACTCTTTTCCTAATTTCCTGTGATCTCTCTTTTTAGCCTCTTCGAGCAATTCCAAATGCTCTTTTAACTCCTTTTGTTTCGGAAATGAAACCGCATACAAACGAGTTAATTGTTTGTTGTTTTCATCACCACGCCAATAAGCTCCGGCTACATTCAACACTTTTACGGCTTTGATAAATCCAGTGTTCGGAATGTGTGGGCCTCTACACAAATCGGTGAAGTTGCCCTGCTCATAGAAAGTAATACTTCCATCCTCCAAACCTTCCAGTAGATCAAGTTTATACTCGTCGTCTTTTTCTTTGAAGTAAGCTACTGCGTCAGCCTTAGAAATATCTTTTCGAATATATTCGTTTTTCTCACGAGCCAGTTCCAACATCTTGTTTTCCAAAACACTGAGATTTTCTGAATCGAAAGTTTGATCTCCAAAATCAATATCATAATAGAAACCACCTTCGATAGCCGGGCCAATACCTAACTTAATGCCAGGATAAAGCGCTTCAAGAGCTTCCGCCATTAAATGGGCCGATGAGTGCCAAAACGTAGACTTTCCCCCTTCATCTTTCCAGGTTAGCAAACTCACTGAAGCATCTTCGTTTATCGGACGATTAGCATCCCAGATTTCTCCATTTATTTCAGCTGCCAGTACATTTCTAGCCAAGCCCTCACTGATACTTAAGGCGACATCCATACCAGTTGCCCCTTTGTCCATTGATTTTACACTACCATCAGGAAGGGTAATGTTAATATTAGCGTCACTCATCAATTAATTAGTTTCTTTTTTTCGGTAGCAAAGTCAAAAGTGGGTATAGCTTCTCTTTGCTCTCTTAATTTGCGCAAATATGCGATTTTTCCGTTGACTTTCCTTACTCCTTCAATGGCTTCTTTGTTCAGAGAATCAACGGCCAGCATTTGATTGTAATACATCAGGGCACTGGTAAAATATCCCTTATGATCAAACGACATGGCCTTTGCACCTAAAGCGCTCATATTAAGACTATCCTTATACAATACCTCGGTTGAATATTGAATAGCAGAGTCATACAAATTTTGCTGCATAAAGTAAGCAACCAACTGTTCACCTGCACCTAAGTTACCTTCATTCAGCATCACTGAAAGCAACTGATTTGCTGCCTGTTGTCTGCCCTCTTCCCTTAATAATTTAACCTTAAGAAAATATAGTTCGTCTTTCTTATAAGATTGTTCTATCAAATAGTCCACCATTGAATGAGATTTTTCTTTTTGATTTATAGAAGCATAGATATGAGCAAGGTCAAATGCAATGTTATTTCTACTTGAGTCATGTACAAAAGCCTGTTCCTTATACTTTAGAGCAGAAATAGAATCCTCAAGTTTCATATATACCTCTCCCTTTAAAAGATATATATCTGGATCATTGCTATTGACTTGAACTGCCTTATTCAGATAGTCAATAGCCAAACCATATTCACCCAGGGTCATATGGACATTCGCCTTTTTTTTGAAAAATTCAGCACTGTTGGCCCCACCGTCTTCTGCTTTAGAAGTGTACAATAAGGCCTGGTCTAAATCCCCTCTAATCAAATAAAAATCAGAGACCAACTCATACAACTCAGCATTATTCTTGAAGGTAACCAAACAGGCTGCAATTTCTCCTTCATTAATATCACTCCAACCCGCTTGTTCATGAAGTTTCAGGTATTGAATCAATTCGTTGAGTTCAAGTGAACTCAAGCTTTTCTCTGAGATCAAAGCTGATTCATCTAAAGATTCATTGAAAGCTCCTAGCTTCGGTATTGGCTCTTTACCAATTCGCTGATTGCAACTTCCAATCAGACAACAGGATAATACAACATGTATCAGCCTTAAACGACTTCCCGATGTCTTTCCAGAGCTCATCAAATATTGGTAAAATTCAATAATCGTCATTAGCCAAATTTATTCCTATTAAAATGAGATTTACCTCCTAAAAGCAAACGCTGATCCCCACAAAAAAAATACTTTTTTATTCGATATGCCTCATTTTGAAAATTAAAAATCCGTCTGTAGGTAATACTCTTACATCAAATCACCAAAACTCTTAAAAATGTGATATTTAAAAATCAAAATTTGGTTATCTCGGTAAAACTTGGTAAAATTCAAGATTAATTATTTACCTATTCACAGGTTGGTTAGTTATGAGAAAGGAATTGAAAGGCAAATCAGTAGAGGTTTGTTGCATAAATGCCACAGCATTTTAAATTGCAACGAGCAATTAGCAGTCATTTTCTTTGAATAATCCAATTTATGTTTGTAAATTATTGATTTACTGATTGTTCAGGTAACTTTACTTTCGGAAAGAAAATTCAGAAGCTCATTGAGGTTCATTTTAATAAACTTCCGAAAGACAAATTGAAATAATGGATTTATTAAAGCGGTATAAAAACATTTACGACACCAACATCATTTTGATGTATAAGGGAGAGGTCACTTTTGACCTCGTTACCTCTATCATTGAGACACTCGATGGCAGAATTACGGAGCT
The DNA here is from genome assembly GCF_965233835.1 of Reichenbachiella sp. Classification (GTDB taxonomy): domain Bacteria; phylum Bacteroidota; class Bacteroidia; order Cytophagales; family Cyclobacteriaceae; genus Reichenbachiella. The sequence goes on from NZ_OZ247585.1 coordinate 3,241,802, forward strand.
TGAAACTGATCGCTTAGTCAAGAAGAAGTTTTACGGCGCGGCCACAGAGTGCATTCAAAATCTTTATCATCATATGGATGAGGTGGCAGATGAAACCAATCAAATTGATACTTATGACTCTAAATCTGGTCTTTTGCTCGTAACAGCCAGAAAGAAGTTTTATAATATTATGACTGGGAATTTCATTCCTAACAGCAAAATCAATGTAATACAATCTAAACTTGATAGCATCAATGCTTTAGACAAGGATGGCTTGAAGAAGTTGTACAAAGAGATTCTTTATAATGGAGAATTTTCAGACAAAGGAACGGCTGGTCTTGGCTTCGTAGAGATTGCAAGAAAGACCGGGCAAAAATTGACCTATGAATTTCATCAGGTAAATGATGAGTATTCTTATTTCACTTTCCAAATAAGAGTACCAAGAGAAATTGAAAAAAAATTAGCTGAAGCATCTTAAGCTTCAATTAATTATGAATAAAATAAATAACAACCAATATTCATTACATACATCAGGCTTGAGACTGGGAGTAAGTGGGACGGAGATAGTAATATTAAACTGAAATGAAAGAACTTTATCACGAAGAACAAAAGATACTTTCGGAGTATGTAGGAAAAGTTAAAAAGAAAGACGTCAACCTCGAGGATGCGGTAGGTATTGCTATGCACTACAAAGACCTACTTGATCAGAGTAAAGTAATCACTCGAATTAGTGATCGACTACAGAAAAAACTGGACCACGCTAACCAAAAAATTAAGAGTCAAAACGTAGAAATTCATAAAAAGAATGGAGAATTAGAAGTTACTATTGACCAACTGGACAAAATGACCATGGGAAAAAAGGCAACAAGAATACTTTTTGTTGTTTTTATCGCTTTGTTCATCTCTGAGCAATTGTTCTTGGAGCCAGTAATTGACAGTTGGGCTAATGGAAGTAACTATGTTGGTATTGGTGTAATGCTAATCATAGCCCTCTCCTTGAAGTTTTTTGAATCTAAGTTAGAAGACTACTTCACTAAGCAGCGTAAGAAAAAGATTCTGGGATCAGGGGCTTCAGGCGGATCGCTGCAAAACAGTACTGAAGGAAAAAACCAGTTCTCTTTTCTGAAGAGTAAAGGAGCTGCTTAATTAACTAAACAAAAGCGTACCTGCTATGAAAAAGGATAACCTGATACGATCGTATATACTGACTTTGATACTTGCCATTCTTGGTTTGTTTATCGGTCAATTTATAGTACAAAACGCCATTCGGGTAAATCAGGATGATGCCATTCTGGTAAAACTGGCACAAAAGCAAGCCACCTTAAGTGAGGAAATCACCAAGAGTGCGGCGCTGATCAATGTCGATCGGATTAAAACAAATGAAACAAACTTTAATCTCGTAAAAAGAAGGTTAAAGCCAGCAGTTGAAGAATTTGCTAAAATCCAAAGAGCATTGAGCAAAGGCGATGTGAACTATGGACTGAATGGTACAGAAAACTCAGAAGAGGCAACAGCCATGCTCAATGATATGGATTTGTCATTTAGAGAAATTAGAGATGCTGGAAATGAAATTCTAGGGGTTAGTTTTATAGATCCAGAAGAAGATAAAAATCTTATATTAAGTAGAGCATTAACTAACATTCTTTCACAAAAAAGTTTCACTGACAAAGCATCTGAACTGGCAACGCAATATCAACTTGAGGCGAAAACAAATAAAAGTGGTTTTTCGCAATTTGAATACGTCATTACCGCTGCCATCATTGCCATCTTGTTAATTCAAGCTTCTTTTATTTTCCGTCCAGCAGTAAACCTGGCGTATAAAAACTTCCTTACTGCAAACGAGGCCTTCGTTAAGCTTCAGAAATCTGAAGAAGAATTGAGAAGTAGTGCTGAGAAACAATTAGAAGTAAATGAGAAGCTCATCCTCTCCCAGCGTGCCTTAGAGCAGCGCAATAAGAAATTAAAACTATCTGAGCAGGAAATATTAAAGAGTTCTAGAAAGCAAATTGAGGTCAACGAAAAACTTATTCGCGTACAAGAGGAACTAAGAAAAGCTTACGATCGAGTAAAGTATTCTGAAGAGCGAATGAGAAATATTGCTGAGGAGCAACTCGAAGCGACAGAAAGACTAATGATCGCAGAGAACAAACTAAAGTCGGCACTTACTGTAGAGCAAGATAGTAAGGCGGAACTGACGCAAACGCTTGAAAACCTAAAGAGTACACAGTCTCAACTGGTTCAGTCAGAAAAAATGGCATCTTTGGGTCAGCTTACGGCAGGTATTGCCCATGAGATCAACAACCCAATCAACTTTGTATATAATGGTATTGACACATTAAAAGTATCATTAGATGATTTGATTTCGATAGTTGAGAAGTATGATGATCTAGAAAATAGTGAAGATTATAAAGCGACTCTAGCTGACATCAAAGAGATGAAAGACGAGTATGCCTATGACGACCTCTTGAGTGATCTTAAAGAATTGGTATCAGATATTAAGAAAGGTGCCGTGAGAACTATTGAAATTGTGAAAGGGTTGAGAGTCTTCTCTAGATTGGATGAAGAGGAAATGAAGCCAGCCAATGTAAACGATGCATTGGATGCTACACTGGTTCTTCTTCGTAACAAGACCAAAAACAAAATCAACATTAAGAAATTCTATGATGATTCCATCGAGGATATCAACTGCTTCCCTGGTCAGCTTAATCAGGTATTCATGAATATCCTAAACAATGGAATTCAAGCCATACCAGATGACAGAAAAGATGGTGAGGTTCAGTTATACACTGAAAATCAAGATCAACATGTAATGATCAAAATCAAGGACAATGGTGCTGGAATGTCGGAGCAGGTGAAAAGAAGAATTTTCGAACCATTCTTTACCACCAAACCAGTGGGTATTGGAACTGGACTTGGAATGTCTATTACATTTGGTATCATAGAAAAACACGGCGGAAACATCTACTGTAATAGTGAAGAAGGAAAAGGAACAGAGTTCTCCATCCTAATTCCTAAGCACATGGATAAATCCTCTGAAGAGGAAAAGGTTTCCGAATCTCAAAAAGCATAATTTTAGAAGTAAACTAACACATGGAAGAAGTTCAAACTCCAGTTGAAGATACAGCAGCGAAGAGCAAAAAAAAGTACACCATTCTTTATGTAGATGACGAAGAAAGTAATCTTCGAATTTTCAGAATGGCCTTTAAAAGAGAATATAATGTCTTGACGGCTCCTGGTGGGCATGAAGCAATAGAGATGCTTCGTGAGCATGATATTCAGTGCTTGATCACTGACCAGAAGATGCCGGAAATGACAGGTACAGAATTACTGGAAAAAGTACTTCCCGAATTCCCTGATGTCATTCGTATGATCCTAACCGGATTTGCCGACATTGAGGCTATCGTAAAGGCTGTTAACAAATGTGGTATTTACAAGTATATCACCAAGCCTTGGGACAAAGGCGAGATGAAGCTGACCATTGATAAAGCACTGGAGGCCTATGAGCTAAAGAGTGATAAAATGAAGCTGATACGCCAGTTAGAAAAGGCAAATAGCGGACTAGAAGAAAAAGTTGAACTTCGCACAAAAGAATTGGCAGAGGTAAACAAGCGCTTGATGGATAGTATCAAATATGCTATGACCATTCAAAATGCTATGTTAATGTCTCCCGAAACAATTAAAGAAGCCTTTACTGACTTCTTTATTTTATTCAAGCCACTCGACGTCGTTAGTGGTGACTTCTACTGGTTCGCTGAGTTTGAATCTGAAGAGGCCAACTACAAATTTATCGCATCTGTGGATTGTACCGGGCATGGTGTAGCTGGTGCCTTGATGAGTATGATTGGCGAGTCTTTACTTAATCAGATCGTATATGAGCATGAAATAACCGATGCCGGTGAAATTTTGGACAATCTAAACATAGGAATCCAAGATATACTCAATCAATCTGAGAACAATAACCATCATGGTATGGATGCAAGCATCATGATTATTGATGAAGACAACTCTGATATTTACTTTGCTGGTGCCCAACAGAACCTACTCTACTCCGAAAAAGGAAAAATAAAGACAATAAAGGGTGACAGAATTTCTTTAGGTGGTTATCTAGATCAAGAAAGAAACTATACCACACATAAATTATCCTATACCAAAGGAGAAACATCATTCTATATGTTCTCCGATGGCTTCCAGGACCAATTTGGCGGCCCTGGCAATAAGAAGTTCACAGTGGCCAGACTAACAGAAAGTATTGAGGCAGGACTGGATAAACCAATGGATAAGCAAAGAGATTTGCTCGAAAAAGTTCTAACCGAATGGAAAGGTGAAGAAAAACAAACCGATGACATTATGGTTATGGGAATTAAGATATAATTTAACAATATTTGCAGTATAAAAGCGGCTCCGTATGAAGATTAAGGTTTTGACATTGAAGAATTGGTGCAATAAGAGCATAACGCCTTTAGCATGGCAAAGAATCATTATAAAAATTCTCCCAGAAATGAGAGATAGAGGATTCGAGCTGAATGCTTTGGAGGACCCTGCTCCCGACTTAACCTTCGGAGAGGAAGAGTTTCAGCTTTTTAGCAATTCATTAGATACGGTTTACAAAATTACTTTTCCAAAAGAAGTACTTGAGAAAATATCTTAAAACCGATTAATTCAGATAAAAAATTAAAGCTTCAATCTATGAGGCTTTTTTTATGCACCATACTATCTACTTTCAATTGAGAAAAATCATTCCCTTCCTACTGTCCTTCATGATATTGACAGTGAGTATCTTCCTAACAAGCTGTAGCAGCAGCTCAAAAATCACAGTTGTTAAACCTAAGAAAAGAATTTTTGCCTATCATCCAAAGAGAGATAAGCACAAGAAAAGGGTAAAGCGAGTAAAGTATCGCTTGCATTAAAAAAAGGCCACTATTTACAGAATATCTTTACTATCAACTTCTAGAAGCAATCTATCTGAACTATTTAGCCTGGCAATAATTGCCTCAGTTTTAGGTAATTCATATTCGAAGTAATACCTCATAGTATGTAGCTTACTGTTGTAGAACTCATCCCCCCTATTTTCATTTACTGCAATCTGACAAGGAATAGCCTGCAACAGCCACTGCCACCCGATAGCCACCACGCCAAACAGCTCTAGATACAAGGTAGCATCCATTAGAAACACTTCCTTCTTTTCCTTCATTGCTATGGTCGAAAGCTTCATAGTGACATTTTGCAAACGGAACAATGCATCATTGAGCTTTTCCCCGTACTTGGACAATTCCAACACCTCAAGCTTTACTTTCTTAATAGTTTTCGAAACCTCTTCTGTAAATGCTCGGAAGGCTATACCCCCTCCCATAATTATCTTTCTTCCAAGCAAGTCAATTCCATGAATACCAGTAGTTCCTTCATGGATAGTGTGAATTCTCATCTCTCTAAAATATTGCTCTAAAGGAAAGTCCTTACAATACCCTGCTCCACCAAGTATTTGAATGGCTGCAGAAGTTGACAGAATTCCCATTTCACTTGGGTAACTTTTTGCTACAGGGGTCAAGAGATCTAACGTCAAACGGTAGATCTCTTTGATTTCATCTTTCCCAGCCTTCGCCATATCTGCATAATGTGCACATTGTAATAGCAAAGACAGTGAACCCTCAACTACTGCTTTCTGAAAGAACAGCATACGACGAACATCGCTATGCTCAATAATGTTTATCTGAGGAGATGAAGGATCTTTTTCATCGGGTTTACGTCCTTGTGGTCTTTCCTTAGCGTAGTTAAGTGAGGCATAATATGCAGCAGATCCTATAGAGGCCGCACTAAGCCCTACACCTATCCTTGCCTCATTCATCATCTGAAACATATAGGAAAGGCCTTCATTGGGCTTACCAATTAAATACCCAAAGCATCTCTTTTTCTCACCAAAACTCAAGTGAACGATAGGTGCTGCCTTGTATCCCATTTTATGGTACAATCCTGTAGTGGTCACATCATTCATTACCACCTGATCATCTTCTGTAAACCTTTTCTGGGGCACCACGAACAAAGACAAACCTTTGGTACCTTCAGGTGCTCCCTTTATTCTTGCTAACATAAGATGCACCACATTCCCAACAGCATCATGGTCGCCTGCTGAAATAAATATCTTTTGTCCCTTTATACTATAGACGGTCCCATTATCATCAAGTGGCTCAGCCGTAGTTCTCACATCAGAAAGTGAGCTTCCAGCATCTGGTTCTGTCATAGCCATGGTTCCTTGCCAAGCTCCACTGTACAACTTGGGTACATAGGTGTCTTTTAGTTGATCTGAGCCATGTTCTTCTATTAGACGAGCAGCACCGGCCGTTAAGAAGGGATATACGCTTGCCGAGTAATTAGCCGCACCGAAAATAAACTGTGCACAGGATGATACTAAAATAGGCAATTGTTGCCCCCCCACTTCTTCACTAGCATTGGCAGATATCCATCCACCCTCACCAAACTTTTTTAACAATTTTCTGATTTGAGGATGCACTTTCACCTTTCCATCTTCCAATTGAGGATCTTTTCGATCCATCTCTTGATTGAAAGGTCTCATTTCCTTGTCAGCTAATTGACCAGCTGCATCTAAAATCATTTTCACACCATCTAAATCATGTTTTTTGTAGGTATCAAGTTTCAGCAGAGACTCAAGGTCAAATACTTCCTTAAGTAGAAAATCAAGATTTCGTCGAGAGTAATATTCAGACATGATAATTAATTGGTATTAGTGTATGAAACAATTGAGATTGAAGATAATTGAATGGTCGCTGATATTCAAATTAATATTAAAACTTCGTCTTGAAAATAGAGAAATGTCTGATATTGAACTGGTTAGTCAAGGGTCTTTTTCATTGATTCAATTACAAAAAATACTGGAGTGAAAATATTTTAAAATATTCTGAAATAGTTGTTGCATAATAGATTTATTGCCTCTACTTTTGCATCGCATTTGAGGGAAATAAGTACCGAAAATGAGGTCAGGAGCGGTAGTTCAGCTGGTTAGAATGCCTGCCTGTCACGCAGGAGGTCGCGGGTTCGAATCCCGTCCGTTCCGCTGATAATCAAGCACTTACATTAATTTGTAAGTGCTTTTTTGTTTCAAATCGAATCTTGCTTGCTCTATTCAATGGAACCCACCTTGGTTGACAAACGTAAAGCAAAAGATATTTGTATGTTTGCATCAAAACAAACCATTTCACTCAATCCAATAAAGAGATGCTTACCGAAATAAAAAGCCGAAAATTTAACTGTTTCTAAAAATTGGAATAGTATTTGCAAATCCCTTGACAGCTTAAACTAATAGTAAATAATAGTTATGAAAATTTTTCCAAAGGCCTCAATACTTATCTTCTTTTTTGTTCTGGCATCATTTAGTTCTTCAAACGCACAACCTAAGAAAAATTCCATTCTGTTTCATGCAATAGACAATTGGGTTGAAGTTTATGTAGAAGGAAAAATGGTGTTCAAACAAGCATCTGATGCAGGACAATTGAATGGAGATGTAGATTTTGACCTTAACCCATTTATAAAGGATCTTAGCGATCCAATAGTAGAAATCAAACTTATTAATGCAACTTGTAGTACCTGCGATACTTCAAACGGATGGGTGATTGAGTTCGAAGTATTTCAAGAGGGTGAATCAGTAGACTATATCATCGAAGAGGGTGATAGTATGGGTGGAGACGTGGTTTGGTCCATTACCTATGAATGGGGATATATTTAAAAGCACTCACTCTCCTTGACTCAGAAACAGGCTTCTATAGCATCCTAATCTTATTTCTGAAGGGGTTTATTGAGATTTGTAAATATTAGATTTTCACCTCTCATATCCAGTTCAAAGTCATACTTCACCATGCACTCAAATAACGACTTAGAACAGCCCTTTTTCATTCGATCATGCAACTCAATGATTAATACTTTGGTGTATGGAACCCAATCCTCATGATTGCTTTCAAATAGCTCTTTTTCAAATCCCTCGATATCAATTTTTACGACATCTACTGATTTCAAATCATTCTCCCTCATCAGCTCAGAAACCGTTGTAGTTTCTACTTCATTCCTTCTTCCTTTGTCATCTTCATTGGATTCAAGCTTTTCAGTGGTAAAAGAAGAAGTCTCCCTATCCGACCCCATAACGCTTAGTTTCTCAAGTTTATTGGATAACGCCTTCTTTACAGGAATAATATTAGCATTGGCTTTCGTATTTTCAACTAAAACTTCAAAATTCAAAGACTCAGGCTCAATCGAAATTATTTTACAATTAGGGTATTCCCCAGAAAAATATAAAGCCGTTAATCCAATATTCGCTCCAGCATCAATAATACTCTTAGGCTCGAAACCAAAATTTATATCATATTCTAAATCTCTAAAAACCTGATTAAAGATTGGATAATCGCTCGTTGAATTCCTTACTAAAATAGGTTTCTTAATTTTTGGCACTTTAATCTTGGCCTTCTTGATCAATCCGTGTTTGCATGAAATAAGTTTAAGGTAAATGATCAATCCACCAAACCCATAATTCTCTAAATATTGTAAAATTTTTCGCATAACAAAGAAAGACTAATTCTATACTAATTTAATTAGTTGATAAATGAGCAATGACACTACAATAGCAACGATAGACTTTAAAAGAAAATGAAACAGGTAATTATCTTGAGTTGTATAGGCGGTAAGCCCATTCCAGAATCTAGATTTTTTATACTGCTTAACCTCATCTTCACTAAATGTCTCTTTTGGAAAAAAACCTAATTGACGAATCACCTTGTACATGCCATAGAAGTTTTTACCCGCTGCATGGAGTATCGCTGGATTTGAACCCGTGATTGTATTTTTAACTCTACCTTCAGAATCCAACAAGTAGTCCTTATCCTCCATACCAGACCGACCAGCTATACAGCTAAATATTTTCTGATCATGATCCAGCTGAATGGTGCCGTGGTTTTTAGAGTAATACTGATTGAGCATATCTTGATCATTCTCACCATCCTTCTCCACACGTTTTAACATATCTCTCACATATCCCACGCGACCTATATAACCTCCTGCATTAAGAAATCTGTATGGCTTCTTGCCTTTAGGGTAGGTCAAATAAAAATCTAATTTCTTTAAAGGAGATGCATCACAGTTAAAATTCTGTTCAGTCCCCATTACGAATGGATGATTCATTTTTAGAAACTCCTTCTCTATGTAATCGAGATCAGATAAAAACACACTGTCATAACCATCAGTATATAACACAATCTCATCATCATCTAAGCCTTCAAAATACTCCAACAACCATCTAGTCTTATCATTGTGACTTTGATACTTCCTCCCCTGCCCCAATTGAATAATATCAATCCCAAAATGTCTCGCAGAGACAAGTAAGCGCTCGAGGTGATGATTATGATCAGTGGCGATAGTAACTACTTTCATGTAATATTTGAGGTCTAGTATTTTTCTTAAAAACCCGAGCAAAACTAAGCCTTTGAATAAGAATAATTAGTAATTTCGTTTTTAATATTTGTTCCGAACAAATATTGAATTACTTCGTATTATCGCTGAAACAATCATGAGTAAAAAGCATTTTTTAGCCTTTGCCGTAAACTTCAAAAATGAGAACCCCTATCTGAAAAATTGGTTGGATTATCATATTAAAGTTGGAGTCGATCATTTCTACCTCTACGATCAGGATGGAGGTGAAGAAGCTAGATCTATATTAAAGCCGTACGAAGAGAAGGGGTATGTCACTCGTCATCCATGGACGCAGTGGGATGGCACTAAATACGATGGGGCGACTAAATGGTATCAGAGAAACAAAAACCATATGGGCTTTGCTCATGCCGCTAAAACTTACAGGACGGATTTTCAGTGGTTGATGAAAATTGATGTAGATGAATTTCTATTTCCGCTGAGTGGGGAGGATAACTTAGTTGACTGGTTAAAAACACTCGATACAAAAAAAATCAAAGGAGTTAAGGTCCCCAGAATCAACTTTGGCAACAACGGCTATGACACGAAGCCAGACCAATCGGTACTCGAGGCATATACCAAAAGAGAACAGAATTATTCAGATCATAAAGATTTAGGCAATGGCGACTTTCTTTCAAGTAATAGATTCGCCTACAGCGCACATTGGTGGCATTACAAATGGTACAAATCTGGTCAAATGCTCAAGAACGAGGATGAAATTGGTTGGAGAATTAATCACTATTACACAAAATCCCTAGAAGAATATATGTCTAGGCAAAATGTATCAGGAGGCCGACCTGTGGGCAGAGCAGGCTTTGACGAAAAGAACGCTGGATGCAATGATGTTGTAGATGAGAGCATGCTTGATTTGTTGAAAAAAGTTAAATGGTAGCATCTATTTAATGACCATTTTTGTTAAAATCCGTTAGTGGAAATTAGCTTATGACAATATTCCTGGAGCGTTAGAAAGTACACTTCAAAGTACTACACTACTCAGTCACTCTTGGATACTCCTTTATTTAATTGAATATTGCAATAATTCAATAAAAGTCTCATGAATCAAATTCTAACAATCATGCTGTTCCTAGCAACAGCTTTTTCATCTTATTGTCAAGTTCTCTACCCTGGTGATTTCACTGAGGACTATTATCTTCTATTGAGAGAAAAAAACAGTGGCAATCTACCCTCAGCCATTTCTTTTTTCCCTTCTCCTATTTATTCAATGCAACCTGATTCAGCCCTAGCTTGGGATATTTGGGACAACAAATTGGAAACAACTTTTGACAACCGCAAGGGCAAATTCAATACTAGAATTTTAAATCCACAGGTCAACTATACTTTTAACAGCACCTACCCCAGAGGATATAATGATGGACCGGTATGGCAAGGAAAAGGCCATAATGCATTCATTACAGGAGGCCTTTATGGAAACTACGGAATACTACACTTCACTTTTGCACCAGTTTTTACGTACGCAGAAAATAGGGATTTTCATATTCCGGAATCAGAATTAGCCCTCACCAAAAGTGAATTTTCATTTCCATTTGAAGGCCCCATTGACTGGATCGTAAGGTACGGTGATGACCCCTTCTATAATTTTCATTTGGGACAATCAGAAGTGAGAGTTATATACCGAAACTTTACTGCTGCGCTATCCACTGCAAATTTTTCAGTGGGGCCAGCCAGATACAACCCTATAATTGTCAGTAAAAATGCAGCTGGATTTCCACATATTGACATTGGCACCAACCGTCCAGCTAAAACCAAGATTGGTGAATTTGAGTATCGAATGACTTGGGGGGCTTTTGAGGAATCTGATTACTTTGACAACAACCCTGATAACGATCGCAGGTACTTCACAGGTTTCACATTTGGGTATAGGCCTAGCTTCATGAAAGGTCTTAATGTGGGAATCAACCGTTATATGTATACCAAATGGGCTGAAGGAGATCTTAATTTCAAAGATTTTTTTGCTGCTTTTATTCATAATACTGCTTCTACTCCTGGTACAAAAAATGATGAGTATGATCAAATGGTTTCAGTAACCATCGACTGGAGATTCCCATCTGTTGGATTCGAGGCCTACATTGAATATGCTAGAAATGATTTCCCAACAAGCTTTTTCGAGTTTATGGAGCAACCTGACAGGTCTCGTGCCCGCACCATTGGGATGATTAAAGACATAGAACTCAAAAACGGTGATCTACTGCAATTTATTTACGAAAGTACGGTCTTAGGCGCCAACCAAGTTCAGCTTGTCACCCCGGGAGGTAACCCTAATTATTACGTTCACACAGAAGTTCCAAACGGCTATACTAACAATGGTCAAGTAATAGGCGCCGGTATCGGTACTGGGTCTCAAGCTGATATATTTAAAATCCATTGGTATAAACCTTCCGGAAGGTATGGATTCCATTTTTCGCGAGTCAGGTTAGATGATGATTACTTTGTAAATGAATATGCTGGTGTTGGGTTGTTCGAACCCTACCCTACTGACTATGAAATAAATGTTGGGTTTGATATGGTAAAGTTTATTGGCAATTTCAGCATTCAACCTCAAATTCTATATAGTGCAAGACGAAACTTCCTATATCAGGATGACCAGGAAATTCATAACCTTCAAGTTTCATTTAAAACAACGTACCTAATCAAGTAACAAAGTACTCTTCCGAATATACAAATCATCATACTCTGAAGATTTTTTGTACTGTTCTTTAATTATAGGATGATTAATGTCTTCAATAAATTTATTAGAGATCAACCTGGGACTGCACTCTTCAATTAAAACGTAGATATCGTAAGTATATGGCTTTAATTTTTGGTATGTGGCTAACCCTCCTTTGCCAGGCGCTACACTATACCAAAAAAAGTCTAGGTCTTTTCTGAAAATATTAAAATCGATATTTCCATCATAAACAAAGTCAGTTGGTTCTGTGTGATTTAACACCCAATTTATCTTGGCAACCTGAGGTGCGTTTGGATAAACTATTAATGTCCTAACTAGGAATACGGCCGGAACTATGAAGGCAAGAATCACCACCAATTTAAGTCGCTTGAGTGAAAGGACATTGAGCATTCCGTATGCGGCAACACCACACATCAAGGGGAGCGCTGACATAAAATATTGTCTATAAGGTGCCTGAACCAAAAACACAGATCCTAATAAGAGTAAACTCAATATAGATAAATCTCTTCCTGTATTTTTGAAGCAATTAATTATACCCAATAAAAAAAATACCCAAAGGATATGATTGTAATAAAACGAATTCAGTATCACCTTAAACGGTGAAAAAGCATCATCAAAATGCATGTTAATTATCCAATTCCAAAAAACATAATTTTCAAATTCTTGTTCTGAAATTAGCAATATGAAGTATGGACTTATTGTAATCCCAAAAATTAGCCAGTAGGTTATAAGTTTTTTTAGAGAAAATCTACTTTCAAAGTGCCAAATGAGCTGAAGAGCTCCTAAGCCTGCGACAATGAATATTGCTTTCTGTAAAAACAAAAATGATACACCCAGGCAAAAAGCGCTTAATAGATGCGTCCATTGTTCCCGACCATAAACATGTCTGAAAAGAAACAGTATAGCAAATAGGCCAAAAAGTATCTGAGGAACATCTGGACGAATTTCAATGGCTTTTTCAACAAATATTACGGTTGAAGCCAAAAGAAACACCGACAACCAAGAGGTTTGTTTATTCTGAAAAACCACTTCCATAATTTGAAAGGTGCACCAAAGCATCCCTAAAAAGCATGAAAAGTTGATAAGACGTAACACGTAAAGCACTATTACATCTTCTCCGAACAAGTCAATGACAGGGCTTATGAGATGGTAAAGAAAGGCATGGTGATGCTGGAAAAAATCTTTATAAATTGACTCCCCTTGCAATAACTTCCAAGCCGAGTGCACAGCCTCTAGTTCATCTCTATCAAAGTCTCTGAATATGGCTATTAAAAAAACCATAAAGACAGAAGCATAAAACAGAATTACTGCATATCGAGTATCAATTTGAATGACCTGTTCATCAACTGGTTTCTTCATGATATTCCACTTCAGTATTTACAGCCCAAATATTATCCTTATTCTTTCTTTCATTAACAATATTTTCAACTGCTGCCATTGCGGTGAGCATTGAATGGTCCTGGTTATTATACTTGTGCATTCCATTTCTACCAATCATAAACAAATTTTCAATTTGATTTGTATGATCAATTATTTTATCGAAATCCTGATAAGAACCAAAATAAGCCGGGTAGGTCTTTGGCATTCTGATAATAGTAGAATCCAAAACATCTTCTTTTTTTAGAAAATCAATTTTTTCTAATTCTTTTATTCCAAACTCAATAAAGTCATTGTCTTTTTTTGACCAAAGTTCATCTCCTTCATTGCAGAAGTATTCAAGTCCAATCCAAACGGTATCTTCAGACTTTACCATATATGGACTCCAATTATTAAAAACCTGTAATCGCCCCACTTTAACATCAGGTTCTTGAATATATATCCAATTATCCTTCACAGTTACCTGAGCTTCCTTACTTCTTCGAGTCTTAACATGCAATTTCTTAAGTAACAAACCAACAGTGATAAAATCTCTGTACTGTAGACCTGAAGCCACATCTGCTACATCTGATGGAATCTGATCACCTTCCATACTGCTTATCAATTCCTTTACTGGCATAGTAGAAAAGAAGTAATCCCCATTAATTTCCTTCTTTTCGTTGGTAGTTCTATCCAACACAACAACCTGCTGGACTTCATTATCAATAACTTTCAAAGAAACAATTTCATGATGCAAATGCAATTCGCCTCCCATCTCTTCGACCTTTCGGGCCGTTTCTTCCCACATTTGACCTGGCCCGAATTTTGGATAGAAAAACTGTTCTATAAGACTGGTCTCCGTATTTTTTTGTCCAATGGTCTTATCTTTTTTGAACACTGACTTTACTGCGTGGATCACCGTTTTAGTTATCGAAAGTCCTTTTATTCTTTGAGCTCCCCATTCTGACGAAATATTGTGACATGGCGTGCCCCATACTTTCTCAGTGTAATCCTTGAAAAAGGTCAGATACAATTCTTTTCCAAATCTGTTTATCAAAAAATCCTCTAGGGTTTGTTCTGGTTTGATTGGAAACAATATAGCTCCTACATATCCAAATAGAATCTTGATCATTCGGATAATCCCCAAGTTAAGTACAGTATCCAGAGATAGAGAGATAGGGTAACTGAAGAAGCTGCGCAGATAGAATATCCGAGATAATCGAGACCTTATGAGCATAACAACATCAGACTTTTTGGGGTCAGGGCCACCTTTCTGAAGTTCTACGTCGGTCTTTTTGTTCTGGTAACTAATTTCAACGTGTGAACTATTATTCTTCTCTACCGGCATCATATCGGTCCACCAATTCATCACTCGATCAGACTTAGAAAAAAATCGATGGCCTCCGATATCAATTCGGTTCCCTTTATAGTTCACCGTTTTTGAAATACCCCCAATGTCTCCCGACATTTCATAAATTATGGGTACAATATTAGTACGTTTAAGAAGCTCAAAAGCCGCAGTTAGACCTGCGGGGCCAGCGCCAATAATTATTGCACGTTTTTTGGAATCTGACATATTAATTAGCTACTATTTTTGGTTTAATTATTTTTATTACCCACCCACTTATCCTTAAAGTACCGAAGGGCAATAGAATTATTCCTATCCTCGTCCCTTTCCTTTCCGTGATTGTTTATAGATGCCAGACTCGTGCTCTGAAAGAAATCATACTTCCAAAAAGGTGTATAGCAAAACCTTTTAGACGGATAAACATATTTAGGCACCTTGGATTGTGCGCTTACCCATACATCATCCACGTACTTCAGTGCTACTGGCTCATCGGGATAATTGGTTAGCTCATTTAAATCAAAAAATCGAGGTCTAACCAAAAAACCAGAATAACCTTGAACAATGTCAATTGGGTAAAAATCTTTAATTCTGGTAGTAGGGACAGGTACTGGAGCCTGCAATGTTACATTCGTCCAAAAAGTCGTGTCTCGGTCTACCAAATCTTCAGGAACTCTCCAGCCACTAGATGTCAACATCCAATCTGGGTTATCGTCGGATGCCTTATCGAAATCTCTGAGCAAAACCCGATGATACATGTTATCATCATCCAATACTAATATTTTCTGATCCGGTGGTAGAGATTCTATGGCAGGTATAAATTTAGTACTTGGACCCCAATCTTTTTCAGTCCGGATAATTTCCAGACAATGCAAATCTTCGATCTCTTTCGGAATGTCATACCCGACTTGTTCACGCATGGAAAGATGAGGTACGTATAAATGAATTTTCTTCGGAGATCTTTTTTGAGCTAGTAGGCTTTTCAGAGTAGGTACAATTTCTGAAATTCGACTTGGAATTGTGGATAGAGATATTATCACATCAGACTTGTTCTTGTTATTGAGGCAATACTCATCCCAATATTGAAGTGATCTCCTTGTAACAAAGAAATAGTGCCAGACATCTAACAGGAAATTTTTTCCTGACAAATAATTAAAGACATTCATCCAGAGCAACAAGAAAAAGACAAATCCGAAGACAAGCGCCAATAAACTATTTGTCGCAATCCATACAATGGAAAGGAAAATAACCCCTATAGTTGCTATATGTGTAATTTTCATGAAGTAACCCTATTAATAAGGATATCTATTTTTGTGCGAAGATTGAAATAAAAAATGGATAACCAATTCAGATTGTAAGGAAAGTTTGGTTTTAGTTTATTCCTAACGCTCAAAAATCGAATTGGGTATTTGGAACTAATGTTTACTTCGTCTTTGGTAAGGTGTAAGGAATTGGTCTCCTGATATTTGTATAGAAGTATGGTGAGCAAAGACTGATCATCTCTGTGATTTTCCCGGTTCGCACCTTCCGGCTTAATACACTCATGAACTAAAGCATACTTCTCCCACTCCGAAACCAACGCTCTAACGTCTGAATTATGAAAGCCAAACCCACACATACATCCGCAAATATTACGTTTGAGGTAATAAGACTCAGGTACACCCATATAATCCATAGTAGCTTGTACCGTCCACTCCTTCAAAGTGCCTGATCCTCCAATTGGGGCGTAAATACCATCATTTTCGATTTGCTCCCAAACGTAGGTCAATGGTCTATTCAATATGGTTGCACTGTCCAACCATAGCAGGTTGCCTTTTTCCTGTTCAAATACTTCTCTTACGATAATGGGTTTAAACGAATAAGTTTTGTATTCAAGGTTGACGAATTCTGGATATTTCGAAAAGTCAAACTTACGAACAGAAAGATTTGGAACACTTTCTAACAAATAATTTAGATGTGTCTTTTGTTCTTTATTAAAGCCCAGGTCATAGCAAATTAACTGACTATTTCTATACTCCTTTTGAGATTTAAAAGAATGAACGAATTGACAAAAGGTTCGAAAATAAAATTCATCAGCCGCAGTAAGTATGGTATTGTGTGCGACCATACTAGACCAACTGCCCTTCCATCAATTTTATTACACGATCTCCGCTATCAAAATATTGTTCATCATGCGATATTACTATAATTGTCTTTCCAGCTTTTTTCAAATCCTGCAGGATGATTTCATAGAATATTTTCTTGAAGTGTGGGTCTTGATTGGCTGCCCATTCATCGAATAGGTAAATATCTGTATCTTTTAATATAGCATTGATCAGTCCCAACCTTTTTTTCTGCCCCTCAGACAATCGGGTGGTTGAAAATTTACCATTTTCAATCTTAACCTTCTTGGTCATCTCCAGTGTTTTGATCAATTCCTTCCCTCGCTCAAGAATTTGTCCTCCTTCTATGTGAGTAATATTCTCAAACAAATAAGAATCGACAAACGTCGCAGAAAACTTGCTTCTATAATCTTCTCTGTTAGCATTGGTAATTTTCTGACCAGCAAAGTAAATCTCTCCTTCTTTTGGAGGGTAAAGTCCCAACATCATTTTTGCCAAAGTGGTTTTACCACTTCCATTCCCTCCGAGTAGAAATATCAACTCTCCACGTTTGATACTCAGGTCTATGGGACCCAACTCAAAGTGCTCATCTTCATCCGGGTTATAATACTCATGCTTAACACCCTTCAAATCAATCATTACATCGCTATCCTTTCTTTCTTCTAGTAACTCCGGCTGTTCTACTGTAGCAGTAGAGTCTAAATCAATTCCAGTGCTACTAATTTGTTCCAATGCCACCTCTATTCTCTTCATATTGCTGAACCAACCAGAGACCGTTGACAATGGTGCCATAATAAAGAGTACTAAAGTCAAAAACTCACCAAAGACAGAAGGCTCAACGAAACCACTGGCATATATATAGACTACAAGTCCAGCCATACCAAGTAGTAACACCATATCTCCGGATTTAGAAGCAATGGCCACTACCACGCTTTCTTTGACCATATACTTATTCTGTTCCCTACTAGTATCTTCAATAACCTTGTTCAAATAGAAGTTCTTAAATTTCTTATTAATGGACAGCTCTTTGATACCATAAGTTAACCCTTCGAAAATTTTAAAAATATCATTCCAAAGAACCCTTGATTTTTCTTGATAATTTCTGATCAACGGAAGGGATAATCGAGTCAGCAAAAACACAGCAAAAAACAAGCAAAATACAGCTAAGCTTAATGTAGGATGTTGAAACACAATATAGCCCAACACGCCCAAAACGGTGGCCAACCCAGTTGTAACACTTGGTAAACGGTCTATACCGTGATAAATAGATTTTATGTCCTCTGTAAGGATGGGGAAAATTTTATCTTGATTAAACTCAATTTGCTGAAAGTCGGCCTGTAAAATCTTGGTTGACAAAGAAATACGGAGCTTATGAATGATCCCTTGACTTAATTTAGAAATCGCAAAAGATGATGAAACAGCCAATACACCGTAACTCAGCCACAGCAAACCAAATTGAAGCTTGAAATTATCAGCCTCAAAGTTTGAAGTGTTTATCGATTCTACGATCATTTTAATTAAAAATGATGAACACAATCCAGTCATAGCACTTGTAATAACAGCTATGGTGAACAGCAACTTAGACGACTGAATTAATAATTTGATTATTTTCATTTAATGTGTTTTATTGCCTTGTGGCAAAACTTACCTTTCAAAAGAGGACTTTTCAGGGTAATAATTCTTTAAAAATTCTTGTACCAGGTCAACAACCTTTTGATTAGGATTGTCCTTCTGATCATCGTTTAGACAATAAAAGTTGGGCTGTACCCTATTTATTCTTTCAAAAGCTCTTTGTTGTTTAGAAAAGCTGTTGGTGATCTTATGAAAAATCTGCCATTTTTTCAATTCAAAAACATTGACCGGTCTACAAGTTTTTCGCTGATGTTTGAGCATATAATACTTATACAATTTGTAAGCCATGAAATCATCATCTTGTCTAAAGCGATGCAATCGTTTTTCATGTGTCTTCTCAGGCCAGAGCTTATACATAGCTTCCCAATACTCCTTTTTCACCAGAAGTGGGCAATGCTCTACAAGACCTAAACCAATGATATCATTCTTAGCTTCGTAAATCCTCCAGCTAGGATTTTCACCGAAAAGTGTACCAAAAATATTGATCCTTCCCTCCTCTGACATAAAAGCCCCCAAGGGTGTTTCATTGCCAAAAAGAAAATCATCATTCATGTAGAGAAAGTGCTCTGATAGCCCTGGGATTTTATCAAGATAACTTTCGATGACACTAGAACTGTAAGTAGGCAAGTATTCTTCATCAAAGATATCTTCATGATGAACCACTTTTATTCTTGGATGATCAGTATTCAACCAATCCGGTATTTGTGGTTTTTGTGTGAGGATATAAATATTGCCAGCCCATGGTACGAATTTTTCAATCGAACGCAGGCTATACTTAATCATATCGTACACATCCCTGAATCTTTCGGGATTTACATCATCCAAATTTTCAGCGAATTTTTGACACCTTTCTATGTAAACAGGATCATCCCCATTCACCCAAGTGTAAACAATATCAATAGACTGATCGGATTTGCTCAAATTTTGTTTGATTTGCACGATTAAAATTGAGCGCAAAACTATGAATCTTTCATCCATCATACAAAAACTTCAACGCTTTATCAATGTGTTCTTCACAACGCTACCAGGTAACTATACCAACAAAAAGCTAGAGATTTTAGAAGAGCTTTTTAAAGTCACGAATGAATACATGCAAAAGACCGGAGCTGTATATTGGATAGACTTTGGTACTTTATTGGGATATCACAGAGAAGAGGCCATTTTACCCCATGATATCGATGTAGATTTTGGCGCTCATGAAGAGGAGTTTGAGAAAATATGGAGTAAGAAGAACGACTTACCGAAAGGATTTAAGTTATATGATACGTCATTCAGACATCGAGGACCTAAGCTCTACTTCAATTATAAAGGGTTTGACGCTGACATCTATTTCTATGAAGATAAAGATGGCACACTTACCTCGTACGAAAACAGTCATTATGTTGCTGAGCGTACACCGTACGCCAAAGAACTGGCCTTACCTGTTAAGCCCACAAAATTTCTAGGACAAGACACATTTATTCCTGCTGAGCCTGTGGCCTACTTAAAACACATCTACAACTATTTGGGCAGTAATGGCCGAAGAGATCGAACCACAGGTTATTGGTACGAAAAAGAGGATTAACTGCTTAATCTTGGCAATATTTTAGATAATGCTCGATTCAAATGGTCTTCATCATCGATTTCACACCACACCAAATCTGATTGCTTCTCTATAATAATGTCTTCTTTTGGAGAAAGAACATTAAAGGCATATTCATACTTCATCTTTTTGATGGTTGGGAGAGCAATCATCTTTTTATAAAAATCAAGACTCAACTTACATATACCTACAAGTTCGGCGTATGCATTAATTTTATCATTGCCATCCTGAGACAGATATCTAAAGTCCCCACTTTCAAAACCATGCAAATAGACCTCATCTCCGGAATCGGTAAATCCACTTCCCAAAATCACATTTGGCTGACTTGTTTCCAATATAGTCTGCAGAGCAGACACATCATAAAGCAAATCCGATTCTAAAAGCAGAAAATCGCCATCAATATGAGGAGCGGCACAAACCAAAGTATACATACTCTCGGTGGTAGAGTACTCATTATTATAATAAATGGTCAAATCATACTTTTCAGCAATATCTTCGTAAGCAGTACCCTTATGACCTACACCCACTACGATTTTCTCTATACCGTTTTTTTTGAGTAATCGTATAGAGCGCTCTATCAACGTCTCTCCTCCTACCTCAAGAAAACCCTTAGGCATTTCCTTAGTTCGATTGCCTAACCTCGTCCCTCGTCCTGCGGCTAAAATGACTGCTGTTTTGATGTTTTGATTACTCATGGTGTAGTTTTATATACTCTATTTTTAAAGTGGCGAAGATAGATAAAAATTGCTTTGGGGGTAAATGCAATTTTATGAGTCATAGTAAATGATTGCAAAATATATCTTTTAGTTTTGCAACCCGACCCAAAATGAATTTCAAAATAATTAAGACTTTAAAATCAAGTTTAGCATGAAAAAAGTGTATGTCGGTATGGGTACTGATTTGGTACACCACGGCCACATCAACATCATTGAAAAAGCACGCGAATTAGGGGAAGTAACCATCGGGTTATTGTCAGACGAAGCGGTGTCAAAATTCGCACGTGTACCTTTCCTTTCTTTCGATGAGAGAAAACAAATTTTGGAAAACATAAAGGGTGTTCACGAAGTAATTCCACAGGAAGAACTTGATTATGAAAAAAACCTAAAGGCACTAAAGCCTGATTATGTTGTTCATGGGGACGACTGGAAAACAGGTCCTCAAAGACACATTAGAGACAGAGTGATTAAGACTTTGGCTGAATGGGGTGGTGAACTAGTTGAACCAGAATACACCTCAGGCATCTCTTCTACAGGTTTGAGACAAGCCCTAAAAGAAATTGGAAATACGCCTGACATCAGAAGAAGAATGTTGAGAAGAATGCTCGACAACAATCATCTGGTGAAAGTGATGGAGACACACAATGGTATCTCTGGCCTGATCGTAGAAGACACCAAAGTGGAACTTGATGGAGAAGTTAGGGAATTTGACGCCATGTGGGTAAGTAGTTTGACCGACTCTACGGCAAAAGGTAAGCCTGATACGGAATACGTAGACAGAACCTCTAGATTCTCTACTATCAATGACATCCTTGATGTAACCACCAAACCAATGATCCTTGACGGTGATACAGGAGGTGTAGCAGAGCACTTCGCTATGTTGGTAAGAAACATTGAAAGATTAGGCCTTTCAGCTGTAGTTATCGAAGACAAAGTGGGTCTTAAAAGAAACTCATTGTTTGGAACAGAGGTAGAACAAACTTTGGACACCATTGAAGGATTCTGTGAAAAAATCCAGGCTGGTAAAAAAGCACAGGTAACAGACGAATTCATGATCTTCTCTAGACTAGAAAGTTTGATCGCTGATAAAGGCATGGAAGATGCTTTGACAAGAGCAAAGGCGTATATCGAAGCTGGAACTGACGGAATCATGATTCACTCTCGTCATAAGGATGGTAAGGAAATCATGGAATTCATGAAAGAATACCAGAAATTCGACGTGAAAGTACCAGTAATATCTGTTCCTTCTTCATACAATCAGTTCACTGAAGAAGAGTTGAAAGCAGCTGGATTCAATATTGTGATTTATGCTAATCACTTATTGAGAAGTGCTTTCCCTGCCATGAAGAAAACTGCTGAGTCTATCTTGACCCACCAGCGATCTAAAGAAGCAGACGAGTACTGCATGTCTATTAAAGAGATCTTAACCATTTTACCAAATTAATTCATGCTCAATACTGCAGAGTTTTTTGATTTCATCACATCAAAAGGTGTAGATTTCTCTACTGGGGTTCCTGACTCCTTGTTGAAAGATTTCTGCGCTTATGTAGCTGACAACAGTAATGACATTATTGCGGCCAACGAAGGGGCTTGTATTGGAATTGCGGCGGGTTATCATTTAGCCACTGGTAAAATTCCATTGGTGTATATGCAAAACTCAGGTTTTGGAAATACGATCAATCCATTGACATCTCTTACCGATCCGGATGTATACTCCATTCCTATGCTTTTGATGGTAGGCTGGAGAGGCCGTCCGGGAGTAAAGGATGAGCCGCAGCACGTGAAAATGGGCAGAATCAATGAGGCGATGATCCAATCCTTGGAGATTCCTTATTGTATTTTGTCGAAAGACATGGCAGAAGCCCAAAAGCAAATCAACACTGCTTTTGAATTCATGCAAAAAGAAAAGGCACCTTACATTCTTTTAATAGAAAAGGAAACCTTCGAACCATACAAATTGCAAAGTGCTAAACCAGACACCTTCCCTATGTCGAGGGAGCGAGCCATTGAGGTTTTGCTCGAGGAGTTGAATGATGACGATGTGATGGTCTCCACTACGGGAAAAACCTCTCGAGAGGTTTTCGAAGTGAGAGAAGCTAGAAACGAGCCTCACTTCAGAGACTTTTTGTGTGTAGGCAACATGGGACATACATCTCAGATAGCTCTAGGTATAGCCCTTGGCAAACCAGACAGACGAGTAGTTTGCTTGGATGGTGACGGATCATTCTTAATGCACATGGGATCGACTGCTATCGTTGGAGATCAGGCACCAGATAACCTAAAATACATTCTGGTTAACAATGGTGCACATGAGTCAGTAGGTGGACAACCAACAGTTGGCTTTACTACCGACTTTAAGAAGATTGCTGAGGCTTGCAACTACAAATCGACATTCACTGCATCTTCTGAGGACGAATTGAAAGAGATCATGCCTAATTTCTTAGCTAGTGCTGGACCTTCTATGTTGGAAATCAATGTAAAAAAAGGTTCAAGAAAAGATCTTGGACGACCGACTATCAAGCCAGCAGACAACAAGATTGATTTTATGAAAAACTTGGGTAACTAATTTCAACCCGTATAAAATGAAAATTTGTAAAGTCGTTCTGATCTAATCGGAATGACTTTATTTTTGCCCTAATAATTTCATAACCATGACAAGAAAAATACTCCTCAACCCCGGCCCCGCTACTACAACACCAAATGTAAAAGACGCATTGGTCGTAGATGATATTTGCCCAAGAGAAACTGAATTCGGTAACCTGATGCATGACATATGTGATGGATTGCTAGAAATTGGGAAAGGTGAAAAAGACTACAATGTAGCACTATTTGGAGCCAGTGGTACTGGAGCGATGGAAGCAACACTTACCTCCGCGATTGGCAAAGAGGATAAAGTATTGATTCTCACGAATGGCGCCTATGGTATTCGGATGACACAAATTTGTGACAACTACGGGATCAACTATGATTCTCTTTTTGAATATGGAGATTATACAGAACCAGCGCAGGTAAAAGAAGCATTAGCTTCAAAAAAATACTCTCATTTAGCATTTATCCATCATGAAACTTCTACAGGTATGATGGACCCAGTAGAAGAATTGGTAGAAATTTGCAAGGACTTGAAAGTCGTTTCCATTGTAGATGCGATGAGCACTTTTGGTGCATATCCTTATAAGTTATCAGAATTGGGCGTGGACTATATTTTCAGTTCATCTAACAAGTGCATACATGGCATGGCTGGATTATCCTTTGTATTGTTTCACGACAACCAAAAAGAAGCCCTGCAGACCAATGGGAGAAGTTATTACTTTGACGTGTACAAACAGTGGGACAACCTTCAGAAAAAGAATCAACTCCGCTTCACTCCTCCAGTTCAAATTTGCTATTCATTCATGGCGGCCATTAAAGAGACTCTCGAAGAGGGGGTTGAAACTAGATGGGAGCGGTACAAGGCCAATTGGCAAATACTTTATGATGGGCTTTTGGATTTAGGTTTCAAACCACTTCTTCCACTCGATCAAGAATCCAAAATATTATTGGCATTGAAATTGGATGGAAAAGAAGGTTTTGACTTCGACCACTTTCATGACTATCTTTATGAGAGGGATATTACTATATATCCTGGAGTAATGCCTGAAAAAGCCACATTTAGAGTGGCCATTATTGGAGATTTATATCCCGATGATATGCACAGAGTGATGGAAGAAATGACTGGATATTTCAATCAATAAAACAATGAATCTTACGCATCTCTTCTTTGTTGAATGCGTAATATAAACGACTATAAATTCAATCGAGCTGCATTTTGAAACAACACCACCTAGTCAGTGGCGTACAACTATTTTACCTAATGACACAAGTTAACACCAAGTTGCTAACCGAAGAACAAGTCAAGTTTTGGAACGAAAACTCGTATATCCATATTCCTGGCCTTTTTAAAAATCGCATCGCCGAGCTATCAACTTGGATAGATGAGATTTCTAATTGGGAACCCGATTTTGACAAATGGATGTCTTATTATGAAATGGACAATCCTAATCAACTTTCTCGGGTGGAAAACTTCATTCCTTATCATGAAGGAATGAAAGAAATATTCACGGGACAAACTATTATTGAACTCATTTCTGAGTTGATGAAAGAACCTGCTGTTTTGTATAAAGAACGAATTAATTTCAAATCTCCAGGAGGCGGACCCCACGCAGCTCACCAAGATGGTGTTGCTTATGAGCAAGGCGAAAATTCATCATTTGATCCAGAGATTGCACCTTATCTATCCATTTTGGTTAGTGTAGATGAAGCCACTGAAGAAAATGGCTGCTTGCAGGTGGTTCCAAATTGGCCGTTAGATTCTCTGGAAATTATTCCTATGGAAGCTCCTTTTCCCGAAAGGCCAGAGTACATGAAAATCAAGCAAAGTATTGAAGACTCACTAACCTGGAAAAAACTACCCACACAACCTGGGGATGCTTTGATATTTACCGAAAGATTACCTCATAGATCAGAACCTAATCAATCGGACAAAACCAGAAGGATTATCTATGGAGTTTACAATCCATTCTCTGACGGAGGTGATAAACGAGAAAAGTATTATGCTGACAAGCGAAAAAACCCAAATGACGCTCGATACATGGTAGGGAATCCTCATGCTCCAAGCAACTAGAATTTGAAAAAATTAGACATAAAAAAAGCTTCAATGAATGAAGCTTTTTTTATGTCTATCTTACTGGAGTGGTTATCTAATAAATAACAACTCTCTGTATTTTACCAATGGCCAGTCTTCATCGTCTACAAACAATTCTAACTTATCCACTGCATATCTAATCTTATCGAAGAATGCTCCCTTAACATCGTCACAATAAGCAATTGCTCTTCCTCTACTTTCTTCAATGTTATTTGCTTTCTTACGTGCATCAATCATAGCCAAGGTATTAGCCTTCACACTTGATGCGTATTCTGAAATCTTCTCAATGGTAGCAATCACTTCAGAATTGTCAATTCCAAGATCCCTCAATCCCTGCGCATTTTTAATCAACTTGTTTTGATAAGCTATCGCAGTAGGAAGAATGTGGTTCAACGCCAAATCACCCATTACACGCGATTCAATTTGAAGCTTCATAATGTAATTCTCTAGCATAATTTCATGGCGAGCGTCAAGCTCTACATCTGTCATTATGCTATTTTTCTTGAACACTTCTCTGGCAGCATCCGAAACATAGAAATCAAGAGCTCTAGCAGTGTCTTTCACGTTAGACAAGCCTCTCTTTTCGGCTTCTACTACCCATTCATCAGAATAGCCATCACCTTCGAATCGAACAGCCTTAGACTCCTGAACGTACTCTCTAAGTTTACCAATTATTGCTAATTTTTTATCAACACCTTCCTTGTCAATTCTAGTCGATACCTCGGCATAAAACTGATTCAATCTCTCCGCAACGATAGTGTTTAACACGGTCATTGGATTTGCTACGTTGGCATCAGATCCAACTGCTCTGAATTCAAATTTATTTCCTGTAAAAGCAAATGGAGAAGTTCTATTTCTATCTGTATTGTCCAAGATGATTTCAGGGATTTTATCAATTCCCAATTTCATATAAACATTATCGCCTTTGTCTACTTGTACATCTCTGTTGTTCTCCAGCTCATTCAGTACGCTGGTCAATTGCTCACCAATAAACGCTGATACGATGGCAGGAGGAGCTTCATTAGCACCCAACCTGTGATCATTACCTGCTGAGGCAATACTCGCTCTCAATAAATCAGCATGCTCATGAACAGCCTTCAGAGTACAAACTAGGTATACTAAAAACTGTAGGTTTTCTCTTGCGCTGCTACTTGGCTGGAATAAATTCACTCCAGTATCAGTGATTAATGACCAGTTGTTGTGCTTACCACTACCATTCAATCCTGCGAAAGGCTTTTCATGGAAAAGAATCTTTAAATCGTGCTTTAAAGCCACTTTATCCATCACATCTTTCAACAACTGATTGTGATCTGTTCCTTTGTTCACTTCCTCATACATAGGTGCACACTCAAACTGAGCCGGAGCCACCTCATTGTGACGAGTCATAACCGGAATACCTAACCTTTGGCATTCGTATTCGAATTCTTTCATGAATTCAAATACTCTCGGTGTAATTGTACCAAAGTAATGGTCATCCAATTGCTGTCCTCTAGCAGGATTGTGTCCAAAAACAGTTCTACCAGCCATCACCAAATCCGGACGAGCATCGAAAAGAGCTTTATCTACTACAAAATACTCCTGCTCCCACCCCAAAGATGCGGTCACTTGAGTAACATTACGATCGAATAATTTACACACTCTAGTTGCGGCCTTATCAACCGCCTCCATTGATTTCAATAATGGAGCTTTATAATCTAATGCCTCACCCGTATAAGCCACAAAAATCGTAGGTATACAAAGAGTGGTATCAATAATGAATATAGGTGAACTCGGATCCCAAGCCGTATATCCCCTAGCTTCGAATGTACTTCTAATTCCGCCATTCGGAAACGAAGAAGCATCTGGTTCTTGCTGAACTAGGGCACTTCCTTTGAATTGCTCTAATCCTTTTGACGGATCAAAGAAAGAATCGTGCTTCTCAGCTGTAGCACCTGTGAGTGGTTGAAACCAGTGTGTATAATGAGTCACACCTTTGCTCATCGCCCAAGTCTTCACAGCAGCAGCTACCGCCTCAGCTGTCTCTGCATCAATTTTTTTACCTCGCTTTATCGCCTTATCTACTTTCTTAAAAACATCCGATGAAAGAGACGCCTTCATCTGTTCTGTACCAAAAGCAAGTTCTCCGAAGAAGTCAGAGATTTTTCCTTCCGGCAATTTGAATTCAACTTTAGGTCTGGATTGAACTAAATCCAGTGCTTTGAATCTTAAATGTGCCATGTTATGTATATAGTTTATATTTCAAATTGATTCAACAAAAATAAATATTCCCTTCCTTTTTAAATCAAAACAAGTGCATTTTTCGTATTTTTTTATCCGAACAGGGTGTTTTAACACCCAAATCGTAGTGATTTTCAGTTTTTCAGTCAAAAATTACATAATTATTAATCTGAACACACTTCTTATTTTTATAAACATTTCACATTTCATTAATTTAGCCAAAAAGCAACCCGTTGAATTTCTACTATCACCCCAATCCAGAAGAAAACACGACACTGAGTCAAGAAGAATCTGCTCACCTTGTTAAGGTTCTTCGGGCAAAGACTGGCGATGAAATTGCTATCATGGATGGTATGGGCAAAAGCTACCTCGCCAAAATTATTGAGGCCAATCCAAGGAAGTGCAGTTTTGAAGTAATAGATATCAAGGCTGCAAAAACAAAAACTTACAGGACCCATATTGCAATTGCACCTACCAAAAACATGGATCGACTGGAATGGTTTGTTGAAAAATCCTGTGAATTGGGTGCAAACGAAATATCCCTTATTCAAACCCAAAGAACGGAAAGAAAGAAAGTGAACTTGGAACGACTGGAAAAGAAGGCGATTAGTGCTATGAAGCAATCCAAGAATTTTTGGAAATGCAAAATCAATGCATTGACAAAGTTTGATTCCTTTATTTCAAATCAGTTGAATGTAGAGAACAAGTTTGCTGCCTATGTAGAAACAGGTTTTGAAGATTTACTACAAAAGAAAATAAAGCCTGAAAGTAACGTACTGATCTTAATTGGCCCTGAAGGAGATTTTTCACCTGAAGAAATTGACCAGCTCAAATCTTCCAACTTTGAGTTAGTGTCACTTGGAGATCACGTCTTACGCACCGAGACTGCAGGCATAGCTGCAGTGCACACGGTAAATCTTGTCAATCAGAGACTCTAAAAAATCTTAATGGCAGCGTTAGCCACCTCATTTTTCAACTGACGAACCCTCATGTCGAAGTCAATATCTTCATAATCGATATCATCATAAGATACTGAAGACAAAAATTCAACAAGCTTAGCGGGATGAGTAGCCGATTGCCCTTTTTCATTTACATATCGTAATTTGGTCCAAAGCATGGTCTTCAACTCAGTCTCTTCATCATTGGTCATGAAATACTCAACCACCATCGTATTGTGATTGTGCCAGATGATCCTGGAGAAAATTTTAACCCATTCTCCCATTCCAGCTGGACGGATATAGGCGATTTGATGGTTATACACCACCCAAATGGCATCGAATGCTTTATATATCTCAGACATTTGCATGCCATAGAGCTTAGGCACTTTGTCCTCCCTGGCGTTAAAGAAGTAATCAAAATACTTGGCATTATTTAAATGCTTCAACGGGTCGCAATCCTGAAAACGAATAACAGATCTTGATTTCGTTGTTTTCTGATACTTCTTTGAAGGGTCAAACTCAAACATACTCTAAATATCTTTCGGTAATGATTTGTTTATGATGGGCGACGTGCCCCGCAATGATATAAATTATTGCCCGAACAGAAACATCCGTTCCATTTGCATTACCCATTCTTTCGGTTGCCTGACTGGTGAAATTGCAAATCATCTGGATATGGCCTTCTCTGAGCACCTCGAACTCCTTCAGCATTTCCTCAATAGAATTCTTAGAATCATCCGCCATCCGAACATACAGATGATCATCAAATCCCGGCAACTTAGCTTTTTCTCCCCTGGCGATAGACATCGCCCGATAACCAAACATGCGCTCCGCATCTATAATGTGTCTCAGCAATTGCTTGATTGTCCACTTGCCTTCAGCATAAGCGTAATTGTATCGATCATCAGGAATAGCTTGAATGAATTCGATGAACTCGCCTTTTTGGCTTTTAACCATTTCAAGTACATCATTATTTTCTACCTGACTCACATAGCCAGCAAAAAAGTAATGATACTCATTAGATTCGGGTTTTGATATTTGTATCATTCGATTTGTAAAGTAAATCCGTTTAGGAATGTGAAAATTTCGGAGTAACTGTACGGTTTAAGTGTTCCATCCTTGTACGAGGCCTCGGTTAGCAATTGTCTCAAGACATCAATTTGATCATCATCTACCAAAATGACTGCCTTGCCATTCTGTAATACATATAATGGTGTTTTTTCTTTTTTCTTCTCCAGAACTATAAACTCATTATTGACATACCAGCGACCTTTGACCTTACTTGAGTTAGCCTGAAACCCGGCATTCTCCCTCTTGAATTTAAAGTTTTGCAAAAAATTAATCTGGCTCCGACCCATAATGTCTGAAGTTAACCACTGCGTTTCGAACAGCTCTGATTCAGAAATATGAGACTTATTTTCTGACAAGAAAGTTTCAAGATAGGCAGTCACCTTTTCCTCCATGGTTTGTGCATGCAGCTGCCAACCACCAAAAAATATTAGAAAGAAAATGAACCACCTCTTCATCATGGCTTATTCTTGAAACCAACCAGCATATTTTACATAGTTATCCGCAGTGCGTTCAATCATTCCTAACCCTTTCTCTCCTATTTCTTTCACCTTTCTCGCTGGATTGCCGACATAAATAGAGTTAGGTTCAATAATCGTATTTTCTAACACAATGGCACCTGCCCCAATAATGGATCCACTCTTCACCACCACATGATCCATTACAATCGCACCCATGCCAATCAGCACGTTATCCTCTAATGTACAGCCATGTACAATAGCATTGTGCCCAATGGAAACCCGATTGCCAATTACAGTCGCGGCTTTTTGATAGGTACAATGAATGATGGCCCCGTCCTGAATATTGGTGTAGTCACCGATAGTGATCGAGTTGACATCCCCTCTTACTACTGCATTGTACCACACGGTACAATGGTGCCCCATAGTTACATCACCAATAATTGCAGCTGTCTCCGCAAACCAACAATCACTTCCATATTGGGGTTCTATTCCTCTTAGCTTTCTAATCAAACTCATTTATAGATTTGTTTGTAACAAATCTATCCGTTTGAGTTTTGCCATGCAAGTATGGCAGAGTCACTCACCACAATTCCATCAGCTAATTTTTGATCAGAAATCGGCTCATCAAACTTGTTATTGACGGGCAATACACCGGCCCATACATCCAGATTATAATCATCCGCTTCATCTACAGGGTCACCTGTTCTGATTTTGGCAGATGCAGAATCAATTTTAAACTTCATTACGGAAGTAATATCCAGTTCCTTTTGGTTAGGCACCCGACATTCATCCCACCTGCCTTTCAATATATTTTCAGTGATTACAAACAAGCCATGGTTTTTATCCTCATTCGACTCTACTTCTTCCGCAGTACCAAACAAAACTACAGACCTATAATTCGCTGAATGATGAAAGGCCGAGCGAGCCAACACCAATCCGTCTAAATGTGTAACCGCCATACAGACTGGAATTCCTTCTTTCACTGCCTTCATGGTCCTACTTTTCACCGAGCCATGCACATAAATGTGATCTCCATCTCGACCATAGGCCGTTGGGATGATGAAAGGTTCTCCATTCATGACAAAGCTGATATGACAAATACATCCAGCATCCAATATGTTAAAAACTTGTTCCTTATCATAGGTCGCCCTCTTTGCTCCCCTAACTATTTTATTTTTTGATGTCTTTTCAAATTGTTCCATATCCTTAAATTTTAATGTCTCCTCAAAAATATGAATCAAGTGGATTATCATTGTAATCCAATTTTCACAAAACAAAGGGTCCAGTTATGCTACCATGGAAATCCATCATTGTCATCAACCGAAAAGAAAACCGACCGGTTTATCTGCAAATATCTGATGCAGTAATTGCCGAAATCATGCAAGGTAGAATTCAAAAAGGCTTGAAAATGCCTGGTAGCAGAATCATGGCCAGTACGCTTTGTGTAAACCGCAAGACCATTTTGCAAGCCTATGATGAATTGATGGCACAGGGCTGGATGGAGATTATTCCTATGAAAGGAACTTTCATCAAGCAATCCCTACCATATGTAAAACAACAACCTTTAGGAGAAGCAGTAAAAATTAAAGCAGAGACGCAGACAAGCTCTTCAAAGTATGATATGCCCCGGGGAGAACACGTCATAGACGATGGTACTCCGGATTTCCGTTTAGCCCCTGTAGATCTATTACTCAAGACTGCCCGATCCGTATCCAAAGGTGCAGTAGGCAAATCTATTCTTTTAGGCAATCATTTTTTTGGAGAAGCAACACTAAGAAGTAATCTTACCAAACACCTATCAACTACCAGAGCCATCAATGGAACTAAAGACAACATCTTAGTTACCAGAGGTAGCCAAATGGCCATCTATCTTGCTTTTTCCTCTTTATTATCAAAAGGAGACAAAGTCATAGTAGGTCGGTTAAACTATCATTCGGCCGATAAAGCCATCAAATCTGCAGGGGGTGAATTGACAAGAGTACCTGTGACTTCTAAAGGTTTGGATTTAAATGAAGTTGAACAGGCAGCAAAAGGCGGGAAAATAAAGGCGTTGTATATCACCCCTCATCATCAATACCCTACAACTGTAACTATGCCTGTCGAAAACAGAATGAGGTTGCTTGAACTGGCCGAAAAATTTAATTTTTACATAGTTGAAGATGATTACGATTATGACTACCATTATCTAAGATCTCCAATTTTACCTTTAGCCAGTATTGACAGGAATGGCAGAATAATATACATCGGATCATTCAGTAAAATTCTCGTTCCTTCAATTCGCATTGGCTACATGTTCGCCAGCAAATCCATCATCAAGAAATGTGGAGAACTCAGAATGATCATTGACAAATTGGGAGATCCAATTATGGAAAGAGCCCTAGCCGAAATGCTTGTCGGCAACGATATAGATCGATTTTTGAAAAAAGCGGTCAATGCCTATAAGCAAAGACGCGATCTATTTTGCCAAAAGCTCAAGGAAGGGCTGAAGGATGAAATCACATTTAATAAGCCAAATGGAGGAATGGCAGTATGGGTTACTTTCAAAAGCATCAATATTGAAGAGCTAGTCAAAGCAGCTCGAAAGCACAAACTGACATTAAAAATTGATGTTTATGAACACACCAAAAAAGCCTGTAGGCTTGGTTTTGCATCCATGAATCCAAAGGAAATAGAGTCAAACACAGATTTATTAATTAAGGCTGCTAAGACTATTCTGAATCAATAAATATCCGAACTCAAATAATTTGTTTGGTTATTCCTATCAAACACTAATAGTTTAAATATCTTGTGATATATTTAGAATTGCAACTGCCCTTTCCAATCAGCTAACTATGGATCATATCATGATGAAAAGGTTATTGAATGCGCGTAGAGCAAAGAAAATATATTAAAAACCATGGTTGGGAGGTACTATCTGACCAAAAAATAGGAGCCAATTCTCAATTGGTTTTTGTCTTTGGATCTACTGAATTGGTTCAAGATCAAAGCCTATTTGATGAGGTGAGAAAGAACTATCCCAACGCCGAAATTGTAGTCAGTTCTGGGTCAGGTGAAATCATGAATGGTCAGGTAGCACAAGATACGCTGAACGTTACCGCTATTCAATTTGATCATACGACTGTTAAAACCTTGGAAATCAACCTTGATGATGTAAAAGATAGTTTTGACGTTGGTGCTCATATTTCTGCTCATATTGAAAAGGATGGATTGTCGAACCTCATGATATTCTCTAATGGAAATCAGATCAACGGCTCTCACCTACTTACAGGACTTCAGTTCAACTTATCAGAAGCCGTACCCATCACTGGAGGATTGGCCGGAGCTTATGACCCCTTCTCGGCTACCTTTACAGGGTTGAATAATATTGGTACAGAGGGCAAAGTAATTGGCATTGGTTTTTATGGAGACAAGCTCAAAATAGGACATGCTTCGAAAGCGGGATGGACACCTTTTGGTCCTGAAAGATTTATTACTAAATCTACTAACAACATCCTTTTCGAATTGAATGACGAACCTATTCTCGATTTCTATAAAAAATACCTGGAAGGTCTTTTCGAGGATATGGTTGAAGCCATTAGAATCTACCCCCTAGGCATTAAAACGGAAAATGGAGAGGAGCGTTTACTTCGGGCTTTTCTAGACTACAATAATGAAAACGGAGGCGCCTTATTTGCTGGAGATATGCCTGAGGGCGCCAAAGTGAGAATGATGCGTTCCAATGTAAATTCCTTAATTGATGCTGCTGGTGAAGCAGCCTCAGCAAGTACACAATCATTTAAAATAGAAGACCCTGACCTGGCTATTTGTGTCAGTTGTGTGGGTCGTCAATTTGTACTTCAAGATTGGACTGGTGAAGAAATTGATGGAGTGACTGCTGTGTTTGGTGATAAAATCCCAACCACAGGTTTTTATTCCTATGGTGAGATTGCTCCACAAGGCCCAAACAAGAAAAGCGCACTACACAATCACACCATGACAATTACTACTTTTAAAGAACTAAAATGAAGTCGGAATACAACAAAATATTAAGCCGGCAGATCAAGAAATTTTCTAACGGAAAGGGTATTCCTGAGGATCTAGCTCCTTTATTTAGTAGCATCAGCGAGTTTTATGACAATTTCGAACGAGATCAGAAACTCGTAGAAAGAGTAATGGATTTAAGCTCGGATGAGTTGATGGATTCCAATCTGGAACTCAAAAAGCTGAATGAAGAAATGGATCGTTTTGTATACAGTACTTCTCATGACCTTAGAGCACCACTCCTTTCTATTTTGGGATTACTAAATATCATCGAAAGTGAAAATACTCAGTACGACATCAAAGGATATCTAAAACTCCTGAGAGATAGTACTGTGAAGCTAGATCGATTCATTAGTGACATTATTGACTACTCCAGAAACACCCGGTTGGAGATCAATTGTGTAGAGGTAGATTTTGCAGCGGTGATTGATGAGAGCTTCAAGCACCTCAATTATATGCCAGGTTGCTCCACTCTATTGAAACTGATCAACATTGATGATCATGCCAAATTGTACAGTGATGATCGGCGACTTTCCATTATCTTCAATAACCTCATATCCAATGCTATCAAATATCAAAAGTCCGATATTGAAGATAGTTTTGTCAATATTGAGGCTGAGATTACTCCGTCAGAACTTAAAGTGGAAATTGAGGACAATGGTTTAGGCATAGAAGAAAAATACTTAGATCAAATCTTCGATATGTTTTATCGTGCATCACCTGAAGCCAAAGGTTCGGGGTTGGGTTTGTACATTGTACAGGAGACCTTAGAAAAGCTACAGGGAAACATAGAAGTGGAGTCTACTTATGGCAAAGGAACCAAATTTACCGTAACGATCCCAAATATGATCTTAGGTGCATAGTATGAAAACGCTCATTTACATAGCTCTCATCTCTCTACTGCCTTTTTCAATTCGAGCACAATCATCACCAAATGATCTAACACCCTATTTCAACGCTATCGTTGTAAGCAACATGGATTCGTCCCTGGTTTGGTACCAGCAAACCTTAGGATATGAAATACTGAATAATAGACAATTTCCTGAAATGGGCTTCAAACAAGCTAATCTAAAAAAAGGAACATCTATGCTCGAATTGATAGAACTCAAATCAGCTATTTCTCCCAGTGAGGTAGTCCCTAATTACAATAGCAAAACAAAAGTAATTGGCCTTTTCAAATTTGGATTCCAAGTCGAAGATTTTGATCAATGGGTGACCTTTCTGAGGTTGAAACAGGTACAATTCAATGGTGATGTAGTAAAAGACGAAATAACGGGAAAGCGGATGGTCATTGTCTTGGATCCTGATCGTAATCGTGTACAATTGTTCGAGAGATAACTTAGCCCATACCCTTATGTCTACCATCAAATCATATATAACCTTCAAAACGATGTTAAGTCTTTTGATGTTGATGTGCGTGCTTTCTTTAAACTTGAGTCAAGCTCAAAATCTAGCCGACAGCCTTACTTTTATATACACAAATACCAATCAAAAAGTAGTGCTCACCAAAGGCATGCTTTTGGAAGTTAAAACTAAGGACAGGCAAAAGTTGATAGGAGAATTTATCGGAGGTTCTGAGTCTGAACTACTCCTAAAGCAAAAGGACAAAACTCATAAACTGGCCATTGCAAATACAAACAAAATAGTGATCTATAAAGAAGGAAGCAAAGACCCTATTACCGGTTCTG
Organism: Reichenbachiella sp.; assembly: GCF_965233835.1. Lineage (GTDB taxonomy): Bacteria > Bacteroidota > Bacteroidia > Cytophagales > Cyclobacteriaceae > Reichenbachiella. The sequence continues at coordinate 3,277,735 of NZ_OZ247585.1, forward strand.
TTCGATTTGTTGTTAGTGCATCAAGGTATACTTCTTTGATACTTGGCGCAGGTGCCGCAGCTGGAGGCATCGCTACAGTGAGTAACAATAAAGCCCTAGGCATTGGATTAATTGGCGTGAGTATTCCCTTGATTTATTATGGTATAAAACTGCATTTCATGCTAAAAAATGCTGATCGTGACGTCATTAAAATGAATAAAGGCTGGACTGTTTCCAGATCGAGTTAGGCATAGGCCTCGAACGAACATCACTCCTACTTCATTGGGAAGAATATCCTCCTGGATTCTGCAATTATTGATCTAGTTTTCTAACAATGAAAACTATGTCAAGACATTCAATCATCTCCCTATTTCTGATTACTGTAATCTTCTCCTACTATTATTCCTGCACGCAGCAAGAACATAACCAACTAGCAACACGGCGCACAGACCTCACCTCAGACTTAGAACAAACCAATATTTTATGGATTGTGGCTGAAGATATGAGTCCATATATCCCTGCTTTTGGAGACAGCACCATCTCCACTCCCCACCTGGATCGATTGGCCAAATCCGGTGTATGCTATGATAACTTTTATGCGCCGCATCCGGTATGTGCGCCTGCCCGAGCGTCAATCATTACAGGCATGTATGCCAATAGCATAGGTGCTAGCCACATGCGAACCGGACCCTGGTATGCCGGCCCTGCAACAAATGAAACCATAAAAAAGTACAATGACTTACAACCCGAAGGACTTGAAGCTTACGAGGCCAGCCCTCCTGCTGAAGTAAAAATGTTTACCGAATACCTCCGTGCCGCTGGGTACTACTGCACCAACAACAGCAAAGAAGATTATCAGTTCATCAAAACCCCAACAGCCTGGGATGAGAGTAGCAATCAAGCACATTGGAGAAACAGGCCTAAAGGCAAACCATTCTTCTCTGTTTTCAATATCATGGTCACCCACGAATCCAAAATCTGGGCTAAGGCTAATGATTCATTATTGGTTGACAAATATTTGGAGGTACTCGTGCCTCCTTACCTGCCTGACACAGAAGTCTCCAAAAACAATATCCGAAGAATGTATTCCAACATTATTGAAATGGATAATCAAGTTGGTGAAATTCTAAATCAACTGAAAGAAGATGGATTGCTGGATGAAACCATAGTCATTTGGTACACGGATCACGGCGGACCGCTACCCAGGCAAAAACGACTACTCTATGAATCAGGCCTACAAGTGCCAGCCATCATTCGCTTTCCAAATCAACAATTTGCAGGAAAGCGTGATGACCGACTGGTTAGCTTTGTTGATCTGGCACCTACCATGCTCTCCATCGCTGGCATTCAACCACCAGACCATTTGCAAGGCCAGGCATTCTTAGGAGAATACGCCGCACAACAAGAATCTCAATATCTTTACGCAGCATCTGATCGCTTCGACGAAAACACAGATAGAGTTAGATCTGTGCGAGACAAACGCTACAAATTCATCCAGTACCTTATGCCTGAATTGCCCATGTACGCAGACATTGCTTATCGCAATCAGATGCCCATCATGCAGGAACTAAAACGTCTTCGAGATGCTGATCAACTCACGCCAGCGCAAGCCCTTTGGTTTAGAACAACCAAACCGACAGAGGAGCTATTTGATCTTGAAAATGATCCACATGAGCTCAACAACCTGGCTGAAGATCCGAGGTACGCGGATAAACTCGGAGAGCTTCGCATGGCTTGCACGCAGTGGATCACCGACATCAACGATACGGGCATGATCCCGGAAATCGAACTCATCACTCGATTCAAACCCAACGGCATTCAGCCGCAGACATTAACACCAAAAATTGTAAAAATGGGTTCTAAGATAACCCTCACCTGCCTAACCGAAGGCGCTTCGATCGGATATAAACTATACAACTTACATGAAGACCCTGAAACAATAAGCTGGTCAATTTATACGAAACCGTTTTCAATTGCACCAGGTCAGCTGCTAGAAGTGGTTGCTCATCGGATTGGGTATCAACAGAGTAAAATTGTAAGCACTGAATAAATTGTCAAATAACTGAAATTATCCATAGACCTAATTCCTCAAACATTGTCAAGGTTATTTTGAACTATATCAAAATAAAATTGTACTTTAGCGTTAACCAAGTAAATGATCCTCTGCACAATTTTTGATACTATTAACCAGCTAAAATAATCGAAACCCACTCTACTGTCTGATAGATTAAATCACACTCTTACAACTGACCTAGTTTACCAAAAATGACCAAGCACATTTCACTTATCATCCTTACAATTCTTGCAATAGGATCTTTCAATCTACAAGCACAGGAATCCACCAATACAAGTGGTGGCCAAACTAATGGAGACCATGGAACTGTCACTTACTCACTGGGGCAGGTAGTTTATACCCAACAGGAAGGAAGCACCGGTAGTGTAAATCAGGGAGTTCAGCAGTCTTACGAAATATCTGTTGTGGCTGGAATAGAAAATACAAATATTGATCTGAGCATTTCTGTCTATCCCAATCCAACCCTTGACTATTTGACGCTTAAAATTGAGGATTTCAAAAGGGGAAATTTTCGGTATCAGTTGCTTAATGTTCAAGGCAAAATCCTAGCGCAGGATGAATTACTCCAACCTATTTACAGAATCAACATGGACAGCTATCAACCCAATATTTATTTCTGTCTGATCAAAACCCAAAATCAAATAATCAAAACATTCAAGATTATTAAAAACTAAACCTAATGAAGCAACTATTATTTACACTCACCTGTATATTATTCTCATCAACTTTATTCGGGCAAAACCCAAACAAGATCAGTTATCAAGCTGTAGTGCGAAACGCTGAAGGAACGCCCATTACTACGGCTGTTGGGATGCAAATCAGCATCTTGCAAGGAACTGCATCGGGCACCACTGTATTCAGTGAGACTCATACCCCCACCCCAAACTCAAATGGTCTTGTTAGTATAGAGATCGGCGCAGGGACAACAGTCTCGGGCACCTTATCTGAAATAGATTGGTCCAATGGCCCTTACTTTCTAAAAACTGAAACCGATATCGCAGGCGGTACTAATTATACCATTTCAGGAACCAGCCAATTATTGAGCGTGCCCTATGCCATGCATGCTAAAACAGCAGAAACTGCTGAAAACATAAGTATTGATGCCGATGATTCGGTATTTGAGGGCTGGGACAAAGATGTAAGTGACGATTTTGACGGAAACTATAACAATCTGACTAACACTCCGACCATACCCACTAATGTAAGTGAACTCACCAACGATGCTGGTTACCTTACGGCGAGTCAAAATTTATCGACTATGTTGAGCGAAGGAAACGATGCTGGTGACAACGAGCTTGTAAACGTCAGTCAGCTAGGCATTGGAACAAGTACTCCCAATTCAAGCGCCGCACTGGAGGTAAGTTCTACTACAGGGGCCGTACTCATGCCTCGCATGACTACAGCACAGCGAGATCAACTTGCGGCTGCAGAAGGCATGCTTATTTACAATACTGACCAAAGCAAATTTCAAGGGTATGGAATGGCCTCTACATCTTCAACAGCTCTAATGGAAAATTCGGTAATCAATGATTACAAATTTTATGTTGGACGTGATTACCTCTATACCGGTCAAACTTTTGAGTTTGACAATGACGTTTCTATAGAATCAGTTACATTTTACCCGTTTTCAGTTATTGAGGCTGGAGATTTAACAGTTCAAATAGTCGAGCTAGATGGTAGCTGTGATGGAAGTGTAGTGCTTGGATCAGGCACGGTAAGCGTATCTGAACCTGGAGAAACTACTGTTACTTTTTCCTCTCCCGTGAGTTGTCCTACGGGCAAAGCCTATGCCTTCAAAATTGTTCCCGTATCGACCGTTTATGTGAGCCTTGATTGCAATAATGATCAACCACCACCAGTAAGTAATTCAAATCACATCTATTTTCATAGTAGCTCCCCAAGATGCAATCAATCTTCATCGGATCTCAAATTTACTATCACGGGCACTAATACCTCTCCAAATTGGATTGATTTGCACTAAGTTCACAAATAGGCAAAAATTCTGGACGCACAGTATTGTTATGACTAGGGTTAAATTTACTCTCCCAACATCTCGTTAGGAGGAAAAATTACTTACACCACATTTTTAAGTCTAAACAAGACAAAACTTGAAAGTCCAAATCATAGACAAGTGTCCGAGCTTTATTTTTCAATCATCACATATAAGAGCCTAAAAAAAACCTAGCCTTAACGCATATCCGAAACCACTGCTTAGATTTAAAAAATGAAAAAGATACTTTTTACTGTTGCGCTTTGCTATCATTTTATTCCAACTAGTCAAGCTCAAACAATCGGGGAAATACGGGAGGAAGTCTTGATTTTAACGGACATCCCTTTTAGTGGAGATGCCATCCAGCCTAACTTCATCAATGCAGATACCAGCGAAGTATATTCATTCAATCACATGGATTGGCTGGATAAACATGTGTCCTTATACGACTTTTTTCATAAGTACAGAGATTTATGTATTGAAAAGCAATTATACTTTACTATCACCATGATTTATATCCCGAAAAAGCAATACTACCATGATAGATATGAAGGCTACCTTCCAACAGGGGAAACAGTCGATCAATGGGTGCTTACGAGTATAGTAAGGAATGAGGAAGAATAGCTCTGCGATAACTCACTTCATGGTCACTAATACCTGATCAGACTCTCCATGCACTCAGAATTCAACACCACCCAAAATGCTACTCAGATGTTGACTAGATTTATTGCATTAGGTTTTTCACACTTGTGATGTATAAACGATGAAAAAATTATCCGAACAAATTGAAAATTACATCAAGCTGAATCCAAAAGAGAGCCAAATTCTTGATCTACACACATACAGAAAAAATTATAATAAAAAGGAAGTTGTTTTTAGAGCAGGTAACATAGCTCATCAAATTTATTTTGTCGCCCAAGGCTGCGTGCGGCTATTCTACAATGTTGATGGTTTAGACAAAACTGCATTTTTCTACACAGAAGGTCAGTTCATCTGTGCAGGAGAGAGTTTTACATTCAACATACCCGCAAGAGAAAACTATCAAGCCTTAGAAAAAACGGAGCTTTATATATTCACCAGAACCAACATTGAGAAGCTCACACAAATGATTCCTAAACTGGAAGTACTGGCTCGTATAGCTGTAGAAAACGAACTGATCACCAGCCAACGGGTCATAGCCTCTTTTGTGACCAAGTCGCCTGAAGAACGTTATCTGGATTTGATCATTACTCAACCAGAACTGTTTCAGCGGGTACCACAACAATATATTGCTTCGTTCTTGGGCGTGTCTCCAGAAACGCTGAGTAGAATTAAGGCTAGAGTCTATAAAAAACTCCGTTCTTGACGATCGTCAAGAAAAAGCTCCAAATCAAAATTTACTTTTGAAGGCAAACATTTACAAACCATGAAAAAAGTATTAGTCGCTGGAGCTACGGGATATTTAGGTCAATTTTTGGTAAAAGAATTGAACAACAAAGGGCACGATGTACGTGTGCTCATTAGGAACAAAAGTCAGAAAAGGATGTTTGATCATGTGAGTGATTTTTTCGTCGGAGAGATCACTCAATCAGACACACTTCAGGGTATTTGCGAAGGAGTGGATCAAGTCTACTCTTCCATTGGGATCACCAGACAAAAAGACGGGTTGACTTACATGGATGTTGACTATCAAGGCAATGCTAATTTGTTAGCTGAAGCCAAAAAAGCAAATGTCGGATCATTTCTCTACGTCTCCGCTATAGGTGGTGAGAAATTAAGGCATCTTAAAATATTTGCCGCCAAAGAAAAGTTCGTAGATGAATTAAAGTCCTCAGGATTGGACTATACCATTATGCGACCCAATGGGTTCTTTTCCGACATGAGGGATTTCCTAGAGATGGCCAAAGGAGGCAAAGTGTATCTGTTTGGCAGTGGACATTATAAACTTAACCCAATTCATGGTGCTGATCTGGCCAAAGTGTGTATTGATAAAATGAATTCTAATCAACCGGAAGCCATAGTAGGGGGCCCAGACCTACTATCTCAAAATGAATTAGCTGAGCTGGCACTAGCCGCATGGGGCAAAAACCCTAACGTTGTTCATCTGCCCGATTGGATAAGAAAATTCATCATCTGGATCATGAGAACTTTCACTTCTTCAAAAACCTACGGGCCAGTTGAGTTCTTCCTTACGCTCATGGCCTTCGACAACATCGCTGAACCAATTGGCGATCATCGCCTGTCTGATTATTTTGAAAGTGAAGTAAAGAAAATGAGAGAGCAAGATTAGGTACAACCAGATGTTTCAGTTCTATTTCGCCAAACTCTCAATGGCCCCTTTGTACTTCCCAAATTGAAAGTCGCTAAGGACACTTGAAAATTTCGCTTCAATCTCATCATTGGCTGGGTTGCCAATACTGCCGAGGTGGGTGTGGTTTACTGATTTGTTCAGCGACTCCCCTCCTTCTTCGATAGCTTTACCGACTTGGATATAGGCATCACGGAATGGCACCCCTTCGTTCACCAGTCGGTTCACTTCTTCTACGCTGAACAGATCATTGTATTTGGGATCGTCGATGATATCTGCTTTTACTTCGATGTTTTTCATTGCGAAAGTACATACCTCTAAGGTTGATTTCAATTCCGTGAAGGCCGGTAAGAACGTCTCCTTGATCGTTTGCATGTCGCGATGATAGCCGGATGGCAAGTTGGTCGTGATCAGCGTCACTTCGTTTGAAAGTGACTGCAGTTTGTTCATCTTGGCGCGGATCAGCTCGAAGACGTCAGGGTTCTTTTTGTGGGGCATAATGCTCGAACCGGTGGTCATTTCTACGGGCAACTTCAGGAAACCAAAATTCTGCGAGTTGTACAAACAAATGTCCATACTCATTCGCGAAAGCGTGGCCGCTATGCTGCTCATGGCAAAGGCTACCGACTTCTCTACCTTGCCACGGCTCATCTGGGCATAGACCACATTGTAGCTCAAATCCTCAAAACCCAACAATTCGGTGGTCATCTTGCGATCTAAAGGAAATGAAGAACCATAGCCTGCTCCAGATCCCAATGGATTCTGATTGGCGATCTTATAGGCCGCCAGAAGGAGTTGCAAATCATCTGTCAGACTTTCGGCATACGCCCCAAACCAAAGCCCAAAAGAGGAAGGCATGGCTACTTGGAGGTGAGTATATCCAGGAATTAGAATATCTTTATGCTTTTTACTGAGGCCATTTAGCGTTTGAAATAGCTCCTCTACCAGCTCGGTGATGATGCGGATTTCGTCACGTATGAATAAGCGTAAGTCAACCAGCACTTGGTCGTTTCGCGAACGGCCGCTGTGGATTTTCTTGCCGATGTCGCCCAATTTCCGGGTGAGCAGCAGTTCTACCTGAGAGTGAACGTCTTCGATCCCATTCTCAATCACAAAATCTCCGAATTTGATTACCTCAAGAATGTTTTTGAGTTCGGCTAATAGCTGGCCCAACTCAGTCTTGGTCAGCAAACCAATGCTTTCGAGCATCGCGGCATGAGCCATAGAACCGTACACATCAAATGGAGCCAATAGTAAATCCAACTCTCTATCTCGTCCTACAGTGTAGGTTTCTATTTCTTTCGATACCTCGTTCGTTCCTTTATCCCAGAGTTTCATGTTATTATAGTCTATAGTCAATAGTCAACCGCCCATGGACTATGGACCGCATACTATGGACTAATTTACAGTTTCAAATCCTTCAACAATTCTATATATCCCTTTATTCCTTCCTCAATCTCATCGATACCGATATACTCATCGGCGGTATGTGAGCGTGCAGAATCACCAGGACCAATCTTGATTGTATCAAACGACATCAGCGCCTGATCCGATAGAGTCGGCGAACCAAATTTTTTCATCCCCAAAAATTCTCCACGTTTCACTATCGGATGGTCTTGCGACAATCCTGAAGAATTGAGTCGCAGTGAACGAGGCTTTACCTCAACGTCCATCAGTTCATCAATAATCTGCACGGTTTCTGCATTGCTATAAGCATCAGTTGTCCTAACATCCACCACAAATTTGCAGCTGTCTGGCACTACATTGTGCTGCGTACCAGACTCAATCAGCGTTACTGTTTTCTTTATTGGGCCTAGGTAGGCTGATTCATTTTTGAATTTAAAATTCTTTAGTTTTTCAATTTCAGTTAATGCCTTATAAATCGCATTTTCTCCTTCATCTCTGGCCGCATGGCCACTCACGCCTTTAGCCTCACAATCCAACACTACCAATCCTTTTTCAGCAACAGCCATGTCCATCAAGGTAGGTTCTCCTACAATAGCCAGATCTATTTTTCCCAAACCATCAAGGATAGAAGCCAGACCATTGGCACCGGATATTTCTTCTTCTGCCGTAGCAGCTAGGATCAGATTGTAAAGCAGACCTTCCTGCTCTTGATAATGTAAAAAAGCTTGTATCAAACAAACCAATGGACCACCAGCATCATTACTCCCCAAGCCGTACAATTTCCCATCAACGATCTGTGCCTTGAAAGGATCAAGTGTGTAAGACGAAGCAGGTTTTACCGTATCAATATGCGAATTGAGTAGAATAGTAGGTTTTGCGTCATCCCAATGTTTGGATTTGAGCCAAAGGTTATTGCCTGATCGAAACGGACTCAATCCTTTATTTACAAAAAAGGACTTGACTACAGTTGCGACTTCGTCTTCTTCTCTGCTGAACGATTGAGTCTCAATCATGGCAGAGAGCAGCGCGACTGCTTCTTTTGTTTTTGGGTCGTATGATGCATCTATTTTTGACATATCACTGTTCCAGGGTAATCCTCAGATTGCACCAAGTCAATCGCATCGAAATGACAAATTTTCACCTGCTCTACACCCGCTTCAATGGCATCAAAGGCATTATCAATTTTAGGAATCATTCCGTCACTAATGGTTCCGTTTTTCTTTAGTCCATCATAGTCTTTATTTCCGATCTTAGGAATAACCGTTTTGCTCTCAAAATCGCTGAGAACACCAGGTTGTTCAAAGCAATAAACCAAGTCGACTTCGTGCGATTCTGACATGCCTGTGGCCAGTGCCGAAGCAATCGTATCTGCATTGGTGTTGAGCAGTTGTCCCTTATTGTCATGGGTCAATGCACACACCACAAGCGTTACATCAAGGTTGATTAATGAATTTAATATTTCATCATTAACTTTCTCAATATCACCTACATAACCATAATCAATTACAACATTCATTCGCTTATGCGACTTGATCAAGTTAAGGTCCGCTCCAGACATACCCAAAGCCTGGATATCAAGCCTTTGTAACTTGGCAACAATCTTTTTATTTAAGCCAGAAAAAATCATCGTCACCACTTCGATAGCGTCTTTGTCTGTAATGCGTCTACCTTCTATCATCTTGGGTTCTATCCCAAGGTTTCGCTGCCACTCCGAGGCGATATTACCGCCTCCATGTACGAGGATTTTCTTCCCTTCTATCTTGGCAAATTTCTTTAAGAAGCTATCTAACGCGGCTTCTTCATTGATGACCTTACCTCCTATTTTTACTACTGTTAGCTTCTCCATTACCCTATCAGTTTTCTAAGCACTAAATTGGCGGAAGTAACACGATGCGCGGCTTGCTGCATCACGATAGAATTCTCGCTATCAATCACCTCATCAGATACAATGACATTTCTACGAACTGGTAAACAGTGCATAAACTTCGCATTGTTTGTCAGGTTCATTTTAGCTTTATCCACCATCCATTTTTTGTCTTGCGACAAGATCTGGCCATACTCTTCGTACGAAGACCAGTTTTTAGTATAGATGAAGTCCGCCCCTTCAAAAGCCTTCTTTTGGTCATATTCCAATTGGGCTCCTTGCATAAATTCAGGTGCCAGTTCATAACCCTCTGGATGAGTCACCACAAAATCAAAATCCATCTGCCCGGCCCACTGCGAAAAAGAATTGGCCACAGCCTGAGGCAAGGCCTTTGGGTGAGGTGCCCAAGAAAGCACAACTTTCGGCTTCTTCACGGGTGAAAATTCCTTGATAGTAATCATATCTGCCAATGATTGCAGAGGATGCAAGGTGGCCGATTCCATATTGATCACTGGGATGGTACAATGTTTCACGAATTGATTGAATACCTTTTCAGTATAATCCTCTTCCTTATTGCTTAACGAAGCAAATGAACGAACGCCAATCGCATCAAAGTAACTACTCAACACACCAGCCGCTTCTTTGATATGCTCACTCGTATATCCATTCATGACCGTACCGTCTTCAAATTCCAGCTGCCAACCTTCCTGGTTCAGATTGAAGATAAAAGACTGAATACCAAGATTAAAAGCCGCCTTCTGCATGCTCAACCTGGTTCTTAAACTAGGGTTGAAAAACAGCAAGCATATCGACTTGCCAGTATATACTTTAGGACCGTAGGTCTCTATTTCTTTTTTTAATGCCAATGCTTCTTCCACCCACCCTTGGGGGTCATCCACATCATTTATTGAGCAAAAATTCATGATAATATTTCTTTTAATGCTTTCACAAAAGCGTCGACTTCTTGTTTTCCAATTCCCATTGGGGGTAATAATCGCAATACATTGGGGCTGGTAGCTGCACCTGTAAAGATTTTGAATTCAGTAAGTAATCGACTTCGGATATCTTTTACTGGATAGTCAAATTCTAAACCTAGCAACAAGCCCTTACCACGGATTTCTTTGATGGCACTGACCTCAGCCAATTCACTTTTTATGTACTCTCCCATCTCTGCGGCATTATGAATCAATCCTTCTTCTTTGATCACATCCAACACCGCTAATCCCGCTGCGCATGCCAAGTGATTGCCACCGAAGGTAGTCCCCAATTGTCCATAACTAGCTTCAAACCGAGGTGCAATCAACACGCCACCAATCGGAAAACCATTCCCCATGCCTTTGGCCACTGAAACTAAATCCGGCTGAATACCTGCATACTGAAAGGCAAAGAATTTTCCAGAACGGCCATATCCTGATTGGATTTCATCCAATATCAACATGGTGCCTGTTTCCTTACATAGTTGTTCTAAAGCAATCAAAAACTCATTAGTTGGCTTGTAGATTCCTCCAATCCCTTGAATACCTTCGATGATTACCGCAGCGTAATCTTTACTCTTTAAAGCTTCACTTACCCCTTCCAAATCATTCAATTCAAACAAATCAATATGATCCGTTGGGTTGGCAGGTGATTGAATTTTTGGATTGTCAGTAACTGCAACAGCCAATGAAGTCCGGCCGTGGAATCCTTTTTTAAATCCTAAAATTTTCTTTCTGCCAGTTTCAAAAGAGGCCAGTTTGAGTGCATTTTCATTAGCCTCAGCACCAGAATTGCACAAGAACAAGTTGTAATCCGTAAGCCCAGACAGCTCCCCTAATTCATGTGCCAATTCATCTTGAATCGGAATCTTTATTGAATTAGAATAAAAACCGATCTCTTGAACCTGCTTGGTGATATTGGATACATATTTCGGATGTGAGTGACCAATCGATATTACTGCGTGTCCACCGTACATATCCAGATACTTCGTGCCATGATCATCCCAAACATAGGCGCCTTGGGCCTTCACTACGTGAATATCAAAAACAGGGTATACTTTATAATTTTCCATGATTACTTCTCTGAGATAATGTCTGATATTTTGTCGTACGACTTCATCAAGCCCTTAATCAAGGCTGAGCTCATCCCCTCATGCTCCATTTCATTGAGGCCTGAAATGGTACATCCACGTGGTGTAGTCACTTTGTCAATTTCCTCCTCCGGATGGCTATTAGAATCTAATAGCAAACTCGCTGCCCCCATACAAGCTTGTGTAGCCATATTTTTGGCCTCAGGTGCATCAAAACCTAATTGGATCGCACCTTGTGTAGTGGCACGAATCAAGCGCATCCAAAAGGCTATTCCACTGGCACAAATAACCGTTGCGGCCTGCATCATATTTTCTTCGATAACCAAAGACTGACCCAAGGCATCGAAGATCTGCTGAGCGACTTTCATTTGCTCCTTACCTTGTTCGTTGGCGCTGAGACAAGTCATAGATTGCCCAACCGAGATCGCTGTATTTGGCATGCTTCGAATGACTGCGATGTCTTTCTTGATCACATTTTCAATATCAGCAATCGCGCGACCTGTCACTGTAGATATGAGTACATGACGACCTTCTAGTAATACTCCTTTGATTTCATTGAGCACACTATTGATTTGCCCTGGCTGGATCGCTAAAATGATAATATCCGATTGCTGAACTGCCTCAATGTTGCTGGAAGTCACTTTGACTTTATTGCTATCGAATTTCTCAGCCAAGCCCGTCACGTTTCTTTTCGTTAGCGTTAACTGATCTACGTGAAAGCCCGTCTGCTCAGCAATGCCTTGAGCTATTGAGAATCCCAAATTTCCTACGCCTATGAGTGCTATTTTCATTTTATTTAGATTTTAGTAATTAGTAGTTAGACCTTAGATCAGAATCCACTGCTCTTCAATCTCAATCCCTCCTTTTGGTCTAATCCAAACATCAAATTCATATTCTGAACAGCTTGTCCTGAAGCACCTTTGATCAGATTATCAATGACAGAGGTCACTAATACCGTATCTCCGTGCTTTTCTACATGAATCAAACATTTGTTGGTGTTTACCACCTGTTTCATATCAGGAGCTTCATCCAACATATGCACAAAGGCGGCCTCCTTATAAAATTCCTTGTACCAACTCACCACCTCTTCCTCACTCGCTTTCACCGTGGTATACAAGCTAGCAAATATCCCTTTCGGGAAATTGCCACGAACTGGCAGAAACTTGATGTCATGGGCAAAGTCATTTTGTAGTTGCTTGACCGACTGATTGATTTCTCCCAAGTGCTGATGACTGAAAGCTTTATAGATCGAAACATTGTTATTTCTCCAACTGAAATGCGTAGTTCGACTCGGGTTTTGACCTGCTCCAGTAGATCCTGTCACAGCATTAACATGCACATCTTCAGTCAACACACCTTCAGCTGCCAAAGGCAATACCCCCAACTGAATGGCCGTGGCAAAGCAACCTGGATTGGCCAGATATTTAGCTGATTTGATGTCCTCCAAATTCAATTCAGGTAAACCATAGACAAATTCATTGCCTTCAGCTTCCAGTCGAAAATCGTTACTCAAATCAATGATTTTCACATCACCAGGCACATCATAGGCATCCAAAAATTCCTGCGTCTTGCCATGACCTGAGCAGATGAAAATCACATCGACATTCAAGTCGAAGTCAGCTGCAAATTCGCCTTCAATATCCCCTATCAGGTCTTTGTGCACCGAGTGAATCGGATTACCCGCATTACTCGAACTTTGCACACAAGTAATATCTACCTGCGAGTGATTGGCTAATATTCTCAATAACTCTCCGGCTGTATAACCAGCTCCTCCTACGACCCCTACCTTGATCATGAGTTGATTGAGTTATAAATTTTAGATTGATTGGCCAATATTTTGGTAAAGCCTTTCACATCTTCACCTGACCAACCGTTATTCATTTCACCGTATTGCCCGAAGGTGGAGCTCATCAAATCTTTGTCGGAAGTAATTCCCACCACTTCAAATCGATAAGGTGCAAGGTTGACGGTGACAGTTCCGGTTACATTCTGTTGAGTATTCTCCAAGAACACTTCAATGTCTCGCATGACAGGATCCAAAAATTGCCCTTCGTGCAATAGCATACCGTACCAGTTGGCCAGCTGCTCTTTCCAGTGCTGCTGCCATTTGGTGAGTACATGCTTTTCGAGTGTGTGATGTGACTTGAGTATGACTACCGGTGCAGCAGCTTCAAATCCCACTCGACCTTTGATACCAATGATGGTATCACCTACATGTACATCACGGCCAATGCCGTACTTAGATGCCATGTCATTTAGTTTGAATATGGCGTCCACTGAATCCAGATTTTCTCCATTCAATCCCACCAATTCGCCTTTTTCGAATTGTAGTTCAACAACTTCGCTTCCTTCTTTCTCTACTTGGCAAGGGAAGGCACTTTCTGGCAACCCTAAATTTGAAGTCAAGGTTTCGTCTCCGCCTACAGAGGTCCCCCAAAGTCCTTTGTTGATAGAATATTTTGCTTTCTCCCAAGAAATTTTGACTCCCTTAGTTGCGAGATAATCGATTTCTTCTTGACGAGATAGCTTATTGTCTCTAATTGGTGTAATGATCTCAATATCTGGACAAATGATTTGAAAAATCAAATCGAAACGTACCTGATCATTACCTGCACCCGTACTCCCATGAGCAATTGCTTTGGCTCCAATAGACTTAGCATATTTGGCAATAGCCAGAGCTTGAAATGCACGTTCGGCACTAACAGACAGTGGGTACGTATTATTCTTTAATACATTGCCATAAATCAGATACTTTAAGCATTGCTCATAGAAATTAGAGGTTTCTTCCAAGCATTTGTGCGAGTCCACTCCATAAGAGAAGGCCCTTTTTTCGGTCTCAGCCAATTCCTCTTCGGAGAATCCTCCAGTATTTACGATGACCGTATGGACATCATATCCTTGATCTTTGAGATAGAATGCGCAATAGGTAGTGTCCAATCCACCACTAAATGCCAATACTACTTTCTTATCACTCATTTCTTCTTATTCAATTTTCGTTTGTTCTTGAAATTGGTCAGGCGCTGGAATCGCTTAGCGATTACACCCTTCGGTTTTTCAATTTCTTTTACTTGGGATTTTTCATCGAACAACATACCTGTACACAAGCAGTTGGCTCGATTGTTTCGTTCCAAAATATCATGGTTTGGACAACTCTTGCAACCATTCCAGAAGGCATCGTCTGTTGTCAACTCCGAAAATGTTACAGGACGATACCCCAATTCGTAGTTGATCTTGAGCACGGCCAAGCTAGTTGTGATTCCAAACAACTTTGTACCAGGAAATTTTTCCTGCGACAATTCCAGAATCTTCTTCTTGATTTTTTTGGCCAACCCAATGTTTCGGAATTTCTCGCTAACCACCAGACCTGAGTTAGCTACGTACTGCTTGTTTTGCCAGGTTTCGATGTAGCAGAACCCTGCCAATTCACCAGCATAAGTAGCGATAACAGCCTGCTCTGATTCAATTTTCTTCCGAACATATTCGGGTTCTCTTTTGGCGATACCAGTCCCGCGTGCCTTAGCAGCAGACTCAATGAGATCACAAATTTCCTGAGCATATTTGATATGCTCCATGGTTGCATATTGCACATCCACGTTCATAACCAATGAACTTTAATGGTTTAAATAAAATATTTTGAAATAATGTTGGAATTGGGGTTACCGCATAGGCAACCCAGTATTAGCAGACCCCAACGGGCCTGTTGTTCCTCCTTGGTGCAGGAGTAGCAGCGATGAATGCGATATGTACTTGCGTGTTGTTCATCCTTGTGATACAAAGAAAGAGAAAGTATGAGTTAAAGCGCAAGCTTTTGTTTTGATTTTTAATAAATCATTCAATATTTAGAGATCATCTAATATATCGATCATTTATTGAATGATTTGCAATGTTTAAAATCAGATCATCTGTTTTTTCAGAAGCATCCTCTCCTCTTCGATATCAAAATATTCGGAGAATACGTCCAATTTTTTATCCTGATCCTTCAAGAATTTTTGATGATTTTCTGACTCTGGATTGAAAGGTCGGTGAGACAAAGCAGCCTGAATTTTCCCCCATTCATTCAGCACTTTTCGAGTTTGATCAGACATATATGTTAGTTGAAATTTATCCCAGAGATAATCTTCAGCCATCTCACTCGGGTGAATCATATCAGTTTTATAAAAACGATAATCCCTAAGATCATCCATCATTATTTCGTAGGCTGGAAAATAACTCACCTGGCCACCCTGAGATAGTTCATGACACAGTACACGCAGTAAGGACTTGCTTAATTGATTTTCGACAATACCGTCTTTAATATGACGAACAGGACTTACTGTAAAAACAAACTGCAACGCAGGATTAACCTTGATCAAGTTTACTTTCACTCTTTCAAAAGACTCTTTCATTTCCTCAAGACTAAGAAGCCTCTTACTGAATTGCTTTTGAGGTATTTTATGACAATTGGCTACTATCTCTAGATTTTCAAGCCATTCGTAAATATAGGCCGTTCCCAAAGTAACAAATACCGTCTGAGCCTGAGTCAGATATGCTGACACTTCTTTGAGTTTGAGCTCCAATAAAGTTTCAAGTGTCTTTTTATCTCTACCCGTAAACTGAGAGTGAAAATCCAAATGATACCATTGCCCCCCAACTTCAACAAACTTCGAATCATCCAGCGAATCTGCACCTAACAGTTTAAAAATACTTATCGGATTATATACGGTTCCAAATGGATTGACCAGTACTTCGAATTTATTTTGCTGCAATCTAAGTCCAATATTCTCAGAAAAACAGGAACCAATAGTCAACAACTGATTTCCAAAACCAATTTGAAAACTTGAAAGTCTGGGGTGAAACTCGGTTCGGAAATTGTTTGCATTGTGGATAATCATATACCAAAGATAAGGCAATAAAAAAACCAGAAACACCTACTTAGGCATTTCTGGTTTTAAATGTGAAAAGCTCTAGCTTCTACCTACTTTATTATTGTTTAATCACTCTGTAGGTGGTTGTGTTATGTCCAAGACCTAACCTAAATAGATATAATCCTTTGGGTAGCTCACTTGAATCCCAAGTCACTTGATGACTACCAAGACTAAATGATTTGTCTTTAATCAAATCAGTCACTTTTGCTCCTATTTGATTGTACACAGACAACGTTACCAATCCTTCTTGCCTTAGCGTAAATGAAAGGTTAACCTCATCACTGAACGGGTTCGGATAGAACACCAAAGCATCAATTTCCTCTTCGAGCACTTCTTCGTTTATACCATTTGCTTGATCTAAAGTTCTAGCTCCTGAGGCACCCAAAGCGTCCAAATAAGTTCTGTGATTATTTGAGAATTCAAAACTGTTATACTCATCCCAATTGATCGACCAGGTCATGAGCCCTCTAAAATTAGGATACCCTGAAGTATTCACTAAAGTGTAATTTCCTCCATAGGAAATACCCTTAACCAAATAATCAAGCGCCTGATGCACTGTAGCTGGCGTCGTATATCCGCCTCCTGCAGCCTGTGGAGAAGCTGGCAGACCAATAGCCACTTGATCCTGCCTCAAAGCTGGAAAGCCTTGCGAATGACCTGGCACTGGAAATCCTTGCAATAACATCTCTGCCATAGCTACCTGAAAATCAGCCGTCCCTTGCTGATAACATGGGCTGTTTTGCCCAAGGCCCAACATACATCCAGTATTGTAATGCTGCACATGGATGTAATTCAAACGATCTTTGAAAGCATAGATGACAGGCAGATAAGCTCCTGCTCCTCCTCCATAATTATTAAGTCCGCCCTGAACATATAATGTTTCTGGTGCTGCAGTGAGAATGAACCCTGCTCCAAATTGACTGAGAATCGTTTGTGTACCATTAATGAAATTAACAATTTTTGGACTGGTAGGATTTCTAAAATCAGAATCTCCAGCGTCCAACGAAAGTGAGCTTCCTTCTAAATCAATATCCAACCCATCAAACCCATATTCAGTAATGATATTGATCATTGAACTACTATATGCTTGTGCATCGGCCGCGTTATCCAAATGAATAGCACCATTGGCCCCACCAAGTGAAATCAAAACTTTCTTACCTTGGCTCTGTAAGGCAGCGACATCATTTTTGAATTCTTGAGCAGTTGGGTAAATGGCATTATCCGGAGTAAATACCATGGTGGATCCCAATTGCGTTGATGGTTCTGCAAAAGACACGTTGATCACGTCCCATTTATCAGAAACTTCGCTCAGCTTCATACCGCCTGCACCATTGATAAAGTTATGCCAGTATCCCACCAAAATACGATCGGGTAAGTCTCCAGTTGGAGGAGTCACTGTTCCTACTGTAATATTTACTACCGTAGATTCGGTTGATTCATTTTGATCATCTGTAGCCTTAGCCATCAGCTGATGACTACCATCTGTAGAAGTCCATGAGAAGGTATATGGCGATGACAAATCTTCTCCTATCTTTATCGCATTTACATAAAATTCTACTTTAGAAACTGTACCGTCTGGATCTGAAGCTGAGACGTCGATCATTACAGTTGAGCCCGAATTGAAATTGGTTCCGCTTGTTGGCGCAGTAATGGACACCACTGGCAACTCGTTGCCAGGAGGGTTAGTTCCGCAATCTCCCAAATCAGTCCAAGCATCTTGCCAATGAGCACCTACACCAGGTTCATAGGCCCACGCACTACCATTACACCAACCACTATATGGATAGTCTCTACATTGATACTTCTTGCCTTCGTTTTGCACTTCGCTGCCAGCTGAGTATCCACCATTTTCCTGGTACTGCGGAGCATTGCATGTACCGCCATTATCCACCGTCACGCTGATATTGATCACGTCGGATGTAGTAGTTGCACCCTCATTATCTGTAGCTACAGCTGTTAAAGCATAATTGCCTTCTGTGCTTACCCAATCTAAACTGTAAGGTGAGGAAAGGTCCTCTCCTAGTTTGGTAGCTCCAGCAAAAAACTCCACTTTGACTACATTACCATCTGAGTCATTTGCATCAGCTGCAATCGTAACTGTGGTTCCTTCAACAAAGCCTGACCCTTCACTTGGTGCTGTAATACTCACAGTGGGTGGAACGTTGCCACCAACTGCTGTTACACTGATATTGATAGGTATTGATGTAGTGCTTGCTCCCAGATCATCTGTGGCCACAGCAGTCAAAACATAACTACCGGCACCGAATGACTGAGCATAAGTATAAGGCGAAGTATTATCATCCCCCACTTTACTACCGTCTACAAAAAACTCTACCAAAGCGACAGTACCATCAGAATCAGAAGCATCTACTGTAATAGCAATCGACCCTTCACTCAAAGAAGCGTTGTTTGCAGGACTGGTAATGGATACACTAGGCGACTGATTTTGTGGATCACCACATGGCCCCATATCCAACCAATGCGCGTACTGCCCATTACTGGTAGATGGATTATTTCCTTGCGTCCAATAATTGGCTTGATAAAGCACTCCATTGTGCGAAACCTGATTACCACCATGATAAACTATATTCGAATCCCAAGCAGGTGCATTACAAGGATTGGCTGAAACCACACTTACAGTCACTTCATTTACACCTGTAAGGCCTTCATCATCAGTAGCTGTTGCTACTATCGAATATGACCCATCTGAAGCTGGCGTCCAGTTGGCCTCATAGCTTGACCCATTTGGCGATGCATTGAAGTCCTGTCCATTTACACTAAAAACAACACTTGAAATAGTGCCGTCACTGTCAGACGCACTAGCGGATAATACGATTGAATTACCTGTAGTCAATTCAGTACCATCTACTGGGCTGGTAATAGAAACCACAGGATTTGTCCCTGCAGTGCTGTCAGAAACGCTTACTGAAACAGTCAAAGAAGTTCCGATTGCCCCTTCATTATCTGTGGCTTTTGCCGAAAGACTATAATCGCCTAAAGCGGCATTTGTCCAGCTATAACTGTATGGTTCTGTACTATCTTCTCCTAGTTTGCTTCCATTCGCATAAAACTCCACTTTAGTCACTGCACCATCAGCATCCGAGGCACTTGCTTCTAAGGTGATGCTTTCACCAATTTGATATGAAGTTCCGGCCTGCGGATTAGTTAAGGTAGCTGTAGGCGGTTGGTTTAGAGGGTTGCTTCCATCGGCAAAAACTTCATTTATCTTATTGATCAACTCAGAGCTGACATTAGACCAGCGTTTTAATTTGGTTCCGAATGACTGTGCAGAACCGCTTATTTCTAAGTCACCATAAACTGTCCAAACAATGGTTCCTGCCAGGCTATTATCAAGTACATACTGCGCCTTCAGACCTAGAGACTGTTCGTTGTCATAACTCAGGAAAAAGTTGTCTTTGGTCAAATAAGGCACTTTAGCCTGATCATCCCAATGCTCAGTCCAGCCACTATTGGCAGCTAATGCTTGCTGCTTGATATAATAGTAATTAGGAGTTCCGTCGTACACTTCTCTCGGCCAGTTCGTAAAGTCAGCACAGGTTGTAATCGGTCCATCAGGCTGCACGGTTTCACTGCGTTTCACCGTGGGAGCATTCAACGCAGCAGCTCCATCTGTCACGACTCCCCGACCATAGAAAGCTGAACCCATATTGATTTTAGAAGCTGGAACTCCAAGACCCAACAGTCCAGACAATGTGTTATGCCAATTGAATTCAGGAGCCTCTGCTCCATCGTAAGGATATAGTGGCGAATTGTGCCCTGCTATATTTGACCAGCCTCCGTTAAAATCATAGGACATGATATTGAAATAATCCATAGTTTGAGACAAAGCAGCCCATTCGAAACCGTCAAGTTTTTGAGTAGAAGCGGAAAATGCTGCAGTTATCAACTTATCTGCGCCTATGGCATCACGAATTTCTTGCACTAGCGTAGTGAAGTTGGCATAATCAGCCTCAGTCCCTGTAAAATTCATTCCTGCATAAGGCCCTGGATACTCCCAATCCAAGTCGATCCCATCAAAACCCATATTGATCAACTTCTGGCAATCTGCCACAAAAGTGGCTCGTTTGACTGGATCAGCGGCCATTTCGGGAAAATGTTTACACATACTCCATCCGCCAATTGACGCCATCACTTTCACACCATTCTGGTGAGCCATTTCCAGTAGCCCCGGTGCTCCGCCATCAGTCGGAAGTGGCAGCGGCAACGAACCACTAAGCCCCCATTCAGGGTGAGTCCATGTACTACCACCTACTTCTACGACATAACCATAAGACTCTGCTCTGGTTTTCACTTCTTCGCTGATATATTGGACTGCGTCCAACTGACCAAATAAAATGTGAAAATCCCAGCTACTATAGATGTCCGTGAAAAGTAGCTCATTTGGTGCCTGTACTTCCTCTGGCTTGTAGATATTCTTGTTTCGATGATCTCCACTATGCAACGAACCGTCTTGTGCCACGCCAAAAAAGGAATAGTTCAGAATGGTGTATTTCGAATAATCAATATTCATATGAGTCAAAGCTCCTGCCGCAGGTAGTCCTGCATTGGCTGCCTTCCATGCATCCCAATTGGTGATATACCCAACGATCTGCTTGGAATGATCTGCTGTTGTTGCATTTCCGCCTGTGTTGACCTGGGCCTGCACTAGTGAAATGAACAAAACTTGAAATAATAAGTAAAGAGATAATTGATGTAGTCTGCGATGGACACACCACTTCCTGCTCATATTTTTATATGAGTGTTTCATAGTTAGTTAGTTTGGTTTTACAATTAATTTAAACTCGGTATGCGCTTACCAATTTAGAAGCTATGTATATCAAATTTGTATTTGGAATAAATTAGCTCAATGGGATAAAGGTGTAGCGGAACTACAAAAAGGGGCGAATTGTCTTCATTTCACCATTAGGCTTGTATAATCATACTAATCGGCGGTTTCCATTGGCCACCCAGAGGAGGATTGGCATAAGTCTGACCTCTATAGATCTACTCCAGTTTGAGCACAAAAAAAGCGACCCAATTTCTTGAGTCGCTTTAGTATTTTTAAGTTTAAGTAACTTATTCAGCTACTACATTGATGTTTACATCATGCTGGACTTCTTTGTGTAAGTCCAAAGACACTTTGTATTCTCCAACGTTTTTAACTTGTGTATTAAACGTGATTTTCTTTCTATCAATTTCGAAACCTTTAGCAGCCAAAGCGTCAGAAACTTGCAATGCAGTAATTGCACCGAAAATTTTACCGCTTTCACCAGCTTTAGTTTTGATCTCCAATACTACGTCTCCGATAGATTTAGCCAAATCTTCCGCATCTTGTCTAAGCTTCTCAGCTTTGTGAGCCGCTTGTCTGATGTTTTCAGCAATCATTTTCTTATTAGAAACGCTTGCGATGATAGCAAATCCTTGAGGGATCAAATAGTTTCTACCGTACCCAGGCTTTACGTCTACTGTATCGTTTTTATAACCAAGGCCTTTGATATCTTCTTTCAATATAATTTCCATGTCCTTGTCTTATTTAAGTGAATCAGTAACATAAGGCAACAACGCAAGGTGTCTCGCTCTTTTAACCGCTTGAGAAACTTTACCTTGGAATTTCTGGCTAGTACCAGTCAATCTTCTTGGTAAAATCTTACCTTGTTCGTTTACGAATTTCAAAAGGAAGTTGGCGTCTTTGTAATCGATATACTTGATACCATTCTTCTTGAACCTACAGTATTTCTTCTTCTGATCGGCTCTGTTTATTGGCTCGTTTACTAGTGTCATGATTTTGCCTCCTCTTTCTTTTTGTTAAATGCACCGCTCTTTCTTTTCACATTGTAAGCCAATGCATGCTTGTCCAAAGCAGTAGTTAAGAATCTCAAGATTTTCTCGTCTCTTCTGTACTCAGTCTCAAGCGCGTCTACGATAGTCGCTTCTGCTTCAAACTCGAACAATTGATAAAACCCTGTTTTTTTGTGCTGAATCGGATAAGCTAATTTCTTAAGGCCCCAGTTTTCTTCATTGATGATTTTCGCACCATTGTCTTCTAGTACCTTCTTAAACTTTCCGACAGCATCCTTCATCTGATCATCAGACAAAACGGGAGTTAAAATGAATACCGTCTCGTAATTTTTCATTATGAAATATTTAGTTTAAAAATTTTGAAGTGCAAAAGTAGCCTAAATAGTTGAAAGCGAAAAGCCTTAAAGTAAAAAGGGCTATAAGTTTTAACTTGTCACTTTTAGACTTTAATCTCTCATAAGTCCCACTTTTCATTTAAATGACTAAAGGCATGATGGCCAGTAAGATCGAATTGGCATGGTACAATAGAAATATAGTTGTTGGCTATCGCCCATTCATCGTTATCCTCTCCTTTGTCATGATTCACAAAATTACCTACCATCCAATAGTAATCACGACCATGCGGGTCTCTCCTTTTATCAAACTCCTCTTCCCATCTAGCATTGGCTTGTCTCGCCACTTTTATACCCATAATAGCCTCATTTTGCTTAGGCGGGATATTCACGTTTAGCGCAATCCCTTCAGGCAGGCCATTTTTTAAAGCCTCATTAGCAATTTTCAACACATACTCATCCACATGAGAAAAATCGGCATGCCAGCTAAAATCACAAAGTGAGAATCCAATAGCGGGCGTTCCCTCAATGGCTCCTTCAATGGCAGCAGACATAGTACCAGAATAAAGCACGCTTATACTCGTATTGGATCCATGATTTATTCCACTCACAACTAAGTCTACTTTTCTCCCTTTTAATACTTCATGCTTGGCCAGTTTGATACAGTCGGCCGGTGTACCAGAGCACTTATATGCTTGAATATCTCCAAAGATGTCCGTCTTAGTTAAGCGCAAAGTATCACCAACTGTAATCGCGTGTCCCATACCTGACTGAGGCCCATCGGGAGCAACAACTACCACTTCACCGAGTTGCGCCATGAGCTCAACCAACTTTCGGATTCCTTTTGATGTGACACCATCGTCATTGGATATTAAAATAAGAGGTTTTGACATAGATTTTCATTCTTTCGTTTAGACCAACAAATAAAGCGAAAAAAAAGACCCAACTTTCATTGGGTCCTTAACATTTCTCAAAGCTTATTAAAAATCAACCGCCCTTGATGACATAACCATCTGCAATCAACCTAAACTCATTAAATATTTTTGAGGTAGCTACCTTTATATTCTTTCTTGAATCTTTATTCTCTCTTGAAAATACTCCAGAGGCATATCCTTGCCATACCGTTTGTTTCTTTTTCCGATCAAAGAATACCACAAGTAAAGTGCCATCATTCATTTCGTAATTACTGACTCTATACTCTTCACCGTCCACTTCTTCATCTTCAAAAAAATCGTCCGTTGTATTATTCTCTTTCTTTGCCCCTTCCAGAGCTTGATCGTTATTCACCCAACTTTCAAAATGAGGCTGATTATAACCTCTCAATGAAAAATCGTCATAGAATATTTTATACATCACCAGTAAGTCTGGCTTTTTAGTTTGCTTGAAATATCCCTGAGCTCCCATTCTAGAAGCAATAGTTTTTTCTAGAATTTCGCGATGATATAATGTATCATTCTCAGGACTTGTCATGAAATTGTAAGTCCGATACTTCTTGAACTTCCCTCCATAACTGTAATCAGAATCTGTAATAAAATCTTTTTGCGAGAGGCAACTTCCTAAAAGGATAATCGCGCCAAATAAACAATAGTTCTTGAGTTGTGTTGAATATGCTCTTATCATTGGTTTTTTTGATTTACAATTGAAGCATCACTACAATTACAATAATGATTGAACCCTACAATTTAAATAAAATTTATCTATTCAGGATAGAAACACAAATTTGAATTAATAAATTCCTGACTTATCAAATAGATATCAACCTTATATAAATTTGCACCCATAAAAACCTTATTAAGATGTCAAGAATTTTAATCATTGGCGCAGGCGGAGTAGGTCGTGTAGTTGCCTATAAATGTGCACAAAACTCGGAAGTATTTACAGACATTTGGATGGCAAGTCGAACCCAATCCAAATGCGATCAAATAGCAAAAGATGTTGAATCAGATCTCAATATCAATATAACAACAGCTCAAGTTGACGCTGACAATGTCCCAGAACTTGTCACTTTGATAAATAAGGTCAAGCCCAAACTTTTGATCAATGTGGCCCTTCCCTATCAGGACTTAACAATCATGGACGCTTGTTTAGAAACTGGGGTACACTATCTGGATACTGCTAATTATGAACCTAAGGATGAAGCCAAGTTTGAATATAAATGGCAATGGGCTTATCAAGACCGATTTAAGGAGGCTGGTCTTACCGCCGTGCTGGGCTGTGGATTTGACCCAGGTGTAACCAGTATCTATACAGCCTACGCTGCTAAACATCATTTTGACGAAATTCAATACCTTGATATTGTGGATTGCAATGGTGGAGACCATGGCAAGGCGTTCGCCACAAACTTCAACCCTGAGATTAACATTCGTGAAATCACACAAAATGGTCGTTACTGGGAAAATGGGGATTGGGTGGAAACCAAACCCTTCGAAATAAAGAAAGAATTAAACTATCCTAACATAGGCACAAGAGACTCCTATGTACTTTATCATGAAGAACTAGAATCACTCACTAAAAACTTCCCTAGCCTAAAAAGAGCCAGATTTTGGATGACTTTTGGACAAGAATACCTGACCCATCTGAGGGTAATTCAAAATATTGGAATGGCCTCAATTGAACCAATCAAATACAAAGGTGTAGATATTGTACCGTTACAATTTCTAAAAGAAACCTTACCCGACCCAGGGAGCTTAGGTGACAACTACGAAGGTGAAACTTCTATCGGATGTAGAATCAGAGGCTTGAAGGATGGAAAAGAAACCTCCTACTATGTCTACAACAATTGTAAACACCAGGAGGCGTTCAATGAAACCAGAGCTCAGGGAGTATCTTATACCACGGGAGTACCAGCCATGATCGGAGCTATGATGGTATTGACAGGAGAATGGACAGGTGCTGGTGTTTTTAATGTTGAAGAATTCAATCCTGACCCATTTATGGAAAAATTGAATACTCAAGGATTGCCATGGCACGAAGAACACAACATTGATTTGGAGGTCGACTAATGTCAA
Source organism: Reichenbachiella sp. (assembly GCF_965233835.1). Classification (GTDB taxonomy): domain Bacteria; phylum Bacteroidota; class Bacteroidia; order Cytophagales; family Cyclobacteriaceae; genus Reichenbachiella. Next base: position 3,303,444 of record NZ_OZ247585.1, read on the forward strand.
AATCAATACCCTCACCCAGTTTTGTTCTGGATGAACGAAAACTAGAAAGCAACCTGAAGTTGATTAAATCTGTATCTGATCAAGCTCAGATAGAAATCATTCTCGCATTTAAGGGATTTGCTATGTGGGCTGCATTTCCTATTGTTCGACAATACATCTCAGGCGCCACAGCCAGTTCTGTTCATGAAATGATGCTCTGCAACGAGCATATGAAAACCAAATCTCATACTTATGCTGTAGCCTACAAGGACAGTGAGATAGATCAGATACTCGCTGGAAGCAGCCATATCACCTTCAATTCTCTCAATCAATTGGAGCGGTTTGGCCCTAAGGCAGATGCTCAAGGTGTGTCCGTAGGATTAAGAATTAATCCTGAATATTCAGATGTTGAGACGGATTTATACAATCCCTCCTCTCCTACATCCAGACTTGGTGTAAAAGCAGATCCCTTAAAACTAAAAATTCCAGATTATGTAGAAGGCTTGCACTTTCATGTATTATGCGAATCGGATTCAGCAGCTTTGGAGCAAACACTTAAATCCGTGGAAGAAAGGTTTGGACACTTATTGCCTCAAATCAAATGGTTAAACATGGGTGGTGGACACTTGATGACAAGAAAAGACTATGACACTCAACATTTAATCAACATTTTAAAAGACTTCAAAGTCAAACACGACTTACATCTAATCCTGGAACCAGGAAGTGCTTTTGCTTGGGAAACGGGATCCCTCAAGACAACTGTATTAGACATCGTGGATAACGGGGGAGTGAAAACCGCTATTATAGATGCCTCCTTTACTTGTCACATGCCTGATTGTCTAGAGATGCCGTACCGTCCGAATTTAGCCAATGGCTATTCCGATGCCAACAATGGGAATTACCAGTATCGGTTAGGAGGCGTTAGCTGCCTGGCAGGAGATTTTCTGGAAGCTTATTCATTTGACCAGCCCTTGTCGATAGGAGATGAAATCGAATTTCTTGATATGATTCATTATACCATGGTCAAAACTAGCACTTTCAACGGCGTACAACATCCGGCCATCGGAATTATGAGAAAAAATGGGGTATTCGAACTGATCAAGTCATTTGGCTATTCAGATTATAAGAATAGACTTTCGTGACTTAGTGCTGAATTATAATCTTTTTAGTAACTGCGGCTTTTCCTTTGTACACTTTGAGGAAATAGATGCCGTTTTTAAAATTTGAAATCAGCAATTCACTAGATCGACCTACTGCGAGAAATTTGCCAGACAAATCCAGCAGTTCATACCGGTCAAAATCTCCCTGAATAGTGAGTTTTTCATTAGCTGGGTTGGGAAAGATCATTACCTCTGGTTTCAAATCATCCACACCTGCAACGACATAGTCTGAGTCTGCAAAAATGGCCCTAATCATAATCATACCCTCCACCTTTAAGTTGGGCTCCCATTTGTCCTCGGTATTCACAAAAATCTTCTGAGTACCTAAAGAACTATTGTTGTCTAGTCCAATACCTATATAGTCATTAGTAAATTGCTGAAAACCTATATAAAACTCACCCGACACAATAACTGGAGCGTCCAATTTAAAGCGGTCAAACTTATTCAACGAGGCTCCTCCCGGTATAATATAGGTCTGCTCACGCAAGAGACTAGAAGATTCTCCTGAAAGATCCTTTAGCACAGAGAGTACAATTTCCTCCCCAGAAGAAGATGGATTCAATTGGGGAAAGTAAATATCTATATGTGTTATGGTATCCGCACTTGGAACATTATAATATACAGCCAGTTGCGACTTGTTTTTATTTAATCCAGCAGCGTATTCGGCACTTCCATCATCATAAGCCAACGCTTCATGTATTTCAAAATAAGATCTAACCGTATCATTTAATCGATAGTTGTATTCCTCATCGATCAAATAAGTAATCACTTCTGCTCCTTCGGGTCCATCTATGGATTTGATAAAATAACCATCCGTTGTAGATGAGAATATTAGTTCAGTCTGAATAAAAAGAGAATCAAAGCCTGTAAAATACGAATCATTTAAAGCGGGGATAAAATTAGTATTTCGACCCATGGCTGGTAGAGAAAAGTTATCATCGCTATCATTAAGGTAATAAAGTGTTGCATCGAATTTGGAACTATCTGTGTTTGGGTAATCATAGTTTGCCAAAGTATATTCAAACTCTACTGGGTGGACTTTATTCTCTAAAGTAGCAAAGTCAAAAGATATCTCTTGATAAATGGTATCTGGGAAGTCAAATAACAAATCATACGGAATCATACTATACTCACTAAAAATAGGAGTTGGAGGTGCTGTAACTGTTCGATCTATTAAAGACTCACTTGTATCATTCCACCTATCCTGATTGAGATAAACGTAGTCTATGTGCCAGGCATCATAAGGCCCTAAACTGTTTCCAGAAGCTCTAAACCTGAATTGGAATCCCGAATGAAAGTAGTCGTCATGATCAATTTGTATAAATACTTTTTTAAACGAATCAAACAAGCTATCCGCCACACCTAACAATGCATATTCTTCATTCCACGAACCGTCTTTATCCAAGAATTCCAACTTCAACGAGTCTCTCTGCTCCGGCACCTCTCCTAGCCCTCCCATTTGCCAATAAAATGAAAACCAGACAGAATCGCGTTTATCCAGATCAACAGCTTCCAAATCGATAGGCTGAGAAGTTAGCACATCAACGGTTTCACTGTTTACTCCAGTCGGATTATGGGGACTACCAAACAGGTCGTTACCGTCAAAAGAAGCAACATTTACCGTAGGAGCAACTTTACCCAGCGTTCCGTTGATTAAAGCTCCAGTATTACTTTCCCAAAGTGTGGTATCAGCTGTGATATTTGAAAACGAAAAATCATCCCAAAATGGCAAGCTCACTGTATCCCGTATTGTATTCACTCGTGCTCCGCTTGAGCTTGATAGAGAATTTGGAATCCGGTTAATCGACTTAATCTGGATTTGCGCATAGGAAGCTATTGTCTTCATAGCGAATATCAATATTACTACCACTCTCCAAACTTTCAATTTCATACTTCTCTTAACGAAGGTTTAATTCAATATTTTATGATTTCTATTTTAATTAGATGTCAAATCCAAAGTAGGTACGTCTTCCGCAGCAGCAGAATCTACTTCCACTATCCACAAATCAATTTCCTGACCTATACGGGTGATTTTTTTCGCATTTGGAGAATGCTTAAACACTCTGCCAGGTCGGGCTTCGAGGGATTCTATTACTATATCTCCATTTGAGTCTTCTTTCTCCTTAACGATTTTCCCTTCTTTCTCATAAAACACGTCTCCCAGCTTCAATCCATATCCTCGCATCACAAACACCGCTTCGTCCAACACCATATCCGTTAGATTGAGCATTTGAAAAGTCTGATTACCCAAACCATCTCCTACTTCAAAATCAATTTTTGAACCCTTAGGTATCTCATCACCTGCTTTCAATTTTTTTCCTTGATAATACTGACCAAGAATGGTATTCAGGGCAAAATCAGGTCTATACCTTATCTCTCCTAAGAACAACCCAAGGCTTCTCAGCTCCAGTTGTGCATTTTTAAGTGAACGCTGAATCAACGATGGCATTTTAACCACTGGGGGTTTTGACGAGTTTAATGTAATGTAGATTTTTCGTCCTTCTTTTACTTTAGCATTAGCTAAAGGAAACTGCTTCAATACTGCTAACGGAGGAAACTTGGGTGAATACCCAGAATCAGGTTCAATCTCATACCTTAAGTCTCTCTCCTCTAAAAACTCACCTAAATCTTCGAGCAATATTCCTTCAAGATTAGGGACTGTCATGCTTTCTCCATGATTCGTAGTGAAAGGCAAGTAGACATAAAATACGAACAACAAAATAGCCACAGAAACTACTGCTGCCAATCCAATATGTATCAATAAGTCTTTCTTCGAAGCTCCAGTTTTACTCATTTCTTTCTTTCAGTCGGTGACGCGGCAAATTACACGGAATCAATGAAAAAATTAAATAAATGAGTGCTATAAAAAGTCAATTAAAAGAATGTTAAGTTAAATCTCTTCTTATATACATTTGCTATTAATATGGAGAACAAAATCAAAGTGGGCATCTTGTTTGGCGGTAAGTCAGCCGAACATGAGATTTCGTTGCGATCAGCAAAAAACGTAATTGAGGCGTTAGATAAAAATAAATATGAGCCAGTACTGATTGGCATCGACAAAACTGGTCAATGGCTCTATAATGAACAAACCTCACTTATTCTCCATCCTGATAATTTAGAGAAAATAAGTCTGAACAAAGAAAGTGAAAGTGTAGCACTAGTTCCACAGAGTGAAGGCCTACTTTCAGGGGCTGACCAAAAGGTAGATGTGGTATTCCCAATACTACATGGTCCTATGGGGGAAGATGGTACTATTCAGGGATTGCTGAAGTTGGCCAACATACCGTTTGTCGGTGCTGGAGTTTTAGGTTCTGCTGTCGGCATGGACAAGGACGTTATGAAACGTCTACTTAGGGATGCTGGATTACCTATTGGCAAATATGTTACAATCCGTTCTCACCAGGAGCGACCTACTTTCGGCAGTATTACGAAACAATTAGGCCTACCCTGCTTTGTAAAACCAGCCAATTTAGGGTCATCTGTGGGAATCAATAGAGTAGACAACGAAGAACAATATCACAAAGCGCTCGATGAGGCATTTTCATTTGATCACAAAGTAATTATAGAAGAATTCATTGAGGGTCGCGAGATTGAATGCGCGGTTTTGGGCAATGAAAATCCAAAGGCCTCGATTCCGGGGGAAATCTCATTTACCCATAGCTTTTACTCATACGAAGCAAAATATTTAGATGACCAAGGTTATAAAATTGACATTCCTGCCAACATTACTAATGAGCAAATCGCAGCCGTACAAAAGATGGCAATTGATACTTTTGAGGTCCTGGAATGCGAGGGTTTCGCCAGAGTAGACGTATTCTTGACAAAAGATGATAGGCTACTGGTAAATGAAATAAACACCATCCCCGGATTTACTCAGATCAGTATGTACCCCAAACTATGGGAAGCCTCCGGTATCGCTTATCCAGATTTGATTGACCAGCTATTGCAATTTGCTATAGCCAGATTTGAAAGGGAAAAACAGATCAAAAGCTCCGTATAGCTACTGCTGAATTATTATTTTGCTGGATAATTTTGTAAAGTTACCAATAGCCTGCACGATGTACATGCCGTTGTTCGTACTCTTAATATTGTCGATACGATATACTTGATTCAGTGTATTTGGGAAGGACTGTTCAGCTATCACCTCCCCATCCAAACTCAATACTCTCAATAAGATTTCTTCTTTGATGTTAAAGTTAAATTTAACCTCTACAAAATCGGTTGCCGGATTTGGAAAGGCCCTCATAGTTTCGGAAATAATAATAGGGTTATCATCGGCCGAAACAAATAGCTCAATATTGTCTAGATATAAGTTATTCCCATTTTGATTGGTGACTACAAATGCCAACCGAACATCCACATGACCAGCAAGTTCACCGAGATTAACAAAATCACTTCTCCAATCTTCAGATGTCTCTGGAGACCAAGCCGACTCATTCTGAGCTACTGCCAAAACACTGCCCTTTTTATTGTAAACTTCAAAAGGATAATCCTTGCCGCAATTCGTAGAGGCAAGAATTCGCAATCTATCATTTCTGTTTGACCTATTTGCATAAGAAACATCGAATAACATAGAAGCCTCATCTGTGTGTGAAAAGTCCAACACTGGGCTAACAAACCAATTTTCTATGTTCAATGTATCAAGATCATACCCCATAAAACTGAGCGCATAGTCACTAACATTATCTTCTCTGAATTCTGAAATTGTCCAGTTTGTAGGAGCATCCCTTCTCACATAGTACCAACCCGAACTTTCTAATGAACTCGCAAACCTCTGACGTACAGGAATTTCTTCAGAAAGAGAAGCAACTTCAAAGTTCACTGATTCCTTGTTATTGCTTAAGTCTTGATCCTCTGTTCCATTGGGTTTATCAACCTGAACAACCATTTGATAGGCGATATCAGAAAGATTTGAAACCCCTATTTCAAGCACTTCCGTCTTTCCAGGTTCAAGCAAATTTTCCAAACTAATCTCTTCCGTCTGACTCAAATTTCCATACATATAACTCAATGAGAAGCTTGTTATTGATTGGATTCCAAAATTCTTTACGTAGATATCCATTGACACATCTGATTCACAAGTAACAATCGGCAAGGATTCAATTTGTGTTATTCCAATATCATAATCATTTGCAGTACTAGAATAGATTTGGATGTCATCTAGATATAGATTATTCCCACCACCATTGCTACCTATAAAAGCAATAACGACTTCTTGACTTGCAAACTCACCAAAATTTATATCAATCTCATTCCAGTCTGATTGATCCATTGGTGTAAACGAGGCGCTTGTCTCAGGTGCAGTACTAAGGTCAGCTCCGACCTTCTCAAATAGTATATTTTCTGGCGGAAAAGTAGCTCCACAATCTGTAGACACAACTACTGTTAGTGCATCACTGTAAAACGTGGGATGATTCGCATAAGCATATTTAAACCTCAAATCGGCAGTTGACAATCCAGTTAAGTCAAACACCGGACTTAAGAAATAGTCCAACTCACCAAAGGATCCTGCCGCCGAACCAAAGTAATTTAGTATGGCCGCCTTATTTTCAGCAATTACATTAGGAGCAGTTCCAACAGTCCATGCCGATGTATTCGAATTATTGTTTTTTGTCTTCCATAAATCAGTGATTGCCTCATCTGTTCCTTCAAAATCTTCTGCCAACGGCGCAACTTGAGCAGAAGGAAAAAATGTAATTATTGACTCACAGTCATTATCTGTATTTCCATCTGTCCCTCCGTTTACAGATGCGATTTTGATCGAAATCTCATCAATATCTGATTGAATTGAAATTTCAGATGAATTGACAAAAATCGATTGTAAAGGATTTAATGTTTCATTGTATGAATCAGTAACTACTAATTCACCATCCAATAATATCTCTATGGAAAAACCAGTGATGTCATTAGTACCGTAATTTCTCACTTCCAACTGCGGTGAAAATTCCAAATCACAATTTCCAAATGTAGGTGACACAATGGAACGTATTCCTAAATCATTAACTACTTGCACAGCATCCACTTTGCCAAGACTTGTAAGCAGCTCTTTTCTTCGTGGACTGTTTTCCAAAACAGTTCTCATGCGATCACCTTGACAGGTGGTAAAAAGATTCATACATACATCATCTGTATAATCCATGTAGTTTTGAAACATATCAGTGGTAGAGCATGATGTTTGACTGACATCTGGACATCCTGAGCTGCTACTTCCTTGTATAGGTGTATCATCGCAAAAATCGTCTACACCACATCCACCATCTCCCCAGATATGTCGTAACCCCAACCAGTGTCCAACCTCATGTACTAAAGTTCTTCCTTTTGAAAAATCATCCGCATTGTAGCCCGTTCCAAAGTATTCGTAATCCACATACACACCATCGATCAATCTATTTAGATTAGGATCATTATCCATTCCCGGCTCATTAGAAACTGGAAATTTTGCAAACCCTAGCAGTCCACCACTTAGATTTGCTACCCAGATATTAAGATATTCTTCTGCTGGCCAATAGCTATTGGCTGCCAACTCCTCAGCATCATTTATAGTAAAGGAATCTTGATTCCCCACCACACGAACAATACCATCAGTAGGCAGCCCCTCAGGGTCTCTTTTAGCCAATACAAATTCTACTTTGACATCCGCAGCAGCATCTTCAAAGTCCGAAGGAGTGTTCACCTTATCGGCATTCATACGTCTAAAGTCCTCATTGAGCGTGTTGATTTGAGAAATGATTTGTTCTTGAGGGATATTGCCCATTGTCCCTTCTGATTCGCTGGAACGGTGCACTACATGCACCACCACCGGAATCTCATAAACAGTCTCACTGTAGGTTCTTCCAATTCTTTTTTGTTTGATAATCTGCTTTTCAAAGATTCTTTGTTTTAGCCAATTCTCAAATTGAGTCTTTTGCTCCTGTTGATCCATTGGTGATTTTGAATCATTAAAAAGCATGGTACCACATCTGTCTTGCGCAAAGGACAGGTTGCAGGCAGTAATCAATAAAAAAAAGAAGATGAATTTCAATCTGAAATGTGCTTTAAATCCCAAATACCATTTCAAATGAACGAAGCGAAAGGGAATAAATTGGGAGGTTAGGTGGTAAAATGTATCAGCTGATAGAGGCAACATTCACAGCATTAATGGCTTTTACCTCTGGAGCAACACGCTTAACAGCTTCCTCGATTCCAGCTTTCATTGTCATGGGAGACATTGGACAAGCTTCACACGCACCTAAAAGCTCAACTTGCACGACATAGTCATCATCAATATCAAGCAACTTAACATCACCACCATCTGCTTCCAGATAAGGTCTGATATTTTTAATGGCCTGATCAATTCTTGCTAAAAGCTCTTGTTTTTTGTCTGCTTCCATGGGGTCAATGACTTACTTACTGTAAATTTAGTTCATTTGAACAATCTTTGTCTTTTCTTTTGAGGCATTTCTTATTGCCACCTGTCTAGCTACAGTTTGAGCCAGTTCATTAAAGGCTTCCTCAGTGATTCCTTCTTTCATGACTGCAGGGTATCCACTATCTCCACTCTCCCGAATGGATTGCACAATTGGTATTTCACCTAAGAAAGGAATTTCATACTTTTCCGCCATCTTCTTACCTCCTTCTTTTCCAAATAAGTAATACTTATTATCAGGCAATTCTTCTGGTGTGAAATATGCCATATTTTCTACAACTCCTAACAACGGTACATTGATTTGAGGTTGTTTAAACATGGATAATCCTTTCTGCGCATCGGCGATGGCCACTTTTTGAGGCGTCGTCACGATCACAGCGCCAGTCACAGGTACAGACTGAACCAACGTCAAATGAATATCACTTGTTCCTGGCGGTAAATCAATCAACAAATAATCCAACTCCCCCCACTTTACATCACTTATAAACTGCTTCAGTGCTGAACTTGCCATGGGTCCACGCCAGATGATTGCATTGTCTTTTGGTGTGAGGAAACCAATCGAAAGCACTTTTACTCCATACTTTTCTATTGGGATCAGCATGTTTTTGCCATTTTCCTCAACCATGTTGGGCTGTTCATGCTCACAGTCGAACATCGTAGGCATCGATGGCCCAAAGATATCGGCATCAATAATACCAACACTTGCTCCTGTTTTAGCTAGTGCCACCGCTAAATTCGCGGTTACCGTAGACTTACCAACACCGCCTTTTCCAGACGCAACAGCAATAATGTTCTTTACATTGGGTAAAATCATCGACTTACTCCTTACACTGGTAACATCGGAGGTCATTTCGATATTTACTTTTATACCATTCGATATTGGTTCCAGCGCCTTCAAGCAATCATTCTTAATAACCTCCTTGAGCGGGCATGCCGGAGTAGTCAATACCACCGAAAAACTCAATGCATCTTCTGTGATCTCTATTTTTTGAATCATGCCCAGTGTGACCAAATCCTTTTTGAGGTCTGGATCCTGAACTTTACTCAACGCCTGCAATACTTCCTTTTCTGTGATTTTCAAGATTAAAAATGGCTTGTTCTACAATTTTTTTGCAAGTTAAAGGATATCCCTGTTTTGTATCACATAATCAAGCAATTTCGTTTTAGATTTGCACTCCGATACGGGCAAAAACAAAATCATTTCATTTAGTTGATCAAAAGTCAAACCATAGAAGAAATCAAAAGCAGGATGGATATCTATGAGGTGGTGAGCGACTTTGTTGCCCTCAAAAAATCCGGATCCAGCTACAAGGCCCTGAGTCCTTTCACAAATGAAAAGACGCCTTCTTTTATGGTGTCTCCTGCCAAGGGTATTTTCAAATGCTTTAGTACTGGCAAAGGTGGAGATGCCATTTCTTTCCTAATGGAAGTCGATGGATTGAGCTATATCGAAGCCCTCAAGTACCTGGCTCAGAAATACGCCATTACGATCGAAGAGGATGAAGTTGATCCTAACTATCAAGCTGAACAAAGTTTGCGTGAGAGTTTATTCATCACGCTAAATTTTGCCAAAGATCATTTCATTGAAAACCTCTGGAAAACAGACGAAGGGAAAAGCATTGGTCTCTCCTATTTCAAGGAACGAGGTTTTAGTGAAGAAACAATTAAGAGATTTGATCTTGGATATGCGCTAGATCAATGGCAAGGATTGATTGATGCAGCAAAGGATGCCGGTCACAAGGATGAATTCCTGGAACAAACAGGGCTAAAAATTGTAAAGGAAGACAAGGCCTATGATCGATTTCGTGGCAGAGTCGTATTCCCCATACATAACATAACTGGAAAAGTAATCGCCTTTGGTGCCCGAACGCTCAAATCCAATGAAAAAGGCCCCAAGTACATTAATAGCCCTGAGACTGAGCTCTACACCAAAAGTAAAATTCTTTATGGCATTTTTCAGGCTAAAAACGAAATCAGAAATCAGGAAAACTGCTATCTGGTTGAAGGATACACGGATGTAGTATCTCTGAGCCAAGCCGGCATTACTAACGTGGTAGCCTCTTCCGGCACATCGTTGACTGAGGATCAAATCAAGCTCATTCAGCGCTATACCAAAAATGTAACCGTACTGTTCGATGGAGACAAAGCCGGTATAAAGGCATCTATGCGTGGTATTGATATGATGCTCACTGGTGGGTTGAATGTAAAAGCTGTTCCTTTTCCTGAAGGTGAAGATCCTGACAGCTATTCTAAGCAGTTAGGTGGAGCAGCCTTTAAGGAATATCTGGATGAACATGCGCAGGATTTTATTGCTTTCAAAACTGGGATATTCTTAAAAGACGGAGGAGACGATCCGATCAAAAAAGCGGAAAGCATACGAGAGATCGTACAAAGTATATCGCTGATTCCGGATCCGATACAAAGAACTGTTTATATCCAGGAATGTAGTCGTCTGTTACATGTAGATGAAGAAACACTCATCAGCGAGACCAACAAGCTCCTACTTAAGAATAGTAAGGAAAAATGGGAAGCTCCCGTTCCTGAAATTCCACCTGAAGCCTTTGAACCTGAAAAGACCGAAACCAAAATCAGTCGTGATGACATCATCAAAGTTCAGGAGCGAGAAAGCATACGAATGCTGATCAACTATGGATCTGAGCTCATAGAAGGTATGGAAGAAGGTGAAATACCTTTGGCAGATTACTTCATGTCCGAATCAGAAGATATCACTTTCGAAACACCCATATACAACAAGATACTAGAGATATATAAGGAAAACCTGGCCCATGGCAAAATCAGCACCATCCAGCATTTTCTAGATCATGAAGACTTGGCTGTGAAACAAGCCGCGGTAGATTTATCTACGGAACGCTACGAAATAAGTACCAACTGGTCCGATAAGTTCCAAATTCATGTAGCCCATGAATCTCAGACATTAAAAAATTCGACATATACTAATATCTTGCGGCTCAAATTCCGTATCATTCAAAAGATGATTGCTGAAAATATGGAAAACATCAAATCAGCAAGCGGAGAAGAGCAGATAAATAAATTTTTAAGCATCCAGGGAGACTTGAAAAGCATGGAAATGACCATAGCTAAAACCCTTGGAAACGTAACCGTGAAGTAAACCCAAAGTAATATGCTAGACCCTGTATCAGAAGCAATAGAGGCCATAAAAAATGGAGAAGTAATCATCGTGGTAGACGATGAAGACAGAGAGAACGAAGGAGATTTTATATGTGCAGCAGAAAGCATCACGCCTGAGATTGTCAACTTTATGGCCACGCATGGTCGAGGACTAATCTGCGCCCCTTTGGTGGAAGAAAGGTGCGATGAATTGGGTCTCGAACTAATGGTAGGCAAGAACACCGTTCTCCACGAAACTCCGTTTACCGTATCGGTAGACTTGATTGGCTACGGCTGTACTACAGGTATTTCTGCAAGTGATCGGTCAAAAACAATCAAAGCTTTGGTTGACCCAAACACAAAACCTGAAGAACTAGGCAAACCGGGCCACATTTTTCCGTTGAAAGCAAAAAAAGGTGGGGTTCTTCGTAGGGCTGGACACACCGAAGCCGCCATTGACCTGGCCAGATTAGCAGGCAAATTTCCAGCTGGTGTTTTGGTGGAAATTCTAAACGAGGATGGCACTATGGCCAGATTACCTGAATTAAAAGTAGTCGCCGATAAATTCAATTTAAAATTGATCTCAATCAAAGACCTCATCGCCTATAGAATGGAGAAAGAATCTTTGATAGAAAAAGAAATCAAAGTGGACATGCCTACCGAATGGGGCAATTTCAAAATGACCGCCTACAAACAAATCAGTACAGGCGAACACCATCTAGCCTTAGTAAAAGGAGATTGGGATCCTAAAGAACCAGTGATGGTTAGAGTGCATTCTTCCTGTTTAACAGGAGATATTTTTGGTTCGTGCCGATGCGACTGTGGAGAACAATTACACAATGCTATGACCATGGTAGAAAAAGAAGGCAAAGGAGTCATTGTATATATGAACCAGGAAGGCCGTGGTATCGGTCTTTTGAATAAGCTTAAAGCCTATAAACTTCAGGAAGAAGGACTGGACACTGTTGAGGCAAATGAAAAATTAGGTTTCCAGGGCGATCATAGAGACTATGGCGTGGGTGCTCAGATATTGCATGACCTTGGTGTGGAAAAAATTAAGTTGATCACTAATAATCCAACAAAAAGAGTCGGATTAATGGGATATGGCCTGGAAATTGTAGAAAACATTCCTATTGAGGTAGACCCAAACGTACATAATAAAAAGTACCTCGAAACCAAGCGAGATAAAATGGGTCATAGTATATTAAAGAATGATTAAAAAGGTTTCTATATTTTTCGTACTACTAGCTCTTGTGCTACCCAGTGCAGCACAAGAGTTCTCTTCTCGCATGTTTCATAAAGGTTGGTTAGTCACAGAAGATCAGGATACCGTTCGAGGGGACGTGAAGTACGACATGGAAACTAATGCTGTTCAGGTTGTAGTTGAAAATGAAAAGGTTCAAACCTATAGCAGTAAGAAAATTCTGTACTTTGAAATATATGACAGCATCCTAAAAACATATCGCCAATTTTACGCGATACCCTATCAAGTAGAATCCAACTATAAAGTCCCCGTCTTGTTTGAAGTTTTGTATGAAGGTAAAACCTCATTGCTGGTCAGGGAAAAGATCGTCATGACTACTGATCCCTATAGTCAGTCCTATTTCAACGGACCTGCTGCTTCATCCGAGAAACTTTCCTTCACCTACTACTTTGTGGATACCGATGGAAATATGGAGATGTACAATGGAAAGAAAAACCACTTATTTGAAATACTAAGTAAAAATTCAAATCAAGTAAAAGAATACGTCAAGGTAAACAAGCTCAAAACAGATGAAATGAGAGATATTGTTCGTATCACAGCCTTTTATAATTCTCTTTAAACGTACTTAGAAATAAGTATTTTTAAACAATTCTACCATTTGCCTAGTTATTTGGTCTCCAATTCTTTTTAGCTTTAAACTTGACTTAAATAAGTCAGTTACAAACTTTAAAAAAATAGCTATGAAATTGAAAGCCATATTTTCCGTCCTTACTCTATCCATTTTAGTTTTTGCTTGTGGCGGAGATGATGACAATGATGATCCATTCGCAAGTGTTCCTAGTAGTGAAATTGTTGATATTGAGTTGAGAGATGCTGCACTCTCTGGATCGGCAAGTTCTTCAGGGCGAAGCGCCGCAGTAGGTCAAAAATGGTGGCTTCAAAAAGTCAGTAAAATAGACCTCTCTGGAGAATGTGGGGATGCCGAAAGCCAAGAAGTCACCACTGAATACTATTATGCTTTTTACCCTTCTGGCCAATATTATTATCAGTCCAGTAAAGAAGGTACTCCAATCTCAGCAGGTAGCTGGCAATGGGTTGATTCTAACACCAAAGACGCCATTTATGTAAATGTTCAAGCTGGACAGGTAGAATTCACTCTTAGAGGATTAAATGATGATGAACTAATAATTGCAAGTGATCAAAGTCAAGCATCTTGCACAGTTATTACTTGGGAACAATTTGGAAACCCATATGAGGAATAAACATCTTAGAGGATTTTAAATAAAAAAGGAGAGCCAAATCAGCTCTCCTTTTTTATTAATCTTATTTTAAGAAAGTCACAGAAAGACTAGCCACATCCTTTGGCACATAGGGTGACATATCTGATAAATCAATAAATTCAGAAGTGAAAGCTTCATTTGAAGGTACGTCATCCCCTGCCCCAAGGAAGCCAGTCTCCTTATCAAAGTATGCCGGCGGTACAGCATTGGTTAAATGCGCATCTATCACGGTTTGATCAGTCACTCCTAGACTTTTCAGCTCTGCATCGAAAACGGTATAAATGGAATAATCATCCATCACATCTGCCGTCTCAACAGTAGACAGGGGAAGTGCTACTTCCGCCACTGCAATATCATTGGCATCGTCAGCTCTGGCAATGAAGGCATAGTTTCTATCCACAGCCAAGTCAGCATTTACCAATTCTAAATTCAGATGATTCGAATTACCAAAAACCTCATAGAGGTCTCCAGATTTTACTACTGTCATTTTAAGCTTATTCAATTCATCCTCATTAGGAAAGCCATCGATCGTAACAGTCATTGTTTGTTTTGAGTTATCACTTGACTCTTCATAGTCAAGTCTATAGAAGGTATCTATAAAATCTTCTCCTTCCAATCTATTGATATAGTAAGGGTTTAAAATAGCTGTCCCGCTAACAGGGTTACTATTCCAGACAACCTGAAGCGCCAGACTTCCATCTTCATCTTCTACAATCATCTCATGTTCATAATTGACTCCATCATACGACACTCCATCATTAAACGTAAATGTCTTAGATCGACCATCCTCGTCACTTTCAATGGTAAAAGTTTCGACATTTGCCACATGGGCAATGCCTACTATCGTTACAACTTTCTGCAAAACGGTCGCGGCTTCCTCCCCCACATAAATAAATTCTCTTAGCGCACCATAGATGGTATTGCCAGAAACAGATTCTTCATTCATTTTTACACGTCCAGCACTTAACCCCGCTGAATTACTCAAGGTACTAGGGATATCTACTGTGAACGTTTCAGGAAATTCAGCTACAGTATTTTCTTTAGCTTCTTCCTCTGTACAAGACCACAAAAAAGCAGTCAAAAACAAAAGCAAACCGACATTTTTCATAATTATTAAATTTAATAGGTATCTTTTTACAAATAATTAAAACTTTTCTGATGTCACCTTCATCATAATACCGAAACGCACAATTAACCGATTAAGTATTTATGAGTACCGCGACATTGCTAGACATTGCGATGAATCATTCGGAGAACATCATTGATCGTGCCAAACTTGGAGACAAGGGAGCATTTAATAAGCTGGTGAGTCTCTGGCACAAGAGAATTTATAATTTTTCTCTTAAATATTTCAATGATCATGATCTGGCAACGGAGGCAACACAAAAAACCTTTATCAAGGTGTTTGACCATCTGGGGCAATTGAAGGAAATTGAAAAATTTAAGTCCTGGATATATGTGATTGCGCTGAACCAGTGTCGTGAAGAAGATCGAAAATTTGGCCGATTGTCAAAAATGTTTGTTTCTTCTGATGAGGTAAGTGAGGTGAAGTACAAACAAGAACAAACCAGCAGCCCCGAATCAGATTATGTCAAGTCAGAAATGAGTGATATAGTAACAGAAGCAATCAATGAATTGGGTGAAGAGCAAAAGGCGGTTTTGATCATGAAAGAGTATGAAGGATTGAAATTTAGAGAAATCGCAGAAATATTGAACGTTTCAGAAAATACGGTGAAATCAAGATTGTATTACGGATTGAGCCATTTGAAAAAAATATTAGAAAAGAGTAGAGCATTTAATGAATCATACCATGATGGAAAATAAAATTGATGAGGCAAAAATCATCGACTATTTGTATGGTGAGTTGCCCAAAGAGGAAATCAAAGAAGTAGAAAGCTTGTTGAAAGAACACCCCGAGCTGAAGCAAGAGATGGAAAGTATGCAAGCCACAAGAAATGCGCTGGGCACACTCGAGGACAAGGAGATCATCCCCCCCACTTTTGTTTTTAATAAAGAGCAGAAATCAGTTTCCTTCTTTCAGTCAGAAGCCTTTAGGTGGGTAGGATCCATTGCTGCCGGCTTGAGTTTATTATTGATTTCAGCAGCACTGTTAAATTTTAACATATCAAATTCCGCTCAAGGCCTGCAAATAGGATTTGGCGAACTAACACCACTCGCTGATGAGGAATTGAATAAAGAGAATGTAAAAGCTTGGATGACTGAAGTAATGGATGACTACGAATCATCTACAGATCAGAAAATTGCAGCGGTTCAAACGCAGTTGACTTCCGAAATGGAAAATCAAGATCAGAAAAACATTGCATTAATGACAAATATGATGAAAAGTCATGCGGCAGGTACAGGCCAATTGATGCAGCAATACGTGGCTCAGTTGAATGACGAAAATAAAGAGATCATTCAGAATTTCTTTACTGTATCTACTGAAAAGCAAAAGAAATATGTAAAAACCGTCATGGCCGATTTTAATGAATTTTACCAAAATCAACGAAACTACGACATGAGGTTAATTGAGACTAGCTTGAGCAAAATACAAAACACACAGGACGTCAAACAACTGGAACAAGATCAGTTGCTCGCCAGCCTGTATGATATGGTCAAAACTCAAAGTAAATAAGTACGCACATGAAATTAAAGTATATTCTAATAGCCATATTTTGTTCACTCCAAGGCACAACGCTTTGGGGGCAGAATATAGATCAGTCTAAAATGGATCGAGACCTCAAGATTGCTGAGGATGTCGTTTCTTCTTTGATCAAAGGAGAGTCTAACGATGGTCGGTTTTATTCAGCCAGTCCAAAAGCTAGTTACATCCCTGGTTTTGGAGTCATGATAAACATAAACAGTTCTGGCAAATTTTACTCTCACAATTTCGACCCGTCTTACGACATTACTTACGTACTTGATGGAGAAGACTTCAGAATTGATATCGATGAAATGGTAGAGCTTGAAATGCAGGCAGAAATATTAGCCAGACAGGCAGAAGAAATCGAGCGTCATTCTGAAATTATAGAAAGAGAAAATGAAAGAATGCTACGTGAGCAGCAACGTGCCCTAGAGGAGAAAGAACGGGAGCTAGAAAGACAAATGGAGCAATTAGAAAGAAGACGTGAGCGAGAAGAAGAAAGAGAAAAAGCCGAAAAAAGACGCATTGAGCATAGAGAAGTGAACCGAGTGGTGATTAATAGTGATGATGAATATACCTATCGTTACTCCTATAGCAACTCTGATGATAATGACGACGAAGATGACAAAGGGTACAGCTATGCTTCCAAGGGATATCAAAAGGACTTCGACGACTTAAAACCTTTGTATAGAGAAGTTATGGTTACATTCCTTACTGATTATGCCGACCTCATAGGTCAATTGGCTAACAATGAACAAGTAATGTTGGTCACTAAAAGTGGTCCGCAAGGGTTTGGAGCCGTACTTTACAATTCCTCCAACCAGGGAGGCAAATTTAGCGCCTCTTCTACTAGAAGGAACATTGCAGACTTCAAGGCGGGCCATATTTCCAGAACAACATTTGAAAACAGAATCAACTTCGTTGAAAGTAAAGGAGATGAGCAAGTTGACCCAGATTTAGAATTGTTTTCAAGTATTTTCCAAAGGCTATACAAAACCGACTTGGCAACAACCTATTATACATCCTCTCCCATTTCTTATGAGCGATTAAAGAGTTTTGGAGTTATATATAGAATGAAAATGTACTCTTCTATTTCCACCGGAAGAGATAGCTACAGAATGCCCACTCAAAGAAAAAGCAACCTGAGTCGTACAGAACGAAACGAAGAGGTAATGGCCTTATACCCACAGTTTATTAGTGAATTCAAGAGGAATATAATAGACTATGGAAAAACAATAAAAAGCCTGGAACCTGATGAATCCATACTCTTCCAAATTAGACTTACAGAATGCAACAACTGTGATATCCCCAATGAAATCAACGTGCTGGTAAAACAGCAAACGCTTTTAGACCTTGATGCCAATAGAATTAATGAGGATCAGGCTTTGGAGCAAATTCAAATAAAAGACGCTAGCTAATCTAAATTATAATTTCAAGTATAGTCTGGGACGCCTTAAGCAAGCGTCCCTTTTTTATTTACAGCACAAACATTTCTGCTGCTTGCTGTTCATTATCGTCTACCGCTTCTTTTTGAAGTGTAAAATCATTAGTCTTTACATCATAGACGTACTCTTCCTTTAGCTCTTGCTTATTCTTTGCTATATATTCGATAGCGTCAAGCGCATAATCCAACTGTTCATTAGTCATCGTTGGGTGCAACGACATCCTAGCCCAGCCTGGTTTTCCAGTAAGGTTTTGGCTATCAATACCGTCAGTGAGTCTTTTGGATTGCGACTGATCCAATTCGAACAAATAATGACAGTACGTGCTGGCACATGCCCAACCACCTCTAATTTGAACACCAAATCGATCATTCATGATTCTTACTACAGCGTTGTAGTGTATATCATCGATGTTAAAAGAAACCACTCCGATTCGTTTAGAATCCTGCTCTCCCACTATACGAACACCCTCAATTTGATTCATTCTTTCGAATGCCTTTGATACAAGCTCTTCTTCTCTACACTCTATATTTTCAGTACCCATCTTATCCTTCAAGCGAATAGCAAGCGCTGCTCGAATGGCTTGAAGAAATCCCGGTGTACCTCCATCTTCTTTGGCTTCGTCGTTAGATGTAAATCCATAATCACCCCATGGGTTTGTCCAGGTCACGTTTCCTCCTCCTGGAACACATGACTTTCCGGTATAGATTTTCTTATTAAAGAGCATGACTCCGCAGGCTCCCGGCCCTCCCAAAAACTTATGAGGAGAAAAGTAAATGGCGTCTAAAGCCTGAAGGTCATTTTCTGGATGCATATTCATGGCAACATAAGGTGCTGTCGCGGCATAATCCACAAAGCAATACCCCCCGTTTTTGTGCATGACCTCAGCCATTTCATGAATAGGAGTAATTACTCCTGTCACATTCGAACCTGCAGTAAAGGCTCCAATTTTTAGTTTCCGATCTGCATATTTGTCAATTTCGGTTTGCAGCAGGTCTAAGTCTATTTTCAAATCTTTGCCCGGTGGCACAATGACCACATCAGCAACAGTCTCCATCCAAGATACATGATGAGAATGATGCTCCATATGAGTGATAAATACAATCGGCCGATCTTCCTCATCCAGCTGTGGTGTATTTTGCTGAACACAAAGTCCAAGTATTTGCTGAAGCCGTACTACGCCGCCAGTCATACCAGACCCTGTAAGCACAAGCATGTCATTTTCAGAAGCATTTACATGTTCTCTAATTATCTGTTTGGCTTGGTTATAGGCTGTAGTCATCAGACTGCCTGTTTTATTGGAGTAAGAGTGAGTATTGGCTACCCATGGGCCAAATTTTTTGGCAACGGCCTCTTCAATTGGAGTATATAGTCTACCGCTGGCTACCCAGTCAGCATAGAGCATATCAAAGCTACCAAAAGGCGTGTCGAATGATTGGTCGCAACCAACGACATTTTTTCTTATCTCATCGAAATTCATTGGATCAGTGTTGTTTGGATTGCAAATTTACAAATCTACCTGAAGGAACAAATTAATTGAAACACTAAGTGATTAGATTAAAATGAGAAGTGCGCTTGTCAGATAATTTTGATTAATTTACTCCACCTTATTACCCCACAATTAGGGTTATTCATTAATTAAATAAAATGAGGCTTTTATTATTGCTGTCTTTCTTTCTAGGCATTGCTACGTCCACGAGTGTAGCTCAGTCTTCTCTTGCTCTTTCGAAAATTGATAGTTTAAAATCACTTTCCAAAACTGCAGCCGACAGCACACTAGTCGACCTATACAATCAGATCAGCTGGGATTATCGAAACATCGATATTGATTCCTCCATTCATTTTGCCGAACGTGCCCTTTGGCTTTCTAGAGAAATGAATTACCTCAACGGGATCAATCATAGTCTAAATTATCTTGGAATCGCTTACCGAAACCGAAGCAATTATTCTAAGGCCTTAGAGCTGTTTTTTGAAGCACTGAAGTCTTCCGAATATTCAAAAGACTTACAGGAAATTAGTTATACACTCATAAACATTGGTAACATTTACATTTTTCAAACCAACTACAAGGGAGCGATAGACTACTTCCAGCGAGCATTGGAAAATGCCAAAATCATCAATAATGAAAACATAATGGCCTATTGTTATTTAAACATAGGGCGATCACTTGTTGGACTTGAACAGTATTCGGAGGCCGAAGAGTACTATAAGCAGGCTCAAGACCTTCGGAAAGCAATGGACGATTTAGAAGGTATGGTTATCTCTAATGTAGATTTGGCCGAGTTATACATTAAGACCAACCTTCCAGATAAGGCGCTAAGACTTCTCGAAGAAAATTTGGTTAATGTCAAGCGACTTAATCATACCAGCACCTTAAGCCTCAGTTACATTAACATAGCTCGCTGCTACTTGATGAAAAATAATGCAAAAAAAGCGAGAGAATTCATACAAAAAAGTATGGTACTGAATGAAGCACATGGACTGAAAAGCAACAAGTCCCAAGCACTTCATTTGTTATCAGAAATTTCTGAAAAATCAAACAATTATAATCAGGCCCTAAACTATTTCAAGCTCTACGTAGCAACCAAAGATTCTATTTTCAATGAAGAAAACACAAGAAAAATTGAATCTCTGCACGCTCAGTATCAATCAGAAAAAGCAGAAGTTGAAACCAAATATCTTAGGGAGCAGACCAGACTTAACGAGGTAATCATTGAACGACAACGAGCAATAATAACTTTGGCAGTAATTGCCTCACTTCTTTTCCTTACTGTAGCCATTGTAGCCTTTTGGTCAAGCAATGAGCGCAAAAAACTAAATGCCCAGATTGAGGACCAAAAAGAAAGGGCTTATAAACACAACAACGACCTCATTGATATCAACAATGAAAAGAACAACTTGATTAGGATCCTATCGCACGATTTACGAGCACCTATAAATAATATCAAAGGGCTTACAGAAATTCATCAATCTGAACATCAGGAATTTGGGGCATCAGAAAATCACACATTAAATCTAATCAAGAGCGAATCGGATCGCATCCTTTCTATGATTAGTAAAATATTGAATGTAGAAGCTCTGAGTGCTACCCCTAAACCTGCAAATAAAGAGAAAGTAAATATTACTAAGGTGATAAAAGACACCATAGCAAGCTTCAGCTCAACAGCTAAGGCTAAAAACATAACTATCTCAGGCACATTCACTGAAGAAGATCATTACATTCTAGG
Organism: Reichenbachiella sp.; assembly: GCF_965233835.1. Taxonomy (GTDB): domain Bacteria; phylum Bacteroidota; class Bacteroidia; order Cytophagales; family Cyclobacteriaceae; genus Reichenbachiella. The sequence continues at coordinate 3,324,914 of NZ_OZ247585.1, forward strand.
TGATGATATTCATTTACATCAGGTAGTAGAGAACTTAGTTTCCAATGCAATAAAATTCTCAAACTCTGATACAACTATAACGTTGGATTTGATCGTTGTGGGTAGATGTGTACAACTCAGTGTAAAGGACCAAGGGCCTGGGTTAACAGAAGATGATCAAAATAAGATATTCAAGAAATTTCAAACCTTAAGTGCCAAACCTACGGCCAACGAAGTATCAACTGGATTAGGTCTTTCGATAGTAAAAAAGTATGTAAAGCAAATGAATGGCAAAATTTGGTATGAAAGCGAATTAGGTAAAGGAACCAAATTCACTGTTCAGTTTGAACTCATCTAATTCAATTACTGCACCAGCAAGAACTCATAGTTGTTACATGGGTTATAAAGTGCAAACACCGTCAAATCTGGCTGAGTAGGCACCGGATAGTAGAGTGAATAAACTTCTCCTCCACCAACTCCAAATATCTCATCTGTAATGGACTCTAGGTTATCCCTTTCTTCTGTAGTAAGGTCACAAGGATAATAATCATCTGCAGGGTCAGCGCTAGATGTAAATTGAATCTCCACCTTGTTTTCTGTGGCACTTAGCACATCAAACTTCCTAAGCGCCAGCCTCGAATTGCCATTGTCGTCTTCGTAATAAAGACCTGTAGCATATTCAGGCTGAACTAATGAATCCACACTACAAGAATAATAAGCACTGTCACTATCTAAAAACCCATAGTTGAAAGCAAAGCCAGTGGCTGAAGGAAAGAACTCATTGATAGAACCACTTTGAGACAAAGAAAATCCATTCGCATCAGCTACAAAAAATACATTCACACTGTAAGGATTGTCTTCCATAGGCTGAAAATCAAGACCCTTCACATCAAACAATGACTTATACATGGTTGCATTCCCTAACCCAGTAACGCTACCCGTGTAAACAGGAGACATTGTAGGTCCTCCAGAGCACATGGGATCTCCTGTTTCTGAAAAATTAGTAAGGTTCATTTCTGAAAAGGTGTAACTGTTTCCAGCTAAACTAAAGCTAAAAGGATCTGACAACACTAACTTACCGTCAAAAAAACCATAGCCCGAGGTTTGGTCTAGCACTACAGAATTGTCATTTGCTACAATCTCTGCATTAGTAAGGCCCACTGCAGCACTTCGAAGGTTAATGTTTCTTTGGTCCAAGTTAATACTCCAAAAAACAGACATATTTTGATCTGAAAGAGCAATCTGCTGTGTGGTTCCAGCAAACAATGAGCTAATGGTATCATACGCCAGCATATTTTCAGATAAGTCTCTGGAAAACACATCGGCGGCATTCGTTGAAGCTGGAACTAGAGATATCACAGTTTCATCTCCTGAGTTGTCAGACTTACTCGCGAATTGTAAGTTATCTCCTTCTTTGCCTACATAGTAAAATTCAAACTCAGCCCCGAAGCTAGAGGCATTCTGTTCAAACAGAAAGTGAAAAACTCCGTACGTTTCAAATATTAACTCTAAACTCAATTTTGTATCCAAACGATAGGCAATGGTCTGGTCAAAGAAATAATCATCGTCTCCGGGTACGTCAGATTCTACATGCACGGTACCGTCTTCGGCAAAATCCAAAAGAATATAAAAAACGCCCGATTCTGAAGTTGGCTGATAATTCAGCACCCAACCATTGGCTGGAGCTACGAGTTCATTTTGCAAATCACTAATTGCTGCCTCGCTTCTCTCTGCCGGTGAAGTAATCTTATCAATCTCGTTACTACACGAAGCAACAAGAACAAGGATGATGATATATAGTCCTTTAATTCGATTCATAATTATCATAATCTTGACAAAGCCGATGCTCTCAAATCATCTAAATCTATACCTGTTGATTTCAGGTAATGTTCCTTAATGGAATTTAATTTCTCTAAGATCAGCTTCCTTCCAGCGTTTCGATCCTCACAACCTGCAGTAGTACAATTTTCCTCTAAAGTGATGTACTCATCAAAAAAATCAGCTTCTGCCATATAAAATGCAATGATTTCAGCAAAATCTTCATTCGGACTACTTGTCCCGTAGGGAGAAACAAACCCTCTGATCAGTGCCTCTTCTTCCGTTACATTAAACCAAGACCCTGCACTACTATACCCTTCTGCAGAAATCTCCTCGAAGGCAGTAGGCAACTTGTCGTTTTGATGTACAATGTGAGCAAACTCATGATAAACAGTATGAAGCTGTCTGAGCAGCCATTCTTCATCATTCACATCAATGGAGTTTACATCGGTAAATGTAATTCGAGCGCCAGCATCAGCCGTTCCTAAAGTCACCGTACCGTCCCCGTTGTAAATCAATCCTCCTAAAAACACGATTTCGCCCGGAACATATCTCCTGAAATAAGCTTCGCCGCCTTCTACATCAGCATATACATCTATCCAATACTCATCAATTAGATCCAGCATGGGCCGGATCACATCCAGCTTTGGTGGTGCCACCTGTTGCCCCGGATCTACAAATTTTTCATCATATCGGTAACGCACTGCTATTCCATACTCTTGGACAAAGTTCTCATCGATGTACTTGTCCAAATCGGTTGTTGGTGCATCTACATCTGTTACCGGAGTGTCCAACTTATCTTCTTCCAAACAGGCAACTAACAGTACGACAATCAAACCAAAGCTTAGTTTGACCAATGAGCTAACTTGAGAAAGTTTCATATCTTTAAAAACTCCTTTCATATTATCTTTCATTAGGTTCTAGTCCGCCTACCTCTTGAGCTGAAGTTGGAATTTGCAATACTTTCCTATTGTCATCTGCTTCTAAAGTCGCTATTACAGATCCGTCAGGCCCCAAGTGCTCTACGGGAACCTGAAACCGCTTAAGATCAAACCATCGCATGCCTTGTGCGATGAACTCTTTCTGGCGCTCTAGAATTAAATACTCATAAAGTATAGTAAAATCTGTCCAGCTAGATGGATAAAAATCACGTAAGAGAGTCATAGACAATGTCACATCATCTCCAGAATATCTTCTATCTGTTAATACCTGTAAATCGGCTAAGGCCTCATTATTATTTCCCAGTTGAATGTTACATTCCACACGATTCAAAAGCACTTCTTCCCCTCTAAAAGGCAGGGCTATATGATAGGGTGTACCCACGTTAGAGTTAATACTACTCCTTTCAAACAAGCTCTCATAACGTACCGGATATAAGGCATTTTGCCCTTTCACCCAAGCAGGGTTTTCTCTTTCATCTGTTACATCATCAAATACATTACGAGCAAACAAACTACCATAGTCATTTCTATCGACCCCATAAGCAAAATCGGTCCTTTGTACCAGCGATATTTTTCTCATAAGCATCAAATTGCTTGGTAGGTCAGGAGAAGAATACAGCTGTGGGTAACCTGTAGTTGAAGATTTGGCCGCTCTAAACTCCTCAGAAGTCATATCTCTAACGAATGCTGCGGGGTTGCTACCCAATAATTCATTGGAGTACTCAAGACACTCTATAAAGTCCCCGGTGAACAGATAGAATCGAGAAGCAAATGCCAAAGCCGCATTTCTTGTAAAATGGTATTTACCGCTATTTGAATAAAAGCTATCATCCACCAATGCTAATCCTTGTTTTAGATCATTTTCAATTTCATCATATGTATCCGACACAGACAGTCTGCTATACTCAACTAAAAATTCGGTTTCTGGTGTTTTAATATATGGCACACCCAGTCCTGATCCATCTTTCAATATCCAGTTATCCTCACTAAACAAATTGACCAACATAAAATGGCCATAGGCACGCGCCAATAGAGCTTCTCCTTTTATTGCATCCCGGTAAGCTCTATCCGCTTCATCTATTTCAAGATCATCAATAATATTGAGGACTTCATTAGCATGAGAAATAGCCGTATAAGTTTGGTACCAGAAAAAAGCTGGTGTATCCTGCTCATTAGGATCTGAAAACGGTTCTTCCCATACATACATCTGCTGATGTGCAGGCCTGAGCGTAGTACCCACTGTATAGGTAAAATCATCAGACATCCAGTCTGTAAACGCATAGCTCGCATCTGAATAAGCATTGGTCATCAATTGTGCGGCTTTATTCAAATCATCTAAAGACACTCTATTATCAGGAATCTCTTCTAAAAATGAATTACAGGAGCTAAGTATGATAAGCCATAATACTGCCCCCTGTTTAAACTTTTCAACTAACACCTCAATTGAATTCACAACAAATACCGTTATTCTTTGTATCAATTTCTTCATCTCCTTAGATTCCAATATTTAAAGAAAATGTCACCAACCTAGGTTGTGGCAAGGATACTCCTCCTGAACTAAAAAACTCGGGGTCTTGACCATTCAGTGCATCATCCGAATAGATCAACCATAGGTTTTGCCCTTCTACGCTCAAATTCACAGTATTCAGTCCTACTTTACTCACCAGAGTCGTAGGTAGCTGGTATGACAGCCTCACCGTTTTAAGTCTGATATAATCTCCATCAGCTACGCGAATATCACTTTGGTTATAAAGTGAATAGCTAGTCAAATCTGTACCTCCAGCGGCCACTGTTCTAAATGGCAAAATAGCTGGTACATTAGTAATATTCTCATCTCCAGGCACTACCCATCGATTAGCTAATTCGGCAGGCAAAGCATCAAAATCCGTATAATTTGCTTGGACCACATCGTTCAAACGAATCTTATAATCAAACTTGCAAGATAGCAGCACACTCAGCGACAAACCTTTCCAGGTAAATGTATTCGTCAAACCTGCTCCTCCTCTTGGTTCGGTTGAGCCTTCAAATTTTAAAGTAGTGGTCAAATTATCTCTGCTCTGCAAATCGTACTGTAATACCACTTCACCATTCTCGTCGTAGAAAGTAGGAAATCCCGAACTGTTAAGGCCAGCAAACTTAGAGGAAAACAACCCTCTTCTCGGTCCTCCCAAAACAGCAGCCCCGTTTTGTCCTAAGGCATCCACCAATCTTGGACCAAAATCCAATCGTGTAATCTTGTCTCTTGTGTAACCTATATTAAAGTTCGTGGTCCATGAAAAATCGCCTCGAGTCAAATTCACCGTATTTAAAGTGAATTCAAATCCCTGAGATTCCATATCCGCAAAATTTCCGGTTTTCACACTTTGTCCGCCTACTCCACTCGTTAATACCTGACCAATCAGGTCAAAAGATTTTCGGCTGTACCAATCTATAGAGGTGTTTATTCTGTTATTCATCAATCCAACATCAACACCTATGTTCAATTCCTTCAACTTCTCCCAGGTCAACTCTGAGTTAGTCAAATCCTGAATATAAAGATAAGGTTCTTGATCAGTGGGCCGAACGGTTACATCCGCTTGCAAATTGAGCAATGCACTCGCATTCGGAGGAAGGTTACCCGAAATACCATAGGTACCTCTTAATTTCAATTGATTGATCACGCTCATGTTGGACATGAAGTTTTCACTGTGAATATTCCAGGCCCCACTTACATTCCAGGTCGGAAGGTATCTGGCACTTTTGCTTTCTCCTAATTGGTTGGATCCGTCGTATCTCACTGTGAAATTTGCTATATACTTACCCTTGTAAGCATAGCCTCCATTCAAGAACAACCCTATAAAACGATCTCTTAACTGGTTTTGGGAGTAGATATCAATGTTTTGTGAGTTGAAAAATTCGACAATGTTTGGATCGGTCACTGCGATGCCTCCACTCTCATAAACAACGCCCAATCCTGTAGTACTTTTTTCACTTCTATTGGTAAACCTAATTTCTTGACCACCTAATACATTGATTTGATGGATTTCATTGTATGTTTTTGACCACTCTGCACTTACTCTACTGAAAAAGTTAAGCATGTCACTTTTATCCAGGTAGTTAAAACCACCGATAGGTAGTACCACCACCGGATTCAGCCCTGGATTATCGGGGTCTCTGTATAGTAAATTATTGGCATCCTGAATAAACTGCGTTTCATTCGCCCTATAGGCTTCAGACTGATTCGACCTTTCATGCACCGTATGATCACGTTGGGTAGAAGCATATCTTAACTGCATGACCCCTTTCAGTGAAATATTCTTGGTTGGATTGAGTTCAAAGTCAGTCTGAGTAGAAACATCAGCCACAGTGATATCTATAAAATTGTAATTGAGCTCTTCCAAAATATTGAAATCAGCATAGTTTCTTCTGAAGTATTCTAATTCCCCATTTTCATCATACGGACGGATGGAACGGCTTGTATTGAGGGCATAACTCAGCGGATTGATATCAAAACTTCTACTATATCTACCAGTAATAGGGTCAAATTCTCTATTCCTTGTACCTGGTACAGTTTGGTCACGATAACTGGCCGACAGTTTTAGACCAAAAGTGAAAATATCAGACAGAAAATAGGTGTTTCTTGAACTTGCCGTTAGCCGCTGAACCTGATCAGCAATGGTCTGGCCAGCATCATTCAAATAACTAATGGAGTAGTAACTATTGGATTTGTCTGTACCCGAAGTGAAACTCAAAGAATGCTGCTGTTGTAACCCGTAGTCTCTAAATAATACACCAAACCAATCTGTATTGGCATTTTCATACTGATTGAGAAACTGTTCGTTTAGTCCGCCTCCGGCACCCCAGGGTATTTCATGCTGAGCAATCTTTGTATACATCTTGCCCATGGCTCCATAATTCTGTGCCCTCACAGAAGTCGTAATATCAATCAAGCCCTTTTGAGCCATTTCTCTGTAAACAGACATCTCCTCGGTAGAATTCAATAGACTGAATTGATTATAAGTTGGACGAATTTTTACAGAATAGTTACCTGAATAATTCACTCTCAACGCCCCGCTCTTACCCCGCTTGGTGGTAATAACTATCACACCATTAGCAGCACGCGCTCCATAAATTGCCGTGGCAGAAGCATCTTTCAAAATTTGAAAAGACTCGATGTCATCAGGGTTGATATTGGCTATAGATGAGCTGATTAAGGTATTGGCGTTTCCGGAAATAAAATCATCCGTATTGACATTGGCCAAATCTTCCAAAATCACTCCATCGACTACAAAAAGAGGTTGATTATTACCATTAATGGATGCGTTTCCTCGAATTCTGATTTTAGGCGAAGAACCAAAGGTGCCAGACACATTATCTACATTCACCCCCGCCACACGACCTTCCAACACTCGACTGACATCCACAATGCCATCCACTTTGATGTCATCCATTTTCAGGTTTTCAGAAGCTCCGGTAAATAGCTTGCGGTCTACTTCTTGAAATCCATTGACCACTACTTCTTGTAAGGCTACGGACTCTTCTTGAAGCCTGATTCGTATCTTTTGACTGTTGTTGCCTACGGTCAATTTCTGCTCCTTCATACCGAGCATTCTAACCACCAAAACATCACCCTTGCTAGCCGTTAGAGAAAAATTCCCATCTAAATCTGTAATTGATCCATTGGTGGTATTTTCCACAACCACTGAAACACCAATCATAGGTTCTCCATTGGGATCAACTACTTTTCCGGATATACTTGTTGTTTGAGCAAACAGAGATTTGTTCGAACAAAAGGATAACACAAACAACAATAAAAATCCTAAGCCCCTTCTAGCCATCAATCAAAAAAATTTAATAAGAATAAATCAGGTAATATTAGAATTACTCCTCTCTTGAGAAGGCATAAACCAAATCAAGTGGAACATTCTTATAATAGGCAGCTCTTTCATCGTCCGTAAGAGAATCGTTGAAATATGATACTCTGACTGAATCCACAGGATATCTAGCCTCTAAGGCATCAATGGAGTCGTCTCTAATCATAGGGAAGGTAGTAGTTTGACTCATATAAAGATTGTTGTCTTCGTTAAGAAGAACTTCAAAGTCTTCCTCATCCAATAGGTCGCTTTCCAAAGTAAGTACTTGAGTCAAAGAATCTAGAACCCAAACACCAGTATCTCTAAGCACCTGATATCCAAAATACTTTTGCTTCCTTTCAAATACTGAATCACCATCCATATTCAATTCATAATATACCAAAGGAGATCCGTCATTAAGTGAAAGTAAACTAATATCGTATTGTGAATTATTATAACTATCGTAAGCCTCTTCTATTCCTGAAAAGATAAACCCATTCAAGTACCAAGTACCTACCTCATGAGTATCCAGCAACGTCTCAACAGGCTCAGGATCATCACTACTACAAGAAGAAACAAAAACAACGGAGAAAGCGATTAATACAGATTGTAGAAAATTTTTCATATGGTACGATTTAAGGGAACTGTTATTCTTTTTTCAATTCCCGTTTGGTTGAAATTTGAACCTTTTAAATATATCAACTTAAAAGGCAAAGACCCTTGTTTTAAAAATTAAATTTTGCGTAATAATTATTCACAAGGGAAAATTGCGCAGCGTTACTTTTAGACACCCAAATAACAAATGATCTATTAGGATAGCTCTCTTGTTCATTTTAGCGCAATCACTAATTAAACAAAAAAAAATCAGAAATGGTTGATGGCAGCTACAGGTTTGTTTCAAGTTTTTTGAATTTCCTCCTAAACCATATGGACATCAACCATAATTTCCTCTTAATTTACGTTCAAACGAATCATCGAAACGCCCTTGGCCAATCATAATAATTTCCTTAAATCTCTTGCACAAAAATGCCAGTCTCAGTTTGGAGAGCAATGTGATCAATTGACCATCATCTTTCCTAACAAAAGAGCCGGCGTGTACTTTGCCGATTACTTGGCACAATTGTACAATCGACCCATTTGGTCTCCCGTGATTCTGAGCTTCGAGGAATTTGTGGAGCAAAAGCAAAGCAAAAATTTTGCTGATGACCTACAGATGATTTTTCTACTCTACAAAGCCTATAAAGAGATAGTAAAACAGCCAGAGGATTTTGATGCTTTTTTCCCTTGGGGTGAAATGATCCTCAAAGACTACAATGACATTGATAATTACCTGGTAGATGTTGAGCACATCTTCAGGGTTATAAAATCGCAAAAAGAGCTTGACGAAGCTTTTCAACATTTATCAGAAAAGGACCAACAGATCATTCAAGGATTTTGGAAAGGCTTTCTCCCTACTCCCAATAAGAAGCAAAATGAGTTTATCTCAACCTGGTCCATACTCGCTGAATTATACAGTCGGTTCAACACCTTATTGAATGAAAGTGGACTAATTTATAAAGGGAGAATGTTTCGAGAATATGCCGAAAATGTAGAGAAAGAAAATGTCAATCTATGGTTTGCCGGTTTCAACGCCCTAACTAAGGCGGAAGAAAAGATCATTAAGTCCTATCTGGATCTTGGAACAACTGATATCTTCTGGGATGTTGATGAATATTATTTCAATGATGAGAATCAAGAGTCAGGTACATTTTATAGAGAGTATGCGGCAGACCAACATTTCGGCCCAAGTATAAAACGTGACCTCAACCAACGAATCCATGATTCCAATCTTAAAATTGATGTGCTCTCGGCTCCTTTTAGCATGGGACAAATCAAGGCTGCCGCTCAAAAAATTGACACCTTAAACCTCTCAAATGCTGAGCAATCAGAACTACTGATCATTCTGACTGATGAATCACTACTTCAGAACACCTTGCATGCCCTACCCGAGCAAATAGAACACGTCAATGTCACCATGGGATGGCCCATAGCCCAGTCCAGGATTTACCTTTTTGTTTGCAAAGTGATTGCCCTCTTTGACAAATATCAATCCAGTGAAGTGAAAAAAATTCAGCATAAAGAAGTCTTAAGCCTCCTGGAATACAATGATCTATTACAAATCGGTCAAGAACGTATTCATAAGTTTGATTCCATTGGAATAAAGAATAATAACGTTTATCAAGCCGTTGAGCATATTGTCGAAGAATTTCCTGAGCTCCATTCCGTGCTGAAGCCAGCATCCAAGACATCAGAACTCAGTGATCAACTCATCACATTTTTTAATGACCTTGAGCTCAACAGTCTCACCGATATAGATCGATCTGTAGCCGTTTTGATTCATGGTACCTTAAAAAGAATTGATGCGGCCCTAAAGCAGCATAGTGTTCAACTCAACTTTACTTCATTCAACAAGCTCTTCTTGAAATTAGGAAATACACTAAAACTGCCACTATCCGGAGATCACAAAAAGGGTATTCAGGTCATGGGAATTTTGGAAACCAGAAATCTCTCTTTCAAACATGTTTTGGTGATAGGAATGAACGAGGGGAAGTGGCCCAAAGACAGTTCAAATACTTCTTTCATCCCCTACAATATTCGTAAAGCCTTTGATTTGCCAACGGTAGAACATCAGGATGCCATGCAATCCTATTTGTTTTATCGCTTGCTACATAGTGCTGAAAATCTCTGGATTTCGTACAACAATATTTCCGAGTTCAATCACAATGGCGAATTGAGTCGCTACGTGCGCCAGCTACGGTTCGAATCCAATCTGACTATTAATACTTCTTCATTGGTAAATCCTATCACTGCAGAGACTCCTCCGGAAATAACCATTCAAAAAAACGGAGACGTATTAAATAAGTTAAATGAATTTTTAACCTCAGATTCTGAGTCGACCAAAAGGCTCTCTCCTTCTGCACTCAATACGTATATTGATTGTAAGCTTAAATTCTATTTTCAACACATCGAAAAAATCAAAGAGCCGAATGAACTATTGGAAGACATGGATCCATCCTTATTTGGGAACCTGCTACACGGAGCGATGGAGCATCTTTATGAGCATAAGGAGCTCTGGACACCCGAAGATGTGAACCATGCCAAATCTGAATTAGATCAGGCCATTAAGCAGTCATTTACTGAACAAAAGCTTTCAGAGAGTCAAGGGCAAACGGGTCGTCAATTGATCGCCTATGAGGTCATCAAATCTTATATGCAGCGAATTTTAAGTTTTGATGAGATCCATTCTCCTTTTACGATCCTGGGACTTGAGGCTACAGACTACTATGTAGACTTCCCCATAGAAACCATGGACGGAAGTGTGGAAGTTGGACTCAAGGGTGTAATAGACAGAATCGACGAATATGGAGAAGCGGTAAGAGTGCTAGACTACAAATCTGGCAGGGATGATCGAAAATTTGGATTGATGTTTGATTTGATAGACGGAAAATCCTCCAAAAGGAATAAAGCAGTCTTTCAGCTTTTCTATTATTGCCTGCTTTATAAAGAAAACCATCCAGACCTCAAACGCCCTATTCAGCCTGGTTTGTTCAACAGCAAAGATCTGTTTGATAATAAATTTGATTCCCTACTCACGCAAACCGTTGATCGCAAAAACAGACCAGTACTCAATTATGCTGACTTTGAAGAAGACTTTAAGGAAGTATTGCTCTACCTGCTTACGGAAATATTCAACCCCAACATCCCCTTCTCTCAAACTGAAGATGAGCAAAAATGCCAGTACTGTACCTACAAACAGATTTGCAATAAAGGATAGTCTTGCAGAACTTTAGCCGAACAATTTTTCACAAACAAAAACAACTAACACTATGCTTAAAAAAGTAATCATTGGTTTGGTCATCGCATTTGTAGTGTACTTTGCCTACGGCGTATTCACCACACGATCACACAGCCCGCTTACTACCGCGGAAGGGAGCCTGGGAGATTTAACAGTTTCAGTTGATTACTGCCAGCCCTACAAAAAAGGTCGATTGATCTTTGGTGAAGAAAGCGAAGACGCCTTGGTTCCCTATGGGAAATATTGGAGATTAGGAGCGAATGATGCTACTGAAATCACTTTCAGTCAGGATGTGAGCTTTGCCGGTGAGTCAGTGGCTGCCGGACGATACAGAATGTATGCGGTACCTAATCTTAGCAACTGGGAAATTTCACTCAATAGCCAACTTGGTGAGTTTGGCTATTTTGAACCTGACTATACGCTGGATGTACTCAAGGTGAAAATCCCAACACGAATCAACCCAAACACCATAGAGCAGTTTACTATGGCTTTTGATTCTGATTCTACCAACCTGTTTTTAAGTATGGGATGGGACGCTACTATGATAAGAGTACCCATTGCTAAGCAGTAGTATCAAAAGACATAAAAAAAACCATTCTGATATCAGAATGGTTTTTTTTATGTCTTTGAGTTGGTCTTACTTATGCCAACTGAGCATCTAATTTTCCGGCCAATACATTTTTCGGCACTGCTCCTACTTGCTTATCCACTACTTCACCATTTTTGAATACTAGTAAAGTTGGGATACTTCTTACGCCATATTTAGCAGACACTTCAGGGTTAGAATCAACATCTACTTTTCCTACTACTGCTTTTCCTTCGTAATCCCCAGCAAGCTCTTCCACTACAGGTCCAATCATCTTACAAGGTCCGCACCATTCTGCCCAAAAATCCACCAATACAGGCTGATCTGTTGATAATACGTCGTTGAAGTTGCCGTCTGTAATTTCTACTGCTTTGTTCATGTCTATTGTTATTTAAATATTGTTATGCATCGAAAAACGCAAATATAGTTCAAATAGTTGATGCCAAAGGATTGATTTTAATGATGATCTGATAAAGAAAGTCTATCTTCCGAAGGCTATCAAAAGTTAGTCTTTAAGCAAGACGCCATTGCTATATTCATACTCTAAAGTCACATTCCCGTCTTGGTCGTACCATTTGGCCGTACCGTGCATCTTACCATCATACCAGTTACTTTCTTCCATGATCTTTCCATTATCATAGTATTGAGAGCGTTTCCCTTGAAATTCTCCCGCTACATAGTTTCTTTTTTCGGTAATCACTCCATTGTTGTAATAAATAAACTCCCCCTCTTCTATCCCATTTACATAATAGGCCTTCAAAGTAAGATTGCCTTTATCGTCCATCTCTAAATGTGTCCCGTGCATGGTTCCACTGACATAAGTGGAAATGGATTTCACCAATTCATTGGGATGATAAGTAATCCAACTTCCATTTCTATATCCATCAAAGTACTCTCCCTGCTGCTCAATTTTCTCTCCAAACTTTACTGTGGCCTTGACCAAGCCCGGCATATGATCAAACTCTACTCTTTCGGCATAATCAGGTAAATTATCTAAACTCTCGGCACCACCGGAAGTAACTACTCCAGAATCACAAGCACCCAGTACAATAAGAACTCCAAGAACAAGAATGTAAATACTGTTTTTCATTTCAAATGATTTTGATTCAAAAGTTCAAATGTAATTTTTTTACTTGAAATTTTCACTCACCTGTTTCCAGTCTTCTATAGTGTCTACATCTATCAATTTCGGTAGCAAAGCGTAACTATTATTAAGCTCTGAGATAGCCTCAATCGTTTGACTAAGCACTTTGTCCGTGCTCCAATCTATCCCGGCGAACAAACCAGGTTCAAATGCTTTCATACCAAGTAAATAGTAGCCACCATCATTCGCAGGTCCAAGTACAAAATCGTTGTTCTTTAGTTTTTGGAAAGCTTGCTGAATGTGTGCCGATGTGAGTTCTGCACAATCGGCACCTACAATACATACTCTATCATATTGCTTAAGTTCTTCCCGAAAGGCAGCGGCCATTTTATGACCTAAGTCACCACTGGCTTGAACTTTTCTTATCGCCTTCCTCCAATTATCATTGTGATCTACGTCCTGAGTATAGTATACAATCCGCTCCGCCTCAATGTTGGCTGTTTGTTCTTGGGTATAAGCCACAAGCTTATGGTAGATATCCAATGCCGTCTCATTTCCTACAGATTGAGCCAGTCGGGTCTTTACCTTTCCCAACTCAGGGTTTTTAGCAAATATGATCAGTGCTTCATTCGACATTTTCAAGAAGCGGTTTGTTTTTCAATAATTCAAAGGCAGCCAACCCAATGACCACAACATACTCTAGCGCTATCCAACTCAAGGGATGTTGATAGCCCTGATCCGAGTAACCGAGATAAGACAAAAATATCAATCCTGACCAAACCAAAGGAAAAGCGAATTTTGTGATGCTGCTAAAGGCTAATAGTGGTATGATATACCAGGGGTGAACGGTAGTTGCGAAAAGCAACTGAATAAACAATACAATAGAAAAAGCCTTTGCCCACTCAGTTTTGTTGTTGACAATAAAAACGGAATAGCTCACAATTAAAACAAGGGCAATCACTGAAAGCCAGGGTCCTGCAGTCTGCACTACATCATACCCTTTAATCCAAAATCCCATCTCACGGACAAGAAAAAACAAGCCAGCATTGAATTCAAACTTCCTAAAGAAAAGATCCAAACCACTGCCCAGGCCAGCTACTATTTCCAGGCTCAGAAAAGGCAAGAAAAAGATTACCAAAACAAACCCAATCAGAAAGTAACTCAATAAAGATTTTCTCCAACCTAGTTTCTTAAGCAAAATGGGCAAAAACATCAATGGGGTGAGTTTGGTTAACACACCGAAAGATAAAGCCACGGACCCACCTACCCATTTCTTTTGTTGATAAAACCACCAGGCCAGCAGAATAAAAAAGATTACTACGCCCTCAAAATGCAGATTAGCGGTCAACTCCAGCATAACCAATGGGTTCAGTGCGTAAATAAGAACCCGTGCAACACGCTTCGTCAAATGAAACAACAGATAGATTGCTCCCATTTCAAACAACAAAAGTATCACCCTCATCACTGTCATAGACCAGAAAATATCATTTACTCCAAAAAGAGAGGGTATAGAAAAGATGTACTGGCTAAACGGTGGATAAGTAGAATGGTAGACTTGTGAATTTAGACTTTCATAAAGTGGCTGATATTGATCCGGCAAGCCATCTATCAATGCTTCTGGTGTTGACTGGTATGGACTTATACCAGCTGACCAAATCTGCCCGTCCCATATGAAACGAAAATAGTCATCTGATAAAGAAGGTGATCCAAAAAATAAAGTTAACCTTATCACCACCGCAACGATCATCAGTTGCTTAATACTGAATTCAACTTTGAAAACAATAAACAAGTAAGACAAGAAAGCAATACCATACACAGGCACGAGCCAGACACTACTTCTGGTCATACCATATTGAATACAAAGAATGGGAATAAGTAATCCCAAAATAAGCCAGGCGGTTTTCAACCCAAATGGCTTTTTAGGCATGTTTGATATGCTTCAAAGAATGAAAGAACACGATCCCAAAACCTATGGCGAGCATCAGGTGAAAAATGATTAGCCCAAAGTCGTGCAACATCCAAGCCGAAGCGATTCCCCAAATAAAATAGACACACAACATCCCTTCTACCAATGTCCCCCAGGTCAGTTTGGGTTTGATATATTGATTGCTAGACCAACTTTCCGATCTCTTGGTGATGTTAAATTTCGGGGTTCGGATGAAAGGTGTTTTAAAACCCAAATACCCCTCCATCACGGCAATTGCATTGTGCAACGCCAACCCCATAGAAAAAGATAAAAAGAGAGGGAATTTCTTGAGGAAAGCTGTCTTAGTTTTAACTTTCTCAATTTGCCTTAATCCTACATAATAGAAGGCTGCAATTGAAAAGAATCCAATCAAAAACAAACTCCCCAGATTAAAAAGCCATGCTAAGCTTGGATTGGAATTCTTAATATAGAGCATGGGAATACTCAAAATAGAAGCCACAAGTAGTAATACAAATACACTACTATTCAACAAGTGCATAGCAGCATGCGCTTTAGTCTTAAAGGATTGATCTGACCTAAAAACTTTAAATAAGTTCTTCTTGGCGGTTTCAGCGGCTCCCTTGTTCCACCTATATTGCTGAGATTTGATGGCTGACATAATCACTGGTAGCTCTGCTGGAGATTCCACAGATTCATCAAACTGAAATTGCCACCCCTTGAGTTGTGCTCTGTAGCTGAGGTCTAAATCTTCTGTCAGTGTATCGGCAGACCAACCACCTGCATCAAGCACACAGGCTTTGCGCCAGATACCTGCCGTACCATTGAAATTCATAAAGCTTCCCGAACGATTGCGTCCCCCCTGCTCAACGGTAAAGTGTGCATCCAAACCGAAAGCTTGCATTTCGGTAAGCATAGAATAGTTCTTATTCACATGCCCCCACCGGGTTTGCACCATTCCTATTTTGTCATTTTCAAAATAGCCTACCGTTCTTTTGATGAAATCTGGATTGGGTAAAAAGTCGGAATCAAAAATGGCTGTGAATTCTCCTTTGCAGAACCCAGTACCATAGGCCAAAGCACCAGCTTTAAATCCCTTGCGATCTTCCCTGATAACATGCTGAATATCAAATCCTAAAGATTGGTAGTGTTTTATTTTCTTTTCAATGATCCCAACAGTTTCATCCGTAGAATCATCCAGCACTTGTATCTCTAGTTTTTCCTTTGGGTAATCCAGTTTTACCACACAATCAATCAATCGTTCGGCCACGTACTTTTCATTATAGATGGGGAGCTGGACGGTAACCCTAGGCTCATACGATTGATCGAACGCAGGAGATATTTTGGGCTGTGGACGCGTATATACCCAGGTTAAGTGCAACTGCCCCAAGCTGAACAAAAATATGGCTAACAAAGCCGTACAATAAACGACCACTACGATCCACTCCATCTACAAATATCTAAATATCGTTTGAATGATTTTGTATCCAGCCAAAATGGTTCCTTTAATAGTTCCGGATATCTTTGATACACCAATTCTGTTGCGATAGTTCACTGGCACTTCAGCTATTTGCATTTTCAGCTTGGCCGCTTTCAGTTGCATCTCCACTGTCCAGCCATAAGTTTTGTCCTGCATATTCATGGCTAACAAACTCTCATATCTTACAGCTCTAAATGGCCCCAAGTCGGTGTATTGCACTTTATATAAAAGCTTCAATAGATAAGTAGCCAGCCAGTTTCCAAAAACCTGCTGTGGGGTCATAGAACCTTTCTCTTTTCTACCGAGGGCTCTGGAACCAATCACCAAATCGGCATTACCCACTCTTATTGGTTCAAGCAGCGCATGAATAAACTCCGGATAGTCCGAATGATCCCCATCCAAAAAAACGACAGCATCAGGTTTGAGATTAGTTTGACTAGCGATGTAAGACATTCCTTTCAAGCAAGCATTTCCATATCCACGAGCTGCTTCTTCCAGTACCACGGCTCCTCGAGTCTTAGCCACTTCCATCGTATCATCTGTAGACCCATTGTCCACGACTATGATATGACGCACTCGTTCCTTCGGAATTTCATCAATGACCATTCCTACAGCATTTTGCTCATTAAGGACGGGAATGATTACATCTACAACTTGGGGTTTAGGCATCAATCCTCAGGATAAGGAATGAAAATGAAATTGGTGAATTTCTCATCTACAACAAACAAACAGCAAAACTCATCCGGATTTTTGTAAGCTTCTTTGAAGATATCTACATTCTTTTCTTTCACAAGATCACGCTGAACAAACTCATCCAAAAAGGACGCTGAATAATTCCATTCGGCATCCAATTCTTTTTGCTTGATCAGGATCTGACCCACGCCTACATCTGTCTTAGCAATCGGGAAAATAGGATAATCTGAAAATCCTCGGCTTCGAATTTGATAGGAAGCCTCTTTCAGATTGTCTGATACTTTGATGAAATCCTGGGTAATCGTTCCCAGGTATTTGCCGCTTAATTCTGGATCGTTATTCATAATCAATTAATAAAAACTAGGTGCCGGAGGGGGTGCCATCATTTGTTGCTGCATCATCATTTGCTGATGCATAAACATATCGTTATAATAATAATTTGATTCTCGATAGAAATCATTAATCACAACCTGAACCGGTACCACAACTTCAAATTTCACTTTCTCTTTACCAACCTTCAAAGGTTTAAATAACTTGTATGAATATGTACGATCGGGACCGCAATAAATTGATAAAAAGTCCTTAACCATATTGTCGAACAAAGGATGTAATGTATTCAACAACTTATAGGTCTCTACAAATCCTTTTTCATCTACGATACAGTGGACCAAAAGATACCCCTCTGCATCTGCCTTAATTACATCATAAAATTCTTTATTGCTTAAATGATCTTTCAACATTGAATTAAATCCCTTGAATTTGGTTAGGTTATTCAAGTCTACGCTTTGGTACACTTTGTCAGACTCACTACCACTGAACGACTCTATCTTTATACCTTCTTTATAAGTGTTGGTAATTCGCCTATTAGAAATCTGATCCTTTACTATCTCAGTTCGTGAACCTGATAAATATTGGTCTTCTGAATTTGAGGTTTTGGAGTATTTAAAATAAGCGTCAATATCATATCCCTGCTCAACTTCATGATAGGTATACACACACTGATTGACACCTAGACTATCAAAAGTCCGAACGGTCTGTTTTTGATCATTTTTAAATATTGTTTCCTTTCTCAGAACACCATTTTCATAAAAACTCTTAAAAAATCCATTCTTCCTCATCGGATAAAAAGAACTGTATTGAGCGCTATACAACTTTGAATTGCCCTTATAATAATTGACAGTCCATATACTGTCCTCTATATTAATGACCTTACCTGTATAAACGGCCACCTCCATATTTCTTACTTCACCCCAATACTCGTTAAAATGAATAGTATCCCCATTGTTGTACTTATAGTGATATTCAGCCATTTTAATCAATGAATACATATTTTCATAATCCCACTCTCTCTCCATTATTTTTGACTTTAGAACAGGTATATGTCCAAAGTACTTTAAAGCCACATCGATAAACGCTTTATTTCTTCGTGGAAAACTCTCCCAAAAATGACTACCCTTTTTACGCACCTGATAAGTTTTAATCATAGGTGACTGCATGGCATACATTTGCCCCATACCAGAGGAAAAACTATAATGAACGGCAAATTCTAAGTCTCCAAAGGCACATAAATATTTCATAAACTGTTTGTCCGTTTGGACTGTTGGACCTACTTTATATTCAACATTAAAATTAGTAGCAGTAAAAAAAGAATCAACCCCAAGAATCAACCATTCCACATCATCTGGGTCAAGTTTTATTTTTTTTTCCTCATAATCAGACTTAAACCAGATTTTCTTGTTTTGATATTTAAGTAATCCAAAGTTCTCCTCGCCGTTACTAAAATAGCTACCCAAGATAAATTCATTGGTGCTCATCGAAATGTTAACACTATTTTCGGGTGAATAATCGAGAACATCAAAATACCCTTCAATTGGTTCATTATCTAAATCATAATAGTATCCAACAGGAATTTGACACTCGCCATAAATAGCAGTAATTAACAAAGAGAAAAATAGAATTAGACGATTGATTTTCATACTCAGCTTTAAAGAACTAGTTGCAAACTAACTTCTCTTCGAATACAAAAGCAATATTCAACACCGAGTAAAGAAGTAAAAAAACTGGCGGTTAAATTCAGCTTCTTTCCTAGTTCAAGTAGCAATTGACGTGAGTTTAACACAATTAGCTATGTTATCGATTAAAACTACACTAGGAGAATTAGTGCATAATTCCCTGATCCTTTAGGAGTTTGTACTTTTCACCACAATTCATACTGGTTAATTCAGAGCCCTTAGCTCCTTTACCTTTTTTGTACTGGGCTTTGTTTTTGGCCACATAAGAGTCATAAAAGGCCTGAGCTTCTTCTCTAAAAACATCAATCACATGTCCATCCACCTCTTGATTATGTGCGTCGTTATCCGGGTAAGCTTCGATGAGTTTGGCCAATTCCGAGTCGATTTGAGTTAGGTTATTGATATCTAACTCCCCATGGTTAAACCTAGGAACACCCAGAACAAACTTGGTAATATAATGAACGGCATATATGTCTTCTGCTTCAAGTGAGGCTCCTTTCACCTCAAGTTCTCTTTGCATAGGCAAGGCAAAACTTTCGGCTATAAAAGAACGTTCTGTCCCATCCATAAAAACCAACTCCTCATAATTTTCTTGTAGCCTTTTTGTTCCAGCCAATGGATCTTTACCTTTTTGCCGATTCTCCTTCTTTTTTGCCGCTATAGCTTTCTCTGCTGGCTTCAATTGGGGAGCTGTGGTGTTCCAGGTGCTTAGAAACTCATAAAGCGGTTTTCTAATTTTACTTTTTTCTGAATGATGAAGCGTGGCAACTTTAGCGGATATGTCCTCTTGTCCAAAACTTTGAAATGAGAAAAGGCAAATCACCAATAACGCAAGGGGTGCTTTGAAATAATTCATGAGTCTGAGTTTTGAAATTCGAATGATAACTATAAAGTTAAATACATTTTGAGAAAAGGTCTACCCAATCATTGCATCCTTTTCATGTACATACGTTCCCTCCGCTTAAGCTTTGGATTACTATTCAAACTAAATTTTTATAAAACGCAACATAGTTGCATTTGTTAATCAAGAAAATTATAATTGCAACACTATTGCATTTACAGCTTTCTTATGAAAAACACCATTATTAGCCTAGATTATGTCGGATTCATATCTTCTTTGGTATGTGCTATCCATTGCGGCGGTCTTCCGCTTTTAATCAGCTTTACATCCCTTTCGGGATTAGGCTATCTCAATAATCCCTGGATTGAAGTTGCCCTGATCCTCTTCAGTTTGATCATCGCCTTCTATGCTCTAATCATCGGTTACCGACGGTGTCACCACCGTCCACTTGCCTTAATCATTGTAACCCTAGGGTTCGCCCTCCTCTTGTTTGGTCATACTTCTAGTTCAGAATGGTTCGAAATCACTTTTTCAACCCTTGGTGCGATAGCCATAGCCAGCGCCCACTTTGTCAACTGGAAGCACATCAGGTATGAATATCTCAAAAAATCCACTCGCTGATCGTGCTGGTAAATGTCTTACAAGTCCTCGAAAAGTCGAATCAGATCATTCTCAAATTTGAACAACAATCTATGACAAAGTTTAGAAAGTATACTGGACTCTTGATTATCCTATTCCTCTGCGTCTTCACCAATCTATTTGCACAGGAAGACCACAACTTCCCTCCACCTGAAAAGCCGCCTGTAGTAGTCGCAACCAAAGCCACAGCCCATATCAAAATAGACGGCAAACTCAACGAGGCAGACTGGCAAAAAGTAGACGCGACGACTTCGTTTTTTAAAATGGAGCCTAGACAAGGAGGTGACTATCTGTACGACACCAGAGTAAGTTTATTGTATGACGACAAGAACCTCTATGTGGGAGCTTTCTGCAAAGACTCCTTGGGACGCAAGGGAATCAGAGTGCAGGATTTAAGGCGAGATTTCAAATGGGGAGAGAATGATATCTTTTTCGTTCAACTCGATCCTCAAAACCTGAAGCAATACTGTGTCTCATTCCAAACTACGCCCTACGGCAATCAGCGAGACCTACAGAATTTTAACGACAGTAATACAGACAATGATTGGAATGCCCTTTGGTCGGTTCGTACGCACAGAACGGACTCTGGTTACTATGCAGAGTTTGCGATTCCATTCAAATCTATTCGTTATGAGCAAGTGGAGCCTGGGCAGTCCCCTACCTGGGGCATCACCTTTAGCCGATTGGCCAGAAGAGATTACGAGCAGACCGTATTCCCTGCGATTCCACAATCCTTTTCCCCGTACCGAATGACCTATGCTGCCCAATTAGAAGGATTGGAGTTGCCAGAACCAAGCGCCAATATCAGAATAGAACCGTATGCACTGTACCAATATGACCAAATCGAAGAAGGTGACAATCAAGATTCTGATGGCGACTTGAAGCTTGGAGGAGATATAAAATGGGCCATCAATTCTCATTCGGTCTTAGACCTCACCTTCAATACCGATTTTGCCCAGGCTGATGTGGATCGGGCCGTCAACAATCTGGAACGGTTCAATATATTCTTTCCAGAGAGGCGACAATTCTTTTTAGAAAACTCAGGCATATGGGCTGGAGCCAGCAACAGTGCAGTGGTACCATTTTTTAGTCGAACCATTGGCCTCAATGGTAATTTCAACGCTGAACCAGCCAGAATTGACGCTGGCACACGATACACGATGCGAAACGAAAAACGTTCAATTGCAGGGCTTTACATTCACCAAGCCGAAACAGACAAATCCCCTGCCGCCAGTTTTATGGCAGGGAGGTACTTACAGAATTATGGAAATGAAAACAACCTAGGCGTAATGCTTACACACCGACTGGACGAACGGTCCAGCGAACTAAGCATAGCGCAAAGCAATAACACAACCCTTTCGATTGATGGGTTCATCCGACCTACAGACGAATGGCAAGTATCCTATCTTATATCAGGATCAAGAGATAACTCGAATGACACCTTAGGTATCGCAGGCTCTTTCTTTGCAGGCGCCAGCAGCAACAAGTATTACCTGGGATGGCGTACCAACTTCGTTTCGGAAGACTACAACCCTGACATGGGATTTGTTTTTCAAAAAAATGTAATCCAGCATAATCCCGGTGGCTACTACATCTGGCGACCCAAAAACATTTCTTGGATCAGGAGGTGGGACCCTGGCGCATTTATTAATTATTACCACGATTTTAACGCTCCTGATAATTTTCAACAAGCCAATATTTATCTCTTTCCCATTTACATCTACTTCATAGACAATAGTTTTTTGCAGTACGCCATATACCCAACCTGGCAAAATATCAATTTCAGTTTTGCGCCATTGGGAATAGCCATACCTGAAGGAGAATATTACTACACCAGACAGCAAGTCAATTTTAGAACCAATCAATCCGCAAAAATATCTTTGACAGGCAGCATAAATTGGGGCGGATTTTATAATGGTCAAAGAACCACCATTGAAGGAGGGTTGAGAATTGCACCTATTCCACACGCTGCCCTTACGGTCGATTATGAATGCAACAAGCTTACTGACATTGGTGAAACACCACAGCAACTCCAAACACACCTGACCACCATCGGCTCTCGTTTTGCGCTCAACCCAAGGGTACAACTATCCGCCTTCTATCAATACAATACTTTCGACGAACAAGGAAGGTGGAATGTACGAGCCAGTTGGGAATATCAACCGCTCTCTTTCATCTACCTGGTATTTAATGACCGACAAATCAACGGGTTAGACGACCCCTTTTCTGAGCAACAGTTTATAGGAAAGATTACTTTTTTGAAGCAGTTTTAGAAGTACTTTTAAGCAACCGAGTAAGAAACGTATCCCATCATAGTCAGTCACCAGACCATCAGAAAGTTTCAAAGAGCCTAAACACCACGTCTCTATGCTGCTTACTTACAGGAATTTTTTTCTCATGAACATTTAGCATGTTTCCCTCAAAGCCAGTCACCGCATTGATGTTAATCACATAACTCCTATGGACTCTTAGAAACTGATCAACCGGGAGCTTTTCTTCCATTTTTTTTAGCACTGTAGAGTAGATATACTTATCCGACTTGGTATATACCGTGGTGTAATTATTATCAGCTTCCAAAAAGGAAATATCGCCAAAAGACACTCGTTCATAATAAGTATTTTTCTTCAGAAAGAGACAATCATTGATTCTCATGACGCGGTTCGCCTCCGAACTCGTTTCAATCTTATTGTCCATTTTTTTCGTTGATTCTTGCCTGGAATAGTTTGACAGCGCCAGCTCTATCGCAATGGATATTTCTCGATCATTGTACGGCTTGATCAAGTAGGCGTAAGGGTTAGCGCGTTTGGCTCTCTCTACAATATTCTGATCGCTGTGAGAGGATAAGAAAATAAAAGGGAGGCAATATTCTTCCTTTACCCTGGTAGCCAAGTCTATCCCATCCTTCTCTCCCTTCAATGAAATATCAATAATCAATAAATCGACGGCATAATTTTCCAGCACACTCAAAGCATCTTCCACGCTTTCAACCGGCTCCAAGGTTTTATAATCCTTGGACAGTCGCAATGCCAGGTCCAGAGCCAGTAGTGCCTCATCCTCCACGATCAAAATACATGGTTTTACTTCTTCGTTCGTCTGCATAGCATTAGGGATTAAAGTTCATCGTCAGTATCCAGGTAGAGCAGTTGTCATTCATATATTTCAGATTTCCATCCAACTGTTTTACCAGTGAGCGTACTAACTTCAATCCGAATCCTTCTTCGCTAACGGAAGGGTCCAAACCCTGGCCGTTATCTCCTACCTCCAAAACAGCACCGCCTGATCTGACTTGGAAACTAACACTGATACAAGGTGCTGCAACGCCTTCAAAAGCATGCTTCAATGAATTGATCACCAATTCGTTAACAATAAGTGCCAAGGGAATAATGAGGTCGACTTTCACCTTCTCTTCAGATAGCTCAAGCTGAGGTTTGACCTCATGATTATAACTGAATACCAGATTTTTGACTAAATCGTTAAAATATTCCTTCGCAGATATTTCCGTGTGCTGATCTGCCTGATACAGTTTCTGATGAATCAACGACAAGGCATCTACCCGATGCTTGCTTTCGCTAATGGCTTCCTCAGCCGGATGCCCATTCAAGTCGTAGCTCTGCATATTGAGTAGGCTTGATATCATCTGGAGATTATTTTTCACTCGGTGATTGAGCTCATGCAGCAGCATCCCCTTCTCGTGTTCCCTTATTGAGATGGTCTCTTTTTGTTGTGCCAGCAGCAGATTGGTCGTTTTTTTCTGCTCATTCCTGTGATAGAGAATGATGCTAAAGCCTACAAAAAACAAAACGCCTATGGCCAGACCGACCGCCAGATAAGTTCTCTGCTGACTGATGGTACCCAACAGTTCTATCTCCGTTTCACGTTTATCAATTTCATATTGAGCTTTCACCTGCTCCACCTTTTGAATGTTTTCTTTGTTCACCAGGCTGTCCTGATAGTTTTGAAAAATTTTCTGATAGGAAAATGCCTGAGCATACAACTCTTGCTGCTCATAAAACTCTACCAGCAAAAGACTAATGTCTCTCACCTGCTCCTTGAGGCCTTCCTTCAAGGCCATATCATGAGCCTCTAAAAAATAATCTTCTGCAACGGAAAAATTTCCTTCTTTCTGCTCCACCAGCCCCAGATCTGCCATATACACTGCGGTAGAATAAGGATCACCTAACTCTTGTGTGATCTTGATCGCTTTTATCAAATAACTCCTGGCTTTTCCCAGGCTGTCCATAGCATTATAGACCATACCCAAGTTGCCAGTAGCGTAGCCCTTGACAATGGCCTTTTGTCTCTGATCATTTATTTCTAATTGCAACTCTAAACTCCTCTGAAAATAGGAAGCAGCACTATCCAGTTTTCCATATAATCGATAAGCTTCGCCAAGATTGAGCATCGTCATGGCAAGATTACCAAAAGGAATAATTGAATCTTGTTGAAATTTAAAGATAGCTTCTTTAAAAAATTTACAGGCATTTAAATATTCCTTGTCTACAACAGCATTAGATCCTAATTGTACTAGTACTGCAGATTGAGCACGCTTATTATCCAATCTTTCATAAATTTCGTAAGCTTTGATCGCAAATCGATAAGACTCCTCCTTTTTACCTAAAAGCCTTTTATTCATTCCAATCTCTTCCAGCGCATAAGCTTCTAGGAGAGATATCTCATTTTTTTTCGCAAGTTCGAGCGCTTGAAGTGCAAAACGAATTCCTTCATTAAGGTCTGTATGGCTATTAGCTACTCTTATTAATGATCGAATACGATCATTAACACTCAACTTTTTTTTTTAAGCACAACCATTACACTATCAGTGTACTTTCGACTTTGTGAAAAGATGGCTTCAGAATAAAGCATTAAAGCCATGCATATAATACACCTAATCATGAGTTGGAGGTGTGCTACCATTCGAAACTTTTGCCAAAGGATCTATACAAAAGTAGAAGGGTGCCTTGGTCAGTTTTTCCGCCAGCTCTTTGGGCATTTTTTCCTTGGGCAGTTTAATGCGGCTCAATAAATTTTTGAGATAACGCCTTACTCCTTTTACACTGGGATAAGTACAAAAGAAAATTTTGAATTCCACTGCGGTAGGCTCTCCGCCAATACCAAAAAAATATGGAATGTATTCGTTGTTTGGGAAGATGGATTGAATCGTTGATATATCCGGTATAGTGATTTTATTTTCAGCCAGAGATTTAAAATAAATGGTTCCATCAGGGCCAATGGTTACGCCTTTATCTTTACTGATTTGATCCAGGTCTTTATTGAAGTTAAGTAAGTCAAGAAATGGATCGGAGGCCAGATTCATCGTGACATACATCAGATGGGCACCTTTCAAATCGACTAAATCAGTGTCTGTCAGAGCCAAATACGTTTCTGTTTCTAAGTCGAGATCGAGCGTAGAGCGCTGATCTCTAAAGGCAATTCCTTCCTTATATGCCGTACAGAACTGATTAGCATTATACGGAGAATTGGCTTCACCCGTATGAATAGAAGCAAGCAAGGGGCTGATGTTAAAATCACTCTCCTTCATAGCCCAGGTAGTGGGCGTAGGATCATCGGATGCATTGGACAATTTGATCTCAATAACACCCTTAGTTTTAGGTTTGTTGGCCATCATGCTAGATATAGGATTGGTTTAATCTTAGGTTATTCATCAAACCTAGAGCATCTAAAGGTTTAATACAAGCCAAGAGAATCAGAAATGCATTTATTTTCACCTTGTCGATCATCTCACCGACAAACCCAAATTGTTAATAGAAAATAAGGAGTAGTCTTTTGTACTTTTCTAATACGGCCTATGAACCATCTCAAACAAACTTGTTTCGGTTAACTCAGCATCTTTTTCCTTTCACTCATTACATCCAGTCATTCACTCATCTTTTTCGGTTGGGATGGAATAAAAGTCGAACATAGTGTCAGCAATGGAGCAAGAGTAGCTTACTCAGGCTTCACGAAGGTGGAGCAGTAACCACCCTAATCAACGAACTGACCACACAGCTAAAAGTGGAGGCGAAACCCGAAAAGCCTAATCAAGAGTAGGGATTTTAATTAATACCATAATGCCAAAATTAGTTAACATAACCAAAGACACCCCCAAAGCGGTACAGATTTGGGGATTTCACGGACCTTGTTCGGTCAAGGACGTAGCAGCTGCGCTCAATACCATTGGCGCAGAGCTAAGTGGCTCGGATCATGTCATTCACATCATGTCCGGTACACATGGCTACTGTAGTGGCCAAGTTGGAGCCGTAGCAACTAGAGAAGAAAAATTTGCGAACGAAGACCGATCGCTTGCTTCACCAACTACCAAAGACAACAAGAAAGTTGCGCTTGAAGTCCATGACTTCAATACGGATAAGTTGTCCGCACCCGATTATGTCACGGCAGCCATGTCCAAGCTAAACAAGGACATGAGAAGTATTGTGAACAGTAGTGACAAAACTGCCACTTTTCTACTCGCCTACTGCTGTAGCGCCGGAACGGAATAAGAGGCTGAGATCCTCTGGCAGGTGATACACTTAGTCGTGACCTGGTTACGCAAAGTTTTATCAACCAAGTCAGAAAATTCGAATCAATAATTACCAGAATTAGCACGTGTGGGTCTCATGAAGTTCAACCTTACCCATACAGGGTATCTATTGGATCATTTGAAGTCATTCATCAGAGCTACCATGCTAGCACTTAATCAATTTTTTAACATAAACTTTTAGAATATGGCTGAAAAAGCGCTAGTGTCCATGGCACAACAGTTCCAGGGACTACCGATGGACTCCTTGATTGGAGGACCACTAAACGCCGCCGCAAAAGCAAATGCGGCAATGGCTCTGACACAGACAACGTTCATGTTGGACACCTGTTTCACTAAGACTGACTCAGGAATAAAAAGTCCATCAGGAGATACGGTTTACAACTACTCTCCTATCATGATCAAAATGTCTCTGACCAGAGGGGTGATTACACCTAAGGATCCAACCGATCCAAAATCAAAAACGGATATCCAGGAAATGGAAACCAAGTTTGACCTGCCAATTATTACAATAATTCCATTGAATTCATTGGCTGTGGACAACGTGGACATCACGTTTGATATGGAGGTGAAATCTAGTTACGGAGAGGAAGCTTCTCAGGAAACAACTCAGAAAATAGCAGCTGCGGCTTCATTTGAAGCTAAAGTGGGCTATGGACCTTTCTCTGCGACTGTGAAAGGTAGTGCGAGTTACGACAAGGAAGACAAAGCGAGTTCCAGCTCTCACTATGAGAAAAGTAACTCTGCGAAGTATCATGTGGCTGTACATGCAGCCCAATTGCCAATGCCTAAAGGAGTAAATACCATCATTGATGCATTCTCCAAAGCCATTGAGCCTGTAACTATGCCAACTGTGAAAAACAGTGGCGGTAAAGGTGGTAATACACCATAATTAATTAAGAGAGGTAAATAGAACCAACCATGGCAAAAAGAAAATTTGAACCAGCCTTTGAAAACCTGCCTATGGAGCAGATCATAGGCGCTCCATTAAAAGCCACAGCATCTGCGAATGCTATGATGGCCAGAGAACAAGTTACGTTCCTAATGGATTACTGTTTTAAAAAGGAAGGGGATAGTTACGAACCTATCATGGTAGAAATGGCTATGACGCGTTCTCAATTGGATCCTGACGGTCCGTCCGGAAAGGCTACAATTAAGCAATACGTCACCAAGTTCAATTTACCTCTCTTGACTTTGATACCCTTGAATTCGCTATCTGTAGAAGAATTCGAAATTGACTTTGATATGGAAGTCACTTCACTCGAACAAAGTGAGGCAAAATCTGACAGATTGAAATCAAGTGACGCTCAAAAAGAGGGAGAAAAGGAAGTGAAATTTATGGGAAAGGTGAGCAACAAAGATCAGCAAACCAACTCCTCAAAATACGAGCGGAAAGTAGGCTCCAAGCTATCAATCAATATCAAAGGAGGGCAGCAGTCGCTACCTGTAGGACTCACCTCAATCATCGATCTATTTTCCAAAAACATGGAACCCATTGACCTGAGAGAAAAAGAACAGGATGGTGATTCCACTGATAAATAACAACTAAAAGATATACTACTATGATGAATAAAGATCAAATAATGCCTTGTCAAGTGTGCCAAACACCAGTACCCTTTGACACTCATCAATTTTTACAAGGATTTAGATTTTCCTGTCCCAACGTAAACTGCGATGCCAGCTATGGTCTTCCGCAGGACAGCCAGGGAATGGTAAAAAAGACCATCGATCAACTGGAAAAACTGAAAGCCAGAACCCGATAAACCAACAAAATTATGTTTTCATTTAAATCATTCGTTGAATCCATACAAGGCGCAGTACTTGGCGCCAATGATGCTTTGATGTCCAAAAATCTGGAAGTACTTAACCAGTACTTCGAGAAGGATGATGATGACGGAGAGATTCAGAAAAAGATCGACGAGGCCCTGAGTGCTACAGATGCTGTGGTCAATCCCAGTTCCAAGATCAGTCGACAAGATCTTGATCACGCGCTCCGCTCGATCAAAGAACTTAAAAGCACACTCAGCCAGCCCGATGCCGAAGAACAAGCGATGGCGCAGGGAGATTTGAGGCCCAAGACCGTCATACTGAACTATCCTACTACAGCGCCAGACGGAAGCATAGCCAACAAAGAGGTACACGTACCGCTGATTACGTTGGTTCCTGTTGAATTTTCCAAAGTGGAAGAAGTCAGACTCAAAGCTGACTTGGAACTCAGCCTAGTGAATGATGAATTGCAGGTAGGGCTTGGAAAATTCAGCAACCGACCTAAAAACACTGAGCAGGAGTCAGAAGCATCTAAAAAAGGCAGCGTGGGTAATGTAGAAATTGTGCTCAAACCCCAACAGATGTCAGATGGCTTGCAACATGTTGTTGACTCCTATGAGAAAATACTCAAAGCACAATTACCTAACTAATTCCATAACCAAACAAAAAACACAGTACCATGAATACGATCAACCTAAAACAAAGACTCAATATTTTCGAAGAAGCTGACACCTCTTCAAAATTGTTAGGAAAAATTGAGGCGGGAAAATATGAATTGCTAGAATTCAAAAAAAACTTTCCCAATGCAGATACTGATTACGCAAGGGTATTTGCTCCCGACCTCAATCAAAATGTATGGATCTGCGCTAGGTATCAGCAGACTCAGTATGCCTACATAGATTCACCAAAAACTTCTGAAGCTTACAACTTTGAAAATGACGGTGAAGCCATAGATGAACAAGCTTTGGTAGACTTGTTACCTGAGTTCGTGGATTTCACCTATGACTTGCACAAACCTACCTATCCTTTCCCTCTAAAAAACTGTAAAGTACCGCAGGCTCCCCCAGCACAAAACAACTGCTGTACGTTTGTAGAGGCCATACTGGTCAAGGCCTGGGAAAACAGTCAGTCCGGATTTGTCTGGAATAGCAAGAACCATGGTCAAATGATGATATATGATGCGAGTGACTACTATTCTCCAGTGACTTGCCTTGTGGATCGAAACATGGCCGTTGCCATTGATAATGAGGAGGAAGCTCCGCAGCCATGGACTGTTATACAAGGCTGGAAAGAACAATGGAAAGGAGGACACACCTTCATTATTCTAGATCACCATGCCCCAACTGACCGAGTGCTGACTTTGGAATCTAACCTTGCCTATAGGCTCAACGGTGTTGGCTATCGGATGATAGGTAGCATAGCAGATCACCCCCATCCTTCTGCAAACTGGTGGAACAATGATGAGCTATGGACATGGGAGAGAATTAAAGCCGTATACGGACATCGAAAATCGGCCAAGCTCAAAGTGAAAAACATAGCGTGGGTATAAACCTAGTGCTGTTCAAAAAGATGTATCACCCCGATCCAAAAGAAGTATTCAGCGAAGACCACAGGCCATTCTGAAGTACTGAAGCACTAACGCTAAAAGGATTCTAAAACAATAACTATGAGGTTTTTACACCTATATACGCTATTCCTATGTCTACTGGGAAGTACCAGGGCTGCTTATAGTCAGTCCAGTACAATCAGTATTGAGATGGACGCATTTTCTCACTACATCTGGCGGGATGATATAAACGATTTCATAGTATTCCAGCCTTCTATAGATTATCGTTTTCCAAGATCCAACGCAGAACATCGGCAGCCCGGACTTAATTTGAATCTATGGCTCAGCGTTAACTCGGATGTTGAATATGGGGTTCCCATGGAGTCGGCCACTACGTTGTACTACCATTGGATCACCTTGGATTCCATGGACTTCAAAGCTGGTCTGGTTCATTATTCCGGACATGACAGTACGATGATGTTTTTCGATTTACCTATTCACAATTGGATGGAGTTGTATGCCGGTTTTGCCGCACCGCAACTGTTTTTGTCACCTGAGGTTGAGATCTATTATCACGACATGACTGGGGCTTATCCAACACTAGGCCTCTCGTATGGTTGTCGCATTGGCAAGGTTCCCTTTGAAGTTTCATTTTTAACCGGCTTTCGTTTTGCTAGTCAAAATAATGATAATGGATGGCGTGAGGTCGACTTCACTTTGGGAGTTCCGTTCCATATCAAATCATTTGATCTTGAAGTCTCCATTACCCATTCGCAGTTTCCTGGCCAGTCGCTGCATCGAACTTTCATAGGTCTGAATATTTCACTTCCCTAACCGCCTGATCATGTCTTTTAAATCAATAAAACTCGTTTTACTACTGCTACCTGTCTATTGCTTCGGACAAGAAGGAAAGCCTATCAGTAGAAAAGTGTTCATCAACTATGCCGTCAACCAATTGACCAATGTTGACTACATCAATCAAAACTTCGAACTCGACTTTTATCTTCAGCAATATTGGAAAATTGATTCCACTGATCTATCTCATCAGGAGATACCAGGCGATTCATCAGAAAACCTGGCCAAGATTGATTCAGAGCATTTAAACTGGGTTCCAAAAAATGATTTCACAAATGCTATTTCAATCGAGTCCATTGGAGATATTAACTATTCCTTCGAGCATGGTTATGTTTTGCAAGACGCCCGGTACAAAGGCACTTTCTACAACCCCATGGACATGGAGCAATTCCCATTTGACAGTCAGGACCTTATCATTCATTTAGAAGATTTTTCAAAGACCAGCGAAGAACTGGAATATCTCTATGGTTCTCCTTTCGAGTATTACAAAATTGCTAGTGACACTTTTCTAATTCCCGGTGGAGCTGCCTACGAAATGGGGTTGGATTTTTCTGAATTTCACCTAAATCCCACGGCGAAAGCCGTTTTCAATAAGCATCTGTATAAGTTCGATAATCAAACCTATTCTGTTTCCCAATTTATCATGAACATCTCTCGCAAGAGGGGCTTCTACTTTACCAAGATACTTTTCATCTCATTGCTTATTGTGCTCATGTCATGGATTGTGTTTTGTATGGATCCTTTGGATCTGCACAATAGGGTGAGTTTTAGTATTACGGCCTTTCTGGCACTAACCGCACACAATTTTGTAATCAACGATCTGCTCCCCAAGATTAGCTATTTGACCACTATGGACTATATCGTTTTGGGCACCAACCTCATGGTTTTTTTCACTGTGATTGAAAGTGTAGTTGTAGCCAAAGTTGCTTTCAGAAAGTCAGAAAAAGCAGCGAATGAAATCGACAGGTTTTGCTTTCTCGGATGCCTCGCATTCTTCTTGTCACTTTGCCTATTTGTTTATATTAAATCGTTAATCAATGCTCCAGTACAATAAAAAAATAAAAACTCTCATTGATTCTCATCCGACGCCTACACTTTTCTTATCAAAGGAGGTTATCAAGTCATCCTATTTGAATCTAAAAAAAGCACTGCCCAATGTCAGTCTATATTATGCAGTAAAAGCCAATAGCCATCCCTCAATCATTGAAACATTGGTAGAGTTAGGATCGAATTTTGACGTTTGCTCCAACGCTGAAATAGACATTGTAAGCCGACTAAAAAAACCTTCGACCCAATGGATACATACACACCCCATTAAAGTACAAGAAAGCATCAGCTATGCTTATAAAAATGGCATTCGAACCTTTGTAGTGGACAACTTATCTGAGCTCAATAAGCTAACAGAGCTAAAAAGTGAAATCCGTATACTGGTGCGAATGGCAGTTGAAAACACCAACGCAAAAATTGATTTTTCAAAGAAGTTTGGTGTGATAGGTGAAACCGAGGCGATAAACCTAATAAGACAGGCACATGATCTAGGATTTAATAACCTAGGCCTTTCCTTTCATTGTGGGTCCCAAGCCATTGAACCAGAAGGGTTTAACCTGGCTCTTGCTGCTACAAAAAATATCATCGCTGTGCTCAAGATTTCCGGGATACAACTTTCCACCCTTGATATTGGCGGAGGCTTCCCAAATCATCCTTCACTTCCTGATTTCGACATTTTCAAGTATTGCGATCAATTCAAAAGTGATCTTGAAGAAATTCACACGCAGGGCCTCGAGCTCATCGCAGAGCCAGGACGATTCATCGTGGCCAACTCAATGATTCTGGCAACAAAAGTTATAGGCAAGTCCAGACGAAAAAAGAAACCGTGGTATTTCGTAGATGAGAGTGTCTACAATTCTTTCTCTGGCCAGGTTTATGATCAAATGCAATACCCACTGTGGTTGGAGGAACTCAAAGTTGGAGAGGTTCTACCCAGTGTAGTCGCAGGACAAACCTGTGATTCACTAGATATTATTCTAAAAGAAGTCGATTTGCCCGATCTGGAAATTGGGACTGTTCTCCTCTTTAAAAACATGGGGGCCTATACCTCGGCTTCGGCCTGTAATTTCAATGGATTTCCAAGGACACAAATTGTGGCTGTCGACCAGTTTTAATTATGGAACTAGATCATAAAGTTCACGAAAAACGAGAAGGCCTATTCGCAGGATTGGCTGTTTTCATCATTTTGGAGTTTCTCACCTATTTCATCTACCTCAACGCCATAAATGCACAAAAAGGAGAGATACTAGAAGGACTCTATAGAACCGCCTATGTTATCAGAACATTAATTGACGAA
Organism: Reichenbachiella sp.; assembly: GCF_965233835.1. Classification (GTDB taxonomy): domain Bacteria; phylum Bacteroidota; class Bacteroidia; order Cytophagales; family Cyclobacteriaceae; genus Reichenbachiella. Next base: position 3,358,625 of record NZ_OZ247585.1, read on the forward strand.
AAGCAACATCAACTACTCGACTGCGTGGATCAAGAAGAGTTTCCAATTTACCTGGATCAAATCGAGCCTTTGTACCGAGCCCTAAACGTAGACAGTAGCATCGAATTCATATACACGATGATACAAAAGGACTCAACTATTCATTTCATTCTAGACCCTACCCCTCCGGGTCAATATGATAAAAAAGGAATTGAGACTAAGTCTCATATTATGAACATCTATAAAGATCCCAGTAATGAGTTGAAAAAATGCTTCGATACACACAAAAAATCAATCACACACAAAGCATACAATGATCAATGGGGCTCTCATATCAGCTGCTATCTACCCTTGTTTGACGAGAAGAAGTTCATCGGGGTATTGGGCGTGGACATATCGTCAGAAACTTACAATAATCGTCTGGAACCTATAAAAAAAGCAACGCAACGAACGATGGTCACCATATTTTTTATTGCCTACTTATCCGGCATGATCATCTGGTTTCTGAGGCGATTGCAAAAGGAAATTTGTGGTGAAATGGACTCCAAATCTTATAAATAAAATGACACAGCTAAGACTCATCATATATTTTGTATCCACTTATTTGATTTCTTCGTCAGTTGGACTCAATTCGGTGATCATTCCACTCTTCATGGAAGAAAACCCCCAGGTATTTGGGCCTTTATTTTCCACCATTATTCTTTCCACGGAATCGGTCATTGCCATTATTATCTGCCTATTGATGGCCATCATAATAAGAAAAATAGGAATCAAAATATCCTTAATGATCACCATAGTTTTTAGAGCGCTGGCACTAGCAGGAATGGCATTTATTACCAGTGGTACTAGTTGGCTTATACTTTCTGCCCTGGTAGGTGCCGGCTCATTTTTTTGTCTAATGACCATTCAGTTTTGCATCAATCACATTGAAATCAAAAAATTCAAGGGTTTGGTGTATGCCCTTTTCGGAACCATCATATCCTTGGGCATAGCGACTGGCCCGATCATCTATGCCAATAAAACCATACTGTCTCGATTTTTACCTGCCTCAACTTGTGAGCTGTGGGAATACGGGCATGAAGGCCCCTTTATCATCAGTGCGGCTTTGACCTTATTATTTTCCTTGCCACTCTTTTGGAATAGAAACATTTTACCCAATCTACCCAATACCGACTCTTTTTCAATCCCTGATCTAATCTCAGCAAACAAGGGGGTATTATTTGCGGTGGCTTTATGTGGCATATCCTTTTTTGGCGTTTCCTGGCACATTACTGTTTATGGAATTAGAAATGAGCTGGGGCTTCAGGAGGCATCCCTTCTTTTGACCGCCTTCATGTTGGGATCTGTAAGTCTGGACACTCCTATTTCCACACTGTCAGAGTACTTTGATAGACGCTTTGTATTGGTCTATTCTGCACTAATTTGTACCATATTGGCCATTTTCTTACCCTTAGCGATTTACGAAAATTATCAGGCTTATATTCTACTTTTTATTTGGGGTGGTCTGATCAGCGGCATGTACTCCATTTCACTAACTCTGCTAGAAAGTAAATACGGACCTGAAGATGCCCTGGCTAGTAGCACCGTATTTGCGCTCATGGAAAACACAGGCGCGATGGGAGGACTCATTTTAATAGGTATTCTGGTTCATTTCATTGGAACGGATGGCTTCTCATACGTCATAATATTTGCGAACATGGTCTATTTTTCATTTGTCTTGATGACATATAAAGTAAAGTTTAAGTCTAGTTCTTAAAAGGTGTCCAATACCTCAATCAATTGTTCTTTTTTGCCTTTTGACAGTGGGATTTTGTATTCGCCGAGATAAACGTGAACTGGCCCTATTCGCGTTATTTTATTTAGATTGATCAGGTAAGACCTATGTACTTGATGAAAGGCATGTCCAAATGCTTTTTCTTCAAAGCTTTTCATTGTTTTCTTCAGTACACTTACTCTGTTCGCCCAGTGAATCTCTATATAATTTCCATCGGATTTCACAAAGTCAATTTGATCAAAGGAGACCTTTATGTAGTTAAAATTATCTTTTATAAAAATAGCATCCGAAACTTGGCTTGGGTGATCATTGGTGATTCTTGTGTTTTCATCTACCGTCTGACCCAACAACGATTTTGATAATGCACTAATCACTTTCTGGTTTGAACTATTCAGATAATTTTCAGGAATAGTTATCGATGCTTCAGCAGTAGCATGACTCATATCATTGCTATTCAAAAGTATAAATGGAATGTCTAACTTATCAGCGAGTCGTTTGGCGAGCTGAATACTGGCTTGCTCGCCACTTAACAGGATGTTGAGTTGAGTAGATGCATAAGTATTAGCACCAACTTCTTTATTTACCGAATCGAATGTGCTTTCTTCAAGTTGATCAATGCCAACTTCAAGGAACAACTCATTCAATGAATGATCAGAATTCTCTCTCTTTCTCATTGATTACAATGTTTAGCTGTAATCAAAGGTGAGAAGAAGCCGACAAGAACGGGTCTCTCCATTTGCCTAAATAGTCTCCTTATTAGACAGATGGTCTCCTTATTCGTCAGAATCAACCATAAAAAACTGAATGTCTGTTGTTTACACCTACAATTAAAGAGACTTCAAAATTTGACTTGGGGGGAAATTATATTTCTCGACAAACACTTTATGGAAGTAGCGGCGATTGCCAAACCCAGTCATATCAGCTACTTCGGTTACATTATGTGTACCGGACTTTAAAAGCTCAAAGGCTCTTTGCAGCCTATAGTTGCGAATAAATCCGGCAATAGACAAATTAGTGAGCGCTTTAATTTTACGGTAAAGCTGACTATGGCTCATACCTATCTCGCCGATCAATTCATCCACAGAGAATTCTTCATTACTCAATTGGGCCTCAATCAGCGCATGCAAACGATCCATCAATTCCTGATCCATTAAACTGTAACCTCCCTCTCCTTCTTCTGAATCCTTTGAGCCAATCGTATATTTGGATTGTAATAGCCGTCTTGTTTGGATTTGATGGTTTACAGTGAGCAATAGCTCATCTACACTAAAAGGTTTATTCAAATAGGCATCCGCTCCACTTTCCAACCCTTCTACTCTACTCTTCAACGTAGATTTAGCGGTCAGCAAAATTATGGGCACATGACTACTCAGCGAATTATTTTTTAGCGCTTTCGTCAGTTCGAAGCCATCTTTTTCGGGCATCATCACATCACATATAATCAAATCGGGAATATGCTTCAATGCCAGAGCCACTCCCTCGGCTCCGTCACTGGCCATTAGTGTTTGATACTTTTCTTGTAATACAGATTGGATAAAAGTCCTTAAATCATTATTGTCTTCTACGATCAGAATCACTTGTTTTTCTGATTCTGGGTCAATCCCCTGATTCTCAACTTGGGGCAAGTCATCCAGAACAAAAGTTTGATGGATTTCGCTTGCTTCATCGACTTGAGATGTGCTTATTTCGGAAGATGAAACCTGCTCAATCGGTAGTTCAACCACAAACTGCGTTCCTTTGCTTACCTCACTAGACACCCGGATTGTCCCACCTTGCAATTCGATAAGTTCCTTAGTAAGTGCTAGCCCTATACCTGTTCCTTCATACTCCCTTGTAGTGGCCCCTTCTACCTGATAGAACCGATCAAAAATGTATGGTAATTTATCTTCAGCTATTCCTATCCCGCTATCCTTCACGCTCAAAGCAATGCTATTGCCATCAACTTCTGATGGTCCAATAGTAACATCTATTGTCCCCTCCTCTGGAGTAAACTTAAGCGCATTTGACAACAAGTTGTAGATAATCTTATCCAGCTTATCTCGATCGAATAAATGATAAGAAATGGGCAGCTGTGAATCCAGATTAAGTCTGATATGCTTTTGATACGCAGCACTCTGAAAATTCTCAACCACATTTTTGACAAACTCATTTAAAGATCCTCGATAGAGCTCCACAGACATTTGTTGATCTTCAAGCTTGGATAAATCCAATAACTGATTGATCAACTGAAGGAATTTTTTGCTGTTTCTCCTGATCAGCTCCACCTGACTCCTGGTAAAGCTCTCATCCAACTTGTTTTGCTTTAATATTTGCTCAGAAGGACCAAGAATTAATGTTAGCGGCGTACGAAATTCATGTGTAATGTTTGAAAAGAACTGGGTTTTCAATCTGTCCAATGCCTTGAACTGTTCTGCTTCTTTTCGTTCAAGCTTAAGTCTATTCTTGAGTTGTATTCTGCGCCATTGAAAACGTGCAATTAGAAAAATTGTAGCTAGCGAAACAATCGCATAGAGCGACATAGCCCACCAGGACTTCCACCAGGGAGGCAGGATGGTAAGCTTTATACTTCGTGCTTGTTCATTCCAGTGGCCATCATCATTAGAGGCCTTGACTGAGAATGTATAAGACCCAGCCGGTATTCTGGTAAATACCGCTTTCCGGTCTTTATAATCTGTATAAATCCAATCCTCATTAAATGGCTCTAATTTATAAGCAAACTGGTTTTTTTCAGGTTGTTTGTAATTGAGTGCTGCAAACTCAAAGGCAAACATGTCCTGATCGTAGTTGAGTACGATTTTTTCTTCGTGGTTCAAGGCGTGCTTCAGTACCGAAGAATCGTTCACTTGTACAGATTGGTTAAACAAGAGAAAATCGGTCCATACCACTTGTGGTAAATCGGTGTTCTCCCCAACACTATCTGGATGAAAAACACTGAGTCCATTGACACCTCCGAAATACATAAAACCGTTCCGGTCCTTGTGATATGCCTTTCCATTAAACTCATCGCTTTGCAGACCGTCGGCATGATCGTAAACTGTAAAGGTGCCCTGATCCGGAACAAATTTATTGAGGCCTTTATTAGTGCTCAACCATAGATTGCCCGTATCATCGGCTAAAGCCCCATAGATAAATGCGTTCGAAAGCCCGTCTTTTTCATGATAACTTTTGAGCGTTTTCGTTTTTGGGTCAAAAAGATGAAAACCACTTTTCGATCCAATCCAAATTCTTCCATTCGGTTCTTCGGTAATATTGGTAACTTCATTGCTTGAAAGCACTTTGCTCTCGACTAGCTTAAAGATATCCTCCTTAAAATCGAACAAAAACAATCCAGCAGCCGATCCCACCCAGATTCTATTTTCTGTGTCTTGAACTATGCACGCAGCTGTTGATTGGTTAAAATTGGTTTTGTCATTTTTGATCGCATACCTCTTGATTTTTCCTTCATCAAGGTCTATCCGAAAAACTCCTTTTTTATTAGTTCCGACCCACAGCTGGTGCTGATGATCTTGCAGGATGGATTCAATCCCGATGTCTTTCATGGATACTTTATCATTTCCTTCAAAACGGATAAAATGATCACCTTTGGGTTCATAAAGGTTCAACCCATTTCTAGTTCCAATCCAAATGCGATTTTTGTGATCTTGATAGAGACTCAAGACATAATTAGCGCTCAGCGAATAAGAATCTCCTACATTGTGCCTGTACCTCCGACTTGTGTTGTTTTTTCGGTCGATTACAGTTAACCCCGTAAAGGAACCCACCCATAACTGATTTTGATCGTCCAACAAAACACTTCTCACCGCATTGTCTTGTAGAGAAATCGAGTTGTCGGGACTGTATTGATAGTGTGTAAATGTTCTGGTTCTAGGATCGTGAAAATTCACTCCTTTATTGGATACACCCACCCATAAGTTTTTTGAACGATCTTCCAAAATACTCCAGACTGTATTGTTACTTAATGACTTCGGGTCATCTTCATTGTGCTGATAGCGCACAAACGTATCGTTGGCAACATTCAGTAAGTTGAGACCACCGTTCGCTGTACCAATCCACAAGTCTGCATTTGAATCTTGATAAATGCTCAGTACATGGTTATCGTTGATTGAGGTCTCATCATCTGAGTCATACAGATATCTCCTGAAATTTTTATTTTCAGGGGCATATAGATTCAACCCATCACGAGTCCCTACCCAAATCTGCTGTTTACTGTCTTGAAATACCTTGGTGATCTCATCAGAGCTCAAAGTGAACTTATTGGCTGAGTCATGGTACAAAGAACGAACCATGCGGTTTTCTATGTCTAGTACGTTCAATCCTTTCTTTGTGCCTATCCATAGATTCCCTTTATCATCCTCCTCCAGGGATGTAATGTAATTATTACTCAGAACTGTCGAAGATGATGGGCTTTCATCATAATGGTCAAAGCCTGAAGCATCAGAGTTCAACAGGTTGAGTCCGTTTTCAGTACCAACCCAAATCTGATTTTTGCTATCTTCAAATAGTGCCGTAACATGATTGTGACTCAAGGAATTGGCTCGCGCCGGTTCATTTAGAAGAACATCAAAGGTTTCCTTTTTTGCATCAAATAGGCTTAGTCCATTTTTGGTTCCTACGAGGACTCGACCACTGCTATCCTCAACCATGCAATTGATATGACCATTGCTTAGGCTACTGGGGTCTTCAGGGTTACTTCTAAATGGTTTGAAATGGTATCCGTCGAATCGATTGAGTCCATCTTGTGTACCCACCCAAATGTATCCTTGCTGATCCTCCAGAAGACAAATGGCCGTGACCTGAGACAGCCCATGCTCAAGACCATAATATCTAAATTTTAGGTCAGGTGCATTTTGCCCAACCACTGGACTAATACCGCTGAATGTCAGAAGCATCACAAGGCCGATCAGAAGAACTCCCTTACTAAGATGAATGGTAGTTACTAGATATTTTCTCACGCGTTTTCTTAATGTTCAAAAATATATGATCAGTAGCGAAAGACCGTCTGAAAAGATTTAAACTCTGTCAAAAAAATTGATATCAACACTATTTGTTAATTATCTGATGCTAAAGATTATCGAAACCATCATATCCCCCAATATGAACGGAACTTCACCCGGATTCTTCCATTCATCAACATTTTTTTCAAAAATGGAATTTTACCTATTCATTCACGTCAAAGCTTGCATCAGCAGGTCTGTTTTTCCTTTTATGCCATGGTATTTAATATTGAAACGAACAGATTAAAGAATATAAAGATCGAAGTAGAATCTTCTTTGATCGATTACATGCAATACTCCTGGGAAGATTCCTCATTGCTTGTGAAATACCGACACGGAAACTTCTTAAAACAAAGTGTGAAAAGATATGAAGGTGTTTCGCAGGAGCAGTTTTTTGAAATGCTCAACAGCGATTCTGTAGGCAAAGCGTTGCTTCGACTAAAAAGCCGAATTAAACCCGCATCAAGCCTCGGTATAAAAAACCAGGATTTTAAGATCACCTGCTTTTGTCCATTCGTAACCCAGGTTTGGTCATCCACCCATTTTAATTGTTAAGTATCTACCGTTTAGATTTTTTAGCCATGAAGTATATCGTTTTTACTTGAAAAGCATTCCTATGAAAAATTTTACAATTAAAAAATCACTTTTCTTTATTGCTGCTGCATTGCTGGCTTCCAATCCCTTGCTTGCGCAGAATGCAGACCCCACCTTCACCTCTATGGCAGTTACCGCTGTAGATGACGGTGCTTCCTATAGGTACCTCGCCCAAACCAACGATGCGGACGGTGATGCAGTCACTGTGACAGCCCCTACCAAGCCAGATTGGTTGACACTGTCAGCTATAGATTTAACTACTATAGGAGAAGGAAGCGCAGGAGGCACAGATGGAGATCAGGCGACCGCAGAGTTTAGTGCTCCGACGGGTATTGTAGTAGATGGAGCAGGCAATATGTACGTATCTCAAAACGGCCCTAATCAACACAAAATCAGAAAAATCACGCCGGACGGCATAGTATCTACCTTAGCAGGAGCAGGTCCATCGGGGAGTGCAGATGGTACAGGAAATGCCGCTTCATTCGCTAATGCCTTTGGTCTTTTCATTGATGTATCTGATAATATCTATGTGGCTGATAATGCTCATATAAGAAAAATAACCTCGGCAGGTGTAGTCACTACCATAGGGACAACCAGCCAACCGGTAGATGTAGTAGTAGATAGCGATGGTAAAGTTTATTCGATAGAGTATAATTCGGGAGTGATTAATAGATTTGCTGCCGGCGGCGGTTCGCCGACTACCTTTTCTACGGTTAACGGAGGAGGCCAAATAGGCGGCATGGTGATCGACGCTTCCAACAATATTTATGTAGGAACAAGAGGTGCTGATATTGGTACTGGTAAGATATATAAGGTCACACCAGACGGCAACACAGTCACTGAAGAGGTGACGGATCTTAACCTAAGAGGTGGATTAGCTATGGACGGTGATGGAAATTTTTATTACACTACCTATGGCAATGAGGTTCATAAAGTGACTATGCCAGGTGCGACTGTCAGTACAGTACTCACAGGACTCAACGGATCATGGGAAGTGGCTGTAGATGCTTCTGGTAATATTTATGCCCCATCAACGAATGGTAATCAAATCAAAACCACGTTAAAAGGGTATAAACTAAGTGGTGATGCCACGAACAAGGTAGGAGATCATAGTGTAACCCTCACGGCCAATGACGGTAATGGTGGTACAGTGGATCAAGGTTTTACCATTACGGTAAATGATGTAACGCCACCGTCCTTTGAAAATAGCACTCCTTCTGCTGCAAGTATCACCGGAACTGGCCTTACACTCAATGTAGATATAGATGAAGGCGGAACGATGTACTATGTCGTGCTGGTGGATGGAGCGGCCGCACCTACCGCTGCCGAAGTAAAAGCAGGAACAGGCAGCTCAGGGGCAACAGCCGCAGCCAGCGGTTCTGCTACGGTTAGTACGGGAGATTTTACACATGCATTTAGCATTACCGGATTAAGCACCGCAACAGCCTACGATGTGTATGTGGTAGCAGAAGATGATGAGAGCTCACCCAATGTACAGACATCACCTACAAAAATTGATGTCAATACGACCAACACCCCTCCTTCCTTTACTTCTACTGCGGTCACTACCGTCAAATTAGGAAATGAATACAGCTATGACATCTCAGCAACGGATGCTGATGGACACGGACTCACTTATACGGCCCCAACAGTACCTTCATGGCTTTCCTTCAATGCAGCAGGAGTAAGTACGTTGGCCGGTAGTACAACCAGCGGCATGGCTGACGGCACTGGCACCGATGCCCAGTTTAATCAGCCAGCAGGGATAGCCAGAGGCAATTCAGGGAATATTTATGTCGCTGAATGGGCCAATCACACGATACGAAAAGTTACTCCCGAAGGTGTAGTAACCACTTTGGCCGGAAGTCACGGTACGACCGGCTTTGCTGATGGTACCGGTACAGCAGCCAGGTTTAATACTCCGGCAGGGATAGCGGTAGATGCTTCAGAAAATGTGTACGTTACTGAATTTAGTGGCAATAGAATAAGAAAAATCACTTCTGAGGGAGTTGTGACTACCATAGCAGGAAATGGTACAGGCGGCTTTGCTGACGATACCGGCACTGCTGCTCAATTTAATGGACCAATTGGCATAACGATAGATGAATCAGGGAATTTATATGTTGGTGATTTCAATAATCATCGTATTCGAAAAATTACCGCCGAGGGAGTTGTGACTACTTTAGCAGGAAGCGGCATAGCTGGCTTTGCTGACGGCACGGGTGCAGCTGCTCAGTTCAGTAGTCCTACAGGAGTGGTCGTAGATGCTTCTGGAAATTTGTATATGGGAGAATTTTCTGGCCACCGCATTCGGAAAATCACGGCTGAAGGAGTGGTGACTACTTTGGCAGGAAGTGGAATAAGCGGTTTTGCTGATGGTACCGGCACTGCTGCACAGTTTAATTCTCCGTTTTCAATCACACTGGATCAATCAGACAACGTGCTTGTGGGAGGCAGTGGCTTTCGGCTTCGCAAGATAAGTCCTGCTGGTGTAGTATCTACCGTAGTCGGTAATGGTAGTTCCGGATTTGTAAATGGAACATTATCAGAAGCACGGGTTGGACAAATCTGGGGAGTGGCAATAGAAGACCAAGGCAAGATTTTCCTTGGAGACCAAACCTCTCATACCATTCGAACAGTATCAACAAGCAATAAATTATCAGGCACTCCTACTGCAGACCATATTGGAACACATAATGTGGTTCTGGAGGTTTCAGATGGTAATGGGGGTACGGTACAGCAGAGCTTTACAGTTGAAGTATTGGAAAACACACCTCCAGCATTCACTTCTGCTGCCACTGCTTCATTTGAGGAAAATGGCACAGGTACTGCTTATACAGCTGTAGCCACAGATGCGAACAACATTACCTACAGTTTGGGATCGGGTAATGATGAAGCGCTGTTTGACATTGCAGGAAGTACTGGCGTAGTGACTTTTAAATCGGCACCAGATTTTGAAACTCCTGGTGATGGCGACAAAAACAACACCTATGTGATCAACGTCATTGCCACAGACGAAGCAGAGAATGCCTCCAATCAGGACGTGACCATTACGGTGACGGATGTAGATGAAGTTGCTCCAGTCTTCACTTCAGGTACTGCAGCTAGTTTTGCTGAAAATGGAACAGCTACTGCTTATACTATATTAGCCACTGACGCAAATACCTTGACCTACAGTTTAGGTTCTGGTAATGATGAAGCACTGTTTGATGTAGTGTCATCGTCTGGTGTAGTATCATTCAAGTCAGCCCCGGATTTTGAAACTCCTACAGATAGTGACAAAAACAATACCTATGTGATCAATGTCATAGCTACTGATGCTGCTGGCAATGCGACTAATCAAGAGGTAACAATCACGGTGACTGATGTAGATGATGCTGTATTGGGTGTAACAAACCATCTAAATACATTCTATGTGTATCCCAATCCAGTGACTGAAGAAAACTTCACTGTGAGTTTTGATCAGGTACGAAATGGTACAGTAAGCGTACTCAATATGGAAGGAAGACTGCTTAAGACATTACCTGTAAATGGAAAAAAGGTAGAGTTGAACCTCTCCGATGAAGTCCCTGGAGTCTACCTCATCAAGCTCTCTTCAGCAGAAGGTACACAACAAACGAAACTGTTCAAGCAATAAGATATTAATCAATTTTAATACACAACAACACAAACTGCTCCGATCTCTTCGGGGCAGCTTTTTTTTACATTCAATTCCTAGAAGTGTGTCTCTTAAGACTTCAACCTTTATTTACACTCTACTCTCTAATAAGACAATATTCTCCACATGAGATGTTTGTTTGGCTTAAAAACACCCTTTTCAAGCGTCAGGAGATGCTTTTTTGCTTATCAAACTTTTCCTCGGACAAGGATATATTCATTTCTCATTTTTTTTATTCCCGATGTGAAAATGATGGGAAATGCTTCTCATCTTTTGAAGACACAAGAAATCGACCGAAAAAATCCACTAACACTAGACTGAAAATGGGTATCTCCACCTATGATTTTAAATATCATCATCACTCGAAAGCTGGGTTACTATCCCCGAAATTTTGTACTTTATTTTTTATCTAACCAAATTATTTAATAGCATTGAAGTGGTTAAAATTTAGTAATGGATTTAAACATTGTCGAAATTATATTGATCACCAGTTTGGTCAACTCACTATTTCTTTTGATACTGGTATTCATCTCTAAAGCCAAGAGAAACAATATCAGTATAACTCTTACCTTGTTTATATTTCTGACATCTCTCAACTTTGTCAGCTGGATCATTGTTCCTTACCTGAGCTTTAATTATTACTGGTTTTGTTTAGATCGCTTTCCCGTTGTATTTTTTCTAGGCCCATTAGTCCGTGAGTTTTCCTGCCTCATCAGTCAAGACAATTATAACAGAAGGAAATTTTTAAGCTCTAAAAGTCTATTTGCTGGCTACTTTGATGTTGCATTAACTGGCTTAGTTTGGATATACATATGCTTCATAAACCCTGAGGATAAATTCGAAATTCTTTTTGACGTTTTTACCTTACACATCTATGAAACATTAGCTGTACTTTACAATGGTTTTTTTATTTTTCAGGCTATAAAAATTTTCAACAAAGCCGCCTCAAAATCACCAAAACTCAAACACGTTTTTTTAACGATAGTCGTAATCTTTTTTTTGTGGATCAGCACATTTCTTGCAGATCTTTCGGTCTACCCATCTCAGGTTCCCGATAGTACATTCTATCCACTTTGGCTACTTATGTTTTATCTCAATTTATACTTGGCTTACAATTTTCTATTAAGCCCGACAAGATTCACTTCACCCCTTTCAAGTTCAACTCAAAAGGATTCAGAAAAGGATGAAGATTTAGCTCAAAGGTTGAAAACATTAATGGAGTCAAGCAAGTTTTTCAGAGACCCCAAAATCACATTGGCTTCACTTAGCTCCAAACTGGAAGTAAGTTCAGGTAGGATTACGTTTATCTTGAGAAAACATTTCAAAATGAACTATTATGATTTCATCAACAAATACAGAGTTATGGATGTCATGGAGCGCTTTAGAGCCGGTGATAGTGGTAAGTTCACCATTAAGACAATAGCTGATGAATCCGGTTTTAGGTCCAAAACTACTTTTGTTAAAGCCTTCAAAAAAGAAACTAACATGCTCCCAAAAGAATATATTAGTTCAATCAACACTAAAAAGTTCAACTAAAGTTGAACTGAACATATTCCCGTTTCATTCAAAGACATAATGAATTTGCTGAAACTAGTTTTGACAAAACAGCAAAACAAATGAAACGGACAGTATTATTTCAATTTATCTTAATCATCACGCCACTGGCGAATAGTGTTTCTCTGTGGGGACAAGTGACATCAACCAATCCTGAGATCATCGATGAACTTATTAGTCGCACACTCATTGTCGAACAACTGGAGACCGATCAAAAAACAGTCGACTTTTACGATAAAAAGATTGCTAACGCAAAAAAGCAGAATTTAAAAGATAAGTATACAACCCAAAAGGGTGAGTATCTAATGTTCCCAAAAAAGTACAATGAGCTTATATCTCGGGCTGCTAACAAAATTTTAAAATCTCATCCGTCCATTGAATACAAAACCTCATCAGAGGTGGAACAGTTGCGAAAAATTGGATCATCTGGTTACACAGTTTTGTATTACGAACCGTTTACTACGGTAGGCTCCAACCTTCACATTAAGTCAATAAAGTATTCAAGAATAGAAAGTAAAAAAGCAGATTATTCCTTTTTTCTTCCTGCTATTCCTTATCGGGATGAGACAGAAATCATGGAATATGAAGATTATAAGATTGCCCTTAAACTAATGATAAATCATCTGGAAGCTACCAAGGCACAGCAGAATAAGAATTATTCATTTCATAACTACGCAAAAGATCAATCGACACAAAATTGCAGTGAAAAATCAAGGTATTCGTTAACAATAGATCAAAAGATGGTTCAGAAGAATGAATCCAAAGAATCTATGAGTAAAGCTTTTGGAAATTCCGTCAATCCGGTACCTACTGCTGAGCTTCTCAAGCTAATTGAAAATGATGTGGACCAAATAATTGCTTTGGCTATACCCTTAAACATCGTTAGCGGAACGTCTCCTGCTAATACAGCGATAAAGATTTCTAGTTCAAATGTGAACGTATTCAAATGTCTTGTAAATACGAAAACTGGTAAAATTCTGGCTGCTACCGGACAAAAAGCATCTGTCAATATCAACTCGAAAGAGTTAAAGAAATTAGGTTCTTGTAAATAGGTGTGAAATGGCCAAAGTTCTCCGCAATTTATCAGAATCTTCAAAAAACACAGTATGCTTCTAAAGGGTTATCTCAGTTCAATCAACGCTAGACAGTTCAATCAAAGATGAACTGAAAATACTCCTGTTTCAACGATACAAAATAACAAGCTTTTCCAATTGTTAAAAAGCAATTACCGACGGGCTATAGCTAGACATATCTTATGTAGAATCCATTTTAGTTAACAGTATATTTAACGAACCATAATTACATCATGAAAAGAAATTTTAAAAACCCAATTCCAGTGTTCTTATTTATAAGTGGATGTCTCTTATTCTCCATGACTGCATGTGAGGAGGAGGATCCAACTTTTTGTTTTGAATGCAAGCGTGTAATTCAAACTTTTGATTCTGATGATTTTCTTTTTCTCCGCCAAGAAGATAGCTTTTCACGTTGTGGAATTACAGAAGCTGAAATGCGTCAGGTAGAAGCTGATGGTACTAGAACAGAACAAGTCACTTCTGGCTCCAACGCAGGAGGCAGACAGGAATTTTTTACAACATGTACAAAATCACAATGATTCTAACAAAATCACATTCTCCACATGGTGGGTATGAGGAAACATATCTACCGGTTGAATTTTGGTGACTTTGTATTGCTCGTCCATCAAAGCAATGTCTCTGGCTTGAGTCGCAGGATTACAACTTACATAGACGACCTTCTTCGGTGAAAGTTTCAAGATCATGTTCACCACATTTTCATGCATCCCTGCTCTTGGCGGGTCGGTAATGATCACATCTGGCTGACCATGCTGAGCCACAAACTCGTCATTGAGCAAGTCTTTCATATCGCCAGCGAAGAAGTCGGTATTGGTGATACCATTTACTTCTGCATTGACGAAAGCATCTTGAATGGCAGCTTCCACATATTCAATTCCTACTACTTTTTTTGCATTTTTTGCACAGTAGTTGGCTATGGTACCTGTACCTGTATAAAGGTCATAAACCAGCTCATCCCCTTGCAAGTCTGCAAACTCCAGCGTTTTGTCGTATAATACTTTGGCTTGGGCAGAGTTGGTCTGATAAAATGACTTTGGTCCTATCTTGAATTCCAAAGCACCCATTTTTTCTACGATATGATCCTTTCCTGCGAAGGTTAGAATCTCCTGATCGTAAATGGTGTCGTTTTTCTTTTGATTGATCACATAGAGCAATGAAGTAATCTCTGGAAATTTCTCCTTGAGATGATTCATCAAAGTATTGATTTTTTCTTCGTCATTTTCAAAGAATTGAATCAACACCATCAACTCGCCAGCATCTGTATATCGAATCATCAAAATCCGCAACAAACCAACCTGCTCTCGGATATCGAAGAATGAATAGTTGTTGGCTATGGCGAAAGATCGTATTTCATTTTTTATGGCATTGGCTGGATCAGTCATGAGGTGACACGTATCAATATCCACGATCTTATCGAATAATCGAGGCACATGAAAACCGAGTGCATTTCGTTCGATCACCTCATCAGAATCGATCTGCTCCTTCGTCAACCATTTCTTATTGGAAAATGTAAATTCCAGTTTGTTTCTATATCTGTCGGTTTTGGCTGAGCCTATGATTGGTGCAGCCTCTGGCAATTCTACCTTTCCAATGCGAGTGAGGTGATCCATCACCTGTTGTTGTTTGAAGGCCAGCTGAGAATCGTAGGCCAGGTTCTGCCACTTGCACCCCCCACAAGCACCAAAATGTTCGCAAATCGGCTCAATACGCAAATCAGAATATTTGTGAAATTTAACTGGATAACCCTCCAGAAAGGACTTTCTTTTTTTCCGTATCTGCACATCCACCACATCACCAGGTACAGTTCTCTCTATAAAAACTACCCGACCATCATCCTGCTTTGCCAAACTCTTACCTTCTGCGGCTACCGCCTCCACCGTCAGGTTTTCAATTACAATATTCTTTTTCTTTCTTGCCATGAGCCGGCAAAATTAGATAATTGATCTTTCAAAATTCAATGTTTCAGATTCAACATTTAGGAATTATTTCGAATGGTAAAATGGTTCTATAAAGACAGAGTGGGTCAATTCAGCAAAATAAATTCCCGTTTTATCAATCCTCTGTTTATCTTGTTCCAACATGAAAAAACTGATACTGGTTTTACTTATTGCTCTTTTATCCCAACTCAAGGCTCTCGCCTTTCATATCGTGGGCGGAGAGATGGAGCTGGTACATATTGATGGTTATCAGTATTACCTCAATTTGGTTCAGTACTTCGACAAGGCACAAACTGACAATCCTGGCCCAGACCTATCCGTTCAGGTTTATATTTTCAGAAATAGCGATCATACTCTAGTAAGAACTGAAACACTCAATTTGAGTTCGGAACAGGCTGTTGAATATAGTAATCCAGATTGTGCGATTGGGTCACTACAGACTTCCAGAGTTTTTTATTCTGCAGAAATCACGCTGCAGCCTGAAATTTTCAATGAACCACAAGGGTATTATGTAGTTTGGGAAAGATGTTGTCGAAATACTTCCATATCAAATATTGTAAACCCGGGAGGACAAGGCATGACGTATGCATTGGACTTTCCTCCAGTGATCAAAGATGGAAAACAATTTATAAACTCTTCGCCACAGCTATTCCCTCCGCTGAGTGACTATGCCTGTGTAAACCAAACCTATTACACCGATTTTGCAGGTACTGATGCTGATGGAGACTCTATTGCCTACTCCTTACAACTGCCGTACAATAGTACTTCACAAGTGGCTCTTCCCATTCCACAACCTAAACCCTTTGTGGAATTGATTTATGCCAATGGCTCCAACATCAATAATATCATTCCGGGCAATCCCTCTTTAAATATAACTTCTGCCGGTTTTTTGACAGTAAACCCCACCTCTACTGGGCTGTATATTTTTTCAGTATTAGTAGAAGAGTATAGAAACAAAGAAAAAATAGGAGAGTTGAGACGCGATTTTCAGATGTTGGTCATCGATGGCTGTGATCCACCTACTCCACCAAAAGCTCAAGTTCGTTTGCCTGGAGAAACGGAATTTTACAATGAAGTTGATATCATCAACTATTCAGCTGCTGAGGAGAAGTGTTTTGAGTATTTAGTAGTAGACAATGCAGGTGAAAACGTGACCCTCAAGGCAGAAGGAGTAAATTTTAATGCCGATGTTTCTGATGTCTTTGAGTTCACTTCAGGCCCAATCAATGCATCTGGAGATACGCTAAGAGTTGAAGTTTGTATTTCTGATTGTCCATATGTTCAAAACGAGCCCTATATTATAGACCTCATTGCTTCAGACAATGCTTGCCCTCTTCCTCAGCGAGATACCGTACGAATGACCATCAATGTGGAACCTCCGCCAAATAATAGCCCCTATTATCAAAGTCCTGACGCAAACAACATTCAAATAAGATCACAAGCCGAAGGCCAAACTGTAGCGCTGGACGAATTGTTAATCGGTGTTGATGATGACCCTTTTGATTCGTTGCGGTTCTTCTTTTATGCAGAAGGTTACGACCCTGTAAACTATGGTATGTCTCTAGATACTATTTTGGACATTTATGGACGAAAAGAGGTGAAATTCAATTGGAATACAGACTGCAAAACTTACCCCTTTGGAGATAAAAACACCTTTGACCTGGGCGTAGTACTTGAGGATTATGACACTTGTGCATTTGACAGTGGAGACACCCTCTTCTATGAACTCGAGGTAATTCTTCCGCCTAATACTGCTCCAGAAATTAGTGGACCAGAGTCTGATTATAATAGACAGATTAAATCCAATTTACTTTTTGATGTACGAGCTGACGACGACGATGGAGACCCCATAGAACTCAAAGGAGTTGGAAACATCTTCAACTTTAGTAGTGTAGGAATTTCATTCGAAGACAAACAAGGTAGCGGAAATGTCGAATCGCCACTTACCTGGGATTTGTCCTGCGACAATCTGGGCATCAAAAGCACCGCAACCTATACACTCTACTTTATAGCTGAGGATACGGACTACTGTGAGGAGACCAATGCTGATACATTGGCAGTTCAAGTAAATGTGGTGGTACCTCCCAATACAAAACCAGTATTCGAAAATGAAGAATTCTATTCATTGAGCGTCAATGACGAGTTTGTTCTGGAAGTAATTGCATCTGATGGTGACAACACAGATTTACTTACTTTAGATTTATTGTCTGTCAATTCTGCACCTTCATCAGAGGGTTTTTCTTTTGAAGGAAATACAGGAGTAGGTGCAGTCTCTTCCACCCTTACGTGGACACCGGAGTGTGATTTGCTTGGAGAAAATCGCACACCCGAAACATACCCTGTTGATTTTTTAGTTTTCGATGACAATTGTCCAAACATAGAATCAAGAGTCCACACTATAAACTTCCAAGTTGAAGAGCTATCAGTCGACTACGATATCTTTACTCCTCCCAATGCTTTTTCTCCTAATGGAGATGGTCACAATGACACTTATACTTTGAGCAATCTGACGGAAGACTATTACAATCTACCTCCGGACAACTGTGATGATCAGTTTCAGTCTATTGTAATTTTTGATCGAGCTGGAGGAAAGATTTTCCAATCTAACGACAGGGAGTTTGTGTGGACAGGTGATGGTGCTGATCCAGGCACCTATTATTTTCACATTGATTATCTCAATACTGATTACAAAGGTGTCATTACTTTGGTCAGGTGATTAAAACCCAAGACCCACTCGAAACCCATGTCCATAGCTAGAACCATCCTGCACGGCACCGTAAAAGTCAACTCTAAGTACTTTGAAGAGGTGTTCTAATCCAACTCCATATTCGAGATAATGACTGGAAGCAGGTGTATGTAGATACTTGACAGTTCCTACCACCTGAGCTTTTGTTTTTCTAATAAATGGCAGTTTGTTTAAAATAAAACCATTGAAATGGTGATCAGCATGAAGGCCTACCCAACTGCCCGAAGTACTGAACTGATAATAATCTAATAGCTGATAATGATCATTGCCAAACCTGGCAAATACAGACTCATTGCCCATATGATGTTTGAAATCAATAAATGTCATCTGCTTATCATTTAGAAATGTGCCAGCCCAAGCTGTATAGTTACCGCTACCAAACAAGCCATAGTTGACACCTTTAAATACTCTGATAGCCATCTCATCAAAATCAACATCTGAACCCAGGGCAGGAATCCCCTTTCGGTAATACACAAACAACGTCGGGTAAGGACTGTCTAAATTAAACTTTTGATCTGGTCGAGTGATATACTTCTGCCCAAACTTGATGTAAAAACTTGTTCCAAAAACAAGCGCATCAGAAGTGCCAAAAGAAGTACTTGGTAATTCCGCAGTCAATGGTGCATTCGGTTCAAAATCTCGATCTTCGTTGTAAAAGAAAGAATAGTCTGCCGTGTTGTAAAGCTCATTTCTTCGGACATACTCTAAAGTTGATTTCCAGGTAATACCATTCACCACCTCGCTTGAATAATAGAGTTTGACAAACGACTTTTCATACAACTTCATATAACTCCTTCTGTTGACCAAGCTCTCAAATGAATTGATCAAAGGGGAAATGGGAGCATCCTCGTTGAATTGAGAAACGAACTTCCCTCCTTCTAAGTAAGCTCTGGTTCGTTTGATTGGATCAAACTGATAAGCAAACTTGGCCTTATAATAAAAATTATCACTCGAAAACCCATACCGTAAGGTTGGTGTGATTTGATACTTCCAAATCGCATCTTTTTCCTGGGTAAAGACCGTTTTAAAGTTGACCACAGCCCCCTCCACTGTATTGTATTGTACCAGATCATAAATAGGCTGAAATCTAAAGTATTGCTCTTTAAAGGATTGCTGTCTAAAATAACCACCTATAAATAGGTTCTCTATATTGAACTTATTGGCATACTTGTCTACTGAATCTTTGTAAGACTTGGATTCCATCAAGACCTGCAGGCTATCCTTCCACAAATAGTCTACTTTCTCAATTTTAGTTAAAGGAATGGGTCTCACATCTTCCCAATAATCTTTATCTCTCTGATTGGCTTCCTTTTCTATTTTGAGCACCTCATTGTCAAAATAACCATCAGCAAAAAGTTGTTCATTTGAAATTCCTTTGGACCGAGCTGCTTCGTCATTCAACTGTATTTGATATTCAGAATGAATACCTACAAAATTTCCATTGCCTCTAAAGCCTAACACATTTAAGTAATAGGTGAACCTTTGAGAAAGCAACATCCAAACCTCTTCCTGTACAGGAGCATACACTTGGTAGACATTGACTTGATCAATAAACTCGATCTGGTGTTCTTTAGTCAATTTCAAATCCACACTATGAATCCTCCGGGAGTCCTCCATGATATAGACAAAACCTTGGAATGCGGGATCATTTTTTCTTTTGGGAATGACTCTAATCTTATTAATCAAATGATCACCTTCGAGAATGGTCCCTTCCAGTTTGTAGTCATAAAACATCATCGCATTGTTAGCAATCGGTGAAACAAACCCACGTTCTGACAATCCTGGAAAAGTCAATAAATTATCATAAAAGGTGATCAACATCTGCGAACCCTGATTGTAGCTGAAAGCAGAATTACTACCACTCACCTTGGAGGAAATCATAACCTCTTTGATTTTATCAGGCTGCGCCACACTCAATTCAGAAACCGACTCAGACAGATATACAATACCGGTATCCAATGGAATATTCACACCCAGCACCTGGTCCGGCCTTTCGTCCAGCGTCTGCATGCCCTTGATATAGACTTTGCATTTATAAGCCTCCACTTCCTCCAAGTGATACTTCCTTTTAGCTATAGCCTCTCTAATTACTGCGTATGCAGGATCTTCACCATTAGCTGTCACCACCACTTCCTGCAATTGTAATACCTCCGGTTCCAGCACAACGTTTAGTAGTATACGACGATGATCCACTTTTAAGGGAATCTCCTGTTTTTTATAGCCTACATATTGATAAACCAATACATAATCACCCGGCGAAAGCTCGATACTATATCGGCCTTCAATATTGGTTGTGGTTCCTTTGGTAGTGTTTTGTATGTATAGCGTAGCATAAGGAAGCGGTTCTCCTTGCTGGTCAGTCACGGTACCAAAAAGCTCTGCTGACATTCCCTGAAAGAAGCCGCATATTAATAGTAGACCGACTAAAAATGATTTAAAAAATAGGTGCATGAAGTAGGCTATCCAATCACTAATTCAAAGCCAAATTAATAAAGAATCCAAAGCTGGAAACAATTTATCTCAAAAACGAGTATTACCTCAAGACTTATTAAATTCGAGCTGAATTAGAATTACCAATGCCCAAATCTCAAACAGTTGTCATCACGGGAGGAACATCAGGAATAGGCAAAGCCTGTGCAGAGCTGTATGCTTCCAAAGGATATAACCTCGTATTAACTGGTCGAAATCAAGAAAGATTAGATCAAGTCATCCAATCCTTTCAATCTTCTGGCTACCAAGCCTTGGGCGTTCAAGCTGATGCAGCCAGCGAAGAAGGTGCAAAGGATGTAATTGAACAAACCATTAAAACCTTTGGATCTTTAGACGTACTGATCTGTAATGCAGGCATCTCAATGAGAGCCATGTTTGAGGACCTGGATCTAAAAGTATTCAAAGAGGTGATGGACATCAACTTTATGGGTACTGTAAACTATGTCAAGTACGCCCTACCCCATTTACTGGAATCAAAAGGAACAATCATTGGCATATCTTCAATAAACGGACATCGTGGTACCCCTGCTCGTACCGCTTATTCCTCTTCTAAGTTTGCCATGGAAGGTTTCTTTGAAGCACTAAGAACGGAATTACTCTATCGAGGCGTGCATGTATTGGTAGCCAGCCCGGGATATACTGGTACAAATATCCGTAATGCAGCTTTGACAGCTGATGGAAAGGTACAAGGAGAATCTCCTAAAGACGAAAGCAAAATGATGACCGCCGAAGAGGTGGCGTTACGAATTTATAAAGGACATCAAAAAAAGACGAGGAACTTCATACTCACACCACTTTGCTGGTGGCTAAATTTCCTTAACCACTTTGTACCAAGACTAATGGACAAGATAGTCTATAATGTATTGGCCAAAGAACCCGATTCGCCATTGAAAGAAAAGGCTAGCTAATACGCTTGATCATTTTCGATCTGATGTATGCTTCACGTCCATTCCAATCTACCTTTACCCAAACACCTTCTTCATCAAGAATATTGAGACGGTGTCCTTTTTTCACTACTTCAATCAGATCCGCTCCTCCTGAGGGTCCTGTCATCAGGTAAGCATGATCTTCAATGATAATTCCTCTCGGTTCGCTCAGCTCAAAATTAGTTAACCAAAAAAAGAACAATAACACCACAATTGCTGAAATCGCATATGGCATAGCATTAGAACCCGACTTGAACTTTCTATAAAGAACAATGGCAATCAAGAAAATAACAACACTAAAAATGAGCATATTAAACTCAAGGTAATATTTGTGCACAAGTCCTTTGAACAGTGTAGTATCGGATAATGCAAACCCATAAACCTCATGTTCACTGGCCAGTTCTTCCATCTTATTCTGTGCCCGTTTGTCTGAAGTCTGTTCGTAATATTTGCTTAAGTAAACTAAAGCCTGGCTATAATCTCCTAACCCCTCTTTGATATAAGCCATCTTCATGAGCATTTGGGGAGAAGCCTCATTATTCCCCTCGAATACCTGCTCATAGATCTCGAAAGACTCGGTATATTTTTGAAGCTTAAACAATGAATCGGCTTGGGCCAATTGTCCCTTGATTTCCCCTCCAAAAGACGAAAAAGATGTGGTCGATAAACCGACAAAAAGTATTGTAATAAATTTGAAGATATTGTTTTGTTTTTTACTCATCTCGTGCCTACATTTGCAACCGCAAAATAAGGGAAGGGTCAAGAAAAATGAAACTTTCCGGCGCGAAAAAGTATGATTCGTTAGCTCAGTTGGTAGAGCAACGCCCTTTTAAGGCGTGGGTCCTGGGTTCGAGCCCCAGACGAATCACTTTCAAATAAAGACCTCGGTGACTGCCGAGTTTTTTATTGTCCATAGTCTAACTCGATTCGTTAGCTCAGTTGGTAGAGCAACGCCCTTTTAAGGCGTGGGTCCTGGGTTCGAGCCCCAGACGAATCACACCAAACCGTCGCATCTTATGTGACGGTTTTTTTATGCCCTAAAATCTACTTGCAAGATTTATTATTTAAACTTCCGTATAGACAGTTCTTCTGGTATCAAACTGATAACTTTCTGGATTACCAAAGAGTAAATTCCCTGGCTTTTTGGTGTCTTCACTGGTGAAAAAATCCACCAACGCTGAAGCGAGCTCTTCCTTACTCAGTTGCATATCTCCATTGATATCCAACTTTTTGAAGCAAATATCAATGAACTTAATTTCTACTCGCAATGACACGAAGAAGCACATATACTCCTGTTTAGACAAGAAGTTATTATGATCCTTGTCGTAGATATAAAATATATCTTCAGCCATTTGTTTCGCTACTTCTTCAAATGGGCCATAAATTTCATTGACCGCTACAGCCTCTAAAAATTTCAACCAATTGGTCAAATTACACCTACTTGGTTCTTGATTGGCTAAAAACTCCGTGAGTCGATGCCAAAAATCCTGCCCCCTTTTAGTTATGAAATCTTCTACTTCCGAAGGTGGCATCAGACACCTGAATATGGCTACATTGTCCCCTAGATTTTGAAAATCACTCTGCATGAGCAATCCATCATGATCGAAATCTAAAATTTTAAATAGATGGGTAAATTTTTGAGTAAGAGTTGAAGAAAGCATTTTGTAAAGAACGGAAAAAAACGGAATAATTCCTATTTAAGCTCGCCTCACCAATAGCCACTAGTCAAACAATCCGATTATATCTAGAGCAGTATATACCAATGCCAACGAGAGCAAGGCATTGATCGCCATTTTTGCTTTTTCATTCTTCATATACTTTTGAATCATAGCCCCAAACAACGCCCAAATAGATACACTGACAAAGCACACCAAAGAAAGAAATACCGTCCAACTTAATAACCAAACTGGTTTTTCATTTGCTCCCACCAGAAAAGAAGTAAAAATGGTCATTCCATAAAAAAGTCCCTTAGGATTCACTACCTGCAGCAACAATCCTCTAGAATAGCTAGCCAATTGGGTATTTTCTTGGTTGGCAACATAGCTAGCGCTGAAGGTTTTATAAGCTAACCAAACGATATAGGCAGCTCCTACATATTTCAAATACTGCTGAGCCCAAGGTGCGTAATACAATAGAGAGCTTGAAAGGACAGCACAGGCAAACAGCAGTAGAAAAAAACCTGAGGCGATACCCAACAAATATTTGAGTGTTTGTTGATATCCAAACAACATGCCCATAGAAGCACTGGAAATATTATTTGGCCCAGGCGTCATGGTAGTCACAAATACAAAAGACAAGAATGTAGCATTTACAAATTCCATAAATTTAGTGGATGACGATCAGCAATTTATAGTCGAAATAAACTGTTTGGAGGTACTTAACGTGAATTGTTTAAACGCTTTATATGAATATTTCTAATCTACGTCTAAATAGACCATCAATTGGAAGTTGTCAATTCATTTTCAAACTTCAGAAAGAAATCCACCAAATTCTCTTCATGCTCTAGTTTTAGTTTTTTCCTAAGACGATAACGAGCTGTTTTTACGCTTTCAGGTGAAATACCCAACACTCTAGATGACTCTTTCAAATTCATATTCAGTCGTAGCAGTGCCGAAAGCTTCAATTCAGCATTGCCCAAATCAGGATATTGTTTTTTGAGAAGGGCAAAGAAATCGGGGTGAACCTCTTCAAACATTAGTTTGAAGTTTTCCCAATCCTGGTCTATTCTAAAACTATCAGAGATCATCGTGTTAATTTTATTTAGCCCCTTGTTTGTATCTGGCAAAGACTCCTTCTTCAGTTCGTTGATTTTCTCTGTCAGTTCTCCCATGAGTTCATTTTTTTGAATAAAATTCAATGCATAGGAGGTCAGTTCCTTTTTCTTCTGAACCAGTTGATTTTGCAGGTCCTTTTCTTTGAGTTTTGAATTCTTCACCTTGAGTCTCAGAATCAAAATCAGAAACAAGAGAAATGAAATCACAAAAACGCCGGTAATCAACGTCCGGAATAAGAATAGCTGTTCTTCGGCCTTTTCTTTTTCCAACAATGCGATCTGTTTCTGATTCTTTTCCTCTTCATATTTTAATTGAAGAACCTCTACCTTCTTTTGCACCTCCTCTCCTCTTACTGATTGATCCAACTCATAGAGTTTCTCAAATGCCTTAAAGGCTTTCTTGTAACTACCCTCAGCAGCAGATATATCTTTCTTGTCCTCATAGGCATGAATCAAACTCAGTGGGTCACCAGACTTTTGGCTCATTTCAATAGCTGAATCTACGTAAACTTGAGCCAGGCTATACCTCCCTCTTTTTGCGTGCAAGACAGCCAAGTTGGAATAAAGATCATTCACCAAAAAATGTTTCTTATTTTCAAAAGTATCTTTTGCTTTTTGCAGATGCTTTTCAGCCACCTCTAGGGAGTCCATTTCAATAAGTATCGAACCTACATTATTGTGGAGTAATGCTTCCCCATCTACATCCCCAATAGCCTGTTTGAACACAATCGCCTTCCTAAGAAATTGAAGTGCCGTATCTAAAACCAAATTTTCTGCAAATGCCTTACCTAGATTTAAGTAAATAGAGGCCAACCTTACTGTATCTTGCATGCTCTCAGCGGCAGCCGCAGCCAACTTGCCATGAACAATGGCTCTTTTATAATTGCCCATAGCATCATACACATTTCCCAAATTTGAGTTACTCGAAGCGATACTTCTGTAATCTTCGTTTTCTGTAGCGATCCGAAGAGCTTCCAGATAGTAAGTGGCCGCATTTTCGTTGTCACCTCGAAGCCAATAAGCAGAACCTAAAATATTATTGTATATGGCCGGCATTCGAGAATCCCCCATACGTTTGGCTATAACTAGTCCCTCTTTAGCTAGAGCCTCCAGTATATCCGGATCACTTTTGCGGTACGCAAAACACGTCTGTGGTATCCATTTAAGTTTTTCTTCTGAATCAGGCATTGTAGCCAAAACCTGTTTCAGCGAGTCTAATTGAGCCCAGGCTCCAATAGATGAAAAGAGAAAAAATAAAACTATCGTAGTGCGCATGAGTTTGACTTTTGAGTACAACTCTCTTAGTTTAATCCAAAAATAGGCAATTGTCAGTCAACACAAATTACTAATGGAATGATGCAGCTAAATTGTTTACCTTACTAAAAATAAAATAGAACATGAAATACTTCTCATTCCTGTTTTTTCTTACTTTTTTCCTCTTTGGCTGCGGCTCTGATGATGATGGAGGTGACACTTTCCCTTCTTTCGAAGAATCTACTATTCAGGAAATTCTGAATGCACATAACGAATATAGAAGCGATGTGGGCATTGCGAACATTAACTGGTCCGAAGAAGTTGCCACCTCTGCACAAGCCTGGGCCGATGAATTAGCCAAAGACTGTGAGTTCAAACATTCGGGTGGGGACTTTGGTGAGAATATTTGGGCCGGCACGGAAGGCGCCTTCTCTCCCACCGATGTAGTGATGAGCTGGGGTTCTGAGATTGAAGACTATGATTACGATTCGAACACTTGCGCAACAGACAAAGACTGCGGTCATTACACTCAAATTGTTTGGGAGAATACTACCAAAGTAGGCTGCGGCGTGGCTACCTGCAATGGTAGAGACATTTGGGTATGTCAATATGATCCTCCAGGGAATTTTGTAGGCGAGAAACCTTATTAATCATTGAATATGAGGAAAATCA
Organism: Reichenbachiella sp.; assembly: GCF_965233835.1. Taxonomy (GTDB): domain Bacteria; phylum Bacteroidota; class Bacteroidia; order Cytophagales; family Cyclobacteriaceae; genus Reichenbachiella. The sequence goes on from NZ_OZ247585.1 coordinate 3,385,067, forward strand.
GATTTTCCGGAGACATAGCTCAATATAATAAATCAAGTCATGGTCTAAGTTTGAGTAAATCAAACACGAAGAGCCATGCGTATAACCAAAATATTAGTTCCGATAGATTTTTCTAAGTGCGCTATCAACGCACTTAGGGTTGCCACAGAAATTGCCACCAAACAAGGGGCAAAAATCGAGGTCGTCAATGCCTTTCATGTACCCTCTTATGCACCAATGGATGTAATGGCTGTAGATTTAGTGAATCAACCACTACTGAAGGAGGAAGAACAAAAAGTAAAAGAGGAGTTCAGATCACTGCCAGACCAAATACCACAATTGAAGGACGTAAGTTATTCCACTAAGGTATTTATGGCACCTACATCGGATGCCATTTATCAATGCACTGAACAAGATGACATTGACCTCATAGTAATGGGCACAAAAGGTCAACATGACGTGGTAGAAAATCTATTTGGTAGTGTGAGTGCACAGGTCATCAAATCTGCGGATGTCCCTGTATTGGTCATCCCAGAAAATGTGAACAGCTTTGATATAAAACATATCGGCTTTGCGGCAGACCTTCATGAGATAGAAAACATGAATCGCCTAAGCATCTTGTCTCTATTGGCCAAAATGTACGATTCTGAAATCAACATCTTCCACATTTCTGAAGAAAGTGACCAAGAGTCTATAAGTGAAGCAGCTCGTGAGCGCATGTTCCTTGAAAGCTCACTGAAGGATATCAAACATACTTTTGCTACCATCTATCATGAAGAACCCCTTGAAGGCATCATGGAGTTTTCAGAGCGTAAAAAACTAGATATGCTAGCCATGTATCCCAGACAACATAACTTATGGGAGAAGTTAGTACATGGAAGCACTACAAAAAAGGTAGTCATGCAGATCAAAATTCCGCTATTGACAATTCATGAGTAAGTCTCCTTAGATAACCTATAAGGTTTTGAAAGCCTTATAGGTTTAAGTCTCACATTAGAAAAGAAGCACCGAAGAGAAATCAACCACCTTAACTAAAATCTCTTCTTCAAATCTACTTTTTAGAATTTCATTTTCTTCATCATCAAAATCTTTATTAATAAATTTCAGTCCATGCTGAAATGATCTATCAAATATTGCTACAAATGCAAAAGTAGATCTCTCCTTATCAATTCTCCTGACCCAAGTCTTTACAACTTGATCACTTTCTTTCCGGTAGAAATAAAAGTGATGCCAATGATCGACTTTATCCCTTTTACCATCTTTCATATTAACTCCAACTGGGAGTTTCAGCTCAGGATGTAACTCCTTGTAAATTTTTAGCCTGTTTATTAGCTGATCTTCACTCATATCTATTTCGTACCTTTCGGCATACGGATAGCTACCTGGAGAGAAATTGCAAGAACTCAAGCCAATCAGGAATGCTGAACAACAAAGCCATTTTATATGATACATATTCGACTTCATTATTTCACATTTTGTGCGTTTTCATAAAAGCTTAATGCTATAAATCCATCCCCAACCAATCCAGGGTAGATTGATACATGATATTATCTTTATCAGATTGAGACAAATCGCTTTCTTCTATAAACTTACCTATCTCTAAATCACCCAACGGGAACGGATAATCAGTTCCCAGAGTTATTTTCTCAGAGCCAATCATTTCGATGATATATTTCAAATATGGAAGATCATGCGTAATACAATCCACCCAAAACTTACCTAGGTATTCTCTCGGATTGTTTGAATTGTCTATGGCTACCAAGTCTGGGCGACAGTTGAAACCATGCTCTACCCTACCAATTGTCGCCAGCAATGAACCTCCCGCGTGCGAGAAGTTGAATCGTACCTTCGGAAACTTCTCCATCACTCCACCAAAGATCAAAGAGCAGGCCGCACGAGAAGTCTCCGCTGGCATGCCCACCAACCAAGGCAACCAGTATTTAGACATATGCTCTCTACCCATCATTTCCCATGGGTGGATCATAACAGCTAAGCCGAGCTGTTCACAAGCCTCCCAGATTGGATAAAACTCTGGCTCATTCAAATTCTTATTATTGATATTCGAACCGATCTGTATGCCTGGCATACCTAATTCTTTGATTCGATGCAGCTCCTTTACCGCATGTTTTGCCGACTGCATAGGCACAGTCCCAAGCCCAATGTAATTCTTTGGATAATCATTCACTACCTGAGCGATGTGATCATTCAAAAACATCGACAACTCTAAACAATCATCTGCCTTCGCCCAATAACTGAACATCACTGGAATGGTACAAACCACTTGATAGTTTGTATTGAATTTTTCGTATTCTTCGATACGTACTTTAGGGTCCCAGCAGTTTTCGTTGATTTCCCGAAAGAACTCACCACCTTTCATCATATCAGCATAATGTGGTCTTTTATGCACCAAGTGGATAAAATCACCATAACCAAACTTCTTAGCAAAGTCAGGCAATTTTTCGGGCAGGATATGCGTGTGCATATCGATTTTCAGGTTCTTGCTCATGGGTCGTTGTTTAATGCTTTTTTGAATCTATCGACTGATTCAATCAATTTCCGAAATTAAGCATTTAGATTTGCCTTTTTGAAATTAGAATAAAAAAATTATGACTGCAGAAATCCACACCTCAAAAGGTGTAATGAAGTTGGAGTTTTTCGAAAAAGATGCTCCTAATACAGTAAAGAACTTCACTGACTTGGCTAAGAAAGGTTTTTATGATGGATTGACTTTCCACAGAGTAATTCCTGACTTCGTGATCCAAGGCGGTTGTCCTGATGGTACGGGTGCTGGAGGCCCTGGTTACCAAATCGACTGCGAGCTGGACGGCGACAATCAATTTCACGATCGCGGTGTATTGTCTATGGCACACGCAGGCAGAAATACTGGCGGATCTCAGTTCTTCATATGCCACAGTAGAACGAACACGGCTCACCTGGACAGAAACCATACTTGTTTTGGAAAAGTAGTAGATGGCTTGGACGTAATTGACCAAATCAATCAAGGAGATAAAATGGACAAAGTGGTAGTGAACGACTAATTCATTATTCAATAAGAATTTAGAGCGGCTATTCAGCCGCTTTTTTTATGCTCTCATTTTATTAATTTAGAGCAATCATCTAAACTATAAACCATGAAAATCAACATATTACTAGCTTCTTTGGCTCTGATTGCATTTACTTGTCAACCTGCTAAAAAGAAAGAAGAAAATCCTTCAGTTCCTGAAAAAGTTACAGCCCCAACCCTTACTAAGGTCTGGGAAACGGACAGCACCTTACAAACTCCAGAGTCTGTCATATATGATGAATTTCGAGACGTACTCTATGTTTCCAACATCAACGCCGTACCTCCTACCGCCAAAGACAATGATGGATATATCTCAATCATTTCGATCAATGGAGAGATCATAGAAAGAGAATGGGTCACTGAAATCTCAGCACCTAAGGGCATGGGCATTTCAGATAGTAGTTTGTTTGTGACCAACATAGACGAAATTGTAGAAATAGATATTCCAAGTGGCGTCATCATCGCAAGATATCCCATAGAAGGTGCCGCGTTTTTGAATGATATAAGTGTAACTAAAGATGAAGATGTCTACATCTCTGATACAGGAACCAATACAATACATGTACTAAATAATGGGAATGTGAGGACATGGCTCAACGACACGACATTAATAGGGCCGAATGGTCTATTGCATCAGGGAAGTCATCTCATGGTTGCTTCTTATTTTGGAGATGAGTTTTCCCGAATAGACATCAACACAAAAATGAGAGAGGTAATATCTGACTCCATTCCAGGAGGCGATGGAATTGTAGCCTATGGCGAACACTATTTCGTGTCAAATTGGAATGGCGAGGTTCATTTTGTAGATAATTTAGGAAGCAGAACCTTAGTCTTAGACACTAAAGCTGAGGGCCAAAATGCCGCTGATATTTGCTACCTGCCTGAAAAGCAATTGTTACTGGTGCCTACCTTCTTTGGGAACACTGTAGCTGCATACGAAGTGAAGTAACAAAAGACCATACAAAGGGTTGTTGAGCATAGAGAACATCAGCTTGACAACCCTTTATTCAATAATTCAGCTCTTTACTTTCCACATTCCTGAACATTCCCTCCGACTTGTAGAATTTACCCCGTTCAATCATCCCGAGATATTCGGTTTTTTCCTCTCTCCTTTCATAAACATAGTGTGTACCCAAATAGTCGAGGGAATACACGTCAAAACCCATAGATATATCAGAATCTCTAACCACCAGAGCATCAAACAGCATACCTGTATACGTTTCGTAATTATGATCGAAGTAGAAATAGAGAATATGACCTTTTTCGCTTACCGGATCTAAGACGTGTTCAGATTCTGTTCCCATCATCGTATTTTTGATTTTCATCTTTCGCCAAATGAAAAATGGAGATCCTTTACTTGTGAACAGTTTCCACTTATACCAATAGGTAATTTCAATATCACCTACTTTAAAAAATACTTTCCTGTAATAAAACAGATTCAGTGAATCGATATAAGCCGCAACCACTCCCATGAAAAACAGCAAAAAGAAAATAATCCCTCCCCACATGAGTCTTTCATCAAGATTTACTGTTTCATAAAGGAGAAGAAATTGGTTCAATGTGGATCGTTGGTTTAAAAAGTCTAACGATTAAATTTTTAAGAAATTGATCGCGTGCTTTAAATATTTAAAATAATAAGCAAAAATAGCAAATTTGGCAGGTTCCTGCTTTCAAATCGAGTACCTTCTGGATAATTTTGTACAAGCAAAGAAATTATGGAAGCAGGCGTACACACCACAAAAGAGAAAGCTCTCTCTCTCAATCTAAATGAATCCATTTATGGTACATTGGCTGAAATTGGAGCAGGACAAGAGGTGGCGTCCAATTTTTTCAAGGCTGGTGGAGCCTCTGGAACCATAGCCAAAACCATGTCAGCTTATGACATGAAGTTTTCTGATGCAATCTATGGAGCAACCAAGCGATACGTCTGCGAAGAAAAACTCCTCAAAATGCTCGACAAGGAGTATCACCTGCTATCCAAACGCTTGAATCATCGAGCCGACGAAACCCGTTTCTTTGCTTTCGCTAACACAGTTGAAACTATTAACTACCAAAAGACCAATCAAGGACATGGCTGGATTGGGGTACGGTTTCAACTGACTCCTTTCGCAGAACCCAACGACTGCATCATCCATGTCGTACTGAAAGATCCGGATATGCTCTGGCAGCAAGAAGTGCTTGGCAAAATTGGAGTTAACCTGATCTTTGGTTGTTTCAATCATTTTGGTGATCCTGAGAAACTGATGACTTCAATTGTCGACAATTTCAGTAAAGATCGAATTGAAATTGACATGTTCAGGTTGGAAGGACCTGCATTTGAAGGTATCGATAATCGGTTGATGAGTTTACAACTGGTCAAACACAAACTGACCAGAGCTGCCATTTTCAACCAACATGGTGAAGTCAAACAACCAACTTCTTTCTTATATAAGAAAAATGTGTGTGTATTGAGAGGCAGATTCAGACCCGTCACGCATGTAAATGTAGATATGATGCTGGCTGGTGTGCGTCAATTCAAAAAAGAGCTAGAAGAAAACAACGAGCAATTCGATGTCATTGCTGAACTCACCTTGAAGGACCTTACGCTTGATGGAGAAATCGACGAGCAGGATTTCCTGGATCGAGTGGACTTATTGAACTCCTTAGGACAAACCGTACTCATTTCCAATTACCAGGAACATTATCGATTAGCTGTTTATCTCAGTAGGATTACCAGAAAGGGAAAGATTGCCTTCATATTAGGCATCAACAATTTGGCGCGCCTTTTTGAAGAAGAGTACTACACCAACCTTCCTGGTGGAATTATGGAAGCCTTCGGTAAATTGTTTGCCGCCAATCAACAAGTATTGGTTTACCCAAGTAAAACCGATAGATCAGATCAACTTCAAACAAGTGATAATTTTCAACCTTCAGACCACCTCACTCATCTCTATGAGCACCTGAGAACCAACCTTTTTATTCAGGATATAAAAAACGCCAAAGTCGAAAACCTTCATATTATTTCAGATAATGTTTTAGAAATGATCAAAAAAGGTACGGCTGGTTGGGAAGAGTATGTCCCCTACAAAGTGGCTCACATGATCAAGGAGAAAAAAATGTTCAAATATTCTGGACAAACAGCAACTGTATAGGTCGCCGATCATCATAATCTGCCTTTGTTAAAAAAAATGTGGGTTATTCCATTTCCTCTTTTATATTCGTGGTTTCATGTAACAGCATAACAATTGACTGTCGCAAGATTTGTGTATCAACCTGTACACTGCGACAATCTCACTAAACAACAGAAAATGGCAGGAAGAGGAAATTTTAGCAATCGATTGGGATTCATTTTAGCAGCAGCTGGCTCGGCGGTTGGACTAGGTAATATTTGGAAATTCCCTTTCGAAGTGGAAGCAGGTGGCGGAGCCGCATTCGTACTCATTTATCTTGTCTTTTGTTTTCTGCTATGTTTCCCTGTTATGGTTACAGAGATTGCCATTGGTAGGAAAACCAGCAAAAATGCAGTGGGTGCATTCAACGCCTTAGGCTACAACAAATGGAACATCATAGGCAAGATGGGAATCCTTGCTGGTGTAGTAATCCTGTCTTTTTATAATGTAGTAGCTGGATGGGCATTGGGCTATTTCTTTGAATTGGCGCAAGGAAACTTCAATGTTGGGAAAGAGTTTGGTTCTTACGTAGCCAATGTGAGTACCACCGGAATCTACGCAGTCGTATTTATGGCAGTGACCGCCTTTGTCGTATCGAGAGGTGTGTCAGCCGGGATCGAAAAAGGAGCAAAGATTCTGATGCCGACATTGATCGTTATGATTCTCGGGTTGTTGGCTTATTCTTTAACACTTCCCAATGCGATGACAGGAGTGCAATACTACTTGATCCCTGAGTTCTCTGAATTGAATCTAAAAACTATTGGTGGAGCCTTAAGGCAATCATTCTTCTCGCTATCCTTAGGCATGGGAACCATCATTACCTACGGTAGTTATTTATCTAAGAAAGAAAATATTATTAGTTCAACTGTATCTGTCACTTTCTTCGACGTTGGCATTGCTTTTTTAGCAGGCTTAATGCTCTTTCCTTTAGTTGCGTATAGCACAGGTGGAGACATGTCTAACGTGCAAGGGGGAGCCGGTCTGATATTCGCTGCTTTGCCAAGTGTATTCGAATCATTAGGAGCTGGATTAGGCAGCTTGTTAGGAGCGTTCTTTTTCCTTCTTCTATCATTTGCCGCCTTGACCTCTACAGTATCACTGCTAGAAGTACCAGTCTCTTATGTTGTAGACGAGCATAAAATCAGTAGACCAAAAGCAACAGCCATTACAGCCGCAATTATCTTTGTTGTTGGACTCCCTTCTTTAGTTGGAAATGGATACAGCGAAACATTTACGGCTTTTATCACTTATGCGGGAGCAGCCTCACCCGTGGGTTTTATGGACTTTCTTGGACACCTGGCAGATTGTATGCTGCTATTGGGAGGGTTCTTGATTGTAACCTTCGCAGGTTATGTTTGGAAGAAAGAAAACCTAAATGAAGAAATTGCGATTGGCTACGAAGGCTACGAAAACTCCAGAGTAAAAGTATTCATCGGTTTTGCGGTACGGTACCTATGTCCAGCACTACTAGGCCTATTGTTTATCATGGTAGTATTGAGCAACTTCTTCGGCGTAGACATTATCAATTAATAAAATACATCCTAAAAAGGAAACTCAAGGTTCTTCGGAGAGCCTTGAGTTTTTTTATGTCAAAATGTGGCCTTTCTATTTTTGGATCACTCTGTATTTCTGGAGGAAATGTATTTATTGTGAGTGGTGAGGGTCAAGCCTTCCTTCTTGCACGAAGACTTCTTTGGTCGTCCCTTCCTCCCTACGAAGTGACTTGAATTAATCGTCTGGCAAGCAAAAAGAACGAGTCATCCCGTAGCCTGCCTGTCGGCAGACAAGGCTTGTTGAGGGATCTTCTAAGCTTTTGGACAATTGTGCATAAGTCAAAAGTTCTCGCCTCCAACTTTACAGACTGATCCCTATTTCTTTACAAATGTATCTTCCTCACCTTCGATGATGATTGAATAATCACCTGGCTCCAAACGTTTTAGAGGGATTTCTTTGGCTTTGCCTTGCAATATGATATCTCCATCCTTGAGTATCTCATATCGCGCTTCTCTTGAAAAAGTCATCTTATCCGTTACTAATCTTGGTGAAAAAGTAACGCTCTCCGGATAATGGTAATGCTCCATTTCAGTAGAATATAGATACCGCCCTTCAGGTAGTTCGTATTTAATTCTGTACTTATTTCCTCCATCTGTATGTTCAGGGAAAAAAACATACTGCGCACCCGCAAACCTTCCCTTAGAACGGAGTGTTTTAATTACATCCCAATAGGTCCCTTTTAGTTTTTCAATTTTGTACTTCCCGTCTCTTCGATCTCCTTTGGTGTACCAGTGCATAATTGAATCGTTGAGTACCAGGCTATCAAATTTAAAGTTACTGTGATACAAAACGGCTTCAGGATTTACAATACGTGGTTTGCAACTGTCACCATGAACCACTTTCACAGAAACGGGCGTGTATAAATCAACATCTCGAAAGGCCAATCGGACAGCTGTAAGCGACAAATTAGTTCGCGTTTTCTTTCCATTTACATAGATGGACTGAACACAAAACTCTCCTGAATCGGCATCATAAGGATTTTGAATATATAAGCCTTCACCTTTATAGACTCCAGTCAATAAAAGCTCTTGACCAAAAGTGGCCTGAGACATCAAGAATATGAGAAAAATTAAATTACGCTTCATTTTTCACTATGGGAATGAGGTAAATTTCGTAATATTTTTACTTCTAACGAAACTCCATCCCAAAATAATACAATTTCTATTCGAAACGTAATGAAACGATAGGATCTAATTTGGATGCCTTATGGGCTGGTAAGTAGCCAGATAATAAACCCACAACGACACCAACTACAAAACCAAAGAGCATCCAAAGCCAGGGAACAACAAATGTGTCCGCCAAAAAATGGGAGATAATGTTACCAACAATAAAACCCAATACCACTCCGCCAAAGCCTCCGATTTGGGTAATTACGATGGCCTCTATCAAAAACTGTTGACGAATGCGTTTGGGTGTAGCGCCCATGGCCTTACGGACTCCAATCTCCCGTGTCCTTTCTGTCACAGATACGAGCATAATATTCATCAGTCCAATAGATGCGCCTAACAAGGTGATAAACCCTATGGTAAATCCCCCTATTTGTAAATAACCGGTAATCTCTCCTAGCCTTTCTGCCAATGATTTCTTTTCTTGAATAGCAAATGAGTTATCGCTACCAGGTGTATCACGTCTAATTGCCTTCATCAGGCCAGTGGCCTCTCCCATCAGGTGTTCCATTTTGGTAGGGTCTTTTACAGATACACCCACATGATATTTCAAAGACCTGTTTTTAGCCAGACGTCGAGCCACATTCAAAGGTACGATAACCGCACGATCGGCACGACCTCCTTCAGAGCCTTGCTTTTCTAAAACGCCAACCACTTTAAATTTTGAGCCCAAAAAAGAAATAGACTTATTAAGAACATTTTCATTTTCTTTGAAAAGGGTAGTTAAAACCTCATGACCAATTAAGACTACATTAGACCCATTTTGATGTTCAAATGCGGAAATACTTCGTCCATCTTCCAAATCATAGCCTTCTACATACAAGTAATTAAGGTCACCTCCAATCACTGCAAAATTTGGGTTGGTAACTTCTGATTCGTATTTTATTTCAGCAAAGCGAGTAACACTGGTATATAAAGCCGTTACCTCACCTACTTTGTAATTCCGTACAAACTGAGACACTTCATCAAAAGTCAATGGTGGATAACTCTTTTGAGCTTTCCCTGCCTTCTTCCCTCTTTCTTCTCGAATATCTTCAACAACAAAAGTATTCGACCCAAGATTGGAGAAACTATCATTAATAGAATTTTGAATACCGTCAATAGCAGTGAGAATTCCAACTAATGAAGTAATACCAATAGCAATAATGGCTGCAGTTAATACCGTTCTGAGTTTATTGGCTAAAATTGACTTAACGGCTTCCCGGATGTTTTCGATTAGATTCATAGACAAACGCTTCTGAATTTAGACGTATGTCATGGCAATTTATTACAACAAGACAACTAATAATTGAAAGTTCAGTTTAAAAAAACCTAGAGTTAGTAAATTGGCATTCAAATATGATGGATATGCGTAAAGGTTTGGTTTTGTTCTTTCTGGTGATTTCATTCGGGCTCAAGGGGTCTCACATCCTACTCCCCATGGACAATACGCAGGCCAATCACCTAAAAGCTTACGGAATTGCCTATTGGGTACTTCAAAATGAAATCGAAGTCGATTGGCTTCTAAACTATAAGGGCGGCGCCTTTATGTTTAAGTATTATCAAAATTTTGAGAATGAACTGATCATTAGAGGGGTAAGCTATCTGGTAATTTCTGATGCACAAGCCAATGGAATTCTCAGTGAAATTGCCAGTCCATCATCCAATATGGATGCTATGAAGTTGGAAAAATACCCTAAAATAGCTGTCTACTCACCGAAAAGTAAGCAGCCTTGGGATGATGCGGTGACCTTGGTATTAACCTATGCAGAAATTCCATACGACGTGGTTTTTGATGATGAACTAATGTATGACGAATTGCCGAAATATGACTGGCTACACCTTCACCATGAGGACTTTACAGGTCAGTATGGCCGTTTCTATCGTGTCTATCAACACTATCCCTGGTACCAACAACAACAGCGTGAATATGAAGAATCTGCCAGAAAACATGGATTTTCAAAGGTTTCTCACCTGAAACTGGGTATTGTAAAAAAAATACAATCCTATGTAGCAAGTGGCGGTTTCTTATTTGCCATGTGCTCCGCCACAGACACCTATGACATTGCGCTATCAGCAGAGGGCGTAGACATTTGTGAAAGTATGTTTGATGGTGATCCTGCAGATCCCCAAGCTCAAAACAAATTGAACTTTGATAAAACTTTTGCATTCAAGGACTTTATGCTAGAACGCAATCCATATATATATGAATTCTCTAACATAGACACCCAACCCAATCAAAGAGGGTTAACAGAGGACAATGACTACTTTTCTTTATTCCAATTTTCTGCCAAATGGGATCCTATCCCTACCATGCTTACCCAAAACCATGAGCACATCATCAAAGGATTTATGGGACAGACGACAGCCTTTAAAAAACGTTTGGTAAAATCCGATGTGGTACTACTTGGAGAAACTAAGTCGATCAATGAAGCCAAATATATCCACGGGGTCTTTGGAAAAGGTTTCTGGACATTCTACGGAGGACATGACCCAGAGGACTACCAACATCTAGTAAATGAAGAACCTACAGACCTCAACCTTCATCCGAATTCTCCGGGTTATCGATTGATATTAAATAACATCCTTTTCCCTGCAGCCAAGAAGAAAAAACAGAAGACCTAATCAACTTTATCGTACATTTGAGATTCAATTAACCAAAATTCCTTAATAACATGGATAACAGAAAATTTTTACCCTTATTAGTCGTAGCGGCCTTTGCGCTTTTTGTAGTGGTCGGCCTTTCTTCTAGCCTTTTTTACACTTTAGGACCAGCTGAACGAGCAGTTGTATTTTACAAATTTGGTGCAGAGAAATTAGACAAAGACAATGTGATTGGACCTGGCTTTCATGTAAAGGCTCCTTGGAACAAAGTTTATGTATTTGATGTTTCAGAAAACAAAGTAGAAGAAGGAATGGATGTGCTCGACAAAAATGGACTGTCTCTCAGCGTTGATGTATCAGTCAGATTTACACCTATGCCTTCAAGAATTGGATACATACAGGAGACATTTCAACAAGACTATATAAGCAGACTGGTAATCCCAGAAGTAAGGTCTTCAGTCAGACAAGTTATGGGAAGATATACAGCTGAAGAAATCTACTCTACCAAGCGATCTGAAGTGGAAGATGCAATCAAAAGTGAGACCGCTGAGGTGCTAAGTCAGGAGGGCAACAATGTCATTATGAAAGCACTTCTTATAAGAGCAATTAACCTTCCTGCGCAAATCAAGCAGGCCATTGAAAATAAATTACAGCAAGAACAAGAAGCTTTGGCCTATCAGTTTAGACTGGATAAAGAAAAAAGTGAAGCAGAAAGAAAGAGAATTGCAGCTGAAGGTGAAGCGGCAGCCAATAAAATTGTTAACTCAAGCTTAACACCTCAATTACTGAAAATGAGAGGAATTGAGGCTACAATTGAACTATCAAAGTCACCAAATTCGAAAGTAGTGGTGATTGGGGGTGGCGATGAAGGCCTTCCTTTGATATTAAACAATAATTAGGCTTTAAATTGAAGCAATAATTCACTATTTTCGCGTAAAATTTTATTAGTCCTTTCACATAATTAAAATAAATCAATGGCAGAAGACACCGCAGAAATCAAAGTAGGAGATAAGAGCATTGAACTTCCATTAATCACCGGTACCGAAAATGAGACCGCCATCAATGTTGGCCAACTCAGAGCTCAAAGTGGTTTGATTACCCTAGACCCAGGGTACAAAAACACTGGAGCAACCCAAAGCGCTATTACCTTTTTGGATGGCGAAAAGGGAATTTTGAGGCACCGTGGATACTCGATAGAAGAACTGGCGGAAAACTCTACTTTTTTGGAAGTGGCTTACCTGCTGATTTATGGTGAATTGCCAACGGAAAGTGAATACAAAACATTCACTGATGATATTACACAGCACACGTTAGTACATGAAGACTTCAAGAAAATTCTTGATGGATTTCCAGCAAGCTCTCACCCAATGGGTGTGCTTTCGTCTTTGGTAACTGCGATGACTGCATTTTATCCAGAGAGCCTAGATCCAAACAGATCCAAAGAGGCGGTTTATATGAGCATCGTTAGAATCTTGGCTAAAATGCCAACTTTCGCTGCATGGGCATATAAAAACCAAATGGGACACCCTGTAGTGTATCCAAAGAACAACTTGGATTACTGCAGCAACTTCCTTCACATGATGTTCAACTTGCCATCGCAAGATTATGATGTGGATCCTGTAGTTTCTGCTGCCTTAAACAAGCTATTGATACTTCATGCTGATCATGAACAAAACTGTTCTACGTCCACTGTAAGAATTGTAGGATCATCACAAGCTAGTTTGTATGTTTCTTTGTCTGCAGGCATCAACGCACTTTGGGGTCCTCTACATGGCGGCGCAAACCAAGCAGTGATTGAAATGCTGGAAAACATCAAAGCTGATGGAGGCGACACCCAGAAGTGGATGGACAAAGCAAAAGACAAAAACGACCCTTTCAGATTGATGGGCTTTGGACACAGAGTGTACAAAAACTTTGACCCTAGAGCTAAAATCATAAAGAAAGCTGCTGACGATGTATTGGATAAGCTAGGTGTAGTAGATCCTGTTTTGGATATCGCTAAGGGACTAGAAGAAGTAGCCTTGAAGGACCCATATTTCGTAGAGAGAAACCTCTACCCTAACGTAGATTTCTATTCTGGTATTATCTACAGAGCACTTGGTATCCCTACTGAAATGTTTACTGTAATGTTTGCATTGGGTAGACTTCCAGGTTGGATTGCTCAGTGGAAAGAAATGAGAGAAAATAATGAGCCTATCGGTAGACCAAGACAAGTATATGTTGGTGAAACTGAAAGACCATATGTAGATATCAACAAGAGATAATTTATTTATCTCTAAGAGCAAGAAACCCTGTCGAAATCGTCAGGGTTTTTTTATGCCTGTATTACCTTAGCAACTTCACTAGAAATTCAACACTATGTACAACGTACTTTTATTCGCACACTCCTGGTTGAGATGGGTAGTTCTAATTCTTGCCCTGATCAATATTTATAAATCTTTTGTTGGTAAAAGTGGATCCATCTCGTATGGCAAAGCTGAAAAAGGATTGGCTGGAGCATTTGTTGGCTGCCTGCACCTAACTTTCGTTCTAGGATTGATTCTTTATTTCATTAGCCCATTTGCTTATCAAGCTTTTGGCGGATCTGAATCTGTAATGAAAAATGCCACGCTTAGATTCTGGGCAGTAGAACATGCCTTCGTAATGGTTTTGGCCATCGCAGCAGCTTCCATTGGAAAGGCAAAGGCAAAAAGAGCTGAATCAGATCCAGAAAAATTCAAAGCTCAACTGATATTTTTCTCCATTGCTCTTGTCCTTATGCTTTCAAGAATTCCTTGGGGAGAGGCCGGTCGTCTTTTCAGATTTTAAAAAGGAGATACTCCAAATTCAGATCTCAACACCTGATATACTCGATTGATGGGTAAGCCCATGACATTATAAAAGGAGCCTTGGATCGATTGAATTCCAATCATACCCATCCACTCCTGAATACCATAGCTACCAGCTTTATCAAAAGGCTGGTAGTTTTTTATATAATGCTCTATTTCGGCCGGTGAAAGGTCTTCAAATTGAACTTTGGTCACATCACTAAAACTCATCTTATGATCGGGACTAGAAATGCACACACCAGAAATCACTTCATGAGATTTTCCAGACATAGAAGCGATCATTCTAAAAGCATCTTTGTCATCCAAAGGCTTACCCAAAATTTCATCATTAGAGATTACCACTGTATCTGAAGTAAGGATCACCTCATCCCTGAAAATAGCACGGTAGGCTTTATTCTTTTTCTCGGCTAAATACTCAGCAGCAGATTCATTCGAAACATCACCTCCCAGTGTTTCATCTACATCCAATACGTGCACTTCAAATTCAAAGCCGGCATCTTTCATCAACTGTTGCCGACGTGCGGAATTAGAAGCTACGATCAATTTTTTCATTATTGTCTTCTGGTTTAATTGATCCAAATAGATAACCACAAATCACCTTGGGGTAAAAATAAGTTGATTTTTGGGGTAACGTAAACCCAGAGAAGCAAACATCCTTTACGGTTTGCATCGGTATCTCTTGTGTAATAATAGCGGCTTGAACTTTTTCTGAAATTGCCTTTTTTATACAGGTTGACATGCTGCGTTCAAAACGAATTTTTTTTGAGCTTGGCTGCTTTTCTTTTTTGATACCCAAAACTTTCTCCATTATAAAGTAATGAAGTATGGTGACATCTAATTGCTTAACCACATCAGGTATCTCCCATTCTATTTCGTAATATTTTTCTTGGCGCAACCTGATTTTATAAACCTCCTCTCCCATCATTAAACCAAAAGCCCATTTTTTTCCAGAAATCACTTCAGAAACATCCTCTTCATTATCCAACGATCGAATCAGAAAATACTCTGAGAGTTTTTCTAAAAACGTGTCTGGATCAAATTTTTTGATTTTTCTAATCAAACGATGTGTTGGGAATATCCGAAGGTCATCTGACTCCATATTGGTCAGATACATCGTATGATAATTATAAGGCTCTTCTCCAGTATGCGATGAATTGTTTTCTCGCTGTTCATGAAGATAGGCCAACGCCCCTTGGTATCTATGATGTCCATCTGCTAAGACCACTTGCTTGTTTTTCAACAAGCTCATAATCTCCTGAATAATTTTATAATCATGTATTACCCCGAGCACATCTCTAACCCCCTGATAATCCTCACAATCATACAAGGGAGAAGCCACTGTATCATCCATGTATTTTTCAATACTATTTGTCGGATCAGTATATAGCCCATGTGTTGGACTTACGTGAAGCTGAGTATGTTCCAGAAGTTTTTTACGATCATCAACTGAATGAGGCATGGTATCCTCATGCCTGAGTAATACCTTTTCATCCCAATCATAGAGTTTTATATTACATATAAAGCCTTTTCGGCAATACTCCTTGTTATCTCCTGGTAATTTGAAGTACTGATAGTAGACATATATAGCAGGGGTCTTATCTTGAACGATTATTCCTTTGGATTTCCAGTCTTCAATCCTCCTATCCAACAATTCACCATCAGGACCTTCCTTAGGAACTGATATATGAATACTATTAAATTCGTTTTGATATAGCTTTTCGCGGTATTTTTCAGATACCACATCAAACAAAGGAGAAGTCAACTCATCGATACCCTCTCCTAGTTTTTCATTATAGCGCCAGGCGCGTAATGGTTTTATTTCCGCCATAGAGTTCTAGACCAATAATTAACGGTAGGTGTTTCTTGCCTTCCATTGCTTTGAACTCTTATTGGTACTCTTTGCAGCAGGATTTGTTTCAGCCAAAGCCATAACTGCCATCACAGCGGCTATTTTTTCCTCCTCTTCATCATTCCCATCCAGAACATCAGGAGTAAAATGATTGTCAACAAACTTGGTATCAAAGTCCCCGCTCACAAATGCCTCATGATTGATGGCATATTTGCAAAATGACAAAGTGGTCTCAATACCATTGATCTGGAATTCATCAATGGCTCGAGTCATACGATCTATCGCCTCCTTTCTGGTCGCTCCTTTAGTGATGAGTTTTCCAATCATAGGATCATAATGGATAGGGATATCCATACCTTCTTCATAGCCATCATCGATACGAACACCCGGCCCTTGAGGTCTTTTGTAGGTGATTAGCTTACCAATATCTGGCAGAAAGTTGTTCTTAGGATTTTCAGCATATACACGTACTTCCAACGCATGGCCATTTATTTCTAAGTCTTCTTGAGCGAAACTAATTTTCTCACCTCTCGCCACTTTGATTTGTTCTTTCACCAAATCAATTCCTGTAATTTCCTCGGTCACACAATGCTCCACCTGCAGTCTGGTGTTCATTTCCAAAAAGAAGAAATCGTGATTTTCATCCACAATAAACTCAACCGTTCCTGCACCAACATAATTGCAAGCACGAGCTACATTGATAGCTGTTTCTCCAATGGCCTTTCTTTTTTCCTCATTGAATATAGAAGAAGGTGCTTCTTCTATCACTTTTTGATGACGACGCTGAATACTACATTCTCTTTCGAACAGGTGCAAAATATTACCATGCTCATCTCCAAGAACTTGAACTTCAATGTGTCTAGGAGAACCAATGTACTTTTCTATAAACACTGACCCATCGCCAAAGGCTGATTTTGCTTCACTTATGGCGCGAGTCATTCCTTCTTCAAGTCCTTCTGGAGATTCTACCACTCGCATACCTTTACCTCCACCACCAGCACTTGCTTTGATCAAGACTGGATAGCCAATTTCATCGGCCACTTTTTTGGCCAATTCCAAATCCTCGATAGCCTCATTAATACCTGGCACCATTGGGATATTATAAGTTGCGACCGCCTGCTTAGCAGCCAATTTATCTCCCATCACTTCCATGGATTCGGCTGACGGGCCTATTAAAGTAATGTTAGATTTTTTGAGTTGTCTGGCAAATTCTGCATTCTCTGACAAGAATCCGTATCCCGGATGAACCGCATCCACATTCAAATCCTTACAGACTTGAATGATCTTATCTATTACTAAGTAAGACTGCGATGAAGCAGCCGGGCCTATACAAACCGCTTCGTCAGCTAGTTTCACATGAGGGGCTAGTCGGTCTGCCTCACTAAAAACAGCGACAGTGGCTATTCCCATCTCTTTCGCAGAACGAATCACTCTAATCGCAATTTCACCTCGATTAGCGATTAATATCTTCTTAATATTCTTCATTTGGGGTAAAGTATTGTTCGAATCAACTATCTAGTAGCGAATATAGATGAAATATTGGCAAAGAAATTGCTATCGGGAATATCAAATAATATTGCGTAAATGTTAGCAGAAATGTTAACTTTGCACTCGTTTTAAAAACAGCATTGTTGCATTAAATCAAAGCAAATTAATGGATTTATTTGAAAAATTTAATGAGGATAGAGGCCCTCTAGGTCAGCACTCCGACATGGATAACACAAACTTTTACATGTTTCCAAAGTTGGAAGGACCAATCGCTCCTCGTATGCAGTTCAGAGGTAAAGAGGTCTTAACCTGGAGTTTGAACAACTACCTGGGGTTAGGAAATATGCCAGAGGTAAGAGAAGCTGATACTAAAGCTACTGAAGATTGGGGACTAGCCTATCCTATGGGTGCCAGAATGATGACTGGCAACACAAAATATCATGAGCAATTAGAGCAAGAACTAGGTGATTTCGTAATGAAGGAATCTTGTCAGTTGCTTAACTATGGTTATCAGGGCATTATGTCCATCATTGATGCTGTGGTAAATAGAAAAGACGTTGTAGTTTACGATGCTGAATGTCATGCATCTATCATTGATGGATTGAGACTTCATGTAGGTAAAAGATTTGTATATCTCCATAATGACATGGAGAGCTTAGAAAAGCAACTCGTGAGAGCTGAAAAACTAGCCAAAGAAAACGGCGGTGGTGTTTTAGTAATCACAGAAGGTGTTTTCGGCATGTCTGGTAGCATGGGCAACCTGGCTGGCGTAATCGAACTTAAAAAGAAATTTGAATTCAGACTCCTTGTAGATGACGCACATGGATTCGGTACTATGGGTAAAACTGGTGCTGGAACTGGTGAAGAGCAAGGTTGTCAGGATGGAATCGATCTTTACTTCTCTACTTTCGCAAAATCAATGGCAAGCATTGGCGCTTTCGTTGCGGGTGATAAGAATGTGATCGAATTCTTAAAATACAATGTAAGATCTCAGATCTTTGCTAAGTCACTTCCAATGCCGTTGGTAATTGGTGCCTTAAAAAGATTAGAGCTTCTGAAAACTCGTCCTGAAATGAAGGACAAGCTTTGGACTATCGTTAATGCGATCCAATCAGGCCTAAAAGAAAAAGGCTTCAACTTAGGTAAAACTCAGTCTCCTGTTACCCCTGTTCTTTTGAATGGTGGATGGAAAGAGGCGGCTAACATGATTACTGATCTTAGAAACAACTACAGTATTTTCTGTTCTATGATTGTGTATCCTGTTGTACCTAAGGGTGTTATCATGCTCAGAATTATACCAACAGCTGCACATAGTTTGGACGACGTGAACGAAACAATTACTGTATTCGAGGCGATTAAAGAAAAGCTAGATGCGGGCGTGTATAGAGACGCAGAAATATCACAATTGGCATAACTTAAAAAAATATTAAAAAACATGGCCTACGCCATTGATTTATGGTTTTTTAGTATAAATTGCCAACTCTTGTTTAATATTCAATAACCTTAAATAGTAAAACAATATGAAAAGATTTAATGAAGTTAGAGACCTTATCGCTTCTTTAGAGGGAGATTTTGAAAAATTCTACGACAAAAAGAACCAAGCTGCAGGTACTAGAGTAAGAAAAGGAATGCAGGAGCTTAAGAACCTTGCTCAAGAAATCAGAATCGAAGTTCAAGACATCAAGAACAAAGGTTAATCCACTGATTAATAAGAAACAAGAAGGGATGATTAAATCATCCCTTTTTTTGTGTCCAATATTTTATACTCCTCGGCGATCTGTTGTCTCAGCGTTTCACTCGCCTCTACTAATGGCAGTCTTAGTTTACTATTACCAATTTCCATGAGCTGTAAAAGTGCTTTTACACCTGTAGGATTTCCTTCAGAGAATATTAACTTCAACATCTCTTCCATATCATTAGCCATCACTTTTGACTTAGAAAAATCTCCTGCCAAAGCAGCATTCACCAAATCCGATGTATGACCAGGGAGAGCATTTGCGATCACAGAAATAACTCCATGACCTCCACACTTGATAAACGGTGTGATCAAATCATCATCTCCTGAAGTCAGGATAAAATCATCAGGCATCTTCCTTGCAATCTCCTCGGCCTGAACGACCGTATCTCCTGACGCCTCTTTAATACCAATGATATTAGGATGTTGAGCCAAAGCGATCACAGTCTTTGTCACCATATTCACTGAGGTCCTTTTAGGTACATTATACAATATGATCGGTTTTGGTGCTACATCTGCGATAGCTTCATAGTGCAGTTGTAAACCTCTTTGTGATGGTTTGTTATAAAATGGGCATACCACCAGAAAAGCGTCCACTTTAATATCAAAATTCTTGAATTTATTCACCAAGGCCTGCGTATCATTTCCACCCAAACCATATACAATAGGTAATTTTTTAGTGTTCTTAGCTATTACAAATCTTAGAACTTCTAACTTCTCTTTCCCAGTCAAAGTGGGAGATTCAGCCGTGGTACCCATCACTACCAAGTAGTCTACCCCTCCCTCACTCACATGATTAACCAACCTTTCGAGCGCATCATAATCTACACTCAAGTCTTCTTTAAAAGGCGTCACTAACGCCACTCCTGTCCCTCTAAATTTATCCATTTCTTACATTTGTTAAATAGTGATACACTTGCGTGAGATAAGACGCATATTTATCATCATTTGGGTTAATCATCATTTCAAAATATTGATCCTTGCCTTCTTCATATCTACCTACCCGGCATTTCGCCTTTGATCCTGCCAATATATTCTGTGTGTATTTATTCTGATTCCAATCCAGGCTCACCAAAAAATCGAAAGGCTCATTTCTAAAACCAGACACTGCTTCTTTCGACCAATTGCCTTTTGAGTTTAGATCCTTTTCATTGAAAAAAGCATAATCAGGATCCGGGCGCTTAGCAGCGACAGGAATAAATGACATGGTACTTACTTCCTTTCCATCGGATTCAAACTTACCGATAAGTTCCTCTAACCGATCCTGTGGGCGGTTATCATCTAAAGTATACAGCAGACCAATTTTTTTAGCTTCTTTATAGGCATCAGAAACACGAATCGCGTCATTTTTCTTCAGCGCTAAGGCAGTTTTTATTTTGATTAATAATTTTCCTATCATTTTCTGAGTATCAATTGATCATCTGATCGAAATCAGATTCGGATACGATGTTGATGTTGAGTTTTTCAGCCTTTTCAAGTTTTGCTGGTCCCATCTTATCCCCGGCAACCAAATAATCCAGCTTGCCTGAGATAGAGCTCACTACTTTACCTCCATGGTCTTTTATTATGCCTTTGAGCTCATCCCGTCCATACTTCTCAAATACTCCTGAGATCACGAACGTCTTTCCTCCAAGTACATCGCTACTGGTTTGAAATTGACTTTCATCAATTTCAAAATTGAGCCCTGCAGATTTCAACTTTTGAACCAGCACTCTGTTTTCTTCCTTAGCAAAATACTGAATCAAACTTTCTGCTATACGATCACCAATCTCAGGCACTGTTACTAATGCTTCAAAATCAGCTACCATCAACGCCTCCATGTTTTTAAAATGGATGGCTAATTTTTCCGCCACCGTTTTGCCTACAAATCGAATCCCCATCCCGAACAATACTTGTTCGAAAGGCACCTGTTTAGAGGCTTCAATTCCTTTCAATAGATTCTTTACGCTCAAATCCTGAAAACCTTCCAAATCAATCAGGTCTTCATATTTTAAATCATACAAATCTGAGATATTATTGAGCAACCCCTTCTCAAACAGCACTTTAATTGTCTGCTCTCCCATAGAATCTATGTCCATAGCTTTACGATGGATGAAATGCTCTATACGTCCTTTGATCTGCGGTGGACAGCCTTCTATGTTAGGACAGTAATGATTGGCTTCGCCTTCATACCTAACTAAGGGTGTCTCACATTCTGGACAATTTTCGATGTAATGCAGCTCCTCCGAATCTTTAGGCCGAAGTGCCAAATCAACACCAGTAATTTTAGGAATGATTTCTCCACCTTTTTCTACGTGCACCTGATCCCCTATCCTGACACCTAAGCGTTGGATCTCATTGGCGTTGTGCAAGGAAGCCCTTTTTACAGTTGTTCCAGCTAAAAGTACTGGTTCCAATTCAGCGACAGGAGTCACTGACCCAGTACGACCTACCTGATAGGTCACTCCATTTAAGCGAGTAATAGCACTTTCAGCCTTGTATTTATAAGCAATAGCCCATCTAGGGTTTTTGGCTGTAAAGCCTAAATCGTTTTGCTGCTTAAGGCTATTTACTTTGATAACGATACCATCAGTCTCCACAGGCAACTCATGTCGCTTCTCTTCCCAATGCTGGATATAAGTCAATACCTCGTCAATGTCTTTGCATTTTTTATAAGTAGGAGAAACGTTAAACCCCCACTTGGTCAACGATTCCACCGCATCAAAGTGGGTTGGTACCTCATTCCGATCGGTCATCAAGCTGTATAGGTAGCAGTCCAGTTTTCGAGCAGCGACTACCGACGAATCTTGCATTTTCAAAGTGCCAGATGCCGTATTTCGTGGGTTAGCCAAAGGTTCTTCCCCGTCTGCGATTTTTTGTTTATTGAGGTCTTGAAAAACAGAGTTGGGCATAAACACCTCTCCCCTGACTTCAAAGTTTTCGGGATAGTCGGATCCTTGCAGTTTTAACGGAATAGATCTAATGGTCTTCGCATTGGCGGTCACGTTATCACCTTTTGAACCATCCCCTCTCGTCACTGCCCTAAGGAGTTCTCCATTTTCATAAGTCAAGCTCAGCGCCACGCCATCAAATTTCAATTCGCACACATACTCGAAGGCTTCACCTTCTAATCCTTTACTCACTCTACCGTCAAAATCTTTTAATTCCTCCGGCGAATAGGTATTTGCCAAAGAAAGCATCGGGAACTTATGAGCTACCGTTTCAAAATTCTTTGTGATTGTCCCTCCCACACGCTGTGATGGCGAATCGGTTTTTTTAAGATCAGGGAATTCTGTTTCCAGCTGAATCAGGCGGCTCAACAATTGATCAAATTCAAAATCCGAAATCTCAGAAACACTCTCCTGATAATATTTCTGGTTATGATAATTGATCTGTTCGCTAAGGGATGCTATTTCTTTTTTTGCCTCTTCTACCGACATGGAGTTTCACTATTCTAATATGACAAATCTATAAAGACTTTGGCTTTTCAAATCGAGTTCTGTTGAATTATAAACATAGAATTTAAAATATTAACTCAATTGATAATAATTGTTAATGGATTGACGAATTCAGAATTACTAATAAAGAATAACAACATCATGCAGTCTTAAATAATCGTAAGTTGCTTATCAAAAATCGTAATTTATACTTGTGTCAATGTTAGCTACCTTTTCCTTGTTGAAAAATGCATTCAATCCACAGGATATACCTTATTATGTCTAAATTTGCGACTTCAAAAAAATCAAATCGCTTTGTCGAATATACTAGCAATCACAGGACGCCCCAATGTGGGAAAATCTACACTTTTCAATAGGCTCGTAGAGAGGAAAAAAGCCATCATGGATGATGAAAGTGGGGTTACACGTGATCGTCACTATGGCTTTGGCCAATGGAATGGCAAGTACTTTACAGTGATCGATACAGGCGGATACGTAACTGGCTCAGACGATATATTTGAAGAGGCCATTAGGGATCAGGTGAAACTGGCTCTAGATGAAGCAAGTGTTATTCTATTCATGGTAGATTGTCATGATGGCATGACCGATATGGATAAGGACTTCGCCAATATCCTTAGAGAATTGAAAAAACCTGTGTTTGTTGTAGCCAACAAGGCTGACAATCCAGATTTGACTTTGATGTCCAATGAATTTTACGGCCTCGGTTTAGAAAGTGATATCCATGTCATTGCTTCCACCAGCGGATCTGGAACAGGCGATTTGCTCGACGCTGTAGTTGAACATTTCGAAGATAGCGATGTAGAGAACCCCGAAGAAGGAGTGCCGAGAATCTCTATTTTAGGCAGACCTAATGCGGGTAAATCTTCATTCCTTAACGCCCTGCTCGGCAAAGATCGTTCGATCGTTACCGATATTGCCGGCACTACCAGAGATGCTATCAATACACGCTACAAACTGTTTGGCAAAGACTTTATCCTTACCGATACTGCAGGGATTAGAAAAAAAGCTAAGGTTAAAGAAGACATTGAATTTTATTCTGTGCTGCGTGCTATTCAATCTCTTCAAGACAGCGACGTCTGCATCGTAATGATTGATGCTGAGCGCGGCTTTGAAGCTCAGGACATGAATATCATTACACTGGCAGACAAGTACAAGAAGGGGATCATGATCATGGTAAATAAGTGGGATTTGATCAAGGACAAGGACAATAAGACGACTGATAACTTCAAAAAAGAGATTCAGGAGAAACTGGGCAATCCGCTTTCTTACATTCCTATCATATTCACTTCGGTTACCGAAAAACAAAGAATCTTCCAGGCCATCGAGTTGGCTATTGAAGTCAACACCAATAGAACCAGAAGAATCACGACTTCTGAGCTGAATGATGCTATGCTCTCCGAGATAGAGCACTATCCGCCGCCAGCCCTTAAAGGCAAGCACATCAAAATCAAATACGTAACACAGTTACCAACAAGAACGCCATCATTTGCTTTCTTCTGTAATCTACCACAGTACATCAAAGAACCTTACGAAAGGTTTCTGACGAACAAACTACGCTCTCATTTCGATTTCCGTGGTGTACCAATTAAAATCTACTTTAGACAGAAATAAGATTGTCAGAAGCCAAGCATCGCAGACTGTTTGAAAACCACCTACCTGAAAAAGCAGTGGACTATTGTTTCTCACTTTGGAGTGAATTGGGATTCAATTTTCGGATCACTCGGAAACGGCAATCCAAGTATGGCGATTATCGCTACGACCCTGCGACCCACTCACATACCATATCCATCAATCATGACTTGAATCCTTATGCCTTTTTGGTGACTTACATCCATGAAGTAGCCCATCTGTTTACCTATGAAAAGCATATGCGAAGCGTATCGCCACATGGACAAGAATGGAAGCTGCAATTCAAGAAGCTGATGCTGCCTATGCTACGAGAAGACATATTTCCGATGGACGTGCTGGGGCCACTAGCAAGGCACATGAAAAATCCAAAAGCGACAAGCACCTCTGACAAAGCTTTATTTGTGGCTCTCCGCAATCACGACGAAAACAAAATTGGCCTCCTACTCCGAGAAGTAGAAACTGGAAGTAAATTCCTGTTCAACAAAAAGGTCTATCGGAAGTTAGAAGTTCGGCGCACCCGAAGCCTCTGCGAACTCACAAGCAATCAAAAAAAATATTTAATTTCTGAGACAGCACCTGTCCAGGTTTTCAAGAATTAAGTTTAACCCGTCATGCCGCACCTGTTGCAGCATCCTTTACTGATAGAGCTACATTTTTTTTGCAACAGATCCCGCAACGAGTGCACGAAAGAACACGATCAGTCTCTCTTCCAAAAGACATTGAGGACGCTGCAAATGCATCTGAGTCCTATTCTAGCGACTCTGATCAATTTCATAAATTTTCCCTACTTTTAACTACCAACTAACTATACAATCGTTTTGGCTAAAAAGCACTTCGGGAAACACATTAGAGAAGGGGTATTAATAATCTTCAGTGTCTTGTTTGCACTCTTCATCAATAAGACCGCAGAGAATCATAAAACCAATCAAAAGAAAGAGATCGCTATTGAAAGCATACACAAAGAGCTCTATCGGAATTATTGGACAATAAAACGGTGGAATGAACAACATGCTGCAATTATTGCAAGACTGGACAGTCTTTCCAGCGGTTTAAAACCTGAACTGGAACTAAAATTAAAGCAAAGTGATTTTTTCAATATGAATCTACTCATAGAGAATGGCGGTTTGATTAACTCTATGTTAATCAGTAGTGCTTGGGAAGCAGCCAAAGAAACTGGTATTTTTTCAGAGTTTGATTATGAGTTACTGCAGTCAATCACCAAAGCCTATGATTTTCAAGAAACACTTACAGATGAGACGATTCCAAAAATAATGGATACCTATTTCAGTAAGGATGCCCACAGAATGGAAGAAATAGATTTAACCCTTATACTTTTTCAGCTACAAATGTATCAGCTATACGGTCATGAGACTTTATTACTCTCCTTCTATGACGAATCCATAAATATGATTCATGAGAACACGCATTTGAAGAATATGATTTATGTGGACTCTTTGAAAACTTACATTGAAAAATAAAACTAAACCACCCCACAAAGCGCATATAGCATCCTTGCTCCTACATTAGCGTTCCATTCCTTATCACCAGTTTGAGGTGCTACTTCACATAGATCAAAGCCAATTATTTGTCGCCCCGAGGCTTTCACTTGATTGATCAAATAAACCGATTCTTCAAACGAC
The DNA here is from genome assembly GCF_965233835.1 of Reichenbachiella sp. Lineage (GTDB taxonomy): Bacteria > Bacteroidota > Bacteroidia > Cytophagales > Cyclobacteriaceae > Reichenbachiella. The sequence goes on from NZ_OZ247585.1 coordinate 3,411,168, forward strand.
AATCCTCCGGGCACAGGCGTGCCAGTTCCAGGACAGAGTGAAGGCTGAAGTCCATCGATATCAAAGCTGATGTAAACTTTATCTGGAAGCTGAGTTACTATTTCCTTGCATAAGGACTGCCAGTTAGCACCTTCAAATTGTTGCCATTTGAGTTCCTGATCGAAATACACAGCCACTCTTTGATCTGCATTGGCTACAGCCAATTCCTCCTCACAAAAATCCCTAATACCGACCTGCACCAATTTAGAAATGGAAGGCAATTTCAAAGCGTTATACATGATCGAAGCATGTGAATGTTCAAATCCCTCATAGGCTTTACGTAAATCCATGTGTGCATCGATTTGTAGGACCCCAAAATCATCATACTTTTCACTAAGGGCTTCTAAATATCCAAGCGGTGTACTATGGTCACCACCAAGTAGTCCGACAACCTTTTCCTTATTTAAAAAGGCAAGCGTTTTACTTTTTAGTTGATTTTTGAGAGTCGTTGTACCTTTATTGACAGCTGCAATTACCTCGTTGGCTTCTGGATGCGTTCGACCTGCTTCCAGAGTCTCTATATACGGTTCGGCCATTTGTCTCAACTCTTGACTCTTGGCTCTAATATTCTTATCAATCGGCTCCATCCAAATCCCCTGCCTCCAGGTTGATTCTCTTCCGACCACCTCCAAATCCAATTGCGCGGAAGCATTCAAAATGGCTTGGGGACCATCAGCTGTACCTGCCGAATACGAAACCGTAGTATCCCATGGCACTGGCACTATAACTATACGAGAATCTCCTTCAAGAAATGGCAAACCGAATATGGAACCTTTCACCCCAACGGCACTTGGATCATAGTTAGATGAGCTAGACATAGAATTAAGTCTGCGCTGGACGAACTGGTTTATGATACTTCACCAACTCCATGTTATTTTGAGACACCTCTGCCCAAGAATCTTTAAATTTCAAATGAACCAACCCTGCTGGAGAAACATTTCCTATCACAGCACCACTCACATACTCCGCTAAATAAGTAATGGCTGGATTGTGTGCCACAATAATCACTTTGTTATTTTTTTCTTCCAGCTCGTTAATTACCCTCAACAATATGCGAGTTGATGACTCATAAAGATCTTCCATAAAACCTACATTCATCGGATCATATCCCAATTGCTCCGCAAGCAAAGCAGTAGTTCTACGCGTTCGAATAGCTGTACTGGATAGGATCAAATCCGGCGTCCCTAATAACTCAGCCATGGTTTTACCCAATTTCGATGCATCTATCTCACCGTCTGAGGTCAGCGGCCTTTCAATATCCTTGATATCGAAATTTGTGGAGTCCGCTTCGGCGTGTCTTACTAGAAAAAGTTCTTTGTTCATGTGATGTAATCCGTATTACAATTGAGCAATTTATTTAGAAATCTAAATTTCGTATTTGCTAAAATCAATTTTTTTTAATCATCTTTGACGCTTTTAGGAATTAATTTCAAATTCTATGTCGAAGAATCTGGTAATAGTGGAGTCGCCCGCCAAGGCGAAAACGATTGAGGGGTATTTGGGAAAAGATTATAAAGTAGCTTCGAGCTATGGTCATGTTCGAGACCTGCAAAAGGGTAATAACGCCATAGATATAGAAAACGGATTTCAACCCACCTACGAAGTTTCGAAAGACAAAAAGGAAGTCATACGAGACTTAAAAAAATTAGCCAAGGATGCAGAGACCATCTACCTCGCGAGTGATGATGACCGCGAAGGAGAGGCGATTTCTTGGCACTTGCAAGAGGCTTTGAAACTGGATGAATCCAAAACCAAAAGGATTGTCTTCCACGAGATTACAAAAAATGCGATCAGCAATGCCATCAATAATCCAAGGACTTTAAATGTAGATTTAGTAAATGCCCAGCAAGCAAGAAGGGTACTGGACCGATTGGTAGGGTTTGAACTTTCTCCTATCCTTTGGAAAAAAATAAAAACTGGCCTTTCAGCTGGACGTGTGCAATCAGTGGCTGTTAGACTTGTAGTTGATAGAGAAAGAGAAATCGCAGAACATAAGGCGGTTTCTTCTTTTAAGGTAACTGCTGAATTCTCGTTGGAGAAAGGCAAAGTATTGAATGCAGAATTGCCTTCCAAATTTAAAACCAAAGAGGAAGCAGAAGCATTTGTGAGCGATTGTGTCAATGCCTCGTACGACATTAAAAACCTAGAGAAGAAGCCAGGTAAAAAATCACCAGCGCCACCATTTACCACTTCTACCCTACAGCAAGAAGCCAGTAGAAAAATTGGATTTTCAGTTTCTCGTACTATGAGCGTGGCACAAAAACTATATGAAGCAGGTAAGATCTCTTATATGAGAACGGATTCTTTGAATCTGTCTGATGAAGCTATTGCTGGTGCGAAAAAAGAAATTGCTTCTAGCTATGGAGACAACTTTGTAAAGACTAGAAAATTCAAAACCAAAAATGCTTCAGCACAAGAGGCACATGAAGCCATCCGACCAACTAACTTTTCAGAAAAGCATGCGGGCAATGATGAAAGCGAAAGAAGATTGTATGAGTTGATCTGGAAAAGAGCCATCGCCTCTCAAATGGCGGAAGCTGAAATAGAAAAAACAGTGGCCACCATCGGCATCTCTACAAGAAATGAAAATCTAACCGCTTCTGGTGAAGTAGTGAAATTCGAGGGATTCTTAAAAGTATATACTGAGTCAACCGACGACGAAAACGGAGAAGAAGAAAGCAAAGGCATGTTGCCTCCATTATCTATAGGACAACCCTTGGATTTAAAACAACTCAAAGCTCGCGAAGGATTTAGTCGACATGCTGCCAGATACACTGAAGCCAGTTTGGTGAAGAAACTAGAAGAGATGGGCATTGGTCGTCCATCGACCTATGCGCCTACCATTTCTACCATTCAGAAAAGAGAATATGTGGTAAAAGAAGCTCGAGATGGTCATGAAAGAAAATACAGCGAAATCATTCTAGAAGATGGTGAAGTGGTGATTAGCGAAAAAACTGAAATCACAGGTGCGGAAAAGAACAAGCTCTTCCCTACGAACATTGCCATGATTGTAAATGACTTCTTGGTGGATTATTTCCCGAACGTGATTGACTATTCTTTTACGGCCAACGTAGAAAAAGAATTCGATGAGATCGCTCATGGTCAGAAGACCTGGAATGCGATGATAGAATCGTTCTATGGCGGTTTTCACAAAACTGTAGAAGACACAGAGCAAATAGAGCGTTCAGAAATTGGCAAAGTAAGAGAATTGGGTAACGATCCGGCAACCGGCAAGCCTATCATTGCCAGAATGGGGCGCTTTGGTGCTATGGTACAAATGGGCGAAACCAGTGAGGATGAAAATGCTGAAAAGCCTAAATATGCAAGTCTAAGAAAGGGCCAATTTTTGGATAACATTACTTTGGAAGATGCCTTGGAACTATTCAAATTGCCACGTGAAGTGGGTGAATATGAAGACAAGGTCATTACAATTGCCATCGGTAGATTTGGCCCTTACGTTAAGCATGATGACAAGTATATCTCTATAGGAAAAGATGAAGACCCATTAACTTTAAGTTTGGATCGTGCGATTGAGCTGATACAAGCTAAACAAAAAGCGGATGCTCCTATCGCTCATTATGATGATCTGCCTGTTCAAAAAGGTGTAGGTCGATTTGGTCCATTTATTAAATGGAACGGGATGTTCATCAATGTGAACAAAAGGTATGATTTTGACAATCTATCTGAAGCTGACATTGTTGAATTGATCAAAGAAAAGATTCAAAAAGAAATTGACAAGGTCATTCACAATTGGGAAGAAGAAGGCATTGTAGTTGAAAAAGCACGCTGGGGAAGGTCAGTCATCAAAAAAGGAAAAGTAAAAGTAGAACTTCCTAAAACGGTGGATGCGGCAGCACTAAGCTTGGACGAAGTACAAGCTATCATTGAGAAGAATGCGCCTGCCAAAAAGAAAAAAGCTACTACAAAAAAGAAGACTACGAAAGCCAAGAAAAAGTAGGATTTGCTACACTAGCAAATCCACATCTCTAATCAATATTCTCCTTCTGTCGAAGTTGATTACATTCTTTTCTTTGAGTTGATTCAAAGTGGTGGTTACAGTTTGCCTAGAGGTTCCAGTTAGATTGGCAATATCTTTATGAGTGAAGTTATTTTGAATTAAAGTTTCAAAACCCACTTTCTGGCCACTCTCAACTGCAAGTTCTTTCAAAAATTCAACAATTCTTGTTCTGGAATCTTTCGAAGTAATCGATTCAATGCGTTTGTCCAACTTCTCGATCTTACGTCCCATCAGACTCAATACTCGCGAAAACAAAGACTGATCAGTTTTGGCAGCGTCCAGCAATTCATGAACTACTAAAACACGAACCGTTGTATCATTGGATAGAACACGAGCATACTCTTCTCTCTTTTCCTGTTCTACCAGTGCCATTTCTCCGAATATGCTTCCTTCGCTTAAGATAGACTTTACTACCTCGTGACCAGATTCATCTTCCTTAGCCAACTTTACACTTCCTTTTTCAATGAAATAAATCAAATCCGAAGGTTCATTGATTTTAAAGATGTAATCATCTTTTTGGTAAACTATTTGACTCGAGGAAAGTACCTTCTCCCCGTATTCTAGAAGTATATCTGATCCATTATTCTTCATATCCTTGAGGTGTTATTATTTTAACCAACTAATTACATTAACACCCACCCGAACCATTACCACTACTCTATGTACTGATAGAAATTTCTTTAATTTTCGGTAAGCATTGGGATTATGCACATCGCATTTATATTTGCCCATATTATTACGATGACCTATTTATATCTAAAAGCCCTTCACATCATTTTTGTTGTCACCTGGTTCGCTGGGTTATTCTATATGGTCAGGTTGTTCATCTACGCGACTGAAGCTTCTCAGAAAGTGGAACCCGAAAAATCTATTCTGCTTAAGCAAATGCTTTTGATGCAAGGCAGACTCTGGTACATCATAGCATGGCCCTCAGCAATTATTACTTTGGCCGTAGGAACCTGGTTGGCTATTGAGAGTGCTTTCTGGACCATGCCCTGGTTTCACCTCAAAGTGCTATTCGTATTGGGGCTTTTTCTTTACCATTTCATTTGTCAAAAATTATATAATCAAATGAAAAGAGAGATATTTAAATACTCCTCTACTCAACTTCGAATCTGGAATGAAGTTGCTACTTTATTCCTTTTTGCTATTGTCTTTATTGTAGTTCTGAAAAGCACATTAAACTGGATCTGGGGAGTCGTTGGAATTATTCTTATTGGAATTTTACTGATGCTTGGCATCAAGATTTATAAAAAACTTAGAAATGATTAAAAAAGTAATACCCTCTATTCTTCTAATTACTACCACCCTGCTTGCCACTTACTGCAGTCAGCCTTATGGTAAAAATGAATTGCCAATCATGGGAAGAAAAAAAATCGTCGAAAAAGAAGTGGAAGGGGCAATCGTCATGGACACACTAGACCATATGATTGCAGACTTTGCTTTCTATGATCAAGACAGTGCATTAATTACGAATGAAACCTTCAAAAATCAAATCTACATATCAGATTTTTTCTTTACCTCTTGTCCAACAATCTGCCCGAAAATGAAAAAGCAGATGTTACGGATTTATGAGAAATTTGAAGAAAACCCTGAGGTTGCCATTCTATCGCACACCATAGATCCTACACACGACAACGTAGAAGTATTGAATGAATACGCAGAGGCACTCGGTGTGAAAAGTTCTAAGTGGCATTTTGTAACCGGAGATGAGGATACAATCTATCATATTGGCGAAAAGAGTTATATGGTAACAGCAGGAGAAGACAGCGAGGCACCAGGAGGATACATCCACAGTGGAGCCTTTTTGCTTATAGATGACCAAAGGCGAATTAGAGGGGTTTATGATGGTACAATGGAAGAACAAGTCGACATTTTGTTGTCCGACATTGATCTTTTACTCGAAGAGTTAAAGCGAAGAAAATAATGAAATTTATTGTTTTAGGATTAGCACTTGTTGTCCTAGTCAATTGCAGACCCGAAAACAGATACTCAGGTAGCGAGGCTATCAAATTTGATCAATACATGTTTCAGGGTGAGCAGTTGTATATGGCCCACTGCCTCAATTGTCATCAAAAAGATGGCTCAGGCTTGGGCAAATTAATTCCACCTCTTTCCACTGATTTTGTATCCAAACAAAAGGAATTGTCCATCTGCGGGATTAAACATGGACTAGAGGGTCCAATAACCATCAATGGAATTACTTATCAAGGGGTAATGCCGAGCAATCCTCGACTAACTCCACTCGAAATTGCAGAGATCATGACCTACATCAGCAATTCCTGGGGTAACGACTTCGGAATGATAAATACTGCTGAAGTGAGTAATGCATTAAAGAATTGTGCAGATTAACTATTTTCTAAAAGGTACTTTTCAGCCTCATCTTTTGAGTTAAGCATATCGTCTCTCACTTTTTGAATCTGCTTTCGTTGTTCTATGAGATATTGCATCACTTCTCCATGAGGAGAACCTTCTTCTACTTGCTCAAACTGCCTCATCCATTCCATCATGCCTTCATTCGCATCTTTCAATTTTTTAGACAGCTCTCTCATTTTACTGACTTTAGACGAATGGTCAATCAAAGAATCTAGCACTAGGGAATCCGCCTTTTGAGAAAGTGTAGTTGACAATGCTCTTAAGTTTCCCATTTTCGGCATTACCTCATCATGCACCAGCATCACCTCTTCAAACAAAGCTTGTTGTTCCTTTTTATCAGAATTACAGGCAAAAGTAAAAGCTGTAATAGTCAGTAGAATCAGAAGGTTTCTTAGTTGCAAAATCATAAGTATTTTTAGGTTTTTTATGCCAATAAAACACAAATGTATCAATTTAGATTAGCATCAAAACAGAAACGGAAAGAACTATACAAATTTTGATTCCGTCTGGATAATCGTTAAATTGATTATAAATAAAAATTACTAGCTATGGTTTCTATTCTATTGTTTTTCTCAATTGGGATATTGGGTGTTTGTTACTACAGGTACAAAACGATTTTAAAAAAAGAGCACAATAACTGATTTTTAAAAGAACTCATCACCCCCTATTCTCAACCGCCTTAATTATTCTATCAATTTGCTGGATGTGATGATTATAATGATGTTCTAAGAATTTGATAGTTTGATGCAATGAAAACCGTCCGGCAAACGGATGTTTAAAAATCAACTTCCCTAATGCCTCCTCTGGAAAACTTTCGATCAATTCTTTAAGAGCTAATCTATTTTTTTCAAATTGATTTTTCAGCTCGACGTAGCTAATTTCCTTGGAAGGTTCTGGCAACTGCCTAGGCATTTTAAATTTGATCTTAGAGTCGAGTAATAGTTTCAAAAGCATTGATCTCAATTTGGCACCTAGGGAGGTTTCTCCTAGAGCGTCCATTCCAAGCATTTTTTTTCGGATATATCTCAGTGTACCAAACTCCGAGTTGGACAAATGAGCCAATACCTGATTAATAGACCACCTACCCTCACTTTGAGGAACAAAAAACAAATCGTCATCCATTTTGTTCAAGCGCTCTTCTAATTGCACTCTTTGAAACTCAAGGGAGTCAAAAGCCTCCAATATTTCACTTCTTGCATCCATGTTCATCGTTTTACTCATTAAAAACAATTCGTAAATGCATCAATATTTGGAATTTACGAACTTGTAATATTTGTATTTTTCAAATACTATAAGCAACTGAGTGCTCTTTATTTCATAAGAAATATTGAATTTTTTATATTTTTTTCATTAATATAGCGGTGAAATTACACTACGATTTGTATTAATATTGTAACGGAAAATTAAAGACCACCACTTTAAATCAGGACATTTTAATACAACAGCATGCACATTTTAGATATTTTAGCCCTATTTATATGCTTAGCGGGCATCTTTATCTACGTCAACACTTATTATCTGAAACTACCCTCTTCTGTAGGCCTCATGATATTGGCTTTGGGTCTTTCATTTGCGTTGTTGGTCATCGAACAGATCATTCCTGAGTTTAAACTAGGTACAGAACGAATTTTACAGGACTATGACTACCATGAAGTCCTTTATCAACTTGTTTTGAGTTTTATGCTCTTTGCCGGAGCACTGCAGATCGATTTCAAAAAATTAGCTGAAGAGCGTACTCCTGTGCTCATATTAGCACTCTTGGGAGTCCTTATATCCACATTTACAATTGGTGGTTTTGTTTACTACCTACTGATTTGGATTGGAATTCCTCTTGACTTTATGTACTGTTTAGTATTTGGAGCATTGATTTCTCCAACCGACCCTATTGCCGTAACAGCCACTATAAAAAAATATAGCCTGTCAAAAAATCTTGAAACCAGAATTGCAGGTGAATCACTCTTCAATGATGGTATGGCCGTTGTTATTGCTTTGACCTTACTCGACTTAGCTCATGCTGGTGAAGATCACTTTTTGGGCTTTGTTGATATCGTATGGGTATTTGGTACGGACATTACTGGTGGAATTGTGATTGGCCTTTTCCTAGGCTATTTAGGCTATCGTCTATTAAAGTACATTGACAACGACGAGGTTGAAGTAGAGGTATTAATGACTCTGGCTCTTGTGATGGCTGGCACGCAGCTCGCAGAATTTGCACATGTATCTGCAAAACAAGCTGTTGTAGTCATGGGACTTGTTATTGGCAATGAAGGCAAAAGTGGCCATGTAACAAGCGCCGCCGGTGATTATGTATTTAAATTTTGGCACCTGATTGAAGAAACATTAAATGCTATGTTGTTTGTGCTGATAGGATTGGAAATGCTTATTATTCCTTGGCGACTGGATTATTTTGCTGCAGGATTATTCGCTTTCAATATTGTACTGTTTGCAAGATATTTAAGTGTTAGTTTACCGATTGCAGCAATGAGCACCTATCGAAGCTTCGAGAAGAATACCATTCATGTACTAGCTTGGGGTGGACTGAGAGGCGGCATTCCTATTGCCCTTTCCTTATCCCTTCCCGAATTCGAAGGAAAGGAAGTGATCATCACCATGACTTATACCGTAGTAGTCTGTTCAGTGCTTTATCAGGGACTAACTATTCCCAAACTGATGAGGATCACATTCCCAAGAAAATAGTTTTACCTAATGGCCTTGGTCCATATAGGCCGGGATGAATGATTCAATACATTTTTTGATACATGACTTGCTATCAGGTGTAGCAGACCATGTCTATCATGCGTTCCAATGGCGATCATTCCAGCATCTATATCAGAAGCATAGTCCAAAATGGCTTCCGCTAAATCTTCTGAATTTTTAGCTACAGTAGAGTTATTAGGAATATCATATTCTGAAACAAAAGCCTTCAATCGTTGCTGAACATCATCAGCCGTTGTCCATTCTGAATTATAAACTTTGATGATATGTAATTTGGCATCATAAAAAGCCTGTAACTCTTTTAAATCCCCTACAATTTGAGATTGGTCATTTTGAAGATCTGTAGCGAAAACAATATGCTTTACTTCTGTAAGAGAACATTCTCCCTTTACCACAATAACAGGGCATATAGCATGCCTAACTGCTTTATCTGCCACCGAGCCTACTAATATTTCCTGTAGACCAGAAGCCCCACTAGATCCCATAACAATCAAACTAGCATCATGACTTGCAATATTTTCTGAAATCGATGAGTATGGATTTCCTATTTCAATTTTATAGCTAATGTTTAGATCACTATTCTTTGGGTCATTCACAATGGCTTCAAGGCGCTCCGTTGTCTTATCCAGCAACAACTTAACATACAAGTTGTCCATAGGATCATAATGTGTCTCCCCTGAAATTTTCATAGTTTCAATATTAGGGTCCTCCACTATATGCAACAATAAAACATTTGAATCCGTATGAGCCGCCAGTGAATGAGCTGCATTAAGTGCATTCATAGACTCTTTAGAAAAATCAATAGGGACAAGTATTCTTTTCATGAAATTTGATCTTTTATTTATAAACTTTTTTAGGTTATTCATAAATTTAATGAATCCGAGTCGGAAGAGGGATATTTAATTGGAATTCATTTTTGTAAGCAAATCAATCGTGATAATATTGCCCTGCTTAGTTTATAAATAAAAATGAATCAATTCAAATCACTCATATTCTTCATTGCGTTCATAGGTCTTTTCTCATGCGATTCCTCTAGCGAGAAAAAGAAGAAACCTAGTCCAAGAGTAAAAAGCTTGAGCAAAATCACCGAACCCAGAAATGGTGTTAGAAAAACTATTGGAGACACTATTGAATTCAATGTCACTGCCAACGACACTGATGTTCAGATAGACTCGATTCAAGTATCGAATAATGGAGAAATCCTAGAAAGCAACCAATCGACTTGGTATACAAACTCAGAAAGCCCAGGCAAAAAGGACTTAACTATTTCGGTGTACTTAAATAATGGTTCAGTGGAAAAGAAAAGGCACTCAGTCACTCTCCTTTCTGACATAGAGCCAACCCGGTATACCTATAGAGTGACCAATACTTATACACATGACCCTGATGCGTTTACTGAGGGGCTTTTCATAAAAGACGGCGAACTTTTTGAAAGCACCGGAAATCACGGAGAATCTACTTTGAGACGGGTGGAACTAAAGACGGGCAATGTAATTCAATCCATTGATATATCTTCAGATTATTTTGGTGAGGGCATAAGTATAGTAGACGACAAAATTTACATGCTTACCTACAAAAAAAGATCAGGTTTCGTTTTTGACAAAGACAGTTTTGAGCAAATTGGTCAATTCTCCTATCCCACCGAGGGTTGGGGAATGACCACAAAAGATGATACACTCATAATGAGCGATGGTACTTATATCATCAGGTTTATGGAACCCGAGAGTTTTTCTGAGGTCAGACAGATCAAAGTATATGATCAAAACGGCCCTATTGACTATTTGAATGAATTAGAATATGTGAACGGAGATTTATTTGCCGTGCGATGGCAAACAGAACTTGTATACATTATAGATCCAGATACAGGAAAAGTAAAAGGCATACTCGACCTTGAAGGCATTTTTGATTATTCCCTATATGACAGACGAATTGATGTTCTCAATGGAATAGCTTATAACGAAAAAACAGACAAGTACTACATTACTGGTAAGTGGTGGCCTAAATTATTTGAAATACAGCTCATAGCTGCAAACAACATATAACATGACTTTAGAAGAAACAACAGCCAAAGTGCAAGACCTAGCATCAAAAAAAGGTGGTGCCATAGGTTCCAAAATTAAATTTCAATTTGACGAAGGAGTAATTTATCTGGACGATACCATATCTCCAACAACAGTTTCAAATGCAGATGATTATGCGGATTGTACAGTACGGGTAAGCTTGTCCAATTTCAACAAATTAATGTCAGGTGACATGAATGCTATGGGAGCGTTTATGATGGGCAAAATCAAAGTAGATGGCGACATGTCCATTGCGATGAAATTGTCGAATCTTTTTTAGCCCTTGCAATAAACTAATCTAACCTATTAGTTCTTCTCAAGCTTGATTATAGCACTAGTAAACTCTGTGGACTTATTTTATGTAAAAAATGAACATGAGCACATCAGAATTAGAAGATCTTAAATATCCCATTGGTAAATTTCAGTTTCCAACAGTCATTTCTAAAACTGAAATCGAAAACAACATTCACACCATCTGTCATTTTCCACAGGTGCTTAGAGAAACTGTTCAATATTTATCTGACGAACAACTAAATACTCCTTATCGGCCAGATGGCTGGACTGTACGTCAATTGGTCCATCATCTTGCAGACAGCCACATGAATAGTTACGTCCGATTCAAATGGACGATCACTGAAGAGGAACCAACAATAAAAGCTTACAACGAAAAAGCCTGGGCAGAACTGAGTGATGCCAAATACGATGCTATTGAACCCTCCCTACTTCTTTTGACAGCTCTCCATCTGAAATGGACCAGCCTGCTTAATAATCTTTCCGAAGAAGATATGAGAAAATCTTTCGTTCATCCGCAAAATGGAAGGAAGATTGAACTTCATGAAAACATTTCCCTATATGCTTGGCATTGCAATCATCACTTGGCCCACATTGTCAATTTGTCTGAAAGGATGAATTGGGTTTAGATTGCTACTGTCTGCTATAGTCTTTTTAACTTAATGTTTTCAATTTCTTTTCTTGATTAACTAACATTTGTTAGTTTTGAAAAAATGCCTAAAGCTGACACTAAAAAAACTAAGAAGCAGATCATTCTTGAAGAAGCTGCTACCCTATTCAGGGAAAAGGGATATTCGGCCACTACCATGCGAGATATCGCAGGAAAAGTTGGTGTAGAAGCAGCCAGTCTATACAACCATATTAAATCAAAAGAACAGATCCTTTCCAAAATCTGCTTTTCATTAGCCGACACCTACACGACTAAGATGAATCTAATCATGGCCACCGAGGAGTCCCCTATTAATAAGATCAAAGAACTTCTTCTACTCCATCTGGAAATAAATGCCATGAGTTCTCCACTTGCCAGTGTGATGAATGATGAATGGCGTCATCTAACCGAACCTGAAAAAAGTGAATTCCTAGGTCAGAGGCGCAGTTACGAAAATCATTTCCTTACTATCATAAAAGATGGAATGAAAGATGGGTCTGTGGTAGTCGAAGATGCAAAGATTGCCCTTTACACCATGCTCTCTTCCATTCGTTGGCTACAACATTGGTATCATGCCAACAGAGATATGGACGTTGAAGGCATCAAAGCAACGATAATCGGACTACTAATGAACGGAATAGAAAAGAAATGAGCAAACGTGTAACAATTGTCGGAGCAGGGTTAGTGGGCTCACTATTGGCAGCGCTCTTGGGCAAACGCGGTTATATTGTAGAGGTCTTTGAAAGAAGGCCTGACATTCGCAATGCCAATATTTCTGCTGGCAAGTCCATCAACATGGCTTGCTCTGCACGGGGCTGGAAGGCACTGGATCTAGTTGGCGCAGGAGACAAAGTCAGAGAAGCAGCCATTGCAATGAATGGTCGTATGATGCATGGCATAGACGAATCATTGACGTTTCAACCGTATGGCAAAGAAGGTGAGGCGATTTATTCCATTTCGAGAGGAGGGTTGAACCAAATTCTTATCAGTCATGCCGACCAATATGAAAATGTCAATTTCAACTTCGAACACAAGTGTATAGACATTGAGTTAGACACCCCTATTGCTATATTCGAACAAGCTGATGGAGAAATTGTCACCATAGACTCAGATCTGATCTTTGGTACGGATGGTGCATTTTCTGCCGTTCGTTCCGTAATGCAAAAGTTGAAGCACTTTGATTTTTCGCAAGAGTATATCAGTCACGACTACAAAGAACTGAGCATTGATGCTAAAGGTAAAGATTTTCAAATGGATAAGCATTCTTTGCATATCTGGCCCAGAGGGAGCCATATGCTGATTGCTCTACCAAATCCAGATGGGAGTTTTACCTGCACCCTATTTCTCCCCTATGAAGGAGAAAACTCATTTGAAAAGCTGACAACCGAATCAGAGATAAAAACTTTCTTCGAAAGTAAGTTTCCAGACGCATTGAAGCTTATACCAAATCTGGTTGAGCTTTTCAACGAAAATCCAACTTCTCCTCTGGTCATAATAAAATGCTTCCCATGGACCTACGAAGGCAAAGTGGCACTTATTGGGGATGCATCACATGCTATTGTTCCGTTTTATGGTCAAGGCATGAATGCCGGATTTGAGGATGTTTCCATTATAAACGAATTGATGGATAAGCATGGAGAAAATTGGGTGGAATTGTTCCAAGGGTTTGAAACTTCAAGAAAACCTGATGCAGACGCCATTGCGGATCTTGCGCTTAAAAATTTCATAGAAATGAGAGATTTGGTAGGGCAAGATTGGTTCTTAAAAAGAAAGCAAATAGAAAGAGCCCTTTACGAGACTTTTCCCGAACAATTTATACCGCAATATTCCATGGTATCCTTTACCAACACACCCTACAGTGAAGCGGTGAGAAAAGGAAATCAACAAGATCTGATCCTAGACGAGTTGGCAAGTAAGGAAGATATTCTCGAAATTATAGAAAGAGGCGAATTCAAATCATTCGTTGAAACAAACAACATGATCCAAAACTAAAATGCACCATTTTTACCCACTCAAAATATCGAAGCTGATCAAAGAAACAGATGACTGTGTTTCTTTGGAGTTTGATGTACCACCTCAGCATCAAGAGCTTTTCAAGTATAAGCAAGGACAACACGTTACTCTTAAAAAGATCATTGAAGGTGAGGACGTGAGACGCTCTTATTCTATTTGTACCAGTCCAAAAGAAGACCGACTAAAAGTTGCCATCAAGAAGGTGGACGGTGGAGCATTTTCCACATATGCCAATGACAAGCTACAGGCAGGTGAAGAACTTGAAGTAATGCCTCCCTCAGGCAGTTTTAATACAGAACTAAAAGCTGAGCAAACTAAAAGTTATGTTGGCTTCGCAGGAGGCAGTGGAATTACGCCCATAATCTCCATTCTAAAATCGGTGATGGATACTGAACCAAACAGTGAGTTTACCTTAATCTATGCCAATAGAGGCACGGACTCCATTGTTTTCAAGGAGGAAATAGAAGGCTTAAAAAACACTTACATGGAGCGACTAAACATCTTCCATGTGTTTAGCGAAGAGCATACCGAGTTTCCACTATTTGAAGGATTTGTTGATGAAGAGAAAGTGGCAGCTTTTTCAAAAACCATCATTGATCTTGACAACACCGATGAATTTTTCATCTGTGGACCCGAGCCCATGATGCTAGGCATTCAAGCAGCGCTATTGGATTTGAATGTAGATAAGTCAAAAGTTCACATCGAACTGTTTACTAGTCCGGTAGGTAAACTAGGAACAGGCACAGGTAAGAAACAAGAGTCTTTCGAAAAAGTAAAATGCAAAGTCACTATTCAGATAGATGGCGTAAAAATAGACTTTGACTACAATAGCAACGATTCCATTTTAGATGCTGCCGCAAAGAAGGGAGCTGATCTCCCCTACGCTTGCAAAGGTGGGGTCTGTTGTACTTGCAAAGCCAAACTCATTGAAGGAGAAGTCGACATGGCAGTCAACTATGCTCTGGAAGAAGACGAAATAGAAAGAGGATACATCCTGAGTTGTCAGGCTCATCCTAAAACAGACAAAGTGGTCTTAAGTTTCGACGAAAATTAGACGTTGAATTACGACAGGATATTGAGTAAATTTATAGAAAGCCCAAAAAGATGAACACGATAGATTTAGAAAAGGAATTTCAGCGCAAGCTAGACGCCGAGGAGAAAATCGAGCCTAAGGATTGGATGCCCGATGACTATCGAAAAACATTGATCAGACAAATCTCTCAGCATGCTCATTCCGAAATAGTTGGAATGCTACCTGAGGGCAACTGGCTCACACGCGCTCCTTCGCTCAGAAGAAAAGTGGCGGCTTTAGCCAAAGTGCAAGACGAAGCCGGGCACGGTTTGTATTTGTACAGTGCCTGTGAAACTTTGGGTGTAGAAAGAGACGGTCTTTTAGATCAATTGCACGATGGCACCGCAAAATACTCTTCTATATTCAACTACCCGACCCTGACTTGGGCCGACATGGGAGCAATCGGTTGGTTGGTTGACGGTGCAGCTATCATGAACCAAGTACCACTATGTAGGTGCTCTTATGGACCTTATGCCCGCGCAATGGTCAGAGTATGTAAAGAAGAAAGTTTCCATCAGCGACAAGGATATGAAATCATGCTGAAGTTATGTAATGGAACCCCAGAACAGAAAGCCATGGCGCAAGATGCACTCAATCGATGGTGGTGGCCTTCAATCATGATGTTTGGTCCTAACGATGCAGACTCCCCTCACACTGCGCAGTCTATGGCATGGAAGATCAAAAGATTCACTAATGATGAATTGAGACAGAAGTTCATTGACGCGACTGCACCTCAGGCGGATATTTTGGGAATCACGATCCCAGATCCAGATTTGAAATGGAATGAAGCAACTGGTCATTACGACTTTGGCCCGATTAACTGGGATGAGTTCTGGGCAGTAGTAAAAGGAAATGGTCCTTGCAACAAAGAACGATTGGCTACCAGAAAGAAGGCCTACGAAGATGGCGAATGGGTGCGCGAAGCGGCTCTAGCCTATTCAGAGAAGAGAAAGAAAAAATCAGCAGCATAACCCCAAAATTGAAAATCATGAGCAACAAAAATTGGCCCCTTTGGGAAATATTTATAAGAAGTAAATCAGGCATCAATCACAAGCATGTGGGCAGCCTACACGCCGCTGATGCTGAAATGGCAGTAGAGAATGCCAGAGATGTCTATACACGTCGCAGTGAAGGTGTTAGCATTTGGGTAGTGCCATCTAGTGAAATCACCGCTTCAGACCCTGAAGAAGGTGCAGAACTATTCGAGCCTGCGCAAAGCAAGGTGTATCGCCACCCTACTTTCTACAATTTGCCGGATGAACTGAAAAACATGTAGGATGATGAAGGATCAAAATGCATACAACTACGTTCTTCGATTAGCAGACAACTGCCTAATCCTGGGTCAACGACTTGCGGAATGGTGTGGTCACGGCCCAGTGCTGGAGCAAGATATTGCACTGACCAATATTTCACTGGATCTGATCGGTCAAGCCAGAAACTATTATCAATATGCTTCTGAACTGACCGGAAGCGAAAAGTCTGAGGATGATATCGCCTTTCTAAGAAATGATAGAGAATATCAAAACCTGCTGTTAGTTGAGCAGCCTAACACTGATTTTGCCTACACGATAACAAGGCAATATTTGTTTGACGTATTCCATTTTCATTTGCTGAATGAATTGGCATCAAGCAAAGATGATGGCATCGCTTCTGTGGCGCAAAAAAGCATCAAGGAAGTTACCTATCACAAGAGATGGAGCGGACAATGGGTACTTCGACTAGGTGATGGTACGGAAATAAGCCATCAAAAAATACAGACTGCTTTGGATCACTTTTGGTCATACGCCTTCGAGAGCATTACTCCAGATGAGCTGGATCAGCAAATGGCGGATGCGGGTATCGGGGCAGACCTAAGTAAGATCGCCGATTCGGTAAAAAAAGAAATCGAGGCTCATTTGAGAGAAGCAACTTTGACCATTCCAGAAAGTACTTGGAATCAAACGGGTGGAAAAACAGGCATGCACTCCGAACATCTAGGGTACTTATTGGCAGAAATGCAACACTTACAAAGAGCTTTTCCAGGTGCAGAGTGGTAAACACTAAAACCATATCGCCAGAAGAAGTACTGGATGTTCTACGATCTGTGATGGATCCTGAAATCCCCGTCCTTTCGGTGGTTGATATGGGAGTCATTAGACATATTGAAATCACTGATCATTTGGTGGTTACCATCACTCCTACCTATTCAGGTTGCCCGGCGATGAATACCATTGAATCTGACATTAAGAAATGCTTACAAAAAGAGGGTTATGAAAATGTAGAAGTCAAAACGGTTCTGCAACCAGCCTGGACCACAGACTGGCTGACCGAACATGGCAAGGAGCAATTGAAATCCTATGGCATTGCTCCTCCTCAAGGAAGTACATCCAAACGGTCCTTGTTTCTAGAAGACGAAACCGTGCCGTGTCCACAATGTGAATCTAAAAACACGGTGCTGGTCAGCGAATTTGGATCCACGGCGTGCAAGGCCCAATACAAATGCAAAGACTGTCTGGAACCGTTCGATTATTTTAAATGTATTTAATCCCAAAAAGTAACAAACAACAATGACCCAAACCCTACAGCACGAAATCAAAGACGGCATCGCCATCATTCGATTCAATCGACCGGACGTCTTCAACAGCTTCAATAGAGAAATGGCCCTTGGCTTTCAGTACCTATTAGACCAATGTGGCCAAAATGATGAAGTCAGAGCCATTTATCTTACTGGTAACGGCAAGGCATTTTGTGCTGGTCAGGATTTGGCTGAGGTTACCGCCTCAGATGCTCCATTCATTGAAAACATCGTAGCCGAACACTATAATCCAATCGTTCGAAGAATTAGAGAAGTCGAAAAGCCAATCATTTGTGCTGTGAACGGCGTAGCTGCTGGAGCTGGAGCAAACATTGCACTGGCCTGCGACATTGTGGTGGCCATTGAAACTGCCTCCTTCATTCAAGCCTTTAGCAAGATCGGATTAATACCAGATAGTGGTGGAACCTTCTTCCTCCCAAAACTAGTTGGTTTTCAAAAGGCAAGCGCATTGATGATGATGGGGGATAAAGTTTCTGCAGCAGATGCCGAAAAACTAGGCATGCTTTATAAAGTACTAAGTACGGAGGAATTTGAAACTGAATCCATGAAGATCGCTCAAACGATTGCCAAAATGCCAACTAAAGGATTGGTGTACACCAAAAAATTATTGAATGCCGGACTGACCAATAACCTCAATGAACAGTTGGATCAGGAAGAAATCTATCAGTCCAAGGCAGGTAAAACAGAAGATTATAAAGAAGGCGTTCAGGCGTTTTTGGAGAAAAGAAAACCGGAGTTTGTTGGTCGTTAATAAGGTGTCAGAGCGACGGTTCTCCTGTCATCTCGACCAACGGGAAAGATCTTCGCAATAAGATTTCTCCTAACGTCGAAATGACAAAAAGAAGGAAAAACAAAATATGAAAGTCTTGAATCTAACATCTAAAACATTGATTCTATCAAAATGAAAGTAATAGGAATCATCGGCGCAGGATCTATGGGCAGCGGCATCGCACAAGTAGCCGCCACAGCTGGACATGAAGTCATTTTGCTAGACAGCAGCAAACCCATGCTCGAAAAAGCCGAAAAGAGCTTAAAAAAAATATTGGATCGATTGGCTGAAAAGGGCAAACTAACAAAGTCTGAAGCAGGAGCCATTCTCGATCGCATTCAGTTTACTGATCAACTCAAGGAGTTTAATTCTTGTGAGCTCATCATCGAGGCCATCATAGAAGATTTGAATATCAAAAAACAAATTTTCAGAGAGCTGGAAAGTATTGTTGGCACCAATTGCATTATTGCCACGAATACTTCTTCTCTATCTGTATCAGCCATAGCAAGTGCTTGTGATCATCCACAAAGAGTATTGGGTATCCACTTCTTTAATCCAGCTCCATTAATGCCGTTGGTAGAAATCATTCCTGCTGTTCAAACTAACGAAGTTGTGCTTAAGGAAGCTAGATCAATCATTGATAGCTGGGGCAAAATAACTGTACAAACCAAAGATACTCCTGGTTTTATCGTCAACAGAGTAGCTAGACCATTCTATGGTGAAGCTTTAAGGATATTAGAAGAAGGTATAGCCGATGTAGCGACCATCGATTGGGCTATGACTGAAATCGGTGGATTTAGAATGGGGCCATTTACCTTGATGGATTTCATAGGAAACGACATCAACTATACAGTAACGGAGACAGTATTCAAGTCATTCTTTTATGACCCAAGATACAAACCGGCATTCACTCAAAAACGACTAGCCGAAGCTGGATATCTGGGTAGAAAAACTGGTAAAGGCTATTACGATTACTCAGAAGGTGCCTCTAAGCCAGAACCCAATTTTGATAAAACATTAGGCACACAAATATTCAATCGAATATTGGTGATGCTGATCAATGAAGCTGCTGATGCCCTATTCTGGAACATTGCTAACAAGGAAGACATAGACCTGGCTATGACCAAAGGAGTAAATTATCCAGCGGGTCTTTTACGTTGGGCTGATGAGTTTGGTATTGACAATTGCGTGAAGCAAATGGATCAGTTGTATGATGAATATTTAGAAGACAGATATAGGTGCAGTCCATTGCTCCGAAGGATGGTGAGGGACAAGAAGACTTTTTATTAATGATGACACCCAAATCCATAGTAGACCAAATGTTTGCCAACGACAATTTTAGTCAGTGGTTGGGTATTACCGTGGAGAAAGTGGAACAAGGTTTTGCGCGAATTGGCATGATCGTGAAAAGTGATATGCTGAATGGATTTGGCATAGCCCATGGCGGAATTACTTATTCATTAGCCGATAGCGCCTTTGCCTTTGCGTCTAATTCTCAAGGGAAACATGCGGTGTCCATTGAGACTTCAATCTCACACACCAAGGCGGTAAAAGAAGGAGATAAATTAACAGCAACTGCCAAAGAAGATAACCTCGCTAACAGACTTGGCATTTACAGTATTACGGTCACCAATCAGGAAAATGAAGTTGTGGCCTTATTTAAAGGAACAGTATTTAGAAAAGATACCCCATGGGGTAATTAATAGATGAAAGAAGCTTATATCATAGATGGCGTAAGAACGCCAATTGGAAAATTTGGAGGCACGCTTAGCCCAGTAAGAACAGACGATTTGGCAGCCCATGTCATTCGTGAATTGATAGCCAGAAATGAGTCATTAGACCCGGCATTAATTGATGACTGTATTCTAGGCTGCGCCAATCAGGCGGGCGAAGACAATAGGAATGTGGCCCGTATGGCTTCGCTATTGGCAGCCCTTCCCTATTCCGTACCTGGCGAAACGGTTAATAGGCTTTGTTCCTCAGGACTATCATCCATTATTCAGGCCAATCGAGCGATCAAAGCTGGCGATGGTGACATCTTTATTTCTGGCGGTGTAGAGCACATGACCCGTAGCCCATTGGTCATTGCTAAATCGGCCAAACCATTTGGTACCGATTCCAAGATGTATGATTCTAGTTTTGGCTGGCGATTCGTCAACCCAAAGATGCACGAACAGTTTGGCACTGATGCCATGGGCATGACGGCAGAAAATTTGGTAGAAAAATACAAGATTAGCAGAGAAGATCAGGACGTTTTTGCACATTGGTCTCAGCAGAAAGCAGCTGCAGCACAGGCCAGTGGCCGTTTGGCCAAAGAAATTGCCCCAGTTTCCATTCCCCAAAGAAAAAAAGACCCCATTGTATTCGCTGATGATGAGTTCATTAAGGGAGACACCACATTGGAAGCCTTGGCGGGACTTCGTCCAGCATTCAAGAAGGACGGATCAGTCACGGCAGGAAATGCTTCCGGTTTGAACGACGGAGCAGCAGCCGTCTTAGTAGCTTCAGAAGATGCGATCAAAAACCACGACTTGAAACCGATGGCTAGAATAGCATCATCGGCGGTAGTTGGCGTAGAACCAAGAATCATGGGCATCGGGCCAGTAAAGGCTGCGCTGAAAGCACTAGAAAAAGCCGGATTGACCATGGACGATATGGATTTGATCGAACTCAACGAGGCCTTCGCCGCACAGGTACTGGCCTGTACAAGAGCGTGGGGATTGGCAGACAACGATGCTAGACTAAACCCGAATGGCGGTGCCATTGCTCTAGGTCATCCATTAGGCATGACAGGTGCAAGAACAGCCTATTCAGCAGCACTCGAATTGAATTTGACAAATAAAAAATATGCGCTCGTAACCATGTGTATAGGAGTAGGTCAAGGTTATGCAGCCGTATTAGAAAGGGTATAAACTATGGCAAAACCAAAAGTAAATCCAGACGCGACTGAAAAGATTGATGCCTATTTGGCTACGGTCTCAGATGAGAAGCGTCCTATTTTGGAACTGATCCGAAAAACGGTGAATGCCGTAGACGATCGTATTCAAGAAGATTGGAAATGGCGTGCGCCATGTTTCAGTTTGGAGGGTCTGGTTTGCTGGTTTGTGGGATTCAAAACTCACGTAGGGCTAAACTTTTTTAAAGGTGCGCTCATTAAGGACACGTACGGCGCTTTTGTAGAAAACAAAAACGACGACAAAGGCAATCGGATGATGCACTACAAGTCGTTGGACGAAGTGAATACGACGGTCATCGAAGACTATGTAAAACAAGCCATCCTGCTCAACGAAAAGGATATTAAAATTGACTTCCCCAAAAAGAAGGTGATGGAGGTGCCTGATTACTTTGAAGCAGCTTTGAAAGAAAATTTGGCCGCCAAGAAAGTTTTCGAGGGATTCACAGATGCCCAGCGAAGAGACTATATCGAGTGGCTCGTGGAAGCAAAAAAGGAAGCCACAAGAGAAAAAAGAATGGCCCAAGCGATCGAATGGATTGCCGAAGGCAAAGTAAGAAATTGGAAATATATGAATTGTTAAAAAGAATCAAGATGCAAGAACCAAGACAAAAGACTTTCTTGGCTCTAAAATCTTGACTCTTGACTCTGTAAAAATGATCTACGAATTCAAAGGACTTAAACCAGTAATCGACCCGAGCGCGTTTGTGCACCCGCAGGCCACTGTGACTGGCAATGTATTCATCGGAAAAGATGTCTATATCGGTCCAGCTGCGGCCATTCGTGGAGATTGGGGCAAGATCATCATTGAGGATGGCTGTAATGTACAGGAGAATTGTACGATACATATGTTTCCGGGTACTACCGTGTATTTGAGAAAAGGTGCACATATCGGCCATGGAGCCATTATTCATGGTGCAGAAGTAGGAGAAAATTCATTGATCGGGATGAATGCCGTATTGATGGATAATGCCGTGATAGGCAAAGAATGCATCGTAGGAGCCTTGGCCTTTGTGAAGGGTGAAATGCAAATACCTCCTAGAAGTTTGGTAGCGGGTAATCCCGCCAAAATCATCAAAGAGGTTTCGGATGAAATGATCGCCTGGAAAACAGAAGGTACCAGATTGTATCAAGAGTTACCGAAGGATTGCATGAATTCTTTGAAACCATGTGAACCATTGACTCAAGAAGAACCCAATCGACCAGAGCAGGTTGTGAATTTTAAGACTTGGAAGAAGACTGAAAAAACTTAACCGTAATCGTGAGGAACGGGGACGCCAAGTCGGAGCGATCTCATCCATTGGAAAGATTGCTTCGCTCCTCTCGCAATGACGTAAATGATAAACGAATGAACCCACAAAAAATACAACACTACACCCAAGGACAATGGACCACCGGAGCTGGTGACGGCGAAATGCTTCATCATGCCATCACGGGTGAACCTATCTTTACCCACTCCATCGAAGGTTTGGATTTTAAAGACATACTGGAATATGGCCGAAACGTTGGTAATCCTGCTTTGCGCAAAATGACATTTCAGGAAAGGGGTCTCATGCTCAAGGCACTAGCTATGCACCTCCATTCCAAGAAGGAAATGTTCTATGAACTGAGTAAAGCTACAGGTGCGACTCGCGTGGATTCATGGATTGATATAGAAGGCGGCATTGGAAACCTATTCGCTTATGCCAGCCTCAGAAGACAATTTCCCAACGAGGCACACTACATAGATGGCGATACCGCTCCCCTATCCAAAGGAGGAAGCTTTATCGGCCAGCACATCATGGTGCCCAAAGAAGGGGTAGCAGTTCACATTAATGCCTTCAACTTCCCTGTATGGGGAATGCTCGAAAAGGTGGCTGTCAATTGGTTGGCTGGCATACCTGCAGTAGTGAAACCAGCAGAGCAAACTTGTTTCCTCACCGAACTGATGGTTAAAGAAATCATCGATTCTAAGATTTTACCTGAGGGTGCATTGCAGCTGATCGCAGGATCAGGGAAAGGACTCTTGGATCATGTGAGTATGCAGGATGTAGTCACTTTTACTGGATCTGCTAAAACCGGTCGCATGCTCAAACAGCATCCAAATTTGCTAGAGCATTCGATTCCATTCACCATGGAGGCTGATTCATTGAACTCATCGGTATTAGGTGAAGATGCTGTGCCAGGTACTGAAGAGTTTGATTTGTTCATCAAAGAGGTAAGAAAAGAAATCACCGTGAAGTGTGGCCAGAAATGTACTGCGATAAGAAGAATCATTGTACCGGAAAAGCTGGTGGAAGATGTGCAAATCGCCTTAGGCAAAGCCTTGGCGAAAACTACTATCGGCGATCCTGATGTAGAAGGCGTACGTATGGGAGCACTCATCAATCATACCCAAGTTGACATCGTAAAGCAGCAAATCGAACTCCTGAAAAAATCATCCGAAGTAGCGTACAGCAACGAAGACTTTGAAGTGATGGGCGCTGATAAGTCCAAAGGGGCCTTCATCTCGCCTACTTTGTTGGTCAACAAAGACCCCATGAATAGCGAGGAAGTGCACACTGTTGAAGCATTTGGTCCAGTGAGTACGATTCTACCCTACAAAGACCTGGACGAAGCCATTGCCATTTCTAAAAAGGGATTGGGATCGCTAGTATCATCCATTGTGACTGCAGATGATAAAATTGCCAAACAATATGTCTTGGGAGCAGCTTCCCATCATGGCAGAATTTTGGCATTGAACAAGGATTCCGCCAAGGAAAGTACAGGCCACGGCTCACCGATGCCATTGCTAACTCATGGCGGCCCAGGGCGTGCGGGAGGCGGAGAAGAAATGGGTGGAAAACGTGGTGTGATGCACTATATGCAAAGATGCGCTGTACAAGGTCATCCGACTACGGTGACAGAAATCGCCAATGTCTATCAATATGGTGGGGCCTATAAAGAAGACGTAGCCCACCCATTCAGTAAGCACTGGGAAGAGTTGGAAATTGGAGAAACTTACATCACCGCCAAACGAACGGTAACTACTGGCGACATAGTGAACTTTGCCAATGTGAGTTGGGATCACTTTTATGCCCACACAGACGAGACTTCACTGGATGGTACCATTTTCGAGCAGCGTGTGGCTCATGGCTACTTCATTTTGTCAGCTGCAGCTGGCCTGTTTGTACAAGCCAAAAAAGGTCCTGTATTGCTCAATTATGGATTGGAGGAATGTCGATTCACAAAGCCTGTTTATGCTGGCGCTACCATTGGCGTACGCCTGACAGTAAAAGAAAAAATAGATCAAGAAAAGAAGGATGATATAGCGAAGGGTATTGTAAAATTTCTAGTTGACGTCTATGACGAAACGGGAGAAACGATAGCCATAGCTACGATTTTAACGATGATCAAGAAGAAAGATCAATCTTAAAACTCAATACTCAGTACTATACTACTCAATACTAAAATATGAACGGAAGCGTAAACATAGCAATCAACAACGGCATAGGTATCATCACCTTTTTCCATCCTCAGAGTAATTCCTTGCCAGGTGAAATATTAAATCTATTGGCAAAGACTATTACTCAGGCGGGGCAAAATGAGGAGATAAAAGTTATTATATTAAAGAGTGAAGGAGATAGAGCTTTTTGTGCAGGTGCCAGCTTTGATGAATTGATTTCAATTGAAGATTTTGAAACGGGAAAAGAATTCTTTTCAGGATTTGCCAAAGTAATTAATGCGTCAAGGAAATGTCCTAAACTCATCATCGGTCGAGTGCAAGGTAAAGCTGTTGGTGGTGGTGTAGGACTAGCGAGTGCGGTGGACTATTGTATGGCTACCAAATTTGCTTCAGTGAAGTTGAGCGAATTGGCGATTGGGATAGGGCCATTTGTGGTGGGCCCTGCCGTAGAGCGCAAAATTGGTGTGTCGGCCATGTCACAGATGGCGATCAATGCTACCGAATGGCAAACGGCCGACTGGGCTAAAGAAAAAGGTCTATACACTGATGTTTATGAAAATGTAGATGAAATGGATGAAGCCATTCAAGTTTTGGCTAATAAACTGTCAGCATCAAACCCTGAAGCTATGCTTCTGCTCAAGCAGATTTTCTGGGAAGGCACTGAGCATTGGGATGAATTATTAGCTGAGCGAGCTGGTATGAGCGGAAAGCTAGTACTATCCGATTTTACGCGAAACGCGATCAACAAATTTAAAAACAAGTAATTGAATCATTTCGTCTTATCCCGATAGCTATCAGGAAGACGGTCGATATAAAACATTAAATACCCAACAATGGCGACTACGAAAAAAGCGAACAACCAACTAACAAACATTAGTAAGCAAAAGCTATTGAAGGCCTACAAGCTGATGGCTACAGCAAAGACGTTGGCGGATAAATATGAAGAAACCTTCAAAGTGGTTTCTAAATATGTTCATGCCACTTCTAGGGGCCACGAGGCCATTCAAATTGCCACAGGAATGCAATTGCTACCACAAGACTATTTGTCTGCCTATTATAGGGATGATGCTACGCTCCTCTCGATTGGCTGTACGCCATATGATTTAATGTTGCAATTGATGGCAAAGAAAGACGATCCCTTTTCCGGAGGCCGTACTTACTATTCGCACCCAAGTTTGAAGGATGATGACAAGCCTAAAATCCCTCATCAATCTTCGGCTACTGGTATGCAAGCCATCCCTACTACAGGAATTGCCATGGGTATTCAATACAAAGAACTAAGAAAGATTGGAGAAAAGCACAAAGAAGCACCTGTAGTGGTTTGTTCACTAGGTGATGCTTGTATTACCGAGGGCGAAGTTTCCGAAGCTTTCCAAATGGCGGCTCTAAAGCAATTACCAATCATCTACCTGGTACAGGACAATGAATGGGACATTTCAGCCCATGCGAGTGAAATCCGTTCTGGAGACGCTTCGGAGTACATTAAAGGATTCCCAGGAATCAAAGCCATGAAAGTGAATGGCACCAATTTTATCAAGTGCTACGAAACGATGGAAGAAGCGATCAAGTACGTTCGCAAAGAAAGAAAGCCAGTACTGGTACATGCTAAGGTTCCTCTGCTTAATCACCACACGTCGGGTGTACGAATGGAATGGTATCGTGATGACTTGGAAGAACACATGCAATATGATCCATATCCATTCTTTAGAAAGCAACTGGAGGATATAGGCATTTCCAAAAAGGAATTAAACAACCATGAAGAAGATGCCAGATTGCTCGTGGATGATCATTACGACAAAGCTTTGAAAGCAGAAGATCCAAACCCTCAGGATCTTTTTACTCATGACTATGCCCCTACTCCTATTACAGAAGAAAAGGGAACTCGTTCGCCGAAAGGCAAAGAAAAAGCCGTGATGGTAGATAGTGCCTTGTTTGCCGTACAAGAACTCATGGAAAAGCATGATGAATGTTTGCTCTATGGCCAAGATGTTGGACACCGTTTGGGTGGTGTGTTTAGAGAAGCTGCTACCTTGGCGCAAAAATTTGGTAAAGACCGTGTATTCAACACCCCCATTCAAGAGGCCTTCATCGTAGGCAGTACGGTAGGAATGTCTGCAGTTGGTTTAAAGCCGATTGTAGAAGTACAATTTGCTGACTATATCTGGCCAGGACTGAATCAATTATTCACAGAAGTGAGCAGGTCTTGTTATCTCACCAACGGAAAATATCCAGTGAGCATGATTCTAAGAGTACCAATAGGGGCCTATGGTAGTGGAGGTCCTTATCACTCATCGAGTGTAGAATCTGTGGTGGCAAATATTCGAGGAATAAAAATCGCCTATCCTAGCACGGGTGCAGACATGAAAGGTCTGATGAAGTCAGCGTATTACGATCCAAATCCGGTAGTCATCTTTGAGCACAAGGGCCTTTACTGGTCCAAAGTAAAAGGTACAGATGCAGCAAAAACTGTAGAGCCCGATGCAGACTATGTGATCCCATTTGGGAAAGCGAGAATAGCGCTCGAAGCTTCTGCGGAAGCAGTGGAAAATGGAGAAACCATGACTATCATCACTTACGGCATGGGCGTACACTGGTCACTCAACGCAGCTAAGAAATTTAAACACAAAGTAGAGATTGTAGATTTGCGTACGATACATCCATTGGATAGCGCCACCATCTATCAGTCGGTTCGCACCCATGGCAAGTGTCTGGTAGTTACTGAAGAGCCTGTTAACAATACATTTGCACAAAGCATTGCAGCAAGAATTCAAGAAAATTGTTTTGAATATTTGGACAGCCCAGTTAGAACGATAGGCTCTGAAAATATGCCTGCCATACCATTGAATTCAACACTGGAGGCTGCTATGATTCCATCAGCAGAGAAGGTGGAGTCGGTAATTTCGCAAATGCTGGCGGACTGAGACTAAACTTTCATTACATTATTGTAGAAAGTAAAGAGTAGATTTTTGTAAATTGATTTAAAATCAATCAGTAATGAAAAAGTCTACTCTTTTACTATCATTTGTTATATCTACGCATTTGCTAATGGCTCAAAAAGCGGATTCGGATGAAATAGATGTTTTGATAGAAAGGCACAATTTTTGGCGATCAGAAGTCGGAGTAAATGACATCAACTACTCCGACGAGTTGGCCGAAGTAGCCAACCAATGGGCCATTCAACTAAAGAAAAAGGGCTGTGCATTTGAACAAAGTGAAAATGCTTATGGAGAGAATTTATTCAAAGGAACGGTAGGTTACGTCGGTGCAAATGATGCCGTAGACTCTTGGGCAGCCGAAAAAAAGAATTATGACTACAAAAAAAACAAGTGTGAATCAGGAGAGATTTGCGGTCACTATACACAAGTAGTTTGGAAAAACACCACCGAAGTAGGCTGCGCCAAAACCATTTGTGATGGCTCTGTTATTTGGATCTGCAATTACAATCCTCCAGGCAATTTTGTTGGACAAAAACCTTACTAGGCCTCTACCATAGGAAACTCTACTCCGAAGGTGGATCCAACCCCAACTTCTCCTTCGTACCAAACACGTCCATTTAATAGCTCGGCATACCGCTTCACTAATGACAGCCCTAATCCTGAAGAACTTTCCCCATCAGTAGGTCTTGCACTTAGTTTGGCGAATTTTTTAAACAATTGCTCTTGTTCCTCGAGTTTAATCCCAGGTCCTTGGTCAGATACCTTTACCTGAACAAGGTCTTCCTGTTTTTCAATAAATACCCTGACTTGAGTATTATACTCAGAGAACTTTAATGCATTCGAAATAAAGTTCTCAAATATCAATGGCATATAAGTTCGGTCACCTTTTACCATAGCTGACTCAAGGCTATCTTCCAATATTAGTTTAATCTGTTTTTTGTGCGCAGACATTTCCATCTGTTCAACCATGTCTTTTAGCATTTCCTTTAAGTCGACCTGTTCCCAGTTAATCTTTAAGCTTTGCTGATCAGACAATTCCATTTCCAACACGCTATTAATCAGGTTTTGAGATTTTTCAGCTGATTGGCTGATCATCTCAACAAACTTGTTTCTTGTTTCTAAGTTTTCTTCTACACTCAATAAATGGATCAAACTTGTAATGTTGGACAAAGGATTCTTTAGGTCGTGTGCAAGAATCCTAATGATATATTCTTTCTCTTCAACGTGTTTCTGTAGATCTGCGGATTGAATACTAATGGTTTCTTTCTGCTGCTTAAGAATTTTATTTTTTTCTTCCAGTTCAGTCAAAGCCTTCCTTTGAATAGATTCAAAAACATATGCGATGAACAAGACAATAAGCAATAAACCTGGTAAAACTGAAACAAACCAAGCCGTTTTCATTTCTGGATTGTATTCCACCGGAAGCTTTTCTCCTTCCAAAGCCAACATGCCAAACCACTGCATCACCAAATAAGAAATTCCTCCCCAAGCTAAACCAGAAACCCTGTTCACTACTAGAATAGCTAACACTGGAATTGAAACTATCCATGGATAAATAGCTGACCAAATGCCACCGGAAAAATAAGTTAGTACAAATACTGCAAGAGCACCAATTAGCACGTACAGATTGCCAAGAATATTAAGTGGAATTTTTGTTTTGCACAACAAGGGAAGTAGTAAAAAACCTACTACATTAAAAATCATCAGCTGAACACCAAGTTGATACTCAAAGTAGACGCTAAGCCAGATGTAAGCATTAGAAAACAAGCTGGTAAGCAAACACGCCCTTACGAATAGACGAGCCCTTCTCAGTTTGTCTGGAACCGAAAAATATGCAGAGTGAATGAAGTAGTCAATTAGTGCAGAGACCTTCATACATAGCTTTTAGTGAAAAAATCAACCTTCTCTACTAATATAACGCGAAATACCATTCTTCCCCTCCTTGGTTCAACAAATTTATAAGCCAAAGATGTTTAGCCAGCTATTGAAAAAGCCAAAAAGGCACTTACCAGAATCCAAACTCCTTCTAGCACACCTAGTGAAAGCGTCTTTTTCAACGAATGATCCTCAGCATACTGAATGAGCAGAGGCAAAGAAAGGGATATTAATGCTTCACAAAAGATTACATAGACCGGGGCATTAAAGATCATCAGCGTATTATTTTTATACCACCACCAACCTGCATTGTTGGCTAAGTGTTCGTAGAGAGGAATATACATCCCTCCGGCCAAGCCAAGCATAATTGATGCCTTCGGTATTCCGAACTTCCGAGTCAACAAGACACCTATAAACCCAAGTTGCAGGATCACATTACTCCATGCAAAAGGCATATAAGCAGGAGAGCTCCATATCATTAATTCCTTGTTTGGATATACAAGACTGTTTATTGTTTCTACTAAATAATGATCCGTAATCAATTCTAAAACTCCTGCGACAGTCCCAAAAATTACTAGTCGAAGAATTAATGGATTTTTATATTTGACCGCATAGAACCAATAAAACCCATACAAGGAATAAGTAATAATACTAGCTGTAATTGGCCCTAAAGCTAAAATAGAGCTTATCAGAGACCAACCTACCAACACCGCAGCTGAGATTAAAATAGCTTTGGTGGTTTTTTTATCAAGGCCAGCAATCAAGTTTCTTTTTGTTTCCATAGTAGTCTTGGTTAGTTACCGGTTACTCCCCAGTTTTTTTTCAAAGAAGGGGGAATTAAAAAATGTGTGCGCTGGCCACTATTATAAAATTTGATAATCCCTTCCAGCAATACTTTATTGAAAGGTTTTGATATTTCATTCACAAAATTATCTCGCTCAAAGAAGCTGATCGTACCAGTCAGAAGCTTGGTGAGTTTAAGCACCAAATGATCTGCAGTGCCAACCTCATGATCAACACCAATGCACTTAGCCAAATCGACACCGCAAGCGTCAGAATACTCTTGTAAAAAGTTATGCATGAGGTAGCCGGGCAATTCATCAAAAGTATCCCCAGGTATCATATGGTTTACAAACTGAATACATGAACTCGTTAGAGCTTCCCCTGCAATGGAAGGCGCTGCCTGATGCTCGAGTATTTTTGTGGCCAGATGGAACCCTTCTTCATAAGTATCTGGCAACAGGTTTTCATTTATACCCATGAGATAGCCTACAACCTTCCATGAGTGCATATAGGCAGATATTTGCTCAGGTGTCAACTCTACTTTGAGTTGCTTTAATCCAGAAAGAATTACTGGAGCAAAAGACATGAGTGTACCAGCAAGATCCTCTTGATTAATTGGTTCTCCATAGGTTTCTACATCCCAATTTTTCCCATCTCTCCTATTTTTCAAATAGTAGCGAATAGAAGAATGAATCAAGCGCACCTTTTGAGTGGTAACAATACCTTGGCCACCTGTAGCCAATCCACCCGGAGACATGACGTTCAATACCATTTGTGCTGTTTCCATAAGGCGACGAGCTAGAGGATCTATGTCTCCTTTGTGAGACAGAAGCCTTCCAGTATCATAAAGGACTTGCGCACCTTTGGCGCACGTATAGCATAGCGGCAGTGAGCTGACATTGAGAAGCATAAAGACCTCTGGCCCGTAAGTAGCGAATACCCCTTCTCCTTTTAGTATTAAATCTTCGTCTGCCCATTCAGGCAAATGACAAGTGGATTCAAAGTATTCAAATAAGATTTGATTCAATTCAGCCCCCAACGACGCAAAGGTTTCCTTATCAAATTTATGGTTCTGAACGACAGTCATGAATATCTCATTGATTTGTCTCTCAAATCCGGAATTAATGATTTTAGCTATGGTTTCGTCTGCAATTGGATCTGTCTGTAATCGACATTGATCCAAGAATGGAGTGGTGATCTTTGAGCTATCAAAGGTCTCTTTCATACTTTAGATTGGTTACTTTTTCTCAATATAAAAAGTGAATATAACCAAACTGAATGAAGGGTGAGGCACTCCTAATAAATAATAAGCAGTTTTTTTAAGCAACTGCCGGAGCGTTCAAGTACGAAGCCCACTCCTTCTTCATTGCGCCTAGATTGTTGCGCAAAAACATGATATAGGATGGTTTGAAAGGCGGTCTCTTTAGTACCAGCCCCGCTTCTTCAAGCGTATGATTGCCTTTTTTTGCATTGCAGGCTTTGCAAGCGGTCACCAAGTTGTTCCAGGTAGATTTTCCTCCCTTAGATCTTGGCACCAGATGATCCAATGTGAGGTCGTTATCTATCCCACAATATTGACAAAGTCCGTGATCTCGTTTGAAGATGTTTTGCCGTGTAAGGACAACTCCCCGATAGGGAACATGAATATAATTCTTAATTTTAATAACAGCTGGCATTGGATAGGTAGTCGAAACCGTATGCAACTCTTCTTTATGGTCAGCCTCTAGCAATTCGGCTTTCTCCAAAAAAACAAGTAGGAATGCTCTCTGAACCGTACAAACCGTAAGGGGACTATAATCCTGATTCAAAACAAGTACTTTTCCTGACATTGCCTCTATTTTAGTATTACACCGATGTAATAGGCAATGAAAATAGCCAATTAAATGCTAAAATCGAAAATTAATCGATAGGATCACGCTCTAGGCCTGTTCGGGAACCAGTTTTTTAAGCAAAATTCGACGAGCACTTAATTGTTCGTCTCCTATTTCTGCCGAACTTACTTTTTTTACTTCACCACCGCTTACTCCAGCATATTCATCCCCTCCTAAAAAGATATATCCCAACTCTGACTTACTACCAGCGAATAGTAAATCACCAGGAATCATGTCATCCAAATTACTAACCTCTTGACCTGATTTCATTTGTTCTTCCACAGTACGGGGCAGTTTGTATCCACATACTTTAAAAACCTGTTGAATAAAACCACCTGCATCAACTCCAAATGGTGTTTTTCCACCAGGCAATAAAGGCGCATTTAGGAACTTTTTCATCACCTCTTTTAGGTATTCAAATTCCCTTTTTTGAGCAAGACTTTTCGATTCTCCATTGAAGGCCACTTGCTCTTCAAGTTTAAACAACTCATTGGTTGATATGGGCAGTACACTTCCAAACAGAATATGAACATGTTTT
The DNA here is from genome assembly GCF_965233835.1 of Reichenbachiella sp. Classification (GTDB taxonomy): domain Bacteria; phylum Bacteroidota; class Bacteroidia; order Cytophagales; family Cyclobacteriaceae; genus Reichenbachiella. Next base: position 3,444,125 of record NZ_OZ247585.1, read on the forward strand.
TTTTGAAAGTAAATCGTGCCACTCAGGTCGATGCATACCTTATAATCAGAAAGGTTTACTTGGTTGAAGTATTCTTCACTGATCGGGGTATGTTGATTTTTGTTGATCCAGCCAGTAGAATTATCGAAATGCAACTGAATTTGCATCATATCCTTCTTTTCGTCTAACACAGAATAATGCTCTCCAAAAAGTAGTTCTGAGGTTAAATCAGAATCGCTTTTAGGTTTGGCTCGCATGGCCACTACACTCAATCGGCAAATACCCTTAGGGTTATCACTCATGCTAATATTGATTTCGTTCAAGCTCTCTTTTTACATCTTTCTCTTTGATGCTATCTCTCTTGTCATGAATCTTCTTTCCTTTAGCTAGTGCCAATTCGAGTTTGGCGTATCCCTTGTCATTCACAAAAAGTCGTAGTGGAATAATCGTCAGGCCTTTTTCCTGGCTTTTAGAATCTATTTTATCCAGTTCAACTCGGTTCAATAACAATTTTCTTTCTCTCAATGGTTCGTGGTTATTAAAAGTACCCTGCTCATATACAGCGATATGCATACCCTTAATAAACATCTCTCCCTTGGAGATATAACAATAAGCTTCTTGCAAACTGGCCTTACCTTCTTTGATGGACTTTATTTCGGTGCCCTTGAGCACCAAGCCAGCTACATATTTGTCGATAAATTCAAACTCGTAATTTGCTTTCTTGTTTCGAATATTTACTTGATTTGAAAATCTCCCCTTACTCATCGTTACACTATCGAATTAAAGTTATAATTTTTATTATATCTGGCTAAAATCCAAAAATGAATTGGACAATTTTAGAATTTCATTCTTGGCATGGGTGAAGCGGTAAGCGGTGCTGTGTCTCCGGCCAGCCATTGATAATGTGCTGTCATTGCTATCATACCAGCATTGTCGGTACAGTACTCAAATCGTGGAATGAAAGTTTCCCAACCCTTTTCAGCAGCCATGTCTTCTAATTTTTTTCTCAACCCACTGTTCGCGGAAACCCCACCAGCAATAGCCACCTGGCTCACACCTTCCTGTTTTACTGCCAATTCTACCTTCTCCATCAACATATCAATCAAATGTCTTTGAATACTGGCACACAGATCATTTTTATTGTTCTCTACAAAATCTGCACCCTTCATACTCTCCTTATTCAGGAAATTCATGAAACCAGTTTTAATGCCACTAAAAGAATAATCTAAACCAGGCATTGATGTTTCATTGAATGTAAACTTTTGTTTGTCTCCTTCTTTGGCTAATTTATCTATCAGAGGACCACCAGGATACGGCAACCCCATCAGTTTCGCACATTTGTCAAAGGCTTCTCCCACCGCATCATCCGTAGTTTGACCTAAAACAGTCATATCCAGATAGTCATCCACTCTCACAATCTGAGTATGTCCTCCGCTAACCGTTAGGCACAAAAAGGGAAACTTAGGTTTTGGTTCTTCGATGAAATGCGCCAATATATGCGCCTTCATATGATGCACTCCAATCAATGGAATATCTAAAGCCAAAGCCATAGATTTTGCAAATGCTCCACCAACCAATAAGGCTCCGAGTAAACCGGGGCCCTGCGTAAAAGCAATGGCTGACAAGTCAGAAATTGTAACGTTGGCCGTGCTCATAGCTTCTTTCACCACTGGTCCGATCGCCTGCTGGTGAGCACGAGAGGCTAATTCCGGCACCACTCCTCCATATTTACTGTGTATTTCCTGTGTCGCAATCACGTTGTTCATCACCTTACCATCTATGCATACGGAAGCAGACGTCTCATCACATGAAGACTCTATAGCCAGAATAACATTTTTCACGTTTAATACTTTGTTTGATTGTAATAGTTGAAGCTCAAAAGTACAAATCTGGGCATATTTTTTGTACCATCAATCAAAGTTCCGTAATTACCGATGATTATTGTTTAAATAATCCAAATTACTTTTGCGGAGCAGTAGTTTCATGAAGGAAAATTCTCAAAAAAATTCAAAATTAAGACGCAGGCTATCGAGGCTCTTTTTGTGGCTTCCTATTCTATTGGTGGCTTTAGGAATTTTGGTTTTTTCCATTTTTCAAATACCGAAAATTCAAACCAGGTTCCTCAATAAGGTCTCCTTTCTCATTGCTGAAAATACTGGATTCGATGTAAGTATAGGGCACGCCAATCTGACCTGGTTTGATCACATGGTTCTTCAAAATGTTCGATTATACGATCATCAAAATGACAGCACGCTCATTTCAGTCAAAAACATAAAAGTAGATTTTAAACTTTTTGATTTTCTAGTCAACAGAAAATTGAATGCAGACAAGCTAGAACTTGAACGCCCTTACGTACACGTGATCAAAGAGAATGACTCTACCGAAGTCAACATTTCACGGTTTATTACGGACTTAAAAGACATCTTTAAGAAAAACAGAAAAAACAAAGAGAAAAAAACAGCACTTACATTGGATGAAATTCTAATTGAAGATGGGCTGTTTTCATACAATGACCTGAGATATAATCCCATATCAGAGGGTAAAGATTATCGTCATTTTGCCTTTGATTCCATACAGGCTCATGTTTCTTATTTCGCCTTCATAAATGACAGCCTTGGAATGAATATTAATCACCTTACTTCCATTGACCCTGAAGATCAACTGAACATCAAGGAATTTATAAGTGATTTTTCCTTCACAAAAAAACAAATGACTTTTTCAAACTTAACCCTGCAAACAAGTCAAAGTCTGATTCAAGATTCGCTGATATTTAAGTACGACCACCCCTCTCAGTTTAAGTATTTCACTGACAGCATTTCATTCTATGCCAACCTAAATAATTCAGTAATTAGCACCAATGAAATTGCCTTGTTCAGCCCAGCTCTATCTGAAATGGAGCAAAAATTAGATATTACAGCACAAGTTTCGGGTTCAATTGATCGACTCAAAATTATGAACTTCGATATTCGATCTAAAGGAAAAACAAAGTTTGGAGGTAATGCAGAATTTTATGGTTTACCAAAAATTAAAGAGACCTTCATTAACCTTGAAATTGAACAGTCCATTATAGATCCTGCTGACATTAATAACCTTATTCCTTCGAACATTCAACAACAAGCATTAAATGTAGGGGCCATTGACTTTAAGGGAAGCTTTATGGGCTTTCTTACAGATTTTGTTGCTAATGGACATTTGATATCATCGGTAGGTCAAATAAACACGGATATTAACTTTAAAATAAAAGAAAACAACAAGGCTTGGTATTCAGGAGGGCTGATTTTGAAGCATTTTGATCTAAGAAGTATCTTCCCTAATCAAAAGGACCTAAAGCACATTACTCTAAATGGAAATATCGATGGAAGTGGTTTAAGAACAAATAATACTGACTTTATTCTAAACGCCCATGTGGACTCACTTCGAATTAAAGATTATAATTATCAAAATTTGGCTACCAATGGACATTTTAAATTGGGTTTTTTTGATGGCAAACTTTCGGCCAAAGATCCTAACCTTAATTTTGATGGAGAGGTCAAAGTAGATTTAAAAGATCAAAGAAATAAGGTCAACATCAAAGCCAAATTAGATACGGTCAATCTCTATGCCATTGGATTAACTAAACAGGCCTTCAACCTTTCATCATTCGTAGATATTGACATGAAAGGGCTCAAAATGGATGACTTGGTAGGCTATATATCTCTATACGACAACCATGTTGCATATGAAGACAAACTTCTCCATGTAGATTCAGTTAAATTTTTATCTTCCTTAATCGGCTCCGAACGCCTCATTCATTTCGAAACAGATGGTTTAACAGGTGAAATGAAAGGTGAATTTCGAAACAGTGTATTCTTAAGAACAATTAAAGAATTCTACCAAGAAGTTAAACTTAATCTTGAAAACAATGAGGAAGACCTAGAGCGGTACTATGCAGATAAGTTGGATGCCGAACTTGAAAAGTATGATGTGAAGGTTGATCTGAATTTTTGGGATTTAAATAAATTCGTCAAGCCTTTTTTTCCGGAATTTGACATATCCAAAGAAGTTAAACTTCAAGGTTCATTTATTCAGGACAGTACATCAAGGCTTACATTGTTTGGCGCCATTGATTCATTGACCCTTAAGAATGTTTCACTATCTAAAAATTACCTGGACATCAATATCTCCAAAGACTACTTTGGAAGAAATACCTTTGCCTCTGCTTTTGCTTCTTCAAACAACCAAAGTTGGTCTGACAAATACGAAACAGAAAATGCCTTCGCCGATATCATTTGGTACAAAGACAGCATGACAGTCGCGATGAACATAGAACAACCTGAATTTTCAAATAGCCTGACCATTGAATCTTCAGTTCGCTTTTTCACTGATTCGACACAAGTACACTTCCAAAACTCAAATATTGAAATACTAGGAAAACAATGGACATGGGACTCATTAAACAAAATAACTAACAAGAATGAAGAATGGGTTTTTAATAGTGTCAAAGCCTCGAATGGTTCCGAAAAGTTAGAAGTATCCGGCATCTACTCACTCAAATCTCCTGAATCACTTTTCATAGATTTAAAAGATTTCAATATTCAAAATATTCAATCTTTAGTAGCCAACAAAGTAGAAGGTACGATAGATGGGCGTATAAAAATCAAAAGACAACCCGAAAATGACTTAATTGAAGGAAACCTTATAGCTCGCACTTTGAAAATTGAGGACTTTATGGTGGGAGACCTTTTTGGTGTTTCAAAGTGGGAAAGTGAATCTGAGCGCTTAGTAATGAACATAGACTTAGTTCATAATGGAAAGAAGAAAATTGACATCTCTGGTCATTACTACCCGAAAAAAGATGTTGATCAACTGAACCTCACGGCAAAATTCGATAGCGCTGATTTAAAAATAGCAGAACCATTTCTTAAAAAGAACTTCTCAAACATTGGCGGAATGGCTTCTGGTCAATTCAACATTCTGGGAACACCTAAATACCCTATCCTCAAAGGCACTGGAAAAGTTACAAATGGAGCGGTGCTAGTTAACTACCTGAACACTCGATATCAATTCAACGGCAACTTAATTTTTGACGAAAATGAAATAAGCACCAACAATTTAGTTTTAACTGATAATGAAAAAAATACAGCCTACCTGACTGGGGGTATCTTTCATGATGGCTTTAAAAACCTCGTTCTGGATTTTCAAGGTGAGTTCGAAAACTTCAAACTACTAAATACTTCAGCAGCAGATAATGATGCGTATTACGGCGTAGCCTATGGAACAGGCAGCGTTGATTTCCTTGGTGCCATAGACAACATTCAGATTACAGCTGAAGCACAAACCACCAAAGGTACCAGACTCTCCATTCCTCTTGGAGAATCTTCTGATTCACAAATTGAACAGAAAGAATACATCGAATTTGTCGACTTAAAGGATAAGCAAAGTGCACAAAAAGTAATTGAAGAGGTACACACACAAGAAAAACTAAAAATTAAAGGTGTTGAGTTAGATTTTGATTTAGAGTTTACACCTGATGCCTATGTTGAGCTAATTTTTGATGTTCAGGCCGGCGATATCATCAGAGGTCGCGGAAATGGTAACATTGAACTTCAAATCAACACTGATGGCGACTTTACTATGTTTGGCGACTATACGATCGAAACCGGAGGATATAACTTCACGCTTTACAACATCATTAATAAAGAGTTTGATATCAAAAAAGGCAGTACCATATCATGGTATGGCGACCCATACAGAGCTATATTAGATATCTCAGCTTCCTATAGGCAGTTGGCTTCCCTAGCCCCTTTGATGGTTCGCTTCTTGGACCCTGATGACATCAACTCTCCTGAGACTCGAAAAAAATACCCTTCTATTGTAGAATTGAAGCTGAAAGGAAACTTGTTGGCACCGGACATAAAATTTGATATCAATATCGAAGATTACCCTCCAAACAACCAACTACCTAATAGCTCTGTTACATTAGATGAAGTAGTCACAGCATTTAAGGCAAGCTTGAGAAATAACGAGCAGGAAATGAATCGGCAAGTATTCAGTTTGATTATTTTAAGAAAATTTTCAACTGAAAACAGTTTCCAAGTCAATAGTCAAACCCTGGGTAATAGTTTAAGTGAATTCGTTTCTAATCAGCTCAGTTATTGGGCCACACAGGTGGATGAAAACCTGGAAGTAGATGTAGATTTAGCAGGTTTGTCTGATGATGCTTATAATACCTTTCAACTGAGGCTATCATACACCTTCCTTGATGGAAGGCTCCGAGTTACCAGAGGAGGTAATTTACCCAACCAGGAAACCAAAGGAGATGTCAGTACGATTATAGGCGATTGGACTGTTGAATATTTGTTAACTGAAGACGGTAGATTTAGAGTAAAAATGTACAGTCGCTCCGATCTTGACGATATCAATTCCCAGCTAGGTGAAAGTAACTTTGAAACTGGCTTTAGTCTCCAATATATCAAAAGCTTCGACCAACTTAATCAGATTCTTTCCGACAACAGAAAAAAGAATATCTCAAAAAGAGAAAGTAGTTCAGAAGAGTCAAAAGCATTAAAAGAAATCTAAAATATTCCTTATTTAGACTTCTACTAACCCTTTATTATGATTACTTTTAGATAAGAAAATAAAAACTACTCATAGATGGAATTGAATAATTTCATGAAGTCCTACGCCGAAGAAATCAAAGGCAACTTTTCTGAATATGATGATCAGAGATCAGTGATCGTTGTACCACTCGAAATGGATCGGCAACAAGCCGTTGTAGGTGAAATTGATCATGAGAATAATCTTATCTCAATATCTTCTAAAGTATGTGTGGCTGAAGAAAATTTAAGGTTCAAAGAATTGCTCGAAGAGAACCACAGATCCACTTATGGGAAATTTACTATTGTTAATGATTTTCTTAAAGTAGAATCAAGATCTCCAGCCGATTCTATATCAGATGATTATCTCAAGTGTGCCATTCAAGAAGTGGCGCATCTCGCAGACAAGTGGGAACTCAGCATCACTGGTCAGGATATATTTTAGTCACACCAACTCTTATCCGCAACTGTAATATTTATTAGTTTTGTTTCATAGGCTGCCTTATCGTTCCGATTAATCGGAAAGGAAAGTCCGGGCAACATAGAGCATCGTACTTCCTAACGGGAAGTCCCGATTTATCGGGAAGAAAGTGCAACAGAAAACAAACCGCCCTGACAAAGTTTACTTTCGTCAGTGGTAAGGGTGAAATGGTGAGGTAAGAGCTCACCGTCTCGATGGTGACATCGGGAGCTAGGTAAACCTTACGAGTTGAAAGATCAAATAGGTTCTGCAAGGAGTGGCTCGCTCCGATCTCGATAGCTATCGGGAATGTAGAATGGGTAGATTGATAGATTTTAGCAGCAATGCTGAAACTAGATAAATGATAAGGGCCCATCCCGATAGCTATCGGGATGGGATACAGAACCCGGCTTATAGGCCTATTTTAATATTGAAACCAATATGACAAAAATTTTAATTATTGACGATGAAAAAAGCATTCGTCACACCCTACGCGAAATTCTTGAATACGAAAAGTATCAAATTGAAGAAGCTGAAAATGGAAAAGTCGGTTTAGAAAAGCTGAAAGAAGAAGATTTTGATGTCGTACTTTGCGATGTAAAAATGCCTGAAATGGATGGAATTGAAGTACTCGAACAGGCTCAAGCACTTGATCACACACCTCAATTCATTATGATCTCCGCCCACGGCAACATTGAAACAGCCGTTGATGCAACAAAAAAAGGCGCTTACGACTTCATTCAGAAACCACCAGATCTGAACAGGCTTCTGCTAACGATTAAGAATGCATTAGACAAATCTGACCTCATTCAAGAAACCAAAGTCTTAAAAAAGAAAGTAGCCAAGTCACTTGAAATAGTTGGAGAATCGAAATCTATCCAGGAGGTAAAAGAAACCATAGAAAAGGTGGCTGGAACCGAGGCCAGGGTTCTAATCACTGGCGAAAACGGTACGGGCAAAGAACTTGTAGCAAATGCTGTTCACAAATTGAGCAACAGAAGCAAAAAGCCACTAGTAGAGGTCAATTGCGCCGCAATTCCATCTGAACTGATAGAAAGTGAACTTTTTGGTCATGAAAAAGGCTCCTTCACTTCAGCTGTAAAACAACGGATCGGCAAGTTCGAGCAAGCGAATAACGGCACCCTGTTTCTAGATGAAATTGGCGATATGAGTCTTTCAGCACAAGCTAAAGTTCTTCGTGCGTTACAAGAAAATAAGATCACTCGTGTGGGTGGTGAAAAAGAAATAAAAGTAAATGTTAGAGTACTTGCTGCTACCAACAAAGACCTCAAAGAGGAGATCAATCAAAAACGCTTTAGAGAAGACCTATACCATCGTTTAAGTGTTATTCTTATCAAAGCACCGTCCCTTAAAGAAAGAGTAGACGATATTCCATTGCTGGTTGATAAATTCCTTGAAGATATTGCGGCTGAATACGGTACAAGCAAAAAAGCAATAGACGAAAAAGCTCTAGATCAGCTCAAAAAAGGAGCCTGGACTGGAAACATTAGGGAGCTAAGAAATGTAGTGGAAAGACTTATAATTATGTCAGAAGACAAAATCACAGCCGATGATGTAAAAAAATATGCGGACACCAACTAGTGATCCGCATAGTAAAATATTTTTAACCTCTTTATTTTTTACTTAGACAGTTCTGTCGAATTCACATCACCTTTTGCATAAGTGGGACATGTTCTTTGAGTGCATGCGCTCATTGCAAAAACTACCAGGGCTACTATTAGTATTTTTATTTTCATCTTATGTTATTATCAATTACCTGCTTCAATATTAGAACATAAATATATAAAAAATATTACACTTTCGGTGAAATATTGATTTTCTGTAAAATATTAGCTGAGTTATTCATCCAACGGTTAAACAACCATCAAATTGCATCCCCTAATGTCGGAATTATCCAACCTTCCCAGTATTTCAAACTCCCCATTTCCATTCAACCGCCCTAAATCTCTTGTCTCGAGAAATGCACAAGAATGCACATTAGCAAGGTCTATCACATTTACTCCACCTGTCTTACCGCATTCCAAATATGAAAAAGGATCTTCCGGGTCCCGAATCAAAATTTTCATCTGATCAGGTAGTTTATATGTGTTTGCATCGAATGAATAAGCCTGCGAGAGCAGCTCTGTCATTCCGTATTCTGAATGAATCTGAACCTCTCCCAAGCCCTCATGAAGAATGGTATAAAATTCACTTTTCACCATGTCCTTCCTCCTACCCTTCATTCCTCCTGTTTCAATAATTTTAAGACCATCCAACTTCACATCATATTCTTTCGCCCTATCCACCAAATCCAACAAGGCATAGCCCACTCCAAATAGTACGACCGATTTATCCGAAACGCTTAGAGTCTTTTGCAAATCACTCAAAAGGTCATCCAACCGCTCAAGGTAAAATCCTCCTCCTTGACCTTTCACTCCCTTCGTAACAAAAAAATCTACCATCTTAACTAAGGATGAATGGCCTTGTTCTTGATAAGAAGGCAGTAAGGCAAAAAATTGAAAATCAGAAAGTTCCTTATACAATTGCTCAAAAATTGATTCAGCATTGGCTAGGTAATAACGGGAATCCTCAATAAAATGTCGACTTCTATTCGACCCTGTAGTCCCGCTACTCAAATAAATTTCTTCCTCGATCCATTCACCCGTTTTTATTTCATGGTTTTTAAAAAAATCTATGGGTAAAAATGGCACTTCGTAAAGACTCTGAATTCTACTCTGGTCTATACTCAAATAATCAAGATATTTTCGATACACCGAACACTTCTGTGCCTGGTAGTGAAACAGCTCCATTGCCACCTCATCAAAAGATTGATGATTAACTTTGCTACTCTTTTTTTTGAAACTATTTAAAAGCTTCATAAGTTAGAAATAGTAAGGGATTAGAAGAGATCAATTGTATTAATATTGGTATTTTTAGCAAATGTAATTTTAATTGGATGAAGGGAATGTTAAAATTTTGGAATAAAGTTTTGTTGGCTCCATTTCTTGCTATTTGCATAGCAATAGCTGGGCAATCCTGCCAGGAACCGGATCCATTCCCTACTACACCTCAAATTCAATTCAATAATCTCCAATACGTAGAGCTTACTGAAAACGGCAACCCTGACTCTTTAATCTTATATTTTGACTTTCAGGATGGCGATGGAAACTTAGGTATTGAAGGAGATGAAAATTACCCGCCCTACCAAGACTATAATTTCTACTTTGACGCCAATAACCAATTGATTACGTACAATCAAGCTGAAGTAGATCTTCCTATGACAGTCTATGACCCGGAAGAAGATGCTGTCATTGAAATCAATGAAGACATTAGACCTTCATATGACTGTATTAATTATGAAATTCTTTATGTGAATTATGAAGACAGAACCTACCTTCTACCAGGAACAGACCCTGACGAGATAGACTCAGACCTTTATGAGCAAGACACGATTTTTCTTGAGAAGAATCCTTTCAGAAACAATATTGAAGTTCAGTATTATCGAAAAAGAGGTAATAACAACTATGAAGAAATAGACTGGAGATATCTAACCAGCGAATACGGCTGCGGCATTTCATTTGATGGACGATTTCCTATTCTGGATTTTGAAAGCGCAGGTGAGTCGGCTTCTTTAGAAGGCACCATTAAATATGCTATGGTCTCCACTGGTTTTAGAACTGTCCTCAGAAAAGACACGTTTAGTATCAAATTCAGAATAATGGACAGAAGCCGAAATCGAAGCGAATATGCAGAAACAGGCGATGTAACTTTAGATCAACTAATCAGGTAAACGCTAGTAAAGATCCGGGTAATTAGAAGGATCAACCTCTCCCATTATTTCATACACTTTATCGAAAATGGTTTCTACACTTGGCTTAGAATAATAATCGCCATCTGACCCATAAGCAGGCCTGTGTTCCTTAGCCGCAATGGTCACTGGTTGACTATCCAGATATCTGAAGCACTCTTGCTCAACTACTAGTTTATCCAGAATATAAGCTGAAGCCCCTCCTGGCACATCCTCATCCGCAACAACCAGTCTATTAGTTTTCTTTATAGAAGAAATAATGCTTTGATGTCTGTCAAACGGAAGCAAAGTTTGTACATCGACAACCTCAACCTCAATACCGTAATTTGCTAGTTCAACAGCAGCATCCATCACTATTCGACACATAGAACCATAAGTGACAATAGTCACATCCTTACCCTCTCTGATAACCTCTGGGATACCCAATGGTACCTTAAATTCACCCACATTATCAGGCATTCTCTCCTTAAGTCGATATCCATTTAGACATTCAATAATCAAGGCCGTATCGTCTGACTCTAGAAGCGTATTATACATACCTGCCGCTTGAGTCATGTTTCTAGGCACGAGTACATTCACCCCTCTCAAAGCATTAATAATCATTCCCATAGGAGATCCAGAGTGCCACACGCCTTCCAACCTATGCCCTCTTGATCTAATGATTAAAGGAGCCTTTTGACCACCTTTAGTTCTGTATTGTAATGTCGCCAAATCATCAGACAACGTTTGAACTGCATAAAGCAAATAATCCAAATACTGGATTTCAGCAATCGGGCGCAAACCTCTTAAAGCTGCTCCAATACCTTGACCAATGATTGTAGTCTCTCGAATACCTGTATCCGTTACTCTTAATTCCCCGTATTTTTCCTGCAAACCAGCAAACCCTTGATTCACATCACCTATCTTTCCAACATCCTCTCCTAAAGCGAATACTAATGGATTTCTGTTAAGTGCGTCATCAAAACATGCCTGAAGCACCTCTCGACCGTCCACCATTTTCGAATCTTCCGAGTACTTAGGAGCTTCTTCTCCAATATTTAGTGCAGAGTATTTAGATTCACTATACAAGTGAGATGAGTACTCGTCATATCTTTTTTCATCATTCTTTTTGAGCCAATGCACGAGCATGTCCCTACTCCTAGAAGGTTCTTGTCTTGTTAACCTTAAAGCTTTCTTAGCCCCTTTAGTCAACTCAAGTTTATTGATATTCAAACCTTCCTTTAAATTCTTAGCAATGGAGAGCAATTTTGTTTTTTCAGCACTCCGTTCAGCTACAGTATCTATCATCCCGATCAAAGAAGCCACGTCCGAATCAATAGCGGTAGTATAAGCTTTCCAAGCCTCAATACGGGCGGTTTTAGCCACTTGCTTAGCTTCTTCCTCAATCGCATCCAATTCCTTTCCTGTAGCCAACTTTTCATCCAGAATCCACTCTCGCATCTTCTTGAGACAGTCAAATTTAGCTTCCCATTCTAAACGCTCCTTAGATTTGTATCTTTCATGAGAGCCAGAAGTAGAATGTCCTTGAGGCTGCGTTACTTCTTCTACATGCACCAATACTGGCACATGCTCATTTCTTGCAATCTTCTCAGCTTTTTGAAATGTCTTACAAAGGTCCACATAATCCCACCCTTTTGTGGTCAGGATTTCAAACCCTTTTTCTTTGGCCGTTCTCTGCAAGCCTGCCAGTGCTTTTGAAATGCTTCCTTTGGTCGTATGATACTCTTTTGGCACGGATATACCGTACTCATCATCCCAAACTGCCATAACCATTGGTACTTGAAGCACACCGGCTGCATTCATAGCCTCATAGAAGTGCCCTTCCGATGTTGAAGCATTCCCAATAGTTCCAAATGCTATTTCATTTCCATTAACTGAAAATTGTTTGTATTTTTTAAGTGCTGGATTGTTTCTATAAAGCTTTGAAGCATAAGCCAATCCTAATAATCGAGGCATTTGCCCCCCTGTATTGGAAATATCCGAACTTGAGTTCTTCATTTTCGTCAGGTCCTTCCACTCCCCTTTTTCGTCAATCAGTCGCGTCCCAAAATGACCGTTCATCATTCTTCCGGCAGAAGCTGGTTCATCTTCCACAGAGGTGTGCGCATAAAGCTGAGCAAAAAATTGCTGCGAGGTCAACTCTCCAATCGCCATCATAAAAGTTTGGTCACGATAGTAGCCTGACCGAAAATCTCCATTTTTAAAAACCTTAGCCATGGCAATCTGAGGAAGCTCCTTACCGTCTCCAAATATTCCAAATTTGGCCTTTCCCATAAAAACCTCCTTACGGCCGATATAGCTATCTTCCCTACTTTCTACTGCAAGTTTGTAATCATTCAAAATTTCCTTTTTCGAGGACATGATTTCGGTAGTTTTTTCTGAGACTTTCACCATTTGAAGATAAGATTTTTAGGACGATTATAAAAGAACCTAACCCTACAAATTTAATAAACACACCACATCAATCAAATATTTTTAGGAAGAATACAAAATAATATTATATTTGAGACAAAATAAAAAGACTAAACAGAATATAATTTGGTTATTGCAAGTTTTTCAGACATAATCATAAATGATGTTAGTTTTTTGAAATTTATATTTTCATAGCTGACTCAGAACGTCAAATAATCTTCCGAATCTGAATCAGATCATGTAAATTATTAGTAACAATTATTGTCGTATATTTTATTGTAGTTAAACAATTTATGCCATGATTATCGGGGTACCCAAAGAAATTAAAAACAACGAAAACCGTGTAGCACTTACACCATCAGGAGTAAAAGAACTGAAAAGACACGGACATCAGGTATTTGTGCAAAAGACTGCCGGAGAAGGCAGTGGGTTTGCAGATGAAGAATACACCAGCGTAGGCGCTGAGCTCCTACCCACCATTGAAGACGTATACGGCAAGGCCGAAATGATCATCAAGGTAAAGGAGCCTATTGAAGCTGAATACAAATTGATCAAAGAAGACCAGTTGGTATTTACTTACTTCCATTTTGCTTCGCATGAACCATTAACCAAAGCCATGATCGACAGTAAGTCGGTGTGTTTGGCTTACGAAACAGTGGAAAAAGCTGACAGGTCATTACCACTCTTGGTACCTATGTCTGAAGTTGCTGGAAGAATGTCGATCCAGCAAGGCGCTAAGTACCTGGAGAAGCCTTTAAAAGGAAGAGGTATTCTACTTGGAGGAGTTCCAGGCGTTCGCCCTGCGAAAGTTATGATCTTAGGCGGAGGTATCGTTGGAACTGAAGCTGCTAAAATGGCTGCCGGAATGGGAGCAGACGTTACGATCCTTGACCTGAGTTTACCAAGGTTGAGATATCTGGATGATGTGATGCCAGCTAATGTTAAAACCTTAATGTCAAGTGAATACAACATCAGAGAACTGATCCAAGATCACGATTTGATTGTTGGGGCCGTATTAATCCCAGGAGCAAAGGCTCCAAAGCTGATCACTAGAGATATGCTTAAAGACATGAGACCAGGCACTGTATTGGTTGATGTAGCTGTAGATCAAGGTGGATGTATGGAGACAACAAAGCCTACTACTCACCAAGAGCCTACTTACATCATCGATGATGTAGTTCACTACAGTGTAGCTAACATGCCCGGTGCTGTGCCATACACTTCAACATTAGCGCTTACAAATGCGACCCTTCCTTATGCTATTCAATTAGCTAACAAGGGATGGAAAAAGGCTTGCAAGGAGAACAATGAATTGAAACTAGGGTTGAATGTAATCAAAGGAGACGTCGTTTACAAGGCTGTATCAGATGCCTTTGACTTACCCTATACTCCTTTAGATAAATATATTTAATTTCCATAAACCGGAATCTTCTCAATTAACTGGAAGGTTCCGGTTTCTATATTCTGCTCACTGCAGAAATGATCCAACCCATTAGTAACGACCAAATACTTCGCCTTCAACGTCTGATTGTAAATGGCTGCCTGTTGAAATGTATCGTTTGAAATTTTGACCCCTGGAGCTTTACATTCCACTACCATCAGCGGACTACCTGAACTATCATAAGCCACAATGTCTGGTCTTTTCTTTAATCGATTGTACCTAATTTCAAACTCTGTTTTTAGAAGTGATTTAGGGTACTTTAAGTAATCATTCAAGAATTTAAGAAAATGTTGCCTCACCCATTCTTCCGGGGTTAACATCACATATTTTTTACGAAATTCATCCCATATTTCCCTCCCCTTTTCTGTTTCTTTAACTTTAAATTGAAACCGGGGAAGATTCAACTCCTCCATGACTACTAATTATTTACTTTCAATATTAGCACAATTCATTTACTTTTAATCTCAATCCGGATGTTACTCATTAACATCTACATAACTTCAAAGCAATTCCCATATGAAAACAAAGAAAGAAATAGTTGATAACTGGCTCCCAAGGTACACAGGTGTAGAATTAGAAGACTTTGCTGAGTACATCCTACTCACAAATTTTGCTAACTACGTTGAAATTTTTGCAGAAAAATTTGATGTAAGCGTAGAAGGCAAAGACAAGCCTATGCAATCTGCTACGGCCAACAATATCACTATTATAAACTTTGGAATGGGTAGTGCCATGGCTGCCACTGTGATGGACTTACTTTCTGCCATCGAGCCCAAAGCAGTCCTGTTTTTAGGAAAATGCGGGGGACTGAAGAAAAAAACACAGCTCGGTGATTTAATTCTTCCGATTGCGGCCATTCGAGGAGAAGGTACTTCCAATGATTATCTACCTATAGAGATTCCGGCACTCCCTTCATTTAGACTGCAGCGTTCTGTTTCTTCTATGATCAAAAAGCACGAAATGGATTACTGGACTGGTACGGTATATACCACAAACCGAAGAGTATGGGAACATGATAGAAAATTCAAAAAGTATCTGAGGAAAATTCGAGCCATGGGTATTGATATGGAAACGGCGACTTTATTCACTGTAGGATTTATCAATGAAATACCGCGAGGTGCACTTCTACTTGTATCTGACAACCCTATGACCCCTGCAGGAGTCAAAACCGATGCATCAGACAAGAAAGTAACGAGTCACTTTGTCGATAAGCACATTCAGATAGGTATTGATGCTTTGCTTGAATTATTCAACTCTGGCGATTCAGTCAAACATATGAGGTTTGACTAGTCTTATGAATTCGCGAGTATAGTAACAAACCAACGCCCACAACAAAGAACAGCATCAATGCAATGGTGCTGTTTCTCATTGACCCTGTCCATTGCTCTATAAAGCCAAAAGAAAATGTACCAACCACTATAGAAAGTTTTTCTACCACATCATAGAAACTAAAGTAAGAGGTATTGTCAATAGTATTATCCGGGATCAATTTTGAGAAAGTTGATCTTGACATAGATTGAATTCCTCCCATCACCAGTCCTACAACTACCGCTAATCCATAAAACTGATATTCTGTTTGCAGCACATAGGCGTAACCGCAAATTCCTATCCATATAATCAACATCGACAATATGGAGATACCATTGTTGTACTTCTTTGATATGGCCGCAAACATATATGCACCAGCGATGGCAACAAGCTGAATTATAGTAATCGTAACTATCAGTTTGGACGCCTCAAGACGTAACTCTTTCTCCCCAAAGATTGCAGCCAAGTGCATCACTGTTTGAACTCCTGCACTATAAAAAAAGAAAGCTAGCAGATACACCTTCATCGCCCTAAGATTTTTAAGAGATTGGAAAACAATCTTAAGTTCCTTCACTCCTTTCAAAAACAAATTGTCTGTTTTCTTCAAACGATCCTTATTGTCTGGCAAATAAAAGAAACTATACTGCGCAAAGCCAAACCACCAAAGACCCACAAGTAAAAAAGAAAGTCGAACGACTTCTGATTCAGCTTCGAATCCCAGAGACTTATGCATTATTATCATAGCGAAACTTATCAAAAGCAATAATACACTACCGATATACCCGTAAGCATAACCCTTAGCACTCAGCTTATCATATTCAGATTCGGTGGTGATTTCAGGAAGGTACGAATTATAAAACACTAGACTCCCCGAATAGCCTACACCAGCTAAGATAGAACACACAATCCCGTATTCAATATTACTGCCTTCAAACCAGTACAAACCTGCTGTCGATACTGCACCAAGGTACGTGAAAAGCTTGAGGAAAAATTTTTTTTTACCACCATAGTCTGCCATCCCAGACAACCAAGGAGATATAAATGCTACAATTAGAAATGCAGCAGCCACCGCATAAGAGTACAACACCGTGTTTGTTATTTCAGAACCGAAAAAAACTACTGTTTCGGATTCAAAAGCCGCTCGGGTGACTCCATTAAAGTAAATAGGAAATAAGGTGGATGAAATGACTAATAGGTAGGCAGAATTTGCCCAATCGTACATGCACCAGGCCTTTTTTATTTGATTATCAGATGGCATAGTCATAAAAAAAGGCCTCGATAAATCGAGACCTTTCCATATTATTAAAGATTAGTAATTAATCAACTCTTTTAGAAGAACTGTAAAGTACTTTCCTAGCATTCGCTTCTTTAAACTCCTGCTGAACATCAGTTACGATACCCATCTTGGCATCTACATCTACTTTCATAGACATTGTAATCTGATCTCTTTCTACTTCACTCAATTTATCCTTCTCTTGGTTTACAAATCGAACCACATCCTTTACTTCAATGAACACATCATTCACTTGAATCTTGGGAGTAGTACCATAAATGGCTGTTCTCTTTGGTTTACCAATGTACACATAGCTCACCAACGATTTTCTCTCCAGCTTACTCAACTGAGTAGACTTTGGAAGCTTCTGCTCTACCATGATAGTAGTTTCTCTCAATACTGTTGTCACCATAAAAAAGAACAACAACATGAAAATAATATCTGGTAATGCAGCCGTTGGAATTTCCTGAGAGGTACCTGAACTTTTCTTAAACTTTGCCATATCAACCTCCTATTTTATTTGGTTCAGCAATGGATATCGCTCTTGGAATACCAGCTCTTGCTTTAGTATACATTTCTTTTTGCTCTGGATCCTTTTTATCCAATTGCAAAAACTCTTCAGCAGTGATACCTACTCTTTCACCATACACTTCATTGTAAGCGGCATTGACTTCGTCAAGTACTCTTACATAAAGCTCATAGCTCGTTCCTCTATCTGCCTTGAAAGACACAATTGCCTTTCCTGGTTCATCGGAAGAATCAGATCTTCTGCCTTTACTATTCACATGCCTTCTCAAAGTTGCAGGCAGTTGATTGTACAACAATCTACCATCCGCAGAAGGCTTACCAAAGTTCAAAATAAAATCTTTGATCATTGGTCGCAATTTAGTCACATCTCTCATTGGCTCATCTTCAACCAATAATTGGTCATTAGAGTTAGCCAAAATCTTAAAGATGTTTCTATCATTTGTTTTTACCTCTGGTGGCGGCTCGTTAGGATCCGGCTTCGGAGGCAAAAGCATCGCGATTCCTTTGTCGTTTGCAATCGTGGTGGTTACCAAGAAGAAAATCAACAAAAGAAAGGCAATATCCGCCATCGAACCCGAGTTTACCTCGGCCGCAGGTCTATTTTTACCTTTCGCCATAATCTTATTTTACTGCTTTTGAAACTTCTGTATAAACAATGCCGCCTAGTGCACCTATGATCAAAATGTACATCATAGTCAGCAATCCACCTACAAACTTAGATAGACCTTCGTCAACACCAAGCTCAAGAGCAGAAGCAGTCACTTCAGACCCGGACAAAGCGTAAGAGATAATAAATACGACAACCAAACCAGCTACACCAGCACCTGCTTTAGTCAATGACTTAGGATCACTTACTGAATTTATTATTGGAAAGACAATCGCAGCTAATCCTGCTAGGATCGTCAATGTGTAAGACACATATAATGCTATATCTATAGAATCCATTTCTAATTTCTTTTTAAGTGAAAAATCTTATTTAGCAGAATGCTTAACCAAGATATCTACTAAAGAAATAGAAGCATCCTCCATAGAGTTAACTAGTGAATCAATTTTAGAAACAAGGTAGTTGTAGAACAACTGTAGAATAACCGCAACGATCAAACCACCAACTGTAGTCAAAAGTGCTACTTTAATACCACCAGCAACCAAGGCAGGAGATACATCACCAGCTTCAGCAATCGCGTCGAATGCGTCGATCATACCAATTACAGTACCCATGAAACCAAGCATTGGAGCCAAAGAGATGAAAAGTGAAATCCACACCATTCCTTTTTCCAATTTACCCATTTCAACAGAACCGTAAGCGATGATTGATTTTTCAACCATTTCAACACCTTCTGACATTCTCATCAATCCTTGAACAAAGATAGAAGCAACAGGTCCTTGTGTATTTCTACAAACATCCTTTGCAGCTTCAACACCACCTGAGTTCAATGCACCTTCTACTTGCTCCAACAACTTCTTAGTGTTAGTAGTAGCCAAGTTCAAAGTGATAATTCTTTCGATGGCAACAGCCAATCCTAAAATTAGACATAGCAACACGATGCCCATGAACTGCCATCCACCTTGGATGAACTGATCTTTTACGATTTGATGAAAACCAGGCTCTTCAACCGCTACTTCTTCGTAATCAGCTGCAGCAACCTCTTCTTCTACATACTCTTCTTCCGCATACTCCTCTTCAACAGCTGTGCTATCGCCTTCAGCTACCATCTCAGTAGAATCAGATGCTACTTCTTCTGTAGCTACTTCATCCTGCGCCATTGTTTTTAGGGTGCTCATTGTAAACACACCAGTCAACATCAATAAAATTACTAATCTTTTCATAGTCTAATTTTTAGTAAATCTTTAATAAAGGTTTAAAAGTTATTCTTTTTTAATACTAATTCAGTGCAGAGAGGAAGGGATTCGAACCCCCGGTACCCTTTTGGGGCACACTCACTTTCCAGGCGAGCACCTTCAACCACTCGGTCACCTCTCTCTAACTTTTTTAGTTTTCTCCAAGCGACAAATAAATTATAAAATTACACTATTTGCAAATAGTTACATATTAATTTGGATAACACCATTTAAATGGTCATTTCGCCCCTTATTGGAATGCTAAGTTTCTTTTTGACCTGCTCAATGGACTTTTCTGTACCCAGCAAATGCATCATCTTAGCCACTGCTGCTTCGGTAGTTATATCAAGTCCGCTTATGACTCCAATCTCTGTCAACTTTTTACTCGTTTCGTACCTACCTTGAATTACACTTCCTCCAATACACTGGGATACATTTAGAATTACAATTCCTCTATTCACTGCCTCTTCTAATAGGTCATTGAACCAATCGTAGTTCATAGTATTGCCTGAACCATATGATTCAAGAATTACCCCTTTCAGTCCTTCTATGCTCAAAATACCCTTCACTACCGCAGGTGAAATATTTGGGAAAATCTTTAAAATAGCAACATCAGGATCTAATTCAGAACTGTATTTCAACTCCTCGTCTTTGTATTTCTTCAGAAAAGATTCGTTGTAGACAATCTCTACGCCGGACTCTGCCAAGTATGGGTAATTTTCAGATTCGAACGCTGCAAAGTTGCTGCTTCTAATTTTCTGTGCCCGGTTGCCTTTTAATAGGTAATAATTAAAATAGAGACATACCTCTGTAACCATTGCATGATCTCCATTTCTTGCCGAGGCTATTTCTAATGCAGTAATCAAATTCTCCCTTGCATCCGATCTAGTCGCACCTATAGGGATTTGAGCTCCAGTGAAAATGATCGGCTTATTTACTCCCTTGAGCATAAAGCTGATCGCCGAAGCTGAATAGGCCATGGTATCCGTACCATGAAGAATCACAAAACCATCGTATTGATGATAGTTATCTTTCAATATAGAAGCCATATCTTTCCATTGTTCTACATTGATATTGGAGGAATCAACTGGTTCTGGAAATGAAATAACCGTTAGTTTGAGGTCTAACTTATGCAACTCTGGTATCTTTTCTAATACCAGACTGAAATTGAATGGTGCCAGAGAACCTTCCTCGTCATACACCATACCAAAAGTACCCCCTGTATATATCAAGAGGATGGAAGATTTGGGGTCTTCCGAACTGGTCGCAATGTTGACTACTTTAAATTTACTTACTTGGGTCATTCTTGTTGTTTAATTGAAAATGCGATTGGCATTTTCGGTAGTAGCATTAGCTACCTCATTTTTGGTAATACTTTTTACAGCAGCTATTTTTTCAGCTACTAGCTCAAGATAAGCAGGTTC
Organism: Reichenbachiella sp.; assembly: GCF_965233835.1. Taxonomy (GTDB): domain Bacteria; phylum Bacteroidota; class Bacteroidia; order Cytophagales; family Cyclobacteriaceae; genus Reichenbachiella. Next base: position 3,465,172 of record NZ_OZ247585.1, read on the forward strand.
GTTTCGCTTACCTCTATGTGGGACCGGTGCAAGATAAGGACTATCCGTCTCCAATACCAAATGATCTAATGGGATTGACTCAAGCACAGGCTCAAGTCCTCCATTCTTAAAAGTAGCTACTCCTCCGATCCCCAAGAGAAAACCCAACTCAATAATTTGATTGGCCTGCTCCACCGAACCAGAAAAACAATGGAATATACCGCGGAAATTTTCGGTTTTTAGATCCGATACTAAAGCTATAGTTTCATCAATAGATTCCCGGCAATGGATGACAATAGGCTTATCTTTCTCAATCGCCCATTTGGATTGGATGTTAAATGCCTCTTTTTGCTGTTCGAAATGAGTCTTGTCCCAATAGAGGTCCGTACCCATCTCCCCTACTGCCACAAAATCCCTTTTGTTCAGCCAGTCCTCTACTATATAAAGCTCCTTCTCAAAATTCTTATCTACAGAACAAGGGTGCAAACCCATCATTGGAATACAATATCCCGGATAACGGTATTCTAGCTCCAACATCGCATCAATGGACTCGCTATCTATGTTGGGCATGTATATTCTCTCAATACCATGCTCCTTAGATCTTTCGATCATATGATCTAAATCATCCTTGAATTTATCCGAATAAATATGTGCGTGTGTTTCAATTAACTGCATTCCGATTTATTATAAGTTTCACCTAATACTTTCTACCCTTCCAAACCAACTTTATCGGCATTAGGCAAAACGCAAATGTGATTAAATAAAAGACGAAATCATAGATTTCGAAGAGTAGAAGATGGACTATAGAAAACCTAGAATCAGTAACCTTTTCGATTTGGGAAGCGATTTTCAATTTCAACACAATGACAGTAATTCCCAACATTATCCAAAAAGGATTGTCAAATGTCAGATGTATAAGAGCAGGCCAAAACAACCATTTAATCAAACCACCTAGCCAAACCAGCGGATTCAAATCAAGCAATCCTTTCATCCAACGCTTGCGTTGATGAAGCAACTCCAAAAACGTTGCAGGCTTTGTGCTAGCTACTGCAGATGTATTGAAGTTCACGACTAGTTTGCCTCCATTTGACAGAACGGCCTTTAACAAAGTAATATCTTCTACAATAGATTGTTTCAAACCTTCATGACCGCCAATTTCATCATACGTTGATTTGGGAATCAAGAGATTGTTTCCCCAAGCAGTCAAGCCAACACCCATTCTTGCAAACCAGCCAATGATCCATTCATTGAACAACCAGTCAATATTTTGCAGTGAGCTCAGCCAACCACTTTCAGTAACTTTGGTTAACCCCACTACAATTTCACGCTTATCGAACACCCCACTCAACATTCCCTGAATCCAATCCGGGTGAAACTGCATATCTGCATCAGTAAGCAACAAAAAATCTCCCTTGGCTTGTTTTGCCAATTGAGAAAGTACTTTTTGCTTTCCGAATGAACCATCCCGATGATGAAGAGAGAGGACGGATGCATTTTCTGGTTTATGCTTTTCCAAATACTCCAAAGTTGAGTCATCGGAGTCGTCGTCGCCCAACAGGATTTCAAACTTTGATGAAGGATAAGTCAACTTCATCAGGCTGTCGCAAAGTGCTCGGACATTTTCCTCTTCATTTCTTAGCGCTATCAGTATGGAAACAAAGGGCTCTTGTTGTTCCTTGTGATTTTTTGCTTTTTCCAGTTGGGATCCAAGCACGATGACCAAAAACAAAATCCATATTAAAACCACTCCGATGGTAATCGACGCTAACATATTTCTTGGTCAATTAATCCAAACTTAAACCCCTGATCAACGCAGTACTGGAGATATCTTGGCAATACCCACTTCAATTTGTTAATTGACTTTTCGTTATCATGAAAAACTATAATATCCCCTGATTTTGTCTTTGATTTCAAAACCTTCAGGCATTTTTCATTACTCAGTGTTTTGTCAAAATCCCCGGCCATTAAAGACCAAAGCACGACCCCATCACCTTTTTTGAATCGACCATAAGGTGGTCTAAATAAAGAACTGCCGTCGAATTCATCGATAATAGCTTGTCCTCGTTTCTTATTCTCAAAATAGGTTTGCCTTGATATTTTTCTTCCATCGAGATGACTATAACCATGATTGGCGAGCTGATGCCCAGCATTTTTAATCTTTTGGATCAGATCCTGATGTTTTTCTATTTGTTCGCCAAGAAGAAAAAATGTAGCTGAGACGGAATACTCCCCCAAAGACTTTAATACAAAGTCTGTCACCTCTGGTATTGGACCATCATCAAAAGTCAGGAATATCTTGTTGTCTTTATTTGGCAGTCTCCATAGATGCCTTGGGAACAGAAAATGAAAAAAACTCGGTATTCTATGAAGATAGAAGCCCAAGGTATTATGTTTTGAATTTGGCTGACAATAGGGTCACATCATCACGGTAGTCTTGTCCTTGACGAAAATCATTGACAAATTTCATTATGGCCTCATTAAGTTCATGAGGTTTAGAGTTTTCCACGCTCTTGATAGCTTTCAAGATGCGTTCCTCTCCAAACTCCTCTTCTTCAGGGTTAATCGCTTCGTTCAACCCATCCGTATAACAAAACAGATAAAACTGATCCAAGTCATTCACAACTCCCATTTCTATAAAGGGTAATGGAGAAAACATACCCAGCACTGTGGTGCCCTTAGTGAGCTCCACATCTTCCTTCAAATTCTCCTGCAGCAAAGGAGGGTTGTGACCACAATTCACATACCTCAGTTGTTTATTCGATTGGCTATAAATAGCCACAAAGAAAGTAATGAATATCTCACCGTTTCCACTGAATTTAATCTGATGGTTCAATTCAGAAACAATAGTTTTTAAATCATTAGTCTGCCTCACCAAAGTATGCAGTGAAGCCTGAAAATTGGACATCATCAAAGCAGCCGGCACTCCTTTTCCTGACACATCAGCAATGCACAATAAAAACTGATCGTCATCAATTGGAATATAATCATAATAGTCTCCTCCCACATTATGATGCGGTTGGTAGTAGGCGGCCACTTCGAACCGATCTGTTGCCGGTAAGTTCTTTGGGAATAGATAATTTTGAACCTGCTTAGCAATTTCTAGTTCCTTCTTAAAAGCTTCTTGTGCTAGTTGCTGACGAGCCAATTTCTTATTTTCAATAGCCACCAAAATAATATTGGTTAAAGCCTCCAAAAATGTAGTCGCCGAATTGCTTGTAAAGCCAGCCTCAGTTTCAGCGATATCCCCTACAAACACCAGCGCCAGCAATTCATTCTTATGCATCACAGGAATGACATGATCAAACTCTTGACATTCGGTTTGACCTAATGCCTTCACTTTCTCCTCACCCTCGAATTGATCAACTGGAATATCTTCTATAATCGCTGCATCGACACCAAAAAACACCTTGCAATTCCACTCTCCTTCTGACTCAACGAATAACGCCAACTTCTTTACCTTTAGATTAGCCAATAGGGTGAAGTGATATATTTTATATAAGGACTCTTCCGACAGGTTGTTATTGATCGCTTCCGTTACTTCAAGCAACGCATTCAATTCCAACTCCTTGAGGTCTGATTCTATGGTTTTGGTTTGTCCCATTTAGCTTGTGTGCGCCTTTAATCCTTCTTTAGAGGCCAGGTAGTAATAATTCCTAAAATTAATCTCTATATCAATGCCCTCAGCATCCAACTCGACGTCTGGTTCATTGTAGCAACGCAGCCAATTTTTTCTGACCATTTTAGCCAGAATAGGCTTCAAATCTTCGTCCGACAATCCCAGAGTCTCCTTCAAGTCATTATAATGAATCAAGAAGTACAATTCGTCCAATATGTCAAATTCGAGGTCGCTCATACTCGATTGGGTTTAAGGTTAGATTTTATGGATTCGATCTCTCCAGGTGTAGGCCCCAAAATTAGAGGCTACCCCAAAGAATACAACATAAAAAGGGTAAATTATTTGAAGTAAAGCAAAACTTATCAAAGACACCCTATTGTCCTGGGCTTTACTCACTGAATATATAAATATGTAGTCCACCATAAACTTAGCACCTAGAATATAAACACCTAAAAGGTTCACAGTGAAAGCGGCATCAATTATCATCCAACTCCAAACTCCATAGAGAAAAAACAAAAGAACAGGAACAATCATAGAAAATTTGTCCTGATGAAGTTTCCACTTAGACGCCCACCTCCTTCGCTGATGATAAAAACCCTTCCAACTTTCCGGGGCTTCACTCTTTACTAATGCCGCTTTGAGAAATTTGATGTTATAAGGATATGCTCGGTGAATTTTTCTCAACAAAAACTCATCATCACCTGAAGCAATATGCTCATTGCCTTCAAAGCCACCTATCCCTTCAAATACTTCTTTGGAGAAAGAATAATTGCAACCATTAATCATGGTCGGCTTGCCAATTTTCATCGTAGCAGCTCCTACACCTACCAAGGCAGCGAGTTCTATGTTCAGCATATCAATCCACCTGGACTTTTTTGCATTAAAAAGTTTAACAGGTCCAAAGGCCAATTTCACCCCACTAGTAAAAGCTCGTTTATGGTCATCCAACCAGTGCTCTGTTACCTCGCTATCTCCATCCGTACATACGATTAAATCTGCTTTGGCCAAACTAACCCCAAAAGTGATCGCTGCTTTTTTCCCCTCTTGCTTCTCGGGTAACTGAGTATAGTTTAACCCTTCATATTCCATTTGAAGCGACTTGACAATAGATTTAGTACCATCTTGCGAATGATCGTCCACTATTATAACCTCAAAACTTGAACTAGTGAAAGACGAATTAAAAATGGATCGAATGAGCCTTTCAATATGCTGAGATTCATTTCTTACAGGTACAATTACGGAAGCGAATACATCTGTATGCCCCTTTGGGAAAACAACCGGAAACTTTTTAGCATGCCACAACCATAGGAGAAGCAGCAAGACGCCTCCATAGCACAGAGTCATAACACTAGCAATCCAATATATCAAAGCGCTTTCTTTAGATCAGACACGAACAACACTCCAATTAATGCCGGTAAAACGATATTAATCATCCATACCATAAAACTTGCAACGATCACAACGCTTAAATCAGAAATGAAAAAACTAAAAAATAGCGTTGCGGACAGTTCTCTTTTTACCAAATCTCCCAACACCGACAAGTTAGGAATGAGGGTTTTAACCAGAAAAATCCAAAAAATTCCGTAAAGAATGGTAAGCAAAGGAAGCTGAATACCTAAAGCCCAAAAAATCAAATAAAACTGGACGACGAACACGAAATACCTTCCGACTGAAATGCCCCCAATCACGATAATGGATTTAACATCAAGAGATATTAATAAAGTAATGTATTGACGTATTTGATCTCTAAAAATATAGAAAACAAGACCAAGCATAATTACACTAGATATCGCAACAACAAATACAACACTCAATTCATCCATTGGAATGTTAAGGCCTCGACTAACTAAGAAAAACACCGACACTACTCCAAAACCTAGCGTCGGTAATAGCTGAGAAAACCGATCTATAGCTAAGCCTGAAAATACATGGTCTCTATTTATTTTGCTCAACCCTAAATAGCGAGAAAAACCATCTCCAATTCCAAAGGGGCTAACCACATTCAGGCTTTTGCCAGACAGAATCGTTTTCATACATCTCCAGACAGATGGTTGCTGAATAGGTTTCAAAATGAATCGCCATTTCCATGCTTCAATGCCAACATTCAATGGGAGAAGAGCGAGACAAAAAATCACCCCTAATCCATTGACCAAATCAACGGACTTAAGCATGGTCATGGCTTCTTTATTGTTTATGAACTTCAATCCAATTACAGCAAAAATTGTTAAAGGCAGCACCCAAGACCAAAGAAACCAAATGAGTTTCCACCAACCATTACTTGTTCGATTTGATAATGCTCTAATCATTTCTCAATATATGACTTCATGTCACTTTTCATAAAAGGTAATCTTTCTATCTTGCAATGCTATCCAACTCCATGAATAAAACTAAGGAAAAAATCATTTTAGGTCTAGACCCCGGCACCACAGTGATGGGATATGGAGTAATACTTGTCCAAGGAAGTAAATTAACTACACTGCAACTGGGTGTGATTCATTTGAGCAAGTACAAATCCCATGAACTCAAGCTCAAGAAAATTTTTGAACGGGTAACTCATGTCATTGAGGAATTTGGCCCAGACGAAGTGGCACTGGAAGCACCATTTTTCGGTAAAAACGTACAGTCTATGCTCAAACTGGGTAGAGCTCAGGGCGTTGCCATGGCAGCAGCCCTAACCAGAGACATTCCTATTACCGAATATGCTCCTAAGAAAGTAAAACAATCTGTGACTGGGAATGGTAATGCATCAAAGGAACAGGTAGCTGCCATGCTCCAGTCTATATTGAAACTTAAAGAAATTCCGAAGTTGCTGGATGCTACAGATGCCTTGGCAGTCGCTCTCTGTCACCATTATCAAGGAGGCAAACCTCAGACCTCCTCCAAAAGCTGGAAAGCCTTTTTGTCTGATAATCAAGATCGGTTGAAGTAAAGGAAATACTACCAATTTCTAATAACGTCATCACGAGCAGCGCGAAGTGATCTCTATATACTGAACAAGATTGCTTCACTTTGTTCGCAATGACGATAAATAATTTAGTAGGCTACCAAGTAGTAGACTTAATCTTCTGCGCAGCGCGCATAATATCTCTTCGGCTAATCTGCCCTTTTAGGATACCATTTTCGGTTACTGGAAATCTTCTGAAATAAGTATTTAAAAACTCGTTGGCGCAAGCCACCACATCCATGTCCATCTCCAGAGTTTTCACATTGCTAGACATAAAGTCTGATACTTTACCTTTTCCACTGGGAATGTTGTGATAAGAAGACTGAACCAATACCTTCAAACAATCCTTCTCAGAAAGCATACCGACTAATTCTCTCTTTTCATTTAATACAGGGCCTCCAGAGATTTTCTTTTTAAGCATGATATCAATAGCTTCTGCTATTTCTTGATCTGGAGTAAAAGTGATTAGGTCTTTGGCCATGTAGTCTGCAATAGTCTCATATTTGATGCCTTGTTCTTGCTCTACACGAGCGCCTTTAAAGTTCATTACCATGGTTGATTTAGTTAGAAGTTGAAATTAGACGAACTCTTATATTACCATATTTTCGACCAAATCGCAAGCAAAATCCTTATAAAATACAATTTCAGTAGGATATTTGCAATATGTTTATTAGTTTGATGCCAAGCCTAGGAATTTTGACCACCCATTGATGTTTGAACTTTATTGATAAAAGAGTGTTAATTATATCAGAATAGTTAATCTCTTATTAGAAATAAACCGTATAAAATATTAAATTTGCGGGCTCGTTTATACTAGTACTAGGCAAAGAGAGCCCTAAAAAAGGAAAACAATATCATATGAGACAACTGAAGATCACACAATCGATTACTAACAGACGTGAAAGTCATACCTTAGAAAAGTATTTTACAGAAGTTAGTAGTGTGCCGATGATTACTCCTGATGAGGAGGTTGAATTAGCACAAAGAATCAAACAAGGAGATGATCTTGCTCTTGAAAAATTAGTAAAAGCGAACTTAAGGTTCGTGGTATCTGTAGCCAAGCAGTACCAAAACAGAAGTTTACCGTTGAATGACTTGATCAATGAAGGTAACCTTGGGCTAATAAAAGCCGCAAAGAAATTTGACGAAACCAAAGGATTTAAGTTTATCTCTTACGCCGTATGGTGGATTCGTCAGTCGATCATGCAAGCACTTGCTGAGCAGTCTCGAATCGTAAGATTGCCTATGAACAAGTCTGGAGCGATCAACCAAATCAGAAGAGCTTATGCTGAGCTAGAGCAAAAGTACGAGAGAGAGCCAACCGAAGAGGAATTGGCGGATATCTTGGATATGAAGCCTAGCGAAGTAAGAAACACACTCGGCGCTGAGGTGAAGCAAATGTCTATGGACGCTCCTTTCGGTGAAGATGAGTCTGGTTCTCTTTTGGACGTTTTAGAAAACAAAACTACTGTCCCTACCGACGGTCAGATGGTATTCAACGATTCATTGAAAGTAGAAACTATCAGAGCTTTGTCTACTTTGACTGCCAGAGAAAGAGAAGTAGTAAGAATGAGCTTTGGTATCGGATCTGACAACCCATTCACCTTAGAGGAGATTGGTGATATTATGGGCTTGACTAGAGAACGTGTAAGACAAATCAGAGAAAAGGCCCTACAAAAATTGAGAGAGCCATCTAAAAATCAAAGATTGAAAGAATTCTGTGCTACTTGATCAGTAGTATAGATTTATGATATTGAAAGTCCCGTTTTTGACGGGACTTTTTTTATGCCCATACCTATACAGGTTATACAATTTGGCCTGCCACGTGCGTTTCATCTATCATTTCAATTTATTGAAAACCTTACTTCAAAAGAAACAACTCCTGTATTCCCATAAGTGAGTTCTGAAAGGCATTGCTGCAATAACCTCTAGTTCAAAAATTCAATTTTAACCAAGAGTTGGTGAACTAATTGAAATATAAAATGGTTTTTTTGTCTAATTAATTATTACTTTTGTTAGACATGAATAAAACCATAAGCATTCTGGGGTCTGGATTCTCCTCGCTCGCATCAGCCTGCTACTTAGCCAAGGCCGGATACGCCGTCACAATTTTTGAAAAGAATGATCAAATTGGAGGTAGAGCCAGGCAATATCAAAAAGATGGGTTCTTATTTGACATGGGCCCAACATGGTATTGGATGCCAGATGTTTTCGAAAGGTTCTTCAATGATTTTGGTATTCAGCCACATCAATACTATAAGCTCCACAAGTTAAATCCAGCTTATCAGGTATACTTCGATAAAAATGACTCCATTTCTATTTCTTCTCATCTGGATGAAATCTATGATTTATTTGAGAAGGAAGAAAAAGGAAGTGCAGATCAGCTGAGGCAATTTTTAAAACAGGCCGAAACAAACTACAATGTGGCGGTAAAGGACATCGTGTACCGACCAGGAATATCTCCGTTGGAACTGATCAGTCCTAAAACCATCAACAGACTCCACCAACTATTTTTTGATATACGGAGGCAGGTAAAACAAAAATTCAATAACCCCAGACTCATTAAAATTCTGGAATTCCCGGTACTCTTCTTAGGTGCTAAACCTAGCAACACGCCGGCCATGTATAATTTTATGAATTGGGCTGACTTTGGACTTGGCACCTGGCATCCAGAAGGTGGAATGTACAGTGTAGTTGATGGCATTGCTAAATTGGCTGAAGATCTTGGAGTTACTATTGAACTGAACTCGCCTGTCGAGAAAATAGAAGTCAATGCAAAGGGTACGGTTGATGGCATTCGCATAAATGACCAACTGATTCCTTCAGACATTGTGCTTAGTGGCGCAGACTACCACCATACCGAACAACTACTTGACCCACTTCATAGACAATACTCAGACAAATACTGGTCTAATAAAACCTTTGCCCCGTCTAGCCTTCTGTTTTATGTGGCCTTCGACAAAAAAATCAATAACGTGAGTCATCACACCCTGTTCTTTGACAAAGAATTTGACTCTCATGCGGCCTACATCTATGATATGCCTGCCTGGCCCAAAGACCCATTGTTCTACGCCAGCTTCCCGAGTATGACGGATGAAAAATTCGCGCCCGATGGAAAAGAAGCTGGTACTTTTTTGATTCCAATAGCAGCAGGCATTGAAGATTCTGATGAAAACAGAGAAAACTACTTTAATCTCATTATTGACAGGATGGAAAAGCTAACCAATCAAAAACTAAAAGAGCACGTGCTTTTTACGAAGTCCTACTGCATCAACGATTTTATAAAAGACTACAATTCATACAAAGGCAATGCCTATGGCCTGGCCAATACGCTCACCCAGACGGCATTTTTAAGGCCCAAAATAAAAAGCAAAAAAGTTAAGAACCTGTACTTCACAGGACAGCTCACTGTTCCTGGCCCTGGAGTGCCACCTGCACTGATCTCCGGAAAAATAGCAGCAGACCTAATCACCAAGCAACTAAAAAAATGAAAGAATTATTTGATCAAGTATCTCATTTGAGCAGTGTGCTTATCACCAAAAAGTATAGCACCTCATTTTCTATAGCGGTGCAGCTTCTCGCTCCTCGTATTCGTCCTGCCATCTACAACATTTATGGATTCGTAAGATTGGCCGATGAAATCGTCGATAGTTTCGAAGGCTATCCCAAGGAAGAATTGTTGGACAGATTTGAGGAAGAATACAACTACGCACTAAAACATAAAATAAGCACAAATCCGATCATCAATGCCTTTCAAAATACGGTGGCTGAATATCAAATAGATGATGCGCTTGTTCGAGCATTCCTAAAAAGCATGCGCGCAGACCTCACCAAACAGGTGTATCAAAATCAGCAAGAAATGGCAGCATACATTTATGGTTCAGCAGATGTTGTTGGGTTGATGTGTCTGAAGGTTTTTGTAAATGGAGATCAAGCTGAATTCGATCGACTCAAAGGGCCTGCGATGAAGCTCGGCTCAGCATTCCAAAAAGTGAACTTCTTGAGAGATTTCAAGCAAGACTTTGATGAATTGAACAGAACTTACTTTCCCAATATCAACCCTGACACTTTAAAGGCAGAAGAAAAAAACCAAATCATTCAGGAGATCAAAGAAGAATTCAAGGCGGCCTATGATGGAATCAAAAAACTACCCAACGAAGCCAAGTTGGGGGTATATGTGGCTTATAAGTATTATTCAAAGCTGCTCAAACAAATAGACCAAACACGACCTGAAGTATTAAAAGAAAAAAGAATAAGCGTATCCACGCCATCCAAAACATATTTACTAATTAAGTCTTACATTAGCTACCAACTCAATTTTATTTAGTCATGCAGCTCCTGTTGTTTTTAGGCTTCCTCTCTACCGATTCTATTATTCAAACTCATGTAGTGCATGAGTTTCACCTCCTTGAAACCAGAGAGGAAGAACTCGCATTTATAGACAAATACCAAGACGATTCAGACCCTACCAAACTTGGATATGTGTGTGCTGTAGAAATGAAACAGGCTGAATATGGGATCAATCCGATTTTCAAATACAAGACCTTTGTAACTGTCAAACAAAAGCTAGATGAACTGATCGAAGCCAACCCAACCAACGTCCATTTAAGATACGTTCGATTGCTGCTCCAAGAGAGTACTCCAAAAATCCTGGGTTACAACGAAAACATAGAAGAAGACAAATGCATACTCACCGAAATATTGGAGGTCAATGATGAATCGGACTTGCTAGATGATTACATTTATAAAAATACTTCGCTATGATAGCTTTCTATATACTCATCACTATAGTTACGTTTAGCCTGATGGAAGTAGTCACCTGGCTCACGCACAAGTATGTGATGCATGGTTTTTTGTGGTATTTGCACGAAGATCACCATCAACCGAAGTACCAAAATCTTTTTGAAAAAAATGACACTTTCTTCGTCATTGGGGCAATTCCGAGTATCATTCTTTTTTACCTTGGAACAGTCCCTGATATCAACTTTAAATTTTTCATAGCACTGGGCATCTTGTTTTATGGAATTGCTTATTTTCTGGTTCATGATGTATTGATCCACCAAAGACTTCCATGGTTCAAACACACCAAAAACAACTACCTCGTTGGTCTAAGAAAGGCGCACAAAACACATCACAAACATTTGAATAAAGAAGATGGCGAGTGCTTTGGCATGCTGCTGGTACCTAAAAAATACTTTAGAAAAGCAGTCCAATGACACCCATGTATTTCTACATACTCATGGGTTCTGTCATCGTACCCATGCTCTACTCCATTTTTGTCTGTGATTTCATTATCCACTGGAAAAAGTTCTTTTTATCTACAGCCAGTATCGCTGTCTTATTTTTGATATGGGATGCTTTTTTCACCTCCTGGGGTGTATGGGGGTTCAATGATGACTACTGCTTGGGTCTATACATCTTGCGTATGCCTATCGAAGAATGGTTATTCTTTTTCATCATTCCTTTCTGTAGCCTGTTTACGCATTTTGCGTTTTTCTACGCTTTCCCAAAACTGAAGCTAAATAAGCAACTGACGCAAATCATTTCTGCTTTGATCGTGCTCACGGCAGCATCGCTGATCATCATCTACCCTACCAGAGCCTACACCGCAGTCAACTATTCTTTTCTGCTCATTACCCTGTCACTTGGCATCCTATTCAACATCAGACGGCTGCAGCAGTTTTACATCTCCTTCCTGATTATACTCGTTCCGTTCTTTATCGTCAATGGGTTGCTCACTGGGGTATTAAGTGAAGCACCAGTGGTGTGGTATGATAACCAGGAGAATCTAGGCATCAGGCTCCTCACCATTCCCATCGAAGACATTGGCTATGCTTTCACCATGCTATTTGGCAATCTGGTGATATTTGATTGGCTGAAAGATTAACGGGCATCTTAGCTAATGCCAAATAGCTAGAAGAGCATTATTCAAACAAGCGGCATTACCCATTTAGTAGGGTTACCTTCTAGGTTCGTAGGTTGTCATAGCCTTTGCGAAAAATCCAGCAATCGGCAAAAACATGTACTCAATTAATAAAAGCCCCAACTTTCATTGAGGCTTTATCTTAGTCATTAATAGAATCCCAAACCTGCTTCACTTTTTTACATATATTTCGAACCTCACTTGAAGTTATGTGATCTTCGGCTTTAGCAGGGACAATTCTTCCAGCAAAGATATCAAGACAATAACAAGCCTCGGGAAGAACAAATTCACCAGGTTTTATGACTTCAGCAGTCAGATATGTAAGAATCGTATCCGAAACAATTTTACCCTGTTGAATGGAAAATGGCTTTCCTTTTGAAATGTGAATTTTCACACCTCCATAAAATACATCTCCATCAATTTGACTTTTAATAACAAGATCTGGAGCCACCAGAACATCTACACCTCCAATAATTGTAGACTTCCTTTTGGGCTTTATCACCTCATATTCGGTCTCCTTAAAAATTGATGGTAGTTGCATTTCAACAAATCGTTCAAGAGCTTCAATAGATACTTGTCTATCAATTTCTTGCCTCCTATTTTTCGGAACTCTTGACTTCAATATACCTAAAGCATCAATAACTGGATCTAAATTCCCGTTGTCACCCAGACTTTTTTTCAATCGTGCCTTAGGCAATTGATACCAAGGAATTAAAAAAGGATTTGGTTTCATTTGCTGATTAACAATCTTCTCCTTACCTGCATCAGTTGCATTATAAAATTCTGCTAACTGATTTAATGATATTTTGTAATTTCCCATTGCAACTAACCTTTTGGTGGAAAACTATCATTACCATAGGAGTTCTTCTGACGGATTTTCCCATCTATTCCATGAACTAGCATTTCTGACTTGTTGGCAATCGCTAATTCCCTTGCTTGTCTTATTGCATCTTTTTGTGTTGATGCAATTTTTGAAGCGAGCAGAGCACCTTCCTTCTTTACAGCCCAATTTCCATTTGAACTGGTTAAAACATGAATGTTTTTTTTCATGATATTATTTATTTTATTAAAATTTCTCAACCTACCCGAGATCATCTCGTATTATTTGATAATCCTAATAAAATTAATATCTTCGCGTCGCGAAACATGAAGGTCTACTCGTTTAGATCATCAAAACATGCCGATTGGTTCACATTGGATTGATTGGCATGTTTCTTACAACTGTCTTGCCAAAAGGTCAACACTGCCATATCGACATAATTAACAAAAATTAACAATTGGTTATGGCATATTTACTGACAAAACACTGTCAGTTTTAAAGTTATTAATCTGAATATTAAAATTTCAGCGATATTAGAAGTTTAAATCTTGAGGCAGCACATCTCAATAAATTTAATTTTATAGCACTTACCCCCTCCCATTATAACCCTTCAATAACCCATTAATAATATTCCACTGGGCGAGGATGTAGGTGCCCATGATCCAGATGGAGGCGTTTTCCATGGGAGCGTAGAATTTGTTGATCGCGATGAGCGAATCGGATAAGATGAAAAGGATGGCACCGAAGACCACTTGATTGAAGCTTTCCGTATTGGTTCGGCCATTTCTATATACCGCTCCTAGTGCCATCGTACAAATCAAAGTGGCATAGATGGTTACTGGAATCTTCAAACCATCTAAAGAAGGCCAAAGGGTGTACAGCAACCCAATAGCAAATACCGCAAATGGCAAGACATTAAACATATGCTGAATCGGAGCGAAATTATCACCTCCACCCTGCGTTTTAGCATTTTTGAACGAGAAAAAGTATAACGTTTGCGCGACAGCGAAGGCACCAAGTCCTAGCAAAAAGAACCAATCCGCTTCACCCACATACATCAAGGCTACATCTCCAAACCAGGAAAAGAGTAAGGCAAATACAGCTAAAATGAAGGATAGATTCACAGGCACTCTCATGCCTTTTCGAAAGTATACCAGCAACACAGGCATCAACAGCGGTTTGGTGAACTGATTGAGCCAACTCCACTCCATCGCATGACTGAGCAGTTCAGCTACCGCGATGACAATAAATACATACTTGAGAATCTGGGCTGTTTTTTCGTCTTTCATCTATCTACATTGCTTTACTCACGAAGTGAGGGTTTAATGCCCAAACACTTAACTTGTAAACTATTATTTTCTTAATCAATCCTCATGAGCTTGCTCTGAGGCCGGTTGACTAGCTAGCGCCAATTTCTTAACCGGATTCGAATATAAATAGATGAGTCCAATTAAAACGGTCGCCGAAGCAATATAAAAGACCAAAGAGATGTTTGCCAGTTCATTGTTGTAGATGAGGCCCGATAAGAAAGCACCCATACCAATGCCTATCTCCAGTGCAATGTACATGGTAGCAATTCCTCTCCCTCGATGCGCTTCATTGCTAAGGTCAATCGTCCAGGCAAAAATGGTGGGTGAACAAATCCCTACGCCCAAACCAAACGCCACACCACTGATTACAAACATAGTTTGGTTATCGGTATTGGCTAACAGTAGCATAGCCACCAGCAAAATCATACTCCCTATTTTGAGCACTGGAATTCTTCCATATTTATCCGACGCTTTGCCGGCAACAATTCTCACCAACAAGGAAGCAATGGTAAAAAAGGTAAAAAACAGTCCACGATTAGGGAAGCCAAGTTTATCACTCAAATCGGGTATTACCGTAAGAATAGCTCCAAAAGAAAACACCGATAACATCATCATCAATGAAGGTGAAATCACATTGGGCTCGAAGACTTCGTTGGGTTTTACATAAAAATGACTGGCAGATAGTTTCTCTCGATCTTTCAATGACTCTTTCATCCCGATCAAAATCAAAACGGAAAGTATAGCAAATGAAGAGGAGCTATAAAACATAGCATTCAATCCTGCACTAGACGCAATGAAAGAACCAATCGCTGGTCCGGCTGCCATTCCTAAACTACTGAAGAATCCAACGATGCCCATCGCTTCTCCCCTTCTTGCGGCTGGCACAATATCCGCCACATAAGCCGAGGTACCGGTAGGTTTGAATCCTGTAGAAAATCCATGAAAGAATCTCAGTGCAAAAAAGCCAATAATTCCAGTCACAAAGGGGTAGATCAGCGCAGCGATACCACTCACCAAAGCCCCTACAACCATCACAGGAATTCGACCGACTTTGTCGGCCAACTTACCACTGAAGGGTCTGGACAATCCTGCCGTGACGGTGAATAGGGCAATAATAAGCCCTTTGTATTCTCCTCCTCCCAGGCTATCCAGATAGGATGGCAACTCTGGGACAATCATATTGAAACTTCCGAAAAACAGAAACCCACTCAAGCATAGCAGAGCGAATTGGAGGGTGAAAATTGAGTTATTGTTGTTCATAGTAGGCACGCAAAGCTAACCCGAATATCATATAAACCTTCCGAGGTTTATATCTCTTCTCTATTAGGAAATTATTAAAAGTGATGAAGTCTAATCGACCTTAAAAACTGGTGAACGTAGAACGGCTCTTTTTGTCCAGTTTCAGATCTTTCAGCAGCTGAGAGTTTACACGTATTTCAACAAAATAAGATTGGCGAGGACCAAACGGCACCCAGTTGAAATTTAACGTCCAGCAGTGTAAATCTCTACCGATATTTAAACGAGTTACGGTAAACTCCTTATTCTTTATATCATATCCTGAGTTAAAACCAATTCGGGTTTTATCAGTAATACTCAAATTACCATTGAAATTCAGCGTTTGGGTAATGACCGGGTCATTGAACCCATTCTTGGTATAGTTGAACGCGTAGTTTACATTCAGCGCCCAGGGAACGTCGAAAGGCACATACTGGTTAGGATCTCTTGAAATAAACTGGTTTACATTTCCAGCAATTTGATTCTCCTCCATACCTGGCAAAAATGGATTGTCTGGATCTGAGTTATTAATATGATCTGGGTTCATGCCCACGCCTTGACCCTGCTGACCTTCTTTTGACTTACTCCCTTTTGGTTTCAAATTAAGTCCTATTGCTACATTGGCTCTGGTCAGTCGACCCAAGCCTTCTCCATTGTCCCAAGCCAGTCGATTGATTCTTCGTTGATAAACCTGATCATTAGAACCTATACTGTCCAACACGTACACATAAGGATCAATTGTTCCACTCATATTTAGGCTCACCACTCTATTAAACAAGCTCGTACGGGCGTTCCAGTTGATGTTACTCAGATTGAAAGAATCTGCCAAGAAATTATAACCTGAAGACATGGATAGGTTGTCAAATATTTTCACCTTTTTATATTCTTCTATAGAGTCGTTTTTTGCCTTTACCTTCATTTCTAAGTTATGATTCATAGAAAAGGATAAACTGGCACTTTCACCTTGAGGTGGCCCTCCATAAGCAAAGCCCTGATACTTAGACAATGTACGTGTGTTTCCGTCTTCGTCAATCTGCACCTCACTATAATTGCCCTTCGAAGGATCTCCAAAATCAGGACTGTAACTAAAACCTACACTAGGTGTGATAACGTGTCTAATCGCTTTAACCTTGCCCCCACCAAAATTATACATCCCGTAAAACCGCGTAGACACCGACGCTCCTGAACTGTACCAGCCCGCTCTAGAAAATTGTCTCAATGTGTCCACTCTCACTCCTTCTTCTACTGGATCATAAGTGTATTGCAGTTCTTTAGGATACCATACTTCAGTGTAGTTGAAACTAGGACTGACCGTCAAATATTTCATCACGTTGAAAGAAGTCGCAATTGGAATGGTGTGCCTCGCTCCCAGCTTGGCTCGATCAAATAATGTGGCTAGGTTATCCGAGCTAAAACCAATCACACTATCATCCAGCGGATTTCTATTAACCACGTCAAAGCTGGGGTTAGCAACCGCGGAATTGGATAATTCACTTTTTGCCACCAGATTATAGGAGAATCCCAATTTGCTTAATATACCGTTCTTTGAGCTCACCATATTTTTAAATGGGTAAATTCTGTTCATATTGAAACTCATTTCTGGCAAGGTCACATTGACAATTTCTGTACTGATATTTTGGCTATGTCTGGCATTGACACTCAAATTGAACGGAGTCCCCTGAAAAGTCTTTGAGTAAGAAATATTCGAGTTGAATTGTGCATTTACACTTTGTTGATAGTCATAACCTACATTGTTGGCGTTTGCAGAATAAGTAGATGTACCCGCCGATACCGAAGCTGAAAATCGAGAAGTCCCGACCGACTGCGGACTATGTGACCAATTCAACCAAAAATCCTTTGAGAACGAATCATCCTCAAACTGTGTGCTATTAGTCTTATTGTATCTCAGGTTGAAATTACCAGAAAATGCATATCTCTTTCGATAGGTCGAAACACTTTGTAGGCCATAACTTCCATTGGTGAAAATGTCTCCGGTCAATTTCAGATCCATGTAATCATTGATATCGAAATAATACCCGCCGTTCCTTAGGAAAAAACCACGCTGCTGATCTTCGCCATATGATGGAAAAATGATTCCTGAAGCCTTTTCTTTTGGCTGAGGGAACATACCAAATGCGAATCCAATTGGCGTTGCTATTTCCCCAAAGTATAAATTGAATGGACCAGAAACTACCTTGTTGTTGGGGATTACCTTCAATTTAGATGATTTGATGTAGTAGTGCGGGTAGGCATGGTCGCAAGTAGTGTATTTGGCCCCTCTGATAAACATCTCATCTTTTTCGTTTTTCTTCACCTTTTCACCATGCATAAAAGCTCCATCCTGCTCGGTAATCACCCCGTTGATCAGTGCTCGCTTCGACTTGAAATTGTACTTAATATCGTCGGTTTCGTACACATCCTGTTTTTCAGTAAATACCGGCTTTCCTACTTTTCTTCCTGTAGTATCGATTACATATTTCGCCTGAATGGAGTTGGTCACCCAATCCAGCGAAATTCGCTCTGCAGATAGCGATATGTCTCCGTAGTCAATTTTAGAATCTCCATACAGATACATCATTTGATTTTCTAAATCAAAGAAAATAGAGTCGCTGGCCTTATAATCAATCGTAGTCTCAATATCACCTTTAGGCTTCTTGGTCACAGCTTCAGGCACGGTTTCTGTTAAACTGTCTACCACAGCGGGATCAATCCCCAGACTTTCTGCCAAACTATCGATGACAGCGGCGTCTGCACCCAAAATGTGCTGAGCGGAATCGGCGATTAGCGGCAAGTACTCAGGATGATTCACTAAAGAGTCTCGAAGACCCAAAGAATCGACCAATTGAGGCAATTGCTGCAGGATTTGAGCCGTATCTAGTGTGGGAACTTGACCAAAAGCTGAAAACCTAACGGAAATGAGAAAAAGAAATGGGACTACGTACTTGATAATGCGCACCAGGGGTTTTCAGTTACGAGTAAAAATTTACATTTTTGTACAAAAATATTGCCATTATAATTTAAACTAGCGTATCTGGATGAAAAATATTTTTGCAATATCATTTTTTTCGATTTTGTTCATTTTGAGCTCCTTCAACTACACCGGGGTAAAGGATGTGACCATTAGAAAAATTGTGATTGATGCCGGCCATGGAGGCAAAGACCCTGGCACTTTTGGGTCTTATTCTAAAGAGAAAGACATTGCGCTGAGCATAGCGATGGAGACCGGTAAAATCATTAAAAAATATATGCCTGAGGTAGAGGTCATTTATACTCGACAGGATGATAGTTTTCCAACTCTTTTCGAGAGATCTGATTTAGCCAACAAAAATGACGCTGATCTTTTCATATCCATCCATTGCAATAATGCACCCTGGAGCAACGAGGTGCATGGCACAGAGACTTATGTCATGGGTCTCAAAAATTTTGATAGAAATTTTGAGGTGGCCAAAAGAGAAAATTCTGTAATACTTCTAGAAGAGAATTACGAAGAAACCTATCAGGGCTTTGACCCGAATTCACCTGAGTCGTATATTCTATTTTCATTAACACAGTCCGTCTACCAAGAGCAAAGCATTCTGTTGGCTACGAATGTAGAAGACCAATTCAAAAATCGTGTAGGAAGAAAAAGCAGAGGCGTTAAACAGTCGAGCCTGTACTTGCTTTGGAGCTCTGCTATGCCCAGTATATTAGTCGAAACTGGATTTTTGAGTAATCCCAAGGAGGAGAAGGAATTAAATGATAAATTGCAACAAACCTATATCGCATCTGGTATCTACCGTGCGTTTCGTGATTACAAAACCGAAATAGAATCTAAAAATTAAACCTAAACGTGAGCAAAGAAGTAAAAGTAGGCTTGTTCGCCATCATCTCAAGTGCCATCCTCTATCTCGGATTCAACTATTTGAAAGGAAAGGACTTCTTCTCTCCTACCAATAAGTATTATGTTCTCTACAAGAATATTGATGGATTGAATGTTTCAAATCCTGTGATTGTCAACGGCTATGCTGTGGGCCGTGTGAGCTCAATTGGCATTTTACAAGAGAGAGACAATAAGATTATTGTAGAACTAGACGTGGATGAAAATGTAGTCTTGGGAGATTCCACTGTGGCTCAACTAACCAACAGTGATTTCTTAGGTAGCAAAGCTATTTTGCTACAAATTGGTGACTTATCTAAACCCTTAGAAAGTGGTGATACCCTAAGGTCTGACATAGACAAAGGCTTGGCAGCGCTATTTGAAAGTGCCGAACCCATTACTTCGAACCTTACAGTAACGATTAGAAGAATCAATGAAATTTTGCTAGGAATGGAAGGCGCTGGTGAAGATATCAAAGCCGTTTTGCAATCACTTAATACTACACTAAAAGGTGTCAATCTTTTTGTAAGACAAAACAACCAAAACTTGAAGCAGACCCTAACCGGGGTAAACACTTTGCTAGCCAATGTAAATACCAAGGTTGACATGCTTGAACCCATTTTACTCAATGCCGACTCTACCATTAGTATGGTCAATGACTTACCACTTGACAGCACACTAAACTCATTAAATGGAACACTTGCTGAACTGACATTGCTTTTAGATGATATCAATGCAGGAAATGGAACTGTCGGTAAAATTTTAAAAGAAGACAGTCTTTACAACAACCTAAACAAGACCATTCAAGATTTAGATCAGCTTTTGATTCACTTTGATCAAAACCCGAAACATTTCCTTGGACCACTCGGTAAATCCAGAAAGAAAATCGAAAAAGACAGGGCTAAAGCGGCTGCAGCTGCGGAGTAAACCAAAATCATCCAAATGTAACAAAAAAGTCCCGTCAGGTTTGACGGGACTTTTTTGTATATCAATTCCGAACTTTATTATAAAATAAATCCAAAGCTTATCGCTTGCAACTCTGGCCCTCTGCCTTCAGCAAAGACATCATTTAGATCATAATTGAAGAACAAGTCCATGCCTCTGAATCCTACCTGCGCTTTTATCCCGTATCTGAAATTATTCAGATAGTAATTACCCTTGTCCTTATCCTTCTTATTATCACCGTTTTCCGAGTATTTGATTTTAGTCCAGCTATCTATACGGTAACCTGCATACATTCCAGCTCCGATTCTAAATCCTCTATTACTGTATTTACTCCAATTCCACCCACGATTTCTTCCTCTTGAATTAAACTCTAGCATGGGCATCAAGCTAGCATTAACATAAGTGGCGGCTAGTTTACTTTTCTTACCGTTGATATTCGGGTCTTCCACAAAAGTGGTTTCGGCATCAGTTTTGGTGATTCGCACAGCTGTATTTTCCATTTTCCAGTTGTACCAAGTCATATTTCCACCCCACTTCAATTTTAGAGGCCCTGCTATCCTCGTGTGATATGCTCCACCAACCCCTACATACCATGAACCCCAGGGTTTGACCGCATAGGCCGCATTATTATTGTCTGGGAAAGAGCCGTTCTCCAGCCAGTTGTTCATTCCCAACTCCACTTCAAACGTACCGTATGTACCTCTGCCACGAGGCTTACGCCGATCAACTCTTACGTATTCATCGTCATCGTAATCATCGAATCGGCTCCCATAGTCATCCCGATCATATCTTCTTTCATATTTATCGTCTTGATAGCTATCATCTCCATAGTAACTCAAGGGTTCAGTAGACTTATCAACATCTACATTAGTGTCCTTCCTGTATTTATCAGACTCATTGACTATGCTTATTTCTTCTGTATCAGAAGAAGTAGAATCTATACTTTGGTTCAGTTCACCAATCATGGCATTAATATCGTATTCTTCAAGGTCTTTCAGGTCCTCTTCAGTTTCCGCATAGATAACCATCTTACTGCGTTCTCCAAACTCTATCACCACGGTATCTTCCTGTATCGGATCTCCTGCCCTAGCTCCTATGGCAAGGACACCTGAGAGTATAAATAGTCCTAATCTTTTCATTGTATTATTTATTTAAGTTTTTGACGTTATTCTTTTTTGAGTTTTTTTGAAAGAGGTTGTCTTTGGCATCTCTAATATCTGCCCAGAGTTCTCCTGGTTTTATTTCGCGGGTTTGCTCCCATATTTCCTTTATTTTGTTCCCACTGGTTGTATCAGTCTTTTGTTCAGCAATCATCTCTTCTTGTTTAGGCAATGACCTACTTCCACGCTTATAGGTGATTCTGATAGATTTGATTTTTTTCTTTGTAGCCTGATTTTCTGTTTTGGGAGTTTCGATTTCAGCTTCTGCCAATTGCGTTTCTTCTATTTCCAATATTTCATCAGTTTCCATCACTTCAGTTTCCTTATCAGTTTCTGATTTTGCCAGAGGCTGTGTTCGCTCCAAAGGTTCCGCTGTTTTTAACACAACTGTAGACCGTTGTACTTCTTTAATAGGCTCATCAAGTTCCGCCACCAACTGTGGTTCATCCTGCATTTCGTTAGCCACTGGCTCTTTTTCCTGTATTAGCTTAGAAGAAACTTCAATTAAGGCCACTTGATCTTCGGTTGGCGATTCATTATTCCATAGGAAGGCCACCCAACCGGAAACAAGTAATATCAACACTGCCGCAGCCACCCGCCATATCGTAAAGACAGGAGCTTTCTGCTTTTCGTCGAGCATGGCTTCCAGCTTTCCCCAGCTATCCACCTTTGGCACAGATGGAGAATTTTTCAGTTTATCTCGAAATAACTTATCCGTCTCTTTAGCTTCCATTGTCTCTCTTTTTAAGTTCCCTTTCGTTTTCTGCTAACTTCTTCTGCAGTAAACTTCTTGCTCTACTCAACTGCGATTTGGAAGTATTAACAGAAATCTCTAGCTGTTCTGCAATCTCTTTGTGATTGTACCCCTCAATCGCATACAGGTTAAAAATGGTTTGATACCCTTGTGGCAATTCCCGAATCATCAACATCAAATCTTCCGCTTCTAGGCTTTGATCTGCTGTTTCAAAATCCACAGCCGGATTGATTTCATCCAAATCCACTTCTTTGTACAACTGCCTATTGTTTCTTATCCATTCCAGACAAGTCGTCACCATAATTCTTCTAATCCACCCTTGAAAACTACCCTCACCCTTAAACTGATCTATCTTTCCAAAGACCTTCACAAATCCACTGAGCATCATTTCTTCAGCCATATCCACATCACTGATATATCGTCTACACACAGTGAGCATCACCGGAGCCTGCTGCTCATATAGCAGCTTTTGAGCGCGCCTGTCTTGACGCTTGCACTGACGGATCAGCTCAGATTCGGAGTTTATTTGACCTATTTTGAAACCCATTGGTTATGAATTCATGGACAAGATGCAGATTGGTTGCATCGGGTTGCATCGGTTTGTAAATTTATTGAATTAATAAATGAACCGCGTGAAACAATATCGGAGCTCTAGGTATGATTAGTTAGGTAACATTGAATATCTTAATCACTACAAACGAATCAACTATGAAAATCACTACCATCCTATTTAGTTTCCTTTTTACATTCAGCAGCTTTGCTCAGGAGTCAGATGCTATCGGCTCTATATTTCCAGAAATGCCGACTGAAGATTTGTTTGACAATAGCATTTCACTCCCAGATGATATAAAAGGAAAGTACTCAATCATTGGGCTGGCCTACAATAAAAAATCAGCGGATAAAATGCCTAACTGGGTGGTACCCATATACAAAAAGTTTATCGCAGAGCCTCCGGGATTGCAAATAGGCTATGATGTCAATACTTACTTTGTTTACATGTTCAGTGGCATGACTGTGGCTCTAAAGGATGTAGTAAAAAACAAAATGATGAATGAAATGGATGAGGTACTCAAGCCACACACTCTCTTTGAGACGGGTGAACTAAAAAGTTATCAGAAGATTCTAGATATGCTGGGCAGAAAAGACACGCCCTATTTTTTCATACTAGATCCGGAAGGTAAAATCCTGTGGGCCACCAGAGGTACGCCGCGTGAATCTAAAATCAATAAATTGGCTTCTTATATAGATGAAAGCAAGTGACATGCGAACAAGTTTCGACCAAGCGTCCTAAATACCAGATGAATACTGGCTAATACTCTTTAAAACTCAGGAGGGTTAAATACATCTATCGCGTTTTATATTAAACAAATAAACACGTGATATGAAGATTTCATTTTATCAGTTTTCCCTAATTACACTTACAATTTTCCTTTACTCCTGCGATGCAATGGAGTCCGAAGAGATTGAGGTTTCGCCCAATCTTTCATTTGATATGGTGATGGCCACCTTTGGTGACAACCTCGACCCAACAAACCTTCCCAACTACGCAAATCAAGCTATTCCTAACTATATCAATGAGGATAACACTGGCGGCAATAGCATCACAGATGGCGGGGCTCTTTTAGGTCGTGTACTGTTTTACGACAAAAAGCTTTCTTCTGATAACACTATCTCCTGTGCCAGCTGTCATCAGCAAGCCTTTGCCTTTGGGGATCAAGCCATAGCATCAGTTGGGGTAAATGGTTCTACTGGTCGTCATAGCATGCGATTGGTCAATGCTAGATTCGCAGAAGAGGAGAACTTCTTTTGGGACGAGAGGGCAAGTAGTCTGGAAGAGCAAACTACCATGCCTATTCAGGATCATGTGGAGATGGGCTTTAGCGGACAAAATGGTGACCCTGATATCGATAGTCTCATTAATAAATTGGATACTGAAGGTCACTATCAAGAGCTATTTACCTTGGCATTTGGAGATAGCGAAATCACTGAATCTCGCATGCAGAACGCCCTCGCCCAGTTCATCAGGAGTATTGTTTCTTTTGATTCGAAATATGATATGGGTAGAGCATCCTCGGGTAACAACAATGACAACTTTTCCAATTTTACGGATTTAGAAAATGAAGGCAAAAGGCTATTTATGCAAAGAGCTGACCTGAATAATCAGGGCGTAAGAGTAGGTGGCGGTCTAGACTGCAACACCTGCCATCGAGCACCTGAATTTGATATTGATCCTGACTCTAGAAATAATGGAATAATAACCGCGCTAAATGGCGGTGCGGATACCGAGGTGACTCGATCACCATCACTAAGAGACTTATTTGGGATCGACGGCTCAGCCAATGGTCCATTTATGCACAATGGTTTCTCTACTGATTTTGACGATGTGTTGGAGCATTATGAAAGTGTACCGATGGGCAACAATACAGACCGAAGGCTTTCGGCTGACGGAGGACGCCGAGGGGGTGGCGGTGACATGGTTCGAAACTTAGCCATTACTGACCAAGAAAAAGCAGCCGTTTTGGCCTTTATGAAAACGCTGACTGGAAGCAACATCTACATCGATGAAAAGTGGTCTGATCCTTTTGAGTAATTTTATACATTTGGCTCATGGGATTTAATCAGCAACAAAAGCGTAAGCTTAAAGAAGTGGTGAATGGGCAACATACTTACTTTGATCAGCTAGAATCTCAGATAAATGAGCTCAAAAATCAGGCGAAATTTCTTAAAGGGAGGATTGATGAAAATTCTAAGAATTTAGGCTGGAAAGAAAAATTGTTTGGTGGCAGCCTTGGTGGAAATAAAGAGTTAGCTGAACTGGTAAAGAGCACTGAAAATGAATTACAAAAGGTTGAGTCCACCTTGGAAAAACTAGGTAAAGAGCTTAAAGAAAAGCCAGATATAATTAAAAAAGAATTGACTAACGCCCTAAAGGAAATAGATTCTTACTTTAAAAAATTAACTGATGATAGAACTTTGCACTATGACTTATACAAGGCAAGCAAAAAATATGAGGAACTTTTGAAAAAAGCTCATCAAGGAGTCATTGATGCATTATTATTTCTAAGTTGGGAAAAGTTAATTAATCACCCTGAAGCTAGTGAAAAGCTAAATGGATTCAAGAATGAAACTTTAAAGTATCAGAAGATTGTGGATAAATTAAGAGATAACTCTTCAACTCAACCTATACCTGCGGCTAACTTGATTGATTTGATAAAATTTGATTCGCAAGAAGTCGCAATGTCAAGCTTTAAAAAGTTACTAAGTCAAACCTCAAAATATAAAAAATACACCGACAGCTTTTTAATTCAGTCAAAAAAAGAAATCCAGGAGTACAGAAGAAAGGCCTATGAGGAGGTGACTGATCAACATCTCGATTGAAACTTTAAAGAAACAAAAAACCCTGACGTCCCGATAGCAATCGAGAGTCAGGGTTAGACTATAAACTTGAAATGTGTTCTTTTTTAACGACCTGATCTTTTCACGGTACTCAGTTCTTCTTCATTGATGACATTCACATCAGCGTCACCTTTGTATCGGACAGTGCTTAAACCATTAGCATCTACGGAGAGTCGCCGGTTGGCATTCACTCGGACATTTGAGGCTCCAGATGCAGAAACATCAGCGGTTTCAGATTCATGATCGTAAGCCTTGAGTGTAGAAGCACCAGATACATCTACTTCCAGATACTCAGATTCTCCTTCCAGATCTAAGGAGCTTGCTCCATTTAAATAAATTTTTAGTTCCCTAGCCTCCAAATTCATTTCTCCAGAAGAGGCACCTCCCAGGTCAATTTCCAAATCATCTACTTCAAAATCTTTGAGTTCGAAGTAGGATAATCCTTTGCTATTGATTTTTTCCAGCCCAGGCATGGTGATAAATACATCCAATCGGAATTCATCATCAAGGTCCTTAAGAATATCCCACTTTCTACCTGCCATATCTATCTCTAAAATGTTTCCATATTTTTTAATCAGCACATCTTGTTTGTAGCGTTCTCTACCTTTCACTTCTATTTTATAATCATCTCCCTGAGTGATGTAAACATTGTAGATACCTCCTACTTCCAACTCATCAAAATCTACTATATCAAAGCTCATAGGTTCGCCGTCGTATGACTTCACCTTATACTTATCCTTTCTTTTAGATTTAGACTTCAATTTAGATTTTGAACTTTTTCGATCACCTCGGTCCAATAAACCTTTAGAGTTATATCGTTCGCTGCAGGTCAGGCAATCCAATCCATCTTCTGTAAAAATCCATTCGTTGGTGGTTGTGATTTGCCAGCTCCTATAGCCATTGCGGTTGAAGGTATGTTCAATAATATCAACCATGTCATCATCCATGACAAATTTTTGATTGTATGGGATATACAAAGTCATGTCTAGTTCCTGAGCTCTGAACTTCGACCTGTTTTTAAAAGAATAATCTGAATCAAATATCAATTCATTATCTTTTTGACGCACCTCATAAGTTATCATCTGAGCATTCTTTTCAGCTTCTTGACGAGATCTGCCATGGG
This sequence comes from Reichenbachiella sp., assembly GCF_965233835.1. GTDB lineage: Bacteria > Bacteroidota > Bacteroidia > Cytophagales > Cyclobacteriaceae > Reichenbachiella. Next base: position 3,492,273 of record NZ_OZ247585.1, read on the forward strand.
CTTCATATCTGAGGTCTAGTCGAACGACAGAATCCTTATGGCCACGCAATTTCAGACTGGTAGCATCTATTCCACGAAAGTCCACATAGTCCAGGGTCAAAAGGATCGGTTCAGCCCTGTTCAGGTCAAATGTTCTGGATTCTCTATATGAACCTTCATTTCTGAACTCTCCTATGACGCTAGGTACTGCAATAGATAAACTAATTAGGCAAATGACCCAAACACCAAATATTGACCACCCTAATGGGGCTCGAAGCACCATACGCTTAGTGATAATCGAAATGCCTAACAGACACAACACTAAAAATGGGATAAAGGCTGTTAAAAAAACGGCTAGAAAAGTAAATCCAGAAACACTCTCTGCCAAGATTCCGGCGGGTAAGAAAGTAGCACTAATCCAATCTCCAAAACCAGTAAACAGTCCAAGCAGTACACCAGCCGCTACAAACAAGCTAATCATACCTGATACACCAATCATTGTGATCACGATACCTGCAAAGACTCTGACAACATCCATCAGTACTCTTGAAAAAGGCCCTAACAAGCCACCCAAGGCTGTGAACAAGGCAGCGATCAATCGAAATGGAAAAAGTAAAACTTTAGCCACAGCACTTTCTTCACCTTCTTCTTGTTTTAAACTTTTCTTGACGTTGTGTTCAATATTTGACAGTGTGACCGGCTCTCCTTGCATCTGCATTTTGTCGGTAAGAGACTTGGCGACAGGTGTAATCATCCATAATATGATGTAAATGATCAGACCTGTTCCACCAAGGAAAATAGATAGCACGAAAATCAGTCGAATCAAAGTAACATCCGCTGCAAAATAAGCAGCAATACCACTAGACACTCCTCCCAACACCTGATTGTCAGGATCCCGAAACATCTTTTTTACTTCTTCATCATCTCCCAGAGTGGTTGACCCAGGGATGACTATCCAAAGAATAATATAAGCCATGAGTACCGCTCCACTCATAAAGCTTACGAATATGTTGAGCAGAAGCAATACAGCTATCAATCGAATCCAGAGTGGGTCAATGCTGAAATAATAAGCAATACCAGCAGCCACACCACCAATGACCTTTCTTTTTTCATCACGGTGAAGCTTTTGTTTTCCTGGATCATTTGCATCATGAGCTCGTTGTTCTTCTTTTTGCTTTTCTTTTTTCTCCTGTTTCTCTTCGGAAGTAGGCTCTTCTTCAGTGTGAGCTGGTGCATCATCCTCGAGTGCCTCAAAATCAGCCACTGTTCCCATGGTATCAATCAAAGATTGGACATCATCATGATTAATGATTTGCTTGCCGTCGTCTAGTTTGGACAAGAATATCTCCGCCACCCTACTTTCAATATCTGCAATGATCTCGGCGCTATCTTCATAGTTAGAAAAATAGTTATTGATGGTTTCTAAATACTCCTTCAGTTGAGCATATCCATCTTCTTCTATATGAAAAATAATACCGCTTATATTGATACTAATATTTTTCTTCATTGTCTTTTATTTTATACTTGATCCAACAGAATGGCATCCCATTGGGAAATTTCGGTTTATAGTTTTGTTGAAGGTTTTCATGATTTGGCTGTTTTGGTTTTTGACACCTTTTTGGCACTTATCTTTTTAGTAGACGACACTAATTCCTTCCAAGTATCATCTAATTTACCTAAAAACTCACTCCCCTCATCGGTGATAGTGTAATACTTCCTAGGTGGCCCTGATTTGGACTCCACCCATTTGTAATCTACCAATCCAGCCTTTCTGAGGCGAGTAAGCAGTGGATACAGCGTACCCTCTACTACCATGATTTTTGCTGAGGTGAGTTCTTCGAGCATATCTGAAGCGTATACCTCTCCTCTCGAAATGATTTGCAAAATGCAAAACTCGAGAATGCCCTTTCTCATCTGTACTTGTGTGTTTTCTATCTTCATATCCAATTGTCTTGGGCTTTGCTCAACTCAACAAGCTTCCTACAATCTGGAAGACAAGTGCGAACAAGAGAAAAATTAAAATAATCATAGTCTTGAATTTTTGTGAGTTTAGTTAGCATCGAACTTGAGTTAGGTTCGACGCATATTTTGAAATTCTTTTTGACCTTGCTAACTCTATACGGAATAGTACCTTGCAAGGCCAAGTACTGGGTGAAAAAAATTACATTTTGTTATTTTTCTTTATTCAGTTCAATAAATTATTTAAATAATTATAATTTATTCTCTTCGTTTAGATGTTATACTTCCAAACAGGTAAGAAGAACCTCCGATTTTCAACCCCATTAATCCGGAATCAAACGAGAAATTCATCAGACTCATAGAATATAATTGAATAGCAAAGTGAGAGTATTTAGATTTGTTGAGATAGTTCAATTGATGCACGTGAGAATAGTCATTGCCGCCATCCTGGGATGGCTATGTATTTCCAACTCCTTTGCTCAGTCCAATACACCAAAATATAGTAATGAATTTTTGGCGATTGGAGTGAACGCGCGTGCTTTGGGTATGGCTAGTGCCTTTACTTCTGTAGCGAATGATGCAAGCGCTGGCTACTGGAATCCATCGGGGCTCACTCAACTCGAATACAAGTACGATGTTTCCCTCATGCATGCCCAATATTTCGCAGGTATTGCAAACTACGATTATCTAGGCTTCGCTACTCAAATTGATTCCATCAGTTCACTTGCCTTTTCTGTTATTCGATTTGGAATAGACGACATCCCTGACACGAGGTTTTTGTATGATGCCAATGGTGCACTCAACTATGACAACATTCAATTCTTCTCTGCCTCAGACTATGCATTTCTCTTTTCCTATGCCAGAAAACTGGATATACTTGGAGGCGTTGATGTAGGAGGTAATGCCAAAATCATTTATCGACATGCCGGTAATTTTGCATCTGCTTGGGGTTATGGGATAGACCTGAGTGCGACAAAGTCATTCAACCAACTTAACCTAGCAGTAATGCTCAGGGATATCACAGGCACTTATAATTCCTGGTCGCACAACACCGAACTGGTCGCAGATATTTATACGCAGACTGGCAATGTAATTCCTGAAAACTCGATCGAGATTACTTTACCAAGAGCCATTCTAGGTGCCAGCTATCAATTTACCATCAAGCAAAAATTTGGATTGCTCGTGGCCATGGATCTAGAGACTACTTTCGATGGAAAAAGAAACACATTGATCAAGTCAAACACCATTTCTATTGATCCAAAGATAGGAATAGAAGCCAGCTATATATCAAAATTCTTTCTTCGATTTGGCGCAGGCCAATTTCAAGAGATTCAAAACTTTGACCGTACTACTTCCACCGTCTATCAACCCAATTTTGGTGTAGGCGTCAAACTCCAAAATTTTAATATCGACTATGCACTCACTGACATAGGAGATCAGGCTGAAACACCATACTCTCATGTTATTTCACTTAAACTTGGATTTGATGATAAGAAATAAGTGTTATATCACCTTGGCATTCTTATGCATACTAACTACTACCATGGCACAACCTTATGGCAACGAATGGATAGATGCAAATCAGCGTTATTTCAAAATCAAAATTGGTGAGGATGGAATTTACAGAATGACCCAGCCAGAGTTGGCCGCCTCTGGTTTTCCCGTAACTATAGTAGATCCAAGAAGAATACAGCTGTACCATCAGGGCCAAGAAGTGGCTATACATGTGGAGGGTCAAATCGATGGGAGTTTTGATGCATCAGACTATTTAGAATTTTATGCAGAGAAAAGCGATGGAAGTATTGACACCCAGCTGTATAATGACCCCGCTAATCAGCCACACACTTACTACAATATTTTTTCCGACACGGCTGCCTACTTCTTAACCTATAAGGTTAACCTTGAAACCGGCCTCCGAATGAACGAATTTTCGGAAAACAACACAGGTGGTTTACCTGCTGAAAATTATCACATTGAAGAGAGCCTGTTATTAAAAACAGACGCCTATTATGAAGGTCAGAGCTATGGTTCGGACAACAAGATCGTACTCCCTACTTATGATCGAGGGGAAGGCTGGACCGGCAGTTTTGCAAGCTTAGGCCAAAGTTTGGATAATACGATTAGCGGGTTAAACAATCAAGTACAGGATGATATCAATCCATCTATCGAAGTCATGCTCGTAGGAGGTAATAACAACAGTCATAATGTCACCATTTTCGTAGGGCCAAACTCAGGGTCGTTAAGGGAAATTGCCACCGCTTCCTTCGATGCAGATGAAAATTATTTAGTTTCAGAGCAGATCAACTGGACCGATATGACTGGAGGTAGCATGCTTGTGAGAGCTACAGTAAATGGAGTTGCTGGAGCTGCTGACCGTGTTTCTGTTTCTTACATAAAAGTAGACTATAGTAAGGGATATGATATGGGATCAGCCAATAATAATCGGTTTGTCATGAAAACAAACGGTGGCAATAAGTCCTATATAGAGGTAAGTAGCGCTCCTTCTAACATTGTCCTTTATGATATTTCCACAAGAATAACCCCAATATCAATAGGCATAAACGAAGGCACCGGTACATTCAATGCTGTCATTGACAACACAGCTACTCAAAGGACGCTATTTGCTCAGTCAGGACTAAAGACAATTACATCCTTTGAAGAAGTATCTTTCAACCTATTCAACCCAGCCAATTACAACTACCTGATGATCAGCCACAGTGATCTAAGAGGAAACACCAGCAGTGGTCAGGGAGATCAGGTGACTGCCTACAAAAACTATCGAGAATCCGTAGCAGGAGGCGGGTATACCGTGCTAGACATCGACATTGAAACCATCTTCAATCAATTTAACTACGGCAACCCCTCTCCCCTTGCCATTAGAAATTTCTGTGAATACATCTACGACAATGGTACTCCCGAATTCCTTTTCCTAATTGGGAAAGCATCAAATGTGCAAGCCAATTACTACAGGCAAGATCCTACGACAACGACTACCAGACATTTCATTCCTACGTATGGCTATCCTGGAGCAGATGTTCCCTTTTCTGCTGGCTTTGATGGAGGTGATGGATATGGTGTGATCGCAACAGGGCGAATAAATGCTACAGAACCAGATCATATCGAAGCTTATTTAAATAAAGTCATTGAGGAAGAGGCACTACCCTTTAATACGTTAAGGCAAAAAAACCTCGTTCATCTTAGCGGAGGCAACACCGAATCTGAACTCAATGTATTTCGCTCATACATTGACGGCTTTGCCAGTATAGCAGAAGGTGAGCTTTTAGGAGGAGAGTCTGCTCAACTCTCTAAAAACAACAACAGTGCGGTTGAGTTTATCAATATATCAGATGAAATAAATGACGGTGTCATGATGGTCACTTTCTTTGGTCATTCCAGTGGTAGTATTACTGACATAGAAATTGGAGAAGTTTCGGATCCTGCATTCGGCTATTCCAACAAAGGCAAGTATCCCATTTTTATGGTGAACGGATGTCTGGCTGGAGACTTTTTCAGTGAAAACGAATCCTTCGGTGTAGACTGGATTATCACACCAAACTTAGGCGCGTTGGGCTTCATGGCACACAGTCATGTAGCTTTTTCTAATAACCTGAGAAGGTACACGAACCTCTTTTATACCATTGGCTTTACAGATGAGTCATTCATCAGCAAGTCTGTAGGAGAAATCAAGAAAGAAACTGCCTTAAGGTTTATCAATACTTATGGCTCATCAGAGTCATCTATTTCTCAGGTTCAGCTTGTAAACCTCCAAGGTGACCCCGCAGTCAAAATATTCGGACCGGACAAACCGGATTATGACATAAACGAGGCTTACATCAAGGTTGAAACTTTTGATGGATCTGAGTTGCTAGCTACAGTAGACTCATTTTACCTTGAGATGAATATTCGAAATTTTGGAATCTATGCTACTGACACTTTTGATATTTCAATAACGAGGACCTTCGCAGACGGCAGTACTAAAATATACGGACCTGAATTATACGATCAAGTACTAAGAGAAGATACTGTCCAGTTTACCATAGACAATGAAGTGAGTAATCCCTCAGGTTTAAATACTTTCACCATCAATCTGGATCCATTCAATCGAATAGACGAAATGGACAAAACCAACAACACTGCTTCTATCGATGTATTTTTATCTTCAGGCAGCACATTCAATTTGTTTCCTAGCAATCTATCCACACAGTCCGAGCCTAGCCAAACCTTCTATTTTCAGTCTTCAAACTTACTAGTTGGCACAAGATCGTTCGACATTGAAATAGACACCTCAGCAACCTTCGACAGCCAGTACTTAATTAGTCAAACTATCAGTACAAAAGTCATTGGCAAGCTAGATATTAATCTCGAAGGCAAAGGAAGCATTCCCAACAGTAGAGTCTTCTATTGGCGAACCCGATTTACGGACCCGCAACCTTCTGAAGGTGATGAGTGGGTTACAAGTTCTTTTATATTTGATAGAAATCTTGGTGAAGGCTGGGCACAAAACAACCCAGTTCAATTTACTGAGGCTATTACTGAAGGACTTGATTTAGAACCCAATACTGGCGTATGGAGTTTTCAATCTCCCACATTACAGCTTGAGGTTCAAAACTATGGATCGAATCATTCAAGTTTCGATTATCAAGATACAGAAGTACTACTCAACGATCGCAACTACTTCATTACCAACTCCCATGCCGATCCTGGATGTAGAAACAACACCATTAATTTTCTAGCGTTCAAGCGACAGTCTACGGTACCATTCAAACCCGTTTCACCACCAGGATTCGATGAGCTGCAGCCGCTAATTTGTGGTGTCCTCCCTCAAGTGATATTTAACTACACTTCTGGGGATATGAGCAATGCATCATATGGTCCTGAAGCTTTTATTGATAACCTAGAAAATGATGACAAAGTATTGATTTTTTCACTAGGTGCAGTCGATTATTCTACTTGGTCAAATGAATTTAAGGATGCTTTGGAAACCTTAGGCTTTGACAGGACTAATTTAGATGCACTTCAGGATGACGAACCTGTTATTATGTTTGGTGCAAAAAATATGGCAGCCGGTACTGCAAGAATTGACACCTCAGGTGTAGTTCCCAAAAACGCACAACAACTTCAGCTAACAGAAACAATAAATGGTAGTTATGACACCGGGGAAATTTCTTCAGGACTCATAGGACCGGCCTTGTCCTGGTCACAGTTAACTGCTGATATTCAAGATTCTGGTAATCCAGGCGATGATTCAAAGACACTATCGATATATGGAGTTAAACAGGATCGAACGGAGGACTTACTAGATCAGAGCACCTCTTTAAACAATTTTGATTTGAGTAATGTAGATGCTAACCTCTACCCATATACCAGGGTGCAATTAGAAATAAGTGATCCAGTACTTCAGACTCCACACCAACTCAAATCATGGAGAGTGGACTATGAGACGGCTCCTGAGGGTCTATTGCTTGTAAACAGTCAAGAAGGGACCTCCAGCCCGATAGAACTTCAGGAAGGACAGCCCTACAATGCTTCCTATACATTTTGGAATTTCTCCAAAAAAGAATTCTCAGACTCAATCAAAGTGAATTATGAACTCTTAAATGTTAGTAGTAGCATTTCACATTCCGATTCTCTTAATCTTTCTCCTTTAAGTGCGGGTGATTCTGCCCAGTTTGATTTTGATTTTGCAACGATGGGTAATCTGGGACTCAATGATTTGATTTTAAACACTAATCGAAACTATCCAAACGAAGTGTATTCATTCAATAATTCAGCCCGTTTTTCAAACTACCTCATGATCGATCCTGATGAGACCAATCCTTTGGTTGATGTATCCTTTGATGGCATACAAATCATGGATGGTGATATCGTATCTCCTACTCCTTCTATAGAAATACATCTGAATGACGAAAATTCATACCTATTGAAAGAAGACACAACAGGTATTAACATCTACCTGAAAAGGCCTTGCGAAACATGTGACTTCGAACGTATCGCTTTCAGCAGCGCAACAATGGCCTGGTCTCCTGCTACTCCTGAAGAAGACTTTAAAAGTACATTCACTCCCGAACGGCTGGATGATGGTATCTACGGTCTACGAGTTTTAGCCAATGACGCTTCTGGCAATCCTTCTGGTTTGAAACCTTATGAAATCAACTTTGAAGTAATAAATGCCTCAACCATTACCAATTTCTATCCCTACCCTAATCCATTCTCTTCTAGTACACGATTTGTATTCACTCTTACAGGCTCAGAGTTTCCAGAAGACATTAAGATTCAAATTCTTACTATTTCTGGAAGAGTTGTTAAAGAAATTTTCATGGATGAGTTAGGCCCTATCAACATTGGAAATAACAAAACCGAATATGCCTGGGATGGTCATGACAACTATGGTGATCAGCTGGCCAATGGGGTATACTTGTATAGAGTTCTAATAAAAAATCCTGGAGAGAACTTCAAACATAGAGAAACTTCAGCAGATCGTGGATTTAAAAATGGGTTTGGCAAAATGTACCTGTTGCGATAATCAGTGTAAGATCATATTGATCTTTTGTACTACCTCGTCTAAATCTCGAGCGTTTCTTTTAATATTCTTAATTTGATTCTTACTCGCACCTTCCACATCTTCCTGATTCAGAATTTCCAACAAACTCAGAATATTTGACAATGGTCTTCTAACTACATGCGCATTGTCGTACGCATAGGCTTCCAATTCCTTATTCCGATTTTCTAACTCTAAGGTGCGTTCATGAACCAACTCCTCCAAGTTATTCTGAATATCCCTGATTTGCTCTTGCTGATTGCTCAGTAGCTGATTTTTTATTTGCAACTCAGTATTTAACTTATCCAAGTTTTGGTTTTGTGCTTCTATATCCTCTCGTTCTTGATCAAATCTTACTTTAATGAAAACGACAACAGCTGCTACAATTGCCGAGTTGAACAGGTAGTTGAAAGAAAGTGGGTTGATTAAGTTTTCCGTTGAATTGATGCTAAGCAGTACTTGAGGTTCCGCATCCAAAGTCAGAATAATGTTGACCAAACTCAGCGACACAATCATAAACAGTCGAGCTTTTCCATTCAATACCCCCAGAAAAATTACACATATTGAAAAGTAGATATAGGTTGCAGATCCTTCTACTCCTCCTAAATATTTCCAATACAAAACAAACATGGGCAGCCAGGTCAAGCAGTACCAGTTGGTCATTTGAATAGGGTTCGCTACTTTCGACAGTGCTACCCAAGTGATTAGTGCAATCACGCAAGAAATAGTATCCAACGTTGTGATAGTCTGATCAGCATCAAACCATAAATCTTTGACCACGCCCAAAAACCAAAATACAACAGAGCCTATTAAAACTATTTTAAATAGTTTTAATTCGTTGTATTCGATATCTGAGCTAACTGGAATCAAACGCTTTTCTTAGTTTTTCGGATTATAATAATTGCCATTTTTCAATTTGCTAGTGACAGATCTAATGGCGGATTGCAAATGATCAGCAGACTCCATAAGTAAAGTACCCATAGGGGTTTGCTTTGTTCCTTTATCTAATTTATCAATTGAACTAACAGTTGATTCCAAATAAGGCCCAATTTCAAACAGCGTAACAGACAGGTATTTTTCAATGGATTCACGCTGTCCAATCAGCTTTTCACTGCGCTGCTGGATATTTTCTTCCAACCAACTATTTGATTTTTGCAACATGGCTTTTTGCTCCTCCAGTTGCACATTTTGGTTTTCCAATACCTTAATTTTTGACTCTAAGCTCTTTTGATTTCTCCTTAGGTCCTTTCGTTTATTATCAAACTGTGACTTGTGGTATAACAAGGCGACTGTGACCACCACTGTGACCCATAGATAATGATAAACATTCATATCACCAGGGTTCAATTGTGGCATCAAATCAATATGAAAAATAGCAACATATAACAGAGCAACCTCAAGTAGGACACAGCTTACCACAAAAAACACGAGCCACCTTCCATTATTAATCAAGGCAATCAGTATCATCCCTCCGATGAAGTAATATTCACCCATTCCTCTGATTCCATTGAGCAATATCCAATTGGCACACAAGAAGCCCACCATCAAGAAAGAAAAGGGAACTGCTATGTATTCAAAGCGAATTCTGAAGCGTAGAAAAATAAGTGGCAGCAAGAAGATTGCACAAAGCGAACAATCAACGATAAAATCCAAATTGACAACCTCTAGTGGGAGGTCTCTATAGATAGCAACCACCATTCGCATGACGCCAGCTATACAACCCACTGTCAATATATCAGATTCGAATTGTCTATTTTGGTGCTTGTAGAAATGCATTTCGCCTGGGTCAGTTACTCTAAAATAACTGTTTTGATATATGATTGAGGCAATTATGAATAGATTTCGACGAAAACATGAAGGCATTTCATCTAATTCTTCCACCTCACTTTCAAGTAAGTGCTAATTTTCCAGTCTAAATTAAAACATCCCATCAGCGGTTAATTCGTTCTATAAGAAATTAAATATCACACTTTATGTCAAAGCTCATTACATCGATCGATGAAAAAACACGAAAATTCATAGAAGCACAACAAATGTTTTTTGTGGCCACAGCAGCCACAAGCGGCAAAATCAATCTATCTCCCAAGGGAACGGATTCTTTCAGAATTATCAACCCCACGCGAGTAGCCTGGCTTAACCTCACTGGCAGTGGAAACGAAACAGCTGCTCACATCCTGGAAACCAACAGGATGACCATTATGATGTGCGCTTTTGATGGCAAACCAAATATCATGAGAATCTACGGATCAGCAAAAGCGATCTATGAGCAGGATGAAGAATGGGCTACCTATGGACCACTTTTTAAGAAGAATACTGGAGCCAGACAAATTTTCGTGGTTGACGTGGAATACGTCCAACACTCCTGCGGAATGGCTGTGCCACTATATGATTTTGTAGAACACCGAGATTTGTTGGATATTTATCATGACAAAAAAGGCAGAGAAAAAGTAAAAGAATACTGGCAAGAGAAAAACATGACTTCCCTCGACGGTCTGCCTACTGGACAAAAAGTATAAATGGCTCATCACCATCACGGACATGATCATCACCATCATGATGTAGACAACATCAAGACAGCATTCTTCCTTAACCTTGGATTTACTGTCATTGAAATAGTCGGCGGCCTGTATGTCAACAGTGTGGCTATCATTTCTGATGCTATTCATGATTTAGGTGATAGTTTGAGTTTAGGTATATCGTGGTACTTTCAGAAAATTTCTCACAAAGGCAGGACCCACACTTTTTCGTACGGGTACAAGCGATTTTCAGTACTCAGTGCCATTCTGAATTCAGTGGTGCTTTTGGTTGGTTCTATTTTTATCTTGATGGAAACCATACCTCGTCTAATCCAACCAGAACAACCAGACGCGAAGGGTATGATTGTTTTGGCTATACTAGGAGTCATAGTAAATGGAGCTGCCGTACTCAAAACTAGAAAAGGAAAAACAGCGAACGAAAGAGTAGTTTCTCTCCACTTACTAGAAGATGTATTGGGCTGGGTGGCAGTGCTTGTTGGAAGTATTGTCATGAACTTCTTCGACCTACCAATTCTTGACCCTATTCTTTCTCTTATGATAGCAAGCTATATTTTATTTAATGTTTTCCGCAACTTAAAAAACAGTCTTAAAATCATTTTACAGAGTATCCCTCCAGATGTAAATACCTCAGAGTTAGAGAATCAACTTCGAGAAATCCAACATGTGAGTAAAGTCCATGATATGCACACCTGGACTATGGACGGTGAATATCACATTATGACCGTTCATTTGGTTCTTGATGATGATGTTGATTTGGATACTGGAGCAAGGATTAAATCAAAAGCCAGAGCCATACTAAAAGCTGGAGAAATCGATCATGTGACCATTGAATTAGAGTCTCCCAATGAGCATTGCGATCTGGAAGAGTGCTAGTTTTTGATTAAATTCAAATCTCTATGGATTTTGAATTAGTAATCAATATTTGGAAACGAATCATAGTAGTGGATTTTCTACGCTACTTCATATTTGCCTCAGGCAGTTACTTACTGATTTGGGTAATCTTGAAGAAACCGTTGGAACACCTCATCATTCAAAAAAAGTTACCTAGCTTAAAAAGAAAACTCTCTGAGTTTTCCTATTCAATGTCCACAGTTTTAGTTTTCTCAATGATTGGCACTTCCATACACTATGCTAAGACACATGGAGGTACTCAGATATATCAAGATATTGGTGAATTTGGGTGGCCGTGGGTATTTATCAGCCTTGCTATCATGATTCTATTCCATGATTGTTACTTCTATTGGACACACAAATGGATGCATCATAAAAGTGTTTTCAAATATGTACATAAAGTCCACCATCAATCTACCAATCCATCCCCTTGGGCAGCCTATGCTTTTCACCCTTTAGAAGCAGTGGTCCAAGCAGCTGTATTCCCTATATTGATTTTTTCAATACCGCTACACTCTATTGCGATATTTTCCTTTCTCATTTACATGATCACTCGAAATGTCATGGGACATTTGGGCTTTGAGCTATTCCCAAAAAACTTTGTAAATAGCAAATGGCTTAACTGGCACACAACTACGACGCATCACGACATGCATCACAAACATTTCAATGCCAATTACGGACTATACTTTAGCTGGTGGGATCGCTGGATGGGTACTGAACACAAAGCTTACCAAGAGACCTATAATGAGGTGAAATCTAGGAAAATTCAAGATAATTCAGTCAAAAAAGCCATGGTATCCACGCCATCAGCATAGTCGGAAACGGCTGGTTTTTGCGCTTGTCCAAATGGAATATAGCTCACTCCTACTACGCACTGAATTTTATCATCATGTTCGCTTAAAAGAGATTCCAATTCTTTTTCGTCCGTATATTCCTGATAATATAAAACGGATATTGGCGACACCATTTCATCGCTTTCTCGAACCAATAAGAACTCGGTATCTAGGAATGGTTCTCGATTTACCAAGTAGATAGACTTATTGTAATCGTAATTATTTCGATACTTGTGATGACGTATGATTGGCTCAAAAGACTTCAGATTGTCTAACAATGGTTTAAAATCGTATCCTTTTGGAACAAAGGCTTTGGATACATTTCGACAGCCCAAACCATAATACTGAAAAATATCTCTTCCCAAATTTTCAAAGTCCTCAACCGTCTCCTGCCCTGTCAATACAGCCACTGAGGTTCGGTTTTTTCGAATCACATTGGGTTTGTTTTTGAAATAGTATTCAAAATATCGGGCAGAATTATCACTTCCTGTAGCAATGAAGGCGTCTGCTTCATTCAATCTTTCTACAAAAGTCACTTGAGGCTCAAATTCAGGTTGAATTTTAAAAAGTTCATTCAGAACAAACTTCAGCAGCACCCCATCCTTTGAACTCACCTTGATCAACAAATGATGCCCGGAGAGCAGCACACACATCACGTCATGAAATCCCACCAACGGAATGTTTCCTGCTGCAATTACACCAATTTTCTTTGGTTCAATCGAATTGAGATCATAGACTGATAGCCACTGCTCGATTTCTGATTGATTCAAGAACAAACCAATTCCTCCTATAGCAAGCTTGATATTGTCCTCTACGAACCAAGCATTTTCGTTCAAAGCACCCAGACACAGCTCATTTAGCTCATCTTTAGAAAGATTTTTCAAACGATTTCCAAGGCTTTCAAAGGATTTTATTCTGTCAATCAACAACATAAATCAAATAAATCAGTATAGTTAAACTAACCTGCCAAACATTTTGGCGCGTAAAATTAATCAGTATTTTTGCACACTTATTTTAAGTATCAATAAATAAACGGAAATGGCAATAATTATTACCGACGAATGCATCAACTGCGGAGCTTGTGAGCCAGAATGCCCAAATACTGCGATCTACGAAGGTGGTATCGAGTGGGACTGGGCTGGTGGTACTAGCTTGACCGAAGTTGAACTGGAAGACGGTACTCAGGTGGATGCCAATGCACCACAAGAGCCCGTTGATGAGGATTTGTATTACATTGTTCCTGGAAAATGTACTGAGTGTAACGGCTTCCATGAAGAACCACAGTGTGCAGCTGTTTGTCCGGTGGATTGTTGTGTGGATGATCCAGATTACGTAGAAACAGAAGACGAGCTTTTGGCTAAAAAAGCTTGGTTGCACAACGAGTAAAAGACAATATACCCAAAGCCTGTCTTTGGCAACAATGATATAGATACCATCCCGAAATTCGGGATGGTTTTTTTATGTCCAACTTTTCCAAAATCAGATCTTTAAAAAAGCTTTTAAGCTAGCTTATTGTCTAATTCATGTTTCTGACCGACCTTTCTAATATGAAGAAGCGATACAAGATCATCATTGCATTTATATTATTGGTATTCTTAGCTTATTGGCAAGGACCACGACCTATCTTCGAACGAGTGTCTGATGAGATACCAACCTTATCGATCTCCATTGATCAGATAGACAGCACCATTGCTGCTTTTGAAAGTCAATTTCCAAACATCAAACCAGAAAACGAGTCTCGTATCGTATGGGCTGATTCAGTAAGAAAAACCCCATACGCCATGGTTTACCTGCACGGGTTTTCAGCAGGAGTCATGGAATCAAACCCTGTACATCAAACACTCGCAAAGAAATACGGTTGCAACTTGTATCTTGCTCGATTGTCACATCATGGTCTCAGTGGTGACGACGCCTTTGAAGGTCTGACTCCGGCTGCACTCATGAATTCTGCAGCAGAGGCTATTGCCATTGGTCAAATTATTGGAGAAAAGGTCATTTTAGTATCCTGTTCTACCGGCGGTACACTTTCCATTTTTTTGACTGCCCATAACCCTCAGGCTATCGCAGCACAAATTCTTTATTCCCCTAATACAGCCATTGATGACCCCACCGCTATACTCTTAAACAAACCTTGGGGTAGAGAACTGACCCGTGCGGTAATCGGTGATTATAAAGTCGGTGACTCTACTAAAGTGGGTACGCCCATCGAACGCTATTGGACCCTCACCTATCGCTCTGAGGCACTGATCGCTCTACAAGAATTACTAGACCAAACTATGCAGGACGAGGTCTTTGAAAAAATAGTATCACCATATTTCATAGGTTACTACTACAAAAGCGACGAGGAATCCGATCATGTCATTTCAGTACCTGGTATTTTGGATTTTGACAGCAAAACAAATACTCCTGATGAACTCAAACGAGTGATCGCCTTTCCAAATGTCGATAATCATGTAATGGCTTCTGACCTGCAATCGAACGATATCAATAGTGTAATCGAAGAAACCAGTCTTTTTATAGAGGAAGTATTGAATATCAAACCGGTTCAATATGATACTCTTAATTTGCCCAAGGAGAATTTATAAATCTTCTAATTCTAAATCACTCCGTCGGAAAACCGCCTAATTATGGCTAATTTGGCCCTTTCTAATCCAAAACCAGAACACATGCATAAGGCTGAAGCGAAATCTGTTAGCTATTCTAAAACAACAATAACTGAATTAATGATCCCCTCCTACGCCAATTTTGGTGGCAAGATTCACGGGGGTATTTTGCTTTCTTTGATTGATAAAGTGGCCTACGCCTGTGCCAGCAAACATGCAGCGAATTACTGCGTAACTGTGTCGGTCGATAACGTGGATTTCTTAGAGCCCGTAGAGGTTGGTGATTTGGTTCACCTTAAAGCTTCTGTGGTTTACGTGGGTAACTCATCTCTTGTAGTGGGCATCAACGTGATTGCCGAAAATGTAAAAGAAGGCACCCTCAAAAAAACCAACAATTCATACGTAACTATGGTGGCCAAAGGCGAAAATGATAAACCTACTCAGGTTCCTGAATTGATTCTGGAATCACAAGAAGAAGTGCGACTGTTTCTGGAAGCAATAAAACGAAAGGAGCTGAAAAAAGACTATCGTCAGAAAGTAAAAGAAGTGACCAATATGCTCGCTGACAATACACCAAAGGATCTGCTCGAAGGAGAACGATGTGAGTTGAATTTGAAGAAGTTTAGTTTATAGATTCAAATTTTGAAAATGAAGCGACTAACCCTTTTTATTCTCGTTTTCTCCTTTTTGGAGTCAAAAGCACAAGAGAAATTCACCTTGGACAACTACGACAGTTATTTTATGTTGTCGAATTATGAAACTACATCAAACAAAGTAGCTTTTACTATTGAAGAGAGTTGTGCAATTTTTATTAATCCGACAAGCAACCAAATATTGATGCTCAAAAAAGAATATGGTGAAAGTGATTTTTATACGATTGCTGATGATACGAATTGGTATAATTACAAAGCATCTGAAAAGCTTGAAAAACTCAATATAAAAATATTAAACCTTGAGTCTGGCATACTCAAATTTGCTGGCCAGTCTGAAACTTGGACACTTGATTTATCGCAACCTGGAGCTCCAGAATGGAATTTTCTCCTATTTAATATAAAAAAGGCACCTTTGATAAGCTCAACCGTCGATGTCACAGATTCAGAATTAAAAAAATACTTTGATATTGATTAACGTAGTTAATCCTCCGTCTCCGGAAATACGATCGTTCGATTACCTGTTACGATGATTCTATGATCCAGGTGGTACTTGACTGCTTTACTTAGCACCTTTCTTTCAATATCTGAACCAATTTGCGCCAAGCTGGCCGGTGTGCTGGCATGTGAGACACGCTCCACGTCTTGCTCTATGATTGGCCCTTCGTCCAGATCGTCGGTGGCATAGTGCGCCGTAGCGCCAATCATCTTCACTCCTCTTTCGTATGCTCTTCGGTATGGATTAGCCCCCTGAAAGGCTGGCAAGAAAGCATGATGAATATTGATGATCTTTTCTTGGTAGTGATTGATGAATTCTGAAGAAAGAATACGCATAAATCTGGCCATGACAATCAAGTCTATTTGATGCTCAGCCATCAACTTCAATATGACGTCCTGCTGGCCGGCCCAGTTCTCGCCACTGATAGGTAAAAAATGAAACGGGATATTAAACTGATCGGCTACATACTTGATGGATTCATGATTGGATATGATCAAAGGTATATGGCAATGCAGTTTGCCTTCACCGTGCTTTTCCAAAATATCAAACAAACAATGTGTTGTTTTTGAAGCCAACAAAGCCACATTTTCTTTGTCTTCTGTGAAGTGCACCCTCCAATTCAAAGACAAGGTCTCAGCCACTTTAGCAAACC
The DNA here is from genome assembly GCF_965233835.1 of Reichenbachiella sp. Taxonomy (GTDB): domain Bacteria; phylum Bacteroidota; class Bacteroidia; order Cytophagales; family Cyclobacteriaceae; genus Reichenbachiella. The sequence continues at coordinate 3,509,417 of NZ_OZ247585.1, forward strand.
TTGTTTTGAGCTCTTCTCTACTATAACTTAAATCTGATGCATCAAGGCTCACACGCATAAAATACGCTTCCTGAATATTGTCGGTAAACTGCTGACAACTCAGGATATTGAATCCTTCTTCGAAGAAAAAAGTGGTGACTTTGGAAATGATCCCCTTGCTGTCGTGGCATTGGATCAGAAACGTGATTTTGTGATCGGACATAGTTTCCCTGAATTTCTAAGTGGGAATGTTGTCGAGTCAAAGATAATAACATTCAAGAGACAAGAATCAAGAAGCAAGAGACAAGTCAATGGCTCCGCTGATATCGCTATACTGCCACTTCAGCTCGCTGAGGACGCAGTGCATCTCTCACGGTAATCATATCCTTCTCTTCTACTACCATATAAGCGATGGAATGCATCTCAGAAAAGTCCTCTGTACCCACATCCTGAGTTTCAATATTTTCTCTTTCGGCAAATTCTTTCAAATGAATGGCATGATGTTCAGCAGTGCCTTTAGCATGTTGGCCGTGCATGTCCCAGATGAGTTTGATTTGTCTGTCCATAGACTGCAAAGATTGGTAAAAAAACGGTGTGTCAGATACTAAAAGTAAAAGAGTTATACGTTTCCGTATAACTCTTTAGTCCTTACTATGATAAGTAATTGTTCTGAACAACAATCTATTGGAGTATGACCTTTTTTATTATGTTGTTGTGTTCAGTTTTTAAGTTTATAAAATAAATGCTTGGATTCAATTCTTCTAAATCTATTGCTAAATGAAAGGTTTGATCGTTTTTAAAGACCTCCTTATGCTTCATTAATCTACCAGAAATATTGACTACTTCCACCTCTAGAGCTCCTCTATACTCATTTTCTATCTCGATATGGATCACGCTTGTTGCTGGATTTGGATAGATTACATAAGCTGGCTCCAATTCATTTAAATTTAAAATTTCATCATCTGGAAGACCATCAGAATCATTGACCACCACAGCAAATTTTTCACTATCCTCCAATTCGCCATCGCTCACAGTAATGGTAACTGAATACTCTCCATCCTGCTCTTCTGTAGGCGTCCAGCTGAATAGACCTGTGGAAGCATCTATAGCCATACCCAAATTCTCAGAATCTTTATCCAATGAATATGTCAAAGATTCATCAGAATGATCTGAATCACTGGCAGTGGCTATAAATGTCAGTTCTGCTAATTCATCCGTTGTTTGATCACCTATATCAGACAAGACAGGCGCAGCATTAATTTCCGCTACAGAAATGTTTAAGGTTTCACTTGCAGTTTCTTGTCCGTCCGACACTGATATTGTCACACTATGCTCACCATCTTGCGATTCATCCGGCGTCCATTCAAAGACTCCCGATGAGGCACCTAATGTCATCCCATTGGCTATTGAAGTTTCATCCAGCGTAAATGTTAATGTTTGATTGGTATTATCAGGATCGCTGGCTTCAACAGTAAAAGTGAGGTGATCTTGCTCATCCGTTTTTTGATCTCCCACTTCGTTTAACTCTGGAGCTGCATTTACTTCATTCACCACAATAGTGATTCGCTCACGATCATCTCTTCCTTCATCATCCGCCACCAATACGATCACCTCATGAGTGCCATCGTGGCTTTCTGTAGGCGTCCAACTAAATGCTCCAGAGACTTCATCTATGGTCATCCCACTAGCGATGGAAGTCGCATCCAAAGCATAACTTATCGTCTGAGTCTCATCTATTTCATCTTCATTTCTAAGTACAGCGTTGAAGCTCAACTCATTCAGCTCATCCACTGTGCGAGCTCCAAGATACTTCAAGTATGGGGTACTCAAGGTATCTGGTTCGATGCCGCTATTCTGAGCTGTACAATAGTTATACATCACTTCTTTGAAATTAGTTTGCACATTGGAAATCGTATATGAATTCCCAAAATCTGCATGATCCCCAAAGTCATATGCGGAGAACTCCGCCGTATTGTTACTCAGTGTTTTATTTTGAGAGGCTAATGTGCAGCTGGACAGTCCGCTTTGCAACTCCTGATAGACAAAACTAGTTGTACCATCAAAATACTGACTGGCATTGGCCATGACTCGTTGGTTGTTTCTGCCTTTCAAACTAGTGAGCGTCAAAGACCAGACATCATAAGAGATCAAGATCCATTCGGATAATTTCATCTCCAAATCAGTTCCATCCGCTGCATTATCAAAGTTGGCCTTTAGCATTTCTTGATCCAGCAAATGTGTGATATCCATTTCTGCTGGCAATGACCCATAAGGGCCATCCGTTCCATCAAATAATGTAGTATATCCCTTGCTCACCAAATTTTTGGTGAGGGGACCACCATCTGAAGTTTCTACATTAATTGAAACCTTGATCACATCTACCTCTTTCCCACTTATTTTATCATTGACTGCAAAGTAGGGTTTTTCTTTTATCTTAAGGTAAGCGCTAAAAGTATCACCACTCCGCGAAACTGCCACAGCAAATTCAGGCTTATTGAGCATAGTAAACTTCCCCATCGGATTGTTATACAATGGAGCTGCTCCTCTGGAGCCATCAAGGTGCCACTCTGCACCCTGATCAGAATTGAGCCCGCCAGGAGTAGCCATAAATTCTTTGGTCAATTCGACTTTGGTGGTCATTTCACCAGTCAACGCTAACTCGCCAAAAACAATATTCGGGCGAGGTTCAGGCACCGGAATATTAATCGACTGATCGTCTTCTTTCACCTTATCCTTGATATTATCATAGTGCAGTTTTTTGGCATAGGCCAACTTCCTTGAGGGCAATTCGCTATCATCGTTCAAATTATTAATACCATCCACAATATTAAAAATCCCACTTGCTAAGCCAGTAATTCCTCCTATAGCAGGACCCCATGGAGATGGGTCCAATCCTTTATGGATACGACGGGCTTTCCCAAGACCTCCAAACCCGCCAAGAACCGATGTAACACCCCCAATAACCTGATCTTGAGCCGCTGCGGCTCTCTCATCTTCATCTTGATCTGCTTGTAGCGCCTGTGCCTCCCATAGCATTTTGGCTTCTTGTTTTTTCCATTCGGGTATGTCACTTCCTACTAGCGTAGCCTCCAAGCTTGTTTCAAATTCTTGAAGACCAAAATTCTTCATTTGATTCATCGAGATGTCTCCAAGGGTTTTAGAAGCTGCTCCAAAAGGGACGTCCATCACGCCCAATAGATAATTATCCTGATTATTAATCCAATCATCGTAGGTTTCAGAACCTGCTGGAATTGTTCCGCCTTGAGATCGTCCCATCAAGGACATCGTACCATGAGATATTTTATGAATATCGATAATGATACTTGTTTCGAAAAAACTCACACAAGGGTCAAACTCCATCACAAAGTCATAAAAGTACCACTGACGGCCGTCAGAGGCTTTGAGTTTTGTTGTTTTGGAATAATCCCCATACACCACCTCGTCCAAGGTTTTGTATTGCTGCAAGCTGCCCCATAGCAATGGCTGATAATCTGTGCTGCCTGGCCCCGGAGGATCTGCAGTAGGACTTTTTCCGCGTACGCCAAGACTCACCTGTAGCTGATTAGATTCTCCGCTATTATTGGCAAATACAAATACCCGCATGGTCGAATTGATTCGGTCGTACATGATCACGTGTGGATACTCTGGCGCTGGATTGAGTTGGGCACCATTGGCGTAGTATCCCAAATTGGATTTCAATAATTCCCAGCCTTCCAATGGAGAAAAATCTTCACCTCCTAAATAATCACCATTGTCACTATCATATTTGGCGCTTATACTTGAAAGCTCTGCAGAAGAATTGTCGTAGTATGGGCTAAATACAGCCTCTCCTTCGTCTGGTCCCCCATTATATCTAATCCACCATTTAGAATCTTGCCAGTCGAAAGTATTGATCAATTCTTCTCCCTTGTTGTATGGCAAATACGGATTGGTTGATACCAAATTATTTCCGGGAACGGTACCCAAATCACTGGCAGAATTTATGAGTCCATTTTTCATTGTATAAGCCAAATTCACATCTCCCTGATCCAGTCCTGCTAAAATCCGCGTACGTTGGGAAACAGACTGATTTAAGTAATGCTCGGCTGGAACCGTAGTGGTTAAGACCACCGTTTTATCCCCTTGGGTAGCTGAAAACAGATTTTGATTGGCAAAGCCAAAATAAATAGGTTCTTCACGATCAAAGTCAGTAAAAACTTCCTGTTTGACTATTTCTGTAGTAGAAGGCAATGCTTTATTTCCACCAAATTGGTACAAATAAATTCCACCCTCATCGAATCGAATACCAATTTCCGGTTTCGCATATTGATAGACATCAGGCGTATAGTAATGATTGAGATAATTCATAAATCCGACAGTACCATTGGCCTCCTCTCCTATGGTCAATTCAAAATCATTGGCTCCAAAACCGGCTACATAAAACTGTGACGACACGAAGTTCAAAGTTTCTTCATTGCCCGAAACTGATAGATAAGTTGTATTTTCGGATTGATCTACTTGACCAGAAACGACCGAGAGGTTCGTGCTTTCAAATGGAAAACCAACGTAGGTGTGATTGGTAAAAGATGCACGATGGACCACAATCCTATGAGAACCCTCGAACGATAATCCATAACACTCACAGTCTGCTATTCCAGCATAATCACTAATTGATTCTGTAACAATCGAGCCGATCGCTTCTGGCGACGAATCATCAAGTGGCAGCGTTCGCAAGGGGCCAGCAGGATCCATTCTGAGCATGAGTTCACTGGACTCTGTATCAAAGTCAGAAGTAAGCATGGCACTCCCATCATTTGCTAAAGTTACAATTGAACTGCTGGTAGATGCGCTATGTAGTTGAAAAGTCTTGGTGTCCTGATGCTCTATGATCCAAAAATAGAAGTGCGTATCGCTTGCGTCCAAAGGAGCGACAGCCAACTCACCTCCCGGCATCTCTTTGATATAATCTCCGGTATCATCTAGCTCAAGCATATATAATCCTTTGATTTGCTGACCTGCTGACAGATCATCAAAAGAGACTGTGCTAAAATCTTGTGCGGCTACTTCCGGTCTTGCTAATACGCATAATAGAGCCAGTATAAGTACACTTATTCTATAAATAAATTTCATCGTAGTGAATGTTTTGAGGTACTACTAATTATTTATTCAATTGAGCCTTGAGCGCTTCGTTTTCCTGCTGGAGCAGATCCAGTTTCTTATTCATTTCGATCAGGTGCAGGTAGATGGTTTCTATGTTTTCTACTGATTTGATGACTACATCTGCCACGTCCAGACCATTGGCTACCACTTCAGCTTCGGCCGGCATATTGGGAAGGTGTTTATTAGCTTGGATGTATTGATCCAGATTGTTGAGCGATAGTTTTTTATAGCTGTTGCTAAACACATAATCAGGAAAGCTAGCCGTAGAGGTTACAAAAGAAGTAGCCTTCACTGTTCCGTCTACTTCTAGTTTTTGAGTTGGTGCTGCTACGCCAATACCCACATTGCCATCGGTGTGGATACGCAAGGTTTCTTCTTCGACATTGTTGTAAAACACGATTTCATCATCTCCTGTTACGTCTATGTCAGGCTTAAAAGTTAAAGATCCGTGTGACATGATATCCCCGTTGTCAATTCGAAAATTTCCAACGAGATGCAGTTTTTCTGAAGGTGTCCACGTGCCGATACCAAAATTTCCTCCTTCACCTCCTCCAACAGCAGAAACATCATACGTTGAATTTCTCTGCAAGTAGAGTGGGCTGGCTGTCGCATCGATTTCATTCCCATCCAATAGCATTTCAGATCCACCATTTGTGATTGTCAATGCGGCAGTAGAGCCATCATTTTCACCACCATCTATATGTAGTTGACTATTTGGAGAACTTGTACCCATACCTATAAGACCAGCTGCGTTGATATACATATTAGTACCAGAGGTAGGTGAGCCTTCAAAGCTCAGGTCATTCGTGCCTCGTAGAACGTTTAGGTTGGTGATGTCTCCGTCCTCTACCATGGAGAAACTGGATATTGTACCTTGAATATCCAAATCCCCTATCAAAAGCATACTTCCATCAACCCTAAAACCTTTTCTCACCCGCGCGTCTTCAGTAAATTCTGCGTAGACGCTAGACCTAAATTCGTCTTTCCAGAGATGAAGTCTAGTTGTACTATTAACCACGAATCCTAAGCCATATGTAGTTGCACTACTTTGGTTGAGATTGTAGATATACTCACCAGTGGCAGTAGTTGTACTTTGAGTATCGAAATAATGTCTTTCACCATAAAGGTGCTGACCATAGGATGATCCAGTAAATAGGATAATGAGAATAATAGATAAGCTTAAAATTTTTGTAACAGGAGAATTCATAATGGTTTGCTTTGGTTTAAAATTTAGATGAACAATACTACCATGGGGCACAAACATTATCTAGAATATGAACCAGACAAAAAACCAGACAACCTTGCTATTTATGCCCTCTGCGTCAATTTGAAGCATAATTAGCATTCAGTATTTACTACATTCTATGATTGGCATTAGAATAATTGCATTTACTAAATTATCCTTGAGCAAGCCTACGAGTACGAGGTATTAACTTTCCAACTGGTCTATTACTTTGACCCAAGGGTCGGGTAATAAAATCCAATGGGCTATCGTCCTGCGATTAAAAAATAATTTAGGGGACTCATATTTAGGGATCTAATTCTTATTTTAGCCATTGTCATTCACTTTATGAAATCATATTTAGCCAACCAACTTATCCTCCTCTGCGCAGTCATTTTCTCTGGCTTCAGCTTTTCTAATACTACTCAAATCGATAGTTTGAAAGAGCTACTTAATGACAAAGAAACAGCCGACCCTGCCACCTTATTCGCGCTATCTCAAGCGTATGCTTCGATCGACGTAGACTCTGCTTTATACTTTGTAGATCAATTAGAAGAATGGTCCACCAAGGCTAATGAAAATTATTGGCTCGCACGAGCCAATACGCAAAAAGCAGCACTCCATAGTAAGAAAAACATTTACGATTCAGCTGAACATTATGCAAAACTTGCGATCGCCGATTTTAATGAAATGGATAGTGCAACAGCCACCTTGCGGCCTTTGCTCATATTAGGAAATGTATACATCGATTTAGGTGCACAAGAGAAAGCATTAGGTGAATTTCTGAAAGGGTTAAAGATTTCAGAAGAACATGGTGACAAAGTTGAAGAAGCCACCTTTTTGAATGCCATTGGCAATTCGTACAGAAAGTACAAAGACAGTAAGTCGGCCATCGAATATTTAGAAAGAGCCCTTGAGCTGAGCAAAAGTATTAAAGGCGAAAACTCATTGCCTAAACGGATATTTCCCAATTTGGCACTGGCCTATGACCTGGCCGATCAAAAAGAAAAATCGATTGATTTATTAAAAAGTGTTTTGAGTGATTTTGAATTAAGCACTTACGATTCTTCTAAGATCTATACCAATATCGCCAGGTCCTACATTCGAATGCATTTGTATGATTCGGCCTTAAAATTTCTCGACTTAGGCATACCCTTGCGCAAAAGAATAGGTAGCCCTAACCACAACGCCTATGCCTATAAAGAATATGCAACACTTTATGCTGAAACTAATCAATTCGACAAATCAATAACATATGGTGAGCTAGTACGAGAAATCGGAGAAGAGTTAGAAAATTCAGGTCACTTAGAAGATGCTTATCGCAATTTAAGAGAAGCCTATTATGGTGCCGAAGACTATAAGAAAAGTACGGAGTATGGAAAGAAGTACACGTCAGTATTTTGGAAAAGATATAATAGCGAAAAACGAAGGATCATAACCGAAATGGATACCAAGTACCAAACCGTTCAAAAACAAAATGAAATTGTGAAGTTAGAAGCACAAAAAGCAATTGATGAAAAAACGAAGACTCAATTGGCAGGTATTATTGTTTTGATCGTGGTGATCGCCCTATTCATTTCATTACAACTCAAAAACTCAATAGAAAAACAAAAAACTGCTAAAAAAATGGCAGAGACTCAGCTATCCCTGAATAAGAAAGAACTTGAGGTTAAGGAGCAGCAACTGTCACATTTTGTTCAGGTCATTCAGGAAAAAAACCACATAGTTGAGCAACTAGAAAATCAAATTACGCTAAGTGCTGCCTGCGAAAATGAAAAGTTGGCCACCATTGACAAACTCACAAAAACCATCATCTTAACCGAAGATGATTGGCAGGAATTCAAAGCTATTTTTGAAAATGTCTATGATAATTTTTTCACCAAAGTGAAAAGCTTACAACCCAGTATAACCAGTAGCGAAATGCGTCTAACTGCGTTGATGAAACTCAATTTGTCTACCAAAGAAATTTCTAATCTACTCGGTATATCACCAGACAGTGTAACTAAGACGAAGTATAGAGTAAAGAAAAAATTAGAGCTCGAAGACAGTAAAGAACTAGAAGAATTCGTGAAAACGATATAGTGTTACTTGCTTGACGAACGAATGCTGGGAATTGGGATTTCTATCTGTCCTAAGTCAAGCATTGCATTAATCAAACAGCATTTTTCAAAACTTGCTAAGTCCTGAATGCTTATCTGCCTCACCTGCAATTGTCTCTGATCAATCAAACTCTGACGCCTGACTCCCTCTAATAATGGCTGATCAGACGTCCACCACTCTTCTCCATCATAAAAGGCCAAATTGGCAAAATGGCTATCAGTGATGCAGCCATTTTTCACAATAATAATATCATCCGCTTCTTTGCGCTGAGCAAACAACTCATCTAAACCAGAGCGGTTTGTATATTTAAACTTGTAGTCAATATCTCCACCTTCTACCAGTTGCAATGAGCCGACCTTTGGTTTTTGATAAGGTTTAAAAGTGCAATCAAAATTTTCCTTATCATATACCACGCGGCATTTGTATGTTCCCTTTCTTGGAATATTACGGATGATTTTTGACAATTTCATTGGACGGGCCAGAAGGCCGTAATTGGTGAAAAACGCACGGTTCACTCGAGCCTGATGCAATTCAAGCAACTGCAACTCCCCGTCTATACAACAAATACTTTCAATGAACTGGGACATACACCTTATCAATCATTTCTTGGTATTCGGCTTGCGCTTCACTGAGGAAGTGAATACCTCCACCACTTTTATAAATTAATTGCTCTCCTTGTTTTTCAATGTATCTAATCATCACCCCACTATCAAAATTCTGACCATCGAAATAACCAACAACTCCGGTATAATACCCTCTATCATACCCTTCCACTTCTTCTATAATATCCAAGGTCTTAGCTTTCGGTGCCCCGCATATGGAACCCGCTGGTAATAGGGAGTAGATAATATCTCCCAAATTTTTCAAATAATCCTTTCTCAGCTCTCCGGTAATTTTAGAACTCACCTGTAACAAGTGTTTCTCACTTGTTTTGATCTCGTCAAGATATCTAAAATCCTCCACCTCCACTTTCTCGGCATACTGGCTCATATCATTTCTGATTAGATCCACAATAGTAGCGTGTTCAGCCATTTCTTTATCGCTTGCTAAGATAGTTTTAGCTGCGTTTGGTAAATCCGCATCTATTGTTCCCTTCATGGGGAAAGATGATATTTTATGGTTGGAGATTTTAATGAAAATTTCAGGAGAAAAAACAACAAACTGGTCTTCAAACCAAAGCTTGTACTTAGCCTTGCTTCCATAAAATATATCTTTTAGACTGGCTGAAGAAAATATAGGTGTGGGCTGGGTTAGGTTTAGTAGGTAAGTATTCCCTTTAGCTATCTCTCTATGAACCTGATTGTATTTATACTGGAAATCAGCAAAAGAAATGGGTGAGCTTTTGAGCTTGATAGCAGTTCCATTTTCATGCCGTAAATCAAAATTCCCAACTCCATTTATATCGAATAAAACCTTATCTGGATCTATTTGATCAACTGGCAGCACATGGTTTTTTTCACACTTAAAATCAGCAATCAGCAAAAAAGGAGTACCCGAAGCGGCTAAAGAATTGATTTGCTGAATGGCTGCTGTTTTATTCACCTTTAAGTTTGTGCTTTTGGCGGGTCATCCTGTACCACATCCTTTTTTCAAAGCCCCAAAAGAAAGCAAATTGTCCGAAAACAAAGCCAAAGATCAGAAGGATTATGTTGTAAATCGGCAGGATAAAAATGTAATAGAGCACCGTGTACAATGTTTGATACTCCTCACTTCCACCTATCCAGTCTACTATGGGAGATTTAAGAAACATGACTGTAAACCCTGTACAGGCAAATACAATGAGTACAATTACCACCTGAGTGATACTGTTTAGTTTCCATCGGTTTTTTAAAGACTGCAAAAACCCCATGAATCAGTACAGCTTATCCATAAACTTGTTCTTCTTAGCCAACTCCGCACTTGACTTGTCCAGCACTAAAAATTGCTCCCAAAAATCATTCACAGGCACACCAGCAATTACCTTAACTGGTTCTTTTTTTACTGGGTGAATAAAGTCTAACGAGCGCGCGTGAAGATTGATGCTTGCATCTGGGTTAGCCTTAGGAAAGCCATACTTCAAATCACCTCGAATAGGGCAACCCATGGAAGCCAACTGCACTCTAATTTGATGAGGACGACCCGTAACTGGCCTTACTTCCAATAAAAAGTGATCGTTCAATTTTCCAAGCACTTTATAACTCAATTCAGCTCGTTGTGCTCCGTCTGTTGGTTTGTCATAAGCCGTTGTCTTATTTATTTTTTCATCCTTTTTGAGGTAATGAACCAGCTTATCTTCTTTTTTCGGTGGTCTACTCTTCACCACAGCCCAATACGTTTTGTTGATCTTACGGTCTTTGAAGAGCTTGTTCATGCGCTCCAGGGCTTTGGACGTACGTGCAAAAACAACCGCACCACTCACCGGACGATCCAATCTATGGACGGTACCAAGAAACACATCTCCGGGCTTATTATACTTCGTTTTGATGTAATCCTTGCAGTAATCCAGCAGCGGTTTATCTTTTGTTTTATCACCTTGAACAAGGATACCTGAAGCTTTATCCACGATGAGTAGGTGATTGTCTTCGTAGATTGCAATAAATGGTTTCCCCATTACAAATTGATTTTCATATTCAACTTAAAAAATAAATTATCCCGAGTGGATTCATGTGCATAGGCGCCATGTCTATACACGGCATCAAATCCCCAGCCCATATACCCCACATCTACAAAGTTAATCCTAATCAGCTTCTTAATTCCAATCCCGGATTCGAAGTATCCATCTTCCATGGTTTTAAAATTCAAATCCGCTCCTTGGTGCCTTTCAGGGTGAGACAATTGGCCATAGCCCGCATTATGATAAATAATAAACTCTGGCTTCATTATTCTATTGGCAATTAGGAAGTTGCCAAAGTTGTGATTGAAAAAAACCGCCACTTGTTTGTCGGACAAGAATTCGTAAATATCCATGGTCTGGAAATATTCTGGTACACTTAACTTGGAGGTAGAGTTACCCAACCCGGTAATCATATGACCATAAGGCACATCTCCATAGACATAGGCTGCACGAACAAGCACATTCGATTTCCCCAAGACATACTTCTTTCTATATTCCAAACTGGCATCAAAACGATCGTAATCGAAATCGCCACCTAACCAACCAGAGTTCGCATGACTGTATTTGAAGTTGATCACTGGGAAGTCATAATCAAAAAGAACCTTCTTCCCATACAAATCCAGGTATTGCTCATTTCTCACATAGCGAAAAGCAAGTGATACCTGATTGATATCAAAAAAATTGGAAGAATAATCCATATTGTCATACGTATAATCGTAAGTGGACTGCTGCATGGATTTTGAAATCGTAGTTTGAGCATATAAGAAGGGCGCTATCCTTCTATTCAAACTTACTTTGTAGGTCTCTTGCCTATCAAATAAATTTCCCTGAAACGAACGAATCAGGTCATCGATACTTGATATTTTTCCTTCGAAGAATCGCTGTGTACCTACTTCTCTCAGATCCTTTTGGTAGGTAAATAGCACATAGGTATCAGTTCTACGGTCAAAAATGTATTTCAAGTTGGTCCCATATTTCCACTCTTCATCCCCAAAACCATAGCCTCCATAACCCCCTAGTACTAATTTCTCGGAGAAGTTGTTATTAGTTTCCAATCCCATGCCCAGTCGAAATTTCTCATAAGAGTTAATTCCAAAGAAATCATCCACTCGAACGTCTACCTTTCCCATGTTCAACCTTAAGGTCAACAACGACTCTGCTACACCCTCCACGACACGCAAGTTCTTATACAAAGAGTCAGCGGCTATATAGGTATTCAATTCCATTGAATCTAGGGGAACCGCTCTATTTGCATCTAGGATTTGTTTTTGCTCTTTTGGATTTACTCTATTGAGTGTTATACCAATATCACTGAAGTCCTTTTGCGTAAAATCGGTATTGAGATTGACATCAGACAGATATCTCCTGTTTTCCAAAATAAGGTTTCTTCCATAGAATTTGAGTTCCTTGAAGATGATGTCAGTATTCAATTGCACGGGAAACCAGTTACCCGAGATCTTGTCATATCTCTGCTGTATACTTACATCTATCTTTGAATTCTTTACATGCGATTTGGCCGTAACATTGGTAAGGGCATAGTCATTAGCATGAACCCACAATAATCCTTCAAGTCCATCGAATTTCTTCCCTTTTTTAGGTGTATAGCTCACTACAAAAACGGTGTCCGTTTGATAGAAGGTAGTGTCCTCTATATAAAATTCATATTGAGATAATCCTGACGGATTGATAGGATTGATATAGTCTTTATCGAATATATCCAGAATGTCCGCGTAAAATCCAAATGGTTGATACAACCCACTAAAGGCCGCAAAAAGCCCTCCCCTCAATCCCGAAATCTGGGTAGCTAGAATCGTTTCATTTTTTAGTCCTGGCTCGATAAACTTAGTCTCAGAATAAGACTCTGCAACATACAAATGGCGTGTATTATAAGAACTGTCTATCTTAAAGAATTTAGTATCAGCTTTCTTTGCGCTACTTGTATCTTGTTCTTCTTTTAGGCTTTCAGCCTTGATCAACCTTGATAATGAATCTGCCGTCTCTTCGTCCGCATCCAGATGATAAACATCTTTGGTGTACGACTTATAACTATACTGATCAAACTTTGCCGGATCGTGCTCCTTTCGGTTGTCAATCACCTTTTTCATCAAGATATTGGCGGGGTTCTCTCCTGCTTCAAAAACCAACTCCTCCAATTCAGTAACCTCTTTATCCATATAAATCACTGGAGTATTCCTGATTTGTGCCACAGTAAGTTCCTTTCTAATAAATCCTACATGTTGGAAAGTAATATTTCCTTCGTAGCCGGCGGGCACTGCCAAACTAAACCTACCATCAATATCAGATATAGTACCTGTACTGGTACCACTAATGGCCACTGTCACAAAAGTTAAGGCTTCTTCATCCTCCGATGAATAAATACGCCCAGTTATACCTTGAGCAAAAGAGCTTGTGCACGCTATCAAAAACAGCAATAGCGCTGCAGAAAATAAGAATAAGTTTTTGGTAAAATTGGTGTTCATGAAAAGTGGCAAAGTTTGACAGACATTGATTTAAATTTTGAATTCATGAAAGAGACCATAAAGCCCAATTATTCACGTACATCAAAGACAATCAAATCTCCAAAACGTAACTATTATAAAATCTTATAACCTTAACTCTGCTGCTAAATAAAAGATACACATTATAGCATTAAATGTGTATTTAAATCTTAGTGATGTGAAATTACCTAAAACTCACTAGTAAAATGAAATTCTATTTCTGGAAAATTATCTTGAACCATTTGCAACCAGGCCTTGGATTCTGCCATGAACACTAACTTTCCATCCTTATCTTTCGCTATATGTCGATATTTAGAATCTATAAATTCATCCAGCTTCTTTTTGTCTTCACTACTGAACCAACAAGCCTTAAACAGATTCATTGGCATGAACTTACAGGTTGCGCCATATTCATGTAACAATCTATGCTGGATCACTTCAAACTGAAGCGCACCCACGGTACCCACTACTTTTCTGGCTCCCATTTCATAGGTAAATAGCTGTGCTACCCCCTCATCCATCAACTGAGTCAATCCTTTCTCCAACTGCTTAGTTTTCATAGCATCCATATTGACCACCTCACGGAAAATTTCTGGTGAGAAACTAGGTATTCCTTTATACATACCCTTTTCACCTTCACTCAGCGTGTCACCGATCTTAAGATTACCCGTATCATATAGTCCTACAATGTCTCCTGGGTAAGCCTCATCTATCACTTCTTTACTCTGCGCCATAAAAGCCGTGGCATTAGAGTATCTGAATTTCTTATCTAGCCTGGTATGAAAGTAATTACTCCCTCTTTTGAACTCACCTGCACATACCCTTACGAATGCAATTCTGTTTCTATGCTTTGGATCCATGTTGGCATGAATCTTAAATACAAACCCAGAAAACTTAGACTCCTCTGGCATGATTTGTCTTTCTTCCGTAAATCTAGGTGCCGGACCAGGTGCAATATCAATAAAGCAATCCAACAATTCCTGAACTCCGAAGTTATTCACAGCACTACCAAAAAATACCGGCGCCACTTCCCCACTCCTATAGGTTTCAATATCGAATTCAGGATAACCTCCATCTACCAATTCCACGTCTTCACGAAGAGTCTCCGCATAGTTTTCACCAATCAATTCATCGAGCTGAGGATCATTAATATCCTCAATACTAATGTCATTTTCTTTATCAAGCTTCTGCTTACTTGCTATAAAAAGCTTTAATTTCTTCTCATACAAGCTATAGACACCCTTGAAAGTTTTACCCATACTTATCGGCCAACTCAAAGGACGTACTTTAATATTGAGCTTGCCTTCAATTTCATCCAACAGGTCGTATGGGTCTTGTCCCTCACGATCAAGCTTGTTAATAAATACCATCACCGGAGTATTTCTCATCCGACAAACCTCCATCAGTTTCTCCGTCTGGATCTCAACACCTTTTACACAGTCTACCACGAGAACTACGCTATCCACAGCCGTCAGCGTTCGATAAGTATCTTCTGCAAAGTCTTGGTGACCTGGTGTATCTAATAGGTTTATTCTTCGATTCTTATAATCGAATCCCATAACCGAAGTAGCTACGGAGATACCTCTCTGCTTCTCTATTTCCATGAAATCCGAAGTAGCATGACGATCAATTTTGTTCGACTTCACCGCACCAGCCGTCTTGATCGCCCCACCAAAAAGCAGCAACTTTTCGGTCAATGTCGTCTTACCCGCATCCGGGTGACTAATGATACCAAAGGTTTTTCTTTTTTCTATTTCTTCTGTCAGACTCATGGAATAGTGAATAATTTAAAAATGAATAGTGAGTAATGAATTGAGTGACTCAAATCATTACTCATTTCGGGGCGCAAAGATAGAATTTCATTAGGCATAACAAAAAAATGAAATCCAATTACATCACCCGTTTACTTAAACAGTCCCTAATAGGGCAATGAAATACAGAACAAAAAAGACCATCATCGACCAAAACAAAACTTGCGCAAAAATCCCGAACCCCTTCCCCTTCCATTTTTCAGGCTCTTTTTTTATTTTCTTCACACTTATCAACCCCATAATGCCTCCACCAAGAATAGCCAGAATAGCCAGAAGTCCGCCTGCTCCAGCATAGAAAGCCGCTATTAGCCCAAGAGCTCCAACTATACCTAACCCAAATGCAGTAAGCCCAAGTGGATCTGTTTTTCTATTAGATGAATGGGTAGCTACATCCGTTGTTTTTAATCGATTAAATTTTCGTTTCAATGGGATTTTATAACCTTCCTTGCTTTTAACCTTCTTTTTTATAGGAAGCGTTATTGTTCTTATATCAGAATTCTCGAAACTAATTGCAACTTTTTCTTCGCCAGCAATTGAAAAGGAACTTTGGTTTGCTGATGCCAAATACTCCGGTGGAGCCTTTTGGTTCACCTCTGACTTCACAAACTCGGAGTTTTTATTGCTAGCGAAATGTCTTCCATATTTCTTAGAAACACATCCATTAACAATGTTAAATACAAGTAAAAAGGTTATAAATCTGTGTAAGATAATTATGTTGACTCTAGTTTAAGAAACGGAATTATTTGTCGTTCCTCAATATTACTCAACAATTTAAAAGCTAGTAGACACATTCATGTGAAATGATCAAAAACTTTGAGTAAATTCAAATTAATCAAACACGAAACAACTAAAATGAACACAATAATTAGACTCATATTATCAGCCATCGCGGTACTTATTTGTTCCTATATACTCCCGGGTGCCCATGTAAGTGGATTTTTGACGGCACTAGTGGTTGCAGGTGTCTTGGCAATTGTAAATATATTGCTCAAGCCTATTCTTGTTTTACTTACCATCCCCATCACAATCGTTACTTTAGGTTTATTTCTATTAGTTATCAATACTTTGATGATCATGTTAGTGAGTGGACTTGTTCCTGGTTTTGATGTCGACGGATTCTGGTGGGCATTTGCTTTCAGTCTTGCACTATCATTAGTCAACTCTGTTTTTGAAAGCATGCAAGACAACAAATCCAATAATTAAATCACATGAGTAAGCAAATCAAATCTGGAATTATATATCTTTTACTTGGCGCATTCTTTATTTATTGGGCGGAGTCCCACTCACCAAAGAAAATCGGCCAAGCCATCGGCAATGCCCTCAGTGGCTCATACACAATGGATGAAACTTCTTATTACATCTGCTTTGGTGTTGGCGTGCTGATCGGTATCATGGGTATCTTGAAGATAATTAGAAAATAGCCCACTACAACTTTTCCAAAGTTTGAAACTTTGGAAAAGTTAATCCCCTCTTGAACTTCTGGCAGATCAGTCTCTCAAACCACTCCAATTCGTCAGTCGTAATTCCCAATTCTAAAATCATTTCTGCCAATCTGTCACCACGTCAGCAGTAAAACTGCTTTGGCATAGCAGTTGATGATAGGCTTGGCAGATTAGTAAAAGATTTTAAAAAGATATAATTAACAAATAGATCATGGGAAAAATAATCGGAATCGATTTAGGTACTACCAACTCTTGTGTGGCTGTGATGGAGGGCAACGAGCCAGTCGTTATCCCAAATAGCGAAGGACATAGAACTACTCCTTCTATCGTAGCATTCTTGGACGGTGGTAAAGGAGAAAGAAAAGTTGGTGATCCTGCAAAAAGACAGGCGATTACCAACCCACAAAATACTATTAGCTCTGTGAAACGTTTCATGGGTAAGAAATTTGCAGAAGTTTCTGACGAAATGAAGAGTGTTTCTTATGCTGTAGAAAGCGGAAACAACGACGTAGTAAGAGTAAAAATCGGTGACAGAAATTACACACCTCAAGAATTGTCTGCAGTGATCCTTCAGAAAATGAAGTCGACTGCTGAAGACTACTTGGGTACTGAAGTCAAAGAAGCTGTAATTACTGTACCAGCTTACTTCAACGACGCAGAAAGACAAGCTACTAAAGAAGCTGGTGCGATCGCTGGATTAGAAGTAAAAAGAATCATCAACGAGCCTACTGCTGCGGCATTGGCTTATGGATTGGATAAGAAAAACGCAGATATGAAAATCGCTGTGTATGACCTTGGTGGTGGTACATTCGATATTTCTATCTTGGAATTAGGTGACGGCGTATTCGAAGTAAAGTCTACTAATGGTGATGTACACCTGGGTGGAGATGACTTTGATACAGTAATCATCAACTGGTTGGCTGAGGAGTTTAAAAGCGACGAAGGCATCGACCTAAGAAAAGACCCAATGGCACTTCAGAGGTTGAAGGAAGCTGCTGAGAAAGCAAAAATCGAATTGTCTAGTTCTACTAGCACGGAGATCAACTTGCCATACATCATGCCGGTAGACGGTGTGCCAAAGCACTTGGTAAGAAGCTTGTCTAGATCTAAGTTCGAGCAACTAGCTGACGATTTGGTAAAAAGATCAATGAAGCCAGTAGAGCAAGCTTTGAAAGATTCAGGTCTTTCAAAGTCTGAGATCGACGAGGTTATCTTGGTAGGTGGATCTACTCGTATTCCAATCATTCAGGAAGAAGTTGAAAAATTCTTTGGTAAGAAGCCTTCTAAAGGAGTAAACCCTGATGAGGTAGTAGCTGTAGGTGCTGCAATCCAAGGCGGAGTATTGACTGGTGAAGTGAAGGATGTATTACTTCTAGACGTGACTCCTCTATCTCTCGGTATCGAGACGATGGGTGGTGTGATGACGAAGCTGATCGAAGCTAACACAACGATCCCTACGAAGAAGTCTGAGACTTTCTCTACAGCCGCTGACAACCAGCCATCTGTGGAAATCCACGTGGTACAAGGTGAGCGACCAATGGCGAAGGACAACAGAAGCTTGGGTAGATTCCACTTGGACGGTATTCCACCGGCACCAAGAGGCATCCCTCAGATCGAAGTGACTTTCGACATCGATGCTAATGGTATCATGCATGTAACGTCTAAGGACAAAGGCACAAACAAAGAACAAAGTATCAGAATCGAGGCTTCATCTGGATTGTCAGAAGAAGAAATCGAGAAAATGAGACAAGAGGCTGAAGCCAATGCTGAGTCTGACAAAGCAGAAAAAGAGAAGATAGAAAAGCTAAACGGAGCGGATTCTATGATCTTCCAAACTGAAAAGCAATTGAGCGAATTTGGTGATAAATTGTCTGATGACAACAAAACCAAAATCAATGCTGGTCTGGAGAAGCTGAAAGAAGCGCACAAGTCTGGTGACTTAGCTGCTATCGACGCTGCAATGGAAGAAATGAACGCTGCATGGCAAGGTGCTTCTCAAGAGATGTACCAAGCTACTCAAGGTGCTGAAGGCGGCGCTCCTGGCGCTGACGCTGGACAAGCCGGACCAGAAGCTGGTGCTGCTGACTCAGACGTGTCTGATGTAGAGTTCGAAGAAGTAGATGAGAAGAAATAATTTTCGACTTCCAGTGGAAGTCAAAAATTATTGATGTGGAATACTCCACACTAGCACGGTGCTAGTTTTTAAATAGATATACAAAGCCTTTCTGGGAAACCAGGAAGGCTTTTTGTTAGTACAACCTTCTCAATTCCTTTTGAGAATTTAAGAGTATAATAATTCAAAAAAGGAGTGGAGCTCAACACTCCATTTAGCTCACTCTATTTAAGTTAATCAGAACAAGCTTATAAATTTGCACATATGATACAAAGAGGAAAATAACAAAACCATTCTTTGAAAATAAACGTATCTAGCATCTAATATCACTGACCACCTTACCTACCTATGCGAAAAACCGGACTAATTCTATCCTCGTTAATTTTTCTTTTTTTATTCTCCAAATGTGACTCTTCTAAAGATGAAAAATCAATAGAATACCCAGAGAGTATTGGAATTCTGGATCAATCAGAATTAGATGAGTTTGCTATTAACCAATATGAAATTATTAATGGAGATCTTGTTTTAAATGGCGTAAAAGACATCTCAGCGCTCTACACATTAAGAGAAATTAGAGGTAATGTCTTTATAGGCTGGACTTCATTATCATCCCTTGAAGGATTACACAATCTACGTGAAATCGGGGGTGATTTAAATATCTCTTGGAACGATGACTTGGAAGATCTCTCGGCTTTTTCCAATCTTGATTCGTTGCATGAAGAACTAACCATCAGAGGACAACCAAAGTTAATAAACCTTGAAGGATTCCAAAATGTAACCTATATAGGAAATCGCGTTAAAATAGCTCAAAATGGTTTGAAAAATTTATCAGGCTTTGAGTCCGTCAAACAAATCAATGGCAGCATTGAAATTTCACACAACTTAAACACCAAAGAAATCTCTGCTTTTGAAAACTTAGAATCCATCAGATATTCCTTGCAAATTGAATGGAATGATGAACTAGAAACGATTTCAGGGTTTAGTAATCTGAAAAGTATAGAATATGGGAGTTTTATGGTTTCGTCCAACAAAAACCTCACAAATTTATGTGGTTTCCAACAACTAGACCATATTCTAATTAAACCTTTTATCAGTAACAATTCCTACAACCCAACCATAGAAGAAATCAGAGAGGGATATTGTGCGAAATAGACGAAAGCTGGCAAGTTTGCAACCCAATGGCGTGCATTTGTAATACGTGACTCCCACTAGGATACCCCATCATTCCCTGATGACCTTGAGGCACGAAAAAGCATTCGGGCAATCCCCTTCTGGCAGAAGAAAAAAACTACTATACTTCCTCCCTCGCTGACAGATCACCCGAACATACCCTGTGATGACAATAAAATTTCATAGCTCCTTTTTTATCTGTAAATTCCATGAACTTAGATCCACTCAATTATGAACCAACTACTCAAACTCTGTTGCCTTTCTTTCATACTATGGGCATGCAACTCAAAATCACCTAATCAAACCAATACCACCCTCGGAGAACTCCAGCATGGATTTCCCATTTCAGAAAAGGCCCAGGCAGACTTTGACCAAGGCCTGCTCCTACTTCATAGCTTTGAATATGACGATGCAAGAAAGTCATTCTCAAAGGCTATCGAAGCCGACTCAAATGAAGTTATGGCATACTGGGGAAAAGCCATGACACATTACAAAGCGCTCTGGGGACTTCAAAATGTAGAATCTGGAAGAGAAATTTTAAATCAAGTGGGTTCAACCAAAGAAGAAAGAATAGCCAAAGCTGACAAAGGTATAGAGAGAGACTTTTGGGAAGGGTTAGAATTATTGTTTGGCGAGGGCGAACTCAAAGAACGCAATCAAGCCTTTGCAGATCACTTATCAGACCTCCATCGGGAAAACCCCAAGCATCAAGAAATAGCAGCTTTTTACGCACTATCTCTTTTGTGGTCTTCTCCCAAAGATGGCTCTCAAGATCATAGTATCAATGCAGCAGCGGTTGCGCAAAGTATCTTAACAGAAAACCCCAACCACCCCGGGGCTTTGCACTACACCATTCATGCTTTTGACAGCCCCAATCTAGCCATACAAGGTATTGAGGCGGCTAACAAATATGCAAGCACCGCGCCTGATGCAGTGCATGCATTACATATGCCATCACACATTTATCTCAATCGTGGCATGTGGAATGAAGTAGCCTCCTCCAATGAAAATTCTTACGGTGCCAGTGTGCGCAAAATGGAAAGACTTGGTTTGGGAGATGCAGCTAGAGGATTTCACAGTTACCAATGGTTGCACTATGCCTACTTGCAGCAAGGAAGATTTGACAAAGCCACTCAGCTCATGAAAGACATGCTCTCCTTTACAAGAAACGCTCAAACATCTTCAGCAAGAGCTTATCTCATAAACATGCAAAATTTTCAGGTGACTGAGTCAGGATCATGGGATTTAAAAGAAGCTCCTTTGGTTGTTGATGTGGAAGACCTGAGTATCGCTACAAACGCACAACATCATTTCTTTGTCAGTCTAATGGCTACTAAAGAAGGAGGTTACGAAACAATTAAAACCCACATAGAGTTATTAGAAGACAAAATAGCCAAAGCGGAGTTGTTAGTCACTACGGATGGAATTTCTATGTGTAGTGCAGGATATACGCGCTATGCCCCAAACAAAAGAACGATCATTCAAGCAGAAGTTATGCTCAATCAAATGATGGCCATGTCAGCTATTCTTAAAGGAGACCCATCTGCTACAGAAAACCACCTCAAAAAAGCTGTTGCTCTCGAAAGTGAATTGCCATTACCCCAAGGCCCGCCAGACATTCCGCTTCCATCGTATGAACAATACGCTTATTGGCTGATTGATCAAGCAAGATATGAAGAAGCCTTAGTGCTATTTGATCAGGGACTGGAAAGAACACCACTTAGAGCCAAAGCTCTACAGGGTAAAAAAATAGCTTACCAAGCTTTGAATCAAGCTGACAAAGCAAATGAAATGCAGTCTTTGCTTGATGTATTTTGGCAAAAAGAATTGATTGCAAGTAACTTTTTGCCGCATATAAAATCGCTGTAATCAACAACAGCCCCAACGGTCAGATTCCGCAGCTGGGTGCCATTAGTCAATCTGGAGATGAAGGAGGAGAATTCATCTTTTTAAAGAGCAAAAAAATGAGATAGTTAAAATACTTCAAGGTATCAGCTACTACCTTTCAGCTACATAAATAGTCTAGTGGGCGAATAACGAGATCTTTATGCCTTGCTAAACGTAATTCAAAACTGATGTCACCAACAATATGACCGACCTATGCGAAAAATCGAGTTAAATGTATTCTTGTTAATTTTCCTTTTTTCATTAACCACCTGCAACTCAACCGAAGATGATCAGCCAATAGAATACCCGGAGAGTATTGGAATTCTAGATCAATCAGAATTAGATGAATTTGCCATTAATCAATATGAAATCATTAATGGAGATCTCTTGCTCAATGGCATATCAGATATTTCAGCGCTTCATACATTAAGAGAAGTTAGAGGTAATGTTTTTATTGGATGGACTTCATTATCATCCCTGGAAGGACTTCATAATCTGCATAAAATTGGTGGCAATTTGAATATTTCCTGGAATGATTACTTGGAAGACCTTTCGGCTTTTTCCAATATTGATTCTTTGCATGAAGATCTAATCATTATGGGACAACCAAGGTTAATGAGCCTGGAAGGCTTCAATAATGTAACCTACATAAGAAATCGATTAGAAATGACCTGGAATGGCTTTGAGAACTTATCAGGATTTGATTCCATTAAGCGGATTGATGGCAGCATTGAAATTTCGCTCAACTTGAATGCAAAAGAAATCTCTGCCTTTGAGAACTTAGAATCCATCAGAAATTCATTGCAGATTGAATGGAATGACCAATTAGAAACGATTTCCGGGTTTAGTAATCTAAAAAGAATTGAATATGGCAGTTTCGTGGTTTCGTACAACAAAAACCTAACGAACTTATGTGGTTTTCAGCAGCTAGATTATATTCCTATTACTCCATTTATCGATAACAACCGATACAACCCAACCATTGAAGATATTAGAGACGGAAACTGTGTCCAATAGAACCAAAATATCAAAAAAGGCCTAGAAAAATTCTAAGCCATTTTTGATTCCAGTTAGTATAAATCAATCACCCACCATATACATAACTCGCTTGAAGCCCTAGCGGAATGCCTAATACCCAGAACGTAACCAAGAAGATTGTCCAGAGGATCAATAACGCTATGGAGTAAGGAACCATCACCGAAACCAAAGTCCCAATCCCAGTGCCCTTCACGTACTTCTGGCAGAATACCACTACCAGTGGGAAATAAGGCATAAGTGGAGTGATAATATTGGTAGACGAATCCCCTACCCTGTAAGCGGCCTGCGTCAACTCAGGAGAATATCCCAACTGCATGAGCATGGGCACAAATATTGGTGCCAACATCGCCCATTTGGCCGAAGCCGAACCAACAAACAAGTTGACAAATGCTGCTAGAATGATGATCCCTGCAATGGTCACTCCACCAGACAGGTTCAATCCCTTTAAGAAATTAGCACCCTTGATAGCTAATAAAGCTCCCAAATTAGAAGTGCCAAATGCGTAGATAAATAGCGAACAGAAAAACGCCATTACCACATAATACGCCATGCCGCGCATAGATTCGGACATAACATCTATGATGTCTTTACTAGACTTAAACTTTCCTGCCACTACACCATGAATGACACCAGGTAATAGGAAAAACAAAAAGATCAATGGTACTATAGATTGCATCACAGGTGCGCTAAACGAAGTCAACGATCCATTGGCATCTCGGAATGGAGAACTCTCTGGTAAAAGTGATAATACAAATAAAACGAACAAGCCTAAGGTAACTAAACTAGCAGTCCAAAATGCCTTTTTTTCTTGCCCTGTAAATTCTCCCATGTCTGGCGCCTGCTCCACTTCCCCATCCACAGCATTATTTTTATTCAATCGTGGTTCTACTATTTTGTCTGTAATGTACCAACCTATCAAGGTCACTAGTATACTGGAAGCAGCGGTAAAATAGTAATTGGCCAGTGGATTGACCTGGGCAGACTGATCGATGATCTGAGCTGCCGGTTGGGTAAAGCCCTGCAAGAGGGGATCGATCGCTGAGGGCAACGGATTGGCACTAAAACCACCAGACACACCAGCAAAAGCCGCTGCTATTCCGGCCAACGGATGTCTACCAGCTGCATAAAAAATAATGCCCCCTAATGGAATAACAAGTACATATCCTGCATCAATAGCAGAGTGCGAAACTATGCCTACAAAGATCACCATTGGAGTGAGTAGAAAACCAGGAGTCTTCTTCAGCATCATCTTGATGGCTGTATGAATATAACCTGAGCCGTCTGCTACGCCCACTCCGAGCATCGCCACCAGTACTACCCCCAAAGGAGCAAAACTGGTAAAGATACCTACCATTTTAGACAGAAAGGTGGTCAATGCCGTACCAGTCAACAGGTTTTGAATTCTGATTGGCATTCCGTCTCGCGGATTAATTTCGGTAAATTCTATCGAAGCCATCAGGGCTGACAGAACCCAGACGATAAATATGGAGATAAGAAACAGAATCGCCGGATCTGGCAGTTTGTTGCCAATGCGTTCTACGTGGCCGAGCAATCTGTAGATTAAGCCATTTTCATTTTCAGAAGAAGATGTCATTTTAAATTGGTTTTGTTTAATAGTTCTGGTTGGTTCGATTAAGCATTTCAAACCCGTTTACCTAATGATAAATCATCCCAAATTAATTCAATTCTATCAATTATCATAAACCATGAGAAATAGAACATAAATCAATCCCCATTAAACAAAAAGGTCTTGCTTTTAGGAGCAAGACCTCAATATTTTCACGAATCGATTAGGTATTAACCCTGCACTTCGATTAACTCGATATCAAAAATCAAAGCCGCAAATGGAGGAATATCAGCACCAGCACCTCTATCTCCATAAGCCAGATTGAATGGAATATACAGCTTCCACTTGTCACCAGGCACCATCAATTGAAGTGCTTCAGTCCATCCGGCAATTACACCATTCACTGGAAATGTAGCTGGCTGACCTCTCTGCACAGAACTATCAAACACTTTTCCATCAATCAAAGTACCTGTGTAGTGTGTGGTTACCTGACTAGAAGCAGTTGGTTTCGTTCCAGAAACATCTCCAGATTCGATGACTTCGTACTGCAATCCACTTGGTAAAACAGTCACTCCTTCTTTAGCTGCATTTTCTTTTAAGAAAGCCTCACCTTTTTCTTTGGCATCACCATGAGCAGCCGCTTTGATTTCACCGATCTTCTTTTGAATTACGGTATTAATTTCTTCTACGGTCAATTCGCTATGTCCAGCAAATGAATCTCCCAATCCGCTCATGAAAGCGTCGATTTCGAAGATCTCGTTGAAGCCTTCGTTGGTGAAATTTGTACCCACACTTTGTCCTAGTCCGTAACTGAATTTTTGTTCTTCAGTGTTTAATTCTGTCATTGTAAAGTCTTTTATTAAGGGCGCAAAGGTAGGCTTTCACAACGGCAATACAAATCTTAAAAAAATTCCTATTTCAGTAAATTATTGACTTGATAAACCAATTGATCAAGATCCATTGCCTTTTGATTTAGTCGTTCGACTGCCTTTTTAGCTTTCTTGTCCTTTTGCTCCCTTTGAATCAAATTCGCAATAGCTAGAATATTGCACAATGCACCTCTTAGGATATGAGCATTATCATAGGCATATTGGGATAATTGCTCGTTTTTCTCTTCCAGCTGCAACGTTCTATCGTAAACCAATTGCTCCAAATTCTTTTTGAGACTTTCTGTTTTTTCCTTTTTTACCAATAGTTCTTTTTTCTTGGCAACCAGTTCGGCCGTCAGTTTGATTAGAGTTTGATTTGACTGCTCATTATTTTCTCGTTCTTTATCAAAGTTGGATTTAAGGAAGTAAAGGGAAATAATTATCATGGCTAAGCTGATCAAGTATTGAGTAGCTAATACATAATGAAGATTATCATTTATTAAAACCTGACCATTCATTCCGGTAGGGATAAAACTAGTGAGCATCAAGCAGGTAATACATAAGGCAACAGTATAGTAATATCCATATGGTTTCGGCAGAACAATCAAAAACACAATGACCAAAACGAAGAAGACGTAAGCCGGCGCAGAATGAATCCCACTGGCTCCTATCCAGTACATGATGTAAGCGATAGTCCAACAAGATGCATTAAGAAGAACAATGAACTCATATCTGTTAGGATTTTTCCACAGCGCCATCGAAACAATCGAAATGATAAAAAGAGCAGAAGACAAGCAAACATGAAACGCGCCTGGAAATTCAATAATTGAGACCATCAACTGGAAAAAGGTAGCCAAAGCCGCCACATACAAGCATATCCTTAAGAAGGTATACTTAAAGCCTAATTCCAATTCTTCTCCTGTCCTCATTTTTGAGACCATTTAGAATACGACATCTTCACAGAGACAAAAGCCTCTTTCAATTTTTCACCAGATCGTTGAAGCCAATCGGCGTATACCAACTCCTTTTCTTGGCTTTCCATGTATTTGATTTCCTGTAGAAGCTCTTCAACTGTAGGAGCTATTTGGTTAGAGTTTACATCCAGAAATGAGGAAATTTGTTCATTGGATACTGTTAGCCTTTCTTTCCTTTCTATAACAAGTTGTTCGAGATGCTCATTGGTTTGTTCCTGTTCTTGTTGCTGTAGTTCCAATGCTTCATTTTCAGCCGCAAGTTCTTCGATCTTAGCAGATATCAGTTGGGTCTTTTTGAGTGCTGAGGCTCGATCTGTGTGATATTGTCTCACCCAATAAATCATAAAAATTGTGAAAAGAACAACTACAAACTGATACTTGTATATATCAAAAACTGGTCGCCTTTCTATCACCTTTAATAACTCAGCGTTCCCTAGCCATAATATGACCAGCATAGCAATAAAGGCGTACGAGAACAATAACACTACTTTCAACTCCTTTCTTCTGTTAAATGCAGTTACTGCCGAAAGAAATGCCACCAAATTAATATCTGAAGTACTGACTAGTCCATCTCTAGAAATCCAATAATATCCAAAAATCAAAAGCAGCATTCCACTAAATACCACATTGACCTTGAATGATTGAAACCCTGAAAGGGTGATAATTAAAACCAATAAGCTAATTATTGAGATAAGTATGTTGGCAAATACATAATCAGGCGGGAGGCCACTCGTAACATACCGAACTAGTGGATCCATCATCCTGAGCAGGACAAACAAACAAGATACGCAAAGCATTCTAGACTCGAATGACAAAGATTTCAACATGAACAAGTCTTTATTTATTACATTCTAATATAATAAATAGGTAGGGTACTTTGGTCAAAAAAATTAGTGCGTTACCTAGAAGACTCTAAAACTCCTGTTTCAATTTACTCCCATTGGGGTCATGGAAGAAACTCAGCAGTGACTAAAAATACAGCTACCAATCAATCGGAAAATAATCCTTCAAAAACTTGCCACACCAGTGCTCCCCTCGGTTAATTCCATCGAACACTGGGTCCATCACACGAGCCGCACCATCCACAATATCCAATGGTGGTTGAAAGTCATGTTTCTCTTCTTTGAATTTAGAAAGCTGTACAGGGTCTTCGTCCGTCACCCATCCTGTATCTACCGCATTCATATAGATGCCATGTTTGGCCAATTCGCCTGCCGAGGTATGAGTCAACATATTCAAGGCAGCCTTGGCCATGTTGGTATGTGGGTGACGAGGTTCTTTTTTGAATCTATAGAATTTACCTTCCATCGCCGTCACATTCACGATGTGCTTCTTGCCTGTATTTTCCCGTTTCATCATGGAAGACAAACGATTGCAAAGCACGAATGGCGCAATGGAATTCACCAATTGAACTTCAAGTAACTCAGGTGTAGGTACCTCTCCTAGTTTCAGTCTCCAGGAGTTAGTGGTTCTGAGATCAACCTGTTGCAAATCCACGTCTAGTTTCCCTTCCGGGAATACTTCCTCGTTTTGCAACGCGCCGTCGTAACTGTAAGGTATCTGTGACAATTGTGCAGAGGCACGCAGTCCAAGTCCTGGTGCTTTTTCATTCCAGGAAACTGCCAATGAAGAAGTATCCTTACCTGAAGGGCTTACAACCCCAATTCGATTCAAGCAGTTATGATGACTAGTCAGCAATTGCCGAACATCTGGCGAATGATCCTCGAATGGTAACTGCTCCTTGTCCATCATATGAGAATAGAACCCCGGTGGACGCCGCACCGTCTGAGCAGCATTATTGATCAAAATATCGAGTCTATCATACGTCTGTTCTATATAAGTACAAAACAGCTCTACACTCGGCGTATGACGCAAATCCAATCCATGGATATGCAATCTGTCACTCCATTTGTAATAGTCCTTTTCTTTGGCAAAACGAATAGCCGAATCTGCAGGGAAACGAGTGGTGGCGATCACTGTAGCCCCCGCCCTCAACATCATCAGCGTGACATGATAGCCGATCTTTAAACGTGAACCCGTCATTAGGGCTACTTGTCCTGTGAGATCAGCGGTTTGAAATCTCTTAGCATAATTCAAATCCCCGCATGTCTCGCACATCGTATCGTAGAATGGGTGGAGCTTCGTATATTCCACCTTACACACATAGCAGTTGCGTGGTGAGTTCAGCTCTTTGCCTTCCATGTCTAACTTGGCGGCTGGCAGTAGGATTTGATCTGGCGCTTCGAATACTTTAGCCGTTCGAGCTGAACGAATGCCGGTGGCTTCTCTGGCCTCTCGATCCTGCTTTCGAACAACGGCCTTTTCTTTGTTCTTGAGATCTTTTCTTCGCTTACGCAATTCCGTCCGATCAGGACGAGATACCTCACCTGCCGCTTTCATCAGTGCCACACGCTGTTCCTCTGACAGGTCCACCAATGGTTGACTATCCTCCACCAAACCCTGAAGGGTTTTTAAACAAGCCTCCAGGTCTTCTTTGCTTATATTTTTCTTCTCCATTGCCATTCGAGGCGCAAAGATATTGAAAGCATCACCCTTAATGAATAGAATTAATAATAATCAATTCATTAAGGGTGGAAGGCTACTCTCTTGACGTAATAATAGAATTCCTAAACTTCTTAAAATGAAAACTCTTCTTAAACTTACACTGGCTTTTATTCTCACCTCATTGATCATCATTACCGTGCTTTTTGGGTATGCAGATTTGGATCTTGATCTACTCAAAGAAAAATATGCTCAACCACCTTCTGCATTTATCCCAATCATGGATATGGAGGTGCATTTCAGAGATGAGGGCAATCCCCAAGACTCCTTACCTATTGTGCTTATCCATGGAACTGGTGCTAGCTTACATACTTTCGATGCATGGGTAGAAGGCTTGAAAAATGAACGAAGAATCATTAGAATGGACTTACCAGGCTTTGGGCTTACAGGCCCGTTTCCAGATCGAGATTATACTATGATTCACTATGTGAAATTCATTGAAGCGTTTTTAACCCAATTAAATATTGACTCCTGCGTTTTGGGGGGCAATTCACTAGGTGGACAAATTGCATGGAATTACACAGTTGAAAATTCCAAAACAGTAAAAAAACTGATTCTCATTGATGCCGCAGGTTACCCTTTAGAATCAGAGAAAGTTCCGGTAGCATTTGCGATAGCGAAGATGCCAGTTTTGAATAAGATATTGACTTTCATCACCCCTAAATTCATGGCCAAATCCAGTGTAGAAAGTGTTTATGCTGACAAATCCAAAGTCACTGAAGAATTGGTAGCCAGATATTTTGAACTCACTTTGCGGGAAGGAAATAGACAAGGTCTGGTGGACCGCATGACCACAGATATAAAAGGAAATCAAATAGAATTGATCAAGACAATCGAACAACCTACACTGATTCTCTGGGGAGCGGACGATCTGCTCGCCACAACCAAAAGTGCCTATAGATTTCAGACTGATTTGTCCAATGACACCTTGGTGATCATGCCCAATGTCGGGCACGTACCTATGGAAGAGAGCCCAATAGAGAGTTTGGCCATAGTCAAGGCATTTATAAAATAAAGGTCGGGCTATTCCACAAAGGAATTAAGATACCTTTGTGGCATGTCAGGAAAAACAAAAGACCAAGCCGCCATTTTGCAGAAGCTGGGCATCAGCCAACTCAACCCCATGCAAGAGGCTACACAAAATGCCATTGCGGAAAATGATGAGGTAGTTTTGCTTTCCCCTACAGGCACGGGCAAAACATTAGCCTTTCTGCTTCCTTTGATCAAAACACTAGACGCCGGCCTAGAGCAAGTACAACTATTGATTTTGGTGCCTTCACGAGAATTGGCCATTCAAATCGAGCAAGTAATCAGGGAAATGGGTAGCGGCTTCAAAGCCAATGCCGTGTATGGTGGGCGGTCTGGTTCGAAAGACAGAATCGACTTGAAACATGCTCCAGCCATACTTGTGGGTACACCCGGCAGAGTGGCGGATCATTTCCGACGAGAGACAATTAACACAGACTACATCGAGACGCTGGTCCTAGATGAGTTCGACAAATCATTGGAAGTCGGTTTCGAATCGGAGATGCTGGAGATCATTGATAAACTCCGATCTGTGAGAAAGAAAGTACTGACCTCGGCCACACAAAAGGTGGATATTCCAGACTTGGTTGGGCTAAAAAACCCAGAGCAATTAGATTTTTTGGATGCTACTTCCAACAGGCTATCTCTTCAATTGGTTACTGCTTCAAACGACGACAAATTGAGTACGCTGGTTCAATTACTAAACCACATTCAAACCGGCAACGGCATTATTTTCTGCAATTTCAAGGATACCATTCAAGAAGTGAGTGATTATTTATGGAATCAAAATATAGATCATGCATGTTTTTATGGAGGACTGGAGCAGCAAGACCGTGAGCGAGCTTTGATCAAGTTCAGAAATGGCACGAGTCGATTGCTTCTAGCGACGGACTTAGCTGCCCGAGGCATAGATGTACCTGCGTTGGATTTTATCATCCATTTCCAACTACCCCCCAAACAAGAAGAGTTTACTCACCGAAATGGGCGAACTGCCAGAATGCAGCAAGACGGCACCGCTTATTTGCTCAAAGTAAAAAATGAAAGAGCTCCTGACTATATACGCGACGTAAATGAAGAAACACTAAACCAATCTGCACAATTCAAAAACAGTGAAGTAACTACCCTTTTTATATCTGGTGGACGCAAGGACAAAATTTCTAAGGGTGATATCGCGGGCCTATTTATGAAACAAGGGAATTTGACTAAAGAAGAACTAGGCATGATTGAATTGAAACAAGATTGTGCGTTCGTTGCTGTTCCTTCTTCAAAATCAAAACAACTCATCAACCAACTCAATAATAGCCGATTGAAAAAGAAGAAGGTCAGAATCAGTCAATTGAACTGATGACGAATCTCATATATTTGCTCAAAGCAAAATCCAATCCTATGAAACAACTACTAATCATTATCTTACTTGCGATTCCTTTTCTTACTAAAGCTCAAACTCAACCGAGCAAAGAGGAAGAGACCGCGGTTCAGCAATTGGTTATTGATACCTTCCAAAGCCTGCTATCTGATTATGATTCCACCAAAATGGATACCTATTTGACACCTGACTTTATTCTGCTAGAGCATGGCGAGGTGTGGAACAATGACACCATTCAATACTACATTACTAAAGCGTTGCAAAACTCAGACAGGGCTACCCGAACCAATCGTTTTGAATTTATTAAAATGGAAAAATCCGGAGATATGATATGGGCTGGCTACAAGAATTGGGCGGTATGGACGAAGGATCATGAAATAGTGCATAAGATGCACTGGCTCGAAAGTGTAGTGGCCGTAAAAGTAGGTGAAATATGGAAACTCAAAATGATGCACTCCACGAGAATAGAAAATGAGTGATCACGAACAAATAAACAATCCGCTCCACGGCGTCAAATTGGCTGACATCTTGGACTACCTCGTCGAAAATGTCGGCTGGGAATATTTGGGTGAAGAAGTTAACATCCGTTGCTTCACTTATGACCCTTCGGTCAAATCCAGCTTGAAGTTTTTGCGTAAAACTCCTTGGGCTCGAGAAAAAGTGGAACGGTTCTACCTACATGTTTTAAAACGAGGGTATTCTCGAAGAGTGAAACCTAAACGAGAACCCGGAAAACCAAGATACTACAAGAAGAAATCTGACTGATGCCTCTTCAAACACTTATTGATCATCTTAATAATTATCTACTGCTCAGTCAGGAAGAAATAGATGCGTTGCATCAAAAAACGACTGTGAGAAAAGTAAAAAGAAGGCAATTCGTACTTTCAGCTGGAGAAATATGCAAGTCCTATTTTTTTGTAGTGGAAGGTTGTTTCAAAATGTACAAAGTAGATGAAGCCGCCAAAGAACATAATTTACTATTCGCTATAGAAAACGAATGGATCACTGATATTGGCAGTTTGCACAATGATCGGCCAAGCGAATTGTATATTGAGGCCATAGAACCTTCCACTATCATCCAACTCAATAAATCAGAGCTGATCTATTTCTATGAAAATCACTTGAAGTTCAACAGAACCTTCAGGGTCATTGTAGAAAATCAATATATCGAACTTCAACAACGCTTATTGCAAACGATCAGTACAACGGCTGAAGAACGATATCTTAATTTCATGTCAGATCACCCACACCTGATCAATCGTCTACCCAGTGCCCAAATCGCCTCTTACTTAGGAATCACCCCGGAATTTCTGAGCCGAATTCGAAGTCAGCTGACAAAGAATTCTTAAACTACATCAAGCTTATTTCTTAAAGTAGAGCAAGGGTTAATTCCGTAATCCCCTCTCACCTTTGCTTCATTCTAAAACACAAATACAATGAAACAAATCATGATTTTAGCTATAGCACTTTTATCCACGATCGGCTGCAGTCAATCGAAAGAAAAAATCACAAAAGAAGCGGTTAAAAAAACACTGTTCAACTACAGAGATGCACTAAATGAATCTAGTTCTGAAAAGGTTTTGTTGCTCTATACCGAAAACTGAGTATTTATGCCTTCAGGTGCGTCTACTTCCATCGGACAAGAACAGGTAAAAACGGCCTATGACTTTGTATTCAGTCAAATCCAGCTTAACATTGAATTCTTCATCGAAGAAATCGAAATCATTGGTAACTACGCCTTTGCTCGAACTACTTCTAAAGGCACAACATTGATTCATACAACAGGTAATACTGTCCCGGAAGAAAACAGAGAATTGTTCGTATTGAAGCAAGAGAACGATAGTTGGAAAATTGATTCTTACATATTCAACAAAATGAAGTAATTATGAAACCTAGAATCAGTATGGTG
The DNA here is from genome assembly GCF_965233835.1 of Reichenbachiella sp. Lineage (GTDB taxonomy): Bacteria > Bacteroidota > Bacteroidia > Cytophagales > Cyclobacteriaceae > Reichenbachiella. The sequence goes on from NZ_OZ247585.1 coordinate 3,542,682, forward strand.
GCACTGGGTGTCAAAGATTTAGATCAGTCAATAAAATTTTATCGTGATGGACTTCAACTACCCATGATGGATTCACCTCCAGAAGTTGCTTTTTTCAACTTAAACGGAACGTGGCTTGGACTATCCAAGCGTGAGGATATGGCTAAAGACGCAGGTGTAAATGCTGAAGGCAATGGATACAGTGGATTCAACCTGGCTCACAATGTGTCATCCCAAAAAGAAGTCTTGGATGTTTTAGATCAGGCTATCAAAGCCGGAGCCATATTGGTTAAAAAACCGCAAAAGGCAGATTGGGGTGGTTTTCATGGATACTTCAAAGACCTTGACGGACATCTATGGGAAATAGCCCACAACCCATTTGTATGGTTTGGTCCTAAAGATTAGTTAATACCAAAGAAAACAAATGAAAGCTGCAGTTACTACACAGGCGGGTGAACCGTCAGTCATACAAATACAAGAAGTACCCCAACCTGAAGTCAAATCAGGTTGGGTACTCATACAAGTCAAAGCCTTTGGGCTGAACCGATCGGAGATGTTCACCCGCCAAGGCGAATCTCCAGGCGTGACGTTTCCTAGGATTCAAGGGATCGAATGCGTAGGCGTGGTAGAAAATGATCCTTCTGGCACCTATGCATCCGGACAGCAAGTGGCCGCTATCATGGGTGGAATGGGGAGATTTTTTGATGGGGGCTATGCCGAATATGCGCTAGTATCTCTGGAAATTATCTTTCCATTCAAAAGCCAGTTGCCATGGAGTACGCTGGGTGCCATACCTGAAATGTTTCAGACCGTATCCGGTTCCTTGAACCAAGCGTTAGAATTACAGCAAGGTGAAACCTTGCTAATACGCGGCGGCACCTCCTCTATCGGGATGCTAGCTTGTCAGTTAGCCAAAAGCCTTGGAGCCATTGTAGTCTCTACCACTCGAAATCCTGACAAAACCCAAACTTTACTTGACAATGGAGCCGATCATGTTTTAATCGATGTCGGCGAACTGAAAGAAGATTTACGTCAACTCTATCCAGAAGGAGTCAGCAAAGTATTAGAGTTGATTGGCATCAAAACACTTAAAGACTCTTTGAAGTGTATTGGTTATAAAGGTATGGTTTGTATGACGGGCATTTTAGGCGGGGCCTGGACCTTGGATAACTTTACGCCTATGGGTGATATTCCTTCTTTGGGTCGATTGACCGTCTATATGGGTGAGTCAAAAAATCTATCTAAAGAGTTGCTTCAGGAATTTATCAACGAAGTAGAAAAAGGGAATATCCACCTCAACATCGATACAGTTTTCACCCTGGATCAAGTGGCCGAAGCTCATCAGTACATGGAGGACAACAAGGCGAAAGGTAAATTGGTGGTGGAGATTTAAACCAAATTTCAAACATCTCGTAGATCATGTTTTAATAACTAGTTCAAACTTACGATGAAAATAGCCTTAGTAACCGACCTACATGCCGAAGAAAGTTGGGTCTCTGACGAAGGTGTCTCTTCCTGGGAAAATTGGAAGGTCATTCTCAACGACATTCTATCCAAAGACATTAACCAAATGATATTCCTTGGCGACATCGGTGCCCCATCGGCGCATCAACAGTTCCTTGATTCTCTGAACCAAAGCGGTTTGGATTACAAGGTCATTTTGGGCAATCACGAAAACTTTGATGAAGTAATTAAAACCAAGAGACCAGCCGCTATAGCTGAACGAAAGGAATGGTATTGGAGTGAGGAAAACAATGGATTCAAATCCATTTATCTAGATACCTCTACCGATGCCATCAGCCGTACTCAGCTCGATTGGCTGGAAGCCGAACTACAAACTGATCAAACTACGCTGCTTTTTGTTCATCACCCCATTCTCCTAACCAACACTACTCCTCATCTAGAGTTTCCTCTTAAAGGTGATGAGCAAGTACTCGATTTGCTTCAATCTCGTTCTCAGCCTATACACATCTTCTGCGGGCATTTGCATCTGGATGATCATCAAACTACTGGACATATCCAACAGACTATAACACCGTCCGCCAGCATCCAGATCAAACGGCACTCAGAAAAGGCTGAGGTAGAAAACATAGGGTTTGCTTATCGGGTTTTAGAATTTAAGGAAAACCAAATAACCTCAGAAGTCGTTTGGCTCTAGGGCTTACAATTGTAGGCTCCAATTATTAACCTAAACTCATTCCAAATGTCATTTGAAACTTGGCTAGCCTTTACCATTACTTCCGCAGTTCTTATTAGTATTCCTGGCCCCAACAATCTAATGGTGATGGCCTACGGTCTGCGCCATGGCACCAAACATTCTTTATTTACAGTATTCGGAGTAGTCCCCGGTGCCGTGGTCGGAATGGTTCTTTCTTTTATTGGGCTTGGCGGTCTTCTAGCTGCCTCGTCTTTTTTGTTCAATCTCACCAAATGGATTGGAGCAGCTTATCTGGTTTATCTAGGTATAATGCTTTGGAGAAACTCTCCAAACCCATCTGAAGTTAAAATTGAAGGCAACAAAGTGAGTAAAACAAAAATTCTGATTCAGTCCTTCACCGTATCACTGCTCAACCCCAAGGGCATTATTTTCTACATGGCTTTCATGCCACAGTTCATCTCACCAAACAAACCCGTTATTCCTCAAATGCTTATTCTAGGAGGCACATTTGCGTTACTGGTATTGCCTATAAATTCTGCGTATGCCCTGTTAGCCGGAAAACTCCGGACCACCATACAAAACAGCAAAATCATTCAAATCATGAACCGCACAGGTGGTGTGCTACTTATTTTGGCTGGAATTGCCACGGCATCTTTAAAAAGGAATAGCTAGTTCCTTGAAAAATTGTAATACCCTTTTGAGTTTTAATCTCTTTTGTTAACGGCAATAATAAAAGGTCGGATAAAACACCTTAAAATAAAACTGATATCAAATTCAAAATCATGCGTACAGAAATGCATGGTTAGTTCCAATCAACATTCATGAAAAAAAGAATAGTTAGATACTTAAAACATATATTATACACCGGACTCATAGGAATATCGATATTCATATTCTTAGGGTTTTTATCAGGCAAGTCGATAAAACATAGTAGAAATAATTTAGCCGATGTATGGAACAATGAAGGACCCTATGTTTTCTTTAAAAATGACAGCATTTTAAATGTTAATTACATAAAAGGTAACCAAGAGATCGGGTTTGAAACAAGAGAAATGGAATTCGATACAAATTCCAAAGACCTATTAACATGCCATTACCCGCTAGATTCAACAAGTTTTAGCTTCAGGCTAAATCTTGACTTTGAGGCACCTGAATCTATTTATTCCGATTCTCAAAAAATTCTTGCTATCTCCGACATTGAAAGTAACTACAAGACCTTTCGTGATTTTCTGATCGAAAGCAGTGTCATAGACGAAAATTTGAATTGGACTTTTGGAAAAAACCATTTAGTTCTACTAGGCGACTTTATAGACCGCAGTTACTTCTCCACTCAAGTTTTATGGTTCATTTATAAACTAGAACAAGATGCAAAATCGAAAGGAGGAAATGTTCATTTCATTTTAGGGAATCACGAAATCATGAACATGCAAGGAGATCATAGATTCGCCAAGCTAAAATACAATCATATTGCTTCCATTTTAGGCAGAAAACAGTTTGAATTTTATGGCAAAGATTCTTTTATAGGTCGCTGGTTAGAAAGCAAAAACACGATGGAACTCATTAATGGAAATCTGTTTGTTCATGCGGGTATTAGCCCACAGTTAGGAGAAATAAAAAGAAGTATTGAAGAAATGAACCAGCTTATTAGAGATAACTATCATACATCATACTACCCTAAACTCAACAGAGACATAACTGAAGACATATTGACCTCTTCTAAGACAGCACCATATTGGTACAGAGGATATTTTTACGCTGAGTTATCACTTGAAGAAGTTGAACACGGCTTGAATAAATTCAATGCTGAGACAGTTGTTGTTGGGCATACCATTCAGTCTCAGGTGAACCTGAAGTATAATGGTAGAGTAATAGGGATTGATGTTAAACATCCAGCAGATTATTACGAATACTTTCCTAAGCTCAAATCAGAAGGGCTTTTAATTGAAAACGGAAAATACTACCGAGTTTTAGCAAATGGCAAAACAATAAAACTAAAATGAGACTAAGACTGAGCCAATGGTAATTTGGTAGATAAAAATCAATTCACAAATTCCTGACTGTTTGGGATTTCTTATACCTACCTTTGCGTCATAGAGAAATGCCAAAAGTGCATTTCAGCACTTTACAGCAAATAATGAAATTCGAAGAATTGCCACTCATAGCACCTATTTTAAAGGCGCTCAAAGATAAAAATTACACTGAACCTACTGCCATCCAAGAAAAAGCCATTCCCTTGGTTTTGGATCGAAATGATGTCTTGGGTTCTGCACAAACAGGAACAGGAAAGACCGCCGCTTTTGCCATCCCCATCATCCAGCGCATCCATGAAATAGAAGGAGGAAAAGGAGGTAAACCACAACTGCTTTCGCTGATCGTGACGCCAACTCGTGAGTTGGCTATCCAGATCGAAGACAATATTCGACTCTATAGCAAATACACCAATCTAAAACATGCAGTGATTTTCGGTGGTGTAAAACAAGGTCAGCAAGTGGATCAACTAAAGCGTGGAGTTCATCTATTGGTCGCTACTCCAGGTAGGTTGCTGGACTTGATTAGTCAAGGCTTTATCTCATTAGATCAAATCAAAATTTTTGTATTGGACGAAGCGGATCGCATGCTCGATATGGGATTTGTGAATGATGTTAAGAAACTTCTTACCTACTTACCTAAGAAAAGACAATCGCTCTTCTTTTCAGCTACTATGCCGAAGAGCATCTTGAAGTTGGCCAATGAAATCCTAACCAATCCTGAAAAAATAGAAGTCAACCCAGTATCCTCCACGGCAGAGACTATCCAGCAGTTTGTGTTTTACACCAACAGGACAGACAAGAAAAAACTGCTGCTTCACATTTTGACAGACCCTAAAATAGATCAGGTATTGGTCTTTAGCCGAACCAAGCACGGTGCCGACCGAATAGCTCGTGATCTTCATAAGAAGAAAATTAAAGCAGCAGCTATCCATGGAGACAAGGCTCAAAATCAACGACAAAGAGCACTCAAAGATTTCAAGGCAGGAAAAATCAGAGTACTAGTGGCAACAGACATCGCTGCCCGAGGTATCGACATAGATAAACTTAAGTATGTGATCAACTATGATGTGCCTGAAGAAGCTGAAACTTATGTACATAGAATCGGAAGGTCTGGAAGAGCTGGTGAAGCAGGCAATGCCATTTCACTTTGTGAGCCAGAAGAAAACGTACGTATCAAGGCTATTGAAAAATTGACCAAAACTACACTACAGGTCATCAAAAACAACCCATTCCCTCAAACTGAAAAGCCAATGACAGAGGCCGAAAAGAAAGAGTGGAACAAAGAGAAACAGCGTCGCAAGCAGGAGTTTTTTGCCAATCGGAATAAGAAGAAAGCAAATGGTGGAGGAAGAAGGAGATAATCAATAATTTTACATACTTGTGGGTAGAATACTATACTCATGAAAAAATTGTTTATCAGGCTTCAACAGATCAATTGACTGAATCACCTTATTGGATTCATCATCGTGTTTCTTGGGATCACTATCGCCTTTTACTTCAATCAACAGGCGGAAGACAAAAAGCAAAACTGATAGAAATCACATATTTGGAAATGATCCAGAAGCATCTGACCCGTGATACCCTGGAGTTGTCGGCCATGATCAAATATCTAATTAGTGTCCCAGAAACCATCGAAAGTGCAGCCACATTTATGACAAGACTGAAGCCGTCAAATACTGATTCCATTGCAAGTCTGGTGCATGACCTATCCAAAGGGCTCAATTATCATCCAGACATTAGAACCTATCGACTGTTGATAGAAAATGGTGATATCTTAAATCCATTGCGACGAGAAATCGCCACTTACGATGCCTATTTCAACACCATAGATATGCGGTACGAAGAGATCAACGATTTTAAAAAAGAACACATATATGCTTACCTGAGCAAGCACTACAATCTCTCCACAAAAAAGTACTAAATCCAAAGACATTCTTTACTGATGAGTTGCAAAATCTTCTTCATGAGCTACTTTCTCAGGAAAAACAACTCATCAAGGCTTATAAAAAAGTCGAACGAAAATGCATAAGCCTATCAATCCTTGTTGTTGAAGAATTGGATAAATAAGAAAAAATCATCACGCAAAATTTTCTATTTGCGCGATGATCTTTTCCGCACTACGATTAGGCGTTATCTTCTGAAAGCATGATTAGTGAAAATGCACCCACAGCCATCACCAAATCACGAACAGCGATATCTATGAAATTGCCGCTGAACAGGAGTGTGAGCGATATGGCAACCAGCCAGGACATCACTAGGGTCGCCCCAACCTTTGGCCGCACCAATACTAGAACACCCGCTGCAACTTCAATGAGACCCACTAGCATCATGAACGTGGCGGCTTCCATAGGAAGCATTCTAGCCACCCCAGGTGCCAAATATTGACCCCAATCGGTAATTAAGTTGAGGAACTTGTCTAACCCAGCTACGATAGGTACAATCCCGAATGTATATCGCAATGCTGTTTTTACTAATTGAACATTTGAATTCATAATTTTTACTTTTGTTTGGGCTTTAGATTGAGTGTCTAACAAAAGGTTACAAGAAGTTGTAACTTTTTGGAGCAAGCTTGATCTAACCCTAAAAACAATGCCCATGGGACTACATAAAATTCAAGATTTTAACCATCACCTGATCAACGAAAGCCATATCATCAGGCGTATTCTTGCTGGTGAAAAAGAGTTGTATGAAATACTATTGAGGCGAAATAATCAAAAGCTTTATCGTGTGATTAGGAGCTATATTAATGATCATGCGGAGATCGAAGATGTGATGCAAAACACCTACCTGAAAGCTTATGACAAGCTAGATCAGTTTAAGCAGACAGCCACCTACTCCACTTGGCTGATCAGAATCGGAATCAATGAAGCACTTGCTCGACTCAAGGAAAAAAGCAAGTTCAATCGCTTACATTCAGCATCTACTCTGGTTGATGATCATACTATTTTAGAAATGCCAGACACGAATCAATTGAACCCAGAAAAGAAAATCATGCATCAGGAAGCCAAACAACTTCTTGAAGCCACTATTGACTCACTCGAGACTACCTACCGCACCATCTATGTACTAAAGGAAGTGGAAGAAATATCAATTAAAGAGATTGCCGAAATCTTGAACATTTCCATTTCAAATGCTAAAGTAAGAATACATCGGGCCAAACAAATGATAAAGGAAAAGCTTTATGAACAGGCGATTGATAAGAATATTTTTGAATTCGGCTTCAGTCGCTGCGACCGGGTTAGCGATCAGGTTATGAGTGTTATATCTTTAACTTGATCAGATAAATCTGGCAAGAAGTACGAAATCAACCGTTCAATTACCAATTGATTTTTAGAAAATTTAAGAAATTCTTACTCATGATGTTTTCAATATCAGAAGCAGCGTAGCCTTTTTCCTGTAATAAACCCGGCACTTTTTGCAAATCTGCAATGGTATCCAAATCACTCGGGCATTGCTCGGTACCGAACGCGCCATCCAGATCGGTACCTATACCTACATGGTCGGCATTGCCAGCGAGCTGACAGATGTGATCTATGTTGTCTATCATCTGCTGGAGGGTTACACCCATACTTTGAGGAGTAGATTCACCCCGCACCCAATTGGGTACCATCATCCACGCATCCAATGCAATACCTATCACCGCCTTGCGATCAACCAACTCCAGAATCTGTTCGTCGGCATACTGACGGTTATGATCTACGAATTTTCGACAGTTGTTGTGGCTAGCCCATACGGGTCCATCATACACTTTCATGGTCTCCCAAAAGCTCTGATCACACAAGTGAGTGGCATCGAGTATCAAATTCAACTCTTCGATCTTTTTTAAAAGTGCTTTACCTTTTTGGCCTATACCTCCAACCGAGTCTGTACCATGGGCATAAGTGCCTGGTCCGTAATGCGCAGGGCCTATCGCTCTCAATCCCTGCTCATAGGATCGCTCCAAATGATCAATAGTTACGATTGAATCCGCTCCTTCCAAACTCAAAATATACCCGATCGGTGAGCTCGTGGTAGGATCGTTCCAATCTCTCACATGGTCTTCAAGTTGCTTCTTGTTGGTAATTTGCAGCATTTCGCCTGCTTCCTCCATCGCTTTATACCAGGCCAACTGTCCTTGCGTCTGTGCCCAGGCCTGCTCAGGCGAATGCCAGCCAGGAAGTGTACTGGATTTTTTTACATACCGTGCAATTTGGGTGGCCACGCATAGTCCAACATTTCCTTTTCTTAGCGCATCAAAAGATACCGTCCCTCTGCCTCGATCTGGTTTATCAGTCATCCCTTCTTCACTCGCTCGGATTTCTTCTACTGTCCACCGCAGATCGCGATTCCACTCTAGAGCATTCATCGAAAGATCTAAATGTGCATCAAATATGAACATGATTGTATTTTTTGTTTTTGATAAAATTAATGTGATCGAGTAGCCACTGGCCATGAACCAACGTATTCATTCCCTTTTACCTTCAGCAGTTGATCGTATCGAACGACTGTCGGACAAATATGAATCGGCAATGCGTAGAAGAGGTCGCCGATTTGATGACCATGACGATCATTAGTTCGGACGACCATGTGCTCTTCGTTGTGACCCATGACTTCAAAATCGTGACCTCCAAGAAACTTTACTCTGGGTAATTCCATTTCGCTAGCCACGGCTTTATAACCAAGATCCAGACAGATCAAATTTGGAGTAGGTAGGCTAACAATTCGTGTCGCTAAAACTGCCGCGTTTTCAAAAGGCAGATCTGGGAAGTGCTCGCCATAGCCTGCATCCCAGAGCAGTGGCGTACCAGGACTCAGTTCTACATTTTTTCTTTTTTTATGCAAAGCGAAAGTAGGCGTTCCGCCGGCTATCACTTTTGGTAACATCATTCCGTATTTTGCTATTTCTTGTCTTAGACTTTCAACAGGTTCAAAATCCTCTTCGCAGGCATTCGTTCTCATTACCAAATCCTCATCATGGATATGTCCATCGTATACATGGAGGCCTTGGATACTAAGCCGAGGTTCATCAACCATACTTTGAAACAATGGCAACGCTTCGCTAGGAACAACTCCAGTTCTGTTCATTCCATTGTTGATATCCAGCCAAACCGATGCATTCACTCCCTCCTCTTCTGCCATTGCAGCAATATCAGCTACGGATTTTTGATTATCCACCAAAGTAGAAAAGTTGCTAGCTGGGTATTTTTTCATCAGGTCAAAAAACCGTAGGATGTTAGGACCAACGGGTTGCATAGCAAGCAGCACATCTTTAGCACCTGACTTGGCTAGCAGTTCTGCTTCCGGTATGGTGGCACATTTGAACTTGGTGATGCCTCGTTCCAACTGGAGTTTAATGATGTCTGCTGATTTGTGCGTTTTGATATGTGGCCGCAGCTTTTCAACACCATCAGCCAATTCAATCATGAGCTGAATGTTTCGCATGATCCGATCTGGATATACGAGCAAAGCAGGCGTACTCCTCAGTCCTTCCTTATTACTTACTTCAAACCAGTTGATTTCAGTCATTATTAATGCAATTCAAACATGGCTTCAATTTCTACAGGGATCCCATCAGGCAGCATCATACCTACAGCACTTCTCACTCCGATGCCATGTTCGCGGCCCCATACATCAGCTAATAGTTCGCTGAATCCATTGATGACATACGGTTGTTTGATGAAATCGGGGGTGCAATTGACCATCCCGAGCACCTTGACGACCCTCTTAATTTTGTCTAATGAACCAAAATGTGTCTGAATAGTCGACAGCATAGTCAAACCCGTTTGTCGCGCTGCTAATTTCCCAAACTCCATATCTACATTATCTCCCACACGACCTTGCATGAGGGTTCCGTCCATCTGCATAGGTGCCTGACCAGATACATATAGAAAATTATCTACGACCAATACAGGGCGGTACACCCCTGCTGGTGCTGGTGCAGGGGGAAATTCTAACCCTAATTCTTTTGCTTTTTCTGAAGGTGAGATATCCATATTTTTAAATTAACAAGTCTAAAATTAAAACGCCAATGAGGCCAATGATGCCAACACTGGTTTCCATAATTGTCCAGGTGGACAAGGTTTCTTTTACCGAAAGGTTGAAATATTCTTTGAACATCCAGAAGCCACCGTCATTGACATGAGAAAGCATGAGACTGCCAGAGCCTACCGCAATCACCATCAGTTCTGGGCTTACTCCAGAATCAGCTATCAAGGGTAGCACAATTCCAGCGGCCGTTAGTCCGGCCACCGTGGCAGACCCCACACAAACTCTAATCACAGTGGCAATCAACCAAGCCAGCAACAAAGGAGAAAACGATGAGCCTTTGAGCAAATCACCTATGTACTGACTGACACCGCTATCGGTTAGGATCTGCTTAAATGCCCCAGCACCTGCAATGATGAGTAGTACCATGGTAATGCCGGAAATTGCACTTGCTAAGGCATCCATGATCGTTTTCATTTTTCTGCCTCTGGACAGACCCAAAGTATAGATAGCTACCAATACTGAAATCAGCATGGCTATCATTGGATGCCCAATGAAATCAACAATGGTTTTAGTTTGGCCTTCACTTAAGAACTGACTGATCCCAGTGGATAACCCAATCAATATGACAGGTAATAATGCCGTACAGACACTGATCGCCATCCCTGGCATTTCTTCGTCTTTCAAAATCACGGGATTATAAAATTCCTTCATGGGTGAGCCTTGAATTTTCTTGATCGATCGGGCAAAAAGTGGTCCGGCTATAATGATAGCAGGTATAGCTATAATGATCCCATACCATAAGGTCTTGCCTATATCAGCATCAAACATGACCGCAATAGCCGTAGGTGCAGGATGCGGAGGTAGAAATCCGTGCGTTACAGACAATGACGTCAACATGGGTAATCCCACATAAATCAAAGGTAATCCGGTAGAAGCAGCTACTGTAAATACCAATGGAATCAATATCACAAAACCGACAGAGTAAAACATCGGAATACCGACAATAAAGCCAGCCAAGACCACCGCCCATTGGATATATTTGATGCCAAACTTAGCTACCAAAGCGGAAGTGATTCTCTGGGCAGCTCCACTATCAGCGACCAGTTTGCCCAACATGGCACCAAGCCCTAAGATGACCACCAAAAATCCCAAGGTGTTGCCAATGCCAGCCTGAATAGATTGGGCTACAGCAGTCAGCTCCATACCTTGTGTGATTCCTACAAACAAACAGGTGATGATAAAAGAAAGGAAGGCATTGAGCTTGAATAGGGCAATGAGTACAAAAAGGATCACAATCCCGACAACAACAATCAATAATGGCATGGTGAAATTTTAGTTTCTAAGAGAAAGTAAGACCAATAGAAGTCAACCATAAAAAAAAATATACGGATGGTTGTGTTTTGAAGCTCAATGGAGTGTTATTACCATTAATTTTTGCTCCGTGCTCGATAACGTTTACTCCTTTATAGATTATTTTTGTTTTGAAAAATTCAAATTTACAGATCATGACCATTATTGGAATAGGAAAAAACTACGTAAACACGCCAGAAGAAATGCCATCGCCCAAGTGGGCACCTATCATATTCACCAAGCCCGAAACTACACTATTAAAAAACAACGCTCCCTTTGAGATGCCCGCTGTATCCAATGAAGTGGCCTACGAAGTAGAATTGGCCTATCGTATCTCCAAGACCGGAAAGAACATCAATGAAGCAGATGTCATGGACTATGTAGATGCTGTGGCCGTTTGCATCGATTTTACTGCCAAAGATGTATTAAAGAAAAGCAGAGAAAACAAAGGGCCTTGGGCGCTAGCTAAAGGATTTGATGGGGCCACTCCTATTTCCGAATTTGTTTCAATTGATCAATTTGAAGGCGACATCAATTTCGCTTTAAATCTTAACGGAGAACGCGTACAAACAGGAAATTCTTCGTTGATGGTTTACAACCTGCCTCAAATCGTCTCATATGTTTCTCAGTTTATGACCTTGAATCCAGGTGACATCATTCTTTCGGGCACACCAGCATATGGCGTAGGATTAGTGAAGGCAGGAGATAAGCTTTTAGCTACGCTTGAAGGAAAGAATGTATTGGATTTTGAGGTGAAATAAAATACGCTGTAATACCACAAGCATATTACTAGATATGCGTCAAGGTACACTTAAGTTCTAACACCAATGATCAGATATGGTCTGAGGCAAATTTCCTGTATCTTTAGTTAGGACATTTCGGTCAAATGATGTTTAGAATCATCTCCACACTTACCATCTTGTTTATACTGCTAACTTCTTGCGAAACTGAAGAAAGCAGAGGCATCTTGACTGAGCACGTTTTTATTGTGGTAGTAGATGGCGCCAGATTCTCAGAATCATGGGGTGACCCCGAAAAAAAACTCATACCAAATCAATATAATTATTTCTCATCCAATGGAATAACTTATAATTCATTTTTCAACTTTGGCCCCACCTACACAAATGCGGGGCATACAGCACTAGTCACAGGCAACTATCAGGAAATAGCCAATAATGGTAGTGAGCTCCCAAAAAACCCATCAATATTTCAATATTGGCTCAACCAAACCAATAACTCAAATCAATCCGCTTGGGTAATTGCGAGTAAAGACAAGTTAGAAATTCTGAACAACTGTAAAGATAGTACTTGGAACAATCAATCACTGGCCTCTACCAATTGCGGTGTGAACGGGCTGGGCACTGGGTATAGACACGATACCATCACCTATCAAAACAGTATCAAGATACTAGAGAAGCATTACCCATCACTTGTGTTAATCAACTTCAGAGAGCCAGACTATTCTGGCCATAAAAATGATTGGGATGGTTATCTCAACGGCCTATTATTAACGGATGAATTAATCGGTGACCTCCTTGACTTTATAGACAATGACCCTGTCTATGCAGGTACAACTACCATTTTTATCACCAATGATCACGGTAGACACTTGGATCATATAAAAAATGGATTTGTCTCCCATGGAGATAATTGTGATGGCTGTAGACACATCATGTTACTTGCCTCAGGCCCAGATTTCAGAAAGGGTATTGAAGTAGAAACAGTTAGAGGCATGACCGACATTACAGCCACAGTTGCCTACTTAATGCAACTAGACATGCCAACTGGGACGGGGCAAGTCATGAATGAACTCTTTAGGCCACGTTGAACCATCATTTGGCGCTTATTTGATAGCACTCAGTTGAGTATTACAACAAAGCCTTGGCATCCGCTATTAATTGCTGAATGGCGGTTTTGTTTAGTCCATTATAGATACCTCTGATTCTACGTTCTTGATCAATCAAGAGAAAATTCTCAGTATGGATAAAGTCCTCCGGGGCTTTTTGCAGGCCCAAGTTCTCTTCAATGAAATATTGATTTCTACCTAAATCATAAATCATATCTCTATCACCCGTGAGCAACTGCCATTTACCATTTTCTATACCCTTGAGATGAGCATATTCCTTTAGAACAGACACACTATCGTAGTCCGGAGTAACAGAATGGGAAAAAATCTGAACATCATCTTCTGACTTAAATGCCTCTTGTACAATCAACATGTTATTAGTCATCTTGGGGCAGATACCAGGACATACGGTAAAGAAAAAATCAACTACCGTGATTTTATCATTCAACCGTCTCTCTGTAATTTGTTCTCCATCCTGATTGAATAGTGAGAACGCTGGGATGTGATGAAACTCGTCAGTAATATCTACTGGATCAATCCATTTTGGTGTAAAAGTAGCCTCATCGTAAAAAGGCAAATGAGCCACTCTGCTCGTCCTTTCCTTGACTTTTGTTGAGCAACCAACAACAACCACAGCCAGCAAAAGGCCAGCGAAATTAATCTTTATAAACCACCTGCTGATCATCCAGTTCATAACACAAATTCGATCTTTTAAGTCCAAATACTCGGCCATTCTTGGCTTCGTAATTCGCATAGAGTACTCCATTCTTTCTAAAGGCTTGTTGAAGTCCATTCTCCTTACCTTCGTTCATATGCATGAGTTTGTGCAACTCCCCTGTCACAAACCATTTCTTTTGTCCTCCATGGAGTTTACCATTCTTATAGTTAAGTAAAGCCCTCAATTGATAGCCATTTGTTAAAGACCACCTTTTTACCTCTCCATGTAGTTTGTTGTTCTCATAGTGCTCTTCAAATTTCAACTGTCCATTTGAAAAATAGACGGTCAACAATCCCTCTTTTTTGCCTTGATATAGACCAAATACTCGCTTAAGTGTTCCGTTTGAAAAAAACTCCTTCACAACCCCAGACACCAAAGAGGAATCCGATTTGAATTGCCAAAGGCTTGTTTTTCGATCGAAAAACAAATCCGAGATATCATATTCAATAGTTGGTTTTGCCACATGCTCATCCACTTTAGACATCGCGATTTCAGCAGATTGTCGTTCCTGACATGCAACGAGAAAGAAAAGAGCTATAAATAAGAATCTCTGATACACCTGTGACAATTTTAATAGTTTTTACATGATGCTGTTAGGTGTACCCTGAAGATCAACACCAAATAGCAAATAATAAGTATTCAAATAAATTTCGTTCACGATGTGGTAGTGATAAAACTCTTCATCGCTATGTTGAGTGGTAGAATAATGCCCATTGGATGCATCACCATCCGTAGGATAATCCCCTGTTGACTCACACTTTCTTCCATAAATTAAGAAGCCGTCCGACATGATGCCTAGAAGTTTATTATCGTCGATTGTCAATGGGGAAGTTTCTCCTTCATCACGCGCTTCGATATGATAATGATATTCTTGAGGACCAGAATGACCCCCAGCCCAATCGAAACCTGAAGCTGTTCCTTCAGTTACATCTGTCGGCCCTTCTGATTGATTATAAATAGGTACGCCCGTTACAGCAATTCCAATCGCTCCCAAGCCGGTTTCGCTAGTAGTGGTAGCCACTTCTGGATTAGTAGAAACTGTGAGAGTATAACTTCCTTCTGTAATATAACCAGGAGAAATACTCTCCTCTTGAGCCACGATCGGATCAATATACAAATCATCATTGGCTTGCCAATAAGGGGAAGTGTGATTCGGTAGTGTATTCGTTACAATAGTAATTTCACCATCACTGAAAGACACTGTTACAGCATCTGTGTTAAATTCATCAAAGGCAGAAGTAGGTGTGGCTACTACCGTTCCTGAAGTACCTCCATCGTCATTGTTCGCATCAGTTGTCTCATCCTCCTCAGAACAAGCGTACATACAAGACATACCAAGCAGGGCAAATAGAATTATTGGTTTTTTCATTGTGTTCATAAATTAGTTTTCATCTAATCCTAAAACGAGGACTTAACGAAGAACCCTACTAGATTTTGATTAGATCCATTATCATATAAAACTAAATTCTGTGCATTAAGCCCTTCATTCGAATCCATAAAACTGTCTCTATATTATCAAATTCAAAGATTTTATTATCTTGTATGCATAACTAAATCTAACTCAAACGCCATGCCTTGATCATAGGTGCAGATGTTGCTAATCAATTGCATACATAGTATGACATTTCATACTGCGGTGTACATTGGTCACATATTACCACTGATTACAAACCAAGTTCTATGACTCGATAAGGAGGCGTTTTCATTCTCATATTCAATGAATATCATATCACGATACTTTTCTTTCTTACTCTTGAGCTTTACTTTATTTGCATGTAGCCATGATGAATCAAGCCAAGAACAAAAGGCTGCAGCTGCAGCAGCCAAAAAATTATATGCTGATGAAGTGGCTGAAGCAGCCAATCAACTAATAGATATTATCCCTCCTGATCAACGTAGGTCCCTTGTTTATCCATTTGATAGCGACAGTCGAGTCTATGGCAAGGACACTACTCAAACACCTTCATTCTGTGCCGTTCTTGCTTGGTGCCTACCAGGCTGGGGATTACAGCAAAGTGACATGAATCATGATCAATTAGTAGCCATGCACAAATTGTTTAATTTGGCGTTATCCTCAGGCGGTTATCAAACGTTGCTTGCGGTCCTCAATCGCCAAAGGATCATTGGAGAAATGGAAGAAAAAGGAGATACTCAGTTTCTCAAAGACGTACTACACAAGCACCCTCATGCACATGAACACTCCGTTTTCGACTTCGACCACTCGCACATACCTGACAGTTCGTTTTATCCTGCAGTTGCTGGTGGGTATGCAAATGGTGAAGTAAAATGGGTATGGGACAGCGTACCTGGACTTGCCAAACGGCGAGAGCAATTCGATGAATATACCCTAGCTATATTTGGCACACCTGGCCGTAACACGGAATGGGGATTCCGATTTGAAGGTCATCACATCACATTCAATATGACCTTCATTACAGATCAAAAAACTGGTGAAGTAGACATTCACACCACGCCGTTGTTTTTTGGTGCTTTCCCTATGATAATCCCTGAATCACCTGAAGCATCCAAAATTTCACAAGAATGGGGCTGGGAAGAAGGTCAGATCATGATGTACAGTGTCGCTCACCATTTACGAAAATTTTGGATAAACTTACCCGAAGCAACACGATCTCGTGCGTTTATCGATTCGAGTTATTTCACTCAATCCCCTCCTATAATCTTGGACACACCGATGCCCTTTATGATCGGCTCACTAGACCCTAGGGTTGACAGCCTTAAAATTGACAAATACCCTCATTTGAAGGTTAGCCCAAGTGAATTGAGTTCTGAAGCCAAGTGGCACCTTAAGCAAGCTTACCAGTTTTATGTTAACGCCATGAATTCTAATCTAAGCCCTGATTACATAGAAAGAATTGATGAAGCGCTCGATGCTAGAGAACAACTCACTTTGAGCTGGGCTGGACAATCCCTTCAACAAGAGGGCTCACACCATTACAGTTATCTACTAGTTGACAACCTCCTATTAGAATTCATGCAGAGCAATCAATTTAGCATTCAACACGACCCATCAGTTACTGGCAACCATGTTCATAGTATGCTGCGCGACCTAAAATTCGATTGGTTGGATCCTATGAGTCTGCACCTAAGGCGCAGTCATTAAGACCTTCGCGGGTTCTTCCATAACAGAGATCGACATTTGGATCGACTCCAGACATCTTTATAACACCTTATCGAAGAGGTTGAAATACTGACAAAAAGGAAAATGGCATAAACTCGGAAACACCAACTTGATACATTGGTCAAAACCGAATGGAAGAATTTCTTACCTAAATGTAAACGTACAATTCTCTGTAAATTCTACCTCCCGCTCGGTTCATTTCTCCTATCCCCTATTATCTTTGCGGCCAGAGAAAATAAAACCCCATGATATTACAAAACGACCTTATACTACGAGCAGCAAGAGGAGAAGAAACAGAGCGGGTACCAGTTTGGCTGATGCGCCAGGCGGGCCGAATTCTTCCCGAATACCGTAAGGTTCGTGAAAGTGTTAGTGGATTTATCGAATTGGCGACTACGCCAGAATTGGCGGCAGAAGTTACCATCCAGCCGGTAGATCTTCTTGGTGTAGATGCTGCTATTATTTTCTCCGATATTCTGGTGATCCCAGAAGCTATGGGACTACCCTATCAAATGATCGAAAAGAAGGGGCCATGGTTTGAAAAAACGGTTCAATCAGAAGCCGATCTCAAAAAAATCAGAATCGCAGAACCTGAAGCTGACTTAGATTATGTAGCTGAAGCGATCAAAATCACTAAAAGGGAATTGAATGGTCGAGTACCATTGATTGGGTTTGCCGGAGCTCCCTGGACCATCTTCTCTTATATGGTTGAAGGATCTGGAAGTAAGACATTTTCCAAAGCCAAGAAGATGCTCTACACAGAACCAGAACTCTCTAATAAGCTGTTGGACATGATCACTGAAAGCACTATCAAGTACTTGCAAATGCAAATCAAGTGTGGAGCAGATTTGGTACAGATTTTTGATTCTTGGGCAGGTATTCTATCTCCTGCACAATACCAAGAGTTTGGATTGAAGTACATTTCCAAAATCTGTGATGCCATAGACATGGTACCTGTTACAGTATTCGCCAAGGGGGCCTACTTCGCCCGCAAACAAATGGGTCAACTCAACTGCGAGACCATTGGACTGGACTGGAACATGGCTGTAGCCCCTACCAGAAGGTTGATTGGCTCAGACAAGACACTTCAAGGAAATTTAGATCCTTGTGTGCTTTACAGTACTGATAAAGAAATTGAATTACAGACCATAGAGATGCTTGAATCTTTTGGTGGCCATAGACACATCGCCAATTTAGGACATGGTGTTTATCCTGATATTGATCCTGAAAAGGTGAAGGTATTTATTGAAACGGTAAAGAATTGGAAGCCCAATTAATTTGCTTCCTTCTCTTCAGACTCTTTTCTTTCAATATGGAGTTTGATCTTGTTAAATAGATCATCCGGATCGAAAGGCTTGGTAATAAAATCATTCATCCCGGACTTGAACACCCTATCTCCTACGTCCAGCATCACTGATGCGGTCAAGGCAAGGATCGGCACGGTGTAACCACGCTTTCTTAGTTCCTCAGAAGCGGTATAGCCATCCATTTCAGGCATTTGAAGATCCATAAGGACCAAATCATATGATTCTATGGCTGTCTTTTCTAAAGCCTCCCGACCATTTTCAGCCACATCTACCTTGATATCCCATCGCGATAGAAATTTCTTCGCCACCATTACATTTACTGGATTATCCTCCACAAGCAGGATATTCTTTCCTTCCAGTTGATTATGCACTTCTGAAATCTTCTCTGTCACTTTTTCTTGATTGTCGCTGATTGCAAATGTTTGGGTAAAATAGAATCTAGAGCCCTGCCCCTCTACACTAAACACGTTGATTTTTGTGTTTTGCATATCCAGAATTCGTTTGGTGATAGACAATCCCAAACCAGTCCCTCCGTACTCACGAGTAGTAGAAGTAGATGCCTGAGAGAAACTATCAAAAATCGTTTTAACCTTATCTTTAGGAATTCCAATTCCTGAATCCTCCACAGAAAATTTGATCGACACTCTATCTTTAGTAAGCATAATAATAGTCATACTGAGTGTAACCCCTCCTTCGTCGGTAAACTTGACTGCGTTACTGACTAGGTTAGTCAAAATCTGGCTCAAACGTAACCCATCACAAACAATATAATTCGGGATCTCATCATCATGAAGAAAATTCAGGTAGATGTCTTTTTCCTTGGCTCTATTATCAAACCCTTTCGTGATATTTCTGGCCATTTCAACCACATTTACATCGACTTCCTCAAATTCAATTTTACCTGCATCCAGCTTACTGTAATCCAGCACATCATTAATCAACACATGCAAATGCTCTGCCGAAAACTTTAATGTTTTAAGGTCATCCTCATGCTGCTTTTTAGGTTTATCGCCAATCAAATAATTTGTTAAACCAATGACCGCATTTAGCGGCGTCCTGATTTCATGAGAAATCATAGACAAAAAGTCGGACTGTGAACGAGCAGCAGACTCAGCTTTCTCCTTGGCTATTTCTATTTTCCTGTTGTATCTATAAAAGAGAATGATCGATTGGAAAAAGAAAAACTGCTGATACCCTACAAAGTAGAAAAGCATAGAGTTCTTCATAAACCCAAAGTGCTCCAATATGACAGCTCCCATCACTAGAAACAGCAAAAATGAACTAATCAATGACATCAAAGATCCCTCTCTCTTATTGACAACAGCCAAGACATAGGTATACATCATATAGGCAAAACCTATTAATATCATGACTGAATAAGGGCCTACCAGTTTGGTGAAAAACTTGACTGGTGCAAAAAGTGCTATCAAGACGAACGTCCCACTAATTATAGTGACAAACAACAAGAATAATCTCGAGGTCTCTCTCTTATACAAGTAGTAAGAATAGAATGAGAAAAATAGCCCCGCCATAAACATGGTGATGTATTCAGCCTTAAGCGTAAGCAACCAGGGTAACTCTGGGTACAACGAATGAAGCGTATAGCTCCCAGAACCTATCGATCGATAACTGTAAAATAGACAGAAAAGTGAAAAATATAAGATTTGCTTTTCATGTCTACCAAACCAAAACAAGACCATAAAAAACAGTCCAATGAAAAACAAACTAGAGGACATGATGAGATCGAAAGCCTTCTGACGCCCTTCTATTGTTTGCATCTTAACCTTCTCACCTAACTTAATATCATAGAAACTTCCTCCGCGAGAATGCTTGTAGTTAGATATCTGCAATACAATTTCGAGGGTATCGGATTTAACCTTAAACTCTCTGGTCATATACTGCCAATGAGGTTTGGAAGTCACCTCATGCATACCTACCTGACCATTGGATCCTAGATACTCTCCATTCAAAAAGAGTAAGTAAGAAGAATAAACATGAGGAATGGTTATGGCAAGTTCTGGTGTCACAGAGTTTACTATGACCTGCAAGCGTTGTGTAGCAAATCCTACTGGATTAATCGTATCCTGTTCGATGATGTCACCTTCCCATAACTTAGGAAATTCCCGATAAGTGTCTGGGAGTTCCAGATAATCGAAGTCAGCTGGATATAGGATTCTTTCCCAGTAAAATTCCCATTCTCCTGCCAATGAAATGGGTTCATTTTTTTGAAATTCCCATTCCCTAAGATCAAGAATTCCTTGTTTTGCTCTGGGCAAATCCTGGGCATTGGAGCCCAAAAAACAGAGCAGCAGCAGGCCAAGTGTTAGATACTTTAAGTGGCTTGGCGTATTTAACAGAGATGTAAAATTCCCGACTGAATTCATCAAGGGATAAAGCTAAGTAAATCAGTGGAAATATGAGAAAGAAAAGAAGGATTGCTCAGATGAACAATCCTTCTTGAATTGTTTTTTAGCTCAATTTCGCTAGAGTTTCTTTCACTCTTTTAAGTGCTTCTTTGAGGTTTTCCTCTGAGGCAGCATACGATAGTCTGATGCAATCAGGATCACCAAAAGCCTCCCCTGTCACCAGAGACACATGAGCATTTTCCAATAGATACAGACAAAGGTCGCTTGCGTTGTTGATAGTCATGGATCCATCAGATTTTCCAAAATAACTACTCACGTCTGGAAAGAAATAGAAAGCACCTTGAGGCATATTCGTTTTCACACCAGGAATGTCATTCAATAAACCGTACACCAACTCCCTTCTTTTTCCGTATTGTTCGGTCATAGCTTTTGTTGGACCTAAGTCGGAAGTTAAAGCTGTAACTGTAGCTCGCTGTGCAATACTACAGTTAGCCGAGGTCACCTGACCCTGAATCTTAGCACAAGCCTTTGCAATCCAGGTAGGAGCACCAATATAACCAACTCTCCAGCCAGTCATAGCAAAACCTTTAGCCATTCCATTAATAGTTACAGTTTTATCCTGCATGCCTGGCAAAGCACCAATACTTGCATGGGCACCTGAGAAATTGATATGTTCATAAATCTCATCAGATATTACAATCACATCTGTGTCCCTAAGCACATCAGCAATAGCACTCAACTCTTCTTTTGTAAATACCGATCCAGTTGGGTTACATGGTGAAGAGAATATGATTGCCTTAGTTTTATCAGTCAAGGCTGCATTCACTTGTTCAGCAGTAGCTTTAAAATCATTTTCAATCCCACCCTTTACTAATACCGGGGTACCTTCAGCCAATTCGATTGCAGCTGTGTAACTCACCCAATAAGGAGAAAGTACAATCACCTCATCTCCTGGATTCACCAAGGCCATCATAACATTGACGATTGACTGTTTGGCTCCGTTGGATACGACAATTTGGTCTGGGGTATAGTTCAGTCCGTTTTCGTTCTTGAATTTTTCCGCAATGGCCTTTCTCAAATCAGCGTAGCCATTAACTGGTGGGTAAGCAAAGTATTTTTCAGAATCAATGGCCTCTTTGGCGCCTTCCTGAATGTGCTTAGGTGTTTTAAAATCTGGTTCTCCCAAACTCAAACTAATCACATCTATTCCATTTTCTTTGAATTCTCTAGCTTTGGCAGCCATCGCCAGCGTGGCAGACTCTGCCATGTTTTTGATTCTATCCGATAAGTGTTCCATTGAATGATTTTCTTGAAATTATATGCGCAAAAGTAGATAAGCTCGATACCAATCTCATAGCATTCATCTTAAAAATTTTAACAGGTACGTTAAAATATGTTCAAAAATCTACTGATATACTGAATTCAAATCTAATGATCTGCTCAATATGCTATAATATTCGAAATACAGCAAACAAGAATTTGTGTCAGCTTTCGCCTGAAGAGTAATTGGTCCGAGTGACTATACTTCTACCTAGGGTCACCTCATCTGCATACTCGAGCTCACCTCCTATCGGAATACCTCGAGCTATAGTAGTAATCTTCACTCCGGTTTCTTCCAATTTTCTGGAAAGGTAAAAACAAGTTGTGTCTCCTTCCATAGTAGCGCTGAGCGCTAATATCACCTCTTTCACTTCACCTTCCGACGACCTGATTCTTTCAACCAAAGAGTCAATATGAAGATCTTCAGGACCAATTCCTTCAATTGGTGAAATCACACCACCCAAAACATGAAACATGCCTTGATACTGACCGGTACTACGAATAGCCAACAAGTCAGGAGTATCTACTACTACACAAATGACAGATAAGTCTCGATTAATGGTTCTACAAGTACAATCTGTAGTATGTGATATTACATGGCAGGTACCACAATATTTAGTCTCTTTTCTTAATCTGACCAGCGAGGCCGCCAGTCCTTCGGTAGTGGCTTCATTTTCTTTGAGTAGGTGCAATGCCAACCTAAGTGCCGTTTTTTTACCAATACCCGGTAATTTGGAAATTTCCTTTACCGCCTCCTCAATCAAT
Source organism: Reichenbachiella sp. (assembly GCF_965233835.1). GTDB lineage: Bacteria > Bacteroidota > Bacteroidia > Cytophagales > Cyclobacteriaceae > Reichenbachiella. The sequence goes on from NZ_OZ247585.1 coordinate 3,565,627, forward strand.
TCGCTTGGAAACTCCATTCAGTTGTTTAGTTAATCACTGCATTTATACCAGCATCCAATATTCCCTCTTTCATGGGCTTCAACTTTTCATAGGTACCCTTCTTTACTTGGCACTTGCCATTGAAATGAATAATATAGGTACACTGTTCGGCCTGAACTCGCTCGTGTTTACATACCCTGATCAAAGTATTGATCACATGATCGAAGGAATTCACATCATCATTGAAGACTACAAGCGTACGCCCTTCGTCTTCCTGCTCTTCTACTAATACATCTACTAGCTCTTCTTCCTCAAGTTGCCAAGACATCGTATTCACTTTTGCTGATTTACAATAATAACTTTCATCAAAATTTCAACAAAGATAATTATTGTAAAATTCCCGAATAAGAATAGTCGTTAAAAACACTACTTGATAAATTTGGCATCATTACTGTTCGACAGTTCAAAATTTTCAATATGAATAGAATAGGATTTTTAATTCTTGCTTTAGCGATACTCGTCACAGCACCCACAATAGCCCAAAAAAAGAAAATAAAAAGGGCTCAAGCCATCCAAAAAGTGGTAGACGCTGCATATACCTACACCGGCACGCCTTACAAATATGGCGGCACTTCAAAAACCGGCATCGATTGCTCTGCCCTTATGCAAAACTCCTACGCTCAGGCAGGATACAGCATACCAAGAACTGCAAAGGCTCAGTCCAAATATGGAAAAAAGGTAGGTTGGACTGGGATACGTCAAGGAGACATTGTATTCTTTAAATTCAAGTCTAAAAGAGAGAAATGGTATCATAGTGGCATGGTCACCTCAGTAACTCCCGATGGTACTTACTTCATTCACGCCTCCTCCTCTCGCGGCGTTGTAATTTCAGATCTTAATGCTGACTACTACAAGAAGAATATAAAAGCCATTCGAAGGGTAATAAAATAAGTCTGGAGGTTATGGTCTACAGTTGTTATCTTGTTATTTCCTAAACATTGTTGACATGTACAAAAAAGTTACTTTTCTCATTCTTTTCACCACCTTTATTTGCTCGGCTCAGGCGCAGTTGGCTTTTAGACATCATTACTATCAAACCGACGTTTCACAATACAAAACTTATCGCTTGGCTGCTTTTACCATAAACAAAAAAGAAGCTGATCCAGGTGCTAGCACTCAAGTATCTGCCGTACAATCTAAACTGCATGAAGCCTTATCAAAAAATGGGTTCGAACAAGCTGAATCTCCTGACTTGCTAATTTTTTTAAAGCTGAAGGTAGATACCCTTGGTGCTCAACTTCCGCAGCAGGAAAGAAAAGAGCTCATTACCAATTTCACCATAGATATTCGTCAAAACCCGAAATACGACAAGGTGTTTATGGGAACGGTAAATGGCCTAATTGTAACTAACGAGAAAAGTGAAAATAGACTGAAAAAGATTTACAAAAAATTCTTCAAGGACTTCAAATAAGGATGGAAAATCTTATGTTAACCTAGATTCAATTACATTAATCATACCATCTAACTGATCCGGCTCGAACCAGCAAACATCTAAATCCTTTTTAAACCAAGTCATTTGTCGTTTAGCATACCTTCGAGAGTTCCTTTTGAGTAATCTGATAGCCTCTTGCTTATCATATTTTCCATCGATAAAATCGAAGATCTCCTTATACCCTACGGTTTGTAGTGCATTATTTTCTCGAAATGGGTACAAACCTTTAGCCTCTTCAAACAACCCCTGTTCGATCATCAAATCCATTCTCTTATCGATTCGCTGATAGAGTTTTTCGCGATCAACATCTAATCCAATTTTCAAAATATTGAATGAATGTTCCTTTCTTTTTCCACCCTGTCGAAAGTGTGAATATGGCAAATCTGTTGAACGACAAACCTCTAACCCCCTGACCACTCTTTGTGGGTTCTTTTTGTCGACCTGCTCATAATACACTGGATCAACTTCTTTCAGCTCTTTCAACAATTCATCTAAACCTACCTCCTTCAATTCTTGATTTAACTTTTCTCTCAGCAACGGGTCAGTTTCTGGCATTTCATCTAGTCCATCACAAAAGGCTCGCACATACAACCCTGAACCTCCTACCATGAACTGCACATCATTTCGAACAAATAAATCTCTAAGTAGAATTTCTGCATCTGAAGCAAAAGCACCGGCATCATAGTCTTCTTTGATGGTGTGTGAGTCTACCATGTGGTGGGTAACCGCTGCTCGTTCTGATGCACTGGGTTTAGCTGTACCTATTTCCATTTCTTCATAAAACTGTCTGGAATCACAAGATATAATCTCTCCACCGAAATGTTTTGCTAATTCTATTGTCACTGCAGTCTTTCCAACTGCTGTAGGTCCTACCACCACCACCAAAAGCTTATTATGACTCATACTTCAAAGATAAACCAAGCTCCAAATGGAAAAATGAAAAGTCCATTTATTATCTCAAGCTTGAAATACATAAGAAAGTCATTAAACATTTTGATGATTATATTCATATTCTAACTCTAAAGGAATATATTAGCCGGAAGGTAAAAGGTACGCCTTGTACAAAAAAAGCAAAAACTGTCCAGCAGACGGAGAAAAATTTGTACTATGCGAAAAGGTTGAAACACTGGCGATACGATCAGTCTCCTTTTCTATACCCAAACCTCAAAAGATAATAAGCAACTTAATCGAAACTTTTCGGCATTGACCAGCTAAGCCGATTGTGAGAAAAGAAGATGGAGGATTTATGGAAAAATTGATTGTTAGGCCCACAAGAATTACCCCCCTAATATATTTTGACCCCAATCGCGGGTTACTTGAATTGAGAGGAAAATCCAGTCCTGAAAATTCAATTCAGTTTTACAGCAATCTTATCAAGGACTTGGAAGAATTTGGGCGAAATGGAAAACAGAATCTAATTGCCAATTTCAAATTTGAATATTTCAATACTAGTTCTTCTAAATGTTTGTTTGACATATTTAGAAAACTAAATATTGTAAAAGAAAATGGCTTTGATTTGTCGATCAACTGGTATTACGAAGAAGATGATGAAGACATGTTAGAAGCAGGCGAAGACTATGCTGATCTTCTGGGCATAGAATTCAACTATGTGGAAACGCAATTCGATTGATCAAAATCATATCGAACGATATCAAAAAAGGGCAATCAAATGATTGCCCTTTTTTGTAGTTAAATTTTATATCGCCCGTTCAGGATCGAACTTTTCTAGATAATCAGCCACACGACGAACAAACATTCCTCCCAAAGCTCCATCGACCACTCTGTGGTCATAAGAGTGAGACAAGAACATTTTGTGTCTGATACCGATCAAATCTCCCTCTGGGGTTTCAATCACACTCGGCTTCTTCACGATAGCTCCCAACGCCAAAATACCCACTTGCGGCTGCATAATAATAGGTGTTCCCATCACATTTCCGAAAGATCCTACGTTAGAAACCGTATAAGTGCCTCCACTTAGATCATCCGGAGTCAACTTATTATCTCTACCTCTACGGGCCAGATCATTCACTTTTAGTGCAATACCCTTCAAGCTTAATTGATCTGCATTCTTGATTACTGGAACAATCAAGTTTCCTGTTGGAAGCGCAACTGCCATCCCTACATTGATTGACCCTTTTTTAATGATTTTGTTTCCATCCACCTGAACATTGATCATAGGATAATCTCTAATCGCATTGACAACTGCTTCGATGAATATAGGAGTAAAAGTTAATGCTTGACCTTCTCTTTCCATGAAAGCTTTTTTATGCTTTCCTCTCCATTTCACAACTGTTGTAACATCAGCCTCAACGAACGATGTAACATGAGGAGAAGTCTGCTTGGAAGCCACCATTCGTTCGGCAATCATCTTCCGCATCCTGTCCATCTCAATAATTTCATCTTCTCCTGAAAATGAAACTGCTACTGGCTGAGAGGCCGGTTTAGATGGCGCAGCACCATTCGAAGCCGCTGGAGTTGCTACAGGTGCAGGTGCTCCATTAGATTTTCTTGTTTTGACGAAAGCCAGTATATCTTTCTTGGTCACTCTCCCTTCTTTGCCGGTACCAGGCAAGGCCTCCAATTCCGCCATTGGAATACCTTCTTCTCTAGCGATATTCAATACTAGTGGAGAGTAGAACCTTCCAGATGTTGGTTTTTCTAAGACTGGTGCTGAAGTGGGCGCACTTGCAGAATGAGCTTCTACTGCCTCTGCAACTAAAGCCTCAGCTTTCTCCACTACTTCTGCCTCAGGCTTTACTGGAGCGGGAACATCTGCACCGTCAGTGGAAATCACAGCGATAGGCTTACCCACCTCTACTACATCGCCTTCGTTGGCTAAAATTTCTTTCAATACACCTGCATGAGTAGAAGGTACTTCGGTATCCACTTTATCAGTAGCTACTTCCAAAACAGACTCATCTTGCTCGATCGTATCTCCCACTTTTTTAAGCCATGAAAGGATGGTTCCTTCCATGATACTTTCGCCCATCTTGGGCATTACCATTTCTACTAAGGCCATAATGTTTTATTACAGTTTTCGGGTCTAATTAGCCGCTAAGTTACTTGATTTAAAGCTAAAAATCACTGTTTATCAAGGGTTTGACGTAGAAAATTGAGTGCATGAATCGCTGTGTATTCTATATTGAGAATCCGGGTTCCGGGTAACTGAATTTTTCGTGTTACTACATTTTTTCCAAAGGATATTGCCATCCAAACAGTACCCACAGGTTTTTCTTCTGTGCCTCCATCCGGTCCTGCAATGCCCGTGGTGGAAATTCCTATGTCCGTTTTGAACTTTTTCCTCACCCCAACAGCCATTTCAGTAGCCGTTTCTTCGCTCACTGCACCATACGCATCTAGGGTTTTATGACTTACTTCTAGGGCACCTTTTTTAATGTCATTATGGTAGGAAACCACAGATCCCCAATAGTATTCTGAGCTCCCTGGGACCGATGTCAATCGATGCGCTAAAAAGCCCCCTGTACAACTTTCAGCAGTCGCTATTTTCAGCTCCCGAATCTTCAGCATTTCACCCACCGCATCTTCAATCTGAATATCGCCAAAGCCATACACATAGGGTTTGATCACAGGCAATACAGACTCAATTTGCTGATCCATTTCAGTTTCCAGAATTTCACGATCAATTCCTACCCCAGTCAATCTCAGGCGTACTTGACTTTTTCCAGGAAGGTAAGCCAAAGCAAGATGTTCCGGTAAACTATCTTCCCAATCGCTAATCTCCTCTGCTAGCCATGACTCCCCTATGCCTATGGTTTTAATGACTTTATGAACTATCACTGGGAGGGTGAAGTGCTTCTTAAGTTTAGGTAAAATGGTTTTAGACATCATGGCCTCCATTTCGAATGGTACTCCAGGCATCGACACCACTACTTTTTTATCTTTTTCGAACCACATCCCTGGGGCAGTTCCTCTTTCGTTCTTTATTTTTTTACAACCTTCTGGCAAAAAGGCTTGTTGTCTGTTGATTTCTGTAACCTCTTTCCCAAACCGGCTGAAAATATCTTCAACATCTTCGAGCGCACTTGCATTAAGCTCCAACTCTGCATCAAAATATTCTGCCAAAGTTTTCTTAGTAATATCATCTTTAGTTGGCCCCAGACCACCAGTAATCAAAACAATATCGGACCTTTTTAATGATTCATCCAACGCATCTAGAATCTCTTGTTTCTTATCTCCAATGGATATTTTGCGTCTTACTTTAATTCCAATATCATCTAATTCACGACTAATCCACTTGGTATTAGTATCCAGTATTTGACCGTACAAAATCTCATCACCAATGGTAAGTACTTCAGCAAAAATCTCTCTCATATTACTATGTCACTTTAGTTGCCCGAAGTTATACGTAATCGTGCTAAAAGGTTAATCTTTTTTCACCAAAACATTTTCACCATATATGCCAGTATACTGACCGCATAATGACATTTTCACCAATTAGTCATTGGGAATGGAAGGCTTTGACTAATATTGTGACTTATTTGAAAAACAATGATGAATTCTACCAAGCAAATCTTGATCAGCCTATTGGCACTTACGTTGGCTTTCCACTCAAGTTGGGCACACAACCCAACACTTGAAGTAGTAAAAAGGGAACCCCAAACCGATGTAAAAATCAATAAGCTTTTGGTCATTGTATTGCTTAGAACCAAAGACAATAGAGTAACCCTTGAAGATGAGCTTGGATACGATTTAGGTGATTACGGCATTTCGACAAAAAGTAGTCATAATACGAGATTAGTAAGTTCAGAACGTCTAACAAAGAAGGAAGTGCTCGCCGTATGTGAAAAACATGGTGCGGATGGAGTACTTGTGGTTCGATTGGTAGATCTAGAAGAGGAGAATAGCTATTCTTATAATCAGCGCTCCCAATATACCGGTGCAGGATTCACCTCAGCCAACAGTAGTGGCGTAGTGATCGCCGGAGGTCAAAGTTACTCTTGGGGTGACTATGCCTATGGTAACTACTTCGACGCTGTATCTTCTAGCAGAATTGAAATCCAGTCAGACATTTACCACATAAGTAGCGACAAACAATTGATGACTGATGACATTGTTATGAGAATTGATCCTCGCGAAGTTGAAAAGAGCATTGAAAAATTTGCCAAAAAACTAAGTAAGAAAGTTTCTAAGCAAAAGTACATTGTAAAGGAAAAGTAGGAGTTACAGCTTAGCTGCTAACCTACTTGACTGATCAATAGCTCGTTTAGCATCTAGCTCCGCAGCCACATCAGCACCGCCAATTTTGGCAACATTTATTCCTTCATTTTCTAATTCGGAAACCAACGAATTTTCTGGTAATTGGCCTGCACATAAGATGACATGATCTACAGGCAACACCTGCTGTTCTTTTCCCTTGATCGTGATATGCAATCCCTCGTCATCGATTTTGTTATAAGTAACATGAGTGATCATTTTCACTTGCTTATGCTTCAGTGTAGTTCTATGAATCCATCCGGTGGTCTTACCTAACCTAGCTCCCATTTTACTTTCCGATCGTTGCAGCATGGTGATTTCTCTTTTGGCTTTTGGCATTTCTGGCTCCACCAAACCTCCTCTCTGCTCATTTTTGATATCCACCCCCCACTCATGCATAAAGTCTTCAATATTCAAACTTGGACTCTCACCTTCCTGACTCAAATATTCCGCTACATCAAAACCTATACCCCCGGCACCAATGATCGCAACCTTATCACCTACCTGTTTTTCATGTTTTAATACATCAATATAAGAAAGGACTTTAGGATGATCCTGCCCATCTATACCTGGGTTTCTTGGATTCACTCCAGTGGCTACAATCACCTGATCATATCCTTCGGCAGCTAATTGTTTGGCGTCTACTTTTGTATTCAACTGGAGATTTACGCCAGTCAATTGAATTCGTTTATTGAAGTATCTTAAAGTTTCATAGAACTCCTCCTTGCCGGGAATTTTCTTAGCCATATTGAATTGCCCACCTATTTCGCTGGAAGCTTCATAAAGGGTCACTTCATGGCCACGTTCTGCGGCAATAGTTGAGTAGGCCAATCCAGCAGGACCAGCACCCACAACAGCCACTTTCTTTTTAGCTAATGCTGGCAAATAATTCAGCTCGGTTTCTTTGCAAGCTCTAGGATTTACAAGACATGTAGATAGTTGATTTTTAAATACATGATCTAAGCAAGCCTGATTGCAGCCAATGCAAGTATTGATCTCATCTTCTCGGCCCTGCTCTGATTTAACAATCAAATCAGCGTCAGCCAAAAAAGGGCGCGCCATCGACACCATATCCGCATCGCCGTTAGCTAGAATTTTTTCGGCCACATCTGGTTTATTAATTCTATTCGTGGTAATCAAGGGTATATCGACCTCCCCCTTCATTTTCTTAGTCACCCAGGTAAACGCACCTCTTGGCACCATAGTAGCAATCGTAGGGATTCTAGCCTCATGCCAACCTATACCAGTATTGATAATGGTGGCTCCTGCCTTTTCAATTTCTTTCGCTAATTGCACCACTTCTGACCATTCACTCCCCTGTGGGATTAAGTCTAGCATGGATAAGCGGTAGATAATAATAAAATCTTCCCCTACTGCCTGACGCACAGCCTTCACTATTTCAATCGGAAATCGCATTCTATTTTCATAACTCCCTCCCCATTGATCATTCCTCTTGTTCGTATGTTGCGCGATGAATTGATTGATCAAATAACCTTCGGAACCCATTACTTCCACTCCATCATAGCCAGCTTCTTTGGCCAATGAAGCACATCTAGCAAAGTCGCTTATAGTATTTCGTATACCTCTTTCGGATAGCGCAAACGGCTTGAATGGAGTAATTGGAGATTTGATAGCAGAAGGTGCTACATTCAAGGGATGATACCCATATCGACCGGCATGCAAGATTTGCATACAAATCTTTCCATCATATTCATGTACTCTTTCTGTGACAACCCTGTGTTTTTTGGCATGAATGGTCTTAGTCATTCGTGCAGAAAAAGGAGCTACCCAACCTTGTCGGTTAGGGGATACGCCACCAGTCACAATCAGCCCAACTCCCCCTTTTGCTCTTTCACCAAAATAAGTGGCCATACGTTCGTAGCCATTTTTAGTCTCCTCCAATCCTGTGTGCATGGATCCCATCAGAGATCTATTTTTCAATGTGGTAAATCCTAAGTCTAACGGTGCAAAAAGATGTGGATACTTGTCGTGAGCCATGATCTGTCAATTGGGTTAAATGCCTAACCTTAATTTTAATGGATTAAGTTGACTTGAGGAAAGAAATACACTAATTTATTATGCATGCATAATAAATTAGTGTATTAAGATTCCATATAAGTTTTGAAGGCATTCAACAGCTCAGGCCATGCCTGCTTTACTGCCTCATAATACCAATCCCAATCCTCTCCTATGCCATAGCCATCCTGACAGAGGTAAAGTTCACTTCCGCTTTCAATTGATGTTGCACGTACTGTCAAACTCATCGGACCTAATGGTGGCTTTTCTGGATTGAGGTAAACAAAGTTTTCTATCCTCAATTCCTTCAATGAATCATAAGAAGCTATTTGTCCTGTTGAAACATAGCCAATTCCATTGGCTGAAACTTGCCAAACTAATGTATAAACTCCACCCTCCTTTGGCTCAATCAAAGCTTGTTCTACTTGCCACCATTCCCTCAGCCGATCTGCATCTACAAAAGCATTGATAATCTTTTCGGGTCTGGCATTTATTCTTAGGGTTACTTCTACTTTCCTCATGGCTTGGTAAATAATCTTCCTAGTACTTATTCTGCTTGCGAGCCTTCTTCACTTGCTTCATCATTTTACCAAAGCCTTTATCCTTCCTTTTCTTGTCCTCCGCACTGGTTTCAAAATACATCCTTTCTTTGTACATCTTGAGATAGTTATCATAAGAATCCTGATCTAATTCGCCATCCTCTAGGGCCTTCAGAATCGCGCACCCTTCCTCATGCAAATGGGTACAATCGTTGTACTTACAATCTTTTGACAACTCTTGAATTTCATCAAATGTCATCTCCAACCCTCCAGATGAATCAGCAATACCTACTTCTCGCATGCCTGGGTTATCAATCAATATACCGCCGTTTTCAAGCACCACCAACTCCCGATGAGTAGTAACATGCTTTCCACGATCAATACTTTCACTAATCTCCCCAGTCTGCATCTGCTCTTGTCCGGAAAGGTGATTGAGCAAAGTAGATTTGCCCACTCCCGAGGACCCCAGCAGACAATAAGTTTTTCCTTTCTGTATTAACTCAACGATTTTCTGATAACCAGCCGCTATTTGACTACTCACCGGAATAATCTCCACTCCTTTCAAGCGACTTTCAATATCGGCCAACATTGGCTGCAGTTCTTTTTCATTAAGTAAATCGACTTTACTCAAAACCACAACAGGTTCGATATCCGCTGCATGGCAAATAGTTAAATACCTTTCCAGGCGATTGATATTAAAATCACGATTGACAGCTTGCACAATGAGTCCAACATCAATATTGGCAGCAATGATCTGTTTCTCACTTTTCTTGCCGACAGCCTGTCTTGCCAGCAAAGAATGCCTTGGATAGACACCATGAATCAAGGCTTTGTCTTCGTCATATGGAGACAGGGCCACCCAATCTCCTACCGCAGGAAAGTCTTCTCTGCTTTCAGCAGTAAACCTCAGATTACCTAATAGCTCTGCGTCAAACAATCCTTTATCTGAGATTACAGCATACCGCTCACGATGCTCGGAAACTACACGGCCTATTTCAAAAGTGTCTAACCCTTGTTCAATTCCGAACCCTCTCATCTCTTCCGTAAAACCTAACTCTCTTATATCCATTCCTATAACTATTTCACCATCCTAATAATAAGTCCAACACTATCGAAAATTAGAAGTAATTTTCTTATTCCAAACTCAAAAAAGTCATGCTACAAAACATAACGGCCTTCGCCTTATTCCTACTCCTAATTTCTTGTAAACCAGAAGTAAACGAAACAAATCCTCCACTAGACGTAAATTATGAAAAATTTGTGCTAGACAATGGATTGAATGTCATATTTCACATTGATAAATCTGATCCTGTTGTCGCCGTGTCGCTAACAGCCCATGTAGGGTCTGCAAGAGAAAAAACCGGTAGAACAGGATTCGCACATCTATTCGAACATTTACTTTTTCTGGAATCTGAAAATCTTGGCAAAGGTGGTCTGGATCAGATGAGCGCCAGAATTGGTGGTTCTGGAGCCAACGGCAGCACCAATCGCGATCGTACTAACTATTATCAAACTGTTCCGAAAAACGCATTGGAAAAAATGATATGGGCAGAAGCTGACAAACTAGGTTGGTTTATCAATACAGTCACCGAACCTGTATTGGCTAAAGAAAAACAAGTGGTGAAAAATGAAAAACGTCAGCGCGTGGACAACCAGCCTTATGGTCATACCTATTATGTAGCCAATAAAAACTTGTACACTGAAGATCATCCATACAACTGGCAAGTAATCGGTTCTCTGGAAGATCTACAGAATGCCACACTAGAGGATGTCAAGGAATTTTACGCCAAGTGGTATACGCCTAACAATGTAACCCTTGTAATAGCCGGAGACTTTGATACTGCACAAGCTAAGAATTGGGTGAAAAAGTACTTTAATGAAATCCCATCCGGCGATCCTGTATCACCTATCAAACCCAAACCAGCACAACTAGACAATACCATCAGAGTTTATCATGAAGACAATTTTGCCAACCTTCCAGAGCTTACGCTCATTTGGCCGGGAGTTGAAATCTATCATTCTGATAGTTATGCGCTAGAGGTATTATGTGATTATTTATCTCAAGGTAAAGGTGCTCCTTTGTACCAGGTGCTCGTGGAGGAGAAAAACTTAACTTCTAATACGGCTATGTATTCCTATGGTGCTGAGATTGCTGGTGAAGTATACCTCAACGTAACAGGATTTGATCAAGTAGATCTCGATGATGTACTTGATGCAATCAACGAAGGCTTTGAAAAATTTGAAAAAGAGGGCATTTCAGATGAAGACCTTACGAGGATTAAAGCTCAGCAAGAAGCTGATTTTTATAAAAGCATTTCCAGTGTGGTAGCTAAGAGCTTTTATCTTGCTCAGTATAACATCTTTGCTGATGACCCCGGATTTATAACTAAAGACTTGGAACAAACCTTACAAGTGAATAAAACAGATGTAAGAAGAGTTTATGAAAAGTACATCAAAAACAAACCGTTCGTAGCCACCAGTTTTGTACCTAGAGGACAATTGAGTCTGGCTTTAGAAAACTCCAAACAAGCCCAAGTGGTAGAAGAAACTATTACCCAAGGTTCGGAAGAGACGTTTGATTCTTCCCTCGAGGCAACTTATGAAAAGACTCCCTCTACCTTTGACAGAACTAAGGAGCCTCCATATGCAGAGGACCCTAGAATAACTCCTCCCAAAGTTTGGAAAGCAATACTGACCAATGGACTAAAACTATTTGGCATTGAAAACAACGAAGTGCCGGTAGTAGATTTCAACCTCGTAATTAAAGGAGGGCAAATGCTAGAAACTCCTCAAAATTTAGGAGCAGCCAATTTGGTAGCCGGATTACTTACTAAAGGCACAGCCAACAAAACCCCACAAGAACTAGAGCAACAAATAGAACTGCTAGGTGCGACCTTGAACATTTCTGCTCAAAAGGAAAGTATCCGAATCTCAGGTTCTGCGTTGGCCAAGAATTTCGAACAAACTTTAGCTCTGGTAGAAGAAATATTGGTATCCCCACGATGGGATGAAAAAGAGCTAGGACTGTATAAGCAAGAAGTGATTAGCTGGATTCAACAAGACGCCGCTTCACCTGGCCAAATAGCTGACAACCAATTTGACTCTTTGTTTTATGGACAAGGGCATATTCTGTCAAATAACCTTTTCGGTACTGCTGCATCCATTGAAAATATGCGCATGGATCAACTTAAGGCATATTACCAACTGCTGTCACCATCAAACGCGGTCATGCATATAGTAGGCGATGTAAGCGAATCCTCCGCTCAAGAAGCCTTACAATCACTAGCCGAAAAATGGCCAGCCCAAACGGTAGCTATTCCAGCATTGCCTGCCTTAAATATTCCTGATCAAAGTACGGTATTCTTTTATGATGTTCCGGATGCCAAGCAATCCCACCTGAGACTTGGTTACCCATCGTTATCTTCTTTAGACAAAGATTATTTTCCAGCTCAGGTAATGAATTACCTATTGGGGGCCTCTGGTTTTGCCTCAAGGTTGACACAAGAATTAAGAGAAGCAAAAGGATATACTTACCATGCTGATTCAGAATTTCAAGGAGGGTTAGACAAAGGGCCTTTTCTTATTTACTGCAGCGTCCGAAGTAATGTAACTCTTGAGTCTTTGGAAGTAGTCAAACAAATTTTAGAGACCTATGGTGAGTCATTCTTGAATGAAGACTTAGCAACAACCAAAAGTTCTATGGTGAAGGGAAATGCCAGAGCCTTTGAAACTGCCAGAGCAAAACTCAGAATGCTCGAAAATATAAGTACCTATGACTGGCCTAGCGACTACGTGCTTCAGCAGCGAAAAGTGGTAGAAAACATGACTCTTGAGGAAATCAAATCCTTAGCCAACGATTATCTTAAATCAGATCAAATGATTTGGTTGGTGGTAGGTGATGCCAAAACACAACTGGATCGATTGAATGAATTAGGCTTTGGAACCCCAGTTCTGCTGAATAATGATCGTGAATTGCTAGTCACTAATAAATAACTGCCTTAGAATGCTTTATATCCCATATGTGCAAAACCTGTGCATATCGCGTGGGAAAGTTGAGGATAAGAGATAGCCCAATTTATTGTACAAAGATGTTTTAGTTTCTACCTTAGAATTACCAAATAAGGGAAAAAAGTCAGTCGAAAGACAATCTCGAAGAAGGGAAGATTTAAGGAGATACGTCAAATTAAATCGAATTTCAGAGAGGTATTAAGCGGACAGGTTGACCTTGGTTGATCTGCAACATTAAATGGCTTTGGACAGTAGTTTGGCAGTGTAGTTGGGCTTCGGCTTAGGTACATTGAAGAGGGTGCGGAAGTCTTCGTGATTTCAGCACCCTTTTTGGTTTTATATTGGTGCTTTCAATCTACTGCTGTGTTCTTTTCCACTCTTTCAAAAAATCCCTGGTTGCATTTGACAAAGTAGATTTGCGATTCATATATGGAGCCAGATACTTTTCCAACAACGGAAAATATTCTTCATACACTCCTCTTTCCATGTATGTTTCGGGGTAATCTATATCTTGCTTTTTAAGCAAGTCTTTTGTGATCTGGCCAGTAAAATAAAATAAGTACACGTGCTCTAGACTTCTTGGGCTTCTCAAATTTTCCGCTTCTACCAAGTCTTTGATCGTTCCGGCAACAAAGAATGAGTTTCCAAGGATAAGACCATGAGCAGATTCATGATAGAGTAATTCAAGCCAATTACCTTTTATGTCGTTCTCTCCTACTACATTCATTACCACATGGGTCGGAAATATTGTAGTGTACGGACGAGTATCAAACCTTCTGGTTGTAGTCTTTGCAAAATAGCTAAGATCCACTCTCACTTGTGGAGGGTCAAACTGCCAAAAGTGACGTGTCAACTTGGTGATTCGATCTACAAATTCATTTTCTGTTTTTCGAATCAAATCAATATTCTCTGAAAATGTTTTTAAGACTTCTTTGCGCTGGTTGGGCCAAAAATATCTCTGGTAGTATGAATCAAACCCTATCAATACATCCATATGTGTCGCAAACTTCTTGGGTATACGGTCCAGGCTTGTGTTGGGGTTTGTAATCCATTGTTTGAAATCAGACATGTATTCATTGTACCTCAGATCCTTTCCTACTAGTTCCTTTCTATAGTAATCTATGGCACCATCTACTTTAGTCTGATCAGATAGAGGGAACTCATAATTCACAATGGAACTATCTGCCTTAATATTCAAAAAAGCCTCTGTCCATAGAAAATGGTGCATATTGAGCCAATAGTTGATATGAAAGCTGTAATAGTTGGTGGTATCTATCCGGTCAGATTTGGATTGCCCCCAAAGGTTGGTGGAAACAATAATTAGACTTACACAAATCAGTAATAATTTCTTCATGATCAAAGGGACTAGACCTGACTATTTGGATCTAGTCTATAGAATCAATCCCATAGCCAGTGATAGTAATCTAGTGAAATATAGCCATACTCGCAATGAGATTTCGTTCATATCTCTCGCTTATTCGATGTAAACTAATTAAAGTCCAGCTTAATAAATATTCCAATCAAATCCGCTGGCTATGCAGACACTAATCCTTGCACATAATTAAAAGTAATCTAGTACTTTAGCAGACAAGCCAAATGCTGTATAATCATGACATCTAAGCGAACCAAACTACGTGAATATTTTGTAAAATTTCTAGGCTTCTCCACCTTGCTGTCTGTCCTGCTTGGGTTCGTTGTTGCCTATGTTGTGTTTGTAAAACTCAATGTACTCAGCAGTGATATGCTTTCAAATTTGGAATCGCTCAGTAAGATGGGAGAATTCTTCGGCGGCATCGTAGGACCCATTTGGGCACTGGCGGGCGTCATACTTTTCTACCTGGCACTGATCTACCAGCGTAAAGAGCTAGAACTCCAACGTGAGGAGCTTTTTGAAACCAGAAAGATCATGGACAGTCAGTCCAGAACTATAGAAATTCAACAATTTGAAAACACCTTCTTTCAACTGCTAGAATTCCACCTTTCGGCTTCTTCTCGAATAGAGTCTCAAGAAACGGGCAATGGCTTTGACGTCATGTACAAGGCATTTACCAAAGCAGTAAATGACACCAAGAAAAGACGAAAGAAAGATGGCAGCTCTGAAATTTTGGATGAAGAAGCTTTCGAAACGTGCTTCAGACAGGTGTACGACAGTTATAGAAATACCATCTCGCACTATATGGAAAGCTACAAATCACTGATCTATTTAGTGGCTGAGAAAAGTAAAGACCCTAACTTCTACATCAACATCATCAAGCCACATCTGACCGAACAGGAAGTGCTTCTCCAGTTCTACTACCTCATCACTTACAACAAGGATGAAAAGTTTAAGGAGATCGTGGAGAACTACGGACTATTCGAGCGACTCAACTTCCGATCCGTACAGGCCATTGACCGCTTGCATCTAGATGAATTGAAGAAGTCGGCCTATCAGCCTACTAAGTTGGCGGCTACTGAAAAGAAGGATAGTGAGGACTAAAGATCATTTACAATTGTCTTTATGAACTATCTCCAACAAACTTCCGAAGTCAACTTAACGGTAGCGGCTTGTTGGTAACAAGACCAACAAGGGCAGCAACTGAAGAACTCAAATGCATATGGAGTATGAGCGTTTGTTATGATCTTTTCATTCGTTTTTCAAGGCGGAAACCTCTTTTTGAAGCTTTTCGATCTTCATGTTGGCGGACTTTAGTTCCTTGTTCTGCTCGATTAGGTAAAGAGTTAACTCCTCAATCTTTTGAAGAAATTTGGCATTCATCTCTCCGAGCTTGATGCCATTCTCGGTTACTTCAACTTCACTTGGGATTTCGGGAAGGTGCTTATTCTTAGTTATGAATTTTTCTGTTTCTTCTAAGCTTCTGAGGTCATAATGCTCTTCAAAAACATAATCAGGCCATTCACTTGTTGACTCTACCTTTACTTCTTTTGCCCCGATTGTCCCATTAACGGCTAGCTGGTAGCCAAAAGTATCCGTGGTCCCAAGTCCTAATTCCCCATTTTTAGACAATATCATTTTAACATCCTCTGTTCCTGAGCCCCTCATCGTTGAAAAAAGCAGACTCTCATTGAATTCACCAGATCCCGCACGATTTATTCTCCAATAATAGGTGCCAATTCCACCTGTTGTTATACCAGAACCAGATGTTGCTAAGGTTCCTTTAGTGTGAACATTACCATTGACTGTAAGTTGATATCCTGAGGTGAGGCTTGTTGTTCCAATTCCTAATTCCCCATTTTTAGACAGTATCATTTTGGTATCTTCTGTTCCAGTTCTCTTAGTAGAAAAAAGTAAACTTTCATTGAATTCACCTGATCCTGCTCGATTTATTCTCCAATAATAGGTGCCAATTCCGCCTGTTGTTATACCAGAACCAGATGTTGCTAAGGTGCCTTTAGTATGAACATTACCATTGACTGTAAGTTGATATCCTGAAGTGAGACTTGTTGTTCCAATTCCTAATTCCCCATTTTTAGACAGTATCATTTTGGTATCTTCTGTTCCAGTTCTCTTAGTAGAAAAAAGTAAACTTTCATTGAATTCACCTGATCCTGCTCGATTTATTCTCCAATAATAGGTGTCTGTTCCTCCTGTTGTTATACCTGAACCACTAAATTGATTACAATCACATACTTGTGAAAAAGTTTCAAAACTAAAAACTAACAGAATGGTTAAAGTATTTATTGATTTCATAATTTGCAATCATTAATTGAAGATGTCGATCATAACATTTATGTAAGTATAACTAATTACACTTATTTACATTATATACTATCCTTTCTGATACCTCCTCCTAGCAAAATACGCCCATAGACAAATCCCTAGTATAATGGCTACGGTGTAGTAGACAAAAGTAGGGATCGGTAGTGGATCACCTTTGGCATAAGAGTGTAAGCCTGACAGATAGTAATTCACGCCGAAAGACGTCATAATGATCGAGAAGAAAGCAATGACACTTGCCGTATTGAATACATAGGTATCATTCAATTTCGGAATCAGACGTAAGTGAAGCACCGTTGCATACACAATCACAGAAATCAGCGCCCAGGTCTCTTTCGGATCCCAGCCCCAGTATCGGCCCCAGGATTCATTAGCCCAAACACCACCCAAGAAGGTACCAATAGCCAATAAGAACAAGCCAATAGTCATAGACATCTCATTGATGTAAGTCATCTCCTTGATGCTGATATCAATTTTGATATTTTTCTTTTTGTCTATGATCATAAAAATCAAAGTCATCAGACCTAGCAGCGCGGACAATCCCAGTGGCGCATAGCTACTTACAATGATAGCTACATGGATTTTGAGCCAGTAAGACTTCAATACCGGTACTAGATTTGTAATCTCAGGGTTCAACCAATCTAGAAAGGCCACAAACAACAGTGTACCCGAAAACAACGCCCCCAAAGGCACCACAAAATTCGATTTCTTGTAGAATATAAAAGCAAAGAAAAGCAAGCCCCACCCTACTAATATGATCATTTCGTAGCCATTACTCCAGGGTGCGTGACCTGAAGCATACCAGCGTAAGCCAAGGTTAAAAGTCAGGGCCAGAAATTGTACAAACACCAGACCAGTCAGCACGCTGCTTGCAATGTTGACACCTTTAGATTCTGATTTGAATATTTTAAGAATAGCTACAGCAAGCAATGCAATTCCTGACAACCACAAGTAACCAAACAAATGATTGAACAGCTTTAATTTATTGTATAGCAACTCGGCTTTGATGATGCTCTCTTCGGGCATCACATCAGCTCCCTTGATGTCTTGGTATTTTTTGATGTACCCCAACACTTCATCCGCTTTGGACCAGTCCTTTTCGCGAACCGACTCCATAATACTCTGATAGTACATCGGTAAGATTCGTCTTACGAAAGTCGAATCTTCGCCAGAGAAGGTTTGCCCTTCAAAGTTGCTTGTGTACCAGGTATTAGCCGGATCTCCTTCCTTGGGGAATAGCTTGAGGTAATTACCTGTCAAACCTTGAAAATAGACATTAAACCTTTCGTCTACTTTGATCAGCTCTTTGTCAAAAGCATTCTGTACGGCCGGCTTTTTACGACTAGCCACGTCTACCATATCTGTCAACAGATAGTTGCCTTCTTTGTCCAAAAAGTCGATAAACGAGTAGTACTTGTCGTCACGCTCCCCAATCACTTCTCTAATTTCTTTACCCCCATCAGTATCCACTTTGATGATTGGCACTTGCTGCCAAACCAATGGATTGACGTGCATCATTAAGAATACCTGATTGCTATTGAGTTTGGATGTGTAGTCCCCATCACTCACTGTGAATGTAGACTTCCCGTGCACCTTTCTCAAAAACTCAGATCCCAACGTATTGATTGGTTTGATCCGACCATCCATATCCTGCACCATCAGCTCTCCATACTTTTCTGCATGGTCCTTGTTGGCTTCATTGGTCAAGAGAGATTGGGCATAGTTGAATTTGCTATGGCCTTCCTGTGCGGAAGCACCATATCCTAGTACAGCCAACAAAACTGTTGCTATGGCTTTTTTGGTTTTCAAGGCATTGAGTTTCTTATTGATAGTCTGAAAACGAGAATACTTCCCAAACAATGTCAGTAACATGCCTAATGTCATAAGTGTGTAGCCCAGGTAAGTAATCATTGTTCCCCAATAATCTTGATTGACCGACAGGACGGTTCCCAGAGCATCCGTATCATACGATGCCTGAAAAAAGCGATAGCCTTTATGATCCAATACATTGTTCATGTAAATGCGATAAGGAAAAGATGAGTCTTCATCGATCACGGTCACCTCGCTGGCAAAGGAAGATGGACTGGTCGAACCTGGATATCTGTCCAGTTGAAAATCTCTCAGTTCGATAGAGAATGGGATTTCTATGGGCTTAGGGCCATAGCTAATGTCCACGTGATAATCCCCTACTTCTAAATGTTGTTTCTCACTAAAATTGCCATCAAAGGAACTCAATAGAATTTCTTGAGATCGGTCTTCTGATTTGATTTTTACAAAAAGTAAATCATCAAGCATCTTGCCTTTCTCCTGATCTTTGGCTGGTAAGTAGACGATAGAGCTATTTTCATACACCTCAGGAATCACGAATTGAGTATTCTCTCCTCTGTACAATGCTCTTGTTTGTAATGGCATCAAAGAATCGGCTGGCAAAGTACCCGCACTTTGTGTAGCCATGACCATAAAGTTCATTTCGAAAGGCGACTGAATATATAACTCCTCTCCTTTACTGAAAATATTGATGGCACCATCTACAGGACGATCAAAAGTAACCGGGTAGTTATTGATCAGCAAGGCACCGCCAGAAGCCAAAAAGAGATTTTCTCTACCTTCTCCAGAAGTGGTCACCAGTTTCAATACCGTTGAACCATTCTCAGACTCCACTACCTGCTGTTCTGCCTGAGGCACAAAAGCTTTAGGTTCAATTTCGATTTCGTCAGCTTCACCCATATTCACTACCAAATCCGGCTGTTTGAAAACTGACAAGTTCAATTTCTTTTCAAACTTTTCTACCTCATCACCTTTCTTGGTTTCAATCATCAAATACCGATCTTGAGAAACGATCTTGTTGGAAGAATCTCCTTCGCGGATATGCATCAAGCCTTCAAAACTGGCATATCTAGTAATAAATGCACCAATCAAGATCACGATAAATGCGACGTGAAAAGTGAAGATGGCTAACTTCTCTTTGCGATACAGTTTGTACCGCCATATATTCCCTAAAAAGTTAACGGCTAACAACACCATGATGGCCTCAAACCACCAGGCTTTGTAGATGATGGACAAAACGGCTTGTGTGCCGAAGTCATTCTCTAAGAAAGTGGCATATGCCATTGTAAAAGCATAAGCAACAAGTAGCACTGTTGTCAATTTGTTTGAAAACAGTGGTTTCAAAAATTTCAATACCATTATATCAGATTCCTCTCCTCAACTCAATCGTTTAATGAAACTGTCTCGACTCCTATTTTGTCTTCTCGCTGCTTGGCTTCTTCGAGCCATTGAGGAATGATGGTTTCTTTGAAATTTTCTTTCTCTTTCTCCAACGCTTCCATATCCAACCCTATGTACTCCTGTGCTTTCGCTTTAGTAGAAATGTCAGGCATATCTACTACTTCATTGTAGTCCATAGAAGAGAGCAGTCGAGCCAACTTCAATCGCCCATTTTGAGCGATATGTATAGCGGAAGCCACGATACGACTTACCTCTACCGGGGCATGAAATGACCCACCGTGAGAAGCAACTGCGTAATCCCAACGCCACTGTGCATGCCGAATATCCATCAGGATATCCTCCATATTTTCTTGCGTAGCGCCAAGCTCCCAAGCCTTGCCAGCTTCTACGTGCAAAAGTACTAACTGTTGCTCTAGCACCTCTACATTGAATTTTATTTTTTTCTGTCTTTCATACACATCGCCAATCAAATCAGACTTATCTTGTCTGTGGCACACCTGACAAGAATTGGTGACATTGTCTAATGGAGACCTAATGTGGTGATCGGTGAACTTTTGACCACCTTCCGTTTTATAAGGCATGTGACAGTCGGCACAAGACACTCCTCTCTTAGCATGCACCCCAGTTTTGTACAACTCATAACCTGGATGTTGTGCCTTCAACATAGGAGCCTTACTGATGGAGTGCGTCCAATCCGAAAAATCCATATCATCATAATACTGTTCCGCATCCTCAACACTCAATCCGTTCTTCCAAGGAAAAACTAAATAGGGTATTCCTTCCTTGTCAGGAATTTTCTTATTGAAGTAATACTCAACATGGCACTGAGCACATACCAAAGATCTCATTTCCTGGTGCGTGGCCTTATTAATATCTTTACCTTGTACTTCAAAGGCTTCAACTAAGGCCGGACGAGTAATCCTCAAACTCATGGTTTTTGGATTGTGACAATCCGCACAACCAATGGCATTGTTCACTTCAGCTCCTTTGTCATACCATTTGCCTTTGTAGAATTCATCAATTCCCATTTCATTCATCAATCTTGGGATATCAGGGCTTTTACATGTCCAGCAAGTAGCAGGCATTGGCCCGGTGCCAGGTTCGGTAGGCCCACCAGTTCGAAGGGTATTTTGAATATCCTCTACCGCGTAATAATGTCCACGTGGCCCGTTGTAGTCTTTAGAAAATCCATACCCCGCCCAAAGCACAACTAAATTAGGATCTTTTTCGAGCATATCAGTCATGTTGTTTCCATTCTGATAACTGGCAAACGAAGTATCTGCCGTTTGCAGGAAAGATTGATACTGACGAGGAAAATTTTCTCCCCAGACGGCATTGCGAGGTTCGTTATCCCCAATAATCACTTGTGGAGCATAGGCAAATTTCGATTCTGCCTTTCTGTTCATGATGCTGTTGGCCAACATACTTAATAAGAAAGCAACTACAGCTGTAGCGACAAACAATAACCAGAGACGTTTTTTTGGTTTAGACATATTCGATTACTTTTTCAGTTGATCTTTGATCCAAGATGGTATAAATTCTTTTTGTTGCTGCTTGATCGACAGGGGTTCTATATTCAACTCTACAGCAGATAAACTTTTCACTCGCCCATGCGGTGTATCACGATGGCATTCCCAACATTTTCTCCCAAATCGACTTTCTTCATGGCTTGCCACCCAATCGCTCATTTTGGCATCCGTCACCTGACCTGCATGACAACGAATACAGTTATTTTGAACTACCTGTTCACTTGGTTCTCTCATAGTTATCGCCTGAGGCTCGGCACGGAGTGTATACACTGATGCATGATACAGGCCATCTTTTGCTTTGAAATAATACTTATTAAAAACATTATCATGGGGTACATGACAATCATTGCAGGTAGCTACATTGCGGTGTGCGCTGTGATTCCAGGTTACATATTCTGTAGTCATTACATGACAGTTGATACAGGTCGCCGGATCGTCAGATAAATACGAAACTGCCTTAGATAAGTGAAGTACATAAAATCCCAGACCGACAATCATTCCAACTAAAACCGTTACAGGTAATAGCCATTCGTCTGGAGGCAATAGTTTACGGAGCATTTAGACTTTATGGTATTTACTAATACCTAAATATACACCCAATTGGCAAAAAGCATCAAACTGAAATTATGACAAATATCATGTTTGTGATATTAGTCTTTTTTTGTAACAAAGAACACCCCAACCAGCACCAATACCGTTCCAACCCATTGTGCCCAGTGCATGGTTTCTCCAAGAAAGTAACTTGCCAATAAAATAGTAGAGATTGGACCAAAACTTGCCACAACAGCAAAACTCGGTGCTCCAATCATCTTGATAGAATAAGAAACCAAATAGGATGGAATAACAGTAGATAGCACTGCCATAGCAAAACCTAATCCATATACCTCCATACCATAGTTCATTAAGTTGAAATCACCTACTAAACTATAATGAACAAGAACGCAGATGCAAGAAACAATCATAGCATAAGAGGTAAAAACTGTTGCTCCAACTTTTGGGATTAACCATCCGCTTCCTGCTATATAAGAGGCATAGGTGATTGCACTTAGAAAAATTAGTCCAGCTCCGACAAACAGCCCTTCTCCCTCTAGTGAGAACTCAAGTGAAAAGGCCAATACCACTCCGACATAAGTGAGGCCAATGGCAAGTACTTGACTCCCTGTAATTAGTTTCTTGAAAAATATTCTTGATATGAATAACACGATAGTCGGGTAGACAAATAAGATAATCCGCTCCAAACTCGCCTTGATATACTGCAAACCTAAAAAATCAAAAAGACTCGCCAGATAATACCCAACAACACCCAGTCCAATGATCCATAAATAGACCTTAGGCTTCATAACCTCTGGATCTTTAGGTCGTTTGACAAAGGCAATTACTAAGTATAGTGGTAACGCAAACAGCATGCGCAAAAGCAGCAGAGACACCGCATCAACATCATACTGGTAAGCCAACTTTACCATTACTGCTTTTGCGGAAAAAAGCACCACACCTAACAAGGCTAAGATGACTCCAATAATTCTTGATTTGCTCATTTCTATTAGGTTAGTTATGCATCTGCGAATCTATCATTTTTACACCTTTTCAATAGGTTTAAAGAATTTAAAAAATATAATACTTTTTTATGACTGACAATCAGATAGTTACAGTAAAATTATTCAAGCTTAGTTTAAAGTTTTTTTTGAATTCTTGGCTGGTATATTCTTTTACTATAGATTAGGCTTGAGAAAGAAAGGTTAGATTAAATAAATGCGAAATGTACATCCACCTGTACCAGTTTCGCAGAGTAGCATTTATGGAAATACAGAGTACTGTGAGTGCTCTGCTCGGTATGTTGATACTAGGGAGCGGAGTATACTCAATTTATCAAGGCACGTGGAGCCGACGATTCAAGCAGCGCATACCACCTAACAAGAAATTACTTCAGGAAAACAAAAACCTGAAGTTCATGCTTAGGCAAGCACAGCAAGAAGTTAAGATCGGCAGTTGGGAATGGAATACCCGAACCAATGAAGTTTATTGGTCAGATGAGATGTATACGATTTTCGACATTCCTAAAGATCAGGGACCTAACATCGATCATCTTCGGAAACAAATTTTCGAAGAGGACAGATCGATGTTCGACCAATCGATGAGAGATCATTTGAATGGTCGAGTTTCAAGAAGAATGGAATACCGCATTCGCACCCAATCTGGAGACATCAAATACATAGCAGCTACTGGCAGAGCCATTTTTGACAAAGACAAAAAACCTAATAGTCTCTTTGGTACAGCTCAGGATATCACTACCCAAAAAGAAATTTCAAAGTCACTTTTTCAGGAAAAGAAAAAGTACCATCTACTAGCCGATAGCCTACCGGTAGCCATATTTAGATCTAACGTGAAAGGAGAACTTCTTTTTGTTAATCAAGCCATGGTCGATATGTTCGGTTTCGAATCTGAAGAAGAGCTTCTCCAACAAAATTGTTTTGCGCTTTATGCCAATCCTGTGGATCGGGAGGAGCTATTGGATGAGCTAAATGAAAGCGGAAAACTTACCGATTACCAAATGACCTTCCAGCGCAATGATGGCACAACCTTTATCGGAGAACAAAACTCTTTAATTGAAGGCAACGAACTTCACGGTATTGTACAAGATATTACTGATAGAGTAGAAAGTGAAAAAGAAAAATCAAACCTGATTGAGACACTCAAAGGGCAAAATAAAGACCTTGAAGAATTTGCTTTCATTATCTCTCACAACTTGAGAAGCCCATTGTCTAATATGATGGGGCTTACTAAGATCTTTGATAAGTCTTCGGTTACTTCTGATAATCTGGAAATTCTTAACCTCATAGAACAAAGCACAGTTAATTTGGATCAGATCATTAAAGATTTGAATCAGACTTTAACAGTCAGAGAAGGACAGAAAAAACTCCGTAAAGTCATAGACCTCTACCCTATGGCACACGACATTTTAGTAAGCTTCCGAGGGGTAATAGAGGACAACGACGTCCAAATAGAATTTGATATCGCACCGGACGCCCAACTGAAGTCTGTCCATGATTTCATCAAAAACATACTATCCTATCTTGTTGACAATGCGATCAAATTCAGAAGGTCAGGGGTACAACCGAAGGTTAAAATAAGTTTTGAAGAAAACCACAACAGTTATATCCTATCTGTTTGTGACAATGGCATAGGCATTGATCTTGAAGCTGACGAAAATAGGTTATTCCTAATCTATGAGAAACTAGATGGAAATATGGAAGGTAGAGGTTTAGGCTTATATTTAGTTAAGAATCACGTCAATGCACTTAACGGCAAAATTGAAGTAGAAAGCACTCCCAACCAAGGCTCTAAGTTTATCGTTGAGCTTCCCAAAGAATAACTATATTACGATATAACAACAAAACTGATCATGGTCAAACTCAATAAACTCAACTCACTTTACCTATTTGTTCTAACTCTTTTCTCAGTGGCCTGTCAGCCAGCTGAAAAAATTGATTATGTGTTATTCTCAGGTAGTATATCCAATACAGATGGCTCTTACGTAACTGTAAAAAGTGACAACTACTCCTATGATATTGACTTGAATGAAGAGGGTACCTTTTCGGACACCTTAAAACTAGACCGCGGCTTTTATCTTTTCTATTCAGGAAGAGAAAGGACCAACATCTTCCTGGATAGAGGATTTGTTATAAATCTCTCGATTGATCAACCGATGTTTGATGAAACATTAACTTTCAGTGGAGAAGGAAAGGGAACCAATATTAATAATTATCTAGCGAACAAAGCTAGACTTGACGAAGAGATAACCGTAGATTTTCAAACGCTCTTTTCAAAAGAAGAATCTGATTTCGTCTCCGCGGTTCAAGGTTGGAATTCTAAAATGAATGAGCTACTCTCTTCTTCTGAAATTAAGGATCAGAATTTCATTGAACTGGAAAAAAGAAACCTAGCCTATGAATACCAGACTCAATTCATCAACTATGAGTACTATCACCAATTCGCTACCAAAAACTTCGACTTCAAGGTGGCTTCGGGTTTCAATCAACATTTAACCGAAATTGATGTAAACAACGAAAACGATTTCAATAGTTTAAGAAACTATAAAAATTTACTACAAAGCCATTTTGGCACAATGATTAGACGAGGCCAAATTGATGAAGCTTTTGCAGCCATAAAAAACATTAACTCTTCTACAATCAAACAGGGACTACTTCCAAGTTTTGTCTACGATGTGGAAGCGGGCAACGAAGATGCGGAAGCAATATACAACGGCATTGTTTCCATTAGTACTGATAGCGCTACCGTGGCGAAGCTCACCGATAAGATAGAAAAAATAAGAAAGCTTGATGTGGGTATGCCCTCTCCTTCCTTTGCTTATCAGAGCATTGATGGAGAAACCGTTAGCCTACAAGATCTAAGCGGAAAATATTTGTATGTTGATGTATGGGCTACCTGGTGCGGCCCTTGTCTCCGAGAAATTCCAGCTTTGAAACAATTGGAAAATGACTACCACAACCAACCCATTGAATTTGTAAGTATTTCTATAGACGTGGAGAAAGACTTTGAAAAATGGCAATCTATGGTGGCAGACAAAGAACTCAAAGGAGTCCAGTTGTTTGCAGACAGTGATTGGCAGTCTGAATTCGTGAAAGCCTATGCCATCGATGGAATTCCAAGATTTATCATTATTGATCCACAGGGCAATATAGTGGATCCAAACGCTCCTAGACCGTCAGACCCACAGACACGAACAATCTTTGATAATCTTGCGGTAAAATCCTAGATTTTTCACAATTTGATGATTTTATGGAATTATAGCAATATTCTATAAATACAATTTCGACGAATAGTAGTCTAACGTACGACCAATAAATACTATAAATAGTATTATTTTAACTAAATTAGCTACTCCATTCACCAGCTATCGGATTGGTATTATTCTAATAATCAGCTACGAGAGAATATAAATTATTAGACACTAAGAATACTACAACCATGAAGCGATTGGTTCTAATATCCGTATTGCTACTGATAGCAATTGGATCTCAAGCCAACCCTCCTAACCTAGAAGAAGGAACTTCCTTGAAAGTTTCCGGCAAAGTCATTGATCAGTCAACCAATGAACCACTGGCTTTTGCAAACATCATTTATAATCATACAGGTACAACAACTAATCTTCAGGGAGAATTTGTATTCCAAATCAATTATCATCGAACGGAAAACATGCTCTTTATTAAATTTATAGGCTATGAAACAGCAGCTATCCCGCTTGGCATAGACAATACTAATTTGTCAGTTACGCTTACTCCTAAAGCCGAAATGCTCGAAGAGGTGGTGGTAGTAACAGCAGATCAGGTACTGAAGGATGTCAACAACTACCACCAGATCAACTACGAATATTCTGATCAATTGCTTTCCTCCTATTATAAGGAAACACTTAGCACCAGTAAAGATTGCATCTATTTGGCTGAAGGTATATTTGATATCTATTACCCTACCATTTATAGCAAAGAAAAGCCAACGATACATGCACGAAAAACAAGAAAGAAAACATTCGCTTTACTAGACACCCTCGAAATGCCTCTGATTAATGGTCATGCTACAGACATGATCGACGGAATCACAAGAAGAACAGATAGCTTTATTAAAAAAGAAAAACTGGATCATTACACTTTCACTAAAAAAGGGCTTACGTGGTACGATGGTAGAGAGGTATTTCAAATCAATTTTGAACCAAAAACTAAAAAAGCTGACTGTAGAGGGATTATCTATATCGACTCTGAATCAAAGGCGGTCATTCGTACGGAATATCAACCCATTTTAGAAGGTCAAAATTTTTGGAAAAAAGTAAAATGGACCGAGGAGTATAAAGAAGTGAATAACAGCTGGTACATTCACAGGGTATCTTACCTCGGAGAATGGGATCAGCATGGTGAGGCTGTAACCTTTGAGGCGTTGTTAGTCGTTACAGATTTTGAAACCATTGCTACCAAACCAGAACTAACGGAAGCCTTGACGAAAAACGACATCTTCTTTCACCAAGCTTCGTCATTCTCAGAAAATTTCTGGGAAGACTTCAATTACATCAAACTCAATGAAAAAGAGAAATTAGCATTGGGCAATTAACTTGCCTTATTTTCGGATTATAAAAAAAGTCCCGATTTTCATCGGGACTTTTTAATTTTTTATTAGTCTGAAAGCTTCTACGCCGAGTAATTACTAAGCATTACAGGCATCACTAGCATCAATAAATCTTCGTTATCATCCTTATCTACAGGGAACAACAATCCAGCTTTGTTAGGCTCTGAGAACTTCATAGAGACTTGAGTAGACTCGATGTTCGCCAGCATTTCAATTAAGAACTTACCATTGAATCCGATTTCGATATCCGCTCCATTATGATCGCAAGACAATCTTTCGTTCGCCTCGTTAGAGAAATCCAGATCCTCAGAAGAGATCACCAATTCGCTACCAGTAATTTTCAATCTCACCTGGTGAGTTGTCTTGTTCGCATAAATAGCAATACGCTTCAATGATCCTAATAACTCAGTTCTGTCAATAATCATTTCATTGTCATTGTTGGCAGGAATTACATTTTCGTAATCAGGGAAACGCTCATCGATCAAGCGGCAAACCATGTGAATGCCGTCAAACTTGAAGAAGGCATTGGCTACGTTGTATTGTACGTTTACGTTGGTGTTGCTACTAGGCAGAGTTGACTTTAACAAAGTCAATGCTTTTCTAGGAATGATCATGCTTGCTCCATTATCCGCAGCAATATCCACTCTTCTGTATCTAATCAAACGGTGTCCGTCAGTAGCAACGAAAGTAGTATTCGTATCAGACAAGTTCAAATACACACCAGTCATAGCTGGCCTTAACTCATCGCTACTGGTTGCCAGAATAGTGTTATTAATAGCATTACCCAAAACATCCGAAGAGATGTTTACATCATTTCCATCAGAAACGTTCGGTACTTTTGGAAAGTCAGTGGCATTCTCACCGGCCAACTTGTATCGACCGTTGTCAGAATTGATTTCAATGCTATAAGTTTCTTCGTCGATGCTGAAAGTCACAGGCTGCTCAGGCAGATTTCTTAGCGTCTCCAATAATATTTTAGAAGGAACAGCAATGCTCCCATTTTCCTTAGCCTCAACTTCCAATTCAGTGATCATAGAAGTTTGTAAGTCAGATGCGGTTATGGTCAGTTTACCATCATTGATTTCAAACAGGAAGTTTTCCAAAATTGGAACTACAGGATTAGTAGTGATAACACCATTGATGGCGGATAACTGTTTGAGTAGGTAAGAGGAAGAAACTATAAATTTCATTCGCTAGTCTATATTTAAAGTTTGTAGATTCAGAAAATTGAATGAGGCAAAGCCACCCCAAGTTTGAGCCAAAGTTAATGATAAAATGCTAATAAAAAACTACAGGCTTTTCTTAGCAATTCGAGTGCTCAAAATTTCATTTCAGCCAACTTTCAAAGCCTTCAATCGAAGAGCGTTTGTAATGACAGAAACGGAACTAAAACTCATGGCTAGCGCAGCAATCATGGGAGATAATAGCAAACCAAAAAATGGATATAATACACCCGCTGCTAAGGGCACACCAAGGCCATTATAGCCCAAGGCAAAAAACAGATTTTGCCTGATATTGCGCATTACAGATTCGCTCAGAGCTCTGGCTTTTACAATTCCATGTAAATCTCCTTTCACCAACGTAATTGCTGCACTTTCAATAGCCACATCAGTACCTGTACCCATAGCTATGCCTACATCAGCCTTAGCCAACGCAGGAGCATCATTGATTCCATCTCCTGCCATGGCTACCACACTACCCTCCTTTTGGAGCGCCGACACGCGCTTCATCTTATCCTCAGGCAAGCATCCAGCAACTACCTCATCCAAAGTCAATTCATCCGCCACAGCCTTAGCCGTCAAAACATTATCACCTGTCATCATAATGACATCTATCCCTTTATCCTTTAAATCCTGAATAGCCTCTTTACTGGTCTCTTTTATCTGATCAGCAATCACAATTACGCCTGCTACATGATTCTTATAAGACACATATGAAACCGTCTTTCCTAGTTCTTGATGCTTGGTTGCCGTATAGCTAACCTCTTGACTGAGATCCACCTGATAATCAGCCATAAGTTTGTCATTTCCTACCAACACTTCCGCTCCCTGTACAATGGCCTTCACCCCTTTACCTGTAATAGATTCAAATTCATCAACCTGTTGCACCTCAATACTTTTATCCTTGGCATATCGTACGATGGCTTCTGCCAGAGGATGTTCGCTTTGTTGATTGACTGAAGCCAATACACCTATCAATTTCTCTCTGTCAAACTCAAACACGAATAACTCCTCCATGGAAGGTTTGCCTTCTGTAACGGTTCCAGTCTTATCAATGATTAGGGTATCTACCTGATTCATTTTCTCCAGAGAAGCGGCTTCTTTGATCAGCACGCCCAGCTCGGCACCTTTCCCCACGCCAACCATCACAGACATTGGTGTAGCCAGCCCCAAAGCACATGGACAAGCTATGATCAATACGGCGATGGCATTTACCAAAGCATAGACCATGGATGGCTCGGGCCCAAAAATCAACCACGCGATGAAGGTAACTACAGAAACTCCCACCACTGCCGGAACAAAATAACTTGATATTTTGTCCGCCAGCTTTTGAATCGGAGCTCGACTTCTGCTCGCTTGTTTCACCATGTCTATGATTTGGGCCAGTAGCGTATCTGTTCCCACTTTTCTGGCTTCCATCAAAAATGACTGTTTGCCATTAATTGTACCTGCACTCACCTGATCATCGATCCTTTTTTGCACTGAGACAGACTCGCCTGTAATCATAGATTCATCAATCACACTCTCTCCTTCTGTAATCTCGCCATCCACCGGTATTTTATCTCCCGGTTTTACGCGAAGTATATCTCCTACTTTGATATGGTCAATAGAAATTTCAACTTCCTCACCATTTTCAACTCTGATTGCTTTATTGGGAGCCAACTCCAGTAATTGTTTGACTGCACTGTTTGTTTTTTTATGCGCACGAGCTTCCAATAATTGCCCCAGAAGCACAAGGGTTAATATAACTGTGGCAGATTCGAAATACATATGAACACTGCCCGACGCTGTACGAAACTCAATTGGAAATACTTGTGGAAATAGCAATCCAAAGAAGCTAAACAACCAAGCCACTCCTGCTCCTATGCCTATCAGGGTAAACATGTTATACCTACTCGAAACAATGGAGACATAGGCTCGCTGAAAGAACATCCAGGTAGCATAAAAAACCACTGGAATAGACAGCAGCATTTGCACCCAGTTCCAATACTTCACAGACATCCATTCGAACAAAGAATTGTTCGGTAGCATTTCTGACATAGCAATAGCAAAGATGGGAATGGTAAATGCAGTAGCTACTTTAAACTTTTTCAAGAGATTCTGATAAGATTGATCTTCTTCTGATTCGCCATCATTATCCTTTGAAACCTCCGGAACCAAATCCATTCCACAGACTGGACAGTCTCCAGGCTTGGGATAAGTCTTATCTCCTTCGCAGTGCATAGGGCAGTAATACACACTGCTTTTGCCGATAGCCGGCATAGGCGCCAATTTCTTCTCCTCCATCCTGTGATCTTCAGGATATATATCATACTGAGAATCAGCCAAGGTCTCCTGCAACAACGAAAGTGGCACATGTTCAGACATTTCCAATTCTACTAGACCTTCTTTAAGCCTGACCTCGGCTTTTTCTATCTGGGGAATTTTAGATAAAGAATCTTCTACATGGGTTTTGCACCCATTACAAGACATGCCGGTAACCTGATATGTATGTTTCATGATCTAACTTAAATATAAGAAATACAAAGGTCGATCAATCAGTGCTGGTGTTTATTACAGAATATCTAATAAGTGTTATATAATTATGAAAGGCTATCTAAAGACTTCCTCTGATTCAACTGACGAGATTGTTTGAAGACAGTTGGAGTCATTCCTGTCACTTTTTTGAATTGAGCGGAAAGGTGCGCTACACTACTATATCCCAACTTGAAGGCGATTTCTTTGGTTGAAAGCTGGTCATACATCAAAAGCTCTTTGACCTTTTCTATCTTCTGCTTGATGATGTATTGCTCAAGCGTGATACCTGTTACAGAAGAAAATAGTGTGCTTAAATAGTGATAATCGTGGTTCAATTGCTCAGCTAAAAAATCGGACCATTTGACATTCAGGTTAAAATGATCTTGGTGATGAATATTATCAATCACAATAGCCTTAATGTTCTCCAACAATTTCGATTTTTCATCACCTATGCGTTCAAATCCATTTTGGTCTAAGAGCAGGTCTAGTTCAACCTGTTGTTTCTTAGATAGTCCCTCCGAAAGGGTAACACCCCCCAAATAGACCACATCAGGCTCTACCTTCATTTGTTCAAAAATCTGCTGCACCGCTGAAATGCAGCGCGGGCAAACCATGTTTTTGATATTGATTGAAATGCTCACGGCTAGCTCAAACAGTTACTCCTTTTGAAATTGATTGGATTGAACCAACAGTCGCTGCATACGCCCTTCGTCCACCACCATCATTTCTTTGGCCTGGTTAGTTAGTAGATAGAATCTCTCGCCATCAATTTTAGGGTAAACCTTCAACTCACGATTATTTTCCTGATTGATATCCTTCAAAGTAATTTGTGCTATTGGGTTCACACCCATCAAACTATCATACCTTGGAAACGCACCTGCACTGAGGTAGTCATTCAATTGAAAAAACTCCAACGGCTGTAGATAATTGATCAAAGCAGCCGTATCCAAAGCTTGAATTCCATTCACAGCTAAAAACTGATTTTCAAAATAAATATTCAAATCTTTCAACTCTGGTGATGAATAGTCAATTGTCAATTCCTGAATAGTTCGCCAACTCGAAGCAAACAATACACGGTCTCTCCACTGATTGAGTGAAAGTTCGAATATGCCAGACAGGTAACTTTTGTAACCTGGAATGGCTACCGTATATATATTTGATAAATCTTCATTTCCAAAATAAGCGGTTGTTTTGGCTGCATTCCCTCCTGCGTAAAATCTCCTTTCCTCACCTGTAGAAAGTAGAACGGCAACAAGCTTACCTTTTTCTTCTAACTCATCTTTGATCGACGCAAAATTCGACTTACTCACCGGCCTCTGAGTTTGAACGGCATTGAGGATACGTTGAGACAGGTAGATGAGCTGAGGATCTGCTTTGTATTCATCATTGATTCGCCAATCTTTAGCCTTACGTTGGATCGAAATTTCATGACTATCTGATTGTATCACAATACCAGTCATCGACGTGGTATCTGCAACTGCGAAAAGGCTTTTGTCAATCGACACCGCGCGATCCTTCTTTCCAGCCCACATGAGCAGCAAGGAGATTACCAACAACCCTACAAAAACAAAACTAAGTTTCTTGATTTTTGTCATTTCCTAATCACTTAAAGCTGGCGTATTTTTTCTTTCTCCAATAGGCTCTGAGCGCACCATATATAATCAACAAAACTATGGGAAGCACCAAATTGATCAACTGCCATTTCAACTTCTCATTAGCCACCTTTACTTTGTCCAGCGGACGAATGGCAAACGACTTATTCTTAGATACTATCAGGCCCTGATCATTGAGCATATAATCTACTGCGTTCATTACGAATTCTTTGTTGGCAAACTTCATTTGGCTATAAGGGCTTAACCCCAACTCCATCGGCGTTCCATCTTTCAGACTAAACTCATTTCTAATCATATCTCCATCAGAACAAATCAAAATGGATGTTTCCTCTCCAGATTCTTTGAACCCACTTGTATTTATTTCTTTCGGTAAAATTCTATTTCTATAAATAGAGGTGAACTTTCCTTTGAGTAAATAGGCTACATTTTTAGACCCGTGATTGAACCGTTCTGGGTCAAGATTTTTTCGAAGCTCATTGAATGCCACCTTGACTGGTGCCTGATTGACCATGGAATACTGCGAAGTTTTCAGTAGAGGAATTTTCTCGATTCCGTCGGCCTTTACCGAATCAATTGTAGAAACGAATTTCATAGACACGGCATCCAAGTTTTTCACTATCGGGTGATTGCCAAAATTGTTGACCATTGGAAAGAATGGCCAAGGCAACATCCGGATTTGAGCCTGGTCGCCCATATTGCCCGCCACAATCGGATACTCTCCACAAATGATATCCTGCACGTAATCTCTATTGATCCGAGCGCCATACTTAAAGAACATATCGTCTAGTCCAGTTTCATAAGGAAAGGCAAATGTGCCTTCTCCACTGGCACTATCCATATTTACGCGAAGCGCATCAACAAAAAATAGCGTCTTCCCACCTTTCATAATGTATTGGTCGATTTGATACTTTTCTGCTGAAGAAAATGCTGTAGTTGGCTTGGGAAAAATCAGTGCGTCGTATCGACCCAAATCTTTATCTCCAGTACTCATATCTACATTAAAAACATCGTACTTTTCTAGCAGCGCATTGGTCAATCCCGCCAAATTCAAACTGTCTGGCTCGCCATGTCCTTGGATCAAGGCTACAGTTTTTTTCCTATCGTTAGCCAATATTCGAATGGCATTCGCCAATTCATATTCCAGCCCTTCAATAGACTGATTCAATCTTTCCTCGGCTGTAGCAGACTGACTGCCTTTCAATAGCGTCACTGGCACCTCCTGACCATAATAGCTCACAATCGCCCCAGGGAAAATCAGTTTCTCCGTTTTGTTTCCGTCACGTTTGTAGGACAAGTTGGTGGGTTGCAAACCGCGCTCAATCAAAGAACGAAAATATTCATTGCGTGCCTTTTCGTTGAGTGCCGATGATGGATCTATAAAATCCACTTTCACTAAACCATCAGCGTAATAGTCGAATTGACTTAAAGTTTCTTCTATCGCCTTGCGTAATCTTTTGAATCCGGCAGGCATTTCACCTTCGAGAAACACCTCCACATAAACCACGTCCTGAAGATCATCCAACAAGGCTCGCGTAGCAGGAGTTACAGAATACCTTTTTTCCTCAGTAAGATCCAACCGAGCAGGAAACAAACCAGTCAGTTGATTCAAAATCACAATGAGCAGGATACCAATGCCCAATCTCAATAAACTCTCCATTCGCTTATGATTTACCATTTTTTAGCGTCCAGTTTGAGTTGAGTAAAAAATACCATCAATGCAATCACACTTATAAAATAAATTATATCGGCGATGTCAATCAGCCCTCGGCTCAACGATTCATAATGAAACACAAGACTTAACTCTTGTAACCAAAGTGACACATCACCCCATACATCAATAGTTGCCAATGATGAGAGGCCAGAATAAAGCACGAAACATAAAAAGACAGATAATACGAAGGCCACAACTTGATTGTCTGTAAGCGCAGAGGAGAATATCCCAATGGCCACAAATACACCTCCCAACAAAATGAGTCCTATATATGAACCCACCGTGCCTGATATGTCCAAATTCCCAACAGGGTTGCCCAAGGCATATACTGAGTAGAAATAAATCAGTGTCGGTAATACCGAAAGCACCACCAATGAAAATCCAGCAAGGTATTTCCCTAAAATAATTTGCAGGGTAGTTAATGGTTTGGTCATGAGCAGTTCTTCAGTGCCTGTTCGTTTTTCTTCAGAGAAAAACCGCATGGTAATCGCTGGTATTAAGAACATAAACACATAGGGCCCCAGATTGAACAAAGTACTCATGTCGGCATAGCCATATTCCAAAATACTACTTTCCGGGAACACCCACATCAGTAAACCTATGGATGTCAGAAATACGCCAATCACGATATACGCAATCAGGCTATTCAAAAAACTATTAATTTCTTTTACAAATACCGCCAGCATCTATTTCTCTTTTGTCAGTAAATGGAAAATTTCATCGAAAGAGCTTTCCTCTTCTTGTAGCCCAACGAGTGGCAAGTTTTTCTCACCAGCCAATCTAAAGACTGCGCTTCTAGCCTCTTCGCTGTTGGTTACTTGCAATTGATAGATACCCTCTCTCAGAGTTTTAACCCCCTTGATTTCTTCAATAGACTCCAATAAAACCGTATCTACCTCTGATTTGAATTCCACGCGTAGTGTGGCCTCATTAGTCAATCCTTTAGAGAACTCTTCAATAGGTTTGTCTGCTACCAATTGGCCTTTATTGATTACCACTACTCTATCGCAAAGAGCTTCTACCTCTTGCATGATGTGCGAGGAAAAAACAACTGTTTTGTTTTTGCTCACTTCTTTGATCAACTTCCTAATCTCCAGGATTTGATTGGGATCAAGTCCTGTAGTAGGTTCATCTAAAATCAATACTTCGGGGTCATGTAATAGCGCTTGCGCCAACCCTACTCTTTGACGATAACCTTTAGACAGTTGACCTATTTTTTTGTTTTGTTCGAGCGTCAATCCACACATTTCCACAACTCGCTTCACTGCCGATTTAATCTCGCCAGCTTTCATCTTATTCACTTTTGCAGAAAAGGCTAAAAACTCATGAATGTACATATCCAAATACAAAGGATTATGTTCAGGCAAATAGCCCGTAATTTGTTTAGCACCTAAAGGATTAGTACTCACGTCAATCCCCCCTACCAAGACTTTACCATCTGTAGCACCGATGTAACCAGTTGCAATTTTCATGGTGGTGGACTTACCCGCTCCATTTGGCCCTAGAAAACCCAAGATTTCTCCCTTTCGAGCTTCAAAAGAAATCCCGTCCACAGCTTTCTGCTCGCCGTATCTTTTTGTAAGATTTTGTACTTCTATCGACAAAGGAAATGCAGTTTTGAATTCAATTTATTTTGTTGGTTTTGGGCGTAAAGGTCTTACTTCAAAATCAACCGGCAAATAGTTAGGATGTGTTTCTAAACAATGAACCACACTACTCGCAACATCTTGAGGTCTCATCATGTTTTCGTTGGCCTCTACGGCATCAATATCATCGAAGAAATTGGTATTGACACTGCCTGGATAGATACAGGTCACTTTTATTCCAAAGTCTCTCAATTCCATAAACATGGAATGAGAAATACCAGTAACCGCATGCTTAGTTCCAGCATACCCTACCATGCCTTTTACCGGATTTTTTCCAGCTATCGATCCGATATTAATAATGTGTCCTCGATCCAGTTCTTTCATTTTGGGAATGACTGCATTCGAAACAAAGTAAATCCCATGCACATTGACATCAAACATTTGTTTCCATTGCTCGAAAGGCATTTCGTCCATATTTCCATAATGACCAATTCCTGCATTATTTACTAAAATATCAACTTCTTCCCCCAGCATTTCAGCCGTCTGATTATAGGCGTGAGCAACACTTTCAGGATCGCTTACATCAACAGAAATAAACAAATAGTTCGGATCTGTAATATCATTATCTGTGCGACTCCATCCTGCCACTTTCACACCTTTGCTCAAAAGCAATTTTACTATCTCCAGTCCGATACCTTTACTAGCACCAGTCACAATGGCCACTCTACCTTCCAAACTCAAATTGTTATGTATAACTTTCAATTTCTTCTATATTTTGTCCTCGGCAATTACCTTCTCTATCAACTTAGTCAAATGCGGTTCTGCCTTCATTGCCGCCGCAATTACCTCTTCTACGGATATTTTTTGAATATGGCCAGGATAACATAAATCTGTCAGTACCGAAACGGCAAAAACAGGAATGTCCATTTGTCTAGCCACTATATTCTCAGGAACCGTAGACATACCCACAGCATCTGCTCCTATCACTCGTAACATGTGATACTCAGCCTTGGTTTCCAAATTTGGGCCATTCACTCCCACATAAACGCCCTGATGCAAATTAATATTTTCCCTCTCACCAATTCTCATCGCTGTATCAATCATATGCTGATCGTAAGGTTCGCTCATATCAGGAAACCGAACCCCAAGTTCATCCAAATTTTTACCGGTCAGTGGATTTTCTGTTTGCAAATTAATATGGTCATTGATGATCATCAAATCACTTTTTTGATAATCGGGATTCAAAGCCCCTGAAGCATTGGAAATTACAAGTTTTTTAATGCCCAACAATTTCATTACTCGCACAGGGAAGGTTACCTCTTTCATTGAGTAACCTTCATAATAATGGAACCTTCCCTTCATTACTACCACGTGTTTATCACCTAGTAGGCCAAAAATCAATTTACCAGAATGAGACTCGACGGTAGACACAGGAAAATTAGGAATATCCTCATAGTTAATTTCCGTTTGTACCTTCACGTCATTGACCAATGCCCCTAATCCGGTGCCCAAAATGATTCCGTAATCCGGTTTGAAGTCAGTACAATTCTGAATAAAAGCTGTTGCTTCCTTTATTTGATCAAGATAATCCATGCCTACATTTCTAAACAACCGCTAAGATAGTGTGGGTCGTTGAAAAAATGACTGAAAAATACAGATACTCCAAAGTCGATGCGAATGGACTATCCG
Organism: Reichenbachiella sp.; assembly: GCF_965233835.1. Lineage (GTDB taxonomy): Bacteria > Bacteroidota > Bacteroidia > Cytophagales > Cyclobacteriaceae > Reichenbachiella. Next base: position 3,603,815 of record NZ_OZ247585.1, read on the forward strand.
AACAATACTTATTACGATCCTAAGAAATTCATTTCACCTCAAAGGATTACTTAATTGGTTCGTCGAATAGGTCCACTTTTTTTGATTGAATTTTAAATTAATTCATGTATTTTTAAACGCAGCAATCATCAAAATTTACTTATGATTAATCTGAGTCTAAACAAAGATCAGGGCTATGTAATTGTTTCTGTTACAGGTCCCATCTCGGTTTTTGATATGGAAAATCTAACCGAAGAAGTAGATCAATACATTGAAGAATTTGGAAAGCTATCCGGTTTAATAATTAAAGCCAATAAGTTTCCAGGCTGGAACAATTTAGATAGTTTTTTTCACCATTTGAAATTCATTAAAGATCATCACAAGGTCATCAGCAAAGTAGGTTTTATGACAGAGGACAATCTAATTTCTTCCTTTCCAGGATTGGCTAATCATTTTGTTGAAGCAGAACTAAAGCGCTTTGATTTTGGGCACATGGATGAGGCCGTTGAATGGATTTGCAGTAATTAAATACTTAATATTGAAATCGATAAATTACCAATTTGTTCTAATTACAATAGGACTTTTTCTTTTTGCGGAATTCGGATATACTCAAGCAAAGAAGCACCCAACAGCTAATTCCCCTGGTCCCGTTTCCTCGATTACGGATAGAGAAGTCTATACATACAATAGAGTTTATGAAATAGATCATTTGTTTTTAGATGAAGCCGATGAGTACTCGGAACAATCGATTTTTTACAATGGATATTACGATCCTTGGAAGGCAAAAGAAAACAAGAGCAATATTCTCTACTATCAGGACTATATCGTTCCACCTCACACCATACCGCTGTTTAAAAAAACTTATATCGATGCTACCGAAGTCGCCAACATTCACTATCAGGAATTCCTCCACTTTGTAGAGCGAGATTCAGGTCAGGCCATTCACGACACTTATTTACCAGTATTGGATGACAAATACATGAATGACTACTATAACAATCCTGAATTTTATTTTTTTCCAGTAGTTGGTATTGACCCCCTGAGCGCACAAACTTTTTGTGACTGGCGTGCTCAGAATCTTAACGAAGGCCTACAAATTTTTCTAGAACAAGAAAGCAAATACAAAAGGTACAAATACGTAGGACGGTTGCCCTCAGAGCATGAATGGAAACGAGCAGCTGGTCATAGTTCCAAAGAAATAGAAGATCGAACTTACGAGATCAATAAAAAAGCCATAGAGTTTCTTAAAAATGATGTGGTAGCCAAAGGGTTTGCAAAGGACGAAATCCTGGAATCACCTACGGTTTATGGATATAATGTCAATTTAGATCATGGAACTGAATTTGCACTAACTAAGGAAATTCCATTCTACATTTACGGATTTGAACCTAGGGTGACAGGTGCTTACAACCTGTTCGGTAATGTTAAAGAAATTGTCCGCGAAGGTTATGCGATTGGTGGTAGTTATAAAACTGGTGATTCACATGCTGAGTTATTCGAGCACGCTAAGGAATTCGACTACCAAACCGATATAGGATTCAGATGTATTACCAAGATTGTTCGTTGACCAACAGATAACACCTATGAAAAAAATACTACTTCTTCTACTCGCTCCTGTAATATCCATGGCACAGGATCTTCATCCTGTAAGTTTCTCCCCCGGCTGCTGTAGTGAACGTACCGGAATTCCAATTTATAACTACAAACCGGACAATTCAGGAGAATCCATGGAGATATTTGCAGCTAACAAATACTCGGAAAAGTCTATTTTTTATAATGGAAAATATGACCCATGGAAAGATTCTGAGTACAAAAACACTGAACTCTACAACCAGCGTTTCATTGTTCCTCCTGGTACGCTACCTATTGCCAAAGGGAAATTTCTTGACCAAACTGAAGTGGCCAATATTCATTTTGAAGAATTTCTATTTTTCATGGTCAAGGATTCAGGTAAATATAAAGACAGAGCCTATATTCCAAAACAGGAAAATAAGTACGTACTTAATTACTACAAAAATTCAGAGTTCTATTTTTATCCTGTTCTGGCCGTATCGCACGAAACAGCTGAAACTTATTGCAAGTGGCGGGCAGACCAATTAAACGTTGGACTTAAAGAGATGCTGGTCGACGAACCAAGAAAATATAAATTTAGTGGTAGACTGCCTACAAGAGAGGAATGGCTAAAAGCGGCAGGCTCACACATAGATGAAATCAGAATAGCGCCTCATGAGGTTACTAAAAAAGGAAGCCAGTTTCTTGAAGAAGATATCCTAAGCAAGAGATTTGCTACCGAATCTATGCTCTTAAAGGCTTCCTTCATAAGCTATAATGTTAATCTAAAATATGAAAACGGTGGAATTCCTATTGAAATCCCACAGTACATATACAGTTTTGAACCGAACAAAAGAGGCTTCTACAATTTGTATGGTAATGTAAAGGAATTGGTAGCTGAAGGATATGCCATTGGCGGCAGTTACCTCACTCCAAATACCGAAGAAGCACTTTTCGAAGAAGATTACACGCAGTCCTACAAAACAGATGTTGGGTTCAGGTGTTTAGTAGAAGTGAGAAGGAGATAAAACAAACCAAATTTTACACTAGTTAGGGTATCTAATATTCTCTACCATATCTTGAACCTCGACAGGTGGCGCAGCAGATAGATGAGAAATAACACCCGAAACTAGGAAATTTAAAACCATACCCAAAGTACCGATTCCCTCCGGCGAAATACCAAACCACCAGTTGTCAGGAGTATTAAGCTCTGGACTAATGAACTTGAAAAAGACAATATAGGACACTGTAAAAAGCATCCCGACTACCATACCAGCCACAGCCCCTTCCCGATTGATTCGTTTGCTAAAAATACCCATGATAATGGCAGGAAAGAAAGAAGAGGCCGCTAAGCCAAAGGCAAAGGCCACGACCTGCGCTACAAACCCTGGAGGATAGATACCGAATATCCCCGCTACGACTACGGCCACCGCAGCAGCAGCTCTAGCTACAATCAGCTCTCCTTTGTCAGATATTTTTGGGTTAATTTGTTTCTTCACCAGATCATGGGCTATAGAGGTCGAAATAACCAAAAGCAATCCTGCAGCTGTAGAAAGTGCCGCAGCCAGTCCACCTGCGGCTACCAAAGCAATGACCCAATCAGGTAAATTGGCAATTTCGGGATTAGCCAATACCATAATGTCCCTATCGATTGTTAATTCATTTCTTTCTACATCTCCTACATATTGCACAACACCATCTTGATTTTTGTCTTCAAACTTGATCAAGCCTGTTTCTTCCCACTTACCAAACCATTCGGGAAGTGATTTATACTCTTGGTTGCTGACGGTGTTAATCAGATTAGTTCGAGCAAATGCTGCAATAGCTGGCGCGCTAGTGTATAGAATAGCAATTAGCAAGAGGGCATATCCCCCTGAGACTCGAGCATCACGAACTTTAGGCACTGTAAAAAATCTGACAATCACATGGGGCAATCCTGCCGTACCTACCATGAGAGCAGCAGTAATAAAGAACATGTCAATAGTACTTTTTTCACCTACTGTATAGGCGGTAAACCCCAGCTCTTCGTGCAGACCATCCAATTTATCTAATAAATAAGTGCCATCACTAAGCGTGCTCCCAAACCCAAATTGTGGTATGGCATGTCCGGTCATCATGATAGATATGAATATGGCAGGCACCATAAAGGCAAAGATCAAGACACAGAATTGGGCTACTTGTGTATAGGTAATCCCTTTCATTCCGCCCAAAACAGCATAAAAGAACACGATCACCATTCCTATGATCACACCTGTGGTTACATCGACTTCCAAGAATCTTGAAAACACCACTCCCACACCACGCATCTGGCCCGCCACATAGGTAAAAGACACAAAAATCGCACAGAAAACAGCCACAGATCTTGCCGTCTGAGAATAGTATCTGTCCCCTACGAAATCAGGCACAGTGAACTTTCCGAATTTTCTGAGATAAGGAGCTAATAACAGGGCCAACAAAACATATCCACCCGTCCAACCTAGTAAGTATACCGCACCATCATACCCCATAAAAGAGATTAACCCAGCCATTGAGATAAAAGAGGCCGCCGACATCCAATCTGCTGCTGTAGCCATTCCATTGGCCAACGGAGATACGTCACCGCCTGCCACATAAAAGTCTTTGGTAGAACCTGCTCTTGACCAAATAGCTATACCGATATATAAGATAAAGGTGAGACCGACGATAAGGTAAGTCCAAAGTTGTACATTCATAAGAAGCAGTATTGAGTTTTTCGAATTTAGATTGTCTATACCAATTGGCTTGGCTACTCGTCCACACCGTGAGCCTTGTCTAATTTATTCATGAGGTAGACATAAACAAATATGATTACGATGAAGGCATAAATCGCTCCCTGCTGAGCAAACCAAAATCCAAGTTTGAATCCTCCAATTCGTATTTGATTCAATTGATCCACGAAAAGGATACCGCATCCATACGAGACCAAAAACCAAATACTCAGAAGTACGGCCAAGTACTTCAGGTTTTTGTTCCAATAATTTTTATGATTTTGATCGATCATGTGATAGAGGTTTAACTTCCAATTAAACAAATAAATGTGAATTACTAAAATTCATTAGCTGTTCAACCAAAAAAGGCCGACCAATGGCCAGCCTCTACTAATCAAATAAACCGAATCATTAAAAACTTATCGTACTGAGATAATCAAATTGATTGCTGCAATTGAAGGTGTATTGATGCAATCCATCATTGCCTATCATAAACAAAACATCTTCCAGTGGAATAACGTCCAACGCATGAACTTCTTGATGATGAGCAATTAGATTGTCTCCAATCTTATATGGGTCGGAGGCATTAAAAACCTTGAGGCCATAATCTCCTTCAGCAATAAAAAGACAGTTTCCCTTGATCCCTAACCCATGAGGATTATCCATATCATGGGTAATTACCAATTTTGGATGGTTAACATTAGAGATATCTATGACATCCAGTTGGTTGGTGAAAGTTTCACACGCTGTACCAGAACGAAGCGTCACATAAGCCAGATCATTTTGAACCACCACAGGATCGCAAGTATTGATATGTTCATAGGTAGAAATATAGGACGGCTCAGCCGGGTTTGAGTTATCATATATATGCATGCCGGATCTGGCACCAAAGAATAACTTATCCTCATAAGGAAAAATGGTTTCTATCCCCCACCCCAACTCTACACTTTTCCCCTCAATTGGGCTATCCGTAGTGGTAATATCAAAGAGTTTGAGTCTATACTCATTGACGGTATACAGATAATTATCAGCTATGGTAAATCTTGCTAGTGATCCTCCAATACCGGCTCCACTACTACTGGCCAAGTTCGATTCTGCGGAGGCAAAAACCATGTCATCAGTATAATACATCCAATCATTCTGTCCGCAATCGACCTCTACTTCTTCCTGAACTTCGGCATAGGAAATAAGCATACCTGCATCTTCCGTATAGTAATAGTAAGCATCGAAAACATTCTCGATTCTATTCACTTCGACAATATTAGCCTTGTTACTAATATCTAGCACCACTAAATCAGTGTAGTTATCAGCATACAAAAAATCACCTTTAGCGGCCAGATCCTTGTTGCCAGGGAGTACAACAAAGCCCACTTCCCTTGGATTTGACCTATCTCTATTGTCAATGACATGAATACCTTTATCTATTTCGTTGATAAAAATGTATTCATCTTTATAATAAATCTTACCCGGGTTTTGTATCTGCTGGGGAGCTTCAAATTCTGCATCTTTGACCACCTCTGATTTCGCCGCAAATACGGGTTCGTAATAGGTAATCATTTCAGTATCGCAAGCAGTATCCTCACAACTACCCAAAATCGAAAGCATAAGTAAATACAAAATTCCTGAGGCAATTAGCTTGCTAATGGCCTTCAGACTTTTCGTTGGTATGTGGTTTGTTTTCATGATTGATCGGTTTAGAAATTGTACCTGAAGCCCACAGTCACTCCTACATTTCTGGGTTTGGCATTGTCAGAATGATTGGAACTTGTGAAATTGGTCAGTGCTTGGTTATAGTTTGGTTCCAACAAAAATTGATAGTGCTGTTTAAACACATAACCAAACTCCACACTGGTCAAAAAATTGAAATAGATGCTGTTATAACTCTCAGAGGTGCTAAAATCATTACTAAGTGTCTGTGACTCACCACTAGACACCAGTTCTGAATCAATAAGGAAATTGCTTGACAAACCTGTATTGACCGTAATATTGAATTTCTTATCCAACAGTATATAGCCAGCTTTGAGGGGCACAGTAAGGTATTGGTATTCATTAGCCAACTGAACCTCCTGACCAGCATACCTCAGATTCCCTTCAGACAACGCAGCCTCAAGGTTAACATCATCAGTTTCCTCGGTTAAGGCATAGTTATTATCGTTCGCATCAGCTACGACTTGACTTGTAGCAGACCCCGTGTTAAAAGCGCTATAATGTAGTCCGCTACTTAGCACGAATCGCTTGTTCAGTCTTTTCCCTAGGTTCAACCCACCGGCTACAGATTGCCCTGAAGTATAACTTGCGCTATTTCGCTGTGGAGTTTGACTGACTAGCGCATCAGCAACAAAACTTTCCTGGTTGGCAAATACAAGATCATCTTGCGAGCTACCAAAACCCGGATCAAATGCGCCTCGGGAAAAGCTTGCACCAGCCCAAAGAGGGCCTGAGAAATCATCATCAGGTATCACTTCCCATGTACGGGCAACCCCATAAAGTTTATCCGTTTTCCAAGGGACAAGAATTGAAGCTAAAGAGGTTGATTTAGGGGTTGGTGCAATCCATTCTTCACTTAGCCCTGCTCGCTGCGTAATAGTCTTTTGTTCTAACTCGTTTATACTCTGATAGCTGGAATTGTTAGCAACAGTTTTTATATCGGGATTCATAGGAACTTCACCAGTTTTTGATGACCCAAGACTTTCATTTTTGCTTACTTCACTAAGCGTTTCAGACTTTGTTTCTTCATCGTCTTCGGCTATTGCTACCGGCAAAGAGGTCCTGGAATCATCAGAATTCTCACCATTGTTAGACCCAGAGCTACTTTGCACCATTTCATTATTGAAAGCACCAGCACCTTGATACCAATGCACTGCTCCTCCTATCGTGAAAAGAAACAAGCAAGCAGCAGCGATCCATTTATAAAAATCTGCCTCCTTTTTGTATCCAGCAGCTTGTTCATTAGCTAACTGACCATCGATGGCCACCCAAACTTGCTCCGGCGGTGAAACCTCAGCCTCGTCTAAGGCTTGGCTCCACTGCTCTTCAAATGTCCAATTAGCCCTTCCCATAACTCTTCTTATTTTCTTTCATTTTTTCTCTGAGCAAATACTTAGCTCTGGAATATTGAGACTTGGACGTCCCAACTGAAATTTCCAACATCTCAGCAATCTCATGGTGTTTGTATCCCTCAATAGCATACAAGTTGAATATGATTTGGCTGCTGCCTGGTAATGATTTTACCATAGCCAATAATTCATGCATGGTATAATCCGAAACGTCGCGCTCCTGCCCTTGCAATTCTTTCAAGTCATCCACATCCACCATTGGGTATAGGTACAACTTACTCCGCTGCGAATTCAAGGCAGTGTTAATGACGATGCGTTTGATCCAATAAACTAGCGGGGCATCGCCCTTATATTTTTTTATTTGTTTGAAAACCTTGATAAACGATTCCTGCAACACATCTTCAGCCTGCTGTTGGGCTTTTGTATATCTAAGACAAATGGCAAACATTCGAGACGAGTACAACTGATAAAGCTGTTCTTGAGATCTCCTATCTCCTTTTATACAGTCTTTAATGAGTTTTTTTTCGTCTATATCCATTCTCGCTGGAACGATTATTGGTTTTGGTTGATGATAGGACACCCTTGCTTAAAAAAGGGTTGGAATAAAATTTATTTTTATTCAAAATATTCCAACGTACTTTCGTTCATATCTTTCAAATCTGATTTATGAAGTTTATTCCTCAAGTTATTGCCCTCTGCCTTTTACTAGCAAAAATTAGCCCGAACTGCTTCGCGCAACAAAAGGAAATACTTTATGAAAACAAAAGCTATGAACCTTTTGTAGGCACAGTGCAACTTTACCCTGTAACTCAGAATCCTGATCAGGAAATGGCAGCTCCCATAGTACCGCGCGGTCTGGTTGAATCTCTCTTGCTTCAGTTTGATCTTTTACTTGAAGAATACATAGACGTACAAGCCAAAATCGTTCATTGCAATGCCGACTGGACCAAGTCTATGTTGAACGACATTGAGTTTTTGTATGATTACAACAATTTTGATTTGAGAGATTTTGAATACTCTTTCAATGCCAATACACTTTATGTCAACTATTGGTTTAATATTCCGAGAGTAAAAACTACTGGCAACTATGTCGTTCAGGTCTATCAAAATGGAGATGAAAATGATGTACTTTTCACAAGAAGATTTATCGTCTTTGATAACAAGGTCAACATTCAACCTAATACTAGAATCTCTACTGGAGTTATGGAGCGAGACTTCAATCAGCAAATAGATTTTGACATTATCCATAGTCGCATTAAGGTGACAAACCCTCGAACTGAGTTCAAAATTGTTATCAGACAGAATCAGAGATGGGACAATGTGCTAACAGGCCTTCAACCTACAGCCATCAGAAGAGACAAATCCCTTTTGGAATACAGACACTTCAACATGGAAAACAACTTCAAAGGCGGCAACGAGTTTAGACACGCTGATTTGAGGAGTTATAGTTTCAGAGGAGCCTACGTCGCGCAGGTCAATCCAAATGCAAACCCAAGAGAAGCTACGGTCAACCCCGGAAAGAGTAGAAAGCATGAAGCTTATTCCTTGTTGCGAGATAGAAATGGAGGGTTTGTGATCGCTACAACCGAAACCATGGGAGAATATTTGGCTTGCGATTATATACTCACCAAGTTTCAAATTAAGTCCGCCAAACTATCGTATCCTGTATATGTACTTGGCGCATTCAATGACTACAGAAAGAACAAAAAAAGCCTATTAAAGTACGATGAAGTGAGTCAAGCGTATGTAGGCGAGGTTTTACTCAAACAAGGAATCTACGACTACCTATACTGGGTAGACGGCCCTGACCCATACCTCTTTGAAGGCTCGTTTTATCAAACGGAAAACAACTACGATATTATCGTCTACCACAAATCATTTAGTGATTTAACCGACAAGGTAGTTGGCTACTACTCATTCCGAACCAAATTTTGATTCTGGAGGAACTCGGTATTTCTGAAAAGGGATAGCAAGTAAATTACTCAGTTTTGCATTTTCCTCTGGCTTCATGTGTGTATCAATACCAAACTTAACCTCCTCCATATTATCCACATACTGGAAAGTGCCAAAAAGCCTGTCCCATATGGAAAATATATTCCCGTAATTCGTATCTGTCCAAGGCTGAGTATGATGATGATGCACCTTATGCATGTTTGGGGTAACTAGCAGATAGGAAAATGCCTTATCAAACTTTCCAAATAGCGAACTATTGGCATGTGTCAGATGAGCAAAAAGAACTGATAGACTTTGGTAAAGCATAATGATACCCATAGGTGCACCTATAAGAATGACTGCCAGAATGGTGAAAAAAATGCGAAACACCGTTTCTCCCGGGTGATGTCTAAGCCCTGAAGTAACATCTACGGTAGTATCAGTATGGTGAACCAAATGAAACTTCCACATCCATTTTACTTTGTGCTCCACAAAATGAATAAAATAAGCTCCAATCATATCCAGCAACAGCACGCCTAACACCACCTGCAACCAAAACGGCATATCTATCAAATACAATAACCCAAACTCATTTTGTGCTACGGTGTCGGAAGCTAACAAAAGCAAACCCGCCATTCCAAATCCTATGAGCATTGTGGTCGCTGTGAAAAACAAGTTTATACCAGCATGTTTAATCTTACTATACTGAAATCGAAACAAAGGAATAATCCCTTCCAAAATCCAAAAGAATACCAAACCACCAATAAGAATAGTAGCCCGAAACCACAACGGCACCTCCGTAAAAAAATCAATCAACTCTTCCATTTTGCATCATTATTTCCACCTTAAGGTAAGTAAAAATACCGATCATTGACCCCATAGCAGCACAAAATCATGTAGACGTTTGGCACGTCCACGCTAAAGCCGTAAATTCAAAGTAGATCAAGCCAAAACTTAAAATGACATGACCAAAGCTTCTGATTTATTTGTTCAAGCACTGGAAAACGAAGGAGTCGAATACATCTTCGGTATTCCTGGAGAAGAAAACCTGGACCTGCTCAACTCATTGAAAGACTCCAACATTCGACTGATACTGACCCGACATGAACAAGGTGCCGGTTTTATGGCAGCTACCTATGGGCGCCTAACAGGAAAACCAGGGGTTTGTCTATCCACGTTAGGCCCTGGCGCCACTAACTTAGTGACTCCTGCCGCCTATGCCCAACTCGGTGCTATGCCTATGCTGATGATTACAGGTCAGAAGCCTATAAAAAAGAGTAAACAAGGCCGGTTTCAAATTCTTGATGTAGTGGACATGATGCGTCCAATCACCAAGTATACGAAACAGGTAGTAAGCGCCAATAACATTCCTTCAATCATACGAGAAGCCTTTCGTTTAGCATCTGAAGAGCGTCCTGGAGCCTCACATATAGAGTTGCCTGAAGATGTAGCAGCAGAATCAGGCGATGAACCACTATTCGATGTCCCAGCAGTGCGAAGACCAGCTCCAGACCCAAAAGCCATCAAAGAAGCCATTGACATGATCGAGGCTTCAAAAATGCCACTCATACTTATTGGCGCTGGAGCCAATAGAAAAAGAACAGGAAATGCGCTACTTAAACTGATCGAAAAAACTGGCATATATTTCTTCGATACTCAAATGGGAAAGGGAGTGGTTGACAATCGGCACGATCAGCATATTGGCACTGCTGCACTTTCATCCAATGACTATCTACATTATGCTATTGATAAGGCAGATTTAATTATCAATGTAGGTCACGACGTCATCGAGAAGCCTCCATTTTTCATGGAGCATGGAGGAAAGAAAGTGATTCACATCAATTTCTTCTCTGCCGAAGTAGATCAGGTCTACTTTCCTGATTTGGACGTCTTGGGAGACATTGCTGCCTCTGTTTGGGAAATCATGGAAGGCATCACCAAGCAGAAGCACTGGGATTTTAGTTTTTTCAAAAAAGTCGATGAAGAGGTAGAATCACACATATCAAAATATTTTCAGGACGACAGATATCCGATGTTACCTCAGCGCATCGTCAATGAAATAAGAAAGCTTATGCCACCAGATGGTATTGTCACCTTGGACAATGGCGTATACAAAATATGGTTCGCCCGAAACTATAAATGTTACGAACCCAATACGCTGCTACTTGACAATGCGCTAGCCACCATGGGGGCTGGTTTGCCTTCGGCGATGGCTGCTAAACTTATTCATCCTGACAAAAAAGTAATAGCAGTATGTGGAGACGGAGGTTTCATGATGAATTCTCAGGAACTAGAAACTGCCGTCAGAGAAAAACTGCACGTAGTAATCATTATACTTAATGACAATGCATATGGCATGATCAAATGGAAACAGGAAGGTATGGGCTTCGATAATTATGGTCTGGACTATAACAACCCAGATTTTGTAAAATATGCAGAAAGCTACGGTGCCATAGGTCATAGAATATCAAGTGATGCTGATTTTAGCGAAACCTTAACACATTGCCTAAATACCGATGGAGTTCATTTGATTGACTGTCCGGTGGATTACTCTCTCAACCATGCCATTCTGAATGTTAAAATCAAAGAAAAAGCAAAAGCACTCTAATCCAAATACCAATATTATTACCATGTCAAAACTATCAGTTTACGCCCCATTTGATCAATCCTTAATCAAAGAAATTCCACTGGCTACCAGTAAAGAAATGGATGAAACCATTGAACGAGCCCATGCACTATTCTTGGATCAATCAAAATGGTTGCCAAAGCACAAAAGAGTAGAAATACTCGAAAACATTGCCTTTCTGATGGAAGAACGGTCCGAAGAAATCATACAGGTATCGGCCATGGAAGGTGGCAAACCCTGGATGGATACTGAGGTAGAAATGAAACGTGCCATCAATGGCGTGAAGCTGGCTATCGAAAACATGGGGCATCTGAAAGGTGAAGAAGTAGCTATGGGCCACACCGCTTCATCTGCCAACCGGATGGCCTATACCATGCGTGAGCCTATTGGTGTGGTAGCTTCTGTCAGCGCCTTCAACCATCCAATCAACTTGATCATTCACCAAACTATACCAGCCATAGCTGTAGGTAGTCCTGTGATTATCAAACCTGCACCCACTACTCCTCTCACCTGCCTGCTTTTAGTGGAAATTTTTGAATCTGCGGGTTTACCAAAAGGCTGGTGCACAGCCATGCCGTGCGAAAATGAGGTAGCTGAGCAGCTAGTAACCAGTCCAAAGGTCAATTTCTTTTCTTTCATCGGATCGGCCAAAGTTGGCTGGTACTTAAAATCTAAGTTGGCGCCAGGCACAAGATGTGCACTAGAGCATGGCGGAGCAGCGCCTGTCATTATTGAGCCAGATGCAGAGATTAAAACCATGATTCCAGCACTGGTGAAAGGTGGTTTTTATCATGCCGGTCAGGTGTGTGTTTCTGTGCAACGCATCTATGCCCACGAATCAATCGTAGATGAGGTGGTTGAAGAAATGGACTCACAAGTACGGGCCTTAAAGTCTGGCAACCCTTTAGATAAGGAAACGGAAGTAGGGCCTCTTATTTTACCTAAGGAAGTTGATAGAGTACATCAGTGGGTATCGGAAGCCAAAGACAAAGGAGCTAAAATTATTTGTGGTGGTCAGAAACAATCAGACACCTTCTACGAACCCACAATTATTTTGAACCCTTCAGATGACTGCAAAGTATCCTCGCAAGAAATTTTTGGTCCAGTCGTTTGCGTATATTCCTACACCGATCGTCAGGAAGCTATCAACAGAGCCAATTCACTAGAATTTGCCTTTCAATCTTCCGTGTTCACTAAAGATATCAATGTTGCCTTAGACACTGTGAAAAAACTTAATTCAACAGCCGTCATGGTCAATGACCATACAGCTTTCAGAGTAGATTGGATGCCTTTTGGAGGGCGGGACTCGTCGGGCCTTGGACTAGGCAGTATTCCTCATTCTATGCACGATATGACACGGGAAAAACTAATGGTGATTAAAAGCCATGTTTTGTAAAAATGATTAAGGTCATGTTTTATTGATTTTTTCATCAATCCTGAAATTTCTTTTTCTTAGGTAAATATTTGATATTTTAAAGTCTTCTTTAAGTGTTTTATATCCTTTAAAAACTATTTCCCTACGATTATCACATCGCACTACTTTTTTACCTATATGTACCTACATATAACTATACGTATATTCTCCTAATCGAAAATTGAGTAGTTCCGCTTATTGTCTTAAACAACTTCACCATTGTACTTTTGTGGAAAGTTAATTCTGATATGATTTATTGACCGATAGAATTAACATTTATAAACTCAGTTTGCACTGATTTTAGTAACTTAAAGTCAGGACATAACAGAATCAACATAATGATGGAGCTTAGGCATCTGATAAAACTTAATTTCACTATCGGACGAAAAATCCGACTTAGCTTTTACATACTCATAGGTGTTATTGCCTTAAATGGTCTTTACACATATAGTACGCTAAACAATAGCATTGACCTCCTCAATAAAGTCTTCAAAGACGTATATCCAACACTCGATACCTACGGAGATTTTAGAAACCTTATCAAAGACAGTAAAGCCTACTCAACCAATTGGGTCTATGTAAGCCGATACGAAAAGGATAAAGAAAAACTCAGAGTTATCCATAAAGAGACTTATCCGGCGCTAAAAGAAAAACTTCAAACGATCATCACCACCACGCATCCGGAGGAAGCTGAAGTTATAGGGTCTATTTTAGAAACCTATGAGTCCATTCTGGAAGATCAGAAAACTATCATGGAGAGTCTTAATTCTGCATTAGCTTATGAAGATGCCATGACACTTTTTGTATGTGAAGACTTAGTAGAAGGAAACATCATTCCAATTTGTGATGAACTGATCGAAAGACTAGATGCTACGATGGCAGCCAAATCTGCTGAAACCAATAGCATCAGTCTAGAAATGGAAGATTCATTCTCGGATTTGAGCTTAGCCATTTTTATATTGGGGTTAGTAGGTGCAGTTTTTGGATTGGTTATATCAGGTTGGCTGTCAAGAAATATCACTAAACCTGTGAAAGCCCTACAAGCAAAAATTGCTCAAATACGCCTTGGTGAAATACCAGAATCTATCTCTGTCATGAACAATGACGAAATCGGAGAAATGAGCCATGGTATTAATTCGCTCATTCAAGGTTTTAGGTCTTCATCTGAATTTGCAAGTGAAGTTGGAAAAGGTAATTTGGAAGCAGAATTCCAGGCCCTGAGTGAAAACGACGTTCTCGGTCATGCCTTGCTTTCTATGAGATCAAATCTCAAAGAAGTAATAAATGAGACTAATGAGGTCGTTAAAGCCGCTGGCGAAGACGGTAGACTAGATACGCGGATATCAACAGAGGCTAAAGCAGGCGCTTGGTTAGATCTTAGTGATGCCATCAATCATTTACTTCATTCCATTGCAACGCCAATTCTTGAGGTCAACAAAATTGTGACTGCTCTTGCTGATGGTGACCTAACACATAAATACCAGTTAGATTCGAAGGGAGATATTTATACACTTGTTAGCAACTTAAATAAGGCCACTTCCAACCTCAACAATCTTTTGGTTCAAATTACTGATAGCGCCAGCGTAGTGGAAGAGGCATCTACAGAAATGCTCAATGCCAGTGAAGAAATGTCTTCTAACACAGGGGAAATTGCATCGGCCATTGGACAAATGAGCACTGGTGCTCAGAATCAGGTAGTTAAAGTAGATGAAGCGTCCAATTTAGTAGAAGGGATTAGAAATTCATCCAATGAGATGGGTAGTAAAGCCGCAAATATTAATGAAGCTGCTAAATCTGGTGTAGAAAGCAGTAAGAAAGGAAGAGAAATGGTAGACAACGTGGCTACTAGTATGGAAGAAATTGCGGTCTACTCGGTAAAAACTAATGACTCCATTAAAGTACTAACTCAGAGGTCCGAAGAAATCACAAGAGTTCTAGGAGTAATTACTGAAATCGCCTCACAGACCAACTTATTGGCATTGAATGCAGCTATCGAAGCAGCTCAGGCTGGTGATGCTGGTAGAGGGTTCGCAGTAGTAGCAGAAGAAATTAGAAAACTAGCCGAAGACTCAAGAAGCTCTGCTCGAGAGATTGAAACCTTAGTCGCTGATGTGCAAAAGGACACTGAGCAAGCAGCTCAAGTAATGGAAACCATGAATCAGAGTGTAAAGGTGGGCGGACAAGCCTCTACCGAAGCTTCTGAGGTATTTAAAGAAATTGCAGATTCTACCACCCGAACCCTATCCTATTCAGAGGAAATTGTGAATGCAACTCAAACACAACAGACAGATATTGGCAAGGTAGTCTCTATCACTGAATCTGTAGTTGTCATTGCAGAACAAACAGCAGCAGGTACGGAAGAAGTGGCTAGTTCGGCCACAGAGTTATCTTCTGGAATGGAAAATTACAGCCAAAAGTCAGAGCAGCTGACTCATGTCGCCACAGAATTAAAAGGCAGTATGAGTAAATTCAAACTGGCTAAAAACGAAGACATTTAATCAAAGAAACTGACTCAAATTAGAACTTCATGAAGCAAAGTAAAATCATATTTGGATTAGTACTTTTTCTGGTGCTGGCATTTACAAACAGTAGTCATGCCCAGGAAAGTAAATTCAAAGCGCTGTTCATTTACAAGTTTGCCGAATATATAGAGTGGCCATCTGGTAAAAAAAATGTAACTGTAGGAATGGCTGGCAAATCTGGAGTGTCCAAAGAGCTATCAAACTTTGCCGCCTCCAAAGGTAACATGACTGTCTTAGATATCGGAGGCCCAAGTGATACCGGAAAGTGTGATATCATTTTTCTGCCAAACTCAGAAGATTCAAAAATCGCGGACTATAATTCTGCTATTGGTGGCAAGAGTGTTTTGGTTGTCTCAGAAAACAGTGAGCTCGCAGGAAAAGGATCCGATATCGGATTCTACTTAGATAGTGGAAAACTAAGGTTTCTAATCGACGAGAAAAGTATCAGAAATAAAAAAATGACACCTAGCTCCAAACTTCTGGCGTTGGGCAAACCAATCTAACTAGGAAAAGCCTTTAAATCAGGAAAATTCAAGCTTTCGAAAGATTGCATGGAAGAATACACCCTAAATAAAAAACTATGAAGCATTTTAAAAACATCCTTTTCTATCATCTGCTAGGCATGAGCATGATGATGAGTCCAAGTTTATTGGGACAGGATATTGACGACAACATGTTTGACATGTCATTGGAAGATTTGATGAATCTTGAAATCACTTCAGTTTCGAAAAAGGCAGAAAGACTGCAAGATGTATCATCTTCTATATACGTGGTGACTTCTAGGGATATAGAACACTCTGGTGCCACTACCCTACATGAAGTATTAAGATTAGTTCCTGGCTATTGGGGTGTACAAGATGAATACTCTAATGCCGAATCGAATGTTCGCTACTCACAGGTAACTAACGGATTGACTGGAACTGTTCTTTATCTATTGGATGGTACTCCCATTCAGGATTTGATGTCATCCTCGTTTTCATTTAGAAATTTCGACATTCCATTAGACGAAATTGATAGAATCGAGGTAATTCGTGGGTCTGGAGGAACAATCTACGGAGCAAACTCAGCGACAGGTGTAGTAAATATATTCACTAAAAGCCCAGACAACTATGATGGTATAAATGCAAGAGCAGAAGGAGGCTCTGCAGGGTATGTTGCCACTAGCCTAAGAGCTGGCGGAGTATTGAGTGATAAATTTTCAATATCTGGTTATGGAAAAATGAGACTTTTCAAAGGATGGGAATCATTGGCCGGAAAAGATGAAAATGGAGACCCAATCGTGGCCAACAGTAGATTCACAGAAGACTTTGAGAAAATAGACATGTTCAGTCTAGGGATGAAAGCGAAATACAAAGTCAGTGAACAAGGTTCCTTGTCGTTGAACACTCATCTCAACACACTGAAAACTACAGACTATAGCAGCTACTTTGGAGATGATTTTGCTTTCTCGGGCAATGATATACTGATTGAAAATGAAGTGAAGGCTGCGCGATTCGTTGGCAATCTAAGATATGATCATAGCTTTAATGAAAATCATAGTTTGTTTGTACGAGCCTCTACAAACACAGAAGAAGATTTCAATCGTCTTTCTGGAGGGTTTGAAATCTCAAACGCTACCTATGATTTTGAAATTCAAGACAACATATCACTAGGAGACAAGAATGATTTGAGCCTTGGATTTAACTATAGAATAAATAAAATTGATGTTCACGACATCAATTCTACCAGTGCCGTAAACTATGTAGATCCGCAAAGCACCGAGTCTTTAAAAGGAGCATTCATTCAAGACAAAATCAAATTGTCGGATGGCAAACTAAACTTCTTATTGGGAATCAAAGCGGAAAACTATTCGTTGGTTAATGATGATTTTTACTTGTCACCAATGGCTAAAGTGAGCTACATTCCTACAGAAAACCTAACCTTATGGGGAGGTTTTACTCAGTCATTTAGTACGCCTGGATTCAACAATACCAACATTGATTTGTACTTATTTCAAACTCCAGCCAGAAGTGCATGGCAAGGAGTAGTGTATCAGCAAACATACCAAGCAGCAATTGACGGAGGGGCAGATGATGCCACTGCTCAGGCTACGGCAGATGCATTCATAGCATCGGCTGCCGGTCAAGCTACTGTGGATGGCTTGGTTGCTGCCAACCCTAGTGTAGCCGTGAAAAATGGTTCTAGCACGGTGCCAACAAGGTTCAGAACCTGGGAAGCTGGTTTTAGAGCGAATATCGATAATCAGTTGACCTTTGAGTCTAATTTTTACTACACTAATATTCAAGATGGTATTGGCATATCTCCTGAAGCGGCAGCTGAGCAAAATTCAGAATCTGCTACTCAACCAGGCCGCTTTGCCACGTACTACTTGTATGGCAACTATGTTGAAGGCACTACATTCGGAACTGAAAGTACGGTAAAAATCATTCCGGTACATGGTGTGACATTCGAACTCACTCACTCCTACTTGAAATCTACCTGGAAACTTCAGGAAAATCCAGATTTTGATGTGAATGACCCAAACATAGTAACAGACAGAGATCGCACACCAGATGTATCTAAGGTACCTTCACATGTATTCAGGTTTAAAGGAGATTTCGACCTTCCAAGACAAATCAATTTTAGCATGAGTATGATTTATGGTACAGAGTTTAGTTCCCAAGGCAACTATCTACCAACTCAAGAACGTTTTGAAAACATTGCTCTTCCTGAAGCGAATACTTCCGTAGTAGCGCCAAATGGAGAACGTACCATTATCAATGTTCGGATAGAGAAAAAGTGGATGGATGGAGACCTGACGGGTTATGCATTTGGAAATGACATTTTCAACGATGGCGTTGAAGCCAATGCAAAGCCGGTTTTTAACGTCACCAGAACGCAAATTGGTGCAATGTTTGGGCTTGGTCTAAACTATAAATTTTAATCATCCACCTGATTTAAAATTTTGTGGGAAGAATTGAGGGGGAAAAGCCATTCCATTCCGATAGTTATCGGGATCGGAATGGCTTTTTATTTCACTTCTTTCAATTCTTACAACTATTTTAGCGACTTTAATAGTCACCCATGCAAAAAGCCACCAAAGCCGACGAAAGACTCGTCATTGACATCATTGCCGAATCTTTTCCTTACAATCCCAGTGTACTTTCTGTTATAAAAAATGACAAGAAAGAACCTCAACGCATGCGTTGGTTGGCTCAGTATGTATTTCGAACTGCCTTGCGCAGAAATGCCATTTTCATTTCTTCAGACCGCACAGGAGTAGCCGTGTGTTATAGATTCAATAGCCATAAAGAAAACTTGATGGACTATTGGAATCAGCTGCTATTGGCCTTTACTGCCATCGGCATTGAGCGAATTTTCAAAGTGCTGAAAAGAGATAGCTATGTGAAAAAGCAAAGGCCCAAATCTGGTAATTTTATGTATTTCTGGTTTTTTGGAGTTAGCAATGCCGGTAAGGGAAAAGGAGCAGCTTACGAACTCCAAAAGGCAGTTTTTGAAGATGCCGAAAAACAAAACCTACCCATCTACCTCGAAACATCAATAGCTAAGAACAAAAGGGTTTATGAAAGGTTTGGATTTGAAGTATATCACACCTGGGATTACCAAAGCGAGGGTATTACGCTTTGGTTTATGCGAAGTCAACCGACCTTAGAGCGAGCAGCGAGGTCTGTTTAAACAAATAATTCGTTATTCGAGGCAAGACTGGGGATATAAACCCTCACTCTGTGAGTAAATTACGCATATACCCTACGAATTTCAGAGAATACTCTATTGATAGGGATTTCCCTTATGACCATCTTTGCATGGTAGGAATTAGTAAAACGAACTAATTTCTGCATCCACTTAAAAAACTTAAAAATGAGATCATTTGTAGTAGCAGCACTATGCATGACTTTGAGTTTCTCGGCATTTTCGGATGAACAGGATAAATTCAAGGCTTTGCTTGTTTACAAATTCACAGAATACATTGTCTGGCCTAACAACCCTTCTGTGATTAAGGTGGGCGTAATGGGAAACTCTCCTATTTATGCAGAATTGGTTCGATTTGCTTCGCGCAAAGAAAACTTAGAGGTGGTCAAATTGAACAACACCAGCGACGCTGAAAAATGTCATTTGGTCTACTTATCCAAAGCACAAGGTGGTTTGATTAAACCACTATATGCTAGTTTGTACGAAAAAAGTGTTCTACTCGTAAGTGAAGACAAAGATCATATTCAAAAAGGCGCCAATGCTGTGATCTACATTTCCGAAGGAAAACTTAAGTACATCATGAACGAACAATCCATCTCTATTAAAGGGATGATCCCTAGTAAGAGATTGGCCTCTTTGGGAGAGACATTATAAGCCGAAAGGTAGTAGTTAGAAAAAGGTATAAGTGAAGTAGTCTCGGCTACTTCACTTTTTTTGCGTCAAAACTGGAAAAATTTAACAGCCAGGTTTCCCCGCCGTCATAAGAACGATCCATCTTGAATGAATAGCTGTCAGGCTTGATATCATAATACTCAAATCGTTCTAAAAATTCACCATTACCGTCATAGCCCTTACCAGTGGTTACGAGCTTACCATTCGACATCACGCCTGATATATCAGTTATGCCGTTTATTCCTGGCATCACCCACACAATTTGATATTTCCCCGACCTCCTATTATAACTCCTTATGCTCGTTCCCCTAAACACTACATTGTCATTAGGATCTAAAGCATAAAAATCATCCTGAATAGCCGCTTTATCCAAAATATAATACGCTTTGGTTCGGGCCTTGCCCATCATCACCGATCCATCTGGTCGACTGGCCTTTGTGGTCAACTCCCATTCTCCAATAAAGAATTCTATTTTTTTAAGACCTTCATTTTGAGCTTGAACATGTGTCAAGGCCGAACATATGACTAAAGTTAAAAGGTAAATACGTTTCATGTTTTTTTGAGTTTTTGGTTTTGACTTAAACAGCCCAAGTCGCGATTCCCCTTAAATTAAAAACCTAGCTGAGGGAAGTTAATTATACTGCACTCCGGTTTTACCGATACTATTCCCGGGTTGGCCGATTCATGTTATACAGGCTATGATTCCAGTCGTAATATTGTATCGTAATCAATAACTCACAATACCATGTCACAACGTACATCACAAAAAACACCATCATCCAATTCCAGATCAGGAATTTTAGGAATTATTCTAATCGCTCTAGGAGGTTTATTTCTGCTTGACAATTTAGATTTGATTCCTTACGAAATCTCTTATTATCTATTCAATTGGAAGGGAATCATGATCATGATCGGAGCACTATTCCTTTCTTCCAAAGAAAACAAAACCCCAGGCATTATACTTATGGCCGTAGGCGGTTTCTTCATTATGTCAGATGTCCTGTCTTATGAGTTTGATTGGCATTGGTATGATACACGCAAATTATTCTGG
This sequence comes from Reichenbachiella sp., assembly GCF_965233835.1. Lineage (GTDB taxonomy): Bacteria > Bacteroidota > Bacteroidia > Cytophagales > Cyclobacteriaceae > Reichenbachiella. The sequence goes on from NZ_OZ247585.1 coordinate 3,625,034, forward strand.
CCTGTACTTCTCATAGTCATTGGATTGGTGATACTAAGCAGAAAAAGCAAGAGTCCTATAGTATCGGCACATGTTTTTACTGTTGGAGATGAAGATCTTAATGCTGAAACGGGCGAAAAAACCGTACCCAATGATTCAGATCATATCAACGTCACCGCCGTGCTGGGAGGAGGCGATATGTCCATCACTTCTGATAATTTTCAAGGAGGAAAAGTAACAACAGTTATGGGTGGAGGCACCTACGACCTCAGCAATTGTAAATTGGCCGACGGAACACAAGAAATAGACATTCTCATTCTGATGGGAGGAGCCAATTTCATCGTACCAGCAGATTGGAATGTACGACTCGAAGTTACTTCTATCTTTGGTGGATATAGCGATTGTAGAAAATCAACTTCGGACGTAAAGACCGATACTACTAAAGAATTGCTAATCAAAGGTACCGTATTGTTTGGCGGAGGAGAAGTAAAAAACTACGTGTAAGATATAAACTCAGAATAACCAAACACTCTGTCACCCAGTGAGCCGATTGGCACCTGGGTGATTTTTAAAAATCAAACAACTCGCCGTATCTTGTAGATCAGAATCCAAACACAAATGAGACATCACAAAACAGAAGATAGATCAAATATCATAGGCATTATTCTGGTATGTGTTGGCGGAGCGTTCTTACTCGTCAATTTCAACCTCCTTCCTATGGTAATCGAAAACTTAGTTTTCAACTGGAAAGGAATTGTCCTACTCATCGGACTGATTGTTTTGGCAACAAAACCCAACAAACTGCCTGGCATATTAATGGTGGGAGTTGCCAGTTATTTCATCATAGCCAGTTACGTATGGCAGGAATATCACATCAACATAGGTATGAGCAGAATCTTCTGGCCAGGTTTGATGATAGCCGCTGGTTTTCTGCTTTTGAACAAAAGAAAAATAGAATTTAAACGAAAAGTGACCGGGGAATCTTTCGACTATCTCAATGACTCCAATATCATGGGTGGAGGAGAAGTGAAAGTTCGATCAGAACAATTCAAAGGAGGCCAAACCAGTGCAGTATTTGGAGGAGCCAGCTATGATATGACTGGGTCCAAACTCGCAGAAGGCAATCACACGTTAGAAGTTATGGCAGTGTTTGGAGGGTTTACTTTCATTGTTCCTTCGGACTGGGAAGTACAGATGGAGGTTACAGCCATCTTTGGTGCTTTGGTGGACAAACGGAAATTTGTAAAGCCTGCGGAATCTGACACCAAAAAAGTGCTTCGCATCAAAGGCTTCGTTTTGTTTGGAGGCGGAGAAATCAAAAATTACTAACCTAGCCTATGATCAACCCTATTCTAAAAAACAGAGAGCATCTGCTGGTCTACGGGCTTTTTTGGTTGCTGCTCACCATCATTCATACTATGCTCTTACATTGGGGGCAGCAGGTAGAATGGTCATTGGCTCTTGCCGAAGCCACTATATATGGACTGGGGTTTGCCTTAGTTGGATTAAGCATCTGGTTTATTGTTCGGTTCACAGGCCTTACAGAAGGAAGCTTATGGAATGCAGTTATGAGTCATATTGCAGCTGGTGCTCTGCTTATTTTTATATGGTTAGCTACTAGTTATTTTATTACAGGATATCTGTTGGGGTATGAATCCTCTATACGTCAGGCGTCAATTGAGAAACTTTGGTGGAGAATTGCTTTGGGTGCGGTATATTATCTTCTGGTGGCCTTGGTTTATTATCTATTGATCTTCTACGAAAACTATAAAGAAAAGCAGATCAGGGAGATTGAAATGCAATCAACCCTGAAAGAAACAGAGCTGAGTATGCTAAAAGCTCAGATCAATCCACACTTCATCTTCAACAGCCTGAATTCCATCAGTTCGCTAACACTGACGAGACCTGAAGATGCCCATGAGATGATCGTAAAACTTTCCTCCTTTTTGAGATATACGATAGGTCATTCCGAAACAGAACTTGTTCCCTTGAGCCAGGAAATTGAAACCATACAGCTTTATCTAGAGATTGAAAAGTTAAGATTTGGTAAGAAGCTCGAAGTAAATTTCGAAGGAGTAGATGCTATTCCAAACTCAGCCAATCTACCCAACCTGATACTTCAGCCGTTGATTGAAAATGCCATAAAATATGGCGTATATGAAAGTACGGAGGCCAGTACCATATCTGTAGTAATCTCATATAGCGATAGACATCTGCAAATAGAAATCACCAACAGCACAGAAGACGACTCTATAGTCCACAAAGGAAAAGGCATAGGCTTGAAAAATGTAAGGGGAAGATTGCAACTCATCTATGAAAGTGCTGACCTATTAGAAACCTACAAGGAAGAAAACAAATACAAAGTACAACTGACCATCCCTCAACTAGACCAAAACTAAACTATGTGTGCTTATAGAGTAATCATCATCGACGACGAACCGCCAGCCAGAGAAGTAATCAAACACTTCCTAAAAGACCATGAAGACCTCGAACTGGTAGGCGAAGCAGAAAATGGTTTCGATGGACTTAAATTGATTCAAACTCAAAATCCCGATTTGATTTTTTTGGATATACAAATGCCTAAACTGACTGGCTTTGAATTACTGGAACTGATCGATCAACCACCTACCATCATTTTCTCCACGGCATACGATCAGTATGCGCTCAAAGCATTCGAACAGCACGCGGCCGATTATCTGCTCAAACCTTACAATCGCGAACGGTTTGAAGAGGGACTAACCAAAGCACGAACGCTCATGAGTAAACCCTCCTCCCCTCTAGCCACAGAGGCCCTCGTACAAGATTACCTTCATGAACCCACTCACCGACTCGTAGTGAAAGATGGCACCAAAATAGACATTATTCCTGCGGACGAGGTGATTCGTATTGCTGCACAAGATGACTATTCAGAAATCATTACCGCCAAAGGAAAGCACCTGAAGAAGCAAACGATGAAGCACCTGGAACAAGTGCTTGATCCCATCAAGTTTGTTCGCGTACATCGATCCTCGATCGTACAAGTATCACAAATAGCCAAGATCGACAAGTACGGCAAAGAAACCCATCTGGCCCAACTTAAAAATGGTGATGAAGTGGTGGTGAGTGCTACCGGCTATGCCAAATTGAAAGAATTATTAGGTTGGTAAATCAAAACATGTGATGACAACAAATAGAACCAAAACAATACTTCGAATTTCACTCGCCGTAGGCACAGTAGTTTCCTTATTTTTTGTACCCTGGTTGTTGGTGTATGCATGGATTTTGCCCCTACCAGACACCATTCAGGAACAACTCGATCAAGCCATCGATCATGGCTTTGATGGGATGATTGTGTACATAGATCAGCCAGACCCGGCGACTCAGTTTTATGCCTCTGGCTGGCATGATAGAGAATTAAAAATTCCAGCCAAATCTGACGCATTGTTCAAAATCGCCAGCATTAGCAAGTTATATGATGCTGTAGCAGTTACTAAACTTGTAGGTGACGGACGTCTGTCACTTGACAAAACAATTGCAGACTATCTGCCAGAGTTGGTGGGTAGGATTGAATATGCAGATGAAATCACTTTGAGATTACTGATTCAGCATCGTAGTGGCATTCCCAATTTCACCGACGCACCCAACTTTTGGGGAACTCCACCAGCATCCTATGAGGAGAACCTTGCTCTGATTTTAGACCAACCGGCCAACTTTGAACCCGACGAAGATTATGAATACTGCAACACCAATTACCTGCTCATCAATAAGATCATGGATAATGTGTTGGGGTATGAAAATTTTCAATTTAAAGAGGAAAAAATCCTCTCTCCTCTTGACTTGAAAAACACTTTTGCCTCCTTGGATGAAGTAAATATGGATAATGTAATGAGTGGCTATCATGTAGGTCATCCCTATGATCTGAAAAGCGACAGTCGTGGCATGGTAGCTACTGCTGAAGATGTGGGTATTTTCTTAAGGGCGCTAAACAATGGGGCTTTGTTGACTAATGGCGAACAAGAAATCTATGCATCCCTATACAAGTATGAACACGGCGGCTGGATACCTGGCTATCAAAGTTTTGCCAGCTATCATAAGGATATTGACACTGTAGTTATTCAATTTTACAGCACTACGGATGCTAAGTTGTACCTGTGGAATTTATCTGAAATCATCAATAGTCGAATTGTTGATATTATTCGGAAGTAATGTTCCAACACCAAACTACTTGTACAGGAGATAGATAAAATTGAGTAAGAACTAAGAGTACCCTACCCATGATTACGGCCAAATCAAACTAGTCCAATCAACTTTCAAATTATAAAATTTTGATATATTTGTAACTAGTTACGTATTTAATTACTTAGTATGGATTTTGATAAAATAGGAGTTATGGCATTAGGAAGCCGGTTAAGAGCTTTAAGCGAAACCGTTACTAAAGATGCACAGCACATATATACCATGTATGGCGTAGAGCTAAAACCTAAATGGTTCCCGGTATTCTATGTTTTATCTCAGCAAAATCGGGAGAAGACTATTACCTCAATCGCCAAGGAAATAGGGCATTCTCACCCATCCGTGATAAAAATTGTCAGGGAAATGTCACAAGCAGGATTGGTCCTGGAGCGAAAGGACAAATTAGATGGTAGAATAAACAATATACTGTTGACCAAAAAAGGAATTAAAACATCTAAAAAAATACAAGACCAATATGTGGATGTTGAAAACGCAATTGAACGGACATTAGAACTGACAACTCACAATATTTGGAAGGCTATTCAAGAATTTGAATACTTATTACAAGAAAAGCCTCTTATAGCCAGAGTACAGAAAGAAAAGAAAAGTAGAGAATCCTCAACCATAAAAATCTTAGATTATTTGCCTGAACACCATACCGCTTTCCGGCGATTGAATGAAGAATGGATAACAAAATACTTCAAACTCGAAGAAGCGGACAAAAAAGCATTAGACAACCCAAAGGAGTACATACTTGACAAAGGAGGTCGAATCATTGTCGCTCTCGAGGCTCAGGAAGTGCTAGGAGTTTGTGCTTTGCAAAAAATGAACGATGCAAAGTATGATTTTGAATTGGCAAAAATGGCTGTTTCTCCGAAAGCGCAAGGCAAAGGCATTGGCCTCCTATTAGGAACATCCATTATAGAAAAAGCGAAGGCATTGGATGCCTCTAGCGTTTATCTTGAAAGTAATACTGCCTTAAAACCTGCGATTTCATTATATGAGAAACTGGGCTTTAAAAAGGTTGTTGGACACCACACACCCTATGAAAGGTGCAATATCCAAATGGAACTGAATCTAAATTATAAAAAATGAACTTCGAAAATAAAATAGCTATCATCGTTAAAAACGATCTATTGAATTGGCAAAAGTTAAATGTTGCATCATTTTTGGCGAGCTCTGTAGCAATAAATTTCCCTGAGACACATGGCAAACCATTTATCAATGCTTCACAATCAGAGTACCTTCCTTTTATTAAGCAGCCCATTCTAATTTATAAGGCTGACGACCAGCCACAAATGGATAGGGTATTTTCAAGAGCCAAAGAAAGAAACTTAAGCATTGGCATATACCCCTACTCCTTGTTTTCTACAAAGAATGAAGAGCAAAATCATTTGGAGATGAGCAAACTCACTGACGATTGCTCAAGCTTAGTAGGAATTGTTATCTATGGAGAAAACAAAAAAGTAAACAAGGCGCTGGATGGACTTATGTTTCATTCATAGTATTGGGTTAACCATATCTCTTCGAAAAAATCCAATTACATTGTTAATTCCAATTTCAAACATGTTATTAATCCACTAGATTTGGAAAAAGCATTAAGCGGATAACACAATTAGCGGTTGCCACTTGTTAAGCGAGACTATTGCAGAATAATATCAACAATTTTTAGAATGGGATTTTTTGATTTTTTAAACGGTACACTAGCTATTGAAGCAGGCAGCTCTTGCCTGAGGATTATCAAAGATGGAGATATCGTTTACAATGAACCTACCGCTATATCATTTAACCCCAATGATAATAGGGTGTCTGGAGTTGGTAATAGTATTAATAGCACCCCTCCAAATAAAATCATTGAACCTTTCAATTATGTTATAAGTGATTTCGTCGGGTTTGAATCGTGCCTAAGAGGCGCTATCAAAAAAATTGATAATCAAGTATCATTATTCCCTAAAAGCTATAAGATGTTTTTTTCCATTCCAATTGGAACAACTGAAATTGAAAAACGAGCTTTTAGAGATTCTGCTGAACATGCTGGAGCAAAAGAAGTTTGCATGATACATAGCCCGTACTGCACAGCACTAGAGCTTAACTTGCTAAAGGAAGTCAGAGACTTTCTAATAGTAGATTTTAGTAAGAGCAAATTTGAAGTTACAATGTTTTGCAATTCAATTCCGGTAAGCGAAGGAACTTTGCGTTTGGGAACACAGCAAATTGAAAACTTGGTGAAAAACCACATTTATCGTTCATTTAATATTTTACCAGCTGAAGATGAAGTTAGGCTGCTTCTGAGTTCAACATTCTCAAATCAAAATCACGTTATGCTACAGCACAAGGAAGTGGAATTATTAAAAGTTGAGGAGTTAATTGATCATTACTTAACTTTCGTTATAGACGAACTCTTTACTTGTATTGATACTGTTAAAAACTCGAGTAAAAACGAAGCACTTGGAAGGGGAATCTATTTTACTGGCGGTGGAGCAAAGTATGAGAACATATGCCAACTTATTGCAAAAAGACTGAATCTAGTTTCAAACCTAAGTGCAAACCCGTTGCATGACAACGTAAATGGGCTTTCAAAAATCATGGCAAACCCAAAGGGTTTTGAAGAATTTTTGATGAACTAAAAATACACTTAACATGACAATCTCTCCATGGAAATTGCTGCTAAATTTGAGTGCTTCAGTTTCTAGTTGCACTAGAAAATCACAGATTTTCCTACATTGTAACCGAAACAACAACACACGTCAAATGCCACAGATGATGGGCGGACGCCATATGGCATGACCAAATGAATAGATTAACCAAAATTCTAATTGCAACAACTATAGTGGTTAGCTCCTTAGCATTACTAGGTTATGGATTTTTGGTGCTTATGAGTGGAATGCATCCAATTCCTCCTAAAAAGATCTTACTAGAAGAACTAACAGAAACAAAAACGGTTGAAATACGAGCTAATGAAAATCAAGAGCATATCCATGGACTACTTCTAGAGCTTAGAGGAAACATTTCAGACAGCCTAAGCTTTAGTATTGGCTTCGATGACTCAACCAACTACAGAACCGAACGACTCACATCGGGTGAAGTAGATTATAAGTTCAGTTCAGACTGGTATTCTACTTTATGCCTCCTAACATTCGAACCAACTCAAGGAAGAGTAAGTGGAGACATTCAAATTGAATACAAATTTTACGGAGAATAAGGTATATAACATGGTGTAAGCACGAATGCCTTTGCGAGCTTACCGAATCAATGCTAGTAACACACCACCGCCCTCGCGGAATCTCCAGAATGCCGATAACACATTCGTGGTTTCCTTGGCAGTCTAAATCTAGCTAATGGCTAAACACACTTTTGCGGTTGTGCGCGGATCGGCTATCTTTCTACTTTAACCAAACTGTGAGAGTATATCGTCCTACACAGGGTTAGGGCGAACGATGCAGAGAATAAACTAACTAATGAAAAAAACTATACTTATCCTTCTTTGCTCACTATTGAGCTTAACAGTATTCGGGCAAACTGAAAAAATAATTAGCGAGATTCGAGGGAACTTCAAGAACTGGCAACCAATAATTGAAAGCGAAATAAAAGGCTCAACTCAACTATTTCATTATGCTTGGGGAGAGAATTATCAAGAAGAAGAGTGGTATTCTAACGAACTGGGAACTAAAGATAAATTTCTATTTCAAAAGGCAACAGTTATCGAAAACTCTAACCTTGGAACATTAGTGTACTATGACAACTATGCTATTTCTGGCGACTGGTATATTGCTGTTGACTTCTATTTCGATACGAACAACAAGTTATATTTTGTCTTTTGGCGGATGAACACTTTCCAAGCTTCGGAACCTTTAACTATTGAGAAGAGACTTTATTTCAACCCTCAAGGTGAAATGATAAGAAACCTAAAGTCAACTTATAAGATGAACACCAAGGAGGAGTCAACTTCTGGATTTGCTGACAGAGAAGTGGAATACGAACTCCAACTAGACAAAATGGATTTTTACAACAAATGGAAGGCGAATTAAAACCGCCCCAACATCATAATCAATTCATGCTTGAGGCTGCTAGAGGAAAGGTCTGACTTGACTCCAGTCCCACTGAATCTGCGATTAAGCTATATTGCATCAGAAACATTAATTAAATCAAACGCCACGATTCATACTGAGGTGTTAGGCACATTGAAAAATTATGCAATCAGTTTACACTTGGAAGTATTTAAGAGAAAAAGTGACATTTAGAAGTATCGTAGATGTATTCATTCATGCCATCACACCCGAGTTCTTTGTAACTTCAATTAACCTTACTTTCAAACCAAGGAAGGTAGTAACTGAGTTTCTTGGCGGAAGAAAAACTTTTCTAAATCCTATTTCCTATTTCCTTTCCTCATTGGTTTTTCTGTTAATATTATGGTATTTGAACCAACTAATATCACCAGGAATAAGAAAAGTAACTGAAGGTCAGCCTGAAGATTACTTGCAATACCTTATTACAATTCCATTTATTCTTATAGTTGCATCATTCAATCGCTTTCTATATCGAAAGTCTGAAGTTAACTTTTTAACGAACCTTATCATTGCAACTTATATTGAAGCTCAATCAATAGTTTACCTAACTATCTATTTTCTGATTATAGAGAATCTCCAGATAGTTTTTGAACCAATGACTCAGATGTTTATTTATGTCGGAATAATATATTTTAACTTGATCATTTTTTCATTTGTTTCCTTTCAACGATCCTTTATTTCCACCCTAGCAAGGGCTACTTTAACAATGTTAATTGCAATGCATTTAGTAGCAATGATGTTTTACTTTATACCAATAGAGCCCTAACAAGGTCTGATATCTCATTGGGATTTGGCTTTGAGATTAGCCTCCCTACTTTCTGGCTAGCCCGGAAAAATCTCTGATTTTTCACATGAGGAGAAAAAGTTATTATGAAAAATCGAAGATTTTTCCTGCTTTGAATCCGACACTTTAAATTACATCAACGCCACAATGATATAGACAGGTGTTATGATCAATCTCTGTACTTCAAAAATCTCCTCAATATGAAAAAGATAATTCTACTTGTAATAATTGTAACTGTTTCTTTCGATCAGAGAGCTTTTGCTCAGACGGATACATTCGATCAGTTAAATGCTAATTCAGGGTCGAATAAAAAAATTGAATGGGTTTCATCAGGATATGGCAGTGGTTATGGGCATAAAATATACAATTTAGATCCAGGATTTGGTGGAAAAACATTATTGAATTTTGCAGGTAGGAATAATAACGCTTCATGGACTGATATCATGACAATTACATCTAATGGTAAAATTGGAATTGGAACGACTGATCCTTCAGCAAATTTTCATATTCAATCACCTTTTACAATGTTAAACTCAACCAGCAATCAAGACTCTAATATGTTAATTGAAGGGACTAGTTCGACAAGAAGAACTACAGAAGGAGCAGCATTAGGTTTTGTTGTTCCAGCGAATACTGATGGAAGTAACGGTTGGGAACAAGGTCGGCTACTTGTAACTCCTGATAACGCAGATAACGGAAGAGCTGAAGGAAGGATGTATATCCAAACAAGAGATAGAATTAACAATCAATGGAAATGGGTAAACAATTTAGTTTTAAGATCATCGGGTAATGTTGGAATTGGCACAACATCTCCTGAAGCTCTGTTAGAGGTAGAATCGAGCGCAATAGATTTGTTATCCACTAATAAAGCAGATGCAAATATGATTATTCAAGGAACAAGTTCAAGTAGAAATACAAGCGAAGGCGCAGCACTAGGCTTTATAGTTCCTGCAAACTCAGATGGTACTAACCATTGGCAGCAAGGTCGAATTATTGTTACTCCTGACAATACTAATACAGGAAATGCAAGTGGAAGAATGTATCTTCAAACTAGATATTATAGTGGTGGTGCATGGAGTTGGCGCAAAAACCTAGTTTTGGGTTCATCTGGAAGTGTCGGAATTGGAACCGAAGAAACAGGATCGCATAAACTTGCGGTAGAAGGCTCGATCGGAGCAAGAGAAATAAAAGTTGAAGCAAGTGGTTGGTCAGATTTTGTTTTTTCGAATAACTATGTTCTACGAACTCTTGAAGAAGTCGAGCAGCACATAACGGAGAATGGCCATCTCCCTGAAATTCCAAGTGAAGCTGAAGTAACTGAGAACGGTATCAACTTGGGAGAGATGAACGCAAAGCTTCTTCAGAAGATAGAGGAACTAACTCTTTATCTTATCGAACAGAACAAGGAACTCAAGAAATCTCAATCTGAAATTTTCGAATTGAAAGAAAAGGTTAGCAGCCTTGAAAACGAATAAAGATCATAACAGACAATAAAATGAATGCACTTTCTTTCCTTTTAGAAACTGTTGTGTCAAATCTAAATATTTATGCTTCTAGCCAAGTGTAGCGCACTCATTTTATTTGGACGTTAACCTCATTTTAAAGCAATTTATCGAAAAATCGCAATAGGTACGAGACCACTCACCCCCGCTTACTCTGCCCAAAAAGCAATAAGCCAACAATAATTACAAACCCACCGATAAGCTGAGCTGTAAATACCTCCTCACCAAAAGGGAAGGCCAATAGCACCGTAAAGAGAGGAATCAGATTGCCATAAAGCGCCGTAGTCGTAGCACCTAGCTTGACTACAGCATAATAGAAGGCCACGTAGCCCACGCCCGTACCCAAAATACCCATAAAGCTTACACTTACCCAAAATGGCCACGCTGAAGGCAAATTCGTATCCATCAGTTCTGGGGTAGACACTGCCGCAAACATCAGCAAACCCATAATTACACTAATTGTAGTCATCAAGATGGCATTTACACTTGACAGATATTTGTCCACGATGATTTGTGAAAGTGAAAAGACCAACGCCATACCCAAAATATACAGGTCGCCGGTTTCCAACTCCATTTCGAGTAGTTTAGTAAAGTCACCCTTTACCAGCAAGATCACCACTCCTATTATACTAATTCCCATCGCGCCGAGTTGGATCTTGGAAAATCTACGATTGAGTAAAAAGTAAGCCAGAATAGCCGTCATGATCGGACTGGTAGCCAGGATCAACGAACCACTCACTGCACTTGCCGTTTGTAAGCCTTCATTGAAAAAGTAGATCGTCAAGAAAATGCCAAAAAATGACACCAAACAGATCAGACCAAAGGTTCTAAGTGTTAGGCGTACCTTGAGTAACCTACCACCGTACTGCACGGCCATCACCCCTATCAAAACCACTGCACCAAACAAAAACCGCCAAAAAGCGACCGCCATTGGAGAATAATATGCCAGAGCAATCTTGGTCACATGAAAATTGACAGCCCAAAAAAGCATGGTCAGAATAAGTAGCAACAGGGTAATGGATCTATTCATGCGACTATGATAGATCAATTTTATGATAATCAGAAAATAATTTGCGTAACCAATTAGTTACTCATATATTTGTAACCGAACGGTTACTTTAAAATGAGAAGAGATATATTTCAGGCCATAGCCGACCCCGTAAGGCGAGACATCATTGAACTACTGGCGGAAGACGCACTGACAGTAAATGCAGTGGCTGAAAAGTTCGATGTGAGTAGACCTGCGATTTCCAAACATTTGAAAATTTTAAAGGAATGTGAGGTCATTGACTTTCAACAGAAAGGGCGGGAGCGATACTGCATTATTCAGCCCAAGACTCTCATTCCAGCCTTTCTCTGGATGGAGCAGTACAGGGAACTATGGGAAACTAAACTGGACTCATTCGAAAAGTATCTAAATAAACTTCAATCTGAAAAATCTAAACCATGAGTAAAACAAACGATGCGGCCAACCGCACACTGACCCTGGAGAGAACTTTTAAAGCCCCTATATCCCTGGTCTGGGAAGCCTGGACCAACCCTGAACACATTGCGCAGTGGTGGGGACCAGAAGGTATGGAAACCAAAGTTAATAAGCATGACTTTCGAGTAGGTGGTGCATGGGAATATGCTATGACCATGCCCGATGGTAATGTCTTCATCGCAGAGGGTATCTATAAAGAAATCGTTGAAATGGAAAAAATCTGTTCCTCCGCAGATTTCAAACCCATGACAGAGGGTGTAGAGATTCAAGCCTACTTTGAAGCGGACGGGGAGCAAACCAAATTCACCTTCAAGTGCGTGCACGAAACCGAAGCTTACTGCAAACAGCAAGAAGAAATGGGATTCTATAATGGCTGGGTGTCTGTGTTCAAAAGATTAGACGAGTTTGTAAGCAATTAGTACAAGAATCTCTAAGAAGGGTTTGTTGACTTCCTTCTTAGAGATCATTTGAATATATTCTGCTAGGATAATCCCAGTGTTTAGTCTCCGTTTTGGAAAATTATTAATCGGACGCGATACTATTTTAGCCACTCAATATTTTAATTTGCCCTCAAACTTTAATTATCTCAAGAAGTTCGACGCACAGATATGGAGACTTTTGAAATTGCGCTGTTAATCATAGCTTATACGACCATCATAATCACCCTATTTCTTGAGGTTATATGCTATTCAAAACGCATCGAACACTGGGAGTCCATCGCGTTCACTGGATCTTTACTATTACTCATCATAGCACTGACTGCTGCCAATTTCACATCTCAAATTACCAATGAGACAGACGTTTTCACACTGGTAACTATGGTATTGGTAGGTCTAACCACTCCCTTGAGCGTTCTTCAGGAACGAAAAAATAATATTCCAGATGTTTGGAAAAGGATAGTCATAGGACTTTCTATTTTATTACTATTATTAATTCTAGCGGGTTATCTAGCCTCCCTATTGGGCTACTTACAATACGCCGTATTGGGATTTATGCTAATCTCCATCATTTGTTCTATGCAAGTCATTCGACAGACCAAACCCAAACTGGGTTTGCCAAATCGAGAGCGGACCGAACGAATATTTGCAGTGACAATCGTAGTTGTGCTTCCTATTTCTTTTGTCTTCAATCACCTGTCAATCTCTTCTGGAGCAACAATCAGCATGGGGTTCACCTATCCCCTTATGTTTATTGTGATTGCAACCAGCAAGATGTGGGACAACATTCAGCGTTTGTCATTGGTAAAACCCGAAAATGTATCCGAAGAACAGGTATATAAAAATTTTGCCCTCACTAAACGGGAAACCGAAGTAGCTCGCCTATTAATCAAAGGACAAACTTATGTTCAAATTTCGGAGCAGTTATATATCTCTGTACCCACTGTGAAAACACACACTTCTAAAATATACCATAAGTGCAAAGTCAAAAATAGAAGTGAACTAATTCACACGCTCATTTCATAATCTCACGCTACTCATACTTTTGTATGATATTGACCACGCAATCATTTATCATACCTTTTCCCGATTGTAGGCCTTGACATTTCGATTGAATCTTGCTCTTAAAAAAGTAAACTCATGGTTAGATTCATTTCATTCACATACTTGTTTTTTGGTGTAGTTTTTTTTGCATCCGCTCAACACCCAGAAATGGTCACTCAGAAAAAAAGACTCGACTTCGCCAAAATGTACTTTGAGTTGGGAGGAAATCTCATTCCTTCTTTTACTGGGTACGGAATGATCAACAATGAAATCGAAGCGATCAACAACCCTGCTTCTTTCAGTCCATATCTCAATTGGGGCGCTTTTCATTTTTGGGGCCATGCCGAATTTTACGTTTCAATACCTCTAACCCAGTTCAATCTTTCATCTTCCTCAGATTCAGACTATGAGCTAACCAATGCTGTGGTCACAGGCTTTAGATATTTGCCTTGGGCTTACAAAGACCAACAGCTCACACCATATATGGGATTGAGCTGGCAAGGAACAGAATTCAAGCAAATCTTTGGAATAGAAACAGATCAACCCACGTTATCTAAAGACTTTGGTATTATGCCAGAAATTGGCATTCTCTATGGCTATAAAGGATTCACGGCAAGGTTAGGAGCCTCCTACTCTCAAAATACCCAGTGGAATTATCCAATATCTACCAACCAATTTCAGAAAATAGAAACACCTGACTTCGCCCTGCAATTGGGAATTCTGTATGCCTGGGAAAATAGCCATAGCAAAAACAAAGAAGTAAATAAAAGATGGAATGCATATCCTCGGGTTTCCAACTTGAATACCGGTGCAACTACCGAAGGTGACTTTTTTATAGCAGCTGGCCCATCTACCTCATTCTCCACTGAGTCATCCGGTTACAACAATTCACAACTTCCTTACCTACAAAGCCAACTCACTTCTGAACTGTACTTTGACTTAGCTGTTGGATATCAATCCAACAGCGCTGATTATTTCATCGTCCTATCTTTCAGAAATCCTCAATTCGAAGCTAGCGGATATGGCACAACACAAACCATACAAAAAACCTCGCTAGCCTTCGAGGTCTGTAAATTCATCACAGACTATACCGGGTTCGCACCCTACATTGGATTAAATATGGCCTATGATCATATTCAATACAGCGAAAACACCAATGCCCATGATATAGATACTCAATCCTTTGAGCCAGGGCTTACAATAGGATGGGATATAGTCCCAGGTAAGGTAGAAGAGGCATTAATACTCCGCACCAATCTCCGATGGTATCCATTTTCGTCTTTTGAGGTCGAAGGAATCACTTTCGATTTTGGGCAGCTCGAATACAATCTTATACAAGCTGTATTCTACCCTGGCCGGTTGATTAGATCTAGGAGATTATAATCAACAGTATTAGCTTTAGGCTGATGCTGTCTGAGCCTGAACTTTTCGAATATCTTTATTGATCTCATCACTTTCTATCACGCCATCTCTCAAGCGGATGATGCGATGGGCATATTGAGCAATATCTTCTTCATGAGTCACCATAATGATGGTATTACCCTGTGAATGCAACTGTTCAAACAGTTCCATGATATCATAAGAGGTTTTGGTATCCAGATTACCCGTCGGCTCATCAGCCAGTATGATACTAGGATTATTCACCAATGCTCTCGCAATGGCCACTCTTTGTCTCTGCCCACCAGATAACTCGTTGGGCTTGTGAAGCGCCCTTTCTTCCAACCCCACTCCTTTGAGTACTTCGTGGGCTCGTTCTTCACGATCTGATTTACCCATCCCGGCATACACCAAAGGCAAGGCTACATTTTCTAACGCAGTGGATCGAGGCAACAGATTAAATGTCTGAAACACAAAACCTATTTCCTTGTTCCTTATCTCTGCCAATTCGTTTTCGTCCAGATCAGAAACATCATGATTATTGAGAATATAGGTCCCGGCACTTGGCGTATCCAAGCAACCGATGATATTCATCAAAGTAGATTTTCCGGAACCAGAAGGCCCCATAAAAGCGACATATTCCCCTTTATTGATTGAAATGCTAATCGTTTTTAATGCGTGAATGGTCTCAGCACCCATCACATACTTTCTGGCTATTTCTGTGGTCTTGATTATTTCAGACATATACTCTATTTCTGTTAGGACGGTTTACTGGCCATTCCGTTACGGCTGGTCTTCAATATCTTCTCCAGGATTCGTAAATCCCGAAATCATACTACCTAATAAATCGTCTATTCTCATTCCATTTTCCAATGGATGCTTGCTCAGATAGCTATATTCCACTAACCCAAACAAAACAAACTCCATTAAGAAATATTTAAAATCTTCATCTTTATTATCCTTAATTTGATCTTTTACCAAATCGGCCAAACCAGGAATTTTATTCAATTCTTTTCTGTACTCCTTTTGTGAATAATCATGCAGCAAATCTATCATGTTGCTATTCCCAAACCAGTCTGCAATCGGCTTGAAAGGATCCTGCATCTCACGATTCTTCCTCACCTGATCAGGATCGGTAAAATAATCCACAAACAAAGTTCGAATGGCTTTTCCAACCAGATTCTGGGCTACTATTCCTGCCCCTTCCTGCTCACCTTCATACACCAGTTCTATTTTGCCAGTAATAGATGGAACTATTCCGATGAAGTCGGCAATACGAACATGGCCTGCTGCTTCCTTATTTTTCAAGAGACGACGCTCTACAGCGCTTACCAGATTCTCATAACTTGAGATAGTCAGTCGAGCCGATACACCACTCTTTACATCTACATACTCGCTACTTCTAGCTTCAATGGCAATTTGCTCTATGAGTAGCTTGGCCAATTCATTTATTACAATATGACCGGAAGTATTTTTAGCAACTGCAGCTTCTTGCTGGGTGATCTTCAAACCTGTTTCTACTGCCTTTGGATAGTGCGTAATAATCTGGCTGCCCAGTCGATCCTTCAACGGCGTTACAATACTCCCTCTATTGGTGTAGTCCTCAGGGTTGGCAGTAAATACAAACTGAATATCCAGTGGCAACCTCAACTTGAATCCTCTAATTTGGATGTCTCCTTCTTGCAAAATATTGAACAAAGCCACCTGAATTCTTGGTTGTAAGTCAGGTAGTTCATTGATAACAAAGATGCCACGATGTGACCGAGGCACCAGTCCATAATGAATTACGCGTTCATCAGAATATGGCAGTTTCAAAGTAGCCGCCTTAATCGGGTCTACATCACCTATCAAATCAGCAATTGACACATCTGGAGTGGCCAGTTTTTCAGTAAATCGTTCGTCTCTATGCAACCAGCTGACCGGTGTGTCCTCCCCCTTTTCCGCGATCAAATCAATGGCATGTCTCGAAAGTGGTTGGAGTGGATCATCATTCAAATCACTACCATGCACAAAAGGTACCCATTCATCCAGCAACCCGACCATCATTCTGGCAATTCGCGTTTTAGCCTGCCCACGAAGCCCTAGCAAATTAATATTATGTCTAGACAAAATAGCACGCTCAATATCTGGAATAACGGTATCTTCATAACCCCATACCCCTTCGAATACATTTTCTCCCGATTGTATTGCAGTAATCAAATTGGCTCTCAATTCGTCTTTGATTGACTGTGGCTCATATCCTTCTGATCTGAGTTGGCCTAGTGTGGTAATGGCAAGTTTTTGGTCTGCACTTAGACCTCTATATCCTTTCGTCATTTATAAATTCTTTCTTCTATTCTTTTTAAAATCTTCGAACACCAGATGCCCCAATCCTTGTAAATCACTATAGTAGGCGTTGCCGTTGTTAACAGCTGTAAACTCCTTCACAAACTGTTTTAAATAGGGATCAGAGGCAATCATAAAAGTGGTGATTGGTATATTCAAGCGTCGACAAGCTGCTCCCAAATTCATGGTTTTCTTTAAAATTTTGGGATCGAGTCCAAAACTATTTTTATAATATTTGATGCCCACTTTCATACAAGTAGGCTTTCCATCTGTAATCATAAAAATCTGCTTATTTTGATTCTTTCGCTTCCGCAAAATATCCATGGCTAGCTCCAAGCCTGCTACAGTGTTCGTATGATATGGCCCTACGCTTAAGTATGGTAAATCTTTAATACTGATTTGCCAGGCATCATTTCCAAACACAATTACATCCAGGGTGTCCTTTTTGTATTTGCTTAAGATTAACTCAGAGAGCGCCATTGCCACTTTCTTAGCAGGTGTAATTCGATCCTCCCCATACAAAATCATAGAATGACTGATATCAATCATTAAAACAGTAGAAGTCTGTGTTTTGTATTCATTGTCTACGACTTCCAAATCATCTTCGGTTAGCATAAAGTCACCAAAACCATGATTGATTTGTGCATTACGAAGACTATCCGTAACCGAGATATTATCAGGAGAATCTCCGAACTGAAAATCTCGAATATCTACTCCTTTCTCCTCTCCTCGCCCAGAAATAAAAGTGTTGTGATCCCCTTTACCCGACTTTCTCAGCTTGCCAAAAATCTCTTCCAATGCATTCTTTCTAAAGTCATTCTCGGTTTTGGCTGTGATTTTGAGTTTTCCTGTTTTTCTTTCCTCGTCAAGGTATCCTTTTTCTCTTAACTCTTCTATAAAATCACCTATTCCATAATTTTCACTGGTAATATTATACTGCTTGTCAAGATTGGTCAGCCAGCTTAAAGCTTCATTCGGATCTCCAGAAGTTATTAACAGGAGCTCTCTGAAAATATTCCACAAGCTATCAAAGGTGTCGCTGGACTCCTTTTTTTCAGGAATATATTCAGTAAATCTGTAACCTATCATCTGCCTCTTTTCTTATTAAAACTCGTAACATTAAACTGGATTAACCACTTAATGTTGGTTTAATTTTAATAAATTTAATGAAGCTCGCTACTAAGTCAACTGACCTCAGAGCAAGCTCACAAGGCATGTTTATAGGAAAAAAATTATCGAGATAAGCCTTGGAACATTCAAGCCTCACTTTGTGAGTGAAAATTAGCAAATACAAATGGCTGGACGTAGACCCATATTTGCCACATTAGTACAAGACATGATTCTCTTCATCAGAGATTCTACGTTCAAAATGATCCTGGAGCCAAAACCCAAGAAGCCTAAAAAAGAAAAGAAATCTTAAAGCAAACTATTTGATAGGCATTGTACGAAATACCAAATCCCAAATAGGTGTGGTCACCCCAAAAGCACGTTCCGGTTGTTTATAATGATGTATGCCATGGTGTACCCAGAAAAACTTAAAGAAGTTCTTAGGTGGCTGAAAGGCGTGAATCATGAAGTGAATCCAAAGATAACCAGCATAGCCCATCAAGAATCCAGGCAAAAACCCCCAGACTAGTTCTCCCATCAACAGTCTGAAGAACCAAAAGAACAAAAATGAAATAGTCAAACTCAATGGCACTGGCATAGCCAACCTGTCCTTGTCTTTTGGGTGATCATGGTGTACACCATGCATAGTGTATACTACCTTCTTTCTTGCAGGAGTTGTTTCAGGCATGTGAAACAAAAAACGGTGCATTAAATACTCCACAAAAGTAAAAGCAAACGTACCAGCCAAAAACAGCAATACGAGTGAAATGACATTCAAGCCATATTCAGTAGCCCCCGTATAAATCAAATAGGAAGAAACTGCCGAAAAGGCAATTAATGGCATCGAAATATGCGTTTTGGTTAGTTTTTCTAAGATTGGGTTTTTGAAAATTTGCCCAGACCCAGAGTTTTTGGCTTTGTTTTCCATGAAACAAGTAGAATTTTTAAATCAAGTTTTGAACTGCAAACATATCTATAAACCTAAAATAAATACAAAAACGAGCAACTCATTTTTAATATGATTATTGTCATTAAGCTATTTGACGGCAATTTTTGCCTTAAATTCTTCAACGACTTGGTTGTAGTAGCCCTCATACATAGGTAGTATATTCGAAAGTTCGAACTCCTTAGCTCTTTTTAGAGCAGCAGCCTTAAACGTTGGCAAGTTGTCTTTGTCCAGGATTTGGAGTGCTTTGGCTGACATGTTATCTATATCTCCTACATCACATAAAAAGCCCGTTACTCCATCTACATTCAACTCCGGTAATCCACCTGCATTCGTAGATATCAAAGGCACTTCGCATGCCATAGCTTCAAGGGCTGCCAAGCCAAAACTTTCTTTCTCAGAAGTCATCAAGAACAGGTCAGAAACACTCAGCACCTCCTCTACAGCTTCTAACTTACCTAAAAACCTTACATCATCTATACTGCAAGATTGCTCCGCCAACTTCTCAATAGCAGATCGCTCCGGTCCATCTCCAACCAGCAAAAGCTTAGCAGGCACTGTTTTTCTCACTTCATTAAATACCTTGACCACATCCTGTACACGTTTTACCTTTCTAAAATTAGAGGTATGTACAATTAACATTTCACCATTTGGACAAATGGCTTTTTTAAAATGATCCTTTTTCTGCTTTTTGAATCTGTCCAAATCAATGAAGTTTGGAATAACCTTGATGTCCTTGGTGACTTTAAAATGATCATAAGTGTCTTTACTCAAATCACTTGATACCGCCGTTATACCATCTGATTGATTGATAGAGAAAGTAACCACTGGTTCAAGTGAAGCGTCTTTGCCAACAATGGTAATATCTGTACCATGGAGTGTAGTGATAAATGGAATATGTACATCTTCCATTTTTAATATTTCCCTGGCCATATAAGCCGCAGAAGCATGCGGTACCGCATAGTGCACATGAAAAATATCCAACTTTTCCTTTTTAGCTACATCCACCATTTTACTAGCCAATGCAATCTCATAAGGCGGATACTGAAAGAGTGGATAGGGTTTGATATCAACCTCGTGATAAAACAGATTTTCATTGAAAAAATCCAAGCGAGTAGGTTGAGAATAAGTAATAAAATGGACCTTATGCCCTTCTGCAGCCATAGCTTTGCCCAGCTCCGTGGCCACTACTCCCGAACCTCCATAGGTTGGATAACAAACAACTCCTATATTCATTTATGCTCTATCTAATTATACAGTCAGGTTCGGTAGATGCGAAATTAGGCTTCTAATAATTACTAACCCAAATTCAATAACATTATATCAACTTCCAGGACTCGTTTCCTTTTTAATATTTAAGAACGATTCATACATCAGGTCGTGGATTTTAGTACGAGTATTACTTTCTATTAGTTTATAATTCTGAGGATCGGGATATATTCGGTTTGAAAGGAAAATATAAACCAAGTCATACTTGGGGTCTGCCCAAACCAGTGTTCCCGTAAAGCCTGAGTGCCCAAAAGATTCCGAAGATGCATACTTGGATGCATTACCCACGGAAGCATAGGGTTTATCCCACCCCATGGCTCGTCTGTCATTTTCATTCTTTTTGGAAGTAAAGGTTTGTACCACGTCATTAGAAAAATATCGAAGTCCGCCATAGTACCCTCCTTGCAACAGCATCTGCATATATTTAGCCAAATCGCTAGCATTTGAAAAGAGACCCGCATGCCCGCTCACCCCACCAAGCAATGCAGCGTTTTTATCATGCACCACTCCCCTCAGTAGTTCCGACCTGAAAAACTTATCCTGCTCTGTTGGAGCGATTTGTTCTTTTGATATTTTACTCAATGGATTGAAGGAAGTAAAACTCATACCCAATGGTTGATAAATCGTTTCATCCAGGCTTCGATCAAAATCACAAGCACAATTCTCTTCCACCATATCCTTCATTAGCATAAATCCCAAATCGCTATACAAATAGCGATAGGTTCCGTCTCCATTAGACAAACTATTATACTGTGAATGGCCTATCCACGACTGAATAGAATCTCCCCAGTGAATGGAATGATAAGTATACCTTCTCCTTCTTTTCCTCTTCTTATAAAGAAAACTCGCACTATCAGAAAAGTATTTGGCGTTGCGCCAAAACGGCAAATACGACTTTAAGCCAGACTGATGAGTCAGTATATCATCCAACATCAGCTCTGTTTTACTCGTATCAATGTCGGTAAGGTAGTCTCCTAAAAAACCATCCAATCTCACCTTACCTTCATCCATTCTTTGCATCAAGGCAGGCACCGTAGCCACTGTTTTTGTAACCGAAGCGATATCATATACATGGTTCCATCGTACGGCAGTTAAACTATCGTAGGTCAGATACCCAAAGGATTTGTCGTAGACTACCTGTCCGTCTTTAATCATCATGATTTGGCATCCTGGCATCATCTCTTCTTGAATGGCATGGGCAACCATTGTGTCTATTTGGTTTAATATTTCTTGATTAACAACCTCTGTAAATTGGCTGGAATATATAAGCCTGCCATTGGCTTTTGTAACTACTCCTTTCCGAGATTGATCTTCTTGAAAATAACCTGGCAACGCTCCAGAAACAGCTCTCGCTCCAAATGCCATCTCAACCATTTCATCCAATCTTGATTTAGATCCATCAGGATTCCAGATCATGGGCACATTCCCAATTGAGTTTTCTAGCATGTCATGGTTTCCTTCCAAGAAGGTAAGAATTGGGAAAGTTGCACTCAACGAATCACACAGACTAATTATTCCAAGCTGCTCTTCTTTCTCCCATGAATTCAAATCCACCAGCAAAACAGATCGCTTCGAAATCAATTCTTCTAATGAGTCTATGGGAACGCTAAAAACATCTATAGAAAAATGAGTGGCCAATTTGTACCTATCTACGATATCCGTAAAAGCAGTATTACTTGATATCGTCACAAAATCGATCTCACCTAAATCACTAAAAGGCAAAAGTTGATTAAGGTCGTTCGTCAACGCAACATCCTTCAGTTGGAATTTTCGTTTGAGCTTAACCCAATCTCTAGATGAATCATTAGATTGAGTTAATCGTTTTTCTATATCGTGATATAATTTAAAATAGGCTTTGGCATGTTGCTTGTAATATCCTTTTGTGGGAATTCCTTCCGAAAGCAAATGACTAATCAGTGTCTGAGGTTTGTTTTGTTTTGAGACTAGAGTTACACCCACCCCTCTTTCAATTTGCCTGAGACTCAAAGCCATACTTGTTGAAGCTTCAAAAACTATTCGTGAATCTTTATTTTCCTTTTTATACTTTTTCAATGACTTCTTTTCCAGCACTCCATTTGGATCGATTTCATAAACACTTAATAACCTACTCTTCCATTCATCCTTAGAAACATTGGTCCAATTCCAGTGATGGGGCATCACCTTAAAGTAATAGGAGACTTTCTCATCATTCAAGCCCTGCAAATATATCTGCACCTTACGCCATTCATAAGCTGAGAATTTGGAAGGAATTTCTTCAATTTGAACCAATCCAATATCCATCGACCTAAACAATTGAGCATGTGCAATTCCTAATGCATACACTAAACTATCATCGGTAAAGCAAGTAACAGAAAGTTGATTTGGAAATCCAGACACACCTTGAAATGGCAATTCGAAAATTTGATCAATGGATGCAATATGAAGTACAGGTTCTTTTCTCCAGGATTGGTTTACAGCCATCCATAGTTTCACCTCTTTAAATTCACCATTTGGGACTACGACACCACCAATTCCATACATTCGTATCAGACTCTCTGCTTCAACACGATCTGAAAAGTCGTTGAAATCTGCTAACTCGTAAAAAAGGGTAGGCAATGTGTTTTTTGTCTTCGCCCATTGGATAAACAAAGTGTCCTTTTCAATTGGATCCGGTGCGTTCGCAAACGATGCGGAGACCGAAACGCAAATACTCATCAGGCAAAAAAGAAGACCAACTCTACCTGTATTTGTCCGTAATAAAATAGAAACTAAGTAAGTTTGCATACAGAATAATCAAAGTATTACTACAGGTGGATGGAAGTAGTTAGACTGAAAATTATTCATATAATATCTAATCAACGTATACCTTACATAAAGAGTGCCATTTTTTTTCCATCAATGGTAATTTATGATTTGATTTGTTAAGAATAAAGAAGATTACTTTATGAAATTCCCTTCATTGATCCGTACGAATAAATTCAGTCAGTTTCACTACGAACCGCGCTACTACGATCCCATCAAAGAGGAAATTGAAGGCAAATTAAAAGCAGCTCGAGCCAACAAGGGCAAAGAAAGTGCAAGCGCAGGACATGCTTCCAGCATCAGCGCAGCATTTAGGAAAAGAGAAAGAAAATCAAGCCAGACCTCAGTAGTACAAATGCTTATTGCAGCAGCTATGCTAGCCACATTTGTGGGTTGGGTATTCTACGGCAACGATGTCTTCTATATCTATTTATTACTATCCCCACTTTACTTCTATTTCAGGTTAAAGGGAAGAAATAAATCCAGAAATTAATGCCTGACATCATCAATCTACTACCAGATGCTATCGCCAACCAAATAGCAGCAGGCGAAGTAGTACAAAGACCCGCTTCGGTTGTAAAAGAATTACTTGAAAATAGCGTAGATGCTGGAGCCACCAACATCCAATTGATTATCAGTGAATCGGGAAAGGTGCTGATTCAGGTCATTGACAATGGCTTGGGTATGTCTGAAACGGATGCTCGCATGTGTTTTGAACGACATGCCACTTCAAAAATCTCCACCTCTGATGATCTTTTCAAAATAAAAACAATGGGCTTTCGCGGAGAGGCTTTAGCTTCTATAGCGGCCGTAGCCAGAGTAGAACTAAAGTCAAAGACTGCTCAGGCAGAACTAGCTACTTTCATTCATATTGAAGCCTCTGAGATCAAAAAACAGGAACCAGTTTCAGCTAATCAGGGGACTTCCATTTCTGTCAAGAACTTATTTTATAACGTACCCGCACGGCGAAACTTCCTTAAAAGCAATCCAGTAGAAATGCGTCATATACTAGATGAGTTTCATCGCGTAGCGCTATCTAACCCGACCATCGGCTTTTCTCTGGTACAAAACGACAAAGAAATTTATCAACTACCGGCTGGTAAACTCAGCCAGCGGATTGTTTCTCTTTTCGGAAAGAACTACCAAAAACAATTAATCACCTGCCAGGAAGAAACGCACTGGCTGAAAGTGGAAGGTTATATCGGCACGCCTGAGTTTTGCAAAAAGACTCGCGGGGAACAGTTCTTCTTCATCAACAATCGCTTTATCAAAAGTAGTTACCTAAACCATGCCGTTCAGGGTGCTTATGAAGGTATGATTCAGGAAGGTCAATTTCCATTTTATGCACTATTTATAGAAATGGATCCTGTGCATATTGATATCAATGTACATCCCACCAAAACGGAGGTCAAATTCGATGACGAGCGCAGCGTATATGGCATTATCAAAGCCGCTGTCAAACAAGCCCTTGGTACACACAATGTTACTCCTAGTTTGGATTTCGGGTCTGATGTCAATTTCAAAAATCTAGCGATTGATAATTCACACTTCAATACACCGACCAAATCGGAAGGAAACTACAGCAGCTTCAAGTCTCTGGACAAACAAGGCAAAAGCACCCGCTGGGACGAAATGTACGAACAAGCCATTGATGAATCCAGGCCCTCTCCTGCTGAAATCAGGCAGGAAGAATTAGCCGGTTTGGAAACTCCACAGATGATTTTTCAGAGCGAGGCCAATACCCAACAGTCTGTGGAATTTGAAGTAGAGGAGTCAAGCGCCAAACCCATCTTGATGCACGAAAAGTATGTACTCAAGCAAGTAAAGACTGGAGTAATGGTGGTAGATGTGATACTGGCGCACCAGCGAATTTTGTACGAAAAGTATCTGGAGACCTTACACAAAAAGTCTGGAAGCTCCCAACGCAGCCTATTCCCGGTTACTTTCGAAATGAATCCCGCTGACTTCGCACTAGTCATGGAACTCAAAGAAGAAATTACTGCCTTGGGCTTTGAATTTGAAGAGTTTGGTAAAAACACAGTAGCCATCAACGGCGTTCCCGCCGACATCAAAAATATCAATGAGAAAGAGTTGTTTGAAGGGTTGCTGGAGCAATTCAAGTTCAATAAATCCGAACTTTCTCTGAGCACACAAGAAAATATGGCAAGATCTATAGCAAAAAGATCTGCCGGCAAAACAAAAATCTCAAATGACAGTATAGAGTTAAGAACTTTAATAGACCGACTGTTTGCCTGTCACCAACCAAACTATACGCCAAACGGCACCCCAACATTCATTATATTGGGGCTTGAAAAAATTGCAGAGTTTTTTAATCAATAGCGCATGTTTCAACTGACACCTATCGTCAAGAATATTCTTATCATCAATGGAATAATACTTTTTTTAGAATTTATTCTGAAAATAAGTTTTGGCCCTTTGTTTGGGGTACACAGTATCTATTCTGACTCATTTTTCATTTTTCAATATGTGACCTATATGTGGTTGCATGCTGACTTGTGGCATCTTATAAGTAATATGTTTGCCGTCCTAGTCTTTGGCCCAATGCTAGAGCGAGTCTGGGGAGCAAAAAGATTCTTGATTTTTTATCTAATTACTGGTATAGGTGCTGGTTTACTCTACGGTGTAGCTGATACGGTCGATAAAGGTTCTATAAAAAAAGACAGTATTGAATTTACTGCAAATCCAAATCCAGATGATTTCTACATTTACATACATAATTATGGTAAAGATTTTAACATTGTAGAATTGGGAGAATTTGCAGACACTTATTTCGACAATGCGTCCAACTCAAATTATGAGTCCAATGCTGTTTCCATTGTCAATGGAATATATAATACACGCACTAAAGGATTCATGCGAGGTGCATCGGGCGCTGTTTTTGGAATATTA
Organism: Reichenbachiella sp.; assembly: GCF_965233835.1. GTDB lineage: Bacteria > Bacteroidota > Bacteroidia > Cytophagales > Cyclobacteriaceae > Reichenbachiella. Next base: position 3,651,257 of record NZ_OZ247585.1, read on the forward strand.
TTAGCTTTTGCTATGTTATTCCCTAATACGGAGTTAATGCTTTTATTCTTTCCATTTCCTATTAAAGCCAAGTATTTGGTGTTTGCATATGCAGCATGGGAAGTGTACTCAGAAATTTTCAAAAGAACTGGAGATAATGTTTCTCATTTCACTCACTTAAGTGGTATGTTAGTTGCTTTTCTTATTCTTAAATATTGGCAGCGACAGCGTGGTAATTTTTATTAATTAGTAATCGGCCATAAAAACATGATGGACAATTTTTTACATGAGTTTAAAGATGCCTGGCGAAGGCCTAACAATGCCTTACCACAGATCATAATCATTAATGTGATTGTGTTTTTGGTTCTTGCCGTTCTCAACGTCTTTGGAAAGATATTTGGGTTCTCAGTGATCTCTGATTTTGTGTATGACCAATTTTCCATACCACCACTTTTCGCAGATTTTATACTAAGACCTTGGACTCTGATCACCTATGCCTTTGCACATAGCCTTCATAGCATTTTTCATATCCTGTTCAATATGCTGGTGCTGTACTGGTTTGGCAAGCTCATCGTTGAATACATTGGCAATCAAAAGCTTATTAATCTCTATGTATTAGGTGCGTTGGCCGGTGGCCTGCTTTATTTATTGGTGTACAACTTTGTGCCATTTTATGTTGAAAATTCCAACTTTCATGGCATGGTAGGTGCTTCGGCAGCAGTTTATGCCATCACTGTAGCAGCAGCCACATTAGTACCTAACTACACGTTCTTCCTTCTGTTCTTTGGCCCGGTCAAAATCAAATATATTGCTGGTTTCTATATTGTGATATCCTTTCTTGGTACGGTAGGAGGCAATGCAGGAGGTAACATTGCTCATTTAGGAGGAGCACTCATGGGATACGTATACATCAAACAACTACAAGCTGGAACGGATTGGGGCGCATGGATTGGTGGTGTCATGAGATTCTTTAAGAGCTTTTTCGTTTCCCAACCTAAAATGAAAGTGAGTAGTAATCAGAAAAGAACAAAAACTTATTCTACCGCAAGCAATACCCAATCATCCTCTACAGCGAGTAATATTGCTGACCAAGCTGAAATCGATAAAATCTTAGATAAGATCTCACAATCTGGCTATGAAAGTCTAAGCAAAGAAGAGAAACAAAAGCTCTTCAATGCGAGCAAGAAGGGATGAAAACTGGGTTTGAAATTACGTTATCCGTCTTCATGCTGTTTTGCCTTTTTAGCTGCAAATCAGATGGCGACATCATTTTTGATGATGGTTTCGAATTTTACGAGGTTGGATCTGCTCCGTCAGGCCCCTGGTCGACCGAGGGCAAAGGTATAATCAAAGTTGATACTACAAGAAGTCATACAGGAAACCAGTCCATCTATTTCGAGTCTGGTGAAGGATTTGACCAAAGAGCTTTTTTAGTACTAAAAGGAAATCCACTCTTTCCATTTACGTACAACCGAATTACTGGATCATTTTACATCTGGCTTGATGAAGCTTCGCCAGATGGGGTGCATTGGACCATGGTACAAGGCACTGGAAGGGTAAAGGATCAAGGCTATCGTAGTGAAATACGGTATGGTGGTCAGCACAACAAACGGTTTATGGCCAACTATGACACTCAGGGCAAAAAGACCGACTGCTGGCATCACTCTGCAACTGCTATTCCCGAAAAACAATGGACAAAGATTGGTTGGCAATTTGACGGCCCCAATCAAACCATGAAGTTTTGGCTAGATGACCAACTTATCGAAGACTTAACAGTTATTGGCCAAGGTCAAGGCTGTGTTTCGAACGACCTCGATGAAAAGTGGGTTTTTCCTGTTTTCGAAGAGCTCATGATTGGCTGGGTTGATTATCAAACTGGTGGTGGCACACGACGATTCTGGATCGATGATGTCAAACTTTACCAGTGAACTTTAGGCTTTATCCTCACAGTGAAAGTAAACTTGGTCCCGTGACCAAGGGTTGAATCTACCCAAATATTCCCTCCTGCTTCGTTTATGATTTTCTTTACCGTAGCCAATCCCACGCCAGAGCTATCTTTGGTAGTATCTTTGTTCACCTTGTTGAAAAGTTTAAACATATCTTCTTGATATTCCTTGGCCACGCCAGGTCCATTGTCAGCAATTGAGATATGGTAATAATGATCGTCCATCCTACTCGAAAACTCTATGATACACTGGTCTTTGTCGTTAAACTTAATAGCATTGCTCATCAAGTTTGAAACTACCTGTTTCAATACTGTTTCATTATAGCTAATCTCTGGCAGGGTGTTTTTGAATATAAGTTTGGCCTTGCCTTTGGCTGTCAGTGTATTGGCCACCTCCTGTATAAAAGGCTCTAGAAGTATTCTATCCAGTTTTGCATCTCTACCACTCGCTTTCGAATATTGTAAGATACCATCAATTAATGATCGCATTTTGTCATTGGTTTCGTTCAGCAACGAAAGGTATTCTTTGACCTCAGCAGGCTGATCTTCGCTCATTGAAGCCTCTATGATCGATACCAAGCCTTTGGCATTGTTGAGTGGTGATTTCAAGTCGTGAGAGACTGTATGAGCAAAATCTTCCAAGTTCTTGTTGATGCTTTCCAGTTGCAAATGATACTCTCTAGCTTCCTCTTCCTGCAACTTTCTTTTGGTAATATCATGCCCCATGGATAGGTAACTCACGATCTCTCCCTGACTATTAAAAAATGGGACAATAGTAGTGTCCACCCAATAGCCTATCCCCTCTTTGTTGAGATTCATGATTTCATTGTGCCAAATGTTGCCTTGGCTGATAATTTGCCACATGCCATCCCAAAAAATACGCTTATGCTGATCTGATTTTAGAATATTATGGTTTTGACCAATAAGTTCTTCCTTTTCATATCCTGAGATTTGGCAAAACATATCATTGACATAGGTAATGTTTCCGTTTTGATCCCCAATACTTACGATAGAAGAAATATCGAGAGCTGATTGATAACGACTTACTTCCTGAAGAGAAATCAGCAGTTCTTTGTTTGTCTCTTTCAGATTATCAATTTCGGATTGTCTGTCTTCCAGTGCGACAGTAACGATATTTAGAGCATCAACAATAGATGAACTAGCATCGGACTCATCAAATTCTGGTTGCTCCTTTTGAGCTCTTACCACTTCCATGTTGACGATGATATCAAATACTTCTTTGATCGTCTCCTCACTCATTCGTTTGCATAGTTGATTGAAAATTCACTTCCATATTGGGACAGGCGGATAGTAAAATTTTACAACCACAAGTACTACAATTTTCAAATGCTTTCAAAAATAATTGAGCAGAAGTTATCCCCCATTTTGATTTTCTGCCCAGTAGGCTGGTGCGTACTTTTTTATATTCAAACCCAAGGTAAACTGTATCCAAATCCAGGTATCCTTTAAAAACACTTTAAAAACATTACCCTGCTCGAACCTACGTGCTGAGGTAAGGATAGGCGACTTGATGAGAGTCAATCGTCCAATACCTCTCAAAGCCTTGCAGAAATAAGCGGCTTCCATAATTGGCTCGTGTGGATAGCCTCTCACACGTTCAAAGTTTTCTCTACTACAGAATACTGCCTGATCCCCGAAATAACGCTTATCTATACGATAGCGAATTCTATTGATCCATTCGATGATTCTATATACCACCCCTCCTCTATTGAAACCAAACTCAAAAGCACCACCAACAACTCCTCTAACCTTCAATGCCTTCATAACCAACAAATCAAAATTCTCAGGTAGTAAGGTATCCGCATCTAAAAACAGCAACGCCTCCCCTTTGGCCCTTGCTGCACCCTTGTTCAAGGACTTATATTTGGCTCCTGCCAGCGTGGAGTCTTCAATCAGTTGGTCTACTTTTTCCTTGACTGTGTTCGTGGTCCCATCTCTGCTCCCAGCATCAATTACAATCACTTCTAGCTCGAATTCACGAGATTTGTTCGAATGCAGTCTGTCAATTGTTTTGCTGATATGATTGACTTCGTTGAGCGTAGGAATGATGACACTGATATCCATAGATTAAAGATATAAGAACCATTTCAATTGTCCGTAATTAATGCAGGGTGTTACAAAAACGAACATTGACTATTCCAGCCAATACCCCATACACTCTCCAATCACGGATTATTGATTTGGCACTAAAATTGGCGTAACTAACTCATCCTAAACTATTAACACAAGAGTTATGTTTTATCAATTTCTCCTAATCAGCCTCAGAAGATTTAAAAAAGATAGATTTTTCACCTTACTGAATGTGCTCGGTTTGTCTCTGGGCATCGCTACCACTATAGTTATTTTGTCGTTTGTAGCTTTCGAATATAGCTTCGATCAATTTCACTCTAAAAAGAACAACACCTACCGCGTACTCACTCATTGGGCCTCTGGCGATCGAATCGAAAAATTATCAGTTACGGGGACCAAAATTTCAAACATAGCCGCTAATGAAATTCCTGAGGTGGTCAACACGGCAAAGTTCTTCCCTATTGGCTCTAGGGTGCCCTATTCTCTGAAGTTTGAAGACAAAGTATTTCAGGAATCTGATTTTGCCTATGCAGATCCTTCTTTTCTTAAAATCTTCGATTTTAAATTAAAGTCAGGAGACCCAAACACCGCACTCAACGAACCCAACTCCATAATCCTTACAGAAGACATGGCTAAGAAGTATTTTGACTCAGCTGATCCCATGGGAAAAATTATCACGGTCAATGGTAACACAGATATGATAGTAACTGGAGTTTTTTATAATCCACCAAAGAATTCGTCCATACCCATAGGTGCTTTAGCTTCATTCAAAAGATTGGAAGCTCGATACGGTATCGGGTGGTTTCCTATGAACTTCATGACCTTTGTTCAAGTACAGGATCGAGCTAATACCGACAAAATTGCCAACTTCTTTCTTGCTAAAGCTCAAGAAGACATGACCGGCGACGTGGCGGCCGATGCGGCTGGAATCAATTTTAGTCTACAGTCACTATCTGATATCCATATGCAAAAAGACATAGCCGCTGATATTGGAAAGCGAGGGAATGACAAAAACACGCTGACCTTTTTGTTCATAGGTGTATTCATTCTGATTATTGCCTGTATCAACTATATCAATCTCACGACAGCTCAGAGTGAAAAAAAATCAAAGGAGGTTGGAATTCGCAAAGTGCTTGGAAGTAGCAGAAAAGCGCTCATCAAACGGTATTTGGGAGAGACAGCTATACTTACCTTACTATCCATTTTACTGGCCATCACATTTGTTCAACTGGCTTTGCCATACATCAATCAGGTGATCGGCACTGAGATACCTTTTGACCCTATGAATAGTTGGCATTGGCCTGCATTCTTACTCGGGCTTTTAGCCATCATTACTGCACTAGCTGGCAGCTACCCAGCATTGTTTTTATCATCCTTCCAACCAGTATCCGTCCTAAAAGGCACCTTTCTTTCTGCCAAGTCAGGGGATAGATTCAGAAAAATATTGGTAGTCTTTCAGTTTTCTATTTCCATTTTCCTCATCTTAGGAACTATCATCATATACAAGCAAGTAATGTATGGCAGCCAAAAGAAGCTAGGCTTTGATCAGGAACAAATTATCGTAATTCCTCTGGCAGACCAGGCATCATTTGACAAACTTGAAGCTATTGAAGCCAGTCTGAATAGCCATCCTGCCGTACAAAGCACAGCCAAAGTTTCTGAAGTACTGGGAAATATAAGAGCAGGCTACGGCTTTGATGCAGAGGGATTGATCAGCAAAGAAAATAACAACTGCACAGGATTTTCGGTAGACCGAAAGGGGTTAAAGACTATGGGTCTTGAACTGATTGCGGGATCAGATTTTACCAAAACTTCAGAAAACGATTCTGTTTGGCACTATATAGCGAATCGTCAGTTGATTAATAGCATAGGATGGACACCTGAGGAAGCCATTGGAAAAGACTTCAGAATGACTCCCATGCCTTTTGGTAAATTGATCGGTGTAGTGGAAGACTTCCACTTCGCTTCGCTTCATGAAAAAATTGGACCGGTAGTGCTTACCTATATTGATCACGAAATAAGTAACCTCTACGTACGAACGACTCAGAACCAATCACAAGCTGCCATGGATCACATATTCACCATCTTCAACGATATCGTACCCGATAGTCCGATAGAACCAAGTTTTTTGGTCAGTGAGTTAGACCAGCTTTATCAAAATGAAAAAAGGACCGCACATTTGATGATTCTATTCACCGGTCTGAGCATAGTTATTGGATGTTTGGGTCTTCTCGGATTGACTGCTTTTCTTGTGGAAAAAAAGAATAAGGAGATCGGCATCCGCAAAATCTTGGGCGCCAGCATTGCACATATTATTCGGAATCTATCTTGGCGATTTGTCAGTTTAATTCTTATAGCCAATGTAATTGTCACTCCAATTGCTTACATCGTTCTAAATAGTTGGCTCAACAACTATGCTTATTCGATCTCTATCGGCTGGGATATTTTTGCCATCACAGGTATTTGTGCCATGGTGATAGGGTTCTTTACGGTATTTTATCACAGCTACAAAGCCGCTACAGCAAATCCAGCAGATGCTATAAGAAGTGAATGAAAATCAAGACTTTAGCATTAGCTGTAATCTTTTGTATAGTGGGTATATACCTAGTTTGATCAATGCATTGATTACTTGATATTTATGGCTACCATTAATGGGTTCTTGTAGTGCTTCTGGGCACAACTTTTCTATAATTTTCTTATGGAAAATTGAATTGTATCTTCCTCGATGTTTTTCATCTACAGCCAAGAAATTGATCATCAGGTTTCTGCAATTGAAAGGTGAAAAATCTTCAATAACTGATCCCATGGAAGATCGACCATTCGCCAGCCAATTACCCATTTTTTCTTCCCAGTAAAACATATCCAAGGCGTTGTATCCTTTTTCATCAAAGCTCTTTCGGCTTTCGGCCAACCACTTATTGTAAACCCCAGACACGAATATGTCTCCCTTGAATTTATTCAAATTAGCCAAGTCGTCTCCTGAAAGATTCTTAGGGTCAGCTTCATAGTGATAGTAGTTTCGTGCAAACTCGCTAACTGAGGTGATATTCAAGTAGCCTTTCTTCTGATAGAAAACATTGTACCAAAAATTGAAATGACGATGAAGCATCAACTCCACATTTTGAAGTAGAGTATCTCTGACTGTCTCAGACACTTGCTCGCCCTGTTTCAAAATATGAAATGGCAAACCCATTTTATCTAACAACCTTTGTGGAGTTGTAATATCCAGACTGTCTTTTTTCAGCCTATCTGATTTCAAGATGAAATAAAAAGCCTCTTGCGTCAGGTGAGTACTCAGGGCTAACATTATCCGACTGTCCATACCTGCCGTCACAGCAATCATCAGGCGATATCTATAAGCCATGGATTCAAAAATACCCTTCAGATATAAAATTGATTGGTCCACAGCTACCTCTAATCCAATATTTTTTAATGGCTCATTGGGAAAATATCGACTAGCCTTTCCACACCTTAAATCAAGATAATAATTAGGCTGCAAGTGCCATAATCCTTCGTACTGAGTGGTCTCTGAAATTCGCTCTTTTCTCTCATAAAATGCTGAAGAAGAGTAAAATGCTGAAGCTAATGAATCAGTAGTTGGTTGTATTTTTTTGTATTGAGCAAACAAGGTAGGCTGCGAAGCACATGGCGTATTGGGCTTCCCTTTCCAATAAAATACCTCTCGCAGTCCCACTGCATCATGGAATAATTTTAAATCTCGACTGTCTTGGTAAATCAGAATGAACTTTCCCGCCAAGTCAAAAGTAGCCGTGAGTACATCATTAAATGATGATTCATTGGCTAGGGACTGAAGGATTTCTTGGTTGGATTTCTTGGGGTGATGTGGGTCAAAGAGATCACCCACCAAAGTTAATTTCCTGTCAGCGGCACCGACTTGATGCAAATCGAGGTTAGGATGAACATAAAGCGTTAAACTATCTCCTACCGGCTTTTGATTCCACCCTTCTAAAAAGCTAACAGGCTCATCGCACAATAAATATTGTCTGTTGTAGATAAGTTCATCCATAGTCCTATAAAAATCAGCAGTTGTTGTATATAAGAACTATTATGTTCAAAACTAGCTTTTTGTAGCCACCACTCTAATCACAGCTGGATCTTCATTTTTATACACAGCAAACCCTTTCGATTCTTCTGAATATTCAATTTTGAAACCAAGTGCCTGAAGCTCTTTGGTGAGCTCATCAATTCTTACGAATCTTCTGTAATGATCGGTCACAAATGCGTCTCTTTCTACCTCTGTACCTTCTCCAAATAATTCGTCATGAATACTTCGAACTTCAATGCAGAGTTTTCCTCCAACATTGAGTGAATCAAATGCCCAAGCTAATGTTTGAGAAGCCTGCTTTTCAGATACAGAATGTAAAGTGAATCTGGAATAGATGTTATCGAACTTTCCAAGTTCGCCAAGAGCAGTGAAATCTTTGACCTCAAACTTTCCTCCTTCCAGGTCTAAGTCATTCAATCTACCAATAGTAGTTTCACACTGATCCGTGCCAAACACCTCCAATTTATTCTTAATAAAAAAGATACTATCCCGGCCATTTCCACATCCAAGCTCAATTAAAGAGCCCTTCAGTTGATGTTCTTTCAAAACATACTCAGCAAAAGGCGAAGGGCTTAGGGTCCCTTTTTTATTAGAATAAAAGTCTTCCCAAAATTCTTTATCACTCATAGATTAATTCATTAAAGTGGCGAAGATAATATTTTTTGTGATAGCCTCATGACCCCCTGAATTGTAAGCTAGATAATCTCTGCATTGTTGGGGCATTTAGATTAGTTTTGGCGCAAAAAGCAAAACTCTCCTATGAGCAAACGACTGATTAAGATTTATGGTCTTTTTTTAAGGATTCTTCAAATCATAATTTCAAAAGTTGACAAGCGTCGCAAGACACAAATTATTCTTGGAAGCTCTGCCGGAACAAATATTAATGGCAACAGCAAAGCTTTGTTTGTCTATATGCTTCAATCCAACACTGAGCTTGAACCCTATTTCATTACCAGAAATTACAAGGAGTATAAAAAGCACAAAGTGGATTATCCAGATAATTTCTTTTATGCATACTCTTTCCGTGCCCTATTCAAAGTAATATATGCAAAAGCCTTTGTTCTCACTCATGGACCATATGATGTCACGCCATTCAAATGCACCAACACAGACAAAGCACTGATAAATGTTTGGCATGGGTTTCCTATAAAAAAACTAGGAATAGACAGCCACTTTTTAACAGAAAAACAAAAGAGCCAGGTATTGGGAAACTTTGATGGGTTGGTAGTCATGTCAGAAGAAGAGGCCGATATTATGAGCGCATGCTATCGCACCAAACGCGAGAATATGTGGGTAACGGGCTACCCGAGAAATGATTTCACTTTCGTCACTAACCATAAAATCATCGATACCATACCATACATCAAAAACAAAAAAGTACTGATGTATGCCCCTACATTCCGAGATAGTGGAAAAACAAAGCTCTTTCCCTTTGGGGATTTTGATCTGAAAAAAATGATCGATTTTTTGAGTAAAAACAATATCATCATGTTGCTGAGAATTCATAAGAACGAATTGGTCGAGCATAATTTAGAAGAAAACGAATGGATCAAAGTTTGTGACGGAGATGTTGTTCAAGAAATTAACGAGTTAATGTCGGTGATTGACCTGCTCATCACAGATTATAGCAGTTCTTACATAGACAGACTCTTGATCGATACGCCTACCCTATTTGTCCCATATGATTTGGAATGGTTTTCAGAATATCGTGGTTTGAATTTCAACTATGATGAAGTGACACCAGGAGCTAAAGTTTATGATTTTGAAAACTTCCTGATTCAGATCAAAAAATATTTGGATAACCCTCAATTAGACGCCGAAAAAAGAGAGAAAATAAGAGAAAGATTCCATAAATACCCTGACGATAAGAGTGCAAGGCGGGTCTATGAGAAAATTAAACAATTAGTAGAACATGGATGAGGCCATGAACAATAAACCCATCATAGGCATGGTATTCCATGGAGAATACCCGACTCATCCAAGAATAGAGAACCAGGCACTATACCTTCTTTCTGAAGGGGCTGAAATTCACCTTTTTTGCGTCACCTATCAAAAACAAAATGCTGGTATTGAAATATACAAGGGCATACATGTACACAGATACTACTGCAAAAAATGGATGTATAAAGTATCCGCTCTGGCTTATACCATTCCTCTATACCATTCGCTCATTAAAGGAAAACTCCTTGATTTTATGAGTCGGGTTAAGCCGGACGTTATCCATTTGCACAATATGTACCTGGCAGAACCTGTATACAACCTTGCCTCCAAGCAGCGCATCCCTGTGATTTTAGACATTCATGAAAATGTACCTGAGATCATGAAGTTCTACCCACACCTTCAAAGTGGCTTAGGCAAACTATTAATCAAGCCATCGGTTTGGAAGCGAAAAGAGGAAGAGTTCATCTTAAAGTCGGATGGTATTATTGTAGTAACCAGTGATGCGAAAAACGAACTCGAACAGAGAACCGGAGCTGCTCCTTCAAAAACACTAGTGCTCCCAAATTTCACAGACCCATCTTTTGAAAAGGCAGCCTACGACTTTGGGCTTATCAATAAATTCAAAGGCAATTTCAATGCTATTTACGTTGGTGATACAGGAAAAAGAAGAGGGATAGAATCTGTGATAAAAGCTATTCCGTTGATATTGAAAGAGATTTCAAACTTTCATCTAATAGTTGTGGGCGCAAGCAATAACGATCAGGCACTACGCGACTTGGCTAAGCAAATGAATGTAGATCAGCATATCTCTTTTGAAGGATGGCAACCAGAAAGTATACTCTCTGATTACATTTACCTATCCGATATTGGTATATGTCCGCTGCTTAGAAACATTCATCACGACACAACCTATGCTAATAAATTATTCCAGTATGCCATGCTCGGAAAACCCATTTTAGCCAGTAATTGCACTGCGCAAAAAAATCTTATTGAAAACGAAAAGTGGGGGCTCATTCACGAATCGGAGGACTCGTTAGACTTTGCCAAACAATTCATTGACCTCTACAACAATACTCAACTACGTAAGCAATGTGGTGAAAATGGTGCCAAAGCTATTGCGAGCAAATACAATTACCCTTCCAGTGAATTCGGAATAGCGTACTATCAAAAACTCATTCGTTAAGACTGTTCTTTTCGAACCGAATGCCCAATGGCTCCAAGAAAGAGGAGCATTAATATGGCACTCGAAATACCGGAAATAACATTGCCCGTGTAATAAGATTTTGGTCTAAACTCAAATTCAATTTGATGCTTACCTGATGGAACTTCCAAACCTCTTAGCACATAGTTAACTCGATGAATCGGCACTTCGTTTCCATCAATTCTAGCTACCCATCCATTCTCGTAATAGATCTCAGAAAACACAGCGAATCCGTTCTCTGAATTATCAGAAATGTAGGTCAATCGGTTGGGCTTGTAATCCTCTAGTGCTATCGTACCATTTGCTCCATATGATGTTTGACTCAGGTCAAATTTGGATCCGTCTATAACCGCAGTTGATTTAGTATCCATGGAATTTACTTTCTCCATCTCCTCATCTGCAGAAGTCACCTCCACTACATCGGAAACAAACCACGCATTTCCATTCGCAGCTGGATTCGGAATTACAGCATTCGCCGTGGTACCTGCCAAAAAGTATTTTGTATTCAGCATATTTAACACATCAATTTGATCAAATGCCGGAACTCCCTTTTGCAAACCATCAATTAACATTGAAGTCTCAGGCGAAATAGCCTCCTCAATCAAGTCTTGATATCTTCTCATTTTTGCTCCATGATACCCCCCAATGGACTGGTGGAAATAAGACGTTTTCGCATCATTAAAACCATTGATCAAATTGTACACCCTGTAGCTCTTATCACTATCCTTCAATATACGCTGATCCGCCTCTGAAGCCGCAAATCCATGATTTTTCGATTTACGCTCGAAAGAGTCATTTGAAATGAATCGTTTGCTCACGGTGAACATATCCAAGCCAACTAGAAAAGCAAGTGCGATCACTGCCATCTGACTTTTCAATTTACCTTTGAGACTCAGCCAAATCAGCACTGCTGCTGCCATAACGAAGAAGAAAGTACGCCAGGCATCTGCTTGAAGTAAACTCTGACGGTCTGCTTTTAGAGCAGTAAGAAACCACTCTGGGTATGCGGCTAGTTGCTGATCAACTGCTCCCGAATAACCACCAATTCCAGCAAAAAGAGAGGCTAATAAAGCAAATCCTCCAGTTGCTGCAAATGCAATCAACAATTTCTGTTGTAACTGTTTCGACCAGCTCATCGAAAGCACTTTTTCCAACCCTATGAATCCTCCAATAACCAAGCAGCAAACAGTCATAATAATAGTGAAGGTAACCGAGCGAAACTTGTTATATCCAGGCAGGTAATCGAAGAGCAAATAATTGAGTGAAGCAAAGTTGCTTCCCCAACTTAATACAATGCCGACTGCAACCCCAGCTATCAACCAATACTTAATCCTACCTTCCAAGACTAACATTCCTAAAACAAATAGGAACACTACAATGGCGCCTGCATAGTAAGGTGCCGTGAGTGGCTGGTCTCCCCAATAGGCAGGAGCATTTTTTACTTGATTGGCTATTTGTCTATTGTCTAATCCATTTTTGCGCAAGGCTTCTTCAAGATTAGAATTATTACCTAGATCCTGTCTTGATGATCCTCCAAAATAATTGGGAATGAATAGCACTATTGGTTCGAAAATTCCATTACTATATTGAAAGGCATAGCTTTTGTCCAAACCAGATGATCGATCGTTGGCATCAGCCGATAATTCAGTTTTTCCTCGAATCGAGTATGGACTATACTCAATTACAGACCATAATTTTCCAAAATTGGCCCCGACAGCCAAAAATGCTGCTATAACCAACATACCAATGGTTTTAAAAAACTCTTTTTGTGTATTCTGCTTAATAGCGGCAATCAATGCAAATATTCCATAGAGCACCGTGAGAATAAGCAAATAGTAGGTGATCTGCAGGTGATTAAATTTGAGCTGCATGGCTAATCCCAATGCTGTAATTATAGCCCCCCAAATCCTGTTTCTGTCTAAAGCTAAGTGAATTCCCCCAAGTACCAGAGGCATAAACGCCACTGCAGCAACTTTCATATTATGACCAGCACCCACACTTATAATTATAAATCCAGTAAAACCGAACGCCAGTGCTGCAGCCACAGCCAGACCAGTTCTTACCTGAAAACATCTCATCATGATGTAGAAAGAGAGCAGCGCGGTAAAAACCAAATACAATGGGTTTGGTAATCCTAATTTGTAAATTTCATAGGGGTAACTGAGGAATTCTCCCGAAAACTTAATACTGACTAAATAGGCTGGCATCCCGCCAAACATTGAATTAGTCCAAAGCCCCTCTTCTCCTGTTTTCTCTCTGTAATCAATCAACTCCTGAGCACCTCCTCTCCATTGGGTAATATCATGCTGAGGGAGTTCCTTGTCCTCAAAGACAACAGGCGCAAAGAAAATCAAGGTAACTACCAAAAAAATAAATACTGCTGCCAGATGCGGCAAAATGTCTTTCTTAAAACTGAGGTTTAGCATAAATCTGGTGAAGTGCTGGGTTCTAGAATATTCCGAAGGTAATATTAGCTCAAATGAAGTTAATTTCTATTTCAAGGCTTGAATTAATCGCTCGATATCCTCCTCGTTGTTGTAAAAGTAAATACCTAACCGAACCAACCCTTGGCGAAAAGTAAAGTCAATGTTAGCAGATTCAAAATCCGACAATCTTTCAGAGGTACCCTCAATCATAATGATGCTACTACTCGCTTGTTCTGGGGTGATTACTTCAACTCCAGATTTCTCGAGTGAGCTCCTTAGCATGTCTCTCAGCTTCGTGGTCCGCTTCTGAATGTTATCATATCCAATATCCTTCAATTCCATCAACGAGTTTTCTAACGCGAGCACTTGCTGAATCTTAAAATGACCCAATTCCAAACGTTCTATCCCTTGTCTGTAGTTATCCTCTGCTTCAACATCCCTTTCATTATCGATAATCGTATTCTGACCAGCAAACGGCAGGTTATGATTAGAAACAAACTCATCAGAGGCAATAGCAATAGAAATACCATAGCCCCCTAGCATCCACTTGAATGCCGATGCCAAAACGATGTCTACATGGGTTTCACTTAAATCCAATGGATTAGCCACCAAGCCTTGAGTAGCATCAACAATAAACATCACCTGATGCTTTTTGCACAACTCCCCAATTAACTTTAAGTCAAGCCTGGCACCAGAGTTATACATCACCCAACTCAGTACCAATACTTCCGCGCCCTTGATTAAGGCTGCTTCAATATCGCTCAACTCAAAATTGAATTTCTTCCTTTCAATCCATTCAATTTCAAATCCTCTCGCCATCCATGGTGTACTGGTCGCTGGGTAGTCCGTCTTGAGCAAAGCTATTTTCCGCTTATCTTTAAGTACTTCTGCAAACTGATTCATAGTTGTACTAACATCCGAAACAATCGCCACACTATGATTTTTCGCATTTGTCATTTCTAAAACTTCCCTACGAATCCTTTGAGCTGCCTCATTGGTCCGTTCATTCAAACGGTTACCTTCGTTCTGCCAGCTTTCCAGACAATCCTTTTGCACTTGCACGGTTTGATTGGACATGGCTCCAAAAGAAGCTGTGTTAAAATATGTTCGTTGATTCAGTAGTTGATAATTGTTTCTGATCTTATTCCAGTCTATTGACATAACGCGTAATTTAATGGTGATTGATTACCGTTGATATGGGCTTGATGGTTGTTCGTCACGAAGCAATAAATATACCTCCACTTTTACTTATATTTAAGTTGATAATTATTCATCATCAAGATCAATAAAATTGGATATCAGATTAGGAAAGGGAGTGTTGAAACTTTGTTTCGTTGCTTTATCGTTTTGCATAATTGGCCATCGATCCCAAGGTCAATCTTTAGAAGAGAGTCTGGCCAGAGGTGAACAAGTTTATCAAAATGAATGTATGATTTGCCACATGAAAAACGGAGAAGGCCTCTCTGGTGCATTTCCGCCACTATCAAACTCAGACTATTTTAAAAATGATGTATCCAAGGCTGTTGGTGCTATTCTCAATGGACTTGAAGGAGAGTTAGTGGTGAACGGTGAAACTTATTTTGGAGTAATGGATCCAGTGCCGTTGTCTGATCAAGAACTGGTGGATGTATTAAATTATGTTAGAAATAGTTGGGGAGGAAAGGCTAATCAATTGACCACAACTGATATTCAAAAAATGAAATGAAAGAATTTAAAACTATACTCGAAGCTTATGATAAAGTCGATTTCAAAGAACGAAAAGCGGCTTTAGCCACTGTCGTTCAAGTTAAAGGTTCCTCTTATCGAAGCCCTGGCGCCAGGATGCTCATGCTGGACAATGGCAGATGGGTAGGCTCTATCAGTGGCGGATGTCTGGAAGGTGACGCACTGAGAAAAGCTCGCCAAGTCATTCTAAGTGGGGAATCAAGGACAGTCACCTACGACACCTCCAACGATGATGATAATCAGCTGGGTATTGGGTTGGGCTGCAATGGAATCATTGACATACTTATAGAACCCATTGATCCTGAGAGTAGTTCAAATCCTATCACTCAATTAGAAGCATTTTTGAAATACGATAACATTGGTGCTCATGCCATTGTCTTCGAATCAACTGCTAAAAACATCCCTGTAGGTACAACGGTTAGTTTTAATGACAAAGGAATGCTAGAAGGCAAAAACTCACCTTTGATTGATCTAATGGTAACGGATCTCCAGGAAGTAGCAGAAAACCAAAAGCCGTTTATCAAAGAATATAAAATAGACAATCAACCAATTAAAGTATTTCTGGAGCTGATTCAGCCTGGCATTGACTTACTTATCTTCGGGGGTGGTTTTGACGCCAAACCGGTGACCGAACTGGCCCACGTTCTCGGTTGGAATGTTAGAGTAACCGACGAATGTGTAGCCCATTTAGTCCCAATCAACTTTCCGTTGGCCAATGAACTAAAATCCTGCAAAAGAGAGTTTGTAGATCAGGAAATAAAAATCACACCATTCACCGCAGTGGTACTGATGTCGCATAACCTTAAGTATGATGAAGAAGTGATGCGTCAGATCGTTGATAGTGATGCGCCCTATATAGGCATTCTAGGACCAAAGAAAAGAGCCAATAAGATATTCAAGACACTCAGAGATCAATACAAAATTGAAATAACTTCTGAGCAAATGGATCGTATCCATGCACCGATCGGCTTGGATATTGGTGCCGAGACACCAGACGAGATTGCCGTATCGATCATCAGCGAAATTCAAGCTAAATTCTCCAACCGATCTGGCGGATTCATCAAGTACAGAACTGGCCCTATCCATCACAGAGATGGCAAAGAGGATCAAGTATTTCGTCAAGTATATCTCAAGAACTTCTTCCCAAAAAGAAAAGCCGATTAGCCCCTCACCTACCATATTGATCCTTGCAGCGGGTAGTTCTAGCAGATTAGGACAACCCAAACAACTATTACACTTCAGAGGAAAAACTTTGCTCGAAAATGTGGTCGAAACAGCTTCTGCTATATCTGATGAGGTGTTCGTGATTTTAGGAAGTCACCATGAGCAAATTGCACCGATTGTATCTCCTACAGATGCAACAGTGGCCTACTTCGCTGATTGGCAGCAAGGCATGGGCAGCACGGTATCTTTTGGTATTCAGCAAATTCTGAATAAGGATCGTTATACCAAGGAGGTCCTTATTTTGCTATGCGATCAATTGCATGTAACCAAACAGGTGCTTACTGAACTGATTTTCTTCCATCAAGAATCTGATCATTTGATCACCGCCTGTGGATATGATAAGTCCTACGGTGCACCAGCCATTTTCAATAGAAAGACATTTCTTGATTTACTGAATCTGAGTGGTGATCAAGGAGCCAAAAAGGTTATTCACAAACATTTCAAGAACGCACAAATCATTTCTTATCCCGAGGCTCAAGTCGACATCGATACTCCGAAGGACTTAGCATTACTCAAATAGCATAGTAGGTTTTTAGAGAATTTCTTATTTTCACAAAAACTTAAAAACACTCAATATGTCTAAATGGGATAGCGATAAGATTTTCAGCGTTTCGGCCTTTATTATTAGTGTAGCTACGCTGGCCACGCTCGTTTATCAATCACAAATCATGCGCGAGCATCAGGAGAAGACGTCGTTTCCTAAACTAGAACTATGGAATAACAATTCTGATTCTCGATATCAATTAGAATTAAAAAACACAGGCATGGGACCCGCAATTCTAGAAGACATTCAAGTGATTTTTGAAGACTCCATATACCAACTAGACCCTGCAAGTTTTGCTCGTTATTTCAAAGACACGTTGAAAACCAGCTACCCGCTTGGCACCTCATCGTTACGTAAAGGCAGAGTAATAGAACCTGGAGTTAGAGTTTGGCCGATTAATATTTCATACGATTCAATTAAGTCTCATCCTATAGCCAATGTGTTTCGATCAGAGAAAGCAAAGGTGGTTATTCGCTATTCATCCGTATATCAACACCAATGGGAAATAGTCGGAATAGGAACAGTCCCGAATCTTTTGGATGAAGACCCACAAATTATAGATCAACTATTGGGAGACTAAAAGAACCACAACTTCACCGCCATGATGGATACGGTCACAATTAAAAAATAACGAATCCATTTGTCACCCTTGTCTACCGACCATCTGCTGGCAAACCATCCTCCAATGGACGTGCCTGCGGCTAAAGTCAATCCAAGCACCCAGTCGACCTGGCCTTCCCAAGTGAAGACGATCAAAGCAAAAAGCGTATAGATCAAGGCCACAAAAACTTTGATGCTATTGGTTTTCACCAAAGACAAATGATTGATTCCAGTAAGGGCAGCAATAATGATAAACCCTACTCCAGCCTGAATAAACCCACCATAGATACCCACAAAGAAAAAAGCAATTATGCTAGCCGTCTGGCGTCCTTTGCTCATCAGTTCTACTCCTTCCTCGCTCTTTTTCTTCCTTTTAAATACCGTGAGTGCAATTACCATCATCATTACGATGGCCAATATTCTATTGAACAATTCACCGCTGATATCTACGGCTATCTTGGCTCCTAAAATAGCTCCGATTAAAGCTGATATAGACAGCCAAATAGAAAAACGAAACGAAGAGACTCCTTTGCTTTTGAAACCGCTGACGGCAAATATATTTTGAAGAAAGATACCTACCCTGTTGGTACCATTGGCCATGGCTGGTGGCAGGCCTAGGAATATTAAAATGGGCAGGGTAAGCAATGAACCTCCTCCAGCTACTACATTAATAAATCCGGCGATCAACCCAGAACCAAAGATCAATAGGTATTCATAATACTCCATAATTAATCGATTTTTACCACTTCAAGTGGGTCATTACAAGCCTCCAACAAGTCTTTGTTGGTTTGCTTCATCTTTGGGTGTTTGTGGTCTGGTGCAAGTTCCACCAATGGCACTAAGGTAAATTTTCTATTTTGAATTTCAGGATGCGGTACGGTCAAACGCTGACTGGTAATCACTTGATCTTCGTAATAGAGAATGTCAATATCAATCAACCGTTCGCCCCAATGCTCATACCGAATCCGGCCCAATTCCTTTTCTATATCCAACCCTACCGATAGCAAATGCTCAGGACTGAGATCAGTCTCCACCTCCAACACCTGATTCAAGAAGTCATCCTGATCCTCTTTGCCCCAGGCCGAAGTTTGATAAATAGCTGATGGTTTAGTGATTTCACCAATACGCGCCGTTATCAATTCCCTTGCTTGTAATAAATTGTGCTTTTTGTCACCTATGTTGGTACCCAAAAGCAAGTAGCATTGGCTCATAAAATAAATTTGAAACTGAGTCAGCCTACAGCTGAAATTAATAGTTTTGCAATAATAGAAAATAAAAGAAATCTAAGTTTATGTCCTTCTTTAAATCTGTCCTTTCGACAATCACTGCATTATTCATTTTTTGCATCCTCTTCTTTATCGTTTTTATTCCAGCTATGATTGGGGTATTTGCAGCTTTAGGCTCAGAAGAAATGCCTGTAGTGGAAGAAAACTCCGTATTATATATCAATCTGAGTGGCATGATCTCAGAGCGTGTTGCGGAAGATCCCTTTGCAGAAATATTTCCGGACGAAGGAGATACCCAGCTCCCACTTTTGAAGACCTTGGCTTCCATTGAAGCTGCAAAACATGACAGCAACATCGAAGGCATCTATTTAGAGCACGGATATATCAGTGGTGGCTATGCCGCCTTGGACGAAATCAGACTCGCACTGGAGGACTTCAAGTCATCTGGAAAATTCATTTACAGTTATGGTGAGTTTATATCGGAAGGCAACTATTATGTAGCTTCAGTAGCCGACGAGATCGTTCTCAATCCCATTGGCACTTTAGAATTTAATGGATTAAACGCAAGTATCACCTTCTTCAAAGGACTGTTTGACAAACTAGATATCGAGGCTCAAATTTTTCGAGTAGGTACTTACAAAAGTGCAGTAGAGCCCTATTTCAGAAAGGATATGAGCGAGGCCAACAAAGAGCAAATGACTTCATTCGTGAATGATATTTATGATAACATCCTAAAAAATGTAAGTACATCAAGGAATATCGAGTTGAGTCGCTTGCGCGAAATCTCTGATCAGATGCTCGTACGAAAAGCAGAGGATGCTGCTGAGTTTGGATTGATCACCAAGGTAGCTTATGAAAATCAGGTAAAGGACATGATCAGAACGAGAATGGATCTCGCTCAAGATGACAAAATTAAATTCATCAATCTTAGCAGCTACATGAAGACGGTTGACTATGATTACTCCTCAAACAAGGTAGCCGTAATTGTGGCAGATGGCGAAATCGTGTCAGGCAACGGGGACTTAGAGTCAGTTGGTTCTGAAAAATTCGTAAAAGCGATCAAGGCAGCCAGAGAAAGCAAAAGAGTAAAAGCGGTTGTCATCCGTATCAACTCTCCTGGTGGCTCTATGGTGGCTTCAGATGTAATGTGGAACGAAATCATGTTGACCAAGAAGGAAAAACCAGTCATTGCCTCTATGTCGAATATGGCTGCATCAGGTGGCTACTATATGGCGATGCCGTGTGATACTATCATCGCTCAGCCGATGACCATTACTGGCTCGATCGGCATCTTCGGTATGATTCCAAATTTGGGTGGTTTCTTAGAAAACAAGTTAGGCATCACCAACGATGGCGTGAGCACCGGACAGTTCTCAGACTTGTATCGAGTATCCAGTGCTTTAAATCCACAAGAAAAAGCAATTATCCAGACATCAGTAGAACGAGGCTATGAAACTTTCACCGGCAAAGCTGCCGAAGGTCGTGGTATGACGCAAGACGACATCAAAGCCGTGGCTTCTGGTAGAGTATGGACAGGAAGCCAAGCCAAAGAAAGAGGGCTGGTAGATATTCTGGGTACTTACAATGATGCAGTAACCCTAGCCGCTGAGAAAGCGGGCATTTCAGACGATTATGCGATCAAGTATTACCCTACCTTGAAATCCAAATGGGAAGAAATCTTTAGCTCAGTACTTGAAGAAACCGAAACCCGAATCTTTCATGCCAACTACGGAGAAATGGCCAAATACATAGATGCTATCAAAGAGCTAGAGAAGTATCAAGGTGTGCAGGCCAGAATGCCTTTTGAGGTGGAATTGAGGTGAAAATATTTATCAAATGGTTTAAGAAAGTTGTAGCATGAAGTTTGTTTTGGTTCTATTATGTAGCCTTGTTTATTCTTCAGGTTTTTCTCAATCTTCGAACATGAGAAGAGATTTTCTGACTCAAAACCTGAGTCTAGAAATTAGAAATCTTGACAATGGGAAAATCCCATATATCTATCTCTACAAGTTTGATGATGGCACTTTTATCGATGCATTCGCACTACCCGAAAATTTTTATTTTGAGTTTAGTACGTCACATTTTGGCTATAAAAAATTAGTTGTCATTTCATCATCATCAAGCTACTATATTCTTGATATCGAAACTAATAAACTCGCGGGGCCATTTAAACCAAACTACAGAAGAGAATTGGACGATGCGGTTAGTGCACGCATTCATAGTTTAAATATCATTGAAAATGGTAATTATTTAACTTTTAATGCCACAGGAGATAATTTCCGGATGGATATTTCTGATCCAAGCAACCCTATTGAAGTATTAATTGTTGAAATTGACAATTCATGGGTTAGAGATGAACCTTATAACGGAAATGTAATCATGAAACTACCCATAGAAACAGAATGTGAAATTGTTTCCAGAGGAAAAAAGGAGGTCATCCGGGATGAGGAAGATTACTGGTATAAAATAAGGTATAAAGATAAAGAAGGTTACATTTTTGGGTCTCAAACTTCTGTAAAGCTAAAAAGACAATAATTGAAACTAACCTTACTCACCACTTGTGACAATTCCATAGACGCCAATTTGATGCGAACCAAATTAGAACACGAGGGTATTCCTTGTTTTCTAAACAATGAGAATTTTACCAATCTCATGCCCAATTATTACAACCTTTTTGGAAGTGGTGTGAGGGTGATGGTACCTGATGAATTCCTAGAACAAGCCAAGGAAATTCTGCAATTGTCTGATGGCGTTTTGAAATGTCCCAATTGCAAATCGGAAAATATATCAAATAAAAACAAACCCCTGTTGGAAACAATAAAAGTCATATTCATTGGTATTTTCTTTGCGGCCCCGGTTGGTAATTTAATAACAAACTTTTGCTGTGATGATTGTAAAACTGAGTTCAAACAATAATTTCATTCTATTTCCCATCTTTTTACCTTCCTTCCCGTATGCCATAATTCAACAATTCAAAAACTCATTATAATTACTCAATGACCAAAGTATTTTACTCAAGCATCGCTTATCTGGGATTGGCGATGTGGTTGCTGGCTTGCGACCAAGATGACCACTCAAACACCGATTTATATATCCAAATCCCGGATGAAAGTTTTGAAGCACAACTCATTGCGCAGGGCATAGATTCAGACACCACCATTAATCAACAAATATTAAAATCTGATGCAGAGTCAATATCCAGATTAGAACTTGATGCAAGTCAAGACACGGTGATTCTAGACCTTACCGGAATAGAAGGCTTCTCCAACCTGACTTATTTATCGGCTTCGTTTAATGATTTCGTTACAGTTGATTTATCGAAAAACATGAAGCTGGATTCGGTATCTATGATTGCCAATTTGCTAACTGAAATTGACTTTTCAAAAAACGAAAACCTAGTCTACGTTCAGCTGGAGTCCAACGAGCTAATAGTAGTTGATGGATTAGCTGATAAACCCAAATTGAAAAACGTACAACTTTCATTCAACTACCTAGAAGCCTTGGACGTAAGCAACTCTGGAGTAGAAGTACTTTTTGCCAGTGACAATGACATTACTACAATTGATCTAAGTGGGGCCGTTGATTTGAAAAATATCTTTCTAAAAACCAACGACCTGGAAAGCATTGACCTTAGAGCAAATCCTCTCCTAGAAACTGTGGTCTTATCTGACAATAAAATTCAAAGCTTAAACGTCGAAGAAAACAAGTCCATAGAATACCTGTGGATATCCAGCAATTCTCTCACCAATTTAGACGTAAGCAGTCTTCCTTCGCTGGTTCATCTAACTATTCACAATAACCCTAAACTGAGCTGCGTCAACATTGGCACAGGTCAAGACATACCAACGGTTACTAAAACTGAGGACCAGCAACTTAGTGAGGGTTGTGAATGATGTATCTTTGACTTAAATGGAGAGGAAACTAAAAGTCATATTAACTGGTGCCACGGGCATGGTCGGCGAAGGCGTTTTACATGAATGCCTGCATCATCCCGATGTAAAAAAAGTACTAATAATCAATCGAAGACCCGGAGGCATTTCACATGAGAAATTGACAGAAGTGATTCATGGAGATTTTACAGACTTGACTCCTATTATGGATCAACTCGCAGGGTACAACACCTGTTTCTTCTGCTTAGGCGTATCGGCATTCAATATGAAAGAAGATCAGTATAGATCTCTGACTTATGACCTAACACTCAATTTTGCCCAAAAGCTACTATCCATAAATTCAGACCTTTCATTTTGTTATGTTTCAGGAGCTGGCACAGATAGTACAGAAACTGGAAGACAAATGTGGGCAAGAGTAAAAGGCAAGACGGAAAATGACCTACTGAAACTACCGTTCAAAAAAGCTTATATGTTCCGTCCGGGGTATCTTCACCCAACCAAAGGCCTTAAAAACCACCAAACGTTCTATTCCTGGATTGGCTTTCTTTATCCAGTGTTCAGGGTACTATTCCCTAAATATGTTTCAACATTGGAAGAATTGGGTCTGGCCATGATCAACATCACAACTAACCCATCTAAAAAGCAAATTCTCGAAGTGTCTGATATTGTAAGATGGGCCAAGCAAACTACAGCCAATAAATAAGTCAAATACATATTTGACTTTCATGCAAATGAAAACTTTTGAATTGCACTTGAACTAATCAAAATATTCTAATTTAGCGATTCATTATATTAACTACCTAATAAAGATTATTGAGCATGATCATTCGAAACGACTGGACCAGAGAAGAGATTACAGAAATATACAACACACCTGTCATGGACCTAGTATATCGCGCTGCTACCGTGCATCGCGCCTATCATGATCCTAATGAAGTACAGGTTTGCACCTTGCTTTCTGTAAAGACAGGTGGATGTCCAGAAGACTGTGCCTACTGTCCACAAGCGGCTCGTTACCACACCGATGTGAAAGTAGAAAAGCTGATGGATGTTGATGTAGTTTTGGATTCTGCCAAAGAAGCTAAAGAAAACGGTAGTACCAGATTCTGTATGGGTGCGGCCTGGAGAGAAGTTCGAGACAACCGAGATTTCGACAAGGTACTAGAGATGGTAAAAGGAGTAAACGGCATGGGAATGGAAGTGTGTTGTACACTAGGAATGCTTTCTGAAGAACAAGCCGAAAAACTAAAAGACGCTGGGCTCTATGCCTACAACCACAATCTGGACACGAGCGAAGAACACTATGATGAGATCATCTCTACCAGAACCTACGATGATCGATTGGATACGCTAGACAATGTGAGAAAAGCAAAAATTTCTGTTTGTTCTGGGGGTATCATTGGCATGGGCGAAAGTCATGAAGACCGTGTAGGTATGCTGCACACGCTAGCCACCCTGGAAGAGCACCCAGAGTCGGTACCGGTAAATGCCTTGGTACCCGTAGACGGCACACCACTCGAGGATCAGCCTAGAGTGTCAATCTGGGAAATGATTAGAATGATAGCCACGGCTAGAATCATTATGCCAAACGCTATGGTAAGACTATCTGCTGGTAGGGTAAGGATGAACATTGAAGAGCAAGCTTTATGTTTCTTGGCGGGCGCCAATTCTATTTTTGCTGGTGATAAATTGTTGACCACCCCTAATCCAGAGGAAGACATGGACAAGAAAATGTTCCAGACCTTAAACTTGAAACCAAGAGCATCATTCAAAGACAATGAAGCTCCGGTAGAATTTCAAACTATCCCTCAATAGTGAGGAGTTTAGTTCTTCTATGGTGTTTGGCCTGCTGCATCGCTTGCAGCAAGACTAGTACAAAAGAAGAATCCATCAATAAGTATGAAAATATAAAAGAAGGCCGCTATAATGTGGCCTTCTTGGTAATGGATGGCACGTTCAATACCGAATTGACTGCACCATTTGACATTTTTCATCATACGATATTCAGGGATAGTATCAAACCTATGAATGTCTTTCTGGTGGCCAAAACACTCAATCCAGTTGTCTCATTCGAAGGAATCAAACTACTACCAGATTTTAACTATCTAACAGATAGCTTACCTCCAATAGATATATTGGTAGTACCAAGCGCAGAAGGGCACTTGGACAAAGACTTGGAAGACTCCCTTATGCTCAACTTTGTTAAATCCGTTGCCTATTCAGCACAATTTGTTACGTCTCATTGTGACGGAGCTTTCCTATTAGCCGAAGCAGGACTATTGACTAATGTAGAGTCTACCACCTTCCCTGGAGATATTGAGGCTTATCGCAAAAAATACCCCAACCAAATCATTCACGATTCTGTGTTGTTCGTTCATGACGGTAAGTTTATCACCTCTGCTGGTGGAGCTAAATCCTTCGAAGCAGCACTTTATTTATGCGAACTGCTCTATGGCAAAACGGTTGCTGATCAATTGGCAGAGGGACTAGTTATTGATTGGGACCTGCAAACCGCCCCACACATTGTTGCCAAATAAACAAAACATGTAGCGGTTAATCCGTATGAATGATTATTCCTCCCCCGATAAACATCTGTGGTGAGTGACTAAAAAACACATCATCATTCCCTCCTGCAGGCTGCGCATTGAAGCCTAAATTAACTGCTGGTGAAATTTTATTGTCTTTATTAATTATAAAGGTTCCAATAAAATTAGTCCCAAGGGCAGACATGTTATCTTGATCACTGGAAAACCATTGTCTAAAACCAATCTCAGCAGTCAGTCTTAGTTCATGATCATCTGCAATTTCAAATTGTGGTCCAAGAAAAAAGCCAAACTCAATAAAACTCGCATCAAAACCACCGATATCAATACCTGGGACAGCGTGAAAGTATCCACCTCCTAATAGCCAATCTCCCCATGGAAATCCTGCATTACCACTCAACATGACCGCTGAACTCATATCCGCGTATCCATCAGGAGGATCAGCGTAAGCAGCCTCACTAGCACCTAACAACAAGTTGAGAGATGCACCCCATTGAGGCTGGGAATAACCCGTAAAACAAAACAGCAAAAGAGAGGAAAGTAGGACAGTTTTCATTTGATGACGGTTTAATAAAAAACTAGAGCAATCGCTAGAAAGCCCATTTATCAATTCAAACAAAAACCAAAAAACTAGTTAGACAGAATCCAGTCATTATAAAATTACAGAAATACTCTTACAAACTCTACCTATTTAGTACTTAAAACTTACTCCCACTAATTGTGTCCAAGTATCATTGGATAGTTTTATTTAAACCTCACTCAGCTTTGCAAAGCAGCAGAACATCGAAATAGAGCCTCAAAATCTAATTCCTGATTTTCCCAAATAGTCAAAATTCTGTACCTTATATCTATTCTTGTTTCCTACACTTGGACTATCAGCTATGAAAATCTTCTTGATTTTGTTTTTTCTATCACTACTCTCATCTGTGAATGTTCTAGGTGAAGAAAAACAACAAGTTGGTTTTGAGCCGAAATATGGTTTTCAAGACTTGGCCATTGACACCTGGACCAACAAAAGTGGGCTTGTTTCTAACAACGTTATTTCAGTATTTCAGGCGAAAGATGACTACCTCTGGGTCATGTCCTACAATGGCTTACAAAAGTTTGATGGCGACAAATTTGAAAGTTATGATCAAACCAACATTCCGCACCTCACGTCAAATACTTTTTATGAATGTGCACAGGGTTCTGATGAGATACTATGGTTAAGTACTGGCGCAAGTGGCATAATTGGGTATGATGGAGAAAAATTCTTCCCACATCCCAAAAACAATCAAATACCTAATGCCATCATTTCGATATTCTCTGATAGCAAAAACAGGCTATGGATTGGTGCGAAAAATAACGGGTTGTACCTGATTGATGAAAATCAGGAGCTATCAAAGGTTAAAGAGATTCCAAGTGTCACAATTCATCAAATCACTGAAGACCAAAAGGGAAACATTTGGGTCGCGTCAGACAATAGCGGTGCCTACTGCATCAATGATGAAAAAACAACACATTTCACAGTTGAAGATGGACTGCTAGGTAATCATATTAGTACCATCTTCCCAAAAGACAGCTCAGTATATGTAGGAACCCTCAATGGATTGAATGTAATTGAGGAAAATCAAATCAACTCGATCCCTGCATTCGAAGAAGACATCATAAATGATGTCATCGTTGATGACTTTGGCATCCTATGGGTAGGCACAGAACGTGGGATCATTAGGTACAATAAAAAAGAAAGCATCTACGACTTTTTTTCTGAAAACGACGGGTTACCAGGAAAGCGAGTGGTCGACCTTACTTTTGACGAAGAAGGCAGCTTATGGGTATGTACTTATGAAGGTGGTCTTGTAAGATTCAAAGCAGGCATAATTACAAATTTGACTATTAAAAATGGACTCACATCTAATCAAGTACATATTGTCAATAGGTATAAAGACAAAATATACATAGGAACCCAAGATGGGAACGTCAACATTTTCGACGGAAAAAAAATTAGTCAATTAGCCTTAAGAAAAGAATTTAGAAATGACGTGATACGTGACATTCACTTCGAAGAAGATGAAATCTGGATCGCCAATTATAGAGGCCTTGTTAGGATAAATGGAGGTCAACAAACTTATATAAACGAGAGCTCCGGTCTTCCTAATCATAACCTAAGAGTTATTTTCAAAGATTCGAAAGGAAATATATGGCTCGGCTCTCGAAATGGTGGGTTGATTAAGTACGATCCCGCTGGCGATCATATAGTGTACGACAAAAGCACATACGGTGGGCTACTCACTAATTACGTTCTTTCGATTGATGAAGACCAAGAGGGCAATTTACTTATTGGTACCAATGCCGGTGGTCTCAGCGTTCTTTCTCCCACAGGTGAAATGAAAAATTATTCAATTAAAAATGATGACTCAGGCACGTTGATCTTTAACATCATGGTGGATAAGGAGAATAACATCTGGCTGATTACCAATATTGGACTATTCAGGTTTAAGGATGGCAAATCTGAAAAAGTAACTTTTCATCCAGCCCTCAAAATGGAAAAGTTTTTTGATATGGTCAGTGATGAATCAGGTACGTTTTGGTTAAGCTCGCCAATTGGCGTAATACGAGTTCGCCAGTCTGATTTGCAAAGCTTTATCAGTGGGTCAAAACCACATGTTTCGTATGAACATTTTGGTGAAGATGACGGTATGGAAAGTCAAGAATGTACTGGAGCCACACCCAGTTTTTTCGACAAAAAAACGGGTAAAATATGGATTCCAACATTTGAAGGAGTAGCCATTATTGATCCGAGTCAAAAAATTAAGAATCAAAGGATACCCAAAGTATATATTACTCGAGTCCAAGTTGATAATAGCTCCGTATTTCCCATAGAAAATGGTGTCAAGATTAAACCAGGTACATTTCGTTACCTTTTTGACATTACCTCTTTGAGTTTTTTGGTCCCATCAAAGGTCGAATTTATGTATAAACTAGATGGCATCGATGAACAATGGAATGGCCCCACTAAAAATCGACGAATAGAATACACCAATTTACCTTATGGTGATTACACCCTCCAAGTAAAAGGTTCAAACAATGATGGTATCTGGAACGAAACTGGATCTCAACTTTCTTTTACGGTTCTGCCATTTTTCTTTGAAACCCTTTGGTTTCGATTGGGTTTGATTTTCCTTTTTATCGGCTTGTTTTTTGGATTTTACAAGTGGCGAGTTCATGACATAAAAAAGACCAACAAGGTACTGAGAAAGATGAATACAGAACTCGATCACTTTGTATATAGTGCTTCACACGACCTTCGTGGTCCTCTCACCTCTACTATGGGAATCGTCAATCTGGCCCTTGATGAAAAGAATCCCGAGCAGCAAAGCGAATATTTCCGTCTTATCAAGCAATGCACAGACAAAATGAATCATTTCATTAATGGATTAATTAATTACTCCAAGAATAAAAATGACAAAATTGAGTATCGCGAGTTCGAACTCAAAACTATGATTGACAGTATTTGGGATGGTTTGAAAGAACGAATTACATCAAATGGTATCTCACTTGAGTATGACTTTTCTTCCAATCAAAAAATTCTATCTGATGAAACTCGGTTGAAGGTAATCTTGAGAAATCTACTACACAATGCTGTAGTGTTTTCTGATTCTAGAAAGCCGAATCCAATGGTAAAAGTTATTATGCGTCAAAATAACCAGCATATAGAATTATCAGTAGTAGACAATGGTCTTGGGATACCTAAAAATGTATTAGACAATATATTTGATATGTTTTTCAGAGCTAATGATCACAGCGTGGGATCTGGCCTCGGTCTATATGTAGTAAAAGAAACCTCTCAAAAATTGAATGCAACCATTAACGTGGAATCTGAAGAAGGAAAAGGTTCTTCTTTTAAAATCACCCTTCCCAATGGGAAATAAAAAGGGAATCACTTACTCTCTCTATCCGCGGGTAATTTCATTTCTTTTTCCAACAGTTCATTCATTTGCTTGATTATCTCATCTAATCGCTCAGCAGAGGTATCCAAACTATCAATAAGCATGATCCTTTCCGTCTCATCATTCTTTTTTTTCAATAAACTAACCAGTCCCAAAATATTGGATAAGGGAGCTCGAAGTTCGTGCGAATTCATATGAGCGTATTTATTCAATGTATTGAGCTGATCTTTAATTTTAAGAGATCGCTGTATGGCTAGATCATCCAGGTTTTCGTTCATGCTTTGAAGCTTTTCATTGGCCGAAGCCAATTTTTGCGTACGATCTCTTACTTGTTCTTCGAGTGTTAACTCATGAATGATCAATTCTCTCCTGATATCTAATTGAACTAAATACATAGTGGTGACCAATACAGTCACTACGAACTCATACTTAATCAATTGAAGCATCCTCAAGTAAGTATCAAAAAACACAAAGTCCGGATTTGGCGAAATCCACTGATTGATAATCAAAAGCAGAGGAACAACAAAAACAAGATAATAGACAGATGAAACAATGATCCAGGCCAATGCCCTGCGCCAATCGACTTCATCATACTTAATGAACTTGTGATAGCCAAACCAAGCGAAAGCTAATGCCCAAAGATGCATCCAGTATACAGTGACCCAACTAATGGAAGAAGGTGTAAGAATGGTAATACCACAAACCAAGAAGAGCCACCAAAATGACCTCAAGTAAAAAACAGCAATCAATAAGGGTATCTCCCTAAAATCAGCGGTAATACCTTCGAAGGCTGGCATTTGAATTTTTACGGACCCAAAAAGCAGGGAGAGTATACCAAAGAAAACTGCATTGGTGAAATCTGCAAGAACCGGAGAGGTCGCAATTCTTTGTCTGAGATCTGCAATCATTAAATGTAACTTCAATTCCACGCTTTCTTAATCTGGTTAGGTATCAAATAAATTTAATCAATTATCATCATTTAGTCTAAGGTCTTATTTGCGCTGCAGGCAAGGTGTTATCTGAATTATTTGCTTCACAAAGAAAAAACACCTGTTCAGAAAGAAATTCTATGAGTTAACAATACAACCCTTCAATATGTTCTATTGATCTGTGATCTTCACAGAGCAGCATTTTTAATCTAGAGCTTAACGTCTAGTACAGTCCAAAAAATAATAAAGTTTATATGCTTAACAGCATGTCTCATTTTTAAACCTGGAATTATTAAAATGCGAATTTCAACTATACTCACCCTTTGTTTTCTTTCACTTCATTTACATTCACAAAATCCAATCCTGGAATGGGCGAATGGTCTCGGGAGTACGGCGACAGATTACGGACAAGCCGTTGCGATAGATCCATCTGGAAATGTGATCAGTGTAGGTTTCTTTCAAGGCACCATAGATTTGGACCCCGGATCAGGTTCGGATAACCACACTTCTCAAGGCAACTTTGACGGTTATGTGTCCAAAGTCGACAAAGATGGCATTTATCTTTGGGGGTTTAGAATAGGCCAGACATTAGCTGACGGTATCAATGGCGTAGATATAGATGCCTCTGGAAACATATATATCACTGGGCTCTTCACAGGCACTGTTGATGTTGATCCTTCTGGTAACACCTACAACCTTACCTCCTTTTCAGAATTTAGTGTCGATGCATTTTGGGCTAAGTATGATCCCAATGGTAATTTTCTAAATGCTTATGCTTGGGGGGGAGCAGGATATGACCAAGGTAATGATATAAAAGTGGGAAGTACAGGAGAAGTTCACATTATTGGAGACTTTGAACAAACCGTTGATTTTGCTCCAAGCGCAGCAGTGATTAATAGATCTTCAAACGGTGGTCACGATATCTTTATATCAAGATTCAATACATCATACTTGCTCAATTATGTTGTTACAATTGGTACTTCAGAGACCACGTTATTCACAGATCATGGCTCCGGAATTGACATTGATAATTCAAACAACATATATATCTCTGGTTTTTTCCAAGGAACAATGGATATGGATCCTTATGGCACTCCAACAAACATATCCTCGACCAACAGTTCCTCTCCTGATGGATTTATTGCAAAGTATAATGGATCAGAAAGTCTGCAATGGGCCAAAGGATTTGGGTCAAGCAGTATCGACAGAGTTCATGATTGCACCGTAGATAATGATGGCAATATGTACGTAACTGGTGAGTTTACCAATGCCGTAAACTTCAACCCTGGAGGAACCTCCAACACATTAACCAGTAGCCCAATTAGTAATGCAGATGCATTTGTTTGTAAATACAATACTTCAGGAGACCTTCAATGGGCTTTTCGAGCAGGTGGAGTATATGCCAGTGATGTAGGACATACTATTGCGACCAACAACACAGCCATATTCGTGGGTGGCAATTTCAGGGGCACAAATGTAAATTTCAATCCAGACGGTTCCAATTTTTTAACTTCTACAGGAGGAACCAATGGCTTTTTGGCTTCTTATGATTTGTTGGGAAACCATTTGTGGTCAGGTGGACTAAATCCTGTGAACAATTGTGAAGTTTATGGAATCGACACGGATGGAACAAGTCGTACAGCTGTCACTGGTAAGTTTTATGGAACTACGGACTTCGATACAGGCGCTGGAACTTTGGAACTTACTCCCATTGGAACATACGATGCTTTTGTAGCTGGTTATAGATCCTTAAATACGGAAACAAATTTTATTGACTTTAGTATTCCAGAACAAATCACAGCGGCAGTTATTGATGAATCAAATCACACTATAGACGTTGTAGTGCCGAATGGAACTGATGTTTCCTCTTTGGTATCAACATTTTCAACTTCACCTGGCGCATCTGTTCATATTGGCCTATCTCCTCAAACAAGTGGCGTTACTATTAATAACTACAACTCTCCGATAACTTATAGAGTAACGGCAGAAGATGGTACGACTTTTCAGGACTGGATTGTTAGTATCATTTCACCACCCACCATTTCGAACTTCTCTCCAATGAATGGACCGATTGGGACTACAGTCACTATTGTGGGAACTGGATTTGACTCCACACCTATTAATAATGTTGTTTTCTTTGGAGCTACTCAGGCCATTGTATCAACTGCATCGAAGACTCAGCTTACTGTCACCGTTCCTTCAGGGGCAAGCTACATGCCAATTACAATTCTTGCAAATGGATTACTAGCTTACTCTTCCTCACCCTTCAAAGTAACATTTGGAGGAGAGGGAATTGATGCAAGTTCAGTCACCTCAAAAATGGATTATACTGCCGGAGACACTCCATTCTCAATAGCTATTGGTGACCTAGATGGGGACGGAAAAGCAGATTTAGCGGTAGCAAATCAAGCTAGCAATACTATATCTATCTTTCGCAATACTAGCACAGCCGGTTCGATCAGCTACGCCCCTAAATATGATTTTGGAACAGGACTAAATCCAATATCAGTTGCTATAGGCGACCTCGATGGGGACGGAAAACTAGATTTGGCAGTTGCTAATTTCAATAGCAACACGGTCTCTACCTATCGTAATATTGGTACTATAGGAACAATCAACTTCTCCTCTGGACAAGAGTTTGCTACTGGATTAAAACCAAGATCGGTAGCTATTGGAGATGTGGATAGTGACGGCAGAGCTGACCTTGCAGTTACTAATCAAAATAGCAATACCGTATCACTCTTTCGTAATACCAGCACAATTGGTGCGATTAGCTACGCAGCCAAGTTAGATTTGGTGACTGGAACTACTCCCACATCAGTAGCCATTAGGGAATTGGATGGAGATGGCAAAGCAGATTTAGTTGTATCAAATGCCAACAGTAATTCTCTATATGTTTGGAGAAATACAAGCGCAAATGGTGTGATCAGCTATGCTACTAGTATTGAGGTTGCAACTGGACAACATCCGTTATCATTTAGTATAGGTGATGTTGATGGTGACAACATACCTGATTTAGTTGTACCTAATTTCCCAAATGGCAATAGCACCCTCATCAATGTAATAAGAAATACCAGTACTAGTGGTGCAATCAGCTTCGCCTCGAAAGTCGACATTACAACTGGAGCTGGCCCATGGGCAGTAGCCATGGGGGATATAGACGGAGATGGAAAGACAGATTTAGCCATTGCGAACCCAAGTGGGAACACGCTATCAACACTTAGAAATACCAGTACTATCGGATCAGTCAGTTTTGCAGCCAACATTGATTTCGAAACAGACATTCAACCTTATTCAGTCGCCCTAGGTGATTTAGACGGTGATGGCAAAGCTGATTTAGTTTCGGCAAATGGTAATGGAGGTTCGGTATCGGTTTTTAAAAACACCGTGCCTATAATCGATACTGATGGAGATGGAATAGCTGATTTGTCAGACATTGATGATGATAACGATGGCATACTAGATGGGGCCGATTATGCCCCTTTAGACCCTACACTCTGTGGAGATGACGATGGGGATACTTGTGATGATTGTTCGGTTGGAGTAGATGGCTTTGGCCCATTGGCTGACTTTGACACCGCTAATGATGGAACCGATACAGACGCTGATGGAATCTGTGATTCCGGCGATACTGATGATGATAATGATGGTGTACTGGATGGAGCCGATTATGCTCCTTTAGACCCTACACTTTGTGGAGATGACGATGGGGATACTTGTGATGATTGTTCGGTTGGAGTAGATGGCTTTGGACCTTTGGCCGATTTTGACACTGACAATGATGGAACAGATACAGATGGGGATGGGCTTTGTGATTCCGGCGACACTGACGATGATAATGATGGAGTATTAGATGGAGCCGATTATGCTCCTTTAGACCCTACACTTTGTGGAGATGACGATGGAGATACTTGTGATGATTGCTCGGTTGGAGTAGATGGCTTTGGACCTTTGGCCGATTTTGACACTGACAATGATGGAACAGACACAGATGCCGATGGAATCTGCGATTCTGGCGACACCGACGATGATAATGATGGAGTATTAGATGTTGCGGATATTAACCCTCTTGATCCTACTATCTGCCAAGATGCTGATTCTGATAGTTGTGATGACTGTTCGGCTGGAGTAGATGGCTTTGGCCCATTGGCTGACTTTGACACCACTAATGATGGAACCGATACGGACGCTGATGGAATCTGTGATTCCGGTGATACAGACGACGACAATGATGGTGTCTTAGATACTCACGACTCTGCACCTTTAAACAACCTGATATGTTCAGATACCGATGCTGATGGTTGTGATGATTGTGCTTCTGGTACATTCGATACTAACAACGATGGAACAGACACAGATGGTGATGGGCTTTGTGATTCCGGCGATACTGATGATGATAATGATGGAGTATTAGATGTTGCGGATATTAACCCTCTTGATCCTACTATCTGCCAAGATGCTGATTCTGATAGTTGTGATGACTGCTCGGTTGGAGTAGATGGCTTTGGCCCATTGGCTGACTTTGACACCGCTAATGATGGAACCGATACAGACGGTGATGGAATCTGTGACTCTGGTGATACGGATGATGACAATGATGGCGTCTTAGACACTGATGACTCTGCACCTCTAAACAACATGATTTGCTCAGACACAGATGCTGATGGTTGTGACGATTGCTCCTCAGGCACTTATGACATCGATAATGACGGAACAGATACAGATAGTGATGGACTTTGTGATTCTGGTGATACGGATGATGACAATGATGGCGTCTTAGACACTGATGACTCTGCACCTCTAAACAACATGATTTGCTCAGACACAGATGCCGATGGCTGTGATGATTGTGCTTCTGGCACTTATGACATCAACAATGACGGAACAGATACGGATTCCGATGGAATCTGTGACTCCGGCGATACCGATGATGATAATGATGGCGTTTTAGACGCCAATGATTTGGACTCATTAGACCCATCTATTTGTGGAGATTTGGATACAAATGGGTGCGATGACTGTGCTACAGGAACTGATGGTTTCGGGCCATTGGCTGACAATGTCGGTGATATTCTTGCTCCTGTTCCTAATATTGAAAACCTATCAGATATCAATTCAGAATGCGCTTTAGAGTCTATCACTGCTCCTACAGCAGTAGATGACTGTTCTGGCACCATAGATGGGGTTTCTAATGTTGCATTCCCAATTAGTACTAAAGGAAATACAGTAATCACATGGACCTATGAAGACGCAGCTGGAAATACTTCAAGTCAAGATCAAACAGTAACGATAAATGATCAGAGTGCTCCCACTCCTATTGCATCATCGCTACCAGATCTAACAGACGAATGTTCAATACCATTGCCGACATCACCAACAGCCAGTGACAATTGTATTGGAACAATTAACGGCACTACAGATGTCATTTTCCCAATAACGGAGATTGGAACAACTGTAGTTACATGGTCGTTTGAAGATGATAATGGAAATGTTACTACACAAACTCAAAATGCGATCATTTCAGGGCTTGAAAATTCATTGACACAATCAGGAAATACAATTACAGCGAATGCTTCGGGAGCTACTTATCAATGGCTGGACTGTGATAATGGAAACACCCCAATTGATGGAGAAACAAATCAAAGTTTTACAGCTCATCAGAGTGGGAATTTTGCAGTTGAAATTGATAATGGTGAATGCAATATTGTCTCTGATTGCATTAGTGCAACAATTACAGTAGTGACCGATCAAATTGGCAGTATTGACATTTTCCCTAATCCAACAAACGGATTAGTAAAAATCAAACTAGATGACAAACGAGCACTTAGTATTCAGCTCTTATCTTTAGATGGTAAAGAAATTCAAAACTTCGGAAGTTACTTTGGGTCTAACTTAGAATTGAATTTAAGTAATGTTAACAAAGGAGTATATCTATTCAGAATCAACACCAACGAAAACCATATAGTGAAGAAGATAGTTTTAAAATAATCCACACAACCCTCTGGTACTCTAACTCTAGGGTACCAGTTTTTAAGCCATTCGGTTAAATCTTTGAAGTATTTGTTCTCGATTGTTTTTGCTATACGGAATATAAATTTCATCGAAATAGACGAAATCTACATCAAATCCCGTTACGTTGTCAGTATTGATCATGTAAGACCTATGCACTCTGATGAAGTTTGGGTGAGTGAGCTTTTTCCAGACTGAATTTAGATTATTGGAAGACGAATACTTTTTATGCTTTGTGAACACATGAGAGTAGCTACCATCTGCCTGAATATAGAGAATATCTAGTAGCATCACTTTTTCAAACTTGTCGCCACTCTTCAAAAAGATGCAGTCATTATTGATCAAATCCTTTTGACCAGAATCAAACACATCCTTAATATGATTACTAAAAGCTAATTCGATCGCATAAACAATCGCGGTCTCATCAAATGGCTTGGTAATGAATGCACTTGGCTGTGTACTGATGGCCCTGCTCGCGGTTATTTTATCCGAATTGGCTGTCAGGTATATCAAGGGAATATTATCCTTCTCCTTCAGTTTGAGGGCAGTATTAATTCCATCCAATTCTCCCTCCAGATTTACATCCATTAAAACAACATCTGGCTTATTAAGCTGAATAGCTTCAATAGCAGCTTCTCCAGAGGATACACTATCGGTAATGTGCATGCCGCACTCTTCCAACACCTCAGCTATATCTTGAGCTGTGATAGGGTCATCTTCTACGATCAATACGTTAATGCGCATTTTAGTCAGTTTGGAATTCAAATAGTAATATAATCAATTGCCTATTTTGAAGAACAACTTACCATACCAAATGCCTATACCATGTCCTGGTTTGTTTTAAAATATCCTGAGTCAAGATGAATTTCGACTACGAACCCTTCGTTGTGCCCAAATTGAATAGATGCTTTCAATCGATCCACAAGTGCATTTACTATTTTCCAACCAAAGGAATCAGATTTACCCAAATCGTCAACCTTGCCACTGCCATTGTCCCATACCCGTAATACGGTATGTTGTTCTCTCTGACTCATATCAATGCTGAGTTTAGGGTGTTCGACATGGGGAAAAGCATGTTTGATACAGTTACTAATCAACTCGTTAACAATTAGCCCTAGCAAAATAGCATTTTCCACCTCCATTTGAACTGGAGGTATACTAAAGTTGAGATCGACCTCCTCGTCAGGTTTTGAACTAATGTTCACCAGATTTTTAACCAGTTCCTCCAAATAAGATGCAAAGTTGATTTCGGCATAAGAAGCATTTTTATAGAGGTGCTCGTGAATCAAACCCATAGCAATCACTCTGTTTTTGCTATCCTTAATAGCCTGTTTGCTGGACTGGTCTTTCAGTTTTCGCTGTTGAATACTAAGAAAACTACTGATGGTTTGAAGGTTGTTTTTTACCCGATGATGAATCTCTGCCAATAGCATTTCATTCTGCTCGTTCTTTTCTGCTAACTCTTCTGTTCGCTGCGCCACTGCTATTTCGAGTTGATCTTTTTGATCACTTTGTATCTGCTCGTTTACTCTCATTTGGTCAATCAACAAGCTTTGAGTTTTTTCTCTCTGCTTATTTGTCAGTGCCATACGAATCCCAATTCCTACGTTGAAAATGAAAATTTCCATCGTTAATGCCCCCATGACAAAATAGTTTGTTTGATCGACCAATTTCAGCGTTGAAGCCAGTTGACCAAAGAGAGTGGTAGAAACCAAAATGGAGGCTCCTAGTAAAGCAATCCTGCTCAAAGTTGATTTGAGTTTATAAATCCTACTCAGGCTATATAGCATGAAGCACATTTGCACCACTAATGAAAAGAAGGTGAAAAATATTGAATGTTGAATATCATATCCTATAGCAAATGAAATGGACTCTACTATTACAACAAAAAACACGAACCCAATGCCACCATTCAAAACTTTCCACAATAACAAATCTTTTTCCTTGAGATGTAAAAACGACTGAATAAACAAGGTATAAGTAATGGTTATAGAGGCTGAAGTAATCCAAACCAAAGAGGGATGGATATAGTTGACCCAATCAAAGTAATAGCCAAAAAAGCCATATTGGTAGGCGAAAAAATAGTAGACAGAAAACAAATACAGCGCATATTCCAGATAGATGATTTCTGTACCTCGGACTACAATGTAAAACGCCAGACTCAATACAAATAAGAAAAATACAATCACCAAAAAACCAGTTTTAACCATCTGACTCGGGGCCTCCTGCTCTAGGTACCTGGCCGACGGAAGAACAGAAAGAGCAACTCCTCCGTCTTCTTTTGGGTCTAGAAATGGATAAAATATAAAGACCTTTTGAGTGCCACTATCCAATTCAACTCTCACAAAGTTTCCAGTGCTTAACTTTTCTCCTCTATCATTATAGAAGACCATAGACCGGAGGTATTTCTTACCTCCAACGATGAAATAATCTCCGCTTGTTCGAATCTCCATTTTGACCTCTGCCCAATAACTTTGTTTAAACTGAAGCTCTGTATCGATAGTCTCAAAGGTTGGAATTGAATCCTCAGTCCCACTTTTTAACTTAATAGATTCTATATGAACAGGCATACCTGAAAGAATCATCCAGTAAAATAGAAAAGCGTAAATCATATTCAGCTTATATCATGAGCTATGCAGGAATCAAAAGATTCGATTATCATCATGTTATAACATTTAATTATAATATTTTTAGTCTATTAAATATATCAATTGCGTGCCAATAATAAGCAACAGTACATACACCAACCGACCTTTCTACTTCCCTAGCAGACATTTAGAAACAATCATTCCATCTATTTTCAACAAAACAGATCAAGTCGCCTTTGAGAATGAGAGATTAGAACTAGAAGATGGGGATTTTTTAGACTTGGGATGGTTAAAAGGAAATAATCGTAAACTTCTAATTGCCTGTCACGGTCTGGAAGGAAGCCACCAAAGACATTACATCCAACGATCAGCTAAATTCTTTAGTCAGAAAAACTGGGACTATCTGGGATGGAGTTACCGAGGGTGTGGTTCTGAACTCAACAGACTTCCAAAACAATATTACTATGGGGGTATAGATGATTTTTCAGCAGTCATTGATCATGCTTTAAACACAAAACAGTATGATCAAATTATACTACTAGGGTTTTCGATGGGCGGTTGTTTGGTAAACAAATACCTGGGGGCTACAGAAAACCTCGATGATCGAATCAAAGGTGGGGTTTCATTTTCTGTTTCCTGTGATCTGAAGGATAGTGTTACTGCAGTTCAACAACATTATTTTGGTTTTTATGACAAAGTCTTTGTAAAAAAGCTAAAGGACAAACTCAGACTCAAAGCTGATGCTTTTGATGAGGTTAAAAGTATTCCGATCGACTCTATTAGATCTTTTGATGACTATCACAAGTATTACACTCTTCGATTTCACCACTTAGATTCCATTGAAGACTTTTATAAAAAGTCTTCATGCATTAATTACCTTGACCAGATCAACAAACCTAACTTGATCGTCAATGCACTGAATGATCCCATCTTAGGAGAAAGATGCTATCCTTATGAAAAAGTAAAGAATCACCCATTCGTCTTTTTAGAAACACCAAAATATGGTTCCCATTTAGGGTTTTCACTATCACAACAAGAATTTAGTTGGATGGAAGTCAGAACAAATGAGTTTATAGAAAATCAAATTTTAAAATGAAAGCTAGTCCTCGCTCCTCCCCCAAATGTATGACGGCAACATAACGACTCTATCGCAGTAATCGTGAACCGTGGCTGCAGGTTGTGAAATGATGGCATATGCCTACAAAAAAACGCAAGGCATGTGGCTAGCCATATGCCTTGCGTAATCTGGATGATGATCTATTACCTCGGTCTATTTTTTGTACAAAGTCTCTCCTGCCTGAAAATATGCATCCCCAGCAGACCAATAGGGAGTTTTCTTCGCGTTGGCTATTTTTCTAGCCACATTCACATATGCCCTGGTATATCTGGTGAGGTACTCATAATCTAAAGTTTCAGGGTTATCTGATACATTGTGATACACTTGTTGAATGCTTGGACCAAAATTCGAAATGCCCATGCTGATGTTAGCCGCTGGAATTCCAGCCCGAGCGAAGTGGACATTATCCGATCGTTCGTACAATCCCTGCTCCTTCATAGGGTCAGCTATTACTGACAACTCCGCTTCTTCAATTCCACTTTGAATCAGGTCTTTAGCCGTTGTGCGTTCCATTCCTATAATGGTTGCTGCGGTTTTGTCTGTATAGCCGGCATTATCACTGTTTAAACAATACACCATTTGATTTAAGGGCAAGGGTGCATTTTCAACGAACCATTGACTCCCTAGTATCCCTTCTTCCTCGCCAGTAAACAAGACATACAATACCGATCTCTTAGGTTTGTTTTGACCAAAATATTTAGCTGCTGTTAGCACTGTGGCTACGCCTACAGCATTGTCTCTGGCGCCATTAAAAATAGAGTCTCCTTCTGCATTTGGAATACCCACACCTACGTGATCATAATGAGCGGTAAATACAATATGTTCGTTCTTTAGATTTTCATCAGAACCTTCAATTTTAGCTAATACATTTTTGGACACGAACTCACTTTCTTCTGCACCTTCAACAGTTAAACTCCCTTTAACACCTTTTCCTTTTTTCATTTCCAATGGTGCTGATTCAAGAGCCCAAATATGCACGAAGTCGTTTTTTTCTTCATTCTGAAGTGAAACACGAACATCTTTATCAAGAAAGTGTTTTAACTGATCTCTCATCATTTGTGGAATCACAAGTACCTCTACAAGACCTATAGCTCCTTTTTCGATGGCCCATGCTCTCTTTTGCTTCATGGCAAAAAAGGCAGCCCTTGGATCCACTGGTTCGGAAAGTCCGGCCTTAACGATGACCAACTTTCCGGCTACATCTGTCGAACTAAAATCCTCTTGATTCCCAAACTCCAAGTAAACGATACGTCCCTCATATGTTTTATTGCCTCCATCAAGTAATATTAAATCTGCTAACGATTTATCCCCAAGTTTTATCTGCAGGCCAGTGGGTCTGGTGACTTGATTGAATTTCACAGATTGGAAATATAAACCCTCGACGGGCTCTGCTCCATAAGCACTTAGCTGTGTGCTCAAATACTTAGCTGCAATATCAATTTCGCTACTTCCAGTCTTCCTTCCCCTCAATTCATCCGAAGCTAAAAACGCTATGTGTGATTGTACTTCTCTCTTGTTGACCAGCTTATTTACTGATTCCATGTCAACCTGTGCCACAGAAGGCATAACCATCACACACAGCATTATCGCAATTAAATTCTTCATCTTCTTTTTTTTACATGATATTTAACTTTCAAAACTAAACAGACACCGAATCGATTGATGATGTTGCATTTTGAAAAAAATCATTTGCGGTTGATAATTCTTTTTTCAATCCTATTCTCATTTTCAAACCTAAGATGTGCCCAATCAGAAGACAATTGGAAGCTCATTGTTCTTGGCATTGCACAAGATGCTGGCTACCCACAAGCTGGGTGTAAGAAGTCCTGCTGCAAGGCGTATTGGAAGGGCCAAAATCCCAAGCAACATCCTACTTGCCTGGCCCTTCTGAATAACCAATCCAAAGAGGCTTGGCTATTCGAGGCTACACCTGACTTCAAAGACCAGATGCGCGCCTTGGACACTTTGGGATATCAGCTATCGGGTATATTTCTCACCCATGCACACATTGGGCACTATTCGGGTTTGATTCATCTGGGACGTGAAGTAATGGGAACGAAAACTATCCCTGTATATGCGATGCCCAAAATGAAATCATTCTTGGAAAACAATGGCCCGTGGAGTCAGCTAGTATCACTCAACAATATTGAACTGAAAGAATTGAAAAATGAAAAATCCGTTAGGCTAAATGCATCTACCAAGGTCACTCCGTTTCTCGTTCCCCATCGTGATGAATACTCTGAAACTGTAGGCTTTAAAATTGCTGGACTCAATCAAACGATCCTATTCATTCCAGACATCAATAAATGGGAGACTTGGAATAAAGATTTGGCAGAGGAGATAAAAAAAGTTGACTATGCCTTCTTGGACGCATCATTCTTCGCTGATGGCGAATTGCCGGGAAGAGACATGAGTAAAATACCGCACCCCTTCACCTCAGAAACAATGGAATTGCTCCAGGACTTACCAATCAAGGAAAAATCCAAAGTGCATTTCATTCATTTCAACCATACCAATCCCGCGCTTTTCAATTCGCCAGAGCGCAAACAAGTTTTAAAAAAGGGATTTAATATTGTGAAAGAAGGTCAAATGATTGATCTCTAACCTATTTCCTTAATGGCCATCTTTGATCAAGTCAGGAAATTTTGCTTTAAACCTATTGAGCCGGGGAATAGATACCGCCCTGATGTAACCCTGATTAGGGTGAAGCCTTTCATAGTTCTGATGATAATCCTCTCCCACCCAAAATTGTTCAAAGGCCATGACTTCTGCAGCAACTTTCTCAGGAGCTAGTTGCTCATTGAGTAGTTTAATTTTGGATTCAATGATTTGTTTCTCTTCCTCGTTTTGATAAAAAATAATGGATCGGTATTGAGATCCTCGGTCTGGTCCCTGCCCATTCACTTGAGTTATATTTTGCGAGCCAAAGTAGACATCAACCAATGTAGCAAAACTCACAACACTTGGATTGTAAAAAATCTCTACCGCTTCGGCGTGCCCTGTTCTCCCCGTATTAGAAGCTTCATAAGTGGGATTCTTACTATGCCCACCGGCATAACCCGAAATAGATTCCTCTACCCCTTTGACTGATTCATAGATGGCCTCCACACACCAAAAGCACCCTGAAGCAAAATAAGCTCGCTTTAGATTTACGTCTTTCGATAATTTTTTTGAAGTCAAACTTGCTGCTTGATTACCAGTTTGATTTTGAGACTGACCACAACTTGCTGCAAATGCCAAAATCAGAAACAGTATAATTCCTCTGTTTTTCATAAAATCAATTTATACGACCTATCATTAATCTATCTTCAACATACCTCGCTCTAAAATAATTCCTAGGCTAGGATGCTTTCTACAGTTGACTTCATTTTATCATAATCCGAATAGCCCATACTCACTGCAAAATACTCTTCTCCTTTTTTGAGCACTACCGCAGGAAACCCTCGAACACCCATTTGCTGGGCACGGGCGAAGTCCTGATATACCAGCTGCTTGTAGCCTTGAGATAAAAATAAAGATTCAAAGGTATTGTAATCTAGATCTAACTCTTCACACAGCAGCTTATAAGTCGCGAGGTCATGCACATCTTGGTTCTCCGCATAGAAAGCTTGCTGCAATCGCTTATAGAAAGACCACTCCTTCGATGCATCCATATCTCGCACTACCCTTACGGCTCTGGCTGATGGTTCGGTATCGTAGTTGAACTGCTCGCGCTCGAAAAAGCTATAATCAAACGGCTGACCTGATGCCTCTTCCACATGCTCCCA
Source organism: Reichenbachiella sp. (assembly GCF_965233835.1). Lineage (GTDB taxonomy): Bacteria > Bacteroidota > Bacteroidia > Cytophagales > Cyclobacteriaceae > Reichenbachiella. The sequence continues at coordinate 3,694,997 of NZ_OZ247585.1, forward strand.
ATGCTGACGAATCATGGCGCGAAAGTCTTCTGCCCATTCTTCGCCGCCGCCAGGACGAAGACCTCCTAATATCAATTCAAAACCGAACTGTTCTTTGTATTCTTCTTTCAATCGCTCCAAGTGATTGGTAATCCCCCAGCACCACGAGCACATGGGGTCACCAACATAGATCAAGCGATCTCCATTCTTATCCGAAGCTACTTCACTGGCTTTACTCTCAACTTCGGGCACTTCACAGGCGCCATCTTCGCAATTCATCGGATCTTCTACCATCTCTTATTCCTATATTATCTGGACACAACGCCAAACCTCCATAAATGATTCCACATTCGCCATCAATTAATTCTTAGAATTGTATAATATTTCTAATGACACTATATTCGGGTAGCTATTGGCATCAGCACCCAATGGTCCTGTCAGTATTTTGAGAAAAGCAAAAAATATAAATTACACCCATAATGGAAATAAGTGTAACTAGTTACACTTACATAAATGTTAGCAGTAATTATAGAACTTAAAAAAGTATGAGCACCTTTTCCAGCAATAGCGTTTCACTGACTTACAAGATATACGGAGAGGGTAATCCCATTTTGCTCCCTCATGGAGGTTGTGTTGATTTCAACTACAATTATTACCAAACTGGGTGGGTCGACACCTTGACAAATAATGGATTTCAGGTGATAGGCCTTGATTTCCGAGGACATGGAAACAGTGATAGAAGTACTGATCCTAGCTTTTATGGTTTAGATAATTTGTCAAATGACGTAATGAATTTAATTCATCATTTGAGTCTGAAATCAGCAGTTATAATGGGTTATTCGATGGGTACAGTTATCGCGCTCAACCTATTGCATAAACATCCTGATTTTTTTTCAAAAGCAATACTTATTGGCACTGGAGATGTCCTCATCGGTCAACCTCCTTTCGAAAAAATTGTTCAAGGACTAGGGAAAGTATTTGATTTTGAAACTTTCCCAGACCATTTACCTAAACATGTTTCCGCATATTGGTCCTTTTTCAAGGAACTCGGATTGGACAGAGAATCTATGAAAGCCTTTAGCAAGGCAAGTTATCCTAATTTGTCCATCGAAGAGGTTGAGAGTATTCAGGTTCCAACATTAATAATTAGCGGTGAAAACGATCTGGTGCTTGGTCAAGGGAAGCAGGTGGCACAGAAATTAGTAAATGGCGAATATTCTGAGATTAAAAATACAGACCATTTCACTTTAGCAATAGAACCAAATACACACCATAAAGCTATTGATTATCTAAAAAGAACTTAAACAAACTGCTAACAGACACTATCATCCATAAGCTAACTGAGCTATTTGCAAGGGCATATTTGATCCGATACTTTAGTAGAAATTTGAAAAGTCCAGCTTACGGATGATAGCTGGACGTTAGCTATAATTTTCCTTACTCAATCTGTAGCATCATAATGAAGGTTAAAGAGGTTTTCAGTCAGCTATTTAAGTACTCTCCTTCATCACAAGATAAAATTTGGGACGAAGATTTTGACTATAATGATATTGACCATTTGTATTCCCTTGAATTCTTTCTTCAAGATCAACTAAGGTTAATATTTGAACAGACTGGAGCAACAGAGAAAGTAATCCCTATTGTACATTCACATTTTGACGAAATAATTGACAGGAAAAAAAAGGCCTTCGGAGAGGAAAAAGAAGTCTTCGAATATTTACAATTCTCCTGGTCAATTAATGCTGTGACTCATTTGAACGTCCTGGGTGAATTCATCTATTGCTACAATATTTTTACTAAATCGGCTTTTGGAAAAACTCTTGAAAATGGAGAAATATACGATTTAGCGGACTTCAATGCCTATAAATTCTTGAATTCTAAAAACGCCTTTGTGCAAAGATCTATAGAGGTTATAGAACAATGGTTCAGCCAGTTATATTATTATTCCAAATCGTTCTCCGGCTTAAATGATTGGTGCAACTACTATTTTGAAGATATTTACTATGAACTCAATGAGAGTCTTCAAATAGCTCCTTATCATCCACAATTTCTTTCAAATCTTTTCTCTTGGTGTGAAGTAAATTCCAATTCGGCCGGTTCAAATGCAATAAAAAAAATTATAGAACGAGAGTACAATTTACTTAACTGGAATGGGAGTTCAGACTCAAATGAAATTAAGTACTTACTTGGACTTCAGCTTCTGATAATCAGAAATTATAAGCAATCTGAAAAACAGCAGCTATTTAATGATTTAGAAAACAATCACGGTTTTGATCCATTTGCCAAAGTACAAGCGATTATGGGACTTTGCCTCGATGAAAGCAGCCTATCATCTAACCTAGATTCTCTAATAAGTTCAATTAGTGAATTCAATGATTTCTTAGCAAGTCATAACCTCAATCCAGTTGAATATATATACCAAAGAGCTAGGCTGTTCAAAACACTACTTAACAATCCTATTTTTATAGCTTCTAACATCGGTAGAACTGATCTAATCGAAAAAATCCTCATAAGCTTCTATGAAATTCAGTCACCTGCTCCTTGTGGAAGCATTCTGATGATTTTCCCGAATCATTTAAGCCAAGTGGTCTATTGTATGGGAAAAGAGAGACTGACTGATCAAAAGGACACACAGAAACTTATAATAGAACTTATAGATATTGAGAACAAGGCGTTTAACCAGTTTAGGCTACTAAAAGGGGGCAAGAATCAAAACTTTGAAATCACAGGTAAGGATGTTGGATTGATTGATTTAAAACATGCCAAATCATATGAAGCAAAACTTTATGAACTCTACAATTTCAAAGTAATCGATGATGTAGTTTCCCGAGCCGATTCAATGTGTCAGTTTGACTTAAATTCCTTCCCTATTCAAGCTTTGATGCTTAAATCGATTGGGAGAACACTTCCAATGAACCTTAGTCTTTCAGAAAAATTAGAATTTCCAATTATTAAGAAAGTTCTATTCTGGTCAGGGTTTAGTCTGACATCACAATTGGAAACAGAAGCACTTAAAGAAATTTTTCAAAATGGGAATATCCAATTTGAAACACACAGTGAACATGAAAGTGATATTGAACGCTTCATTGAAAGAATTGATCAATATGATCCCGACATTATTTGGATATCTTCTCACGGAGAGTACAAACATTATGAACCGAATTTATCAGAGATTGTCTTTAGTGAAAGTGAGTCTCTGGATATTAGAGATTTTTCAAAACTTAATAATAATGGTACAAAGAGAAGATTATTGTTCCTTAATATTTGTGAGGGCGGTGTTCACTCACAAACTGGTGAATTCAAAAACCTAGGATTTCCAAACTTGCTTACATCAGCAAATCAAGATGTCCTTTCCCATCTATGGATGGCCGAAACTAATTTTGCCTATGTTTTTGGAGTTTTATTTGCGATCGGAATCACAGACAAGGCGTTAAACTATATTGATGCATATTCATATGCATTGAGTTTAGCTCTTTCGAGCAAGACTGAAATCTTGGAAGAAATTAACAGGAGTACCACTGGACTATTAGATTTCAAGGAAAGATTAAATAATAACGATAGAACAGACTGGGGAAATATTATAACCACAGGCAGTCTCGCTTATTACGTGTAAAAAAATAGCTAACAAACGATATAGCACATGCCTCGAAGTAGTTGCTTGAAAGTGCAGTGCATATCCGCTAGTTTAGAAGAATTAAACAAAGCCCAGAGGCACGTGCCATATCTGGACGTTAATCACATCCACTATTCCTTTTTTTCGCCAGTATACTCCAGTGAAATACATATAGATAGCATACTGCTATTTAGATTTTTGTAATAACCCTCGGTCATTTCACACTAACCACAAAAATATTTCAAACTCATTGTAACCGAGCGCAAGACCCCGCGTCTCCTAAGCAACATGACCACAGAACAATTTAAAACCGACGTCTTATCAGTCAAGAACAAACTCTACCGATACGCCCTGAGTATCGTGTGTGAGGTGGAATTGGCCGAAGACATCGTACAGGAAGTGTTCATGAAGCTATGGAACCAGCGAGAAAAACTCAAAGAGATCAAAAACATAGAAGCCTGGAGCATGACAATTACCAGAAACCAATGTTTGGACAAATTGAGAAAGAAGAAAATGCATGTGGTGGATCTATCCGAAGCCAAGTACCAGATTTCAGGGCATCAGGTATCGGACCACCTCAGCATCAACAACGATTTGATGGAAAAGATCGAATCTACGCTGGAGCTGCTACCCGAAAAACAACGAGAGATTTTTCGGCTGCGGGAGTTACTGGGTTATTCCAATCAGGAGATTGAAGAAATCACAGGATTGGATGACACTCAGGTAAAAGTGTACTTGTTCAGGGCAAGACAAAAAGTAAGGGCATCATTGAGTAAAATATTGAACTATGGAGTGGAAACAAATCAAGCAGCTGTCTGAAAAATACTGGAAAGCTGACACGACAATAGAAGAGGAAAAAAAACTCAGAAAAAACATCACATCCTCCAACGATCTGGTAGATCCGCAGGAGGTCGAATACTTCAAAACTTTGGAGCAGTTCTCTTCAGCCACCCTCGATGACGACTTTGATGATCGATTTTTCGAAAATATAGAAGCAAATCCTAAAACGATTCCTTTCTATCAGCACAGATGGTTTCAACTGGCCGCATCGGTCATATTGATGGTTGGCATGGCTACAGGGTTTCAGACCTACAAAGCTAGACAGCTGGCCCGTCAGCAAGAAGCCAGAGCCGCATTCGAAATCGCGAAAAGTGCCCTTTTTATAGTTTCAGAAAAAATGAATGAAGGCAATCAATACACGATTGATGGCTTGAAAAAATTTGAAGAAACCCATCAAAAGATTAAAACTCAGAATTTCAACAATTAAGAATATGAAAAAGTTAATGATAATAATGATAGCTGTAGCGGGAAGTTTTTCTTCTATGGCACAAGACAATGCGATAAGCAAATATTTCTCCAGCTATACAGCAGACGATGCATTCACGAAAGTGACAGTGACTAGCAAAATGTTTTCGCTCTTTACAGAAATAGAAGGTGAAGACGAAGCAGAAAAAGAGGTACTAGAAGCATTGAGCAAACTCAAAGGCATCAAGGCTTTGATCAATGAAGATCCCAAGGATTCGAAGGCGCTTTATAGCAATGCGATCAAATCAGTAGACAAAAGTTACGAGGTTTTGATGTCTGTTGAGGGCAATGATGAAAACATCAAATTCATGATCAGAGATGAAGGCAGCATCATCAACGAGCTACTAATGATCGTAGCCGGAGACGAAGAATTTCTAATCATGAGTCTGTTTGGAGAAATCGATTTGAAGCAAATAGCCAAACTTTCAAGGGTCATGAAAATGAAAGGCATGAACCATCTTGAAGTATTGGATAATGAATAACACATTGAAAGGTCAATTACTCACTCACTCTGCTCTTTTCATGAAGAGCAGAGTATTACTGCTCTCCTTAGGTTTGATGGTTATCTCACTTGTATCTATTGCACAAAGCAGCAGCATCACAAGCTTGAAAAAGGATAAGCTGACTAGCATGGATTTGCATTTCTATCCAAGTACCCTTCGCATGGTCAATCTCGACAACAATGAAGAGTTCAATCGCTTGATACAGGATATCGAGAAGCTCGTTTTCTTCAAGATGAATGGAAAGTTTGAGAACATTGATATGTACAATTTGGTAAATCAATTAGAATCCAATGAAGACTTTGAAGAATATGTAGTGGTCGACGGCCCTACTAAAAAATTCTATTTGTTGGGTAGAGAAAAACCGACAGAAACTGTAGGTCTTGCTTTATTAGACAATGAACATTACGTATTTGATATAGCAGGTAGTTTAGAGCTCAAAGAGCTTCCCAAATTGTATCAATACATTTCAGAAAACGACTCGACTTTCCAAAACAAGTTCTCCCAGATATTGGGACTCATGGAATTTGGCGAGGACGTAGCAGACTAAAAAAAACTCAAACATTGAAATATATACTCGAAACCAAAGGGCTCACCAAAAAATATGGAAAGCTCACAGCGTTGGACCAACTCAATCTGACGATAGAACCTGGACAGGTTTTCGGACTTCTAGGCCCTAATGGTAGTGGCAAAACCACTACCCTAGGAATGATACTCGACGTGATCAAACCCAGCAGTGGTAGCTATGCTTGGTTTGATGAAGCACCTAGTGCTGACAGTAGAAAAAAGATTGGTGCCATATTGGAAACACCTTGCTTCTACCCGTACCTATCAGCAGTGAGAAACCTGCGGATCATAGCCAAAATCAAAGAATGCCCAGAGTCTAGAATAGACGAAGTGCTGAAGCAAGTGGGCTTGTACGAGCGAAGAGATGATCCCTTCAAAACCTATTCACTCGGAATGAAACAAAGATTGGCTATAGCCTCTGCCCTGCTGGCGGATCCTCCAGTTCTTATTCTGGATGAGCCAACGAATGGTCTAGACCCTCAGGGTATCGTCGAAATTAGAGAGATTATTCAGGAGATTGCTCTTTCAGGAAAGACTATCATTCTGGCCAGTCATTTATTAGATGAGGTTCAGAAAGTATGCACTCACTTTTGTGTACTTCGCAAAGGCGAGAAGCTTTACCAAGGTAGTGTAGATGAAGCACTATCAGACCAAAAAACAATCGAAGTAGCAGCTTCAAATATGCCTCAGCTCGAAGAGACCCTGCAAGCATTAGAAGGAGTTTCGAAGATTGAAAAAATGTCGGACGTCCTATCATTGACCACTGTCAACGGGCTCTCACCAGAATCGATCAATTCATTCCTTTTTGAAAAAGGAATGACCGCTACTCACCTGGTCAAAAAAGGCGGAAGTCTTGAAAAACAATTCCTCAAAATACTCAACGAAAATGACTAGACTCTTACAAATAGAATGGCTTAAACTTAGATACAACCGAGCCTTTTGGATATTGATTGGTATGTACTCAACTGGAGTAATCATCGTTTGCTCAGGAGTGATGTTTCTCATGCAATTCCTTAAAAGTAAAGGCGCAGATTTCAATGGTATCGACCCTACGATCATTCCTTTCTACGACTTTCCAGACGTATGGCACAACATTGCCTATATCGCCACCTTTTTCAAAGTGCTACTGGGATTTATCATGGTGATCTCGATCTCCAATGAAGCCTCCTACCGCACCATGCGGCAAAACATCATTGATGGACTGAGCAAAAAGGAGTTTCTGATGACTAAGCTGCTAATTATAGGTCTACTTTCTTTGGGCGCGATGTTGTTGCTATTTTTTATAGGACTGACTACGGGTGGACTTTATTCACATGTCTGGGGGTGGAAGTATGTATTCTCTGACATGCAGTTCTTGTTCGCCTATGGTTTTGAAGTGTTTTGTTATCTCACTTTTGCATTAACCGTTGCCTTATTGGTTAGAAAAGCAGGGTTAGTGATTGTTGGCTTACTAATGTACACCTTGATATTTGACCCCGTGGCCTCCAAGCTTTTGGAGCACTTTCCTCACGTTTGGAATCAGATTCGATTCTTGAAAGACTATCTCCCTGTCACTGCTATGAATAACCTTATTCATATTCCATATATGAAATACTTCTTTCAGGAAATTCAAGATTACATCTCATGGAGAGAGTTTTTCATAGCTCTCGGCTGGCTAGTAGCCAATATCGGTTTTAGCTATTGGATATTGAAAAAAAGGGATTTGTAAATACTCACATGAATAAACAAAAAGGCCAATGCAAGAGAATTTGCATTGGCCTTTTTGTTACTTGTCTTTCTCAGTTATGCAGCAACTTTCTGCAATCTCCGATACTCTCCAAACGTAATCATTCTTTGAGAATCCTCATCCCACAATCTATGATTCATATATTTCAAGCTTTCCCAAAACGTAACGATAGTCGTGTATTTGCTAAACTCAGGGTTTTCTTTGATACACTTCACAAGATTGTAATTGGGAATAGCTGAATATAAATGATGAATATGGTGTACACCGATATTGCCTGTGAGCCAATTGACTAATGCTGGCAATTTATAATAAGTACTCCCTTTTACGGCAGAAGTAAAGTGGTCCCAATCCTTCGCCCATCTCTTGTAGCCGTCTTCATGCTGATGCTGCACGTAGAAAAACCAGATCGCGATGATCGAAAATAGATACAATACAGTTAAGTAAGTAGCTAATATTGCCTTCCAATTGAAGATCATACATAGAGCAACTACGCCGCCGATCACAACTACATTATTAATCATCACACTCCAAAAAGCTCTGCTTTTCTTATTTTCTAAAACTACCAATGGCAGTCTCATGTTTCTGACAAAGTAGACAATCGGCCCGATCATAAAAGTCACTACTGGAAATCTGAAAATTTTGTATTTGATCTGATCCCAAGTACCCATTTCTTCAAATTCTTTAACTGTAAGCGTATTGATATCGCCAATATCTCTGGTTTCTAATTTACCATTGTGGTTGTGATGAAAAGCATGCGCATCCGCCCAATACTTATAGGGCATCGCACTAAAAATACTACATACAAAACCTATGGCATCTCTCCATTTTCTTGATTTTACAAAAGAGTGGTGTCCGCAATCATGCTGAATAATAAAAATTCTAACCAAGAAGAACGCGTTGATCACACCCAAACCAAAAAATAAAAATAGGTTGTAAGAAAAGGCCCAATACATGGCAATCCATATCGCCACAAATGGGATCATCGAATTGCAAATTTGCCAAATTGCCTTCCTATAGGACGTCTGCTTATACTTTTGCAGCGTCTTCATCATCTCCTTCGCAAACGCTTTAATTTCAATGTCACTCATAAAATACTACTACAATTGTTTGATACTATAAAGACAAGAATGCCTAATATTTGTGACAAAGATCGGAAAAATTATTTAGGCGGTTATTGGTCCATGAGGAATAAATCTTATGATATAAATCAACTTTGGGCTAATTTTTGCGAACACCCAAATAAACAAATTTAATTACACATGAAAAAGTTAATCCTAATCCCCATTTACTTCCTTGCCATACTTACCGCTTCAGCACAATTGAATGTAACCGGGCAGGCCTCTATTTCCGTTCAGCCAGAGCGAACGATAGTCACCTATTCTATCAATGAAACCAGAGACAGCTATGACGAAGCGATTTCAACAATGACTAAGAGAATAGATGCATTGACCAATGCCTTAACAAAAATTGGTTTCAAAAAAGAAGAAATAAAAACTGCCAACTTCAATATCCGTCAGAATAGAAAATACCGTCAGAGCGAACCCAAAGGAGAAGAATATGTAGCTTCTCAAACCCTCGAAATTCGATTTGATCATTCGACCAAACGCTTGCTAGAAGTACTAAACAAAACGACATCTGATGAATCTGCTCCTTCTGTTTCCATAGCTTTTGGCATGTCTGATGAACAAGAAAAAACAGTGAAAAACCAATTGATACAAAAAGCTGTAGCAGATGCCAGAGCAAAAGCAGAGGTGATTGCTTCGGCTACGGGATATCAAATCAAAGGGATTAAAGAAATCAACTATGGTGGTTCATCAAATACACCTCGTCCGTATGCTACTAATATGGGCATGATGAAAAGTTTTGCAGAAAGTGACATGTCAAACTTCGAAGCCAAAGATTTAACAATTAGTGATCAAGTGTTCATTTCCTATGAAATCGATAAATAGAACTTGATCTATTCACATAATTATTAACTACCTTAAGGGAATGAAAAAGCTACTCATTCCCTTTCTTTTTGTCTTTTGCTTTCATGCCAATGCACAAACCAACAAACCCACCATGAACGACCTTAATTTTCTTCGTGGCTACTGGGTCGGTGATGGTTTTGGAGGCGTTTCCGAAGAAGTATGGATGCCGGCATCATTGGGCCGAATGAATGGTATATACAAACACATGAAGGATGATAAAACCACCTTCATGGAGTTTATGGATATTTCAATCGTGCAGGACACGATCCGGTTAAGACTTAAGCATTACAATCCTGATATGACAGGGTGGGAAGAGAAAGACAAGTACGTCACCTTCACCTTGGAATCCATAGAACCAAACAAAGCCATATTCAAGGGCCTCACTTACGAATTGGTAGACCCCAATTACCTAAAAGTTTCATTAAAGTTGAAACAAAAAGATGGCAGTGTAAATACTGAAGTATTCAACTTCAGAAGAAAAACACTCTAATTCAAATCTTCCTAAGGTTGGTTCAAAATTTTCAACGAACCATAAGTTTTAATATGAATTCTTTAAATATTAGCTAAAATCTTGCTCACACCTAAGATTCAGCTATCTTTGCCTTACTTATCAAGAAAGACCGAGGGACTGGGCCCGAAGACGTCTTGGCAACATATCCATAGCCGCAATATTGGATGTTGTGCCAACTCCCATTCTGAGTGAATCATCATTCAGAAAAAGATAGGTTATCTATAAGATTTCTTTTTTGGTAAGTGTTGTATCGGAAGGTTTCCCATACACATGAAGTAATGCGTGACAGACTGTGTTTCGCTGTACATTAAAATTAGAGTAAATGAATATTCTGGATATTCTAAAAGAGAGAATACTAATTCTGGACGGAGCTATGGGTACCATGATCCAACGTTATAAGTTGGAGGAAAAGGACTTTCGAAATGATGAACTTAAAAATCACGATGTGCCTTTAAAGGGCAACAATGATCTCCTCTCTGTAACCAGACCTGACGTGATTAAAGAGATACATGGGGCTTATTTTACGGCTGGTGCGGACATTGTAGAAACTAACACCTTTGGTAGTACTTGGGTGGCTCAGGCCGATTATAAATTGGAGGACTGGGTCTATCGTATCAACTACGAGTCAGCTAAAATTGCAAAAGAAGTAGCTAAGGAGTTTACAAAAAACGAACCCAACAAACCGAGGTTTGTGGCTGGTTCTATGGGTCCTACTAATCGATTGGCCTCAATGTCTCCGGATGTAAATGACCCTGGCTATAGAGCCATCACATTCGACCAACTGTTGGAAGCATTTGGAGAGCAGGCCAAAGCCCTTTTAGATGGTGGCGCTGATATCTTATTGGTAGAAACCATTACGGATACCCTAAATTCAAAAGCGGCCTTGATGGCCATCGATCAAATCGCTGAAGAAAGAGGCATTCGAGTTCCAATCATGGTTTCAGGCACTATTACAGACGCCAGTGGAAGAATTTTGTCTGGACAAAACACAGAGGCTTTCTTAATCTCTGTATCGCATTTGGACTTAATGAGTATAGGACTCAACTGTGCCCTGGGTGCTAGAGAACTTAAACCTTACTTGAACACACTTTCCAATAAGTCCGAGTTTAACATCAGTGCTCACCCCAACGCTGGATTGCCCAACGAGTTTGGAGAGTATGACGAAACGCCTGAAGATATGGTCGCACAAATCAAAGAGTTCCTCGATGACGGCCTCATCAATATCATTGGTGGGTGTTGTGGCACCACACCAGATCATATCAAAGCGATTGCAGAGTTAGCCTCTAATTACAAGCCGAGGATAGCTGAAGCAGGGACAGTAAACGCATAATACATTTTACAAAAGAAACAGAAGATCATGAGCGCCAAACTTTACAAAGAAATAGATAAGGATATACTAGTGGCCATCCCTAACCCTTCGAAAGAAGCCTATGAAATCAAAATAAAAATCCCAGAATTTACTTTTTTGGGTGTGAAACAGCAACCAGATTTCGCGCAGGTATATCTTACCTTCTACCCTAAAAAAAGCATTATTGAGCTCAAATCACTAAAGCAGTACGTCTATCATTTGCGAGACATTACCGTGTCTTATGAAAGATTGATCAACATCTTTTATGATCACCTGATAGAAGTATATGAGCCTGAAAGATTAAGAATTGTAATGATCTGTAACCCGAGAGGTGGAATCAGCTCAAAATGTACAATCGACTCAGACTGGAAAATAAGAGGTGGTGAAGAAAAATTCAAAGACTGGATGCATTCATCTAGCGAAGACAATTGGAATGTGGTAATGTAATTTTCACCTAATAGGTAATCAATAAAGAAGGCAAAGGAAATATGAATATTCATCCAGACTATCCTGGCAGATACGAGTACAAGTGGCACAACTGCACGCCGATGAAATTGAGTGGACTGGAACCTCTTGTGGTTACGCCAGATATGAATTTCATTAATGTAGGTGAAAGGACTAACGTAACAGGCTCTAGGAAATTCCTCAGACTGATCAAGGAAGAAAAGTATGAAGAAGCTTTGGAGGTGGCTAGAAACCAAGTAGAAGGTGGTGCGCAGATCATCGATGTCAACATGGATGAAGGGATGTTGGATGGTGAGGATACCATGACCAAGTTTTTAAACTTGATGGCAGCCGAACCAGATATTGCCAGAATTCCCGTGATGATCGATTCATCCAAATGGGAAATTATCGAAGCTGGACTGAAATGTACACAAGGTAAATCTGTGGTCAACTCCATCAGTTTGAAGGTTGGTGAAGAAGAATTCATCCGACAGGCCAAACTCATCAAACAATATGGCGCTGCTGTTATAGTAATGGCCTTCGATGAGGATGGCCAGGCTGACAATTACGATCGAAGAATAGAAATCGTCAAACGATCCTACGAGCTGATGACTGGTCCGAAGATCAATTTCAAACCTGAAGACATCATCTTCGATTTGAACATTTTTCCGGTAGCTACAGGAATGGAAGAGCATAGAAAAAATGCACTGGATTTCTTTCAAGCTACTCGATGGGTAAGAGAAAACCTTCCTGCCGCTCACGTGAGTGGTGGAGTAAGCAATGTTTCTTTCTCTTTTAGAGGAAACAATGCTGTGAGAGAGGCAATGCATTCAGCATTTCTATATCACGCCATTGGTCAGGGTATGGATATGGGGATCGTAAATCCAGCCATGTTGGAAGTATACGACGATATTCCAAAAGACTTACTAGAGCATGTAGAAGACGTACTGCTAGACCGTAGAGACGATGCCACCGAGCGGCTACTAGACTTTGCTGAAACTGTGAAAGGCAGTGGTAAAGTAGAAAAGAAAAATGATGAATGGAGAGCTCTTCCTGTTGAAAAGAGAATTGAACATGCATTAGTAAAAGGAATTGTAGAGTTCATTGATGAGGACACGGAAGAAGCCAGACAATCATTAGACAGACCGCTTCACGTAATCGAAGGTCCATTGATGGACGGCATGAATGTGGTTGGTGATTTGTTCGGAGCAGGTAAAATGTTCTTACCACAGGTGGTGAAAAGCGCCCGAGTGATGAAAAAAGCAGTAGCCTACCTTACACCATATCTGGAAGCAGAAAAAGCAGAAGGCGAAGCCCAAAATGCAGGAACTGTATTGCTAGCCACAGTGAAAGGCGATGTACATGATATCGGCAAAAATATTGTGGGTGTGGTCATGGCTTGCAACAACTACGAAATAGTAGACATGGGTGTAATGGTACCCAACGACAAAATTTTAGAAAAAGCCAAAGAAGTCAATGCCGATGTCATCGGACTCAGCGGACTGATTACTCCTTCATTGGATGAAATGGTGGATTTTGCCAAGTTGTTAGAAAAGGAAAAGGCAAACTATCCCTTACTCATAGGTGGTGCCACCACTTCCAGAATCCATACGGCCGTAAAAGTAGATCCCTGCTATAGTGGCCCAGTGGTACACGTGCTGGATGCTTCCAGAAGTGTGCCCGTGGCTGGTGAGTTGTTGAGCGACAAGAAGGGTGCGTTTGTAGAAAAAACCAAAAAGGAATATTTGGAGGCTAGAGAAAATCACGCCGGACGGACCAAAGCCAAAAACTACATTCCATTCGAGGCAGCACAAGCCAATTCGTACAAAATTGATTGGGAAAATAGCACCATCAAACAGCCTAATTTTATTGGAAACAAGGCGTTCAACAATTTCCCATTGGAGGAAATCAGAAAATACATCGACTGGACACCTTTCTTCCAAACTTGGATGCTCAAGGGCAAATTTCCTAAGATTTTGCAAGACGAGGTGATTGGCCAACAAGCCACCGACTTGTACAATGATGCCAACAAAATGCTGGACGAGGTGATTGCCAAAAGAAGCCTGCAAGCCAATGGTGTCATCGGCATCTACCCTGCCAACAATACCAATGGTGATGACATTAAAGTCTCCGATCGCTCTGGTAAAGAGTTGACCAATTTCCACTTCTTGCGTCAGCAAGGTAAGAAAGGCTCGAACATCGCCAATTTGTCTCTGGCAGATTTTGTAGCTCCTGAGTCTTCTGGCAAACAAGATTACATGGGTGGGTTTGCAGTCACAGCCGGAATCGGTATCGAAAAACTGATTGAAAAGTACGACAAAGAGCATGACGATTACCATTCGATTATGATCAAAGCTATTGCTGACCGATTAGCAGAAGCCTTTGCTGAACTCATGCATGAAAAAGTCCGAAAAGAACTTTGGGGCTATGCAGACAGCGAAAAATTAGACAACGAAGGATTGATCAGTGAAAAATACGCTGGTATTCGACCGGCACCTGGATACCCTGCATGCCCAGATCACACTGAGAAGCCGATCTTATTCGAATTACTCGATGCAGAAAAAGAGACGGGAATCAAACTCACTGAATCCAATGCCATGTATCCGGCTGCCTCGGTAAGCGGCTTTTACTTCGCCAACGCCGAGTCCAAATACTTTGGCTTAGGTAAAATCGAAAAAGACCAGGTAGAAAACTATGCTCAAAGAAAAGGAATGACATTAGAAGAAGCTGAGAAATGGTTGTCACCCAATTTGGCTTATTAGTCGACGGTCTATAGTCGACAGTCGATTGTAAAACAATAGATTCAAGAACTGAAAAAAATGAGCTTTAAATTTGAAAAACTTGAAGTTTGGAAAAAATCTTTGGAATTAGCCAATCAAATACACCTTTTGACTAAAAAATGGCCAAATGATGAATTGTATGTCCTTACTTCTCAGATTAAAAGAGCTACAGACTCTGTTTCCTTGAATTTAACTGAAGGAAGTACTGGCCAATCTAATCCTGAATTCAGACGCTTTTTAGGCTATTCCATTCGATCAGGGCTAGAAGTCGTCAATTGTTTATATCTGGCAAAAGGAAGACAACTAATTTCAGATGATCAATTTGACCTATTTTATCAAAAATTAACAGAAATAATCAAAATGCTTCAGGCATTAAGAAATTCACTAAAGTAAATCTGTGGACTGTTGACCATAGACAATGGACTAACACAATGAAAGTAACCGAACATATCGCTAACGCCAAGGGCAATACGCTTTTCTCTTTAGAAATCATTCCCCCACGGAAGGGTGAAAACATTCAAAATATTTTTGATCATTTGGATCCATTGATGGAGTTTAAACCACCATTCATAGACGTGACCTATCACCGCGAAGAGTACGTGTACAAAAAGCATCCTAGCGGGCTGCTGGAGAAGAAAACTACACGAAAAAGACCTGGTACGGTTGGAATATGTGCGGCCTTGAAGCACAGGTATGATGTGGATCCAGTGCCTCACATTATCTGTGGTGGCTTCAACAAGGAGGAAACTGAAAATGCGTTGATCGACCTGAACTTTCTTGGAATCGACAATGTACTGGTGCTACGCGGTGATGCAATCAAATCCGAACCACAGTTCAAACCCGAACCAGAAGGAAATAACTACGCCATCGATTTACTTCATCAAGTAAAGGGAATGAATGAGGGCAATTATCTTGATGACGAGATGGAAAACGCCAACCCAACTGATTTTTGCATAGGCGTCGCCGGTTATCCGGAAAAACATTTTGAAGCACCAAGTTTAAATTCAGACCTAAAGCACCTCAAGCAAAAGGTCGATGCCGGTGCTGAGTACATTGTTACGCAGATGTTTTTTGACAATCAGAAGTTTTTTGACTTCGAAAAAAAATGTAGAGAGATTGGCATCAATGTGCCGATCATTCCAGGGTTGAAGCCGTTTAAAACCAAAAATCAATTGAGCGTTTTACCAAGCTTTTTTAAAATTGACCTGCCAGACACACTGATCGATGAAGTAGAAAAGTGCAAGGACAATAAGGAAGTACAACAAGTGGGAATCGAATGGGGCATTCAACAATCCAAAGAATTGAAGGAACATGGTGTGCCTGTTTTGCACTACTATTCCATGGGCAAATCTTCGAGCGTTCAAAAAATAGCGAAAGCCGTTTTCTAATTTATTTTAAAAGGATATAAGCATGAAGATTAAAGCGTTTACAGTTGACTCATTTACTGATAAACCTTTTCAAGGAAATCCTGCTGGCGTGTGCCTACTGGATACAGCCATTTCGGAAGACCTCATGCAATCTATTGCCAAGGAATTCAACTTATCAGAAACAGCCTTCGTCCTAAAAAACGATCACCAAAACAATCATTATTCTATTAGATATTTTACACCTACGGTAGAAATTGATTTTTGTGGACATGCCACGCTAGCGGCTTCCAAAGTGCTTATGTCGGAAGAAAAACATGATTATGTCAATTTCACCACTCATAAAGCTCTAAAACTAAGCGCCACAAAAGAAGAAGAATCAGTTTTGATGAATTTCCCTCTTTTCGATACTAAGGCCTATAAAGTCAACCAAAGACTTCTCGATGCTTTTGGGATAACAAATCCTATGGCTATTCAATTCGCCGAAGCGCTGGACATGTTGGTCATTGAAGTAGAAAACAAAGAAGCATTATTAGCCATTAAACCAGACTATCAAGAAGCTTTAGAAAGTTCTGATCAAGTCAAGGAACTTGTGGTGACCACCAAATCTGAAGACAATGATTTTGATTTTTATTCGAGGTGTTTTTGTCCATGGATTGGCATCAATGAAGACCCTGTAACCGGTGCCTCTCACTCTGTCTTAGCCAAGTATTGGTCTGAAAAGCTCAACAGGAAAGAACTATCTGCCTATCAACTTTCAGAACGTGGTGGATATCTTGATCTTAAAATTACAGATCCCTCTACCCTAGAAGTCAGAAGCAATGCTTGCATTGTTTTCAAAGGATCTTTAGCGATCTAAAAAAATCCTTATAGAATTAAACCTTTTGATACCTCAAAAGTCTAACAGACTTTAAATCAAAAATTCAATATTTATGAAAGTATCAATTGTAAAAATAAGTGCCTTGGCACTTGGTGTTTTGTTGTATGTACAAACTCAGGCTCAGCCTCCGCAAAGACCAGATAAAGAAGACGTTTTTGCAAAGTTAGACACCAGTAATGATGGCCAACTTGACAAAGAGGAATTCATGGCTGGAGCCAAAATGAGAAAAGAGAAAATATCAGAAAAAAAAGATGCTCGAAAAGCTTTCGATCGTATGGATTCCAATGAAAACGGTACGATCGAATTTAATGAATTTGAAAAGGCCAGTGAGACGCGAGAGAAAAGAAAAGAGGAACGTTTGACTCCAGATGAACTGTTCGAGAAAATCGATACAGACAATAACGGGTTTGTCAGCCTGAAAGAATTCAAAGCGCACAAAAGACCTGAGAGAAAAAGAAACTAGTATCACTATCTACAGGCAATCACTCAGAGTTATTCCTAGGAGAACTCTGAGTACCTAATCTTCCTTACCTATTTCTTTCACCATCTTGAAGGAAATATAAGTTAGTCCGAACCCCACTACAGCAATAACAAACCAAACGAGATATTTGTTATTCCAGAATCCCGACTCAACAGGTGTGTCTTCCGTTGGCCTAATATCAACTACTGAATCGTGATCCACAGAAGGTATATCGGACGGTATTTGGTTCGCAAATGCCTTTAGATCATAGTCCGGTTCTCTCATGGATTCATTTCCAAATTTCAACGTGTAAGAAGTTTCTGACTGTAATTCGCATACAAGATAAGTATTCAAATAGGATGCTTTTATTGATTCAACTTTCAGGGGATGATTGTCTCGATTATCTATTTCAATAAGTAACTCCTGAACTATGGCACCACTAAAAGAAATCGAGTTCTCACTATTGGAATGGATTTCAAAAGAGCCCAATGATTGAAAGTATTCATACTTATTTTTCTTGCGGTCGATTCCTTCTCTCTTCACTTTCACTGTTGTTGACCTTAAGTAATGGTCTTCACCACTCAATGAAAATTGCAATTGTTCCATATACATCGGCTCAGGAAAAACAACCTTAATACTGGACGTCTTCAGCGTATCCTTTTGCAAGGCAATGGGACAATCAAAGCTGGTTCGCATTCCCTTTTCCAGCTGCCGATCATAATATCCAACTTTTAAGATATTGATGGGCAATCGCCAATTGTCATCTATCTCCAATTTGAAGTAAGCATAGTCGCTCAGCGGAAAGTTCAAGATCTTCATTTCTGAAGTTTCCTCTTCGCTTTTCATAGCATGCAACAAGTAGTTATCCTTTATTACATACCAGTTCTCCTGATCATCGCTTCCGCTTAACCTGGCTCTTTTCTTTACATCGGTATTCTTCACCAAAAAACTCACATTATTGATGGGTCGCTTATCTGGGTTAGTAAATATCAGATGTGAAATAGCGTCTTGCTTGTAGGCCATATCAATAATTTCATATTCATTGAATAGCGACTGAGTAGACACGGCAGTCTCTTGGCGAATAAGGTATGCCTGCTCTTCTCCGTTTTGATCATAAACCCTAACATCTGACAGATCCAGTTGGGCTTTGCCCATGAGCTCTGGTGAAAGCGATATTTTGTGATAGCCCGAGTTGGAAACGGGAGAAACAGCAGCTTCGAATCCAAACTCCTGACCAAAAACCTGAACACTCATTAATATGCCTAGAAGACAGCTTATCTTACTTTTCATCATCTTGAATTATAAACTTTAGTTTCTGATACAAGAACGAAATCAACAACAAAATCACACCGAGCAAAATGAAGGAAATGATTTTTCCCGTTGAATTACCTGCCAAATCATAGAAGAACAATTTAACAATTGTAAGGGAGAACACCACCAACGAGCCCAATCGCAAGGGCTTCATTCTGAGTTTCATCCCTACCACCATAAGTACCAAAGCTGACAATGCCCATACCCCAGGATAAACCGATCGGACAGCTGAATCTAAGGCTTCATACTCCGCTTTGCCCGACCCATATTGATACAACATCGATAAATGCCCGACTTCGACAGTACTCACAAATACTCCAATAAATGCCAACACCCACAGAGATATGGTCCCAACCTTGGAATGGAAGGTGTATGTTCTTTGAATATACTGATAAGCATGAATCAAAATCAGAACGAACAAAATCAGTAGGACATAATGCCAATAGAATCCTGTAGATAGCCCATCATCAAGAATATGATAGCTTCTGGAATAATTGACTGCGCTCAAATAATAAGTTAAGTAAGATCCAACAGCTAGAATACTTAGGATAAAGCTAGCCTTGTTTAACTGATCACTTTGTTTCTGTCTAGCGGCTAGCGCAACCAACAACACATACAAATAATTGTAAATACCTAAAAGAATCAATCGCTTAGAAAGCACCCATTCAAACCTTAAAAATTGATAATTCAATTCCATAAAGAATCCTAGGTAGAATACTATGGCAAACGATACACTCACGTATGATTGCTTCCATGTAAGTTGTATTCCTTTTATTTCAAAAGACTGGTCATTTTTCATCAACAACATGGAACCAACTAGTGAGACCATACCAACGAATGAAGCAACAAAGGCTTTGTTCAAGAAAACATTCAACACTACATAATCATACCGCGGGTAGTAATTTTGTTGCCAATCTATAGAAAGGCTGATCAGCATCAGTACAGTAATAAGTGCTGAAGCTGCAGTCATCAATTTGATACCTGACTTCTGAGAAAGCCATAGGAGCAGCACCGCTTCAACCGCCCAGAAGAGAGTAATGTAATTCCCATTCAGCTGAATAGGAGCAATCAAACTTACAAAGGTCAACACCAAGCCTATCAACAAGAACAGCAAGTTCTTGTCAATGTCCTTGCGCTTATAAAGCACGAACGCAAACCCAAAGTTAAATACTGCAACAAGTCCAGTAAACAGTCCACTCAGCAATCCTTCTCTATATCCCTGAACTAGTCCCAGTCCCAGTCCAAAGTACAAACTAGAATTGGTCAGCAACATCATAATTTCAGGATATCTGAATTTTCTTGAATTCTTGACATTGTATATGATTGTCATCAAAAAGAAGATCAAATAGAAAGTCGTTAAGAATAGGAACAATGGCAATCTAGTCTCATCCTGATTGTCAATAAACTTGGTAAAGTAAATCCCGAGAAAGAGGAAATAAGTAAATCCATAGGCCAGATAATTGATAACATTCCATTTCTTGAAATAGACCAAAGCCAACATACCAATATCAAGGATGAGTATATAAGTAAGCAATGCGCTGTAGTTACCCGAACCCGTACTAACAAAAAACGGTGTACCAAATCCACCAATGATGGCCAAGACAGCCAATTCTCTTCTGTCATACGCAACGGAGAGCAGCACACCAAATGCAGTAATGACTACCATGATAATGAAGGCCGCCATTTGTGGAATCAACTCATATTCATGAAAGGCAAGTGCAATCGTGAAATACAAAACTGCCAATGCACCGCCAATTAATATGGAACTAAACTTGGCAAAAGAAGTTCGCATATAATGTGCTAATCCAATCATACCACCTCCGATCAACACACCAATCGTAACTCTCATACTTTCAGTAATCACCTCATTGTCGATACCAAGTTTCACAAGAAACCCCATCCCAATGACGAAAATCACGATACCAATTTTGCTCAGCAGGTTTTCACCAATAAACTTCTCCAAATCTGGATTTCTTTCCCAAAAGGATGGTTTCGGAGGTTTACTGACCACTTTCTTTTTAGGCGGAACAGACGTCGCCTTTGGTTTTTGCGACTGGACAATCAATTCTTTTACCGGGTCAGGCTCCTTTTCTTTTACCACATCCTTAGGTGGAATCGGTTTCGGTTTTTCAACCACAGTGGGTTTAGCAGGTTTGACCCGTTTAGAAGTTTCTTCACCCAAGATTTCATCATGAATGTGTTTAACTCTGGTATCAATCTTATCGACTCGATCCATGAGCCGAACAATCATAATTAACAGTATGATCAACAGGAGTATGATAAATCCTTCCATTTAGTGTTGGTTTCTGTTTGCGGGATTACCCAATTCTTAAAGCCCGACAAGTTAACTTTTTCTTGGTTATTGCAATAAAAAATTAGCTGACAAGTCCTTACCACTTGTCAACTACACTACCATTTATATCGCTAGCTTTGCATTCAAATTTATTCGCACCCTAATGGAAAAGTTTTCTTCGAGCAACCTACACCCCAGTATAAAAAAAGCCCTGGCTGAAAAAGGCATTGATATTCCAAGCGAAATTCAGGCGAAAACCATTCCTGTCTTGATGAAGCACGATGGCGACTTTATTGGCCGGTCGGCAACTGGCACTGGCAAAACCTACGCCTATGGTGCTCCACTCCTTTCAAAAATTGACCCTTCGGTAGGAAAAGTGCAAGCTGTAGTTCTCGTCCCTACAAGAGAACTGTGCGAGCAAGTGGGCAAGGAATTAGCATTTCTATCTAAACACATTCCTAACCTAAAAACAGAATCTATTTATGGAGGCGTTTCACTTAAAACTCAAATCCACGATTTGAGCAATGGCACGCACATCGTGATAGCCACTCCTGGCCGATTGATGGACTTAGTCAACAGAAATGTGGTCCAATTAGAAACTTTGAAATATGTGGTTTTTGATGAAGCGGATGAGATGCTTTTGAAAGGTTTTCAAACAGACATTGACAAGATTTTAGCTACGACCAATCGCAATTATTCTACTTGGTTACTTTCCGCTACCATGCCAGATGAAGTGAATCATCTGATTAAAAAATACCTAAACAAAGACTTGATCAAGGTATTGGTCGGAAAAGCAGAAACACCTAATGTAGGCATTCAACACCAACTGATTGAACCGGTTGCCGAACAAAAACTGGACGTGCTCCTTCAGTTTCTCAAGCAATATGCCAACGAAAAAAGCATCATCTTCTGCAGAACAAAATCAGGTGTGCAGAAACTCTACAAACAGCTTTCTACCAACAAGTTCAGCTGTGGTGCCATACATGGTGACCTGCCGCAAGGTCTTCGCAATAAGGTAATGGAGCAGTTCAAAGCTGGAAGCATCAACACGCTAATTGCTACTGATGTAGCCTCCAGAGGAGTAGATATTGACAACGTTGGCGTAGTACTGCAATACCACATGCCAGACACCAAAGAATCCTATACACACAGAAGCGGAAGGACTTCCAGAGCAGGAAAAACTGGTATTAGCATTACTTTCATTTTTCCAGAAGAAAAAGAAAAATGGAATGAGATCAAGAAAACGCTTAATATTAAATTTAAAAACTTGCCTGTGCCTAGTCACAAAGACCAGCTTGTAGGCAAAGCGATGGTATGGGCGCAAAAGGTCGCCAAGTCCAAACCTGTTGGTAATAAACTAGATGCCGCTACAAGAAGTGAATTTAAGGATCAGCTCAAACATCTCTCAAAAGATGAACTATTAGAAAAGCTGCTAGCTACCTATTTGAGAGAACAACAGGGCTAAAAAACGAATATGGGAGGCAAAAAGAAACAACCAAAACAAGCATCCAGAATACACCCACGTAATAGGCATACAGGTCGATATGACTTTGAAGCGCTCATAGAGGCTCTACCAGAACTTGCAGTACACGTGCGTCCAAACCTCCACGGCGACGACTCCATTGACTTTGCTAATCCCGAGAGCGTAAAGACACTGAACAAGGCACTACTGAAGCTCCAATATGGCATTGAAGGCTGGAACATTCCAGAAGGCTACCTCTGCCCTCCCATCCCTGGACGTGCCGACTATATCCACCACATGGCCGACTGGCTTTGCAGCCACAACTATGGCAAAATTCCTACAGGTGACAAGATTACTTGTTTGGATATTGGTGTGGGTGCCAGCTGCATTTATCCTATCATCGGACAGAAAGAATACAGCTGGCAATTTATTGCTTCGGACATTGATAAAAATTCCATTGCCTCTTCCAAAAAAATCGTTGATCAAAACCCGACTTTAAAAGGCAAAATAGAATTCAGACATCAGCCCGAACCCAAGGATGTCATCTATGGCATTCTGACCAAAGAGGAGCGTATAGATCTAGTTGTTTGCAACCCACCCTTCCATGCCTCAGCCGAAGATGCTCAAAAAGGCTCATTACGAAAGGTGAATAACCTCAACAAAGAAAAAGTAAAAGAGGCCACGCTCAACTTTGGCGGACAAAGCAACGAGCTCTGGTGCGAGGGTGGAGAAAGAAGATTTGTGCGTGAACTGGTACGGCAAAGCAGCAAGTTTCCAGAATCCTGCTTTTGGTACTCATCGCTGGTCTCCAAGCAGTCCAACCTGAAGAGTATCTACGAAGCATTAAACAAAGCCAAAGCCACCATTGTACACACCATCCCTATGGGGCAAGGCAACAAATCCAGTCGCATAGTTACCTGGACTTTTCTTTCTAAGGAGCAACAAAAAGCGTGGAAAGACTTGAAGTGGAATGGCAGGAAGAAATAGCTAGACTTGAAAAGGCACTGACCAAAATAGCCAGCGCCTTTATGAACTGAAATCAGATAATATGACAATTAAACCCAGATGTTGTATTGGAACCTGATCATCCAGATTCAACTACTTGACCAAACATCAAAATTGTTCCGTTTGGTTGACTGCAATGGCTGATGCAATTAGTAGCCCAAAAATTCCTCCAAGGAATAGCCCCCCTTCAATAAGTTCCCAATGATTATTTTCTATTTGTGTAATAGTAGACAATAGCGTTCCGAGCTTTGCTCCTACTGCCCCACCTATGATTACACCTATAAGTAATGTTCTTAGTTTATTCATTTTGATAGAATTATGATGTCATTAAAATAATTGAATAATAAAATGGGATGCCAATGATCACGTTTAAGGGAAAAGTGATACCCAATGCCATAGGCAAATACAATCCAGCATTAGCTTCTGGCACAGCTTGCCTCATGGCTGCCGGTACGGCTATATAGGAGGCACTCGCACCTAGGATAGCAAACAAGAGCTGATTTCCATGCGCATCCGTAATCTGAATACTAATCAGCAAGGCCAAAAGACCATTGACAAAGGGCATAACACTCGAAAAAAGGAAAGGGTACATGCCTTTATTCAGGATGGAAGACAACTGCTTTCCACTTGTTAACCCCATATCAAGTAAAAAGACTGCTAAAAATCCCTTAAAGATATCCGTGGTAAAGGGTTTTATTCCTTCTGCTTGTGCTGGTGTGGCCATGAATCCGATGAGCAAACTTCCTAGGATCAACAACACAGATCCATTAGTCACAGAGTGCCAAACTATATCTGAAAAGGTAGAGGTACTCTTCTTCTTTTCGCCTCTTTTGAAATAATTGATTAGTAAAACACCAACAATAATCGCCGGTGCTTCCATGAGTGCCATCACTGCTATCATGTGCCCATTGAAACTGATGCCTTCGAAGTCCAAGAAGGTGGTAGAAGTCACAAATGTAACAGCACTAACAGACCCATAGGAAGCTGCAATTGCTCCTGCATTTTCTACACTGAATTTTCTTCTCAGTAGAAAAAAAGAAGTAATAGGAATAAGTGAAGCTAAGAATAATCCCAGCCCCATACTATAAAAGAGCTCCATGCTCATGCCACTATGAGACAATTCTTGTCCACCTTTAAACCCAATGGAGAGTAAAAGGTAAATCGAGATAAACTTAGAACTGTTTTCAGGGATCTGTAGATCACTTTTTATCTGAACAGCAATAATTCCTAGCAAGAAGAACAGCAACGCCGGATTGGTCAGGTTCTCAATAAGTGTTTCGATAGCCATTTCCCTTAGTCAGATATCTTTACAGTAAGCGTTTTGATGTATTCTACCTTTTTACCAAGTTTTTCCGCTTCTAGAACGTAACTATGCAAGGTCAAATTAGACAGCCCTTCCACTTCGAGTACATTCTCTTCCACAAAATGACTGGTAACTGATTCGGCCTCCCCTTTTCTTCTCAGCGTCTGATCAAATAATTCATACAAAGATGGTGCATTCTTTTGCACTTGTCTCTTCAGTTCCTCAGGCATGGCGCTTTCTTGAGCATGTGTAGATTTAATCCGAATACTCAATGGATCCTGCCCCTTCTTCTTAGAAGAACTCGTATCTCGTTTCAGTACTTCTTGATTCTGGCTGTAAGCTTTTGTTAATAAAGTCATAGTTTATTTGTTTAATTCGAGGCAAACGTACATTTTTATAATCATAAATTTTTATTTAAATATTTTATGATTAACATAAATATTAATTAATGCATTACACACTCCACCAGTTAAAAATATTTCTTACAGTTACTGATTTTCAGAGCATTACAAAAGCTGCAGAAGAACTCCATTTAACACAGCCAGCCATCTCTATTCAGCTGAAAAAACTTCAAGATCAATTTGACATTCCTCTTACAGAGGTAATAGGAAGACAACTTTACATTACTGATTTTGGGAAAGACATAGCCGTCAGATGTCGAAGAATACTTGACGAAGCAGAGGGTATCAAGCATACTGTAGACCAGTACAAAGGGTTATTATCTGGAAGTATAAAAATATCAGTTGTCTCTACTGCCAAGTATATTATTCCCTATTTTCTAAAACCATTCATGGATAGGCATCCAGGAGTTCAAATTTCCATAGACGTATCAAACAAAAACAAGGTAGTAGAAGGCTTAGTGAAAAATGAAACAGATTTTTCGCTTGTTTCCGTACTTCCTGAAGACATAAAACTAAATACCGTAGAATTAATGGAAAATAGACTATACCTGCTTGGTAACGAAGATTTTTCTGGAAAAATGAAATCACCAAAAGACCTGGAAAAAGTAACCTTACTCTTCCGAGAAAAAGGATCCGCAACAAGAAATGCCATGCAACAATATCTTAACCATCACAAAATCAATGTCGGCTCTTCTATGTCGCTCGTTTCAAATGAAGCTATAAAGCAAACCATTAATGCTGGTATCGGTTTTTCTATTGTCCCACTCATTGGATTACGTACTGCCTTAAAAAATGAAAAGATTAAAATCTATCCATTAAAAGGATTACCAATAATAACGAAATGGAATATGGTTTATATTTCTGGAAAATCATTGACCCCGGCGCAAATGGCCCTTGTGAATTTTATAAAAGAGAACAAGGATAACCTGGTGCAAGAACATTTCAATTGGGCATTAAATCCATTGGTTTAATGGATGCTTTATTATCTTGTGTATCAAGAACATTATAGGTCATGTCGAAAAAAGCAGAAAGTAAGAATCAGACTGTATCTCTTGTTTTAGGCAGTGGTGGTGCCAGAGGTCTGGCTCATATCGGTGTTATCAAGTGGCTGGAAGAAAACAACTACGAAGTTAAATCCATTGCCGGTTGCTCGATTGGCGCTATGATTGGAGGGGTTTATGCGGCTGGTAAACTAGATGAACTCGAAGAGTGGATGTGCTCTATAACTAAAATGGACATGGCCAATCTGCTTGACATCTCCTGGGGTAATGGTGGAATTTTCAAAGGAGATAAAGTGATAGACACCTTGAAAGACCTGATAGGCGATAAACAAATTAAAAACCTTCCCATCCCATTTACAGCAGTGGCGGCTGATATAATTACACAAAAAGAAGTCTGGATTAATAAAGGTTCACTTTTTGATGCCATTCGAGCTTCTATTTCTCTACCTCTCTTTTTCACACCAGTAAAGCACAAAGACAAGTTGCTCATTGACGGTGGTGTCTTAAATCCTGTTCCAATAGCTCCTACATTCGATGACCATACAGATTTGACTATAGCCGTAAATCTGGGAGGACCACTCCTAATAAGGAACGAAAAAGAGACGAATACCAAAGGAAAAAAAGAAGGCTGGGGCAAATTTCAAGAAAGCATCAAGAAGTTTATCGACAAATACAGTGACTCAGATAATTCTAAAGAAAAAGACTGGGGCATGTATAAGGTAGCGGATCGGGCATTTGACACTATGCAAAGCTCCATTGCTCGAATGAAAATCGCTACCTACCCTCCTGACGTTGAAATCAAAATTGCTCGAAATGCCTGCGGTACGTTAGACTTTGATCGCGCCACGCACATGATCGAACTAGGCTTTAACAAAGCAAAAGAGGCTTTTGATCAGAATCACAAAGAAGTTTAGTTCATTTAATCTCCGCAGCAGTCGAATTTTTATAACTCTTAATCGAGTAATGGACTTATTTCGTACATTTTCTTGTTATCATTGATAATCTACTTTAGAGAAAGGAATGTTGAAAAACACCAAAATTAGTCGATTGCCAAAATCATGGTTAAAGAAATTTAACTTGACACTAGTATTTTTAGTCTGGGGTTCCATTGTTTATGCCGCAGATTTCACAAGTAGTGCTGGAGGTGGAGATTGGGATGATACCAATAGCTGGAATGAAGCCGGTTTTCCTGTAGATGGTGACAACGTAACTATTACAAGTACTATCAATGTTAACGTCGCATCAGCCTGTACAAATTTAACTATCAATACGGGAGGAATTTTAAGACATACGGCTGATGTCACACTCACCGTTAGCAATGACCTTACACTTTCTGGCACAGGACAAATCACCCCCGATGTAGAAAGCACCTCTAGAATTCTTGATGTTGATAATAACTTTGATGTTTCTGCGGCATCGACAAGCAGTGTTGGTGGTATCCGATTAAATGTATCGGGAACAACAATGCTCAACGGACAACTTACTTTCACTTCGAACACAGGAATAAAATTTTTTGATGGAGCCGTAACAGTCAATTCAACTGGCTCCTGGATATCTACAACAGCTACAGGAAATAATATTGTAAGGTTCCGAAATGGCTTGACCAATGACGGGTCGTTTTCAGCAGGTAGTATATTGTTTAACTCTAACGCACAAAGTATTGGAGGAACAGAATCAATAAGCGTTGCGAATAACTTAACGGTTAACACCATCACAGTTACAAATAATTTAGTTTCTCCTGATGAACTTACTGTTGGAGCTGATATTAGAGGAACTGGTAGGTTCAACCAAGGAGTTAATGCTATACTCAACGTTGGTGACGACGTAGAAATTACCACCTTCGACCCATCGGCAAACCCAAACACTGTAGTTTACAATACATCGATTAGCTCAAATATTGGATGTCCGTTATCCGCATATCACCATTTGACACTTAACAAATCAGGAACTTCGAATTCAACCATGCAATGCAGTACAACCATAAATGGCGATTTGACTATTACCAGTGGCACTTTAAGGTCTGACGATAATGCAACCACTTTGACTCATAGTGTAGCAGGCACAACAACCATCTCAACAGGAACAGTAACAGGCTCTTATAACATCCGAGAAAACAATTCGGTATTAAATACACTGAACCTGACTATGAGTGGCGGAACTATAACTGGTGGTAATAGTTCAAGCACTGTCAATGTAACTGGCTTGTTTAATACATCCGGTACAGGGAGTCAAATTAATGCTTGCGTTTTCACTGTTAGTGGAGCTTCGACCATTGATGGTGGGTTTACTTTTGGAAGCAATACAGGCGTCAAAACATTTCAAAGTTTAGTTACCATTGGAGCCTCAGGTACTTGGGTATCTACTACCGTCACAGGCAACAATCGATTGGTTTTTCAAAATGGATTGACGAACAATGGGAGTTTTTCGGCTGGCGCATTACAGTTTAATACCAATGATCAAAGCATAAGCGGAAGCTCAGCTGTATCCTTTTCAGGAAGAGTTACCGTGGGAAACTCAAGAACCTTGACGAACAACAATACTGTGAATATTACAAGTGAGGCCACAGAATCTTTGCGCGGAAATGGCACGTGGACTCAAGGAAGTGGTAGTACTTTGAATTTCTCAGGAGAAACAAGTTCCCTAAACAACCTCAATTTCTCCACATCTACTAATACAGTTAATTATAATCGAGCAGGTATTCAGACTATTTATGTCCCCTCCGATGGCAGTTATTCTAACTTGACCATTTCAGGTTCTGGAACTAAAACATTGAATGGGACTATTGATGTAGATAATACGTTAGATATGACTTCTGGAGAAGTGGATCTAGCCACTTTTACATTGACCTTAGGAACAGCAGCAAGCACTCCTGGCACACTATCATATACCACAGGCGATCTTTACAATGGCAGTTTTACGAGATGGTTCAATGCAGTGACTTTAAGTGCTGGAAATGTAGCTGGATTATTTCCTATGGCAGATACTGATGGTAACTCGCGGCCTTTTTACGTGACTCCAGCAACTGCTCCCGGTACGGGAGGCACCATATCTGTATCCATCACTACAAATGACCAGGCAACAGACATTGGGCCAATCGATGATAATGGTACTGATATCGTTAGACAACACCAAGCATCTTGGAACGTATCAACCGGCAATGGATTGGCAGGAGGTGACAACTACAACATCCGAGGTAGTGGCACTGGTTTTGGAAGAATAGACGCTGTCTCTGACTTGAGGCTTATGACAAGTGGTGGCGTTGTTGGTAATGATGGTGGAGCTGGTGGATCAACTTCTGACCCTGTAGTTGACAGAGACGCACTACTACTAAGTGAATTAACCAATAGTTTTCATATTGGTTCAACTAATGCGACTGACTCACCCCTGCCTATTAAACTATTTAGTTTTGACGTCAAAATGAATTTCGATGTTGTCGAAATTCATTGGTTGACATCCGCTGAAACCAACAACGACTATTTCACCATAGAGCGGTCTTCCAATGGTTCTGATTTCCATGAATTAAGTCGAATCGATGGAGCCGGTAATTCTACAGAAAAGCTGAACTATAGTTTCACGGACTTCAACCCTTTAAATGGCGACTCCTACTACAGATTAAGGCAAACTGACTTTGACGGAAAAACTGAAGTTTTCGCCCCTGTGAAAATTCAAGGGCCAGTAAAAAACAATATCAGTATCTACCCTAACCCTTTGACAGGACCCACATTCAATATTCAATTGGATAAATTAGATGATCAAGTTTCTACTATATTTATCTATGACTATGTGGGAAAGCTAGTATCGTTTCAATCGATTGAAAAAGAGCAGTCGATAATTATCTCATTTACTGAAAGAATAAAACCTGGCCTTTATATTGTTTCTATTCAGAACGGAACCATTAATTCCAATCAACAACTTATTGTTCGCTAATTCAATAATAAACGGCTATCTCGTCCAATGGCTTCCTTGTCAGCTTGGGGACATAGACTTCATCCTCCGCATATCCCACAGGCAGAAGAAGAAATGCCCTTTCGTTTTCCGGACGTTCTAAGATTTCCTGTAGAAAGTTCATAGGACTCGGTGTATGAGTCAAAGTAACCAAACCAGCATTATGAATGGCTGAAATGAGAAATCCGCTGGCAATACCTACTGATTCATTGACGTAATAATTATTGTATTTAATACCATCTTCATCCCTTTCGAATACTCGTTTGAAAACGATAATTAAATAGGGTGCAGATTCCAAAAATGGTTTCACATCGTCTGTACCTATTGGCTTCAAATCATCCAACCATCGCTCACTCATTCGATTGGCATAACTTTCTCTTTCTTCTTCTTCTGCGGCAGCTCTAATCTTGCTCTTCATTTCTGGATTAGACACTACACAAAAAGTCCAAGGCTGTTTATGAGCCCCTGATGGAGCGGTTGAAGCCGTTTTTATGATGTTATCAATAATTTCCTGAGGAACCGGTTTATCAGAAATTTCACGTACCGTCCTACGTCGATCGATCCATTCAAAATAATCCTTACTTCTCTGGAGCATTTCTGCTTCTGGATAGCTGTCAGGTGTATATGCTTCGTGAGGGTGTCCTTTAATTTCTTTGGTTTTCATTAGGTATCTAATTTATAGGCGGTGGTAAATTTATCCCTTGAAAGTACGAACTGACTTTTCACGTGAGCAATGTTTGAATTCACGGAAAGGTTAGCCAGTATGAACTTTTGAAAAGTCTCAATATCGCGAGTTACAATTTTGAGCATGTAGTCAAAATCACCAGCAATATGATACACTTCTTGTACTTCTTTAAATTGATTCATTTCATCAATGAACTTCTCCAAATAGGAACGCGTATGATTCTTAAGTGAGATGGAAACAAAAACAGTAAGCTTCCGATCAATTTTCTTGTGATTGAGCAAGGCAACATACTTGGCAATCACCCCGTCTTTTTCAAGCCGTTTCATTCTTTCGAAAATAGGCGTAGTCGAAAGCCCCAACTTTTCTGAAAGTGCTTTATTAGTGATCCTTCCCTCCTCTTGCAGGACGTTCAAGATCTTGATGTCTGTAGCGTCTAACTGTGTCATTTTAGAATTTTACTATTTTACTTGGTCACATTCAATTCTTAAAAGGATATAATTCCAATAAATAATATCCAAATGTTCTTTTATTCTAATTATTTACATTAATTAAGAATAATCAGACATCCAAGATAGGTAAAATCTAACTTCGCACAAGAATTATTTGAAATATTTTATTCTTATCAATGGAATTAGGTGTTATTTATTTTTACCTAAAACAAACCACAAACAGAATAATATTCCATTAATAAGAAATAATAAAGAACATAACGATATCATCACCCAATGAAAGAACTACTAAACAAATTTGAGGCGAAACGACCGGAAATCGTATTTGAATGGAAGGACGCAGAAACAGAGGCAGAAGGCTGGGTAGTCATTAATTCGCTTCGTGGTGGAGCAGCTGGCGGCGGCACTCGTATGAGAAAGGGACTGAACAAAAGAGAAGTTGAGTCTCTGGCTAAAACCATGGAAATTAAGTTTAGTATTTCCGGCCCTCCAATTGGTGGCGCCAAATCGGGAATCAACTTCGATCCCGCAGATCCTCGCAAAGAAGGCGTGCTTCAAAGATGGTATGCAGCCGTTAAGCCGTTACTTAAATATTATTACGGAACAGGAGGTGATCTGAACGTAGATGAAATTCACGAAGTAATTCCTATCACGGAAGATCACGGTATTTGGCATCCACAGGAAGGTGTTTTTACTGGACACTTTCACCCAACTGAAGCGCAAAAAGTAAATCGAATCGGTCAGTTGAGACAAGGGGTTATTAAAATCATTGAAGACGAAAAATACACTCCTGACTTATTCAAAAAATACACAGTGGCTGATATGATCACTGGGTACGGAGTATCTGAGGCTGTAAGACACTACTATAATCTTTGGAGCGGTGATATTGCCAGTAAAAAAGCAATCATCCAAGGTTGGGGAAATGTGGGAGCTGCGGCGGCATTTTATCTGGCCCAGATGGGTGTCAGGGTAGTAGGAATCATTGATAGAGCTGGCGGGTTAATCAACGAAGAAGGATTCTCATTTGAAGAAATTACAGCCCTATTCGTCAACAGAAATGGTAATCAGCTGAACAGTCCCGATATCATCCCTTTTGACGAAATCAACGACAAAGTATGGGATCTCGATGCGGAAATATTTATTCCAGCAGCAGCATCTAGACTAATCACACAAGATCAACTCGATCGCATGGTAAAATCTGGGCTTGAGGTGATTTCTTGTGGAGCGAATGTGCCATTTGCCGACGAAGCTATTTTCTATGGCCCGATCAGTGAACATGCAGACAAACACGTTTCTGTGATTCCTGATTTTATTGCCAATTGTGGAATGGCGAGAGTATTTGCTTATCTCATGTCAGGCGAAGTAGATATGACCGATGATGGTATTTTTAGTGACACCTCAGAGATCATTGGAAAAGCCTTAGAAGCCATTCACAGTCAAAATAAGGATAAAACGCTCCTAACCAATACTGCCTTTGAAAATTCATTAGGCCAATTAGTGAACTAGTCATAGAGTTCGTAAATTTATATAGGACTTCATTTTTTGAATCTAAAACATTAAACCACTATGCCTCAATATCATCAATTAGGTAAGATTCCGCACAAGCGGCACACCACTTTTAAGAAAGACGATGGAAGCATTCATTACGAACAGCTTTTTGGAACGATAGGCTTCGATGGCATGTCATCATTGATGTACCACCTCCACAGACCTACTATGGTCAAAGAGGTCTCGAAATCATATAGTGTAGCTCCGAAGATTGCTGAAGAAAAGAACATGCTCTCTTTGGCGATGGAAGGCTTTAAGGTTCCTTCTGAAAATGACTACTTAGATAGTAGAAAGACAGTGTTGGTCAATTCCGATTGTCACATTGTACTTGCGTCCCCTAAACAAAGCCAAACCGAATATTTCTATAAAAACGCTGATTGTGATGAATTGATTTTCATCCACAAAGGCACAGGTACACTCAAAACTCAATTGGGAAATATCACCTTTGGATACGGAGATTATCTATTAGTACCACGTGGCATGATCTATCAGGTGCATTTTGACACGGAAGACAATCGCCTGTTCATTGTAGAGTCTAAGCGACCTATCTACACGCCAAAACGCTATAGAAACTGGTTCGGTCAGCTGTTGGAGCATTCTCCATTTTGTGAGAGAGATTTTAGGAGACCAGCAGAACTAGAAACATTCGATGAGTTTGGAGATTTTACTATCAAAGTAAAAAAAGAGGACATGATGCATGAGTATATCTATGCCAGCCATCCATTTGACATCGTGGGTTGGGATGGGTACAATTATCCCTATGCATTCTCCATCCACGATTTCGAGCCGATTACTGGTCGTGTGCACTTACCTCCCCCGATTCATCAGACTTTCGAAACGGACGCCTTTGTGATTTGCTCTTTTGTGCCAAGACTCTATGACTATCATCCGGAGTCGATACCTGCACCCTACAATCATAGCAATATTGATTCAGATGAGGTACTCTACTATGTAGACGGGGACTTTATGAGTAGAAACAACATTGAAAAAGGAAACATCACCCTTCACCCTGCTGGCATTCCGCACGGTCCTCACCCGGGAGCTACAGAGCGAAGCATTGGAGAAAAAGTAACCGAAGAACTTGCGGTTATGGTAGATACCTTCAAACCACTGCAAGTGACTGAAGAAGCAATGAAAATTTTAATAAAAGACTACCACAAGAGTTGGTTGGAATAACTGAAGAGATTCGTTGGTAACAACACCAACTAAGGCTAAGGATTAAAAAACGAATGAAAAACCCCAACAGGGTTTGAAACTCCTGTTAGAGTAACGTAAAAAATAATATTATGGCAAAGCAAGTAGAAAGCGTAAACTACGGTTTAGAGAAAATATTCGAAGGAGCACAGGACTTCCTTCCATTGTTAGGAACAGATTACATCGAGCTGTATGTGGGAAATGCCAAACAAGCTGCTCACTTTTATAAGACAGCATTTGGCTTTCAGTCCTTTGCGTATAGAGGACTAGAAACCGGAAGCAAGGATGTTGTTTCTTATGTGTTAAAGCAAGATAAGATAAGGTTGGTCCTTACCACCCCGCTCAACTCCAAGCACCCTATCAACGAGCATATCGTCAAACATGGTGATGGTGTAAAAGTAGTTGCCCTTTGGGTGGAAGATGCAAAAAAAGCATGGGAAGAAACCACCTCAAGAGGAGCCAAATCATACATGGAGCCAGTCGTTGAAAAAGACGAGCATGGTGAAATCGTTCGATCAGGAATTTACACTTATGGAGAAACTGTTCACCTTTTTGTTGAGCGTAAAAACTACAATGGTGTATTCATGCCTGGCTTTGAAAAATGGGAGTCGGATTACAGCCCAGAATCACTTGGTCTGAAGTACGTTGATCACATGGTAGGCAATGTAGGCTGGGGTGAAATGAACACCTGGGTAAAGTGGTATGAGGATGTGATGGGGTTTGAAAACTTCCTTTCATTCGATGACAAACAAATCCATACTGAGTACTCTGCTCTAATGAGTAAAGTGATGAGTAACGGAAATGGAAGAATCAAATTCCCAATTAACGAGCCAGCTGAAGGAAAGAAAAAATCTCAAATAGAAGAGTACCTTGACTTCTATGAAGGACCCGGTGTTCAGCACATTGCAGTTGCAACTGATGATATATTAAAAACCGTAGCAGGAATGCGAGCTAGAGGTGTTGAGTTTTTAACCACACCTCCTGAATCCTATTATCAAGCAGTACCTGAAAGATTGGCTACTCATGATCACAAACTCAAAGAGGATCTGGAGAAGCTGAAAAAACTAGGCATCATGGTTGATGCTGATGAAGAGGGTTATTTATTACAAATCTTCACACGTCCAGTAGAAGACAGACCAACACTCTTCTTCGAGATTATCCAAAGAATGGGCGCAAGAGGTTTTGGAGCAGGAAACTTCAAAGCACTTTTTGAATCCATTGAAAGAGAACAAGAGCGCAGGGGAACATTGTAAATTCCTGTCGTCATACCTCGATTTATTCGGGGTATCTACATCCATCAGGCAGATTCTCTGGACAAGCCAGAGAATGACGGCTATATTTGAGCCTTTAATTTCAATAACCCAAAACATTAAAAAAGAATATAATGACAAAATCCTGGATTTCGGTAGCCGCTGAATCTGACTTTCCAGTTCAGAACATACCTTTTGGAATAGTAAAAAATGGAAAAAGCTGGTACGCCGCCTCTCGAATTGGTGAGTATGCCATCAACTTGGCCATTCTTCAAGAAAAAGGCTATTTGAAAGGCCTTTCGTTACCAGAGGGTATCTTCGAAAAACAATATTTGAACGATTTCATTGCCTTAGGTAAACCAGTTACCAACAAAGTGAGAGAAAGGATTCAAAGCGTTTTTGAAGAGCATTCAAAAAACGGACTTAGAGAAAATACGGTACATAGAAATAAAATATTGAAAGATGTCAAGAACATCACAATGAGTCTACCAGTGCAAATTGGCGACTATACAGATTTCTATTCTAGTGAACAGCATGCTTTCAACGTAGGCTGTATGTTTAGAGACCCAGACAATGCCTTGATGCCAAACTGGAAACATTTGCCTGTAGGCTATCATGGTCGTTCTTCGTCTATAGTCATCTCTGGTACTGATTTTCATAGACCAAAAGGTCAGCAAAAGCCTAGCGCAGATGAGCCCCCTGTATTTGGACCATGCAAACTGTTAGACTTTGAGTTGGAAATGGGATTTATCGTCGGGAAAGGCACTGAGCTTGGCGATACTATTACGACAGCTAATGCCGCTGATCATATATTCGGACTTTGTGTATTCAACGACTGGTCAGCTAGGGATCTTCAGAAATGGGAGTATGTGCCATTGGGTCCATTCCTGGCAAAGAATTTTGCATCGCATTTATCTCCTTGGATAGTGACCTTGGAGGCACTAGAGCCATTCAGAACCGAAGGTCCAAATCAAGACCCGAAAGTTTTACCCTACTTGGAGTATGAAGGCAATCATCACTATGACATCGAACTGGAAGTGGCTATTGAAACGGAGAAAGGTGAAAGTAAAACAGTGAGCCAGTCCAATTTCAAGTACATGTATTGGAACATGATTCAGCAGCTCGCACATCATACGGTGAATGGTTGTAACGTACAGCCAGGTGATATGATGGCTTCTGGTACAATTAGTGGCCCAGAATCACATCAATATGGATCCATGCTGGAAATAGCCTGGCAAGGAACTAAGCCTGTGCAGATGCCAGATGGTTCAGAAAGAAAATTTATCCAGGACGGCGATACAGTCGTAATGAAAGGATTTGGAAATAAAGACGGTGTACGAGTTGGTTTTGGTGAAGTAAGAGCAAAAGTACTGCCGACTAAATAAAGCAACATTACCCAAAAGTGATCTTTGATCATTCATTTTTAAGTGTTGTTAATCCCGGCCTAACCGTCGGGATTTTTTATTTGAATTGTCGGTTTCTTCCTAACGGCAGTCTGTTAAAAAACACTATTTTTAAGCTTAACAAAAAACATTGAATTCACGATGACTTCTATTGATCCAAAATCGGTGTCTACCGCACAATTTCATTCTGTACTTCTTTCTGCTGTTGCACCTCGACCCATTGCCTTTGCCAGCACCATCGACGAGGACGGAAATGTAAATTTGAGTCCGTTTAGTTTTTTCAATGCCTTTAGTGCCAACCCTCCGATTTTAGTTTTTTCACCTGCTCGACGGGTACGCGATAATACCACCAAACACACGTTAGAAAATGTACTCAAGGTACCAGAGGTAGTCATCAATATCGTAGACTATCCGATCGTAGAGCAAATGTCCCTGGCCAGCACGGAATATGGAGACGGCGTCAACGAATTTGTAAAAGCCGGTTTCACCGAAGTACCTTCAGAAAAAATCAAACCACCAAGAGTAAAAGAATCTCCAGTATCCTTTGAGTGCAAAGTACTGGAAGTGAAAGCCATGGGTGATCATGGAGGTGCCGGCAATCTGATCATTTGCGAGGTGGTAATGGCTCATGTACAAGATCATCTTTTGACTGATGATAACAAAATAGATCCTACACGGCTAGAACTTGTGGCCCGCATGGGAGGTAATTGGTACACTAAGACCAATTCAAATTCTATGTTTGAAATACCCAAGCCTTTGACCACGATGGGTATAGGGTTTGATCAATTGCCTGAAAATGTGAAAAACAGTGCGGTACTTACAGGAAACAACCTAGGCAGACTGGCCAATGTAGAGCACATTCCTACAAAAAATGAAATATTGAATATGGCGAGAGAACCTGAAGTAAGCGCCATCTTGGAAAGTTTTGCTGACGATGAGGAAAATCTGGAAAATGAATTACACCTATTAGCTCAGAAATATCTCGATTCAGGCGAAACTGCTTTTGCTTGGCAAGTGATTTTACAAGGAGAGTATTTGTAACTACAAGCCCAATTTCTCGAAAAAACTTAATAGTGCTTCATTGAATTTATCGTTTTCTTCTTTAGAAAACTTTCCATGACTCCCATTTTCAATGGTAACAAACTCACTTTGTGCACCGGCACGTTGAAGCATTTCGTGCAGCTGTTTTGACTGAGTATAAGGTACTGTTGGATCCTTTTTTCCATGCACAATAAATACGTCTGGGCTTGAACTGTCTATGTAGTTAATTGGAGAAACAGACCTCACAAAGTCCAAGTCATTAACCCTCGTACCTAACCATTTCTTAACAGAGGGTGCTTGACAAAATGGTTCTAAATCTGCTACGCCATATTTATCGACAATCGCCAAGATTTCAATCTTTTTTTCACAAGAACATCCATTGTCAAACGATCGATCATCATTAAGCAAACCAGCCATCAGCGCCAGATGCCCTCCTGCAGAGGCTCCCATCATTATTACTCTATTTTGATCAATTCTATACCTGCTAGCATTATTTATTAAATATATTAGAGCGCACCGGACATCTTCTATCGCTGCTGGAGCCTTAGCTACACTTTCAAGTCGGTACTCGACATTGGCAACAACAAAATTTTTCTCAAAGAACTGAGAAAATCCTCTTTGTGATTCTTTCACTCCATGATTCCAACCACCTCCATGAATATTGATTACCAACGGATGTGACTCAGTGGTATCCAACGGAAAATAAAGATCTAAACGTCCTTTCCAACCGTCTAACTCTTTATAAATCAAATCAATATTTTTTGTATAACCTTTGGGTACGTTTACTGGCGCATAGACTACCTCCTGGGCATATAAAGAAACGGCCAGCCCACACCAAATTTTGATGAGGCCAGCCGTCAGTAGGAGATTTTTAATATTTTTCAAGTCAGTTATTCATGACTGACTTCCAACTCGTAGTATTTCACTTTAGCGAATGCATCTTCATCCAATGTAGTGAGGTAATTCCCTGCCTTGAAGTAGTTTTCGAAGATGCCCCACCGTTCCATGTGGATATCATCATAAGTCATAGTCTGATCATCATTTAGCGTGATTTCCATCTTGCCATCGGATACTTTCACCTCCAGAGTAAATTTGTTGAAATCTACTTTTTCATCGAAGTTCACGCCTGTCAGATCTCCCCAAGCATCCGTGTGCAATGCCTCAGTATCAGTAGCATCC
This sequence comes from Reichenbachiella sp., assembly GCF_965233835.1. Taxonomy (GTDB): domain Bacteria; phylum Bacteroidota; class Bacteroidia; order Cytophagales; family Cyclobacteriaceae; genus Reichenbachiella. The sequence goes on from NZ_OZ247585.1 coordinate 3,733,914, forward strand.
AAATCCTTTAGATACTTAGTATGTACACGTACATAACCATCCTTCCAATAGATTTTAAGCACTGGAGGAGCATTATTATCGTCTTCTCCTATCAAATCTCTCTGCGCATTGGTCAACCGACCATGAATTTGCATGATGATAGTTCGGTGATAATCTCCGTCGCCTTCTTTGGTAATCGTATCCATGGCTAAAGTGCCTTTCATATAAGCTCCATCAGCAAACGTCCAATTGGTACTATTACTTCCAGACACCATTTGCTCTCGCAGCTCGGTCCTGGAATACTTAGTGTTGTTAGTTGTCGCTCCTGGATAAGTGTAAAACACCAAACTTCCATCTGTAGAATCATTGTACATAAATGGCAGCAACGTTTCATTAGTTGCATACTCCAATATTTCTGGCGGTTCTACTTCTGTAGGATTACCAATCGGCAAGGTGACTTTCCAATGGTTCAAATCAATATTGGGCAAAAAATAATCTACTCCTTCAACCAAGTCGCTTTCTGGTTCTTCTTTCTCTTCCTCCTTTTCCTCAGTCTCAGTCGTTTCCTCCTCGCTTTTTACTATTTCATCCGCTTCATCCTCACCGCATCCATTGCCCATGACCACGAACATGGCCAATAAAGCACAGATCAAATATTTTATCCCCTCAACTCTTTTCATCCTTGTACTATTTATAATAATATTTCTCTTTTCTACTAACTTCACTTAACGTAAAATACTATCCCCAATTGCTAATTAATCCATAGAATCAAATTCAGTGCTAGAATTGGGCAGATTCAGAATATTCTCATTCTGGATCTGCCCAATTCTAATTTATTAGATACCTAATGCTTGTCCACCACCAATTTGGATAGTTTCAGCAGTAATGAAAGAAGCATCATCACTTCCCAAGAAGGAAACAACAGATGCTACCTCTTCAGGTTCGCCAATTCTTCCCAACAAAATGTTGTTTTTCCATGATGCAAATACTTCAGGCTTGGTTGCCTTAATCTGCGCATGGAATGGTGTGTCAATCGTACCTGGAGATACTGCATTTACTCTGATTCCGTATTCAGCCAAATCCTTAGCTAATGCTCTCGTGATGGCATGCACACCTGCTTTAGATGTTCCATAAATACCAGCACCAGGCCCTCCTGCATTCCAACCTGCATTAGATGTGTAATTTATGATGGAAGCATTTTCGCCTTTCTTCAAGAATGGAATAGCCGCTCTTGAAGCAAAGAATACAGAATCAAGGTTTAAAGCCATAACAAACCTGTAAAACTCAGTGGTCATTTCTTCAAATCGAGCTCTACCGCCCAAACCACCGGCGTTGTTTACAAGAAGGTCTATTTTCCCATACTTCTCTCCTATTTTGGTAATGTTTTCTGTCACCTCAGCTTCGCTAGTCACATCAAACCCATAGTACTCTGCAGTAATTCCTTCAGCCTCAAGTTCTTTTACTCTTTCGGCTCCTTTATCATCTTCAATGCCATTCAATACAACAGTGTATCCATCTTTACCTAATCTCTTTGCTACCGCAAATCCGATTCCTCCTGTAGCTCCTGTAATGATCGCTACTTTATCTTTCGCCATGATATTTCTATTTAAAATTCAGTTATTCAATTAATCGCGGGCTTATTCTTTTCCCAAAGAAGGCAGAATCCATACCCAGGGTACAAGTAGGTTGTCTCAAATGAATAGATACGGTAGAAAAAGGCGACAACTAAACCTTTTATCTACTTGAAATGACAGCGTCAAATCAGTTATACTATTCAAACTCTAAACTCCTTCAGAGTCCATTTTAAACCAGCTGTATAGCATTCAATTCCTCAAAACTTGTTGGCCCAAGTAGTGAATAAAATCGTACGTTACTAGCCAATTCCTTTATATTCCAGTAGCCTACAACTCAGGCCACTTTATTCTCTTAATCTTCCTGATCTACAGGTTTAATTTCTTTCGCAAAAAAGTAAATCGACATTATGCACAATGGCACAAACAAGGCGATCATTACGAAAATCGGCGTGTAAGAAAATTTCTCTGTGATCACTGGAACTAAAAAGTTCATGATAATCACCGAAAAGATTCCCACCGTTCCTCCTAACCCCGCCAAAGAGCCTACTGATTTGCCACTGAATAAATCACTTGGTATGGTTTGGATATTGCTAATTACAAACTGAAATCCGTACAACACAAAGGCTACGATGGCAACAAACTTGACCGCCGTATCTCCTGCAAGGATGGTAGCGACAAGCCCCAAGAACATAATCACACAACCAACCATAATTGTTTTCTTTCTGGCTTGATCGACGCTTGCCCCATTGATAAGCAATCGACCAGAATAGTACCCTCCAGATAAGCTACCTAACGCAGCACCTACATAAGGTACCCAGGCAAAAAACCCAATCTCCTTTACATTGAAGCCATAAACATCCGCCAGGTAAATGGGCATCCAACCCACGAACAGCCACCAGATTGGCTCTACAAAAAATCTGGAAGCTAGTACTGCCCATGATTCTCTCTTCGATAGAATTTCCGTCATACTCAAGCCAGGCTTGTCATCTGCCTCTTTTGTTTCATTCAACCCAGAAAGAATATGCTCTTTCTCTGCCTCTGTAATCCATGGGTGCTTGGCTGGTACATTTTTGTTCACAATCCACCAGGGAATGATCCATACCAAACCTAAAAGACCCAATAGAACGAAAGTCATTTTCCAACCAATCATTACCCAAACTATGGCGATTAAGGGAGGAGCTACAATAGACCCCAAAGCCGCTCCTGAGTTGAATATCCCTTGAGCAAAAGCTCTTTCTTTTACTGGGAACCACTCCGCGTTACTTTTCACAGCACCAGGCCAGTTACCTGCTTCACCTAACCCTAACAACACTCTGAAGAAGCTAAATGAAACTACTCCGCGAGCAAAGGCATGAATAGCCGTAGCCAATCCCCACACTGTAATGGAAATTACAAACCCCAACCGAGTTCCGATCTTGTCAAACATTTTCCCAGAAAGTGATTGTCCCACTGCATAGGCTACCAAAAACACATTAAGTATAATGGCATAATCAGCCTTGGTCATCCCCAAATCCTTGGATATATCTGGCCACATAATAGCCAATGCGGATCGGTCAATATAATTGATCACAGTAGCCAGGCACACGAGCCCAACAATCCACCATCTTAGTCCTTTTATCTTCATCTTCGTTTAATCTTTATCTCCAAAATACGAAACGCCTCCTCCAGTGAGAAAATCCTCTCTGACTGGACTGAACGTATCAATCAATTGACCTTCTTCCAGACAAACGGCGCTGTGTAGCAGATTGGGTTCGATATAAACACCGTCTCCAGCAGATACGGTCTGTTTCACACCATCTATTTCAAATTCGAACTTACCCGATACTACATAAGTAGCTTGCGTATGAAAGTGACTATGCGGTGACCCAAGTGCACCTTTTTCAAACTTTACAGACACCATCATGATCTGATTATCATATCCGAGAAATTTTCTGGAAACTCCGCCGCCAAGCTCTTCCCATTCCATTTCTTTTGTCAATATGTATTTCTCGCTATTTCTTTCCATTCTTACTTAAAAAATTCTAAAATCATAAATTCCATTCCATTCCAACCGCTCTTTGGAAGTTGCTACTGCATGTGTACTTGTCTCTTCATCATTTGCTAATGAAAAGGCAAACTGGTAGTACTCTCCAGATTTTAGTTTAAAACCAACTACAGCATAAGCTTCTGACTGATGCAGTATTTCCAAATTGGCAATAGAAGTGAATGAGTTTATCGGGCGCTCTGATGCGTAATCATAGCTACCATGTGTTTCATAAAGGCTCGCGAAAAGTGTATTTCCACCTTTTCTACGATGGATCAAACCTGGATCTCGTCTAAGGTTAAAGTTCGGATCAGTTGCCCCGATTCTGGTTAAAATCATCTCGTCTCCAGACTCAACTGCAGAGGTAACCGTATAAAATTTCTTGCCATTGAACCATGTCATGCTGAATACATCACCCACCAATCCTGTCTGTGCCTCAGCCCACAAATGCTGATAGCCGTCATTTGTACCCATTGGAGTAAGGTCTTTGTTCGTCTCAAACTGCTGATTAGAAGACATGAACTCGCCCATGTAATAAAGAGGTAAGTCATACCTAGTCCCTTCAGGTGCTTGCACTGAAAACAAATCTATCACCAATGGGTTTTCTAATTCTTCAACGTCTACTACGGCCATCGTTCTTTGCATCTCTATACCATCATAGGCGTTCATCTCCTTGGCACTGGCAATCTGAACTGAGCCCTCACCTAAGAAGTAATAAGGCGTTCCAGAAGTTTTGTCTGCCTCCCTTACATTTCCATCAAAATGGGAGTCTTTGTCGACTACAAGCGTGTTATGAGCTACTGTTTCTTTCGCCCAACTATGGTTTTCTTTGAGATACCCTCCTCCATCTTTGTGCTCTATGTTTACCCAACGTGCGGCACCATAGTCTTGAATCACTTCACCCGTTTCGTCATACAACAAGAAGCCTAAACGGTCGAAGTGGCCATGCCCCATGCCGTGTTTTGCATATTTCATCATCAAAGTCAAGTCTTCTGACCGGATGATGCCAATAGCACCTTCATCACCTTTCGCTCCATCAGTCAGCTCCATGCTTTTGTATTCAAATTTCTTAGCCTTGCCTTCAGCAACCCCTTTGGCTGCAGCCATACCAGCATTGTTCAATGGCACACGTCCTTGATTCTCTACTATAGATAACAACCCTGAATCATTGCCTCCAAATGCATAAGCCATGCTCACTGCATTCACAAGCTCTCTTGAAGACAGTGACATACCTTTTTGCGAATCGTTAATAGGAAAAAATTCTCCGCTAGCGTTTGTCTGATTGATCAAGGCATAAATTGCTTTGATCAATAGGCCATCTCTATAGCCTAAAATTTCTAGTTCCGGTCTCTTATTAGCCAATGCTTGTGCAAAAATCAGGAATGGATACATGGCATATCTCTGATAGTACGGTCCTTCGGTATAGTAGCCATCTGGCGAAAAGGAATGATCAATTTGCGCCAGAAACCCTGCTTCTTTTTGTCCTTCCGGTTGTATATCTCCACCGTCATTGTCTTTGACAATATCTCCAGCTACCTGAATGTCCAGGCCATAAAGTGCCCAATTGATGAGTTCTTCATCGTCCATAACCAATCCAATCATCCCTACTGCTGCATTTCCCCAGGTACTGTGATTATGAATTCGATTAAAGAACTGTGGGTTCTCAACAGAAACATATTCAGCATAGGGTCTGAACAACTCCTTATTTAACTTCTCCCTGGTCAGTTCATCTAACCAATCATAGATACAATCATACCCTTGACCAGCATACACCAACCAATTCGCATCATTCAGACATTGCCAAAAGATCTTTCCACGAGCGTAAGAACGCTCTGCAGGATGTTTCCCAATGGTCGGCCACATCTCTGCATAGGCCAATAACATGTCTCGTACATAAACCGCATACTTTTCCTCACCGGTAATCTGGAACAAGACTCCAGCTTTCTGCATGATGAAGAAGTTGGACTTATGACGCTCGTGCGTATACCCTCCTGCCAGGTCCTTAGGAACAGGCACTTCTATTCCATTAGTGATTTCAGCATCTACTTCTTTAGTGACCGCTTCCAAGGTCTGATCAAAGAGTGGTACTTGTCCTAAATTGGATTTGATTTCAGCAACTCCTGCTGAGGTGAGGACCAAGCTTGGGTGTTCATCAGATAGGGACTGTTGCTCTGTAGACTCAACTCCCTCGACACAAGAGAGTAGTGACAGAACAACAGCCACACTAAAACCTATGCTGATATAACAAAACTTTATCTTCATAGCGATGATCCGAGTTTCTCGCCATCGCTTCCATTGGCATTTTTGGCCAATTTAAGATTTGACAATGTTGCAGTCTTGTCGCTGATCATCAGCTTTGACTGGTCGATATTGCAATCTGTTATTTTCGTGATCGGCTCACCTACTGTATGGAAGATATCGAAAGTCTTAATGTCATCGAATATGGAATTCGATATCAAAGTCTTCTGCACGCCATGTAGCGTAAATGCCTTCCCCCCTTTATTTTTAGGACCATATCCCACTTTTTCAAACGAACAGTGATCAATGAAAAGCAGTGGCCCAAACGTGCTTTCGTCGCTTCCTCCTCGATGCAGATTTACGATTTCCTTACCGATATTTTTAAATGAATTGTTATTGAGGATAACAAACTCAGCGTTGTAGATTCCAATGTCATCAGACTCTTGATTCAACTCTAGAATAGTACCACTTACATCGCTGAATTTAGAGTTTTCAATAAGAACGCTATCTGCAAAAGTGTTTTTATAAACCTTTAAAATATTGAATGAGTGGTTGACATCTAAATCTCTAAACTCGCAGTTGTTGATGAATAATTTGTAGTTTCTATTCATTGAATATCTACTGGTAGACACCACAGCATTGCCAGCATAATCAGGGCACTCAGCTCCATCGATAACCAAGCCTTCCATTTTAAGTGCTCCACCATTTTCTATCACAAACAAATTTGATTTTTCAAACTTCAAGACGGCACCCTCTGAAGACTGAACAGTGACAGGCACATTCAACGGAACCTTCTTTTCCAATAAATACTCCCCAGCAGCCAAGGTGTAAACATCGCCAGCCTTTGCGTTTTTCATTACATCAAACAAGTCAGTTCCAGCTTCAACAGCAATAGTTCTACCGTAACCAAACGTCTTACTGTTGGATGGCTTGGTATACCAAGATGGACCTGTAGCCTCTTTGGATACAACAGAAAAGTCAGCCGTGATACCCGCTGTAATATTTTCATCCATTAAACCATAAATTCCCTTTTCAGTTTCTACTATCTGCGACTTGACAGCCTCAAATCCAGCACCCAGAGATTGGATGTTTGGGCTCAGAATATTCCCATCGAAAGAAATACCTGAAATATCATCGTATACCGTAAAAACATCATCCTTAGATTCATTCCAAAAGATGTTGTTTGAAATGGAAGTGGTCTGTGGAATGGCACTTCTCTCCGCATCACTACCCGCACACAGCTGTACATAATCGCAGTTAATGAACGTGTTATTATTGATCTCAGAATCTTTGACCGGATGATATCTATTGATTGGCGAATTAGGCACGCCGTTCATTACCACTAAGGCACCTCTGAATCTATGACCGGTAAGTCCGTAGCCATAGTTATTAATTACTTTTTGTTTTTCGTTGATGACTCTGATACCACCTGTATGTGGTTTTCCATTACCAAAGAAAGCATTGCTCTCTGCAGTATTTTCATTGCCATGTCTGAAGGTCAAAGTACCAACACACTCGTCGAATACATTGCCTTTGAATAGGTTTCCGCATGATTTGTTTGAGATGATTTCATGCTCACCATCGCAGCGATCGAAGTAGTTGTTGATCACTTGTGTATTTGAAAAAGATAAAGAGTAATGGCTGGTGCCAATTCTAAGTGTCTCTCCACCGTTGGCGCCTAAGTTTTCTCTAGGGCCGAAGTAGTTATGATCGATCAGGTGTCCGTTTTCAAGACTTTCTTCGGAGTTGAGTCTCACTGCCATGGTCACCCCTTTGTTGCCTTTACCAACTAGGGCATTATGATCGAATCGATTGTTTTTACCATACATTCCCACCCAATAGTCGCTTTCATGTCGCTCTGGATTGGAATAGTTGTCTACTAATGTTTCTGTGATTCTACAGTTGTTGGCTAAATCATCCTTTTTGATTTTGAAAGAGACCACTTCCGCGGTAGGTGTGTATCCGTTTGTAAAATGCAAGCCACTTACTACGACATATTCACCTGCCAATTTCAAATTTGAAGCACCAGTTAATTGTACACCGCCAGCTGTTTCAGCCATTACAACGATTGGAGCCTCTGCTGTTCCTTGGGCTTTGATGACCAGTTCAGCATCCTTCCATTCACCATTTGCCAATCTGATAGTATCACCAGGGTTAGCAATAGCCAGCTTAATTTTCAACTCCTCTGCGCTACTTACCGCATCAACCGCTTTCGTCTCAAATCCGCACTCTGTACCGAACATCACCAAGAGCATAAGCAAGCTCAAGGTCACTGGGTTGATCAACTGTAAATTCTTCAATTCTTTCATTTCTTGTTTTGTTAGGAGCCAGCTCACGCTAGCCATCCCTATATTGTTGATGGATCTAAAAGAATCAGACCTCATTTTTTGAAAAAATACACACCCTGAAAAACTCAGAGTGTGTATGAATTTTATATCTAATTAATCCGCATCTACTATTGCAGCAGGAAGTATTTTGATATTATCATAATATGACTTACCTCCATGTGCCCACATCCAGATAGATACTTCACCACTAACAGGTGCAGTGAACTTTCCTCTAATGGTTCTCCATTGTGGGCTGTCAGACCCTCCACTTATCTCACCATTAGAAACAGTTCCTTGAAGTTCAACTAAACTAGATCCATCCAGCGAAGCTGCCAATGCATTTGATCCATCTGCAAAGTGACCATCCAATATTTCACCTGCTACTACAGTACCGTCAGCATTGTTATATGAGAATTCAAGATAGTATTCAGAACCAGGGTTAAGGTCCATCTCCTGATACGCATATCTGGTGTCAGTATCTGGTGTTGACCCATCAGCATTTGCACACTTCGAACCATCAATTTTCGCACCTCTAGTTTTTGAATCTGTGTCAGTTCCATTATACAACTGGAATGCACCATCACTACTACCACCATAAGGGGTATCTCCTGTTATCTCATCTCCTGAATAATCATTCGGTCTCCAGAAATCTCTATCATCACCAGTTTCAGTATCTTCAAAATCTCCACCTAACACTTTTGGAACACCAATTGCTAGCGTCGTTGATTTTTCATTTTCAAAGCCTGTACTACTTATGGCCGTAAGTGTAACCGTATAGAAACCAGGTCCACCGTTGTAAACGTGAGTCACTGTAGCATTTACGTCCGTTGTGCTGTACGAAAATCCATCACCAAAATCCCACGCTACACTTGCTGCAGTAGTCGACTCATCTGTAAAGTCGATAGTATATATATCGGCTCCTTCAGCATATGAAAAATCTGACGTAACTGGTGAATGAAGATCAAACGTTATTGAAAAATCAGCAGAAAGACCTGCATCATTTTTGGCGGTTAACTTCACAGTGTAATTACCCGCTTCTGCATATACGTGCGTCGGGGATACTTCTGTAGATGTATTACCATCTCCAAAATCCCATTCGTATGAGGTAGCATCAACCGAAGCATTAGTAAACGTATAAGACAAATAATTGATATCGCTCTGCTCACTAGAGAATGACACTGATGGTGGAATAGCGCCATCAGGAGCAATATCAATAGAAAATTCATCTAGCCTTGTCTCCACATTTCCGTCGTTCCAGAAGTAAATAGCCACTGTGGTGTTTTCACCTGAATTGAATGCTAATCTCTGCTGTACGTAAGTAGAAGGGTCAGACGTATCATTAATAGTTACAGATGCAATTATACCTGCTTTGGCTTCCACAGCACTGCTGATTGGTCCATTTTCGGTAACACCAACAATAGACACCGTAGCCCAAGGGTCTGAAGAATCATCCTTCATGGTATACCAGAAGCTCAAATCATAGTTTTGATCTGCTTCTACCACAAATTCTTGATATCCCTGACGAGGGTTATCTGGCTGAGCCTCTAATTTAGCGGCCTGATCTCCAAAACTTACCGGACTACCCGATATTCCAAAAACCGAATTCTCATCTGGCCAGGAGTTTCCTGACTCTGTCCAAGACTTTGATCTCCACGGGTCTCTTCCATCTCCAGTATCCCCATCACCTTCAAAACCAGATTCTTTTAATACTGGCTGATAAGGGCCTTCAACTACAGAAATAGTTATTGTGGTATCCGATTCTATGCCCAGTTTATCCGTGGCCATAACTGTTACATCATAGTTACCAAAAGCTCCATATGTATTCGAAGGATTTTCTTCATCAGAAGTATTACCATCACCAAAATCCCAGGTAAAATCTGTAGCACTTTCGGACTGATTTGTAAATACAATTTTCTTTTGATCCTCCGGATCTGAGCTATAGGTAAAAGCAGCCTTTGGTGGTGTGGTATCCTCAATAGACCCCGCTCCAGGCAACGTATCGTTTTCACATGCCGTGATAAATATAGCACTGGTGATTAATGAAAATCCAGCTAGTAAGTTCATCACTTTGATGAACTTACCTGTTTTTATATTTTTTGTCATTGATTTCAATTTTAGTATCCAGGGTTTTGACTCAACAATCCTTTACTCAAGTTGATTTCTCTTTGAGGGAAAGGGAGTAATAGATCATTAGCTGAGAAATTGAATCCATTGGAAGAAGCAAATGCTCCTAATGTACTTTCAGCTAACCCTAATCTTATTAAATCAAACAATCTATGATTTTCGAAAGCCAACTCAACTCTTCTTTCGTCAGCTAAGTCCTGCTTGGTGATGCTACTCACCAAAGTAGTAAGACCTGCTCTATCTCTCACTTCTTGAAATGATGCCAGGGCTGCTGTGTTAGAAATAGGGCCATCTGCGCCTGCAAGTAAAGATTCCACGTGCATCAACAATACATCAGCATATCTCAGCACAATCCAATCATTGCCTGCCAAAGTAGGGTCACTTGATACTGCGTCTATTCCCAAATTTTCATCGCCATTTGGCAAATATTTAACCACCTGTGAATGGATTGGCTGTAAGGCATCAACTCTCATTGAATAGCTAGCTCTCATGGTACCACCCAGTGCTGTAAGTGCAGCTTTCGCATCATCAGTCACATAGTTGACTCCACTGGTTCTACCCACGGCGTTTAACCACTCTGCTGAGAAGTTTTGACTATCATTACCATTATCAGAATCATATCCAATGGCAAAAATCACCTCATCATTTCCTTCTGAATAAAACAGTTGGTTAAAGTCTGTAGCTAAACTAAACTCAGTACTTGAAATGATGCTTTCACAAAGCGTCTGTGCGGTGCTATAATTACCCAAGGTTAAATGAACCTTAGCCAATAGTGCCTGTGCTGCAGCTAGAGAAGCTCTGTTTTTATAAGTGTTATCCAAATTAGCTACTGCAGTTTCCAAGTCGCTCACGATTACTGCATACACGTCTGCTGAAGCAACTCTAGTAAAAGCCGTTTCTTGATCCGACGGTTGGATCAGTTCGGTGGCTAATGGTATATCTCCAAATAATCGTACAAGGTTAAAGTATGCATAAGCTCGTACAAATTTGGCTTCGCCTTCGAACTGCCCAGCTTTAGCTGCAGAAGCGTTCTCGATATTAGCCAATACAGTATTAGCTCTGAAAATCACATTATACATGCTCGCATAGTAATCTGCTACTATGCCATTGGTCGCCTCTACAGCATAACTTTCGAATTGAGCGGTTTCACCTTCACTACTTTTAGTTTTAGTGTTATCACTTCTCATTTCGGTAAGGTAAAACTCAACCTGAATACCGTGTAAATCAGTTGTAGTTGTAGAATTGATACCTTGGATACCATCATACATGGCAATTACACCCGCTTCAAGCTCTGTATCATTTTGATAGAAGGCATCAGCGCTAATTGCTGAATTCGGCGCTGGAGACAAAAAATCGTCTTCACAAGCGATAAGGTGTATCGCAAGTACGAACAGCGCTATGATTCTTAAATTTTTCATAGTATTTTCTTTTATATTCATGATCACCCTGATTAAAATTCAATGATTACACCTGTCACAACTGATCTAGGAATAGGTGCTCCCGCACGCTGATAACCATAAGTTGTAGGAGAAGTAGTGGTCAATGATTCAGGATTAAAACCCGTGTAATCACTAGCTTTTAGGTACATCAGGTTAGACCCACTTACATAAAGTCTTGCACTGGTCATGCCTACTTTCGAAGCCCATGCAGCTGGCAAGTTGTAACCCAGATTCACGTTTCTAAGCGCTATATAAGAAGCGTCTTGAACGATTGAATTGGTGAAAATTTTCTGCTGAATAAACTCTTGATCTGGAGTCACAGCCGGATCATAATCCTGTCGGCTGTTGAAGTGGTTATACAGGTATTGATCGCCCATATTTCTTACTTCTGCACCATGACTACCCTGGAACATGAAAGACAAATCAAAGTTGCCAAAAGTAACCGTATTGGTAATACTCCAAATAAAATCAGGATATGGATTGCCTAATATGGTTTTGTCACTATCATCGATTACACCATCACCGTTCAAATCTCTCACATATACATCCTGAGCTTGCGCACCAATTGGGTGATAGGCATCGTTCAAATGTTCCAAAGCAATTTGTCTATCAACGACATAACCATAAAAAGAAGAGATTGGATCGCCTACAGAGCTAATCCATTCAGCAGCTCTTTTTGAATCCACACTTTGGATTAACCCATCAGAGTCAGCAAAGTCCGTCAGCGTATTTTTGTTTTTAGAAGCCAAAACAGTAGTTGTCCATTTGAACTTATCTGTTCTTAGGTTCGTAGTTCTCAACTCTACTTCAATACCTTCGTTTTTAACTTCTCCAATGTTTACTAGAGCATTATTGAATCCAGTTACTCCTGAAACATCTACATTCAATAACAAATCATCACTAGTACGTCTATATACGTCAACAGAACCTGAAATTCTATTATCCAAGAATCCGAAATCGATACCAGGATTAATTTCAATAGATCTCTCCCAGCCTAGCTCAGGGTTAGCAATGTTTTGTGGATTGAAAGCTGCAGCAGTTCCTCCACCTACAACAGCAGTTCGTGAACTCAATAAAGCAGTATGAGAATACCAATCATTTAACCTGTTTCCGGTAGAAATTTGATCATTACCAGTGATTCCATAGCTGGCTCTTACTTTCAAGTTACTGAGCACACTTGATCCTGCAAGAAATGCTTCCTCTGATATTCTCCAACCCACAGATGCCGCAGGGAAGTTACCATACTTAGTTTCCGAACCAAATACTGAACTACCGTCTCTTCTTAAACTGATAGAAGCCAAATATTTGTCTGCGAATGAATAGTTCACACGTCCAATAAATGAAAGTAATCTCTTTTCTCTTTCTCTAGAGCCCCAAGATGAAGCAGTTGATGCTGCATCTAACGTGGGTACATAATCAAATTCATATCCAGTACCACCAACGTCAGTATATCTCTCCTTAAAAGTTTCTGCCACAATACCTGCTGTTCCAGAAATATCGTGATCCCCGAAAGTTTTAGAATAGTTTACGAATGATTGACCTACTATATGAATCTTATTCTCATTATTGATGGTCAAAGAAGCTGCAGATGCACCATTTCTGTTAGACTCAACACCTTGGTATCTTTTTCTTTCAGTATTTTGATAATCTCCAGAAATAGCTGCTTGAATTGACAAGTCATCTGTAATCTTATATTTGGTATAGAACTTACCAAACATCTTGAATTGCAGGTCTGTCCTATCCCTCTCCAAAACTTTTGCAGCCGGATTAGTATTAGACGTATTGCTAATATCTATCAAAGTACCGTCACCATCTAGGTCATAATTATCGAAATGACGCTGAAGCGCATAATCACCAACTTGTACGTCAGGGTATGTGGTTCTATCTACGTATTGAATCGTATTTTCATCATGATAAACGGGTAACCATGGCGTCTGCCTTAAAATATCATGAGTAGATCCATCGAATCTCCTTCTTTCGGTATAAGAAGGGTTTAGGCTTACACCAAATGATAAATCATCATTAACTTTTGTATCAACCTTGGCCTTGAAATTATACTTCTTGAAATCATCCGTCAACAATACGCCTTCATCGTGCGCATAGGTCATTGCTGTACTGAACGTAGTAGACTCATTTCCACCACGTGCACTGATTGTATGACTTTGCGTATTGCCACCATCGAAAATGATGTCTTGCCAGTTGTTATCAACTCCGATCAATTCTTTATACCTTGATCTATCTGACAACTCTCCATTAGCAGCTCTTTCTGCAGCCATACCATCTGCCACAGAGGTATTGTAGTCAGGGTTGTTTTGAACATCTTGCCATCCGTAAAAACCATTGTAAGAAAACTTCGTCTTCCCTGATTCTCCAGACTTGGTAGTAATCATCACTACGCCGTTTGCTCCCCTAGAACCAAAGATGGCAGCAGAAGCCGCATCTTTCAAAACCTCGATGGATGCCACATCATTCATGTCGATGTTTGACCAAAACTCGGAATCAACCGCAATTCCGTCGATAACCAAAAGTGGGCCAGAACCGCCAGTAATTGACCCTACACCTCTAATTTGGATAGTAGGTGCTCCACCTACACCATCAGGGCTAGTAGATTGCACATTCATACCTGCTACTCGACCGACCATTGCCTGATCCGCTCTTGAAGTAGGAATTTGATCAATATTGGTGTTTTCCACCTTCGAAATTGCTCCAGTCAAGTGGGACTTCTTTTGAGTACCATAACCAATAACCACAACTTCTTCTAGTTGTTCAATATCTGGCGACAGAGAAATATCTATGGTAGATCTTCCGCCTACACTCACGCTTTGTTTCAAATACCCGATAAAAGAAAAGTCCAAAACCGCATCAGATGGGGCTTGAAGTTTATAGTTTCCATTAATATCTGTTACAGTTCCGGCAGTAGTGCCTTGTACTAGAATAGTAACACCAGGTAGTGGCTCATTTTCTTCAGAGTTTACCACCCCTGATATGGTGATGTCCTGAGCGAATACCGGCGTTATTATCATCACATTCAACACTAGCAACAAAAGCGTCAAATTCAGCTTTTGGTAGTGTTTAGATAATAGTAAAATGTTTTTCATTTTAAATGATTTTGTTCACACTTAGTAAATAGTATTTGCTGATGCGGGTAGGTAAAAAAGACACTCATTTACTGTAGAATAACAGTATTTAGTTATCTTTGAATCAGCAATTGATCTCTTCAATGAAATACCGATGGCCAAATTGATATTTCAACATTGATAGATCGATCCCGCTTGTGAATGGGTTGACCCTTGGTTAATCCATTCTTTTTTTATGTACCTGTCAGTTCTCCATTAACTCCTTCATTTTTATTGTTATATAATTGTTCTACTTGTATCGTTTTAGAATAATCAAGGATATCCACTAAATGCCCTCGCATTTCCTTTGCCACCGTCTCTCTATCCTGATTTTTAATTGCTTCCAATATTCTTTCGTGCTGCTCTACCGCCTTGTTTGACCTTCCATCACCACACACATCGTGCTGCTTGAAATAAGACAGTATATCGGGAGTAATAATCAACATCAAAGATTTAAGCACTGAGTTTTTGCTCGCCTCAGCAATTTTCAAATGAAACATCAAATCTTCTTCTACAGCATGATCTGCTTGTTCGATTTTCGCTCGGTGAGCAAATAATGCCTTTTCTATTTCTCTGAGATCATTACCTGTTCGACGCTCAGCGGCTAATACTCCACTGTTTACTTCCAATATAACCCTAGTCTCTACCAATGAGCTAAAGTCATCTCCTTCCAACTTTAATACATCAGAAATCAATCCTTCCAAAGCAGTAATGCCCATACCTGCCACGACAGTTCCACTCTGAGGGAGTGTCTTGAGGATTCCATAAAACTCCAATTTTTTTATAGCATCTCTAAGGTGGGTTCTACCTACACCTAATACATCACAAAGCTTTCTTTCTGATGGAAGCTTGTCTCCGGGCTTCAATTGACCGGAAGTGATAAGTTGCTTGATTTGGTTGATAATTTGATCAACCGGAGTTTCAATAACTATCTGACTAAAATTTTTAAGCAATTCCATTGTTTTGTCTTAACATCATTGTTGATTGGTCGACCAATTTATAGTAAATTATTTTAAATACAAAATTTACCATGAAAAAACCTGTCATTTAGCAGGACTCTGCTGAATTGTAAAAACGGCTCAAGCTTGCTAAAAAAGCCTCTATCTCCAACATAGATGCTATATATGACAGATAATATGTAATAATTGTAAAGTACAATAAAACTACTCTTCTCATTGATCGACCAGTTACGTTTACCAATAACAGTTGTTTAAAACATGATTTATCTTCTAATTGCTAATTGGTTCACCAGTTACTAATCGACTAAACTGTGTTCCTTGAAACATTTATTCACTAACTAAAACAAAATGAAAAACACGTTGAGTATTATGAGAAATGTGATATTAGCAACCATTATGCTGATATCTACTGGTTGGCTCATCAGTTGTCAGGAAGATGATCTTGAGCAATCAAAGACAGCTATTGAAAACGTAAAAATGGCAGCGGGCGATGTGGTCAGCCTTACCAACCCTGGATTTGAAAGCAGCTGGACAGGCTGGAATGACTCCGATCCTTCTGCCATTTCAGGCGATGCGAATTCTGGTTCTAAGTCCGCCAAAATCACTGGATCGGGTGGAAAAGCAGAACAGACAGTTTCCGTTTCACCAAACACCAATTACATTTTATCAGCCTATATCCAAGACAAAGGAACCATTGGTGTCATTGCTGGAAGCAATGATTACAATGACGGTGGAGATTTCAACGACTGGACACAAGTGTCTGTCTCTTTCAATTCAGGAAGCAACTCCTCTATCACCATATATGGAAAGTATAATGGAGGTACCGGTAGATTTGATGACTTCTCCCTTATAGAAGATAGCGGATCTGGTGGTTCTGGATCTGGTGGTGAAAATGGTAAACTAAGTGTATCGTCTGTATCGGCCAGCGCAAATGACGGCAATGTACCTTCCAATACTTTAGACGGAAACCTAGGCACCCGATGGTCAGCCAATGGTTCCGGACAGTACATCACCTATGACCTGGGTTCTATTAAAAGTGTGAGCAGTATGAAAATTGCCTGGTACAAGGGAGACCAACGCAATTCGTATTTTAAGATCAGAGCTGGTAATACGACATCTACCATGTCAGATGTTTTTAATGCGTCAACTTCTGGAAGTAGTGGTAGTACCACTAGTCTTGAAACCTATTCTTTCGATGCTGTAAATGCCCGATACGTAAGAATCACAGGTTTTGGAAATTCGAGCAATAGCTGGAACAGTGTAACGGAAGCTGAAATATGGGGATCTAGCGGTAATGGCGGTGGAGACACTACCCCTCCGGGTTCTGTAAACAATCTTAGTGCAACTGCAGGAAATAGTCAGGTGAGCCTTTCATGGACTAACCCCTCTGATTCTGATTTTGATTATGTATCCATCTCTTATAACGGAAGCAACACTACGAGCACCTCAAGTAGCAAGACTATTACAGGGTTGACCAATGGAACTTCATTTACATTCACGGTAATAGCTTATGATGATTCTGGCAATGCTTCTTCAAGCAAGTCGGTGAGTGCTACACCACAAGGTTCAGGTGGCGGATCCGCTAATGTCCCTTCTGACCTTATGGCCAATTGCAATCAATGGAAAATCACCTATCCTGATGGAAGTGAAGACAAAACACTTTGCGGCGAGGGTAATAATGAATACTACTTCGTGAGTGACAACCAAGATGCTATAGTATTCAAAGTGCCCATCAGAAGCAACAATGGATCTACGCCAAATTCCAGTTATATCAGATCCGAACTAAGAGAGAGAAAAGAGGATGGTAGTTCTGATATTTACTGGACGACAACTGGACAGCACGTGGTGTACTCAAAACAGGCGATTACTCATTTGCCGATAAACAAAAATCATTTGGTAGCCACTCAAATCCATGGCAACAAATCTGATGGCATTGACGACGCGATGGTTCTGAGATTAGAAGGCTCTCATCTTTTCTTAAGCTTCAATGGTGGGAAATTGAGAAGTGATTTGACAATCAAAACCGATTATGTACTAGGAACTCAGCACGAAGTGATTTTTGAAATCATAAATGGCAAACACTACTGCTATTACAGCGAGGATGGCAACCTGTCCAATGCCTACAACAGTGGTAATGCTTCGAGCTACCTCGTAAAAGATGGCAGTAATAATCATGTAATGGACATCAATTACGATCAAACCTATTTCAAAATAGGTAACTATACGCAGAGTAACCCTGATAAAGAAGGCAGCGATACGGACGACCCCAACAACTACGGTGAGGTCTATGTATACGATTTCTGGGTGCTACACAACTAAGAATTAAATTCAGTCGATTAATTGCAAAGAAAGCTGTCATCATCAGATGGCAGCTTTTACTTTATTCGAATTCCTTTAATTAATTATCAGCGAAAGCCACATTCTCTTTGGTCAAGATATCTAACGGCATATACTGAGTAGCGCTTACGGCTGTATTTAGGATGAGGTGTTTGTACAATGTTTGGATACTCAAAGTGCCTTGTGTTTTTGGGTTTTGATGTATAATGAATTCTATTCGACCATCATTTAAGCCCTCCAGGTTTTTAGACACCAAATCATAACCTATTAATCTATATGAACTAGCTGACCAAACGGAAGCCGCTTGTTTAGCCACCTGATGAGACCTAGAATTTGGAACGAATATCAAAGCCTCTTTTTCCTTCCTAGCACCTAACCATTCTTTCAAGGCTTCTTCATCCAATCCGATTTCCACCTCTTTGATTTGAGAATCGTCTAATCCCTTTTCATTGTAGTATTTCTTGAATCCTTCGATGCGCTCATCAATGGTTTTATTAATACTATCATAGTCACGAAACTTGATAATTAGAGATTGGCAGTTTTCAGGATGACCTATGTTCAGCAATTTGGCTGCTAAGTATCCACTTTGTATTGAGTCCTGCCCAATAAATGCCAGTGGCTTGGCCGTCTCCAAATTTGAGTCTACGAATACGTATGGAATTTTTAAGTTATCAAGTTGTTCACAAATAGCAGAAGCTTCCTTTTCCAAGAGTGGAGCCATGACTACTGCATCTGGCCCAGACTGCAAGGCCAACTCGGACTGAGTCACGAATGAATCTTGGTTTTGCCTATCGAATGTATAGAAATCCAATTGAACTCCTAACGACGCATACTCTGCAGCGGCAGACTCGATTCCAACGCGCTGAGTTTTCCAATATTCATTATCCTGTGGAAGAATAATTGCAAAGCGATGCGTTTTATTCAATTTCAAATTTCTAGCAAACACGTTGGTAGAGTAATTGCCTTCCTTGGCAATTTGCTTGACCAATTTCTTGGTTTTCTCTGCCACTTCTCCCCTGTTGTGCAAGACGCGATCCACTGTACCCACAGAGACACCTGCCTTTTTAGCTATTTCCTTAATCGTAATTCGTTTCATGCGAAGCCAATATTAAAAAAAATCAATGATTGATTTTGTAATTAGCAGCAATATACTACATTTGTATTCATCGTTAACGAACACGGAACAAAAATCCTTCTCATTGAGGGATTATTTTTTCAAGCATTCCGTTAACGAACACGGTAAAAGCAAAAGAATATACAATTATGAAAAAGGTAGTAACATTCGGAGAAATCATGCTAAGATTGGCTCCACAGGGATTTTTGAGATTTTCTCAGGCTAACAACTTCGACGTAGTGTATGGAGGTGGTGAGTCAAACGTAGCGGTATCGCTAGCCAATTATGGTGTAGATGTGGACTTTGTGACTAGACTACCAAAGAACGACATTGGTGAGTGCGCATTGATGGAAATGAGAAAAAGAGGTGTAAATACCAACAACATCGTTTTTGGTGGTGATCGATTAGGAATTTACTTCTTAGAAACAGGAGCGGTAAGTAGAGGAAGTAAAGTTGTATATGACAGAGCTCACTCTGCTATGTGTGAAATACAGCCAGGCATGGTAGATTGGAAAGCAGTATTCAAAGATGCTGGTTTCTTCCACTGGACAGGTATCACTCCTGCGATTTCTCAGAGTGCCGCTGATGCTTGTCTCGAAGCCGTAAAAATAGCTTCAGAAATGGGCGTTACCGTTTCTACAGACTTGAACTATAGAGCCAAACTTTGGACATACTGCGATGCAAAGAAAAGAGAAGAAATCATGACAGAGCTGACTTCTTACTGCGACATTGTGTTGGGTAATGAAGAAGACGCTGAAATGCATTTTGGCATCAAGCCAGAAGGCATTTCAGTACAGACTGAAGGTCACAATGTAAAAGGCGAAGCGTTCTTATCTGTATGTAAGCAGATGATGAAGAAATTCCCTAAAGCTAAGAAAGTAATAACGACGTTGAGAGGAAGTATATCTGCTTCTCACAACACATGGGCTGGCGTATTGTACGATGGCAACAAGCTATTTGAAACTCGCCAGTACCAAATCACTGATATTGTAGACAGAGTTGGTGGTGGAGATTCATTCATGGGTGGATTGATCTATGGATTGTTGAAATTCCCAGAGGATGATCAAAATGCCCTAGATTTCGCTGTGGCGGCATCTTGTCTAAAACATACTATTAAAGGGGATGCTAATTTGGTAACGGTAGCAGAAGTTGAGAAACTGATGGGTGGAGACGCATCAGGTAGAGTAGCCAGATAGTACGATTCAGAAGAACGGGCAGTCTATATTTTTTCCTAGAATATTTAAACCGGGACTGCCCTTCTTTTTCCTAATACCAAAACTAAAAACAATGTCCAAACCATCCATAGCAATCATTTGCGGCGGAGGCCCAGCACCGGGCATCAACACTGTAGTGAGCACTGTTGCCAAAACCTTTCTGAAGGACGGCTATCGTGTGATCGGCGTGCACGGTGGCTACCAGGGCATTTTGTCTGACGATCCTCAAATCACAGACTTCGACTTTGCCTATGCAGATCGAATCTTCAGCAGAGGGGGGTCTTCTTTGGTGATGAGTAGATTCAAACCCAAAGACTCAGATTTTAACACCAAGTTCTTCACCAAATTCAATGTGAAGCTTTTGGTAACTATCGGCGGGGACGACACTGCCAGCACAGCCAACCGCTTAGCCAAATTCTTAAAGAAAAGTGAATTGGACGTGAAGAACATTCACGTACCAAAGACCATCGACAATGACTTGCCCCTACCCGATCGAAATCCAACCTTTGGATTCCATTCGGCCAAGGATGAGGGAGTAAAGATCGGTAATACGATCTACGAAGACGCCATCACAAGTCAAAATTGGTTTATCATGTCAGCCATGGGAAGGTCGGCAGGACATCTGGCTTTCGGGATCGCCTCGGCCTGCCACTTTCCCATGTTGATTATCCCGGAGATGTTCAACCAAACTAAAGTCACTCTAGACAAGGTGGTCAACCTGATCATTTCGTCAATGATCAAACGAAAAATGGAAGGCATTGATTATGGCGTAGCCCTAGTCAGCGAAGGTGTTTTCCACGTCATCGACGAACAAGAACTGAAAGACTCAGGAATCTTATTTACCTACGACGCACACGGCCATCCCGAGTTAGGCAACGTAAGCAAATCCAATATATTCAATGTTTTGGTTCAAGAGAAATTGAAAAAATTAGGCATTCAAATCAAAAGTCGACCGGTCGAATTGGGATACGAATTGAGGTGTTGCCGACCGATTGGCTATGATTTGACGCTATGTACACTACTAGGCACGGGTGTAAAAAAACTATTTGATGAAGGAGTCAGTGGATGCATCGTCACCACCAATTCAAAGGGAGACATCAAACCGATGTTTTTATCTGAATTTGAAAATGGTGATGGTGTGATACCGCCGAGACTAGTGGATACAGAAGCGGAGATTTACAAACTAAGTTTGCACAATTTGCACTTCATAGACACCAAAGATTTAGCGAAAGCGAAAACTGTGGTGACCGACCCTGAACCGTACGAATTTAACACGATATTAAACTGGAATTAGAAAATTATGGCACGATTTACAAGAATAGAAGTAGCGCAGCAGATGGGGGCCACAGGGATGGTGCCTGTATTTTATCACAAAGACATCGAAATCTGCAAGAAGATATTGAAGGCTTGCTACGAAGGCGGCGTAAGAGTTTTCGAATTTGTGAACAGAGGCGATTTTGCTCATGAAGTTTTTACAGAATTGAACAAATGGGCAGCCAAAGAGACCCCTGAATTGATCTTAGGCATCGGTTCTGTGGTAGACGCTGGCACCACTTCACTTTACATTCAAAATGGAGCCAACTTCGTGGTATCACCAATCCTGAATGCTGACATGGCCAAGGTATGTAACCGAAGAAAAATCGCTTGGTCTCCTGGATGCGGATCTCTTACTGAAATCTCTTATGCTGAGGAACTTGGTGCTGAGGTAGTGAAGATATTCCCAGGTTCGCAAGTGGGCGGTCCATCTTTCGTAGCGGCAGTAAAAGGGCCATTCCCCTGGAGTAGCATCATGCCAACCGGTGGCGTTGAGCCTACCGAAGACAACCTAAAAGGTTGGATCAATGCCGGTGTGCACTGTGTAGGTATGGGATCGAAACTCTTTGTGAAAAACTCTGAAGGAGAATATGACTATGCTGGATTGACGGCCAAGGTAAAAGCTACTTTGGCTTTGATCCAAAAGCTGAGAGGGAATTAACCATGGGTGGTTCGTGAGGACACGAACCACGGCTAAACTCCTCAGTTGGTGTTGTCACCAACTGACCAACTAAAAGAAAAACGATTAGTGTGTTTATTACGATATAGTCCATTGCCCGATGGATTATGCATCAATGAAAAGACCCTTGAGAGAGGGTCTTTTCTTTTGCAAACAAACCTTATAGGTTTAGTTAATGAAAATATCCTTTTCATAATTCCCCCGTTCTTAGCATTTTTGAGCAAGCATTTGAAATCAGCAAAATAGTGATCAAAATTGAAAAAGGAGAACGGTATTGGAACATAGGTTTTGCACTATTTTCTATCCTGTTTATCGGTTATCTGTTCGACTTTAATTACCTATCCAGGTTCGATCCGCCGCTAGAATTTTTTACTATCATCACTAACCCTCTTACAGCTATTTTTTATCTCGGAGGTTCGCTGATTGCCTTTCGTCATAGTTATATGCTCATGAAGTTTGTGGCTCAAAAAACGCCCCAACTGTCCTTCATCTTTACCATCATCTTTTCGTTGGTTACTTTGGGTTCTGCTATACTCATCTATCTGAGTTTTGGTTGTGACGCCCAGGCACTCACATATCCCTTTGAATGGCACATCATGGTAGGGCTAGAATTTGTAGTTCTATTCTGGCTACTGATGATTGATGTCCATTTGATAAAAAGCCTTTCAAAGCTCTAAAAATAGACATATTTACAAATGACGGGTAAATGACGGGTTAGATTCAATTCCAAAATTTGAACTATTATTGAGCGTCGGTTAAGCTTGCAAAAAACGATAAGAAAAATGGCAACTCTAAAACAACCACAGCTCGGTCAGACGATAGTTTCGCTGAGACAAGAAAAGAACGTTACACAAGAAGAATTGGTAGAACGCTGTAATGTAAGTGTACGCACTATACAGCGGATAGAAGCTGGGGAAGTAACTCCTAGGGATTCTACCTTGCGAATTATCTTAGAATCATTGGACTACGATTTCAACCGAATCTACAATAAAGCGCACGTCAAAAAGAGTGTCGATACTTTGAAACTAGCGTGGATTTTAGGGATTGTGTATTTTATGACAGGTATTGCGGAAGCATTTCTCGACTTCTACCGATTCGAAACAGACCTCCCCATCTATTACAGCTGGATTTATACGAGCGCTAAGTTGATCATTCTTGCCACTTATATCTTTTTCATGCTTGGCTTTGTGGAAATAGGCAAACTGCATAAGAGCTCTTGGCTAAAAATCAGTTCATTTCTGATGATAGGGTCCATGTCTATCATGGAACTCTACGATATCATCACCCTTTTCTCAAAGTTTTCAGAAGAAGAATTCTTTTTGATAAAAGGGATAGAAGGTGTGGCCTTTGCAGGAATAGATATGGCCTTTGGAATTTCATTGTTTAAACTAGCCAAGGAATTGGGAGATTTGGCAAAAGTTGCCGGACTACTTGAAATAGGCGCAGGATTATGTTTCTTAACGTTCATACTGGGTTTTGTAGGGTTGTTTATCCTGTTACCAGCCATTGTCTTGCAGATTATCATCATCTACAAAGTATATGATAAGCTCGCCAGCGAATAGTCATTTTTAATGAAGCCTGAAGAGTTAAAAATATTTTCAACTCTTCAGGCTTCATTACCAGTTACTCATATTTCAATGTCTTCACTGGATTGATAGTAGCTGCCTTCAATGAATGCGCACCCACCGTGATCATGGCCACTAAGAATGTAGCCAAACCAGCTACTGCAAAGGGCCATAACAAGAGGTCAATCCGATAGGCGAAACTTGCCAACCACCAATCGATCATTAAATAGGCGATCGGTGCTGCGATCACAAATGAAACACCTACCAACATCATAAAGTCTTTAGACAACAAGAGCACTATGTCTTTAGTCTGTATGCCCAATACTTTTCTGATTCCAATTTCCTTGGTGCGCTGCTCCATCGTAAAAGTAGCCAGTCCAAATAGGCCCAAACAAGCCACCAAAATAGCCAAGCCAGAAAACACAGTAGTAATCATGCTCAACTTGCTTTCAGCCTTATAGGATTCGTTCAGTCGATCCTCCAAAAAGAAATATTCAAACGGTCTACTTGGGATAAATTTCTGCCAATTGGATTCTACAATAGCAATGGATTCCTGGAGGTTGTCTCCATCCACTCTTACTGCCATATATTTCATAAACAAATTAAATGTAAATGGAGCAGTCCAAAGGTCGATCCCAATAGGCGACATAGGATGATGCTTCGATGTGAAATTAAAATCTTGAACCACACCAATGATCTTTCCCTTTCTGCGTCGCATCAACTCAACAGATTTGCCAATCGCCGCCTCTGGCGACCCATATCCCAGCTGCTTCACCATCGTTTCATTCACTACCAGTGCCAAACTATCGTCAGTGACGTGCGATTCACTGTATGCACGACCGGCAATAACAGGGATATTAAAAGTTTTGAGAAAATCATGTCTGACAAATAGTCTAGGATAAGGTTTAGATTTTTCCACGCCTTCAAAAGTGTAGTTCATCACCTGATGTTTTGCTCCCAATACTTCCTCCAATGCAGTTACTGACTTGATTGAGGAGTTTGAGAGCATCTCACTTTTCATACTCTCATAATGGCTCGCTATCGGCGTTCCAATTACCGGAACCATAATTACTGCCTCTTTATTGAAACCCAAATCGTCGTCTTGTAAAAATTGTAGCTGTTTGATCGCCATGATTGTACCTACAATAAGCACCATCGAAATAGAAAATTGAAGGATGACCAACACCTTTCTGAAATTCATTCCATGATTATTGAGCTTTCCTCCTTTAATGACTTCGGTTGTTTTGAATGAAGACAATACAAATGCAGGATAAAACCCAGCAATCAATCCTACGAACAGTGTCAAGCCTGCCACTGCACTTAAATATTCGGCAGACCAAAAGGTCATAAGTGTTATTGACTTTTCAGTCAACGCATTGAAGCTCGGTAGTATAAATACAATACCAATGACCGCAATAATCAAAGCCAAAATAGTCTGAAGGATAGACTCAAAAATGAACTGATAAATCAGCTGTTTTTTAAGGCTTCCTAAAGCTTTTCTGATGCCTACTTCTTTCGCCCGTTTGGTCGCTCTAGCTGTGGATAGATTGATGAAATTGATCACTGCTATCAATAACACAAAGACTGCCACGGCCGAAAACACATAGATATTACTTTCATTGCTATTGGCCTGAATTTCATAGTCAAGCTTTGATTTGAGATGAATATCAGTCAATGGTTGCAACTCCATGGTAATATCATCTCGGATATTCTCCTGAAAATATTTTTGCACAAAATCAGGCAGCATGTCAGACAATGTCTCAGGATTCGTATTTTCATTAAGTACCAGATAAGTCCAACAAGGATTCCAGTACCAACCATTCATTGTTCGTTCTTGATTTCGTTCTTTGTAATGCGCTTTCAAAGTAGAAAAAGAAACCAAAAAGTCGAATTGAAAGTGGGCATTGTGCGGTGCGTCTGCCAATATGCCTTTCACTACTAAATTTCTCTCCCCCTGGAACTCCAAATTTTGACCCAAGGGATTTTCCTCGCTAAAGTACTTTTTAGCCATGGTTTCGGTAATGAGAATAGAGTTCGGCTCATCCAGCGCCGTATACTTATCTCCCACAATCATTTCAAAATCAAATACGTCAAAGAATGTGGAATCCACAAAAAAGACATTTGGCTCGTTGAAACTCCTATCAAGCTTTCTGTTAGCCAAACTGAGAAAGGGTGACTGAAAATCAAACAGTCTCGTCATGTGATCGATCTGCCCCGGATAGTCATTGACCAACGCCGGGCCAACTGGAAATGGCTGACTAGCAGAATGTTCACCCACACCATCACTTTCGAAATGTTCCAAAATTCGATAGGTTCGATCTGATTTAGAGTGAAAGGTATCGTAACTCAATTCATCATGAATGTATAGAAAAATCAAAAGAAAGCAGGCGACTCCTATGGCCAGACCTGCGGTATTAATCAAACTATACACGCGCTGCCGCATGAAATTTCGATAGGCTATTTTTAGAAATTTTTAAACATGGCTAAAGTGTTGTTATGTGTTATTGAGTTTCTTTTTAGTAAAAAAGGTCTAAGCAAATCGAATGCATCAAACCATACGAAGAGCTTCGCATACATCTTACCCTTCTTCTGGAACCTATCTGCATAGAGTTCATACAAATCCCCTTTGAGCATTTCCAAATGTTCTTCTTTGCAGAAAACATCCAGCAATCGTATGACCCATTTCGGAGGATTTAGCTCATCCATACCAGTGACAATCCTTTGAAGGATAGACTCGGCATGGCCTGATATAGGCCCGTTCGTAGATCATGGGCCTCTCTGGCCGCTGCACGTCCGGCTGAAGTGATGGTGTAAAATCGTTTTCTCCTTCCTCCTCTTGCCTTGGTAGCTCCTCCCTCCTGTGAACTAATAAAACCTTTTTCAGTCAATCGATTAAGTGCTGAATGTAAGGCACCAATACTGGGATTTCGACCTGTTCGCTCCTTCAATTCTTCTTTGATTGAAATGCTATAGGCATTTTCATTTAATACACCTATAACTAAAAGTACGAGTTCTTCAAACTCTCCTAGATACGTTCCTTTCATAAATTGGATATATTCTACATTTAGGATTCTAATACGCGAAGTATGAAGATTAGTTTCCTAATTGCAAATGAAATAATTACACCATAGACAAACGGCCAATTTCTCTTGCCAAACGACTATTTATTAGGAAATGTAAGCGTAAAGGTGGTTCCTTTTCCGTACTCGCTGGATACCTCAATGTTACCATCATTGAGCGCAACAAACTCACTAACTAATACTAGACCTAAGCCTGTACCTTTCTCATTGTTAGTCCCATAGGTAGAGTGCGTCAATTCAAAAATCTCTTCCAGTTTATCCTTAGGGATACCCACCCCTTGATCTGAAATTAGTATGGTGGTTTTTTCGTGATCG
Organism: Reichenbachiella sp.; assembly: GCF_965233835.1. Lineage (GTDB taxonomy): Bacteria > Bacteroidota > Bacteroidia > Cytophagales > Cyclobacteriaceae > Reichenbachiella. The sequence continues at coordinate 3,761,311 of NZ_OZ247585.1, forward strand.
CAGGAATAACTCACTTCTATTTCAGAGTTTTCATTAGAAAACTTGATTGCGTTGTTGATCAGATTTCGAATAACGGTAGACAACGAATTCTTATCTGCATGAATCAAACACCCGGATGCACCAGTCAATTTCAATGCTACTTTTTTCGTTTTTGCAGACTCATTGAGTATTGAAATAATCTCCTTCAGAAAATAATCAACCTTGATCAGCTCTGGATTTACTTTGAAATTTCCAGACTGATTTAATGCCCAGGTCAGCAAGTTATCCAGTAGGTGTCTCAGTCTTTTTACCGATTCAGCCATATGCTCGACCATCTCGTCTACCATTTGAGTTTCTTCCTCCTCCTGATAATGTTGAATCAAATCTGTAAGCCCCTGCAGTGAGTTCAACGGGCTTCTCAGATCGTGTCCGATGATAGAAAAAAGCTGATTTTTTGTGTCATTAGCATTTTGAAGAATGAGGCGTTGAGTTTCTAAATCCCTTTTTTGTTCTTCTACTTCTGCTGTTCTTTTTGAAACCAAGTACTCCAACTTTTGTTTAGCCTGCTCCAGGCTCGCTGTCCTTATTCTAAACAATACATAAATCAAAACCAGAACACCAGCGACATAGGCAATGATTGCGTATCTGGATCGATACCACGGACGGTTGACATAAAATTCATACGTATCGATTGTACTTATTTGATTAACAGCATTTTTTGCCCTAACCTGAAAAGTATATGTTCCAGCTCTCAGGCCCGTATAGTCTTTTTTGGCTTCCTGCGTCCAGGCGGACCAAACTTCGTCCCGCCCTCCTAGCTTGTATTGAAAAGACCTTTCATCACTTGCATTTACTTCATCTGTGAAAAAAGTGAAACGAATATCCGTTTGATCATAAGGCAAGTCCACGGGGCCTACGTTAAAACCATTTTCGAAGATCAAAGAATCTTTTCCCAAAATCATTTTTTCGATATGGCAATTAAACGCTTCAGTTTCACCTATCACAGGGATATTCTGATCGTATCGAATGGCTCCTTCATCCCCAATAAACCACAGTACACTGTCCCTATCGGCAAAAGATGAATTCACATGAAAACTTGAGCCAAAAGCAATCCCGGTAGCTTCCATTTTACCCTCAACCATTTGTACGAGTTCATTATAGTTGATGCGCTGCTGATCCTGATAGCTGACCCACATATGCTGATCTTGCAGTACCACCGCCTGTAGAATTTTAGAGGCTTTGTTTGACAACGCCAGAGATCTTGGCTCGGAGAGCTTACCAGTCTCATCCAAATAATACCAACTCTCCCTAGCCACAATCAATATTTTTTCGCCACAGGGCACAATCGATGCATTACCAACTTCATAAGATTCCTCTAATTTTAAGTAATGGGTGTTCTGCGATACTCGATGAGTGACAACTCCCAAAGTGCCATATTTTGAAATGAAGACTATCTTATCTCCAATCTCTTCAATTTTTTTAATAGGCTCAGTAAAACCATCTAGCCGAATTAGCTTTAGATTTACACCCTCTTTGTAATAGATTCCCATACCTACTTCTCCGAGACCAACAAAAACTTCTGATTCGTCCTTGGATACCTGAGCATAATGCAATCTTTCGGTGTCTAGAAATTCAAAGTTCTTATTGTCGTATGCAATAAGGCCACGTTGACAACCTACGAGCATCTTGTCATCCATCTTGCCTAAAGAAAAGACTTCATAATAATCTTCGTGATTAAATGGAACGAAATGCGCTCCGAACTGATTAGGCTCCATTTTATATAGTCCACGTAAAGTGGTCGCATACATATTGCCTTTATATCTTATGATGTCCGTTCCTACGTCCTTCAGGCCACGACGCTCGTCAAAGTAAGAGAGAGGCGATTGAATTTTGACTTTGCTCGTCCCTACTCCATTCGCAATCCAGAGATTATTCGGATCGAACATGCCTACAAAGAGATACTGAAAATCTATTAGGCCTGAATTTTCATCCAGCATTTCAACAATTTCTCCCTGCTTGTTGAGAATTACTACACCTTTCGTGTAAGCAGCCAAGGCATAATTTCCATCGTAGGTGATACATCCATGGTAAATTTTATAAGTTTTCAAAAAGTCATCCGCTTCAGTTTCAAAAACCTCTATTACGCCTTCGTTATCCAAAAGGAACAAACCGTCAAAGCGACTGGCGACCAACAACTTGTCCTCATACGGTAAGAACACATTGACCTTCATGTCTGCAAAGTATTCCCCTCCTTTCACAGGAACCAGTGCATCTCCATTCAGATACAACAGCCCCTTTCCAACTTGACGTGTGTAAATGGTATCTCTTACTGTAAAAGCTATGTCAAACTCGCTGTCTTCTAAGACAAATACCTTGATCTGATCATCTCTAAGTCTGAATATATATTTTTTGGATCGAAAGACTACTTCTTTACTTGAGCATGCCACTTCCCATACCGCCCCAAAGTCATGGTATTTGGGGTCGATTTTATCCATAAGAGAAACATAAAATAGCTTGCCACTTTCAGTAGCTTGCATATAACCAATCTCTCCATCAGACCCTACATAAATAATTCCATCATCATTCTTCTGCAGCCAATAGACTGACTTCTCTTTGGCGATCTTGATAAGATTCCAATCCACTCCATTGTACACAAGTACGCCATCGTCGTTCGAGAAATAATAAATTCCCAACGAATCGCGAATGACGTTGAAGTTGAAACTTCCTGCACGGTAATCGGATGGTGCATAATAGTCAATAAACGGCAGACCTTTTTCGCTTGTCTGCGCCCATGAATAACTGCTAAGAAGAGGTAGGAAGGTTAAACACAGTATTGCTGACTTTATAAAACTCATCAAAGGTTTTAGTTAAATTAAAGACAGGCGGATAAGAGATATAAATAAACGGAATCTATAGAACTTAACCTAGTCGCTCACTCAATAAAAAATGAATATACTTTAATATAAGTATATAAATAGGCAAACCATATAGATGGCGACAATAAAAAAAGAGACCAATCAACCGATTAGCCTCTTTTACATGTTGTGGATTACTTAATATTATTCCTTAACAAACTTTAGGTTTAACTGCTGAGATTCAATTCGAAGCTTCAAAAAGTAAACGCCACTTTGATAATTGAAGAGGTCAATCTTAATTTCAGAACTATTCAACTGGTCCCTGAAAAAGACTTCTTGTCCTTGCATATTCACTACGCTAAGCTGAGCATTGTGCCAAGCTTTCGGCAAGTGAAGTGTCAAATGCTCTCTAGCCGGAACTGGAAAGAGTGTCACCTCTTCAGACGGATCATTTAAGCCAAGAACTTCTTCAGGTTCTTCTGGAATTATGATAGTGACGTCTAGCGCATTTGATGTAGACGAGCATCCCAGATCAGATACTACGACCACCTGATAAGACCCGCTTGCTGTAGGTTCGTAAGTAGCACCTGTGGCTTCGCTGATATTAGATTCGTCCAATGACCAGGTATAGGTATAACCTTCCACGTCAGCCACCTTCAACAAATCTTCTTCTTGAGTAAGCGTAGCTTCTGGCAATGGATTAAAGTCAATGTTTGTTTCAAACCTTTCATCTGTTTCTGTAGACTGACCATCCACTCCTACAACAAACAACGTAGTAGCTGTCGTAGATTCAAAGGTATTTCCTCCATCCTGGAGTAACTCATCATTATCATCATACCACCTATAGTCGAAAGCGCCACTTGCAGAAACAGATGAGGTTCCCCCTAGGCAACTTTTAGACTGAGTAAAAGACAATGTAACGTCATAAGTCAATTCTGATATATTGAGTGTAAGGACATCCTCTACAAAAGCACCAGATCCATCAGTCGCTCGATATACCACCTGACTCTGACCAACATCAGCTAAGGTGGGTGTACCAGAAACCGTTCCTCCGATGTTGGCCAGCCAATCAGGTTTGCTTTCTACCGTATAGGTCAATACATCACCTTCATCAATGTCCTTGAAATTTCCTTCAGGAAAATCAAAGCTGAATACTTCACCAGTAAACACAGACCTTGTTCCTGCTGTCTGAACAGCCTCAGGCGTATCATTTACATTGATAATCGCAAACTCAAAGGTGGCTCTAACAGATCCCCCAGCATCGGAGGCTAATATGGTAACCTGATCAATACCAACATCATCATTGGTAGGGCTGCCACTTAAAATATCCCCACTCTGAGACATCCAATCCGGTTTGCTTTCCACCAAATAGGTCAAGGTTTCGCTGTCTATATCATCGAACAAAGTGGTAATATCTGTATTAAAATCACCGTCCTGGTTCAAGTCAGACAAACTACCATCAACATAAGGCAAGTCGTTCACTCCTGAAACATTCAATGTAAAGGCCTCCTCTGAAGTATCACCATCATCTGCTGTAATGGTGATTACAGTCGAGCCATTTTCATCAGCTTCCGGAGTCAATGATAGGAAATAGAAATCACCCTGATTATCGGTTTGTACGATATTAGCATCTGTCAGCAAAGACTGATCACCCGAAACCACTGAGTAAGTAAATGAATCGCCTTCCGGATCTTTGATCTCAATCAAAAGATTTTCCAACACACCATCCTCTTTCATTGTTTGGTTAGAAACAGAGGTAATTACCGGTGGATCATTGATTGGATTTATCGTAAGGTTAAACTCTTCAATCACAGACTCTCCACTTGTGGTTCCAACCAGTACCATGTCATTACTACCATTAGCGTTTGACGTACTGGTCAATGTCATCATTTCACCATCGATCGAAGCATTGACTAAACTAGCACCTAGCAAATTATAGGTAAAGACAGCATTGGCATCCCGGCTATCTGCAAAAACATCAGAAATATCAACAGTTAGTGTACCAAAGTCTTCATCTTGGGCTGAAAGAACTATTTCATTTGCAACAGAAAGCTCAATTGGACTGGCATTTACTGTAAAGACCACATCAAAGGAAGCATCCGTGCCTCCTCCTCCATCCGAGGCAGAAAACGTCACCGTCTCTGTTCCAGTCCCAACATAACTAATGGTAGCTATTGAAGTTCCTGCCCCCAATCCAGTGATACTTACCACTGTTCCGCCTGAATTATCACTATAAGTCAAGCCCGATGAAGCCGTTTCTGCGTCAGAGAAATAAGAAGAAAAGTCAACATCATAGGAAATAAAGCTTTCTACCAACACCTGATCCTCTAGTTCAGATTCCACTTGCGGGTCATCATTTACCGCGTTGAAAGTCACATCGAATGTCACTGTATTAGATAAGGCATTGCTCGCTCCGGACCCATCATCGGCGACCACAGTTACAGTTGATGACCCATTGGCATTGGCTCTTGGAACTACGCTTAGCGTGTTATTCGAAAACTCTACTGTTGCCAGTCCAGGATTTGCAATGGATCCGTAATAGCTAAAAATAATCACATCTCCATCATCATCTGTGGCACTGAGGTTAACAGAAATAGTTTCATCCTCATCAGCCGTCTGATCACCTACAGCCGCTAAAACAGGAGCATCGTTAACAGGTGTCACCTCCACATCTAACTGCTTCAGCACCAGATACTCCTCATCTGTTCCCACCTCTTCTACCCAAACATTGATCGTAGCTACTCCATAGTACCCGGCAGTTGAACTAAGTTCTAGCACACCGTCTACCACTTCAGCCATGATATCTGGGTTGTCAGATTCTGTATCAAAAATCAGTGCATTATCTGGGTCTGAATAGGTCAGCGTAACTGATTTTGAGTCATCCTCGGCCCATTGCTGATCTGGAATATCTGACAATTGTGGCACATCATTTACTTCCTGAATAGCCATAGTCACCTCGCCAGATTCGTAGCTATTGCGTATGGGATTAAACACCCTAAAAGTAAAATCATCATCTCCACCGACCTCAGCGGTAGCGGTATAAGTCGTTTCCCAAATACGGATGTTGTTGGACGATTCCACAAGAGTCAACGACCCAAGCACACCTTGATCAGGATTTTTCGTCCATTCCACCGTGGGTTCAGCATCAAACCCTGCAAAATCTACAGCTACCAATTTGACGGCAACTGATTTGTTTTCGGGTACTGACATATCGCTTCCTACCACAAAATAGTCTCCATCTTCGCTAGCTAATATTCTACCTCCAGCAGCGTTATCCAGGATAAAGGAGTTGAAGGACGAATAACCATTTGGTGCCGTAACTAAAACAGTAACGAGCACCTGGTCCGTAGTATATAAATAACTATGCGTGCTTTCATCCACTGCAAATGAATAAGAAGCCGACAATGAAGCATAATCAAGCAACCCTGCATCTACCGACCCATTTTGAATATTTACAAATTGCGCATTCAAGGGATCGCTTATGTTATAGTAATTCACATCTACACCATAATTGGCATTGAATACCGTATCCGCAAATGTCAGCGTAAACGTATCTGAAGCTTTGCTCAGTCCAGTAACTTCATGAGGAGTATCTTCAAGTAAGAACTTAAATACCACCTGAGCCACGTTAGAACTCTCAGTTGTGTTCACTTCATTTACTTGAAACTCTAAAGTGTCCTCATAAATAATATCTGGGAGCAAATCAGGATTTGGTGTCAACAACAACTCATTAGTGGTAACTCCATCTGCAAGTGATAATGTACCATACTCAGGAGCACGCGTGATCTCAAATTCAATTGGTGCCCCTTCTGGGTCATAGCCATCGAGTTCAAGAATATCGCCCAATTCGTAATAAAACTGCACAGAAGTAGAAATGGCGACCGGTGGTTCGTTCACCTCCGGTTCGGCGAGGTCACCCAGCAAATAGCCTATTTTTCCTGTGTAGTCTCCTCCGGCGATTTTTCCCTGGACGTATTGTCCAGCCATACCAAAAGTCGTATAGCCACCGTTGCTGCCCCAGCCTGACCCAATATGGAGTGTACTCGGCACCAGCAAGGTATCCGGCTGCGCCACCAGCGTCTGCACCATGAGCAGCATTAAACTCATAAGATAATATCTTGTCGTTTTCATGTCTTTTGTGTTTTAGTTAAACAATCAAACAATCAATTATCTTGAAGCCGTTGCTTCATTTCCAGTCAAGGCCTGCTTGGCTAATAGTTTTTGTATAAGGTCAATTTTGATTTCAAGCTCATCCACTTTGGTCAGTTCTGCCTTCAATTCGGCATTCTCACCTTGCAGATTCGTTACTTGCTCTGACAATTCTTTCACTGCTTCGATCAACACGGCAGTCAAGGCAGCGTAGTTTACAGACTTGTAGCCTTCGTCATCAGTTTTCACCAATTGAGGGAATACTGCTTCCAGCTCTTGAGCCAATATGCCTACCTGTTCTTCTTTGTTGGTGATGCCTTTTTGCTTCTTAGCCAACTTATTCCAATTGTAAGTGTAACCGTTCAATTGCTGCGTTTTGGCTAAGGCATTGTCAATGGATTTTACATTTTTCTTGAAACGTGCGTCGGAAGTGTTGTTGTAGGACCCAGAAATATCTATGTCACCAGTGACCCCACTAATATGAACAAACCCATCTCCATTAACATTTACTATACCGCCAATACCATCACCATCACCTGCATCACTATCTCTACTCATGGAAACACCATCACCGGGGTCATTTATTAAAAATGAATTGGCAACTACTTCACCTTGAAACGAGGCGTCACCATTTGAACCATTGATAAAGGCTTGTAAACTGCTTCCCGCATACATTTCAAATACGCCCCCACCAGAATTATCATAGTTCATCACAATGCCATTATCATAAGCATTGTTGCCCATATTTATTCCTCCAGAACTAATATTCATACGAGAATCATTTCCCTGATTTGTAGAAAGCTCTAACTGTCCCCAATAATTCCCTGATCCGTCATCATCCACCGAAAACCTTACTTGCTGATCGTCATTATTATCTCTCATAAGGAAAGCTCCTTGATTTCCTGAGTTACCCCAATTGCTAATCATTTCAGCTTTTCTAGTCCAGAGATTACCTGTAGCACCGTCCATGTTAATCGAACTTGAATTGGATGCATCGTTTATATTGATGAAGCCAGCATCTCCTCCTTGTCCCATTTCTAAAGCATTCAGACCGCCATCGGAAGCATTTTTGAAGTCAATTCTACCACTACCATTCATTTCTATACCACTTTGATCGGTACTATTACTAATGAACATATAACCATGATAATTCGAAGAACCATCATCGTCTACTGAAGCTTGAATACGCCAGTTATCATTAGCATCTCTTAGGATCATAGCTCCTTGGCCATCATTACCCCAATTACTTTGTATTTCGGTGCGTGGGGTCCAAATGTTACCATTGGCACTAATGTCTCCATTTTCACCATTGATGCTAATCGTTTCCATAGGATTTCCTCCTCCATCATCTTGATAACTTCTTAATCCAATGTAACCGTAGCTACCTGCTCCTTCATTATTTACTTCGATAGAGGCCCTATTAATATCTCCATTACCAAAATCATCTGTACCATCTAGATAGACTCGACCTCTTTCATCTCCTCCATTTCCTTCCCACTCTTTATTGCCAATTCCAACATAATCATTTGCCCCTCTACTCAAATTTATCTGACTTGCTCTAATGTTTCCATTTCCGTCAATATCTACAGAAGTACCGTTCGTAGAACTAGAAACCGAAATATGCCCTCTCTCATCCCCGTCATCAAAAGTATTTAGTAAGATTAATTCATTCCCATTTTTCCAAAGACTGACAAAAGCTTCGTCACCATTCGGACCAGCCATGCCAAGTCGAGTAGAACCTATACCTGTTGGGTCATTGACTTCAAGTCCTCTTGAGGCGATATTTCCTTCGGCATAGACATCTCCATTTTCGCCATTCAAACTAATAGTGGTCAATCCATTTCCTCCACCATCATCTTGATAATTTTTAAGACCGAGAACTCCAAAACTTCCATTTCCATAATCATCCACATCCAAATAAATCCTTTGTGTATCCCCATTAGGTAAACCATCATCTGTTCCAGATAAATGGATAAAACCCCTTTGATCTCCGTTATTGCCTTCCCACTCTTTAGCACCAATATTAACATAGTCATTGGTTTCTGTTCCGAATACACCATTGGCAGATTTGCCAAGACCATGAGCATTAATGGTAAAAGAAGAACCATCCGTGCCGAATAAGGTAATTTCTCCCATTTCCTGAGGTGAGCCATCATCATACGAAGTAGCCTGCATCATAATCATATCCAAAGTATCCGGTGAACCATAAATCGCCATATAACCTAAATCAGACCTTCCTTCCCAAAATTTACCTCCCATCTGAAGCGAACTTTTCCACTCATTAGAATAAATATTGAGCTGTCCATAATCTTCACCTGCCCGAGCTCGTACTTTACCCTCATTGCCAGCACCCAATGTAAAAGTTGCTCCTGTTCCATGTGTCTGGATATATGCCTCTCCAAGCTTTTCCCAATCAGGGTCATCAGATTCAGGTACGCCAACCATTTGAAAATATGTTCCCCAGTCGTAATTTTTCATCCAAAACCCCGGATAGCGATTGCCATTGGAGCTCCTTATTCTGTCATTATACATAAAAAAATGACTGGTCGTATCATTAGACATCAATTGAAAGGTTTTTTCACCAAGACGGTCATACAAATCCAACCCTCCATTTTCGTATGAAGTCAATTTAGCTCTTACTTCATCGTTGGAATTTTGCACTTGTATGGAATCAAATACCCCAGATGAGTTTCCCGTTCCACCAGTATTAATTGGTAGTCCATTGACCATCAGGTCTCCATTCACGTTTACGTCACCATCAAAATATCCTGCCCAGTTTTCTGTTCCATTACCAGCAAGGCCATATACACCGTAATTTCGACCAACACCAAAAGCATTACCTGACACTCCGTAATTCGACACTGTATCAGAAGACCCAGCACTTGATATACCGTGCACACCAAAATTGGTTACCCCTTCGGTACCGAAGTTAGAACCTTCTACGCCAGTATTATTCCAGGCATTTCCTCCAGCATTACCCTCGACTCCAAAATTGATCGAGCCTTCTCCGAAGTTGTATCCGGTAGACCCATCACCTGTACCCGCAGCATAACCTTTCACTCCATGATTATATTTTCCACCCCCGGCACCATAGCCCATCACTCCTCGGTGGTTCCCTGTTCCATCACCAGCAGCTTGACCATACAATCCATTTTGAGTATCTACATTGCCATTCCCAGAAACGGCAAAACCTTCAACCCCAGTATTTTGAGTTGCCGACTGTGCTACTCCTTCAAAGGCAGAGGTCTGCGCATCTCCAACGCCATCAACAACCATAGTTAGTCCGTTGAACTCTGTACCATCCTCATCAAAAGTTCTTTCAATCTGACCTGGCATATTCTGACCTACTATAGCTTTACTGATAAAAGGTGAATGCAGTGCAACAGTTGCTACATCATTACCACCAATATTCACAACCAAATCTGGTGTAGTTCCTGTGGTAAATAGGTCATCAGGAAACGCTGTAGCCTCACCTAACACTACGGCATACACCCCTTGGGTTACACTTACATTGTTATGTGTTTCTGTCCATGCCGGATCAGCTATGGTAAATGTAATATTCACAGTACCGTTCACTGCGGTACCCCCTTGATACAATGTTCCTTGGAAAGGAATCACCTGGCCCTCTTGTGCCAATGAGTTTGAAATGGATAGTAATGCTGCAAACAACATCACTATACATGAATTGTAAACTAGCTTCATAATTCTGGTTTTGTTTGAAATTTTATTCCTAGGCAGGATGGTATTCAAATGACACCAGAATTATAGAGAATGTAAATACTCATATATGAGTAATTAGCTCATGCATTATTAGCATAATTCAATTATTACTTATAGAAGTAATAGATTAACTACACATGTATTAAAATAATTCAAGCTGTTCAGGAAGCAACCGAAAGCTTTTACGGTGATGCGGTGTGACACCAAAGTCACGAATGGCCTGTCTATGAGCCTTAGTTGGGTAGCCTGCATTGGATTGCCAACCATACTCCGGAAATTCTTGATGCAAATCTCTCATTAGCTCATCCCTATAAGTTTTCGCCAATACAGAAGCTGCAGCAATGGCGTAGTATTTACCGTCACCTTTGATGATAGTTTCGTGCGGGATATCAGGATACTGTTTAAAACGATTCCCATCAATCAGAAGCAATTCAGGTCTAGTCCTTAACTGATCCACCGCCCGATGCATAGCAAGGAAGGAAGCATTGAGTATGTTGATTTCATCAATCTCGGTATGCGAGACTACACCAATCGCCCAGGCAATCGCATCAGATTTAATCTCGTCCTTTATGTCATTACGCTGCTTGAGACTAAGCTTTTTAGAATCGTTCAAAACCTGGTGTTTATAATCAGTTGGAAGAATCACGGCAGCTGCCACAACAGGCCCTGCCAAACAACCACGTCCAGCTTCATCGCATCCAGCTTCAACAATTCCTTCTTTATAAAATGGCAACAAAGACATGCTCCAAAAATAGGAATCTTGCGAAGAAAAACTCCTATTTTCAATGTATTCTGTACCTTCGCATTTCGTTTATTCAAAATGGCAAAAATAGGAACTGACATATCACATGCGGTGGCGTTGCTAAAGGCCGGAAAGTTGGTGGCCGTACCTACCGATACGGTTTATGGACTGGCTGGGCATGCGCAGAAAACGGGAACACTTAAGGAAATATTCACGGTAAAAAAAAGGCCACAAGACAAACCACTTATAGCTCAAGTAGATCATATCGAAAAGGCTAACGGTTTTGTGAAAAACATTCCCAACGGTGCTCGGATTCTTGCTGAAAAATATTGGCCCGGTGCACTTACATTGATATTTGAGGCCAGCAACAATGTGTCACCTATCATGGTGTCTGGAGGTACGACCATGGGCCTTAGAGTACCTGATCATAAAATGACCCTGGAGCTGCTGAATCAATTAGATTTCCCTCTAGCCGTAACCAGTGCTAACCTAAGCGGCCACGAAAGTCCAACTACAGCACAAGAGGTGAATGAACAAATCGGAGACAGCATCGAATATATTCTAGATGGCGGGACCAGCGAGATAGGATTAGAATCTACGATTGTCGGGTTTGAAAATAAGACGCCAGTAATATTCCGAAAAGGAGCCATTTCCGAAGAAGAAATATTGGCGACACTCAATTTAAACTTGAGTAAAAAAGAGAATTAAAATGAACATTAATAATAAATAACCGCATGACCCAAGAGACAGCACAGCTGTCATGATTGCTATAAAATTTATTAGATAATAAACACGAATTACAATGAACACACTTGATCAATTCAACTTTGAAGGAAAAAAAGCCTTAGTGCGGGTAGATTTCAATGTGCCTTTGAATGCCGAATTTGAAATCACTGATGACACTAGAATTAAAGCGGCTACGCCTACAATAAAAAAAATACTAGCAGACGGTGGATCAGCCATTCTGATGAGTCACTTGGGTCGACCGAAAGATGGACCTGAAGAGAAATTCTCTCTGAAGCATTTGGTATCCACACTATCCGAGAGATTCGGTACCACCGTCAAATTTGCCGAGGACTGTGTAGGTCAGGAAGCGATAGATTTGGCGGCCGGCTTACAAGCTGGCGAAGTGCTTCTGCTCAACAACTTAAGGTTCTACAAAGAAGAAACCAAAGGTGATGAAGCTTTCGCTGAAAAGCTATCGAAGTTGGGTGATGTGTATGTCAATGATGCCTTTGGAACTGCTCACAGAGCACATGCTTCTACTACTATTGTGGCGAAATTTTTCACTGACAAAGTATGTGGCTATGTGATGCAAGCGGAATTGGACAATGCTGAAAAAGTGTTGAACAATCCTGACAGACCCTTCACGGCCATCATGGGTGGGGCAAAAGTCTCAGATAAGATTTTGATCATTGAGAAACTATTAGACAAAGTGGACAACTTAATCATTGGCGGTGGTATGTCCTATACATTCACCAAAGCCAAAGGTGGTCAAATTGGAAACTCACTATGCGAAAATGACAAATTGGAGTTGACCAAAGAGCTGGAGGCTAAAGCCAAAGAGAAAGGTGTAAACTTGTATCTGCCGGTAGACAACAAAATCGCTGACGATTTCAATAATGATGCAAAATCTGACATCGTAGATGCAGACAAAATTCCTGACGGATGGATGGGACTAGACATCGGACCGGAATCAGTAAAAATATTCAGCGAAGTAGTGGCCAATTCTAAAACAGTACTTTGGAATGGGCCAATGGGCGTTTTCGAATTTCCAAATTTCGCAACAGGAACAGAATCCATAGCAGAATCAGTAGTTACGGCTACTGAAAACAATGGCTTCTCATTGATCGGTGGCGGAGATTCTGCCTCTGCAATCAACAACCTAGGCTACGGAGATAAGGTATCTTACGTCTCTACAGGTGGCGGAGCTTTACTTGAGTACATGGAAGGGAAAGTATTGCCTGGAGTGGCTGCGCTGGAAGACTAATTCTAAAATAAACGAATTAAGCGAAGCCTTTCTGGATCACCGGAAAGGCTTTTTTTGTGTTTAAACAAAAATAATTTTACCGTATTTGAACGCGAGTAAATTTCAAGTGTAATACCTTATGACCTCCGGAAGTCATTTAACTAAAAAATGTAAATGATGAATACGATAAAAAGAATTTGTGTTATGACTATTGTCCTACTGCTAGGACAACAACTTATTGCCGCCAATAAACCAGAGAGCATTCCTTCGAAATTGAGGGAAATAAAAACTACTAGCTGGTATCAATCCAAATTTCAAGCATGGGAAGTTTATCTAGAAGAAAATCCTGACAACCCTTCCGATTGGCTTGAATATTTTATAGCCGCTGCCTACTCAGGAGTTTCAAAATCAAAATTAGAAGAAATATCTGCTGATATAGCCACTAAATTTCAGAGCTCTTTTGAAGCGGCATACGCAAGCGCTAAAACTAACGGGTGGAGCGACATCGGAGTAAAACAAATGGCCAATGCTGTACAGTTAAGCAATTCACCAGCTACGATGGCCGAGGAACTTATGCTTGCAGAATTTTATCTTAATAAAAAAGGGAGGGAATCTGCTTCCAAGAAGTTATATAGTCAAAGTCAACTCCATGCAAGCAGCCTCAACTACAGCTATAATGTACTGATGTCTGTTGGTGAAAATGGCATCCTTTTTACCGAGGGAGAAAGTACGACCATCCCTATTTGGATATTGCAGGATGAAATGAATGTAAGAACGGATGTATCTGTAATAAACCTTGAACTTGCCACAAATCAAACTTATCTCAAGCGCAAACTTGACGACCTTGGTCTACAAATACCTACTGAAGAAAGTGAACTGAGTCTAAGCTATTCGCTCCCTAGAGCCAATCCCAATCGAGAATTTTACTTTGCACTCACGCTGCCAAAAAAGAACCTAAAAAAGATTGAAGATCGGTTGTACGTAGTAGGACTTACCTCTCAACTGAGCGATAGCAGAATTAACAACTACGCTATTTTAAAAGAGAATATCGAAAACAAATTCCTCCTGGACTACCTCACGGTAGATTTCAATGGAGAACCCAAAACAGCTACCGGACGGACCTATGAAGGCAATTATATCGTACCTTTTATACTTTTGAAAGAGCACTATGATAAGACGGGCAATGAACTGAAGTCTGGATACTGGACAAATCAAATTCTAAATGTAGCTGACCGATCCCATCTCAAAAGCAGGGTAGAAATGTTGCTCAACAAAAACGGATTGAAGTCCGCCAACTTCGTCATAACGGAAATAAATGTAAAAGAAATGGATAAGCAATTGACCAAAGTGAAAGACAACATCTATGCCTCCATATCAGAAACCACCAACGAACAATACGAGACTTTTTTAGATTATTTAATCAATAACGGATACGACGACTTGTATCAAAAGGCTCGGATAGACCTTTCGAAATATGATGGTGCTGCATTAGGCATGCACAAGAGTTACCACTTTGACTTACGCAAAAACTCCAAACACAAGGGCTCCCGCACAACCGATTTTAGTCAACATCCAGCCATGGACATGACGCACGAAGCAGCTAAAATCTACTGCGAATGGCTCACGGCACAATACAATGGGCAAGAGAAAAGGAAATTCAAAAAAGTGCAATTCAGGCTGCCCAGTGAGCAGGAATGGACAATGGCTGCGTTAGGTTACGTGGACTTTCAATCTTGGGTATTTGAAGACAATATTGTGAAAGCCAGGCCGTATGGGGAGGATAAACCGAAGTACTTTGAGGAATATAGAATTGGTGACTACGACAGCGTAAGCTATCCATGGTATCATTTCGACTGGTTTAAGTATAGAAACAGTATCATTAACAATAAAGGATGCTATTTAGCCAACACCAAGGCTCCCGAAATACCTGCCTGCCAAGGCCAGATGATAGGTGATGGTTTTACCTTTACAAATAAAGTAACAACCTATTTTTCTAATGATATGGGTCTGTTTGATGTAATAGGCAACATAGCCGAGATGATAGATGAAGAGGGCAAAGCGATGGGAGGAAGTTGGGATCACCCTGCAAACGAAAGTACAATAACCAGCGTGATGCAATATGAGCACTCTGAACCAACAGTAGGCTTCAGAGTATTTATGGAAGTAATTGAAGAATAGTTGGGATTATTTTCAAATTATACCAACAATTCAGATGAAAGGCTGATGATCCTTATCAAAGCTGGGGATCATCGAGCCTTTTCACATCTATATGACCGATATGCGCTAAGACTCAAAGCCTACTTTTACCGTATGCTTTGGTCAGACAGCAGCCTCGCAGAAGATTACGTGCATGACTTATTTTCAAAAATCATTGAGAAACCAGAACTTTTTCATGAAGGCAAATCCTTTCAACCCTGGCTATTTCGAATAGCATCCAACATGTGTAAGAATGCCTATCGAAAAAGAAGTTTTGAGACAGAATACTTGCAACAATTAGAAAACCAGGGCATAGAATTGCCTGTGATAGACAATAAACTGGACGAAGAAATCCTGGCCAATGAAATCTATAAAGCGCTAGAAAAATTGGATGAGGACAGACGCTCTCTTTTTTTGCTCAGGTATCAACAAAACATTGCAATCAAGGAACTAGCCCTCTTATTTGAATTACCTGAAGGCACTATAAAGACTCGATTGTTCCATATCAAAAAGAATTTGATTGGCGCTACGGAGAAAATTAAAAATATGATCAATTATGGCAATGAATGATTTAGAAAAATTCGACCACCTGATCCGCACCAAAACATACGATCAATTATCGGAGGCGGAAAAGCAATGGGTTTTGAATCAGCTACCCGATCGGGAGAGTTATGCTAAAATTCGAAACATTATCTTAAAGCTGCGCATTGAGACCACTCCAAAATTGGCCCCATCAACCAAAAGTGATCTGATGCACCAGTTTAAATCCAAACATAACAGTGCCGCTTACAAGTGGCTCAACTATAAAATTCCAGCACATTTAAGTTTTTTGTGCGCTATAGGTTTTGCATTGCTTGTTTGGTGGATGTCTCCTTCGAAAGAAGTCATTGTAGAAAAAGCTGTGACAGTACAGCTTCCCGGTAGAGTAGATACGCTAGTCATCCAGTCTAAACCAGACACTGTTTTCATCAATAAAGTACACCGTATAGAAGTGCCTGTATATATAACAAAAAAAGAGGAATCTAGTCCTGAAATGGACATTCAAGGATCGAGTATGGCTGAGCAGCACGAATTGGACGACTTCCTTGTCAGTAGTAGTTCACCGTGATAAGAAAAAACTCAACATTCAGATTTTAACTCCTCAAGCAAAATCTAAAACAAGCCTTTCTGAAATCTTCAGAAAGGCTTTTTCATTTACATCTTCTGAATCGTCATTCTGATTCTTTATTTTAGGACTCTCAAAACCAAACTCCAAAACTATGAAGTCGATTTTAGCCTTATTGTTTACTCCTTCTTTTCTCCTGCTTCAGGAAGTTCAAGCTCAATCACCTACCCCAACTACCGATCTCGATGGTAAATATTTTTTGATGAATCCTGAGCGATCGCCAAAAGGCGGAACGACCCAGGAGATGCTGGTACAGTATGTAGAACGAAATGGACAAAAGATGCTGGTAGCCGCGGCCTGTGAAGATGGATG
The DNA here is from genome assembly GCF_965233835.1 of Reichenbachiella sp. GTDB lineage: Bacteria > Bacteroidota > Bacteroidia > Cytophagales > Cyclobacteriaceae > Reichenbachiella. The sequence continues at coordinate 3,778,398 of NZ_OZ247585.1, forward strand.
CACACCCATGGTATTCTCCTACCAACCGGCACCCAGCGAAACGCTCGGCGCTCCAGTTTTCTACAATAGTTTTGGTTACTACATGCTTTCGTACGAAGGAGATAGCTTTATTTCCGTCATTCCGGATACACAACTGGGCAAGGACATTTGGAGATCTATCAGGTACAGCAATTTCTACAGCAAAAGCAAAGAGAAATCAAGTGCTATGACTGCAGATAAAATCAATGAAATAGCGATTGGAATTTCGAATCAGGTTATGGGCAATTAGTTATCCTAAAATTCAGGATCAAGCCTAAAAGTCATCTCCTTGCTTGTAATCGGATGAACAAATGATATCTCCGCCGCCTGCAAATGTAATCGACTGTCTGGCTTGCCATACAAATCATCTCCTACCATAGGAATATTGAAGCCATCCCGATGAGCGGCATGAACGCGCAGTTGATGTGTCCTGCCAGTAAATGGCCAAAGGTGTACGAGAGTCCTGCCGTTTTCTCTTTTAATGACCTTCCACTTAGTTGTAGCCGGTTTACCATGTTCAAAGCACACCAGCTGTCGAGGGCGATCTTCGATATCCGGGCGCAGCGGCAGCTCAATGACTCCCTCCTCACCTACGACACTACCTTCCAGCAATGCACTGTATCTTTTTTTAATCGATCTGTCCAAAAACTGATCCTGCAGATTTTTATGAGACTCCTTCGTTTTGGCTACCAACAGAAGCCCAGAAGTCGCTCGATCCAAACGATGAACCAACAATGGACCAGTGGCGTCCGGGTATCGTTTTTGCATTCTGGCTAAAACAGAATCAGCATTAGTCTTGCCCGGCACGCTCAAGAATTCGTGAGGCTTATTGATTACTAAAACAGAATCATCCTCGTAGATTGTTTCTAATCTCTTACGAGAAGTGAAAACACTTGCCATCGGACTTTCTTCTACATTCATACCATCCAGCATGTGTCCAAGAATCGGCTCACACTTGCCTTTGCATGACGGATAGAAATATCCGTGCTTTCTTACTTCAGATTTTGGTGACTGCCCCCACCAAAATTCAGCCATTGCCAAGGGTTTTAATTCATTCAGAAAGGCATATTGTAGCAACTTAGGTAATGCGCAATCTCCTGCTCCGGAAGGTGGAATTTTGAAAGCGGTCTCTTCAAAAATGTCACAAACGCTACGCGTCTTACCCTCTATATTTAAGAATTGATATTGATCAAAAATCCACTGTTGCAGATCATTGGACATCTGACGCCTTTTCTTTTTTAATGCTCTGGCCTGCTCTTCCCAGATCTGAAATGCTGTTTCTTTTTCAGCCAAGTCAGCCTTCCACTTTCTAACCAAATCCTTACTTTGGTAGTGCATTTGCATGCTCTCTGCCTTCAGCGCTTCATCCAGATTCTCAAATGCCTCCTTAGTCAAGTTTTGTCTTCCTCCTTCCCGCTTCAGGCTTCTTTGTTTCTTCGCTTCTTTTTGCAGTTTTTTTGATTCAGCCAATTCAGCCTTAGATTCACTTTGCGCTGATTCCCAATTAGTTTTAGCTTGCTGGTACTCTGGTGATTCCAACAATCTATACAGCACTTGATTGACCGCTTCGATAGCTTTTTCACCTTGGCGATAATGGCTATCCACGGCAAGGTAATCTACTACTGGAGGCACAAAACCGGGCAAATGATGCTCGTCTGCCAGCTTTCCTGAAAAAGCGGACAGAAAGCCCACCTCACCTTCCAAACTTTGAACCAACAAGACACCAAACATCTTCCCTACATTCACCCCATCTACCCAATGGTCTATACCGAAATCATGTTGCCAATCGGTTTGATTTTTTAAGGTATTTTGAAGTTGCTCAGCCGCAAGTTTGCACAAAGGGTGCGGCTCATAAAAGAAGGGATAGGTGAACTGCTCAGGCAAAGGTATGCCTGCTATGTTTTCACTAAATCCGGTGAATTGTAAGCCCTTCTTTGTCCCTGTTTGACTCATGAATGACAAAGGTAAATGGAATCAGATAAAGATGATGAGATTCATGTTTCCGCAATTGAATCTACCACTCGCAATAATGGTTTTATCTTGATTATTTTATTGTCATATCACAACCATTATCCCATGATTGCCGACTACTTTTGGGCGGTTAAATCTTATTAATATCAAACCAGATGGATAGCCAACTTAACACATATATAGAAAGTCGTGTAGCCATTGAAGCTTCAGAACTTGAGCAAATCAATGCTCTCTTTGAACCCATAAAAACTGTCAGAAACGAAATGCTTTGCAATATTGGTCAAGTCTGCAAACATTTCTACTTCATTAAAACAGGATGTCTGAGACTTTACGAAATAGACGATAAAGGCAATGACATTACAGGCTATTTTGCACTAGAAGAAAGTTTGATTTCGGCGAATACGAGTTTCATACTTCAAAAACCATCTCGTGACTGCTTAGTTTCATTGGAACCTTCAGAGCTCTTGCGCATCAAACGATCAGACTTCTATCATTTAGTGGAAACAATCCCTTCGTTTGCCAGTGTTTATCATCAGTTTATAGAATTTGCGTTTATCCATTCACAAATGCGCATTTACAGTTTTCTCGGAATGGAAGGAATAGACAAACTCAAATGGGTGATGGAGCATGAACCCAAATTACTTTCTAGAATCTCCAGTAAGGCTGTAGCCTCTTATCTGGGGATGACCAATTCCACCTTGAGCAAGTTGAAAGCGAAACTTTAAATCGTTGTCATAAGACAATTTTTTTCTTTCTGACACTCCCCAGCTTTGCTACATGATGAACAACGAAGTTCGCATGTAAACAAATAAACAATGCCTATTACAATAACAATTACCAAGGGAGTGATAGCCTCAGAAAGACATGGAAAAGTAGTTAAGGAAATTACTGATTCTTTTCTTGAAAAGCACGGTTTGGCAGGAAACACCGTCATGACACCCAATGTAACTACACAATTACACATACAACCCAAGAACGAAACCTTTTCCGCAGGTGAACCCATAGAAGGTGCTTGGGTAGAAATCAAATCACCATCCTTCGCATTGGCAGATAGAAAGGTACAGCAGGAATTCTTTGCAGCCGTCACTGAGATCATCTACAAACACTCAGATGCAACTTTGCCCAAAAAACATATTTGGACAAATGCGGTGCACACGGTAGACGGTAGCTGGAACATGGATGGCATCGCAATGACCAACGAAGAGTTAGGGGCAGCCATTGCTAAAGGTTAATTACTATTCAGATGCAGCGACCTCAAAACAACTCATACATCAGAATTTGAGGTCGTTGTTTACACTTAAAAAAGACTAATGAAACATATACTTTTTATTGTAACCAGTACTAACAAAACAGGTACAGGCCAGCATGCTGCCGGCTATGAATTTTCTGAAATCGCAGACCCCTACTGGGAGTTTATCAAGAAGGGATATACTGTAGATTTTGCCAGTATCAAAGGAGGACAGCCACCTTTCGTTGGTTATGATCATTCGCAACCATCGAGCAAAAACTTCAGGGCAAGCAATGGATTCAAAAGATTAAACTTTAGCCATACGCTGCTGAATGTAGATACCGAGGCCTATGACGCCATTTTCTTTCCAGGTGGGCTAGGCTTAATGACAGATATGTTGAACAATCCATTAGTAAAAAGGGTAATCAAAGAGGTTTATGAAAATGAAAAAGTTATTGGGGCGGTTTGCCACGGGCCTGCTGCCTTGCTTAACGTGAAGTTATCCGACAACCGTTTTTTATTAGAAGGGAAGCAGATTAATTCATTTACTCAAGAAGAAGAGGACGAAGATAAACACTGGCTGATAGATGTCATTCCATTCATGTTGGAAGACGAACTGATTAAACAAGGTGCTATTTTTTCAAAAGAAAAACCTTTTCAAAAGTATGTAGTATCTGATGGCAATTTAGTAACCGGACAAAATCCAGCATCAGCTTCGGGTGTAGCCCAAAAAATGATTGAACTTTTATCCTAACAGATTATTAATTGATTCGTTCGACCTAGATGGACTGGTTTGTTCCATACGAACCAGCATCTGGGTACGAGCATTTTTAAAACCCATTAATTGAAACAAGCATGATTGAGCCATACAAAATCAATATCCGACAAGAAGTCCTGGATGATTTAAACTTAAGAATTAAAAACAGTCGTTGGCCTGATGAGATCAATAACTCAGGTTGGGAATACGGAACTAATCTATCATACATGAAGGAATTGAGTAACTACTGGCTTCATGACTTCAGCTGGAGGAAAATCGAAGATGAGATCAATGCTCATCCTAATTTCGTTGCTAATATAGATGGACATCAAATTCATTATTTACACATCAAAGGCAGAAGTAAAAACTCTACACCCTTAATCATAACACATGGGTGGCCAGGGTCATTTCTAGAAATTCTAAAACTCATCCCGCTTTTGACCAACGACGAAGCATTTTCATTTGATTTGGTCATTCCCTCGGTTATAGGCTTTGGCTTCTCTAGTAAGTGTGTAGAACGTGGATGTGACAATGCCTATATAGCGGAGCTGTGGCACAAACTGATGCTTAAACTGGGCTATACCAAATATGGCGCTCAGGGAGGAGATATAGGCTCTGGAATAAGTACTCGGTTGGCTCAAAAATATCCCGATCATATCCTCGGGCTGCACCTTAATTATGTCTCTGATTCTTTTCAACCATATAATCAAGAAGAGCTGACACCAGAAGTGATCAAATACAATCAAGGACTTGAAGAATGGGCGGCAAGGGAAGCTGGATACGCATATATTCAAAGTACAAAACCAATTACATTAGCCTACGGTTTGAATGATTCGCCCATTGGATTATGTGCCTGGATAGTGGAAAAAATGAACAGCTGGAGTGATCATGAAGGCCACCTTGAAAACATTTTAACAAAGGATGAAATTTTGGCTAATGTTACACTCTATTGGGTGACTCAATCCATACATTCTTCGGTAAGAATATATAACGAAAACAGCAAGAACCCCATGAAATTTGGTGCCAATGATTTCGTCAAACCACCAGTTGCTTATGCCAATTTTCCAAAGGAAATATCAAGACCTCCAAAAGCCTATATGTCGCAGGGATACCACCTCACACAATGGACCGACATGCCCAAAGGAGGCCATTTTGCAGCTTTGGAACAGCCCGAGTTATTGGCTCAAGACATCATGGAATTCTATAGGAAGTTTAATGATTGATCTGTTTGATTCGTATGAATCATACTCTAAGGTCATACATACTGAAGGGTAAAAAAGCAGGTACTTCCTTCCTCTTCTTTGCTTTCCATCCAGATAGACCCACCATGCATTTCTACAAAGTCTCTACATAATTTGAGCCCGAGCCCGGAGCCTCGTTCTTCGTGTGTACCAGTAGACGAGCGATAGGACGATTGATCAAAAAGGCCTTGCAACGTCTGACTATCCATCCCTATGCCATTGTCTGAGATAGAGATTTCAATGCCATTCTCTATCGAAATAGCATTGATAAAAATTTTGCCTTTATCCTTAGAAAACTTGATTGCATTGGCCAATACATTTCTTACGACAGTGGATATCAAAGTATGATCAAAAGGCATTTTCAGGTTTTGATCTACTTTGTTTTCTATCTCAATATTTTTCTGCTTCAACTTTTCCTGAAGCAAATTGACATTCTCAGTGATCACATTTTGTAAGGGCTGGTCCTCTAAATTCAACACTGAACCCTGTCGTTGACTCTTGGCCCAGATCAACAAGTTTTCCAGAATATTGTATACCGAGGTACTTTGAGCTCCCAGTTTATCCAGCACCATCATCGTCTCTTTCTGGTCCATCTGATCAGGACTGGAGACAATCAAATCAATAAACGCTTTAATGTTTCCTACAGGAGATCTTAGATCATGGGAAATGACGGCAAAAATGTCGTCTTTTGACTTATTCATGACTTCCAACTCCTGATTCGTTTTCCTTTTCTCAATCAGGCTTTTTCCTAAAATAACACCAAACAAAAACAACAAAACAAACCCGGCAATAAAACCATTTCTAAGCAGTAACTCCCTATCAATTTTAGCCTGCTGAATGGCTTCCTTCTCTTTTTGTTTAAGAAGTAACATTTCCTTCTCTTTTTCAAATTCATATTGATATTCCAGACCAGTTATTTTCTCGATGTTGAGTTCATTAAACAAACTATCACTTAATGTTTTGAAATCGACATGGGTCTCGTACGCTTTATCGTACTTTCCTAGTTTAGCATAAATCTGCGGCATCAGTTCCAAAATTGCCCGTCTTCGTTCAACAATATTAACTGCTTGGGTAAGATCAGATGCTATTTTTCCATATTTCAACGCTTGATTATACCGTCCCATTTTGAAGTAAGTCTCCGCAATACCAATGAGATTATCACACTTAGATGACTCTATTCCCATTGCTTCGTTTTGTTCAAGTGCTTTATTAAAGTATGCTAGTGCTGACTGAAACTCTCCTTTCTTTAAAGAAATCCGGCCATAGCTATTCAGTCCACTGGGTAACATGGTCACCAAATTCAATTTTTCTAATATGGGCATCGAAATCGCCAAATACTCTTCCGCCTTTTCAATGTTGTTCAAGGTAAGATAGACATCCGAAATATTGTAAGTACATACGCCTATTTTGAATGGTTGGTTAAGCTCTTGAAATATGGCAAGCGCTCGTAAATAATAATTGAGGGCCTGCTCAAAATTTCGTTGAATCAAATGCATAGAACCGATATTGGTAGCAACGTTGGCAACTTCTTCTTTGGCATCAGATGTTTCAAACAATTCCAGAGACTGATGAGAGTAATCTATGGCCTCAGGAATCTTATTCAAAAAGAAATAACATGTGCCCATACTTCTATATATTGATCCCAACCCAATGACATCAGTTGTTTCGCGCTGCCTGGCCAGTGATTCATTCAAAATCACTAATGCCGTGTCCGTGTCACTACCGGGTTTTCTCATATAGTACTCCGCCATCATCCTGAGCGCCTGTGCTTGTCCATTGATATAACCTATGGAATCAGCAATCCCAAATGCATCCTGAGCATACTTGAATGTTTTGTTCAGATCGTAGCGATTTGACTTTAATGAAATTTGTAATAGGAGATCAACTTTTTCTAAGTTATCAACTGTGGTCAGAGAAAGACTATTTTGAAGACTGTCTAATTCCGGTGTCTGAGCATGAATGTGAAAAGAAGAAAATAATAGGACATAGGCGGTTGTCAAATGCTTCAATATTCTCATTGCTGGCTTACAAATAGTATATATTCAATATACGAATTTTTTGTACACTATTCAACAGATTGTTTGAAGCCCTACCTTTCCACACCCTTCAATATATTCATATGCAATTTGGTTAGGTCACATCCCCAACCTCCTCATCACCAATTCATCCACTCGCTGACAGAGTGTGAGCGGCTTCAGTGTACGCCAGTTGGTAATTTCTAGTGGGCCGCCGAAGTTGATGTAGCCATCTACGTTGTAATTGTTCATTTCTTCGATCACGAAGTCTCGGAAACCCATACCAACAATCCAGCCATCCTCTACGTCCTCCAGCCACTCTTCGTAGTAGCTATCGTCCGAACCGTGGAAATTGAGCACATTTTCTCCTATGAGAATGTATTTATTGATGCCCTCCAGTTGAAACTCGTCTATAATATTTCTTTTAAGGTGCATGATGTCGTTATTCACGGCATCATTCCACTCCCCGATAAACTCTAGCACGGCATAGCCGAGCTCATAGTCGACGAAAAGCACCTTGACATACAGGGTTTCCGAACCCAGATAATCCCAACCCGGATCGATGTAATAGCCATAGATCGTTTCCGAATACAGATCGTAGTTGTACTCCTTGCCATGAAAAGGCGACAAGGCATCACTGGCCGAATCGTAATACTTTAACCAACCGCTGTAGGGCTCAATGTTATGCATCGCCGTTTTTATGATAATCAATCGCCTTTCGTACTGAGCCCTGAGAACAAACCAACTCTTCAGCCTTTTCACGACTTAGGCCTGTTTCTTCCATGACCATGCGAACTGCCCGATCCACCAATTTTTCATTACTGAGTTGCATGTCCACCATTTTGTTTCCTTGCACATGACCCAAGCGGATCATAACAGTTGTCGAGATCATGTTGAGTACCAATTTTTGAACGGTGCCTGCTTTCATGCGCGTACTGCCGGTGACAAATTCAGGTCCTACTACCACTTCGATAGGAAACTGTGCCGTTTCGGCCAGCTTACTTCCTTGGTTGCAAGTGATACACCCCGTCACTAAACCCTCCTCATTGCCTTTCTTCAATCCACCTATCACATATGGCGTGCGGCCAGAGGCTGCAATGCCGATCAGCACATCCTTCTCGGAAATATTGAATTCTAATAGATCGTCCCAGGCCTGAGCGGGATCATCTTCGGCATTCTCTACCGACTTTCGTATAGCTCCATCACCGCCTGCTATTACCCCTACCACATGACCGTGAGGCAACCCGTAGGTAGGTGGTATCTCTGAGGCGTCTACCACACCCAGTCGACCGCTGGTTCCGGCACCGATATAAAACAACCGACCACCTGTCGACATTTTCTTTACAATTTGAGCCACCAACTCCTCAATGGCTGGAATGACTTTTTCTACAGCTATAGGCACTGTTTGATCTTCTTTGTTGATATTGGTCAACAATTCAGAAATCGACATATGCTGTAGGTCATTGTAATTAGAAGGGGATTCCGTGGTACTGCTCATTCTTCAAAATTGAGGCAATCGTTTGTGAAAGAGAAGAGAATTTTATTTTTATTATTTGATGTAAGCGATAATACCTTTATCAAATCCCCCTAGCCACCTTTTTCTAAGGGGGAATGACTTGTGTTACGTTCTTAAGGTAAGAATTGCTATAGCCGTCACTATAGTAGCAGCTGTTTTCGCTAACAGATCACGGAATGAATTCCGCAAAAACTCCCTCTTGAAGAAGAGGAATGGAGGTATTGAAGACTCTTATTTCTTTGGTTGGTGATATTGAGTCAAACCATCGATTGGACCTACCACTATATCTTTAATATTGATACCAAGGTCGATACCTACCTTTCTCAATATATTCTCATAGAAAAAGGCCACTGAGCCCGTAAAGTGGACAGGAATGTTCTTGAAATTTGTGTATTTCATCACGTTCAGCTCTAAGAATCTTTTGAAGGCATCATACACCATTTGATAAATCATCGGGTCTTTGAGATGCTTGTGAATGAACTTAGAAAAGCTAGACAAATACAAAATGGGCATGTGATGATGGTAGATATTGTTTAAAATATCTGGTGCATCCAAACCAAACTCGTCATCGAATTGGGTATGGATATCTTCAGGCAACTCCTTTTTAAAATAATGCTTTAAAAACTGTTTACCTAGGTAATTGCCGCTACCCTCATCTCCCAGGATGTATCCCAGCGATCTAACATTTTCAATGATTCCAATACCATCATACAAGCATGAGTTAGAACCTGTTCCTAAAATACATGCTATCCCCTCTTCAATACCACATAGAGATCTGGCAGCAGCCAGCATGTCATGATTGATTTCGATTTTAGCATTAGGAAACAACTGCATAAAACAATCTCTGATAGTCTGCTTATTTCTAGCTGACGAACATCCCGCCCCGTAAAAGTACACCTCATTAAATGGGGCATCGATATACTCGATGAGTCCCATACGCATGACCTCTAATATACCCGCAGCATCCAAATAATATGGATTGATTCCGCCTGAGCGAGCGTGAAATACATTTTGTTTGGAATCAATGATCCTCCATTCCGTTTTGGTGGAGCCACTTTCTGCAATTAGAATCATACCGTTCATAAAGATTGATGCACCATTATTTGTACACCAGATTCGAAAATAACAAATTCTAGAAGATTCGTTGAGCTTGTCGTCAATAATTGAACAATTTTTAAAACCTCTGCCCTATCCTATTCATTTTGTTGAGCGTTATAGACATGCTTCTTTCAGAGTATTGAGAAATTGTTGTTTGCCGTCTTGGAGTGGTTATTGGTTAGCAATACCAGTGTTTCACTTGCAATCAGCAAACTAATTACTATGATTTGTGTATTACAATCCTAATTGCAGAACAAATAACATTATGGAAATCAAAATCACTAAAACGCTCATCCTATTAATATTCGCTTGCTGTTCTGCATTTGCACAGCAAGAGTCAAAAAAATTCGAACCGCTACCTATTCTACATGCTTTCGTGGGAGAGTGGACAGGTGAGGCCACAGCTTATTATCCAAGAGATACTAGTAAGGAAAGTAGATTCGAAAGTATCCGTGCTGTTGGAAAAAAAATGCTCAAAGAAACCTATGTTGAGATTCAATCTACTTGGACTCAAGCAGATGGCACTTCTCGTGAGTTATTAGAATTAGTGAATTATCATGTTCGCAAGGACAGCTTTCAGGTATTGTATCTGTATGACAATTGGCCAGGAAGAGTAGATTACCCTCTTTCCTACAATGAAGAAACGCGAACTTTTAATGGCTATGACACTTTTATTGCTCGCGGTGGTATTCCAGCTGAAGAAAAAGTAGAATGGATACTATCTGAAGATGGACTTGAAATTCGAGGCACTGAATACAACCGCCTATCTACAGATCCTGATGGATACTGGCCAAAGACCTTTGAATATGTGCTTCGCCGAAAGGAGTAATTAGCCTAAAATACCAATCACCTCGAACTTATCAAATACTTTTTCTGTATGAGGAGCATCAGCCAGTTCTGGAGTCAGGTCCTGCCCTGCCCAATGTTCGTAGTGTTTGCCTTCACGCCACAAGCGTGATTTAGTAACATCATAGATTTTACCTTTGTATGCCACCCAGATTTCGTCACGATCCTGGCCGTTTCGAAGAGCTAGCTGCTGGCGCGAATAAGTGGCTATACTCATCAGTTCTCCAAAGTAACTACAGTAATACCAGCACCGCCATGCTCTACATGCTCGTCTTTGGCACTAATAACCTTGTGATTTTCACGCAATACATTTCTCACTAGTTCTCTTAAGATACCGTGACCTTTTCCGTGCAAAATTTTGACCTCGGCATGCCCCAATAAAAGGGCTTCATCTATATAATATTCGACCTTTCCTATGGCCTCTTCAGCTCTCACACCCCGAATGTCCAAGGTAGCACTGAAGCTAGCCATTTTATCATTCAAGTTGATGCCCGTCATTTGCTGTACTCGTTTTTCGGTTGATTTCTTGAATTCTTTCGAAGAAATCTTCACAAGATCATTCAACTTGGCCCTGGATTTCAACCCACCCAGCAACAACTCCACTTGCTTACCTTTGATACTTTCAACCTCGCCCACAGCACCAGATTTCAACTGCACTTTATCACCTACTTCAATCGGGCTGGTGTCTGCCACTTTTTGAGGCTCAATTTTCTCTTTGGTTTTTATCACCTTGGCAGCATGGTCTTTGAGTGCCTCACGGGCTTGAGCAGTCCGTTTTTTATCAGCTTTGGATTCTTTGATGGCTTTGATTGTAGCTTCTACTTTTTTGTTTGAAGACTCAATAACCCTGGCCGCCTCGGCTTTGGCATCTTTCAGCACCTTTGTTTTTTCCTTTTCCAAATACTTCTTTAGATCATCATAATCTTTAATGGCATCGGTCAGTCGCTTGTTTTTAGCATCCAATGCTTTTTTGTCCTTGGCTATCTGATTTTTTTCAGATTCCAGTTCACTAAGCAGTCTGTCAAATTGCACATGTGATATCCCGGCTTTTTTCTTAGCTCGGTTGAGCATCTCAGGGTTCAACCCAATCTTTCCAGCAATTTCCAAAGCAAACGAGCTACCTGGCTTGCCGATTTCAAGTTCATACATCGGCTCCAGCCTCTTGACATCGAACTTCATTGCAGCATTCACGATACCCTTCTCTTTGTCTGCTACTTTCTTTAAATTCCCATAATGGGTGGTAATCGCACCAAAAGCTTGCGCTTTATTCAATTCTAACAGCACCACCTCGGCAATCGCTCCTCCAAATTGAGGTTCTGTACCTGTACCAAATTCATCAATGAGAAAAAGAGTATTTCTAGTTGACTGCTCTAAAAAATGTTTCATGTTCGTTAGGTGCGAACTATAGGTACTCAAGTCATTTTCTATAGATTGTTCATCACCTATATCAATGAAAACCGAAGAAAAAGTCCCAAACTCTGAGCTTTCAGAGACTGAAACCGGAATTCCACATTGAGCCATATATTGCAACAAACCAACGGTTTTGATACAAACAGATTTACCGCCTGCATTTGGACCCGAGATCAACATGATTCGTTTCTCTCTGGACAAAGCAAGGTTTAGTGGTACGATTTTCTTTTTTTGCTCCTTTAGTGCGGCTTCCAATATTGGATGACGAGCCAATTGCCAATTGATTTTTTGTTGTTTGGACAACTCCGGACAGGTACAATTAAAGTCTATCCCAAACTTCGCCTTGGCCCGAATGAAATCCATCACTCCCAGTATTTTGATTCCATTACGGACTTCAGGTAAATTGTCTCGAAGCTCATCAGTTAGCACAGTCAATATCCGAACGATCTCTCGTCGTTCTGCATATCTCAGCTCTCTGATTTCATTGTTGATTTCTAATGCTTCAGCCGGCTCCAAAAATACCGTTTGCCCAGTAGCAGATTCATCATGTACAAAGCCCTTGATGTGACGTTTGTGCTCTGCCAATACAGGAATTACCATTCGACCTTCTCGGATTGTTAAAGCTGGTGCTTCTGGACAGTAACCGTGCTTATTGGCTTCCTTCAATATCTTATTGACTGCAGTTCTGGCACGTACCTGGCTCTTGGAGATGGCACTTCTAATGGACATTAACTCTTGACTGGCATCGTCCCTTAGTTGGCCTTTCTCATCTATTTTTTTGTTTAGAGCCAAATACAACGAATCATCTAACTCAATATGCTCTACTCTAGCCGAAAGAACGGGAAAGTCCTCTTGATGCTCTTCAAAAAATTTGAGCATTTTTAGCAGTGTTTCAAGTACGAGTTTTACTTCAAAAAAATCCGCTTCATCCAGGAAACTGCCTGGCACTTCCGATCGCTTTAAAGCTGGGGATATGTCTGTGTAATTAGCTTGCGGAAATGATGAACCGCTGGTGAGAATTTGAATAAACTCCCTTGTTTGATCCATCCACTCATTTATTTTCGGAGTATTTGTTGACAAAGTCAAACGATCCACAAAGTCCTCTCCCAGCGTACTCAAACAGCGATCCTTTACCAACTGTCTTACTTTGTCAAAACCTAATTTGACCTCAATATCTTTGGGGTAATAATTCAATTTCTATTTTTTAAATACCGAATCTCTGGAGATAGCAGCAGGTATCATCCTCTTATTATTTACAGCCATAGAGTCTAAACTTGGTTTAAAGTCAGTCACCTTGGCCAATTCAGTTTCTTCTTTATAACCTCTTTTTTGGATCACATTTAGGCTATCAACTACAACAGCATAAATTTGATCTAATTCCTTAGGGTAGGATAGGTAGTGCTGATAGCTTCGTTCATACTCGGACTTTGTTACCTCATTTTGTTCAAAAATCTCCTGCTCTAGCGTGTTGTATATGGCAAATGCAGAATCATTGGTCAGACGAAGCTTATCAACCCTGGCCTCCAAAATATGAATATCAATCAATAACTCGGTCATCTTCGCTGGAGGTATCACCTCTTGTTTTTTAACCGACTGATTACAACTGAATCCTACGATAACATTTATTAACAAAAAATATTTTTTCACAAACCCAAAGTATTAAGTAATGGCTTAATTTTAGCGCCTCAAAAGTACAATGAATGAAGGACATCCTCAAGAAGCTTAGAAAATACGAGATAAGGATCCGGAAGGCTATAAACTCCCAGATGCAAGGCGATTTTCATTCTATTTTCAAAGGATCTGGACTGGAGTTTGACGATGTACGGTCCTACCAATATGGTGATGATGTACGATCTATCGACTGGAATGTTTCTGCGAAAGGACATGGTACTTTTGTAAAGACCTTTAAAGAAGAAAAAGAGCAAAACGTATTTTTCATTCTTGATGTAAGTGCTTCTCAGAATATTGGAAAGAAAGGACAACAAAAATTAGACATTGGAAAGGAAATCTGCGCACTCCTCTCTATCTCCGCGATTAAAGAAAATAGCCAGGTAGGTCTTATCTGTTTCTCTGATCAAAAAGAGAAATACGTAAAACCTGGAAAAGGGCTAAAACATTCCTTTAACATCGTCTCGAATGTATTCAACCTAGAACCAAAATCTAAGCAAACCGATTTGGCCAAGGGTATACATTTCACCTTAAACTTACTTAAGCGAAAAAGTGTAGTTATTCTCATATCGGATTTTGTAGACGAAAACTATGAACACGATCTGAAGGCTCTAGCAAGGGCGCACGACTTGGTGGTTATTCAGGTATCAGACAAAAGAGAAACCACATTTCCAAATTTGGGTATTGTGCCGTTGCATGATCAGGAAAGTGGAAAAACGGTCTGGAAAAACACCTCGTCGGGTGCTTTTAGGAAATTATTGGATCAGACCTATGGCGATCGACAGAAGGAACTTGAGAAATTTTGTTTAAGAAATCAGGCCAACTACACCAATATCCGCACTGATGAGGATTATGTACCAAAACTCATCCGATTGTTCAAAGTCAGAAATAAAATGAGGAAAAGTGGATAAAAGAATTGCGGCAGGAATATTATTCAGCTTAGTATTTTCATTCAGTTATGCTCAGGAGATTTCTCCTTTTGGTAAATTTCTGAAGGATAGCGTAATGGTTGGCGAAGAAGTGCAATACTCGCTTTCTGTAAGGTATCCTTTGGATTGGCAATTGGTATTTCCAGACTCGACTTACAATTTCGAGCCTTTTGAATACTATGCGAAAAATTACTTTCCTACACGTATCGATAGCACCCATGCCTTTGACAGTGCTGTATACACAATAGCTTCTTTCGAAGTAGATTTAATACAAAAGCTACAACTACCAGTCTATCTTTTAAATGGCAATGATAGCACGGTCATCTTAGCCAACCCTGACTCAGTTTTTTTAAAGGAGCTGGTGACAATGATGCCTGATTCGTTAAAATTCAAGGAAAACGTGACTTACCAGGCCGTTGACTACGCTATCAATTACCCCTATTTGATGATTGGATTGGGAGTTCTGTTGCTACTTCTGATCGGAACCTATTTTCTTTTTGGAAATGCAATTCGAAAAAAAATCAAGCTGTACCGAATGCGGAAGGCTTATGAAAAATTCTCCCTGGAGTTTGAACGCGGAATCATTAGAATCAAACAAAGTGAGACGAACGCTGAATTGATTGAACAAATTCTTGTTACCTGGAAGAAGTATATGGAAAAGATAGAAGACCGTCCTTTCACAAAATACACCTCCAAGGAAATATTAAAAGTTGGTTTTGAAAAAGAACTAAAAACTGTGCTTCAGACTATTGACCGTTCCATTTATGGAGCGATTGGAGACGAAGAAATGCATAAAAACTTTGAGGCTTTAGAGGATTTTACTTTGGAGAGATATCGCGAGGCTCAAAAAAAAGTATCGATTGAAAAAGCTGAACCAATAATAAAAAAGAAAAGCCGAGATGAAGAACGTAAAATAAAAAACACATCGCTAAGCAACTTCGGCATGACCCCTAGGGACTTGTATATAGAAACGAGTAATGGCGGCAGGTTTGTTATTTATTACTACACTATATCGATATTGGTCATGACATTTAAACGTAGCAGTAAGGTATACTTTCTTAAAGGATCTGAGAATGGCATCAAGCAGGGGTTGATTTTTAGCCTAATTAGTTTCCTTTTTGGCTGGTGGGGGTTTCCGTGGGGTTTGATCTTTACTCCCCATTCTTTATACGTAAATTTTCGTGGTGGCAAAGACATCACGAATGAAATTGTAAAAACATCCAAATAAGCAGAACGCTCAATAAAAATGCAGAAACCTTGGTATTCGTTGGATTGGTTCAAATGGTCATCATTTGAAAACTTTCAGTGGGAGAACCCTGTAGCGTTTATTCTATTTGGACTCCTTCCATTTTTTGTATTGATCTGGTGGCTTTGGAGCCTAAGCAAAAAAAAGAATCTTGCCATTGCTCTGATCAAAAAGGATATCAAATGGAGCCCCTCTTCGTTGCTCAGACATATCCCTAGCTTGGTCTTTCTGATATTCGTCTCGTTAATAATTGTTGCCTTAGCCAGACCACAGAAGACTAATGAAAAAGTGGAACAATGGACTGAAGGAATTGACATTATGCTAGTGGTTGATATTTCGGAGTCCATGCAGATCGAAGACTTTAAGCCAAACCGACTGGAAGCTGCCAAAGATGTGGCGCGGAAGTTCATCGCCGGAAGGTTTCAAGACAGAATTGGCTTGGTGGTATTTTCTGGAGAAGCATATTCTCGATCACCACTCACTTCAGACTATGATCTGCTAGGAGAATACATCGATGGTATATCCTTTGATCTAATCGAAAAAGGAGGTACCGCCATAGGCAGCTCACTGGCGGTAGCCACTAACAGAATGCGTGAATCTGAATCCAAATCTAAAGTAATGATCTTGCTAAGTGATGGAGACAATACTGCTGGTAATATTGACCCAATTACTGCTGCGGAATTAGCTAGTGCTTACAACATCAAAATTTATACAATTGCCATTGGAAAAGAAGGTAAAGTTCCTTTCGGTAAAGATTTTTTTGGTAGAACTCGGTATGTTGAAAATACACTTGATGAAACTACACTTAGAAAAATCGCCGACATAGGAAATGGTCAATTCTATCGAGTATCAGATAACAAAGCCTTGGAAAATGTATTCGCTCTAATTGACAAATACGAAAAAGCTGAAATTAAAGAAAATAGATTTCGGGATACCACAGACTTCTATCCTATCTATCTGAAATGGGCCATTGTTTTCTTCCTGCTATGGATGATGCTGAAGTCGACTTTTGTAAGTAATGTTTTACAAGATTGATTCAAATAGTTTATTGAGAATCACTCAATAGCAACTGGCAAAAACACTGAAAATCTGGTTCCAACACTTTCTTTACTCTTAATCTTGATGTGACCTTCTGACTTCTGAACAAATTCCTTAATCAAGTTTAGTCCCAAACCAGTTCCTTTTTCATTCGCCGTTCCTCGAGTAGTTTCAATTCGATTTGATTTAACTAATTGTTCGGCCTTTTTCTTTGACATCCCAACTCCCTCATCCTTACACCTTAATTCAATCATTGCTCGGCCACTTTTTTTATCCATCACTTCCTTCGCGCTCAGTGCTATTTCTCCTCCAGTTTCAGAGAATTTAATGGCATTGGAAATAACATTTCTCATGATGGACAAAAACGCTTTCTTATCTACATAAACTTCCAAATAGGGTTGAATCTCATTCTCTACACTTATTTTCTTGAAGTCAATTTGTGGTTTGAATAGCTCCAAAGCGTCTTTAACCAATTCACCAAGCACCAGATTTTCGGGTTGAAAATCTAAACCATCTTGTTGTGCTACTGACCAGGAAATTAGATCATCGGTCAATTGAACAACCGAATAGGCACAATTATTTAACTCTGAAAGCACCTTGGACTGCTCCACTTTATTTTGAGCAAACCCATCATCTAGCATGTGTACTAGCATTTGCAAATTGCCTAATGGAGCTTTAATGTCGTGGGCTATAAAAGCAAACAGTTTGTTTTTCGTCTGATTGGCCTCATCCAGCAACTTTTTGTTTTTATAAAGTTTAGCGAATAAGAAAATTACAATTATGAGAAAAACAAGTAGGATGGCTCCGATAGCATATTGTAATCTAATTTGAGCTTGCTTAGATTCAATTTCCTTCTCCTTCAATTCATTTTCTTGTTGCAAAAACAAATTCTCCTGCTCCTTTTTTTCGAATTCATACTGTCCCATAATTTGCATGAGCTGTTCGTTTTGATTGGAAACGTTCAATGAATCTTTGGCCACCGTATATTCCTTTTGCACTTGGTAGGCACTCTTAAACTTACCTTCTAGCTCAAAACACTCTGCCTTTAACTCCAGTACTGTGGATTGTTCTCGCGACTCACCCGTGAGTTCAATAAGTTCCAAACTCCGATCAAACCGTTGATGCGCTCTAATGAATTGTCCCAATCGCATATAACACTCACCTGCACAATAATTGACGAAAATTAGTCCTGAGTTGAAATTATGCCGTGTTAGAATTTCTTCAGCCACCGAAAGGTATTCTAGTGCTATTTTATAATCGGCTAGATTGAGATAGGCCTCTCCAATGTTTGCATTGGTAATTCCAGCATCTAATTCATTGCCTATCTTTAGATTAATGGATAGAGACTTGAGGTAAAATTTGATAGCTTCAGTGTATTGTTTATTGAATGAGCGAATGACCCCTATATACTCGTATGAACTTGCCATTCCTATTGAATCTTTTCCGGCAATGGCTATACTCAAGGTTTCTTCATAAATCTCTTCGGCCTTTTCTAGCTCTCCAGTACTTACATAGATTCCACCTAATATGTTTGATGCACTCACTAAATTGGCCGTATCTTTAAGTGATCGGAATAGGCCAATACTCTTGAGGATATTTTGAATAGAATTGACATTATCGCCATATCTCCACAAGACATGTGATTGTCCCATCAGAGCCTTGGCTATCTCCTTTTCTTCCTTGTATTGTTGTCCATACTTTAGCACCAGTTGATAACTTCTATTGGCCTTGGTGAAATAGCCTTGCTTATAATAGATATCGCCAATCAGATTGTGAATTTTAAGAAAGTCATTGAGACTACTATCTCTATCTTGGAATAATAGTGCTTCTTCATACAATTCTATAGCACAATCGAAGTTTAGAACTTGCGCACACGAATCCGCCCTAGTCAAACTATTAGACTGAGGAGCAGCACTTATATCACAAGCGAAAAGGAAAAAAACAAAAACAACACTCAAACTCAGAATGTCAAACCTCATAGCATAGTCATGTAATTCATCAGATTAGAAATTACTCAAAAAAAGAACAAAACAGAACTATCTTGTCTATTTAGATATCTGCATGCTACTATTTCCCTTAATGCTATGGCAATAGGTGCTTATTTATATTCGTTCCACCATGCTTCAGCCTTAGTTTCGGATGGAACCATCATGACAGCCCCTACAACTGGCGTATGAGTACTTAAGCTTTTATTAATTGCCTCGTTAATGAACCGTTGAACAGGGTCTTTCCATTGGTGTAGAGCCAAATTAAACTTACCCCAGTGAATAGGCATGGCAACTCTAGCTTTTACATCCAAAGCAGCTTGCACCGATTGTTCCGGTAGCATATGAATATCCGGCCAGCTTTCCTTGTTGTATGCACCACATTCAATAAGCGCTAAATCAAACCCTCCAAACTTTTCTCCTATTTCCTTGAATCCCGGAAAGTAGCCCGAATCACCACTAAAATACATTTTTTGACTACTCCCTTCTATCACCCAAGAACCCCATAGGGTAGTAAAATTATCCGTCAACCCTCTACCCGAAAAATGCCTTGTTGGCGTGAATGTCAATTTAATATTACCATCGAGGAGCTGCTCATCCCACCAGTCAAATGTCATTATGTTTTCAGTAGGGACTCCCCAGCTTTCTAAGTGAGAAGCCACTCCTAGTGGAACATAAAACAGTTTTACCTTTTCCTTTAATTGCGTGATAGTAGGATAATCTAAATGATCATAGTGGTCGTGCGAAATTATTACAAGATCTACGTCAGGCAATTGATTCACGTCCATATGATGACTGTAGTCAAATTTCTTTGGCCCCATGAATGAAAACATAGAAGCGCGTTCTCCAAAAACTGGATCAGCCAAAATAGTCTTTCCATCTATTTTGATCAAAACTGAAGAATGACCAAACCAACTCAATAAAATTTCATCTTCGTTCCTAGCAACCCACTGCTTAGCATCAAATGCAAAGGTCTCAATCTTTTCTTCAGGCTCTCGACCTTGAGTATTGGTAACCATTTGATACATGACTTTGACTGTCTTCGCAAATGAAAAATCCGTATCAGTTTCAACCGAATTATAAAATTTCCCTTCACGATACTGAGGGGACTTTTCCATTTCATCATGTCGCATTCCGGAAGCTTGTCCTCCTATTTGAGGCGCAGTTTTGAAAAAAACCATTACAAGAATAATAACAGCAAACAATGCTGCTAGAATAGTCAGTAGCGTCATTTTTAAAATTTTAAGCATAATACAAATCTCTAATGCTTCCAAAAAGCATCAAATGATATTTACTTCTGGTGTAATCTCAATATTGAATTTCTCTTTTACAGAATCTTTGATTCTGAATGCCAGGTTCTTTATATCGGCACCTGTTCCATTGCCGTAATTCACCAGGACTAGTGCCTGGTTTTTGTGCACCCCAATATCTCCTTCACGAAAACCCTTCCAACCACATTGTTCAATCAACCATCCGGCTGGCACCTTTACCTTTCCATTAGGTTGATCATAACTGGGCATATTAGGGTATTCGTTTTTTAACTCTAAAAATTGATCATTGCTAATCACGGGATTTTTAAAGAAACTACCGGCATTGCCAATTTTAGTTGGGTTCGGCAATTTAGATTCTCTAATCTGAATTACGGCTTCGCTTACCTGCTTAATAGTCGGGGTTTCTATAGCCTGGCTATTGAGCACTTTACTGATCGCGCCGTAGCTTATATTCAGCTTATGTTTTTTTGTCAATTTCAAAGTCACGGAGGTAATGAAATATTCTCCTTTAACCTCTTTTTTAAAAATACTTTCTCGATAGCCAAACCGGCATTCCTGATTGCTAAATACCTTTTCTTGTAACGTACTTTTATTGATTGCTTCTAAGGACTCAAACACCTCCTTGATTTCTACCCCATACGCACCTATATTTTGCATTGGTGCCGCACCAACAGTACCTGGAATTAATGATAAATTTTCGACTCCACCCCAGCTCTGATCAATACAATGTAAAACCAGATCATGCCAAACCACACCCGCACCTGATTTTATCCAAACAAAATGCTCATCTTCCTTTTGTTTTTCTATCCCAATGAGTTTATTAATAATAACCAGAGGATAAGATTGTTTTGTAAACAAAACATTCGAACCTCCTCCTAAAATCAAAGGAGAAACACCTAGCTCTTCAGAGACTCTCATTGCTTCTTTAACATTCTGATTATTAGAAACTTCTATAAGATTTTCAGCAACTGCCTCTATTCCAAAAGTATTGTATTTTTTAAGTGAGGCTTGCTTTGAGGTGTGAAGCATGAACAGTATTTATTTCGCCGAAATCAGTTTATTTATCGCAATTTACCCAACCAAAAAAATTATCTCCTTCATAATCTCAAAAATGTTAAAAAAACCACCATTTGGGCAGCTAGATTTTCGTATTTTTGGCAGATTTTATTCGGGTAAATCAAGTCCCGTTTTGGGATATTGTCTTGGTTACCATTCGGCAGCCTTTTTAACAAAATTCTGTACCTGAACAAAGATTAATAAATACGTGAAATGAGCGAAGAAAAGAAGCAAGCCAGCGGAGCACAAAAAGGAGACTACTCAGCCAGTAATATTACCGTATTAGAAGGATTAGAAGCGGTTAGAAAACGACCAGCCATGTATATTGGTGACGTTGGATTCAAAGGACTTCACCACATGGTATGGGAAGTGGTCGACAACTCAATTGATGAGGCTCTTGCAGGACACTGTGATACCATAACAGTAACAATCAACGAAGACAACTCCATCTCTGTTTCTGATAATGGAAGGGGTATTCCTACCGACATGCACGAAAAGGAAAAACGCTCGGCATTAGAGGTAGTAATGACAGTACTCCATGCTGGTGGTAAATTCGACAAGGATACCTACAAAGTTTCTGGGGGTCTTCATGGTGTAGGTGTGTCCTGTGTGAATGCACTTTCTTCAATGCTGGAAGTCACCGTTCATAGAGGTGGTAAAATTTTCAAGCAAGAATACTCAAAAGGTATTCCTAAATACTCAGTAAAAGAAACGGGCAAAACCGATATCACTGGTACATTTGTTCACTTCCTTCCTGATACCGAGATCTTCACTGTAAGTGAATATAAATATGAAACGGTAGCATCTAGATTAAGAGAGCTCTCTTACCTGAATGCTGGTATTAGAATCCAGCTTACAGACAAAAGAGAAAAAGATGAAGAAGGAAACTTCATTGGTGAAGAATTTTATTCAGAAGGTGGATTGGTTGAGTTTGTAAACTACCTGGACGGATCAAGAGAGAAACTAATCCCTACTCCGGTATACATGGAGGGTGAGAAAGGAGACATTCCAGTTCAAGTGGCTCTGACTTACAACACATCATACACAGAAAATGTAGTTTCGTACGTAAACAATATTAACACCATAGAAGGTGGAACGCACGTAGCTGGGTTTAGACGAGCTCTGACTCGAACATTGAAATCTTACGCGGACAAGTCTGGTTTGCTCGACAAAGCAAAAGTAGAAATTGTAGGAGATGATTTTAGAGAGGGTCTAACGGCGATTATTTCTGTGAAAGTTGCCGAACCACAGTTTGAGGGACAAACTAAGACCAAACTCGGTAACTCTGAAGCCATGGGTGCCGTGGACACCAGTGTAAGTGAAATCCTTAACAACTATCTGGAAGAGAATCCAAAGGAAGCTCGCGCGATAGTTCAAAAAGTAATATTAGCTGCACAAGCCCGTCAAGCAGCTCGAAAGGCACGTGAGATGGTTCAGCGTAAGAACGTGATGTCAGGAACTGGCTTACCGGGTAAATTGGCCGATTGTTCTTCTAGAGATGCAGCAGAATGCGAACTTTACCTGGTAGAGGGCGATTCTGCAGGTGGATCGGCCAAACAAGGTCGTGACAGAAAATTTCAAGCCATTCTTCCGTTAAGAGGTAAAATCCTCAACGTAGAAAAAGCACAAGAGCACAGAATCTACGAAAACGAAGAGATTAAGAACATGATCACAGCACTTGGGGTAAAATTCGGAACTGAAGAAGATCCTAAGGCTTTGAATATGGAAAAATTGAGATATCACAAAATCATCATTATGACGGATGCTGATATCGACGGTAGCCATATTAGAACTTTGATATTAACTTTCTTCTTTAGATACATGAGGGATTTGATTGACAATGGCTATTTATACATTGCACTTCCTCCCCTTTATCTATTGAAAAAAGGAAAGCAAGAACGTTACGCTTGGTCTGAGGACGACAGAGAAAGAGTAACTAAAGAAATGGCAGGAGAAGGCAAGGAAGAGTCTGTTGGACTTCAAAGATACAAGGGTCTTGGAGAGATGAACCCAGAGCAGCTCTGGACTACCACCATGAATCCTGATGGCAGAAGTTTGAAGCAAGTGACTATAGAATCTGCTGCTGAAGCAGATCATTTATTCTCCGTACTTATGGGAGATGAAGTAGCTCCTAGACGTGAATTCATTGAAAAGAATGCAAAATATGCAAAGGTGGATGTTTGATAAAGGTCAACCTTTCAAAAAAGCTCAAAGGAATTCCTTTGAGCTTTTTTTATGCGTTTGACTTAACAACACCAAGAATTACAAATACCCAACCGGCTATAAGGAGTATACCTCCTATTGGCGTAATTGCACCCAAAAAACCTATATTGGTAATACTCAACAAATAAAGCGAGCCACTAAAGATGATGACTCCTGTCAAAAAACAAATAACTACCCTTGGTACCCAGCTGCCTTTTAGCTTATCCGCCAGAATACCTGTAAACAACAGGGCAAGTGCATGATACATCTGGTACTTGACAGCTGTTTCAAATACATCTAGCCGTCCATTTGACACCAGAGTGTCTTTCAGGCCATGAGCACCAAAGGCTCCAATGACTACTGACAACATTCCTAAAATCGCTCCAATCAAAATAGATTTTTTATGCATTCTCCAGAGATTTATCCAAGTCCTGTAAAAAGTGATCCAGTACTCCTTCAGTAACGTGATCCATCACCACTATCTTCCACCAAGCTGGAGCGTCGTGATCATCTGGAACTAAGAAGTATTTTTCTGCCAATTCGCGATCTATGAGGTCAGGTTTCATGGTTACAATATTCATTTTTGGATGTCTGAAATACGCAATGTTTCGTTTTGAGAGTTGCTCACAAAGCCAGTCGGTGCGGTCCAATAGTTCTGCAATTTTAGACGTCCACCCTTCAGAACCATATGCTCTCAGAATCATCCATATAGCTACAGCATTGGCACCTGATCGACTACCAATTAAGGTATAGTCCTTACCCTTAACATAATTGGCCTCCTCCGTCATAGCATATTCAATATAGCCTTTTTTAATAAGGACGATCCCCGTACCATATGGCGACAACAGCATCTTATGGGCGTCTAAGGAAAACGAGAACACATGTTCATTTTGAAAAGAATACAATTCATCTTTCGCAGAAAACGGATATATAAACCCTCCATAAGCTCCATCCACATGTATCTTAAAATTCAGATCCATGGACTGAAATAAATTTATCGCAGCATCCATATCATCTACAGAACCAAACATGGTAGTAGACATGTTCATAACCAGAATAAAATACTTGATTCCCGATTCCTTCGCTTTATTTAAAGAGTCTTCAAGCTTAACCAGATCTATCAAACGTGACTTTTCATCCACTTGAGCGCGAATAGATTTTATATTAAGAAGGTTAACACCTTTTGGCATGGAGTAATGAGCATCCGAAGAATAAACCATAGCGATCTCCTCATGACTCGCTCCTAAGTCCTGGATAAAATAGTTTCTCAATACCCAAAAAGCCTGAATGTTAGCTTCTGTTCCTCCAGAAGCCACATAACCATCTACAGTATCTGGTTTGGCTCCAAAAATTTGAGTCGCACAAATTTCGATTAGCTCTCTTTCTATAGCTTGCGTACCGCTAAACACCGGTTCAGAATCCCCCATGGTATGACAACCTATATGATTTGGGTTTGCTACCATTGTACTCATGAATGGGGCCTCACTTAAAAAGGGAGCATCTGAATAAAACACCTTTGGGTCTAAATAAGAAGCAGGCAATCCTATGGGTGGAGAATCCCGATAATTAAGATTCTTTCCAATACCCTCAAAAACCACATCCCTTATCTTTTGTCTACTATACTTTTCCCAATACATAGGTTACCATTTTTATTCTTAGCAAAACTAAGCATCTCGAAGATCTCCAAAATATCCATCGGAATAAATACGCTAAAATTAGAAAAATCCTTTGTTTATACCCCGAATAGAAGAATTATATTCTACTCTTCGTTGAAATGACGAAAATTATCCTTTTACAACAAATCAAAAAGTTGTCATACTATGTATTTACAAAATAAAATTTTGTTTGAAAAATTAACTTGAAATTGTCGCAAAAAAGACACTTATTTTTCTCGGTATTTAATGTCGAAATGAATGGTAATCTACCTCATTTCAACAATAAAATTTTGCCTTTTTTGAAAGTCATGATATTAAATGGGGGAAAGTTCAAGTTTACTCAAAAAGGCATGTTTATGCTGAAATAAGGGGCAATAAAAAGCATAGGGGGTTCTTTATTAAAGGCTGTTTTGGGTGTGTTAAAGGTTAAATTCTCAATTTGTTGATACATGTACGATGTATCCGACTTGATATCAAGCAAGCTTATGAGCGTTGCAGTCTTATAGATTAAGAAGTCTAACATTTAACATCCAATTTGCTGGCTTTTCTTTTGCTAACATTTGAGATCAGTCAGCGGCCATTACATGATTGGGTTAAACGAAATTCAATCAGTAATTTTTCTCATAATAAAAAAAACGAGGTTTTGGTTTTCCTCGTTTTTTTTTGCACTTATTAGTGATCAACAAAACACTCATTTGACTTTCAGATTCAAATAACATCGTCACTACACAGTTCTAATAATACAATAATACATTTGAAATACATCAACAAATATTAGAATAATACAATTAAAAAATCATTCGTCGAAAAATCTTAGGCTTTCATAGGAAATCCTCCTAGAGTGTTAGGAGAATATCTGTTTTTTGTATTTAGAGAAGATTACGGATGTACCCGAATCAAGAATAATCTTGTTTTGTGTATTGAATTACTTGAAAAGGAAAAAGGAGTATGAAAAGGAGAAAGGTAGGTATAGCATTGATTCTACTAATTTGTTATGCATGCAGCGCAATTGCCCAAACTGGTCCTGGTGGGGTCAATTCGCCGGCAAGTAATATTGTTTTCTGGCTTCGCTCTGATAAAGGCCTGACCTATGATGGAACTAATAACATAACCACCTGGACTGATCAGGCTAACAGCAACGACGCCACAAACAACAGCACAGCAACCAATCCGATATTTGATGCTGCAGCCAGTATTGGTACAAATACTGAACCAGGTGTACTATTTACTGCGGCTAGCAACGAATTCCTAGACCTGTCTGATCCTTCCAATAACATCAGTCCAGCCACAACCATTAATGCAAGAACCATGATGATGGTCATCAAACCTTCGACAGTTGGAAGTTTGCAATATATATACCAACAAGGCGATGGCAGCAACGGCCTCTTCGTCTATATTGCGGCCAATGGAAGCATGACCTTCGGGATTAACAATGGATCTTCAACCTATACGGTATCAAGTCCGGCATCCTCAATTAGTGCTGGTCAAAGCCATATCGTAAGCTGTACATATAATGGAGCTGCTGGACCCGCCGAAATTTCACTGACGCTAGATGGTGTGGTTTATACAAACAATACTTCTATCCCTACAACCATAGGCGATCACAACGCCGTTCAGATAAAAATAGGAAGCGACGCCTCTAGCTCAAATTACTTCAACGGTTACCTTGGTGAAATCATTTATTATGATGTGGTGCTAAATGATGGCGAAAACAGAGTTGTGGAGAACTACTACTCAGAAAAATTTGGAATTTCAATTGGAGCCAATGATCACTATTCTGGAGCAACTTCAAATTACAGGTATAATCTAGTTGGAATTGGTCAGCTGAATACGGAATCTCATGATGCCACAACCGGCGAAGGTGGAACAGTATATCTTTCAGAAAATGGCGCTGCCCCATTGGCTAATAATGATCACATTTATGTAGGACACGATAACAGTAACCTTAGCACAACATCTGCCGACCTAACCGGAATCTTAGATACCGAGCGATATAATCGTATATGGTATTTAGAGAAAACTGGAACCTCTGGAGCTATTATAGAATTTGATATCGTCGAGTCAGGGCTTTATACCGATGTCAGCGGACTCACCGCGACAGACTTTAGCCTATTGGCTCGTTTTGGAACAACAGGAGACTTCTTTCAGGCTGGAATGGTCACATCGCCCGTTTTCAATGGCAATAGAATTCGATTTACCCTTACTAATGCAGAAATGGCAAGTGCATATTTCACACTTGGAGTTCCTTCAACGGCCAAAAAATGGTATGTCATCAACTCTGGAGACTGGTCTGACACCAATACATGGACATTAGACCCGGCTGGAGCCATCTATAACAACCCTGATGGACTTACACCAGACACCTCTCCTACTGCGGCTACAGATATTGTTACGATTTTGTCTGGAAAAACAGTGACAGTAGGCAATGGGGATATTTCAGGAACTCTTACTCAATTGGTCGTAGATGGCACCTTGGATTTTGGCAGCAGTACCGGACATGGTACAATTTCTAATCTCGAAGGATCTGGTGTTATAAGATTAAGTGACGATATACTTCCCACCATCACTGATGCCAGTGTATTTACAGGT
Source organism: Reichenbachiella sp. (assembly GCF_965233835.1). Lineage (GTDB taxonomy): Bacteria > Bacteroidota > Bacteroidia > Cytophagales > Cyclobacteriaceae > Reichenbachiella. The sequence continues at coordinate 3,806,137 of NZ_OZ247585.1, forward strand.
GCTGGAGCTGGAGCTGGCACTGTTGAGTACTATGGGGCTGGTGACGTCTCTTTGACTTCAGCATCAGGCTTAACATCATTCTATAATTTAGTCTTGAACTTTAACTCTAATGCGCAACACCTCATCGTAACCAGCGATATTGCCATTAACAACAATCTTACAATCACTCAGGGTGATTTCCAGATTAATGACGCCAGCACTACCAGATTGGTCATCGATGTATATGGAGATTTGACGGTGGCAGCAACGGGTGAAATATCGGTTGGAACTGGGAACATTGGTGTACCAACAAGCTCGGCTAACTATCACGACACTTTCCATCGACTAAATTTATATGGAAATTTTACGAATAATGGAGTGGTCAATTTTTCTAATTTGACTGGTTACGCCTTCGACACTTTTCCTACAAATGGAGATGCTGTTACAGTTCGCTTTACTGGCCAAACAGACAATACCTTGACTTGTAATAATACGACCAACTTCTATGACTTCATGCTCGACAAGGGAACTGATCAGACGTATGTACTGACAGTAAACCCTACTGCAGTTGGTCATTTTAGAGTTTTTGGTAGAAATGAAATCGGAAACCTTCCTGGACAGGCCAGCAACTATTTAGGAAAACCTATATATATCAAGAATGGTACACTCGAACTAACAGGAGAAACCTTCATTCCTTCTATGTCTGAAGGTAATACAAATATAGGCGGAGGAGGAAATGGTTCTTGGCTTATCCCAGCTGAAGGAGCCTTATGGATAAATGGACCCAACGTACTTGTTTGGGGAACGTGTGATGACGAACTGGATATCATTGCGATTGACACAGATCTGACTGCTGGAGATATATCGGGTGTTCAAGGTCCTACAGGGCGACAGCAATCGCTCAATATTATCGGACAATTCAGATTGACAGATGGAACCTATGAAACTCGAAATGGACCAGGTACTTTTTATTCTCAATTTGGGTCTCCAGAATTGATCATTGAAGGAGGTTCTATGGACGTACCTCAGCTCAGAAATATTGGAGGAACCAATGCCAATATTGTTTACAAGCAAACAGGAGGCGTATTAACCTTTACGGGTACTACTCAAGGAGGAAACACTTGGGACACAGATTTGGGAATTTTCGACTATGAATCAAACAATGCGGTATTCGTGATGTCCGGTGGTAGTATCATATTCAAGGATATCAATGAGAGGACGACTGCAGGATTTATTAATGGTATAAACATCAACGTACCGGAAGGAAACTATAGTGTTACAGGAGGAACCATAGAAATTGACATTGATACTGATCAGCTATTGGGCGAAGGCTTTGAAATATCGTTTACCCCTAATTTTTATAACCTGACAATTACGGAAGATTTTGATGAATTCGTGGATTTCGAATCTGACATCGTGGTCAGCAATGACTTAATCTTATCCAGTGGCACTGAAGTGCGAATGAATGGCAATAACTTGACTGTAGGTAGAAATTTTAATATACCAGCAGGAGCCACTTACACACAAGGTGGCAACAATACGACCACATTCTCAGGAGATGCTAGCCAAACCATTTCTTTGGGCGGAACATACGGAGATTTCTATGATGTTGTAGCCTCGGGAACCGGGCTCAAAACAATTAACAGTGGAGACCTTACCGTTAGCAATTCTTTTGTGGTTCAACCTGGAGCATCCTTTGACAATGGCAATCAAGATATCATTGTTCAAAACACCTTGACTAACTCAGGAACGCTTCAAAGTACTGGAACTGGTGCATTAGAGTTTAGTGGTGGCTCGGCAGATTATACCGTGAACGGGGACGGAAATGGCATCTTTGGAAACATTAATTTGAATGACGCATCCAACAATGTTGACATGACTGCAGATCAGGCTGTTACTGGCACGTTGACTTTTAGTCAAAATCAAATTCTTGATATAAATGCGAATCAATTGACATTTGAAGGAGCAAGCGCCAGCATTTCTGGCCAATCCAACAACAGATTTATTCAACTGTCTGGTAGCGCATCAGATGGCGGTCTAAAAATGTATGTCGATGCGAACGAAACACTAGTTTTCCCAATAGGAACCGATGCAAACGCAACCGTTCGGTACACACCGGTCTCTGCTACTTTCAGCAACTTTCCAACTGCAGATGATGGCTATGTAACTATTTCAATTGCTGACGAAGTACTAACAACAACTGCTTCTGGTGGTGGAAATGCGCTATCCTATTATTGGAATGTAGAACCGAGTGACTTCACAGTAGCCCCTACCGTTCAATATTCCTTTACCTACGCTACTTCAGATGATGACGCCTCTGATGAAGCCAATTATGTTCCCGGAAAAGTACTGAGTTCATCACCTTTTACACGTTCAAGTGAAATTCAGGGTAATTTAAATACGGGGTCAAATACAATCACTTTTGATAATGACGGAGGAGGTGGTTTCACTCTGGAGGAAGCTAATTATACTGCCGGGCGTGTAGCTAGATTCGCTGGCGCTCCCAACATCTATTATTCACGACAAGACGGAAATTTTAACACAGCTTCCACTTGGTCAAGAAATGTGCAAGATGGATCCGGAACGCAAGAAGTGCCTACTGCAGGTAGTATTGTTGTTATTCAATCTGATGGCGCAGGAGATTCTCACCGCGTAAATACATATGGTGGCATCAATAACTTAGGCGCAGTGATTTTCGATCACGACTACACTACCTATCCTGATGCGGCCTCTGAAGATTTACCAAGGTTACAGTTTTTGGCTGCAGGTACTTATAATTTGGGGTTAGTATCAGGAACGGGGATGATCTCCTTCAATGCGACCCTAGCTATTACCGCCAATGGTGACTTCGGCGATTTTGGAGAAAATACAGATGCTTACTATCTGTACTTTGGAGGAACTTCCACGCTCAACAACATTCCTACTCCCATACCCAACCTGATGGTGGAATCTGCAACTTATACCATAGATCAAAACATTACTACCAACGCCAACGTGGTGGTACAAGGAAATGGAACAATTATTCCTGCGCAGGATATGACCATCGGCGAAGACTTAAGAATTGGCACCTGGGTAGGCGGAACTTTTCAATTTCCTAATAGTGGTTCTGCAGTGACAGTGACAGTGAACGGAGATATCGATTTTACCGAAGATCCATTTACGAATCCACAGGATCGTGATTTGATTGTTGCAGATGCGGCAGTTGACCTAGAGCATACCTTGATTCTTAAGGGTAACATTATACACGGCGCTGGAAATGGCCATAGTTTTGATCTGTATAATGCGGACAATGCAAGGCCAAGAGTGATATTAGAACTTCAAGGAGAAACTGATAACAACTATGCTCGGACTTCCACCTCGACCCCTGACCTCTACAGAATCGTTCAAAACAAGGGTAGTGATCAGACCTATTCATTCACATTCAATGATGATTTTACACTAAGCACTCCTACAGCTACTATTCAGCCCATCGAACTTCAAAATGGAGTATTAATCATTAATGACACCAACATCGGAGATACTAATGATATCGTATTGACAAATGAAACGAATGACACAGACTTCAATATTCCGTCTTCCGCAACCCTGCAAATTAGTGCTGGAACTATCACAGTCCTGGGAGATGACTTGGGCATTACCTTAGACGGAGCCATTATATTAGACGGAACAGGTATACTAGATATGGATGGAGGCAACAACAATTACATCCAATACTCTAGTTCAGGCTCAGCAAGTATAAACCTAAGTGGAACAGCACAACTGCTGGTAGGATCACAAATTAGAGAGTCGATTTATACCTCCGGAGGCATACTAAGCTACAACCAAGCTGGAGGTACTGCAGTCATTGGTAACAATACAGGAGGTTCCCCAAGTACGATCAAACCAATGTTTGCGGTTTACGGAACAGGAAGTGTTTTTAATTTTTCCGGTGGGACTATTACTATTTCAAATCACTTGTCAAACGCCTCTGTTGCATCATTGTATCTAGATCCTGACACCTACACCGTGGGTACAGGCACATCCATTCAGTTCGGCGATGCCTCTACAGCTTCAGGAACCGAAGACCTATCAATAAAGAGTCTCATTGGCCTATATGATATTATTGTTGATAATTCTTCTGGCACATCTGATTATCCTACTTTGAGCTTGTTAAATACTCCACTGACCATAAGCAATGATTTAACCATTGAGGCCAATACTACTATGGATGCTTCTGGGTTAGGATTGACAATCGCCGGAGATTTTACAAATAATGGTACGTTTACACCCAATGCCAATACCACAACCTTCAATGGATCAGGAACTCAAGTCATTACAGGTACAACAACCTTTTACAATTTGGATAAAACAAGTGCCAACACAGTTCAACTAGCAGGATCGAGTGATCTTACTATCCAAAACAATCTAAACATTACCTCAGGAACTTTAGACGACAACAACAATGACATTACCGTCTCAGGTACTGTTACAAATACAGCCATTCATACAAATACCAACGGGACAAAAAGCAATAGCGGAATTGTATTAGCTGGATCTTCTCCGCAGGATGTAATTGGTGCTGGTACATTCAGTAGAATTCAGGTTCAAAATTCATCAGATGTCACACTCAACAATGATATAATCATCACAGAACAAGTAAGATTGCACACGGGATCACTAGACATTCAAGGTTTTCAATTGACAATGAACGAAGATGCAGTTTTCTTTGATGCCAGTGGTGGTGGTTTTTCTTCATCAAAAATGGTACAAACCAGGAGAAGTTTTACCGATGCGGGTGTCATCAAAGTATACAATGGAACAGCTGCTAGCGCCTTCACTTACCCTATAGGCTCTGGAGACAAGTACACCCCGGTCGTTGTTACCTTAACGCAAAACAGCGAAACCAATGCTACCATTGCCATTAGAGCTGCCGATGAGCCGCACCCCAATGTACAAGAGGATGTTGACTCACCAGAGTTTGTTGATCAAGACAATGTACTTCAATACTATTGGGAGGTGACTTCATCTGGAATGACTGATTTTATTGGTAATTTGACTTTCACTTATTTCGGTTCGGATGCCTATGTAACCTCTCCCTTTACACTGAATGATTATAATACAGCCCGTCTACTTCCAGACGCCTCTGACTCGTGGAACAAACTTGAAACCGGATTCAACTATCAATCCAGAGATGGTAGCAATACACTTTCTTTTGATGTAATCAGCGCCACAGGTGATTCGGGAATTGGTGGTGACTATACAGCCGGTGTTGATGGGGCTATACCCAATCAGGTGCAGACCGTAACTTCCAATGTAGCTGGAGGGTCAGGCAACTGGACCACGGATGGTTCTTGGGACACTAATTCTGCCCCTAGAGGTGCGATAGTAGATATTTTGGCCGGAGATGAAATCATCATGGATGGTCCTGACCTATTGGCTTACAAAACAGTAATTGATGGAACTTTAACTGTCTCGGCTTCTGCTACTAACGCCAGACTCGGACGAGTGTCGGGTTCGGGAACATTAGTAATCTCTGGAGGAGGCAATTTGCCGGCAGGTATTTATGATGACTTCTTCAACTGCTCAACCGGAGGTACACTAGCCTTCAATGACAACGACGATTACACCCTCCCTGATCAAATAGCTAATCTTAGAAACCTTTTGATCGATGGCACAGGCACAAAATCATTTCCCAATACAGATATTACCATATGTAATGATTTGGAACTTCGAGGTGGCACAACGCTTAATAATGATTTTAATGTAAGTGTAGAAGTTCTGGGTAATATGACGCTCACCAACGGCACATTAGATTTAGGAACGAACACCACCTTTACTGTGAATGGCGATGTGACTTTAACTGCAGGTACGCTTGACCTTGGTAACAATGATCTAATTATACTTGGTGATTTAATACTCAACGGAGGCACGTTGGTGTTGGGCACGAATGGCACTATTGACCTTGAAGGTGATTTAACGATTGGAGGTACAAGTACAATATCAGGAGCCAATTCAAGTAATGTTAATTTCGCTCAGAATATCACAAAAACCTCAGGCACCTTTAGCGTAGACGCCACCACTACAACATTTACTGCCGATGGCACAGGGAATCAAACCATTTCAGGTGACTTTACGGGAGCCGAGTCATTCAACCGACTTTCCGTCAACAAATCATCAGGTGACCTAAGTATAATCGACGGCGGAAACGACGTGGAAGTGGATGGTCTATTGACCCTTACCTCCCAAAACATACAAACAGATGGAAGCAACTCCTTGACCTTGACATCAACCGCTTCCATTGCTGGAGGGAGTTCAGGAAGTTATGTAGAGGGCCCATTGACCAAAAATGCAATTGCAGCCAGCGCAAACTTTACCTTTCCGGTTGGTAATAGTGCTAGATTTGGATACGCCCGTATAGAAAATGTAGGCACAGGTGGTCAAAATTGGACTGCTGAATATTTCTCCTCTAATTCCAACAGCGGCCAAACTATTGACATTACCACCAATGCAGGTTATGGTGCCATGGTTGAAATCAGCACGCTCAATTCATGGACGATTACTCCTAGCGGTAGCAACACTGCTATTGTGGAGTTAGGTGTAATTTCAGGCATGAGTGTACAAGTTATCGAAGACGTAAGAATAGCCATATACAACGGGCCTACAGCAAATGAATGGGTAAACCTGGGCGGTTCTCCTGCTGGAGATGAATCCAACGGATCCATTACCTCTCAAACAGCATCAGATTTTTCATCCAGTACTTTTTCTTTCGGAGGAATTACTACGGTTGCCCTTCCTGTAGAGCTAGTAAGATTTACAGCTGATCTATCAGATAATCAGGTTAAGCTCGACTGGACAACTTCTTCTGAGTTGAACAACGAATACTTTGAAGTTCAAAGATCCTCAAATGGTGAGAATTATGAAGTTATTGGAATGGTAGACGGAAATGGAACAACCAATGAATTTATAGACTACCAATTTGTAGATGATAAGCCTTACTACGGCTTATCCTACTATAGATTGGTTCAGGTAGATTATGATGGTACCAGAAACGTCCATGCTCCTGTAACAGTCAATAATGAAGGATACAAATCCAGCATTGAGGTATCTGTATTTCCTAATCCTGCCCATTCGAATAATGTAAACGTAAGGTTCGCGAGCCATGATGAAAATTCCATCATTCAAATTTCATTATTCGATCTTTCGGGAAACCTTGTACATATGGAAGAAACTACTCCTTCTTTGGGTATTTCTGATATTCACCTGAACATTAGAGGCGAGATTCAATCTGGTATTTACTTGGTAGCCGTTCAACAGGGAAACAACAAACAAATCAAAAGGTTGAGTATTAGATAGGGAATCTATGTCTATAGAATTAGGCTAATCTGTTCTTTTAACATTGGCAATACATCCCTATCAAACCAGTCATTTTTTGCACGCCAAATGTTATTGCGTGGAGATGGATGCGGCAAGACAAAATAGTCAGGGAGGTAGTCTTCATAATGCTTAACGGTCTCAGTCAGTGATTTTTTCACTCTATTACCCAAGTAGTAATTTTGTGCGTATTGTCCAATAAGAAGTGTCAACCGAACCTCTTTTAACTCATTTAGTAAAGACTCATGCCATTGAGGAGCACACTCAGGCCTAGGAGGTAAATCTCCTGACTTCCCTTTACCGGGATAACAAAATCCCATGGGAACAATTCCAATTTTATCTGGGTCATAAAAGCTAATCTGATCAATACCTAGCCATGATCTTAGGTTCTCACCACTCTTATCATCCCAAGGCACTCCACTTTCATGCACTTTGGCACCAGGAGCCTGACCTATTATTAGCACCTTACTTGACTCGCTTGCGTTTAGGACAGGTCTAGGAGTATGACCCAAATGAGGTTTACAAATTTCACACTTCCGAATCTCTTGAAGCAAAGATTGCATAATTAATCAAATTCAAAATGAATATACTCAAGATCTAGCAGTTCTTCTATATTAACGCTCCAATTCCATAAGTTCTTCTTCCTCCGCAGTTTTGTTCACTATGCGAGCTATGATCTCGTCAGTCTGCTTAACCGATTCATACATCAGTTCGAGCCAATATTCAATCTGCTTCACATTCTTCTGTTCCTTTTTACTTTCCAGTACTAAAATGTCAAATATACCAAGCATGTTGGCCACTGGTCTTCTAAACTCATGTGCCTGGATAAAGGCTATTTCATCCAACTGTTTTTGATGTTTGAGCAATTGTTCTTCAGATGATTTCTTTTCTGTGATATCATAGTTGAAACCATGCCAAACCACATTACCATTTTCCAATCTCTCCGGGGTGGCAATCCCTTGTACCCACACCACATCGTTTTCTGAACGACAAACTCTAAATTTGTGATTCCACAGCGTGAGATGATCCGCAGAATGTCGAATTGATCTTCTAAATTCTTCCGAATCATCTGGATGAACTTTGCCAAACGCTGGACTTGCGTCTATTCTTAATATATCTGCTGGCAAGCCATAAAGTTCAGCAACACCCTCAGTTACAAATGGGAAATAGTGAGAGTGATCGGTCTGTAAAAGATATTGGTAGACGAAACCGGGTAAATTGGCAGTAATCTTCTTATACTTTCTAAACAAATCGATTTTTTCTTCCGCAAGTCTTTTATGCGCAGTAATATTGAACTGGATGTGTAGCAGTTGAGTTAGATTTCCATTGATGTCGTAAATCGGATTAATGAAAGTATGAAACCATAAACTCTCATCATATTTCGACTTGAGATTGACCTCATTCACCCAGGCCTGTCCCTTTCGAAGGGTCTCTATCATTTCCTTCCAAAAATCTTTACTATGTAGATCCTTGAACACTTCTTGATGGCGGTGCCCTATCAACTCTGATCTTTCAAACCTGGTATATCTACAAAAATTATCATTGACCATTGTGATTCTTCCGCGAGGATCTGTAATTGATACAAGTGCATTTCCGCTTACCGCTCTTGATATATTCAAATCGGGATGATCTGGGGAATTAACGTTGTAATCAGCTATCGTTCTGCCTATTCCTACGACAAGCTCAGCTCCATCTATATTCACATTTTTAAACTCCCATGAAGATCGCATGACATCCCCGTCAGGAAGTTCACATTCTAGATCAATAGACTTCATTCCATTTTCAATTTGTGAACAATAATTGAAAATATCCTCGAATGAAGTCTGAAGTGAGTTACGTAGAATTGTATTAAACTGCAACCCAACGATATTACTCATTCCTATTTGAATGGCATTCAAAAAAGCGTTATTGGAGTATACAAAATCACCTGACTGATTTAACAGTACAACTAAATTAGCTGTCGATTCCGCCAACCAATCGGGTATACAATCACTCATGGAGTTAAATTTTTTATTCATCAAGGTTACTTATAGCTCTTACATCAATATACTCATTAAGAGTCTATCATTCAATAGGTTAGATCACCTATATTATGCTAGGTTATTTTTATTTTCAGCAACAAAAGTCAATTACACTACCAGTTTCTGCTGATCATTGGGAACATCTTCGACTTCTCTAGTGTGATCGGGTTCTAATCTAATTTCTATCAAAATTTGAGTACCATTTTTTGATTCTATGGTCAGCTCACCATTAATACTTAGCACCCTACTCTTGATATTACTCAAACCAATTCCATCCTCACTACTTTTTGCATTCAAATCGAAACCAACTCCGTTATCATCGATCATAAGCACGAGAAGATCATCTATCTCCAACAATTGTATTTCTACTTTAGTAGCTTGAGCATGTTTCAAGATATTGTTAACTGCCTCATTGATGATGTAATAGAAGTTGGTCTCAATGTCTGACCTGTACCTTTTATCCGTGTTATGATGAAAGAAGGTGATTTTAGCCTCTACCGTTTTTTTCAGTCTATTAACTAAAGAATTGATTGCTGGCACAAGCCCCCGTTTCACCTTAGCAGGCATTAATTCATGCGACAACTCTCTCGAGTCCACTATTGCCGTATTCACCAAATCCATAGTCTCATCGAGAAGTTCCTCTTTCTCAACCGTCATTGGTCCAAGGGACTTTTTAAGGGAGGACAATCCCATACTTGCTACGGTCAATAGTTGGCTCAGTCCATCATGCAACTGCTGAGCAATCCGTTCCCTCTCCTTGTCTCCACCCATGATTTGAGCCTTCATTAGGTTCATTTCTGCAGCCTTTTTTTCGTCAGTATTTATCAAAATTCCGACAATCTTTCTGATTGCATTAAACTGCCAATAGGTTTTTCCAATAGCGTTGATCCAAACGAATCGTCCTTCTTTATTTCTAAACTTGAAATCGAAATTGAAGTAGCCCTTATTCTCTCGAGACTTCTCCATTTCCTGCTCAAATTTCATAATATCACTAGCATAAAAATGCTTTTCGATATCAGACATCAAATTGACCAGTTCCTTTTCGGTATATCCAACAAGTGCCTTGGTATCTCCTGTAAATATGATTTGACCACTATGCTTGTCTAGCTTGGCCGAAGCCACATGCAAAGAATCCACCAATAATTTATTGAAATCATTCAGTTCTTCCTTATTTTTCTTCAGTTCTAGCGCATAGGTGCTACTACCAAGTTTGTCTGCATATTGCCTTAAGAAGGATATTCGCTCTTCCCCAATGTCAGTGGGTAGACAAGAATAAATATTGACGGTTCCAATAATTTCATCCCCATGGAAATAAGGTAAGTAAATAGCCGTATGAATGTTGAAACTTTTTGCCATTTCCCTCCATTCCGAATAGGTATTACCTTCCTTGGTTAAATCACAAATGAGGTAATCGTATTTGCCAGTAATGACATCTGACATGGGACCGTCCTTTTCGTACTTTAACAAATCATTAAACTGGTCATTTTTCTGATAGGATTCATGAATACAATGAGCCACCGGCCAAACCTGACCTAAAGCCAAATTCTCCTGGCTCGAAATCCACACCCAATCATATCCAATTTCTTTGACCAAGACCTGACAAAACGAATGAACAAGAAACCAGTTGTTATTAGCCTTAGCCGCAGTTTGACTAAGGTCATGTTGAATTCTAATATGTTTGTTTTGCGTGTTTAGCGAAATTTCAAGCTCTTTCCGATCTGTAATATCTTGTACAGTCCCTAGAGTTTTTTCTATTCGTCCGGTTTGATCAAAGCTATTGACTGACCGTACACTTATATACTTGAGTTTGCCATCGTTAGGCCTAACAATGGCAATATCTCGGGCTTCCAATTCTTCATTCTTTAACGAATGCAGCATGTAATCAAAATATTTTGCCTGATAAGCTGGATGGATAATCCTTTCTATATATTCCATATTCGGCTTCTGATCAGGGTCCACACCCAGTATTTCAAACAACTCATCTGACCAGTAAACACTATTATCATTCAAGTTCCACTGCCAATGTCCAATTCGAGCAATTTTGTTGGCCATTTTCAATTTTCTCTCACTTTCCTGTATCACCAGCTGTTGTGATTCCGAACTAGTGATATCTTGGAACGCTCCTACAATTTTCACCACCTTTTTTCCTTTAAATTCGGGATAACCTTCCGCCTTGACTCTAAGCAAGTTTCCACGAGCAGTGATCAACCGTAACTTGAGACTAAAATTCTCTCCTTTTATACAATTTTCAACTGCTTCCCTAATTGTGCTTCTATCCCCGGGATGATAAAAATTAATAGCTTCCTCTACTGTGGGTGTATTGCCCAAATCCAATTCATGGATGTAATAGGTTTGATCCGTCCAGGTTAAATTCATTTGTTCCAATTCCAGTTCCCACCCTCCTATTTTTCCAAGATTACCAGTTCTATTGAGCAGTTGCTCTCTTGACTTCAATAGTTCCTGACTGGATTTTTGCTCATGAATATTGACAATGGAACCCACCATTCTGGTAGCTCTTCCTCCCTTATCCCATACGGCCTGTCCACTGCAAAAAAACCACCCATAATCTCCATTACCTCTGAGTAGCCTAAACTCAACCGAAAACTCCCCTCGGCTGTCAAGGTATTTATGTAATTTATCAAAGGTCTCTTTTCTGTCCTGAGGATGAATAAATTGTCCGACCTCATCAAAGTCAGGTTGCTTCGACGTGTCCTGGTAATCAAGAAGTTCGTAGATTTTAGGTGCCCACCAGACCTTCCCCTTTTCAATATCGTACCAATCCCAAATACCAGCGCTAGAACCGCTGATGGCCAACTCAAACTGCTCTTGACTATCGCGTAATTTATCCTCTGCTGTTCTCCTCGGAGTAATGTCATGAAATACAACCTGCATGGCATCCTCATCATCAAATTGAACCTTATTGGCTTTCATCATTACATAGTGCGGATCCCCTTTCGCATCTTCAATTTCAAACTCTTGAAATGTCGACTTTTTTCTGGATTTCAGCACCTTATTGCTGGTCACACAATCAATGAAAGACTGAGGCAAATTTTGATAACCATTTACTGACAGGTCCCTATCACTTAAATTCAGCAGCTCTTTTGCACTCCGGTTCATAAAGAGAACATTTCCCTTTCGATGTATGGCTATACCGACTGGAGAATCATCTAACAAGCTTTGATATCTTGATTCACTGCTCGCCGCTCTTTCCTCATTATTTACTTTCTCTACCATCAGCCCAATAACATAGGCCAGCTGATTAATCAATCGAATCTCCCGCCTTTTGGGAAGTTTCTGTGTTTTATAATATACCGAAAAGGTACCCAGAACTTCTCTATTCCCAGTAAGCACTGGAACTGACCAGCAACTTTTCATCCCGGTGGGTGTGACTACCGACAACCACGGTTTCCAGTTGGGATGGTTCAAAATATCAGACATGAATACCATTTTCTTTATAAAAGCTGCTCTACCGCACGCTCCAACATCGGGACCAATTTTAACGTCCTTAATGGCATCAGTATAGTACTTTGGCATTCCAGAAGAAACATAAGAGTTCAATGCTTCATGTTTGGCATCGTACTTTAAATAAGTACAATACGACCCTTGAAATATCTCTTCAAAACTCGAACATATATACTTCAATACCTCTACATCACTCTCTCCAGAAATGGTCTTTTTCAAAATATTCTGTTGAAGTTTTTCAATTTTATCTTGAAGAATTTGCGGAGTCATGTCCTTGATGATAAACTGACAAAACTGCCCACCTCCGATCAACAATGGTCTTACAGAGATTACCACATCTAACTGTTCACCCTCACTTACATCTATTTTCTGCTTGAATACAAAATCGACATCCGTTCCTGAATTAGCCCTAAAATTTCGATACTTGGTCAGATCAAAGTTTGTGAAGACCTCACTCAAATGTTTGAGTTTTAATTGTTCGGCATCACAGACGAACAATTCTAGGGCAGGCTGATTGGAAGCTATAAACGCACCCTTTTCTATATCAACAATAACCAGCGACTCTTTATGATTACTCAATGGTATTTCTGAATGTCCTTCATATTTTGTGGAGGAAGAAATCGTGGAAATTCGTTGCACTAATCCTGTGATTCCCTTGTAAGCACCCAGGTGATCGAAATTGGCCTGTGCTGCGAGAAGTAGATGATGAGATTGCTTTCCTTTTTTGACTTTGAATTGAGCATAGACCAACTCTTTTGCAGCTTTTACTTCAATCTGAAAGGTTCTAATATTTCTAGGTTCAGCAAACAACTCATCTAGACGCTTTCCAATAATTTTTTCTTTTGTTAAGTCCATCTGAAAAGGAACGGACTCCCCTATTTCAATGAGTACTCCAGCTTCATCTGTTCTAAAGTAGGGTCCTAAAATAGAGATTGTTAATTTTTTGAATGAACTGTTATGGATTGCTGGTTTTGATTGAGGAACAGGCATAATTTCCTCAAGCGTCAAAATAAACTGATCATTGGATTCTGGTTGTAGTCGGGCTCTTAGCCTATAGCTCGATTTGCCTTCCTGATAGTCATATTCGGCAACCACATGTTGTCCTTCTTGCTGACATCTATCTAATAAAGAATCAAAATCCTGAACAAGATTTAACTCCTGAAAATACTTTCCTGTGAGATTGGGGTGTTTTTTAAATGGAGGGATTTTCTCCTTAAAGTTGTAGGCAATAATTTGACCATCTGCCTGAATGCGAAAGACATGAAATGGAAGCCATTGGATCCAAGAATTATCGCTATCAGTTTTTGAAGGCATGGTTAAAAAGGTTAGTTCTTTTTAAGTTAGTTATTTTTTCAATTAGTCGTACAATTGATTCTATCAGTATATTGAGAATTGTTAGTTCTTCACTCATCCATACTTCACAGATTTTGGCTTATTATCCAAATCGTTAAGCAGTTTCACTTTCTCTACGATTTGATCCGCGCTAAATGGTTTAAGCAAATAGTCATCAATTCCGTTAGACAGGGCTTCATCCACTATTTTTGATTGTCCCATTGGGCTAATCATTAATACTTTGATATCAGAAGAGTGCTCTTTTATCTTCACAATTGCGTCGAGGCCCAGCATATCTGGCAAGACATTGTCCAAAGTGATAATGTCTGGGTTAAGGTCGGCGGTAAGTTCTAAAGCTGACTTACCATCTGCGGCCTCTCCAACAATTGTGTATCCTGCATTGGCTAAGATTTTCTTAATCAACGCACGCATGTACATAGAGTCATCTACTATTAATATTTTTCTCATTAGAAATTGGTTCTGAATATGTCCTTCACTTATTTCTCCCGATAACCATTGAAACAACCGAATCAACCGGCCAATCAATGATTTGCTGCTTTATCGACTTTAACCTAAGCCAATACCTCTTTTTGAGTGAAGACTTCATTAGCCACCAGAACCAATTGTTCTGAATCAAAAGGCTTGACAACATAATGATTGACACCAGATTTTCTGGCCTCTTCTACCATGGCACTTTGACCAAGGGCACTCACCATCATCACTTTTGAAGCCACTCCGTCTTCGCGAATGGATTTCAAAATATCCAACCCATGCATATCTGGCAATATGTTATCCAATGTGATCAAATCTGGCCTTAACTCAATAGCCAGATCTATGGCATCCTCGCCACTCCCAGCTTCTCCTAAAATCTCATACCCTGCTTTTTTGAGAGCGATTTTTATCATCGATCGCATATAAACAGAATCATCAACTACTAAAACAGTTTTCATTTTATGTATAATTAAAGTTTAAAAATTCTACTAAACCGCGTATTGTTCTACAGCGTCTACCACATCACCAGCGGTGAATGGTTTTACAATATATTTTGCGGCACCCATGTCCATTACATCAGTGACTGTTGACTGTTGGCCCACGGCACTGATCATAATTACCACGGCATTTAATCCTTCTTCCCGAATGACTCTAAGTATATCCAAGCCCAGCATATCAGGAAGAATATTATCAAGGGTAATGACATCTGGTTGCATCTCTAATGCCATATCTATGGCGGATTCACCAGACTCTGCTTCGCCGACTATTTCATATCCTGCCTTATCCAAAGCACGATGAATGACCTTTCGGGTATAGCCGGAATCATCTACTATTAATACTCTCTTGCTCATAAGTATGGTTTGTTTGTGAAACTCGTTTTTTATAAATCCTAGTTGAATTACTGTAGACATCAAAAATGTCAATGCTTTGGTTTGGCATGGTATCGTAATAGCCTAATATCAAATGTCCTCCCTCGTTGAGACATTCATTAAGAAAGCTTAATATTCTCGCCTTGAGCTCCTGATCAAAATAGATCATTACATTTCTGCAGAAAATGACATCAAACTTCTGATCCATTTTACGATCCACCAGATTGTGGTTCATAAACTTTACATTCCTTGCAAATTGGGGTTTAATCGTAGCATTTGATTCTGCATAATCGAAATAGTCCTCCAGTTTTCTATCTGGGTACATTTTTAAAAATGGCTTGAGATAGTTTTTTAGGGAAGCATGAGAATATGAGCCCGTTCTTGCTTTTTCAAGTGCTGTCTTACTTAGATCTGTGGCGAGAAGTTTGGATTTTCGAAGTAAATCGCATTCGGCCAAAACTATGGCCATGGTGTAAATCTCCTCACCCGTAGAACAACCCGCATGCCATATTTTTATTTCTCTATCGTACCGATATTGAGGTAATATTTCGTCTCTTATCATTATCCATGCATCGGGATTCCTGAAAAGCTCGGTAAGATTGACCAGCAAGTCGTCTATTCCATTTACGAAGAAGTCTTCATCATTCAATATTCTTCCCCAAAGGTCAATCATGCCATTCATGTTGTACTTAGTCATAAGGCGTGTGATTCCACGGTTGAGCGATTTGGGCTCATAGTTGGTAAAATCCAGCCCATACCTTTTTTTCATGGCAATCATCAAGGAGTTCACTTCTTCTTCTGAAATCATAGCCGGTTGCTCTTATACTTTTTCAATTGTTTCTTCAGACTTCTTTCCCTCTATAGTATCCAGAAACGACTTATTAAAAAGCCATACATACACTGGGTAAATTTGTAAGCCTGGCACACTTAAACGACAATTCAACTGAACAGCAGTTCCGAACTGATTTGATTCTGTGTTCATTATTTCAGAAATTTCTTTGAGAGACAAGGACTGTATTCTGGGCACATCACCAAACATTGACATATCCAATTTATCAGCCAATTCGGAAATAGTGGCTGCCGCCATTACATTCTCTACCTCCTTGAGAAACTCGGTCATCAATTCCTTAAGGTCAGCCACCTCTCCTTCGAACTCATTGGAAAAAATTGCTCCAGAAATAGCTTTAGCCTCTTTCTCTGAAATCAAGAAATAGTTTAGACCCGCCACATCACCAATCAGTTGAGTTCGAAGAAGGATCATATTTTCTTTTGATCCACCTTCGGGGTTTAAAAGAAATGAAGGGTCTTGCTTCAATTCTATTTCCATAATTTCTACATCCTGATCTATCATTACCCCGAGAGATCCGGCGGTCTTGTCTATCCCAGAAGTCAGTACCTCCAGGACATCATTTTCAAGCTTTGTTTTTTGATTTTCCATTAGTTAGGATACTTTTTTAGTTTCATGAATTTGCAGTTTAGATTTATACAGTATGGCAGCAACAGCAGCCACATCTACCACCAGACAAACATTCCCATTACCCAAAATGGTGGTACCACTAAGCAGCTTGTTGTTGTCTAATGGCTTAGGAATGGTTTTTTCGATAATTTCTTTTTGCTGAAGCAGCTTGTCCACTACGACTCCGATATATTTATCGCCATAGGACACCACTATCACATCTAGTTTTTCATCGTCTTCTAGCTGGTCGTAAGTTCTGGTTAGTGAATCACCTTCGTATATTTCTGAGAAGTCCCTCATATCAAATAGGTCACTGAAGAAGATTACAGATATTGTGTGCTTGAGGTAACTCGACATCAATCCGATGCCAGCTCGATGAATGTTTCTTTTGTAAAGTGAAATGACTGCCTCCGTATAAGAAAGAGCAAAAGCAAACTCCTGATCTCGCATTTGAAACAAGAGCACACCTTTCACCGCCATGGATGACGGTAGATTGAGGGAGATGGTCGTTCCCACACCTACTTTTGTATCAAGATATATGTGACCTCCAATGGACTCGATAGAATTTTTGACAACGTCCATGCCTACTCCTCTTCCAGAGATTTCGCTAATTTCGTCGGCATTAGAAAAGCCTGGTTCGAAGATGAACATGATAACTTCGTCATCAGTCAAGTGGTCTGCATACTCTTGCTGTACCAACCCTTTGGCTACTATCTTATTCCGAATAGCCTGAGCATCAATTCCTTGACCATCATCTTGCACCTCTATGACTACATTGTCTTTCTCAGCTCTTGCACTGAGGGTGATTGTTGCTATTTCTGACTTGCCAGAACTTAGGCGGTCTTGTCTAGATTCAACACCATGGCCAACCGCATTGCGAACGAGGTGTACCATCGACTCACTAATTGTCTTCAAGATGTTACGATCTATTTCCACCTCCGTGCCTTTTACTTTCAATTGCACATCTTTATTTTCAATCGCACTTACATCACGAGCTATCCGGTGAAACTTATTGAATAGACTTCCAATCTGAACGAGTCTAACATCCATGACGCTATATTGCAGGTCTGAGGTGATGCGCTGTAAGCTCGCAAATTCTGTATTGCGCGATCCATTTACGGAATTGATGGCCATTAAGCGGTCTCTTTCAATAATTAGTTGACCCACCTGGTTCATTAGGTTATCCAGTTTTCTAATGGGCACTTGAACCAAATCAGTAATGGCTACTTTTTCTTCAATATTTTTAAGGAGATCTTCTTGATCCGTTTCTTCCACATTGACACAATCCTCACCTTCTAAATCGCTGTGAAGTGTTTCTACTGTTTCTTCACCTAAGCCTTCTTGGGATGATTCTTGGATTCCATTATCGATGTTTTCAATGGAAGTCGAAACCGAAAATTTTTCACCTTCGTGATTTTGCTCTTTTGAAGAACTGGTTTTTGATTCTTTTTCATCTTTATCTCTTTTTAGCTTGATTATCCAGCTTTTGACCCATCCTGTACATCTTTCCAGCATTGAAGAGGCACCTTCTTTGTCCAAAAGGAGTTCATTTCCTTCAGCCTCTTCAATCACCGGATTCTGATGGTAAGCCTCTTCAGAAACAGGAATAGATTCATTTTCAAATGAAGTAGTTGCTACTACCTCTTGATTTTGCGCTTCCGCACCCTCTACTTCTTCTGTGGTTTTCTCTTTGGCCTTTCTTAAAATTACCTGCAGCTTGGTTCTGACCCCTTTATAACTAACCTTGGCACTGTCCTTACTTTTGATCTGCCCAATTAATTCCCCCAGTTTATCACAAGCTTTAAAAAGTGCATTGAAAAGCGACTTGTTGATTTCAATGTTTCCATTTTTTATTTCCTCAAACAAGTCCTCCATGACATGAGTCAATGCAGATATACCCTCAAAGTCCATCCCCATCGCACTACCTTTCAGTGTATGAACGATGCGGAATATTTCATCAATATTCTCACCGTTTTCTGGATCGGACTCGAACGCAGTCAACAACTCGTTGAGATGCTGATGCATTTCTTGCGCTTCAAAAGAGAACATTTCCAGCATTTCTTCCTCCTCCTGGGGAGTTAATGAAAAATCCATGGTTCAGTTAGTCTATACAATTCGTTAAAAATTCACCCATTTCATCAATGGATACCACACGCTTTACGCACCCGCTGGCAATGGCCTGCTTTGGCATTCCAAACACAACTGAGCTTTTGCGATCTTGCGCTACCGTATATCCTCCTCTGGCGTGTATTGCTTCAATTCCAGCCGTTCCGTCTTTGCCCATACCCGTAAGAATTGTACCAAGAGTACGCGCTCCATACACCTCAGCTGCGCTCATCATCAAACCATTTATAGAAGGATTGTTATATTCTTTGTAAACTCTCTCGTCCACATCAAAGACCACCTTACCTATCGCCTTGTTGTATCTTACCATCATGTTTTGATTACCAGGAGCGATATAAATTTTACCATCCTCTATTCGCATTCCTTTTTTTGCCACCCTTACAGTGTAGGGACTCAATAAGTCAAGACGTCTGGCAAAAGACTCCACAAAATTGGATGGCATATGCTGTGCAATAACTACAGGTACCTGAAGGTTTCTCGGAAATTTATTTATAATCCTCTCTAGTGCATTAGGCCCTCCCGTAGAGGAGCCAATGACCATGATATCATAAAGCCTCTTTTCACTAAAGACATGCTCAGCGTGATTTACCTCCTGAGTAGCAACTCTAAGTTTGTTTGTATCAGCCTTTGCAGCCAATCTCACTTTTTTTATGATCTCAGAATCAATTGTCCGAAGCTTAGCGACATTTCCTTCTGGCTTGTTTAGATAGTCAAATGCACCCAGGTTTAAGGCAGCAACGACCGGACTGATATTAGAATTACCAACAGAGCTCAAAATCACTATTGGTGTGGGGCATTGCTCCATAATGGATTCCACACCATACAGTCCATCATATTTAGGCATGAGCATATCCATCAACACAACATCTGGTCGTTGGGTTACTGTTTGCTCTAAAGCTTGCTGTCCGTTTTCTGCTGTGGCTATCACTTTTATATTTTTGTCTACACTCAATATGTTTTTTAAGAGCAACTGCATAAACCCTGAATCATCTGCAATCAAGACCCTAATGGAAGTTTCATGCATGCTATATTTAGGCTACTTCTGTTTTTAATTCTCCCGAACTCATCATTGTCATCACGTCAATCAAAATGATCATCTTTTCCTTAGTCTTGACCACGCCCTTGATCACCGATTCGTCCAAACTCGTATGTTGAATAATGTTTGATGAGTCGTCGATTTTGGAAGAAAGCACGGATAAAGTGTTGGGTACGTCATTCACTAATATTCCTACATTATGATCCTCGCTTTCTATGACCAGAGTATAGTTTACCGTTCCATTATTCAACTTCTTTTTGTTTGGTTTCAAACCGAATTTTTGTTCGAAGTCCATAATTGCAATCACATTTCCTCGAATATTCGCTATGCCTTTTACATAATCTGGAGTTTGAGGCATAGGTGATATACGGGGTGTCAATACCACTTCCTTGATTTGTTCAATTGGAAGTGCATATTCTTCTTCTCCAAGCTTGAAGACAATGAGTTGAATTCTAATTCCCTTTTCAACCTCTTGTTCCTGATCTTCAAGCTCTAGTACATCTTCTTGATTGGCTAGTTCCATGTTTGATACATTTGATGTTCTACATTTTATTTTGATTAGGCGCTAGCCCTCAACTTGAATTTTGAAACTCCTTGTTGCAATTGGTTGGCAATATCTGCGAGACCCTTGCTAGACGAATTGAACTCAGTCATACCATTACTCAAGTCCTTGGAAGAGGTAGCAATTTCCTCTGTACCTGATGAAGTTTCCTCAGATACAATCACAATCTTCTCGATATTCTTGACCGTCTCTTCAATGCCTGATTTTTGATCTTCGGTTGCGCCAAGAACCTCCTCTGAAAGCCCAAGTGTTTCAGATATGGATTGGTCAATTTCAATGAAAACCGATTCTGCTTCTTTGGAAGCATCATTACCTGACGACACACTATTTCCCATTTCTTGAATGGCCTTGCCCGCCTGAGAAATATCCTTTTCCACGGCCTTGATTACTGTCTCGATATCACCTGCTGAGGTTCTGGAATCCTCTGCCAACTTTCGTATTTCCTCCGCAACGACGGCAAATCCTCTACCAGCATCACCTGCTCTTGCTGCTTCGATAGCGGCATTGAGTGCAAGTAGGTTGGTCTGACCAGCAATATCGGTAATGACATTCAAGGTTCGGGCGATTTCCTCAGATCGCTGAGTGAGGACATCAATGGACTGGGAGGTTATGTTCGCTGAGCCCTCAATTTGCGACATGCTTTCTACCACTTTCTGAATAGTATTCATCCCTCGCTTGGCATTCGACTGGCCCGTATTTGCTGCTACATTAATCGTCTCAGCCTGACCTGCCATTTTCTCTGAGGCTTGTCTTACTGCCTCTATGAGCTTGGATGATTCATCTATTTGCCTAGCCTGATCCTGAACACCCTCTGCCATCTGGCCGATAGCCGAGGCCACTTCTTGGGTAGTGCCTTGCATCTGATCACTCTTCGTTAGCATCTGCTCCGAGCTCGAGGCTAGTAACGTACTACTTTCATTAATGTCAAGTAGAAGGTTGTTTAGGTTGAGCATAGCCGAAGAGAGCCCTTCTGCCATGGATCGTATATCCCCTTTGCTATCCAATTTTACTTCTTGGGTCAAGTCTCCATTGGCCAAAGCCGAAATAATCTCGCTAACTTCTAATACCGGCGTAGCAATTCCCTCCAATAAATTATTGATGGATTTAAGCAACTCCAACTCGGCTCCTGTAGCACTAGAAACATCTGCTCGTTCTCTTAAATTACCTTCGTCTATTACTACCCGAATCACTCGGCGCAATTCGTGCATAGCTTGCTTCTGAGCGGTGATATTAGTAGCGTATTTCACTACCTTAAAAGGATTTCCATTCAAATCCATTATCGGATTATAGTTGGCCTGAAGCCAGAGTGAATTTCCATTTTTATCGTACCTTTCAAACTCACCATTTGTGTATTCACCGCGATTCAAACTTGCCCAAAACTCTTTGTAAGCATTTGAAGATGAAAATTCAGCATCGCAAAATATCTTATGATGCTTCCCCTTTATTTCAGAAAGCTTATAACCAACAGCATTCAAGAAATTTTCATTGGCATCTATGATGGTCCCGTCCAAATTGAATTCAATGACCGCCTGTGCCTTTTTTACTGCTTCGATCTGTCCGACATAGTCTGCATTTCTTTTCTTTTGTTCAGTAACCTCTGTAGCAATTTTAATTACCTTGACGACCTCACCGTTTTTATTTTTTATTGGAGTATAAGAGGCTTGAAGATATATTTGATCTCCATTTTTTGTTAACCTCTTGAATTCACCTGCATTGGTTTCTCCTTTGGCGAGCAACTTCCAAAAATCTGCATAGGATGCTGAGTTCGCATATTCTTGTTCACAAAACATTCTGTGGTGCTGGCCAATAATTTCTTCTTCTTTATATCCTGTGGTGGATAAGAAATTTTCGTTGGCTGCTTGAATGATTCCATCAGGAGTAAACTCAATAGAAGCCCATCCAGTGTCGACAGCAGCTTTGATTGCCTCACCCTGATCACGGAGTTCAACCATTTTAGTAATGTCAGCGGCGATTTTTATAACACGAACCACTGTGCCATGATCATCTTTTATTGGCGTATAGCTGGCATTAATATAAAATGGTTCACCTCCTTTTTTATACCTTTTGAATTCTCCTGAGTTGATCTTTCCATCTGCCAAATCCTTCCAGAATTTTTTATATTCTGCAGATTTCGCATATTCTGGATCACAAAACATACGATGATGCTGACCCACCATCTCTTTTTCTGTATACCCTAAGGTATTCACCCAATTGTCATTGACTTCCTGAATAATGCCATCGGGAGTAAACTCAATAGAAGCCCACCCTGAATTCACGGCATTCTTCATATAACTATTCATAGCTGTACTTTCCAGCTCACTTTCTAGTTGTGCAACTCTCTGAAGTAGGGCATCATTTCCATTTTTGTCTTTTTTTGCGGCCCCGTTTTCCGAAGATTTGGTGTTTGTGGTTTTTGTACTCATTTTTTTAATTTTTGTTAGCCCTGATATGCTCAAGCATATTTGCTATTTGATTGTGAAAAGTGATTGATTTATTCGCGGACGAGAATCGTAACCATAGCTATTGAAAAGAATCTGTCACTTGATTTGACCCTATCTGGTCTAGGCTGATGAGAAATTGTTTACTATTGGTGGAACAAGCGAAATCATTTTAGGCAGTTTATGAGGTTATTTAATTTTAATTATTAAATAAATCTATATGCTATACTAGAATCGATCAATAGCATAATCCGCCTAAATTTTATCTAACCATAATTAGAAATGACAACACAGTCTTTTGATTCGACTCTAGGTTTCCTAAGATTATTTTTATCTAAAATCAACTTCTATTGCATGGAAAAGGAACAATTAGCGTTTAAAACACATAAACTAAAGTGTTCCTAAATAAGGATTTAAAACTAAGCCCGCTAGGTGATTCAGCCTATACAACTTGTCGTAAACACTTATCTGATTACACTGTCTTTTTCGGACAAATACCTGAATTTGAGTATATATTTCTTACTAATTAAATTAAAATCAAACGCTCATAATAAGACAAAAGACATTTTATTTTTTTAGATTTAGAAAAGCAGCAAGTAAGAAAAACCTAAACCTAACCCTTTATCTCATGATTAAAGTTGTACTAGCTGATGACCACGGAATAGTTAGAAAAGGCATCAAACTATTGATCAGTGGTGGAAAAAACATTGAAATTGTAGGAGAAGCTACCGACGGACTCCAAGCGGTGGAATTGGTCAAAGACCTAAAACCTAATGTCCTCATTGCCGACATCTCGATGCCTGGAATGACTGGAATAGAAGTAGCTGCAGAAGTAAAAAAACTCCATCCAAGCACCAACGTGCTTATGCTATCTACTTATTTTGATGAAGAAAACATTCTCGAGTCTTTCGAAGCAGGTGCTCTAGGATACCTTCCTAAAAATTCCAATGAAGATGAATTAATCCATGCTATTGAAAAAATTGCAGAGGGAAAATTGTTTTACACTCCATCTGTCATGGAAATTGTGGGTTCATCTCTCATCGAAAGAAAAAGCCTTGGGTCAAGCATAAAAGCTTCCTTGACTAGCCGGGAGAAGGAAATTCTAAAAGAGTTGGTCAATGGCTCCACTAATAAGGAAATTGGCTCCAAGCTATTCGTAAGCACAAGAACCGTAGATGCCCACCGTAGAAATATCATGAAAAAGCTGAAAGTTAATAACAGCGCTCAGCTTGTAAAAATAAGCATGGAGAAGAAGCTGGTGTGATTATTTTGCTTGTATAATTAATACTCTCATTATTTCAGAATTTAGTTATCTAATCAAACAGTAACAGCATTATTCTATACTTGATTCGGCACCTATTAACATCACTTTACCAAGCCGAGGCGCCGTTATCCCAGTTTTCCAGGCATATACTGTTTTTAAGTTTTTTACATCAGATAGATTTACCAGGCAACTATCGGTAAGCGTATTTCCATAGACATTCAAAACTTCAAGGCTTTTCATATTTGATAAGACCTTGATGCCCTCATCGGTCAAATCATTATTATCCAAACGAAGCTTGACGAGATTATCCATGGTTTCCACTGAGGTCAGCTCTTCATCCTTTAAACCCAACCCTGATAGGTGTAGCCAAATTATGTTTTCGAATAATGGTTCAAGTTTTTTCAGCAGTTCAATTCCTTTATCATGACCAACTGAAGACGGAATTCGCACATCGTAGCTGTTTGATCCTGCGACCAATTCACGAATGACCACTCCTTCTGTGATTAAGTTTTCAATCGTGGCTCGCGGCACACTATCCAGTGCTATCATTTGCGCCTGATCATATCCTCCTTGAGCCAGCCCCAGGTATACCGCAGCCAAATGATTGATACTGTCATTGCCAATAGAATCCAGCGCCAAACCAAAAGCTCCACTGTGCTTCAACCAAAAGGCCAATATTTTTTTCTCCTCTTCGGTCAGCTGTGTTTTGCCTTTAGGTGGCATCACGTCTTCGTCAGATTCGGAGAGATGAATACGTCTGAGCACTTCATTTTCGGTGAAAGGCTGTGCAAAGAGGCTTCCAGAATCTCCTCCTCTCATCATGGATGCTGCATCAACCATAGATAAGCCCCCCTTCTTTTTTTCATCGCTATGACATGAAACACACTTGGCCTGAATGATAGGTTTGGCGATATGATCGTACACCATAGCAGCCTCTACCTGCCTAGGCAGTGGCAGCTGATTGGCTCGCTCGCCTATTATTGGCGCATACTCAGTCAGGTAATCACTTCCATGTGTTAGGTTACCCCCAAGGTGACCAGTAATTGACAACACGATCACCATCAACGTAAGGGAAGCCCATCGGATATGTTCATTTTTGTTGCTTTTCAGCTTTAAAGTAAAAGACAAATATGCCCAGGCAGCCAATGCCGTGGTGGCTATTCCAGCCCACATGTGCCAATTCAAGGCCTGATCGCTATATCCACCAGATAGCGACAACATATAGCCAATCAAACAAGAGGCTGCAGCACCTAATGTGCCCAGTAGCAAGCTGAAAGCAATAGCCTGGCTGAATGCCGTTGATTTCTTCCAGAAGTCATAACTCCACATCAGAAAAGCGAGCAGCAAAATGCCTATTGGCAAATGCACAACCAAGGGATGAAACCTCCCTAAAAACACAACTATATCTGGCACATTCATATTCTTTCTAGTTTAATGGGCGGCGTTTGATCCGCATTCCACTGGCAGACGTATAAATTCTTATCCTCATCTACGCACACATCATGTCCGTGATTGAATGGCTTGTGAGCCAATTGATAACTGGGTTGTAATTCCCCTTTGATATATTCTGGAGCAGTACCACCTGGATTGGAAACCACCCTGTCTCCATCCAGCACTGTCACAAATCCAGTATGCGCTTGCCAATCGAAAATGCCACCTTTGGGTTTCGACCAGCACACACCCGCATACAAATTCGGCCCGTCAAAAACAGGACGGCAGACATACATATTGGGCAACGTCAGCATACTTATGAATTTTCCGTCTAGGGTAAAAAACTTGAAGGCATTCTCATTACGAGAGGTACAAACCACCATTGGATTTTTTGGATCACGGAGGTCAATAGCCACCCCATGTGCATTGCTGAGGTTGTAGTTGGTATTGTCGTTGTCATGCCCACCCCAGTGTCGTATATATCGACCGTGGGCGTCGTATTGGATAATGTAGTCTGCACCATAGCCATCGGCCACATAGATGTCACCGTTCGGTGCTACCGCCACTTCTGTTGGTCTAAAATACTCACCTGGCTTGTAAATACCCATGGTCTGAGGATGCCCTATATCAAATACCACTCGGCCGTCGGTCGTTGTTTTTGACACACGCCCATTGTGGCTGACCCATTGTCCTCTCTTGTCCTTGTACCAACCAGAGTCTGTCAGAAACAAGAAGTCCTCATCGTTTTCTTTGGACAAGGTCAGTCCATGTCCGCCCGGGTATGCTGTACCCCAGTAATCCAGCATCCTGCCAGATTTGTCAAATATGATGATATTGTTGCGTGGATGATCACCTAACATGATTAGTCTACCTTGGCTATCCATGATCATTTCATGGCAATTGAGCAAGGGAAACCTCATACGATCCATCTTTGCCCAATCCCGAACCAATCGATATTTATAATCACCATGGCCTAATATTTCTTCTTCAGGCCGTACCTTTTTGATGATATTAAACCCAAATGATGGAGCAGCTGCCAATCCAGCGGCCAGTCCTGTTTTCTTTAAAAAGTTTCTTCTTGTGTTCATTCGTTTATCATTTTTCAAACTCATCAACTCAAAATATCTTTTACCACATGACCATGTACATCAGTAAGTCGGAACCGCCTACCTTGATGCTTAAAGGTCAGCCGCTCGTGATCTACGCCCATGAGGTGCATAAGCGTGGCATGAAAGTCATGTACCGACACCGGGTTTTCTGTGATGTTGTAGCTAAAATCGTCGGTGGCACCGTAAGTAAAACCGGACTTCACGCCGGCACCAGCCATCCACATGGTGAAGCATCTCGGATGATGGTCGCGTCCATAATTTGTTTCCGAGAGTTTGCCCTGAGAATATACGGTTCGACCAAACTCACCTCCCCAAATGACAAGGGTGTCTTCCAACAATCCCCTTTGCTTTAAATCTTTGATTAGCGCAGCGGTGGGCTGGTCAGTCTTCTTACATTGCCCGCTGATACCACTTGGCAAATGAAGGTGCTGATCCCAACCTCTGTGATACAGCTGTACAAATTTTACATCCTTTTCTAATAGCCTTCTGGCAAGCAGGCAGTTGGCGGCGTAGGTTCCTGGATCTCGACTGTCTTCCCCGTACATATCATAGATATAATCTGGTTCGTCTGACATATCAGTGATCTCTGGCACGGAAGTTTGCATGCGATAAGCCATTTCGTATTGAGCAATACGGGCATTGATTTCAGGGTCACCATACGCGCTCTGTTGCACTTCATTCATTTGCCTGAGGTATTCAAGCATTTCCCCTCGGTCCTTGCCATCGTATCCCTCAGGGTTGTTCAAAAACAAAACCGGATCGGCACCAGATCGAAACTGCACCCCTTGATGCTGGGTAGGCAAAAAGCCATTGCCCCAAAGTCTGGCATACAATGGTTGCCCATTAGCATTCTTAGAATTGAGTACAATAAATGACGGCAGATTATTATTGTCTGATCCTAAACCATAGCTCATCCAGGATCCTATCGACGGTCTGCCTGGTAATTGATGGCCGGTTTGAAAAAAGGTGATGGCCGGATCATGGTTGATCTGATCGGTGTGCATGGACTTGATGAAGCACAGCTCATCCACCACTTCAGCGGTATGTGGCATCAATTCGCTCACCCAGGCACGGCTTTCGCCATATTGATCGAACTTGTACATCGAAGGTGCAATGGGCAATGACGACTGGTTGGCACTCATGCCTGTCAATCGCTGACCGCCTCTAACCGAACTTGGTAAATCCTGACCAAACATATTTGCCAACTTGGGTTTATAATCAAAAGTCTCGAACTGAGAAGGCCCTCCACTTTGAAACAAATAAACCACTCGCTTGGCCTTCGGCATAAAGTGAGGCAGTCCTGTTAATCCATTTCCCGACAATGGAGAAGGAGCGGCTCCGTAGAGCTTGTCCATTCCTAACAGCGAACCCAAAGCCATAGCCCCTAACCCTAATGAAGTTTTGGTCAGAAATTGTCTTCTGTCAATTTTCTTTTCTTCTTCTTGCAGATCCTGATGTCCGGATCGTATGATATCGTGATGATGGCACATGTATTTATCTTTTAGTAATGGTAGCGTCTGTATTAAGGATCACGCTGGCTACGACAGCATTGGCAGCCACCAGATTTGTATCGAGTGATGGGTCTACTCGGTAGACGCCTGTTTCCAACCAACCCTTGGCTCGTGTCTCGTCTGCTTTAAACTTCTTGTATTCATCTTGTTGCAATGCCTGTAACAGATTCATTTCTTCTGCCGCAGGTTTTCTGCCTGTTAGTTTTACAAAAGTTTGTCGTATTGCCTCGGCTGAATCATCTGCTTGGGTGATCTGCTCTCCTATCTTTCTTGAGGTTTCCACGAAAGTGGGATCATTGAGCAAAACCAAAGCTTGTAATGGCGTATTGGTTTTTTGTCTTCGAACGGTACACTCATTGCGATCGGGCTGATCAAAAGTGGCCTGGGTAGGCAGTGGCACGGAGCGTTTCCATATAGAATACAGGCTGCGTCTGTATAAATCGTCTCCGCTTCCTGGCTCATACTTGTTTGAATTCATAATCCACAATCCTTCGGGCTGATAAGGCCTGACGCTCTCACCTCCAATTTGAGGCACCAACAAATCACTTGCAGCCAAGGCATTGTCGCGAATCATTTCACTGGTAAGTCTTGCCTGCGGACCTCTGGCCAACAGCACGTTGTCTGGGTCTTTCTCCCTCAGCTCAGGACTGCAATACGTATCCTGCTGATAAGTAGCCGACATCACCATCAGTTTGTGCAGTGCTTTCACATCCCATTCGTTTTCCATAAACCAAATGGCCAGCCAATCCAACAATTCTGGGTGACTAGGCAGCTCACCCTGATTACCAAAATCTTCGCTGGTTCTAACTATCCCCCTCCCAAATAAGTGCTGCCAATAGCGGTTCACTGCCACACGTGCTGTCAATGGATGGTCCTTATCAAAGAACCAATTCGCCAAACCCAGTCTGTTTTTAGGCAAGCTATCGTCCATAGGCAAAATGGTTGATGGTGTATCTAGTGATACTGGTTCTCCATAATTATCGTATTGGCCGCGTAGTAGCACATAGGCTTGTCGTGGCGTTTGCATTTCTTTCATCACCATGACCTCCTTCACAGCATCCATGCTATCAGCTAACACGGCTCTTGTTTTTTGAAGTCCTTCCAGAGAAGATTTATAATTTCCAGAAATGTTTTTCCAATAATACTCACTGAGCAATGCTTTGTGATATGCAGTCAATTCATCAGCTGCTTTGGCGAGTATGTCATTACCTCTCTGGTTGTCAGTGAGTTGGAGCACTTCAAAGGCGGTCAGCTCTCGACTGTATACCATAATATCGTCGACAATGGCATCCTTGATCCCGAACCCTCTCCATCTACCTCCTACTTTTAGTCCCGGCTCCAACGGTTCTGGATAAATCTCATCTATATAGTCATGAAAAAGAATGTCCTTATACAGATTGTCATTTTTGACAGTCATCACTTCTTCCTCTCCATTGATGTAGAGCTTGACACCTTCTGCATGACTGGATCCGTCGTAGGTCAGGGTCAGTTGAACCCATTCATTAGTTGGAACGGTTCTCGTCCCTAGTTTCTCGATGGCATTATCTGGCCAGGTATGAGCCAACATGACTTCCAATTTACCTTCGCGGTAATACAGATGATAGCCTTTGTAACCATGCAGTCTTACACCTTTGTTCTTATGAAAGATCACGCCTTCTTTGAGCGTGTCTGGCAATTTGACCCAAAGCCCGATGCTGAAAGCTTCATCCCTACCATAAATCCCTACCGGCTTCAAATCAAGCCAGGAGTCGCCATTAATGTGTAGACCACTTCGTCCCTCTGACTGCCTAAATATGGCAGGTTCAGTATCAGTGTACATCCTAGCCATTTGGCCAGACTTTCCAGTGATGGTATTTTTCAAATGGCCCTCCAAACTAAAGTGAGCAACCATACCCTGATTTAGACTGGATTTAGCCAATTGTCTAAAACTACCAGCAGCTATCCATTTATCGGCTTCATTTTCACTTTTTGTGATCATCAATTTAGCCTCCTGTTCTTGCTCTATTTTTTTCAGGTATGCAATTGCCTCTGTTTGTGCCTCAGTTGGAATCAATAGCGTTGGTACAGGTATGTCCATAGGGTCACGCGATATTTGGCCTGACTCATTTACATTATTGAAAAAACTGTAAAGCGAATAAAACTCTTTGTGAGAAATAGGATCATACTTATGATCGTGGCATCTGGCGCAGGCCACCGTCAGTCCCATCAGTCCCTGACCAACTACCGATGTGCGGTCTATCACCTGCTCGACTCGGTATTCCTCCTCGATAATACCATCTTCCGAGTTTTGAGCATGTAGGCGATTGTACCCAGTTGCGAGAATTTGTTCGGTGGTAGCATTTGGCAATAGGTCGCCGGCCAACTGCCAAGTCACGAACTGATCGTATGGCATATTGTCGTTGAATGATTGGATGACCCAATCGCGCCACGGGCTCATGTCTCTATAGAAATCCACCTGATAGCCATAGGTATCAGAAAAACGAGATAAATCCATCCAATCAACTGCCATCTTTTCCCCATAGTGACGTGAAGCCAGCAGTCTATCTACTTGTTTTTCGTAGGCAGTTGGTGAATGATCATTGACAAAATTTTCAATCTCTTCTACCGTTGGTGGCAGACCTGTCAAATCCAACGAAAGCCTACGGAGTAAGAGCGATCGATCGGATGATTTTGCAGGCTTTAAACCCTCTTCGTCAAGTCTTTTTAGTATGAATTGATCTATGACATTGTTGACTTGCTTTTCAAATTTGACCGCAGGTGGTTTTGGCTTGACAGGTTTCTCAAAAGCCCAGTGTGGCTTGTATTCGGCACCATTTTCTATCCATTTAGTCAGTACAGCCTTCTCATAATCAGACAATTCAATCTTGCTAGCAGGCGGTGGCATGATCATATTAGGGTCGTCTGATACAATGCGATGAAATAACTCGCTGGACGACAAATTGCCTGGCACTACTGCTCGCTTGCCCGGTGATTCAGGTAGCTCTCCGTAGGCGGTGTTCGCATCATGTAGCTGAAGGCCAGCCTCTATTTTTCCCTTATCTGGACCATGACAAGCAAAACACTTGTCTGATAAAATCGGTTTGACATGTATATTAAAATCTAATGATTGAGGTAGTTTTTCATAGGCTACCTCTACACCTTCAGGTAATGAAGGGCTACAATTCTGGAGCCCTAAAACCATTACAAACCCTACCAGCGAAAGACAAAATTTTTGGTTCTTCATGCGTGCATTAAAATCAATTCAGGAAGTGCAATTCCTTCCATTCCCAATTTCAAATGTGTACATATCACTCTTACAAACCTGAAATTTGGCATAGACTTGATATAGACAACTCACAATTTTCTTTTAGTTTGCGAGTATAAAAAGTCCTATTTGATGAGATTTGATAAGGATTAGCGTGAATTCAACACCATAGCAGTGAAAAGAACATATAGACTTTGTCCATCAAAACAAATTACATTGAGCCTTCTTCTATCTATGACCATGAGCATAGGTTTAAGTCAACATAAAGATGGCAGTTATAAACTATGGATCTACCAAAGCCAAGAAGATACATTAACCCGTGCGCTAAATACTAAGTGGAATAATGCGCTCAAATCAAGAGATACTCTTCTGGCTATTCAGGTGCTTAATCATCTCTCTGGCGTCTATTGCAATCGAGTCAATTATTCCAAGTCTTACGATGGGTACTGGAAGGCGCTCTTATTGGCAGACCAAAAAAAAGATGAGCAATCGAAGGCTGCTAGTTACAATGGGCTAGGCATCCTCTATAGCCTTTATGAGCGGCGTGACGAAGCACTAAAATACTATTTAGCATCATTGGATATTAATCTCGACCTTGTAAAAAAGGGGCTAATCGACCGCTCAGCACTGAGTGAAAATTATTTTCCATTGGCAGTTCATTATAAATATGACCAAAAGCCCAAGATTGCACACCTCTATCTGGACAGTTGTGAGCGATTCCAAAGCGATAAAGCTATGAACTTGTAT
This sequence comes from Reichenbachiella sp., assembly GCF_965233835.1. Taxonomy (GTDB): domain Bacteria; phylum Bacteroidota; class Bacteroidia; order Cytophagales; family Cyclobacteriaceae; genus Reichenbachiella. The sequence goes on from NZ_OZ247585.1 coordinate 3,838,564, forward strand.
ACAACAGTAGAAAGAGGTCATTTGTACGTACAGGAAGAAAAGTTCGAGCAAGCTGAACAGATTTTTAAGCAAATTGAAAATCAAGTAACACAAAGCAGTCCTGATTTTTCTCCTATTTTCTTTTCCTATCAAGGCGATTTGTATTCGGCTCAACAGAAATTTGAACAAGCCACCGCCTACTATATACAATCCCTTAAAGCTGCTCAAAGGCATAGTAGTCACCTCAATTTCGTACCAGATGTGTATGAAAAATTATCCCAATTAATGAGTCGCTGGGGTAAGCCTGAAAAGGCCAATGAATACCTCAAACTTGCCAACGAAATCAATGAATACCTCTATAGTAGCCGCAGCCCCAACAATAAGCATCTACTCGAAATCAAAGACAAATTCAGACTGGAGCAAGAGCGGAATGCCCAACTCGCAAAAGAGCGAAGGCTTGCTGCATTAGAACAAGAACAGCAAATTGCTGACTTAAAAATCTTTCTACTCATTTTATCCATAGGATTTTTGATCTCCGCTGGTCTTTTCATTTTCAAATATTGGAGAACGAAGCATAAAGCTGAGAAAAAAGCACTAGAGGTAGAAAAACAAAAAGAGGCAGAAAAGTCGCAAGAAATTCTGTCGGTAAAAAACAAAGAGCTTACCCTTTCGACTCTCCAACTTATAGCCAAGGACGAATTGCTCTCAAATTTAAAAAATGGACTGAGCAGGATTCAAAAAGAATCCATGTCCAATGAGGCTGGCAAACTGATCAAGGAAATAGGATTGAACAAAGATCAGAGTTGGTTGGAGTTTGAAAAACGATTTACAACCGTCAACAACGATTTTTATAAAAACATCAAAAATCAGTTTCCCAATCTTACACCTTATGATTTGAAAATCTGTGCCCTACTCAAACTGGATTTCACAGGCAAAGAAATGGCAACTCTACTTGGGATTTCCGCCGAAAGTGCACAGACGTCGAGGTACCGACTAAGGAAGAAGTTGAGACTAAAAAAAGAAGATAATTTAGTGGAATTCATCAATCAGGTTTAGATCTTACGATACATTTTACGGAATTCAAGTGGCTTATAAGTTTTGAACTTTTTGAACTGTGTATAAAAAAAAGGCAGACTTTCATAGCCACACTTGTAGCCAATTTCGGCTACTTGCAAATCTGTTTCCAGCAGTAGTCGACTGGCCAAATGGACTCTGTATTCATTGAGGAACACAAAAAATGGCCGATTCATGACCTTGCTAAAAAAGCGGGAAAAACTTTGTTCACTCATATTCACAACCGAAGCTACATCAAGTAATTTGATTTTTTCATGATAATGATTGGCCACAAAAGACTGGACTTGATCGATTTTATTGTTGGTATCGGTGGATAAATCCGAGGTATAAGAAGCTCCCGCCAGATAAGTTTTTGGAGCTATGCTTAATGATTCCAACATCTCAATTAAAGAAATATAGCGTTTGATTGGTGACTCACTTATCATTGCCTTCATGGCTCCTACTATGTCGGGATAGCTTTCAGAAGTAAACTTCAATCCTCGTTCTGCCTCGCGCTGTAGGCGCATGATTTGTTGAAATTCCGGGATATTGTTAAAAATAATGGCAGGCCATTGAATCACCAATGAGGACGCTCGACTCCCGTGTCTATCGTCATTGACCCAACAATGCGGCAAATTAGACCCTAATAAAACCAAATCTCCCGGGGTGAATATCTCAATGCTATTACCCACATACCGCATCCCTTTACTTTCCAAAATGTAAGTAAGTTCAATCTCAGGGTGAAAATGCCAAGGCGCATCAAATCTGTCTCTATTAAAATTGAAAGCTGCAATCGACCCTTCGTCCTTTACTTCAACTTTTTCTAAAACCGCTTTCATTAATTATGTATTTATCAGATATAAATACATAATTAATGAACTACACAACATAATACATAATTTATTTGACAGAATAATTGAAGAACACTGCTTTTGATTCAATCAAATTTGAAGTCTGATTAATTGAAATTACTACTATGGTACAAGAATTAGAAAGAGACTTCTCTCAACATTCAGAAATGATTTCTGACATGTTTCCTAGAATATCAGCACGTGAAGCGTGGGATAAATACAGTCTATCCCAAGATCAAGTTGATTTTTTCAACGAAGAAGGTTATCTGGCCGGTATAAAGCTACTCGAAGAAGAACAAGTAGACCTGCTAAATGAAGAACTAGCCAGACTCGTCGATGTGAGTCACCCAAAACACGATCTGTTTCATGAATTTCATAGCAACGAGTCTTCAGATCCCAACGCTGTATTGTTTCATTCTTTGGGTCACTGGAGAATAGAAAAAGGTTTTCATGATATTCTCTGGAACCCCAGATTTGTAGTAGCGGCTTGTCAGTTGCTGGGCAACAAAGCCGTTCGATTTTGGCATGATCAGTTGTTTTGTAAACCTGCGAAACATGGAGGGGTGGTAGCCTGGCATCAAGACTACAGCTATTGGACCCGTACGTCACCCATGCAGCATTTGACCTGCTGGGTTGGGCTAGATGATGCAAACACAGACAACGGCTGTCTTCAGTATATCCCGAAGAGTCATCAGTGGGAATTGTTGGAAAAAATTGACCTGGCAGGCAACATGGATAGTCTCAAAGATCATTTATCTGAATCTCAAATCGCAGAGTACAATCAAAAAGTAGCCATAGAGATGCCAAAAGGTTATGGTTCATTTCACCACCCCTTGATGGTGCATGGATCGTATGAAAATCGATCTGAGAACTCCAGACGAGCTTTTGTCTTGAATGTCTTTGCAGATGGCACCAAATCGAATGCTGATGAGCCTCTGTTGAAAGGTGTCCCTACGATTCCCGCTGGGCAAAAAATGGGTGGTCGTTTCTTTCCGCTACTGTTTGATCCAAAAGATATTTAGTCCAAGATGAAAGCCATTAGATGTAAAGCTGCCATTGCAAAAGGTGATGGCAGCTTCGTTATAGATCATATCCAGGTAGCGGCGCCTAAGCCAGACGAGGTGTTAGTAAAAATAAAAGCAGCAGGCCTTTGCCATACCGATCACGACTCTCTGAATTGGGGAAAACCCATTGTGATGGGCCATGAAGGGGCTGGCATCGTAGAGCAAGTAGGGGCTGAAGTGAACGAGTTGAAGTCTGGCGATGCCGTCATCTTGAATTGGGCGACGCCTTGCATGACCTGCTTCCAGTGCCAGGAAGGCAATCAGCACATCTGCGAAAACAACTCTCCCGTGACCACCGGAGGCAATGGCTATACGCCAGGTCATGCAGATTTAGAAGGTACAAAATGGAATGACCAACCGATAGAGCGATCGTTCAACATCGGCACCCTGTCGGAATATACCTTGGTCAAAGCCTCGGCTTGTGTGAAAATGGACGTATCCATGCCCATGCCTTCGGCCAGTATCATCAGCTGCGGAGTGATGACCGGCTACGGCTCTGTGGTGAATGCCGCCAAAATGAGCCCCGGCAGTTCGGTCGTGGTGCTAGGAACAGGCGGTGTAGGCTTAAACGTTATTCAAGGTGCTAAAATCTCTGGTGCTGCCATGATCATTGCTATTGATATCAATCCAGAAAGATTAGAAATGGCCAAGAAATTTGGTGCAACACATACTTTGTTAGCGGATAAGGAAGATCTAGGCCTAACCAAAGCCGCCGAGCAGGTAATAACCATGACTCAAGGGCGAGGCGCAGACTATGCCTTCGAATGTACGGCTATTCCGGCTTTGGGTGCTGCGCCATTGGCCATGATTAGAAATGCCGGAACTGCTGTGCAGGTAAGCGGCATCGAAGAAGAAATAACGGTTGATATGCGACTATTTGAATGGGACAAGGTGTACATCAACCCGCTCTATGGACAGTGTAGACCTCACATCGACTTTCCAAAATTGACTAGCTTATATGCCAAAGGTGATCTCATGCTGGATGAAATGATTACCAGAACCTATCCTTTGGAAAATGTACAGCAGGCGTTCGACGACATGCTGGCGGGTAGAAATGCCAAGGGTGTAATCGTATTTGATTGATGAGCAAGTTTAGAACTACCGAAATATCCGATACTCCTTTTGAATCGAATGGGCTTCGCTTTATCACCGTAAAGTCCACTCACCTGAAGGGCCGAGGCGACATTTGCGTATTTGTGCCCATGGGAGAGCACCAGCACCTGCCGATTGTGACACTCCTTCATGGCGTATATGGTAGCGCATGGATCTGGGCCATGAAAGCCGGAGCACATCTGACGGCCCAGCGTATGATTGACAACGGAGAAATAAAACCCATGATTTTGGCTATGCCTTCTGACGGGCTTTGGGGCGATGGCTCGGGCTACGTGTCTCATGGCGGGGTAGACTATGAAAAGTGGATTGCCGAAGATGTGGTGGATGCTGTAATGGAATTGATTCCAGAAGCTTCTAAAAAATCAACCCGGTTCATTTCAGGTCTATCCATGGGTGGGTATGGTGCATTGCGCATAGGTGCAAAATATGCTAATCAATATAAAGGCATCTCAGCACACAGCTCTATTACCGATATTGATCAGATGAAACTATTTGTGGAAGAACCTCTAACAGCATATCTACAAAAAGATGGAAAAGACCAGTCCGTTTTTCAAACTATACTTGCTCAAAAAAGCAAGCTGCCTCCCCTACGCTTCGATTGTGGCAAACACGATTTACTTATAGCGTATAATCGCAACTTACACAATCAACTCAATCAACATCAGATAACTCATACTTATGAAGAGTTTGAAGGCAAGCATGAGTGGCCCTACTGGGCCGAACACTTGAAGGATACACTAAAATTCTTTAGTGACATTTAATGTAGTACATTTAGTATTTGGCTGTATTCCTTTCTTTTTCCTATCAATCTAAATAAATAGGATCCATCGGATAAGCCTTGGGTATTGAATCGATAATCTGAAGCGAAAACGATATCTTCATTTACGAGTTCTTTACCACTCAAGCTATAAATTTTTAGTTGATAGGCCCCATCTTCCAAACCATTCAGATGAATACTGTCTTGCGCAGGATTGGGAAACAGCTGAATAGAACCATGTTTCTCTGGATTGGCCTCCAATATGTTTTCATCACTGGCTACAGGTTTATAAACTCTGATCCAGTCCACTTTCATTATATTTCTGGCCGGGTCATTTAGTTCAGCGTCTGTAGGCGTACGACCAGCCTCTACATGCCAATCTTGTGACTCCACATTGATGATGATATCCATCTCTTTGTTCATACCATCCCCATTTTGATATTCGTAAGGATCAATCACACTTACAGTAGAAACCTCAGAAGCCGCTTGTAAGCTGCTGAATAAATAGTCTGAACTGGTCGAATGTTCCGTAGCCTTTTGCCACCCATCTTCAAAGTCTAATTCTCCATCGGTCATAGTGGGATAGGTGTAGTGCCATGTTTGGCCTTTTTTAGTAGCAAAGGCTTTATCGTACAATACTCGAATCAGTTCTCCATCGATGTAGTATTCAAAATGTGTGGGACTGATCCAATACACGCCTACACGAACGTATTTTCTATTACCATCATTCCAACAGTACTCACCCCAGCTGGATACTCCCTCTTGCTCATACCAGCTATTGAGATCTCTGGGTTGGTAATCAGTGAATGGATTTCTGATAAACGAGTGATGACTTAAATGAATGAATTTCGAAAAGAACTCATTGCCATTTTCGTCTCCACCATAACACTCTATGATATCAATCTCTTGGGTATCATCCGGACTCAGAAGCCAAACATCAGAGGCCAAAGTGATATCGGCCACACTGATTCTGGACTCTACAAATACTGGATATTGCACACGATGATTGGAAGTAATACAGGCCGCATTGATGCCAGGCACACCCATTTTAGATGTACTCGGATTTCTTGAAGCCCTCAATATCAAATCATCTCCATCTGTAGACACATGGTCGTATTGCCAATAGGTTGTACCAGGCCCATCCCAGTTGTTGTGATAAAAATTGTACCACTTGCCGTTTCCGAAATTAGTTTTCTGATTTGTCTCGGCGAATGTATAGTTGAAATCGTCTGATGGGGCGTCTTGTAATTCCCACTGCATACCTGTCCCGGCATTCGCAGGGATTTCAAAATTGCTCCATTCCTGAGCTTTTGCACCTGATATCAAACTCACCGATACAAATAAAATCACAACCTTTCTCTTCATAACTTTTTCTCTTAATGCTAATGAATCATAAAAGTGGTCATTCATGGATAAAACTCCCAATTTTCGTACTAGACCAAAACTGAATAATAGACTAGACATTGTACAGTTGGGCCTAAATAACTCATTATAAACCGATACAAAGCATACATCAAAAATACAGAATACCCGAATACTCCTAATATCTGACAAGCTTGTACAAAAAAAATCCCCAGGAGCAACACTGCCGCTGGGGATCTCTCTTCTAAACTAAAATTAATGTTTAACCTTCACTTTCAATCGGGTATCAATATCACCTCCACGTACTCGCAGAACATACATTCCATTCCTAAGGTCGTTTACGTCCAAAATGAACTGATTTACATAATTGATTTCTTGATTCAAAACCATTGATCCACTCAAGTTGTACATTTTCAAACTATAGTTTCCTTCTGGCAAACCTTTTAGGTGGAGCGCATATGAAACTGGATTCGGATAGGCTAGAATGTTAATGGTAGATATCTCCTGAGCAACACCTTCGTCGCGAAGTCTTGCACCACTACCCGGTTTATATAGGGTAAATCGATCCAAGTTCCACTGCCAATCTGAGGCTCCGCCTTTGAGCTGCACCACATGATTGCCTGCTGCAAAGTATACTGTCGCACTGGCCTGCAACGCTTGATAACTCTCCAGCCCCCATTGTTAGGCACGGTAGTCATGTGATACGATGAGCCTACCTGCATTTCAATGCTGGTACCGCTCAATGGCGTTGAGATGTAATACGTTACGGTATATGTCCCAGCTTCAGGAATCGTCACATTGTAGTTCATCCAATCTCCACCATTCACAAAATTGATACTACTGCCATTGTCATTGGCCCCGAAAGGCACCACGCCGTCATTGTAAGTACCACCTGTGCTGGCGAAATCCTCTGCCTGAATGGTCAGACTCACTTCGTTGGATGGTGGTGGCGTAGACGAAGATTCCGATAAAGTGATTTTGTCCAAATTCCATTGCCAGGCGTTGCTGCCTGAGGCCAACACTCTGATAGTCACAGCTCCAGCCGGCAAATTGACCTGAGTAGCCGAATTGAGACTGGTATAATCATCCCACTGACCGTTGTTGGGTACATTGTCTGTAGCTACTGAAGTTCCATTTACCTGCAAGGTAACTTGCGCATTGGTCATCGGTGTTGAAATCATGTATTGCAAATCGTACAATCCTGCAGAGGAAACATTAATAGCGTATTCCGTCCAATCGCCGGCATTTACATAGTTGATTTTGGTACCTGCATTGTTTGCCCCAAAAGGCACGAAGCCATCATTGTACGTTCCGCCAGTGCTTCCGAAGTTTTCGGCCTCTATTACAATCGCACCGCCTGACCCGCCAGACGAAGGATTGGTAACGGTGATTTGGCTGGTGTCGGTGAAGGCACCATCTGTAGTCGTCGCAGTGATAGTTGCCGATCCTGCCGAAACAGCAGAAACCAAGCCGCTTTGATTCACTGTAGCTACGTTTGTATCGCTCGAAGTAAATGTCATGGTCTGATCAGTAGCATTTGAGGGTGTGACAGCGCCAGTGACATTTCCAGTGTCACCCACTTCCAGATTCAATGTAGCTGGACTTAGATTGACCCCAGTCACTGCAACATGGTTGCTACCTTGCACTGGTTTATACACTCTGACCCAGTCGACTTTCATTTGATTTTTTGCAGGATTACCCAAATCACTTGCTGATGGCGTGGATCCCGCCAACCAAGACTGAGATTCCATATTGATAATGATGTCCAGTTCTTTGGTAAAACCTCTGGCTTCTACCGTTACACCGTTGCCATCTTCATCGCTATCATCACCGCCCTGAAACCAGGCCGGGTCGATGACATTGTACCCGTTGGATGCATTAGAAGCAGCTTGCAACGTGGCAAAATTGTATGTACTGGACGTGGCATGCGTAGTGACATCAGTATAGCCAGATCCATTGTTGGTCGGTAAGTTGTATCCATTGACATTCCAATTCATGGAATTGAAATAGGTATACTGCCAAGTGCCATTGTATTTGGTTGCAATGGCATTGTAATACATTACCCTTACCAATTCTCCGTCTATGTAATACTCAAAATGTTTTGGACTGATCCAATATACACCCATGCGCATGTAGCGTCTGTTGCCGTTGTTGTAGCACCAATCTCCCCAGCCATAGCTGGTAGACACTCTACTGTCCGGGTACCATGAATTCCAGTCTCTAGGTTGATAATCGGTAAAGGGGCTTCTGACAAAGGAGTGATGACTGATGTGTGTGAGATGCTTGTATCCATTCACACCGCCGTAGTTTTCTATGATGTCGATCTCTTCCGTATCATCTGGGCTCAATAGCCAAAAGCAGGAAGCCAGTGAAATATTAGCCACGCTGATCGCTGATTCTACGTATACAGGATATTGTACCTTGGCATTGGAGGTTACACATCCGGATACCACACCATAACTACCACCTTTGCTGTTTTCAGATGTATACCCTACGTTGATCACCAAGTCGCTGCCATCTACGGTTACATTGCTATGCTTCCAATAAGTATACCCTGGGCCATCCCAGGTGTTGTGGTAGAAATTGTACCATTTATTTCCCGAACCAAAATTGGAATGAGAAGAAGAATTGAAATTATAATTAAAATCATCCGACACGTTGGCCTGAAGCTCCCATGTCTTACCTGACCCAGCATCTGCAGGCACAGGTATATTGGTCCAGTCTTGCGCTCTGACCCCGCCCAGATGGCAGATAGCCAAAATCAATGTAAGTAGTATTTTCCTCATCATGATGTTTTGTTTTTGTGTGAATAGAAAAGAGGCCATTTCGAAAGCACCAATTAGATGTACTTCCGAAATGACTTCCATGAATTACTTATTAGTGCTTGATTCTTATCTTCATTTTGGCATTTACACCTTCACCTGATATCCTCAGCAAATACAATCCATCCAATAGATCTTTTGTACTCAATTGATATTTGTAGGCATAGTCTATGCGCTCATCCAAGACCGCCGAACCGCTCAGATCATACATCCTCAAGGTGTAGCTACCATGCGGCAAACCACTCAAATTCAAGGTATGAGACACAGGATTAGGATAAGCCTGAACCGATTGCTCGATTGGTTGACTTGTTGCTTGCGAAACGCCTGATGTCACTCGTGCACCTGCACTTCCACTCGACAAGACGAAACGATCCATATTCCACTCCCAACCATGCGTGCCTGCTCCAGTGAGTCTGATGGTGTGAGATCCAGCCGTGAGGTTGACAGTGCCTCCAGCTACCATAGATTCAAACACATCCCAATTGCCGTTGTTAGGCACATTATCGGTTCGTATGTTTTGTCCATCTACAGTGAGCTGAACTGCTGCACCGTTGACCGTCGTACCCATGAAGTATTCCACGTTGTAGTCGGCCGACGCACTGATATTAACACTATACTCAGCCCAGTCGCCGGTCTGATTATAATTGATCGCTGTAACGCTGCCCACATTGTAGATCTGGAATCCTTGGTACGTTCCTCCTGTACTGGCAAAGTCCTCCGCTTGAATAACTAATGGCTGGATCACTGTTGGTGCAGTCACAGTTACTTGGCAAGCGGCTGTGAATCCGCCGTCCGTGGTGGAGACAATGACCGCAGTTGACCCTGTGTCTACTCCAGTCACTAATCCGCTGGCATTTACAGATGCAATACCACTATTGTTGGATGACCAGCTAACTGAAGGATCGGTTGCATTTTGAGGTGAAACGGCCTCATTGAGGTCGAATGTCTCTCCTACCTCAATGCTTATCGACATAGGTGCTACAGATACACCAGTCACATCTATATCGCCAGGCCCTTCTACTTTACTTAGCGTAATTTTATCCAAATTCCACTGCCATTCATTGGTTCCAGACGCGGTAATTCTTACCGTGTGCAACCCTGCAGTCAAATTAGGAATTGTATTGACTGCTGTCAAAGCATAATACTCATCCCACTGACCATTGTTGGTCACATTGTCGGTAGCTATTACCTGTCCATCTAGTGAAAATTGGATCGCTGCATCGTTGCTCGGTGTAGATATTTGGTAGGTGATTTGGTATTCACCTGCTTCGCCTACATTGATGCTATATTCTGCCCAGTCGTTGTTATTCACGTAGTTGATTGTGCTGGCCGTGGCATTGACGCCAAATCCAGGACCACCATATGGACTGTCGTCCAATGTTCCACCGGTAGCAGCAAATTGCTCAGCTTCGATAATGATATCGCCCGGAGGTGGTGGAGTCGTGCTGACCGTCACACTCGCTGTAGCGGTATGATTCCCATCCTGGGTAGTCACTGTGATTGTAGCGGTACCATCGGATACTGCCGTCACCAATCCAGCAGCATTGACTGTAGCTACATTACTATTGTTGGTACTCCATGTAACCGCCTTGTTGGATGCATTACTTGGCTGAACGTTTTCGTTCAGATCTGCACTTTGCCCTGGTTGCAAAGCAAGCGTCGTAGGTGCCAATGACACCCCAGTAACCGGCACATTTTGCGAAATAGAAACGGTCACATTGGAAGTGGCTGTGAATCCGCCATCTTCGGTGGTAGCAGTGATCACAGCAGCCCCATTCGCTACAGCTGTCACAACTCCAACACCATCCACCGAAGCGATATTTTGATCACTAGTACTCCAAGTCACATTTTTGTTGGTGGCATTGGCAGGCTCAATAGTCGCCGCCAAAGCACCCGTAGCTCCAGCACTTGTCAACGACAAAGTAGTAGGACTAACCGACACATTGGTGACAGCCACTGGATCGGGAGAGGTGACCACCTCAGATCGGCCTGGTGCAGTGGTAAAATCCCAAGTCGAAAGATTGACCACACAGACTTCTCCTGCATGATGAAAGTCCACATCAATCGTATTATTAGTCTGAATCAGGTTTGCTGGAATAGGAATTTCTAATGTACCGAACCATCGGCTTCGCTTCTGCTGACCACCTCGCCAATCCAAGGGCGCTTCTACTACTACCCCATTGAATTTTAGCTCATCAATGGATAAGAAACCCACTTCATCGTCCGCCGCATCGAATAGGTTTACCGTGATTCGAAGCATGGCTTCAGCCTTTGACGCATCTATCGGAATCGTTACGTTATTGACATGAAAGGTATTGAACCCAGCAGCAATGTCTACGCGCTCATTTGGCCCTACCGCTTCACCATAAAATTTCTTTTCGACGGAAGTCTCATCAATCGAAATATTACTTGCATAAGTATATTTCAATATCATGGTTCCATCTGCAGCTAAGTTGACCGATGCAGGTGCTGAAGTAGCATTGGTATCGTCTAGCATAACATCGCGAATGCCTGAGAGGTACAGATGCTTGGTTCTTACATTTTGCAACCCTGGGCTTGCACCAAAGAAATTCAAGTCGATATTTTTAGCTACCGGTTCCAAATTGTTCAGAATCAAAAAGACATCGTCACCATCCACATAGGCATCAACTTGAATATCTGGATCTGTAGATTTGGTATCTATTCGGGTGCCGTCAACTTCGGCCCACAACTCGAACCATTTGATATAATCGCTCCATTCCCAATTACCATCCATGTCGTCATCACGCATCATGGTGTATTGGTATCTATATTCAGGTGTACCATCGCCGTTGGTATCAGTATCGCCCCAAGTAGCTTTCACTGGTGTGAATGGCATGGACTTGATGATATAATCTGGTCTTTCCAAGAATTGCATCATCATGGAACTGAATGGCTTTAGCGATTCCCAATCGTATCTGGCATCATGTGGCGTATATTCCCAAGCTCCTTGCACGGCGCCATATTCAGACAATACTATAGGCTTCCTATTGGCCACTCCATTTTGACTGACATCATACCACTCCAGCATGTCGAGCATGGCTTCGGTATGTCCGCCAGCACGAGTAGCTCCACCACCAGCTCCATAAGTAGGCCAGTCGTATACGTGCACAGAATAAAAATCCATATTGGGACCGGCATTGTCCATAAACCCTTTCCAAAGCACATCCCACTGTGTCCATGGGCCCGTTTGGTTCAAATAGGCCGACTCTGTTTGCGCTCGTGCGTAAGCTTTGGCTGCATCGTTTTCCGGTCCGTTGCCGTAGTAGGCATCAGAATAACCCACAGTCCTTGATCTATGCAAATCGTCGGCAAAGAAATCGTGCAGCCCCCAGGTCATACCACCAATTTTTGGAGCTTTGTCCCCTAGTCTTTGGCGAATGCCTTGGGCTACCAGATTATGATATTCCCAGATGTCTTCCCAGCTGGTAATCATAAAAGCACCCGTATTCATTTTCATGTCTGGCTCATTGATTACTTCCCAGTATTCTGGCAGCAGTTCACCTTCTTCAGCAAAAGTCTCCACAAAGAAGTCGTCAAGGTATTGCGCCATCCAATCGGCGGAGGTTTCGATATCCTGTGGCAACCAGTCGTAGCCATTGGCTCGACCCCACTCCGATCCGCACATGTACCAATAGGACAAGGTCGGATAGGTCGGGTGAGGATTCGTACCCTGAATCATTCCTACCGTTCTATTTTCAAACGATTTGGTACCATGATCTGTAAGAATGCGCTCGTACTCAGTCTTCCACCAGTCAGCAAAAGCAGTCAAACTATCTGGATCATGGTGATTAGGATTGTCCTCATCTTCTGCAGAATATTGAAATTTCCATGTGGCGCTACCATTATCTCTCCCCAGATATACATCCAGGTCATTGAGTAAATAGTCCATTTTATCGAGTTCGTCGACCCAATCGGATTCGACGAGAGAAGAGTGAAGTGTGATGTGTCGGTCTCTTCCGAAATCCGATATGCCACCCACTTCATGTTTGATATTTAAATTGACATCTACCTCCACGTTCTGAGCGTATAGTGATACGCTCAGAAGTAGAAAGCAAATGAGGTTAAAGCCTAGTTTTAGGTTCGTTTTCATAGTTGATTTTCTTATAAATGTTCTAGTTTGTTAGTCAGTTCTAAAAAAGGCATAGCTATCCTGTTGAGCTTAAGTGATTCATTTTTTCACTTCTAATAAGCTCTGATATTAATACCTCGGTTTGGAATTGCTCTACTTCAGATTAGCTAACCTGCAGGTCAATATCTGGCAGGACCTGTCAGGTGATTCCCATAGCATCTGGTGATGAATTAACTGGGTAGTAATTATTTAGTCATAGGCTGCAGTTTGTTTTGTTTCCTTTCAGCTTTGAGACCTATGTGTATTGTGAAACTTTTCCTTTTTCTACGAGTATTTTAATATTGGCCTCAAAACCATCTTCAAAGTGGATTTTTGACTGAATTATTCCAAAACTACGTACTAGACAAAAACTGGATAAGTCAACTAGACAAATACCAAAATAGGCTTTCAGCTCATCTAAACGAGGTTTTCAAACCCATATTATGGATTTCTGTCTAGTTGAAACAAACCTCGAAAACGTAGTTTTTTTTGTATTGAAAATCTACTTTTAACACATCTCGTACTTAAGTCGAAAGTAGACTGTTATTATGCGGAAATTGTTGAATGGTTATTGGCTAATTTCACTTCTAAAAAGGCGCAAATGATAACGTTGAAACACGAAATGACATTTTGAAATTATTCTCCAAACCTCAAATCATACATGCCATAATTCGTTTGGCGAACCGCCTCAATAAGCTCAGGATAAGGACGGTCACAAATGTCTATGAAACCTACATTATAATTTTCACCGTCTTGGCGGCCAGTCATCGCTTGATCTGTGTACTGAAACCAGTGCGCACCGACGATCTGAGCGTTGCGCAAGGCACCTTCGATGTATGATTGGTACATTTCGCCTCGTTCAATTTGGCTGGCAGCTACTTTCACCCCTGGATGTGTATGCCCGCGGTCAGTCGCTCCAAAATGGTACTCTCCTATTAAAATGGGCTTATCCACTCCTTCTGGCAATTGCAAATTCGCAATGCTGTATTCGTACTTATTGAAACTGACCACATCACAATATTTAGCGGCAGCTCTCAATGTAGGCTCATTGTTAGACCAAGCAAAACGGCACCCCAAATACAATTGATTGGGTGCGATGCGATCCAACTCTTCACTCACAATTTTAAAATAAGTCTCGGCTATTTTGATGTAAAAATCGGCCATATCCTTCTTCGCCAAGTTGATGTCAGGTAGAGTTGTACTTTGAGTCAAGCCTTCCCATGACGGATAATTTGTGCTCCAGCTTTCATTCAAATCTTCGATGGAGATGTATTTGTTTTTAAGGTCAGAAATCATTTCAATCTTAGCGGGTTGGTTTGCTGGGCTTTTTAGCGTACCCACTGACAACGAGCCAATTTGTCCCCAAGACATTTCATTATCTACAAAAAAGCCGATACACCACGGATCGTCTGCACCTCTTTGTTGTTGTTCCATGGAAACACGGACGGCTGCCCTAAATTCTGGATCGAATACATCGTGAAACTTACCCCAAAACCCTTCCGACCCTTCAATCTTGGGCGTGCCATTGATCCAGACTGTACCTACATATGGTGTTTTTTGGTCGAGACAAAGCGTATCATCGGACACATTGCCGAAAGTATTCATGCCCCAGCTTCTGAATCTTTTGTGCGTTGCCGTTCGGAACGAATCGGCCCACTGCTGACCATACTTTCTGAATAAGTTGGCTTCGTAAAAACTATAGGCCTCGAAAGGTATTTTGTCTTTATAGTATCCATGACTCGCCCATCTGCCTTCTGTATAAAATCGACCCAGATCTGAATCTCTATTTGGTAGGGAGGCAAAGTAATGTTCTCTGCCTTCCGTTCCCGTTATGATCATTTTGCTATTCACACAATTAAGTCCATTACTCCAAAACAAGTAACCCTCTGGATCTACGAGCCACCATTTATCATCGTGCTTAGCAGTTTTGAAATATCCGGTAGCCTCGAGTTTTGGCCCGGCGGTCCATCCTCCAAAGTCGTTCAGGTTTTTAGGCTGATTTTGCCAATCTTCTTTTTCGTCAAAACCAGCTTTCGCCAATTCGTTTTGATCGTGTGTTTTGCTAGGCCAATCTCGATTTTCGAATTGACCAAAGTCATCTACCATAGGAAAATAATCCGTAGTATCCCTAACCTCTGTCCTTCCTTCTGCCCAGATTTTATGCACTGCAAAAGCATCAGGAGTAGTTGCATAGCGCGAACGAAAACTAATCGAATTGATTTTGTTTACATCGGTTTTGTACTGGCCGGGAGCACCTCGCATACCTACTATATCCAGCTGTGGCTTGGTAATCCATGATGTCCAGGCCAAAGGCACCTCAATGGTCTTGGTTTGTCCCGGGAGCAAATCCACATAATCAGAACAGTACCACCTGACAAGTCCATCTGGGTCGTTGCCGACAAACATTTCGGCCTGCACGGGTTTTGTACCCAAATTAGAAACTTCAGCTTTTACTAAATAATAGCCGGCTAGATTCCATGGATAATTGGAGGATTCGGTGACGACAACGCTGTGTTGGCCAATTTCGCCGCCAGAATGAATAACTAGAGCCTGATTGTTATTTATAACCTCAAAGCCTACTGAATTTTCATTTCCTTGATTAGCCAGTTGTGACTCCCAATTCTGAATCAATATCAATTGGTCTATCTCTTTTGTGGTGCACGATAATTGCGCCACTAATAGTAGCAGTAGACTTGAGCAGTAGTATATGTAATTCATAACTTGGTTTAAAGTTTGTCTTTCTTTGTTTTGTAAAATGCTTGAAGCCGTGCGGTTTGATCTTCATTCAGATGCTGGGTAGCCAAAAACCAATACACCGCTCGTGCTATCAAAAAGTCATCACTATCCAGCAGCAGCAATAGCTGAGCTGTTATCCAGGGCGACAAGCGCTTTCGCTGCTTTAACATACTTAGCAGCACATGCACTTCTTCATAGGTTGAATTTGAGCAGCTGGTAATCAGCGACTCATAAAATGACTCGGGCAATTCTCTCTTTGAATTTAAGATTTCATGCAAGCAGATCAATCGAACATCTGATTCACAAGATTTGATCTGATTGAGCAACCCTTTGGAGTAAACGACGTCCGATGCTTGCCTCCAGTATACCATGCTCATTTTGGCCAAATCTGGATACTTTTCATTCGCAAAAAGCACCGCATCGACAGTCTGTTGCGAATCATCCTTTCTTCTGGTCAATTGCTCTAGGGCAAACCTCCGATAGACCGGATCTTCTGAATTTAAATAGACCAAAAGCGAAGCAACGGTCAGACCATCCCCAGTTATGTTTCGTATGCTATCCCTAGCGGCTCCATGCACCCAATGCCACAGCGTATAACAGGTCCAAACCGCCCCTGCCACGTAAGACGATTTGTCCAGTGACACCGTAGCCCCTGACAACGCATCTATGCCTTCTCCTCCTACCGTACCTACGATTTCATTCTTAAAAACATCTCGAAGTGGAGAATTGGCATCGGAGAGCGTAGCATCTAGTTTCGCATAGTCTTTTTTGGTAAATGATTGTCCCTCAGCCTTTTCCAGGTCTATACCTTTCGGCAATTCAAGACGATCATACCGACCTAATTCATCCCAGAAAAGCATAACTGTATCAACCTTGCACTGCGTGTCTCCGCATGAAACCGAAGCGACATTCAGATAGAATTCACGAAATGAAGATTGATCGTTCTTTCGTTCTACCAGTCTGCATGATACAGTATCATCCAAACTCACACCAGGGTGAGAAACTACTATGTGGTGAACAATTTCGGGAAGTTGATTCTGATCAGCGTCTTGAGCGCATGGGTTTACAGAGAAACCACAATACCATGCACTCAGGTACACTACATTTGCTAGCAGCCAACTAGCCAGCATAGCATCGAACTTCAAACAATTTGGCATTCGGGTGGCCGTAGGTTTTCTTCGCCCGTATGCGGATGGCAGTAGTTTCGATAGCATCAAATCTAAATCGGATCAAACGCATTCGATTATTATCCTCATCACCCAGACTCACCCAGTCTCCATTCACTCTGGCTTCTATTTTCAGCGTCTTGAGCATTTCCTTGGGTACTTGTGTACTGTAGAGGTCGTTTTCCAAACTATCACGTCGCAGCATGATATTTCGCTTGACATTGGTATCGCATTTCAATTCTATGCTCGATATTTTCACTCTATCTTCCCACTCTAGCTGTACGTCGGCCGGCAGTCCGTCCGATTGCCAATGATGCTCTACACCGTGGTAGTCTCTCCCCCAGCCATCGTTCAAAAGCTTGGCATCTCCAGAAGAAGTGGAAGATGCGAAAATCAAAGCAGCTTGCTTGGCTAAATCAAGTTCATCCTTTGCTGTTCTGTTTGGGATGAAGGCATCGTCTCTGAGCAGCTGCTCTTGCAACTCTTGAATGTATTGCTGACCCAGCGTCCTAGGCATGATAGACTTTTGCCAGCACATAGCCGCAGCTGTGCCCACAGCTTGACCTTCCAGGGCACAAGTAGCCATGATCCGTGTAGAAGAAAGTGCTATATGGGTTTGGCTAATATTTCTACCTGCAAAAAGAAGATTAGGTACGTTTTTAGAATACAAGCTTCGAAATGGAATTTGATAGGGCTCTTCGAATTCTTCGTGAAAATAGCTTGGCGGCTCACTCAAGTTTTCCATACCCCCAGGGTTATGCTCGTCGAGCGACCACCCACCAAAGGCCACGGCATCAGGAAACTGCTTATTGCCCAACAAATCTGGCTCGCACAAAACATAGTCCCCCATAAATCGGCGACTTTCGCGTTTTCCTGGCAAGGAAGAAACCCAATCCAAGGCATAGTTTTCCGTTTCACGGAATTTACCAGAGTTTTTCAAATAATCCCATACGCCATAGGCGTATCCCATGAGCTTGTGTTTATTGTCTTCAAACTCACCTATAATATCATCGTCGCTACCCAATTCCACCCACCAAAAACCCAACTCAAAGGGTTTTAGGCTTCTGCCCTTGTGTGATTGCTCTGCGTCGTAGGGTATGGAGAAATGTGGAGCCTCAAATGGCATGGGTCGTCCCATATCTTTAGACCCCAATAGGATCGTTGAGCCCATTTGCCAGCCATCAGCCTTTTTGGGAGCATATTTTTCATTGAATTCGGAAGCAGCTTCGCGACCGGTGCGATAGTAGGCACCTGCCGTGGCACCTAGCAGTCCATCTCCCGAGCAATCGATAAACATCGAAGCCTTGATGGTAAATTCGGTTTCGGTAGTTAACTGCCAGCAGTACGCAGCTTCAATCTTATCTCCCGACATCACGGCTCTAATCGCCGATGTATTGAGTTTTAAGTCTATGTTCGGTTCTTTGGTCACAAAGTCGTACAAAATATGATCCCATACTGGATAACTGTCTTGTGGATTATGAAATCGGTTGTGTAGCAGCATTTCTTCGATGATGCCCGTTTCGCGTTCGGGCACCCCGCTTTTCAAATGATTGACACCATTGAGGTGCACCCGGATTTCGCTGGACGAATTACCTCCTAATACTGGCCGGTCCTGCACCAGCACCACTCTGGCTCCATTGCGAGCTGCTGATACGGCGGCGCATATACCCGCCGCGCCTCCGCCGATCACTGCTACATCATAAGTGACCACCTTTTTCCTATTTGGTCTGGGCTTTTTGCCAGTACCCATCTGATGCCATTGTTTTGAGTCATTAGATGGTTCGTTATTAGTAGGTAGTTTCCTCTCTAGGCTATCCCCTTCAGTATGACCTACGACAGGAATAAGCGTAGCTCCTAATGTTCCCTTGACGGAATTTTTTAAAAACTTTCTTCTTTCAATGTTTTTCATATTCTCCTAAATCAAATGACTCTGATGCGAGCTAATTGAATCATTGCCCTACCTTGATGAGCTGATTAATTTTTAAATCGAACCATTCCCTCTCTTCTCCATTGCGCCAGCGTATGGTGAGTTTTTCAATTTGTTCGTCCTTGGCCAAGCCAAAATGTACGATGTTCAACAAACTCTGCGAATGAATGGCTCCTTCTGACCCCACGCGCTTGTACTGCTTTCCTGATGCGGTCTCGATGGTGATGATAGCACTGTATGGGTCTACATTCGATTCGGGGCTATATCCCAAGTGTATCAAGGCATAATGGCCCGGCACTTCGTTTTTATACAAATACCAATGACCATCGGCATCGCTGCCATTGAGCATGTCCAGCTGGCCGTCGAGGTCAAAATCAAAAGCTTGCCCCATGTCTCCGTGGCCTTCGTCCGTTGGATCGGTGGCCCCATGTTGAGCCCATTGTATGAATTTACCCTTGCCGTTGTTGAGTGCCATTACGTCCATTACACGGCCGTGTAAAAATCCAAAACGATGTAAGAACAGGTCAACAAAACCATCGTTGTTGAAATCTCCGACCGATACGCCTTGGTGATTACCCCCTAATGGGATCTCAGATGTATTAGATACGTCGGTAAATCGTTGTCCTTCATTGCTCAGCAGTATATCGTTGACATGACGGTTTTGCGGATCCCATGTTGTTTGTACATCGGACACACCTGATATAGACATGCGAATACCCCAGTAGATGTTGCCATTTTTCACCCATTCACATTGCCATTGATTATCTCCGAGGTAGCCAAAGTACCAGCCGTTTTGGTTGCGCTGTTCTGGCCATCCTTGCGCTTCACTGGGTGAAAGTACCAAGCTGTCTTCAGGTGTATCTATTTGTATTTTTTCTTTCCCTAAGTAAATGGGGAATCCTCCGTCATATCGTCGATACCAATGGTAAAAGTCCGACAACACCAGATCGCCGGCTGCTCGAAAGGTCATACCTCGTCTTCCCTCATTGCCTTCTTCTCTGAGGTCTATTCTCTGTTTGATAGGATTGTAGTCCAATGATTGGTTGGCCATTTCATAATAGACCTTGCCTCTGGAAAGGTACAAATCCCAGTCGCCGTCGTTGTCGTAATCTAGCGCTGCAGCACCTGTGATGTGCGCAATGTCGCTTTCACCGGCCCAAGCTTTAGTCACGTCAGTATAGGTCAAATCTCCGTTGCCTTGCCAAAGAGACAAGGGTGAGAAGAGAATTAAATCGTCGATATGATCATTATTGAAATCAGTAATCAGCAATCGCTCGGCGTCAGCTTTTTCGATGGCTGGACTAGAAAAATATGCGAACGTTCCATCCCCTTTGTTCTCATAAACAAAATTTCTCGGACCTTCTTCGCCCATCATTTGCTGCGCATTGATCATCAGAAAATCCAGATCTCCGTCTAGATCCATATCGATCCATCGTACCGATCGACCGCGAGCGCCTTCTGTAATTCCTATTTCTTTAGTCACTTCGGTGAAAACACCCTGGTCATTTCTTAGCACATGAGGCGGTTGTGGATCGGTGCCGTTGCCTCCACCCTGTGCGATGACGATGTCGAGATCGCCGTCATTGTCGTAGTCGCCAGCGGTAGAACCATGGATGTCCCAGCGATAGAGTGGTTCGCTATGCTCATCGACCGTACCGTCGCCATTGTTCCAAAACAGTTTGGCAGGTACTTTATCATGATTGTTTAAGATGAAATCATAGTCGCCGTCGTTGTCTACGTCAGCTATGGAAGGTCCTCCATATTTCCAGGTATCTACGGTTTTGAAATTGGCCGATTCCGAAATGTCTTGGTAAGCAGGAAGTGCAATGTCAGAAACAGGTGTCAGCCGAATTTGATCCAATCGAATATCTCCACCTCTTCTTTGAAATGTGAGTTGATGATCTCCTTTAGCCATTTGGCCAACAATCACTTTCAAATCGTAACTACCACTATCAGGAATACTTAGATTGTCTATCAGCACTCGGTCTCCTTCCAACAAACTCAAATTGGCATTGCCCGTCTGAGAATAGGCTTCAATCTTGACTTGATAATTGGTAGGTTGGTCAGACTGCCATTGAATAGGAGTAGAAGCCGCAAAATCTAAAGTGACTGCACTAGAAAGTAAATAATCCGACTGTTGATCTACTTGTTGGTCACAAGACCAACAAAGGCAACAAAGGCTAAAAAGCGATTGAGTTAAGGTATTTTTCATGATGGTCATTTTACTATTCGAATACTACAAGAATTACTTCTCTACAATGAGTTGTAACTCTTGCTGCAAGGCAGTCACTAACTCAGAGTTTTTTTGAGCCAAATTGACTTGTTCGGCAGGATCAGTTGACAGGTCGAACAATTGCGGTATCGTGTCCACCCCTCCTTCTATAGTCTTATTTTTGAGCCAGTTAGGAAATGCCTTTTGGGCTGGCACAGGCGCTATATATTTCCAATGGCCTTTGCGCAAAGCGAAAGCAAAAGCCTCCTCCAACATAACCTCACGACCTACTGAATCCAATCCTAGCAAGGCATCCAACTGATTTTCAGCATCTATATCTGCGCCTTCAATGTCCACTTCCGTCAAGTGAGCCAAGGAGGCCAACAGATCCGTTTGCGTGAAAAGTGCCTTAGATTCACCCGCTTGAATCTGGTCTGGCCAATACGCGACAAAAGGCACACGAGTACCCGCCTCGAAGGCGCTGTACTTGCCTCCTCGGTAGACACCCCCAGGTTGATGCTCACCCAAGAGTTCTACTGCTTTATCCTCATAGCCGTCGTTAAGCACGGGACCGTTGTCGCTGGTGAAGATCACCAAGGTATTTTCCTCCAAGCCTAGTTTTCTGAGTTGACTCATCACCTGCCCGGTCATCCAATCCATTTGAACAATGGCATCGCCTCTTAGCCCCATTTGGCTTTTGCCAAGAAACTGATCGTGCGGTAGACGAGGCACGTGGATATCGTGGAATGAGAAATAAAGAAAGAAGGGCTTTTCCTGATTATCCGCAATAAATCTGTTGGCTTTTTCCGTAAGGATATTGGCAAAATCCTCGTCTTTCCAAAGGGCAGATTCTCCCCCAGCCATGTAGCCAATGCGACTGATCCCATTCACTATGGTTTCGCTGTGCTGGCGATCGGCGGCATATCTAAGCAACTCTGGGTTTTCGATGCCCGTAGGTCGATTACCGATTTTTTCGTTGTAAGAGACCTGGATCGGATCGGCAGGATCTAGGCCTACCACATGATGATTTTCTAAGTAAACTGAAGGCACACGATCTCCTGTGGCTGGCAGGAGAAAGCTATAATCAAAGCCAATTTCCAAGGGGCCAGGGGACACTTTTCCATTCCAATCTATTTGGCCATTGCCAAGCCCAAGGTGCCACTTACCCACTACGGCGCTAGTGTAACCAGCCTTCTTCAACATTTTGGGCAGGGTCAGTTTTGCGGTATCGATGAGCAATGGGGCGTCGCCTGGTAAGATTCGGGCGTTGTTTCGGAAAGCGTACTCACCCGTGAGCAACGAATATCGAGATGGTGTACAAGTAGCCGCTGGGCTGTGGGCATCTGTGAATTTCAGACCTCCGTTTACCAATCGATCTACATTTGGTGTGCTTACGCCTTTGGCACCGTAGCCGCTCAGGTCACCATAGCCCAGGTCATCTACATAAAAGATGATGATGTTGGGCTTGAGCTCATCCTTGGTTTGATGATCACAGGACCAGCAAAGGCAGCTGAGGCTACCAATGAGTATAGCAATGAGAAATTGTATTTTCATAGAAATGAGTGTGTTGGAGGAATAACCCTAACAGGGTTTTGAACCCTGTTAGGGTTGAAGGGTATGATAGGCGAACCGTGAAATGGCGTATCACGGTTCGATTTATCCCTTCATTAAAAATTAAGCTGGTTGCCCACTAAAACCATATTACTTTTCATCGCTACCCTTCTCAGCACCGGCTTCGCCTTTGCCAACATGGGTTGTTTTTCTCTTTCCTCTAAAGCCTTTGATACACTGATAATCATATGAAACGTACTCATGTGTCAATCCAAATCCGAATATGGCAAATGGCTCTTCGGTATCTTTAGTTCTATCCAGCCCAATGGCATGTGGTGGTGCAGGAATAGAGGCTATGATGTTGAAATTAATACCATCAGGTGACCACTGAACCGTATTCTTCTCTGGTCCGTCCGTAGTAATCAATGACGCTATTCCTCCTTTATGTGGCCATACACAGATTTCATGTCCACTGTTTGAAATTGGGTTGTAGGAAGATTTCACATAAGGACCTTTTGGATTGTCGGCAATGGCTACACCGTGTCTGATTTGGCGTCCGCCAAAAGTGATGGCCTCTCCCATTTGCTCGCCTTTGTAATAGAGATAAAACTTATCATTGTAGGGCAGAATGCATGGATCGTGAACTTTGTGACTGTCGAAATCTCCTTTTTTCTCTACCAAAAAGCGGTTGTCAGAATCACCTTCCCAAATACCATTATCAGCTGGGCTTAGGATCGGCTCTTCGCTCTTTGTCCAAGGACCATCCGGCGAATCCGACCAAGCCAGACCGACCTGATTTTTCACTCTTACGTTATAAGGCGATTTTACAGTTTGGTAGCTGAGATAATACTTATCCTCCCACTTCATGATCTCCACGGTAAAGACCGAACGGTCGTCATAGGCACCTTTTTCACCTCTGGCGATAGCCATACCTTCTTCCTTCCAGGTGATACCATCTTCTGAGGTGGCATACCAGATATCACATCTATCCCACGGGAATACTTTCTCATTTTCGATGTCGCCAGCGAAGCCATCCGTAGGACCTACGCTCTTGCTATACCACACGTAATACTTGCCGTTTTCTTTAATCAGGGCACTTGGGTCTCTTCGCACTACGCCTTCTTCATAGGCCAAGTCTCCCTTAAGATAAAACTGTTCGAATTCTCCGAACCACTCGTTGTTCAAATCATCTGACCATTGCAAGGCCCGTTTGGATGCAGCACTAAGATGTTCCGGATCAGTGATGCCCAAGAAGTCGATTTTTTCTGGGGTGATGTTTAGTTTTTGTTCACAGTCTTTAGTGACTGGTTGTTGGCAAGCACCAAGGCTTATTCCGAAAGCAATTGCCATCAACGTTAACCATTTTTTAGTTATTGTTTTTCTCATATCAGTAATCTTAATTTCCATGTTCTTTATTTTGCTTTCGCCAGATTAATGGACAAGGCTTTACTCCAATATTGTCACCCCTTTAACCTTTGTCCATACTTTCAGCATGTCTCTGAGTTTCCCATTTTAGATCTTTCCTTCGTCGAGATGAAAAAACCGTATTAACTGGTTTACTTCAAACAAACCAGTTAATCAAAATTTTTACAAGCCGTTGCCTACAGCAACAATTACAATACCCGCAATCATACAGCCTAAGCCGAAGTACAACATGCCTTTTGTTTTTGCGGAAGCCTTGATCCACTCCTTAGTAATCAAACCACTCACAATCGCTACGGCTACGGCTACAGTATTAAAGATAGCGTAACCGACTGTGCCGCCTGTATTTCCCAGCTTAAATGCAGCAAAGGCAAAAGCTGCAGAAGCAGCAAAGTTGAATACTCCCATGATGGTGGTGAGCAAGGCATTTTTGCCGAAGTTGGGTGTTTTGAATTTACCCCAAAGACCTTTATTCGAAAGCTGATAAATAAAATACGCTGCAATCGCCAAACCTCCAGCCATGTAGATGATGTACATCACTGCCACAGCGCTCACCCACTCCGGATTACCCAAGCTCTGACAAGCGGCATGGATAGCAGCACCTCCTACCGTATTGGCATAGCTAAAACCTGTGGCCAGCAATCCTCCAATGACTGCTATCAAGATGCCAGTGGTCATAGAGCCTTTTTCCGTTGATTCTTCCTCAGCGCCTTCTTCGGCCTGTCTTCTGAGTCCGGCTTTTCCGTTGGCAATCACACCTATCAATACTACGAAGATTCCGCCAAGGATCGTAGCAAATACTTTGGTATCTGGAAGTCCATCCACCATAAATGGAATCAAAGAGCCTACTAGAATAATAGTACCAATAAATAGCGAAAAGCCCAGTGACAATCCAATATGATTTATGGCTTTGCCCCACATCATAACGCCTATTCCCCATAGAAAACTCGAAATGGCCATACCCCAAAGGACATTACCTGGAAGTGCTGCCAATACTTCTCCAAACCCATCGATGAGCATAAATGCCGCCACGTTGGGTATCACAAACGTGTTGATGGCAAAAAACAGTGCCCAAGTATTTTCGAATTCAAAATCTTTGGTAAACTTCTCTGGTAAAGCATACAGCCCAAGCATTAGTCCGGCAAGTAACGCCCATATAATTCCTTCAATCATAATTGTAGTATTTAGATGTTAAACCTTAGAATTTAGAATCAAGACAGAAGAAAGGGTTTGTCTTGAATCTCATCTTTAGTCTAGTTTCTTTCAGTTAAAAATCAAATTTGTACACCGTGCGACTTTCGTACGGTTGGTCAGGTGAAGTCCAAACATTGGGTGCACCTTCTATATTCGGTCCATTTGGATAGCGGTGTGCCTCGCAGCAAAAGGCTCTGAATCGGCCAAATTGTTCTCCACTTTCACGCTTCAATTCATCGGAGGTGAAGTAGCCCGAATAAAACAGCATGCCTGGCTCAGTCGTGTATAGTTGCATACTCCTGCCACTTTCGCTTTCATTGAATTCGGCCACTTTTCTCAGATTCGTATTTTCATCAAACACGTAG
The DNA here is from genome assembly GCF_965233835.1 of Reichenbachiella sp. Taxonomy (GTDB): domain Bacteria; phylum Bacteroidota; class Bacteroidia; order Cytophagales; family Cyclobacteriaceae; genus Reichenbachiella. The sequence continues at coordinate 3,864,267 of NZ_OZ247585.1, forward strand.
TAGTGTTCAAACCCTGTTTCCATAGCCGTCAATGCATCATTCAATTTTGTTGGTTGTCTCAGGTCGGCTGGATTGCTATCTACGTTGGTTTCCTCTCCAATGGGCACGTTGGTTTCATCTGGGGTAAGAAACTTATCTGCCAAGATGGTAGCCTCATGATTCACAATGGTGTGCTTGAATGCTGAAAGATTGAAATAAGTGTGATTGGTCAATGAAATTGGCGTTTTCTGATCCGTGGTGGCTTTGTATCGGATCGACAGCTCATTGTCGTTGTTGATCGAAAAGGACACTTTGATGTTGACCAAACCTGGGAATCCATTGTCCATATGATCGCTCACGATTGACATTTCTACACCTGAGCTAGTCACTTCAGCGGTCCAGATACGTTTATCTAAGGCCTCCACTCCACCGTGCAAGTGGTTCGATCCATTGTTTACATCCAAGGTGTATTCATTGCCGTCGACGGAGAACTTACCATCCTTGATTCGAGAAGCGAATCGTCCTACTGTGCAGCCAAAGTAGGGTGCGTTGTTTAGGTAGGCTTCGCTCAAATAGCCATCGATGCTATTGAATCCGCAAGCGACGTCGCCTACTTTCCCATTTTTGTCCGGAACCTGAAGCGACGTGATGGTAGCACCATAGGTCATCACCTTCACGGTAATGCCATTTTCATTCGCCAATACATATTGCTCTATGTTTTGTCCGTTGACTTGGCCGAAATTTTGTTTTTCTACTTTCATGCTGGTTTTGTTTTGTTCATTCTAATGAGATCTCTCCTTACGTCGAGATGACAATAAATGCATTACATTAATTGTTCATATGGCTCCAATTTCTCCCAGTTAAATACCACACCTGTTCCCGGTTCATCCGAAGCTACCGCTCGATGGTTTTCCACTACCAATGGCCGAGTGGTATACTGATCGATCGGGAAACTGTGCACTTCTAGCCAGCCGCTATTTTCTTGCGACGAAACCAGACTCACGTGTAGTTCTTGCATCCCATGCGAACAGACGGGTATATTGTTTTCTTTAGCCAATTTGGCTGCCTTTAGCCAGCCTGTAACTCCCCCACAATTTGAAGCATCCGGTTGTATGAATGAGAGATTTGCATCGGCCATGGCGTACTCAAATTCATGGATGGTGTGCAGGTTTTCTCCCATAGCCAGTGGCACGGTAGTCGCTTTGGCGATTTCTGCATAGCCTTTATAGTTGTCAGGGATCGTGGGCTCTTCAAACCAGGTAATGTCCAGGTGTTCGATTCTCTTGGCGCATTCGATGGCCTTTTCTACGCTCATGGAATAGTTGGCATCCACCATGAAGGTGACGTCGGGGCCGATATAGTTTCGAACTGCCTCGATTCTTTCGATGTCCTCGTCTAGGTTTTCTCGGCCTATTTTGATCTTTACTGCATTGAACCCTGCCTCGAGGTAGCCTTTCATATTACTCAACAATTTCTCTATCGGGAACATCAAATCGATGCCTCCACAATAGGCTTTACAGGTGTTTCCGGCACCGCCAGCCATTTTCCAGAGTGGCTGGCCAGCCTTCTTACACTTGATATCCCAAAGAGCGATATCGATGGTTGAAATGGCAAATGAGGCGATACCACCTCGCCCCACATAATGGATGTGCCATTCTAAAAAGTCGTAAATTTCGTCTATTTCAGTTCCATCCTTACCGATTAATGCTGGTGCCATATCATGCTCCAGCATAGCCTTGATCGAATGACCGCCTTTGCCGCCGGTATAGGTATAGCCTGTACCTTCACTTCCATCCTCTAGGGTAATGGTAGTGGTCACCAACTCGAAGTGCGTGTGATCGCCGTGCTTGGCGTCGCTCAGTACTTCGGGTAGCGGCACATTGAATAGGCGTACTTGTATGTCTTTTATTTTATTCATTGATTCTTTTAATTTCCGTCATGCGAGTTTTTGCGAAGCGATCTTACTGGTACTGATGAGAGATTGCTTCGTCGTTCCTCCTCGCAATGACGGAATCCATTAATACTTCACATAGAACGTCTTCTTCTCCAAGTACTGCTCAAAGCCGTACTTGCCATCTTCTCCTCCGCTGCCACTTAGCTTGTAGCCATTGTGGAAGCCCTGGTGCTGCTCGCCGTGGCCTCGGTTCACGTAGATTTCTCCGAATTCCAATTCGTCATTGAGACGGAGTATTTTCTTCATGTCTTTAGTGAAAACCATCGCTGCCAGACCGTATTCGCAATCGTTGGCCCATTCGATCACCTGATCAAAGTCGCTGAACTTAATTACCGGAAGAATTGGCCCAAAAGCCTCTTCATGTACTACAGTCATATCCTGTGTTACATTGGTGATCACGGTTGGCTCAAACCAAAATCCTTTTTCGAATTCTGCTCCTTCTGGCTGCTTACCGCCATGCGCGATCGTAGCTCCCTCTTCCATACTTTTAGCTACCAGATGCTCCATATTTTTCAATTCGCTGGCATTCACTTTGGGGCCCATATCCACATCCTCATTCATCGGGTTACCTACTTTGAGTGCTTTGGTCTTCGCCAAGAATTTTTCCATGAACACATCATAAATGTCTTCATGCACATACATTCTTTCATTACAAGTACAGACCTGACCGCAGTTGTCCCAGCGTGAGTGGAAGCATGCGTCTACTGCTTGGTCGATGTCGGCATCAGCAAATACAATGGATGGCGCTTTCCCCCCTAGCTCCAGCTGCACATGCGTTAAATTGTTGGCAGCAGTTCGGAAAATAGACTGACCAGCTGGTGTACTACCCGTCATGGTCACCATTTTGGTAATTGGATTGGCTACCAACGCCTCACCTAAGACTCTGCCCGAACCAGTCACGACGTTGAGCAAACCTTTAGGCAAGCCTACCTTATTGGCAATGTCACCCAGCTCCAAAGTAGCCAAGGGTGTTTCTTGCGTTGGTTTCACTACGATTGCGTTTCCAGCTACTAGAGCTGGCCCTATTTTTCTACCGGCTAAGGCCAATGGAAAATTCCAGGCGGTGATGGCTACCACAACGCCTCTAGGAATTTTATGAATCCAGATATGCTCATCTTCATTGTCGGACTGAACGATATCTCCTTCGATAGCTCTTGCGCCGTCGCAGGCGTACTCGATGAAGCTGGCCGTGACGTCCACTTCAAACTTGGCCAAGGACAATAATTTGCCTTGCTCTCTAGTGAGTAACTCTCCCAGTCGATCTCTATTGGCTCTGATCTCTGCGGCAAACTTTCGTAGTAAGTCAGCACGTTTTCTAGCTGGCCATTTTTTCCATTCTTTTTGAGCGGCCTCGGCAGCTTTCAGGGCCGCTTCTGCGTCTTCCTCCACTCCCATGGCGGTGGTACCTACTTCGCTCTCGTCGATCGGACTGTAGATTGTATCCCTTTTGCGTGTCGTGGATTCTACCCACTCGCCATTTATGAATAATTTGTAGTCTTTCATTTTGATAGTATTTAGTATTTAGACATTAGTAATTAGATTCTAGACATTAGACACATCGTGTACTGCATCAAAGCCCCAGGTCCAACTACTAGATACAAGAATTAGCGGCCCATCCAGCCACCGTCTACTAGCATGATGCTGCCGTGCATATAGCTGGCTGCGTCTGATGCTAAGAATACTGTTGGCCCAGCAAAGTCTGTGGCTTCTCCCCATCGTCCGGCTGGAATTCTACTCAATATCGATTCTGATCTCACTGGATCATTTCTCAATGCCTCGGTGTTGTCCGTACTGATATAGCCTGGTGCGATGGCGTTTACATTCACTCCTTTGCTTGCCCATTCGTTGGCGAAAGCCATGGTGAGCTGACCTACGGCTCCCTTGCTGGCTGCGTAACCTGGCACAGTGATCCCGCCCTGAAAAGTGAGCAATGAAGCAGTGAATATCACTTTACCACTGCCTCTGGCTACCATTTCTTTTCCTATTTCCCTGGTGAGAATAAACTGTGCGTTTTGGTTGACTTCGATCACCTGATCCCACATGTCATCTGGGTGCTCAGCTGCTGGCGTTCTAAGGATTGTTCCAGCATTGTTTACCAGAATATCGATCACTGGAAAATCTGCTTTTACAGCTTTGATAAATTCATAAAGACTTTCCCTGTTAGAGAAATCGCACTGATAAGCTTTAAATTTTTTTCCAGTCGCTTCTACTTCTTTCTGAACTGCAGATCCTTCTAATTCTAAACTGGCACTCACGCCAATAATGTCGGCTCCCGCTTCGGCAAGGCCTACAGCCATAGCTTTTCCGATTCCCCGCTTGCAACCTGTAATCAAGGCTACTTTTCCTTCTAATTTGAATGTGTTTAGTATGCTCATATTTTTTAATTCCTATTGGTTTTATGCGTCATTTCGAAAGACAAGATCACTTCAGTCGTGCCTCCTTCGTGATGACGGTGTATATTTAATTCTGGCAGTCGATGAGGTATTTCATCCCTGCCGGGTTGTTGTCTATGATTTCAAATATTTTTTGAATATTGTCCAGCGTATCCGTTTGCGTAATCAGCGTGTCGAAAGGAATCTGACCAGACGAGGCAATTCGAATGGCTTCTTCATAATCATCTTCTTCGTATAGTCTGGCTCCGAGCAATTCAATCTCACTCCAGAAAAACTTAAACAAGTCCACCGGCTTTTTATCACCACCATGGATAGCTACCATCACGATTCTGCCTCTTACATTCACCACGTCAGTCATGGTTTGTACGCCGGGTGCTGATCCTGAAACCTCGAATGCGCAATCGATCATTTTTTCGTTGGTCAGTTCACTTATTTTTGCCATCAAATCCTCCTTAGCAGGATTGACGGTAGTAAAGCCCAGATTGTTGAGCATTTCCAACCGTGCCTCATTCACTTCCGTGATGATTACGTTGGCACCTTTTTCTTTGAGAACATAGGCGATCAGGGTACCAATGGGGCCACCACCAATGACCAATGTGTTTTCACCTGCTTTCACTCTACCGATCTTCACATCATGACAAGCCACGGCTAAAGGCTCCACAAATGCGCCATGTTTTAGCGAAAGCGACTCAGGCAACTTATGCAAAGTATAAGCGGGTACTGTCCAACTATTTTGAAAAGCACCTGCACTATCGATACCGATAAACTTCAGGTTTTTACCCACATGTGCATGTCCTTTGTCAAAGGCATGCGGTTCACCAAATTTCAATGGTCTTACAGCTACTCTGTCTCCCACTTGCACGTTAGCCACTCCCTCTCCAATCTCAGCCACTATGGCAGAAGCCTCATGTCCGACCGTCTGTGGTGGTCCAACGCGCTGATCCATCACTCCGTGGTAGATGTGTACATCTGTACCACATACTCCACAGTAAGCCACATCAAGCCTTACTTCATCTTTCCCCGGTGCAACTGCCTTGCCTTCGCTTACCTCGAATTTTCCTTTGCCTGTATAAAAAGCTGCTTTCATCTCTTTTCTTCTAAAATTATTTTATGGTATATGGGGTTTGAAACCCTCAAATCTTTTGATATACTGTCTTTCCGGACTTGTGACTTCATGACACAACCCCCAACCCAATGCCTCTACTTCATTGCCGTCATAGCTAGATTTTTGATAAAGTCCAACCGCCTCAGGTGTGTTTTTCAAATACGACATGATCTCGAAATTGATCCCATCTTGTGCCCACTGAACGGTATTCTTTTCTGGCCCGTCGCCTACCATCAATCCTGCTACACCGCCATTGTAAGGCCATACACATACCTGATGTCCACTATTTGTGATAGGATTGTAGGGTGACTTTTTATAAGGTCCTTCTATCTGGTCGGCAATAGCTACACCCCAGCGAATTTCACGACCAGCGTTAGTAAGTCGCTCACCCATTCGTTCTCCCTTGTAGTACAGATAAAATTTGCCCATATATGGAACCAAAGTCGGGTCATGTACCTTGTGGCTATCGAATGAACCCTGTTTTTTCACATTGTAGCGATTGTCTTCATTTCCATCCCAAACACCATCATCAGATGAAGATAAAATGGGTTCCTCCATTTTCGTGAATGGCCCTGTGGGGCTATTGGACCAAGCCATAGCTACTTGATTTTTCACTCGATTTGCGTAGGGTGCTTTTACTGTTTGGTAAACTAGATAGTACCTTCCTTCATGAACCAAAATCTGAGGCGTAAAAACTGACCGGTCATCGAATGACCCAGTTTCCCCTCTGTTGATCACTTTCCCTATTTCCACCCAGGTAGTACCATCAGTTGATCCCGCAATCCATATGTCCGACTTGTCCCAAGGGAATACCTTTTTGGAAGGGTCACCTGTGCCGAAGCCATAGGACATCCCAATGGATTTGGTGTAATACACGTACATAACCTCATCCACTGTGATAACATCACTAGGGTCTCTGCGTACTACTCCAGGTTCAAAGGCTAAATCCCCTTTCAGTTCGTGATAGCTGAATTCCAGATACCATGCAGCATCCTGTCCATAGTTTCGCTGAAAAGCACGAAGTGAAGCAGCACTCATTTTGCTCGGATTGGTAATTGCATGTCGGTCGAATGCCTGCTGCGGTATTGATGCCTGCTTGTCTGCCAATGACCTTGAAGAACTATCTGATATGCAACTGGACCAACCAAGCAATAGGGCAATATAGATAAAGGTCTTATTCAATTTCGATGATGATTTTATTTGATTCTAGTGCTTCGGATGCAACAGATACAACAGCTTTACCGGTCTCTTTCAGGGACTGAACGATGAATAGTGCTCTACCTTGATCTGTCACGATTTCACTTGCATAATGGTCTTGCACATTATCCCCTGCTCCATTGTCGATGCCTAACATGCGAAGCTGACCTTCTATTTCAAATTTGATTTTAGCCTCTTGAGTTTTAACTGGATGACCTTGAGCATCTACCAGCTGTGCAACGATATGTGCTACATCGTAAGCATCAGCTTTTAATCCATGTTGGTCTACTGTTAGTTGGATGGCTACTGGTTCAGTAGTAGTGTACAGCACCTCTTCTATTATTTTACTTTTGAGCGAGCCTACTGCCTTCAATTCACCTGGCTGAAAAGCGACACCCCATTTGTATATGTGATCTTCAAACTCATTCAGACTTCTTTTTCCCTGACTCTCTCCATTTAGAAAAAGTTCGATTTCTTCACAATTGGAGTACATCTCAATACTAATCACTTCTCCAACCTTATAATTCCAATGATTGTTGACCTCATGCCATTCCCATAGCGCAGTCTTCCATGCCTCTGCATCCTGCGCAACTAGCTGTCCACTTTGCTCGTCGATTCTGTTGATAGATTGTGGCAATGTTTGCGTTGCGATATGAATAGACGGCTCTTCTTGCCATAAGGACTTCATCATGAAAAATGATGATTTTTTGAATCCAGCGTAATCAAGCAGTCCACTCAGCGTACCCTTAGTTGGCCACGGTCCTCTGATCTCACCCATATAGTCGATACCTGTCCATAGGAATGTACCTGCGATAAATGGGCGTTCCATGATCGCCTTCCATTCATGATATTGCGCCAAGTTTTCTGTTCCCATAATAACTTGATTCGGGTAGTTTTTGTGACCATAATCATAGAGTACTCTACGGTAGCTGTACCCCATGATGTCCAATACATCACCGACTCCAGACAAATGACTGGCAGAAGGCAAAATACTATTCGCAATAACTGGCCTGGTGGTGTCCATTTCTTTCGTCCAACCCGCCAGTTTCTTCGCTGTAGTTGCCATGTCGTATTTGGCCTTTGGTAAAGTTGCCAACTGCTTTTTGATCTCATCTGTACTAAATGGAGGTGGTTGCCAGAAATAGTTGCCATTCCAGTTCATGTTGTTGAAATAGCCTGTGGCATTGGCATTTCTTGGATAGGTCCACTCGATCTCATTACCTATGCTCCATTGAATTATGGACGGGTGATTTCGGTGCGATAGTATGACACTTTTCAGATCTTTCTCTGCCCATTTTTGGAAATGTTCTGCATAGCCACGGGACTCATAGTCATCGTGTTGTTCATTCTGATTTAATCTCTTGTCTTTGGGGTTGTCCCATTCATCAAAAAACTCATCCTGGACTAAGAAGCCCATTTCATCACAGAGGTCAAGAAATTCGTTGGAGCCGGGGTTGTGCGCAATACGGATCGCATTGGTGCCTCCTTCTTTGAGTATTTCTAACCTTCTTCTCCATACCCCTTTTGGTACGGCGGTACCTACCAAGCCAGCATCGTGATGTAGGCAAACTCCTTTGATTTTGTAATTTTCTCCATTAATGCTAAAGCCAGTATTGGGATCAAAATTGAAATCTCTGATACCAAAAGTTGTTGTGGTAGTATTCTTTAACTTCTTGCAAGTAACGGTAGTAACCGCCTGATACAAATTGGGATCGAAGATTCCCCAGAGTACAGGATTGTTGATTTCGAAGGTTTGTACCAATGTTTTTTCTTGCCCTTCCTCCAAGTCATATTTTGTCTCTGAAGTGGCTACTATAGTTCCATTAGGTGCTACGATTTGAGTCTCCAACGAACCTTTATGCGACTTTTTGAAATGATTGACAATGGTGCTTTGAACAGATACTTCTGCACGCTCAGCAGACACCTTTGGCGTAGTGACAAATGTTCCCCAAATTGGAATATCAACTTTGTTTTTAACTACCAGAGAGACGTTCCGATAAATACCTGCACCCGTGTACCACCTACTGTCAGCGTATCGGGTGTGGTCAATTCTTACAACAATCACATTGTCATTTCCATTCTTATTCAAATGTGGCGTGAGGTCATAAAAGAAAGGGGAATAGCCATACGGATGAAATCCCAAATGCTGACCATTAATCCAAACGTCGGAATTGTTGTACACACCGTCGAATAGAATGAAAGCTTCTTGTGTATCGTTCAGGTCCAAATCGAAGGTTTTTTTGTACCAACCTAATCCTCCACCATAGATATAACCTGTAGCTGGTGCAGTGTTTACCAGCGTAGAGTCGAATGAGCCTTTAATAACCCAGTCGTGAGGCAGACGAACTTGTTCCCAATCTTTGGTATTTACCATGGCTTGATAGTCTCGACCAGTCAAAGAATCTTGACTTAGTATAAACTCCCAATCGAAGTTAAAATCTATGGACTCTTGAGCTTTTAAAGACTTCGATGTCCACATCAAAGCCAATCCCAACAACATGATATATATTCCTCGCTTCATTCTATTGCTTTACTATTTTCTTAGTTATAATTTTATTTCCCTGCTTTGCACTGAGCCAATAAAGCCCTGCAGGCAATCCAGATACATCCAAATTGACTCTTGTGGTAGAAATGGTTTGACCCAATATTGTCGAACCATCTACTGCTACTAGCTTCCATTCATTGCCAATCAATTCGCTAGCAAACTGAATGGATAAACTATCTTGACTTGGGTTTGGGAAAATTATGATTGTTGCGTTTTGAGTAACAGGTTGAGAAGTTGCCAAGGCAAAAGGTTGTGCCAAGCGCTCAATTGCTCTACTGAACTCGAAAACTTGTAGCGCAACACTACTGATATGTCCACCACCGTCTTCGAAAGTGATACTCACCTCATTAGACTCTTTTAGTTGAGCATGTGAAACAGCAATTTCCATTACACCAAAAAAACTATCTCGATCAGTCTGTTCATCTCCCCTGATATTGCCTGGCAGGGTCAATATTTCTCCATTGAACTTTATTTCAGGAGATAGTGATTTTCCATGTTCTCGACCTATTCCAATTCTTAAAACAGCTTCCCCATGCGAACTACTGGCTACGCCGTTGATATTAAAAACCTCCGTTGTGCCTGCCTGAATAGGCTTGAGATAGCTGTCAGCATAATATTTTGTTTCAATAGAGGTATCCGAAATTTCAATTTCATTCTCAAATGTGCATTTAAGAATAATGGTCGCCTCGGCTCCCAGCGTAATAGTCTCAGGCCATTCAGTTGAAGTGGTGGTGTTCAATAGGGCTGCATTGTCCTTTAGAAACAAATGCTTTGTTTCCACCTCCTTCACCTTATTATCACTCAAGCCCAAATCATTGAGAGCAATAGAAACTGAAGAAAATTTAAGGTTGTTGAAGATCAGAAAGGCTGTATGTCCATCAACATATGCGTCGACCATTACGTCTAAATCTGTAGAATAAGTATCAATCCGTGTACCCTTCACTTCTGACCAGAGTTGATAAATTTTTATCATGTCTGTATAAACCCATTCACCAGTATAGCTTTCGGGCTCATCAGCTTTTCTCAACAATCTGTGATTGTATGTATCATCTACTCCAGAAGTCCCCCATTCTGCTTTTAAGGGCAGGAAATTGACGGTTTTGTTGATGATGTCTGCCCGCTCCATAAACTGCATCATCATCGAATTGGAGGCCTTAATATGTAGCCAGTCTCTATAGGCAGACCAAGCACCAAAGTAATCATGCATTTGTGCCCCAAATTCGGATATCATAAAGGGCTTGACTTCTCCAAACTTCATAAAACTATACTGTTCCATGATATCGAAGGTGGCCTCCATATTGCTTCCCTTTCTGTAGAGTTGCTTACCATTGTTTATAGACGGGAAGTCATACAAATGAATGGTCCAGTAATCCATTTTTTCGCCTGACATATCCATAAATAGCTTCCATCTTTCCTCCCACTCTTTGAAATCGTCTGTCTCATGATCAGGAAATGCTGTACAGTAACCGCCAATGACTACATCGTCATTGTATTTTCTAATTTCATCCGCCACTGAATTGTGAAACTTGAAGATTTGCTCGGGCGAATCGTCCCCATAATCCACCAGATGCCATAGCGGTTCGTTTATTACTTCTACATATTTCGGTTTTGGTTGGCCGGCGGTGGTTCCCGAACCGAAAGCATCTCTAATAAATCGACCCATGTACTCTCCGGTAGCTGTACCAAAAGGCTCTTCATCTGTATCATTTTGCGAAAAGGACCAAGTGTCATTGATGAGCTGACCATCGGGATAAAATGGATGTAGCTGCGCTGCAATGATCTGATCGTTTCTATGCTCGTAGACATGCAGGCTTGTTTGTGCCGCATATGTATTTTTTAGGTTGGTGCCATTTGAGGTAATGTCAGATGGGTTTGCATAACCAGATCTAGAAGGATCTTCATTCGTACTGCTGTTGAGATACCAAGTGATACCGCCTGTGTTTCTGCCCATGTAGACATCATACCCATTGAGTAGATCATTTCTCAGGTCTTCGGTGAAATTATTACCTTCCCACTCATTTTCATTGATATCGGCATGGATAGTCACAAACTTGTTTCTGTCGAAAGTAGACACACTCCCAACCTGATGTTTCACATCAAAGTTGATATCAACAGCCACTTGAGCCTTGACCTGAAACCCTAGCGTAGAGATTCCAATTAAGAAAAGTAAAAACAGTATTTTTCTATTTACCTGCATAAAAGGTGTTCGATTTTCAAACTGGATCGAAAAAATCTTGATGAATGAAACTTGAATGTGATAAGAGTAGACAGGATAGTTTATGTCTATTCTAAAACCAGAAAAGCTTCAGTTAAGTAAATCCGGGACGGGTTTCGGCCCGGATTTGATCATAAATAAGTGTGTTATGGTCTCAAGTTTAGCTCAAAGACGGTGAGGTCATCTAGGTAGAAGTTCATAGGAACAGTACTACTTGCATTATATCCTCTCATCATCAAATAGAAATCTCTACTTGCTCCTGGCGACCAGGTAGTGGATTGATACACCCACTCACCTGTAGGAAACTCGTCATTGAAGAAGAAAGCCAATTCTGTAGACCAATCATCTGGGTAGAATCTCAAATCTGGCATAAAACCATCACCCGTGTCAGCGTTTCCAAGATCTTCGATATAAATCCAGAATCCTAACTCATAGGTCTTACCTGATTCAAGTCCAAATGTATACTGGGCACCCAAGTCATCTCTGTGGTCGACAATACATCCACCAGCGGCCTCCCACTCCATATACATACTCTTAGATCCAGAATATACCTGAGTGCTTGAGAATGACAAATCAAACAATGCCCAATTTCCTCCCCAACCTAAGTCAGGCCAGTTTGTAGGTGTGGAGGTTTCCATACCTACATCATACCCATTTTCTGTCATCAAATTTTCTCCTTGAAGGAAAACCAACTCAACATCAGTAAACGCTTCTACTGCTACCAAATCTGTAGTTTGCATGATACCTGGGGTATAGGAAATTTTAATGGTATCATCATCATATAATGTTTCACCATCCAGCGTAAGAATCACAAGGTTTCCTTCATTAGGATCCACCGCAGTTTTTAGAACTGTAGCCTCCCATGTTGTTTCATTTTCGATGGTCACGGAGAAGTTCGATGGACCAAATGACGTAGGATCAATCTCTCTACTAAAATTCAGAACAATTTCATCCTCTTTGTCATAAACAGCATCAAGATCCACTGGTTCTGTCGAAGGAATGACTTTGATTAAGTTTTCAATTACAACCGTATCTCCTCCAAACGGACGATCCCTTCTTCCAATCAAAGTAACACCATAAGTACCTATTCTTTTGAATCGTACGTCTGTATCATCTGAATCGCCGGCAACAATTTGATTGCCGTCGTATTCTACTTCAGCAGGATCACCACCCTCGAATGTCCAAATTACTTCATTTGGAGCACCGACTGCGCTGTAGTTGAATCTAACAGACTTACTTGCTATTACTTCATTTTCGGCTCCATTGCCAATCGTCAAAGCACTGCCTAACGTCCCGTCGTCATTGATATGAGTAGCAGTAAAAGCCACGTCAATAGAATCCAACACGGTAACCGACATTGTGGTATCGTATTCTGTTCCTATTTCTTTGTTTCCAACAAATGCATTTCCAGCAAAAATCTGATGTAGTGTTACTTGGTAGGTCCCTGCGGTACTAAAAGCTACATTGATATTTGCTTCGTCTGAAACGTTTCCGTCTTCATCTTCTATAGTAGCAACGTTTTCAGGCACAGTCCATATTCTGTCGACTACACCCGCGGATGCATCTCCAAAACCAATCAAACCATTTACTTGAACTATATTTCCAATGCTCATTTCAGAACTAAACACTACTGAATTGTTTGGTTCGGTTCCTGGAGCTTCGTATTCCTCTTTACAAGCCGCCATCCCGACGATGATCAAGCCTAAGATTACAATATTATATATTCTTTTCATCTGTAATTTCTTTTAGTTGGCCGTCAAATTGACGTTGATTTGAACTTCATCCGTTGGAATTGGATAATAGTCATGAGTAGCAGAATTGTAGTTGCCTGCCGATACTGCATAATCCGGTCTTACGGGTCGTGCAGCATCATTGAAATAGAATGGTGCAGTATTCCAAAGAGGATCTGTCTCATCATCAATGTTTGCCAAAAGCCATTCTTCATCTGCTCTATGCGCAGCCAATACATCTCCTACTATACCCCATCTAACCAAATCTTTCCATCTGTGTCCTTCAAAGGCCAACTCCAATGGTCTCTCTACCATCATGATGTGTGTCAATAAATTGGCTGCTGTAGGATTCACATAACTATGAGCTCCATTCACTACAACACTTGTATGCATGGCAGGAAACTGACCTGCATTATCGGCAACGTAAGACTCCAAAGTGACTACTCCAGCCCGCGTCCTTATCCTGTCAATATACTCCATTGCTTCAGTTGCTGCTGCATCTCCCTGATCCTGCAGAATCGCTTCAGCATACATCAAATAGATATCTGCTAGTCTGATATGTCTGAAGTTGATACCTGACCTTTCAAAACCAGACTCTCTGTCTTCGTGATACCAATTGGAGTGCTTTTTGACATAAGCAGACTGTCCAAATCCCCAACCGGCTTCTGTTCCAATAGGCAAATTGTAATAATCTCCTTCGCCATTAGCTGCGGCCAGTGTGGCTGCCATTCTCATAGATTCTACACCTGTTGCCGGGTTCAATGGATTTGCCGGATCTTTTTCATCATATGTGAACATTTCATGTAAATAATATGAAGACAAAACCGTATTGTATCCGCCGAAGCTTAACTGACCTGTTTGCCATCCAATAGCACTCGCTTCAGACCCTGTTTCTGATCCCCATGTCCACTGATAGGCGTCTTTTTCCTGTCCATTAACACCTTCTTTAAAACTATCGGTGTAATTGGTTTCAAAAATTGATTCTGCATTAAACTCATTGAAATGAGTGAAATTGTCCATAATATCAGTTGTCAGCGCATAGAGATTCGAATTAATCACTTCCTCGAAATATGAAGCTGCAGTATTGTAGTCTTCAGCATATAGATACACCTTTCCCAACATGGCAGCTGCCGCACCCCAGGTAGCTCGTCCTTTTTCCGAATCATCCCAAGAGGTAGGAAGGTTGGCATAGGCGAATTCCAAATCGGGTATAATCACTTCGGTGTTCACATCAGCAATAGAGGAGAAAGCACCATTGAAATCATCTCCAGATTTTGGAACTGTCGTTTTGATCACAGCTCCTCCATAAGAATGAACCAACTGAAAATAGAAAAATGCTCTTAAAAACTTTGCTTCTGCCTCAATGGCCGTTTTAATGTCTGCATCAAAATCTGCATCCTCTGCACTTAAGTTTTCAATCACTTGATTGGCTCTTAAGATGCCAACATACAAATCATTCCACTTAGTATAAACGTATTCAGTACTGTTTGTAAAACTCAAGGTTGCGAATGCGTCTTGTGGATACCAAAACTCTGTACCTCCTAAGTCTCCTTGCACCATTTCATAGGTCAATGAAGCCCCACTTACTGATTCGAATTGCAAAGCTCCGTACACCGTAGATAAGGCAGCTTGAAAATCATTCTCTGACTTCCAGAAGGTTTCAGTAGTAATGTTGTTTGGATTGGATTGATCCAAAAATTCACTTTCATCACATCCAGCCATGGTAAAAATAGCCGTCAGTAACAATATATATTTATTAATATTTTTCATGTTTCTCTCTTTTTAGGTTTAGAATTTCACTTGTAAACCGAGTAGGAAATTTCTCGTGATCGGATAGTTTCCTACATCAACCCCTCTCGTATATATTCCATCTCCACCAATCTCTGGGTCGTACCCTTCATACTTTGTAAAAGTGAAAGGATTCTGTGCAGTAGCATATACCCTTACAGAAGTTAACTTCCCGTTGAGTAATGATTGCGGCAAGGAGTAACCCAGCGTAATGTTTCTAATTCTTAAATAAGAACCGTCTTCCAAATAATAATCAGAGAATGCTCTAGTATTTGAATGCTCTTGATTAGTTCTAGCTGTAGGTATATCAGAATCGCTATTGTGTACCGACCACATATAATACATATCTCTATGTCTACCTGTTGAATATGCGTATAGTTTAGATCCATTGTATAAATCTGCTCCAACAGAAGCATAAGTTTGAACGAATAAATCAAAACCTTTGAAATCTGCACCCAATGAAAGTCCTGCTTCAAAATCTGCTTGTCCAGATCCTGAATAAACTCTATCCAAGTCATTAATTACATTATCCCCAGCATCTGGAACTCCATCACCATCTGTATCTACAGTCAGCTGATCAGTGTACATGATGTCACCCATCATTGCATTAGGGTTGATAGCCTGATAATCAGCCAATTGTTCTGCGGTTTTAATTACTCCTTCATTTTGAACCAAAAAGAAAGCTCCCGCTTCGTATCCTTCGATCAAGAATGTAGTATAATCTATCCTATCTCCTCTGGAAAGAATAGGACGACCTCCACTAAAAGCAAAGCCTTCAATTCCATTGAGGTCAGTTACTTTATTAATATTCTTAGTGAAAGTTCCTGCAATGTTCCACTTTAAACCAAAGGCTGTTTCATTCCTATAATTCAAGGCTACTTCAATCCCCTTGTTTTCCATGTTACCCCCATTCACAACTACACTTGAGTAGAGGTTTTCCGAACGGGTTGGGCTTGTTCCATTAGATGGAGCCAACGCCTGCGGAAGCAACATGTCTTGTCTGTCATTTTTATATAAATCAACAGACAAATTGAGTCGATCAGCGAACATGCTCATATCAACCCCAATATTCCTTGAAATAGATGTTTCCCACTGCACTAGAGGGTTTGCAAAACCTCTCTGAACAGCTCCAGAAGCAAGGCTCTCATCAGCACCTGTTCCAAAAACGTAATCCACTCCATTCTGAATTGTATTTTGATCAAGGTAGAGTCCAATATTTTGATTTCCTACTTGACCGTAGCTACCTCTAAGTTTCATGTTAGAAATAAAGGATAATGCTCCGGCATTTTTGAAAAACCCTTCTTCACTAATATTCCAACCTACCGAGGCGCCAGGGAATGTCGCATATCTGCTGTCGTCACCAAATGCTGAAGATCCATCATGGCGGACACTCACAGAAACCATATACTTTTCATTAAAGCTGTATTGTAGTCTGAACAGTTTTCCAACCAATGTTCTTTCGCTATCTGAACCTCCAACTCTGGCAGACACTCCAGCGCCCAATACTTTAGTATCATTGCTCAAAAGTGTACTTACACCCGCTGTCACCAAATTTTCAGTATATCTCTCATAGGTCAAACCAGCAACTGCACTAATGCTATGTGCACCAAATGATTTGTTGTATTTCAATAAATTTTCCCAAACCTGGCCTTGATTCAATCTAAACGTCTCATCAATTGTAGCATCCATATTTGAACCTGCTGGCTCCAATCCATTCAATCCATAAGTAAGGAACTGTGGCACAAATTCTTTTCTCCTATAATTAGATTCGTTCAAGCCTAAGTTTACTTGATAGCTCAGACCGTCTACAAACTCATACTCAAGATTTAAGGCGAGGTTATATCCATTGGTCGTTCTATCATCCTCATTTTGAAGCTGTCTGGCCAACCATCCGTACTGAACGGCATTTCTTGTTGGTACAAACACACCATTTGAGCCCACTGGATCAAGATCACTTAGTCCTCTCTGCCATGGTGGCTGAACAATAGCATATTCATACAAAGCCCAAGGTTCTTGTTCACGTCTTTCATTGGTGATTCCCATACTTGCAAAAGCTCTAAACTTTTTAGTTTTGAACTGACCATTCAATCTGGTAGAAAATCTATCGTATCCAGAATTAATCAAAACACCGTCTTGTCCGAAATAATTTGTATTAATACTGAAAGTAAGATTATCCTCTCCTCCAGATACTAGCAAATTATAACTCTGCATTACTGCATTGTCATTTTGAACATCTCCAACAAAATCGGAATCATAATCCAATGCGTCAGGATTGAAGGTAAAAATCAATGGCTCTTGTCCAACAGCATCTAATCGCACATCCTCTACATACATTTGCTGCTGGGTATTGTTTAGAGGTGTACCAGAAGTAATGTTCTGAATACCTGCGTAAGAAGTGAAATCAACTTTAAGCTCTCCTGCTTTACCGGCTTTGGTAGTAATCAGTATCACCCCGCCAGAAGCTCTGGTACCGTAAATGGCAGCAGAAGCTCCGTCTTTCAAGACATCAATCGATTCGATCTGCTCAGGTGCGATATTTGGGTTACCCTGATAAGGAATTCCATCAACCACATATAATGGACCTAATCTATCAGCATCAATAGAACTTAGTCCACGAATTTGAATATTAGCGGTTTCCCCAGGACGACCATTGGCTGCTTGTACATTTACCCCAGCGATTTGGCCTTGGATAGCGCTTCCTAAATCTGCAGTGGGCGTCTTCAAAATAGTTTCACTACCCAGTGAACCAACTGCACCGGTTACCTCTTTCTTCTTTTGAGTACCGTAGCCAACTACAACAATTTCATCCAACTGCTTGGCATCAGTTGCCAATTGGATGTCAATTACTGATCGGTCGCCTACCGAAACTTCCTGTGTAACGTAACCTATATAACTAAATACTAAAACAGTATTTGAATCAGATACTTCTAACTTGAAGTTTCCGTCCAAATCTGTAACTGTACCTGTGGTGGTACCTTTTACTAACACGTTGACCCCTGGTATTCCAGAGCCATCAGCAGAATCTGTCACCTTACCGCCTACATTCTGCTGTGCTTCTGCAAAGCCGAATATGGGAATCATAAAAAGGACAATCCACCTTTTAGATAATGTAAAATATTTTTCCATTCAAATAGTGTTTTGCTTTTGTAAAAATCATTTTGATGAACGCTTATAAAATCACTTTTCAAATGCCCTTCGATCGGAGGGAGGATTTCTTTTCGCTCAATCAAATATGTTTTTTATCAGAAAAAAAACCTTTTTTTGCCACTAGATGAAAACTATACAGGCTGGATATTTTAGGGAATATCAACTAGACAAAATGGGATTTAAAATTACACAATTATCTGATATTCAGAACTATAAAAACATGACAAACACTGTAAAAAAAATTGAAGCTACTAGACAAATACACTTTTTTGTTCTATTGTTTTTAGGAACATTTTGTCAGGCATTTAGTCAAAGTCAATCTGTTTTACAGGAAAAAATTTCTATTCGGTACCTCGAAAAAGCGAATGAACTGAAATTTCAGAACTCAGATAGTTCGATACTTTTATTCAAACTGAGCTATAATGAAAACATGCAAAATGGTGATACTTTAGCTGCCATTCAAAGCCTCGTAGACTTGTCTGATTTGTATGCACATAATGCCAACTTTGGCTTAGCCTATGACGGATATTGGGAGGCGCTTTCTCTGGCTGACCATATCGATCATAGCGGCGCCCGAGCTAGCGTGTTTACGGGGCTAGGCTGGCTGTACAGTTTATACAGAAGAGACGACGATGCTATTAAATACTTTACCCAAAGTATTAAAATCAATAAAGTACGAATAAAGGAAATGAATCTAAATAAGCAGATTCTATTGGCTGACTACTATGCTATGGCTACCCTTTTTAGAAAAAATAGACAATTCATAACTGCTAGGCTATACCTGGACAGCTGCAGACTTGTACAAAACATCAACGAACGTCTAGAAGACAGCAATGCTTTTATTTCAGCCGAACTAGGATATGTACTTCATGGTGAAAAGAAGCACAAAGAGGCTTTAGCCACTTTACTCCCCCTAGAAAACTACTTTGTCAAAAATAGGCACGATTACCTTGTTATTTATCATTCCTTTCTAGGGAAGATATATCACGATATGGGCAACCTGAAACTTGCTGAACGATACTTCCAGAGTGCCGTTGAGGCCAGTAAAATACACAAGAGTCACCTCGATCTTGTACCTGAAATATATGAGAGCTTTTCTCACTTGCTTGTTGAAAAAGGGGATATGAAAAATGCCTACGACATGCTTCTGGAGGCTAAAACGCTAAACGAAAGCCAATTCGGAAGTCGAAGTGATAATAACCGATTTATACTAGAAATAAAAGATGAATTTCGGATAGAGAAAGAAGAACAGCAAAAAATACTGCAAGAAGAGAAATTGGCTAGGCTCGAACAGGAAGATAAAATCTGGTACTTACAATCATTGATTCTTTATGGCACAATCATATTTCTGATCATTCTAATATTTGTGGTATACAGATACTTCAGAACCAGATATAAAGCTGAAAAAAGGCTACTGAAGGAAAAACAACGTCTAGAGCTTCAAAAAACAAGAGAAGTACTGGAAGTTAAAAACAAAGAACTGACTGCCTCTGCCCTTCAGGTCATTCAGAGAGATGAAGTCCTAACAGACCTAAAAAATCAGATTAACGAACAAAAAAATAATCCAGACACCAAGAAGCTTACCAAGCTAGCTAAGAGCATTGATATTAGCTCTTCCAACAATTGGAAAGAATTTGAAACTCGTTTTGTGTCTGTAAACAAGAGCTTCTATAATAAATTGAACCAGGAATATCCTAGTTTAAGTCAGGGGGATCAAAAAATATGTGCACTCATCAAACTCAATTTCACTAGTAAAGACATGGCTAAGCTTTTAGGCATATCCATAGAAAGTGTGCACACCACCAGATATAGGCTTAGAAAAAAATTGAATCTGGAGCGCAGCGACAACCTGGAAGATTTTATTGGAAAATTTGAGTGACTAGTCCTAAATAAGCGTTACAGATTTTAGGATAAAATATTATGTGGCATCGGATTTTAACTCGATGCTATTTTTGTTTCTATAGTTTCTGATCTTGCTTTTGTTTTGTTGGTACATAGATGCTGGCGTATTCATCCAACAGCTCTAATACGGCCGATCATAGTTGTAAATATAAATACTCTGTTCAATGAGTTTATCCATCAGTTCTACATCTGAAATGGTGATACCTAAGATAAATTCATGTTTCAAAATCCTATTCACCCTTACATTTTCACAAATTTGATTACTGTGACCTGATTATCATCAGACACAGAAGCTAGATATACGCCATTTGCTAAATGTTTAATTGAAATTGATTCACCATTAGATTGAGGCACGATTTGCTCAACACCTCCCAGGTTATAGATGCGAACAACGGTTCTCTTATCCATTCCTTGTATGAGAATGCTATCACTACTGGGGTTAGGATATAGGATGGGCTGAGTTTCCAATGCCTTTTCGTTGGTCTCTAGTATCTCTACAAATTGACTTTTTTCATCTCGGAGTTCTACAAACAAGACTTCATATGGGCTCAGCACTTGCTCGTTGCTAATATCAATACCTTTCAGTAAATCTTTTGTAGTTGTACCAAGAGTTGCTCCATTTAGCGACAATGATACTTTTGCATCAACTTTCCCAACGTTGACAATTGACAATACTTGATTGCCAGAAATATTTTCAATTGATTTCCAAGTGCAAATCGGAAAGTCTTCCGCACTCTGTTCAGTCACCGTTACTGCTGGAGACTGGCCTGCTGCTTCTACAACAGTCAATGCCGCACTTCTAATATTATCGATACCATTGACTGTAGTCATTGAACCGGTAAGACCCGAAATACTCTGCCCATATTCATCGGAGGCAAAACTTACATCATCAATGATCACACGACCCCCTGCATTAATGTATGCTTGCAGTGCCTCAACATCTTCCTTAGTTACAAATTGTGTTTGATATACAAGTACCACATCCCAATTGCTTGCATCTTGTTCCAACAAGATATCTTTGGTCACGAACCCTAACGGTATTCCATCAAAATATAAGGATTCATAAAGTTTTGTAAGCTCCTCCATGTGGGAGATTTTATTGATTGACGAAGCCTTCGAATAAAACAGCCGAATAGGTTTTCGCTGACGCTGAAAGGCCACAATTTCTTCAGAATGTGCATTGAGATCCATTAGTGTTGAATGGACTTGGTTGACCACTCTCGGCTGATGATTATTGGATCCAGCATATCCTTGGTCATTTTGATTTCTTGCACTTCCATCTTCCCTACGAGACCAATACCACGTTTGACTCGCCGACATACCTTGAGTATGTGCAAGCCAATAAGTTGCACGTGCATGCAGTGGATTCAGATATAAATTGATTGAAGCTTTTGTGGATAAGAAATGTGATTCTGTATTAAACATAATTTTTTCTGGGCTGATGGATTTGAAGAAGTCATGTGCCATAGCCATCTCCTGCCATTCAAAGATGTAGTGTTCTTCCCAAGGGTCAGTTTTCCATGGAAAACTACGATGCTCGGCCCCAGTATCGTTGCCTATGATGTCTGACATTCGAGTAAGCGCTTCAAAATCAAGGCCATGAGTTCGTAATCCACTGGTCCATTGTCCTGGTATGAGCTTGAGATGAACTTTGGCAGTCGGATCTGAATTCTTGATGGTGTCTTTCATATACTGATACCAATTGGTCACTCGATCCATATTGAAAGACATCCAATCATACCACTTTGGAGTACCTTGCAGTGTTACTGAGATTGGAATATCAATTGACACCTCGTCAAAGGTTCCAAAATCAGCCCCCCAAATAGTATTGAGATCTGCAATCACTTCGTGTTTTTTAGCTAACCAATACCTAAACGAATCGATAGTGTATTCAGAGACTCCACTGCTGGCCCATGATAAGTCACCATTTTCTTTTTTTGTATTAATGAAATGTGGCTCGTTACACATCATATAACCTAAGTTAGAATACTGTTTTCCAGCCATTTGTGGTATCATTCCGCCGATCAACGCACCTATTAGTTCTCTTGACCCAGGGTGATCAATATCGTACTCTGTGTACCTCACATTTGACGGATCTTTGATTTCAAAACCTGCTCCATACTTTGTCTTAGCCCAATCCGGAATATTTCTATGATTGATGAAAATGAACCCCATGGTTCCACTAGATTTTTCAGACAAATTGCTGGATTGACTGCTATTGATGGTTCCGGCTTCACTGGTTACATAACTGGGAGTGATAAACACACCATCTAGTTGACCATGATAGGCCTGTAATTGTGCCGTTTCAGGTTTCCAACTCCAGTCTGTTAAAAATACCGGACGGCCTTCAAAAGTAAGCTGATCTCCATCATGTGAAACACTTGCCCAATCTACCTGTGGGATAGTCGCTCTTGTGATTTCCATATTGATAACCTGAGTAAGTTCAAGGATGGCTTCTTCCAACATGGTAATTACATCCTGCCGTTCGAAATCAGGAAGTAGCTTTGCAGTTGCTGCCGCTTCATCTCTATAATGAAACCCGGCTTCAAATTGCTTTGTATTTGCTTCAATGTTATTTTCATCCCAAACTGCAAAATCTAGATATATCTCAGCCGTTCTCACTGTGAGCCTCTCTTTAATTGCATCAACCCCAGCAGCCTCAGCTGTACTGATCAAGGTATTGAGTTCAGTCAGCTTTTGTTCGGCTAAATCTTGGAGTGATTGTCCGTTCAGAGTGGTACAAAATAAAATAAAGGCAGTAATCAGGAATTGAACTCTAAAATCGTTATTCATATAAACAAATTTATTTATGAAAGTTCCAAACGGTTGAGTCTATGTTATCCTGTGTCTGCCATATTTTACCTGATTACCTGTAAGAATGCTTGAATAAACTTTTCGCCTTATGTGAACTTATATAGTACTTTATAACAAGGAAATTTGTCACTCCGGGTCGAATTTAAGGATTAAAAAATGCCTTTGAGAACTGAATTGGACTCCTTACAATTCATTGAATTCCGCACTAAACCTAAATACACCTTACTTGCAGTATAGGGAAAACATGTGGCCCACCAAGACTGCCAGATACTTGCGATCGATGCGATTGGGATAGGCAAAACGTTCCAAACTAACCCGCTTCTCGCACGGCCAAACATTTTCTGACATAAAAAAACCTCCAACCGAATAAACGATGGAGGTTTTAAATGTGGGCCCACCTGGGCTCGAACCAGGGACTTTCTGATTATGAGTCAGATACTCTAACCAACTGAGTTATAGGCCCAATATCTTATGTATTCAAGGACTTTCTGATTATGCCACTACGCGTGCCGGACAGATACTATAACCAAATGAGTTATAGCCTTGTTTCTTTTGCAATTTTCGGATCATTAAAAGAACTACTGCTTACAAGTCAGTTGCTCGTTAAATGAGCGCTCCATTTGCCATGGATTTTCAGCCCTTCAAAATAGTCTAAGAGACTGCCTTGAATTTGGAGGTGCAATGTTACATATTTGCCCAAAATTACACAAACAAACAGGTGAATATCAAAACAATAATTTTTGACCTTGGTGGCGTGATCATCGATCTGGACTTTAACCGCACACCAGAAGTACTGAGCCAACTGACCGGATGGAAATTTGATGAAATTTACCAGATGTACTTTAAGCCTGGTTTGTTTCAGGATTATGAAAAAGGACTTGTCTCTGATCAAAAACTGAGAACAGGTATCAATAACTTGTTTAGTACTCAACTCACTGAAGCGCAAATAGATGAAGCCTGGTGCGCTATGCTAGGGCCAATTCCTAAAAAGCGATTGGACTTCATGAAGGAACTGCGAAAAGACTTTCAGGTATTAGTCCTTAGTAACACGAATGCCATTCACGTGGAAGCCTTTAATCAAACTATTGAGAAAGTATCCGGAGAGAAATCTTTAGATGCCTTTGCAGATGAGGTTTACTTCTCTCATGAACTAAAAATGAGAAAGCCTGATGGAGAAATTTATACAGAGATACTAAAACGATCCAACAACAAAGCCGAAGAATGTCTATTCCTAGACGACACACAACACAACCTGGATTCGGCAGCTCAGCTGGGAATTCATACCATGCACATTGCTCATCCAGATCAAATATTTAACTTAACATCACATGTTTAAGGACAAGGAAGAAAAAACCAAACTCATACAAATTGGGCTGTTTATTATCACCCTCATTGTAACCACCTTCGCCGGGGCTGAATGGATGACTGGAAAATCGTTGTTTTACGGAGAGACTACGATTAATCAAACAGAGCTTTTCAATGGACTAAAGTTCTCCATCCCTTTCCTATTCATATTGACCGTACATGAGTTTGGGCATTACTTCATGGCCCAATACCATAAAGTAAAAGTGACCCTTCCCTTTTATATCCCACTTTGGTTAGGCTTCTTGCCTGGTTTCCCTTCGCTTGGCTCTATGGGTGCATTCATCAAGATTCAAGACATCATCGACAGTAGAAAGAAGTACTTTGACATAGGTATCGCGGGACCACTTGCAGGATTTGTTGTTGCCTTACTCGTACTGTTTTATGCATTCCTAAATTTACCCGAAAGAGAATCCATTTATGAAATTCACCCGGACTACGAAGTTTATGGGTTGGACTATGCGGATGAAGTCTACACTTATGAGCATTACCTGAATCAACATCGTGGTTTTTATATCAAAGACCGAGTAGAGGACTCCTTAGCTCACGTAAAAGAATATGGAAATGCAGAAAACTGGGGTTATCCTGACTTTGAACCATGGGATTCCTATCCTAGCTATTCTCTAGGGGGCAATCTACTTTTCACAGCACTCGAACATTTGTTGGTATCAGATCCTAAACGCGTGCCGAATCCATTTGAGATGATGCACTACCCATGGCTTTTTGCAGGGTTCTTGGCGTTGTTTTTTACCTCGCTCAACTTGCTCCCAATTGGACAATTAGACGGAGGGCATATTCTGTACGGCCTGATTGGGTATAAGCAACACAGAATAGTCTCTCAAGTTCTTTTTATTGCCTTACTCTTCTATGCGGGACTTGGCATGGCAAATCCACATCGACTATCTGATGGAATGATCAATGAGATCATTTATCTCGGGTTTTTATTTTTATGTTTCACTAAATTCACTCCACAAAACAAAGATCGATTCACCTACGCGCTTGGGGTATTTTCTGCGCAAATGGCTCTCAATTTCTTCTATCCAACACTGGAAGGGTATTCAGGTTGGCTTTTGTTTGCTTTTCTATTGGGGAGAGCTTTGGGTATCTATCACCCACCAGTCATGGTCAATCAGCCCTTAGATATGAAAAGGAAAGTCTTGGGATGGGTATCACTTGGAGTATTTATCATCTCCTTCAGCCCCAAACCTTTCAATGTGGTTGAAATTAAGCCTCAGAGTAAGGAGGTCAAGTCTGAAACGCCGGGCATTTTATCTGCAATAAATCCTTCACCATATTTCACTCGAATGGACATACCAAATTCGCGACCCCTGGCCTCAATTAATTCCATGAATTCAGGGGTAGAAATAAGCGTATTGGAAGATTCACCGGAAGGATCAAAAAACTGAGATTTATAAGCTCTAACGGCTTCCATTCTGGTTTCCCAAAAATCCGATACATCTACTACAAAGTCCGGCTGATGAAAATCGGTCTGAATGTAATGATATAAGTTTTTGATATACCAGTTCTCTTGAGCCTTTCCATCTAGTTCAGTCTTTACATTCTTCAATCCCGCTAGAAAGGTGGCGCGCTTTACGACCTGTGCTCCTTTGCCATGATCTGGGTGTCTGTCGGCTAGGGCATTGGCAAGAATAATATCCGGCTGATACTGTCTGATTTTTTTCACCACTTCAAGCACATGTTCATCGTCATTTTTGAAAAACACATCCTTAAACCTGAGGTTCTCTCGAATAGTCAAACCTAGAATTTTACTCGCTTCTGCAGCTTCCCCATCACGAATCTCAGGAGTACCCCTTGTCCCCATCTCACCTCGCGTAAAGTCTACAATACCCACTTTCTTTCCGCTAGCAATTAAAGATAGAATAGTGCCGCCACATGACAATTCTGCGTCGTCCGGGTGAGCAGCAAAAACAAGAACATCTAGTTTCATTTTTTTTAATTTAGGTGATACGCAAGCGCTGTCCAACTCTCAAGATAGTGCTTCTTCTGATCCCATTCAAACGACAAATCTTGTTAATAGATACACCATATCGATAACTTATATGACTCAGGGTATCTCCACTTCTTACTCTGTGATATCTGATCTTACGGGCTTCTTTGAGATATGAAAAGGTGTCAGGAGTCACTATCACTGTGGTCGTCCGAATAGTGTCTCTATCGAAATCAAATATCTCTTTGGGGTCGATGGCATTGCCTTGGTACCTGGCTTCGAAATGCAAATGAGGCCCACTGCTTCTCCCTGTACTTCCACCCAAACCAATGACATCACCCGCCTTCACCACATCTCCGGGCTTCAGTAATCTTTTACTCAAATGGCCGTAAAGTGTTTCCAATCCATTGTAGTGTCTAACTAAGATGTAATGTCCATAACCATACCTGTCATAACGCGCCAATCTCACAATGCCATCAAAAGCCACACGCACGGAGTCTCCAGTTTTCAATCTTAAATCATCGCCATAATGCCAACGCCATCTTCGCAAACCGAATGGAGAAGTTACCTCTGTATTTGGTATAGGTAAGCACCAGTCTAATGATGGGTTGTCAAACGTCAGAGAAAGCGCCAACGTATCGGCAAATTTCTCCCCGTCAATTTCATAGGGGTTCACTTTCGTCGTACTCCAAGTACTATAGTACTCTCTTAGTGTCACCCATACCGAATCAATCATCAGTTGTTCTGTGATTTGAACAGGCACATCGTAAGCCAGCACCACTTCAGCAGTGTCTTCGTGCAACATACTTAGCTCGCGCTGTAAAGAAACCTCTTCTTCCATGGCCAAGCTATCCCAGTAAGCATCCTCAATAACGAAAATATCCTCATCTATATCGATGATGGTATCCTCTGGGGTGATAGGAATTATCTCCTTGTTTTTAAACTTAAAAAAATCCTTCAGCTTTTTCTGGCTGAAGGATTTTGTTGCCGTGCACAATGACACAGCACATATTATTAGTGTTACTCTAAGTATCAAATCTATCTTACTGTTCTACACTTTCAAATTCTTTGGCTGCCAAGAATCGCTCGGCATCCAAGGCACCCATACAGCCAGTACCAGCTGCAGTCACAGCCTGACGATACACTCTGTCAGCAGCATCTCCAGTCACAAACACACCTTCCACTTTTGTTTTGGATGTACCCGGCTCTACGATAAGGTATCCAGCCTCATCCATTTCCAAATAATCTTTGAAGATTTCGGTGTTTGGCTTGTGACCAATAGCAACAAAGAATCCGCTAATTGGAATCTCTCTCTTTCGCCAGTCACAGTATCCACCACTCTCATGCCTTCTACTTCGTCTTTTCCTAATACCTCATCAGTAGAAGTATTCCAAAGCACCTCAATATTTGGTGTATTCAACACGCGCTGTTGCATGATTTTAGAAGCACGCATTTCGTCTCTTCTTACCAATAGGTAAACTTTAGGACAGATGTTAGCTAAATATGTTGCTTCTTCAGCAGCAGTATCTCCACCACCTACTACAGCAACTTCTTTGCCTCTATAGAAGAAACCATCACATACGGCACATGCAGATACACCTACATTCAACAGTCTCTTTTCAGACTCAAGTCCCAGGTATTTCGCACTAGCACCCGTTGAGATAATTACTGCTTCAGCAGTAATCTCGTGCTTTTCATCTACGATCACTTTGTGTGGGTATCCAGAGAAATCCACTGAAGTCACCAAACCAAATCGGATATCGGTTTCAAATCTTTCCGCTTGCTTTTGTAGGTCGGTCATCATTTGCGGGCCGTTTACTCCTTCAGGATATCCAGGAAAGTTCTCTACGTCGTTGGTCGTGGTCAACTGTCCACCCGGTTCTCCACCTGTGTACAATACAGGCTTCAATCCTGCCCGTGAGGCATATATAGCAGCCGTGTAGCCTGCAGGCCCTGAGCCAATAATCAATACTTTTACGTTCTCTTGAGTCATTATATCAATGTCTTCTTAAAAAATGATTTTGCAATTTAGCATTTAGCTAATCGACTATAAAACATTTAATATCAAAAAAAGTTTTTGTGGACAGATAATCTTTATCTATGGTCTGATAGGCTTTGGCTCAGACCGAATGACGCCCACCATGACGTAGAAGAAACAGCGTAGGTTTTGTCGGTCATAAGGCCAACAAAGGCGGACTAGATAAGAACCTCTATTTCAATAATTCATTTTTATCTAACGAAAAGCTAATATTTAAAAAGAGATTATTATAAAAATCAGGATCGACTACATAGAACATTGTAGGTATATCCAATCCAAAAGTATAAATATAATTGCCTGAATTAGTTTGATATACAATTGACGTATTTTCATATTCAAAATCCAGTTCTCTAACCATATAATTAAATGATCTCTTTAATGAAATTCTGTTGCGCAGATACGATTTAGAAACCACATAATTTTCCAATTCTGTATTCAACTGCTTCGGAAGGAGAACATTATATGGATAGTCCATTTGTTCCTTATTCTTCTGATAAGACTCCCAAATGTCAATTTCAGTGGTATCATTAGTTTTTAGCTCGATAACATTAATTGAAAATGAAATTGCCGAATCAGCCTGGTAAGCCCTAAAGATATTATGTTCACTTACCCCCATATCTGACTGCCAATGGTCAGGTGCATCGAAGGCTACTCGATATTTAAAATTTGAATATAAATTGGTAAGCGAGTCAAAATGTTCGGTAAATTCAGGAAGTCCTCCTTTATCCTTTTGTTCCTTAAAAGAATCTTCAACTAAATCGTCAGCCGTGAGTTTCTTATTTTTCTGTTGACATGAACAAATAATGGCAATGGAAACCGAAATTAGAAACAGACTCTTCATATTAAATTGTGTTTGATTTTATGGCTTCATAGGCAGCTGCCTCACCTAGTTCGCCAGCCTGAGACCAATCATCATACGCTTCTTCTGGCTTACCTTGCTTTTGTTTGGCGTTTCCCCGTAGATAATAGGCCAAACCTGATTTCGAATTCAATTCTATAACCATTGAAAAATCCAAAATTGCAGCTTCATTCTTTCCCAATACAAAATATGCTTTCCCGCGAAACAAATATGCATCCTGAGCTTCCCCTTTTAGCTCAATGGCCTTAGAACAGTCATTAATAACCCCTATAAAATCGCCTAGCTGAAACTTTGCCATCCCACGTTTACAAAATGCTTTCTGAAATGAAGAATTTAGCGCTATGGATTTACTATAATCAACTACGGCACTTTGATACTCCTCCAATTCAGAATTTGCAACACCCCGCTCATAAAAGGCATCAAAATTCCCTGGGCTTAACTTTACTGATTGTGAAAAATCTAATACTGCTTCTTGATGCTTCCCTATCGCCCTATACGCTTTGCCTCTATCCATATAAGCGTCCAAGTACAAAGAGTCTCTTTTAATAGCGACTGAAAAATATGAAATGGCTTTTTCAGAATTTTCCGATTCCGAGAACTGTTCCCATGCTTTATTATAAAAATATTCTGCTGGTCGTTTGCTATATACCCAGTATAAATACAGAGCGATTAATGCTCCTAAAAGAATTCCAGGAGGTATTATTTTCCCAATGAACTGCCCCATACTTCCATCGCTTTCCGGAGCTGTTTCTCGATATTGATCTGCTTTATAGCTTAATTCAGCTGCCCAATTATTTCCCGGATCAATATTAAATACGGTGCTTGATATCAAGTTACTAACTTTGGAAACCATGTACCGATAGGTCTTAGAAACTCCTTCAATTAAGTTATTGAAAAAATTATGCTCTTGGTTTATAGCGCTCGATTCTTCAATTTTATATTTATCCGGATCAAAAATCGAAAAATCCCAAAATTCTGATAGGTCATTATTTCTCTCATTTATTTTAATTAACTCACTCCTGACTTGAACCCTAGCCATATATGCAAGACTATGATTAGGATCTATTTCTAGAGCTTTAGTGAAATTTATAAATGCTTCTTTTTTATTACCTGATGCTGATAATTCAACACCTCTTTTGTAATATTCGTTTGCCGCTTCACCACAAGAGATCGTAAAGAGTACGATTATTATTCCTAGATATTTACGCATCTTTTACTATTCTTTTTTATAACCAAACAGCTTATATTCCTTTAAAAATAATAAAAATATAACAACATTTTATTTCTGAAAAAGTTATTAGCAACAACTCTAAAACAAAAAACCACGCGTTTAGGCGTGGTTTTTATCTATAAGTTAAGAGGATCAATTATCCTTCTTTTTTCTCAGGTTTTGGCAAGAGTGCCTTTCTAGACAATCTGAACTTACCAGTTTTCTTGTCGATTTCGATCAATTTCACTTTGATCTCCTCGCCTACTTCTAATACGCCGTCCATTTTCTCTACTCTCTCCCATTTGATCTCAGAGATGTGAAGCAAACCGTCTTTACCAGGCATGAATTCGATAAATGCACCAAATGGCATGATCGATTTCACCTTACCTTCGTAAGTCTCTCCAACATCTGGCGTAGCCACGATATTGTTGATTCTTCTCAATGCTTCTTTCATTGCATCACCGTCAGCAGTGAAAACATTCACAATACCATTGTGATCGTCTTCAGTTACCGTTACGGTAGCACCAGACTCTTTCTGAATCTCCTGGATGATCTTACCACCTGGTCCGATTAACGGCCCGATCATTTCTTTTTCAATCTTGATCATGGTAGATCTTGGTGCGTGAGATTTCATGTCATCTCTAGACTCCGTCATGGTCTTTCTCATTTCGCCAAGAATATGAGCTCTACCTGCTTTTGCCTGCATCAATGCTTCAGTCAATACTTCGTAAGACAAACCGTCCACTTTGATATCCATCTGACAAGCAGTGATACCATTGTCGTTACCAGTTACTTTAAAGTCCATGTCTCCCAAGTGATCTTCATCACCCAAGATATCAGACAAGATCGCATACTTTCCAGTCTCAGCATCTGAGATCATTCCCATTGCGATACCAGACACTGGAGATTTCAACGGAATACCCGCATCCATCAAAGCCAAAGATCCAGCACATACCGTAGCCATAGAAGACGAACCATTTGACTCCAAAATATCAGAAACTACTCTGATGGTGTATGGGTTTTCATCATCAGCAGGAAGCATTGGCTTGATAGCTCTCCATGCCAAGTTTCCGTGACCTACTTCTCTACGTCCAGGACCTCTGTTTGGTCTTGCTTCTCCAGTAGAGAATGCAGGGAAGTTGTAGTGCAAGAAGAACTTGTTGTATCCTGAGTGCACCGCACCATCAACCATTTGTTCGTCTAGCTTGGTACCCAAAGTCACAGAAGTCAAAGACTGCGTTTCACCTCTGGTGAAAATAGCAGAACCGTGAGCTGAAGGCAAGTAATCTACCTCAGACCAGATCGGTCTGATTTCATCTAGATCACGACCGTCAAGTCTCTTTCTAGTCTCCAACACACATTGTCTGATCGCTTCTTTTTCCACATCGTGGTAATATTTACCGATCAGTCCTTGATTGTATTCTTCGCCTTCTGGTAATTCAGGCAGGGCCTCTTTGTATTCTTCGATAATCGCAGCAAATTTCTCCTTACGGATGCTTTTGTTTGGATTACCTTCTTTCGCTACAGCGTAAACTTTGTCAAAAGTCTTCGCTTTGATGTCAGCTCTAAGTTCTTCGTCTGGCTCTTCTTCGTGAGAGTATTCTCTCTTTTCAGTTTTGCCAACAGCTTCAGTCAATTCCAACTGAAGGTTACACTGGTCGATGATCGCTTCGTGACCTGCTTTGATCGCTCCGATCATAGTTTCTTCTGAAACCTCTAGCAATTCACCTTCCACCATCATGATATCGTCTTTGGTACCAGCGATAATCATGTCAAGGTCTGAACCTTCCAATTGAGTTTTGGTAGGGTTGATGATGAATTCACCATCTTTCTGAGCTACTCTTACCTCTGAGATAGGTCCTCCAAATGGAATGTCCGATACTGCCAATGCAGCTGAAGCAGCAAATGCCGCCAATGCATCAGGAAGATCGTTTTCATCCAATGAGATCAACGAAATCATTACTTGTGTTTCAGCATGATAGTCGCTTGGGAACAATGGTCTCAAAGCTCTATCTACCAAACGACAAACCAATACTTCGTTGTCAGACAATCTGCCTTCTCTTTTCAAAAATCCACCTGGGATTTTTCCAGCTGCGGCAAACTTTTCTTGATAATCAACAGACATTGGAAGGAAATCTACACCTTCTCTAGCTTCTTTGTTGGACACTACTGTGGCCAACAACATGGTTTTACCCATTTTGACAACTACCGAACCATCAGCTTGCTTGGCCAATTTTCCAGTCTCGACAGTAATCTCTCTGCCATCTTTTAATTTGACGGACTTTGTTACTACGTTTAATGACATAAGTAAAATGTTAAATTTTGACTAAAAAATTGAGTGTGAGTGAATGTCAAAATTTGTTATTAACGAGTGAGAAAGAACAAAAAAGGAAGTCTGTGAGAGACTTCCTTTTGCGCATATTTTTATTTTCTTAATCCTAATTCAGCGATTACCGCTCTATATCTTTCGATATCTTTTTTGTAAAGGTAATCGAGAAGGCTTCTTCTCTTACCTACCAACTTCAAAAGACCTAATCTAGTAGAGTGATCTTTTTTGTGTGACTTCAAGTGATCTGTCAAGTGATTGATTCGGTGAGTGAAGAGAGCGATTTGTGATTCCGCAGAACCAGTATCTTTCTTAGACTTCCCCCGACCATGATTCTCAAACAATTCTTCTTTCTTTTCTGTTGTTAAATACATGCTTAGTAAAAAGTTTATTTAATTATTTTTTTCGAACGGCAAAATTAGGAATTCAATTCATTAAAACAAAACCTTATGCAGTTTGCTTTTTCTTCATTCTTGATTCCCACCAGTTTTTAACATTATCAATCCAAACACTATAGAAATCAGCGTCAAATATCTTAGCATCCTTTCGCGCCTGCTTGAGGAAGAAAACTCCTATAGGAAACAAGACCACATTAGCCATCCAGGCTGCATACAATCCATCTACCACTCCGCTTTTCGCCCACTTATCACCTACACTAGTAAGCACATAGAAAATGATAAAAAAGAAAATAGAGATGATCACAGGAAAGCCTAAGCCTCCGCGTTTAATAATCGCTCCAAGTGGAGCCCCAATCAGAAACATAACAATGCACGAAAAAGCCTGAGCATATTTTTTATACTTCTCCACAACATGCGAGTCGAGCGAAGTCTTCAAACCTCTCATCTTAAGCACATTACTATTGAGCGTGGATTTAATGTTTCTGGCATTTCCTACCGCTCTTGACAACACCTGGTCTTTTACACCTTGTCGCTGATAAACACTATCCATTTTTAATTTGACCATTGCAACTAATGAATCATTGCTGATAAACAGACTGTCTAAGCGTATCTTTTTCTCTCGCTTTTTCTTGGCCTGATAATTTTTGGTCTTAGCGGTAACCACACCCCTCGTACTTTTGGTTCGATCCCTTTTAAAGGATTTTCGAGCAAGTTTCTTTTGAGCAATAGAATCTGCTTCGCTTTTCAAAGAATCCCTTTCCTGAAGCTTAGCCAGCTGCTGCAGGGAATCCCTCAAAGCCACCCGCAGTTCCTTCAATGAATCAAGAATCTGTTTTTTATTGATCAGTTCTTCTGGAGGTGCAATGTACCCAGCCATATGCAACTTATAGGAGGTGGCGACACTGCCGTATACTTTGTGCTTAGCGTTCAACATGGAGTGACTCATTGAGTCGATACTCTCAGTCAATTCCTTGATTCCTTTCATGTATCGATTATCCGCAAAGAGGTTATCATCTGTGTCGTTCAAATCAAAGGAAGCCAAACTGAAGACCAAGTCCATATTCGCAAACCTGGTTCTTACAAACTGTGTAATCTGATCCCTACCTTTTTTTCCTGAGGCTTTTTCTTCCTCTACATAATAGTTTCCATTGAACAAATCCATCTTGAGATACCTATCCCCCATAAATGAATACATTCTACAAGAGTCTGCAAGAATCACTGTTTTATTTCCCGAACCTGACGTATGGTCATAGATTACGATTCCTTTGATTGAAACCCCATCAGGATACTTTTTTTCAATCTTGATACTATACTTCGGAATACCATTATAAAATTGCCCCTCCCGCAGATCGAGTGCTGGTTTGGTTTGCTTTATATCATATAACAAACTGAACGCTCGTAAGTTGGCAGTAGGAACCACCCGGTCACTCAAAACAAAAGCACCCAAAGCCAAAACCAAACAAAAGACAAACGCTGGTAAGATGATTCGAAGAAGGGAAATTCCAGACCCCTTGATTGCCGTCAGTTCGAAATGCTCTCCTAGTTTCCCATAGGTCATCAGGGAAGAGATTAAAACCGCTAATGGCAATGCCATCGGCATCTGATTGATACTGAAATATCCCATTAACTCACCCAGTGTTGCAAAGCCGAGGTTTTTACCAATGAAATCATCGAAATATTTCATCATGTAAACCAGCAGCAGAATGAACACCGCTACCAAAAAAGTAATGACAAAAGGCCCGATAAATGATTTAAGAATAAGCTTATCGAGTTTTTTCATTTTTGCAGTCTAAATAAGGGAAAATCAATAATCAAAGTACCTGAATAATGTTAATCATATTTGTAGAGCCGCGAAATTTAGTGTGCTTTGCAAAATCAATCACAACCCATAACAACACGAGCAAAAACAAAAACACTGCCACAAAAAATATCTTCTTAGACTTGTTCATCAAATAGTTTACTTCGTATATCAGTAAATACTCAGTTGAGCAAATTTCACATTAATAAATGATAATATAAAGCCAAATCAAAGATTGTCTGACAATTTACCCATACGGAAAATTATTCACATAGATATGGATGCATTTTATGCCTCCGTAGAGCAACGAGACAATCCTGAATTGAAAGGTAAACCTGTGGCTGTAGGAGGAAGCAGGTCACGCGGAGTGGTAGCTGCAGCATCCTATGAGGCCCGTAAGTTTGGAGTAAGGTCTGCCATGCCATCCGTTACTGCATTTCGCCGGTGCCCAAATATCATATTCGTAAAACCTAGATTTGAAGTCTACAAAGAAGTCTCTCAAGTCATTCGAAACATCTTCTTTGAATATACTGACCTAGTGGAGCCACTTTCGTTAGATGAAGCTTACCTTGATGTCACCAATAATAAAATCGGTCTCCCCTCCGCCACTTTAATTGCTGAAGAAATTAGAAAGAAAATATTCGACACAACAAGTCTTACCTGTTCGGCAGGTATTTCCATCAATAAGTTTCTAGCTAAAACAGCCTCTGATATTAACAAACCCGATGGACTCAAACTAATCAAACCAGATGAAGCAGTAAATTTTATTGAAACATTGAAAGTCAAAGACTTTTTTGGTGTTGGCAAGGTGACAGCAGAAAAGATGAAAAGAATGGGAATCCATACTGGGTTAGACCTCAAAAACAAGTCCTTGGGATTTCTTTCTAAAAATTTCGGGAAAAGTGGTGCTTACTATTATAACATATGTCGGGGCATCGATGATCGTGAAGTCAACCCTAATCGAATTAGAAAATCAGTTAGTATTGAAAATACCTACGACACCGACCTTTCTGATTTTCAGGAAGTTCTAACTGAACTGCAAATTTTGTCTGAGGCGCTAGAAAAACGCTTGTCAAATAATCATATACAAGGCAAGACGGTAAATATCAAGATAAAATATGCAGATTTTGAACAAGTAACCAGAAGTAGAACATCTCAGATCTGGTTGTCAAAAAGTCAAGATTATAAACCCTTTTGGGAAGAAATCATGAATGACAAGGGGTTAACAGAAAAACCTATCCGACTTCTTGGATTAGGACTTTCCAATCTAAATACAGAAGAAAAGGATAATCAAGGATTTCAACTTACCCTTGAATTCTGATTATTTATTAGCTGCTCTTTGGGCCAGATGCTCTTGCGAACTCTTGAAGTCTTCCGGGGTATCGATATCATTCCAATAATATCCCACCACTTCAATGATCCGCGCTTTTTTCTCAGCTGACAAGTGTGTTACCAAATTAGATATTGATAGCTTTTGGTTTGTTGCAATATGATCCAATACATCAAATACATTTTTCTTCACATAGAATAGCCCAGTATCATAGTAATTGTAGCCTTCGATCTCTTTGCCAATCCTGTTGATATAATCATCTGCATCAACCTTAGTCACATCGTCCAAATCGATATGTTCATTGTGATTTCCAGGAATATCAACCGCCAATTTCAAATAAGCTCCTTTATCAAAAACTAATTTTGTTTTTAGATCAGAAAGGAAGGCCTCTTCGTAGTAATGATCCGCCATGGTAAAGAAAAACTCCTCATCACCAAGTTCATGCACCCAATCCTTGGCCGCATATAATGAGTAGCCATTCTCCAACTCGTACTTCTCGTTATAAATGGTGGTGATGTTGGCTGTGTACTTTTGACGAAGGTCCTCACAAATTTCCTCTAAAGCCGGTCTATGAAAACCAGTAATGACTGCAAAATCTGTCACTCCAATTTTTTGAAACTGATCAATATGTCGCTCCATCAGACTTTGACCTCCTACTGTCAATGCAGATTTTGGTTGTCCTAAGTTTAAACGTAAGTTTTTGCCAGCGGCGAGAATTACACAGACCATAGAGTGATTGTAATCAGTTGATAGGAATTGCGCAATGTTAGCGAATTATCAACGATTTATTACCCAATATGCAATGAAATTAGGCAGATTCCTGCGTGGCCAATTGAAACTTCAATTGTTTCACAAAGTCCTCATCCATGAATTTTTGAGCAAGCATCACAATGGCGATTGGGATCAACTTGATTAGACACACAATGAGATACAAATCGAAACGTCCCATGACGCTAAAGAGCATAATCAACGTTCTGTGTGTATTAGTTCCTCCAACCAATGCCCACCAGAACATGATAGGATTGAAGGTATTTCTATATTTTTCTATAAACTTCTCTCTAGTGCTGTCATTAAAAGCGAAATGTTCGTACACATCTCTCATCTCCTCGGTACGAGTCACCAACATCCACTGTCTTTTGGTATAGTCAATCTCAAGCCCTCTGAAAAATTTATTCCAGAACCCTACTTCATCAGAAGTTTGCGGTAATTCTTCAATTTTTTTAACCTTGGAGCTTTCCGATCCGGCCACATAATACAAGAATTCACTCTTGTAAAAATCATAAATCTGAGAAGTAAAAATATGAGAAACTACACCTGCAGGAATAGCTAATAAAAATATTGACCAACCCATTTCTCCTTGGACATAGTAGGCACAAGCAGAAAGATAACAAGCTATAAATATGGCACTATCAATAAATCCATCAATGAATCGGCCAAGCTCAGTAGACTGTCCTGTCATTCTTGCCAACTGACCGTCCGCGCTGTCTAAAACTCCTGCCAAGGTAATCAATACAGAAGCCCAAACTGTAATCACCCAACTGTCTTGGTAGTAGAGCATATACCCACCAGCAACTCCAACAATCAGGCTAATGATAGACACCTGCGTCGGAGTCATATTGAAGAATTTACCCATTTTGGCAAAATACAATCCGAAGAATCGGCTGAATGCCAAGTCGAATCGTTCTTCAATATCAATAAGCTTAATGGTAGATTGAACTTCGGCGTTATGGTTGCTGAAATGGTTCTTTATGCTACGTAACATTTAATGCGTATCTCGTTGTCAATTTAGGTCAACTGCT
The DNA here is from genome assembly GCF_965233835.1 of Reichenbachiella sp. Lineage (GTDB taxonomy): Bacteria > Bacteroidota > Bacteroidia > Cytophagales > Cyclobacteriaceae > Reichenbachiella. Next base: position 3,902,104 of record NZ_OZ247585.1, read on the forward strand.
CACTGACTTTTGCGGCTGCAAAATTAGACTATTTTTTTACCAATTCCAGCCTTACGTTAAACGTTAGACTTTCTAAATAGATATTTCAAGCTAATTATCGATGCCACTACATGGCAAAGCCTGCTGATTCCAGCGAACACTAATGGGACAACGATACTTCGTTTACCCCCCAAACTTTTTTTCAATATGCTATTCGCAATATCCGGTTTTGATATATTATCAATAAAATTTTGTACTATTTCTTGATTCTCAGTAATCATCACCACCTCTTCTTCGAAGTAGTAGCTGATAAAGTCAAAATTACTACTGCCACAAATCAGTTTCTTCCCATCAATCAATATGGCTTTAAGATGAGACATTCTACCTTGATACTCATAGAAATTAAAATAACCTTTCATCAACTCATTAGTCAGAATAGCTTTGAATATGTTCTTATTATTAATCCCTGGCGATACAATATCAAATTTTACTCCTTCAGCCTTATGATTTCTGGTATAAGTCAACAATGGATCTGAGACGTATGGAGAAAAAATCTGAATGGATTCCTTTGCCTCATCAATATTTCGAAACACATCCTTATAAATGTTTCTACTTCTATAACCGTCCAGGTAATACATCTTGGTATCACCCAAATTATTGACCGTTGATTGGTCATTTTCCGCAACGGATCTATGAAAGTCGTTTGACAGTGATTTTGCCATTTCAGCGCTATTCATTTCCACCATCATATCGTGCCATTCAAAGTTGTGCTCACAGAAATTGAGCCCACCGATAAAAGACACTTCCTCATCAATGACCACCATCTTTTTATGATTTCGATGAGGGTATTGTAGAAATAGAAAGCCCAATGGGTTGGTGTATTTTACTTTAATCCCATTTGCTCTAGCCTTTTTTATTACGGCTTTGGTATTTTTCACTTCTGCACGAAAGTCCTCGTCTTTGAAATAGCCTAGACTGTAAATGAAACGGTCGTTGATCACAAATTTCGAATAGGAATCCAGACACAGCTGAATGTCTTTAGCTGGTGAAGCGATCAGAGTGTCTACCAACCACTCCCCTACAGAGTCTCCTTCAAACGACATGGCCTGGATGTAAATACTCTTCTGTGCTTTTGCCGCTAAGCTCTCGAATCGCTCTTTAAATGCGTCCGAGTCTACCAATACCTGTCCTGTCATTTTATTCGTTGAAGGTGATAAAAATGGAAAGCAGCAAAATTAGCTGAAAAGCGCAATTCAGGTCAAGTATTACTAAAAATTGCCCACTCCTATTGGGTACTCTATAAAATATTGTTTTTTTGCGTCGAAACTAAGTACCCATTCTCTATGAAGATTGCACAAGTATGTCCGTATGATTGGTCCAGACCAGGTGGAGTAAAGGCTCACATCGAAAATTTGGCCATCTATCTTCGAAAAATGGGGCACGAAGTAAAAATCATTGCGCCCAACTTAAATGCTGAGCAAATCAATGATGCAAATGTCAAGTTGATCGGAAAAGGCAGGAGCACGACCCTCTGGGGTGGCACTGAGATCGACATCAACATCGCCAAAGGCGAGGAAGTAGAAGAACTCAAGCACTATTTGAAAAAAGAGCAATTTGACTTACTTCATTTCCATAATGGTTGGACACCATTCATGACTTATCAAGTCAGATACTACTCTAAGGCCAAACACATTGGTACTTTTCATGATACACCTGCTGATAACTTCCTCATGCAGAAGTTTGTGGGTCCAATTTTGATGCCTTTGGCGGCGAGCTTAGTTTGGAAAGTGGCTGACCATATGATATCGGTGTCTGAGTCTCAGGCTCGATATGTAAAGTCTTTTTTAGCCAAAGACCCCACCATTATCCCTAATGGTATCAATCCAGATCAGTTCAACACTTCCTTCGAACCAATTGAGGAATATAAAGATGGTAAGTTTAATCTGCTCTTTTTAGGGCGATTTGAGGAACGTAAAGGACTGTTTTATACTTTGAAAGCTTACAAAACCTTGAAAGCCAAGTATCCTGACATCCGCCTTCTTATTGCTGGTGATGGTGAACAAAAACAGGAGGCCTTAGATTTTGTAGCAGATAACAATTTAGAAGATGTAGTATTTCTTGGCTTTATTGACGAAGAAATCAAAGCCAATTTGATTCGAACAGCGGACATTCTGCTCGCCACTGCGATCTATGGAGAAAGTTTTGGCATCGTCTTGCTAGAAGCCATGGCTTGTGGTACACCTGTAGCCGGATTTGGCAATGAAGGTTATCTCAATGTAATCAAATCGCCTTGGGATGAGTACTTCCCTACGCCTCGTGACCTAGAAACATTGACCAACAAGATCGAAAAGCTGTACCTCAATGAAGACATTAGAAAAGAGATGTCGGCCTGGGGCATTGAAGAAGCCAAAACCTATGAATGGGAGCATGTGACCAATCAGGTGTTTGAGGTGTATGAGATGGTGATGAATAGTTAAAAACACACATCATTACCCGGCGGTGTCCGGGTAATCTTTATCGGCACGCAGTACGTTCGAATCTTACAGCACTTATCATATGTAGATTCCCTGAATGCTTCTCCGTCACATCAGAGAATATCGGGCTTCTGAATTACTTCCCCAATATCCCCTTCAAATCCGCCGGAGAATACTCCACAGATTTCAACGTCTTATCATCTTCCTTTCGATACACCAAAAACAAGCCATCGGCTTCTTTGATATAGCTATCCGTGCCTTTGTTTTCTTTGTAATGCTTGACGGTTGCCTCTGCCACTTCCATGGTTTTGCAAGCCTTGCTCATGTTGGAACGCTGCACTTCATTGAATAACTCCACGAATTTATCACCTAGGCCAAACTCCAACACTGCGCCAGACAATACATACTGAATATCACATAGGGCATCTGCTACTTCTACCAGATCATTATTGTCGATAGCTTCTTGGAGTTCTTTCAACTCTTCGGAGATTAGCTCTACTCTCAGGGCGCATCTTTTGGCATCTGGGATGGCCGGAGCATCCACGATAGGATGTTTGAATGTTTTATGAAATTCGGCTACCTGATTGAGTGAATCTATCTTCTCCATGAAATTGATTATTGATGTTGAAAAATTGAAAGCTCGAAATTCTTAATTCACCATCTAAATCCCAAAAAATGTGGAAAAGTATCTACCCTTTCTTCTTTGATTCATTTCGCATGGCCAATGACAGGAAGTAAACAAACCCGCCCACCACGGTTCCAAGAATTACGATCATTCCGATTATTGCTGAAGCACTCATTTTTTTGCTGCGAATTTGTTGTACAAAAATTTATTCATCAGGAACCCAATCACAATCACAGCTCCCCATTGTGTGATAATAGAAGCATTGCTATACACGTCAAACAAGTTCCAATGGCCATTAGCATCGAACCAAGGGTAGTCGCTATAACCTTGTGACAACCACCAGTAAATGAGGAACAATGCCAATAGGATATTGCCACTCATGCAGATCACAAAATAGTTGGTCGATACTTTGAAGTCCGAATCTTCATCTACCAGTTCTTCTTTGAATTTCTTGGCACCTGATTTAACCACCGCGAATAAAATAAACAGTCCCGTGACGATCAAACCTACTCCCCAAACCCAATCCTGATTAGAAAAGAAGTCCAATGAGTATGCCGATGGAAAACCGAATAGGATAAAGAATATTACCACTCTTGTCATCGCACTCTTTCGAGTAAAGCCCAGGTCATTGAGGTTTCTGGTAAACAACTCAATCATAGGCAGTAGTGAACTAAAGGCAGCTAGAAACAGTGCAGAAAAAAAGACAATAGCTAATAGTCCACCCCCTGGGAAAGTTGAAAACAATTTAGGGATGATGGTGAAAGTCAAAGCTTGATTACCTGACTGCAAATAGGATACTGCGCCCTCATAAGACGGTGCTAAGGCAAACACTGCTGGCAGTATGGCTATGCCAGCTACTAACGAAGCTGTGTTATTCCCAAATGCACTAATAAATGTATTGAGGGTAACCTCCTCATTTTTTCTGGAATAAGAAGAAAGTGTCATCATCAATCCCCATCCCGCTCCAGTGGACCATGCTGATTGCGTTAATGCTTCTATCCAAATTCTTGAATTCCCAAAATCATCCCAATTGATAGAAAACATATATTCTAACCCAAGCACACCATTATCCATATTGAGCGCAATAGCAGCTATGATCAGGAGCAAGAAAAATAAACTAGGAATTAAAATTTTGTTAGCCTTTTCAAGACCTTTTTGAATACCTTTTGACAAGACAAAAACGCCAAGCAAGACATTAAAAATGTACAAGCCAATAGTAACCCAATTGCCATTCGAAATTGAATTCCAAAATTGATTGAGATACTCAGGATTCTCCACCAGCTTTTCAGACAAAGGCTGTGTATCAAACAAATTTCCTAAAGAGAATCCTAAATACCTAAGTGCCCATGCCGTAACTATAGAGTAGTAGAAGGCAATGCCAAGGGTACAGATGGTCACAAAGAAGCCCATCCAGGTATACTTCTCTCCTGCCAGTTGCGCATAGGAACCGATGACTCCTTTCTTAAATTTCTTACCAATAGAAAATTCAGCCAATAACAAAGGTATTGACCAAATGAAGAGAAATAATATCCATAAAAGAATGAAGGTACCGCCGTATTGTCCTGCCAATCTTGGAAATCGCCAGAGATTTCCTGCACCAATGGCCATCCCTAAGGACGCTAATACGATTCCCCACCGACTACTAAACTGATCTTGATCTGTTTGACTCATATTTTGGTTGTTGTTTGTCAAATCGACCTAAAACAACCTAGGTCGGCATTTTTAACAATCGCCAATATTATGGAAAAAACTGACAGAAAAAAAGAATACTTATATCTGCGGGGTATTGGTGAAAATAGTATCAAAAAAAGAGGCCTTCTTTCGAAGGCCCCTACCAATTCAAATAATTAATTTACTCACAAAGTGAGAGTTTAATGATACAGAGCTTGCCTCATTAAACAATTTTTTAACTAAATCCTGGCTCGTGAGCTTGCTCCTATGCCGGTTGACTCGTCAAATCTTTACGAGTTCTAAATTCAATTTCACGTCTACTTCTTCTCCAACCACCAAGCTACCAGTGTCCAGCGTATCATCCCATTTCAGTTTGTAATCAAATCGATTGATGGTGAAACTGGCTTTAAAACCGCTAACCGTCTTCTTACCCATGTTGATCATACCACTGTAGGTCGCAGGAAATGTGATTTTTTTTGTCACATCTCTAATTGTTAGCATGCCTGTGATTTCGTATTGATCATCCCCTTTTTTCTTAAAGGATTCGCTCACAAACGTCATTTGGGGGAATTCCTTGGCATTAAAGAAATCATCCTCTTTTAAATGTTTATCTCTAGTAAGATTCTCAGTTGAAACGCTCTCTACCTTCACCTTTGCATCAATTTTTGCGCCATCAAATGAGTTCTTCTTGGCTTCCAATTCACAAGTGAAATCTGTGAATTTTCCTGTCACCGTAGATATGGTCATGTGCGATACCTCAAACTGGATTGAAGAATGTGCAGGATCTGCCTTCCACATAGTCTGAGCACTGACAGAATAAACTACGAAAATCGATAATAGTAATAGAAAAGCTCTTCTCATTTTGGGTTAATGTTTGTTTCACATAATATAATCAATTTTGAAAACATTACCTATGAAAAATATGTATGTTTGAAATTTGATAAATACTACTAGCTTATGAAGATTACCCAGTTGTCCACCCTTCTTATACTCGTCTTTTTTGGTTGTTCCTCACCTAAAAGCAATAGTGAAAATACTGAAGTAGCCGATGAAATAGCAGAAAACAACCCTCCACCGAATGACAATTACTTCATGCAGGCCACAGATGGCACCTACTACTATTTGGAAGAATTGGTAGATAAAAGAGTCTTCATCAACTATTGGGCTACCTGGTGCAAACCCTGTATTGCAGAAATGCCTGACATACAAGCCGCAGCCGAAATTCTAACCAAAGAAAACTATGTCTTCTTCTTAATCTCTGATCAGGAAATGGACAAAATCAAAGACTTTGAAAATAAGAGAGATTTCAATTTGACGTTCGCCAAATTGAATGGAAAAGTTCAGGACTTAGGTATTCAATCACTACCTACCACAATGATTTACAACACGAGTGGTAAACAGGTCAGAAAAATCGCAGGTGCGGTAAAATGGGACAGCGAGGATATGTTGAACAGTCTGAGAGAAGTAGAGTAATATGAGTGAATATGGATTCTGGTCTTTGGTGCCGCCACTGGTAGCTATTGGTTTAGCACTGCGAACAAAGCAAGTTTTTCTTTCTCTAACCCTGGGCATCTGGATAGGTTGGGTGATTATTGAAGGAGGTAATCCACTCTCAGGTTCTTTTGCCACCCTCAATGCATTTGTAGCTGTTTTCGAAGACGCGGGTAATACCAGAACCATCATTTTTACACTTCTCATTGGCGCTTTGATTGCGCTCATTCAACGATCAGGAGGCGTAGCTGGATTTATAGAATCTGTCAAAAAAGTACTCGACAAGCAGGAGCAAAAAAACAGAAACAATCGAAGGCTGGTTCAGCTCTTCGCTTCACTCACTGGCATAGTGATTTTTGTAGAATCCAATATTTCTATTCTGACGGTGGGTACATTGTACCGTCCCATTTTCGATAATTTAAAAATTCCACGTGAGAAGCTGGCGTACCTTGCAGACTCCAGCTCAGCACCCTCGTGCATTATCTTTCCATTCAACGCCTGGGGAGCCTATATCATGGGCTTGCTAGTCATGCAGGGATTTGACCGTCCTTTTGCTACGATGATGAGTGCACTACCCTACAACTTCTATCCTTTTTTAGCGCTAGGGATTGTTGGATATATCATATACACGGGCAAAGACTATGGCCCAATGAAAAAAGCAGAACAAAGAGCTACAGAAGAAGGAAAACTAATTGCAGACGGCTCCACGCCAATGATTTCAGACGAGGTGTCTATGTTGGAAGCCAAAGAAAATATATCGCACAGAAGCATAAACATGATTCTCCCCATTGTAACCATGATCATTATGATGCCAGTGATGCTGATATATACCGGATGGGGTAGTCTTGAAGACACCAGTGGAAGTTTCATCGACCTTGCTTTGCAAGCCATGGGACAAGGTTCTGGATCTACTTCTGTACTTACAGCGGTAGCCACGTCTGTTTTGGTTGCTATAATCCTCTACAAGGCACAGCGACTCCTAGGTATCAAAGAAATGGTAGACCTCTCTCTCAAAGGCATGTCCGGCATGGTATCTCTGGCCATACTTATGGTATTTGCTTTTGCACTGGGGAGCTTGTGTAAAGAATTGAAAACAGGGCTTTACGTCGCAGAAGTTTCAAAGGCTTGGCTTTCGCCAAATCTAGTACCAGCCATTGTTTTTATGGTTAGCTGTTTTATAGCTTTTAGTACAGGTACTTCTTGGGGAACCTTCGCTATTATGATATCTATCGCTGTGCCTATGGCTACTTCCATGAATGTAGATCCTCACTTGGCTATTGCAGCCGCTATTGGCGGTGGCGTTTTTGGTGATCACTGTTCTCCGATTTCAGACACCACCATTATCTCTTCCATGGCCTCTGCTAGTGACCATGTAGATCATGTAAATACACAACTTCCTTATGCCCTTTCCGCCGGAGGTGTAACCTTGCTCATGTATTTAGTGTTAGGGTTTATGCAATGATCATATCAAGAAAAGCAACTCAAGAAGATATACCTGGCATCCTTGCGCTACAAGCACAAAATCTGGTCAGCGAACTTAGCGAAGAACAACAAGCCACCAATGGCTTTGTTACCACACCATTTACCACCGCGTTGCTGCAAGAAATCATTGAACTGGGTTGGGCTTTTGTCACGGAGATAGAGGATCAAATTGCCGCGTATCTGTTTGGTGGTCCCTGGTCCTACTTTGAAAAATGGCCCATCTTTCCTTATATGACTTCACGATTTTCAAAATGGGGTAATTGGGAAATCAGCACTGAAAACAGTTTTCAATATGGCCCGGTTTGTATAGATGCTAATCATCGAGGGAAGAAGATAATCAACCAGTTGTTTGAGGCCATGCGCAAGGACTTTATCCCAACCTATCCACTGGCGGCTACCTTCATCAATCAGGCTAATCCAATCTCCACCAAAGCACATTTGAAGTTAGGCTGGAAGATTGTTGATGAGTTTGAATACAACAACTCTAAATACTATGGACTAGCGTATGATATGTCCACCCCTGTTGCCTTAGTTTAGATTATCGTAGTCTCAACAACACACGATCTACAATCTCCTTGGCTGTGGTTATTCGGCTCATGTCAGAATACAAGTTACCATTGCGACCAGAATGATGTCCATGACCTGCAAGGTGCAACAACTCATAGCGTTCAGATTGATCACCATCCAAAAGATCAGAAGAGTAAATCAAGGAGGGCTGACCTACCTGACCACTACCTGAATAAATCTCGTCCTCAGGGAATTTATCTTCGTTATAAAATTCGTTCCAGTCGTAAGACTGATTCACCTCCATCAAGACTCTATATTGGTTCATACTCCTTTCACTTTTTGTTTGTATGATAAAGTTATCTGTTGGGGTGGCTCCAGAGACGCCATCTAAATCTGCTGCCTGGGTCAAAGGCACATAGTATCCGTCCTCAGCCAGAATGTTTCTTTTATGCGACCAGTAAGGCAAGGCTTCTGGCCGCCTTTTCACAGAAGGTTTCCAAACACCCCCCTCTTTAATTCCATAGTCAAAAACACCTGAGGCAATGACTCTGGAGATGTACAACGTCTCAACATAATTACCAGCTGAATCTTCCAACCATATGGCAAACAATGGATAATTAAAGGCACTTCCCTTTTTTACTTCGATGGCTAAGGCGCTAGATGAAAGTGCCTCATTTACTTTGATCAATTGATAGTCAAATGAGTGGTCTTCCTTACCCAATTGTGCGTTTCGCCATTTATTTCCCCAATCATACAAATAGTTAACTCCGGCCACATTTTGGTAGCCCCCAACTACAATAAGGGACAAAAGCACAGTCAAAATTGTACTCTGATATTTAGCAAGATGTTTAGATTTTTTGCCTGTGAGATAATTTTTGAGTGGTATTTTATTATTCACAATATGAAAGACCACACTTATCACAAAAAGTACCGCAAACAAAGTATGTATGGCCGCCGTGTTTTTATAAAATGGATAAAAATACATTACCCCTCCGGATAGTGCTAAAACAAGAAAAGTAAGGATCAAAAAGTTACCAACAAGACTTCGGTTCATAGGCTCTGTTTGTTTAAAAAAACAAAGCTAGATCGTAGGGCCAGTTAAGTCAATAAGGGACAAATTCACCCCTATAAAATTCTCTCTTTTTAACAAAATCACAACTCTAACTAAAGATTGATTTACATACATTTACAAAAAATGTTGATCACTTTATTCATCTAGCCATCGTTTCTATGAAACTTCTCTTGTTCTTATACGCTGCTCTCCTCATCAGTTTTCAAACCTCCTGTGCTCAACCTAATGACGATCTATTCACCATCTACCTGGTAAGGCACGCCGAGAAAGATGTATCAGACAAAAAGAACTCAGACCCAGCCTTGACTCCTTGTGGTGTAAAAAGGGCCGAAAGTCTTTCCGTTTTTTTCGATCAAATAGCATTGAACAACATATATAGCTCAGACTATACACGAACTAGAGACACTGCTAAACCAACGGCTCAATCTAAAAGCAAAGCGTTGATCTTATACAATCCTGGGGATTTGGACTCTTTTTCAAAAGAGCTCCTTGAAAAACAAGAAGATGCGTTGGTCGTTGGGCACAGCAACACCACGGGTGTGTTGGCAGGGCTGCTGTCCGATCAAAAAATAGGTTCATTCGATGAAAGTATTTACAACCGGATCTATCAGGTGGTGATCAGCAAGAAAACCGCACAGATGTACGTCTACCATACCTCGTTCTCGTGTGAATAACACTTTAAAAGGAACGACGGTTTAACTTTTCATTAACAATTGATAAGAAAATATTAACAAGTCTCATGACTCTGTTTGGCTTTATTTGAATTTCAAAAAAACCAAACTCATGAAACTGAAATTAATCTCACTTTTAGTACTTCCTACTTTTTTCGCCATTGCACAAAGTTCCAAACTAACCATTCATCCACACATTCGAATGCCGCAAGACAGTGTGGTCAGTCAGCAATTAACTCATGCTTTTAATGAATTCTTGAGCGCTGCTTCCGGGCCCAACGAAGAGAACCCATGGGTGCTCGAATCTCAAAGGATTGAAACCCACATCTTACTGGACGAGTTCAAGGGCATTGAAAAAAGTGAAGCCTTTTCGAATGACCATTTTTACAAACCCTACCTTCAAAATGTATTAAAACTCAAAGAGGGCCAGTATCTCATCCAACTCTCCTACATAGGAACCAAAGACAACGAGAGCCACCTACGAGCCTCATTTGAATTGATCGCTCACCAGGAAGAAAGCTCATTTCTATTCTCCTCTCCACTGCTGTGGTATACGCGCCACTGGAAATCTACAGAGACAAACAATAATATCTTCCACTATGGCCATACCATCAATGAAGAAAATGTTGAGATTTTTGCTCGGCTGGCTGCTGAATTTGACGAAAAGCTAGAGGTAAAAGACAAGACCACTGAATTCTACTGTACAACCAATCTGACCGAGGTGCTGCAACTCATGGGGGTAACTTACCGATTAGATTACAACGGAATTAGTCAGGCCAATTTCAGCTCCACGCTAGCCGATCGAAAGCTCATCATCCTCGGCAATGACAACGCCGCTTTCAACTATTTGGATGAACACGACCTGTGGCACGATCGCCTGAGCCTAAAAATCTCCAGAAGAAAAGTAAACAAACCCATAGATGAAGCTTGTGCCTATTTGTACGGCGGCAGCTGGGGCTTAAGCTGGGACGAGATATTTGATCAGTTCTACGAGAAAGTAGCCAGCAACAAGAAAACGGATTGGACCACACTCAAAGAAGAACCGTTAAACTTCGGTGATAGCAGAGCCACCCACCTGATGGCGGACTATGTGGTTAACGCACTCATCGTACAGCAAATAGAAAATGAAAAAGGGTTTGACGGTGTGTGGGAATTTCTGAATTGTGGCCCATACGAAAAAGAAAATGCCAACTACTATACTACACTGGAAAAGCTAACGGGCATAAAGGAAAAAAACTACAACAAAGCCGTCTGGAAGTTGATAGAAAAGCAAAGACTATTAACCCTGGCGAACAACTAGTCTATGATTTCATATCATCCATCTCAAATTTCATAGCTTTATAATACTCAACAAACGCTATAAAATGAGACCTAAGGAATTAATCAAAAAATGGATCGATCTATTCAACCAAGGGAATGCAGAGCAACTGGCCGAGCTATATCACTCAGATGCTATCAATCATCAGGTAGCCAATGAACCCGTAGAAGGTAAGGAAGCCATTCAGGCCATGTTTGCTGCTGAGTTTCAGGCAGCAGACATGACCTGTATACCGGAAAATTTGTTTGAAGATGACGAATGGGCCATCCTCGAATGGAAAGATCCTATGGGTTTACGAGGTTGTGGTTTTTTTCACGTTATAGATGACAAGATCAAGTTTCAACGGGGCTATTGGGACAAACTGTCTTTCATGAATATGTACAAACCAAAAAATTGAAAGCTTGATGCAACCTATTTGAGGTCATATGCATCTGGGGTTTAGTTTTCAATTTTCATATTCATAAAAAACTCAAAATTATGACAACTAACCTCACACCCCCCAAATGGAGACAACACATCATGCGTGTACTATTCTTACTGATCTTGGTAGGTTTAGGGCCTGACCATTGGATGGCAGTATTTTCACCAAGTGAACCACCCTCACCCATGTCCGGCGTAACGATCAGCTTTTATGCGGCCTTTTCTTTCTTGTGCGTATTAGGTATTCGCTATCCTTTAAAGTTTATCCCTCTACTACTGATCCAGCTGGTATATAAATCCGCCTGGATGATAGGCACTTACTTACCTGCTAAGCATGCCGGCATCCTGGACGAAAACTACGAGTCCTGGTTTTGGTCTATGGCACCAGGTATAGTGATCGATCTCCTGGTTATACCGTGGGGATATGTATACCGAGAATATCTCAAAGACTTTTTTGTTTGGAAAAAAGTTGCTGAGTAGGGCATACAGGCCGCTTGTCATATTCCTACTTATTTGCTACTTTGGGCATCGGTCTGGTCAGCAGCCAGGCTATGCCTGCTTTTTTGTTCTGCAGGCGACCGAATTGCTTGCCTAACCGCAGCCATTCTGAGAAACATAAATAAACGTTTAAAAAATTGCTTAACCGTTCTTCTTTTGGTTTGAGCTATGATTTTAAGCAAAATCAAATGATCAAAAACATAATATGGCTAACACACATTGTGTTAGCCACTTGTTAGCCACAATTAAGAACAATGATTATAACATTTGAAGGACAGCATAAATCTTTGTACTCATTTGTAAGTGAACCACTAAAAAAGTTTACGGTTATAACAGGTGAAAATGGTTGTGGAAAAAGTCAATTAATGGAACTACTTGCCATGAAAGCTGGCAATAATATCCCTGCACTCTTGACTATTACACTGGAGCCTGATTTGAAGAAGATTCAAACAGAAGGAATTGAAAACCCAAACTTGAGTTCACTTAACAATCAAAATTGGAAATCCAAAGTTGATGTTTATGTTAATGTTTTCAAGACTATAGGCGAAAATGGAAAGATATTCATTGCGTACATGCTTGAAGCTGAGACATGGATTGATAAATTAACTTTAGAAAATATCTTTCAAGTAATTAACAGTGATATCATTACCAACGATGAGCTTACTACACTTGTAACAAATACTCTTAAAGAGTTTGAGCCGAACTATTTCAATTCTGAACGCCAGTTTAATCAAGTTTTTGCACGATTAATCCAAAGGGGCTATCTCGCTGGCAAAAGAAAGACAGCACTAGTAGCCAAATATGTTTCGAATTACCGAGAAAGAGTATTCCATCAAGTATCTGACGCTGACTTTTATCTTACTCCTATCCCAGACTACTTTTTGGATGAACCTAAATTATTTGGTTCGCAGCTAGAATATGTATTTTACAATTATGCCAAAAGAAGAGATCAAAACAGAAGGTTGTACTTTGAAAAGAAGGAAGAAAGTGATAAGAATAGCTCAATTCCCGACAATGAATTCGTTGAAAAATTTATTCCACCATGGGATTCTATAAATCAAATATTAGAATCTCACGACATAAAATTTAGATTCAAAGGACTGGATAAGAGAGATTTTTCTTCAGACGCGAGTATTTCATTTCAACTAGTTAAAACCACTATAAACAAGGATATTGAATTCCAACATCTCTCATCAGGAGAAAAGGTGATATTAGGCCTTATTATTAAGTTATTTACAAGTTCCTATTATGAAGAGAGATTAGAATTACCTGAGTTAATAATACTTGATGAGCCAGATGCTCATTTACACCCTGAAATGTCCAAATTACTGATTGATGTATTGAACGACACTTTTGTCAATAAAATGGGCATATACGTTTTAATGGTAACTCATTCACCTTCAACTGTTGCGTTGTGTCCTGACGATTCCATTTTTCAACTTACAAATGAGCCTGAAACAACTCTCACGCAAATTGAGAAAGAACAAGCACTGGATATCCTGACTGGACATTTACCAACCCTTTCTATAGATTACAAAAACCATAAACAAGTATTTGTAGAGAGTCCTACTGACATATACTACTATCAAACAATTTTCAATAAGTTAAATCAAGTCAATAAATATCCTTATCGCCTTTATTTTATATCAAACTCCTATGGAAAAGGTAGTTGTGAGCAAGTAATTAAAATTGTTGATGACATTAGAAGCTCTGGTAACCAAACCAGTTATGGAATAATAGATTGGGATTTAAAAAACCCAGAATCAGATTATGTCAAAGTACATGGTTTAGATAATAGATACAATGTCGAAAATTACCTATACGATCCAATCTATATTTTAATTTTATTGATGAATCTTAAAGCTCATAGTGTTTATACTGAACTAGGAATTGATGAAACTATTAATCAGTATTCGCTAGGAAGTGAAAGCAATGAATTTTTACAAGCTATTTCAGATTGGTTCTTTACCAAGTACTATGAAACGCATAAAGTTGACGAAGAGAAACAAAAAGAATTAGTGGAAATTGAATATCTCAATGGTAAAAAAATAAATGTCCCAAAGTGGTATTTGGAGTTTTCAGGTCATGATTTTGAAAAACGAATAAAGGATGTTTTTTCAGCAATTGAAGGAAGGTATCGTTCTGAAGGTGAGTTACAAAAGGAAATTTCTCTGATCGTAGGTAAAAGTTTCCCTTTTATCCCTAAAGATTCAGAATTATTAATTGAAAAAATAATAAACAGTGGCTAACATTATGTGTAGTGCATAACACCCTTCGGGATGCTACGACACCATACACGGAACGTTACGACCAAAACCAAAAATGAAAAGCAAATTATACCCAATGCTATATATGCTACTGCTGATCGGTTGTTCAAACGATGAACCCACTGATGAAGTAGAAACAGCAACAAGAGACTTTCAGCTTGGATTCACTACATGGACTTACGCCCCCACCCTGGAGGCTGTCAATGATACTTACTCCTTTATAGCCAATAACTCTGACATCTATGCTGAGCACATAGACAACAAGATTCCCTGGGATGCCTGGATCAATGACTTGGCACTTCCAACAGAATTCACCAACGAAATAATAGGGAGAGCAAATAGGAAGATGATAGATAAGGAGTTACTGCTCTCGGTGAGCTTGCTCACTTTGAACAGAGACGAACTTGCTTCAGACTTTGATGACACCACACCTTCTTATACAAACCTTGATGATGCATCCATTAAAAATGCTTATTTCAAGCATATCAACTATTTAGTCGACGCGTTTAATCCAGATTACCTTGTGATTGCTATTGAGGTTAATGAACTGAATCTTAAGTCTCCGGAAAAGTGGGATTCATACAAAACATTAATTGTAGATGTTAAATCCAGAATTAAACAGTCCTATCCTGATTTAAAGGTTTCAGAATCTATTTCATTGCACAATCTATATGAACCGGAAGTAGCCAACCCCAAGTCTCATATTGCGGAAATTTTTAATCATATCAATCAAAATGACTTTGTAGCTATCAGCTTTTATCCGTTTCTGAAAAATCTGAGTTCGAAGAGTGACTTCCAAAAAGTATTTGACTTTTTACATGCAAATACTACTCTGCCCATTGCCTTTGTAGAAACTGCGCACATCGCAGAAAATTTAGTAATTCCAAATCTTAGTGTTTCAATAGATGGAGATGAAATCGGACAGAGTGACTACTTAGAAACTTTACTTGAGAACGCTGGTAACCAGAATTATGAATTTATTATTTGGTGGGCGCACAGAGATTTTGATGCGCTTTGGGAAACTTTCCCGGAAGAAGTTAAAGACCTAGGTCAGGTATGGAGAGATACGGGTCTATTGAGTGAATCCGGAAAAGAAAGGCCTGCTTATTCAGTTTGGTCTGCCAGCCTCCAAAATTAAAAACCTATGCGTAATGAGTTATCAGTTAAACCAAGAATTACTTGAACTCATCCTTTCTATAAATTTGAAAACAAGAATAGCTTCATTAAAATCAACCTTATATGTCAACATTTAGTATTGTAGTAATTGTGGCTGTAGCATTGGCCGGATTTCTCTTGTTTTCAGCTTGTAGGCCTTTCTCCGGGCCCGTGGACGAAGCGCTTTCGGATAGCTACTATTACAACCGAGATAAAAGCGATATCCAATACAGCCCCATGGGCAACTGGTTTGAACTGGGCAATACCAAAATGAATGCTGATGTAGCCTCTTTCAAGGTGCTCGGGAGAGAATATGCCAAAGACAAGAACAGAGTGTACTTCAAAGCTGAGGACATTACTGCTGAAGTCGACCATGCTACTTTCCGTGTTGCCGACCACATAGGCTACGACGAATCCTATGTTTACGTGGCCAACGACTATGCACGAAGCAGATTGTCCGATAAACCTATGCCCAAAGAAACTATGCTTAAGGTTGAGAGTGCTAACCCTGCCACCTTTGAAATTATAGACTATGACTGGAGCAAAGATGACAAACTGTTTTTCTATAACTATAGACCCGTAAAGGCAGACTATGCTTCATTCGAAATTCTAAACAATGTCTGCAGCAAGGATAAAAACAACGTCTACCTACACAAGGAAGATGAGCTCATTACCTCGCCGATTGATGTGGCCAGTGTCAAGGTCATCAACGATCACTACGTCGCCGACAAAGATCACCTCTATTCGTACAGCAACTGGATCGAAGACTTGGACTCTGCACTGATCAAGATACCCGTGAAGGATCTTGAAACACTTAGGATAATGGAGCACAATTATCTACTGGTAGATGACAAGGTATATCATGACAATCAGCTAATGCCCATGGCCGATAGAGCCACCTTCAAACTGTGGAAGGATACCTACTACGGAGCAGACAAAAACTACATTTATTATTCAGGCCAACCCATAGAAGGAGCCGATTTGGAGACTTTCTATGTGTATGATTATCCAGCGTACGCCAAGGACAAGAACAATGCGTATTTCGATGGCAAAGTATTAGAAGGTGTTGACTTAGAGACTTTCGGTCCAAAGGATGCTGACGGGTTTATATTCAAGGACAAGAATCATGTTTACAGGGGGAATGAGATTGTGACGGAGTGAATCAGTTGTTTTCCTATTATCAAAAGGTATCAAGTTTAGTTAGTTCGCCTCGCCGGCAGGCGAAACTTTTCCATCAAGAAAGTATGATCTATATAAGTTAAGACAGGGTTATTGAACAGCGGCCTTATTCATTTTAGAATTTTGAAGTGTAAAATCAGAAGAGAAACAAAAGGCTGTTTGAATCCTTGTTCAGATTGGAATCTTGATAGAAATTGAGATGGATGAGTTTCTTTTGTTTCCTGATTTTACACTTCAAAAGGCGTTAATAAATGAATTCAGCCTTGATTTTTTTGCCTACTTTCTTCATCAAGGAAGAAAGTAGGAACCTCAGAGTCAGATCAAAACATGTAATAAGTAAAGGAGACTTTTTGAAGCAGCAGTTTGTATCCGCAAGGGATTGCCACACTTCGCTCCGCTCCATTCGCATTGACGAGAAGTTTCGAGCCTCGGTGAAATAGCTGGTAAACAACAGTCAATTCCCTTTCACTCGCTTCCACAATTCAGCAAGCAGCTTTTTGCCGTCCTGTTTGTTTTTGGGCACTTCTGTAAATATGACCTGACCAGAGTCAACTACATTGATCTGATAGCTGAATACAAAATCCTGGGCATTGGGATCGAGACTTAAGAGTCCAAAACGCAAATCATTGAAATATAACTGTCCTTCTTTTTGACTGATGGTATACCATCCTTCTGATATAGCGATCATTCGCTGTACTGAGCCTTCAGCAATCAAATCACCTAACAGCTGATGGTTCTTAGGATACGGCTCGAATCTGATCGGCTGTGAATCAAAGAGTGAATAGTTTCCTAGCAAATAAGCAGCTTCAGTCTCCACATTGGCACTCCATAGGATCGTATTCATGGGAGAAGGTCTGGTGTCCAATTGTGTGTACTCAATCCCTTGTGCATCCAAGGCAGATTCAAATTGTGCAAATGCCATCCATTTGAATAGAAAAGTAAGCAATAAATATCCCGAACTCATATAGAGTCCCATCCGATTATAAAACTGGCGTTTAGGACTCGTTCTACTTTGAATCATCGCCAGAATCAAAAACACTAAAAATGGTAAGGTGTACAGCGGATCGATAACAAATATGGTCTTGAATGCCAGTCGTAAATCGAAGGGCCAAAACAGCTGTGTGCCCCAAGTGGTATACGCATCCAAGATAGGGTGTGTGATAAACGCCCAGAAAAACAACCACGACCAACTTTTGAAATCTTTCAGACTCTCATAGCGAGAAACCAACCAACCAAAGACCGGTGCGAAAACAACCGAAAACACAATGGAATGGGTAAATCCACGATGTATAGACAAAGCGGATACTGTATCCGTAACATGCGAAGCCAATACATCCAAATCTGGAATCGTGCCAGCAATAGCCCCATAGAGCATAGCTTTGTTGCCAACCTTCTTACCCAAGACCGCTTCTCCTACTGCGGCTCCTAATACAATTTGTGTGACCGAATCCATCTAGCGTTTCATTAATACACGTTTTCTATTGCGTATCCAGTATCACGGGTAATATAAATACTAATCTTGTGAGCAAGTTTCTGCAGCAATCAACTCTTCCTTTGTTGGGTTGTATGAGTTGTCTTCAATGGACACATAAATATCCTCCGCCTCAACAATTGAGGATATTGAACAATAATCTGATAAATTGGCATTGTTTTTAATGTAGAGGGCGTTTATACTTTCCAATCCACTCAAATCATCCAAATTTGCTAATAAAGTGTTTTTAATTGAGATATCTCCAGTTATCACCTTGATAGAAGATAGATTAGAAAGGCTAGAAACCACATCAATATCTGTATCAGAAATAATAATCAGATCACCATCAATTGTATCATATCCACTAAAGTCATACGAATCAATTCCTGATTGATTTCTAAACCTTAGTTCTCCGTGAAGGACATTATCTGGTATATCCTTCTCGCACTCTACATCCTGTATATCCCACCTTGTTGGGTTGTATTTGTTACCTTTTGGTAGATAAAATATGCCTTCTAGCCCTTCTGCTACAAGAAAATCCTTTATACCACAATAACTGGTTAACACATCATTTCCACTAATACTTAATGACCCTCCAACTCTGGTCAACTTAGCTAGTCCATCTAGGTTCTTAATTTTTGGATTCGATTTAATATGAAGATTTGATCGCACATCAGTCAAACTAGAAACCCCATCTATGCTTTCTAGGTTTTCACTATTGGTGATGTATAGGTACTCACAAGAATTCAGATTAGACAGTGCTTCCAAATTTGAAATCAAGGGGTTATAGGTAATGTTAATACCAAATGAAGCATCTGTGATTGTTGGAAATCCGTCCAACGTCTTCAACGAAGAGTTCAGAGCAATTTGTAACATCTCATTTATCTGCAAATCTTCTATACCAACCAATGATTCAACTTTTGTCTGAAAAACATCCAAACCTCCAACAGTTTTTAGCTTTTCTAAAGGTGCCAAACTTGTCACCTCTCCTCCCAATATCAATCTACCTCCTACCTCAGTATAACCATCTGAAATAAATTGTTCTAACTCTTCTTGAGTGAATAAGTTAGCATCACCCTCAAACTTATCGTCGTCCCCAACACCATCAATATTAAACTCTGTTGATCCTTCATCAATATTGCTTTCGATACGAACTACACCCTGATACTCTCTTTCCTCTTTAGGTTCAAACAAAATTTCAACAACTTGAAACTCCCCTATCTGTATGTTTCCAGACAACCAGTCAAGAGAATATCCAGAAGGGACAGAAATATTTGATACTGACAAAGCTACATTTCCTTCATTATGGATTTCGAAAGACAAAGTTCTGTTATATCCAACTACAACATTTTCAAAATCCAGTGTGTCTCCGTCATCAAACACAATGTCAACAGCTGGAGTTTCAACAAACGTATCTTCAATAAGGTCATCAACGGCCTCTTCTGTATTACAAGAAAAGAAGCAAAATAAACAAGCTATGAAAGTGAGGAATTGGTTAGGGTTACTCATGTTTTTTTCAGCAAACATGTTCAATGTTTACATACAATTCAAATGATCTACAAAAATTAATCACCACTGACTCACTCCTCCAAAAGTTATACTTACATTTTCAATCGCAAGGCACCAGCTTTTTAAAAAATAGAACTTATACTAATTCTTCTTCTGATACGGCAAGAATCAAAAAATAGAGAGATAGACATTCCAGTACTACCCTACCCCAATGCCAATTGGCCCAGATAACTAATTCATTTTTTAGTTCAACTTCACTGAAGGCGGATTGAAAGAAGGCTTGATTGGTTGATTTGAAATAGATATAAAAAGAAGAAACAAACATAATCGCCAGCACGGTTGAAATCAAAGCGAAGTTTAACCCTTGAGCTCGTGTTTTGAAGAAATGAATAGCATATCCAATCGGTATTAGCAGAGCCATAATAGTCAAGACAGTATAGAAGCGATTAATGGCTGGTCCGAATGTCTGATAGTAGTTGTAGAACTCGCCAGAAGACATGGATTGCCAATACGGCACAAGTAGTACGCCTTCTGTTATTTGGCTTCCTACAAAAATTGAAAATACGGCGATTAAAAATAGGTTGGATTGAGATTTCATAATTGCTTTGGCTCGTTACTAATAGTCCAGTATTTCATTCTCATACTACTCCACTGTCTAGCAACCTTAAGCTCCCCTCCTCCACATCCAACTCGGCTTGTATACCGAAAGGTAAAGTAGCATTGTCATCGATATGTCCAATCGGCAGTCCATAAAGCACAGGAATGCTCAAATCCTCAAACCGATCTTTTAATACATTTTCCAGACTAGTCGATAACGCAAAGTCAGGGTCGGTGGATTTGGTTTCGCAACCCCAGAACACACCCATGGCGATGCCCTTGGCTTTTGCCAACTTACCTGAATTGAGCAACTGAGTGAGCATACGATCTACTCGGTAAGGGGACTCTCCTATTTCTTCTATGAATACAATTTTGTCAGTGTAGTCAATATCATAGGGCGTTCCCATGAGCGAGCACATCAGGCTCAAGTTGCCACCTACCAAGGCTCCTTGCTCAGCCCCTGTCACAATAGATAGTAATTGGAATGCCGGGTCTTGATTTTCCTCCCATGTCTTAGGTCTTTCAAACTTTGGTGCTTTGCCTTTCATTAGCACTTGCTCAAATCCCTTTTCTGTAAATTCAGAATATTCTGAAGCCCCTACGGGTCCGTGAAAACAAACCAAACCTGTCTGCTCGTGAATACCATAGAGCAAAGCAGTGATGTCACTGTAGCCAACCAACACTTTGGGGTTGGCTTTGATTAGATCGTAGTTGATATTTGGTAATAACCGCCCAGAGCCATAACCTCCACGTGCACAGACTATGCCGTCTATGTTTGGATCTTCAAACATCCGATGTAGATCGTCCAGTCGCTGCTGATCGGTGCCCGCCAAGAAGCCTTTACGTACACTCATGTTGTCCGTGTATTTTACAACAAACCCCATGGCCTCCAAGTTTTCTACCGCCTTTTCAAAGGCCTGTCTGGTGACTGCGCTAGCCGGCGTAATCAGGCCTATCGTATCACCTTTTTTTAAAGCTTTGGGTTTTATCAGTGATTCGCCTGCTTTAGCTTGTGCATTGGCGGCATTTAGGGTAAGTACAGTCGCTGCTGAAGCTACTGCCGATTTCTTTACAAAACTTCGTCGATCCATATGATCGAAAATAAAGAATTCAGACAGAAGATGATGATGAATCAATAATATATTGGCAATATTGAGCAGTTCAGAAATTCTTCGTACTGATTTGTCATTCAAATTTTAGTTTTTATGGATTTATACGCTCCTCTTTTTGGGTATCTGGCTGTAGCGCTGACCATATCCAGTTTTGTTCCTCAGGTCTGGCAATCTCTCAAAACACGATCAGTTGAAGATTTGTCACTTTGGACTTTGATCATCTTCGTGTGTTCATCTAGTTCATGGCTCACTTATGGAATTCTTATTTTCGACCTCCCCATAATTATGACCAACACCATAGTCCTCAGTTTGCAAATGGCCTTATTAGTTCTAAAATTAAAACACAACAGCCCACGTCAGCATAAAATTAAAATTGAACACGTCGCCATATGGGTAAACGACCTTGAAGGTATGTGCGAGTTTTACTCCAAGTATTTTCAAGCAGAGCGTGGGGCTAAGTACGAAAACCCTGCGAAGAAATTTACTTCTTATTTCCTTCGATTCGATCATCGTAAGACCAGAATTGAGCTGATGCACAACCCTGAATATTTACCAAAAGAAAAACAAGAAAGTAAGATTAACGGATTGGCACATTTGGCCTTTTCTGTAGGGAATAAGCAACACGTAGATGAATTAACGAACCAATTGAGAGCAGACGGTTATGCGGTACTGAGTGAACCAAGAACTACAGGTGATGGCTACTACGAAAGTGTTATAGCAGATCCAGAAGGTAATGCAGTTGAGGTTACGATCTAGACACAAAAAAAGAGGACTAGAAGCCCTCTTTTTTAACCTAACTGTATGATAATAACTTAATCAAAATGTATTTCTATAGTTCCTCGACTGATATTTCCATCTGCATCCTCAACTCTAACGATCAAATGAAGATGTTCCCCATCCTCAAGTTCATCTAAGTCAGATTGATTGACGACGATAGATTCGTTAGCCAACAGATTTCTAAACTGCACCATTCCTTCTCCTTCTACATCAAACTCCTTATCATAAATGGCATCTTCTAGTACACGGCCATGATCGTGTCCATCATGTCCGCCATCTTCTTCGTCCAAATGACCTACGCTAATATCAATATGAGCCAGCGTACCAGTCTCGTCCAGCACGTAGCCGTCGATCTCAAGGGCTTGTCCTACTACACCTTCCAACTCGTCGATTTCTACGTCGTTGGCATCAGTGAAGGTCACATGACCCATCGCTTCATTCGTAATCCAAATTTCAACCTCTACATTAGAGTCATCCTGAAAGGATGTTGAGTTACCTGCTGCATCAATAGCTTGTATTATGAAGTGGTAGGGACCAGCGGTTGCTGTTGCTGGAATTTCAATTTCCTGATGCATATGCACATCCGTACCCGCTGTCTCATAACTTTCGCTAAAACTAAATTTATCCAAAGTCCTACCATGCGAATGACCATCGAAATTATCGTGTATGGAAATGCTATAGGTGGCCAAATCCACATCATCCTCCAGGTCTCCGTGTACTTCCATCGTAGTTCCAGCAGCAATTTGCTCTCCACTTACCGGATCTTCAAGTGTAATAGTTGGTGCGGTGGTATCCACTGCGTCGTCGTCATCACAAGAAAACAATGCTGGCATTACCAAAAGGGCCAATAACCAATTTTTCGTCTTTTTCATTAGAGTATTTTAATTTGCAACAATATTGCAATATTAATACTAATGTTACTTAATTGCAAAAGGTAATTGAAAGGAAATCACAAAGTTTCTACCCTGTTCGGGCAAATTGAGCAATCGATACCTGCTCAAGTGATTGTAATATTCTTTATTGAGTAAGTTTTGTGCAGAAAAGGTAAGCTGCCCCACCGTGTTTTCGCCAAGTCTTAAGCCCATTCCTGCATTCAGTCCCAATAGCCAATAGCCAGGCGTTGTGTTTTCATTTCTATCAACTCGATTTTGATCAAACACCCATTTGGTATTAGCACCAAGATGTATATCATCCAAGAATGAATGGTTCATTTCGAAACCATATTCCAATTCAGAATACAACGATCCCGGCGGTGTGAAGGGTAGAGGTAGTTTGGTATCCAAGTTGTAATTGTACACATATTCATAGGCTGCTCGCCAGTGTAGCGCTTCTACAGGGTGGTATTCTACGGCCAATTCTGTTCCGGCAAACACCGCATCATTCTGCCGGTATTGATAAATCTGACCACTCTCCGCGGGCAAAAAGGGATTGAATCCAGCTGAAAACTCAGTGCTTGCTGCCAAATAGATGAAATCATTAAAGTATGAGACAAATGGGGTTACTACTAAACTGAAATCCTTCTTTTGATAGCTTAGACTGAAATCCATTTGCACACCACGTTCTGTGGATAGGTTGCTATCTCCGAGCTCATACCTGAAGGTACCGTGGTGCAGTCCGTTGATAGAAAGTTCATTAGGTGAAGGCACTCTATAGCTGGTACCCAGATTGAACTTTAAATTGAGCTGTTCGCTCGGATAATAGGATAACCCAAGCGCTCCTGATACATTAAAATAGGTGCGATTGATATCCTCATTATACTGGAAAAAATCGGTACCATCAGATTCACTGTATCCTGTGATATCTCTAATGGCATAGTCTACTCTCACTCCTCCTGTTGCAGTAAAGCGTTTGGCCCAACTGTATTCCTCATATAGAAACAATCCAAAATTGCTACTTCTAAACTCAGGCAACAAAAATGCAAAACCGTCCCAGTCGTGCCACTGATACTGTCCCTGAAGACCAATAATTCTTGTATGTGATTCCGAAGCTTGCCAGAAATAACGAGAATTGACACTGAGGGTCTGAAGATCCAGACCATGTTCCAGCGTACCCTCCGGCCCTTCCACCTGACCGTGAGCGGTTGGGTCAGAATGTTCCTCGCGTTGGTTTCGTTGATAGCCCCAGTCCATTTCAAGCCACCGTTTACCTATCAGTATATTAGAATTTGAAGCAACCTTCAAGTGATTAGTTTTTTGATAAGGGATATCGATATTGCGATACGAGCCATCATGATCCAATTGATAGGATCTCGGGATTCCCACCGCTCCGACAAATAGCCCGGCTCTTTGATTGAAGTTGCTCAAGGTAAGTGTAGAATATCCCCAATTCTTTTTGACCCCCGACATCAAAGTGAAATTTCTTTCCTTACCTGCGGTGTTTTTTAGTCGTTCATTGTAAATGGGAAGGGTATATCCATTGTAGGTAAATTGGTCTGCGGGCACCTTGTAATCACCAAAATCCTGTGTACTAAATCTTCCACGATACACCCAATCATTCTTTTTGCCTTGTACCACAGTGGATGAACCAAACAAATGGTTATTGGATTTATAAATTCCTTGTACGGAGCCTTCTATTTCCTTGTCTTGTGGTATAGCCGGCGGGAAAATATTAATGACTCCACCCAACCCATCAGAACCATACATCAGTGAACCAGGCCCTTTAATTACTTCCACCCTACCCGGCTCAAACATATCGATTTCCAATCCGTGATCTGTCCCCCATTGCTGGCCTTCTTGTTTTACTCCTTTGTCGTTCACAATCACACGATTGAAACTCATCCCCCTTATCACTGGCTTGGAGATACCTACACCAGTATTGATCGCACTAATACCCGGAATATCTTCTAAGGAATTAACGAATGTTCCTTTTCTATTTTTGGCCAAAAACTCCGCATCCAAGATTTCCATAGCCAAGGTTTGCTCTTTGGGTCCGGTTTTATAATGGTTGGATTCCACTACTATCTCACTAAGTTCCAAGGTCGTGCTTTCAAGGTATATACTCAAGCTTTCATTTTGCCTCACACTCTTGACCATAGTCCGAGCTTTGTACCCCATGTAGCTAATGTGCAAGTGGTAAGTAGCCGGGCGAATACCTTCAAACAAAAACTGTCCATCAATATCTGTGACTTTTGTGACGTCCAGTTCATGGATGCTCACAATTGCACCAGGTAATGGCTCTCTGTTTTCAGTATCGTATACCACACCTGACAGCAGCACCTGGGACCAGGCAGCCGTATTGATCACCAGCCCTACAATCAACCCCAAAAAATATTTCATGATCTTATCGGGCGTTACATGTTCCACAAACGCCGTTGACTATTACGTCCACTGCACCCATCTTGTAGTCTCGCGGAAGGTGAATGTTAGGCAATGCAATGGACTCCTCTATGCATTCCAATTGGCCGCACGAATTGCACTTGAAATGGAGGTGGTCATGATGATGCTCATCCGGACTACAGGTATCAAAACAAATTCCATAAGATGCAATTCCGCTATCACTGGGGATTTTATGCAGTACACCGCTATCGATAAAACTGTGAAGCGTTCTATACAAGGTTACGCGATCATAGGCTGTCAATTTCTCTTCCAGATCCTTTTGTGAAAGTGCTTGTTTCCTATTGATGAACAAGTCCAGCACATCCAAGCGACAGTCTGTGACACGCAATCCATGTCTTTTAAGTATTTCCTTACGTCCCTTTGTTTCCATATTTGCAAAGATAGCCTACTTGCAATTGAATTGCATTGTCATCGCAAAACTTTTTAGTCCCTATTTAAACTCACAAACCGAGAAAACCAATTATTTAGTTAAATAATTGTTATTTTAGTTGTATAACTAATTTTATAGTTATAAGATTGTGAAGAAATTAAAATACAATGAAAGAACTAACTAAAGCAGAAGAGCAAGTAATGAAAGTACTATGGCAAATAGAACGTGGTGTAGTACATGATATCATTGCCAAGCTTCCTGACCCTAAGCCAGCTTACAATACAGTTTCAACTATTGTGAGAATATTGGAAACCAAAGAATTTGTTTCACATAAGGCTTATGGCAAAACTTATGAATACTTCCCCATCATTGCTAAAAAGGATTACTCCAAATTTTACTTGTCAAATTTTATGGATGGCTATTTTGGCGGATCTTTCAAGAACCTTGTTTCCTTTTTTGCTGAGGAAAACAACTTGGATGTCAAAGAATTGAATGAGCTTATAGAGATAGCTAAAAAAGACACAAAACCTACCAATGATGAATAGTATGCTCAACTACTTCCTCGAATCAGGCCTTGCACTAGGTGTATTCAGCCTGTTCTATTTGATCGCCCTTAAACAAGAGAAGTCGTTTACTTTCAACCGTTTCTACTTGTTAGGCTGCACGGCCCTGGCATTAATTTTACCCTTGATCTCTTTTCGTTTTGAGGGAGTGCCTTCCCATCTGGTTGCAGGAACAATCTTCTTGAATACCGTAACAATGGAAACCCTAGGCAACGCAGGAAAAATTGATTTAGTAAGTTATTGGCCCTTGGCCTATGGGGCGATCTCAGCATTCTTTTTAATCCTATTGGTGGTAAGAACCTCTACCCTATTGGTGAAAAGAAGCCAATCCAAACGAGCTGCTCAGGTCCGGCTCTATGCGATACCTGGCAGTACCGAAGCCTATACTTTCGGAGACACCATCTTCATTGGAGATCAGTTGAATGCTGATGAACGTGATATGATAATAACTCACGAAGAAGTGCACGCTCGCGATTGGCACACCTTGGATATTCTGTTCCTAGAGATAGTGGGTGCACTGCTGTGGATTAACCCTTTTGTTTACATCATCAAGAGACTAGCACGAATCAACCATGAGTATTTAGCAGATGCCAAAGCACTCCATCAGTCCAACAAAGAAGAGTACATCCAGACCTTGGCTTCACATACGATCAAAAGTCAAGGGTATCAACTGGTTCATGCCTTCTATACCTCATCGACATTAAAAAGAATTAAAATGATAAATCAACAAAACAATCAAATTATGAAAATCAAACAAATAGCTCCTATCCTCTTAGGTCTAGGATTAGTCCTAATATTCGGCTGTGAAGATGCCGCAGAACAACTTAGCGACATGAATGATCAAGAGGCAGCTGCAGCCATTACCCAGGTTCAAACCTCGAAAGTACAGGAAGCCGAAGGCATGGATGGTGTTTACGACCTAGTAGAAGTTCAACCGCTTCCTGCTGAAGGAATGACTGCCTTCTACACCTGGATAGCTGAAAACATGCAATACCCGAATCAAGCTAGAAGAGAGGGAGTTGAAGGCCGTGTGTTCATTCAGTTTATAGTGAATGAAAACGGTGATATCACGGAAGTAAAATCAATCAAAGGTATTGGTGCCGGATGTGATGCCGAGGCTGAACGAGTGATGAAATCTGCTGCTAGCTGGAGTCCGGGTATGGTAGACGGCAAACCAGTAAAAGTAAGAATGATTATGCCCATCACGTTCAAACTAGGATGACCCTAAAGGTTTAGTGAATTAAGGCTTTGACCGGAGACAGGTCAAGGCCTTTCTCATTTCCTCCCATCAATCTTAATCAAAGATCTCACTTTTATTTTGAATTAGTCTTCGCTGCATTATTATTGAAGCTGTGAAAGGATGGAAATTTCTGGTCTGGGTGCTGGTGATACTGTTTATCAATAAATCACTAATTATTTCAATATGGAAAGAGACACCTAAGTTATCCCTAACCACCTGTGAGGAATTTAGCCAAAAAGGACCTCAATCTACTCAACATAAACGAGCTTGGGAAGATCCAAAATATCACGCGGAATATTGCCTTTCCTATGAAATAGACAATCAGAGTCATCAAAAAGCTACCCAATTCAAAAACAATTTAACCGATCCCAAGGCTTACAGTTATCCAGAATTTTGGGGAAAAGTATATAGACAACTAGCTGAGTCGGACCAAGTTTATCTGGAGCAAGTAATAGATTCTCTCGACCTCTTGTCGAAATCAGATTCGCTAGACTATTCAGCCTTTGCTCATGCAGTCGTCAAAATGGTCCAAGATATTCCTTATCAATATATCATCTCCGGCCCATGCACCAGCGAGCATAGCGACCATCCATGCTATAGCAACCAACGCTACGGCATCACTTCTCCTGTCGAATTCTTGTATACTTTGAAAGGAGATTGTGACTCAAGGACTGTATTGATATACACCTTGCTAAGACATTTCAATTATGACCCTGTGGTTTTGATCAGCAAGGAATACCGGCATTCAATGTTGGCACTAAATATTGCTGCGGCAGGAGAATACCTTACTATAGCAGGCGAAAAATATTACTTTTGGGAGACCACCGCTACTGGCTGGGAACCCGGCATCATTCCTCCGGGCATGAATAACAAAAAATATTGGAACGTAGCTTTAAAACATGAACTCTAACGTATTCTTTTTAGGCATTATAGAAATTCTCTCCGCTGCCAGTATGGGGCTGGTTATTCTCTCCACCACCTACAAAATTCTCAAATGGTACGGTAAGAAGAAATTCAATATTGGTCATAACAACTTAGCATATAGCATTTTTATAGCCAGCGTACTCATCGGCATGGGACTGATGGTTAGTGGCACGATTGAACCTATTGTTTCCTCCTTCAGGTTACTATCCAACGCTGAAGAAAGCAGCACCCAGCTGTTTTTATCCTTTTTGTTTAGAGGAGGACTTTATATCCTAATTGCTTACTCAGCTGGTTTAGCTATCAGCCTTATGGGTATTGTGATTTACTCTAAACTCACCCCCATTGATGAGTTTGTAGAAATGAAAAACAACAACATTGGAGTAGCTATCATTTCAGGCGCAATTATTATCACGCTGATCCTTTTGACTAAGGATGGTGTGGCTTTGGTGATCGAATCCCTTATTCCATATCCAGAATTGCCACCCAGGTAGTGGTCAATTCACTATATCATATCTACCATCCAATACCTTCACATTAAAAGGCATGTACTGAAAATTTGTAATTCGTTTTGACTTGCGCTTAAACCACTTCTTGATTTCCACTACCGAATACGAATTTCTGCGCGATGTAATGTCGTAATACAGTTGATGAATTTTTGGTGGCAAATCTTCAGACTTTATCCCATTCGCTTGAACGATAACTTCTCTTAAACTCTTGCCAAAACCGTGACCCTGAAAATGAAAATGTGCACGATCTATATCAGATTTGGCTGATTCGGCATATGCACTTTGATCAATCAGGAAATCCCTGAGTTTTCTATGCTCATTCCATTGACTTAGTTTATCAATCATATAATATAGATTGACCTGGGACAATTCTTTCTCCAAGTAAGTTCCACCAATATCTGAATGAACCCCGGGAAACCAAACTTCGTGAGTCACCCCTTCTTTATGGTTCATTAGCGAAGGACGAAAAGAATTGCGAGTTTCATCTATGCTCACCAAATGTACTGCCTGCTGAATATTAGCAGCAATGTGCTGGTCTGTGAATAAATCTTTCTTTCTCAGTTTGAAAGTGGCCAAGATATTATTAAACAACCCCAAAGCACTCACTGTATCCCAAACCCCAAGGAATTCAATTTTCACATCCTTTTTACTACTCCTATCAAATTTTACTCGATGAATTCGTTGTTCCACAACTCTTGTCTCGCGGTTCTCAACAGGTTTCAAGGTTATATCCACACGCTTAGGGATTCCCTCTTGGTTAATTTTTGCAGCCAACAGCCGGGCGGCAGCTGCCCCTCTACTAAAACCAAAAATATAAATCCTATCGCCACTCTGCCAATCCTGTACTAGTCTCGCGTAGGCACGTTCTACAATCAAACCCACCGCCTTGCCATCCGCACCCTTCCAGTTATGGCTCAACCATTTATTATCATTATCGTTTCCCACACCCCTGTGGTATCTAACAATTTGCTCATCCGGTCTATTAATAAATACCCGGGATAGCTGAACAATGTTGGTCACCAATCCGCTTCCGTCCAGACCAGTTTCATCATTCCAGGTGCCATCCAAAAGGATTATATGTTTACGCTCTTTTTCTTCCGCATGATGGTCTTTTTCATACCGCTGAGTATAGGTTGATTTTCGCATGAGTAGGTTTAGTTTTGTTGGTCGATAAATAAGAGGGTATCCGAAAAGACATTATTCCCAATCAGTTGTTCAAATTGTTTAGCGCTCCATTGAACTTCAAAGTAATCTTCCTCTGCATTTGACAGTACTGGATTCATGCCTTGTTCAATCATAGCGTCTATACTTGGATAGGTGACAACCACCTTTTGCTGATCAGTCACTCCCATCAAAAACAGCTCCCACCAGCCGTTCTCTCCTTTCACATTGAGAACAAACTGACCTCCAACCTGCCGAAGGAAGGCTTTTCTCCCAAGTTGAACTTCCAAAACCTCCCTGATTTCATAATAGATAGAATCATTTCTTATCTCAAATGACCTCCCCACCCCAATAACTTGTTGTCGTATTGAATCAAAAGGGTACACTTTACCTTCTTTGAAGAGCGCATAAGCCGTAGTATCCCTTTTTGTATAGGGCAAGGACAAATCGCTATATTCAATATTGGCGAAAAAATACTTGGCTACAATCAATGAGTCTTTGCCATCTGTCCAAACGCCCTGAAAAGGTTCGGGGAACGCATATATGTTACGACCGTTCGTTGGCTGAGGCTGATCAAAGTATTGCTGGCTACAAGCAGACGAAATGGCCAACAAAATGAATAATAGTTTTACTTTCATGGTATCAAGATTTGTTTCCATCTGCCAGAATAGCCCCACCCTTTGTCAGCCAAGAAAAACCAAAAGCAATTAAAGCTGCCGTTTCAGCCCAGAAGGTATATTCGAACTCCGATGCCGGCCAAACCTTACCAAACAATGGAATGCTAACAACACAAAAAATAATTGCCCATCCACAAAATTTATAAATACGATCTCTCGACTTCTTTTCTGACGTTCTGTTTGAATCATCATCATCCTTAGTCTTGGTGAACAGCACCAAAGAGAAAATAGCAAAAGTGAGAAACAATGAAGCGGCAAAGCCATAATGAACCCAACCAATGGCATCAATATCTCCAGTTTTCGTTGTAGGAAACCACGCCACCCCAATAGCAAAAATTCCAGCACAATTACCTGCCCAGTCATCTCTCCAATCAAATCCAGTGTAGAAAAACATAAAAAGAGCTACGGCACACAAAGCGCCAATAAAAACACGCCCCATGGTGGAGTAGTAATAGTGACTGATAGACTCCCAAGAATTACCGTCTAAAAGGTGCGTCCCAATAAGCAGTGTAAAAGGTAACAAGATACCTATCCAGCCGACAGTTTTGCGCAAAGCAAGATAGGAATACGTATGATCAATGTACTTTTGAGGAGTAGACATAGTTAGTTAGGTTTGGTTGTAGATAATGAAAGTTAGAAAAACTAATCATAACTCACAACCACGAAAGAAAAGGCACAAAAAAACCCTGACGAAATCGCCAGGGTCTTCAATATCTACTGAGTAATCAGCTTATTTCAACTGATCCACTACTGCTTTGAAAGCTTCTGGGTGATTCATTGCTAAATCAGCCAATACTTTTCTATTCAATTGAATATCAGAGGCAGTCAATTTGCCCATGAACTGAGAGTAAGACAAACCGTGCTCTCTTGCACCAGCATTGATTCTCTGAATCCACAATTTTCTGAATTCTCTTTTCTTAACTTTTCTGTCTCTGTATGCGTAAGTGAGACCTTTTTCAACGGCGTTTTTAGCAACCGTCCATACATTCTTTCTTCTTCCGAAATAACCCTTGGCTAATTTCAGAACCTTTTTTCTGCGAGCTCTACTCGCTACTGTGTTTACCGATCTTGGCATAATTTTTAACTTTTTTGATTATTGGCGACCTCACTTCCGTCAGATACTTATGAACCAATACTCTGGTGAAAATTTGAACCTAACCTCGTCCTTGACGTGATTAAATGTTTAGCATAGCTTTTACATTAGCTTCATCTGACTTGTGGACTAAGCCCATTTTAGTCAAGTTTCGCTTCTGCTTGGTTTCTTTCTTAGTCAAGATGTGGCTTTTGAAAGCGTGCTTTCTTTTGATTTTACCAGATCCTGTCAGCTTAAACCTTTTCTTAGCTCCTGCTTTAGTTTTAACTTTTGGCATTTGTATATATTGATAAAAAATTAATTCTTCTTTTGAACCTTAGGAGAAAGCATCAAAAACATTCGTTTTCCTTCCAATTTTGGAAGTTGCTCCACCTTGGCGTGTTCTTCAAGAGATTGAGCAAATTTCAATAATAAAATTTCCCCTCTATCCTTGAACACAATGGTACGACCTACAAAGTGCACATAAGCTTTCACTTTTGCGCCCTCCTTCAAAAACTTAATGGCATGCTTTAATTTGAAATTAAAATCATGATCATCAGTATTAGGACCGAACCTGATCTCCTTCAACACGCTTTTATGCGCCTTGGATTTGATCTCCTTTTGTTTCTTCTTTTGTTCGTACTTAAACTTAGAATAATCGGTAATCTTACAAACTGGAGGATCAGCGTTAGGTGAAATCTCCACTAAGTCCAACCCCTGATCTTTCGCCATGTTAATGGCTTGTGAAGTCGGATATACATCGACCTTTACATTTTCACCTACCACCCTAACTTCTCTGGCAGTGATTCGATCATTTACTTTGTAGGGTTCTTCGACACGACCTCTAAAGCCACGTCTTTGGAATCTTTGTTTAGCGATTTTTACTTAAGTTTTAGATTAACAAAATTTTTCGAGGTGCAAATATCGACATTATTTATATAAAAACAATAATGACGCTTTGTATTCACACATTTATTTACACCCATGATCGTCTATGAAGACCATATTTTCAAATATAACTCGTACGACCTTATACACCTTATTATATAGTACAATTTTTTAAATCAATATTTACCCCAAAAACAGCGGAATTTCACCCCCTTTTTACCACTTTTTGAGATTGCTAAAATTAGTTTGGCATTAATACTTTAAATATCTTTCTTTGCACAGATTTTTAAACCAAACAATAATAAAATGTCTGATATAGCACAAAAAGTTAAATCAATTATTATCGACAAGTTAGGAGTAGAAGAGTCTGAAGTAAGCAACGAAGCGAGCTTCACAAACGACTTGGGTGCTGACTCTTTAGACACTGTCGAATTGATTATGGAATTTGAAAAGGAATTCAATATTTCTATTCCAGACGATCAAGCTGAGAATATCGGTACTGTAGGACAAGCTATCGAATACCTAGAAGCGAACGCAAAGTAATTTAATCATACCTAAACAGGGAACTAGCATATATGCAATTAAAGCGAGTTGTAGTTACCGGCATTGGAGCTCTCACACCTATAGGGAATACCGCCGCAGAGTATTGGCAAGGACTTTCTAAAGGTGTGAGCGGCGCTGCTCCCATCACCCGTTTCGATGCGGAAAAATTCAAAACCCAGTTTGCTTGTGAAGTGAAAAATTACGACCCAAACGATCATTTTGATCGTAAGGACGCCCGTAAGATGGATCTTTTCACACAGTTTGCTCATATCGTAGCAGACGAAGCTGTTCTAGACGCCGGACTTGATCTGGATAAGTTAGACAGCAACAGAGCTGGAGTAATCTGGGGAGCTGGCATTGGTGGACTGAAAACTTTCCAAGACGAAGTGATGAACTTCGCTGGAGGAGATGGTACGCCTAGATACAACCCCTTCTTCATTCCGAAGATGATTGCTGATATCGCCCCTGGTATGATTTCTATCAAGTATGGCTTTAGAGGACCAAACTTCACTACAGTGAGTGCTTGTGCCTCAGGAACTAATGCCATCATCGACTCATACAACTACATTCGATTGGGAATGGCAGATGTATTTATTACCGGCGGATCAGAAGCTGCAGTTTGCGAATCTGGTGTCGGTGGATTCAATGCTTTGAAAGCATTGTCCGAAAGAAATGACTCTCCAGAAACAGCCTCAAGGCCATTTGATAAAGACAGAAATGGATTTGTACTAGGCGAAGGTGCTGCTTCTTTAATATTGGAGGACTATGATCACGCCGTTGCGCGTGGCGCAAAAATTTATGCCGAGTTGATCGGAAGTGGTATGTCAGCTGATGCCTATCATATGACTGCCCCACACCCAGAGGGAATTGGAGCAACTAACGTAATGCTTAATGCATTAAAGGATGCCAATTTGAATCCAGAAGATGTTGATTATATCAATGTACATGGAACTTCTACCCCACTTGGAGATGTGAGTGAATCAATGGCGATACAAAATGTATTTAAAGAACACGCCTACGACTTAAATATTTCATCTACCAAATCAATGACTGGTCACCTTCTTGGTGCTGCTGGAGCCATTGAAGCGGCGGCATGTGTGATGGCTATTCAAAATGGAGAAGTCCCTCCTACCATCAACCATTTCTCCGATGATGAAGCATTCGATCCGAAATTGAATTTCACGTTTAACAAATCCCAAAAAAGAGACGTAAAGGTGGCACTAAGCAACACCTTCGGATTTGGAGGTCACAATACTTCCATCATTTTCCGTAAATTTGAAGGGTAATTTGTAAAACTAATTTAAAAGCCGCTGCTGTTATTCAGAAACGCTAAAGACCGGAAGTTTGCCGTTTTGTTAAAACGAATCATTGGATTTAATCCGTCCAATCTGAAGCTGTATGCCCTTGCGATGAGACACAGTTCTGCGGCGCAAGAAAGTCGTAAAGGGTTTTTAGAATCAAACGAACGCTTAGAATATCTGGGTGATGCCGTTTTGGGCATGGCTGTGGCCGAGTATCTTTTTAACAAGTACCCATTTAAAGATGAGGGGTTTCTTACTGAAGTCCGTTCGAGAATGGTGAATCGCGAACACCTCAATCAATTAGCCAGAAAGATTGGATTGGCTGATGTGATCAAGTACAACGGTCAACTCAAAGCCAATGGACAGTCTTTCAAATCTATCTATGGTGATGCGCTGGAAGCATTGGTTGGGGCCGTATATCTCGACAAGGGCTTTGCAGCCACCAAAAATTTCATTTTCAAAATGTTGATCATCCCACATATTGATTTGGATGAAATCATCAACAACAACACCAACTTCAAAAGCAAAATTATAGAGTGGTCACAAAAAGAAAACAAAGACCTTCGTTTTGAAGTAGAAGAACAAGACAATCAAAAGCATTTTAAGAAATTTGAAGCCAAAGTGTTTGTAGGAAAAAAAGAAATCAGTGTTGGCCATGGATTGAGCAAGAAAAAAGCCGAACAAAACGCTGCAGAAAAATCTTGCCAGGTACTCAAAATTGAATAGAACTTTCGAAATCGACTCATGAGCCAAATCCGAATTGCAGGTGCCTGCCTCAACCAAACTCCGATCGACTGGGACAACAATGTCACTAACATTAAAAATGCGATCCAGGAGGCTCAGGAAAAAGACACGAAAATATTATGCCTGCCTGAACTAAGTATCACCGCCTATGGTTGCCAAGATCTCTTTCTTAGCGAGTGGCTCATTGAAGAGGCTATCAAACAATTGCTAACCATTGTTCCACTTTGTCAAAACATAGCGGTAGCCGTCGGTCTTCCCATCCTACATAATCGAAAAACATACAACACTACATGTCTCATTCAAAATGGGGAAATCTTGGGATTTTATGCCAAGCAAATTTTAGCCAATGAAGGCATCCACTATGAACCCAGATGGTTTTCTCCCTGGCCAAGTGGTGTAGAAGAAACACTAACCATTGCCGGAGGAAATTACCCCATTGGAGATTTGACTTTTCATGTTGATGGTATTCATGTGGGTTTTGAAATTTGTGAAGACGCATGGAACGAATCAAGACCGGCCTGCAGACTTTATGAAAAAGGAGTAGACTTAATTTTGAATCCAAGCGCTAGTCATTTTGCCTTCGGCAAACATAAAACCCGAGAAAACCTGATTGTATCGAGCAGTCTCAATTTTGAATGTCACTACTTGTATGTCAACCAACTGGGCAATGAATCTGGCAGAGTCATTTACGATGGAGATATCATTTTGGCCAGTCACGGCCAGTTGCTTGCTACCAATAAAAGATTCTCCTTCCTTCCTTATCAAATAATGACCTTTGACATTGACGTCAAAAACAAAAAGTATGACCAAACCGACCATGTGGATGACATCGATAATAACAGAGATTTTGCTAAAGCAGCATCTTTAGGTCTCTTCGATTATCTCAGAAAGAGCCGGGCGAAAGGCTATTCCTTATCACTAAGCGGTGGTGCCGATTCATCATCTATTGCTGTTTTGGTGGCAGAGTTGGTTCGAAATGGCGTGAAAGAATTGGGTATTGAGTCATTCACAAAAGCAATCGGTCAAGAATTCGAAGCAATTCAAAACCTTGCAAAAGAGGATGCAATCAAACATTTGGTCAACAAAATTCTAATCACAGCTTATCAGGGTACAAAAAACTCCTCAGACGACACTTTGAATTCCGCAAAATCTTTGGCCGAATCCATAGGTGCTCAATTCAAACAATGGGAAGTAGATGATGTAGTGCATACCAATCATGAGATCATTGAACAAGCCATAGGACGAAAACTTACCTGGGAGCAGGATGACATTGCCATGCAAAACATTCAGGCTCGAACACGATCTCCTTTAATCTGGATGATTGCCAATATTACAGGCACCATTCTACTTACTACTTCCAATCGTAGTGAAGGCGATGTAGGCTATACCACTATGGATGGAGACACCAGCGGAAGCTTGGCTCCTATCGCTGGCGTAGACAAGCCCTTCTTGCTTCAATGGCTAAAGTATGCAGAAAAAGAATTGGGTTATTCTGAGCTATCCCATGTGAATAGTCTAACACCTACTGCCGAACTACGCCCAAAAGAGTTTACCCAAACTGATGAGGATGATTTGATGCCTTACCCCATTATGGTTCAAATTGAAAGACTAGGGATATTCCAAAGGAAATCACCATTGGAAGTTTATCAGATGCTGATTCAAGAAATAGATATTGATTCGGAATTACTCAAGAATTACATTAGAAAGTTCTACAAACTGTGGTCAACCAATCAGTGGAAACGTGAACGACTGGCTCCATCCTTTCATCTGGATGATTTTAATGTAGATCCTAAGACTTGGTGTAGATTCCCTATCCTTTCAGGAAGTTTCGTAGAAGAGCTAAAAGCTCTTGATGAAGTTTAGTATTTTCTATCTAATACTTCTTTTAGTAAGATGGCTCTTCGTACCCCGTCGTAATCAGAAAGCATTTCTTCAATATCACCCGCCATGCTGTCTTCCTCCTCCTCTTCTACTGCAAAATGAATATCTCTTTGAAATTCCGGTTTCTTTCTTTCCAATGGTTTGTGAGGTACAATATCGATAAGATCATCTTCGTCCAATGCTTCAACATTTTTCTTTTGATAATCTACAAGCTCTGTAGCTAACACTGGCTCCGGTGCCGGCTGCAATGGTTTTTCTTTTTCATCTTTTGTAAAAGCAGGAGTTTGCTCTCCCGTTAGTTCTTTCAATATATCTTCAAAAGTAGGTGCAGGTTTTTTGGTCGGCTTCGGAGTGTCCAATTCCTCGTATTGATCTACTTCAGCCGGAATGTCTCGATTTTTCTTCTTACCAAATAGTTTTGACAAAACGTAAATAGCGCCTAAAACCAAGTAGTACAATATTGAATCATCCATGTGTCAAATGTAATTAAATTTCATTGATTGCAGACCATATTCATCCTGTTGAAAATGTGGTTTAATTGTTAATAAGTTTGATATTGGGCTCGATTGACCTTTCGGAAATAATTCTAAATTTGTTGGTTCTGAAAAAAGTGTATACTGCATGCAACTGACCAAGTTAGAGATTAAAGGATTCAAAAGTTTTGGTGACAAGGTGGTCATCAATTTTGATGAAGGCATTACGGGAATTGTGGGGCCAAATGGCTGCGGAAAGTCTAATGTGGTAGATTCCATCCGTTGGGTTCTAGGGGAGCAAAAGGTGAAGTCCTTACGCTCTGAAAAGATGGACAACATCATCTTCAATGGGACAAAGAATCGTAAACCGACCCAACTTGCAGAAGTATCACTATCCTTCAAAAACACCAAAAACCTCCTTCCTACCGAATACTCTAACGTAACCATTACCAGACGTTATTACCGATCAGGTGAAAGTGAATACCAACTAAATGGCGTCACCTGTCGACTGAAAGACATCACTAGTTTGTTTCTTGACACAGGTATTGCCTCTAATAGTTATGCCATTATCGAATTGGGCATGGTTGACAATATCCTGAACGATAAGGACAATTCTCGAAGAGGCTTGTTCGAAGAAGCGGCTGGGATTTCCAAGTTTAAAATCCGTAAAAAAGAGACACTTAGAAAACTGAATGATACTGATGCCGACTTGGATCGTGTAGAAGACTTGCTATTTGAAATTGAAAAAAACCTAAAGTCTCTCGAACGACAAGCCAAACAGGCCAAGAGGTATTATCAAATCAAAGAGGATTATAAAACCTATAGCGTTGAACTGGCTAAAACTACTCTTCAGCAACAAAAAGAAAAGCTGGAGAACTTAAAAAAGGCCACAGAAGAAAATAATGACAAGAAAATCAGCCTCAACAAACAATTAGCGGAGAAAGAGGCGCAAACGGAAAAGTCTAAAGCTGATCTGGTAAGTAAAGAAAAAACACTCGCTACCCGGCAGAAAACACTCAATGAGCATGTCAATAAGATCAGACAATACGAGAGTGAAAAGAAGATCAAAAATGAACGTCAGCGCTTCCTAAATGATCGAAGTGACAACCTCAAAGAAATAATAGAACAGGATAGAAAGAGTAGCGAACGCGCTTCATTTTCTATTTCCAGTTTGAGCAAAGAAAAAATCACTTCTGAAAAAATTCTCAGTGAGATTTTTCACAAGCTTGAATCCCTTAAACAAGACTTCGAAGGAGAAAAAGAAAAAAACGAAGAACTTAAGAACCAAGGAGAAGAACTCAATCAAAACTTCATCAATAAAAAAGAAGAAGTTTATCAATTAATCAAATCGCTTGAAATCAAGTCGATTCAAGTAAGCGCACTCAAACAAGAACTTGAAAAAGCAGCTACAGACACTTCTACTAAAACAGAGAACCTTCAAAATTTCGAAAAGCGAATTGCGGAAATTGAGCTGGAGAAAAAGGAAAAGCAGGAGCAATACGACTACCTGAAATCCAAAGATGAAGAACTGAAAAACCGCATCGCTCATTCAGAAAAAACAATAGAAGTCATACGTGAAGAGATGACTCAGGTCAACAGAAAATTAGATGCCTCTCAAAATGAATACAACCTGACAAAGTCTCTGGTAGACAATCTAGAAGGTTTCCCTGAAGCTATTAAATTCCTTAAGAAAGAAACCAGTTGGAGTAAGAATGCCCCACTCCTGTCTGACATCCTCACTTGTCCGGAAGAGTATCGTGTGACTGTAGAAAACTACCTCGAGTCGTACATGAACTACTACATTGTGGACACTGAAGCAGAGGCATTCAAAGCCATTAACATTCTAAGTGATGCCTCTAAAGGCAAAGCTCATTTCTTCATTTTAGATCGTTTTGAAAAATTCAAACCAACTCAAACGGACTTCATAGAAAATGCAGTTGCTGCAACAGAAGTAGTCGAATACGATCCAAAGTACAAAAAGCTGATTAGCTATATATTAGATAATGTGTACATCAGTAGTTTTGAAAACCCTGAAGGAACAGATCATCGAAACACTGTGTTGATAACCAAAAATGGTAAAGTAATAGACAGACAGTTTAGCATTTCGGGTGGTTCAGTCGGGCTATTCGAAGGAAAAAGAATCGGTAGAGCTAAGAATCTTGAAAAACTATCTTCTTCGATCAAGAAACTGACTTCAAAACTCAATGAAGTAAAATCAAATCTGGAAGAAAAAGTAGCTGACCTTAACCGTCTGAAAGAGAATAACTACGAGGAGCAACTAGAACATGTACAAGTCGAATTGGCTCAAATCAAAGAAGAGCATGTATCATTTGCCACCAAACAAGAACAATTCTCAAACCTTCTTACTGAAAACACCAATAAGAGTGAAGATATTCTAGAGAATATCAATGCGCTCAATGAAGAAATCACAGCACTCACTCCTAAAAAGGAGACGGAACAAAAGCTTTTAGATGAACTAGAGCTAAAGAATACAAGCTTTAAAGAAGAACTAATTTCGTACAATGAACTGCTCAATGAAAAATCAGCCGCCTTCAATCAAGAAAATATCCTTTACCATCAGCAGCAAAATAAAGTAGCGAGCGTAGCTCAGGAGATAGCTCACAAAGAAGCCAATCTCGATTCAGCCAAAGATCGAATCGAGAAAAACCAATCAGAGCTGAAACAGACAGATGAAGAAATCCGACAGCTTGTAGAAAAATCGGATTCCAATGATGATCAACTCATCGAAATGTATGAGGAGAAGGATTCCATTGAAACAGCAGTAACTGAAGCCGAGAAAGACTACTATGCCGAAAGGGAGTTAATCGAAACTGTAGAAAAAGAAGCACGAGAAGTGCAACGCGAACGCGAGCAGACTGATATGAATATCATGGAAGTCCAGAACGAGCTGAACGAAACTCGTCTACAACTTTCAAGTGTCAAAGAACGACTGTCCGTCGAATTCAGTATTGATATTGATCAGCTGTTGATCGATGGCAATGAAGATGAAGAAAAGACTGCTGAACTTAAAGATATGAGTGAAACAGAGCTTCGGGCTCATGTAGAAAAAATGAAAAGTCGGATGGACACCATGGGACCTATCAACCCCATGGCTATGGAAGCTTATGAAGAAATCAAAGAACGACACGATTTCATCATCACTCAGAAGGAAGATCTGCTCAAGGCGAAAGAATCACTCATGGAAACTATTAGTGAAATCGATGCTGTAGCGAAGGAGACTTTTGTGGAAGCCTTTGAG
This sequence comes from Reichenbachiella sp., assembly GCF_965233835.1. Lineage (GTDB taxonomy): Bacteria > Bacteroidota > Bacteroidia > Cytophagales > Cyclobacteriaceae > Reichenbachiella. Next base: position 3,943,316 of record NZ_OZ247585.1, read on the forward strand.
AACATCAAATCTAACTTCATCCGCGTATTCCGATCTTTATTTACCGAAGAAGATCAATGTGATTTGAGATTATCTAATCCAGATGACCCGTTGGAGTCTACCATAGAGATCATGGCAAAGCCAAAAGGCAAAAGGCCGTTGAGTATCAACCAGCTTTCTGGTGGTGAAAAAACCCTTACGGCTACGGCATTGCTATTTGCCATCTATTTGATCAAGCCTGCACCATTCTGTATTTTCGATGAGGTGGATGCACCACTCGATGATGCCAATATTGATAAGTTTAATAACATCATTCGAGAATTCTCAAGTGAATCTCAGTTCATCATCGTGACGCACAACAAACGAACGATGGTTTCTACTGATGTAATTTACGGAGTGACTATGGTTGAACAAGGCGTATCTCGAGTGGTACCGGTAGACTTGAAGGAATTGGCCTAAATTTCTTTGTAAGAACTCAACCCTTCCTTCTAATTCATCCATTTTTGAGAGCTTTACAAGAATCATTGTAGGCTGCGCTAAACATTTGATCTGTGCCCCTTTAGAGTTTAATGTGTTGATGAATTCCATTCGACAATACAAAAATCAGCGAAAAACACTTCTGCTTAGCTCTTATCACCCTCCATTCAGCTAAATAAATTCAGCAAACTGCTTTTTGTCTTTAGTCTTATAAGAACATTTAAAATACGTGAATAGACAAAAGATGAAGATTCGTTACTATTTAACCCTTAGTTTATTAGCCTTTGCTATAGTCAGTTGCCAGGAAAAATACACGCCTGCTTCGTACAATGAGGGTATAAACATTACACCAAAACCACTTGAGCTTACTACGAAAGAGGGTTCATTTACCTTAAATAAAACGACCACCTTTGTAACAGGAGAGGATGTCCAACTCAAGCAAGTAGCTGACTTCTTTTCGTCAAAACTTAAAAAGTCTACGGGACTCAACCTTAAGTCTCAAAACAATATAAAAGAGGACAACTTTATTCTTCTCGCACTAGATACTAACCTCGACCTGAATGAAGAAGGTTATACGCTTAATTCAACAAACAAAGGGGTCTCAATAAAAGCCACCTCTCCAAAAGGGATTTTCTATGGCTTAAGTACATTGATGCAACTGTTACCCGCAGAGGTGGAATCTCAGTCGCTGGTTAACAATGTAAACTGGACAGTTCCAACCGTAGAAATAAGAGATGAACCTCGGTTCTCCTGGCGTGGATTTCATATGGATGTTTGTCGTCACTTTATTTCGTTAGAAGAGATAAAGAAGCATATAGACATGCTTTCTGTTTTCAAAATCAACAAGTTTCACTGGCACCTTACTGAGGATCAAGGTTGGAGGATTGAAATCAAAAAATACCCAAAGCTAACTACGGTGGGCGGTACAAGAACCGAAGCTGACGGTTCTACTCACGCTGGATTCTACACTCAAGAAGAAATTAAAGAAGTAGTGGCTTATGCTGCTGAAAGATATATCGACGTAATTCCAGAAATAGAAATGCCTGGTCATGCGCTAGCTGCCCTATCAGCATACCCAGAACTCTCATGTAACGAAGGCTCTTATACTCCCAGAATCATATGGGGTGTAGAAACGGATGTGTTCTGTGCAGGCAAAGACGAGGTTTTTGCTTTCCTAGAAGATGTAATAGAAGAGATCATTCCATTATTCCCTTATGAATACTATCACATGGGTGGTGATGAGTCACCTAAGGATCGATGGAAGACTTGTGCTAGATGTCAAAAAAGAATCAAAAAAGAAGGTTTACATGACGAACATGAATTGCAAAGTTACTTCATGACCAGAATGGAGAACGTACTAAAAAAGCACAACAAGAAAATGGTTGGCTGGGATGAAATCCTTGAAGGTGGAATCTCCGATTCTGCGAATGTTATGTCATGGAGAGGTGAAGAAGGTGGTATAGCTGCAGCCAATGCAGGTAATGACGTAATTATGGCTCCAGGGGCATGGATGTATCTAGATAAGTATGAGGGAGATTATAAAATCGACCCAGTTACTATAGGCGGCCTACTCCCTATCAAGAAAGTTTACAACTACGAGCCAATCCCAGCTGATATAGACTCGTCTAAAGCTCACCATGTATTGGGTGCTCAAACCACCTTGTGGTCGGAATACATCTATCAAGAAGAGCTTTCAGAATACAGAATGTACCCAAGAGCCTTAGCTTTGGCGGAATTGACCTGGACAGCTAAGAACAAAAAGGACTACAAAGATTTTGAGCAACGACTCAATAACCAAATGGTACGATTGGACGGCCATGACATGGACTATTACGTTCCAATGCCAGAAGGGCCTACCTCCCAAATAGCATTTATAGATAGTGCTGTTTTAGAATTCAACACACCTCGACCGGTAGACAGAATGGTTTACACCACTGATGGCAGTAAGCCAAATCTGGCATCTAAGACTTACCAGGAACCTTTGGTGTTCGATACTGATGCTACACTCAAAATTGCCTCCGTACTACCACAAGGTAAAATGAGTCGAATCAGAACTATAACAATCGAAAAACAAGAGCTGTCTCCGGCTGTGGAAACCAAAGCCATCAAACAAGGGTTAGTTGCAAAGACCGCTTATGGCAAATTTCTTAGCACAAGTGACTTGGAAGGAATTGATGAGTGGAAGGAAAAACCACTAGACTCTCTGGCTCAAGTAAACACTACCTTGTATTGGGGATTTATTATCGATGAAGATAGATTCAGAGCTGAAATTATCGAGGGATACATTGATATACCAGAAGACGGTGTTTACTTCTTTGCAAGTAATCAGGATCAAGTTTGGGTGGACAATGAATTAGTCATCAACAACGACGGCTTTGTGAAACGCTTCTCACAAAACGACGGGTCCAAAGCCTTAGCCAAAGGACTACACAAGTTGAAAGTAATCTATCTGAATAATGTATACCGAGGATGGGCTTCCGACTGGAACACAGTAGAAGTACAGATAAGAAAATCTACTCATGAACAGTTTAAGCCGATCACGGCAGATATGACTTTCACTAATGGGAATGCAGAATTACTGACTAGCAACTAGGAATAGCCTGCACCTATTTGGCTGCAGGCTCAAGTGCATCAATTACCTCTTGCATTTTGTTTCTGGTGTATTTACCTGAAGTATTGTATATAATCTTTCCTTCTGGATCGAGAACATAAAAGTAGGGCACATCATTACCGTCGAAATTGAGTGCCTTTTTATACTGCTTGAGTGTTCCTTTATAAAAAAGTACAAGATGTTGAAGTTCAGGGGCCACGGTCTCCTGTACTTTCTTCATAGTACTTTTGTATGCGGCTCTTTTGGCACCAGTGAACATCGGAATAATGTACATATTGAGATCGTATTCAAAACTAAAAAAGGCATTCGGGTCAGGTTCTGTCAAGAATTGATTGTACAACGGATTGAACCAAGAACCTAGATCTTTTTCTGACTTTTTGGAGAATGCCAGAGCAATCAAACTGTATTTTCCATTCAAGTCTGAGGGAATATTGACCGTATCATATCTCAAGCTCTCCCCTTCCATATCAGGAAAAATATCGCCCACTTGAGCAAAACTGCTACTTGCACTAAAAATCAGTATGGTTGCTAGTAAATTTTTCATTGAATTCATCTTTTAGTTGGATCCCGCTAATCTAATCATTCCTTTATCTTCTAATAGCAGAAAAAAGACATAAAAAAAGCCGATAGAATTCTATCGGCTTTTCCTCAGGTGCAATTTTCTTAATTGTTTGCCTTTTCGTCTAGTGCTGGCCTGCTATCTCTATTTACTAGTTCCCAAGCGGTATAGAATACCAAACGCGTTCTTTTTAAGTACACGTCTCTCTCTATTTTCTCAACTGTATCCGTTTCTTTATGATAATCATCGTGAGATCCCGTGGTATAGAATATTACTGGAATGCCGTTTTTAGCAAAGTTCCAGTGGTCAGACCTGTAATAGATTTGCTCTGGGTGATTCTCATCGTTGTACACATAGTTAAGCTCCAAGTTAGTATATGTAGCATTGGCTTTTTCACTGATCTCATGTAGTTCGGTAGAAAGTTTATCCGAACCTACCAAGCAGACATAATCCTTGCCATTATAGTTTTCATCATCATTTCTTCCGATCATATCCATGTTTAGGTTTGTTACTGTATTGGCTAGAGGAAACACAGGATTGTCAGCATAATATTCAGAACCCAAAAGGCCTTTTTCCTCGCCGGTAAAAGCTAAGAACAACATGCTTCTTCGCGGTCCGTTACCATCAGCCTTAGCCATAGCAAACGCCTCTGCCATTTCCATAACGCCAGCAGTACCTGAACCGTCATCATCTGCCCCGTTGAATATTTTATCACCTCTCCTTCCTAAATGATCATAATGTGAGGTAATTACCACCAATTCATCTTTCAAATCAGAACCTTCCAAATAGCCCATCACGTTTTCAGAGCTAATTTTTTTGACTTCCTTCTCAATAGAAACTGTCAACTTACCTTTTTTAATTTTGTTAAAGCCGGCGTTATCTTCTGAAAAAGCAATCGCACTCAATTTATCATAAGGTTTGCCCAGCACATCCTTGAGTAAGCTAGGGGCTAAAAAGTACATCCCCAAAAAATCGCCTTCTTCAATACCAGTATCTACCGTCATACGACCGGCTTCAAGGTATCCACGGTAAGATGTCAATAGCTGATCTAGTATTTCATCTGTTGCGGTTCTCACAGCAATCAACGCTTTGGCTCCGTTAGCTGCAGCAATTTTACTAGCTTTTAAAGTGGCTCTGTAGTTATTGTCTCCGATCATCAATACGAATTTCCCTTTGACATCAAGTGATTCATACCTTTCAGCTGCACCATTGCCCACAAAAATCACTTCTTCTGTCATTTCACCAGAAGTCACCCCTGTACCTACGAATACATTCTTGTCGAAATTTTCATATTTCGTTTTCCCAATTTTCATATAGGCATTTTTAGTCTTTGAAGAAACCAAAGGCACATTTTGGTAATAACTCATTTGATCCCCTTGATTTACGGGAGCTTTCAGTCCTAAACTTTGAAAATGATCACTAAGAAGTGCTGCTGCCATTCGTTGGCCTCTCTCTCCTGTTTCCCTTCCTTCTAATGCATCTGAAGCCAGGATACTTAGTTGATCCATCAGGTCTTCTTCGGTAATAGTGTTGGCATATTTTACCGCCAATTCGGATTTTTGAGCCTGAATATTCAGTGCTGCTAAGGTTAGTAAACCCAAAAATATCTTTCTCATAAAAGTCGATGTTTAATAGTTATGCGAAGATAAGAAATGGTGTGACGCCCGTTCACATTTTTATACCAATGGTCAAAACATCATGAATACGGCAGCAAGTGCAGTCATGAACATGACAAACCATCTAAAACCCTGATCGGAAATTTTCTTGATTACATAAATCCCTAAATAGGCTCCTATTGCAATCATGGGTAGTGCTGTTAAATCCAAAAGTGCAGAATTCAAATCAATGGTTTGCCAGCTCCAAATATGAAACGGAACCTTAAACCAGTTGACGGCCATAAAAAACCAGGCAGCTGTACCGATAAACTCATTCTTGGGCATTCGCATAGATAGGAGATAAAGCGCCATTGTGCTGCCTGCCAAATTTCCCACCATAGTGGTAAACCCGGCAGCAACTCCAAGGAGCATAGCAAACCACCAATAATCAGGTATTTTATCTTTGTTGACGCGTTCCAACCAAATCATTATTCCTAAGCTTAGAAAAATGATCACCCCCATGATAGTCCGAAAGAGCTGATCATCTATATAGTTTCCTGTCCACGTACCTAACAAGACCCCAATCACTGCCCATGGAAACAACCTGATTAGGTGTTTCCATTCTGCATGACGGTGATAATATGCTACTCCGAACACGTCAGCCATTATCAAAAGTGGTAGCATCAAGCCACTCGAAGCCTTCCCTCCAAAAGTAGCAGCCAACAAGGGCACAGCGATCATTCCCATGCCATGCACACCGGTTTTCGACATGCCGATTAGCACTCCAACAAGCAAAAAAGTAGCAAAAGAGAGGTAAGTAAGTTCGTAGGAAAATAGTGTGATCAAGTCCTTTTTTTGCTGCGAAGATACCGGATTTGAAATCAACCAAAAGAAAATAGCTTTCTCAAGTTTTACTTTGAGAAAGCTATTTTAAACATTATTCAGAATTTAGGTTTTCTGCAGGGTTGGCACGAGCCGCTTGAACAGATTGAGCCCCGACAGTTACCCATGCGATCAGAAACACAAGAGCACATGAGCCAATGATTAACCCAACGCCAATATCTGTTCGGTAAACAAATCCTTCTAACCATTTACCCATCAGGTAATACCCCAAAGGCACGGATATCACAATGGCTATAGATAAAAGTTTTGAAAAAGAAGAGAACAACATTCTCACCACATTGCTCACGGTAGCTCCTAAAACCTTGCGAATACCTATTTCTTTTTTGCGCTGTTCGGCAGTAAAAGACGCCAAGGCAAACAATCCTAAACAAGCAATAACAATCGCCAAAGAAGAAAAGAAGCTAAATATGGTACCCAATCGACGTTCTTCCTCGAGTTTAGCTTGGTATTCCTGATCCATAAACGAATATTCAAAAGGTTGACCTGGGGCATGTTCTTTCCATACCCTCTCTACTTTAGAAACTAACCCGAGCGGATCATCCGATTTGTATCTAATCGCCATAGAATAGTTCGCATCAGTGTTTAGAAAAAACACCAACGGCATTATTTTCTGCTTAAAGGAATCAAAGTAAAAATCTTCGACCACACCAATGATGGTTATTTTATTCTCTTCTGACACACGTTTGATCTTTTTCCCAACAGGGTCTTCATACCCTAACCGTTTAGCCATCGACTGATTGATCACAACAGACGCGGTATCAATAGCTCTACTATCATCAAAGTTTCGGCCACTCACAACTTTCATGTCCAAGGTAGGAATGTAACGATCATCTACTTGCCAAACCTGTGCAGATATAGCGTGCTCTGCTCCACTATTCTCTTCTCTATTGAATGGGAAGTCACTACGCCCTCCTCGCGTAGGAAGGAAAAAGCTTGCTGTTGCATTTTCTATTTCCGAATCATTCAACAACTCATTTCTGAATGCTTCTAGTCCTTCCTCCAAGGTGTACGTGTTATCAACAATCATAATCTGTTCTGTATCATAACCCAATCGTTTATTTTGACTATAGCGCAATTGTTTATAAACTACCGCTGTAGCCATGATCATAATGATTGAAATAGAGAATTGAAAAACCACTAAAAGGTTTCTCAGTTTTCCGCTTTTCATACCTGTACTCAAATTGCCTTTCAATACGGCAATGGGCTGAAATCTCGAAAGGAAAAAGGCTGGGTAAACTCCTGCCAACAAACCGATCATCAAACTACTAATTAGTACATAAGGCCAAAGATTAAGTACACCAAACAATGGGTCAACTATATTTTTGCCAGTAAAGGCATTAAAGTATGGCAATACCAAATACACCATTACAATGGCTAGTACAAATGAGATCAAACTGATAACCGTTGATTCTGTAAGAAACTGAGCGATCAAGAATCTTTTCCTAGAACCCATTACTTTTCTCATGCCTACCTCTTTGGCTCTACCGGCAGACTTGGCCGTAGCCAAATTCATAAAATTGATACAAGCCAAGAGTAAGATGAACAACCCAACTGCACTAAAAAGATAGATGTTATCAATGCTGCCATTCGCCTCTATCTCAGCACCGAGATTGGAATGCAAATGGATATCTGTCATTGGCATCAGGGTGTATTCAAGTACATTACCTGATGCCTCGAATTCTTCCATTGATATTTGCGCCATTTCTTGTAGTCTTGGGCTGAAATAGGTCTTCAAAATTTCTGGTAATTTCCTATTGACCTCCTGATAATCCGCACCATCTTTCAGCATAAAATAATTAGAGTAGTTATTTGACAACCAAACAGTGTTTTTGCTATGTTCATATCCCTCCATAGAAAAGAGCACATCGAAATGAAAATGGGTTTGATGTGGCAAGTCTTCATATACTCCATCTACCTGGTATAAAGTACCATCACTAGATTTGACCGATTGCCCTACTGGGTTTTCATACCCAAAAAATTTTTCACTTGTACTCCGAGACAGCAACACAGACTCCGGTTTCTCCAGTGCGGTTTCACTTCCTCCATGGATAAATCGAAGCTTAAAGATGTTGAGAATAGAAGCATCTGCAAAAGCAACATTTTCCTGTTTGATAAAGTAATCTCCTTTTTGCAAGAGCACTGGAACATTGGTTCTAAACCTGCCCGACTCGATGATTTCCGGCACATCAGCTTTTAAAGCATCTTTCATAGGGGCAGGTGACTGCGCCATTCGAAATTCGTTGCCATTGAATAGCACATGGGACGAAATCCGGTAAATGTTTTCATGGTCGTCGAAGTGCTTATCATAGTTGAGCTCATCTTTGACAAAAATTCCAATAATCAGACAACATGCTATGGCAATGGCCAGCCCTGAAACATTGATCACAGAATAGAATCGCTGCTTTTTCAGATTGCGAAAAGCAATCAGAAAGTTGTACTTGAACATAATTTTGATATTTGAGTTTTGACTTTTTTTTATTGCAAAAGGGCGCAAGAAATTGAGTACTTGAAACCAATAGATAAGTGCTGAAACCCACCTGCCCTTCTTTGAGTAGTTCTTTTGAAGATGTTCATATAAATCACCCTGTATCTCTTCTAGTAAATAGCCCTTACAGAATAATTCTAAAAACAGGTCGGCCCACTTTGGGGGTTGGACATCCATCATCAGACGGTTTTAATGGTATACTGTTCCCAAAGGTTTACTCTTAAATCACGAGATAATTCGAGCGCCTTTCTTCCCGCAGCAGTAATTTCAAATATTCTCTTTCTTCTACCACCGCGTTCCTTGGTAGCTCCTCCTAACCTGGAATTGAGTAACCCTTTGTCTTCCAACCTACTGAGCACCGCATGTACCGCTCCTATGGTTGTATTTCTCCCTGCTTGCTCCTTAACCAGCTCCATAATAGCCAACCCGTAGGCCTCTTCACCAGCGATCCCCACTATGAGCAATACTATCTCTTCAAATTCACCAAGGTTTGATCCTTTCATAAGCTTTTGCAGTATTTTGTTCTACAAACATAGAAGATATTACGAAAGTTTAAAATCATTTGTTCTACAAATACAGAATTAATTGCATAAAAAAACCGCTACAGTTCAAAATAGAAGTGTAGCGGCCCAAGCGTTTACCAATACTTCCTAAAGACTCTGTTCTAACAATCTGGCGTTCTCAAACAAAATATTATTCTCAAGATGAATATGCCTATGCAGATCATTGACAAATTCATCCAGCTTGGCAAAAGCCACCTGATAAGTATTGCATGCGTCTTCTGGTGGCGTAAAATTGCTCGACAACGCTGCAATTTGCTTAAACGCATCCCCCTCAAAATCATGCTCTCCTTCCATCCCTTGTATTGGATTGGAAATACTTCCAAACGGAAATGGAGGCATCGGTTTGCCATTCATCTTTGCTTGCTCTATGGCTTCAATGGCAGGAAATAAGATCATCTCCTCTTTTTTCATGTGATCATATAAGGCATCCGTCGCTTCTTCGAAGATTTCTCTGATTTGTATCAATTCAGGGTGTCGCTCTCCATGAACATTGGCAATTTTGTCAAGCAGTTGAAATAGGTAAGGCACGGTATCCTCAATATAAGCATGGTGAACCTCAACTATATGTTTAATGAGTTGTGCATTGGTCCACCCTTCATAGGATATGGAATGATCGTTCCGGTTTCTTAAAGCATGAAGTTCCTCTAGTACGTTCTCCACATTCAGTCCATTTTTTTCACAGGCTTCGAATAAAGACACTTTTCCTCCACAACAAAAATCCAATCCATTAGCGCTGAATATTTGCGCGGCTCTAAAATCTTTTTTTACAATATTCGCTATCGTTTCTTGTTTATTGATCTGCATGATTTCCCTTATTTTTGATCAAAATTAAAAAGCCTAACACATCGATTTTATGACCCAAATCATAAGAGAAAAAAATGATTAACCCGAGCATTTTAGAACAAGCGGGAGCCAAGAAAATACAATTCAAAAAAGGGGAATGGATTTTCAGACAAGGTGACCATGCGCTTAGTTATTTTCAAGTGATTCGAGGCCAGATCAAGATGAGCAATTTCAGCGAACAAGGCCAAGAATTTGTTCAGGGACTATTCTCTGAAGGTCAGAGTTTTGGCGAGCCTCCTCTATTTGTTGATGTCACTTATCCGGCCAGTGCATTGGCTACTACGGATTGTGAATTGCTTAAGCTAGGAAAGGAAAAATTCATGAACCTACTTCTCTCCAATCCAGAAGTAAACCTGGAAGTATCAAAAAACCTTGCCAAGAGACTTCATTACAAGGCTGTGATGGCAACGGAGATCTCAAGTCATGATCCAGAACATAGAATTCTAACTTTGCTAAAATACCTGAAAGCCGAAATGAATCTAGATGCTGATGCCTTATTTGCCATTGAACTTACCCGTCAGCAAATCGCTGACATGACTGGCTTGAGAGTGGAGACTGTTATTCGCGCGATCAAAAAAATGGAATCTGAGAACATTCTTCAAATCAAGAACAGAAAGGTGTATTTGTAATAAGCTTCTCGGCAGCAGGAAAGAGTGCACTCATAAAGCACGAATCAATAAATATAATTATTTCAAGATGAAGTTTTACCTATGCTTGAACTTTCAAGGAAAATCTAGGTCCCATCCAATTCTTTATTGATTATTACTATTTTTACCTAATGGCAATAATTGTACTATGATTGAAATCAATCGGAACAATAGAAACCATTCCACAACTGACTAAACTTATCAAAGAAGCAATCAAAAAATTGCATTTTTATCATTTAAGCAAGAGCAAATAAAAACTATTCAGCTATGACTACAGTGTTCCGAACCCTAAGAGATGATGAAATAGAAATCGTAATGAACGCTCCTGCAATGGTTGCTATGCTAATAGCCGGCGCAGACGATGATGTGGACAAAGATGAAATTGCCGAGGCTATTCATTATGCAACAACGGCAAAGCATCGCTACGATAAACTTGGTGAGTATTTCGAAGATATAGCCACTCAGTTTGAAGATATTTTCAAGAACTACATTTCCGACCTACCGACAGATTTGGACACCAGACAACATGCGATCACCTCTTATCTTCGTCAGCTCAATGGTATACTGCCTAAAGTAGAACCCGAGGTTGCTAAGCAAGTGCACCAATTTTTACTGGATTTAGCCAAAGTGGTAGCAGAAGCATCTGGCGGTGTTTTTGGAATCAAAAAAATAAGCAAGGTTGAGGCTCAGTGGCTTCCGTTGGATATGATTGATAAACCAGCAGATTACGAAATGATGTAATCCAAATCAAGGAAAAACTAAAAAGCCAGTTTCGCAAATCGAATACTGGCTTTTTTTATAGCCATTTGCAACTATTTGAGTGGAGTGACAATCTATAGTCTAGATATAAGCAAAAACTCAACTCATGTTTAAACACAACTTGGTTCTTACCATACGGAACTTCAAAAGATTTAAAAGTTCCTTTTTCATCAATTTGATTGGCCTATCCACAGGATTAGCCTGCACCATGTTCATTTACCTCTGGGTGACAGATGAAATGAATACGGATAAATATCACGTCAACGATGAACGTCTCTTTCAGGTAATGGAACATCAGCAATATGCCGACAATATCATGACAACCTGGTCAACTCCTGGACTTTTAGCAGAAGCTCTCAAAGAGGAATTTCCAGACATTGAACATGCTGCTACCACTACTTGGGTAAATAAAATGACACTTACCTATGAAGACAAAAATCTAAAGTCAGAAGGTTGGTACGTAGGTTCAGATTTCTTCAAAATATTCTCCTATGATTTGATCTCCGGATCTCCAGATCAGGTTCTTCTAGACAAGAATAAAATTGTAATTTCTGACGCCCTGGCCCTTTCAATTTTCGGAACTACCGAAAACCTAATAGGCAAATCGTTAAAACTGAATCACGACGATTCATTCTTAATATCGGGTGTATTTAAAAAAATGCCTCCTGCTTCTAGTAATGTTTTTGATTTTGTACTCTCTTTTGAAAAGTTTAAAGAAGACAACGAATGGGTAACTCGATGGGGCAATAATGGCCCTCGTACTTATGTTACGATTAATGCAGGTGCTACAGATGAGGAAGTAACGAGAAAAATTGCGGAGTTCGTTAAAACAAAAAATGAAAGCTCAAATGTGACACTTTTTCTCAAAAAATTCTCAGACAACTATTTATACGGAAGATATGAAAACGGACATTTGACTGGAGGCCGAATAGAGTACGTACGACTTTTTTCCATCATAGCAGTGTTCATCCTTCTAATTGCTTGCATCAATTTCATGAACTTGTCTACTGCAAGGGCTTCACGGAGAGCCAAAGAGGTCGGCATTAAAAAAGCTGTTGGCGCACCAAAATCAACCATAATAACGCAATACATGACAGAATCATTGACCATGTCTTTAATCTCATTTGCAGTTTCTATAATTATGGTTTATCTCCTTCTTCCACAATTCAATGAGATCACTGGGAAGCAAATTTCAAATTCTTTTGATCTGCCCGTAATCCTTGTGTTTTTTGCTCTTACCATTTTTACCGGAATTATATCAGGCAGCTACCCAGCTATTTACTTATCAAGCTTTACTATCGTAAAAGTATTAAAGGGAGAGATGAAAAGTTCGCTTGCCGAACTATGGGCCCGAAAAGGTTTAGTTGTTTTTCAGTTTACACTTTCCATCATTCTGATTGTATCTGTAATGGTCATTTACAAACAAATTGACTATGTACAATCAAAAAGCCTGGGCTACAACAAAGACAACATGATCTATTTTGATCAGGAAGGTAAAGTAGAGAGCAACGTAGAAACATTTCTAAACCAACTCAAATCCATTCCAGGAATCGTATCTGCAACCAGTACTGGACACACGCTGCTGCAGCGAAACAACAACACCTCCGGTTTAGAATGGGAAGGCAAAGACCCTGAGGCCAATATTCTTTTTGAAAACGTCAGAACCAATTATGACATTTTCCAAACACTCGGTATTGAATTTAAAGAAGGGAGACCATTTTCCAGATCATTTGGTACGGATACTGCGAAGATCATTTTCAATGAAGCGGCTATTAAAGCAATGAACATGGAAGAACCAATCGGAAAAACTATTACGCTTTGGGGAGACAACAAGCTAGAAATAATCGGCGTGGTCAAAAACTTTCATTTTCAATCCCTACACAATGAAGTAAAACCACTGTTTTTTATACTTACTCCGGAAGACACCTGGCACATAATGGCTAGAATACAAGCGGGTACAGAGAAACAAACACTCGCAGAATTAAAGGCCTTCTATGAAGAATTCAATTCTGGATTTGCCTTTGAGTATGAGTTCATGGACGAAACGTATAAAGCGCACTACGAAGCTGAGCAACGGGTATCAACGCTATCTAGGTTTTTCGCTGGTATGGCTATCGTTATTTCATGCCTAGGCCTTTTCGGATTAGCAAGCTTCACTGCGGAACGAAGACAAAAAGAAATAGGCATTAGAAAAGTCCTAGGGTCTAGTGTTATGAATATTGTATATCTACTTTCGACTGACTTCACCAAGCTTGTGGGCCTATCTATACTCTTAGCTCTTCCAATCAGCTATTATCTCATCAGTGATTGGCTCGACCAATTTGCCTTCCGCATCAGTTTACAGGTATGGTTTTTTGTGGGTGCCGGTTTTCTCTCTCTGGTCATCGCCTGGCTCACCGTTGGGTCACAAGCATTGAGAGCTGCGCACGTCAATCCAGCAGAATGTTTAAGAGACGAATAAAGATTTTTGATTGATGGTTATATTGAAACGACTGCATATTGCAGTCGTTTTTTTATTCCACTATATATTTGTTGAAAACTAAAAGCCTATGTCCTACGATGAACCTGTAATGAAACAACTCCTCCGGTCAATTCCTCAAATCGGTAAAGTAGAATGGATAGGCATCCGACAGGAACGCAAAGCATTTCCCACGGCAGTAGATCAAGTCATAGCCAAGAAAAAAACAGGACTAGACGGAGATCATTTTAAAGGAAGTCTTTCCGGAAAAAGGCAGGTGACTTTGATTCAGAAGGAACACTTGGATGCCGTAGCTGCCATGCTCGACAAAGACAATATAGATCCAGGGCTCACTCGAAGGAATATTGTTGTCTCAGGAATCAATCTACTATCTCTCAAATCTCAAAAGTTTAAAATTGGAGAAGTTATTCTGGAAACTTCAGGAATCTGCGCCCCATGCAATAGAATGGAAGAAAATCTGGGTCCAGGCGGTTATAGCGCTATGCGAGGACATGGAGGTATCACAGCAAAAGTAGTTTCTGAAGGATCTATTAAGGTTGGGGACAACATTTCGTTAGAATAAAATTTTGATACCCCTCTGCTTGAACACTCGAAAAATCAAGCACGTTATATAATTATTTTAATATAAAATTTAAGTATTGACTGATTTTCGATGCCTATTATGTAAATAAACGAATAGAACCCATCATTCATCGAAAACGATAGCCTTTACTAGATATAGCTGTTATTTTACTAACCCCATTCCCCATCATTTATCCCTTTCTTGTTAAGAATCATTATATTAACAGCTATGACTATAGATAATTTTTCGGAAAAAAGGGCTATGGTGCGAATGCAACAAATCTTTGATTTGTTTACCGAACTTTCCGCTGATCAATCTTATCATTTTGACAAAGTACTCAAGAGAGCTACTGAACTGGTCGAAATGGACATTGGAATTATCAGTCACATCGACAAAAGCAGGTATGAAGTGCAGGAAGTATTCTGTACTGGAGAGGATGTCATTGAAAAAGGACAATCCTTTAGCCTTGAGGACACCTATTGTAGCCTCACCTTTGCCAGTAACAATATTGTAGACCTAAATCACATAGGTGCGTCAGAACACTGCAGCCACCCTTGTTATCAAAACACTGAACTAGAAGCCTACATTGGTGTTCCAATTGTTGTAAGTGGTAAGAAGTATGGCACCCTCAATTTCTCTTCGCCATCACCAAGAAAAAATCACTTTAACCAATTTGACAGAGACTTTGTTCTCTACCTCGGGCAATGGCTTGGCCAGCATATTACCAGATTGGAATACGAAAAAAAGTTGAGTGAAAAGAACAAACAACTGCAAGAACTCCTCGATGAACGTGAAAAACTAAGTTCTATTCTGATCCATGACCTGAAGGCACCGCTAAATAACCTCAGCGGGCTTCTCGACATTTCTGAGTCTATGACCGACGAGCATGTAATTTCAGATATGATGAAAGACTCATTGAATCGAGCTTTTGGATTGATTAAAGATTTGCAGGAAATCAATCAGCTGGAGCAGGGACTAACCAAGTTTCAACCAACCGTATTGAACGGAGTTGAAATTGCAGAAATCATTATTGGCCAATTCATCAATGCTTCACAACAGAAAAACATCAATTTGGTTCTCTTGAGCATTGAAGAGTTGATACCCGTAGAATCAGACATGAAATTGCTCTGCCGATCTCTTAACAATCTTGTATCTAATGCAATCAAATTCTCGAATGCAGACTCTACTGTAGAGTTGAGCGTGTTTCAAGAAAACGATCAGTTGCACTATAGAGTCAAAGATCAAGGCCCTGGGATCAGTAAAGAAGATCAGAAGAAACTCTTTAAAAGGTTTCAGCGACTATCTGCAAAACCAACAGCCAACGAACACTCTTCTGGACTTGGTTTATACATCGTCAAAGAAAATTGTAAGATCATGAAAGGTGACATCGCTGTAGAAAGTAAGGTCGATCACGGTACAGCTTTTACATTGTCCATTCCACTGAAAGTGCAGGATAATTAGCGACAGCAAATACATGCCGTCGCTAAATCAAAAATTAAGTCACTAAACTAACTATGCTAAAATATCTTCACGAGTTGCAGGCAGCTTCCGGATACGTCGACCTGTAGCATCGAATATGGCATTCAGTACGGCTGGAGCCAAAGGTGGTGTAGCTGGTTCCCCTAAACCGGTAGGAGGTTCCTCACTGGGCACAAAATGCACCTCGATTTCTGGTACTTCATCGATTCGTAGCAATTTATTATTGTGAAAATTGCGTTGTTGAACGACTCCATTTTTGATATCGATTCCACCGTACTTCAGTGCAGACAGTGCCCAAATAATACTTCCCTCCACTTGTCCTCTTCCAAAATGTGGATTAACAACAATTCCACAATCCAACACACTGGTAATCTTCTTAATTCGAATCCCCAAATCTGAGTTACCCTTTTCAACTTCTACTATATGGGCACAAACTGTATCTGCAAAAAAATCTTCCATGGCAAAGCCTCTGCCTACTCCTGTAGACTTAGCTTTTTCCCACAATTGATTTTGTTCCACATAATTCAATACGCTTGTGTAGTTTTTTCTAAGTGTAGTTCGAAACTCCTTGACCACCTCATCAAAGGGCTTTTGTCCTTCGCGTGTAGGCCTATTGAACTTGACTGTTTCGATCTCCTTTGCCAGAAGTTCCTTTCTCATGGCCACCGGATCTTTTCCAAGCTCTATCGCTACTTCATCTATGAAGCACTCTTTGCCCATAGAGCTTGAGTGTACCTGCACACTTCTCCAGGCACCTTGATGCACCAACCCATCAACTGCATTGAGATAGGTATCCAGATGATCAACCGGATAAGGGTGCTCCCAAAGATGATCACCAGATCCGTAATCCACTGACTTAATGAGCTTCACTTGCATACCCGAAAACTCACCCTCTTTAAGCTTGGCGCTAAATCTAGATTCCTGAAAGGGGTGAAAATAGTCGTGCTGAATACCATCTTCTCGCGTCCATGTCAGTTTCACCGGCTGTTCAATTTGCTTTGAAATATAGGCGGCTTCAATTGAAGTATCAGGATAATATCTTCGACCAAAAGAACCTCCAGAGTTCTGCGTATGTACCTCAATTTTATCATCAGGAATACCTACTGCCTTGGCCACATTTAGTACAACGCTACTGGCATTCTGAGCACCTACCCATATTTGACATTTGTCTCCGTCATAATGGGCAGTCGCATTCATGGGTTCCATTAGGGCATGAGCCTGATGGGGATTGATATAGGTGGCTTCTATCTCACGATACCCGTCCTCGACTTTCAGCTTTTCATAGTTTCCTTGGGTATACACTGGTTTCCCAAACTGCTCTCCTGCTTTAGCAAATCCTTCTTCTATTTTCTTATTGTCATTGGATGCATTTTCTCCTAAGTTCCATTCAATTTTCAAGGCTTTTCGCCCTTTAAAGGCAGCCCAGGTAGAATTGGCTATCACTACGACCCCTTCCTGGATATGGTTCATGTCTTCTGCCGGCTCTAAAGCGGGCATGGCTAAGACCTGCGTTACTCCATTTACTTTTAGCGCTTCAGTATCATCAAAAGACTTTAGTTTGCCTTTGTACACCGGGCACTTCTCAATGGATGCATACACCATATTAGGCAAGTCCACATTGATGCCATAGTTAGCATCACCTGCCACTACACTTTCGGTGATTAGATTGCGAACAGACTGGCCAACGATCTTAAAATCCGCAGGTTTTTTGAACTCTACTTCTTCTGGTGCTTCCAGTTTGGAGGCCGTTTCAGCCAACTCACCAAAACTGATTTTTCTGGAGGTGCCTTTCTCGATCACCCATCCTTCTTCAACCTCCAGTTGATCGACAGATACCTCCCACTGATTTGCAGCAGCTGATTTGAGCATTTCACGAGCAGTAGCACCCATACGTCTCATCAGGTCCCAATGGTCTTGAATAGTCCCGCTACCACCAGTAGTTTCACGAATCACACCAATGTACTTCTTATCATAACCCGCTCGGTTCACTTTTACTTTAGACCAATCAGCACCCAACTCCTCCGCGAGTATCATAGGCAGTCCAGTACCCGAGCCTTGCCCCATTTCATGCGCAGTCAATTGAAAAATCACATTTCCGTCCAAGTCAATACTAAGAAAATGATTCAGTTCAGTAAAATCAGCTTCTCCACCGGATTGAGCCAACTTAGCCATCCCTGGCACAGATAAAGCTAACATGAAACCGCCGCCAGCTAATGAGCTGACTTTTAGAAATTCTCTTCTACTTGTTTTCATGGCTCTTGAGTTTTGGCTACTGATTGAATGGCTTTCATAATTCTGGGATAGGTACCACATCGACAAACATTACCTTTCATAGCTCTGTGAATCTGATCCTCACTAGGCTGGGGAATGCGCTCTAGTAAAGCCGCCGCCGACATGATTTGACCAGTTTGGCAATAACCGCATTGTGGTACATCAATTTTTTTCCACGCTTCCTGGACGGGGTGATCTCCATTTTCAGAAAGACCTTCGATGGTGATCACTGACTTGCCTTGCATTCGCTCTATGGGTATGACGCACGATCGAACTGGCGTACCATCCACATGTACTGTGCAAGCGCCGCACTGAGCGATACCACAGCCGTATTTGGTTCCATACAATTTCAATTGGTCTCGCAAGACCCACAACAAGGGCATGTCAGCATCGGCTTCTATGCTTTTTGGTTTTCCGTTAATGTTGAGTTGATATGTAGGCATATTATTTTTTTGATAGTTGGGGTGACAGGGTTTCAAAATCGGCCTCGTTACCCCAGGCGTTCTGGATATAGTTGATTACTTCGATGGTTTCCTTTTGAGATATTGGGATGGCAAGCATGCCTCCATTTCCAGGAGATCCTTTTTCGATGAGGTACTTTGCTCTCGCTGTAAAGTCGGAAGTGATGGATTCACGAGTAAGCGCCGGGTAAGTACCTCCCAGCCCCTTACCATCTGCTCCATGACAGCTCAGGCAATTCGCCAGATAGACCTCTTGCCCTCTGGCCCATTCTAGTTGTTGCTCATCCGACAAACGGCTGCATGCACTGAGGCCCCAGATTCCAATACATAGACCAACGATTTTGAGTTTTAAATTCATCTTTCGGTTCTTTTTAGAAATAAGCTAACGAAAAACGCTTTTGAAATGAACCCAGTTCCTACGTACGACAGAATAAAGACGATCAATGACGACTCATCAAGCCATCACCAAATCGCACACCCATTGAACGAATATGAACAGATCTAAATAGAGCATATACACGTAACTCACTGATTGTCTATTAGTTGAAAGTATCGGCACGCATTTTGGCATAGAAGTTCAAAAACCAAGACATGCTGAAAAACTACTTTAAAATTGCACTACGCACACATATCAAGAATAAGACCTACGCATTGATTAACATTCTAGGACTTTCCGTAGGGATCACTTGTGCTTCGTTAATTCTGTTTTACGTGGAAGATGAGTTGACCTATGATCAATTTCACAGCCAACATGAAAATATCTATCGCATAGTTGAATCAGACCATTCTGACCCCTCAGATGTGCAATATTACGGTCAAACCTCGCCAGGAGTGTCAAACGCCATGCTTAGTGATGTTCCAGGAATCGATGATCGAACCAGAGTCTTTCAACCAGGAGGACATATTGACATTTTATGGAGAGGAGATAAAGAGCAAGTCCGTGACTACCTGATTGCGGATCACAATTTTTTTGATTTTTTCGATTTTGAATTTGTCGCCGGAAACAAAGAGTCAGCCCTTAAGGATAAAAATTCGATTATACTAACAGAAAGCGCGGCTGAGCGATTTTTTGGAAAGGAAAACCCTATGGGTCAGACTATGAAGTGGACAGAGCTTCATGATGTAAAAGTTACAGCAGTTCTTAAAGACATTCCTGATAACTCGCACCTTCAATTCAGCATTCTACTTTCTTTTAATACCATTCAAGAAGAAGATGGTGGTGACGAATACCTTAGTAGCTGGAGAAGTTATGGTGCACACTCATATGTGCTTCTGAATCCATCCACTCATGTACAAGCGGTAGAAGATAAATTTTCCGAATTAGTTACCAAATACGACAAAAGAAATACTCCAGAAGAAAGAAAATTCAGTCTTCAAAAAATGGAAGACATATACCTGAATTCAGAAAACATTCAATATGGCATCACTGAGGCTAAGGGTAATGCTTTCTACATTAAGTTATTCGTTGGCATTGCCGTTTTTATAATGATCGTTGTTTGCATCAATTATGTGAACCTTTCCACAGCCAAATCTACTCAGCGAGCCAAGGAGATAGGTCTACGCAAAGTAAGTGGTGCCAGCAAAAAACAATTGATCTCACAGTTTTTGATTGAATCGATCGTTTTAGCTTTTTTCTCCTTCTTACTTTCTGTTTTGTTGATAGAAATCCTGCTGCCATATTTCAATGAGGTAGCCGGAAAAACCTTCGACCTAAACCAAGAAAATATCCTCAATATCTCCTTAATTATCTTCTGCATCACTTTATTTCTCGGAACTGCCTCAGGCTTCTATCCGGCCTTGGTGCTATCCAAACTGCAACCCGTAGCCAGTCTCAAAGGAGAGGTGAAATCCAATTCTATGAATGTGAGAAGTTCACTGGTAGTGGTACAATTTGCCATCAGTATCGTAATGCTTGTAGGGGCTATAGTTATTTACCAACAAATGAAATACATCGAAAACAAACAGCTTGGGTTCGATCAGGAAAATATGTTGGTGGTTGATATTAACTCTGGAAATGTTCGGAAGAATTTTGAAGCTATGAAATCCCAATTGGCACAAGTACCAGGTGTAGAAAAAGTGGCTACTTCTTCTCGTGTACCCGGTGAATGGAAAAATATAAGAAGGGTGGATTTCAAATCGCACCAAGCGAGTCAAGATTCAGTCAACTCCTATTTTATGTGCTTTGACGAACAAATGCTGGATACCTACCAATTCGAATTATTGGAAGGCTCCAATTTCACAGGAAACAAAGTCACAGATTCAACGAAAGTTATCTTGAACGAGGCTGCTGTGAAAGCGATGAACTTGGAAAATCCTGTTGGGCAAACTATCTATCTGTCTGCCAGAAATTCAGGTCCGATGCAAATCATAGGCGTGGTGAAGGATTTTCATTATCAATCCTTACATAGCGATATTGCCCCTATCGCCTTGGGCTATTGGGCCAATCCAGTCACAGCCATTGATTACTTTTCATTGAAGCTTAATACCTCCAATTTCAGTGAGACATTGGCTGGAGTTAATGCTGTTCACGACAAATTTGACACCAGCACATCCATGGAGTGGCACTTTTTGGACAGCCAAATCAACAACTTTTATGTGAATGACCAACGCATTGGTCAGCTCTTTGGAATTGGCGCTGTGATTATGTTGATTATTGCCGGGTTTGGCTTGTTTGGAATCACGTCATACATGATCGACAGGCGTAAAAAAGAAATTGGGGTGAGAAAAGTACTAGGCTCCACTGGTATTCAGTTGGTAGCCCTACTATTCAAATCTTATGGCAAGCAGGTACTGATCGCTTTTGGTGTAGCCGCACCATTTGCATACCTCTTCACCAACGAATGGTCGAGCCTTTTCACCTATAAAGAAACTATTTCAGTAGTAGTTTTTCTGATAGCTGGTTTAGTTGTGATGCTGTTTACTTTCCTCACGGTGAGTTACAGGGTGATCAACGCCGCCAGGCTAAACCCTGTAGATGTACTGAAAGACGAGTAGTTGGTTCTCCGTCTCAGTAATAAAATACTATAGGTCATTACTCAAATTGATAAGCCTACCACTCAGTCGCTGCTAACGACACAGGGTGGTAGGTTTTTTTATGCTACTCGGCCCCAACAACGATAGAAGTTGGCCGAAAGGACTGGCCAAACTTCACTCGCCATAACAAGAATTATTAGGATCATTAACAATGGCTGTCATTTCGACCAAAGAGTAACGAAGTGAGAAATCTTAATGAAATTCTTTAAGCGAAATGAAAATGTACCGAAAAAGCTACAATAAGATTTCTCTCTACGCCCTCCTTTGTCGGCTTGCTCGAAATGACAATAAACACATAATCAAAGTCCAGGTAGCTACAAAGCAGCCAACACCTCATCAAACAACCGCTTCACTTGCAAGTCGCCAAACCCATAAATACTCTCTCGTTGGTTGAATGCTTTGAAAACCGGCCCAAACTCTTTGGTATCCAACTCACTCATGATTTGTTTGAGCGATTCTTTTGGTCTGCCCAAGTTTCCATCCTTGGGTAGTCGATCCGAATGTGCTTGAATGGCAACGGGAATAAATGGAAATTCGCCCTGAAGTTCTTCTCCTAATTCGACCAGCTGATCTAAGTCTTCATGGCTGTATGATTCCCACAGTTGAGCCAGTCTATCCAAGTCATTGATCTGAACTCTGTCAGCAAAAGCCTGAGTCAGTCCCTCCTGATCCAGCGCCGCAAAACCGTATGGGGTATGCACTTCGGGCCTGACCAAATAGACTTTACAGTGCTCTGTAAATTGATTCAAAAGGTAGCAGGTAAACCAAAAATTCACCTGACAAAACAAGTCGTCTTCGAACCAAAGATTGATTTCCGACTGAGATGGAATGTTCTTGATTTTTTCAAACTCGTTAATAGTTTTGATTTTGTATTCTTCTGTGGGAATATTATAAGTCTCAAATAGAAAGTTAGCCCTTACTTGAAATAGTTCTTCTAGACTATCACTTTTCACTGCTCCATCTACTAGACCCTCACGCGCTACCAGTATCTCTCCCTTGACAGTCTTAGGAAATTGTTCTTTCAGCGCATCTCCGTTTAAAATATGAAAAACCTTCATGCTTTTTGAATGATTTTATAGACTTTCTCAAAAGTTTTCAAACCGTCATCGCGAGTGCAACGAAGCGATCTTAAAGTTCAATGACGGAACGTATGATAAGATTGCTTCACATTGTTCGCAATGACGTTAACTTTTGAGAAAGCCTCGTTTATGACAAATTTCTACTTTTTATTATCCTCAAACGACTTATCTGGATAAGCCGGCACAGGTGGTACGTCTCTTGGATCTTCTTTGATCAGTTTTTGCAGATGCTCAATAGCCGCATCTAGCTGTGCATCTTGCCCATTGAAGGTAGCATGTGGAAGATTGTCCAGTTCAACATCCGGCACAAAACCGTGACCTTCGATCACCCATTCACTATCTTCATCATAGACTCCGAACATAGGTGCACGAGCATAGCCGTTATCGCTCAGGCGATTGCCGCTATGCAGCCAGATCTCACCACCCCAGGTTCGGGTACCGATAGTCACTCCCATGCCCAATTTTCTAAATCCGTCGGCAAAGGCCTCACCATCTGAGTAGGTATTTTCATTCACTAAAACCACCATATGTCCTCTGAATGCATAAGGCATGTTCCAATAAGATTCGCCATTTCTCGCCTTCCAATACATCCAGGCCTTTCTTAAGAGTTTCTCCAAAATGAAACTATCTATATTACCTCCAAAATTGTAACGAACATCTACGATCAATCCCCGCTTGTTGAACACTGGATAGAACTCACGATAGAACTGACTCAAGTCACTACTTCCCATAGCTCTCAGATGCAGGTAACCAATTTCATCATTCCCCTTCTCCTCTACTTCAAGGCGCTTGCCATACTCCCAGTCTCTGTACCGTAAACTATACTCATCGGTGATTGGTTTTACGATAATATCTCTGGTGTCAGCTCCTCTCTTTAGAGTCATTCTCACTTGCTTACCTTGTTGGTTTCTGATAAGCTCGCCGATATCTGTGGCTGATAAAGCGGTCCTACCGTTCACTTTGGTGATCACATCCCCCACTCGAACATCCAAATAAGGATCATCCAAAGGAGATTTTTCGTTTGGATAGTCAGGGTCCACTTTGTAGATATAGTCAATTCTAAATCCCTGGTTCGCTTCGTCCCGACTAAACTCAGCTCCTAAACTGGCGACTGAAATGTTTTTGGGGTCCAATCGCCAATCTCCCCCACGTACACTGGTGTGCAAGGCCGAAAGCTCTCCAACAAACCGACCAATCAAATCAGACAGTTCACGTCGTGTAGTAACTCTTTCAACCAATGGCAGGTACTTGGCATGCATAGCATCCCAGTCCACCCCGTGCATGTTTTGATCATAAAAATAATCTCGCTCCATGCGCCAGGCATCTGTAAAAATCTGCTTCCAATCCTCCAATGGCGTAATGGCAAATCGCCAGCCACTGAGATCAATCTTGCTATCTGACAGGCTACTTACCTTACCAGTTCCGGCATCGATCATGTAGTAACTATCCTTTTTTGTTACCAATATTTTCTCACCATCAGCAGAGAGTTCATAACCATCCGCACCTTCAACCATTGTTTTAACTTTGGCCTCTTCGTTGTCAATTTTGATGACGTTCAAGTGGCTTTTAGCGTTCAATCCCGTTTCTCTTGACATCAAATAGATGGCCCTTTTATTGACCGATAATCTGCTGTAGTTGCCAGCCGACACGGGCACTTCCATGATTCTTTGCTGGATACCTGGTAGATCAATCTCTACTACCAAATTGTCTTCCTCTCCTTTCTTTTTATCTTTTTTACTCTTGATTTTGGCAGGCTTGTCCTCTCCTTTCTTTTTATCTTTTTTACTCTTGATTTTGGCAGGCTTGTCCTCTCCTTCCTTATATAGCTCATCCGGCTCTCTGAATGGTGACCTGGTGCCTTTTTTCAATGCCACATGATAGACCTTTTCGCTCGCATCGAAATACGGCTCTGGCTGTCGAGTGCCCCATGGACTGCCAACCAAAGAAGTAAAGCTTCGATCCGACAAGAAGTAGATGAACTCACCATCAGGACTCCAATTCACACTCATACTATTGGCGCGATCCGTGGTAAGATCAAAAGTATTCCCTGAGTTCACATTATGAACCTTAATCTGATACATTGTGTTTTTAGCAGCTTGCACGAAGGCTATCCACTGGCTATCCGGTGACCAGGAAAAATCTAGAATGCCTTCTTCATTGGTAGAGATGAGCTTGCTCACTCCCGTTTCTAAATTGAGCACATACATACGGTTGGCCAAATCATCGTACGCCAACCACTTCCCATCAGGAGACGGGACACCGGCGTATCTCAGTATATTTCCATCACTAGTCAACTGTTTTTCGCTACCCAGTCCATCAGCCGACATTTTTACAAATTCAAATTCGCCAGACTCGTCCGACAAAGTGTAAATCTCCTCTCCGTCGTGAGAAAATGTGGCGTCCCTCATTCGTACATTTTTCTTTTCTGTAAAGGAAACCATCCTACCAGATTTAGCCGGAGCTACAAACACGCGTCCCCTGGCGGTAATCACCATTTTATCTCCGGAAGGACTTGGATGCACCGATGTAATGTACTGTGATGGATTGCGCTCCCATTTCTCACGCAGCTGATCCATATCTGAAGCTAATCGAATATCAATCACTTTGGTCTGACCAGAGGAGATATTTAGATGCCAAAGGTCAGCTCCTCTTTGATATACAATATTGCCTTCAGATAGATTAGCGTACCGCACATCGAATGCCGTGTGAGTAGTATGTTGCTTAAGATCGGCGCCAGATTCATTCATCGACCAGATATTCATGGTACCATCACGATCCGTGATAAAGTACACTCGACCATTATACCACATAGGATGGTGGCTTTCGCCCAAATGGTCAGTAGTGAGTTTTACAGCTTCTTCTGTGCCTTCGGTAAACTTCCAAATCTGCCTGGCCGTCCCTCCTTTATATCTTTTGGTCACATTCCTGTGAAAACCAGGTCTTACAAAATAAACTGTCTTGCCAGATTCTTCGAAAGAAGCTTCGCTTGCCTGATATAGCGGAATTCTTGATTTTTTCTTTGATTGCAAATCAATAGTCACCAATTGATAATCAGGCAATTTGGAGTAAGCCATCGTAGCGTAGACCAACTTTCCATCTGGCGTCCATTCATTCACTACAGAGCTGTTGGATTCATAGGTCCATCGAGTAGGCAATCCGCCTTCGATTGGCATAGTATAGATTTCCCTGGGGCCTTCGTATCTGGCTGAAAACGCCAAAGTTTTTCCGTCCGGTGAAATGGAAGCATTCGTCTCTTCCTCCATGTGTGTGGTCAGTCGCTTGGCCAAACCACCCGTCAGAGGTACGGACCAAAGGTCTCCTTCTGCGGTAAAAACTACTGTATTTTGATGTACATCAGGAAATCGGTAATAACCTTGAAATCCCTGAGCAGAGGTTGCAAAATGTGTCGTGAGATAAATAAAAAATAATAAGGAAATTTTTGTCAGTCGTAGAGACGAATGGTCAATCATGGTGATAGGATTAGGGTCAAAAAAGTATTATATGCTCAAGAGCCAAGGCAAGAAACATATTTTACCCTAATTATCTATACAGTACTTAGACTAAAAGTTTCAAAATAACATGAGGGGTTAAAAAGTTATTTTAAAGGAGTTTGTCTTTACTACCTACTTAGGTAAACTTTCTTATCTATGATTCTATTTTGATCGGCGTGCATAGCTCAATCAAAAATCCATTATTGTCCAGCACGTAACCTACCTGTTGTCCCCAAGGCTTTTCTACCAGAGGTTCATACTCAGTAGCTCCAGCTTCAACGGCTCGTTGAAAATCAGCTACCACGTTTTCTGTAGTGAACGCGAGCTCTACTCCAAAAGGTTTGTTTGACCTGGATATGGGTTCGAATCCTTTTTTGAAATTTGATGCACCTAGCGCATTCGAGGCGAACGCCAAGGTAGTTTCTCCTGTGAGTAATTCTCCATAATCATTTTCTGGCGTGATGAATTTTCTACTCAAGCCAAAGGCCTTTTCATAGAATTCAATAGTCTCAGTGACATTTTCAACATAGAGGATGGTATAGGCAAATTTCATATTCAAATCTTAATTTCAACCTGTAGCTAGGGTCAGGCACATATAAAGTGAACTAGCTTTTACGAGCTGATTTAGATTTGGGTTTACTGGCTTTGGCCAAAGGGTTGAAAGCCAGACACAAGTCGATCCAGTGCGCTAAGCCGTCATCAAAATCAAAGCCTGCTGGAGTGATAAAGATATAACCTTTCATAGGCCTGCCAGTAAAATCCATTGGCAGACATTCTTCCCTATCTATGTGTTCTTGATAAGCCTCCTCACCAACTCTAGCCATCAACAAGCTGTCTCCATATTTCTTATCGATATGAATGCCACAAAACATTTTATCATCAACCATAAACAGTAAACCACCCATCATTTTTTTACTATAGAAGTTGACAGACTTGTCTTTCAAAATGTTGTTGATGCGCTCACCGAGGTATTCGTCGTAGGCCATTAGTTCTGTTCAGAATATTGTTTTAATCCATTTAGAAACCCTTTGATCCCTTTGTTCCATTTGGGCTTAATCATTAAACCTAGCAATTTTCCTGCAATCCCATACTTCATTTTGAAAGTTTGAATTTGTTCCACCTGATACTTGCCCTTTCCCATTGGCTGAAAATGATACTCATGGCTCAAGCTATGCACTGGAAATGAACAGGCTGTCAATTCGTACTTCAGCGCTTCGTTTTCTCGAAACACTGTGCACTCTTCTTCAAACCAATTCTCTCCATCTTTCATATCCACTCTCCTTTTGCTATGCAATCCCGAATTGGTCTCTGATAGCTTTTTGGACTGCTTGGCCGCAGGGTCAAGCTTGGGCAGCAATTCCAGCTCAGCCAGATTTTTCCAAATAGACGCCAGTGGTGCGTCAATGATGATGTTATTCTTTAATGTAGGCATATTTTTATATTTAACTTGTAAAAACAAAGTTAAAATTAAATATTAACTTCGGAAAAGCAAGTGTTTTGAAATAAAATCATAATTTTGATATATGGAATTTCGATCGCACTGCCCTGTCAACTTTGGTTTGGAACATTTCGGAGACAAATGGTCCTTGCTAATTATCAGGGACCTGATGTTTAAAGGCAAGCGACACTACAACGAGTTTTTCGAATCGGATGAGAAGGTATCTACGAGCGTGCTGGGTGCAAGGCTACGGAGTCTGGAAGAAAGTGGAATAATCTCCAAAGGTCCGGATGAAGTAAAGAAGTCGCGCATCAAATATAGCCTCACCCAAAAAGGAATCGACTTATTGCCGCTAATGGTTGACCTGATTTCATGGAGTGGGTTCCATGATAAGCACACTGAAGCGGGGTCAGCGTTCTTAGATCGAGCAGCCAATCATAGACATGAGCTGCTCGATGAATTGAAGCAGTCCCTAATAAAGGAGCATTTGTAGGTTTACATAGCTGCAGTGCTATCTTCTTCCATCTCCACTACTTCTGGTTCAGGAAAATAGTTGATGGTATTACTTTCAACCAATTGCTTCAAGTTGCTTAGATTTTTTTCTTCTTGCTCCTTCATCATGGAAGGAAAGAAAGAGACAACAGATTGATTCATCAAACCATTGCCTGTTACCAAGGATTGGGTACGTACGATGGTTTGACCATCCTTTTCCTCCAGAGTTATCTGATAGTCCATGTTCATGAAATCCATGGTAAATGTCATCGCCATCAATCGGTTGGGCTCTATTGCTGTGATGGTTTCTTGCATCACCATTTCTTCACCGTTTTCTTCTACATAGATGTTGGACACGGCACCCACGGTGTTCTTCTCACCGCTTACCAATTCGCCATTCTTGTAACCTTCGAGCCATTCGGCGAGGCGCGATTCGTCTGACATTACGGCCCAAGCCTCAGCAGCAGGTTTGTTTACTGTTACTTCGCATTCATAGGCTATCGAGGGTGTCATGAGTCCCTTGCCTAAGAATACGACTACTAAGGCTAGAACAACGTAAAGGAGGTACTTTAGATATTTCATAGTTTAGTGGGTTTTGTTTGATAGGTAATTTAAGGGATTTGGGGGATTAGTGTTAGATGAAGTTAACGCTCAAATTGATACCTGCAAATTTTGCATATTACTAATTGTTTGTGGGACTTGTGTCATCTACTTTTAAACACCCTCTGACAAGAAAATATGAAATTAGTATTGAAATTGTAGGAATTAATGCAGAAGCCCAATTAATCAAAGTAAGGTTGTTCAAATAATTGACTTGGTCAATACACTTAATCAATAGAAAAAATGAAATTATATATACCAACCAGATAATGAGTTTTCCCTTCAACTTTATCTTAATAATGAGAGTGAACATAATTAGGGAAATGAAAACAATAATATCAATCAAAAGTGCCTCTAGAACATAACCACCACTTGCAAAACAAAGCAATGGGGTTAAAAAGGGTAGAATTAATAAAATAGGTTTCTTGTAGTTCTGCATTTATGGGTGTCTTCGATCAGATATGGTGAGTAGCCGCATCAATTTATAAGAAGTACTAAACTAGCTGATCTGCACCACACACACAACTGATTCCAAAAACCACTGCATTGGGAAAGGTAAAGGCCAGAAAAACAAAACTCATAGAAAGAACCAGACATTTTCAGAAGGCGAGAATGGCGGTCGAATTGCACTGAAGCAACTAGAAGTAGGTTGGCATATGCACCTTTAGCGACTGTTAGATGTAGTCTTTTTTGTAACTTCTCCAGTTGATCCGTTCCAATACAGCCCTGTATGCTGAAGTTCGGCAAACTTCCGAAAAAGTTCACCTAGTCTATTTATTGCAGCTGGTTCAAGAGTCATAAAGAATTCTGAAATTGATTTCTCAGGTGCAAGTTCGTTATTGTTCATTCCAACATGGATAGTTGCTTCAGAATCTCCAGGACTAATAAACAAGTTAAAAAGAAAGTAAAATGCGAAGCGATCTTCTGCTTTTTCAGAACCTAGTTCCCACTTGAAATCTTTTGAATTGAAAGGAAAACCCTCCATAGCGTTTGCAATTTGAACTAATCGATCAGCGTTATCATAGATTCCTAAAGTTCCCATTTGTTCACCATTGGAAATCTGAACAGTTAGGTTGACATGATAAGGTTCTTCGTAAAGGTGTCGAGTGATTTTTATGAAAGGTGTGTGTTCCAAGTTAGTTATGCTATTAATTCCAGTTTTCAATATTGCTTCTAACTCTGTCAGCAAAACTTGATGCATCTATTTCATTGCTTCCAAAGCGTTCAATGAACTTATTAGAAATCTTCTTGACCCATGTAGGTTCATGCTCAGCATTCATTCCCTCTGCTTCAATTACATCATGAGCAAAGTCTTTAGCTCTATAATATTCGGACTTAGATATTACATTACGGTCTTCTGTTGGAATACAAAACCCCCACTTCACACATAAGTCATATAAAAAACTGTTCAGTTCCCTTTCCATTGGCAGGGTATCTTCTTTTTGTTTTTTTCTCACTAATTCCGGCACATTTATATCTAACGGCCAGCTATGATGAGTGAGGATCTGAAAGCACTATCCTCTCTTCTCACACATATCCACGCCTTGTTTTAAATTTATTAATTGTGGCGAACTTTCCAATCGCCCTTTAAAATATCCTGATCGAATAAATCTTATTCATTCAAAGCATTTGCTGTACGTCTGTTTTACCATTTGTACTTTGCATTCGGTTTAATAGATTCCGAGCAGCTTTCTGAGCATACTCTGCATAACCACTGTCTTCCTTAGAAATTGATTCTAGTTCAATTTTACTTTTTCCAACGAATTTATCTTCAAACATCTTGATATAAGGTTCAAGGTTAATGGCCTGTTGCTTCAATATTTCTTGTTCTCGTTGCTGTTCTCTAATTGCGTAATTAAATGGGGAATCTGAAATACTAGATATTGCAAAGCCAAGAGATTTTTGAACTTTCAGGTTGGTTGTCTTTTGAAAACAAATAAGTTGGTTATTTCTAAGGTGAATTTGTAATTCATATTGTGTCGGAGAATCATGTTCACGTTTTTCAATAATATCAATGTTATATATACTGTGTAACTGACCTAAACTTTGATCATTTTTCGTGATACTGTTTAATGATTTGTTGAAGATATAATTTTCACCTTCCAGTATCAGCTTTAGGTTTCTTATCAAATTGAATATTGTAGTCAGGATTAGAAGACCCAATGAGATTTCAATGAAACCGATATTTTCAAAGTCAACATGATCCCATAAAAAATAGCAAAATGCAAGGCTGCTCAAAACTGTTACGGCAATTTCCAATTTCACGTAATTCAGATTGAGTGAGATTATCAGTTCACGGCTACTTTGCTTAGTGATTCTATATTTGGTGATTTGGAAAATCATAGATCGAATTCAGTCATGACGCACAACACTTAAATAAAGTCTACTATGCACTTTACTCCCCTAATATGGCTGAATAAAGTGCATTATACAAATCAGAATCTCAAAGACTACTAAGAGCAAACGAGTACGGATAAACCTGAAATGGATGGCCACTCCCGATTGATGTCGGGATCACCATGATTGGTTTATAAAAAATGAGGCCGCTACCTCAAACCCTTAGTATCGTTTATCTTGCTATCAACCTAGTGATCCAAGATAAGCATCAATCGCCTGTTTCCAGTCTTGCATGTCATGCTGATACATTCGTTTGATATGATTTTTATTGAGTTCGTTGCCTTTGGGCGTTAGTCCTATGTAGGTATAAGTTACCGTTGTTTTGGTGTGCTTACCTTCCGCTATCGACTCGCATCGGACCGTAATGGTCCAGTCTCTATGGTCTGTAGATACAAAGTACTGAATGAGATGTGAAGCCTTGTCGAATTGAATGACACGCCACAAGTACGAGCCTTCTTCTCCGCGTCCATCTACAGAAAAAGTAGTACCTACTTCGATCACCTCAGTTTCGGGATAAATTAATTTTGGGTTCCAACCCTTCTCCCATTTGCGCTCCTCAAAGGCATCAAATAAAGGAAAGACTGTTTCAATAGTTTCCTCAATAACAAACGAGGCGGTTTGACTGACTTTTTCAGCCATAAAAGATGCTATACTCATGATATCCGATTTTTTGCACCCTAGTAGTAATAGGGCTATGATTAAACATTTCATGAGGCAAAATTGACGAACGCCAGTCTCAATTGCATTTACATTTGTTGAGAAAACCGCTTACGAGCACGGCTGAGTTGGGTAGGTGTGATGCCTAGAAAATTAGCGACCAAGTAGTGAGGAATGCGATTGATCAGGTTAGGATACTCTTCTAAAAACAGTTTGTATTTCTCCAGAGAGTTCAAATTGACTAATGCGACCAAGCGAGATTGCAGTCGTTGATTCATCTTTTCAAAGGCTCGGTTGATGATATCTGTGATTTCCTGATTCTTATTGACATGAGACATCACTTCGGAGAAATTGGCCATGGAGATAGTGGTCCTTTCTACGGCTTGTAGGTTGATAGTAGCAGCTACATTAGGAATGAAATTGCCAGATATGATATCACCCTCATGGTAAAAATGTGTGGTGACTTCATGGCCTTCCTGATCATATACAAATCCTCTGATCACGCCTTGTTCAATTCCACAAATCTTCTGATTCATCTGGCCTTGCCGAATGAAAAAGTCTCCTTTTTCCAACACCAAAGTCTGGTGCAAGGAGTCCACGAAATTGAATCCATCAGAATTCATGAAAATTATTTACCCATTGACTATCGAGTAAATATAATAACCAGCCGCAAAACAGAGTCACACGGGTTCGGCTATCCTTTCGATACTTGTTGGTGACTTTTCAATGATTTTGGCTTCAACCTTTCGGGTCTCTGTCCCGAGCTTATCCGACTTCTTGTTTGTAACCTTCAACCACGCCCAAAAAGTAGTCACTGATAGCATCAACCAAAAGACATCTATGAAAAGTACCTGAAAATGTCCATCCCGTAGCGAATCCCAAAGCCACGCGCCCGAGGTGAGTCCATTGACTATGGGAATGAAAAAGCCTATAATACTTCCTGACAACAAAGTCGTACGGTTCATAAAGTTCAAGTCCTTTTTCCAGATCAAAAAGACCGAAACAATTAGCCACGTAACAAAGTAGAATTGGTACAGAAAGGTCATTCCGTGCCCTATGGTTTTTACGGCCATGAAAGTAAGGGCTGTCACCGGATACATACTCAGGCAAATAGCGAGATAAACCCGAGCTACACGTTCATTGAATTTACGCCGCTTCTCCGGCACATTCTTTTTGCGACGAGCCACCAACCAGATCATGACGCCAGAGGCAATGACAAAGCAGGATATGATACCCAAGACAAAAGAGACCAATTTGAGTGCGTATCCGCCATAGTCACCATAATGCAAACGATACAGGATATTCATTACTCCATCTTTATAACTGGCCGCCTCGAATGGGTTTTGTTCTTCTACCCATTCACCACTCGCGACTTCATATAGCCGTTTGCCTGGGCCTGTAAATTTAGCATCACTATGAGTTTCTCCCTCCACGGCGATGTGCATATTGGCATCTCCATAGTTGAAAATGTGCAGATGGTTTACAGTAAATGCTGGCCAGTCCTTTTGGGTTTGTTCAACTAAGGCATTGACGCTGTAGTCTGCGATCAACGCCTGCCCCAAGTATTCGATCTCAGGTTCACCATAGCCCAAATCCTCGTAAAGGGCAGATTCGTCTCCGTCGTAAAGCATGAACACGCTCGGCGCAATAAGCACCGCCTTGATCATAAAAAAGGCACCAGTGACTGCATAGACAAATTGAAAAGGTAAACCGATGGTGCCGAGTGCGGTATGCGCATCCGTCCACAAAGTTTTTAGTTTGGCCCAGGGCCTAAACAAATAAAAATTGGAAATGATTTTGTCCCAATGCACCAGAATCCCCGTGATGATAGCAAACAGAAATAAGAAGGCGGTAAAGCCAGACAAATAATAACCATACGGGTAGGGAACCTGGGCAAAGAAGTGTAGCCGATACAAAAACTCTCCCAACGAATAAGAACTAACATAATCAGCCGTTTGCAGCGTCTCGGTATCCTGATAAAAGAAATGCTTGGCCTTTCCTTCCTCTTCGGCCAAACTGTCCTGAGAAGGATCCAGGCTTACTGCAATCCTACGCTCTGTATGATGCCGAGAGATGGAAATGTTCCTGCCATGCAGTGCGTATTTTTCATCTAGCGAATCGAGGGCGCCATCCAAATTCATAGAGATTTGTTCCGAATTTTCTACCGCATGGTTGCGCTCCCAATTCGCGATTTCGTCTCTAAAAAAAGAGAACGATCCCGCAAAAAAGATGACATACAAAATCACGCTAATCACAATACCACTGACGGTATGCAAGTGAAACAGCACATTATAAATTCTCTTACTCATCCCTATATTGATTCTGGTAAATACAACTTCCCTACATAAACTACACCCATAAAAACGGCAGTGAGCAACAAATAAATACCCCAGGTTTTCCAGCCATTTTTACCTAAAAAAGCTACCACCATCAGCACCGCCCAAAGTATGAACCCCGTGAATGTGGCAGTGATGAGTACCGTTGTACGATCCAACCATTGCGCCAAGGCAAGATGAAGAGACATAGTTACCAGGTAGCCGCCAAGGATAGCTGCTGAAATTTTTGCTATACGCTGATGCAGTGGTTTGGTCAGGTGTTTTTTATTGGCTGGCATATCAGTAAATCAATAATTCGAAAACGAAAGAAGCTACAACCAGGCTGGCCACAAACTTATAGTTCAAGACATTCAATGGAGTCAAGAGAACTATCAAGCTTCCAATGGTCATCAATTGCACAAAGAAAAAAAGGAGACCGGCACCCAGTCCCCAAATTTGTACAGAAAGCAGTGCCGCCAACAAAAAGAACGCTACCCCTGCTCCTTTGGAGTTGATCCCTTGCCTTTGCACCCAGCGTACAATAGGCCAGTCAAAATTCAACTCCTGTCTTTTAGAGCCCAAGTAGAGAGTTAAGAACCCTATAAATACAAGAAACACCGATAGCGTAATCATGTTGAAGAATTAGTTGATGATGCAAGTGGTGGCACAGTGCCAGATGAATTCATAGTCCTGGCCTCGAAACTGACCGCGCACCTCTTCTTTGATCGTCGTCTCCACAATGTACTTGCTCTCCCATGGCAAGTCAAACGATACGATGCCCTGCTCATCAGTTTCCAGAGTTTTAGACCATTGATCTGCCACGAATACCTTGACCTCGTTTGCCGTCAAAGGCTGCCCTTTGTAGGTTACTAAGAGTTGAATCCCTGAGTCAGCAGTCATCCGCTGAAGGGCGATTCCTTCCTCATTTTGAGTCGCTGTTTCGGTATCTTCGCTTCCTACTTGCACCTTGGCTATGGAATTGTAATGAGTACGAAAAATCCCGAAGTCATATTGAGTATAGTCTATGACATCGATTTGGTCATTGTCAAGCACTACGGTGTAAGTGCCTTTTTTCTTTGGGGTGAAAGTAGCCAGATAG
The DNA here is from genome assembly GCF_965233835.1 of Reichenbachiella sp. Lineage (GTDB taxonomy): Bacteria > Bacteroidota > Bacteroidia > Cytophagales > Cyclobacteriaceae > Reichenbachiella. The sequence continues at coordinate 3,978,590 of NZ_OZ247585.1, forward strand.
TGATCCTCCTGAGCTGCCACTTTCAGTGCTGTCCTTTTTCCTTTTGGGTCGACCACAAACAGCTTAAAATTCTTAACAGCATTGAAGCCCTCTCCACCTACTTTTTCTATCACGCCATAGGTGTATTCTCCGAAGTGGACTTTGATTTCTTGCTCCTGATTCAGTTGGCCGGTGGCGTCAGTTTCTATCCAGAGGTAGTGGGCGGAAACCGGTAGAGTAGCGATTACTAAAAGTGAGATTATTAATGCTTTTTTCATTGATATTCTTTTTACTAAAGTCAAACAAAATCCAACGTCATTACCCAGTGAATTCGACAAAGGAGTATTCATCTGGGTAATCCACTTCCTTCAGGCAGATTACCCGGATGCTCCTATCGTCTCACCGTGTAATGACGTTGCTTTTTTACAAAGCCGCAAAGCCTTTCGTCCAATTGCCGTCTACTTTGGCACCTTTGGTGGCAGTTGCAGTCGCAGGGTCAATCTCATAGATGTATGCCTCATCTGCATTGGATACATTGACATACACTTTGCCATCATAGTACAAATTGGCCATGCCCCATTCTCCACCATGTGTCGGAATGTCCAGTTTAGTTACTGTTTGTGCTTCAAGGTCCACTATAGCCATTTCACAGATGGCTAGCTTACTGTCAATGTTTGGCCCATAGGTTGCCCATAGGTAGTCTGCATTGGTGTCGTCTTCTTTGGCCATTCTCACCACGGCTTTATTGCCTCCGGCATACACTACATTGTTCAATTTATAGCCTCCACTTTTCTCTTCGAAGTTGAAGAAATAGTCTTCATCAAATGTTGTTGTACCGCTATTGATTCTCAAGAAGCCAGATGGGTTGTCCGGCGTTGGAGCAAATCCGCTGGCTAAAGCAGAAGTAGAGTAAGTATACAAATCTCCTCTGTCTGTTTTGATTAAACTGTTTTCTCCTGAATACAATCCGATATCGGTGGTACGATCATCTGTAATGATTTTTTCAAACTCCATTTCCGGGTAAGAGTAGATAGCTACTCTGGCCTGATTCGAATTAGGGGTTGAGAAAGCTGGGGCATCTTCTTCTTCACCAGCTCCCATCAGGTAATAAGCCACATACATTTTATCATTCTCAATGGCTACACCTGTAGGCCAGGCAACCAAACCTTCTTCTTGTCTCTCGTCAATTTTGGTACTGAATCTGCTCTTAATACTGATATCTTCTAAGTCAATCGTATAAAATACACGCTCCTCATATCCTGCTCTAGTTACCCCAATAGCGATAGCAGTAGTTTCATCTACTTCTACCACACCATATATACCCAACTCAGTAACTAATGATCCTAAATTGGTCAACTCTTCGCCAACGATGCGATAGCCGGTTAGGGTGTTGTCACTACTATATCCGGTCGTTACTAGTGTTTTTCCGATTTGATAATATGACATCCATACAGGCTGCTCAATACCTTCACCAACTGGTGAAATAGTACCAGACGTAATCGTATCTACAGCCACAACGATGTCAGTGCCTGTAGCTGCCTCTATACCCAATACGAACTGTGCACTTACAGCTGAATCGTTATCATCAGAACATGAGGCCAGTACTGCAATACTTAAAAACAATACTACTGCTATATTCAAAAATTGCTTTTTCATTTTTATTCTTTAATTAATTTTTACTTATGAAATATCTTAGCTTGAGGTTGAAAGATCTTCCCGGGTTTTGTTGATTGAAATTGTCGTAGACGTCTGCATCAAATACATTGGCTACTAAAAAAGAAACGTTATAGGTGCCTTGCTTCAGGCTGTAGGTCAGTTGAAGGTCATTAGTGAATCTGGTCGGTATCACGGATTTGCCTGTAGCAGCCAGGCTAGGCCAATTGAGATAGAACTCATGCACATATCGATTGACATTGGTTAGTGTCAACTCGTTGTTCAGCCCCAATAAATCCCTCATTCGATAAGTGATAATCAAGTTACCAAACAGATAAGGTTCGTTGGGTAGCCTGTCCTGATATACCGAGGACGTTTCATCGTTATTCCTAAGGTCCAAATAGGTGCCTCCTAAGCCTACATTCCAGTTTCCATCTATTTGATAGTTCATGGATAAATCCAAACCAGTCGCCATCACCTTAGGGTCATTGACATAAGTGCTTCGGTTCATTCTAGGCTCAAATCGAATGTAGTCCCTGGAGTCCCGTACAAACACATTGGCTTCTGCCACATAGCCACTGGTTGGTGTCTGCTTGTTGAGCCGTACCCCAAGGTTAAAGTTATTGCTGGTTTCGGGTTCTAAGGTAGGATTTGGAATCACGCTCAGTCCATCTCCATACATTTCTACAGACTCAGGAAATCGAAAGGCTCTTTCGAACGATGCTTTAAACTGAAGGCTTTCTCTCAAAAAGAATGTAGAAGCTATACCATACCCCAACTTTGAATTGTGTGTTTCAAAATAGTTGTCCTCATCGCCCGTATAGCTGGAATTGTTTGATTTCAAATCGTATTGATAGCGCTTGGCAAACAAAGTCGTTCTCAATCGATCATCCAACATTTGATTGGTGTAAGCCAAACCAATGACCTGCTTAGTAACTATGTTCGGTGTGTTGTATTGCGTGTTGTTTTGTGGCTGATAGTCGTCTTCCCCTTGTAATTCCAATCTGTTTAGCGAATAACTCGCAGATACTTTATGAGCAGGGGCCAATTGGTATTCCGAGTTTAGATTAGCCAGATAGTTTTCCCTATTCAGGAAAAAGTGAGTCTTCCTGCCTAGTTCACCTGTGGTAGGATGCACATCGGCTTCATAGTTGCCAAACCAATCATATCTGTTTGGGCTGATGTCCTGATACTCTTCCTTGGACTTTAGGTAAACGACATAGGCACGTGCATTTAGATTCTCAACAAAAAGGTTCTTTTTACGATAGCTTAGATTGAAAATATTAATATCGGATGCTGCAAACGCTTCCCCTACCGGAAATGAAGAAACTCCCGTTGCATAAGGATTCTGTTGGATTTCTTTATGATTGTCTGATACCACGGTGCCAATCATTAGTTCGTCCGCGAAAGGTTTATTCATTACTCCTGCTTCAACCCAAGCCATCTTGGAAGTATAGGCATCATGAAATCTTTTGACCTCCGTAGTTTCTTCAGCCAGTTTACCCGATTCTACATCAAGCAAGTTGATGTCTATCGGGTAATCGTTATCCGAATGATTGAAATAGGTTTTAACACGCAGTGTAAAGCCCGTATTTGCATGGTGCCATTGTGCATTGACCGCTGCAATATGTGTATTGAATGAGCCTAACGAGTATGAGGCGTCGAGATAGCTAATTGGTCTTGTGTCTGTAATAATATTTATGGAACCACCCAACGCATCAGATGACAAATGAATCGGAACCGCTCCTTTATAAATTTCTATCGTACTGATAAGGTTAGCCGGGAAATTATTGAGACTCAAAGAAGAGCCAAAGTAGTCCATCGGAATGCCATTGATGAAAGTCCTAACACGGTTTCCTGACAATCCATTGAGTGATAAGTTGAAATTGGAACCCATACCTCCGCTCTGGCGAATATTGATTCCAGACACTCGATTCAGGATCTGATTGACATCTGCACTTACATTTTTGAATTCCTTGGCCTCCACCACAGCTACAGCATAGGCCTGTTCACGAACTATGGTAGCCTCAGACTTGCCATAAATGGTCACTTCCTCCAGACTAGTCGCATCGGATTTTAATTTAAAAATCAGCTCGACTGATTGGCCCAATTCAATTTCTACCGTTTTAGTTTGTCCAATATGACCAAGAGCTGAAACTTTTATTTGGTGTGAGCCTACTGGAATGTTTTGTAAAACAAACCTTCCATTGATATCGGTAATACTCCCATTAGTAGTACCCGTTAATAGGACGGTACTTCCAGGTATTGACTCTCCATTTTCATCCGAAACAGTTCCATTGATAGTCTGACCAATGGTAGGTAACACCACAAATTGAAACCCAATCCAAAACCACAATACCTTTTGCATTTCTATTATTTAGAATCATTATAAATAGAATGCAAATGTACGTTTGACAACTGCAGCGGTGCAATCGCTATTGTTAGTGAAATAGAAAAATAATCACTAGCTAACGCTAGTGATTAATTAAGCCTGACATCACTACATGTAGTGAAAAACTTGATCTAGCTAGATTTGAATTTTAATCAGTCTGAAAAATACTGACTAAGTACCTTCTGAAAAGCTTCCTTGGTAAGCGGTTTTTTCATAAATGATTTGATGTCTGTAATTCCGTGTGCTTTAGCCTCATCATCGGGGTTCAGGGAAGTAGTCAGCATCATGATAATCACTTTCCCTTTTTGTGATGTATCCAGCCCTTTATATCTTTCCAAAAACTCCCAGCCGTTCATTCCAGGCATATTGATGTCCAATAGGATCAAGTCAGGTTGTGGGTATTGCCCACCCTCTTTAGCACACAAATAATCTAAGGCTTCTTGCCCACTTTGAACCGCTACAATGGATTCTGTACAGTTCAGCTGAGCAATAATCATCTCATTCAGAAAATTGGTCGGTTCATCATCGTCTATTAGTAATACACAATTCAATTTTTTCATGGTTAGTTTATTTAGGTATTGAAAAATAAAAAGAGCTGCCCATATCAGGCTCAGATTCTACCCAGATTTGTCCTCCGTGTAATTCAACAATTTTACGACAGTGAGCCAAGCCTATGCCGGTCCCTTCATATTTATTCTTATTATGCAAGCGCTGAAAAATTTCAAAAATTCGTTCACGATGTTCGTCTGCTATTCCAATCCCATTGTCTTTGACAGAGAACACAACTTCCCCCCTTTTTTTCTTAGCCTTTATTTGAATAACCGGAGTCTCCTCCGGTTTTCGAAACTTCATAGCGTTTGAAATGAGATTTTGCAACAACAGTCGTAGTTCCACTGGATAACCATTCACTGATGGTAAGTCACTGACATCCAGTTTAGTCTTAGATTCCTCTAATCCAGTAGTCAAATCTTTCTTAAGATCAGCCATCAAATCATTGCAATTGATATTTTCTTTGGCTTCGCTTTTTCCTAACCGACCATAATCCAGCAATCCCTTAATCAACTGACTCATTCGGCCTGTAGCGTCTAAAATGAACTGTAAACTCTTTTTCCCGGTTTCATCAAACTGGTTCTTATACTTCTCCACCAACATTTCCGAAAAGCTGGTAATTGTCCGTAAGGGTTCTTGCAAGTCATGTGAAGCTACATAGGTAAACTGCTCTAGTTCTTTATTCTTATTTTGCAATTGTTGACTAAACAATTCCATAGAGTCCTCTGCATCCTTGCGAAAAGTAATATCTCGAATGGCAGCACTCACCAAAGCCCCATCATCTGTTTCAAGCGGACTTAGTGACACTTCTATTGGAAATTCTTCGCCCGACTTTTTCCTACCAATCAACTCCACTCCTTTCCCCTGCTGTTCAATATCAGGAATATCGAAAAAACCGCTGCTATGGCCTTTATAAAGTCTTCTATATCGTTCAGGAATCAATCGTTCTACACTTGTACCCAGGAGCTCATCTTTTTCATAGCCAAACAAGTTGGTAATTTGTTGATTGATCAGTTGCACCGTACCATTACGTTCTGCAATTACCATGGCATCTGGCGCACTTTCTAGTAGGGACTTATATCTTTCGTTACTGAGCTCAATGATTCGCTGCTTTTCACTCAGTTCTTTGGTTCTTTCCTTTACACGCTGCTCCAACTGGTCTCGCGCCTCTTCAAGGCTTTTAAAGCCATTTTTTGCCATCATTACCAAGGCGGTGCAGACCCATATTACGATTACCGATATGACTCTATTCACCCCAAAAATTTCATCTGATGCCGCTCGGGATTGAGCAAAAACAAGGCCCAATACAATGAGCACTGTGCAAAAAATACCCGTATAAATTGGAGTTAATCTACCCGGTAGTAGCCAGCTATAAAATATCACAATACAGTACATTGCTCCTACAGCCACTCCCAGTGGTACAAATATATCAGCAATGAAAACCATTGATGTTATAAACAAGGCAAAAAAGGTCAGGATCAACATTTGGATCCAATCCTGATAATGTGATTGCTTTTTCACCCTTTGGATTTTAGCTCTGACAATTCTTTTTCCAATGCTTCAATTTTTGATTTGTATTGGTCGATGTTGTCAGGTTGGTCCCTTTCTGTATTTAATGAGGTAATCTGTAAAAGTTTAGGTAAATCCCTGATCAACGCAAAGACTGTAACAAAACTTACAATGGCGGTAAAAAAACGAACCATTGCGCTGAGTCTATAAGCAGGCCACCAAAACATCAGGGCATCTAAAATATGGGTAGCACCACAAAAAATGATGAAAGCTCCAAACAACCAGAAAACTGGCAAGAAAGGAATATCCGGTCGCCTTTGAATAAAGTAAATGATAATAACAGGAATGATAAAATAAGCTAACCAGATAGCAAAGTCACTGGTGATATATAGCCATCCATGAAAACTAGACCATTCTCCACAAATCCAGCGTGGTGGCCAGTCCGAAGTCTCAAATAGTTTCTGTAAAAAATCTGTCAATTGACTCATAGCAATAGTGGTATAGGTTGTACAATCTGTATTGAGCTTCGCAAAACGAATGCTCTTAAATAATTAATTTCCTCAATTGCTGATTGAGTGATTTCTCATGAATGCTTTAGATAATTTAGATGATTTGAATCAAAGATCAAAAGTCCACGATTTTTATTCGTCAATTACTGTTCGGTTTGGAGGTAACACAACCCCCATTCCCTGTTTTTTGGCAGTTTCTGAGTTGTCTAAAAGGTGACTTAGTACTGATATCTGCCATTTTAATGTGCTTCACCGCTACCTAGTTTTGTGAAATCAAATACGTAATTCACCAAAATCAACTACGTAAATCAAACGCTAACTAGTATCTACTATGAACATTCCTCTATCATTAGAAAAAGCAACTAAAATCAACCTCTTTGATTTTAGATCAACTCAAATGAGAACCTTCCACCTAAGCTGGATCGCTTTCTTCCTGTGCTTCTTTGGTTGGTTTGCACATGCACCACTGATGAACTCTACCATCGGGCCTGACATGGACCTGACCAAAGCACAAAAGATTACAGCCTTCATTGCCTCAGTAGGCGTCACCATTTTTGCTCGCTTACTGATAGGAAACCTTTGCGACAAAATAGGGCCTAGAAAAAGCTATACCTACTTACTCATATTTGGAGCCATTGTAGTAGCAGGTTCATCCTTTGCCTACAACTGGGAAACTTACCTGATCTCAAGAATGGCGATCGGAGTGATCGGTGCTTCATTTGTTATCACCCAATATCACACCACAAAAATGTTTGCTCCCAACGTTGTAGGTATTGCCAACGCCACCACTGCTGGATGGGGAAATCTTGGTGGAGGTGTCACTCAAGCTCTCATGCCCTTAATCGCCTCTGGGATGTTAGCCTTGGGATTTGCAGAATCAGAACTCTCGAAATGGAGACCTGCGATGTTTGTACCAGCCATCATCATGCTAGGTGTAGCTTTCTTATACTGGAAGTACACTAAGGACACCCCAAAAGGCAACTTCGACGAAGCTCCGGAAGAAAAACCACAAGCTATTGAAGGCGAATCAGGCTTATTTGTCTCAGCCGTAAAAGACAAAAGAGTATGGATCTTGTTTGCCATCTATGGTGCTTGTTTTGGACTTGAGCTATTCGTAAATGGACGAGCAGCCACTTACTATCAGACTAAGTTTGAGCTCAACGAAACCACGGCTGGAATGATAGCGGCATTGTTCGGACTGATGAACTTATTTGCTCGTTCGATGGGTGGCTGGTTAGGTGATCGTTTCTCCAAAATAGGTGGATTGAGTGGAAGAGTGAAATGGCTCGTGATGGTGCTTTTCGTAGAAGGCTTAGCCTTAATTCTGTTTTCCAGAATGGACATGCTTGGCTTGGCAATTGTCACCATGATCATTTTCTCGTTATTCGTTCAAATGGCTGAAGGAGCTACCTACTCTGTGGTTCCATTTATCAACAAAAAATCATTAGGAGCAGTAGCCGGTATCGTCGGCGCTGGAGGAAATGTAGGTGCAGTGATGTATGCACAATTTCTCCTCAGAAGCGGTTCAACACTAGAAAACAGTTTCATGTATTTCGGCATGGCCGTAGTAGCGATCAGTTTGCTAGGACTCGGAGTCAAGTTTTCTGAGGCAGACGAAGCAGCAGCTGTGGATGAACAAAAGAAATTAGAAGCGATAGAACTAGAACTCCAATCTAAGGAGAAACTAGCCGCCTAAGACTTTGGGGTTTAATGCTGTAAAAGTCCTGCCGATTGGCAGGACTTTTTTTCAATTTATTAATTAAACAATTCGGTGAAACCGGATTTCTAATCAATACAGCTTAGCCTGTTCCGATTCATCTCCAATATTCCACGGTTCATCCATACCAATCCCCGACTTACCGATTTACAATTCTATTTACAATCAGCTATTCTGAGTTTTGAAGCATCAAAAAATTAAAACTCAGATGACCAAATCAATTTTAACACTAATCTTAATAGGCGCTTCACTACTCACCGAAGCTACTACGATCAAAGGACGAATCACTGACCCTACCGGCGAAGGCCTCCCTGGGGTTAATGTATTTATCAAAGACACCTACGATGGTGCCACCACCGATATGAACGGCAACTATTCGTTTGACACTTACGAATCAGGACAACAAACCTTGGTGGCTAGTTTTATCGGATACAAAAAGCATGAGCAGATCGTCGACTTATCCAAGTCATTTACTCTCAACCTGGAGTTGAAAGAAGAAGTGAACCGACTCTCGGGGGTGACCATCACTGCAGGCAGCTTCGAAGCCAGCGATGAGAAAAAAGCAGTGGTTCTGAAACCACTAGACATTGCAATGACTGCAGGTGCTCTCGCTGATATCCCTGGTGCACTAAGTAAACTTCCTGGCACTTCTACCAATGGTGAATCAGGAAGGCTATTCGTGCGCGGTGGTACTGCTGCGGAAACCCAGGCTTTCATAGATGGTATTTTGGTTCACAGCTTTTACACACCAGCTCCTAATAATGTTCCATCCAGAAGTAGATTCTCTCCTTTCCTATTCAAGGGAACTTTCTTTAGCACCGGAGGTTATTCAGCCGAGTATGGTCAGGCCTTGTCTTCAGTACTGTCTCTGAATTCGAATGACATCGCCGACGAAACCAGAACAGACCTGTCCTTTATGACTGTGGGTGTAGATGCCTCACACACTCAAAAGTGGGAAAATGGTTCTGCATTTGGCCAGGTGAATTACACCAACCTTGATCCCTATATGAATCTTGTAGACCAGGCCTACGACTGGGAGGATGGATACACATCACAAAGTGGCACATTCATGCTCCGTCAGAAACTGAGTAAAAACGACATGCTAAAAGTGTATGCCAATTACGACCACAGCGCCTTTGTAATCAATCAGGAAAGTTTGAATCAAACAGGCTATGATCATACAGACATGGGCAATAACAATTTTTACCTAAACACAAGTTACAGAAGGGCTATAGGAGAAAACAGCACAGCTTATGTAGGCACCTCCTACGGAAGAACCTATACTGATGTGATCTTTAATGAGGCTCATGTGAAAGACACCCAAAATAGTGTACATACCAAAGGCTACTTCACTTCTGACATCAACAGTCTTTCTATAAAAGTAGGCGGCGAAATCATGAGCACGAAGCACGAAGAAAAAACAGTCATTGAAAATGGAGGCACATTTACTCCTGACTACACCAATCATCTTTCAGCTGGGTTTGCCGAAGCTGACTACTACCTGACCAATAGCTTGACCATTCGTGGTGGATTGCGCTATTCACACTATTCTCTTTTCAGCGAAAGTGCGCTCTCTCCGAGACTATCTATGGCTTTGAAAACCGGAGAAAATGCGCAGCTGTCATGGGCCTACGGAAAGTTTCACCAGATGCCAACACGAGACCTCTTGCTCCGCTCACAGCAAATGAGTTTCGAACGGGCCGATCACTACATGCTCAGCTATCAGACTATCAACAATGGCAGAACCTTTCGCTCAGAGGTTTATTACAAAAATTATGATGACTTGGTGAAATTTGATGGTAATGACCCATATAACCCAACCACTTTCAACAACAACGGTGGTGGCTATGCCAGAGGTATTGATCTCTTCTGGAGAGACAGCAAAACCTTCAAAAATGTAGATTACTGGGTTTCTTACTCCTATATTGATACAGAGCGAGACTTCCGTGACTTTCCATACCAAGCTCAGCCCACATTCGCGGCAGGTCACAACTTCGCAATAGTGTATAAGCACTGGTTGCCCGACCTTAGAACCCAGGTAGGGGCTTCTTTTACCTACAACAATGGTCGACCATACGACGACCCCAACATAGATGATTTCAATGGAAGTCAAACCAAACATTACTCGGACTTGAGCTTCAACTTCGCTTACTTATTCAAGCCTAACTTCATCATCTACGCCTCCGCAACCAACCTACTAGGACGCGACAATGTATTCGGGTACGACTATGCAGACAATCCTAATGCAAATGGCGTCTATGAATCGAGACCTGTGGGACAGCCGGCCAAAAGATTTTATTTCCTCGGGGTGTTCATTACCCTGACCAAAGACAAGAACAAAAACAACCTTGAAAATTTATAACAAATAGAAACTCATGAAAAAGTCAATTTTAACTGTATTGGGAATTGTGGTAGCCACACTTTCTATACTCGCAGCAGATGGTCAAAACGAACTAACTGTTGTCATCAAAAACATGAAAAACACAGACGGTGTACTCGAAGTTACACTCTTCGACTCTGAAGGCAACTGGCTCAAAAAAGGCCAGAAGCAACAAGTATCGATTGATAATACTGCTGAAGTAAAAGTCGAATTCAAAGACCTTCCAGAAGGCACGTATGCCGTTGCCGTCATTCATGATGCCAATGCTAACGGTGAATTGGACACTGGTGCCTTTGGAATCCCAACTGAAGCCTATGGCTTTTCGAATGATGCCCGTGGCATGTTCGGTCCCGCCGATTTCAACGAAAGTCAATTCGAAGTGAATGGCAACAAACAAATTGAAATCAAAATCAAATAACTCAACTAAACATCATACTATGAAATCTCTAAACATTCTTATCGTCCTTGTATTTGCGGCCATGTTTGCCAATGGACAAAACAAAAAATATATAAAAACCATGGAGGCCAGCATTCCAGGCATATTCCAGGCAGAAAGTCTGGAAGCGCTGGATGCCTCCGCCAATAAATTTGACCGTATAGGCCAGGCAGAAAGTTCAGAATGGGAGCCTTATTATTACGCTTCGCTGTCCTATGTATTCAAAGCATTTAAAATTGATGACTTACAAACTAAGGACAAGGCATTGGACCAAGCCCTGGTTTCATTGAGCAAGGCCTCTACGCTTTCAGAAAACAATTCAGAACTTATTGCCCTACAAGGCTTTATCAATATGATAAAAATAGGTGTAGATCCAGGCACGAGAGGCCAAACATTATCGCCAAAGATCATGGCGGATTTTGGAAAAGCAATGGAATTAAATCCAAACAACCCTCGAGCTAATCTCTTTATGGGACAAATGCTATTTGGAACCGCTCAGTTTTTTGGAACAGGCGTAGGAGATGCCTGCGCATTGGTAGACAAATCCATCGCCCTATTTGAATCTGAAAAGCCAGAGTCAAGTATAGCTCCAAGTTGGGGGATCTATAGTGCCAAGCAGTACAAACAACAATGCGAAACGGCATTAGCAAAAACCGAATCTCAGGAGTAAAGTAGGTATCAGGGGAGATCTTACAGAAGTTTCAAACCCCTCAGAGTTCTTTTGCAAGGAACTCTGAGGGTATTTCTAGAACTCAGAATCTCTCGCCTATGACGATGAATTACTTGTCATTTCGCTTTTAGGCCAGCCTCCATTATTTTGCAACTTTAACTCGAATCATGTCAGACATCAATTATTGTAGCAGTATTTCGAAAGACCCCAAGGCACTCATCCAGACTTGGTTTACCATTCCATTTCTTGGAGCATTGGTAATCACCATTTTTTACGATTTCCATAATCTTAGAGAAGGAGATTACATTACTTTCATGCAAAGTTGGGGTGTATCGTATGCCTTTTGGAGTCTGATTTCTAATGGCCATAATATTATTATCTATTGGATAGACAAGCGATGGACGTGGCTCGATCATCCAGTCCAACGTATGTCGATTGGCATTCTGGCCATCTTCACTTATACACCCATCGTTTCACTAATCATTATTTATTGTTTTGTTGAGTTTGTCCTGGACGTACGTTTTTCTAAAGTAGTTGAAAATCAGAGCATTTTCGGCATGCTTCTGGTCCCGATGGTTATCACTGTGGTAATAGCCTTATGGGGCCATGGCAGGGGCTTCTTTTTAGAATGGAGACAAGCAGCCATCGACGTGGAGCGTCTGAAAAACGAAAACCTTAAATCTAAATTCGAAACACTCAAGACACAGGTCAACCCGCACTTCCTCTTCAATAGTTTGAATGCTTTAACCTCATTGGTCTATGCGGATCAAGGCAAGGCGGTAGACTTTATTCAAAAGCTCTCTCAGGTCTATCGCTATGTGCTGGATCATCAAAACGACGAAGTGGTACCATTACAAACTGAAGTCGACTTTCTTAAGTCCTTTGTTTACCTCAACACTATTCGGTTTGGGGATAATTTCGTAGTGGAATATATAAACATGGAAAATTTTGATTCAAACGAATCTGTACCACCGGTAACGCTACAAATGCTCATTGAAAACTGTATCAAACACAATGAAATTTCGAAAAAGAATCAACTCAAAATATCTATAGAAAGGAACAACGGATTCGTTAGTATTGAAAACAACATCAACCCTATTCAAAAAGCGAAACAAGACTCCAGTGGATTGGGGTTAAGCAACATCATTTCTCGATATGAAATGTTATCTGATCAAAAAGTGGAAGTAGCACCTTCTGCAAATGTTTTCAAAGTGACCGTGCCCATCCTTACACTAGAATCATGAAGGTACTAATTGTAGAAGACGAGGGCATAGCGGCAGATCGATTGATCCAACTGCTGAACGAATTGGACAAGACGATTCAGGTGGTTGAACATTTAGATTCTGTTCAGTCCGTGGTAGAATGGTTTCAAACCAATACCTCTCCTGATCTTGCATTTTTCGACATCCAACTGGCGGATGGTTTGAGTTTTGAAATCTTCAAGCAAGTGGAAATCGACTGTCCAATCATCTTCACGACAGCCTACGATCAATACGCTATTGATGCCTTCAAAGTCAACAGTGTCGATTATCTTCTCAAGCCCATGATGGAGGCTGATTTGCAGCGAGCCCTAGATAAGTTCAACAAGCAAAAGCAGTCAAGCACTCCATCAGTAGATGTATCCGCACTCATGCAACTGATGCAACAACAAAACAAATCCTACAAGGAGCGATTTGTGATCAAAGTAGGTGAACATCTAAAATCGGTACTGACAGAAGAGGTCGAGATTTTTCTGAGTGAGAACAAAGCGACCTATCTTCTATCCAAAGAAAGCAAGAGGTACATCATAGACTTCACCTTGGATCAAATTCAAGAAGCAGTAGACCCCAAGTCCTTTTTTAGGATCAATAGAAAATATTTGATCCATATCGACGGCATCAAAGACATCATCACCTACTCCAACAGCCGACTTAAATTGGAATTGCACCATTTCAATGCCGATGATCTGATCGTCTCTCGAGATAAAGTCGCTCAATTCAAAGATTGGTTGGATCGATAGCACTTTTCACCTCGTCATTGTCCGTCCCGATAGCTATCGGGATACGGGCAATCTGCCGATGATTTGCAGAAGGTTCTCTGACACCTGATGTCCTACCATACAGATCCCCCGGACTATCGCCGTGGGATGACGCTTTCCAAAAGGCACCGAACCAAATCTCACCCTTCATTGATAATTTCCCGTATCTGCAACAAACCCTTTTACTATGCATATTCAGATTTTCATTTTATTATTCATATTTGCCCACACGCTTTCAGCACAAACTAAAAACATGGGAATAGCAACTTTCGGCAATGGCTGCTTCTGGTGTACAGAGGCCATATTTCAGGAATTAAAAGGAGTATCAAAAGCCGTATCCGGCTACATGGGTGGAGAAGTAAAAGACCCTACCTACAAAGAAGTTTGTTCGGGTACGACAGGTCATGCTGAGGTTTTACAAATCACTTATGATCCGGCTGTGATCACATTCGATGAATTGCTAGAGGTTTTCTGGAAAACACATAACCCTACCACCCTCAACCGTCAGGGTAATGATGTGGGCACACAATATCGCTCGGCCGTGTTTTATCACAATGAGGAACAAAAGAAACTGGCTACTGAATACAAAACCCAACTGAATGATTCGGGTGCCTGGAGCGACCCGATCGTCACCGAGATCACCGCCGCAGACACGTTCTACCCTGCCGAAGACTACCACCAGGAGTACTTCAGCCTCAACGGCTCACAGCCCTACTGCAACTTTGTGATTCGTCCCAAAGTAGAGAAGTTTAAAAAAGTATTTAAGGATAAATTGAAGGGGTAATTAACAACAGTAAACCCTATAGGTTTAAATAGAACTACTCCTTCACAATAGCGAACGGATGCAATTGCACAGGATAACCGTCGGAAGATAATTTACCGCCATCATCCCCAAAGATTCCATGATATAAGACATTCACTCCTGATGCATCATCGACATAGAACGTCTGTTTGAATTCACTGGATTTGTTGTCACTGCTCGATGTTTGTGTGCCTTTCACCTTGTTGGCAACCACGGCAGACCCATTCAGTTGAGCTATAATGGTTTCAAGGGTTTGAAAAATAATAGTGACAGTTTCGGTCGCATCAGAATTTTCGCAAGTCTCTCCAGTATATTGATGAATAGTAATGATAAGACCCTTGCCATCAAAGTCAAAAGTCTCGTTCAATCTAAAATCAGTAAAGTCAATACAATTAGAGCGCCAGATGCCGTCCATAGAAATTTCATTTCCACTACTAGTCAATACAGTTGTTTTGATCAGATCTTTCTCACTACAACTCCACAACAGAAAAAATAAACAGGTGTTAGATAACATTTTGTTGAAATACATTTTTTGATTTTTTGATAATGCCCAAATCAACGACCAATTCTTACGAACAGCGATCTTTTTAAGTATTCAGATGTTCGAATACAGGTATCCGAATAAAATATTTGTGTAAAATTGAATTATGATAGTGATTCATGATGTGTCAATTTTAATCAACGCCATATTTTTTGGTCTTAGCGTTTTCCTTGCCATCCTACTTTGGAATCAAAAAACATCTTATCGCACATCAAACAGAATGCTATCCTTGTTGTTGATAGCTATCGCACTCACCACATTCAATACCATTATCCGACTTTCCTACTATATGGATGCCATGGATTTTTATCAGCAAATTTCCAATGGTGCCTTGCTGCTGATGGGTCCAGCCATTTATTTATTCGTTAAAAGCAGGATATCAGACTTGATAAACTATAGATGGCTCATTCACTTTATGCCCTTCCTTTTGTATGCAGTTTTGATTTTGAGTCGAGGCCTCCTCTTCTGGCCAGAAGATATGAGTAGGATAAACCATTTTGCATTTCTCACATTCGTACTTCAATGGCTCGGGTATATCGTAGCTTCATTTTCATTAATTAGAACCTATAACCAACATGCCAAACAAAATTTCTCAAATCTCGAGAAGCATGATCTAAGTTGGATTAAAATTATACTAGCCTTATTCTTGACCATTTTAATTTTTCGATTATCTCTGTTGGTCTATTCCGTCTTAGTGGAAAAAGTACTTGATGCAATAGGCCTTAATCTGACCTTAGGATTTGCAATTCTTACCTGCTACTTGGGTTATAAAACCTTCAAGAATCCTGAACTGTTCGTTAAACTCACCAGTTATAACCAATCGAAATTATCTAAAGAAGACCTTCTACTTTACAAGGAAAAAATTGAATCTGCGATCACCAACAAAGCTCTTTATACAAATCCAAAATTGACCATTACTGAGTTGGCCGACAAGGCCAGTTTACACAGTCGTGTAATTTCTCAAACACTCAATCAAGGAATGAATCAAAACTTCTTTGACTTTGTAAATCACTATAGAGTTAAAGACTTGATGAAAAAACTGAAAGAACCAAAAGCCGGCAACTATACACTACAGGCCTTAATGGAAGAGTCAGGCTTTCAGTCACCATCCGTAGCATATGCCGCATTCAAAAAAGCAACAGGGACTACTCCGGCGAAGTATAGGAAAACAAACCTTTAAGGTTTTCAAACCATATAGGTTTATACAAGGCTACTCCTGCCTCAAAGACTTCACCGGATTGGCCCTAGCCGTACGAATAGACTGGAAGCTGATAGTCGCCAAAACCAAAGCGATAGTGACTAGACTGGCGATACCAAAATTCCAATAAGAGATATCTACGCGATAAGCGAACTCATCCAACCATGAGTTGGCCAGATAATAAGCGGCAGGAATGGCGATCAGCATCGCACCCAAAGCGAGTAACACAAACCGCTGCGATAAGAGCAATACCAATCCCGAAACCGAAGCGCCAAGCACCTTTCGTATGCCTACCTCCTTCATCTTTTGTCCGGCAATAAACATGATCATACCATAAGAACCAAGGCAAGAAATAAGAATCGCCAAAATGGAGAAATTACCAATAAGCTTACCCAGCTGCTCTTGCTCACCATAGCTTTGTTGCAGTTGTTCGTCTAAAAACTGGGCATCAAATGTCTCAGTAGGAAAGTGTTTATTCCATACCATTTCAATCGCACTTAAAGTCTCCGGTATATTTTGATTATGAATCTTAAAGGAAAAATGAGTGAAAGCCGGTACTCGGATATCTACTATCATTGGGCCCAGCGCTTGCGACAAGGGCATAAAATTGAAATCCTTAGCCACGCCCACTACCTTACCTATTTTACCTTCTACATTGATAGATTTGCCTAGTGCCTCTTCCGGCGAACCAAAGCCGTAGGTATCTATGGCTGTTTCATTGACGATAAAGGCAGCTTGTGGATCCGTTTCAAATTCCTCTGAAAAATCGCGCCCAGCTATGATCTGGATGCCATAAGTACTAATAAAATCAAAGTCTACAGAAAGCACAGGTGCCAGCAGATTATCTTCTGCTGTAAAACCGTCAGGGATGACGTTTCTATGTGCAACACCTGCTCCCGGGATTCCGGCTGACAAGGTACTGGCAAGTACACCAGGTATACTGGTCAGCTCTGTTTCGAAAGCATCCATGGCTTTTCGTTTGTCTTCACTCACCGCGCCAAACACATTGTTAAAGTTGGCACTCATCACTGGAGCAGTAATCATATGATCCTTATTCAAACCCAAAGGCTTGTTTTGCAAAAAACTCAACTGGTCATAGACAATCAGCGTACCTGATATTAAAAGAATAGAAATCGAAAACTGAATCACAATCAATCCTTTCCTGAACGACAGCCCTCCCTTAGCATCACTACCACTCAAACCTTTCAGGCTATAGATTGGCGATATCCTGGTCGCAAAAAATGCCGGATACAGTCCAGCCAATAAACTCGTGATTAAGAACAACCCTATAAAACCAAGAAGAATCTCTGGGCGATATAGTGCACCTAACTCCAGTTCCTTGCCTGTCACCTCATTAAGAATGGGTAATAAAAATACTGACGAAAGATAGGCCACTATGGCTGCTACTCCTGCCGTCACAAAGGACTCTCCTAGAAATTGAGTAACCAAGCTACCTTTCCAGGCACCCATCACTTTTCGCATGCCTATCTCTTTGGTACGCTGAAGCGATCGCGCGGTAGACAAATTCACGAAATTGATGCAGGCTATCAGGAGTGTCAAAGCGCCAACCGCCATAAACACAAAAAGGAATACCCTGCTGCCCGATGGTTCTAGCTGTGCACCCACTTCATCATTCAAATGAATATCCAGCAAAGGTTGAATCTTGAAGGATTGGCCCTTCTGCATATTTTCAGGGATTTTTTCCGTCACAAAGTCTGCAAATCGGGTATTCACGGCTTCGGGGTCTGCGCCTTCTTTTAGCAGCACATAAGTCGGCGAATGTGACACCATCCAGTTAAGTTTAAAATTTTGGCGCAAGCCTGTAGCCAACGGCTCCGGCTCCAGATCATACATATTTTGATAAGGCACCAAAGCATTGAAATGAAAGTGAGAGTTGGTAGGATATTCAGCCACTACCGCCGTCACACGAAATGGCTTACCTTCCATTTTTATGGTTTGACCAATAGCAGATTGATTACCAAAATATTTCTTTGCCAATTGATCAGTGATGATAGCAGTAAACGGTTCTTGCAGTGGTAGTTCTGTAGCCCCCTCTAAAAATTCGAAATCAAAAATTTCGAATGTAGACGAATCCGTGAAGAAGAAGTTTTCCTCCTCAAACTTTTTCATCTCGCCATTCGCTCCACCTACTTGCACGCTGATTCCCCTTGTAAAGAGTCTGGTAGTTTTTTCAACTTCAGGAAAGAAGTCATTGAGATGCTCGGCAAATACAGGAGGTACCCTACCAATGTTAAATTCTTGAATAAAGTACTGCAACCGATAGATTCGATCCTTCTTACTCTGAAATTTGTCATAACTCAATTCGTCATTGACAAATACAAAAATGAGCAAGCAACAAGTCAAACCACCGGCCAGGCCGACGATGTTAATCAGGCTAAAAGCTTTGTGCTTAAATAAATTTCGAATGGCAATTTTGATGTAATTCTTGAGCATGACCGAGTGTTTAAGTTTGAGTTTGTTCTAATGGTTAGTACTAGATAACCCTTTCTTATTACAAACCAGCTTCGGTTTTGAAGAATGGAACTTTGTAGATACAAGCGGTTGTGTAAAACTCATATATGTCGGCTTTTTGCTGATTTCTAAAAAAAGAAACTCAATTTGTTATGCATGCATACTATTTTTTTATATATTTGAATTTGTTATGCATGCATAACAAAAGAAAAGTCATTAACTTTAAGCATTAATAAAGAAAAAGATATGGAAACCACAGCGGAAAAAAGATCGATTCGAGGAGGAGAATTTCTCATCAAAGAATCACAGGCAGAAGACATCTTCATCAGAGAGGAGTTTTCCGAAGAGCAAAAGATGATGGCTCAGGCTACTCAGGATTTCATTGAAAAGGAAATCAACCCTAACATAGAAAAAATTGAAAAGCAAGAAGAGGGGCTCATGCCTTCGCTCATGGAAAAGGCTGGTGAGCTCGGGCTACTAGGTGTGTCTATTCCAGAAGAATATGGCGGACTGGGCATGAACTTCAACACCTCAATGCTTATTGCAGACGAAATCGGAGCTACAGGGTCTTTCTCTACAGCTTACGGTGCACACACAGGCATTGGAACTTTGCCCGTACTCTACTATGGCAATGAAGAGCAAAAGAAAAAATATTTACCCAAGTTAGCCACAGGTGAGTGGAAATCATGTTACTGTCTAACAGAACCTGATGCAGGATCAGATGCCAACTCCGGCAAAACCAAAGCGGAATTGACAGCAGATGGCAAACACTATGTAATTAATGGACAAAAAATGTGGATCTCTAATGGTGGATTCGCTGATCTTTTGATCGTATTTGCAAAAATCGAGGACGACAAGAAATTGACCGCCTTCTTGGTAGAAAAAACTTATGGTGGTATCACTATGAATGACGAGGAAGTGAAGTTGGGCATTAAAGGCTCTTCTACTCGTCAGATTTTCTTCAACGACTGTAAGGTTCCCGTTGAAAACATGCTTTCGGAACGAGAGAATGGTTTCAAAATCGCAGTAAATATTTTGAACATTGGCAGAATCAAATTAGGTGCTGGTGTGATCGGAGGATGTAAGGAAGTAATCTCACAGTCAACCAATTATGCCAATGAAAGAAAGCAGTTCAACACGCCTATTTCCAGCTTTGGTGCGATCAAGCACAAATTGGCTGAAATGGCAATCAAAACCTGGGTAACTGAATCTGCCGCCTACAGAGGTGGACAAAATATTGACGACAAGATCGAAGATATGATTGGCAGAGGCATTGATCCTGCTGAAGCAAAATTGAAGAGTTTTGAGCAGTTCTCTATAGAATGTGCAATTATCAAAATACATGGATCTGAAATGCTAGACTATGTAGTAGACCAAGGCGTACAGGTGTATGGTGGCATGGGATTCTCAGAAGAGGCGCCAATGGCTAGAGCCTATAGAGATGCACGTATTACAAGAATTTATGAAGGCACCAATGAAATCAACAGGATGTTGATGGTCGGAATGATCATGAAGCGAGCAATGAAAGGAGAATTGAATATTATGGAGCCTGCCATGGCAGTTGCGAAAGAATTGGTTTCGGTGCCTTCTTTCGAAGTTCCTGACCTTTCAAAGCCATTCGCTGAAGAAAAAGATGTCTTGAAAAAATTGAAAAAGGCAGTCTTGATGGTGGCTGGTAAAGCAGCACAGACTTTTGGCCCAAAGCTGGAAGAAGAACAAGAGATCATGATGAATGCAGCAGACATGATGATTGAAATCTACGCAGCGGAGTCAGCGCTTTTGAGAGCAGAAAAATTAGTGAGCATGAATGGCGAAGAAGCTACCAAAATGCAAGTAAACGCTGCCAAAGTGTATTTGTATGAAGCTGTTGAGAAAATCAACAAAGCGGGTAAAGACGCGATAGCTTCATTCGCTACCGGAGACGAACAAAAAGTAATGTTGATGGGATTGAAAAGGTTTACCAAAATGAATCCTGTAAACATCAAGCAGCTAAGAAGAGAAATCGCTGATCATTTGATTAGCAAAAACCAATACGCTCTTTAATTAAGCGCAAATCCAAAAATACAATTGTTTGATTTAGTATCTAAAGGCCGTTCTAACGAGAGCGGCCTTTTTCTTTTTCGCACACCCAATGAAAGTCAAGTCCCCTCCCGAGAGGAGACTTGCTTATTTTATAAGAGAAGGCCAACCAATTATGTCAATGGTTGGGGAATCCCCTCACCCCAACTCCCCTACGATTAACTTCCCATGATAGGCATCTGCACTAATTAGTTCATCTATATCATCAAGATTAGTATTTGTCACTTTACCTGCAGCAATAATTTGAATTTTGCCTTGGCCAGCATCAATCATTCTTTTGATCACCTTTGCTCCTTCTTTAGCTGTGGGCTTTCCTCCTGACGTAAGCACCCCTGTGATTTCAGGAATGGAGAGCAGTTGCCTTACTCCTTCTACTGGGTCTTTTAATTCATCAATCGCCTTGTGAAAAGTGACTTTCATTGGTGCGGCTAGTTCAGCCAGTTTTTTTGTGGCTAAGAGGTCAATATTGTTTTGCTTGGTGAGAAGGCCTAGTACAATTTCTTGCACGTCCATCTTCTTTAAAAACTCTATAGTAACAGCCATTACATCTATCTCTTCTTCCGTATAGACAAAATCTCCCCCCCTCGGCCGAACCATCACTTTCGTATGAATGGAGAGGCTATTTAATACCTCTTCCACCAACGACATATCTGGGGTAATCCCATCTAAATCCAACCTTCCGCAAAGCTCAATTTGAGTAGCTCCCAATTCTTCAGCTTTTTTTGCTCCTTCAAAACTTTTAATACATGCTTCTTTTACCATGGTGTAGTTTTCAACATATCGTACAAATTACTTTCAAAGCTACCAAAACGCTATTAACTTAATTATCCAATCAAAACATAACCATGAAAAAACTACTAATTTTCACACTCTCTTTATTTCTCTTTCAAACTGTTACTACCGCCCAAGACAAACCCGTATCAGTGTATATGAGTCAATTCAATGTGACTCCAGAAGATTTGGAAGCTGGATTGAAAGACGCCAACGCTTCCTTTCTATTCGAGGCACGAGTACATCAAATTGTAGGACAAGACACGACTACACAACTAGGGAAGTTTGATCCCAAACTGCCGGTATCTGAAAAATGGATCATCCTGGAACACGATGGTCGAGCTCCAACTAAGAAAGAATACAAAACATTTTACAAAAACCACAACACGAAAAAAGATGGAATTAATGCCTCCATCATTGCGGACAGCTGGGAAATAGAATCTGAAGATGAGAACCTTCTGGTTGTTAGTTTCATGTATGATGAAAAGTCTCTTCCACGGAAGTATCACTTTTTAACTGACACCAAAGGACACGCTCACATTAACAAAAAAGCAAACCGGCTGATGCACGTCATCTTCAAAAACGATACCCCTCAAAAAGTGAAACAGTTTAAGGTGAAATCTTACGAACTGTTTATGAAATACTACTTTGACACTCGAGATAAAATCTACCTTATCGAATGGGAAGATCTCAAAATGGAAACGACCGATGGGCCAATGAAAGAATTAACTGAATTTTTTGATTATCGTAAAGTAAAATAACTATGAAAAACCTAACTCATGCATTTATCATTGGCTTGCTCATCAGCTGCATAGCTACCCCAAATGTTTTAGCACAAAAACTCAATTATGGCAACTCTGTTTCCGTCTTAGTCCCGACTGGCGACTTTGGAGATGTTTATAAAGGCGGTTTTGGTGTCAACGCTAACTTCGAAGCCAAACTCAGCAAAATAGCCGTTGTCGGCCAATTCGGATATTCTATGTTTACTGGAGATGATCTAGATGGCTCCGAACTTGAAGATGCAACTGCCTGGGACTTACTGGCAGGTATAAAACTCAGTTTGTTAGGCCCACTCTATTTGGAAACCCGAACAGGTTATTATTTTGGCGATTTTGACGAATTTGTTGTCATTCCCGCTGTTGGCGCAAGGATCAAAAAGTTTGACTTCAATGCCGGATATCAATTATCTGGAGATGTGAATTTTCTAAGCTTTCGTGTTGGTTACCTTTGGGGTGGATCGGATTGATAGTCCTTTCTACTTCTTTTTGTTCCACTTGAGAAGAGGAATACGCTCACCTTGTGCTGAGCATTCAATCATTTTTGCCAAACGGCGCTGGCGAGTAGCTTCTTGTTTTGCACTTATGACCCACCACACGGTGGGTTTCTTTATAGAAGGTGGTAACTCATTGAAGAAAGTCCAGGCCAAGTCGTTGGCACGAAGCTGATCCTCGTATTCTTTATGAAGCTTAATTTCCTTCTGTTCGAAGGATGCTTTCCTTGCATTTTCTTTATCCCGTTTCTTGTAAATAGCCATGCCTGCAGGAGACACCAAATCTTCAGCGATAAGGTGCTTCATCTTTTCCAAATTCACTGCACTCCAATGACTTTTTGGTTTGCGTGGTGT
The DNA here is from genome assembly GCF_965233835.1 of Reichenbachiella sp. GTDB lineage: Bacteria > Bacteroidota > Bacteroidia > Cytophagales > Cyclobacteriaceae > Reichenbachiella. Next base: position 4,001,888 of record NZ_OZ247585.1, read on the forward strand.
AAAACGAATTTTATAACTCTCCTCATCGATAGATTTTCTGAGCCCATCAATCCAACCATAACAAAGTGCTTGATCCACGGACTCTGACCAGGTCATAGAAGGTCTTCCGGATTTCACTTTATAAAACCCCACCCATTGCTCCGTTAGTTGCTGATGATGCTCTGCTAACCACTGACCAAACTCAGGTGCCGAAGAGAAAAAAACAACATGCTCAGACATATTCTTTAATTAAGCTTAATTCAAAAGTATAAAAGGTGTATGATAAATCTGCCTTCCTTTATTGTGACATTTCCCATTGCTCTCACTCTATACTTTAATCTTTATTTGTTTATCAAATTTTAAGAACAGAACGGTATGAAAGTACAACTGGCCATAGCCATTGTGACTATCGCGCTCTCAGCGTGTAGAAATAGCACTTCCAACTCCAATGCTTCAGCTCCTTTCGAAGCAGAAGTAGATAGTCTTCTTTCCTTAATGACCATTGAGGAGAAAGCAGGACAGCTCAATCTATATGCTGGTAGCTGGGAGTTCACCGGACCTGTACCTGAAGACGTTGACAACCAAAAAAAGTTTGAGAATATTAAGAGTGGACGTGTTGGAGCTATGCTCAACGTAATCACTGCAGAAGGTACCAGAGAAGCTCAAAAACTAGCCATAGAAAATAGTCGTCTGGGTATTCCCCTACTCTTTGGATATGATGTTATACATGGTTATAAAACCATGATGCCGATTCCTTTAGCGCAGGCTGCCAGCTGGGACGCAGAAATAGCCAAATCCGGCGCAGAGGTTGCGGCCAAAGAAGCCTCCGCCTCAGGAATCAATTGGACTTTCGCACCCATGATGGATATAGCTCGTGATGCACGATGGGGACGGATGATGGAAAGTCCTGGTGAAGATCCTTATTTAGCTTCTTATATGTCCAAAGCATGGATTGAAGGGTTTCAAGGTGGGGATCTCTCAAACAAAGCTACTATAGCAGCCTGTGCCAAACATTTTGCTGCCTACGGTTTTGCTGAAGCTGGTCGAGACTATAACACTGTGGATATCAGTATGCAGACGCTATACAACATGGTATTGCCTCCATTTAAGGCCGCCAGTGAAGCGGGTGTTGCCTCATTCATGAACTCATTTAATGAAATAGGTGGTGTGCCTGCCAACGGCAGTGAGCTGCTTCAACGAGAATTACTCAAAGGAGCGTGGAACTACCAAAATGGATTTGTAGTATCAGATTGGGGTTCTATTGGAGAAATGATCACTCACGGTTTTGCTGCTGACACACTGGAAGCTGGATATAAAGCGTTAACCGCTGGTAGCGACATGGATATGGAAGCTCATATCTATGAAAACTCTCTTGAAGAGCTTGTTTCATCTGGAAAAATCAGTGAAGAGATATTAGATGATGCGGTTCGAAGAATCTTGACCATCAAGTTTCAGCTAGGTCTATTTGCCAACCCCTATCGATATAGTGATGTAGAGAGAGAAAAGTCGGATTTACTAACCAAAGAAAACTTACAAGTAGCCAGAGAAGCTGCACGTAAATCAATAGTTCTTCTAAAAAATGAAAACAACCTTCTTCCACTTAGCAAGAAAGGACAATCCATAGCCGTAATTGGTTCTTTGGCAGCTGACAAGGATGTGCCTTTAGGCAGCTGGAGGGCTCAAGCTAATGAAGGAAGTGCCGTATCGGTATGGGAAGGAATACAACAAGCGGTTGACAACAAGAGCAGCGTCACCTTTGCTCAAGGTTATACCTTGACAAAAGGAAGAAGACAGTTCGTTTATGAATTGGAGTTTGTAGAAGGAGATCAATCAGGATTTGCAGACGCTATCAATCTAGCCAAAAAAGTAGATGTGGTAGTACTGGCCCTAGGAGAGGATTGCTGGCAATCTGGCGAAGGTCGTAGTCAAACAGACATTGGTCTGAAAGGTGATCAATTGGATTTGATGTACGAATTGCTCAAGGTAAACAGAAACATTGTGGTGACACTAATGAATGGTCGCTCGTTGGCTATTCCTGCATTGGATGAGAATATTCCTGCCATTTTGGAAGTATGGCATCTGGGCTCTGAAGCCGGCAACGCCATCGCTGACGTGTTATTTGGGGATTATAACCCGTCAGGAAAACTTCCAGTGAGTTTCCCTAGAAACGTGGGACAGTGCCCGATCTACTACAACCATAAAAATGGAGGACGACCCACTACAAACCCGCATGATGCTGGTATGGTGTTTTGGTCACATTATACAGATTCACCGAACACACCGCTTTACCCCTTTGGTTATGGTTTAAGCTATACCACTTTCGAGTATGCTGATCTAAAACTCTCATCTTCAGAAATGAATCAAGCGGATCAAATTACTGCGTCAGTAAAAGTTAAAAATACCGGAATGGTAGATGGACAGGAAACAGTACAGCTCTACATCAGAGACTATGTAGGCAGTGTTACTCGTCCTGTGAAAGAGTTAAAAGGTTTTGAAAAAATTACGCTAAAGCCTGGGGAGGAAAAAGAGGTCCAGTTTACTATCAATAACGAAACACTCTCCTACTATCGGGCAGATCTGTCTTTTGGCTCTGAGCCTGGCAAATTTGCTGTGATGATAGGTGGCAATTCCCAAAAAATATTAACGACTGATTTTAGATTAGTTGATTAATAGATTTTAGCAAAAATTAGTTTTGGGTAAGTGGAGAGGAGTCGAGAGGCTCCTCTTTTTTTGTCTGCTTTAGTGCATCCGATCTGGGCGCACCTCTAGGTTCTTTAGAATTTCAGCTTCTGCTTCCAAAAATTCTGACCAGCGATTCATCACATAGTCTTCTGGTTTAAACTTCTTAGCCATATCAAGAAAACTGTTGTAATGACCAGCCTCTGAAACCATCAATTCAAAATAGAATTTACTTAGTTCTTCGTCTTGGATGTTCTGGTGTAGAATTTTGAATCTTTCACAGCTTCGTGCTTCGATCAATGCATTCAATAGCAATTTTTCAACCAGTTGATCCTCTCTACTGCCACCGCCCTTTAGGATCTTGGAAATAGCCAGTACATACTCGTCCTTTCGCATGCGATCGAGCTTGATCCCACGTTTTTTCATCATTTCGAGTACACGTTCGAAATGACTCCACTCCTCGGCCACAAGGTCAGTCAGCATTTCCACCAGCTCTTCGTGCTCAGGATATTGTACGATCAATGAAATACCTGAGGAAGCAGCCTTCTGCTCACAATAAGCATGATCTATCAAAATTTCGGCAATCGACTTCTCTGCAATATTGACCCATCGAGGGTCTGTGGGTAGGTTGAGACCAAGTGTTGTTTTATTCTTCTGCTCCATACTTATCAATCATAAAAATGCCACCTTAGCCCCAAGTCTATCATCTTCCTGGTTCCTGGGTAATACGGCGTCTCAAAGTAGCCCTCCTCTTTCTTTTGATTGAGATATTTGAACTTGGCCCATAAACTCAGTTTCTGAGCCTTCATCACAAAGAAAAGGTCTGCCGTCCAAAAGGATGGGATCTCAAAATCGTTTTGAATGTAGAACTGCTGCGTAATTGGGTCGTAAGCATTCGCGTAGTATGCGGATTGCCACCTTAGGTTGAAACCCAGTTGCATTTCCATATAATTGTTGAAGACAATGTTATCATAGTACCACTTACCGAAATAGTTCCAGTCTGGCGTTCGAATAGCATCTGCACCATCTCCAGCCACATGATTAAATATCGTTCTGTTCTCGAATTTGAAATGTTTTCCTACAGTAAAATCGGCCTTTAATGAATACTTGTTGACTAACGCAACCGCTGAATTTTGAGCTGGCAAACTATCCGTTCCGAAATAAACATAATTATCAATAGATGAAATCTTAACTTCAGGTTCTAATCGCACGAATGGAAAAGCATAAAACACAGATCCGGATATCGTATTGGATAATATGTCAGAAAAGTTGTTGGACCATTCATAGTGATTACCGAAATATCGCTCAGTCATGAAGGATGGCAGAGATTTGCTAGACTTATATTCAGCCTTTAGAAAGTTGTTCTGGTATCGACCAGAAAACCTGTACTGACCACCATCATTTACTTCTACTTCACCACTGAGTGCATTGCTCTTTGTTACATACAAGACAATATCCCCTCCCAGGTAGTTTTCAGCCGTATGCCCAAAAGTATCCAGATGCCTGTAGCTAAAATCTATATCCCTTCTTTTTACATAACCCGAGTAGAATATACGTTTACCCGCTCTTCCCTTCAGGCCTGCCTCTACTTTCCATTCATTAAACAAGGAGGCATCTAAGGTAGAGTCGGTACGAATCAAGAATTGATTATAATAATCTGTAGTCGAAGACAAAGGATAGTCCTCATATTTATTTTCTACATTATTCCGCTCAGCTACTGCATAAACCTCAAAAAATTCGGCCACGGAGTATTCTTGATAAAGATGCAATCGGGTTCGATTATCAGAACTAGTAGCATTTCTTAACTTGATATCTGAATCCTGATATTGAAAATAATCCCGTTCTTCGGGATCATCCGGCAACTTAATGCCGCCCGTTTCACTGGCATCATGTTCAAACTTGTAGGCATGAAACATTAAATGATACTTCGAATTCTTAGAACTGTGAAAGGTATAGGCATCAACTGCCGTTCCTGAAATTTGCGTTTCTCTCAGGGATGAGGCGCCAATCAATTTAAAGGAAGATATCTTATGCACATCGAAACCTATATTCCACTGGGCGTTGATATTTCTTGAAAAATTGAAATCCACGACGTTTCTACCTTTCCCTCCAAAGCCAACGCTCAACTCCATAAAGGGAGACTTTGAATCATAATATTTAAAATCGTCTGACTTTTTCACATAAGGTGTATACGACTCAAACCCCGTAGTTCGCCCTACGGTTTGCGGTTCGGAGTAATAAATTGGCCGCAAGGCAGTACCATTGTTGCCTAGATCCTGATATACAATTTCCGTTTTGTCTTTAAATTCAAATCGCTCCAAATTGTGTATGGCAGTGTCAATGGTATGATACAACGTATCACTTCGCATCAAATCCTTTTCAAAAATATACCTTGTGGTAGTCGGTCCATAAACCAACTTGGTTGTATCGTCTAGCAATTGCGACCAAGCAGAAGTAGAGAGGCATATAAAAACGAAAAAGAGTAATCTATTCACTATCTGGATTTGCGTTTGGCAAGATGTTCAGAATCAAGCGCTCAAAGTTAGGACGATCTGCTATAAATTCTATTTCTTCAGGAGAATTAAATGAGTTTAAAGCGTCAAATGAATTGCTGATAAAAAACACAGGGGTCTCCTTTTTCAGATACGGTAGCAAAGACCTTTCCAATTTTACACGACCTTCATTTTGAGGGGAATTGTAAATCAGCACCGCGTCAGCTTGCTTTGCCCCTGTTTTGCCCTCCTGCAAATTGCCAACAGGAAAAATTGCATCATTGATAAATGGACGATTGTAATCCGAGATTAACAACCTGAACTGAGGTCGAATTTCATTCTGTGCGAATTCTCCATCCAATATAAATGCCGGTGTATCCGGATTGCACTGAAACCATTCCGACAAACCTAGCACCCTATGTGTTGTGCAAAAAGTATGCGTTGCATTTAAAGGCCAATGATATAAGGTCAATTTCTGCTTTTCTTTTTCTAATTGATAATTTGAAATCTTATAACGATCAACGTGAAGGGCTCCTTTCAGCAACCGCTGTATATATCTGGAAATGGATACAGCAGGTTCATTAACCAGTGAACCTACAAAAACCACTGGAATTTCAAACTCTACAGACTTCCAGACGCCGAGTTCAAAGAGCCTGTTTCTTAAAATACCTCGACACCAGTTCACCACCGCTAGGGGCCACCACACATACCTCCATTTTGCAATCATCATTCAAAATTAATCGCCCGAAGACTAACCTCATCTTTGTTAGCTCATTAATTTAGCCACAGGGATTACTTATCTTTAGAAAACTATGCGAATAAACGATATTATTGGAGCGCTTAATCAATGGGCTCCTCCTTCCTATCAGGAGTCTTATGATAATGCAAGGCTGATCACAGGCAACCTAGAGCAAGAACTTCAAGGAGTATTGATTAGTTTGGACTGTACAGAAGAAGTAGTGCAAGAAGCCATAGATAAAGGTGTCAATTTGATTATTGCTCACCACCCGATAGTATTCAAAGGGTTAAAGTCATTTACTGGCAAGAACTATGTAGAGCGTACCGTCATCAAAGCCATTAAAAATGACATTGCCATTTTCAGTATTCATACCAATCTCGACAACGTAAACACAGGAGTGAATCGTATGATTTGTGACCGGATAGGATTGACAAATTGTAAAACGCTTGCTCCTAAATCTGGGATACTCAGCAAAATCGTAACCTTTGTCCCCTCGAATGAGGTACAGAAAGTTCTTGACGCACTCTACAGTGTTGGCCTCGGTCATATTGGCAACTATGATGAATGTAGTTTCCAAGTAAAAGGAACGGGCTCATTCAGACCAAATGATCAGGCAAATCCAACTGTAGGAAAACAAAATGAACGTGAGATGGTTGAAGAAACCAGAATAGAAGGAATATTTCCCTCTCACTTAAAAGGCAAGGTAGTCGCTACCTTGAAAAAAGCCCATCCCTACGAAGAGGTGGCCTACTATCTCACCTCGCTAGAAAATGAAAATCAAGAAGTCGGATCAGGTATGGTGGGAGAATTAGAATCCCCGATGCCGACTGAGGCATTTATGACGTTCCTTAAAGAACAATTCAACTTAAAGGTTATTCGGCACACCGTTTTTCACAAAAATGAGGTGAAAAGAATTGCTGTTTGTGGAGGAGCTGGAAGTTTCCTATTGGGGCATGCCAAAGGAGTAGGAGCCGATGTTTTTGTAACGGCAGATTTTAAGTACCATGAGTTTTTCGATGCCGAAGAAAAAATAATCATATCTGATATCGGACATTATGAAAGTGAGGTGTTTACAAAAGAATTGATTTGCAATTTTTTAAAAGAAAAATTCGCTAATATTGCACTCAATTTATCCGAGGTGGATACAAATCCTATAAAATACTTTTAAAATACATGGAAAGTACGGTAGCAAAAAAGCTCGAAGCTCTAACAAAATTACAGTCAATAGATTCACAATTAGATGAATTAATTAAAGTCAGAGGGGCTTTACCTGAGGAAGTGATGGATCTCGAAGATGAGATAGCCGGATATGAAACTAGGGTAAACAATCACAACGGCCAAATCGAGGAATTGGAATTGGCTATTTCTAACAACAAGACTGCCATTAAAGATGCTGAAAAACTCATCGCTAAATATGAGGAGCAGCAAATGAATGTTAGAAACAACAGAGAGTATGATGCAATCACCAAAGAGGTGGAGTTGCAGCAGTTGGAGATTCAAATTCTTGAAAAAAGAATAAAAGAAGCTTACGCTAACATAGAGGCTAAGAACGAAGAAATCTCTGACACAAAAAATGCTCTTGAAGAAAGAAAAAAGGACCTTGACAGCAAGAAAGGTGAACTAGACAACATCACCACAGAAAGCAAAGAGGAAGAAGATAAACTACTCAAAGGAAGAGAAAAAGCATCCAAAGGCATTGAAGAGCGTTTACTCCTGTCTTACAACAAGATCAGAGAGAACGTGAGAAACGGATTGGCAGTTGTTCCTGTGAAGAGAGATGCTTGTGGCGGATGTTTCAACATCGTACCTCCACAAAAGCAAGCTGAAATCAGAGAGAAGAAGAAACTGATTGTATGTGAGCATTGTGGAAGAGTATTGGCAGATGTAGAAGAAGTAGTAGTAGAAGAGAAAAAGCCAACAAGAACAAGAAGAAAAGCAGCGGCAAAGAAATAAGCTAGTTTGAAGGCTGTTTTAAAACATATTACAATATTAAAGGTGGGCGTGTCTCACCTTTTTTTATTTTTCACCTTTCTTGCTTTTACCCCATGTCAGGCACAAAGCATTAAAGATCATCCTGAAATTTACGAGGCCTATCACGATGTATTGAGACTTCGTCTGGAAAGCGCCCGAACCAAACTCAATCAGGTTATCCCTAACCACGCACAGCTTGGACATTATCATTATGTAAAAAGTCTGGCAGATGTTATTGAAATTCTAGTAACAGAGGACCCAAAGCTGTTCAAAGAATACGAAGACAGCGAAGACGACAACCTTGATGGTCTCAGAGAAATGGAAGACTCGGACCCTCATAAGCGCTTCTATAATGCAGAAATAAGAACCCAGTGGGCCATTGTGAAAATTCTGTTTGACGAAGATATGAGAGCAGGCATGTCTTTAAAAACGGCTTACAATTACATAGAAAAAAACATCGAAAAGCACCCTAACTTCACTTCCAATTATAAATCCTACGGAACCCTTCATGTACTATTTGCCGTAGTGCCTGAAAGCTATCATTGGGTACTCAAACTTTTTGGTATTCGAGGCAATGCTATCCTAGGCTGGGAAGAGCTCAATAAAATACAGCCAGACAATCCCTACTGGCTTGAAACCGGTCTGATCAAGTCATTGATTGCCATTAATATTTTAAACAAAGAAGAGCAGACACTTTCTCTATTAGATGAGTTAAGGCGGTCAAACAAAGACAATCTTGTTGTCAACTACTTATATAATACAGCCCTAATAAAATATGCAAAAAGTGAGCAAGCTTTGCCTAATTTGCGTAAGCTCCTTTTCACCAGTTCAGATTATTATCGTATAGACAACATCTACTACAAGCTAGGTGATATTTACATGCAAAAACAGCAGTACCCATTAGCCAGATATCACCTTTCCAAGTTTCTAAATCAGTACGATGGCAAAAACTACATCAAGGATACCTGGTTCAAAATTTTCTTGAGTTATTGGCTCGAGGGCAACGAAAAAATGGCGGAAATCCATTGGAACAAAGCCAAAGAATCCGGTCAGACTTTGGCCTCCGCCGATAGAAATGCAAACAGTTTGCTGGAAGAAGATGAGTACCCAAATCCGCTTTTGATGAAAGCCCGTCTGGCCACAGATGGCGGCTATTTCACTTTAGCTAAACAAGCGCTGGAAGATATTCAACAAGGCTCTTTAGCTGACAAAAAAGAGGAGTCCGAATATTTTTATCGTTTTGGGCGACTCTATGACAAGACAGACAGAGATCAGGATGCTATTTTCAACTACTTGAACTCAATTAAAAAAGCAGGTAAGGAAAACTGGTACTTTGCTCCTTCAGCCTGTCTATACACCGGGTACATCTACGAATCTCGTAAGGAATACGAAAAGGCTGAATTCTACTACGAAAAAGCTATGTCGTACAAAAAGCATCCCTATAAAGCCGGTATAGATCACAAAGCCCACGCGGCACTGCAACTACTTAGAGACAAACTCCCGAAGGAGAAAAAATAGTTTAGCAACAGCCGTCTTCTGCACAAACCGTACGTTTTGCAAAAAACTGAGAAAACGACTCTGAAATCGCCTCCCACTTTTCTGAATCAATACAATAGCAGGTACTGGTTCCTTCGATATTACCTTTAATAATACCCAGATTTTTAAGTTCTTTGAGGTGCTGTGAAACAGTAGCCTGAGCCAACCCGAGTTCTCCCACAATATCACCACAAATACAGCTGTTGGCCTTCAGTAGGTATTCAAGAATAGCAATTCGAGCTGGATGTCCGAGCGCCTTTGACATGACCGCCAATTCATTCTGATGTGTTGAGAATTTTTCTGTCTTTGATAATCCCATAATCGTAATATTACGACAAATCTAGCCAATAGTTTTCTGTTCCAAATCTTGCGAGGAATTGACAGCTCTTAGCCATACAATCGCTGATTTATTAAGTCGTCCGTATAGGTGAGGAAATAGAGCATTTCTTGAGGGTACCTCATTGATTTTGACTTCTGCCTCCACTTTCGACAAGTCGATACCTATTAGCACCAATTCATCATTTGGGTTAAAGTATTTCTCGTAAGAGGTCTTTAATTCCGAGATATACGAAGTATGAATAAAACCCTCATCCTCAAGAGACGGGTGAGTATACAGCGTACTTAACTCTTGTTCTTCCCAACTCGCCTTTGTGGCTAAATGAAAACTAACTGATTCTTGAGCAGGAGGCTTTTGAAACATCCGAGCTTTCACAAAATTTATAAATGTGTTTAAAACAAAATGGTTTGCCTTGATCAGAAAAACATGACGTTCCTTTCCTTCTAATAGCTCTAATCCGTCCTTGCCAAGAAACCCATAATACATCCAGGCAAAGAACAAAAACACCAGAAACAAGTTGCTTTGATAGTGATACCACCCAAGAGACAATGCCAGCCAGGACAGACAGGTTCCAATTCCACCAATCACCAATGGAATAATCAACTTCTTTCTGCTGACCACTAGGCTTCTGATATTCGACAGTCGGAAATCAGATCGCTTGCCCTTAAACATGATCACTAAAGTATGATCATACAATAGCAGCATATTTTGTGCATCGCCACTTTTGCCTAAATAGCATTTTAGCAGTACTGGTCGCATCAAGGCCTTTTTAAAAATTCAATCATTTCATTCACCAATTCCTTGGTAAACTCAGGCAGCTCTGAAGCCGTCCAGGGATGCTTCCCTCCAAAGGTATGATTTGCCCCTTCTACCCGATGAGTTTGAATCGCAGGGTAAGCGCCTTTCAACAACAAAAGCGATTCCACAGGTACCGTTTCATCTTCAGTACCATGAATGGCTAAAAATGGAACATTAAGTTTCTCTAACTGATCGGCAATTCTGAATCGTGAAGAATCCTTCTCAAAATCTTCAACCATCTGATAATAGAGCGGCATATCCTGATGTGTTCGTGCGTTTTTGATGTACTGAACGCCTTTCTCCTTCCATTCTTTAACGAACTCCTCCGACCAAAAAGCCTCCAAGTCTGGCACAGCTGCCCAGGTCACCAATCGCCTAACTCTGGTATCCTCGCAGGCTTTCAAGATAGATACAGCTCCACCACGACTATGACCAACTAAAAAAAGTCGAGATATATCAATTTCGTTTTTTGAAATATCTAATTGATGATTCGAAATATGGTCTATCACAATTGTTAAATCATCTAATTCTATACTAAAATTATTATTCCCAAACGCCTCAAGATCTACAAAGTCTTGTGGATGATCCGGCGTAACTCCATTATGAGACATATTCATTTTCACATAAACAAAACCCTGTTTGCCAACCTCCTCAGCAATAGCATTAAAATGCATCGCGTCTTTGAAACCTTTGAATCCGTGAACAAATAGAATGACCGGTTTTTGCTGCCCATCTGGTTCATACCTGTAATCGATCCCAAATGTTCTGCCTTTATGCTTTGAATGTAGAATTTGCTCCTTCTTTACCATCATCTATCCTATGCTTTAAATCAAATATCAACATCCTGATCTCATTATCGAAATAATTATCAAGAACCTTCTAATTATTTTCAGTCTATTGTGTCATTGTATTAATTTGCGGCCAAATAATGGCGCTTAGAATAAAAGACATCCAATCCCCTGTAGCCAATGAGATGGCTGAATTTGAAAAAAAGTTCAGACAGTCCATGAAAAGCAATGTAATGCTCTTGGACAAAATCATGGCCTACATTGTAAAACGAAAGGGAAAGCAAATGCGCCCGTTATTCGTTTTTCTTAGCGCTGCCACGACCGGAACCGTTTCGGAGGCTTCTTATCGAGGCGCTTCTCTGATAGAACTTCTGCACACAGCCACTTTGGTGCACGACGATGTAGTGGATGACTCTACCTACCGAAGAGGATTCTTTTCTGTGAATGCCCTATGGAAAAACAAGATTGCTGTTCTTGTTGGAGATTTTCTTCTTTCGAGAGGTATGCTTCTATCCATCGATAATGAAGATTTCGATTTACTCAAATTAGTTTCTGAGGCCATCAGAGAAATGAGTGAAGGTGAATTGCTTCAAATGGAAAAAGCCAAAAAACTGGATATCACAGAAGAGGTATATTACGAAGTAATTCGACAGAAAACGGCCAGTTTGATTAAAGCCTGTTGCGCCGTGGGTGCTGCTTCAACTGGTGCTGACCCTACAACCGTGCAAACCATGGGAGAATTTGGTGAGAAAGTAGGCATGGCTTTTCAGATTAAAGATGACCTATTCGACTATGGCACGCAGGAAATCGGAAAACCCCTGGGCATCGATATTCGAGAAAAGAAAATGACTTTACCGCTTATTCACGCCTTAAATCAAGCCACTAGTTCGGAGAAAAAGAACATCAAGCATATCATCAAAAAGCACAGCGAAAACACGAAAAAAGTGAATGAAGTGATTGACTTTGTGAAAGAAAAACAAGGAATCTCTTATGCTACCGATGTGATGAATACTTATCACTCTGACGCCATTCAAATGCTGAAGACCTTTCCAGACTCTCCCGCTCGACAATCATTAGAGCAGCTGGTTCAGTTTACTATTGAGAGAACCAAATAGTATCCCAAACGTAAGCTCAATTTCTTAAATCCACCAGCTCAATTATAAAGGTTGTTCCTTTTCCTACTTCAGAGTCGACTTCAATAGATCCGTTTAGATTAGTAATAATCTCTTTAACTATATACAACCCTAGACCCGTGCCGTCACTCTTGTGCGTGGCCCGGTAAAACATATTGAAAACCTTCTCTTGCTCTTCGGCTGGTATCCCAGGCCCATTATCAGCTATTGTTAGCCTTACCCCAGCCTCCGTTTTATCAATGACCACTTTGACAAAAGGGTTAGAAACATCATCGGGAGAATGGTGCTTATAAGCATTAGTAATTAGGTTATTCAGCACGATCTTTAGGCGATTTACATCTGAATGAATCATACCATCTCCATTACATTCAATTATGGATTCTATTTTGGGGAAGTTCTCAGAGTAAGTTAACCCTTCGATAACCTCCTCCACTTCCAGCTTCAAATCCAAAGCAGCAATCTCCAACTCGGTCCTGGCGTTTTTGGAATGGTCCACAATATCTTGGAGCAAAGAGTCTAGACGCTCTACACTGTTTTTTATATAAGCCAGGTACTCCTCTTTATTTGGTGTTTTATCTAAGGAAGCCACATTTATCAATCCAAGTATAGACGACAATGGGGAACGCATTTCGTGCGAAGCACTGTAAACGAAACGATCTAATTCAGCGTTTACTTTTCTCAGTTCTCTGTTTTGGTTATTGATAAATGCAACTCGCCAAGTAAAGAACAAGAAAATAGTCAACAATACGATCCCAATACACAATGCTAGAAACCATGTTGTTTCATAGTAAAATGGATGAACGGTGAATGCAAGAGAATCTCCCTCTTCATTCCAAACATGACCGTCATTGGTTCCAATCACTTTGAAGGTGTAATCACCCGGAGAGAGGTTGGTGTATTCAACAGTTCCCTCATAGGTGGCTGCACTCCAACCCTTGTCGTACCCCTCTAGTTTGTATTTAAATTGATTCCGCTCGGGAGAACCGAAACTGAGTACACTAAAATCAAACCTATACCTTGACGTACCTGGCTGGCACTCAGCCGGTTTTATATGGATGTTCACTTCTTTATCATCTGCAATCATTTGCCTGATGCTAACTTTAGGAAGATATTGATTGCGTTTAAATGTAGATGGATCAATAATAGATGCGCCTCCCAAAGTAGGGACATATATACTTCCATTAGAAGTTATCGTAGACCTTGTTGCTCCTGTACATTCTTCTGTATTCATTCCGCTACTTTGATCTACAGTAAATGTAGGTACTCGATCCAGCCTGTTATTCAAGTACTTCTCCCAATCTGATTTTTTTAATTGCAAAACTCCAAGATTGGTCGTGATCCAAAGGTGTTCCTGCTGATCAATAATAAGATCAAAAAATGTGCGGCTTCTTTTGTCCTGTTGCAGCTTCACTTCTATCAAAGAATCTCCTTTAAAGAAGAGCGGGCCGTTGTTGGTAGTGATATAGGCATTTTCTTCCTCATCGAAATCTATATTAAAAAACAGCAGTCCTGAATCATCATCGCTCAAATGAAAGGTTCTAGCATCTCCTTGTTGATTAATGATAGTCATCCCTCCACCAAAAGTCCCAACATATATCTCACCTTTTGCCGACTCTGCAATAGAAAAAACAAAATTTGACTCCAATCCATGACCATCTGAGTAAACGCTTATGATCTCTCCATTTCTGAATTTAATGAGACCACCTGATCTGGTTCCGAACCAAAAATTGTCATTTTTATCTTTATGAATTACACGAAAGTTGTCCGCCGGCATTCCTGAGGCGGTAGAAAACAATTGTTCTCCATCTGATCCCATGTGCAGAATTCCTGAATAAGTAGCCAACCAAAAGGAACCGTCCCGATCATGATAAATATCCCGCACCCCATTTCCATTTAAATTAGTCTTAACTGGTAAAATATGGAAGGTCTTCCCATCGTACACGTCAATTTGGTTGGCATCAGTACCTATGTAGAGATTACCGTTCCAGGATTCATGAACTATATTAACCCGGCTGCTCGACAAGTCTGGCTTGACAAAATTCGACACCCGGCTTTCCTTTATCTGAATAAGCCCTGAACGATTAGAAGAAAGCCATATGTTACTTTCTTCATCCATAATCATGGACGAAATTCTTACCAGGTCTATACCTTGCTTTGACCTAAACCATTCCAACCGATTGTCAGCCTCATTCCAGCAAGCTACTCCACCTTCAGACCCAACCCACACCATACCAGAATCATCAAGAAGCAGACTATTGATTGAGTTGTTCTCAAGGGGCGAAACTGTATGAAAGTTCTGCTGATCATCCAACCACTGTAATCCTTTTGATGTCCCCACGTAAAGTCTTCGTGCGTATTCAAACAGTGACATTACATTATTGCTCAATAACCCATTTTTAGTGGTTAAACTCCTGATGTCTGATTTACCCAAGTGATTCAACCCATTCCCTTCTGTACCAAACCATATATCTTTGTTTGAACCTTCAATAATTACTCTGATTATAGTTCTGTCAAATCGCTCGTCTGTTACTTTATAAGCGGAGTCGTTTTTAATTCTGTATATTCCTTCATAGTTAGATCCTAGGTACAAACTACCATCCGAGGCCACTAAAAGTGTTCGTATCGATTTTGGGATTTCTACACCCTTAGGCTGGTAGAGATTAAAGACACCTCCTTTGAACTGCACAATACCATCGCCCTTGCTAGCGATAAAAACGGTTCCTTCATCATTTTCAGCAACCGCATAAAAACCATCATTATTTAAGAATTCTAATCGGCTTTTGTCATAGGTCTGGATTCTCTCTCCATCATAAATCATAAATCCATTGTTGGATGTAATCCATATAAGATCTTTTGAATCTTGATAAACAGAATTTATATTATTGGATGGCAGACCATCATCACTTGTTATTTGGGAGATACTAACATCGGCAATGGAACTCTTAAGGCTAACAGACGTTGATTGACTCCACAATAACGTGGCGTACAATAGGATACATGTGGACAAGGTTAGTTTCAATCGCATTATTTTGGTCACTCCAGTTAGTCCATTATTAATCAAGAAGATAATGAATAATAACTATTTTTAATAAAAGGAGCTATTCAGCCTAACTAATAAAAGGATTCATTTCAATCAATGAACTCAAGGGAGAGGTCATTATTATCTAGTTCTTTCTAAGAAACCAGCGTTATGTCCATAATACTTTAGTAACATCGATTTATCCATTTTTCCTTCATCTTTGATTATTTTAGAATAACTGTTTATCGAAACAGACACCTTATTAAATCTACCTATGAAAAAATACCTATTACTCATCCTCATTACCATTACAACGAGTCAATCATTTGCCCAATTAGGTCCAAGTTTTGGACAAAATGCGAACGGTCAAGATTGGCAAAAACTAGAATCGCCGCTGGTGGACATAGTTTACCCTCAGGGCAAAGAAGCGCAGGCGCAGCGGATTGCTAATTTGATCAATTATCAGGGAACTGAATTGACCGAAACTATTGGCCCGATTGTAAAGAAACCTAATTTGCTTATCCAAAACAGAACCGTTGTCTCAAATGGTTTTGTTGGTCTAGGTCCATTTAGGAGTGAATTCTTCACTACTCCTCCTTCAAATATGAAAATTTTTGGTTCGATTGGATGGTTGGATATTTTATCCATTCATGAGTATCGCCATGTGCTTCAAAACAGTAATTCTTTACATGGCTTCACAAAATTCTTAAGGTATTTTCAAGGAGAATCGGGATGGTCTCTTGGGAAAAATTTAGTTATGCCCAATTGGTTTTCTGAGGGTGACGCCGTTTGGGCTGAAACTAAGTTTTCTGCCGCTGGCCGTGGAAGACTTCCACACTTCACCAAAGAACAAAGAGCGATCTCTGCAGCATCACGAGATTATAAATATCAGAAGTACAGAAATGGGTCTTTTAAAACCCAGCTTCCTAGCCATTACCCAACAGGGTATACGATATGTTCATTTCTCAGAAATGAAGAAGGTGCAGAAGTATGGAATGAAATAGTGGCAGACGCCACCGCATGGAAAAGTGTTTTTTGGTCGTTCAACAATGCTATAAAACGAAATTCAAAATACAGAAATAGTGACCGGCTATTCTACGCAGCATGGGATAAAGTGGACAAGCAATGGCAAGACCAGCAAGCAGCTGCCAATTTACAACCAGGAGAAGTAATCAGTCAGCCGCGTAAAACGGTGACTTACTACACATTCCCTCAAGAAAGTGCTTCTGGCAGTATTATAGCTTGGAGAAAAAGCTTCCAACAGACTGATCAGATTGTAGAAATATCTAATGGAAATGAGCAAGTATTATTCTCTCCTGGCTTCAACCTGTGGCAATATTTCAACACAAAGGATGGCGCATTTGTCTGGCCAGAGCGAGCTCAAAATCCAAGAAGAAATAATGAGAGCTATTCGGATATTTATGTGAAGAGTAGCCTGGAGGCAGACAGGATTAAGCTCACTAAAAAAGGCAATTACTTCAGCCCAATTTTTGGTAAAACCACTGATGAAGTTTATGCCGTGCGTTTTGCTCCAGACCTTGTGCCTTCCATTCGGAAATTCAACGTTCTCACCAAAGAAGAAGATGTCATTGTTACTTTTACGGCGGATGATTTTGTGGGCAGAATCACTTATGTAGAAAATGAAGATGTCCTGTTAGCTGTTTATAAACTCGACAACCAGTTGACGATTTTAAAAATAGATCTAACCACAGGAAATCGAAGCGAACTCCTTCCATTTACTTCTCATGCCATTGATGGAATGAGCGTAAACGACGGCTTCGTTTACTTTACCGGATCTTATACGGGTATTGATAATATTTTCAGAGCACCTCTCGACGGGTCCAAGAAAATTGAGCAGCTAACTTCAGAGCAAGTAGGTGCCTACACCCCAAGTGTTAGCAAAGATGGAAAGTCTATTTATTATGCAGTATATGATGAATTGGGGCACCAGGTGGCCAAACGCTCAAATGAAGCAATTGGAAACTCCTTTAGCTATTTGGAACCAAGACAAATGGTGTGGCAAGATGAAACGCCTGCTATCTTCGAAGACGAAGATGCCACTATTTTAACATTGGCAGACAACAAAGTATACGAAACTGCTGAATACACAAAATCCCCATTCAGAGGTGTTCGAGCACACTCGTGGAGTTTGAGCCCATCACCAGTTACTCCTTCTTTGTCATTAACCATGAATAACTACACCAATGACATATCAGCTGACCTTGGTGGCGGCTATAATGTCAATGAAGAAGGGGCTTTTTTTGGTGCTTCGGTAAGTTATGCAAGATTATTCCCTGTGATCACATTGGGTGTAGAGCACAACTTCAGATCTGCTGACTATTTGATGCCCGCAGATACTTTGGCAGATTTAAAGTATGCAGAAACAGTGATTGGTGGAGCAATTTCGATTCCATTGACCTGGATCAAAGGCAACTACAGTACATCCCTTACTCCGGCTGTTGAATATGATTATCATATTACCAACAATCTAGAGATAGACGAGACTAACATCGCGTTTGAGGACACCAACTACTCGACACTGGAAGGAAGATTAACATTCTCATTCTTACGAAGAACAGCCCAACAAAATCTGGCACCTAGATTAGGTGTTTCGCTTTCAGCTCAGATTGTTGAAAACCTGACAGAAAGTTCAAACAATAAATTTGTGGGGGTTGGCACCCTATATCTTCCCGGTGTAGGCAAAAATCACACCTTACAACTTGCAGGGGCTTATCAATATGAGCCATTGGACAATATTTTTCAAGAAGTAGATGCTTTTCAATACTCTAGAGGATATAAGACACCTATTAATGACGATTTCTTGAGATTCTCAGCCGACTACGGGTTTCCACTACTCTACCCAGATTTAGGATTCTTCGGCATCACTTACTTCAAGCGAATTAGAGCCAACTTATTCTATGATTTAGGTAAAGGTTCTTACGATCAGGATGACCTTGAAACAGATTATAACTCCACAGGGTTTGAAATCATTTTTGATAACACTTTCTTAAACATCTTACCGGCCAGCATAGGATTTAGAGGGTCCTTTCTGTTGAATACAGATCCTTTGGATCAGGACGCGGAATTTGTACCTGGATTTTTTATAATAGGAAGTTTATAACCAACCTTGACATAAACAAAAAAGCCCCCTAACATAAGTTGATAGCGGGCTTTTTGTTTTCTACTGGTGTTGCGGAATTCCCGTCATTTCCCAATGACCAAGCGTGATTGGAATATTGCCTATACTATTTAATTCATCGAAGAATTCTTTAATCAAGAACGGTTTACCTTCCAACTCGTTAAGTCTAGCCACATCGGCCATGGCATTTTCCAAAAGGTACTTTCCAGTGATATAACTGGTCCCGTACCCAGGTTGCCTCAAATACAAATGTTGTTCAAACAGCAACAGTTCCTTTTCTGTTTTCATCCAACCTCGAGGTGTATATTCTGAATGAATACTACCAGCCTCTTCCATAGTCATATCATTGGCATGTGCATATAGCGAACCAAGTCCTCGGGCCGCTCGTTGCGCAATCATGATATAGACTATTTCACGTACCCTCGGTGCATCGTCATACAAACCTGCTTGCATAAACATTTCTTCTACGGCCGTAGCGGTCCCTTCATTTCTTGAGTCAAAAATATTGTACAACAGCGGGCCTTTGCGTATTTTACTCGCATGAGGCTCTAGATCCATTCTGGCTAATTCGAACCAATGGTAGAAATGTGAATACAATGGCCGCGGATCATAATGCTCTCCAATCAAAAAGAAATTTCTTTTTTCCTTGGGTACAAACTCGCCCAAGTGTTCGCGCAAAGCCGGATCGAAATAATCCTTTACTGTGACAATTTCTTGTTGATCCAGAAAATTAATCAGACTCTTAGCTGCAGCATCTGCCATAGCATCGTAAGCTTCAGGGGAATCCACCTCAACCAGTTCTGGCAACTCACGATTCCTGTGCTCTTCCAGTTTCAGGGACGACCAGGCGCGAGCCAATTCTCGCTTAAGTAGCATCACCTCATCTTCCCAAGTCAAGGGAACCAGGTGCACATTCTGTAGATACCAGGTGTAGTTATCTTTACCAATTCCTGAAGGACCCGTCTTGGACGCTGATTGTTCCTCCAACCAATTCACCAAATCTGCAGTTGCCTCCTTGGCCAACTCGATAGCCTGAACTAACTCTGCATCTGACGACACTCCTGCTTCACTCATCAGATTATCCAAGGCAGTATTTTGATAGTCTATATAGGCGATGCCCGCGATCCACAATTCTCTAGCATTGCCTGTCAGATTTTGTTTGGCTTGCTTAAATAAAGCTGGAATGACTTTCAGATCAGCAAGTAACTGATCTCTTCTTTCTCCACTTACAGGAAAATCATACATCCACACTTCCGTAATCCCGTGATGGGTAGGACCTTCGTGTGCTGGCACATCACTTCGTGCTTCCCATACTGAATAATAAAAAGCCGGGTCGCGTGCCCAGGGTTTGAGTATGCGATGATTGAAGTCGTAGCCATTCATCTCCGCCCAGACAATCATCCAGTCTACTTTCTCATTTGTGTCCCAGCCGGAAGTGTCCATAGCAAGTAATTGTTTTTGCAACTGCTTAAATTCAGGCCATCGCTTTTCAAAAGTGGCAGCCGTGTAATCCGGACTTCCATCTTTCATCGGTGGCACCTCAAAAGCTCTCCAGTCTTTGAATAAACTAACTAAGTCTTGGTAACTTGCTTCGACCTGAGTAGGAGCAACACTTTTTTCATGATTAGGCGATTGGCAGCTAATTCCTAACAAGACAATAGAAAATAGAAAGTGTACATGTTTCATGTTGATCTGTATTTAATCTGAAAGGCTAACCAGTGTAATCTAGACGTTAATATAATCAACTTAATTCTGATTCATTAAACCGTTGATTAATAACGGTAATCACTTCTTAATGAAAGGTATGCTCTTTCGATCGTTCGGGGAAATTAATTGCAAAACATACTCCCCTCTTCCAAGCATTGTAATATCTATTTCACTATTCAATGTGCTCCCGCTAGAAATTTTTAGTCCAGACAGATTAAATATTTTATAATCCACAGGCCCCTCGAGGCTCAACCTGATCTTTTCTGACGATGGATTTGGAAACAATAAAGGTGTGTTATCTACTGAAGAGTCAAATCCAGTAACAATTGAATTATCATCAACAACAAGTTCCTTTTCAATAGTAAATGAAACTGGATTACTAAACCCAGAAGCATTATACGCAGCATCGATAGCCTGCACACTCCATTTATATGAACCTTTTTGAAGTTGGTTTGCAATAAAAAAAGTTTGGGTTCCTGAATTACCAAAATCCGCAATCATTCGCACACCAGATTCCAGACTTAGCGGTGAAATTATTAACCCATCCTGACTCTCAATTTTGACGTTATAAGTGATCGAATGAGTAGTTTCATCTTTCTCCTCCCAGACCAACTTCACAGAATTATCTACAACACTTTCAACAGCCATATTCATTGGCGTTTCTGGCCCAGTACTTTCATTTAGAACCCTTCTTACATTATCTAGTTCTGCAGTATTCACATAAACGGTGGCCAACAAGGCTAAATCCTCCTTTTGACCATTCACAAATAAATCCAATCGCCCATCATTATCGAAATCACCCCAACCCCCAGAACACTGAGATAAACCTTCTCCCGAGAAAAATTCAGTAAACTCCATCTCTTCATTCTCAAATACTTTAAGCTGCCTGCCTTCAACTACACCATTTCCTGCAATTAGAATATCCAAATCCCCATCATTATCCATATCTCCCCACTGACCAAAACCTTCTAGAATAGCTGGTAGTTCGATTTCTGAAAGCTCAAATCCGTCAATGTTATTTATATATACACCAGAAAATGGTTCATATTCTTCTGTCATCCCAGTAACCAACAAATCTAAATCCCCATCCAAATCAGCATCTCCCCAATCAATTGAACTTTCGGCAAGCCCTTTGAAAGCATTTTGAAAAACTAACTCAAAATCATCTCCATTATTTTCATAGAGGTGCATCAAAGGTGGACCAGACTCTGGGTACGTAATACCCGTATATCCTGAAATAATAAAATCAAGTAGCCCGTCATTATTAAAATCAACCCAAGCAGCATCGCCAAATGAGGCTCCGGTTACCTCTAATGTTTCTAGTTTGATAAACTCATCATTTTCTGGGTCATATGTAAAAATCTTGGTAATAGAATTGCTTTCATTATTCTGCCCTACCATTAACAAATCCTTATAGCCATCACCATTATAGTCTCCCCAATCAATGGAGCCTCTTGATAATCCTTCGAATTTATAATTCAACTCTTTGAAGCCCGAATCGTAGGTAAGTATTTTGGTAATTATAGATTCATCAGTTGATGAATAACCAATCAAAGCCAAATCCATATGACCATCATTGTTAAAATCTGCCCAATCAATACTACCGTCAAATAAATCAGGAAAAATACCTACATCAAATTCTGTAAAAGACAGGCTGTCATTAGTATAAAATGATGAATAAATGTTCGCTAAAGTATCATCACCAAAAGTGAATACATCAAGATTTCCATCTACATCAAAATCTGACCACAATACACCTCCAGACCTTAAGCCTCTTAGGTCTGTTTGAATCGCGGTAAATTGTGCAAAAAGCATAGAGTTATTACCTAAGAGTAGGACAACTAAAAATAGCCCTTGCAAGATTGAAGCCTTTATGAGGCTCCCTTTGGTTTGGTTGATCTTCATCTCAAAAAATCGTATATTAATTAAGTTCTAAATTTAAAAGAATAATATATATGTTATTCAAATTTCATATTATTATTAACCGATCATACCCCTCCATCTCTACCTTGCCTTCATCGATCAAGATTCGGATAGCCTCAGTGAAGACGAAATCTCCTTTAGCTTCTACAGCGTCTTTGAGTTCGTCGATATAGTTGGTTCCAGAAGTGACAAGAGCTAGAATTTCACTTTGGGTTTGATCTAGTGCAGCGATCAGCTTTTCCTCCTTTTTAGCTTTGATACACACATCACATACACCACAGTTGAGATAAGTTTTTTCATTGAAGTACTCCTGAAATATTCGTGTCCGACAACCTTCCTTGTTGGCTGCATAAGCCTTCATGGCCTCTACCTTTTCTTTGATGACTTGGTGGCGAGGGACTACTTCGTTGTAGAATTTTTTCAATGCAGACACCTCTAATCTCGGCGTGAGATAGGTAAGCTGTGGTAAGGTCTTCATAGGGTCGTACACAATCACACCCTGTTGCTCCAGCAGTTGTAGTTTTTTGATTACCTCACTCTTTGAGAGCTTACTCAGTTTGGCCACTTCAAATTCGGACACATTCATGAAATCGGCATACAGCCCTCCACCATAAAGCCGAAGCATCGACTTAATCACTGGTTCGTAAGCTCCATTAGAAATAGTGAATTTGTAGACTTCGTTGCCATCTAGTGCAAACTTGACCGTACTCGACTTATTCAAACTCTCACTCAGAAGTAGCAAACCCATCTCTTCCAATTTCTGAATACAAAAGTGGGCTTCTCGTGGATTGAGCTGGTAGGTAGAGGCAAACTGCTTCAGATCAAAATCATAACTCTGCCATTGGCTACTGCCAGTTGCTAGCTTGAAATAGTTAGCAATGGCTTGATACACCCGTTGCACATAATCCAGTGTTGGGTTCTTATGTTTTTCACTTTCGTTCAAGCGAAATAGATCGGATGGGTTGTATAGTAAGACTGCAAAAGCACTTCGTTCATCACGTCCGGCTCGCCCTGCTTCCTGATAATAAGCCTCTAACGAATCAGGCAGATCCAAATGCACCACCACTCTTACATCCGGCTTGTCGATCCCCATGCCGAAAGCATTGGTCGCTACCATCACACGCCGAACGTTCTTGATCCACTCTTCCTGTTTTTTGTTACGAGTAACGGGATCTAACCCTGCATGATAAAAGTCCGATGAGATGCCATGCTGGTAGAGGTATTTAGCCACGTTCTGGGTTTCCAGGCGACTCTTCACATACACGATGGCCGAGCCTTTCACATTGTTTAATATGTCGATTAGCTTAGGTCCTTTGTTTTCAAGTTCGAAGGCAGAGTAAGAAAGATTGGCCCGAGCAAAACTCTTTTGGAAAGTGGCTGGTTCTTCGAATGCGAGTTTCTCACAAATATCATGAGCCACATCAGCGGTAGCCGTGGCAGTGAGGGCGATTTTTTTGATATCTGATAGATAGTCGTAGATGGATGCAATCTCCACATAGGACGGACGAAAATCATAACCCCACTGTGAAATACAATGTGCTTCGTCAATTGCCAAGAGCCCCACATTCATCTTCTTCAATCTCTCAATGAAAAGGTCAGATTTCAAACGTTCTGGTGACACATAGAGAAACTTCACTTTTCCGAATACACAATTATCCAACAGGATATCAATTTCTCTTTTGGGCATGCCCGATGTCACCGCGGCGGCTGAAATGCCTCTTTGTTTGAGTTGTTGCACTTGGTCTTGCATCAGTGCAATTAATGGAGAAATCACCAGGCACAAACCGTCCAGCATCAAACCGGGCACTTGGAAGCAGATGGACTTTCCTCCTCCTGTAGGCAAGAGCGCGAGCGTGTCCTGACCAGCAAGTACAGACTCGATGATCTCCTCCTGTAAAGGTCGAAATGTATCGTATCCCCAGTATTTTTTTAGTATGTCCTTGGCTTCGCTCAATCGATTGAATTATTTGCAACAAATAAACGAATAACTCAGTTAATTCCTACAAAGCTCAGACACATGAACAAGATAAACCTCAAAGAAAAATTCAATCTATTTGACGACTACTGGCATCCTCGTATCATTGGAGAACTCAATGGACAACTGGTGAAAATCGCCAAATTCAAAGGCTCCTTCGAGATGCATAAACACGAACATGAAGACGAGCTCTTCCAGGTTATCAAAGGGCAGATTCAGGTCAAGTTTAAGGACAGAACGGAAACACTTGATGAAGGCGAAATGATCGTGGTACCCAAAGGGGTACTTCACCAACCCAGTGCCGAAAAAGAAGCCTGGGTCATGATGTTCGAACCCGCTTCTACGGTCAATACGGGAGAGAATACAAGTTCAGATATGACGAAGGAGGAACTGGAATGGATTTGATTCAAAACTATAAGGTTTTGAAAACCTTATAGTTTTCTCGAGGCTATTTTGATCCATTACGAAAAAGTCGTATCCTTGGGTAGCAGCTCTTTTAAAAAAAATCAAAAATTTTAAATCACAGTATAGATGCAGTGCGGATATAGTGCATTGTTTATATTCGGTTGTTCTAGCTAATAAATGAACTCAATTAGCAAATATTTAATCATACTCTTTACTGTCATAATTCTAACAAGATGTGGAGCTGCATACAAAGAAGAACTGGTGAAGAATCATTACTTGATCGCCGTGGACGTGCATCAACAAATGAGCATTGCGTACCATACTCCAGATGATAGAGAAACCTATATTACATTAATCGGCGCGACAATCTACTCCGTTGGATATAATGAGGAATATATTATCGCAAAACAACACCCCTACAACATCTACAATAGTAATAAATCAAGACAAACCAATTATTTTATTTTGCCAGTTAAGAAAACAATGGAATGGGAAACAAACAATGGACTAATTGGCCCCATGAATAAATTACAATATTTAAGCAAAAAGGAGGAATTAGGTATTGACGGGTTAACTTTTTCAAAGACTTTCGAACACTTACAATGAACAAACTACCTACAACATGTAGGTACGAATACCCCTGCGAGCTTATCGAATCAATGCCAGAATCAGTACCACCGCTCCTCGCGGAATCTACAAAATACTGATAACGCATTCATGGTTTCCCTAGAGGTCTAATTCGAGGCTAATGGATAAACAGGCTTTTGGGGTTGTGCGCGGATCGACTATCTTTCTGCTTTAATCAGGCTGTGAGGCACATAATCCTGCACAGGCGTTATGGAGCGCATCACTCGATCAAATGAAACCAAAAACTCTAATTTTCACATCGTTTTTAGTCATTAGCGGAATCTTTGGATTTAGAGCTGTAAATGAATTCATTAAGTCCGACAAATGCCTTGACTCAGAAGGTAGTTGGAATTATGAACTTGGTATTTGTGAAGAGTTTCAGTTGAACTTGGAGAGTAGTATATGGACAACCGAAGGAACCGAACTCTTCAATGGCGACTCTCTAACTTTCATCAACTCAACAGACGTAGAGTATTTTATGGGAGAGTACGACTGGACTTTTGACTCAAAATATGAATTGAACAGTAACACTCTTAAAGTTCTAACTAAAACTGTCGCGTTTGAAGTAGATGACGTATCTAAACTTCCACCTGACCTAGAACAAACATTTCATGTAACTCAAGACTCTCTAATATTGATAGAACTAAGGAACAAAAAGAATGGAGGCTGGGAACTTGCTGACGAGAATCGACTTAACGAGATTAAGAATTTTGCGAGAGTAAGGTAAGCTCCATAACATGGCCTTTATACCCACCTACTCCACCAAAACACTATCCGGCAATAGCTTCTGATATTTCGAGCCGTAGGTTTTGATAAATTCCAGATAAGCATCTGAGAGGATTTGACTCCAGTTTTCGAAGGTTCGGAGTTGTCCATAGTTGGAGTCAATGATGGCTTTTGCGTTTTCTGATTTTTTGAACTCCACCGTATTCATGTGCTGCATATATTCGATTCCGTTTTTCTGATACATCTCCTGAAATGCATAAAGACTGGAGAGATCCAATAAAATGTCCTGATCAAAATCTTTGATGGCCCCGGTGGAATTGGCCACATTCCAGGCTGCATCGCTGAGTAAGGGGATGTTAAATCCCAAAGAGTATTTCATTGGTTCTCCCTGATCATAGGAGTCCTTATACACCTTCACCTCTTCCAGACGCTCCTCGTAGGTTAGTTGCTCTTCCGCTACGTCTTTTTGATTGGTATATACCTCCAGGAAAATATTCACCAGTGCCCTTTCGGCCAGTTTTTGATCGTTATTAGCTTCTCTCCAATGATTCAACCCCAATGCCAGCAGCACAGCAAATACTACCGAGATAAACTCCATCAGGAGTTTTCCAATCCATCCCTTTTTATTTTCCATCGGTCAAGTTTAGATGTTTGATTTTATCAACCAGTACTTCGTTGATTTTCTGATAAGACTCGAATGACCACCCTCCCACGTGGGGTGAGAAGAGTACACGATCATCTTTGATCAATTGATTGAATATTTTGGCTTGCGGATCGGTTAAGAAATGAAGTTTTTCGTTTTCCAACACATCCAGTGCTGCCATGCGCACCGTTCCATCTTTCATGGCGGCCAACAAATCCTTTAATGGCACTACCTCTCCTCTAGAGGCATTGATGAATACAATCGGCTTTTTGAATTGCTGGAAATAATCGAGATCCACCAAGTTCCTGGTTTCATCTGTCAATGGCACATGCAAACTGAAAATATCGGCTTGCTCAAAGATGTCCTCCATAGCCACCTGCTCGGCGTACAGGTCTCCGTAGTTTTCCTTGTACTTGTCATAGGCGATCACTCGACAACCAAAACCACTCAACTTTTCTGCCAAGGCACTGCCCATGTGACCATAACCCAATAGGCCTACGGTCTTGCCACTGATTTCAAACCCACGGTTTCCTTCTCTATCCCAGACCTTGTTTCGTACGTCCATATCTCCATGCCGGAGATTGTTGGACAATGAAAGCAACATGCCCACCACGTGTTCACCTAGGGCATCACGATTGCCTTCTGGTGCGTTGAGCAATTCAATGTTTCTTGAGGCTAAATAGTCTACATCGCACTGATCTACTCCTGCCCCAGCCCGAGCGATAAACTTCAGTTCTTTTTGCCCTGCCAACAGTTCTTGATCAATCGTGGTCTTACTTCTCACAATAAATCCGACAAACTGATCCTTGTGATTGATAATCTCTTCTCTCGTAATGTCGGGCTTGTATTTTGGCTCAAAGCCAGCCTTTGTCAGCAATGGAGAAATGCTCTTGTGCATTTCGTCGATAATTAAAATGCGATGATTGGTCATGGGTTAGAAACCGTATAGAAAATGTGCAACTAAAAAATAAACAGTCAAACCAAGCAGGTCATTGGCTGTAGTAATGAATGGCCCGGATGCCATGGCGGGATTGATACCTACCCGATCCAGAATCAAAGGAGTGATGGTTCCCATGAAAGAAGCCAAAAGCACCACGCTAAACAATGCAATCGCGACGGTACCCGCCATTGCTTGATCTGAGGTGGAGAAGATCACAATCCCGAATACAATCAATGCTAAGATGATTCCATTGACCACTGCTACAAACAGTACTTTGACCATTTTCTTAAATAACGAATCTTCAAAGGCATTATAACTGGCTAAGCCCTGTACCACTATCGACGAAGACTGAATACCTACATTTCCTCCTGTAGCCGTGATGAGTGGAATGAAAAAAGCCATGGCGGGAATAAGTGCAATATCTTTCTCAAACAGACTAATGAATTTAGCCCCAAGCAATCCTCCCACCAGTCCGATAACCAACCAAGGCAAACGAGCTTTGGACAGTATCCAGACACTATCGTCCTCCTCCACATCTCCAGAGATACCCGTCATCATTTGACGATCCTCTTCCGCTTGCTCGGTAATCACGTCCATCGCGTCATCAATCGTGATGCGTCCTACGAGCTTGCCTTTCACATTCACTACTGGCAAAGCTTCCAGATCATACTTTTGCATGGTGAGTGCCACCTCCTCTTCATCGGCATGCGTACCCACGGAGACGATATCTTCTTCGTATATATCAGCGACCAGGGCATCTGGTTCAGAAAGGATAATCTTCTTAAGCGATACGCGTCCCAGCAGTTTACCTTCGTTGTCCACTACATAGACCGAGTAGATTTTTTCTACGTTTTCGGCCTGTTTTCTAATTTCTTCGATACACTGCTGAATGGTCCAATTGAGATTGGCGCAGATCATCTCCTTAGCCATCAAACCACCCGCTACATCTTCTTCGTAGCGCAGCAGATCCAGGATGTATCCGGCTTTTTCCTCATTTTCTACAGAGGCAATTACTTCTTCACGCTTCTCTATAGGTAACTCATTGATGACGTCTACCCCATCATCAGAATCCATCTGATCTACAAACCCAGCAAGTTCATCTGCCGTGAAATTTTCCAAGAACAAAGACTGTCGGTCCTCTTCAAGATTGACAATAACCTCAGCACCTACCTCTACATCCAAAAGATCGATCACAAACTTGGTCTGTTCGGCATCGAGTTCTCGAATAACCTCTGATATATCCGCAGGATTAACACCATCGAGTGTTGACGTGACGAAGTTCTCCTCTTTAGCATCCACCGCTTCGGTAAATCGCTCGAGATATTCCTTCGACAACTCAAACTCCATGTGCTCAATCATGTCCCTCAATTAGTTTAGTCAATTCGATAAAATCAGCGACTGAAAGCTGTTCAGCACGCTTGTTCAATACATCCATTTGCTGTATGGATTCGGGCAAATTTAGGCCTTTCAAAGCGTTTCGCAAGGTTTTACGTCGCTTTCCAAATCCTTCTTTCACTACCCGTTTGAACAACACCTCATCACAGCCCAACTGCTGAACATTATTCCGTACTAATCGAATAACGCCAGAGTTTACTTTAGGTGGTGGGTTGAAAACATTGGGAGGAACGGTAAACAAATACTCGATGTCATAATAAGCCTGTAACAATACACTGAGAATGCCATAGGTTTTATTGCCTTCTTTGGAAACGATACGATCGGCCACTTCCTTTTGGATCATGCCAACCACATAATTTACCTGATTTCTATTCTCTAAAACTTTAAAGAATATCTGTGAGGAAATGTTGTAAGGAAAATTGCCAATAATACTCAACGGTTGGTCATTGAATATTTTCTTAAAATCACTTTTCAGGAAATCCGCGTATTGAATATCTACTTCTTGTCCTATGTATCTATTTTTTAGATAATCGATGGACTCCGAATCCAAATCCATTAAAACCAGTTGATCGATTCCTTTGTCGACCATCAAGTCGGAAAGCACCCCTGTACCAGGTCCTACTTCCAATACGCAGTTAGGATCGGCAACATCGAATAGTCCTTTAACAATGTTATTGGCAATGTTTTGATCCTTGAGAAAGTGCTGTCCTAAATGTTTTTTGGGTTTTACTCCGGCCATAGTTTACGCAATGCTTTATCTAAATTTTACTCTAGAATTCAGTTTTATCTTCTATTTTGATGGATTGCAAGGATGGACCAAGATCACTAGGTGTATCTCAGGTATTCCTTTTAAATTAGCAATCAAATATTCATTTAATACATACCTAAATGTAGATGATCCCTATACCAAAACAGTGGATACGGATCATTAAATTTTGACATTAGACATGGACAAAGAATCTAAAAGCCATAAACAAAAACCACTCATAGGAATCACCATGGGTGACATCAACGGTGTCGGACCGGAGGTGATCATAAAGGCATTGGAGAATAGTAAAATTACCCAGCACCTCACGCCCATCATTTATGGCTCTGCAAAAGTACTTTCGTTTTATAGAAAGCAGCTCGACCGCAACAATTTTAATTTCTCTCCCATTAACGACTTGTCCAAACCTTACCACAGAAAGGTAAACGTCCTTAACTGCTGGGAGGAGATGGTGGAAATCAACCCGGGACAAGACAATGCCACGGGAGGCAAGTATGCTTTCAAAGCACTGGAAGCCGCTACCAAAGATTTGAAAGAAGGTAAGATTGCAGCACTTGTGACAGCCCCTATCAACAAACTTAATATCCAAAACGACAATTTCAAATTTGCCGGACATACGGAATATCTTGCGGAGAAAGCTGATTCTAAAGAAAGCCTGATGTTTATGGTGTCGGATGCTATGCGTGTGGGGGTATTAACAGGACACATTCCACTCAAAGATGTAGCCGCATCCGTGACCAAAGAAAGTATTATGAAAAAGCTCAAAATGATGAGCAAATCCCTCAAGCAGGACTTTGGCATACAGAAGCCAAAAATTGCTGTATTAGGGCTCAATCCACATGCCGGTGAAGATGGCCTTTTGGGTCAAGAAGAAATTGAAGTCATCCGTCCAGCTATTGAAGAGTTTAAATCAAAAGGACAAATTGTAATGGGACCATACCCAGCAGATGGGTTCTTTGGATCTGGTGAGCACCATAAGTTTGATGCCGTACTGGCCATGTACCATGACCAAGGACTAATTCCATTCAAAAGTCTAACCTTCTCAACAGGAGTCAATTTCACAGCCGGCTTGCCTTTTGTCAGAACATCACCAGATCACGGAACTGCCTATGCCATTGCTGGTAAAAATCAGGCAGACGAAGGATCTATGCGCACCGCCATTTTTGCGGCGTTGGATATCGCTAATTCTCGATTGGAAAACGCAGCATCCTAAATGCAGACGCGCTGGATAAAAACAGATCCGAACAGCACAAGTGTAGGTCTGGCGGAAATAACATCCGAAAATGATGACATTTTAAAGCATGATCACTCAGATTTGGATCATCTACATCCTAAGAAGAGGTTAGAATTTTTAGCTTCACGCCAGTTGGTTCAACAAGTTTGCAACGAACTAGATATTCCCTACCAAGGGATTGAAAAAGATGAATTTGGCAAACCTCATTTGGTCGACTCGAATTATCAAATATCCATTTCTCACAGTTACCCTATGGTTGCTTGTGCTATTCATCCTTCCAGTCCATGCGGAATTGACATTGAATCTATGCGGCCTCAATTAGTCAAAATCAAGCACAAGTTCCTTAATCCAAAGGAACTTGCCTACTGCCAAAACGATTTAAAAAAACTATGCTTGCACTGGTCAGCTAAAGAAGCTTTGTACAAAGTTCACGGTAGAAAAAGCCTGATTTTCGCAGAGCAATTAGCCATTCAGCAAATTACACCTGAAGAAATACAGGCTCAAGTCATTACTGACGAGGGCGTCGAAAATTTCCTACTCAATTATGAGTATTTTTTAGAATATTTCCTGGTTTATAACGTTTAACAGCTGCGCTTCTAACGGAAAACTCAACAAAACTTCTACCTTTAAAGTAGTTACCTAAAACCAAACATGAACCTAAGACTCACCCTTATCCTTGGCGCCTTATTCGTCTCCACTTTTTGCGTTGGCCAGAGTATAGTTAGTAAAGACCTGCGTCTCTATAATGTAATGACAGATAGCGAAATCACCATGAATCATTTCGATTCCCACAGTGCCGTAGTTATGGTGTTTACTAGCATTCGTTGTCCTTATGCTAAACTTTATAAAGATCGGGTAAGTGCAATGTCCGCGCAATATGCTGATCAAAACGTGCGGTTTGTTTTGGTAAATCCACATGCTTCCCATCCATCCAAAAAGGAAACTCTTGCTCATATGAAGGAAGAAGCAAATAGTCTTGATGATGACCTTCTATATTTTGCTGACAAGAACCATGCAGTGCGCAAATCCTTAAATGTAGAAAAAAGTCCTGAGGTTATCATTCTAACACCTTCCGACAAAGGATATAGAAAAGTATACCAGGGCGCCATAGACGACAGCCCTCAATCGGAGTCCCTGGTCCGTAATAACTATGTTCAAATGACATTGAACAATGTACTTTCCAATAAGGCTGTGTCAGTAGATTATCAACAACCCGTAGGTTGTCGGATTCAGTAAATGGTATTCTCCTAGAGCAACTATTTGATTATGACCTTCTGAATATATGAAGATTGCAATCCATTACCTTTAATTACAAATAAGCCTTTGCCTAAGTTCTTGCTCTCAAAAAGTGTTTTGTTATTTTCTACCCTCACTGTTTGTTTTATCCGACCATTGAGATCATATAGTGTCAGTTTCTGCACACCATCAACTTCCACCACAAACACACCCGTGTTTGGGTTTGGGTAGACCTTCATTGCATTTTCTAAGTTGGCCACGGATAAAGTGGTAGCAGTCGAAGCATCGTAAGTTGCGCCAGCAAAACGTCCAGTGTCCTCTTCCTTCAACTGCGCTGTACTTACCTCACTAAAACCAGGGATGTTGTTGATATTTCCTCTCCATGCACCTACTAATAAATGATGCTGGGTAAAAGGGCCCACAGTCTCTCCTTGATCTTCATAAGTCATATCTCCGGCAAAAGCATGATAGTGATAACCGAAGTCACTATGATCATGCCCGCCATAGTCATCCAATTCCTCGCTGTAGCCAGCCATTTCAGAATAATTGACTTCATATTTCCCAAATAAAGCCACTCCATCATAAGCAAAACCAATCAGTGGGGGATGATCTTTTCCGTCGTAATCGGAATAATTGTAAAGATTAATGCCATTGCCATTATACCCATGCCCATCTGCATGGTAATGCAAACCCATACCTCTGCCCACATGTATACCCATGCTCGTGATCTCAGCATCTGCGGCTGCAACTCTCAAATTATTATTGTACGAAGGGTATATAACGACACCGTCTATCGCTATTCCACTCGAAGACGTACCTGTATAATTGTAAGTATCATATTCTGAAGCTCCTAAATTCATGTCGTTGGCCAGACTTCCATAATCGCTCAAATCATTATCCGTAAGCTCTTGGACCAATCCATAGTCCTTCAATGGAATTTTAACCAATTTCACTTCTAACACTGCATTTCTTGTAATGGTTTGTTCTTCATACCCACCTCCTTCTCCATCTCCCGGAGGTCTGGCTACATCAATAAGAAAATTTGGCCCATCAGAAGCGTTGTGCGAAGCGATAACCATGAAAGGGTGGTGCAACCCTTCATCGTCTGTCGCATTGGTGAAATACACGTATTCGACGGTACTTTCATCCAATTTGCTGTTGTAGATATCATTCGCACCAAAAGTTCTTGCCAATAAATTTTCTCGAAACGTCAGATAAACCGATTGGTCATATCGCAGAGAGGCCCCTTCATTAGTTAATGCAGTTGCTATTTCATCCAGTGCTTCACTTGCCGCGGCACTGACTTCAGATGAATTTCCAAACTGGGACTGGTAGCTCTCATCTACATCTTTCAACAGTTGATCTCCAAACAAGTCGCTATCCTCATAATCCCAAACTTCGTCAGGATACGCCGCAAATTCATTGTCTTGCCATGCTGTACTCCCTGGATTAAAATCAGACCCAACTTCCAAGCTAAAATCTATTAAATCAAATGGATTCGCTAAATAGAAGGCTGATGCATCTCCCTCAGTTGAAGTCAACGCTAAATCTTCTCCAGATATCATCAACCATTGAGTGGTCCATGATTCGTTAGATTCGAATTGTGCTGTCGACGAATTGTGATCATACTGCGCCACTGCCTTGATGGTAGTACTAGCCGCTAAGCCTTCTAGCTCAAAAACCAAATATCCTCCTGTATCATCCGCATAGTACGACCCTGCGTCCGATGTAATCAAACTACTCCCGTCCGTATTCAATGCTGCATAGCTATTGAGTAAGGGTTTGATCAAATATTGACCAGACAGTGCAGCATCCGTATTAGAGTTGATATCTACCAGTTGAAACATACCACGTAATAAAGAAGAATAGGTGGCCGAGCTGCCGCTGAGATGATCTTTATTTTTAAAACTTGTTGTCGAAGTTGTAGCATCGTCCCAAATTAGGGCATCGGTTTGAGCAGAAGCATCAAGTAGAATGATATGTTTCAGGTTCTCTATGGCTGAAATAGTAGAAGGCGTCCAGGTTTCATCATAGGTTTGGACCAAAATTTCTGCAAATGTCTTCGGTGTATGAACGTCAAAGGTCTGGGCTCTTGCCTGTGTGAAAGTAAGTATAGCTATAGAAAGAAATAACTTTTTCATAATTGTAATAGATGTGCTACAACTAAAACGAAAGGATACATGGATGCCCTACCCTACTCACATTGAATTTGGTTGCTAGGTCAATTAGTAAATTGATTACAACTAACAACTAATCTTTATCACTTCTGCTTAGCCTTTATTCCCAGAGCGATTACCTTTGCGTTTTTATTTCGAAACACACACTATGAAAATATTTCCAAGTAATCCCTGGCACAAAGTGGCCGTTGGTGCGGGCACGCCAGATGTGGTGAATGGCATCATTGAAATCCCACAAAACACAAGGGCAAAATACGAACTGGATAAAGACTCTGGTCTTTTAATGATGGATAGAGTACTTTACTCTGCCATGTACTACCCTGCCAACTATGGTTTCATTCCTCAAACCTACTGTGACGATGGTGATCCATTAGATATCGTAGTATTGTCACAAATTGACATTGTTCCTATGTGTATTGTATCTGCCAAAGTGATTGGCGTGATGCGTATGCTCGATGGTGGTGAAGCAGATGATAAAATCATCGCAGTAGCTGAAAATGACATGAGTGTCAATCATATGAACGATATTGGCGATTTACCTCCTCATTTCACTAAGGAATTGAAAAATTTCTTTGAGGATTATAAGAAGCTAGAGCAAAAGACTGTCGAAGTTGAGGAATTTCAGGATGCAGCCACAGCCAAAGAAATCATTTTACAAAGTATTGAAGACTATAAAGAGCTGATGGCTCAAAATTCATAAAACCAAACCAACCATGACCGAAATTCTATTTCCCACTCTGGCGGCGCTCATTGGCACCGCCTTTGGTGGCCTAATCACCTACTTCACCCAGCGCCAGCAACTCAAACATGATTTAGAAATCCTCAAGCAAACCTACAAGACCGATTTTATGGCTGAGGAAACAGCAAAGCATTTCCTAAGTCATAAAACTTATACAGATCGGTCCTTCGATGTGCTGAAGAAACATCTGGGTGGCTTCGAAGATGATGAGCTACGAAAAATTCTGGTACGAGCAGGTGCTATTCGTGAATTTAGAGAAGATGGATCCGAATGGTGGAGACTTCTTTCTCGCATGGACGAATACATCGAGAAAAAAAGAAACGGAAAATAGTCTGCTATTTCTGAAGGCTCAACCAGTCATTAATTTTTGAAAACAAATCCTGTGGAAACTCCTCAGTATCCACGTCAAATAGGCTATGATTAGCATTTCCAAAACTATAAATCGTAAAGTTTGGTTTAGCCATAGCTGTGACCACTTCTTCGTCGAACAAAGTAGGATGGCTCATATCCCGCCCTCCAAATAAAAACAATGTTTCAATCGTGCAAGATTTTAAAACTGATTTTGGGTCGTACCCTATCTCTCCATTATATTCAGAAATCATTTGATTGGACTCTTCCACAGAATAGCCATCTGCAATTAAACTTTCATAAAACTGTTCTTCTCCCGTTGAGGCCGCGCCTCCACTAGCGAAAATCATTACATTAATATCTGTTGTCATCTCCTCGTAGATCATCGTACTAACCCAAGTACCTTGACTTGCAGCAAACAGACCAATTTTACCCTTCTCTATATCATGATGCTTCTGCAACAATTGAATAATACTAGAAACATCCTGTGCTCTGGCAGCTAAAAAATCAAAGGGATTCTCCACGGTCTCGGTGGGATAAACTCCCGTAGAACCACCTATTCCACGTTTATCGTAAATATACAAGCCATAACCAAATGAATTAAAAATAGGAGCAAACGGCTCGGTACTCGCTCTGTCTTCATTGCCTGACCCCTCTACAGCGATTAAAACCGGAAATGGCCCTTTCCCCTCCGGCAAAAACAACTCACCTTCTATCGATGATGTACCTACTACAGTCGTAAACACCCCTTCACCAAAAATGACTTCATCTTCGGATTCACAGGAAATAAAGACCTGTAAGAAAACAATGCTTACCGAAATCAATAAGGTTTTATAAGATTTGCTAATGCTGCACATGGCAATTGGGGTTTTTAGTCTACTAGATATCAATTCTATTTTAAAGACTGTGATCTAATAACCAACACGTACAACAATTACGAAAACACAGATATCACATCAAACTAAAGCAATAAACGGAACCCAAAGACCGGTAAATCGCCCTGTTTAAAATCCAGGTCTAAAGCCCGCTTGAACCCTATCTTTTCGTACATATTCCAAGCGATCTGCATCGCCTTCGTTGAGTGAATAACCAAGTGTCCTTTTTTAGAATCTCTGGCCAAATCGATACAAGCGCTAATCAGAAGCCTACCCAATCCTTGCCCTCGCCATTTGGCATCCACTGCGAGCAATCTAAAACCTGAGGCATTCTCTTCCAGCGTAGCTGTTCCTCCAGATCCATAATTTTTCATATTACCGAAGTATACCACAGCACCACCTATTTCCCCTTCTTTAGATACGGCTACTAATAGTCTGGTGTCGGTCTGTTCGGTCACCTTACCAATTGTGCTAAGCATCTTGTAATATTTCGGCTGTTCCTTTGGCGAAGGGAAACCATTTAATTGAGCATACACCCTTACCATCAGTTGTCCAATGACCTCGAACTCATTGTTTTTTGCGTCTCGTATTTTAAACCTAGCATTCCGCATATTTTTTTTTGTTTTTTATGAGCCAATAGATAAAACGCGACTTCTCGAACCTAAGACCTAATACGCTTTAAAATAAGCTAAATTATCAACCTTTAAATTGGAATTTTGCACGAGTCAAAATTCTGGAAGTTGAAAAATCACCCACAAGTGAAAATTGGCTCAAAAACCATCTATTCGTCCATTTTAAGCCATATCCGTATATTTACTGAGTGCAATTTCACTAATAATATAGAGCTAGGCTCAAGTCTTCTTCTTGTAAATTGCATGTGTAATCAATAAAGTTAAACCTGAAAATAACTGAACGATGAAAAAGCTATTATTTACCCTTGGTGCACTGTTTTTTATTTGTACAGTAAATCAAGCACAAAGTAAAAATGACCTAAAAGGACCGAAAGCCAAAAACTATAAGGTATGGCAAGATGAAAGTCCAGCTGCTGAGGTATACACTAGTGCTGACCAAATATCTATGAAAGGGCCAGAAGCCAAAAATCAAAAAGTGTGGGCAGATACTACAACTGATGAAAATAAAGTAGCAATCAAAAGAGATACTAGAAAGAAAGGTTTGAAGGGGCCAGCAGCCAAAAACTTCAAGCCTTGGAAATAATATCTGTGTGATCAGCAGATCGCCAGGAAGATCAATTTTCTTCTTATGCATTGAGACTTGCTCTGATATACCAAATCGGTATAGTGAGCAAGTCTCATTTTCAAGTAAATCCGAAAAAATAAAGCAACCAAACGACTACCGCTAGTATATAGCAATGGGTCTTGCAGGAGATCCGGTAGCACCTTTTAACCTGATAGGTGTGAAGAAAAGAGCGAATCGGTCAACTTCACTCCTCAATATTTCCTCAAAATTCATAAATTCAAGATTTACAATTCCGTGCTTTACTAACATATCAAAATGAACGGCATGCGTCCCTCCTTGATCGGTAGAATTATCCGAACCAACCAAAGAAATCTTCTTACTGACTAACCATTCCGCCACTTCCTTATTTATACCTGGTCTTGGTGCCAACACCTTTTCCTTATCTGGCCAGTATCTCCACCACCCATAATTAAAAAACACAGCATCGCCTTCCTGAATGTCTTCTGGCGCAATACTTTGTTTCCTCATCGCTTCCTTCACATCCTTAAGTGTAACCTCATATCCATCACCTAAAGTGTTAACATTTTTTGACTTTGCTATATCAATTAAATAGCAGCGTGTAACAATTGGTTTCACCTTTTCTACACCTAATTTTAAAACTCCATATGGGCTTTTTAAGTCATCTCCAGTGAAACCATTATAGTACCGATCTTCCGTTTTTCCATTAGGTAAAATGATTCGTTTGCCTATATGTGACGGTGCATCAAACTGAGTTCCTGCATGACCCAATTCACCTGAAAAGTAGTCGTCATTCCAAACAATATTATTTAGCCCTGCTGGCCCTCCAGTAGGAAATGAGGGTGAAATGACCTTAAAAGTTCTACCTAAAGCCACTGGCATTTCCGGCTCATGAACAAAGGACAATTCACTTATCTTCCCTTCCTTAATCATAGACATCGCTCGCATTACCGTAATTGTAGATATTCTATTGGATGACCCTGCTTCATCTCCGACTCCCCACTCTGGATGCGGCCACCATTTGCCATTTGTTTCATCTTGCCCTTTTGCATGATTCGCGAAGCATAGCAGCAACAGTAAAAAAGCAAAAAGCATATAATATTCTCTCATCATTTTTTGTTTAAAGTTTATCTTGCAATCACGCATACGCTCCTAGAAAAGTGACAAAAAAGCAGAGGTAATTTTTTCACATTTGTGGAATATGAAACAAACTGTAAACGACTCAAATGGCCCCAAATGAATACTGGAAAATAGGAATAGCGGTTTTTTGTTCCATTGCCATAGTGCAAAGTTTATTCTTAGCCGGACTTTTCTTCACCAAAAGATCATCCAACAAAGCACTTTCATTTCTTGCCATACTTTTGATTGGCTTGGGGCTAAGGATTGGAAAATCCATCTTTTCACATGTATGGACAGAAAAGATTCATTGGGGCGTTCTGTTGGGTTGCGTTGGACTCTGGATGATCCGGCCAAGTTTAACGAACTACGCAACCCAAAGGCAAAACCAAAAAGTAATAAATAGATACTGGTATCACTACCTTCCGTCGTTTCTCCTACTGATTTCAGGTCACTGGTTGGGCTTTGATCATCTCAATTGGGCCTACCGACTCGGCACAGCTGCATTTAGTCTCTATCTTATCTCACTATACTTTCAGAGACCATTTACAGGGCTAAAACAAGAAATGAACACCTTACTTTTTTGCTTTGCTCTGATTGACACGGCCTTCATTGCACAACTAGTCACGAATACTATAGAATTTTATGTAGCTGGCTCTGTAGTTGCCTGTACTGCGCTATACTATTTTAACTTTATTATCATCAAAAATCATCTATTCTTAAAAAAGCATAGTGGAACACCTTCCTTTGACCCTGAACTAAAAACATTATTCACAAGGTTAACTCAACTCTTTCTTTCCGAGAAAGTTTATAAAAAAAAGGGCCTTACAATAAACCAAGTAGCTCTACAACTTCAAATTCCGGCATATCTTATTTCACAGTCTATCCAACAGGAAGGTTTAAACAATTTCAACCAGTTTGTTAATCAATACCGAATCTCCGACATAAAGGTCATCCTCGAAAATCCGGACCGATTGGACAAAGTCGAACAGCTGGCTAAGGATTTTGGATTTGCAGGCGTTTCTTCTCTATATCAAGCTTTTAAAAAGGAAACTAATATGACACCGCACGCTTATCGTAAAAATCATGGCCCCTCTTAGGAACTCAATCGTAAGTTAAGCTAACATCTCCTCCTGAAGCATGTAAGCTAACTAAGGAGCCGCCGCCATTTACTCGCCCTTCTACTAAGTGATCCTTTGAAGTCCCTGAGAAATTATCTAAGACGGTCCGGATATCTTCTCCTCTGAGCAACAAGTCGAATCCCTTGTTTCCTGGAACAGTAACAGCGATACTTCCATCAGATGTTCGTAGCTCTAAGTCACCGTTTAATTCAAGCATGTTTCCTTTGATCTGTCCATCAGAAGTTCGTGCTTTCAGTGATCCAGACAGGTCTCGAAAAGAAATATCACCATCAGATGTATTTACGGTCATAGTTCCATTGACTCGTCCCAATCGAAGATCACCATCACTGCTCGTTAATTCTAAATTTCCATCCATCCCCACTGCGGTTATATCCCCATCGCTTGTCACGAGATCTACTTCACCTTTTATATCTTCTAATTCTACATCACCGTCCGAGGTACGACCATCTACGTCCCCATCTATATTTTTTAGCTCTATATCACCGTCACTAGTAATCGATTCTACATCCCCTACCACTTGACTCACATAAATATCACCATCAGAAGTGCGAGCATATAAATCTCCGTTAACTTTCGACACATCAATATCACCATCACTGGTTTGCATCTCTTGAGCAGCGGTTAATCCTCTCAATCTCACGTCGCCATCAGATGTTCTCAAATCACATGAGGTTTTGAACGGTGTGTATATTTCAAATGAAACATTGAGTCTATTCCTCCAGTCTCTCATTCGATATTGGTAGCGCTGTTTCACTGATATAGACAAATAGTTGTTTCCTGAAGAGATGTCTATGATAAATTCCTCTTCCAATTCCTTTGGAGAAATTTTCAGTACTTCATTATTCCGTTCTACAATGTAAAATACCTCTATTTCATTTTTATCAGAAGGATAAATAGATACATCACCGTCAGCTGTATTGATGGTCAGCTTAGGCGATTCCGATACAGAATAAACTTCATTGAAGGAGTACTTTTGCTTTTGAGCAAAACCATTTAATGAGAAAAATAAGCAACTTATTATTAAAGATACGGATAGAGCGTTTTTCATGACTTTGAGTTTTATTATAAATAACAAAACAAAGACATGACTCTTTCAAAGAAGTTGCACGAATCTGAAAATTATCTGGTTTGGGTAATAGAAACCGAAGCTTTTTTACAAACTCCTTTTATTGGTGGGTTGTGTTTACTCACTATGGCAGTTACCTGCTGTACAGTGCTAAACTGCTTGAGCAACTCTTTGCACATAGACGAAGCCAAAGTTTCAAGTAGTTTAGTTGAAACGGACATAATAGTGGATACAGTCAAATAAATTTCCTCATAGTTGATCGTTTGATCGAGATCATCATCTGTAAAAGCTGAGTTTTCTATCAACACCTCTACATCGACCGTGTATTTGTTTCCTACCTTACGTTCTTCCTCATAATACCCATGGTGGGCAAAGAAGTCCAATCCCTCCAGCCTTATTGTAGTCATTGATTAGTCTTCCAGTTCGTCGAAAAATGACAATCCACCTTCTGCCACTGGCTCCTTCTTCACTTTTGGTTTAGCTACTGGCGGCGTAGGAGTAGTTCTTGCAATCGGATTCTCTTCAGAAATGTAATTTTTCTTGACTGAAGCCTGATCATTGGCTTCAGGTCTGGCATCCTCCAGGTTTTCTTCCTGGACTGGCTCCTTTTTTACCTTCTCCATTTTCACTTCCTCAAGTTTAATGGATTCGATTTTTGATACGCTCTCGTCAGAATGATTACTGACTCTTTCTGAGGTTTCTCGAAGCAACTGCTTCACTTTCTTTACATGTGTTTCAATACCAGACTCTTGATATTTCACTTTCTCCACTTTACTCATCACATCACCGGAAAGCATTTTAAGTTGAGAAATGATATTGTCTCTTTGATTCTCTATAATGCGATAGTTTTCCTCCAATTCCTTTACTTCGCCTGTCATTTCTTCCATGACATCACGAGCTTCCATTTCAGCCTTTTCAATAATTGCACGAGCCTTATTCTTGGCTTCGCTAATCATAGCATCTGCATTGATTTGAGCCTCCTTGAGATGGAGAGCAGCTGTTTTATTGGCCTGATCCACGACACTTGCGCCAGTATCTTCAGCTGTTTTCAGTGTTTTGAAAAGGGTGGTTTCTACCTCTCTCAATTTCTGAACTTCTTGTTCAAGTTTATCTCTTTGTTGTTTGAGGTCCTTGTTTTCGTCCAGAAACCGCTCCCATTCGTGCGAAAGGGATAATAAAAATGCCGTAACCTCGTCCTTGTCTAGCCCTCTAAAAGACTTTTCGAACGTCTTTTGCCTGATTTCTAATGGAGTAATCTTCATCTGTCTATAGATCTTTTAAACACCAAAGGGATCAATTATGATTGAATCACCTCATCCGATAGATGTTTGGTTCAAGCTATTTCGATCAGTAGTTTTCTATACCTATCAATCTTAATATACTTATATTAATACGTACAAACTGGTAGTTTAATTACTAATTGGGCGGCTTATAATGCAATTATAAACATTATTTCTTAATATCTATACGCCAAACGCCTATAGAACGGTCGTCACTGCATGAAATTAAAAGGTCATTATATTCCATCCAGAGCAGTTTATTTACAGAGGTAAGATGACCTTTATGGCGTGCCTTGTCTATTACTTTGATCAATTTGCGCTGCTGATAATCCCAGATTTTGATGGTTTTATCCATGCTTGCACTAGCCAAATAGGCTCCATCTTGCCGTTCCACAATATCGTTGATAGCGTACATGTGCGCATTAATGGACTCATCCAGATTCAATTCATTCAAATCCCAGAACTTTAGTCGTGCATCACGACTGCCACTGATCACGACCTGATCTTTTTCAAGCAAAGCAAACACTGAGTTTTCATGCGCGTGTACCTCTTTCTTCAATTTAAAGTTAGGCAGATCGTACTTCCGGATAAACCCATCACTAGAACCAACCAGACAGTGGTTATCATTAGTAATCAATATCTCTCTAAGATTCTGATCACAAACCTCTACCTCCTTTAGAACTTTGAGCTTCGGCAAATCGATAATCACCAGTTTCCCATCGCCCGTTCCTACAATCAGCATATCTCCAGCTACTTGCATATCGAAAATCGCTGATTGGGTAAACTGTAAAGAACCCAGCTCCTTATTGGACAACACATCTATAAGATGGATGCCTTCATAGTTTTGAGCCACTATGAGCAGATGTCTCTCAGGAACCAATCGAATAGAGTAAACAGAGGCAGGAACCTTGGCTATCAAACGCCCACTGTCCGTCTTATTAAGATCCCACTCGACGATGTTTCCATCTCCACCAGCAGAATAAAATAAATGAGGTTCTACTCCTTTTTCCAGGGTATAGACTGCATCCGAATGACCGGTATAAGTTATCGTTTTTTCTATTTGGACCATACGGTCTGATTACAGCTGAATAGCGGATTTAATCTTAGCGGCAGTCTCAGCCAATTCTTCTTGTGCAGGCTTCAATTTTGGACGGGCAAAGTTTGCATCATCCATGGTATTCATAGGAATCAAATGCACATGGGCATGTGGCACTTCTAAACCCAACACAGACACAGCTATGCGCTCACATGGAATAGCTTTTTGAATCCCTAGGGCTACTTTTTTTGCAAATACATGCAATCCTGCCAGCATATCGTCATCCAAGTCGTAGATGTAGTCAATATCTACCTTTGGTATAGCCAAGCAATGGCCTTCCATCAAAGGATTTATGTCGAGAAATGCCAGATAGCTCTCG
The DNA here is from genome assembly GCF_965233835.1 of Reichenbachiella sp. Lineage (GTDB taxonomy): Bacteria > Bacteroidota > Bacteroidia > Cytophagales > Cyclobacteriaceae > Reichenbachiella. Next base: position 4,045,448 of record NZ_OZ247585.1, read on the forward strand.
CTTTCAGCAACGATGTGTGCTGGTATTTCTCGACTGATTATCTTACTAAAGATGCTAGGCATGTCTATGCGAGTCCAATTTCTAAAATCTCAAAATCAATATTGCCAGCTGGAGCCTCTACTGTTGCTATCTCACCAACTTTTTTACCTAATAATCCTTTTCCGATTGGTGATTTCACAGAAATCTTAGCAGCTTTCAAATCTGCCTCTTCTTCGGCTACCAAAGTATACTTTACTTCCATGCCGTTCTTTTTGTTTTTGATCTTCACCGTAGAAAGAATAGAAGCTTTTGACGTGTCAATTTGCGATTCGTCAATGATTCTAGCGTTTCCCACTACAGCTTCCAACTTAGCAATTTTAAGCTCTAATAACCCTTGAGCATCTTTTGCTGCATCATACTCAGCATTTTCACTCAAGTCCCCCTTGTCTCTTGCTTCAGCAATCTGCTTCGCAATATCTGTTCTGCCGTGTGTCTTCAGTTCATTCAGTTCATCTTTCAACTTCTGAAGCCCTTCTTCTGTATAATATGATACACTCATCTTGTTTGATTTATAATAAAAAAGAACGGTCTCATTGCTGAAACCGTTTCTTGTTATTTTCTTAAATGTCTGTGCAAATCTACGAAAAAATAACGACTACTCTTTCGTTTAGTTGCCAGATTTCAACGTTTGCGCTTATGCTTTATTTTGTTTTTTAATCAAATTTAAAGCAGATCCGGCCTTAAACCATTCAATCTGACTATCGTTATAAGTGTGATTAGTTAAGATAGAATCCTCTGAACCATCTGCATGTTTTACCGTGATTGTTAAAGGCTTGCCAGGTGCAAAGTTTTCTAAATCAACAAAATCAAACGAGTCGTCTTCTAATATTTTGTCATAATCCGACTCATTAGCAAAAGTCAAGGCCAACATCCCTTGTTTCTTCAAATTTGTTTCATGAATTCTAGCGAAGGATTTAACCAAAACGGCTCTCACTCCAAGATGTCTAGGCTGCATAGCAGCATGCTCTCTCGATGAGCCTTCTCCATAATTGTGATCTCCTACTACTATGGTCGGAATGCCTTCGGCTTTATAGGCTCTTTGTGTGGCAGGCACCGGACCATATTCACCAGTAAGCTGGCTTTTCACACTGTCTGTCTCCCCATTAAAGGCATTGACGGCACCGATCAAGGTATTATCTGCTATGTTGTCCAAATGACCTCTAAATCTCAACCATGGGCCAGCCATAGAAATGTGGTCAGTGGTGCATTTGCCTTGTGCTTTGATAAGCAGTTTTGCACCCGTGATATTCTTCCCATCCCATGGAGCAAATCCAGCTAACAACTGTAGCCTTTTTGAATCTTCTGCAACAGAAACCTGAACAGAAGAACCATCTTTGGCCGGAGCCTGATATCCAGGGTCTTCTACATCAAACCCCTTAGATGGCAATTCATCTCCTTTTGGTGGATCAAGTTTCACTTGCTCACCAGCGGCATTAGTCAATGTATCTGTGATCGGGTTGAACCCTAAGTCACCTGAAATCGCCAACGCAGCGACCATTTCAGGAGAGGTGACGAAGGCGTGGGTATTTGGATTGCCATCAGCCCTTTTAGCAAAATTTCTATTGAAGGAGTGTACAATAGTGTTCTTTTCTTGTTTATCTGCACCTGCTCGTGCCCATTGTCCAATGCAAGGCCCACAGGCATTTGTAAATACTTTGGTGCCCAGTTTCTCGAATGTCTCTATGATCCCATCTCTTTCGATGGTGTACCTTACTTGCTCGGAGCCTGGATTAATTCCAAATTCGGCTTTAGGTTTGATGCCATGTGCTACCGCTTGTTCCACAATCGATGCTGCTCTGGTCATATCTTCATAGGATGAATTGGTACAAGAGCCAATCAACCCCCATTCAATTTTAGTAGGCCAATCATTCGCTTTTGCCTTTTCTCCCATTTCAGCAATTGGTGTGGCCAAATCTGGCGTGAAGGGGCCGTTCACATGCGGAGACAATGTTGACAGATCAATTTCAATGACCTGATCAAAGTATTGCTCAGGGTTGGCATATACTTCATCATCACCTGTCAGATGTTCTTTGATTCCGTTGGCAAGGTCCGCAACTTCTGCTCTACCTGTTGCTCTCAAATATCTCTCCATGGATTCATCATATCCGAAAGTAGAGGTAGTCGCTCCTATTTCTGCTCCCATATTACAGATTGTACCTTTTCCGGTACAAGACATACTCTTCGCTCCATCTCCAAAGTACTCAACGATAGCTCCTGTGCCACCTTTCACGGTAAGAATCCCTGCTACTTTTAATATCACATCCTTAGCTGAGGTCCATCCGTTCATTTTACCGGTTAGCTTCACGCCAATCAGTTTTGGAAACTTCAATTCCCAAGGCATGCCTGCCATTACATCTACAGCATCGGCTCCACCAACGCCAACAGCGACCATACCAAGTCCTCCAGCATTTACCGTATGGGAATCTGTTCCGATCATCATGCCCCCTGGAAAGGCATAGTTTTCTAAAACAACCTGATGAATAATGCCGGCGCCCGGCTTCCAAAAACCAATACCGTATTTATTAGAAACAGATTCCAAAAAGTTGAACACTTCATTTGAGGTGTTAATAGCGTTTTGCAAATCTGCTGCCGCTCCAATCTTAGCCTGAATTAAGTGATCACAATGAACTGTGGTAGGCACAGCCACCTTATCCTTTCCGGCTTGCATGAATTGCAGCAATGCCATTTGTGCAGTGGCATCCTGACAGGCAATTCTATCCGGCTCAAAATCCACATAAGACTCACCTCTTTGATAAGATTTGGAAGGATCTCCTTCGGTCAAATGAGAATAAAGAATTTTTTCTGATAGGGTTAATGGTTTTCCAGTTGCTTTTCTTGCAGCCTCCACTCTTTTTGGGAATTTAGAGTAAACGCTTTTTATCATGTCGATATCAAATGCCATAAATGTAGTTTTAATTATTCCTAATTAGTCTTCTAATTTAGTTAATAAACGGGGATAATGTAACTCACGTTAACGATAAGACATCAATATTATTTATAACAAAAAAGCCCAAGTCTATGACCTGGGCTTTCAATATTATTTGCTATTCTTTTATTACTTCACAAGCAACTTCCCTGAAGGTTTGAATTTAGTTAAATCAATACCTTCAACAGCAGCTTCGTATTCATCCAATTTAGGTGTACGTCCCAAGAGCGTAGACATCACAACTACGGGAGTAGAAGACAGCAATGACTCCCCTTTTTTCTCATTTGAGTCTTTCACCACTCTTCCTTGGAATAATCGAGTAGAAGTTGCCATTACGGTATCACCTGGCTCTGCTTTTTCCTGATTACCCATACAAAGGTTACATCCTGGACGCTCCAAATACAACATATTCTCATACTTGGTACGTGCCTCACCCTTAGGTGCGTCATCATTGAATTCGAATCCTGAGTATTTCTGCAATACTTCCCAATCTCCTTCTGCTTTCAATTCATCAACGATGTTGTACGTAGGAGGCGCCACCACTAGTGGTGCGTTAAATTCTACTTTACCTTTTTGCGATTCGATATTTTTCAGCATTTGTGCCAAAATCTTCATGTCGCCCTTGTGAACCATACATGACCCGATGAACCCAAGATCTACTTTTTTCTCTCCACCATAGAAAGATAACGGTCTGATGGTGTCATGGGTATATCTCTTCGAAACATCGTCGTTGTTGACATCTGGGTCAGCAATCATTGGCTCAGCAATTTGATCCAAATCCACCTCTACTTCTGCATAATATTTCGCGCTTGCATCAGGAGTAAGTGCTGGCTTTTCCCCACTTCTGATTTCAGCGATTCTTGCATTGGCTTTGTCGATCAACCCTTGGAGCACTTGCTTCTCGTTATCCATACCTTTATCGATCATGATCTGGATTCTGCCTTTTGCAATTTCCAATGATTCGATCAAAGTCTCATCTTCAGATATACAGATAGATGCTTTGGCTTTCATCTCTGCCGTCCAATCAGTAAATGTAAATGCCTGATCGGCCGTCAACGTACCAATGTGCACCTCAATCACCCTACCCTGGAATACATTCTCTCCACTAAACTGCTTGAGCATCTGCTGCTGCGTAGCATGAACCACATCACGGAAATCCATGTAGCTCTTCATTTCACCTGTGAAGGTCACTTTCACAGACTCAGGAATCGGCATTGAGGCCTCTCCAGTAGCCAGAGCCAAAGCCACAGTACCGGAGTCAGCACCAAAAGCAACACCTTTAGACATTCTTGTATGAGAATCGCCACCAATAATGATCGCCCAATCGTCAATGGTAATATCATTTAGAACCTTATGAATCACGTCAGTCATGGCATGATACTGGCCTTTCGGATCACGAGCCGTAATCATCCCGAAGTCGTTCATAAATTTCATCAACTTAGGAATATTAGCCTGTGCTTTTTTGTCCCAAACTGAAGCTGTATGACAACCGGACTGGTAACCTCCATCAACGATCGGAGAAATTGTGGTAGCCGCCATGGCTTCCAATTCCTGAGAAGTCATCAAACCTGTGGTATCTTGAGACCCTACAATGTTTACTTCTACACGAACGTCTGAACCAGCGTGTAATGTTTTTCCTGGAGTTGTACCGACTGCATTTTTATTAAAAATCTTTTCAACAGCGGTCAACCCCTGACCTTCATGAGAAATTTCTTTAGAAGGGGCAAATACGACAGGAGCATCTACTCCTAATGTTTTTGCGGCAAAGGTTTGCAGCTTCTTTCCAAATACAACCGCATAAGAACCACCAGCTTTGATGAATTCTACCTTTTGTGGTGTCAGTGCAGTAGAAATATCTTTTACTACTTCACCATTCTTGTAAAGTTTCTTCTCCTTCGTGTTAATGGTCAATACTGTTCCAGTTTCCACTGAGTAAGCTTGCTCTAGCACTGGCTCGCCTTCTGCATCAACTACCGTCTTGCCGTCAGCATCCTTTTTCTTTACCCAGTTTTGAAGGTCGATTCCGATACCACCTGTAACGCCAACAGTAGTTAAGAATATAGGAGAAATTCCGTTGGTGCCTGCAATAATTGGAGCAATGTTGATAAATGGAACGTAAGGACTTGCCTGAATTCCTGTCCATAATGCCACGTTATTTACCCCTGACATTCTAGAAGAGCCCACACCCATGGTGCCTTTTTCGGCAACCAACATGACACGCTTGTCTGGGTGTTCTTCCTTCAGCTCAGAAAGCTCTTTTTGCATTTCCTTGTTGTGTTCGAAGATGCACTGGCCGTGTAGTTCTCGATCTGATCGAGAATGCGCATCTGCACCAGGAGAAAGTAAATCTGTAGAGATGTCGCCTGTTCCGGCAATGAAAGTAACAATTTCTATTTCTTCTTCTACGTCTGGAAGCTTAGTGAAAAATTCAGCTTTTGCGTAACTCTCCAACAAATCCTTAGCTATGCTATTCCCTGCTTTAAAGGCCGCATCTAAGCGCTCCATGTCCGCATCATATAGGAACACCTGAGTTTTAAGAACTTCCGCTGCTTTTTTAGCAATGGCCTCATCATTACCCAGGGCTAAATCAAGCAACACTTCAATAGAAGGCCCACCCTTCATGTGTGACAATAATTCAAACGCAAAATCCGGATTGATTTTTTCAACAGTAGATTCACCAAGAATAATTTCTTTTAAAAACTTCGCTTTAACGCCTCCAGCACTTGTTGTACCTGGTAAGGTGTTGTAAATGAAGAATTTGAGCGCCTCTTCTCTATGCTCGCTTCCAGAATCTTTGATTTGCGCAATGATTGCACTAGTCAAATCTGCGCCATCAATTGGCTTTGGACTCAGTCCCTGCTCTTTTCTTTCTTCTATCTCCTTGATGTAATCGTTGTAATGCTTCTGAAGCATATCCGGATCGTTTGCCATAATCGCTGCTATTAAGTTGAAATTTCGTTTTAAAAATTAATCGGTGGGTCAAATGCTAATTTTTAAGGTGGCAAAAGTATTAAAATTTGCCTCCAAATCACACCCCAGACCTTTAAAAATGAGAGCTGACTTCTATAACAACCCTTGTAAAAACAGCACAAATTATTGTTTGACACCAACAAAGCCTCCAGAGACAATAAGCAAATGATACCGCTCGTTGCTTAAGAAAAGTAAACGACCGATGATTAAAAGATTTCTACAAACAACGTTCCTGATTGCTACTATTTTGAGCTGTAGCGAAATAGATAAGCTTACTCAGTTCAATATGAGATACAGCAGCACCGTAACAATCCCCTCATCATCCATTGTTAGTTTACCAATTAATTTGGATACCCCGGACATTAACTCGAATTCGGAATCAACCTTCTCAGGCAACAATACAAGGAAGGATCTCATTGAAGAGATTCGCTTAACCGAGATGACTCTTACTATTTCATCACCCACTGATGGTACATTTTCATTTCTGGAAGCAATATCTATTTCAATTTCGGCCAACGGATTACCTGACAACGAAATCGCTTTTTTGAATAACATTCCAGACAATGGAAGCAACACGATTACCCTTGACGTGTCAGACGACGACATCAAGGAGTATCTCACTCAGGACAAGTTTAAACTAAAAGTAAGTACAACAACTGACGAAACTATTGAACAAGATCACGATATCGAGATCAATTCAACATTTTTCGTAGATGCAAAAATTTTAGGACAATAACCTTATTAGACGTTAAACCTAAAGTGCATCACATCACCGTCCTTCACTACGTAGTCCTTTCCTTCGATGGCTAGTTTCCCAGCTTCTTTACAGCCTGTTTCGGAGCCATATTGTTGGTAATCAGGAATCTTGATCACTTCAGCCTTGATAAATCCTTTTTCGAAATCAGTATGAATAACGCCTGCAGCTTGTGGTGCTTTCCATCCTTTTTTGATAGTCCAGGCTCTCACTTCTGTCTCTCCAGCCGTAAAGTAAGTAATCAGGTCTAATAACTCATAGGCAGCCCGAATCAGCTTATCTAAGCCAGATTCTTTCAGTCCATATTCACCTAAGAACATTTCTTTTTCTTCAGGCTCGTCAAATTCAGCAATTTGAGATTCGATGGCAGCACTTACCATAACAACCTGAGCGTTTCTGCAGCAACGGCTTTCTTCAGAGCTTCCACATGTTCGTTGCCAGCCAGAATCGCAGATTCTTCTACATTAGCGACATAAATTACCGGCTTAATAGTCAGCAATTGAAGTGGCCCTACTACTTCCTTGCGTTCGTCAGTAAGCTCTAGTGCTCTTGCATTTTGCCCTGATTCTAACAACTCTTTGTACTCAGTAAGAACTTCTACAATAGCCTTGAGTTTGGCATCTCCAGATTTGGCAGCCTTAGCATTCTTTTGGATTTGTTTGTCGATTGACTCCAAATCCTTGAGTTGAAGCTCAGTATCGATGACGTCTTTGTCGGCCACAGGATTGACATGACCATCTACGTGTACAATGTTATCGTCATTAAAGCACCGAGTCACATGTACAATAGCGTCTACCTCGCGAATATTGGCCAGGAATTTATTTCCAAGTCCCTCTCCCTTGCTGGCCCCTTTAACCAACCCTGCAATATCGACAAATTCGATAACGGTAGGCAACACCTTTTGGGGATTAACTAATTTTTCTAATATACCGAGTCTTTCGTCTGGTACGGTGATTACACCCACATTTGGTTCAATCGTACAGAAAGGAAAATTGGCAGCTTCTGCCTTAGCATTTGATAATGCATTAAAAAGAGTTGATTTACCTACGTTTGGCAAACCTACAATCCCGCATTGCAATCCCATTTATATATTATTTTTTTGATACTTGAAAAATCCTGTAGCTCTTGAATCCGTCTCTGATTTCCATCACAGAAACACGGATAATCGTATAGACTGGAATGGCTGCAATCATGCCCGGAATACCGGCTAAACTTGCGGCCGCAAAGATAACAACAAAAATCTCTAAAGGATGCGCCTTCACACTTTTAGAAAAAATGAGTGGCTGGAGAAGTACGTTATCGGTAATCTGCACTACGGTGAATACCGAAACTATCTTCAACATGAAAATGACCGTAAACTGATCAAAGGCGAAATGACCACTCGTTGAAAGACCTACTATAATACCAAAAGAAGCCCCGAGTATTGGTCCCATATAAGGAATCAGATTAGCCACAGCAGCGAAGACGGCTATGGTAAGCGCATATTTCACACCAAATATTGAAAGTCCAAGACCTGCGATGGAAAAAATCGCCATCATTTGTAAGACCAAACCAATCAGGTAATTGGACAACAAGTGTTCAATCTTATGGATAGCAGATATAAACAACTCAAAATATTGATTGGGTACAATAGCGATCAATCTTCGGCTTAGTAAGCCATTTTCAAGAAGAAGAAAAAAAGTAATAAAGGCAATAGCCAAAACACTAACAAAAAAACCTCCTGTAAACGTCAATAGATTGTTAATGATGTTTCTGAAATTAAGATTGCTAACAAAATCGAATACACTGGTCCTAATAGTTTGAGTCAGGCTATGCTCATCCTCGCTTACCAATTGATACTCGATGAGAAAATTTTCAATGGCTACTAATGGCTGAGAGAGGTTTGAATATACCTCGTCAAAACTCACATTAGACAGAACATTCACTTGCTCTACGATCAGAGGTATAAACAACAAGATGAATGAAAATACCACTCCAACCACCGCACAATAAGAAACAAGAATGGCGATCACTCTCGGCATTCTTACCCTATATATATAGGTACGATGTATGAAATTGGTCAATGGCCTAAGAATAGTGGCCAGAACTATAGATATGCAGATATAAATGAAGATATCACTAAAGAGCCAAGCGCTAAAAACAAATAATGCCGCGGCAATTATTAAAAACAGTAGTGTTCTTCTGATCATGGTTTAAAAATAGAAAAAGCTCCAGGAGTACCCAAGAGCTTTCAAGTTTCTTCTGCCAAGAATTACATCAATCCCATTTCAAGTCGCTATCCTCATTAGATGGAACAGCTGCTGGTTGGCTTTCGAATTCTTCTTTTTCTCTATCGAATTGTTCAAAGTCAACTTCTGGCATTAACTCTGTTTTAACGTGATTTACCGAGTCATTAAGTGCTTGAACAAATTTATTAAAGTCTTCTTTGTATAAGAAGATCTTGTGCTTCTCGTAGAAATACCCATCATCCTTGTAGCGTCTCTTGCTCTCTGTAATGGTTAAATAATAATCATTTGAACGTGTGGCTTTTACATCAAAAAAATAGGTTCTTTTCCCCGCTCTTACTCTCTCAGAAAATATCTCTGCTCTTTCGTTATCCTTATGATCTTCCACTTTTTTTCGGTTTGATTTAGTAGTTAGAATTCAGATTTTAATGATTAATTAAATTCTTTAAAAGCTTTAAATATAATGTTTTTTAATTCACAAAAGCAAATCACCTCATATAAACTCAATGAGATGATCTGGGCCATGAAATCATATTGAAAATTTCGCTTCAAAAACCACTTCTCATTATAATATTGGCAACAACACAGATCATTTATATCTTGCGTACGTTGACCCCATAAACAAAATTTTGTGAAGCTAGATATAGACATCAACAAACTAAAAGAGTATGCCAATGTAGAACTACTCGCCAGGCAACTGGTTGAGGGATTTATTACTGGCTTGCATAAATCACCCTATCATGGTTTTTCTGTAGAGTTTGCCGAGCACAGACTGTACAATTATGGGGAAAGTACTAGACACATCGATTGGAAGGTCTTTGCCAAAACAGATCGACTGTATACCAAACGCTATGAAGAAGAAACTAACCTTCGATGCTACATTGTTTTGGATACCTCCTCTTCTATGTATTATCCAAAACCAGAACATGGCAAGATCAAATTTTCCATTTTGGCTGGAGCTGCCATTTCTTTTTTGCTACAAAAACAACGTGACGCCGTAGGACTATTCACTTTTAGTGATCAAATTGAGTTCCAATCTGATACTAAGTCTACTTCCACTCATGTGCGCAATCTGCTCAATAAGTATCAACAACTTTTTGAAAAACCACCAGTTAAACAAAAGACTAATGTAGCGCAGGTACTTCATGAAGTGGCGGAGAAAATCCCCAAGCGGTCTTTGGTCGTAATATTTTCTGACATGCTACAGCAGGAAAACGATCAAGAAGAAGTTTTCTCAGCGCTCAACCATTTGAAGCATAACAAACATGAAGTTTTGCTCTTTCATGTGAATGATAAAGAAACAGAACTTGATTTTGAGTTTGAAGACAGGCCCCACAGATTCGAGGATTTAGAAACAGGCCAAGTTGTAAAACTGACTCCCACAGAAATCAAGAAAATTTACAAGCAGCATATGGATGAAGAATTTCAAAATTTATTTTTGAAATGTTCACAACTAAAAATTGACTTTGTGGATGCGGACATCAAAGGCGGCTTCGATAAAATTCTAAGCACCTACTTAACCAAAAGAGCTAAGATGGGCTAAGCAAAACCTTCAATTTTCCTATCTTTATTTTATGCAAAATTCCAACGAACTCAAACTAGCCAATGTCGCCTACTGGATGATTGTAGTAGCTGGCGCAGTGGGAGTATTGATGTATTTTCAGAACTTCCTGAAAGTGTTCTGTATTTCATTTTTGATTTGGTACATCGTAAAAAAATTGAGAGATCTGGTTAGCAAAATAAAAATTGGAAAGTTTAAGCTACCCAAGTGGTTAGTGACGGTAATTAGTACCGCGACTGTGTTTTTAGGAATCTACACCATTGCAAAAATCATAAGTACCAATTTTCAAAGCCTGGCTCAAAACCTACCGCAATACAGCGACAATATATCTATGGCACTCGTGGCCTTGAGTGACTTAACGGGAATCGAAAACTTAGACCAGTCGTTTACTTCGTTGTTTTCAGAGTACAAAACCAGTATTATGACATATGCCGGTTCTTTTGCCGGAGCTGTAGGACAGTTTATCATTATATTGATTTATGTAGTCTTTCTTCTTTTAGAGGAAACTTTGTTTCAAGAGAAAATTCAAAAAGTACTAAAAACAACTGCAGCAGGGGGAAGTATTTACAAGACCTTCAGTGCGGTAACCAACCTGTTTGACGACTATTTATCAGTTAAAATATTTACCAGCTTCCTAACCGGGCTACTAAGTTATTTTGCCCTGTTAATCATCGACATCGAATTACCAGCACTTTGGGCTTTCATTATTTTTCTATTCAACTTCATTCCTTCGATCGGGTCCATAGTGGCAACTCTCTTTCCCACCTTGTTTGGCTTGATTCAGTACGGCGAACCACATGTGGCACTTACGGTGCTGATCGCCGTGGGAGCCATACAGATTTTGGTTGGCAATGTCTTGGATCCAAGGCTTATGGGAAGTAAACTCAATATAAGCCCGCTTGTGGTTTTATTGAGTCTTACGCTTTGGGGATTTCTATGGGGAGTGGTTGGGATGATTCTTTCAGTCCCTATTACAGCCACCTTGATCATTATATTTGGTCAGTTTGACAATACCAGGCCTTTAGCCATTTTGCTTTCAAAAAATGGAGAGATTCATTTTGGAGAGGAAAATGAAGACTAAGCAGCCTGTTCGTCCATATACTTTTGGAGCATGGTAGCACACTGAGCTTGCACTTTTTTATGCAAATAACTCGTCCAACCCAAAAGTATACCTGGAGTGCCTAACGCCATTCTGGTCCATTTATAAAAATCAAAATAATCGCGATGCCCTATTATGAGACCATCTTTAAATTCAAACTTGGCATCAATTCTATTGTGAACTTTTCTTCCTGTTTTCGAGAATGGATATTTGGCTTCCCAATCTACTCCGCCGAACTCGTTTTCTGACCAGGCATTTTTGAAGGTAATTTCAATGTCATTATTGCCACTCAAAAGCATCGCCCACATAGCACAAGCCTCTTCATAATCTAAAACTCCAAAGGCCGGATCCTCAAATTCCAATTCCTTGTGATAACATTCAGCCATGGCCTTCGCATCTTTTTCATTGAAGGCAGTATAAAATTTCTCAATAAGAGCAACGTGTTCTTTTACAAGCATGATTAGATTTTTAAAATTTTCTTGATAAATCGATCAATCCGTCTGGCAGACACTAAACTTAGCAAATGATACTTCACTAATTTATTTTTTATCACCACATCAGAGACTTTAGGCTTATTACTTTGGAAGGCCTTAAAGACCCGAAGGGCAAAATCATCTGCATCTATCGCATCCTTGGACTCTTTGTCAACAAGTTTAATAAAACGCTTTAGAATCGGCTCATAAATTGTCCCTTCCACCTTATCCATATTTACATCAATTTTATCCCAGATAGGTGTCTTGATGGGTCCCGGGTTGATAGTTACCGCATCAATACCATAGACCAACAACTCTCTTCTCAGTCCTTCTGTAAAACTATCTACAGCTGCTTTTGATCCGGCATACGGTGTCATAAAAGGCATGGTTCTCTTGCTAGCAATCGAACTCATATTAATGATTTTCCCTGGCTTGAATGGGTGATTTTCCTGCGCACCTAATAGAGGCAAAAAGGCCTTTGTCGCTGCAATTAGCCCAAAGTAATTGACCTCGTACTGTTTTCGATAGGCATCCAGGTCAAGCAATTCAACGGCGCCTGTCACTGCAACGCCTGCATTATTAATTAATAATTGCAGTCCGTTTCCTTCGAGCTTATTTGTCAAATCGACTGCTGATTTTTGAATGGCCACTTCATCCGTCACATCAAACAGCAAAGGATAGAAATTCTCACCGAACTCTTCACTCAATCGATCAGCATCCTCTTGTTTTCTTACGCTTCCATAAACAGCATAGCCCTCTTGAATGAATTTTTTAGCACATGCCGCGCCAATTCCAGTTGAAGCACCTGTGATTAATATATTGCCCTTGGTCATCTTTCGAAGATAACAAAAAAAGGGGCTGTTCTACAGCCCCCTTTAATTAAGTATTATTCTATTCTCTATTTCCAGACGTTCAAATCAAAGTCGTCTGCAAATTTTGATGCTTTCTCATATCCAGCGTCATGATGTCGAAAGATACCCATTGCTGGGTCATTATGCAAAACTCTTTTAAGACATTTTTCTGCCCTCTCCGTTCCATCTGCCAAAACTACCATGCCAGCATGTTGCGAATATCCCATACCTACTCCTCCTCCATGGTGGAAAGAAATCCAGGTTGCACCGCCGGTAGCATTAGACATTAAGTTCAACAATGGCCAATCAGAAACAGCATCTGTACCATCTTTCATGCCTTCAGTTTCTCTGTTAGGTGAAGCTACCGAACCGCAATCCAAATGATCTCTACCAATCACGATTGGTGCCTTCACTTTGCCTGATTTCACTAAGTCATTGAAAATCAGACCGGCCTTTTCTCTTTCGCCCATTCCTAACCAACAGATTCTACAAGGTATCCCTTGGAAAGCCACTTTCTTCTGAGCTTCCTGTAGCCAATTGATCATGTGCTTATTTTCTGGAAATGCCTCGATCAAAGCCTGATCAGTCACATAAATATCTTCTGGATCACCTGATAATGCTGCCCAACGAAATGGACCTTTGCCTTCACAGAACAGTGGCCTTACATACTCTGGCACGAATCCATTAAAATCGAAAGCGTTCGGTTCTCCACCTTGTTTGGCGAATTCACGTATGTTGTTTCCGTAATCGAAAGTTTTGCTTCCCTTTTTCTGCAAATCCAACATCAATCCTACATGGCGAGCCATACTCTTCAAAGACAAGATTTTGTATTTCTCTTGATCGGTCTTCCTGAGCTCAGCCGCTTCTTCCAATGACATTCCATTTGGCACATAACCAAAAACCGGATCATGGGCAGAGGTCTGATCGGTCAATACCTCTGGAACAATACCATCTGCAATCAGCTTCTCCAACATATCCCCAGCGTCAGCCACCAAACCAACAGAAAGGTTCTCTCCCTTGGCTTTAGCCTCCATCACCCAATCGCGTGCTTCTTCATAAGAATACGTCATGCGATCAATGTACTTGGTATCAAGTCTTTTTTGAATTCTAGAGGGGTCGATGTCTGCTCCCAGGAATGTAGCTCCAGCCATGGTAGCCGCCAATGGCTGAGCTCCGCCCATACCACCTAGTCCAGCAGTTACTACAAGCTTTCCTTTTAGGCTTCCGCCAAAATGCTTTTCTCCGCAGGCCACAAATGTTTCGTAAGTTCCTTGCAAAATACCTTGCGACCCAATGTATATCCAACTACCAGCGGTCATCTGTCCATACATCATCAAACCTCTTTCTTTGAGAGATTGAAAATGTTCCCAATTGGACCAGGCAGGCACAAGATTGGAATTTGCAATTAATACTCGAGGGGCTTCTGCATGCGTTCGCACAATACCTACTGGCTTTCCTGATTGCACCAAGAGACTCTCGTCTTCTTCTAGCTTTAGCAAAAGCTCAATAATTTTCTGAAGTGATTCAACATTTCTAGCCGCTTGCCCTGTTCCGCCATAGACCACCAACTCAGAGGGGTCTTCTGCAACTTCCTCATCCAGGTTGTTGAGCAACATACGGAGTGCCGCCTCTGTTTGCCACGTCTTAGCGTGCAGTTGATTACCAGTTGGTGCCTTGTAGTTAGGGTGCGAAGCGTATTGATTAATAAATTCCGAAAACTTCATTGTTGTATAGTTTAATGTTGTTTTGATCCGCGGCAGCATGAGCTACGGATACAATTTCTTTATTTCTAATTATGTCAGTGGCGATTACCATATCATCTCCAAAGATTCTATCCTCGGCAGCGAAAGTGATGTGCTTTCTTACATGAGCATGAACATCCTCTAGTATCACACTTGATTTTAATGGCCTTCTAAAGTCAAATCCTTGCGCCGCACAGAATAACTCGATACCTAAAATATTTTCTAAATTGTCGAGGATCGTGTTGAATTTTCGTCCTCCAATGGAGCCCATACTCACATGATCTTCCTGCCCCATGGAGGTAGGTACGCTATCGGCACTCGATGGGAAGCACAAGCCTTTGTTTTCACTTACCAAAGCAGCAGAAGTATATTGCGGAATCATGAAACCCGAATTGAGTCCCGTATTTTTCATGAGCAAAGTTGGCAACCCTTCGTCCTCACCTTCGAGCATCAAATAAACTCTTCGATCTGAAATATTACCTATTTCCGCAGAAGCCAGCGCAGCATAATCGATGGGCATCGCCATCGGTTGACCATGAAAATTTCCTCCGCTGATGGTTTTATCTACACTACAAATGATTGGGTTGTCGGTTACCGAATTGATCTCAACGGTCAGCATGTCCTTCAGGTGCAACCAAGCGTTTCGAGAAGCCCCATGCACCTGCGGCATACAGCGAAGCGAATACGGATCCTGAACCCTACTGCAGTTTTGATGCGACTCAATAATTTCTGAACCTGTCACTAATTTTTCTAACCGATCGGCCACATAGATCGAACCCTGATACGGTCTGATCTGGTGCAATTCCTGATCAAACGGCTTCATCGAGCCTTTCAAGGCCTCCAGACTTAAGGCGCCAATAATATCGGCTGAGTCGAGACAATTGCTCATTCTTACAAAACCCTTCAGAGCGTAAGCGGCGATGAATTGTGTTCCATTAATTAGTGCCAACCCTTCTTTTGGTCCAAGGTTGAGCGATTCTTTATTTTCCTTCTGGAATAATTCTTTGGTTGTAATCCATCGCTCATCTTTCCAAACTTTTCCTTCACCAATCAAAGGCAAAAACAAGTGAGCTAAAGGTGCCAAATCTCCTGATGCTCCTACCGAGCCTTGTTGTGGTACGTAAGGGATGAAATCACTCTCAATATGCCAAATGATTCTTTCCAGCGTTTCCAGCGCCACGCCAGAGTAACCTTTAGACAAGGCGTGTACTTTCAAAATCATCATGAGCTTAGCCACATCCAGCGGAGTCTCTGCGCCCACGCCTACACTATGACTTCTGAGAATATTCTCCTGGAGTTTGCCAGCATCAGCTTTGTTGATGATCGTAGTACATAGTGACCCGAATCCGGTATTTACACCATAAACTATCTTTTCCTGTTCGGTGATATCCAGTACATTTTGGCGGCTGGCCAAAATCTTTTGGGTGGCTTCCTCATTCAAAACACCCTGGGTGCGGCCTTCGGCAATATCGATGGCTATACCCGGGGTGAGATGATCGATTCCATAATTGAAAATCGGCATAATGTTGTTGTTTATCAATTGGGGTTATTGCTTCTGCCTCTCGGCAGCTTGAATGAAAAAGTCTATGCTTTTAATTCATGAACAATATTAATTGCTAATTTTGATTACTGAAAATACTTTGTAGATCAACAATTGATAACAATGAGTAATCAAATAGAATTCAGACATCTTAGATACTTTATGGTTGTAGCCCAGGAATTACACTTCCGAAAGGCATCAGAGCGACTTTTCATTACCCAGCCAGGATTGAGTCGTCAGATTAAACAACTGGAAGACGAATTGGGCGTACAGCTTTTTATCAGAAACAAACGTACCGTGGAATTAACAGATGCGGGCAAGTATTTGTATGACGAAAGTTCAAATCTGCTCAATCAATTGGAATCTATCAAACGCTCTATCCAATTGATAGACAAAGGGGAAGAAGGAGAATTAAACATTGGTTTTGTGGGATCGGCTATGCAAGCTGTGGTTCCTCATCTCCTGCTTAAACTCAATGAAAAATTCCCAAAGATTCACACGTCCTTAGAAGAAATGAGCAATGAAGATCAGATTTTTGCTATACAGCATAACAAATTGGATATAGGTTTCATTCGAGCCAAACAAGCACCAGAAGGAATCGCTTCAAAGCAGATATTCAAAGATAATTTCTCTATTGTATTGCCGAAGAATCACAAAATCAACGAGGACAACTTCAAAGACCTGAGTCAATTCTCCCAAGACAGTTTCATACTATTCTCCAGTGACTACAGTCGCACCTACTACAATAAGGTGATGAGCATTTTCGATGATCATGGTTTTACACCTAAGATCTCTCACAAATCGGTACATGCTAACACCATCTTTCGGCTGGTGGAAAATGGACTAGGTGTGGCTATTGTCCCTACTTCTCTGAAGCACGGTTTTGATCTGGATATCAAGTTTATCGAACTAACAAACGTGAAGCAGATTACTTATCTATCACTGATTTGGAAGGAAGGCACGGCCAATGGGTTGATTAAGAAGTTTGTGAGTTTGGTAGGAGAATAAGGCACAATGTCGAATCTTGTGCCCGGCGAAGTCTAAAATATCGTATCATGAATAATTGAAATAAGGAATATTTACTTAAAAAAGTGCATGAAATGACTTCTGGTTCATGATCTCATTAGACTTCATTTCTAATTGCCTGTATATATAATCATATAAAAAATTTCCCATACTAATTCGTTTTACACCTAATTCTGTCAATTGATCGAAATTAGGCAGATTGGGCACGCACATAACATTTACGGGTAAAGAGGTGCTGTCAACGATTACTCTAATATCAGACTCCTGCACAATACAAGGAACAAAAATACCATCAGCTCCGGCCTGTTCGTATATCGCAATACGCCTCCTAGACTCTTCAATCGAATCCGAACAGCCTAATAAAAATGTATCTGTCCGAACATTCACAAATACATCTACCTCTTCTTGGTTCAATAGGTTTTTAACTTCAGCCAACATCTTTGAGAATTCATCGACATTCAAAAGATGTCGCTGGTCCTTTACTATACTGTCTTCAATATTAATTCCCTCCACGCCCAAATTACTCAAGGCAATAATGTTTTTTGCTATTTCCTCAGGATTACGGCTATACCCTGATTCCAAATCAACCGATAATGGCAAATTTGTACATTTAGCTATTCGCTTTACTAAAAACTCTAACTCTTCGAATGCCAAATCTTCACCATCTTTATAGCCCAAAAGAGATGCCATTGCAGCACTCGAGGTGCCAATCGCGTGAAAATTAAGATGTTCTGCTACTTTAGCACTTGAAACATCCCAAACATTTGCAATAAGAAGGGGGTTTTCTTGATTATGTAATTCCTTAAATTTCATTTATTTTTTTCAAGCAAAGCAGGAACAAAAAATACCGACTGTCAACCGGAAAATGGACAAGCATTTTTTTAATTTTCCAAACCAGTAAACTCGAATCAACACCTCATCTTATAATTTGAATGGTGTTATAATGCACAACAACATAGCAATCTTCTAATTTTAAATTTTTATAGGTCGAGTCTGAATGGAGCCTTCTGATTAATTCAGAAAATGACGCCATTACTGAAACTTCAACAACCGTCTAAAGTTATCACAGAACACCGCCGTGGAAACAGCCACATTCAAAGACTCTGCGCCACCGTAACCAGGGATAAAAACTTCTTGGGTCAAGTATTGCCTTAAGTCATCTGCCAAACCTTCAGATTCATTACCAAAAACAACAACAGCGGGCTCCTGGAATTTTAATTCGTGAATGTTGTCACCTTGGAGGGTAGTGCCATAGACATGCTTTGACTTTTGTAGTATTTCTCCAAGGTCAGCATAATGCACTTGGACACGAGCAAATGAGCCCATGGTAGCGGAGATCACTTTAGGGTTGTAGCAATCGACAGACTCAGTTGAACACACAATCTGTTTGAATCCGTACCAGTCCGCAATACGAATGACCGTACCCAGATTACCTGGGTCTTTTATGCGGTCGAAGGCCAGAATAGATTGCGAACTATCCATTTCACTCTGCTCAGGTACTTTCACCAGGGCGAGTGCAGCATTGTTACTTGTAAAACTCCCCACTTTTTTTAAGTCAGCTTCTTTCACTTCGGTCAGCACCTCTGAATACTCTGAAAGCCTTTCTTGATACTTCGACAAAAAATCGTTTGTTGCGAATACTCTGATTACTTCCAAATCAGACTGCAGCAGTTCTAGCACATTTTTTGCCCCTTCCACGACAAATTGATTTTCCAGCTGCCTGAATTTTTTTAATTGTAGGGATTTAATGAATTTTGACTCTCGATTTGAAATCATCAATGGTTGTGCTTTATTTATCAAAAATGCGCTTTTGATCTGTATTCATTGAGATTAAGACAGACAGCAGACCTTTTGCCAAACTTAATGGATTATCAGTAATTCGCAGCAATTGAATATCTACTAGACAGAGAAAAGTATTAACAATTTCAAACCTTCATATGGGCCAATTATCCTGATCCTATTTCTGTTTCTTACAGGGTGTATGGGACGTAGGTTTTTGCCAGAGGGCGAATCTCTTCTGGTTGAACAAAAACTAGATGGCGCCGAAAAGCTGAACAAGGAAGAAATTCAATCTCTCTACACCTATAAACCCAATCGAAAAATCCTCTTCATTCCCTGGTCACCTTATGTAGGCATTTATCAACGTGGGGTCAAGCGATATGATTCAGCAAAATACGAGCGGAAAATTGAAGAAATCCGATCCAAATTCAGTAAAAAAATTGCAAAAAAGGATAGTGAGAAGAAGCAGAAACGGCTTCAGGCCAAAATGAACAAAAAGGTCAACAAACAAATCAGAAATATCAAAGAAGGAAACTTTGGAATGAGAATGGGTGAACCGTTGGCTATTTTCGACTCAGCGAAAGAACGTGCCACTGTTGATAAAATTCAGGATTACATGGAAACAAAAGGTTACTTTAATTCAGAGGTGACCTATACAACTGAAAATACTTTCAAAATGGTCTCTACGGTCTATACTATTGAAAGAAACCAACCCTACATCATAGACTCGCTCTTTTATAATATCCCTGACACCGCTATATACCATAGAGTAATCGAATCATCTGCAGTATCTTTTTTGAAGACAGACGAAAACTACGAACAGGCTAATTTGGTTCAGGAAAGAGATCGTCTAAACGATCTTATGCTCAACAATGGCTACTATAACTTCAGCCGACAGTTTATCAGTTTTGTAGTCGATTCATCCTCCTTAGGAGATCGAAAAGTAATCATTGGCTTGACTATTCGAAACCCGAACAACCAACCTAAACACAAAGTATACACCATTGATTCCGTCATTTTCACCACTGATGCAGACATTACAGGATTAGCCTCCAATAGACAAAGTGAAAGTTTTGAAGGCATCACCTACCAATTTTACAGTAAGAGATATTCAGAGAAAATTCTAGATAGGAGGATATTCCTAAAGCCTGGTGAACTCTACCGAAGGTCCAACACATTAGAAACACAGAAGCAGTTATCTAACATGGATATCTTCAAATTCATCAATGTAAACTATGATACTACTGGCGGACAGTTCGTATCCAATGTTTTCACCAGCCCTCTTAAGAAATTTCAAACTTCCTCAGAATTAGGGCTTAATGTAAGCAAAGGGTTACCCGGCCCTTTTTTCAACGCTTCCATCAAAAACAGAAATACGTTCCGTGGTCTGGAGGTGATGGAATTGAGCGGCAGGGTTGGATTTGAAGGTATATCCGGTGCAACAAATACAGGCAACCCCTATTCCTCCTTAGACTACGGCGCCAATTTAGCCTTCACTTTCCCTCAGTTCATGATTCCGTTAAGCTCTGATTTTCGATCCAAAATAGGCCACTTAAACCCAAAAACACGACTCTCTTTTGGTTTGAACTATACGAATAGGACAGAATATCTTCGAACGACCATCAATACCTCATATATCCTGAGTTGGCAGAACTATGAAAAACGACGAAACTATTCGTTGAACATCGCTGATATCAATTTTATCGACTCTGATGTAACAGATGAATATCAGCAGTTTCTGGATGAACTAGAAGCCCAAGGAAACAATTTGAACAACTCCTTCTTGCCTTCGTTTGTAAGCAGCTCTTGGCTCTCCGTGACTCACAACATCAATGATTATGGCAACCGAAAAGAGAAATCCTCATTCTTTAGGTACCAAATAGAATTAGGAGGGAATTTATACAGCGCTATTGCAAAAAAAACTATTGATAGAGACTTAGAGTATTTCAAGTATGCCAAGGTAGATCTTGACTTTAGACATTCCGCTCCCGTCAATTCTCTAGTTACCCTAGCCTATCGAGCGCATTTGGGGGTTGCTATTCCATACGGAGAAAATGAAACATTACCATACGAGGAGTTCTTTTTTGCCGGAGGTAGCAATAGTATTCGTGCCTGGGAACCTCGACGACTAGGACCTGGCTCGTTTCTACCGGTGGACTCTTTAGGAGTTTATAGCAATGATTTTGAACAGCCCGGTGAGATTTTGCTAGAAACCAGTGTAGAGCTGAGGCATAAAATATTTGGGTTTCTACACGGAGCACTGTTTGTAGACATGGGAAATACATGGACCATGCGTGTAGACCCTGTAAGGCCCGGTAGTCAGTTTCAATTTGACAATTTCTTAAAGGAAATTGCTATTGGTGCCGGTTATGGACTGAGATTAGATTTTTCCTTCCTACTCTTACGATTGGATGCTGCTTGGAAGATTCATGATCCTGGCAACCAAACCAGATACGACAACAACGTTAGACGAGGAAGTTTCGACCTACCCGACTACAGTAACTACAATCGCCTGGTATGGAATCTGGGTATTGGGTATCCTTTTTAATATTAGACAATGACAAAAGAAGAAATACAAGATTGGTTCAAAGAACTTCAAGATGACATTTGCTCAGCACTTGAACAAACCGACGGCAAAGGCAAGTTTCACCAAGATCTTTGGGAAAGGCCAAAAGGAGGCGGTGGCAGAACCAGGGTCATTAAAGATGGAAACATTCTAGAAAAAGGAGGCGTAAACTTCTCGGCTGTGCATGGCCCTACACCCGCCAAAATTCTAGAAGCACTTAAAATCGATCAGGCTGATTTCTTCGCGACCGGCGTATCTATCGTAATGCACCCATATAGCCCGATGGTACCTATCATTCATATGAATGTCCGCTATTTCGAAATGAGCAACGGTATCAGTTGGTTTGGAGGAGGTATCGACCTTACCCCACATTATGTGGATGAAAAGGACGCCAAATTCTTCCATAACCAAATGAAGAGCTGCTGTGATAGACATGATGCATCATACTATCCTGAATTTAAAAAATGGGCGGACGATTATTTCTACATTAAACACAGAAAAGAGACCAGAGGTGTAGGTGGTATATTCTTCGATCGCCTTTCGGCCGATGATCAATTCACCAAAGAAGATCGCTGGAAGTTTGTACAGGATGTAGGGAGTCAATTTGCGCCTATCTACACTCACTTAATGACGCAAAACAAGGATTTACCTTACGGAGAAAACGAAAAGCTGTGGCAGTATCTAAGACGCGGCCGTTACGCTGAATTCAACTTAGTTTGGGACAAGGGCACCAAGTTTGGACTGGATACAGACGGTCGAACAGAGTCTATTTTGATGAGTTTGCCTCCACAAGCTAACTGGGAATACAATCATATTCCTGCCAAAGATTCAAAAGAGCAACAAACCCTAGACCTGCTTAAAAAAGGGATTGATTGGGTATAGTGGAAGATTGATTGATTTATTCGTTTCACTTCCTAGCCATGACGAGCAGCCAAACAAAAAAGCATCCTGTCGGCCAGGACAGGATGCTTAGCATGATACAAAAACAAAACTACTTAACGATTAAGTTTCTTTTGAAGAACCGACTGAATCGGTCACTTCTTTTCTATTTTCTTTAATACACTGTAATCTTCGTTGCTTACTTCGTAAGAATACGATCCAGCAGGAAGGTTAGAAACATCAAATCTCTTTAACACCTTGTCTTTTTTTACTTTACCTCCGTAAAGAATCACACCGGCATCATCCTTAATGGTGATCTTCACTTTGGTATCCACAGGACTCTCAACCTGTATGTAAACCATACCATTGTTTTGCGCGAAGATGTTTGCCTTTACTTCTGAAACTTCCTTGTTGTCTGTACCATGGATTTCAGCCGTGGCTACTGATGAGAAGGTTAATGTTGCGATCACTAATAATGATAAAGCTTTCATAATAATTTGTTTTTATGGTTAAAAAATTAAGTAGTTAGATCAACCACGAACTTCGTTTGACAGAAGTAATTTTCGTTGGCCTTTCTAAATAGACATGTGCAATGTAGAGGGGTTTCGATGATTTTATCAGCCATTTTTTGACTAAAAATCAGATGTCGAAAAAACACATATTAGTTTCTGTTAGATGGCAGGAAATAAGTGTGAAAAGCGCATAAAACCGAGATAAACCTGGATTTCAGAGCGGATTATTAAAGAAGAAATTTAATCAGCGCTACCGTAGATTTCAAGAACTCCTTGTATATCTCCGTCTTGTAAATCTGCTATCTGACCGATCAGGTCGGGATTCATAATATTTTCAGAATTCACATGACCAAGGCCTAATACGTGACCTATTTCATGTAATGCAAACGAATAAAATGCATCACAATTCGGATAACTTATTGCTTTATTAATGATCACAGTCCCACCCAAATTTGAACAAGGTTCGTTGGGAAAATTTGGAAAACCGACCCCACTTTGTAAAATATCCGCCACATAAAATTTGATTTGACTACTGCTATTTTCTGGGCTTTCTAAAAAAGATATGTTGCCAACTGATTCCCAAGCATTTAGTGCCCTTCTAATTTCATCTTTAGAACAATCCATGATATTATCGAAGGAATCACTTGGTACGTTAATTTGTTTGTGAGTATTAACAATCCCATTAGACTCCTGAAAACTAAATGAAATGCCATTTGCTCCTGCTCGAGGTCCCGAAACATCAAAACCTTTTTCACTAAAAGGGTTGCCTTCTCCCCATTTAAATCCAAATAAACAGTAGTTACCACTTCCGCTTGCGCAAGCAGACAAAGCTGTATTGCAGATTTGGTAATAGGATGACTCAGTACCTAAAGCTGGGGCTTCTTGATCCTTGCAAGCTGTAAACGTTAAATTAAGAACTATAAATAATTTGAATTTGAAATTCATCTCAATCAATTATGATTCATGTATATGCACAAAACTGAATGGAAAATCCTCTTGTTTCAAAGCAAAAATACGACCATATAGCCCAAAAATGAAAAGTGCAGATAACAGGACTGGACTGGGGTTTTACTCAAAAAAATCACTTGATGTAACCTCCATTATTTTTGGCTTTCAAAGCGATGATTATTTAGGAAAACGCGCTGCTATAGAACTTGTTGGTGACAACACCAACAAGGGCGTAGAAAATCGGGTTATAACAATTATTGACTTAGTCACGCATCACAGATGGGCGCCAGTTGGTTTCAACCCTTCAAAGTTTATTCAATGCGAATTACACTATCCTTGTAAGTTCTTTCTCCATTTGCATCATAGCTAAACTGACCTTTCAACAAATATTTTTGAGAATTATTGAATTGCAACGTATCTACAACACTAAACCCATCTATGATTTGATAGGGTAGTTTTTTATATTCCTTCCAATGATCAAGGATCATCATATAGATTATCCATTCTGATGCCTCTTGATCTTTCGAAATATCATAATCTGTTTTTCTATGCCGCCTCATAATTTCGGGATAATGAGGCAAACCATTGGACAAGTCCCATTTAATGGTGTCCATTAAAATCATGTTAGTTTTGTAATAACCTGTTTTCGATACTAATTGAGCATTCAAGCTATCTTCTAAATGCTTCCTACTAGAATAAAGCCTGAATTCAAGCAGTTTTGCTTGTACAAATGTATATTGCCGAACTTCCTCAGCTGCTTTATGGTTGTATAGCCCTACTAAATATCTAAACTTGACTTTTTTTTGCTCATTCCTATTCTGGGCCTTGATATCATTTACTGACAATACAGCTACTAAAAACAAGGTCAGAATGATTCTCCGTTTAATGTATTTCATTTTACCTTCAGCAAAAAATCCAATTATTTAAGTTGTTGCAAATGAAATCCCAAAATAATGCCCCTATTTCATTCCCCAAATGATGCAATTTGAGAGCCCATCTTTAATAGAATCCAAATTCACTCCTTCTCCAAACACCCCAAAAACAGCAGACCCAGTCCCAGTCATAGAAGCATAAGCTGCCCCCTGCTGCAATAGTTGTTCCTTGATCTTTAGAATCTCTGGGTGAGCAGCAAAGACGGTTTTTTCGAAGTCGTTGATGATGGTACCTTGCCAATTTTTAGGTGGTTGTTGAAGGATGGTTTTCAGGTCGTAGCTTGGCTCTTTAGGATTGATGCCGGCAAAAGCCGTTTTGGTACTTACATGGATACCTGGAAACACAACCACCATAGAATAGCCCGATAAGTCAACTGTGACATCCTCCATCACCTCTCCAATGCCAGTCACTAGCTTAGGTTTATTATCTATAAAGAAAGGGCAATCAGCTCCGAGCGTTTTGGCGTAAGCCTCAAGTTCATCATTCGCCAAACCAATTTCAAACTGATCATTGAGCAACTTCAAAGCGAAAGCACCGTCTGCAGAACCACCACCCAATCCTGCGCCCATAGGGATCACCTTGTGCAAGTGCATCTTCACGGGCGGGATGTTGTGTTTTTCTTTCAGTAGATTATAAGCCTTAACGCAAAGGTTGCCGCTACTATCACCCGGAATATCTAATCCTGAAGAGGTAAATTCAAACTGATCCGTTGGTACAATTTCAAGTGCATCTTTCCAGTCAATAGGCAAAAAACAAGAAGAGAGATTGTGATAGCCATCCGCCCGCTTGGAGGTGATGTTGAGACCGATATTGATCTTGGCGTTGGGGAAGGCGATCATGTAATAGGAGTGTAATAGATCGCATCAAAAAATACAATCCGTCATCACGAGGAAACGAAGTGATCTTAAAATTCGAATACCGGACGAACGATAAGATTGCTTCACTTTGTTCGCAATGACGCACGCTTTTGATGCGATCATCAAGTTTTTACTTAGTCATCTGATCGATGATTCCCTGCGTGATACCAGACGAAGAGAACCCACCGTCGTGCATCAAGTTTTGCATAGTCACCATCTTAGTCAAGTCTGAGAACATAGACACACAGTAGTCTGCACACGACTCCGCAGAAGCATTGCCTAGTGGCGACATCTTCTCAGCATAGTCCATAAACACATCAAATCCGCCCACACCAGAGCCAGCCGTGGTCATGGTAGGAGACTGAGAAATAGTATTCACTCTTACTTTTTTCAATCTGGCAAAACGCTCACCGTAGCTACGAGCGATAGACTCCAGCATCGCTTTGGCTTGAGCCATGTCTGAATAATCAGGGAATGTTCTTTGTGCGGCAATGTAAGTCAAGGCCAAAATAGAGCCCCATTCATTCATAGCATCTTGTTTTTCAGCTACTGCCATCACTTTATGAAAAGAAACAGCAGAGATGTCCATCGCTTTGAGCATCCAATCGTAGTTCAATTCATTGTATTCTTTATTTTTTCTCACATTCGGGCTCATGCCAATCGAATGCAATACAAAATCCAATTTTCCGCCTAAAACTTCCTGAGACTTGGTGAAAAGGTTTTCCAAATCCTCTACAGAGGTTGCGTCTGCAGGAATCACTTCAGATCCACATTCTTCAGCCAATTTATTGATTGCTCCCATTCTCAATGCGATCGGCGCATTGGTCAGGGTAAATGAAGCCCCTTGCTCCTTAGCTTTCAAAGCCACCTTCCATGCAATTGAATTTTCGTCCAAAGCACCAAAGATGATCCCTCTTTTTCCTTTTAATAGATTATTAGACATTTGATTTAGTTTCTATTGTTGTATAAAAAAAGCAAAGATAACCACTCTGACTAGAGTAGCCCTTTGCGTACAAATTATTTCATTTCTATGAGTTCCTTGGCACTATTTCGTGCCGTATCCGAAGGATTCTCTCCTCCTATCATCTTGGCTATTTCTTCCAGACGGTCCTCTGGTTCAAGCTTGCGAATCATACTCTCTGCTTTCTCGGCTTCATTGTTTTTATATACAAAGTAATGTGCCTGCCCACGAGCCGCAATTTGCGGCAAATGACTGATCGAGATGATCTGATGATTCCCTGACATCCGTCGCATCATATTCGCCATTTTTAAGGCAATCTCACCAGATACTCCGGTATCAATTTCATCAAATACCACCGTCGGCATGGCTGTTTTGCTTGCCAGCAAATATTTGATGCAAAACATCAATCTGGAGAACTCCCCACCTGAAGCTACATTGCCTACTGGCTCGGGTTTGATACCTTTATTCGCACTAAAGAGTATTTCTATTTCGTCAATTCCCAGTTTCCAAGGTTCTACTCTCTTGTAGACAAACTCGACATGACCATCGGGCATACCTACTTCCGCCAACAAATCGTTCAATGAAGAGGAAAAAGTATCAATCTGACCACGTCGCTTTTCAGAAAGCGCTTCTGCAGATTGAATCATTTGCCTTTCTAGTTTTTCCTTTTCAACTTTTAGCGCTTTGATCTCTTCTTCCAGATTGATCGCCCCGATCGTTTCACTTTCCAGCTGCGTTTGAAGCTTAATCAATCCTTCTACATCTGCCACCTTATGTTTTTGCTGAAGTTTATAAATCAGATCAAGACGCTGGCTTACTTCGTCTAATCTGGCAGGATTGTGTTCTACATTATCCTGAACATTAACCACATCTCGAATAATATCAATAATTTCTTCTGTGGCCGATTCAAATCTCGTACTGAGCGTTTCCAGTTCCTTGGAAAAACTAGCGATATT
This sequence comes from Reichenbachiella sp., assembly GCF_965233835.1. GTDB lineage: Bacteria > Bacteroidota > Bacteroidia > Cytophagales > Cyclobacteriaceae > Reichenbachiella. Next base: position 4,073,045 of record NZ_OZ247585.1, read on the forward strand.
TTTTAATACAGCAGAAGCCTCTTTCAATCGGTCGTTGATGGCTACTTCATTCTCATCAAACTCAACAGATATTTGCGACAGTTTGATTTTGATCTCTTCTGCATGTTCAAGGAGTTTCAGTTCCTCTTCTAGGGCCGACTGCTCCTCAGCTTTGAGATCTGCTGCAACCAGCTCATCCAGAAGATATTTTTTATAATCTTCGTCAGTCTTTGAGTTTTTCTCCTCTTCTAGAAGGTTAGCCAGTTTTTTTGACAGCTGACCGAATGCGTGAAAGTCAGCTTGGAATCGCTGGAGCTCTTTAGTGGTCTGAGCAAAATCATCAATGAGTTTTACCTTGACTGATTTATTACCCAGTTGAATACTTTCATTCTGGGAATGAATATCGATCAACCGCAGGCCAATGGTTCTCATCACCTCTAGCGTCACTGGCACATCGTTGATAAATGCTCTTGATTTGCCTTTGGGATTGATCTCTCTACGAATGATAGATGCATCTTCATAATCCAGGTCTTCCTCCTCAAAAAGTGATACCAAGCCTAGTTTGGAAATATCGAACTCTCCTTCCACCACGCACTTCTTTTCTTTGTCCAACAAAGCTTTGGTATCAGCGCGTTTGCCCAGAAGTAGCCCAACGGCCCCCAACATGATAGATTTTCCTGCCCCCGTTTCACCAGTGATGATATTCAATCCTGCATCTGGTTCGAGCTGCAGTTTTTTTATCAAAGCATAGTTACTGATGGACAAACTAGAAATCATAAATTGGCTATCCTTTCTTTAGGTGAAAATGAGGTCAAAAATAAGAACTTTAGAGATATGTACCTTCCAATCTTTTCCAAAGTTCTAAAGTTTGAAAAAGATGCTAATTAGTTATCCAAGATCTTACCAAACTGCTCAGTCTTAGAAGGCTCTAATGCCTTAAGAATATTGTAAACTTCTCTCCGTTGAGTTAGATCGCCATCAGAAAAAATGCTCACAATTTCATCCATTTTGGCATCCAAGAAAGAGATGATTAAAATAGACCTTGGTTTAGAACGGTTGACTTCCTGGACCTTTTTAAGGGCTTCGAAGATATTAGTCCGCGCGGTTTCAGGATCGTCTGCCATCAGATCCAGTCCCTGGAGGTGGTATTCATACATCACTTCACGCATAGGCTCCATCACTTGATCTATACTATTCTCTGCCAACCAATACCTGTTTCGCACACTATTGAATTGATCCCAGCCTGTATAACCCGACTGCTGTGCGTTGTTCACCACCTGCCATGCTGCTTCGTAGTATCGCTGTCCCCCTAGCTTTTCAAAGGAATCGTAATCATTGGCTATCATCATGTAAGCATAAAACCCCAACATCGATGTGATATTAGACATAAACGTGGTAGGCTGAAAATCAAGCGGCTGAGATTCCGTGTATTCAAAATTGAAATCTCTATCAGCAAAGTTGATCAAAACAGCTTCGTAAGATGAATTAAAAACGGGTCGGGCTGCAATCACCTGCACCGTAGCCTGGAAGTTACCCAACGAAGGCTGAGATTCTAGCGTGATATTTACGCCACAATTAATTCTCTCTTGATTTTCGAATCGCTCGTCTGCCCACTTTCGGTCATTAAGAAATTTAGCAAACTCAATTTCCATTTCTTGAAAGACTTGTCTTTCAGTAGTTTCAATTTGCACAGCATTCACTGTCACCTGGCAATTCAGCTCTTGCGCCCTAAGTGGTCTTATACCACAAACCAATAAAACAATTAGGAAAAAGTTAAGCGTGGATTTTTTCATGAATGCAGTCAACTATGTCTTCAGCTACTTTTTGCTTCGATTTAAGCTCAAAGTGCTTCGGTTTTTGATCAACGCTGAAGATAGTAATTTTATTAGTATCGACAGAAAATCCAGCGCCATTATCATTCAATGAATTCAACACAATGAGGTCAAAGTTCTTCTTAGCCAATTTCTCCCGAGCGTGCTGCTCTTCTTTTTCAGTCTCTAGAGCAAATCCAACGTTGATCTGAGTCTTAGACTTGCGTTTGCCCATATCAGCCGCTATGTCCTTGTTTTTTACCAACTCAATGGTCATCGAGTCACCCGCCTTTTTGATTTTCTCTTCAGCTGGCGATACTGGTCGGTAGTCCGCAACTGCTGCTGCAAAAATTGTGATATCGGACTTAGGGTATCTTTTCTCCACTGCTTCGTGCATTTCATCAGCTGAAGAAACACGAACTAAAGTAATTAAATCAGAATCTATTGGATAGTTACCAGGCCCTGCAATGAGTTGAACTTGAGCCCCATCATTAGCCATCACATGAGCGAGGGCCAGCCCCATCTTACCGGATGAATGGTTACCGATGAAACGAACGGGGTCAATTTTTTCGTAAGTAGGTCCAGCAGTAATTAATACCTGCTTTCCTTCAAATCTTTTTTTTTTTGAAAAGTGAGACTCTACATTGGCTAACAACTCTTCTGGCTCTGCCATTCGCCCCTCACCTACCAGTCCACTCGCCAACTCTCCATGTTCGGCATCTAGTACTTGATGTCCGAAAGACTGTAAAGTTTTTAGATTCTCCAAAGTGGCAGGGTGCTTGTACATATCCAAATCCATTGCCGGAGCAATCATCACAGGACATTTGGCAGATAAATATGTGGCTAAAAGCAGATTATCGCATAGGCCGTGCGCCATTTTAGCCAACGTATTAGCACTTGCTGGGGCTATCAGAAATAGATCAGCCCAAAGACCTAATTCTACATGGTTCTCCCATTGGCCTTGGTCATCCTTCTCAAATGAAGAAACCACAGGATTTTTAGAAAGTGTAGAAAGTGTAAGTGGTGTAATAAAAGTTTTGGCTGAAGAAGTCATGACAACACGTACCTCACAGCCTGCTTTGACCAAGAGTCTGATCAAAAGTGCGGATTTGTATGCGGCTATACTGCCGCATACTCCTAATAATATTTTCCTCCCCTTTAGCATTGGGGCGTGAATTAAATTTCGATGCCGCCTTCTTCTTTCACAGCATCTCTAACCAAGACTTTTCCCTCAGAAAACTCTTCGATAGCCACGATCGTAGGCTTTGGCATTCTTTCGTAAAACTTAGAAATTTCGATTTGCTCTCTGTTTTCGAAGATTTCCTCCAAGTTGTCAACAGTAGATGCAAATTCCGCCAATTTCCCACTCAACTCTTCTCTTACGTTAGAAGAAATTTGTCTCGCTCTTTTAGAAATTACATTCAAAGACTTGTAGATGTTGCCAGTAGAAGATGACAAATCTGTGATGTCTCTAGTTACAATTGATGGTTTAACCGCCATTATTATGAATTTTTAGATAATTTTTTCTTTTGTTCAAGTGACTCTACATAAAACTTTTCAGCCTTTTTCAAGAATTCACTCTCCGGATATTTGTCTATAAACTCTTCATAGAGTTCAATAGTTTTTTGATAACGCTCTTTTTGCTTCGCCCTAATACTTTGTTTGGCATAGCTAAATTCAGAATCTACTGCGTAGTACATGATTTCCTCATTCAACTTAGAGTCAGGAAACTCATCTGCAAAAGTTTCGAAAGCTACCCTTGCAGCCTCCCATCTTTCCAGCCTATGATACTGTTTGGCATTCTCAAAAGCCTTCTTTTCTAATTTTCTTTGTAGCTCATCGATGTACTTCGTCGCAGGCTCAGCGTACTCGCTGTATGGATTTCTATTGATAAAGACCTGGAACTCGTTGATTGCAGTATAGGTACTGGACTGATCTAAGTTAAAGTCGGGACTTTGCAAATAGGCAGAATATGCCGACATGTAAGCTGCTTCTATAGCCCATTCGCTTCTAGAGTAAATTCTCGCGAATTCATTAAAGTAGCTACCACTAAGAATATATTGTCTCTGATGATAATAGGAATAGGCTCGATAGAAACTAGCTTTTTCGGCATCTTGCGTTCCTTTAATTATCGGCAGTACCTGATCAAACAATACACTTGCCTTGTAATACTCCTCTTCTTCATAGTAGCGAAGAGCGGCTTCGTACTTCATTTGCCAGTCTGTACTTTTTTGTAGTCTTTTAAATTCACTACACGAAATGGCCAAAACAGCCATCAAAACCAATACAAAATTCCCTAAAACCCTCATTTTTCGCATAAGCCTGCAAATATAGCTTCTTTGTTTTAAATACAATACATTTTCGAGACGAGATTATTATCAACCAGAGTGGCTTTATCGCTCTTTTAGTAAATGATCCTGAGTGGATTTTAGTTGCTTCATCATGCCAGATTTGTTACCATTTTCCAGCATTTTTTTACCCATTTGTATCTCCTCCTTATTTTCTTGGATTAGTTGCTCTGCCTTACTTTTTAGATTTCCGTACTTTGTCACCTTATCACCAGGTTTATAATAGGTAGCCACCTCATAAAGTTCGGGTCTTTCATCGGAGCGCCAATCGAATTCTTCTAAAAACATCTGATCTTCCTCTAGCTCATGGGGCGGAATGAACTTGGCTTCGGGCTGTGTATAGAAAGAAATGTTCTTCATAAGATTATCCTCAAACCTCAAAGTCATCGAACTGCAGAATATCTTATTCATGCCAATCATTAAACTATCTCCCTTGAGCACGAAATAGTGACTTTCTCCATTGCCATTGATATCCATGGTCTGAATATCACCATATTCATTGAAATCACCTACCATTTTTCTTCCTTTGATTTGATTGTGCTGTCCCAACGTATCGATCGAAATCAAAAAGGCCTTTCTTCGAAGCGTCATGGTCCTAAGTATATCTTCTTTGAACAATAGGTCAATACTATCTGAGACCATCTGGCTACTCTTGTTCCATATCACAGGATCATTGTACATGTGAATGGTAGAATCAGAAAGAAAATATGCCACCGAATCACATTTGCCCTGCATGTTAAGCTTGTACATAAGAATATTGTGATAGGCCAGAATCCTCTCTTTGTCCTTATCCACATTCTCAATTGATACCAGAGTATCGGATACCATGAAGAAAGTATCTTGACGCATCACTCGTTTCATCAAGGGCCGTCCATATACTGTACTTACACCAGCCTTCTTGTCGTACACAGCCTTCTCTCCGAAGATTAGAATGTCATCTTTCTTTGAGGTCATGACCACATTTCCCTTCGCGGTATAAAATTTCTTCTGATCATCTAGAAACAATTCATCACCGGTTACAATATAGTTTCTTGTTTCTATGGTCCCCTCTGTAAATGTGGTTTGGTCGTGAGAAGTTCTAAAACGCCCTCCATCCGAATCCACGGTTGTTCCATCCTTATCCTCTATGTAGGTTGGGCCTTTGGTAACTGCTATTTTAGTCCTGGATGAATACTCTAAAGTATCCGCCCGCAGGTTGAAATCCGGTGAAACGAGAAGCACGTCTCTATAAAAGAAGGCTTGACTACTTTTAGAATGGTAGACCCCGTACACACTTGTCAGGGTATTTCTTTCATCGACCAGCTTACCCTGCTCTTTGAACTCCCCTACTTCAGTTATCAAATTGTAATCTAAGATATCCGTATAAAGTACCTTTCGCCCCTTTCTATACACCACATCCTCGCGAAGCAAAGCCATACCCTCATTTCCCTGGTAAATGAGCTTCTTCGCTGTGATCGTGACAGAATCATCTACAATCCTAACCCTACCGAAAGCTTCCATCTCATTCTTTTTACTGTAGAAGTAGGCAGAGTCACAATACACGGTAGTGGATTCCTGAGTAAAACTCACGTTGTGCAAAAGCTTTTTAAATCTCACCTTCCCATCACGAGCATTAGTTAGCCGATCAGCCTTATATCTAATTTTCTCTCCCTTTTGAGCAATTGTGGCTTCTGAGAACAACAATACACAAACCAACCAAAACAGAAATGTATTTCGCATAGTGTAAAAATATGAGGCAAAACTACATGGAAACCATGAGATAAGTAAACAATAAAATTGAGGACTTCTTTAAACAAATCAGATGCCAAATGAAATAACATTCATTCGCTTCCCATACGAAAAAAAACTAAGTTTGATCAAAAGTTCCGAAGTGAATACACTACTTAATCAAGTCAAGCAACATATAAAAAAGAATAGACTCTTTGGGCCTGATGACAATTTGTTGATTGCCTTGAGTGGAGGTCTAGATTCCATGGTCCTCACCCATCTACTTTTTCAACTTGATTATCACATTGGGGTTGCTCATTGTAATTTCCAATTGAGAGGACAGGAGTCTGATACCGATGCTGAATTTGTGGAAGCCTTCGCCAAAATGCATAAGATTCCTTTTTACACCAAAGCTTTCGATACCAAAAAATTCGCAAAGGACCAGCAACTATCAACACAGTTAGCAGCTAGGGAATTACGCTATACATGGTTTGATGAAGTGTTACGAACACAGGCATACAATTATCTGGTGACAGCACATCATGCAGGTGACCAGGTAGAAACCATGCTCTATAATTTAACAAAAGGAACGGGTATTGCAGGACTTAGGGGTATTCCTCTCAAAAATGATCAAATTCGCAGACCGCTGCTTTCCATTTCAAAAGAAGACATAGAAGCTTACGCCAGAACACATGAGCTGCAATGGCGAGAAGACGCTTCCAATCAAGATGACAAATACAGTCGCAACCGTTTACGTTTGAATGTTATCCCAGAACTCAAGCAACTCAATCCAGGACTCGAGCAGACCTTGACAAATAACAGTAAAAGATTTGAAGCCTTAGAAATGCTGCTTGTACACCAAGCCAATGAAGTCAGATCCCAATTCCTATCCAAACATCAGGACACTTTTTCCTTGAAGCTATCCTGGTTTGATCAGGAAGCTGGTGGGTTAGCCATTCTCATTGAACTCTTAAAACCTTTTGGATTTAATCTTGATCAATGTTTCTCTATAGCTGAGGGCTTATCAGATACTTCAGGAAAACAATATTTCTCCTCCGATTACTCATTAGTAATAGATCGTGAAAATATCCTAATCACTCCTAAACAAGAAAAGAAAGAATACAGCGCAATTATAGAAGATTCTGATCCTTTGATTTCTACGCCATGGGCTGATTTCACTATTGAATTTACCCCTTATCAGAAAGATTGGCCAAAAGACAATCATACGGCCTGTCTTGATGCTGATTTAATCCAGTTCCCTATAAAAGTGAGGAATTGGGCACAAGGTGATAGTTTTTATCCGTTGGGAATGAAGGGTAAAAAAAAGCTGAGTGATTTTATGATTGATGAGAAAATTCCCGTAAACTTGAAATCAAGGGTTTTGCTGTTCGAATCTAATCATGACATCGTCTGGGTAGCAGGCTATCGAATCGACAATCGATACAAAGTTACCCCGAACACTAAACGCCTTTTGCTCATAAAAATGACCAATCATGTTTAATCCATTCAAAAAGAAATATAGCAACGAAGAACTTGATCTTATTGCCTTTATGGCGCAGACCAGGCACTTCGAAAAGTTGGATGAAGATGAGTTGGCCTTATTTCTACCGAGCATGTACCTCCGCACATACCAACAGGATGAAGTGGTCTTCTTTTCGGGAGACCCCAGTCATGCACTGTATGTGATTAAGAGAGGGTCTGTATCACTTTCGATTGATGTCAACGACAAATTTGAGCAGCTGGCAGAAACCTATCGAGGCGGTATATTCGGAGACAATAGTTTGATTGAAGATGCTAAAAGAATTTACACAACAGTTATTACCTCTGAAAAGGCGCAGCTGTATGTCGTACCCCAAATCAACATATTAGAAATTTTTCAGTCACATCCTGAGGTAAAGGCCAAAATGATGAGTGCCTTCTCTGAAATCTACAACGAGTACACCACACAGCTTTTCAAAACTTACAAGTCACACTTTGGCTTTTTCGAACTAAGCAAAGTCTATCAGGGGAAAATCTAACCTTCTTCTAAGAAATCACTTCAACATTCCCAATTAGCCCAATATTTGGCTATTTTTGCGGCACGAAATGATCCCTAATTTAGAATTATAAAAATACAAACAAGATGAAAGTAACCGTAGTAGGTGCCGGAAATGTAGGCGCCAGCGTAGCCGAGTACATCGCTATGAGAGAAATAGCTGATGAAGTAGTAATCCTTGACATCAAAGAAGGTTTTGCCGAAGGTAAGGCCATGGACTTGAACCAATGCGCAACCCTAAATGGATTCAACGCAAAAGTAACTGGTACTACGGGAGATTATTCTAAAACAGCAGGGTCTTCTGTGGTAGTGATCACTTCTGGTATTCCAAGAAAGCCAGGTATGACGAGAGAAGAGTTGATCGGTACCAATGCTGGGATTGTGAAATCAGTAACTGAAAACCTAGTAAAACATTCCCCAGATGCTACTTTGGTAGTGATCTCCAACCCAATGGACACCATGACTTACTTGTCTGTAAAGACTAGTGGATTGGCTAAAAACAAAGTTATTGGAATGGGCGGTGCTTTGGATAGTGCAAGATTCAAGTACAGATTGTCTGAAGCACTAGAGTGCAACCCAAATGACGTGAAAGGAATGGTAATCGGTGGACACGGTGACACGACGATGATTCCTTTGACAAGACTAGCGTCTTACAACTCTACTCCTGCTTCCGACTACATCTCTGCCGAAAGAATGGAGCAAGTATCTGCCGACACCATGGTAGGTGGTGCTACGTTGACTGGCTTGTTGGGAACTTCTGCATGGTATGCACCTGGAGCTGCTGGTGCTGAGGTAGTAGAAGCTATCGTAAGAGACAAAAAAGTTATGATTCCTTGTTCTGTTTACCTGGAAGGAGAATATGGTCAAGATGATATCTGCATCGGCGTACCTGTGATTTTGGGTAAAAATGGTATCGAAAAAATTATTGAGCTAGACTTGAACGATGATGAAAAGGCCAAGTTTGAAGCTAGTGCTGAGGCGGTAAGAAAAATGAATGCTGCGTTAGAATTGTAAGATTAGCGAAGCCAAGATGTAAAAATCAAGGCTCAAAATTTTCAACAAAACTCCCATCTGGACTCAGATGGGAGTTTTTTTTATTCTTTAATGCCTTCCAAGACCTCCTTCATCTGACGCACAGACATCAGCTGATCATATTGAAATAGAATCTGTAGATCGGAATCTAAAATACACAGAGATGGATAAGACAGCTCACCTTGTTGTCGCCCCAACTCTTCTGCCAATTCATGTACGCCCGTACCTGCGCCAGTAGGCTTGAAGCTAAACGTACGTCCGGCAAGTATTATATCACCTCTATATTCTGCATTGAGCGATATGAACCAAAAATTCTCATTAAGCAATGATTCAACTTCTTGGTTTTGAAGGGTTGTGTTTTTCATGGTTTGACAGAATTTACACCAGTCCGTATGAATAAAAACCACCACATTTCTTTCCGAGGCTTGCTGCAAACTATCTAGCTGATCAAAAGTGTAAGCAGCCGGCTGAGCATCTGTGCTGAGCGGAAACCACCCCATGACCACCATCCATAAACCTAGAATCAACCGTAGCATTATGCTTATTAATTAAAAGTGTATCTCACACCCAAAAAGCCTCTTATTCCTTGATTTGGTGCATATACATAACTAGGATCAAAGGTAAGCGCATTAGGATTGTTTGCTGTATCTACTACCTCTCCTTCCGCATAAAAATTGCCGCTTGCACCTGTCATTCCACCTGCTGGCGCGAAGGTAACATCGTTATCAAACGGATCGAATGATCGTGCGATACTATTAGCGGGAGGTGTAAAGTTTAAAAGGTTCTTCACTCCTCCATACATTTCCCATTGACTACCAAACCTTTTGGTCAGCTGGATATTTTGAATGCTCCACCAAGGAGAGTATTCAGCTCGATCATCCAAATCCCCCAACAAAGGCAGTCGCATAGGCCCGTACAAATTACCCGTGTAATCCACAATCAAACCCAATTGATCAAAGGAATACCCAATGCTCCAAACGCCCTGAAAACGCTCAGTGAGCAGCTGACGAAATTTTTCGTCGCCTTCTTTTACAGACACATCCATCAGCGTAGCCCCAGCCATCACTTTCAGCCCGTTTTCCCAAGACATATCTAAATTGACAGAAGCCCCTTGAGAAACAGCGGAACCATCTAAGTTGCCATAAATAATTTTATTAGGGTCTGTCTCATAATCAGGAAGGATCTGATTTGAAAAATAAGTATAAAACAGACTAGCATCCAGGCCAATGAAAAAACCGCTATTGGTATAAATCTTTTTTACAAAATTGACATTACCATTCCAAGAAGTTTCAGGTGATAATTCCCCATCGAATTCCACTGTACGAGCCCCAGTAAGCGCAGCATGATCCTCCGTAAATACGTTGGCCACTCGATAGCCATTGCCCACACTAATCCGCAGTACATTCTTTTTATTGATCGAGGACCATTTATAGTTGACCCTGGGACTCACAATATTTCCATGCAAACTGTTGTAATCATAACGAGCCCCAAGCAACAGCTTGTTCTGTTCGTTGAGCTTGATTTCATCTTGAACAAACAGACCTGGCAAATGAGTGATCGAAGGTTGGTTTTCAGGGTTGTTGGGATCGGCATTGGCGGTCGCTGGTGTATTGTCATCGTAGTAGGTATATCTATATGCCACTCCGGTCAACCAATCATGATTTCCTACGGTCTTGTTCCAAGTGAGCTGTGTAAAGGCAATATATTGATCAGCGATGTATGAGGTATTGCCATAGACAGAATTTTGATTGTGCCCATTGGCGCTGAATTGAAAATTAACCAATTCTTCCACCGGTAGCTGATAAATACCAAAGGCTTCCCAGCGGCTGGTATAGATACTCTCCCCATAAATTTGATCACCACCTCTGTATTCTTTGGTCCAATCCATCTCTCCTCCCCATCGGTCTTCGTACACATAGCGACCCGCTACCGAAAACAGTCGATTCTCCTTCCTCTCAATATTTAGTTTATTGAAAACAGAGATTCTATTCTGAAGTGTCACATCTGTAAATCCGTCGTCGTTGTTGTCGATAGGATTTTGGTAATTGAAATAATTGATACCAAGGAGTGAAGATATTTTCTTGCCGAGACCATATCGGATACCCAGGTCTGTGTTTACTTCTCCCCAGCTGGTCGCAAATACATCACCAGCTACCAAAGGTGCGGAAGACGGTTTTTTGGTTATGATATTGACCAAGCCCCCTACAGCTTCAGAACCGTACAAAGTAGACGCTGGGCCTTTCACGATTTCCATACGCTCGATGAGTGATTGTGGTATGCCAGTCAAACCGTACACCGTAGAAAGTCCACTAACTATCGGCATACCATCTATCAAAACCATCGTATAAGGACCTTCTAATCCATTGATATGAATATCACCGGTATTACAAACGTTGCAATTGAGCTGCGGTCTTACACCATTTACATTCTGCAAAGATTCGAATACAGACGGCGTGGGATTGGCTCTAAAAAAAGTAGCGGTATAGACTTCCACAGGCACCGGGCTTTCGAGCTTCGAAACTTCTTTCATTGTGCCGGAGACTACAACCTCACCTAAAGTGGCACTGTTCTCTTTGAGAACAAAGTTGATGGTGGTACTTTCTCCTTCACGGAGCGTGACAGCATTCATCGCTTTGTCATACCCTAGGGAAGAAGCAACGACCTCATACGTACCCGCAGAAATATTATCAATTTGAAAAAATCCATTTTGATCGGCAACAGCACCCACTTGAGTGTCTTTCAAATAAACATTCGCAAACTCTACCGGTTGGTCGCCCGCAGTTACGCGTCCTTTTATAGCTGCATTTTGAGCTTGGAGACTGAAGTTTGCCAACGTCAGTGCCAGCGCTAACCATTTAGAGAAATAGTAATTTTTCATGAGGAATATCTAAACAAATAATTTATGAATGCAAAAATAATATGTTAGATTAATCTAACAAATAAATTTAGTGGGATTTTTATATTATTGCGAAATAGAATTGCAAACAACATGGCATCCGAAACGGTCGAAAATTATCTAAAGGCTCTTTTCAACTTATCCAATGAAGAAGGAGAAGTAAACATCTCCGAATTAAGTGCTACTCTTGAGGTAAGCAAACCCACTGCCAATAGCATGGTGAAAAACCTACAACAGCAGGGCTGGGTAGCCTATGAAAAGTATAAACCGCTTAAACTCACTGCTTCGGGACAAAAAGCGGCTGCACTGATCATTAGAAAGCACCGTCTTACCGAAATGTTTTTAGTGGAAAACATGGGATTTGGGTGGGAGGAAGTGCACGAGATTGCCGAACAGGTGGAGCATATTCAGGCTCCAGCCCTATTCGATCGAATGGACGAACTAATGGAATATCCAAAAGTAGATCCTCATGGCTCGCCTATTCCCGACAAGGAAGGTAACATCATTAGCCAAAACCATATACAGTTGTCCGAATGTCAGCCTGGTGATGAGGTGACTCTTATCGCTTTAAGTCATTCTTCTAAGGAGTTTTTAGAGTTCTTGGATAGCCGAAACATCTCTTTGGAAACACAAATGACGGTGCAATCAATTGAATCTTTCGATCAAAGTATGACCGTAAGTTATGAAGGTCATCCAACTGAAATGCTCAGCCAAAAGGTATGCGAGCAACTGCTGGTAAAAAAACTGTAACATTCCACTTTCTTAGGTCAACCAAAAAGTGGTGAAGAAAACAATACTACGATAGATCATCTGTGTAATAGCCGCTCCGACCATGATGAGCAATCCACTCCACACCGCATGGACCCACTTCACCTGAGCAAACCTCTTGAAACTGACAATAGCAAAAAATGTGGGGAGTACCACTAAGAAGCTGGGAATCCAAAACACCCAAGGCCCAATGGATGACCCGAAGTATTGATTCACAACCAAAATGTACCCCTTGGCGGTAAATACACCTACTACAATAAATAACAGAAAAACAGTAAAAAAGTGCATACTAAAAATCAAACTATCGAAATAGTACTTGCGCCTTCGAATGGCCAGTAGGTAAACAAACAAAGCTATGATCGGCACATTCAAAATCATGATTGTTTTAGATATATTGTCTGAAGCTTGGTTGTATATGGCACTATAATCCTCCATTTCCATTTTTTCTTCAACGAGCTTATTCTCTACCATTCGAGTGGCTAATGCCCCATGCGTAGGCTGATTGATTTGATCCACTAAGGGAAGAGAATAATCTGTAAGTGAGGAGATGAAAAAGTACAGCACATTGACAAACAAAAACAAGGTAACGGGAGGCATAAACTTCCGACGCTTCCCTTCCAGAAACTCATACGTCATTATCCCGGGCTTGCAGAGAAGATACTTGTAACTCACCCAAATCCGATTGTCCACAAAAAATAAATTGTTCACCAAATCACCTAAGAGATGACGCAGGGATCGGTCACTATCTTTATCTCGCTGCCCACATTGGGCACAGAAGTTTCCTTCCAACGAGGCTCCACAATTCAAACATTCGTTTGCCATATGATACACTTAGCCTTATGTATCGTAAACATAATGGATTTGGTTGATTTGTGAATTGTTGAGGTTTAACGCCAAGATATGGTGTCGTGGCGTTTTATGTTTTCTGTATTCGAGTTACGAATATAGTCGAATCTGTGATTCGGCTCATACATTTTGATTTCTCATGAGCCGCAGCACGGAATCGGCGGGACTTGTAAACACTACCACGGGCTCCATTTCCACTATACCGCCATGCATCTCATATCAAATGTTGTATGTCTTATATTATTGGGGAATGTTGATAGTCGAGTTTTGTAGGCTTATTTTTTTATACTTTTTAATAAGTTTTTGATCAATGCTTTTCTTGTCATTAGTAAATACTGCTACTTCTTTATCGAAATTCCATGTTCCTAGATAATTCACAGAATTCGGTTCTATGATAAACTTGAATCTTTCTAGCTCCTCTTCTTTAAGTTGGCCCGATTCTAACATGGTTATTGTTTCTTCATAAGAGTCAGTGTGTTTAAATACTGGTTCAGTATAGAATGTACCTCCAAATGCGTTGCTTTGAGTCCACCAGTACTGAAAAATCTCATAATCTCCTGGGGGAATATGAAAAACAAAATTGCTTTCTTTTTTAGAAGTCATAGTAGCTTTAACTCTAAAACGATAATACGTATCCGTGGCCTTATTGTAGACTCTCATGTCTTGAGGAAAGCCTCCACTGCTAAATCCCAATCGCTGTATGAAATTACCATAGATAATGGCATTGCCCTCAGTTAATATATCATTTTTATTAACTGGGTCAAGCTGGACAAGTTTTATTTTTTCTTGTGCTAATACTACTGTGGTTGAAAGAATAAAGAAGGTAAAGGCTATAAGATTTTTCATTGATTAGTATTAATGACATACAACCTGCGGATATGTTCAATACACTATATACGCACTACAACAATACCACAATTTTTAAAATTTTTATTTTTCTAAAAAGTGCTGCTAGTCAAGGATAAGACATTCCATAATGAGATCAAAACTGAGACGAATCAAACCTATAAGATTTTTAAAACCTTATAGGCTTGAACACAAATCTCCTACTCCATCTCCACTACCAAATCGTCCTGATCGACCATCTCACCAGCCTTGATCACGATCGACTTGATCGTGCCAGACATCGGTGAGGAAATGGTGGATTCCATCTTCATGGCCTCGATGGCAAACAGCGGATCATTTTCTTCTACCTGATCTCCTACCTTCACGAAGACACTGGACAGCTTACCCTGAAGCGGCGCCCCAATCTCTTGCGGATTGTCCTTGTCTGCTTTCTTGTGAGAAATGGCCGTGGCCTTCACATGAATATCCTTCACCTGTACGCGTCGCACCTGACCATTCAGCTCGAAGCCTACGGTACACATACCCGTCTCGTCCGGTTCCAGGATGTACATGAGCTTCACCATAATCGTCTTGCCCTTCCCGAGGGTAACGAGTATCTCCTCTCCTTTTTTCATTCCATAGAAAAAGGCCTTGGATGGAATCTTGTCTACATAGCCAAATTCCGAAAAATGAGTGTAATACTCATCAAACACCTTCGGGTATAGCTTGTAAGACAAGAAGTCAAGGAAGTCGGAATACTCCGTGTATTTCTCCTGAAACTCTTCAAATTCCTTATCAAAATCTATTGGAGTCAAATGCTCATTCGGACGGCCCTTCATCGGTTTGATATCTCTAAGAATCACCTTCTGCAGTTGCGCAGGGAAGCCACCCTCGGGTTGCCCGAGATCTCCTCTGAAGAAACCAATCACCGAATCCGGAAAGGACAGTTTCTTGCTTTCGTCCAGCACATCAGCGGGTGTGAGATTGTTTGAAGTCATGAAAATCGCCATATCTCCGACCACTTTAGAGCTTGGCGTCACTTTCACGATATTGCCAAACATTTCATTGACCACGGCATAGTTTTTCTTTACTCGCTCAAAATCCTCGCCTACCAAACCAATCGCAGCGGCTTGCGGCTTGAGGTTGGAATACTGACCACCGGGTATTTCATTTTCATAGACCTGTGCTGTGCCTGCTTTGAGCCCCGACTCAAATGGATAATAAATCTCTCGAACATCCTCCCAGTAGTTGGATTGCTTGTTGATGGCTTCCAGGTCAATATCCGGCTTGCGGTCGTGATGCCCCAGCACAGAAACCAACGAGTTAAAGTTGGGCTGCGAAGTAAGACCCGACATAGACGCCAGCGCACAATCCACCACATCTACCCCTTGCTCTATGGCCTTGAGATAAGTAGCATTTTGCATGGAGGAAGTATCATGCGTATGTAAGTGTATAGGTAAATCCACCGCCTTTTTCAAAGCAGGAATCAACTGTTCTGCCGCATAAGGAGTCAGCAGTCCAGCCATATCTTTGATCGCTAAGATATGCGCGCCTTCGTCTTCGATGCGCTTAGCCATATCCACGTAATAATCCAGGTTGTACTTTTTGTTTTCTGGATTCAGAATGTCGCCTGTGTAGCCAATACAAACTTCTGCCAACGAATTGGTGCGCTCTTTGACTGCTTTGATACTCACCTTCATGGCTTCCAGCCAATTGAGTGAATCGAAGATTCTGAATACATCGATTCCTTCTTCACCGGATTTTTCTACAAATTTCTCTACCAGATTATCCGGGTACGCGGTGTAGCCCACCGCATTGGAACCTCTCAGGAGCATTTGAAAAAGTATATTGGGTGCCGCTTGTCGCAACAACTTTAGTCGCTCCCATGGACACTCGTGCAAAAATCGCATGGCCACATCAAAGGTAGCTCCGCCCCACATTTCCATGGAAAAAGTCTGAGGTACGTTCTTGGCATAACTTTCGGCCACGGCCAGCAAGTCAATGGTTCTAAATCTGGTCGCCAACAAAGACTGATGTGCGTCTCTGAAAGTAGTATCGGTAAAAAGCACCTGCTTTTCATCCTTCATCCATTTCACAAATCCTTCACGGCCTAGTTCGTTAAGTCTGTCCTTGGTTCCTTTAGGATACTCCCCATACTTGTCAAAGGCCGGGATGACCGGTGTTACAAATTTCTTATTCGGATCGACGAACTTCACATCTGGGTTTCCATTCACACTCACTTTCGCCAGGTATTTCAGCGTTTTGGTACCCCTGTCTTGCGTTCGTTTGATTTTAAATAGATCTGGATGATTGCCAATGAAGTTGACCGTGCAATCTCCGGCATTGAATACCGGATGTGAAATCACATTTTTCAGGAATCCAATATTAGTCTTTACTCCACGAATCCTAAATTCGGTAAGCGTTCGCTGTAGTCTTTCACTTGCTCCACGAAGAGTTCGACCAGACGCACTTACCTTCACCAGCATAGAATCGAAGAAAGGCGAAATTCGCATACCCGGATAAGTCGAACCCTCATCCAGACGGATACCAAATCCAGCTGCATTTCTATAGGCGATGATGGTGCCATAGTCAGGCTTAAAATCATGCACCGGATCCTCCGTAGTTACTCTACATTGAATGGCATATCCGTTCACTTTGATTTCATCCTGGCTATTGAGAAAAATACCCTTGTACGTAAGTGGATGCCCTTGAGCAATAAGAATTTGCGAACGAACAATGTCGACCCCTGTAATTTCCTCCGTAATGGTATGCTCCACCTGAATCCTCGGATTCACCTCAATAAAGAATACCTCCCCAGATTTATCCACCAAAAATTCGACAGTACCCACGTTGTTGTAGTTGACGTGCTTGGCAATGCTGATCGCGTAATCGAATATCTCCTGGCGCGTCTCTTCCTTAAGGTTTGGACTGGGCGCTACTTCTACCACCTTCTGGAATCTTCGCTGAACCGAACAATCACGTTCATGCAAATGCACAATACTACCATGATTATCTCCCATGAGCTGTACCTCAATGTGCTTGGGTTCATCAATGAATTTCTCAATAAAGACCGTATCATCTCCGAAGAACTTCTCCGCCTCACTCTTAGAGTCATGAAACGCTCTTTCTAATTCTTTTTCGGATCGTATCACCCTCATGCCTCGTCCACCTCCACCGGAGGCCGCTTTCAGCATAATGGGATAGCCGATTCTTTCCGCTTCTTTTTTGGCAACAGATACATCCACCAAATCTTCCTGGCTGTCTTGGATCACAGGCACCTTGGCATCAATAGCTAGTTTCTTTGCTTCTACCTTGTCACCCAATCGAGCCATGATCTCAGACCTCGGCCCGACGAAAATGATTCCCTCTTCTTCGCACCTTTGGGCAAAGGTGACATTCTCAGATAAGAAGCCATATCCAGGATGAATCGCATCGATTTGATGCTCCTTAGCCAAGGCAATAATTTCCTCGATGTTTAGATATGGCTTTAGTGGATCGTCATCCTCTCCAATTTGGTAGGCTTCATCGGCCTTGTATCGGTGCAACGAATACCTGTCTTCGTAAGTATACATCGCTACTGTTCTTACTTGAAGTTCGGAGGCAGCCCGCAAGATGCGAATAGCTATTTCTCCTCTATTAGCTACAAGTATCTTGTCGAGTTTTTTTAAGTTTTGGGGCATTACGGTAAGTGTTAAAGTTTGGGCGTATAGAATATATTTTATTACACAATTGAGTTGATCTATATATACAAATATATGACCTAGAAATGTATTCACAAGCGATCTCAAAAAGTCAATGATTACTATTGTTCCAATGACTTACAATAAATTTTTATTCCGAAATTTTATTTTAATCAAAATGTTCTTTCGATTTATAAAATTAACTCCATCCAAACAGAATAAAACACTGACGTATCCTAAGGACGACAAAACATTATCTTACCAATTCTGAAGCGACATCAATTCCATATCAACTGAGATTCATTAAGACCGGTCACAAGACTGGTTTATAAAAACTGTTGCAAAATTTGCAGTAAGGAATTGAAAGTGTTGGTTAAATCAATTCGTTATCCTTGGCAAACTGAACCACCTGCATACTGTTCTTCAGGTCGAGCTTGCGCATCATGTTTCTTCGATGGGTTTGTACTGTCAGTTCTGAGATGAAAAGTTGATCCGCAATTTCCTGACTGGTCAGCCCTTCTGCCACCAGCTTAATCACATCTAGTTCTCTGGAACTCAATTTGTATTGCTTGACCTCTTCTTCAGCCGAGTTGAAATTCTTTAGTCGGTCATAATACTGACTTCCATTCATGACCCTGAAAATAGCGGTGGTCAACTCCTTACCTGTATTGTTCTTCAGCAGACAGCCATCTATACCAATTTTCACTATCTCATCTACAAAAGATTTTTGCGCATACATCGTGAGTACGATGATCTTAATGTCTGGGTATTCTTTTTTCAACTTTCGTGCACAAGTAATGCCATCCATAACCGGCATATTGATATCCAATACC
Organism: Reichenbachiella sp.; assembly: GCF_965233835.1. GTDB lineage: Bacteria > Bacteroidota > Bacteroidia > Cytophagales > Cyclobacteriaceae > Reichenbachiella. Next base: position 4,091,805 of record NZ_OZ247585.1, read on the forward strand.
ACCACGTCCACCTCATGTCTGCCAACGAAGAGTATAACTTCCTCCCCATTGAGTACCGTACCTACTACCTCCAATTCTTCCTCAGCACTCAGCACCACCTGAAGTCCCTCCATTACTATCGAATGATCATCTGCAATTAGAACTTTTATTGTACTCATAGCGGTAATTCTATTATAGTTGTGGTGCCCTTGCCCCTGTTGCTTTCTATGGTCATTTTTCCATCCATTCGATCTACTCTTGACCTCAAATTTTTTAAACCCAATCCTTTCTCTTCTTGATCGGTATCGAATCCCACACCATTATCTTCAAAAATAAGGGTGAGATGATCTGCAGCCAGAGACAAGTCTATATTTATAATGCTTGCTCTGGCATGCTTTAGTGTGTTGTTGACTAACTCCTGAACAATTCGGTATACCTGCACATTGGTTTGACTGTCCATCTCTTCACCCAAATCGATATGACTGGTCACCTGAATGGTATGTGATTCATTAAGTGCATCAATCAATTCATTAATAGCAGCAGCCAAACCAAAATGTTTAAGCAAGCCCGAATGTAAACTATGAGAGATTTTGCGTGTAGCTTCTGTAGCCTGAGCAGCAATTTCACTAATCTTAGCTGCCAAGTTTTTAAGTGATTCCGGATCAGATTTTTTGGGCAATGTATCTGAAAGCATGTTCAACGTCACAAGCATACTTCCGAGATTATCGTGCAACTCTTCTGCTACTTGTTTATAGGCTCTTTCTTGCCCTTCCAAAATACCATAGGCAGACTTCAGTTCCTGCTTTTTGAGCAAATCCTCTATCTCCTGATATTCCAACTTTCTTTTAATGAGTTTGCGCTGATAAAGGTAAATAAACAGTACAATGGCCGTGGTAAGCAAAAGCATACCACTGGTACCAAGTATCAGGATCATTTCTGTATTTAGAGAGTTGGATTGATGCTCCATAGTATTGCCCTATAGTAGCTCTACATTTTAAATTTACAAAATACAATTTAGCCCTTTCAAAGATGAAAGACATTAGTCTATATGTAAATACCTAAAAATGAGTATTAACCCTAACAGGACTATGATGACAAGACTTGCTTCACTCTGCCTACTTCACCTGTTTCGAGCTGAACTTTGATACCATGGGGATGCGATGGGGATTTAGTAAGCAGTCGCTTAACAATTCCGTTCGTAAGCTCTCCGGTACGCTGATGGTGCTTCTGCACAACCTCTACTTCTGCACCTACCTGTATATTTTTTCTTATGGTTCCGTCGGACATGTCTGTGTGTTTGATTCAAATATACAAACCATCTTCATGAGTCTCACAAATTCGAATACTGTTTGAAGCCCAAGAAGCCAATCCAAATGGCTACGATTGCAATGATCCAAAGTCCAACGGTACTAATCCCAAAAGGTCCGAAGAGAAGTATAACTGCGCTACCTACGACCCAGCCTGCATCCAACAAGCTGATCACCTTCACAAGTACTGATCTTTCAATTTGCCAACCCGTGACGTAAAAAACGAATCCCGCAAACACGAGTAGATTTACTCCGATAATTGGAAACAATAGAGGATCAGGTACTTGAAAAATTTGATTGAGTTTCTCTGAAAACAACAACATCACCAAACCGCTCAAAGCGGAAAATGCATAGTTAATCGTTAAATAAAGTCTGAGTTTAGTCATTATCAAAAGTTAGTTATTAGTATAGTTCAAAATCCTTCTCCGCGAGTTTTTTACCATTCACCAAAACCCCTATTCTGTGCAAACCCGGATGATGTTTTCTTGTGGTTAAATCTCTAAAGGATAGTTTCTTATTGAAAGTGGTAGAATCCACGGAGTCAAACTCCTTCTCCGTGACGTGAAAAATCTTATCAGACAACGAACCGTTTGCTTTTTGATAGGATACCACGAAGCCCACTTTTGCAAACGCCTGCTTTGGCTCCAGATTGGAGACTTGAAATTTAAAATCAAAGCTATCTCCAATTTTCACCTTTTGTACAGATAATTGAAGCGCCTCTACTTCAAATCGGGCCTTGTCATCAAAACCAATAATTTGTAGCGCCCTTTCATTGCCATTCTTCAGTAAAGTCCTCAATCCGTGCTTGACGATCCAATTGGTATGAGAACTCTTCCCATACCATTTTTTGCAAAGTGCTAAGGCCACCTCTGGATTATCCTTTGTGATATCGTTGATATTGTTGGCCACACTCTTACGTACATACAAAGAATCATCGGCTTTGAGGTTTTCTAATATGGCTAGAATTAGACTAGGATCCTTCTTAAAAGCTGGCAAAGCCATAGCCCAAGGGAGTCTGGAGCGGCAACCTTCAGAGGCCAATCTCCTGACATGTTCGTTTTCATTCTGGCTCCACTCCAACATGGATTGCATAACGTCTCTTTCATATTTTACAATGAAAGGACGTATAGCGAATTCGGAAGATGAATATTTGGTCATTTCCTTCATGGCTTCCATCGACTCTTCCAAATGGTCTAATCCATAAACTTCTACATAATCAGGAAAAGTCATCCCTGCCAGTCCACCAAAATGTATTGATACCTCAGTCATGATTTTGAGCTGACCTGGGTAATCCAGGGAAGAGTGTGCATGTACCATGTTTGTGATATGCCTCATCCGAGCTTTGAGTTCTCGATCTTCCCAGTTGTCATTGATTATAGAGCAAACAAAACCATCCAGATTGAATGATTCGTCTCTTTCTGCAAGTAAATCACCCAGTTTGTTGACGAAGGCCTCGTTGTATTCGTTTTTAAGTGGTTCAGGCATCGGAAGTTATAAGTTTAAGGTTGCAAGAAATAAGTCGGCAGTCCCTACCACCGACTTCTGGTCAGCTCTATTTAACGGCGTAACGAATAATTGTTTTCAATTTTTCTTCAGCAGTTTTTGTAGGATCCGAAATATAAATTTCATGATGATGTCCATTCATTTCTAATCCATTCAATTTCATGTACTCCATAATCTTGTTGATACTTGGCCCCTCTTCATAATACGACCCCTTGTGTAAGACCTGTACACTTTTTCCTTCATGAATTGGTCTGAGATGTACTTCATTGGCCAACACCACATTCTTCTTCTTAATGACCTCTTCTACAGCCTGATCCACGTGATCATTGCTTACAAAATCAGGCATACGAATCATCAGTTGCCAATGCCAATCGCTTTGAGGTGTTTCATCAAACACTAATCCCTCTTCTACCCACCAAAAGGCCTCTAACTTGGGCACCACAAAATCCTTATCATCAGACTTGCAATACTTCTTTACGGTATATGCTACAGCATACAAAGCCCCAATACTACTTTGAAAAGACTCTCCGTCAGGTGCACCGATGCCACTTATGGTTAAGCAATTGACAGGTTCGATATTTAATTCAATCGGCTGGCTGTTCGCTTTGTAATAAGTTGGGTACTCTTTGATTAAATTGATCTTTTCCATTAGGCAACTTGTTTTACATGTAAGAAAAATTTGACTTCTTCGAATGCAGATAGATAAGGTGCATATAGCTCATCTTGCTGCATTTCTTTTACTTTTTCGGCTGCGAATTCTGCACATTCCAGGTTCTTCCATTCCACTTGATCTACAAACAGCCCTTCTTCCTTTACTGCATGGTAGGTCTGATAGTTTAGCATGCCATCAAAGCTTTTTACCAGTTCTCTGAAATGATGAATAATTTTCGTTTGGTAATTCTCCACCTCATTAGGTTTGATTTTGTAAATCACCAACTCTGTCACTTGATCGGTCATTTGTATAAAGTTTAAATTTTGAATTTGTTTTGATACAAATGAAATACCCTCCACTGACAGCCCTATGTCAGTGCATTTTGAGAAAATGAAATTTTATTGATTTCTTATAAAAAAGAGACAAACCAACCTGCTACGATCGATTGTAAGGTCCTCATCATCGATTTTTAGGCAGATATCGTCGATTAATCTTCCTATATATCAAGCCAAACTTTAAATTGTGCAATAAATCAAATACACCTTATTACTCATGAAGCAATTAAAAAGATTATTAACCAGCACCTTTCTGGCCTCTGCCCTGCTTTTTGCCTGTACGGAAGACGAGCCTGAAGTAGACATTACAGACATCAAATTTGATGGAGAAAAAGTGATTGTAACTGAAGGGTTTACCGTTGATCTTGATACGGTTTTGGTCATTACGGGATCTGATGCTGATCAAGCTCAAATATCATTTTCTTCGGGAGACGAAACCATTTTCAGTGTCGATGGTTTTATTTTGACAGCCGTCAAAGCCGGAACAACCACTGTGACTGCAATAGAGGCAAATACAGAGCTAACTGCCTCGATACCTGTAGAAGTGATAGCCAAAACCGTGGCTGTCACTGGCGTATCACTCGACAAAGAAACTGCCGATATGAAGGTAGGTGATGAGCTACAACTAACTGCCACCGTAGCTCCCGAAGACGCTACTGAAAAAGGAGTAACATGGAGCGTGGCTTCTTCATCTGACTCCAAAAACAAAGAAGACAGTCCCACTGACATAGCCACAGTCTCGGATGAGGGATTGGTAAAAGCAATAGCAGCAGGAGATGTGGTTGTAACCGTCAAAACGAAAGATGGAGAATTTACCGCAAGCATAGATATATCAGTCTCTAACGTGGCAGTGACCGGAGTGGCTTTAGGACCGGATCCCATTGAAGTGAATGTAAACGAATATGTCCAGTTGACCACAAGCGTCTCTCCCGAAAATGCCACTAATCAAAATGTGACATGGTCACTGGTTCTAGAAGAAACCGAAGAAGCAGGTAGAACAAATAATGAAATTGTAATAGTCCTTCCTCCTACGGCAGACGACTATGCTGAAATAGATGAAAACGGAAAGCTTAAGGGTAAATTGGAATGCGACGGCTGTGGATTGATGGCTGTAGTGACCACCGAGGAAGGAGAGTTTACGGATAAATTACCGGTAAAAATCAACTACATTCCGGTAACCAGTATTACGATAAACCCCAATACTTACTTCACCATAGACAAAGGGGAAACTTTCCAAATGGAATATACCATTGAACCAGAGGATGCTACCAATCAAGAGATTGAATGGGAAATCACCTACTATGACAACTGTAGGGCGGCGGCCGCTGCGCCAAACCCCGATGATTATGCCACTGTGGATGAAAACGGAAAAATCACAGCAATAGACGCTCACTCCTGTGGACTCCAGTTATCCGCGTCTGTTAGTGATTTAAGGTCTCCTGCGACTGTTGATTTTAATGTATTGGTTCAAGTCGAGAGCCTTAGTATTCTGGACCCAGCGGGCAGTCCGATCGAAAGCACCTATGATGTTGAATGCGGACAAACAGACTTTGGCTATAGTTATGAACCTGGAAGCGCAAGCGATTCAGACGTTATATGGAGCATTGATAATGACACTCATTTTAGTATTGATCAAAACGGTGTACTTGATGCCGATATTACCTTGCCGTCTGGCATTTACACGACCAAATTGACCATAACAGCTCAAGATGGAAGTGGTGTTAAGAAAGAAATAACAATCACCTATGATAGAAACAACTGTATTTAGGCTAAATTGAATAGGGCATCATTATTAAAAGACCAGCTGTAGTTGGTCTTTTCTTTTGAGCGCCTTCTAGATTCGCTTACCAAATAATCTGCCTGTTTAGCAATCGTCGATTGCAATGTCGTTATCATCGACTATTAGCATCAAATCATCGACTTATCTTCCTATATACCAAATAGAACTTTAAATTGTGCAACAAATTAAATTCACCTTATTACTCATGAAGCAATTAAAAAGATTATTAACCAGCACCTTTCTCGCCTCTGCCCTGCTTTTTGCCTGCACGGAAGACGAGCCTGAAGTAGACATTACAGACATTAAGTTTGATGGCGACAAAGTCATTGTAACTGAAGGATTTACCGTTGACCTTGATACGACTTTGGTCATTACAGGATCTGATGCCGACCAAGCTCAAATATCATTTTCTTCGGGAGACGAAACCATTTTCAGTGTCGATGGATTCATTTTGACAGCCGTCAAAGCCGGAACAACCACTGTCACTGCAACAGAGGCAAACACAGAGCTAACTGCCTCGATACCTGTAGAAGTGGTAGCCAAAACCGTGGATGTCACGGGCGTATCACTCGACAAAGAAACTGCCGATATGAAAGTAGGCGATGAGCTACAACTAACTGCAACAGTAGCACCAGAAGACGCGACAGAAAAAGGAATAACATGGAGTGTGGTCTTTTCATCTGACGCCAAAAGCAAAGAAGACAGTCCTACTGATATTGCTACGGTCTCTGATGAAGGGTTGGTAAAAGCACTAGCTGCTGGAGATGTGGTGGTAACGGCCAAAACGAAAGATGGAGAGTTTACCGCGAGTGTAAGCATAACCATAACAAACATAGCGGTTACTCAGATTACTATTTCCCCGGAAAGTGTCAGTGTCAACGTCAATGAAACCGCACAATTGACAGCTACTGTAATACCAGATAACGCTACACTTAAAGAGGTAAGCTGGTCTGTAGATTTTGATGCCGAAGCCGGGAGAATGCAAGTTGCTGCACCTTCGGTAGATACCTATTTAGAAATATCCGATGATGGCTTGCTGAAAGCTAAAGAAAGGTGTGATGAATGTGCATTTATCGCCCGAGCCACTTCATCAGATGGAGAAGTTTCCAGCTATATCAATGTCACCATCAATTATATCCCAGTCACAAGTATCACCCTTGACCCGAATGAGCTCTTCAATATATTTAAGGGAGACACCCGCCAAATAGAATACACAGTATTGCCAGAAGATGCGACTGACCCTACGGTATCCTCTTGGGACATTTCACATACCGGCGTTCCTGACCTATGCGGATTAAGTTCAATCGATTTTGACAATTATGCCACGGTTGACGAAAATGGCGTACTTACAGCGTCAAGTTCATTCTTTGATGACTGCAATAACAATTTAATTGTGAGAGCTCATCATCCAGATTTGGCTAATGCCGCCACAGTTGAATTCGATGTAACCAACCCAGTGGAATCGTTAGATATTTTAGATGATACTGGAGAGTCTGCTACTTCTATTGACTGGCACGGATGTGGCTCATATGACTTGGGCGTGAGTATAACAGCAACTTCTCCTTACAACTCATCTGTTACTTGGAGCTCAGAAAGTCCTGATATACTACCCATAGACAAAAACGGGGTAATTTCCTTAGGGCCAAACCCTCCTGTTCCATTAAATACTACTATAAAAGTTACGGTTACTGCTGACGATGGTTCAGGAGCAGGTGACACCATAGATATTGTTATAAATTATAATGAATGCTAGTCGCAAGAACTTTCCCTTGAATAAAAAGAAAAACTGTCTAAAGTATTTTTAGGCAGTTTTTCTTTTTTCATTTAACTGGTGATCAACATTCCTATTAAAGCAAAATATCACCCTTTTGGGTGATACTTATAGCGCCAATTATTCTTTAGATTGTACTCAATTTGTTAACATATCTTACTCATAAGCAAATAACTATGAAGAACAACCTACTAGCTTTTGGCATTAGCCTCTTAATATCTGGAGTATGCTTAATCAGTTGTATAGAAGATGAAGAATCATTAGACATTACCGACATTAAGTTTACAGATACCGGTTTTCAGGTCACAGAAGGTCTCACTTACAATTTGGATGATATCCTCCAAGTAATTGGTTCCGATTCTGCAAAAGCTCAAATCACATTTGAATCTAGTGATGTCACGATAGTCAGCGTAGATGGAACCACACTTACGGCTTTAGCCGTTGGTACGACCAAAGTGACTGCAACGGAGTCCAATTCGGGACTTTCTGCTTCTGCTGATGTTGAAGTTGTTGCCAAGCAAGTAGATGTGACTGGCGTATCCTTAGATAAAGAGACTGCAGATTTGAAAGTTGGAGAAACACTTCAACTCACCGCAACAATAACACCTGCGGATGCCACAGAGCAAGGCCTGACCTGGTCTGTAGCCCTACCAGCAGCTAAGGTCAAGGAAAACATCACTGCCGAAGACATTGCCACGGTCAGCAATGCTGGACTCGTAACTGCAAAAGCTGCTGGAGAGGTGGTAGTAACGGCCAAAACCAAAGACGGTGATTTCACTGCAAGTATAACGATTATCATCACCAATGTAGCCGTGACTGGGGTGGAATTCAGTTCTGCTGCAGTGGATGTAGTTGGAAATAAGACGGCTCAACTTGTTATCACGATTTCTCCTGACAACGCCACAGTTAAGGACGTAACGTACGCTTTGGAATTAAATAATGAGGGAGCTAGAGCCAATGCCGCTGTAACCGCTGACTATTATGCCTCGATTGATGAGGACGGAGTAATTACTGGCAAAAAAGCATGTAACGAATGTATCTTGGCAGTAGCCACCACCGCTGATGGTGGATTTACCGCAAAGAAGGCCATTACAATTACCTACGTAGCAGTAACCAGCATCACGCTGAACCCAACATCACTAGATATGCTTGTGGATAACACGCAACAAATGACGGCAACAATTGCTCCCGCTGATGCCACAGATCAGGAAATCACCTGGTCCATTGAAAATATCAACAACCCATGCCGAGTACAGGCTCTAACGACCTATGCAGAGGTATCTGAAACCGGACTAGTTACTGCTACTTACCCCAATTCTGGTGGATGCACAGATGTGAAGGTAGTAGCCACCACGACTGATGTGACAGGGGAGGCTAGCATAAACATTAAACAACTTGCAGAAAGTGTGGAAATAAAAGATGAGTTTCAATCATCAATAACCGAAGATGTATTAAATATTTCCAGTTGCGATGATAGTTATCAATTGACAAAGACTGTCTTACCTCAATCAACTTCAGATCAATCGGTAACCTGGAGTTATACAGGTGACACAGAAAAGGTTTCATTGAATACAACTACAGGACTGTTAGGTAGTTTCGATTATACAGCAGGAACTGTAACAGTGACTGCTACAGCTAATGATGATTCTGGACTATCACATTCAATTACCGTCAATTTTACAGATTGTAAATAGTGTTCACTTAGAACAGCAACAAAAAAGGCTAGCCAAATTCACTTTTCGGCTAGCCTTTTTTTATTTAATCTTTACCAGTAAATTTCAGTATGAGTCACAAAATCATTGCCTTCGATGCTGACGACACGCTTTGGCACAACGAATCCTATTTCAGGGAAACTGAAAAGAAATTTTACGCCTTATTAGAAGGTTATATGCCCGAACACAGTCTAGCCAAAGAACTGTTTAGAGTAGAAATGCAAAACCTGGAATTGTATGGCTATGGCATCAAAGCATTTACCCTATCCATGATAGAAAGTGCGATGCAAATTTCGGATCAAACCATCAAAGTAGAAGACATAGAAAAGATCATTGGCTATGGAAAAGAATTACTTCAAATGCCAGTTGAGCTGATCGATGACGTAGAAAGTGTACTTCAGACTTTATCCAGCAAATACAAACTGGTATTGGCCACCAAAGGAGACCTACTCGATCAACACCGAAAACTAACCAAATCAGGACTGGGTAAGTACTTTCACCATATCGAAATCATGTCCGAAAAGAAAGATTTGGATTATGAAAAACTTTTAAAAAGACTGGAAATAGAGCCACAACAATTTGTGATGATTGGCAACTCACTAAAATCTGACGTACTTCCTGTATTGGAATTAGGCGGGACAGCCTTTCACATCCCCTATCATGTCACCTGGGCTCATGAACATGTAGATAGAAAAATTGAGCACGAGAATTTTCACTCCGTGGAAAAACTTTCTGACTTGTTACCTTATTTTCAATAATGAAATCAATTAAAACTGAAACCCAATTCTTGAAATCCAGCCTTTTAACCTCCCAGAATAAGCCACATCTTCAATATCTGCCTTTGCTCCCCAAGTCCTATAACCTAGAGACATATAGAAGAGCTTTGAAAAGTGAAACACTGCCTCGGAGTTGAGTTGATAAGTCTGATGTTTCCAAAAACGAACCCCATAATCTACATATCCCATCAATTCTAATCGCCGGATTGGAAAATACCTAACTCGATAAGCAATCATAGGATCAAACCAAATGGTGTGTCGCTCTCCTTCCACCGGAAATACCAGAAAAGTTCCTTTCACCCGTGCCTTGATGCTGGCTACCTTCACCCCTACAAAGGCCTCCATATCAAGTTTTTTTCTATCCAAAAACAAATAGCCAAACGCTAAATCCCCACTGAAATAGTGAAACTTCAGATTGACATCTCTCAATAATATTTCTCTAGGAGTTACGGCATCTGTGTCCAATACTAGCGACATAAAGTTGAACTTGCTAACCAGCCAGTCTCCACGGTAGTCCCCTGAAAGCATCAGAGCAAACTTGATCGAATGAGAGATATCCTTGAAGTTCAAGTCTATATCTATGATCGGCTGAATTTCAGGTAAATTAGATGGTTTAGGAGGTGCATTTACTTGCCCCTCGATCCCTATATACCAAAAGAATGGGCTAATCCTAAAATCCCACTTATTGAAATCTTTGGCAACTGTTGAATCCTGCTTCTGAGCAACGATCTCAGTCAAACCTACTACCCAAATGGTCGCTACTAAAACCCCAAACTTTGTTAGCATATAAGGTAAATCTAATTCAAATGGTTAAAATCATAAATACCCTGCAAGAAAGTTGTTCATTCTAAATACGATAGTTGATTCAGTGTAATCAACCTAAGACTTAACTAGTGCTTCCTTACCTTTCTTCTCGGAAAATTGATGAAATTTCACTAAATTATACAACTAAGCAAACCACCCATTCTCATGTTGAAGCAAATCACTTACCTCCTGGGCCTTATTCTGGCCATTGGGTTCTTGGTACAGTGTACCGATGATGATCCCGAAATCAAAATCACAAACCTCACCTTCGACACAGCATCTGTAGAAGTGACCGAAGGCACCACGATTGACCTGAATGACTATTTGATTATTGAAGGTGAAGATGCCAATCAGGCCGTCGTGTCCTTTACCACCTCCAATAATGAAGTAGTTACTGTTAATGATGTCGTACTTTCGGCTGTTGGGGTTGGTACGGCTGAAATAGTGGCCACCGAAGCCAATACTGACCTTACGGCCACCATAGATGTAACTGTTATTCCTAACGTGGTAGCTGTCACAGGCATCAGTCTTGACAAAACCGAAGCCGAACTAAAAGTAGGTGACGAACTCCAACTTACAGCTACTATTGCACCTGAAAACGCTAGTGAAAAAGGAGTCATATGGGCCGTATCTTTCCCCTCTGATGGCAGCACCTCTGAAGACGAACCCACAGACGTCGCAACAGTAAGTGAAGCTGGACTGGTCTCAGCTAAAGCGGCAGGTGATGTGGTAGTGATCGCAAAGACCTTAGATGGTGAGTTTATGGCAAACGCCAGTATTTCAGTGACTAATCAATTAGTAACCAGTCTTACAATAGCTCCTAACTCATTTTCCGTAAATGTGGGTGAAACTCAACAATTGGAAGCCAGTTTTGAGCCTGCAAATGCCACAAACAAAGAAGTGACTTGGTCGATTGAAAAGTCAAGCTCGAACTGCAGGTCTCTAGCTTCAGAACCTGTATATGCTACTATTGATGAAAATGGCTTGGTCACAGGAGTGGAAAACCAAGGTTGCTACGAATTGACTGTAGTTGCCACATCCGGTGATGGCCCCAGTGCGAGTGCTACTTTTGATGTTATTCAACTAGTCACATCACTATCTGTTTTTGATGGGGACACTGAAGTTGGTGATGCAATCGAAAATTGTGATGATATTCAGTTTAGTGTTGTCGTAAGTCCAGCGAATGCCTCAGATCAATCTGTGACTTGGAGCATTGAAGAAAATGATGCTTTCGAGGTCGATCAAACAGGATTAGTATCACATAAAGAAGGCTACATTTTTACAGATGACGTATCCGTGACAGTCACAGTCACTGCTAATGATGAATCCGGAGTTTCCACCTCCTTTCAGAACAATTTTACGCTATATGGAGCGTGTCATTAAGATACAGTAAAGTTTAATCTAAAGAATCAAGAACTACTTTTCACCTATGAAAAATTTACTCTTTTCAATTTTAGCACTGCTCACTGTCACAACTCTAATCAGATGCACGGAAGATGATCCCGAAATCAAAATCACCAATTTCACTTTCGACGCAGTGTCTGCTGAAGTAGTAGAAGGCACCACTGTCGATCTAAATGATTATTTGATTATTGAAGGTGAAGATGCCAATCAAGCCATCGTGTCTTTTACTACTTCCAACGATGAGGTTGTCACTGTTAGTGGTGTAGTACTCTCGGCTGTTGGGGTTGGCACAGCCCAAATAGTGGCCACTGAAGCTAATACTGACCTAACAGCAACTATAGATGTGACTGTCATCTCAAATGTAATAGCCGTCACTGACATCAGTTTAGACAAATCCGAAGCCGATTTAAAAGTGGGTGACGAGTTACAACTGGTTGCTACCATCGCTCCCGACGATGCCACCGAAAAAGGAATTACCTGGAGTGTGGACTTTCCTTCTGAATCCAAAAATGCCGAAGATAGTCCATCTGACATTGCAACTGTCTCAGATGAAGGGTTAGTCAAAGCTTTATCTGCCGGGGAGGTAGTAATAACCGCCACAACAAAAAATGGTGAACTCTCAGCTAGTGTATCTATTTCTATAACCAACGTTGCCGTTACCGGAGTAATCATAGATAATGATCCAATTTCCATTGAAGGGAGTACTACGTATCAACTGACCGCCTCGGTGGCACCGACCAACGCAACCAATCAAACCATCATTTGGTCGTTGTATCTTGACACCTCAGGACGAATCCACAATGAAAAAATTCCTCCCCAAGTCGAAATCTCAGTCAGTTCGGATTTTTATGCCGAAATTGATTCTGAAACAGGGTTGATCACCAGTAAAAACCCATGTGATAATTGTGGGTTATTCGCAGTTGCCACCACCTTTGAAGGCGAATTTTCTAGTGAAAAACCAGTTGAGATTGCGTTCGTGCCAGTTTCAAGTGTTACGCTTAACCCAACATCAATCCTACTTGATATTGGTCAGACTCAGCAAATGACCTATAGTTTATCTCCAGAAAATGCAAGTAACAAAGAGGTGGATTGGTTTGTTGACTTCACCGGCTTCGGTTGCGATGCCCAACCAGAAGATTACGCCACCGTATCTGAAACAGGATTAATAACAGCCCATGCCCCGGATATTTGTGGATTGAAAGTGAACGCCAAAGCTGATTCTGGAGAGGGAGTGACAGGCTCAGTCTCAATTACCATCAATCCAATACTAGCAACCAGCCTTACAATAGTCGATGACGAAGACAATGAGTATAATGGCAAATCTCTTAGCATTGCCTACTATGAACCAACTACGCTTCAACTTTATACCTCAATGCTTCCCGAAAACGTAACCGACAACTCAGTTACCTGGAGCATCACTAACAACGGATACTTTAGCGTAAGTCCTACAGGCCTAGTTACAGTTACTTCTGGAGATCCAGGTAGCGATAGAATTACCGTAACTGCCAATGATGGCTCTGGTGTTACAGATTACCTTGATCTATACTTTTCAGGTATCCCGTAATAGTTATAGTATGAACTCTCAATTTTAAATAATGGATTAACCTATCTTCGCCATCAACTCACATCAGATGCCGAAGAAAGACATCCAAGAAGAACTTAAAAATCTGCTCATCCTTCTCAAAAAAGAGAAAGATGCTGACCTGCAGCAATACCGCAAAAAAATGGCAGGAACTTCGCTCAAAGAGCGAAGAAAACAAGGGGTTTGCTGGTATCCCATCAATCTTGAAAAAACCAAGTACGATGCGGGCGAAAGACTGATTGTGAAAATATCCAGACCGCCAGAGCATACAGATGCCCACCTCTTTCAATCTGGCAAACTCATCAGCCTATTCTCTGCCGCTGGAGGCAGCGGTGATTATGAAGATGCCGTGAATGGTGTAGTCAACAACGTCACCAAAACTCACATGCACATCACCATGAATGTGGACGAGCTTCCAGCTTGGCTACATCACGGACAGTTGGGGGTACAACTGCTATTCGATGAGAATGCCTATCGCGAAATGGAGCGCACGCTCACTACCCTGCTCAACACCAAAGAAGATCGTATTAATGAGTTTAAAAAAATACTACTCGGGGACAAAGCCGCGCAGTTCACCGAACACGAAACCATTCGTGACCTTGGGCTCAACGAAAGTCAGAATGCGGCTTTGCATCAAATTCACAACGCACAAGATGTAGCCATCATCCACGGTCCTCCTGGTACCGGAAAAACGACTACGGTGGTTCAAGCCATTTTGGAAACATTGAAGTCGGAAGATCAAATTTTGGTTTGCGCACCAAGTAATGCCGCGGTCGATCTATTGGCTGAAAAGCTGGGAGAACAAAAAGTAGAAGTGCTGCGCATTGGCCATCCTGCCAGAGTGACGGAAGAAATTCTAAGCAAAACATTAGACGCAAAAATTGCCAACCATAAAGATTTCAAAGACCTGAAAGCCCTGCGTAAACAATCAGAGGAGTACTTTGCGATGGCAGGCAAATTCAAACGCAACTTTGGCCAATCTGAGAAAAAGCAGCGCAAAGCGCTTCGCGATGAGGCCAGAGCGCTAAAAGCTCAAGCGGAGCACCTCAACTATTACATAGTCAACGATATCATTTCGAAGTCGCAAGTGATCGCCAGCACACTAGTAGGCGCCAACAATCAGATGCTGAAAGGCATGACATTCGAGACGGTATTTATCGACGAAGCAGCACAGGCACTAGAACCAGCTTCCTGGATTCCTATCCTCAAATCTAATCGAGTGATTTTCGCAGGAGATCACTGCCAGCTCCCTCCTACCATTAAATCGTTCGAAGCCGCCAAAGCAGGTTTGGAAGTGACGCTCTTCGAAAAGGCAATTCAAAGGAACAATGCTGATACCATGCTGCAAGAACAGTATCGCATGAATGAGCAAATCATGAATTTCAGCAGCCGACTATTCTACAAGGATCAGCTCATCGCCAATGAGCTGGTGAAAAACTGGAAGGTCTTTACTGAAGACCAAACAGTAGAATTTATAGACACCGCAGGATGCGGCTACTTTGAAGAGGCAGATCCCGAAACACGAAGTTCATTTAACACCGAAGAGGCAGATTTACTATTCAGTCACCTGACTAACTATCTCATGTCTCTGGATGCCATGGAAAAGCTGGATGAACTCAACAGTGTAGGCGTCATTTCTCCTTACAAAGCTCAGGTCATAAACATGCAAGAGCAACTAGCAGCCATGGAGCTTGAAGAAGGAACTAGAAACAAAATCGCTGTCAATACCATAGATTCTTTTCAGGGCCAGGAACGTGACATCATTTACATCAGTTTGGTTCGCTCCAACGAAAATGGAGAAATTGGATTTTTATCCGACACCAGAAGAATGAACGTAGCACTCACCCGTGCCAGGAAAAAACTGGTCGTAATCGGCGACAGTGCTACCATCGGTCAGCATCCTTTCTACGAAAAATTCCTGGATTACATCAATGAGATTGACGCCTATCGAAGTGCTTTTGAGTGGATGGAATAGTTACTTTTTAACCAATCTGATAGTTTTACCTGAAGACAATCGCAGATAATAAATCCCGGCATTGAGATGACTGCCGTCTAATCTTGTTGAACCAATATCATTCAACAAAACCTTCCCATCAGAACTAATGAGTGAAAATCTCTCCTTAACCCCTAAGTTTCTAATATTTAAAACATGGCTAAATGGGTTAGGAAATACCAAAATTTTCTCGTTATGTATTTCAGTACTTTGAATTACAACTTGAGAAACCATTTGTTGTGACCTATTATTGATAGCATGGGTGATATCAGGATTGTGATAATCTCCATCGACTTGAATATAGTAGGTGTAATCGATTCCTGGTTTCAACTTAGTATCCTCATCAGAATAACGCATACCTTTTGTAGGGTCAACTCTTCCAATTTCTTTAAATTTGCCAGGGTCAGCACTGTCTACATGATCACGATATATTATATGATCAGTATCAAAAACAGACCAGGGCGCATCAACCTTCCATTCAAGCTGAACACTTAGCCCTGCATTTCTCACAGATAAGTCAATGGTAGATGCTACAGCTGACTTCTCGACAAGTTTATTTGACTTATCATAAGTGTCAATTCGGTAATACAGTTTGCTTGTAGTATTGACATCCGAGTCTATATAATTTAACTCGTCAGTAGTTGCTATCTTATTTAAATCACTTTCACTGCTCCCTCTAAATACTTCATAAGTAAATGGCTCTAATGTACTCGCATCTACCAAGTCAAATGGGCTCAACCACTCCAATTCCACAGTTCCATTGGTTTCAGCAGTTTTAGTAACATCTACTTTTATTGGCACAGCCGAAATGGCGGGCATTGTAAAACATACATCTTCGGAAGGTTTGCTTACTCCCTCAATTTCATCTAAAACACCTGCCTGCAAGCTGTAGCAATGCATGGCACCAGCTATAAGATTTTGATCATTATAGGTCGTTTTATCCGTACTCGACGTGATGTTAGTATAACCCAGTTGCTCAAGATCTTGCACTTCACAATCATTGGTAACGGGTATTCCTCCTCCCAGCTTTCTCCAAACGTTTACACCTGTTGTCGAGCACTCATTATATGAGTCCCAAGACAACGACACTTCTCCAGCGGCATATTCACCTACCACAAGCCCAGAAGGAGATGGAACAGTCAGGTGAATTTCAAAAAATTCAAAATCCACGAGTTTAGGCCCGAGCTCCGGATTGTCTGTTGCTTTTACAAATATGACATAGGGGTCAGCCCTTACCTGCTCGCAGGTCGTATTCCATTCAAAATTTTGGTGGCTTGGAGTAGGCTCGAACTCTCCTTCGTTAGTCAGCACAGCGGCGTCACTTTCAAATTCAAAAGGTGCGCCAAATCCTTCAATTTTGACCTCGTGACCATCAGGATCGGAAGCCGAGATTGTTGTAGATACAGTTTCACCTGCTCCTACACACAAATCTGATAATTTCTCAATTTCTGGCTTCTTATCACTTGTCTCTTCAATAATGATTTGCATGTCGCGAGTTATTGACCCCATTCGAATCCATTTTCCTTCTACTTTTCTCCATTCATCTACTACAAAAGCCACGCTGTATTCGCCAGGCGAGCCAGGTGCATTCCAAGTGAGTTTCCCTGTTTCATAATCAATTTCAAATGATGGAGTTCCATTTTTTGCCTCATTCCCTTTTTGGTAATTAGAGTAAAAATCCGGGTCAACTGGAGACAAGTAATTACTTACAAATTCATTCAAACCTTGTCTTGGAGTTGACAATCTAAAAGACAGACTATCGCCATCACTATCGTAGGCACCTGGATAGTGAAGAAATGAGACACCAACCGCACCCTTATCTACCGGAGGAACCAGAAAGATAGGTGTGCTATTTAAGCCAACAAAAGGATCTAAGAGTACAGTTGTTTCCACATAAAAAGGAGTATCTACAGAATTCGACATGTTCAATACGCCCGCATTTCTATTCCTCTCACTATAGCTGATTGTATACCGACCAAAAGTGGAGTATGTATGTTGAATCTCGTAATAATTATAAGCCACTTCATCCTCAATTATTGTTATTCCATCTTCATCAGCATTTTCAGCAAGAATTAAGGTACTGCCATCCCCAAAATCAATCTCTCCTCCTCCGAACACTACTGAAGAACCAGTATCAGAATAGCCAATTACTGTGATTTTATATGTATAGCCAGAACTAGAAGCACGTTCAACAACAATTTCTCCAGCTCTAATATGAGTGGCTCTAATAGGACTAATAATACAAAATAGAAGAAGGAAGGGAATAGTAATTCTTAACAAAGAACCCAGACACTTAAATTGAGTCATTAACAATAGATTTCAGTTGGCCTCAAAACGCGAGGTCAAATATATGAAATAGTATCTACTAAGTATGACTGCTTCGCCGTCCCTCTTCGAATTCTATGAACTAAAGTCTGTGGTAAATCAATTGGTTTCAAGGTTCAATGTGATTTCTCCCTCTGGGCGAAATGACAAAAATGTTCATGTTTATACTTTTTGTCATTTCGAAAAATCTAACCTATAGGAAGGTAAAGAGCGAAATCTTAACTTCATTTAGAGCACGACCAAGCAATCTTATCATTCTTATGCACTCACGTTTTTTTCTCTTAACCAAAAGATTAAATTTGCGCTAGATTTTGAGGCTGACGGGCAAGCCAACTTATAATCCACAAAGAAAAAATTATGGCAAACAAATATGATCTTATCGTGATCGGTAGCGGACCTGGTGGTTATGTAGCTGCGATCAGAGCATCTCAATTAGGAAAAAAAGTAGCAGTAGTAGAAAAAGCCGAAATAGGCGGTATCTGCCTCAACTGGGGATGTATTCCTACCAAAGCGCTGTTGAAAAGTGCGCAGGTATTTGAATACCTTTCTCACGCACAAGACTACGGCATTAGCGTGAAAGACGCGAAAGCGGATTTCTCCGGCATGGTAAAAAGAAGCCGTGGCGTAGCAGACGGTATGAGTAAAGGCATCCAGTTCCTTTTCAAGAAAAATAAGATCGATCAGTTGCTAGGATTTGGTAAACTCGCTGCCAACAAAACAGTGGTCGTAACTGACGACAAAGGCAAATCAGAAAACTACACAGCAGACAACATCATCGTAGCTACTGGCGGACGTTCTAGAGAATTGCCAAACTTGCCGATCGACGGCAAAAAAATCATCGGCTACAGAGAAGCCATGAACCTGCCTAAGCAACCTAAGAAAATGGTCATCGTAGGCTCTGGCGCTATCGGCGTTGAGTTTGCTTATTTCTACCACTCGATTGGCACGGAAGTGACCATCGTAGAGTACTTGCCAAACGTGGTACCTGTAGAGGACGAAGACATTTCTAAGCAATTGGCGAGATCATTTAAGAAATCAGGCATGAAGATCATGACTGGATCTGAAGTGACCTCGGTAGACACCAAAGGCAAAACTTGCAAGGTGACTGTTAAGACCAATAAAGGCGAAGAAGTAATCGATGCAGATGTTGTACTTTCTGCGGTTGGCGTTTCTTCAAACATCGAAGGCATCGGCCTGGAAGATGTAGGTGTGATGACTGACAAAGGCAAGATCTTGGTTGACGACTATTACAAAACCAATATCCCAGGCATTTATGCGATTGGTGATATCGTTCATGGTCCAGCCTTGGCTCACGTGGCCTCTGCTGAAGCGATCATTTGTGCAGAGAAAATCTGTGGAGAGTCTCCAGAGCCATTGGACTACGGCAACATCCCAGGGTGTACATATTGTTCTCCAGAGATCGCTTCAGTAGGTATGACGGAGAAAGCTGCCAAAGAAGCAGGATACGAAATCAAAGTGGGTAAATTTCCATTCTCAGCTTCAGGAAAAGCGCAAGCGGGAGGAAATGCTGAAGGGTTTGTAAAAGTGATCTTCGACGCCAAATACGGCGAGTGGTTGGGTTGTCACCTGATCGGTGCCAACGTAACGGAGATGATCGCTGAAGCGGTAGTCGCTAGAAAACTAGAAACTACTGGTCACGAAATCATGAAAGCCGTTCACCCACACCCTACCATGTCTGAAGCCATCAAAGATGCTGTGGAAGATGCGTACGGCGAAGCGGTGCATTTGTAATAAAAACAGAATATTGAATTTTAAAAAAAGCTCAGTTTCTACTGAGCTTTTTTTGTTTCTACCCGTTAACACACACTTATGCCTAAAAACACATCTTTCGCCAATTGGCCCTTTCACCCAGCTAAAGCTTCATTCTATTACGGCTGGGCAATTATTGTCTTAGGCACCTTAGGCATTTGCATGAGTATTCCTGGCCAGACCATGGGCGTATCGACTTTCACGGACAGTCTGATAGAAGCACTAGGTATGAGTCGAAGCGAATTGGGATTTGCCTACATGTGCGGCACGGTCACCAGTGCTTCCTTGCTCACTTGGGTGGGAATAAAATACGATCAACATGGCGTAAGACCCATTGCTATATTGGCTGCCCTAGGCATGGCGATTACTTTGGTTTTTATGAGTAAGTCAGATGTCATTCAAGACCATTTGCCCAATTTTCTCGAAGGTCGTGTGGGCAATTTCCTCATCATGTATATTGGGTTTGCATCCCTTCGATTTACCGGACAAGGTGCTTTGACACTGGTCTCTCGAAACATGATGATGAAGTGGTTTGAAAAGCGCAGGGGCTTTGCCATGGGTTTTTCAAATGTGGTTACCTCATTGACTTTTTCTGCTGCACCGGTCTTTTTCGAAATGCTCATCTTGGACTATGGGTGGAAAGATGCCTGGATGATTATTGCGGCAATTGCCGGGCTTGGATTTCCGCTGATTGTATTATTCCTGTTTAGAGATGACCCTGAGAAGAGTGGATTGAAACCCGACGGCAACTATAAGGAGAAGAAATCCAAAGTCAATCGCTTTCCAGTAGTCAAACAATACACCCTCCAAGAAACCATGCAGAGTTTTCCTTTTTGGGTCTTCTCGCTGATGCTTGCCACGCAGGCCTTCTACTGGACTGGCTTCACCTTCAACGTGGTCTCTCTTTTCGAAACGGCAGACTATAGCCGTAGCACAGCGGTTTCTATTTTTGTTCCTTCGTCGATCATTGCCGTTGTGGTCACTTTGTCTGTGAGTAGCTTGAGCGACTATATTAAATTAAAATACTTGCTTTATGTATCCGGCATTGGATCGCTGATCGCTACAATAGGATTGATCTACTTGGCTCAATGGCCTTGGATGATCCATGTGATGATTGCAGGAAATGGAATTCTTCTTGGATTGTACGGCGTGTTTCTTTCTGTTGTTTGGCCACGATTCTATGGCACACGATACCTCGGTGCCATTTCTGGTCGGGCGATGACTTTTGTAGTCTTAGGCAGTTCGATTGGTCCTATCATTTTTAGTGAATCTCTGGCTCGTACAAACTCGTATAGTGCTGCTGGTTGGTTATGCGTTGCGATATTTCTATTGCTCACCATAGCCAGTTTCTGGGCTAATAATCCGCAGGAGAAATTTCGTAATTAGTTGTGCATAAACATTGAAAAAAGTTTGAAGAATATGATTAAAAATTGCTTGTCTATTTTAATGTTTTTTCTGTCTATTAATTTGACCTATGCTCAGGTAACCGACTCAACTTCTCTGGGAGATAAACCAATAGTTGCAGTTTATCCAGTTTGGAAACATGATAAAATCGAAATGAGTCAGTTACCTTGGCAAAGGTTCACTCATTTAGCCATAGCATCTATATACCCAAAAAATGATGGAAATCTATATTCTGAAGAAGCTGACAGATTCATTCGGAAAATAGTAACAGAAGCACATGAACAAAACAAAAAGGTTATAATTTCTGTTGGTGGCGCTGGTGAGGGCAGTAAAGGTTTTTTATCCATCACTTCTACTTCTGAAATACAAAGGAAATTCATAGAACGCCTTATCGCTTATATTGATTTATATGATCTAGATGGCATAGATATAGACTGGGAATATTGGACTTTTCAAAATGAAAAAGGAAAAGGAGGGAATGATCCAATTGAAAGCAAAAAACTACTTGACCTATTAATTGAACTGAACAAAAAGTTACCTCAACAAAAACTGCTGACGGTTGATATAATGGCTGGAAGCTGGGTAGGCGAACAGTATTTGAGTGAAATACAAAACCATGTCGATTTTGTGAATTTAATGGCCTATGACTTCACTGGGGCATGGCATAATTCCTCAATTAAGCACCACTCCGATTTTAAAACCTACCAAAAAGCGATTGACTATGTCTTAGACAAAGGATTCGAAAATAAAAAACTGATTGTTGGAATCCCCTCATATGGCATTGAATTTATCAATGGAAAGAATAAGCAGATTAAACATCTAGATTATCGTATCATTGTTGAAAAAGTTAACACAACAGGAAGAGATATTAACAAAGGAAAAATTGAGTCTATATATTATGAAACGCCAAAATTGGTAAAGAAAAAAGTTGAGGTAATCAATCAACTGGATTTGGCAGGAGCAATGTTATTTGAAGTCACTGCTGATTCTCCGGAGAAAGAATATAGTTTGCTAAAAGTTGTCAGGGAAACACTAAACTAATCAGTGACTTTTATGTAGAATGATATAGAACTTATAGCATCAGAAAACTCGAGAATTAAAAATCAAAAACGATTGTCAACATTGATTATTAGTGAGTAATCCTCAGGAGATACTGAGAGAGGCTAGCAAAAAACTAGAAATCAATCACTTTAGACTTTAAAGGCTCTGAACTACCATTTTCATGAAAAAACAGCTCAGTTGCACTACCATGACTTAAATTTATCTTTAAATCAACAATTGCATTTTCACCTTGTGCTGTGAAAACCCGCTGACTTGGCCAAGCTGAAAGGTCATCCTCCCAACCTATTGAACTTCCAAATCCAGTAAATAAATTCATGCTTTCCGCCCCAGACTGAACTGGTTTTACAATTACTTTCAAAGAAGTTCCTATTGGAAGGTATGCTGCAAAAGAATAATCACCATCAAATTCAAAATTCACTAATTCGTCGGATAATAAATTATCTCCATACTTACCTTCAACAGGATATGTAATGAAATTATCATATTCAAAACTTGTATTTTCAACAAATGAAGTAACATATTTTTCAAAGTTTCCTATTTCAAATTCTACTCCTAAATCTGAATATCTTTCTTCTATGTTTGACCTAGTTTCCGTATTTACATTCAACCTAGCATGATTAATTAATTTTGTTCCAAGCTTTTCTTCATCTAGTATTCCGTCCTCGCGTAAATCCAGACTAATATTTGAAAGCAATTCAGAAAGTTCACCTTCTGATCTAAACCCTTGGAGAATTATTGATGTAGCCAACAATGCTGCATTATCATCACCAGCCTGTGAAATATCCAATAATTCCGAAGAACGAATGTCATCAGTTTCTATATTAAAAACAGACAAAACCTCAGACTGCGCTTGCTTCTTCGCCTCCACAAAGGTCAGTCCTTCTGAAATTAAAAATTCCACTCTAGGCTTCTCTAGATGAGAAAGTATATTCACATTGATAGTACTTGAATCAGTAACATCACTCAAGGCATACAATGTAATTTGAGATGTAGAGGTTTTACCCGAAATTTCATTGAAATAAAAACCATCGGCTCTCAACATAACAAAATCTGACTCTAGTTCAAGGTCAACCTCAAAACTTCCTTTATCATTTGTTATTTGAGTAAAAAAGGTATGACCAGTTTGAATTAATGCTGAATCAAGTTCAGAAATTGTAATACTTGTACCATTAACAAATGGGCCTTTTTGTACAGAACCTGATAAACTTACCGTCTGAGTGGCAGGAACATATTCTTCTGTTATGTATTGCTCTTCTGTACAATTAGAAATTAAAAAGGAGATGCCAAGGATTGATAGGCTTGTAATTATTTTATTCATGAATTTGTATTCAACATATGCTTTAATGTTGCGAAACTACAAAAATCATATAACATTAATAACAAGTTAAATATATAGGTAAATAATAGTTCTAATTTAATGTTAAAGGAATCCCTTTTTACCTCGTCATCTTCCTGCGTTTAATTGGTGTCATAGCAAACAAATCAAAAATACCATTCCGTGCATCATCATCTTGATCAAGCCAAAGACTCCTTTTAGGACAAGACCAACATCGACTTTTGAATCAATCTTGCCTCTTCATCAGCTTATCAAACCACACCTCTCTTCCGATATGGCGATCGAGGTACTGGAAAAAGTAAAAGATCACAAAACACAAATAGAGATAAATGCCATGAGCTAGAAAAAGAGCCACTTTTCTTTCCCCGAATAAATGCTGACTCCAGTCCATAGGCTCTTCATTTAGGTAAAAATGTATCGTCTTTTCTAGGATCGAAACGCCAATCGTTATTCCCGTGTAAATCAAGGCTTTCAGTGTAATCTCGCGAATGGGCCTGAGTTTTTGAAGCCAACCATGCATAGGGAGTTTATCTATCAAAAACACCACCTTACCCATAGCAAGCGCACCGACTATAGTTGTCGCCCAGCCATAGAAAGAAATTTGATACTGAATCAACAACAGCTTTTTGATAATCATAAATACAGCGAAACACACAAAAAAGTAAAGAGTAATGAGCCCTACTTCTATCATTTCTTGTTTGATTTTATCAAGTTTCATAGGCATATGTTACAATGTTTTCAATTCCTTTTCCAACTCCTCTTCCATTTGCTGCTTGTGTGCGTAAGTCGGAGGCGCCACCCGATTGTCGCAGTCGGGAATAGCACATCGTTCGCACGTGGTGTGCACCGTTTTCATTCTTAGATTCGGATCTTTGATAAAGTTGAAAGCCCCTTTCAGACTATCGGTCATCATTAGGCCCAAGGTGATACTGCTGGCTCCATCTCCTTTATAATTGTCTGGCTCCGCCACGGAAATACAGAAGTACGAACTATTGGTTTGCCAATACTCCGATACTTGAGCATCGATCAAATGATCTTCTTTCTTACTTCGAATGTTCTTGATCGCACTGATCGACACCCAACGGTGACATAAGTGCTCATCCAATTCTGTGTGATAAGGATTATGCAACTGCGACAAATGGAGCTCCTTTGTGATATCGTATTTAATGAGATCATTCGTGCTTTGTAGACGAATAAAGAACAAGTCGCGAATGTTGAAATGATGAGGCAGAAGGTTCGTAAATCGCTGTAAAAGCGTCTCTGGTGTCACCTGATATTTTTGCAACAGCTTGCCAATCAAACTCGGTTTCCAGGTGGTCGATCTGGCTATAGACTCAATATCCTTCACCAACTCATCCGAATCCATAAGCAAGGCGGCAGCAAAATAGGAAGCTTTAAAGTTGCTCAACAACTTGTCAAATGACGCCTCCTTATTCAGTTGCGTTTCATAAGACCGTTCCGTCAGTTTCAAATATTGAAAACCCAATTCCTTGGAAAGGATAAAATTCTCCTGCCCTTCTGACAAACCCTCATTGATGTAAATCACCTTCTTTTCGGCTTGATAATAAGAACGGAATTTTCGCAGTTTCTTATTCTTACCCAAACTCACCCGATCTACCGTGATGTCATATCGCTGTCTCAAGATGTCTTCCAACAAATCATAACCATAAGGCAATTTATTTTTCAGCTTCATGTCCTTCTTGAATTGCTGAACGGCCTCCTCCAAATCTGGAAAATAGTTGTCGTGCATGTCCTGATACGAGCGCAAGGCAATTCGATAAAAATGCTCCTTCTCAATCTGATAGCTACGCACCATTTTTAGAATTGTACTGATAAAAGCACTGATGCGATCCGGAGAATTACTAAACACGTCAATGAGCTTATCCGGACTGATACCGAATTCTCCTAGGGGAAAAAATTTGAAGAACCCAGAGTTCAATAATTCAATAACCGGACGAAGCTTTTTATCCGCTCTGGTGCTCACCAGCTCGTCATAATCCAACTGAAAGGCTTGAGCCAAGGCACTGATTTTATCAGGCTTTGGATATTTCTTTCCCTTTTCGATGTCATTCAAATAAGAAACTGACAGACCCGTCTGCTTCGAAAGCTCCTGATAGGAAACCTTGTGCTGCAAACGCAAATGCTTGATTTTGAAGCCCAGGATAAGTTTTACGATGTCGTTGTCACTGATCATTCGAAGTGCTTTTCTAATTCAAAGCTAAAAATAGATTAAAAAAAGGAAATAAATTAATTAGCGGAATTTCCGCTTTTAGAATATTTTTATATATTTGAAGAAATATTCGCAACCATGTCACTACTACACATTACACCAGAACAACTCCTCATCTACCAGGACATTTATACCGACGAGGTACTAAAAGCACTAGAAGCACTAGCTCCACTCAATGCCAAACAAAAGGTGTTGATGAAAGAAAGAAATCAGCGTAGAGCTGAACGTATAGCCAATAAAACTCGATTAGATTTTTTACCTGAAGATACCTGTATCGGCCCAGATCACCTACGGGTAGCAGACATCCGATTGGGTGACTTTGAATGCAGCACCATCCCCAAAGATCTACAGCGACAATGGATACAAGGCACGGGCCCCGCAGCCAAACCCAACGCATCCATAGAATCTAGCATTAGAAATGTGGCCTACGCCCTGCTCTCCGGCGCAGACGGCTGGATGTTCGACGGAGAAGATGCCCTCGGTCAAATCAATACCATGTCACTAGACAATCAGCGCAACTTGAAATTAGCCATCCACAGAGATCACACATTCTTAACAGCAGCTGAGCAAGTAGCCAGCGAAATGAACCAATGGGCTCAAGGATTTTTAGGAAGAACCATTATAGACGACTGGCAAAGACAGTTGGACTTTACCACGCTGATTTTTAGAGCTAGAGGTCTACACTTGGACGATAGACATATCATCATGGATAATGGAGAATCATTCTCTGCCTCTATCACAGACCTTACGCTGTTTGTGGTCAACAACTACAAAGCCTTACAAGCCAAAGGCTCATCCATTGTGCTGTATCTACCCAAAATACAAACTGCGCAAGAAGCGGCCTTTTGGAATACCTTGCTCACTGCACTAGAAAACCATTTGGAGTTAACTCCAGGCACCATCAAGTGCTACGTCTTAGTAGAACAATTGGAAGCTACTTATCAACTTCTGGAAATCAGAGCGGCCTTAGGCCTTCACTTCGTAGGCTTCAATACCGGCCGATGGGACTACATCAATGCCGTGGCCGATGCTATGTGCGGCATTGACAATTTCATCAACCCAAATATTGAGTCGATCACCATGACCTATGCCTACATGGCCGCCTATGAAGATCGTGTGCGAAAGGCGGTCAACACCCCCGACCAAAACGGCAATTACAGTCTATGGCAAGGTGGCATGGAGCCCAACATTCCAGTGGGCTCAGTCGCTGGTGTAAAGGCCAGTATGGCGAAAGCATTGGCTGGAGCCAAAAGAGAACAAGCTGCGGGTGCTTCTGGCAAGTGGGTTGCCCACTGGAAAATGGTACATATTATCCGTCCTGTTTGGGAGAAAATTGGAGAAACCAATCAGCTGGGGCGCGACTTTGGGCCATTGACTTACTCCTCAGAAGACAGAAAGGCGCTCATTACTTTGGAGGATGCTCCGCTTACCATCAGAGGTGGAAGAAATCTATTGAGCGTGGCGCTGCAGTATGGCAATGCCTTCTTGCAAGGCTTTCAGGCAGCTGCCTTGAAACCGGCAGATTTCTTTGGCAACGAAGACATACTCTACCTCATGGAAGATATGGCCACGGGTGAAATTCGCTTGAGCGTGCTCTGCGAGTGGTTACACAAAGGCGCCAGACTGACTGAAGGTGATGAAGAACTTTCGCTCAATAACGGTGCACTTTTCACCAAGAAAATATTTGATCAGATGCTCACAGAAGAATATCAAAAGCTACTGGATGCTGAAGACAAGGACGTGCACAACGATTCGAAAACCACCACACTTCCTATTTCGCTGGAAATAGTCAAAACCTACATCACCTCAGAAGTGAAGGGCCCGTGGTTTATCGACTTACTCAATTTGAATTTGAACAATAAAGATCTGGAAGTCGCCAAGCAGCGCATCGCCAGATACTACGAGGAACTGACCTCCACAGGTCAGCGCCTCACGGAAAACCTCGACTTACAACCCAATACACATATAAACGCTTAACACTATGAAAAACGAGACCCAACTCATCAAAGACAGAACAGCCGCCATGGAGGCTTACTTCAACAAGCCCAGATTCGAAGGCATCAAACGATTGTATTCTCCAAGACAGGTCGTCGAGCAGCAAGGTACGATCCCGACCAGCTATACCGTGGCTCAAAAATCTGCCGAGGCGTTTTTCATTCGCTTACGCGAAATGTACAACGAGAAGAAACAAATCACCACATTCGGTCCCTATACGCCAAGTCAGGCCGTCATGATGAAAAGAGCCGGTATCGAAGGGATCTACCTCGGAGGCTGGGCTACTTCCGCCAAAGGCTCTGCCGACGAAGACCCTGGTGCAGACCTGGCCAGTTACCCGCTCAGCCAGGTGCCCAATGAGGCCGCCGGAATCGTGCGCGCGCTCATGGCCGCCGACCGCAATCAGCAATTTCAAAGAATGAAGATGTCTGAGGAACAGCGCCAAGCGACAAAGCAGTTTGACTTTCGTCCGTTTATCATCGCAGATGCTGATACTGGACATGGAGGAGATGCCCACGTTAGAAATTTGATCAGAAGATTCGTGGAGGCCGGTGTAACTGGCTATCACATCGAAGACCAAAAGCCTGGCACCAAGAAGTGCGGCCACCAGGGAGGCAAGGTACTCGTATCCAGCGATGAGCAAATCAAAAGAATCAACACGGCCCGACTGCAACTGGACGTGATGGGCGTACCGGGCCTCATCGTAGCTCGTACGGATGCAGAGGCTGCCTCTTTGTTGGAAAACATCTCAGATGAGAGGGATCAACCGTTCGTTTTGGGTGCCACCAATCTAAACGTGCCTTCGTACAAAAATGCCTTTTTGGCTTTGCAGCAATGCTTGAGCGAACTGGGTGCGACCCAAATCAAGGGGCATGAATTGTATCAAGTTGGTGAAGAAGATCGAACCACTGCGCGAGAATGGCTATTGAATGCGCCTTTCGCAGCACTACTGACACAGCTGAAAGCAGACTTGATCAGCGATGATGCAAGCAAATTCGAACCTGCTTATGACCAGATATCTGCGGAGTTTGTGAAATACTGGGAAGCTAGTGCAGGTGTGACTACCTTCAGATGTGCCGTGGCCAATCACATAGAAGAATGCAGCAAAGAAGGCGACGAATTCGAGATGTGTCATCAGGAGTGGTTGCAGTTTGCAGCCACAGCCTCACTGAGTCAGGCACGCAAAAAAGCTGACGAACTGGGTGTAAATGTTAAATGGGATTGCGATCTCGCTCGTACCCCTGAAGGTTACTACCAGGCCAAAGGCGGTATTCCATTTGCCATAACTAAGTCACTGGCCGTAGCGCCTTATGCCGATCTACTTTGGATGGAAACCAAAACCGCTGATTTGGAGGATGCCCGTAAGTTTGCGAACGCCATTCATGAAGTATATCCTGACAAAATGCTGGCCTACAATCTTTCACCATCCTTCAATTGGGATACCACAGGCATGACCGAAGAGGAAATGTCGAAATTCCCTGAAGCGCTGGGCAAGATGGGCTTTGTATTCAACTTCATCACTTATGGAGGCCATCAGATCGATGGCTTGGCTTCTGATGAATTTGCGAATTCGTTGCAATCTGAAGGCATGTTGGCCTTGGCCAGAGTTCAGCGCAAACTGAGACTGCTCGATTCTCCTTACAAAACACCGCAGTCGCATGTAGGCGGACCGAGATTGGATAGTGCCTTGGCTGCTAGTTCCGGCAGAACGGCTACCACTAAAGCGATGGGCAAAGGCTCTACGCAATTTCAGCACCTGAAGCAAACAGAATTGCCGACTACCCTCCTGGATCAGTGGATTACTGAATGGGCTGAATTCTACAAAATCAAGGAGGACATCCAGGTAAAACTAAGACCGCACCAACCGGGTTCGACAGTTATGGAATTGGCGCTGTCAGTGGGAGAAGACCAAGTAGCCAATATGGTCTTTACTTCTGTAACGGATAGAAACAAACGTCAAATTCTATCCATCAGAGACCAGAATATGTTTAGAGGCGATCTGAGACAAAAGCGCCTGATGACGTTGATGCATTTATTTATCATCAACAGATATCAGTGCGATACAGTGCATTACCTCACGCCTACGGAAGATAATGCTCGACAATGTGAGGCCATGTTGAAGATGGAGCTATACGCTGCGTTTACGGATGAGATCGGACAAATCATTGTAGCTGATATCGCTACGGATGAAGTACGTGCCTATGTAAACATTGAAGGCCGCATCTCCAGACTCATTCATAAAAAACAACAAACTCAACTGGTAGATGCTTAAGGTCGCTACCGCATAATGATAGGATCGGCAAATTGTCGATCCTTTTTTGTTTTTCAGAGCTATTTTTTATTTACTTTCCATGAAATCGATTTTAAACGTTTAAAAAAATGCAATGCAAGATATTCGGATGTTAGATTCAATTATGCGGACGAGAAAAGGAATCTTTACAGCCATTTTATTTTTGCTCATACTTTCGAGTTGCTCAGACACTTACCCAGAACATCCTGATTATGACCTGACTTTAAATCAATATGGATATTATTCAACAATAAATAGATCAGGTGAACTTTGGGAGCAGTTTGGCCTAACCTTACAACTAACGTCAAAATCCGGAAATCTCACCCCTATTTACTTGATGACCTGTTCTTGGTCCGAACATGCAACAACGAATAACAAAAATATTGGGCTTGGAACACCATGTGATGCCAATTTCATGACATGGGAATCAATTGGAACGGATGAATACCTAGAATTAACAACTATTGCCCATGCAGTATCAGGGTTTGATCCAACATCTTCTAAACTCAGAATTGCATTAATAGCAATTGATACAACTGAAATGGACTTTAGCTTCTATTTAACAAACCCTAAAGCAGAAAATTATTTGGACAGCTTGAAATCTCAAAAAGGACGCTTCATTTGGAGCAACGAGATTTCACTTGAACGGCTCAATTATCAAGAACAACTGAAGTGGGGTCAATGGGAGAAAAAGGAAGCATCTAACATGCTGTGATGAAATCATGCTTGGACAGTGCTGGACGAAGGTTTTATGCATTCGGGAAGCCCCGCCAATTCTGCGAATTGGCCTATTGAGAAATAAATAAGGTAATAGCCCATTTCGCAGAGTTGGCTATTCAGTAGAGGAAACATTATCTTCACCAAAACGCACGATTCGTACAGAGTCGTTATCAGCTACCAGCATGAAGCAAATCTATTTCACACTCTTTCTTTCATTTCTAACAACGTTTCTTTTTGCTCAGAATCAGAAATTGAACAATCTACTCAACACTAATTATAATGCTAGAGAATTACCACCTGAACTCACCGACTACAACAAGATTGGAGGTGGAATTATTCAGAAGGACTATGGTATCCATCAATTCAGAAAAGAGAATATCCAATTGCTCCTACTTGAGCAAATAACCAATGATGGACAGAACAACATTACCAATTACATTTTGGATTATTTAGAAATCGAAATGAATAATTCTGATGATTACATAGCCTATCAGTTATGTCGTTATGAAGGTTGGACCAATGACTTGATTGTTGCAAAAGTAATGCGCGAAGACAAGGAGTATTTTAACACTGTGTTTCAAGCCTGGCAAATTAACATGAAAACACTCAAATTTGAGAAAATTGAAGTTGACAAGATTGATTGCATGAACGAAGGATGGGGAATATGAAAAAGTTGAAGAATCCATGAAATACGTCGATTCATTCACCCATGCTTTAATGGGTACCGTAGACTGGACCTGGAAGTCCATTCTCCTTGATGTACCTTGGTACACCAATTATTTCTGGGGGTTGATCGTGATCTCGCTTATCGTCTGGGGGTTGGAAATCGTGTTTCCCTGGAGAAAAGATCAGCCCATCATTAGAAAAGATTTTTGGCTCGATGGGTTTTATATGTTTTTCAACTTTTTCATCTTTTCTATAGCCATCAGTGGCATCTACAACATGCTCACTGTGTTTTTCGCAGACCTGGGTATTACCTCCAAAAGCCTGGCGCTTATTGATATTTCAAATTGGCCAATGTGGATTCAGTTGTTGGTGTTTTTTATCGTTTTGGATTTTGTACAATGGTTTACCCATGTATTGCTCCATAAATATTCCTTTTTGTGGAATTTCCATAAAGTTCACCACAGCGTTAAACAAATGGGATTTGCTGCTCACCTCCGCTATCACTGGATGGAAAACATCCTATACAAGCCACTCAAAACTTTTGGGGTGATGATTTTAGGAGGCTTTGAACCTGAGCAAGCCTACATTGTTCATTTTATAGCCATTACTATAGGACACCTCAATCATGCCAATGTGAAAATCACCTGGGGGCCACTCAAATATCTTTTCAATAATCCGGTGATGCACCTGTATCATCATGCCTATCATCTTCCTGAAGGAAAGTACGGCGTCAATTATGGCATTAGCTTGAGTGTCTGGGATTATATCTTTAAAACCAATTACATTCCCGAGGACAGTGGCAAGATCGAAATAGGGTTCGAAGGAGATGAACATTTTCCACAGGATTTCATCGGTCAGAATACTTATGGATTCAAAAAAGATCAGACTCAGTCAGATTAATTTTAAATAGCCTTCATTTCTTCATCTGTTGGGTATATTATTGCCGACTTAATATACCAGTGTATAAAATCGAATAATATGTTTAATTCAATTGGCAATTTCTTCAAAGGACTTTTCGAAAAAGAACCGGAGGAATTGATCGCAAAGATTTCTAAGGAAAATCAAATCGAGCTTTACAAAACTTTGAAGCTTGCTGAAGAAGTAAAGGAAGAACAAAAGAGACAAGCTATTTTGGCCGAAAAGCGTGCTAAGAAAGAAGCTGAAATCGCTAAGAAGAAAGCCGAAAAACAAGCTAAAATCGACGCGAAACTAGCAGCAAAAAAAGCAAAAGAGGAAGCTAAAGCTGCTGCCAAAAAGGCAAAAGAAGAAGCAAAAGCTGCTGCTAAGGCTGCCAGGGAAGCCGAAAAAAGGAAAAAGAAAGCGGCCTAAATAAATCCATCGATTGGGTGGTGGTGTAAACTCCTACCCTACCTGTCGTTTTCTAGGACATTCAAAAAACCAAACCTTTAATAATGATTGGATTAGAAACCGAACGACTCATTTTTAGACAATGGCGAAAATCGGATTACCCGGTATTTGCTGAATTTTACTCTAAAGAAGAAAACGCGCATTTTGTAGGCGGTACCAAACCACCGGAGGAAGCCTGGAGATTGATGTCAACATACATAGGTCACCTTGCCTTGAATGGCTATTCATATCTTGCGATTGAGACTAAAGATACCCAACAGCTCATTGGTACCGTAGGTCTTTGGAATTCAGAGCCATGGCCTGAACCAGAACTAGGTTACTGGCTACTGCCAGAAGCACAAGGGAAAGGATATGGGAAAGAGGCAGGACTTGCCGTCAAGGCATTTGCGTTGGATCAGTTGAAATTGCATTCACTAGTGAGTTATATTGACCCAGCTAATGAACCCTCAAAAAAATTGGCCTTGAGCCTAGGTGCTCAATTAGATGGTACTATTAAACTCCTGGACTTTGGCCCGCACGAGGTTTATCGGTACAAGTGATTCTTAAAATATCTTCAGTTTTCATTATCTTGTAGAATTAGCTCACCCAAAATTCGAGGACAATATGAAAATTCGAACCAATACACCCGCACCCAAGTCTAAAGAAATAGCCCGACTTTTGAATTCAAAACTTCCCAAAGGCTCGGCAAAACTGTTTGGATTCAATTGTTACAAAACAATATTGGTGAGGACATCTCCCTTTGTAGGTGTGCAAATAACCCGACGAAACCATGAACTCGTAATAGAAGGCTCATTACCATCGGTCTCTGCTTCTATTTTATCCAGTTTTTTGATGCTGGAAGGCTTCCTCTATCTCTTTGAAATTATTTTCCATAATCAATGGAAAAACCTGGAAACAGAAGTTGCCACCCTATTATTAAATCAATATAAGTAAACCAAACTTTGAACATCCGAAAAGCCACTCTTCGAGATTACGATGCCGTTTGGAATATTTTCTCCGCTGTAATCCAGACCGGAGACACCTATGTATTCGACCCCGAAACACCCGTAGAAGATCTACAAAAACTATGGTTTGCCAATTATATGGAAACCTTTGTCATTGAAAATGAAGGAAAAGTTGTTGGCACCTACATCCTGAAACCCAACTACCCAGATCTCGGTAGTCACATTGCCAATGCCAGCTATATGATCCACCCAGGTGCCCAAGGCAAGGGGATCGGAAAACTCCTCTGTCAGCATTCGTTAGACTACGCGAAAGAACAAGGTTATCTGGCGATTCAGTTCAACCTTGTGGTCAGTACGAACCAAGCCGCTGTAGCATTATGGAAGCAATTCGGTTTCGAAATTATTGGAACCACCCCGGGTGGCTTTCGCCACAAAACACTCGGACTAGTGGATACCTACATGATGTATAAGAAGCTATAACCTCTCTCAAATCCAATCAGATTACATTTTTTCACTTTTTCTATATTTTTTCTCAAAAATAGAAAAATATAAATTATCATTGTCTTCTATAATATCTCAAAAGTAGAAAAATATGAAAGGGTATCTAGGAGAATTTGAAGAATTGGTACTGCTCACGATTGCCAATCTCGGTAGTGAGGCTTATGGACTTGGTGTACTTAGAAACATCAACGAACGCACCAATCGAAATCTCAGTATTGGCTCACTTCATTCCACCTTGACACGACTAGAAGAAAAAGGGTATCTAACCTCCTACAAGGGAGAACCAACCAATGAACGGGGTGGAAAAAGAAAACGCTACTTCCAGCTCACCAACTCAGCCAGATCCGTTTTACAAGAAATGAAATCACTCAGAGACGAGCTCTGGAACGGTGCACAAACTGAGCTTTCGATATGAAACAACACAGAGACATCCAGCCACCAAAGTGGCCCAAACGATTATTCCAATGGTGGTCTGACAAGGCTGACATTGAAGATCTGATGGGTGATCTCAACGAATATTTTGAATATCATGTAGAAGAAAAAGGGAAATTTAGGGCTCAACTCAACTATTTCAAAGAAGTCCTCATGCTCCTCTTCTCCTATTCGCTTAGGAAGCGTAAAAGGTCAGCTTCCTATTCTAATTATTATAACTCAAACTCAATAGCCATGTTTAGCAACTATTTTAAAATTGCCTTCCGCAATTTTTCGAAACACAAATTTTTCACCTCCATCAATGTCCTTGGCCTTGCCCTGGGCATGTCCATTAGTTTACTTGTACTCTCTCTTACTCACGCCATTTACAAATCGGATGATTGGCAAGAGAACAAAGACCGTATCTATCAAATCAACACTTTCATAACTGACGGCAGCAAAACAAAAACTTTTGGTTCTACCTTCCATGCAGTCGGTGACCATCTGAGAGACAATTACCCTTTCATTGAAGAAGTAGTCAAAATCAAGGATGGATTTGAACCAACTATCAAGAGGCAGGCCGGAGAGATGGACTTTCATGGTCACTTTGCTAGCACATCATTTTTTCAAGTTTTTAGTTATCCACTCATCAGTGGTAATCCACAAACAGCGCTCGCCAAGCCATTCAGCATAGTGCTTACCCAATCTGCTGCCAATGAGCTCTTCAGAGATGAAGACCCCATAGACAAAGTACTAGAAACAGAAGTCGGCTCATTTACGGTCACTGGCGTAATGGCTGATTTGCACCAAACCCATTTGTTTTTCGAGGTTTTGGCTTCATACCAGACTTTCGAGGAAATAGAAGAATCTGGAGACCTAAGGTCCGACTGGATCAACTTTCGGAATAACTATGTCTATACCTTGCTGAAACCAGGAACGACGCAAGAAACGTTGACTGAATCATTAAGTCAGGTATCCGAAATCGCCACCGCGTTTTACCCAGAAAATACCATTCAGCTGGAATCTGTAGTCCTATCAGAAGCCGTGCCGCGTTGGAATATCAGCAACGCCATTGGCATTGGTTGGGACCAGCCCTCTCTTATATTTTTCATGTCCATCGGGCTTCTCATATTGCTACCAGCCATTTTCAACTATACCAACTTATCCATTGCGAGAGCGCTCAAACGAGGAAAGGAAATTGGAATTAGAAAAGTAGTAGGCGCTGAAAAATTTCAGATCAAATCTCAGTTTATCATTGAAACTGTCTTATTGTCGTTGGTTTCGCTGGTGATCGCCTTCTTCATATTTGACTGGATTCAAAGGGAATTTCTTGGCATCCTTGGTTCTGCTCAGGTGCTGGACACATCCATAGGATTCTCATTGATTGGCCTATTCGTTTTGTTTGCAGTGATCATAGGCATATTGGCAGGGCTGTTTCCCGCTACTTATTTTTCGCGCCTCAACCCTGTTCATACCTTAAAAGGAGGTCTACAGAGCAAATCAGTTCATGTTTCTCACATCAAAAAAGGACTATTGGTGTTCCAATTTTTTCTGTCTTTAGTATTCATCATTGGTGTAAGTACCATTACCAGAGAATATAGTTCTGTTCTCAATTCTAACCATGGTTTCAATTCCAACAATATCGTCTCAGTCCCATTTCAAGACATTGACAAGCAATTGGTCCTGAATGAGTTAAAAAACCATCCGGATGTAAAAGCTATCACAACCACTTCAAACCTTCCTGGTATCATTCATGCTATATGGTCCGAAGCCACTCCCAATGACATAGACACCATGAACGTAAAACAGGTTTTTGTCGGAGACGATTATCTCGAACAGATGGGCATGAATTTACGCTGGAGCGATGGCAACAAGTTGAATAAGTCAAACAAAACACAAGAGTTCGTGATGGTAAACGAATCATTCATGCAATCTGCCTCGGTTTTTAATGTGCAACGAGATTCGCTCACTTTTACGCTTGCGGATGGGATGAAATGCAAAATCATAGGGGTTTTGGAGGATTTCAACTTCGAGCCACTGGATCAGCTGATACGGCCTATGGTATTTAGGCATTCAGTAGATGAAAGCAATTTTGCGCTGCTTACAATAAATTCTTCCGACATCAGTCAAACCCTTCTTGACCTCGATTATATCTGGACTGGCATTAATCAAGAGGCACATTTTGAACCCGTATTTTTAGACGATAAAATCGAAGAAGCCTATTACTTCTTAAGAATTCAAATCAAATTCTTTAGTTTCTTAAGTGCCTTTGCCATTAGCATTTCGTGTTTGGGGCTATTAGGAATGGTGTCTTATACTACAGAAAACAAGACAAAAGAAATTGCCGTCAGAAAAATCATGGGAGCCACTAGCTCCAGTCTATATTTTCTTCTGACCAAAGATTTTATCAAGTTGATATTGATATCCTCCATCATTGCCATTCCATTTTCTTATGTTTTTTACGACAAACTCTTTTTATATTTTCTACTGAGATATGGCAACGGTTTGGGCCTGCTCGAGGTCTTGTTTAGCATTGCTTTTCTCTTCTTGGTGGGATTTGCCTCTATATACCGGCAAACGCGTAAAGTAGCTCACGCCAATCCTGCAGAAAATTTAAGGTATGAATGATTATTAATGAGATGTGCTTTGATTAGGCATGGGCCTAATCAAAGCACATCTCTCAACTCTTCATTACGGTCAAATACACTTTTAGCAAAGGGACAAAGCGGTATAATGCTAACCTGCTTCTCTCTTGCAAAATCAACCGCAGCTAAAACCAGCTGTTTCCCCACTCCTTTCCCTTTAAACGCTGGATTAACTTCGGTATGGTCGATGATAATTTTATCCTCCCCTGCCCATGAATAAGTCATCCGGCCAGCTACTGGCCCCTTTTCTGTTGCTTTAAAGAATCCTTTGTTGTCTCTATCAAACTGTTCAATATTCATGAGCTAAATATATAGTATTAACACGTTGAACGGTCACGTAATAGTTCTCGTTGTGATTTATTCTTCATTATCATATCTTTAGTGACTATTCCATACACTTATGAAAATTTTCAAACTACTTCTTCTTTGCTTATTGTTCACACCAGTTATAGTAAGGTCTCAGGACAACCAACCACAGAATGAAGAAACGGAAGAAATTCAGCCCATCGCGATTCCCGAGGTTTCATCTCAGGCCGAAACACTTGTCAAACAGATAGAAAACGAGTACAAAACGGTAATATCTGAACCCATCATTTCACAAGTCAAACAGCAAGCAGATACACTAAAAAAAGAACTGGATAACATCACTACTATCACTGACCATATCATGGAAGAAAACCTTCCTTATCGCTACGTGGAAGGTTTCGTGAAAAAATGGGATCGCTTGATCACCAGGGCTACCATTCCAGAGATGACAATCAAAGGACACACGGAAAGAATAGACAAAATTTTTAAAGAACTGGCAGAACAAGAAGTGCTCTGGGAGATAACCAGAGAAGCCTATGCCAACAAAGAGGAAATCCCTGATGAACTCTTTGATCGGATTTTCTTTTCGGTCGATCAAATCAAGAGCTTGAAGAAAACGATGAGTGATAGTCTCCTACTTGCTATCAACGTTCAAAATCAAATCCTTGATTTAAAACTTGAGGCCAACAACTATGCTCAGCATTTAGACGAAGCCCTAAAAACACAATTCAGTACTTTGCTCTCGCAGCGCCAACTACCCATTTGGAACTCAGTATTTGATAGCACTACCTACAATAAAACACTGGCTAACAACAGGCTCTGGATACCTATTGCCATGGAGGAAACAACAAGTTACCTTCAGCTAAAAGCCTCAAAAATCGTAGTACTACTGCTCATTTTCACGATCTTTTTAGGCATTATCTATTGGATGCGTGGAAGGCTAACCGAGCTCAAAGCCAAAGACCTCGCCGAACTCCCATTGGGAGAAAAAATACTTGATCGTCCTGTCGGGGCAGCCATGCTTTTCACCTTGATGGCTAGCCTTATATTCCTACAAAATAGGCCCCTCTACTTGGACATAGCGATGGGCCTTCTTTTTCTTATTCCTTTCATGCTGGTGACAACAAATATCATCATAAAGAAACTGAAGTGGACTATCATCTTTCTTGCTTCCATGTTCATTTTGGTCGATACCAGCCGAGTACTTATTCTCTCCGACTACAGCAACCGACTCTTGATGCTCACGATTTCAGGCGCCATGGCGTACTACTTTTTTTGGCTTCTAAAAAATATCACGAGAGAAGAAAAACATGGTGAGGCCAATGACATTTGGTATCGAGTATTGCTATTCGTTTCTCCACTGTTTTTGTTGGGGATGCTCGTTTCTATTCTTTCCAATATTGTAGGATACATATATATATCCACCTTAATCACAGAAGGTCTACTTACCTCCACCATATTGGCCTTGCTTCTTGGTGCCTTTTATGTTAGTCTCAAAACGTTAGTACTTCTTTTCCTCAATACAGATGTTGCTCAAAAATCTAAAGTTTTCGAACGTTATAAGGACCAAACCTTTCGTACTATAAAAATTAGCTTGAAAATCTTTTATCTGGTTATCTGGTTCTATTATACAGCCAATGCCACTATGATTTTTAATCCTATTTTGGAACTATACCATGAGATTTGGAATTGGGGTGTCACAGTAGGCAGCATTAGCATCTCAGTGGGTGGAGTAGTCAGTTTTGGTATCATTCTTTTTATTTCCTGGCTGGTTGCCAATTTCACTAAAGTACTACTCCAGGTAGAATTTCTTGACCGCATCAACCTGCCGAGAGGTGTTTCTATGGCGGTTGGCTCTATTACCAACTATGCTATCATTTTTCTCGGTTTCTTTATGGCATTAAGTAGCCTGGGATTTGACTTGGCCAACTTAGGGCTTCTGGCTGGTGCCCTCGGCGTGGGTATTGGATTTGGATTACAAAACATCGTAGGGAATTTTATATCTGGTTTGATTCTCGTATTTGAGAGACCGATCACTATAGGAGATATAGTGACGGTAGATACTATTGAGGGGGAAGTCACAGCCATTGGTATTCGTGCCAGTAAAATTCGACAATATGATGGTGCCGAATTGATCGTACCCAACTCATCCCTTATCTCTAATAACGTTATCAATTGGACACTATCTGACAAACGGAGAAGAATAAAGCTGGTCATCCAAACAGACACCAAGGCCAAGCCAGAAAATGTAATCCAATGGATGGAAGAAGCTTTGACCGAAATCGATGGCGTAATGAAATATCCCTCTTGCAAAGCCTATTTTGAGGGGGTAATAGACCAATCCTATCAATTCTACATTCTGTACTGGGTTTCAAAGGATATCTTGTTGGTTAAAAATGAGGTTAACATTCGAATTATAGAAAACCTTAAAAAGCACAAGGTAACCGTATCCGCACAGCGGAAGGTGGAGTTAGTTGGCAAGTAAAAAGAGCATTCTACAATGTGATCAACAATTGCTTTAAGATATCACCGTATACTAGTAATTTGGCGGACTAATGATGTCGAGCATGAAGAGGAAGCCGGAGACCTAGAGCTAATCTAGGTGCCACAGATAATTTTTCTTCTTTACTAAAATAATAATCCTCTTTTGGTTCCTTAAAAAACAGTAAATTCATCCCAATCGTGACATAGTGAGCATATTTTCTTGAGAAAAATATATCAATTCCTCCCCCTGCTGAAATACCATACTTTTGCTCGTCACCTTCAACAAGATTTGGTCCATACATAACGGTACCATAGCCATTAACAAGAGTGTTACTATATGGGTTTTCGCTACGAAACCTCAATCCTCCTACAAAATGATTCCCACCATCTTCAGCCCTGCTATCACCTGTTCCCATACCAACAAAAAATCCGAGATCACCAGCATAAACGAGCAAATTAGCTCCTTGAATAGCATAGTCGACACCTAATCCGGCACCAAAGGAAATTACATCCTTCATTTTTAGATATCTAAGTTCTTCCTTCCCTTCTTGAATGGCTTCAATGTTTTCCTTTCGTATTCGGGTAGTTTTAGATTTACCATCTACTCGTCTTTTAAAGACCACATTTTTCTCTGCTTGAGAAATTATTTTGCCAGCAAGCTTCTGTCCAGACTTTGTGGTAATTGTATCATTTCCTGAAGCAATATATTCAATGATATATCGAGAGTCATAAATCAGCGTATCTACTAAGCCTTTATCTAGATAAGTTTTAGTTGGTCGATTCTTTTTGTATACATTAAAGTAAATCAATGAATCATCTTCACTTATCATTTTGACATCAATTGTATCGCCAGAAATCTTAACTAAGCGATCCTGAGAAGATGCAAGAGAAGAGGTTAGTACTATTAAACATGAAATAAATAGGATTCTCATATAAGAGGTTGTAAATATGAACTAGCAGTTAATAAATCCTCGAAGATAAACCAATCATTTCTTCCAGCCACGCAATCTTTTCAAGATTTCAATTTAATTTGGCGGACTATTAACCCTACATTATGCTCGGTAAAATCAAAATCCCTCACGTATTCGCTTTATTGACTATCATCATTCTGGTGGCCAGTGTTTTTAGCTACATCATACCCTCAGGCAGCTATGAGCGAAAAGAGGTGCAGGTTGGGCAAATGACCCGAACGGTAGTAGTTCCCAATTCCTTTCAGGAAATTCCAAAGCACTATTCCCTCAAAGGCATATTTGTAGGCGATGAGGTTGAAGGCAAGGCCACGCCAGTGAGCATTTTTGGTTTTTTAAAGGCTATTCCAAAAGGATTAGAAGAAAGCGCAGATATCATATTTTTTGTATTTCTAATAGGTGGTGCTTTTGGTATGATCAAACGAACTGGAACAATCACAGCTGTGATACAAGCCTTGATCAACAGGTTTAGTAATTCAGGTACTGCACTGACCGTAGTACTTATGTTAGCCATTTCAGCAGCTGGTTCCACTCTGGGCATGGGCGAAGAGTTTATCCCGCTTGTACCTGTATTTTTATACGTTTCTCACAAACTGGGCTATGACAAATTGTACGGGTTGGCCTTAGTGTTCGTATCTGCAGAAATCGGTTTTGCTTCGGCCACTACCAATCCATTCAACGTACAGATTGCCCAAGGCATTGCTGAAGTTCCTCTAGGAAGTGGAATGGGATTTAGATTGATATTTTATGCTGTGATTCTGATTACCGCTATTCTCTACATGCTGAGATATGGCAAAAAGCTGAAAGAAGACTTTTCAAATTCATATCTAGAGCCTGACAATGTATATAAGGAAGATGACTCATTAGCTCAATTTGACTTAACCAGCAAACACATCCAGATCGTAGTAGTTAGTGCCATTCTTTTTGTAGGTATTTTATGGGCTGTTCAGACGCAAGGCTGGTGGATGGCTGAAATGGGTGCGGGTTTTCTTCTTATTGGCATGGTAGCAGCCATCATCGGTAGACTTACGCTGAATGAAGCCACGAAAGCATTTATACTTGGTATGGAAGAAATGTTAGTAGGCGCTTTGGTCATAGGCTTTGCCAAAGGAATTCAGGTCGCCTTGGTTGAGGGTCAGATCATGGATTCTGTAATTTATTATACGTCTGGCACCTTGCAGTATCTACCCAAAATTGTAGCAGCAGAAGGCATGCTCGTCTTCCAAACGATTTTAAACTTCTTTATTCCTTCCGGTTCTGGTCAGGCGGCCACTACCATTCCAATTATGGTTCCATTGGCCGATTTGCTTGGCATCACCAGAAACACAGCGATATTCGCTTTCACCTGTGGGGACGGCTTCGCCAACTCTATTATACCTACTTCCGGAATATTGATGGCTATGCTAGGGATAGCAGGCATTCCTTACAAAGATTGGCTGAAGTTCATTCTTCCCTTATTTGGTTGGCTAATGGCTATTTCCGCTGTCTTTTTGGCTATAGCCGTGCTTATTGAGTATTAATCAGTAGCCGTTTCCATTTCTATCTCAATTCCTCCAGTAAAAGAGGCAATCAGATTGTAAACCACACATCCAATAGCGGTAAAGATAAAACCAATGATACCGTACATTATCGGAATCATGAGCAAAGCGGCTGCACCCATGTCTACAAACTCTGGAAAAAATTCTTCGCTAAGCATAGAACCAATCAAGGCAAAGGGCATCACTATAACAAAAGACACAATGACATAAATGATAGCTACTACCTTAGCAGTCTGTATCACCCCAAATTTCTTAACTCTTATCATTTTATAATATTTGATTATTAAATTATTATAGGCCAAGTTATAAACATGCCCAAGCATAAGCCCGTAAGTCTTAGAAAAAATTACGGTTTACTCATTTTCATATCAGAGAATACCCTTTGGCAATTATATTTGTGAATTATTAAGAATCTATTCAGTATGAGGCTCGGAACTTTAGCAAGAAAAATAAGTATAACCCCATCCAAGCTGACTGCCTTTTTGGAGTCACAAAGCATTGACCTGTCCAGTGGTACCAACACCAAACTCACCGAAGAAGAAATTGAACTAGTACTTGCCCATTATGAGACGAGTTTAGAAGAAGAGAAACCTGAGCAGGAAGAACAACCAATCGCTGAAGTAGTAGAGGAAAGTCCTGCTACTGAAGAAGAGCAAACGGAAGAGGTGAATTCAAAAGTTGAAGAAACCGAAGCTGAGGTTACGAAAACTGAAAAGGAAACTGAGGAAGAAGAATCAGAACCTACCGTTTCAGAATCATTTGCGGAGATTGCTTTACCCCATGAATTAGAAGAAGCCCCAACCGATACTGAAGCTCCAGAGACAGTCGAAGTTGATGAGGAAATAAACCAAGAAACCCAAGCTGAAGAAACACCAAACGAAGTCGAAGATTATGCTCCTCAGGTACCTGAAGATTTGGATCCTGAGATTGAATCTTATGTGGAGCGACTCGCTTACGACGAAAATGTAGAGGTTATCAAACCAGCCAAGGTTAAACTTCAGGGGCTGACTGTGAAAGGAAAAATAGACCTACCAGAACCCAAAGTAGAAACTGAAAAAACCGAAGAGCCTAAAAAAGAAGAAAAGAAAACATTCGACCCGGATGAGATTATCACCACCACTGGACCAAGAAGAGACAGAAAGAGAAAGCCAAAAAACTATAAGGGTAAAAAGTTCAACAAGGATTACAACCCACTAGAAGCCGCCCGGAAGAAAAAAGAGTGGGAAGAGAAAAAGCGTAAGGAACAAGAAGAACGCCGGAAGAAAAAAGCAAAAGCCCAACACTATAAAAAAACAGTCAAACCAACGCCTACAGCTCCCGTAGCTAAAAAGAAACCCAAGAAGGTCACGGCCAAGAAAAAACAATTACAGGAACAGCAAGCAGGTAATATGCTTCAGCGCTTCTGGCGGTGGATGAACACCTAATCCGAGGTGCTGCCAGATACTAATAAGCCTCAGTGATGGTGATACTACGTAAGCCCAACTTATCAGACTTAGTACTGTTAGTGATTACCGTAGCCGCATAGCGCAGTCCTTCTATATCGAACTTAAATAAAACACCTTCCTCCTCCTTGGCATTGGTAGAAATAGAGGTGTTAATATACTTAGCGCCATTGGCTTTGATAATGTTCCTAAAATCAATCTCCAAAGTACCAGAGCTATTTTGCCCACCAAATCCCAAGCCTAACTCTTGCCATTTTCTAGGCAGCTGATTGCCAGCGGCCGCATCGAAATAAACTTTGTTTACCACTTCATTTTGGCTGGATAGTACAGAAAAATTTCCTGCTATGTTGTATTGCTCACATCTCTCCTTTCCGTCGCTTTCTTTCACTTGGTTTACGCAAGTTCCTCGGTCTTCAATCTCTTCATTAGTGGTTTGCCCTATCACAATCCCAAAAGGGAGTTGAGTCAAACTTGATTGAGCCGAAATTGTGCACACTGACGACACACTGATCAGTACACAAACACAAATTTTGTAGATCTTATTCATATATCTAATTTATCAAATTAT
This sequence comes from Reichenbachiella sp., assembly GCF_965233835.1. Classification (GTDB taxonomy): domain Bacteria; phylum Bacteroidota; class Bacteroidia; order Cytophagales; family Cyclobacteriaceae; genus Reichenbachiella. The sequence goes on from NZ_OZ247585.1 coordinate 4,136,376, forward strand.
CCGTCCTTAATCAAGTGAGAAGAATATCGAGTTCGCCCAAAGCGAGCTATTCAGTGAATTATGGTGGATTGTCCCATCAATTGACCATAAAATTTCGTAACTTTTAGTAACATCAAATGCTTCAAACAACATGAAGGCAACATCCCCAAACGAAGCAGTTATCTTTTTTGCCGGAGATTCCGGTGATGGCATTCAACTTACTGGAGGTCAATTTTCCGAAACCGTTGAGATTTTTGGTAATGACATTAGCACATTCCCCAACTTTCCCGCAGAGATCCGAGCACCAAAAGGAACACTCTTCGGTGTTTCAGGATTTCAATTAAAACTAGGAAGTATAAAGGTCTTTACCCCAGGCGATCAATACGACGTACTGGTAGCCATGAATGCTGCTGCACTAAAAACCAATCTTCATCAACTCAAAAAAGGTGGCGTGATCATAGCCAACACCTCAGGTTTTGATAAAAAGAACCTAACGCTTGCCAAATATGAAAATGGAGTCAGCCCATTAGAAGATCATTCTCTTGACAACTACGACGTGCATGATTTTGATGTCACAAAAATGACCCAAGATTCACTGGCAGAAACTGGTATGGATCGAAAGGAAATCGAGCGATGTAAAAACATGTTTGTGCTGGGCTTTGTTTATTGGATGTTTAATCAAGACCTAAAATATACCATCAACTTTCTAACTGATAAATTCAAATCAAAACCAGCACTTGCCGAAGCCAATATAAAAGTGCTTAAAGCTGGATTCAACTTTGCAGATACCAGCGAAACCTTTACCTCAAGGTTTAGTATTAAGCCAGCCAAACTTCCAAAAGGACATTACCGAAATGTAAATGGCAACCAAGCTGTGGCCCTTGCCCTTGTCGCAGCCTCCAAAAAGTCTGGATTAGGCCTATTTTATGGCAGCTACCCGATCACGCCTGCTTCCAACATTCTACATCAACTTTCCAGATATAAAAACTACGGTGTCAAAACCTATCAAGCCGAAGACGAAATCGCCGCGGTTTGCTCGGCGATAGGAGCTTCGTTTGCCGGCAACCTGGGAGCCACGGCCTCCTCCGGACCAGGCATTGCCCTCAAAGGTGAGGCCATTGGCTTGACAATGATATTAGAGCTACCGCTGGTTATCATCAATGTTCAGCGCGGTGGACCATCTACAGGGCTTCCAACCAAAACCGAACAGGCCGACCTCCTACAAGCGCTCTATGGCAGAAATGGAGAAGCGCCGTTACCAATATTCGCGCCGGCCACACCTAAGGATTGTTTTGATATGACTTTCATGGCTTGTAAAACAGCGCTAGAGCATATGACTCCCGTCATGCTACTCACAGACGGGTACATCGCCAACGGCTCTGAGCCCTGGCAATACCCTGAAAGCAAAGATTTGACCGATATTAAGCCTCCATTAATCAAAAAAAGACAAAAAGATGACCATTTTCTTCCCTATCAGCGGGACGAAAACTTGGTTAGGAAATGGGCCATACCTGGCATAGCCGGATTGGAACATCGAATCGGTGGACTGGAAAAAGAAATAGATACGGGCAACGTCAGTTACGATCCAGACAATCATGAGCAGATGATAAAGATCAGAGCAGAGAAGGTTGAAAAAGTAGCTGAAGTCTTTCCAAAACAATCCTATGCTCAAGGCAATGAAAAGTCAAAACTACTAGTCGTCGGTTGGGGGTCGACTTATGGCGCGATAGAATCAGCCATTATTTCGTTAAGAGAAGAAGGCTACGACATCGCTCACATCCACTTGAGAATGATTCACCCGCTCCCTTCCAATCTGGGAGAAATTCTACGACATTTTGAGCACATCATAGTACCTGAAATGAACAATGGTCAACTCGTAATGGTATTGAGAAACAAATTCTTATTGCCCATCAAAAGTGTCACAAAAATTAAGGGGGTACCATTTACTGTTCAAGAAATAAAAGAAGCCATCTTAAATCAATTGAGTCATGGATAAAATAGCAGAACCTAAAAACTACACCGCTAAAGACTTTGCCTCAGATCAGGAAGTCAGATGGTGCCCAGGCTGCGGAGATTATAGCATTCTCAATCAAGTCAAGAAGATCTTGCCTGAAATTGGCGTAGCTCGAGAGAACATTGTTTTCATCTCAGGGATTGGCTGCTCCTCGCGCTTCCCCTACTACACCGAGACCTATGGCATGCATAGCATCCACGGGAGAGCCACCGCCATTGCCAGTGGACTGAAAGCAGCAAATCCGAAACTAGATGTATGGATCATAACAGGAGACGGCGATGCATTGTCTATAGGTGGCAACCATTTAATCCACCTATTAAGAAGAAATTTCAACGTCAACATTCTCCTGTTCAACAATGAGATTTATGGACTGACCAAGGGTCAATATTCACCTACCTCCCCTATTGGTAAGGTCTCTGCTTCTACTCCTCAAGGGTCACTGGATTACCCATTCAACCCGTTGATGTTGGCTTTAGGAGCGGAGGGGACTTTCGTTGCTCGGTCTATCGACACAAACCCAACTCACTTGCGTGAAACTTTGCTTCAAGCCCACAATCACCACGGAGCCAGCTTTGTTGAGATTTATCAAAATTGTAATGTCTTCAATGATGGTTGTTTTGCTCCTTTTTCTGATAAAGAAGTAAAAGATGACCATGTTGTAATGCTGGAAGAAGGCAAACCTTTGATCTTTGGGACTGATGCAAACAAGGGTGTTACTCTGGATGGGTTTAAACCCAAAATCATAGAGTTATCTAATGGTCATACACCAGAAGAGTGCTGGATACACGATCCTTCAGATCGAATAAAGGCGACCATACTCACGCAATTTTTTGAATATAGTGCTGAACCAGGTGTGCTACCCCGACCATTCGGGTTGTTCTATAAAGAAGAAAGGTACAGTTACGAGGATCATATGGAAGACCAGCTCAAGCAAGAAAATGATAAAAATGGTGTTGGTGATTTGGACGAATTACTTTCAGGACCTAATCCCTGGCAAGTAGCCTAGAGCATCTTCGCATTAATCTTTTTTCGGTCTTATATTTGTAGTCAGCCCAAGAGTACAAGTTAATTACTGTTTCAATCGCCAGGAAAGAATGACCAAAAAGTTAGTACTTCTCAACCTATTCCTATTCTTATTTCAAGCACTCTCAGCACAAGATGACCCTTCTTTGTCTATTAGTGAGAAATTTGTCGAAGCCAAAGTAGGAGACGAAGTTAGCGTGCAAGTACGGAAAACTGGTTCTGGAAGCATTATAATGAAAAATGCACCAGAAAGCGCCACTCTTTCTTCGGATGGCGTTTTCTCTTGGGTAATCCCTGAAAGTTCGGAGGATTCAAAAATCACCGTAGAGTTCTTTTTGATAGATAGTGCTAGACTCATAGACATTGAGTCTATCTTTATCAAGGTTTTGGCGGACTACGATCCTCCCAAGTTTTTTATTCATTCAAACCATGAATTGACCAACGGGTTTTACCAATTGCACCCAGGCCAAACTATTGAACTTTCAGTTTTGGGGTACGCTTCGCAGGATTCTTCCAAAGTTAGACTGGATCACTTCTTCAATGACAATAGTGGAGAATATCATATTGGTAATGGCAAGGTAGAAATCATTCATAATCAACTTACCTTCCAATGGACACCTTTGGAAATTCACTTAGAACAAAAGTATTTCAGTTTGACTGTCAATGCGCATGATACGCAGGGACAAAATTCTCAGCACGTTTTTTTGTTTATCATCAATAGAAAAAACGAATCACCATACTTCAAATTTCCGGTGCTTGATGAATACCTCCTACATGCTAATGAAGCATTGGAAGTAGATCTTTCCGTGGTGGACCCGGACCAGGATTCCTTGGTATACAAAATGGATATTCCTACCTCAATTGGCAATCCGAAATTAACCAATGGCAAATTTTATTGGAAGCTCAACCCCTATCAGATTGAGCAGCTCAAGAAGTTATTTCCTATTGAGGTCTACGTAGAGGTGAGCGAACAAGGCAATGAAAACCCTATTTCCATCAATAAGACATTCCTCATCAAACGGAGTGTCATGAACCAGCCTCCAAAAATCCTGAACCTACAAAACGAAGCGGTGTATGAAGGCCTTCCTTTCCATAGAACCATCTTTATTCAAGATGCCAACGATGACTTTGCTGATTTAAAGTTTGACATTATTGGAGCTCCGGAAGGAATGACCTGGGTAGCAAAAAACAACGCCGTAGAATTAGACTGGACGCCTGGCTATGACATTATTGGCATCGAGCTGAAACCAAAAAAGTTTGACATGCTCATGGTGGCAGAGGACCCTGATGGTTCTATCGACCAACGAGCTTTTACCCTCACTGTTCATCACCGCGAAAACACAGAAATTACTTACCAGAGCTACCTAAACTATAGAGATGAGGCCGTTTTTTTAATTGACCATTTGAATGAAATGCATACCGATCTTGAACAGAGGGAAGGAAGTGTGAAAAATTTAAAAAGAGGTTTATCAGTCATGACGATGCTTTTTGCCACCTACACCGCAGCTGGAAATGTATTCACAGAAGGTACAACGGCACACAAGGCGGTACCATATATTGGTATCATGGCAGCCATCGCCGGTGGTGTCAATGCCTTTGGTTTTAATGATCTGAACAGATACGGATCATTGAGAAGCCAGACCTTTCTACTACAGCAAAAATTAATCTATGTACTCGCCATACTTCGGGATTATCACATCGATGGTCTAAATAGCCCTAATCTTGAAAACGCAGAATTTAGGGATCAACTAGCCAATTATGAGCAGTGGATGGTTCAAGATAAACTCAACTTCAAAAGCTACTACAATACCTATATGAGTTTGAACTACATACAGAAGCGCACAAAAAAACAAGTACGCAAGGCCAGAGCTATAGGCAGAGAACCGGAAGGTTTACTATTTATTGATTTGACCGAGATTTAAGACGTGTTCTAATTGGCTACTAGGCATTTTCAAGTACTGGTTTAGACTCAATACACTTATAGTTGACAACACTCCAATTAGATTCGATCTGTCTTTGAGGACTTACTTTGCATACAAAAAAGTGTCTCTTCAAATGGTAATCACTTTCGGGGTCATAAAATATCTGGTTCATCTTTTTTAGCTCTTCATCTCGATAACTATCAAGCGATTTTTTCGTCTCGTGCTTTAACCTCGCTAGCCGCTTGTCGGCAATGATTTTATCATACGCTGCATGCTCAGCTAATTTACGTACCTTCTCCTTGACCATAGATTTGAAGTCTTCGAGTGTCTCCCCAAAGCAATCATCCACAAATCCTAATTTCTTGGCTTGACTAGCTACCAACACGCTACAGTCCTCCGTCAGTTGGGTGGCATTCTTTTGCCCTACCCTTTTAGGCAATAAATAAGTCCAATATTCAGAACCAAACAACCCCATGTTTTTGTAATGAGGGTTTAAAACAATCCCATCTCTGGCAAAGACAAAATCTGCAGCAAGTGCCATAATTGCTCCACCTGCACCAGCATTTCCTGTTATGGACGACACCACAATTTTAGACTCACAGTTTATAATTTCTCTGATCAAGTCATCAATGGCAACGATATTTTTCCACGATTCATCTGCTGGGTTATCCGCACATTCTATAGCGTTCAAATCTATTCCGTTGGACCAAATATCTCCCCCACTTTGGAGTACTATCATTTTGTGATTTAACTGACAGGCCTGCATAAATACCTTTCTCAAACTATTGCATTGATCAGTAGACATAGCACCATTGTAAAAATCAAAATGGATATAAAGAATATCACCAGCTTCTTCGACCCAAATTTCTCGGAAAGTATCCTGATCATTATAAGAATCAAAAGGATCCAATGGAGCTTCTGGAATTCCAATAAGTATTTCACCAAGCACATCAGTTGATTTTCTCTTTACCCCTCCGCCTTTCTTCTTAAGGTGAGTCACCCAAAGGCTACCATCTCCGGTACCCACACAAATTGCTCCATTTCTTTTGGCAATTATTTCCCCCGGTTGTCCCTTAAGTATAGACTCTGGGTGAGCCCCATACATAAAAAAAGGCTCCTCAAAAATCTTTGTCTCTAACAAACCTGGTGTGCTGTCTGCTGCCTTAATCTTTCGAACAATTGAGTTTGTGGTGTCCGACCACTCAAAAGCTCGATCACTTCTTTTGATTGGATTATTCCAACAGCCCTTTACATTTGAATTCTTATAGTCCAACACCTCTGGTCTAAACGCCTCATCTTGAAAGTTGGCTATTGCCTTCTTTATTGCTCTTGATGCAGCCTGAGTTACTTCATGCCGATAGAGATTGCTTTTGGTCACATTTCTCATTTCAAACTCGTCTGAGGCCCAAACATCTCCAGCATCCATATCCTGAGCTGCTTGCAACACAGTAACTCCCCAAATAGATTCCGCCTTCATGATTGCCCAATCCAAGGCAGAAGGCCCCCTATCACCAACTATACCAGGATGAACAATAAGACAAACATACTTTTTCCAAACAGAATCTGGTATGGCTGTTTTTAGGAAGGGAGCGATGATAAGATCCGGATTATAGTCATCTACGACTTTAATTGTTTCGACGTCATCATGAAGAACATAAACTTGCACTTTGTGAGCATCAGACACCAGTTCACAAAACAAACGTTGACTCAATCCATTATGGCTTGTCACCAAAAATAATATTCGCATGGTTAGGTAGGTTAGGTAAAACAGTACTCTCAGAGCTGCTTTTAGCTAAGCTAATAGTTATGAACGAGAATTAAAATAGATATATAATAAAATAAATAATTTAGTTATTAAGATGCATTATGCATTAACTCTGGTAATTGGTTTAGGACAAGCATCTGGCTCATCATAAGTGATTACGAAAACACAAGCACTCAAAAACTGTTGAACCTCTAATTTTAGAGAAAGTTACTTTACTTACTAAATAGCTCATTAAAGGCCATATAAATACATTACACATTTTAAAACACACAAAAACTAAGTCTTTCCATTAGATAGACAATAGGTAATTCAGCCTATAAACACCTAGGAGAAATACCCAAATTTTAGTTCACACCAAAAATATATCTTCGTTTTATTTTATTTTATTTAACAATCAATAACTTTAATATACCAGCTATATATTCCAGTCAGCATACGATTAAAATTATTTTAAGATTTACGGAAGAATCCAAGGGTGTTCTCTCCGTGCTATTTGGATTTTTGTATTAAACCTACCTAACCATGAAAACTGCTTTGAAATATGCAGGCATTGCCTTATTTCTCGTAGCTACCTTCGCTACGATCGGCTATTTATTTTGGAAGCAAGAGGTGCAATACACACTCCCTACCCCAATTCCCAAGGATTATTCATTGGTTTATGTCAACCAAGAAGTGCACTTGAACAATTATTACAATCAAACCGTGGCCATCCCTACACTGTACCACTTTTTCAACCCAGAATGTCCATGTTCAAGATTCAACCTAAAGCATTACAACTCATTAAAGAGAAAGTACAGCGACTCAATTCGCTTTATCGTTGTCATTCCTGAATTTGCTGACATTGATCTGGTAAAAGATTATTTCGACGGTGATACCAACGTAATCCGTGATTTGAATCGAGCATTGGCAAATGAGTTGGGCGTTTACTCCACGCCTCAGGCAGCCATTATCAATAGAGAAAGTAAACTGTATTATCGTGGAAATTACAACAAGGCCAGATATTGCACTGATCCCGGTAGCAATTTCACTCAAATGGCCATTGATTCCCTGCTTGCAGGAGCCTCACCGCCTGCTTTCGGTCTTCTTTCCACAGTTTCTTATGGCTGTGGTCTTGAGGATAAATCAGAAAATTTATTTAGTATGTTTTAAACTACCAATAAGATGACTAGTAACCTAACAAAACAAGAACTTGCGATTTCGTTCAAAGAAATCAATCAGAAGTCTGACACCTTTATCGTTAGATTTCTATATGCACACGTGGCCTTCTCTCTCTTCTTAGCCACATTCTACGACACCTGGCTCTTAGCCATTTCTGTAGGATCACTTTCTCTTGTATCCTGGTATCTGATTAAGCTAACACTCCCTAATGATCAGCTGCATCGATATGTATCAAGTATGTTCTTTGGAGTCTATGTTGGACTATTCATTTATCAGATGCATGGGCTGTTTGAAATGCACTTTTTTGCTTTTATCGCATCTGCCATTTTGATTACCTACCAGAACTGGAAGCTGCAAGTTCCACTCATTTTGTTTGTTGGACTGCATCATGGGGCTTTTGCGTATGCACAGTTCATTGGTACGCAAGAAGTTTACTTTACACAATTGGAGTACATGGATTTGCAGACCTTTATCTTCCATATCAGTTTGGCAGTCACGGTAGTTACTATCTGTGGATTTTGGGCACATAACCTCAGAAAGGCAACCATTCAAAATGCTATAAAATCCAAAGAATTAGAAAGTTCCAATTCTAAGTTAGAAAGCTCCTTGAGTGAAATACAGGTTGCAAATAGTGAACTGGACAAAGAACGTAAGGAAGTAAAATATCTATACAATCAATCAGAAGCTGTATTCGACAATGTGGATGAAGGAATATTCCTGCTCAATAAAGATTTTACTATTAGTGATGTGTACTCGAAACAGATGGAGCAAATTTTTGAACAGAAGGAAATTGCCAATCAGGAGTTTATCAATTTTATGCGCCCACGCTTGGTGACTAGAGATTTAGACGCCCTTCAGATGTATATCAAACACCTATTTGACAAAAACATTGAGACTGACGTTTTATCCCAGTTAAACCCTGTGGAGCATATTGAAATTTTCCATTATGATGAACAAGGAATTGCCCACTCAAAACACATCAAAATTGTTTTCTCTAGAGTATTCGAAGGGGAAGATATCAGAAACATTCTGGTCACTGTAATTGACGAAACAGAGACCGTACAACTCGAAATGAAAGTCAAAGAAGCAGAACTCAAAAACAAACAAGAAACCGAGCAGATGCTAAGTATTCTTAGAATCGAGCCTGACCTTCTCATGGACTTTTTAGTTACCGCAGAAGAAACTCTAGAAAGCATTTCTCTTCGATACGAAATGGACTCTAAACGTGATTTTAACGAATTGATCAACTTCACTTTCAATACAGTTCACAATCTAAAGGGCAACGCCTCCTTGATTGACCTGCAATTGATTACTGAAAAATTTCACGACTTGGAAAACTCGCTGAGCAAACTGAAAACAAAGAATGTAGTTGGTAATGACTTTTTAAATATCCTCTACGAGATCAGTGAAATCTCAATTCTACTTTCTAACATCAAGGCACTCCTCAATCGTGTCATTAATATTTCCACACAGTTTTCTCAAAAACAAATGGACACTGATGATAGGCTTGCTGAGGCACTCGAGAGAGGCGCAAAGAGAATTAGCGCTGATGTAGGAAAAAAAGTGAGGTTCGAGTTCACCAACAAGAAACACATACAGATTCCTGAGAAATTCAAATTGGATATCAAAGACATTAGCATCCAACTCATTCGTAATTCAATCATCCATGGCATAGAAACACCAGAGATGCGGATTGCCAACAGCAAACCTGAAGAAGCGCTGATCCAGCTATCACTTAATCAGTCAGAAAAAGGTGGCAACCTTCATTTCAAGTATAAGGATGACGGCCAAGGTCTTGACCTCAAGAAAATCCTACATCAAGCGGTTGAAAAAGGAATCGTTGACAAAGAATCTGTAAAAGGATTTGAAGCAAAGGATATTCTAAAGCTACTTTTCAAGGATGGTTTCTCAACCTCTGAAAGTGTAACAGAGCATTCGGGAAGAGGTCATGGATTGAGCTTAGTCAATTCCCTTACCAAAAAACATAATGGAAAATTGAATATCTCTTTCAAAAAAGGAAAGTCCTTTGAACTGGATTTCATTTTCCCAGTAAATTCTCCAGAATTAGCCATCGTAGCCTAAAATCTATTATATGAAACTATTGATCGTAGACGATTCATCTGTGATGCGTCGCACCATTGAAAAACACTTAACTAATTATAACCTTGAAATCGTGGGCATGGCCAAAAACGGCAAGGATGCTCTAAATCAGTTCGAAATGAAAAGGCCTGATGTCGTCACCCTCGATATCACCATGCCTGAGATGGATGGACTGACTTGTCTGGACAAGATGATGTCCATCAACCCCGAAGCCAAGGTAATGATCATCACTGCGCTATCTGATAAATACACTGGACTTTTAGCTCTTGACAAAGGAGCCAGAGGTTTTTTATATAAACCTGTAAACCAAACAGACCTAGTTAGTGCATTTGACAAATTATTAAAAAGAAACTAGCCAACTATGTATAAGGAAAAAGAAAAAGTCGAATTTGAAGAAACCTGTCAGCTATTTATCAACTCGGTGAACAACTACTTTGGCCACCTCACAGGTGAAGTCTCGCAAACAAGCGTGCCTTACTTAAAAACTGTGGACAACGTCATGCTAAAAGATTATACCGGCATGATTGGAATATCTGGAGACCGCAAAGGTTTTGTATACATTTCAGGAGACACAAACCTTTACAAAGAATTGGTTCAGTTGTTTTTAGATATTGAAGAACCCGAGTCAACCGATCTATTAGACATGGCTGGAGAGTTGTCCAACGTAGTCTCTGGTAACGTACGAGAAACTTATGGTAAAAATTTTATGATCTCAGTACCCATTGTATTCAAAGGAGCACCTGAAAAATTAAGATTTCCTAAGGGCGTTCCGATTTATGTCATTCCTATTAAATGGAAAGCACATGAAGCATTTATTGTGATTGGCCTTGACTGACCCTACTTATTGGTTTTAGTATAAAAAGCAGACCTCGCTGGTGAAACGGGGTCTGCAATTTTTATTTTTTGCTATTATACATGTAAATCACTTCCCCTTTGTGGTTTACAAATTGAATGAGCAACTCCTCTTTGGTTGCTCACACGGCTGTGAATTCATATTGAGACTCAGTCGACTCAGTCAACCACGAATACTCTAAAACTCACTTCTGAACCAGCTCCAGAGAAGATCCATTGAATTTATTTGTAAGTACACTACCTCACCCAAATTGAGCAAATGCTAAAAAATGTTAAATGAAGAATTTCATCTTTCGGCCTAGACATGAGATCACTATATTTGTTTGATTTGAAAATACTCGTTTATGGTTTGGAGCGGTGAGATCGGCAGCTTAGAATTATTCTTCATTATTTTATTTGGCTTTTTTTATGTGCTCTACATATTTAGAACAGTGCGAGCCGCCAAAGCCTTGGGCACTACGTACAGAAGAGTGTTCTATAAAATCGCTTTGCGAGTGACGTATTTTACATTGTTCATTCTGGCTCTTTTAGGCCCATCATTTGGAGAATCCAGCAAAGAAATCAAATCGATAGGCAAGGATATTTTTGTAGCTATAGATCTATCCGAGTCCATGAATGCCTTCGATATTCAACCCACACGTCTGGAAAAGATAAAATTTGAGCTCAAAGAAATAGTCGATGCTTTTTCATCTGATAGAATAGGACTCATCATGTTTTCTAATGAAGCCTATGTGCAGTGTCCATTGACTTATGATAAAAGTGCATTGAATCTTTTCATTGAAACATTAAATACTAATTTGGTTCCAAACACAGGAACCGACTTCGGCCCACCACTCAAAATGGCACTCGACAAGATTTCGGACGACAAAGAAACCGTAACTCGACAAAAATCTAAAATAATTATTCTGATTAGTGATGGGGAAGACTTTGGAGAAAATACTGCCAGCATTGCCAAAACAATAGAAGAAGAAGGAATCAAATTATTCACGTTGGGGATTGGCACTGCCCAAGGGAGTAAAATCATGACGCAACGTGGGTTCAAAAAAGATAACAATGGCCAGGAGGTAATCAGTAAGCTCAATCCAGTTTCCCTAAAGAAAATCGCCTCGGCCACCAGTGGTAAATATTTTGAAATCAATGCCACTCAAAACGATGTAGAAAAACTCATCAATACTATTGGAGATATAGAAGGCGAATTGCGTGATAGCAAAACCATGGACGTCTCTGCCAACAAATACTACTATTTCTTGGCACTTGCCTTGCTATTGATTTGTATTGATGCGGCATTAAAAGTAAGGACGGTTAACATATGAAGTTATTTAGCACAATATTGATTCTTGCAGTATGTTTAAAAGCTTCTGCCAACGACATCTCGAAGATTAATGAGCTGAAAAAAAATGCTGAAATCGCATTTAAACATCAGCAATTTGATGTGGCCGTATCTAACTACTCCTACCTTATCGATACGCTACAAATCTACGACGAGGAGTCTATCATGAATCTTGGCCATGCGTATTATCAGCTCAATCAAAAGAATTTAGCACAATCCCAATACCAAAAACTGGTATTGTCTGATAATGAGCAACTAAAATCCGTAGCCTATCAGCAACTCGGTGCCCTGTCGAACGACCCCAAAACACTGGAAAAGGCCATGTCTTATTTCAAAGAGTCTATCAAGTCAGACCCCAGCAATAAGGACGCCAGATACAACTATGAATTGGTGAAAAAGAAGCTGAAAGACCAACAGGAACAGAATCAAAACCAAGAGAATCAAGATCAAAATAACGAAAACCAGGAAAACCAAGACGAAGAGAAAAAAGATCAAGACCAGAAACAAAACCAAGAGCAACAAGAAGGGGATCAAAACCAGGATCAGGAAAACCAAAACCCTGAAGACCAACAGCAGCAAGATCAAGAGAATCAGGAACAACAGAACCAAGAACAAGAAGATCAACAGTCTCAGGATGGCAAGGAGAACGAAAAGGAAGGAGATCAACAAGAGCAGCAACAGCCTCAGGAAGGTGAAGACAATGAAAATAAAGACCAAAAGGATCAACAGCAAGCTCCAAGCCCATCGGATAAAATGCAGGAGATGAATATCTCAGAAGAAAAGGCCAAGATGATCCTCGAGGCCCTTAAGAACAGCGAGATTCAGTACATCCAGCAAAACCGAAGAAAACCAACTAAACGCAAAGAAAGCGACAAGCCGGATTGGTAAGCGTACATCCAGATATTCTTAAGGCCTCATTGCAAAATACAGCGGATCCCACCAATCAGGGGGATAGGGGGTAACCTGATCATCATCATAAGTCCACTCCCTACAGTCGAAACAGTAAGCTGCCCATCGCGGGCCAAATTCACACAGGTCATCTACCCAACCTCCATAGTTATCAATCTCATTTTTGTCAAAATACCACCTTTCAAAATCTTCATTAACCACTCCAAAGTATCCGTACACTCCAGAATCATCCGAAGAAAGATTTGACTTGATATTGTACGGCGGAGAAGCGAACAATTCGCTTTGATCCAATTGTTTCTGGACTTCATTATAAAAAGTGTAATACTCGTGAGACATTGTCATTTGCCTTATAAGAACTGAAAAACCATGATTCAATCTTGAATTTCTAGTTTTCAGAAAAAATAATTCATTTTGAATATTACCATTATGATCCTCCAACAGTTGAAATTCTTGATAATAGTTTTGTGAAGTGGCCCAGCAAAATTTCAACGGATGGTTATCCTCTATTAGATCTGCGCTAAATATCCAAGTGATTGAAAGATCCCACTTATAATAGATTGGGTCTTCAGAATCATTCGACAAAGTGGTAACATTAAAGCCAATACCTTCCTGTTCAGCAATGCTTACTTCTCCTAGAACATTCTCATAGTCAAGCTTTGTTTGCTCAACAACAGAAAACGAACCGATATCCATAGTATCTGGCAAGGCCTGAATTTCAGATGTGATTCTACTTCCATCATTTAAAGTTATTTCCAAATGATAGTTTCGCCCTTGCTCTGCCTTGAAATCTTCATAAAACAAACCGTACTCACCATTTCCGATTTCAGCATAGTCGTATACCACTCCATTGTCCTGATGAAGTTCTACTTTAGCTCCTAACACCGGCTCATTGCGAGTGTTTTCGACCTCACCAACACTTGATAATTTAAGCGTAAAATACCTCGCGGAAAGTGGAAGGGCCAGCAAATCGTTGTAGGACTGATTTGAAATAAAACCTTCCACAACAATTCCTTCTCCTTTGGAGATCCCTTCGAATTCAAAATCTTCAATACATGCATACAGCGTAGTTGCAATGATTGAGAGAAAAGTCAGTCGGACTACAATTTTCATATTGACAGTTTCTTACATTTATTGGACAACCAATAAAGACTGATCCTGAATCACTGTACCGTTTTTCATATAAGCTGTAACCAGAATTTGATAAGTGGTGCTCAAATCAGAGGTTTTCAAATCAACCCAGAAAGAACCTTTATTCTTATCTACCTTTGCATTCCAAAACAATTGATGCCTGAAATCAGGCGCGTACTCACTATTTACGCTCTTTTTATTCAAATTTTGACAACGCTGAAGCACAGGCAAGTCCTTGTATGCTTCCTTTAGTGGGTTTTCAACACCATCCTTTAGGTAAAAAGAAACTGAACCATTCAAACTGAAATTCCCTAAATGTCCGTTGGCTGCATATGAATTTCTTACTTCAACTCTGGCAATATCTTTAGGGTTGAGGTTCAATATTGTTCGCTTATCATAAACAGGGAGATCGTTTAAAAAAATTAAGGGTGAACCACGGTATTTATAAGTACTCATGTAGCGATACATGGATAACTCAGGCTCGTCTCCTTTGCTCTTTACCACTGTGACATATTTCACCACATAATTAATCATATCAACCATGGTGTTTGGCACATCATAGTCCTCCAGATTGTAGGTAAAATCCGGAGCAGGTAAAGAGGCACTCTGTTTTTCATTATTTTTAAATGATAGAGCGATATTTCGTTGTGTGTCGTACTCCTTCACGTAGGCAATATCTCCATCACTCAAACTAGGAGAGCTCCTAAGAGCTGGGTAACTATACGCTACGGTTTCTTTGAAATTTGCTCGTTTAATAGGTTGCAAGTAGGTGGTAAAATGATAAGGGAATATTTGCGTATTTTCGCCTGCCACACGTTCAAAATCATGAATACCGGTGATGCTTTCACATCGAATATCCAGAGCCTTCATGGTTGCTAAGTTCAAAACTGAAAGTTCATCAAACGGAAACTCCTCCCTGTAATTCAATACACCATGATATTGTTTAGCATTTAACCTATCCGTATTTTCACTTTTCTTAAGGTTCGCTCCAAAGAATATTAAATAAGAGTCAAAATCACGATCGTCCAGCTGTTGTAAATCAAGCCCTACCTGATCAAAATAGAACTCTTCATAAAAATCTTTAGTTCGAACGTAGTTCTTATCAATGACAGAAACATCCAAGTAATCAATTTGGTCCGCGTTATCGTCTATCACATATTCAACCTCCTCGTTGTTCGAAGCTACTATGGTATTGAGGTAGAGCTTACTTTCAATTGAAGGTCGATGAAAGTAGATGTAGTCGTTGCTTGGTTCGTTCTGATAATTAAACCCTATTTGGTGTACGCCATAGCTCAGCTTTCTAGCAGGAAGCATGATGTCCAAAGTATCTGCATTCTCAAGAAATACAGATCGCATCATTGACTCCCCATTCAATAGGACCTCAATAGATTCCGTTCCTTTACTTTGTCGTTTCAATTTGATAAGAACGGACTCATTTAGGCTTAAAAAATCTACAGCCAATGATGATTTTTGCGGTATCAGATCAATCGATTTTTTTCCAAAACGAACTTTATACAAACTATCACTTGGATTTAGATCGAAGCCAGCTATTCCATTCGCATCGGTATCTAGGTATTGCACCAAGGAATCCAAACTATTCACAAGCGTACCTTTAGATTGGATTCCAGTTCCTGATGAATCAACCAATCGAACAACCACTTTATTGCTCTGTCCTTGTCTAAACACCCCTCCTCTATACTTTATTTGTATATCACTGACTTCTCGACTAGGAATCTCTCCTAATTCAAGTGTGTAGACATGAATATTCTTAACCGCTTGAGTAGCCCCCATGCTGTTACAAATAATTCTGTATATGCCTGTTTCGAGACTATCGGATAAGGTGAAAAAATGTTTAGCTTCCGGGTTTCTCAGTGCGCTTTTGGTTTGAATAATTTCTCCATTCGGAGCTACAAGATCTGCAAATAGCGGAACCTCCTCTTCGTCCAAGTTCTCTTCACCAAACCTATTCACCTCATACATTACCTGTTCACCTACAACGAACCTGTCTTTGTTTGTACTGATATACAATCCGTCTTGAGCGACTGTATCTGACAACGAAACATAAAACGTTAATAATATTACAAATAGCTTATTCATTAGTGATTAAGGGTTTTTTCTAAAGTAAATAGGATCCCACCAGTCTGGCATAGTTGACGATACTGGACTGTCCTCATATGCCAATGTTGTACAATCAAAACACCAAGGAGGATAAGGGGGACCAAATGCACATCGTTCATCATTTACCCATCCTCCATAATTACTGATTTCTTTTTCATCAAAATACCATCTGCCAAATTCCTCGTTAACCACTCCAAAAAATCCAAATACGTCAATTTCATCGGAGGATAAATTTGATTCTATATTATAGGGCGGCGTTGCAAATAATTCGCTTTGATTGAGTTGCTTTTCTACTTCTTTCCAAAAGGTATAATAGCCGGAGTTCATGACAGTCTGACGAATCAGCACTGAATAGCCATGATTAAATCTTGAACCTTGCGTCTCTAGAAAAAAGAGTTCCTTAGCTATACCTCCATCACGATCCTCAAGCAACTGATATTCTTTAAAAAAATATCTTGAAGAAGCCCAGCAATATTTGAGAGGGTTATTGTCTTCAGCCAGTGCGGCGTTATAGACCCAGGTAATCACCATATCCCATTTATAGTAGACTGGTTCTGTCAATTCATTATCGAGTGTGGTAACATAAAAATCAATACCTTCCTGCTCTACAATACTGACCTCACCACGAATATTTTCATAATTCAGTTTTGTACCCTCTACAAGTGAGAATGCCCCCATCTCCATTTCTTTTTCCAAGGTTTCAATCTCTGAAATTACCTTTTTTCCATCAGGCAGAGTGATTTCAAGATGATAACCCCGACCTATATCTGCTTTGAAATCTTCATAAAACAAACCATACTCACCATCTCCCATTTCGGCATAGTCGTACACAACGCCATCATCTTGATGAAGTTCAATTTTCGCCCCCAATACAGGTCTGTTCCTAACATTTTCTAAATCCCCAACATTTGACAACTTGAGTGTGAAATATCGGGTGGGCACAGATAGTGCCAGTAAATCATTGTAAGACTGGTTGGTGATATAGCCTTCAACAACCACGCCCTCTCTTACTGAGATTCCTTCGAATTCAAAATCTTCAATACAAGCACCTAAAACTAGGATCATTAAGAAAGGTATGGTCAGCCAAAATCTATTCATCATTTACAAATCATCTTGGCAAGTAGCGCTCATCCCACCAGCTAGGAGCTTGATTGGACACCGGACCATCATAGGAGTACTGTAAACAATTAAAACATGAAGCCGGATATGGTGGAGGTACATCATCAAAAACACACCCTTCCTTATAACCTCCATAATTTGAAACTTCATCTTTATCAAAATACCATCTCTTATAGTCCTCACTCACCACTCCAAAATACCCATAAACATTTATTTCATCTGAGTGCAGGTTTGAGACTAGATTAAACGGCGGCTTTGCAAACAATTCACTTTGCTCCCCTTGAATTTGCAAGTCATTCATAAACTGATAATACCCCTTAGCCATTTTCATTTGTCTAATCATCACTGAAAAACCTTCGTTAAGGTGAGAATTATCTGTTTCTAAAAATAAAAGGCTACTAGGGGCATTTCCTTTAATATCTTCCAACAACTTATACTCTTTATAATAATAAATTGAACTCGTCCAGCAATATCTAAATGGACTGTTTTCTGCCGCCAAATAGGCTGTTTTGATAAATGTGGTATAGAAATCCCATTTGTAGTAATAGGGGCTTCCAGAATTATTTGGAGCGGTTCTGATTTTAAGATTTATTCCATCCTTCTCTGAAATGATCAACTCCTCTCTTCTGTATTCATAGACAGACTTCTTCGTTTCTTCTACATACAACTCACCAACTGGAGAGTTTTCAGGCAAACCTGTCATTTCAGATTGAATAATCGTACCATCAGCTAGCGTTATAACAATTTGATACTCCAGTCCAGGTATTGCCTTTACATCCCCATAAAATAACCCATATTTTCCTTCCCCAATCTCAGCATAGTCATATACTTCTCCAGATGACCCATGTAGTTCTATTTGAGCTCCTAGCACAGGTTCATCCCTCATATTAGTAACATCAGATATGTATCCAAGCCTTAATTCAAAAATTTCTGGATCTTTTGGATATGCCAACTGATCTTCATAAGACAAGTTAGAAATATACCCTTCTACAACAATTCCTCTCGCGTCAGAGGGCACGTCAAACTTAAAGTCTTCCACACAGGATATGCTTCCCAATAAAACGACTAAGCTCAATTTTTTGATAATGTCTTTCATGTTTTTAAAGATCCTACCTTGGAATTTAATGATCACTTAGATAGTTTAAAATTGTAAGTAACAGATGGGAAAATTGAGCCCATAATGGACAATTTCTTAGCAAAACCTGATTTGGTAAAGTAGATCGAATAGGCATTTTTTCGAGCATAAACGTTAAAAATGGAAAACACCCACTCGCCGTTAATTAGCTTATCTCTTCTTAAGCTAGGCTTAATCGTTAACGACAAATCCAGTCGATGATAGTCAGGGATACGGTACTCGTTTCTGTCTGAATAATTCAACACTGCAAGTTGTCTGTCAAAAGAAAATTTTGAAACTGGTACAGTAATCGGGCGTCCCGTGCTATAGCTAAAATTGGCTGACAGAATTACTCTTCCTCCAAGTTTGTAATTCATAACCATGGAGAGGTCGTGCGGCTTATCGTTGTTCGCACTATAGAATTCACCATTGTTGATTGTTTGATACTCGTATTGTCCATTAAATCGTTTCAAACTTCTTGAATAGGTATAAGAAATCCACCCATTAAGTCTACCTGTGTTTTTCTTCAGTTGTAGCTCCAATCCATAGGTTCTTCCTACCCCTTGCACAATACTTCCTTCCAATTGCTTATTACCAATAATTTCCGCGCCTTCTAAAAAATCAAGTGAATTTTTTATATCCTTATAATACCCTTCTGCAGATATTTGATAAGCGTTATTCTGAAGGTTTCTGAAATATCCTACGGACCACTGATCAGCATATTGAGGATCCAGATTGTTTCCGCTCGCCAAGTAATAATCTTGTGGAGTGGCTGATACTGTATTTGAAATCAAGTGTAAATACTGAAAAGAACGATAGTAGCTGAACTTAAGTGATGAGTTCGTTGTCAACAGATATCTCAAGGAAAGTCTCGGCTCCAATCCATAAAAGCTTTTAATTACTTCTCCGCTGCCATAACTAACCGAGTCCAAAACCTGAGGTTCACGAACCACATTTACTCCTTCATCGAATATATATTCTGTATCTGGACCTGTTCTGATGAAACTTGAGAAACGTAGCCCGGCTGACAACGCCAATCTCGCACCAAGGTCCCAATCATCTTGAGCAAAAATCGCAATTTCGTGAGCATGTTGATCACTCATTTCTACATATTCGGTATTTGAATTTTCTCCAAAAGGAGACAACTCACCTGGTCGAATGTGTGATTATTGTATTCCGCTCCCAGGGTCAAGGAGTTTTTAGGATGCATCTTATACAAGAATTCATATTTAGCTGAAAAATTCTGAATTCCGTTTTCAAATTCAAAAGCCTCTACTTCTTCTTCTAAATTTTTTGAATTCACACTATAGTTGCTCGTAGTTAGCCAAAGTGTGGAAAGAGTCTTATTTCCAAATACATGATTCCACTCTAAACTAAAATTCTTGGTTCCCCAATCATACTGCGCCTCTCCGGCAAAATTGAAATCATCGTGACTCAGGTAAAATGAGCCCGTGATATAATCCTTGTCGCTTACTCGATAAAGCAACTTTGCATTTAAATCATAAAAAGCGGCCTCACTACTTTGAAGCTCAATGTTCTTAATTCGATGAAGTAGCCAATTGGTATACGAAGTACGGCCACCAATCAGAAACGAAGCCTTGTTCTTCAAAATTGGTCCCTCTGCGGTTAGTCTACTTGACACTAACCCTACTCCTCCATTCACTTCATATTTTTCATCATTTCCATGCCTCAATTTAATATCTAGTACTGACGATATACGACCACCAAAATTGGCTGGCCCGCCCCCTTTGTAGAGGTTTACCTCATTGACCATATCTGAGTTGAAGGCACTATAAAAACCGAATAAGTGAGTTGGGTTATAAATGACCGCTCCATCCTGTACTATTAAATTCTGACCTGTCTCACCACCTCTAACATTGAACCCAGAGGACAACTCACCAGTTGTAGAAATACCAGGCATGGTAGTCAAACTCTTCACCGGATCAACTTCGCCCATAAAGGTGGGTAGCTGCTTGATCGTTTCAATGTTCATGTTTTCCAGACCGGAAACTCTTTGTTGGACATTAGCATCCTGTCCATCAGCAGTAATCACCAATTCATCCAGCTGTAGAGACCCTGAAAACAGGTTTACATCCAGTCGTCCTGCAGACTTTATAATGACCTCCATAGGCTTACTCTCATAACTAATGGAACTATAATCAATCGTATATTTTCCCACAGGAACTCTTAAACTGTAATTGCCATTGAAGTCTGTAACGGTACCAATATTTAAAGAGCTAATGTACACCCTAGCTCCAATTAGGGGCTCATCGTTGGCTCCATCTGTCATTTGACCGGATACGGTTACCACTTCATTCAATTTGGAGTTTTTATCTCCTATTACAATCAAATCTTCATCTGCCGCAGATTCAATCTGATAGAGCTCAGGATTATTTGCAACAAAAACGACAACACCATGGTATAACACAGCTTTCAACCCACTCTCTTCTAAGTTTTTATTTATAAATTCTGGAATAGTAAGTCCTTGCCCTGACACAGATACTTTTCGATCTTTTATCCACTCTGGGTTATAGAAAACTTTAGTCTTAGTTTCAGCTTTTATCGAATCTAAAGCGCCAGACATGCTCATTCCTTGATAGGATTTTTGCAAACGGAGGTCATCCTGTGCTGAAGCAAAAAAAGGAGCACAACAGGCAATGAAAAAAAATAGAAATTTGGTGATGCTCATTGAAGTGATGAAAGGTTGAATGATTGTTTATAAACGTCGCAAGAATAGTGAGATTGGATGTAACCATCCCGACATATATTGTTATTTTTTCTACGGAATTATTAATGGTATCATAATTTGATAATCGGCAGTATTTTCTGTTAGTTGGGACTCAAAACTGTCTTCCATTCAGAACTTTATTCTATGAATACAGAGGGAATGTTATGATTTATTCTAAAGCCTTCCATCACAAATCTATATCCACGACAAATAGAAGCTGATAAATGAAATAGTTTTCAACTAAAATGTCGCATTTGGACATTTCATTAAGAAGCACCCGCCAAAATTCTCCAACAAGCCTCTGAATAATATGACACCGATTATTTGGCAATTGGTTGATTCGTTTTTTACTTTACAGTAGACTTTAAATAGGCATGTTCAAAAAATCTCTGCATCTCACGAAAAACTTCTACTTCCTTTCAGGGCTTGCCTTTATTGTGTGGATGCTATTCTTTGACACCAACGATTTTTATTCACAATACCAGCTTGGCCAAAAAGTGGAGGAGTTGGAAAATCAGGAAAAATACTACCTACAAAAAATCGAAGAGGTAAATGCAGATAGAGAAGCCCTCATAAACGACATGGAACTTTTGGAGCGGTTCGCTCGTGAAAAGTATTACATGAAAAAAGATGGGGAAGATTTATTCGTAGTTGTTGAAGACTAAAATTCCTTTGTACTTTTTATTAAATCCTAGACGAATGACAAAAAGATTAATTCTACTTGCACTCTTTGGTATCCTTTATATTTCTGAAAGTTCAGCTCAGGAAAATTATGGAAATGCACTTGGAAACGATAGGCCGGCTTGGATAGACAAAATCTATGTTGGTGGTGGACTAGGCGGTTTCGGCATTAGCAGTGATCGAGTTTGGGTAAATCTAAGTGGACAGGTTGGTTACCGCATTACTGATAAGTGGAATGCTGGTGTCGGCCTTACTTATCAATATTTTAAGTGGAAAGAGCCTATTAACCAGTCTTTTAACGATTATGGTTTAAACTTCTATACACAGTACGTAATCTATAAGCCATTTTTTGCCATGGCTCAATATGAAATATTGTTCCTTGATACTTTTGAAGGTAGAATCACAGAAGACAGAATGCTGATCGGAGGTGGTATTTCACAACCTATGGGCGGAAAAGGATTTGTCAACCTCTACGCCCTGTACAATGTACTCTACAAGGAAGGTGAAGATTTACGTTACGATAGCCCTTGGGTTATCGGGATGAATTTCGGTATAGGATTCTAAAATTTAAGCTTAAACTTATCGGCCAGCTCATTGAGGTCCTGTATGACAGGGTCTAATACAGGAATACCATCCTTGCTTCTCGAAGCCTCCATGTTTCTTTCGTAGTCACCAGGGATTTGAACGGGATTAGCCTCATCAATAGGAGTCGACGATCTGAATCTTTCTATCCAGGTGTCCATATGATCTTTAAATTCGTCCGCTTTCCGGAAAGCATCTATTCTCATAGCACCAAAGAAGTGCCCAAGCCCTTCGCCTACCGGATCAGCAACAGGATCGATAAAACTCACAAATGGTGGTACCCAAGGCCCATAATTGGCACCAGACAGTACTGCAGAAAATATATCTACAATAGAGCCAAGTATGTACCCTTTGTGAGACGCGTGTTCTCTATCTCCACCAAGTGGCAATAAGGCACCACCCTCCTTCACTCCATTGGCATTGGTAGTTGGGTTTCCTTCTTTGTCTTGTACCCAGCCCAAAGGGGCATCTTCATTTTTACGTTGCAAAATTTCAAGCTTACCATTGGCCGCTGTTGTTGTCGCCATATCCGCTACAAATGGTGGTTGCTTTCCTGCTGGAATAGCCACAGATATGGGATTGGTACCTAGGAGTCTTTCTTTTGAAAAAGTTGGAGCAACTAATGGACTTGCATTAGTCATGGAAATACCAATCATATCCTGATCCAAGGCCATCATGGCATGATAGCCTGCAATACCATAATGGTTAGAATTTTTCACAGACACCCATCCAGTACCTACGCTCTTGGCTTTAATCATGGCTATTTTCATGGCCTCAGGGCCTGAAATCAAACCCAAGGATTCATCAGCATTTAGTACAGCAGTAGATGGTGTTTCATGTTCTATCTGAAAGATAGGCTTCGAGTTGATACGTTTGGCCTCCCACAACCTGACATACCCTTTGAGTCGGGCAATTCCATGAGAGTCTACACCACGCATATCGGCACTTACCAATACAGTTGCTGCCGTATCGGCCATTTTTTCTGTATGCCCCATGGACACGAAGACCTGCTTGGCAAAGTCGAATAATCTCTGATAGCTGTACATATGGCGAATTTATTTTCTTTTTGGCAAACCGTGATACAAGAGCCCTTCTTTTAGCGCAAAAGGGGAAACTTTTATTTGATCAAAATGGCAGTGATCCATCACGACCTTTATAGCCACCGACGCCGAAACGATCATATCCACTCGCATCGGAATCATACCTGGAATAGCCAAACGTTCTTCCCTATTTAGCGCCATCAGTTCCTCATGAATTTCTTCAAAATAATCTTTGTATAAAATCGGTTGTTGCATCGGTAGCGCTCCAGGAATTCTCGCGTGAATATCCCACAACGTATCGAACGAACCCGAAGAACCGATCAAATAGGCCGCCTGATGTTCTTTACATTGATCGATAACCTCTTTTAGATTTTCAACAAGAAACGATTCTAGTTTCTCTTTTTCTTCTGCAGAAATTGGATCAGTATGATGAAATTGATCAATCAATCGCTGCCCTCCTAGCTCATAACTTTTTAGCCATTTGACTTCTTCACTATTGGCTAAAATGAATTCAATACTTCCTCCTCCAATGTCCATGATCAAGCCGGTCTCCTCACCAAAATCGATGTACTCACTTACACCCTTGTGAATCAAAGCGGCCTCTTCTTCGCCAGATAAAACACAAATCTCCAACCCTACTTTGTCCTTAATAATATCAACAAATTTCTGTTGATTATCTGCATTCCGCACGGCGCTCGTGGCTGAAACAATGATTTCATCCACAACTTCGTTTTCCATCTTCTGTGCAAAATCAGTAAGCGTAGCTACTGCTCTTTCCATGGCATCTGGTTGGATAACATTGTTGCTTATCCCTCCCTTTCCCAAGCGAACCGCAACTTTTTCTTTATGAAGGATCTTCATGTTTCGAGCACGATCTGCGATCAGCAAGTGAAATGTATTCGTCCCAATGTCAATTATTCCTACTCTCATACTGATTTTTAAAATTCCGCTAATTTATGAATAAAAATGAGAACCCAATTGGGACAAAAAACCTACCGTCATATTTACGCAAGTGCCTATATTTGAGCCGAACTAATAACCCATGTCAAAATGAATTTCAAATCTTCAGAAGAAAAAATCCAATACCTAGAAAAACTCAATCAAGAAGCACTCCTTGGCGGCGGTGAAAAAAGAATTGAGTCGCAGCACAAAAAAGGAAAACTAACCGCCCGTGAGCGTATAGAACTCCTAATAGATGAGGGCACTTTTGAAGAAATTGGAAAATTCGTCACACACCGAGCCACAGATTTTGGTTTGGACAAGCAAAAAATATTAGGTGATGGAGTTGTTACTGGTTATGGGCAAGTCAATGGTCGTTTGACCTATGTATTTAGCCAAGACTTTACGGTATTTGGTGGTTCTTTATCCGAGACCTATGCTGAAAAAATCGTAAAAATCATGGATCTCGCCATGCAAAATGGTGCGCCTGTTATTGGGTTGAATGATTCTGGTGGAGCCAGGATTCAAGAGGGCGTGGTCTCGTTGGGTGGCTATGCCGATATTTTTTACAGAAATACATTGGCCTCTGGAGTGGTACCTCAGATTTCTGCTATCATGGGGCCATGCGCGGGAGGTGCAGTATACTCTCCTGCCATCACTGACTTTATCATGATGGTAGAGAATACTTCCTACATGTTTGTAACAGGACCTAACGTAGTGAAGACCGTTACCCAAGAAGATGTAACCGCTGAAGAGCTCGGTGGTGCCAGTACCCACAGCACTAAGAGTGGTGTAACGCACTTCTCCTGCGCTAATGAAGTGGAGTGTATCAAAAACATCAAAAGACTTTTGAGCTTTATCCCCCAGAACTGTGAGGAAACTCCGGATATGCTTCCTTACGAAGCTGGAGATGAAGTTAGAAAGCAGTTAGACGAAATTGTACCTACGAATCCCAATCAACCTTATGATATCAAAGAGGTGATAGAAGGCATAGTAGATGGAGGTGATTTCTTCGAAGTGCATAAAAACTATGCGGAGAATATTGTAGTCGGATTTGCTCGACTCGGCGGCAGAAGCATCGGTATTGTAGCCAATCAACCAGCAAGCTTGGCTGGTGTACTTGACAATGATGCCAGTGTAAAGGGCGCCAGGTTCGTCAGATTCTGCGATTGCTTCAATATCCCTCTTTTGGTATTGGAAGATGTACCAGGTTTCTTGCCAGGAACCGATCAAGAATGGAATGCCATCATCATGAACGGAGCCAAGCTGCTTTATGCTTTCAGCGAAGCTACCGTACCTAGAATTACTGTAATTACGAGAAAGGCTTATGGTGGTGCGTATGACGTGATGAACTCTAAGCATATCGGTGCCGACATGAACTATGCCTGGCCAACAGCCGAAATCGCCGTAATGGGAGCTAAAGGTGCTGCTGAAATTATCTTTAAAAATGAGATCAAAGCGGCGAAAGATCCTGAGGCTAAATTGGAGGAAAAAGTAGACGAGTACACTGAGAAGTTTGCCAACCCTTACATCGCAGCAGCTCGGGGCTATGTCGATGAAGTGATCCTACCACATAATACAAGAAAGAAATTGATCTCAGCATTCAATATGCTGGAAAACAAAGTAGGCAACATGCCTCGAAAGAAACACGGAAATATTCCATTGTAACACATGAATAAAAAAAGCGAAAAGTTTTTATACGAATACCTGAATAACGCCTCTCCTACTGGATTTGAATCTTCAGGACAAAAGATTTGGTTGGATTATGTGAAGCCCTATACGGATGACTATATCACGGATACTTACGGATCTGTAGCGGCCGTTATCAATCCCAAGGCGGAGTATAAAGTAGTAATCGAAGCCCATGCCGATGAAATTTCCTGGTTTGTCAATTACATCGACGACAATGGCTATATCTACGTGATTAGAAATGGCGGTTCGGATCATCAGATCGCGCCTTCTAAGCGTGTGAATATTTTCACAGAAAAAGGTATCGTAAAAGGCATCTTCGGCTGGCCAGCCATTCATGTAAGAAAGTCTGAAAAAGAAAAGTCTCCGACCATGGAAAACATCTTTATAGATGTGGGATGTGAATCTAAGAAGGAAGTAGAAGAATTGGGCGTCAAAGTCGGCTGTGTGATCACCTTCGATGATGAACTGATGGACTTGAATAAGAAGTTTGTCTGTGGACGTGCGCTCGACAACCGAATAGGTGGATTCATGATTGCCGAAGTAGCCAGAAAGCTCAAAGAGAACAAGGTAGATCTACCCTTTGGTTTATACATAGTGAATGCTGTTCAGGAAGAAATCGGATTGCGTGGTGCTGAAATGATGGCAGCCAGAATCAAGCCTGATGTGGCTGTGATCACCGATGTGTGTCACGACACCCACTCCCCCATGTACGACAAAAAAACTAGTGGAGACCAAAAAGCCGGCAAAGGGCCGGTACTCACCTTCGGGCCAGCCGTACAAAACAACTTGCTTTCCAACATTATCAGTACCGCAGAGAAAAACGACATCCCTTATCAGCGCGCCGCCACTTCTCGTGCTACGGGTACAGATACGGATGCTTTTGCATACTCCAATGAGGGCGTAGCCTCAGCTCTGATCTCCTTGCCACTTAAGTATATGCACACCACAGTAGAAACTGCACACTACGATGATATCAACAACGTCATTGAGCTGATCTATCAATACTTGGTGCAATTGAAGGATGGGGAGGATTATCGGTATATTAAATAATATATAGTGTGGATATAGTGCATATGCACTATATCTGGATGTTAGCTACAATGCCCGAATAAGTATGAAATATCTACTCTTCTCTTTTTTTGCTTTCAGTTATAGCACTTCAGCAATTGGGCAAGTGGATTTTTCTGAAAAAACGGAATTTGCTTTTAGT
Source organism: Reichenbachiella sp. (assembly GCF_965233835.1). Classification (GTDB taxonomy): domain Bacteria; phylum Bacteroidota; class Bacteroidia; order Cytophagales; family Cyclobacteriaceae; genus Reichenbachiella. The sequence continues at coordinate 4,163,779 of NZ_OZ247585.1, forward strand.
GGAGTGGAACCATTTTGGAAGGCTGAATTTCAAAATGGTAAAATAATTGTGAGTAACGGAGGAATGATCGAAAATCTTAAGTTCGACATAAATGAACCAAAGCCATTCGTAGGTCGTGACATATCGCTTGGAAGAACCTATGTTTCCACTAGTGGTGAACACGAGCTTATATTAATTTTTAATATGAACAAGGAATGCTCCTGTAGCTTAGATATGGCACAGGACAAGGAATTTGCATTTTATTCGACAATGATTCTTGACGGTCAAACTTATACTGGTTGCGGCGATATAAGAAAAAAGTAGCTCACAAGATGCGATCTCTCATATCCATAGCTTCTTGACCGAAACCTCAGAAGAACCACCTTCGCCAATCCGCAATAATCGGTGATAGTTTGGGTTGAATCTTACAGTTCCGGATGAGTCTAGACTAACAGGATCTCAAGAAAAATAACTTTTGCAGTTGTGGGCGACTCGGCTATCTTGGCGGTTTAAACAAGCTCCATGGATACGGGCAATGCATGGACGTTAAAAACTTAAAGTAATCTTCAATCTCTCCAATTCATGAAATCCACTCCTCTCCTAAAAATCACCTATGCTCAAATGAGCACCGAAGAACGTGAAAAGCTTGAGATGAAGTTCAAATTTCTTACACCTATGGGGCTTTTCATATTGGCCATACTTGCTCTGGTCAATTATGGCATGGGGATCGATTTTTTCACGATTCTGATTGATGTATTGTTTGTCATCGCCTTTATCACCATCTACCGGGCTTTTAAACTCGATCTAAAAGAAAACGAAAAGAAGATCTGGCAAGGCCTGATCACCAACAAGCACTACACCGTCCAGTCTAGTAAGAATAGCAAAAGCACCTACACCTACTACTTTTACTTTGGCGATCAGAAAAGATCCATCAGTGAAGAGATTTACAATCAATTCAATGAAGGGGATATGATCGAAATCCATTTGGCCAAACGGGTATGGGGTGTTTACTTCGACACCAAGTTGCTAAAGGAAAATGCGATACCCGAAAAAATGGCTGAATATCAGGATCAGGTAATTAGTAAGAAAAAGAAGTCCAGCAAAGTGGGTTGCGTCGTATTCCTAATCTTTGGTGCGATCATGATGCTCGGGTTTCTTATGGCCGCAGACATCATACAACTTCCAATTATTGAAGGCTTACTCAAGGATTTTTTTGAGGACTTGGAATAATCCGGATTACTCCTTTTTTAGCGTCTGAACATCTTCAATCAAACGTTTCATCTCGAGCGGCAATGTGCCATTGTACACGCCACGGATACGTCTTTTGGTATCTATCAAGATAATATTTTCGGTATGGAGAAAATCCTCTTCAGTGGTTACCGTCTTGCCAAAACCTTCGTCGGCGAAATAAGCTTCGCGTGCCATACTATACAAATCGGCTTTGTCTCCTGTGACTAGGTGCCATTGATCGGCGTTGATATCGTTGAGCTGTGCATATTCGGCTAAGCGACCAACCGAATCCACCCAGGGCATAACCGTATGAGATAAAATTTTTACCGATTCATCATCAGCAAAAGCCGTTTGAACTTTCTTTAGATTTTTAGTCATCCGAGGGCATACATTCGGGCAAATGGTAAAGAAAAAATTGGTTATGTAAATTTTATCATCAAACGTGGCGTTGGTTACTGTGTCTCCTTTTTGATTTACAAATTGAAAACCCCTGATCGTATGAATCAAATCATATTCAGCATTTTCTTCTTCTATCCATTCTGGAGTGAAATTGTAATCGCTGTAATACGGCAATTCAATTTCAGGGTTCATTCTCTTCTCTGATGAAGAATTGCATCCCCACATCATTACTAGCGACAAACTAATTATAAAGACATCTCTCATTTGATATTTCCTTTGTAGGGATCCACATCCCCTGTTTCGCTGTCTATTTTAGCACAGCGCTTCAATCCTAGCTTCCCGTATTTACGGCCATTTTCCCTCACCACGTAATTAGATCTCATCTTACCATCAGGTCGCCAAACTCGTTGCAGTCCACGTTCCTTGCCATCGGTATAGTTCATTTCGCTTTTTAAATCTCCATTCGGAAACCATACCCGGTGTGTACCTTGACTAAAACCATCCACAAAGTAATATTGGAATTGAAGTTGGCCATTTTTGTGATACCCTAGATGCTCGCCATGCTTCTCGCCTTTATGATAAGGCCTTTTACTGAAGACTTGACCATTGCGATAGTAGGATACAAAGTCTCCTTCCAATCTACCTTGGTAGAAACCTTTTTTTGATTTGAGAGAACTGTCCGGATAATAAGTAAGGAGATAGCCTGAGTAACTGGTCGTGTCCAAATACATAACACCGTTGTCGGCTCGAGATAATCGCAGATCACTTTCCAATATTTCAATATTGGGAATTAACTCTTGCAAATAAGTGGCTTGTGATTCGTCAGATGTAGAATCACAAGCTACCATACTCATTGCCGCAAAAAACAATAAGCAGTATTTCATTCTAGTTGGTTACCGTACCAGCAGTTCCATAGTACCCATCACCATTGATCCATGGCAAATCATCTGTAATATGATAGTGATAAATACCCTCAGGAAACTCATCGGTAACCCCAAAATGTCCATGGTAATCATCCAAGTCATTATTGGTCATCTGAACTCCATCTTCGTGTGTACCATATACCGGAAAACCATCAAGTAGTAGCCCGACCAAAGCTTCATTGTCCGCATTGTCCCTAAACTTTGTCAACCAAACCGGTTCGTTATGATAATGATACTGAGTTCCTGCAGGGTGCCCTTCATATTGATCGAATGTTTTCAATTCATCCAAAATATCATCACCCGGAGCAGCTTCCTGATTGAAAAATGAAACACTATTAATAGTCACACCTATAGCTCCTCCTGAAGTACTTTCTTTTACTGAAGCCTCCGATGGGTAACGTGGTATCTTGAAAACATTATTCTGCTCACCAATCGTATTTGGATTTTTGATGAAATCTGAGTCATCCTCCTTTGTATAATCCTCATACAGTGGATCTGACTCATCATAATACACACTCACATGATCAGGTAGATCTTTGGATGTAATGGTGACCCATTCATCATCAAATGTGAATGTTACTGCGTCAGTGTGGTAAAAAAGGTCCTTTAACACACTAATATCTGCTTGATACTCAGTTTCGTCATCGCCCGCATTTTCCATGTCATCATTCATGTTATCAAGATCAGAATCCTCATCTGAATCACATCTTACAAAGATCACGGTAGCTACCATCAATAGTAGCATCATTAGTAAACTATTCTTTCCTCTCATCTTAAACTTTTTAATTAAAAAAATGTTAATAAACCCTTCAAGCGAAAGCAAAGATAGCTCATTTACTTGGCTCAATGCATTCAGGTACGCTATTCGTACTAAACAATTAGGTTTCATCTATTAAAAGAGGATACATGCATTTACCCTACTGAAATATTTAACCTACTGATTTGAAATAATTAGCAGGGTGCAAACCTCCTCTATATAACCACCTTTGAACTATGATAATTGTAATGGGGGTTTCGGGAACTGGAAAAACTACGGTTGGCCAACTATTGGCCATTGCCTTGGCTATTCCTTTTTATGACGCCGATGATTTTCATCCAGAAAGCAATATCAAGAAGCTCTCCGGAGGAGAGCCATTGACGGATCAGGATCGCCAACCCTGGTTAGAAACCTTAGGTGAAAAAATAAAAATCTGGGAAGCCAAAGGAGGAGCTGTGCTGGCCTGTTCTGCTTTGAAAGAAAAATATCGTAGTACATTATCTACCATACCTCACGAAAAACTTACTATTATTCATTTATCAGGAAGTTTTGATTTGATCAGCAGCCGTCTTGCATTGCGAAGGGATCATTTTTTAGATCCGTCTATCCTAAAGAGCCAATTTAATGATTTGGAAAGGCCGAATAACGCTATTGAGGTAAGCATAGATCAAACACCAGAAAACATATTACAAGAAATACTAATTAAAATGAGCAGTAAAACCGAATTTGGAATCATAGGCATGGGTGTGATGGGTCAAAACCTAGCTATCAACATGGCTAATAACAAGGTCAAATTGTCCGTATTCAACAGACATGTAGCAGACAAGGAAGAAGGCGTGGCCAAGGACTTTGTGGCCAAACATCCCGCTTTAAACATACAGGGTTTTGATGACCTACCGGAATTCGTTGACTCCATGGCACCACCCAGAAATATCCTATTGATGGTACAAGCAGGAGCTGCAGTAGACGCTATCATAGCGGAGCTTACCCCTCTTTTAGGGCCAGATGACCTAATCATCGATGGCGGTAATTCTAATTACCTGGATACAAACCGCAGAGATCAAGCCTTGGCTATGCACGACATCAATTTTATCGGAACTGGGATCTCGGGTGGTGAAGAAGGTGCTAGAAAAGGTCCTTCCATCATGCCAGGAGGCAGTAAAACTGCCTATAACAGAATTGCACCCTTTCTCGAAAATATTGCAGCCAAAGACGCCAATGGCAAGGCTTGCTGTACTTATGTAGGACCAGAAGGATCTGGTCATTTTATAAAAATGGTACACAATGGCATCGAATATGCTGAAATGCAATTATTGGCTGAAGTATATGAATTGATGCGTAATGGCTTGGGTATGCAACCAGAAGAAATTGCCAAAACCTTAGAACACTGGAAAACAAAGGGACTGGATAGCTACTTATTAGAAATCACTATCAACATTCTTCGTAAGGAAGAAAACGGAGAACTTCTGTTGGATAAAATACTAGACGTGGCCTCACAAAAAGGTACGGGAGGATGGTCTACCGAAGCTGCGATACGACTTGGCTCGCCACTCAATACCATTGCTGATGCAGTTATGGCTCGAAACATCTCAGCACAAAAAGAAACACGAATAGCTGCCAACGGGCTCTATGGTCAGATCAAACAACCCATAGCTCAAGATCGAGAGAGTTTTATTTCTGCTTTGATGGAAGGTTACTCTGCCGCTCGAATCGTGAATCATGCGGTTGGGTTTGATATGATGAAAGAAGCTTCAAACCAATACAACTGGGATTTAGACTTTAGTGAAATTTCCAGAATATGGACCAATGGTTGCATCATTCGATCAGAATTGATGAGCGCTATGGTAAACTTTTTTAAAGACACAGATCAGTTGCTTTTCCACCCTGCGGTGGTAAAGTCACTAAGCGAGCAACAAGCAAATTTGGCCCAAATCGTGGGACGGGCAGTAACCAGCGGATACCCTGTTCCGGTATTCTCTTCAGCTATGAATTTCTTCCTAGGATATGTAAATGGTCAATCATCAGCGAATATGTTGCAGGCACAAAGAGACTACTTCGGCGCTCATACCTACAAACGTGTCGATAAGCCTTTGACTGAATCCTTTCATACGGAGTGGGTATGATAGATATTCAACTCATATTGGCTGTAGTGGCGGGTATTGGCATTCTGCTCTTTCTTATCCTATACTTTAAGATTCAAGCATTTTTAGCACTACTTATTGCAAGTATAGCGGTTGGACTTTTCGCTGGCATGGAACCCACTGCAATCATGAACTCCATGAAAACCGGCATGGGCAACACATTGGGCTTTGTAGCCACAGTAGTAGGGTTAGGTGCTATATTCGGCGCCATCCTCGAGCAATCCGGAGCAGCCAATGCGCTAGCCAATTTCTTTCTGGAGAAAATGGGAGAAGAAAAGGCTCCATGGGCTATGACCATTACAGGATTCGTGGTAGCTATTCCGGTTTTCTTCGATGTAGCATTTATCATACTCGTACCGCTCATTTACTCACTTCAGCGGAGATCAGGAAAGTCGCTGTACCTATTTGCCATTCCACTCTTGGCAGGTTTGGCGGCCACCCATAGTTTTATTCCGCCCACACCCGGTCCGGTAGCTGTTGCTGACATATTGGGTGCTGACCTGGGGTTGGTTATGATATTTGGTTTTATTATTGGAATCCCTTCAGTTATTATAAGTGGTCCACTGCTTGCGAAACGGCTGGCTACACAAACCTTCATCGCTGCACCACCAATAGAAAGTACCGATGACAGCAACTCGCAGAATCCCAAGTTAGCTCCGGTATTAATCATTATTGCGGTGCCCATTCTGCTGATTGTATTGAACACCATTTCTAAAACCTGGATTGATGCAGGCATAATCAAAGTTTGGTTGGAATTTTTTGGTCATCCTTTTTCTGCCTTGATCATTGCCAATTTGTTGGCTTGGTATTTTATAGGGATAAAAAATGGCTTCTCTAAAGAGGCCCTATCAGAAATGAGTACAAAATCATTGGCTCCAGCTGGGATTATCATTCTTCTGACAGGTGCTGGTGGTGTATTCAAGCAAATACTCATGGATACTGGCACCGGACAGATGTTGGCTAATGCCTTTGCAGACAACTTATCTTCACCCTTTATTTTCGCCTTCGTCATGGCAGCTTTAATGCGTGTTATACAGGGATCAGCCACGGTTGCTATGATTACTTCTGCAGGCATGACTGCTGCGCTGATCACATCAGCAAGTTTGTCTTCTGCTCAACTTGCTCTCATGGTGATAGCTATTGCCTCTGGAGCCACCGTTCTTTCACATGTGAATGACAGCGGATTCTGGTTAATCAACCGTTATTTAGGATTATCTGTAAAACAGACCTTTAGATCATGGACGATAATGACAACTTTGTTAGGAGTTTCCAGCTTTATTTTCACCCTTATACTGGCTTATTTCGTATAAAATTGAAAATTAGGTAATTCTCCTACAGTAGAAAAGTACAACTATTTATTGCTATTTTACTATATTTGATATTCATAAAATCAGCAGCTATGAAAGACATATCAACAAAAGACATGGTCTATATGGCCATGATCGCGCTTATTTCTCTATTTTATTATTTTCAAGGATCAGTTAGTCTTGACCTTCTTAAATAGAAACTAGCGCTTCTTCTTTTTCTTCTTAGGCTTGTGGGGATTGGCTTCAGCTTCTTTGAGTAATTGCTTCCAATTGTCGGTGGTATCCGCAGTGAGGTCGATGGTATCCTGATAAGTATTCCATTCAATATCCATTACCTGAATGGCCGTGTGGGTATATTTCTCTACTTCCACCAACAGCGGTTTTTCTTCAGGGCTACAAAAGCTTACTGCCTGCCCCTTTTGTTTACCTCTACCGGTTCTCCCTACACGGTGCACGTAATTTTCAGGTTCATCCGGCATATCGTAATTCACCACAAAATCCACATTGGGTATATCAATTCCTCTGGCACTGACGTCCGTAGCAATCAAAATTTTGTTCCTACCGGCTCTAAACGCACTCATCACACGATTACGCTCATCTTGATCTTTGTCTCCATGGATGGTTTGACCCGAAATATCAACTCTTGCCATTGCCGCCAGCACGCGCTCGGCCCTTACTTTGGTTCTTACAAATACCAATATTTTCTTATCGGGGTTCTCTCCAATCAACCTTTCCAGGAAGAATCTCTTATCATCCATCTTGATGAAAGCCACGGCGTGCTCCACATTTTTTGAGACCGGGTCTTTTGGAGAAATTTGAATTCTTATTGGCTTATGGACCAAAGAATAAGCCACTTTTTTGATCTTTTCGTCAATGGTAGCTGAGAAAAAAAGTGTTTGCCTTCGCTTGGGCAAAAATTTAACCAAGTCTTGAATATCCTTAATAAAGCCCAAGTTGAGCATATGATCGGCTTCATCCAATACTACCGTTTCTACCTGATCAAGTTTGATAAATCCTTGACTTACCAAGTCAAACATCCTGCCAGGGGTCGTTACAATAATGTCTACACCTTTAGCCAATTTAGCAATTTGCGGATCTTGCTCCACCCCTCCAAAGATACTTATGGCGCGGACTTTTGTACCTTTTGACAGCTCATCAAATGCTCTGGTAATCTGAATGGCCAACTCTCTGGTAGGCACCATCACCACACACCGGATATCATCTCCGCTTCTGTGTTTTTTTGAACGTTGCAATCGATCAATAATAGGAATGGCAAAAGCCGCTGTCTTTCCTGTCCCTGTTTGGGCTATTGCCAACACATCTTCCCCTTTCAATATTGCCGGTATTGATTTAAACTGAATATCCGTAGGTCGTTTGAATCCCTGAGTATCAAGGTTTCTCTTCAGCTCTGGGCTAATATTGTAGGCTTCGTATTTCATTGGCAACAAAGGTAGTCCAAGAATCATCAACATTCTTTAAGACAGACAGTTCGCTCAATTTAAATTTCTAATATTGTGCTAAACAACTTGCATATGGATTCAAAAATTGAGCTAGATCGTATAGTAAAAGAGTTCTTCGACCTTTTCACTACAAAGAATAATAGTAAACCCAAATTGGATTACATTTATGAATTATGTATTCCTCAAACAACAATCATCAAGAATGTTAATGGATTAACAGAGATTTATGACTTGGAAAGCTTCATTATTCCAAGAAAAAAACTACTTAGCGATGGTACACTGATCGATTTTTCCGAATGCGAAACTCAAGAAAGAACGGACATATTTGGTCATATAGCCCAACGATTCTCCATGTATGAAAAAACAGGAACTCTCAATGGTAAAACCTTCAGCGCTCAAGGCTTAAAAACATTCCAGTTTATTAAAATGAAAGGAGAATGGAAAATTAGCTCCATGGCATGGGATGATGAAAATGAAAACCAAAAAATAGACATGGTGCTTTCCAAAGAAAAATCCCAACCACTAAAGTAAGCAATCGGGATTCAAGTATTTCTTAGTTAAAAAAGGGTTACACCTTGTATACCCAACCATGGGCATCTTCAATTTCACCTAATTTAATTTTATCCAACGTGTCAAACAATTTGTCTGCCAGTGGTTTTTCTTCGGGCAGCACATAGTCCGTACCGTTATATCCAATTTTATGAATTTTGGCAATAGTCGCAGCCGTACCTGCACCGAATGCCTCTTTAACTTCTCCAGCCTTCAAAGCAGCTTCAAGTTCCTTGACACTCAATCTTTTTTCTTCCACCTTCATGCCCCAGTCTCTGGCCAAAGTCAAGACACTGTCTCTAGTAATTCCATTAAGGATAGAATCACCTGTAGGTGCGGTTACCAAAGTATCATTGATCAAAAACAGCAAGTTCATAGTTCCAGCTTCTTCTACAAACTCATGTGTCTGTCCATCAGTCCAAATCAATTGATGGTATCCTTCTTTCTGCGCTTGCAAGGCTGGGTACAACGAAGCGGCATAGTTGCCTGCTGTCTTTGCATATCCAACACCACCTGCTACTGCTCTAGTGTATTTCGTTTCTATTTTTACATTTACTGGCTCAGAATAATATGCGCCTACTGGTGCCGTAAATATCAAAAATTTGTACGTCTCTGATGGTCTAATCCCTACATAAGGATCGTCGGCAAAAACTACTGGTCTAATGTACAAAGAGGTGTTTTCTTGTCCTGGTACCCAAGCGCTATCAACCTTAAGCAAAGCACTCAATGCAGACATAAAAAACTCCTCCGAAATTGGAGGAATACACATACGCTCTGCGCTGACGATCATTCTTTTTGCATTTGCTTCAGGCCTAAAAATCAAGATTTCGCCTTCTTTATTTTTATATGCTTTTAAGCCTTCAAATACTGACTGACCATAGTGTAATGTAGCATTGGCCGGACTTATGGCTAAGTCACCATAAGGCTCAATTCTCATGTTTTTCCACTCACCATCTTCGAAGTCTGCTACGAACATATGATCCGCATAAACTTTACCAAATGGAATGTTATTGAAGTCAACCTCACTAATTCTAGATCTTTCGATTTTCTTGATTTCAAATTCTGCCGTCTCAGTCATTTGTTAAGCTTTTTTTGTTTTGGGTAATGAAACGCAAATTTAGTTAAAATAGTCATGGAAAGCACCTCTCGTTGGCAATTTGAAAAGACAATCCGGCTAAATTATTTAAGGTTTCCAGGGCACCTCAGTAGCCTTTAATTCTTTTGTCATCCATCTACAAAGAACAAAAAGATAATCTGATAGACGATTCAGGTATTTTGTAATGTTTTCATGTACCTCGTCTGTTTGGGAAAGTGCAATGGCTAACCGCTCAGCTCTCCGGCAAACACATCTTGCGATATGTCCAGCAGATACCGACACATGTCCCCCAGGTAATACAAAGTTTCTCATTTCTGGCAACTCTGCATCCATTCTATCGATAGCCCCTTCAAGCATTTCAATAGAATCATTTGTGATATCTGGTATCACCACTTTTGATTTTTTAGGATCAGAAGCAAGATGAGAACCAATAACGAATAGGGTATTCTGAATTTGAACCAACTCATCGGCAATAGACTTGTTGACTTTCTGATCACGGACCATACCCATGTGACTGTTTAATTCATCAACTGTCCCGTAAGACTCTATTCTCAAGTCTGATTTTGAAACTCTTGTACCACCAAGTAGTCCTGTTGTCCCTTTATCACCTGTTTTTGTATATACCTTCATAAACGAGTATTACCGTTGCCAAATATTTTTTTGATTATTAGCTACAAAAATGGTAAACTTAATGTTCTAACCAGTTTGATTAATTCAATTTTTAAGCAGCACAATGCGCTCTACATATTATCTCCTGGCCCTTGTGGCTATCTGTCTGCAGATTTCCTGTGCAGACAAGCACCCAAAAGCTGACTTGGTCCTCTTTAATGCAAACATTTATACACTGAATGAAACAGAGCCTAAAGCCGAAGCTCTAGCTGTAACCGATGGTAAGATTGTATATGTAGGCAACAACGTAAATGCCAATCAGTGGGTAGCAGACACAACTCAAATTATAGACTTGGAAGGAAAAACGCTAACCCCTGGTTTTATTGAAGGTCATGGACATCTGATGGGTATTGGCGAAAACCTTGTCAACTTGAATTTATTGAATACCAAAAGCTATGACGAAATCATAGAAATGGTGAAAAACAAAGTAGAAGAAGTCGAAGATGGTGAATGGATTTTAGGCCGAGGCTGGCATCAGGATAAATGGTTTGTACTACCTGAAAACATGATCGATGGCTTCCCATCTCATAACAAGCTATCCGAGATCTCTCCCAATAACCCTGTAGTGCTATCACATGCTAGTGGACACATGATATTGGCGAACGCCAAAGCCATGGAATTGGCTAACGTGGATAAGGATACACCAGATCCCGAAGGTGGAACCATTTTTAAGAATTTGGGTGGTAACCCAACAGGTATTTTTAATGAAACTGCTGAAAACATCATTGATGACATTATCCCAGAAGATTCTGATGAAAGAAAAATACAGATCCTGAATATGGCTATCGAGGAGTGTTTAAAAAATGGCATTACGAGTTTTCATGATGCTGGTACCAAACAAAAGACGATAGACCTATATGAATCTTTCCTTAATAATGGCTTACTAAAAATAAGACTATATGTTATGCTAGATGGTCTCGATGAAGAATTACTGAGCAATTGGTATACATCAGGTCCACGTATTGGTTTGGGTAATGATTTTTTAACCATCCGAGCTATCAAACTATATGCAGATGGTGCATTGGGTTCTCGAGGAGCGTTGTTGCTTGAGGACTATGAAGATGCTCCTGGAGTGCAAGGACTAAGGCTGACTCCAGCCGATTACATCATGAGGGTAACCGAGCAAGGCACAAAAAACGGATTTCAAATATGCACACATTGCATCGGTGATAGAGCAAATAGAGAAGTACTAGATATGTACGAAATAGTATTAAAATCAGACACAACCCGAGAAAATCCACGGTTCAGGATTGAACATGCCCAACATATAGCTGGTGATGACATTCCAAGATTTGGTCAGCTAGGCGTAATTCCTTCTATGCAAGCCATACATATGAGCTCGGACAGACCTTGGGCCATTGATCGTCTAGGAGAAAAGAGAATAGTCGAAAGCGCCTATATGTGGCAAGAGCTCATCTCTACAGGAGCCAACGTCATGAATGGTACTGATGCTCCTGTGGAACCGGTCAATCCATTGGCAAGTTTCTACGCCTCTATTACCCGACAAACCCTAAAGGGGAAACCAGACAATGGATATGAACCAGACCAACGAATGAATAGAAAACAAGCGCTTCAGGCGTATACCATAAACAACGCTTATGGTGCCTTTGAAGAAGATATTAAGGGTACTATTGAGATTGGGAAAGTGGCAGACTTCACTGTGCTATCAAAAGATATCATGAAAATTGAGGCCAAGGAAATTCTCAGTACAGAAGTTGAGTACACCATAGTTAACGGCGAAGTACTCTATCAAAAGTAAAAAAGAGGCCGAAGCCTCTTTTATGAATACTCGCTTAATATTCCCTAAAATCTATCAACCAAAAATCAAAGGGCTCTTAATAATGATCAATTCTCAACTCTCATGCTAAGCAGCATTCGATTACATAACATTTCACAATTTTTCAGCCCTTAATTTTTTTTATTAAATGTTTTCCATAGCGCAAATAAGTTCCATTGCGTAATGGTGAAACTATTTCAGAACAAAAGTTGTTCTGGGTTCATGAAAGTGCTACTGACAATATTAATCGTATCTACTATCGTGTTTTCTTGTCAGGAAGATCCGATTAGAAGGGGGACAGGTGCCAACGACCCATCCAATAAAATCAAAGCATTCTTGTCTAATGATAATGACGACACCTACGTGGTCGTAAGTAAAAAAGCCGATGATCAAGTATTCAGTGAAGGTGTAGTAATATCAGCTGGTCACACGGATGAAATTGAACTTTCATCGTGTTGCTCTCATGTGATTCGGGCCTACATCAAAACTGATTTAGTTAATCACAAATACGAATGGTATATCAACTTAAGAGATGAAGATATTCACATCAACTTTTAAACCCTTTTCAGTTCTAAAATAGTAATTTCTGGAAGTATACCTACCCTACCAGGGTAACCTAAAAAGCCAAATCCTCTGTTGACATAAAGGTGTTGATTTCCTTCAGTGTATAAATCCGCCCATTGTTTATACAAGTATTGAGAGGGACTCCAACGGAAGTTTCCTATTTCTACTCCAAACTGAAAGCCATGAGTGTGGCCAGATAAAGTGAGATCAATATCACTGTGATTAGGACGAATCTGAGCGTCCCAATGACTTGGGTCATGAGAAAGTAAAACTTTAGTGTCCGCTTCTACATTTTTTGCGGTCTCATCCAGGTTACCATATTTAGCAAAACCTCTCGCTCCCCAATTCTCCACACCCATAATAGCCAGCCGCTCTCCGTCTACCTCCACATATCTGTGTTCGTTGAGCAAAATATCCCAGCCCATATCTTTATGGGATTGCACCAACTGTTCAAGATTTTTTTTCTTGGCTTGCTGAGAGCCCCAGGCTTTGTAATCGCCATAATCATGATTTCCTAAAATGGAAAATTTCCCAGCACTAGCTTCAACCTTTGAGAATATGCTGAGGTAATCCTTTACCTCTTTGGACTCATTGTTTACCAAATCACCAGTAAACAAAAAGAGATCGGGCTTCTCTGCATTAAGCAGGTCAATTCCACCTTTTACTGCCGTTTTATTATAAAAGCTCCCGCTATGGATATCAGAAAGTTGAGCTATTCTTATTCCATCAAATGCCTTAGGTAGATTTTGAAGTGTAATTGTTCTACGCCTCACTCTGTAATCGTATGCACCTGATAAAATTCCATAGCTCATAGCAGCTATAGGAATAGCACCTGCTATAAGTGCAGACTTAGATAGAAATTCAGATCGAGATATTCCATTGTCCGTAGTTGGATTTGATACACCATTTTGAAATAGCCCTTGGTAGGCGTATTTCCCTAAACGTACAATATCATCAGCAAATACGAATAATCCTGCAGTGAGCTTACCAAGGATATTCATAAAAACCGCTGTGGCGAGGAAAGTGCGCAGGTTGTGATATTTGGTAGGGTCCACGCTACCGAAAACCACTAAAGCCAAAAATGAAAATACAGTTAATGACCAGTAGACAATCGAAACAACTATCTTTCCTGTATTAGAGAAATTACTAACCACTACTTTGACCGCTTGAAAGACGTAGTAGTCGAGTAACGAATAGATGATCAGGAAGACAATAAAAAAACTCAATCTTTGCATAAGAGACCTCATACGCAGATTGAGCTTTTGAGTTATTTTTTATTATCGGAATCTGATATCGCCGTAGCTGGTATCAATACTAACATGACCACCTTTCCCACTACCCATTTTGCCTTTGTAGCGTGAACTGAAATCTTCCTTGACTTTGTAATCGAAGTCTAACGGCAGACCCGAATAACTAAAATCACTAAAGCTCAACTCTGTATCAAATGTAAAATTGACACCCTCCTCAAAGGAGATTCTATAATCACCAAACTTGCCATCTATAGTGATTTTGGTGAAATCTTTAGCGACTTCACCAATGGTGAATCCGCCACTGTATTGAGCCTCCATATCTAGTTCCACTTCCAGTCGATCAATCGAAAACTCAGAATAGCCAACATATCCTTTGATACCTTGAACCGTCCCGATCTCCACATCGCCATATTTACTACTCAGATCAATCGTTCCTATTTTTTCAATTTCAACGTCCGAAAAGCCTTGCTCCATTTTCACTAAACCCAGCTCATCAATTTTGACATCGGAATACTTAATATCAATCTCTCCTTCCTTCACTAATTGAACATCACCATCACTAAAAGAAATTCTCAAATCCGCTAATCCAAAAAGTTTCTCAATTCTAAAATCTCCATACGAGATATTTATCTCGCTTTCTCCAGATAAGTCTCCGATGTAATTCCCTCCAAAGCTGTTCTTTAGTCTTAACGGGTTTTGCTTAGGCATATTTATTTTATAGTTGATCTCAAATTCTTCTCTATCTCTATTCTTTAGGTTACCCAACCTAGTTTCAAATGAGATCTCTGAATTACTCTCTTCTATTTCAACTTTGATTCTATCTAATAGATCCTGGGCTCGGCTTTCATTGTTCATCCTCGCAATGATTTCGATATCCACCGTCATCTTGTTTTGATCCCAAGTATTGATATGGACACGACCAAAACTATTTTCAATCGATAGCCTTACATTCGAATTCACATCATAGCTCTTTGATATTTTTCGACTTTTCTCATAGTCAAATCCTTTATCCTTACCTAAGAGTGCACCTGTCTGTAGACCAATCAGGGTCAGCAATACTAACAGGCTATACGCTAATTTTTTCATCTTGCTCTTGTTTACTTATCCGTTCTAAAATTCTCAATTGTTTGTTTAGAATTTCGACTCTCAATTGTAGATTTTGAATCATGGCATTGATCAGCCTTTCATCGTTTTGATTTCTTTTCAAATCTTTTTTTAGCTTAGCATACATGCTATCTAGTTGCTCCATGTCTTTCAGCAACTCCACATCTGTCAAACCTTTTTTATCAATTACACTTTTAATTTCTGATCGCTTTTGAGAAATCAACTGAGTATAGTAACCCTCCACTTCTCTCAATTCAGCTGATCGACTTTTCTGTGACTGATTCACTTCCGCTACTGCTTCAAAATCTGTACTCATCGTTCGCTCTACCGCCAAGCCAACTGAAATACATAAGAATACTACAGCGGCTGCTTTCCATAGCCAGGTGTAGTCTTTCTTTTGGTCATTGGACTGTAGCTCGTTTTGAATCTTAGCCCAAGTGTGTTCTCTCGGCTCTAAATCATCAAAATCTGCACGGTGCGATTTGATAAAATCTTCTAATCTATCTTTCATATTGATACCTTTCTTTTAGAATTTCCCTCAATTTCTTCTTAGCTCTGTTGAACTGAGATTTCGAGGTCGATTCCGTAATACCCAATACTGTTCCTATTTCCTTGTGATCATAGCCTTCCAACAAATAGAGGGTCAATACCGCTCTAAAACCTTCTGGCAATTGCATGATAGCTGATTTAATGGCTGGCAAACTCAACGATTCCTCATCTTCTTCAAACGTCTCATCGATCTCTCCTCCAGCTTGATCCATTTCTACCAAATCCAACTTTCTCTTCTTGAGTACATTGATAGAGGCATTTACCACGATCCTCTTTACCCAAGCACCAAAAGTAGATTCTCCTCGATATTTGTTTATGTTCTTAAACACATTCACAAATGCCTCCTGAATCACATCTTCAGCTTCGTCGCGATCATTCACTATACGAAAACTCACGTTCAACATGGCCTTTACATACAAGTTGTAAAGCTCAAATTGAGCCGTCTGATCGTTGCGTTTCGCCGCATCGACCAAATGATAATGAATGTCCTTATTTCCTATTTCCAACGATTATCGAAATTCTGTACAAAAGACCAAAGAAAACCAAGAGGGTTGCATCATTATTGAAATTAGTCCGAATATTTATAATTTCAATGCTTTATGTGCAAGAGAGGTATAAAATGAGTAATTTGACACTAATCATTAATAACCTTTACTTATGAGAAATCAATTTATTGGACTCTCCATTATCACCTCCGTTACTCTTATTGTTCTTTCCTTCTATTGGCCCTGGGTCTGGTGGAGTTTTGTGATCGTTGGCCCTGTCATATTTCTTGGTGTACTGGATGTATTTGATAAAAAACATACGCTCCGAAGAAATTTTCCTCTGCTAGGTGCTTTCCGATATATTATGGAAGACTTGCGGCCGAAGATCTACCAGTATTTCATTGAATCAGAAACAGATGGTGCTCCTATCAATCGAATGTTTCGATCCATCGTTTACCAACGCGCGAAAGGAGCACTTTCGACCAACCCATTTGGAACCAAACTCGATGTCTATGTAGATGGTTATGAATGGGCGAATCATTCCATTCATCCCATCAATCATCATGACCTTGACGATCATCCCAGGGTATTGATAGGTGGACCAGACTGCAAAAAACCTTATAGTTCCAGTATTTTTAATGTATCTGCTATGAGCTATGGAGCACTAAGTGATCGAGCTATAGAGTCATTAAATGGTGGTGCTAAGCTGGGCAATTTTGCTCACAATACGGGTGAAGGAAGTATTAGTCAGTATCATTTGAAGCATGGTGGTGATTTAATCTGGCAAATTGGTACAGGATATTTTGGATGCAGAAATAAAGATGGCACCTTCAACGACGAGATGTTTAAGGAGAAAGCCACTCAGGATCAAGTAAAAATGATTGAGATAAAAATGTCACAGGGAGCCAAACCTGGTCATGGCGGCATACTTCCTGCGATCAAAAATACTGAAGAGATTGCGACCATTCGAGCAGTAGAGCCGCACACAAGAGTAGATTCTCCACCTGCACACAGCGCATTTCGCAACCCTGAAGAATTGATCCATTTCATCAAGAAGTTAAGGGACTTATCCGGAGGCAAGCCGGTCGGTTTTAAGTTATGTGTGGGCAATAAAATTGAATTTACCGATTTATGTATTGCCATGCAGAACACTGGAGTTACTCCGGATTTCATCACTGTAGATGGTGGCGAAGGGGGAACCGGTGCCGCTCCACTTGAATTTTCCAACAACATTGGGATGCCTTTGAGAGATGGACTAGCCTTTGTTTGTGATTCCCTGAGGGGTTATGGATTTAAGAAAGATGTAAGAGTAATTGCTTCAGGCAAGATTCTTACTGGATTTCACATCTTCAGAGCATTTGCCTTAGGTGCAGATGCCTGTTACAGCGCACGAGGCATGATGCTGGCCTTAGGCTGTATTCAGGCCTTAGAATGCCATAGCAACAATTGCCCTACTGGTGTAGCCACTCAGCAGCAACACCTAGTCAAAGGCTTAAATGTAGAAGACAAAATCAAAAGAGTCGCAAAATTTCATAACGAAACAGTCATGAGCTTTGTCGAATTTATGGGAGCTACCGGAGTAGATTCTATTTCTAAAATCAAAAGACATCATGTCTATAGACGTCTAGATCAAGAGCACATAAAAACCTACGCAGAAATTTATCCAAATATAAAAGTTGGTGAATATACATAGACCCATTACATTTGTAGGGTATTGATATTTTCAATTGTTCAATTAATTGAATATCAATGCTGTAACAGCATTTCAGAGAAGTATATCTTAAAGAGTTAATTATTTTACTTTAAACCTTTTAGAATCTCAGGATTCTAAGTGAGAAAAAGGTGGTTAAGAATAATTATTGAAAAATGAAGCAAGTAATAAGATATAAGCGATTCTTTTTTAGTCTTTCTTTCTACTTATTCTTCCTAAGTCTCTTAGGGTGTAAAGAAGAACTCGTGTCCCTCAACCCGTTTAAAGCAGCGGATCAAATCTATGCCAAGCTAGATATGTCAAACGAATAGTACTCGTACGAATTCCCTGATTTGTATAGTTGTTCTCCAGGTGGCAAGTAAAGAAAAGCATCACTTTTAGCCAGGTTAGCCAAATCTCCTGAGCCATTTCCAGTCTCAGGGTATACCTCAATCAAATCATTGTTACCGATCTCGCTTCTTACTTGAAGAAAATAGCCTAGGTCTGGTTTAAATATCACATCTTCCTTTAATACAGCGGTTCTTACTTCTACCTGTCTTCCAAGGTTATGCTCCAACCAGGGGATAAAATAGATTCTAAAGCACATATAGGTAGAAATGGGATTGCCCGGAAAGGCAAAAACTTGTTTCCCTGATTTATCGGCACCAAACCAAAATGGTTTACCTGGCCTTTGCGCTACTTTATGAAACAACTTCTCAACTCCTAGTTCCTCCAAGATTTCCGGCAAATAATCTGCCTTGCCTTTAGAAACACCTCCACTCAAAAGAACAACATCAAAATCATTCAATATGGCGTTTATTTTATTTCTGAGCTCTTCTTTATCATCTAATAGATGAAAGCACTTGTTAGGAACTTTCAACTGATTCAGAGAGGATTGAATGGCCACCGAGTTTGACTTTCTGATTTGATGAGCTAAAGGCTCTTTTTCTACATCTACAAGTTCATCTCCAGTAGACACAATAGCCACATTAGGCTTTTTATTGACACATACTTCGTGGTGACCAACTGTGGCTATGATAGCGACTTCAGCCGCGGTAACGACCACTCCTTTGGCGATTAGCAATTCTCCTTTTTCCTGATCGCTACCTTGTCTGTGAACGTTTTTCCATCTGTCAGCTTCATCTAAATTTATTTTCACCCATTTCTCACTACCTTTCTCATAAAACTCCAGGTCCTCATAGCGAATGATCAAATCACACCCTACACTCAAAATTGCCCCGGTCATAATTTCTATGGCAAACTCCCTGCCTTTCAAATTTGTGGCAGGGACACCCGCTAACTGCACTTCTTGAATTTTGAATTCTCTTTCACCAGCATTAAAAGCATCAAAACTTAATGCAATGCCATCCATGGTCACCCGATCAAAAGGTGGGAAATCACGATCTGCTTTGATGTCCTCAGCCAAAACCTCCCCCATACTTTTCTCCAATGGAATACTCGCTGTCCCCCAATTGACTTGCTGTGACTGAACAATATTTTTAGCTTCTGCGACTGATATCATACTAGATTCTCTAATTTTATCCTCTGATTGTAAAGTAAAAACAACTCTCTTCCTATCACACACATAAATATGAAAAACGACAATTTTTCTCATATAGATTCTGACAACAATCCTGCGATGGTGAACGTATCTGACAAACAAGTAACCGTTCGAAAGGCTACGGCAAGAAGCACGGTTCAATTGACAGAAGAAATCATGTCCGGGTTGGAACAAGGAGAGATTCAATCTAAAAAGGGGCCAGTTTTTCAAACGGCAATTATAGCTGGCACAATGGCGGCTAAAAAAACAGGGGAGCTGATCCCACTTTGCCATCCGATTGGTTTAGATGGATGTGATTTCTCTATAGAAGTAAAGGGATTGGAAGTTATGATTGAGTGCACAGCCACTATTGCAGCTAAGACCGGGGTAGAAATGGAGGCATTGACAGGAGCATCTTTGGCTGCTCTAACTATTTATGATATGTGCAAGGCCTTGTCTCACCATATTGTGATCAAGGAAACCAGATTGATAGCAAAGACGGGAGGAAAAAAAGACTTTAAATACAATGGCTAAGAAACACCAAAAACACGCAAAATTAACCAGGCCGGAATTAGGCCATTTTGGACGAAACGAATTGGCTATTTTGGGGACTCCCTGTGGTGAAATCAAAAAATTGGCTCGAACAATCAGCGAGCAGCTTTCTTCCCTGTATAAAATTGCGTATGTCGACGCCGATCATAAAAGTGCAGACGACGAATCAAATCTTGAAGGCAGTTCACTATCCTATGGAAATCAGTTAGAGTATGTAGACAAAATAGACTTCCATCGATTTGATCAAATGGGTGAATTGAATACGTTTGATTATAAAAAGAAATTTATTGACCAAGACCTGGTGCTAGTCAATGGCAATCATTTTGAAGGCAATCGTCAAATACTGGTCATAGATTCCAGAAAGTCACTTGAGAAGAAATTACATAAACTCAACGAAGTCGTCATCATCCTATATCAAGAGGAAGAAATGGAAATTCCTGAGTATTTAAAGACCCATATTCAAAACTGGGAAAAAATACCCCAGTTTCAGGTAAGCGATACTCCCTCCATTTCTTCTTGGATACAAAAAACGCTGGAGGATAGAGAACCATCCATAAATGGCTTGGTACTGGCTGGCGGCAAGAGTACGCGCATGAATCGCGACAAAAGTGAAATCCAATACTTTGGCAAAAGCCAAAAAGACTTCATGTTCGACCTGCTGGCAAGTACGTCTGATCGAGCCTTTTATTCTGTAAGAGAAGACCAGACTACACCGGATGTAACCAATGAAATCGTGGATACTTTTACCGGACTTGGACCTTATGGAGCTATTTTGTCTGCATTCAGATCCAATCCTAACACAGCATGGTTGGTGACTGCCTGCGACCAACCTTTTATAACCAAAGAGACTTTGGAATTATTGATTTCTAAAAGAAATCCATCTAAAGTGGCTACTGCTTTCTATAATCCAGAGACAGAGTTTCCTGAGCCGCTTATCACTCTTTGGGAACCTAGAGCTTATTCACATCTATTGCATTTTCTAAGTTTGGGATACTCCTGTCCTAGAAAGGTATTGATTAATACAGATATCGAAGTGGTACATCTGGATGACCCCACGGTACTAAAAAATGTAAACACACCAGAAGAGTACGAAGAGGCTATAAAAATATTAGGATAGACACGAGCTATGGGTGAGCAGCCACCCAGACATCTCCATCTTCAAAAATTTCCTTTTTCCAGATAGGAACTGTTTTCTTTAGTTCGTCAATGATAAACTTGCAGGACTCAAACGCCGCTTGTCGGTGCGGAGTAGAAACTGCTATGACAACTGCCTCTTCACCAATTTCCACTACTCCCACTCTGTGAGCAATCGCATATTTCAGAATAGGCCATTGAGTTTTGGCTCGATCTACAATCTTTTGGAGTTCTTTTATGGCCATAGGCTTATAAGCCTCGAAGTCCAGTTTCACTACCGCTTTATCAGAAGTTTTGTTCCTTGTCGTTCCGATAAATACATCAGTAGCCCCAGCGCCATCATGCGAAACTGCAGCAATCAGGGCTGTAACATCAATTTTTTGTTCCGTGATCTCTATCATAATATCATCCTCCACTTACTGGGGGAATGAGCACCAGCTCATCTCCCGCTTTTATGGTATGATCGTCATCCACATATTCTTCATTAATAGCCAAATTGAGCGAAGTCAATTGCTCGAAAGCAGGATATCGAGATTTCAAGAGATTCATGGCCTCGTGTGCCTTCATGCCTTGTTCCAATTTCAAATCCAGTGCTCTCCCTCCTATGATATCTCTAGCAATTCCGAATGCCACTACCTTTATTTGAATTTCACTCATAGGTCTCAAAGTTATCCAAACGTCGCAATTCTGATTTGATCAGTCTAATAAATATTCTAATTCCTTTGTCGATTTAGACGGTTCAAACTCAATCACTTCATATTCAGCCAACTGATTTATATAAAATGGATCCTTTGAAATCATTTCCTTTACTTCCTCTTTATCCTTGGCTTTCGCCAAAATAATTCCTCCAACCCTAGGAATTTTCTTTCCAGACATCAAGAAATGTCCTAGTTCATATTGCTCATTCAAGTAAGTCACATGGTCTGCAAGGTACTGATCTATATTTTCTAGGGGAACTTTGTAAGTCAGGGATATGATATACATTTATAACAGGATTTAATTTCTTCATAGACATACGAGAATGAGCACGGTTGGTATAGCAACATCAAAGATTTTAAAAATAAAAAACGGGGGCAATGAACCGACCAATGATCTATTAGTCAAAGAAGAACCATTAGAAATCATAATTGGTCATGGACCGGAGACCAAAAGAAAGGAATTTTCGCTAGCCGTAACCATGCGAACACCTGGAGCGGATGAAGAACTAGCCAGAGGCTTTTTACTATCAGAAGGAATCATAAAATTTCCGGCTGATATTCTGTCGGCCAAATATTGTATGCAGGCTAAGCAGCCAGAGAATACATTAAAAGTAGAATTAAGAAACGACTTGGCCTTTGATGCTGAAAAGTTCAAGAGGAACTTTTACATCAATTCAAGTTGTGGCGTTTGCGGTAAAGCTGCCATTGAAGCGTTGGAAGGAGAATTATCTAATAAGGAATACCCTACCCCTAAGATTACCAGTAAAACAATTCTTTCTCTTACAGATCAGCTCACTCCTCATCAAAACACCTTTAAATATACTGGAGGTCTTCATGCAGCTGCGTTGTTCGACTCGGAAGGGAAATTGCTTGTTATTCGAGAAGATATAGGCAGACACAATGCGCTTGACAAACTAGTTGGTGTAAGTGGGCTAAAACAGATTGATCTCTTTGACAAAATACTTTGGCTCAGTGGTAGACTGGGGTTTGAAATGATTCAGAAGTCGGCTATGGTTGGCATCAGAACAATTGCAGCTCTTGGTGCTCCCTCAAGTCTTGCTGTAGAATTGTCACAAAAACAGGGCATTACCCTTATTGGCTTTTTAAAAAAGGAGGCTTTCAATATCTACTCAGGAAAAGAAAATGTAATTTTGAATTCATAATAAACAAGCAATGAAAATCAGAATCAACGGAAATTTTGTACGACTCAGATTGAGTCAAAGTGAGGTAGATCAATTTGCATCTAAAGGTCAGGTTGGGGACGTCATACAATTCGGAGATCGATCACTGACTTACCAACTGGTGGGATCACGGCAAGAGGAAGTTTCTGTAGATTTTGATGGTGCTAATATTTCTGTACAGGTTCCAGATAAATTGGGTTCACAATGGATCGAAACCGATTTGGTCGGATTTGAAAATGCCGACCAAACCCATGTCAGAATATTAGTAGAAAAAGATTTTCAATGTTTGCACAAAAGGCCTGGGGAAGACGAATCTGACAACTTCCCCAACCCCGCAGCTGATTAGGCACAAGAAACAGTTACACTATGGGTATGCCCGTTGCCCGAGGTAGAATCAATGTTCACACTACTATTGTCCTTGAGTGAGGCAAAATTTGAGCTCGTCACCGTCACGCTATGTGAATGACCGCTAGATCCTGTAATATCATAGGTCTTCGCTGTTCCCGCATCTACATCTGCTTTTGATACCGTCAAGGAGTGTCCATGATTACTTCCTATCGATATGGAGGTTCCATTGTCCACACAACTTTTGGAGGAGTCTCCATCCATATCCATGTCCATTTCATCTTCTGAGTTATCAGAACAATTCCACAAAGACAATAAAGGGATACCGGCTAAAACTGCTGCACTTACTTTAGTTAAGAATACTTTTCTATTCATGGTTATTTTTGGTTTTAATGTATATACATACAATTTAACGAAAAGCTCAGGGATTATTATTTACTCCAATGTAAAATGTCATATAGCAGACAAATAAAAAAGGCTGAACCAATGTCCAGCCTTTATCTAATTACTTAAATCCTTTCTTTTCCAGAAGGGGATCAATCTCGGGCGTCTTGCCTCTAAACTCAATGTAAAGATCCATACCTGGCTCCGACCCTCCTTTGCTCAACATTGTTCTGTATTTCTGAGCAGTCTCTTGATCAAAAAGATCACCAGTTTCCTTGAAGGCCTGAAAACAATCTGCATCAAGCAGCTCTGACCACAGATAACTGTAGTATCCAGCAGAGTATCCACCTGCAAAAATGTGATTGAAATAGCCACTTCTATATCTAGGGATGATCTGATCAATGAGTCCAATTTTATCCATCGCCTCTTTTTCAAAAGCTCTGGCTTCGATACCCTCTGCGCTGGTAAGTGTGTGCCACGACATATCTAAATAGGCTGCGGCCATATATTCCACAGATCTAAACCCTTCATTGAAAGCATTGGCATCATTCATTTTTTTAACCAACTCGTCTGGTATCACTTCGCCTGTCTGGTAATGCTTCGCATAAAGCTTAAGCACTTCTGGCTCACTCATCCAGTTTTCCATCACCTGTGAAGGAAACTCTACAAAGTCTCTTGGCACACTTGTTCCCGATTGGGAAGGATAAGTCACATCAGACAGCAAACCGTGCAAGGCATGTCCAAATTCGTGAAACATCGTTTCCGATTCTGAAAAAGAAAGTAAAGAAGGTCCATTTTCCGTAGGGGCTGGGAAGTTAAAATTGTTGGTCACAATTGGGGTTACATCGCCGTCCATCTTCGACTGAGATCTCAACGAGTTCATCCATGCTCCTCCTCTTTTACTATCTCTAGCAAAGAAATCCATATACAGGATACCAATATGAGTGCCATCAGCCTCCAGTACTTCAAAGACCTGTTGGTCTTTGTGCCACTTGGGCATATCTTTCAATTCGTTGATCTGGATTCCAAAAAGTTCAGTTGCCAAAGCAAAAGCACCATCTCTTACAGCATTTACTTCAAAGTAAGGACGCATGAGATCTTCATCGAAATTATACTTGGCTTTTCTAACCTTCTCCACATAATATCTCCAATCCGAACCTCTCAGTTCTCCTTCAACTCCGTCTTTTTTCATTTCAGCCGCCAAAGCCTCTCTTTCAGATTTAGCCATATTTAAAGCAGCAGGCCAAACCTTGTCCATAAAATCCATGACTGCTTTGGGAGTCTGAGCTACACTGGATGACAGTTGTACGTCGGCATGTGTTTCATAACCTAAAAGATTAGCTCTTTCTATTCTCAAGGCTACAATTTCTTCAATGATCTTCTTATTGTCATTTTCATTGTCGTTGTCAGCACGCATCGCGTAACCTTGAAATAGTTGTTCTCTCATTTCTCGATTTGGAGAGTACTGCAAGAAGGGATTGATACTTGGTCTTTGTAAAGTAAATGACCATCCTTCCTCGTGGCCTCTTTTCTTAGCCTCCTCTGCAGCAAGAGAAACCAAACTACTGGTCAATGTTCCATAATCCTCAGGATTGGTAGTATGTACTTCGAAATTATTGGTCTCAGCCAGTACATTTTGTCCAAATTTGGTGGTCAACTCAGACAATCTGCTGTTGATTTCCTGCAGTCGATCTTTTTGTTGACCTTCCAACCCAACACCTGACCTTATAAAGCCTTTGTACGACTCACTTACCAATCTTTTTTGCTGTGCATTTAGATCACTACTTTCTAGTGAATTATAAATAGCCTCTACTCTTTCGAACAAACCCTTATTCAAACTGATATAGTCATAATGCTTAGAAAGCATAGGTGAAACCACCGTTCTAACAGAATCCAGCACATCATTAGTATGCGCCCCAGCTACTGCATAAAACACTCTGGTGGCATTGTCCAATGTAGCTCCAGACCTTTCTAGTGCTTCCATGGTATTGGCAAATGTAGGAGCCTCCGTATTGTTTACGATTGCATCAATTTCAGCCTTATGTTCACTCATTCCCTGCTCGAAAGCTGGCAAATAGTGCTCATTTTTTATTTGATCAAATGGGGGAACTCCAAATGGCGTATTCCATTCCGATAACAATGGGTTTTCTTCGTTCATCGTCGTCTTTGTTTCGGGAGTCTGGCAGCTTGCTAAAGCCATCACACCTACCGTCAGCATCGTTATTGATTTTCTCATAGGGTTAACTGTTTGTGGTATTCGTGAAAATTAGAAAAGCGATGTGTCATCGCTTTTCTAAAGGATTTCAATTTAATAGGATTATTTTCTTCTTGCACATTAATTCCATTAATGGCATCATAGGACTATTATTGGCCTTCTCTAATGGCTTTAAACTCTGACCCCTCTTTCCATTTTGGAAAAGTGGGCTCATTAGCCAAAGTATATCCAATGTCAAACATTACTTGCATATCGAGCTTCACGCCCTCGGCATTGAAATCTTCCGAGTACTCATCAGAAGGCTTGTGATAGTTTTCGCTGGTATACTTCTTGTACTGCTCTTCTCCCCATTCTTTTCCATTAGCATCACTATCTGTAGCTCCTTTGCCATAAAGGGCTGGGATACCAATACTGGCAAAATTGAAATGATCTGACCGGAAAAATCCACCAGATTCTGGATGCGGATCTGGGGTGATATATCGACCTTGCTTCTCCACAGCTCTTTGGGCATAGTCATCCAACTCCGACTGACCATACCCTACAATTGAGAAATCATTGACTCTTCCAATAGGACGTATAGCATCCACATTCAAATTGGCTACCGTTTTGGCTGGATTATAAATTGGATTGACCGAATAGTGCGCAGAACCTAGCAGTCCTTGTTCTTCAGCTGTCACAGCCATAAACACTACAGATCTCTTAGTTGGAATATTCAATTTCGTAAAGGCCTCCGCCACTTGTACGATACCAGCTACACCAGTACCATTATCCACAGCACCATTGTAAATAGAATCACCATCCACCGGCTTACCGATACCAAAGTGATCCCAGTGCGCACTATAGATGATGGTTTCATCTGGTCTTTCTGACCCTTCATATCTGGCAATCACATTATTGGATTTTGATCTTTTAATACTATTTATCAGTCCAACTGACAATTGCTGATTCATAGGAAATGGCTTGAACTCTCGCTTGCGCGCTTCTTCATAAAAATCATACCCTTCCATGCCCATATTGGTAAACATCTGATTGGCACTTTCTTCTGATATCCAGCCTTCAATCACGCATCTCGACATGTTGTTATCAGGGTTTTCAAGATACAGATTGGCTCCAGACCATCCGCCTTGCACCACTTCAAATGGATAGCTAGCATGTGCAGTTTCATGCACAATGATGATTCCTGCGGCCCCTTGTCTGGCTGCTTCTTCATACTTGTAAGTCCACCTACCGTAGTATGTCATTTCGTTCCCTTTGAAGAAGGACTTGTCCTCAGTACCAAACCCTGGGTCGTTGATCAAAACCAAAACAGTTTTTCCTTTGACATCCAGTCCCTCATAGTCGTTCCAATCATACTCGGGAGCGATCGTACCGTATCCTGCAAATATGATCTCCGAATTTTCTATTCGTACAGAATCAGTTACTCTTCGAGTCAATGCCACAAAATCATCCCAATAGTCGAGGCTGATTTCACCTTCTCCTCCAGTGATCTTCATCTGAGGATCAACTGCTGCAGTCAACTCTACCAGAGGCACTTCTTGAAAATAACTATCTCCATTGCCTGGCTTCAAGCCTAATTTTTGGAATTCATCTTTGAGATAATTGATTGTTTTGGTTTCTCCTTCCGTGAAGGGCATTCTACCTAAAAACTCATCAGACGACAAAGCCTTGATTCGAGCTTTCAAATCCTCCTCATTGATACTTTCATAAGCTTCCTGAAAATTTTCCTTTGGCCCACAGGCAAAGGCTATCAAAGTGATTACAAGCGCGTTTATAACTTTTTTCATTGGATTAATTAGATTAATAAATCACCAATTTAATTAATCCTAATGAAGCAAAAAGCGGTTAACTCAATTTAATAATGCAGTTGTAGAAAAGAGAACGTCTATATCAATTTTCGCCCGAACCTTTCAAATGCTGCTCGATCCAGCGCTTCGCGATGATCTGGATGGGCAATATCAATCAGTAACTTCGCACGTTCTTGAAGGCCTTTTCCGTACAAATCAGCTATCCCATATTCAGTGGCTATATAATGTACATTGGCACGGGTAGACACTACTCCAGCGCCCTCCTTTAACGTTGGTACAATCTTGGACAAGCCCTTACTAGTAGCTGATGACAATGCTATAATGGGCTTTCCGCCTTCAGAATAAGAGGCTCCTCTAATAAAATCGATCTGGCCACCGACACCTGAATATTGCTTGGTACCAATGGAGTCTGCACAAACCTGGCCAGTCAGATCAATTTCGATCGCACTGTTGATCGAGGTCACTTTGTCATTTTTTCTAATAATGGCTACATCATTCGTAAAAGCTACATCCATCATCATCACTCCCGGGTTGTCATTCACAAAGTTGTAGAGCTTTTCAGTCCCCATGATGAAGGCAGAAACAATTCTTCCAGGGTACAGTTTTTTCGTTTCGCCGGTAATAATTCCTTTTTCGACTAAAGGAATCACACCGTCTGAAAACATTTCGGTATGAATGCCCAATTTTTTGTGGTTGGTCAAACTAGACAAAACTGCATTTGGAATAGCTCCAATCCCCATTTGAAGTGTAGCCCCGTCTTCTACTAAGCCAGCTACATAGTTTCCAATTCTTTTTTCTATATCTGTTGGCTCAGGCACATCGACGGTATATATAGGACAGTTGTGCTCGACCAGAATATCAAAATTACTAATGTGCATCATACCATCGCCATACGTTCGGGGCATGTTCTCATTCACTTGAGCTATGACTAGTTTGGCACAATCCACGGCCGTGTGAGAAGCATCTACGGAGACACCCAAAGAGCAAAAACCATGTTTATCTGGTGGTGAGACTTGTACCAAAGCCACATCCAATGGCAACGTCTCCCTGATCATTTTGGGAATTTCACTAAGAAAAACTGGAATATAGTCTGCAATTCCCTGTTGCGTGGCTTTACGGACGTTCGCTCCCACGAAAAAGGACTTCACCCTAAAACTTCCCTGGTATTCTTCCCTTAGATATTTGGCTTCACACTCCGTATGAAGATGCACAATTTCTACATTCTCCAAATCTGACGCACGATCTGTAAGAGCATCTATTAAAACTTGAGGGGCCGCAGCCACACTGTGAATGAAAATTCTATCGTTAGATTTTACATATTCAAGGGCCTCTTTGGCAGGCAAATATTTACTCATGGTGTCTTTTTTTGTTGTAAAAGTAGAAGGGCGAAAATTCCTAATTCATGACCTAAATCATCTTTTGCTGTAGTTGTTATCATAGGCTGATCTACTCTGATGACATCAACTTTTTTGATTGATAAAAGATTATTTAATTCTTAAATCATCATAAAAATTTAATTTAGACAACTCTTTCCCTCAGCGGGAGTATATCGCACTGAATTCATTGAAGAACCCAAATATATGCTGGACAAAAAATCCTTTAGAAAAGAAGCACACAAACTGGTAGACTGGATGGCTGATTTTTATGAAAACATAGAAAACCTCCCTGTCAAATCGCTCTCCAAACCAGGCGAAGTCATAGGTCAATTGCCCAAAAACCCTCCAAGTCAAGGTGAACCATTTGATCAAGTATTTAGAGATTTTGAGTCCATCATACTTCCTGGAATGACCCAATGGCAAAGCCCAAAATTTCACGCTTACTTTCCCGCCAATTCGAGTTACCCATCTGTACTTGGCGAAATGCTTACCGCTACACTAGGAGCCCAATGCATGATCTGGGAGACTTCCCCAGCTGCAGCGGAATTAGAAGAGCTCATGATCAACTGGCTAAAGCCACTAATGAATATCCCTGAGGATTGGACAGGCTGTATTCAAGATACTGCGTCCACTGCGACCTTGGCCGCTATGATTTCGGCCAGAGAGAAAAAAACCAATTGGACCATCAATCAAAATGGATTTGACAATCAGAAATTAAGATTCTACTGTTCTTCAGAGACCCATTCCTCTATAGATAAAGCTGTTAAAGTACTTGGTGCCGGTGTCGAAAATTTGGTAAAAGTAGAAGTCGATGAAAACCTGGCTATCATTCCTTCAGCCCTAGAAACAGCGATTAAAAGTGATATCGAAAATGGATTTATTCCATGTGCTGTAGTTGCTGCAGTAGGCACCACAGGAACACTCGCCATTGATCCCGTGGATACTATTGGAGACCTCTGCAAGAAATATGATGTCTGGCTTCATATCGATGCAGCTTATGCAGGCACGGCACTTATGCTTCCGGAATATCATTCAATGACTGCAGGAATTGAAAAAGCAGACAGTTTTGTATTCAATCCACACAAATGGATGTTTACTAATTTCGACTGCACGGTATACTTCATCAAAGACGAAGAGGCACTGATTAAAACCTTCGAAATTTTACCCGAATACCTCAAAACAAGCACTCGTGGACAAGTCAAAGATTACAGAGACTGGGGCGTACCGCTGGGCAGAAGGTTCCGAGCGCTCAAGCTTTGGTTTGTCATTCGCGATTTTGGCATAGAAGGTATTCAAACAAGACTTCGAGAGCACATGAGCTATGCGCAGTGGTTTGCCGACCAGGTAAATGAAAATGAGCATTTTGAACTTGTCATTGAGCCTAAGCTGAATGTAGTTTGCTTTAGAGGGATCGCTTCAGAAAAAAATGAAGAACAACTGGATAAACTAAATGCGAATCTGGTGGCGGCAATCAACAGTTCTGGTGAAGCTTATTTGACACACACGAAAGTAAAAGGCAAGTATGCACTTCGCATGGTCATCGGCCAGACCTATGTTCAACAAAATCATGTCGAAGAGTCCTGGCAATTGATACAGGATAAAGCCAATGAGTTGCTTTAGTTATCTTTAAATTAAAAAAATTGAAAAAGATAGTTGTACTCACAGGTGCTGGAATTAGTGCGGAATCCGGCATCAGAACCTTTCGCGATGCTGATGGCCTATGGGAAGGTCATGACGTAATGAAAGTCGCCTCACCTCAAGGATGGGCGGCCAATCGTGACTTGGTACTGGACTTTTACAACCAAAGAAGAAAGCAAGCCTTAACAGCCGAACCGAACAAAGGGCACCTAGCTCTTGCAGATTTAGAAAAAGATTTTGAAGTGATGATAGTCACTCAAAACGTTGACGACCTGCACGAAAAGGCTGGGTCTTCGCAGGTTGTACATTTACATGGAGAATTATTCAAATCCAGAAGTACTGTAGATGAATCACTAGTCTACGATATGGAGGGATGGGAACTAAACCCGGGCGATAAATGTGAAAAGGGTTCGCAGCTCCGTCCACACATTGTTTGGTTTGGCGAAATGGTTCCTATGATGGACGTAGCTATCAAGGAAGCAAGAGAAGCTGATATTTTCTTGATTGTAGGTACTTCGCTAGCAGTATATCCTGCTGCTGGACTGATGCACCATACGCGACCCAACATACCCAAATATATCATCGACCCTAACATGCCCGAAGTAGCTCCAGAACCAAACCTCTTTTTGTTTGAAGAAAAAGGTGGTACTGGGGTGCAAAAAGTAGCCAACATTCTCAGAGAGCAATACCTATGAGTCAAAAAAAGATTATCAGTGCTGAGATTGCCCATAAAACTACTGCTTCTGTCATTAGTACTAATTCTGATACTCGATTGGATGAGGCACTGTGGGCTATTAATTGGTTTGACCTAAAAAGAGGTTGGCTCTACGGATTATATAATCGTCTCGCTTATCAACATGTGAAGGCTGTTGGAGCCTATCCCATTTTCAAAGGTCAGTTGGAAAAGGTATTGGTAAGTAATGACAGGTTGCAACGAGATATGCTACTTGTGGTGAGATATCCAAAGGCACAAAGCCTACTGAACATGCTCTCCGTAAAGCTATTTCAAGTCAAAAGTCTGCTAAGAACTGCAGCCGTCAAACACTTTCAATTTGGTTTTATGAAGCAGCAAAATCAAACAGAAGAAAATCCTCCTGCCTTGAAATACGACGGCAAGTTAAAATTCTTGGTTCATATGAATGAAGAGGGAAATGCTCAACATATTGAACAGTTAATAGCTTATGCTACTTCTCAGGAAGTCTTTCCATATTTTATCGGAAGCAAATCGGCTATCGTGGGATTGCAAAAAGGAAAGGAGAGGATGAAAACCATCAACTTTTTACTCAGTCATGTTTTGATCTTCAGTGCCTTTGATAATGAGACGTTAGAAGCTTTTGTAAACTCTGACCCATACCAAAAACTGATTCAAAAGAATGGATCGAATTTTTCAGGATTATACCATAGAAAAATATGACTCCGGAGCAACGCCCCGAAGCCATCACTTTGGGTTATGCTAAATCTAATTCTAGTGTCAGTGCCTGTTTCAAATCCCAAATTAAATCTTCTGGGTTTTCTACTCCTACTGACAAACGTATTAAGTTCTCTTTGATCCCAATTCTCAACTTCTCCTCGGGATCTACTCCAGCATGAGTCATCGTACCTGGATGCTGTATGAGGGACTCTGTACTTCCCAAACTGACCGCGAGCTTGATCAATTTTAATTTATTTATAAACTGAAACGCTTCCTCTTCGCCTCCTTCTATTTCAAATGAAATCATTGCCCCTGCAGCGTTGCATTGCCTTTCATAAATTTCGTATTGTGCGGGATCATCTTCTTTTAGAAATCCCATGTAATACACTTTATTAATCAAGCTATGGTCTCTAAGGAAAGCTGCCACTTTTGACGCGTTAACTGCCTGCAGTTCCATTCTGGCTTTCAGGGTCTCTAGACTTCTCATCAACAGCCAACCTGTCCATGGACCTGCCATGTTGCCAAGGAAGGTCCTTAGCCCTTTAATGCGTACCATGTTCTCTTTTGAACCCAAGCATGCACCCGCTATTACATCACTATGCCCTCCTATATACTTAGTGGCTGAATAAAGCACAAAGTCGGCCCCATGCTTCAATGGGTGCTGCCATAGAGGCCCCATGTAAGTATTGTCCACTGCGAGATACACTGGTTGATCTTCTTTGGAAAATTGATCGGCAAGTTGTCGACACATTTGCATGTCAATCAAACTATTGGTAGGATTGGCAGGGGTTTCAATATAAATCATAGCCAATCGATCCGCGTGACCAGAGTTCACTATTATAGCTTCAATTTCTTCCTTAGTGCTGTCAGGATAAAATCCAACTACATGAATACCAAATTTGGTCAATATCTGGTTGATGAAATGGTCCGTACCACCATAGACTGGTGAGCTATAAAGCAAAAGATCACCAGGCTTTAAAAATTCCATGAGGCAAGTCGAAATGGCTGACATACCACTCTCAAAAACTGCGCAGTCTTCAGCTCCATCCCATAGGCACAATCTGTTCTCTAATATTTCAAGGTCAGGATTATTTAGCCTGCTATAGATCAACCCTAACTCTTCTCCCTTTTCTTGCTCTCTCAAGCCATAGGCCACCTCAAAGAAGGCCTTGCCCTCTTCCGCTGAGTTGAACACAAAGGTTGAAGTTTGAAAAATTGGACACTTGATGGCTCCTTCGGATAATTTGGGATCATACCCGTGTGACATCATCAAACTTTCGGGGCTAAACTGCTGTTTCATTATTGCTCTTTATAACAATAATGAATAATAAATCTATAATATTTGTATATCATAGATTTACATTCCAAATATTAATCAATTAGTAGTAAAAAAATCTAAAAACACTCTAATTTTTACCCAGAGACAGAAAAAATGATAATAGACAACACAGACCTTCAAATATTAGAAATACTTCAAAAGGACTCTAAAACCAAAATGAAGGATATAGCCGACGCCGTGGGGATGACCATTACGCCTGTTTACGAAAGAATAAAGAAAATGGAGAGAAATGGAATTATTGAAAATTATACGATCTCTGTTAATCCCAAAAACTTAGGGTTTCAGTTAGTGGCCTATTGTAGTGTAACCTTGAAGGAGCACTCAAAGGAAAATCTTCGAAAATTTGAAGAAGGAGTTCAGGACTTGTATCATGTTCTAGAATGCAATCACCTATCCGGTAATTTTGATTACCTCCTCAAAGTAGTAGTAAGAAATATGGAGGATTACCAACTATTCATTTCTAATCAATTGGCTGCGCTTGACAACATCGGTCAGGTACAAAGTTACTTCGTGATGAAGGCGATAAAGGAGAGTACTTTTTCCTGCAAGAATGCCATCTCAACTCATAAGTAAATTACCTATACATTGAAGGTTTTACCTAAAATTCGTTCAGCAATACACTTAATCTCATCTCTACTTTTCATAACACGCTGATATTAAGGTGTTTCAACTTGCATATTTAAATTAATTTTTACAACTTACTAGTGCTATTGAGAAAAGTTAAAACCTGATTGCTCTCAGCAATTATCAACCAGAATCCACTATGTCACGAAATTTAGAATTACGTAGCACTTTCCAATTTTCCGGAGAAGGGCTAGGTACACTAGCCCAACCACAGGAAAGCCGCTTGAACTCCAAATCACAGGCTTCAGAATCAACAGAACTTATCAACAAGAATAATTATGGCGTTGCTACTTTAATGAGCAAAGCCATTTTTTCTTCATTAGGCCCGGAGATGCAAGAAATGACTGAGTCTTATTGTTCCAAGCGATTGGCCTCAGTAATCAACAAGGGGTTTGATTCAACATCAAATCTTCTATCTGTCAGGAATGCTAAACAATCTCTTGAAGATTTTGAATTCAACACAGAGAATGCCTTTACTGCTGGAGTAACTTCTAAATTCTATTTACGAGAGGGCGCCCATAAAGGCCATGTGATCTTGCATGTTCCTGCTTTCATTCCGGAGCAAGAACTTAACATTCCTAAGGAGGCTACCAACTTTAAAATTTGTGCACGTCTGATATCGGTGTCTGACTTTGAAAGAAATGGAGAACAAGTAGCTATTTGCAACAAAGTACAACATGCCAAGGTGGGAATATACGAAACCACTATGCTACCTGTACTTAGAATTCCTACGCAGCCTCTGACAGCTCCTTTGACTATACCTACCGGGACTGCTATTCAAAATGATGTTTCTGCTGTATTAGTACTTGGCATTAAGTTCTACGCATACGAAAATTCGAAATTCAGTTTCAAATCTGAACATGGTATGATGAAGATCATGACCGTGCATTGATCAACCGCCAATAGAAGACATAGATTCAGAAATATTCTTGTCTACCTTTCGGTTGCGTTCAGCAGCAAATCCATCCTTTTCTCTTTTTTGAACTGTTTCCATCAACATTTCTCGTAGCTGGTCATCAGTAGCATTGCTTCTCATGAGTGCTTTGATATCTAAAACACCCTCATCATAAAGACAGTTTTTAATTGTTCCGGTAGCGGTAAGTCGAATCCGGTTGCACGCACCACAAAACGTCCTGGAATAGGCCGGTATAATACCCAAATTTCCAACATGCCCTTCCACCTGATACAAAGATGCTGGATTGCTAGGGTCAGAATTCAACTTTTTCAGTGAAGGAAAGGCTCCTTTAAGTTCTTCCAGAATACGCATATGACTCCAGTTTTTTTGAGACGTAGACATATTAGAACCATTGAATGGCATTTCTTCAATAAACCGAACACTTATCTCACGGTCGCTGGCAAGTTGAGCCATACCAATCACCTCATGAGTGTTTTTACCGTGCATCACCACCATATTGATTTTAGTGTTAAATCCATGATGTGTCAACCCATCCAGTGTTTCCATTACGGTGTCGAATTCATTCCTTCGAGTAATCTTGTGAAAGTTTTCTCTATTTAAACTATCCAAACTCAGGTTAACGCCATCCACTCCAATATCCTTCATTTGATTTAGATAAGGTGCCGTAAGTACCCCGTTGGTAGTAATATGTACAGCTTCTATTCCTGAAATTCTCTTTAGATTTCTCAATAAGGATATAAAATCCTTTCTTAAAAATGGTTCTCCACCCGTAAGTCTGATTTTCTTAACACCCAGGGAAGCAAATACCGTAGCTAAACGGATAATTTCTTCATAACTAAGAAGCTCTTTTTTAGGCAGGTAGTCAATACCTTCCGCTGGCATGCAATAAAAACATCTCAAATTACATCGATCAGTCACTGCTATTCGGAGATAATCAATCTCTCGATTCCATGAGTCTACGAGTTTAGTATTCGAAGAATTTGTCATTTATTAATATTTGATTGGAGTCAGCGATGTTGGACTCAAAGATAAGACGGATTATCTATGAAATAGGTTGAATAGCTAATCTTCAATACTTATTTTTAAGGATGCGCCAAATCCTTTCCTTGTTTATAATTGGTATCCTTGCCCATGAGCTCTCTGCTCAGCAGCAAAAAATAGACAGCTTAGAGAAGGCCGCCACCTCCCATCCCTTTCAAGACTCCGTAAAGGTCGATTTATACAACCTTATTGCTTACGAGGTGATAAATACCAACCCCGACAAAGGCAGAAAATATGCTACAATGGGATATGAATTGGCTAAACAAATTGACTATCAGAATGGCTATGCACGTGGTTTGAATTTGGTAGGCAGCTCCCTACTTACTATAGGTGAATATGATACTGCTCTTGAATTTTATCTGGCCTCGCTAAAGATCTACGAAGAAACCCAGTATCAAATGGGCATTTTCATTACCTATAATAATATTGGAGAACTGTATGAAAAGAAATTTCAATATCATGAGGCACTTCAATACCACAAAAAATCCTTAGCGCTAAAAAACAAATACCTAAGAGGCAGAAAGCCAATTATGTCCTATGTTAATCTGGGACAGATCTACTATAGACTAAACTATCTGGATTCGGCCATCAATCATTTTCAAATTGCAGAACAAATGGCCAAAGAAGAAAATCGGCCTCGAACCATTGCCTATGCAAAAACCGGCATCGGAAAAGTTTTAGCTCAACAAAAAAATTACATTTCAGCACTTAAATACCTCAATCAGGCTAATCAGATTTATCAGCAACGGGAAGACTATTTGGGCATGTCTGGCATTGCTTTGGAAAAGGCAAAAATATCTGTAGCTAACAGCCAATTTGATCAATCAAAATTATGGGTGAATGAAACCATCAAATATGCTGAAAAAGTAAATGCCAAGGAACTCAAACTACAGGCACTAGCCTTGCAATACAAAACAGACTCCACACAAAACAATTTTGAGGCTGCATTCATCTCAATGAGGAAGCTGCATAAATTGTCTAGTGAAGTTTTTGATATCGCCAAAGAAAAACAACTACAAACTATTCAGGCCAAGTTCGAGTTTGAAGAAAGTCAGCGTCTACAAGCTGAGTTACTAAAAGAAAAGGAAACCAGTCAAAAGATAGTTAGATATCAAAGGACCATCATTGCCGGGATAGCCGTTATCTTGCTTCTAATTAGCATCATCGCCATATTGTTTTATTATCAGGTGAAAAAGCAGGCTCGTCTCAATCGACTACTCAAAGACAAAAACAGAGAAATAAAAGAAAAGGCACTAGAGCTAGAAATCCTCAACAATAATCTTGAGCAGATTGTGGAAGAACGAACCAGTGTGATTCAAAAGAAAGATGTAAAACTCAAGGAGTATTCCTTCTTGAACGCCCACATTGTAAGGGGCCCTTTAGCCAACATCCTTGGCCTCACTAAACTCCTCAAGGGAGAAATTGAGGAAAATGAAAAAAGAGAAATGATTGATCACCTCTACTATTCCGCAGATAAGCTAGACGACGTACTCACCGATATCAAAAAGAAGCTTGAAAAAGGAGAAATGATCAATTGATCAGTCAACTCTGATTGGAATCAGCTCGTCGAAGAAAATATCATCATTTGGTACGTCAAAGGTCATCCTTTCAATCTTGAGATTGTTATCCATATTGAACTGCACAGTTCCAAAGCTAAACCAAGCATGCTCTATATCCCAATCGATTTCCCATACGTCATAATGCCAATGCTTGAGTGTCGCTGAAAGTGCTTTGGCATTTGGAAAGTCTAAACGCAACTCCCCTTTCTCGAGGGTTACTTTGATATCACCATAAATATCCGCCTTGTAAGTTCCTACATACTTATTCAAATCAAGCGAAGGTTTGGTTCCTTTCACCCGTTTAGTTTTGCGTTCTGTGATTCTAGAATCTTCTTCAGTTGCTCCCATTCTGCTTAGGTATCGCTCTGACCAATCCGGCCCATCTACTCCCAAAAACTGATCCAGAGCATAGTAAGTTGCTGCCATCATTGGGCTTTTCATTCCATTGGTCAATACAATTACACCTAGTTTTTGGTTAGGCAACATAGTGAAAGCAGTAAGCATACCATCGTAACCTCCAGTATGTCCAATTCTCAGATTATTGTGGTAATCGCTGATTCCCCAGCCTAAACCATATCCACTAAAATGACGACCAAAATCATTAGACTTGGTATGATCCACCACAAAATTGTTGTGTGGAGTCCACATTAGGTTTCTAGAGCTCGCGCTAAAAAGTGTATCGGACCCACTCACACCATGGTTCATATTGGCTATCATCCATTTGGAGAGATCCTCCACACTTGAGATCAACCCTCCTAAAGCACCAATTTCTTCCCAATCCTCCCAAACAATGGGGATGTTTTTCTCGTTATTTCGGGCATGTGGCGTGGCGTAGTTTCCTACAGATTCTAACGCGCTTGGACCGGTGATGGTTCGACTCATCCCTAACGGCATTAATATTCTTTCTTTCACATTCTGAGACCAGCTTTTGCCTGTGACCTTGCGAATCACTTCGCCCGCGGTAATGTACATGAGGTTGGAATATCCATACCCTGCTCTAAAATCAAAGGCCGGAGGTATATTCTTGATTCTCGCAAGAATTTCCTCATTAGTAAAGTCGCTCTTGTACCATATGATATCCCCACTAAATGTCCCCAGACCTACGCGGTGGCTCAAAATATCTCTCATCGTAGTATGGGCAGTCACCCAAGGATCATACAGTTCAAATTCGGGATAGTAATCCTTCACTTTTCCATTCCAGTCTAACTTTCCTTCTTCTACCAGCTGAGCAATGATAGCGGCAGTGAAGGCTTTTGAATTAGAGGCAATAGCATATAAAGTATTTTTATCAGGTGCACCCTTCTTACCTACTTCCTTCACGCCATATCCTTTCGCAAAAACCAATTCACCATCTTTCACTATGCCTATACTCATACTGGGCACATCCCAATCTTTTGTCATTTTTTCAAAATAGGTATCCAGCGCCTTCAGATCAACATCCTGAGACTGAGCAAAAGATTGTATGCAAAAGAAAAGTGCAAGGGTCAATGAGAGAAAGGGCTTTTTCATGTGTTTGATTTTAGTTTAACACCAAATTATCAACAACTCAAATCAAAACCCAAAAGCTCTATGTATTATGGCAGCCTGGCATGATAAACGGTCGGCTTTTTGAGTTGAAAGCAAAAAGTCTAAATCACTCCGCTATCTCCACGGAATAAACCATCGGTAAGTCTGAGGAAAGTTGCTTCCAATTTTCTCCAAGATCATTCGAGTAGTAAACATTACCAGTAGTGGTACCAAAAACCAAACTATCCCCAGATATATCCAGACAGTGCCGGTATACGATATCGAAACAATTTTCTTGAGGTAAACCCGTTCTTTGCTCCTTCCAGGTTTGACCACCGTCATCCGTTCTGCAAACCACCAAGGCCTGATC
The DNA here is from genome assembly GCF_965233835.1 of Reichenbachiella sp. GTDB lineage: Bacteria > Bacteroidota > Bacteroidia > Cytophagales > Cyclobacteriaceae > Reichenbachiella. The sequence continues at coordinate 4,203,342 of NZ_OZ247585.1, forward strand.
CACAGCCACACGAATCTCATCGCTGATACCAGGTACCACCCAAGCCTGATTAGAGTTATCATGCTTGATGGCTACCGCAAAGCCAAAATTAGCCGGCCCTTCTTTTTCACTTACCTCTTTCCAGTTTTTTGCGCCATCAATGGTTACAAATATGCCGCAGTGATTCTGCTGCCACAGCACATCTGGATTAGTCGGGCAAGCTTTGAGTATGTGAGGATCCTGCCCAATTTCAGAATTCGGGTCTGGAAGAAAATCAGCTTTCAATCCCTTGTTGGCAGACTGCCAGGTCTCACCTGCGTCAAAAGTTTCGAACACCCCAGCACAGCTTACGGCCACATAAATATGATTAGAGTCTCGAGGGTCAACTACGATTGAGTGGATACCCGGATTGTCACGACCTCCACCAAACCACTTCTCTCTGGATGGATGGTTCCATAGAGATTCCACGAGCTGCCAGGTGTCACCGTTATCCGTAGACTTGAATAAAGCGCCTGGATCGGTACCGATATACAAAACCTCTGACTTATCCTTACCGCCATGAGACATAGCCCAGAGGTACTTCACCGCTGCTGGCACGCCTTCCTTTACTTCCATGCCTTCGGCAAACTTAGGTGCTTCTATTTCCTCCCAGTTCTTTCCCTGGTTCGTACTTCGATGCAACTTGCATCCCCAGTGTCCGTGATCCAAACAGGCCCACCAAGTATCAGTACGCTCATCTACTAAAGTCAGTGAAACGGGTATACCCAAGAAATGGGTAGACTGATGCGTCCAATCTGCTCCAGACTGTTGATAAATGATCAATCCTTTTCTTGTTCCGAGTAGTAAGTTAGTTTTTGACATGAGTTTAAGTTTTTGGTTTAGCCGCCTGATAAGGCTTGCATGATATAGATTTCGTCTGTTGGTTTTACCGCATCGCTGAGTTTGATTCGATCTTGAATCAATTCGTCTCCAATAAAAATATTGACGTGCTTACGGAGTTGTCCTTGCTCGTCTACCACATAGTCCTTGACACCTTTGAATTTACTTTCCAGCTGATCAAGGATTTCATTCAAATCCAAAGATTCCAGTTCTATCTCCTTAAGCTCAGGATAAAATCGTTTGAGATTCGCAGTGAATTTTATGGTAGGCATAGTGCATTTATCTTGCTTATTGTCTGCTTCGAGTACCTCAGCATGACAATACAATTTAATAAAAGACGAATGAAAGGTGAAATTTGGGATATTATAGGCGAAAAAATACCCTCATGACATGGTTTTCCTTACAGTATCTAAGCCTAGTTAAGATACTTTCATTTTTTGGCTTGTTCCAAAAAACGAAACAAAAAAGAACAAGGCGATGAATAAATTTCTGAAATTCAGGCTGTTCTATATATTGAAATCCAAACTCTCCCGATTTGCATCGGGATCAAACAATGGATTTCATCACAATCTTCAATGCCTGAATTTCTTAACAAAACTAATTCAAGGCCAGAGTTAGATACTACCGTAAACTTAAATGTAGAATGGGATACGGTTCTCCCTGGCCATCAAGGGGTGAGCGGCCGGCGATTTGGAATCCCATGTATAAGTAGAAATCTACGGCCTGCTGGTTTTGCTCATTCACATCTACTTTGGTGCAATTCAAGTTTTCAACTGCATGGAGTAGTAAGGTCTTGCCTACTCCTTTCCCCCTAGCCTCCGGATGAATAAAGAGCATTTCTATATCAGTCTCATGTATACCCAGAAAACCCAATAATTGTCCCTCTTCTTTCACGCCACACAACTGTACGGCATCAAAGTATTGATCGAGTATCAGGGGTTTCAACTCTAATATTCTCGACTCAGGCAAGAAATCATGGGTAGCTCGTACGGAGGCTTCCCATAGGGTTATCATTTCCTGATAATCAGCTTTGTCTAAAGGGCTAATGGTATACATGCGGCAATATTAAAAAGATTATTTTTTTGTAAGTATGATTATAACATGGGATATAGTTTTACTCAGGTGTTGCAGCCAACGACATGTCATTATTCAAGGTTTTATGAACATTAAAAATCGGTTAGATTTGTGATGCATAGCACATTATGTTACATATAACTACATTAGCCATCACAGATGCCAGTCGAAGAAACAGAAAAAGTAAGAATTGAAATTTCGATCAATGGCCCACTCATTATGCACCCTGAGAATGGTGAACCCTATAAGGTAAATCCTAACACTTTATTAGTATTTATTGATGAAACTGGTGAGGAGAGTTTCAATGATACTAATATGCCATTCTTTGGATTTGGAGGCTTAATTGTTCCATGCATTGACTATTATGATCTTGTTGAATATCCATGGCACAACCTCAAGAGAGAATTTTTTGGAGAAGTTGAACACACTCTACATGCAGCTGATTTACCTCAACCTACACCTAAAAATCTGATTGACTCATTCAATAAATTCTTTACAGAGTATTCTTTTGGAAGATTTGCAATAACATGCACAGATCAAACAATTAATAAAATCAATGAAAGAATCGAGAACGTAATTGCAGCCTGTATTTGGAATCGAATTAAAGAGGTTTCAAACAAAATGAAATGGTTTGATATACTCATTCTTATTGAAGAGAACAAAAGGTTAATCCCAGCAATCAAGCAAGAATTTATGGCCAAAACACCTCAAAACAACCAAAAACAAAAGATACCTGTCAATTACAATACAATATTGAAAGATTCCTTCTTTGCAGGACTAGAGGTTGCCGATTTCATAGCTCATACAGCTGGGAGACAAGCACGAATAATGAGAAATCAGCTTTTTGATGAAACTGTCGAAAATAAACAACCAGATTTTGAGCAAATATTCAACGACAAACTCCATCCAACATCCTACTTTAACATTTCAAGAATTAGCTACAAAAACGAAGACGTTGGCTAACAAACGATATAGCACATGCCTCTAAGTTTTCTTAGACTGTTAATCCGATAACTTAGGAGAAACAAATAAAACCCAGAGGCACGTGCTTATCTGGGACGTTATCATTTAGAAAAACCTAAACCCCAGCCGCCGCCTTCCTCACCCCCTCTTCTGCAAATTGGGTAATCAGATCCGTAGATAATTCATCTGTCAGGTCACGGGCGTAATGTACCACTCTGATTACTCCTTCTTCATCAATTAGGAATTCTGCAGGTATAGTATTGATGGATTCGTTGTCAGCCATCCAGTGCACCGGCAGGCTTTTCAGCTTGGCTTTGATGGCGGTTTGGATCAAGGACATAAAATGGCTCTTGGCTGATTTGAGTGGTGAATTTTCTACTCCATAAAGATTATAAGTTTCTTTCTCTGGGTCAGCAATCATAGGAATGGTGTGGATGTCGGTATGATACTTACTAGCCAGCAGCCTCATTTTAGTTGACTCAAAGAAGAAGATCATTTCCATATTCTTTTCTTTGAGCTGAGCTTGAGCAGACTCCAGCTTGTTTACTCTCAGATTACAAAAAGGACAGCCCGCATGCCTGAAGAAACCTACGAATACTCGCTTGCCACGATAATTGCGAAGATTGATCTTGTTTCCAAATATATCCTCCAGATCAAAATTCGGAGCTTTTATATTTCCTCTGAGTGTTATACTTCTAGCCATCTGTCCATTAATTTTTGTACTATTCTCAATATACTGCTTATCTCCCAAACGCCTGTTGTTCGACAAGTTCGGGATATGTACGAGGCTAACCCTCAGTATGGATTTATAGAAAGAGAAAAACCTAGACTTCGAGACTAAGATTAACTAGAAAGCATATCGTGCGCTCAAAATACCATTGATACCCGGTGCACTAATACCCGAGGAATAAGGACGATAGTGTTTGTCCAGAATATTCTCTAAAGCAGCAGTGGCACTCAGTCGCTCACTGATCTGATAGGAAGATCGAATATTCAAAGTATACCACGCCAGGGAACCTTCAGCTGTATAGAGATGGGTTTTGGCTTGTTCGCTTGGCGCTAAATCTTCCCAGGTTCTTTTGCCCTGAAAGTTGGTATAACCTTCCAACGTCATTTTTTTTGTTCGATAGCTCAAAGACACATTCCCAAATAGTGGATTGGTATGTCGCAACGGTATGTGCTCCACTTCGTCTTCTCCGTCGTTGTTATTGACACGCGCTTTGAGTACCACACGATCTGAGAGCTTGGCAGATAGCCCTATAGAATACCCCCATAGATAAGCCTCTCCCACATTGACCAAAGCTTCAACATCGCTTTGCACTCCGTCGTAAATCACAGTCGGTTGTCCATTGAATGTAAAAGGTCTCCTGACCATCGCATCTCTCAGCTGAGTGTAGTACAAACTACCTTCTATTGTGATTCTATCTGCAATTTTCCAGTTTATTCCGGTTTCATAGTTGAGTGTGTACTCCGGTGACAGGTCTTCATTAGGCACCACTACACTGCCTGGTTCTGAATCAAATACCTTCGCTACATCATCCACGTTGGGTGATCTAAATCCAGTTGAAAGGATCAAATTCCATCTCAAGTTATTGATTGGGCTGACCACCAACCCGAGCGAACCACTCAAAGCGTCATTTTTCAATTCAATCTCATCGTATGGGAAATTGAAGAACGTTTTATCCTCAAACTTAGCATCCAGGTGTACATAAGTATATCGAAGCCCGCCGGTAAAAACTACTGCGTCGCTCAATCGAGACTTAAAGTTCCCGTATACGGCAGCTGATGAGTACTTACTACCCCCATCTGGATAGCGTGTAGAGGTGGGGGATATTGCCTCAGTATCTACGTCTTTTAGATAAGCAGAGGAACTCACATCATTATACAAAAGTTCAAGCCCATAGTATAATTCACTTCTGACGGATATTTTTTTATCTAGGTCAATATTCAAGGCGTACACATTCACTTCTTCCGTCCTGGATCGAAAGCTGCTGGATTGATACTTTCGGTCGTTCCTACTTTCCTCTACTCTTTGGTTGGAAAGAATGACTTTCACACCATCGTATAAGAAATTGGAGCTGTAGTTAGAAAAGGTGATAGCATTGAGTAAAAATTTTTGCGGTCCATAATACCATTCGGCATTCTTAAGCACATCATTCTCGTCCCGCTCAATGAGTCTATCATAGCGTGGAATATCAGAAGAAGTGGTATAATACAACGTATACATCAATTCGGATTCTTTAGATATCCTGTAGCTCAGTTTATTCATGATGTTGTACTGATGATAACCAGAGAATCGCTGCTTATTTACTTCATCCTTCTGAATGATTACATCTTGTCCTCCCATTTGCTCTATATACTCGAGCCTTTTTCCGAAATCCGGATAGTCAGCAGGACGATTACCTCCAGCTCTTAAATCTTCATAATCACCATAGATTAAACCTAAAGTGTTACTCCATTTGTTGTTTTGTACATTCACATGAAAATGACTGGTTTTTTCAAGATTAGCTGTAGAAAATCGCATCATTCCTGCGCCATGCGACTGCAAGCTCTTACTATCAGTGTAGGCAGGTCTTATCGTATGAAAATCCATCACGCCTCCCAAAGCGTCGCTACCATAAACCGAAGAACTCGGCCCAAAAATCACCTCTGATCCGGACAACAAATTGGGATCGAGCATAATAACGTTTTGAAGGTTACCTCCGCGGTAAATGGCATTGTTGATCCGAATACCATCTAACACGATCAAGACCGCATTCGCTGAAAAACCTCTAATCATGGGGCTTCCTCCGCCCATCTGACTTTTCTGAACAAATACTTGCCCGGACTGCGCCAACATGTCTGCTGACGTTTGTGGGTTGTTTCTTTCGATTTGTTTGGCGGAAATAATCAGAATCTCGTTAGGAACTTCTTCTCTGTCCTGCTCCCATTTATTGGCTGAGATTACTACTTCATCTATTTCTATTATTTGTTCAGTGAGATAGACCGTGGTATCTGTGGTCATACCCGCTATCAGCACGGGTTTGTAAGAGGGATGATCAATGATTAGCCTCTCATTCGCCACGCTTGGCTCCAACGTCACCTGCCCTTGCGCATTGGTAACAAATGTGCTTTTCGAATTTTGAGATAAAATACTGGCTTTATCAATCCCCATTTGGCTCACTTCATCACGAACGGTGAGCTGCTGTGCATGGACCAAAAAAGAGCAAAGAAAAAGTAAAATCAGCAGGGGTAATCTTGCCATCATAATTCATTGTAATTCCAGCCCGCTAAAAGCAAAAATTACGCCAAGCTTGTATCCTTATTTTTTACCGAATTCTTCCCAACCCAAAGCTCCCGCGCCAAGAACCGCAGCGTTCCTATCCATGAGAGAAGAAGGAAGTAGTTTCACTGTTTTTTTGAAGGGCTTAAACATGAACTTTTCCATATAATATGTCGCTGGATCAAGCAGATAATCTCCTGCATTCACTAATCCCCCAAAAAGGAAAATAGCCTCCGGGCTCGTATGTACCACGGTGTCTGCTAGTTTTTGGCCAAATATTTGACCGGTATATTCGAAAGCCTTAATCGCGATATAGTCATGGTCTCTGGCAGCATTCGTTATCATTTCAGCCGTCATATCATTATAACTAACATCGCGCAATACACTAGGGCGAGTATAGTCAGCCATCATTTTGAAAACGGTCTTTTTGATACCCGTGGCAGATACGTAAGTTTCGAGACAACCTCTCCGCCCACATCCACAGTAACGGCCGTCTGGATTTACACTAACGTGGCCAATTTCTCCTGCAAACCCACTATGACCATAAACGATCTCACCGTTTACAACAAATCCACTACCCAAGCCTGTGCCCAAGGTGAAAACCACAAAGTCCTTCATGCCTTTAGCTCCACCGAATTTTATTTCACCAATAGCGGCTGCACTGGCATCGTTGGTCACAATCGTTGGCAGATCAAATAGTTCCCCGATCAACTTGCGTAAAGGCACATCATCACCCCATGCAATATTGGCGGCCTGTTTGATTGTTCCATCAAAGTGATTGGCATTGGGTGCTCCTACTCCAATTCCTACAACGGATTTTCCTTCTAAAACTGGCAATACTTGTTTCTTCAGTTCACCAAGAAAAATTTCAACCTTCTCATGTGCATGAGTAGTGAAAGATCCTTCGCTACTGACTTTTCCTTTTTTATCTACAAGGCCAAATTTGGTATATGTACCTCCAATGTCTATGCCTAGAATATAATCCGCCATTTTTTTTCCTTTAAGCTCTCAAAAATAGAGTATGATCAGATGACTAGAGTCAATAAAATATACTTTTTTAACCCAAAACCAGAAGATATCCAAAAGATCAAATAGCCAAACCGTTAATCCTCTTTCAATTTATTTGATATAGCTAACCAACTTTGTATAAATTGTATTGAGAATTATGTCAATCTTCGGTTACTCTTCATACAACTCCCCCAGGGACTTCTATAAAAATGGCTACCTACAGACCATTATCCCTAGTCTATTCAGAAAAATAAAAGGAGTCAATTATGCCCGAGAACGGATCGACACCCCAGACGGGGACTTCCTAGACTTAGACTGGATTCGTTCGGGACACGAAAGGTTGGTAATCATATCTCACGGCCTGGAAGGAAATTCTCATCGGCACTATGTAAAAAGTTGTGCGAGACACTTCAATCAAAATGAATACGATGTACTGGCCTGGAACTATAGATCCTGTAGCGGTGAGATCAACAGAAATCTACGGCTTTATCATCACGGTGACACCGAAGATCTAGAACAAGTAATCACTCATGCCATAGACACTCGGAGGTATAAAAAAATCGTGCTTGTTGGTTTTTCTATGGGAGGCAGTACTACACTGAAATATCTGGGTGAATACGGGCCAGGTGTTCCCAAACATATTGTGGCTGCGGCTACCTTCTCGGTACCTTGCAACCTTTGGGATAGTGCTCACCAACTTACCTTTAGGGAAAACTGGTTTTTTAAGCAGCGATTTCTCAAAAAAATGATCAGAAAGGTCAAACAAAAACATAAACAATATCCTAAAGAGGTGAACATTGATGGAATCGATGACATAGTTTCTTTCGGGCAGTTTGATGAACGTTATACGGCGCCACTACACGGATTTAAAAATAGCAGGCACTTTTATAGAACAGCTACTTCAGATCTCAATTACCCAGGCATTCGATTACCTGCGCTGATTGTCAACGCCAAAAATGACCCCTTACTTGGTGAAAAATGTTACCCATATAAGGCCTGTAAGTATCACGAGTTCCTGCACTTGGAAACTCCAAGAAAAGGTGGACATGTGGGCTTCTTTAAGCTGGGGTCAAAAGCTTCCTGGATGGACGAACGCGCTCTGGAGTTTGTTAAAGAATACGCCAGACTATAGTGTTACCTTTCTTACTTTGATAACTGCGCAATCTGCTTGTGCATGACCATGAACCACAACGGGGGCACCATAGACAAAAGCATCATTCCCGGATACCCCGTAGGCATTTGCGGACTAGCTTCATGATGTCTCAGAATTTGATACTTTCTACTGGCCAGGTAATGATGATCAGAATGTCTGGACAGCTCAAAAAGAAACAATCTGCCTAGTGTATGATTAGAATTCCAAGAATGCCAGGGCTGTACTCTTTCGTATTGACCAGACTCCTTTTGTGTGCGGCTCAGGCCATAGTGCTCAATGTAATTGACTGTCTCTAACTGGATGATTCCGATGAATGCCGCGGCCAAAAAACACAGCATAGGTAGCCAACCAAAAAACCAATAGATCAATCCCAAGAATGCCAATTGAATCACTTGGAAACGTAGCATTTCATTTTGAAAGCTTATTGGCCCTAGTCCCTTCTTTCTCAATTGACCCGCCTCAATCTCCCAAGCTGAGATATATCCCATGATCATGGAGCGAAACCAAAAGAAGAAGACCCACTCCCCTCGTCTGGCCGAAGAGGGGTCCTCATGAGTAGATACATTCTTGTGATGCCCTCTATTGTGTTCGATATTAAAATGCATATATAATGAAGTCAAAAGCAAGGCCTTGGCCAAGAACTGTTCGAACTTGCTTTTTCTGTGACCCAGCTCATGAGCTACATTAATTCCCAATGCGCCGCATGTGATGCCCATAGACAATATCCTTCCGGTCAACTCCAGGCTAGTGCTTTCTATTACTCCAATAACGGAAACGAAATAGCACAAGAGACCAAATTGGACAGGAACAACCAAATAAAGTAAGTAGTCATAAACTCGATCCTTAGCAACCATTTCCTCTTCTGCCTTCTCCAAATTTTCTCTGTTCGAAGAAAAGAAAAACTCGAACAACGGCAACAAAAAATAAACCAGCATCGCCGTACCAAAAGTCCACCAACCAGAAGCGTTGATAGAGAAATAGGCCACAGCAGGGATAATAAAAACAATGGTATATTTAAGAAATCGGATATTCATAGCGTGAGTTGTAGTATGTATCACCTATAAATATAAGGCGGCGGATTGAAGAATCCTATAGTTCCCCGAAGGAGAACATATAAGCCACTGAAAAACCAATCACAATATTTTTTGAAGTGTTCGGGATACCTGTATTCAATGATTCAAATTCGAGGATATCGCTCAAACTGTAAGAAACACTGCTTTCCAGAAGCAAAGTACCAAAATCAAAATCATAAAATGCACCTAGCCCACCTCTAAATCCATAACCCAATTTATGATCTCTGGACTCATCAAAAGCGTATTTATTCGCTTGGTAGTCTGGAGTTTCACTTTGGGAGGAACCCACTAAATATTCAAAGAAGCAACCACCGTTGGCAAAGAAGTGAAGCTTTTCTTTTCCTGTATGAATGTTTACTAATAAAGGCAATTCGATATAGTTCAAATCCGTAACCAGATTGGGTGATCCATCATCAAATTCCTGAATCCAACCTTTCTGCGAATAATTGAGCTCAGCCTGCAGGCCGATATGGTTTCGAATGTAATTCATGGCAATGATTCCGCCCTGAAATCCACCATTCATTTTTGTGTTGATGTCAGAACCAAAAAAAGAATGAAAGAAATAAGCCGTAGACAAATTATACCCTCCTTTCAACCCAACATAGGTTTTTCGTTGTGCATTAGCCTCTGAAACCAATATTACACTCACAATCAGGAAGAAAAAGAAAATAGATTTTTTCATTGGGATTCAATCGAACCGCTAAATTATGAAAATGGATTGGAATTGTGAGTGGGATAAAAAAAATCCTGTCCCGATAGACATCGGGAACAGGATTATTTTTTCTTTTTGGCTTTCGACTTAGCCTTAGGAGCCGGTTCAGCTGCTTTCTTTTTATGCGGTCTACTTACGCCGTAAGACCCCTTGCTAATCTTGCCTTTTTTTGTTTTTACATCTCCTTTACCCATGTTATTTGTGGTTTTGTTGTAAAGGAAAAACTAAGTGAAAATGATTGATTTACCAAATATCAACCCGCTCTTCTTCTGACCTCCACAGAGGATCCCCTTCCTTGATTTCAAAGGCTTCGTAAAACTCTTTCATGCTAGACACAGGACCGTTTACTCTAAACTTACCCAGAGAGTGTGTATCCTGAATCAAAAGCTGCTGTTCTAACTGTGGTCGGTACTTTCCTCTCCACAGAGTAGCTTGTGACAGAAAGAATCTTTGTTCAGGTGTCATATCATCTATAATTCCCGGTCTCCCGTTTTTTTCAAAATTCATCTGAAGCGCATCATAAGCAATCAGCATTCCGCCCAAGTCAGCAATATTCTCACCCAGAGTCAGTTCGCCATTTACATTGAGCGTGTCCTGCACCTCAAAGCCGTTGTATTGTTCCACCATCACTTGCGCTCTTCTTTCAAACTCTGCGGCATCTTCTTCTGTCCACCAATCTTTCAACTCACCTTCATGATTGTATTTACGACCACTATCGTCAAACCCATGGGTAATTTCATGACCTATCACAGCACCAATGCCTCCATAATTGACCGCATCATCCGCTTTGTAATTATAGAATGGTGGTTGAAGAATACCAGCAGGGAATACAATCTCGTTGGCGGGAGGGTTGTAATAAGCATTCACTACTGAAGCTGCCATATGCCACTCATTCGGATCGATTGGCTGACCCAATTTACCCCAGTTTTGTTGATTGTCGAATGTACTCGTATTCCAGCGGTTTTGAATGTAGCTATCCTTTGAAATGTCAATACTACTGTAGTCTTCCCATTCATCCGGATAACCAATTTTCACTTTAAGCTTGGTCAATTTAGTGTGTGCCTCTTTTTTGGTTTCTTCACTCATCCATGTCAGCTGATCAATTCGCTTGTGCATAGCTTCCTTGATGTTGTTCACCATTTCTAAACACTTTTCCTTTGCCTCTGGCGGAAACACTTCATCTACATACAACTTGCTCAAGGCATCTCCTAAGTTAGCATTGGTAGAATTAACCATTCGCTTCGCTCTTGGTCTCATTTCTTGCTGACCTGACAACTGCTTATTGTAAAAATCAAATGCAGCCATGACAAAGTCATTCGACAAATAAGCTGTGTTAGGGCTAATAAATCTGATTTTCAGATAGTCCTTAATCTCTTCAAGTTCTGAATCACCTATAACTTCAGTTAATTGAGAAATGTATGCCAATTGATTGACATTAAGCTCACCTATCTCGTCTACTCCAATCCCTGAGAAAAAAGACTTCCAGTCCAGCCAGCTACTATTCTTTTGCAATTCATCAATAGATATCTTGTTATAGTTAGCATCTGGGTCTCTTCTTTCAAGTCGAGTCATCGAATTTTCGGCCAACTTAGATTCTAAGGCAAAAATGTTTTCTGCTTTAGCTGCCGCTACAGTAGAATCCTCCCCCACCAAAACAAACAACTTAGTCATGTAAGCTTTATATCCTGAGATGATCTCTTGTCCCGTCTGATCTTCTCGAAAATAATAATCGCGATCAGGCAATCCCAATCCTGATTGGGTCACGTTCATTATATAGCTATCTGTTTGCTTATCATCTATACCAACAAACACATTAAAGAACGCTGTGACACTGACTTTCTGTAATGGAGCTAAAATATCATCCAACTCTTCCTTACTCTGTAACTGATCAATTTGAGCCAGCATAGGCTTCAATGGCTCAGCGCCCTGTGCTTCGATACCTAGGGAGTCCATGCCAGAGGCATAGAAATTAGCTGCTTTTATTTCGTTTGAATTTTCATCATACAATTCTCCTTTGGTAGCCTCGTCCAATACAAAGCTGAGCACCTTTTCGTTGTATTCAAACAGCTCATGAAAACTTCCCCATGCGGATCGATCGGAAGGTATTTCTGTTTTGTCTAGCCAGCCACCATTAGTGTACCTATAGAAATCATTGTTAGGCGCTACAGTTGTGTCTCTGAGGTTGAGGTCCAAACTTACAACATCTGTTTCTTCTTGAGCGGAATCCTGAGTTGATTCGCAGCTCACCAGCATGCCCGCAGACACCAAAGCTCCTACCAGCATGCATTTTTTGAGTTTTATCATTTTAATTTGGTAATTAGTTCAAGGAATGCAAGGTACCAAAATTGGAGTGGAGTGCATAAAAAAATACACTAGTGGTTATTTTTTGATTCTACAAGACAAAAAAAGCCGCCCCAATCTTCCATCAGGACGGCTATCTAACCCAAAATCTTTAATTGCTTTATTTCTTAAGACCAAGTTTATGTCCAGAGAAAGCATAATATAAAATAATTACATAGCATGGAAGCAATATCCAATAGCTACTCGTTGATGCTGTGGCCAAAGCATTTTCTACTCCTTTCTCCATCAATTCGGTAGTTTTTGCCCCTACCAAATGTCCGTAAAGCGGAGGAATTACTGCACCTCCGGATATCCCCATAATCAAGAGAGCAGCACCTGTTTTGGTGAATCGTCCGAGCTTATTGAGAGCAAGTGGCCACACCGCCGGCCATACCAAAGCATTAGCTATTCCTAATGAAGCCACAAAAAGTACAGATATAAAACCTGTGGTAAATAGAATGCAAAAGGAAAGTACAATTCCCAGTGCTGCACTCAATTTAAGTGCAGTCTCTTGTGAGATGTATTTTGGAATCAAGACCACCCCAATCAAATACATCACGATCATTGCAATGAGTGTGAATGATCCAAAAAATTCAGAATTATCAAGACCTAGTGCAATTCCATACTTTATAATTGAATCTCCAGCGATCACTTCCGCTCCTACATAGGTAAATAGTGTTAACACCCCTAGCCATAAATGCGGAAATTGGAAAATGCTATTTTTTACTGTTCCTCCTTCAGTCACTTCCTCCTCTTGTGGTTCCACTTCTGGAAGCGGGGCTCTTCGAATCAACAAAGCGATAATTACTAACACGACGGCCATTACCAAATAGGGAGTTACCACCCCGCTAGCCATAGTATCCAAGAGTGCTTCCTTCTCTGCTCCAGAGGCAGAGGCAATAAGTTCATTTTTTTCCTTAATTCCTCCTAAGAGGAGGGCTCCAAAAATCACAGAGCCAAATACTCCAGCTGCTTTATTACAGATACCCATAATGGCTATTCTCTTGGCTCCACTTTCAATCGGGCCTAAAATTGTAATATATGGATTGGCTGCAGTTTGCAGTAATGTCATTCCAGTGCCCTGAATAAAAATACCAGTCAAGAAAACGGCATAAACCCTAGACGATGCAGCAGGAATAAATACCAGTGCTCCTGCCGCCATCAGAAACAAACCAAGAGACATCCCATTCTTATACCCTACTTTTTGCAACACGTATGATGCAGGAAGAGCCATTACACAAAAAGAAATGTAGGATGCCGAAGCTACCAAAAATGCTTCTGCGTCAGTCAGTTGGCAAATCGATTGCATCGCAGGAATGAGCGGTCCATTGACCCAGGTAATGAAACCAAAGGTTGCAAATAGCCCACCAATAATGCTAATTGGTACAAGGTTGGATTTTAAAGATTCATCTGCTGACATATTATTCTTTTAATTGGTTCAATTCGCCAAAGAGCAAATCGCATGTGAATATTTGAGTTTGCCAATATAGCAATTATTCTAAATCAGGAATCTTTTATGATTGTCTGCATTTTATTTTTTCGCTAAAGCGTAAAGGTTAGTCTCTTAAATGCAAGCGGGGTTTTGTTTGAAATGTCAATATTGCTCGTTTCTTTGTAACGAATTTGTGAACCAAAAAACAAATAATGATCAACACTGAGAAAATTAAAATGCTCGTACTAGATGTGGATGGTACCATGACGGACGGGCGTATCAATGTGACCGAAGAAGGTCATCAATTCAAACAATTTCATGCCAGAGACGGACTGGGTATTCGTATGCTTATCAAAAAAGGAATACGAGTGGGTATTGTGAGTCATAGCTTTTCGGGAGGTGCCATACAAGCCAGAGGAAAGATGTTAGGCATCACACACATTTATACTGGACTCGAAGAAAAGGATGACATCCTAGCCAAATGGTGCAAAGAGTTGGATTTGGAAATGAGTGAGATGGCCTTCATAGGAGATGATTTGAATGACATACCAGCGATGAAAAAAGTAGGGATTTCCGCTTGTCCGGCCAACGCAGCCGATGAAGTGATCTCTTATGTAGATTTGGTGCTCACCAGAGACGGCGGCGATGGATGTGTCCGTGAGTTTATAGACAAATACATGTCCGTCGAGTATTCCAAAATTGCCTAAATATTTGGCTAGCAGTTCGATAAAAATTTCACTTTCAAAAGTGTACTCCAATTATTGATTAATCAGAGCACGCAACTCTGCTTTAACCTTTGGTTATGCCATATATTATCCTATTTTTGCACCAAAATTGAAATAGCATGAGCGTATTAGTAAATAAAGATTCAAAAATCATAGTTCAGGGCTTTACAGGCACTGAGGGTACCTTTCACGCAACGCAGATGATCGAGTACGGTAGTAATGTGGTAGGTGGTGTAACTCCTGGTAAAGGCGGTCAAAAGCACCTTGACAAACCAGTTTTTAATACGGTAAAGGAAGCGGTGGACCAGGCTGGTGCTAATGTTTCAATTATTTTCGTTCCACCTGCATTTGCTGCTGACGCAATCATGGAAGCTGCGGACGCAGGTATTTCAGTTATCATTACCATCACCGAGGGTATTCCCGTGAAGGACATGGTAGCTGCTAAAAAATATTTAGAAAACAAAGATGTGACCTTGATCGGGCCTAACTGTCCAGGTGTAATTACTCCGGGAGAAGCTAAGGTTGGTATCATGCCAGGTTTTGTATTCAAAAAAGGAAGAATTGGTATCGTATCTAAGTCTGGTACTTTGACTTACGAAGCTGCTGATCAAGTTGTAAAAGCTGGATTGGGTATTTCTACTGCCATAGGTATTGGTGGCGACCCTATCATCGGTACTTCTACAAAAGCTGCTGTTGAATTGCTAATGAATGATCCTGAAACTGACGCTATCGTAATGATCGGTGAGATCGGAGGAAATTATGAAGCAGAAGCAGCCCGTTGGATTAAGGCCGGAGGGAACAAAAAACCTGTAGTAGGATTTATTGCAGGACAAACTGCTCCAAAAGGCAAAAGAATGGGACATGCTGGTGCTATCATCGGTGGAGCTGACGATACGGCAGAAGCTAAAATGAAAATTATGTCAGAATGTGGCCTACATGTGGTGAAATCTCCTGCAGACATAGGAGAAACTATAGCAAAGGCTATCAGCTAATTTTAGCCGTCAAACAATAAAGAAACGAAAAAGGCCTGAAAATTCAGGCCTTTTTCGTTTTCTTCCCTTCCCTGAGCATTTTTTTGCCCAAAACAGACCTCATGATACAAAATTTTGTACGGACATAGGGGAAACAGTCTCAGCGACTGTTAGCAAGTCATATTAAGTATTATTCGAGAAAGACCCGCGCCTTAGTCAAGTGTGGGTCTTTTGATTTTTAGAGGTTTGATTATATGTCTCTTCCACTCAAAAAATCGCATTTTCAGGCTATTTCATTCAACTTACTCAGTCTTTATTGACTAGATCACTCCATTCCACATCAAGACAATATATAATATTTTAAATCAATTTCAAGTGGCTACTAAGTAGTTTTCTAGTAGAATTTATAGTAGGGATTTAAATATTTTACTCGTCTTATAGCAGAGAAACAATACTAGTACTGAAAATTTAGTACTCACCAAAAAACAATTGCTATGAGAAAATTTATTATTCCTATTTGTATTTCATTAATGTTATTCAGTTGTGATGAAGAAGAACTAGTTGTTCCTGACGACTCTGAAGACATTATAGATGACATTGTACAAGACGAAGAAGACGAATCACAATTTACGGCCTACGAGGAAGAAACTTTTCAAGACCTTACGACAGCAGATTTTGATAATATAGTTACACCTTTTGAAGCAGAACTAAGCACACTTGCCGGAGCTAGAACAACCGACTCATTGGAAGATTTGGAAATGCTCATTGCGGAGCTATTCAGTGCGAATGTTATTGAAAGTTACGAAGACACTGAAAGAGGCTTGTCGGTATATACCGTTAAGCTCTTACTTGCTGATGGAACGATTGCACACGTACAAATCGTACAGGATATCTTTGAAATACTATCCATAGAAGCCATCCCCTCAGATGAAATCACCAGCAACTTAGAAATTCAAGGGTTTGTATCCCTAGTCGATGCCATGGCCTCCACTGATGATCTGATTGAAGGTACTGTGGTAAGGTGGGAGATATCGCTAGAAGAAGAGAATACCTTGGAGTTTGAAATACACCTGGTAGATACAGATGGCACTCGATACGAGATAGAACTGAATGCCACAACCGGCGATCTGCTGGCTCAAAAGATTTTTGAAAATGAAGAAGATGTGGCGGCATTCGAGGAAGAAGTAGAAGAAGTATCATCTGATAGCAATACTGATATCATCAATGCCTTGGCAAATTTCATTACAGCCGACATTCTTTTCGCAAGTACCGAAACCAACGTTTCGGGCGTGGAGGTATGGAATGTATTAGCTGAAACATCTGGTGGAGCGCTACTTACAGCGAGTATTGACACAAGTACAAAGGAGCTGATCAGTGCAGAAGGTAACCAAGGACCATTTGACTACGACATAAATTTTCTTACTGATGGTGTTTCATTTGAAACGGAACTTGCAACTGTAGAAGGACAAATGAATATAGAAGTAGACAGCTGGATTTACCAAACTGAAACCAATGGTGAAAGCGAGTATTGGGGTCTTACTTTCTATTCTACAGATACCTATGGAAATTTAACCACCGTGAGTATTGATGCGGCTTCAGGCGAATGGATCGATAATAGTACCACCCCTTCTGAAGCTTTTATGAACCAACTAGATAGTTATGTATCTGGAGATATATCTTATGCCTCTTTCTATGAAAATGACGGCAATCCGTTTTGGGATATCACTTTTGAAACTGATGCTGATGGCAGTGCTCAACTCAAACTATTGATTTATGAAGAAAGTTATGAGATCATGCGTGCCTATCACGATGACGAAGAAGCTGATGTGAATTACTCATTTTCATTTGGTGATGATGCAAGTGTAGATCTAACAGGCGCAATCACGGTTGCAGAGGATGAATTTGTAGTAGATATTGAGGTTTATGACTGGATATACCATAACAGTTTGGAAGTAGACAATGAAGATTATAGCGTCGTATTGCTTTCGGTAAGCGATGAATCCCAAAATATTTATACGGTATATGTGGACGTACTTACTGGCAACCATCTGAAAACGGACGGGCTCTTTTAATAGTATGAGCCACACAAAAAGACCCGAGTTGTTTTCAGCCCGGGTCTTTTTGTTAGAAAACGCTCCATATGGGTTGACTAGAACCGGTTCATTGGTTACTCAGGTTTTCCTATCTTCGCATGCATAATTCAAATAAATTTTTCTATGATCACCGTCATCTCTAGTACCAACCGCAAAAATTCAGTGTCAAAAAAATTGGCACACATTTATCAAGGCATTCTAAGTGATAAAGGAGTGGAAACTGAGATGATCTATCTAGATGAATTGCCTGCAGACTTTACTGCCACAGCACTTTATGATCAATCTGGTAAAAACGAATTGTTCAATCCTTTTAGAGAGAAAATGGTAAAGGCTGAAAAGATGGTCTTTATCGTTCCGGAGTACAATGGTTCTTTTCCGGGCGTGCTTAAGGCGTTTATCGATGGACTGGCTTTCCCACACACATTCAGAGACAAAAAAGCGGCTTTGGTAGGCATATCGTCAGGGGTGCAGGGCGCTGGATTGGCCCTGAGCCACCTAACAGATATTTTCAACTATTGCGGGACGCATGTGCTCGCTCAAAAGCCCAAACTATCCCGCATAGAAGAAAATTTGACAGAAAATAATCTTTCAGAATTATACCACAGTCTACTCGAAGAGCAGGTGGATAAATTATTAGACTTTTAGTGGTTAGACTCTGGTATTTAGATAAAATCTAACACCCTCTTACCTCTATATTGTCATTTCGAATATCAATGAGAAATCTCATTAGCATTTTAAAGTCAATTAAAATTTCTCCCTCCGGTCGAAATGACAATTGAAATAAAATCAATCTGGTCTATCGTGTAAAAACTTATTGTTGCCTAGCTGATTCTCGTCATCAAGGTTGTATTTGGACACCAAGCTCTCCGATGAGGCAGGCACATTTTTCAAATTCACCTTTTTGCGTTGATAGGCAGGCACATCGAATTTCTCTTTGTAACTGTTCGTGTCTATGGACTCATCATTATTGATGCCATCCAGACGTCGACGCCTTTCTTCCGACTGCTCCATGAGAAGTATCTTCTTAGACGGTGGGTGAGCCATACCATCCAATTCTTCTAAAGGCTCGTCATAGGACACATTCTTTGATTCTTCAAAAAGCTGTCTCATTTCGATTTCGAAAGGATCTTCCTCTTCTACTGTCTTTGGCTCTGATTCTTGAGCTCTTTCAGGTTTCTCAAAAGAGAAAGACTTCATTTTCAATTGAAAATCTTCTTCGAAGGTATCCTCCTTTACCTCCTGTGGTTCGCTGGTAAACAAATTGGTTTGCACATCCTTCTCAAGGTCAAATACCTTTCTTGAGGACTCCTCAGAGGCATGCGTTGCTTGGTTATTTGAAGCAGGCACTTCATCCGCTTCATTTTCGAACCCAGTAGCAATGATGGTTACACGGATGCTATCACCTAATTCAGAATCAACACCGTGACCAAAGATCACCTCTGCATCGTCTCCTGCCAACTCTTGCATGAAGTCGGTAATTTCAGTCAATTCATCCATTTGCAACTCAGCCTGATCTCCAGAAATGATAGAAAGTAAAATCTTCTCAGCACCTTCAATATTTTGGTTGTTCAACAGTGGAGAATTGATTGCCTCTTCGGCCGCTCTTCTCGCTCTGCTATCACCAGAAGTCTCCGCAGATCCCATCACGGCTCCTCCAGAGTCTTTCATTACTGTTTTAACATCCTCAAAATCGACGTTTACATAGCCAGGAACCGTAATAATCTCAGCTATACCTTTTGCCGCAGTAGTCAATACATTGTCTGCTTGTGCAAAGGCCTGATTCACTGATAGGCTACCGAAAGCTTCCGTCAGCTTATCATTAAGAATCATCAGCACAGTATCACAGTTAGCTTTCAGCGCATCTACACCTTCCATCGCTTGGCGCATCTTTTTCTTTCCTTCAAACTTGAACGGAACTGTAACGATACCTACGGTCAGAATACCTAGCTCCTTAGCCACTTGAGCGATGACCGGAGCTGCACCCGTACCGGTACCACCACCCATACCAGCGGTTACGAATACCATTTTAGTATCCTCGCTGAGCATGTTTCTAATTTCTTCTTTGTTTTCAAGTGCTGCGTTTTTTCCTTGCTCAGGATTTGCACCAGCTCCCAGACCTTCCGTCAAGTTTACTCCTATTTGAAGCTTGTTTGGAATTGGACTGGTATTCAAGGCCTGTGCATCGGTGTTGCACACAATGAACTCAACACCGGTGATACCTTGGTTATACATGTGGTTGACGGCATTACTACCGCCTCCGCCTACACCGATCACCTTGATGATCGATTTATGGTGTGTAGGCAAATCAAATTTAAAACTACTTTCTGTCATGATGTGTTTTGTTTAATCTGTTTGAAATAACCGTACTAATGGCTACCTACTTTTTGTTTATTTTCTTATCTGTTTATCTTCTCTATTTTTTCTTCATTCCGACCTGCCTTATCCTGTTGTTTCGACTTCTCTTTCTTTGTCATTTCTCCCTTTAGTCGAAATGACAAAGCGGACGTCTCTCTACAACAGAGTTAGGTTCATAATTATCGAGCTGAACCGTCTTCAAAGTCGTCTATTAATATGCCTTTGGTTTTCTCCAATATCTTTTTCAAAATATTGTCTGAGCTACCAGCAGTCTTCTTCTTCTTGTCGTAATCTTTGATCACAGAATCTTCCAGGAAGTACCTATTGTCTCTATCATCCAAAGCTTTGAATCCACAAAGCACCAATCCTACTGAAGTTGCGAACATTGGACTCTTAATGGTTTCCACCTTGCTCTTACCCAAATGTTCGTTAGGGAAGCCTACGCGAGCATCCAACCCAGTCATGTACTCAAATAATTGTTTGATAGATACCAACTGCGAACCACCACCGGTGATTACAATTCCACCAGCCAATCTGTTTTCATAACCACTAGTAATGATTTTAGTATGGACCATTTCGATGATCTCTTCCATTCGAGCTTCGATCACTCTGGCCAAATTTTTCACAGAAATTTCTTTTGGATCTCTATTTTTCAATCCAGGAATAGAAACCACCTCATTTTCATTGGCCATTTCGGCCAAAGCCTGTCCAAACTTGGTTTTCAAAATTTCCGCCTGATGATTCAGCACATTGCAGCCATCCTTGATGTCTGATGTAATGATATTACCTCCGAATGGTATCACAGAGGTATGACGGATGATGTTTTCATGGAAAATGGCGATGTCTGTAGTACCGCCTCCAATATCCACTAAACAAACTCCAGCTTCCTTCTCTTCATCGCTCAATACCGACAAGCTTGAAGCCAATGGTTCAAGAATCAGATTGTCAATCTCCAAGCCAGCTCTTCTTACACATTTATTGATATTTTGAATGGCATTGGTCTGGGCCGTGATCACATGAAAGTCAGCTTCCAAACGAACGCCCGACATACCAACTGGATCTTTAATACCTTCTTCATAATCCACGATATAATCTTGTGGCATAACATGGATAATCTCACTCCCAGGAGGAATCACGATCTTATACATGTCGTTTGTAAGTCGGTTCACATCTTCTATTGTAATCTCATCGTCAGACGAATGTCTGATGATAGACCCATGGTGCACAGAGCTTTTGATGTGTTGACCTGCGATTCCCACGTTTACTACGCGAATGTCGATGCCAGACTGCTCTTCGGCTTCTGTTACCGCTTTCTTAATCGCATTAATAGTTTTGTCGATGTTGGTCACAATGCCTCGAATGACTCCATCAGACACTGCTTTTCCCATTCCTAAAACTTCGAGTTTTCCGTACTCGTTTTTTCTCCCTACTATCGCACAAATTTTGGTTGTACCGATGTCGAGACCTACAATGATTTCATTTGTTTCCATACCATTTATCATTTACAGACGATTTGATTCTTGAATTTGAGGTTGACCGATGCATAAGTATTCCAGCCTTTGTAAGGCAGGATTTGCTTATAAAAGGTCATTAGTTTTCTAAATTTCTTTTCGATGTCTTCTGGTTTACCGAAGATGATTTCTTGCTTGGTTACTTGGGGTTCTAACACCACTTCTTGATTCTTTTCCACTCGAATAGCGGCGATCTGAGCGCTCCAAAACTCATCCTGACTGATGTATTTAAGCAATTCAAATATTTCTAGTCCTTGCTGAGAGTTTTTGACATTCCCTTCATTGATCCAATTGTCTTTGGCCAAATGCATCAAAACAACACGTGCGGTATAATGTTCAGACTCAGGTAAAATATCGCCTTCCACACCAATGTAATAATCAGGTCCATTGTTAACTATCACTCTGGCAATCGGACGATTCTGAGTAACCTCAATAGACATGTTACCTTCAAGGTCAATATAGGCTTGTGCATCATTCACAAACTGATGTGATTCGATTCTGTTTTCAAGCTCCTTAAGATTAAGGCTTCCAAAATCACTACTGAGTAAATAATCTTTGCCTCGATCATTAATCAAACTCAATACATCTTCCTGATTGATGAAATAGTTTTCAAACTGATTGTCAATCAGAATATGTACGTCATTGATATAGCGATCATTTTGACGAGAATTGGTAAACCCAATAATGATAGCCAAGCCGAAAAGCACCAAGCTGATCTTAAACGTTTTCCATATGTGAATCAACCACTTCATTTCTTTTCTAATAGGTGTTTAATGGGTGAGACCAACGTATCAATGTTTCCAGCACCCACAGTTAATAAAACCTCAGGTGCATTTTCTTCGAAATGAGCCAAGACATCGTCTTTAACATATCTAGCTACCTTATTCAAAGTCATTTTTTCTTTTATTATATCAGAAGAAACTCCATCGATTGGAAGCTCTCTGGCTGGGTAGATATCTAACAAAATCACTTCATCTGCCATGGATAGGCTCTCCGCGAAACCATCAACAAAATCTCGGGTTCTTGTGAACAAGTGTGGTTGAAAAAGAGCAGTGATTTTTTTGTTCGGATATAGTGCCTTTACAGACTCAAGTAGCGCTTTAATCTCTTCAGGGTGATGTGCATAATCATCGATAAAGACTAAATCTTCAGTATTGATGATATACTCAAATCTTCTCTTAACACCTCTGTAAGAATTGATACCTGACAAGAGCGCCTCATCATTTTTTATCGTGCTACTAACAGAGGCAAGCGCCGCTACCGCATTGGACACGTTATGATATCCAGGCATGGCCAGCTCAAAACCCTGAATACTTCTTTCATCACTTTTGTAAGTGAAATTGAATTTAGCATCAGCTACTATTAGTTGTTCGGCGGTAATGTCTCCACCTTGTAATCCATAAGTTTCAACCCCAATGTTTCCATTGGGATTGAGTTCCAATTCGTGTGCTACCTTTTCCTCAATAAATAGCTTTCCATTGGCTTTAATGTTTTTAATGAAATCATTGAATGAATCTTTCAATGAATCTTTTGACCCATAAATATCTAAATGATCGGCATCCGTAGCCGTGATAATAGCCACATCCGGATGCAAAGTGAGAAATGAACGATCGAACTCATCCGCCTCAACCACCATCACGTCATTATTCGTTCCTATTAAAAGGTTGGAATCGTAGTTGGTCATGATACCTCCGACGAAGGCTGAACAATCCACTCCGGCCGATTTAAGCAAATGTGCAATCATAGACGAAGTGGTCGTTTTGCCGTGAGTACCTGCCACGGCTATTGTAAATTTGGATTCCGTGAGCATACCCAAAACTTGAGATCTTTTATACAGTTCATATCCATTTTCAATGAAATACTGATATTCACCCAAATCCTTTGGTACAGCTGGTGTGTAGATGATTAGCGCCCCGTCCTTTTCATTCTTCACCTTTTCAGGGATGAGATCGATATTGTCTTCAAAATGAATGGCAATACCCTCATCAATAAGCTTTTCAGTCAATACTGTCGAAGTCTTGTCATAACCCGTTACGGAATAACCGTTGGAATAGAACCATCTCGCCATGGCGCTCATACCGATCCCTCCAATTCCAATGAAATAGACGCTATGTATATGTTCTAGCTTCATTGGATGATGGTGATAATTTCGTGAGCAATATCTTTTGCTGCATTAGGCTTAGCCATTTCCTTAATATTGGCACTCAACACCTTTTGCTGCTCTTCGTTACTAAGCAGCTTCAGTGTTTCATCAATCAGATGTTCGCTAGCATCTTCATCATGAATCATTTCGGCCGCTTCTCGGCTTACCAATGCCAATGCATTTTTTGTTTGGTGATCTTCTGCTACGTTAGGTGAGGGTACAAAAAGTACTGGTTTGCCTACCAAGCAAAGTTCAGATATCGATAAGGCACCAGCTCTGGAAATGACTACATCGGCGGCGCCATAGGCACGATCCATTTCTTTTATAAAAGGAACAACTCTTAGTTTTTCCGAATCGATATGAGCTGTTCGCTCCTTCATTTCCTGGTAATAAAACTTACCCGTTTGCCAGAGCACCTGAACATCTTCAGCCAAAAGTTTCTCCACACCTTCTGCAAGGGTATTGTTAATGGTTCGAGCACCAAGGCTACCTCCTATTATGAGTACTGTTTTCTTATCACTTCTAAAACCGAAATGTGACAGTCCTTCTAATCGTACTTGATCAGCATTCATGATATCTGTACGAACCGGATTACCAGTCTCTATAATTTTTTTCTTATCAAAGAAACGTTCCATTTCAGGATAAGCCACACATATTTTGTTAGCCTTGCCAGCCAAGAGTTTATTTGTAATTCCAGGATAGGAGTTCTGTTCCTGAATCAAGGTTGGTATCCCTTTCTTATTAGCCGCAAAAAGAAGTGGGCCACTAGCATATCCTCCTACTCCAATAACTACATCTGGCTTGAATTTTCTAAGTAAATCAAAAGACTTCCATACGCTAGAAAGTACTTTAAACGGAAAAGATAAATTGCTCAAAGAAAGGCTTCTTTGCAATCCGCTGATCCATAGCCCAACAATATCATATCCGGCTTCAGGCACCTTCTCCATCTCCATACGGCCTTTGGCTCCTACGAAAAGAATTTCTGTATCCTCATGAATTTCCTTAAAAGCATGGGCAATCGCAATGGCCGGATAGATATGCCCTCCGGTTCCTCCTCCACTGATCATCAAGCGATATGTTTTTTGCTCCTTCATTTATGCTATTGCCGCTTCTGAATCTTTTCTATATTCGTTGGCATTTGATGTACCAATCTCTTCTATTTCACCCCTACTTACACTCAGAATAATTCCTATCGCCACGCCCACAAATAGCTGAGAGGTGCCCCCCATACTCACCAATGGCAAGGTCAATCCTGTAATTGGTACTAACCCTACGGCTACGGCCATATTGACCATGGCCTGCATGACCAACGCAAAACTGAGTCCTGCTGAGAGCAACCCTCCGTAAGTCCGCTCACTGGTAGCTACAACTCGCGTGCCTCGATAGAGCAGGGCGAGATATAGAAACAGAACTACCACACCACCTACTAAACCATATTCCTCGATGATAATAGCATAGATAAAATCTGAATATGGATGCGGTAAAAAGTTCTTTTGTTGGCTTTTGCCAGGAGCAAATCGGACGGTTCCCCCATTCGCAATGGCAATAAAGGACTGCTCAGCCTGGAATGGAATGTCATCATCTGACATGAATGATTCAATCCTACTAATAGCCGTACCTGCTCGCTGACCAATGGCTAAAGCGGCTGCACCTGCAATAGCCCCTACTAAAACCAACATGGCCAAATATTTAACAGGCACTCGACCAATAAACATAACAACCATACAGGTCACAAAAATCAAAGCCGCACTAGAGAGGTTCGTCATGGCGATCAATCCACAGATCAATCCAATCCACAACAACATAGGAATCAATGATTCTTTTATGTTATCAATGTTTTCTTGTCGTTTCGCTAGCATCGAAGCGAGTGTAACGATCAGGGCAAAATTGGCCAAATCAGATGGCTGAAAAGCCTGGTTGATAAACGGAACGGTAATCCAACGAGAAGCTTCGTTGATATTCATCCCAAATTTCCATGTAATGAAAAGTAAAGGCACGGAAATGTAAAGTGCAAGCTTAGACAGCTTAGCATAGTATCTATAGTCAATTTTGTGTGCCACCCACATCGCCAGCCAGCTAAGCAATACCAATGAAGTGTGCTTAAATAAATAATGTTCCGTATTGCCCTCCATTTGATTGTAGGCCAAAGTGCCGGTAGCACTATATACTACCAATATGCTGAGTGCAGACAAAGCAATTACTATGAACCAAATCACTGGATCTCCATGTAGGTTTCTATGTGTCCAATCTCTGATCATGCCTTTACTACCTCCTTCTTTTTTTTCAACTTCAATACTTCTTCTCTGAATGCATCACCACGATGCTCATAGCTATTGAATAAGTCGAAGCTGGCACAAGCTGGTGACAGTAGCACCACTTCTCCTGGCTGAGCCAACTCATTCGCTCTGGCAACTGCCACTTCAGCACTTTTAACTTCTACTACAATGGTGACGTCGTTTTTAAACTCGTCTATTAGATGCTTGTTATCAGTACCTAAGCAGATCAAAGTATTTACTTTGTTTTTAACCAAAGTTTTGATTTGAGCATAGTCGTTGCCCTTATTTACTCCACCGGCGATCCAAATCACTGGTTTTGTCATGGCATCTAGTGCATAATAGACTGCATCTACGTTAGTAGCCTTTGAATCATTGATATATGGGATATCCTCTACATAGCCGATCAATTCCATTCTATGTGGTGCATTTTGGAATGTCGACAACCCTTTCATAATATCCCCGAAAGCTACTTCGAGTTGTATCGCTGCCAGAATAGCAGCCATCTGGTTGTATTGATTGTGTCGACCCAAGAGCGGCAAGTCCTCGACAGGCACAATTTGAATTAGTTTTTCGCAATCGAAAATCAAATAGCCTTCGAGGAAATATGCTCCGTTACTGGTTTTTGATCTAGTGGTGATTTGAATTTTGTCGCAGGACAAATCATCTCGATTCACCCTTTTGGTAATCATTTCATCATCAGCATTGAAAATGAAATGACTGCCCTTTTTCATGTTTTTTACTAGTCTCCATTTGGCATCTGCATACAAGTCCATATCATGGTCATAGCGATCCAAATGATCAGGAGTAATATTCAAGATTACGGCTATATCTGGATTAAAATCAACCACTCCGTCCAACTGGAAACTGCTTAGCTCCAATACGATCACTTCTGGGTTTTCATCAACAAGCAAGTCTGAAAAACTATTGCCTACATTACCAGCGCTTGCTACATTCAATCCTGCTTCATTCAAGATGTGTGTGGTTAATAAAGTGGTCGTGGTCTTACCATTCGAGCCTGTAATTCCTATGATTTTGGCGTCAGTATATCTACTTGCAAATTCAATTTCTGAGATAATTGACTTACCTGCTTTTTTTAGTTCTACAATGATTGTAGCAGAATCAGGTATGCCTGGACTTTTGATGATTTCATCATATCTCAGCAATTCGTCTAAAGTATGTGCTCCTTCTTCAAAACTCGCACCCATAGATTCGATCAATCGCTGCTTGTGCACAGGAATGGTTTTCGAATCTGAAAGAAATGCTTTCAAACCATGTTTCGTGGCTAGACGCAAGGCTCCCATGCCGCTTTCGCCGCTGCCTAATATTGCTACGCTATGGTTTTTATTTGCTTTCAATTATCTCAATTTCAAAGTCACCAATGTGAGAATAGCCAACAGAATCCCTGTGGTCCAGAATCGAGTGACGATCTTAGTCTCATGAACACCTTTTTTCTGATAATGATGGTGCAATGGAGACATCAAGAATACTCTTCTGCCTTCTCCATATTTCTTTTTTGTGTATTTGAAATAGCTTACCTGAATGATCACAGATAAATTTTCAATTACGAAGATTCCGCACAGGACAGGAATCAATAATTCTTTTCTAACTACTAAAGCCAATACCGCAATCACTCCACCAATGGATAGGCTTCCTGTATCTCCCATAAAAACCTGAGCCGGATAAGAGTTGTACCAAAGAAACCCGATACATGCACCAACAAATGCTGTACAGAAAATCACTAACTCTCCTGAACCAGGTATGTACATGATATTGAGGTATTCGGCGAAAATTAGGTTACCCGATACGTAGGCTAGAATCGCTAGTGTAATTCCTATAATGGCTGAGGTTCCAGCCGCCAGCCCATCCAATCCATCAGTGATATTAGCTCCGTTGGAAACAGAGGTTACAATGAATATGACCGCGATGATATACAAGATATTTGTGTAGTCCTCCAAGAAGTCCGGCAACAACCATTTGTAATTGAATTCATTGTTTTTGACAAAAGGGATAGTGGTTATGGTGCTCTTAACGTCCTCAAAATCTTGTGATTCAATAACTGCCGTTTCAATGGTTTGATCTGAGCTATTGAAATCCCGAACTACGATGTCCTGATGAGAAACCATTACAACACCTACAATCAACCCAATTCCTATTTGTCCAACGATTTTGAACTTCCCAGAAAGTCCTTCTTTGTTCTTCTTTTTGATTTTCAGGTAATCATCCAAAAACCCAATTAACCCCATCCAAATCGTGGTTACCAATAAGAGAATGACATATATATTGTCCAATTTGGCTACCAACAAGGTCGGAATCACAATGGCGCTAATGATGATAATTCCACCCATGGTCGGGGTGCCTTTTTTTTCCATTTGCCCTTCCAGACCTAAATCTCTAATAGACTCTCCCATTTGCTGCTTTTGAAGCAACTTGATAAAGTGCTTTCCAAAGAAAATGGTAATCAGAAGTGACAGCGCAATACCAACACCCGCACGGAAGGAAATGTATTGGAATACACCTGCTCCAGCGAGATTAAATTGTTGATCTAGATATTCAAATAAGTAATACAGCATCGCTTAACTTCTAAATAGTTCTAACATTTCCTTCAAGATCTTGCGATCATCGAACGGTAATTTTTTTCCTTTTATTTCCTGATAATCTTCGTGTCCTTTTCCTGCTACCAAAATGATATCGTGGTCATTGGCTATAGAACATGCCGTTTTAATAGCCTCCTTTCTATCAGGTATCACCAATGTTTTCTTCACGAATGACTTCCCTACTCCTTTCATCATATCATCAAGGATGTCTTTTGACTCTTCATCTCTTGGATTGTCATCTGTGAATATTACCTTATCACTCCATTTTACAGCAATAGAGGACATTACTGGTCTTTTATCTTTGTCACGGTTACCGCCACAGCCCACCACGGTAATCACTTGCTCGTTTCCGGATCTGAAACCATCAATGGTCTGCAAAACATTCTCTAGAGCATCTGGTGTATGGGCATAATCCACCAAAGCAATGATGTCCGAACCAGCTTGCACCACTTCGAAACGGCCTGGAGCGGGTTCTAAACCAGAAAGCATCATCAGTACTTCCTCTCGATCCTCATGAAGCAATTCTGCCACAGCATAAGCCGCCAAGAGGTTGTAAGCATTAAATTTTCCTATCAATCTGAACCAAACACTTTGACCATTGATGTCCAATTCCAGTCCCTGATAGCTGTTGGTCACGACCTTGGCTTTATAATCAGTCATGAATTTCAAACCAAAAGAGTAATTCGTGGCTTTTGTGTTTTGCAGCATGATTTGCCCACGTTTGTCGTCAAGATTGACTAAGGCAAAAGCAGAAGCAGGTAATTCATCAAAAAGCCTCTTCTTAGAATTGATATAGTTTTCAAAAGTGGTGTGATAGTCGAGGTGATCATGACTGATGTTCATGAAAACTGCACCATCAAAAGCGAGTCCTGCAATTCGGTTTTGATCAATGGCGTGAGAGCTCACTTCCATGAAAGCGAACTGACACTTCTCTTTAACCATTTTAGCCAAAAGCTCATTCAAACTCAGTGCATCTGGAGTAGTATGGCTGGACGGGATGATTTTGTCATTGATCACATTTTCGACCGTAGACAACATACCAGCATGATAGCCCAATGATCTAAAAAGCTTATACAGCAGGGTTACCGTCGTTGTTTTTCCATTGGTACCAGTCACTCCCACCAACTTCAATTTATCAGAAGGATTGCCATGGTAATTGGAAGCAATAATCCCTAGTGCATGACTAGAGCTTTTTGTGGCCACAAAAGTCACCTCCTGAAAAGACTCAGATGGCATCTCCTCACAAACTACCGCAGCTGCACCACTCTTTATGGCTTTATCAATATATTCATGACCATCTACTTGCGTGCCTTTGACCGCCACAAACAAATTGCCTTTTTTGACCTTTCGCGAATCAAACTGCACACCGGTGACTTCCAACCCCATGTCACCAGCGACTGAAGTCAAATTCACTTTGTACAATATGTCTTTTAAGAGCATTTTCATCCTAGGGTTAGGTTTATTTCGTTCGCACTGTTGGTATTAGCTCCTGGCACAACAGATTGCTGCGTCACTCGTCCACTACCCGAATAAGTCACCTTTAATTTTTTATTTTCCAAGAGATACAGCGCATCTCTCAAAGTCATGCCACGTACATCTGGCACTACAGATTCTTTGGTATCCAGTTTGGACCAATCAATAGAATTGTTGTTGATTCTGGCTTTTACCCAATCTGACTCTTCCGTCAAATGATTGGAAATTCCTATTTCATTACAGATCAACGACAGATCTTCGTGCTCGCCAGCTCGGATCACAGGAAATATGCCTTCAACTACCTCTTGTCCTTCGAATGGATCATTCAACTCCATATCCAATGCGTAGATTTTATCAGCGATTTCCTTGAATACTGGTGCCGAAACATCACTACCGTAGATTCTGTATTTCTTAGGGTTATCGATCACCACTATACAGCTGTATTTTGGATTGTTCGCTGGAAAATAGCCAGCAAATGAGGTATAATACTTATTGATATATCGACCATTTTTAACATGCTTGGCTGTTCCAGTCTTACCGGCAATTTGATAATAAGAATCATTGATATTTTGAGCAGTACCTCGCTCCACTACGCCCTCCAACATTTCTCTCACCTTATTCAAAGTGATTTGAGAACAGATTTTTTTGTTGATCACTCGAGTCTCAAAAGTCTCGATGATTTTGTCAGCAGACATCACATGCTTCACCAAAATCGGCTGGATCATTTTGCCATTATTCGCTACAGCATTGTACAAGGCCAGTGTGTGCAGCGGCGTCATCGTCAACTCATAACCGTGCGACATCCAAGGAAGTGAAATTCCACTCCATGTAGAGTCCGATGGACTTTTGATATAAGGCTTGCCTTCTCCTATCAATTGAAAACCGAGTGGTTTGGTCAACCCCATGCTGGTGAGGTAGTTGATATAGGATTGTGGTTTGTCTCCAAACTCATCTACAATTAATTTGGCTGTTCCGATGTTGGAAGATTTCTCAAATACCTGCTGTACGGTAAGCGTACCATATCCTCCAGGCTTATGATCCTTCATGACCTGATCATAAAATTGCATCTTGCCATCTCCTGTGTAAACTGAATCATTAAGTCCAACACTAGACTCTTCAAACAAGGCAATCATACTTGCCAACTTAAAAGTAGATCCTGGCTCTCTCGACCCCTGGCTTCCCACAGCGTAGTTGTAGTTTTCATAATAACCGCCTCCATTTCGTTTACTTAAATTTGAAATGGCTTTGATTTCACCAGTCTCCACTTCCATTACCACCACACAGCCATAATCCGCATCGTTGTGCGTTAAAGCCTTGAGCAGCGCAGATTCAGCCACGTCTTGCAAATCCACATTGATCGTAGATACAATGTCCAGCCCATTCTGAGGTTTTACTTCTGTCCCATCGTAAACCGGCTTCCACGTACCGCCTGATATCTTTTGATACAATGCTTTACCATTGCGTCCCATCAGGTCTTTGTTGAAACTATACTCTAATCCAACCACACCTCTGTCATCTTCATTGATCGTTCCAATGGTGCGATAGCCTAAATAAGAAAAAGGTCGAAACCTCTTGTCCACCTTTTCAAATATTACCCCGCCTTTCATTCGCCCTTCTTCGAAGATGGGCCATTGGGACATCTGTTTTTTGGTTTGATAATTAATCTCCTTCCTATTCAGCGCCAGATATCTTCTTCCTGACTGCCTGGCATCTATGATTCGGCGTTTATAGTCGGTGGCCGAGTAGTCTCGAAACTGCCTGGCCAGTCGCTGTGACAACTCATCTATACCACTATTAAATATGCGATCATTGGCCAAGGACGGATCAAAGGCTACCTTATAAAAGGGTAACGAGGTCGCCAACAAACTACCGTTGTCAGAATAAATATTGCCACGCGTGGCCTTCACATTTCTGTATTGCAGGCCAATACTCTCCGCTTTCTTTTTCCACTTGCCGCCATCCAGATTTTGGATTTCCACTATTTTATAAATAATAGCAACGGAAAAAAGTAGCGCTACCAAATAGGCTACTCGAACTCTGAGCAATATGTTTGACTTATGGCTCATTCCTGATGTTCGACTATTTTAAATGGAGGCTCGATGCTTTCCTTCAAACCAAGGGTCATGGCCTTCTTAGCCACTTCAGATTGCTTGCTGGTGTACATATAATCTGCCTTGAGCGTAGTGTAATCAGCTCTAAGGTCTTCTACAGCCACTCGAAGTTTGGCTGCTTTTCTAATATTCTTTTCTGCGTAATGAAGATTGCCAATGTAGATAATACAAAGCACCGTACTGAATAGAAACGGCATCAAAAACTGCACAGGAAGTCCTTTGTCGAAGAATTTTTCGACGTTGATGAGGTTTTCAAGAAGAGAAAAAAAGCTCCTCCGACTTCCGCCGGCGCCCTGGGAGTGTTTGTAGGTGTTAGATGCCATGGTCAGATTTTTTCTGCTATTCTCAATTTTGCACTTCGTGCACGGTTGTTTTCATTTATTTCATTATCACTTGCCGTTACTGGTTTTCTGGTGATTGCTTGAAATGGTTTATCTACATTTCCATACAAATCCTTTTCTAGCTCACCATAAATCTTTCCTTTGTTTATAAAATTTTTAACCGGCCTGTCTTCCAACGAGTGGTACGACATGATCACCAGTCTTCCTTTTTCATTCAATACTTCTGCACTTTGCTCCAGCATCTCTTCCAATGCTTTCATCTCTTCATTCACCTCTATCCTGATGCCCTGAAAAACTTGGGCAAAGTATCTGTTCTCTTTTCTTCGAGGCGCAAATTTTCTTAATACCTCTAGCAACTGCTCAATAGTCTCAAAAGGAGCCAAGTGCCTTTCCGAGCACAGGGCTGAGGCTAATGTCTTAGCATTTCGCACCTCTCCATACTGACCCAAAATCCTATGCAACTCACGTTCTTCGTAAGTATTTAGAATTTCAGCGGCAGACACACCTTGCTTCTGATTCATGCGCATATCCAAAGGGCCGTCGAATCTTGTAGAGAATCCTCTCTCTGCGGTGTTGATCTGATGAGATGAAACACCTAAATCTCCCAAGATGCCGTCGACCTTCTTCACGCCATGCAGACGCAAGTATTTTTTCAGGTTTCTGAAATTGGTTTGAACAAATGTGAAAGAACGATTGTCTATAGCCTCAGCATTCAATCTGGCCTCATCGTCCTGATCAAATGCGTACAACTTCCCTTTCTCGCCTAAGTGCTTTAGAATTTCTTTGGAGTGACCACCACCACCAAAAGTGATATCCACATAGATGCCGTCCGCTTTGATCGCCAACCCTTCAATACATTCTCTCAGCATTACGGGGTTGTGATATTCACTCATTCATCTAAAAATTTCTTGGCCAAATCCGAATATTCCTCATTGTCCTCAATCAAGTATTCTTCATACAAGCCAGGACTCCATATCTCTATCGTATTGCCTGCTCCTACTACCATCACGTTCTTTTCCAGTTTGGCATGATCTATCCAGCCTTTAGGTATCAAAAAACGGCCGGCACTGTCCAATTCGACCGGGGCGACACTACGAAAAAAGTTTCTTTTCAATTTTCTCTGGGCGGCATCAAAATCACTCAATGAAGCAAACTTGTTGTGTATTTTCTTGTACTCCAGCATGGTGTACAAGACCAAGTTGGGATCAAATCCCTTCATGACAACGAGCTCATTGCCAGACACTTCGGGCAGATTGGCTTTAATCTTTGCAGGTAAAACCAATCTACCCTTAGCATCTAACTTACACTCATATTCGCTTGTAAAAAAAGCCATAGAGTTATAGAAAAATATAAACCACCGATACAAACTTAATCAAGTTTTGGAATAATTCACCACTTTTCTCCACTTTTTACCACAAGATGGAAAAAAATGAATTTTTATGGGTAATTCAACCAAAAAAGCTCATAAAAAAACCACCCGATGGGGGTGGTTGTCATGTACTAGTTTTTTTGTGCTGGTATTCTCGTTTTGTGAGACAGCTACTTTAAAGAATCATCAATATATCACTCATAATTGTGACGCCCATGAGTGCAGCTATGATATACCATCCAGCTCTTTGAATGTTTTTGAACCTTTTATATGCTATTTTGTTTTTTGTTAATACCTCCCAAAAGACTGGAAAACTTTTCAGTGCGGCTGCCTTAGGAAATGGTAACAAATCCCAAAAAGCAACCAAAGCCATTAACAATGCAGAAATTCTAAAAAAACCAGAGGTACTGTTACTATACAAATTTGACAGCCGAATTGGGCCATTGACTTTTTTGCTTTCTAGCTCTTCTGCTCCAAATAATCTACTTAATCCTTTAATATTTAAAAAAATCAATGAAAAGGGTTTTGCCGTTCCTTCTTTTAATGCAGCCGCCATACCCTTTCTAGATTGTTGATATTCAATGAGAGATTTAGGAACAAACCCTACCGTGCCTTCGGACGAGACTTCAACAATTAAGGAATCTATACCTCCATTCCTATCGAAGTTGAACTTTACTTTCTCCTCGCGATAATTCCCCAGCACCTCTTTGATTTCCTCTAGACAACTTACTTCATTTCCTGCTATATGAGTAATCCTATCTCCAACTTGCAAGCCTGCCTGACCAGCCGGAGCATTGGGCAAGATATATTTTAGTTCAATAGGTGCATTGGGATAAAGCCGAAATTCAGCCCCTTCATTTTCACTGAAATCTAAGTTGACCTGAATATTCACCGAGTCTTGATCTCTCAGTAATAGATAAGATGGGTTTTCAAACAAAACTTTAGGGGCAAGCAATTCTTCATATCTGAACTCCGTTTCCTCATTAAGCGATAAGATTTTATCACCTTTTTCAAATCCGAAACTCCTAGCCAATGGAGAAGGATAAATTCCGTATTTATTGATCTCATCTTTAGCAATAAAATGATCTATCTCATGATAGGCTAGCACAGTAAATATTACCATAGATACGACCAAGATACCAATGGTCCCACTAAAAGTTACAAACAATCGCTTGAACCAAGGAGCCTCATACTCCCACTCGTACCTTATTCGCTTTTTGGCACCATTCTCATAGCTATAAAACTTGGCCACCCAGGGCAATGGAATAAATAGTCCCAGATAAATTGTCAAATTCTTAACCCTAAATTTTATGGCTTCATGCTCCCCATAACCAAGGAATATTTGGTTTTCATGAATTCCAAGCCATAGCGAAGCAAAGAATTTACAAGACAGATAAATCGTATTGATAAATAAGACCCCAGCAATCGGGTAAAAAATTTCTTCCATTAAATAAAATCTACAGATTCAACTTAAAATTGTATCTATCAAAGTGCAGCAAACGATTCGTTTTTTAAGGCAACAAGAAGTTATATCGAATCGTCCAACAACGCTTTACAAATGATGAGTAACATAGCTCCGGCTGCTGGATAAAATAGAGCTAGCAAGGTTACAATCCAGCCAAGTCGAAACCTCTTCATGTCTAAAAATATAATAATTGCAATTGCTGAGTTGATCAAAATATTTGTAAGGGCAATGATCATTTCGAAATATTGTTGATTCTGGATTTGGTTTTGAATTTCAGGATTCAATATATCCCAAAGCTTAGAAGCTATGAAACCAATCAGAAATTGACTAAAAACTGCATATACAATCAAAATGACTCCATATTTGAGTATGACTTTTTTTAGTTCTTCTCTATTACTTGTTTCCATATCATGCAATCTAGGTCATAAGACATTACTCTGATTTCTATTTATTCGTTTTGTGAGACTATTATTCTGACTTGTTCATCTTGAAAATAGCCCAAACGCAAAAAACTCCTAAACATCCTGCTATAAATTCGTACGCATAGAAAATGTATGGTCTAGGAACCATTTGAACACATAATTTCCGATACAAATCGCTTTTGACTCCATTGGTGAAATAATTTGTATGTAATTGAAGGAAGTCATGAATTTCAGAATGAATCGCATTGTGTGTCTGGAAAGAAAAAATGACGGTGGTAAGCAACACGCCATAAATAACTCCAAAAACCAAAGCTAGTGACCTCCTTACTTTTAATTCCAATTTGATAGAGCCAATTAGAGCGAGTATTCCAAGTACCAAAGTGAACATTATTGAAATCATCGCAAGTTCTTCAGATCCATGTTGTTTGTGATATGCTAAAAGCGTGTTGAAATCTATCTTTTCCATATTCATTTCATTCGTTTCATGAGGCAATTATTATCTGTTAGTCAATTCTAAATGTTAGGATTTTGAAATCAAACCATTTTTTTAGATTTCAAATGGGCATCTTCTGTAAATTCAAGAAGTAAGAGATCGATATCATCTCTTAAATATCTCACATATTTTATTATTCCATTTGGGTATGTGCCAATTTGATATTTAAACTCAGAGCCTATATAGTTGGTGACATTTTTTCTTAAGGGCTACACTTTCTAATGCTTATACCATTCTTCATTGGATCCAAAGACCAACTTACCTTCTCGAATGATGTCAATCCTCAGCCTTCTCCACAATACCAGAGCTGGTAGCATTCACTTTCAATTTTGGATCTCCTTTGTAAATCACTTTTCCCTCACTCACCACGTTGGCCACGAGCAAATCTGAAACTGAAACCTCAGCTCGGCCACTTCCATGTGCTTGTGCTGTCAGAGACTTACACTGCAAACCAAAGCCCTTGTATACGCCCGAAGAATTTGCATTTACCTTGAGAGACTCTGCTTTGCCTGTGATATCCAACCTTCCTTTTCCCGATACAGTTGCCTTTAAATCAGTGGCTTCAATAGCCAATTGCGCTTTTGCCGACCTACCAATGGCCACGACGGCAGATTGGGTTTTGGCAGTCATATCGAGCTTGCCACCTGTGGTAACGACCAATTTCAGACGATTGGCGGTAGAAACATCCTTCACACTAAGCGTGGCCTTGTTGCTGACGTTAATTCCTGAAATAGCACTCGCTGCATAAATTTTAGCACTTACGGACACACCTTCCAGTTTTTTGGTGTTTTTAAAGGTCAAAAGCAGCTGACCATCCACAATTTCAGAGGTGACTTTATCTTCCTTAGTTCCGCTGACGGTCAGCACTACTTTGTTTGAGGTGCCTTTCAATAATTCTGCCTGGATGCCATAGTCAACAGACACGGCTTTAAAATCTTCTAATGATCTCTCCTGAGCCAATAATGATGCACTGCAAGAGATGATGATAATGGCTGATAATACGATGATGTTTTTCATAAATAATAGTGGTTGATGTAAATAATTTTCTTGGCTAACGACAATACAATCTAAATATTATACAATATTTCAGCTCATAGGTATACCAAACAGATGCCACAAATAAAACACACACTTAATCGTGCCTAATCTAGGTTCCTATGTAATGAAGTAGAGTAGTGATGGAATAGGGTATGTAGTTTTGCTCTAATAGCCGTTCCTGGGCTTTGTTAGAGACAGTTAATTTAAGGTTCGTGGAGTCACGAACCTGGACTTAGTCTGTATTATTTAATTAAACCAGACGGCATACCTCTTCCTACGCAATTCCAAAGCCAACTTTTTCTCCATCTTTAGCGCTTCGGCTCTGGTTGTCATGGGAGCAATATGATTGTATAAATTCGGACGAAGGTAGGCTCCATATTTCTGAACAATATTTGACGATAGTTTATGCCCCTTCTTGCTTAAGGTTCCTTTTTTATGTTGCTCAAACCGTTGCTTTGGGTCTTTGCTGGTCATGCCCACATATAAGCATTCTAGTACACCGTTGAACTGTGGGTTTGCCTCACGAAAGCGAGCGCTTTCGGTAAAAACACGCTTAGACAATTCTATTACGTAAACTTTGTACATCAATATTTTTCCATCTGTTCTAGACTAATAATTAGTCCTCATATTGTTATCTGGTGGAAAGGTATTCTATAAAATGTCTTAAAACTCTGCCATTTAAGTCTTACTTGAAGGATTGAAAAAAACAAGTCTTCAGACTTAGATTTATATAGTGTTTTAGTGCCCTTGCGGGACAGCCAAGAATATAGCTAACGAAACTTTAAATTATTCATGTAAGTCTACTTTTTCCTGTCGTGTCCAATATATGTTTTCACTCAAGTTTCCAACAAGGTTAAAATATGTGCTTCCATATTTCATTTCAGTCGTGGGCTTAAGCTCATGTTTCGAATAAACAATTGTATAGTAACCAAATTCATCATGATAATAGTCTGCATAGATTTGGCCATTATAATTTTCTATTTTATGACCAAACTTATTAATTAAAGCTAAAAAACGAGTAAACTCAGCTGCATCCATATTTAAATAATAAGCAACTGTCTCTGGTATCTGATTTGCTTGTACCCCATTTAAATTATAAATCCACCTCTTGATATAGGGATGATGATCAAAACCAGCCTTGATCAATTTTCCATCAATAATTTTATCATGATTAGCCATTCTCTTGGTGCCATATCCTCCATTGAATCCTATATTAAAAACTTTACCAGAAACCTTAGATGTATCCACAGATGGGTGCTGGATTCTCAAATCATATTTACCAGACCATTTGTAATATTCCGCGCTAATAAATTTATCTGAAATTTGTTCTATTTGATGAAATAATGGGGCTAGGTATTTTAATTCTTTGATGTATAGTTCACGAAAATTCTCTTCTTCAAATTTTTCCTTTCTATAGTTATCATAGGGTTCTTGTAGATAAAAAGTCCAAATAAGGCATAGTCCTATTGTTGTAAAAAAAACATTTCTTATTAGTCGATAGATTTTCGATTTATAAAATGGCTTGTATGTATGCTTTTCATAAGATATTGGAACCTCATTGGACTTCGGAAGGTTGGATTTTGGAAATTCAGGTTTCTGACCATACACCTTTTTTAAAATTTTGAATGCTTTTTTTGGTTTTCTGGTGTAATTCTCTTTCCTCATTCCAAAACCCATGTATCCCATACTTTTATATTTTAGTTTCTGTCAAATAAAAAATGTTCTTTATCAATTCTTCTGAGCATTTACCTCCCTCAAAATTTTCTCCATTTCGTGCATCGGACCAGTTCATCAGCTATTTGCAGGGCTTTCACGAAGCTTTCTACTTACATGCCCCCATGGAAATAATAGTTCGTATGTATCCATCCAAATCCAAGTCCAATCTGGCTCGTTAACTGTTCCTTCAATACCCTTAACGCTTATTATTGAAGCAATTTTGATGTTTTCTTCTTGAAACCCTTTAGAAATAAGTAATTGCTTCAATCCCTGTATGGTTGAACCAAAATGAGTATAAACAACAATAATGAGTACTTTCTCATCCTTATGATTAAGAATAGTTTTTGGAACTAAGTACTTCCACTTTGAAGAAACATATTGATAATTCAACTTATTTTCTTTATCTGAAATTTTGGTATCTAAAGAATACTCTACAGTTGATATAAGGTCTGGTTTCTCTTTGAGTTCAAGTTGTAAAATTCCAGCAATTATGTTTGTAGCACCTGGAGGGCCAATAGTTATTTTAGGAATGAACTGAGATTTCCTCAACCATTTTATCAATTGCAAAGTGCCGTTGTAAATGTGTTCCCATGTAAAAAGTTGCTGTCGAGATTGTTTCTCCTTAATTCTTTTTTTCTCACTTCTAATAGCCCAAATAGATGATACCATTGTAAGCAAAACCCCTACTATTCCAATTATTATTCCTGAATCCATTTCTTCCATTTTTACCTAAGACTAATCTAAGTTCTTTTTCAGTTCATCTATAAAAAAAGTTCTTCGAATAGAACCTCACTAGTTTATTCCTCGGAGTCATGAGCGTTATCATTAAGGTCTTTAAAAGACTTATTGGATCATAAGGTTAACATAATTACTCCTCCCTAGGAGCTTGCCTCTATAATTTTTTGGTTTGCAATTTATATGGAAACCTCCCTCAAAATTTTCTCCATCCTCTTACCTCTTGCCAGCTCGTCGATGAGTTTGTCGAGGTAGCGGACTTCCTGCATCAATGGCTCTTCGATGTCTTCTACACGGATGCCACAGACTACACCTTTGATTAGTTTTCGATTGGGATGGAGTTTTGGCGCTTCAGCGAAAAAGGTTTCGAAATTGATTTTCTCCTCTATCACTTCTTTCAGGCCCTGCTGATCATAACCAGTGAGCCAGTAGATGATTTCGTCCACTTCAGCCTTGGTCCGTCCTTTTTTCTCTGCTTTGGCCACGTAGTGCGGATAGACACCAGCAAAGCTCATGGTATAGATTCGATGTTTGGTCATTTTATTTGGGATTTTCGAACGAACTTAAACTTAACCATGATTTGGCAGCTAAACAATTACCTAAGCCCAATCCATAGCCATTGATAGGACAAATCGTTAATCACAAGTACTCATTCTTTACTAATTTAAAGCATGAAAAAATCAGACAAAATATTTTTGACAGCTGCTTTCGTGTCCTTTCTACTATCAGTTACGCTATGGTTCAATGGACAATCAGAAGCAGGAATCTTTGTAGGGCTCTGGGTACCCTCCATCATCTGCAGTGCCAATTATATCAAGCTCATTGGAAAAAACCCTGACCGATCATGATCATCACTGGGGAATTTATATTTATTGTGGGCGTGGTGGTCTTTAGCTTGTTCGTGTATGCGGCCAATGTAGAACTGAATAATAAAGAGGACAAGTGATCAGGAGAATTGCACCTTAAGACGACGTACTAGCACAATTCGCAGTAGTTTTCAGAAAAACCAGCTTATTGTTTTTTCTGCTAATGAATCTTTAGGAATTTACAAGGACTAACTAATACCTATTTGTTCATGAAGAAATTTTTGGCGCATATTCTAATTGCCCTTTGGTGCATTGGATACTCTCATGCCGAACAAGTAGACTCCTTAAAAGTCAGGCTTCAAAATAGTTCTTCAGACACAGCTCGGGTAAAACTGCTGGCCAAATTAGGCTTCGAATATGCATTCATTCATTTAGACTCCTCCAGACTGTATTGCGAACGTGCGGTGCAACTTGCCGATGAGATCAATTTTAGCCGAGGTAAAGCAGATGCGCTTAATAATCTAGCTATTTCATACGACATTGAGGGCAATCATGAGGTGGCCATTACCTACTTCCTGATGGCATTGGATATTTACAATGCCTTGGAAGCCAAAGATGGGCAGGCAAGGATATACAACAACTGCGGCATGGTCTATCAGAGCCTAGGAGATACTGCCAAATCGCTTGAATTTCATAAGCGCTCACTTCAAATTGAAAGAGAGCTGGGAGACTCTCTGGGCATCGCCTACTCCATGACGCAGGTGGCTGCTTTGCATCTGCTAATGAAGGATTATGAACATGCTCTTCCACTCTATTTATCCGCGCTGAGTATACTTCAATCTGAAAATGACATACAAGGGCTGGCCTATGCGCATTGGGGATTGGGAGAATTGTATATGGAGACAGGCCAATCTAATTTGGCCTACAGTCATGCCAAAGAGGCTTTTTCGTTTTTCGAAAACGAAGAAAATATGAAAGGTATGTCTGAGACTTCGCTGATCATTGGCAAAACCTATTTAAATGATAATCAATTAGCAGAATCTGAAAAATACCTACTCAAATCCCTATCTCTCAGTCAAGAATTAGGCACTCAAAATGTCACTCTGGAGTGTCTTCTGAACCTGGCTGAATTGTACAAGTCTTTAAACCACTACGAGGAAGCCCTTAGCTATCACGAAGCATACTCAGTCCTGAAAGACCAAATTCGAAAAAGGGAAATGACCAGCAACATCAAAGAAATAGAATCAAAATACAACTTTGAGCGACAGCAACAAGAAATAGCGCTTTTAAACAAGGAAAGTGCTCATCAAACGACCATTAGGAATATCATTATTGGTGTGCTCATTGTGATCGCCATGCTACTGTTATGGTTGTATTGGGCTTACTTGTCCAAAGCGAAAACCATGGAAGTTTTAGCTGATAAAAACGAGGAAATAATGCGCAAGAATGAGATCATCGAAAGAGAGAAGCAAAACGCTCTGATTGCCGCAAAAGCAAAGGCCGACTTTTTATCCGTGATGAGTCATGAAATTCGCACCCCAATGAATGTAGTGCTTGGTTCCATTCACATATTGCTTGAAGACAAACCCAAACAGAACCAGATTGAGACACTCAATATGCTCAAGTTTTCTGCAGAAAACCTGCTCACTCTGCTCAATGATATCCTTGATTTGAATAAACTGGAATCGGGAAAATTGGAATTGGAGTCCGCTCCGTTTGATATCAATATGCTCGTTAGAGGTATTCAAGATGGATTTGGTGAAGAGGCTAAGAAAAAAGGAATTGAACTGAAAATGGACGTAGATAAGGATATTCCGGAGCAACTAATAGGCGACCCCGGCAGACTGTCTCAGGTCTTGAACAACCTACTCAGCAATAGCATCAAATTCACCGAGTCCGGTTATGTTCAACTAAAGGTTGAAGCACTAAAAAAAGGCAGGAAAAAAATCAATTTGAGATTTGTTGTCGAAGACACTGGTATTGGTATTGAGCCTGAGAAACAAAGCGTAATTTTCGACAAATTTATTCAAGCCGATTCAGAAACCACCCGAAAACATAGTGGCACTGGTCTGGGCTTGTCTATTACTAAACACATCTTGAAGCTTTTTGGAAGTGAAATCAAATTGAAAAGCACACCCGGTAAAGGGTCTAAGTTTTCTTTCAAATTGAAGTTTGAAAAGGACTTCATCACTGAAGACAGCTATTCCTGAACTACTTATTTAAAAACCCCAACCTTTCTCAGATCAGGGTTCAATGTTCACCACTTCTATAATAATTTAATTCTCTTGAAGTTCTTTGGAGTTGCCATTTTTTGTCATGCTGCCTGTATTCAAGGCCATTTCTGACAAGGTTCTTCCACCCTTTATTCCAAAATCCATCGTTCGGATTGGAAATGGGATAGTGATGTCATTTTCGTCAAAGGCTTTCTTTACGGCCATGATTGCATCACTTTGCGCCTTGAGAAACCCAGGCTCATTCAGATAGTGCACCCAGATCATGAGTTTGAAATTGATGGAGCTGTCTCCGAATGAAGTGTAGTGAAGTGCTACTTCTTTGTTGGGCAGCAGATAAGGCAACTCTGATACTGCATTGATAGCCACTTCTTTTACTTTTTCTAAGTCATCCGCATAAGAAACACCCACCTCCAGGTCGATTCTGCGATCTGATGTTTTGGTATAGTTAGTTACTGGCGATTGAAAGACGTCTTTATTGGGGATAATCACATGCAAGCCTTGAAAGGTTCTGAGCATGGTCACTCGTAGATCTATCTTTTCTACCGTCCCCATGAAAGATTTCGTCTCGATAATGTCACCCAATTGAATAGGTTTTCTAAATGCAATCAGAACGCCTGAAATGAAATTCGCAGCAATATCCTGAAAGGCAAAACCGAGTGCCAAACCAATGATACCGGCACCAGCTAATAGTGAAGTGACCGTTTGCTGCAAGTGCAACACATTGAGCGCTACGATCAGTCCTACCCCAAGTGCTAGCAAGTACACAATAGTGGAGAACAAACTGTTGATGGCTTCTTTCGCAGAAAACCTTCGCATCAGCCTACTTACTCCCATTTTCAACATCCTAGCCACCAAATAAGAAACGACCAATACAAAAACTGCTACAACCATATTAGGCAACAAGGCCGTCAGAGCCTCGAGCCAGCTGGATAACTTTTCACTTAAAATTTCTATTGCTTTGTTCAAATTGAATTCCATTGTAATGAGGGTTTAGTAAACTAAAAAAGAAATTGTAGCAAGCATAGGCTGGCAGCCCTCGGGGCACTTCCGGCCTAACCTCACTACATAGTATTCTTCGGTTTACATGGTAGCTTTTTCAGCCACTCTGTCCAGTACTTCTTTGCCCTGGGCAGTTTTTTCTTTGATTGTTTTGTTCAAAATACTCTTTGCTTCAGCCAATTTTTCAGTGGCTGCTTTTTCCAAAGCATCTTTGTATTCTTTTGATTCATCTACCAACTTCTCTCTTGATTCTTTTCCGCTTCTTGGTGCAGTCAAATACCCTGCTGCCAAACCTGCTCCTGCTCCTA
The DNA here is from genome assembly GCF_965233835.1 of Reichenbachiella sp. Taxonomy (GTDB): domain Bacteria; phylum Bacteroidota; class Bacteroidia; order Cytophagales; family Cyclobacteriaceae; genus Reichenbachiella. Next base: position 4,247,395 of record NZ_OZ247585.1, read on the forward strand.
CTACAAATGATGCTATAAATTTTAACGCTTTCATATTTATCTATTTTTAGTGAGTAGCCTCAAAACCTTTGAGGCATTTAAATTAAGTTTCTTGACAATTGGATTATCCCTGATGGGCAAAGGCGGTGAGCATCCAGTGATCTTTCTCCACTTGCTTTACATAGCCTTTCATCATTTCTTCTGTACCGCTATCACCATTTTCTATGGCCATTTCGATAGTGGCAAATAAGTGCTCCAATAGGATATGATAATCTTTAATGATTTCCCTAACCATTTCCAGACCGGTGAGATCTGTGCCCGACTCTTTGATGTCGGAAGTCTCGAGAAATTCTCTCAGGGTACTTAAAGGCATTTGCCCAAATATTCTAATCCTTTCAGCAATTTCGTCTATCACGGCACTCGCTGTTTTGTACTGCACTTCAAATTTCTCATGAATATCGAAGAAGTCTCCTCCTCTTACATTCCAATGAAAATTTCTCAGCTTCTGATAGTGTACAGCGTAGTTAGCCAATAGTTTGTTCATTACATCTACTAGCTCTGCCGTTTCGAGCTTCGAATAGCCTAATGAGGCATATGATTTCTTTTTCGGTTTTTGAATTTCTAATATATTGTTATCCATAATTTCTGATTTTATTGATTTACCAGAATAATTGCGAATAACGTACCAAGCCCCTAAAACGCTCTATTGAGCCATTTTGCTCCAAAAACTGGGGATTTCAGAAGAGTTGAATAAAAAATTGGGAAATATTTTCCTCAGTCTACAGGAAAGCTAATGATGAAAGTCGTGCCTATTCCGACCTCACTTTCGGCCTGAATGTTTCCCTTGTGACTTCTTACAATATTTTGAACGGTAGTAAGCCCCAATCCTGTTCCTTCTGTTTTGCCAGTAAAGAAAGGTTCAAACAGTTTACTCATGTCTTCCTTGTTCAGCCCTTTGCCATTGTCTTGTACTTTCACGATGATGCGATCGCCTTCGAGTGCAGAAGAAACAGCCAACTCACCTTGATCAGGCTTCATGGCTTCTATGGCATTGATAAAAAGGTTGAGCAAGGCAATGTTCATTTGATCTGCATCTAATGCAATATCAGGTAAATCTTCTTGTAGACTTTCATGAAGCGCCATGTTCTGCAGGTTGAGGCGATCCCTAACCAGAGCAATGGATTGATTGACCACGCCATTTATGGGCTGCTTCACCAATTTCAAATCTTTGGGTTTTGAAGAATTTAGCAAATCAGTGATCAGCTGTCCAATCCGGTCAGAGTTTCTTTTGATAATAGAAAAATAAAGATCTGCATCTTCTATTTCCTCAGTGACTTCATCTCGTAGTTGTTCTAACGCAAGTGTCAGATTGGTCAGTGGATTCCGGACTTCATGCGCTATGGTTCTGGCAATTTTACCAGTCATGGATAGCTTTTCTGCTTGCACCAGTTCCTTGTCTGCCATTCTTCTTTTGGTCATATCTCGGATAACACCAAGATAGCTTTTCTTCCTACTTTCTGGATCGATAAGCAATACACAGTTAACAATGCATATCTTTTTGTTTCCTTCTGCATCGTGCATTTCGAGTTCGTACTCTTCGAGCCGCTTGTCGTTGGTTAGCGTTTTTTTGAAACCATCATACGCCTTAGGGTCTAATATGAGATCTTTTAAGGTAAGTTCAAGTAAATCTTCTGACTCGTATTTGAATAGCTGCACCAGCGAACTATTGACGTCCAGAAAACGAAACTGGCCATCGGTTTGAAATATGGCGTCTATAGACTCTTCGAACAGCTTTTGATACTTTTTTTCCCTGGCCTCTACTTCTAGAATCGCTTCTTTGAGATCTGATACATCTTGAAAAGTAACCGTTACCCCATCTCCCATTTTCACAATGGCTATTTTATACCATTTTTCGGTGTTATTGCCGGAGTAGTGTTGTTCCAAGGTCTTGAGCTCACCAGACTCCACCACATGCTTATAGCTTTCAAACAATCCATCCGTCTCATTGTGCGGCAATACATCCAACAGTCTATGATCAAGCAATTGTTTGGAATCGAATCCGAGAATTTCCTCAGCAACATCATTGACAAACTGCCATTCGAAGTTGATGATCTCGTCATTCTTCCTCACTGCCTTGAGTGTCATGATACCATTGAAGGCGCTATCAAGAATACTTTTGAGTAATCCTTCAACAGCGCCTTCATTCAATCCTTCGATTTGTTTCAATGCTTTTTAGTTAGATGTCAGTGAAGAGTTATTTCACTTTTGAAGTAATTTAAAAATAGTTGGTCAAACCTTAGGCTTCAATGCCATAGGCCCTCATTTTATTGTAAAGGGTCTTCCTATCCACTCCTAGTAGTTCGGCCGTTTTGCTTTTGTTTCTGTTTGTTTTCTCCAGTACAAGCAGAATGGCTTGCTTTTCTGCCTGTTCGGCCACAGCTTTCAGACTTGATGGAATACCACCATTGAACACCATATCCATGTCTTCACCTTCCACTCGTGGTGTTAGTATCTCTTGTGGCAAGCATTCCGCCTGGATCTTATCTGTAGTAGAAAGTAACACACCACGTTTAATTACATTTTTTAACTCACGCAAATTTCCAGGCCAACTATAGGTTCTGAATATTTGTATAACATCTGAAGTGAATCCTTTGACCTCTTTATTCAATTGCTGATTGGCTAAGGTCAAAAAGTGTTGAGCAAATACTTCTATATCGTCTGGCCGCTCTCTTAGCGCCGATAGTTCTATCTTAAATTCATTCAATCTGAAATAAATGTCTTCCCTAAATTCACCAGACTTTACCTTTTCCCTAAGGTTTTCATTAGTTGCGACCAAGACACGAACATCTACACTCTTCTCTTCCGAACCACCCACTTTTCTCACAACACGCTCTTGTAGCACTCGCAAAAGGTTAAGCTGATTTTCGTAACTCAGATTACCTATTTCATCGAGGAACAATGTACCGCCATTAGCTCTTTCGAAGCAGCCCTTTTTGTCTTGTACTGCTCCAGTAAACGCCCCTTTCACGTGCCCAAAGAGTTCGCTAGCCGCCAATTCCATAGGTAAAGCCCCACAGTCCACAGCCACGAATGGTTTCTGTTCTCTATGACTTCTTTCATGAATTGCTCGTGCTACATACTCTTTTCCAGTACCAGTTTCTCCTTCTATCACTACAGACATATCCGTGGTAGCGATCAAATCAATATGCTTGATCACAGCCTTGGCCTGATGGCTGGTACCAGATATGTAATCAGCTGGTGATGCTACAGTTTTAGTAGGTTTGTTGGGCTCAACTTGTCTGTCAGCCCTAGGCTCCTGTTCCACCTTTACACTCAAGGCTTGTTCTACGGTCACCAAAATTTCATCAGGATAGAGCGGCTTAGTCACATAGTCATAGGCACCTTTTTTGAGGGCGTCTACCGCCACTCGAACATCCGAATATCCCGTAATGATGATGACTTGAATATCAGAGTTGATGATCTTGATTTTCTGCAAGATTTCAAGCCCTGTGTAGTCTGGTAATTTGAAATCACAGATTACTAAATCTACCTCATTGGTCTTCAGCCATTTGATTGCCTCTTCTCCATTGGGTTGGCTATAGACTTCGTAACCTTTCTTTTTAAAATACTTTTTGAGCAAAAGGCAAATATCTGGCTCATCATCGACTATGAGAATCTTTTTCATATGCTTTTATCTGGATTTAAGCCCTTGGATGGCTTCAATGATTTGACTTTTGGTGAATGGTTTTTTGATGAATGAATGTACCTTTTCCTCCGCTACTCGCTGCATTTCATATGCACCATCATGCGCACTTATTACTATAACTCGAGCATTTGGCGACTGCTCTCGGATAAGTGGAATCAAGTCAAAGCCTGTTCCGTCAGGAAGATTCAAGTCTAATAAGTAAGCTTGGTATTTCTCTTCTTGCACTTTAATCCTGGCTGCAGTTATTCTATTGACATGATCGGCTTCGAGGCCTTCTTTGGTCAAAATTCTGGAAACCATCAATCCAATATCGTCTTCATCATCTACAATCAGGGCTTTGCTATGCATCTCAGCTGATTTTAATAGTGTGTAATATATTCCTCAAGTTAGCTCAATATTGACGAAAGCCAAAGCAAAACTGCGACGTCTAAATCGCAGTTTCTAATGAAAATATGGATTCAAAAACAGCCTTAGTATCTTCCAACTCATTCATGATATCAGTAGTATCTGTAAGCTGACTCATCAGCAATGCCTTTAAAAAATCATCATACTGAGGGTCAGTAATAAGCTCCTTGTATAATTTTTCAATCTTACGTTCTCTCTCCAAGCAATAGTCCAAGATTTCTGTTTCCCATCCCTGAAGTAAGACATGATCCAATTCAATTTCGAGTTTATCATGTTCTGGTTTTATCGTATCTAAAACTTCCAACATCATTCTTTCGAAAGTTTCTTCATGTTGATCAACAAAACTTTTCATGAATTTCATTTTTCGCTCTGCCAGCGTGATCAATTGATCTTTTACTGGCTGGTCAGACATTCTCAAGGATGACATTCTGTATGTGATTTCGGCTAGCTTTAGTTCTCCGATAAGTTGTTTGATTCTGATTTCCATTATTAATTATTTTTTAGTTTGTTATAAAACAAAGAGTCAAGCTCAACGAACGTTGACTTGACTCTTACCGTGCTGGTTTAGTTGATCAATTCTTCAGCTTCCAAAGTCAGACTATCAATTTTTGCTTGATAGGTTATTAGAATTTCCTCAGACTCCTCTTTAATGTCATCCCAGCTTTCCAATGTTGCTTCTGAAATTTCAGAAACGCCTTCGGCCTTTTGCTTTCTTTGATTTTTGAGCTTATCCAAGGTTACCAATAGTTCAGCTTTAGCGTCATCAGTCGCTCCATTCAACTCACCTTCTAGACTAGTAATTTTCTGGTCTAAAGCTTTGATGGTCTCTGTGTACTCTTTTTTTAGTTGTTGCTTCGCTTCTAATGCTTCTTCTTTTACATCTTCAACCGCTTCAACTGCCCCAGATTTGTTAGTAGTTGTTGAGCAACTTGCTAACGTGATCATAAAGGCCAATGCCAAAAAGTGTATGTAGTTATTCCTATTTTTTAAATTCATTTCAAATTGTATTTAGTGATTAATAATTGAGGATTCTCCTCATTTTGTTATTCGCTGGTTAATTAGTATCCAAAACCGTTCCTACCTCCAAAATCATCTTATCCTATGCTCAATAGTTGATTTCCCATAAAAGCAAGGTGAATTAATTTCAACAACAAGTTTGACTATGGGGATTTTATTCCACACCTACACTTGCTCGACAAGTACGGGTACTTCTGTTTCGTGTATGACTTTTTCAGCCAAACTACCTTCGAAGAAGGTCCAGAAGTTTGATTTTTGATAAGTTTTCATCAGAATCAATCCTGGGTGGATTTGATCCACTATTCTCATTATGCCATTTACTTCCCCTTTGTTTGAAACAATGTGAATTCTATAGTTGTTGATTCGCAGTGCTTTGACCAGCGCAGACATTTTGGGTAAAATATCGGCCTCATTCAATAACTCGGTCGTGTTCACATTGACAAAATGAATGGTAGCTCCATGATTCTCCAGAAGTCGACACATATCATATAGACGTGTAGGTAATTCGGTACTCAAATCTGTAGCAATAAGCACATCATCGAGTGTAACATCGGCATAATTTGATACGGCCAGCACAGGAATACCTGACTTGCGTATCATTTTTTCAGTATTGTTTCCAGAGAATTTTTCAACCAAATTATTAGTTCCAGACGTACCTGAGACAATCAAATCTATTTTTATATCTTCGAGCAGATCGTTCATTCCTGAATTGAGCGTATCGCTGACGATATATATTTGACCTCTCAATCCTTCACTCAAGTAAAGATCTATTTCAGTTTTCAACTTTTTGAGTATGTAAGACTTCTCTCTCTCCATCTGCTGCTCCTGAACGGCCGAATTCACAATCATAGAGGCATCGCCTGGGTATACAGGTGTAACCACGGGGTGATAAGGTAAGAAATGCACTACATGCACCTTGCTTTTAAATTTGGTAGCAAACTGATTCGCGGCTTTTAGACCTGCCGTAGATTCTTCAGTAAAATCTATAGGAACTAATAAGTTTTTTATGTCTTTCATGGTCGTGTCATTTATGTGATATCTGTCTGTGCTGAATTAAGAAAAAATCAGTCCAAGTGGGAAAAATCAAACTGGTACTGGTTTTTCTATTTTAAAGACGCCTTTGATTGCCCCATAATCGACTCAATTGAGGAAAATGCTCCACATTCTTCAAAACACATTGTTGGTCATTCAGTAATGGCTATCTGTCACTACCCCCTTCTTTTGAAACATTCAATACTATAATTTGAATGCTTCAACCATCATATGACTATGAAAACAGTAATCAGCCCATTTATTCTGATACTAACTTTGTTGTTAACCACGGCTTTTCGAGGCGACGATAGATTGAAATTTTATTGGGGCGAAAAGGAGATCGAATACAAATCCGGTCTGAGTCTGGCCGAAATCAATCAAACCTACAGTACAAGCAAGTTGCGTTTTAAAATTCGGGAAGACTTAATCCAAGAAGTTGGGTATCGAAATACAAAAATTGAAATTAACCTGGTAAGAAAAGGAGCTAGTATTTATACATACCGATTCGACGATGCCCTATCCCATCAAACACTAAAAATTGACAGAATTTTTACCTCACTCAGAGAGGAAGACACCATCTTAATCCAATTCAAAGGTGTGAAGGGGGTTTTACCACAAATCATAGGACTCAAAATCCGAGAGTAAGAAATATTTCCTCGATCCGTGCATATTTGCGCCAGACATTTTGCGTCAACATTATGCACAACGACCATCGCCACTGGAACATCAAATTAGAAACAGCCCCTGAACGTCAACCCTTGATGGCAGGCTTGCTGGACAAAAAATACATTAAAGAGTTTCAATGGTTACAGGATAAACAGGTTTTAATTCTTTCTCCAAAAACTATTCTAAAATTTATAGACGAGGAGCTCATTCATGACAACGATGCTATTCTAAGACAGAGCGGGCAATTTCTTCACTCAATGTCATCGGGTGAGCGCAAACAGGCCTTTCTTCAGTATTCACTTTCTCAAGAAGCGGAAGTATTAATCTTTGACCATTTATTAGACAATCTGGATGTGGCTGCCAGAGAGAGAATTGCTAGCGAATTAGAAGTCCAATCTAAAAATATGAGCATCATCAATATTTATTCACGTGATGATGATCAATTGGACTTCATGAAGGAACGATACCTCTACGCAAATGAGTCGTTTAGCAAAAGTGTGAGGATTTCAAAAGAGTCAATACAGCCAAAAAACCAGCACCCTCTACCTCCACCAATGCATCCTGTTGATGCATTTGAAAATCCGCTGGTATCATTCAATCAGGTCAGCGTTTCTTATCTGGATAAAGGTATTTTGAAAAATATCAGTTGGGTAATCAACAAAGGACAGTTTTGGCATCTATATGGTCCCAACGGCAGTGGAAAAACCACCCTACTCACCATGATCACCGGCGACAACCCCAAAGCCTATGGACAGGATATCAAACTCTTTGGCAAACAAAAAGGAAGCGGCGAAACCATCTGGGAAATCAAGCAGAAAGTGGGCTACTTCACCACCAACATGACCTTCCAATTCAAGAAAAGGCAAAGCACTAGAGATATGATTATTTCTGGATTTTTTGACTCTATAGGTCTCTATCATATTCCCTCCGATCAACATATCAAACTTGCTAATGAGTGGTTGGCTTTCATAGGATTAACTGACTTGGCTGACAAAGCCTTCATTGATTTGTCCATGTGCCACCAGCGTATGGTCATGATTGCGAGAGCCATGGTGAAGCATCCTCCCCTGCTGATCCTAGACGAAGCCTCGGTGGATTTGGACGACGAAAGCTCAGACCAAATGACCAACCTAATCAATCGCATAGCACATGAAGGAGATACTACTATGATATATGTGTCGCACAGAGTAGAAGCTGGGCTTTCACCAACGCATAGCTTTGAGTTGGTATCCGGGGATGATGGCTCTACAGGGATTAGCAGAAACTTAACATGAACTACGTCATTCTCCGATTGCACTTTTGACTATTGATTTGTAAATTCCTCATCCCTAACCTTCTTAACATGAGCGATCTACATAAAGGAGCGGATAGCAAATTATTTGAATTTGCAAAAGCTAATAGAAAGAAACAGACTAAGACTGAAAAAATTCTATGGGATGTACTTCGAAACCGAAAGTTAGAGGGACACAAATTCCGAAGGCAACACCCTATCTCAAGCTTCATTGCCGATTTTTATTGTCATCAATCAAAACTCATCATTGAAGTCGATGGCGGTTATCACTTGGAACAAGAACAAGCAGAAGTGGACAAGGGCAGAACCCATGAGTTAGAAAAACTAGGACTGAGAGTCATTAGATTCTCAAACAGCGAAGTCGGGCATGATTTGGAATGGGTAAAAATGAAAATCAGAAAACAACTTGCCCTCGACCTTTCTCCAAGGGAGAAGGGAGAAAAGTCCTCTCCTTGAGGAGAGGATTTAGGAGTGGTGACTATCTTTACCCCCTATGAAAGGCATCCCAGTTTATAGTATTGAAAAATTCAAGGAGGGTGGTGAGAAACCGTACCAGATAGAAGTATTTGATGCCAATCGTCACTTTGAGGTGGAGTATCCACATTGCCATGATTTTTTTGAGGTGCTTTTTCTTACCCAAGGCTCTGGCGTGCACATCATAGACAACAATAGCTATGATATCCAGCCTCCATGCATTTTCTTTCTGAGCCCTGGTCAGGCGCATAAATTGGAGCTGTCGGAGGATGTATCCGGATATATCTTTCTATTTACAGGCGAATTCTATTTGCTGGATAAGAGCAATCAAAACAAACTGCTTGAATACCCTTTCTTCTTTAATGTAAAACAGGACAACCCGCCTTTGTTGATCAAAGATCAATCGGATCAGTTGTTTTTAGAATCTCTATTCAAAAAAGGATGTGATGAAATGAACAAACCAGATCAGGGCAGTTACGAGTTGTCTCATGCGCTATTGGAATTGATCTTGTGTAGTTGTGAAAGACTTTACCCACCGGAGCATTTAGAAGGTGTAAAGCAGAAAGGCCACGTACTGGTTAAACGCTTTCGAGAACTGATCGAGGAAAAATACCAACAAAATCTTAGCATCAAAGACTACGCAGATTTGCTAAATGTCAGCGAAAACCATTTGACACATTTAGTCAAGGAAAGAACATCTAAAACATCAAAAGAGCTCATTCGCGAAAAACAAATCATAGAAATCAAGCGACTATTGAAGTATTCTGACTACTCCATTACCCAAATTGCTGATCATCTCAATTTCAAAGATCAGTCGTATTTTACGAAATTTTTTAAAAAATCCGAAGGCATCACTCCGCTCGACTACAGAGAGAATCGTTGAAAAGTACCTAAACTTTTCATTTTTCCACCATAAGTATTGGTATGAGCCTCCTCATCTTTGTAAAGTGAGAATTTTCACTTTAGAACCCTGTTAAGGTTTGAAACCCTAACAGGATTGATCTAAACAATAAAGCATTAAAAAAAGAAACATAGATATGGGAAATTACTTTAACACATTACCGCTAAGAGAGCAGCTGAATCAGCTGGATCAAGCGGAGTTTATGGATGGGTCTGAATTTGCAGACGGCGTAGACGCACTCAAAGGAAAGAAAATTGTGATCGTAGGTGCCGGAGCACAGGGATTGAACCAGGGGTTGAACATGAGAGATTCTGGATTGGATATCTCTTACGCTTTGAGACAAGCGGCGATCGATGAAAAAAGAGCTTCTTATGTGAACACCACCGAAGCTGGTTTCACAGTGGGCACTTACGAAGAGTTGATCCCATCGGCTGATTTGGTGATCAATTTGACTCCAGATAAACAGCACACCAATGTGGTGTCTGCTGTGATGCCTTTGATGAAAAAAGGCGCTACGCTTTCTTATTCTCACGGATTCAACATCGTAGAAGAAGGCATGCAAATCAGAGAAGATTTGACTGTTATCATGGTGGCACCTAAGTCACCAGGGTCAGAAGTTAGACAAGAGTATTTAAGAGGATTTGGTGTACCAACTTTGATCGCTGTACACCCAGAAAATGACCCTGAGGGTAAAGGATGGGCACAAGCTAAAGCGTATGCCGCTGCCACTGGTGGACATAGAGCTGGATGCTTGAAGTCGTCTTTCGTGGCTGAGGTAAAGTCTGATTTGATGGGTGAACAAACGATCCTTTGTGGATTGTTGCAAACTGGATCCATCCTCTGCTTCGACAAAATGGTAGCTGAAGGCATCGATGCCGGATGGGCTGCTAAATTCATCCAATACGGATGGGAAGTGATCACTGAATCCTTGAAACATGGTGGTGTGTCTGGGATGCTAGACAGACTGTCGAACCCGGCAAAAGTGAAATGTTTTGAGGTTTCTGAAGAATTGAAAGAGATCATGAGACCATTATTCCAAAAGCATCAGGACGACATCATGTCTGGAGAGTTTTCTTCTACGATGATGGCTGACTGGACCAACGACGATAAAAATCTATTGGCTTGGAGAGCAGAAACTGGCGAAACTGCTTTCGAAAAAACGGCTCCTTCTGACGCCGACATCTCCGAGCAAGAGTATTATGACAAAGGCTTGTTGATGGTCGCTATGGTGAGAGCGGGTGTAGAATTGGCTTATGAAACGATGACTGAAGCGGGCATCCAGGGTGCTTCTGCCTACTACGAGTCACTTCACGAGACGCCATTAATAGCCAACACCATTGCTAGAAAGAAATTGTTCGAAATGAACAGAGTAATTTCCGATACAGCTGAGTACGGATGTTATCTATTTGATCATGCGTGTAAGCCTTTGTTGGCCGACTTCATGAAGACTGTAGACACCAACATCATTGGAAAAGACTACAATGAGGGCATCGACAACGGTGTGGACAACGTGACGTTGATCCAAATTAACGAAGTACTTAGAAGTCACGACATTGAGTACGTGGGTGGAGAACTTAGAGGCGCTATGACTGCGATGAAGCAGATTGCTTTGGGATAATCCTATTTGAATATTAAATTTTAAACCCCATAGGTTTTGAAAACCTATGGGGTTTTCTTTTTCACTTTGATTTTAGTGCATCCATGAATTTGATCTTTATTATTCAATAAGCAAGAATAAGCTTCTCTATTATTTCCAATAAGGAACAAAAAAGGTTCGGGAATATCCCGAACCTTTTACATGTTCATCTATCATTTATCTTTTATTCATATCTGAGGGCTGTCACAGGATTTACCTGAGCAAATTTGAAGGTTCTCAAACTTGCTATAGTCAGCGATATAAGTACAATTGTCAGAATAGGTGTAGCAAATGTGATTACATCCATGGATTTGTAATGGGTGAATATTTCTGCTATAAGTGCATCAATCAAATAAAATCCCACGGTTACTCCTAATGAAGACGAAATCAACAAAAGCAAGAAGTAATCTTTGTTGATCAAGTAAACGATGCGACCGATGCTGCTACCCAGCACTTTTCTCACCCCAATCTCTTTAACCCTCTTCATCAAGTTGATGGATACAAGTGTGAATAACCCGAGGCAAGAGAGAATAAAAGCCACGATACCTAAGAAACCAAAAATCATCATGATGTTGTCATTAATTTCCTTGGCTTGACGTAAAAAATCATCTTGAAAGAAACCATTAAAAATTTTGGTCTGAATACGGTCATTCCAGTCAGACTCTAAGTCGTCATATACATTTCTAATTTTATCTGAGCTGGTACGAGCAACCACAAAGCTGTTGGTTCCATCATCCTCAAATCGCAAGCTCTTCAGTGTGATACCCACAGGCTCGATAGGCGCCCAAAAACCATACATGTAGAAATTCTTAATAACGCCCACCACCGTTAAGGTTGTGGTGTCATTGATGGCTACTCGCTTACCCACAGGGTCTGTCCAGCCAAAGGCTTCTACTGCTTTTTCGTTGACAATCAATGAACCTTCACTGTCGGAAGCCTCTAGTTCTCTCAAGAAAGATCGGCCTTGCAATATTTCTAAGCCCATCACTTCCAGGTAACCAATGCCTACGTCAATCATGTTAGCATCTACTTCGGCATCTTCATTTTGCAAAGTTGCGCCATAGTTTCCTCTGCCTATATGATTTTTGGCACTAGCCACAGCTTCAATATCTGGATTGGCCAGCATGGAGGCCATTGTCTTTTGATATTCATTGTCATTGAGGACACTCACCCCTAGCACCTGGGCTCTATCATAACCCATATCTAAAGTATCCTGATAGCGTGCATTTTGCACAAAGGCTACACTTGCAAACATGGCAATGACAGTAAAAGTGTATTGACAAGCCAATAAAATTTTGGTTAACCTCCCAGAACCACCAATACTTAAGGTCCCTCTAAGGATACTCACTGGGTCATATTTACTCACATAGAGCGAAGGATAAAATCCTGCCAATAGTGTGGTAAACACCAGCAATCCCACTAAGAAAATATAGAGCATGTAATCTTCGGAAAAACTCATTTCCAGATCCATCCCTTCCCACATGGCGCTATAGGCCGGCACTAAAATTTGAGCTATAAGCAACGACATCACAATGGCCAAAAAACAAATAGTAAGGTTCTCAGCCAAAAACTGAAGTATAAGTTGCCTTCTATTTCCTCCTAATACTTTTCTTACACCGATTTCTTTCAACCTTCTGTTAGATGTTGCAATGGCCGTATTCGTAAAATTGAAACAAGCCACCAACAAGATGAGTAGAGCCATCAGTTGAGGCGTCAAAGTAGCTGCTGTGGGTGCTGCATCTCTTAGATTATCCCATCGAATTTCATTCGATATCTGAGCATGGTTGTTCATCGGGCTCAACACAAACTTTGTTATGGTAAAGCCAGGATTCGCCTCATTTTGCATCGGAACATACTTATTCAGTTGTGATTCAATAGATGCCGCTTGCAATGGGTCTTTTAGATAAATAAAGGAATTTTGTGCCATGGCTTCCCAATTTCCCTTTACACCATCGTCATACATTCTATATCTGTTCTCAAAATTGAGCAATAACTCGAAGTGCACAGAAGAATTCTGAGGAGCCTTTTCTACCACTCCTCCAATAGTAAAATTGAAGCTCATACCCGTATCATCAAATACAGTCAGCACTTTTCCTATTGGATCCTCATCACCATAAAATTTACTGGCGTATTCTTGAGTGACTATGGCATTTTCTAATTGATGGTAAGCATTGAGGTCACCTTTAATTAACTCGAAGGTGAAAGATTCTAAAAATCCTGGGTCTACATAAGTAACACTAGTGTTAAACACCTTGTCCAATTGCACATCTCTGGCAGTAAAAACATGGCTTTCATATCTGAATGCGCGATCCACTCCAGCGACGTCATTCATTACATTATCCACAATAGGGAAAGGTACACGGCCATATTCCCGAATATCACCTTTATCGTCCCTTACGCTATGGAGTTTGTAAATATTATCAATTTGCGCATGACATTCGTCAAAAGACCAATTGAACTTGGAATTGATATATGCCACGATACAACAGGCTAGTGCTAACCCCAGCCCTACAATGTTGATTGAAACAAAAACTTTGTTTTTGAGTAGGTTACGAAGGGTAACCTTGAGATAATTTTTGAACATGATTTTGAGTTTTTTTGACTTTTGGTTTTTATTAAGATGACTATCATCAAAAAATAGTTCTAATCCTCACAAAAAATTACAAAAAAACTAGCAGCGTACCTTGCACTACAGGCTATAAGTCCAAATCTAACTACCCAAAAACGTCAACCACAGCCGCTATCAACTAGCTAGCAACAACAATACTGCAGCCACAACCATCAGCCAAAATTTATATGCGGCCAAAAAAGGGATGATGATGAAATTGAGCTGCATCGCTACCATAAGCAATACGATAACGATGGCGATTAACTTTAAAGTGGACTTAGTGCTTGCACTCATACTGATTGATTTTTTAGAATTGAACGTCAATGTTAATGACTTTTTAAGAATTATAAAATCACCCAACCTTAAGACCTTCTACTCTTTCTATTTTTTTACTCAAAATACATTAAATTCGAGGTTGCAATTGAGAATAATTTTAAGGTTGGTATGAAGAGGTCTCTGGTTATTTTTGGATGGGTAGCACTGCTTTGTCTATGTACAAATGCAACGCTGGCAAAAACTGCCCAATCTCAAAAAAGTATTGACAGCCTCAAAGACTCACTCAATATTTCTTCTGGCATCCAAAGAGCGGAGATACTAGCACAACTCAGCTGGCAATACCGAAACGTGAATTCGGATTCAGCGCTGCATTTCGGTCAGCAGGCTTACGAACTCTCAAAAAGTTTTAATTACGAAAGTGGAATCATAAAAAGCTTAAACTTTCAAGGCATTGCCTATCGCAATAAAAGCGATTATTCGAATGCATTCAAGTACTTCGTTGAAGCGCTCAAAGCAGCGGAAGAGGCCCAAAATCTAGAGCAGATTGGTTATTCCAATATCAATATTGGCAACATTTACATCTATCAAACCAACTATGAAGGAGCACTGGATTATTTTGAAAAAGCACTCATTCCTGCTCAAGAGCTGAATGATCAAAACATGCTTGCCTATGTTTACCTTAACCTCGGGCGAACCTATTCCCGAATGGACAAATATGCCAGAGCAGAGGAAAACTATCTTAAAACTAGAGCTATCCGCAAGAAGCTTAAAGATCAGGAGGGTTTGGTGACTATTGCGGTTGATCTCGCTGAACTGACCATGAGAAAAGGAGATCTTGACAGGTCATTAAAATATTTTTATGAATCTATAGACGCCATAAATCAAATTAAGAACAAAGGTGCGTTGGCTTTTAGCTTATACAACATTGCCGTTATTCACCGTCAAAAAGGAAATCTAGATTCTGCAGAACACTATTCAAAGAGAAGTCTGGAAGTAGCCAAGGCCAACAATCTCAAAAACGACATAAGAAAGATTCATGAAAATCTATCCATCATTGCCGAAGGCCGTGGTGACTACCAAAAAGCCTTGTATTATTTCAAGTTGAACCAGGAAAACGAAGACTCCATTTTCAACGAACAAACCACTCGTACCATAGAAAGCCTGAAATCACAGTATGAAGCAGAGAAGAAGGAAGCCGAAACGATGTTTCTCCGAGAAATAGTAGAGCGTCAACAGACCATTATTATTCTTGCTGCGGCAGCATCCATTTTACTGCTCATCATTGCTATCATTATATATATGAGAGCCATAGAAAGAAGAAGGTTGAATCGTCAGATATCGGCTCAAGCCAAGAAGTTAGAAGAATTAGACTTCGCCAAATCCAGATTCTTTGCCAATATATCCCACGATTTGCGTAGCCCATTGAGTTTGATCTTAGGCAATTACGAACAGATCAAACAAGACGACGAAAGCTATCTGACATCAGATGCCAAACAAAATCTGGAAGTAGCCAATAAAAACGCTCAACGTTTACTTTTCCTTACAGACGAAATCAACGAGTTGACCAAATTGGAGGAAGGGAAGATAAAATTAAGCCTGAAAGATGTACCTGTCAATTCTTACCTCTCAACACTAGTGGCCTTGTTCAAATCCTCTGCAGAATTCAAATCAGTGGATTTAAGTTTCAAATCAAGTGTGCCTGAGGACGTCGCCATCTCTATAGACCCAAATCAGTTTGAAAAAATTGTTTTCAATCTCATTACTAACGCTTTAAAACATACACATCAAGGAGATTCGGTTATGATCAATGTTGAAAGCCATAGCAATGATCTCATCATATCAGTTACAGATACCGGAGAAGGCATTCCTGAAAGCAGTCTTCCTTATTTGTTTGACCGTTACTACCAATCACCAAAAAACAATTATCATGTTTACGAAGGACTAGGTATTGGACTCTCCCTTGTCAAAGAATTGGTTGATGTACATGGAGGAGATATTCAGGTAAAGTCCAAAGAAGGAGAAGGTTCCTCCTTTATTCTTACCATGCCATTCATGGTACTGGATTATACAGAATCTCAAATCCCAGAAACGTCTGACTATATCCAAACAAAAAACAAGCTATGGGGTGAATTGTGGGAGAAAACATACAACCCTGATCCTACCATTGAATTGTCCAGCAATGGTCAGAACAAAGACAAACCAAAACTACTCCTAGTCGACGATCACCCAGAGGTACGAGAATTTATAGCCAAGCTCATTAATGCAGAATATCAGGTTACTGAAGCAGAGAATGGTGTTATGGCTCTCAAAATTCTAAAAAATCAGCCGATCGATTTAGTCATCACAGATTTGATGATGCCCTGGATGGACGGATTTGAGTTGTTAGAGAAAATGCAGGAAAACGAGAACTGGAAATCAATTCCAGTGCTAGTGGTCTCAGCCAGAAATACTGCAGATGATCAACTTCAGGTTTTGACCCGAGGAATAAACAACATCCTTCAGAAACCTTTTAGCAAAGAGGATATTTTACTTAGAATAAAAAATCTGCTTGATCAAAAAGAGAGATGGGTAAAAGAAAGTGGCAATTCGATTATCGTAAATGACAAACCTTTGATCAATGATATTGAAAAGGAACTGCTCGAAAAAGTAAAGAACCTTGTCATTAAACAAATCGACAATCCGGACCTTACCGTTTTGGTATTGGCTGATGCTATGGCAGCTAGTGAGAGAAAAGTGTACCGTATGATCAAGAAACTTACTGACCTCACTCCTCATGAGTATATCAAAGAGATCAGATGGCACTATTTAGAAAACCTGATTAAGAGTAAAAGTCTCAAAAACCCAACAGAGGCCGCCAAGGCCATTGGCATGAAAAATGTGACCAATTTCAAAAAACAATTCCACAAGAAATTTAACCGTAGTATTGAAGAAATGATGGCTAAGAACGCTTAATTTTTTCTTATCTTCAGGCCATGATTCTAAACGACAAAAAGACGATCAACGCCTGGTGTTCGTATGACTGGGCCAATTCAGTATACAACCTTATCGTAACTACGGCCATTTTTCCCATCTACTACAATAGTGCTACGAAAGCAGCCTTTGATGGCGATGTGGTAAGTTTTTTCGGTTTTTCGATTAATAGCTCAGTTCTATATTCATACGCTATCTCCTTTTCTTTTTTGATAGCAGTGATTCTCTACCCTATTTTATCCGGTGTTGCGGATTACCGAGGCTCTAAGAAGGCCTTTATGAGATTCTTTACCTATTTGGGTTCTTTAGCTTGTATTGGGCTGTTCTTCTTTGAAGGCAGCAACATTGAATACGGTATTTTGTTAGCCATCACCGCCAGTTTAGGATACGCTTCCTCAGTCGTTTTTTACAATGCTTTTCTTCCTGAAATAGCCAGTGAAGACCAAATGGACAGAGTAAGTGCCAGAGGGTTTTCAATGGGATATATTGGCAGTGTACTGCTATTAATTGTCAGCTTAGTTTTAGTATCCATTCCAGAGACTTTTGGATTTGACGGTGCAGGCAGTGCCACCCGATTCGTGTTCTTATTGGTGGGTATTTGGTGGTTTGGCTTTGCTCATATCGCCTTCGCCGCCCTGGAGGACAAGCGCTCCCATGGAAAGATCACAGGAGAAGTGTTGCGATCAGGGTTCAACGAACTCAAAAAAGTATTCGGCAGTCTCAAAGAAAATGTCAATTCTATTCGTTTCTTGTACTCATTCTTTTTTTACAGTATGGGAGTACAGACTGTTATGCTATTGGCTCCTCTTTTTGCAGCAGAAGAAATCGGCATGGAATCCAGTGAAATGATAATTGTGATATTAATCATTCAATTGGTAGCTGTAGGTGGGGCTTATTTGTTTGCCTCCATATCTGATAAAAAAGGTAACAAAATGTCAATTTCCCTAGCCATTGCCATCTGGTTTGCAATTTGTATTCTTGCCTATTTTATTGGGGATAAAACTGTGTTTTATGGATTAGCTGGATTACTTGGTCTGGTAATGGGCGGCATTCAATCGATTTCCAGATCTACTTATTCTAAGTTGATCCCAGAAGGAACAAAAGATACCGCGTCTTATTTCAGCTTCTATGACGTCACAGAAAAGTTTGCCATTGTATTAGGAACCATGGGCTTTGGATACATCCTTCAGCTCACTGGCACCATGAGAAACTCCATGCTATTCATGGGATTGTTTTTCGTTATAGGGTTTATCATTCTATCAAGAGCAAAACTGAATAAAGGAACCGCTTGATCTACAACTTTCTCAAAATAATAGTCAAAGTAGCCCTTCGGATATTTTTCCGAAAGGTATCGATTCATAAAGCTATCGAGCTGCCGACTAACGGTCCGCTGATCATTGTTGGTAATCACCCCAATACCTTTATGGACCCATTGATTCTCGCTACGCTCTTTAAGCAGCGAGTGGGGTTTCTTGGCAACGCTTCAATATTTGTTAATGGAATAGTCAACACCATATTCGCCTATTTCAGAGTCATTCCGGTCTACAGAGACAAGGATGTAGCTCCAGGAGAGAAAATAGACAACGAAAAAACCTTTCGAGATTGTTACAAATTTCTGGAAGACAGCAATTCATTGATGCTCTTTCCAGAAGGAACCAGCTACCACGAATTGAAGCTCCGGAAAATCAAAACTGGAGGTGCTCGTATTGCACTAAGTGTAGAACAAAAAAATGACTTCGATTTGGGTGTAAAAATCATCCCTATCGGACTGTACTATAGTAACCCATCGAAATTCAGAAGTAAGATCTATGTGAACTCCGGGGAGCTTATTGATGTCAAAGACTTTAGGGAGGTTTATCAAAAGGACGAGGTAGCAGGGGTTCAGGCTTTAACACAGAGAATTAAGGAGGCACTGGAGAGCCTGACTATTACAACTGAAGACAAAGAACAGGAGGACCTTTTCTTCAAGATTAAAAGAATCTATAAAGATCAATTGATCAAACGGTTAGATAGTAAAGAGGAGGAATTTCAGCTGACCAAAGAGATCGCAAATGCCATTCAATACTTCAAAGTTTCATTTCCAAATAAGTTTGAGACAATAAAAACCAAGATTGATAGATGCAGTCAGCTACTCGATGAATTTCAAACGACTGCCAGTAGAACAAAACCACTCCAAAGCAGGTTGAAAAAAATGAGTATTTTGGTTTCTGGCTCACTTTATTTGATAGCAGGCTTCCCCATATACGTCTATGGAATGATTCAAAATTTACTCCCATTTAGGGCGCCCTATTGGTTAGCTAAAACATTCACTAAAGAAGTAGAATATTATGCACCGATCATGATGAGTTTGGGTATTGTTATCTTCCCAGCCTATTATGGCTTATCTTTTTTTATTTTCGATTCAAAGGTATCATCCAACCCTTTAACCATCAGTTTGTATTTAGCTTCCCTCCCGCTATCAGGATATTATGTTCTTCACTACTACAGCTTCTTTCGTTCAGGTCTGTCGTTTCTTAAAATTCACAATTTTATCAACCCCAAAAAGGACTTACTAAAAGAGCTTGAAGAATTGAAAGTTTCTATTTTTGAAGAACTGGATCAGGCCAGAGACATATATCTAAAAAGACTGTAATGAAATGACCAAAATATATCATAATCCCAGATGCACTAAGAGTAGACAAACGCTCGCCCTACTTGAAGAGAAAAACGAAGAAATTGAAATAGTAGAGTATCTAAAGACGAATCCTACCAAACAAGAAATCACCGAGCTGGTGAGTATGCTTGGCATCAAGCCGCTCGAGTTGATACGGAAGGGAGAAAAAATTTTCAAAGAAGAATTCAAAGGCAAAGAATTAAGTGATGCGGAATGGATAGATGCCATGGTTGCCCACCCAATACTCATCGAACGACCGGTAGTAGTGAAAAATGGAAAAGCCGCTATTGGACGTCCCATAGAAAACGTAATTGACATTCTATAAAGGAGAAATACCCCTTTCGAATTGAGCGAAAATTGGCATTTCAGAAAATATTTCAATTTTCTAAGGCTTTTTTTAAATAGCCGTTGGAGTTCTAAAATATGTTATGCTATATTTGCATCTCGTTTTTGAGGAGCACCAAAAAAACGAGGGGAAAAACGTTCCGAAGAGATGAGATTTCGATCCATTTCTTGTAGTTTGGTATCCACTGGAGAGGTGGGTGAGTGGCTGAAACCACATGTTTGCTAAACATGCGTGCGAGAAATCGTACCGGGGGTTCGAATCCCCCTCTCTCCGCAAAAAGAGAAGAAAAAGTCTTCTTAGAATATTGATGGTCTGCTAGCTCAACTGGATAGAGCAACTGCCTTCTAAGCAGTAGGTTTCAGGTTCGAGTCCTGAGCGGATCACAAAAGATTGCCAATAATACCGGTGGCAATTTATAGTTCGGGATGTAGCGCAGTCCGGTAGCGCACCTGGTTTGGGACCAGGGGGTCCCAGGTTCGAATCCTGGTATCCCGACTTCGAAAAGCTCAGCATTTTGCTGGGCTTTTTTCGTTTGAGGAGAGTAAAAACAAAAAAACCGAAGCGCTCACCTCGGTTTTATTTACTATTTGTGAATATTCTATTGTTCGATCTTGACCATATACACCGCTGCATCATCATCAAGGGGTCGCCCATCTTCATAGGCTACCAATACACCGTCTTCAAAGATCCAGTATTCATCATCTCCCATTTGGAAAGAATCAGAATCATCTATAAATAATTCTCCTCTTCCATTGATATACCATTCAGAATACTCAACTTCTTCTTCTCCAAAGGCTGATACATAAATTCGGCATTCATGATTATCACGAAATTCGAGCTCGATATCTATTTCATCTAATATGCCTTCCACTAGATTTCCGGTAGCTCGAAGAATTAGTCTTGCAAATGCGTTGTCTTCGTCATCTAGTTCTTGCTCGAAAACATCTTCGTCCAAAGAAATTTTCATTTTCCATACACCTTCGAGGTCACGCTCGCGTACCCTTCCGTTTTGCGCATCGACCGACTGAAATCCTATCAATAAGCCAATAAGTAATATGAGTTTGTTCATGAGTTTTTGATTTTAGTATTATGTTATACAAGGTACAATCTTTTATATAATACTGCATGGAGATTAAAAAGTTACAAAGTGATCAAAAATAAATTTCCTAAAGAGTATTGCAGAACATTCAATCATTCCCTTTCGATCATTGCAAGGGAATCATTAGCTTTGCGGAATAATTACATGGAGTCCATGTGACAATTACACAAAAACTGCTTTCAATAGCTTTCGTACTTGTTCTTAGCATGGTATCCCAATTAGACTCTTTATAATACGAATCAAGAATTATGTTTGATAATCTTAGTGTAAAGCTCGACAAGGCCTTCAAAACACTGAAGGGACAGGGAAGGATAACTGAAATTAACGTGGCTACCACCGTCAAAGAAATTAGACGAGCATTGATCGATGCCGATGTTAACTTCAAAGTAGCGAAGGAGGTCACTGATTCCATCAAAGAAAAAGCACTTGGTCAGGATGTATTAATTGCAGTTTCTCCAGGGCAATTACTAACAAAAATTGTTTCTGAAGAGTTAACAGAATTGATGGGTGGTAGTAGTGAGGAAATTAACCTCAAAGGCGACCCAAACGTCATTCTAATTTCAGGTCTTCAGGGTTCGGGTAAAACTACTTTTTCAGGCAAACTTGCTCGCCACCTCAAAGCGCAAAATAGAAACGTCCTGCTTGTAGCATGTGACATTTACCGTCCTGCGGCGATAGATCAGTTGAAAGTGCTGGGAGAGCAAATCGAGGTCGATGTATATGCAGAACCTGAAAATAAGGACGCGTTAAAAATTGCCAAAAACGCACTTAAGTACGCTAAAGAAAATAACAAAAAAACCATCATCGTCGATACTGCAGGTCGTCTTGCAGTAGATGAACAAATGATGAATGAGATCGAGGCGCTCAAAAAAGGCCTCAATCCGGCCGAAACACTTTTTGTGGTGGATTCGATGACAGGTCAGGATGCAGTAAATACTGCCAAAACCTTTAACGATCGACTAGACTTCAACGGTGTGGTATTGACCAAGTTAGATGGTGACACACGTGGTGGAGCTGCCCTGACTATCCGCAAGGTGGTGGATAAGCCAATCAAATTCATCAGTTCTGGAGAGAAGATGGATGCCTTGGACGTATTCCATCCAGACAGAATGGCCAATAGAATTCTAGGCATGGGTGATGTGGTTTCTTTGGTAGAGAAAGCACAAAACACTTTTGACGAAGAAGAGGCTAAGAGAATTCAAAAGAAAATTCGAAAGAATCAATTCGGATTTGATGATTTCCTATCCCAACTAGAACAAATCAAGAAAATGGGTAACCTCAAAGACTTGATGGGCATGATCCCAGGTGTAGGCAAAGCCATTAAAGACATTGACATAGACGACGACTCCCTGAAGCCAATAGAGGCGATCATTAAATCAATGACTACCAAAGAAAGAGAAGAGCCAGACATCCTTAATGGTAGTCGTAAGCAGCGTATTGCCAAAGGTAGCGGTACCTCTATCCAGGAAGTCAATCAATTACTCAAGCAGTTTGACCAGATGCGTAAAATGATGAAGACCATGAACAAAATGGGCGGAGCCAAAAGAGCACTATCTGGAATGAACATGTTCAAATAGACTTTGAAAGACGTACACGGCGAAGCCATATTTGACTTTTATAAAGGCGATCATTCGGTCGTCCTGAAAACATACAACTCTTATGGCGAGCCAGAAGAAATGCCTGTAGAGGTTTTCTTCAGAGATCATCAAGACTTTACGGATCTCGAAAATCTTGCCATCACCTCATGCGAGGGCAAAATTCTGGATGTAGGCGCAGGTGCAGGTGCTCATGCACTTTTTATGCAGGCATTTGAAATGGACGCTACTGCCCTGGAAAACTCACCAGGATGCATTGAAACGCTGCGCCATTCAGGAATGGAAAAGATTGTAGAAGAAGACTTTTTTGCTCACAAAGGGAAATACGACACCTTACTACTTCTAATGAATGGCCTGGGCCTCGCAGGAAAACTAGACGGACTCCCCTATTTTTTCAAGCATTGTGAAAAGCTCTTGAATAAAGGTGGTCAGTTAATTTTAGATTCATCGGACATTTCATATTTGTACGAAGATGGCCTCAAAAAGCCGGATCACTATTTTGGCGAAATACAGTACCAATACGAGTACAAAGACAAAAAAGGCGATTGGTTTGATTGGCTATATGTGGACCAAGAACTACTTATCAAAGAAACTGATAATCTTGGACTAAAAACAGAGATACTACTCACGGATGAGTTTGATCAATACCTAGCCAAAATCACCGGCTTTTAAGGATATATCGGTTAGACAAAACATGAAATCTAGCCAAGTGCAAAATAGCTGCCAGCGTAAGACCTACTAATAATGCTATCCATACCCCTTTGGCTCCCCAGTCTAAATAAATACCAAACAGATACCCCAATGGAATTGCCATAAACCAATAAGCGAACAAGGTCACATAAGTAGGCACCTTTACATCGGCAATACCTCGCAATACTCCCAGCCCAACTGCCTGCACACCATCTGAAATTTGGAAGAATGCCGCAATAATCAATAGGCTACCAGCCATTTCTATCACCGCCGGCTCGTTGATATACCAGGTAGGCAAATAGGTATTGCCAAATATAAATCCAGCACCAAAAAAGGCCATCATGATAGCCGCCATAGCAAAACAAGTCAAACCGGCCGTCCGGAGAGTTGGGTAGTCTTTTCTACCCAATTGGTTACCCGTACGAATGGCTCCAGCAGCCGAAATACCCGTAGCGATCATATAGGTAATGGCAGACAAGTTCAGTGCTATCTGGTGTGCAGCCAGTGCCTCTGCACCCATCCAACCGACCATCACTGCAGCCATACTGAATGCTCCTATTTCAAATATATACTGCAAGCCTGATGGTACACCAATATTCAGTATTCTACGCATCACAAATGGTCGCAACTTAATCTTTGACCAGAGTATCACATATCTTCTCAATGGCTTATAACTCAATACAAAGACCGCCATTGCCACCGCCATTATGATTCTCGAAATCAGACTGGCCCAACCTGCACCAACCAGACCTAGTTCAGGCATTCCTAACTCACCGTAGATCAATCCATAGTTAAAGAATACATTCAAAATATTACCAGAAACAGAAATGTACATTGCCTGACGTGTCATGGATAAGCCTTCTGCAAATTGCCGGAAAGCTTGGAACACCATAAGTGGGATAAGGCTAAACACCAAAGTATTGAAGTATGGCAGTGCCCCAGCCAATACCTCAGGGTCCTGATCTAACAGAAACAATGACTGACCAATAACCAACCCCACTAGCATGAGCAATACTCCCAACGCTGAATTGAGATATACGCCATGTTTGAAGAATTTAGCTCCAGTTCGCTTGTCGTTCGCTCCATCTGCAGAAGCAATTAATGGAGTCATTCCATAAGAGACTCCAAGACCAAAAAGCATGATCACAGAAAACACACTATTCGCTAATGAAACAGAGGCCAATGGCACTGTACCTAACCTACCCACCATCATACTATCTGCTACAGCTACTAGAATGTGTCCCATCTGGCTGAGCATTACTGGGTAAGCCAAGGTAATATTTGTTCGGAAGTGTTCTTTTAAAGTCAAGGGTTTGGGGTTAATGTTTTATCTCGTTGGTCCTAGTCAAAGCTTTCCTTCATCAATTAATAATTTCGTTTTCAGCAAGCCTGCGATACTTAAGCTATCTGTAACTTCATTATTCATCACCAGCCTAACGGCATCTTCCAACTTGAGTTTTCTTATTTTCAAATCTTCCGTTTCTTCAAACGATGTTTCTCCATGTGCTAAACCTCTCGCTACAAAAACAAACCCCTCCTCATCAGTTGCAGAATTGGAAGTGTGTATGCGTAAAATGTTATCCCAACGATCAGCAGAAATACCTGTTTCTTCTTTGAGCTCCCTTTGAGCAGACGACAATATATCATCTTCCAATAGTCCTCCTCCCATTGGAATTTCCCAGGAGTATTCATCCAAGGTATATCGATATTGACCTACCAACCAGGTATTCATTTCCTCATCCAAAGGCACTATGCCTAAAGCTTTATTCTTAAAATGTACTTTTCCATAAATCCCTTCATTCCCAGATGGATTTAGCACCTGATGTTCCTCCACAGTGATCCAGGGATTGTCATAAACTTCCTTTCCTGATACTTTTTTCCATGGGTTCTTTGCCTCGTCGTTTTTCATAGCCATAAAAAAAGTCCCGATAAATCGGGACTTCAATTTTTTCAGTTAGAAAATATTAAACTTCCTCTTTATGTTCTTCTTCTTGTTCTTCCTCTTCTTCATGACCGTGACCAGTTAATCCATGAGGATAAGAATGAATGATTTTTTCAGTATATCCTAGCAATAGCGCGGAGAAGATGAATACCATGTGAATAACAATTTCAATGATAATTCCCTCGGAACCGGCTTTCTCTGCTGCTTCCCTATAGTTTACAAATGTTTTCAATAATTGTACCCCAGAAATAGAAGCCAAAGAAGTGGCCAATTTAATTTTCAGCATTCCCGCATCCAAGCCCTCTAACCATAGCGGTTTGTCGTCATGCATTTCTACATCAATCTTACTGGTAAAAATCGAGTACCCTCCAATGGTCACCATCACAACTAGATTCATTACCATGGAAATATCCACCAAACTCAAAAGCGTAAGCATGACCTTTGACTCTATGTCTCCACCCACTACTTGGTGGTACATATGGACTAACTCCTGAAAGAATTTCCACATGTATAAGAACGCGCCAATAATCAGGCCGCCATACATGGGCGCTTGGACCCATCTACTCCAAAAAATAAAACCTTCAAAGAAATTCTCAAATCTGTCAAAAAAACTTTTCATACCTGATCTATGCTAATGCGAATTGGTTTTCATACCGTTTAATAACAAGTGCTAAAATTAAAATTAATTTCCATACTGCACAGGGAATAAGGCACATTTTTTAGCTCCACCGTACTAATTATGAGTTTTACCTATTTCTTTTCAGGATTACTCCTATCTACAACATAGGTTTTGGCTAAAACATCATGCAACCCCTTTCTATCTCTTCGGAAGTAAATCATAAAGAAACCACCAAAAAATAGAATTAAAGACAGATATTTTGTGATAATTCGGAGCAAGGCCCTACCAAAAGACAGACGGCTTCCGCTAGCATCCATAACTTGAATATTTGCATACTTTTTCCCCACTGTGGCTTGCCAACTCGAACTCTCCAATGCCGCATGGTAGACACAAACAAACACGAAGACAACACTCCAAAAAGTCACATTATCCGTTAGCAAAAAGGACAACGGCACCATCATCATTAGAAATACTAAAAAATCGATATTGAAAGCAGACAAACGCTGAGGAAATGTGGCAAACTTAGTTTTTGAAGAGATGCTCATGCTGTAGTTAAGAAATGATAGTACTTATCCCACCTTTAACGGGTTTTGAACGGAAATCACATTTTAGTATCTTGTCCGAACAAAACTAAAACACTAAACTATGAAAATACTAAAAACAGCGCTTTTGGTAGTGGTCATTTTATTGGCCCTGCTAGCAGTTATCGGGCTACTCATACCCAGTGAGGTAACACTGAATCGAGAAATCACCATCAATGCAAGTCCGCAATCCGTTTATGAGGAGATTTCTAGTTTGAAGAGATTCAATAAATGGTCACCTTGGTACCGAATCGATCCTGAAGGCACTACTTATACATTTAATGGTCCTGATTCAGGTGTGGGAAACAAAATGGAATGGGCAAGTGATCACGATGAAGTAGGCACTGGATCTCAAGAAATTATAGAGGCCCTGGAAGGACAAAAAATCAGATCTGAAATGTACTTTGGTGGATTTGATGATCCTGGCTATGCAGATTTATTACTGGAGGAAACTGATGGGGGCACCAAAGTTACCTGGACCTTTGAAGGAAACATGGGAAACAACCCTATGTTCAAACTAATGGGCTTGATGATGGAATCCATGTTGGGACCTACCTACGAAGAAGGATTGGCCAACCTAAAAGAAAGAGTGGAGTCTAAGCCATTGTTCTCTGTTGAGATTAATGAAATCAATGTAGAACCCATCAACTATCTAGCTATCAGGGAAACTTTTGATACCACCAAACCTGAAACTATAGGCCCAAGAATGGGAGAACTATATGGTCAGCTATTAGGCTATATTAACGCCAATGGTGTCATGGGTGCTGGACAGCCGATGTCTGTGTATATAGACTATAGTGATACAGGTTGGACGGCAGACATAGCCATACCCGTTGCTGACACTGGTGAAGTAAGCGATGAAAGCATTATGGCGGGTCAAACCGTGTCAGGAAAAGTTGTACAAGGCATCCATATGGGTGATTATCACAAACTGGATGATACACACAAACAACTTCAAGCTTACATGCAATTCAACGAACTAGAAGCTAACGGTAATGGCTACGAGGTGTATGTAACGGACCCAACACAAGCTGATACCGCACAATGGAGAACGGAGGTTTTTTATCCAATTAAATAATTAAATTTATGACAACTATAAAAGCCATCCCGATAAGGATCGAGATGGCTTTTTTATTACATTCTAATTAATCACATATTACATGGCTGTAAGAGGAAATTTTTCAAGTAGAATAGGATTTATAGCTGCAGCAGCAGGTTCCGCTGTCGGGCTCGGCAATATATGGGGATTCCCGTATGAAGCCGGTGCTGGAGGCGGCGCCATCTTTGTATTAGTTTATCTCTTCTTCTGTTTTGCGCTTTGTTTTCCTGTCATGCTCTCCGAGCTAGCCATTGGCAGAAAGTCTGGACGAAATGCTGTAGGTGCTTTCGAAGCACTAGGTCACAAAAAATGGAACTTTATTGGTAAGCTGGGAGTGCTCAGTGGCGTCCTTATCCTCTCCTTTTATAATGTAATTGCCGGTTGGGCATTTGGCTACACGTTCGAAATGGCAGCTGGAAATTTTGAAGTAACCGAACATTTTAGAGCATACACTACGGATATCTTCGCAGTAGGGAGTTATGGCTTGTTATTTATGATTGCCACGGCATTTATTGTTTCAAAGGGTGTATCAGGCGGCATTGAGAAAGCTGCTAAAATATTGATGCCCTCTCTCATCATCATGATGTTTTCGCTGATTATTTATTCTTTGTTTCTCCCGAATGCCATGGCTGGAATCAAATTTTTTCTATTACCAGATTTTAGCAAACTGACACCCAATGTGGTATTCAACGCCATGGGACAAGCGTTTTTCTCTCTATCCTTAGGCATGGGGACTTTCATTACCTACGGAAGCTATATCAAAAAAGACGATAATTTGGTTGGTTCAGCTGCTTTAATCACCTTGACAGATGTCGGCATAGCCATTACAGCTGGTTTAATGATCTTTCCATTAATCGGTTTCATAAGTGACGGGTCACTTTCTGGAGTGGGTCGAGGGCCAGAGCTTATCTTCGTTACCCTTCCACATATTTTCGGAGAAATAGGACCTACTGCTGGTGCCATCGTGGGGATGGTATTTTTTCTATTGCTCTGTTTTGCAGCACTTACTTCTACAGTTTCATTGCTAGAGGTCCCTGTGTCTTATGTAGTAGATGAATTTAAACTTTCAAGAAAAAAGGCAGCTTGGTTGATGTCCGGAATTATCTATCTCATAGGAATTCCATCTCTGCTGGGCAACGGTTACTCATCCTATTTCACGGAATTTATCACCTATATAGGCGCTGATCAACCGACGGATTTCCTCTCTTTTATTGTCAATGTAGCCAATGATTCTTTTCTACCATTAGGAGGAGCATTTATGGTGTTTTTTGCCGTTCATATTTGGAAGAAGGAAAACCTGGAAGCCGAAATAGCTGTCGGCTTTGAAAATTATGAAAACTCCTGGGTTAGAAAGTACTTACGATTTGTGATGCCTGTGTTGCTTCCCGGCACTCTGTTCGTCATTTTTAGTATGATCGTATTGTCTACGTTTTTCGGATTCTAAATTTAGTAGCTCATTTCGTCTACAGACTGAAGAAGCATTTTGATATCATCGGCCTTTTTGTATTCACCTAATTTTTCAAAAGATGAGATTAGATTTCTCAAGGCGCGTGCTACAATATCCACATGGCTACACGGTTGGTAGTAAATGTCATTCTTCTCCAGCTTCAACTGATCAATGTAGTTGTTGATATCATCTGTCGTAAAAATGATGCCATTGTTAAACACATTGATGTAAAACTGGGTGTCTTCCGTTTTATAAGTCACAATAAACAAGTTTGGTAAATTCACCCCATAGATAGGCATCTTCAACCGTTGAGCCAATAGCATATAAACCACGCAAAGACTCAGTGGATTACCACGCTTTGATTCCAGCACCACGTTGATCATTCCATTGGCTGGCGAATGGAAATTCTTG
Source organism: Reichenbachiella sp. (assembly GCF_965233835.1). Classification (GTDB taxonomy): domain Bacteria; phylum Bacteroidota; class Bacteroidia; order Cytophagales; family Cyclobacteriaceae; genus Reichenbachiella. Next base: position 4,276,838 of record NZ_OZ247585.1, read on the forward strand.
GCATTTGGCCTAAACTTCATCTTGTTGAAAAAGACGTCATTTAACACCTTGATTTGCTCCATAGGAGACAACTCTTCAGAAAATTCGCGCCACGCATTATGATAATACTGTTCGAATTTTCTAGTTAGAAATTTCAGATTGAGATCAGGATATTGATAGTTGGCCACCAACATCATACCTTCTAAAAGATCCTCAGCACCGCTTTCCTTCCAGGCAATCAACTTTTCGCTCAATAAATCATATTGCAGATTGTGAATAATGTCCTCAATCTTTTCGCGAACACTGGGAATCAAACTGTTGTTCATCCATTCCTTTTCCAAAAATGGAATCACCTCAGTACCCAAAGAAAGTAGTTTTTCTTCGACATGTACAAGAATTTCATGATCGTCATCTTCCAATAATGAGATCAAGGCCTTGAGTTCTTTTTCGTTTATTTTCTCCAATGTTGTTGATTCAGAAACCGAAATACCAAAATAACTACTTGCTAAATTAATATACGAAAAAAGGCATTCAATTCATATCGACTTGAACAGAATAATTTGTTTTAGGTCTGAATCACCCCCACATTAAATGGCTTTTCTATAGGTGCATGATTGGCTGCTTCTATTCCACTAGAAATTATCTTTCTCGTTTCCAACGGATCTATCACACCATCCACCCAAAGTCTGGAGGCCGCATAATACGGACTTAGCTCCTCGTTGTATTTGTCAGTGATTTCTGCCAAAAATTTCTTTTGATCTTCTTCTGACACTTCTTGTCCTTTGGCTTTCATAGCCGAAATTTTGATTTGCAACAAAGTCTTAGAAGCAGAAGCTCCGCTCATTACAGCCAGTTGAGAAGTAGGCCATGCATAAATCAACCTTGGATCATAGGCCTTACCACACATCGCATAGTTACCTGCTCCATAAGAGTTTCCCAGGATGAACGTGAATTTAGGCACAACAGAATTGGCCATGGCATTTACCATCTTGGCCCCATCCTTAATAATGCCACCATGTTCAGACTTGCTCCCAACCATAAATCCACTCACATCATGTAAGAATACCAATGGTATTTTACGTTGATTGCAATTCATGATAAAACGTGCTGACTTGTCCGCAGAATCGGAGTATATCACCCCTCCCATCTGCATTTCGCCTTTTTTAGTCTTTACCACCTTACGTTGGTTGGCCACAATACCTACAGCCCAGCCGTCTACGCGTCCATATCCACAAATGATAGACTGACCATAGTCTGCCTTGTACTCTTCAAATTCAGAGTCATCCGTCATGCGTTTGATGATGTCGCGCATCTCATATGGCTTTACGCGATCTACAGGGAGCAAGCCATAGATTTCCTTTTCGTCCAATTTGGGCTTCTTTGGCTCTTCACGGTTGAACCCTGCTTTATCAAAGTCACCAATTTTATCGAATATCTTTTTGATCGCCTCCAGGCAGTCCTGATCCGTATCGTACTTATTGTCGGTTACCCCAGAGATTTCACAATGCGTAGTCGCTCCTCCTAATGTCTCATTATCAATCGTCTCCCCTATAGCTGCTTTCACCAAATAACTTCCAGCCAAAAAGATCGAGCCGGTTTTATCAACAATCATGGCTTCATCAGACATGATGGGCAAATAAGCACCACCTGCTACGCAACTTCCCATGATAGCAGCTACCTGCACAATACCCATCGAGGACATTTTGGCGTTGTTTCTAAACTGTCTACCGAAGTGCTCCTTGTCAGGAAAAATTTCATTTTGCATGGGCAAGTACACCCCTGCGCTATCTACCAAATAGATGATAGGCAGTCGGTTTTCCATAGCAATTTCCTGCGCTCGAAGATTTTTCTTGGCAGTGATTGGAAACCAGGCGCCAGCTTTTACTGTCGCATCGTTGGCTACTACTACACACTGCCTGCCTTGTACATGACCAATGCCCATGACTACACCACCCGAAGGGCAGCCACCTTGTTCGGCATACATGCCATCTCCAACGAAAGCTCCTACCTCAACAAAATCTTTCGGATCATCAACCAAATAGTCGATACGCTCCCTGGCCGTCAACTTGCCCTTAGCATGCTGCGCTTCTATCTTCTTTTCTCCTCCTCCGAGTTTTACTTTTTTGAGCTTGTTTTTCAACTGTGAAACCAGCTGTTTGTATTCGTCTTCGTTTTTGTTGAATTCTAGGTTCATGGGGTATGTTGTTTGTAACAAAAATAGAAAAACCAAACATTTAGTTCTTGTTTCCTGATACTTTTAAGACGCTGATTGTCAATTATTAAAAAAATCTCTTCGGACATGATTCCGAAGATTTCTCTCCCAAAAAGCACTTCTTTCCAAATAATATTCTTGAGCCGAAATATGCAACCAATTCAAACTTTCGACTTCTGGCTTTAACCTCAAATAAGATTTTTGTGCAAACCCATAGAGCAAGACCATCATTTTTTCGTAACGCATTTCATCAGACGGGTGAATTTGATATTTTTTATCGGGAGTGAGAGCTGATTTAGACTTAAAGTGCAAAGCACTAATCATAACAATATCCTTCCATTGACTGTCATTTCTCCACAGCATGGATAGAATAGCAAATTCGTCTGCCAGCAATTCATGCGCCTTCATGTCACTATCCATTCCCAACCCATACTGATCCATCAAAGCATGACCCATCTCATGCCAAAAAGTGAACATGGAGTTTTGATAGACACGGCGAACAAATGCTTCTTTGAACTTAGCCCTTTCGGGATAATCGTATATTTTCTGATAAAGTGATTCATAGCAAATTACGATCAATTTTTGATCTGACAAATACCTGGAATCAACAGCACCACACTCGGTGACTAAAATTTTAATATCGTTTTGCCACAGATACAAACCATTCAAATAGCTGATGGATTCGCCATAAATAAGTCTATGCTTTGACTTGAGTGCCTTGTAGACCTCAAGATATTTAGATGAGTTGGGCTTTGCGTATTCAATAGAAACTTTAGCTGCCAACAAATTACTCTGCAAGGCGAAACCTATCCAAGTGAAAAGCACCCACTTTATCCCACTATTTACTGTCAAATTGTACACCTTTGTATAAGAAAAATGCAATATATTTCGGATTCGTAGAACGAAAATACCAAAAGCCTAAATGTTTGAAGCCCAAACGCAAACCAGAGTAAGGTACTCTGAAACCGATCAGATGAAATATGTGTACTATGGCAATTATGCTATGTATTACGAAATTGGAAGAGTGGAAACACTTAGACAGCTAGGATTTTCCTATAACGAAATGGAAAAAAGTGGGGTAATGATGCCGGTCATCAATATGCAAACCAACTATTTGCAACCCGGGAAGTATGATGAGCTACTTACTATAAAGATCAAAATACCTACATTCCCAAAAGCCAGAATCTTATTTGAGTATGAAATCTTCAATGAAGCGGAAGAACTAATAAATACCGGTGAAACCACGCTGGTATTTGTAAATATGGAAAGTAACAGGCCATGTCGAGTACCTGAAACACTTGCTAAATTTTTGGAGCCTTATTTTGCATGAAAAGAAAAAACCTCCATAAACACCTCCTGTACTACGAGTGGTATCTAAACTTGATCAAGAAACTCAAATTGATCAAACTGAACAAGCGACAAACAAACTTGTACAATACGCTTGATTTGTTTTTTGAAAATACTGGTAAACATGGTCTCATCAACAAGGCTAATGGCGTGGCATTCAGTTTTACGTTGGCCATTTTCCCCTCAATTATTTTCATCTTTACACTCATCCCCTATATCCATTCGGTGATTCCGCATATCGGGACAGACAGCATCATGAACTTTCTGGCAACAGTGATGCCAAAGGCCATGTACGAAGCAGCTACGGGCACGATTCATGACATTGTAAGTAACAAACGACAAGGGTTGCTCTCTTTTGGTGCACTCCTGGCCCTGATTCTAGCCACCAACGGCATGCACAGTCTCATGGCCACTTTCAATAGCATTTACAAAACCAACGATCGTAGAGGTTTTTTAAGAACACGACTAATAGCTACTGGCCTTACACTAGTCTTGTCCTCGGTACTATTCTTTTCGATCATCTTGATGGTGATAGGAAAATTGGTACTCAACTACCTATCTACAGAAGGGTTTATTACTCAGGATTACATTATTTATTTGCTGACCGCCTTAAAGTATATGGTGATTGTCATCGCATTTTTCATTGCGATTTCAACGATCTATTACTTTGCCCCTGCTATTCACGACCGTTGGACATTCTTTTCTTCCGGGGCTGTGTTTTCAGCTGTGGCCTGCGTAGCCACTTCCTACGCCTTTTCTTATTATATCAACAACTTTTCGAATTACAATAAATTCTATGGCTCACTAGGAATGTTGATCGCATTGATGGTTTGGTTGTACTTGTTGTCACTGATATTACTGGTAGGATTTGAGTATAATGCCAGCGTTGACAGAGCAGTAGTATCGGACAAAATTGAGACAACGACGTCAATTTTTGACTGATCGAAAATATTTTCAACCTCATACTTGTCAAAAAAAATTATTATTCTACATTTGCACTCCCATTCAACGGAATGGAAATAATTACGACCTAGAGAAGTGGCAGAGTGGTCGAATGCACTGGTCTTGAAAACCAGCGTGCCGCAAGGTACCGGGGGTTCGAATCCCTCCTTCTCTGCAAGACAAAAGCCTCGTACAATGTACGAGGCTTTTTTATTTTCTAGGTGAACAAAGTAGAGCGTTAGTGAAGCAAGAAAATAAATAAGGCTACCGAGTGAAACCAGAGAAGGCTTTTGGCTTGAGCTTCCCCCAATTGGGATCAGCGAAGCTAATCCATTAAATCATCAAGCAGAGAAGTCGGGCTTACCCTACAAGCCGGCCCATCGCTAGATAGTTTCACTGAAACTATCCTTAACGCTCCGTCCCCTTCTCTGCAAGACAAAAGCCTCGTACATTGTACGGGGCTTTTTTATTTTCTAGGTGAACAAAGCAGAGCGTTAGTGAAGCAAGAAAATAAATAAGGCTACCAAGTGAAACGAGGGAAGGCTTTTGGCTTGAGCCTCCCCCAATTGGGATCAGCGAAGCTAATCCATTAAATCATCAAGCAGAGAAGTCGGGCTGGCCCTGCAGGCTGACCCACAGTAAATACCCCATCTATCGGCATTTTGCATGAAGTAGCATATCATTGTAATATGATTGCTGTAAACATCGTAGGAGCAAGTGTGTTGTGCATTATGCTTTTGTTCATATTCATGAAAAAAAGCAAAAAAAACAGCGACTATTGGTTGATAGCAGTGGTAGGTCTCCTAGCATCATATTTCATCATCGATCTGTGGATTCAACACGGCCTAAACCATACCAATCTGATCATTCGAAGTTTGCTTGCTCCTTACCTTTTCGCTTCATTTCTGACCTACGCTGCTTTACTACTGGATGAAAGCCACCAATTGAGAAAAGAATGGTGGTGGTTTGGTCTGTATGCTGTGATTTGGACCATATTTTTGTTGACAGATTTTAGTCTCTCAGACTATACACTTGTCGAGCTTGATGAAATCTATAACACGCCAACTGTTGCTAATAAAATATTTTTCCTTGCTCACGATGTCTTCAACGTCGGTGCCTTGTTTTGGCTTTTAACAAAGACCAAGGCTTATGACCAGAGCCTAAAGAATAACTATTCCGATATCACGCAAGTCAATCTCCAGTGGCTCAAAAACTTCATCTGGACTTATCTTGTGCTCAAATTTACCGTCTTTATAGCTTGGGGGGCATTGGGTTTAGGGATAGCCACAACCATTGCGGATATCCGGCCGATTTTTAATATCTGGTTTGTAGTGCTTATGATCTATTTGAGCTATCATGGTATTAGACAATACGCCGTAGCAGAATTTTATGATTATGATCCAGCCAAAGGATCGGTGATCCCGAAAGCAGGTACACCAACACAAAAATATCAATCCTCCACACTGAGCGATGAAGACCTGAATCATCTTCAAGGTCAGGTCGATCAGTTATTCAAAGAGGAATTACTTTATCTCAATACGGAATTGAAGGTGCATCACCTTGCCGAAAAACTGGAAGTCACTACACACAAGATTTCACAGACATTGAACAGTCAGGCTGGACTTACCTTCTATGATTATGTAAATCAATACCGGGTAGCGCATTTCAAAAAACTATTGACCGATCCTCAAAAACAAAACTTCACTATTCTCGGATTAGGATTTGACAGTGGCTTCAATTCTAAAGCCTCTATGAACAGAATATTCAAACAACTGGAAGGTCTCACACCAAAAGAATACCAGTCTCAATCCTCTTATTTAAGTAAAGAGGCAACATAAGCTTAATGCCCATCCCAAACATTCAAATACCATTTTCTAGTTATTAGAAAATAATGTCTCATATCACCGCATGAGTCGAATAGGGTTCATGAGCCCTCCATATTTGCTTTCAACTTATGAATCCATTGATCGCAATGGTCATTCATTTAACAAAAGTAAAGACCAAATTTTATCAATCATGAAACAACAATTTTCTATTCAATCAAGCCTTTGCATTTTTCTACTTAGCATAATCATTACCAGCTGCTCGGAAGACTCTGGAGTAGAGTTAGACAAAAGTCAGCTCAATGACAAAATCGAAGAAGGCACCCACATCCTACTGTCTAGCCAAGAAGGTGAAGCCATTGGTCAATTTCAGTCTGGATCGAAAGACCTGCTCAGCATCTCTATCGATCAAGCACAAATGATCTTGCAAGACGAAGACGTTACTCAGACAACTATTGACAACGCCTATCAAGAGCTTAATACAGCCATTGATCAATTTCGACGAAAAGGAAATTTCGAGGTACTGTCCAATTGGGTATTCCTGCGGAATTTGGCTGGCGATGACCTCTATGATTTAGTGCAATCTGATGAACCAGATATTTTTTCTATGATCGAAGGCGCATCACTCGCTGATATCAAAATCTACAAAATTGAGTACGAAACCAAAAATGTGGACGGCACGAGTATCATAGCTTCTGGTGCAGTGCTATATGCTGATCATGTCGCCAATCATCCACTGGCTTCCTTCCAACATGGCACCATATTCACTCAGGAAGACGCACCATCAAAATTCAACACCGAAAGGCTCTCAGCCGTTTTCGGAGCAGTGTTGGCAGGATCGGGCTATGCAGTCGCCATGCCAGACTATTTAGGTTTTGGAACATCGAGCCATGTACCGCACCCCTACGAACATGGGAAAACACTAGCCTCAGCTTCCTATGACATGCTTCGGGCAGCAAAAGAGTTTTATGCAGTACATCAGCAGATACTTTCCAGCAAACTCTTTATTACTGGCTACTCAGAGGGTGGGTATGCCACCATGGCGCTACACCAGCACATAGAAGCCAACTCTGACTGGTCAGTGACCATGAGTGCTCCTGCTGCTGGCGCTTACAACAAATCTGCCTTTTTCAAGGAAATGATGAACCTTACCACAGACTATGATTTCCCGGGTTCTCCGATGTGGGTTGTAGATGCGTATGACTGGATTTATGGGTTCAATAGGGATTGGGATGAGTACCTCAATGAACCTTACGCAGCCACCATGGAAAACATATCGCACCCATTTGATTTTATCTCCGCTGATCTGGCTAAAAGTCCGCAAGAGTTGTATGCAGAGTCGTACCGTAGCTCAATTATTGAAGCTACCGACGTTACCTATTTAGCAGCTATTGCCGAAAATGATTTCCACAATTGGAGCCCAAAAGCACCGATCACCTTATACTATGGCACGAAAGACAGTTGGGTATTTCCACTCAATTCTACCTCCGCCTATGAAGCCATTACGGCGAATGGTGGAAACATTGAGCTGGTGGCTTATCAAGGTGAAGATCATTTTACGTCCAGCAACATTTATGTACTAGATGTTTTTGCCCTCTTCGAATCACTCAGATAAGAATCAATACAATTAAAAAACAAAATACAAAGCAATGATTAGACCCTATAAAACAACAGATACTGATTCCATCGTCAATGTATGGTTTCAAGCCTCCTCCCTGGCCCACCCCTTTTTGGAGTCAGGTTTTATGGAGAATGAAAAAAAGAACGTCCGGGAAATCTATTTACCCAATACCGTCACCTGGGTAATCTCGTCTGATGATAAGCTGGAAGGGTTTATCAGCATGATTGGCAATGAGGTGGGTGCCATTTTTGTCCATCCGGACAAACATGGACAAGGTCTCGGCAAACAACTGATGGATCATGTGAGTGAAAGCCACCCCGAACTCGAAGTAGAGGTATTTAAGCAAAATAGAATCGGCCGAGCTTTCTATGACCGATATGGGTTTGAACCTATCGCGGAATCGGTACATGAACCCACCAATCAAAAACTAATTAGAATGAAATACAAAAAACAACAACCATGAAAAGGATGATCATATATATCATAGGCACTGTAGTAGCCGTCATCGTATCCATAGGCATCTATGGCAGTTCGCAGCCCAAACATGTGTCTGCACAGATTTTCATCAATGCACCTACCGACAAGGTTTGGGAGCTATGGTCAAAGTTCGACAACGTGGCTGACTTTGTACCAATAGTGCACGACGCGCATACCGTGGGCGAAATCACCGAAGGCTTGGGGCAAGCTAGACGGTGTAATATCGAGCCGGGCGTGTATGTAGAAGAACGAATCACCGCCTGGGAGCCAGGTAAAGCCTACGCCATGGAGGTCTATCAAAAGCAAGGGGTCCTGATTGACCAAATGCAGGTAGACTTTCAGATGAAACCTTCAGGTGACGGCACGCTGGCCTTGGTTCACATGAGCTACAAAATGCAGGGGTTGGCCGATTTTCTACCTATCTATGATATGATGAAAACACAGGCGATAGATCACCTAGTGGGCATCAAGCACTTGTCAGAGACGGGAGAAAAAATCACTACCGACCTGCTGGAAACGCTCAAAAAGAAATACTTCTCGGATTACAAATTATTACCCTAAGGTCACACTCACCTAGTCAGGTATTCAAGTTGTTGAGTAAACGCAAGTTTGGATTTGCGTAAAGTAGCAGGGCTCCGAAGGGGTTCTGCTTTTTTTGGTGTAGAAATTTGTGACCATTTAAACCCAATAGTGAAAAAATCTAGCTGTTATACCCACTGAATTCTTCGTTGTAGATATCTTATAAACGCATGCAAAAATTACCGTGATTGCTTTATCGCTGATAATCAAAAGCACCCCAATAATAGGGTGATGGATACTTCTTTTTGATGTCTCTTACGGCAGATTTTAATGCACTTTCATAGTCTTTATTCTTCTGTATGTATGCATAAAGAGTTTTCATAAAATAGGATGTGGCTTCATCATTTACCTTCCAATAGCTCAAAATAAGTCCATCAGCACCCACACCCTTCAGTGCACTTTTGAGACCCGCAATTCCTTCGCCTATAGAGAGCTCGCCTAGACTAGATTCACAAGCTGACAACACAATGAGGGAGGCTTTTGTCTTTGGTAATTGTCTGATTTCATGTGCATAAAGTATCCCGTCGTTTTGTGCATCGCGTGACAACACCAGGCCTGAATAACGATTCTTTTCAAACCCAGAACCTGCTGTTAAAAAAAAACCGTGTGTGGCAATGTGTAAGATATCTGCCTGATTGACCGAGGCCTTTACGCGAGTTTCAGTGGCTAACGTGTCAATAAAAAGCTGTACGTCTACTGCATCGTTGGCCAAAAGATTCGAAACGTGCCTGACTTCAGCTTCTGTTCCAGGCAATTGGGAAAACTCAGCAGTTACCATCGATTCTACTCCCCTGTCGATGTCAATGGTCTTGAGTTGATTAAATCTCGGATTGCCAAAAAATATGGCATTTTCATTTTTGTCTAGCTTTGAAACACCCTGATTCACAGCATAAACATGCAATCTTTGCTTGATGTCAAAAATGTCTGTCAAATAGTTGCCAGACTCTGGATCGATGAGTGTTCCGGGGTTGATCAAATGATAAATGCCGTCGGGAACAAAGTATATTTCTTTTATGCCTTCCGATTTAAGTTTTTCAATTGCTGACCCAAAAAACTGTTCTAGTAAGGATTCAGAAATTGGTAGTTTGTATTTAACCTGATTGCTCAAAAGTTTATAGGCCTTGTTTTCGATTGGGTCGGCTGACAAAACTTCTGTAGACAGCAGCTTATTGCTGAAAATGGTAATAGCATATTTGCTTTTACCCTGATCCGAAAAGCGAATGATATCGACAATGGCTTGCTTATTTTTTAGATTGATACTTTGTTTTTGAAGTAAATCTCTTCTTTCACTAAGCAACAAGTAGTTTTTCCAGGTAGAAGAATAGAACAGCAAGTCTTCATATTTTTCAATGTCAGATTCTAGCCTTGGGATGGATTCCTGAAAAAAGTAATCAAAAAATAAGGTGTCCAACGCATAGGCCGAACGCTGCTCTTCGTAATTGAGCGATGGAAATATGTCCCGATAATACTCCAGTTTGTTATTGGCGACTTTTTTAAAATATTCGCTGGTTTTAGATTCATTTTTGTCCTTATGGTAGAGAATCCGCTTGAGGTAGGCATCAGTCAGAGGCTGACTTCCTAACGGATAGGCATCGGTCAAGATCGCTTCAATGGAATCCAATTTGACCTGAAGTTGATCTGAAGTCCAATCAAATTCCATGTCTAAATAAATTCGCCCCTGGTTAAAAGTCAGCAAATTATCGTATGCCTCAATTTGAGGTAATTTATTCTTCAATTTTGCCGAAGCAATGGACTGATAGGCTCTTCTGTTCCATTTTCCGGTAAGATAGAAGTGTTCCACATTGCCAAACCACTCTTCATAATCATACTCATCTTCATCGTACAATCTGGAATTTTCATACGCATCGAATCTGGCCGGATGCCCAATGGCGTCAAGATAGGCCAAATGGATGTAGTAGCCCGTAGCCATATTATTGAGCGCAGGGATCAGGTGAGCATGCTGGGGATATCTTCGCAAACTTCTTTGCATCATACCTATAGGTTCGGCCATATACAGGCGGGTAATGCGATCTACATCAGCAAACTGATTGAACTTGACCGCATAGTTCAGAAACGAATAGTAGTAATTGGCATTTCGCATATAGTGCGGTCTATATGGAAAAAGTTGTCTACATCTTTTTATCGCCGCATAAGCGCTGTCCTTTTGATTTAAAATGGTAAATACATCTGCCTTGAACAACAATAGTTGTTCGTTTTGGTCGATATCTTCGTGATGGTTGATCAACTCAAGAGCCTTGGTGTAGTCACTTTGGTTGATAGCATCCTGAATTGACTCTGAATCAACTTTTATTTGAGAAATGCCAGGAATGGAGAAGCAGGCTAACAAAAAAAACAGGACGCAACGAATTTTCATTTATTCTAATTACCTCTTGGTGAATAAAAAGATTGACCTCCAAGATGATCAATAACATCCACATTCCAAATAAGGACTTTGCGAAGACGAGCAAGTAAATTTCATTCGAACAACCTGATACAATCAATAAGCGATACTTCTCGGGCTACAGAATATAACCTTAAAGTCAAAAAAGAAGCGGTTTGGAATAAGTCCCAAACCGCTTCAGTTTATCGGTTGTTAGGAAAAATATTATTCCACCAAATTAGGTACACCCTTTCCTGTTTCTACATACTGTTTTAGGCTTGTGACTATAAAATGAGTCCATCCTGCATCACATATTTCGTAGCAGTTCAACTTTGGTGTAAGGCCTTGGTGTTCAAAATCCAATTCAATAGTCCCCTCTTCTAAGTCTTTAAATTTGAACACTATTTCACTATCTAACCATTCTTCTTCAATGTCTTTGAGATTAGAAAAATGGTGGTCACCATAGATACATTTCCACCGCACTTCATTGAATTGATCCAACACAGTCGCTTCGAATCGCCACTCCGTTTCTTCTTCAAAAAAGATAGAAAATTGGTCACCGATTTTAGTAATGGTAGCATCGCTATTTCCCCACCAGTTCCTTATGCCATTCGTTACTGCATTATAAGCTTGCTCCTTTGTCCCTCGTACTTCTATTGTTTTATTAAAATTCATCTTACCTAATCTTAGTTCTACATCATTTCCAATATCTCTCTGATCTCCAACTGCCAACTGGCATCTTCGAAACGAGGGTCTTTTTTCAAAGTCGCAATCAGCGTTTCGGGATCGTTGGCTTGAAGTGTATAAAAACCAGCAATGCTTGCTTGATCTACAGTCTCTACGTCTACTGAGGTTTTGTTTCCAGAAAGCAGCGCACCGGATGGTTGTAAGGGTTGTGCATCCAGCAAAAGACCCTTCTCTTTTAACTCGCCCAGGTAAGCGCCTACTTTTTGTATGTGCTTTTGTTGGGTTTCTTCAGGAAGACTAAAGATTGATTCACCCTGAGGGTAAATGAATACCATAAATTTTTTCATTTTTTACGTTTTTAAGTTTGTACTATTTATTCTTTAGACTTCAGTACAATCAAAAACGGTTGTGAAAAATGAAATTTTATAAATCTTTACACGCCGTATCTACTTTGGGATACGTCTTTCCGTTGGCATGATCGGTTTGATTCAGCAAGAAATCGTGGAGTTGAAAATTACTACTTTGCAAAGGGTCAATGCCTTTGATCAAAGCAGTTCTCATGTTGTATAGCTTGGTGGCGTTTGCTTTTTCTTTTGCTTTTACCAGATCCAGTGCTGCTATTTTTCTTTGGGTTTCCGCTTTAGAGTTTCCTGTATTGCTCAGTTCAGAACATTTCCAGCAAGCGCCAGTTTTATGTATCAAGGTGCAGTCTTCATCAAACACCTGTTTCATGGTTTTTCGCGAAGTGAAGAGCATGTGTTTGACGCTGCCCAGCGACTTGTTAAGTACCTCTGCAATTTCATTCACCTTAAAATCATAGATATCGGCCATCATGATGGCGATGTGTCGCTCAAGTGGCAGGTATTTCATCACACAGGTAAAGCAATAATCAATGTGATTCTTGATTTCAAAGTCATCCTTGAAATACACATCCATGACCTCTTGCTGCAATTCCGGAGCATTTTTGATGGATTGGCTGCAGTTGTCTTGCGCATTTCGGGTCCATCTTTTTTGAGCTTTGAAATGGTCCTTGATCAAATTGCTTGCAATCGCAAACAACCACGTTTTGAAAGAAGATTTTTCCTGAAAGGAGTGAATGTTTTTATAGGCTTTGATGAAAATTTCCTGACTCAAGTCTTCCACATCTGCTGTGTTGGTCACTAGCCGATAGATGAATGATTTCAGCTTAGGATGGTTTTCCTTAAACAAACGATCAAACTCGGCGTCAGTAATTTTCATTGATTTATTTTAGTTGTGCTTTGCGGTTTGGCTCTGCTGTGATTTATGAAATGTTGCTTTTCTTCTTCCCAATGAGCAACAAAGAGTCTGCTTCTTCAAATTCAGCATAACGCTCAAGAACTAGTATTTCAAAGTATTCTTCAAAATATTCCTTCAACGCTTTCTCAGAATGATAGTTTACAAATAAACCCTTAAAGACTTCCGACCCTTCTCCTCTCCAAAAAGAATGACAAATGATACCCTCAGGGTTTAAAATGTCATACTGTCTTTCGATGGAATGGGTTAACTCATCGTCTTTCAAATGATGCAATACTTTGTTGGCGTATATGCCATCAAACTGTTCCTCAATACTGAGTGTAATGGCGTCTAACTCAATAAATCTACCCGATGGGTTATTTGATTTGAGATGGCTGAGAAACTCTTGTGAATTGTCAGAACCAACAACGGTATAATCTTTACTCAGAATGTTCCAATCTGTGCCGGGCCCTGTGCCAAGTTCAAGTAGGGTGGATTGGGCAGGTAAAAACTTTTTGAGTTTTTCAATCAGGTCTGCCCCACTTACATCCTTCGCCAGCCTGATGTATTCTTCTACTGATTCTTTGGTTTTATAATAGTTCTCTGCCATCCTATTTTCTATTCATTACGGTGGGTTGTGCCTTCACAATTCAATTTATACCGAAAGATAACCTACTTTGACACTTGAAACGGAATCAATGCATACGGGTTCTTTAATAAGTATTTGAAGGCAATTGAAATACTCACGCATTTTAAATGCTGAACAAGGTTTCGGTCGTATTTGGAATATCTATTGTTAACTTTTACTCTAATATCAAACTATTTACTGACATGAAAAAGATTGTAATTACTCTGATCGTTATAATACTAGGTTTTGAAGGGTTCTCTCAGAATGAGGAAGATAAATTTCAGGTTTATCAATTATTCCCAACTCAAAATATGTATACATTTCTAAAACTTGACACAAAGAATGGATATGTGTCACAAGTCCAATTCAGCATGGAACTAGAAGGTAGATTTGAATCTCAAGTAAATTTTCTTCCACTTGTAACAGGGGAAGACGCGACACCTGGTAGGTTTACTCTATACCCAACACAAAACATATATACATTCATCTTACTAGATCAAATCAATGGACAAACCTATCAAGTTCAATGGTCCCAAGACCATGAAAATAGATTTGTGATCCCAATTGAAAAACTGTAGAAATTCCCTCTCCTCCATTCTTTTTAATCTAAAAATATCAGCATGATTTTATAAGGTTCAAAGGGTTAATGGGAACTACAAAACACTCTGCTTTTTATTTTTAGTCACAAGTTACGCTCCGCAAAACTTGCGCCAGCGGGGGTCAAGAGCTGTCAATTCAGCTGTGCGTAATACAGCAACAGACTCTCCAAGGCTCCAACAAAAAGGCTGATCAGAATTTCCTTTAATGACAGTTTTTTAAAATGAAATGAATTCGCATGAGAAATCCAGAAAGCGGCAAGGGCACTACATATAAACATCAGTGTTGGTAGGTACCTAAACTATTGGGAACAATGCCTATCCAATCTAATGCTGTTATTTCTAACATCGTATACCCGAAGATCGCCAACGCGAAATTCGATTTCGGGTTCTCCTTCATGATGTACACACCACCATAAAAGAGCATCACACTAATGAAATATGGAGCAAACTGCATGTAATATTTGAAGCTTAACCAGGCTTGCAGCTGAAAGCTAAATTCAGTTCTGGTAATAAAAATACCGAGCGTGATCAGTGCTACTGCCAAGAGCACCATTCCAATGATTTTTCTTACTTGCATTTTAGAAATTTTAATCGAGTAATATACAAAATTTCAATGCGGTTAAATGGTAATTGAGTGTGGTCGAACTTTATTGCGATCAGAGTAGCTAAATCTCTGATTTGGGTCGGGATGCGCAGCCTATTCCTTTTTTGATTCTATAAAAGCACGCGTTACTCACTTCTCGGGCTCACTTGTAGTGAGTTCGCAAGCTACTTCTCTCCTATAGTCCACTAACTAGCCGAGACTGAAAGTGTACTAACCTGGAATACCTTCAGTAGCATCATCGCCGAGACTACAAGCCTCTATCAACTTTCATCTTTCAATAGATATATCACTCACAGCAATGTGAGAGCCAGAAGGAGTTAGAAGGCAGAAAACTCTAATCTATTATCAAACTTCCAAGGCGTGTGTGACTTAGTAGTAGTATACTATCTCAGCAAGATAAGTGAAGTTAAACAGGACACTATCAAAGCCAGTATCATTAGAGCGCAGCCAGAATTTGATTTTGCTTTTGAAGAATTGAAGTCAGGCCTAATTGATCCGCAATGTTCAAAATCCTTTTCGTTAATACTTGGTTCTGAAAACTCTATTTCTTTTAAATCGAGTTCCGAAAATTCTTCACCCATCGCAAAACCAAGTTTCAAAGTTTTCCCCTCTCCTTCTATAATGCCATAAACATTATCTCCTTCTTCATCTTTATCTGAAACATAAAGTAGTATTCGTTTTTCATTGTATTGCTTTGGTAATTTGTCATTACTCGATAAAGTCCAATAACCCATAGTTTTTGCTGAGTAATTAGAGGCTTCTTGATAATTCAAATAGTTCACAAAGTACTTAAACCTTTCAAAATCCGGATGTTCCGTGAAATTTATGATATACTGATTTTCTGATTTTAGTGACTTATATACTCCGATTTCTTTTGTAAACCCTGTTTCCGAATACATATTTGCCAATTCCAGTAATGCAGATTTAAGTTGATCTTCATTTGGCCCAGCCACTATAATATAACTATTTAGATTCATTGATTATTTTTTGATGCAGCACAACGTCCAACTATCAGCTGTAAGCTGGATTTTTTTAAATATCTATAAAAGTATCCTATCATACCAGCCTTTGCAAATAGCTCAGTTAGCTTATGGAGGATAGTGTTTGTTGACTTTAGGGTGGTTTTGGCCTAAAGCTTAACTACCCTCTTTCCTCTTGAACTTCACTTCAATTGTAGCTTTAGCTCCAGCTGATACTAGACCAATATTTCCATCTGCAGATATAGCTAAGCCTAATTTTATTTCATCAATAGGAAACTCTTTCGATGTATCTTGAAATTTATCAATTGCAGAATTGATGGTTGAAACGGCATCTCTAATTTGATCCACAACCATATCCGAACTTACTTCTATACTTTGGCCGATCTTCTTTGCAGCATTTTTAATTAGACTTTGTTCTTCACCACCTCCTCGAATTGGTTCAATATTCGGTGAGGTTTGTATGCTAATAATTTTTATTTTGCTCATAATCTATTCAGTCAAAAATTTCAATTTCAAAAGCGTTTGTTATTTGTCTCATAGACTGTATTATTCCCTCATCAGGAGAAGTTCCTGTTCGTCCCATATAAATACCTACAGCTTCTTTTTGGCTATTATTGGTTCTTGTTACAAAAGAACCACTGTCTCCTGCCACTCCAGTGGTATCAATAAAAACACGATGACCAAACAAGGAGCTATAAGATGATGGGTGCTCAAATATTCTTAAGACATTCGCACTAAAACTGGACGAAGATGTCCTAACATTAACGGAATCACCAGGAGCAAGCCCAGCAACAACCGGTATTGTAGAAATTCCAGATGGCAGTGTGCCACAATCCAAAATTGCTGCGTCAATAGTTGAGCTATACTTATCAATTTCGGCAACCTGCACATTGTTTCCTCCAGCTAACGAAACAATTGTTCCAGGGGAATAAGAAGGTTTAAATGCATGTCTAACTGTTAGAATTCCTGAAGACCAAGTAGGGTGGTAATAAAATGATTTCCCAGGCTTTGGTTTGACATAACAAGAGGATACAGCCATTGAAGGTCCAGTGATATTCGGAGGTACTTCATATGATATATCTCTTGGTTCTATTATGAAAGGAAAAATGCCATTTCCACCAAATTCGCCATAAGGCCAATCTGGATCAATAAGCCTAGCATCAACTCCGATGATTACCCCAAAAGCGTAATCATTATATTCTTCAAAATCAAGATTTCGATTTCCTCTTCTAACATCACTTCGTTTATAATAATTTGGAATAAAGCCTGCAGAAAGGTCTAAGATTCTAAATCTTTCAAGAAATGAAGTTGATAAGTAGTTTCGTTCTTCGAAGTAATCAAGGAATTCTGAAATGAGCTTTGTTGCTTGAAGATACGCCTTACGGGAGTTCCCAGTCAGCTCGGTTCTGTCAGCAATTCTTAGCGCCCAATCAGCGGCATTAATTTGTTCTGGAATTAAGTCCCAAGCCTTTTCTGGTATCATAATTAAAACAATATTTTACATTATCTACAAGTTTGTTGCACCCACTTCGTAATCTTACAGTGAACAACTCAATATCAGGACAAAAGTTCCTGATATATCTATTGTACTTTTTTTCTTAAACGTATATTATTCGACTAACTCTCTCAGAAATGCTGCGGTTAGACCGATAGATAGGCTTGAGTCCTATCATTCGGCGGTATGAGTCTGGCTGCTGAACTCCTAACAAGAATACCGAAAATAACAGTCAATAGCAAGGTGATATTGGTCAGGAAAGACTTAGAAAGCAGAAAATCCGAACCCTTTCGAATACCGCTTGGGTCATGATCAATTTCTACTAGAATTGATAAGTCAAGGCTAGGTTCACATCTAGCGCGTCGTTTACCTCTTGGCTAGTTACCAAATTTCCAAAATCCACATACACTCCGCCGATGATCAGGCTGACATTTAGCTTTTCTCTTATCTGTCGTTCTATACTCAGGCCATACCGTAGAAATCGCTGCCCATCTTCTTGATGATGGGTAAATCCAGTGTCTTCGGTAAAGGAGATATTAAAGGAGCGATTGGTGAGTTTGCCATAGGTGTACACTAATGTGTTTTTCTTAGCTCCTAACACCACACCAGCTGACAGTCCATAGCCACTTTGAAAGTTGTTCTCATAACTTACCTCCCACTCATAGCGAGGATCATTAGTCGTCAGGCCTCCATCGGTAAAACCAAATTGCAGCTCAAAACCGATCATCATTCGATCGTCAAAGATTTGCTTTCTAAAGCCTGGGTAAAATTCTAGTACAAACCCATTTTTCTGTGCCAACAGATCCAGGTCGTCGATATATGCGCCTCCAAAAATATTTTGAGAGCCTATACTTACCCCAAAGTATAGGCCATCAAAATATTTGCTGCTGTTCTCTCCTTGTGCGCTTGTATTTCCTATGTAGGACAAAAGGACGAAGGAGGTTAATATTGCTTTTTTCAGGATCAACATTTAGATCAATCAAAAAGTCAGCGAATACCCTACGCTTACATTGACGATGAATGGTGTATTAGCTAAACCAATGTTCATCGCTTCGTGCGTTTCTGTCTGGTTCGTGTTTCTGTTTTCGTACTCAAACGCATCTCCATCCAGACTCGTACTCACATTGGGCCAGTAGCGCAAACTTGGTGCGATCATAATGCCTCTGAGTAGATTGTCCTTGTTTTTGAATGGCAGCCATGTGACATAGGCACCCAGCCCCAATGTGAAGGTATTGTAAGCGCCTACTTGATTGGCTTTGCTTTGAGCGTCTCCATCGTAGTAAATTTCGAATCTGTGCCACTTCGGCTCTACCCGTAGATTGAACCATTCGGTAAATCGATAGCCTACCCCAAATCCGGTAGTATAAGGCAAGTGCACCGCCAATCCCTGATCGGCTACATCTCCTGTGAGGATATCATTAGAAAAGTCTAATGATACGCCATGTGAATAGTCGAAGGCCAGTCTTTTGTAAAATACGTTGCCTTCTATATTGAAGCCTCCTATCATCAGTTGGTTGACTCCAAAGAGCAGATTGACACGGTTTGTCAGTTCTGGTTGAGTGGACTGACCATACGCCATAGTACCTAGTAACATAGCGATGTATAAAGTTGTGATTGTTCTCATTTGTTTTGTGTTTTTTTAGCAAATGAGTCCATTCCAAGTGTCTCAAACGCCTCATACGTTAAGTTGAGACTTCTTTATCCAGAAAAAATGCGCTAGGCCTGCGCCAACTTGAATTCTCTTGGGGTTTGGTCAGTGTGCTGCTTGAATATCCTATTCATTGAAGCTTTCGAATTGAAGCCACTTTCGAACCCTAAGGCTAGTATGGTAAACCTATTTTTCTCTGGATTCGTGAGTAAAGTCTTGAGGTGTTCTACTCGGTACTGATTCACGAGATCATAAAAAGGCTTACCCGTTTTTGAATTGATGGTTTGAGAGATGTTGTGCACAGTCAAGTCAAGTTCTTCTGCCAGGTGCTGAATCTTTAATTCGGGGTTGTGAAAGATCTGCTCCGACTTGAAAAGCTTTTTAACTTGGTCATAAATACCATTCATTTCCTTTTCCGACAAGGAGGAAGATTGATACTTTTCGGCTGGCGCCGGCACTTCTGCTTTAGTGGTTAATTGTTCCGATTGGAAATTGGCTCTTGAATATTGTTTGATTCCATGATATATGAAATAAAATAACCACAAAGTAAAGGCGATGTTGACGGCCATAAATGGGATTTCGATGGACTCGATATAACCAAAATTGTAAGGCAGAAAGACACAAAGGGAGACCAGGTTTACCGTAAGGTAAGACCATGTAAAATACTTGAGCCATTCGTACCTGATCTTCTCAATATTCGAATAATAATCACGGATTTTAAGTTGGTACACCTTGAGTTTTCCTAAGAACCAAATCAATACGCCAATGGAATAGAGCATATGTCCTTTATAGAAAATATGGTAGATCAATGGGGGTGCTTCATATAATTCCTGAATCTCTGCCGTGGTGTAATCATTGAAAATCAATAGATCGGATATGATAAAGGCCGTATACACGACATCATAACTTCCCAGCCACCACCAGACTGGTTGTATCTTGTAGTCGTCGCTGATGAGCAAAAGGGCATAAAGAATAAACGGAAATAGGATGTAGAAGGAAAACAAACTCTGAAAAGCAAAGCTCCAGACATTCATAGCTATCTGTATCCAAATCTCAGATAGGAAATAGCAGGCAAAGGCCACGATGATAACCATTAACAGCTGGTCGCCGGTCTTCCTTCCACGCTTATTCAAAAGAAAAAGCATGAATATGGCCAGTAAGGTCAACCCTATAATATTGATGAATAGCAGCATAGATTCTTCAATCCTTGGTTCTGTAAGATAGGAAATGCTAGTTGTTCATAACACCGCTTAGAAATGAAAGTACAGCGCCAAGGGTAGAAAACAATTAGGCTCCTTTAATAAATTCACACGTTATCAAAAAAGAACAATACCATTCATCCTCCAGATTGATCAGTGTGGCTTCACGTCTTTTGGCCGCCCGATTAGAATCTTCACTCAAACGGCCAAGCCTAAACATTACCGTGGAGCAATGGCGTATTTTATTTTATCTATGGAATGAAGACGGCATCAATCAACAAGAACTAGCCAAACGGGCTAACAAAGAAAAGAGCACCATTACCCGACAAATCGAAGGTTTGATCAAAAAAGAGTTGGTTGTCAAACAAAAGCGCGGCTCAGACAAAAGGGACAAACTCATTTTCCTCACAGAAAATGGAAAAAAAATGGAAACCGAAGCACTGAGCGTGGCATGGGATATTACCCATGACGCCGAAAAAGGCATAGATAAAGACGAGTTGCAAATTTTCAAGAAAGTACTGCAGCAAATCATTGAAAATGTAAAACCCTAGCATGACTGACTTTTATTCCTCACATCAAATTGCCAAACTGCTCTCCATGAAGGAGTGCATCGCCACCATGAAGGAATTGTTTTCAATGGACCCAAAAGAGCTAATCAACCCACTGCGGTCTAAAATGGTACTGCCTAAAAAACCCGTAGGCATATTAGGCATGATGCCAGCCTATATCAGGCCCTACCAACTCATGGGCATCAAAGTTTTGAGTGTATTTCCTGAAAACTACAAGAAAGGTCTAAGTTCACATCAAGGCATCTTGCATCTATTCGAAACCAAAACCGGTAAGCTTCTGGCTAGTTTCGATGCAGATCAGATCACGGCGATCAGGACGGCCGCTGTCAGTGCGCTGATGACTGATCTATTGGCTACAGAAAATGCCACAAACTTGTGCTTGCTAGGCAGCGGAAAGCAAGCTGAGATGCACTTAGAAGCTGTTATTGAGGTAAGGGCGATTCAAAATGTAACCATTTGGAGTCAAGACGAATCCCACGCAGTATCCTTCTGTGACAAAGTCAGAGCGAAATACAAGAACATCCATTTTACGGTATGTCAGACCGTTGAGGCAGCGACTGCAGATGCAGATATTATCTGCACCGTGACCGCTGCACGGCAACCTATTTTGCAAACTCAAAATTTGAAAGATAGTGTGCATATCAATGCCGTTGGTGCTTGTACCCCTGAGGCAAGAGAACTGGCTTCGGAAGTTGTGTTAGAAGCTGAGGTATTTGTAGATAACTATCTCGCTGCCACACAAGAAGCAGGTGACTTGATTATTCCTGCTACAGAAAAGGAGCTTGCCGTAGAGGCACTCATCCAAGCAGATATTCATGAGTTATTAAACGATCAGCCTTCAAAATACTCGTCCAAACGGACGATTTTCAAATCAGTGGGTGTAGCCATCGAAGACTTGGCAGCAGCTTATCACTGCTATAAAAAATAGAACTAAATAAATAGAACGATGATAGAAGCTTATTTAGATTTTGTAAAAAACTACCCCCTACTTTCCAGTGCAATGCAGATAGGAGTACTTGGCACTATGGGTGAACTCCTCGCTGTTCGGATTAGAATGAAAAGGTGGTATTTCTTTGGCCCCCGGCCTATGAAACTTCTTTTGAAAGCCGTCATTTGGGCCTTTTTAGGAATCACCTTCAAATACGCATTCACAGGATTTTTTGCTTACATGGACGCCATTATTCTCAAAGGCTGGTGGTTCAATCTTGAAAAAGGCTCTTTCCTATACGCACTTTCAGTTTCATTTTTTGCCAATATTATCTACGGTCCTGTCTTTGTCACTTTTCACAGATTTACGGACAACAAAATAGAAGGCAAAGAGATGGATTGGGAAAGCCTACAAAAAGCCTGGTGGTCTCTGGTGTGGTTTTGGATCCCAGCGATGACTACCGTGTTCATCCTTCCACCTCACTTACGCATAGGTCTTTTGTCGCTTTGGAATATTGTCCTCGGTGCCATGCTCGGCTACTTCGCAGTAAAATCTCAGAAAAATTAAATTCATTCCTCATGAAAACTTTACTTCTTTATTTAATTCTGATTTTTTCTCTTCGCTTTTCAGCTATTGGTCAAGCCGACTCTACGGTCAACTATGTTTTTTTAAAAAATGCGACCATTATTGATGTTGTTTCGGATACCGGAAAAAAGGGAAGTCTCCTGATCAAAGAGGATAGAATAGCCGCTATAGACTTCACCAATTCCCTAGCTATCCCAAAAGGAGCCGTCACCTATGATCTCGAAGGAAAGTATATCATTCCCGGTTTAATAGACGCTCATGTACATATCACACATGGTACCTTAAAAGAAGCTCAAGCACACTTATACACCGCCCTGAAAAAAGGAATTACGGGAGTTAGAGATATGGGAGGTGATGGCAGAATGCTCACCCTTTTACAGAAAAACATGAAGATTGGAGAGGACACCGGTCCGGATGTATTCTTTTCCACCATCATTGCTGGCCCAGAGTTTTTTGAACAGGACCCAAGGCCACAGCAAGTGGCCAAAGGAGCCATAGCAGGAGAAGTATCGTGGCTAAGAGCCATTACTCATGAATCTGATCTCAGGCAAATAGTGGCGGAAGCCAAAGGCCTGGGTGCTACGGCTATAAAAGTATATCTAAACGTGGACAAAGACTTGTTCAAAAAGGTATCCGATGAAGCAAAAAAACAAGGACTAAAAGTTTGGTCGCATGCCGTGGTACCACCTACCAAAGCCATCAACATTACCAACGGTGGTTCCGATGTGATGTCTCACGCTGGCCATATGGTCCAGTATGAATTTGCTAATGGAGATTTGAGAGGGAGACATTCATTCGACAGTAAAGACAAGGCCAATGCCTATCGAAAAAAAATGAATGATAAAAAGTGGAATGAGAACACCAAGGAGGTGAAGCAATTATTTACAGCTATGAAAAACAACAATAGTATATTAGATGCTACCTTGTTTATTTACACTTTTAGATTAGACCCTAAAGCTAACGCCGAAGTTGATTCCACCATGTATCACTTGGGGATGAAAACAGTAAAAACAGCCTACAAGTACCAAGTGAAAATTGGGGCTGGATCAGACCATATGATTTCTGAGGATGGCACCATCAATATTCATAAAGAACTAGAACTATTAACTACAGCGGGGCTATCCAACATTGACGCACTTAGAGCGGCTACTATTGTGAATGCAGAAGGCTTAGGAGAAGAAAAGAACATGGGCACCATAGAAAAAGGTAAACTCGCCAACTTGGTGATTCTGAATAGTGATCCTTTAGCATACATCAGTAATACCAAAGACATCAAATACGTATTCAAAAGAGGTGAAAAGGTTGAGTGAGTAGGCCTCTTACTCTTTTAGTTTTGTTCATCTAATAAGGCTTTAGCTTCCTGCTCTGTACCGAGAAAAACAGCAATGGATCTAGTCGTTGGATTATTATTCAAAATGATCTTAATGATCATAGTCAGAGGAACAGACAAAAACATACCGATAGTTCCAAGCACAAATCCCCAAAAAATCAAAGCGAAAAATATGACGAAAGTTGAAAGGCCCAAGCCTTTTCCCATCACTTTAGGTTCTACTACATTTCCCACCACTACATTGACCACCAAAAAAACAATCATAGTCCATACAGCTCCCCCTACACCGAGTTGAACCAAGGAAAATAACAAGGCAGGCAAAGCGGCTAGTATCGAGCCAATATTTGGAATGTAATTCAGTAAAAAGGCCATCAATGCCCACAGGATGGCGTAGTCAACGCCTACAACCAAAAGGGCCACCCATATCAGTAGTCCGGTAAGTAAGCTGGTCAAGGTTTTGATACTTAAATAGTGACGAATACTTCCAACCATTTTTTCTATATAACCTTGCGTACTTTCTTTATCTAGTACAACCGCTGAAATTTTGATAACCACCCCATCTGCTTCCAGCAGAAGAAATAGGACAAGAAAAAAGATCGTAAATGCATTGCCCATGAACCCTCCCAGTCGCCCTAAAAAGGTCGCTGTAAGTCCCATTATTTTTCCTGGGTCTAACTGCTGAGCGAGCACGCCAGAGCTTAGACTAAATCCTCTAGCATTCAGCATATCAAACAGAGAGTTTCTTATTTGCCGTAAGTTGTTAGCATATAAAGGAGCGTCATTGGAAAACGAAGACAATGATTTACCTATCAAGCCTCCAAAAAACAAGAATAAGGTTGTGATAAAGAGCAACACAAGGGCTATGGCTGCTCCTTTTGGAACTTTTTTTGACTGCAGCCAACGGATGTGCTGAATACAGATGATGCCAATAAACAAGGCCAGCAGTAATTGTGTGATTAATGTTTGGGCGTACATCACCCCAGCAATAATGATGATAAAAGAGGCAGTAGTCAAAGCTGGGTTGGTATAGTTTTTATTTGCAGTCATAGGCTGAAGATAGTTTAATTCTGGATTGAAAAAAAAGAACTTATGCGTTGAAATATCTTTTCATCAGACTCAAACTGCTATTCATCAAGAGCAAAGAGTAACAATTGATGCTCATCGTATATTACAGGATAACAACGCTAGACATAACATCAAAGTGATTGGATTGCATCTTCAATTCATGTAATTTTAAAACTATGGCTCAATTCACTTTAAACATTAACAGCAATACCCACCAAGTAGATGTAGCACCGGACACACCGCTGCTCTGGGTATTGAGGGATCATATTGATTTGGTTGGAACCAAATTCGGCTGTGGCATCGGACAATGCGGCGCTTGCACAGTCCATCTGGACGGTGTGGCTACCAGGTCTTGTTTGCTACCCATTTCTAGCATTGCTGACAAATCCATTACGACCATTGAAGGACTCTCTGAAAATGGGGATCACCCTGTGCAAAAGGCCTGGATCGAACATGATGTAGCGCAATGTGGTTATTGTCAGTCGGGACAGATCATGAATGCAGCTTCGCTTTTGGATCGGACACCGAATCCTACAGATGAGGATATCGCTCAAGCCATGAATGGCAACATCTGTAGATGCGGTACCTACACACGGATCAAAGCGGCCATTCAAACGGCTGCTAAAGAGGTTTAACTCTTTCATATTCTGATTTCCATATTCAAACCTTCATTACGATGACCCTGATCAAAACAAAATATAACAGACGATCTTTTCTTAAAGTATCCTCCGCAGCCAGTGGTGGTCTAGTACTTGGATTCAGTTGGTTGGCTTCGTGCACACCTAGCTCTAGTCAACTCAAGGACATGCCTGAAGAGTGGTTCAACATTAATGCGTTTCTCAAAATAGGCGATAATGGCATTGTTACTATCATGTCTCCTAATCCAGAAATAGGGCAAAATGTAAAAACATCCATGCCTATGATAGTGGCAGAAGAACTGGATGTAGATTGGAAAGATGTTGTAGTAGAACAAGCTGGCTTTGACAATCAAAAATATACGAGACAATTGGCGGGAGGCAGTCAGTCGATCCGACAAGGCTGGCAAAGCCTGAGAATGGCTGGAGCCACGGCCAGGCGAATGCTCCTGGAAGCAGCGAGCAAAAAATGGAATGTCCCTGTAACAGATCTAAAAGCTGAAAACGGAACCATAAGTGACAGCTCGGGGCAAACCATTAGTTATGGTGAAATTGCTTCTTCTGCTGCTAATCTTACGGTACCTGCAGAGGTTGAACTCAAAAACCCCGAAAGTTTTAAAATCATAGGTCAGCCTACAAAGAATGTAGATGGCCCAAAACTGGTTAAAGGAGAACCTCTCTTTGGGTTGGATTACAAAAAAGAAGGCATGCTGATCGCTATGATGATCCACCCTCCTGCCTTCGGCATGAAACTGAAATCTATTGATGATAGCGAAGCGCGATCAATGCCTGGGATAAAAGACATCTTTGCTATAAACTCACTCCCCGAAGGCGTGGAGAAACAATGGTCTGATGTAAATGCCTTTCCGGAACTGGCCGTTGTGGTGGGTAATACAACCTGGGAGGTTTTAGCTGCAAAAAAGACACTAAAGGTAGCATGGGAAAAACTATCCGAAGGCGAAAACACTGCCGACCATGTCCAGCAACTCACAGATTTGGTGAATCAAGTTGAAAAAGGAGAAGACAAAAGAATTGACGGCAACCCAGATGAGGCTTTCAAAAAGGCTGATCAAGTCATAAGTCAGAACTATGGCGCGCCATTCCTTGCGCATAATACCATGGAGCCCATGAACTTCTTCGCTCATGTCACCAATGACCGAGCAGAACTGGTCGGCCCCATTCAAACACCCGAATATCTGCACAAAACTGTAGCCGGTGTATTGGGTATGTCTGAGGACAAAGTTTCTATCATGATGACCCGAATGGGTGGTGGCTTTGGCAGAAGGCTTTATGGAAATTTCGCTGTAGAAGCAGCAGTTATTTCACAAAAAGTGAACGCTCCGGTCAAACTCATTTATACCAGAGAAGATGATATGACTCAGGGCACCTACCGCCCTGCCTATCAAGTAAAATATGAAGCAGCATTGGATGAAAACAACAAGCTCACAGGATTTAAAGTACGAGGTGCCGGCGTAGAAGGAAGCCCGGTATTTGATAATCGTTTTCCAGCGGGTGCAGTGGGAAATTATCTGGCCGAGGATCAGATTCTCAATTCAGATATATCCGTAGGAGCCTGGCGTGCACCCATGTCAAATTTCATTGCATTTGCAGAACAATCATTTTTGGATGAAGTAGCTGAAAAGGCTGGTAAGGATCCTATTGATTTCAGATTAGAATTATTCGATCGCGCAATAGCTGATCCTGTAGGAGAAAACAATGACTATGATGCCAAGCGCTATGCTGGCGTACTAAAACTGGTGAGAGAAAAATCAAAATGGGACACAAAGCTTCCGGGTGTTTCTCGAGGGGTATCTGCCTATTATTGTCACAACTCTTACGTCGCTCAGGTAGTTGACATCAAGATGGAAAACAATCTTCCTAAGATACAAAAGGTATGGTGCGCGATAGATTGTGGAATAGTTGTGAACCCAGAGGGGGCTCGCAATCAGGTAGAAGGTGGAATCATCGATGGCATCGGTCATGCGATGTATAGTGCGATGACTTTCACGGATAGTAAACCAGATCAGAGCAACTTCAATAAGTATAGACTTATGCGTCACCAAGAAGCCCCTCAGGAGATAGAAATATTCTTCGTGCAAAATGGCATTGATCCAACAGGGCTCGGTGAACCTTCATTGCCGCCGATTGCCGCTGCATTAGCCAATGCGATATATGCTGCAACTGGAAAGCGGGTAAGACAACAGCCTTTTATTGAAAATTTCGGATAGTGTTTTTTGGATTCCGAGGTTGTCACTAAAACGACGAGTCCTTTCAACACATGGGTAATTTATTCCTCACTTAAAAAGTAAAGAATAAACCTACATTGACGGCATAACTGTATTGAACTGCGGGCCCAATGGTACCGTCGTCTCTGGCAATGTCGACATCTTTATCATATATCAACGTACCTGATATACTCGAAGTCAGAAACTCGTTGGCACGAATCCGAATGGACGAACGCACGTTGACATCTATTTCTGTAGGCGACTCATATCCTGAAAACAAATTGGCTGACAAGCGGTACCAAACCCCTTCGGTTAGTTCGTATCGAAAAACACCATTTAAACTTGATCCGCTCTCAAACCTCAGGTGTCGGCCAGGCTCAACACCAAAGGCACCAATATTTGCTAAGGAGTCGACTCTCACAAAGGTAAACTTTCCTGTAAAGGGTGAAATGGTTAGGGTATACATGCCTCTTTTTTTGAAGGTCACACCAAGGTTTAAATTCAAATATCCTGGAGACAAAAAACTAGATACCAGCTCCTTACGATTCAAATCAATAGAATCATTATAGGAAAACCCTTTAGCCAGCTGCGTTCTAAACTCTGCCAAAAAAGATAAGGTTGTCCTTTTCGACAACCTTCGTCCTAACAATGACCTCAACTCAAATCGGTCGTCTGTTTTCCTAAATTCTTTGGTCTCTTCTGTTCTCGTCAACCCAAAGATCAAGTCTACCTCATTATCCCAAATCATGTTTCGTCCAAAGAAATCATGCGAATAGTCTATTTCTGTGTTTAGGGCCAAAGCACTTTCACCTCCTCCATTCCAGTTCTTCAACCCTACATTGGAAAAGTTGAAATCAACATCTCCATTTTGTGTCCATCCAAACAAAGAGTCTGCATCATAAAATCTAATAGAGTCTTGATTTTGAGCCAATGAAAAATGACGAATAGAAAGAAAAAGTAATATTAAAGTTCGCATTTACTAAATTTTGTTTTCCATAGAAGGACAGATATGATGCCTAAATCGAAAGCAGGTAGTACAGACTCCATGAAGCCACTTGCAGTATGGATTTTTTTTGTATCTTTCTTTTCAAATAGATTATCGCTAAAATCCAGCACTTGCAAATCCAAGAATCGGAATTGGTTCGTCTGCTTATCGCAAAAGACGAAAAAGGATTTGAGTACTTGTACACCAATTACTCAGCGGCTCTGTATGGTGTCGTTTCAAGGATTGTGATTGATCAAGACATTGCAGACGAAGTACTGCAGGATGCCTTTCTCAAGATTTATCAAAAGATCAATTCCTTTGATTCGACCAAAGGAAAACTGTTTACCTGGATGCTAAATCTTTCACGAAATCTGGCCATCGATAAGCTTCGCTCCAAGGAAATGAGTCAGCGCCGTAAATCCGATCAGGTCGGTGACGCCGTATATAAATTGGATCGCGAAAGCACACCTTCTCAGGAAGATCGCATAGGCGTAAGAGAGTTATTGGATCAGTTGGATGAAAAACAGAAACAGGTGATGGACTTGGTATATTTTGGTGGGTTTACGCAGGCAGAAGCAGCTGAAGAGCTGGGTCTACCGTTGGGCACCGTAAAAACCAGAGTACGTTCCGCTTTAATTTACTTTAGAAAAACATTAGACGTCAGATGAATATCGAGGAATACATATCGTCCGGTATTTTAGAGCTCTACGCACTGGGTGAGCTTTCTGGGTCTGAAAAGGCTGAGGTCGAACAAATGTGCGAGGCACATGAAGAAGTTCGATCAGAGCTGGCCATGATAGAGTCCACTATGGGAGTACTTGCCCAGCGGTTGGCCACGCCCCCCAGTCCAGCATTGAAAGATCAGATCAAGTCTCAATTGAATTTGAAAACATCTGAGGCTAAGGAAATCCAGATGCCTGCTAAGCAAGCAGAAAAGCCATTTAGTCTGGCGATTGCAGCTTCTATTACTATAGCCATTTTGACTTCAGGACTTGCCTTCTACTTCTACGGTCAATGGCAATCAGCAGAAAATCAATTAGCCGTTATGATTGCTCAAAATCAAGAAGTGGCTGACAACTATCAATTTGTTAATCAAAAATTAAAAAACCTGGAAACTGACGTCGAAATTTTGGGCAATCCGAATTTTGCACGTGTGGCCATGGATGGCACCGAGAATGCTCCGGAGTCCTTAGCCACCGTATTTTGGAACAGCAATACCCAAGACGTTTACCTAAAAATACAAAACCTCAAAAACCTGACCCAAGACCAGCAGTATCAGCTCTGGGCCATAGTAGACGGGGTACCCGTTGATATGGGCGTATTTGATAATGGATCTGAGTTGTTAAAAATGAAATCCGTGGCCTCAGCCGCTGCCTTCGCCGTAACTATTGAGCCACGTGGTGGTAGCAAAGACCCAAGTCTGGAAACCATGCAAGTGGTAGGAACCACAGAGGTATAATGCTATAAACGATATGATTTGAACCTTACAATTCTCTCTAGTCATGATTAGGCCAATTCTAGCTCTTACCCTATTCTTTACCCTATCATTTAGTTCCCAAGCACAACATGATTTTGATGAGCTATATGAGTCTAATGCAGTATTCAAAGATCACATAGAGTCTCACATGGCTAATTACCAATTGTTTGGGCAGGAGTCTATATTAGAAATAAAAATTAAATCTGACTTTAAAAAGCTCAACAATAAGAAGGATACTTCAAAATATCAGAAAGCTGTTATTGAGTATGCTTACAATGATACGGTGACCATCCACCGAAAAATAGGCGTTAGAGCTCGAGGTAACTTCAGGCGAGCCAATTGCTCTTACCCTCCGCTCAAACTAAACTTCCCTAAGAAAAAGGCTAAACTAGACCTTCTCAAGTCCTTTGATAAAATGAAAATGGTAGGTAATTGCAAATCTGGCAACACCTATGAGCAATATCTTCTCTCTGAATATTACGTCTACAAAATGCTCAACATTATGACCGACTCGAGCTTTCGTGTTCGTCTCATTCGAGTGAATTATTATGACACTGGTAAAAAAAGAGGAAAGATTGAGTCTCAACGGTACGCCTTCTTGATTGAGCCCACCAAAGCCATGGCAGATCGACTGAAAAGGCACATCGATGAGGAAACAAAATTCCACTATGGTCAGTTTCCTGCTGAAAACAGACACATGGTGACCATTTTCAATTATATGATTGGCAACACTGACTTTTCTATTTTGGCCAGACACAATATGAAGACCATCATGCCTAACGTAAAATCTGACTATATCCTGCCCCTGGCTATCCCCTACGATTTTGATTATTGTGGCATGGTCGACCCTCCTTATGCGATACCGGCAGATATTCTACCCATCGATGACATTACTCAGCGGCTATTTAGAGGACCCTGTGAACCATTTGAAATCTATCAGCCTACTCTAACCAAATTTCGAACTAAGAAAAATCAGTTGTACGATTTAATTAGTAATGCCACATTACTTGATAAAAAAACCAAGGTACGTATGACTAGTTATCTGGATTCATTTTTTGAAACCCTAGATAACGAAAGTCGCCTGAAGAAGGAGCTTGCAGTCAATTGCAAGTAACCCTTCCCTATTTGAGCTTAATCCCATCCATATCCTGAATTCGACCAGTCACGAGCCAACCTCCAAAACTTTCGGATACGGCGAGGAGTAAAGTATTCTTTCCTTTTTTCAAATTCAGATAAACACCATCGAACAAGCCGATAGTTCCCAAATATCTGTAGTCTCTTGATCTCCAAAAGTTAGTGCCTTTATAGATCGGTTCACCATTGAGGATGGTTACCACACGATCGCTATAACCAAACTCAAACAATTTGATCTGATCTCTGTCCGATTGGATGGTGACCTTGGCGAATACCGTTTCTCCAGGCTCCCCATTATATAGATTTTGAACTCTGGAAATATTGGCAGCAGTGCCTTCTTCTACTTCTACAGACCTTCCCCATTTCCTCCCTTCTATCACTTCAGACAACTTGGATAGATCTTCCAGTGATTTTTCTTCAAACATATCTGAGATTTCCCATTGAGGAATCAAGCCTTCTATGGGTTTTCTTGGTATCGGATTGAAATCTTTGATTTCAGTGGCATTCGGATCTACTTTGACATTGGCAATATGGAGTCCCGTTACTCGACCTCCTCTAAGGATAATGCTTCCTGGCTTCACCGGCATAGTCAACTCCCAAGAAAGGTTAGGCTCCTCTGCATAGTCCAGGTATACCTGAGCTTGTTTACCATTGACCACCACCTTTACATGGGTCCAGCCCTCATAATTAAAAGTGTGAGCAAAAGAATATCGCTCTCCAAACATCAATTGCCACGGAGTCAAGTTATTGACCAGTGGAGCGGCTTGAGTTGCATCTTCCAGGCCAGAAAGATGGAGTCTCATAAAGAACTGCTCACCATTGACCCCATCACTTCGAAAATAGACTCCTGGATAACACCTTTCCTCTTTCAAGAAGATATCATATTCAATCGTACCATTCAAAAATTGAGTATCCTTGAGTATCATGGCACCAATGAGGTAGGCAGATTTTTTTCCCTTAAACTCTTCAATGACATATCCACGACCTTGGAATTCCCAGTTATTGGTATCAATAGGTATAATTTCCTGAGAGAATAATTGAGTGAAAACTAATGCAGTGACGAGTAGTGACAGGACTAACTTTTTCATGACTTTTTATTTTGGTTGCCACAAATTACAACCTATGATAAAAAGTCAGCTAGTCAAGTCTGTTCAAGTTGATACAATCCTATTCAATGCGATATTTTGCTCATTCAGCTGTATTTCCTTTGCGCAATTGAATGGCAAAGGCAGCCAAGGACATCAAAGCCGCCACAAGCCAGGCGTATTGAATGTACTGCTTACCAGCTAGCGTATAATCCCAAGAAATGGAACCAGCTACTACCACATTCATGAGTAGTATCAAAAGGTTAATAATGTGGCGTCTATGACTTTTTCTAGTCCCAATAAGTATCGCGATATTGCATGCACCTGCAACGATCTGAATGGCTCCAAAAATTACTTTGCCCTCTCCTAATAATCCTGCTCCTCCGAGGAAGAACAAAATCCCATTAACAACAAATACGATAGTAGAAAGTTTGTGCTTATTCATAGACTTTAAGTGTTAATAACTATAGCTGATACCGAGTATCGGTAATTTAGTCATTAACCCATCTATTTCCTTTCTAATAGCCCCTTATAATGCGACCAATTTTGATAGGCCAAAAACAGATTAGCCAGCATCACAAACAAGGCTATAGCCAGCCCTTCTGGCGCCAAAAAAGTATGCACACCTAGTATATTGACTGAAATGGGAAAAATAACCACCGTAGCCAAAGGCACGAACCGACCGGTAAGAAAAGCCAAGCCGCAGATCAATTCAAGTGTTTTTACTAATGGCATCAGATACCCAGCTGCTATGAGCCCCTCGTTAAAAATTTTCATGTCACCGGTCAATTCCGGCTCAGGCACAAGTTCAAGAAAGTACGTACCCGAGGCAAACACGAACAAAAGGCCTAGAAGCACGCGAATGATAATAGTTGCGATTTTCATATGATTATAGTTAGTTATGTTTTTTTAGCACTAAGCATTACTCTTATAAAACTGAACAACCAAATCAGATAGTTCCTCTCCTTTTTCTTCCTGAATAAAATGGCCGGCATGTAAGGTTTGGTGCTTTTGATCCTGGGCTCCAGGGACCAACTTTTGAAAAACTTGATCTGCTCCTTTCATAATGCGATCTTCATCGCCAAAAATGGTAAGGAATGGCTTTTTCCATTGCATCAGCAATTCCCAGGCTTTTTGATTATTAAGTGCTTCTGGATCATTTTCGTCTACCGGAACCAAAGTTGGGAACATTCTTGCTCCAGCTTTATATTCTTCCGAAGGAAAGGGCGCATTGTAAGCCGAAATTACCTCTTCAAACAGCGGCTGTACAGTACCCATATCCAGTACTTTTCCAATATCAAATTCAGGCGAATGTTGTGAAAATTCCCGCCACTGCATAAAACTATCTGGCATGGGAATGTTTCCCGTAGGCAATGCGGTATTTGAAGCCACTACCCGAGCAAAGCGATCTCCCATTTCTGTAATCAAACGTAATCCAGTTAAACCACCCCAGTCCTGGCAAAAAAGTGTAATATCCCTCAGATCTAGCTTCTCTATAAATGAAGTCAACCAATCGAGATGCTTTTGATAACTGTAAGCCTCCTTGTCCACATATTTGTCAGACTTCCCAAAACCAATCAGATCTGGAGCAATGCATCGAAAGTTATGTTTAACCAGCCCTGGAATCATTTTGCGATAGAGATAAGACCAGCTGGGTTCTCCATGCAATAGCAAGATTAGCGGGCCATCTTCTGGTCCTTCGTCCAAATAGTGCATTCGAAGGCTCTCCTCCACCTCTAGGTAATGCGCCTCAAATGGATAACCAATAAGATTTGCAAATCGGTCTTCTGGTGTTCTTACTATTTTACTCATAAGAAAATTAACGGTTGTGGCTTTAGTAATTTACAACTTCCATACACCAAGAGCAAAACGATAAGATCAATTACCCAGGTGCATTTGCTCTCTTCCACTCATAGGCTACCAAAGCAAAAACGATAATTAGTTCGGCAACGAAATAGGATATACCCAAAGGGGTGAGCAGGTCGTAAAGATTGACCACCAAATAGATCGTATACAAGCAATAACAAAAATTGGCCAGGGCGATAACTTTTAGAAATGGTCGCCAGTTGTCTGGTGTTCGCCAAAAACAAAAAAATGAATATGCTGCAAAAAAACAGGCAGTAATGGCTAGTTTATATAGGACTGATGAAGGCATGCCAATCATTGGCTCTAATGCTGTGAGAAGTACCCCCAACATAGCAGCTGACACTACAGCGCCGCAAGCATCCAATAAAAAAACTTTCTTCGGGTTCAGGTCAAGGTTAAGGATCATGGTATAGACAATTATCAAATGTGGATGTATCAAATATACATCACTTCCAAAAATAACCTACCGTCTTCTTCCTGAATAGGTCATAGCTTCTCCTTTGCCAAACCCATAACTAAAACCTAAGGTGACGAATCGCCCACGCAACGAACGATCGTAGAGGTTATATTCTGGTTGATTAACAAAACTCTCCCGAATTCTTGACGCAAACACATCTCTCACACTCATATTAATCACTCCCTTGCCATCCAGAATTTTCTTTCTAGCTCCCAAATTCAAAAATGCCATATTGGATACATGACCCTGAACGGTTTCATAGTCTCCTCGATAGTTACCTACTAGCTCAATATCAAAATCACGTGGGAGCTTCAATTTGGTAGTCAACTTCGTAGTCCATTGGTCGGCTGTAAAATCAAAGATTTGACCTTCCAATTCTCCGTTTCTCACGAAGTAATTATAATTGAAATCCGCATTGAAGGTCAGCCATTTCAGGGGTTCGTATTGCACATTCACCTCCAAGCCAGTAGCATTGTTTGTTCCAATGTTTTCAGGTCGGGTGATGTTTACATTGTCCTCAAAATAGGATATGCGTTCAATTACTCCTGTAGTATATCTATGATACACAGAGGTACTGAGTGAAATGACATCTTGATTGTAAACTGCCCCTACTTCATACGAATCAGTGAATTCTGGTAACAAGTCAGGATTTCCCTGTCTGATGTTAAAATTGTTTCTAATATTGAAGAACGGATTCAAATCCCAAAGTCTGGGACGATAGATCCGTCTAGAATACCCCCCTTGAACAGAGAGGTTTTCTTTTACTTTGTACGAGGCGTGAGCAGTTGGAAATATGTTGGTGTAATTTTGATGGTTCTTTTCTCCTGTGTTGGCCAAGAGCGTATTGAGTTCGGTATTCTCTACTCTCAATCCAAGTTTTAGTCCCCAGTTTTTCCTCTCGTAGGCCATAGTACCATACAATCCCAAAACGTCCTGGTTGTATTCAAAATCATTGGTTTGGGTAGAGTCAATAACATATACACCATTTTCTAGATTACGCACTGCATAATCATTTCCAACATCATTTAACAGATACTGCCCCCCGGTCTCTAGAGTAAAGTCATCTGAGAATGGTTTGGTATAATCCAGTTTGAATGTATACTTACCTTCATCAAAAGTCGTCTCTGTTTTCTGAACAGCATCCTGATCTTCATTGCCTCCTGTAGTTTCATCCAGAAAATCTGAAGACTGAGACTTGCCAAAAAAACTACCTGTAGCCGACACCAACAGGTCGTGATCCTTGTGATCTTCGAAATCTCTTTTATACTGCAAATCAAACTGGTATTTGGGATTGGTGGCTTCGGTTTCTTCGGATCTGTTCCATTGGGATACAACGTTTCCAGAACCATCTACCATCGAAAAATCCGTGCTGGATGGTTGGTCTTCCAGCTCCAGTGCATAATTACCAGACAAGGTGATCACATTGCGATCATTGATGTGATAGTCGGTACCCAAAATCACATTATAAAACTTTTCATTTCTGAATTCTTCCCCTTCAGAGTAAATGATCGTATCGGTCACCAAATCTTGATTGTTGGCTGTTTTATCTCTGGGCAGTTCCCTATATCCCACTCCAAACTGAGAAAAAAGATTGAATTTTTCGGTTCTATGATTCAAGCTAAACCCAATGCTATGGTTATGAGGAACTCCTGCATTGATAGACACAGATCCATTCGTGCCTTTTTTTTCTTCCTTTTTCAACACGATGTTGATGATACCGGAAGTACCTTCAGCTTCATACTTAGCCGATGGGTTGGTAATTACTTCCACGCTTTCTATCATATCGGCAGTGATGGAGCCCAAAGCATTGCCATCATTGCTGGCTGTAAGAATCGACGGTTTACCATCAATGAGAATTTGTACGCCAGTACTTCCACGCAAACTTACCTGCCCTTCGATATTCACATTTACTGACGGTACGTTAGTCAAAACATCTAGCGCACTAGCTCCTGCAACACTGAGATCAGCCCCTACATTGAATACTCTTTTGTCAATTCTAAACTCTGTTTGAGATTTTTCACCTTGCACCACTATTTCTTCCAACTGCTTGCTATCGCTTTTAATAACCACAGTACCCAAATCCACTCGATTGTTAGCCATCTGAAAATCACTAATTATTCTCTTTTCAAATCCGATAAAACTTATTTCAATTTCAAAATGACTTTCTGTAGTGTTAATAGCGAAGGCTCCCTCCAAAGAGGTAGTGGCTCCGGTAATAGGCTTCTTGGTTTCAGGATTAATGATAGCCACCGTCGCAAATTCAACTGGTGTATTACTCCCCTGCTCTACAACCTTACCAACAATTTGTATTCGCGTTTGCGCTTGAACGGTCAAAGAGATTAATACTAGTAGCGTAATAATTGTTGTTCGTATCATTAACTTGATTCATGTGAATTGATGATACAAAACAGGCTCAAATTTCAGAGAATAAGCCAATCAATTCTTTGAACGACAGGACTTTTGGCATGAACGGCAGATGTTTCTAAGTAATAAAGTCAGGAAGGGCGCGTATAGCTAGAAGTCATAATCGGCCTTGAGTTTTTCTCTTACCTCTTTGAGAGAGGAATTCTGAAATTTTTCTGTCACGGTAAACTTTCCACTTTTGATTTCTCCTTTTACTTCCATCACACATACCACTTCGTCATCCAGTACAAAAGCAAAATTCTTTCCAGTGTAAATTTTAGACATGATGGCTAATTTTTTCTTGCCCTCCTCAGACATGAGGATAGAAAATTTCCTTATTCCAAGCAGTTCGTTTTCTTCCATTGGGCTTACATCTACGAACTCCTCTGCTCCGATCAGCGGGTTGTCTAAAACACAGACCGTCGTCTTGGTATTGGCCAATTTCAACTTGCTGTAATAACATTGTTCCTCTTCTACTTCCAAATAAAGACCGTCAGCGTTTTTTTGAGCAAAAGTTGCCAAAGGAACATAAAAAAAAAGCAGTAGACTAAGGTAAAATCTCATGATGTCATTAAATAATCATATCGTCTTAAACAGATTGACTGTAGGCTTCCTGAATCCAATTACGCAATTCATCATCAATTTCCGATACTTCTGAAATCATCACTCTGTGTGTGCACATAGTACCAAAAGGTCCGGAATCACCTAGCCTTTCATTAGTTGGCTTATCTTTTAATTTAAACCCTAGATCTATTCTAGTCTTGGTGGCCGGTTTTATCAAAACAAATTGTCGCTTTCTAATGATACTCACACTCCCTTTTTTGGGAGTTATAGTCACATCGCTGCCTAGCGTTTTAATGAACTTGATCAATGCGTCATAGATTGGAACTAGATTTTCTTTGCCCTTGTATTGGCCTTCCACTAAACCTTCAGTGGATAGATTATCCTCTTTTGAAAGAGTAACAATTGTATTGGCAAACCCATGAGTAACCCCATGCTCTGTTTTCAAGTACTTTACTGCTTCCCCATGCTTAGCAAAGTTCTTTGCTTTAAGTAGTTTTTTCCATGCTTCCAATGACTTGCCCGTCTTGTCGGGCATATTATCAATCATGGTTTTGAGCGCCTGATCCATCGACTTAGAAAATTGATTCTGTGTACTAAAATAACAGTTTCAGAATAACTAATAGAGAAAAATGCATTTGGCCTCAGTCCAAATTGCCCTTCTGACTGTGCTTATTAGAATTTTATCTTGACAAAAGCTCTAAGAGAAAAAGGTGTACCTGGAGTAAAGTGGATTTCTTCTACTGAGGCGGGCTCGTTTTGCATTCGAGATTCGGTGGCAAACTGGGTTTCATTCCATTCTGTGTTGAGTAGATTTTCTATGTTTACCCCGAAAGTATAGTTTTTCACCTGATAACCCACATTCATATCCACTACCGTATAACCCGTGGCTACAATAGAATTGTCTTCATTGGCTGGACGATCTGCCATGTATCTATAGCGAATTCCTCCATAAAAACCCTGAGATCTCGCCACGCCCAATCCTCCCGAAGCCGTTAGACCAGGTGCAAGCGGCACATAGTTTTGTCCTTCAGGATCGTCCACACTACGGGCATGAGTGTAATTCACATCCTGGTTGAAAAACAACCAAGGGGTCAACTGATACCTATAACTTACATCTACTCCATATCGTCGAGTTTGTCCACTTCGCTCTACAATACCTGCATCACCTACATACACCAGTTCTTGCTCCAAGTCAAGTGACCAAAAGGCAAGATTCAGGAAGGACTTCGATGTAGGCTTTAATATAAACCCTACATCGTAGCCAAATGCTCTTGGTAAAATAATATCTGTTTGCCCAGTAGTAATAGCTCTCGAATCATTGGAATGAAATCCAAAACCACTCTTAAAATATAGCTGTAGATTTTTGGAATGATTGTAAAGCACGTTAAGTTTTGGGCTGGCTATGCCTTGGGATTCAAAGTATTGAGTTCCAGTCAGCCTATCATCGTAGTTGAACTTAAAATAATCGTATCGTACCATTGGACTCAACAACCATTTACCAAACTCTACATCCCATTGGGCATAAGCCGACAAATTGGCCTCATTGATATCTCCTAGCTGGATTTGCTCCAATGTAGTAATTCGATTAGCAGTATGCGACAACTCCACATCATTCACCTCATCATTTCTAATACTTCCTCCGATTTTTAAAAAACTTTCATGCGAGCCAAGATCAAAACTTCTATTCCACTCGCTGGTGGCCATGAGAATCTGACGACTTTCCTTCTGTCTAATCTGATCACCATTGATGGGGTCTTCTAAAAAGAAGGTGAAGTTTGAATACAATTCAAAATCATAAACTCCATAGTACAATTGATTGGAGATAAACGAGTGATCATCGATAGTTTTGATGAAGTCCAATTTCAAATTAGAACGGCTGGTACTCCCACCCTCAGTATCATCAATCGCTCCAAATCTTGTGATTTGACCTGACTCTACCGCACGTTGTGGAATTTGGCCTGATGCTGTCCATCCGCTAGTAAAGTGAGAAAACTGGAGTCCAATACGGTCTTCGCCAACCTGCGTATTGTACTTGCCCATCACATTGAATCGATTAAAATTCTGTGAACTTTCAAACGGACCATCTGACAAACTATATTCAGTGGCCAAGTAAGCCGATTGTTTTTTCTCATCCAACAGGTTAAACAAGCCAACCGTTCTAAAAGAATTGAACTGCCCACCTTCTACTTGGATCGAACTGGCATCCAGGCTGGATTTTGTACGAATATTTGCATAACCCGCCGTCGTAAAATTGCCTTTACTTCCATCATATGGTCCTTTACCAAAATTGATGTCCTGGATTAATTCTGGAATAAGGAAATGTAAATCTGAATAGCCTTGTCCATGGGCGTGTGAGACCATATTCACCGGCATGCCATCCACAGTCATATTGAAATCTGTACCATGATCAATATCAAAACCACGCAAAAATATCTGTTCAGCCTTGCCTCCACCGGCATGCTGACCAATCATCAACCCAGGAATGGATCTTAGCACTTGTTGTGATGAAGTGACTGGTGCTGTATTGAGGTCTATCTTAGTTAATGCCTGGATAGCGTTCAGGTCTGGGGTAACTGTCAGTTCGCTAAGTTCTACAACTTTTTCAGTCAATTCTATTTCAATTTTTTTGTCCCAGTCAGATACTATTACTTGCTGTGTTTTGTATCCAACGTAGCTTACCGAAAGTGTATCACCTAACTTCACAGCCTCTAAATGAAACCGTCCAATTTCATCCGTATGAGCATGAATACCTTTGCTTATATTGGTTACATATGCACCTGGTAATGGGTCGTTTTGTTGGTCGATGACTGCGCCACTTATTTTTTGCCCGAAGGCCCAACCATTCGCACACACCAAAACAAGTAGACAAATTAACCTCATGATCCTTTTTTATTTTCTAATTTGAATTCCCTTTCAATCATTCAAACGGCAAGTGTCTGTATTTACCCTACCCTAAATTTTGAACTTCTCGCAAATATACATCCACAGCAAGCAGTCAGTTCTTATATTTACTCAAGAAACTAAACATCTAACTATGGCTACCATAACATTAAAAGGAAATTCTATCAATACAGTTGGCAACTTGCCTGCCAATGGTTCTCAGGCACCAGACTTTGATCTGATAAAAAATGATTTGTCACATATCTCGCTAGCCGATTATAAAGGCTCAAGAGTGATTTTAAATATATTCCCAAGTATAGACACCGGTATTTGTGCAGCTTCAGTTCGTACATTCAATGAAAAAGCAGCAGGTCTGTCAAACACCAAAGTTCTATGTATCTCTCGAGATTTACCTTTCGCACAGGCAAGATTCTGTGGAGCAGAAGGAATCGACAGTGTAGAAACGGTTTCCGATTTTGCCACTGGCCAATTTGGCAAAGACTATCAGGTTACCATTGCTGATGGGCCAATGGCTCACTTGCACTCAAGGGCCATTGTCATTCTCGATGAAAGTCATAAAGTCATTTATTCTGAGCAAGTGCCTGAAATCGTTCAGGACCCTGATTTTGAAAAGGCGCTAGCCGCTTTGGCATAATTAGCCATAATCAGCTAAATTTCAGGGTGATTTCCTCTAGCCCAAACGGAAATTGAATACGCATTTATGAGAAGTTGCCCTGAAAAAGTATACCTACTGGTATTTACCGTTTGGACTATTTGCTGTGCGCCCGCACTAGCACAGAATTTCCCCGTTGGCTTACCAGAAATTAAAAACTATACTTCCAAAGACTACGAATGGCATCCTAAAAACTTCCAGGTTGTCCAAGGACAGAATGATCTCATCTACATTGGTAATAGCTATGGTATTCTGGAATTTGACGGTAAAATGTGGAGAAAGATTTGGCTACCAAGCCGGTTGGATGGTCACTCCTTAAATGTTGACCTTAAGGGAAATATTTATGTGGGCAGTTTCAATGAATTTGGACAGCTCATACACAATAATACGGGTATTTCTCACTACGAATCTCTTATTGATTTTGAAGACCCGATAGGAGAAATCACGGGTATTTGGACTACGGACTTTGAAACTATTGTAACTACTAAAACAGCCATTTACCAATACACTGATCGTTCATTTAAACTTCTCTTCAACATCCCTAAGGGTTTGGCCTTCGTTCAGGTTGTGGGTAGAAACCTCTATTACCAATCCGATGAGGTACTTACCATTTTCGATCTGGCAAATCAACAAGTCAACAAACAAGAAAGAAAAGAACAAACAATTATTGGAATAATAGGGAGTGAGATTATTACTCAAAACGGAGACTTTGTATCTCTAACATCCAACTCCAGGCAGTCTCCCAATTACCTTCCTCCCGGCTTTGTAACATCCAAAGCCATTAAATTACAATCCAACCTTATCGCACTAGCCAGCCAAAATCAAGGGCTTGTCATACTAGATGAAAATATGAAGCTCCTTCATCACATCAACAGTCAGCAGGGACTTCTTTCAGACAATATTTTTGATCTGTACGAGGACAGAGAAGGAAACCTATGGCTAGCACTAGATAATGGCATCAGCCATATCACTCTGAACACTCCATTTACACACTATGGCATTTCTAATGGTATACGAGGGATGGGATATGCTTCTGCCGTACATAGAGAACGCCTTTATTTGGGTACTAGTCAAGGTGTTTTTGTCCACAAATCTCAAAGCGAGTTTAAACCCATAAGGGGGACAGAAGGACAGGTCTATGAGTTTAAATCAATGGGTACTAAATTATATATTGCTCATGAAAAAGGTCTGTTTGTTTTAGAAAACGGAAGACTTAAACTCATTTTCGATCAATATAAAGTATGGACGATTGAAACAGTTCCCAACCAGAAAGAGCTTCTACTTCTGGGTACAGAGCATGGGCTTTATGTATTAGAACCAGGTTCAAAAACACCCAAACCTCTGACTTCATTCGACGAATCCAGTAGAGTGATTACTTTCGATGCAGACCAACGGCTTTGGGTTTGTCATGGA
Organism: Reichenbachiella sp.; assembly: GCF_965233835.1. Taxonomy (GTDB): domain Bacteria; phylum Bacteroidota; class Bacteroidia; order Cytophagales; family Cyclobacteriaceae; genus Reichenbachiella. The sequence goes on from NZ_OZ247585.1 coordinate 4,319,566, forward strand.
AATAAGGGACTTTTTAGAATGACTATAGATTTTGAGCATAAGAAGGTTCAAAACAAAGAGTTCTACTCCCAAAAGGATGGGAATTTGCCTGCGTATATCTCATTTGCCAGCCTGTCAAAAAAAGGACTTCTATTCTCCGCAGAAAATGGTGTGTATCAGTTTAACCCTTCTGATAAGACCTTCCACCTCGATCAGGAAATCAGCTCCTTTTTAAAACATAATTTTTATGTTGATAAAATTATTGAGGGAACCTTTCAAAGTCTTTGGATCATTCAGGATAACAAAATCACCAAACTAGACCCACTGGATAATGGTAGCTACACGCTTCTACCGGAGAATGTTATTACTGAGCTTAATGGAAATCTAGTAGGTAGTTATGAATACCTACACGTATATGACAGCAACAACGTGGTGATTGGCACTCAGGAGGGGTTTGCTCATTTCAACGTGAATGCCAATATCAACTACCGTATAAATAAACAAAACAATAAAAAAAAGACTATCATACGAGAGGTCAAATTTGAACAGACCGACTCGACCTGGCTTGCGCCCACTAAGGGTTCGCAATCACTTTCACTGCCTCATGATTTCAACAATGTGACTTTCACTTATGCTTCAGGTTATTACCAATCGCGCGAACAAATCAAATTCAGTTTCTATCTAGAAAGTGAAACTGACACAGAGGAACTCAATTGGTCAGATTGGCATGAGTCCAATCAAAACAGCTTTAAAAATCTGGCACCGGGAAAGTACATCTTCCATGTCAGGTCCAGAGGAGATTTATTCAAATATTCTGAACATACCTCCTATCCATTTCTCATTCAGAGTCCGTGGTATGCCACTCGGATAAGCGGTATCCTTTATACCCTGATTATCATAATCGTTGGAACCTTGATCTATAAAGTAAGAGTAGCCAAACTCAAACGAGAGAAAAAGGAAGCACTACTTAAAAAAGACGAGGAACTCGAACAACAAAAGCTCCTGGCAGAGACTGAAAAAATAAGGCTGATCAATGAACGGTTAAAAGAAAAAGTTCTTCTAAAAAACAAAGAACTCGGAAGTGTAGCGCTGGAAATCACAAAGAAAAATGAGTTTTTGGGTCAATTGAAAAAAGGACTAGCCCAAATTGCTTCGTCAGTAACTAAAGATTCGGAGCAAAAAATAAAGAGGTCTATCAGAAGCATAGATCAAAACATGCGATCAGACAACAACTGGGAAAGATTCGAAATGTACTTTGACGAAAGTCATCAGGATTTCATTAAAAAGCTAAAAGAAAAACAACCCGATCTGACCAAGTCATCCATTAACTTATGTGCATTCATTAAACTTGACCTATCTACAAAAGAAATTGCGTCGCTGATGAATATCTCAGTAAGTGGTGTAGAAAAACGTCGCTATCGTCTACGAAAAAAACTCAACCTAGATTCAGACATCAATCTTCAAGCTTTTCTTGAATCCATTTAACAGGTTTTATAAATCTCAATTCCATTTCATTCAACTCACTGACAATCTGATTATTACAAACGGGGTGTCCTGTTTTTGTCTAGGCTAAATTCAAAAAGCAGGTGCATTTTGTCCAGCCTCATTTTTTCTACTCATACAGATAGTTTGATTCCTTCGAAGCAAACAAAAATCACAAATACTATGAATAAACTTTACAAAGCACTTCTATCGTGCCTTTTGCTTTGTTCCACACTACCTACTATAGGACAGGAAAACAAAGTATCAGGTATGGTAACTGGCGCTGAAGATGGTACGCCTTTGATTGGGGTAACCATTCTTGGTAGCTCAGGTTCAGGTACAGTCACCGATATAGAGGGTAAGTACTCATTAATGGCTGCTCCAAATGAAATACTGCAGTTTTCATATATCGGCTATTTGGCTCAGTCCATTGAGGTGGGTAACAGGTCTACGCTTGACATAGCTCTACAGCCCGATTTACAACAGCTTGATGAAATTGTAGTTACGGCACTCGGTATCGAAAGAGATAAAAAAGCCTTGGGTTATTCTATCACAGAGGTAGGCAGTGAAAATATCGCCAGAAATGGCGAAATCAATGCAGTCAATTCGTTGGCGGGAAAAGTAGCAGGAATAAACATTTCTACTACCACAGCTGGCCCTTCAGGGTCTTCTAGAGTCATCATCAGAGGAATTAGTGAGATCGATGGCAGCAACCAACCTCTTTACGTCATTGACGGAGTCCCTGTAGACAACGGTACATTGGGGCAGGCGACTCAAAACGGTGGGTTTGATTTAGGAGACGGTTTGTCAGACATAAATCCAGATGACATAGAGTCTATCTCTGTGCTGAAAGGTGCTTCTGCTGCAGCACTTTATGGATCCAGAGCACTCAATGGTGTGATATTGGTAACCACTAAAAAAGGATCCAAAAGCGGAAAAGGATGGTCCATTGACTTGAACAGCACTGTCACTTTGGATAAGATTTCAACCAAACTTGATGAACGCCAGCAAGTGTATGGTCAGGGTGCAAATGGCGCCTTACCTGAGTCTATAGACCGAGCCAGAAACATCACCTCTTCTTGGGGAGCACCATTAGATCCGTCCTTAACCGTGACGCAAGTAGATGGTACAGATCGTCCTTATGGATTGGTGGATGATAATATCCAGGGTCTGTTCGATACCGGAGTGACTTACAACAATACCATAGCCCTGTCAGGAGGAAACGAAAACTCAAATGTTAGATTATCCTTTACAGATATTGATAACTCTGACATTCTTCCTAATAGTGGTCTGGATCGCCAGAATGCAACTTTGAGAGCCTATTCTAAATTGGGCGAGCATGTGGAGATAGATGGTAAGCTTTCATATATTACTGAAAAAGTGAACAACCGCCCTGCACTAACTGATGAAGTCACCAATATTGGTAACGGCATCATTGGCCTGGCACCCAACTTCGATCAAGCTTGGTTAGAAACTTATAAAAATGACGATGGTACCTACCTGGACTACACAGGAAATATCTATAGAGCCAACCCATACTGGACCATCAACGAAACTTATAACCACAGTGAAAAGGATCGTATTTTAGGTTTTGGGTCTGTTAAAGTAAACTTCACAGATTGGCTATCGCTCAAAGTAAGAAGCGGTTTAGACTATTTCACATTCAATCATCATGAGTTTTACAACAAATACACCCCTACCAAAGAGGGTGGCCAAATGGTGGATCTCACGACCACGCTGAAAGAAACAAACAATGACTTCTTGTTGTCAGCTAACAGGGACATAACCGATGACTTCAACATTGGCTTGAGTGCGGGAGGAAATTTGATGCACAGCAAATCGTCTTCAACCAGAATAGATGGGTCGGAGATCATAATCGAAGGTGTAGATGGATTGAATAACTTTCAAAACATCATAGTCACACCGGGAGGAGCAGAGAAAAAAGTTAATTCGCTCTATGGATTTGCTAGCTTCTCTTATAAAGAATACCTGTTTTTGGACGTGACAGGGAGAAACGACTGGTTCTCTACCTTACCTGAAAAAAACAGATCACAGTTCTATCCTTCTGTATCCACCAGTTTTGTATTGTCAGAAGCTGTTGATTTAGGACTAAATGCTTTGAGCTTTTTTAAACTAAGAGCCTCTTATGCTGAAGTAGGCGGTGATGCCAACCCTTATCAGTTAGCTAACAACTATTCATTGACAGGCATTTCTCATTTGGGTATTCCTTTGGCTGAAATCTCGGGTAATCAAATCAGTAACCCTGATTTAAAACCAGAAAGAACTAAATCCATTGAGCTAGGTACTGATATCAGATTCTTTGAAGGCCGATTAGGTTTAGACTTTGCCTATTACACGACTACTACCGATGATCTCATTTTCAATGCTCCCGTTGGAGAAACCACCGGTTTCCGTTCAGCTATAGTGAATTCGGGACAGTTGAAAAATGAAGGTATAGAGCTGCTGCTCACCACAACCCCTCTTAAGCTTTCAAACGGTTTGCAATGGGACCTGTCCTTGAACTTTGCTAAGAACAAAACAACCGTCGAATCCTTGCATCCGGATATCCCTGTTATTACCATCGCTGATGCAAGATGGGCAGGTGTGAAGATAATCGCAGAAGAAGGGTCTGATTTTGGTTTGATCACTGGTCGAGGCTTTTTGCGTGACAACAATGGAGAAATCATCCATGGGGACGATGGTATGCCACGATTGACCGAAGACCCTATCGAACTTGGTACCACCCTACCCGATTGGACAGCAGGTGCTATTTCTACCATTTCATACAAAGGATTTGCCTTAAAAGCATCGTTCGATGTGCGAATGGGCGGAGATATTTTCGCGGTGACGAATATGACCATGTATGGTTCTGGCGCTCATCCTGAAACCTTGGATGGAAGAGAAGGTTGGAACGACTATGCACAACGAAATCGGGACGCAAGAGATGCCTGGGTAGACGCTGGTAATGCCCCGGAAGACTTTGTAAATCTACCTATTGATGGTGGTTACATCGGACATGGAGTAAAAGAAACAGCTACATCTACTGATGATAATCCAGAGTATGAAGCTAACGATCAAATCGTAAACCCTGCAGACTACTGGAATTTTGTGTCCAGCAATGTGCCTGAAAAATTTGTTTACGATGCGAGCTACATCAAACTTAGAGATCTTTCATTGGCCTATTCTTTACCAAGATCAGTTTTGGATAAAACACCTTTCACCAATGTTCGGATTTCGGTAATTGGTAGAAACCTTTGGACACTCTACAAGAATGTACCCAATATCGACCCTGAATCAACCTACAATAATGGCAATGGTCAAGGTTTGGAATATGGTTCCTTACCAACCAGAAGACATTATGGTTTTAGTGTAAATGTTTCATTCTAAAAACAGCAACCATGAAAATAATTAACATAAAATATTGGCTGCTTTTTGCAGTTATCAGTTGGTCTTGTACAGACGATTTCGACGAAATCAATACAGACCCCAATGCCTATAATGAAATCGATCCTAGCTTTCAACTAGCCAAAGTACAGCTTGACCTGTCTGGTAAAAGAGAAGAAGCCTGGAGATATGACCTCGGTATTACTTCATCCATGATTCAGCATTTTAGTGGGTCTTGGTGGTGCCAGCACGGCGCACAATACCGAGTGGTGGAACAGAGCCATTGGTACTCTCTATGGGAAGAATCTTATCCTCGAGATGCCAAGAACGTTCAGAGTATAATTGATGCCACTGTTGATGATCCCGAGCAGGTAAACATCAATTCGGCTGCCAGAATTATGAAGGTATTGATCTATTCAAAAATTACCGACTTATATGGTGACATCCCATACTCTCAGGCTGTCAAAGGTTTTACAGAAGGCATCCTCACACCCGTTTATGATAGTCAAGAAGACATCTATACTGATTTCTTCAAAGAATTGGATGAGGCGGTAGCAGCTTTTGACGACAGTAAAGAAACCATGTCCAGCGATTTATTTTTTGCCGGTGATTTGGAGAAATGGAGAAGGTTCGGAAATTCGTTAAGGTTGAGATTAGGTTTTCGATTAACCAAAATCGACATCGCAGAAGCCGAAACTCAGGTCACAGCAGCCATTGCTGGTGGTTTGATGCAGAGTAACGATGACAATGCCATTATGCTTCACAGTGATTTTTCGTATTCCTCTACAGAAAATCGAGGCAATGGCAGATCCCAAGTATTTAATGCTTCAGCCAATTCTGAAGGTTTCCGATTGACCAACACGCTGGTGGACTTTTTGAAGAATACTGGAGATCCCCGATTATCTATCTATGGAGGAACCTATACGGCTCCAAAAGGTGACCCTACACGGTTGGACGTTACTCCTCATTTGCAAGAAGGTATCGTTCATGGTGCACTTTGGTGGAATCTTTGGTCAGACTATGGCGACTTATATGATGAAGATGCCAATTATGTAGCCTATGTGGCACATGTCAATAAATACATGCAACCAAGTGATTATATCACTGCAAACGATGCGCCTTACTTTCATCTGACCTACGCAGAGGTAGAAATGTTTTTGACTGAGGCAGCTGCCAGAGGTTGGACCGCTGATGCCGCCACACACTGGGAAAATGGAGTAAGAGCAGGTATGCAACATGTGGGTATGTATCCGGGAGCACCGGCGATCACGGAAACTCAAATAACTGATTTCTTAGCTGCGAATCCATTGCCAGCTGCTACAGAAGATCAAATCAGAGTGGCCAACGAGCAACTGTGGCTCATTTACTTCATGAATGGTACGGAGGCCTACGCCAATTACAGAAGGTCTGGTTACCCAGAGCTGGTACCATTCACCAATGTAGAATGGTACTATAGCGGTACCGATGGTGTCATGCCCAGACGTTTTTTCTACCCGGAATTTGAGGCACAAAACAATCCGACCAACTATGAGGATGCGATCAGCAGAATTGGTGGTACCAATAACATAATGACACCAGTATGGTGGGATAAACAATAACATTAACGCTTATTCATAGACTTAGAAGGGTCTTGTGATAGATTTTAGCATATTCTTAACGGACCTTTCTTTGTACTTTTTCTAATCAATGAATAATAGAATACTAGAAGTAGCGGTGGGAATTTGCCTGCTCGTTTCATGCTCAGACAGTGAGAGGACTTCATTACCTGAAATTGAAACGACGCAGGTGAATATCTACCCTTCTATTGGAAAAACAGCTAAAATAGAAGTATCACTCAGCCAGCCGCATCAGCTTTTCATAGACTATTGGGAAACAAACCAGCCCGACAACCAAAAAACCTTAAATGTATCAGAGAGCAAAGATCTACACGCCAGCATACTGCTTAGTCATTTAAAAGAAAGTACGGCCTACAGCTATGCCATCCGATTTGGAGATGAGAACATTGAAGCCAACAATATACAAGATTTCCACACCTTCGAACGCCCGGAGGCAGTCGATCTTTTCTACGATGAAACAAAAAACCAGATTGAAACCAATCTTGATGGTTATTTTCTCTTCCATAGATCTGGACACCCTTCTGTCATTCTATTGGTGGATGGGCATGGACAAGTCGTCTGGTATCGCACCTCACCTAATATGATTAAGGTGGCTAACCTAACCCATCGAAATACTATCCTGAGTATTGAAAGCAGCACGGACCAAGGGTTTTCTGATGGGGATCGAATACTGGAGACCAATCTGGCAGGAGACACACTGCTCCTACTAAATTATGGCGAGAACGATTTTATAAAAACTCCTCATCACGACATATTTCTTTCTGAAGACAACCATATCGTCTATCTCACCCAAGAAACACAAGACGAGTTTAGTGGAGATGGTATTTTGGTCTTAGACAGAAACGGAAAAAAAGTTTGGCAATGGTCCTCATTTTCTGAGTTTACTAATCCAGACCTGACTACCTATGTTCAGCCTTGGAGTAATTCAATTATTGAAGACGAGACAGCCTATTATGTATCGTTTAGAGCCTTGTCTCAAGTTTGGAAAATCAACAAGCAGAGCCGACAGGTAGATTGGAAACTTGGAGCCGATGGAGATTTTCAACTAAGTAACAACTCCGAATTTATGTTCCAACATTTTGCGCATTTCAACCACAACGGTGACTTGTTGCTTTTTGATAATGGAGCCTCGGAAAATAGACCATATTCCCGTATCTTGTCCCTTCGTTTGGCAGATCAAAACCAAACACTCTCACCCAAAACAAATATTCAGTTGCCTGAATCTTATTTCTCTCCATTCATGGGGAGTGTTCAGCAATTGAACTCAGAAGAATTCTTAGTCTGTAGTGCCACCAATGGCGTAATCCTGAATATCAACCATTCAGGTCAAGTCAATTGGAAACTTACCGCGGAGGACAGAATGTATCGTTGTGTTTATATAGAAAATTTATTTTAATGACAATCAAAGAAAATTTGTACAGTGGGCGCATCGTCTCAATCGATGCTTTTAGAGGGATTACCATTCTGGTAATGATATTTGTGAATGAGTTGGCGGGTGTGTCCGATGTACCTCAGTGGATGAAACACATGCCTGCCGAGGCCGACGCGATGACTTTTGTTGACCTGGTATTTCCTGCCTTCTTATTTATTGTGGGAATGTCCGTTCCATTTGCCTTCAATGCCAGGCTTGCCAAAGGCGATCAACCTTTAGTCATTTGGAAACACACCCTCAAGCGTTCGCTGGCTCTCATTGTTATGGGCCTGTTTATGGTAAATGCTGAATACGGATACAATAAAGCACAAATGCTAATCTCTCCAGCCCTTTGGGCATTTTTTGCCTACACCTTACCCATACCTGTTTGGAATAAATATGGTAAAGATTTCCCCACACTTTGGAAAAACGCGCTTCAGTACGGAGGCATGCTCGGATTTGTAGCGTTGTACTTTCTTTACATTCAAGACAATGGCCAAATGGGCATGACCCAAAAATGGTGGGGAATTTTAGGACTCATAGGCTGGGCGTACCTGTTCACGGTAGTGTTCTACTGGTTCAGCAATGGCAATCTAAAAGCCATAATCGCCTTCTTCGTGATCAGTGTTATAGCCAACTGTTTCACCCAAACCGATGGTTTGGCCATCAATGAATTGGGATGGTTCAAATTCATTGCCGGGCATTTGACACATGTCACCCTTGTCAGTGCCGGTGTTATCATATCACTACTTTTCTTTGACGGAAAAAATGGAGCAATTGTCAATTGGAAAGTTATTGGGTTTGGCTTGCTCTTCTTCTTGGCTGGGTACTTACTGAGACCTTACTATGAAGTATCAAAAATTAGAGGTACACCTTCCTGGACCTTGTATTCGGCCGGTCTTTGTACCTTCATCTACTACGCCTTATACTGGCTGATGGAAATAAGAAAGAAAACAGCATGGAGTGAATTCTTTATGCCTGCTGCCGCCAACCCCTTATTGATTTACATTCTACCAGGTATCATTATCTATTTCAATCTAGCCATTGACCTAAAAATAATTCCAGCATATTTTGGAAGCGGTATCCCTGGTATCTTGTGGTGTGCAGTCTTTTCTGTGATCATGCTTTATGTGATGAAAATTTTTAACAAATTTAACATCAGGCTACATCTGTAAAGTCCATTGCATATAAGTTAGCATTCAATAATTATTAGAAATAACATAGTAATAACAAGCAACTAAACTGTTGTTTGTAACTTGCCCAAGAAAAATGGGAGTCTAAGCCCATTTATCATGCCTTTTAATGCCGCTACCTTCGGGTAGCGGCATTTATTTTATCCAGTGCATTAACCGCGACTCCTTAAATCAAGGCGCCTACCAGTGCATCTTATCCAAAAACTCTTATTTTTTATTTATTACTAGATTGTAGAACAAAAAGATTTTACCTTCGTATTTGTTCTACAATCTAGTATTAATGTTATGAATGAATCACGATTAGGAGAATTCGAAGAAGTCATCCTGCTTTTAGTTGGTATTTTAGGCGAGCAAGCCTACGCCTTCAATATTGCACAAGAGTTTGAATCTCAAACTAAAAAGAGTACGGCCATTGGAGCGGTGCATTCCACGCTGAGTCGATTGGCCGACAAAGGTTTTTTAACCTCAGCTATGGGAGGCGCTACTACCGAACGAGGTGGGAGACGAAAGAGGATCTACTCCATTACCGCGGAGGGAGAACAAGTATTGGCCAATGCGCGCGAGCTCAGACTTTCGCTTTGGAACCAATACCCTAAATTTTCCGAAGGAACACTCAGTTTTCACTTTTGATACAAAATGTCTGAATCTGTTCCATCACCACCTTGGTTGGCATCAAAGATCCTGTCTTGGATGCTGAAATCAGATCTATATGAAGAGGTCTCTGGGGATTTGTATGAGCAATTCATCTATACACTAGAACACAACAACTCAAAAAAAGCAAAACTCAACTACTGGTATCAGGTACTGAACTACATCAGACCTTTTGCCCTTAAAAAAACCAAGTCAAAACACTCAAACCACACTACTATGTTTAAAAGTTATTTACTCATTGCATTCAGAAATTTGCGCAAACACCGTTTTCACAACAGCCTCAATATTCTGAGCCTGGCCATAGGGTTTGCTGCCTGTCTGGCTATTTATTTATTCATTGAAGATGAAAAATCTTTCGATCAACATAGTAAAAAGGACAACATCTATCGGCTCTGTGAAGTTCAGAGCTTCCCTGGTACCAAGGTACAAAATGTGGCCTTGTCTATGGCCGGTATGGGACCTTCATTTTTGACGGATTTCCCAGAAGTGGAACAGTTCACTAGACTCTGGGGACAAGGCAAACTAGTCTGGAAAACTAATGGAGAGTCCTTTCCTATTGATAATGCAATTTTTGCTGATAGTACCTTTCTATCGATGTTTGATTTTCCACTGATCGCTGGCGATCGTCAGAGTGCATTAGACGAACCCTACAGCATTCTTGTGAGTGAATCATCCGCAAAAACCATATTTGGGCATACCAATGTCATTGGAGAAGTATTAGAAATGAGTGGCGATCATTTCAAGATTACCGGAGTATTAGCTGATATCCCAGACAATTCGCACCTTCAATTCAAAATTGTCATTTCGGTGACCTCTATAACCCATCGGAATAAAGACTTCAATGAGAGGTGGGGAAGCAATTTTCTCGTTACCTACTTACAGTTAAGTCCACAAGCCGATCTTGAAGATATGACTAAAAGGTATCCTGAATTTTTGACGAAGAATTCAGGAAATGAAGACATCAATGAATACTTGAAAATATTTCTGCAGCGGCTAGATGAAGTGCACCTGGGCTCCACGGACATTGAACACGATTATTTGAACCACAGAAAGTTTAACGGTAGCTACCTCAATGTTTTCTGGCTAGTTGGTGTATTTATCCTCATCATTGCCTCGGTCAATTTTATGAATCTGACTATAGCTCGTTCGGGTACTCGGCTTAAAGAAATCGGAGTTCGAAAGTCTATTGGCGCGTATAAGGATCAGCTTTTTTGGCAGTTTATCACAGAATCAGTTCTGATGACATTTTGTGCCTTGCTCTTGTCAATTTTCATTACCTGGCTTGGTCTCGGCTTCCTAAATCAGTTGATTGATCGACAGCTTAGTCTATTTCCGATTTTTTCTAACGTAACGGTTTTGATTTTAATGCTGGGTATTACTTTGCTGCTAGGCGTACTTACCGGTCTATATCCTTCTTTGTACATGGCTGACTTCAGACCAGCGACTATCCTGAGAGGCACAACAAAAACAGGTGGCAAATCTGTTTTTAGAAGCACTCTTATCATCACACAGTTTAGTCTGGCCATTGCCATGATTGTGGCCACTTTAGCGGTATTGAACCAACTAAATTACATGAGAGACAAGGATAAAGGTTTTAATACTGACCATGTTTTGCTTGTGGATATGGACAGAACGGCGAATGAAAAATACGATCTTCTCAAACAACGTCTACTGGAAAATAGTAATATCCTTGGGGTAACAGCTTCTGGCCAAAGACTAGGCAGTAACTTTCACCAATGGGGTGCCAAAGTTGAAGTAGATACGGGCCTTTTCGAATTTACCCCTTCCAACCTCAGGGTACATTTTGACTATTTGGATGTATATGATATTGATTTGATTGAAGGGCGAAATTTTGATGAATCTAGACAATCTGACGACGGTATGGCTTTTATCATTAATGAAGCCTTTGCCAAAGAGCTTGGCGTTGATAACCCTGTAGGCAGGAGAATGGGGCATAGCTGGTATCACAACGACTCTCTGGGTCAGATTATCGGATTAACCAAGAATTTCAATTTCAACTCCTTACATCATAAGGTCAATACCCTTGCTCTTGTTGTCACTTCTGAGGGGCACTTCGGAGAAATGTCGTTAAAACTAAACGGAAGTAATATTCAATCGAGCCTCAACCACTTGGAACAGGTTTGGCAAGAAATCATTCCCGAATACCCATTAGATTATTCTTTCCTTGAAGATCATATGAATGACCTCTACAAGAGTGATCAGCAGATGAGTGCGGTCATTTCGATTATAGCTTTTCTGAGCATCTTCATTGGATGTATGGGACTGTTTGGATTATCGGCGCTAGCCACTGAAAGACGTATGAAAGAAATTGGCGTACGAAAAGTGCTAGGAGCAAATATTGGTAATCTCTTCCTAACCTTATCCAAGCATTTTGCAATACTTATACTGGTATCCTTTGCGATCGCAGCACCTCTAACCTATTTCTCACTTTCCCAATGGCTTGAAAATTTTGCTTTCCGGACGGAACTCAATTTGAGTCTGTTCGCGATCGCTGGGTTAGCAGCGCTCACTATTGCTTTGCTAACTATTTCGTATCATATCATCAAGGCGGCGCAAATTAACCCAGTGGAGTCACTGAGGTATGAGTAGAAGCAAAAGTTAAGACTAAACATAAGTGAGGCAAACACACTTATGTTTAGTCTTAAGGTTATTGTCAATTGATCGAATCTTGCTTTCCCCAGTTAACCACAGGAGAACGATAGAAGCCAATTCCTTCTGATTCGAAACGAGGGGCATGGGCTGCCAACCTACTACGATATTCATCCCAATTTCTAATAGACTGAGGTGCCCAACTAATCTCGGCATATCCGGGTAGTCTAGGAAAAACCAAATACTCGATATCCTTCATGCTTTCTACGGTCTCGGTCCAGAGTGGCGCTTCAATACCATAGATCAGTTTAGCTGGTACAGTGGCGTTGATGGTATCCGGATCCCAATTGTACGCCTGATCCACTTCGATCAAGGCCGCCCAGTCGTAACCTATATGACTGGTACTGTCATATTTCATATCCATATAAGTCAGCTTCGCTGGTGATAAAATGATTCTGTTACCATTTTCCGCAGCTTTGGAGGCATTGCCCGCACTGTTCCACTGCTGCACCACAGTTTCCTTCTCTATTTCGCCCTGAGCGATTTCATCCCAGCCCATCATGGTTTTGCCATGCTTAGATACGATTTGCTGAACCCGGGAAATGAAATAGATATAATCCTCCTTCTCGGTGGCATGGCTCTCATCTCCACCGATATGAATGAACGGACCAGGTGTGATAGCTGCTAATTCCTCTACGACAGCATCCACAAACTCATAAGTGGCTTCGCTATCCGTACACAAAGTGCTAAAGCCCACTTTGGTACCCGTGTATAGTTCTCCGGCCTTTCCATCACAGTTTAGCTTTGGGTAAGAAGCCAACGCGGCTTGCGTATGACCCGGTAAATCGATTTCCGGAACAATAGTGATGAATCGATCTGCTGCGTACTGCACTATATCTTGATACTGCTCCTGGGTGTAGAAACCACCTTCTCCTCCGCCGACTTCTGTGGACCCTCCAATAGCTGTGAGTTCCGGTTTGGATTTTATTTCTATTCTCCAACCCTGGTCATCCGTAAGGTGCAGGTGCAAGACATTAAATTTATAAGTCGCCAGAAAATCAATGTATCGCTTTACATCCTCCACTCCGAAAAAATGTCTGGACACATCCAACATGGAGCCTCTGTGCTCATATCTCGGGTAATCTCGAATAGTGCCTGTAGCTAACTCAACAGGTTTATCTGAAGATAACGGAATGAGCTGCTGCAAAGTCTGCAGTCCATGAAACACGCCATGTGCATGATTGGCGGATATTGTAATGCTGTTTTCGGAGATGTTCATCAAATAGCCTTCCTGACCCAGTTGTTGGTCATTAGCACCTAGAGACAGTGCAATGTCAGCCTTTTGACCCATAGCCATTTTCATTCCCGGTTGGACTTCAATGAAATAATCTGCTACACCTTGTAAGGTAGAATCCGAAATTTGAATGGTAGCCTCAGTGCTTAGCTGAAAGCGTCCACCAGTACCAGCAATCTCCACAGGGTGAGGGATGAGATTGTGATCGGCCAGATCAGTGGGTGGTTTGGTTTCGCAACTGCCTACCAAGAATAAGATACTCAAGGCTAAACCCAGGGCATAGGAATACTTCGATTCTAAATTCATAAATTCGATTCGTTTTAATTGTAAGAAAATTAGAACTAGAAGTTTTGGAGTGGGAATGAAAACCGATATACGCTTTTGTATTTTGACTTTCAGACTTTAAATATCGGTCATTTATGTGAAAAAAATGAGCGATATCATTTTTTCTGCTAGTGACTCCCCATGAATTCTTGCTATCTTTAAGATTCACTCTACCGATCTACAATGACCGCCGGATACTCCTCCACACCGTTAGCGAAAAAGCTTGGTATCAGATCAGCTTTCAAAGTGCACCTGGTCAACGAACCAGCGCACTATCGTAGCCTGTTCTCTGACTGGCCTGAACTGGTGGAAAAAGTAGATACGCCAGACAAGGAATCTCTAGATTTCATTCATGTGTTTTGCAAGGAAGAAAATGATCTGAAAGAAGCCGCTAAACAAATTCCGCTACTCAAGAAAAACGGCATCCTTTGGGTCAGTTGGGTAAAGCTCTCTTCCAAACTCCCCTCGTGCTTCAAAGAAAATCATATCCGGGACTTTATGCTGGACGCCGGGCTGGTAGATGTAAAAGTAGCCGCCATAGACGCCGACTGGAGTGGGCTGAAGTTTATGTACCGACTGAAGGATCGGTAGGCGATTTTGGAATCCTTTCAGCAATCAACTATTATTGTTAAGCAGCCCTTCTGAGAAAAATCAATTTTATGTACTAAGAGCTACGCTGAAAATCAGGGTAGTTGAAAGGTAAATAACAGCCATACTGTGATCATTTATTTCGATCTTTGGAAGATAACGATCATATGCCAAGGGCATCCCTTTGGGAAAGGTGCCGTTATTTACTAGTTACCTGCAATAATCACTTCGATGAAAATCACCAAAGTAATTTCATACAAAGGAGCTTGGGATGAGCTCGTTCAGAATCATCAACAAGAAATTGACGATATAGAAAACTGCCTAGAGCCGTTCTTCACCTATATCAACACTTCGGATTCGGAGATGGATAGAAAAAATCCTAGATATCTATTTGAAGAAAAACTCTCAGAAAGAGGTTGGACCATAATTGATAAGCCTCATTTTTCTTCAACTGGCCAAAGAATTAACATCGGAAAGTTAATTGGGCCGGTAAAGAACGAAGTTTCTGCAACAGTCGGGGTTAGCACTTTAATAATTCATGACTTAAGTAGATGGCTATTTCATCAAACTACACTTGCCATAAAATATGGGGTAATCAAGATACCAATCTTGTTAGTACCATCACCTGATTTAGCTTCAGGTGTAAAGAACAAATGGTACTATCGTTCCAATTTTGATATTTTCCATAGACAATTGGACTTACTTGCGCCACTAAGTCATCCTTTTAAATTTGTGATAGCCTCGTATTCAAATCAACTTTCAATAAATAATATTGATGTTATTGAAATTGAATCCGACCCAAATGTAAATAGCAAAAGAATTATCGATAGGTGTATCGAATTCCCACCTGAATATCATCAAGCTGGTTTAAGTATTCTAAACTTTTTTGGAACATATCTTAGAGAAAATTACCCTGAAGAAGAAGCAAAAGTGAGAATCGAACAAGATGGTTTGAGGGTTAGACTAATAATCGAAAAAGATGATGGAGAATCAGAAGTTGTTGAAAAGGCATTACAGGAGTATGAACTTATAGTAACTGGAAAAGAATCTCCTGAAAAATTTGCAACCAGTGAAATTCTTATTCTTGAATTAAAAAATGAATTGAGAATGGCTCAATTTAGAATTGATTCTCAGAGGGATATTATTAGTCTTCAAAACTCAAGAATAGATAAATTAATAGGCATAGTCGGTGACGGACTTTCGAACAAAGCACCAATCAGTATTGATTTTAGACCTTCAATATCTACATCAAGTAGTGTGATATTAAATGATAAGATAAGTACTGCGATTGGAACAATAAATGAATTGAAGAACATGCTTCCTACCTCCAGTCCAGCGTTTCTAGCTCTAAACGATCTTGAAGGTTCTCTTGAAGCAATTGAAAGTGAAAAGGAACCAGAAATAGTCAAAAATTCAACCGCCCTAAACAAGTTCAAAAAGATAATAGACAATATGGCTGATGGTAATACGGAACTTGGAAAAGCAATCAAGGTAGCTGAATCAGGTTGGGAATTATTTAAAGACCTATCAGGTAAATACAATCGAATCGCTGAATGGTGTGGATTGCCACAAGTACCATCTGTATTCACAAATAAATGCAGGTAACAAATGATATAGCACATGCCATATCTGGACGTTACCACTACATAAACAGGAGTACGCGACCGACGCACTCCCCTGTTGTTTTTCAATGGGAAGCCCAAACCTAGTTGCGAGTAAATCCAAAGACATTTGGAGCGAAAGTCGCATCCAAGCCCATACCCACAGCAGCTTGTTGCATTTCTTGAGGGGCTTCTCCGCAGAAAAGGAACTCCCCTGGATCTGCTACTTGGATCAATTCAGGCCAATGCGCCCCAGCGGTGGTTCCTAAGTGAAACCCAACCGCCAAAGCACCTGGCTCAGTCTCATTCATTTGCTTAGTGACATCTTCGTAAATGCCCTCTCTGGTCGTAGGTTAAGCGAAGCGATCCTAGGACCTGTTTTTTTGAGAAAGGGCGTCCGCCCGATTGAAACCTTTAAGGTAGAACTTCCATTCTGACCCCGATCGAGCGAACGCTCTATTTGTTTTGAGTCCTGGCGGACGCTACGACCAGAGGGTTAGAAACATTTCCGCACACCAAAGACCATCCCACAAGTGTAAAATGAGATAACCAAGTATACGGTTTTTGATTTTTTAGACTGTTGTACCATCAGTCATAAAAAGTATACTTTATGGAAGCACTGCCTAAACTTATAATCAATCTCAATGTTGTATTCTTCACTGCTATATTAGGAGCGGCCCTGATTCAAAAGGGCAAGTTTCATCAGAAGTTCACTTTCTTGGGTTGGTATTTTTTTAGTTGGGGTTTTTATGTGATCTCCAACCTCCTCACGACCCTTCAGAACAGTGATATCATGTGGATTCGCAACTTTACTTTTCAAGGCATGTGGTTTTGGGGCCCATTAATATATTTATTCACGGTAGCCAATTCTAATGTTGATGTTTCAGATGAGAGAGTAAAAAAGATAATACACCCTGTCATTGTACTTTCCATCATCTGCGTATTCATTGAGTTTACCTTTGTGGAATGGTTGAATCAACACTGGAAGCCCTATTTTCAAGCCATCATGGTGTATCAGCTATATTATATTTGGAAAGCCATTGTTTGCTTTAGAGGGCACCGATCAGCAGAAGGCATGCGCTTATGGGAGTCCCTGCTTATTTATGGATGCACGGCCGTAGTCGTCATTCGAATTATTATTACCATCCTTCTGTATTTTGATCCGATAGATAACAAAACCTATCTAGTTTTCTTTAGTATAATCAGCACTTCAATAATTAGTTATTTGGCTCTTGTATTGATATTGACAGTAAGCAAGTCTGCTCATTTTCCAAAAAATAGAAGCAGCCCATTAGACAATGATCCAATATATAAGCTAATACTCAATGAGATCGATAGTTTCATGCAAAATGCAAAGCTGTTCAAGAAGTCGGATTTGAGTATTAATTCACTTGGCGATTTAACCAATCATAAGCCCTATTTGATTTCCAAAGCTATAAACACCGTAAACCAGAAGACTTTTTTTGAATATGTAAATGACTACCGAATAAACTATGTCTTAGAAGAGTTGAATGAGCAAAACCCGGCCAAGCACACCATCGAACAAATCATGTACTCAGCCGGGTT
This sequence comes from Reichenbachiella sp., assembly GCF_965233835.1. Classification (GTDB taxonomy): domain Bacteria; phylum Bacteroidota; class Bacteroidia; order Cytophagales; family Cyclobacteriaceae; genus Reichenbachiella. The sequence goes on from NZ_OZ247585.1 coordinate 4,337,265, forward strand.
TAATTCCAGATCTTCTTTCTATACAGAGTTTAAGAAACGTACGGGGGTGACACCCCTCAAGTATCAAAAACTTGTGTGTTGACTTTTAGTATTCAATAAGAAAGTAAAGTCTGTTCGAATCTCTTAAATCGTTCCATTGCCCTGCCGTTCCTAATGGCCAATCGGTAAGTGCCAATCCCAGGCCATCTTGATTATCGTTAAAATCATCAGGCTCATCACCCCAGTTGTTGTATAATCCTCCAACAACAGATCCGTCTGCTAATCCAGCCCAAAACTGGGCACCACTACCATCATCATTTCCATCCCATTTCCATTCTCCTTCTGCATTGATATCATTTCCGCCAATCCAAACATAGGAAGCTCCCCCTCCATCGCTTGCCGTGGTTCTTGTTAAGGTGATACCCGCATTTTTAGAAAGCTCTGTATATAGGGTATTTTGCTCTTCTTGTGAATTAATTTCAGCCAAATACCCTCCTTGCTCTTTGGCATATGCGGCAGCCTCCTTCCATGACATCTTCTCTAGAATCACCTCATATTCAGTTTCGTTATACGTAAACGAATAACTTTCTAAAGTAGAAGTTCCATCATCTTGTGGTTCGTCCCCTTCATCATCTGAGCAGGAAATCATTGCCATTAAGATGGTCATTGTAATAAGTCGTAAATTGTTCATAGTCATAGTTATTATAGTTTTTTTGAACAATTGTAGGTTCGAGAGCCCGTGTCTCAGTTCGTTTTTAGAAACTCGAACAAAAAAATTCACCTACATGAACCGAAACAAACGCTAGTGTATAAAGTGTATCGCATGAAAATTTTAAATACCGGAGACACTTCGAACACCTTTCGTTTGATATGTAATAGATTCCTATCAGATCACACCAATAAATGGCCTATTTATTGTCACATTACCCATGTTTGTAACATTCCTACCGTCTAATGCTTGATGGCAACAACAGACTAATTAATTTCGAACGGCTCTCTCAATTGAGGCCAGTTACATATAATTGATAAACTAACCTTTTCACTTACCCATGCACTCAGCAATCATTGACAACTTCAAGAATTACTTCACACAGATGAAATTCGATTACTCCGATGCTCTGAATGATATATATTCGGATCATGTCGTGTTCAAAGATCCAATTCACGAAATAGAAGGAGTTAAAAACCTTAAGGCCTACTTTGATAAACTGAATGACAATCTGATCGAAGGGTCTTTCCAATTTACTGACGAATCTATAGTTGACAATAAGGCTTACCTAAGTTGGGAAATGCAGGTAAAACTGAAAAGGCCGAAAAAGAGCATAGTGGCCTCTGGAATATCAGTACTTACGTTGGAAGACAAAGTTGTTCATCAAAGAGATTACTTTGATGCCGGAGAAATGTTCTATGAACATATTCCGCTTTTGGGAAGTATCCTCCGCTCCTTAAAGAAGAAAATAGCCGGCTGACTAGCCCTTACTGCACCTCCCAAAGTCTTGCCGTGCGATCACTCGAACCAGTCAGGATTTTTCTACCATCGGGAGTAAAAGCCACGTCATTGATTTGACCTTTGTGTTTGGTGTATCTGCGAAGTTCTTTGCCGTTGAGCGACCAGAGTATAGCGGTATGATCTGCTGAGGCGGTTACTACCTTTTTTCCATCGGGTGAAAAAGCCACGGCATTGACAGGTTTGGTATGACCAATGAGCTTTTTGTTTTTCCGATCTTTCAATCTCCAGATTCTGGCTGTTTTGTCCTTGGAACCCGTGATAATAAACTTGCCATCGGGAGAAAAAGCCACTGAAGTCACCCAATGTATGTGACCAGAAAACTCAGCCACCATATTGCCCTTCATATCCCACATCCGAGCAGTGTGATCATTGGAAGCGGTAAGAATATGCTTGCCATTGGGTGAGAAAGCCACGGCATTGACCCACTCTGTGTGTCCTTGGAAAGATTGCACGAAAGTGCCATCCAGCTTATACAGTCTGGCGGTTTTATCGAATGATGCCGTCGCCAGATATTCGCCATCAGGAGAAAAAGTCACATCGCTCACGTGAAAGGTATGTCCGTTAAACTCACCAATCATCCGACCATTGACATCGTACAACTTGGCCGTTTTATCCCAGGAGCCTGTGGCCATTCGATTGCCATTCGGCGAAAATGCTACCGAAGTCAACCAGTCTGTATGGCCTTTGAGTTCCTCTATCAGATTTCCATTCAGATCCCAAAGCCAGGCAGTATTGTCCCAGCCTTTGGTCAAAATTCTTCTGCCATTTGGAGCTACCGCTACGCTTAGCACTTCCTTAGGTGCGGAGAAAGTCTTTAGCAAATAAGTCCTTTCTACAGGTTTTGCTTTGACCACCGCTTTTGGTCTGGTGCGCTCTGCGATGATTTTTTCTGCTTCACTAGCAAATTTGCCATTGGGCGAAAGCCTCAAATAAACCTTATAACTCACCACAGTATTTTCTTCGTTCGCCTCTTGCCAGGCCTCCTCATCTTTGAGTTCGGCAATTCTGGCGAAAGCCGCGTCCTTATATGTGCCTTTTGGATTTTCCTGGATGTAGGCCTCCAATACAGACACGGAGTTGGCTATCAATGCCTTCTCCCAGCTCTCTGCTTCATGTAGGCTATCTATTTTGAATTCGGCCGTTCGAACATGTTTACCTTCAGGATAGAGTTTCAGATACGCTTGATATCCGTCACTTTTGTTTTCATTAAGGTATGTTTCCCAGTCTCTGGATTCTTGGGTTTTATTTTTGTATTGAATGGATAAAATAAAAGTACTCCAAACCACGAGAAGCATTACTGAAACAAAGGTGACTAAATTTCTGAAAATTTTATCCCTGGTTCTCTGAGGAGGGTGTCCAATCAGGTCATAAATATCACTTAATAAAATTCGAATGTTTTTATCCGCAGCATCACCATTCCAATGCGATAAATTAGTGTAAGTTGATGTAGGTAGGTCATGTTGTTTTTGAACCTCATCGTAGGTCAGAGAAACAATGTTTTTCTTCTTTAAGCCTAGCTGGACCTGCTCTAAAATCGTTTCATTGTTGATGGCACCAGGAGACCAGAGCACAATGATACAATCGGCACTCTTCAAAGCAGATTGTATTTGCGCATCGAAATGTTCGTCATCAGCGATGGCAGACTCCCACCATACTGACCAGCCAAACTCATCGAGTACCTCTGCCAATTGGCGGGCTCGGCGTTTGTCTTCTGGAATATAGCTAATGAATATTTCGCTCAAGGTCAAGAAGTTGTATTCTAAAATTGAATATAAAGATTAATTAGGATAATTACTGAGCAATTTAGCACCTGAGCCTAAAACAAGTAAATATTATCCCCTATCTTTCTTTAGAAAAAAATCATTTTTTATCATAAAAGATATGAGACTAACCTTTGCGCTTTGTTTACTTTCCTTCTTTCTGATTCGATGTGTCGAAAACACTACCAAGTGCAAAATAGAGACTTCACTTGGAGTAATCGAAGTAGAGCTGTATCCGGAAAAAGCACCTCAAACGGTAGCTAATTTTTTAAAATATGTAGATGCAGGACTTTACACCAACTCCAGTTTTTTTCGCGCTTGTACACCTGAAAATGAGGTGGATAGAGAGGTGCGAATAGAAGTCATACAGGGTGGCGATATGCCTGCTGAAAAGGAAATGACTCCTATAGCCATCGAAACTACAGAACAAACAGGCTTACTACATAAAGACGGCACGCTCTCTATGGCTCGAGACACGCCCAATTCAGCCACCTGTAGCTTTTTTATCTGCATTGGAGATCAGCCAGCATTGGACTTTAATGGCGCTAGAAATCCTGACGGTTTCGGTTTTGCTGCTTTTGGTCAGGTGACGCAAGGCATGGAGGTAGTTAAAGAAATTCAAGGACAGAAAGAAGATGGCCAATACTTTATTGAACCGGTTCAAATCCTAAACATCACAAGAATTGATTGATTGGATCAATTCTTTTCAATGGTAATAGACCTCGATTAGTATTGAAGCCATCAACTTTGCTGTCAATCAATACTAATCCATGACCATGATCAAACCGACGGATATCCTCCAAGCCAAAGAAAGAATTGCACCCTATATTAGACAGACGCCTGTCGAATACTCACAGTCACTACAAAAAGAACTTGGGTTAGATGTACACTTCAAACTAGAAAACTTGCAAGTGTCCGGTAGTTTCAAGCCTAGAGGTGGATTCAACAAAATACTCAAACATCCTTCAGATGAGTTTGTTGCCCCTACCGCTGGTGGGCATGGAGTTGGATTGTCCTATGCAGCCAGTCAGTTGGGAGCTAAAGTGCATATTCTTATGCCCAAATCAGCCGACAGCGACCGCATCAAAGACATTGAGGCCAATGGAGCAACCATCCAGTTTTTTGATAGTGTGCCTGATGCTAGAGCCAAGGCCAGAGAACTAGAAGCTGCTAACAATTATGTGTTTGTTTCCGCTTTCAACGATACTGAAATGGTAGAAGGCGGCGGAACTATCGCTGTGGAATTGCTTGAGCAGCTGCCAGAAATGGATTGTCTGGTTTGCGGCGTAGGTGGCGGTGGGTATATCGCTGGTATGGGTATCTTGCTAAAAGCCATTAATCCGGATATAAAAATCTATGGTGTACAACAAGAAAATGCTCCTTTTCTAGCTGAATGGTATAAACACAAAGCATACCCGAAACAACTGAACATGCAGCCATCGATAGCCGAGGGCATCGGTGCTGAAGTAGAACCTGATTCGATCACCTGGCCTTATATTGAAAAGTTAGTGGATGATTTTTTTGTAGTAAGTGAAGATGAAATTCGTGACAATTTGCTCTGGCTTCTCAAAGAGCACAAACATTACGTAGAACCTTCTGCTGTTGTTGGTTTGGCCGCCATCAGAAAATATGCCGACCACTTCAAAAAATTCAATTCAATCTGTACCGTGATCACAGGAAGAAACATGTCTTTTGACAAGTTTCAATCTATTCTGTCTAAATAGTGTACTTCTGATTGTTCTTTGATTCGCTGCGCAGCAAACTCTGGTGTGATGTCACGCTGGGGATTGCCAAGCATTTCATAGCCCACCATAAATTTCTTAACGCTAGCTGATCGAAGTAAAGGTGGGTAAAAAGTCATATGCCATTGCCACTCTTCGTGAGGCTCTCCATCATAAGGGGCCTGATGAATGCCGGCAGAATATGGAAAAGAGGTTTCAAACAGATTATCGTATTTGATGGTCAAATAACGATAGGCTTCCGCTAGTGCGGTCCGCTCTTCTTCGTTCATTTCGGTAATTCTTGCCATCTTTCGTTTAGGAATGATCATAGCTTCGTATGGCCATACTGCCCAAAATGGCACCAATACTATCACGTGATCATTTTCGAAAACGATTCTTTCTTGCTTCTCTTTTTCCTGAGACAAATAGTCCAACAATAAATTGCTTCCAGTTTTTTGAAAATGAGCCAGTTGCTGCGCTTGCTTCTTCGTCGGTTCTACTGGCACAGATTCCTGTGCCCAGATTTGTCCGTGAGGATGGGGATTAGAGCAACCCATCACAGCACCTTTGTTCTCAAAGATTTGAATGTGATTGATAAAATCCAAAGCACCAATTTCATGACACTGATCGATCCAGAGATCAACTACTTTTTTGATTTGATTGGTTTCCATTTCGGGAATGGTCAAATCATGACGAGGGGAAAAACAAATAACCTTACAAACGCCTCTTTCACTTTTGGAATGCATCAACCCATTTTCTTCACCGCCCGATGGAATGTCTGATTGCAAAGCTGCAAAGTCATTGGTAAAAGCGTATACATCCTTGTAGTCCGGGTTTTGTTCGCCCCCTATTCTTTCATTGGTCGGACATAGATAACATTTGTCGTCATAGGCTGGTCGTCGATCCAAGGACAATTTTTCTACCTGTCCCTGCCATGGACGTTTAGAACGATGCGGCGATACTTGTACCCATTCACCTGTCAATATATTCAATCGTCTGTGCGAATGATCATTTGCATTAAACTTCATTTGCCTTTCTATTTATATCGTCCTACTCCGTCTGCAATTGCTACACGGTAAACTTTAGCATCTATTCCAAGAGACATTTTATAACCGTCAACCACTTGATTGATGACTTCATCAACCTTTTTCTTTTCGATGAGATTGATCGTACAGCCTCCAAATCCACCGCCCATCATTCGTCCGCCTATATGGCCATCGCAGTTCGTGGCAATATCAATGAGCTTATCCAGCTCTTTGCAACTCACTTCATAATCTTTACTTAATCCGTTGTGGGTTTCGAGCATGATCTGTCCCACTTTTTCTATCTCCCCAGCCTGTAGTGCCTCACATACCTCCTGCACTCTAATATTTTCTTCAATCGCATATTTACACCTACGGTAGACTATTTCATCCATAGCTATTTTCGCCTTAGCCAAGTCATCAAGTGTAGCATCTCTCAGAGATTTTATGCCCGTATTAACTTGTTGGAGAATTTTTACTCCTTCTTCACACTGAGTTCTTCGAATATTGTACTGAGAGTCTGCCAGATTGTGCTTCACATTGGAATCAAAAAGCACCAGATCGTAAGCCTTAAAATCAGCCGGGTAATACTCGTACTCAAGGCTTCTGCAATCCAGTTTTACCACATGATCATCTTTCCCCATACAGCTCGCAAACTGATCCATGATACCACACTTTACACCTGCGAATTTGTGCTCCGCGGCTTGACTCATTTTAGCCAAGTCCATTTTCTCTACATTCAAACCAAACAGATCAATCAAGGCCTGTCCGAAACCACATTCTAATGCTGCGGACGACGACAACCCTGATCCCATTGGTATGTCACTCGTAAACATCAAATTGAACCCCTCCAACTGATGACCCACTTGCTGCAACTGGTCAATTACACCTAAAAAGTAATTTACCCAACCCTGATCCACAGGAGCCAAGGATTCATCGATACTAAAAGAATAAGACTCATCTAAATCTACTGAAATAAGTTTCGACCGATCGGATCCGCTCTTCTGGATAAACACATAAACCGCTAAATCAATAGCCGCTGGCAAAACAAACCCATCATTATAATCAGTATGTTCTCCTATGATATTGATTCGACCAGGTGCTCGAAATACCTCAGGATCGGTACCAAAGGTCTCAATAAATGTATTTTTTACGTCGGCTCTGTTTCGTCCCATGATTACAAATTATAATAAACGTAAATTTAACGTTTATAAATTAAATAGCAACCGTATTCAATACATTTATTAATTTAGCGAGAAACCACAGATCAATGACCGACGAAAGCACCTCGACATATATTGTTGCACAACCCATACTGGTAGCTGTAGATAATGTGATTTTCGGATTCGATACCGAAGAGGAAAAATTGAAGGTTCTGTTATTCAAAAGGAAAATTGAGCCGTTTGCAGGCCAATGGTCGTTGGTAGGAAGTTTCATTCAGCCCAAGGAATCCGCAGTAACTGCCGCCTCTAGAATACTGACAGATTTCACCGGTCTGGAAAGTGTATATCTCGAACAACTTCACACTTATAGTGCCATAGATCGAGACCCAGAGGATCGTGTGATTTCCATAGCCTACTACAGTCTAATTCAACTCCAACAATTCAGAAAGGACTTGGTCGCCACTCACGATGCTGGATGGTTTGAAATCAACGGCATTCCTGAAGTTGTTGTTGATCACAATCAAATTATTTCCGATGCGCTAACCAAACTTCAGGATAATGCAAGAAGAAAGCCCGTGGGATTTAATTTATTACCCCCTAAGTTCACCCTTCCTCAACTGTTCAAACTGTATCAGGAGATTTATCAGAAGGAGATAGATGATAGAAATTTTCGCAAGAAAATACTCGCAACAGGCCTACTGGAAAAGCTAGATACCAAAGACAAGACGGCATCCAAAAAAGGTGCTTTCCACTATCAGTTCAATAAAACAAAGTATCAGGAACTAGAAACCAATGGATACGATATTTTATTCCATTGAATTTACAATCAGTTAACCACTCTATTGACTACTGCCAGAAGATCTTCTGATGTAAAAGGTTTTACAATGTACTCTGATGCACCCAAATCAATACCCTCGTTAATCACAGATTGCTGACCTACAGCACTCACCATGATGACCTTAGAACTAATGCCCTGATCCTTGAATACCTTCAGGATATCGGTTCCAATCATATCTGGAAGAATATTATCAAGTGTGATTAAATCAGGAGAAAGCTCCATAGCCAAATCAATAGCCGTTTCTCCATTAGGTGCTTCGCCAACGATTTCAAACCCTTCGGCTTTTAGTGTATCCTTTATCAAAGTACGCATGTACATTGAGTCGTCCACTATCAATACTTTTTTACTCATCGCTATATAGTTAAATCTTCTTTTTCTTATAAATTCTGGTCTTCACATCAAACACTTCAAACAAAGCTTTGCCGGAGTCCGGCATAATATCATAATAGCCAATAACTAAAAATCCGTCATCATTTAGACTCTTATGAAACAGCTCCAATACTTGAAGTTTGAGTGTTTCATCGAAATAGATCATCACATTTCGACAAAAAATAATATCATGTTTGGTGGCCATGCCATCATGTACAAGGTTGTGTCTTTCAAACGTTACATGGCTTTTGTAGGCTGGTTTTATGGTGGCATGAAATTCATTGAAATCGAAAAAATCTGCCATCTTTCTATTGGGATAAAAAGATAAAAAAGGCTTTAGGTACTGTTCGAGAATGATAAGTGAGTAATCACCAGCCTTTGCTTTCTTCAACGCTCTATCACTTAGATCAGTAGCCAATGCCCTGGTCTTTTGTAGCATGCCCTTTTCCTCCAAAACAATTGCCATAGTATACACCTCTTCGCCCGTTGAGCATCCAGCATGCCAGACATTAAGCCTTGGCTTGACTTTATAATGATCCAGAATTTTTTCTTTTATTACTATCCAGGCATCTGGGTTTCTAAATAGCTCAGTCAGGTTCACCAATAAGTCATCGATACCTCTCTCGAAAAACTCTTTGTCTTTAATGATCTTGGACCACAGCTCGAGCATGGAACTCATTTTGTGCTTCATCATTAGACGCACGATACTTCTCTTCAAGGATTTTTTTTCGTAATTAGTGAAATCCAATCCGTACCTGTTTTTCAAGGCCTGCATCAACGCATCTAATTCTTCATCTGATATGCTATCTATCACTATTGCTGTGGTTTACGTACCGTTTAATTCATTGATTATGTCAGCTCTTTGGCAAGTACATCTTCTGCGTTGTCTTTGACCTTGTCTATAAAATTTTCCTGTAGTAGCCAGACAAATTCTGGTTGTACATCTAAATCCGGAATTCCAAAAACTGCTCTAAACTCTACCTTAGAATTATATACCACTGATTCTGCCTTGATGTATTTATTAACTTCTTCTGCCTGCATCACATGGAGTGAAGGCACATTTCCGTAAATTTCCAGACCGAGGAAGTTGGCCAACTGGGTGACCACTGCTCCTGCTACCATGTTGTCTATTTCTGTCAAAAACTCAAGTTTCATCAGCCGTGTCTCTGGATTATTGTTCATCAAAACTTCCTCAGGCAATCCCGCTGCTTGAATTTTTTTCACTTCCTCCTCAGAGAAAATCAAGTGACAAAAACCCTTTAGATCTCCAACTAATTCAGTTTTTAGCAAATGTACCTTACCGGCTGCCTTAGTGCAGTACTGGGGCACATCACCTATTTGATCTAGAGGAGCGTCAATCCTTGAAAGGCTCGCCTCAGTACCTAATATGCTCCGAAATGCAAGCGCAGCCTTCGACAATCCAAACTCCAGCAGTTTGTTGGTAGCGCTGTTTTCTCTTTCTGACAAATTATTAAACATGGTATATGAGTTTATATCTAGTTTTCACTTTCTACAGTTTTTTGAGCTAGTGTTTTGAACATTAAATCCGAAATAGTGGTGACATCGATCACGAGACAAACTTTACCATTTCCCAGAATCGTAGTACCACTCAATAGCTTGGTTTTCTCCAATGGACGAACCATCGACTTCTCAATAATTTCTTTTTGTTGAAGCAGGCGATCTACCACCACTCCGAGCAATTTTCCAGCATAGGAAAGTACAATCACATCTAGCTTGGCATCGTCTTCAATCTCCTCAAATGACTGGTGTAAAACACCTTCCTTTTGACAATCAGCCAAATTCTCCAAATTGATAATATCCTTCAAAAATATAATCGGAATTGTCTGGTCTAGGTACTGTGCCATCAGACCATCCGTAATCAGATGTATTTCGCTTTTTGCTAATGATATAACTGCTTCTGTGTATGACAAAGCCACCGCATACTCCTGATCTTCCAACGCAAATAATAGCGCACCTTTGAGTGCCATAGAAGAAGGAAGGTTAAGCTTGATCGTGGTACCCATTCCTACTTCGGTGTCCACATTGATCTGTCCTCCGATAGATTCTGCAGCTTTCTTCACCACATCCATACCCACACCTCGGCCAGAAATTTCAGTGATTTTATCTGCGTTGGAGAAACCAGGTTCGAAGATGTACATAATTACTTCTTCGTCCGATAGATGTTGCGCCAGTTCTTTACTAGCCAATCCTTTTTCCACAATCTTTCTTCGAATGATATTGGCATCAATCCCGTTGCCATCATCCGCTACTTCAATAACAACATTATCTTTTTCATAATGGGCGCTCAAGATAATCGTGCCTTTATCTGGTTTGCCTTTGGCCTTTCTTGCTTCACTTTTTTCGATACCGTGACTTACTGCATTTCTAACCAAATGAATCATGGCGTCGCTCATGATCTTAAGAATGTTTCTGTCAATTTCACATTCGGTACCTTGAAGCACTAACCCGACATTCTTGTTTTCGATAGAGGCCACATCACGAACAATTCGGTGGAACTTGTTGAACAAAAAGCCAACGGTAACCATTCTGGCATTCATTACACCGTATTGTAAGTCTGAGGTAATTCGCTGCAAACCTTCAAATTCAGTGGTACGCTTACCATCTACGCTATTGAGTGTAATCAATCTATCTCTTTCAATAATGAGCTGCCCCACCATGGTCATCAACTCATCCATTTTTTTGACCGGAATCTGAATCACATCTGTAAAAGTGATTTCAGACTTCATAGCCTGTGGATTCTTTGAAGTATCTCCTGTTGGTACCAATACCTCCTCCGGCTGGCTCTCAGACTCTTCTTTGCTGTCCTCCACAACTTCTGGCGTGGGGGTCGGCTCTTTTACAGGTTCAGGAGCTTTAGACGTATTATCTTGATCTGCCTTAGTGTCGGCTACTTTCTGATGCTTCTCAAGTAGTACAAATAGTTTTGTTTTGATTCCCAAATAAGAAACTCGCTGACCCGTTTTCAGCGCATCAATCAATGCACCCAGCTTGTCATTCGCTTTAAAAAGGCTATCAAATAGGTCCTTGTTGAGTGACATAGTTCCTTGCTGCACAGAACCCATTACGTCCTCCATCACATGAGTGAGCGCTGCAATATCATCGAATCCCATACCCATTGCATTACCCTTCAAGGTATGCACGATTCTGAAAATTGAGTTGATGGCATTGAAATCTGTATGATCATTTTCCAGATCAGTAAACAGACGATTCAGTTCCTCAAAATTCTCCAGCGCCTCGGCATGAAAGAGTTCCTTATATTCTTCTTCTTTCGACTTCAACTTTCTCCTTTTTTATAAACTACTGACTATAAAACTCCCTATCTCTTTGATATCGATTGACTTATCAATCGCACCACATTGCACAGCTGCCTTTGGCATTCCATATATAATGCTCGACTTTTCATTTTGTGCAATTGTGTAACCTCCGGCCTCTTTTATGGCCTTCATTCCTTCTACCCCATCTTTACCCATTCCAGTAAGTATCACGCCTAACGTACGCGCTCCATAAACTTTTGCTGCAGAAAGCATAATTGAGTTGATAGATGGATTGTTGTATTCTTTGTATTGTTGATCAGTAAAATCAATCTTGCACCTTTTACCCTTTTTGATCAACATCATATTGGCATTGCCTGGTGCGATGATTATGTTGCCTGCGGTTGGTTCCATATTTTTAGTTCCTACTACCACATTTAGCGGGCTGAGCTTATTTAATCGCTTTACAAATGGTGCAATAAAATTGGTTGGCATGTGTTGGCCTATAACCACCGGAACGTTCAGATTCGATGGTAATGACACGATTATTTCTTCCAACGCACTTGGGCCTCCAGTTGAGGCGCCAATGACAATCAGGTCATATCTGCCATTATCATCAAAAGTATGCTGATGAGTATTTTTGCTATTGGGCTTTACCGCCATCGGCTTTGCCCTAGTCACACTCCTAATTTTCTGAATTAGCTCCGTTTCAATCAGACGCATTTTTGCATTTCCTCGAGAGGGCTTGTTGAGGTAATCTACAGCTCCTTCCTGAAGTGCATCGAAAATAGGTTGAAGGTTAGTATTACCCACTGAGCTCAAAATCAAAATGGGCAATGGATTGTTTTTCATTATGTTTTTTACGGCGTAGATACCGTCATACTCTCCCATATTCATATCAAGGAGCAGTACATCAGGCTGCAGTTCTTTCACTTTTGCCACAGCATCTTTGCCATCCACAGCGGCCCCAACCACCTGCATCCCATCATTTTCAGACAAAATATCTGAAATCAGAAGGCGCATAAAGCCTGAATCGTCCGCTATGAGTACTCTCGTTTCTTTCATTCTAGTTGCCGTCTTCTACCGACTCTGCAATTACTCTTACTTCGTCACTTTCAATTAATTCTATAATATCCAACAAAATGATCATCCCTTCCTCCTGCTTGATGAGTCCTTTGATGAAAGTCTCATCCAAAACTGTATTGCTCATAATACCAGAAGAACTCTCAATGATATCCCCTTGCACTTTGAGCGTGGTAGGGACCTCACTTACCAAAACTCCCACTTTGAAGCGTTCATTTTTGATTACGAGTGTAAATGTCTTCTCACTCACCTCTTCGGATTTAAACAATTCAAACTTCTCTTCCAAGTCCATAATCACCATCACGGATCCTCTAATGTTGGCCACACCCTTCATGAATTTTGGTGCTCGAGGTAGTTTTGAAATAACCGGTGCAGGCACAATTTCTTTTACCTTGTCTATCTCCAGTGCATACCGCTCTCCTCCCAACTTAAAAACAATCAACTGCACACTTTGTCCTCTCAGGTTCAAAATATCCTGATCGTACTTAGCCTTGAGCCTTTTTCGCTCTTCCATTTCTTCCTTAGTAAGGAAGTTAGCTGGCAACACTCTTTTGGTCTGGGACAATATTGGACTCTCAACAATTTCTTGTCCAACTATCGGTGCTTCCACTTTTTCCACCACGGGTTGCTCAACTACTGGAGCCTTAACCACCTTTTCAATGGCCTTTTTCTTCGGTTTAGATGCACTTTTTTTTGCAGGCTTTGCCGCCGGCTTTTTCTTGGCCTTCACCGCTTTTGTTTCCTTCTTTGGTTTGGAGGGAATCAATTTATCTTTCTTAACATTCTTACCTAAAGCCATCAGCTCTCAATCGTTTGTTGTCATTTTGATTTCAATATTTCATTGGCAAAAGCCATATAGTCTTTTGCTCCATTAGAAGTAGGCGCATAGCTGATTAAGCTTTCACCAAAAGAAGGCGCCTCACTTGCTCTCACATTTGTTCTAATCCGAGAATTGAATATTTTAAAATTGTAATTCTCTTCTATGTGCTCATAGATTTCTCTACTCAATTTTCTCCTGCTATCTACCATCACAGGCAACAACCCTAATATTTCTAATTTTTCATTTAACACCTCTTTGATCTGATTGATCGTGGAGATGATCTGATCTAAACCCTGAAGACTTAACACCTCCATTTGAAGAGGTACAATCACCCATTTCGCTGCATTGAGGGCATTGATCGTCAATAATGACAGCGATGGAGGACAATCTATCAGGATATAGTCATACCCCTCGGTGTTAGCCAAAATCTTCTTCAAAATAGACTCTCTGGCCAGTTCACCTGCAATATTGATCTCCACATCTGCCAGATCAATCTCGGCTGGAGCCACATCCAATCCTTCAGTAGAAACCAATATGTCCTGAAAATCAACTTCGCCAAGAATTACCTGCCCTATAGACTTTTCTATTTCTAAAATACCCAATGAATAGCTCAAATTTCCTTGTGCGTCCAAATCGACAAGAAGCACCTTCTTCCCTTTTTTAGCCAAAGCACACCCCAGGTTTACTGTGGTAGTCGTCTTACCTGTGCCGCCCTTTTGGTTCACTATCGCTATTACTTTGGTCATTAGATTAGTTGGTTTTAATTAACACTCTCTTTTGATAACACGAATTTGCTGATACCACTTTTTAGCTCCTCCGCCACTTTAGCCAATTGTTGGGACTTTTCAGTGTACCCCATCATTCCCGAGGATAGCTCCGTAGCAGAACTCGCTACTTCTTCGGTTCCTGCTGCTGTTTCTTCGGCAATGACTACCACATTCTCAGTGATAGCTACCACTTCATTGATATCTTTAACTTGCAGTCTGGTGGCCTCCAATATTTCTTGCGAATGACGGAAAGTTCTATCTGAGGTATCTGAAATTTCTTTAAATACTTCTGAAGCTTCCTTGGAAGCCTGCTCTCCATTCTTCACGCTCTCGCTCATAATACCAATCACCTTAGCTGCTTCTGTGGTATCAGCTTGTACATCGTTGACCAGCTTTTCAATTTCTTTGGCTGAGTTTCGAGAATCCTCGGCCAGCTTTCTAATTTCCTCTGCTACCACCGCAAATCCTCTACCCGCATCTCCTGCCTGTGCGGCCTCTATTGCAGCATTCAATGCCAATAGATTGGTTTGAGAAGCTATTTCGGTGATGACGCTGAGCACTCTCGTGATCTCAGCAGAGCGCTCAGTCAATACTTGAATCGAATGATGTGTTTTGGTGGAGTACTCAGATATATCGGTCATATTGAATACCACCTTGTTGACCATATCCATGCCTTTTTCGCTGCTTGCTACGCCGAGTTTGGCTGCATCGTTGATAGTCTCAGCACGTTCTCCCATTTCATTGGAAGACCTCAGAATACCCTCAACTAAATTAGATGATTCGTCTACTTTGGATACTTGAGTTTGCGCCCCATTACTCATCTCAGAAATAGCTGAGGCGATTTCTTTGGTATTGGTGTTCATCTCTTCGCTTACCACACTCATTTCTGCCGATGACTCATCTACAACATTGGCATTCTTTGAAATGCTTTGTAAGAGATCAGTCAAACTATCCAACGCCTTATTCAGATTGCCCGAAAGCCGAGCCATATCTCCATGTGCCTGCTCACCAAATCGTTGGGTCAGGTCTCCCTCTGCCATGGCATTGACAATAGTGTTTACTCGCATGACCGGTGTGGACACAGATTCCAAAAGGTTATTCACAGATTCGCTCAAATCTTTCCATCCACCTTGCTGATCTCCAGTTTTAATTCTTGCACTTAAGTTACCTGCATTACCAGCCTCTTCCACTACCTCTTTTACTTCATCCAACACGTTTTTCAGACTGTCCCGCATTTTTAGCAGTGAGTGACCTAGCATATCTTGTTCACTTGCTACTCTAAAATTAGAATCCAGATTACCCTCACCAATCTCTTTAGAGAACTCGGCCTTCTTACTTAACTCATCCACCAAGACATTGACTGAACTTGCCATTTCTCCCAGTTCATCTTCAGTATCGATAATTAGTTTTTTATCACGATTCAAATCTCCAAGTGCCAAGTCCTTCAACAAGTCGTTTGATTTTTCTATAGAGGAAATAATTTGATTGGCAATTCTCCAAATAACCATTGAGAGCAAGACCAGCCCAATGAGCCCAACAATAATTGTGATCCTAAATGTGGCATTAAAAGATTTTGTTATTTCTGATACAGGAACTACTGTACCCACTGCCCAGGGAGCTGACGACCGCCCGACCGGAATAGGAGCCAGAGATACATATACTTCTTCATCGTATATAGGGTCATGGCTATAAAATGAGGCAAAACCACCATTTCGAACAGTATCTTTCAGGTCAAAATTTACTTCAAATCCCAGCGTATCAAGCAGGTGACTTCTGATTTCCTTATTGGGGTGTGCTACAATGGCTCCATTATTAGAAACCAGAAATGCATATCCCTTATCGAAATCATTGAAGGTGGTCATGTTTTCATAATCCTCTAAAGACAAATCGGAACCTATGAGACCGGCAAACTTGCCATCGATGAGAATAGGTGCATTTTGTGATATGCCTAAAACTTGTGTTTTTTCTCCTTCATCATAGCTAGCATAAAAATATGGTTCTGTAATTCCCTCATCCAAGTTAACTTTATGGCGATAATATATACCGTCTAAATCATCTCCTTCCAGATTTACAAAATCTATACTTTCCAATATTTGTCCATTTTCCACATAGTAAGTAAATCTCTGCCTTCCATAAGTTTTTTCCCATTCTGGATCTATGGTTTCCAACTCCCAACTCAACCATGTACCATCATAGTCAGGATAATTCTTCAGAATATTTACTAAAAGTTCTTTCTGCAGCTGTTCTCGCTGATCCTTGGGCATAAAGGCGTAACTTTTAATAATATCAGCCATAGACCTGGAAACCGCAACACCCTCATCCAATTTGGCCTTGATATCATTTGCCTTTTGTAAGGCTAATGAATTGGCCAATTTATTGGCTTCAGTGATCGCATTCTGGCGAAGTGTAATGCTAACATAGCTTAGCGTTACCACGTAAATAACTAATGAAATGCCCAATATAAAGAGCATCATTTTTCGTCGTATGGCTATTTTTTTTAACATCTATATAGGTTAACTATTTGATAGAATAAACTTTTTCAATCGTTCTTTCAACTCATTGGCTACATCAGCCAGCTTCTGGGACTTCTCTGAATACCCTGTCATTCCAGATGACAGCTCCGTAGCTGAGCTTGCCACTTGTTCGGTACCAGCGGCAGTTTCCTCAGCAATCACAACTACATTTTCTGTAATGGCTACCACTTCATTGATGTCCTTTACCTGAAGTTTGGTGGCCTGAAGTATTTCTTGAGAATGGCTGAAAGTTTTATCGGAAGTTTCGGCAATTTCTTTGAAGACTTCTGAGGCTTCTTTCGAAGCCTGCTCTCCATTCTTTACACTGCTTCCCATGATCTCAATGACCTTGGCCGCTTCGGTGGTATCCGTTTGTACATCATTGACCAGCTTTTCGATTTCTTTTGCTGAATTTCTTGAGTCTTCAGCCAGCTTTCTTATTTCCTCGGCAACTACAGCAAATCCACGCCCCGCCTCCCCTGCCTGTGCTGCCTCAATCGCCGCATTCAGTGCTAATAGGTTTGTCTGTGATGCAATTTCGGTGATCACACCTAGCACTCTTGTGATCTCAGTCGATCTTTCGGTAAGCACCTGTATAGACTCTTGAGTCTTAGTAGAGTATTCGGAAATGTCAGTCATATTAAACACTACCTTATTGACCATTTCCAAGCCTTTTTCGCTGCTACTCACACCTTTTTGAGCCGCATCGTTTATAGTTTCGGCACGATCTCCCATTTCAGTCGAAGACCTCAAAATACCCTCAACCAAATTCGACGACTCATCCACTTTGCTCACTTGAGTTTGAGCTCCGTTACTCATTTCAGAAATGGCAGAAGCTATTTCACGAGTATTAGTATTCATTTCCTCACTAACTACTCTCATTTCTGCAGATGACTCATCTATTACTTCAGCATTTCCAGCAATACTTTTCAGTAATTCGTTCAAACTATCCAAAGCCTTATTCAGATTGTTTGACAATCGTTCCATATCTCCATGCGCCTCCTCAGAAAACCGCTGAGAAAGATCTCCTTCCGCCATGGCATTGACAATTTTATTGACAGCCATTACTGGAGTAGAGACAGAACTCAATAGATTATTGATAGATTCTGTCAAGTCTTTCCATCCTCCCTGCTTGCCTTCAGCATTGATCCTGGCACTCAAGTCACCATCAGTCCCTGCTCTACCAACTACAGCATTCGTTTCGTCCAAAACATTCTTCAGATTATCACGCATTTTCAATAGAGACAGGCCAAGGCTGTCCTGATCACTTGCTACCGCAAAGTTGGTATCCAAATTCCCTTTCCCCACTTCTATAGAGAATACCGCCTTTTTATTTAATTCATCAACCAGCACATTGACAGAATTGGCCATTTGACCCAACTCATCACTCGAGTTCACAACAAGTTTCTTGTTTTGATCCAGGTTACCCAAGGCCAGATTTTTCAATAAACTGTTTGAACTTTCAATAGAGTTAGTAATTCCATTAGAAATTCTCAAAATCACTAGAGTAAGCAAAACCAATCCAATGACTCCTACTAGGATAGTAATCTGGAAAGTAGTGTTAAAAGGAGCAGTTATTTCCGATACGGGCACTATGGTGGCCGCTGACCATGGAAAGTCTGTTTGACCAATAGCTATGGGTGCGAAAGAAACATAGACATCTTCACCAAACGAATCATCATAGACGGTAAAGGATTTAGGTTCACCTGCTTTAATAAGAGATTTGATTTCGTCAAGGTCTATTCCTTTGGTAAAACTTAAAGTATCAATAGGAAGTGAAAAATTATCAGCATTTTGATGAGCAATAATGACCCCTTCGTGAGAAAGAAGAAACGCATAACCTCTATCAAAGAAATCAATCTCTGACATGGACTGAAAAGCCTCGAGAGTCATATCCGTTCCTATCACTCCAGAGAACTGACCATCTACCATGATGGCACAACTTGGAGATACGCCGAGCAAAGAATCTGCGCTGGTATCTGTATAGTTATAATCCTGATACCAATAAGGTTCAGAAAGCGTCTCTATTATAGCGTCCTCATACTTGATTTTATAGTAAAGACCTCCATCTGGGTCTGCATCTAAATTGGCTAATTCACGTGATGAAAAAATTTGATCGTCTCGTTGATAAAAATTGATTCTTTCTCTTCCATGAGACTTGGTCCAGGTCGGGTCTATCGCATACAATTCCCAACTCATCCAGGTGGCCGCATACTTCGGATATTTCTTCAGAATTTCAACCATCAGATTTTCTCTCAAGCTGTCTCTAAGCGGGTTTTGCATTTTAGTATAACCCTGTACAATGGTCGCCATATCCCGAGCTACAGCCATATCCTCATTTAATATAGCTTTGATTTCGTTAGCCTTCTGACTAGCGAAGGTATCAGCAAGTCTTTTTGCTTCTACAATTGCCTTTTCCCTTAAGTTGAATCCTATATACCCTAAAGTAATCACATAGATCACCACTGTCATCCCAAGGATGAAACCCAACATCTTTTTCCTAACCGTAATATTCTTCATCATAACTTTCATTTTGGTTGTCTGCAAACCGGCACTAGATTTCCAGAACCATACCCGGGAACTTTTCTTTTAACTCAGTGATATATTCTTTTGCTTTTACCTTATGTTCATCTACTTCATTTTGAATTACCAGCAATCCCCAGTCCTCAAACTCAGGAATCAAAATAGGCACCTTCCTAATGAACCAGTACTTTACATCGTTTTGTAGTTTTACTTTCTCCAAACTGATGACTGGTTCGCGAGAAGCCACTAATTCATCTTCCTTCTGCCTAATTTTTTCAGCAAATTCCTTATCGTAAAAATCAAAATCACTCTTGCCTAAAATCTCTGATGGTGGGCACCCAAAATCCTTTGCCACCGCATCATTGACTAGGTAAATCATTCCGTTAGGGTCTTTTAGTGCAATCTTATAATCTACCAAGTTCAAAATATCACTAAACAGATCGTTCTGTTTCTTGATCATGGCCAGATGATGTTGCATCTGTTGCTGACGAATCTCTCCTTCCCTTTTGGTAGCTAATTTAATCTCAGTAATATCTCTGGTGATTCCGTAAGTACCGATGGTGTTGCCATCTTTATCCTTCAAGGGCAGCTTAGTCGTTGAAACATAAAATTTCTCTCCGTCCTTGGTATCTATTTCTTCTTCCAGGTTTAATATTGGTTCTCCTGTCTTTATTACTCTTTGTTCGTCATCGTAAGCTCTTTGTGCATGATCTCCAAAGAAATCAAAGTCACTTTTACCAATGAGCTCACTTGGGTGATTCAATCCCATCTGCTTAGCGTGCGATACACTATTTCTCAAGAATTTACACTCTAGATCCTTGAAGTAAATGGTGTCAGGCATATAGTCCAGAAGTGCATCTAGCAACATTTTCTCATGCTCAAACGCCTCTCTCATTTTGAAAATAGCGGTATTGTCGCTAGCGGTACCTGAAAGTTTGACCATACTCACTCCATCCTTCAACGTTTCGGCCACAGTCGCTAAACTTTGTGTCTTGTCATTGAATAGTTCCATTCCTGAAGACAATTCAGTAGCAGAGCTAGCCACTTGCTCAGTGCCGGCAGCGGTTTCTTCAGCGATTACAACAATCGATTCTGTGAGAGACACCACCTCATTAATATCACCAATTTGTAATTTGGTATCATTGAGAATTTCTTCTGAGTAGTCCAAATTAGCTGTAGCAGAATCCAAAATTTGTTTGAATACGTCGGAGGCTTCGCTCGATGCCTCACTACCATTCTTCACACTTGAATTCATGATTTCAATTACATCTGCAGCTCCTTTGGTATCTTTCTGAACACCGCTCACAAGTAGCTCAATTTCCTTGGCTGACGCTCTTGAATCTTCAGCTAATTTTCGAATTTCTTCTGCTACCACAGCAAAACCTCTACCAGCGTCACCAGCCTGAGCTGCTTCTATTGCGGCATTAAGGGCCAATAAGTTAGTTTGTGATGCAATCTCAGTAATCACCCCTAGCACACGGGTAATTTCCTTAGATCTTTCGGTCAATACCTTTATCGAATCTTGTGTCTTTAACGAATAAGCCGAAATGTCATCCATATTAAACACGACCTTATTCATCATCTCTAAGCCTTTGCCACTACGTTCCGCAACATTTTTTGCTGAATTGTTGATGGTTTCAGCCTTGCCGGCCATTTCATTGGAAGAACTTAAAATACCCTCTATCAAAGTAGAAGACTCATCCACTTTTGAAACCTGATTCTGAGCACCATTACTCATTTGTGCTATCGCAGAGGCTATTTCAGAAGTATTGGTTCGCATCTCTTCAGTGGTCACTTTCATCTCCGCAGATGCTTCATCTACCACTCCAGAGCTTTTAGATATCTGATGCAAAAGACCATCAATGTTATCCAAGGCCAAATTAAAATTATCGGCCATTTCTTTAATCTCACCTTTTACTTCATCATCATATCTCTGGGTCAAGTCTCCGTCAGCCATAGCCCGGATGATTTTGTTGAGCGTAATTAATGGAGCTACAAATGAACCAAGTAAGTTGTTGATGGAGGCGCTAAGCTCAAACCAGGCACCATGCTTCCCTTCTTCCTCTACTCTTGTACTAAAATTTCCATCCTCAGCGGCATCTCTGATGACTCCATTGGTTTCATTGATAACTGTTTGAAGGTTATCTCTCATTTTCATGAGTGAGCCTCCAAGTACATCGTGCTCACTAGCCACTTCAAATGGAGCATCTAAGTTGCCTTCTCCAATCTCACGAGAGAATTCTGCTTTCTTACTTAACTGGCCAATTAAATGATTAAGGGAGCCTTGCATTTCTCCGATCTCATCTCCTGTTTCAATTTGTATATTGAGTGAGTGGTCAAGATTTCCATACGACAATTCCTTCATGGCATGATTGGTCGCTTTGATCCGATTAGTAAATCGACCAGAAATGTTCCAAATAATAAAACCTAAAAGAACAAACCCAACAACTCCAGCACTAATCAAGAAGTTCAATGCCGTTAGATAAGTATTGCCAATTTCATCAAGAGGAAGAACGGTACCAACAGACCAAGGTAAAGAACCTCGATTCAATGCAATAGGAGCAAATGAAACATAAACATCTTCTCCTGTTTCTTTGTCGGTAGTGGTATATGAAACAAACTTTCCTTTGGCAATATTTTCAACAACACCAAACTCTTCCTGATGATAGGGTAATTCTGCCACTGATTTGGTGACCATTTCTTCCTTACCATTCGATGCTATCATTCCACTGTTAGCAATTAAATATGAAGCTCCATGTTCGTGCTTTGAATCTTCAATGGCCTTTGAATAGGCCGACACGTCATAATCAGTCCCGACTAGGCCAATAAATTGGTTATTCTTAATTACCGGGATACATGGAGAAGTAATCAACTTTTCATTAGTCAAACCATTTTCATAGTCCTCGCTAATGTATGGCTCGGACATCTCTTCATTCAGATCTGATTTTAATCGATAATAGTCTCCCACCAGATTAGTTCCATCTGTATCGAGTGTTTCAATAGTTTCTTGTATTTGGCCATCCTTCCAGAAATACGTTATTCTTTGGCGGCCATAGGGCAGTGACCATTCCGGGTCAATAGCACTCAACTCCCAATTCATCCATATCGCATCATAAGTAGGATACTTCTTGAGAAAGCTGGTCATCAGGGATTTTTGCATCGAACGCCTCATTTCGGTTGGCAAATCGGCATAATCACCTAAAATTATCGCCAATGACCGTGCTACTGAAATATCTTCCTGCATGCGGGCGTTTACATTATTTGCTTTCTGCAGGGCATCGGAATCAGCCAATTTAATAGCTTCCTTTTTCGATTCCTCTTTTAATCTGGAACCCACATAACTGAAAATCCCTATATACAACAGGGCTGCAGCCCCCATTATATAAAGCAACATTTTCTGCCTTATTTTTAATTTCCTTAGTGTCTCCATGCTACCTTTTTGCTTCGTTTCACTCTTGGTCCCCATCCACCATTTCTAAAACGTCGATGAGTACTATCATTCTATTATCCTTTTTTACTACTCCATTGATAAAGGTCTGTTCGGTGTTGGTTTTTCTCATTACGTCGGCTGTGCTGTCTATCTGACTCTCGGCAACCATTAGTGTTTCAGGCACCTGACTAGATGCTACTGCTACTTTAATCTCTTCACTTTTGATTACAATAACATATTTGATGTAATCCTCTTCTTGCCCTTTCTTCCTCCCAAATTTTTTTGCCAGATCTATAACAGCCAGTACATTCCCACGCACGTTGGCAACACCCAGGATGTAAGGTTTCGTTTGTGGAACAGGAGAAATTGGCGGCACAGGTACCACTTCTTTTATTTGTCCAATTTCAAAAGCATACTCCTCTTGACCCACTGGAAAAACAACCAGCATCCTACTATCTTCCTCCACCTGCTGCACAGCCTCCAAGTCATGATTCAATTGATTGAGAGATTGTGTTTGATTTTCCTGAGCATGCGCTGCCGCAGATTCTTCCTTGGCTACTTCTTTCCGAACTACGGATTCGTCTTGTTTTTCAGCTTTAATTTCTTCCTTCGAAGAAGACTCTTTTTTGTTTCCCTTTTTAAGATTTTTACCTATTGCCATTTTTCTCTTTGCTCAAATATTAACTAATCAGGTTAGTTCCTAAAAACGGACGCCTACCAAACTTTTGTACTTGTATTCATGTAGCAGCTTGGCTTGCATGATCATTGGAAATTTATGCAGTTCCTCTAGCAACAACTGCGTACTTAACAAGGCTGAGTTACTTTCTGATTTTTTAGTACTATCATCTATTACATTATTGGAAATAAAGTATAATTCGCTCACCTCAAAAGTGTCAAATTGAAGCACGTTCACATCTGGTTCTACACCTGGAATTAAAGGTGCTATATTTCCAGAAAGTGTTTTGAATTCACCGCCTTTACTGAATGAATACAAATTATGATTGGCCCCTCCAAATAATAGAGATTCATCTTGCTTGTCATAAATCAACAAGGCAATATCTATAGAGCAGATATTTTCGTCGTACTTCTTACCGAAGAATCTGTTCTGAATTCTAGTTGATAAGCTGGAAAGAATTTCTTTGGGATCAAAAACTCTATCCTTGTACATCAACTCCATCAGTGTAGCACAAATGAACGTATTGAGCGTCAAAGCATGAATCACCCCAGAATTTGTGTTAAAAGAAGTAATGAGCACTTTATCAGCTACCTCACCAAACCAATATCCATTATGGTTAACCCGATTGTGTTCATACAACACGAAAGCATCATCTAAGTATAGCTTTAACTCCTCTTGTCTAGGTAAAAGAGACTCTCTAAGCGATACATTGAATTCGATAACCTGGTCCATATTAACCGTAGACATCATGTTTTTTCTTGCTTCTACGGATTTAATAATTTCCTTTTTCAGCTCTTGTTTACTAGGTTTTTCAGGAGCTACCTCTTTGGGTTTTTTCTCTGTTGGAGCTGCAGCTGGTTCTATTGCTTCATCAGTAGGGTTTCTCAATTCAAGCGCCTTATCGAATTCCTCTTTCAAATCCTCCTGATTCCAAGGTTTGACTAAGAATCTATCTAAACCGACTTCCTTATCTACCCGAATAATCTCATCCTCATCGCTAAATCCAGTCATAATCATTCTCACTATGTTTGGATACATGGGAACAATTTTGATGAGCAATTCAACTCCTGTCATTCCTGGCATTCGCTGATCAGACATGATTAAGTCTATCTGATTATCTTCTAAAATTTTGATTGCCTCACTCCCGGATTCTGCCGTAAATACGTTGTAATGACGCTTGAAGGCACGCTGAAATATGCGCAGATTCACTTCTTCATCATCCACATAGAGAATATTGAATCTTTTTACTTCTTCGTCTTTATAAGTTCTATTTAATACTCCTTCCACAATTAAATTATGCTAAAGCTGAATCCATTGATTTATTTACTTTCCGTAGCTTCTTGGGCAGTGTGATCACAAACTCGGTACCCTTGCCTTCTTCACTTTCTACGGTAATTGAACCATTATGCTTTTCAATAATACCATAAGTAATGGCAAGTCCTAACCCGGTACCTTTGCCTACCTCTTTAGTAGTGAAAAATGGATCAAAAATTTTCTTGACTGTATCTTCTGACATCCCTTTACCATTATCTCGAATTGAGATCTTCACATTTCTTTCATCAAGCTCCTCAGTCTTTACATTGATTGTACCTTTAAAATCGATAGCATCACAGGCATTTCCTATGAGGTTAACCAGCGCCTGATTCAGTTGCCCAGGTAAGCACTTGATAGGGTCAATATTGGAATCAAAGTCTTTGAGTACTTTGGCCTTTTTCTTGTATTTTGGTTTGAGGATTACAATGGCATTTTCCACCACCTGATTTAAGTCGGCTTCCTTGATCTCAACCTCATCATGGCGAGCAAAAACCCTTAGTCCGTTTACAATCTCCGTAATTCTGGTGGTACCATATTCCACATCATCCAGCGATTCTTCTGTAGAAGTCTGAAGATCATTGAAATGATGGTCATCTTCTCTCTGTATCTTGTAATATTTTTTTATCTCTTCCAGACTCTCCAGTTCGCATATACGCTTGTAGTTTTCAATGAAAACATTAAGCTGCTTAAAGTTGTCTTTCAATGTATTTACCCCATTGGCAACGAAGTTCACCGGATTGTTAATTTCATGGGCAATACCGGCAGTTAACTGACCGAGGGAGGACATTTTTTCAGATTGAAGCAATAGGGCCTGAGTTTTCTCCAGTGTTTTACTTGTTTCTTCAAGCTCTTCACGTGCAGCCTGCTGCTCGGAAAGTTTTTCTTTAATCTTTAACAGCTCTTTATACTTGACTACAAGCTTGTCATATTCTTTGGCGAAGACTTGTTTCATTTCCTTTTTCTGACCTACTGTTTTTTGATAAGCTTGTTGAAGCTTATTTACATGCGCCTCTTTGGTTTTCAGCTGACGGTGAAAGTCATTGAGTTGAAGGTCCTTTGAAAAAACTTCTTTACGCAAAGTGGAAATGTAGTAATAAGCACCTCCCGAAGCACCCAGCAGGACAACAACCAGAAGGATCGTGATACCAAGTGAAGAATTTTGAGCCCTTGACACATCTGGGTTCTCTTGGGGGATCATCAGATAAGGAGCATTGAATACGAGACCAGGCATTTGTATATTGGCCTTCACCTTAGAAGTATTCAAACCGAAGAGTAGGGTAATAGCAACGATAAAAAAAACAAACTTTCTTTTCATACTCTGTTTTACACCGATACCACACATCGGCCCTATTGATTGTTGTTAAAAAAATCAGGTCTTATTGGTTTTTTCTAATATACATGATTCTACAATTAAATGATAACTTTCAAATCATTTAGAAGGGGATAAATTATCAATATCAACCTCCTCCTTTCTTTCAGAAGAAATCCACATAATAAACCAAAAATGAAAACAGAGAATTAAGAACCTTAACTTAGGAAGCCTGACGCAACTGATCCTTGATTTTGAATACCTCAACAAATTTGAAAGGATGATTATAATGTTCACTTATTTCACGTCCTATTTCAAGAATGTTTGTGCGGTTTTTTTCATAAAACCAAGTGATATTAAGCGGCCTTTTTTCCGAAGAAAGCGAGATCAACTTTTTTACCAGAATGTGGAGGTATGTACTAGAGTCTTCAATGTTCTTGAGGGCAAAGTTGACGTTGATTGCTTTCAACTCTTCATTGTCCAATGCCGGCAAATGACTGAAAACATGTCCATAAAAGCTCAATGGATCATCAGGCATAGAATTTCCACGAAGTTCCAACTCACCATTTCCAGGTCGGAAGTTAACCGATGGGGTAGTACCTGTGGGTCTTATAAAGTATCCATCCATTGCCGTAATCGAACTATTCTAAATTCTATTTTATTAAAATGGTCTATAATTATTCTAAGATTCAATATTAGAGATTATTATACCTCATTTCAATACGTTTTTGTACCTAAATTTAATATTAGGTAAAACCACTTATCCTGTACCAGTGCTTGTTATAAGGCCAATACAGCATGGTTTTCTAAAATAATATAATGAATTTCTTAATGAAATAAAAGCAAATTTTCTTGGTTGGTCCTTGAAAGGACATGAATCTGACAAATTGTACTTAAACCTTAAGCGTCTTCTTTCCTAATTCGAATGGTTAGAATGAAGAAACAATGTTCTGCATCTAACGGCTCAAAGTAATACTCGTATTCCGTTCCCGTTCTTTTCTTAATATCAATAAACCCTAAACCTGCACCCCCCTTTTCGGAAATGGTGGTATTCTCCATGGTCGTTTTGTGCAATGCTCTAAGTTCTTCTTTGTCCAAAGAGTTTACCCGATCCAAAATATCCCGAAGTCTTACGGCATTGTCGAGTGAAATTTGATTACCAGTAGTTACATAATACTCATAGTCATTGTCGCCAATCAGAAATATTCCATCTTTAGCCAATCCATCTTCCAGACTGTCTGAGGCATATTCCGCTGTGCTGTCCGCGTGTTTACAAATATTTTGAAGCGCTTCAATCATCACGTGATACACACGACGGGATACTTTTTTATCCTCTTTTTTATCTGTCATGTCTTCCTCCGTCATGGCGGTGATACCATTGATTGTATTTTGGGTAATCTTACCGAGGTAGACAATATTCACATCAGAACCTTCCATCAATTCTCTGAAGGCCACTATATTTTTCAGATGGTTCAGTTGGTTGGTCTGCTTTTTTCTTAGATTATTCATGCGCTGTTTGATTCAATTGAGAAGGGTTAGAAACCCAATACGCTGCCTAACAATAAATATAGAAATATTTTAGCAAGCAGGATTGCAATGGTTTCTGAAAATATCCGGAAATAATGAGGCTTAGTTAGACTTTGCCTGAATTTCCATCATTTTGTTATAGATATCCAGACATATCCATGCATCTGTAGCTGCATAGCTTATTTGAGATTCAGTCAAGACCTCGTTTTCCCAATTGGATACTTGCTGACTTTTTGAAATCCTGTGATTCATAAACATACCGGCATAATTTCTTGCCCCGATACTTTCAAATCCGAGTGTAGCTCCAAGCTCATTAAGATCAACAAATCCACTGGGTTTGAAATTTCTCAGTTTCTGTAAATCCTTGATATCATCTCGAATACCAATCCCAACAATTTTTATCTTTGAGTCCTCAAAAAGACTCACAATATCTTCTGAAAGGCTGATTTTATTGAGCCTAAATAAAAATGCCATATTTGGCAACGACAGCTGTAACAAGGCCACTGGATAGGACTCCCCTTTTCTAAACGCTGGTTTTGTTTCTGTATCAAAACCTATAATTTCGGCCTCTCTGAGAGCCTCAACTGCTTCCTTTACTTGACTTTCTTCGTCGATTATCTGATACTCCCCTTCATATTTCATCAACGGAAGTGCGTTAACTTCCTGCTTCGTAATCTTCCTAATCTTCATTCAAATATTATTTTTTGTCACTCAGTCTTCGAATCTTAATTTTTAAATATCCGAATAATATAGTCATAAAAGGGCTAATGATATTAAAAAAACAATACGGAGCAAAAGCTAAGACGCCTACACCTAAGACACTGGAGTGATAAGCGCCACAGGTATTCCAAGGTACCAGCACAGAAGTTACCGTCCCAGAGTCCTCCAATGTTCGGCTTAGATTTTCAGGAGCCAAATCCTTTTCCTTGTATAGGTCAGCATACATTCTTCCTGGCACCACAATAGCAAGATATTGATCGGAAGCAGTGGCGTTGAAGAACATACAAGTGCCTGCAGTAGAAGCAATCAATGCTCCGCTCGACTCAATCCTTTTCATAATGGCCTGAGCAATGACTCTGAGCATACCTGCACCTTCCATTACTCCACCAAACATCATGGCAGACATAATCAGCCAGATGGTATTCAGCATTTTAAACATACCTCCCGAACTCAAGAGTTCGTTCACCATTTCATTAGAGGTTGTGACACCCACATGTCCGTACAAGGCCTTCATCACTCCTACAAACATGGTCTTCCAGTACTCACCAGAATAACCTGACACTTCGCTAATTACCTCTCTTTGGAAAATCAGGGCAAACAAAATCCCTAACAAAGTTCCAACCATCAAAGCAGGAAAAGCCGGCACCTTCTTCACGATTAGTATAATCACAACCACAGGAACAATAAACAACCACCCTGATATGTAAAACTTCGAAGATATCGCTTCTAATACCTCTCCGGTATTCACGTTTGCCTCTGTAGTGGTATTGAAAAAGCCCATAACCAGAAAGATCACCAACGTTATTGCGATCGATGGAAAGGTTGTGTAGACCATATATCGGATATGAGTAAACAAGTCTGTGCCAGCCATGGCCGGTGCGAGGTTCGTTGTATCCGAAAGTGGTGACATCTTATCACCAAAATATGCACCTGACAGGATTGCTCCTGCAACAATTCCTTCATGTATTCCCATCGCCTGACCAATACCAATCAAAGCGATACCAACTGTCGCCGCCGTGGTCCATGAACTTCCTGTAGCCATAGATACGATAGCGCAAACTATGCATGCCGCAAAAAGGAATATAGTGGGATTTAGAATCTGAAGTCCGTAATAAATCATAGCAGGTACGATCCCGCTAATCAACCAACTCCCGGCTAAGGAGCCTATCATCAATAAGATCAATATTGAGCCCATGGCTGAAGTAATGCTCTTAACCATAGACTTTTCGATATCCTTCCATTTATATCCCAAACGTGAGGCCAATATGGCCGCTACCATGGCGGACAGAATTAAAACAATCTGGTTGGATCCGGAAAGGGCATCATCTCCGAAGATGGAAACATTGACGGATAAAAAAACTATGAGGAATATTATAGGTATGAATGCCTCAATAAGCGAAGGCTCTCTCTTCTCACTGCTTGTACTCATTCGCTAGTGCATTTTTGGTATAAAAAATATCGTTTCTGGGGCACCAAACTAAAAACATATACTCAGTCTATCAGACGCATTTTTTGCATATTAGCAGCAAGGGTCCCATGTAAAAACTCGGAAGTTAATCATTTTTGACCAACCAAAAAGCAGTGTTCAAAAATTACCAATCAAAATAAGTACTGATGATAAAATAGTATCAGACAAAAAGGCTGTACAAACCTTGCGGTAAAGATTAATCTCTTCCAGATTTTAAACTTTATGAGAAGTAAGAGTCAATATTATTTCGACTTTCGTCGGGCAATCTCCTTTTTCACCAAAGTGAATTCACGGCTGCTTTGTCCGGCAATAGAAGTATTCTCTTCTGCACGCCTCATTAAATAAGGTAAAACCTTAGCAACTGGCCCATAAGGGACATACTTAGCTACATTGTAACCTTCGTTCGCCAATGTATAAGATAGATTGTCGCTCATTCCATAGAGCTGTGCAAAATAGACTTTCGGATCAGCCTTGGCTATACCATGGTGATCCATGAGCTCAGCGGTAAGCCTGGAGCTGTTCTCATTGTGTGTTCCCGCACACAGATAAACTTCATTGATATTTTCTAAACAATAGGTAACCGCCGCGTCGTAGTCTTTGTCCGAAGCTTCTTTGTTCGGCTGAATCGGGTCTTGATATCCTTTGCGTTCTGCTCTTTCTCGTTCCTTCTCCATATAGGCTCCCCGAACAAGCTTAGCACCTATTTTGAAACCTTTGTCTAATCCCAATTGATGTGCATCTTTCAAATTTTGTAAGGATGCCGTTCGATACATCTGATAGGTGTTGAATATGTACACTGTTTCCTTATTGTACTTCTCCATCATGGCATATACTACCTCGTCAATTACATCCTGAATCCAGGTTTCTTCTGCATCAATGAAAAGGTATTTGTGCACTTCCACTGCCTTAGCACAAATCTGGTCTACCCTTTCTAGAAATGTCTCATATCGACTGGATTCATCAGGAGTTAACGGGTCTCCACTTTGCTTTTTGGCTAGTAAATCAAAAGCTGTGAAACCAGTAAGTTTCATTACTCCAGTTGGAATATGCGTGTTATTTGACGCCATCTCTAACGAGCGAATGATCTCATCTCGGTTGAAATCGAACACCTTCTCCGACTCCTCGCCTTCTACAGAGTAATCCAATATGGTATGGATATTTGATGCCGCCAATTTTTCTACAGTCCCTTTTGAATCCTCTAAAGACTCCCCTCCACAAAACTGAGCAAAAATGGTTTTTTTGATCATCCACTTGATTGGCAAATGAATTTTCAAGGCAAAGACGGTCATCCAAATCCCAATCTTGGCTATTGCAGGATTGTTCATGGTAAGGAACAGAAAATGCATCCTTTTCAAATCAAAATTCGACTTGTCTGCGAATGCCACTTTGGTGTCATCGAAGTTTATCATTGGTCAATAATTG
Organism: Reichenbachiella sp.; assembly: GCF_965233835.1. GTDB lineage: Bacteria > Bacteroidota > Bacteroidia > Cytophagales > Cyclobacteriaceae > Reichenbachiella. The sequence goes on from NZ_OZ247585.1 coordinate 4,368,471, forward strand.
TTGCTCATTTTTTGGACGGCAAATATATGCACGAATTCCTTTTAAAAAGATACAAAAAAAGCGAGACCTTTTACAAGACCTCGCTTCTATTACCTTTTGCTCATAGGATCTTAACTTATCCCAAGTTTCCTATTCACCTTGGCAAAGAATAAATACATCACTGGCACAATGATCAACGTTAAGAACGTCGCGAAGGTCAATCCATAAATGATCGTCCATGACATTGGCCCCCAAAAAGCTACATTGTCTCCACCTAAGAAAAAATCTGCGTCGTAGACTGAGAATAATTTCAAGAAGTCAATATTGATACCTACTGCCAACGGAATCAAACCTAGTATCGTGGTGATTGCTGTAAGTAGTACCGGGCGAAGTCTGGTGGCTCCAGCGGTAATAATTGAATTCACAATCTCTTCGAATGGCAGCTTGTCAACTCCCAGCTCAGCACGCTTTCTATCTCGGCTCAATTCAATAAAGTCAATTAATACAATAGCATTGTTTACCACAATACCTGCCAACGAAATAATACCAATCATGGTCATCACCACAGAGAACTTCATTCCAAAAATAACCAAGCCTAAGAAGACACCAATGGTACTTAGTACTACAGACATCATGATGATAAAAGGAGCTGTTACCTTATTAAACTGTGAAACAATGATCAGGAATATCATAAACACAGCGATCATCAACGCCTTACTCAAGAAAGCCATTTCTTTAGCTTGCTTTTCTTGCTCTCCACCAAATTTGTACTCGTAACCCACGGGCAAGTCAAAACTGGTTAACAACTCCTTTATTTGATCATTGATTTGTGTTGGATTATATCCACCGATCACATTAGAACTGATGGTAACCACTCGCTTAAGATCCTTTCTTCTTACCGAACCATAAGTAGAACTCAACTCCGCTTTCGCTACCGAATTGATGGGTATGCTTCGCATTTCTCCACTGGTTTGGTTTCTGTACACCACACTCTTATTCATGAGGGCATCTACATCGTATCGATATTTCTCCTTCAACCTGAGTTGAATTTCGTAATCATCTTCACCCTCTTTGTACTTAGAAATTTCCTTTCCAAAGAGTGCTGTTCTGACCTCCATGGCAATGGACTGAGTAGAAAGACCAAATCTTCTTGCCTTCTCGCGATCAATGTTTACGATCAATTCTGGCTTACCAGTCTCAAGATCCATCTTGAGTTTTTCAATACCCTCGATTCCTGAGTTGTTGATATAGCTCTTCATACGCTCGGACACATCAATCAGGGTTTCGAAATTGTCTCCAGAAATTTCAATACTGATTGGCTTACCTGCCGGTGGTCCGTCTGCATTTTGATCTACTGTTACTAATACACCAGGGTGACCTCGCATTGCATTCCTTAAATCATCCAGCGCATCCTTTGTGGAAATGCCATTTCGATCTTTAAACTCCTTAAAATCGACGGTAATCCTTGCCTTATTCGGGGTGGACTTCTGACCAAATGCAGAAGAGTCATTGGGATCAGCCGTGCCCTCTCCTACATTGGCAATTACAGACTCTACGATTCCCATGTATGGCATAATCACCTCCATCACCCTAGCCTCAATTTTTTCAGCAAAGGTGTTGGTGGTTTCTACATCCGTCCCAATAGGATATTCAATGAAAACATTAATATACTTAGGGTCTGTTTTTGGGAAATATTCTACCTCGGGAGGAAAAATTGCCATCAACACGAATGAGAAGAAAAGCATACCTACAGTTCCCCAGAAGAAGGCGTAAGGTTTCCATCCAGCCAGTGCATATTTAAGCGTTTTGCTATAGATGCCCTCAATCCAAGGCAAGAATACACTCTGAAATCTTCTAGAAAGTGGCACCAAGACGTATACATTCACACCGGTAATTAAAGCTACGGCAAACGCCAGATTGCTAAATACGGCAGAACCCATCACCAAGAACATCAAGCCAATCACAAGGGCTGCTCCAATAATGGTTAAAATCTTACGATCGTTTCTTTTTTCACCAGAATCTAATTTCATAAAAATGGCGATCAATACAGGATTGATAACCAAAGCCACAAACAATGAAGAACCCAGAGTTACCATTAGGGTAATAGGTAGGTACTTCATGAATTCGCCCATAATTCCTGGCCAGAAGGCCAGAGGTAAAAATGCTGCTAAAGTAGTGGCAGTAGATGCAATAATAGGTAGCGCAACTTCTCCTACGCCTCGTTTAGTGGCTTCAAAGGCTGACAAGCCTTCCTCACGCAAACGATAAACATTCTCTACAACCACAATACCATTATCCACTAGCATACCCAATGCCATGATCAATGAAAACAAAACCATCATATTGATCGTAATGCCAAACGCCCCGAGTACAAGGAAAGACATGAACATAGACAGTGGTATGGCCACTCCTACGAATAAGGCATTTCTTGATCCAAGGAAGAAGAGCAAAACAAGTACTACCAGAATAACCCCAGAAATAATGTTGTTTTCCAAACTATCCACCATATCCCGAGTTTGCTGAGACTGGTCATTGGTAATTGTGATTTCCAAATTGGCTGGAAAGACATTCTTCTTTGCATTTTCAAGGATGGCATTGATTTTATCTGTGGCGATCAAGAGGTTTTCACCACTTCTTTTGATCACATCTACCATCACTACAGGCTGTCCACCTAATCGAGCATAATTCTGCTTTTCTTTATAGTCAAACTCGACTTCTGCTATATCTCCGAGATAGACAATGTTGCCTTTCTCGTTTTTGATTACCACATCCAACAAATCCTCTGGCCTTTCGAACTCTCCAACCACACGAATAGAACGTCTGATATCCCCTTCTTTAAGGTTACCACCTGAAAGGGTAATGTTCTCCGCTCTTACAGCATTTTCGATATCACCGAAATTGACCAAACGAGACTCCATCTGATATGGGTCAACATTTACACGAACTTCTTTTTCATCAATCCCACGAATTTCAACCTTTGAAATTTCTGTCAGTTTTTCAATTTCATCCTCCAGATACTCAGCATAATCATTGAGTTGGCGAATACTGTAATCCCCCGATAAATTGATATTTAGAACTGGAAACTCAGAAAAATTCATCTCAAACACATTAGGATCATTTTCCAAGTCAGACGGTAACTCAGGCTTCGCTCGGTCCACCGCGTCTTTCACCTTAGTTAATGCATCTTCTATTTCCGTATCTGGGGTAAACTCTACAATAATTGTAGAATAGTCCTGAACCGATGTCGATTTGATTTCATCTACATCGGCGATTGTATTGAGTTCCTTCTCAATCGGTCGAGTGATTAGGTTTTCCATATCCACAGGCGAATTACCTGGGTGCGGTGTCCCTATGTAAACAATGGGCTGCTGTATCTCTGGAAAACTTTCCTTTGGTAAAGTGATATATGTGGAAATACCCATAGTCACAATCAGGAAGGTAATCACCATCACTGTTGTCCTGTTAGTCAGGGACAACGTGGTAAGCCCAAATTGCTTATTTATTTTCTTTTCATCTTGCTTATTCTCAGCCATGATAAAATTTGGTTAAATATTGTTTGAGTTTATTTTGCGGCCGTATTGGAATTGGACTGAGTCGCTCCTTCATTGATCATCTTCACAATAGCTCCTTCAGACAATTCTCGGTATCCTTTAAAAGCAATTTTCTGATTCTCCTTCACACCTTGCACAATTTCTGTCTCATTGTTGAATGACAATCCGGTCTGAATGTGCAACTTTTTAGCCACCATATTTTCTCCATCTTTCACCAATTCATACACATAACTTCCCTTCTGATCTTTCTGAATCAATTTGGTAGGTAACTTAAAAGCTACATCATTGTTGTAATCTTCTAAATTCAAAACCACCACCTGATTCGGTTTTACAGGAAAATCTAGCTTAGGAAGGGAAATCTCGATTTCAAAGGTTCTATTCTGACTGTTAATCACTTGACCAACAGACTTGATAATTGACTTCAATCTCTTGTCTTGTGAAGGAAAGTAAATTTCAACTGGATCAGACTTCTTGAACTTGCCTATGTACCGCTCAGAAACGTCCGCATTGATATGAATATCATTCGGGTTTACAATTCTGAGAAGTGGCATACCTGGTTGAGCCATTTCACCTTTTTTCGCTATCACGGCATCTATACTGCCTGAAAAAGGCGCCTCAATTCTACTTTGTCTCAATTGAGACTTAGCGGTCGCTAACTTTCTCTCCAAAGACTCTTTATTATTCTTAGCCTGTAAATATTGAATTTCAGTTCCAATATTCTTTTTCCAGAGATTTGCCTGTTTTTCAGCTACAACAGTTGCCAATTCCAAAGCCGTTTCAAGTTCTGCAATATTGTTTCTAGTCACCTCATCGTCCAACACGATCAAAGTTTGACCTGCTTTTACATTTTGACCCTCCTTTATATATACCGTTTTGATTTCACCTGGAATCTTAGCACTTACATTTACGTTCCGTCGAGACTCTACTCCTCCACGAACTTCTATTTTGTGCTTGAAAGACTCTGGTTTAACTGTAATTGCCGTTACCAGTACAGAGTTACTTGTCGCTTCCAAGAAGGAAGGATCCATCTCTGCTATTTCCTTTTCCAAAGACTTTATTTGAGCCTGGAGCTCTACAGCCTGTGCTTTCATTTCAGACAAAGAAGCTTTTTTGGCATCAAGGTCCGCTTCACCACCACCGCATGCGCTCGCAAGGACAACAATGGCCAGTAGATAAATATATTTTGTCATGATTGTTAGTTTTTCGTTGTTGAATTTATAGCAAAACACCGTAGGCTTTTTGCAGGTCAATTTTTGATATCAGCGCATCATAAAGCGCATTGTAATAGTTTATTTGTGCTTGTTTAAATGTGGCATCTGCATCGATTACTTCAATGTTGGAACCAACCCCCTCATTGTATTTGATTTTGGCTACTTCGTATACCTCTTGAGACAGCTCCATATTTTCACGCTGTGCCTGCATCATTTCGATTTGCCTATTATAGGTAGTGAGCGCCTGTTCGATTTCCACATCAATATTATTCTCCAGCAAATTCAAAGAATAGTCTATTTGTTGAGCTTGCAATTGTCTTTGTTGCACTTGACGCCTCTTTCTCATACCGTCGAAAATGGGTACAGTCGCTCGCAATCCTATCGCACCCGCACCAAACCACTGATCAGTGAACACATCACCCAACGATGTGTTACCGGTATTCCTACCATAGTTGGCCACCAGGTCAATTTTTGGATAGTATTTGGCTCTCACATTTTTTATATCCAATTGCTTGAGTTCCTTTTGTATATTCATTTGTGAATACTCGATTCGATTCTCATAAGCAAAACCTTTCGATTGTTCGAAATTAAAATATCCAATAGATTGAATTTCTGTGGTAAGCTGCAAAGGAGTATTTGGCTTCAGTCCCATTTGAAACTTGAGAAGTGATTTAGACAAATCAACAATCTGCTGATAGTTTTCTTTCTCCACCTTCACATTATTAAACTGCACCTTGACCCTATTCACATCAATTTTCTCAGCAAACCCATTCTCGTACATTACTTCAGTTTCTTGTAACAAAGAATCCAGTCTGGAATAGTTACGTTCAACCAGAGCCAACCGCTCTACATTTACCAGTACTCCAAAATAGGCCTTAGATACTGCCTCTGCAATATCAATCTTTGTCTTAATATGGTCTTTCTTAGAAAGTTGGGTAAAAGTTTTTGCCGCTTCCAATCCAATAAAAAAGGAACCATCGAATACCATCTGAGTTAGTCCAAAATCAAAACCAGATGTATAAGGAATTCCAAACTCTAGAGCAACAGCCTCTCCTTCCGGAACTCCTGGTGGAAATCCATTTGAAGACTCTACAATAGTCTGTTGAATCTTATAGTTGTGCATCAGGCTTGCATTTGCATTGACCTGAGGCAGTCCGTCAGCAAGAATTTCACCGACTTGCTTGTCAGCAATTTCCTCTTCCAATCTGGCGTTTTTCACCTGCTGGTTATTCTCTAAAGCATAATCAATCGCCTCCTGCAAAGAGACGCTCATCGACTCGGAGTTTTGGCCCAAGCTCACCTGGTGAACTGCCACAAAACCCATTGTAAGTAGTAGTAAAAGTATTGGTTGTTTAATTACTCTCATAAGATTTAGCATCTATCAAGCTATCATATAGTTCTTGACCTTTTACGGTCATTAGTCCGTGTACGAAATGATCAAAAAGTGTCATTTGTACCTCGGTAAAATCAAATTTGTCTCTTGGAAATATCTTTTCATCAAAACTCAGTTCTATAGACTCCACACGGAACGTTGAAATTATTTCTGCATCTAGTACTTTTCTAAAATATCCCTCGCTTTTGCCTCTTGCAATGACATCCAGAATAGTGTTTTTAATAAAAACACCCTTGTATTCTAGCCAAAGTGCCCAAGCATTCGGGTGATATTTTTGAATGTCAAACAGCATAGAAGGATTAATCTCCTTGACATGCTCTCGAATACAATGTGAAAGTTTGAACAATTCGTCAATAGCATTTTCGGCAGAAGACTTCACTGTGGCCATTTCTGATCGCTCACGATCTATATGCCCCTTCGTGATAAGTGTAACCAGTTCGTCTTTATCCTTAAAAAACTGATATATCGTCTTTTTAGAAATCGCGAGCTCTCTTGCTATATCATCCATAGACACACTGCGCACCCCATATCTATTAAATAGTGCTTCAGCGTTTTCTAATATTTTCTCCTTCGTATTATTAATCATTGTACCGCAAAGAAACTAAGGAAACTTTATGTTTACCAAAAGTTTCCGAAGTTTCTACGAACAAAATCAATATTTGTTCGAATTTTTCTGGTATTTTTTTGTCCGCAATGAACCATTCACCCCAACTATATACTTATTCCTCGTCCATTCAACTTGAATATGCTCTCTTTGGTAAGGGCGTAAAAAAGCTAGTTTGTTTTCACGGATTTGGTCAAAACTTAATGGTATTCAATGACTTATCTACAAAACTCGATGACCACCAAATAGTGAGTATCAACTTGCTTTTTCATGGAAAAAGCCGTCGGCAAGAAGGCCCAAAATATTTACACCAAAATGAATGGAAAGACATATTTGATGGGTTTCTAAATCACCTGAAGATTAATCACTTCTCAGTTTTGGGATACAGTTTAGGTGGTCGATACACGGCTAGCACGCTAAAGTCTTTCGAAAATCGAATCGATCATTGTATACTTATTGCTCCTGATGGCATCGTGAAACGTAGCTCCTATGAGTTCGCTACTTTTCCTTTGGGTTCGGAGCAGTTGTTCGGTTTCTTCATGAAAAACCCCAAACCGTTTTTTATTTTTCTCTCCTTGATTGAAAAAACAAAACTATTTAACCAATGGACCATTGACTTTTCGCGAGCTCAGCTCCAAGATGAGGAACAGCGGATGAGAGTCTATCATTCTTGGATTACTTTGCGAAAATTTAGGATGCGACAACTCGAGCTTATCAAAAGGATCAACGCTGGCAATTTTCAGTCCACGGTTATTTTCGGTAAATACGATAAAATCATTCAGCCCAAACGACATTTCTATTTCTTAAATCAAATCCCAAAAGCTAAAGTCATTATCTTAGACACAGGACATACCAAACTTTTGAATGAATCTTTTGCCGAAGTATCTGACGTTCTTAACAAATCCAAATCCTTATAAATTACTCATCATTTGCCTCTTTATTCAGGGTATTTGTATAGCTCAAGCTAGTAGAACTCTATATTTTGACAAAGCAGGAAATCAAGTAGATCAAAATATGGCCTACTACTCAGCCACAGGCGCTATGCCTGCAGGCAAAAATTATTTTGTGGGAAAAGTCACTGAGAAATTCATTTCTAACGGAAAGGCTAAAGCAAAAAAGACATATGATAAAAGTGGCCAACAAACTGGTATTGGAGTCGAGTATTATGAAAGCGGTCAGCTTAAAGAAAAATACCAACTGAAAAATGGTCACATTTTTGGCGGCTACGTTTTCTGGTATCCCAATGGAGTCAAAGCCTTGGAACGAGAATACACAGGGTATTCCAATTCAACTGAAATTAATCACCGCACCTATAATGCGTGGGACTCTCTTGGCAATCAAATAATCAAAGATGGAATGGGCAATCTGATTGAATACTATGATGACTTAAGCATTTCAGCCAAGGGAAAAATATATAAAGGCATGAGAAGTGGAACATGGAAAGGGTACTACCCAAATGGAAACTCTTTTTACACTGAAAAATATAAGGGGGGAGAACTGGTTAGCGGCTCAAGCATAAAAACAGATAGTTCAAAACACAGCTATACACAAATTAATGTTTTGCCATCACCAGAAATTGGCTTCCCGAAGTATTATGAAAAACTGACCAAGGAAATGAAATACCCTAAAAGTGCTAAAAAAATAGGACTTCAGGGTACTGTGCATATCGTCTATACGATTGACAAAAAAGGTCAAGTTTCAGACTATTACATCCTCAAAGGATTAAGTCCAGACTGCGATCAGGAAGCCTTAAGAATATTCGAAGAAACACCGGTGGAGTGGATTCCAGGAACTTCCAGAGGCAACCCTCAATCCTTTATCCTTTCGCTCCCGGTTTCATTCAAACTGTAACCAAAGAAAAATCAGCAATAATACTATATCCCATACCCAAATTTTAAGTCAATCATCTTACTTTTGCGGCTTATAAACAGTCCTTCTTCGATGATCTTTATATTCAAGAAAAACCCCACCACCTACTACCTTCTGAAATCAAAATCTGACCTTGACTCTGCCAACATAAAAAAGCTTCAATGGCTTTTCGGAGATGCAGAGGTATTGAGTGAAAAAAATCTTGCTGGTTCATTCATTGGACCGCGTCAGGAGATGATTACTCCATGGAGTACCAATGCAGTCGAGATTACGCAAAACATGGGCGTCGAAGGCATTGAAAGAATCGAAGAGTTTTATACAGAGGGCCACTTCGACCCAATGCTCAATCAAAAGTATGATGCGCTGAATGAAGAAGTATTCATCATCAACAATCAGCCTGAACCAATACAGGATATCGAAGACATCAGAAGCTACAACCAAAGCGAAGGTTTAGCGCTGAGTGAAGAGGAAGTAGTTTATTTAGAAGGTGTTTCAGAAAGATTAGGCAGACCACTGACCGACAGTGAAGTGTTTGGATTTTCTCAGGTCAATAGTGAACATTGTCGCCACAAGATTTTCAATGGTCAGTTTATTATAGATGGCGAAGAAAAAGAAACTTCGCTTTTTAAGCTTATCAGAAAAACTTCTGAAACTCATCCAGGACAAATCGAATCAGCTTACAAAGACAACGTGGCTTTTGTCAAAGGGCCAAAAATGGAGCAGTTTGCACCCAAGACTCAGAACAAGGCAGACTTCTTCGAGACCAAAGACATAGACTCCGTGATCTCGCTTAAGGCGGAAACACACAACTTCCCGACAACCGTAGAACCGTTCAATGGTGCTGCAACAGGTTCAGGCGGAGAAATCAGAGACCGTATGGCTGGTGGCCAAGGCAGTATTCCATTGGCTGGAACAGCAGTGTACATGACCTCTTACCCTAGACTAGAAAAAGGGAAAAAGTGGGAAGAAAATATAGAAGCTCGAGATTGGTTGTACCAAACGCCACTTGATATTCTAATCAAAGCTTCAAACGGCGCCAGTGACTTTGGAAACAAGTTCGGTCAGCCAGTGATCTGCGGAAGTGTACTCACCTTCGAACATGAAGAAAATGGCGAAACGCAAGGTTTCGACAAAGTAATCATGATGGCCGGAGGTGTAGGCTTCGGAAAACTATCTGATGCACAGAAAAAACCATTGACCAAAGGAGACAAAATTGTAGTGATGGGTGGCGACAACTACCGCATCGGCATGGGAGGTGGTGCCGTATCTTCTGTCACCACAGGAGAATTGGCCAATGCCATAGAGCTCAATGCCATTCAGCGTTCGAACCCAGAAATGCAAAAGAGAGTAGCTAATGCGTTAAGAGCGTTAGCAGAAAGTGATAACAATCCAATTGTCTCTGTACATGATCATGGTGCGGGGGGACACTTAAATTGCCTTTCTGAATTAATCGAAGACATTGGAGGTCAGATCAACATTGATCAATTGCCTGTAGGCGACCCTACTCTCTCTAATAAGGAGGTCATCGGCAACGAGTCTCAAGAAAGAATGGGATTAGCAATTGCTGACAAAGATATCCCTGGACTGAAAGAAATAGCTGATCGAGAAAGAGCACCGCTATTTGTGGCTGGTGAAGCCACGGGTGACATGAAGTTCACCATGAAACACAAAGACAGCGAAAAGGCAGCTATGGACTGGGGGCTTTCGGATATGTTTGGCTCTGCGCCAAAAACCATATTGAAAGACAAAAAGCTCCAAAAGCCTTACCAATCGGTAACTGCCAATGACGCCAATTTTGTAGAAGACTTGAAGCAAGTGCTTCAGTTGGAAGCCGTGGCCTGTAAAGATTGGTTAACAAATAAAGTAGACCGATCAGTAACCGGACGAGTAGCCAAACAACAGACTTGTGGCGAGATCCAACTACCACTAAATAACGTGGCCGTGATGGCATTGGACTTTGTGAATAACAAAGGTATTGCTACTTCTATTGGGCATGCGCCTGTAGCTGCCATAGCCAATCCAGCCAAAGGTTCGCAACTAGCGATTACCAAAGCTTTAACCAATATCATTTGGGCACCATTGACTCATGGACTGGATGGCGTATCGCTTAGCGCCAACTGGATGTGGCCTACCAAAACAGATGGTGAAAGAGCCAGACTATACCAAGCAGTAGAAGCTGTGAGTGAATATGCTATCGCCCTGGGTATTAACATTCCTACCGGAAAGGATTCCTTATCAATGACCCAGAAGTACAACGATGGCAAAACTGTAGATTCACCTGGTACAGTGATCATCTCTACTGTAGGTGAGGTTTCTGACATTCGTCAAACAATAACACCAGACATTAAACCAGTAAAGGATTCAACATTATTGTATATTCCTTTATCAGATGGATCATTCGCTCTGGATGGATCCAGTTTTGGACAGATCAAAAATGCTGTAGGTACCAACCCAGCTACTTCACCTGAAGCAGGATACTTTAAGAAAGCATTTGCAGCAGTTCAACAATTAATCAAAGAAGGAAATGTATTGGCCGGCCACGATGTATCTGCGGGTGGTTTGATCACTACCCTGCTTGAAATGAACTTCCCTACTACACAAAGTGGAGCTAACATCGACCTAACAACTTTAGGCAACAACTTAGCCCAGATTGCATTTAGCGAAAGTCCTGCCTTGGTTATTCAAGTAGCTCAGGATGCTTCCTTGGAGGCACTGTCTGAAATCACATTTGAAAAAATTGGCACCGTCAATCTGAACAGAGCATTCAATATCAATGGCCTCTCTCTCAATATAGATGAGTTAAGAGATACTTGGTTCAAAACTTCTTATTTGCTAGAGCAACATCAGACAGCAGCTGCTGATGCTAAATCGAGATTTGAAAGCTATAAGAGTCAAGCGCTACAATATCAATTTCCAACGAACTGGACAGGCCACTTTGGCGACCTGGGTATCAACCAAAAAAGAAAAGAACAATCTGGCACAAAAGCAGCTATCATCCGAGAAAAAGGAGTGAATGGAGACAGAGAAATGGCCTACGCATTACATCTCGCAGGTTTTGATGTGAAGGACGTACACATGACGGATCTGATCGCTGGCAGAGAAGATTTGTCGGATGTCAACATGATCGTCTTTGTAGGAGGCTTCTCTAACTCAGATGTACTAGGATCAGCCAAAGGTTGGGCAGGTGCTTTCCTTTACAACGAGAAAGCCAATACAGCACTGAAGAATTTCTATGCCAGACCCGACACGCTAAGCTTGGGCGTTTGTAATGGATGTCAGCTTATGATGGAATTGGGATTAGTCTTCCCTGAAATTGAAAACCATCCAAAAATGGCTCACAATGCTTCCGGCAAGTTTGAATCAATCTTCCTGGATGTAACTATCCCTCAAAATGATTCTGTGATGCTAGGCAATTTATCCAATACAAGGATGGGGATATGGGTAGCTCACGGCGAGGGAAAATTTGAATTACCACAAGCAGAAAGTGACTATACTGTTTGTATGAAATACGCCAATGAAGCCTACCCTGGCAATCCTAATGGATCAGATTACAATGTAGCGGGTGTATATTCAAAAGACGGAAGACATCTGGCCATGATGCCTCACCTGGAACGCTCACTCTTTCCATGGAACTGGGCACACCACACCGATTCATCACACGAAATTACCCCATGGATTCAAGCATTTGTAAACGCCAAGGATTGGGTAGAGGAACACAAGTAAAAAAAAGTAAAATTATTTAGCTTTTTTAGTTCCAACGCTTGGCATTATTCAAGCAAATCTCTACTTTTGTGTTCCCAAAATAAAAGGGGTACTACACTGGTCTATGGTGTAACTGGCAACACGTCTGGTTTTGGTCCAGAAGAGTCTAGGTTCGAGCCCTAGTAGACCAACTAAAAAGAAGCTATCTCTACTGAGATAGCTTCTTTTATTTCACTAACGCACGAGACATGTCTGCAGTTAAAATCTTCGCCGGAAACGGTTCCAAAGAATTAGCCACCAAAATCGCTAATAGTTACGGTAAACCACTTGGAAATTCTACTTCCAAGAAATTCAGCGACGGCGAGCTCTCTTTTAGTTATAACGAAACGGTTCGTGGATGCGACGTTTTCATTATTCAATCCACAGGTCCTTCTGATAACCTTATCGAGCTTTTGCTCATGATTGATGCAGCTAAAAGAGCAAGTGCCAAATCTGTAACCTGTGTGGTTCCTTATTATGGTTACGCCCGCCAGGACAGAAAAGACAAGCCAAGAGTTTCGATCGCAGCCAAGCTAATGGCAAATGTACTACAGGCTTCCGGAGCAGATAGACTCATGACTTGCGACCTGCATGCTGATCAGATTCAGGGGTTTTTCGACATCCCGGTTGATCACTTGGTAAGTGCTTCTATTTTCGTACCATACATCAAGAATTTAAAATTAGACAACTTAATTTTTGCAGCACCAGATGTTGGTAGCACGAAGAGAGTAAGAGAGTTTGCGAAATTCTTTGAAGCAGAAATGGTCGTTTGCGACAAGCACAGAAAAAGAGCTAACGAAGTAGCTTCTATGCAAGTCATTGGAGATGTAGAAGGTAAGGACGTGATCCTGGTCGATGATATCATTGACACTGCTGGCACCTTGACCAAAGCAGCCAATCTATTGAAAGAAAAAGGCGCTGTATCTGTGAGAGCATTCTGTACGCACCCAATTCTATCTGGTAAGGCTTACGAGAATGTAGACAATTCTGAATTGGAAGAATTGGTCGTAACAGACAGTATAAAGATAAACGAAGGTCAATCTTCGAAAATTAAAGTGGCAAGTATGGCAGAGTTGTTCGCGAAAGCGATCAGAAAAATCCATGACCACGAATCAATTAGTTCATTATTTATTCAATAATATATTTAAAGTAGTATGAAAACTATAGAGATTGTAGGGTATAAAAGAGCGAATCTCGGCAAAACTGAAGCGAAAAATCTTCGTGCCGAAGGCCATGTACCATGTGTAATTTACGGTGGCGAAGAACAAATTCACTTCTACGCACCAGCAATTCTTTTCAGAGAATTGGTTTATACTTCTGAAGCACACTTTGTAAAAGTGAACGTTGAAGGAGCTGAGTATGACTGTATCATGCAGGACATTCAATTTCACCCAGTAAGTGAAATGATTGTACACGTTGACTTCTTGCAGTGGTTCACTGGCAAGACTATCAAAATGGATATTCCAGTTCACTTGACAGGTGTATCTAAAGGTGTATCTAACGGTGGTACTTTGATCCACAAAAGAAGATCATTGTCTATCAAAGCCTTGCCTAAAAACATGCCTGAGCATATCGACCTTGATATTACAGAGCTTGATTTCGGTAAAGCCATCAAAGTAAGTGACGTAATTACTGACAACTTTGAAATCTTGGATACTCCACAAGCATCAATTGCAGTGGTAGAAGTACCTAGAGCATTGAGAGGCAAGTCAGCTGACGAATTAGAAGGCGAAGGTGAAGAAGGAGCTGAAGGCGAAGAGGCAGCAGAAGGAGCTGAGGCACCTGCAGCTGAATAAGCTACTGAAAACAAAATTTCAAAAATCCTGCTCTTCGAGTAGGATTTTTTTTTGACTAATTTTTATAAGTATTAATTTTCTCCTAAAAACAAACGAATGAAATATCTCATAGCAGGCCTTGGCAATATTGGCCCAGAGTATGAACTCACTCGTCACAATATTGGCTTCTTGGTTTTAGACCGATTGGCAGAGGCCCAGGGTGCGAAATTCGAACACACCAAACTGGCCAACAAATGTGAATTCAAATACAAAGGAAGAACCATCCACTTGATCAAACCTACGACCTACATGAATCTTAGTGGCAAGGCTGTTAACTTTTGGATGCAAGACCTTAAAGTAACCAAGGAGAATATACTAGTAATTACAGATGACATAGCTCTTCCTCATGGCAATCTTCGTATGAGAGCCAAAGGAAGTAACGCTGGCCACAATGGCTTGAAAAATATTGACGAGCAAACCGGCGGCAACAATTATGCTCGTTTAAAATTTGGCATAGGCAATGATTTCCATAAAGGGCAACAGGTCGATTATGTATTGAGTCAATTCTCAAAAGAGCAACTAGAAAACCTGCCATTCGACATGGACAAAGCCTGTGATATGGTACTTTCTTTTTGCACGATTGGAATTTCCAGAACAATGAACCAATTCAACGACTGACTCACAAATCACTGCAAATCAGCATGTTGAGTCAAACCGTTAACAAACATTAACATTTTTTCTTGGTAAAGTGAAAATTACGTTCTAGCTTCAAGTTTCACTAAACCAATTCGTATTTATGAAGTTTTTAAGAAACCTTAGTTTGATTGCTGCGGCAATGAGTTTTTTGTTTGTAGTAGGATGTGGCTCTAAAAGCTCATCTGAAAGCACAGAAGAGGCTCCAATGGAAGAAGCTACTGAAGCTGTAGAAGAAGCAGTGGAAGAAACTACTGACATGGCTGAAGAAGCAATGGAAGCAGTGGACTCTTTAGCTACTGAAGCCGTAGAGGCTGTTGACAGTGTGGCTGCAGAAAATTAAGAAAGCTTACGGGAAAAATTAAAAAATTGAAATCAGCTATTTAAAACTAAAGATTTCATAAAATCCTGGAAAATTTCAAAGTCCCGATGAATCGGGACTTTTTTTATGACCTTATGGCTATAACCGGATCCATTTTGGCTGCCATACCAGCAGGAACAATTCCTGATATTACTCCGATCACCACCGAGACACTCAGTCCTATTGCTATATTTTTCAAATTCATAATAAGCTCCAGACTGCCCAAGTCTAAAAACGTCAATAGGTAAACCAAAAAAATACCGAACATTCCCCCAAACAGGCTTAGGAAAATAGACTCAAACAAAAACTGATAAAGAATGAAGTTATTTTTTGCTCCTAGTGACTTCTGAATGCCTATTATATTCGTTCGCTCACGAACGGATACAAACATGATGTTGGCAATCCCAAAGCCACCCACCAGAATAGAAAAACTACCAATGATCCAGCCAGCTACATTCAACACACCAAAAATCTGACTCAAGAAAGTAGCAAACGCCTCTGGCCGATTCATAGCAAAGCTGTTATCCTCTTTCGGCTTAAGGCCTCTCTTCTTACGCACCAATCCAGTGAGTTCTCCTTCCAGTCGTTCTTGACCAGGGTCATCCGCCATTCCTTTGATATTAATAGACGAACCCAAACCTTTGTGCTTACTCACTAAATAGAATTTACTAAGGGTTTTATAGGGAATCAAGATATTATCATCATTACTAGGTGTATCTAACAAGGCTTCTCCTTCTTCTTCTATCACCCCTATCACTCTAAACTTAGTACCCTTGACTTTTACTTCTTTACCTAGTGCCGATTGAAACGGAAAAAGTTCGCTTGCAGAACGCTGACCAATAAGCGCGACATTACTTGCATTCTCGGTTTCCTGAATACTAAAGTATCGTCCGGCTTGCAGTTGCAGGTCATTTATATCTTTGTAGCCATAAGACACACCAATCATATTTAACCCCGAACTACTACTGCTTCCTTGCTTAGCGGTAATATTCGATTTGTAGGCATAAATAGCTATTCCATCATGATTTACCAGGTTTGCTTGCAAATACTTGAATTCCTCATAATCTGGATTCGGTCTTTGGTAATACTTCCACCAAGGGTAGAATTTACCCCCAAACTGGTAAGGCCACTTTTCAAGGATGATATTATCAGCGCCTAAAAAATTGAGACTGTTATTGATGTTTCGCTGCAGGGAATCCACCAAGGTAAAAACCGAAATAATTGCAAAAATACCAATCGTAACCCCAAGGAATGACAAGACCGTCCTCATCATATTCATCTTGAGGGCATTGAAAGCAAACCTGAAACTCTCCCAAATCAACCGGAAAATCAACATCTTATAATAAATTTATTTACGAGCAATATTTATCAGAACAATTTACTAATTTTGCCCTCTTATTTTGACGTATTGGTCGTACAATCGTTACTTTTATTACATGAATGCAATTGAATATTTTAAACTTCCTTTTTCAACCATTTATTCAATTCAGAATCCATTCCAAAAAACAGATTTAGATGAAGCAAACCACGAGTGCAACAAATCGTACTGGCGTGTTTCATGTACTGATTAAATAAAATACAAACAGATGAAATTATCAGAATTCAAATTTGACCTCCCACCAGGATTGCTAGCGCTTTATCCTACCGAAAACCGTGACGAGTCTCGATTGATGGTCGTGCATAAGGATACTGGGGAGATCGAGCATAAAGTATTCAAAGATTTAATCAGTTATTTAGATGAGGGTGATAGTGTAATCCTCAACGACACCAAGGTATTTCCTGCCAGATTATATGGCAACAAGGAAAAGACAGGAGCTAAAATTGAGGTTTTTCTACTGAGAGAACTCAACAAAGAACTTCACCTTTGGGATGTGTTGGTAGACCCTGCTAGAAAAATTAGAGTAGGCAACAAATTGTATTTTGGAGAAGGTGATTTGGTTGCAGAAGTAATCGACAACACAACTTCGAGAGGAAGGACCATCAGATTCCTTTTTGACGGAACGGATGAGGAATTCTACAAGTCGATTGACGAGTTAGGAGAAACACCGTTACCAAAAGAAATCGCTAGAAAAACTGAGCCAGAAGATAGAGAAAGATTTCAAACAATCTATGCTGATAAAGTTGGTGCCGTAGCTGCCCCTACTGCAGGCATTCACTTCACCAGACAAATGCTAAAGAGACTGGAGCTGCAAGGTGTGGATACCAAGGCTATTACATTACACTTGGGTTTAGGAACTTTTAGACCTGTGGATGTTGAAGATTTGACCAAGCACAAAATGGATTCTGAAAACTACATCGTTCCAGAAGACACGGCTACATTGGTCAACAAAGTCTTGGATGATAAGAAAAAGGTTTGCGCAATAGGAACCACCGTTCTAAGAGCACTAGAATCTTCCGTATCCGCCAATGGCAGACTCAAAGCGAATGAAGGTTGGACCGACAAATTCATCTTTCCTCCTTACGACTTTAAAATCGTAAAGTCATTAGTTACCAACTTCCATTTGCCAGAATCCACACTACTCATGAATGCAGCGGCATTCGGTGGATTTGATTTGATTATGGAAGCTTACCAAGTGGCTATTAAGGAGAAGTATAGATTTTTCAGCTATGGAGATGCCATGCTGATTATCTAATAAGTTTAAAAAAATCATAGAATGAAAAACTCCGAAGATACCTTCGGAGTTTTTTTGTTTTATAGAATCACCTAATATTGTTGCAATGAAAAATTACGCTGTGATCGTAGCTGGGGGCTCTGGTAGCCGAATGCAATCCAATCAGCCCAAGCAGTTTCTAGAGCTTGCTGGCAAACCGGTCCTGATGCATACTTTGGAGGCCTTTGCGGATTGTGGCCTTGACATGCACATCATTTTAGTATTACCAGCCGATCACATAGATACGTGGCAGAAGTTAGTAAGCTTACTTCAATTTAATATTGCACATCAAATTACCTTGGGTGGAGCCACTCGGTTCGACTCAGTTCAAAATGGACTCAATGAAATTAAAGGAGAAGGTATAGTAGCCATACATGATGGTGCACGTCCGCTGATTTCTACAGAGGTAATCAAACGAACGGTGAATCAAGCAAAAAAAACGGGGAATGGAGTTGCGGCGGTTCAAGCAAAAGACTCCATCAGGCAAATGAAAGATGGTAAAAGTCTTGCCGTCGATCGTAGTCAATTTTATTCAGTCCAAACTCCACAAACCTTTAATGTTGGCTTAATAAAAAAAGCCTTTGATCAAAGTCAGACCAATCAGTTTACCGATGACGCTAGTGTGATAGAAGCTTTTGGAGAAAAGGTAGAGTTGGTGGAAGGGAGTTATGACAACCTGAAGATCACCACACCTGAAGATCTAATTATTGCCGAATCAATACTAAAGCTGAGAAAATAAAAGGCCTGACCTTTCGAAGAAAGCCAGGCTTAATTTCTTATTGCTGTAATTGGCAGCGAGTATCTAGTACTCGTCTTCGTTAAAGAAGAAGTCTTCTTTGGTAGGATAATCTGGCCAAATTTCTTCAATCGTCTCAAAGGGATGTCCATCTTCCTCTAACTCTTGCAAGTTTTCTACCACTTCCAAAGGAGCCCCTGATCGAATGGAATAATCAATCAATTCATCTTTTGAAGCCGGCCAAGGTGCGTCCTCCAAATACGATGCTAATTCTAATGTCCAATACATAATTTACTTCCTTTAATTCTGGTGTTTTATATAATCGTGCAAAAATAAATTTTTCAACCAATAATCAAACTATTGACTCCCTTATCTCAAAATTTATTTTAACTGAATATAATCTGTATCAAAAAAAAATACAACTGATCTTAAAATGATTCTGATGTTTTTTTTGAACTCCTAACGCAACGGACATTAGAGTTGTTTTATTTTCTCCTGACATTCTTTCAAGAGATTTTTTTTCAGCGCTACTTTTTCCTGTTGGGTTTTAAGCTTGTCGTTGAGCATATCTACAAAAGAGCCTTTGTTGATATGCATATTTCCCATGTTCTCATTAAAAGATTTGAGTTCAGTTTCGTCTCTATGCAAGAGGTCTCGAATCACCCTTGTCAAATCCTTCAACTGACTTTTCTGATCCTTCTTAGCAAACCCTTTATTCTTTTTGTGAGTCAGGTTCCAAACAAATTGTCTCTCCTGCCACTCTCTGGAAAGCTGTATAAATGATTCGTGAACTTCTGGATGGGCTTTCTTTGAAACATGTCCACTATTTTTCCATTTTGCCTTCAAAGCCTCAAAAGCCTGCACATCGCTACCAAATGCATTTCCAACAAGTGTTTTCAACTCAGCAAGAATTTCTTGCTTTGATTTTAGGCTTTGCTTTTCGTCCTTTGCTTTGAGCTTACGGTCTGAGCTCCTTCTTTTCTTCTGCTTATCAAAATAATCTTGAGTAACCTTCCAATACGTATCGTTGATTGTTTTGTATTCTTTTTCAGGGATTCGCCCTACTTCCTTCCACTCTTTCTGAAGTTCTTTCACCCTATCCACACTAGACTGAAATTCTTTTTTCTCAATGAAGGATTTGATCTCAGAAATAATTGATTGATACGCATCAATCCGAGCTTTGACCAATAGTTTCTTATCCTCTGTGAAGGCGTTTCTTTTTTCGAAGAAGCCATCTACTCCTGATTTAAACTTTTCTTCTAATTCAGCCCTCACAGACTGATCAGCACTACCTGTCTTCAACCACCTGGATTTCAAATCTTTGATTTGTTCGAACGCCTCTTCTTGGTCATTGTTCGATAAGATAGCATCCAGTTCTAAAAGCAAGGCTTGCTTAATGTCTGTGTTTTTAGCTCGATTCTTCTGCACATAGTCCTCTAGTAATGACTTCAATGGGACTATTCTATCTAGCAAAAGTTGATAATCTCCTAAACCATCGTGTGAAGGTATGGAGTCCTCTATGTTCTGAAGACTAGATAAAAAAGAACCTTTGTTACTCTGAGTATTGATCTTATCTTCTATCTCATCCAGCTTAGCTTTTAGCTTTTCGTATCGAGTAGTGAAATAAGCAACTGCCGCTTCTATTTCATCCTCTTTGATTTCTTTTAACTGGAGCGCCTCTACCTGACCAAAAGCTGATCGAAAGAGAGCATTATTTTCTACGTGACCGAATGGTATTTCCACAATATTTGGCAAATGCCTTTTCTTTGATAAATCGGCTGCAAATTTACAAAATCAGGCCAAAGGCAGAATATTTTTTGCATATTTGTCGGAAAAATTACTACCCATGAGCGACGAGAAAATCATCTTTTCAATGGCTGGAGTAAACAAGATTTACCCACCTCAAAAGCAAGTACTCAAAAACATCTACCTCTCTTTTTTTTACGGAGCCAAAATTGGTGTTTTAGGTCTTAATGGATCTGGAAAGTCGTCGCTGCTAAAAATCATTGCAGGTATTGACAAAGAATATCAAGGTGAAGTAGTTTCTTCCAATGAGTACAGTGTCGGGCTACTCGAGCAAGAACCTCAATTAGACCCTTCTAAAACTGTCAAGCAGGTGGTAGAAGAAGGTGTGCAAGAGATAGTGGATCTTTTACAGCAATTTGAGGAAATCAATGCCAAGTTTGCAGATCCTGAAGTACTGGACAATCCTGACGCTATGGATAAGTTGATCCAAGACCAAGCGGTAGTACAAGAGAAATTGGACGCTTCCAATGCCTGGGAATTGGATAGTAGACTAGAACGTGCCATGGATGCCCTGAGAACTCCGCCTGGAGATGCAGAAATAAAAAACCTATCCGGAGGAGAAAAAAGAAGAGTGGCACTATGTCGTCTGCTACTTCAAGAGCCGGATGTACTTCTATTAGACGAACCTACGAACCATCTAGACGCAGAATCGGTTTTATGGTTAGAACAGCACCTCAATCAATATAAAGGGACGGTTATCGCTGTAACTCACGATAGATATTTCCTTGATAACGTAGCGGGATGGATTTTAGAATTAGACCGAGGAGAAGGTATTCCTTGGAAAGGCAATTATTCTTCCTGGTTGAACCAGAAACAAAAAAGACTGGCTCAGGAAGAGAAAACCGAGTCCAAAAGACAAAAGACACTTGAGCGAGAACTTGAATGGGTTCGCATGACACCAAAAGGTAGACAGGCAAAAGGCAAAGCCAGACTAGCAGCTTATGACAAACTCGCCGGGCAAGATGCCAGCGAGAGAGAAAGCAAGTTAGAACTCTACATCCCACCAGGACCAAGATTGGGTGATAAGGTAATAGAGGTAGAAGGCGTATCTAAAGCTTTTGGAGACAAGTTACTTTACGAAAATCTAACGTTTTCTCTTCCACAAGCCGGGATTGTTGGGATTGTTGGACCCAATGGGGCTGGTAAGACCACTTTGTTCAATATGATTACCGGAAAGGAAAAACCAGACAGTGGAACCTTCGACATAGGATCAACTGTGCAAATCGCTTATGTAGATCAAGAGCATGATGATCTTGATCCAAATAAATCCGTTTGGGAGGTTATTTCCGAAGGAAACGAGTTGATTGAATTAGGCGGTAAGCAAATGAATTCACGGGCTTATGTGAGCAAGTTCAACTTTGGAGGATCAGATCAAGGCAAGAAAGTAAGTGCTTTATCTGGTGGTGAGCGTAACCGTGTCCATCTGGCCATGACACTCAAACAAGGAGCCAACTTACTCCTCCTAGATGAACCGACCAACGACCTAGATGTAAATACGCTCCGAGCACTCGAAGAGGCTTTGGAAAACTTCGCAGGTTGCGCAGTTATCATTAGTCACGACAGATGGTTTTTGGATAGAGTTTGTACGCATACTTTAGCTTTTGAAGGCGACAGCCAAGTATATTTCTTTGATGGGCCATTTTCGGCTTATGAAGAAAATCGCCTCAAACGTCAAGGTAATGTTGAGCCTAAGAGAATAAAGTATAAGAAGCTTCAATAGTAAATTACCAAGAAGTCATACTAAATTGATTTCATTTATGAGCTTTATCATATTGCTAAACCCAAGTTATTTCCGCATATTTATCCTATGCGCTTATTTTTTCTGAGTCTAACCTTTTTAGTATTTATTTCTCCCAGTGTGTTGGCTGATTCCTGGGATCAGGCCCAAAAGGATAAAAAAGCAGAGTTAGATTTATTATGGTTTACCTCTAGACCCTTTGTCCAGCATAATGCTAAACAGGAATTGATTGGCCTTGAATACGAGTTAATCGAGGCTTTCAGGGAATATCTACTTCAAAAGCATGAAATAGAGTTGAAGTTGAATTGGATCAAAGATGAAAGCTTCAATGATGTTCTTACCAATATAAACTCCTCTGGTAAACCAAATAAATTCGGAGTATCAGCTTTTTCCATTACGGAAGAAAGAAAGCAACAAGTTCAATTCACAAACTCATATCTGCCCGATATCAGTGTCCTTGTATCTAGTCAAGGGACCCCCATAGTACGCGACTTAGAGCAGGTAAACGAGCTCATGAATGATCTGGTGGCAGTTACCATTAAAGGCACAACCTATGAAAAACATCTCATCCGATTGAAGGAGGAACTTCAGATGAATTATGAGATTCGATATATTGATAGTGATGAAAATCTTTTAGACCACATCAGTAAATCTGACCATATGTTTGGGTTCATAGATTTACCCATTTATCTCATATGGCTCAAAAATGGCCGAGATCTTACCCGTCAGAATTTCTTCACCATCCGAGGAATTGGTTACGGCTTTATCATGCCCCAGTCTAGCGACTGGAATGTTCCATTCAATGAATTTCTTGCTGACGAAGATTTTAAAGCCACAATATCGAGTATCATATCTAAGTATCTTGGCAATGAGTTATATCAATTTATTGACAACGCCTATGACCGAGAACAACTAGGCACCTATATCCTAACCAAAGAAAAAGAAATACAGTTGGCCCTGATCAAGAATGCCAACTTAAAACTTGAAGAAGAGAAAACTTACAAACGTATGCTGTTGCTTGGAATTGGTGTGGTATTGCTGTTCTTGGTAATTATTATGTACTTTTTCTACAACAACCAGAAAACAACGAAGCTCATCATAGCACAAAAAGATCAAATCGAGTTGCAACAGAAGGACATCGAACAAAAGAATGAGCAATTAATAAACAGAAATGCTCAGTTGTTAGCATTGAATGAGGATAAAAATAACCTAGTAAACATTTTGGCACATGATCTTAGATCTCCACTAAACAACATCCTAGGGCTATCTGGAATTATGGTGAATGAAAGCAAGAAGCTGGATGAAGAGCAAAAAGATTATTTAGATAAGATTGGAGCAACCGCCAATCGCATGAATCAAATGATTACCAAAATTCTTAATCCTCATACACTTGAAGGCCACAATAAAGAAATATTGAAAGAGGATGTGAAAGTAAGCCAATTGGTTAATGATTTGGTTTCCAGATATGTGCCAGTTGCCACTAATAAAAACATTGAAATCAAAGTAAAAAAAGAGCAAAATCTGACGCTCAAAACAGATCATATGTTGCTTTTTTTGGTTCTCGAGAATTTGCTTTCGAATGCCGTTAAGTTTTCGCCTTCAGATACAATTGTATTATTAAATGTTGAAAAGAAAGAGGATCAAGTCATTTTCTCTGTAAGTGACCAAGGGCCTGGATTTACAGAAGAAGACAAGCAATTGGTATTCCAGCGATTTCAAAAACTAAGTGCTGAACCGACAGGCAACGAATCATCTACTGGTCTGGGATTGTCCATTGTAAAAAAATATGTAAAGGATTTGGGAGGTAAAGTTTGGCTCGAATCCGAAGTTGGTAAAGGCAGTTCCTTTTTTGTGAGTCTTTCCAATTAATTCTCTCCCAGTACTGTTTGGGTATCTATAATTTCAGCAAATTCTCCCTTTAATGTAGCTAATGAAGTGAAATGGATTGTTTCCGCATCATAGGATTCGCCACGTATTCCAATTTTATTAAACGCTGCAGTTGCATCAGAAACTACCTGCACTTGATATCCTAAATTCGCCGCCATTCGGGCTGTGCTGGAAATGCAATGCTCTGTGGTGAGACCTACAATAACCACATCTTCAATCTCCTGTTCGTCAAGTAGCTCTTTTAATTTTGTATCCACAAATGCGCTATTCATTTGTTTTTCTATTACAGGTTCACCGTGAGCTGGAGCCACCATTGCTTTTATCTGGTTGCCTTGTTTAGAGGGATGCAAAGGAGAATCTTCATTCGTTGAATTGTGCTTAATATGAAAAATAGGACAATTTCTATCTCGAAAAAACTGCAGCAATCTGCTACAGTTGACCTCTGCATTAGAATTATTTCGCTGCCCTCCATAAAAATCGAGTTGGTCCAGTCCATCTTGAATATCGATAAGAAGTAAGGCTTTTTTAGTCATAAATTGAATCACTTAAAACAGTAAATCCCTGAGTATAAGGACGTTTATCAAAATTGCAAAGTTAATTAGCTAAATTGAAGTATAACAAACTTATAATTTACCAATGAAACTATTAAACTCAACGATTTGCGCCTTGTTAGTACTAGGTGCCTGTCAACCGCCCCAAGACAATGCAGTGAATGAAGCATTTGAGAAAAATTCAAAAGTGATAGAAGCCTATGTGGAAGGTTACCAAACCGAAAATCTAAATTATGACGCCTGGTATGCAGATGATGTAGTAATCCTAGGAACGGCATTTGGAGCACCCGACTCAGTAAGTCTTAAAGAAATCAAAGAACAGGACAAAATGTTTTTAGCTGATTTTGACTTAGAGTTGACCACGGACCTCGTACTTCTACCTGGAGTAGATGTAGAAACCAAAAAAGCCGATGGCTCTGTCCGATACTATGGTGATTGGAAAATGATCATGTCAGCAACTGACTCTACAGAAGAGAGGTCCGTAGTTGTGAAAGTGTACGAATCTTTTGATTTCAATGAAGAGGGAAAGATTGTCTTTCAACAATCTTACGGAGACATGTCCGCAGCATATGACTATTTAGTGAACGGTGATGCGGCAGAAGACGATCAAGAAATGTAATTAACCTAAAGCTTTTGATTCTGGCCGTCAAGAATAGAATTCCTGGCGGCTTTTTTATGGAGCATAATACTCTAAAACCTGCTGGCTCAGCTCCGCATAGCTCTGATCATTAGTCAAAGCTGCCATATAGTAAAAGGCGTAAACAGTTTTTTCTACATCAACCTTCTTCTCCCTTCCTCCGAGTGACTCTCCACCAGGATACACCCTGGTATTTCCTTCTGTACTTATCTCACCCGACTCCAGCACTCGGGAGAATTGCCAATCAGCCGAGCAAGAAAGGCCATCATTTAGTACGTTATGCAATTCAACACCCGAACCTAACAAAGCATACAATTCAAAGCCTAACTTAAGCGCCACACCATTATAGCTAGAGTCCCAACCCTGAGCTTCAATAAAGTATCCTGCGGTTTGCTCCCGTAGCGTCATAGCATGGCCTGCCAAGCCCAAGCCAGTTTGCTGAGCATTAGCATCCTCTAAATATGCTCCAAGAGTATAAAATGCCAAACCATCAAAGAGTAACCTATTGGGTGACGCTCGATCGTATTCCTGTATCAATTCTAAATTTGACTTAAGATAGGTCAACAGACTTTCTATATTAGTTTGCAAGCCTTCAATCGTTTGTTTTGAAGCATGGTCATCCGGCAGCCCCTGGTACCACTCCGAACTTTCAAACGCATGAAGACTTATGCCGAGCCCATAGGCAAAAAAGAAACTTCCACTCGCCAAATCAGCAGGTAACGGCTGACGATCCGCAGGTGCATCCGGAGGAGCTATGAACTCAAAATCACCAGCTTCAGTCTGATACAAAAAGCTATAATTTATACTCTTTACCCATTCGCTCAATGCTTCTTCGCTTTCAAAGTGCACGGCATAGTTAGCCAGGTGGGTAGCCGCCAGCTGAAAGCGTGCATGAGCATAACCATTCTTGTTTCTTCCCAGCGCACCTTCCTCGTCTGGTTCCTCAACAAATCCAGTCAGTACTTCATCAGGTACAGCATCTATCAAATCCGAATAAGATAAGGAATTATTGAGCGCAACAGATTCACATGAATAAGTCGCTTGGTCTTCCTCCTCCTTGCATGACATAAACACAAATACAAAGGATAAAATAAATGCTGCTGATTTCATAGCCGCAAATGTATCAACAATTTGAAAAATGAATAAAAAAATGGTTAGCTGACAGTGCAACGCTCACTTCTAACTTGTCG
Source organism: Reichenbachiella sp. (assembly GCF_965233835.1). Classification (GTDB taxonomy): domain Bacteria; phylum Bacteroidota; class Bacteroidia; order Cytophagales; family Cyclobacteriaceae; genus Reichenbachiella. Next base: position 4,394,844 of record NZ_OZ247585.1, read on the forward strand.
TGGCTAATCAGACTTTGTTGCGCAAGAACTCTTTTTCTTATATTGTACGATACTACCTTTCACACCTTGTTCCACATGGCAACATTCGGATATTAACACTTTAAGCTTTTTTCTACCTCTCTGTATTTTAGATCGTAAGGTGGTGTAATTTATATCTAGCTGTTTGGCGATTTCTTTTTGCGGAATTCGCTTCAGCTCAGACAGCTGCAACACTTGTCTGTATTCATCTGGTAGCTGATCAATAAAGGGAGCGATACAGCTACTCAGTTCATGCACAACATCCGCTAGTTCTTCCTCTCGGAATACCTGCTCATCAAGCTCATTGGTTGCTATTCTCTTTTTTCGGTAATAATCAACAATCGTGTTTTTAGCGACGGCGTACACCCAACTTTTCACGCTACCCATGGCTGAGTCATCAGATTTCACCAACTTGTAAAAAACCTCTTGAGTCAAATCTTCAGCGTCTTCCCTATTCGATATTCTTTTCTTAATAAATTGAGAAAGAGGTTTATACAAATTGTCAATTTGAGTTTTCATAACGGAATTTATAATTCAAAAAAATTAAGGCGCTCACTACAGAAACGATCATGAATAAGTAATGTTGACCTATACTATTCAAAAGCCCTATACCTACAAAGGCCCCAACACCCGCTCCTAAATCCCACCATGAGCTTACTTGAGAGACTGTCAACAACTGATTCTGTGTAGAACGCATAGCTACCAGAGGAGCAAAACATACGACTACTGTATTAAAAAAGAAACAAAATACTATGCCCTCTACGACAAAGCCTATGGCAATCAAAAAGAGACCAAGCAAACAACACCACACAGAAAAGTTGAACATGATCGCCGGAGATATTCGCATGGACACAAAGCCACTCAATAAAGAAACCCCAATCATAAACAACCGAGAAAGAAGCATGTAGCTAGCCGCTGTGACGATCAAGTCGGAAGTCTCATGAATAGAAACACTCAGCAAGTGAGCCAACCCAACAATCAAAATACCGTCAATAGTGCAGGCCAGAACAAACACCAGCAGGTTAATTGGCGTAGGGGCAAAAGTCTTTCTGAATTCAATTCGATTAGAACCAACCTGAACGGCAGGGGTAAAAAGTGAAAATACTACTGCAGGTAAACTGCACACGGCCAGAACCAAAAAAGCCATACCAATTCCAAATTGGACCACCAGCCACGGGCCTAACATAAATGCAAACAAAACTGCCAGTGACTTCAGGCTTTGAGTAGCTCCAAAGGCCAATCCTCTACCTGATTTAAACTGCGCAGCAATACCCAGAGTAGAGGTTTTCATTCCGGAATAAGCTAAGCCCCAAACAATTCTTGCCACCAGCATTGACCACAATCCAATACTCAATCCATAGATGGAGGTTGTAATTACCCCCAAGAGTCCCGAAAGCATTAGCACCTTTTTTATTCCAAAATGACGCACAAGGTTGGCTACCCAGGTATTTCCAATGATTCTCACAAAGCGGTTTGCAGATAAAAGAACGCCAATTCCAAAAACTGGAATGTTTAATGAAGCGGCATACACAGGCAATACTGGATATAGCACTGCATCACCAAGGCCAGCGAAAGCCATGACTCCGCTGGCCAAAAGGGCTGCCTTGAGATTTCCTTTTTCCTCAAGCATTAATTCGGGAAAATTTGGTTAACAACAACCTGTAGTGGCGGCATTCACCTCTTTTGTTTCACTTTTATCACAGCAAAGCGACCCATCAGATGGCTGATCACAGCAGATCTCGTTAGTGTTTGAAGCTGCCTCATTTGTGGTACAACATCCGTTTACATTTTCTGATTTTAAATCTTTCTTTTTCATGATTATAAAAATATGTTTCATAGGCTAAGACGAAGGCGTTTAAAAATGATGCACTTTTTAAGAGCGAAAGATGCTCTACAACATTTGTTGTACAAAAACGCAACTAATTATTTTATTTCTTGTATAATTGTACAACAAACCCCTAAAATCATGAAAGGAGAACATTTAGGTGAACTGGAAGAATTAGTACTGCTGACCATTGGCTCACTCTACCAAGAAGCTTATGCTGTGGCGATTCTCGAAGAGATTAAAAAAAACACCAACAGAAAAATGGATGTGACGGCCATTCATTCCGTCTTGCGAAGGCTGGAAAAGAAAGGCTATACCAAATCTGAAATGGGTGGAGCTACAGCAGAACGCGGTGGTCGACGCAAGCGATACTTTGTTTTGACACAGATAGGAAGAAAAGTCTTGGACGACACCATGGAACTCAGAGTCTCACTTTACAACAAGATGCCCAAACTGGCATTTGCTGGAATCTAATGAATCCTCAACCGCCCAAATGGGCTGATCGGTTCCTAGCCTGGTTTTGTCATCCAGATTTACTCGAAGATTTGCAGGGTGACCTCTATGAGATTTTCGAACAGAAACTACTTCAGGGTCAGAAGAGAAAAGCTCAATATCTCTACATCTGGCTGGTACTACGCTCCTTTCGTTGGTCAGCCTTAAAAGAAAATCAAAAACTCAAAAACTCATTTTTTACCATGACAAAAAACAACATAAAAATCGCCATCAGGGTGCTTTGGAGAGACAAATTCAATAGTGCCATCAATTTGCTGGGTCTTACCCTTGGCATTACTTGTTTTCTACTTCTAGGGCTCTATGTCAAGCAAGAAGTTACTTACGACCACTTTCACAGCAAAAAGGATCGCATCTATCGCAGCTGGGTTAAAGAGGATTATGGAGATGGGCGGGAGTTTTTCAATTCACACACACCACTACTCTTTGAAGCATTGTTTGAAGATAACTTTCCTGAAGTCGAAAGGTCCGTTCAGTACATTGAACATGACTTTTTGGTCGGACGCAATGAAAATCGAATTGATGAAATCATTGCGTTGGTAAGCCCTGACTTCTTAGAAGTCTTCGATGTTCCTCTGATTTATGGAGATAAATCTACTTTTCTACCTTCTAGAGAGCACATTGTTATTTCACGAAGTTATGCCGAGAAGTATTTTGGGTTGGAGAACCCAATGGGCAAGACGATAGCTGTTGAAGTGGACACCTTAATTCATGACTTGACTGTCTCAGCAGTATTTGAAGATTTTCCCGTCGAGTCTAGTATCCGCTTTGATATGGCAATCTCTGCCGAAAATGGTCGTCGGATTTACCGAGATCGACTATATACTTCATGGTTTAATATAATACCAGAGACCTATGTTCTTCTCAAAGAAGGCACATCTATTTCGTCTATGGAAAGTAAAACACAAGACGTAGTCTTGAGCCAAGGGGTAACCTACGGAGATGAGCCACTGGAAAAAGATCAATACCAAATCGGATTTCAACCTTTGACGGATATTCATTTGAATCCAGACATTCCATTAGGTACTGCGCCAGTAGGCAATCCTCAATATGTAATCATCCTTGGTGCTATTGGCTTCCTAGTATTAATCATGGCCTGTGTCAATTACACTACCCTGTCAGCAGGCCAATCTTTAAAAAGGTCAAAAGAAGTTGGAATGCGAAAAGTACTTGGTGCTTCTAAACGTACTTTGATCTATCAATATTTAAGTGAAAGCTTGGTGTTGGCCGTAGTAGCTATGACGATCGGTACAGTAATTACATTTTTCTTAATCCCAACATTCAATGCCCTGACGGGCACAGAGATTTTCTTTCAATTCGAATGGTGGCACACGGGAATTTATTTGGCCATTGGGCTTGCCATAGGACTACTCGCTGGCGCCTACCCAGCACTCATTATTACTGCCTTTAAAACCATTAATATTATCAATGGAAGTAATCAGTCCACTGGAAAACTCGCCGCGCGAAAAGGACTCGTCATTTTACAGTTCTTGGTGACAGTTTTTCTAATTAGCACAGTTCTAATCATGCGCCAACAAATCAATTTCCTGATGGACAAAGATCTTGGCTACGATTATAAAGCTGTAATCTCTTCTGAATTGCCCATAGACCCCAACGGCCGTGGAATCCGTGATGCACTCAAATCGGGTCTGGACAACGGGGAGTTGCTAAAAGCAAAACTTGAAAAGCATCCCAAAATATCAAAAATAGCCATTGGCAACCACCTTTTCGGCTCCAATGGCTGGACGCATGTAGCATTTAATGATGATAATGATGACTTCAAATGGTTCCGTTTGTTGGTAGTCAATGCTGAATATTTGAGTGCATTCAACATTGAACCGATACAAGGTAGAAATTTTGAAGTAGGCAATGGGTTAGACAAAAGGCAGTCGGTAATCATCAATCAAAGTGCAGCCAAATATTTTGGTTTAGAAAACCCCGTTGGAGGAAAATTGCCTGGCCCTGAATTTGGTGAGCATCAAATCGTTGGGGTTGTAAAAGATTTTCACTATTCCTCTCTACATACTGAAGTAGAGCCTTTAGTAATCGTCCAAAACATTATGCCAATATTCGCTGGTGTTACGGATGCGGATGTGAAGGATTCATACTCACCTAAAATTGTATTTACCTATAGCGGAAATAATTTACACGATGCCATCGAGATTTTGGAAAATGAATGGGAGACCACATTTCCATCCGAAGCACCAAACTTCGAATTCATAGATGATCGCATCAGCAGACAGTACGAAAGCGAAGCACGTCTAAATAAGCTTATCGTGATTGCCACAATCCTCTCCATACTTATTGCCGGCCTTGGCCTGTTTGGATTGATTATGCTGGTCGCCAATAGTAAAATCAAAGAGATCGGCATTCGAAAAGTCATGGGGGCTTCTCCACTTTCGATATTTCAGCTACTCATCAAGGGATTTGTTATTCAGCTAATACTCGCGATTGTATTGTCTGTACCTTTAACTCTCTACCTAATCAATCAATGGCTGGAAAATTTTGCTTATCGAGTAGATATCGGCAGTTTGCCATTTGTTCTTAGCGGGCTTGCGACGCTTCTCATTGCTGTGGCCGTGGTGGTGTATCATACCATTCAAGCCACGCGAATCAATCCCATTGAGTCCTTGAGAGTAGAGTAAAGTAGAATAAAACAAGAAAGTCAGCCTTTGGTAAATAATTCCACCAACGGGCTGACTTTTCTATAACCTCAAATTGTGTCTTATTGCACTACCACTTTATACATACTTTCCAAATCACCCTGTTTATGATGAATCATGTATATTCCTTTTTTCCAATTCCCAACAAATATGGAAAGCTCAGTGAAGGTCTCATTGACCTGATAAACGTTGCGCCCGGAAAGGTCCATGATTTCCAGCCGTGATGCTTGTCCATCAAACTGGATTCGCTTAATATTCAAATACTCAACCGCTGGGTTAGGGAAAATTTCAATCGTACTCGTAAGGCCTAAGTCTTCTTCCAATTCTAATTGATTTTGTCCCCAGCTGTTGTTTAAACAAGTGATTAATCCAAAAAATAAAACTATCGTTAACCTTTTCATCCTATCATTTTCCTTTCTGATAAATACAACGAGATCGTCTTCACTCTCCCTACTTGATTTCAATTGAACCAAAGATTGTTCCAATTTTTTTCAAGGTGATTGTTTCGTCTATCTCAAGGTGATTATATTTGGAATTCAATACCCTAAAGAACTATGGATCAACCCTCTGTTTGCGAAGAACAGTCCTTTACTCGCTTGCATCAATCCCATGCTACCGCTCTTCAGAATTTTTTATTCTATCGATTTGGCAGTTTGGAAAAAGCAAAAGATTGTGCACAAGAAGCCTTCGTCAGACTTTGGAACAACTGTAGTAAAGTAGCGTTTGACAAAGCGAAGAGCTTTCTGTTCACTACAGCTAACCGTATCTTTTTAGATGATGCGGCTCATCAAAAAGTAGTACTGAAGTTTGAAAAAAGAAGTGACACTGCAGAGGCTCAATCAGAAACCAACCCTGAATTTCTATACCAGATTGATGAATTCAAAGAACAGTTAGAGTCTGTTGTCTCAAACCTCCCAGAAAAACAGAGAGTAGTCTTTTTGATGAGTAGAATAGACAAAATGAAAAATCAGGAGATCGCAGATACCTTGGAAATTTCGGTAAAAACAGTAGAAAAACATATCACATCGTCTTTAAAATCAATTCGAGCCAATCTAGACGAACTAAATCATTTTTCAATTTAGGTAGGGTTTCCAAAACGTTAGCCGTCATAACATCAGACAAACGAAAAAGTCATGGAAAATAATCACAAAGACAAAGATGCAATTCTCGCCCAATGGCTGAATGGAGACATCTCAGCAGATGAAGCTGAAAAGCATTTGTCTCGTGATGAATTCATGAAGTATCAACAAATATTAGATGAAGTAGACACCTGGACACCGAGTTTAGAAGCATCTACTATCAACCTGAACGAAATTTTAAATTCAAAGAAAGAGGCCAAGGTCGTAAAAATGACTACTTGGAAATATGCTTCTATAGCGGCAGCCATAGTCTTAGCTGTTTTCCTTGGCCCTAGACTCTATGAGTCAATAACAACCGTTACTTATGAAACGGCTTATGGAGAAACACAGACCATAGATTTACCAGATGGCAGCTCAACACTTTATTTAAGTGCCAATTCCAAAGTGAAATGGAAAAAAGGAGATTGGAAAAGCGGCAAAAGAATATTGAACCTGGAAGGAAAAGCCTACATCGAAGTGCCAGAAAAAGGGAGCTTCGACGTTATTACATCTGAAGGAACGGTCTCAGTCCTTGGTACCCGATTTACCGTCTATCAAATGGAGCAAGCGCTACATGCAGTATGCTATGAAGGTCGTGTAAAAGCTACAGCTCCAAAGGGCGAATCTGTAGAGCTCTCCAAAGGAGAATCTAGCTTGTTTTTCGAAGGATTATGGAGTGCCAAAAGGTTCTTTGATGCAGCCTATCCGGAATGGATTCAGGGGCATTTAGCCTTTGACAATGCACCGCTCAAGCAAGTATTAGATGAACTATCATCCAACTATGGCATCAAGGTTGACATTGGAGGAATTAATCTGGCCCGACGATTTACAGGATCTATCCCTAAGGATAATCTTGATCAATCCCTGAAAATTATCTTCCCAACCTTGGGCATCTCTTATCGATTGGACGACAATACCCTATATTTGTCCGAGTAAGAGAGAAAAGTTGAAAATGCGATATTTATTGATCACACTTTTGGTGTGCGCTGGGATGAGTCTATTATATGCGCAACAAAAAGCGCCATTTCTGGAATCCATCAAACATTATGAGTCCACATTGGACGCAAAATTCTCCTACGATCCAGTCATTTTTTCTGAAATTGATCAAGATTTTGACACCAACCAGAGCTTTCCTGAGTTTACCTCTTTGGCTGAATCTCAGCTACCCATCAAGATTCAAAAAGTAGGTGAAAGTTATTATACCATATCATTGACAGAAAGCACATATGCCTTGTCGCTGTCAGATTCATTGGCCTCTAAAGCCATAGAACCTCCATTTTTCTTTCTAATCAATTCCGTTCCGGTAGATATAAAGCTTAGTGACGAAAAGGCCACTTTCCGATATAAACCCAGCATGAAAGACACGTTGATTGTCTATGTACCCGGTTTTGAAAAAAAGGTAATTCCTGTTTGTCAATTGTTGAACTCAAAAACTCTCGACATACCACTAATGACACAAACTTACCTGTTGAGTGATGTGGTAGTAGAAGACTACGTTACCAAAGGTATCAATCTGGATCCGGCTAATCAGAAAATTTCGATTGACGTCAAGGATCTTCCCTTATTGCCCGGAGAAACCGATGGCGACATCTTTGCTTCATTGGCTGCCCTTCCAGGGATCACTACACCAGATGGGCGCCCTGGAAATCTATTCATCAGAGGAACTTCTCCTGATCAATCGCTCATTCTTTTTGACAATATCCCGATGTACCACCGCGGTCATTATTTTGGAACTATTTCCCCTTACAACCCAAAAACGGTCAATAATGTAGAAGTTTTTAGAAGTGGATATCATCCTAGAATGGGCGGAAGAGTCGGTGGTGCTGTTTTTATTAACTCAGAACAAGAGATAAACAATGATTCACAATATGGTATTGGTGCGAATACTCTTTATGCCATGGCCTATGCCAAAACACCATTAGCTAACAATAAGATTGGGTTAGTTGTGGGTGCTAGGCATTCATACCCTTCAAGTATCAGATCACCAAAGCTTGACGCAATTACCGAATCAGTTTTCGCCGCTACTGGAATATCCGATGATCAAGGAAACATTGGAACCGACGTGCGAGTTAAATTCCAGGATTACCATGCCAAGGTTATATTAAAACCCAATGAAAAGCATAAGGTCACGATATCTGGAATATATAGCGACTCTGACCTAAGATATGAGTTAATTGATGCGCCTCCGGGAATTGATGAACATATAGATTTTGAAAACTATGGAGTAAATACTGTATGGAGCTTTAAGATTGATCAGAAATGGACAGGGTCCTTAATAAACACGCTGGGTCAATATACTTATTCTACAGAATCACCCGTGCCCATGGGCGAGCAAAAAACAGAAAACACTATTCAAGATTACAATGCACGATTGGAGTTATCTCAAACGAACCATCAATCTCATCAACTTCAATTAGGTGTGGACTACCAACTACAGTCATCCGCACTAGACTATAGCAATATCACTAGTCAAATAACTAGTGGAAATATGGAATCTGTTGTTCGAAATGAGTCAGTTGATGCTCACACTATTTCCCCTTTTGCAAACATGCATTGGTTTGGCAAACAAATAAATCTTCAGCTGGGCTTGAGAGGTAGTTTTTATAGCCCAACCCAAACTTTTTATTTATCACCTAGAGTTTCAGCCAATTACTCAGTAAATCAATCGTTTGACTTAAAGGCCTCAGCTGGACGTTATCATCAGTTTCTCAGTCAAGTCCGAAATTTACAAATAGGTACTGGAGGATTTGATAATGCGCTTTGGCAATTAGCTTCTCAGGACCAAGGAAGCGTAATTTCTGGTTCTCAATTCATGACTGGCTTCATGTTAAACAAAAACCGATGGCTATTAGATGTGGAAGCCTTTTATAAAGTGGCTAATAACATCACCTACTATGAAAGTCTATTCTTTGACAATACCAGCGACTTTTTTACGGCTGACAATGTGCTTTATGGCATTGATACCTATCTCCGAAAGGAAATTACCTCGTCCACTTCTGCTTGGTTAGGTTATTCTTACGGAGGGTCTAAAATTACGTTGGACACTACCAATCAAACCACCTACAAATCAAAATACGTTCAACCGCATGTCTTTTATATCGGCAGCGCCTACCAAAAAAACCGATGGAAGTTCTCAGGGGTTTGGAAATACGGTTCAGGACTAAATGGCCAATCCCTGGAAATTGCCTATGTACGAGGAATATATGAACGAGCACAAGACAATCGCCCTCCTGGATCCCCAAGAGCCCCAGATCCATTTGCCGACCAACCAGAGCGCTATCCTAATGTACACTCTTTGGATTTATCGGTTTCTTACAAAATACCCCAAACTGAGCAACGCCCATGGTCTGTTTCATTCGGGTTGTCTGTCATAAATGTATATGATCAGGAAAATCTAATCGATCGAGCATTTCGAGGAAACCCTCCTCCTCCGCGATGGATCGACAGAAATGCCCTAGGGTTTGCTCCAAACCTGATGATTATGTTTGAGTGGTAATTATTTACAAATAACTCCATCATAGCTTTGAAAGAATTAAGGAAAGCACTTAACTTGATTCTTTCTAAAATGGAGCCTTCATGTTTAAAAAGCTAGCCAAGCAATCATTCTTTTTGTTTACAACAATTTTTGCTTTATGGACTTCACCTTACCAAACCAATGGACAGAATAGAATAGACAGTCTGAAACAACAACTCAGTCTACAATCGTCTGATAATCTGAAAATCAGTTTACATGTACAACTTGGTCAGGAGCAAAGGCTCATTGGCCAGCACGACTCCAGCCTTATACATTTTCAACACGCACTTGATTATTATCGGTCCAATGATAGTAAAAAGAAGGAAGCCGATCTTATCGTCGAGATCGGAGAAACGTATAGAAACAATGATGTTCCAGATCGAGCCATGGACTTTTTTCTACAAGGAATCAAAATTTATGAGCCGCTACAGGATTATGCTGGAATTGCAACAACCTACAATAAAATGGCCGACCTTGTTATGCGCCAAAATGATTACCCACGGGCAAAAATATATTCAAATACAGTAAAGGAAATTTTAGCACTTTCGCCCTATTTTCCTGCCAGAGCACATTGGTATATGAATAGAGGTAGAATATTCAATAGCGACATGCAGTTTGACAGTGCGATTCACTATCATCAACTCGCCATTGACCTGTTTGACTCTCTTCACATGTATCACGACAAGGGGAGAGCACTTCACAATAGGGCCAACTCCCTGCGAGAATTGGGAAGGTTTGACGAAGCTATGGAGCTATGCCAACAAGCGCTTGATATTCCTGAACTTAGTGCCAATATCAAAAGTCAAATATTCACCATTCTCTTAATTGCCAACATATATCAAGACACCAATCAACTAGAAAAAGCCGTTGAATATTCCTTAAAAGGACTCGAACTGGCCACCAAACACAACTTTATGGATCGCAAGCGTGTAGCGCTGCTATACCTTTCTCAGACTTATGAAAGAGCCCGGTCATACGATTCAGCCTACTTTTATCACAAGCGGTATGCTAATATGATTGAATCCATTTTTGACAAGGAAAAATACGAGCAGGTTAATCGTTTAAACACGCTATATGAAACAGAAAAGAAAGAGCAAACCATCGCTATCCAGCGAGCCAACCTTGCACTACAAGAAAACCGACAAAATCAGCTCTATTATGGCATAGGTTTTTCTATTTTAATAGGAGCCATTCTATCAATTGCTTACGTGCAAAAGACCCGTACCAACAAGCTCTTGAGCCAACAAAAATTGGAGATAGAAAAACAGAACAGTGAACGAGAAGTACTGTTGAAAGAAATTCACCACCGAGTCAAAAACAACCTTCAGGTTATTTCAAGTCTACTGAGTATGCAATCCAGAAAGATGAAAGACAGTGATGCTAAAGTAGCTGTAAAAGAAGGGCAGAGTCGTATCAAATCCATGTCTCTCATTCATCAAAAGTTGTATAGCGAAGGCAACCTTTCAAGGATTAATATGAAGGAGTACATTGATGACCTAAGTGGCTTCTTATTCAAAAGTTACAAGACTGAAGCTCAAATTGAGCAATTGGTAGAAGCTGATAACGTTTCTCTAGATGTTGACACGGCAGTGCCACTCGGACTGATTATCAATGAACTAATTTCTAATGCCTTGAAATACGCCTTCGAACCTGAAGAGCAAGGTCAGGTATCCATTAGACTACATAAAAAACAAAAGACTTATGAGCTTCAAGTAGCGGATACTGGTAAAGGTCTGCCCAAAGATTTTGATAAAAAACAGAGCATGGGGATGCGTCTGGTTCATATTTTAGTTGACCAATTGGATGCAGATTTACAAATTGATCAATCAAAAGGTTTATTATTTACAATAATTTTTACTGATAAAAGAGCTGCATAATTTATTTTAACAAAATGATTAGTGTACTCATAGTTGAAGATGAATTGATCATCGCCAATGATCTGCAAGACATTCTGGAATCCAATGATTATCATGTCATTGGCATTGCCAAAAGTTATGACCTGGCTATCAAAAAGCTTTCAACAGAGCAGCCAGACATTGTACTCCTCGACATCCAAATTGATGGAACCAAGGATGGTATTGATTTAGCCAATACGATTAAAAATGAGTACGAACTACCATTTATTTTTATATCATCCCATACAGACCGAGCGACATTAGATCGTGCCAAAGAATGTAAACCATATGGTTTTTTGGTCAAACCTTTTGAAGATGATGATGTTCTTGTGGCTGTAGAAATGGCATTAAGCAACTTCTCCAAAGAACAAAACAACAACGAAGACAATCAAGACTTCACCATCAATGAAAGCCTCTTCATTAGGCAAAAGAATACGGCCGTGAAGGTCGCCTACGATGATATTCTGTACGCTAGCTCAGATGCCAACTACTGCACACTCTATACAGAAGACAAAAAGTTTGTCATGCGGTCAACGCTAAAAGAGTTGGAAAACAGGTTAGATGACAAAAGATTTTTTCGGTGCCACAAATCGCATTTAGTCAATCTGAATCACCTCTCATCTGTGAACAGTGAGTGCATTACAATTAAGAACGTCGAGCTCCCCATAGGACGTGACCAGCAAGCTTTACTCATGAGCCAGATTAATAAGATATAAAAAAGGCCACACAAGTGGCCTTTTTTATATCTATTACAATTTTCCAACTAATACGCTCTCACAGTCACACCCTTCATAAAGTTTACAAAGGCCTTGTTCACTACTCTATTTCCTCCAACAGTTGGAAAGTCACCAGTAAAGTACCAGTCTCCTTCATGATCCGGACATGCTTTGTGTAAATTATCCACTGATTGGAAAATCACTTCCAATTCAGCCTTCATGCCTTCAGGGCGAACAATATCTGTAATTTTCGCTGAAACTTGATCTGCTGTAAATGGCTTATAGAGCTCTTGCACATGATTTGGTGCATCTGGATTGCCTACGGACTCTTCACATTTGGCTAGCACTTCTTCTAGCATGTACGATTTATCGTTTTCCTCCAATAGTTCGAGTACAGCGCGGAAAGCCACAAAGTCCTTCATCCTACTCATATCAATTCCATAACAGTCAGGAAATCTAATCTGAGGTGCTGAAGAAACAATCACGATTTTCTTTGGTTCCAGTCGATCCAGTAAAGTCAAAATACTCTTTTCAAGTGTAGTTCCTCGTACGATAGAATCATCAATGATCACAAGGTTATCTACGCCTTTATTCACCACTTCGTAAGTGGTATCATATACGTTAGCGACTAATTCATCTCTAGAAGAATCATCAGCAATGAAGGTTCGAAGTTTGGCGTCTTTGATGACCATTTTTTCCACCCTTGGGCGGAAAGAAAGTACATCCTCTAGGTCTCCACTATGCGGTTTGCCTTCCAGTATTATTTCTTTGCGCTTGGCAACCAAGTACTCATCCAGTCCACTCATGAGACCCAAAAAGGCAGTTTCCGCCGAATTAGGAATAAATGAGAAGATAGTATTCTTCAGGTCAAAGTTGACCGACTCAAGCACTTTCGGTACAAGCAACTCACCTAGCTTCTTTCTTTCACGATAAATATCAGGATCAGAACTTCTAGAGAAGTAGATTCTTTCAAAACTGCATGACTTCTTTGGCAGCATATCTATAAACTGCTCTTCTGAGAAGCTACCATCTTGATTGATAATCAATGCGTGGCCAGGAGTGATTTCTTTAATATCTTGATAAGCACAGTTAGTAGCCGTTTTAATGGCTGGCTTTTCAGAAGCCACAATTACTACTTCTTCATCCGCGTAATAATAAGCGGGACGAATACCGGCAGGGTCGCGAGCAACGAAAGATGCCCCATGTCCTACCATACCCGCCATAGTATATCCCCCATCAAAATCTTTACAAGATTTTTTTAGGATGTTAATCATGGAAAGTTCTTCCTCTATTTTTTTGGTAATATCCTTATTAGATAATTTGAATTTGTGTTTGTCAAAAATCTCTTGATTCTCTTCATCCAAAAAGTGACCGATTTTTTCCATCACCGTAACGGTGTCTGTCTTTTCTTTGGGGTTCTGACCCAATGAGATAAGGATATCAAACAGCTCATCCACATTGGTCATGTTGAAATTACCGGCGACTACGAGGTTTCTAGATCGCCAATTGTTCTGGCGTAGGAATGGGTGACAGCTTTCAATACTATTCTTTCCATGTGTTCCATAGCGCAAGTGCCCTAGCCAAACTTCCCCTGTAAATCCATAATTCTTTTTGAGCCACTCTTCGTCTCGGAATTTCTCCTTCCCTCCTTCTTTAAGTGCCTTGTTGAATTTTTTGGCTACCTTATCAAATATCTTTTGCAAAGAATTGGCATCGATCGATCGATACCTACTTATGTATCTATAGCCAGGTTCGAGTCCCAACTTGATATTGGCAATTCCTGCCCCATCTTGGCCTCTATTCTGCATTTTCTTCATCAGAAGCAGCAGCTTATTGGCTCCATAAAGGGGCGTGTTGTACTTGTCAATGTAGTATTGAAGGGGTTTTCTCAAACGGAGGTGCGCTATCCCGCACTCGTGTTTAATAGGGTCGCTCATATCACTTCTTAAAGTGCAAAGTTAAACTGATTTAATACGTTCAGCAATAGGTCGGCTTTAAAGAATGATAATAAAACTAGGAACACGATGATAGCCACAATAGTGCCATCTTTCGTGGAAAAATTAATTTCTTTTTTCTCTTCACTGGTGTGAATGAACAAGTAATAAGGAATCTTAAGATAGTAAAACAGAGAGATTGCTGTATTCAATAGCCCCAACCCAAACAACCAAACCAGGTATTGATTGCCTTCAGTTTGATAAAAATCCCATAGAGCCGAAAACATCAGCAACTTGGCTGTAAACCCTCCGGTGGGTGGTAAGCCAGCTAAGGCTATCATAAAAATAACCGCAAACACTCCCAACCACGGAGCCTGCCTACCTAAACCCGATAAGTCATGAATTTTGGAAAAGCCCTCCTTTTGAAAAACATCAATAAGATAAAAGGCTCCCAAGTTCATAAATCCATAAACGATACCATAAAACAGCATGGACTGTACACCAAAGGCATTACCCACAATGACTCCTACTACTAACATCCCAGAATGAGCGATAGACGAATAGGCCATCATGCGTTTGGCATTCGTTTGATTCAAAGCGGAAAGGTTCCCTACAAACATACTGATCACAGCTAGTCCAGCAAATATCATTTTCCAATCGAAACTTAAGTCCTCCAAATTTGCTGTAATCGCCAGCTGTGAGAAGAAGATCAATACGGCAACTTTGGGCAATATCGAGATATAAGCTACCACAGGTGTAGGCCCTGCTTCATAGACATCAGGTGCCCAAATGTGCATGGGCGCCAAAGAAAGCTTGAACCATATCCCAACAAACAGCAAAATAAATGCAATGGGCAACCAAAAGCCTAACTCCGGCTGCTGACTAATAAACTCTCCAATAACATCTATTTGCAAAGATCCTGTTAAGCCATAAATCAGGGAGAGACCATAAAGCATCAACCCACTAGCCATCGCACCAAAGAGCAGATACTTGATCCCGGCTTCAAACCCCTTTCGATCAAAACTGAAGGTGATGAGTATATAGGAAGTAATAGAAATTAATTCAAGAGACAGGTACGCAAGCAGCAAGTTATTCACTTGAATAAGCAGCATAGTTCCCAGTAAGATCATCAAGAGAAGAAAATGGTACTCTCCTTTTTTGAGCAAGCCTTCTCCTTTCGGGAAAAGTAATATCACACCGGTAACCAATATAAAAAAGGGCTTGGCAATTCCTACGACCTGGGTCAAGGAAAGCAAACCATTGAAATAAACTCCAGAAATACTTGTAGTGGACACAGCCATTGCGATGAGTCCCAAAGCAAACAAACTAAAAGTCGTTTTGATCGTGCTACCCTTGTCCTTGAGGACCAGCTGAAGAATAATCAAAACAAAGCTGCAAACAATGAGTACGGCTTCAGGAAGCAATATCCCAAAATCACCGAGGATGGATTGTATCTGCTGATTCAACTGCTCCAAACTCATCGAACTGTTGCGTTTATTATGTCAAGATTGGACTGCCCTTGCGTGTTGACAAATTCTACAAATCCAGTGACCGTTTCGTTAGCCAAACCGAGCAGCAGATTAGGAAATATCCCGAACAGTAATGCCAAAATCACCAAGGGTACGATCATGATCCATTCTCGTGCATTCAAGTCCGGCAAAGACCAACTTTCTTCTCTCACCCAATATTTTCCAAAAAACATGCGCTGTATCGTCCAAAGAAAATATGCAGCTCCCAACACCAAACCAAGCAAACCGAGGATAGGCATGAAAGTGTCAACTATGTTTCCGTTAATAGCGCCATCGAAAGCCCCTACCAATACCAAAAACTCTGCGATAAATCCTGAGAATCCCGGCAAGCCTAACGCAGCAAAGAATGATACAATTACGGCTACGCTGTACCAGGGCATCTTGCTAGCCAGTCCGCTATAATTAGCAATCATGCGATCTCCTGTTCGATCATACAAGACACCGGCCATCAAAAACAGCAAGGCCGAAATGATACCATGGCTAAACATTTGAAATAACGCACCTGCACTACCTTCCACGGTCAATGCCGCCATGCCCAGCATCACAAATCCCATGTGAGATACAGAAGAGTAGGCAATCAATCTTTTTAAATCGGTCTGAGCCATAGCCACTAATGCAGCATATACAATGGCAATCACGCCAATCAGTGCGATCCACCAGCCATATTCGATGGCTCCATCAGGAAAAATCGTATAGCCTATTCTGTAAAAACCATAGCCTCCAATTTTCAATAAGATTCCCGCCAAAACCACTGAGATCGGCGTAGGTGCCTCCACGTGCGCGTCTGGCAACCAAGTGTGTACAGGCACCGCTGGCAATTTGATGGCAAATCCGATAATGAGCAAAATAAACGCCCAAGCCCGGTAAGTCAATCCAAAAAGGGACCCATCAAAATCCAAGGCCAACAATGAACCTGGAACAAAATTTTCAGGGTTCATCATTTTCATAATATCAAAAGTATGAACCGTAGAATCCGGGCTTTGTACTACCGAGAGGTTTAGTCCAATCATCACCATCAATATAAGTAAAGAACCGACGAGCGTATAAATGAAAAATTTAATAGAGGCATAAGCTCTTCTCTTTCCTCCCCAAATACCAATCAAGAAATACATCGGCAAGAGCATAAATTCGAAGAACAAATAAAAGAGAAAGAAATCTAAAGCTACGAAACATCCAATCACACTAGTGCTCAGCACCATGTATAGCAGGAAATACCCTTGCACACTTTGCTTGATATTCCACGAAGAAATAACGCCTATAAACAGCACAATAGCAGAAAGCAGCACAAGCGCCAAACTCAAACCATCTACTCCCACATGATACTGTACCAGTAAGCTTCCAAAAGAACCCACATTCAATTGAATCCAATCCATTTGCTGGGTAAACTGGAGGCTACCCGCTCCATATCCCACTACGCTTTTATCGAATGAAAAAACCAGCACGACAGAAAGTACAGTAACTACAGTCAAGGCCGCCAAAGCGACCCACTTGTATAAATGACCTTGTGATTTGGGTATCATCAGCATCACTGCCGCCGCCAAGAGTGGAAGGAAGACCAACCAGGAAAGTAAATGATCCGTTGCCATATTTATCCAATCAATAAATTAAAAAAGTAAAAAATGAGCAGCACTCCAAAGACCGCCCAAACCAAATAGCCTTGCAAATTGCCACTTTGAACCTGACGGGTCCGGTTGCCCGCAAAGTTGACCGTCCAGGTGATCAGCTTCACCCCTCCATCTACAATATTTCTATCAAACCAGCCTGTGAAGTAGGCCAAAACGACTTGTGTTTTTCCAATCAGATTGACAATTCGATCAACAACTTTTTGATCCCACCAATAAGCGACTTTCGCTAATTGCAAAGCGCTTTGAACTAGCGCCACTTTGTATATTTCGTCGAGGTAGAAATTTTTATTTGACAGCGAATAAGCCACTGATTTGACACCAGAAACTAATCCAACAAACATTTTCTTTTCTACATATAGATAAGAAAAGATGAGTCCGGCTAGAGCGAGACCGATAGACGATACGGGCACCAATGTAAAATGCTCAGCCACAGCACCTCCTTCAAATTCCGACAAGGCAGGCAACAACCAGCTTCCATCTGGATTCAAAGGGTCGGCCGAAAACACAAAACCTATTGATAGTACCGAAAGCACTAGCAAAGGCCACTTAACAGCGATAGCTTCACTGTATTTTTCCTCTTTGGATTCGCCATTGAAGAAAACTGTGAAATACAAGCGAGCCATATAAGCGGCAGTCATAAATACCGATGCGAATCCAAATGCTAGTACAAATGAAGGTAAGTGATTAGCCGAAGCCAGACCATTCAAAATCATCTCTTTGGAAAGGAATCCAGAAAACAACGGCAAACCAGCCAAAGAAAGCATACACAATGTGAATGCAATAAAAGTGATCGGAAGTATCTTTCGCAAGCCTCCCATATTGGTAATGTCCTGTGGATCGAAACCACTTTCGTGCTTCGTCTCATGATAATAGTGAATGATGCTACCAGAGCAAAGAAAAAGGCCAGCTTTGAAGAAAGCATGCGTGGTCAAATGGACGAAAGCAGCCACCGGAAATCCGGCGCCCACAGCCATAATCATATAGCCCAACTGCGATACTGTAGAATAGGCCAATATCTTTTTAATGTCGTTTTGAGCGAATGCGGCAAAGGCTCCCATAAAAGCGGTCAGACCACCTACGATGCCAATAATTGTAAGCACGTCTGGTGCCAACAGCGGAAATACCCGTACCATCAGATATACACCTGCTGCCACCATAGTCGCCGCATGGATCAATGCTGAAACAGGTGTGGGGCCCGTCATCGCATCGGGCAGCCAAGTCTGTAGCGGAAACTGAGCCGACTTACCCACTGCGGCAAGAAATAGTCCAATGCCCATCAGTACGAGTATAGTCGTAGGTAGACCAGCATTCAATGGATCCAACCCAATGAGCGTTTGAATGTCTAATGTTTTGAAATAGGCGAACAGGATAAAGATGCCTAGTAAGAACCCAATGTCTCCTACTTTGTTCATCAAGAATGCCTTGAAAGAAGAAATCGGCGGTGCTTCATTTTCGAACCAAAACCCAATTAACAGGTAAGAGCTAAAGCCAACCAACTCCCAAAAAACGAAAGTTAACAGCAAATTTGATGACAATACAATACCATACATGGAGAAAGCAAATAATCCAAGTAGTGCAAAGTATCTTGGCTGTGCTTCGTCGTGCTTCATATACTCCAAAGAGAATATGGCCACCAGCAAGGCCACAATAGCCACCACGATCGCCATGATGCCTGCCAGCTGGTCATAGTACAGCCCTACCTGAAAAATATTAGTACCTACCACGATCCAATCGAAATCTACGCCAGTTCCAACAGGCACATTGAACCGAGCCCAAATAGCCGCGAATAGTACCAATGTAGAGAATCCAACCAACACCTGACCAGCCCACTTTTTTAACATAAAAAAAGAGACTCCTCCACTAACAAGCGAAGCAAACAGAATGATATATAACAGCGTTTGATCCATCAGCCTTTCAGTTCATTGAGTTGGTCCATATCCGATACACCCTGATGCCTGAATATCTGATAAACGATAGCAAGTGCAACGGCACTCTCGGCTACTGCCACCACGATCACGAACAAAGTCATCATCTGTCCGGATAGATTCGGATCATTTTGGGAGAAGGCTACCAGGTTGATGTTGGCGGCATTGAGAATGAGTTCGATGCCTACCAAGATCATGATCACGCTCCGCTTGATCAGTACGATCATCATCCCGATCACTAACAGCAGGGCACTAAATATGATATAATGCTCAATCGGTACCATGTTTCTTTTTTAAGTTATGTCCAGCAATATAGGCTGCCCCTACGAGCGCCATCAATAACAGAACAGCCGTGACTTCCAACGCGATCAATTCAGTAGTCATCAAATGCACGCCAATCTGCTCAGTAACATTCAATCCACTATCAACTCCTTTTTCAAAGTCAAACAATGGAAAGCCATCCTTGAGTGGATACAGCAAAATACCAAGTAACCCTAATCCCAATAAACTGGCTGCGAATACTCTTCTATTCTGTGTTTCAAGCCGTTTGCCATCTATACGGTGCGTCAGCATAATGCCGAACATCATCAGTATCAACACGCCTCCGATATAGATCATAATCTGAGTCACACCCACAAATTCTGCGTTGGATATAATAAAGACACCCGCAACACCAAAAAAAACCAGTACAAGCATAAACACGGCGTGTACCACATTTTTGGCAAGCAATATCCCCAGCGCTGAAAACACCGAGAATCCAGCCAGGATATAAAACGCTATTACATTTAATCCTTCCACTTAGTCCTTCTTTTTGGGTTTGATCTTAGGTCGGAAAACTGGCTTCTTTGCCTTAGGCTTCTCACCTTCTATGTTTTGATCTTGCGCTTCTGCCTTCAAGTTCTCGTCTTCAGATTTCTTAACCACTGGTTTTATTTTCGGCTTAAACACTGGCTTAGCTGCCTTCGGTTTGTCTTCTGACTGTATAGTATCACCTTCCAAACCATCTGATTTTTTAACCACCGGTTTCACCTTAGGCTTAAAAACAGGTTTGGCTGCCTTCGGCTTTTCATCACTAGCGCCTTCAGCCTTTTTTACTATCGGCTTCACCTTTGGTTTGAACAGCGGTTTTACGGCTTTTGGCTTGTCTTCTTCTTCGCTTTTAGCTTTAGGTACGGCTGGTTTCACCTTCGGCTTGAAAGCTGGCCTCGCAGGCTTGGTCTCTCCAGAGGGCTCTTCAGATTTTTCCAATGGAGGTTTTGGCACTGCGGGTTTACCCATTTTTACCTTCGGTTTAAAACCACCAACCTTAGGTTTTGAAGCAGTTGCTTCCGTAGTAATACTTTCCGTTTTGGCCGCAGCGGCAGCTGCTTTTGCTTTTTCCTTCTCTGCTTGATGTGAGTCGAATTCTGCTTTTTTCTCTGCTACCATTTCAGGGCTCATTTCACCAAATTCGAAATTGTGTTCCTTCAAGTCAAAGACGCTGAAATCATAATCTTTAGTCATGGTGAGACACTCTGTAGGGCAAACCACCGTACAGAGGCCACAGAAGCAACATTTCGACATATCAATATCGAACTTGGCTGCATAAATTCTTTTAGATGTACCATCCGACGTTTTACCAATTTCATCGACAGCACGAACTGGCTCAATGTCAATACAGTTGACTGGGCATACTTTAGCACATTTGTCGCAAACGATACAGTCATCTATTTCATTGTGCAATTGATAGCGACCAGTATCAGGCACTGGAAGCTCTTCAAATGGATATTGCAAAGTCACAATACCATCCTTTTGCTCAAAGTAAGTTTTGTCCTCCACGCCCACAGGCGTACGAGACTTCCTCGCCTGCCAGAAGTGGCGCATGGTGATCTTCAGCCCGTAAGCCAGAGATGAAGTCGTTTGGATGATATTTTTAAAATACTGTTTCAATTTTTTTAGTTGGTTAGCCGATCCACAATTTCCAAATGCCACATACAAAAACCATCAATAGCCCTATAGGCGTCAGGTATTTCCAGCTCAAGGCCATCATCTGATCCACTCGTACCCGAGGATAAGTCCACCGTACCCACATTTGTACAAATACCAGTACCATGGCTTTGCCAATGATCCAAAAAATCCCGATCGCATCTCCTAAGAGGGTGCCATGAGTACCCGAGGTCCAGTCAGCTAGTTTCACTGCGCCGATATTGGGCAAAGGTGTATTCCAGCTCCCAAAAAACAACACTACGGCTACCAGTGAAACCAGCAACATCATACCATACTCTCCCAACATGATAATGGCCCATCTAAACCCAGAGTATTCGGTATGAAATCCGCCGATGAGTTCAGACTCGGATTCCGGCAAATCAAAAGGCGTACGATTCGATTCCGCCAAGGAGGCAATGAAATAAATCAAGAACACGATCCACAACATTGGATAGCGCATGACATTCCAGGCTAGAAAACCACCGTAAGTATTTTCTTCATTGAGCAGTCCCTGCTGAATGGACATCTCTTGGAGGTTTAGCGTCTGCGTAACCATCACCACGCAGAGGATGGAAAGTCCTAGAGGAATTTCATAAGATACGATTTGGGCTACTGCTCTGAGTGATCCAAAAAGAGAGAACTTACTGTTCGATCCCCAACCAGCCATGAGTATACCAATCACATCGAGTGAAATGACAGCCATCAGAAAATAAATGCCTGTCTCTGCTTGAGAACCTGTAATATCTGATGTAAGTGGCAAGACAGCGAAGCCCGCAAAAATCGCAGTAAAAATGACCAACGGAGCCGTAACAAACAATATCTTATCAGCAGACTTTGTAATAATATCTTCTTTCTGAAGCATTTTCAATACATCGGCCAGCGTCTGGAGAATTCCGTACTTACCTACCACCATAGGCCCCAATCTGTCTTGCATAAAAGCAGACACCTTGCGTTCGGCATAGACCGCCAAAAGCACAAATACCAGCAGAAATGGGAGATAGAATAAGAATGCTATCATCAGTGATTGAAATTAAAAAGTAAGTTAAGAATTCTCAGAGGAATTTCCAGACTATAAAGCCGTCTGGTAGGCAGAAAAGAATGATCCTATTTTCAGGATCAAATTAGCAACAACAACAGCAACAATTACTCCCAGAGAGGGTACTTCTCAAGGTGAATTTCCTTGTTGAAGAAAAGGCGCGCTGCTTTTTCAAAAGCTGGGGTGTAATCCGATACGAGAAATTGGTCGTTGCCATCTGTCTTGTCGCTTAGTAAATTCAGGGCCTTTAATTGCTGTTTTAAGCTTCGAGCTACAATATTAGCAGAATCAACTAACTCTACCTTGCTTTTGTAAAATTCTTTTATGTCTTCTTTGATGATGGGGTAATGCGTGCAACCCAATATCAAAGCATCGATATTCGCTAACGAAGGATCGTTGAGATAGTTGGCTATAATCTCGTGACTGACCGAATTATGAATAAATCCCTCCTCGATCATGGGTACCAATAGTGGTGTGGCTAACGCACTAAAAGTTACTTCTTTGTTCAGTTGGTCAATTTTGGTTTCAAAGACTTTTGAATTGACGGTTTGCAATGTGCCTATCAGTCCAACGTTCTTCCTTGGTAAGTTTTGCTCCACATGATCTACCACCGGGTCAATTACGTTGATCACATGGGCCTTACTCCCTACATAGGCTTTAATCAGATCGTAGGCAGCAGCTGAAGCAGAATTGCATGCTATCAAAATGACCTTGCAACCTCTTTGAAGTAGGATGTCCGTGATTTTTATGGAATAAGCCTGGATAGTCGCTGCTGACTTATCGCCATACGGCAAATGCGCACTATCACCAAAATAGATCATATCTTCTTCAGGTAGCAGTCGTTTGACAGCCTGAGCCACTGTAAGTCCCCCTACGCCGCTATCAAATATGCCAATGGGTGCGTTTTTATTCAATGCCTTTGGTGTTGAGTTGCAAAGATGTGTTTTAAATTATAAATGAAAAAAGTATAGAATGAATCTATTTGTTCAATTCTTTTAGTAACTCAGCAGCCTCTATCACACCAGCCTCTGAAGCCTCCGTCAAATCACTCTTTGCACCTTCAATATCACCCAGCTGCACTTTGGTTTTGCCTCTCCAAAATAATCCTCCTCTCCTTTCCTGATGATTGCCCCTGAGCCAAACGGTGAAATCACTTTCAGCTTTCTCATACTGACCCAACTTATATAAAGCTATTCCTCGATAGAAGTAGGGCATTGAGTAATATGTATTTAATTTGATGGAGCTTGCAAAGTCTTCTAATGCCCCATCTAACTGGTTGCTTTCCAATTTAAGTCTTCCTCTCCAATTGTATGCATGGTATAATAGAAGCTTTCCATCCGAAGGCAATTCCCTGAGCAACATATCGATAGCTTGATCATACAATGCTATTGCCTTTGCAGTGTCCTTTTGCTGCTGTCTAATGGAAGCCAAACTGACAAACGCATTACCTTTCACTTGATAAGGGCTAATTTCCAGTACTGTCTCATAGTCGTCAATAGCCAACTTAGTATAACCCATTTGAATATAGCAGTTGGCTCTATACTCGAGTATGTCTGTATCTAAATTGTTGTAATTCAAGTAGATATTGAAATCTTGAATGGCTTTTACAAATCTTCTATATCTAGCCCTGTTGAGTCCACGAAGCTTGTAGCCTTCTGCTCTATTTCTGTCCAAATACAGCATTTTAGAGAAGAATTTTTCAGCATTATCAAAATTTTTATTGTAAACGTAAAACTTGCCAAGACTTCGATATACATGATAAATAGAGGAGTCTCTTTCAAGTATTTTCAAATTATCAGATTCCCAATATGCTTTATTGAAGGCGCTTTCAGCAACTATTGCATGCAATAAGTAAATTCCTGTGGGAATGAAACCAGTATAATCACCTATCCTTTCAAATACACCAGAATAATTGGACATCTTTGGATTATCAATATAGTTCAAACAGGTCAAAGCAAGGTTTTTCATTGTTGGAGAGTAACTATCAATCTCTTTCGATATATAGTTAATTGCATAAATCAACTTGAGTTGTTGATCTCTACTTTTACTGATGCCAAATTCTTCATTTGAAAATTCAATACTTTCAAAAGATTTAGAACAAAACCTAAAGCCTTGTGCAATTTCATTATTGTCAAAATAAATGAGTCCTCTCATCAAAAGTGCTACTGGACTATCCGAATTTTCCATCAGAATCTCATCTAGCAGCTTTGTACCTTTCTTTTTTTGTCCTTGAATAAGGTACAACCTTGCTTTGGCAAGTTGGGCAGATTCATCATTATCATGATGCTCCAATAATCTATTCAGTACATTTTGAGCTTTGCCAAACAATCCTTGATTCACTCGAAGTTCCATTAGGAGAAAATAGCCTTCCGTTCTTAGCGGTTCTAGCTTAATACAATTCTTTGAGTAATGTATGGCTTCCTCGATTTGGCCCATTTTAAATGACGAATATCCCAAAGCATAATTAACCGAGTAATCTTCCTTATTAAATTTATATGCTAACTCAAATTGCTCTTTAGCACTAGTTATATCTTCAAAGAAAAATGCCTTGATATATCCTATTTCCAGATAACTCGGAGCGTAAAAGTCTAAATCGGAAAGTCTTACTGCTTTCTTAAAGTCTGCAATTGCTGAATCAATTTTAAATTCAGATTTATAACAAATTCCACGATAATAATAACTACCTCCAAAAGAGGGATTTTTACTAATTAGATAATTCAAATCCAACTTGGCAGAATCGTATATCTCTTCATCAAGATAGTTTATGGCTCGCAAGAATATTGTCGAAAAGTCATTTGGGTTTATGAGCTTTTTTTCACTTTTCTCTTCAACTTGTTCCAAATAATCAAAACTTGGTCGGTTCCTTAGCAATTGCTGATTACTGAAATCATTCAACATTTGACCAGCAGACTTATTGATCAATAGAAAAGAAAACAAGAAAAAAATCGAATACTTTTTAATCAGTCTGATGTATAATTCATTCATTGTATATCACAACGCTGCTACTGAAAAACTTACTCTGTACCATTCAAAAAATCAAGGTCGGCCAAAAAGAAACGACTTCTTTTTTCATCAATTTTTGAGGTACTTAATCGCAAATATGAATTATTCTTTCATAGCAGCAAACAACAAATTCAATATCCGACCAACATTTTTATTCTTCGCCGGCTCCTATGAGCTCAAGCAGGTCTCTTTCTTCTGTTTTTTTCTTCAGGGAGCTTGGCTGAATCTCATCTTCTTCCAGTGCACATGAAGTAGAACTTAGCACTATCAGGATCAACACCATTCTGGTTATTAGTTTCATCTTGCTTACATTTTGTTTTCAATGCAAGCATAGTTTTCTATTGTGAACTACCGTTTAATCTAGCTTTAAATCAGAATGAACTTTTGCTTCGGTTATGAAGAAATTATTAAGTCAATCTTGAGTACATCTCACCGCATGGACTAACTCAGACCGAATTATTCGCAATCAACTTTGTGCAGCTATATTTTAAACTCGATGCTTTCTACTGACCGAGCACCGTCTGACCGATAGGAAATAGAAATTCTATAGGTCCCGGGTTTACATTCAGATTGAGTAAACTTATTTTCATTACAGCCATCTTCTTTCTTTGACCATTTCACTGAATATGATTTCCCTGGTCGGATTTCACGTGTTTCCGGAGGAGCAGGACAAGGACGGCACCTACAGTAAACGACATTGACAGAGGCCCATTCACCATTTTTTAATCGTTCAACATTTTTTCTCATAGGATTGTAGAGTATAATGGTTTCATCAGAACTATTAGTGAATGATACCTTCACCTCTTCTTCTTCTGAATAGCTGGGTAGCGCAGTGACACTCCAAGGGCCCGAATTCGAACCGGCTTCAGCCTTGGGCTCAAAGCTGTGGGAACTAGCATTTGTTTCAGATTCTGCTTGACCTTTTGATGGATTGGGTTCAACTTTGATCTCATCCTCGCTAGCAGCCACTTCTTGCATTGTCAGACTATCGTCCCTTGAATTCTTGTCCAAGCTGGGCTTTGAGGCTTCACATCCCAAAAGAGCAATGAAAGCAATGATTAATATTGAATGATAATTTTTCATATAAACAAGATATAAAAAAAGTCGAGAGGTCTGATTGACCTCCCGACTTTAAGTTGTGTTGTGAATTTGAATTGATTATTGTTTTATCAATGAGAGACTGCCAGTTTTCAAACCGTCAGATATTCTCATGATGTATGTGCCTTGGGGTTGGTTTGTGATATCTATGATCACTGTCTCATTTCTTTGGAATGAGCTCTTCTTAACCAACTGACCAAAAATCGTATATACACCTACTTCTACCTTTTCTACGGCATTAATATCCAACTTGAATATTCCAGTACTTGGATTTGGATATAGATATAAATCTGCTTTTGAAAATTCAGCGATACCCAATACAATAGAAACAGAAATCTCATTGGAATTTTCAGAGGCTCCGGTAGCATTAGTACTTCGTAGTCTATATTTAAAATCTCCAGCACCTATTCCGGCTACGGCATGAGTAGTACCTGTAACTTCTAGTGCTTCAAACCCTGAGACAAACGTTGCGAAATCATCTGTGGAAACATCCAATAGGAACGACTCTGCTCCATCTGGTGTCGTCCAATTAGCTGTGAACCCATCGTCAGAGACTTCTGTCGCATCTGTTGCTGTAGGTGCAGCAGGCAATGTCAATACAGAAAGAACAGAACTATAGGCCGAACTTCCTGAAGCATTGGTAGCTTTCACTCTTACTTGATACGTAGTATTAGAACTTAACTCGAGTGAGTTGTAAGTGAGTGAACTCAACTCGGCTTCTTCAACAACAAAGGTCTCGAAATTGTCAGTAGAAACATCAATGACAAAATCACTGGACTCATCAGAAGCTGTCCAAGCTATAGTAAACTCGTCAGTAGAGATATCAGAAGATGCCAAAGTAACTGGAGCAGCCGGCAAAGTAAGTGCCGATGCTGTCTCACTTTCATCAGAACTTCCGCCATCATTGACGGCTGCCACTCTTACCTGATAGGTCTCATTTGAATTCAACCCAGTAAAAGTGTAGGTCAATGCATCGGAAACAGCAATACCTTCTGAAACAAAAGTCTCAAAATTGTCCGTAGAAATATCTACCTCAAATTCAGTAACCTCATCCTCCTCAGACCAAGTTAAAATAAAGCCACTTGATGTAATATCACTTACAACTAGCTCATCAGGAGCTACAGCTAAGGTTGTTGTCTCATAAATTTCACTTTCTTCAGATTCACCAGTTTCATTCTCAGCAGCCACTCGGAATTGATAGGTACTGTTCGAACTCAATTCTCCAATTTCTATGGATGTCCCAGATTCTGAGAGATCAGACTGTATCGTAGTGGAAAAATTATCATCAGAAATATCCACCAAAAAGTCTGTAGCTCCATCATCAGTAGCCCAAATTAAGGTAAGCGACTCCGTTGTCCATGCACTTGCAGCCAATGAATTCGGTGCAGCGGGTAAAGTAAGGAAGCCATCCTCATTGGAATAGCCAGAATTGCCTTCTGCTCCTAGAGCTTGAATCCTATAGATATATACACTATTCGATTCAAATGGTCCATTATCTGTATAACTAGTGGCGTCTGCAGCTGCGGTGGTTAATGTTGCATAGGCACCACCATCCACACTTCTTTCCACCAAAAAACCAGTTTCTCCGGAAGAATTATCCGACCATGAAATATCTGCTGTTTCATCTAAATTCACAGTTAATCCAGTTGGGGTATTCGGCACGCTTGCACTTTCTCCACCGATATCGAAAATCAAGGCTCCATCATCACCGGAGGCCGTCCATGAAGGCGGAATTCCACCACCAAACAGTCCATAAGGGTCCTGCTTCACATAGTCAGACCCTACTGCAGGCGTCGTATATGACCAATACCACTGGTCTGCATTCGGGTTAAAAGCCATGTATGCTTGTACAGATAGCCAGTATGTCCCTGCAACCAAAGTTGGCGCTTGAACTTCTGGAATAGTTACTCTAAAATCAGAATCACTTGTTGTCAATTCAACTGCATAGAGACCAGAAAAAATCACTGAACCAGGTACTCCAGCATTATCCTCATATACGTACACGATAGCTTGTGTAGGTGGATTAGTTCTATTGGACCCTTCTACATATACTCGCCTAAATAACCATGATTCTCCATCTGGAACCACAAAATCATCTGCTGATTCAACTGGCGCTCCAAAATCAACAAAAAGCTGTGATGGAGAACTATCACCATCGCCGACTGTTCCCGTTTGCGCATACAATGAAGGTATATTTTCATCCACATAGATATTAAATGTCTCGTCCACAGTCAAGCCATTAGAAGTTGCTCTGATGGTAATATCAGCCTCTCCAACCATGTCGGTTGCTACAGTCAATTCCAGAGTCTTACCATCCCATGTCGTGGTAATCAAGTCGGTGTTCGTATTCTCGACCACCTCCAGAGTTATCAATGCATCATCATTATCTTGATCGGTAAAAGTACTGGTCAAGTCTAACTCAATCGGATTAGGGTCTGGATTTTCAAAAATCTCAATATCATCAATGGCATTGGCCACTGTCGGCAAATAATCAGAAATATCCTGAGTTCCGTTGATTGTAAACTGCATTTCAGACCCATAGGATTCAAAAACGTTTACTGTTTCATCAGCTGCATATGAATCGCCAGAATCACCAATTGTGTACCAGGCATAAAGAGCGGAATACCCCCCTTCAGCCAAAAAGGCGTTGGCATTAAATGTAGGCAATATACTGACCCAGTAGTCCCCCGTTGGTAAATCAACTATTTCATTCAATCTCACGGTAAGGCTCGGACTGTTGTGACTACCACCAATGATTTGATTACTCGCAGTGGTAATTGTTTGTGTTTCAACTATGGTTCCTGGAGCTCCCTCATCATCATTGTAGAAAGTCACATCTATAGATTGAAGATTCATTGGATCATCGCCCAGAGTAAAAGCTTTGTTTGTCACTGTTGATACCTCCCAGCTTTGTCCGCCCGGGACACTGAAATTATCTGCATTTTGAGAAAGTGCATCATTATACATGCCTTCCAATTCTCCATTATTAGAACTACCATCCAATTGTGAATAGATCGCCTCGTCCGCACTGTTTACAGTAACCACGAAGGTATCATCTACGGTTTTGCCATTAGACGTGGCTCTTACGGTGATATAAGTTTGACCAATATTGGCAACAGGAAAAGTTAATGTAAGATCCTTAGCATCTAACGACGTAGAGACTAACGTCGCATTGGTGTTTTCAAAAACTTCTAGCGTTATTGCACTGTTGTCGTTGTCTGCATCATTGAAAGTACTCGTCAAGTCCAATACCATGGCGTCGTCTCCCTCATCTACGGTAATAATACCGACGGGAACTGCAACGTTAGGAGGAAAATCTCCATCAAATGTGGTAAAGCTCCAGGTTGTAGATCCTGAAATACCACCAAAGGCATTGTCATGATTATCCACAAATGCGCCAGCATCTACCTCTACATAGTAAGATGTATTAGCCAACAAGTCCGCTGTAGGATTGATGATGGCTCTTGTACCAGCCGCAGTGACCTGATCGGAAGTCACGTCAATAGATTCTACTTCAGTCCCATCCATCAATCGTAAAACTACGTTTCCAGTTCCAACCTGAATAGTCTCGCTCAACTGAATCTCAATATTGGCATCCAAAGGACTTACCTCCGTTTCTTCATTAGCTGGTGTAAGAGAAGCAAGTGTTGGTGCCGAGGCGTCAGTACTTCCTGTAAAAATATCTGTAGTAAAAATACCCCTACCATGAGTAGCCACTACCACCATGCCATCTACAGCTCTATATTGAAGCATATCACATCTCACGTTAGCAAGATTGGTATTCGTAGGTTCCCATGCTGGTTCAGCAGCTGTGATATCGTTAGTAGACCAAACACCTAATTCAGTCGCAATCATTACTTGCTCAGTATTATTTGGGTTAAATAGCGCCCAGCGAACTGGAATATCCGGCAAACCATCGTCATCATCCTTGTTGACCCATGTGGTTCCGCCGTCTGAAGTATACCATACAGAAGTTACACCAAAACTAGAATAGGTTGCAACCAATTCATCATCCGATGATCCAATATCAATAGATGAAACATATCCCGTATTGCTAATATTGTTCGTTATTTCCGTAACCGTAGGAACCTCATCATGAGCATCATCGATTCTAAATATTGTGCCGCTTCCAGTACCAATAAACACCCGGTTTGCAGTATTTGCATCGGCTCGCAAACAAGATATTTGCCCGCCGTTTAAAGAGAGATCAACTACTTCCTGACTAGACGGAGTACCCGTTTTGAAGTCTCTAATTAATCTAATCTCATTAGAAGCACTCGCTGAATATAAAATCCCAGCTGTATTATCATAATCTGTTGGGTTAATAAATCGTCCTGCAGATTGGTTATTGGTGATACTGCTAAAGCTCTCTCCTCCATTACTTGAATATCTGTAAGAGTTGTAGACATAAGAAGTAATCTGATATGTATCGTCTGTTTGATCAACGAAACAAAATGCTCCATCTCCACCTGTTGCTTCAGTGGTACTCGCTCCATTGGCATCAGTAAAACGCTGAGTTCCATTATCTTGTGCACCAGCCAAAAAGTAGTTTGACCCAGCTAAGTTTGCAGCTGCCACAGCATAAAATTGAGTAACTGCGTAATTTTTATTCCTTGGTTCAAAAGTTGGGAAAGTCGCCCCTCCAACATTAGGTGAATAGTACACTCCGCCGTCGTTTCCAAATAGGGCTTCATTGTCATTTCCAGGTCTGAAAACGATCGCATGATGATCAGCATGTACATCCGCCACACTACTACAATTATACCACTCTCCAATATGTGTCCAAGTGGCACCGCTATCATCGCTTCTTACAAGATCAACTCCACCAGCTACTACGACTGACGCATCTGCTGGGCTCACCGCTAAAATCAAGTCATACCATGCTTGTCCTCTACTCAATTCTGTTTCAGCTCCACAGCCATCAGGGAAAGTCGGAAGTGTCATTTCTGTCCAGGTTGCCCCGCCATCATCTGACATCTGTACGTATCCCACACCAGAACCACCATTTTCTTGACCCATTGCATAAATCACATCCGAATCAGATGGTGCGGTAGCTAATTCAATTCTTTCTGCTGGGTCTCCAGCATCAGGAGTTACCTCAGTCCAGTCTCCATCTGCGCCATCATCGGCAGCAAGAGATTTCCAAACTTCTCCAGTTGTTCTCAAACCAGTAGAGGCATATATATCTCCATTGGCTGCAATTTCTATATCTGCACCTACTTCTTCACCAGTTCCATCTACTTCTTCACCGTCTCCTAGAACTATGGCCCAGTTATCACCACCGTCCGTAGATCTATAGATACCGCCAATTCCAGACCCAGTCGCTCTTGTGGCCGCCAATAATGTTCCAGCATTAGTTACCACTACCTTTTGCACATAGCTAAAGTCCTCATTGTCTACTGTACTAGCAATCAAAGACCAGGTATCTCCACCATCAGTTGATTTGAAAATCCCTCCTCCTCTTACGGCATCAGCATTTCCAAAACCTTCACCAGTTCCTGCATAGAAAGTCATAGAATTGGTAGGATCCGCAACCAACGATGTAATAGCCAAATTGGCTAAAAAATCATCCACGTATTGCCAGGAAGAATTAGCGTCTGTAACGTTGTCATTGTACCAAAGACCTCCGGCCACACCTCCGGCAAATACTCTTCGGTTGGTTGCATCATTCGGATCCCAAAGAATAGCACGTGTTCTACCTCCTACATTATCTGGGCCAATTTCTTTCCAAACAGCCTCTTCTCCTCCAACAGAAATAGCAACAGGTACATCAGTTCCACCTGTTTCCATAGACGGACTCGGAGTAGCGCTTGATCTATCTGGCCTGACAATGGAAAATTTACCAGATTCTCTAGGGGTAAAATTAGGCTGTATCTTACCTTGTGCCTTGTTTAACCTTAGGCGTTGCTTGGTATAATCAAATGCTCTTATTGTATTACCATATGGTACTTCTAATGTATTAGGGTTTACCATCATTAGGTAGTTCTGCTCCATAGCCAAATCAGGACGATCTCTCTTGTCCATCTTAGCTATATCAGATGTAGTCAGGTTATTATTAGCATAGGGGTGATTGTCCAGATACGACTGGAATCGCGCTCTGGCCAGTTCGCCTGAACTCTCCTGTGGAGCCATCTGGCGGAACAAGCCCAGCCCGACGACTGTCAGCATCCCTGCAGTGAGTAAAATTTTAGATAAAGGTTTTTTCATGTTGAATTAGTTTAGTTGAATAATGAGAAATTGATCAAATAAGGATCAATTTGATTGCTTTAATATTAAATAATAGGCAGCAACAAGGCGCACGAATCCCGTTTTGGGTAAGAAACCCAAGCTGAAACTATTTGATTTACAATTGTCTGGAAGTGGTCAGCGAGTCAACGCCAACATCGTTCGAAAATAAGTATCATTCAGGTAAAGGTTATATTGTCAATTTTCGAAAATAGATAAATAATTTTTCCAAATGAAATTTTAGCCTAAGAACTATTATTTTATTTGCAATTAACGGTATTAACATAAAAAAACGCCCTCGCAAAACAAAGGGCGTTCTTATAAAACCAGAGGCTGTTTAGAATTTAGGGCATCATATTTTCACAAACCTTTAAACCGCATTCTGATTAGTCTTTGTAAATAGTGAAGAATGAAAATTCGGCATCAGTAGCCACTCCACTACTATTGTACGTTCTAACATTTGCAACCAGATTGGATCCTGAAGAATTCCAAAATGAAACAGCTGCTTTATTGTTGTTATCTCCATAAGCTGTTACTAATATAGTGTTACCGTTGCCTGCCTGATTTGGCACAGTCACTTCATAATATCCAGTTCCAAGTTTTTTGGCAGTAATGTTTCCAGACCCTGTATTACCATTTCTGAAAGGTGTGTAAGATGAAGTAGAGGTCTCCAAATCCGCCCAACAGTACCCTCCTTTTATATCCGATAAGTTTTTAGTGTAAAGCAAATTAAACTCCGCATCCATCAATGATCCGGTACCGGAATGGTAGGTTCGCACTTCTACCTTTAAGTCACTTCCACTTATTGTCCATTCCTTAATTTTGGCTATCGCACTCACCGAATTGGCAGCTGTTATTTGCACATTGCCCAAATTACCTGCACCTACTCCCGGTATGGTTACCGTATATGTACCCACCGATGGGCTACTGATAGTTGGGTTTCCTCCGCTACTATTGTATGATTTCGCTGTGTTTGGTGTATAGCTTCCCGCTGACTTTTGATTAGCATGTAAATATGCGCCTTCAAAACCCGCTCCAGTCACATAAATATTGAAGCCTCGATCAGCTAAATTGGCATCCTTATCAAATGTTCGAATGTTAGCTACGAGATCATTCCCTGAATTGGACCAGCTCAATACTCTAACTGCACCTTCACTACTTCCATAAAGTGACGCTTGAACGTGCCCGTTGGTCATGGCCATGCCGGTAAATCTCACAGCATACGAACCTGTAGTAGACCTGGTAATGGTGATCGAGCCACCTTCAGAGTTATATGAATATAATGAGTTAGCTGTATAGCTCGCTGTAGTTGAACTTCCACAGTAGGCAAAGGCTCTCATGACAGAGGTGGATACTGCAGTTACTGTAATGTGATCTGTCTTAGTTTCTATATCGGTTCCTGCACTGTTTGTTACTGTTAGTTTGACATCATATTTGCCCGGCGTATTATATGTCACCGTAGGGTTCTCACTAGATGAACTACTTGGGCTTCCGCCCTCAAAAACCCATGAATAAGACCCATCACCAGTAGAGGTGTTGGTAAACGTAACCGACTCTCCTTCTTCGATAGATTGATCTGAAGCTGAAAAGTTAGCTACTGGCGCAGACACTGTCACAGGAGCCGTATCTGTATAATTAGCAAAACCAGAATTAGCACTTACCTGACTAATTTCAATTTCCCCACTCGTATCCGATTCTTTCAGGTAAAAAGTTTTATCACTTCCGCTGTCAGGGGTACCTACTACGGTATAAACGTTATCAATAATTTGATACTCGTCATATAGATAAAATATACCTGGGGACACACCTATAAAGTGTTCAGAATCCTCAGTCCCAATTTCATAAAGGTGATTACCGAGATCATCATACCAGCTTCCTGTAAATTTTGAAGGGAGACTTCCTGAAAAGAATACTTCTTTGTCCTCATCTTGATCGTCATCCTTTCCTGTTAGATCTTCTAAATCACAGGACTGAATGAAAAAGAGCAGGCCTATTAGTGCTAACAATCGTGCTCCAAGAGTTAAAATTTTCATGATTATCTAAATTTTAGTTTGCGAAAAACCTAAAAGTAGATAGCTATTTCATGGGATTTTTAGAGATAGGGATGAACTGCGAAAATTTGTAAACCAACAGCAAAATATTGGATTATAGTTTCAGCTGATGTATTTAATAGTCTACCTATGCGGCATGTTTTCCGAAGGTGATCATAAAAGTGGTTCCGTTTGAATTTTCTATTGCCAATTCACCATCGAGTTGCTCTACCAGGATTTGAACAAGTCTCATACCCATGTTCTTTTTCTTTTCCCACTGTGATGGCAATCCAACACCATCATCACTGACCTTGAGCTTGTAAAAATTATCTTCCTGAGCAAATTGCACTTTCAGCTCTCCTTGCTTTTTATCTTCAAAAGCATATTTGAGTGCATTCGCAATTAGTTCATTGATGATCAATCCAAGTGGCACGGCGGTATCTACATCCAATTGAATTTCCTGAGTCTCCAAAACTTCTTTTATTGATTCACCCATCTTATAACTCTTGAACAAATACTGACTCAACTCAGAGATATACTCCTTCATGTTTATACGGGACAGCTCATCCTGACTATATAGCTTTTGGTGAATCAGAGACATCGACTTGATCCTACTCTGTCCTTCACGTACTGCACTTTTTGCCTCACCTTCATCCATTTGGCGAGATTGCATACTTAGCAAACTAGAAATCACCTGAAGGTTATTTTTCACTCGGTGATGGATTTCTTTTAGTAGTGTTTCTCTTTCCTTACTCGTTTTTTCAATCGTCTCTTTCTGTTCGTTCAATTGTTTATTGACCTCTTTTTGTTTTTTCCCATTTCTCCAAATAATCACAGCCATTATAACAACGACCAGTAAGACCAACAATATTAGCGCTTGGATAATTCGCTGCTGATCAATCAGCTTCTCCTGTGCTTCCAGTTTTTCTTCCTGGACTTCGATTTTCAATTCTTTTTCTTTAGTATCAAACTTAGTCGTCAATGCCGCAATGTGACGATCCTGAGTTTCTCCCAATTGCTCGTCCTTCACCTCTTCATACCGCAATCTTGCAGCATAGGCCTCCTTATATTTCGCAACAGTTTCAAACGCTTCAGCCTGATATTTGTAAATTTCTTTTAGTGAACCTTCATGATTGAATTCATGAGCCATCTCCGAGGCTAACTTACAATGCGAAAGTGCCTTATCTACCTGACCCATTTTGCCATAAATCGTACACAAGAGCGTGTGAGATTTTAAAATACCATACTTTGAATCTACTACTTCGAAACCCTTGAGAGCTGCCAAACCAGATTCGAGTGCTTTTTCATGCTCACCATTATCATTGAACAAATCCCCTAAATTATGATAGACTGTTGGTACTTGATATGGATCTCCCAGTGTCTTGGCCTCTTCGAGAATCTCATTAAATCCGACCAGTGCTTCATCATAGCGATCAAGATTGCCTAGCGCCAAACATTGGCCTGTGCGAGCATACCATTTGGTTCTTGTATAGTCAGAGTCTTTTACTAACTCGTAGGCTTTGGCCGAATACTCCTCTGCTTTTTCAAAATTGTGATCCTCCAGATAAACTGAGCCCACGTTGGCCAAAAAATTAGCTTGCTTGGCTGCTTTGCCCAACTCCAAATTGAGTTCTGCGGCCTCCAAATATTGTGCTATGGCCATATCGAATAACCCCTGTTGACGATATACATTTCCCAGATTTCCAATAGCAGAAGTTGATTTTTGAATCTTATTCAACGACTTCCCCATGGCAATATTTTTTCTATAAGCCCAAGCTGCGCTATCTAAATATGACTTACTGTCATAAACAATACCCAAAGCCAAATAACCGTCCATTTCACCTTCAGGGTAACCATTTTCAATTGACTCAGCAATAGATCTTTTCATTAGAATCATTGCCGTATCCAGTTTGCCTTCGTCGAAATAAGAATAACCTATATTGACATAAGATTTGACCTTTCCGTCCAAATAGTCTAATTGAATAGCTTCTTCATTGGCCATCTCTCCGTAGTACCGAGCCGAATCGAATTTGGAATAGCCGAAAGTAAAGGCAATTTTATTAAGAACGTCTATTCGTTTTTCTCCTATGGCTGTTTCCAGTTCTAATTTTAGACTGTCAAGTTGGGCATAGCCCGAAAAGGAAAGAACTAGAAAAAAAAATACTAGAGATGTACGTTTATATAGGTTCATGCTGAAAATTACTCAAATAATGTATTGAGTGCAATGCCTATACAAAAGCAGCTTTGTTAGTTGTAAACAAAAAAACCACTACCTAAATGGTAGTGGTTCTAAAATCTTAAATTCAATTGAATCTATTTAGTCAAACTCACCAGTAAGTCAGTCTGTGTCAGAATATGAACTTTATTGCTATCATCTCTAACCAGTAATGCTTTCGTATCTTTATCCAAAATTTTGGACATCACATCTACAGTATTGTCCAGAGCAATAAACTTGAAAGAAGCATCCATAATCTCCGAAATCGGCTGATCTCTCAATGAAGGATTTTCAATGAGTGCTTTTAGAATTTTTGCATCAGAGATACTTCCCACAAACTGCTCATCTTTTACGACCGGAGCTTGATCAATACCGTGCTCATTCATAGTTGCGATCACATCACCAATTTTAGCTACACTTTCTACTGTAAACACTTCTCTCTGACCATTTTTACTGGCTACAATATCTCTAGCTGTTGCAAAACTTCCAGTTTCTGTAAAACCATGATCCTGCATCCAATTGTCGTTATAAATCTTACCCAAGTATCTGGTTCCATGATCCGGCATGATGATCACCATCACATCGTCTTCCTTTAGGTTTTCTTTGGCGTATTCTATTGCACCATGCACAGCAGAACCACAAGACCATCCTACAAACATGCCTTCTTCCTTAGCCAATCTTCGGGTCATCAAAGCACCATCTTTATCGGTCACCTTGACGAAATGGTCAATCACACTAAAGTCTACATTCTTTGGCAAAATGTCTTCTCCAATACCTTCTGTTAGATATGGATAAACTTCATTTTCGTCAAATTGGCCCGTCTCTTTATATTTCTTAAAAACAGACCCATAGGTATCGATACCCACGGTGACCACATTCTCATTTTGCTCCTTTAGATATTTTGCTACCCCGCACATTGATCCACCCGTGCCTACACCAGCCGCATAATGGGTAATTTCCCCCTCTGTGTCTCTCCAAATTTCAGGACCCGTGCTTTCGTAATGTGCTAAAGCATTAGACTCATTATCATATTGATTGGGGTAAAAAGAATTTGGGATTTCTTCATTCAATTTTTTCGCCACTGAATAGTACGAACGAGGATCTTCTGGTTCTACGTTGGTTGGGCAAACATGTACTTCTGCCCCTACAGCACGAAGAATATCCATTTTCTCAGGACTTTGCTTATCCGCCAAAGTAAAAATGCACTTGTAGCCTTTAGATATAGCAGCCAGTGCCAATCCCATACCGGTATTTCCCGAGGTACCTTCAATGATTGTACCTCCTGGTTTCAGGACACCATTCTTCTCAGCATCTTCAATCATTTTGAGGGCCATTCTATCTTTCATAGAATTTCCCGGGTTGAAGTATTCAAGTTTAACCAAAATGGTTCCTTTTACACCTTTGGCCACACTGTTCAATTTTACCAGAGGAGTGTCACCGATTGTATCGATGATAGAGTTATGGAATTTCATAAGCTTATTTTTTGACAGCTATGGAAATACTATTGATACACCTAGTGATATCAATAGAGGTAGCTCCATGACCATCGGTTTCATAATTGAGAGTTTAATCTAGCGCAAAATTAGAAAGATAAATAGGCAATACCATGCCCAAATGAAAATTGAAGAGAATTAGTAAGTGTATCTCTCTTCAATAACGCTGCCGTTTTGCGAATAAGTTATACTTAGTTGACTCGATGTAAGCTCCTCCACTTGAAAACTCCCTATAGATTGGTGTTGCTCTCCTGTTAAGCTGATAGAGTTCAAGAAAAAATCATCATCATCTCCATCTACTGTGTACTTTGCCTTATACAAGGTATCTAAAGGAACAGGGGAACCGCAGGTAATTGGACGGCCCATAATGTACAATGAATCTGTTGTGGCCTTAACAAAAGTAAGCGTGTTATTTTCTGAACAAGGTCCATAAACATCTTCACCGTTTTCCGCACGACTGATCAATGACCATACTTTTTCGGTATCCGCAGATAAGAGTCTATTCGCGTGAGTCGTTTCGTAAGACTTACTGATATCCTTGGTGCCACAAGAGCAAAGTAAGAGTAGTAGGCTTGTACGAAAAATAAAGGAAATCTTATCTAACGTTGCCACTTCTATCCACTACAAAGTACCCAGGATCGTTAGGATCCCCTCCACCATTTTCCAGCTCTTCCTCAGTTTTGGTATAGAAGATTGTTTCCTTAACAATGTCGTTGAATTTCACATCAACCGGTGCGCGACTAATTTTTAGTGCATTAACCCAATTCGTTTCTCCTTCAGGAGTCACTGAAACGGCAACAATGTTATTTTTAGATTCTGGCACCAAGGAATAGATGTACACTGCTACGTTGCCTTCTTGTGAAGGAATAAACTTACCATCCACCAGAAATTCGCTATCACTGTAAGCGAATCCTTTAATATCAAAATTCCTCTTCCAGAGAATTGTTCGCGCATTGTTGACCCTGGCAATAAAACCCTGGTCTGATGCTCCCTGAAACTCCAATCCTACCACATAAGTATTCGAAGAATCGTCCTTCATAGACACGATAGAATAAAATTTCGAGAAGTCACGTGCCACATAAGTACTGTCCATTCTAGGAATCAGGTAAAGTGACTCACTGCCATCTTCACTAATACCCCATCTGGCTCTTGACTTATATTTTTCATTGTAAGCCATCCACTCCTCTCTCGCATCTATTAGTTCGTTTTCTAGTGACTGACGATACTTGATAAGTCCCATTTCTCCGCCATATTCTTGCGAGATTAGCTTATTGTATTTTTTAGCACCAATGGTGATCCCAGGCTCAACCAGCTTCTCCACGGCTTTATCCATGATATCCAAAAGCTGCACCAAACTATCCGAAACAGCTAATTGATAATCCACATCATCCGGGTCAGCTAATCGCTCATTTAATGTTTCGCTTGTCAAATAATCGAACTTGTTTTTGCTCACCAAAATGTTCAACAAATCAATGGCGATCGAATTATCATCAAACTTGTTAATATCCTCCAGCAGCTTAGCATCGATTTCCGTAATAGGATCCTCGTCTAAGATGCCCGAACCACCATTTATTTTCTCTCCTTGAGCCTTCAAGTCCTTATTTGTTTGAACTATCCGACTTTTCAATCTTGTTACATCTCGTTTGATCACATCCTCTGCAGCTTCAGCCCACTGACCATAATTCCAGGCTGTCACATCGTTAGTAAAAAAGTCGACCGAGGTTAGGCCATCCTCTCCATAGGTTTCAATGTCCTTCCAATCCAATTCTGGGCTATAACCCTTTTTTCCTATACGGCTTACTGCATCTCGCACGTTATCGAACTTCTCATTGATCTCCGTGTTCTTATCTATGATCGCTGCCAGACTATCCTTCAAGCCATCACTTGCCATCAAATACAAATCATTAATGTTTGGATACTGTTTGGCAAATGCCCGATAGGCTGCCATGGAAAATTCATTGGCATTATTGATACTATAAAGGTCTGCGTAAATGGTTTTCGCATACTTATTAATATTTCTCAAACTTTGCAGTTTCTTCTCAATATCCAACTGGACGTCTGAAATTTTGATACCAAAATCACCAGTTCTTAGATCCCTTCTATAAAAGTCCTGATAAAACTCATCGTTCTTTTTCAACTCTTTTTCTGTAATCAAGGTCTTCGCTTTGGTGAGGTATATCACCGCAGTATCAGAAGCCCCCAATATAGCTGTGGAGTCGGAAATAATATGATATCCATTCACTAACCCTTCATAATAGAGCCCTACCTGAAGATTTGGATTAGGTTCTTCTGCGTTTTTAGGATCTGCCAAATAAGTCCATAACATGGGCATGGCCTGATCAAAGTTTTTAGCTTCTATGAGCGGAAAGATATCCTTATCATATTTAACTTTTTTCTGAGCAAAAGAAGAGTGGAACACGCAACATGAAAAAATACTAAGTGCGAATAGGATTGATTTCTGCATTTCTATCTTTTTTCGATTGATTTCTGGTTTACCACAAATGTAGTAAAAGATTTTTCCCAGTTTAAATTATACTTTTTCGAAGTAAATTCCTTAACAATATTATAAAACGAAGGTTTACTGATTAAATTTTCCTTTGAGCATAGCCAATTTAGACTGAAGGTCTCCCTGAACTTCCTGTTTGGCTTCTTGCTTTCGCTCAAACTTCTTTTTGGGTTTGCCAAATGGGTCCGACTTCATCGACAATGAGATTCTCTTCTGGGCTGCATTGATTTCTGTAACCGTGACCTGTACCTGCTGCTGTAATTTTACAACAGCTGCGGGATCACTCACAAAAGAATCTGACAACTGACTCACGTGCACCAACCCATCCTGATGCACTCCAACATCAACGAATGCCCCAAACTTGGTAATATTAGTGACTATACCCGGTAGTTTCATACCCACCTTCAAATCACTTATTGCATTTACTCCTTCTTGAAAACTAAACGCCTCATATTGCTCCCGTGGATCACGACCAGGCTTAGCCAGTTCGTCCATAATATCCTTCAATGTCGGCAAACCCACCTCTTCAGAAACATAATTCTTTGGGTCGATCTTCGCTCTTACAGATGAGTCTTTCACTAAATCCGTCACTGTGCTGTTTAGGTCAGCCGCCATTTTTTCAACGGTGGCGTATCGTTCTGGGTGCACAGCGCTAGCATCTAGTACGTTATCGCTTTCGCGAATCCGAAGGAAACCAGCGGCCTGCTCAAATGCCTTATCTCCCATTCGAGGCACCTTTTTCAGTGCTTTTCTATTTTTGAATGGGCCGTTTTCATTCCTAAACTTCACGATATTATCCGCCAACTGAGGGCCCAATCCAGAAACGTAAGTAAGAAGTTGCTTACTCGCGGTATTCAATTCTACACCTACTCCATTCACGCAGCTTTCCACTACGTCATCCAACGAATGCTTCAATGAATTTTGATCTACATCGTGCTGATATTGACCTACTCCAATCGATTTGGCGTCAATTTTCACCAATTCGGCCAACGGATCCATCATTCTCCTACCAATAGATACGGCACCTCTAACCGTCAAATCCTGATCAGGAAATTCCTCCCTTGCTACTTCAGAAGCAGAATAAATAGAGGCACCACTCTCACTAACCATGGCAATGATAACGCTAGATGGCAATCCAAGGGATCTAACAAAACTTTCAGACTCTCGGCTGGCTGTCCCGTTTCCAATGGCAATAGCCTCGATATTATGCTTGTCGACCATGTGTTTTACGGTTGCTGCTGCTTCAGCTGTTCTCCTTTGTGGTTCGTGCGGGAATATTGCTTCAAATTCAAGCAACTTGCCTTGTTTGTCTAGACACACTACTTTACAACCCGTTCTGAAGCCAGGATCGAGCGCCATTACATTTTTCTGACCCAAGGCGGGTGATAGCAACAATTGTCTCAAGTTTTCTGAAAAGACCTGAATCGCCTCATCATCAGCAGTCTTTTTTGATGAAACCCTGGTTTCTGTTTCCATTGATGGCTTCAACAATCGCTTGTAGGCGTCTTTAAGTGCTATTTTCACCTGCGCTACATTCGCATTTTGTCCAGTGATTACCTTTTTCTCCAACAAGAAATTCGCATCATTTTCATCTGGAAAGATATCAAGCGACAATATCATTTCTTTTTCGCCTCGACGCATGGCCAAGAGCCTATGAGAAGGGCACTTTTTCAAAGGCTCTTCCCACTCGAAATAATCTTTATACTTCTGTCCTTCCTGCTCCTTGCCTTTCATCACGGTAGATTTGATGACTGCCTTGTCCAAGAATAGTTTTCTCAATCCTGCTCTTACTTCGGCATTTTCACTCACCCATTCGGCGATAATATCTCTTGCACCCTGAAGGGCTTCTTCTGCATCTTTTACTCCTTTTTCATCATTGATGTACTTCAAAGCCAATTCTTCCGGATCACCAAGCCCTTGATCGAAAATGGATTTAGCCAACGGCTCCAAGCCTTTCTCCTTGGCCATAGAGCCGCGGGTCTTTCTTTTTGGTTTATAAGGCAGATAGATGTCCTCCAGTTCAGTCATCGTCAATGCATCCTCAATTTTCTTTTTCAGCGCATCGGTCAGTTTACCTTGTTCATCAATTGACTTTAGAATCGCCTCTCTTCGCTTGTCCAGGTCGCGCAACTTGCCAATACGATCTTTGATATAGGCTACGGCTACTTCGTCTAAAGTCCCTGTTTGTTCTTTTCTGTATCGGGAAATGAACGGAACGGTCGCTCCCTCATCCAACAAGGCAACCACGGCTGCCACTCCTGATACCGGAACATTGTGCTCTGTAGCGATCAAAGAAATATGCTTTTGACTCATGCGATTCTATAATTTTTTGTTTGTTAAAAAATTGAGTGCATCAAATTTAATCACCTGCTGGAATTAATATGACTCTACTTTTGTATATGTTCAAAGAAGTTTTCCACATCCTTGCCGAACAATTGAAATACAAACAGTTATGAAGAAAATTTTGAAAGACTGGTGGCTCATTATTGGGCTAGCTTGTTCCATATATCTCTTTGGGTATGCAGAGGTAGCTGGATTCATGCAGCGGATAATTTTATCAACAGGAATCATGCAACCAGATGTGATTGAAAAAGCGGAGCAAGTCGAAGTCAATTATGATTTTAAGTTGAGGGATGAGCAGGGCGCTTCTGTAGATTTCAATCAATTCAAAGGTCAAATGGTTTTTTTGAACTTTTGGGCCACCTGGTGTCCTCCATGTGTAGCAGAAATGCCAGATATACATGATTTATACTTAAAACTAAAAGATGAAAATATCTCTTTCGTATTGATCAGTCGGGATGAAAATTTTGACAAAGCAAAAAACTTTATTGAAAGAAAATCCTACACCTTTCCTATATACAAAACAGTATCCCCTCTTCCAGGCACATTAGCTAGTCGATCCATTCCTGCCACATTCGTTATTTCCTCGGAAGGAAAAATCATAGCCCAACGAATAGGAATGGCCAAATATGATACTGAAGAGTTTCGAAACTTGCTTCTCCAAGTCCCAGAGGGTAACAACTAGTCAACAGTAAAGTAAGCCTGCTGGCTTATCGCTTTTCCGTCTTTGGAAATGCCTTCCACTCTGATTTCGAATTGTCCTTGAACCTCCGAGGTCCTAAATTTCAATTTTAGGAGTCCGCCTTCATGGTCCATCATAGGGTTCCAATACAATAGATCTTGATAGGCTGGGGTTTTAGCTTCTAATTCTTTGGTTACCCCACTTCTTTGTGATTCTCTCTCTCGCTGTACAGGAACCAAATCAATTTTTGTGCCCTTAGGTTCAACTTCTCCCCTATCTTTTGCGATGGTGTGAACTGATAGAACTCCATCGAAGATACTTTTTCCAAAATAATACTTGTGATTTATCACATCAATTCTATCCACCAGATAGGGAGAAAGGTTCATTAAATCTTCGGAAG
The DNA here is from genome assembly GCF_965233835.1 of Reichenbachiella sp. GTDB lineage: Bacteria > Bacteroidota > Bacteroidia > Cytophagales > Cyclobacteriaceae > Reichenbachiella. The sequence goes on from NZ_OZ247585.1 coordinate 4,439,109, forward strand.
AAACGATTGCACCATCCAATAGAATTAATGTGGGATGTATCTCGTATGACCCATTGAAAATAGTTTCCGAGCGCATCTTGAAATCATATTTGTCTTCATTTTTACTGACTCCCACCTCGATAATTAACTCTATAAAGGTATCCCTCATGGTAGTAAAACGAGTATAATCATCTAGTTTGTAAGTTTTAACTTGATCAAACTGAGGAATATATGTTTCCCTTTCAGGTTCCTCATCCTGAACGTAATAAGCATTCATTATTTGGTTATTGATACTTCGTTTTATGATAGCAGCTACTTTGGTTGAATCAAAGACAACCGGAGGGGTGATAAATTCAGGATAAAAAGTATAAAATCCCTGATCAATCGATATTTGAGTATTTGGCTCTTCTGAAAGAACATCAATCATGGGCTCTCCATGTGATACCTCGGGATCATATTCCAATAAAAACCGACCCAGTGAATCAGTAATCGTGGCGCTCAACTGACCAGTCATACCCGAGAAAGCCAAAGTAACCGTTGCACCTGTAATGGGTTTTTCATTATCATCAATCACTATACCCGGCACAAGACCTGAACGATACTCAGGCAAATATTTCACTTCCTCAGGGTTTTCTCTGCCGCCTTTGAACTTGGAGGTAAGTAGCGCATTGTCAAACTGATCTTCGGAGGCCTGTTGATAAAATGAACGAGGAAGGTGCTGATCAACTTTACTACTCAGTGCATCATACCATAAAATCCCCAAAGCCTCTCGATTTGAATCTGCCTGTTCCACAGAAACAGATAAATTTCCTGCCTGTAAATCTGGAAACACAATATCCATTTCAGTGTTGGTTTCATAGTTTCCCATAGACTGGATTTGGCGAGGCGCGACATCGCCATTCCAAATCAATCGCTCTCTAACTTTTCCATTCTCATCTGAAAGGACCACTCTCAACAAACCATCAGGTAAATTATCCTTATGAATAGAAAATGCGGTATTCAAAACCATCGGACTTGAGAAAACATTTTCCTGATTTTTAAAAAAATCAACTTGGATCTGCTTGAGTTCCTCTGGGTCAGCCGTTCTGGATCTGACGACAAACAAATCCTGAGTCTGAATCACTCTGAACTGTGTACACCCTGTGCAAGGCTTTGGCAAATCAATGAACTCAAACCCCTGATCCTTTTCTAAGATGAGTTGAAAAGTTTCGTCTGCTTCTGGGCTGATGTAAAAACTAAAGAACCCAAATTCATCGGTCATCACCTCAATAGGGTCGTTTTCCTTGCTAGACACTATTTTCCCCTTAGTTCCAAAGCCTCTTTGGAACTGATCGGAGACCCTCAACACCACTTTGTTCTTAGCATTTGCTAAGAGCTTTTCTCCTTCCACTGTAATTTGGACATTCAACTTAAATTCAGGTTGTGTAAGGAAATCTTGATTAAGATAGGGGTTAATGATGACCAATGGTTCTCGGAAAAATTTATTAAAATTCTTCATCCAGAGCGTATAGGCCACGAAATGATAGTTGCCAGTCTCTAAGTCGGTAGGTATGAAAAAACTACTGAAACACTGCCCTTCATTTACAGTTAACTTGGTTTGATATACCAGACTACCCGAAGCGTTTAAAATTTCGACATACAATATTCGACTCAACTTTGATAGTTTGCCTGTTTGCACGCTATATATATAATTCTTGAAATGCAAGGTCTCTCCAACCAACAGCTCGGTAGAACTGAGATGACTAAACACTGATTCTCTAATGTTGCTTTGTGCAAACAGCAAACTGGGAATCAGCATGCATAATATGATTGCAAGTTTCTTCATCAATCCCAATATTCTGGTTTCTTAATATCTGCATGTACCCTACAATCGCTGCAAGGAATAGTTGCTAAAGCGGCAACGCCACTTAATACATCCACATAAATTAGATTATTACCCTGCATTATTTGATTATTAAGCTCACCAATAGACACTTCTAGAATTCCACTCCCCAGACAATCACCAGCACTAAATTGGTCTGGTTTAAATCCTTGATCCCTGAAATTACTTGAGTGAAAAAACGCAGTATCTGTGCTTAACCCTGCTACTTCAAAATAACCCAACACGGGCATTGATGAATCGACAGATGAAATATTGCCGGGAATAGTACCTTTTTGCTTATCAAAAAAACTTCCCGCTGATTCGTTGTTTTCTCTTAGGTTCTTGTAGTAGCGGTATCCATTTTCGCTAATAGCAAATTGCTTCAATACAATAGCATATTTTCCTCTCAATTCAGGGTCTTTTTGCTGAATCATTCTGATCGGAAATTCACTCAATCTATTCTCGGATAGCCCGCTAGTAGTAGTGATCAATAGGCCTTGAGAATTTGCCTGCTCATAGCACGTACCGATCGGAAAATCTCGAGGCCCATAAGTTTCAGTATCATTATTCCACTCCAACAAAGAAGGGAATGCTGCTTTAACCTGATAATCTTCCTGGTATTCATACCGGAAATAGGATGCCTCACTATTGAAATCATGGGTGTCTACAAATAACTGGACACCTTGAATAAGACCATCTTCCTCCTCAGAAGGCAATTCCAAGTATCTACCCCATACACTATCTATGGGTACTGGATTTGATAGTATCTCCGATGAGGATTGAAAAGTAGATCCGTCTTTTAGTTTAATACTCAGTCTATAAATACTCCCCACTTTTCCGGCTACGGAAGGAGACGTCTCATAAATACCACTCTCTATTTCTGTTAAATTTATTTCCTCAGTTTCATCTTCAATAATTGAAATGGCAGCGCCTGATACCGGTGAAATCACATCGTTATCCAATCCTCTAGAAATGGAGAGCATTACTCGGTGGCTCTCTTGCTGGTTTGAAAATTCGGCTTCCACAACCAATACCTCGACGGTTCCTCCGACTTCAAAATCGTAGGGTTCGACGCACCCGATAAAGCCGATCAGCAGTAGCATTATAGATTTGTATTTACACATGATTTAGAATGAAAAGTTGTAGGTGATAGTTGGAATTGGATTGGCAAAAACACTCATTTTATAACCCTTCACTTCTCCTTCTTCTACTTTAAAAAACACAGAGTATACGTTGTCTCTCCCCAAGACATTATAAATGGAGAAATTCCACGAGGAGTGGGCGAGTTTTTTAATTTTATGGCTTCCTTCTATGTTAAGCCCTAGGTCCAGTCGAAAGTAGTTAGGAATTCGAAATGCATTTCGATCGGAATACACCAAATTCTCCGAGTTCTTAAAATTCCATTTGCCTATGGGATACGTGACTGGTACCCCAGTGGCATAAACCGCACTCAATGTCAGCGTATACCTTCTTGAAAATTTATAATTAGTTACTGAATTGATGTAATGAGGTTTATCGTATCCTGTTGGAAAATAATTACCATCATTAATTATCTCATCAGCAAATGCCCCATTCAATTGAATCTCAGAACGAGAATAAGTATAATTAATCCAGCCAGTTAACCATCCAGAAGACTTTTTAGCAGACAATTCTATTCCATAGGCTCTCCCTGGGCCTTGAAGTAAATCTGTCTCAATGGCTTGATTAAACTGGAGATCAGCACCCACTTTGAAGTCAACCAAATTTTGAATCTTTTTGTAATAAGCTTCTGCAGACAATTCGATGGTATGCTTACCATATAGATTTTTATAATAACCCAATGCCCATTGATCCGCGATTTGCGGTTTGATGTGTGCGCCTGACAATCGCCAAATATCTGTGGGTGCAACAGATGCGGCATTAAGCAAAAGATGCACATTTTGTCTTGTTCGACCGTAACTGGCTTTCAAAGAACTCGATTCGTTAAGGGAGTATTTTCCAGAAACGCGAGGTTCAGCTCCGTGATAGGAAGCTATTCTTTCGCCTTCATTATATATTTTTTCATCTATCACAAAATTTAAATCTTTAGGTGCTTGCTCGGCATATTCCCTAACAGTACTTGGGCCTATGGCAGCATACATATTATATCTTAGTCCAGCATCTATAGTTAACCGTTCGGATGGAGAATATTTTGCAGATAAAAACACGGCTGTTTCTCTTCCATGCTCTTCGCCAACCGCATCAGGTGACACCAGAGACGAGGGATTAATTGGCTTTTTATTACCGGCTTGAACTTCAATAGATTTATATTCCATCCCAAATTTCACATTCAATTTTTCGGACACATATCGATCAAATTTTAGGGAAGCCAGTCGTTCTTTAACACCAAAGTCAATTTTAAAGGCCTGTGTTGGCAAAACATCGTACCCAATACTATAGTCATAATGAGTAACTCCAGCATGTAAATTGCCTTGCCATCTATCGTTAAAAATATGTTTCCAGTTGAAGGATAAAACTTTATTGGAATATGAAAAATCGGTGTATGAAAGCAGTGTATCCGACGACAATTGAAACTTATCAAAACTGTAATAACCTGATAAGACTATCTCGTCTTTCTCTCCAATTTTTTGTTGAAGTTTGCCTACCAAATCATAGAAGGATGCCTGATTGTTTTGTAATGGTGAGTCTTTAATTTTTTTCAATACATAGTCTGAATAGGTCGCTCTACCTCCCAACATCAGCGTAGGACCTTTTTTACCAATTGGTGCTTCCAATGTGAGCCTGGAAGTGACAGCCCCTATCCCCCCGGTTCCGGAAAACTTCCGTTTATCTAGATTTTTGGTCTTCACATCAAATACCGAAGACAGTCGTCCCCCATACGAAGCTGGAATACCACTCTTGTAGAGATCCATTCCTGATAAAGCATCGCTATTGAAAACGGAGAAAAAACCGAAGAAGTGATTGGTGTTATAAATTGGGGTGCCATCGTACAGAAACAAGTTTTGATCAGCTTTTCCTCCTCTGATATTGATGCCAGCAGATCCTTCGCCCAGATACTGCACTCCAGCTGTGGTAGTAGATACTCGAATCAAATCTTTTTCTCCTAAGAGAGCAGGAACAACCTTCATACTCTCAGGATCAATCTTGGTCAATCCCATTTGAGGACTCTGTACATTCACTTCGCGATTCGCATTGACAACAACCGCATTGAGAGCTATGACATCTACTTCTAAGTCCACATCAAGCTTCCCATTTGAAAATACCATCAATTGACGATGAGTATTTTTCATATTTACTGATTGTACAAACAAATGATGTTTCCCACTAGGTATGTTTAAAGAGTAAAAACCATTTTCATCAGTGGATGTCCCTATATATGGATTTTGTATATATACGAATGCGCCTTCTACACCTTCTCCTGATTGATTATCCCTGATATATCCAGCGAGAGTACATCTGTCATCCTTTTTGTACCTGCTCTTCACACCCACGGTATGGAGCATTTCCTCCACCGACTGGTTTGCTGATTTCTGATCTTGTGTGAATATTACTTCTACCTCTTCAATATCCGCCTCTTGGTCAAAAAATTGCATAATGGCCGGAGTGGTAACTATCGAGATGTTGTTTAATAAAATAACACGATCTTTCATGACGAAATAATCCATGGAAGTAGCAGCCAATAGAGCGTTCAATTTCTCCTCCAAGTCTCTTTTATCTAACACTTCTTTATCCACAAAGAGACCTGATATCCATTCTTCACGATAATTGAATTGAGTATTCTCAGATTCTTCGATGGCGACTAGGGCTTGATACATCGTTATCGAATGGCCAGAGTCCAACCTTTGATCTTGCTGAGCAAAAACCACAGTCACTACACTAAACTGCAAAACATATAATAGTATGATTTTCTTCATTCCTCAGATAATAAACCATCAGCATAATTCAGCCAAGTCCACATTCCTTCCCTCTCGTTGTTTTTTAAATTCATATTTAAAAAACTGCCTTTAGGTTTGAGTTTGGCCTTTATTTCTGGAAAATGTCTATAAATGGATTTTTTACTCTTGTATTTGACAAACTGTTGACCATCGTAAAAAAAGAATTGATCTTCATTTTTAAAGACCACCTTTCGATCTTGAAGAAGTTCGATTTTAGTTTTTTTGATGAAAAAATCAATGGAGTCACCATCAAAAAACAGTTCATAAAAACCAATCCCGTTTCGGGGTACCAAAGGTTCTGTTAATCGAACAAATTGATGACCGTGAATATTGAAGGCCTCAACTTTTTTTTGGTTCGGCAACATAGATTCTATCCTGGCGTCCTTCAATGCCATATTTCTTAATATCAATAAGTCATCAAATACATTATAAAGCAGGAATAAGTTTTCATACTTTTCTCCAGCCAAAACAACACTGCCCTCCGCCCATCTATTGCTTTTAAAATAGGGGCCTTCCTTACTGGTGATATGTGGTAGTGGATAAAAAGTACCCTCAAGTACTGGCAAATTTTCAGTCTTCATAGCATGGTCATACCAAGTTGCCAAATCTCGATCCAAATCCATATCGCCTATTGCATACTGTCCATGTACTACCCAGGCATTACAAGCAAAAAAAGTGGCAAACACCACCTTAACTAAATTCTTCAAAATATTATTTAACGTATCAGTAACGAATGTAGATGAAATTATTAGAATCCATAAATGGCATATCTCACAAATACGAATGTTTATCTTAACATTGTGATTTTCACAAAAAACACCCTCCATTATTAAAGAATTCAAATTCTACTTTGTCACCTTTTTCGTCAGTCCGATCCAAATCGGGCTCAGCAACAAAGTCAGTGATATTACAGCCACTATGGTTTGATAAGCAAAATCTGTAATAATTTCATTGGAGTAGGCCAGTTGTCCCAGTACAAAACTGAATTCTCCGATCTGAGAGAGCAATGCGCCTGCGTAAAAACTATCCTTCCAGCTCATTTTAAAACCACGCATAATAAGTGCGTTGATTAACAAGTTGGTGAATAATACTACACCTACCAAAGTGAGAATTATAACTATATGTTCGAAGAGAAATTGGATATTAATCAACATCCCTATGGATATGAAAAACAGGGCTACGAAAATAACTTTGAAGGAATAGAGACAATCGTGAAACCATTTTGTGGATTTGGAAGAAGCCACAAAAATACCTGCCACAAAAGCGCCCAATGCCGTAGACAACCCGAAGTGCCCAGTAATTATGGAAAAGCCAAAGCAAAGCCCAAAGGAGAAAAACACCTGGATTTCGTGATCATTCTTTATCGTATCGTGAAATGGCAGTTTAATCTCTCCTTTATAAAAAAGGAATATGACAAATCCGATGAGTAATACCCCTCCAATGATTTGTGTCCATATCTCCGTGACACTAGTCTCCTGACCAGATAGATAATTCAGTGTAATCAACATAGGCACAATGAGCACATCCTGAACCAGCAGAACTCCCAATACATTTTGCCCAACCACTTGATTCATCTCGCCCGAATCCTGCAATAGTTTCACAATAACTGCCGTACTACTCAGACTTACTACAAAACCCAACGTTAATATCCTAGCCAGAGACCAATCATAATATTGACCAATGAGCCAAACAGCCATAATACTTATGACTACTTGTAGGACGGTTCCAATCACTGATATTCTCCAATTGGCCACCAAACTAGGAAGAGAAATTTCCATCCCTATAAAAAAGAGGAGCAGTACCAATCCCAATGACCCCAAAGAACTGATCAAATCAGCATCATCTACAATGCCCAACACATGTGGACCAATGATGATGCCCGTGATGATATACACAATCACATGGGTCTGCTTAAGCATCTTGAGCACGATGCCCACCACTACAACAGCCAATGCAATGGCGACAAACTTTAATAAGAAAGGATTGCTTTCTATGACCGCAAGCATGAATTAGTTAACTTTTAATACTAATCAAATTTAGCTGATCGGGTGAGAGGAATAATTTTTTGAAAAATAAATTTTCGGAAATTGTCCTAAACGAGTGGAACCAATCGTCCTATCTCTAAATAATCAATTATAAAAACTTAAAACATACGACTATGAATCCAGTATCCTGGTTTGAAATTCCTGTCAATGATATGGACAGAGCCAAAGATTTCTACGAAAAATCATTTGATGTCAAAATCGAAATACATGAAATGGGACCCGCGTTGATGGGTTGGTTTCCAAACAACCCTGAGGCACCTGGTGCAGCTGGCACCCTGCTGAAAGGTGATACTTATGTACCTTCTCATGACGGCACCTTAGTATACCTGGGTGTGCAAAACATTGAAGCCACTTTAGAAAAAATCAATGCCAATGGAGGAAAAACTATGCAACCTAAAATGAGCATCGGTGAATACGGCTTTATAGGCGTATTCGAAGATTGTGAGGGTAACCGAGTGGCATTGCATAGCCTCACTTAAAGAATCTGTCTAGATCAATATCAGTCCTCGACATGAGCTAGATCATATGAATTAGTTAGATAGGAGGGTAATTTTAGATAGAACAAACATCCCAAAACCATGAAGAAGTCTATCAGAACTACCCTCCTGTGCTTTTGCACCAGTATAATGCTGCAATGCACTCCTCCTTCAAACCCCTGTGATCCGATGCAAAACCTGGGGATTGGTCCGATCGAAAAGCTGGATTTGCAACCAGTGAATACCAATATCGCTGCTGAAGGTCAGAAGATTTATGATCAACTCTGCCGTGTGTGCCACAATGAAATCCGACAAATGGAAGGCCCTGCGCACTGGGGTATCATGAATAGAAGAACACCCGAATGGATCATGAATATGATGCTGAACCCGAAAGAAATGTCTCAAAAAGATCCCATTGCCAAAATTTTGGCAGAGCGTGTCAATGGTGTAGAAATGGCTGATATGAACCTATCAGAAGATGAAGCACGAAAGATCTTGGAATATTTTAGAACTTTGCAATAATGGACTTGGACAGTCATTTGAAGACCCATTTTCAATACAAGCATAAGGCCAATTTACATTCAAAACTATTCAATCAAGATTGAGACAATGTTGGACTTGATTCGACCTACCCACATTTCATACATAATAGCTGAGGGGTGTAATTGATCATCAGCAAGTAAGGTCAAATCCGAGGAAGCTTTTTGTGATATGTCGGTAATATTGAAGTAGTTCACTCCATATGCTTGCACAATTTCCTTTTTGAGCTGATTAAACTCCTTCAATTCTGTACTAATCTCATCTGGGTTTCCAGATTGCGCTAAGGGTGTCACACTATAATCAGGAATTGAAAGTACAAATACTTTGTCTGGGTCATTGCCTGCCAAAGCAATCGCTAATTTCAACAATTGCTCAAACTCAGCTTCGTATTCACTAATTGACCTTCCTTGATATTGGTTGTTGACTCCAATCAACAGCGAAACCAAATCATATTTACCAGATGTGTTTTGATTGTTGTTTAAGGCTCCCAACAGGTCTCCAGTAGTCCAGCCTGTTCTTGCTACTATTTCTACTGATAGATTCACACCATCTGCTACCAGGCTCGTAGACAACTGTCTTGGCCAATTTTTATCAATAGCAACTCCCTGCCCTATGGTATATGAGTCTCCCAAGGCTAGGTATGAAAACTTGTTTTCAGCATTATCTTCCTTTTCGTCCTCCAATATTTGATTGATGTCCGAAAAATCATCTTCATCCATTTTATCCTCACACCCAAAAAATTGAATGCTCAGGATGGAAAGTAGTAGAAACAGCCTCGTTTTAACAAAATCCATATATGCAGATACGATAAAATTCAATTATTGGATTTTTCAACTATGCTGAGTCATCAATATATAAATGAATGCATTAGATTTAGCTAAAGTCAATATTGAACCTATATGTACATTAAAAGAAATTATGGTTTTTGGATGACCTTCAACTGGTCTAAAAAACCTTTTATCCTTGGACTTATTTATTCCTTGCTTATATACGGTGCCTCACATCTGATCGACTTTCATATTTATATTCCGTGGCAACCGATAAGCATTCTGGGTATTGCTGTTGCCTTTTATCTGGGGTTCAAAAACAACAGTTCCTATGACCGTACCTGGGAAGCGCGCAAGATTTATGGAGGCATAGTGAACAGCAGCCGTAGTTTTGGTGCGGCTATAGTGGCGTTTGTCAAAGGAGCAAAATCCGATGAGATAAAGAAAGAACTTATTTATAGGCATGTGGCCTGGCTAACCGCTCTGCGCTATCAGCTTCGGCTGAGTCGACCATGGGAGCATAATGAAGACCGACTTTCACAAAGATATGCTCCTACAGTTTGTGAAGCTTATACCAGAAGCTTGGATCAAGAACTAGAAGCGTACATCACTCAAGAGGAAATCAAAGCACTCGACGGAAAAACCAATACGGCCACTCAAATAATGAAGAATCAATCACAACGAATGCAAGAATTGAGAGATCAGGAGTACTTTGAAGATTTCCGACATATGGAATTGCATCAGTTGGTCGTCAGTTTTTTTACTGATCAAGGCAAAGCAGAACGCATCAAAAACTTTCCATTTCCAAGACAATACGCTTCTACTGCCCTTTGGCTTACTTTGTTATTTGCCCTATTCGTGCCGCTAGGACTATTAGATATTGCCAAGTCCGCTAATGGTTGGATTTATTGGATCTGTCCTGTATTGTCAGCGCTCATCATTTGGGTCTTTTTCCTTATGGAAAAAATCGGTGACTATTCTGAAAACCCTTTCGAAGGCACCTACAACGATGTGCCGATCACCTCCATTTCGAGAGGAATTGAGATAGACTTGAGAGAAATGATTGATGACAAGAACATTCCTGCTGCGATTCAGGATGAGAATGGGTTTTTACTGTAAAAAATGTTTAGTATTTACATAAAAAAATATTGGCCATCGTTGGTGTTGTTTTTGTACATGACCGGAAGCACTATCTTAAAAGCATTTACTTCATTAGACCTCACCATTCCATGTTTGATAAAGCTGATTACCCATAATGATTGTTATGGATGTGGGCTAACAACTGCAGCCACTCATCTGTTACAATTCCAACCAAAACTTGCTTATGAAGCAAACGCTCTTGTATTTGTTATACTTCCTTTATTGGGATTCCTGATGATCAAACACCTCAGAGATTTCATAAAAGATCAACAAGAACAGTCTACAAATCAAGCCTCAGCATGAGCCTTATGATAGTCCTGAAGCAACCTTTGAAGAAAATAATAAGCCCAGTCTTTGTCGTATTCGGCATTAATTTTCTCGGCTACTTTTTGTGCTAACTCCTGAACAACTGGATGTGCTTTATCTCCTACCCGATTGCGCAGAATAGTACGGATGATTTTCACCTCCTCGGCGGTAAGTTGAGTTACACCAGAGTACTTAATACCTTCATGAGGGTTAATATTCATTTCCTCTGTAATTTGTCTTTTTAGTTCATCCTCAGATTTGACCTTCACCAACACTGTTCCTGCAGCCAGATCACCCAACCTTTGATTATGGTCAGTAAAAAAAATGACCGCCAAACCTAATCCATAGAGACTATCAATTGGACGTAATAAAAACCTCAAAAAGTAAGAACTGAAAGAAGCCGAATCGCCGTTTCTCTTCATCACACGAATACCTCTACTTCTTTTTCCTACGCTCTGACCATCCATAAACAGTTCACAGATCAAGTGATAAAAAAAGACAACTGCAAAAAACAAAAATACAACTAGGTCATTTCCAATAGCCATACCCAAAAACACGATCCCAATACTAATTCCAGCAATTACAAGAAAATCGATCAGATAAGCTAGTAACCGATCTCCTATACTAGAAATTTCATATTGAATTTGGACATTCTGATTCGTGTTGATGTATATTGCCATTCTTAAAATATTTAAATAGTAAGTTAATTAATGCAAGAAATCAGCTTCTTTAACAAAAATGAAGAAAATTGGAAAGAAATCGACCTCAAACTTTCTGCACCCTCCAAGGTATCAGCTGATGAACTATCTGACCTTTACATAAAACTGACAGATGACCTTGCATACACTCAGACCAACTACCCAGGTAGCAAGACCGAAGATTACCTGAACTTACTTGCCAGCAAGATTCATCATCGCATATATAAAAACAAGAAAAGCTCACCTTCTCGAATTATAGATTTTTTCAGTTTTGAATTACCGAATATCCTTTACAAACATAGGAATTCATTAATAACATCTCTGATTATATTCATCTTATCTTGTCTAATAGGAGCTTATTCAACACATGTAGACGAAAAATTCCCTCGTTTAATTATGGGTGATCAGTATGTTGATATGACTATCGAAAACATTCAAAACGGCAATCCTCTTGGTGTATATGAGAGCATGGAGCCCCTTTCAATGTTTTTATACATCACTTTCAATAATATTCGAGTATCATTCATGGTTTTTGCTGCCGGCATATTTTTTTCCGTGCTGACTGGTTTTTTACTCTTCAAGAATGGAGTCATGCTGGGCTGTTTTCAGTATTTCTTTTACACAAAGAAATTGTTGTACATTTCTGTGCTCACCATATGGGTACATGGCACACTTGAAATCGCTTCCATTGTAATTGCTGGTGGTGCGGGCATCGCATTGGGCAATAGTATAATGTTCCCTGGTACTTACTCCAGGTTATATTCCTTTCAATCCACAGCCAAGGAAAGTGTGAAAATTATTGCCGGACTCATTCCGATTTTTATTGTAGCTGGTTTTCTAGAGGGCTTCGTTACAAGGTTTTCGAATGTTTCAACTATTCCAGCAGTATTTATTATTATTATTTCAATTACATTTTTACTTTATTATTTCATTTACTACCCGTATAAATTAAACCAGTATGGAAAGAATCAACTTTAATCAAGAGCGAGATCTTGGGACTATTCTTCAAGATTCCTCTACATTCATCAAGCAAAATTTCCTGAACATCATGAAACCTACAATTGTTGTGGTTATGATACCGCTACTTTTAGGGACTTTTTTGATGATTGCTGGCATGCAAAGTATGTATGGAGAAATGGCAACAATGACTGACCCATTACAGGTTTATGGTGCCATGGCAGGAATGATCCCAGCCTATATCTTAATGATGGTTGCCTTTGTGCTGGCCTATGTTATGTTTATAGGCTATATAAAATTGTATACCGAAGGTCAAGAAGACATAACACTAAGTGATCTCACACCAATTCTAAAGTCAAAAGGACTTTCTTTGACACTTTCATCCATTGCATTAATCATAGTCATTTATGCAGGTATGTTTTTGTGCGTACTTCCGGGAGTTTATCTAGCCATAGTGCTTACTCATTTCTTTGCCATTGCAATTATTGAAGACAAAGGATTTGGAGCAACCTGGAAAAGATCTTTTCATCTGATAAAAGATAATTGGTGGTCATCATTCGGACTTTATCTTGTCACCTATCTCATTGCTTTAGGGATAATGATTTTAGTCTATATTCCAGCTTACGCCATCATGGCGTTGGATATGTTTTCTGCAGTGAAAGAAAATGATCCTGAAACTATGATAAATTCTATGTCAACTACGATGTCGTACATCACACCTTTTTATTACATAATCGGATTGGTAATATCATTGTTATATGCAGTGGTTTCGTCATTCAAATACTTTTCTCTTATGGAACAAAAAGATGGATCGAGCGAACGTGAACTGATAAATAAGATCTAAAATCTGCTGAATTAATAATTATTTTGAAGTTCGGGTTAGTCTTTTTTTTACTATTAAACGCTTTTACGTCAACCTCCAAAGGAGCAATAGATTCTATTGGTTTGGATTCTATCAGAACATTTGACCAGAAAAAGCTAGATACATATAAGACTGACCCTGAGTTTTCCTACTTGCACGAAAGTCAATCCTCACATTGGTGGGATGGTGCTCAAGAATGGCTGGCCAACATACTGAGCGATTGGTTCGATGATGTTACTCCAGAAAGGATGGGTAATTTTTTTTATTATCTGTTTCGAGCTATTCTGTGGGGGCTATTGCTTTTTGCCATTGCTATGGTAGCATACACTTTATACAAGAGAGGTTTTTTTGGTGTATTTAGTAGAAAAAAACATTCCATAGACCCTTTTTATTCTGAACTTGAAGATCAGGTTTTAGAAACCAACTGGCAAGAATTGATTGATGAAGCCGTGATAAAAAAGCAATACAATATCGCTATCAGATTACTTTTTTTGCAACTATTGCAATCCTTGAACCATTCTGATTTAATTGTATGGGAAAAATCTAAATCCATACGAGACTACCAAAGGGAGCTTGCTGACGAATTCAAGGAAGGCTTCCTTACTTTATCTCAGTTTTACCAGTACGCATGGTTCGGAGATGTCGCTATTGATGAATTGCATTTTATCAAAATCCATAGAGAGTTTAAATCGTTTAACGTGGATTCGAATGTGGAGTAAATACAAATACTACCTTTGGCCCTGCCTAGCATTACTTACCATTGGTCTTCTAGAATCGATGAAACCAAATGAAACCATTTGGCTTGAGTCTTACTCCAAATTTGACAAAATCCCTTATGGCAACTACGTATTGTACCATCAGCTAGAAGACATATTTTCTGCTGGCGTACAACCTTCATTCGAATCATTAAATCAGTCAATTGATGAATCAACTAGTAACACAAATCTTATAATTATTAATAACGTTTTCGAGGCCGAAGAATATGAAATTGAGCGTTTGCTGAATTTTGTGGACAATGGAAACCAGGTAATGATCATAAGTCGACAAGTATCGGACTTTTTATTGGACACCTTGGGTCTAAGCACTAGCTTTGAATACAGTTCTACAGTTGAATCCAATGTCCAGCATTCCATTGTCGCTGACACTTCACGCTACAGTGGCCCCTCCTTCAATATTTACTTCAAATCGTATTTTGATAGTCTTTCAGCGGCTCAACCACTTGGATACCGATCTGATAGCCTCGTCAATTTTATAGGTCTACCATATGGTATGGGTCGCATTTTTATTCATCTTCATCCAAGCGCATTTACTAATGCATTTATTCTGACCAAAAATAATGATAAGTACATTCGGGACGTACTAGCTCACATGCCAAATCAACCGACTATATGGGATGAATATTATAAGGCTAGAAAAAATTACATCAAACAATCTCCTTTTCAGCAGGTTCTTAGCACAAACGGTCTGCGTCAGGCACTATACCTTACCCTCACCGGAACCTTTCTATACATGATTTTTTATTCAAAACGAAAACAAAGAATCATTCCGATTTTAACCCCAAAATCAAACGCTTCAGCAGAGTTCATTGAAACTATGGGGCAACTTTATTACAATGAAAGTGATCACAAGGACATTGGCATGAAGAGGGTCAGCTTTTTTTTAGCCGAGATAAGAGAAAAGTACAGAATTGACACTTCCCAATTAGACCAAAACTTTGCTCAAAAAGTATCTTCTTTATCAGGTGTTTCTAAAGATTTGATTGATCAATTGATTATTAATTTCAAAACGATAAACGCTTCCGATGAAGTGTTGCCAATTAGAATCATCGAGCAAGATGAATTGTTGAAAAAATATTATAAAAAAGAACAAACATATGGAAAATGAGGACTTGTTTGAATCAAGGGTGGATCTTACAGAAGTCGCTAACACATTTAACAACATTCAAACCGAAATCAACAAAGTAGTTCTTGGCCAACAGAAAATAGTAGAACAATTATCTATTGCGCTGCTATGTGAAGGTCACGTATTGATAGAAGGTCTCCCAGGTGTGGCCAAAACCCTTACGGCAAAGTGTTTGGCAAAAACAGTAGATTCAGATTTTAGCAGAATCCAATTTACACCGGACCTTATGCCAAGCGATGTCATTGGAACAATGATCTACAATCCAAAAACCAATGAGTTCAGTTTCAAACAAGGCCCAATACACTCCAATGTAGTTCTCATTGATGAGATAAACAGAGCTCCTGCTAAGACACAAGCTGCCCTATTTGAGTGTATGGAAGAAAAGCAGGTGACCATAGATGGCATAACACACGAGCTAGGGTCTCCATTTATCGTGATTGGAACTCAAAACCCGGTAGATCACGAAGGAACATATCGCTTGCCCGAAGCTCAACTAGATAGATTCATGTTCAAACTGCAGGTTGATTACCCTACACTCGAACATGAACAAAACATCCTTGAATTGCACCAAAATATAGGCCGACGGCTGGATTTGATTGGCATTAAAAAAATAATCAACCTTGAAAAATTAAGATCCATTCAAAAGACCATATCACAAGTCAAAGTTAAGCCAGAAATTTTAGCGTATATAGCAGCTATCATACATGAGACTAGAAACAACCCTAACATTTATCTCGGTGCCAGCCCAAGAGCTAGTCTTTGCTTGCTTCAAACGTCAAAAGCCCTTGCAGCCATTTCAGGCCGCGATTTTGTAACTCCCGATGACGTGAAGGAAATGGTAACACCCGTTGTTAATCATAGAATCGTTCTTAACCCAGAAAAGGAAATGGAAGGCATGACCAACCACAGCGCCTTAAAATATATTGTAGACAATATCGCTGTTCCAAGCTAATTAAGGTTTGAGTTTAATAAAGGTCATAGGGTCTGTCTATATCTCCAAAAACTTCTTCTTAGGTATTGGGGTATTGATATTTGTTTTTGCATTTGGAAGTGTTGTGCCATTTATGCTCGGCATGGCATATCTACTTACAGGACTATTCCTTCTTGTCATTCTCGCTGAATTGTATCAATTGTACAGACTAAAGAAAGGTGTAGAAGCCAGTCGCCAAACACCCTCTAGGTTATCCAATGGAGACAATAACAAAATCTACATTCTCCTTAACAGTCACCTCCCGTTTGATTGTAAATATGAACTGATAGACGAGCTTCCTTCTCAATTTCAAAACAGAAACATATCATTCAGTGGTCTCCTGGATTCTGGAATGGAAAAAACAATTCAATATACGGTGAGACCCGTGGATCGAGGGGAGTATAATTTCGGAAATGTAAATGTTTACATTTCCACACTCGGACATATGATTCAAAGAAGATATCAATTTGAAAAGGAAAAAACAGTAAAGGTATATCCTTCTATTATTCAAGTAAAGAAGTATGCTTTCTTTGCCATATCTGATCACTTACAAGATGTAGGTATAAAAAAGATTAGGAAAATAGGGCACAACTACGAATTTGATCAAATTCGTGAGTATGTAGAAGGCGATGATGTCCGCTCCATCAACTGGACAGCGACTGCTAGAAGCAATCAGCTTATGATCAATCAATATCAAGATGAAAAATCACAAGATGTTTACACCATTATAAACAAAGGAAGAGTGATGCAAATGCCTTTCAACGGGCTGACCCTTCTGGACTATGCTGTCAACTCGTCTCTGGTGATGCTCAATACTGCATATGTAAAAGATGATCATCCTGGTCTCATTACATTTAACAAACAGGTTGAAACCATGATATTAGCGGCTAAGAAAAAAAATCAAATCAGTCAGATTCTAGAAACACTTTACAATCAAGAAACTGATTTTTCTGAAGCGGATTATGGTAAACTAACCTATTGGGTAAGAAAAAAAATCAAAAAACGTGGGCTAGTTTTTCTTTATACAAACTTTGAAGGGTTGGTTAGCCTTAAACGAGAAATTCAGCATCTAAAATCAATGGCTCAGTATCAAAGACTGATCGTCATTATTTTCAAAAATGTTGAAATTGACGAAATGGTGGATAAAGAATCTAATGATTTGGAAATGATCTATACAAAAACCATTGCAACCAAGTATCAGGTAGAAAAGCAACTGATCATAAAAGAACTTCACCATAACGGAATTGACGCCATACTCACTTCACCCGAAGACCTTACAGTCAATTCGATCAATAAATACTTAGAAATCAAAAAAAGAGGACTACTCTAGCCATTCATTTAAAATTCAATAAGCCGCTGTCGATTAGTTCTTTGTAATGAGATTAGTCAACATCTTCAGAGACATTCTTTTTGCCTGAAGTCGAAAAAGGATTAGGAATACCGACAATTTCCAGAAAACCTTTCCCTGCTATGCCTTTGCTTCTGTTTTCTTCGGCTTTGAGGTAGCGCTTGAGTGCTTGCTCTAGTGGGAAAATACAGAAAGCAATCAAAACATTGATACCCAAATCCATAACCGGCGAACTCTCCACATCAAAATAATTTCCAGCGATAGCCTGTAAAAACTCAATGATCAAAACCAAAGCAAGTACGGTCAGTACTTCTGTGATAATGATGTACTTTTCTTTAGCACGTCGGTTCATAAAACCTGAAATTGCCACCAATAATATCATTACTAAAATCTGTAAGCTGTAAAACCATAAAGTCTGCCAATAAGGTGGCTTGATCTCAAAATCGAAGGACTCTAATTGCTCAATATTTCCAAAGGCATCCTGAGTTCGAACATCCAGACTGTAAGAACCAGGCTGTAAGTAACTGAGGGTGATTTGCGGATTGCTCACCCATTCAGACCAGCTATCGCTGATACCCGTCACTCGATATTGATAAGTGGTGTTGAGGATACCTCGATAGTCTGGCTTGCTCAATTCGAAATAGAACGTATTTTCATCGTAGTCAAAAACCATAGCACTATTCAAATGAATGTCCCCTTTGTTGCTGGCGGCTCTTCGGATAAAACTACGGCTCATGGTAAATAAGCTGTCGTCCTGAGACTCGTGGTATTCGAGCAACTCATTGGCACCGTCAATTGCCCAAAGTCTATCATCATATGCCGACACATAAGACATGTCAGGGAATAGCCCAAAAACATCCATCAATTCGATGTTCTTTTCATGGTCTATTCTATACCAGTTTTTACCATTGAAAACCCACACCTCGCCATCTCTCTGCTGTAGATGTTTGAGAGGTTTACCCAAAACATTCATGAGTGACTGATCAGGTACTACTTTCAGTTTTGCAGAGTCAAGGTAAAAATATCCCTCGCTGTTGATCAGGTATAACCGGTCCTTTAAGAAAGTCAGTCTTGGGTTGTCGATGAACTGATTTTTGTACTTAAATATTTTGTAATCGAAGTGATCTACAGTGATATCATCGAACTCGATTAAAGCCGTCGGCGTAGCAAACCATGTTCGACCGTCTTGATCATTGAAAGCTGTTTTTACCAGATCACCATGCAAGTTGAGGTTTTCTGTCTCCACCCACTCGTCATCTTGTTTGTAATAGATTTTGACCTCGTTGTACATGTTACCAACTATCAGGCGGTCATGCTTTTTTTCTGGTGTAACAAAACGTATCGGTTCATGAATCACCATTTCCGCACTATCACCCTGAATAAGAAACACACCACTCGTTCCTGCCGCATAGAGATCTTCCTGATAAACGAAAAAACGCTCCGTTTTGAAGTGGATACCATCAACATGTTTGAACACCCACTCCTCGCCTTCTAACTGTTTTCGCATTTTACGTAATCGCACGTTTTTAGAAACAATGGTGACTTCTTCTACAGGTTTAAATATTTTCTGAGAGGGCTTGTTTTTGTGTTCTTCTTGAGGTTCTTCCTCCAATTCTTCCTCACCGCCTTCTTTTTCAGCTTTTTTCTTCTCTTTTCTAGCTTTTCTCCGAGCTATCCTCTGTTCTCTTTTTGAAAGGACTCGTTGTGGTTGTTCTTCCACCTTCTCCTCCTCTTGCTCATCATTTTCTGGCGAGTCCTGTTGTGTAGTCTTAGACGGTGTTGACTTTACGATCTTCTTTTTTACAGTTTCATAATAGGGAACATTTTTGTATCGCTCCACTTTCGTTAAATGATAAACACCTTCGCTAGTGGCAACATATAAACTCTTATTATAAAAAAATGCTTCATAAAGGTGCCCGTGCAGCCCTTGAAAATTACTAAAGGTTTTAAAGGGTATACCCAATTCCATTCTGGACAAACCG
Organism: Reichenbachiella sp.; assembly: GCF_965233835.1. Taxonomy (GTDB): domain Bacteria; phylum Bacteroidota; class Bacteroidia; order Cytophagales; family Cyclobacteriaceae; genus Reichenbachiella. The sequence continues at coordinate 4,458,856 of NZ_OZ247585.1, forward strand.
AACTCATGAGAAATCCAAAGACCGTGTTCTCGATCTATACCAATCGCATGTACTTCATTGTCAGGCAGACCTTTTTCTCTATTGATTACTTCTACCGTGTGATTTTGACTATAATCATAGAGAATGGCGCCATTCTCTAATGTGCTTAGTGCAAAATGATTATCATCTACCCATATTCCATTGTCGACAAATGAATCGTTGTCGTACAATAAATCCGACACCTCACTTCTAGTAAAAACACTATCTTCATAGATATAGATGGTGTTATCGGTGGTACCAGCTAGGTAGACGTTACTAGAAGGGTGTTTTTCAAAAAAGATAAATTCACTGGAATTATACTCTGGCCATTCAAAACCGACCAACTCATCATTCACAAATTCATACAGTTCCTTATCTGTTTGAACCAAAATCTTTCCTTCCACCACAAATAGTTTAGAAAAAAAATCCTCGTAGTCAACAAGCGTGGTTCTCATTATAGAATTCGTAGAAACATCGTATCTAACAATGGTTTCCTCATTCACAAAAAAAACAGAAGAACCAAGGTATAAAGTCTGAAAATAGAGTCCATCATCATTGGCCACGGAATCGAGCGATTGGTATTGCAACTTCTTATCTACAATGCTCAACAAGCCAAAATCTCCTACGCAACCCACGTACAATTGGTCTTGATCATTGAGGTCCAATGAAACAGCCGCACTCGGTGTAGAAATGTGACTCCAAGAGTTGCCATCATATTGAATCACTCCTGAGCGGTTAGCGATGTAGAGCTGTCCTTTGCTATCTGACTTTATTTGATAGTTGACATCATCTATTCCAGGAATGTTATGATGGTGGTGAGTCAGGAACAAATCTCCTTCCTGAGCATAAGAACAAACAAAGCCCAAAAGCCAACAGCACGTACTAATAAATCGAATCGTCCAACGCATCCACTACGACATTATCGAATGAAAAAAAATTGAGCATCAAATATACAGTTTGTTTGATATGTAGCATTATTTTAATGCAATTCAATCATGAAATATCCATGTTTTAAATATCTAACAATGTTTAATTGAACCATGTACTAACAAAGGAGTGAAAGCCTAAAAAACCACTCGGCTGAGTGGTTTTTTAGTTTCAGCAGTATATTCTACTATTAAGTCTGCAAAATTTGATAAGCACCTATTTATTCAATTAATAATTTATGAGTATTAGACTGCTCATTGGATTCTACCTGCAAAAAGTAAATACCTTTTAGTTCTTTAGTCTCAATTTCTATAATGGATAATTCTGTAGTCCACCTGTTCCAAACCTTACCATGAATATTCAAAATAGTGATCACTTTGCTGTCCACGTTAGAGCCAAAGTCTAAAGTCACATGTCCTCTGGATGGGTTTGGATACATATTTAGATAGTCTGTGGTTGCATTCAATTCCCGTGTATTAGCCATCCTCGCCGAACTACATGAACCTAGATTGGTCCATCCGGCACACGACGACGGTACACATCCACCATTTTTGATACCTCCAGTCCATTTCACTTCGTACAGCGTCCCATTATACTCCACCTGATCTCCGTGATTATAGCCTTTTGGTTCCCACGCGGGGGCACTGCATCCACTGCCACCAGCATTCACTGACAATGAGACACTAGCACCGAACCCGCCATCTAGTGTGATGACAGTGATATTGGTAGCACCACTTCCTTGAGCGGTCACCCTTCCCGTATTATCTACCGTTGCTACTGTGGCATTTCCAGTACTCCAAGTGACCCCTTTATTGATGGCATTCTGAGGTGTTACCGTAGCCTGCAAGTCAAATGTTTCTCCGACCAATAAGCTCAGGTCAGTCATGTTCAAACTTACACCATTTACAGCAATGGTAGACGACCCACCTTGTTTGACTAGCTCAAAATCGTCGGCATAATAGTCTCCACCTCCGTTGCTCCAAAACCATACCTTATATTCCTGAACGTTCCCGCTAGTCGAAAATGTAATTTCACCTCGTTGATAACCAGTGGCATTAAACAAATGATTGGCAATGAAAGTGTTTGTGGTTTGATTAGTGACTCCAAGGTAAATCTCTTGGCCCTGGCCTCCTACCTTACCATAGCAAGAGAGTATATAAGTAGTGTTTGCTTCAAGGGAAACCACCTGCTGTAGCCCGCCATTGCCATCTACATATCCTGCTCTGGTGCCTGAATTGGCATTGCCATTTACATTAGAACTATTACCATAGCTGGTTTCCCATCCGCTAAGATCTCCGGTCTCAAACCCAGCATTAGTGAGCAAGCTAGTTTCACTAACTGTCACTTGCAAGCTCGCCGAAAAACCACCGTCTTGAGTCGTGACAGTAATGGTTGTGGTACCTGCCGATACACCAGAAATCATTCCATTCCCATCGACCGAAGCAACGGAAGGGTCAAGCGATGACCAAGATACTTGCTTGTTGGTCGCATTGACGGGTAACACCGTGGCAGTCGCAGAAGCTGTTTCTCCCGCCTCCAGCGATACACTTTGCGGACTTACGTTTACATCTGTGACTGATACATCAGGTGCAGGGTCGCCACCAGTGGATAGCTCGAAGGAATCGCACGATGCCGTTCCACCGCTCCAAAACCAAATTCGATACGATTCTTCTGTAGCCCCGGTGGTAAAAGTTATGCTCCCTTGCTGAAATGAATTACTAGTGATTTCATAATTGTCAATAAATTCATTCGTGGCAGCCTTAGACACGCCCAAAAATGCATTGGTACCAGACTCAATTTTTCCGTAGGCTGTTATGGTATAGGTGGTGTTGGCTGCCAAGGTTACATTCTGTCCAACACTTGCATTGGTCACTTGTGCATGATAGTTACCGCTTTGCGATCCTGTGTTAATTATGTTAATGGTACCTGATCCTGCGGTCCAGTAATCCAGATTACCATCTTCAAAGCCGGGGTTGCCCAATGCACCGGTTGGCAATGGAGGATTGTTGCTGCTACCTGTTTTCTCCCATACGCGTACATAGTCGACATACATACTGGTAGGCATGTCTGCCAGAGCAGCATTAGCCTCTGGGTCAGTCAGTGGATTGATAGCATTGTTTCTGTTGTCAAAAAATTGAACAAAAGGCTTTCGCAATCCCAACGACAAGGTTACATTCATGGGACGGTACCAATAGGTGTTAGGTTTTCTGCCCACTTCTACGCCATCTACATACCAGATAATCTCATTTTCATTGACTTCGCAGCCATAAATGTGGTAGTCAGCTCGCGGATCCCAGGGTGCCCGCCATTTGTTCAATTGCTCTTCAGGATACTGTTTAGGTCGTCTCCATTGTCGTGCGCCATTATGCTTGACGACAGCATGCAAGTTGAGGTCCATGTCTCGGACATCATCCTGATGACCTTCGTACCAGTCGAATTGCTGTAACTCTACCACGTCGATTTCAGAATAGATAGTTTTGCCCTCGCCCACCGATTCATCGAAATTACTAAAGAGCCAAAACGATGGACACACGCCTGAACCAGGTAACGGCGCTCCCTTTATTCTGGCTTCGTAGTAGCCGAAGGTAAAAGTGTTGTAGGATTTTAATATACCTGATTTGAAATAGGTACCGCCATCCGAAGCATTGGCTGGGTTGTGCCTCATGGTGAGTTCGGCAATGCCATTTTCTACCTTTACATTGTTAGTATTATCCCACTTCCAAGAAGATGTATTGGGTAGATTTCCAGATTTGATCCATTTGGCCCAATCGGGCGAAGTCCCATTAAATTCGTCAGATGCACTCCATCTTATCTCCCAAGTATCGTTTGGATTGGAGGCTTTTGAGGGAAGTTGACTATACGCTTGTATAGTAATGACCATCAGAAATAGCCATGAAATTAAGTAATGTTTTGTCATGTTACTAAAGTTTAGTTTAGTCCCAGGACAATCAACTCTTCAACCCTTCGAGATACAGACATACGTTTAGACATCTGACCATACACAGCCAGTCATTTTCTAGGTAAGTTTGGCTCAATAGGCATCAAACTTGACCATCCGAAAGGACTTGAATTATTTTACCTATCTCAATAATAGGCTGTTAATTCATAAAACTACTCCTAAAAATTACCTATCAATACCACTATCTTACCTCACGGTTCTGAATAGCTAATAGGTGTTCATGCTGAGTAATTATGTTAGACTCAGTCAACACTGTGATCACTGAGCGGTAACGTATAAAACCGTTTCCCAAGAGCTTTAGCAACCCCATTGAAAATGGCCGGGGCAATAACAGGCACACCTGGCTCACCGATACCTGACGGCGCTTCATCGCTCTTGATAAGTTTCACACGCACTTCTGGTGCTTCCGACATACGAGCCACTTGGTAATCATTGAAATTGTTTTGTTCTACCTGACCATCTTTGACCGTAATCTTACTTTTTAGTGCGATGGAGGTACCGAATATGGCTGAACCTTCGAGCTGGGCTTTGACCGTATCTGGGTTGACCACCAAACCACAATCCGCAGCGGTATAGATTTTCTTCACCCGCACTTCGCCATTTTTTACAACGACATGTGCTACCGAAGCCACATAGGTGAAAAAGCTGTACTCTGCCGCCAGACCATAGGCTTCACCCTCAGGCAATGGCACTCCCCAATCTGACAGTGCAGCCACTTCTTTTATGACGGCTTTCATACGGGCTGAATCGAATTTGTGTGGTGCTTTGGAGGGCACTACCCGATCTTGACTCAAAAGCTCTAACCTATGCAGGACTGGGTCTACTCCCCGAAGTTCGGCCAACTCGTCCATAAACGCATTGGCTGCAAATGAATGATGAATGTTACACACGGAACGCATCCATCCAATTCTGAGATGTGCTGGTGCTTCTCCATTCTCTATCTGATAGTTTGGAATCTCGTTCCACACTGCCGTGCCCTGTCCGATTTCCCAATTAGCTCCATAGGTTGAACCCGGTTTGAAGGTTGAGCCGATAGGTGGAAAGGAGGTCCGGTGCAGCCAGCCTGTCACCGCACCTTTGGCATCCAACGATGCTTTCAGCTTCTGCGCGCTACACGCATGAAAATAGCTATTTTGAATATCGTCTTCTCTGCTCCATAGCACTTGAACAGGAGCTCCCTCCGATTTGGAAAGCGCTACTGCTTCGATGATGTAATCAGGCTTGGCCTTTCGACCAAAACCTCCTCCGAGCAAGGTCACGTTGATGGTGACTTTGGCAAGGTCAATATCAAGGAAAGCAGCTACTTCTTTTCTTGCCACCTGCGGGGTTTGCGTTGGGGCCCACACTTCGCAGGTACCATCTCCCTTCACCCATGCGACGGCATTGGGGGTTTCCATGGGAGCATGCACCAAATGTGGTGTCACAAAATCTCTTTCTAGCAACTGATCGGCAGTACTGAAAGCCTGATTTACGTTGCCCTTTCCATTATTTTTTTTGAGTGGCTTGTTGACCGACTGCTTGAGTTGGCCAAGATACTGCTCTGTATTGTAACCCACATTATCTCCGTAATCCCAATTAATTTTCAAAGCTGCTTTGCCTTTCTTGGCCGGCCAATTTCCGTTAGCTACCACGGCTACACCGCTCTGATTACCGAAAGGCTTGCTAATCCTAGGCAACGCAAGTACGCGCTCTACACCATTCACTTTCAATGCCTCTGTGTCATCAAAGGAATTGATCGTACCATGAGCCACGGGACATCGGGCTATCGCTGCGTATTTCATACCTTCAAGCCTGACGTCGATGCCGTATGTGGCTTGGCCTGATACAAAACCCTCAATATCCACACTCTTCAAACCCTTGCCGATGTATTTAAAATCTTTGGGTTCTTTCAGTTTTACGGCACTCTTTTCTGGTAGGGGTTGATTTTTCAAGTCATCGACCAAGTCGCCATAGTATATTTTCTTACCAGAGGTATGCACCACGTGGTGATTTTCAGTCTTGCACTCACTTGGATCTACCTGCCACTGAGCAGCAGCAGCACCGATCAGCATAAGCCTGGCCATGCCTCCCATTTGCCTGATTGGCACCAAGGTGGTGCGAATGCTCCGAGAGCCGTCTGTGTTTTGATTGCCATATCGCTCATCGCCCGTGGCCTGAACGACTGATACTTGGTCCCAGTCGGCATCCATTTCGTCGGCGATGGCTGCGGTAAGTGACGTCCGTACACCCTGCCCCATTTCAGATCGGGCAGCTACGATCTTTACGCTGCCGTCGGAGAGCAACTGCACAAAGTGCGTAGCATCTGCCATTCGTAGAGGCTCATTGGCAAACAAGCCGAAAGATTCTGTGAGCGGATTGCAGGCAAGAATTAGCCCGCCACTCGCCAACCCAAGACTGGCTAAAAACTTTCTTCTCGAGATTTCTGTAGTATCTGACATGGCGGTGGGTTAGCTTTTTTGAATTTCGATTGAACGCTTGATGGCCGCTTTGATTCGACCATAGGTCCCACAACGACAAAGATTGCCATTCATGGCGATATCAATATCTTCATCGGATGGATTGGCATTGTTTTTCAACAGACCAATGGCCGACATAATTTGGCCGGATTGGCAATAGCCGCACTGAGGCACATTCAGCTCTGTCCATGCCTCTTGCACATGGTCGAAATCATCGCCTGCTGCCTCTATGGTCGAAATTGATTTCCCATCTACTACGCTCACTGGCAAACTGCAAGACCGAATTGGTCTGTCATCTAGCAGTACCGTACAAGCGCCACACAGTCCTTTGCCACATCCGAACTTTGTCCCGGTCATCCCCAGCGTATCTCGGAGCACCCATAGGAGTGGGGTGTCTGCCTCTACGTCAACCGAGTGGGTAGAACCATTGATAGAAATATTAAAAAATGCCATAAGATTTAATTTAGGTTCTACCGCTTGGATTTATTTAGAAACTTCGAGCAGCAACACACCATTAGGACTCAACTCAAACGACTCGTTCAGCGTTTGGCCGGTGAGCATATTCGTGGCTATAGCTGATCCACCATCTTTCCAGGTCAATTCCAAATTGGCAGTTTGCTTGCCAATATTCAAGATATTTAACCAATAGCTGCCGTTTTCATTTTGAACCACTCGCCAAGTACAGCCCTTATATGCCGTGCCGTTCGACTCCTTCAATTTCAAGTCCGCTAATTCACCAGCAATTACATCCAAAGATACAGTTGTTGCTTCAATGACCTCGCTCTTATCCAGAGACACAATGGTTCCAGCAGAAGGCTTCAAAGTCGCACTTCTTTCGGCTCCATACTCATTCATTTTTAGGCTGACTTGATCTATGACGACCGTGCCGCCCTGATCCAAATACTTCTGAACTGCATTGAATTCAGCATCGGTAACATACTCCGTCTGATACACCAAAATGGCATCCCAGCTGTCTTGATCTTGTTTCTTGATAATTTTTTCGGTAGCAAAGCCAATAGGAAAGCCTTCGAAATACAATGACTCATAAAGTTCAAAGAGCCCAGTCATGTGCTTCTTTTTGTTAATGGCGGACGTCTCAGAATAAAACAATCTTAACGGACGCTTTTGGTTTCTGAGGGCCATGAGTTCTTCCGAAAAGCTATTCATATCCATCATCACCTGCGCCACTTCATTCACAGTTTGTGGCTGCATATTGGCAGACCCTGCATAAGATCCTGCTAATGCAGGGTCCCAAAAATCAAGATCTCCCTCTAGTCTGTCCTCAGGCGATCCATCAGGGTCTCTGGCCCAAAACCAGCTCATACTGGCATCCATGCCATGAAGTGTGGCCAGCCAGAATACGCTTCTTACATATTCAGGATTTGTGTTCAAATCTCTCCATGCTCCTAGCGACAGGAAATGCGTTTCCGAGTTAACGTGAATTTTATTGGGAGCAACAGATTCCATGAAGTCATAAGAATAGGCTACTTCGTCCCACAAGTAGGCGTATCTCGCCTCCCACTTTTCTGCCGTATTTGGGTTTTTCAGGTTCCGTCCACCTTGAGCTTTAGCATCGTCTCCAATCATAGTTGTGAGTTCTGTCAAAGCTTCAAAATCTAATCCATGCGAGCGGTAGTCTTCAGAAAAATACCTCGGCATGACTTTGATGTGCGTGTTGGCATCGGGGTTCGCTGTATGCAATTCATTTTGAATATGGGTAAACCAATTGATCCCTCTATCCATATTGAATCGGCAGAAGTCGTACCACAGCGGCGTGCCTCTTTTGGCCTTGTCCATCGGAATTTCTACTTGTACCTGATCAAAGCCCGAATAGGCTGTTTGCCAATTGGCATTCAGCGCTTTAATGTTTCCTTGATACTTCTGGTTTAGCCAGGATCTGAAATAATTCAACGTATAAGAAGAAATGGCATTCATTTCTCCATATTTCTGTGTCCAATAGTCTTTCTCTGCAAACCAGTGCGGTTCGTTGGCCAGGATGTAACCCAGCTGAGTCACCTTCTTTCCTTTGGTTAGCTCTCCCGTTTTTCTGGCGATCTTGCCCCAGGTGTCGCGCACCAATGGGTTGTCCACATCGAACCCCAAGAAGAGCGACCTGCCCACTTGCGCTTCAGGCTCTTTGTGTTTGATCCACTGCGGTAATCCCGAATTCCAATAGATGAGGAATCCCGTGCTTTTATCAGAGATTGAGGTGACCTCCTTGAGCAACTCCTGGTCGAAACTACCATCTTCATTCATCATGAATGAGTTGATGGCTCGGTCGTGGTGCTCTTCATACAGGTTTTCTCCTCCGTGGTAAATGCGACCCAAGTGGTCGTTGTACACCTGCTCATTGTCTAGTGGAATACCTACGGACTTTGAAAAGTAATCGTGCAAGAAAACCGGCTTGCCATTGCTCAACAGCATGTCTTCGCCCACCTCTATATTCTCCCAGTCTACTTTGGGCGCAGGACGTCTCACAATCTGCCCGTCCAATACTTGGGTCAATTGCTCGATGCCACGATCCAGGATATCTATCACTTTCTGTCTTTCTAACTCAGGGAGCTCCTCTGCGTATTTGGCTTTTTCAGCCTCGTAGGGCTTGTAGTAACCGAATAGTTTTTCGACCTGCTCCTTGTTGGCTTCGTCCCAATCAGCAAATTTCAAAAACTCTTTTGAAAACCAGATGATGGTTTCCTCTCGCGAAGCATCTAGAGACTTGTTGTTGGCTTCATCGATGAGTTTCTCCAACTGATCGATTTTTGATAAAGCTTGCTGCTCTAAAGTCAAGTCTTGGTTAGAACAGGAACCTATGGTAAAACCAATGACAACCAGTACCCAACACGTATTTGCAAATATCTTTTTCATGTCTAATTTTTCAAATTTTAGTTTTACCACACTACAGGCATGAACACAGTCATTTCGGCCTGACCTCTGTTGCTCCAAGCAAAATAGGGTACCAGCTGTGTAGCATGTTTTTCCCATTCCGGCTTCTTCACATCTCTGTACATCGTATCGGTCTTGTCCTTGCGCAGGAGCAAATCCAATCCGATGGTAGTAACGCCACCCAAGAAGTCAGCCTTATAGTTCGGTGTGAGTGTGGATGACCCGTCGAAATAGACGTCAAGAATTTCTTCGTCTGCTGGCAAATCGGGTGACTCGATACAGTACACCACTGGTCCGTATTTTACTGCTACCTGATTTCTAACTTCTTCTATTCTTGGATGTCCTTCGATGAGCACTGGCTCGATCGGCAAATCCAACACGATTTCATCGCCGACTTGCCATGCTCTATTGATAATGGCGAAAGTGCCGATTTCAGCAGTCTCGGCTTCACCATTTACCGTCAAGATGGCTTGCTTGGCCCAGCTCGGAATCCGTACCATGATGTCGAAGGCCTCAGACTTACAAGCTTCCACTTTGATCTTCACCAAACCTTTCCACGGGTACTCCGTGTCTTGCGATAGTTTGATAGGCGAGCCATCACGCAAGGTGGTGTCGAGATTGCTGGCACCAAAGAGGTTGACAGATACGCCATTGTCTGCTAGACTGTAAGCCCAGCCCGACGACTTGGCTAAGGTGCGCACCAAATTAGGAGGGCAACAGAAGCAGCTCAAGTACGGTTCTCTATCCGGTGTTTCGGTTACGTTTTCGTGCGCTTCATAATCTCTGGTATTATTAACCATACGTAGCGGGTTGGAGTAGAAATAATCCTTTCCTTCGATGCTGATGCCCGACAAACCACTATTGTAAAGTACCAGTTCCATGATATCGGCGTACTTCGACTCACCGTGTATGCTCAACATGCGATGACTAAACATCGCGTTGCAGAGGTTGGCACAGGTTTCATTGTAGGCCGTCATGTTGGGCATCATGTATTCGTCTATGAAGCCCTCCTCAATCATGTCGAGGTTGGTGCTGGCACCAAAGTGTGCCTGACCTACCGCACCCGTCGCATACATTTTCTTCTCTGTCACATTCGCCCACAGTTTATCCAAGGCATCTATCAGTGCTTTTTCGCCAGTTTCGGCATAGACATCGGCAGCTCCTGCGTAATAGTAAAGTGCCAATACAGCATGGCCTACAGCTTCGCTAGATTCTCTAAGCGGCGTACGCTCCTGCACCATATCGCCTATCGGGTATCCCACTGTCGTGGAATGATGCTCTACTTCATATTTTCCCCGGCGGTTGATGAACTGCTCTGCTAGATTCAAATATTTTTTATTGCCAACTGTACGGTACAGCTCCACGAGCCCCATGATCTGCGTTTGGTTGAAACCAAATCGACCGTACTGCTTGGTTTCGGGGAAGAAAATGGTATAGAGCAAATCTGCCTGCTTAACGGCTATATCGAGAAAGTTGGACTGTCCAGTCGCACGATGATGCACACACGCACTAATCAGCAGATGGCCAGTGTTGTACATCTCATGATACTTCCTGTTTTCGTAGCGATCAGCATCAGCTCGCAGCTGAATTTGTGTTTGGATGTATCCATCCTCCTCTTGTGCTCGTGCGATGATGTCGATGTATTCATCAAGTTCTTTTTTCAGGTTCTCATCCTTAGTATGCGCATATACATAGGTCTTGGCTTCCATAAACTTGTAGAAGTCACCGTCATGCCAAAACATGCCTTTGTGTTCACCTTTTTTGTCACCAGCAGCAATTTTAAAATTGTTTAGCGCATGCCCTACATCTCCACATAAGACATCCCCCATATAGGGAACCATTGAATCCTTAACTACTTGAAATTTGTCCGCCCAAAACCCAGAAGTCCATTGTGAATCATCAATATTAATGCTCCTTAACTTGACATAAGGACTCTCGGAATTATTCATCGCTGACTTACTATGAAGCTCATTTTTCATAATTGATATTATTTATTTAGAGGCCAACTTTCGTTGAATCTCTTCTATTGACATATTTTTAGTTTCAGGCAGATACTTGATGAGCACAATTAGGCCTATACCTACCATAATAGCATAGAACATAAAGATGGCACTGCTGCCCATGGTAGCGAGTTGCCAAGGAAAAAATTGCTGTACCAGATAGTTGACTAGGCTGGAAATAAGCGCAAATAATGGAATTGCTACACCTCTTACGGCGATAGGGAAAAGCTCAGAAAAGAGTACCCACATAATAGGACCAATCGAGAAATGAAAGGCCGCGATAAAACTGAGGATGCCAAACAAAATCAGATTGGCATTCATGGAGGCTGCTTTCTCTAGCAACAGACTGGAAAAGTCTCTGGTGGCATTAACACCCAATATGGGCTTTAATGCCTCCTTGAATTCGGTATCACTACCGTACGATGCGCCAGCAATAGCTTCTAACTTCTGATATTCAGGAATGGCGTTTAGCTCTGAGATGGCTTCTTTGCTCAGCGAATACTTGGCCGAGGCAAAACCATATGAACACATCGCCAAACTCGCAATGATCCAGATCAGACCCCAGATCACCATTGGCCTGCGTCCCAATTTGTCTACCAGCATTAGCGCCAAGATTGTAAAGAACACGCTCGTAAGTCCCATCCAAACTGACTGCATAAAGGCCGAGTCCGTTCCCAACCCAATTTGCTCTATAACTGTTGGTGCATAGAACATCACCGCATTAATGCCTGTAGCTTGTTGAACTAAGGCCACTGTTACACCGATGATCAGGGTGAGTCGCATCGGCCTGCTCATTATCACCCCCAACTGTGTTTTGATCGATTGGTCTGTTCCACTTTCCTGAAGACTATTTTTCATTTCCATTAAATGGTCATCCACTTCAGCCTCGCTCTTATAAATCTTAGATAATGCTCTTTTAGCCTCATCGGTTCGTCCTTTATACAACAACCAAGAAGGACTTTGAGGAATGATAATGAGCAGAACCAACCACAACAAACATGGTAACACTTCAGACCCCAGCATCCAACGCCATGTGTATTCATCCAAACCAATGGCCTGTACCCACGAAGCACCACTATCAGAAGATCTAAGGATTAATAGATTGATAAAATAAGCTGCAGAAAGGCCAATCACAATATTGATTTGTGTCATTGAAACCAGCTTGCCTCGCCACTTCGGTGGCGCTATTTCGCCTATATACATCGAAGCAAGAGTAATAGAGCTAAATGCTAATCCTCCTAAAAACCGTGCTGCAACCAAAAAACCAAAAGAAGGTGCGAATGCCGACCCCAAAGCGGAAATCAGATATAATGCTGCTATGATTTGTAGTGAACGCTTTCTGCCGATCAAGTTGCTAGCATACCCTGCAAAAGGCAGCGCGACTAGCACGCCAAACCCTGGTGCACTCACAGCCATACCTAGCTGTAACTCTGATAGAGAAAACTCTTTGGATATGTAGTTGACCGTACCAGAAATAAGCGCAGCATCCAGGCCGAAAATAAATCCGCCCAGGGCTACGATGGTGGCATATAAAAAGGCATTTTTCATTTCAATTCTTTCGTTAGTAATTAATTGTTTTCGCAGTGGATCAGTTTCTGATTTGATCAGCAATACCCTTGAGGTGAGCGACCAATCCTTTATGATCCCTATCCTTCAGCAAGGCTTCGTTGATCAGTGAGCTGCCCATACCGGCACCGAAGGCACCAGCATCGAACCACGTACGGATATTGTCGCCAGACACTCCGCCGGTAGGCAATAGCTTCAAGTCATTGAGCGGTGCGAGCACATCTTTGACGTATTGTGGTCCCAGCGAAGTAGCCGGAAATATTTTGACCGCACTGGCACCCAGAGTCCAAGCTTTATAAATTTCTGATGGTGTATAAGCCCCTGGAAATATTGGCACACCCAACTCCACGGCTTTCGCCATTACCGTTTCGTCCAGCACCGGGGTAACGATAAACTGTGCACCAGCATTTACCGCCTTTTCTAAGTCCTCTATCGCACACACCGTACCGGCGCCAATGGAGAGTTGTGGGTATTTTTCCGACAAGCCAGCGATGATTTTCTCAACGCCGGTCGTATTCATGGTAATCTCCAGAGCATATAGCCCTGCACCAACAAAGGCGTCGGCAATGAACATGGATTCTTCCACGGTGTAGCCCCTGAGAATACCGACTATTGCACCCTTTCGGGTAAAATCTTCTATGTTAAACTTTCTAGTTTCCATGAATATCTAAAATTTTTCTTTGACCTCTGAACAGAGATTTTCGCAGGGTAGCATTTTCAAAAAAGGTAAGTTGTTCTCTATCTAGAAATGACTCCAGAGCCAGTTTGTACAATGGGAAAGTTGCTTCACCAGCAGCCAAATAGATGTGGTCTGATTTGCCCTTCAAGTAGGACAACTCATCTCCGATTAGCAGTCCACTGAGATAGAAATATCCTTCTTGTGGTGCTTGAGACTCAAACATTTGCTTAGATCGCACGGACAAGAGATGAGTGGCACAGCCATCTTGCAGACCGAGTTTAACGCCGTCTAGAAAAGAGACTTGGTAATTATCCGCCCATACCGATGGACGGATCGAATTTTCTAAAATGGAATGGTCAGCCAACACACTAAATAATTCACCCGTCATGAAGTTCTTCATCTCAGTGAATTGATCTCCGACAAAGTCTAAGTGCTTGGCATGAGTACCTGGAAGAATTAAAATTCCATCTTCTGTCAAATCGTCGGCCAAGCCTATGGCTTGGACTTCTTCACCCCTCATGAATCCAGTAGCCCCCCTAGCCCCCGAAATCAAGAGTATCTCCTTTCTATTAGGCAAAGGGATGGATTCTGTAATCAGGTCTTTACCAGAGGTTTTTAGAGGCATTTTTGCATAAGGCAATTCCTTTAGTCCCAAGGTAGAGGAAAGCATACCAGAGCATACCATAGGCACATTTTCCCAATCCGGAAAAGATGTTGAAAGCTGCTCTGTGATAAAGTCAAAGAAAACCTGCTCTTGTGCTTTGCCTATCCTTTTTGCTTCATTGTTGAGCCACTTCACCCCATGAGTGGATTTGTGCTCTTTGAGAATCTCTAGAGAGTTTCTATCAACCAATCTCAACCTAAAATTGGTAGTGCCCCAGTCACAGCTTATAAATTGACTTTGATTGGACATGGCTATAAAGTCTTAGTCACTCGCTTCTTGACCAAATAATCATCAAGTGCGTATGGAGAACAATCATGACCAATTCCACTATTTTTTATTCCTCCATGAGGAAGGTAAATGTCATATTTGACACCATTTAGTTGAACCTCTCCAAAGGCTAGATGCTTTGAAAAGTAGTCCAACTTGTTTTCATCAGAAGAAAACACATAGGAGGCTAGTCCCGCTTCGGTATCATTGGCAAGTCCAAGAACCTCTTCCTGAGATTTGAATGGAACGATCAAACTTACCGGCCCAAATATCTCCTCTTGTAAAACAGCTGCTTTAGGATTACTCAACCGAATGGCAGTAGGCTCAAAATAGTAGCCAGGTTTGTCTATGGATTTACCTCCTGCGAGCACTTGGCCACCTTGAGCAACTGCATCGTTTATTATGTTTTGTATTTTATCAACTGACTGACGGTTGGCCATGGGACCTATATCAGGATTATCATCCTTGTCAAATCCAATTTTGGCTTCGTTAAACTTGGCCACAAGGCCTTCAGAAAATTGGTCGATTATACTTTCGTGGATGAAGTAGCGATTGGGCGCTACACAAATCTGACCACTATTGTACAATTTCATGCCTGCACCTAGTTCGATTGCAGCACTTACATCAGCATCATCGAAGACTATAAATGGCGCGTTGCCACCACACTCCATGCTATATCGCTTGATCGAAGACTTGCTACTCTGCTCTATCAACTTTTGTGCGGTTTGTGTAGAACCAATCATAGTGATCAGCTGTGGAATAGTACTCTCACAGAGAGGAATACCTACCTCAGGTGTGTCTCCACAAATCACTGTAATCACCCCTTTCGGAAAATTGATTTGGTGTGCAAGTTCACCAATGATGTATGCGGATATTGGAGAAAATTCAGAAGGCTTTAGGATAATACTACAACCTGCAGCCAGCGCCGGTCCTAACTTAAACCCTAGATTTAGTAAAGGGAAATTATAAGCCAAAAAAGCAACAGCAACACCTAGTGGTTGGCTAACCATGTGATGAGTGTGCGTCCCATCTCTATCTACAATTTCAGTCTCTTGAATTTTTTCAATTTCTTCTGGGTAGTATTCTAATGAATCAGTAATGCTCTTGAAGTCCTCGGCCGTGACATGCCAGTTTTTACCCATTTCGAACATGATACTATCACGGAGCAAGTCTTCATTTTTGATCAACTGATTTCGGAGTTTAGCAATCCATACATTTCGTTCCGCTATAGGCATAGCTGACCAAAGCTCAAAACCTTCTTGTGCTGACTTAAGTGCTAATTCGGTATCTTCCTTACTAGCCCAAGCGACAGAGCCACATACTTCGCCGTTTCCAGGACTTACCACCTCAAATGTGGATCCAGAAGAGCCTTCTCTCAATTCACCATTAATATATAATTTCCTATGCCCGAATTTTAAACTCATCTTGCTTCTCTGTTAATTCACAATCCAAATACACTTCCAATTTTTCGATATCTACATCTGCACCATGACCTGGTACATCTGGTACAGTGAGCTGCCCATCATTGATGTGCAATTTATGGGTGGTCACTTCATCACGAAGGGCGTTTTCTGTTCGATCCAATTCCATAGTAGGAAGATCTCCATACATTCTGCCTGGGTTCTTGTCCAAATTCGATACAAAGTGTGCAGCAGTACTAATTGCTATCCATGTACCCCATGTATGAGGCACCACATCTTTGTTGTAGGTATGAGCCAAAGTACCAATCCTTTTGGCTTCGGTAAGCCCTCCGCACGCACAAATATCTGGCTGCACTATGTCTACACATTCATTTTCCAACAGTCTCTTGAAACCAAACGTCAGATACTCACATTCACCGCCTGCTATGGGTATAGAGGTATTGTCTCTCAACCTTTTATAACCATTATAATCCTCCGGAGACACTGGTTCTTCAAACCACCCAATGTCATATTTTTCTAATTTCTTGCTTAGCGATATTGCTTCCTGATAAGAATAGGCGTGATTAGAATCAACCATCAACCGTACGTTTTCACCAATGGCCTCACGAATGGCTGCAACCAATTCTACATCCCTCTTTATGCCAAGTCCTACTTTCATTTTCATGGCTTTAAATCCTTGATCCTTATACATCAGGGCTTCTTCTACCAAATGACCTTTTAGGTCATCTACTCTTTCAAAATAAAGACCAGTAGCATATGGCTCAATAACCGGGTTCTTTTTACCACCAAGCAAAACGGAAATAGGCAAGTCTAGCAATTTGCCTTTGACGTCCCACAGGGCAACATCAATGGCACTGAGCGCTGCCTGAAGCACACCACTTCTAGCATAATCTAAGGATCTCAGATACATTTCTTGCCAGATGGATTCATGCTCAATAGCTTTTTTCCCAATAATAAATGGTTTGAAAAAATCTATACCGGCTTTGATGACTTGTGCAGGGCCATAGCCTTCACCCCATCCATAGGTACCATCTTCTAGCGTAATTTTTACAATGCAAATCTTTCGTGTATCATACTGCCATTGCGAAAAATAAAATGGAGTGTCTAGTTGATGTGTTATTATATATGGTTCTATTTTTTCAATTCTCGACATATGCTTCAAAGGATATAAAATTTTTAGATCTCCAATCTCTTCGAAATCCTATCATTGAGTGAGACCAGTTAGTATATCAAAAGTACAACTGGGCTATACAAAGTACATCAGGAAATTTATCTTCGACTTCTTCGATTTTACCTTTAATTATTATGAGCTATCTCTACTTTTCACAAGGAATACGCGCTGGTTGCTGGTGCTCAATCACTCAAAATTTGAAATGCTTGCCATTTTTCAGATTTAACGCACAAAAAAAGCAGTCCTATTTACTAAGACTGCTTTGACCTTTCACTCGTTAAGAGTTATCTTTTGATAAACCTGACCGATTGTTGTTGTGAAATTTTTATAAAATAAATTCCTGATTGGAGATCTTCGACGTTTATTTCTCCATTCGTAATATTTCGCTTGATGATTTTTCCCCAAGCATTTACAATTTCGACTTCCTGTAGCTGCCTGTGCAATGAACTAATTTTCAAAACATTAGTGGTAGGATTCGGGTACACATAAACGACGTTCTGCGGATTTCCAACACTATTGATTGATACAAGTTTAAAGTCTACTTTATAGGTTTTTTTAGTAGTTCCATCTTCAGCCGTCACTACTACAATAGCTTCGCCATCTGATGATGAAGCTTGTGTAACAGCGGCAGAAGCAAACTCATCCATAGTAGCAGCAGTTACGGTAGGAGTTGAGACATCTACTGGCAAGTAAATTACATAATCTGATGTAGTAGATTCAAAACCTGTCACCAACGTACCATCTACGTTTAACTCAGCAAGGGCTGCATCTGTCGATGGAATTTTTGCAGCTATGGTAAAATCTACCGTATAAGTGGTAGTGGAAGCATCCTGAGCCGTTACTAAAACGGTAGCTTCTCCATCTGCGCTGCTCGCCTGAGTAATATCAACGGTAGCTGCAGCATCTTCTTTGGTAGCGCTTACTACAGGTATGTCCGTTGTGCCGTATGGGTATTCTACTTGGTAGGACAAAACATCAGAAGCAAAACCAGACACTGTTGCTCCATCTACTTGAAGATCTGACAGATTTGAATTTGTGGAAACAAAGGCGGCCACTGAGAAATTGACTGTATATTGATCTGGTGTTGTTCCGTCTTCTGCCATGATATCTATAGTGGCCGTACCATCTACTGCTCCTGCTTGAGTTATAGTAACATCAGCATTCATATCTGTCGCCGTAGCCGAAACTACTGGAATGTCTGTCGTACCAAATGGCAATTCAACATTGTAAGTCTTGGTAGCAGGATCGAATCCAGCAACAGCAGTATCGTCATAGCTGATATCAGAAAGTGTAGCATCTGTACCTGCAACATATACGACTACATCCCATGTATCAATATCTATGTTCACTCCTGGGTCTGTAACTCCATCTTTACTGACGCGAAAATCTAAACCTGCAGCGGCCCCATCGGTTGTGAAGACCAAATTATGATAAATCCATTCGCCATCATTATCGGCATCTACAACAATGGTCGATGACTCAGCCAACACATTTGCCGCATTGCCGTTTTCTGAAACCAAAATTCTATAGTTACATTGACCATGACTTCTGATTGCCACTGTCCATCTGTAGGTTCCAGCCGCCAACAAATTGGCATTTTTCATTGTCTTAATAATGTTAAATGCATCAGTCCTGACGGCTCTGGGGAAATCATATGCCCATGTGTTATTTGGAGTAGCCTGTAGCGTAATAAATCCGGGTGTACCGTTATGCCCATCATTGGGAGTTCCTCCAGGTCCATCGTTGTCAGGGACACCGTCATCCTCTGCAGCACTATTCCAGGATAGATCTGGTCTTAATGCTGCTGTCCAAGTATTAAAATAATCTGTTCTATTGAAGAATGTGCCTTGATTTTTCCAGCCATCCCAATCCCAGTCTTTAGAATACTCAGTGATCTGTGCTTCGGCGGCAGTGTATCCACCAAGCACCATAGTCACCAATAGTAGTAGTTGTTGTAGTTGTTTCTTCATGCTTTGTCTTTTGAATAATACAAATAATATCACGTCATTTCTGACATTAGATACAAGGCAGCATGTAGATGACTGCTTTGCATTGACGTCTTTCGCTGCCGGAGGATAATTTTCTAACAGCTATTTGCAAGATCAACAATGTCAAACACGAACGATTTGCATTACTTATCCTATAGTAAAACTATTTTACCCCTCTAAGGACACCCGCTTAAACAAAAAAATCTTCCACTTTACGGTGGAAGATTTTCTAAACAATCACACTATTATCTATTTCGAAAACTTAGAACTTTTCAAATCGAATGGTATCAGATTTTTCTCCTGAGTTAACTCTAAATATGTACATCCCATTGGAAAAATTACTGACATTAATTTTTTTACGCTTTAGAGGAACCTTAACTGTAGATTGATATACAATTCCTCCTAACAAATCATAGATTACAATTTCAGCTCCATTATCAAATGTTCCTTCAACAGAAATATCATGTTTAGATGGATTGGGAAATAGTCGAAAACTTGAATCCAGAGACGGAGTAGAAAGAACTAAATCAGTCACCTGAATATTAGCAATTTCTTCCATCACCACAGTGCTATTGTCTTCGTTATCATTGGTAAACTCAGCATTTAAAACATAATAATTGCCTTCTGGAAGCTCGGATGTAAGTACAATATCTTCAGGCAGATTCAAGGTAACTGAAGATTCTCCTGCTACAGTTCCTGCTATTTTCGAATCCGCCACTTCATATTCGTCAACTACAGACCCAATTGAATTTTTCTGTTGTAGTTTGAGTGTAAGTCCTGATTCAGTAGTAGGTATTTGAAATCCACTACCCGCATCATAAGTATAGTCAAAAACGATAGGAATAGAAGGTGAAAACTGTTTCGTTGTCAAAAGTTCTGAGTCAGCCAAAATTTGCGAGGGCGCAACCCAAGATCTTACATAGTCGCAGTACATTTCAGTAGGGAAACCCTCAGGTGATTCCAATGTCTCAATTACAGTACGAACGCCATCAATATATTTTTCATATGGGTTTCTCAATCCCATGGACACTGTAACATTCATAGGCAAGTGCCAATATAAGTTTTTCTTTCTTCCTCTCTCAACACCATCTACATACCAAATGATAGAATCCACACGATTCATCACTCCATAGGTATGATAATCATCTCTTGGATCCCAATCGGCTTCCCAAGAATTTCTTGTAATTTCTCCATAACCTTGGCCTGGCCTGATCCACGTAAGTTCTCCATCTTTGATGATGCGGGCATGAAGGTTCATTTCGATAGTCTTAAGTTCACCTACAATCTGAAAAATCTCTACTGCATCGATTTCGCTATACTGTACACCTCCTTCTTCTGTAGGCGTAGGCTCTCCTTGGCTGTACAACCAAAAAGCAGGTGCCTCACCAGGCCAATTGTCACAAGCCTTGATCTTAGCTTCAAAATATCCGTATGTGATTTTTTGAGGGATCTGAACGATTCCTGATGTGAAATAATAATCCTTCCCTCCACGTTGATGAGGATCATGCTGCATTTGCAAAGCCAGGACGGTGTCTTTTACATAGGCATTTTCTGGTTCCCAAGACCAAGTTCCCCAATCACCAATATCATTATTCCATTTATCAGTATCTAAAGAACCTGTATTAAACTCATCCGAGTATCCTTCTTTAAACTCCCACTGCGTATTTGGGTGCGATACTGGTTTTTGTGACCAAGCTAACGTGGTGCTAAAAAAAAGTACGGCTATAGCGCTACCCTTTGTGATGATATCCAACTTTCTCATTATTTCTACTCTCTAATTTATAACCCAAAATAAGCTTAAAACTCAACGACTGCCTCTCTATCAATTATCTTCTGGTGAAACAATTTTATCCAATTGTTGTAGATCGGCTAATATGAAAAAGCCCACCTCTCAGGAGGCGGGCTTAAATAATTAATCTCAATATCTATTTATGGTCTTGGATTCCATGTCTGTAAAACCAGTTCATCTATATAGAAAACCAAATTGTTGCCTGCAAAATTCACAGGATTGACAGCTATTGTCGCACCAGCATCAGTCTTATTGGTAGTTGATACAATATCCTCCACCATTACCCATTCGCCTACGGGAATTACATTAAAAAACTCAGCAGGTCCATGGTTGCCCCATCCCATTTCTAGTTCTGGCATACGAAGTTTTAAATGTGTATTACCAGGCGTTGTGAGAGCAGTTTCCACATATACCCAAGCAGTCAATTTAGCTGTTTCACCTATTCCTTCATGATCCATTAAATGTTGGCTTCCTCCCGAATTTTGAGGAAAAATGGCCACATTACCTACTCCTGGATCAACATCTACTTTTAAACTAAAGCTTCCATCATGCACTTGAGTAGATGACTTGGTAGCTGTGAAATCCGTGGATAGACTTCCATTCCACCATGAGTATGGAGGATGGAAATTATGCACCCAGGTCACCTCAGAGTCAGACTTTTCGAAACTATGATCAAAATCATTGGATTCAAGGAAATTCACTACTTCGTGAACAAGGTCAACTTCAGTAAAACTATCTACTTCTTTTTGATCGGCAGATATCAAATTACCCCCGACAAAACTTACGTTGACCTGATCATCAGAATAAACGGTTTCATTATCCAAAGTCAAGATGATTTCGGCAGGATTATCCGGATTGGAGGCTGCCTCTAAAATTGATGGCGTGATTGTACCTGCCCCTACTGTCTCTATGACTACAGAGAAGTCACTTGCCTCCACAGTTGAAGGATCAATGTCTCTCGAGAACTCAACAGCAATACCACCATCTCTGTCAGATATCTTGAATACATCTACTGGTTGTGTAGAACCAATTGTCTGAACAAAATTGGTGAATCTAATGGTATCTGCACTTCTTGGCTGAGGGCGAGTAAACGCCGCCGTCATATCGTATGTACCTAATGATCCATACTTCACATCAAAATAACCTACCGCAGCCTCATCTTCTAGATAAGTTGCACCATCAAAGTTTCCAGAGATCACTGTAGGGTCTCCAATAGACTCATATGTATACCTTAATGTAGTACCAGCAACGATCTCTAATTTCGATTCACTCTGAAGAGGTATTGCTAATCCTATTGATCCATCTTTGTTAAGCACATTTGCCTTGATACTCGTAATTTCGACTCTAGGCAAAACTGTAACCGCTATCAAAGTGTCAAGCTCTGAACCTAGCTTCTCCTCTTCTCTTTCAACATAGGCAGAATCTTCGAATACCTGATGAAGGTTTACATCAAAATTACCCGCTTGTAGAAAGTAGACCGCTACTTGAGCATCTGAAAGCTCCCCTTCTAGTAAAATTGAATCTGGAAATGTCCAAAGTCTTTCAATTACCCCTTGAGACACATCCGCAAAATCAATTCTACTCCCAACCGTAATGGTATTAGCATTCTGTTCCTGATTGGTATAGAATATTCTGTGACTGGTCGTAGGACCAGCTGGTCCAATTTCTTCTTCACAGCTCACACATGCAAGGATCAAAAATAGACCCATGATGTATTTATATATGTTTTTATTATAGTTCTTCATGTTTCCCATTTTTATAGACCGTTGTTCAACTGAATTTCCAATGTCGGAATTGGCAAATAATCGTGTGCCTCAGAAGTATAGGCATTTGCATTATTCACATAATCCAATCTAAACTTACCATTGATGTACAACGGTGGCTGATTGTCACCACTACCACTATTGGTTGAATATCTTGCTATTCTGATATCCTCTACAGCTTTGTTTGCGTCGAGCACATCTTTGACGATCCCCCACCTCACCAAATCATTCCAACGACCACCTTCAAAACACATTTCAATTGGTCTTTCTACCATTCTCAGGTGAGTCAAAACGTTTGCCGCACTGGCTGATACTTCTGGTCTCACACCATAGGCATCCTTGCTCACATGTAATTGTGGAATCGTACCATTGGCATCAATATAATCTTGTAAGAGTACAACACCAGCCCTATTTCTAACCATGTCGATATAATCTATAGCAGTAGCAACATCAGGAGTAGCTTGAGACAATAGTGCCTCAGCATACATCAGATAAACTTCTGCTAACCTCATAATTCTCACATTAATCGAAGTCCGACCTTGGCCGTCCTCACTTTCCTTCCAATACCAATTCGTGTACTTCTTGATATAGGCACTTTCTCCAAAACTCCAAGGCTTATCAGCTTGCTCTGCAGGTACCTTGTTGTAATACAGCCCTTCATAGTTAGACGGTACGATTGAAGCATTGAATCTAGCGGAGTGACCGTTTGAACCTGCTACTGAATCTGTTAGCATTAACTCATGAATGAAGTAAGAAGCAAACATTGAACGATACCCTCCTAATGCCTCTGCGGCTGCCTGTCTAGGCATGTTGGTCGTCTCAGTACTGGTATTATATGGTGTATTATCCACCTGAAATGCGTTGGTAACCCCAGAATTAAAATCCTCATTATAAGGGACCTCAAATATCGACTCAGCATTGAGTTCAGTCAAATGAGAAAAATTATCAAGAGGATCAGAAACAAGGCTGTATGGGCCATTGTCTATGACATCCTTTAACTCGGCTGCAGCCAATTCGAACTGATTATTGAACAAGTACGCTTTGCCCAATAAGGACTTAGCTGCTCCCCAAGTAGCTCTACCCAAGTCTTCACCAGACCATGACATAGGAAGCTGGCCAATAGCGAATTGTAAATCGGGCACAATTACACTATCCATCACCTGATCAATAGTAGAAAGTTCCAAATGGAGTTCTTCTGTTAGCCCTTCTGCGCTGGTAGTAAGAATGGCTTGTCCGAAATTGTGAACAATCTTAAAGTAATAGTAAGCTCTCAAGAAACGTGCCTGAGCAATTATTACATTTTTATTGTTTTCTTCAAACTCGGCATCATCGATTTCAGTCACATTGTTAATGACTTGATTCGCTCTAAAAACACCTATGTAAGGTTCAGCCCATGCACTGGTTACATTTGGATTGTTATCGGTAACGTTCAAGTCTTTGAATGTCAACCAAGGTGTCCAATTATTGGTAGAAAGCATATCACTTCGTATATCCAATCCCCATACAATAAGTCCGTTTACTGCTGGAAACTGAAGCGCACCGTACACAGTAGTTAACGCAGCATTTGCATCCGCTTCATCCAACCAAAATACGTCAGAAGAAATTGCGTTAGGATTTACTTTTTCTAAAAAAGTATCCTCATTGCATGATGTAGCTACTACACCAAAGGCCAATACAAGGCCAAAAATTTTAAATATATTTTTCATGATCAATACTTATTTTAATTAAAAGTTTAACTCAAGCCCAAGCATGAACTGACGTGTAATCGGATAACTTCCGCTGTCAACACCTCTGGTCAAAGGACCATTTCCGCCAATTTCAGGATCGTATCCTTCGTAATTAGTAAACGTAAATGGGTTCAAGGAACTGAAGTAAACTCTCATATTTCCTACACCATATTTTTGCAGTGCTTTGATATTATACCCGAGCGACAACATTCTAATTCTAAAGTAAGTGCCATCTTCCAAGAAATAATCCGAACGTGATCTAACATTGGCATGTGTTGGGGACCTGTAAATTGGAATGTCAGATTCGGTGTTTTGAGGACTGTACATGGTGTATAGGTCTAGGTGTCTGCCACGCGCATAAGCGAACATTTTCGCACCATTGAACACTTTGGCTCCATGTGAGTAATATCCTTGGACTGCGAAATCGAAATTTTTGTACTTCAAGTTCACATTGATTCCCATTTCGAAATCAGCCTGACCTGATCCCATATAAACTCGATCGTTGTCGTTAATTTCCATGTCAGTGGTATCTGTATTTACATACATCAAATCACCCATGTTAGCGTCCGGATCAAGTTCTTGATATTCTGCCAATTGCTCTGGTGTCTTTATGATACCGTTGGTAGGAATGAGAAAAAATGCTCCCGCTGGATAACCCACTGCGAAAAATGTTGTATTATCATCTCCAGGAATGGTTTGCACTGGGCTACCACCAGGATATCCACGTTCTGGTCCATTCAAACTGGTCACCGTATTTCTATTCCTTGTAAAAGTTCCTGAAATAGAGTACTCAAGTCCAAAACTGGTTTGACTTCTATAGGACAAAGCAAGTTCTATTCCTTTGTTTGTCATATTACCTGCATTCGTGTTTCTAATTCCGAAATCATTTACCGCACCAGGTACGTAGGTTCCTGCACTTAGAGGTAATAATTGCCCTAAGAGCATATCCTCGCTATCAGTGATATAGTAGTCAGCAGTAAATTGTAGTTTATTGTTAATGAACCCGGCGTCTAAGCCTATGTTTTTAGAAATCGATGTCTCCCATTTTAAATCAGGATCAACATGAGTCCTTTGAACTAACCCACTGGACAGTGCCTCTTCAGCTCCGAACAAATAATTCACACCAGATTCTATGATTGGTGTATAGCTGTATGGCGCAATATTACTATTACCCACTGTACCCCAACTGGCTCTAAACTTCAAATCATTGATGAATCCAACATTAAAGAAAGACTCCTCAGCCACGTTCCAACCTAAAGAAACAGACGGAAACGCTTCGTATCTATTTTCTTTGCTAAATCTGGATGACCCATCATACCTAACTCCCATTGAAATCAAGTATCTATCTGCAAAGTCATATTCCACTCTGGCATATTTCCCCGTTTGTGACCACTCTTGTAAATCGCTGGTCGGAGATCCTGGTGTTTCACCCGCTCCCAACACCTGGATAAAATTTCGTGATTGTTCCGACATGGACACACTCACACCGACTTGATCTTGCACATAATCTTCATAGGACAACACACCCGTAAAAGACACGCTATGCTTGCCGAAATCCTTTTGATAGGATAAAACATTTTCCCAAGATCGGTTAGTTCTCCATAGATAGTTTTCTCTTAACGTAGCATTCGGACGACCCGCACTAGCACTCAGGAGACCTTCGTTATTATAAACCAGGTATTTAGGTTCAAATCGTACTCTCCTATTCTGGTAAGTATTTTGACCTAATCTCACTTCTAGGTTCAATCCGTCAATTACTTGATATCTAGCGCGCATCGCAAAATTGTATCGATCTCCATTGGTCTCATCTGTATTAGCCAAGTTGGCAGACAGCTGACTATAGTTGATTTCCCCTCCATCCGGAACTAGTACACCGTCTCCAAATTCTGGGAGATCTTTGATAGGTGTATTCCATGGCTTTTGTCTGATTGCATTCTCATAGATAGCCCATGGCTCCTGTTCTCTTTCTTCTTGACTCCACCCTAAACTTGTGAAAATTGAAAATTTTCCGTTTTCTGATCTATAATTACCTGTAAGACGGGTAGACAATCTGTCGAACAATGAATTTATAAGTACACCTTCTTGCTTGAAATAATTGACGTTTGCATTAAACGAAAATCCTCCATTGCCTCCTGAAACATTAAGGTCATAATTCATGATAGGTGCATTATCATTTTGGATATCACCCACAAAATCTGAATTGTTTTGAAGTGAATTGGGGTTTTGAGATAAAACAAAAGGGGATCTATTTTGCGCTGCCAATTGTATCTCATCATGGTAGAATTGTTCATGCAATCCCATCAATGGAGTACCCGAAGTGATCTTCTGAATCCCATAGTAAGAACTCATGTCAATACTTAGCTTGCCAGCGGCACCCTGTTTTGTCGTAATCAATATTACTCCATTGGCTCCTCTTACACCATAAACGGCAGCAGAGCCAGCATCTTTTAGTACGTCAATAGATGCTATCTGACTCGGCGCAATATTCGGATTGTCTGAATAAGGGATACCATCAACCACAAACAAAGGTGTATTATCTCCCTGCAGAGAACTAATACCTCTAATCTGAATATTAGATTGTGCCCCAGGCGCTCCACTAGACGCTTGTACATTGACCCCAGCAATCTGTCCTTGCAGTGCGTTGCCCAAATCTGGAACTGGAATGGCGGTTATTCTGTCGCCACTCAAGTTGCTAACTGCTCCAGTAACTTCCTTTTTCTTCTTTGAGCCGTATCCGATCACGACTACTTCTTCTAAAGATTTTACGTCAGATATTAAACTCACATCGAGAGTGGACCTGCTTCCCACTTCCACTTCTTGAGTCTGAAACCCAATGAAACTAAAAACCAAAGTAGCGCCTTCTGCCACGTCTATTTTATAGTTTCCTTCAATATCGGAGATTACTCCAGTGGTAGTACCTTTTACAAGTACATTCACACCTGGTAGAGATTCTCCTTCTCCAGACACTTTACCAGATACGGTATTATTTTGTGCCTGCACAAATCCAAAACTTATCATCAGCATCAGCGCTGATAATAGGCATTTGAATTTTGCTTGTTTTCTAACAAGTAGTTTTAGATTCATATTATTTTGTTTTTGTGTACTGATAATTAAGAGTAGAATGAACGCGAAGTCTAGACGACTTCCTTTCATCATTCTTCAATTACATTACTAAGCTTAGGATGTATAGCTATAGCTATAAAACAAATGTAGTTTAGGCCTTGAGGAAGCTTATTGCTAGATTTACCCTTCACTTCTTCAATATTACCCTACTAGATTTGCCCTAGCTTGTACAACTAATGGGTAGGCTCGTTTTGATTAGAAAACACATGCAAAATTCCTAATAATTCGGCTGACAACCAAAAAACAAGAAATGTCGAACGATGTCGTCAATTGCGGAATTAAGAAAAGCGCCCTAAAAAAGTGTTAACTCTTTTTAGACGCTTTCACATATTAACCCAAATATCTTTACTTCTCAATACCCATTCAATTCTTCATAAATACTATCTGTATTTATCCATTCTGTCAATATCGTATTTTTCATATTTTCTATCCAGAAGCCATAAAGGCCGCTCAAGTGTAAGCTCCCACTCGAAAAGTTTCTTATACATGGCTCTTAACTTTTCTGGATATTGTCCGGCCAAATCATTGTGTTCGGCTATGTCTTGCGATAGATCAAAGAGTTCTGCCGGACGGTCCGGCATTCTTATTAGTTTCCAGTCACCTTCTCTTATCACTGCTCTGGTTTCTTTCTTCCAATAGAGTGTTTGGTGTGGTCGCTCTTGATTGACACCTTTGAGAAATGGAAGCAGATCTACCCCATCTATGTCTGACAATTCAGACTGATTTCCTCCAGCGGCCAAATAGAATGTAGGCAGTAGGTCGAGCGTACTCACCGGATAGTTGTATGTAGACTTCTTCTCGATCTGATCTGGCCAGCTCATCACAAATGGTACTCTTATACCGCCTTCCAGATGATTTGATTTGGTGCCGCTCAATGGTTTGTTTACCGAGGCATTCTTATCTGTTGGGCCACCGTTGTCATTGGTAAATACTACAATGGTGTTATCAGATAGACCTAGAGATTTTAGCTCATCCAGTACTCTACCGCAAGCCCGGTCCATGGCCAACGTCATTGCTGCTAGCTCCTGCCTCTTGCCTCCCAGTTTCGGAAACTTCATTAAATCTTCTTCAATCGCTTCCATTGGGGTATGCACCGCGTTGAAAGCTAAATAAATAAAGAATGGCTTCTCTTTGTTCTTCTGCATGAAGCTTACCGCTTCATCAGCCAGTACATCTGTCACATATCCCTTTGGCTCTTCATACTGTCCAAAGCCCCGCTCCATTCTTTTGTCGTGGTGAATCTTTTCCGTATTCTTATATTCGAAGTAGCTTCTATCCCCTCCTCTAAACCCATAAAATTCATCAAATCCTCTCTTGAGTGGATGAAACCTATCGGCATCTCCCAAGTGCCATTTGCCATATACCGCAGTTTTATATCCCAGCTTTTTCAAATAATCAGCCATGGTGATCTGGTTCAACGGCAAGCCCATATCATCTCCCAAGAGGCCTGAATTTTTACTCATATAACCAGGCACGTTGATTTCTTCGTAGCCAAATCTCTGCTGATACTTTCCGGTAATAAGCCCGGCTCGCGATGGCCCGCAAGTGGCATCAGATACATAACCTTGAGAAAACACTACACCGCTTTTTGCCAAAGCATCTAGATGTGGTGTCTTCATTTCTTTACTTCCCTGAAACCCGAAGTCAGCATAACCGGCATCGTCAGCAAAAATTAATATGATGTTTGGCTGAGTGTTTTGTCCAAAAGCGCAGACTGATAAAATCACTCCTAATACAACGGTAAATATTTTATTCATATGTTCTCTCTTTTCCATAGGCAAGCGCTGCCATACCAATTTATCCAACAAAAATCTAAATTAATCAGATGGAAGACGCTGCTGTGTTTAACCCAATTCAGCACTCAGTTACCTTAATGTTAAACAGCCAACCTATAGTCCGAAGGAGTTCTTCCCATGATTTGTTTGAATTGTTTGTTGAAATTGGTGATGGTATTAAACCCAACCATGTAACAAACTTCTGATACTGGCACTTGTTCTTGGATAAGTAATCTGGAGGCGTTCTTGATCCGAACTTCATTCAAAAATCTTGTGAATGACTTATTTGTCATCCGCTTAAAGAATCTACAAAAAGAGTTGGTGGTCATACAAGCCACATCTGCAATATCTTCAAGCGTAATGTCATTCACATAATTATCAGATATATACTTCAACACTCTATCAATTCGATCTGGGTTCTCGTTGGTAGACTGTCTCATGTCAGAGGTAGATAATAATGCCCTTTCCTGAATAAGAGAAAGTGAGTCCAACATACCTAACAATTTAATTGACTGTTGAACAGGAGATAGATTAGGAAGATTGAGTAACGTAGAATGAAATGCTCTACTTTGTTCTTGATCAAAGTAAACACCGAATTTTGATGAGGAGAGTAGCTGATTAATTTTAGAAAACTCGGGTCTATCAAACATACCTTCACCCAGTAGTTCTCTAGTAAACTTGATTACAATAGTTTTTACTCTATCATTATTTCCCTTCTTTTGATATGAAGTATCGTTTCTCCATAGATGCGGAAGGTTTGGTCCTACAAGTACGAGCTCGCCCGGGCTAAAATGTGACACATTGTCTCCCACAAATCGAGTTCCGAAGCTTTGCGAAATGTATATCAATTCGTATTGTGCGTGATAGTGCCAAACCGAATCCAAACAAGGCACTTCTCGTTTGATAATTTTAAGTGGAGCATCGACAATTCCCTCAGTGTTGTTAGCTAGTAGTCTCATGATTTTGTGATCATATTTGTAAGATCAAAGATGAATCAAGATCAAAAAAGCTGAGATTCTTAGCGTGTCAAAGGTGTCACTTTGCGTGTCAAATCACATATTAGCACCTGCCAAAGCGCATATTTGGCTGTTTTCAAAAACAGGAACTTCACCATCCTCAGGCTCCTCTGTATTCATTTGGACTCTGGCCATACTGCTCTTTAAATACTTTAGTGAAGTAGGCTCTGTTTTTGAAGCCTGTTTTGTAACACACTTCTTGTACGGTGAATCGCTGGGTCTTTAAAAATTCAGCTGCCTTTTTCAGTCGATAGGTTCTAATCAGTTCTTGAGGAGTATGATTGGTGATAGCTTTCACCTTTCTAAACAATTGGCTTCTGCTCATATACAATTCCTGAGCAAACTGTTCGAGATCAATATTTTCATTGTCTAGGTGTTCTTCCAAGAGCTTATATATCCTTTCTATAAAGACCTTATCATTCTGATTGAACTTCTTTTTATCCAGTGAAAGGACATCATCCATTTGAAAACGTTCTCGGAGTTTTTGTCTCGTATCAAGTATGCTTTTGACACTGGCTATAAGGTGACGCATCTCAAATGGCTTGGTGATGTAAGCATCTGCTCCCATGGCTAAACCTTCTATGGTATCATCAGTGGTAGACCTGGATGTAAGTAATATCACAGGAATATGACTCGTCCTGATGTCTGCCTTTACGTTTTTGCACAATTCCAGACCATTCATCTCCGGCATGAGTATATCACTAATAATAAGGTCCGGCCATTCGCTTTCCATGGCTTCCAGGCATTCTCTCCCATTTTCGAAAGACGTCACATGGAAATACTTAGACAGCACCTCTTGCACAAAAGCTCTCAATTCTTGATTATCCTCAACGTAATACAAATCGATTTCAGCATGCGTGCCACTTTCGATAATATCAGAGAAATCCATCTCACCTGATTTCACCCGCTGCTTTTCTTCGTGACTTTCTGTGGCTAACGCTGCTTCCAAACGTTGTGGGCTAAAAATATCTTCTTGACTATACTGGACCGGAAGTTTTACCAAAAATTTGGTTCCATGCCCAAACTCGCTGATCACTTCTATTTCACCATAGTGAAGCTCGACTAGCATTTTGGACAATTCTAGGCCAATGCCTGAACCCACCGAAAACGCTTCTTCTTTGGAGGATTGGTAAAACCGCTCAAATAAGTGGACCAAATCTTCTTCTTTGATTCCTCGCCCTGTGTCCTGAACCTCGAAAAACAAGCCGTCTTCGTATGTGCCATAAGCAAGGGTGATGGTATCTCCTTTTTTTGTAAACTTAAAGGCATTGTTCAGCAGATTGTTGATCACTACTTCTAGCTTTGACTGATCGGCCAACACGAATAATTGTCGAGCGTCTCCTTCTAACAGCAGTTGTTTTCCAGATTCTTGAGCCAAAGCTTCAAAATCCTGCATTACCTCAGAAACAAACCCAGTAAAATCAAATCCTTGCCTATTCAATTTGAGCAAGTTTTGCTCTCCTTTTCTAAGATCATGCACTTGATCAACCAACTGCAGCATTTTCTTAGATTGCCTTTGAACTAAATCAATGTGCTGAAAAGCATCCTGATTGTTCTGAAACAGATTTTTCAACACGGCAATAGGTCCTAATATCAATGTAAGTGGTGTTCGAAATTCATGTGAGATATTCATAAAGAGTTTCAATCTTGCTGAATCTATCTCTACCACCTTGTCTTTTTCTATCTGCTCCAGCTTCAGTCTATGACTTAAGGAATTCATTCGAAGTAGAGTACTCAATATGATGTAAATAACAACTCCTGAAAAAACTATGTACACCAAATATGCCCATCCCGTTCGCCACAGGGGAGGATTGATGATAATGTACAATGTTCTCGTTTCAGACCATTCGTTTTTACTATTGGTTACTGCCGCTTCGAAAGTGTATTTCCCAGGCGGCAGTAGGCTAAAGTTGGCTATTTTGTTGTGCGAAGGCGTAACCAACCAATTTTCATCTGAAGGTAGGAGACGGTATCTGACATTGTGACTTTCAGTATTAGAATAATGAAGAGAAATCAATTCTATAGAAAAACTACCTTGATCATGGTCCAGAATAATTTCTTCTGTTTTATTCAACAATCGATTTAGGATTACTCTAGAGCCGACGGTGTCTCCTACATGAACCTGCTGATTATGAATCCTAAAATCTCCAAATAGCAACTTTGGTATTTCATTTTTGGTTGGCACTTGTACGGGGTCAAAATATGAGATCCCCTTGTTGCCACCAAATACAAGGGTACCATCAGCCAATTTTGATGAGTATACTTCGAAGCTCGCCGGATAGAGACCGTCTTCTATGGTATAGTTACTAAAGGTCCTTGTCTTTAAATTGAATGAATTGAGGCCCCTGTTGGTCGCTATCCAAAGTGCTCCATTATTATCTGGTTGAAAGGTCATGACATCGTTGTCATCCAGACCGTCAATTTCCCGGTAGGTCCTAAAGTGAAATTGGTCTTCTTGTGCAATAAGCTGACTGATACCTCCTTCAACCGAGCCAATCCAAAGTTGACCATTTTTCAACCGCTTGATGGAAGTGACGTAGTAACTAGGGAAACTTTGTGGATTGTTTTGTTCGGGAACAAAACTCTTCCAACGTAAGTTGTATAATGACTCATTTATTGATGATAGCCTGATGAGACCATCATTTACAGTGCCTAGCCAGATCAAGTCTTCTAATGGGTCAGCATAAATCACGTTTACCAATAAATTGCCTTCAATCGCCGATGATCCAAAGTCACTAAATGTCTCCCCTTCCGTCACTTCACCATCTTCATTCAAGGTTATTCTGTATAGAGCCCTAAACCCAGCAATCCAAAGTCTACCTTGACGATCTTCTGCGAAAGCTCGGGCTCTAGCATGTTCCAGTTCAGGCATGGACTCTGAAGACAACAATTGCCAAGAGTCCGTTCTTTCGTTTTGGAAGTAGATTCCGGGATCTCTGCTACCCAGGTAGATTGTTCCATTCTTAGATTGAAATGCTCTGGTAAAGTATCTTTCACCTAGGTCTGCTGGTCCAATTTCATTCACTTCACCAGAATTAACATCAAAAGTTTTACATGTATTCACATTCAAAGTGGCCAAAATGCGATGATCATCAATGGTGATCAAATTGATCACTTGACTGGAGGTATTAGCGGCATCTTCATCCTTAGTTTTTAGGCTCGAAAATCTAAATACTCTCTCTTTGGTTCTAAACTTGAATAACCCTTGATTAAAACTACCAATCCATCCTCCACCAGAGTCGTCTATTATCAAACTACTGATGCGAGTGAACTCATCACTAAACACATAATCTCTTAAATCAAATTGATTTTTAAGCAATTGATCGGGTTTGGATATCATGCTTATCACATTGTTACTTTTGGTGAGCCACAGATGTCCCGCATCATCCATACTCAGCTGAGTATAGCCTCTTCCACCCAAGACGGACTTCTTTCTAGTAAAATTCGGCATCCCTTGTTCGAAGTTGATGGATAAAATTTCCACCTGCCAATTGGTCAAAACGTATACAAAACCTTCTTTGCCATGCGCAACATCTGAGCAAGGCCCTATCTGATCAGAAAGAATCGCGGTGAATTTCCTGAGCTGCGTATCAAAACGAAAGAGTCCCTGATTAGAGGCCAATAGAAAATATCTATCGGTCAGCATGTCCATGTTATTGACCGTAAACGATGAAAGGTCTACGCCTTCGGGCAAAAATCGCCCAACAAACTCATAATTTGATTTATTGAATAGCAGCACTCCCTGCGATTCAGTATTGCAAATGATAAATGAACTTGTCTGGTCAATTTTATTGATAATGGGCCCGGCCATTCTTCGGTTCTGATCGCTGTTCGAATAAATCTGAACAAACCGATCAGTCGTGTAATTGTACATAGACAAACCTCTTTCCGTACCGATCAGAATATTGCCATTGGAGTCCTGCAACAAGGATTGAATACGACTGCTAGTAAGTGGCCCGTTAGAATTCTCTGTATTAAAAGTTTTGAACTCATAGCCATCATATATGTTGAGGCCTTTGAATGTACCTACCCATACCAGACCATTGTGATCTTCGATCAAAGAAGTAACACCAAAATGTGAAAGACCATCCTCAGTCGTCAGGTGTTTAGTAATGTCGATTTTCACCTGATTTTGTTGAGCAACAAGCCGATTTTGTATCAGGAAGAAAACAATACAAATAATTAACCGAATCATGTACGACATTAGTTTGAATCAATCACATTAGCTGTCAAATATATAGTGATAGCTTATCAAAAAACAACAGGTGAACGCAGACATGGAGATAAAAACGTGCTAAGTATTGATAAAGTACGAGTATTCCATTTGAATTAAAATCTTCAAACTTGTGGTAGATAAAGGATTTGGTTCCCATGAATAACTATATGAAAAAATTCTCCCTAGCAATTTCGATAAACGCACTAGCGATAACTAGCTTATTTCTTTTTAGCACCAATAGTGTCGCTCAAGGCCAACCAGCAAAAGTAACTCAATCATTTACGGAAGTCATCAAAGCATTTCCTGTAGAAGAAAAGAATCGCCGAAAATGGGATGCACCAGTTGTAGCCGATCTGGATCAGGATGGCTACCCAGACCTGCTACTCAACGACCACGGCTATGGGGTGAGTGTGGCCTGGAACAATCAAGGAAAATTCGCCAAACCCTATGACATTATCATGGGAGATATGCATGGTGTCTCTGCTGGCGATTTCGACCAAGACGGCAAGATTGAAATCATCATTTCCAGAGGTGGCGGTAGCGGTTCTAATGCTCGAAATTCAAGAATTTTCAAAGTGCAAAAGGATAGGGCTATCTCTCCCATTGCTAATTTCAAAGAGCCACTTGCCCTGATGCGAGGTAGGACGGTGAAGTTTGTAGATGGTGATAATGATGGATATTTAGACCTGCTCAACTTTGCCTTTCCGGACAAGAACAAAAAAGGCGAAAGCGAAAATTATATCTACAAAAACGATAAGAACGGACAGTTGATTTTGCACAGCCACCTCCCTGCGATTAAAAGAAATGGACAAAAAGTATTGTTATCTGATTTTAATGACGACGGTACCCAAGACATTATACTTTATGGCCATGGGACAGTTAAAGCCTATCAAGGCAACGGAGATCTAACCTACGAAGAAGTGAGTAATTCCATCCTTCCAGGTGAAATTGAAGATGTGTTTGGCATAATAGAATTGGATTACGATAACGACGGAGATATGGATTTGTATTTGGCCAGAGGTCAAGAGTTTAAAAAGAGAGAGACTTTCTATGATCAAGATTCAAAGACATGGGGATTCTTCACTACTAGGGGGGCGTTTCAATTTGAAGATCTCCAAACCGGAGATGTGCTAGAAATAGAAAACTACCAAGCCCAATGGCCTGTCAATGACGAAGTTTTCTTAGCCGAGACAGGTTACAACTATGTGTTTGAAGGAGAAACTCATTCTGGCAAAGACATGAAATTGGTGAGCAGTGATATCTTAGGATTCCCGGATTCTCTGTCGAAAAAAGGTTTGTATGTTGGGTTTGTAGGTAATGAATCCTGGCGATTGGCTGGCAACATCTGGTCACCTACGACTGGCATTGTATATGGAGTAGCAGCCTACCCTGCTATGAATCACCATCCAGGTTTCAATGATATTTTACTTGAAAACAAAAACGGAAAATTCGTTGATGTAACCGCCAGTGCAAAACTTCAATTCAAGGCACACTCCATGGGTGTGACAACCGCCGATTTGGACAATAATGGTTTTCAGGACATCGTGATTACCTCTCGTGGCGATCTGGTTCACCCGGTAACCTACCAGGTGTACATGAATATGCGCGAGCGTGGTTTTGAAAAATTAGAAAATCATGGAATAACCTCAACCGAGCTCGGTGCAATCGGAATGGCAATAACCACCGTAGACTATGATCTAGATGGAAAAGTAGATGTGGTAGCTGGAAATGAACGTGGTCGGTGGCATTTATACAAAAATGAATTTGCAACCGCCAATGAGAACAATTTTCTCACGATCTATGCGGGCAATAGTCCAAAATCAAAGGCCTCACCATTGGGTGCCCGAATTGAGCTAAAAGGATGTGAGCGACAAGTTCGTGTAGTAGGTGCTACCGGTGCTGCCTATTCATTAGATCATAATCCATTAGTCCACTTTGGCGTAGGTACTTGCACGAAAGCTCAAAAACTAAAAGTGCGCTGGAGCAATGGTGAAGTACTAGAGAAGTCGATAAAAACCACAAATCAGCAAATTAAGGTGGGCATTTAGTCAAGCTAAGACAAGTTTCTCTTCGCATGGGGTAAAATCGTGGAATAAGTTGATGGTGAAAAACACGAATTTGCCATAAATACATTCTTGAAATTATCAGGCTGATTGGTATCAGCCATAAAACAATACGAGCTATGCATGTGATGAAATTATTGACACTTGTCGCCACCTATATTTTCATATCAACGACCGCCCTTTTCGCTCAGGATTATCCACTCTCTGATCCTGATAATACTGGCAAATGGATCCTCAACGGTGATTTTAGTGATGAGTTTGAAGCAGATACACTCAACCGTTCTCGATGGCACCTGCAAGGAGAGTACCTGCCTGGCTGTGAAGGAGACGCCTGCCGAGACGGCATTTACTACAATGGGTTTAAAGGAAGGTGGCCAGCACAATTTTCGAAAGACAATGCATGGTTAGCTCAAGGCAAATTGATTCTAGAGACCAGATGGGATTCAGATTTCAATTTTTTGAATGACTGTGATGACGGAAACACTGAATATTGTTACGGTAAAGACCTTGATGGCAATGCGCTGCCTATCACCACCGCAGGGGTCAATACCCTCAAGCAATTTACTTACGGCTATATGGAAATATCTAGCAAAGCAGCTGACGCAGAAATCACGAGTGCATTTTGGACCATAGGGAGTGGTGCCGAAATTGATATGTTTGAGATGTTTGGAAAATACGAGCCAGCAGCAAAAAAACATAAAGAAAAGGAACTAAAATTTAACATGATTGAGTGGGCTACTGGATTTGAGCCCAGGTTCGACACTTTTATTCCTACTGATTGGCGAGTAGCCGATGATTTTCATGTCTACGGTTTTGAG
This sequence comes from Reichenbachiella sp., assembly GCF_965233835.1. GTDB lineage: Bacteria > Bacteroidota > Bacteroidia > Cytophagales > Cyclobacteriaceae > Reichenbachiella. Next base: position 4,496,145 of record NZ_OZ247585.1, read on the forward strand.
TGGGATGACAAATCAATTTCTGTCTATCTCGATGGAGAATTTGTGCAAACATTCACTGCAGCAGACTTCAATAAAGGAGAAGGAACGGATTGGTTTTTTACAGGTTCTCAAAGGCTATGGGTAGACCAGGAGTGCTTTCCATGGAACGGCCTCCCAAACGAAGAGGACCTGCCTGCACAATACGAAATTGAATACATTCGTGTCTGGCAAAAAGAAAATCAAATAGAGGATCAAACCGCACCTATTCTATCTGATTTAGATATTACCCTAGCTGAAACTGGTGGGCAAGTGTCTGCTATCACCAGTGAACAAGCACAAGTATATATGGTACCAGAAGGAACCGCCAAAGATTTGGATGAAATCAAAGCCAAAGATACAAACCCTCACGTATCCAATGAAGGACTCGCTACCGTAGAAACACGCGGCTATGACCCTAACCGATACATCCTATACGCCGTAGACTGGGCTGGCAATATCAGCGAAGCTTCTGCAGCATTTAAGGTAGAGAGTGCTCCTGTACTTGACATTGATCAGAGAAATTCAAATTGGCTATTGGCTCCAAACCCTGCCAGGTCTGAGATCAAAATACTGGGATTAGAACGGTATGCTTTGGATAGTTTAGATTTTCACAACACCATGGGACAAACATTTAGATTACCTGTTATAGGAAATAACATGATCAATGTTGAAACCCTACCTACGGGGATATATCTCATTAACGCACCACACCAGTCGCCTATCAAATTTGTTAAGGTAAACTAAAATAATGATCCATCATGGTTGATACCAACCATGATGGATTCTTCCGTTCATCTAAACTTACTCTTTCGCATTTTCATGCAATAAAGGAGTCATTCTTTTGCCTCAAAATAAGTACAATACTCCTTGGCAATAGATTAAGATCCCGGAGATAAACAACTTCAATTTTTACACAAGAGACATTTGAATCCACTCAATACATTTGGTCTAGATAACCGCTCCATTCATTGGTATACCAACGTGGCTAGTATGATGTAACAGGACAAAAAAAAAGGCCTAAGTTACTCACTTAGGCCACCCCTTATTCCAGACTAAACTGTTTCATTAATCAATTTCGAAAACTCCATGAAATTCGGCCATTTCCTTTTCAGACCAATCCTCCCTCAAAGATTCTGGGTCGAACCAGAGAGGTTCTGCATGCGTTTGGCTCCAAAGTTCAGCTCGCTCCACCATGGTTTTCAATCTTTCTTTGTTGCCCGCCGTCAAATCTATATTCTCAGACAAATCGGTCTGAACGTTGTATAATTTCCATGGCTCTTCGTCTTGTTTCAGAATTTTCCAATCGTCCATTCTTGCCCCCACATCGCTATACCCTGGCCAATGTCTCATTACATAGATCATTTCGCCAGGTCTTGCGCTGGTGTTGGTCGTTATGCCCTCCCAAATATTTTTACCATCCAGCGGCTCGTCTTTTGCTATAGTCGATTGGGCCAGATGTACAAACGTCGGGTAGAAATCCAATGCACTGACAGGATGAGAATAGGTAACACCGGATTTAACCTGATTAGGCCAATGAAAGAACATGGGAACTCGGTATCCGCCTTCACTGGTGCTTCCTTTACCTCTTTTCAAGGGATAATTATTAGCCCCTAATTTTAATTTCCCACCATTGTCACTCAAGAAAACGATAAGTGTATTTTCATACTCTCCGCTAGCTTTTAATTGATCAACAAGTCTTTGCACACCTCTATCCACAGCATACACCATGGCCGCATAGGTTTTGCGTTTCTTATCTTGAATATGACTAAACTTGGCCAAATCTTCTTCCTTGGCCTGCAAGGGTGAGTGAGGTGCGTTATAAGCCAAGTATAAAAAGAACGGTTTGTCTTTTTTAGATGCATCAGCAACAAAACGAGCCGCCTCACGAGACAGGGCATCCGTGATGTATTCTGTTTCCCGCTGATCCACTCCATTGCGCTCTAGTGGCTTTAAGTAGTCGAATATCTTTTTTACCCCAGCTTCTTTCTGCCTTTTGTAAGCCGCCTGATATTTCTCTGGAAAATAATCATGTCCTCCACCTAAAAAACCATAAAAGTCGTTAAACCCTCTTTCATTGGGATGAAACTGGGCATTGGCTCCCAAGTGCCACTTTCCGACTATTCCGGTATAGTACCCAGCCTCTTGCAATTCTTCACTCAGAAATTTTTCAGACAGCGGAATGCCATAGCCTTGGTCTTCGCTATTGGCTGGAATATTAAACTGGGAACCAAAAGAATGCGGATATCGACCCGTCAAAAGCCCGGCTCTACTTGGGCCGCAAAAGGGGTGAGCTACATAGGCAGATGAAAAAACAGTGCCTCCAGTGGCCAGCTCATCGATAGCTGGTGTAGTAATGTCAGTGGATCCGTTGAAGCCAACATCTGCATAGCCCAGATCATCGCAAATTATCACGACAATATTGGGTGGATCAATATTTTGTTGAGGCGTTGAAGCACAAGCTTCAAACAAGACCAACCCCAACGTAAAGCACACTAATTTCTGCATTCTATTAATTTATTTAGCAAGGCTACCTTGCCATCCTTTATCCAGTTGTACCAAAAGCTCCTGCACCAACTCCGGATGCTTTGAAGCCACGTTTTTAGTTTCATAGGGATCGGTGGTATGGTCGAACAACTCTACAAATATTGGTTTCTTCGCAAGATTTGTTCGGTCTTTCCAGGCCACCAGCCTATACTGATCAGTTCGCATAGCATAACCCATCAAATCATTTTCGAACAAAAGTCGATCCCACTGATCGCCCATCTGATCCTTTATTTTACCTTCAACATTTTCAATTAGTGGACCAAAATATGTTTCGCGCATGCCTTGCGACAACGGATTGGCTGCCCATTCTCTCAGCGCTGGACTTGGAAACTGACTAAAGGCTGCACGTTTCCATTCGAGACCTGGCTTTTTCAGCAATGGTTTGAAGCTTTGTCCTTCTAAATGATCGGGTAAATCCAACCCAGCCAATTCACTCAGCGTGGGATACATATCAACCAATTCTACCAAAGCGTTTGTCTTTTTTCCTCGGTTCTTATCTGGCATATCTGGTGTCCAAATAATCATCGGTACTCTTGTTCCGATTTCATAGTTGGTGGCTTTACCCCAAATACCCATGTCTCCCAAGTGCCAACCATGATCACTCCAAAGAATAATAATTGTATTCTCTCTTTGTCCTGCGTCGTCTAGTGCCTGAATTACTTTGCCAATTTGTGCATCCACATAACTAACGCATGCTAAGTAGGCATGGCGAAGAGTAAGTGCTAATGAATCATCTATCGGACCATATTTCGGAATACCATATCGCGCCCGAAGTTCAAACGACGGGTGAAGTCCCATCGTAGCTCCATCTGTTGGCGCCTCTGCCTGTCCTGTCAGGGTCAATGCTGAACGATCATACATGTCCCAATATTTCTTAGGGGCCAACCACTCGAGATGTGGTTTTTTCATTCCCAATCCTAGGAAGAATGGTTTCTCTGGATTTTTCTCCAGCATATCTTTCAAGGTAGCAATCGCCAACTCGGCATTGTACCCATCTTCATAAAAATAATCAGGCACCTCGGCACATTCGTAAGCTGGGCCTTTACCTAGTCCATTTCGCGGTGCATTTTTACCATATTTTTCTATGACCTCAGCTCTACTCTTTTTAAAGTAGTCCTGATTTTCTTTCAGTGCATACCCGCCTGGTGAGTTGGCTTTTTTGATTGTCATTTTATCAATGGCAGGTTCACGACTCCAAGACTTTTCTGGATCTGCAAATGCAGGTTTATGATATATTTTTCCGGTATGAACAGCCTCATATCCGTTGTTTATAAAATGCTGCGGAAGTGTTACTATGTTAGGATTAACTTCTCTAAAGTAGGTGAAATTTTCAATTACTTGTATCGTTTCAGGACGTGCTCCTGTCATCAAGCTTGCTCTAGAAGGACTACAAATGGCTTCTTGGCAATAGGCCCTTTCAAACTGTAGACCTTGGGCGGCCAGCGCATCGATATTTGGTGACTTGGCTACCTTAGAACCATAGGTACCAAGCTCAGGTCGTAAGTCATCAATGGCAATAAATAATATGTTTGGTTTTGGCTTTTGTATTGACTTGGAGGCACAGCTTATAGCCATCAGAGCCCAAACCATTAAGAGGATGTTTTTCATAGTTTGTATTTAATCATGTCCATCAGGTCGTTTCAAAACCTAATACAGAACACTACAAAAATGACGAATTCCCCTAACTAACCCATCAATTATATTACCTCCCATTGAGCCATTTTTAACTCTTAAAAGCCAGCTCTGTTTTTAAAACCTTATTTACCTGCGTATGTGATGGATTTAGTTTAAGTATTTTGAAACAAGTATTGAGTACTATTGCAAAATCAATGTCAACTAATAGACTTTACTGGTCACTAACAAGTGAAAATTAAAATTTAAAAATATTTTTGCCACCCTAAAAAGACAAAACCCCTGACAATCAATGGATTATCAGGGGTTTCAGTACCCAGGGCCGGAATCGAACCGGCACGGCCGTGAAGCCACTAGAGTTTGAGTCTAGCGCGTCTACCAGTTCCGCCACCTGGGCTTGTGGATGGTCAAAATCACTTTAGTTATTTTGACCTCTGGTAGCCTCTCTTTCAAAAGGGATGCAAACATATCTAAAGATTTTCAAGAAGTCAATAAGAGAAGGCCAATCAATCCAATTTTATTTTTTGAATATATGACTGCGCAATTGGTGGGGCTGCAAATAATCGCTTCGTTTCCGGCCAAACTGCTCCAAATAGCTCCGAATTACGGTATTCATTTAGGTCGTCTTCCTTTTCCCAAATACTGTATGTGGAGAACACATTTTTAGCATGAGCATCAACGAGCAACTGTAAATGTTGACAACCTGGAAAAGATCTAATTTTATCTTTACTATTATCGAATATTTCCAGGAATTGCTCTACAGCTTCTTCCTTGAAAGTCATTCTTACTACTCTTATGATCATGTTTCTAGTGTAAAGTCTATGAATACCTGGTCGCCTATCATGAGACCCAGAAGTTCTGAGCCCCTTCCTTGATTGATGCCAATCTGAAGGCGTCCCATCGAGTTGAAAAGCACAAAACACTCTCCGGAAGTAACATCAGAATAATGATTGTGCAATTGCAAGACTTTCTCCCTTCTGAAATTGATTACATAAGGGAAGTTATCATTGATTTTCCAAATGGCATCAAAGTCCGTCTTCATAATATTGGTAATCAAATTGCCATAATGATCGATGCGAATCACATTACCAGCTATTTGCTTTTTAGTTGCCTTGGCTCTGGAAGGCATCAACCTTTCAATATCCTCTAATCGCTTTCCAAAATCCTGAATGTCCTTTCCGCTGGCTACCTTTCCAGCTAAGGGTCCAAACAGTGTTTTTGCAATAAACGGCGACCGTACTGGCTTAACTCCATTGATATCCACCACGGCTGCGGGTCGCTCATCACTTAGCAACGAAATCAATCCCGAATCTTCTCCAATGAATATATGATTCTCCAATTTGACAGCAACATTTTTAACTATACGCTTCGTAGTATTTGACACTGCAAAAAGGTGCACCGTACCTTCGGGAAAATCTCTAAAAACGGCATCCAATACAAAAGCGGCATGCCCCACATCTCCAACAGCAATCTGATGAGAAATGTCTACAATATTAATGTTTGGGTTTTCTTTCAAGATGCTTGCTTTTACTGCAGCCACGTAATGATCGGATTGCCCGAAATCAGAAAGAAATGTAACGATGGCCATACAAGCTATTGAAAAATCTGTTTATTTTGTCTAGCAAAAATATAATTTGACCGCAAATTAGATACTTCATTTGGTAGAAAAAATTATTACCCTAGAGAACATTCCACTCACTGAGTTTTTGGGTGTTGAAAACCAAAATATCAACGATATTGCCTCGGCTTTTCCAAAGTCGAAAATAGTATCGCGCGGTAACGAAATTCGGATTCAGGGCTCGTCTCCCGAAATCATACAAATCAATGCCATTCTCAATTCCCTGGTCGAACACTATCACAAATTTGGAACGATAACCAATGACCAAATTAAGACCTATCTCAATCAAGAAGAGGACAAATTTGTTGACACAGATGCTGATGTATTGGTCTATGGCACCAAAGGGTTTAAGATTGCACCAAAATCCAAGAACCAAAAAAAGCTGGTTGAAGCTGTCAATAAAAAAGATTTAGTCTTCGCCATTGGTCCTGCCGGTACTGGGAAAACATATATTTCTGTTGCATTGGCGGTTAAGGCATTGAAAGACAGAGATGTCAAAAAAATTATCATAACTCGCCCTGCGGTAGAAGCTGGTGAAAATTTGGGATTTCTGCCTGGAGACCTCAAAGAGAAAATCGACCCCTATTTGCGCCCTATCTATGATGCGCTTCACGATATGGTACCCGGAGAAAAGCTCCGATACTACATGGAAAATGGAGTAATCGAAATTGCACCCTTAGCCTACATGAGGGGTAGAACCTTGAATGATGCGTTCATCTTACTAGATGAGGCCCAAAACACCACACCTATGCAAATCAAAATGTTTTTGACTCGTATGGGACCCAATTCTAAGGTAATTGTAACTGGAGATATGTCCCAGATAGATTTGCCTACCAAACAAAAATCTGGATTAGCCGAATCACTAAAAATTCTAAAAAGCATTAAGGGAATTGGTTTTATAGAGTTAGATGGCAAAGATGTGATACGTCATAAACTAGTACGCTCTATTATTGAGGCCTACGATAAGGAAGAAAACTCATAAAAGCAACTTCCATTTTCTATTAATTAAGTAGATTTAGGTCAGCAGCATTTCAAGATATTTATTGAAATGTTCTTTTGGGCCAACCATCCTTTTCTAAGAATTACTCTGGTGTTTGCACTTGGCATTCTTGCCGCACGCTTTGGTTTACCTACTACGACTAGCACACTCTCCATTCTCTCTTTAACACTGCTTTTCTTTTCTTTGCTAGGAAGGACAATTTTCAAGAAGTCGTCTAACCACCTATGGGGCAATCTTTTGTTGGCTCTCATTTTTCTAATGGGTGCACTACACTATAAGCAAACCAAACTTCGTAATTCGAATGAATTCGGTTTATCCAAATGGACTGAATGTCAGACCTACATCGGAACTCTCAGCTCTTTCCCTAGTGACAAAGAAAAATTTAGAGTCTTCCAAATGGATTTAGTTCTGGGCCTACAAGATTCCTCCTTCGTAAGATCACCGACTCGATTATTACTTTATGAGAGAAAGGACAGCACATTCACGTCCAGTTTAAATTATGGAGATAAGATAGTTATTACTGGTTCCCCATCTCTTTTTCCAAAAGCCAAAAACCCTCACGAGTTTGACTTCAGTAAGTATATGGCAGATCAACATATTCACTTACAGCACTTTGTCTCACCCGATCAAATCAAATTATTAGAAAAAAACCAAGGAAATAAACTAATGAGCGCAGTTTACCGATTGCGATCCCACTTTGAAAAAGTAATCAAAGCACAAGTCAGGGGAGAAAACGAACAAGCTATTGTACTGGCTCTTCTTTTGGGTATCAAAGACCAATTAAACTCTGACACTAAAGCAGCTTATGCCGCAGCTGGTGCTATGCATGTACTTGCTGTTTCGGGGCTTCACGTTTCCATTATTTACTTCATACTTAGCTGGATTCTCAAGGGCATGCCAGCAGGAGACCTCAAGCGGTTCCTCGTTCCAACCGTTAGTATCTCGGCACTTTGGATATATGCTCTGTTGACTGGTTTTTCACCATCAATTCTACGAGCGGTTTCCATGTTTAGCATTATCATATTTGCCCAAATTTTAAACCGAAGAGCTCAAATATTTAACTCATTAGCACTTGCTGCTTTTGTCTTACTCTTAGTGGAACCTTTCTATTTGTTTAATATCGGCTTTCAACTTTCCTTTCTGGCAGTGGCAGGTATAGTATATGTCTATCCAAAAATTTATTCAATTTGGAATATTAAAAATTGGGTTGGTAATTATTTATGGAAATTGACATGCGTTTCCATTGCTGCTCAAATAGCCACTTTCCCACTCAGTTTGTATTATTTCAATCAGTTTCCATCCTATTTTCTTCTGGCCAATATTGTCGTTATCCCAACCGCTTTTGCTGTAATGATACTTGGCATTTCAACTTTAGTTTTAAGTCCCATCGTAGGTTGGATTGGATGGCTACTTGAAAAGCTAACTTTGTTCATGAGTTGGTGCGTCCATCAGGTGGAACAATTGGATGGAAGTGTAATAGACTGGATATACATTTCAGCATTTCAAACCATACTTATCTACTTGATCATCATCGCATTTTTTTCCCTCTTAAAATTTAGAAAAGTAACTTATGCCTGGATCATTTCCCTCGTTATTTTAGCCTTTAGTCTTGACAGAATTTCGTTTATCCTTCACCAATTCAAAGCAAGACAACTCATTTTCTATTCAGCGGGTAGAAACCCAATAGTAGACCGAATACAAAGTTTTAAGGCAGGTTTGGTTTCACCAGACACCCTTTCAAACTTCAGTAGTCAAACGCCACATATTTCACCCTTTAGAATTCATCATCTCTTACCAAAACCGAAACCTCCTCAAATTATATCTACTCAATTAGATGATATCGCCAAGATGGAAGTGTTTGAAGGCAAAAAACTACTCTTCTTTTTCAAGTCTTTTGATGTTGAAGAAATCAAATTTCGTCTTCGTGCAGATATTATAATTATTTCAAATCAGTCCATTCAATCATTAACTGATTTGGAGAAGATTGTTGACTGTAAGCAGGTGATACTCGACAACTCAAACAGTTTCTCTTATACCCAAAAGTTGAGAGCTGAGGCGAAAGCTACGGAAATTGAATTATACAGTTTAAGAGATCAATCACATTCGATCTCTTTATCAAGGAATGAGAAATTCTTGGATTTGCTTTTTTAAAGACTCTTTGTCGGCACAGAGATCTGGATCAGCATAAATTTTCAGCATAAGCTCAAATAATACGTCTTCTTCATATCCAAGTTTGGCAGACATTTTTGCACAAAATTTAATCTCCTCATTATACAGCTTTCCATCAATTTTCATCAGCTGTACAATCGAATAGATCAAATCATATTTTTTGTCATCTGTAAGGGAGGACAAATCTCCAATAGGAAGCTCTTCTTCAAAACACGAAGCTATTTCCTCTTCGGACATGCCATTAGCCTTGCCGACCTCATTGATGAGATCAACCTCCTCCTGTACTACGATGCCATCTACTTTAGCAAGTTGAACAAGAATATTTAGATGTGATTTTGACATGATCAGCTGGTTTTGATTTTAACAAATATAAGAAATCAGAGGAAAAGCCCTATATTATCTTCGAATGAACTATCTATCGCATCTATACCTGTCATTTGGTGACGAACCCATCACGATTGGCAACTTCATTGCGGACTTCGTCAAAGGGAAAAAGTACCTCGAATATCCCTTGGGCGTACAACATGGTATTCTTATTCACCGTGAAATCGATAATTACGCAGACAATCACCCAATATTTTTAGAAGGAAAAAGAAGACTGGCAAAAGAATACCGTCACTATGCAGGTGTGATCATGGATGTTTACTATGATCACTTCTTGTCTAAAAATTGGTCTGATTATTCAGAAGAGGAATTGAAGGTCTTCTGTCAGAGACACTACAAACTTCTTAACGACAACCAATCTCTTCTTCCTGAAAAGTGCAGTTATTTGCTAGGCTATATGGAAACTGGAGATTGGCTATACAACTACCAATTTTTAGAAGGAATTCAATTTGCGCTGAGTGGTATGTCACGGCGAACTTCCTTCAAATCAGGTATGGAAAGAGCTGTAAAAAACCTTACGGAGGACTACGACAGATTCGAATTGGAATTTCAGGCATTTTTTAAAGAAATATTAACCCATATCCATAATTTTACCGATCAAATAAAAAGTAAATGATCGTTTCCAAACCAAAAATCGGCACACTGTTTTCTGTCGGATTATTCATATTCATTGCATTTGGCATATTCATTTATGGAATCGTTCAGATTCAGTCCGCTACCGATAGACTTTGGTGGTATATATTGATTTATACCTCAGGCCCCATCGGGCTTCTTGTTTTGTTGAAAATTCTATTTTCATTAAAAACCATAAAAATTTCCAAAGAAAAGTTCGAAGCCAAGTTTCCTTTCAAGTTTAAAAAAATCTCATTTAGCGGAAAGGATATTGATCATTGGTTTCATACATCGATAAAAACCTATGGTGGACTTTATGAGGAGTTAACGATAAATTTATCTTCTGGCAAACAACTCGTTCTAAGCAAACAAGAAAATACCGAGTATGACAAAACGCTCAACTACCTTAAGAAGAAATTTAAGAAACTAGAAAAATGATCCGATTAGCGCTGTTTGTTGGCCTTGGTGGAATGCTGGGGAGTATCCTAAGATTTTTAATCTCCCAATGGGTGTTAAAATTCACTCCGGGTATTGCACCTTCGGGCACGCTACTTGTCAATGTAATTGGGTCTTTCCTTTTAGGATTTCTCTTTCATTATTTCGGTAAGATGGATCGATCTTATTATGTATTACTCACTTCCGGTTTCTGTGGTGGGTTTACCACTTTTTCCACTTTTAGCGTAGAAAATATTGACCTAATTGTTACCAACAATATGAGTTCGGCCTTCTTGTATATGGGACTTAGTCTCATTCTAGGATTAACCGCCGCAGGATTGGGCTGGTATCTTGGTAAACTCTATTTAGCCTAAAAAATTATGATAAAATCTGCAAACAACTACTTCCTCATTTCAATCATTTGCCTTCTCATATTTTCTGGCTGCAATTCTGAACGAGAACCCTATGTGCCATTTACGGCGGCAGAAGATTCTGCTTTTGTCTATAAGAATTATACAAAAAAGGAAGTTTACATTCCAATGCGAGATGGCACCAGACTGTTTACCGCCATATATACACCAAAAGATTCTTCAGAACAATATCCTATCATCATGTATCGCACACCTTATGCGATTCAGCCGTACGGAGAGAACAACTACAAAATTGACCTAGGCCCCAATATGCGCATGACTCGCGACAAATATATTTTCGTCTATCAAGACGTTCGAGGGAAGCACATGTCAGAAGGTCAATTCGTAGATATGACGCCTCACGAAAGGAGAACCAATGAAAGTCTGGACACCTTCGATACTATTGAGTGGCTTTTGGCCAATGTGAACAACAACAATGGAAAGGTTGGACAATGGGGTATATCATACCCAGGATTCTATACTGCTGCGGGGATGATCAACTCGCATCCAGCGTTGGTCGCTGTTTCGCCTCAGGCACCCATTGCTGACTGGTTTTTCGATGACTTCCACCATCATGGAGCGTTCTTCTACCCCCATGCATTCAACTTCTTCTCAAGTTTTGGCAGACCTCGTCAAGAACCAACTAAAGTGAAAAATGCAAAATTCAAACACGGAACAAATGATGGCTATGCGTTCTTCAAGGCAATGACACCGGTTTCATTGGCTAAAGAAAACTATTTAGGAGACAGTATCTCCTTTTGGAATGATTTGGCAGCTCATCCTAACTATGATGATTTTTGGCAAGACCGAAACATTCTTCCTCACCTAAATAATGTCCATTGTGCTGTACTAACTGTTGGCGGCTGGTTTGATGCGGAAGATCTATACGGACCATTAAAAATTTACGAAACCGTAGAAAAAAACAATCCTGATATCATCAACACTCTGGTAATGGGTCCCTGGAGTCATGGTGGATGGCGCAGAACTGATGGAGATGTCTTAGGTAATGTCCACTTTGGAGCAAAAACATCCAACTTTTACAACGACAGTATTATTGAACCATTTTTCGCGTATCACCTCAAAGGGAAGGGTGATAATAAAATCCCAGAGGCCTACATGTTTCAGACAGGGACCAACGAATGGAAAACCTTTGACGAATGGCCACCTAAAAATTTGAAAAAGGTAAAATTCTATTTCAAAGAAAAAAAGAGATTGTCACAAACTCCTCCCGGAAGTAACCAATTTGGAGTTGATATTTTTGAAAGTGACCCAGCTAATCCGGTTCCTTTCATTTCTTATGATGACATTGGGATGCCTAAGCCATACATGACAGATGATCAGAGTTTTGTAAATGACAGGTCGGATGTACTCTATTATCTCTCGTCACCACTTGAAGAAGATCTAACCATTGCGGGTTCAATTTTGGCCAATTTGGTAGTAAAAACGGATCAAACTGCTGCAGACTGGGTAGTCAAACTCGTTGATGTGTACCCAAGCAGTCATCCTCCGTATCCACATCAACCTGATGTATCTATGAAAAGGTATCATCAAATGGTGAGAAGTGAAGTGATAAGAGGTCGATTTAGAAACAGTTATGAGCATCCCGAACCGTTTGTTCCAAAAAAGGAGGAAGTGATAAAATTACCACTTCAAGATGTATTACACACCTTTAAAAAAGGCCATCAAATCATGGTTCAAGTGCAGAGTTCTTGGTTCCCGATGGTGGATATCAACCCACAAACTTACGTTGAAAACATCTTCGAGGCTCAACCTGAAGAGTTCGTAAAAGCCAAACATTTTGTAGGTAGGTCCGGGGTAGCTCCTTCCTATATTGAGGTGGGCGTGTTAGAAAATGTGGAGAAAAAATAAAACCATCCTGGGTGGGATGGTTTCATCAACTGAATTAGGTCAGTCTGATTTTTGGAATTTTGTGATTCTAAAGTATCGAAAATTTTGGAGGAATCAAACTTTTTTATCGACGAATTAGCTGTTTTCTTCGACAAGTGAAATATACTCTAAGAAAATTATAGTGAATCTTGACTATCTGACAATATCCCTTTTGATATTCTTGCCTTCAAAATATCTTCTTAGTAAAGGGTACATAATAACAGACAACACAATAATTGATGTTCCCCAATAAAAATTGTTGTCCATTTTCTCATCTCCACCAAATAGAAAAACAGCTACAGTTATTCCGTAAACTGGCTCCAGATTAATTGTCAAGTTAATGGCAAACGCCGTCAATCGTTGCATCAACTTCACAGCAATGGAATACGCATAAACGGTACAAATCAAACTCAGTATCAATAGATATATAAAATCTTGACTAGTGAACGTCAAAGTCAAACCATCTTCGACAAACCAATAGCCATACACTGGAAAGAAGAGTACGATGGTGCCACAAGCACCTACCATTTCGTAGTAGGTAATGGTAAAATGATTTTGCTTAGCCACCAGTTTTCCATTGATAACTGTAAAAACTGCCGCCAAAAAAGCAGAGGCAATGGCCACGATGAAGCCCATGGCTGCATCAATTGTAGATTGAAACACCACAACAATCCCAATAACCGAAATAATGGCCACGATAGGTTCGTAAAACTTCACCTTCCGCTTGTTTACAATAGGATCGATAAAACTGGTCCAAAGGGAAGCAGTAGCCATGCCAGCGAGACAAACTGACACATTAGAAATTCGAGCTGCTAAAAAGAAAAGAATCCAATGCACTGCAATAAGCAACCCCGTTCCAAGGATGATCCACAATTCCTTTCTCGGCACCTGAATAGGGAGTTTCCTCCATTTCAAAAGAATAAACAATCCGACACTGGCCATCAGCGTTCTATAGAAAACTACCTCAACAGGCGGTATTTCTATCAATTTGCCTAGAATAGCAGTAAATCCCCAAATGAACACGATAAAGTGTAATTGAAGGTAAGCACTTAAAGTAGAAGGCATTTTATCGGCCGACATAAGAAATTATTTGGGTACAAATCGGTACATCACAAGTGCCGCCACCAAACCAACTATGTTAGGTATCCAAATAGCCAATATGGGATGCATTGACCCTGCCTCAGCAATAGCCTTTACAAGTACAAAGAGCAGGATAAATACAAAGGCAATTACGAAACCCAGAGCAATTTTGAAGCCTGCGCCACCCCTGGTTGATTTTTCAGCAGACACCGATACACCCATTAACGTGAGAATAATGGCTGTAAAAGGCAACATATATCTAATGTACTTTTCTATTTCATAGAGACCTACTTCGCTTGAACCTCTCGATTTCAGCAAAGCAATGTACTCTTCCAGCTCATCCATATTCATAGTAGCATTGAGCTGATATTTGCTGTCAAAATCTGAGGGAGACAAATTAAAGGCCGAATCTAGGTGTTCTCCCTTGGTAATTATCTCTCCGAAATTTTTCAATTCTCGCTGTTCCCAATTTCTAAACCGCCAAGCCTGGAGTGAATCATTCCAAGTCATCTTTTTGGCAAATAGCTTGGCTTCCAACCTATGGTCTACTATCCTCTCCATAGTCACCCTATAGGCAGATTCTGTTCGATTATTGTAACGTTGAATATAGATATAATCGTTTTTAGCCACCTTTAAATGGATGTCTCTCTCATTGAAGTAAAAAGGCTTCTTTAGGTATTCAATTTCAAATCCAATCCTATACTTTTCAGAATTAGGAATAAGCCAACCATTGACATAAAAACTCACCGAAGCGATCATGCAAGCCCCTATAAGGTATGGGACTAACATCCTACGAAAACTTACTCCTCCAGATAAAATAGCTACAATTTCTGTTTTCACAGCCATACCAGAAGTGACCAGTACTGTGGTTATAAAGACTGTAATTGGAGATATAAGATTAGCAATCCAAGGTGCAAACGCCAAATAGTACTGAAAAATAGCCTCTGCGGGTACATCATTCTTGATGTACTTTTCATTCTTTTCAGTGAAATCTATGACCATAATGACCACCACTAAAAGCCCCACCACAAAGACATAGGTTTTAAGAAATTTAGACAGTATGTATTTATCGAGCAGTTTCACTTTTCAATGGTTATAGTCTCGTGGAAAGCTTGGGCAATATAGTGTTTTTCCAAGAGGAGAAATCACCCTGCAAAATATGTGCCCTAGCCTCCTTCATCAGCCATAAAAAGAAAGAAAGATTATGAATACTTGCGATTTGTGCTCCCAGCATCTCTCCGGTCCGGATAAGGTGTCTCAGGTAGGCCTTCGAATAGTTCATATCTACATGACCGGCAAGGTTCGGATCTATTGGAGAAAAATCCTTCTCCCACTTTTCATTCTTGATGTTGATGATGCCTTCAGAAGTATACAACACGCCATGCCTGGCATTTCTTGTTGGCAATACACAATCAAACATATCCACACCCAAAGCAATACATTCAATCAGGTTACTTGGGGTTCCCACACCCATCAAATACCTTGGCTTATCTTCAGGCAAAATGTTACACACTAAGTCGGTAGATTCGTACATCATTTCTGCGGGCTCCCCTACTGAAAGCCCACCAATGGCGTTACCCTCTCTACCAAAAGAGGCAATGGTCTCCGCCGATTGTGTTCTAAGATCATGGTAGGTACTTCCCTGAACGATTGGAAATAGCGTCTGGCTATATCCATATTTCGGTTCAGTTTCATCAAATCGATCGCAGCATCTCTTTAACCAACGATGGGTCATCTCCATCGAGTTCTTAGCATACTTTTTATCGCATGGATAGGGTGTACATTCATCGAACGCCATAATGATATCCGCACCAATGGTACGTTGAATGTCCATCACATTTTCAGGTGTGAAGTTGTGCCGAGATCCATCAATATGAGATTGAAATTTCACTCCTTCTTCTGTGATTTTCCTTCTATCCTTCAATGAATAAACCTGATAACCTCCACTATCTGTCAACATCGGACGATCCCATCCATTGAATTTATGCAAGCCCCCTGCAGACTCAATGACATCCAGCCCTGGCCGCAAGTACAGGTGATAAGTATTACCCAGTATGATCTCAGCCTTTACATCTTCTTTCAACTCTCGTTGATGCAATGCCTTCACTGTGCCGGCAGTCCCTACTGGCATAAAAATGGGGGTTTCTATCTCACCATGATCAGTGGTGATCTTGCCAGCCCTTGCTTTAGACTTAGGATCTTTTTGGAGTAATTCGAAATTCATGTCGCGGGCAAAAATAGGTTGATTTATAAAATAATCTTTTCCCTTAGAGGCATATCTTTGCCACCAATTTTAAATAGGAGTTTGAATGGTGAATCTAGTAGTGGCGGTAGCAGCAGGGTCGTTGACAATTTTAACGATATATTGGTTGGTGATTTTGGTTAAAATCCTTGGCTACAAATCCAAAACCAAACGAGAACAACCTGTTTCTGTAATTGTCTGTGCCCACAACGAACTCGAGAATCTCAAGACGTTGATTCCAAAGTTGCTCAGTCAAGAACACAACGATTTTGAAGTTATTATTGTAGACGACAGATCAGATGATGGCACCTATGACTACCTCCTTGAAAATAAATCAGACAAACTCAAGTTTGCCAGAGTAGACCAGGTTCATGATCACATCAACGCAAAGAAGTTTGCACTAACCATGGGCATCAAGGCCGCTTCCAATGATATTTTATTATTGACAGATGCTGACTGCGAACCATCCTCGTCACAATGGATCAAGGAAATGACAGGTACATTCACCAAAGAAACTGACTTTGTATTGGGTCTTTCTCCTTATGAAAAAGGTAAAGGTTTCTTAGGCCACTTTATACAATTCGAAACACAGTGGACGGCTATGAACTATATGGGGTTTGCACTTGCCGGAAATCCCTATATGGGAGTAGGCCGTAACTTAGCCTACCGGAAATCTGCTTTTCTCAACAACAAAGGTTTTAGCAAAATTCAGCATGTTACAGGAGGTGATGACGACCTACTTGTTAATGAATTGGCCAATAAGAAAAACACACGCTTAACCATTGGCTCTGAGTCACTCACCTATTCTATACCAAAAACAACTTGGAGCGAATACCTGGCGCAGAAAACCAGACACTGGTCGGTAGGCAAGTATTACAGACTTAAAGATAAGATTCTATTAGGTTTACAAAATGTATCTAATCTAGTTTTTTGGTTGGCTTTGATTATTTTAGCCGTACAAACCAATAACTATTTCATCCCTGCTGGATTGTTGATTTTCAGAATGGTATTTATAACCATTTTGGTCAATTCGACATCCAAAAAGTTCGGCTACCGTATGAACATTTGGCTTGTACCCATGATGGACATTTTGTACGCAGGATATGCATCTATTTTCGGCACGATTGCGTTATTCACTAAGAAGGTTAGATGGAAGAAATAAAAAAACAATTTTCAGATAAGGCGCTTAAAGACTTTAAACTCATTGATCATGCGGTAAATGAAGGTGATGAACAAGCTTTTGCTGAGCTCATGGAGCGGTACAAGCGGCCTGTTTATCATATGATCTTGAAAATGATCCGAAATACTGATGATGCCGAAGATCTAACCATCGAAGCATTTGCAAAGGCATTCAAGAATCTTCATAAGTTCAAGAAGGATTATACTTTCAGTACCTGGCTTTTCAGAATTGCGACCAACAACACCATTGACTTTATCCGGAAGAAGAAACTGAATACTTTCAGTTTGAACACTTCTTTTACGGATGATGGAGGCGAAGCTGTGACCATTGATGTAGAAGACAAAAACAGAAACCCTCAGGATGAAGCGATCAATACACAAAAGAAAGAACTCGTTCAGATGTTCGTCTCCAAGCTTCCTCCAAAATATCAGCGTCTGGTAAGGTTGAGATACTTTGATGAATTGTCATACGACGAAATTGCTAAAACTTTGGACGCTCCACTGGGTACGGTAAAAGCCCAATTACATAGGGCCAGAGAATTAATGTACGACTTGGTTAAAGACAAAAAGAGACACATCTAATCTTTTTTCAAGTTGGTATCTGACTAGTTTTGCGTCATGACTGACAAAGACGTAATCTTTAAGTACTTTCCTGATTTATCCGACAAGCAAAAAGAGCAGATTGGACGGCTATTCCAACTCTATAATGAGTGGAATACAAAGATTAATGTTGTTTCAAGAAAGGACATTGAAGAACTATACATTCGGCATGCACTTCACTCCTTAGGGATAGCGAAAATTCAGTCATTCAATCCACAATCTCAAATTCTCGATATTGGCACGGGTGGTGGTTTTCCGGGTATACCGTTAGCTATTCTTTTTCCAGAGTCGGAATTTCTACTTGTGGATAGTATTGGAAAAAAAATAAAGGTAGTGAATGAAGTAGCTAAAGGACTTGGACTTACCAATGTAAAAGGAGTACACTCCAGAGCGGAAGAAATTGAGGGCCAGTTTGACTTCATCGTCAGTCGAGCGGTAACAAGGATGAAAGGCTTCTATAGCTGGACTAAAGGTAAAATAAAAAAGGAGTCCAATCATGAACTCCAAAATGGTATCTTGTACTTAAAAGGTGGTGACCTTACTGAAGAGCTCAAAGAATCTAAATTGAGATATAAGCTCTATGAATTGCCAGATTATTTTTCTGAAGAGTTTTTCGAGACTAAAAAAGTGGTATATGTACCTCGACAGTGACTATATGTATCCCCAGTCATATTCGATAGTAAAAACAACGCTTCCTCCTATGCTATCCCCCTCTTCTATGATGTAATCCACTGATTCATCTTCCTGATATACTTCAAATTCTACTTTCCATCCATTGCCTGTTTCACAAGTATGGCATTTAGAATTAGTTAACTTAATTTCTACTATGGGATCTATTTTGCCCTTAATAAATGGATTTAGGTCAAACTCAACTTCTTCACCCAAATTACCTTCAGCAGCGGCCTGCCTAAATACTTTCTTTCCATCCACATAAACATCTACCCAATCGTCAACTTCGAAAAAAATGATTGAGTTTCTCTTTGGTGCTTCGGCATTTGACTGCAAAACCCCAAAAGTGAAAAACGAAACAGCAAGTGCGATTTTATAGATAGTAGTCTTCATGGCTCTATACTCAGTTGTGATATAATGCAATAGCTCTTCAAACACCATACCAAATAAGTTTAGGTGTACTTAGCAGTTGTCGTACATCCTTATGATATCACCATTATTTTTACCTTCCAAGCTTCGGATATAACCATTCACTACTTTGCGCATAGGTATGGCATTGTGTCCCGGAAAATGATCTTGGTATTTTTCGATGGCGTCCTCCACCAAACCTGAAGAAACAGCATTGATCCGAACGCCATTGGTCATTTCAAGCGCGGCAGCACGAACAAAACTATGAATACCTCCATTGACCATTGCTGCACTCGTCGTTAGATCAACCGGATGATCGGCCAAAATACCTGTAGTAAGTGTAAATGAGCCATTAGGCTTGATATACTCCATACCCACGCGTACCAAATTGACTTGTCCCATCAATTTACTTCGAATCCCAACATAATAATCACCCTCTTTCATTTCCTTCATAGGTGCCCACTTGGCTTCACCGGCAATACATATTACGGCATCAAAATCACCAACCGTTTCGTACAGCTCACGAATAGATTCAATATCCACTAAATCCACATTTACATTTCCCTTCGATCGGCTTGCGGTAATGATGTCATGCTTTTTCGCCAAAACGTCTACTACTCTGCGACCAATTGATCCGTGACCTCCTACAATAATTATCTTCATACCTTTTCTAAATTAAAAACACAAAAGACGGGCTAATACTAAAGCCTAACTCGTAATTTATGAATTATCACTAATTATTTCATTTCAGGCAACATTTCTTTGGGAGTTACCGGGCTGCTCAACAACACACCTAAAGGCTTCCATCGATCTTCCAGAGTTTCTGATTGAGATTCAATATACGCTTTCACCATGTCTTTGCCATAGTTATAATTGACAATGTAGGTTCGGTTTTGCTTGATAAATGGTCGTGAAGTTGTAGTCAAAGCGAAGTCTTCCAACCAATGATCCACCTCAGCTTCGGTCATCGTTCCGTTGATCATTCCCCTTGCCGCTTCATTTCTGGCATAATTTAATTGTTCTCTTATATCGATATACTCGAAGTAGACAGACGCACCTGTAGTATCTAACCCTGACAAAGGCATCAATACTTCCGTAGCAAATTTGTCGTACTCCTCTTCCGGAAATGCCATTTCAATGCCATAGTTAGCACTACCCTCAGCAATCAAAGACTGGGGGCTAAACAAGGGGTACATAGATATTTCTACCCAACCTTTTTCATTATATAAGTTCTTTTCCAACATCATGTTGTACACATGATGGCCTGGGTAGCCCTCATGGCATGCCAAGTCAATTGCTCGATCAATGCCCAAAGGATTGTCGGTATTGATTTGAATTAAACTGTTGTAATTGCCTTGGTACCAGTTGTACCCTCCCCAAACCTTATCCTGAACATACTCAAGCGTAAAAGTTTCTTCTTTTGGCAAGTCAAACTTCTCAGAAGTTATTCTCCGCGCCTCACCGATAGCCACTTGAAAAACGGTATCCAAACGATCCTCTGGAATAACGAATCTATCAGTCAATGTTTCTACCCGCTCAGTAATTGCACCCGTTCCCGGTAAAATACGATCTAACTTTTCGATCAAGTTGATGAAGTGGGTAGAGTCATAAGTAGGAATTTTCACACCAAACAGTTCCTCCGCTTCTTCATCGAAGGTTCCATAGTCTTCTGCGAATATTCTGATTCGCCTATCAAAGGCAATCAATTGAGATGATATCCAATTGGCCCTCATTACTTCATCTTTAGTAGCCGTTGGCTCATTGGCTATTAATTCCAGCTCTGCTTTTAATGCAGCTACCCTTTTTCGAAAAGTTTCTTTTGGAAATGAATCCATGACTTCGCCAGTGTAGGCCAAAGAATCTGGTCCATAGTAGGCATCTACAAATACCGGGTCGTATTTTCCAATTTCTAACCCCAGCCTTACATAATCTATTGCTAGATCATTCAGGTTCTTTTTCTTTTGAGTTGGCTCGCAAGCGGCCAAAAGTGTACCTACTGCGATAAGGTAAATGGATAATTTTCTCATAGTTTGATACGGTTAATGAACGAATCCACAATAAGTCCATATCAAATCAGAAATGCAAGTTTATTTTGGGAATGGTAAGTATGGTACAATCAACGGAAAATATCGATCTTACCTTTACTCGGTCTGTAAGAAGTGAAAAATCCCAGCCATACTTTTTCTTCAATACAAAAAAGAAAACAACACTCAACACAACAAGTGTAATCGTATCACGCATCGGGTTTACTTCCAGCTGCTCGAAAACAGCAGGCGTTTGAAGAACCGAATCTTTATTCGTAAGAAATAGAGCAAGAAAAACGTTATTGGCGGCATGCGCACCAATAGCCAATTCAATTCCGTCGTCTAGCACTGAAATAAGACCAAACAAAATCCCAAAAGTGATGTATTGTGGCATAACAGTCCAAAATCCATGCGCCTCCACTTCAGGATTGAAAGCATGTAGCAGTGCAAAAACCAATCCCGGAACGAGCACAGCGAGCCATCTACTTTTTGTAACGCCAGCCACACCCTGTGCAAAATATCCCCTAAGAATATACTCTTCAAATGTGGTCTGAATAGGAATGAGTAAAACGGCTATCAGCACCAAGGGCAAAAACGAAGCCCAATTCATTTGAAACTTAAAATTCCCAGGATTGATCGAATACTCGAATATCAGATAAGCCACCATCATCATTGACCAAACCGCTACTGCATACCAGATCCGATTCCATCGAATGTCATTTGATCCATTAATTATTTGTTGAAATTTTCTCTTGTGCAACCACTTGACTAATACAAGGCAAAGCAAAAAGGAGATCGCAAAAGGAAGGATCATCAACACCAGCCCGAAGTTGGGATCAAGACCCATCTCAACAAAATCTAAGGTTTGGACACCAGACTGGCCAGCGTAATAAAGAAAGGGAATAGCACCTAATAGTTGCCCTAAGACAAAACCGATAACAATAACTACGATATACTTCCATGCTTGATTATTGCCATCAAGCCCTTGTTCTAAAAACTTCATATTATTCAACTGGTTTAGCGGACAAGATACTCAAGTGCTTCCTTTTCTGTATCAAAAGGTTGAAGACCTTTTTTCCCTACAAACAGTCTGTTGAATACTTTCAGTAATACTTTCTTACCACCATTCAGACCAACGATGGCTCCTTTAATGGTTAAATGTCCTGTTCTTTCTCCTAACACCCCCGCTTGTTTCAAAAAACCTTTCGTGGCAAAAGCGTCTGAAATATTTGTCAGAGTTAGGTAGGGCTTGTTGTCTTCGAGAATAGTTTTTTCGGCTTCTTTAAGGTGTCCGATCATCTGCTGTTCTGATTGACCACGATAGTCCAAGTAGATAATTTCCCTTCCCTGAAAATTGATTTTTTGCAATCCTGGCATAAATAATTTTGCTTCATTTTGTTAAGATTTTCTAAAATAGAAAATTTCGTTTTTCTGCGCAATATCATTCGCCGTTTGGGTTGGAAACCAAGGATGAATAGTCCTATTTTTGCCGCCTTCATTTTTTAATTCTTAAAAGCATATAACATGAAAATCTGGTATCAGTGTAAGGCAAAATATTCAAAAGAAAACGAAGAAGGTATCCTAAAGCAAACCTCAGAATTGCATTTGGTTGACGCTGTATCGTATACCGACGCTGAGTCCAGAATCTACGGTGCCATGGAAAGAACTGTAAGTGGAGAGTTCCAGATCATGACCATTTCTAAGACTAATATTAGTGAAGTGATCAACTTTGAGGACGCTGATTATTGGTATAAGTGCAAAGTCCAATATTCGACTGTAGACGGCGATTCAGAAAAAGAAGTGAAAATCACCACTTACATTCTTACTAGCGCTGAAAGTGTGAAAGATGCGTATGAAAAAGTGGAAAAAAGCCTAGATAATATGCTTGTCCCTTTTGAAATCTCGAGCATAACAAAAACCAACCTTGTAGAAGTCTTCCCAGAAATGGATGAAGAAGAAATTCCTGATAATCTTACTCCCGTATCAGAACTTCAGGATGAAGTATCTGAAGAGGAAGAGGAATTGATTGATTGATCTAAAATATCTTTAATCTCCTCCTCATCAATGAGGGTGTCTTTTTTTAACTTCTGATTGATGTCATATAGCACGGCATCTACATCTTCGACCTGCTCTTTTATTTTCTGAATGTAATCTTCTTTTTCTTCAGGGGTCAGGTCAAGGTTCATCAGCTGGATCAGTCCTTTGATATTGGCCACTGGAGCTCTCAGATTATGTGCATTTAAAAAAGCGTAATCAGAGAGTTTCTTGTTTTTCACCACTAGTTCATTGGTACGTTCTATTACCGTCTTTTCTAGGTTTTCATTCAGTGCATTTAAGGTATCATTGAAGGTATTGAGTTCCTCTGCTTGCATCGTAATTCGCTCATTCTTCTCCTCTAGCTGCTTTGTCCTTTTGCTCACCAACCGTCTAAGCCTTACTTTCTGTGCTAACAAATAAGATGTTCGTAGTCTTACGATAGCCAATATCATCAAAATACCAAAAGCTAAAAAAATCGCATAAGCGGTCTTGGTGCGCCACCAAGGCGGGTGTACGGTAATATCCAGCGTTCTTACTTTGTTACTCCAAACTCCGGCATTGTTTGTAGCTCGTACCAGAAATTTATATTCGCCAGCCGGTAGATTTGTGTAGGTTGCTGCGCGAACATCCCCCACTTCACTCCAGTCCGGATCAAATCCATCTAACTTGTATTGGTAGTGATTTTCTTTTGGAAAATTCTGTTCGTCTGCGGCAAACTCGATAGTGAAAATATATTGATCGTAGGCAAACTCGAGTTTTTTAACCTGATTAATTTCCTTTTTCAACAAACCATTAGGGTCTATATCGACCGGTCTATTGAAGAGCAAAAAGTTGGTAAACAAAATTTTCGGCTCTTTGGTATTGTTTCGAATTTTGTCTGGGAAAAAAGTATTTAGACCATTTACCCCACCCATTAAAATTTCACCAGTAGATATTTTGGTGGTCACATTGTAATTAAATTCCCGGCCCTGCAATCCATCCGAGCCATTGTACTTCACAATTTCTTTTGTCGAAGGATCGAAACTAAAAACACCGTCGCTGGAGCTTAACCAAAGTATCCCTTCATTCTCAACTATACCTTTTATAACATCACTGGGCAGGCCATCAGATTTGTAGATCTTTTCAATTTTTTTTGTCTGAGGGTCGTATTTATTCAACCCTAAAGTAGTGCCAATCCAAATGCTTCCATTTTCGCTCTGATACAAGGACCGAATTTCTCTATGGCTCAACTTATAAGGATCTTCTAAACCTGATAAAAAACGCTTAGACTCTCCAGACTCAGGATTGTACCTCAATACCCCATGCCCACCTGTTCCTAACCAAATATTTCCTTCAGCATCTTCCATCAAGCAGACCACATTGAGCGCAGTAATTGATGGATCTTCGTCATATGCTGTAGAAATTTTCCTAATACTTTTGGTATCCTCATTCCATAGGTGAAGGCCTCCTCCTAAAGTACCTATCCATAGTCTTTCTTTTTTATCCACAAGAAGAGACCAAATATTGCTGCTCTCCAACCCTGAATTTCCCTCGTGGTAGCACTCAATGTCTTTAAAATCTGCTTGGACTCTTGTCAGTCCATCGTTGAACGCCCCCACCCAAAGCACCTCATTTGCACCTATCGCAAGAGATTTGATTACTGTTCCGCCAATGTATCTTTGTTTTTCAGTTAAGAATTCAAAACCGTTTGCCTCCGGGTTAAAAAGGTTGAGACCGCCTCCATCAGTTCCTAACCAAACTTTCCCCTTATTATTCTCCGCAACTGACAGTATAGAACTGTGACTAAGCCCTAATGGATCGAATTCATTTTTGGTATAATGAGCAAAATTTTTGCTATTTACATTTAGCACGAAAAAGCCATATCCGTAGGAGCCCAACCATAAATTCCCATCTTTGTCTTCATGAATCTCATATAATTTCTCTATTACATCAGTATCCAAGTTTGAATTATCGAGTATAGTATGAAAAAGGCCCGTTTCTCGATCCAAGAACTGAAATCCAAACCCATCCATTCCTATCCAGAGATTGTCTTGAGTATCGATAAACAAACTTCGTATATAGGCTCTACCTAGGGAACCCTTCGCATTTGGTTTTACTCCATAAAAAATAAACTGATCATTTGCAGGCTCATATTTCAACAAACCCTTACTTTCCACGCTCACCCAGACTGTACCATCCTTTTCGGCAATCATGTTTCTAACCTGGCCTTCAACCAAGCCTAAGCGTCCTCCTCCTTTGATTCTTCTAAGGCACTTCCCAGACAGGTCAAATATTGAAATACCCGTGGCAGACCCCACCCACACCTCATGATTAGGAGTTTCTAAAACAGAATATACGCGGTTATCAAGTAGACAATTGACTATTGAAGAATCAGCCATAATTCTTCTGTTGGTTTCATTAGCTGGATTGAAAATATTCAACCCCCAATTGGTGCCAATCCACAAATTCCCATCGCTTGATTCAATAATACCTGTTACCGTGTTCTGGCTAAGTGAGGTACTATCCTGGCTGTCATACTTAAAGCATTTGAAGTTGTTGTTATTTTTATCGTATCTGCAAAATCCACCCTGACTTGTTCCTACCCATAGGTTCTGATTAGAATCCTCAACCATACAATTCATCTTATTGTCAGAGATAGATGTGCTATCGTCCGGATCATATTTGTAAACACTAAACTTATAGCCATCAAAACGATTGAGTCCGTCGTCTGTTAGAATCCAAACAAATCCGTCACTGTCATCAATAATTTGATAAACATTACTTTGAGATAAGCCATCTTCAGTTGAAAACTGGTTGAGATTGAACCTTTGATTTACTCCAGGCAGTTGTGCAAACACGCATTTAAATATGAATACGCTGCTTAGTACAAACAGATGTCTGAAATAATTAGAGCACATGAATAAAGGGTTAGACTATAAATATAGTCATTCTCGATTCAATCTAATAAACTGAAATTTCCCTCGAGGTTTTGATACAGAATCAGACATTTGCCTCCCATTCGAAGCATCCAATAAGCTACATCACATAGAAGTCTTCATGTGCTTTTTGATCCGAAACTTCCATCTGACCTACCAGCTGTCTGAGATTGGTCTGAATGGTATTGGCTATAAGCGTAACGGGGATGTCGGTCGGTCTATTTTCAAACGGGTCTTGTAGATAATAAGCTGTCTTCTCTAATAAGAAAAAAGGAATGGTAATTAATAGCAGAAGTGGAATATCACCATAACCATCCGTCTCTGCTAATGTAATAGACAGCAAAATGACAAATATGTAAATGAACCAACGCAGAAAAAGCCGATAGGTCGTTGGGAAAACCGTATTCTTAATCCGTTCTGCTTTACCCATGGATTCACACAAACGAACGATGGTGTCATCCAATTGCATCTGCTGATAGTCATTGATATTTTTCGAGCCGTGCAAAGTGCTAATATCTTGGGAATGAAAATCTAATAATCCCAGTGGTACATTTTTGTGGCTTCCAATGCTTTTTAGCTCGTCTGATGATAGAAAACCATCTATCCCTTCCAAAGGGGCTAGTTTTCTCAAAGATTGACCCAGAGCATAACACCAGGCGATTTGACGCTCTGCCATTCTGTTCACTATTTCAGGTTCCTTTCCGTTGGTAAAACTGCGAAGTTGCAGTACTAAAGTTCTGGAATCGTTGACAATGGCTCCCCAGATTTTGCGTGCTTCCCACCAGCGATCATAAGACTGACTCAACTTGAATGCAATAACCAAAGAAATGGAGGTACCCACCAAACCAGTAATATTCGGTGGAATATTGGCTATGTCATAAAAACGATAGGCTACTACCGCGACTAACGCCACACAAAAAATGAAGAATATGTCCTTTTTAGTGTTTCTAAAAATATAACCTAATGGAATTTTGGTGGTGAGTAGCATAACAGTCGCAACTTACAAAATAAATTGACTCAAATCTTTGTTTTCAACCATTCCATCCAACTTCTCTTGAACCTTGGATTTGTCAATGACAATTTTCGCATTTGGACCAATTTTATCCGGAATGTCGAATAAAATATCATTGAGCAATCTGCTCATGACAGTGTGCAACCTTCTGGCGCCAATGTTTTCAATTTCGGCATTGATATTAAAAGCTATTGAAGCAATTTCTTCGATGGCTTCTTCATTGAAGACAATATCCACATCTTCAGAACCGATTAAAGCAGTATACTGCTTTGTTAGCGCATTTTTCGGCTCATTCAGTATTCTTACAAAATCTCCTTTGGTCAGATTTTCAAGTTCTACTCTGATAGGAAATCGGCCCTGAAGCTCAGGGATCAAATCAGATGGCTTAGCAAAATGAAAAGCACCTGCTGCGATGAACAAAATATGATCAGTATTAATCACACCGTATTTGGTATTGACTGCACTGCCTTCTACGATTGGGAGTAAGTCTCGCTGTACACCTTCTCTACTGACATCTGGCCCACCTTTCTTAGAAGCTCCCACAGCTATCTTATCTACTTCGTCGATAAAAATAATCCCCGTGTTTTCAGCCTTCTCAATAGCTTCTTCTTTCACTTCGTCCATATCGATGAGTCGAGAAGATTCTTCTTCCATAAGAAGCTTTCTGGCATCAGCAATGGTCACTTTTCTTTTTTTGGACTTCTTAGGCATCATTTGCCCGATCATCTCCTGAATATTCATCATGGAGGTCTCGTCCATACCTCCGCCACCAATCATACCCACACCACCAGTAGAGTTTTGGCTCACACTAATGTCGATCTTTCGGTCTTCGAGTTCTCCATTTCTGATTTTTTCTCTGAAGCGCTCACGGGTTTTTTCATTAAGTTCGGCATCATCTACAGGGATTGACTGAGTCCCCTCAGGATTTGTAGTAATCGTAGAGGGCGCTTTCTTCACCGGAGGAATGAGAGCATCCAAAATGATATTCTCAACAATCTCTTCGGCTTTTTCTTTTACCTTTTCTTTTTGGGCATGCTTCACCAGACTTACAGACTGTTCCACCAAATCCCGCACCATACTCTCTACATCACGACCTACATAACCTACTTCTGTAAACTTGGATGCTTCCACCTTCACGAAAGGAGCATCAGCCACTTTGGCCAGTCGACGTGCTATCTCTGTTTTACCCACACCAGTGGCACCTATCATCAAAATGTTATTCGGTACGATTTCGCCCTGAATTTCGGTTTTCACGTTCATCCTTCTCCAGCGATTTCTAAGTGCAATGGCCACATTCCGTTTGGCATCCTTTTGCCCAATGATGTATTTATCTAATTCGGCTACAATCTGCTTAGGGGTGAGATATTGATCTTTATTTAACATTTTATATGATTGACTTTTTCTTAAATACTCTATTCAAATTACTAGTTAGGGTGAAATAGCTTCGCCCGCTATCTACATGATACGTGGTAAACGTATAGGAAAGTTCGAAAGCTTTGATCCTCGCCATTAATCCCATGGACATCCCGGATAGTCCTGATTTTTCTGATAAGCTAAGTTCTTTTCGTACCAGATGGTTGTACCCAAGTCGAATATTAAAATTGCGACTCAACAATATTTCTGTACCTATATTGATATGACGAAATATGCGATCTACCACATCTGGTTCTTCATTGCTAGCAAGATTTTCATCATAATAGGTTTCGTTTAAATCAAACAAGTTGTGCCCAGTAAATGAGAACCTGAATGGCATGTGCTCTGGTTTGAATGTTAATCCCACTTGCAAGTCGGTGGGTAAAGAAGAATTCGATGTGTCCGAATATTCAGACATGACGAAACCTACGTTTTTGAACAACACAGAAACCATAAATTCCTTTTCTGGATGAATAAAAGCTCCCCCGATGTCAAGGGCTAGTGCTGAACTATTGTAAGTGTATATTCCTGAATAGGCATATTTTAGGTTCATGCCCAATTTGAACACACTCAGCTGATGACTGTGTGAAACCACTAGCGCTGTCTCATTGGCATCGAAGCTGCCTATCGAGTTTCCCGAAGCATCATAGCTGTCGATGGAACCATATCCCAGATGCTGAATGCCTATGCCAAATGTACCCGCTTTTTTAAAAGTCTTGGCGTAGGCCAACGTATTGTATTTTACATCTGCATAAAACCCAAGGTAGCTCCACGAAACATGGTTGTCATTGGCCGAATCGAGCAAGGCCGGATTTGATAAAAATAAGTTGACATCGTCATCGGTAGACGTATTAATGACACCTCCTAGTCCAGCTACACGGGCACCTATGGGAAGATCCAGATATTGAAAGGAATTATCTATTTGAGCAAATAAAAAACCTGCTTGTATCCATAACAAAATGACAACAGCAGGTTTTTTCATATTCATAATCTTAAATCGAGAATAGACCTTGGTTACGCTTTTTGCTCTACAGTTACCAGCTCCATGGCATTCGGAACCTTCTGTGTCAGCAAAGCCACTTCCAAGACTTCTTCAACAGTTTCAGCAAAATGAAACTTCAAGTCCTTGACGTATCTATCATCTATTTCATCTATGTCCTTCTTGTTCTTTTGACAAAGAATAATCTCCTTAATCCCAGCTCTCTTCGCAGCCAAAATCTTTTCCTTGATTCCACCTACCGGAAGCACTTTACCTCTGAGTGTGATTTCACCCGTCATAGCCAGTTTCTGCTTTACTTTTCTTTGGGTAAATACAGAGGCCAAAGAGGTCAGCATGGTAATACCAGCCGAAGGGCCATCCTTCGGCACAGCGCCAGCAGGCACGTGTATGTGCAAATCATAATTATCAAATACGCGATAATCAATTCCCAATCTTTCGGCATTGGACTTCAAATAGGAAAGCGCCGTCATAGCGGATTCTTTCATTACATCACCTAGCTGACCGGAAAGGGTCAATTTACCTTTCCCTCTACTCAAACTAGATTCTATGAATAAAATCTCACCGCCGACGGATGTCCAGGCCAAACCAGTGACCACACCCGCATGTTTGTTGTCTTGATAAAGCTCTTTATCAAACACCTCAGCACCAAGAATTCTTCGAATTTCGTCTGGAGTTACTTTCTTTTCATACTCCTCTTCCATCGCTATAGACTTTGCGGCATCTCTTACCACAGCGCCTACTTTTCTCTCTAGGTTTCTTACTCCAGATTCTCTGGTATAGTCATCTACCAATTTGGAGAAGGCCTTTTTATCCATGGAAAGCTGACTTGACTTCAATCCATGCTCTTTCAGCTGCTTAGGCAACAAATGTTTCTTTGCAATCTGAATCTTTTCTTCCAGCGTATATCCGGTGATTTCAATGATTTCCATTCTATCACGAAGTGCAGGCTGAATGGTATCCAATGAATTAGCTGTAGCTATAAACAGCACTTTAGATAAATCATATTCCACCTCAAGGAAATTATCCTTGAACGTTTCATTTTGCTCCGGGTCCAACACTTCAAGCAAGGCGGAAGAAGGGTCTCCTCTAAAGTCGGAAGATACTTTGTCAATTTCATCCAATACAAAAACCGGATTGGAATATTTGGCCTTGTTAATGTTCTGAATCACCTTGCCTGGCATAGCGCCAATATAAGTCTTTCTGTGTCCTCGAATCTCTGCTTCGTCATGTACACCACCCAGTGACATTCTCACATATTCACGATTCAAAGCCTTAGCAATTGATTTACCCAAAGAAGTTTTACCTACGCCAGGAGGGCCAAAAAGGCACAAAATAGGGCCCTTGAGGTCATTTTTTAGTTTTCGAACCGCAAGGTACTCAATGATACGATCCTTCACCTTTTCGAGACCAAAGTGATCCTGATCTAGTATTTTTTTAGCACGTTTGAGATCGAAATTATCCTCGGATATATCATTCCATGGGAGCTCTACCAAAAGCTCGGCATAATTCATAGCTACCGGGTACTCAGCCGCCATTGGATTCATGCGCTCAATCTTACCCAATTCTTTGTCAAAATGTTGAGCCACTTCTTCAGGCCAGTTTTTCTTCAGACCTTTCGATCTCAATTCGTCCAGTTCTTGCTCTGCACCTCCTTGCCCAAGCTCATCTTGCAAGACTTTCATTTGCTGGCGCAAATAATAGTCCCGCTGCTGCTGGTCGATGTCAGTATTTACCTTATCGTGAATTTCATGCTTCAGCTCTAAAACCTGAATATCCTTGAGCATGTATTTCAAAAGGGCCTCAGCTCTTTTGTTTCCATCATTGATTTCAAGTAATTTTTGCTTGTCTTTTACCTCAGTATTTATGTTGGAGCACAAGAAGTGTGTAAGGAATTTAAAACTGTTGATGTTCTCTAAAGCGGCTTGTGCTTCTTTAGGAATCTCAGGGTTAAGCTTTAATATCTTCTTGGCCGCATCCTTTAGCGAATAGATAATCGCTACAGTTTCTTTGTTTTCGTCTTCAACAAAATTCTCCGTCAGCAAATCTACCTTAGCAGTCAAATACGGATTCTCTTGCACCACCTGCTTGATCTCCATTCGACTCTTGCCTTGGATAATGATTGTGGTATTACCATCTGGCAATACCAACATCTTCAATATTTTGGCAACGGTACCTACTTTATATATCTCTTTCTCTCCCGGGTCTTCTGCGCCTGCATTCATCTGAGCAGCAACACCGATGATTTTGTTCGTTCTATACGCTTTCTTCACCAATCGAATCGACTTAGATCTTCCTACCGTGATAGGAATGACCACGCCTGGAAACAAAACGGCATTTTTCAAAGGTAAAATCGGCAGTTCTTCAGGAAGGTCAGCCGGATCCAATTCATCATCTTCTCCTGTTAAATCCAGCGGAATTAACTCCTCCGCATCCTCACTAGCCAGTTCTGAAAAAAGATAAGAATTATAAAAATTATTCAACTCCATAAACTAT
The DNA here is from genome assembly GCF_965233835.1 of Reichenbachiella sp. Classification (GTDB taxonomy): domain Bacteria; phylum Bacteroidota; class Bacteroidia; order Cytophagales; family Cyclobacteriaceae; genus Reichenbachiella. The sequence goes on from NZ_OZ247585.1 coordinate 4,527,926, forward strand.
TCGCTCCAATGCTGTCATATTGGCACAATTGCACGTAAACAGCTGGTCTATTTTTTAGTCGTACTATAATTACAATCGGTATGCCAAACTAACTATATTTAATCGTGGCTTTCATTCGTTATCAAAGTTGCCTGTACTAAATTTGAAAAACCTAACGCGATCCTAATCTAACTTAAGATAGCTGATGTGGATGTAACGAAAAAAGGAATTTTAATTGATTAAATTTTTATCCCAAAATATCTTCTTGCTACTGAGTGTTCTGACACTGACCTGTACATCGTCAAATGCTCAACTATTGGGTAAAAAGAAGGAAAGCAGTGCGCTATTGCAGATTGATACCCTAGGTACAGAAGGTCAGTTCAGCATTTACAATTTCAAGAACATCAACAAGGTCAATGAGTACTACGACAAGTCCAAACTTAACCACATTAAGAAATTGGAGTCGGAAAAAAAATGGTCTGAACTTTATCCTGCGTTACAAGATTACGTGATGCAATTTGGTATCAGAAATTTTTATATCGACACGTATTGGATTTGGCGACTAGCCAAATTGACAGAAGTCTATGGCACAGAAGAAGAAGCAAGGGCACTGTATAAGCTGGTACTTAGACACCACCACCAAAGTATAGATATTCGGGAGATCGAATTGTACTATGATTCACTCAATACGCAAGAGACTGATAATTTTGTCCCGCTCGATTACTACTACAAGCTCGTAGAGCACCGAAAAGCCATTGACACCATTCGTCCACCTCGAGGTGTATTGCTCAACATGGGAAGAAAGATCAACTCAAGACAAGCAGACTATGCACCTACGCTAGGTATGGACAACCAAGTGATGATTTTCACCTCCAAAAGAAATGAACGCTTTCAGGGACTGACCTATAGGAAAAATGAAGACCTGTTTATCTCCAAAAAAATAGACGGCTATTGGGAGCTCAGTACCGACCTAAAGGAAATCAATACGCAATTCAATGAAGGCTCGGTTTGTATATCGAAGGATGGTAAAACCCTCTTCTTCTCACGTTGTGATTCTCCCGGATCTATGGGCAATTGTGACATATTCATTGCCAAGTTGAATGCAGACAGTGTTTGGACGGATATAGAAAATATTGGATTTACCGTAAATAGTGTGAGCTGGGATTCTCATCCAAGTTTATCACACACAGAGGATACGCTCTATTTCGCTTCCGACAGAATTGGTGGGTTTGGTCTGTCAGACATCTATTTCACTTACAAAAACGATAAAAACGAATGGATGCCGGCGCAAAACCTTGGCCCTGTGGTAAACACACGAAAAAATGAAGTGAGCCCATTCTACCACCCTAATCATGAAGTGTTGTTTTTTAGCTCCAACGGACAGCTTTTCAAGTTTGGGGAATTCGACATTTACAAAACTTATCACGAAAATGATCAATGGAGTGAACCTATCAACATTGGACCGCTTGTGAATGGCAGGGGAAGTGAATTTTACTTCTCCATTGATTCAGAGTCCAAGGATTTGTTCTATTCGCGATCGGCTACGCACGATCTAAACATGTTGGATTTGTACTCTTTTCCATTACCCATGGAGGCACAGCCGGATGCTTTGACTAAAATATCGGGATCATTGACAGACTCTTTGACGGGAAAGCCATTTACAGGTATAGTGTCAGTGATAGACCTTGACGAAGGTACAGCCGTTGCTCCCAAGTACCTCCGACCTGACGGAAGTTTTGAATTTGACCTGATCAACCACAGAAACTACCTATTGATTATTCAAGGGGATGAATTCTTTAGAATAGAAGAGATGTTTTATCTCGACGGACCGGTTCAGTTTCACGAAGTCACAGAGCCCATCGCCAGTAAGGTTAAATTCGAATCTATTGAATTCGATGCCGGACAAGCCAACTTGAAAGTAGAAATGTATGGAGATCTAAATAAGATTATCAACTTTATGTATGACAACCCCGATTTCTACCTACGAATCTCGGGACATACGGATAAATATGGCTCAGACGATTTAAACCTTCAACTTTCGAAGGATAGGGCACAAACCATCCGCGATTATGTAGTAATCTTCGGAGGAGTCGGGTCTAACCGAGTAGAACACAATGGCTATGGCAGTTCGCAACCCATTGTAGATGAAGTAACCGAAGAAGATCGTAAACTCAACCGCAGAGTTGAGTTTGAAATCTATCGACCAGCCATTGAAGTAGAGCAGGACATTGACAGTCAGTTTGACGATCAGTAGCCCGCTTTAATTGTCCACTGAACCAAGTAGGGCAATTTGCTATTGTGCATTTCTTATCAGCTGATATACAAATTCCAGTTCTGGCTTTTTGCCAGATAAAATATCCTCCACACTCCTATCTACCGGAAGGTCCGGAATCACCCCTCTTTGTGGGTCTTGGCCTTTAGAATTAATTTTAAAACGCCAGACAGGATAGGAAACCAAGACTTTTGAAAATGGCAAGTTGAATGTGGCGCGCCATCTTCCATCTAGGTCTCTGAACGTACCACCAGACTCTTGCCCGACAATTGTCCCGACCTGATGGGTCTTAGCTAGGGCAAGCAATATATTGGTAGCTGACCTCGATCGGCCGCTAGAAATGAAATATACATTTCCTGTAAACTTATGTTCTTGTTTTGGCACATACCTTTTAAGAACCTCTCCCTTCTGCAACACAAAGCATGAGTCGGCGTACGTGAAATTTTTCTTGGGAAATTTTAATTTGGAAGAATTAGGCAGGCTGTTGGTAAAACTATAATCTAGTGTCTTCGTACTGACTTGATTGTATATTTCAAAAGGATGATCTATCAAATAGGTCAGCAATTCCGCCCCTATCATTTCCTCACCTCCACGATTTTCGGAAACATCAATGACGAGATTTCTAATATTGTTTTCTTCAATAGATGAAAAAAAATTCTTTAAAAATACCTTATAGTCATTTATGCTTTTGTCCACTACCCAATAGGCAAAAGTGGTAATGGTGAGTCGAGCTGCATCCGCCTCTTTGTCAATGACGAATGTATATGGAGGAATAGGCTCTGATGGAAACTTCGGGAAATTGTCAGCTAAATCGTCATCGCTTCCATGTAGCAATATGCTACGGGATTCTTCACCATCCTGATAAACAATTTCAAACTGATTAGCCTGGCTGATATTGAAATAATAGGCAAAAGAGAAGTTGTCAAAACCAGACAACTCCTTGTACATGGCCGAATTGTTATTCCCTGAATTCAACAAGGAAAATGTTTCTAATGAACTTATTATGGATTCCACCGATTGCCCATTGATACTTTCTATCTCCTTTCCAATCAAGTAGTCATACGCCTCTTCTCTGCTCCCAGTCACTAATATCCTACCTTTAGCTAGCCAAATTCGTAACGGAAAAAGCTCCGCGCTTCTGGCCTGAATCATTAAATCCTTTGAAGCGCCTAGATAAGAGTGACTCTCACGAATCATCGCATGGACACCGGTCAATGCCCGGAAAAACTCCCATTCGTTTGTTTCAGTATCTATAGATTTCTCAATAGAATCGAGAACATCATGGAATTGATCCTTAGTTGTAAATCTATATAATGAAGGATGTGTCTCTAAAAGAGCTTTTTTATAAAGCTGAAAGTCCTCCTCATAACTACCCGGATGCTGAGCTGATAAACTCAGCGCCGAGAAAAATCCAATCAAAAAAACAATCAGCTTCACTTCTGGCAATAATGATTACAACCCGAGGCTCTTCATATAAGCCTCATTGTTGGAAGGACGGCCTAGAAACTCCTCTACGGCTTCAACAATATCTCTTTGAGAGCCATTGGCTAGGATCAATTTTCGATACTTCACACCCGTAGCTTGATCTTGCAGCCCATTCTTTTCAAATACACTGAACATATCCTGGGCGTATACATCCGACCATAAATAGCCATAGTAGTACACCGGATGCGTATTGATGTGAATCCAACTAGCTTGCTTGTGTGTGCCCTCCACATAAAGATCTTTCACACCTAACTCTGAATCTATTTTCTTCCAAAGATCATCTGTAGGTATTTTATTTTCAGGATTGTATAAGTTGTAGAGGTTGAGATCATACATGCATCTTCTCAGTGAGCTTATAGCAGAAAAGCCTGAAGCGACATTTTTTGCCTTCAACATGTTGTCAAAAGTTTCTTTCGGAAGTACCTCTCCAGTTTCGTAATGCTTAGCAAATGAACTTACGGTTTCATAATCCCAAATCCAGTTTTCAAAAATCTGAGACATGGCTTCAGTAAAATCAGACTTAGAATCGGACTGCAATGAATACTCTCCTTCATAAGCCATCTGGTCCATGATGTGTCCAAATTCATGAAACAAAGTACTCAACTCACCATGACTCAACAGAGAAGGGAGCGTTTCTGTAGGTCTGGTGAAATTACCCAACAGCATCGCCTCAGGCACTTCATATCCTTCAGGCTTTTGTTTTCCGCTTACCAGCGGCACACAATAGAACCAAGTTTCTTTATTGGGCCTGGGATAAAGATCTAAGTAAAATCTACCCTTGAGTTTTCCTCCTTCATAGACTTCATACATCTCCACTTCCTCATGCCACACACTACCATTTTCTACTTTTCTAAACTCGTAGTTCAACAAGTTTTGATATACGGCAAACATGCCCTTTAGGCAGTCATCCATGGGCAGGTAATTTCTGATCTCCTCCGGGTCCACATTGTATTTTGTTTTCAAGATCTCATTCTTATAGAACGATATATCCCAGGTATCCAGCATCTCATCTGCTCCGTTTTCATAAGCTGCTCTGGCCTGATCCAATTCCTCGAGATCAGCTATGGCTTTGCCTTTACTAGCCTCTACCAGTCCATTGACAAAGTCCCAAACGTTAGTCGGGTTCTTGGCCATTTTAGGCACTAGATTGTAATCGGCATAAGTGTCATAGCCCATCAACTGCGCCAACTCATATCTCTTCTGTACCAACTCATCTAGGATAACCAAATTCTTATCAGCTGCTCTGTTGTTGAATTTTGTGTAATAACTCTTTCGTGTCATTTCACGAGAGGCATTTTTCATTACGGGTCCATTGGTGGCGTTGATCACGGGTATTTCATATCTACCCTCTCCAGCGGCATAAGTCTTTTTAAAGTTTTCTGGTAGCCCTTCAGCACCAGTTTCGTTCAGCACCACCAGCTCGTTAGCCGTATTCATATTGGTAGCATATTCTGCAGTGAGATCGTTAATTTCTTTATTCAATCTTTTGTAGGTCACCAGGTCTTCTTCGCTCAACCCCACACCAGATAATTCAAACCCATCAATCAGATCATCTACCAACAATTTTTGTTTGGCTGAAAGTCCTTCATATTCTGACGTTTCGGTGTAACTCACCATTTTATTATACAACGCTTTGTCTGAGTAGATACTGGTAAAGAGTGAATCGATGCGCTTGTAGCCCTCCAGTCCTGTCGCTCGAATAGCTGAGTCCGGTGAGGTCCAGTACATCAAAAAGCTTTTGTTGGAAGCAGTAGCAGCGTTATTGCTCAAATCATCAAAGACACCGAAGATGTCGTCAAAAGTCGGATTATCAACTGATTTGATTTTAGAGACTGCATGAGCGGACTGGCTAATGGTGTACTCGCCATAGGCGGCAACGTCATCGGCCGTGACACTCGCAAAGTCAACGGGTTCGTTGAGTTCTACTACGAAGGGGTTGTCAATGGTTTCGGTAGTATCCGAAGGCTGACAGGCGAATACGACACTAAGAATAGAAAGACAGTATAGAAATTTCATTTTTGGAATGGTTTGAAGTAAATAGGCTAAAAATCAAAGGCTTAAAAGATTAAACCAGGACCAATTTACAACCAAAATGAAAAACTACCTTTCCTCTGGAGGGATATTCTGGTTTTTCTCCATGAGTGGTCGGAATGCAGCTTGATCGACTGGTTTATATACCACCTCCTCGCTAGCAGGATGTTTCACCAGCCCTGCCTTCGGGCGGATGGGCCTTTTTTCAAATCCTCCGCCACAGTTGGGGCAGACGTTGTGAAGAACATTGCTCACACAGTCAGCACAAAAAGTACACTCGTAGCTACAGATCATCGCCTCGGTGCTATGGGGAGGAAGCGGCTTGTTACAGTTTTCGCAGGTGGGTCTTAGGGTGAGCATGGGGTTTGGGGACTATGGATAAAGTATGGTGCGTATCCCGTAGGGTATGCATTATACACTTTGTTACCTGCTTTTTTAATTCAATAACACTAAATTTCCAACACCAACATGTCTCCATACAACAATTTGGTAACCTCCTTTTGTTGAGGCTGATAGATTTTGATTAACTTCTCGTTTGAAAGAAATAGAAATATCACCTTTAACACCATATTGAGTTGCCAAATCAGCTTGTAAATCGGAAGCTATTTTGTCCAAATTAGTCTCGTCAAAAGTAATGTCAAAATACACCAACCCTATTGCAGTAATAATTCTGTAGTTTTTTTCTGTCAAAAACTTTTTACAATCTTCAAATCCATCATCTTTGATTAGGCGTTCTATTGCATCCCTGCTCAATCCCCATTCCGAATAACGGCCTTGTATGGACAGTTCCTTATTATTGATTTTCGTGTAAGCTGCTGTCAATTTTGCTTCAATTTCTGGGAGATTCGTATTTGAAGGATTGAGTTCCTTTATTTGCTCCATATTCCCTTTCACAGTGGAATTTACATCTAATTCAAGCTTTTCCGTTCTTAAATAATCAAATTTTCTTCCTGTAGGATTTACAAGGTTCACTACATCATTATCTCCAAATGGATTAGCTGTTTGGAATGAGCATGTCAAAGCCCTGTCACCATACATATTCGAAGACGGAAAAGTGTGACCAATAACGGAAGCAGCAATATCCTTTGGTGTTTTTATGTTATCGACTTCTAATGAAAATGGCTTTTTATAAAAATGAAAAACAGTTCCAATATTTCCTGGTTGACAAGCATCATAACCGCAAACCTGGTCAGGCTTCAATTTTGCATCAGGAAGTTTATAAGTTTTACAAGCTGAGATTGAAATAATTGCTCCAAGAGCAATTGCGAATTTTAGATGTTTCATATTTTTAGTTTCTTTTAATTACAGGTAACATTGGGATATCAACTATGCACTATATATATATATATATATATACGCTGCACCATTACCACAATTTTTAAAACTTCGGTTTTTTTTCTAAAAGAGCTGCTACTCAAGGATAAAACTTTTTGAAGTGAGATCAAACAATCAATTGTCATTTCGCAAAGTACAAGATGATGGACGCTGCGGTAGAAGACCGAAACACATAGCCCGGATAAACTGGGCTATGACTTAAGTCTAAAAGCCAATTTTTAACGAAGCATAAAAATTACGGCCAGGTCGTAGCACTCCTCCCCAATCTAAATGCTCGCGGTAGCTTTCGTCCAGCAGATTTTCTACGCCCAATGAAGCACCCAATTGAAACTTGTCAAACTTCCAGTCTTTACTCGTTCGGAGATGGATCAGCTGATAGGCAGGCGTGGCCACTTCACCCGTGTTTTCACTAATATTCTTCTGGGCTATAGACCACTCACCTTCAGCCTGAAATTTGAATCCCTTGGCTTGCCCTACTAACGTCAGGTTATTCTTCAGCGGCGGTATCAAAGGCAGCGGCGTACCCTCGCCATCCTTGGCGTAGGTGGCCTTCACAGCATACATCATCTGAAAGTATTCGGATGCGCTATACAGCACTTGTGCATCGAACCCTGAAAATGTAACACCATCTATGTTTTCATAGACCTTTGTGCCTTTTGCACCTATGGTCATGGCGTCCAGGCTTTCATCTACGAAGCCAATGATATAATCATTGAACCAATAGTGAAATCCGCTGACATTTACTTCTAACTTATCCAACAGCTGATACTTAAATGATCCAGTCAGTTGATATGAGCTTTCCTTTTTGATTTCGGGATTACCTACATAATCATAACCATCGAAGTTGTTGTACAAATAGAAACCATACATCTCAGATACGGACGGTAATCGTTCGCCATAGCTGCCTCCGATTTTTATTGAGAATTGGTCGGTCCATTCATAATTCAAAGAGATGCCAGTATTCAATACAAAATGGTTGACCGAAAAGTCATCTTCATCATAACCAAACACGGCGAACTGTCCTTTACCCATTTCGCTTTTCATTAGAGTAAAAGCTTGTTCGCCTCGAATACTCAGTTGAGTAGTGAGCTTGTCGGTAGTCTGCCACTGATCTGAAACGAACAGACCGATATCCTGTCGATCTACATCCGGCCAGGTGAGCATGAACATGTCTCTTTCGTTAGGGATGAACATGGTCATTTCGGCATAGGCATTGGTGGCATAGCCATCCAACTTTCCTTGAATAGTATGAGACCCACGAAGCCCTGTAGCTTGCATGAAACCGCCATAGGTTTTGGTATTGCCAGGCATATCCATTCGGACTGGCACATCAGCTCTTTTAGAATCATCCATCAAATGATCCACTGCATTGGCATAGGCCTTTACTTCCACCTCCTGTAACCACTCGGTAGGCTCAAACAGCGTATAAGTAACCGCTCCAATTTTCGCTTTAGCGAAAGCGACATCCATAGGCAAACCAGGGTATCCTACATCCCTGGCATCGTCTATAAGAAAGTCAACATGAATCAACTGACTGTCAGAAAGGCGATAAGCGCCGCTTACAGAGTAGTTGATTTTTTTATAGCCTGAGTGGTAAACTTCTTCGCCATTTCCATCTGTATAGTCATGAAAATTGCGGTAGCCACCATTCATCCTGATGGCCAATTTGCGAGTTCCATAGCTCAGGCTAGCCGATTGGCTCAATCCGTTCGAGACTGATTCGTACCTAGAATTTAGACTACCGCTCAAGGATTGATCAAACTTAGGTCTTTTGAGTTTAAAGTCTATGGCTCCACCAACTGTGCTGCCGTGCGCACTTCCTCCTCCTCCTTTTTCGATTACAATACTTTCCAGGTTGTTCGGCTCCACGTATGAGGACACAGGATCCATTTTATCTGTGCAGGCACCAAACATACGCATGCCGTCTATGGCTACATTGACTTGTCCACTACTGAGTCCGTTAATCGTGGGTTCCCAGGCGTAGTTTCCTCGACGGATCATGTTGATACCTGACAATCGGGAAAGCACATCTTCTGTGCTATTCAGAGGGTTATTTTTATAAAAACCATAGGCCACCGCCTCACCGGAATATTTAGATTCCGATAATTCTAAATCATCTAGCCAAACCTCCATACCGATATAAGAATCGCTTTGGATTGAATCAAGCCAAGCCTCATGATCCATCTGTGCATATCCAAAGAATGGCGTGCAAACGAATACTAATAAAAGGTTAATTATATGCTTGAACATAATAAAATGAGGCTGTGTCAAAAGTCATGACACAGCCTCTTAAAGGTTATAAAACCACTTCGAATGAATCCTCTAATATCAGTACGTCACCGTCCATCACGGTTACGTTGATCACCCAATCACCTGTCATGGTGAAATTCACTGTACCTTGATAATGTCCGTTTCCAACGTGTGTAGGATTTACATTGTTTGGAGAACCATGACCCATAGCTGGCATTTCAGGTTCTATCTCAATGGTAAAATCTTCAACCGCTGGCCAGCTCATACCGGACTCGCGTTTGTGCACGGTAAATTCTATATCGTTGCTGTCTACTGCAAAATCGGGATTGTTTACCATAGAAATCCAATACCCTTCCGCTGTAGATTTTAACCTTGTTAACTCAGGAACTGTGACTGTCACCGGAAGTGAAACCTTGCCTTGAAAATCAGAATCCATTTCCATAACAGATACATCAAGTGTCCAATTGCCCATCATTGATGGCATAACAAAAACGGTAGCAAAAGTTTGCAACATGTCCATGCTGGCGTCATGTTCATCAGCTTCATGTGGCGCACTGTGCATCATATCCATATCTGTCATATCCATCATCGGCGTGATACTCAGATGGGCATTACTCAACCACTCTCCATCCTTGGTATAAAGTCCTAGAGAAAAATCGTTGTAGCCTACTTTTGGGCTCGTACCTTCTGCCATGTACATCACCACTTTGAAATCTGAATCGGGAACCGCCGCAAAAGCTATTTCCACCATGCTGCCAGCGGGATTAAGAGCATCGTCGTCGTTTGAACAAGCTTGGGTTAGCACTAAGGCAGTTAATATTATTATGTATTGTAATTTCTTCATCGTTTGAATCCTTGCGTAGTGTAAAGGCAATGAACCACACTACTTGTATTTGAATAAATAGTTATTGAGTTTCTCTATTACAAAGAGAAGCTGTTGATAATCCCTCTAGGGAATGTTGTAATTAGAATTTGGTTATCCAAAAAGACAACCTCAAACGATGGGCGGATGGAAGATACCTGCCAAATATCCGTCAATAACATTATGGCTAGTATCACCTCTCAGGGCTATAAAATTTGAATTGAAGAAGTCGAATTTCGTCGATTCATGAATATTCATTACATCTATTTTACTCAGCTGAGTCAACTGTTTGGCCTTGTGCTCACGTGTATCATTCATTTGTTTTCTGAGTTTGGTCATCAAAAAACACTTTCCTTGACATTCTAGCTCTGGTCTGTTTTGATTTTCGCAAAGGTAAGAGGCTATGTAATCTCTATTCATGGCGAAATCCACAACAGTCCATGTGCACAAGATGGGCTTGTACATCATAACAGAAATGAGCAATATGGCTGTCAATCGCAAAGGCATGATGCAAATGTAGGGAAGTATCTCTATTGAAATATGATCTAGGTCATAGTTTTAAATGAAATTGGTCGTGATGGACTAAATGAGTAGATTCACGATGATTTAAACCCAATCAAAATGACATTATCCGCAGCACAAGAGCGATTCAGAAAGCGCATGCTCAATTCCTGGATTTTTAGAACCTTCCTATTTTTGAAAATTCCATTGGGCTGGGCGTCTGGAATGAAGGTAATCGAATTGGAACCAGATCATGCCTCTACTACAGTAGCACACCGATGGCTCAACCAGAACCCTTTCAAATCCATGTACTTCGCTGTGATGGCCATGGCTGCTGAATTGTCTACAGGCGCACTGGCATTGATGGCCATTGAAGGACAGAGTCCAAGTGTAGCCTCAATCATAGTAGGAATGGATGCCGAATTCGTAAAAAAGGCAACTTCAAGAGTAAAATTCACCTGCAGTGAGGGAAGTAAAGTACTAGAAGCGGTTGAAAAATGTATGATTTCTGGTGAATCAGAAACAGTAAAGCTAAGAACAGAAGGTAAAACCGCTGATGGAACCTTAGTCGCAGTCTTTCATTTTACCTGGTCCTTTAAGCAAAGAAAAATTAAGGTCTGATCCCATCATTACAGAATCAGACCTTCAATATTTTTATCCCTCTTCTTCAAACAAGTCTCCCGTGTAATACTCGATTTGTCCAATGACATCATCGAAAAAGCTTTCAAAATAATTGAAAGCATCCTCTTGAGAATCATCCTTGAATATTAGGTAAAGAATATCCTCCGTACCATTGTATTCTACGTCGGCCACTTTGAAATTATTGACTAATAAATCTAAATCTACCAATTCATTAATTTGAGCTTCAGTGGGGTCCTGAAGAGAAAAGAGCGGAGCTAAATCTGAGGCAGTCACTACCGACAAATGCTCCAGATGAATGCCAGCTGTAAGTGATTTAATATCGTTATCAAAGTCTATATCGTCATATTGATTGTGGGCCAGTTCTAGATCTACTTCTATTCCATAACCACAACCTTCTTCATTAGACACCTCCAGATCCAGTGCAAACTTCGTATCTACCGGACTCTCAAGCACTATGTGAAAATTTGAGGGTTTTAAGAAAATTTCAACATCTACCTTGGTTGGCAAAGGCACATTTCCTGTTCCATAAGCCACTTCATTGATAGTTAAACCAACCACTTCAGTACCATCAACCGTTAGACTCAAAGCCGCGGATGTCGGCAAATAATAGGTACTGTCATCAGTAGTAAACTCTTTATCTGTATAGTTGTCTAAAACCAATGACGCATTATTATTTCCTCCTTCAATGGTAGGAAACTTTAATTCAACCTTTGAAGTTGATGCACTCGTTTCCGTCCAACTACTGTCTGATTTATTGAATTCGAATACACCACCTATATCGGCCATCACTAGTCGGAAGGACTCATCTTCTTCTCCCGTATCAATGATGGATCCAAGGTTTTCCATAACTGCATCCATCCAAGCTTCATCAGGAGTTTCTCCGTTGTTGAGACCAACCATGTCATCTAAAACAACACCCATGGCATCGCCATTCTTTAGATTTCTAATGCAATTGAAAGTACCATCCAAAGCAGTTTGAATATGAGCCTGATCCTCTTCTACCGTGGTCTCATCACATGCATCTCCAATACCATCTTCATCAAAATCCTCCTGTTCGGGATTGGCGGTTTCGGGACAATTATCCAGATAGTCCTGAATTCCGTCCTCATCACCATCACCTTCACAAACATCTCCGATACCATTTTCATTAATATCTGCCTGATCTGCGTTTGCCATGGTGGGACAATTATCTAAATCATCTATGACCCCATCTTCATCGGTATCGGTCTCGCAGGCATCACCAATACCATCACCATCTGCATCGGCTTGATCGGCGTTCGCCACTTCAGGGCAAATATCTACCGCGTTTTCGATACCATCTCCATCATCATCGGGCGTATCGTCTGTAGCATCTAATTCACATGATTGAAAAATTAGCGTTGAGCATAAGACATATATGCTCCAACGCAGAGTTAATTTGGGGAATTGCTTCATTGTTCCTTTCTTTTAAAATTCACTGTCGCTGGTTACGTAAATATAACTATTTCAACAAAGAATTATATTATCGGAGAGTAACTATATATCCTTAAGTAATTTATTTCCAGAGGATTTGCCCAAATCAGCACTTAATTGACTTAGAGATTTTTCGATAGTGTCCACTGCTTTCACTTTGGATTCATGCAGCTTTCTATCACCATCTTCATTGAGTCTTTTGAAAACCAGATTAATATCAATTTGATTGATATCTAATGCTGGTAGGTATATGTAATTCACGCCCTTATCACTAAGGCTCCTTACCAAAATACCAACGTTCACCAGTCTATTCACTGCATTGCTGACAAATCGATGTGGAATTTGTAGTTTTATTGACAAAGCTCTTTTGGTCCAGGGCTCTTCATCCTTTTCAAATGACTTTACTACCGCATGAACAATGAGCAACGCGATTTTGTTCTTCTCTGCCATGCTGAACTTGATATCGGTCTCATCGGGAATGTATTCATCTACTTTCTGTATAGCATAAGACAACTCGCCTCCAATACAAACAATGACCCAACTGAGTTGGCAAAATATAAAGAACAAGGGCAATACAGCTAAACCTCCATAGACTGCTCCATAGTTACCCATAAGAAAAGAGAACATAATAAACCCTTTTTGAACCAGTTGGAATAATGTACCAGCAATCACACCTGCTATGAGGCCATTTACGAATTTGACCTTCGTATTAGGCATGATTACGTAGATCATAGTAAACAACAACCAAATCAGCACATAGGGTGAAAGTTGCACAAAAAATGCAGCTACTGGCGTTACCAGCGCCTCCATTTCATCATTTTGGCCTATCACCTGAAGTTGATTTTGAATGAATATGGTAACTCCGCTGGATAGAATGATGAGTATAGGAGAAATCACTATGAGGGCTAAATAGTCGGTAAACTTTCGAATCAAAACCCGAGCTTTTTGTTTGCCCCAGATGCTATTGAACACTACTTCTATATTATTCAATAGCTTCATAACAGTGAAGAAAAGGACTACAATAGAAACACCGATAATCACTCCCCCTTTAGCATTGGCTAGCAAATTCTGAGCAAAATCGAATATGGTTTCTTTTACTACCTCCTGGCCAATGAAAATTTTATCCAGCTCTTTCCGAATAAGGTTCTCGATGCCAAATCCCTTAGCAATACCGAATATCATAGCTACTACCGGAACGATAGAGAGGATTGTTAGATAAGTGAGTGCCGAGGCCTGAAGTACAATATTGTCCTTCTTGAACTCTTTCGCAGCGATGACCAAAATTTTGATCACCTTGAGCCTAAAACCTTTCCAACCTTCCGTTTCGGTGGTCTTCCAAATTTCGCTTTTTATAAAATCGGCGGCTTCTTTAGTTTTTGAAACTATCTTCTTCAAGTCTTTAAGATACTATATCTGTTTGTTTAAGACATTCTTATCATAAAGATAACTGATAATACCATCCTTTAAGCCCACATCAGGTACCATGATTTTTTTTGCTCCAGCCTTTTTCATTATAGTAATGTAGATTTCAGAAGCAGGGATAATCACATCCGCACGATCCTCATTCAATTTAAGATTAACTATCCGCTCCTCGTAAGGCATACTCTTTAACATTTCAAGTTCCTCTTCAAGCTTCTTGATACCTATATATTTACCTTTTTCCTTATTGGTTAGTTCGTAGAGTTTACGAATGTTACCTCCTGTCCCAATGGCTATAAAGTGCGACTTTTTCCCCTTATTCTCCTGAATCCAACGAAGCATTTCTTCCCAAGCATCTTGATGCTCTGATTTTTTCAAGAGACGTACCGTACCAATTGGAAAAGACTTCGAGATCACTTTTTCTTCACCATGATAAATCGTGAGCTCCGTGCTACCACCACCAACATCTATGTGAAGATATTGTTCCTCTGATTGTAGATTTAAAGCAATCACTCGATTGATAAGTTCAGCTTCCAAATCGCCGCTGATGATATTGATATCTAAATCACATGCAGCCTTTACAGCCTGAGCCAAAGCATTGCCATTCTCCGCTTCGCGCATGGCGGATGTCGCGCAGGCATAGTATTCATCGACCTGATACAGATCTATCATATTCTTGAAGGCCTGCATCAGTTTGACGAACTCACGAAATTTTTCGTCTCCTATCTGGCTATTTTCAAATACATCAGAACCCAACCTCAATGGAAAACGAATGTATTGGAGTTTTTTAAATATAGTCACCCCATCGTAGGTGATCGGGCGGTTGATTTGGAGCCTTACGGCATTCGAACCAATATCAATGGCTGCTAATATCATTTAGTCGGTTTCTTGTCCCTGACCCATTAAAAAAGCTTTGATGTAATCTTCCAAATCACCGTCCAACACATTCTGTACATCAGTACGCTCTACACCAGTTCGAGCGTCCTTTATCAACTTATAAGGGTGTAATACGTAATTTCTAATTTGACTTCCAAAGTCGATTTTCATTTTACTACTCTCAATCTCATCGCGCTTTTCGTTGCGCTTGTCTACTTCAATTTGATATAATCGAGATTTGAGCATTTTCATTGCATGCTCTTTATTGGCCAGCTGAGATCGTTCGATAGAGCAGACTATCACAATACCAGAAGGTTTGTGTGTGAGTTGTACCTTGGTTTCTACCTTATTTACATTCTGACCACCTGCACCACCAGATCTAGAGGTCTGCCATTCGATATCTCCTTGGTTTACTTCAATTTCAATAGAATCATCCACAATGGGGTATACATAAACCGATACGAAAGAAGTATGCCTCCTTCCTCCGGAATCAAACGGAGAAATCCTGACCAATCTATGCACACCGATTTCAGACTTCAGATAACCGTACCCAAATTGGCCATCGAATTCCAGAGTAGCCGACTTCACACCTGCCGTTTCACCAGCCTGGTAGTTCAATTGCTTTACCGAGTAGCCATTTTTTTCGCCCCACATGATATACATCCTCATCAGCATAGAAGCCCAATCCATACTCTCTGTTCCGCCGGCACCAGGGTTGATTTCCATGACTGCACCCAGCTGATCTTCTTCACCGCTCAGCATACGCTTGAACTCCAGCTCTTCTAATACGACCATGAATTTTTCGTATTCGGTGTCGATCTCCGACATCTCTACCTCGTCGGCTTCATAGAATTCATAAAGCGTTTCCAGATCTTCGCACATGGTATTCACCTTAGCAAAACCATCCGTCCAAATTTTCTTGGCTTTGATTTGCTTCAGCATCGCTTCAGCTTGTTTTGGGTCGTCCCAAAAATCTGCCTGAGTTGTGATAGACTCTTCTTCTTCTACTTCTTTTACTTTGATATCGTAGTCAAAGATAGCCCCGGAGATCACTCACTCGGGCCTTTGCTTCTTTCAATTGATCTGATGTCATTGAATTTGGTTTGTTTAAATAGTTGGCAAATTTATCAAACCCTTGCATTTCCTTTCATCTATTATTGACTTTTTCATTCGGATCATACTAGTTTATCTTTTTCATTTGGATTAATTTTGCGCTCCGCCTTTCTCAGATTTTAGAACCAGAAATAATATTTCTTATGAAAACTCTTTTTGAAGCAGAAGACGCTATTTTTCAATTTGATGAAGACAACACCACTTTTCAGTTTGGATGGAAAGGAACGGTAGGATTAGATTCAATGCAGAAGATCATGCGTATGGCTTCCGAAATTGCCAAGGAACATGCTAACGTACATTGGCTCGTGGATAGAAGAGCGCTTGAAGGATACGATGGTGAATGTAGAATTTGGATAAAGAATGATTTTGTAAGCAAAGAAGGCACAGAAATGCTAAAGAAGATAGACAAAATTGCTGTTTTGGAATCAGAATCTCCGATGGCCACAATTTCTTCTAATGTACTCGCTGAAGCTATTAAGAAAGTGAACCCTTCTATCGAATCTAAAGTTTTTGACTACACCCAACCAGCCTCAAATTGGCTAGCAGGAATTGTTGTAGAAGAGCCTGTAGTTGAGAAAAAATCAAAATTGAGAAAGCTCTTTGGTAAGAAATAAGTACGCAGTACAAAGACATAAAAAAAGCCATCTTGATATCAATCAAGATGGCTTTTTACTTTAGATCGAATAAGTAATTATCCGATAGTAATTCTTTTGAATTCAGCCACTGTCAAACCTTTGCTCACGCTATCAAGGTATTGTGAGATACTTAGCTTGTTGTCTTTTACAAAAGCCTGGCTCAACAAAGTGTTCTCTTTGTAGAATTTATTCAATTTACCTAGAGCAATTTTTTCCAGCATAGCCTCTGGCTTGCCTTCTTGTCTTGCCTGATCTTTTCCGATCTCGATTTCCTTTTCAACTACAGAAGCATCTACACCTTCTTTATCCAAAGCGATAGGGTTCATCGCAGCGATTTGCATTCCTACGTCTTTACCAGCTTCTAGTACATCTGTACCATTCGTGTTTTTCAAAGAAACCAAAACACCCAATTTGCTACCCGCATGGATGTAAGGAACAACAGCCTCACCTTCCATTACTTCATAAGCTACGATGTCCAGTTTTTCACCAATTTTTCCGATCAACTCAGTGATTTTATCTGCGAAAGTCAAATCTCCATCAGCTTTCAAAGCCTTCAAAGCTGCAGCGTCAGCTGGCTTGTTAGTAAATGCAGCTGTAGCCAATTGCTCTCCTAAAGCTACAAATTCATCGTTCTTAGCTACGAAGTCAGTTTCACAAGAGAATGCCACCAATACACCTACAGTGTTGTCTTCGTTAGTTTTAACGATTACAATTCCCTCATTAGTTTCTCTATCTGCTCTAGAAGCAGAAACTTTTTGACCTTTCTTTCTAAGAATTTCGATCGCTTTGTCGAAATCACCTTCAGCTTCTACCAAAGCCTTCTTACAATCCATCATACCAGCTCCAGTCATCTGACGCAGCTTGTTTACATCTTGTGCAGTAATTGCCATTATTAATGTATTTATGTCTTTTAAATCGATTTAAACAAAAATTGAACACCGAGTAGATCAATGTTCAATTTTCTTATATTGTGACGAATATTTACTTAGTAATTATTCTGCTGTCTCTGCTTTTTCGTCAGCTGCTGCTTTGGCTGCTGCCTCTTCCTGATCCTTCTTCTCGTCTCTATCTTTCTTTCTCTCAGCAAGTGCCTCTTCCATTTCTTTACCAATGTGACTGATAATCAATTGAATTGATTTGAATGCGTCATCATTTGCAGGAATTGGAAAGTCCACCTGATTTGGATCAGAGTTTGTATCTACCATCGCGAATACAGGAATGTTCAATTTCTGAGCTTCTTTGATAGCAATATGCTCTCTTTTGATATCTACTACGAAAAGTGCTGCAGGTAGTCTTGTCAAGTCAGAAATTCCTCCAAGGACTCTTTCCAATTTGATTTTCTCTCTGCTAATCATCAACTTTTCTCTCTTTGCAAGATTTTTGAAAGCATCGTCTTTCAACATCTTGTCCATAGAAGACATCTTCTTAAGAGATTTTCTAATTGTCGCAAAGTTGGTAAGCATACCACCTAACCATCTGTCGGTTACGTAAGGCATTCTTAGTCTCTTTGCTTCCTCAGTTACGATTTCACGCGCTTGCTTTTTAGTAGCAACGAACATTACTTTTCGTCCTGATTTCACGATCTGCTTGAGTGCATTTGATGCTTCTTCGAGGCATTCAAGCGATTTATGTAGATCTATAATATGGATACCATTCTTCTCCATGAAGATGTAAGGCGCCATACGTGGATCCCACTTTCTCGTCAAGTGTCCAAAATGAACACCAGCATCAAGTAAGTCTTTGTGCTTTAATTGAGCCATTAAGTTTACTTATATATAAAAATAAAATATGATTAACGCTTGCTGAACTGGAACGCTCTTCTCGCCTTTCTTCTACCTGGCTTCTTACGTTCTACCATTCTAGGGTCTCTAGTCATAAACCCTTCTTTCTTCAATGCCGGTCTGTGTTCAGGATTCACTTCTACCAATGCTCTTGATATAGCTAATCTGATCGCCTCAGCCTGGCCCTTATAGCCACCGCCTCCAACATTCACTTTGAAATCAAAGTTGCTATCTTCTTCAACCAATACTAATGGCTGCTTCACGATCGTTTGATAGATTTCAAATGGGAAATATTCTTTCAACTCTCTATTGTTGATTTTGATCTCACCTTTTCCAGGTGTCATAAACAATCTGGCTACAGATGTTTTTCTTCTTCCAATGGTGTTAGTTACTTCCATCTAGATTATAATTTTATCTCTTTAGGACTTTGAGCTTCGTGCTTGTGCTCAGCGCCTTCATATACAAACAAGTTACCAAACAAGGCTCTACCCAGTCTGTTTTTAGGAAGCATACCTCTCACAGCTCTTTCAACAAGAATAGTCGATGATTTAGCCAACACTTCGTTAGGAGTTTGCTCTCTCTGTCCTCCTGGGTATCCAGTGTGTGAGATATATTTCTTATCTGTCCACTTTCTCCCAGTCATTTTCACCTTATCAGAGTTGATAACGATCACATTATCTCCACAGTCGGTATTAGGTGTGTAGCCCGGCTTGTGCTTTCCTCTTATCATCTTGGCCACTTCACTAGCCAATCTTCCCAATACTTTTCCATCAGCATCTACAACTACCCAGTTTTTACTGGCAGTTGCTTTGTTGGTCATCGCTGTTTTATAACTTATTGAATCCACTTTTTTATCGATTTTTTCTAGTCAAAATCCTACTCCCCTCAAAAAGGGACACAAAAATAGAAGTTTAATTTTTGAAATGCAAAGCCTTGCAAAGAAAAAGGCTTAAATACAGAGATTATCGAAGAATACTCCAAGCAATCAAAAGTTCCTTTAACCAGAGTATTGAAAAATAAAAAGCCTGGAAGTGACTTCCAGGCTTTTCAAATCTACATGTATATTGATTACAATTAGTTATGACCAATTGCAAAATTTCCATCCTTGTCATAATGGAAACCAGTACTATCTACTGTTCCTGCATTACCTAAGGCATCAACGGCAATCCAGAAAATATCATAGCTTGCAGAATCTGTTGACATCAACAAATCCATGTCTACAGCTCCAGAATATGAAGTCATCGGCTCGCTTGAAAAATCAGCCAATTTAGTTGGCCCCAATACTGGATCACCAGTTGCAGTAGTATCACTACCGTACTCTCTGATGTAATAGTAAAAGTTAGACTCAATCCCTGTAACACCAATACCACCATCAGTAGCAAAAGCCCCGAAACGCAACCACGCATCAGAACCATCAGTTCTTGCGTTCGCGGTTTCGATCACTTGATCGGCTGTTGTGGTAGGCCCATCTCTATCAATGGTTAAGTCACCCGGTGACACTATATCATTTACAGTCTCATTTCCAGCTAAATCAAGGAACTCGCCTACTATTTTATCGAATGAAATGACTCCTCCGTCATCGATACTATCAGGAATAGTAAAGTTCATAGTCCAAGACAGCATGTCCTCAGAAACCATAACGATCGAATCGTGTACTGCACTATCCTTAGCTGCAAAATTCAAAGTATAATCCCAATGTATCCATACCGCAGTATCAGCAGCATCGGACATTTTAGGTCTCATAGCTTCGCTAAAAGTAACCTTAACAGAGGCATCACTTCCCCAGTTCACAAAATTTGACGTAGGGGACTCAACGTCAGCAATCAAGGCCAGAGTATTATCGACATTAAACACAGAAACTGCTACAGAATCAGCTGTTTCGCCACCAAAGTTAGCTGCCACTTCAATACCCTTCAAATAACCAGTGTTAGCACCATCTCCAGCACCTCCTCTGAAGAAAAGAGTATACTTATCGTCACCCCCTTCAATTGTACCAACAGAATCAATTCTTCCATTAGCTAAAGTTGCCGAATCCAATGTAAAAGTTGGAGCTTTTGCCAAAGGTGCATCAAATGTGAAAGTTGCAGTTCCAGTACTATCCTCACGAATTACACCATAAGAAGAAGTAGTCACAGTAACTCCTACGCCTATCGCAGAAACACGAACATCTACATATCCAGATTCCGATCCAATAGTCGCTGTAACTCTTACATCACCCGGACTTAAGAAAGTTACATTCGCTGTACTGCCACTTCCTGAAACAGATGCCACAGCAGCATCACTTACAGTCCAAGTTGCAGATCCAGCATCTCCTACGCTATACTCTTCAACTGCAGTTGGCAGAGCCGTTGTAGCGCCAGTCACATATATCTGAGGAATGCCTTCCCCAGCGGGTAAATCATCCTTACAAGACACTATAGTTAGCACAAGCAAGGCCATAATCACATGAGTAAATGTTTTTTTCATAATCATTTAAGTCTTAGTTAATCGTGTTATTTCGTGCATAAGCTAAATAAAATAATCTCAGTAATGAAAAAAACAGACATTTATATTAAACGTCAAAAACATCACAGTTCATCTATTTTTTATAATTATAACTTACTAGTCATCAACTACTAGTTTTAAATAACAACTATGATACTACCTATTACTAAGGATTAAGTCGTCATAATTCATGACAATCCAAGAACAAAAAAAAACCGAAAGACGAATCTTTCGGTTTTTCAATTTATTTAGGCTAATAGCCCATCTAAGCTTTTAGTCAATAGTCAATACTCCAGTGTTAGAGTATGTCAATCGTGTACTATCAACATCGCTTTCATAACCAAACTCATCTACTGCAATCCAGAATACATCATATGCAGCAGAATCAGTAGACATCAATTTTGACAGCATTCCATCGGCATCGATTTCACTACTAAACTCCTCCAATGATTTAGGTCCTAAGTTGTGGACACCAGCATCAGTTGTATCGCTTTCGTAAGCTTCCTTAATCAAGTAATGATATCCAGCTACACTACTTGCATCGGTAGCACTAGCCGTAAAATCAACCCATCTCATCTCTCCAACACCTGTTGGTTCAGACTCAGGTTCATTTACACCAGTTGGATTAATAACAGGCCCATCTAGGTCCATTGTATAATTCATCGGCGCTGAAAGGTCATTTACCGGCTCATTACCAGCTAAATCAAGGAAATTTCCTTCAATTTTCACATAGCTAAATGAATTTCCACTTGAAATACTATCTGGTACTGTTAGAGTAGCAGTCCATGTGATCATATCATCAGAAACCATTGCAACAGAATCTGTTTGAGCGGTTGCCCCAGCTACCATATCACGAGTATATGTGTAATATACCCATATCGCAGTATCAGCAGCATCAGTCATAGCTGCTCTTACAGCCTCGTTGAAGGTAACAGATGCAGAAGCATCAGAACCCCAAGTAGCCGTTCCCGAAAGATTTCCTTCCTGCGAAAACTCCGTCATTGTTGGTTGAACATTATCAATAGTAAACAAAGCCACTTCAATTGTGTCAGCTTTATCTCCACCATAATTATCAGCAACAATCACGTCTCTCAAGTATGCCATAGCGGTACCGTTTCCAGTCCCACCTGTAACGCCAACTGTATATTTGTCAGCACTTCCAGCTAAAGCTCCTACTGTCACCAAAGCAGCATCAGCTGTGCCTTTCAATCCAAACAAAGGATCAGAAGCCAAAGGTGCATCAAAGCTGAAAGTAACAGTACCTGTACTGTCCTTTCTCAACAATCCATCTTTATCATAAGAAACGCTAACACCGGCTCCTACACTAGAAACACGAACATCTACATATCCAGACTCAGATCCGATAGTTGCTGTAACTCTTACATCACCAGGACTTAAGAATGTTACATTAGCTGTACTACCACTTCCTGAAACAGATGCTACTGCAGCATCACTTACAGACCAGGTGGCAGACCCAGCATCTCCTACGCTATACTCTTCAACTGCAGTCGGTAGAGCGGTAGTAGCACCAGTCACATATATTTGGGGAATACCTTCCCCAGCAGGTAAATCGTCCTTACATGACACAATGGTCAATGTTAGTAAAGCAACGATTGCTATATTAAGTATTTTTTTCATTTAATCTTTATTTAAAAGTTAGTGATGATTTATTCAACTTCTGGATCGTTTAGTTTAATCCAGAAGTTGAATAAAAAATTGGAATATTCAAACTTAGTTATCCCAACCCACAGGAGTACCCAAATCAACTGTTCCTACCGCAGCAAGATTATCACCGTTAGTACCGTCTTCAGTGTTAGGGTACAACATTCTTACAGGAATGCCTGTAACACCAGGTGCCATATTTGCACTAGGTGTCAAAGCAGGATGGTCCAATCTTCTCCACTCAGCAAATGCCTCAACACCGTTAGTATAAAGTGCAATCCACTTCTGAAGTGCAATGGCATTTAATTTTTCAGCATTAGAAGATCCATAAGCAATAGAAGCGCCATATCCTGGGCTAGAAGCACCCCACTGAGCAACCGAATGATCAATTGCCGCAGCAAATGCAGTAGCATCATTACCTGTGATATACCCACTAACAATCGCCTCAGCTCTAAAGAACTCAAGTTCAGCCATAGAGAACAAATAAGCAGGTGCAGTAGGATCATCCTCGATATTAGTATGGATATCTGAAGTAGAGTTTTTCAACGTAAACGCAGCTCCATCACCAAGGCCGTAAGGCATACCAACTATCTCAGTCGAACCTGGAGCAGGCATCGCATACATAGCCAATCTAGGATCTGATTGAGCGTTCATCGCAGCTACCAATTCTGCTGAAATTCTAAAGTCATCTCTAGAAGAGATTACTTTGTCCTGATAGAATGGGTTCGCTACATCTTGATTTGCATCAAAAGTAAGCATGATATCTGAAGTAGGAAGTGTACCTCCAAATCCAGCTGCAACAGCCGCTGAATTACCTACTCTCATACCCATTCTAATCAACAGCGCGTTACCAAATGCTTCCCAAGCAGCCATGTCGCCACTAAAAAGAATGTCACCCGAGGTAAATCCATCTACAGACGTATCAATGCTATTCACAGCATTGGTAACAGTACTAATCATACCTGTATAAATGTCTGCCTGAGCATCATAAGCAGGGAATGGATATTCTCCAGGCTGGAAAGCCTGAGAGTAAGGAACATCACCCCACAAATCTGTAATCGTTTGGAATCCGAAAGACATGTAAATGTCAATCACAGCCAACTGATTTGCACGCTGCGCGTCAGATAGGTTCTCATTTTCCTCTACCAACGCTCTAGCCACTGACAAGTCATATAGACCTCCAGTTGGAGCCGCCACATTTTGTCCAGAGTAAAGGTTACCCCATCTGAAGTTAAAATCTGATGTAGCAAACGAATAGCGCTGCTCCTCAGTATACTCGTTTTGAGCCATGTGCTGAACCATTAGTTCACCAAACTCAAAGTTTAAATCTCTGTCCCAATAAGTATATCCCACATTGAATATACCATTAGTCAAAAGTGTACTTGCCGGCACCTCAACTGGAGAGTTTGGATCAGTATTGATATCATCAAACCCCTCTTCGCAGGCACTCACAAAAAGCGTGAGCATAGCAAGTCCTATATATTTTAATTTATTTACTATTTTCATAATCTTCGATTCTAAGAATTAAAGTTTAAAGTTAACGGAGAATCCAACAGAACGAGTAGAAGGAACCTGAGCATTTTCAAGACCTTGTCTGTTACCTGTACCTGTAGTAGCCTGAGGATCCAAGTATGGAAGATCGCTGCTCAATACAGCCAAGTTTCTACCAAAAGCTCCAACAGTCAAATCTCTAATTGGGAATCCACCAAGAACGTTATTAGGAATTGTATAGCTCAAAGAAACTTCTCTCAACTTGATAAAGCTGGCATCATATACGTTTGGTGCAGCTACATTCCAGTAAGATTGGAAATAACCTTGTGCATCAATCGCTGTAGTATTTGCACTTCCATCAGCATTTACACCAGGGAAAATGTAGCCATTCTCTCTAATATCCACACCGTCTTGCCATACACTTTCAGGAGTCATACCTGAATAATTAGCCCACTGCAAAGAAGTTGAGTGAACCACTCCACCTTTTTGGAAGTCAATCAAAGCAGATGCAGAGATGCCTTTCCAAGTGAAAGTGTTTCTGAATCCTCCAGTGTAATCAGCAATAGCTGAACCTAAGAAAGTTCTATCATCTTGAGCGATTGGGTTTCCGTCAGCATCAACCAAAACACCACCGTTCTCGTGTCTTTCCCATGCCTGACCATAAAGTCCCATGTAAGACTCACCTTCTACAATTCTCAAGTCAGCTGCCCAAGTACCGCCCATTGCGATTTCATCAACTCCTTCAGCCAATGATACAACTTCGTTGTTGTAAGTAGCCATGTTGAAGTTAACATCCCACTGGAAGTCACCCATTTTCAAAGGCACAGCATTAATCATCAATTCAATACCTCTGTTTCTCATAGAACCAGCATTTACCCACTTAGCAGTGTAACCAGTTGTAGAAGAAGAAGCTACTTGCATGATTTGATCATCAGTAGTTCTATCATAGTATGCTAAATCGAATCCAACTCTGTTGTCCAAGAAGCTCATTTCAACTCCTACTTCGAATTCAGTAGTCAACTCATTAACCAAGTCAGGGTTGTTTCGCGTATCTGGAACAGTATATCTAGAATATGGCCCAAAGTTCGGAGCTAATGGGTTGTAAACATCATCTAACTGGTATGCATTCGCATCGTTACCAGCTTGACCGAATGCCACTCTAACTTTACCCATTGACAACCATGAAGGCTGAACAATTTCAGAGAATACGAAACTAGTCGTAGCTGATGGGTAGAAGTAAGATCTGTCAGTCTTGCTCAATGCAGAAGACCAGTCATTTCTAGCTGTCAAATCCAAGAACACAATGTTTTTGAATCCAAGAGAAGCTGTAGCAAATACAGAATTAATTTTCTTCTGATCTTCATAAGTATCTATTTTAGGTGACTGAACTGAGTTTCCTAAGTTCCAGAAACCTGCTAGTGCCAAACCTCCAACAGTCTCGTTGATTGTTCTGTTGTAGTTCTGCTTCATGATGTTTCCACCTAGACTTGCACTAATAGAAAGATCATCCAACGTTTTGTTGTACATGATCATACCCATATAGTTCATTTCAGCAAAGTGACGAGTAGTCTCTCTGTACTCAGACTGGTCAACCCCACCTGGAGCAATACCTTCGTAAGCCTGAGAAGAATAACCATCTCTCATTACTTTACCACTTACTTTGATATCGTCAGTGATGTCATAAACTAACTCCATGTTTCCATAGAATCTATTACGATTATCGTTCTGAAGGTTTTTGTATCGTACCCAGTAAGGGTTGTCAAAGTAGTTAGGAGCGTGGTTGTAGCTCAACAAGTTACCAGAAGCATCTTTAGTGATACCTCGAGCATTCCAAGTTTGTTGTGTTACACCATCATCCAACGTATAATCCTTCAATCTGTCCATGTCCAATTGAACCTGGTACCATTGAGTAAATGCTTGCATTGGGTTTTTGTTGTCATACCCAGTTACGTTTCTACCTCTCACATCAGTATAAACATATGATCCCGAGAAATTAGCTGTTAATTTTTCGCTCAAGTTTTGAGTTGCACCAAATGTGATTGTATTTCTACTCAAATTAGAATTTGGAAGAATACCATCTTGGTTAACATTAGTATAACTCAATCTGAAAGATCCGTTGTCGTGTCCTGAAGTAATAGAAACAGAGTTGTTCATAGTTACACCAGTCTCAAAGAAATCCTTGTAATCTCCCTCTGCTGCAGTCCATGGTCTTGTTTCACCATACTGAGCATTATTAGGATCCCAAGAATCCCAGTGTCTTACGTATCTTGTTCCATCATACTTAGGTCCCCAAGAACCATCTTTACCGTACGCAGGAGCATAGTTTAACTGTCCATTTTCGTAGAATTCATTGAATCCTGAAGCAGTTCCATAAGAAGCACCTCCACCATATTCTCTCTGGTGATCGATCAATCTGAAAGCATTGTCGAATGTAACAGCAGAGTTAACACTTACTCCAATACCTTTTCCTTTAGATCCTTTTTTAGTAGTAATAACAATTACACCATTACTACCTCTAGATCCATAAAGAGAAGTTGCCGCAGCACCTTTCAATACAGACATAGACTCGATGTCAGCAGGGTTAATATCAGAAGCAGAGTTACCATAGTCGTAAGAACCGCTACCAAATCCTCTCTGTTGAGAAGAAGTTGCAAAGTTTCTGTTGTCCATTGGCACACCGTCAACTACAAATAGAGGCTGGTTTCCACCAGTCAAAGAGTTTACACCTCTAATAGTAATTCTAGAAGAACCACCCAAAGAACCAGTAGTACCATTAATCTGTACACCAGCTACTTGACCTTGAAGTGCGTTAACAATGTTTACCTCTTTTGCTTTTTCGATATCATCTCCGCCAACTTCTTGAACAGAGTATCCTAATGAAGCTTTTTCTCTAGAAATACCCAATGCTGTAACAACAACTTCCGTCAATTGCTGAGCATCTGGTTGCATCACTAGATCAATTACACTTCTAGAACCAATTTCAACCTCTTGAGTCGCAAGACCCACAAAAGAATAAACTAGAGTTCCACCTTCTGAAGGAACTGATAACTTATAGTTACCATCCAAATCGGTAGTGGTACCGGTTGTTGTACCTTTAAGTACAACCGTCACGCCTGGAAGGGTAGAATCGTCTTCTGCAGACGAAACCTTACCAGAAACTGTCCTGTCCTGTGCGGAAGCTTGAACCATCAAGCCCGATACGAACAAGAAAATCAGTAATAGTTTTCTCATAATAAAATATGGTTTAGTTAAAAAATAAAATAAAAAATCTTCGCCCATCTCATGATGTTAGAAGTTGGTTTAATTCTTTATTTCAAAAAGCGAACTAACTGCCCTGAAATTGCTAATATCTCAATACAGCCAATTCTAGTAATGGCAATATTACTATTTTGGCAACATTTATGAAACTTTATTGACAATATTTAAACTGATGTTGCATTTGGCGACATTTCTAAAACAACCAGGAAAAAGATAATATTTTTCCATTTTTTAAAAACTAATTGAACTTATTAAGTTTTTTCATAATAATATGCATATCCTTTGGATAATCGCATATTTTCAGAATAATATTTTTATTAACATTTGTTAGTTTTATTGAATAAGAATGCAATCCTACCCGGCTGAACAATGGCCTTTCTTCTTCGTGCTGCTTTTTCTTGAAATCCTTTTTCAGTGAAGAAAGGAAAATAGCTTCTCCACCATACATCGTGTCTCCACAAATTGGAAAGTCAAGATACGATAAGTGAGCCCGGATCTGATGAGTACGCCCGGTCAATGGTTTTGCTTCAACTAATGTGTAATCTCTAAAGAACTGTTTAGGCCGAATCAGGGTTGTTGCTTCTTTACCTCTGCGCTTATCAAAAACCACCTTCCCTGACCCAGAAGTTCTAAGCGGAACATCAACTTGTATCGCCTCATTCAAAAAACGACCTTTGACCAAAGCATGATATATTTTCTCTACATCTCTTTCTTGAAATTGTAAAGCTGCATGTCTGTAAGACTCATCATTCTTTGCTAGAAGCAAAGCCCCGCTTGTTTCTTTATCCAATCGGTGACATACTTGATAATTACTATCAATTGCTCTAAAAAGGCTTAATACATTTGATTGATCGTTTCTATCCTCAAGTGTAGATAAATATGGGGGCTTGTTGATAATAGCATAATTTTCATCCTCATAAACAATCATTTCATCAGCATTCCAAACATTCTTCTTCATGATGGCAATGTAATTAGTGAATTCTAGGAATAAGAAAAGATGTCCAAAAAAATCTACTTCGATTGATAAAGCTCAAGCTCAAAACTAAAAGAGGAGCCTTGGCCAATATTGCTAACCACTTTAACCTCGCTCGAATGGGCCTCTACAATATGTTTGACAATCGAAAGTCCCAATCCAGTACCTCCTTGAGCCTTTGACCTACTTTTATCCACGCGATAGAATCGTTCAAAAATACGATTAAGGTGCTCAGGTGGAATACCGATACCATTATCATGAACTGAAATATCAAGTTTTTCTTTGTTTGGAGTTAATGTCACAACAACTTCTCCATTTTCATCCGAATACTTAATAGCATTAGAAATAAGATTGACAAACACCTGATGAATTCTCTGGTTGTCCGCTAAAACCAAAATTTTATTCTCTTCTCCACTATTCAATTTCAACTCAATTCCTTTTTTGGCAGCACGATCTTCTAGTTGATCAAAAATTTCCTCAACAACCTCACAAATATTTGTTGATTCGAATTGCATAGTAATATCTCCCGCCTCCATATGAGATACCGTAAGCAGGTCCTGGACCAGCGCATCTAAACCGTCGAGATTTTTAGCCGCCTTTTTTAAGAATTTCATTCGAATAGACTTATCATCTATTGCTCCATCCAACAAAGTGTGCACAAATCCCTGTGCAGCAAAAATTGGAGTTTTCAATTCATGAGATACATCAGCTAGGAATTGACGCCTGAATTTGGCCATCTGTTTTAATTCATCTATCTCCGACTGCTTGACGTGCGCATAAGAATAAATCTCTTGTTGTATTTGATTTAGGGAACTATGACCGTAAGATCTTTCTGGCTTCAAAGTGGCCAAATCATTGTTTCGAATTTTCTCAAACATTTCGTAAATGTTTCTCAGCTCTTTGAAAAACAAAAATTCAAGTACGACATTAATAAGAATGTAGCTAGTACCAAAACTTATAATTGGCACCATCCAAAAAACGAAATTGGGAAGCTCCGGGATCAGAAGAAGACTTACCCCTATAATAATGGCAATACTGGCGGCCAGTATCAGAGCGAGCCCTTTGGAATTCAATAACATCGAGCGATAATTAGTCTAACTCAAATTTATACCCTACGCCTTTAATAGTGGATATATAACCATCGCCTATTTTCTCACGAACCTTTCTGATATGAACATCTACAGTTCGGGCTAATACAAAAACGTCAGTTCCCCAAATATTAACCAACAGATCATCTCTGCTAAAAACTTTACCCGGGTGCTGGGCTAAAAAGAACAAAAGTTCAAATTCTTTTTTTGGTAAAGTGAATTCCTTTCCGTCTTGAGATACCACATAACTACGTCTGTCAATCACCAAGTCGCCTGCCGTGATTTTTTCATCCTCGTCCACTTCTTTTTTTGATCTTCGAAAAATGGCA
This sequence comes from Reichenbachiella sp., assembly GCF_965233835.1. Classification (GTDB taxonomy): domain Bacteria; phylum Bacteroidota; class Bacteroidia; order Cytophagales; family Cyclobacteriaceae; genus Reichenbachiella. The sequence continues at coordinate 4,557,844 of NZ_OZ247585.1, forward strand.
TTGATTCGACTCATCAGTGCTCTTGGCTTGATGGGCTTGGTAAGGTAGTCATCTGCACCGCTATCAAAAGCAGCAATTTCGGAGTACTCTTCTACCCTTGCGGTAAGAAACAATATAAATGTACTCGCTAGCGATTTGACTTCTCTCAACTGACGACAGGTCTCCACCCCATCTTGACCCGGCATCATGATATCCAATAGAATCAAGTCTGGGACAAAAGACTGAGCAACCTCTACTCCCTTAATTCCATTATCCGCTACCTCTACCTGATATCCTTCTTTCTCAAGATTATATTTCAATAGGTCTAGAATATCAACCTCATCATCTACAACTAGGATTTTTTTATTACCTGACATAACTAGTAAGTGATTAAACTTATATGCATGAAATTTAGATTAATAATTTCTTCACGCAAATTCACAAATAATATTTGCTTAACCTGCCGATCCTTGAAGACATAACAATTATTTAATACAAAGGAAATATAACTAAAGCCCCTCACTATTCTCGATGTAAAACTTAATGAACCCCTTCAGATCACCATCAAACTCATTATAAAGTTGTAGATCGAAGGACTCCTTCTTAGAATCATATCTCTCAAAGGCCATAAAAAAAGCATTATTCGGGAGCTTATTTTTAAATCTACCAGTATACGCCTTGGAGTTGTTGAACGGTATAGAGTCTAACTCTCTCACCCACTCTTTAATGTACGATTCCTTTGCTTTTTCTTTTTCTAACAATATCATTTCATTCGTAAAGCCAGCGTATAACTCATTCAATTCTGAAACTCCTTTTAAGCAATGTTTAACAAAATTTTGTGCGTCATTTTCAGACTTTTTGTACTCATCAAATAAAGTACTTTGTTTTCCATATTTTTTTATCAAGAACAGCATGGCTCCTTGTTCGCCAATAAACGATGCCAAATTCTCATTGAACGTTAAAGAATCTTTAAGAAAGACGTTAGCATGTGTGATTTCATGTATAAATAACTCAGCCAACTGTCCTTCGTTGCGCTCCAAATTATTTGATAAAATAGGGTCTTTAAACCATCCCAATGTTGACCATGCATTAACTGGTCTAATGCGAGTATCGAACCCTTTTTCTTTCAGCTTTTGCTCTTCATATTTTGCCTTTTTCAAGTCAAAAAAACCCTTGTAAGAAACATCCCCAACTATTGGAAAGGACCACTCCATTGAGTGCAGGGCAAATGGCTCACAAGCGGTGAGATTCCATAAAATATCCTCTCCCTTTTGATCATAAATAGTTGTGTAAAGTCCCTCTGAGTCTTAGCCCAATTCCTCTTTTGCGAAAGCCTTAACCTCTTCTACCTGTAGCAATTTTGCCTTCAATTTTTGATCCCCTGATTCTTTTAGAAATTCATCCACAGGCCTGGCATTCCAAAGTACCTCTAACTGACCTTGTCCCTGCATGAGAAGATAGCTCACAAGAGGAGCTTTAGATACTAAAAAAAACACTGCTACTACCAGAATCAACCACTTCCAATTTTTCTTCATTCGGTTTGTCAAAACATGCAAAATTGATTCATTAATTCAGTACAATTATAGACCGCAACTTCCAAAAGTGAAAGAAATACTGATTTACTAATTTTTTTAGTATTTACTTTAATTTGTCAATTAAATCAATATATATTTGCTAATATTTTTATAATTAATGTGTCGGGCAGAATATTCGAATAGTCATCATTTTCAAATAACTTGCGCTTCCATTTAGAACCTGAAAACAATCTCATCATGAGTGAAAATAACGAAAAACTAAAAGCGCTACAGTTAACCATAGATAAGTTGGAGAAATCATACGGAAAAGGGGCCGTTATGAAATTATCTGATGAAAGTGTAATAGACATCCCTTCTATCCCAACTGGCTCTGTAAGCCTAGACATTGCACTCGGAGTAGGCGGTGTCCCCAGAGGTAGAATCGTTGAGATTTATGGTCCGGAGTCTTCAGGTAAAACTACCCTTACGCTTCACTGCATTGCCGAAGCTCAGAAGCAAGGAGGCATGGCTGCATTTATTGATGCAGAGCATGCTTTTGATAAGGTATATGCCGAAAAACTAGGAATAGATACTGAAAACCTCCTTATCTCTCAACCAGACAATGGAGAGCAAGCTTTAGAAATTGCCGAACATTTGATTCGCTCGGGAGCTATCGACATTATTGTAATTGACTCTGTAGCTGCTTTGGTGCCAAAAGCTGAACTAGAAGGAGAAATGGGCGATAGCAAAATGGGACTTCAGGCTCGATTGATGAGTCAGGCCCTAAGAAAGTTAACCGGTGCGATTAACAAAACTGGTTGTACTTGTATTTTCATCAACCAGCTGCGCGAAAAAATTGGCGTGATGTTCGGAAACCCTGAAACTACAACAGGTGGTAATGCCCTAAAATTCTACTCTTCGGTTAGACTAGATATCAGAAGAATTGGTCAAATCAAAGAGAGTGCTGACAACGTGTTAGGAAACAGAACCAGAGTGAAGGTGGTGAAAAACAAAGTAGCTCCACCATTCAAAGTTGTAGAATTCGACATCATGTACGGAGAAGGTATTTCTAAAGTAGGTGAAATTATTGACTTAGGCGTAGAACTTGGGATCATCAACAAAGCTGGCTCATGGTTCTCTTACAAAGGCAATAAACTTGGTCAAGGTAGAGATTCTGTGAAGAACTTACTTCTTGATAATCCAGAATTGATGGAAGAAATGGAAATAGGAATCCGTAATAAAATCAATGGTGTAGAGGAAGAAGTTTCGGCTGAAACTGAGGCATAACCCATATAATATATCAAATTGAAAAAGGAACGCTTGAAGAGTGTTCCTTTTTTATTGCTCCTTATGTCAAAATAGCTCAGACATTAGCTACTAAAAAAAATGGCTATGCGCCGAAATTTTATAATTTTGCCGTTCAATTTTTTTAATGACGAGCAATGTCCATTTCTACAAAATATAATCCAGCGGAAGTTGAAGGGAAAATCTACCAAGAATGGCTAGATAAAGGTTTTTTTCATTCAGAGCCAAATCCTGAAAAAGAGCCCTATACCATCCTCATTCCTCCTCCAAATGTAACGGGTGTGCTGCATATGGGGCATATGCTCAACAATACCATCCAGGATGTATTGATCAGGAAAGCCAGAATGGAAGGAAAAGAGGCTTGCTGGATCCCAGGCACGGATCATGCGTCTATTGCAACCGAGGCAAAAGTAGTAGGCATGTTGCGTGAACAAGGCATTAAAAAATCGGATCTAACCAGAGAAGAATTCCTATCACATGCCTGGGAATGGAAAGAAAAATACGGTGGTATTATTCTAAATCAGCTACAAAGACTAGGTGCTTCTTGCGACTGGGATCGAACTTTTTTCACCATGGATGAGAAAAACTCAGATGCTGTACAAGAAGTTTTCATCAGTTATTTCAAAAAAGGATTCATATACCGCGATTATAAAATGGTGAACTGGGATCCCACAGCCCAAACCACCATTTCAAATGAAGAAGTAATTTATAAGGATGTAGATGCTGCCCTTTATCATGTCAAATATGCGATTGAAGGGTCAGATGAGTTTGTAACTATTGCAACTACTCGTCCTGAAACCATCTTGGGTGATTCAGCAATTTGCATCAACCCTAACGACGAAAGATATACACATCTCAAAGGCAAAAAGGCCATTGTCCCTTTAGTAAATCGTGTAATTCCTATCATTGAGGACGAATACGTGGACATCGAATTCGGGACGGGATGTTTGAAAGTGACACCCGCGCACGACACCAATGACTATGATTTGGGGCAAAAGCACAATCTGGAGACTATTGACATTCTTAATGACGATGGTACACTGAATGAAAAAGCTCAATTCTATGTGGGTGAAACCCGAGAAAGTGCTAGAAAGTTAATTTCTAAAGAATTAAAAAACTTAGGCAGCCTAGTCAAAACTGAAAATCTAAGACACAAAGTAGGTTTCTCCGAAAGAAATCCTGATACGGCCATCGAGCCTAAGCTTTCTCTACAGTGGTTTGTAGACATGCAAAAACTAGTGACACCAGCACTAGAAAATGTAATGAATGACAACATTGAATTTTTTCCTGAAAAGTTCAAGAACACCTACAAGCACTGGCTAGAAAACATTAAGGATTGGCCTATTTCTCGCCAACTATGGTGGGGGCAACAGATTCCTGCTTACTACTATGGAGAAAACGGAGTAGCCGTTGGTAAAACACCAGAAGAGGCGTTAGAAATGGCTAGAAAAGACACTGGAGACCAATCACTCACGCTTGATGATTTAAAACGAGATGAAGATGTTGTAGATACCTGGTTTAGCAGTGCTCTGCTACCCATTTCGGTGTTTGATGGATTCAGAAACCCAGACAATGAAGAATATAAATATTATTACCCTACTCAGGTTCTGGTAACAGGATGGGATATCATCTTCTTTTGGGTGGCTAGAATGATCATTTCAGGCTATGAATTTGGTAAAGACAAACCGTTTGAAAAAGTTTATTTCACAGGAATGGTGCGTGATTTACAACGAAGAAAAATGTCCAAATCTCTGGGCAATTCTCCTGATGCTCTTGGTCTTATTGATCAATATGGAGCTGATGGCGTAAGGGTGGGTATGCTCTTGAGTTCAGCGGCCGGCAATGATTTGCTATTTGACGAAAAGTTGTGTGAACAAGGACGGAACTTCTCCAATAAGATTTGGAATGCTTTTAGATTAATTAAATCATGGGAAGTTCAGGATATTGCGCAAGACCCAGCAGGAGCCGTGGCTGCTTCCTGGTTTGAAAACCGATTTAACGAAGCACTTGAAGAGATAAACGATTTATTCTCCAAATTTCGTTTATCTGAAGCTTTGATGGCCACCTACAAATTGGTTTGGGATGATTTCTGCTCTTGGTATCTGGAGATGATCAAACCGGCCTATCAGCAGCCTACCGATCCGAAAACAGTTGATCAGGCCATTGGATTCATAGAGCAGTTGATACGTGTTTTGCATCCATTTATGCCATTTATTTCAGAAGAAATCTGGAAAAGTATCAAGCAACGAAATGAAGACGATTACTTGATTATAGCGCAATGGCCTACGCAAGCATCATTTGACAAAAATGAGTTGAAGCAAACTGCTGAAATATTTGAAATCATTTCTAACGTAAGAAATGTAAGAAACAGTACCGGCATCTCACCAAAAGATGCACTTGACCTGTTCATCAAAAAACAAGAGATCGTTGAGTTCAGCGCTTATGAAGTTGTAATTAAAAAACTGGCTAACGTAGCTTCCATTACAGCTACCGATGAGAAAGTTGAAAATGCTGCTAGCTTCATTGTAAATAGAACGGAATTCTTCGTTCCACTTGGAGAGCATGCAAATGCAGAAGACCAGAAAGAGGAAGCTGAGAAGGAAATCAAAAGACTGAAAGGTTTTATAGTGGGTATTGATAAAAAGCTCAGCAATGAAAAATTTGTAAATAATGCCCCAGAGCAGGTAGTGGCTATGGAAAAAAAGAAAAAGGCTGATGCTGAAGCAAAAATTGCAATATTAGAAGCTCAATTATAAATTAAAGCCAAAAGCAGGTGTTTTCATTGGAAGTATTCTAATTTATAACTACTTTAAAGAATTATAAAAATCAATCCTTCTCAGAATGAATATTAAACGCACCGTCCTGGCACTAGCCTTAGTTACCGCTTTCTCATTATCTTCTTGCACTGGTGAACTTGAAGCCGAAAATGCACAACTGAAAAAGGAACTCGAAGAAACAAAACTGCAGCTTAAGGAGCAGACTAAACTATCTGAATTTGCTAAGGAGCAGGCCACAACCGCCAAACGCAGAGCTGATGAGGCTGAAAAAGCATTAGCTGAATGTAACGGGGAAAACTAAGCCTAAAATCTTGCGGCCATGAGCAGGTTAAGGTCTTTGAACCTTAACTTGAACTTTTCAGACAAATGATAATTGGTCATATACCCTTTATAAGTATATACTCCTTTCATAAACCATTTATTTTCGAAGATCATCTGATCCACCCCTCCATTATTGGCAATACTATTCAATATTGGGGTGAAAATATTGCTAAGTACTTTCGTCGAAGTTCTTGGGACTTTTGAAGCTATGTTTGGTACACAATAGTGCTTCACGCCAAACTTTTCAAAAACTGGGTTTTTAAGATTAGTGGGACGGGAAGTTTCAAAACACCCTCCCTCATCAATACTCACATCGACCACTACCGCACTACTTTTCATGGCCTTTACCATGTCTTCGCTCACAATTTTCTTAAGTACGCCCTTATCCGCTCGCACCGCCCCAATCACTACATCAGCTTCCATTAGAGCCTTCTTAAGCGCTACCTGATCTATCGTAGAGGTAAATATTGGTGACGAAAGGATATGCTTGAGTCGATGTAGTTTGTACAGATGTTTATCAAAAACTTTTACCGAAGCTCCCAATCCTAGTGCTGTCCTAGCGGCGTATTCGGCTACAGTGCCTGCCCCCAATATCACTACATTGGTCGGAGGCACGCCAGTAATGCCACCAAGTATTATTCCTATTCCACCTTGATTGGTCGTGAGATACTCAGCTGCTGTAGGTATTACAACCGCTCCTACTATTTCACTCATTGCTCTAACGATCGGCAGACCTCCTATTTGATCTTCAATAAACTCATAACCTATTGAAGTAGCTTTCTTTTGATTCAATAGAGACAACCGTTGCCCAAGATCTTTATCCGCATGAATGGTAGAAATAATAGTTTTACCCATGCTCATCATTTCTATTTCCTTCTTAGTTGGAAACTCTACTTTGATGATCATATCAGATTTAAATACCTCACTCGCACTCTTGGTGATATTGGCGCCAGCCTCAGTGTATTCTTTATCAAAAAAATTAGCTGCGTTACCTGTCCCAGCCTCGATGAGCACTTTATGCCCCTGGCTTGTTAATGCTCCAACTGCTTTTGGTGTGAGGGGAACTCTGTTTTCGTAGGTTGAATTTTCTTTTGGAATGCCAATATTCAATGACTTATTGGACGTTCGGATTGCGGCCAATTTTTCCTGAGGATATAATTTAGATTCTTCTACCAGCGCGGACACGCTACTTCCCATCAAATGCTTATTCATGCTTACTGAGGCTGATCATACGATTCCTTTCAGCATCTAAGTTAATACTAATTTTTAGGTTTTTTTGCGGAGTGAGTGATGGTATCTTCTCAGACCATTCTATAAAGCATGGACGACCGGAGTAGAAATACTCATCCGCTCCAATATCGATAGCTTCTACCTCATCATTGATTCTATAAAAGTCAAAATGATAAAATTCTTCTGCTTTTTCATTTTCATACACATTAACCAAGGCAAAAGTGGGTGAACTGGTTTCATCTACAATTCCCATTTGTTTACAAATGGCCTTTATCAATGTCGTTTTACCAGTCCCCATTTCACCCTCAAAAAGCCAAATAGATTCATTATCGGCATAATCAATGATTTTCTGAGCGACGGTATCTATTTCTCCCAGATCAGATAGTATTAGTTGCACTGTTATTAACTCTTAGGTGTTAGGTGAATCAAAGGAACAATCATTTCTTCCATAGAAATCCCCCCATGCTGGAAGGTATCCTTATAATAATTTACAAAGTGATTGTAATTATTTGGATATACAAAGAAATCATCCTTCATTCCAAAAATATAGGAACTTGAAACATTTTCTTTAGGCAGATGAAGTTCCTCAGGGTTTCTACAGATAAATACCCCTTCAGTATCATCCACATTTAGATTCTTACCTACCTTATATCTGAGGTTTGTGTTGGTTTTTTTGTCTCCCACAATCTTGTATGGCTTCTTGACGCGAATGGTTCCATGATCCGTGGTGATAATTACCTTCACATCCTTTTGGGCCAAAATCTGAAGTAGCTCCAATAAAGTAGAATGCTTGAACCAGGATAAAGTCAGAGACCTGTATGCCGGCTCATCTGGTGCCAACTCTCTGATCATTTTCATATCTGTACGAGCATGAGACAATACATCAATGAAGTTATATACAATCGCATTCAAGTCATTGTTGAGCAGATTGTTTACGTTGGTAACAAGCTGCCTACCTTGCTGCTTTTGCAAAATCTTGTGATAGGAGAAACTGATATCATGATTGTTTCTTTTCAAATTTCTTCTGAGAAATTCCTCTTCCTGCATATTCTTCCCTTCTTCCCCATCTTCCGAAATCCAAATATCACTGTGCTTCTTGGCCATTTCGTCTGGCAACATGCCACTAAAAATTGAATTTCTTGAATACGCTGTTGTTGTTGGGAGTGTGGCGTAAAAAGGCACTTCCTTTTCTACATTGTAGTATTCAGAAATGATAGGTTCAAGGATTTCCCACTGATCGTATCTCAAGTTGTCGATCAAAAAGAAAAACACCGGCTTCTTTTCTTCCAATAAAGGAAATACCTGTTCTCGCATAATTCGATGAGAAAGCAGCGGTTTTTCGGCATTTGGATCATTGAGCCAAGTGGCATAATGAGAAGTAATAAATTCACAAAACTCCGAATTGGCCTCATCTTTTTGCATGTTAAGCACCTCGGCCATCGCGCGCTCTTCGGTATCGTCTATTTCAAGTTCCCAATAGACCATTTTCTTGTAAACATCAATCCATTCTTGAAAATCGAGATTTTCGTTTACTGCAGAACTTATGTTTCTAAAATCCTGCTGGTAACTCATGTTGGTTTTTTCAGTCACCAAACGCTTGTTGTCGAGGATTTTCTTTACAGAAAGTAATATCTGATTTGGGTTGAGGGGTTTGATTAGATAATCAGCAATCTTTGCGCCAATCGCCTCCTCCATGATATGTTCCTCTTCACTTTTCGTGATCATCACCACGGGTACGTTGGGGTGATGGGTCTTAATCTCTGCAAGCGTCTCCAGACCAGTAAGTCCAGGCATATTTTCGTCAAGAAAAACTACATCAAAAACATTTTTGTTCATTTCATCCAATGCATCCGAACCACTGTTGACCGGTGTCACATTGTATCCTTTGTTATTCAAAAAAAGTATATGAGGCTTTAAGAGATCAATCTCGTCATCGGCCCATAATATTTCATAATTTCGCATATTGTGTATTTCTTTGAATAAATCGAATGTCTAACTTGACTAAGGTTCAAAATAAGGGAAACCGGAAACAACTACCTACTAATCACATCTCAATTTGATGACTAATAAAAACAAAATCATTAATGATCCGGTCTATGGCTTTATTACTATTCCCAACGACCTGATTTTTGAAATCATAGAACATCCCTTCTTTCAACGCCTACGTCAGATCAAACAGCTAGGTCTTACGAGCCTTATTTACCCAGGGGCATTGCATACTCGTTTTCACCATGCTATTGGGTCAATGTATTTGATGCAGCAAGCGTTGTATAGCTTGCGCTCAAAAAGGATAGAAATTTCGGACGAAGAATTTGAAGCATGCCTGATTGCTATTTTGCTGCATGATATAGGACACGGTCCATTTTCTCATACATTGGAATTCAATCTGCTCAACAATGTAACTCACGAGAAAATATCTGTTCTCTTTTTCGAACGTTTGAATAAAGAATTTAACGGTGCGCTGACCACAGCGCTACAAATATTCACCAACCAATACCCAAGAAAATTCTTTTACCAATTGGTCTCCAGCCAACTGGATATCGACCGACTAGATTATTTAAAAAGGGACTCTTACTTCACGGGAGTATCGGAAGGACACATTGGATCAGAACGAATCATTAATATGCTCAATGTGTATGATGATGAAATCGTAGTGGAAGAAAAGGGAATCTATAGTATAGAGAACTTCCTTAGTGCCCGCCGATTAATGTATTGGCAAGTTTATCTTCACAAAACAGCTGTAAGTGGAGAGGAAATGCTCATAAAGCTCATTACCAGAGCAAAATACTTAACGCAAAATGGGATTGATGTAGAAGCCACCCCTGCGCTGAAAATGCTACTCGAGCGAAACATAGAATTGAAACATTTCGAGGAAGATCCAGAGATACTGGATTTGTTTGCACTTCTCGACGATAGTGACATTTGGGGGTCTATGAAGTTTTGGAGAGAGCACAAGGATACTGTCCTATCGGGTTTAAGCACCAAACTCCTCGAACGAAAGATTTTCAAAATCATCTTGGCCAGCGAAAAGCCCCTAGACGAATGGGTTGAAACACTCAAAAGCCAAGTCCAGAAAAAATATAAGTTAAACAACGAGGAATTAGACTTTTATACTGGATCAGGACAAATTAGTAATTCGGCCTACATATCCAGTGGACAGAAAATCAAGATTTTGACTAAGAAAGGACTTGTTTTGGATATTGTCAAAGCCACAGACCTACCGAACATTAAAGCCATGAGTAAAATTGTAACCAAACACTTCTTTTGCTGGCCGGAGGTATGAGGCGTACCAAGGTTTGACATTCATTAACGCCACCATCATAAAATGGCCTCCGTATCCTGATGTGCAATCCAATTATTGAAAGCCAAGTCTCCTTTCTTTCACGAAGATTTCTCCGCTGCGCTGCGAAATGACTTGAGTATAGAACTTATGAATCATCTCACAGTTCGCCTATCGGTAGACAAGATTTGTGGAGGAGTTTATGCAAAATCAAATTTCAAACAGTGCCTACGTATCTTGAAGAAATTTCCACTAAATTGCCACCTTCAAATCAAATCAAACAATTGTTAATAATATTAGAATGGAAAAAACCGAATCAGTAGTTCCGGCATATGATCCAACGATGCCAGCGGCTTTTGACATCAATCAAATCACAAAAATTTTACCTCATCGTTATCCTTTTCTATTAATAGACAAGATCTTTTATAAAGATGATACGACAGTAGCTGGTATCAAAAATGTGACTTTCAACGAACCATTTTTTCAGGGGCATTTCCCTGACAATCCAGTGATGCCTGGCGTGCTTCAAATTGAAGCTATGGCGCAGATCGGAGGTATCTTGGTATTGACTTCCGTACCAGACCCTGAGAATTACTGGGCCTACTTTATGGGTGTTGAAAAATTCAAATTCAGAAAAATGGTATTGCCGGGTGATACATTGGAGATTACTTGTGAATTGCTAGCTCCCATCAGAAGAGGTATCGCTAAAATGAAAGGCACTGCTAAAGTTGGAGGCAAACTTGTTTGCGAAGGAGAAATGACTGCCACTATCGTAAGAAAAGATGCCTGACCCAAATTGACAACATCACAAGCCTAAGATTTCCTCTACAAAGAGAGAATATTGATCGAAATGTGAGGAAGTGATTAGGTATAATATCCAAAATGATATATTTTTGATCAATTAGGATTTTAATTATTTTAAAACACACAACAACAATGAAACATTTTTTAAACATTTTAAAGTACTCGCTGGTTCTATCACTCGTAGTAACTATGGCGAGTTGTGGAGGTGGAGATGACGACGACGGAGGTACTGACGTAGATCCTACGATCGCCATAGCGGAAGCTCTTACCAAAGGTCAGGCTTCTTTTAGCAATGTTACACCTCCAGATGGTGCATCTACGCTAGACTGGTCTTCAATGACTTTAACATTTACTGGCAGTGTAGATGGAGGAACATATGCAACTACAAACTCTCCCAATACTAATGTTTGGCCTGCCAATGGCAACTGGGCATTTAAAGAAGGTACAGATGGCAAAGTAATTGTGAGAGATGGCACAACAGATGTTACTGTTTCCGTAGGAACTGCTGAGCTGACTACGACTTTCTCAGTTGATCAACCTGCCACAGGCGGAAGAATAAAGCAAATTGGCGGAGAATGGGATTTTGAATTCGCGTTCCCTCAATAAATAATATTCAAATTGACTAGTCCTAAATAAGCGTTACAGATTTTAGGATAAAATATTAGATAGCATCGGGTTTTAACTCGATGCTATTTTTGTTTCTATAGTTTCTGATCTTGACCTTGTTTTGCTGATGCATAAAGGCTGGTGTATTCATCCAACAGCTCCAATGCGGTCGATCATGGTTGTAAATATAAATACTTTGCTTGATGAGTTTGTCCATCAGTTCTACATCTGAAGTGGTGATACCTAAGATAAATTCGTGTTTCAATATTCCATTGATTCTCTCTGCCACAGCATTTTGATATGGGTCATAAGTTTCTGTCATACTACAAGTAATTGTTGCCTGATCAAGTAACTGCTGATAGGCATCGCAACAGTATTGTAGACCTCTATCAGAATGGTGTATTAATTCTCTCTCAGGATATTTCCGATTGACAATCGCCATTTTAAGAGCCGACAGAGCACCTGAAGCATCCAGGCTTGTCGATACATTATATCCCATGAGCAGCTTTGAGTAGGCATCGGTAACCAACGATAAATACATCGGGTTTTCTCGTGTACCAATGTAGGTGATATCTGAGACCCAAACCTGCTCTGGGCACTTAACTACCAATCCATCAACCAGGTTTTTGTGTTTTCTAAAACGATGATGTGAGTTTGTGGTGATGTGGTATTGCTTCTTTGGCATTATCTGTAAATGATTAGCTTTCATAATGGCAAATAATCTGTCTCGTCCAACATTTAGCTCTCTGAGTTGCTCGTAGAGTAAATGATATAATTTTCGAGTGCCAATACGCGGCATTTTCATACGTACTTCTTGAATCATAGCTACTACTTGAGTGGCTATTTCTTGTTTTTGTTTTGTCCTTTTAAGGGAACGATAATAAACCTGTCTATTGACCCCCAACAGCCTACAGGCCAGGGTTACCCCTTCTTTTTGTTCAGCTTTGAATCGATCAACTGCTGAGGTAAGGACTTTTTTCTAATAGGGATCTTCAACTCATCTTCTGCGATATCAATCATCATATCGAAAATGATAGCCTTCTTATCTGTGAACTCCAGCTTCTTTTCCAGAGAGGCTTTTTGCTTCTCCAGTAGTCGCACTTTGGCTTCAAGTTCTAGTAGTTTTTGTTCTGGTGATTTCTCCAAGGGCAAACGGGATTTGTGTTCCCAATCTAATCCCCCATGCTTTCTTAACCAATCGCGAACAGTACTTTTTGCCTGAATGCCGTATTTGTTTGCAGCTTGCGTGATATTAAGTAGTCCACTTTCTACTTCTTCAACCACTTTTAGTTTAAAACTCAGCGTATAATCCTTCTGAGTTCTTTTTACGTAAGGCTTGTCTTTCATTTAGTTACACTCTTTGTGTAACGCTATTTCAGGACGAGACAAATAAAACATTAAAAACCTCTTGAGTTAACTCAAGAGGTTTTTTTGTGTCTGTACATTTTTAGGTAGTATAGAAAATACTGCTTATCGCATCCCGATAATATCGGGGATCAAAAGTGGGACAACCCTGCTGCTTTAAGTGTTCCGCAAGGATCACTTGAAACAATTAATCTTCATCAAGTCTCCAGACTTGATAAACCTAAAGAAAACAAATCTTAACCAACCCTTTTCCTCCGCTATAATCAATAGCACTTGAATATCTATAATGTTCCGGCTCGTTCACCAACCCTGCTTCTACCGGATTCAGATGAATGTAGTTTAATTTCTCATCTTTAAATTGATTAGTCTCTAGTTCTTTGGGCTGATTATTCTGCCGAATCGTCGTACCGCACCAAAATTGGTAATGCTTGTTATTAGCATTTTTCTTACCAGCCGATCTAAATAGCCAAAGCATCCAGCCCCTTCTACTTTCCTAATTGTTGTTTTCTATAGATGACAATATAGTAGAAGCCGTGTATTTCTTAAAATCTCGAAGCGTATCTGACAACCTGCCCTCTTTGGATGCAATGATAAGATGAAGATGGTTTGACATTAGGCACCAGGCATATATTTCTAATCCTTTATCCTTTTGGCAATAGTTGAGACTATCTACAACTATCTGCGCATACTGCCGTCTGGGAAACACATCGATCCATTCGACTACTGCAAAAGTGATAAAGTAAATGCCAGATTAATTTCTGATTTTATATCCTGATGAATTCATGGTATAGGTTGGTATTAGACCATCAAAATAAAAAATAATTGCTTAACAAGTCTGAAGACTTGATTTTTGATTTCTCCTTTCAAGTCTCGCTTCGCTCAGACTTAAAAGAGCTGGGATCGAAAGTGGGACAACCACTCTATTCTTCCTTGTTGATTGTTTTTCCAACCACAAATACAAACCGTTCATCATTTCTAATGATGAACAGAGTGTCTGAATTTCTTTTTTTACTGATTACATCTCCAACATTTAAGAAATCTCCTAAGAATTCTGCTTTAAATTGAAAGTTTCTTGTATATGGAAGGCATATTTTTTGATTGTTGGCAAGGCTAATAAGAATAAATCCCATATGGCTAAACACCGAATCAACCAGATTCGGTGTTATCATATCCTCTTTATTAATTTTTTTGTATTCACTAGAATATGCATTACTGCTAAATTCTTCATCTGAAATTTCTCTTAAAAAAGAGAATGTCGCTCCAATAAATAAAACTATAAATACGACACGTATCAAAACAAGTCTGGAGTTTTGTGTCTTCATTTAAGTAAAATTTCAGTTCTGCCTTCGTTATAATTAAAATTAAATGGAATTCCTTTAAAAGGGAATCCTACTCCTCCACTTCCCGAAATAGCAATTGTTCGTCCACCATCGAAATCAGGCTCACTAACTGCAATACTAACTCCAATATCTATTAACTTGTAAGTTGCTGCAACAGAAAATTCCTTTCTCAGGCTTTCAAGTGAACCCATATTAAAATTATCCATATCACCAGTATAATAAATTAACCCGCCCTCTATAGCTAAGGAACCATCAATTCCAAACATTCCTCCTCCAAAATCCAAATACCAATTAAACTCACCCTCCGAGTTACCATTTACAATACGTACCATTCCAAAACCTAAATCTGCACCAGGTCCTGAAAACCAGTCAACATCAAACCCTCCGAATACAGCTGCGGGCTTCAAATATCTAAAAATAGCATATAGTGCTTCGGCCGTTTCCAAACTGGTTCCTGCAGTCTCGACCATAGATTTAATAAATCTTTTTCGTGATCTATTCTCTTGCCACCTTTCGCCATAATGATTAAACATTAACACATAAGCACCAGTAACAGCGCCATCCGCAAAATTGCCTCCGGCAATGGTGGCAGAAGCCCCCCCAGCAGTAGATGAAATGGCTAGTTCTGCTCCAAAACTATCCATACTTGAACTCGCTGATGCCGCCAAACTACTTATGCCTCCTGAGGAAAATCCATGCCAGAAATTGCCTCCTCTTGAAAAACTCATAAACCCTTGTGCTGTGGCATGCGAGGCTGCGCGGGCCAATTCATTTCCAAAACCTTGCCTGGCCGCATTATCAAATGCCGTCCCAATTCCGTGAGCTAACGTGGCTCCAGCGACCCCATAAATGCCACTGACCGTGGCGGCAAACAGTGCATCTCCCAAGCTAGCACCATCAATGAGAGAACCAGCAAAAGTACCTATAAAGGCTCCAGCTCCAGCCGCTAATTGATATCCAATAATTGGTGTTAAAAATATTGTTGTTGCTATATTTAAAACTGTCCCTATCGCACTTCCCCATGATAAATATCCGCTTGGATCCGTCAGCGACAGTGGATTATTCAACACATAGCTGTAGCGGTTGTAGCTTTGCAGATTGTCCGGGAACTGGGTAAACGGGTCCGCACTTAAAAATCTTCCCAGTACCGGGTCATAAACCCTGCCGTTCATGTTGATTAAGCTGAAGAGGTGCAAGTGTTCATGACCGGTATAGCCTCGGTCGTACTCCTGATCTACCGAACCGGCCAAGACATCCCAGGTATCTGCATCCCTGCGCTGGCCCCAGGCGTCGTAGCTGTAGCGTTCCAGTACTGTAGCCGAGGCATCCATGATACCGGCTACCGAACCCAAGTGGTCTTTTAACAAATAGTGGGTTTCACTGTTGGGGCCTACAATGGTATGAATGGCTACTGTCCCGCTACCGCCTTTGATATAGTGTAGTTCGCGGTCTTCGCCCTCTTCATTGATTTCCTTTTCATAAATCCCACCCACAAAAACCTTGGTAGTAGTCAATGACCCATCGATAAAAGTCTTGGTCACTTTTCGTTCATGACCTGAACCGTAGATAAACTCTAAGGCTGAAAAGCCCTCTGTAATCAATGATACTTTGTTGAAACCCGTATAGGTAATGTTTTGAACGGTAGATGGGATTGAGCCACCTATGTTATCCACACTGCTTACCGCATGGGGTTTAGTGCCATCATAATGATAGTACCCTACATCAGATTTGTAAGTCAGGTTGCCCAATTCATCGTATGACATATCCAAAGCCCCATAGGATTTGCCTGTAATTTCTGACTTGATCAGCCGATTAAGGTTATCGTAATTGAAAGTTTCGGTAAGCCCTAAGCCACCATCTGCCAAGTGATCTGATCTTGAGGTAAGATTCGACAGCAGGTCGAAGGCGAAACTCATATCTTGCAGCAATGTCTGGTTGTATGATACCTGAATTGAATTTAGCTGGCCTGTTTTAGGGTTAAACCCATGCGATACCGCTGCGCCATTTCCAAGCACATAGCTCTCATACTGTCCTCTGGCGTTTTGATAAGTCGCTTGCCAGTAAGTGGTAGGTCCGCTCGGGTCTTTTACACTAGACAGGAACCCCTGGGCATTGTAAATATGCTTCACTTCAAATCCCGAAGGGTAAGTCAATACATCCAGCTTGCCATCTGACAGATAACTATAATAAGTACTATACGCCTGGCCTTCTATTTGCTCGGTCTCTTCTATGACCTGGCCGTTGCTATCATAGACATAAGATTTTGTAATACCATTGCTTTGCACCACACTGGTCAATGCGCCTTTCCATTGGGTATCATACACCCAATTGGTGCTTTCCACCACACCCGCTTTAGTTATCGTTCTGGTCAGCGGTCTACCTAAGTTATCATAAGTAAACTCTGTCACGGCCCCTTCTGCATCTGTTTGCTTGAGCAACTGGCCAAAAGCATCGTAACTATCATAAGTAATGACTCCCAAGTCCGGGTCAATAACCTTTGTCTTATTACCCAATAGATCATATTCCAGTGTTGTGGTATTCCCTTTGGAGTCCGTTGCCGTATGCAACAATCCACTGGAATAATAAGCATAAGTGAGGGCTTTCCCTTCATGATTTGTACTTGTCACCAGTTGATCAAAAGCATCTACTGTAGCGGAATTATTCTGTTGTTTGGCATTGGTAGTAATGCTGGAGTAAGCGGCATATTCATTTTTGGTTACCCGATCCCCAGGTGACTCAGTCTTAGTGACCCTGCCAAAGTCATCATAAGTAGGGTAATGCCAATATTGACTGGCTCCCACAAAATAAGGATCCGACTTCTTTTCAACTTGTCCCTTTCTATTATATATCTGATCGACTTGAATGAACTGACCATCAAAACTTTTGGCTTGACTCCTTAGCTCTCTGCCTAGACGATCATAAAAGGTTTTTTGCTCTCCCCCATCGCTAGTAGTAACCGTAATCGAGTATCGCGATCCTGAGGGGCCACCTGACACGTCCCAACTATAGGTAGTTTCAGCAGTATTTCCTAATGGATCTATCACCTTGATCAGGCGATAGAAGTTGTCATACTCCTGAGTGGTCACCAGTCCATTGGCATCAGTACTTGAAAGCATGGTGCCAGACACCTGATGGTAACTAAATGATGAACTATGCCCGATAGCATTAGTCACATTCATCAGCAAGCGGCCATGAGTATCATACTGCGATTGATCTACCCGGGTACCTCCAACACCTGTTACAGTAGACGTAATTACGTTACCAAAAGCATCGTAAGTATAGGTGGTGCTTAGCGACAGGGGGTGACTTGGTTCAATCGTTTCAGTTTTTAAAAAACCAAGCCCATCGTAGGTAAAAGAAGAACTTCTGGTAGATGGGGTTTCTCCAGGAGCAGTTTTGGTCACACTGGCACTTTTCAGACGACTTATGAGCCATTCACTTGTATTTGCCGTTTGGTATTCATTGTCGGTAACCACTGTATGCCCGGAGCTATAAGTCTGGGTCATTTTTGTTATGTTTCCATACGCATCATAGGTGTCATATTTTGTAGTGAGCCTTGAAGTAAGACTCCCAGATCCCGAATCATACTTTTCGACGATCACCTGATCCTGAGCCAGAACATAAGTTTTGGCATGACCATCATCCAAATTTTGATAGGTGATTTCCTGAACAGAAAGTTTATTGCCGTTGTTTATGGACGAAACCACCTGCTTGTCCAGTTGAGGCACATAGAGACCATGCTTATCGTACGAATAGTATTGTTCTGTTTTAGTTTGACTGGTGATGTTTTTGGTAGTCACTTTTTGAAAACCCAAGAAACCGTTGCCCTTTCTATGAATGGCTCCGCCCTCATATTGGTAAGTGGTTTTGCTCAATCCACCTAAGCCATCATCTGCATAAACGCCACTGACCAGAAATACAGGGAACTGAGCACCAATGACAGAAGCATTGGTCAAGGACCTGTCTAACACATGAATATCAGAATTAGTCATTGGGAGGTAATCAATAAGCATCATAGCGCCACGGCTATTGACGATAGATTTCACCAGACTCTTCTCCTTCTTAAAATCCGTCAAAAAACGATAGGGTCTATCCACCTGAGCGCCTGCCCCATGAGAAACCAGCACACCTTTTTTGAACTCAAGAAAATCAGTCGTTCCATTTCCTGTAAAGTCACCTGTAACCAACTTGCTTTCATCAGATTTCGAAAATGACTCAATTTGACTCCAGGAGGCGTTGTTGAATCGATAGATTTTAACTGTTCCAGAACTAGAGGTCGGAAAAAAGCTCAGTTCAGTTCTGCCATCTCCATCAACATCTACAGGAGAAACATGATAGTCGTCCAAGCCTGAAATAACATTCACCTCATCCATTTCGAAACCCAGTCCGGTACCATAATAGATGTGCCAGTTGTATTGGTATATAGGTTCTACACATTCACCATCTTGATTGCAGGTACTGCCATCCGGACAATCATCACAATCTAAGGGTGGCGGTCCACCTCCGGTACATGGGGTACAACTGCCAGTTACCGTTTCTCCCGTCTGAGTGGCATAGGCATGCCTGACCAAAAAGTCTGCTTTCCCATCTCCGTTGAAATCTCCCTGATGAACATTACCAGCTATATTGTCATTGTTAATTTCAGGCAGGTTTTCAGATTGACTAAAACGAAAGGCCTGACCTCTAATTCTTGAACCAGTAGAAAAGTAAATACAAGACTCATTTCCTACCAATGGCTTGTTAAAATTGTCATACATCGTTGAATTCAATTTGAGACCAACATAAATATCAGTCATACCGTCACCATTGTAATCGCCCAGCTGCAACTCATTGCCGTGCAATTTGGTATTGACAAAATCGGGACGGAACTCAATTTGATCATTGAAATTTTGAGGAAAAATGGTGTTGTTATTGAAGAAGACGAGAGCCAGCCAGGCCGGAGCCTGACCTTCAGGTTGGCTCAGGGTGTTGTACATTAAATCAGCATAGCCATCCCCATCAAAATCAGACACGTACATCCAATCATGTTTTGATTCAGTATGGGGAATCCTTAGGTCTGCAGAAGGAGTCGGTGTAAAGCTGCTACCAGTTGCTTCGAATATTTTGTAAGACCTATATTCTCCTGTAGTATCAATTTCAATAAAATCAGTCAGACCGTCTGCATTAAAATCTCCCACATAAAAATCGTGTTCTGGTCCTGATACATTGCCCTCCGCAATAGATACCAGTTCATTTTTTTGATATTCAAACAATCGCCACTTGTGTACCTGAGTATTTAAATCTACATATTCATCAGGCGAGATGACCAACACATCGGCAATTCCATTACCCGTAAAATCACCAGAAAATTGTTTGACCTCCAAGTCCAAATTGGTAGAAAATTCGGCCATCTGCAGACTTCGATCCGATGAAACCTGTAGATCATTGGTTAAATTATTCCAATCAAATTTTATCGGGTTGTATGCCTCTCCAGCACCGTTTTTTTCGGTCACACTTGCCAGATGTGGCACATTATCATAGGTGTCATAACTCAAAGCATACTCTCTGAAAATAGTAGCCCCATATCTACATTTAATCGTAGACATCAACTCGGTGATTTGTTGTCTATGTCCTCCTACGTAGTAAAATGGATCGTCTGCTCTGCCCTGATATTCAAATTCAACTGAAGCGTATGGCTCCATACCCGTTAGATCATTTCCGGTATAGTTTATTTTTTTGGGGAAATAAGATTGGTAGGATTTGGTATACTCAACAGAAATAAAATTTCCTTTGCGATCTTCGACTCGATTGAGCAGCCAACTATGATAACCAATATCGTCCTCTCCAATTTGGGAATCTGCTGTATATCCGTAATATTTTATCAAGCCTGACTTTTCCCACACCTTGAATTTCTTAGGAAAGCCCGAACTTCCCTGCGATTCATACGCCACCACCTTTGCAAAGCGGTTATTCTCAGTTCTGTATTCTGATCCTGCAGCGCCATAAGTACCACTAACCAAGATCAATCTTTCACCATCAATGGCCAGTTTATCTGTTCCATCGAAATCGACCGGATCTTTGACATTATTATCCAGATATTGTTTGGTTGGCGCTCGGGATATAGAAGATAGCCCTGAAAGTGTAAATCCGTACCCCATTATTCCATTCTTGGCCTGACTGTTATAGCTTATGCTTAAGTTCGGCTCCATATCTGCCGTTCCCGGAGATACCAAAATAGGAATGTTATAGGCTGCACCACCTGTAGAGCCTACATTGAATGATCCAGGGGTTGTCCCGGCCACCCCATTGTTGTTACTTCCTCCTTGCGAATTGGTCAGGGTAGATTCATACAACGCTTTGAGTTCAAAATTCCGTAGCTGCCCATTGAATTGTTGGGTGGCATCTGATTTGTAAGAAAATCCATTTTTCAGTTTGATAGATTCTCTGGCTATATAGTGTCTGGACTCACCAGACATATTCTCTTCTAACTCATGATGGATGGCTCTTTCCTGACAGAGTCCTTCACTAGATAGGAAAAGAGCGATAAATAGGTATAATATATATTTCATGGTCGGCTGGTCTTATCTTTTGAGGACTTTTTCTATGTATGACTTTTCACGATTTCTCCACTTGACCACATAAAGTCCCGAAGGTTGTTCAGTGATGTCAAATCGAATTTCAGATTGATCATAATTGTCTTTATAGATCATTCGACCACGTATATCAAAAACGTACAACTCCACCACACCTGAGTATTCGCCCATTCTAATGAAGAAAAGTCCATCACTGGCATTTGGATACAGCATAGTTTCAAATTCTTCTGTGGCAACCTCCTCAATCAACGTACTATCACTCTGCACCAGACTTCTAGACGAAGAAGGAGAATTGCTAATAGAACGCTCCGTTCTGTTACCCACATTGTCATAGTGGAAGTATATGGTTTGTGCTTTAATGTTCCCAAGCGAGAGCACGACCAGCACTACAATTGAGAAAAATATTCTTGTTGAATAATTCATGGCTAAAAATTTAAAATCCAACAATTATTTATTCTCTAATTGAAGAAGTCGCTCCTCGATATCATCGATTCGTTTGTTTTCCTCTCTCAGGCTTGCTATTTCCTTGTCTTTTGCTATCAAATGCAAAGTCAATTCTTCAATTTTCTTCAATAGAATGGCATTCATTTGGCCGACTTTGATGCCGTTTTCTGACACTTCTTGAGAAGAGGGCACTTCTGGCAGGTGCTTATTTTTAGCTATGAATGCCGCCGTTTCTTCCAGGCTTTCTAACTCATAGCCGGCCTCAAAAACATAATCCGGCCACTCGCCTTCGTTCTGGATAGTGACTTCTTCGGCACCTACCTCTCCGGCTACGGATAAAGCAAAAGTGGAATGTTTTGTTGTTCCAATAGCCAAACTTCCATGATATGAAATTTTGTCGGGTCCATCTTGCACAAAGTCTGATTCGATTTCACCACTGCCGTTGAGGTGCAGTCCATCACCCAGTTTGACATCCAGATTTTTGCTGATCGGGTCCCAAACCAGTCCCTGATTAGCGTTGACACGGCTATCGTAGGCGGTTTTCCAATCCACAGCACTTCCATAAGAACCGGTCAAGATATTGGAGCTGCCCAGCACATTCAGGTTACCAGTGATATTTGCATCCTGTAAGAAGTCTGCCGAAAGAGAGAACACTGAGCTTCCACCTACATTTAGATTGCCGGACAGATTGGATACGCCTTCAACAGTCAGATCACTTGAAAAAGTACCACTTCCAGTAGATCCATTTAAAGTGATTCTATTAGGGTTACTTGAATCCCCAATATCCGATGAAAAAGTAGCCACACCATCCTTATCAACATAAAACAATCCGAACCAGTTGGTTTCATCGTTTACATCCTGAGTACCTCTTCCCACTTTGAAAATGGCATCCTCTCCTGTATTGTCTGTATCCATGGCAAAATTCATTGCATTTGGCGAGGTATATGATGAAGTAACAAAGCCATTGTTAAAGGTTACCCTGTCCGCAAAAGTGATCTGGTTTTTCTCCGCTGGGACACCGGTTCCAGCTTTCATGAAGTAGTCAGCATCAGGAGTAGAATTGGTTGAATTTGAAAAATAGCTGATGCCATCGTTGTGGAAAAAGTTCAGGAATTTTCCTGAACCTACGGCATTATCCAAAAGTACCAAGCCTCTAGTGGTGCTACTGGAACTAAACTCTATCGACTCCTGGATTCTAATGTAATCGTCATTCACCGTCTTTTCTCCGGTACCCTCATCCAGGTTGGGTCCGGCCACTTGATCGTTGTCAATAAAGCCCTGATCACCTATGGCCAGGTTACCTTCAATATCTATCACATCGCTCGCATCTATGGTGACATGAGCACCTTCCGGGCAGCCACATTCTTCCCCTTCCGCATGCGGACTACAAGAAAGTACATCTACTGTATCTGCCTCTTGGTAAACCTGGCGAATGACCCATGGCGTCAAGGATTCCACACTTCTGCGTCTTATCTCATCTCCTGCTCCTAAAGACAATACGTATTCATCCTCATTACCCAACTCAGTATTTGTAAGGTTAAAATTTCCTTCCAATTCGAAGCCATTATGAATCACTACGGTACCATCATCTTTTATGGTCAAATCACCCAGTGGGTCAGCAGGATCTGGCACATCTGGTAGTGCTCTACCCCTGAGTACCAGTGGCTGACCATAAGAATGAATTCTGGTAACGGCAGTATTAGCCAACTGTTCAGCCACCAGGTATTTTTCATTTCCTTTCCTAAAATGCAGCGCCCCTTCTTCGGTACTGACGTTAGCCTCTCCGTCATGGTAGAGTCGGATGTAGTCGATGGTTTCGTCTGCTGTGTTGGCTAAGCTTAACTTGCCAATTACAGACAACTTTTCGTCGGGAGAGGTGGTGCCGATGCCAACATGTCCACTTTGCTTAATCACAACTCTATTGTCATTCGATGCTCCCTTTGGTCTAAATTCTAAGTAGTCATTATCGCCGTACTGACCTATATCCCAAAAATTTGAACCACTTCCTTGAATTCGCATAAATGCCCAATTGGTTGCGCTGGTATTTTGAATATAGAAATCAGCGCGACTGCCTCTGAGGTGTAATTTTGCTGTTGGAGAAGTTGTGCCAACACCTACTTTTCCATCATCCCTCACATAGAAATGTGTTTGATTACTATTTCTTACCTCTAAAGCATATCTACTAGAACTATTCGTTCCACCTGTATTAATATGCATACCATAGCCGCTACTATGAGCCAAATACACATTGGAAGAACCGTTTTCAAATCTGGACTGCCAGCTACTTGAATGAGTTTTCTTTACATGTAGTGGGTAAGAAGGTGCTGTAGTTCCTATTCCCACTTTTCCATCTGTTTTAACCAAAAATCTAGATCCACCATTGCCGACTTGAAATGTTCCATCCGTTCTCATCGTTCCGGTGTTATGATAGAAACTCTTATTTCCATATGTTCTTATCCAAGTCGCATCGGTCATGTAAAGGCCTCCGCCATAAGATTGAAAATAAATGCCTCTTTGTCCAGATACTCGCATCCAGCCACCATCCGCATAAATATCACCCTTGGCGTGAAGTTTATAACTCGGAGAAGTGGTGCCTATTCCAATGTTTCCAGACGAGTTGATGAAAAGTCTATCTGCATTGTTTGTCCGAATTCGAAATTGATCATTCCCTCCAAATCCAAAGTAAGTATTTTCATCACCATTGTGTCGGATGTAGTCATTGATATCTATACCTCCTGAAACGTCTAGCTTGTTATTAGGAGTCGTTGTACCGATTCCTAATTGTCCTGAAAAGTTTAAGGTCATTTTTCTTGAACCCACATCGTTATGAGAACTGCTTTGAGAAAAACTAAAATGAAGCTTCCCATCCTCTCTTTCATTAAAAATATTCCAACTTTTATACCCAGCATATAAGGTAGTCAATCTGATACCAGCGTCCACATTGGTATTCCTATCATAGTTTATAATATAAACATCCTTATCCATTCCATATAATGAACCATCTATTGTATTATTTTGGGCTGTAAGTTGATTAATCAAGAAACTTGAAAGGAGTAGGGCAATAATTTTTTTCATGATCGAATAGGTTAAAAAGAATCATCATCAAATCCCTCTTGCTAGAAGTTTTTGAATGACTATCTCAAGAAATTGTAGTGAACTTTTATCTAAAGCCTTGAAGGCCTTTTTTAAGAATTGTATTTAGGTGACAAGTCGGTTTTGATTCATTTATTTGTAACGTAAAATGAATCTCAAAATGCTGGCGCAATGATAAAAACAACCAGGCCTTTTCCAAACCGTTAGTTGAGAAATTTTTACGAGTCAATGACATTAATGAAAATCTTTCTGACAAAAAACTAAATTGTTACGTAGCTTTAACCAAAGCCCTAAAATCATGAAAACATACACGCTCAGCAATGGAGACCAAATGCCAGCCCTTGGTCTGGGAACCTGGAAATCAGAACCAGGAGAAGTTTACAAAGCTATTCGTACAGCTATTTCTGTTGGGTACAAACATTTTGATTGTGCCTATATCTATCAAAATGAAACGGAAATAGGTGCCGCACTGAGTGACGCCATCATGACGGGCGAGGTGAATCGCGAAGAACTATGGATTACCTCTAAATTATGGAATACTCATCATCGTCAAACAGATGTGAAGGAGTGCCTGAATGTGACCCTTAAGGCATTGCAACTAGACTACCTTGACCTATACCTTGTCCATTGGCCTGTTGCGCATAAAAAGGATGTGATTTTTCCTCAAGATGGAAATAGTTTAGTCAGTTTAAGAGATATTCCTTTGGAAGAAACCTGGAAAGGTATGGAAGAGGTACAAAAAGCAGGTTTGGTCAAGCACATTGGTGTCGCCAACTTCAGCGCTAAAAAAATAGCTCAAGTCAATCAATCCGCGTCCCAGAGAATTGAGGTCAATCAGGTAGAACTACACCCACTACTTCAGCAAAAAGATTTGTTAGATTTTTGCAGAAAAGAGGAGGTTATCCTTACAGCTTACTCACCTTTAGGGTCTCGAGATCGTATTCCGCAAATGAAGGCCGAAGATGAGCCAGATCTATTCGAAATTCCTACGGTAAAAGCTATAGCCGAAAACCATAACTGCTCTCCCGCACAAGTGCTTGTTGCCTGGGCAATCAATCGAGACACCGTAGTTATCCCAAAATCTACGAATGAGGCCCGACTAAAACAAAATCTGAAAGCCGCCAATATTCAACTATCTACAGATGAAATGAACAAGATCAGTAATTTGGACAAGCATTTTCGGTATGTAACAGGTGCTTTTTTTGCATTACCCGGCTCCGATTATACCTTGGCCAATCTGTGGGATGAATAGTTTCACCAATCAATAATTAGAAAAGAAACGCATTCAGAGTACTATTTCTACCATTGAGCGAATTGCTTTTTGACTGAAAGTTGTATGATTTACCTTCCTTGCTGAAGGCATGATTATTCCATTTTTTCATTCTAAAAAATCATACATGAATCATTTAAAACATTTACTATTCCTCAGTATTGCCATATTTTGGTCCGCCTGCAGTCCGAAAGAGTCTACAACACAAGAGTCAACTGAAAGCGCAAAACCACCCCTGGATATCATCGCCTATTATAGTGGTTCGGGGTCTAGCATTAGTGACTATCCGATTGACAAGCTGGATCAGATCATATTCAGTTTCATGCACCTGAAAGGCAATCAACTTACTATTGACAATGCCGAAGACAGTATTTCTCTACTACAAATAACTTCGCTAAAAGAGCAATATCCAGACCTTAAGGTGCTTGTATCCCTAGGCGGATGGGGTGGTTGTGAAACCTGCTCTTCTGTCTTCTCTACAGAAGAAAACAGAAAAGCATTTGCAGCTTCAGTTGTCGATGTACTAAAGCAGTACAACGCCGATGGTATCGATCTGGACTGGGAGTACCCGGCCATTGAGGGATTCCCGGGGCATGAGTACAAACCGGAAGACAAACAAAACTTCACGGCACTGGTTCTGGAACTTCGAACCGCCATGGGTGAAGGCTACGAACTGAGCTTTGCTGCAGGTGGCTTCGATAAATTTCTCATCGAATCTGTCGAGTGGGATAAAGTAATGCCATTGTTCAACAGAGTGAATCTCATGTCCTACGACCTTATCAATGGCTTCAGCACGGAGACCGGACATCATACGGCTCTATTTTCTAATCCATCCCAAGAGGTCTCAACAGACTACGCGGTACAGTTTTTAGATTCCATTGGCGTTCCGCTGAACAAAATTGTTATTGGCTCAGCTTTTTATGCTAGAGTTTGGGAGAATGTACCTCCTGAAAACAATGGATTATACCAGTCAGGAAAATTCCTTAAGGGTATTGGTTACCCCCAATTGGACAGTACACTTTCTGCTGAAAATGGATTTCAAATCTACTGGGACAGTGTAAGTATGGCTCCTTATGCCTATAGTGAATCTTTAGGGCAATTTGCTACTTATGACAATCCTCAGTCGGTAGCAGCCAAAGTGAAATATGTAAAGGATAAAAAATTGGGAGGAATAATGTTTTGGGAGTTAAGAAATGATAAAAAACAAAATGGCCTTTTGGATGAAATCCACAAAGCTGTGAACAACTAATTCCAAGACTGACATCTAACTAGATTGACCAATCTGAGCAAAGCCAAATCAAATTACTGATTTGGCTTTACTTTTCTAATCCAATTCTTTTAAATTGCCTCCATTGTTAAGAGACGATCATTAAATCAGTACTATGAAAAATATACTAAATATCGTGTGTATCGCTGTGCTTGCTGCCAGTATTGCAGCTTGTAGCTCAGGTAAGAAAGCCGAAGAAGCCGACAAGGCAACCTTAGAAAACGTAAAAGAAAAAGTAGAAAAGGAATTTAAATACCCAATCCCAACTTCTTTTGAGGTGACAGAACTTCTCCAGGATGCTGGAGCCGCATTCGTTTGGAACATTACTAATCCGGTCGAAAATGTGGATAAATATGAAACACAAAGAGATAAAGCGCTGAATCTGGGTATCTATGGTGCTGATTTGAGTTACGCATGTACGTACAATAGTCAGGAAGAAACTATGGAAATGCTCAAAGCATCTAAAACGCTGATTGACGGATTGGAAATTCCAGGTGTTTTTGACGATGAGATGGTAGCAAGAGTGGAGACAAATCTTGATAACAAGGATTCTTTAATACTTATTGTAACTAAATCTTTTTACAACACTTACTCTGAACTCAACAAATCTGGACAGGACAAAATGTCTTTCCTTGTCGTAGCAGGTAGCTGGATTGAAGGTATTTATATCACTTGTCAATTGGCCATTTCTAGTGACTACGATCCAAGAATGTTGAACATAGTGGCAGAGCAGAAAAACTCAGCAAACAAGTTGGCTGAATTTGCAACCAAATATGCCGACGATCCGGATATTGAGTCTGTGAGACCTTTGTTGCAATTCATGCAAATTATCTATGAAGGTATTGATCCCGCTACAGGAATTACAAAAGGTCAGCTTGACGATATTTCTAGCAACGTAGAAAGTACAAGAAACGAGATTATTGGCTAGTCCAAACAATCAATTCGATTAATTAAAAGGCATCCTGACAAATCGGGATGCCTTTTTTTCTATATTTAAATTCTAAACCCATAACAAAGAACTATTCTGCATGAGTGAATCGATTATCAACGCTTTGATGCGCTTGTTTGCTATTATTGAGAGTGTAAAAGATGAAGTGGTTGATTCAGGCCATATTATCGTGGAGCCCTATTTGGAAGCTCAGCTCAATCACGACCTTGCAGAACAATACCTAAACCTCTATCAAGATTATGTCGAGTTCTATAGACGCGAAGCCTCCTCGTCAGAAGAGGAATTAGAGAACGAAACAAAAAACATCATTCAGGTTACCAAAATCTGTCAACAGCTCAATAAAGAATTACTTCAGCACGAACGTGTCATTGTATTTATTCAGCTAGTCGAACTGATCAATACAGACAAGAAAGTCTCTGATAAGGAAAATGATTTCATGCAACTGGTGGCGTTAAATTTCAACTTACCCAAGCAAGAAATCAACGACATTACCTCTTTTATCCTGGATCCTGAAATAAAGGAGCTATCTAAAGCCAACGGAATGATCATCGACAACAAGGTGACCGAATGGCCTGAAGAGATTGCCTGGATGATGAAAAAGAAAAAAGAGCCAGGCATCAATGAGTTTAGACATATCCATGTTGAAAATCTTTTTGGCCAGATCAAAGTGCTGTTTATTCAGAGCATTGGCACTTTTGTCATACAGTATGACGGCCCACTCAATTTGTATTTGGAAGGAAATAAAATTTCTAAAAACAAAACTTACATTCTAAAATCTGGTGCCATCATCAAGGGTAGCAGTATCGAGCCAATCTACGAATCTGAAATCAGTAAAAAATTCTTGCTTGACCTTAAAAAAGTCAACCTTGTATTGCACGGTGATGACATGCAGTTCAAGTTCAAAAACAGCAACAACGGCATTCAGCCTTTCAGTTTTTACGAAGAGTCCGGTCAGCTCATAGGTATCATGGGAGGAAGTGGTACTGGAAAGTCCACACTTATTAATTTGCTGAATGGAAAATTGGAACCATCTGGTGGAAAAATTAAGATCAATGGCCACAGTATCCCTCGCTGTGTACAATCAGGGGTAATTGGATATGTACCTCAAGATGACCTTTTGTTTGAAGAACTGACTGTCTATCAAAACTTATACTTTAACGCTCGCCTTTCCTTTAGTGATTTTTCTAAAAAAAGACTCGACCAGGCAATTAACAAAGTACTTGAGGATCTGGACATTGATGAAATCAGAGACCTCCAGGTAGGTAGCCCGCTCAATAAATTTATTAGCGGTGGTCAGCGTAAGCGACTTAACATTGCCCTTGAACTGTTGCGTGAGCCCTCCGTTCTTTTCGTGGACGAGCCTACTTCCGGACTGTCTTCTATGGACTCCGAAGTGGTCATGAACTTACTCAAGGAGCAAAGTAGAAAAGGCAAACTGGTGATTGCTATTATTCACCAGCCCTCATCGGATATCTTCAAACTGTTCGATAAGCTCTGGCTGTTGGACAAAGGAGGATACCCAATCTACAACGGCAATCCAGTGGATGCAGTGGTGTATTTCAAGACCATGAATACACAAGTGAATGCGGCAGAAAGTGAATGTAGGACTTGTGGCAATGTGATCCCAGAGCAAATTCTGCATATCATAGAAGCCAAGGAAATCAATGAGGTCGGTGAGGCTACTAAGCAACGGAAAATTTCTCCCGCACAATGGTATGACAAGTATCTTGAAAATTTGGCACCTAAGCTTAAAAAAATTAAGTTTCAAACAGCGCTCCCTCCTTCCAACTTCTTGATTCCGAATCTAGCACAGCAGTCGAATATTTTCCTGCAAAGGATCTTGCTTTCTAAAAAAACCAACTTACAATATATCCTCCTGAATCTTCTTGAACCGCCGCTATTGGCTTTGATTTTAGGCGTGCTAGCTAAGTACTCGATAGGTAATGAATATATCTTTAGTGAAAACAAAAACATTCCGGTATATCTCTTTATGACCGTAGTAGTGGCACTTTTTCTAGGACTATCAGTAAGCGCGGAAGAAATTTTTAAAGACAAAAAAGTACTGGAACGAGAATCCTTTCTGAATCTCAGCCGATTCAGTTATATCAATTCCAAAATCATCTTTTTATTCTGTCTATCGGCGCTGCAGATGTTCATTTTTGTTTGGTTTGGAAATTACTTGTTGGAGATTCAAGACCTGAACTTTAGCTTCTGGCTGGTCCTCTTTTCAGCCGCCTGTTTTGCCAATATGGTTGGACTCAACATTTCCTCTGGTCTAAACTCCATTGTGACAATCTACATTCTCATCCCGCTGATTTTAGTACCACAGCTGTTATTAGGTGGTGCTATGATCAAGTTTGACGAACTACACTATAAAATAGGAGACAAAAAACATGTGCCGCTAGTAGGTGATGCCATGGTTTCTCGTTGGGCTTATGAAGCCTTAGCCGTAGAGCTTTTTAGTAATAATAACTATGAAAAGCATTTCTTTGATTATGACAAGCGTATGAGTGATGCCAGCTTCAATTTTGCCTATCTCATTCCCAAAGTTCAAACTAAACTTCGTTTGGTTTATCAAAACATTCAGGCAGGTAATCGATCAAGTGCTCTTCAACATGAAATCGATATTTGCAGAAAAGAATTGGAGAAAATGCAAGCCAAAGACGCTAATACCCAATTTTACCGTCTTCGATTCTTGAACATGGAAAAATATGATTCCACTTCCCATCATCAAATTATTGCGCAGCTCAATCTGCTCAGAAAAAAGTATAAAAACCTGAAAGACGAAGCCGTAAAAGAACGAGAGTCTCATTATTACGAAATGGTAGAAGCGATGGGGAAAGACGGACTTTTGGAACTTAAAAATGCCAGTCACAACAAAACCCTAGAAAACCTCGTCACTAATCGAGATGAAATAGAAAAAATATATGAGGCTGAAGATGAGCTAATTCAAAAGAAGGACCCCATATTCAAAACACCCGATTCGAACATCGGAAATGCTCATTTTTATGCTCCGGTCAAAGTCTTTGGAAACGTTCAAATCGACACATTCTATTTCAATATCATTATTATTTGGCTCATGACGGCATTTTTCTACATGACCTTATATTACGATGTACTTCGAAAATGTCTAACTTTTATTACCAACAAATTCACTAAATACTAACCACAACATACTCAAATGAAGCTCAATTATTTACTCGCATTGTTTGCAGTGCTGTCATTAAATGTCAGTGCTCAAAAAAAGAAAAAAAATAAATCAACTGCCCCTACCCTGGAGGTATCCGAAAATATCACTGCCGGATTTATTGATTACTCAATAGACAAAGAGATTGATCGCATTTACTTTCATGTATCAAAATTGGATGAAGAGTTTTTATACCTCCCCTCGCTATCCTCTGGGGTCGGCTCTAATGACATTGGCTTGGATCGAGGCAAGCTGAGCAGCGAGAAAGTTGTGAAATTTAAGAAAGCTGGTAATAAGCTCCTACTCATCCAACCTAACTATGACTATCGTGCCATTAGCAACAATCCAGATGAATCTCGTGCCGTTGAGGAAGCATTTGCCCAATCCATTATCTGGGGATTTGAAATATTGGAAAACCAGCATGGGGTTTATAAAATAGACATCACAGATTTTGTTATAAGAGACGCCGTTGGCGTGGCCAGTACCTTGGCACAAACTCAGCAAGGTAATTATTCACTAGACCCAAACCGGTCTGCGCTAAACACGGAAAGAATTAAGAATTTCCCAAAAAACACTGAACTCGATGCTATACTCACTTTTACTGGCAATCCTCAAGGTGACTGGATTTACTCCGTTACCCCTTCTGCAGAAGCAGTAACCGTCACTGTTCATCACTCCTTCATACAGCTTCCTGACAATAATTATAAAAAAAGAAACTTCGATCCAAGAGCTGGTTTCTATGGTATTGAGTATTACGACTATGCAACACCTATTAGTGAATCATTGTCGAAGAAATATACCTGCCGACATAGGCTGGAAAAGAAAGACCCGTCAGCGGCGGTTTCTCAAGCAGTAGAGCCCATCATCTATTATCTAGACAGAGGAGCGCCAGAGCCTATCAGAAGTGCATTGCTGGAAGGCGCCTCATGGTGGAATCAAGCCTTTGAAGCAGCCGGATTCAAAGATGCCTTTCAGGTCAAACTATTGCCCGAGGGAGTTGATCCTATGGATGCCAGATACAATATTATTCAATGGGTTCATCGGTCCACCCGAGGCTGGTCCTATGGTGCTAGTGTAGTAGACCCAAGAACTGGTGAAATTATCAAAGGACATGTAACGCTAGGCTCTTTACGTGTCAGACAAGATTATTTGATTGCAGAGGGTTTGCTCTCACCGTACGCCAATGATGCTATAGATCCAACTATGGAAAAATTAGCACTGGCCAGGCTGCGACAATTGTCTGCTCACGAAGTAGGGCACACTTTGGGGCTTGCTCATAGCTACGCTTCCAGCTCAGAAGGACGAGCCTCAGTGATGGACTACCCCCATCCAAAAATCGACCTGTTGAATGGAAAAATAAATTTGGACAATGCCTATGACGATAAAATTGGTGCATGGGATAAAGTAGCCATCACCTATGGGTATTCGCAATTCGATGCTAATACTGATGAGCAAGACACACTGAATAAAATCATTTCTCAGTCCATTAAAAACGGATTGACCTTCTTATCGGATCAAGATGCTCGACCACAAGGTGGTTCTCACCCTTTTGCTCACCTATGGGATAATGGACAGGATCCAAGTACAGAACTCAACCACCTCATGAACGTTCGAAAGGTGGCCTTGAACAATCTCGGCGAAAACTCTATTCGTACAGGAACACCCTATGCTCAACTTGAGGAAGTTTTAGTTCCAATGTATTTTCTGCATCGCTATCAGGTAGAGGCGACAGTAAAACTGATAGGAGGACAAAATTATAGATATGCGCTCAAAGGTGATGGTCAACTAATTACACAGCCTGTATCAGGTGCCACTCAAACTAAGGCAATCAACTCCTTGCTGAATACAGTACAACCAGAGGCATTAGCCATTCCCGAAGGCCTACTGAATATTTTACCCCCACGCCAGCTTCACAAAGGAAGAAGCAACGAGGTAGTAAATCTAAGAACTAGCCCTAACTTTGATGCATTAGGTGCTGCGGAAACGGCCGCCGACTTAACTTTTTCACTCATGCTCAATTCTGCTCGAGCTTCTCGAATGATCGAATATAACAGTCGAAACAATACTCAGCCGGGCCTTGATTTTTTACTAAACAAAATACTAGAGGCCACTTGGTACCAAAAACCAAAAGCAGGCTACCTAGGAGAAATCCAACATGTAGTAAATCTAAACGTGCTAGGTCACATGATGAATTTGGCCACTAATGAAACTGCTAACCCACAAGCCAATGCTTTAGCGTACCAAGCCATCGATCAATTAAAAACTAAATTAGAGGCCAGGTCGAGTGTTAAAAATAGCACCTTGGCGAACCGTCAATATGCTTTGAGATTGATTCGTGAATTTTACCAAAGTCCTACGCAATTTAAGGTAACACCCGCTCAATCGATTCCTGCAGGTTCACCTATCGGAGCAGGGTTTAGATGCGAGTTATAACTGCACTAGTGGATGTTTGATCCTGTCAAGACCTGCACAATCACTATTAAAATTGATGAACATGACTAAAAAAATCAACCTTCTGATAATTGCCGCTTTGTACCCTTCATTTTGGCTTCTCGCTCAGGAATTATATGTACCCCAAGCCAGTCCAAAAGCGGCCATTGAACAAACTGTGGGAGTTTGTAATATCCGTGTTGAATACAGCAGACCCAGCGTAAAAGATCGCCCCATATTTGGTGGACTTGTTCCCTACGGTAAAGTTTGGAGAGCCGGAGCTAATGCCGCTACAGTACTATCTTTTGATCAGGATATCAATATAGCCGGAAACAAGGTGGCTGCCGGCCGATATGGTCTCTTCATCATACCAACAGAAGAAAAATGGACTATCATTCTTAACAGGCAATGGAATCAATGGGGTGCCTACAACTATGATTCCAATGAAGATGTGCTAAGATTTAAGGTGCATCCATCCATAAAAACGTTCACAGAGATGTGCACCTTCAGTTTTCTCTCAGTAACTAAAACTTCGGCGATACTACAATTGGCCTGGGAAAAGACAGCTATTCATCTACCAATAGAAACGTCCACTCAAGCACAAACATTAGCTGAGATAGATCGAACTACACAGGTGCTAAAAAATGGATGGTACACTTTTTCTGCGGCAGCTCAGTACCATTTCTATGAATTAAAGCAAAACCAAAAAGCTCTAGCATATATTGAAATGGCAATAGTTCTAGATGCTCCTAATCCATCGCCATGGATGCTCAAATCCCAAATACTAGCTACGCAAGGCAAATATGCCGAAGCGATAACTACCGCAGAACAGGCTATTCAAATTTGTAAAAAAACAAGTCACGAATTTGAAATCGATGAGAATGAAGAAAACATACGATTGTGGAAATCACGATTGTGAGAAGTATTCGTCAAGTCAATGCACCTTATGCTAATTAAAAACTATACTTAAACCTTCCAAAAATCATAGTCCCACCATCACCATAGAGGGTCATAGGGTCTCCCCTGAATAACTGAGCGGCCACAAGGAAATCGAAGTTTTCAGCGACAGACCAGGTCACATTAGGTCCAATAAAAAGAGAACCATCCTTCGGGTTGAGCATAGTCGCCAAAGCCGTATTTAATATGGGTGATAATGCGCCAGAAAGCTGAAAGAACAAATTGTGCATGGCAGGGCTCAAGGTCTGCGCACTCAGACTTCGATCCAGATAAAATGCTGCGTAGTCCCCTGATTTCACATTGAGACCTCTGGAGTTGAACAAATAGGCAGTTTGAAAATACAACCCATTAGTGAAAGTATAGTCAAACTCCACTGAACCTACGAATTGAGTTTCCCCAGCTTCATCATTCACTGGCAAGAAATAGGTACCCTCTCCTCGAAAGCCTGCTCCCTTTATATCTCCAGCCCAACCAACGCCGACCACAAAAAATTCCTTCTGATAGCCTGTCATAAATTGGATATCGTAGGTGTTGGTATTGAACTTGTACTTGGCCGCCAAAGTGCTTCCCGAAAGGCTATCCGCCAAAGCGTAAACTAGACTTAAAGACGATGCGGCACTGGTATAATAGTTCACTTGAACAGCATCCGTGCCTGGGCGCTCCTCGTAATCAAAATCGAAGAATGAATATGAGTTGAAAATATCATTTGGATTCCATATTAAGGTTGTGCCCCAGTTCACACGCTGTCGGCCAACGATCACCTCCAGGTCATTTTTCTGATAGGTAAGATTCATTCGATCAAATATGGTATGTAGGACGGTACTAGAGCTATTCGCCCAGACTATGCTCATATCAAAAAATCCAGGGTCATCTCCCAAAGAACTGTAAGCCAACGGAACATCTCTCACCAGCTCGCCCCAGAAAAATCGGTTTCTCATGGAAGTCTTGAAGGTCAAGTTATCATTCCAATACCAGGTATAATTCAAACGGTTATGAAGGAAGTTGTCAGTAATCATACTACTATCTCCTGGCGGTATGATCACCGTATGCATATACTTCATATAACCGTTCAGGGTCATATTTTCATCCTGCGCCTGTGAGGGGGCGCCGAATAAACATGTAATAGCAAGAATTAAATATCTACCCGTTTTCATTGGCTATTTTGCCGTCGTCCAATTTAATCAAACGTTTGGCACGTTTCATTACTCGGTCATCATGAGTGGAGAATATGAAAGTTGTTTCCTCTTTTTCATTCATCTTGAACATCAAATCCAACAGATTGGTGGTTGCCTTGCTATCCAGATTGGCCGTTGGTTCGTCAGCCAAAATAAACTTTGGTCTTGAAGCCAATGCTCTGGCTACAGCCACTCGCTGTTGCTGCCCTCCTGATAGTTGATTTGGTCTTTGGTGGGCCTTATCAGCTATCTCCATGGCTTCCAAAAGTTCCATGACACGCTCTTCTATGCTCTTCTGAGGAAACTGCTGCAACTCCATGATAAAAGCCACATTTTCATAGGCGCTCATGACCGGAATAAGGTTATAAGCCTGAAATACAAAGCCGATATTGTGCAATCTAAAATCAGTCAACTCCGTACTGCTCAACTGAGATATATCTTGCCCATCTACCTTTACAGCACCTGTAGTTGGCGATTCCAACCCGCCCAACAAATTCAAAAAAGTGGTTTTTCCACACCCTGACGGTCCAACGATGGCCGAAAATTCCCCTTTCTCAAAAGAAAGTGAAATGCCGTTGACCGCATGTACTGGTACAGTATCGGGATTATAAACTTTTGTTACGTCTAGGGTCTGAATAACGCTCATAACTAATCTCTTATCGCTAATGCGGGGTTTAACTTAAATGCCCTGATGATTGGAAAAATAGATGAAAAAACGGCCGTGCATACTACCATACCAGTGATTATCACATAGAAACTATAATCAAGTGTAGGATAAACAATAGCCGACATGCCAAACTGCTCCATTCCTTCTTTGAAACTTTCGAAATGCATACCTACTCGACCAAAGTACTCAATGGCGCCCAGAGCGAGTAAATTCCCAATTACTCCTCCCACTAAACAGAGAAATATAGTTTCCAATGTGATCATTTGAGCAATTTTGTTTTTTCTCATACCTAAAGACCGAAGCATCCCTATTTCTTTGGTACGCTCCAAAATCACCATCAACATGGTGTTGATGATTCCAAATATCAAAGCGATGAGCACAATTCCCACAAGAATATAATTGAACATTTGTATCAAAGACCCACTCATGCTCAACGTGGGGTTAATGTCCTTCCAATCCTGCGTTTTGTATTCGGTGAAAGTATGCTGCAATACATTAACTGTACTTGCTAGCACCTCCTGATCTGTAACTCGGATGGCCATTTCGTGTACTTGACCATCATTGATTTTGAGAATATTTTGAAGGTCACATTTCCTAACAAACACATTCCGATCATCGAACATCGTACTGTTGGTGTCAAAAATTCCATTAACCTTAAAATTCTCATACACCATGTTACCTGTCTTATCAGCCAGTGTAAATATGATCTTTGATTTTAGTCTGACCTTCAATTTTTCAGCCAGTCGCTCGGAAATGATGATTGGTTTAAACCGCGATTCAGTTTCTAAATATTGACCGTCGATCATTAGGTTATATACTTCCGTCACTTCTTTTTCCTGAGCAGGATCAATGCCGTAGAGCGTAACCTGAGCACTATTATTGGCGGTCATGGCCATTGCTTCTGTTTTGATTCTTGAAGTGAATGACTTCACATGATCATTATTTTCTAAGACACTTTCCAGCTCCTTCTCGTCCAGGGTCAGTTCCAATTCTTCCATAATCAGATACTCGGCATTATGAATCTGAATATCCGAGATTTCATTTTCAATGGTGCTCTTTATCCACTTGTCCACCATGCCGTTGGACATGCTAGCAATAAACAGTGCACCAAACAAACCGACGGTAAGTGCCAATATCACTGCAGCACTACGTGTTTTATTTCTCCATACGTTTCGCCAGGCAAGTGATATGATCATTGTCTTCCTCGAATTATGTCCACAATATTAAATTTCATAATGTTATTGAGCGGAATCACTGATGCCACAATGCTAACCCCCAACACAATGGCAAACTGTAATAACATGTAGCCTGGTTTGATAGAGATTTGCAGAATAGGCTCCATATTCATCTGACGATACATATCAGCACTTTCTTCTGGCACGGGAATAGGGTTGAGGAAATAGAAATAGACCACTGGAAAGCTGATGATTAAACCCGCCAGTGCGCCCAATCCCGCAATCATTATGGACTCCAATATAACTTGTGTCAAAAGTTTCGTCCTCCTCATGCCAATGGCAATCATGATTGAAAACTCCTTCTTGCGCTCCATGGTCATCATCAAAATGGTTCCGAACAAGCCAAACCCAATCACCATATATAAAATACCGATCATGATTTTTCCAAAGAAATTGTCCGACTCTATGCCTGAAAGGATTTCCCTATTCATGGACCTCCAGCCTCTAGCCTCCAACAACGTAGTATCCATTTTTGATTCGTAGTAGGCCTGTGTCTCTTCTACCTCATCATTGTCCTTAAGCACCAAATTCACATTGGTCAATCTCCCCTCCATGAAAAAGAGATACTGAGCAGCAGCCAATGGTAAAAAAATCATCCGCTTGTTAAACTCCGCCATCGGGTGATCAAATATGCCTTTGATAGGATACTTTCCAGCGGCTGTTACTCCCATATACCCTTGTCCGAGTAGTACTAAAGTGTCGCCTACACCAATTCTTAAAAATTGAGAAAGCTCCTTTCCAATTAATACAGCGTCATCATTATCCTTTAAGTACTCGCCTTCGATAATCTTATTTGCAAGTCCAATCTGACGGTCTTGCACAACTGGGTCTACGCCTTGAATCAAGACACCACGAGTATGTGGTCCAGATGAGGCTAGCACACCACTAGACAATTGTGGCACCCAAAAATCTATGCGTTCGTCTTTATTTAGCGTCTCTTCCAACTCCTCTGGAAACTCCATGCTGTTGAGCAATGTTTTGTCATCCCAATAGAGCTTATCCATCAGTGCTACATGACCAGTGGACGCAGTAATGGCATCATCCAGCATTTTATCGTAGGTTCCTAGTTGCAGACCACGCATCATGGTGGCAATCACTACAGCAAAAGTTACCGACCCTAAAGTGATAAAGGTTCTCTTCTTATTGCGCCACAGGTTGCGCCAGGCCAGTGTAATCTTTCTTCTCATCTCACCCTTTTCATGTTTTGTTGAGAAAAGAAGCTTTCTTTCAAATCGGTATTGAATTTCAGATTCCTATTGACCATGATGGTCTGGTTACCGGGTTTGTTGACAGGTGTCATAACCATTTTGGCCGGTAATTTCCGATCGTCAAATTGGGTAATTTCTGAGGCTTCCATAGTACTGACTAATTCGAAGTCTTCATCATAATATTCGGTCTTCATCTGATAGTATTCGTCCTTCCCTATCCAAATATTGATCTTCCCCCAAACCACAGAGGAGTTTGGCTTGGGAATCATCTCAATCTGGTAGCAGTCAATCCCATCTACTTTCCGTTCTCCAAGCATTTTATGTGTATAATCATCTACCAAACTGTTCATTTTCACCAGATCATCATTGGTAAAATCCGAACCCATCCAGTTTTGCCCCATCATGGACGGTGGCAACTTAATCATACGGCTGATATTCGGAATCCAATTCCACATGTCGGTCTGACGTTTTAAAAATACCTGCCCTTTGTCTCTTGCTGGTCCGGTGATATAGATCAAAAAATACTCTCTTCCCAAACTCCATGATTTCATAGTCATAGTCCGTGTATACCTCGGTCGAACAATTGTCATTTCCATTTCTCCCTGGCTGCTTTTGCCATTTACTTTATCCAGAGATTTTTGAATGATGTCTTTGGGGTCTTGTGCTTGCGCTGTAAAGATCAAGGCACAGATTAGGCTGAATGCTTGGATTGCTTTAATCATGAAATGAATTTAAATCATTTTGTTTAATTCCTTAGTCGTAAGGATTTAGAAAAGGTTCTAATATTCTTGATTAAATTTAATGTTTCTCGAATCATTTCTAAACAACATGAAATCTCTACTAAACCTTCTTACATTACTCATTTTATTCAGCTGCTCTAAAGCACCGAAACAGGAGAGTCAGTCTGAACCCAATCCATCGAAGAAAATTCAAAGACCCCTAGCCGCAGAAAATGGAAAGTTCTTTGAAATGCAAAATACTAGGGTGCTATTTGGAGGAGAAGATAGTACACTGCACTTCGATGTTTCCAACCTTACACTCCAAGAAAATCAATTTCACTATGGAATCGGAAGAGAGGCTTTTCCCGCGCTACTCTCTCCAGAGTTCATAACTATGGAAGCCGCTGATACGATCTGGGCTGACAGTACTCGTTTTTTGGTTGGCTCACTGAATGGAGAGACCAAAGCCTATTCAGTACCTGACCTCACCCGTCATGAAATTGTAAACGACAGCCTGGGAGGAAGGCCTATAATGGCAGCCTACTGTATTCTCGCAGATTTGGGTGCTATTTATGAACGTGACTACAATGGTAAATTGCTGACTTTCGGACTGAGTGGCTATACCTACTTTGACGAACAAGTATGGAACGGACTGGATGGATTCGTGTTTTGGGACAGAGAAACTGAAAGTCTTTGGTGGCCACTGATTGGCAAAGCAGTATCTGGTCCACTTGAAGGGGTAACTTTATTAGAAATGGATCAACAGTATTGGGAGGACATTTCCTGGAAAGAAGTGAAAGGGAAATATTCAGATGTCAAAGTGCTGGCATCCGGTCAGGATTTTGAACGACCTAACAGTTGGCCAAAATATGGAGACGTACAATCTCTAGTCGAGCAGTTCAGAAAATAGGCAGGTAAGGTTATTTCTTTTCCAATGACTATCTTAGACTAAATATTTAAAACCAAACCATGAAAAACTTCACTTTCTTAGTTCTCATCGCTGCTATGTTCATGAGCTGCGAACCCGTCAAAACCAAAGATATGATTAGTGGTCAATTTGCCCACTCTGTCCTCATCTGGCTCAATAATCCTGACAGTGAGGCTGACCGACAAAAAATTGAGAAGGGATTAATGGAACTGATCGAAAACTCAGACTACATTAGATCTGCTCACTTAGGGGTACCAGCTCTTACAGCCAGAGATGTGGTAGACAATTCATATACCTACCACCTTATGGTCACCTTCGGGTCTAAAGAAGAACAGGATAAATATCAGGTAGAGCCTGCGCACAAAAAGTTTCTGGCCGACTGCAAAGACCTATGGAACAAAGTGCTGATCTATGACTCCATGAATGTTCTCGAAGAAGGGGGGAATTTGAAGTAGAAGGGGTGAAAACTTTCGGAGACTAAGCATTTACCCTTAATATAGCTTACCTCCCTTTCCATATAATTCTTTTTTTATCCCGAGGTTACTCCTAGTTCAGATAGTTGAGATAAAATTTAAGTACTTTATAGATAAAGGCCACAAACCTAACTCCAATCACAATTTTATCAATTTTAAACAACCTGATATGTCGCCGCTAAATCGATACTTATTTGTCTTCTTTTTAATGATATGGGGTCGTTCTTTATTCGCTTTTCAATCTTCCGACAGTTTACAAGCAGAAATACTTTACAATAAGGCTCGATCCTTTTTCAACAAAGCACAATACGATAGTTCAGCATATTGTGCGGAAAAAGCAAGCAAGGTCTATGCTCTACTAGGAGATTGGGAAAAACACTTATTTTGTCGAAATACGCTTGGATATTGCAAGACGTATTCCAGAGACTTGGAAGGAGCGGCGAAAATATTCAAAGAAAACATCGAGATAGGGTCTGAAAAGTTGGGCGAAACCAGCTCAGAATATATCATGACCTATGCCCACCTTTCACATCCATTAAAAAAAATGGGGCTTCTCGACAGCGCTCTTTATTGTTCAGAGCTCGCGGTATCATTGGCAGAAAATAACCCTTCCATGGACAGTACGATGTTTGCACGAGTCTATTTAGCAGCAGCCAATGCCCAGTCAGCCAAATTACAGCTCGACGAAGCCATGTCCAGCGTAAAAAAGGGGTTATGGATCAAGAAAAATCAACAGGATAGTATAGACAGTTATACTCAAGAACTTCACAATTCGTTGGCCATTATTTATTATTATAAGAACAACTTCAACCGAGCAATTAACCACTACAGAAAGGCACTTGAAATTGCTTCAGAACTAACACCAGACAACCTCTCCTATCCTGCAATGTACCTAAGCAATATTGGGTTATGCTATATGGTAGACCGCAACCTGGATTCAGCCAGCTACTTATTCGAAAAATCTCTCCAAATCCGAATTGAACTTTTTGGTGAGGAAAGCCTGCAAGCTTCGCGTATATACGAAAACCTTGGGTTCGTTCATAAGGAGAGAGGAGCCTTTAAAAAAGCACTGACCTATTATCAAAAAGCGCTCTCCGTCTACCAGAATAACTATCAGCCACTTCATCCCAGGATTGCCTCTACCTTTGGCAATATGGCCTTTGTGTTTAGAGAAGACAAAGAATACGAAAAGGCAGCAAGATATCTTAGGCAGGCGATTGAATTAAATCAAAAGATTTATGGAGTCGTTAACCGACTGGCAGCCAACTACAAAGACCTTGGTACGGTTTTGATGAAAGCCAATAGGCTTCATGAAGCCAGGTCAGAATTAAACCATGCCCTCGAGATTATATCATCTCAGAACCAAATAGATAGCATAGCTCTGGCAGACACACAAACCAAGATGGCGGAGTTAGAGATACTGGTGGGCAACTATGTTCAGGCAAATGAGTTGTTGACGGACAACCTAAAGATATATTTAGAGAAGTACGGCCTGAAAAATTTTAATGTGGCGGATATGTACATTGAATTGGCCAGTTTAAAAATAAAATCTCAAAAATATGACGAAGCACTATACCTAATACAAAAGGGACTATCCGCTGTTGTCACCAATTTCGAGGAGGATAATATTCATCAAAACCCGAAGTTAGAGGATAATATTCTCAGAGAGAATACCCTACTAAACGTACTGAGAGTTAAAGCCATAGGACTCCATAAAAAATACGAACAAGAAGGAGACCCTCAATTTCTAAACTCCAGTTTAGCAACCTGTGAGTTGGGTGTATCTCTGGTAGGAAAGATCCAAAATGGATTTGTAGATGAAGAATCGAAATTAAGTGCGCTAAAAAGTTCCGAAGAGCTGATTGAATTGGGTATTCTAAATGCCTATCAGTTGGGCAATTCTCTGAAAGGCGACGTTTTCCTAGAAAAAACTTTCTTTTTGTCAGAAAAAAGCAAATCATCTGTCCTTCGCCAGACCATGCTCGAGTCCAAAGCTAGGTCTTTTGCCAACATTCCTGACAGCTTACTTCAAAAAGAAAATGACCTGAGAGCAGACATCTCCTTTCTGGATTCCAAACTACGTGAGGAGGCAGGCAAAGATCCAATCAGATCAGGTGACGAGAATTTAAGGTCTCAACTCTTTGACCTTACAAGGGAGCATGAACAATTGATTAAACGTTTCGAGCAAGATTTTCCAAAGTATTTTGACCTTAAGTACAAAAACCAACCGGCCTCAGTAGAGCAAATTCAATCCGTACTGGCACATGATCAAAATATTATAGAATACCATGTGGGTGACAGCGCAATGTTTGTTTGGGTTTTAAACAAAAAAGGGCTGACAGTAAAACAAATTTCGTTATCGAGATCCACAATTTCCGAATCGGTAGGAGAGTTTAAGCAATCAGTTGTGCAACAGAACCAGCAGAATTACGTGCATCAGGCCAAACAACTGTATGATTTATTGATCAAGCCAATCAGAAATGACCTAGTTGGTCACCGACTAATCATTATACCTGATTCCGAATTATGGGAATTGAATTTCGAGACCCTTCTCAGCTCAGCACCGACTTCTATTGATTACCAGACCTTTGACTATCTCTTAAAGGAATTTGCCATTAGCTATGCGTATTCCGCCAACCTTCTATATTCACAATTCAACAACAAGTTGAGCAGGGATACACGACAGGAAGTACTAGCCTTTTCATTCAACAACAAGGAT
This sequence comes from Reichenbachiella sp., assembly GCF_965233835.1. Lineage (GTDB taxonomy): Bacteria > Bacteroidota > Bacteroidia > Cytophagales > Cyclobacteriaceae > Reichenbachiella. The sequence goes on from NZ_OZ247585.1 coordinate 4,601,658, forward strand.
GAGACTGGAAAAAATTTGACTCTGCAAACACTCAGAAGTGACAACCTGGAAGATCTTCCAGGTTCCAGAAAAGAAATCCGGATGATATCAGAGTTTTTTGATGGCGACTATTTCTTTGGTTATCAGGCCAGCGAAGCCACTTTCAAAGCCCTGGCAGCAGAATATTTCATTTTACACCTGGCCTTACATGGACAAGCCGATAGTGATCACCCTAACAGTTCAAATCTCAAGTTCACCACAAAATCTGACTCAACCGAAGATGGCCGTCTATATGCCTACGAACTCTATAACCTCTCTCTCCCAGCAGAGCTGGCAGTACTTAGCGCCTGCAATACAGGCGTTGGGAAACTCATCAGTGGAGAGGGTATGATGACTCTTGGCCGAGCCTTTACCTATGCTGGATGCAAAAGTCTGATCTATACGCAATGGGAAATTCCCGATGAATCTGCTCCACAATTAATGCAAGGTTTTTATAGTGGTTTAGAGCAGGGTAAGACCAAAGATGTAGCTCTAAGAGAAGCCAAACTAGCTTATTTAGCACAAACCAACCCTGCTCAGGCCAGTCCATTCTTTTGGGGGGGATTTGTACTACAAGGCGTAACCGAACCTTTAAGTGAATCCGATGATAAGTACACAATCATGCTTACTTTAGCCGCTGCACTTGGACTAGGTGCGCTTTCTTATAGACGGTTTAAAGGTTAGCGCATCTTATATTTCCAGTAAATCAATGTTTAACCCTCTAAGGGTAGATTGCATCTACACTTTAATATCATTCCTGCTCTTATCATAAAAAGGTGTAGTCACAGACATACACCTAGATTCTACTTTTTATTTCATTCTACGCCTAGTGGGGTTAATGTGCAATGCTAATATCGTCAATCGGGCGGACGCCCTTTCCTAACATAGGTCCTAGGATCGCTTCGCTTAACCTACGACCAGGAGGTCAGTCATTTCTATAGTATTATATAGTCTTATCATTCACTGCAAATGAGCATTTTAAATACCTCCCAAGATTGCAGTCGCAATACAATTGCGACCGGGTTCAATATTTTCCCTTACTATTACTCTATTTTAAGCAGAACCATTAATATCTAGATCAAACAGGCTCTTCTTATTCAAATCAACTTTGACTCTCCAAAAGTAACTACACCCATCCAACATAAGCCTATACTCATATTTCATACTTTCGAGAGCTTTTAAATTCTTAGACCAAAATAAATTAATAAATATCACTTTCGAGCCTTCCGAAGTTACATAACCTATGTACTGGCGAGTGTACTTTCTCAAGCTCTTATGTACGACAGGACAACTGCCATCTTGATTTATTTCATCCTTATTCAAGGATTCTATTTGATCTTTTAAAATCCCTTCCGCTTCTCGTATTTCGTCAATTGTTGGCACAAACCAATCTACCTTATCCTCTTCATACAATTCTATATCATTGACTACAACAAAACCCTTATACGGAGATTCTATATCATATACTGCTTTCTGAGTTTGGCAACTTCCAATTGCAGGCAAAAGCAATAATGTCAGTATTAATCTAAAATCCAATTTTAATCGGTTTAATTCCATTCTGAGGTAGTGTTTTTGGTTGTACTCTATTAATTGTGGTTCTATTCAAATAATCATGACCGTTGTGTATACTTGTTCCATTATACAACAAACGAGTTACACCTTTTGCAGATCGATATCTCACCCTTAGTGCTTCGCCATTTTCAGCCCTAACGAGGTTTTCCATGTGTGCTGCGTAAATTTCCCCTTGAATAGTATTATCAACTGGTGTTCTATCTATTCCACTTGAAATATTATCATCTGCATGTCCCAATTCATGCGCTAACCCAATGTAAGGATCTCTAGCTTTATTACCATCTGAATTTAAATCTCCAGTTAAACTACTTGGATCAAAATTCACTGTACTTGTTGCAGGGTCAAATGAATTACCATTTCCAGCAGTTGCTTTAGTTACCGTTACATTATACTGTGAAGATTGAAGCCCATCAACTAATTTATTACCTTCCTTACCACCAGAAATACGATTCAAATTATTTACAGCTGTCTTCAAAAAGCCAGTATTCTTTCGATTGCCATTCTTATCAACTTTTGTTCCCTTACCAGTGTACGCCGTACCATCAGCATTAGTAAGGTTTCCATCCTGATACAATGCCTTATTGTTTTTGTCTATCTGAATCCATAAGGAATCCCCATTTACATCAATATATTTTATTGGATTATTGGCGGCATATTGATAGGGGCTAAAGTCATTATACTTTTCACTAAACCTATCCTGAGTAAAGAACCTACCTAACTCTGGCATATACATTCTAGCTCCATAATCTAGAACATTGAAGTCTAGATCATCTTGCAACTCCTTCCCATTATACTTAAACCTCTGCCCCACACTCGCAGGTCTACTGTATCCACCGAAAGTCAACCCAAAAGGATAATAATCATCTTTACTGACAATCGGGGTATGATGCTGGGTCACTGTAAAATCGTCAAAGAACACATCGATGGGTGTATCTTCCTCATTCGATAAGTAAATATAGACATATCCAGTTTGCGTGATCGTGATGCTGTGCTCCAGTTTTTCGTGATCCTCACCAGTTGGATTTTCTTCTGTTACATTGATTCCTGTTTCCTTGGCAAGTTCACTGATCTGCTGATGACCTGTAAGTTCACTGATCAAATTGTAGTATTCATCAAAGACCATATAGTTGAGATAAGCCTCAGGTGCTGATGTAGGATTGGCCTTGCCACTCCAGTCTACAAAAGGATTGGCATCTGCTCCTATGCCGCCTCCATCAACTACTATCCCTCCTGCATTGGATGCAATGTTGGAAACCATGGTATTCATTGCATTTGTCCAGCCTCCCGACTCGGACTGTAAAAAGTACTTGGCATACACTTCCATGTCGATCACATCACCCGGTTTTACTTTCAGCGACTTGCTCAGCCCTTCTCTTTCGTTGGCCGAACCATTCAAGCGAATTGAGGTATTGCCTCCAGCGGTATGGTTGAACAATTCTGCTGTGATCTTTACCATGCCGTCATAGCCTGTGAAATAGTTTGCCTCATTAGCTTGTTTGTCTTGTTCGAAAGCTGCAAAAGATGGATCTATGTCTCCATCTTCTTTGAAGGTGGCTCGTACATTACCTAAATGATCCTTGAGGTGGTATTGGTATTCGTACTCCACAAAATCCCCATTCACATCTGTTTCATAAACAATCCTGCCCTCTTCGTGTTGGATAAATTGAAGCTGACTTGTATCCGTGCCTTTGGACTCATAAATGAAAGCGCCTTGATAGTCTGTTCGTTTGGTTTGGGTACCGTCTTCGTAAACAATCTGGGCGAGTTTGGTGCCGGCTGCATCGTAGATGTAGTCGATACGATCAGACCCATCAGCATTCATTTCCAACCTGATGGGCAGATTCAAATGGTTGTACTCTATCTTTTCGATGCCTTTGTTGGCGTCTGAGATCATGTTGCCGTTGGCATCATACTCATATTCCGTGTTTGCACTGGCGTCATCTTTGAAACCTAAATCTGTTGACCCACTATCATCCACCTTGGTCAATTGATTGCCGACATAGTCGTAGTCCAAATGATCCCAGTCGGTGATGGTACCTTCGTCTGTCATGCCTTTTCGCTGTAAGGCCAGAATATTGCCATTGGCGTCATAATCGATATTGGGTACAGAAAACTCTCCAGTATTGTAATCGGCCGATTTGAGTCTGTTCACAGGATCATAGGTATAATCGTAAGAATTTGTAGCTTCCTCAAATGGGTTCTTCCATGCTTTCGCACCAATGTTACCATTGAATTGACCGGCTTCATCATACTTGAGTTGCATGGCAAAATAATCCTCGGGGTCTGGAGCGATGGGATCATTGATCTGGGTCAACCAGCCTCGGATGTTGTACTGATAGTCTACTTCCTGGCTGAAGACTCCCCCACCTTCGTCATTGAGTTTCTTTTTGATCAGTTCACCCAGTTCATTGTATTCGTTTTCCAAAATCACTTTAGTGACTGCTGTAAAAGAGGCATCGCTGGTCACATCCAGGGTCTGTGTGACTTTCATCAATCGATCGGCATGGTCATGATCGAACTCCTTGGTTATCTCCGTAGTCTCTGAGGTGATTGCACTTTCATGGGTGTGAATCGTCTTTACCACCAGTGGATGAACCAAACTATAGTATTCATTCACGAAAGTGTCTTTGTTGCCTTGATAGTCTTGTGAGATCGTACTGGCCACTCGGTAGCGGCTGTCGTATAAGGTGATCGACTCGTTCCAGTCATGGGTTCCATCTGGAAGATCTACGCGTGCCTTACCGCCTGTCACATAAGTTTTAGCCTTCGGTTGACTGATGGTGACATTTTCGGCCCAATGTCCCGCACCGATAAAGTCGTAGTCGTCATAGTATGTGACGGTCAGGTAGTCGTCTGCTGAGGCTACACTTGGAAAGGCCTCGTTGCCATATCCATGCACAGCACTACCTGCAGTTTCATACCAATCAAAGTTGGCCTGCTCGAGCTGATCATTGACATAAGTCTGCATCAGTGCCCTGGTCGTTCGGGTATTGTCTGTATAAAGCCCGGTCAGCACTGGTCGGTTCAAGGCATCGTATTTGGTAAAGAACCACTGATTGTTGACTCGTTGATTCCCATCCTGAGTCAGCACCAAACGGTCTCTATTATCATAAACCATATATACCGTTCCTGCACCTGGCACTTGTTTTTCTATCATTCGGCTGTACTTGTCATACTTGTACTGAAAAACGTATCTGCTGGTGAAGGTTCCGGTCAGTTCATTGAAGTGAACTGTAATCAGTCTTTCATCTTCACTATAGCAGCCTATTGGACTTGTGTATTGGTATGTCAATCTGTATTCACCAATTCCAGCAGTTTCAGCATCGAAAGTTGCACCTGTCACATAATCACCTTGCCAAATACCTCCAGCAGGCTGTCCGCCTAATGCCACAGCATCTTCGCCATTGTTTACCACAAGATCAGCACCGGCATTAGCCGTACTTTGATCCACGTTTATAGCTATACTACTAGTGAATTTATCACATTGGCTATCTGTTACTTTTCTTCTGTAGTATTTGGTGGCATTCAATGATCCGACGTTTAAAGTTGAGACATTTTGTCCGGTGATGTTACTCCAATTTAAGTCATCGGTTGATTCCTGCCATTGATAACTGAACACACCTGTACCTCCACTGGCATCGGCCAAACTGGTTAGAGTACCACCGGTTTCATCCGGACAAATGGTCTTTTGGCCGCCAATGATTCCTGCGTCAAAATCAGAATTTACAGTAACTAGCACGCTTGGGCTATACGCCGTTAGGCCACATGAAACAACTTTTCGTCGGAAATAACTACTTGCTGTCAAACTTGCTGGTGAATAATCCGACGAATTGGTTGATTGGATATCTGTCCAGTTAACATTGTCAGTTGAAGTTTGCCACTGAAAGGAATAGATGTCATCTCCACCTGTAGGTTCGTTTGCTCCATTTAATGACGGTGAAGATCCAAAACAGACCGTCTGAGCACCAGATATTGTTCCAGCACTGAGCGGAGGCAATACAGAAACAGTAACAACAGAAGTATATTTGGTTGCTCCGCAAGAGGTTACCGCCCTACGGTAATGTGTACTAACGGCTAATGATCCAAGGGTATAAGTTTCTTCTGTGGCCCCTGTCACATTTGACCAATCAGAACCATCGATAGATTCCTGCCATTGATAAGAATAGCTTCCGTTTCCACCATTTGCAGCAGATACGTTGCCTAGGACTTGCCCTGAACTGCTGTAACAAACCGTATTATCTCCATTGATAGCCCCTGGTGTAAGTTCGTCATGAACAATGATCTGGACAGTATTTGAATGCTGGGTCCCACAACCTTCTCCGGAGGTTACCATCCTTCTATACCAGGTGGTCTCCGATAAATTCGAAGGATTGTATGTGGTACCTGATGCCCCACTAATATCCGAGAACCCTTGCGTCGAACTAGCCACGGATTGCTGCCATTGGTATACCAGTGAAGTGCCTCCTGAAGCGGATGTTGAATTTCCCAGTTCGTCAGGGTCATCATTATAACATACAGTCTGTGTGTTGTTAATAATTCCTCCTTGAAGGTTGTCATGTATAGTAACTTTAACCGCATTTGTATACTTAGTACCACATCCAGAACTTGAAGTCACTTTTCTTCTAAACCACGTGGTTTGGGTCAAGGCCGGAGGATTATAGGTGCTGCTGTTAGTACTGCCTATGTCAGTAAATCCTCCACTTGCGCTTGTCGTTGAGCTTTGCCAAGTGTAGGTACGTGTGGCTGCGCCTGAAGCTGAGGCTGTGTTGGACAATGTTGCTGCATTGCCATTGTAACATAAGGTTTGTGCATTACCTATGCTTCCTGCATTTAGATTAGACCTCACCGTTACTTTAATTACATTGGTATACTTAGTACCACAACCCGAACTGGAGGTTACCCTTCTTCGATACCAAGTGGTCTTGGTGAGACTAGGAGGATTATAAGTGCTTCCCGTTGCTCCACTGATGTTGGAAAAGCCACTGGACGAACTTGTCGTAGATTTTTGCCATCGATAAGTTCGTGTAGCACCTCCTGAAGCGGATGCGGTATTGGTTAAAGTACTAGGGTTGCCGTTGTAGCAAACCGTTTGGGCATTTCCGATACTTCCAGCTTTCAAATTACCTCTTACGGTGATTTTTTCGCTGGCGGCGTACTTGGTTTTCCCGCAGGAGGTCACTCTTCTTCTGTAATACCTGGTAGCTGTCAAGTTACCGGGAGAATATGTTTTACCGGTGGCTCCGCTAATATTTGACCAGCTCGAGTTGTTACTAGACACCTGCCACTGATAACTATAGGAAGAAAGCCCACCACTCGCACTCGAGGAGTTACCCAACGTACCAGCTGAAGCCCCATAACATATGGTTTTTGCGCCACTGGTATTTCCGGCGTTTAGGTTATCAGGATTTACACGAACGTATCCAGCATATTTATAACTTGTTCCCCATTTCAATGTTCGCGTATCATAGGAGCGTAAATATACATGCCTGGTCGAATTAAAAGTATAAGTACTACCGTAACCATAACTAAAACTAGATCCATAAGAAACTGTCTGCCAATACCATCTCACATAGCTCGGAGGGTTTGCATTTCTTTTGACTCTGGTAGACCCACAATAATACGATGTCGAAAAGGTAGTAGATGGCGTAGGTGGTGGTGTGGTATTAGAAGGTCCTCCACCGCCGCCAGAACCTCCCCCGGAGCCTCCGCCGCCATCATCTGGAGGAGCAGCCGCTGGCGATGCCGCAGGTGCTTTAAAAGTTTTAGGTTTAAATTCTTGTGCCAGGGATATATTGGAAAAGAGAAGGAATTCTAATAATAGAATTAGAAAAATTAAGGTTGACTTAAATGACATGGTTGTAATATTTTTTTGGTTGGAGGGATTAGTTATTGATCAGCTGGGTGGCTCTTGGAGGAATTACTGTTCGGAGATTCCCCAGGTCATCATAGATATAGTAGGTCTGAAACCAATCATTCTCAGATGAAGGGTCTGCTTCAGAGGCCTGTACCTTTTTGAGGACCACTTGTCCATCCAGGTTTTTAAACTCTTGCACACGACGTCCATTTTCATCCTTGGTGGTCGTTTTATGAAGTTTTCCTGGTGAATAGGTGGCGTTCTTTTTAGGTTGACCGTTTTCCAGGGTCCAGTTGATCACTTCACCTGTTGCATTAAAAGCATAGTTGATCTCAACGGGTCGATGGCCTTGTCCTTTGTTCCAGGCGAAACCTGGTGAAAATGTTTTGACCGGTCGGCTTAAAGGAGAGTTTTCATAATCCGTTTCGGCATAGGCCGTTTGCCCCTCCGATGCTCCATATTGTGTGGTATAGTAGGCCAATTGGTCTTCACCAAAATGCGATTTGTATGTTCCATCGTTTCCAGTTGGTACGGGTAAATATTGCTTTACTGCCCGACCATACTCATCGAGCTGGCCTCCGAAAACCAAGTCGGACGCGTGATGAGAAGCATTTTTTTGTACTACCTGGTTCACCTGTCCGAGCCCATCGATGTATTGAAATCCTTTGCTTATCTCACTGTAGGCAGTAGGAAGACTGGCTTCAACTTTTTCAGGTATTTTGTAAGTACTAGAAGCCACATAGTTGAGGGCGAACTGCGCCTTCGGAGCGGTCAAGTAAATCGTGTTGCTCAGCGCAGAATAATTGCTACTGGTTGTAGCCTTCAGTACGTACAATCCAGCCTGATTGGCTGTTACCAAGCTACCGTCTATGGTCGCACTTCCCTTGTACCAACCATAAGTATAGTCTTGGGAGTAATTTTCTATGGACATGCCTACGTTCGTGCCTGGCCGAACGACTGAAGAATTATCTAGTTTTAGTGTAGGAATAGGGTGAACGTTCACCTCAAGTTCGTCATCCAGAACACACCCTTCATTGTCATAATAAATTCCTATTTGGTGAGTCCCGAGTCCAGCTCGGGCCGCCACCATATTTTTTCCACTGACGCCGGGTCCTGACCAGGTACCTTTATCAGATCCTGATACCACAGCCAGGTCCAACACCGTTTCTTCAAAAACCTCCAGGGTCGTGCTGTTGATGGTTGGCATATCTGTAGGTCCAAAATGGATGATGGCGTTAAGGTTTCGGCCGCAAGCGCCTCTCTGTCCATGAACGGTATATCGACCTTCTGGCACGTTTGTCCATTTTACAAGTCCCATACCTAAATGCTCGGCTACACGATTGCCCTCTATGGTATAGGTGACATCGTTTTCCATTCCACTCATTTCAAATGCACCTGAATTCACTTCCACTGCACAAAAAGTGAAATTATCGATAGTGTTCAGTACATTGGGCATATGCGTGACCTCAACAGGCACGGTCAGCACCGAACTCAAACAACCGGTCACCAGGTTGAGAGATTGCAGCTCAATAGTACGTGACACCGATACGTTAACATCTTCCTCGAACTCAGCAAAGCGGTAATAATCTGAGGTATGTGTTTCTAGATTGTCTTTATCTGGTGGGCCATCTTCTACATTGACTAACACGAACCTTGATTTAGCCCAGGTAATTCCTAGAGGTGGATTCCCTTCTTTCACAAAAGTCTTGTCACCACATTCATTTAATGAAATTGAATAGCTCGGAGGGTCAGGCAGTCCATCTATTAGTCTGGTTTCCCTCATGGGCGTCTGACAGCCATTGTTGTGAATTGCTATCGCCGTGTAATTTCCAGATGAAGTAACATCCGAAAAAGTAATTGCGCTTCCAGATCCGGTTTTGCTCGTGACCGTCGAGCCGTTTTTCTGTAAATGATAAGTAGCATCTGTCTGACTTCCAGACAATTTGAACTGAATCGGTTGTCCACCGCAGGTCACACTTGGTTCCTTCAATTCATATTCTGCGGGATAAGGTTTTATTGTTATACTTTCAGATTCTAATGTACTCAGGCATCCTGTGACCCTATTCATGGCGCGGAAATTCATGGTTTTGGACACAGCGATATCTTCAACGGCATCAAAAGCCGTGTAAGTGTAGTAGCCTCCCGTGGGTCCCTCAAGATTGTCTTTGTCGGGTGCCTGATCAGGTACGGAACGATACGTGAAATTGCTCTTTGCCCATACTGTACCTTGCGGTGGCGTTCCTGGTGTTATTGTTTTATTTCCACAATTGTTAGAAGAGAGCGTATAGCTCGGTGGTGACGGCTTGCCGTGCAAGGTCCAGGTGTTGTTCATCTGTCTGGAGCACTTCGAGGTATTATGCACTGCAGTAACTGAATAGGTTCCTACCGCCGATACGGCTCCGAATGAAATTGAACCTCCGGTGCCCGATTTAGTGGAAACTGTGGTAGTACCCTTTTTGAGATGGTAGGTTACCCCAGTCTGACTTGCACCCATCTCGAAAGTGACAGCGCTACCGGCACATTGGGTTTCAGGGTCTTTTAAGTCATATCGATTTGGCTCTTGGGAGTGGACAGTAATATGACCTCCAGATGAACTTAATATTCGCCCCTCACTCCAATAAAGGCTTCGACGTGCAAAAATGTAAAATATATCTGAGGAGGCCAGCCGTGTAGTAACTGTAGCATTTCTACCACTAAAAGCAGCCCCTTCTATCCCCGCTGTCTTTTGTGCTAAGGTCATAATAAACCATTCAGTATCACTGGGCTCGCTTTCCGGAGCCAATATATTTACCGTTCCACAACCGGTGCCATTGATAACAAATCCGCTGGGTGGCATAGGTGGTGTAAGATTTGGTGGACTTCCACCGCCTCCATTATCATCATCACCTACATCTACAGCGCTGGCTTGATTCACAGCTCCCTGTATGGGTGCTTTGCCTTCAATCTGGGAAAAAGCCATGTGTGTGAAAATCAGAGAAACTACCAAAAACAATAGACTAGATGCTATCACTTTTTTATTCAAGTGTATATTTAAATTCTTCATGATTCTATCAGTTAAATGTGGTTGGATTATGGATTGGAGCTTTCTCCCTGGTATTTGTACTCTTGCTTTTTCAGGATATTGCCGTCCTGATCTTTCACAAAAAGTAATCGCCCAAAATCATCATAGAGATAGTAGGTGGTCATTCCCTTGGGGTCCGTAATTGAGGAGACCCCAACGTCTTCTTTGTAGGTAAATGACGAGACCATAGCCTGATTGAGTCTGCTGTCGGTTCGAAGTACGTCCAATGCTGAGCTCAATGCTGCATCAGTTTTGTCCTGCAAGGAACTGATACCCGCATCACCACCTAAAACATTTCTCACCACCGCATAACTCGCATTTTCAATCTTGGCAATCAGGTGCTTTTGATTGTAACCCCATACATAGGCTACATACATGTCGTCTTCTTTTTTACCAGACAAAATATTGCCCTTATCATCTCTCAATAGGACAGTATAATTCAGGTCATAGCCTGAAAAATCAGTACCATTGGAAGAAGGGGTGAACGTACTCCCTGTCTCTGGAAAATATTGGTAGAACCGCTTGGGCCGAACCTTCGTACCGTCTTGCTCAAATTCGACTCCCTGTGCAGAGACAACCGCACCCTCTCGTTCAACAATAGTCTCTATCGGAATAGCCACCATGTTCTGATTGCGCATCTCGGTGACGATTGCTCCGACACCAAAGTCATCTGCATAACGATATTTGGTTTCAACACTTCTTCCTTTGCTGTCGGTAGTAGATTGATTGGACAGCTGCATATGGTCCGCATTGTCGTAGTGAAAAGTCGTAGTGCTGACATTGCCTGGTGACCCTTTTTCGTAGGTAGACTCAATGCGTTCGCTGAGGTAATGCCATTGGGCACTGGTTCTATATTCGGAAACGTCATAGTATCTATAATCATCCAGGTCGAAACTAACGTTATCACCGCCAACACCTACTGAAACAGTAAAATCCATGGTAACATTCCGATATTTCCTGGCCACATAACCGCTGATCTGTGCATCATGCACGTTGTTATGTGAATAGGTATTATCCACTGTTCTGGCTATTTCCAGTTTATGGTTCTCATATTTTTCTATGGTAGTATTTTTTTCTCTTCCATTCGAGAAGCTCCATAAGTTGGAATTGGGTGTACCGGCCAATCGATCTCCATTCATCAAATTGGCTTGTTCATTGGTCTCAATGTTGTAATGGTGAGTGGTAAGGCCGTTTAAAATATTATTGCCTTGAATTTCAGTTACTGTTTTATACCCTACAGCACCAAAGGATGAAGACAAAGAAGTACTGCTATTCGAAGAAAGTGTGGCATAAATGCATTTGTCTCCCTTGAGGATGTCTTCCTTACTGGAAAGCCAAACATCTGGCTTGGGTTCATTATATATGGCTTCAGAACATTTGATGCAATTAGTTGGCCCATAATAATAATTGGTCGTTCTAGGGATGTTAACGCCGTCGTATGCCGTGACGTTCTTTACTCTCATTCCGCCCCCAACGGCGATATTTCTGGTCACACTCTGTCCTCCAATATCTCGAAAAGGGCCATCGTAGTAAGAAAAGGAAACAGCCGCATCCAGGCATTCAAAGTTCACTTTCAAACTGGCTTCATACTCAAAATCTTTTTCCAATCGAGCCAGTATTTCACTATAGGCTATATTTTGGGTAAACTCAATTTGTTTACCAATCACATGTTCAAAGGCCAGTGAATTATCTCCTTTCACATAAAAATCAACATATTCATTAGTGGTCTTATTCCTTATTTTAAAGATTGCTTTGAGCTTGTTTTCAGGAATCGCATTCAGGTCACACAGGTTGTCGGCAGAATTGAATTGAATACTGCCATTAATGATCACATCGTGATCGATTGATATCAGGCCTAAGTCCTCCTTTTTTTCGTTGAACAAACTACCGTCTCCTTCTGAAGCGTTGCCTGTGATAGCATTCATTTGGAGATGTCTTACGGGAGGAGGAACTTTAGAACTTTCTGTATTATAGGTGGCATAAGTACTGTGTGCCTCATATTGAATTTCCTTATATCCGCCGGTAGGATAAATAATTTTACTGAGTAAGCCTTTGCGGGCATTGCTTTCGCTAAAGTTTCGGTCACCGCCGATTTTGTTGAATACGCCTGCGGCAGTTGCTAACATACTCGTTCCTTCGTCAAAATCTTTCGATGAAAAGACGGATTCAACTTCGTTGGGTACCAGAAACTCATTGCTCGCTCCGTTGTAAAAGCCCCACCAGTCTTTGGCGTAGGTCGTTCTGGCTGGTAGCTGATCAGGATCTATGTAGTCGAATTGGTAAGAAGGCTTGTGTGACCCGTTGTCAGACCATTCGGTCAAAGAAGTCAAAAAGAGCCTATTAAAATCTATGTCCGAGGTATGTACGACCCGATGGTTGTTCATGCTATTGCTTTCATAGACTTGATAGCCCAGGTTGAACCTTTTGATCAGGGCATCCTCTGAGTCCAGAATTTTTATATCGTCCAGCTCTACAAAGTCAGCTGATCCACTGCCCATCCATTTGGAGTAATCAAAAACTACTACACCGTAGGCTGAAGTAGACCGAATTTTCTTCAGATTTGAGGTCTTAGTATGTACAAGCGTCTGTTTAGGGATTTTGGGTTCATTGGGATCTCCCATCCCGCAACCTGAAGGGGAAGCTACAATCACCTCGTGGATGAGCTTTTTAAACGTTTCGCTATTGAGCGAAAAGTAACGGTAATATCCTGGCTCGTAGTCGAAGTATATCTTGTCTCCTTCTGGATGAACCATTTCGCTCAGGTACCAGGCGTTTTCAATGCTATAGGGAGGCGACATTGCTCCACTTTTGTACAGGCTGTGTTCACTGGCCTCATTTGCACCAAACAGATATTGAACACCGTTTTGGTCTGTAATTTTGAACACAGGATTTGCATTGACCGCATCCAAGAAAAAGTCTGGTAGAACCTCAATTCGTAGTGCTGCAGGTTTCACCATTACCACGGCATTCGAGTGGTCCAAATAAAACTGTCCACTGTGTCCATTGAAATTGTATGAAAATAAATCCGGCTCAACGTCTGCATCTCCTGATACTATAGCACGAACAAAAGTCAGCATCTCCTCTGAATCCACCGCTGCATCTGGTTTGACTACTCGGTTTCCATCATCGGGTAATCCTCTGGATTGCCGTGTGATGACTCCACCTGCATTTAGAGACCAGCCAAGACCCACATTGGAGGCCAATTCATCCACCCTTATCCCATCGGATCGATACTCCAGCGAGATTGGCACTGACAAGTTTCCTGCCTGGAAGACATGTAGCGGAATGCTTGATTGAATGGTTCCTGTGAAGAGGCCAACGTCTACGTTACCATATTCCGCCAATGCGGCTGCATTTGGGGATAGCGGGATCTCTGGTCCGTGGTCCGGGTCCTGGGCCAAACTAGGGGTGACGCAGGCCAACATTGAAATAATGAGTAGGGAAAGGTGTTTCATAATTCTAGATGCTTATAGGTTGATAAGTGAGGACTAAACAAGCCAAGGGCTTTGATATAAAATTTGGTTTTCATTGGTGATTATCTTGTCATCACCCTATAATGTCTTATCAGCCAAAAGGTCAACACTAAAAATTCACTTTTTTAAATTGGACGGGAATCGTACGCAAAAATGAGGTAGGGATGAGTTCATAATAATTCAAAAAGTAACCTTATTTTTGGGCCTGTTGAACGGAATAATGGAATGAAACTTGACCTAAATGAAATGATTCAATCCTTAAAAAAGGATGACAATTCTTGTCTCAAGGTGTTTTTTCAAGAATATGGAGACTACTGCACAAAGAACCTGATAAAGAAAACCAGTTGTACTTCTGAAGATGCTGATGACATTTTCGTGGATGCCATCATTAATCTAAGGGAGCGACTGCTTTCTGGTAAAATTTCTTACCTAACTAATATTAAAGGTTATCTATACTCGACCTGCTATAACATGTGGTTGGTTAAGTATAGAAAACACAAGATTCACGAATCGCATGCGGAGAATATAAGGGACTTTTATGACGAACCAGCTCTTGCCTATGCAGACAAAGAAGAACTCATAAATTTGGTAACTCATGCGATTAACACCTTAGGAGAAAAGTGCCAAAATATTATTAAATTATTCTACCTAAGTAAGTTGACCATGGAGGAAATTGCATCGGAAATGGGTTTTGCCAGTGCTGGTGTAGCCAAGACTATTAAAGGCAGGTGCTACAAGAAATTGATAGAAGAAGTTAGAAAACAAACTGAAAAAAATAACGTATTCAGCGATTGATGAATAATTTATCAGATAATGATCTAAAGCTGATTGAGGGCAAAGTTGATGAAACTCTTAATGAGAATGATTCTGCTCAGTTTACTCAAAGACTGAACGAATCAGATTCTTTTAAAGAGGAATTTGAGTTGCAAAAAGCCGTGATAGATACTTTAATTAAATCTAATCAGAGAGATTTAAAGGATGAATTGAGTTCCTATCTGGTAGAACCTAGACAAGTTAAAAAAATAAAAACCAGCCAATTGCTAGCAGCTGCAGTCTCTATTTTAATCATTTCAGTCTTTGCCTATACAATCAATTCAAATTCTTCTTCCAACCATGCGGAGTTGTTTCAAGAACACTTTGAAGTGTACCCTGCTCCACCAGTGACAAGAGGGAGTAAGAATTTAGAAACTCGAGTTGAGATCTTTGAAGAATACAGAAATAAGAATTTTGCCAAAGCAATAAAAGTGTTTGAGTCAACAAACATTATAGAAAAAAGTCCTCTTTATAAAGCTTCCTGTCATTTGAAATTGAATGAAACGTTAAAAGCAATCTCCATCCTTGAGATAGCATCTTCGTCCGAAGACAAAAGTATTTCACAGACTGCTGAATGGTATCTCGGCCTGGCTTTTTTGAAAAACAATCAGTTAAAAAAATGTAAAGAGGTTTTGAATAAAATAGTGTTGAATGAACAACTTTTCCATAAGGAAGCGGAGTTAATTCTAGGCGAACTGGGAGATTAATTCGCCGTCGCAAAAACAGCTAGTTTTTCTTTTTTGTCAAAAACTTCGGAGGATTAAATCTTTTACCCACAAAAATCTTGGCATTACTAACGCTACGCTCTAGATAGTCCTCGGTTTCATCGCGCTCTCCGGCAAACACACCTGCCGCAGAAAAACCACAATAAAACTTGGGCGCATTGTAGCCCATAGCTATTCTAGTAGCTACTCTTCCTGTGAACTTTGCTTCGGTATCGGCAGGAACACCATTAAGTGCCTGTGATTTTTTAATTTCTGGGCCCAACCCAATCACCAAGCTTAGCGATATAAATACACGATGTCCCAAGACCAGATTATAACCATACCCTCCAGCTAAACCATATCTAATATATTCACTACCTCTAAAATCTTGAGACAGGTCAAATTCGCTTTCCGCTTCGGAAATTATTAAACTGGAATCTGCATCCATACGGAAGTAACTAAAAAATGGGCCCGCCAAAAATGATCCTGTACTCTTTATCTGACGCTCATTATAGATAAAAGCAGACCTGAAGGAAAACTTCCCATGATTGAATACATACAATAAGCTTGCTCCATATCTACGGGTGCTTATATCAGGCCGTATCGGATACGGGCCTTCGGGGTCGAAATTAGGAATATAGTCTTCGGGGTTATCTAGATAGTAGCCTTTGTATTTTTGAATCGTGAGATCTCCTGCAAATTTCCTGGTATAAATACTTGATTGAAAATCAAATCGTTTCGTTTTTCCAAATTGATCATTGTCATTATTAACTCCTCTAAAATTGAAGGCAACATCTAGCCCAAACCATCTATATCCTACTCCAAAACCTAGATTAAGACTCTCATTGGGCTTATACTCTAGTTTATCTTCTGTTTCATGATTAACATGCGCAATGGTATTGGATTTAAGGCTTCCAAAAAGCTTTACAGATAGCTTATCAGAATAGTCTACGATGAACTTATCGTTGACTGGGCGAGTCTCTAGAAAACTGAAATCCTCTTCTTGAGCATATAAGCTAAGAGCACTAAAGAGAAGCAAATATGTGAGAGTGGCCTTGCACATTTCTTTGTTCAAATAATATTGAACAATAAAAATACAGTGTCCAATGCTACTATCCCAATTCTTAATACTGCCCGGTACTCAACATCACCAGCGTGCAGCCAAAAACAGTCTCTATCCCTTGTGCCTGAGCAGCTTGTGCCAGTTCCATATTTTCTGTGCCAGGATTGAAAATGATACGCTTGGGCTGAAGACTCAGCACATATTCGATCCACTCCTCAAGTCGAGTTGTTCCAATATATAAAGTAACCGTATGAACATTTTCAATTTTTGGCTTCGTTTTCAAATCCAGAAATTCTTGTTCAAATAGTTCGCCTTTCTTGATACTTACCAATTCAAAAGATTCACCTTGATTTCGTAATCTTTCAGCAGCTAAATAGGCATATCGGGAGGGATCTGTGGTCGCTCCTAGCACCACGGTCAATTTCTTGTTTTCAGACATTTATGTATTGCTCAATTAACTTTTCAGCGCACTTTTCTCCATCAATGGCCGCAGACATAATGCCTCCGGCATATCCCGCGCCTTCTCCACACGGAAACAATCTTTTGAGCTCAATATGTTCCCACGTGTCTTTTTTTCTTGGAATATGAACTGGTGAGGAGGTTCTGCTCTCTACTCCTACCACCACGGCATCATTGGTTACATAGCCTTTGGACTTTTTACCAAAATCCCTAAACCCCATCTGAAGGCGTTTGAAAATAGTATCTGGCAATACTTCAGAGAGCTGCGTAGATACCAGTCCGGGCTGATAAGAACAATCAGGAAGGTTCGATGAAAGTTTACCTCCGATAAAGTCATTCAATCTTTGAGCTGGTGCTTTTTGTTGTCCTCCTGTTACTTCGCAGGCCTTTTTTTCTATCTCAGATTGAAAGGCCAAAGCAGCGAAATTACCATGCTGTTGATAGTCCTTCAAATCGGTATTTTCTACTGCAACCACAATACCGGAATTAGCAAATTTCGAATCTCGTCTAGATGGGCTCATACCATTCACCACCACTTCGCCCGGAGCCGTAGCAGAAGGAACTATAAAACCACCTGGGCACATGCAAAATGAAAATACGCCTCGTTGTACATTGTTGAGTCTGGTTTGTGTGGTCAGTGCGTAGGGAGCTGCGGGCAAATACTTACCTCTATGGTCACAGTGATATTGTATGCTATCTATGAGCTGCTGAGGATGTTCTACTCTTACGCCCAGAGCAAAAGGTTTTGATTCTATGGTAATGGCTTTCTTTTCAAGTAATTCGAAAATATCTCTGGCCGAATGGCCCGTAGCCAGAATCACACCTTCCCCCATGTGTTTAGCTCCATTCTCCAGAACTATGCCCTTGGATTCACCATTTTGAATCACGAAGTCAACCACGCGACTATTAAAATGAATTTTCCCTCCTCGAGATTCAATAGTATCCCGAATATCAGCTATCACTTTTGGCAGTTTGTTGGTTCCAATATGTGGATGGGTATCTTTCAAAATATCTTCACTCGCTCCATGAGCTACCAACATTTCTAGAATTCGACGAACGTCACCCCTCTTTTTCGATCTGGTATAAAGTTTACCATCCGAATAGGTACCAGCTCCTCCTTCTCCGAAGCAATAATTGGAGTCGGGATTGACAATATGCTCTTTGTTTATTTTGGCTAAATCTCTTCGTCGATCTTGAACGTCCTTACCTCTTTCAAAAAGTACTGGCTTTGCTCCCATCTCCAAACAACGCAGTGCTGCAAATAGTCCCGCCGGACCAGTGCCTATAATCAGAACTACGGGTCGATTCGACACATTGGTTTCTGGCTTTTGATACGTTAATGACCACGGATCATTTTCACCTTCATATAAGCCAATTTCCACATCGACCGAAACTTTCTTTCCCCGGGCATCTATTGACCGCTTGAGCAATTTCCACTGGGCACCTCCTTTTATTTTAGGAGAAACAAAAGCATCCAAATGGTTTTCATCTAAGGCAATTTCCGGCTTTAGTCTGTATTTGAGAATTTTATTCATGAGAGGAATTTATCGGGACGAAGGTATGGGATTCTTGGTCTTTTTGAATCCGAGATAACCAATATTTATTCCAAAGAAGATCGGTACATAGGTACTCGATTGCTCCACCTCTTCGAATATAGGATCGTAGGTAGTTCCGCTGTATTGTGCCGAATAGTTGCGCTTACCAATTCCAACACCAAAATATACGTCTATGGTTAACCCAGCATTCGCAGGATCTTTTAGCCAGCGATCACCAATGAAAACGCCATAGTAGTATCTATTCTCTTTTGATTGAACTTCAGAAGTGGTTAATGTACCTCCATCACTCACATTCGAGCCATGATTGATAAAATCAGCACCAATGAGATGTCCAAAATAAAACATACCCAAAGTTTGATCTTCGCTGTAGAATTTTTGTCTGAACGCGAGACTCGAGCCTCGTGAGAACACATCTCCAGTTGGCATATTCCCATGATTTTCAAAAAATGGCTTTCGATGATAGGTGTATATCAGCTCATACCCCTGTCTCTCCTGCAAATAATATTCAACGGCAAGTGGCATATATCCCAGCAGCGAATAGAGTGGATTTGATCCAAAAATTACACCTTTGTATTCGTTGACTCTTGGGGTGAAATACCGTGATTTTTTGTTCTTGAATTTATACTCTGGCTTCTCATACTCTTCGTCGTTGGCCTGCTTAACAAAAGTCTCGCTTTTCAAAAAGACAGGATTGTTTTCTCCATAAACAGGCAAATAAGTACCGGCCACTTCACCATTTCGTTTATACAGTGTCCATTCCCCTTCTCTTCTTCCTTGGGATAACTGACCCTTCATTTTTAAGTTGCCATTAAGGTAATACCCCTCATATTGACCTTTACCATTCTCATCAAAAATCGCAGAACCTTCTATGTTTCCCTCTTCATCATAATAAGTCCATTTTCCAAAATTGTAGTCTCCTTTAAACTGCCCACTGACTTTGAGATTTCCACTGATGTAATATTCTTTGTACGCTCCAGTACCTTCATCAAATTCCCCCACACCTTTAGTCTCCCCAGACTCATAAAACATTTTCCAATAGCCATCTTTGATGCCATTTTTTTGAAGACCTTCGGCACTTTTTGCGCCATCCGGATAGTAATAAATCCAATTACCTAAGGTCTGACCGTTTTCATACCCGCCTTCAGCAGAAAGATTACCATTTTTATAGTAGTATTTCCATGGCCCGGTTTTGAGTCCTTGCTTGAAATAGCCTTCAGCCATTTTCTCACCTGAATCAAAGTAATAGACCCAAAGACTGTCACTTTTCCCAGCCTTATTGAGCCCTTTCATCTTCAATTGACCCGATACATAGTATTCCTTGTATATGCCACTTCCGTTTTCGAAATCAGCCTGTGCTTTCAATCCACCACCTTCATAGTAGTAACTCCAAATACCAGTTCGAACACCGTTGTCATACTGACCTTTACTCTTTAGGCTACCTGCTTCATAATAGTAAGACCATTCTCCTCCCTTCTTGTTATTGGATAAAATTCCTTCTGAACGCAGATTTCCATTCTCAAAATAGTCAGACCAGATACCAACGGTTGTACCATGCAAAAACGAACCAGTTTGTCGAATCTTGCCATTTTCGAAATAGTAAGTCCAATCCCCGGAAGCTTTATTATTCGAGTAACTACCTTCAGACTTTTTTGTACCTGAAAGATAAAAAGAAGTATAAGGGCCATTAAGCTGATTCGATATGGTATCGTCTACCGTCAATATTTCCTTGATCACTTTGTTGTCTTGATCGTAGTACGTTTTGAGCACCACACCTTGAGCGCAGAGCAAAGAGCTTATCAGTGAAAACGATATGTAAAGAATTAACCTCAACCTTTTTTGTTAAATACAGTTTCGTCAACCCAGCTCTTACCCCAATTGTCCTTCTCCTCTTTGCTCCACAACTCTGGGAAGAAAATAACCCGCTGAAATCTTGGTGGCAAGTATTTTTGCCAATTGGTGCCCCCAGTAGCTGCAATGACTTCAGGATCCCTTTGTAAATAACGCACAGCAGATTTATAATGAGCTAGTCTCCATTGCACATTCGACAATTGATCCAACTTTCTAAGTGCTTCCTGAATTTCTTGAGCTTTATCTACCGACTTATAGTTTGATTCATACTTTTTCCAAATATTGGCCGGCTTGTACTTTTTGGCCAACTGTAAGAATTCTGCTGAATATTTGTTTTCGAACTGCTTTAAAGTCAGGGTCTTTTTCCCAGTTGCTAACTCAGTTGCTCCTCTTTTCCAGTACAAATGATTGTACATTTCTTCCAAATCATCCACTTTCATTTCAGGCCTTTTGGACTCCTCCACTAAATTCAGCAAATCCGTACATGATATTTCAAACATTCGAATCTGAGCAGACTGAAACCCACTTGCAGGTAATAGTGACATTCTAAAGTCCAGAAATTGTTTCTGATCCATGCCATCTATCATTACATCAAAAGAATCGACCAAATGCAATAGATACCTATTGATTCGATTGACTCTAAGTAAAAATCGATCTGCATCTACTTCATCATCAAAGGCCAATTGTTCAATTTCATTAAGGATCAACTTGAAGTAAAGCTCTGTGATCTGATGATAAATGATGAAAATTTTCTCATCAGGAAATTGGGTTTTTGGGTTTTGCAAGCTCAGCAAAGTATCCAAATGGATATAGTCCCAATAGGTGAGATAATCAGCATGCAAAAGTCCATCAAGATAGGACGATAAGTCCTGTCCCATGGCTTCATACTTTTCTTCTAGTTTCTGGAGCTGATCCAATATTTTGCTATCAAATTTCGAATTTGTCATCTGGGTATTGTGTCGTTTAATGTTGTAAATTTGGGTCTAATTTTGAACAACCTACAAAGATCAAAAGTAATTATTAGACAAACTACATGGAATCCATGTGATAATTACTCAAAAAATTGCCCTAAGCTGACATAGATCATTTTTTTCATCCAGGTTAAGTTTTTTATTGATACGATTTTAACTTGTTAGAAAGAATATGACAGATTGCTAGCAGCAAATTTCATAATTACCTAAAACGGTAATATTTTGAGCCCTGAATGATTTAGTAAACAATTTTAAACAACAGCCCTTCTTATGAAATCAAATTTCACTGACGAATTCGAATCTCCAGATTTTTATCAAATCGATGATTTATTGACCGAAGAACACAAAATGATCCGAGGCTCTATTCGGGATTTTGTAAAAAAAGAAATTACACCAAACATCGAAGATTGGGCTGAAAGAAACCACTTCGAATATCCGATGGTCAAAAAATTTGGAGACATCGGTGCCTTTGGCCCAACGATCCCTACCCAATATGGCGGTGGAGGTATGGACTATATATCCTATGGTTTGATTATGCAGGAAATTGAAAGAGGAGACTCCGGCATGCGCTCAACTGCTTCGGTTCAAGGTTCTCTGGTTATGTATCCGATCTACAAATTTGGAAACGAAGAACAACGCAATAAATATCTACCAAAATTAGCTTCTGGCGAATGGTTGGGATGCTTTGGTTTGACGGAACCAGATCATGGATCCAACCCTAGTGGCATGGTGACCAATTTCAAAGATATGGGAGACCACTACTTGCTCAACGGAGCCAAAATGTGGATCTCTAACGCACCTAAAGCAGATGTGGCAGTTGTATGGGCCAAAAACGAAGAAGGTAGAATTCACGGCTTGGTTGTGGAAAGAGGTATGGAAGGCTTTTCTACTCCTGAAACACATGGCAAATGGTCTCTACGAGCAAGTTGTACCGGTGAACTTGTTTTTGACAATGTGAAAGTACCAAAAGAGAATTTGTTGCCCAACAAAAGTGGATTGGGGGCGCCTATGATGTGTCTGGACTCCGCCAGATATGGTATTGCCTGGGGTGCCATTGGGGCAGCGATGGACTGCTATGATTCAGCTAGAAGATATTCACTCGAAAGAGTACAGTTTGATAAACCGATTGGTTCGTTCCAATTGATTCAAAAGAAATTGTCCGAAATGCTGACTGAAATCACTAAAGCGCAGCTACTTAACTGGAAATTGGGTAAAATGTTTGAAGAAGGAAAGGCCACTACTCCAATGATCTCCATGGCCAAAAGAAATGCGGTAGCGACTGCACTAGACATTGCCAGAGAAGCAAGACAAATTCATGGTGGCATGGGAATTACAGGGGAATACCCGATGATGCGCCATATGATGAATCTTGAATCTGTAGTGACTTACGAAGGGACACATGACATTCATTTGCTCATCTTAGGACACGAGATTACAGGAATTCCTGCATTCAAATAATCACTTAAAGACTTTACTCATCCAAAGCACTAAACTTTGGGTGAGTAACTAGTTAGAATCCATAAGATTCATTCTCAGACAGAAAATCTTGGTCTGTAAACGTAGGATTGATCATCACATTTGAATACTCATATTGTTCGTATAATCCGTTACCATCAATCACTTCCATTTTGAGAGGAATGAAATTTTCAGCATCGATGACGAGGTTCAGTTTCGGAGAATAGTCATTGGGTATTTTGATCACCTGACCAGCTTCAACATCTTCATAATCTTTGATTTTCGGATTGCATTCAAGAATCATATAAGCACTGAGCTTATATTTTTCAGCCACATCTTCTATTGTCTCCTCATCCCCAATCACGTAATCTATGATTTCAAAATAGGGATTATCAAAGGAGATTTTATAACCTCGCCGCTCTTGTTGATCGACCATTCCCTTGTACACCACCATTTCATCAATCTCATTCAAATATTTAGCACAGAGAAACTCCAAGATAGAAACTACATGATCGAATCCTGATTGGAAGATGGTATGGTGCTGATCATTTCGCATGATGCCATCCATCGGATTCAATTTTAAATTCAACCATGGAAAACCATTCGGGTTAATTAGTGCCTTATCATTATTTTCATTTTTCACATAAAGCACTTCCATTCCATCGTTGGGAAAAGACTGTCGCAAATAAACCTTATACGGGCTTTTCTGCATTTTGGTAAATGATACCTGTTTTGTCAGTTTACCATCTATTC
Source organism: Reichenbachiella sp. (assembly GCF_965233835.1). GTDB lineage: Bacteria > Bacteroidota > Bacteroidia > Cytophagales > Cyclobacteriaceae > Reichenbachiella. Next base: position 4,625,258 of record NZ_OZ247585.1, read on the forward strand.
GCTCTTGCTTGGTGATAGTATAGGTCAGAGATTCAATTTGACTTGAAGTATCAAACATTTTCTTGGCAATTTCATACCCTGAAAGAGAATCTGCTAATTGAGCTGAAGCAAAAAAGTTAACAAAAAGCAGAAAAAGAGAGCAGTAGCCAGTCCTTGTCATAATTGGTATTAAATAAGAAATCTGGCCCGTCCAAATTTGAATTGAGTCACAAGCTAAGAAAATTTAATGGTTCATCGACAATAGCCATAAAAAAACAGGTGCCACTGAGGTGACACCTGTTTTCATTTTTAACTGTTTTTGACCATTGGGGTTCAGAAGCGTCTCTTCTGACCTCATTTTATTATGAGTACATCTATAGGATGATACTTCTAGTCAAAAAGTTGCACTCGAGTATATATTTTTTAGATTTTTATTGGGACGACCACTTTTGTAAAATCCCAAATCATCGCCAGTTCTGCGCCATTTCCACTTTCACTTAGCTTTATTAAAAACTGCTCTGCACATGAATCAGATTGCTGTACAGGCACAGTCACCTTAGCTATATCCAAGGTATAATCCGGTTCCCACAACCCCCACTTTTCTGTTTCGGCATTGAGTACCACATCCCACTCCTGCGCTCTGGGAATAGTATACAAGCGATAGCTGCCGGCTTGAACAATATTAGCACCGAAGGTAAAGTCTTCAGAAAAAGTAATAATTGTAGGTTCGTTAGCACCAGTTCGCCAATACGTATCATAAGGCAAAAGCTCCCCGAAAATTTCCCTCCCCTTTTTATAGGGCCTACAATAATTCACATTAATCTCGAAAGTTTGAGTTTTCAGTTTTGCAGTGGCTGGCGGGCTATGTTTTCTAGTGGTGGCAATCTGATATATGACTACCGCAGCAAATAGCAGCACAACGGCACCGACCACCCAGAGTATTTTTTTAATCATAGTTTAGTTTTAGCGATATAGATAGGGTTAGTACTCCAAATCGAATCACTGAGTTACAGCTGTCTTTAAATATCTCTTCCAATTGTCCAAATCGTCCGTTTTTTTGATTGAAAAATATATTCAGTGCTATGTTATATTAATTAAAGGGTTAATTTTGAACCTTGCATAAAGCGCAAATCACATCTCATGATAGAATACAATACAATTAGAGAGGATGTCACTCTAAAAGAATACGGACGAAACATTCAAGACTTAGTCGCTCATCTCAATACGATCGAAGACAAAGAAGAAAGATCGAAAAAAGCTGCTACGCTGGTAGAATTGATGAAACAAATCAACCCAGCTATGCAAAACACTCCTGAAGTGGAACAAAAACTATGGGACGATCTTCACATCATTTCAAACTTCACTGTTGACATTGATGGACCGTTTCCTACACCCAACAAAGAAATTTTAGAAAAGAAGCCCGAAAAAATGGGTTATTCTGGAAAAGATATCACTTTCCGCCACTTCGGTAAGAACATCGAGCTGTTAGTAGACAAGGCTATCACACTTGAAGATGCTGAGGAACAAGAAGCCGCCATCATTCATATTGGCAAGTTGATGAAAACTTTCATTTATTCTTACAATAGAGATTCTATTGAAGATGACGTGGTTTACAAAAACATCCGCAAACTATCCAACAACAAATTGGACATCGATATGGAAAAAGTGAAGGCCGGAAGTCTATTTGAGCCCATCAGAAAAGAAAGACGTAACGATCGCGACAACAACGATCGAAACAGAAATCATAGAAACAAAAGAAATTCCAATCACAAAAGAAGAAGATAAATGGCTTCATTCCGGGTCGTTGGAGGTAAAGCTCTAAATGGCGAAATAACCCCTCAGGGCGCCAAAAACGAATCGCTTCAAATTTTATCGGCTGTACTTCTAACCAAAGAAGTCGTTACTATTCATAAAATTCCCAACATTAGGGATGTAAATAAGCTGATAGAATTGCTCCAGGAAATGGGAGTAAAAGTCAAGAAGTTGGGAGAAGAGTCTTACTCTTTCCAAGCTGACGATGTAGATATCCATTTTCTAGAAACGGAAAAGTATCGTCAAATGGCAAGCTCACTTCGAGGATCAATCATGATTCTTGGTCCTATGCTAGCACGATTCAAAAAAGGAAAGATACCACAACCTGGCGGAGATAAAATAGGAAGACGGCGGCTGGATACCCACTTCGATGGATTTCAAAAGCTTGGCGCCAAATTTAAATACGAAAAGAAAACAGGCTATTATAATATAGATGCTTCTCATCTGGAAGGCACTTATATGCTGCTCGATGAGGCATCGGTAACCGGAACGGCCAACATTGTAATGGCCGCCTCTTTGGCCAAAGGAAAAACAACCATATACAATGCGGCTTGTGAGCCTTATCTCCAGCAGCTTTGTAAAATGATCAACCGGATGGGTGGCAAGATCAGTGGCGTAGGCTCTAATCTTTTGACTATTGAAGGAGTAGAAGAACTGGGTGGTACAGAACACACCATGCTTCCAGACATGATTGAGATTGGAAGTTTTATTGGTTTAGCGGCTATGACCCAATCCGATCTAACCATCAAAAATGCTGGAATTGAGCATTTGGGAATTATTCCTGATATATTCAAAAGGTTGGGTATCAAAATGGACTTTAAAGGGGATGATATTCATATCCCTGCCCAAGATCACTACGAAATAGAGACGTTCATTGATGGATCTATTATGACTATTGCTGATGCCATCTGGCCTGGATTTACTCCGGATTTATTGAGTATAGCCTTAGTAACTGCAACCCAAGCAAAAGGAACCGTCTTGATTCATCAAAAAATGTTTGAAAGCAGACTGTTTTTTGTAGATAAACTGATCGACATGGGAGCTCAAATCATACTCTGTGATCCGCATAGAGCGACTGTCATTGGGTTAAACAAATCTGTGCCATTACGTGGAATTCAGATGACTTCTCCCGATATTAGAGCTGGTGTTTCCTTGCTTATTGCTGCCATGTCAGCCGAAGGCGAAAGTTTAATTCACAATGTGGAACAAATTGACAGGGGATATCAAAATATAGATCAGCGTCTAAATGCTATTGGAGCTATGATTGAAAGGGTTTAATCTAATTAAATCTTCAGTAGCGTAAAATGAGAACATTAACCTTAAGCCTGGTATTACTACTAAGCTGTCACTGGATTTATACGCCAGAGATAAAAAACGGATATCCAAAACTAGAGCTGTTATCAGTTCATCAACTGGAAAAAACCGACACGCTAAATTTTGATTTTAGTGGCATTGCACAAGTAGATAATTCCATCTATGTGGTGGCCGATAAGCCCTGGAATACATTCCTTTATTCCATATCATTCGATCAAAAAAACTGGTTTGTAGATAGTGCGAGAGACATTTCAAGTGTTGAGCGATTAGATCTAGAAGCCATTGATTATTGCCAAGGTGCCTTTTATTTAGCCAACGAATTTACGGGATCAATTAATGTTTTAAATCCTGAGTCGAACGATTTGACTAACCTGCCCATCAATTTTGAAGATTACAATCTAAAACCTGGAACCTGGAAAAATGCAGGATGGGAAGGGCTAACAATTGATTGTGACAAACAAATCATGTATTTGGTAAAGGAGCGTCAACCAAGAAACATTATAAGCGTGGATATGAACAGCTGGAAAATTTTGGAGCAGTTTGATATTCCCCAACAGGATAGCAATGATTTTTCGGATGCCAAATTTCAAAATGGATTCCTATACCTGCTTGAAAGAAACGGAAACTATATCACCAAAGTGGATGTGCTAAAAAAAGAAGTTGTTGAAAAATATCACTACAAACATATAGCAAGTCATCCCGATGGTAAACTCTACACCAACGAAAAGTACGGAATGGCCGAAGCCCTTTTACTTTTGGATGATGAAATCTGGGTAGGTCTCGACAACAACGGCCATATGGCTAGCGAGCACGCAAAAAAGACCTATCAAATGAAGGGCAATGCCCCAGTAATTTTAAAGTTTAAAAGACCAAAGGGATTTTAACAAAGCGCCTTGATATGCTTGAACAGTAAATGTGGATTGGATAAAGCTTTGAATCCCCATCCAAAAAAGTTCAAGTTTCTTGTTGATAAACAGATGTAAGCCATTTTTATACAGCAAAGGTTCTGAATCACCTTGTTTCCTTCCATTCTGATCAAGAGATTTTTATAAAAACTCATTTTTGACTTATAGCCTGCCATATGAGAAAGGCTAGTTTTCTGTATCCTATACTCGCAACCTACAAAATCTAGTTTCTTACATCGAATATCTTTGTCAACAAGGGTAAGCCAAAACATCAAGTCCTCTCCATATTTCAAATCAGTAGGAAACCGAATTTCCTGAATAACTTCTCTTCTTATCAAGAAAGTATGAATCTGAGGGGTGTATAGGAAGATGTGTTCTACAGGCTGGCTGTACATGGGATAAGTGTTGAGCAAATTCGTTTGCTGTCGATTATATCTCTTCAATTTGCTGTTAGTGAGGTCATCCCCTACCACCACTGATCTACACGAAACCAAATCAAGACGGCTTTCAGATAGCGCATCCAGTGACTTGCTCAACATGCCTGGTAATAAAATATCATCATCATCAAGAAACAAGACAAATTCACCAGTAGCCAATTCAAGCCCTTTGTTCCTAGAAGCTGCAGCACCCAGGTTTTTGTTATTTCGAACAACATTAATTTGATCGTCCCCTCTAGCTAAGCGCTCTAAACCTGATAAGTATTTTTCTTCTGAATAGTCATCAATGATAATAACCTCCAATTCCTTCATACCTTGTTTCAACACAGAATCAACGGCTGTTTTCAACAAATCCGGTCTATTATGAGTAGGAATGACGACAGATACTTTTTTCATAAAAAAGGAATGTGACTCAAAAAAAGTCAAAAAAACGAGAACCTGTTACTTTTGCGCTATGAATAGCATAGAGGAGTTTGTAGAAAAGGTAAGAGAGACCATAAATTCAAATCGGTTTACTAAACTCACACTGAGTAAACCAAGATACAAATCCAATGGATTACAAAACATATTCATTCGGGCAATAGACTTGAAAGGAGATCAAAAGCTCTCATTCAACTATCGTCACCTTACAAAAGATCTTACCAAAAATTTCGAAATAAAAGATGGACTGGAGGAACTAGAGAGCCATTTGACTGAAAAATTCAAACATGCTACTTTACTTACGGGCCAGGCCACTTGGCAGTTAATGATTAATAAAAAAGGCAAAGTTACTATCATTGAATCAGAGGCCTCAACATCGACCAAGTCCACCACACACAACAAAGAAAAACAAAAACGAGCTCCGTTAGACGCTCCGTACCTATTTGAGTTAGGCATTACTACATCCAATGGTGAACTCATTCCAAAAATGGCTGACAAATACCGCCAGATTAATAAATACCTGGAGATTATGGATCACCAGATAGAAGCCAATATCAAAAAGAAAAAACTAAAGTTGGTGGACATGGGCTCAGGCAAAGGCTATCTCACATTTGCCCTTTATGATTTTCTTCAGCGAGAAAAGGGGCTTGATGTCACCATCACAGGTATTGAACTTCGTCAAGAGTTGGTTGATTTCTGTAACCAAAAAGCAGAAAAATGTGGTTTCGAACAGCTACAATTCATCAATCAAAGAATTGAAGAATTTGAGGAAGAGAATATAGACATCTTGATCGCTTTACACGCCTGCGACACTGCCACAGACGATGCATTAGCTAAGGCCATCACGGCAAAGTCAGCACTCATCGTATGCGCTCCTTGCTGTCATAAGCAAGTCCGTCAACAAGTAAAAGGCAAGACGCAAGAAAATCCATTATTGAAATACGGTATTTTTCAGGAGCGACACTTCGAAATGGTCACTGATACGATTAGGGCACTCTTATTAGAGCAGCATGGCTATCAATCCAAGGTCTTCGAATTTGTTTCTAATGAGCACACTAGAAAAAACATCATGCTCATTGGGGCCAGGTCAAAGCAAACTAACGAGCAAGCAGCAAAAGAAAAGATAGATGCCCTAAAAAAAGAATATCATATAGACTTCCAGTATTTGGAGCAATTGATTTAAATTAGTCATAACCCATTCAACCGGCGAATTCAGCTTTTATTCTACTTGAAAAGGAAATAGCCATGTTTGCTCTGTCCAAAATAATACTACCAAGATCAACATGGTCTTTGGTACTACTACTCACGACATTAAATATCACTTCAGCTGCCCATGGTCAAACCATGGACCAGCTTAAGGCATACATTTCAAATTGTGAAGATGCCAAGTGCCTTGATACCTTGCTACTCGTTGACTTAAATTCCTTTACGAATGAGACTCACAATAGTAAAGTTCTACTCAAATCAGCACTAAATAAAGCAGATTCCTTCAGTTACAATACTATCATCCCAAAACTAGCTACTCAATTAGCGCTTATCTTCTATTATCAGGGACAGTATGACTCCAGTTTTCACTACCGAATATCTGGTATTAAACAACTTGAAGAGATGGGAGATTGGGCCATGGCTGGTAGGGAATATGCAGAATTAGGGTATCAATATAAGAGAATAAATCTAGCCAAGGGATTTGAATATATGCGATTAGGGATCTCCCTATTAAAAAGCAATCATGATTCTATTGGATTGGCTAATGCTCATAACAATTTTGGAGTTCTTCACGAAATGGATGAAAATCTTGATAGTGCATTACATTACTACAATTCCAGCTTGAACTACAAAACAACTTTGAATGATTCACTTGGAATTCCCTATAGCCTAGAAAACATAGCCAATATTCAAATAGCTAAACAGTCGTATGCACTTGCTGAGGAAAATTTGACAAAAGCTCTTCAATATAGATTAGCTGTAGATGACCAACAGGGATTGTTGGGCAATTACATAAACCTGGCAGAACTTTACTCACATCAGCAAAACTTCAATAAGGCAATATACTTTTTCAATAAAGCCTTACTAAAAGAAAAACAGATAGGACATCCATATGCTGCCCAATATTGCTATGAAAAATTGACAAAAGTATATCGTCATCTAAATCAATTTGAAAATGCGCTCAATGCCCATATTCAGTATTCAAATATAAAAGACAGTATTTCCAATGTTCAAAATATTAAAAATGTCGAGTCGCTTACAATTCAATATGAGACAGAGAAAAAAGAAAAAGAAATAGAACTTTTATCCGTCGAAAATCAACTTAAGCAAACTGAAGTTCAAATAGCCAATAATCGTTTCATTGCTACAGCAGGTACTTCTGGGCTCCTACTCCTTTCAGCCTTCCTTTTATTTAATCGATATCAACACAAGCAACGCGCCCTTCTCGCTGAAGCAAAAGCGATAAACCAAAAACTAGGATTTAAATCTCTAATTGAAGGGGAAGAGAAAGAACGCAAACGCATTGCTCAAGAACTCCATGATGGATTAGGGCAATTACTTTCAACAGCACGGCTCAACGTTTCCGCCATGGAAGACAAAGTGGAAAAACTCGTGACCAAGCAATGGGAAAATTCAATAAAGCTGATAGATGAAGCTGTGACAGAAGTACGGCACATCTCTCATAATATGATGCCTAATGCACTTATCTCTATCGGTTTTGAAGCGGCCATCAAAGAGCAAATTCACATCATCAATGATGCCGGCAAAGTGAAAGTACATGCAGAATTACCAATGGATAAAATTAATCTATCTGAAAGTGAAGCTATTGCACTGTATCGTGTGATTCAAGAAGTGCTGAACAATGCACTGAAGTATGCCGAGGCTAAAAATATTTGGCTGACCATACATCATGATCAAGCGCTTGTTGTTACCATAAAAGACGATGGTAAAGGATTCGATACTAGTATTATAAATACATCAGACGGTATTGGGTGGCAAAACATTCACTCACGAATGGAAATTTTGAACGGTGAGGTTCATATTAAATCCAATTTGGGTGAAGGTTCAGAAATCTCATTAAAACTAGCAGTCTGATGGAAAAAGAGAATTACGATATACTCATTGTTGATGATCATCAGATGTTCATCGATGGTATTGAATCATTACTCATTGGTCAGGATAAGTACAGAATAAAATATCACGCCAATGCTGGGCAAACTGCGTTGGATTTACTAGCCAACCATGAGATAGATATTCTGATCTCAGACTTGAGCATGCCAGGGATGTCCGGCGCTGAGCTGGTGAAAATAGTAAAAGAAAAATATCATGACATAAAGGTTCTGGTACTCTCCATGCACAACAATCGTGAAACCGTGGGGGAAATTCTTATGTCTGAAGCCGAAGGTTATATTTTAAAAAACACGGGCAAAAAGGAACTTCTTAAAGCACTCGACCGCATCACCGAAGGCAGCACCTTTTATAGCAAAGCAGTCATGTCCTTGATGCTGGAAAAAATACAAAAACAAAAACAAGTCGCTGAAGAAACCCGGTGTCTCACGGAGCGTGAATTAGAGATTTTACAACTCATAGTGCAAGAGTTCTCCAGTGAAGAAATTGCCGATCGTTTATACATTAGCAAGCGTACAGTTGACACGCATAGGAAGCACATTCTGAAAAAAACAGAATCTAAAACCATAGTAGGTCTGATCAAATTCGCTTTCCGAAATGAGCTGGTATCACCTTCCTAAGAAACAGTCTCTAATTGCTGCAACACCTGCTGAGCCTGAATAATGTGTCGCTGATTGTGACCTATTAAAAATCTAAACGCATCTCCCAACTTGAAAGTCACAATAGACCCTATAGCAGAGGTAATTTTGTTCTTGTTCAGGTCTAATGATTTACTCTTTTCTAGTGCATCTATCAGATAGTCCTGATCTTCAATAAATTTAGATAACGTATCATGTTGAACATTTACCTCCGGAACAAACTTTCTCATTGTTTTCATAGGTGATGGAATCGTACCGTCTTCCTTGGGCTTGATCATCTTCACAAAGTAGTTGCCCATCCATCCTGGTTTAAAGTCAGGTCGATCTGATTGAGGTGCATTGGAAAGCTTTTTATCAAACTGAGCAATATAATGTGCATCGGCAATGTTGAGGTGCTCAATACATTCCAGCACACACCACTTTTCAGGGCTCGGTTTAGCAAGTAATTCTCCTTTCCCTAAGGAAGAGAATCTTAAGGCTTCATTTTTCACCTCTTGGGTATCAGCAATGAGTGAGTTGATCAGTTCTATCTTGTTCATATCGCTTTTTTGGTAAAAGTAGTAGGTCCTTTGCTCTGAAAAATTGATCTAAATCAAGAAAGCCTATTCAATCCTTTTTTTCGAGCTTTTGTTTTCTCATTCTACTAAATGTCTCTGGTGTCATCCCTACATAAGAGGCCAAATGTTTTTGAGATACCAACTGAAAAATGTGTGGGCTTTGCTGAAACAATCGGTCAAATCTTTCTTCTGCCGAAAAGCTACGCACCTCAACCTGTCGTCTAGCTATGCCTATCAAGGCCTGAGCATTAAAAATTCTACCCCACCGTTCAACAGATTTATAGCTATCAAACATGAGCATTAGGTCTTCATATCCAATTCTCAACAATTCTACTGGTGTGGTAGCCTGCATACTCCAGTCCGTAGGTTTTTGTTCCAAAAAAGAGTCATAAGCACCTGAAAAATCTCCATCGTAGGAAAAACCAACACTCACATCAATACCATTATTAATCATAAAAGCCCGAAGCACTCCAGTATGAACAAAGTAAAAATACTTTTCTGTTTGACCGACTTGAATAATATAATCTCCTTTTCGTACAGATAGCGGTTTCCATCTAGATGAAAAATCTGCCCATTCTTCTTCAGTAAGAACTGAGAGCTGATTGACCTTTTGCTTTAAATGTGACTTTGCATCCATATATCAAGGTAAATCTAATTCGAAAAGTCTTTAAAAATACCAATAAGTCTCAGACTTAAATATCCCTATCAATACGGATTGAAGCGCATCTCATATCTAACAATCTTTGATTGTCTAATAACTTTTCTGTTGATGCAATTATCAGAACGTGAAAAAGAAATCCTGGCTTTGATTGTTAAAGAGTTTTCCTCTCAAGAGATAGCTGAAAAGTTAGAAATAAGTATAAGGACCGTAGATACCCATCGAAAGCACATAGGAAAAAAACTTCAAACTAAATCACTTATTGGACTAACAAAATACGCTATTCAAGAAGGAATGATAGACGGTTTTCGGTATTCTGGAGAGAAATAGCCTAGATATACCTACAACTAGGTATTCCATTAAGTCGATCCAAGACTTAATATTACTTAAGCAAAATCATATGAAGCATGAAAGTCTTAAAGCTGGTATTTTCAATCTTAATCTATTTGCTCACCATTACAATACTTGTATGACGTTCAATTCGGCAAATAGAAATTGATTAGTAGCTCTTAAAGTTACAGGTGGAGCTAGTGAGAACCTCCTGACTGCAAAGTCGGGAGGTATTTTTATTGCTCTGATTGCTTGTCTGATTGGCCTATAGGGGCGAAAAACATAATCAGTCCCAAACAAATAGAAGCTACTAATATCAAATACATGTAATCTTGAAAGGACATAAACTAACGCTTTGATATAAAAGTCCTAAACCCTACAATACCATTACCACGCATTACAGTACCTCATCCAATTGACAATGGAAGACATTTCGGGCAATTAAACTTTGCCTTACGATAAGGGCGATAAATTCAAATTTCCGCCATTGGTATAATAAATCCCCTCTCAGTTTTATTCCTTATCAGTTTTTATATTTTTGTCGGTCACAACTAAACAAAAAATTAATTAACCCCAGCTTATGCAGCAACTCAACGATTTTTTACTTCTCATCGATAGTTTTATAGGAAGTGCCTTTTGGTTTCCTTATGCCTTGCTTGGCACGGGACTTTTCTTCACCATTTATTTAAAATTTCCACAAATCAGATATTTCGGCTTTGCCGTTAAGGTTGTCAAAGGAAAATTTGACAAGTCTGATGATGAAGGTGACACTTCTCATTTTCAAGCCCTGGCCACAGCACTGTCCGGCACAGTAGGCACTGGAAACATAGCTGGGGTGGCTTTGGCTATTCATATTGGAGGGCCAGCAGCGCTCTTTTGGATGCTGATGACGGCTGCTGTAGGTATGTGTACAAAGTTTGTAGAGGTGACTTTGTCTCACAAATACAGAGAAAAAACAGCTGATGGCACGATGGCTGGTGGCCCAATGTATTTCATGAAGAATAAAATGAACATGAAGTGGTTGGCAGCTGCTTTTGCGGTTGCAACTGTACTTTCTTCGTTTGGCACCGGCAGTTTACCTCAGGTAAATAGTATTTCAAACTCACTAAATGCCACTTTCGGAATTGATCACATGGTTACCGGGGGTGTATTAGCCTTTCTATTAGCCATTGTTATTATCGGTGGTATTAAAAGAATTGCAGCTGTAACAGAAAAACTGGTACCAGGAATGGCTTTGATCTATTTTATTGGAGCTTTTGCTGTTATCTTCTATAATATTGGAAATGTAGGATCATCTTTTGTTTCAATTTTTGCAGATCTTTTTACCGGGTCTGCCGCCTCAGGTGGTTTCCTTGGTGCATCTATCGCATTCGCCTTCAATAGAGGTGTTAATCGTGGACTCTTTTCAAACGAGGCCGGACAAGGTAGTGCACCTATTGCTCATGCCTCTGCCAAAGGTCATGAACCAGTATCTGAAGGTATGGTCGCCATTTTGGAGCCCTTCATTGATACTATTGTTATTTGTACAGTAACTGGCCTTGTGCTACTTTCTTCCGGGGTTTGGAATGAAAAACATGTAAATGACTTTCAGGTTTCTGATATGAGCATTCTTGTTGGCTCTGAATACACCGATCAAACTGACCAAGGAAAAACAGAGTTGTTTGGTCATATCTCTGGTGAAGCACCATTGCCCGTATTTAGCGGAGAGTTGGATGTTGTGAATGGCTCAATTCAGAATAAAATCTCCATTATCAACGCCAGATCCCTAGCCGAAGACATAAACATTCTTAAGGATGGTCAGCCATTTTCAGGTACAATTAATATTCTAGATGGTAAGCCTAGTGACTTAAATGTGACCTTTACTGGAAAATCTCTTGTACATAGTGCTCCGCTTACAACTATCGCCTTTACTAGAGGTTTCTTTGGAGACTGGGGGCAATACATTGTTTCTATTGGACTTTTGCTATTTGCATTTAGTACGGCCATATCCTGGTCATATTATGGAGATCGAGCCATGACATTTCTTTGGGGGAGCGGATCAGTAAAGTACTATAGAATGGTTTATGTGGTAGCCTTCTTTTTCGCTGCTTTTACTGACACTACCATTATTTGGACGCTCTCAGCTATCACCATAGCAGTGATGACTCTTCCTAACTTGTTTGGGTTGATCTATTTGAGAAAAGACATGAAATCAACACTAGACGAATTCTGGGTCAATTTCAAAAAAGAATATCCGGACGAAAAGACGCCGGAGTAAAAAATGAACCTAAAGCCCATCGAATTTCGTTGGGCTTTTTTATTACTCAAGCAATTTAACATGGCCAAAACACATACCTATCAAAGTCAACTTATTTGGACGGGCAATAAAGGAGAAGGAACCAAAAGCTACAAGACTTATGATCGTTCTTATACGGTGCAAGCAGCAGGCAAACCTGCCATCGAAGGATCATCAGACCCTGCCTTTATGGGAGATCCTTCCAAATACAATCCAGAAGAGCTGTTTTTGTTTTCATTGACCAGTTGTCACATGCTTTGGTATTTGCATCTCTGTGCGGTAGAAGGCATTGTCGTCACTGATTATCAGGATCAAGCTGAAGGCATCATGATCGAAGGTGCAGATGGAAGTGGTGCTTTTTCAGAAGTTCTGCTCCGTCCACAAGTCACTATTGCAGACAGGTCTAAAAAGGAATTGGCCTTGCAGCTTCACCACAAGGCCAATCAAATGTGCTTCATTGCAAATTCTTGCAAGTGTGCCGTCAAACACGAAGCATTGATCCACTAAATTCCAAAATCAGCTATCTCTTTGCAGTGATTCGATCCCAGGTGAAAGTATGTACTTCCACAGGCTCACTGTCATATATATTATCAAATATTTCTTCTACTACTAAAAAGCTGGCCTTCTTGTGATCGTTTTCATACCCTAACATAAAAAACTCCCACACTTCTCCATCTAGCTCAATGTCGAGCTCATAAACAGATAAGACTTCTAAATCACCACCAAATTTATCAATGAACTCTTTTGCCTTATCCTCATCTACTGGTTTCGCCGTACTTCGCCACAGTTCCCCGGACTTTACAAATGCTCTCACATCCAAAGTACCTCCGTACTTGTGATGATGAGGATGTTGGTGTACCACAAAATGATCAAAATCCTCAAGCGCTGGTTCGCTCTTGAACTTACCTGAATAAAACTGTCCTTGGACATTTAAAATTGATATCAGGCTAATGATTAAAAATGTGGTTAAGGTCTTCATCTTCTAATGGTTTGAAAGTATTTTATCAGGCTCTCAAAACGCTAAACTAGCTACCCATTACAAATCAGGCCATTTTTTTGCATTTGCTAAGCGCGCAATCGATGAATGAGGAAAATTTTTCGACAGGAAATTAAGAAATATTAAAATAATACAATTATTTATTGTTTTATTTCTTTCTAGGCCGATTTATTGAGGGAATAGTACTGTAAATACTCTTTATTCCAGATTGCTAATTTCACCTGAATAGGAAATCAAGTTTCTTTGAGTACTTCTGACCGATAAGGTAGCTGATCTATTGGCCTGAATGGTAAAAATACAACTGAGTCCTTCCCCTCTCGTGGATTTAACTTTAAAGCTATAAACTATCCTATACTTCTTTTCATTGATCTTCACTACCTCTTCCTCGACCACCATGTTTTCAATCTTTATCCCAACATCACCGCTCATGGTGGCCACTTGAGCTTCACCAAAATATGGTAAGCTTGCATTTACTGTATCTCCTCTTTGTATATAAGAATTAGGATTACTTGTTAAGTTAATTCGTCTTCCTTTTTGGGTATTAGCCCATTCTGCCACAAAACGAAAATTTCTCTTTTCAAAAAAATCTTTTAGTTCAAGAAAGGACTTTGCTCTGAGCTCCTTCTTTTTCTGTTTCTTTTCAGATTTGGATTGAGCTTCAGCGACTTGGCTAAAACCTATTAGTAAAGTAAAGATGATTATGTACTTCATAGGAATAATAATTCACGTGTCAATAGGATACAATTTAACAAAATGTACATCCGTTTTCCAACCAAATAAAATATATACGGGTCTTGCATATAAACTTATACGCAATGAAAAAATTAACCTTTATTATTTTAATAGCCACTTTGGGCTTCGGGTGTGATGAATCAGTTTCTTCATCAGAATGGTCAGGCCAGATTGAAAGTGATTACATTATTTTCGGTCACTTCTATGGATTTTGTGGAGGCGAGAATTGCATAGAAATTTTTAAGCTGACTCGAGAAGACTTATTTGAAGACACAAATGACTTCTATCCAAATAGCGATCAGCTATATAACGGGAAATTCAAGAAACTTGATCAAGCTCAATTTGATAAACTTAACAACTTAAACTTCAACGTCCCAACAGAGCTCTTGAATCAAACCCAAACAATAATCGGAGCACCAGATGCAGCCGATGGCGGCGGTCTCTATTTTCAGCTATCTGATGGTCGTTTTTGGCTCATAGATATGAACGAGGAATCTTTACCCGAATACCTTCATCCACTTCGTAATCAAATTAGACTAGCCATTTCATTGATCAATGAGTAAGAGTTGAGCTACTTGACATTCGTTTGAAAAACCAATTTCTGTCTATCAGACTGATCTGATATAGCGTCTTCAATACAATCATGGATACTCTCTTTACCAATTTGGTCAATCAATCCTGTCCTGTAGAGTTTATCTCTGACGGGACCAATAATGCTTACCATATGAAATTCAATTCCACATTCATTGAGGTGGTTTACAATATCTTCAATTCCATCGATGCCGCTGGAGTCGATGTCGATCATACTCTGTGCATCGAGTATAAATTTTTTCATAGTGGGCTTCTCCTTTATGAGGGTCTCCACTTTTGATTTCAACGAACTCACATTGGCAAAAAACAATCTTGCGTCAAACCTCAAGATACTGACCTCTGGGTCATCAATGGCTACCTCAAAACGATCTAGGTTCCTAAAGAAATTAGTGCCAGCCACTCGACCCAAAACTGCCATATGTGGAGCTGATGTTTTGTAAATCAAGACCATCAAGGAAATTAAAATACCAAAACCAATACCCCATTCAATACCCAAGACAAGGGTTCCTAAGAAAGAGGACAATAACATCACAAAATCATAGCGATCAGTTTTCCAAAGGTTTTTTGCCAGTTTAAAATCTATCAAACCCAGTACTGCTACAAAAATAATTGCACCAAGTACAGCATGAGGCAAAAATTGAAATACGGGCATCAGGAAAAGTAAAGCCAGTATAACAATTAAGGCAGCTATCACAGAAGCCAAAGTGGTTTTCGCACCTGATGATTCATTAACCGCTGACCGACTAAAACTTGCCGTAGCCGGAAAGGTCCTAAATAGCGATCCTATTACATTTGCGATTCCTAAACTAACGAGCTCTTGATTCGGATTTATATCATATTCAGTCTTGTGTTTAGACTGAAGTCGTTGACCGATTGAATAAATCTCCACGAAACCCATTAATGCCAAAGTAATGGCTAGTGGTAAAAATTCCCTCCACGGTAAACCGCTAAGCTTTGGCAGAGAAAATTCAGGTAGCCCACTGGGCAGGTACCCCACTAAACTGACGCCTAAATTGTCCAGTTTTAGGAAATAAGAAATCCCCATTCCTAAAAGAACTACTAACAGACTTAATGGAATCTTTGATGTTAATTTTTTTCCAATGATCAAGATAAAAAGACTCCCCAATGAAATCCAAAGTGTTGGAAAATGAACTTGATCAATATGCGAGAGGTAAAACAAAAATTCATCTAGCAGGCCAGAAACACCATTCAGTGGCATACCAAGAAGATATTTAAACTGCTTGATAGATATAATGACAGCCGCTGCAAACGTAAACCCAAGGATTACTGGTTTAGAAAGAAAATTGGCTATAAATCCGAGCTTCAGAATGCCCATGCCCAATTGGATTGCACCAATCAAAAGAGTCAAAGAAACAACAATCAGAATGTATTCACCTGAGCCCTCGACAGCAAAGGCACTTGCACCCGCTACCAAGATCAAAGAATCCATGGCCACCGGACCCACTGATACATGTCTGGACGAACCAATAAGTGCATACACAATAGTGGGTATTATTGCCGTATACAAACCATAGATAGGAGGCAAACCAGCAATCATGGCATAAGCCATCCCCTGTGGGATAAGCATAACCCCTACCACCAATCCAGCAAAAAGGTCATTTTTGAACCATTCAATGGAATAGAGTTTGAGCGACTCAACGATAGGAAAAAGATTTTTCATTTACGAGTTCGGTTAACAAGGGCAAATGTAATGGTTCGAAGATTTACCAAAAGTAACCATTGTTACACTCATAGAATCTCGATCATATTACGATGTAATTCTATCTGACCTTCTTGTTCCAATTTTTTAAGTAATCTGGATATCACCACACGAGATGTGTTTAAATCTGTGGCAATCTGTTGATGTGTTTTTCGAATAGTAAAATCACCTGCGCTCTGCTTGCAATCCAGCAAATAATTCATCAATCGTTCATCTAACTTCATAAACGCCAACGAATCCACCGCATTTAACATTTCCTCAAAACGCTCATTATAAGAACCGAACACAAATTGCCTCCATGAGGTATATTTCATCCAGCCATCCATATAATGTAATGGAATCATAATTACTTCTGCATCCTCTTCTACTATAGCTTTGATTTCACTTTTCTTTTGGTTCATGCAACAAGTCAAACTCATAGCACAAGTGTCTCCTCCTCCCAGAAAGTATAAAAAGAGCTCTCTCCCCTGTCGATCCTCTCTTACAACTTTTATAGCTCCAGACAAGACGAGTGGAATATCTGTAACATTGCTACCAAAATCTATTAACACTTTGCCCGCTTTATACCTCCTTACTTGTCCCAAATGGTTGATTTCTTCAACTAACTCTGACTCAAATTTTTCAGCAAAATGATCAAGGGTTTTGTGCATTGTATTTCGTATCTCTTAGAGTTAATGAATTCGTTTCAAATTTCTGGATAAGATTTTAATTATTAACAATATATATCTAAATTTGCGCACTCATTTCCTATATAAGGAAAAATGAAAGCAGACAGACAATATAAAATCGACATTTTCGGGCTCAAAATAGGGCTTCATGAGTTTGATTTTGAGTTTGACAAGAAGCTCTTTGAAAATATTGAAGACAGTGTAATTGAATCTGGCCACGGAAAATGTACCGTGATACTGGATAAAAAAGAAAGACTGATTTCAATGGATTTTAAAATTGAAGGAGTGATTGAATTGATTTGTGACAGAAGTCTGGAATCATTTGATTACCCCATCAATATCGAAGAAAACTTGATCGTGAAATACGGTGAGGAATACGACGACAGCGAGGATGAACTTTTGGTGATTCCAGATACACAAGAAAGTCTCAATGTAGAATTAAACATCTACGAGTACTTAACGCTAGCTGTTCCGATGAAAAAAATTCACCCTGATTTTCAAGATGATGAAGACGATGAAGAGCATGAATTAGCGTTAGTATATACATCAGAAGATGAAGAAGCTGACGATAAAGAAGACAATGAAGTGATTGACCCAAGATGGGCAGCACTCAAAAATGTTAAGGATTTAAAGAAATAAAATAAAAGAAAGATGGCACATCCAAAGCGTAAAACCTCGAAGCAGAGAAGAGACAAGAGAAGAACGCACTACAAAGCAGAAGCTAAAAACTATGTAGTTTGCGCTACAACTGGTGAAGCTCACTTGCCTCACAGAGCCTACTGGCACGAAGGCAAATTGTACTACAAAGGCAAAGTAGTGATCGAAAAAGAAGTATTAGCTTAATATTTCTTTTGAACTTTTATAAAAAATATGGAGTCTGCTTTTCAAGCAGACTTTCTGTGTTTTATATGATGTATGCGCGCATACTATTTTGATAGTCCAATCAGACTACCAAAAGCCAATTAATTCATTAAATTGCCAACGCTTTTTGGCTCATTGCCAAATGGCTTGACCAGTTCAAAAGAATAAAAATTTCAAATGACTAAAATAAGAGCAGCAATTACAGGTGTTCACGGTTATGTTCCAGACTATGTGCTGACTAACCAAGAACTAGAGACCTTTGTAGATACAAGCGATGATTGGATCACCTCTCGAACAGGTATCAAAGAAAGAAGAATCCTAAAAGGAGAAGGCAAAGGAACCTCTGTAATTGGAATCGAGTCATCTAAAGCACTACTAGAAAAAACTGGCACGGACCCGAAAGACGTAGATTTAATCATTTGCGCTACGGTTACACCAGATATGCCTTTTCCTGCTACAGCCAACATTATAGCCGACGAAATTGGTGCTATCAACTCTTTCAGTTATGATATCGGAGCAGCATGTTCTGGTTTTCTATATGCACTGACTACTGGCTCACAGTTTATCGAAACTGGTAAATACAAAAAAGTACTAGTTGTTGGGGCAGATAAGATGTCGTCGATCATCAACTATAAAGACAGAACCACATGTATCATTTTTGGTGATGGTGGTGGTGCCGTTTTGCTCGAACCAACTACCGAAGAGGTAGGTGTCATGGACTCTATCTTAAGAGCTGATGGCTCTGGTGCACAATACTTGCAAATGCCCGGAGGGGGTAGCAGAATGCCAGCTACAGTAGAATCTGTTCAGGCAGATAAACATTATGCCATGCAAGAAGGATCTGCAGTATTCAAATTTGCGGTGACAAATATGGCGGATGTAGCTGCAGAGATTATGGAAAAAAACAATCTCACCGGAGACGATATTTCCTGGTTAGTTCCTCATCAAGCCAATAAGCGAATTATAGATGCTACGGCTCGTCGCATGGACGTAAACGAAGACAAGGTCATGCTCAATATTGAAAAATATGGCAATACAACTAGTGGCACCCTGCCTCTATGTCTTTGGGACTATGAGAAGCAATTGAAAAAAGGTGACAATGTAATTCTTGCTGCTTTTGGTGGCGGATTCACCTGGGGATCCATCTATTTGAAATGGGCGTACGATTCTAAATAAGACAACATTAAAAAGTAATAAAATGGCTTCAACCGCTGACTTTAAAAATGGGATGTGCATCGAATACAACAATGGGTTGTATTTCATCATCGAATTTCAGCATGTAAAACCAGGCAAGGGACCAGCCTTTGTTCGAACAAAGTTGAAAAATGTCAAAACCGGAAAGGTAGTAGACAACACTTTCACTTCTGGTCATAAAGTAAATACTGCACGTATTGAAAGAAGAAACTACCAGTTTCTTTATAAAGATGACTTGGGGTATAACTTCATGGATAATGACACCTACGAGCAAATCAATATCGAAGAAGAATTGATTGACGCCCCTCAGTTTCTTAAAGATGGAGAAAATGTAGACGTTATTTTTCATGCGGAAGAAGAAATGATCTTAGGCTGTGAATTACCTAACCACGTGATCATGGAAATCACTTATACTGAACCCGGGCTGAAAGGAGACACTGCTACAAACGCATCAAAACCTGCAACCACAGAGACTGGTGCGAGTATTCAGGTTCCCCTTTTTATTGACCAAGGAGATGTAGTGAAGGTAGAAAGCAAAACAGGAAATTATGTAGAAAGAGTAAAGAAGTAATTCTTACTCTTTTTTTATGAGCGTCATCCCATTTTTATATCAGGTGAATCTCATTAATTTTAACTAAATAAAACAATTGAGGGCTATTATGCTCTTTTTAAACATCACTAACTAATTGATTTGGTTTGATCATTCAAACTAGAATAAAACGAATAAACACTTAGCAGATGAAGGTAAAAGAAATCAAAGATTTGATAGACTTCTTGTCAAATTCAGGGCTCGAAGAAGTAAAAATAGAAACTGAAGAGTTTAAGGTTAATATCAAGAGAAGTAACGAAACTCAAGTAATAGAAAGAGCTGTTGCAGCTGCGCCTGCGCCTGTTGCAGCACCTGTGGCTGCCGCTCCTGCCCCAGCAGCTCCGGCTCCGGCCGCAGCAGCACCTGCTGCTCCTGCTGAAGACAGTGCTCCTGCCGGCAACTATGTAGAAATCAAATCACCAATGATTGGTACATTCTACAGAGCAGCCAATCCAGAGTCTCCAAACTTCGCAAATGTTGGGGATAAAGTATCTGCTGGTTCAACGGTATGTATAGTAGAAGCTATGAAATTGTTCAATGAGATTGAATCTGAAGTATCTGGTACAATTGTTAAAGTATTGGTAGACGACTCTCAGCCAGTAGAATACGATCAGCCATTATTCTTGGTTGACCCGTCATAATTGATTTTTTGAAATTAAAGACTGACACGTGTTTAAGAAAATACTAATTGCCAATAGAGGCGAGATTGCCTTAAGAATTATTCGTACTTGTCGTGAAATGGGTATCAGCACTGTAGCTATATACTCGACAGCAGACAAGGAAAGCTTGCATGTAAAATTTGCTGATGAAGCGGTATGTATAGGACCGGCACCAAGTAAGGATTCTTACTTGAACATGAAAACCATCATTTCAGCTGCTGAAATTACTAATGCAGACGCAATTCACCCAGGATTTGGTTTTCTTTCGGAAAACGCTGAATTCTCTCAGCTTTGCGAAGAGTACAACATCAAATTTATCGGAGCTAGTGCTGAAATGATCAGCAAAATGGGAGACAAGGCTACGGCCAAAGACACCATGAAAAAAGCCGGCGTTCCTACAATTCCAGGATCTGATGGTTTGCTAAGCTCTGTAGCGGAAGGTAAGAAAATCGCTAAGAAAATTAAGTATCCAGTCATACTGAAGGCAACAGCTGGAGGCGGTGGCCGTGGTATGAGAATTGTGAAGGATGAAAGCGGTTTTCAAAAAGCCTGGGACGATGCTCGTCAAGAATCTAAAGCTGCCTTTGGTAACGACGGCATGTACCTCGAGAAATTTGTAGAGGAGCCTCGTCACGTAGAAATTCAGATTGTTGGAGACAGCAACGGAAAAGCTTGTCACCTTTCGGAAAGAGATTGCTCAATCCAGAGAAGGCATCAGAAGTTGACAGAAGAAACGCCTTGTCCTGCTAATAAAATGACACAGGAACTTCGTGAGAAGATGGGTCAGGCAGCTATATTAGGTGCAGAGGCCATCAAATACGAAGGTGCGGGTACGGTAGAATTTTTGCTAGACAAGCATGGAGACTTCTTCTTCATGGAAATGAATACGCGTATTCAGGTGGAGCACCCAATTACCGAAGAAGTAACAGACTTTGACTTGATTAAAGAACAAATCAAAGTGGCAGCGGGCGTGAAGATTTCTGGCAAAAACTACTTCCCTCAACTACACGCTATCGAATGTAGAATCAACGCTGAGGATCCAGAAAAAGATTTCCGTCCTTCGCCTGGGAAAATTACACACTTACACATGCCAGGTGGCCATGGTGTAAGAGTAGATAGCCACGTATATGCTGGCTACACCATTCCACCAAACTATGACTCTATGATTGCGAAGCTGATTGTTTCAGCACAAACAAGAGAAGAGGCTATAGTGAGGATGAAGAGAGCATTGAGTGAATTTGTGATTGAAGGAATTAAAACTACTATTCCGTTTCACCTCAAATTGATGGATGACGAAATCTATAAATCCGGTCAATTCACCACTGCTTTTATGGATACTTTCGACTTGACTGATTTGTAATTATTTAATTCGAAATACAATATTTACTTTAGTAACCACGCTATTTCCATGGCGTGGTTATTTTTTTAATATGAAGATAAGATTCATTTTCTTTCTGGCTTTGCTGCTCCTACTCACTTTAGACGGTTGGTCCCAGGATTCGCTCACTCAAAAGAGAAGGGAAATTCACTTTGGTATTGGCCCAGCCTCCTACGGCGGAGACTTGGGCAAGGCTTATTCAGGTAGTTCGCTTTTGGTAAACATTGGATTTAAGCTCAATAAGGACAAAAAATTAAATGGAAACTTTAGGCTATCAATTGGCTCTGTAACTGGCCAGGAGTTAGATTATAGCACCACAGACAACACCGGTGTGCCTGCTACCCCTAATACTTTCTTCAAAAGCTCTTTTATTGGGTTAAACTACGAAGCCCATTACAACTTTCTCGACAAGAAAAAATACAAGGTGTATTTATCACAAGGTATTGGCCTATTTAGGTTTAATCCTAAGGATGAATCCAACAATAATCTTGTTGATATGCCGGACACCAGATCCTTGGGAGAAAGCTACCGTAATTTGATCATCCAACTTCCCACCCAGCTTGGCGCTAAATATTATTTACCCAATGACTTTGCCATAGGTGTACAATTTGGATTTATGAACCCCATAACGGATTATCTGGATAATTTAGGAGTATGGGGAAATAAGAATGGAAATGATAATATTCTTGTTCTTCAATTCGAATTACACGCTCCAATTTCATTCTGATTCTTATATTTGAGTCAATGAAGTGGCTACACAAAATTTTTCTTTCCTTTTTACTCTTTATCACTCTAGTTGGGATGACAAGTGCTCAAAAAGCACTTGGACTTTATGTAGGATCTGTAACCAATAAATTTGAAGGGGATCGGGTAACTAGACTCTTTGAGGTAGGTTTTAGAGTCCATAGCTCAGCATCCGCCGGCTTGGTGTTCGACTTGCCCATAAAACCTGACGTGTACATCACTTTCATTCCAGGTTATAAAAATATATCAGGAACGATCTACGAAGCTAATGAAGCGTACGATGAGCAAATTGATGCAGGCATTGAAGTACCTACAGTTCCGAAGACCGTAGACCTGTCTACCATGAACCTCAATTATTTAGCCTTACCTGTTTTACTAAAAATCATTTCAGACAATGAACACTGGCAGTTTATGGCAGGACTTGAGCCTGCATGGAATTTTAAAGCTTCCTTAAAGGATCTGAATACTGGGGAAAAAGAAGATGTCAAACACTATGTTCGAGATATTAATCTCTCAGCAATTTTTGGGTTTGGCTATCGATTTAAGATTAAAAATACCCGATGGGCCTTTGACCTGATGTATACTCAAGGGCTACTCAACATGTCGCATGGACAAAAAGTACTGGAAGGGGTTGTTCCAAGAGTAAAGTCTACGACAGCCGAAACCAGACTTACCTGGTACTTTATTAGTCAAAATAAGAAGAGAAAATGAAAAAACTAGCATTTGTTCTCACGCTATTCGTTTTTCAGTTTCATCTGGTTTCAGGCCAATCTGAAACAAAGATTCCAACATTAAATGGGCACCCATTTACGGGGCTTGGGACGATGAAATCCCCATACACCAATACTTCTTTCTTTCTTGAGTTAGGATTGGGTGAAACTGGAGTGTTTACCACAGAAGGAGTACCCGTTGGAGACAGCACCGTGTTCAACCTTAACGGCGAGTTACTTTTTGTCAACCTCAGATTTGGTTATAAGCAAAGAGTGAAAAAATGGATTTCATTTTTCTTCAATGCAGATTATTCGGCAAGATTAGGAAACAGTGCAGAAAGCATATATGTAAGCGGTGTCAATACCATGATCACTATTGAACCTGGGGTTTCGTTCTCTATTTTAGAAAAAGAAAAGTTTGTTCTCTCTGGCTATGTCAAACTTACGAATACAGAGTCCAGTATTGTGGATGTAAGTGGATTTGTAGAAGACCTATTTGCTGGAAAAAAATATGCCAGTCTAACCAGGGATGTACCTGCTCTCAACGGCGGTGGTGGACTAACAGGCATATATGCTATAGGGCCTAGTATTGCCTTTCATGTTGATGGACAATTGGTTTATGGAGAAACATTGGAGAGAACTCCTCCTGAATTGCAATACTACATAGGGTCTAACGTTTCACTGAATTTTCAGAAATGGCTGAACCTGCCCATTACTTTTACCACTGGAGGATATGCGAACACGCTCACCAATGTATTTTCCACACAGGGGAATCTTACTTCATCATTCCTAATGAAATTGACCTACACAGGATCGGAGAGTTTTGCACTTTCAATAGAGAGCTACAATGGCCGCACCCCGATTGAAAACACCAACAATCGTGTTCAACTCCGCGGGGTAAGCTTTTCATCCAGATTTTATTTTTAAACAAAAAAGGCAGCCTGATAGACTGCCTTTATCATTTCATACTTTCAATCAATTTTATCTACCCATGCTCTGCATGTTAATTTGCTGCTGTTTGTATCCTGCAGGAATCTTAAATTGATCAGCTGAGATATCTTTTTTTGCTAAGGACTCAACAATATTTTCGTTGGCCGCCTGACCATCTTTATAGGCAATAGTTTTAACGGGAATTCCTTCTTTTAGAATTGGACTACTTTCGTCGAAATTCAATTGTGAAAAAGAACCACCAGTTGGCAATAGGGCCACCACCTCTTGCAAATTCTCCTTGAAATAATTCATCATCTGCTTCATAACATCAAATTGATTCGCTGATACGCCCAAGGTACTGTATGACGCAATATTCATCTGTAACGCCTTATTTCCTTCATTCAACCCATCATAACCAACAGTCTTCCATGATCCTATTTTATCATTTTTTCCGTTCATCTTATAGGTCATCATATCCCCTGTTTTCGGGTTTAGAATTTGATCGAACTTTGCTTTTTGTTCGGCAGGCATGTTAGCTGCAAACTGCTGCATCATCTTAGCCATCATTTTTATTTGCTCCTTCAGCTGAAGTAAAGTCGGCTTGTCAAATTGATAATACTCTTTTTTCTTATTGTCGATGAACGTGAATATTTCTGTTTTTCCATCGAAGATTATTGAACTGTTATCAGAGCCTGAATTTTTTACCAACATTTTATTAGCTGTCAAATAAATTTCTGAGGT
Organism: Reichenbachiella sp.; assembly: GCF_965233835.1. Taxonomy (GTDB): domain Bacteria; phylum Bacteroidota; class Bacteroidia; order Cytophagales; family Cyclobacteriaceae; genus Reichenbachiella. Next base: position 4,650,211 of record NZ_OZ247585.1, read on the forward strand.
GGCTACCCCACCGCTTTCAAGCGTTTTTGTTTTGGATAAAATAAAAATGCCATCCTCTGCCATCACAGACAGACTCAAACATACGGTCAGTCCAAATACGAATAGTTTTTTTAATGCGATCATTCTTTATAAATTTTTAGTCTTTATAGTTCACTGGTTCAAACGAAGTAAATGCCTCTTTTGGCACCTCATTCAATACTTTTATATCTGTCAGCTGCCCTTTTCCTCTTCCACCAGACAGCATGATGTTTCCATACTTTTGATAATCCTCCCAGGGTGTAATGAAAGAAGGATGCGGCTGCTCAGAGGCCTTAAAAAAAGCCCATTGCGTAATCAAATTACTTTCCTCATCCACCCAAACATTATAAATATTGTTTGGAGTATCACCCACATTTTCAAAAGCCAACTGAAGCACGAAGGACTCTTTTCCTATTTCCGTGGTATCATTTCCTAAATAATACAACGATACACCAGAGTCCTTCAACTTATATGGCATCACCAACCAATACGAGTCATTGATCCAAATACTTTTTGCTTTCTTCAAATAGCCTGCCAAAGTATCAGGCTCACTTATTTCCTCTCCATTTACAGCCGCTCGTCCGTTCAGACTATTGATATTAACCAGGAGCTTCTCATCACGATCCAAATAGTCTATTCTCACATCTCCGGTATATTTATCCCAAAGTAATTGACGCTTACCAAAAAAAGTCCAGCCAATATATCTTGTTTCATCCCAGGCCTTTCGGCCTCCCATAGCAGTCATTACTTTATCCGCTATGATAATGGCCTCCGGATCCGACGCTTCGTAGTTGAATCCCTCCGCAGGATGATTAACATCTTCCGCTATCTGCATATTATTTTCGGACTCACTTTTTTTTGTACTACAGGCAGCCAACAAGGCCATAGCAATTACAACAAATAGGTTTTTCATACAGTTAAAAATTATACATTTCAGTTTTCTTAAAGACCATCCATAGGCTAAGTTTCACGATCTCGCCCATATTACGACAAGCCATAAATTTAGGTTCGTGGTAAAATTCGGACAGGTCCTTCTTCAAAGTAGCCACATTTTTAGGAAACGATATGGTATCATCGATCATCGCTCTCATCAAATCGACCACTCGATACTTCGCCACACGCAATCGATTTGCTATCAGCGATCTCTCCTCTTTTTGATATTGACGGACAGTTTCTGGAGTCATATGCTTGAGTCCCATATTGATCAACGCATTGTTCTGCTTGAAATACTGCGGCAAATAAATGTTTTTCCTGCCTTCATACGACTGTTGATCAAAATCAATGGCCTTCAATCGGTAAGATATCTGCTCAAAATCAGGAATAATATTTACGACAAAATTGCTCGAGTGCATATCACCAAGCAGGCGAACAAAACAGCGTTCATTGAACTTGACAAACTCTTTAGCTAAGCGTATCTCATTCAAATTTTTGTCCTTGAGATATTCCTTAATGAACTGATCTCCAGGAATACCTGCAATATGTTCTTCAATCAATGTGTTTTTATGCACTACATAATTGATCCGATTAGGTGACAATAAATGCTCTAATTCCAGTCCATAAATTCGTGAGGCATCAGCATTTTTGATATAGAAGTAGTCAAAATTATCATTGATACGGTTGACTATTCTTACGCGGAAAGGTTTCGTGTTTCCGTATTGACAAATATCCACTCGTTCCACCATCAAGTGATCCATCACGCTCACATCACCATCTGCTTTGATTTCAGAATAGATTTGTTTCAAATCATGATGAATCATCGCCATATCGGATTGTGGATAGAAGACGGTCTCCCACAAAGTATCTACCCCCTGATTATCATATAAGGGAATAGAATTATCATAGCGAAGCAGTGATTCATACTCGATGGGTACAGCGATTGTCCGCTTGTACTTATGCAAGTAGGTTCTCAGTTTTTGACTGATCGTGAACGGAATCTTTTTCTTACTAATAATCGCCATGACGAGGTAATCTAACCACTAATATAAATAGGGTAGTTACTTACCAGACGTATAAGATTGAAAATTATTCTATCTAGGAAAGCTAAGTGTAAACTCAGTTCCTTCATTGACAACAGACTGAACGGAGATATTGCCGTTGTGCTTTCTCATAATCTGCTTGGACAAGCTAAGACCAATACCAGAACCAGATTTTTTTGTAGTAAAGAATGGAATAAAGACCTTCTTTAGGGCCTCTTCGTCTATACCTGTTCCATTGTCTTTAATTTTTACCGTGATACGATCATCACTCTCGACAGCGGCACATACGGAAATTTCCTTAGGTTTTTGTAGCTCATCATTCTCCCCCATGGCCTGGATGGCGTTTTTGATCAAGTTGATTAATACTTGTTCTACCTGTTCTTTATCCACTCGAACCATCAATTGTTCTGGCTCCACACTTAGGTTTATTTTAATATTGTTTTGTTCGATATCAAACCGAAGTAAATTCAATATTGGATTGATCAGGTCGCAGATCAGTATGTCTTCCAATTGTGGGATTGGAATCCTAGTCAGATTTCTGAAGTCACTCACAAACTTGATAAGTCCTTCACTTCGCTTATGAATGGTCTGAAGCGCCATGTGAAAGTCTGAAAGATCATCTTTAGAAATATCCTCAACTTTGAAGTCATCAGCGTATATCTGAGACTCCAATTCTGTTTCCACTGTTGCCGCCAATGAAGAAATGGGCGTCACCGAATTCATGATTTCATGCGTCAAAACTCTAATTAAGTTTTGCCAGGCATCCATCTCCTTCTCTTCCAATTCGCTTTTGATGTTTTGGATAGAAATTAATTTGAATTCTTCATCACGACGCATCAGTTCGATAGCATATATCGCTAACTGTACTTCCTCACCTTTCTTCTCGATTTTCATCAGGTCTCGCCCACCAGTCTTTAGTTCCAATAGACTATTGACTAATTCCTCACTTACACTGCTCAGTTGCTGTACATTTTTCAGGAGGTCAACTCCCAATAACGATTTCGCTGTTGAGTTTATTATCTGCACCTCGCCAGACTTGTCGAATGTGATAATACCAATACCTACATGTTGAACGATAGTTCTCAGGTAGTTATGCTGTGCTTCCTTTTCGGCTCTAATCTCACGGAATTTTTTGATGACATTGTTAAACTGGACATACAAATCATCCATTGAAGTTCCTGTCTTCTTTGTTGAATAAGTATGTGTGAAGTCATCGTATTTAATCGAATTTAAAAAACCAGCCAATTCCTGATTGGTCTTATCTAAATACTTGATAAGTACGTAAATCTCATATATCAACAAAGACCCAACGAGCACTTTAGTGAGTGTGTAAGATTCCGTATAAAATAGGTCAACAAGCAGAATACAAGTACAAAAGATAAGAAGTACCCGAACAATGAGATTGACCTTAAAGTTATTGCTATAGGCCATGCTTTTCCAATCGGCGATAAAGTGATGCTCTGGTTAGCCCTAGTTCTTTAGCGGCCTTTGAGATATTTCCATCGTGGCGATCAATGGCCTTTTTGATTACATTTTTCTCTACTTCATCTAAGTTGAAAGTATCCGACTCTCCATCAGATTGCCCTTCTGGTTTATGATTCAAGAAGAAAAAATCATCAGGAGTCAATGAGGATTCATCACTCATAATTACAGCTCGTTCAATCGCATGTTGCAACTCTCTGATATTGCCTGGCCAATGATATTTTTGTAATTTCTTCAAAGCAGCAGCTCCAATTTTCTTCCCGCTCTTTCTGTATTTGGCACTATAGCTTTTCACAAAGTGATCTGCTAACAAAGGAATGTCTTCAAGTCTCTCTCTCAATGATGGCAGATGAATTTCGACTGTGTTTATTCTATACAACAAATCTTGTCTAAAAGAACCATCTTCAACCATGTCATACACTGGCATGTTCGTAGCACAGATCAAACGAATGTCAATATTAGCTGGTTTGTTTGCTCCAATTTTAGTCACCTGACGGTTTTGAATAACAGTAAGTAGTTTGGACTGCAGAGGCATACTCAAGTTTCCAATCTCATCTAAAAAGAGTGTGCCCTTATTGGCCACTTCAAATCGACCAGTACGGTCTTCCTTAGCATCTGTAAAACTTCCCTTTTTGTGACCGAAAAGCTCACTTTCAAATAGGGTTTCTGTTATTGCCCCCATATCCACACCAACAAAAACATTGTCCTTCCTTAAAGACTGCATATGAATGGCTCGTGAGATCAATTCCTTCCCAGTTCCATTCTCTCCCAAAATCAACACATTGGCATCGGTCTGAGCCACCTTTTCAATAATCTTGAATACATCCTTAATCGCTTGACTTTCACCAATGATTTCCTTGAAAGGCTGGTTTATTTCCTCTTCCAGTTGTTTTTTGGCTGATTTTAACTGATCTACCTCCTTGTAGGATTTTTTAAGCTTTACTGCCGTATTCAGTGTGGCTAGTAATTTTTCGTTTTGCCATGGTTTTAAAACGAAGTCTGTAGCTCCTTCCTTCAACGCTCTAACCGCCATCTCTACATCACCAAACGCGGTGATCAGAATGACTACTGCTTTTGGATCTCGTTCCAATATTTGCTCCAACCAATAAAAGCCCTCTTTACCACTAGTGATATCCTTACTGAAATTCATATCCAATAAAATCACATCGTAGGTATCATTATTCATTAGGAAAGGAATCTTCTTTGGATTCTTTTCGATGATTACATTTTTAGCGTGCTTCTTTAACAACATTTTGGCCGCAAACAACACGTCCTCATCATCATCAATTATTAATATGTTTCCTAGTTCTTTTTCCACGGTATTTAGTTTATTGATTTCGTACTATTCAGAATATGTGCCAAACATAGAAATATATGCCAGCAGCAATTAAAGGACATTTTCATTTATGCTTTAACAAAAAAGCGATCCATATTGAACAAAAAACTGTATCAATATCGGACACAATATAAACAAAAAATAAAGGGAAATGGATGTAGTTTCTGTGATAATCTCGTTTTAAGATCGGCAAAACAAAACGTCACAATTAGACAAAACGAATTGTCACTAAAATGGAAGAACAATTGTTCGCTCTATTTTCTCAACACTATATATCATCCTAACATTCTCATCTACTCCAATAAGAATCATTTTGAAATAATTAAACTTTGAACTCGTTATAGAGTGGGATTCCATTAGCTCCCCATCAGGATAAAAAATGTCAAATACAATTTCTTCTCCATTAAAACTATAACCTATTTTAACATTAAAAGCTCCGTTGTCATAAAATTCGTCAATATCAAATTTCTCTTCAATTTTTAGGTTTTTATAGCTCAATGACAACATTTTTGCTTTATGTCTGGAAGCTGTAGAAATAGTATAGAGAGGATATGGTGATGAAAGCAAAATATCACTTGGGAATATTTTTTCTGTTGAAAATTTAAAATACAATCTCCAGTTTCCACCTTGAATTTGTCTGATATCAATTTTTACGTCATAAGAGTCCAAATTAAAAACTGCTTGATGTAATTCAAAAGAGTGTTTTTTACTCAATAGAGCAATTGATTTGGAATCCTCCTGCCAAGCAGGAGTACTTACTGATTTAGTATTCTGGCCTTCCTTTTTCGTAAGGAGTTGTTCTTTTTTCGATTCAGCTTGAGTATGTTCTTGAATGGAGTTTTCAATCATCGGCATTATCACAGGCTTCAAAAGATACTGAGCTGTCCGTATTAGCATCCATCGGACTTTCAGAATAAGCCATTTGGATATAGAGTAAATTTTCTTTGTAAAGAAACTGAATCCAGAGAAAAAACCGTGCTTTCGAATAAGCTGAAGGACTCCGTTTCCTATCGAACTTAGTACATATAAAATTATTGCTATAGCTATTTCAAAACCCCATTGAGACTGCTCGAGTTCTTGCTTCTTTTCTAAAAAGAAATTCCAAATTTCAGTTAGGTCTATCATTGGCATTAGTTTACCTAACAATATTAACTGATCAGAATGAATTTAGAAAGTCATCATATTCAACATTGATTTAACACCTATTTCATTGTAGGTATTCAAACTCTGCATAACTTTACAATGTCGCGCTTATTAAAGGAGGAATGCCTTAGAGGTTAATCTTTTTCGTCAGGTTTTCTTTACCAGATTTGACTTTAATCACAAAAATTTTCGATTTGATTTCATCGAACTGATATTCCAATTCTGAATCTTTAGCTTGCTTTACGCTTTCCTTTAAAATCAGATTGCCGATGACATCATAAATTTTGATATCCAAGTAGTCTGAGGGTTGATTAATGAATTTAACCTTAAATGAATTGTCGTCTACAGCGGATAGCTCATAATCGAGAGGTTTGACGGCCAGTTTGCTATTGTAATTAAGTGTACTCTCCTCCGGCCTTGCAAAATTCAATGCAGTCTTCTCTTCATTAGCCACCACTGACTCCTGCCCAATTAGGACGGAGCAACAGATCAAGACCAAAGTGATTAAGAGAAGTAGAGGTTTTTTCATTGATTGAATTTAAAAAAAGATCAAGCCAAAACCTTGCCAAGCTGGGCTTTAACTTGATCTTATAATGATATATTTTTAGAAGCAGTTGCCCGCGTCTATTTAGGCCTCTAACACTTCTTCAAATTCCTCTACCGGAATACAGCTACAAAACAGATGTCTGTCTCCATAAGCATTGTCAACTCTACCCACAGAAGGCCAGAATTTATTCGTTCTAAGATACTCTAAAGGATAAGCTGCCTCAGTTCTAGAGTAGCCATGACTCCACTCCTCAGACAATACCGAATCTGCTGTATGTGGTGCATTTTTCAGCACATTATCGTTGGCATCCATCATTCCATTCTCTACTGCCTCTATCTCTTCTCGGATTTGCAACAGTGCATCACAGAACCTGTCCAACTCTTCCTTAGTTTCACTTTCTGTTGGCTCAATCATCAATGTTCCTGCCACTGGAAATGAAACAGTCGGTGCATGAAATCCATAATCCATGAGTCGCTTAGCAATGTCCTCCACTTCTATACCGAATGATTTAAATGCTCTACAGTCAACAATCATTTCATGAGCACATCTTCCATTTGATCCTGTATACAGTATTGGGAACTTAGCTTCCAAACGTGTCTTGATATAGTTTGCGTTAAGAATTGCCATTTTCGTAGCGTTCAACAAACCATCAGGTCCCATCATGGCTACATAACCATAAGATATCGGCAGCACGCCAGCACTACCAAAAGGCGCTGCAGAAATTGATGAGATCGCTTTTCCGTTGTCGATATCAACTAATGCACTGCCGGGAAGGTATGGTGCCAAATGCTCAGCCACTCCAATTGGTCCGATGCCAGGCCCACCTCCACCATGTGGAATGGCAAAAGTTTTATGCAGGTTCAAGTGACAAACGTCCGCGCCAATATGCCCTGGACTAGTCAAGCCTACTTGCGCATTCATGTTGGCACCGTCCATATACACTTGCCCACCATTCTGATGAATGATGTCACAAATTTCAATTACACTTTCCTCAAAAACACCGTGTGTAGATGGGTAGGTAATCATTAGTGAAGACAAGGTCTCTTTATATTGCTCAGCTTTCGCTCTTAAATCAGCTACATCGATATTTCCTCTCTCATCACACTTTACTATCACTACGCTGTTTCCGGCCATTACCGCACTTGCGGGATTAGTTCCGTGTGCGGAAGATGGAATCAATGTCACATTTCTATGTCCTTCTCCTTTATCTGCTTGATAGGCCTTGATAACCAATAGGCCTGCATATTCTCCTTGTGCACCCGAGTTTGGCTGCAAGGAAGTAGTGTAGAAACCTGTAATCTCTGACAGCCACTCTGTTAAATTCGTTATTAGTTCTCTATAGCCTTCCGTCTGATCGACAGGAGCAAATGGATGCATTTGCGCAAATTCTGGCCAAGTGATTGGCACCATTTCAGAAGTCGCGTTCAACTTCATAGTACATGAACCTAAAGAAATCATTGAGTGAGCCAAAGACAAATCTTTATTCTCCAATCTCTTTAAGTATCTAAGCATTTCATGCTCAGATTGATATTTTTGGTAGACTGGATGCTCCATGAAACTTGAAGTTCGATCGAAGTCACCATTAAATTTAATTTCAACATGATTCGCAGCTTCAACCACTGAGGCTTCCTCAATTACTTTTGTTCCAAACTTTCCAAAAATGGAAACCACTTCTACCAATTCGGCAACCGTGTGTGTCTCATCAAAAGCGACGCCAATTGAACCATTATTGTAATAATTGAAATTGATGCCACGAGACTCGGCTTCTGCTTTCACTTTTGCCTTCAGTGAGTCGTCAGCTTTGATTTTCAAAGTATCAAAAAAGACTTGATTTTCTTGTTCGAATCCCATTTCTCCTAGATACTGACTAGCCAATTGAGCTAGACCGTGTATTCTTGAAGCAATTCTTTTTAAACCATTTGGCCCATGATAAACCACGTATGCCCCAGCTATTACACCAAGTAGTACTTGCGCGGTGCAAATATTAGAAGTGGCCTTTTCTCTTCTAATATGTTGTTCTCTGGTTTGCAAAGCCATTCTATAAGCTTTGTTACCATGACTGTCCTGAGAAACACCAATAATCCTTCCAGGAATTTGTCTCTTGTAATCTTCTTTGGTAGCAAAAAAGCCAGCATGAGGTCCTCCGAATCCCATCGGTACACCAAATCTTTGTGTTGTGCCTACGACCACATCAGCACCCATTTCTCCGGGAGGGGTAAGCAATACCAAGCTCATAAGATCAGCCGCTGCTGTGATGAATACCTGATTTTCTTTAGCCACTGAAAAAAGTGCCCTATAGTCTTCTACGCTTCCTTCCGAATTCGGGTACTGCACAATCAGTCCAAAATATTCAGGAGCAGAAATATCAATGTTTTCGTATTTATCAATGACCAACTCTATGCCCAATGGCAAGGCTCTGGTCTTAAGTACATCTAAAGTTTGTGGGAAAATTCTCTCATCCACAAAGTACTTTTGTGCAGACTTCTTATCTTTTTTTCTCAATGAAAACTGCATTGACATCGCTTCTGCAGCTGCCGTTGCTTCATCTAACAGAGAGGCATTGGCTATCTCCATTCCTGTGAGGTCTGAAACCATGGTCTGAAAGTTAACCAAAGCTTCTAACCTTCCTTGTGCTATCTCAGCCTGATACGGTGTATAGGCGGTATACCATCCTGGATTCTCAAGAATATTTCTTTGGATAACTGCTGGAGTGACACAGTTGTAATACCCCAACCCAATAAATGATTTGAAAACTTTATTCTTAGATGCAATCTCCTTTACCGATCTGACATAACTGAATTCATCAAGCGCCTCGGGAATTTTTAAATCAGCTCTTTTTCGAATATTCTCCGGAACTGTTTGGTCGATTAATTCATCTACAGAGTCAACACCAATGGTGTCTAACATCTGTGAAATATCTTCATTGGATGGCCCATTATGACGGTGCTGAAAATGGGTGCGCTCGTTAAGGTTTGCTATCATTTTGGATTCGTGGTTTACGCTTTTCAAACAAATATATTTTCCCTACGAAAATTTGCGCAAATCTAATCTGAATTAGTCAAAAAAATGCGAACTAATTCTCATTAAATGATACTTTATTGGCTTGTGAAATTTGAGTGATTTGAAGCTGGATTTTTTGGGGAGGGGAATCGATACTTGTGGGATTAGGTACCGATGTACCTATTCCCCACAAGATCTTTTCAACCAGCTATGGAAAGAAAGACTATTTAATCCATCTTTCTGTAGCAATAATAACCTCTTTCTTTGTTCTGTTAAATTAAATTCTATGAATCGAAATATTTTTTCGACGAATCTGTCAATTTCTTAGACGAATGAAATGATTTCTTTAACGCCTTTTTTTAGCCTTTTTCGACATCTTTTCTTTTTTGTCATGAAAGGCACCCTGATAGGTAGGATCCATTTTCTTTTTACGATAGTCTATTTCCCGTAGTTGCTCTTGTTTCTCAACGAAAGGCGTCTTTTCTATTTCAACTTCAGTCGGTACAGGTTCAATCTTAATTTTCTGGTCAATTAACTTCTCAATCTGCTTGATATGATACTCCTCCGCTTGGTTTGCAAATGTGATTGCCACACCCGTATTTTCTGCTCTTCCAGTCCGCCCAATTCGATGTACGTAATCCTCATAGATTAATGGCACGTCAAAATTAATTACATGAGAAACCATACTCACATCTAGACCTCTCGCCGCCACATCAGTAGCTACAAGAATTTTTATTTCTCCATTCTTAAAAGCATCAATAGAATTTAATCGGGTATTTTGTGCTTTGTTCCCATGAATCACCTTAACCGATTTGGTAATTTTTCTTTCAATAAACTTGAAAATATTATCGGCATTAGCTTTTGTCTTCACAAAAATGATGACTCTGGTCAACTCATCCTTGACCAACAGACAATCCAGCATGTTAATCTTGCTCTTGAAATTAGGGATCATATACAAGGACTGCGTAATGGTATCGACGGTTGATGACTGAGGGGTTACTTCTACTTTTTCAGGGAATTCGAGAAACTCAGCCGACAGATTTTCCACAATAGCTGACATAGTAGCCGAGAAAAGTAGGTTCTGCCTTTTGACAGGAATAATTTCTAAGATTTGTCGGATTTGGGGCATAAATCCCATATCCATCATCTTATCGGCTTCATCTATCACCAACGTCTTTAATTGTTTGGTAGTGAAAGCCCTTTTTCGATATAGATCCATAAAACGGCCGGGTGTAGCGACTAGTATGTCTATACCTTCTGCTAACTTTTCTTCCTGAACCTTCATGCCTGTTCCTCCATAAATGGCTGTATATCTCAAGTCTACATAGGTGGAGTATTTTTTTATATTCTCATTGATCTGCAAGGCCAACTCCCTGGTGGGTGCAAGTATCAAAGCTCTTGGATCCTGACCCTGGGCATATTTAAGTTTCATTAGCAGTGGCAATACAAAGGCAGCTGTCTTTCCTGTGCCAGTCTGTGCTATTCCCATTACATCGTGTCCAGCAAGTACCAACGGAATGGCTTTCTTTTGAATAGGCGTAGGTGTCGCGTACCCTGCCTCATCAATGGCATTGAGAACTTGTTTGTTGAGCTTAAAATCTGAGAAATTTTCGATGTTATTCGCCATGGATAGCAATTAGAAGCCGAAGCCAATTAATTTTGTGATGCAATTTATCAAGTTTCATTCGATTCTTGGCGTTAATTGCATCAAACAGACTTTCATCGTATAAAATCACAAGAATGGCTAAATACACGCTCATCAAAAACGCTAAAATGGTAAACGAGGGAGCAATGCTGGCTCACGACGTGTTAATTAAAGATCAGCGCATAGAAAAGATAGGTTTTGGCCTTTCGCATGAGACAGCTGAGGTAATAGATGCTGACGGCAAATTTTTACTTCCTGGCCTTATTGATGATCAAGTACACTTCAGAGAGCCTGGGCTGACACACAAAGCCAACATATTTACGGAAAGTAGAGCTGCAGTGGCTGGTGGTATTACTTCATTTATGGAAATGCCCAATACTGTACCCAATGCCTTAACGCAAGAGTTGCTGCAAGACAAGTATGACATTGCTGCAAAGTCCTCTTTAGCCAATTACTCATTTTTCATGGGAGCTTCCAATGACAACATAGAGGAGGTCATGAAAACCAGCCGTCAAGATGTCTGCGGAATCAAAGTATTCATGGGATCTTCTACGGGCAATATGTTAGTGGACGACGAAAAGACTTTATCCGAATTGTTCTCAAGAGCTGAGCTTATCGTAGCGGCGCACTGTGAAGATGAAAGCACTGTGCGCAGAAACACAGAATTGTTTCGTGAGAAATACGAGGATAAAATTCCATTTACTGCTCATCCTTTGATTCGAAGTGAGGAAGCTTGTTATCTTTCGTCTTCTAAGGCGGTAGCACTGGCAAAAGCCAACAATACGAAATTTCATGTACTGCACATCTCAACAGGAAAGGAAACTGAGCTTTTTGACAATTCTACTCCATTAAAAGACAAGTTGGTCACTTCTGAGGCTTGTATCCACCACATGTGGTTTTCTGACGAGGATTATCTTACCAAAGGAGGATTGATCAAATGGAACCCAGCAGTAAAAACGGCTTTTGACAGAGATACAATATTCCAAGCCATGTTAGATGACAAAATCGATGTAATAGCTACTGACCATGCACCACACACGATGGAGGAAAAGAACAATGGCTATTTAAACTGCCCTTCTGGAGGCCCCTTGGTTCAACATGCTCTACCTGCTATGCTAGAGCATCACTTGAATGGAAAGATCTCAATCGAACGTGTGGTCGAAAAAATGTGTCACAACCCAGCCATTCTATTTGAGGTAAAAGAAAGAGGATACATCAGAGAAGGGTACTATGCAGATTTGGTGCTTGTGGATACGGATGACAACTGGACAGTTCAAAAAGAAAATGTACTCTCAAAATGTGGCTGGAGCCCGTTTGAAGGCCAGACTTTTCGCAGTAAAATCACCCACACTTTCGTCTCAGGACACTTGGCTTATGCCAATGGTGAGATGAACGAAGGGGTAAATGGTATGCGCTTATCCTTCGATAGAAAATAAATGCAAGATTAGTTTTGGAAATTAAGAATACAAATTTCTAAATTTGCACTCCTTTTTAAGGGATCGACCAGCGGGTTGATAACAAATGGTGATTGTAGTTCAGTTGGTTAGAACGCCTGATTGTGGTTCAGGAGGTCGCCGGTTCGAGTCCGGTCTTTCACCCAGAAAGCTTCGCAGAAATGCGGAGCTTTTTTTGTTTTATAGACTTTGAGTTAACCTTGGCCCTAGAGGTCGTCGAACTAGGCGTCCCGTTTCAGTCGGGTCTTTCACCCAGAAAAGCAGCATTTGAGATTCAAACGCTGCTTTTTTTACCTTACTACTACAAATAACAGGTTGCCTTTAGACGCAGTATATTTTCCTGACTGGTAAATGACTCGTCGATTTGATTTCTCGAGCGCTGTCGATAATAAGACATAATTAGTTTCCATTGATCGCTTAGCCTATAGCTCAATCCACACTCCAAGCGTACACGATTAGAAAATCGTTCTTTTTCATTGTCCTGTTTTACAAAGAATGCTTCAGTCGATATCAACAAATTCAGAGATTTGTTCATTGACGGGCTTTTTTGAGTCAGTGCCATCGTCATGCCTAGCTGATTTCGAACACGCAATGACCCTGAGTTCAACTCTGGAGTACTAAAGTAAAGTTGTCTCCACTCAAACTTTAAATGGTCGTAAAATATAAATCTGCCTTTATTTAGAAAATCTAATTTAGCTCCCAGTACCGGTCGCAATTCCCTCCTATTCAGTGTATCATTTTCATTTGTTGAGAGTCCTTTCAGCGCACCCTTCAATTCCAAATTCGGAATCAATAAATAGTCAGCCCCAGCCGTGCCTATCCAACTATTCCAATTGTTTTCGCTATCGTACTCAGACTGATACTCCAACTGACCTTTTATTACAAAGTCGGATTCTGTATTGATTTTTACCTCACCCGCCATCCAAAGTTGGCCTGATCCCTTCGAGTCCTGCGCTTCAACCTTAGTAGATACCAAGAAGCCTATCAAAATATAAAGTCCACACCATATGATTGAAGGCTGAAACATGGTTTTCCTTAGCTTCTGTGTGTAAGAAGCCAATCGATATTATTGAATAATTCCATCTTCAACTAGTGCATTCACCAACATCTTAGAATAAGTCTTAGTGATGCTCTTGGAAGGATTAGTAATTTCACTTTGTGAAGCCCAAATCAATGCTTCTTCTTTATTTCCTCCCTCTTTTATTTCATAGAAGTGGTTTTCAAGTAGGTAGGTCGTCGATTCGGAGTAGTGTCCTGGATCATAATACATTGGGCTGTATCTGTATCCATAATATCCACCAAAACCATACCCCCCGTACATATACATATTGGTGCCTTGTACATACTCCATTGATTTTTCCTTATCAACTAGCGAGACCGAAATTACAGCATCCACCCCTTCCTTCAACAAAGTACTAGCAATCTGCTCTGGTTTCAAAGATTCCGCCTGCATGGGATTGAGAATGGACATTCCAGAAACGGCGGTTACTCCTTTATCAGCCAAATATTTCACCATAGTGTCTTGAAATTCCATCGCGACCTGTAGATTTTTTCCGCTTGAAAAAATGGCTACTTTCTGGTACTTAGTTGCTTCATAGTTTGGTTTCGTCCAGGTAAAAGACAACTTTGGCGCACAAGATCCAACAAGTAAAAGGGCTGCAAATACTGCTATTTTATATTTCATAGTGTTTTTAATTTTTAACAAATTAATTCTTTACACTGAGATGCAAAAACCAAATTTAGAAGAATAAAAAGTTAAATTCAGTTACCCATTCAAACTCTTTGAGTCAAACCCAAATGGCAGCAAATCTCCTACAGTGGTTTTTAAAATTTCATTATTGGGACGAACAAACAACAAGTCAATAGGTTCTCCTTGTTTACTTTCATATTCCATCATGGCTTGCCTACAGTTTCCGCATGATGAGGCCATGACATAGTCCTTGCCTTCTCTTGGTTTCGCCACAATCGCAATCATCTTAACTTTTTCCTTTGGGTAATTTGCTCCTGCACTAAATATGGCCACTCGTTCGGCACACAGACCAGAAGGGTACGCGGCATTTTCTTGATTACTGCCCTTGACCATTGCTCCGCTTTCTAGTAAAACTGCTGCTCCTACATGAAAATTCGAATAGGGCGCGTATGCATGATCCAACATTCCCTTCGCCTCCTCAACAAGTGCTTTTTCATCAGCACTTAATTCTGAATAATCGAATATTTCGGCTTCTACCTCATGAGTTATTTTTTTGGCCATAGTCGGAAATATAGGTTTAAATGCACTAAAGCAATATGGACAATTTAATACTTATTTTTTTAAGTAAATGTTTTGTTAGTGGCCATGAAAATGAAATAATTTGCTTCTTTTTAAGACCAATCAAAGACCTGAAAACAGCACAATACCCAAAAACATAATACAACTGAAAATGAAAAAAGTACTCGTACTTGGTGCAGGAAGGTCCTCTTCCACGCTTATAGAATTTCTACTAAAACACGCCGAGCCTAATGACTGGCAAGTAGTAGTTGGAGATTTAGACGAAGGGCTAGCCAAGGAAAAAATCAACGGGAGTTCAAGAGGAGAAGCCATATCTTTTGACATATTCAATGAGGCACATCAGCAAAAGCTAACTTCTGGATTTGACCTAGTCATTTCCATGATGCCGGCTTCTTTTCATATCCATGTAGCCAAGATTTGTGCGACTAACGGAATAAATATGTTGACTGCCTCTTACGTTACAGACGAGATCAAAGCACTCAGTAGCGAGTTTGAAAAAAATGGTGCCGGTTTAATCATGGAAATGGGACTCGATCCAGGAATAGATCATATGTCAGCGATGAAGGTGTTAGATAGAATTCGAGAGGCAGGTCATGAACTTCAGGCATTTGAGACTTTTACTGGCGGGCTTTTGGCTCCAAGTGACGACAACAACCCATGGGAGTATAAGTTTACATGGAACCCAAGAAATGTAGTTTTGGCCGGCCAGGGCTTCGTCAAATTTATCCAAGAAGGTCGATACAAATACATACCTTATCAAAGGCTATTTAGAAGAACTGAAGTGATTCATATCCCTGAATATGGCTACTTCGAGGGCTACGCCAACAGAGATTCCCTTAAATATTTGGATGCCTACAAACTAAGGGGGATCAAAACACTCTATAGAGGTACTTTGAGGCGTGTAGGCTTCTGCAAGGCCTGGGATATTTTTATTCAATTGGGCGCCACAGATGATACTTATGAGTTACATGATGTATCAAAAATGACTCACCGTCAATTTATAAATTCATTTTTGTCTTACAACCCAGATGATTCGGTGGAACTAAAATTAGCTCACTATCTAAATCTTGATTTGGAATCTGAGGAAATGTTTAAGCTCAAATGGTTGGGAATGTTCGAAGATGAATTGGTGGGATTAGATGAAGGAACACCCGCTCAAATTTTAGAGCACATCCTAAAGAAAAAGTGGACGATCGAGCCAGATGAAAAGGACATGATAGTCATGTGGCACAAATTTGTGTACCAAGAAGGCAAAGAAATGAAACAAATTCAATCCTATATGGCTATAGAAGGTGAAGATGCCATTAACACAGCGATGTCTAAAACGGTTGGCCTGCCCCTTGCCGTATCAGCACAGTTGATTCTTCAGGGAAAAATGAGTCCAAAAGGGGTTCATATCCCTACAGAAAAGGAAATCTACGAGCCAGTATTGGATGAACTTGAGTCGCATGGAATTACTTTTAAGGAGAGTGAAATCAAGTAATTCAATGAGACTACGAAAAAGGCCTTGCTCGATAGCAAGGCCTTTTTATATATTTGCAAACCATAAAAAATAGATTACCATGGGAAGAGCATTTGAATTTAGAAAAGCACGTAAAATGAAGCGCTGGGGAGCTATGTCTCGAACCTTCACCAGAATTGGTAAAGAGATCGTCATCGCAGTAAAAGCCGGCGGCCCTGACCCCGACACCAACTCAAGGCTTCGTGCAGTCATGCAAAATGCCAAGGCAGCCAACATGCCCAAGGATAATATTCAACGTGCGATCAAACGTGCTTCTGACAAGGATCAGGGTGATTTCAAAGAAACACTTTTTGAGGGCTATGCGCCACATGGCATTGCCGTGTTAGTGGAAACGGCTACAGACAATAACAACCGAACGGTGGCTAATGTCAGAAGCTATTTTACTAAATGTGATGGCAATTTAGGCACCTCTGGTTCCGTCGAATTCATGTTCGAGCATCAGTGCAACTTCCGATTGAACAAAGAAACACTAGACCTAGACGCTGAAGAATTGGAACTTGAGTTGATCGATTTCGGAGCCGAAGAAGTATTTGATGATGAGGACGGCATGATGGTCTATGGTGGATTCGCAGATTTTGGATCCCTGCAGAAGTATTTTGAAGAAAACAATATTGAAATATTGTCTTCAGGGTTTGAAAGAATTCCAACTACCACTAAGGAGTTATCCGAAGAGCAGCAAGAAGATGTGAACAAGCTGTTGGAGAAGTTGGAAGAGGATGATGACGTGCAAAACGTCTTTCATACCATGGCCTAGGCTAGGTACCCATCGGGAGGGTAAACTCAAAAACAGATCCTTTGCCCTCTTCACTTTTAATGTTAAATTTTCCTCTATTGAGTTTTATAAACTCCTTGGAAAGGACTAGCCCTAATCCTGTACCTTTTTCATGCTTAGTTCCAAGAGTAGATTTCAAAGAGTCTTTTTGAAGAATCGAATCAATCTGCTCTTGCGACATTCCGATGCCTGTGTCTTTAATCTGGACAACTACAGCCTCACCATTTGGTATGGCATCAAGACTAATGGTACCCCCTTCACTGGTATATTTAATAGCATTATTAAACAGATTTGCAACCACACTACTAAAAATAGACTTATCAGCATGAACGACTATGTCCTGATCAATTCCTACCCTAATTTTTAACTTTTTCAAATTAGCATTGATTTGGTATGCTTCTATTGCGGAGTGTACCAATTCTCTCAATGGATAATTTTCAGGATTTAATTCAATTACACCCTGCTGAGATAGAGCCCAGTTGAGTAAGTTATCTAACAATCGATAGACACTTGAAGAAGAATTGGCCAGAAGGTTGAGCGCGTTTTGGTGTACTTCAATATCCCCTTTTTGCATTTTTAGCAACTTGGTCAGCTGTAAGATATTCGCAATTGGTCCCCTCAGGTCATGTGCAATTACTGAAAAGAGCTTGTCCCTTGACTGTAAGGCATTCTTTAGTTCTACTTCCGAAGTTTTTAGCGCCGTGATATCTCGCGTAAAGCAAGCCACCCCCACTATATTACCTTCAACAAGAACTGGATTATAAGATATTGATATATGTGTCGGAGGTTCTTCAAATTCATGAGTTTCTACAATTTCAAATTTTTCACCTCCTAAGGAACGATCATATCGCTCTTTCCAAATCGTGCGGTGAGGTTCAGGCAGGTAATCAATAATGACATCACCCAACTTCAGGTTACATCTAAATACCCGATCAAACTCACGTTTAAAGACCGAATTCATTGTTACCAATGCATATTTGTCACTCACCGACCAGATGCTATCAGTGGTATTTTCTATTTGAGCAAAAAGATTCGCCTCGCTTTCCTGAACCCTTAATTCAGCCCGCTTCCCGGCAGATATGTCCTTCGAACAACAAGCCACACAGAGTATCTTTCCATCTTCCATAACGGGATTGAAAGAGACTTCTACATACTCTGGCACACCTTCTATTTCAAACCGATCAACAACGGTAAATTTCTCCCCTTTCAATGCTTTTTGGTATCTCTCTAACCAGACTGAATAAATAGGCTCTGGAACATTATGCAGAATATTCATCCCAATTTCTAACCTATAGCCAAAAGCGCGCAAGTAGTCATCGGCCATGTTCTGATTGACATAAGTACATAGTAAATCAGAGTCATATGACCACAACCTATCATTTGTATTTTCTAATTGGGCTATTAAGTATTTTTGCTGCATTACCCGAGAATCTTACTAAAAGATAAACATTTTCAGGCAAGAATCAGAACAAGGCGAAAACTGTTAGTTGATTTTACCTTTTAAAAAGCCTACCAATACACCCAATCCATTTTTTAAAGAATCATTATTATTCGGAATAATAATATCCGCATCCTGCTTAAATGGTTTGATATACTTCCTATATGTGGGCATAACATGCTTATCAAATCGATACAACACATCATCTAAATCATACCCTCTTTCTTTAGCATCACGTAAAATCCTTCGTTTCAGCATCAAGAAATCCTTGGCATCAACGAATACTTTTAAGTCCAAGGAAGCAACAACTTCTTTTAGGTAGAAAACAAAAATCCCTTCTACTACTATAATGGAAGAAGGTTTAAAGGTTAGCATTTTTGGCTCCACCTTAGGATTGTTGAAAGTGTACTCCTGACGTGTAACGGTTTGTCCCCTTTTTAGCTTTGCCACATCTTCAGCAAAGGCCTGCTGATCTATGGATTCTGGTTTGTCAAAATTCTGAACTCCATTTTTATCTACAGGCTGTTCATGCCTTGGACGATAATAATTGTCCTGTGAGACAATGCACAATTCATCTTCGCTAAAAGACTTCTTCAATTCATTGAGCAACAAAGTTTTTCCGGAAGCGCTACCGCCCGTAATCCCAACGATATAGGGTGTGGTCATGAGTTTAGTTATTAATCCTGATTCAAAAATATATGCAATTTTAGACAAAAATTAAGTTGGTGAGATAGAAAACCCAAGATTCGATTTTCAGTATATTTAGCTACTTTTAGTTAAAACAATTACCATCATGAGTACAGACCACCAAGGACAAGTAGAAAAAATATTAAAAGAACTAGGCAAACGAATAGATGAATTGATCCTGGAAGCCAAAGGGGCTAAAGATGACATTCGAGATGAGGTAGAGGACAAGATCAAAGAGCTAAAAAAGAAAAAGAGCAAACTTGATGACGAGTATCAGTCCTTCAAAGACAAAAATGAAGGCAAGTGGGATGAAATAAAAACTCATTTGATGGCTGCAGCAGAGGAAATCAAGAGAGCAGCAGAGGCTGCCTTTAAAAAATAATTCACAAAAAAGGCCTGATATCTAAAAAGAAATCAGGCCTTAATTTTTATTTTCCTTTCTTAGTTTTTCCCTCCAAATAGGAAGAATGCCATTCGAATACCGATGTAAGAGTTTTTCAATTCTGTGCCATTTTCTTCTGATTTTGGAATAATATTAAAGTCCAAATTCATATTGAAGTGCCCTACATCAAAACCAACTCTTGGGTAAAACCCAAATTTTGATCCTGCATCATATTCACCGCCAGTAGTATTTCCGGAAGCATCTACTTCAACTGTACCAAGGACATAAATCCCTAAGCCGGCACCGATGTAGGGTCTAAAATTACTTTCACCTAAATAATAACGTCCATTGAGAGTATAAGAGCCAACAGCAGAAACACTGGTTTCTGCACTAAAATCTCCGCTAAAATTCTTAGCCATTGCTGCTGATTCTATTCTCAATCCAACCGCAATCTGATCATTAATTCTGTACGAAGGTTCTAAATCGAGGATAATTCCTCCTCCTCCATCAGATGGCGCTGCATAACCTAACCCGAGATATAACTGGAAAGGCTTGTACTCTTGAGCGTATCCAATCGTGGATACACCTAGGGTAAATAAAATAATCGCTAATGCTTTTTTCATGATTCTTTTGTTTGATTAAGTATAATTGTGATTAATGTATTGAGAAATAACTGAGATTTTCACCTCTCAATTACTCATTCAAGTTAGTGAATTTTCAACTAAACAAGTCGCATGAACACTTCTATTTTATTTTCATTTTTCTAAGAGTTATTGCCTCTATATTTGCACTTGCATTTTTAAAACTAGTACATGCCTCCAATTGCACTTTCTGTTGAAAAACTCACCAAGAGTTTTAACGACAAACAACTTTTTGAAAATATCACATTTGGAATCGAACAAGGTCAAAAGGTGGCTTTGGTGGGGGTAAATGGTTGTGGTAAATCCACTTTACTGAACATAGTAGCCAAACAAATAAATCCAGATGAGGGGGTGGTATCATTTGCCAGAGACCTCAAAGTTTCTATTTTGGATCAAGCACCAGATTTGAGTGGGTATGCCACCGTCTTAGATTCTATTACTGAAGGCGATCACCCTGAAGCAAGGGTGCTGAATGAATATTGGAAGCTTATAGAAAAACCTGATCCTTCAGACAAAGACCAAGGACGTATGCAGGAATTGATTGAAAAAATTGACAGCCTGAATGCCTGGGACTATGAACATCGGCTCAAAGAGGTGCTTGGAAAATTGGGTATCAATGATCTAAATCAATCTATCAAGGACATGTCCGGAGGTCAACAGAAGCGTATTGCGCTAGCCAAGGCACTTCTGGATGAGCCCGACTTTTTGATCCTAGATGAGCCAACCAACCACTTGGATCTGGACATAATCGAATGGATGGAAGAATACCTTTCTTCTCAAAACTTGGCCATATTGATGGTGACTCACGATCGATACTTTTTGGATAAGGTATGTAATATGATTCTGGAAATGGATCAAGGTCAGATTTTCAAATACAACGGCAACTATGCCAAATACCTGGAGAAAAAGGCCGAAAGAGAAGAAATTCAGCAACAGGCCAAAGACAAAGCAAAGAATCTCTTATCTAAAGAGTTAGAATGGATGCGCCGTCAGCCTAAAGCTCGTGGTACTAAGGCCAAATATAGAATTGATGCTTTCTACGAAACCAAAGAAAAGGCCAATGTAGACCTTAGGAAGTCGGAGATGGAAATCAAAATAAGTGGCAAACGTCAAGGCAAGAAAATACTCGAACTAGATAAAGTTTCGAAATCCTTTGGAGACAAATCCATCTTCTCCAACTTTTCTCACATATTCACCCGAGGTGAAAAAGTAGGCGTAGTAGGGAAAAACGGAACAGGAAAATCTACTTTTCTCAACGTACTCACCGGAACTTTAGAAGCTGACTCCGGAACTATAGATAAAGGTCTAAATACCTCTTTCGGTTATTACACCCAGGACACTATCCAGGAGGATGGCGGGAAAACTGTCATAGAAGCTATTCAGGAGATTGCAGAGGTTATTACCCTCGAAGATGGGAGTACGGTCACTGCTTCACAGTTGTTAAACCAGTTTTTGTTTCCACCCAAATCTCAATACGCACACATCTCTAAATTAAGTGGCGGTGAGAAGAGAAGGCTGCAACTGCTGAAAGTACTGATGGCCAATCCAAACTTTCTGATACTCGATGAGCCGACCAATGATTTAGATATTGTTACGCTCAACATATTAGAAGACTATTTACAAAATTTTGGTGGATGCCTGCTGATCGTGTCGCATGACAGGTATTTTATGGACAAGCTGGTAGATCATTTATTTGTGCTGGACGAAACACCCGACATACGGGATTTTCATGGCAACTATACCGATTATCGTCTTGAACCTACAAAACCAAAAGCCGCTCCCAAATCATCAACTTCAACAAAAGAAGAGGTAAAACAAAAGAGTGAAGACAAAAGAAAACTCACCTATAAAGAGAAACAGGAATTCGAGTCTATTGAAAAGGAAATGCCCAAACTTGAGTCACGAAAAGAAGAGCTCTCAAATCTGCTAAACTCTGGCGATACAGATCATGTTCAACTGACTGAATGGTCGACCGAAGTGGAGCAAATCGTAGAGAAACTTGATGAACTAGAAATGCGTTGGTTAGAACTATCAGAGCTTAGCTAAACCGACCATTTGCTTCATTTACCACTAAACAAGAATTTTTTCTTTCTTCTAGATAATTGTCTAATTTCCGGCTCATTTAAATAACAAACGATGAGAAAATTACTGATTGCTACCACCCTCACCTCAATATTCCTATATGGCTGCAACAAGCCCAAAGAGGCGGCTGCGCCAGAAGCTACCCCTGATGTGAAAACTCAGGCAGAGGTACTAGCCAAAAAATTTATCATTACAGATGGACATATTGACCTGCCATACAAATTAGCGGAAGAAGGCTACATGGCTAAAGGTGAAATTCCAGATTTGTCTGGAGAAATTGACGGGAATTTCGACTATGCAAAATCCAAAAAAGGTGGATTGGATGTACCTTTTATGTCTATCTATTTGCCAGCCTCTTTGCAAAAAACGTCGGGTGCTTCTAAAATTTTGGCAGACTCACTGATTACCATGGTCGAGCAAATCACTAGCACCTATCCTGATCATTTTGCTCTAGCCGGTAGCCCATCAGAAGCCATCCAAAATTTTGAAAAAGGTTTGATCTCCCTCCCAATGGGTATGGAAAATGGATCAGGCATAGAAGACAACATTGAAAACGTAAAATATTTCTTCGATCGTGGTATCAGATACGTGACTTTGACACATTCGAAGAATAATCTCATTTGTGATTCTTCTTATGACCCTACAAGAAAATGGAATGGGTTGAGTCCTTTTGGAAGAGAAGTAGTAAAAGAAATGAATGCACAAGGCATCATGGTAGACATTGCCCATGTATCAGACAGTACCTTCTACCAAGTAATGGAAATGACTGATGTGCCTTGTATTGCTTCTCATTCTTCGGTTAGGCAGTTCACCCCCGGTTTCGAAAGAAACATGAGTGACGATATGATCAAACTTCTTGCGAAGAATAACGGTGTAATCCAAATCAATTTTGGTTCTACCTTCTTACTACAAAAGTCACGTCAGCTATATGATACGGCCAAGATTGCGCTCAAGGAGTATAAAGCTCAAAATCCAAATGCCAGCGATTCTGCCATCACCGCCTTCAGCAACCAATGGCTCATTGACAATGATTTCTTTGCAGATGTAAAAGACGCTGCGGATCACATCGACTATGTAACAAAATTAGTAGGAGTGGATTATGTGGGACTAGGTTCTGATTTCGATGGTGTAGGCAACTCCCTACCTAATCGATTAAAAACGGCTGCCGACTACCCTAAGTTGATAGAGGAATTACTCAACAGAGGATATTCTGAGGAAGATATAGAAAAGATTTGCTATAAAAATGTGTTCCGCGTTTGGAATGCGGTACTAAAAGCAGCAGGAAAGAGCTAAGGCCAAACCGGTCACAAATACATCAAAGAGTGTCCGTATTCGAGACACTCTTTTTTTGTTTACAAGAGTGTAAAATTTATTACCATCTGATTTTCTGATAGTTACAAAAGTTGGCACAGCGATTGCCAAAATGTGAGCAAGGTCAAAAACTCAAACTTTACTTAAGAATTTAAACCTACTGTAATGAAGAAATTGAATGGCAGATATTCCAAAATACTCCTAATCTTATTGGGTGTATTGGTGGCTATCGTGATTGGGTTTCAATCCAATGCAGTAGGTTTTGATTCTGAGGCTGATTTAGATCACCAAGAATCCACTGAACAGGCCCCAACATTTGACCCTTCTGGAAAACTTCACCTTAAATTGTTGAGTTTACTCAAATAGCAGTTTAAAAAATTACTGAAGTATCTTTTAAGATTTTAAAAGCATTTTTAAATTACTAATCAAACACCAAGATTATGACTAGACGACTTACAAGATCATCAGACAAAATGCTCGCAGGCGTATGTGGCGGAATTGCCAATTACTTTGATTTGGACCCTACCTTAGTCAGAATTGGCTATGTGGTGCTTTCTATTTGCTCTGTTGGATTTCCAGGTATGCTCGTTTACCTGATACTTTGGTTAATCATGCCTGACTACTAAGTCATTTTTGAGTAGGTATTGATCCAACGTTCAGGCACATCGCCTTTGGTGGCCAATTCATAATCCGAATAATCACAAGGAACGATATAGTGTCTGTCATAGATGCCAATATGCGTGGCGTTTGGCACTTCCATCCACCACTTGTCTGACAATCTGCTTTTATAAAACACAATAGATTCTGGTTCTGCATCCATGGCCACTACATACTTCATGTAGTCATTGGTCTGAAAGCCCTTCTCCCCTTTTCTATTTTTAAAACCTTCAATAAAATACCAAAGCATTGTAGCTATTACCATCGCTGTTGGGTTTTCTGCTGTTTCTTTTTCGGGATTGTATTCGTATATGCCCACTGAGCTCAGCTTGTCGTTCATTCCTGCATACCACATGATTTGGCAAGCTTCTTCCCCTGTTAAGCCAAATATCTCGCTGCGGTTGCCCCCGGGACAATAAATGGATTGTATAGCCGATAAATCGAAACTCAACATATCTGCTTCACGGATGAGAGGTTCCATTCGTTTGATATCATCCCTCAAAGCACCAAGTCGAATGGGATTGAAACTCAGCTGCTCAAGTACTTTGGTCGCAGAAGCATTCACCAGATAGGATTGATGCCCCAATTGACTATAGTTGAATAAGTAGTTGGGCTCATGAGTAAAAATCCTATGGATATGATTTTCGTTGGGGTCAGACTCTGCTTTGTCATTTAGATCAAATCGAGAGTCCACGTTCAGTATACTCACCATTTTATCCTCCTCTTCATAAGCCAGATATTGACCTATATCCAAATCATGAGACCCACCTATTAGTATAGGCAATATGTCCTTTGTCATTAAGAAATGACACACCGATTGAACCCTTTTATAAGTTTCGCGCAGATCAGGTCCATTTCTAAGATTTCCTAAATCGACCACATTACAGGTGCCTTCTCCTTTTTTAAGCCCATAGAGCCGCTCCCTAATGAGCCTTACGCCCGTTTCATTCAAAGTGCTGCTACCCCGAGTTTCTAGCAACCCTATAATAGCCACATCCATCAGTTTGATGTCCGGCAATTTGTTCTCATTTAGGTAGACAGATTGAATAAAAGAGTCAGAAGAAAATTTTCGATTGGAAAGGCTTTGATCTACGGGATCGAAATAGAGCTTCAGGTCCATGCTTCAGGCATTGTTAAGGTGATGTCTTTGTCAAAACTACATAAAAAAACCCTGACGATACCGACAGGGTTTTTTGTTTATTTTTTCAAATTTCAGTTACCAATTATCCACCAAAATCATCAAATGATACATTCTCATCAGGCACTCCCCAATCATCACACATCTTTAGAACAGCTTGGTTCATCATTGGAGGCCCACAGAAGTAGAATTCGATGTCCTCTGGTGCTTCATGCGCCTTCAACTGGTGGTTGATTACCGCATCGTGAACAAATCCTAAGAAACCGTCACCCTCCTTGTCGTCGATAGATTTTTTCTCTACCCAGTTGTCTTCTGGCAGTGGTTCAGACAATACGATTTCGAACTGGAAGTTAGGAAACTCTTTCTCGATTTGTCTAAAGTCATCTTCGTAGAATAATTCTCTTTTAGATCTACCTCCATACCAGTAGGTTACTTTTCTACCAGTCTTCAACGTATGAAATAAGTGAAATAGGTGAGATCTCATCGGCGCCATACCTGCACCACCACCTACATAGATCATCTCAGATTCAGTCTCTTTGATAAAGAATTCACCGTAAGGTCCAGAGATAGTCACTTTATCACCTGGCTTTCTAGAAAATACATAAGAAGAACAGATTCCTGGGTTTACATCCATCCAGGCATTCTTTGCTCTATCCCATGGTGGAGTTGCTATACGAATCGTCAACATCACGATGTTTCCTTCTGCAGGGTGGTTGGCCATAGAGTAAGCTCTGAAGACTTCCTCGTCGTTTTTCATTTTCAAATCCCAAAGACCAAATTTATCCCAGTCTTCTTTGAATTTGTCCGGACCAGCAGGATCACTCGGATCTGGTGCGATGTCCATATCTTTGAAATCAACTTCCACTTTTGGTACATCGATTTGGATATATCCACCCGCTTCGAAGTCAAGATTTTCACCTTCTGGAAGTTTTACAATAAATGCTTTAATAAATGTCGCTACGTTGTAGTTGGAGATCACTTCACACTCCCACTTTTTGATACCAAAAATTTCCTCTGGAATTTCTATATCCATGTCTTGCTTCACTTTTACCTGGCAAGCTAGACGAACATTTTCTTTCTGCTCTGATCTGCTCAAGTGACCCACCTCTGTAGGTAGTACATCTCCACCACCATCAGTTACGGTACACTTACACATAGCACAAGTACCTCCACCACCACAAGCGGAAGGTAAAAATATTTTTTGCGCACTTAAAGTAGTCAGCAAAGTAGAACCTGCTGAGGCCACTACCGGATTTGATGAATCCCCGTTGATAACAAGGTTTACATCACCAGACTGTACCAATTTAGATTGTGCAAAAAGCAGGATAAATACCAATAGAAGGATTACGAGTGTAAAAGCAACTATTGATGTAAATATGATAAAGGACATCTTTCTTTAATTAAATTTTCTGTCTCCAATTTTCAGGCACAAATATAAAAGAATAAATAGTAAAAAATCCCTGTGACTTACTCAATTAAATTGGTTCTCAACTGCATTTATTTCAACTAAAAACGACTTTGAAGCCAAATACCTTCAAATCATACTTTTGGGTGAGTTGAGAAATAGTCTCAGGAGGTATATTTGATTAAATCAAATCTATTAGACATGAAAAGAGTAACAGGAATAGGCGGTATTTTCTATAAAAGCAAAGATCCCAAAAAAGCACGAGAGTGGTACGGAAAGCATTTAGGTTTGGCCACAAATCAGTATGGTTCTTTGTTCGAATTTCGTCAAGGAGCAAACCCAGATAAAGTAGGGTACTTACAATGGAGTCCCATGGATGCAGCTACCGATTACTATGCTCCTTCTAAAAATGAGTTTATGATCAACTATCGGGTAGAGAATTTGGTTGAGTTACTCAAGACACTCAAAGAAGAGGGGGTCGAAATAGTAGGTAAAATGGAAGAATATGAATATGGTAAGTTTGCCTGGATTATGGACCCAGAAGGCCATAAGATTGAACTATGGGAGCCTGTGGATGCCGTTTTCACAAAGGACAACGAAGGAAAAACCACCATGTAATTATTATTAAATTGTAGCACTTAAACTATCTGTCATGAACCCTATACTTAAAAATATCTTAGCACTTATCGCAGGTATAATTATCGGTAGCATAGTCAACATCAGCTTGATCATGCTAGGTCATACACTTGTCGCTCCACCAGCGGGCATGAATCCAATGGACATGGAGAGTCTGAAAGAATTTATGCCAATGTTTACACCAGCCCATTTCATTGGGCCGTTTTTAGCTCATGCATTAGGCACCTTGGCCGGAGCTTTTGTCACGGCAAAAATTGCCGCCAATCATCATCTCAAATTTGCACTGGGTATCGGTGTTTGGTTTTTGTATGGTGGGATTTCGATGATTATTGACTTTCCAAGCCCGATGTGGTTTAATGTTCTAGATTTATTGGTCGCTTATTTGCCAATGGCCTGGTTAGGGTGGAAGTTTGCAAGAGTTGAATAAGCACCGTTTAAATGAGTAAGCTTTTTTTTCTTTTTTTCCTTCTGGGGATCTTCTCTTGCGTTTCTTCCAATGAGCAGAAGGTCACAATTGCTGTGGCCGCCAATATGCAGCACGCGATGCAAAGTTTAATTGAAGAATTTGAGTCATCGCATGATATAAAAGTAGAAGCATCGAGTAGTTCCTCAGGAATTTTGACTACCCAAATCAAACAAGGAGCGCCCTTCGACATATTCTTATCGGCTGATTTAAATCACCCAAGTATGCTTTATGAAGAAGGTTTTTCCTCCGCTCCCGAAGTATACGCAGGTGGAAAATTGATTCTTTGGACATTTCATAAGGGAATAAATCTGGACCCTGGCATTAACGTTTTGCTCCATTCAAGTATAAAAAAAATAGCAATTGCCAACGCTGAGACAGCACCTTATGGGTTTGCAGCAGTTGAAGTATTAAAGTCTTCCAACCTACTTGATCAGTTGAAAGCAAAGCTTATCATTGGTGAAAGTATCGGTCAAGTCAACCAGTACATCCAATCCAAAAATGTAGACATTGGAATAACCAGCCAATCGGTGTTGTATTCTCCTCACCTCTCGGATGTGGGAAATTGGAAAGCACTTCCCGATACACTTTATTCGCCTATTAGTCAGGGAATCGTATTATTGACTCATGGCAAACAAGAAAACCTTTCTAATTCAGAGGAGTTCTATAAGTTTATGTTTTCGACTAAGGCCAAGAAAATTTTATCAAACTATGGATACCAAGTCTCTCAATGATTGAGTGGAGTACCTTATACATTACTATCAAGCTAGCACTGATCACTACGTCAGTGCTACTGATTATTGGTGTTCCAATAGCCTATTGGCTAGCCTATGGCTCATCAAAATTGAAGTTTATTTTTGAAGCGTTGATTGCCTTACCCCTTGTCTTACCTCCATCCGTTTTAGGTTTTTATTTGTTGGTTGGATTTGGTGGCCAAAGCGTATTAGGTAAGTTTTTAAATTCTAATTTTAATCTTAGTATAGCGTTTACTTTCATTGGATTGGTGATTGGCTCGGTAATTTACAGTTTGCCCTTTATGATTCAGCCTATTCAGGCTGGTTTTCAGCAACTGTCACCGTCACTCAAAGAAGCCTCTTACACTTTAGGGAAGTCCAGATGGCAGACTTTATCTATGGTACTATTACCCAATATAAAAAGCTCCCTACTTACTGGTATTGTTTTGAGCTTTGCGCACACCATTGGAGAATTTGGTGTAGTACTAATGATTGGTGGAAACCTCGATGAAACCAGAGTAGCTTCGATAGCGATATACGACAGCGTGAACAAACTCGATTATGCAGCGGCACATTCTTATTCACTTTTATTGCTGTTATTCAGTTTTATTATTTTGACACTAGTGTATTCATTCAACAAGAAAGCCATCACTTCTTTCAAATGATCGATTTCAACTTACATAAGAAATTTCACTCCTCGCAAAAGGAAGTCGATATAAGGGTAAGTGCCCAACTAGCAGCAGGGAAAATTACGGCCATCTATGGAAAATCTGGTGCAGGCAAAACTAGCATTTTGAGAATGTTAGCAGGCCTTTTGAGACCGGATGAAGGAAAAATCACTGTCGGAAATGATTCCTGGTTCGACTATCAAAACAAGCTCAGTGTACCACCGAATCAGAGAAATATTGGGATGGTTTTTCAAGACTATGCACTTTTCCCTAACATGACGGTATTGAAGAATATTCAATTCGGATTGAATGGTACTGGAAATGATGATCTGGTTCAACGAATCATTGAAATTTCTGACCTAGGTAGTCTCCTTGATCGAATGCCTTCTCATCTTTCTGGCGGGCAACAACAACGGGTAGCCCTGGCCAGAGCCATCGTTCGAAAGCCTAGACTATTACTGCTCGACGAGCCACTTTCTGCACTTGACACGAGCATGCGTACGAAACTCCAAGAAGAGATTCTCACTATACAAGAATTGATACAAACGACAATTGTAATAGTCAGCCATAATCTGCCGGAAGTTTTTAAGCTTGCTGATCATGTTTTGGTGATGAAAGATGGCCAATTCATACAGCGAGGTACTCCTGCTGAAGTGTTTATGAATGATAGCCAAACTCAGCTCGCTGGAGATTATTTATCAAGTAAAAAAGAAGGAGATCGGACTATTTTAAAAATCATGGTTGATGGAAAGGTAGTGAGTGTACAAATGCCCAACTAACTACCTCATTCTCACCAAATCTTATTCCCAATGGATTTCAATTTTAATCTTGCCCTCGCTAGAAGATTCCAATTTTTCCACCCAAACGCTCTCCATGACGGACCATTTCTTAATTCCTTCCAGGCTCAAAAAAGAATTGAAATCATAGTCATCAGACGCAAAACCCATGGAATTACTTCCAATTTCTCCTTGGTTAAAGTCGCTCAATTCTTCCTCATAGAATTTTCGTACGGCCTCAAAATCATCAGTGGTAAAATAAACGGCTGAGTTTAAGAATGGGCCGTTAATATCAGGATATAGTTGCTTCAGCATTTGTTCGGATTGATCCTTATTCATATAGCTAACCAATTCACTATTTTCATATACGGGCAGTCCAACATCGGATTTGGAAAGTGCCCCTCCCATGTACTTCATAAAATCAGCCACTTCCTCTTCATAGTCTTCTCCATATTCACCTTGTGCATAAGTTTGTTCGACTACTTTTTCTTGGCACTCATAAAACGCCTCTTCGTCCAAACCCAGTTTTTCCATCAAATGATAATGAGCAAAATCTGAAGCCTCTGCCGCCAAATTCACAATAGCATCTTCGCCTTGATATTCGATTTCTTCTTTTATGTATTCCATAGCACCCTCTTCCTTAAAAAATTCGTTGAGAGATTCTTTAAATTTCATCTCCAAGGCAGAACGGTCTAGTTTATAACAAGAGGAAACATCCATTTCGTCAAGAGATTGACGAAGCACAGATATCGCCTCCTCGGTGATTTGAGTTTGGGTGTCTTGAGCTCGAAGGCTAGGTGTGAAAAAGATCACAGCTAAAAGCAAGGTTAGTCTGAGTATCATTATTGTACTTGTATTAGATTAAGTTGTGTTATTTTAATTTGAGCAAAGTTAGTATTATCCTCCAAACGCACAAATTGCAAAACAAGAATTTAGAATTACTTCATTCTAAACTGAATGCTTGCCGCCAAGTCCCTTTCATTTTGTTGTACTTGATCGTACTCGGCAAAGACTTCCAGAAGTATTTACCAGTTTCTACCGAAAAGGACGGCTGCATATAACAATTGATCGTACATCCCTCGCAGGCAGGCAGTTTGCCTTCAGTGGCGATATGCTGCTGTACTTCTCTGGAATGATAAAGCACCTCTAAGTTTCCATCTATTGGAAACGATTTTTCACCTAAGTGATAGCAGGGTAAAATCAATTCATTTTCCGGGCTGATCACTAGTGTAGTGCTAGCAGCTTTGCAGACAGGGTCATTCACATGATTTCCCCCATCGCGCCTCAGCTCAATAAAAGCCTGGTTCAGAAAAACACTTTTTTGCTTGCCCCATTGTTCAATTTCATCCAAGGTCTGCTCAGACAGGCTATCCCCAACCTGATTGTATTCGAATGCGGGATTGAGGATGAGTACCAGATCATTGGGCAAGCAGATTTGTTCATACACTTCCCGAATATCTACCTTGTTCTCCTCGAAAACGGTAAACAAAATATCTGGGCGTTCACCGAGTGACTTGGCCAATTTTATAGACTCCATCACAAAATCAAAGCACGCCACTCCGCGCATGGAGTCATGCTTTTCCTTATCGGCTGTATCCAGGCTGAAGTGCAGCATATCTACGTTTCCTCGCAACCGCTCGGCAAACTTGGGGTAGAGCAAGGCATTGGTAGTCAGCGTAGTGATGAAATTCATTTCTTTTGCCAGAGCCAAAAACTCATCAATCTGCTGATGCAACAACGGCTCACCTCCAGTAAAATCAATTACTTTGACACCGAGCTTCTTCAGAGCCAATAAGTTCTCTCGGACGTTGTCGAGCGTCACATACGGTGAGGGCTTTTCCCAAATATCACAAAAACCACACTTGGCATTGCATCGATAGGTAACATAATAATTGCAGAGAACGGGATGTTTGATAAGTCTCATCCCTTTGGATTATTTTTTAGCGTTGTTCTCAAAAATACCCGTGATGGTCAAAGAAGAAGAGCGTATCTTATAGAACAAAGTACACTGGCCACAGGTGGTCTCTCTCATACCTGAATAACTAGATTCTATTCCCGCAAAATTGTAGTTGGATAGAAACTTGACATTAGACCTTATCAGGAAGGCTAGTTTTTTGCACTCATTCTTATGACCGTCTCTTTTGAAGTACTTCTCCAAAATTTTCTGTCTTTCTGCTCGTGCTGTATTAGTCCAAATTACTTGCTTAGCCATTCGTCCTCCTCTACTTGAATTGCTTTTTCCGGAATTACCGTCTTACCAGCCATCTCTGCTTCGCTTTGTGCAAGTAGCTTCTTTTGAGCGTCGGTTAGTTTGATTGATTTGGCTTCTTCTCTGATGATCCCTGATGCATCAGTATTTTTTAGCAATTGAGCCAATTCGAAATCATCGCGGTCTTTTTCGCTGATTTTCTTTGCCTCTATCTCTAAAGAATGCAAAAGCTCAAGCACATACTTAAGCTCCTTTTCTGATTTGGGATTGATAAGAATAGAATCCATTAAGTCAAAATTATGGATTTTTCTTTTAAACGAAATAGCCTATTGCAATCCATTCAATGAATCTATCAAATAAGACAAATCTCTCGAGCCTTCAAAAGGTTAATTATCTCCTTTCGTCTATTTTTGCGCCATGACAAAAGAGGCGCTATTCGAACAAATCCAACAGAAGCAATCCTTTCTCTGTGTGGGTTTGGATACTGACATCAAAAAAATTCCAACCCACTTGTTAGATACAGAAGACCCTATCTTCGAATTCAACAAACAGATCATAGACGCTACCAAAGAATTTGCAGTAGCGTACAAGCCTAATATCGCTTTCTACGAAGCCATGGGTGCTACCGGATGGGCTTCTTTAGAGAAAACCGTCAATTATATACCCAAAGACATATTTACTATAGCCGATGCCAAGCGTGGTGACATTGGAAATACTTCTTCACTGTATGCCAGAGCCTTTTTCGACAATATGAATTTTGACTCTGTAACTGTGGCTCCTTATATGGGATCCGATTCTGTTAAGCCCTTTTTAGAATTTAAAGATAAGTGGGTGATCCTATTAGGTGTGACCTCCAACGAAGGCGGTAAGGATTTTCAATTTCTCGAGTCAGCAGGCAAACCACTCTATCAGCACGTAATGAAAACTTCCTCGCAATGGGGCTCAGACCAAAATATGATGTACGTGGTAGGTGCCACCCGACCAGAATATTTACAAGACATTCGAAAGATCATTCCAGATCACTTTCTATTAGTACCAGGCGTGGGTGCTCAGGGTGGCGACCTGGAAGCGGTTTGCAAAAATGGAATGAACAACCAGTGCGGACTTTTGGTCAACTCTACCCGAGGAATTATATATGCCTCTTCGGGCAAAGATTTTGCAGAAGCGGCGCACGTCGAGGCTCAAAAACTGCAATCAGAAATGGCATCCTTTTTATAACTTTCAACTTTATACTATACAACTCCCGAATATGAAATCCATAAACTATATATCAGAAAATAAGCAGAGATTCCTAGACGAGCTATTCGACTTACTCAGAATCCCGTCTGTTAGTGCCGACTCTAAATTTGACGGTGACGTACGCAAAGCCGCTGAATTCATCAAAGAAAAATTCGAATCCGCAGGCGTAGACAAAGCAGAAATCTGCGAAACTAAAGGACATCCAGTGGTATACGCGGAGAAAATCATAGACACCAACCTGCCTACAGTATTGGTGTATGGTCACTACGACGTGCAGCCTGCTGACCCCTACGAACTATGGGACTCTCCTCCTTTCGAGCCAGTGATTAAAAATGACAAAATTTATGCACGCGGAGCTTGTGACGACAAAGGCCAGATGTATATGCACGTAAAAGCTTTCGAGGCCATGATGGCCAATGACGAATTGCCTTGCAACGTGAAATTCATGATCGAAGGTGAAGAAGAAGTAGGTTCAGAAAATTTGGGCATCTTCGTTGAAGAAAACAAAGAAAAACTCAAAGCTGATGTGATCGTGATTTCGGACACCGGCATCATCAGCAATGACTGTCCTTCGATGACAGTTGGTCTTCGTGGACTCAGCTACCTGGAAGTGGAAGTCGTTGGGCCAAATCGAGACTTGCATTCTGGCATGTACGGTGGAGCTGTTGGCAATCCTATCAACACGCTTTGTGACATGATTTCCTCTTTGATCGACGACAAAGGGCACATCACCATTCCAGGCTTCTACGATAAAGTATTGGAGCTGACCCAATCGGAAAGAGAAGCTATGGCTAAGGCACCATTTGATCTCGAAGAATACAAAAAGGAATTAGACATTGCCGATGTAAAAGGAGAAGATGGATTTACCACACTCGAAAGAATCGGCATTCGTCCAACGCTTGATGTGAACGGTATCTGGGGTGGATATACTGGTGAAGGTGCTAAAACGGTACTACCATCAAAAGCCTATGCCAAAATCTCTACACGATTAGTTCCAAATCAAAATAGCGACGAGATTACAGAATTGGTGAAAAATCATATTGAAAGCATCGCACCTGCTCATGTAAAGGTAAAAGTGACACCTCATCATGGAGGTGAAGCAGCCGTGATTCCTACAGATTCTGATGGGTTCAGAGCAGCGAGCAAAGCTTTTGTTCAGGCCTGGGGCAAAGAACCTATTCCTATGCGAGACGGTGGTAGTATTCCGATTGTAGCGCTGTTTCAGGATGTGTTAGGCCTTGACTCTGTCATGCTAGGGTTTGGCTTGGACGAAGATGCCATTCACTCACCAAACGAAAGTTATGGTGTATTCAATTATATGAAGGGTATTGAGACCATTACCTGGTTTTATAAATATTTTGCTGAAAAGTAACTGAGTGTAAAGTCACAAGTAAAAAGTTTGTAAAGTAGGAAGCTAGAGTCAGTTTCCTGCTTTATTATTTACTGCGACTGGCAACTTTAAACTTTCTACTTTGAACTCTAAAACTCCATCACCTTGCGTCGATCTAAATTAGTCATCAACTGTCAACCCTCTCTCTCTCCATTTCTCAAAAAAGAAGTGCAGGATTTGGGTTATAGAATACTTAAAGCAGAAAAAAATGGCGTGACTGTAGAAGGTGGTTGGAAGGAAGTAATGCACCTCAATCTGAATCTTCGAACGGCTTCTCGTGTGCTTTGGTTGATCAAATCATTTGAAGCCAATCACCCAGACAAGATGTATGAAGAAGCCAAGAAAATTCCTTGGCATAAGTTGCTACCAGAAGGCACCAAAATCTCTGTACAATCCTATGTGAAAAACGACTACATACGCGATGGTCGATTCGCCAATCTGAAACTAAAGGACGCCATCGTAGATCGCATGCAAGAAGAAACTGGCGTTCGCCCAGACTCTGGAAATGAAAAGGATCAAACCGTTGTTTATCTATTCTGGCATTTGAATAAAGTGCATGTCTACTTTGACACCTCAGGTGAAACGATTACCAAACACGGCTACAGAAAATTACCTTTTAAAGCGCCAATGCTAGAATCTTTGGCCTCAGCCTGTTTGATATCTGCCGGTTGGAATGATAAAAAAGGTGCTTTCATCAACCCCATGTGCGGGAGTGGCACCTTGGCTATAGAAGCTGCATTAATGGCAGCAGGTATTCCTCCGGGCTTGCACAGAAAGAATTTTGGTTTCATGCATATCAACGGATACGATCCTTCACTCTGGAAAGAAACTTTGGCAAAAGCGGAATACAAAGACCGAATCAAATCCAGCATAATCGCCACCGATTGGAATGGAGATGCCATTGAAGCGGCCAGAGCTAATGCCCGCACCGCTGGTGTGGAGAAAATGATTGATTTCGACAAAGTCCCTTTTCAGGAAACATTTGTTCCTTCAGGCCCTGGCATCGTGATGCTCAATCCGGAGTATGGCGAAAGACTAGGAGAAGAAGACATGCTCAAATCGGTCTACAAAGATATCGGTGACTTTTTTAAACAATCCTGTGGTGGCAAGATGGGCTACATTTTCACAGGTAATTCGAATCTCGCCAAGTCCATTGGATTGCGCACCAAATCCCGTACTGAGTTTATGAATGCTCGGATCGAGTGTCGCTTGTTGGAGTATGAATTGTATGCAGGGAGTCGTAGATAAATATCTTCTCTAGCCTTCTTGCATTCTCCCTCTCCTATCCATAATTTGCATCAAAAGCGCTAGATTGAAAAAAGTACTAATTGTTATCGTTATTGGAGTGATTCTGGCAGGTGCCGGATGGGGAGGTTTCCACCTCTGGAAACAAAGTAGAATCACTATTTGGTCCTTCGTACCCGACAATTCTATCCTCGTCTTTGAACCAAACGATTTCACCTACCTCTGGCGCCCGGATGACAACCGGAAAATAATCAAAAACTTAAAGTCACTGTCCGAACTGGATTCAGTCCAGCAAGTGATTAGTCAACTAGACTCTGCGACCAATCATCAGTTTTCTAAGGTGGTTGATCAGGGACATCTGCTTATCTCCTTTCATCAAAACACCAATGAATCATTAGCAGCGCTATACATTCTTGAAGTACAAGAACTTCAGCAGCACAGTATACTCAGCGACTTGCAGGAATACCTCAAGGATAGTCTTAGTTTTGAAAAAAGTGAGAGAGTTTATCAAGACTATGTCATTACAGAATTCAAAAAAAGCGAAGCTACACTCACCTACATCTTTCATAAGAACTATTTGATTGCCAGTCTATCTCCCTTTCTGGTGGAAGACGCTATTCGCATGATTACTGATAGCAGAGTCAATACCTATCAGGAAACAGAACTGCACGTAGCTCAGGTGGCTCAAGGCACAAGTGGTGCTGGCAGATGTTATATCAATACCAACTATTTAAACAAGTTGGCAGGCATTTTTGCTAATCCAGTTGAGATCGATACAACGCCCCTAAAATGGTTAACCCACTTGATGTATCTCGATTTGAATATCGATAATGACAAAATAGATCTATCTGGTTTCTCAGTAAATGATACTTCAAAGATCAACTACCTGTCTGCATTTGATGGTATTCGAGGCGTAGGGTTTGATATGAAAAATATCGTTCCTGCCAGCACTTCCTATGTGCTTCATGCTTCGGTAGAAGATGTGAGCCAATGGCATATCGGTTTAAAAAACTACTGGAGAAAACATGAACCCGCCCAGCTCACTCAAATCGGGGAGCTTGAAAACAGGTTTGATTTTAATATTAAAGATTTTTACGAATTCATGGGCAATGAAGTCGGGTACTTTGTTTTAGAATCCAGTCGATCGTTCAACTCTGATTTGATATTTTGTATCGAACATAAAAGTCAGGAACTAGCGGCTCAATTTTTTGAATCATTGGCTCAACAAGCCAATTCAGATTCAACGCTTTATTTAGAAAATTATGCCGAAAGGCAAATCAAACATATCAACATTGATGAAATTCCTGCAAGACTGTTTGGATCAATGTATGGTGGATTCCCATCAGCCTATTACTTCGTAGATGGCAGCTATGTTTACTTTGGAAACAGTCAGCAAGTGCTGGAAATTTTGATCGATGACATCGACCAGGAAAACACCTGGAGACGTTCTGTTCGGACCAATGCTTTCTTAGAGTCTACGCATGAGGATGCCAATTTCAGTATGTTCGTCAAGTCCAGAGGAGCAATCAACAAAGTAGGTAAAGTCCTCAACGACAACTGGGCCAAATATCTGGAGGACAATAAAACCATCTTTTCGCAAATTGAATACGGCGCTGTACAATTCACCCACGTCGATGGGGAATACTATACGAGTTTACTACTTCAACACCCCGGTGATTTAGTCAAACAAATCAAGCCACAATCATTTGAGATACAAAAACAACAAGGCTTTGCAAACAATTTAATATCCAAACCTTTTGCCGTTCGCAATCATAACGATCGCACTCTGGAAATGATGGTACAAGACGAAGCCTTTACGCTTCATCTCTTAGATGTTAATCTTAAACCAACGCTTCAAATTCCTTTAGAAGGTCAATTGAAAAGTAAAATTTATCAGGTAGACTACTACAAAAATGGGAAGCTTCAATATCTGTTTGCACTGGACAAAACGATACACATGGTCGATCGAAATGGCACCTACATTCCTGGATATCCGGTCAAATTAAAATCCGACAATCTAATTAGCGAGTTGTCCTTGATCGACTATGACAAGTCTAGAAACTATCGCATCATGGTCGCAGATAGCAAAGGCAATTACTACCTCTACAACAAGGCAGGCAAGCTGCTCGACGGCTGGAACCCAAAGAAAATGGGAAGCAGCCCGGCGACATTAGGTAGGCATGTACGTGTGCAGAAAAACGACTACATGCTGCTGGTTCAGAAAAATGGCATCTTTCAAAATCTAAACAGAAGAGGAGAAACCAGAGATGGATTCCCAATAGATCTGAAAGGAAATATCTCTCAGGACTATTTCATCAGCAAAGGCAGTAAACCTGCCAATACAGAAATTTCTGCTTTGACTGACTTGGGAGAATTGGTGTCTTTCAATCTGGCTGGTGTAGTAACAAACCGAGGACAACTGGTAAGAGAAAATGAGGAAGTCACTTTTCACCTGGTCAATTCCGGTACGGAAAAAGAATTCATCCTCATCGAGAAAAATGAAAACGAGCTTACTGTCTTTAATGAGGCGCTCATAGAGCAATTCAAAATCGACACCAAAGCTGAGCAAATGGCCCTTCAATACTACTATTTCGGTGTTGACAATCAGCTAATCATTCTCATCGATCAAGAAAGAAGGCAAGGGTATATCTACAACCAAGACGGAAGGTTGCTACACGAAGAACCGTTAGATGTCGGTTATGAGTTGGCTGTGCTTTTTCAAGAAAGCAAAGGGCAATTTGATCTATATTGCAGTACGGGCAATCAACTAAACCTGGTGTCCCTGAAAAAATAAACTATGAGCAACCTCCTATCCAAAAAGGCCAACTTTGGTACTTTACCGGTTTTTCTCACAGCTATCTCGACCATACTGGGCGCAGTGATGTTCTTACGTTTCGGGTTTGCTGTGGGCAGTGTAGGGTTTCTAGGTACTGTGGCTATTGTAATCATAGGACATATGGTAACGATACCTACGGCCATGTCCATCGCCGAGATTGCTACGAATCAAAAGGTAGAAGGTGGCGGAGAGTATTACATCATTTCCCGCTCATTTGGTATAAACATAGGCGCATCCATTGGGATCGCACTTTACCTTTCACAAGCGATTAGTGTGGCCTTCTATGTTATTGCTTTTGGAGAAGCTTTCGACCCTGTCATTACTTGGGCCAACGAGGCCTACAGTTTGGGTATTGGTGACAAAAGGTGGATTACCATACCTGCTGTGCTTCTTCTTAGTATCCTGATGCTGACAAAAGGCGCAGATTTGGGTATGAAGGCTTTGTACATTGTAGTCGCAACTTTATTCGTATCCCTTACTTTTTTCTTTCTCGGAAGTACGGACTACCATGCAAGCTTGGAAAAATTCGATATCATGGCTCGGGTTACTGAAAGCCAGGACTTCTTTATCGTGTTTGCAATTATTTTTCCCGCCTTTACAGGAATGACTGCTGGAGTAGGCTTGTCTGGTGATCTGAAAGATCCCAAAAAATCCATCCCATGGGGAACACTTTCAGCCACTTTGATAGGTATGGTCATCTATGTGTTCATTGGATACAAACTGGCCGTGAATGCCAGCCCAGATGACTTGGTCAATGATCAACTGATCATGTCCAAGATCGCACTTTGGGGTCCAATCATTCCCATTGGCTTAGCGGCGGCCACAATATCGTCTGCCTTGGGTTCCATTATGGTTGCCCCTAGAACGCTTCAGGCACTTGCCGCCGATAATATTTTTCCAACGATAGGTATCAACAACTTCCTTTCTAAAGGTAAAGTCAATACTA
This sequence comes from Reichenbachiella sp., assembly GCF_965233835.1. Taxonomy (GTDB): domain Bacteria; phylum Bacteroidota; class Bacteroidia; order Cytophagales; family Cyclobacteriaceae; genus Reichenbachiella. Next base: position 4,690,258 of record NZ_OZ247585.1, read on the forward strand.
ACGAACCAGTGAATGCCACTGTGATTACCGTGGGGCTAGCCCTTTTCTTTGTGAGCTTAGGCAGTATAGACTCGGTGGCCAAAGTGATCTCCATGTTTTTTATGGTTACCTATGGTGCCATTTGTACCATATCATTTTTTCAGCATTTTGCGGCAGACCCGTCGTATCGACCGGCCTTTAGATCCAAATGGTACATCTCGCTTCTGGGTGCCATTATGTGCTTGTTTTTGATATTTAAGATGGACGCTGCCTATGCTGTTGCATCCATTACCATCATGGTTCTTATCTATTTTGGTTTGTCCAAATTCAATGAAGACAAAGCAGGTATGGCTAATATTTTTCAGGGGGTGATCTTCCAGCTGATCCGTCAGATTCAGGTTTTTATCCAAAAAGCCGACAAGGATGATGACAATTGGAGACCCTCGGTGATTTGTATTTCAGGCTCATCTTTTGAGCGACCCACTGCTTTTGAGATGATGAGTTGGATTTCGCATCGCTACGGATTCGGCACCTACCTGCACTATATTAAAGGCTATTACTCCAATGAGACTAATTTAGAGTCCAAAGAGGAATTGGCTCGGCTAATCAGGGTAGCTGATATCTCTGAGAGTAATGTATATGTGGATACCATGGTTTCGCCATCTTACACTACTGCAGTTGCTCAAGCACTGCAACTTCCTAGTGTATCTGGTAAAGACATCAACATGATGCTCTTTGAATTTTCCAAGAGTCAACCCGAAGGATTACAGGAAATCATGGAAAATTATGCTATGGTTCGCGCCTCTGGATTTGATACTTGTATTCTAGCCAGCAGCGACCGTGGATTAGAATCTAAAGCAGAAATTCACATCTGGATAAAACCTTCAGACTTCAACAATGCCAACTTGATGATACTTCTTGGCTTTGTCATCCTGGGTCATCCACAATGGAAAAAAGCCGAGATTAAGATATCCGCCATTGTTAATGATGAAGAGTTGGAAGAACAAAAAGAAGAACTCCTACAACTGATCAAAACAGGACGACTCCCTATCTCTGCCAACAATGTGCGAATCATAGAAAGATCCGAAGGTATGGACAATCGTCAGGTCATCAACGAGCACTCTAAAGATGCAGACTTAACTATTCTTGGCTTTAGATCCGAAGCAGCCAAGCAGCTAGGAGAAGAGATTTTTCAGGGTTACGACGCTATTGGAGATGTCCTTTTTGTAAATAGCACCAAATCAAAGGAAATAAAATAAGCATCTGCTCTTGATTTGGGATCAATCTGTAAAATTGGTGGGAGGGTAACTTAAAAAAAACAATATTGTTTTGTATATAATAGATCTATAGAAACAGATCGAATGTCTACAAACTATGTACGTGTAAAATACCTTTGCCTCGCCGGCAGGCACTACTTTTCCATTGATGAAAAGTAGTCAAAAATCTAGACCGTATTCATTTCTTAACGCTTTTTGAACCTCAAAATCAGGAAACAAAAGAAACTCGTCCTGATTAATACTCCTAATGAATTTCACCCCAACAAGGACTCGAACACTTTTTGTTTCTTATCTGATTTTAACGTTCAAAAATCTAAAATGAATAATGCCACTGAATCACAAAACTTTCACTCTCCCCAGAAATAGGGAGTGCCTCTTGATTTGCACTATTTATACCAAAGCAAAAATCAAAAGCGTGACCAGACCGATAAGGGCTAAACTTGTCAAGGCTATGTAGAAACGGTCGTCGTTTTTATTGATTTCATTATTTGTATGGTCTGCAGGATCAGAAATGATAGATTCTACTGAAGCATTAGTTTTAGTGGTTGCCATAATATTGGTATTCTAGTTGTTTTTAAGTTTTCTCTGGTTGTAGAAAGGTCAAAACAAACAATACCCTACCCTCGACTAAGAAAGCCTGGACAAACTAAAAGTAGATGGGTAAAAAATAGAGCAGAGGAAGCCAAATCGCTAAAATAGCGAAAGCACTATGCCGAAAGTGTCTTCCCATTCTGGGATCATCAGGGTGCATCACCTTGGCCAAAACAAAATTCACCAAACCAATCGCAGGAATACCAATCCAAAGAAAAAGTCCCGACTGCTGATGATCAGAAAGATACTTCAAAGCCATGTTGTAGATCAACCAGGCGTTGGTGAGATAGATGACGGATTGTATTACTGTTGTTTGAAATAGCTGGAACATGGCGCAATGATAATGTGAAACTGTCAATTCTCACTTTGTTAAACTGAACTATTCATTTGGATGCTCAAAATTGGCCTTTACCAAAAATAAAAATAGTGCTACTGAAATTCCGGCCGAACCAAAGGCCATGCACATCACCATGATCTGATAGCGAACAGCAATCAAAGGGGATACTCCAGACAAAATCTGTCCGGTCATCATACCTGGTAGTGATACCAAACCTACGGCAAACAAGGAATTGGTGATTGGAATCAATGCAGCTCTTAAAGCGGTATTTCGGGCTTGATTATAAGCCATACCTCTTTCCAGTTCTGAAGTCAATCGCTCCCCCGCCAGGCTCACACTATTCATCGAATTGGCAAAAATCATCCCTGCCAGGGGAATCAGATACTGCGGCAAATACCATGGATCGAGCATCAGGACGCCCTGTGAAATTAAAACCAGTACGGCCAGCCCTCCTACCACTATGGCAGCCAAAGCCTTTAGCAATAATTCATTTCTTCGATCACTCAGCGTCCGCAAGGCAATCCAACTCGAAGAGAACAACATCACCGCCAAAACACCAATAATCATCCAGGCACTGTCTGACTCAAAAATGTAGGTCAGCACATAGCCCACCAATACCAGCTGGATGACCATTCGCAACACTGCCCAAACTGATGTTTTGATTCCCTCGTTCCATTTCCAGAGTACAAACAAAACAACCAAAACCGGCACAAATGCGACTAGTAAATTCGGTATAGATATGATTTGGATGGATTTGTCCATAAGAGTCAAGATAGGTAGCAATACGCTATCAATAAGTTTCGAAAGCCCACGAATGTAGTGAATTTTTGAACACTCACACTTTTTCTATAGCCATGATCCTATTTCGAGTACCGGGCATAGGTCATGCTTACTGACTATTTTTGGTAGTAGGCAGGAAATAGGTAGACTGGCTGCCAAGTAACAGAGTGAAGAAAAAATACGCTAAATCAGGATGGACTATTTGAAAAATTTGATTCTTTCTAAAAAAATGAAGTTCGATCAATTGGGAGTCTTTGTACTTGCTTTGATGATAGTTGCGTGGTATGGGTTTGGTCCCTCATATTTTCAGAAAGTACTAGGGGAAGTTGCTGACTTTTCAATTTATTTTCACTTGCATGCCTTCTTTATGGTGATTTGGTTGTTAATTATATTTATTCAGCCTGTACTCATCAGAAATGGAAAACTTAAACTTCATCGGCTGATTGGCAAGATCACGTACGTAATATTTCCGATGATGATACTCTCCATCTTACTCCTTGTTCACAGTCAATTGAACCAATCTGAATTTGTGACTGGTACAGAATTTTTCATACCCTTTAAGGACATTGTCATCATGATATTCGCCTACATCTTCGGCGTATATTGGAAACAAAATATCGCACTTCATTCTCGTTTTATGATTATTTCTATCATCCCAATGATTGAGCCGTCCTTGGTCCGAATGTTTTTCAATGTTTTGCCTGAATCTATTGTAGAATATTCCTATCCGCTCACGATTTTGGTTGTAGACATCATCATCATATTACTTGCTGTCAATGATTTCAAAAAAGAAAAAGTAAGGTGGATATTTCCTGGTTTGTTGATAGTTCTGGGCATTTGTCAAACCATGGTGATCTTTGAGTATTCTGAAAGCAGCTGGATAGTCTCTCTGGCTAAATGGTATGCTGGGCTTTAATAATGTAACGTTTAATGTAAACTGCGTTTTGATGCAGTTTACATATTGTTAGCGATTGTCGGCTTCTTTTCTAAAGTTACGCTAAACAGTTCTTCTTTCTTATTTCTTCCTTTCAGTTCTATCTCTCCTTTAGAGCTATATTGATAGTTAGAATGGGGTAATAACTCTTTAATTGCACCTGAAATCAGTAAGTCAGATTTTAATTCCTTACAAAGACTTTGGATTCTAGCGGTCGTATTTAAGACATCCCCTGTAAATACGATTTCCTTTTTTAAGGCTCCAATTTCTCCAATTGTGACTTCACCGAAATGAATACCTGCTTTGAATCCAATTTCAAAGCCAAATTCATTAAATAAAGCTCCTCTTTGTTCATTGAGATGATTGCGTATGTCAAAAAAACATTTGATGCAGTTTGCCTGGTTAATCCCCTTGTCAGGTTTCCATGAAATCACGATTTCATCTCCTATGTACTGGTAGACTTCACCAAATGAATTGATGATGGGGTCTGACATAATATTATAATAGGTGCCCAGTAATTTGAAGTATTGTACATGGCCTAGCGTTTCGGCTATTGTCGTCGAAGATTTCATGTCCAGGAACATGAAAATCCGCTTTTCGATTATGGGCTGGTGGTATTTCCCGGAGAAAAAATTTAAAAACACATTATGCCCCAAGTTTTCACTTATAGCTGAATATATCAAACAAACCGAAAGCTTTACTGACAAATGAAATAAGGTGGTAAGGAAAGAGATGCTTATTAGGAATCTATCCAATTGTTGCCAGGCATCAACTTCTAGCAAACTTATGCCTGTATCGAGCGTAAATGCCACTGGATAAAAGAGAGCTATAATGATAATAATTAAGGTAAGGTAGATTAAGAGTTTGTAAAAAAACTTGGCACTCAGTGTTCGGTTTGAGAATCTCTTTTCTAAATAAACCACTTCTAAAAACCCTACAATAGTTCCAACCACGATATTCGCCAGACTAGCAAAAATCAGCACTGGAATGGTGTAGGAAATATCAGTATCTGGATTGAAGTTTTGGTTGCGTGTAACATCGTACACTGTAATATCAATTATCCATCCAATCAATAACCAAATAATTGCGAAGGGAATAATCCTTGAAATGTTTCTTTTCGCTTTAGGAGATATTTTCACGTTGAGTGACAATGTTAGGCAAAATGTAAGGAATGATGATTTATGATTGCTAACGTCCCAGATATGGCACGTGCCTCTGGGCTTTGTTTATATCTTCTAAGCTAGTGGATTTGTACGGCACTTTCAAGTGACTACTTAGAGGCATGTGCTATATCGTTTGTTAGCCTTCGTTACTTTTAATTCTTTGATATGCTTCGACTTTTCTCAGGTGTTTCGTCAATACATCCGTTGAAAGGTTTTTTGTAGTAAAAATGATCTTTTGGCCTTCATTTGTCATTTTTTCGATCACACAATATTCTACATTTAAAAAGTCGTCCGCTTTGAAGGATGTTTTTATGAATTCTGTAGCTTCGTTTAGATCGTCTAAATAGAAGTTGGATACGAACATATCTAAATGAGTCATGAGGGAGGCTAATTTGTTCAATTCTTCTTTTAAGTTAACCGGGGCATTTCTGGTAATTAGGTCGCTTTTGCAAGGCCCCCAAGAATCGTAGCTTTTAAGAAGAGTATCTGGATCAAGTAAGAATTGATATGATCCATCAGAAGATTCGGGCGAAGAAGATGATTGATCAGCTTTATATTCAATATGATATTTTGGGTATTCGCGATGTTGAGTATAATTCCGAAGTTTCGAGAAAAAACGATATTCAAAAAATGTGTCAAAGATTTCTGAGGTCTTCTTTTCAAAGGATTCCTTGTGAGAAGAATTCTTACCAAACCTTCTGTTCAGTTGAGATGGTATATGGTCGACATATGCCCTAAAAGAAGCAAGTAAGTTGCTCAAATGACGATTTATATTAAATGTCAGTTCATCGAATTGGCTAGTTCTTGCCGTCATGTTGAGCGGTGGAACATCAACGGAAATCAGATATTCCATTAAGTCGGTAAAGTTGAAGAGGAATATCTTAAATAGATTCTGACAATTACCAAAGAGCGCCAAGTTCTTAGAGATTTTCAATAGCTTCTTATACTCTTTCTCAGATATCTCTCTTCCTGTTAGGACCTCCTTATTTGTAACTGTTCCGAAATATCTTGGCATTACGAGAGTATACAGACTGATAGTCTACTTTTATTTGAATTCTTTTTTAATTTCTTCAATAGCCGCAAGTTGCGCATTAGAATTTTTTTCTAGTAGTTCTTTTAGTTTACTAAGCTCTTCCTTGGCATTCACTCTTAATTCATTTTCAATATAATTCTCTAGTTCATCATAGACTTCATCATTTTCCTGATGTTTGTCAAGTTCATCTTCATAAATCTGAATTTCCTCCCCGAGGATCTTAATTTTAGAATAAACATCAAAAAGGTTTTGTTGATCTTCGTTACTCCATAATTCAGGATTATCGAGTTGAAAATACATTGGTGCGGTCGAATTCAAGAGGCTAGATTCCCCTTGTTCAATAATCTTAAAATATGCTTCCCATATCTGTTCAAAGAGTTCACCGTCCATGTCTCTTTCGAGGACATTTTTAATAGCATTAACAATTATCGTTGCGGATTGAACATTTTGAAACATAGCCTTAGCAGCTTCTTCAGCAGCATCTAACTTCTTATCATAGAGGCTTTTTTTGAGTTCTCTTTTGAATTCAACTCTTTTTTGAAAAAAATCAACAATTCCTTTCAGAATGATTGTTGCAACCGTTCCGGTTAAGAATCCGATAATTGTCTCTTGTGAGATCTCCATATGAAGGCTAACGCCTGTGTAGGACGATGTGCCCTCACAGCTTGATTAAAGCAGAAAGATAGCCGATCCGAACACAACCACAAAAGTCTGTTTAACCATTACTCTTGATTGGGACTGCTAGAGAAACCACAAATGACTCTATCGGTATTCTAGAGATTCCGCGTGGAGTGGCGGTGAATGTTTTGGCATTGATTTGGTAAGCTCGCAAAGGCATTAGTACATACACCATGTTAGGCACAGTTACTCTACGCTTAGGTTGAAGAGGTGTTTGCTATACCTTGCATAGGTAAGTTGCAGTTTGGTGGTTGTATTTAGTTGTTCAACTGGAATGTTAAAACGATCCAAATCGTAGTATGTAAGTTCAAATTTCGGCTTGGTTCTTACGATGATGTTTTTATCAGCTCCTTTTATTTTTGTTACTTCGGCTGTTATTGAATCACTAACTCGAAGATTAATGTCTTTTTTGAGCTTAGATAAAGGTTTCCAATAAGCTGTATATCCAAAGTATATTGTTACACACACTAGGCAGATCAATGAAATTACAAACTCTTCAGGCTTATAGAAGTAAACCAAGACTGGCATAATTGACGCAGGGACAATACCTATCAATGCGATTTTTTTGAATTGATCCATTCCCGTAATTTCGGCCTTCAGTTCATCGAGTTCGTCAGATGTCATTTTGATATTGCAGTTAACCTTTGGTTGTGCCTAATGCCCAACTAAAATGAGTATGAGACCCAGTCGCTAGAAAAACTAAGGTTTCTAGATTGCATTATCCTATCAGATGACTCACTTTACATATTCATTTTAGCGTCTGTTATATTCAGTTATTTTTGATGCAGTGACACAGATGTTTATATCGTTTCCAATATTGATTGTTAGGGTATTCGATCGTACTTGCATAAATAAGCTCTCCATCGTTCCAACTAATAATATATGTTGAACTGTCGTTTGAAATATACGTATTGGCTCCATCTTCCGACCATCCAACACCAACATAAAAATCGATTAGAATATGTGATGTTCCATAAGCTGGATCTATATACTGAACTATATCAAAGTTATTTTGATTCTTTTCAGAAGTTAGAAACTCCTCAAAATCCATCCATTCAGATGGACTAGGTAGGTGCCACCCTTCCGGACATATACCCTTTACTTCACTTGGGGATTGAGTGCTGTTTGTTTCTCCATTCATTGATGTTTCCCAAGTGTAATATCTTCCTTTATCAGAATTTGATGTATCATCTCTTAAATAACTGGTTTCTTCACCAGCGTCATACCTTAAAGGATCATACATCCAAATCTGTTCTCCATTCTTGACAATTGAATATTCATTGCCGTCACGATCGTCTATTAATAATCCGGCTTTTTCTTCAATTGTGAATTCACTATTATTTGAACATTGGTTTACATCTGTGACTTTGACATTGTAGCTACCTGGAGCTAAATCGAAAATATCTTTTGTTTCGGAACTGTTAGACCAATGAATAGTGTAAGGAGGTACGCCACCATCAATTGATAGTTCAATCGATCCATTGTTTTCAAGAAAATCACTTGCAATTATCGTTGCATCAATTTCTATTTTAGAAGGTTCACGGATCACATTAATCTCACTGACTATTTTGGCTCTTCCTTCACTATCAGTAATCACCACACTGTACTCACCAGTTTCCATGATATTTTCTACATCTTCAGATGTACTCTGATCTGACCAAAGAAAGTTATATGGTGGAACTCCCCCTGTAACAGTCAAATCAATTTTTCCATTTTGGACACATGTAATTTTGGTGACATGGTAAGTTGCATCTAATAATTCGATCTCTTCATTGCCGCAGGATTGTATCAAAAGCAGTATTAAAATTCCTATATATTTAAATGACTTAATCATATTCTTCATGTAGTATTTAATATAACGCCTGTGTAGGACGATGTGCCCTCACAGTTTGATCAAAGCAGAAATATAGCCGATCCGAGTACAACCACAAAAGTCAGTTTGGCCATTGCTGTAGTTTTGGACTGCTAAGGAATCCACGAATGCGTAATCGGTATTCTAGAGTTTCCGCGAGGAGAGGTGGTGCTGATTCTGGCATTGACTCGAAAAGCTTGCAAGGGCATTCGTACCTACACCATGTTATAGTGCGTCAATTTCTCTCCGTATTTGTCTAAGGGTTTTATTAGAGAGTTTGAGGCAATCATCAACTTCATCTGGTGTCACAACTTTTAGCATAAACTCAGCAACACTTCTATTAGTTTGTGTACATCCAAATATAGTTTTAACTGGTTCATCATCATTAACATGGTTTCTGATTATTTGTTCAGTCATCAATGAACTTTGTCTGGCTAATCCCCAAAACGCATAACTCCTAACAACTGGGTTGTTGAAATTAGTCAATTGGATTAAGTCTTCCTCAGTGCATAAATCTAGAAGCGATTCAAAATTCTTGTATTGCTGCGATGTATAGGCTCCAGGTCCAGTAAATTCGCCCTTGAGTTGATTCGTTTCAGTCAAATTTGAAATTATATCAGTTAACTCTGGCCTAATTGATTGTTCATTAATGGGACTCCATGACTGAGAATTTCCGTTAGAAAAACAAATTGTTATAAGTATTGAAGTGATTAGAATTTTCATCCTCTATTTTCCTGTTGATCTACGATAAGCATGAACTGTAACGTTTGTGTAATGCGCATGAGCATTATCTATCTCCCAAATATACCCACAGATTTCATTTGGTCAAGAGGACTACTAATGCCTATCAACGGCGACTACTTACGTGTGTGGATATTGCTATCGATCGACTGTGGTATGTTCACACCACCACAAACTCCTCTTTCTTTGCCTCACATGTTGGGCAGAGATAGGACTCGGGCAGACTGTCGAAGGTAGTGCCGGGGGCTATATCGGCGGCTTCGTCGCCGTACTGAGCATCATAGATGGTCAGGCAGTGCTTGCACTGATAGCGTTCAGATACTGAGGTGGGCGTTGGAGCGACCTCCTTTTTTGGAGTCGACTTGGGCTGGTCTTCGATCTGATCGAAATACATCACACTCAATTCCATCAATAAGGCAGGCAATACATTTTTGGTCACGTTTTTCACGTAAGTGAGATATGCTGCCGAATTTGGATTGAAGTTTTTGGCATACAAAATATTGTAGGTATTACTACCATCTCCTTCGGCCGCATTGATCTCTATCACCACCGAAGTAAACAGATAGATATCGTCGTTAGGTTTGATGGTGAACGTGAGTCCGGAAGTGCTAATATCCTGTTGGTCGAGGGCTCGAACCAAATAGTTTTTGAGTTCCAGTGCTTCTTCGCTCAGTACCGGCAAATGCCAGTTGAGTTCCAAGGAAGAGTGGCGCAGATTGATACCAAATCGCCCCATCAGCTTTTCCCAGCCCAAGAGATAATTTTCTTCTATTCCTTTAATGATCAAAGATTTCCATGGGGTCAAACTGATTTTACCAACATTGGTCTCCATGCATCTTTTGCAAAGTGCAATCAAAAAATTGATTGTGAACTTATTGTTCCTCCAGTACAGACCCAACCAATAATTTCCCCCAGGCTCTCTATTCAACCCTTCATAATAAGGGAAGGCCGGTTCAGGATATTTCAGCTCCTCTACCGGATTCAGGGTGTTCAGTTCTTGTTGGTCTACCACAGAAAATATATCCTCCGCCGACAGCGATTCATCGTTCAAATCCAATTCATTCAAGGCACGTGCGGCCTTAGCCAAATCATAACCATGAATGATCTTCCCGTACGGAATAGGTAGGTTATCAAATTGTTTCAATCGCAAATAGAGATACCAATAGTTGTCTGTAGTAGAGGCTATGAAGTTGATGTTTCCAGTAAACAAGGGCACCATGCTTTGCGACGGATCTACCAGATTAATTCGGTGCTTGGCCCTAAAATCGAAGCTGTCCAGGATATGGTGATAGACATGCGGTACGAGCCATTTTTTGTTGGGCATCACATCCAAGGCCACATAAGAACTCACTATATTTTGGTGTGTAAACTCGTTGACCTCGTATTCGGTATTGATCGATCTGAAGATGTTTTCCAGCAATGCCTGACTCCTGTCCTTGGCCGGAAAAAGGATATCCTGACGAGAGCCCAAATGGATAAACTCCGAGCCTAACTCTTTGGCCGTTGTCAAAATGCGTAAAAAGTCTCCGGGAGAAAGTATGCCACCCTTCACAAATACCCTGACCAAATTCTTCTTCTCCATTGCTAATTGTTTGTATCAAATATAAGGGAATCAGGAAACGAGCTCAACTTCTTTTTGCTCCAAATGTTTCTTCAGCATCTGCTGCACTTCCCCTTTACAACTTCCACAGCCCAATCCTGCGCCAGTGGTTTGACAAGCATCCACTAAAGTAGTACACCCACCTTCAAAGGCTTTTTCCAAATTGCCAGTGCCCACATTGCTACAAGAACAAACCAGATTGCCCAGCATGGGTTCTGCAGCCTGCCCAGAGCGAAGCAGTTCTTTTCGTTTTTCAGATAGCTCTACTTCATTCTCTATCAGCTCTTTGAATTCTGCAAACTCAGCCTTGTCCCCCATCAGCACTGCACCGACCAGACGGTCTTGGTGAATGATACATTTCTTATAATACTTCATCGACTTATCGATAAAGATAATTTCGTCATAGTCTTTCATGCTCAGTGGTGCATCCGCCATCCCGATAGAGCATAGGTCTAAATCTGGAAACTTCAGAATGTTCATCGGCACAGTGCCAGTATACAAAGCACTCAAATCCCCGCCAATATGCCTGGCTGCTATATCTGCCTGGTCTTCAGCCGCGGCTGTAGTTCCGTTGAGTTTTTGATTGTGCTCAGCGATTTCGCCGATGGCATAGATGGACTTTTCGCTGGTCTGCATATAGTCATTCACAATGATGCCCCGTCCACACTTTAGGCTGGCTATTCTGGCCAGTTGATCATTGGGTCTGGTGCCAATCGCAAATACTGCCGCCTGGCAGTCGATTTTCTTTCCACTCTTTAGATCGATTTTGATGTCTCTTTCTCCCCGAACATTGATATTGTGAACTTCATCATTCGTATACACATGCACCCCCATCTCTTCGATCATCTGACGAAGCAAGGTACTCGCCATGGTATCGAGCTGGCGCTCCATCAGGCGGGTGGACAACTGCACAATAGACACTTCTACGTCTATCTCTCTCAGTGCAGAAGCCAACTCCAATCCCAGTAGGCCACCCCCCACAATCAACACGTGGCCTTTGTTGTCTATATATTTTTTCAATCCGTCAGCACTGTAGCGATCTCGCATGGTAAACAAGCCTGGCAATTCCATCGGAATATTGTTGGGCACAAAAGCCCTTGAGCCCGTGGCCAAAACGAGCCTGTCATAGCCATGCTCCAATCCTTTGGAGTCGGTGACCGTTTGCTTCACTTTGTCGATGTCGTCAATGCTGGTGGACTTGTGAAGTACCACGTTCAGCTCTTCAAATTCACCGTATTTGAATTTGAGCAAATCTTCCCACTCCTTGTGCTCATTCACATATTCAGGCAGTAATACCCGATTGTAGAATGGATATTCCTCTTTCGAGAAAACATGGATTTCATCTATCGTGTTCAGTTCACGGTAAGAATTGATAAAACGATAAGCAGCCGCACCAGCTCCAACGATAACTATCTTCTCCTTGGGCTTGTTGTACCTTGCTACACTCACAGCCGAGTATTTAAACCCCGGCTGCTTCGATGTAGGATCAAAAACCTTACTGGTCATATTATTAGCTCTGCCGAAGGTGTTTTGAAGTATTTTCCCCCAATGCATAGGAAGGAATACCACTCCTTTTTTAATTTTTTCTGTAATCTGCGCATTAACTCGTACTTCACCGCGATCATTCTTTACCACCACGGGCATGCCTTCTTCTATGCCTTTGGCTTTGGCATCTTCCGGATGAATTTCTAAAAAAGGCTTAGGAATGTGTTTGTTGAGCTTATTTACTTTGCCCGTACGAGTCATCGTATGCCATTGATCGCGTATCCGTCCAGTAGTCAGTATCAGCGGATACTCTTCAGATAATTGGTCTCCTTCGTTTTTGTTGCCTCCAGGCAATATCTGCGCTTTGCCCGATGGCGTATAAAATCTCTTGTCCTCAAACAATCGAAGTGTACCTGGGTGGTCTTCAGAAGGCACTGGCCATTGCACAGTTCCCTGCGCCTTCAGTCTCTCATAAGTCAGGCCTGAAATGTCGATGTTTGTACCTTTGGTGAGTCGACAATGCTCTGCGTATATCTCTTCTATGGAATGAAAATTGAATCCTCCATAGCCCATGCGTCGGGCAAATCGGATCAAAATTTCATTGTCAGGCAAGGCCTCTCCCGGCGCATCCACGATCTTTGGCAAGTAGCTGATCCTGCGCTCTGAGTTGGTCATGGTGCCCTCCTTCTCCAACCAGCCTGCTGCTGGCAATACCAGGTCAGCGTACTTAGAAGTATCAGATCTCGACGAGATATCTTGTACCACTACAAACTTTGCTTTCTTCAAGGCGCGATCTACCAGATCCGCATTGGGCATACTCACCGAGGGGTTGGTACAGATGATCCAGACGGCCTTCATTTCGCCAGAATCTAAGGCATCAAACATCTGGGTGGCAGTGAGTCCTGGCTTGTCCGGCATGGACTCTACTCCCCAAAAATCAGCGACTTCTTTTCTATGATCGACGTTGGTTTGCACACGATGTGCAGCCAATAAGGAAGCCATGCCTCCTACTTCTCTTCCTCCCATGGCATTGGGCTGGCCGGTCAGTGAGAAAGGACCGGATCCCGGCTTACCAATATGACCAGTGATTAAGTTTAAATTAATAAGTGCCAGGTTATTGTTTACGCCTTGGGTACTCTGGTTCAAACCCATCGTCCACAGCGATAAGAAACCTTTGGCATCCCCAATGTATTGAGCAGCCAGCTGGATTTGATCAGCGGGCACATCACAAATCGCAGCCGCTTCCTCAATTGAGGTCTTAAATACTTTTTCTTTATAATCTTCAAAACCATCAGTATGGCTTTGAATGAATTTTAAATCGAAATTGCCGTTTTCGATCAATACACGACCGATGGCATGCAACAAGGTCTCGTCCGTACCGGGCGTCAGTTGCAAATGCAAATCCGCCAAGGCACAAGAATCTGTGACTCGAGGATCGATCACCACAATTTTGGTATTCGGATTTTGTTCTTTGTGCTGCTCGATTCTTCTGAATAGGATCGGATGACACCAGGCTGGATTAGCTCCAGCGATCAAAAAACAGTCGGCCAGCTCGATATCTTCATAGGCAATGGGTACCGCATCTTCACCAAGTGTCCTGGTATAGCCCACCACGGCTGAACTCATACATAGTCGCGAGTTGGTGTCGATGTTGTTGGTGCCGATATAACCTTTGGTCAATTTGTTGACTAGATAATACTCCTCTGTCAGGCACTGGCCTGAAATATAGAAGCCAACAGAATTTGGCCCATGCTTTTCAATAAAAGTTTTGAAAACAGCTGCGGCACGATCAATCGCCGCGTCCCAGCTCACTCTTTCTAAAGGATGATGCTTAGATCCACGCATTTGTGGATATAGCAGACGATCGCTTTGATCCTGAACTACGTAGTTTAGGCTTTGACCTTTGGAGCATAACATGCCTCGATTCACCGGATGGTTGGAAGTGCCTTCGAGTTCAATGACTCCCTTTTTATTGATCTCTACATCAATACCGCAGCCTACGCCGCAATAAGAGCAGGTTGTTTTAGCTTTTACCGGAAGGTTCTTTTGTGATGCACTCATATCCATTGATTTTGAACCAAGCCCTGATAAGGCTCAGAGTCATGAACAAAAGTACGTATTTTTGAATGAATAATTACGTATTTATACGTAATTATTCATAAAAATGACTCAACCAATTTCGATCTCTGAAGTTTGTTGGTGACCACACTAACAAGGCAGATGGCTGTACGACAACATCAGAAGAATATACAAGTGGATCACCCGGACTAACGCCGGGTGATGACGTGGGAATCAAACAGTCAATCAACCAATAATATAAGGCTCGCTGTCGATTTTTCGGATCAGTTCAGTGATGTTACTTACTTCGAGCTTTTTCATGATGTTGAAGCGGTGGGTTTCTACGGTACGGATGCTTTTGCCGAGTTCGTCAGCAATTTCCTTGTTGCTGTGGCCCTCATAGACCAGTTGCAGGATTTGTTTTTCTCTTTTTGTGATGTGGTAATCAGTTTTTACCATCGTGCCGCCAGAATCAGTCGCAGAAGTACTTCCAGGTTTTTTGTTCAAGTAGCCATTCACCAGGACATCCGAAATATCACCACTGAAATACTTATGACCCTCCAGGATACTTCGCAATGCTTTCACAAATTCTTCCTTAGTCGTGTCCTTAAGTAAATAGCCTGATGCACCGCATTCTACACTTTTGATGATGTACTCTTCATCGTCGTGCATGGAAAGAATCAAGGTCTTGGTATCTGGAGATATTTTTTTCAACTCGGCTGTAGCTTCGAGTCCATTCATAATCGGCATACGAATGTCTGAAATCAAGATATCCGGCTTTAGTTGACTCACTTTTTCAATGGCTTCTTGTCCATTGGAAGCCTCAGCAATTACTTCAACTTCGCCTTCACTTTCGAGCAAAATTTTGATTCCGTTTCTTACTATGACATGATCGTCGGCTAAGATTACTTTTATCGTATCCATAAGTCTAGCTTAAAGGTAGTTTGATAATAATTTTCGTTCCTACCCCGAGTTTTGTTTGAATATCGAAAGAGCCATTGATAAAGGCCGCTCTTTCTTTCATATTAAAAATACCATGCCCGGACGCTCCAAAATGTCCGGTTTTCTCTAGCTTCTCAAATTCAAAGCCCTTTCCATTGTCTTCCACAGTAACAATAAGGTGCGATGGATTGTGTTCAAAACTAATAACAATTTTGTCGGCCTGCGCATATTTGATGCCGTTGTTTACCGCTTCTTGTACGATTCGGTACAAGTTCGTTTCTACATTTTTGTCCAGCCGATTGATGAAGTTGGTTTTATTGTCAAACTCCACAACTGTGTTGGACAGGGCCGTGACTTCCTGACTGATTTTTTTCATGGCAGGCGTAATGCCAAAATCCACCAAGCTACTTGGTGTCAGGTTGAATGACACTCGACGAACTTCTTTAATCACACTTTTCATCAGGTCTTTAGTATCTCGGATTCGTTTCTTCATGTGAGGGGAATCCGAAGGGGTGATACCCTCCAGGTTAAGTTTCAATCCGGTCAGCATCTGCCCAATACCATCATGTATTTCCTGAGAAATTCGCTTTCGCTCTTCTTCCTGCCCTTCTAGTATCAGTACCGAACGATACTGTTGCTCCTTTACTCGCTTTTCAATTGCTTCTCGGTTGATTTCTCTAGACCGCTGTTTGGCTTCCTTCACTTCTGTTACATCTCTGCCAATGGCCAAGATTTTAGTTTCACCGGTCACACCATTCGTCACAGGCTGCATCGACATATCCAACCAGATCAAGTCTCCGTCGAGGTCAGTCACATTGATCTCTCCATTCCAGGCCTCACCTCTTGATAGGATGCTTCTCAGACTGGTAATAAAATCATCGTTCAGATTTTCTTCTTTAAACCAGTCGAAAATATTTTTCGAAAAAGCTTCACCATTGATCGACATGATTTGCTTAAAATGATCTGAAACATACTCTATCTCTCCATCAGCATTTAGTTTGAGCAGCGTAGTCGGATCTGCCGACACGATATTAACCGCTTCCAAATCCTGGTAGGACTTGCCCAATTCGTTATACAGTTTATTCAACTCCGCCGTCATCCGTTTGGCTGACTCTTCTGATTCAATCAAGGCGGCGTAGATAGATTTGAATTCCAGATAGGCAGGTCTCATGATTGTACCAAAAGCGACCAAAAGCAAAAAAACTACTAAGGCTATGAAGATGAGCTGGGGCTGATTGACGTGTTTAACTTCTAAATATTCCAGTAGTAAAAACTGACCGATAACAGCTAAAAAGGCAACTCCAAAGGAAGCTGCCATAAAAATTCTAACCAGTTTGCTAAGTGCCTGTGTCTTCTTCAAGGTTTTTTACTTTGATGCAAAAAATAATATCTCTACTGAGTTAGTTTTTAAATCCTACGTAAACATACCCATTTTCTACCTTAACCGGATACGTAGCAAGTGCACAATGATCTCCGTTCAGGTTTTTTCCATCTTTCAATGAAAATGTCTGTTTGTGAAAAGGGCAAGCCACCTTAGGCTCTTCAGCCTCTGAGCCCAACATACCTCTGCTCAAAATCATTTGCTGCTTATGTGGACAAAGGTTTTGCGTAGCGAACCATTCCTTCCTGCGCGTAAAATTGAAGACCGCCACTTGCAGGCCTTTATGTTCCGCACATACGCCGCCATTGGCTGGGAAGTCTTTCTCAGCCGCCACTTCTACCCAGGCACCTACCTCTTCCGCCGTCACCGTTTTATATTCTATTGTCTCAGTCATTGCTTAATTATTTGCTCTCCACTAATTCTTTGTCCCAATCTACAGGCTTCTTCTGTCCTCTAAAGTCCTCAAACTTCATGGTCGGGTCAGGAATGTCAGCATTTACAAAATGTGTGAATTTCTTTCTCAACTCTGGATTGTTTACAACCTCTTTCCACTCGCACTTATAGGTATCTACCATAAAGTCCATCTCTCTTTCGAGGTCTGCTCCAATACCCAAAGAGTCCTCAACCACTACTTGTTTGAGATATTCTATTCCTCCTTCTAGTTTGTTCAACCAGGTAGCTGTTCTATTGAGCGGCTCGGCCGTTTTGATGTAGAACATCAAGAATCTGTCGATGTATTTTTTACAAGTTTCAGAGTCAATATCTCCGGCCAACAATAAGGCGTGTTGCGGATTTGAACCACCATTCCCACAGACATATAGGTTCCATCCAACCTCCGTAGCAATGATCCCAAAGTCTTTGCTCAACGCCTCCGCACATTCTCTTCGACAGCCAGATACGGCACTCTTCAATTTGTGTGGTGAACGCAAGCCTCTATATCTCTCTTCTACTTCTATGGCAAAGGACACGGAGTCGTGCAATCCATATCTACACCAGGATGACCCCACGCAGCTCTTCACCGTTCTTAGTGATTTGCCGTACGCATGGCCACTTTCGAATCCTGCGTCAATCAGCTCCTCCCAGATATCTGGCAGTTGGTTTACTGAGGCACCAAACAAGTCGATTCGCTGACCTCCTGTGATTTTGGTATACAGATCATACTTTTTAGCTACCTGACCGATAACAATTAGCTTGTCAGGTGTGATTTCTCCGCCGGGGATTCTTGGCACCACAGAGTACGATCCTCCTTTTTGTATGTTGGCCAAGAATCTGTCATTAGTATCCTGAATCGTATCTTGATTCAAAATGAGTTCATTCCAGATACTCGCCATCAAAGAAGCCACTGCTGGCTTACAAACCTCACAACCATCGCCCGATCCATATGCATCCAGGAGGTCATCGTAACTCTTGATTCCTTTTACTTTGATCAAATCGAACAACTCCTGACGAGAATAGTCGAAGTGCTCGCACAATACTTTTTTGACTGTTTTGCCCATGGATTTCAATTGGTCGTTGAATATATCCGTGACCATGGGCGTACAAGCGCCACAGCCGGTTCCGGCTTTGGTACATGCCTTTACATCCGCGATGTTTTCCAGGTTTTGGTCGATCACAGCTTTGCATATATCGCCTTTAGTGACATTCTCACATGAGCAAATCTGAGCGGTATCTGGCAGCTCCATCTCTGCAGATTCACCACCTCTACTTCCTAAAATCAAATCTTCGGGATTGGGAGGCAATGCCATACCATTGAGAGTGACCTGCAGCAGCATGCCATAGACTTCTGCATCTCCTACTAATATGCCTCCAAGTAAAGTCTTCCCGTCTTCAGAAACATTGATTCTTTTATATATGCCTTCGAGATTGTCTTCGAATACGATCGGCTTGTGCGGTACGTTTTCGCATAGTGCGTCACCAAAACTGGCTACGTCTACGCCAATCAGCTTCAACTTAGTAGACATGTCATAGCTTTCGAAAACTTTTTCGTCTCCAGCGAGCAACTGATCCACCACCACATCGGCCATTTCGTAGCCGGGCGCTACAAGTCCATAAATGAAATTCTTATGTAGGGCACACTCGCCTATGGCGTAAATATCTTTATCGGTAGTTTCCAACAAATCATTGACTACGATTCCTCCTCTTGGGCCTACTTCGAGTCCACATTGTGCAGCCAGCTCATCTCGTGGCTTAATGCCACAGGAAATCACCAACATATCGGCCGCTAGCAATTGGCCGTCTGTAAACTCTAAGCCGGTCATTTTGTCTTCACCCAAAATACTCGCAGTATTTCTATTCATGTGGATGTTCACGCCCAATTCTTCCATTTTGGATTGCAAGGCATCAGATCCGCCCTGATCCAATTGCCTTGGCATCAAACGGGGAGCAAATTCGATTACATGTGTTTCTTGTTTCAAGTCCAGCATAGCTTTAGCGGCCTCTAGCCCTAAAAGACCACCACCTAATACTGCTGCTTTCTTTGACGTCTTGCCATATTCTATAATGGCTTCTAAATCCTCAATAGTTCGATATACGAAAACTCCTTGCATTTCAGACCCTTTTATCGGTGGCACAAATGCACTAGACCCTGTGGCCAGGATCAGTTTGTCGTAGGAAGCTTCCAACCCAGTATGGCTGGTTACTTTCTTGTTTTCGCGATCAATATTGACAATCAATTCGCCGGTAACCAGTTCTACGTCATTTTCTACGTACCAACTCCTGGGTGCCATCTCCAAATTAGAAACAGATTGGTTAGTAAAGTACTCACTGAGATGTACGCGATCATACGCCACATTGGGCTCTTCACCGAATACTTTAATTGAAAATTGTTTCTTTGTGGCCTTGGCACGCAGTTTTTCACAAAACTTGTAGCCCACCATTCCATTGCCAATGACTATGATCTTTTCCATATCTTAGAATTATTACGTAATATTACGTAGTTTTTCTAAGTAATGAAAAATATTTACGTAGTTAATTTAGAAATAGCCCGGATATCTACGTATGAAGTGGGCTCCATTTTTTCATTCTTGTCATAGCCGTTGTGCCAAATTATAAATGGCGATCAATAAATCATTAAATTAGCTTATGCCACTTTTCAAAAAACAGCTCGCCCGACCGAAATGGATTAGAGCTAAGGAAAAAGAGAAATGGTGGGAAATAACACCTCCTACAGAGGGGATCTCACGCACCAACCAGTTGGAATCTACCTTCGAAGCCAACAATGCGGGCGTTGGTGCCCTAGCCTCCATTGTATTTAGTGCTTGCGTATTTGGCCTTATGCTTGGTCTAGTCTTTCTACTAAACTGGATAGGAGAAAATTTTCTTTAGGCTAGTAACTGCTTCAGTCTATCCACAAAACGCCATACATCTTCATAACTATTATACATAGGCACTGCTGCTACTCGGATCACATTAGGTTCGCGCCAGTCGGCTATAATTCCATTCTCCCCCAATTGATTAAACAACTCTTTTCCTCCCTTGGCTAAGCACAAGGAAAGTTGTGCACCCCGCTGATTTGGATCAGCTGGTGTGATGATTTGAATTTTCTCCCCGTCCTTGTTTAGCTCGTTCAGCAAAAATTCCATGTAACCTGTAAGCAGCACACTCTTCTTTCTTAACTCTTGAATATCTGCCTTGGAGAAGATTTCTAGTGATGCCAAATGTGCAGCACTCGGCAGCACATTCACATTGCTGAGCTGCCAGGCATCAGCTCCCTCCATAGGGATGAAGCCTTTTTTCATTTGGAATCTCTGCGATTCGTCATGCCCCCACCAGCCAGCGAAACGCGGAAGGTCTGGATTACTACTATGGCGCTCATGCACAAACACACCCGATACGCTCCCTGGCCCTGAGTTCAGGTATTTGTACGAACACCAGACTGCGAAATCAACACCATCGTCGTGAAGGTTCAGCGGTACATTACCAAATGCATGAGCCAGATCGAACCCAACTAGCCCCCCACAATCATGACCTTTTTTAGTGATAGCAGGTATATCAAACAGCTGCCCAGTATAATACTGTACGCCAGCCATCATCACCAAAGCCA
This sequence comes from Reichenbachiella sp., assembly GCF_965233835.1. Lineage (GTDB taxonomy): Bacteria > Bacteroidota > Bacteroidia > Cytophagales > Cyclobacteriaceae > Reichenbachiella. The sequence goes on from NZ_OZ247585.1 coordinate 4,711,131, forward strand.
GTTGGTCTTTGTGTTCGTCTATGGCAGCCAGAATGTCTTCTGTTCTAAGCGTCTCTTCTCCTGATCTAGGCTTAAGTTCGATTAAAGCATCCTTGGGATCAAACAGTTTTTCACCACCTTTATTAGCATGAAAATGCAATTGCGTTTCCAATGCATACTGATCTGAAGGAAAGGCACCGGCCTCAGTTATTATCTTGAACCGATTGGCAGTTGGCCTATAAAATGACACCATCATCAAATGCAAGTTGGTGGTGAGGCTGTTCATAGACACCACTTCCATTTCTTTGGCGCCTGCCAATTTCGCTAAATGGCTCTTTAAAAATTTATGATAATGAAACCAAGGGCGTGTGGCACGTTCGTCAAAATGGCCTTCTACGCCAAGTTCTTGCCAGTCCTTTAGTTCTTGCTCGATATAACTTCGTGTGGCTTTTGGCTGCAAGCCTAAAGAATTTCCTACCAGATAGATACAATCTTCACCCTTGTGTTGGGGTATATAGAATTGATCTCTATAGGATTGAAGTGGGTCTTGGGTGTCGCATTCTTGTGCGAAGGATAATGTGTTTTGGTATGCAGTCACAAACTTTGATAATTAGAACGCTGAGAATTTTTATGTGGATATTAAATGGCAATAAGATTTCTCCTGCTTCGAAATGACATATTATTTAAAATTCTATACGAAGCGGGGGTCGGTTTCCATCATGTGCCCGCAGTTGTTGCAGGTACGCAATTCTTCAGAGGCGTAAAACTCTCTGAATCTCGGTTGGAAATCCTTTTCCACATTGGACAGATAGAAATAAGTATCGTGCAGTTTGGTGTTGCACTTGTCGCAAAACCACATGAGTCCATCATCCATATCTCTGCTGCGCTTTCGCTCGATCACCAAGCCCACAGTATTCTCTCCTCGAATCGGTGAGTGAGGAACCTTGGCCGGATGCAAGTACATCTCCCCTTCTTTTATGTTGATATCCACTGCTTCACCTTCTTCTTGAATCCTAACGGTGATATCACCTTGAAGCTGATAAAATAATTCTTCCGTTTCATTGTAGTGATAATCCTTTCGGGCATTTGGGCCACCAACTATCATTACAATATAATCTTCAGCTTCTACATATAGATTTTTGTTGCTGACGGGTGGTTTGAGAAGGTCTCTATTTTCATCAATCCACTTTTGCAAATTGAATGGTCTTCGTATGGGCATCGCGTTGTTGTTTAATTAGAAAAAAGTGCCAACTTCGAGTTTAATTGTAGGTGGGTTAGACCATCACTCTAAGAAATCGTTGACCATCAAATCTAATAAAAATTGCGCATAGGACTGATCTCTGACACTCATGGATTTTTAGACCCAAAAGTTTTTGACTACTTCAATGAAGTAGATCAAATCTGGCATGCCGGAGACGTGGGCACAGCAGCCATCATAGAAGAATTGGGAGCATTCAAACCTACGTTGGGTGTCTACGGCAATGTAGATGGACAGGATGTGCGACAGCTTTTTCCTGAAGATCAAATGTTTATGTGTGAAGGAGTGAAGGTATTTATGACTCACATTGGCGGGAAACCGCCTAGATACAATCCGAGAGTTCGTCCGCTCATCAACAAACACCTTCCTCAATTATTCATCTGTGGGCATTCTCATATTCTGGCCGTGATGCACGATGAAAAAAGACCGGGTGTATTGTATATGAATCCCGGTGCTGCGGGCCGACATGGTTTTCATAAGGAACGGACATTGCTCAGGTTTACCCTTGAAGCTGGGAAGCCAAAGGATTTGGAAGTCATTAAACTGGGAAGTCGGGCGCAGAAGACTTAATAATTCATTGGCAAACTTCCAAAGCACGTTCTAGCTCGTCAACTTTCTGTTGGGCAATGGCAAGCTTGGCAGCTGCTTGTACTGCCTTTTCTTCCTGTGCCTCTGCCTTAGTTTGATTTTCCTTGGCAACAACGAGATTTTCTAAAGCTGAAAGTTTTTGTAAGTCAGCCTCATTGGCTTTGATCCTCGCAAACACAAAAGCAAAAACAGCTATCCCAGCCAATACACCAATAAGTATATTTTTCGTCATTCGCTACTGGTTACACTTATCCAATTGGGATTGGAGTTCCTCAGCTTTTTTTTGCTCAATCATAGCACGAGCTGCCATTTCTACCGCCTTCTGTTCTTGTTCTCTTGCTTTGGTCTCGTTTTCTTCTGCTAATTTCAAGTTTAATTCTGCTAGTATACTCTGCTTCTCTGCTTCATTGGCCTTGATGTTAGCGTACAAAACAAAAAATACAATGAGAAAGGAGAGTACACCTATGGCGATGTTCTTAGTCATAACGATTGGTTTTTTTGAGAGATCAATATAAAATATTACCACTAAATGTTCAACCTCTGCAAAAAGTATCTACTTATAATCTTCTCTCACGGGGTTGAAAACGTCCACCGCCTTGCAGTCGGTAAGTGCTATCGCTGAATGAGCAGTATTGGGTGGAATGGTAGCCACATGACCAGCTTTCATTACTTTCGTTTCACCATTTACCGTCATTTCTAACTCACCCTCCAGCAAGCTCGTTACTTGCTCGTGGATATGGCTATGCTCCGGCAATACGGCACCTTTGGCTATATCAAAATACCCAATCGACATCGTTTCAGTATGAATCAATTGACCACTAATACCAGGCACCAACTCCTTAGTTTCTAGTTTATTTCTATCATGAAATATCATAAGCGTGCATATTTTTCGCCAGCCTCTATCTTTAGAGGCAATACATTTTGAGCAGGAGGAAGCGGACAAGTTGTGAACTCAGAATAGACACACGGTGGGTTATATAAGCGGTTAAAATCTATAGTTACCATTCCTTTTTCTTCTGGTAAATCTACATAGACATATCTACCTCCTCCGTAGGTTGTTTCATCATTGGTGAGATCTCCAACAATCAAGAAGCCTCCGGTTCCCACTACTAGTTCTAATGCTTCACCATTGAGCTCAAATGACAAAAGACCAGCAAAGTCCATCTCCTGATTGGTGCCCAATTGCGTATTGACTTCCTCAGTTTTTGTACTTCCATAAGGTTGGTAGCTGGCTTCAACTACATATTTACTTTGTAAGGGATAGGCCTGAAATCCCTTGAATACTTTTGCCGCTTCGGCATCTTGGTCTTTCACTCGAAGAAAATATTCATCCAATCTTTTAATCACCTGCCATTCTATTTGGTTGTGCTTGAGCATCGCTCCATTTTCTGAGGACTCTGTGAATGCATCTACCCATGTATTCACCAAGGAGTCATTAGCTGAAAGCTGAATATTTAAACTATCCGCTGCCGTAAATGTGGCATTAGTTCCTTGAAGCTCTACAGCACCTATAGTAGCCGGCAAACCCTTGCTACTCATTTGAATGTTATTGGCTTCTGAAGATCCAAACAGATTAGTCCCTTGAACCAAAGGATGTAAACCTACCAACTTCAAATAATGATCCCTCCCTTTAGATAGACGTTCTCTAAATTCAGCATCAGCTTTCAAATAGTCCTCGCTTAAAGGAATCTCCTTTGGTTGACATGAATAAATAAATACAAAAAAAACTAGCGCTAGGTTAAGCTTCGAAAATTTGAATAGTATATGATGCATAATGGATACTTCCTGGTCCGAGTTTAATGATTCCTGGTTTACGGGTAAGTTGCTGATCAGAGTCTTCAAAATCTGGTAGTCCATCCCATGGTTCTATACAGAGAAAGTCAGCATTAGGTTTCGACCAAACGCCAAGGAAAGGGAAATCGTCAAAATTGATGCTAACCTTTCCCTTTGAACTTTTCGACTTAATGCTTACTTCCGAGGAATTCAACTCAGTAAAGATCAAGGCATCATTATCGAACAATCCGTTTTTCAAGGGAAGTCGGTTGGTCTCTTCCATCATAGGCTTTTCTCCTTTGGTCAAAAGACCATCTTCAGAGAGCACGAATATTGAGTTATTCTCTTTTCGCTCGAATTCTAGGTAGTAATCATCCTTGTTTTCTCCTTCCTTCCAAGGGTAATTGAAAGCAGGATGACCTCCAAGCGAAAAGTACATATGATCATCGCCGGTATTAGCTATTTCATGAAAAATTTGAAGTCTGCTTTCAAAGAGGAAGAAACTCACTTTCAAGTCAAATTTAAAAGGATATACTTTTTCCGTTTCGTCGTCGCTTGATAGGATAAAAGAAAGCCTTGACCTTGTACTGTTTATCAAACGAACCTTATTGCTATTTCTGACAAATCCATGCTTTGGCAATTCGTAAGATTTTTCATTGAAAGAATAACTCCCTGATTTTAAGCCTCCAATCACTGGAAACAACACCGGAGCCGAGCCTTTCCATATCTTTTCATCGGCTTGCCAAATGTACTCATAGCCAGAACTCTTAGATAAAATACTGCAAAGCTCTGCGCCACATTCATTTACTTCTACCTTGAATAGGTCGTTTTCGATTGAGTACTTCACTTTAGTTTTGTTTAAGATGGTAATGCAAAATAATCAATATCCCAGAGTCCTAGATATTAAAAACCAAAATCTATCAGTAAATCCTTTAGGTAAACTATTAATTCTGAATCCACACGGTAGACTTTATTCCGCTATACAAAGATTTCCACCAATATGAGATTTCAGATTTTGTTTGATCTCTTTCAAAAGCAATTGTTCCTTTTACAAAATTCCCACGCGAGGACAGGTTATTAGACCTAACCTTTAAAGTATTGGCTACGAATGAACCCATATGCTGTAAAAAATTAGCATTTCCAGTTTGAGCATCTTGTAATGCTACCTTCAAATTGGAGTAGTCCATCGAAAGGTCACCAGTAGATTTTCGCCCATCATACATAAAGCTGAAGTTCATGTGATTCAGTTGCCCCGATGTAATATTTACCCCAGCGAGCGGCACAGCCATAGAATTAAAACTTGATAGCTTCATAGATGACAAAGTCCCATTGACTTTGGTAAGCCTATGTTGGTCCCCTAACCTAATAGCTACTTTCAATTTTCCCTCTGACTGCACATTAGCTTCTGCATTAATCACGATTGATTCATCAGAGGTTGAATTTACATGCAAAATATGACCTCCTACATTTGAAAATATGATTCTTCCTAAGCTAGATGGATGGTATTGCTCTTTGTATCTTATCAAGCCTTTTGCGATTTGAATTGAATCGACTTTGATCGGTATCGAACTCGACTGTAACAGCTCAGAGAATAGCGGTTTTTCAGCTTGATCAGCCCTCAACTGTCTGTTTCTGTAGATATTCAAATTTGGCAAATTGATCTCAACTTTTTTACATGTCACATTTTCTCTTTCAAACGCTTGGACAAAATCAATTCCTTGAATGGAAATATGTGGTATGGTTAAGCCTACCATATCTTTTTGAAAGGGATATTTTTTTATAAAACCAGCTATCGACAGCGTTGTCGCCCAGGCCATGTTTTGGATAGTAATAGATTTTTCTGTGCAGTCGAGTCGAATTGTATCTAATCTTAACAAACTGGAGGATTCGCCATCGAAATACTTAAGGTCATAAACCTCCATTTTTCCCTTAATCCAAGAGTGAGTACTATCGAGAGAAAATGCATCTACCAAAAATGTAGCTGTCAAAGAATCGTTTTTCGAATTTTTCCATGAAACCGACCCACTTTTTACCACGATATTATTGATGATCGTATTTGTCTTCTCTTTCCAGCGTATCTTTTGCAGGCGTTGCCACCAGAGACAATGAGTCCAAAACCAGATGATCTGCATAAAAGCCATTCCCAAGTAGCAAATCTTTTATAACTAAGCCATCCAAAGAAAGGTTAAAGGCAATTATTTGAGTGCCTACTGAAGGAGCAAACCTTATGGTATCAACATTAACTTCTGATGACCATAAATCCAATTGCGTACCGCGAATAGTGGCTGTCACTCCCTTTTTAGACAGCTGAGCCTCTATCCATTCATCGATATCCATGTTAGTGAAAGCTATAGTTATGGCCAACGCCATAAAGATGAATAAATAGAGGCCCGCTTTTATTTTAGTCATTCACTCATTAATAATAGAGTGAGAAGTTATTCAGAAAATTTAAATGATAGGTACAATTGTCCAACTGAGTTTTGAGATTTTCCAATGAGAAACTCAGCAGCATCGCTATCTTCAATATTAGTAATTCCATAGTTATATCTTGCGCCAACACCTATCATTCCCAAGTCATACTCTAGCCCTCCGACCAGACCAAAGTCAAAGCTATTCAAGTGGTCGCGATCTACATCGGTATGATCACTGCCAAAGTCTCCTTCAGAGGTAATACTTACATCTAGCAAATATGAAATATACGGTCCTATTTGCACGCTAAGTTGGTCAGTAAGTGAGACCCCTAGCAATATGGGCAAGTCGATATAGTAAAGGTTGGCATCAGTCTGTCCTTGGGAGCCTGCAATATCATACTCCATAGAGGTCCCTTTAGTTGAAAAAAGTAGCTCCGGCTGAACATATACATTAGCTCCTAGAGATGACTTTGAATATAGACCAGCATGCCAACCAATACGCATATTTTTATCTTCTATTTCATTATGAATAAAACTACTAAAGCTTACTCCTCCTTTGACGCCCACTTCATCTTGGGCAAAGGCCATTTGGATGGTGCTGATTATGATTAATAATAATATTATAATTTTTGATTTCATGTCTTATATGTTCTTGATTGAAAATTAATTAACCGTATTGTCATTCCATTAGCGTCTTTTAAACCCTCCGGTTATTACCGATATGGCTAGAAGCACCAAGGCAATAAAAAAGACAATTTTAGCGGCTCCAACAGCACTCGCGGCAATCCCTCCAAATCCAAAAATTCCAGCGATAATGGCCACTACAAAAAAGATGATTGTTAATCTAAACATGTGATAATCTGTTTGGTTGTGATAGGTATAGTGTGAAAAGCATGCCAACCTCAGAAGCATGGTTTATGCGCATAAGGCAACAATCAACGTGTGTAATTTATTCCACACAAACCAAGAAAATTCCCAATTAGAAATGGGGCTAGCTTGGGTAAATTTTGATCATTATTCTAATTTTGCTCACTGAAAAAATTGACCATGGAGCTAACAGCAGATAACAAACTGAAAAAAATAATTGTAGTAGGCGATCGCGTACTGATCAAACCAAAAAAAGAGTCAGAAAAAACTGATAGTGGGTTGTTTTTGCCACCAGGGGTGAAAGAAAAAGAAAAAACTCAATCCGGATATATAGTAAAAGTAGGACCCGGACATCCGATTCCAATAGCGTCGGAAGAGGAAGACGATTGGAAGCCGGAAGAGAATAAAATAAAGTATTTGCCTCTTCAGGCTAAAGAAGGGGACCTGGCCATTTTTCTACAAAACGGTGCGTTTGAAGTTATATACCAAAAGGAAAAATACTTCATCGTTCCTCAAGCCTCTATCCTAATGTTGGAAAGAGAAGAGGATCTCTAAAAGTTAAACCTATTTTGAAATTCGCACAAGTGAAGTGGCTAACACATTCATCCCTGGTGTACTATCCATCATTATATTTTTCACCCATCCGACAAGACGATTTTTTAACCTATTAGTCTTCATTTGGGTAATGGTTTTGGTCTGATATTTTTTTTCTACTTCTCTCATTGCCCTAGAATTTTCAAATAAACTTGGAATGGCCTGATTGGATAACAAAAGTAATATCCGTACCTCGATGATCTTAAAAATATCGGTGAATACCAGTCAAAAATCGATCAATGAAATCACCCCTCCTAGTTAAATAAAAAAAGGCAGCCGAAGCTGCCCTTAACTTATCCTAAACCTTTATGCCTAGCTTATTAGTGGATAAGGACCTTTGTTGTTGTGGTAATATTTTGATGATCCAGGGTGAGCAGGTAGAGGCCAGATTTTAGACTGGATACATCTACTTTTTCCTTAGGGGATATGTCTTGAGATAGCACGGTGCGTCCCTCTATATCTACTAATGAAAGTTTCGCTAATCCTGAGTGAATTCCCGAAATTGACATCTTATCCGACGTAGGGTTCGGGTAGACCGAAATTTCTACTGTTGTCGGTTGTACGCCAGTCACAGTCACTTCATTTATTGTTAAGGTAGCCGTAGTCGAGCCAGTATAGTTCGTTTCATCTATGATTGCAACTACTTCATAAGTACCTGCTGCGCTTGGGGCTTCACTCACTCCATCGTAGGTGAGTGATACATTTAGATCGACTGGATCCGTTACCACCGTAGGAGACTTAGCTGTGCCGTCCTCGTCGTATGTCAAGTCTGTTAGCGCAATGGTAGCCTCAGCTTTATCTATGGTCAGCGTTCCGTCTACCAGCGTCAACGTATAATTGTCAGCTGCCCCTCCCGTAAGCGAAATGTCATAAGTACCCGCATCGCTTGAGGCGTCTGCAGTAGTACTAGGTATAGGCGTTTCACTCAACACGGAGGCATCCTCCTCATTCATAAATCCGTCATACACAAAAGTGAGTGATGGGAAGTCCTCTCCATACGTTATCGATTTATCATCGGCAGTTACAGTCAAGCCTGCTTTCTCAATCATAAAATTGGCAACTACTGGCTCAGCCTCGTTGTAGGTTTCATCTCCTGATTGCGTGGCTCTTACACTGGCCTCGCCCACTCCAGTAAAAGTCAGCGTACCATCAAACATTGTAATTGGTCCTGACACCACCTCAAAGTTCAGTGGCAAATTACTATCTGAGCTTCCTGCCAATGCCACTTCACCACCATAGTTTTGGTCGCTGATGGAGAAGGTGATGGTTTGAGTTTGCTTGTCATTGACTTCGAAAGTCACCTGCTCAGAGTCTGCCAGATAGTTGAGGCTGGCTGGAGCCGTCACTGTCACTGTCACCGTTCCTAATTCACCAGTTAGTGAAATCGTTTTTCCGTCGTTGTTGGCAGGCCCATCAACTTCATATTGTAATTCAGTATCACTGTTTACTGAAGCCTCTACATCAAAGGGAACTGCATTTTTCACCTTATCGGTAATGTCCTCCACCACCACTACTTGCTGTGCAGGGTTGATGGTAAGCGTTCCGTCCGCAAACATCACATCGTAGTTGGTGTCTTCATGCCCTTCTACAATCAAGTCGTAAGTACCTACATCACTAAACTGATCTGCATCGGTAGTTACCATAGGTGCATTATCTAGATCATCTTCGCTTTCTCCAGGTATAAATCCTGAATAAATAATTGTGAAGTTATCATTTGGTTGCCCGTACGTACGTTCTGAATCTTGAATTTCAGCACTCACTTCAACTTTATGAATGGTTAGTGTAGAATTATCATAATCAAAAGTATAGTTCTCTGCTAAACCTCCACTCGCTTCTAGATCATAAATCCCCGCATCACTATACTTCTCAGCAACAGTACTAATGATTGGTTGAGTGGTGAAAACAGAACTAGATTCCCCGTTTTTCAGACCCTCAATTTCCATTTCAAAATCCGGATTGTCGTCACCATACGATTTATCTGCAGATTGCACGAATACATCTATTTCAGCTGGAGTAACTGTGAGGATACCATTTACATTTTGGAAATCATAATTAGCATCGCTTCCACCTGTTACGGTGATTGTGTATTCTCCAACGGAACTGCTTTCATCAGCCTCGGTACTTCTAGAAGGTAAAGTTCCAGATAAGTCGCTGGCATTGTCACCAGCAATAAATCCATCAAACGAAAGTGAAAAGCCCGGGTTTGGGTCTCCGTATTCTCTAGACTTATTATCCGCCATGGCGGTTAGCGTCTTTTTGGTGATTTCAAGCTGACCAGTTTCAAGCTGGATGGCATAGTTGTCATCCGCCCCTCCGGACAAAGTAATGTCATAAAACCCAACATCGGAATTGGCAACCGCTAACGTAGCAGCTGTAGGATCAGTGTCTATCACTTCTGCGCCTTCGCCCTCTACCAATCCTTCATATGAAATAGTGAAAGTAGGGTTATCTTTTCCGTAAACTTTTGCTTTATCCTCAGCTGTGGCTGTAATGGTTTTCTTATAAATGGTGAAGGTTCTCTCTACTGGATTAGGTGCCAAATAGTTAGCAGTTTCTACTCCTGTAGCTCTGATCGTTACCTCACCAGTGCCAACGATCACCAGCTCTAATTCATCCTGATCAATAGTCACCGCATCACCTGCAATGATTTCGTAAGTCACGTCATCGTCGGAAGGAATAATACTACCATTCAGCACATGGTTGGCATCGCCATAAGTCATGTTAGCAGGGCCTAAGAAACTGATAGACTGTGGTGCTTTGTTTACAGTAAAAATTTGCTCGGCAAATGCGGACTTATAGTAGGTGTTTCCGGCTTGAGTAGCACGGATAGTAGTGGTACCAGCGCCATGAATGGTGATCATATTATTAGACACGGTAGCCACAGACTCGATACTACTGGTATAGGTAATACCCTGTCCCGAAGAGGCAGTAGCAGGAGTAAAGACAAATGGTCCTTGTCCGTAAGTCTTGGAAGCTATTGGATTTAAAGTCACTGTTTGATCTTGTATCACTGGCGTAAAATTCCAACGATCTTTTCCTGTGATGTCAATCGGGTTGCCACTGGCATCTTCTATACCTCCAATGATATTGATATATATTTCCACGCCTGGCTCCAGGTTTTCCGGGATATCATAAGTCACAGTATTTGCGTTAGCAGTAGCTCCATCGAAACTCCAATTTACACCCACTTGCACGTCATCTGCTTTTCTAAACATCCTGAATACACCACCTGTTTGAAGTGCAACTGGTTCATCAAAGGTGATAACTAAATCAGCAAAAGGACTCACATCATCCGCTTCGTCTGCTGGGCTAAGGGTAGTGATAATAGTTTCCGTATGAAAATGCCAAGTCAATGCTGGGATCGCTGGTGCCGGATTCCCTAGCTGATCTTCAACGACACCGGCCAATGCTTGTATATAGTAGGACTGGTCGTATAGCAGGTTCTCTGTAGGGTTTATCGTTACTGATGAGCCAGAGACCGTCACGTTGCCGCTGGATACATTCATGGACTCCACCAGTTGACCATCTATAGTTTTTAGCAAATATGAACCCGTACCCTCTTGAATCGGTTCATTATAGGTAATTACCATATTAGCCGTAAGGGCTACTCCAGTCACTTCTGCCTCAGGTGAGGTCATAAAGATTTCAGGGGCCACTTCATCTACATCAACTACAGTGACCACAAATGCCTCCTCATAGGTTTCTCCAGCCTGATCATCTGCTTCTATGCGGATAAACAATTCTTCATTTTGCTCAAAATCAAAAGAAGCCTTTGATTTCAGTTCATTGGTCTCAGCATCAATTTCAAATAGATAACCATGCTGGCTATTTTCGCCGCCTACAATAGAAAAAACCAACTCGTCGCCGTTAGGGTCAGTACCACTCAAGACGCCTACCACAGTTCCTGCATCTTCATTTTCATTGATTGCAGATGGATCAAGTTCGATATCCGAAGGAGGCAAATTTTGTTCTGAGACAGTTACTACCCATTCTTGCTGGGCAAATTCTTGCTCATCGGTAATTTGGTAAGACACCGGATTGGTAAAATCTTGCTCATCACCACTGGCTTTATCGATGCCGGCTCCAGGTGAAATGGTGAAGGTCGGCACCAAATTGGTCAATGAAGTACCGGCATTGACAGCCACTATCACAGTGTGATTGTCTTTATTAATGACTGCATTGCTCACTTGCTCAGGGATGCTGAAGGTGAGAAAATCTGAGGCTCTATTGGGCACTTCGTAAGCGCCTTTGGATGGCGCAACCGAACTGCGATTATTGCCCAATATATCGGTATCCACTCCGTCTACTGGGTTTCCTCTCAGCTCTACGGCATCTAGTGAAGCTTCGGCCAAACTTAGATCGTTGTTGGCATAGTCTGTAAACACCACATCGAAACCTGTCGTGCCAGAGAACATGCCGGCCACATCGTCTATTTCTCCATCACCAAACTCATTGACGCCATAATCGGTCATATAGAATTGACGAATGTTGCTGAATGGCATTGAAATATTGTTGTCAGCTATATTTTCTGCACCAGTAAATACGATACCAATCGCCAAAGAAGCACCTGTATAGTGTAGGATGTTGTTTTTGACATTGGCCGTATTGCCGCTAGAAGAATAAAAGCTAATAATTTTATCCCCTCCTCCTGTGTTCGTATTGGTTCCTGAGGTGCTGACAGTGTTGTGATAAATATCAATAGTATTATAGGTACCAGCTCGAATACCAGTCAATTTTGTTCCATTCGCATTGGTTTTCATTACAATGTCATTGTTAATGATACTTACATGGCCCGAATTGATGCCTACATTAATGCCAGTATCATTGCCTCCGGCATTAATGATGTTCATTTCATTATTATGAATGGTTACATTTTGGCTACCTGTAGTGAGGTCAATCATACTATTGCCGCCGTCACTGTTCAACACATTATTTTCGATAACAATGTTGTTAGCTTCATAGATGTTAACGAATCCGTTTCCACAATTTCCAATTACGTTTTTAATGGTAATATTCTCACTGATCTCCCCTTCATCGTTGTCACGAATCCAGATTCTTTTATTATTGGCCACCACATTGACAAACTCTAGTACACCCTGTCCATCGATCACCATGTTTTGCACGCCTTCCATAAAAATCAAGTAATTACCTATCGAAGCCGATGTGGCTCCTTCATCTATCGTAATCGTTGTAGTGTACGTGTCCGACCCAGGGTATCTACTCCAGTAGGTGAAGCCTTGTTTATAATCCGCATGACCATTCATGAGGGCAAAGGTGACGTCACCAGACATGCCGCGGGATTCGATTTCAGCGAAAGCAGCATCTAAATCAACAAAATCACCATCTGCGCCAATAAGAAACGTTCCAGCCATGGCCGGCCAGGTGAGGGTGACTTGCCACGGCACTTCTACACCGTTTTCTGCTCTGACAGTGAAGTCCTGAGCAACACCTGACTCAAATGTGATGGGCTGTCCGTTTGTGAGAGGAAGACATGACGCCCCTTGAGAAAAGGTGACAGTAGGCGTCAAACTTAGTGTGGTGTTAGCGTCCATTGTACCTGTGATCGTATGGTTTTGAGCATCAATCTGGGTATCTGACAAACCATCTGCCGTAAAAGTTAAAATATCATTGCCGGTGTATCGATCTCTTGTAGTAAAAGCGATCGATGGAATAGAAACCTGATTGCCTAACAAATCGGTAATTTCGAAACTATCAAACGAATAAGAATTTTCTAACAGCATCGTTATGTTGCTTCCTCCACCATAAATAGGATCTAAGGGGAAACGCAATTTGTTACCATCTACTATATAAGAATTAGCAGGACCATCTCCTTCTCCTGCATCGTACCATGAATCTTGTTGAGTAGATCCTCTCAATAAAAATAATTGTCGATCAAACCCATCAGTTGTAAAGGCAATGTCTTCATCAAATACCACTTCTATGTACTCCAATTCTGTATCAACGACTATCGTGTTCTCATCTGGGTATCTACTCATGACTTGCGGAGCTGTGTCATCCACATCTTCTACATTGATGGTGACGGCTGAGTTGATATATTCTCCAGCATTATCAGTCGCTCTGAGCATGATGCTACGGGTGGCTCCTGCTTCGTAATCCAGCTCTTCTGTTGTGCGAAGCTGTGTACCCACTATTTGAAATGAGCTGGCATGTGTGCCGCCTACCAACGTAACTGTGGCATCATCTCTATAATCTAGTTCTGTGGCTGACACCGTGCCTACGACTGTACCAGCGGGTTGGTTTTCTAATACGGTATTGCTACTAAGATTAATTTTTGAAGGTTTTCTGTTGGCTAAAAATCTCCAATTGGTATCATCTGTACCTTCGAAGAAATTGTGCTGATCATCGTAAAACAGATCATCAGGGATAGCGACGAAATAATCTCCTCCTTCGATCAATCCCTCCAAGCCACTGAAAGTGATATGATAATAGCCTTCGCTTTCGGTAATGCCTCTTGAGTCTGTAAAGGCCACCTGTGTGTTGCCTCCCTTTCCTTTGAGATACAGCTCGACAATGCTTCCTTTAGTATCTAGCGTGACCTCTTCGTTGAATTGAATACTAAAGGTCGAAGTGCCTCGATTGACACCTTCTTCGGTATGAGCAGGGATTAACTTTTTAATTCCGGGTGGAGTGGTTTCTGTCTTGGTGGTGAAATTCCATGTGGTATGATCTCCCCAGGCAATTCCTTCGAAGTTTCTATTATTTCCATCCTTAAAAGCAGTTGAAGGAATGTAGAAATGTAAATTTTCACCGAAGGGTAAATCAATATCTCTTCTTTTGAGGGTGACTGTATTTCCAGATACTTCCATGTATTGAGAAGATCCTGTGGAAAACCCTAAATGATTTGCATCTGCATCATCTCTGACTTCCAACCACCAGGTATAGTTGAGATATACATTCTGATTGAAGGTAATGGTATAATCTTCATCAGCTTCAGGGTCTATAAATGAGGCATTGTCAGAGGGATAAGTCGATACTATGTATAAATCAGAAGAACGAACCGTAAATCGCCAAGTGGTATTGTTATTAAAATCTTGCAATTTATTTCCTGCCAGATCTAGAAACATACCTGGACCACCAGACCATAATTGTATATAATAGGTCTCTCCGTAGGATAAAGTCTGGACATTTTTTAATGTAATTACGTTACCTGAAATCCCGACTTGTGTTACCTCGTCAATTTCAAATTCTTGAATCACAGTACCGGACAGTCTGCGCAATCTGATCTCGTCATAAGTTTCTGATAGCGCATCATTGGCGACAACTGTTTCTGATAGCGTCATTGTCAAAGTACCCACAGCAGGATCAACTCCCGTTTCATAATTAGAGGGCGACAATGAAGAAATTGTCGGTGGCGTGGTATCCTGCGCACTAGCGACAAAAGTCATCGCAAGACAAATGGTAAAAATTAGGATACTGAGCAGAACCTTATCTATATAAGACCACTGCACTTTGATTTTTTCGAGTTGCTTCGTCGAGATTAAATTCATGGCATAAAAGTTTAAAAGTTTGTAACCCGAATTTCGCTTTTACATATAGTGATGAGCCTATACCATTGGGACAGTTCTACTCCTACCCAGGTGGGTAGTTTTTACAATAACATCGAATACAGCCTCTATTAGGTGATTTTGGATCGGGTTTTAGAGAATTAGATTGACAGGAATTGTCGTCATACGACAAAACTTTGACCATGAGCGTTTATCCACCAAAATCAGGATGGCAGCTTATTAAAGTCTTTAGTCAGTTCTATAAATAATTGATATTTTATATTGACTAGACCTACTAGAAAGGATATTAATTGGCCTTTACGATATACTCCAAAGCTTGCTTGCGATTGGACACACCTAGCTTTTCATAGATGTTTTTCAAGTGGTATTTCACTGTATTTACAGATACAAATATCTTCTCCGCAATCTGTGAATTGTTGAGGTCGCCAATGGCGTACCCTAATATTTCAAATTCACGATCTGTAAGTGGAGTAGTCAGACATTCGTTGATCTTAGTTAGGTCCGCCGTGAGCTCAGAAGTATCTCCTTCGAGTAGCAGTTTGATCTGATGTCGCAACTCTGCGACCTCGCCCTGCAACTCTTCATTTCTTTTTCTAAACTTCACCCTTATCAAGTAGATGATGCCACATAGAATAATGAAAACCAAGACACCTCCAATGGTAAGGTAGTTTAGTCGATTTGTTTTATCCACTAAATCAATCGCATTGGCCTCATAGCGATCTGATAGTATTTGGTTTTCTTGTTCGAGTTTGTCAAACTTAATCTGAAGTGCCAATCTATTGAGCTGTTCTCTATTTGTAAATTCGTTGATGGAATCCTGTAGAGATTCAAACTGCTCATTCAGAAGATCTGCAGCTGGCTGATTGTCCATTTTCACATACAATTCACTCTGGAGTCGGAAATTGTCTCTGAGCATTTTTATATCCCCAAAGTTTTCGCATTTCTTCTGATTGTCTTTTAATAT
This sequence comes from Reichenbachiella sp., assembly GCF_965233835.1. Lineage (GTDB taxonomy): Bacteria > Bacteroidota > Bacteroidia > Cytophagales > Cyclobacteriaceae > Reichenbachiella. The sequence goes on from NZ_OZ247585.1 coordinate 4,727,091, forward strand.
TTCTAAAGCCTTGTCAACCATCAGCAGTTCACCGTAGGCCTGGGCCAAAATGTTATTAGAATGAATCAAAAATTGGCTTTCTCTCTTTTGACTATAAAAGCTATTGGCATTCAATGCTAAGTTCACCGCATCTGAATATTGGCCTTGCAGCATTTTCAGCTTTGCTTGCTCCAGCCAGCAACTAGCTAGTCGCCATTGGTCATTGATCTCCAAGTATTCGTTTTCAGCCAAACTCAAATAATAGTCAGCGCTATCGAGTTCTTGCATGGCTAATAAAACACTTCCAACCTGCTTCACTCTATTGGCATGAGAGTTGGCATTGCCTCCGCCTGGTGGCAATAAGAGCAGCGATTCTTTGGCATAATACAGCGCATTGTCGAGATCGTTCAATTGCATTTTGAGTTCGCTCAAAAACGCCAAATCAAAGCCAAGTGCCACGGTATCCTTTAGGGCAAGATCAATTTGGTAGGCGCTGTCAAGCAACTCCGTAGCTCTTTCATAATTTCCAAGATGTTGATAGATCGAACCCAAGTTGTAAAACTGCTGCGCACATTCGACCGAATCCTTAATACTTTTTGCAATCGACAATGAGTGCTTGTAATGTGGAAGAGCCTTTTGAAACAATCCCATCTCGCGATAGCAAAACCCAGCATGACTATAGCATTCCAATAACAGGAGGTCGTTGCGAACTTCAGCATTCTCTCCGGCATGTATAGCCTTAAAGTAACCTTCTAGCGAAGGTTCCAATTCTCCTAAATAGTACCAAGCATCAGCCTTCATTTGATGCAGAAGAGCTACTTCCAATTCAGTGGGTGTTTGAAGGATAGAATCCGCCAGATGAATAACAGTCTTATAATCCTCTTTCTCATAAGCTTCTTCAATGGGTGATTGGGCACACAAGCATTGGCACAAAAACAAGAGAAATGTAAAAAGACTAAGAGGTTTTGACCACATATTCGAGCGCTTCTTTTTTATTGCTAACCCCTAATTTATGATAGACATTGCCCAAATGAAATTTTATAGTGCTCAAGGAGACAAAAATTTTGTCGGCGATTTCCTTATTGGTCATCCCTGTCAGGCTCAATTTCAATATTTCATATTCTCTTTCAGTAAGTGGGGTAACTAATTGCTCATTGAAAATTTCAAGATCGATACCCAAATCTAATTTAGAAGGCCCATGAAGTAACTCCATATATCTTTTTTGCAAAGCTTCCATCTGACTTCTTTGTGCTATTTGATCTATGCGATAGGCTCGAACTCTAAATATATATATTGCCACCGCAGCCAATACAATGGTAAAGCACAAAATGGAAATCCAAATGATTTGATTTCTTGAGGCTCTGAGGTTAGTGGCTTGAAGTTGGTTGGCCAGCTTGAGTTGTTCGATTTCGGATTGCTGCTTGGCAAGTTGTAGTTTCGATTCCAATCTCCCAATTTTTCTAGACTGATCTTCATTACTCAGGCTATCCTTGTACTGCACAAATATCTGTTGATAGCTAAAAGCTCGTCTGAAATTTTTCTTAGCTGCATAGCAAACAGATAAAATCTCACTAGACTCTTTTATTTGAATTTTGGTTTTAAGCTTACTCCCGATTTCATAGCCAATTAGTGCATAATAAATGGCACTATCCACTTTATTTAGTTTCAAATAGGCATTGGCAATATTGTTCACATTTTTAGCTATACCTTCATCATAGTCCAATTCTATTTCAAGATTTAACGAACGTCTAAAGAGCCTAATGGCACCCGTGTTATCATTTCGATCGGCAGCTACATTGCCCAAGTTAGTCAGCGTATTAGCCACGCCCTTTGTATCTCCCAAACCTTCTTTAAGACTCAACGATTGAGTGAAATAATATTCAGCACTGTCAAAATTTAGTTGACGCTTATGCACCACACCTATATTGTTATATACTTTTGAGAGCACCAGGGAATCGTTTGGTGTGGTAAGAGCCAGGCTCATTTGATAATAGTCCAATGACCGCTCATAGTCTTCCAGACTCTTATATACAAGGCCTAGGTTACTCAAAATTCTTGTCAACTTTGGTCTGTCTTCCTCTTCATCAAAAATTTGATGAGCCTCCAAAAAATTTTCTAACGCTAAGTCGTAATCTCCTCGTATATAATAAGTGCCCCCTATAATTCTAAGAGCTTCACCTTGAGCTATTAATTGATTTTGAGATTTTGCAAGGGCATAAGCTTGCTTTGCTAATTCGGCAGCGGCTTCCGGCTCCCTATACGTTTTCTTTTGAGCTTGGCCTATGAGCCATGAAATGCTGTCTTGCTGAGCCTCATCCTGAGCAAATACAGGATAAACACCGGCAAAATTTAAGAATGTGACAATTAAAATTATCCTTCCTTTCCAAGTAGAGATCATATATGATAAATCTAAAACTGATCAACCGCTCTTCTCACAAACCAAACTTATCCAAAAAAAATTAAAGTATCGTAGATGTAGAGTGAGTACCTCTAGTGTAAGTATGTACCACGGTCAATAGTTCCATGGGGTTGAACGGTTTCGACAGAAAGTCATTCATACCTACCTCAGCAATTTTGATTTTGACATTGTCGTAAGTATCCGCGGATACAGCAACAATTGGAATGTTTTTCAAGTCAATGTTATCAAGACCTCGAATAGTAGCAGTCACTTCATAGCCGTCCATTTCTGGCATTTGAAGATCCATCAATATCAAGTCGTAGTCGGTGTCGAATACTTTGACGAGTGCATCTTGGCCGGAAGTCACCACCTCACAGACGAGACCCCACTTGTCTAAAAATTTCTTGGCCATCATCAAGTTGATTTCGTTGTCATCAACTACCAGCACTTTCTTACCTTTCACTTCCTCTTTCATGATCACATCGTCGAGTTCAATAGCGGCATTGGCATGTGCAGCCTCTTCCATATAGAGCGAAAAGTAAAATTTTGAACCTCTATTCACCTTGCTCTTTACGAAAATCTGACTATCAAACAACTTGATCAACTTCTTAGTAATCGCTAGCCCTAAACCTGTACCTCCATATTTTCGAGTAGTATCAGCATGAGCCTGAGTAAAACTTTCAAATATCAGCTTAAGTTTGTCTTTTGAGATACCAATACCAGTATCTTCTACGGCAAACTCAAGTTTTACTCGTCCATTGCTCTTTGCTAGTAAGTGAATCAGGAGTTTGATCTCGCCTCCAGGGGTAAACTTCAGTGCATTACTGATCAAGTTGTTCAATATTTGTGTAAGTCTCGCCGGATCACCTTTGAGCATGGAAGGTATGTTGTGATCAATCAGAATATTGAATTTCACTCCATTTTCTGCTGCCTTTTTTTCGTAGGTATTGCCTAGTCCTTTGGTCAATTCTCTCAAGTGAAAGTCAATGTGCTCTAATTGCACATTGCCAGATTCAACCTTGCTATAGTCCAATATATCATTGATAAGTATCAGCAGGTTTTCTGACGAGAACTTTAATGTCTTCAAATGCTCTAGCTGTGTTTTTTTCGGACTCTCATCTAGCAACAGGTGAATGGTGCCAATCACAGCATTCATTGGCGTACGAATTTCATGGCTCATGACTGAAAGAAAGTCAGACTTTACTCGAGCCGCTGTCTCTGCTTTCTTGATTGCACGTTTGAGTTTTTTGTTCTTTTTCTTAATTTTTTTGGTTCGATGATCAATAATTTTCTCCAACTCTTCTTTTTGCCATTGCGCCAAGCTTTCGTTGACTCTCAACTGATCAATTTGCTTGTTCAATGCTTTTCTTCTCTCCTTTTCTCGGATTTTCTTCCTTTGGGCCAATCCAATTGAAAAAACAGCTATCTCCGCGAGTAACCCATACTTCATCAAGTTGGCTTGAGACGTCGAGGGATCCCAGAGTATGGTATCAATCACTCCCATGACTACCATGGCTCCAGTACCATACATGTAGTATTTGACCATTTCATATTTAGAGTCATAAATCCTATAAATGAGACCAAATATCAACAGCGCATTGAGCAATGCGACAACTCTAAGTCCATGTGTAACTACATAAATCTCCTTTGTGAAATGGATGATAATGACGCTCAGGAAGAAAATACCAATATCAATAAATGACACTATTCTTATCCACTTATAATAGAGCACAAAATGCTTCTTGGCACTTATAAAATCATTGACAAATACCCAATAAGCGCCAACAGCAAGGATAGTAGTTGGTATAAAATAAATCGTGAACCAAGGCGACTCACTTAAAATATATTCTCTGAGTATATCAGTCAGAAATAGATAATTGATGGCTATACACCCTAGATAAAAAGCATAGTACAGATAGGCTTTGGTTTTTGTTGTTGCGAACAAGAACAAATTGTAAATCATTACTATCCAAAAAAGGCCTTGAAAAATAAAATCGACGATGTGCTTATCGAGAATTTCATACACCCAGTTGGTACCGCTAGTAAGTCGTAAATCAAATTCTGGATCGTTATGGATTTTCTCTTCTATCCTGATATACAAATCCTGTGTGGCATTCGCATTTAACAATATGGGTATGTAATAACTTCCTTTGGGTACAGATTTGAGTTTTTGTGGATACATATATCCACTCTGCTCATGTTGAACAATTGAGTCTTTTTCCACGAAGTAACAGTCGATAAAGTCATTTTTTCCAACATAAAGTAGATAGAGCTTTGTTACTTCCTGATTATTAACCAACCGCAACTTTCCCCAATAAACCTGATCCCTAGACAAGCTTTCATTAAAGGGTTCAAAAAGTGGCTGAGACTTTAAAATGTCATTGATTGTAATTTCTCCTGTAGGGTCGGAATAAATTCTCAGATGAGTTGTGAGCGCTGAAGATTCATTCAAAAAATCTTCCGGATGGACGACGGGTTGATCAGAGCCAAACGTCTGGATGACACAAGCCAGCATCAACAAAGTCAAACAGTATTTTGCGTTTCTCACAATAAGAAAAAATTTCCTAAAAGTTAATCAATTTCTTACTGATGACAACGACCATAAGTCTTGTCTATTGATTAACATAGTAATTATATTTATCGGTTAGAATGCGTTCGCTTACTCTAAATAGTTCATTATCAAGAACGAATCTCAATGAAGCAGCTTTGGAAATACCTGAATAAATTCTTGAAAGACCATTTTCATTGGGGACTATATCTGAGCGTTGCCCTTTTTCTTACGCTCTGTACATACTTCAATTACACATTGGATTTTGAAGATCGTATTGTCGATTCTTATAGAAAAACTCTTTGGCATTGGCTCTATATGTCCATCTATATGGGCTTCCCCTTCCTAGTAACCTGTATCCTTCTTTCAGTTTTCAAAATCAATCGAGCTTGGTATCGTTCCAAAGAATTTTGGTTGTTATTTGTTTTTGGTTTTATAATTCTAGGCTTCAGTCGCACACTTTATTTTCATTATTCATTGATCGAGCACCTAGATGTTATCGACTATCGATTTGTTCGTAAAGTCATGTGGAGAGGAAAGTCTTTCTTTACTTTATTTCTTCCTCTTTTGATTTTCTATTTCTGGTACGAAAGAAAAAGAGATGAAACTAAAAGCTGGTATGGGCTAACACTTCAAAGGACGGATTTTCGACCTTATGGCATCTTGCTTCTAGCAGTAGTGATCGGCATTGGCCTGGCATCGTTTCTTTCGGACCTTACAAACTATTACCCTCGATACATCCCAAGTGGTGGAGACCGGTTTGCTGAAAAGCATGAGCTATCTGGTTGGATTCCCATGCTGATTTATGAAGGAGTATATGGAGCAAACTTCCTAAATGTTGAATTGTTTTTCAGAGGTTTTTTGGTCATTGGGTTCACCAGAGTGTTGGGTGGACAGGCCGTATTAGCCATGGTAGGTTCCTACATGTTTCTGCACTACGGGAAGCCAATCACCGAAGCGATCAGCTCCGTTTTCGGCGGGTACCTCATTGGAATACTGGCATTCTATTCAAAAAGAATCTGGGGTGGGGTCATTCTGCATGTAGCGCTCGCTTGGAGCATGGAGTTTTTTGCTTGGCTGCAAGGGCTCTATGGAGATTAATAAAAAATAAATTCATGCAGCTCAAAAATTCTATCTACACTTCATAGATTTGTTTCATGGAAGTTTATCATTTCGTTTACCTTTTTACTGGTCTCGTTTTAGGTGCAGGAGCAGCATGGCTTGTCGCCAAATCAAAATTTCAAAATCCACAAAATGCGGATGACCGGCTCAAAACCAAAGAGCTGGAAATCAGATTGCAATCTGAATTGGAGAAAGTGCAGAATCTCAATGAGCGCTCTAAGGAAATGGAGAACAAACTGCAAGGGGAACGTGAAATGAATGTACAACTCAACAACCAGCACACACGCCTGGAGTCAGATTACCGTAACCTCCAAGAGACACTAAAAACTCAAAAAGAAGAATTGAATCAAATCCGTGAGAAATTCTCTGCCGAATTCAAAAACATGGCTAATGAAATCCTGGAAGAAAACAGCAAGAAGTTTACATCGCACAATAAAGAACAGGTAGATCAACTGCTCAAACCCCTCGGTGAAAAAATAGTTGCTTTCGAAAAAAAAGTAGAAGAAACAAACAAAGAAAACATCGCACGAAACTCTGCACTGAAAGAGCAAATCGCCGGCTTCAAAGAACTGAATCAGAAGATCACCAAAGAAGCGGAAAACCTTGTCAAAGCCCTAAAAGGAGACACCAAAGCACAAGGCAACTGGGGGGAATTTATTCTGGAAAGTATCCTGGAAAAATCCGGTCTGGAAAAACAAAGGGAGTACTTCGTTCAGCAGTCGTTGACCGATGATGACGGTAATAGATTCCAACCGGATGTGGTGGTGAATCTTCCGGATAGCAAAAGTATTATCATAGATTCTAAGGTCTCCTTGGTGGCCTATGAGAGATATGCGAATACGGATGACAAAGAAGAAAAAGAGAAGCAAATCAAGGCTCATTTGCTTTCACTTCGTGCCCATATCAAAGGCTTGAGCGAAAAGAATTACCAGAGTTTGTATGGGGTGGAAGGGTTAGACTTTGTCCTACTCTTCATACCAATCGAACCTGCTTTTTCTCTAGCTGTGCAAAAAGACGCCGAGTTATTCAATGATGCCTACAGCAAAAACATCGTGATCGTGAGTCCAGCTACTTTGATCGCCACTTTGCGCACCATCGCCAGCATCTGGAAACAAGAATACCAAAACAGAAATGCCATAGAAATCGCCAAAGAAGGCGGCAATCTTTATGACAAGTTCGTAGCCTTTACCGAAGATGTAAAAGGCATAGGTCGTCAGCTAGACCTCACGCAAAAGGTCTATGTAGAAGCCGCCAAGAAACTCTACGAAGGCAAAGGCAACCTAATCAATCGCGCCGAGAAAATGAAAAAGCTTGGTGCAAAAGCTACCAAGAACATGGATCAGAAGTTGTTGGAGAGGTCGGAGGAAGATTGAGTTTTATCCTTACCCAATATTCTACCCTATAGTTCTTTTATTCTGAAAGGGGCAGGACGGACCTCTACTTTTTCCTTGATGAAAAACTAGAGAAAAAATCAAGGCTGAGAATAAATTCTTAAATTTCAGCTTTCCCCCAAACTAAATCCAAACTCGCTTCGCTCAAACACTGGATTTAACCCCATTTTTTCTAAAGCTGAAATTCTTAACAGAATTGATTCAAGGCCAAATTATTTTAAACTGCCAACAGTTTCTGCTATGTCTAAATTCAAAATTGTATCAAGGAAACTTCGGGAACTTAGAGAAGTCGCGCTTTCTCTTCTCCAAGAAAGCATTTCTTCCTTCTACAGCTTCGTCTGTACCGTAAGCCAGTCGCGTGGCCTCTCCGGCATATACCTGCTGTCCTACCAAGCCGTCGTCGATTAGATTAAACCCAAACTTCAGCATTTTGATGGCTGTAGGGCTTTTGGTCATAATCTCTTGCGCCCAGTCGTAGGCCGTTTGCTCTAGTTCTTCATGTGGCACCACCTTATTTACCATCCCCATTTCATACGCTTCTTGTGCGGAGTAGTCTGCTCCCAAAAAGAAGATTTCTCTCGCTCTCTTTTGACCAACCTGTCTGGCCAAATAAGCCGAACCAAATCCACCATCAAAGCTGGCCACATCGGCATCGGTTTGTTTAAAGATCGCATGCTCCTTGCTGGCAATGGTCATGTCACAGACCACGTGCAAACTGTGGCCTCCGCCTACAGCCCATCCAGGTACCACAGCGATCACTACCTTATTCATAAATCTGATCTGTCGCTGTACGTCTAGTATATTGAATCGATTGACGCCATTGGCACCTTTGTATCCTGTATTAGATCTCACTCGCTGATCTCCACCCGAGCAAAACGCCCAGCCGCCATCCTTCGGTGAAGGCCCCTCTCCTGTAATCAGTACCACGCCGATTTCCTGACTTTCATGACAAATGATGAGGGCTTCCCAAAGTTCGTCCACTGTTTTGGGCGTAAAGGCATTGCGACACTCCGGTCGATTGAAGGCGATGCGCGCTACGCCATTCAGCGTCTTGAAGGTTATTTCTTCGTATTCTTTCTCAGTTTTCCACTCTAAGTTTGCCATGGTTCAGGGTTTGTATTTGTAGTGTTGCAAATGTAAGGATTGGCAGGTTATCAGGTGATCGGATTTTACGGAAATTAGCCAAAGATTAAAATTGAAGAGATTAATATTTCCAGTATCTCAATGATAATCCGAACTCGAAATTTTCTGCAGCTTTACCATATTTAGACAATAAATCGAACGCCCTTTAATCTCAATCCAGCCTTCTTCTTTGAATTCTTTTAAAAGCCTGCCCAGGCTCTCTCTTGCTGTGCCTATCAGATTGGCCAAATCTTCTCTAGAAAGTATAATTTGACTTTGATCATATTTTTGATGCAAAATCAGCAACCATAACGCCAGCCTTTCTCTCAATGGCTTTTGAGCCAAAACTGTTATAGTGTTTACCAAGACCCCAAATTCATGGCTCATGTTTTGAATAATGAGTTGATTCAGTTTTGGGACTTGTGTTAAAAGTTTTTGAAAATTTCGTTTGCTAACAAAAGCTATTTTACAATCTTCGATAGCTTCGCAAGAATCTTCGTAGTTCTCTTCGCACAGCAAGGCATGGTAGCCCATCAAATCACCTGCCTTATATACATAGAAAATCTGATCCTTCCCGTCCAGTCCAGTTTTGTAAATTTTTGCTCTGCCGCTGAGGATTAGAAATACCCCAGTCGGAATTCCACTTTCATAAAAAAGGAGCTTTCCTTTCTTGAAAATCAATTCCTTCGATTCCTCAATGAACAAGGATTGCTCTTGGGTACCTAGCGAAGAGAGAATTTTATCACTTTCAAAATCAAATTTCTTTATATCAACCTTCACAGTCTTTTATCATATTAGATTTTAAATGTACCAAATATCACATTTAATAGAAACTAAAGTTATTTTATATCAGCAAAAGACAATCTTCCTTTGCCATGTGGTACGTAATAAATTCATATTAATCCCCATCTCATTCCTGCTCTTAGTTGTTTTATCTATGACTGATAGCAAGCTTCTCCTTTTGGAAAAAGAGGAGCTGATAGAAAGCTTAGAAATCGAGCTTGAAGAGGTTAAAGAAGGGAAGGCGGATCGCCATATATTTAATCACTTATCCAATGGGTCAGACGATATTCTCGCGGCCAGCATACACTTTTTTCGAAGTGCCTTACAGTTCACTTTGGTTCATACCAAAGAGCAGAAAAGACCTAATCACACTTCTCAAGTATCATTATTTATAAAATACTGCTGTCTTAAAATTCATTTAGCATAGGTACATATCTCCGCCTCTGTTGGCACCCATCTGATTTTCCATCAGATCATAATCTATTCTATACTTTTTAAACAAGACTAACATGTCATTGCATAGCATATTAGAAAATTTTGCTCATCCTGCTACTCTATTCTTTTTTCTTGGGATGATCGCCGTATTCGTAAAATCTGACTTAGAAATACCTCCACAAATAGCCAAGTTCCTGAGTATTTACCTACTATTCGATATTGGTATCAAAGGAGGGGAAGAACTATTTCATAGTGGTTTCAATGGTCAGGTATTGCTAGTCATTGTTGTTTGTGTTTTGGGTTCATTTCTCATCCCGTTTGGGATGTACTACATATTGAAACGAAAACTCAGCGTGCATGATGCTGGGGCGGTAGCAGCCACGTATGGGTCTATTTCAGCAGTCACGTTTGCCACGGGTACTGCATTTCTCGAATCTCAGGGCGAACCATTTGGAGGTTACATGGTAGCAGGAATGGCGCTTATGGAATCACCAGCCATTATAGCTGGATTGATCTTGATTCGAATGAACTCGAAGTCAGAAGAATCCACAACCAATAAAGCAGGGTTCAATCATATTCTTCGTGAGGCATTTTTCAATGGATCTGTCCTATTGCTAATTGGCAGTTTGCTGATCGGATATATCGCTGGAGAGACTGGAGAAAAAGAATTGAAGCCGTTTGTTAATGAAATATTCTTTGGAATGCTGAGCCTCTATATGTTGGACATGGGACTTTTAGCTGCCAGGCGCATCAAGGAGCTGAAAAAAGCGGGTGGTTTTGTAGTTTCCTTTGCCGTACTTTTTCCTCCAATTATTGGCTTGTTTGCGATTGTGCTTTCGTTCATATTAGGATATGGGCCAGGAGACGCACTACTTCAAACCATACTGCTTGCTAGTGCATCTTATATAGCTGTACCAGCAGCGATGCGAATGGCGGTACCTCAGGCAAACATGAGTATATTATTGCCCATGTCTTTAGGCATTACATTTACATTCAATATATCATTAGGTATTCCTCTTTATTACTTTCTTATTCAACTCATTTGGGCTTAAACACCATGGATATTATGGAATTACAAAAATTAGAAATAATCATCTCCAACACCTATCTCGAACAACTCGTGGATCATCTCGAAGACATTGGTGTAAACGGATATACTGCCTTGGAAATATTCAGAGGCAAAGGCATCAGAACTGGTGAACACCTTTCAGAAGGACTGCTACCTACAACTAGAAATACACTGATCATCTGTCTGGTCACAGAGGATGTCGTGGAAGAAATTTTTGAAGACCTAAAAGTGTATATCAATGAGCGAAATGGTGTTTTATTCACTGTCCCCATTCTTCGCCATATGGGCATAAATAATAAAATTTAAAGGTCTATACTGTTTGGGTCAAAGGGTGACCATAAAAGTGCAAAAAATTGGACCATTCATTTTAGTATTTGTTACTAGCTTTAATCAATCTCTATTTTCACAACACTAGAGTTAATTGGTATTGCAGTCACATTCTTATTCGTCATTAAGAAGATTATATCCTTCGTCTTTCCAATTAATTTGCCTTCCTCAATGGTATTGTCTTTTACAACAATTGACAATGTTGGTTGATCTTCAATTCTGTCTTTGAAAAATTGGCCATACTTTGACCCAGCGAGTATGATGTAAAAAATAAAAAGTGAAGAATAGATAGAAATTCGATATGCATTGAACCAACTTTTCTTATCAAATCCAAAATTGACCCTGGAATATGTCCTTGGTTTGTATTTCATAAAAAACGAGTCAAGCTTTAAGGCTGCATATGGAATGATTGTAGATAGAATGGAGAATAAAATGATGAAAATGTCTTGAAAGGGTGCAATCAGAAAATCAAACACATCGGCATATTGGAAAATATTGATCCCAAACTCTGAATATTTGTGAAAATTAAATACCATTCCGATACCGACTAATAATAAGTAGGATACAGATATTAAAGTTTGGAATTCTTTGATGAATAATTCAATCGAATTATTCATCAAACCTTCAATTGTTTTCTCTTCCTTCATAGTATTGATGGTAGCATTCAGTCAAACACATTGTATGTTTTCTACTTTCTGAACTATTAATTTAAAGTAAGATAATCTAAATCACCAACCAATCCTTGGCGTCCTCCACTGTATCGAAAGCTCGAGTATTGTTGCCAGTGAAACGGTTGTAAGCATTGAAGAGAACTTTCTTAGCGCCAGTAATGCCCACGGCGGCTCTTTTAATTGTTAGGTGATGCGTGATTTTTCCACTCTCCTTTGCTTTGTCCACTACTTCCGGTACAGCGAAAACGCCTGTCATATTCGATAGTCTGAGTAATGGTTTGTTAAGCTTCAAAGCATAGTCTGTAGCCTCGTCCATTTCCTTGAGTATTTCCTCCTTGCTCATGCCCATGTAATCGACGTATAATATTTCTTTTCCCTTGTGTGTGATGAGACTGTATCCTGCCATTCAGTAAAAAGTTTAATTGAGCAATATGATAAATTTTGGTGGGTCAACAAAGTGATTAATCAATTGCTTTTGTGTCAAATTATAAAAGTGAAATTTTAATTCTGAGAATTGAATTGCTAAATATTTTAGTAATTTAGTAAACTCATTTTCGGGTAAGCAAAACGTTTCGGTTTCATGGATTACATCAAAGGCAGGGGAGCACAGATCAACCCTGACAATCGTTTTTTAGAGCATGGTTACGAAAAGGATTTATCCTTCTTGCAACACTTACATCAAGCTGGAGAAAAAGAGCGCAAGCCCAAAACAGAATACATTACGGTTCACCCCAAAACCATAGTCAACAAAGTAGATAGTCCCGACATTCCCTTCTCGTATTCGCTCAATCCCTACCAAGGCTGTGAACATGGCTGCATCTACTGCTACGCTCGCAATTCGCACGAGTATTGGGGCTACAGTGCCGGCACTGATTTTGAAACTAAAATCCTAATCAAAGAAAATGCACCTGAGCTACTCAAAGAAAAATTCAAAACAAAAACCTGGAAACCTGTGCCCATCATGTTATCCGGCAATACAGACTGCTATCAGCCCATTGAGCGAAAGCTGAAAATCACCAGATCTTTGCTGGAAGTTTGCCTGAAATATAGACATCCTGTAGGTGTAATTACGAAGAACGCCATGGTCACTCGCGACATAGATATACTGAGCGAATTAGCCAAAATGAAACTGGCCAAGGTGGTGATCTCACTCACTTCGCTGAAAGACAAAACCAGAAGTTTGCTCGAACCCAGAACGAGCGCTGTGGGTGTACGGCTAAACGCAATCAGAAAGTTATCCGAAGCCGGCATCCCTACTATGGTGATGATGGCACCTATCATTCCATCCATCAACAGTATGCAGATTATGAAGTTGGCAGAGAAAGTGGCTGCCAATGGCGCCACCGATGTGGCCTACACGATCATCCGATTGAATGGCATCATTCCTGAGATATTTACGGATTGGGTGGAGAAGAATTTTCCTGATCGGGCAGATAAAATATTGAATCAGATCAAAGAGTTGCACGGAGGTTCACTCAACGACAGTCGATTCAAAACCAGAATGAGAGGAGAGGGTGAATTGTCCGGTCAAATTCATCAAATGTTCGCTCTTGCCAGACGCAAATACAAACTAGGGTTGGACAAACACCCATTTGACCTGACGCTCTTCAGAAGAATCAAAGATGACAATCAGATGGAGATGTTTTAGCTTTTGAGTAGAGAATTAAAAATACCAATCTGACCCGAATGGTACAAGTCATGCTCTACTACACCCTGCATCAGGTAGCTATTGATATAACTCCTGTTTGGAGTTTTTTCTTTGAGCCAATCATCATCTTTGGTCTTTAGTATGGACAACAAAGATTCTTGAGACTCGGCCAGCTTGGATAAGTAATGGGCTTTGGCATCTCCTACAGGTTTTGGTACCGGCCAATCCTTATCGCTATTTATCGGTATATCATATTCTTGGTTTCCTTTGAGCACTTCAATAGCCAATTGGCGCCAAGCCAGCACATGCTCCAACAAATGTGCAATGGACTTTTTGCCCGGGGTCACGATTTTAGTAAAATGCTCAGACGGAATACTTGAGAGCAAAGCCATCAGTGATGCCCCGTGCCAGGGACTTCCGTCGTAGATTTCTTGAAATTTTTGTGTGAGTTGTTCGATAGTCATAGTCGGTGTACTTAGAAAAAATACTAAATTGAAAAAAACTGTAATTCAATCCTATATGCGAACGATCATCTGCCTTTTCAGTTTCATTCTATGTAACCAACTAGCCGCTAGCCAGAATCCCGAAATCATTTCTACCAAAAATGGAGAAATAAAAGTCTATCCGATACTACATGCCACCATGGCCATTCAATACCAGGAATTCACGATCTATGTAGATCCATACGGTGGAAAAGAAGCGTTTGAAGGTGTTCCCAATCCGAACCTTATTTTGATTACAGACATTCATGGAGATCACATGAACCTGGAAACACTGAATGAATTAGGCGCTCAATCGACGCAAATCATAGCTCCTCAAGCAGTAGTTGATAAGCTCACCTCCACATTCACCAACCTCTCGGTACTTACCAATGGTGAGACTACCTCCATACAAGGTATTGACATCGAGGCCATTCCAATGTACAACCTGCCCGAAGACTCTAGCTCCAGACATCCTAGAGGCAGGGGCAATGGTTATGTTTTAACCATAGGGGCCAAGAGGATTTATATTTCTGGCGACACGGAGGACATAGCTGAAATGCGATCCCTTGAAGATATTGACATCGCCTTTGTATGTATGAACCTACCCTACACCATGACTGTTGAAGCGGCTGCCGATGCCGTAATGGAATTCAAACCTAAAGTGGCCTACCCATTCCACTATCGTGGAAAAAATGGTTTTAGCGATATAGAAACTTTCAAACGGCTGATCAATGTAAGTTCGGATCAGATTGAAGTAAGACTGGTCAACTGGTATCCAGAAAGAGAATAAACTAAAGTTTTCGCCTTTCTCCCATCATATCACCTATTGAAAGCTGATCATTTTCTATAAAAAGTATTTCTCCAGATTCGCCGAGTTTGATACTTGAATCTACTACGACCACCTTGTCGTTGTAAAGCGACTTGACCCTATCCTGCGAAGTGTGTCCAACTACGATTCTATTTACGCCATAATAGCTAAGCACTGCATCCAATTGAGTCTCAGTAAAGTTGTCGTCTTTGAAATACCCTCTATACCAAATGGGGCCTTGAGACTTACTTAAGAATTTTATTCTAGGGTCGTTGTAGATAGAGTCTTCTTCCTTCGCATCAATAATTTTATCAATAAATGTACTATTGATATCAGCTACTGAAAACTTACTCGCAGCTAAAGCAGGAGACAGTCCTCCATGCACAAACTGAACATCATTGATACTAATGGTCACCGGCTTGGTGCGCAGCCATTTACCCAATTCCGATTCAGGTCCAAAAATTTGCCAATAAGGCATTTGAAACAATTGCTCTGTTTGACGGTACTTATCATGGATATATCTCAGATCCCCAGTCAGAACCATCACTTCATGATTGCCTAATAAGTAGTGCACTTTTCCTCCTGCAGCAGCAGCCTGCTGCTCGAGTTGATAAACGAACCATAGGCATTCTTGTACCTTGTCCCCTCTATCAAAAATATCCCCAACGATCACAAAATGTCCTTCGCCATAAGCCCATTGATTTTGAGTATCTATAATCCCATTGTTTTGAAGAATTTTGACAAACAGATCATACTGCCCATGTACATCGCTCAGTGCGGCTATTTTCTCTACCCCTTGGAAGTTAAATATATTTTCCTCTTCATCTTTGTAGTCTGAAAATAGATACCTGGGGTCAAAATACTTTTCATCCTTACTTTTGAATTTAGAATAGTTTTTCGCTGACAGCATTTTCTTTTTGGCCACACTATCTTCCACCCATCTTACCAGTAATTTCTTCCCCTTTTCAAAAATATAGGGTCCGTCATTCAAAGGTTCTTCTGATACAAATGCTCCAAGCATAACTATAAAACCGCCCATTGCGAGCAGCGAGAATATTTTTTTCATAGAATAAATATATCTATTACTTCTAGTAATAAAATAACCGCAGGGTGTTTTTTAAATCAATCATTCATACCTCAAACTCTCAGTAGGATTAGCATTGGCGCTGCGTAAGGATCTTATGAAAATGGTAATCAAAGCCAAGATCAAGGACAGCAAGGCCCCAATTAAAAATGTTTCCCATGAGTTGATCAGTTCTATTCGATAGGCAAAATTTTCAAGCCACAACTGGATAGCATACCAGGCCAAGGGAATTGAAATCACACTTGCCACGGCGATCATTAAAACAAACTCTCTGGATATAATTTGCAGCAGAGAAACCACACTGGCTCCCAGTGCTTTCCGAATACCAAATTCTTTTCTTCTCCTTTCGACCACAAATGAGACCAGTCCAAAGATGCCCAAACAAGCGAGAAAAATAGAAACGCCCGAAAACATCTGAAAGATTTGGCTTTGCTGTTTCTCCTCGGCATAAAGCTGCTCTAAAGAGTCATCCATAAACTCATAAGTGATTGGGTAATTTGGTGCCAACTCTGCATAAATCTCTTCAACTTCTCTCAAACCCTCGAAAATTTGACTGTGGTCAAGTTTGATGCCCATCCTGCGATGATAATGTCCAGGTACAATCATGAGCGGTTCCATTTTGTGGCGCAGTGAATTAAAGTGATAGTCTTCTGTGACTCCCACCACCACATGCTCTAATGTGTCCCACATGGGTATTCTAAATTTCGTTCCTATGGCCTCTTCCAAAGAAAGACCTAAATCCTGAAGCGTCTTTTGATTGACTAATGCCGCATGTGCATCATTGAGTCTATATTCGTTTGAAAAATCTCTACCTATCGCCAAGTCAATATTAAAAACTTTCAAATAGTTTTCATCAACAAACGCAGTTCGCATTCTTATATCTTCTACATCCCCTAAAAAGTCAACCGTTGTTCCATCGTGAAATCCACCTGGCTCACCTGACATAGAAGTGGCTAACTTTATCTTAGAGCTTTGTAATAGTCTGGTTTTGAATGCCTCTCTATTATCTCGTATTTCTTCGTTATCAAAATCAACCATCACAATGGCCTCGCGATCGAAGCCAAGACTTTTGCTATTGACATAATCCAATTGCTCTTTGATGATGAGTGTGGAAATGATCATAAAAATGGAAATAGAGAACTGTGCAATAACCAACCCTTTCCTCAACCATAAGTTATTTTTTCTAAGATGCGTCTGTCCTTTAAAAACCTCCAACGGTTTCAAATTTGATAGTAGAATAGCCGGGTAAAGACCAGAAAGTAGTACTGTAACAACGAGCAAACCTGCGAAAAAAGTAATGACCATTGAGTCCAACCAAGACGTGACAACCGAAAGATCGAACATACGATTGAATGTAGGAAGTATTACTTCAGTCATCCCAACGGCCAATAGGATAGCTACCAAACAAACCATAGTCGATTCGCCTAAAAACTGCAACACCAATCTTAGTTTGTTTCCACCCAATACTTTGCGCATCCCTATCTCCTTAGCTCTTCTAAACGATAAGGCAATAGCCAGATTGAGATAATTGAAACAAGCAATGAACAATATTGCGACTGCCACCCCGGCCAACAATATGACAGCATCCTTGTTGCCATGTTTGGCCCAATCGTATCTGACCTGATCAAAATAAATATCGTTGAGTGATTCTAATTCAATATCAATTCGCTTTCCAGACCTCTCGAAATCCTTTCCAAAATACTTATCCATGAACTGAGGAAACTTCTCGTTGAGTCCCTCGGCAATCAAAGGAGATTCTACTCGCACATAAGTGAACAATCCATTATTCCACCAGCCTTTCATAAAGCTGAAATCTTCTATGTACTTCATAGACCCCATAAAATCAAAGTCTAAATGTGAATCAGCTGGCCATTCATCCATCACTCCACTTACCACAAATGGTTCTTCTTTATCTAAGATTAAAGTTTTGCCTAAAGGGTTTTCGTTACCAAAATATTTCTGAGCAGCTGCTTTAGAAAGCACAATAGCATTTGGCACATCTAATACCGTGGCAGGATCTCCTACAGACAACGGAAAAGAGAAGAATTCAAAGAAATTAGGATCGGCAAATAAAAGTTTGTCCTCCTTAAAGGTTTTGTCTTCATATTCAAACAATGCCTCGGTAGAGTATATCCTTAAAGTACTTTTGATGTCTACGGGGAAATCCAATGCTAAATGTGGCGCATAGGGGCCAGAAGTAACTCCAATCTTGTACTTCTCTCCGTTCATCTCACTCAAGCGAATCACCCGATATATTTCATCTTTATTCTGATGAAAATTATCATAGGCCAACTCCCCTTTGATGTAGAAAAACAAAACAAAAACGCATAGCATACCCAAAGCATAGCCACTGATGTTGAGTATGGTAGTAGAACGGTGCATCCAAAGTCCTCGAATGGTCTGCACGATATTAAAATTGAACATGATATAAAATTTTGAGTTTTGACTTATTGATTTAATGGTGGATGGGCGCAGGTAGGTCAATACTTGATAGAAGAATTTCCACTTCGATTGTAAAGTGCTTGGATTGAGTCCTTCCTTATATTCTATCAGGTTGCCTTCGATCTCTTCATGTAGTTCTTCTCTACAAAGTCGATGAACGAGCCATAGCGCCCAGCCGGGTATATAGTGATTTTCAGCTGGCATTAACCAAATTTTAAAGCAAACTGTGGCACCTGATCCCAAAGGGATTTTCTCATCTCTTTGATAGTGTTCAGCTCAGCTTTACCAGCGGCCGTCACCTGATAGATGCGTTTTCTTCTGCCACCTCTTTCTTTTGTAGGCTCTCCCATTTCAGAAGTCAGAAGGCCTTTTTTTTCTAACCTAGAAAGTGTGGTATGCAATGCTCCCATGGTGATGGAGCGATTGGCCTGTTTCAGAAGTTGATTTTGAAGGCTAATCATATAGGCCTCATCCTGAAGGATCAATACCATGAGCAAGACCATTTCTTCAAATTCACCGATTGTACTTCGTTTCATTGTATATACTTTTACTTTGCAGAGGTAATATACAAACTTTCAAAACATTAGTTCTGCAAAATGAAATGAAATGGCATTTAACCTTCAATTAATATTTTTCGTAAGCCATAGACGTGCTTGCTAAACTCTATCATACTAACACGCGTCTGCTACGCTACATGATTTTGCCCGTATTGGCTATGATACTGACTCACTTGGTCGCCTATAAAAAGTTGCCATTTGATCCTGAATACCAATTCCCACTTCTTACATTTTCATTTGTCCTTCTCATATGTGCCATTTGCTGCGAAGCCAATTTCATTTGCTATGGAGAAATGAGAAAAAAGTATTCAAAGCAAGACTTCAATAGCCGTTCTATTACCACTCAACTTTTAATTTCCGGAGCATTGACCGCTATCGTTTTTGGCTTATTGATCTACAGTATCAACTATTTTGTTTTTGGGGTGGTGACACCTTTGACACGATTTCTTTCCTCCCTCCTCATTGCCGAATTGATTATCCTATTGGAAACCTTGTATTTCATTACAAGGGACTTATACCTATCTCAGAATACCGTTGAATCAGTACCATCCAAGGCAACATGGCAAATAGTCAATGGAAGAAAGACGCAGTTGATTGAGGAGGAAGATATCGCTTATTTATTCTCTCAATCAGGCTTAGTCTATTTGATTACCAATAGTGGCCGTAAAATACTCACACAATTCAACTCGTTTAATGAAGTGAAAAACAACTACAATCTTGATTCTTTCTTTCAAATCAATCGACAGTACCTAATTAAATTACATGCTATTGATACTGTCATGAAAGAGGTGAATCAGAAGCTTCAAATCAAGTTGTCGCCTTCTGCGCCTGAGATTCCAGCAGCAGCCATGATCAGTCGCTACCGCAGTGTTGATTTCAAAAAATGGATGACACAATAAGACCATTCATTCCAAAAACACCTACCATTCATTTTAGTAATTGCCAATTTTTCTGCCGTCAGCCATCATCGATCGTAACTATGAGCAGAAACCAAAATTTAATTACTATGAAAACAATTTCACTTATGATGCTTGCCTTGGTACTCACCAGTGCAGGATCAAATCGATCATTATCAAAGAAGGAAATCAAGTATACGACTAACTACCTGAACACCTCCATGTCATTAGCATTTAGTGCTGTAGAAAATCTATCCCAAGAACAATGGAACTATCAACCTGATTCAGAAACCTGGTCTATCGCCGGAATCTGTGAACACATGCTCATTGCAGAAAGAAATATACTTGTATTGATTCAAAACAAAATCATTGCAGACGAAGCTAATCGACAAGTAAATGAGGCTGATTTGATTAGTAATGAAGCGATTATTGTGGGACTAAAAGACAGAGGAGAAGGTAAGAGAAGAAAAACAAACGAACGATTCGAACCCACTGGCGCCTTGAAAACACCAGCCCAGTTTATGACCGAGTACAAAGCAGCCAGACAAGCGACTATCGATTTCGTAAAAAATACAGAGGTAGATTTGAACGCCTACTACTGGCCAAGCCCACTTGGGGACAAACTATCTGCTTACCAATGGACTATTCTACTCAGTGCGCATGCAGAACGACATACAGCTCAAATTGTAGAAGTACAATCGACCAGCAGTTATCCTATGTAGATCAACCTAGTAAAAATGGTTATTTGAGTTTACTGACCGTGAATAACACGGTCAGTTTTTTCTATTGTACGGAAATTAAGTGTATGATCATCTCGGCAAAGACTATAAAGATATATAGTACTGCAAGTGACAGCTGGGCATCTAAAGAAACACCAACCAAGCGATAAACACACCACAAGCCAATAATTAAAAAAGGAATGAATTTGAATAGGCCAAACAATCCGGCGTACTGATTTAGTTCATACGTTTTCCAATCCGCTTCTATCACCACCCTAGTAGGCTGTTCAAAAATAGGTGTACTAAACACTTCCACTTTATCAATCATTTGACTGACTAATAAAAAATCCAGCGTTCGCTTTTTAAATTTCATTTGAAATTTGTCAATAGTCAAAGACTCATAGTACGAAGGGTGATCTCTATTAAATACACTGGAATGTAAGCTTCGCCCCTCGGTTCTTACCTGAGGCAAGCAAAGGTCAATAGCAACTATGAAATTCAGCAACACTACTACTGCACTTGCGAAACCGAAAATTTTCAAAAACAATTTCGTTAATTCTTCTTGTCTACGTGTTTCATCCTCTGCCTTCTTTCTTGCATAGGCCTTGGCTCTCCTTCTCCAATCGTCATATGTGTGATCTTGTACGTCATAATCATAAGCAGGTGCAGTGGATTGAATAGTGGTTGGTCGAGGGCCAACATCGGTTAAAAACTTGTAGGCTTCGTTGATCTCTATAAACCTCTCTCTTGCATTTTCATCCTTGCTCACATCAGGGTGATATATTTTCGACAATCGTCGATAAGCAGATTTGATCTGAGCTTTAGACGCTCCCGGGTTCAATTCCAGGATCTCCAGATACTGATTTTGCATTCGTCAAATATAGTAGAGTCAACAAGAAATTGGTCATAAAAAAACCCTGATGGTATCCATCAGGGTTTTAAATTTATAGTAGTGTCTCGTCCTGAAATAGCGTTACACAAAGAGTGTAACTAAATGAAAGACAAGCCTTACGTAAAAAGAACTCAGAAGGATTATACGCTGAGTTTTAAACTAAAAGTGGTTGAAGAAGTAGAAAGTGGACTACTTAATATCACGCAAGCTGCAAACAAATACGGCATTCAGGCAAAAAGTACTGTTCGCGATTGGTTAAGAAAGCATGGGGGATTAGATTGGGAACACAAATCCCGTTTGCCCTTGGAGAAATCACCAGAACAAAAACTACTAGAACTTGAAGCCAAAGTGCGACTACTGGAGAAGCAAAAAGCCTCTCTGGAAAAGAAGCTGGAGTTCACAGATAAGAAGGCTATCATTTTCGATATGATGATTGATATCGCAGAAGATGAGTTGAAGATCCCTATTAGAAAAAAGTCCTTACCTCAGCAGTTGATCGATTCAAAGCTGAACAAAAAGAAGGGGTAACCCTGGCCTGTAGGCTGTTGGGGGTCAATAGACAGGTTTATTATCGTTCCCTTAAAAGGACAAAACAAAAACAAGAAATAGCCACTCAAGTAGTAGCTATGATTCAAGAAGTACGTATGAAAATGCCGCGTATTGGCACTCGAAAATTATATCATTTACTCTACGAGCAACTCAGAGAGCTAAATGTTGGACGAGACAGATTATTTGCCATTATGAAAGCTAATCATTTACAGATAATGCCAAAGAAGCAATACCACATCACCACAAACTCACATCATCGTTTTAGAAAACACAAAAACCTGGTTGATGGATTGGTAGTTAAGTGCCCAGAGCAGGTTTGGGTCTCAGATATCACCTACATTGGTACACGAGAAAACCCGATGTATTTATCGTTGGTTACCGATGCCTACTCAAAGCTGCTCATGGGATATAATGTATCGACAAGCCTGGATGCTTCAGGTGCTCTGTCGGCTCTTAAAATGGCGATTGTCAATCGGAAATATCCTGAGAGAGAATTAATACACCATTCTGATAGAGGTCTACAATACTGTTGCGATGCCTATCAGCAGTTACTTGATCAGGCAACAATTACTTGTAGTATGACAGAAACTTATGACCCATATCAAAATGCTGTGGCAGAGAGAATCAATGGAATATTGAAACACGAATTTATCTTAGGTATCACCACTTCAGATGTAGAACTGATGGACAAACTCATCAAGCAAAGTATTTATATTTACAACCATGATCGACCGCATTGGAGCTGTTGGATGAATACACCAGCCTTTATGCATCAGCAAAACAAGGTCAAGATCAGAAACTATAGAAACAAAAATAGCATCGAGTTAAAACCCGATGCTATCTAATATTTTATCCTAAAATCTGTAACGCTTATTTAGGACTAGTCATAGGCCCAATTAGTGAGCCATCATCTTTTCCTTCTTCTTTTTTAATTGCCTTCTGAGGGCTTCTACCGCCTCATCAGCTCCAGCTTCGAATGACTTTGCATGCTCCTTTGAAAACACCTGTCCACCAGGTATATTCAATTTAATCTCTACTATCTTGTTTTCTCTTGCGTCGTCTTTTTCAACTTTCAAGATAACCTCTCCGTCAATGATCCTATCATAAAACGTCTCTAATTTGTCAACTTTCTTTTGAATGAAATCAACCAATTTTTGATCTACGTCAAAATGAAGGGAATGAAACTGTAACTTCATAAGATTAATATTTAATGTTAGAAAATAATTTAAGCCTTTGGATGCGCCTGATCAAAAACCGACTTCAGCTTATCCAAAGAATTGTGCGTGTATACCTGAGTGGCAGCCAAACTGGAATGACCCAGTAAATCCTTGACAGCATTCAGATCTGCACCGTTGTTTAACAAGTGTGTCGCATAGGTATGCCGCAACACATGAGGGCTCTTCTTATACACTTTTGAAATGTATCCCAAATATTTCTGTACGATTCTATACACCATCATTGGGTAGCACTTTTTTCCTTTGTCCGTGGTGAGCAACCAATCATCTGTTGCGCCAACCTGCTCCTTTACTTTTCCATACGCCTCGATGAGTCGAATGTTGTCCAAAGTCAAAGGAATAATTCGTTCCTTATTTCTTTTTCCTAATACCTTAATGCTTTGATTAAAATGATCGACGTCTTGGCCTTTGAGATGTATCAATTCTGACAATCGAATACCAGTACCATAAAGTAATTCTATGATGAGTTTATCTCGTGTGCCTTCAAAGTCATCTGAAAACTCTACCCTATCCAATAGGTTGTCCATTTCGTCTTTCAAAACGAATTCTGGAAGTGCTTTTGCAGTTTTGAGAGGTCGTAGTTTAGTCGCAGGGTTTTCCTGAATTACCTCTCGCTTAAGGAGAAACTTATAAAAAGAGCGAAGGGAGGCAATTTTGCGATTTACAGAACGCGGATTAATGTCAGCCTCTATTAATGAAACTACCCAAGCACGAAGCATCTTGTGACCAGCTTCTTCTAGGGTCAATTCTAAATCAATACATTCCAAGTAATCTTGAAACTGAAGGAGATCAGTCTCATAAGCTTGTACAGTGTGGGAACTGTATCTTTTTTCTTGTAGGAGGTATTTGAGGAATGGTTTTATCATTAGTATAACCTTGATTGAAGGCTATACTAACTTATAAAAAACCAAGCACAAAAACTACTGATTTTAGTAGTTTTCTTTGGCGTACATTTTTTGCTTGTAGGCCGCTTTAATCAACTCTTCTCTTCTAGCAACAGAAGGCTTCTTAAAAGCTGTTCTAGCTCTCAATTGCTTCAAAACACCAGTTTTTTCAAACTTCTTTTTGAATCTCTTCAAAGCTCTATCTACTGATTCGTTTTCTTTTACGTTAATAATCAACATTATCTTCTATTTTTAAACGGGCTGCAAATTTATGACACTTGTCATTAATTCACAACCCGTTTCTATAATTATCTTAAATTAATTGTTTTACTTATCGAAAAGTGTTCTTGCAATTACCAGTTTTTGAATTTCGGAAGTACCCTCTCCAATAGTACAAAGCTTCGAATCTCTGTAGAATTTCTCCACTGGAAAATCCTTTACATAACCATATCCACCAAATATTTGCACTGCATCATTCGATACACTGACCGCAGTTTCTGAAGAATGTAATTTGGCCATAGCCGATTCTCTATTTACACTCTTACCTTGATTTTTCAGTTCTGCAGCCTCTTTGATCAATAATCTTGAAGCCATGACTTGTGTAGCCATATCTGCTATCTTAAAGGATATGCCTTGAAACTTGGAAATCGATTGATTGAATTGCTGTCTTTCCTGAGAATAGGCCACTGCTGCATCCAACGCTCCTTGAGCAATGCCAAGACCTAAGGCAGCAATCGAAATTCTACCACCGTCTAATATTTTCAATGCCTGCACAAAACCTTCTCCTACCTCACCTAGCAAATTTTCAGCTGGTACGCGACAGTCATCAAAAATCATTTCTGCAGTTTCTGATGCTCGCATTCCAAGTTTATCTTCTTTTTTTCCTCCAGAAAAACCTGGAGTTCCTCGTTCCACAACAAAAGCTGTCATCCCGTGAGAATCACCGGGCTCACCAGTTCTTGTCATCACCACAGCCACATCGCCCGAGATTCCATGGGTGATAAAATTCTTAGTACCATTAATCACCCAATGATCGCCGTCTTTTACAGCAGTAGTTTTCATATTCCCTGCATCAGAACCGGTGTTTGGTTCGGTCAAACCCCATGCGCCTATCCATTCCGCACTTGCCAATTTTGGTAACCAACGTTGCTTCTGCTCTTCATTTCCAAACTGCATAATATGCCCAGTACACAATGAATTGTGTGCTGCTACAGACAAACCAATAGAACCACACACCTTGGCAATTTCAGAAACTACAGTGACATACTCATGATAACCAAAACCAGATCCACCATATTCTTGTGGTACAAGTACTCCCATCAATCCTAGTTCTCCAAGTTTTTTAAACAATGGAATAGGAAATTCTTGACTTTCGTCCCACTTCATAATGTTTGGTTTGATTTCTTTTTCACAGAAATCATTTACCATGTCTTTTATCATTTGGCAGTTCTCAGCAACCAATTCCGGCGTATTTTCGCTAATATTATTCATCTTATCTTGTTGGTTATCAATTGTTAACAGCAATGTTAAGAAATATTTTCGCCATATATACTCATAGATTTAAATATTGTTTCCTTACAAGAAAAAAAGATTTGTAAAAACGAGTTAGGCGACACTCGAATAGGAATAAGCAAAAATCACTTATTAAAGGTCAATTGATTCTTAATATTAAACCTTTCGTTTTATTTTTGCGCCTTTAAAAATTGACTTAGAATATGAAAATTGCTGTAGTAGGAACGGGATACGTAGGATTGGTTACAGGAACTTGTTTTGCAGAAACTGGAAATCATGTTACCTGTATAGATATTGATGAGAAAAAAGTTGAGAAACTAAAGAATAAAATCATGCCTATCTATGAACCAGGCCTTGATTTACTATTTGAAAGAAACATCAAACAAGGGAGGTTAGAATTTACTACAAGCTTAGCAGAAGGAATAAAAGATGCTAAAATCATATTTCTTGCTTTGCCAACACCTCCGGGAGAAGATGGCTCAGCAGACTTGAAGTATATTTTAGGAGTAGCAGATGATTTGGGTCCACTTCTCAACGACTACACCGTTATTGTTGATAAAAGCACTGTACCTGTGGGAACTGCCGAAAAGGTAACAGCCAACATTAAAAAAGGAGCCAAGGTTGATTTTGACGTTGTCTCTAACCCTGAGTTTTTAAGGGAAGGGGTTGCACTCGACGATTTCATGAAGCCAGACCGAGTAGTAATTGGAACCTCATCAGAAAGAGCAAAAAAAATCATGGACGATTTATACGCACCACTCGTGCGACAAGGAAATCCAATCATCGTTATGGATGAAAAATCGGCTGAGCTAACCAAGTATGCAGCGAATTCTTTCCTTGCGACTAAAATCACTTTCATGAACGAAATCGCTAACATGTGCGAATTGGTTGGAGCAGATGTTGATGCGGTTAGAAAAGGCGTAGGAACCGATTCAAGAATTGGAAAAAGATTTTTGTTCGCAGGTATTGGATATGGCGGTAGTTGCTTTCCGAAAGACGTACAGGCTTTAGCGAAATCTGCAAAAGAAGTCGACTATGACTTCGAGATTCTCACAGCGGTGATGAACAAAAATGAGTCTCAAAAAATGAAATTGATCGATCGTATCAAGGCACATTATAACGGAGATCTATCCGGAAAAACTTTCGCAGTGTGGGGATTGGCATTCAAACCTTATACTGACGACATTAGAGAAGCGCCTTCTTTACTAAATATAAAAGAATTGCTGGCGGCAGGTGCCAAGATAAAAACATACGACCCTGAAGCCATGGACAATGTAAAAGAGGTCTTTGGCGATCAAATAGAATTTTGCAAAGATGAATACGACGCAGCTAAAGGAGCTGACGCATTGCTTATTATGACAGAATGGCCTGTATTCAGAACACCCGATTTTGGTAAATTAGACAACACCCTTAAATCAAAACTAATTTTCGACGGCAGAAATCTTTATAACACTGCAACAATGGCTGAGCTAGGGTACACCTATCACAGCATTGGTCGTGCCACTATCAACGGTTAAACATGAAAAACATCCTTGTAACTGGAGGACTTGGATTTATCGGCTCTCACACTTGTGTGGAGCTGATAAATTCAGGATTTACACCAATCATTATTGACAATCTCAACAACTCAGAACCTTGGATCAAGGATAGGATTGAGAAAATAGTAAATCAGGAGATCTCCTTTTATGAAGGAGATTGTCGAGACAAAGAACTGCTCAATAAAATTTTTACCAAGCATGAAATTACGGGCATTATTCATTTTGCTGCCCACAAAGCTGTTGGAGAATCAGTTAATGAGCCTCTTAAATATTATGAAAACAATCTTGGTGGCCTGACAGCCATTCTTGAGATTTCTCAAAAGTACAATTGCTCAAATTTAGTATTCTCATCTTCGTGCACCGTTTACGGCACACCTGATAGCTTACCTGTGGACGAATCCGCTCAAATAAAAAGTGCAGAATCTCCGTATGGAACCACTAAAATTATTTGCGAGAAAATCATACAAGATTTATCTAAAGCAGATGAAACTTACAAATCGATTTTACTTCGATACTTCAACCCAATTGGCGCCCATAAAACATCGCTGATAGGCGAACTACCTTTAGGAGTTCCTAGTAACCTAGTTCCATTTATTACTCAAACTGCAGCAGGTATAAGGGAAAATTTAACGGTGTTTGGCAATGATTATAATACCGCAGATGGTAGTTGCGTTAGAGATTTCATTCATGTAACGGATTTAGCTAAGGCACACATCAAAGCATTAGAATTTTTGATCAACAAGAACGAAGGTACTTGTGAAGCCGTAAATATTGGAACTGGCAATGGTAACACCGTGCTAGAATTAATTAATGCATTTGAGAAATCTACAGGGCAAAAGCTCAATTATACCATTGGAGACAGAAGAGGTGGAGATGTAGAAGCCGTATATGCAGATGCCAAGAAGTCCAAAGATTTACTCGGATGGGAAGCTGAAATCAGCCTAGAGCAATCCTTACTTGACGCCTGGAACTGGCAAAAAACACTTTAATTAGCTTATGACAAAGAAAATATTAATTACGGGTGGGGCTGGATTTATCGGATCACATGCCGTGAAGTATTTTGTTCGTCAGTACCCAGATTATCAAATTTTCAATCTCGACAAGCTCACTTATGCGGGCAACCCTAACAATTTAAAGGAGATTGATAAAGAGGAAAATTATCATTTTATCCAAGGCGATATTTGTAATAGTGATCTAGTCGACCAAATTTTCAATAAGCATCAATTTGATAGCGTCATTCATTTTGCTGCTGAGTCTCATGTTGATCGGTCGATAGAGGATCCACTGGCCTTTGTTAACACCAATATCATCGGAACTGTAAACCTGCTAAACAGTTGTCGAGCCCTTTGGAAGGGCAACTTAAAGGATAAGCTGTTTTACCATATTTCGACAGACGAAGTGTATGGCTCATTAGAAGATGGAGAATTCTTTTATGAAACGACCGCATATGACCCTCAGTCTCCTTATTCGGCTTCTAAGGCCAGTTCAGACCATTTTGTTAGAGCGTATAGCAATACTTACAACTTGCCCGTGGTTATTTCCAATTGTTCCAACAACTACGGCCCAAATCAGTTTCCTGAAAAGCTGATTCCACTTTGCATTCAGAACATTATTGACGAAAAGCCTCTTCCTGTATACGGAAAAGGCGAAAACATCAGGGACTGGTTATTTGTTCATGATCATGTCACGGCTATAGACGCTGTTTTCCATCAAGGAAAATGTGGCGAAACGTATAATATCGGAGGATTCAACGAATGGAAAAACATTGACCTTGTTAAACTTCTTTGTCAAATTATGGACAAGAAGCTTAACAGGACACCTGGAAGTTGCGAGTCTCTGATCACCTTTGTTACCGATCGCGCAGGCCACGACCATAGATACGCAATCGACTCCTCTAAAATTTCAAAGGAGCTCAAATGGCAACCATCCCTGCAATTTGAGGAAGGACTTGAAAAGACGGTGGATTGGTATTTAGTCAATCAACAATGGTTAGCCGACATCAAATCCGGCGCATACCTCAATAAGTAATTTTCTTCTTGGATTTGGAGTCAATTACTCCCTTATTTGGATTCTAATTAATCAATTGATTTCCTATGGACATTTCTTCTGAAGTTGTACTCAAGTCACTTGCCATTCATAAAATCACTGAGGATGATGGTTTGATTAGTTCTTCTCAAGCGCTAAATATCGCTGATCGTGATTTAAATCAACTTTTGGTGAAGTATTTTTTTAAATCGTTTAAAGCTGAAGAGAGGTTTAGATTCACACACGAGACATCCTTGGAGTACAATGAGGTTTACAGCTATGTAAAAGCCATATTTGAATCTCCCAACCATCTGCATGAAAAGTCGATTGAGATAGCCAAACACCTATACACACACTCCCGAAATCAGAATATAAAAGACGGCGACGTGATGGTCACCTATTTTGAAGATTGCGTGTTGGGAGATGAGGTAACAGATGCGATTGGAATTTTCAAGGTTGAAAACAAGGACACTTATATCAAAATCATGGGGCACGGCGGCGTGTTTGATATCAGTAGTGAGGAAGGAATCAGCATCAATAAGTTGGATAAAGGCCTCATCATTTTCAACACAGATCAAGAGAATGGTTATCAAACCATGATGGTAGATAAAACCAACAAATCAAGTAATGCTCAGTATTGGCAAAAGGACTTTTTGGGAGTAGAGCCATTTAATGACGAATACTTTCATACGCAAAGCATCATCAACAATATGCAGGAATTTGCTCAGGAAGCTTTCGCAGGTCAGACCAAAACGGAAAAAATTGCCTTTGTAAATGAATCTATAGATTATATCAAAGCCAATGATCAATTCGATCAATCCGATTATGAGGAAAAAGTACTTCAGGCTCCAGAACTTATCGAGCACTTCGAAAATTTTCAAGAAAAGAAACAAGTAGAGCAGCCAGAGCTGAATCTCGAGCACTTCGATATTTCAAAGCCTGCTATTAAAAATACTAAGCGATTCATCCGCTCAGTAATCAAGCTGGACAAAAATTTTCACGTCTATGTGCACGGCAATCGTCAAAACATAGAACGTGGGTTTGACGAAAACAGAAAACAGAATTTTTATACGTTGTATTTCGAAAGAGAAGAATAGAATTAGGCTGAGGGAGTCTTAAGAGAAAATCTCTTCAAGCTTCTCATTAGTAAGTGGCTTACTTACAAAGCCTACAATATCTTCGTTACTTCCAGCTCTGTCTATATCTGATTGGATAACAGAAGAGGTAACCATATAAAGGCTAATCTTACTCTTGATTTCGCTAGAAATATGTGCGTAATCTTCAAGAAAACCCCAGCCATCTTTAACAGGCATATTAACGTCCAACATAACTAAGTCAGGTGCATTGCCATTGGCGCCTTCTTGCTCCAATTTCTTGAAAAAATCGATCGCCTCCTGACCGTTATAAAAGTTCAGGATATCGCATTCGATATTCTTCATCTCGATTTGCTTCTTGATGATCAGCTGAAAAACTTCATCATCATCGATTACTGCAATTTTCTTTTTTTCGCTCATTTACTGCTATTCCTAAAATCAAGCGCTACATTTTAGCTGGTTGTAGGTGTTTTAATTTCACTCTGTTCCAAAATTAATAATAAAATTCGATCCTTCACCTATTTTACTCTCAACTCTAATCATACCACCCATAGACTCCACTTGCGCTTTTGTAATGAATAACCCCACACCGCGTGCCTCTGGGTGATTGTGAAATGTTTTCCTAAGTCCAAACATTTTATCGCCATACTTACCCATATCAATCCCAAGACCATTATCCTTCACCTCCAAGCACTTAGTTCCATTCTCGATAAAGGTTCTGACCTTAACAATTGGAGGCCGTTCAGGATCAGCATATTTCAATCCATTGGTTATCAAGTTAATTAAAATACTCTCAATATAAACCTTCGGATAAATGATAGAGTCAAAAGCAGTGAAATCACCTTCTACTTTTCCTCCGGTCTCCACCATTTCATTTTCAATACTAGCAAGAATTTTATCCAACACTCTTGACATCTTGACCTTTCGTTTTCTCTTGTCAAGTTCCCATGAAGTCTTCACTACTTCATTAAGTTCCACGATGGTTTCGTCCAGATTGGTCACTCCTTTTTTCAAGTTTTCCCAAACGAACTTTTCAGTGGCCTCATCCTTATCGCTTTCTTTGATTTGAATCAGAGACATCATATTAGTGATAGGAGCCCTAAGGTTGTGCGAAGCAATATGCGCAAACTCTTCTAACTGGTGATTTTGTCGAGTAAGGTGTTCATTCAGGCTTTGTAGGTTCTTTTCATTTTCCAATAGTTTTTTCTGAGCCAGTTTTCTATCTGTGATATCATAGATTGCAATTTGCACTGCAGGTTCTCCTTCGAAAGATATCAATGTCCCCATCGCCTCAATCCATATCACACTTCCATCCATACAAATAAACTTTTGCTCATTCTTGTGAGCCGTTTTCTTGGTATAAATGTTATTAATCCGCTGACTAGCCACATCATGAGAATCTGGATGAATGAAATCCATTGGACTTTTTCCTAAAATTTCCTTGGCTGATTTGGCTTTTGTAAGTCTTACTGCCTCTGCATTTATTTTTTTAATTATCCCTTTGGAGTGAATGATTATCCCAACTGGGGAGTGATCAAAAAGTGACTGTAATCTTTGAGCATCTTCCGAAACTTTAGACTCACTTCGGATAATAGCTCGTCTCCGATTATTGACTTCTGTCACATCTTGCAAACTGGTCAGCGACTTCAGAAAAGCACCATCCTTATCCTTGATCACTACGGATGAAAATAGCACATCCATAATCTCACCATTTTTCTTTACAAACTGAAAAGGTATGTCCTTACAATAGCCAGTTTGTACATATTGCGGAAAGACCTTTGTCAAGCCGTAAGTTTTAGATTCTGGAGTAAGAAAATCAAAGGCCATTTTGCCAACTACCTCTTCACGAGTGTAGCCAGTGGCCTCAAGAAAATAGTCTCCTACCTCAGAAATTTTCCCTTCAGCATCTACGGAGTTGAATAAGGCCGGTGTATTGTGATACATAGCCTTAAATTTTTCTTCACTATCCTCTAACTGCTTGGTTCTGCGAATCCTATCCAATTCTGTCGCAGCACGGGTAGAAAATATTTTGAGTATTTTTTCATAGTGTTGAAAGGTGTGATAATATTTTTGAAACATTACGCACATCACTCCTGCAGGCGTTTTCCTGTCGTCAGGATAAAATAGAGGTACCGCAATCAAGCCTTGAATATCTCTTTTTTGAAAGAGTTCGAAATTGGAAAAAACCAATTGACAATCTGCTGGAACACTAATGATATCTTCATGATGAAGGTTTTCAAATGGAGACCCTTCAATTCCACAAGATTCCTGCTCTAATATTTTATTATAAGTTGAAAAGGATACGGTTCTCAACTCATTTTTATGGAACAAAGCTATAAATGAAAAATCTCCATTAAACGCCTTGCAAAGCTGCTGGGTAAGGTGGTCCAAAAAAGCACGTCCTGTGGAAGCTGCCGTTCCCTGATAGATATTCTGAATTAGGTTGTAATATTGAATAAGGTCAGCTTCCTGCTTCTTTCTATGAGTTATTTCTTTTACAATAGCAATTACCTCCGAATCTGAAGCAGGTTCTATGTCAACCTCGAAATATTTTTCTGACCCCTTGGCATCAGGAACTGAAAAAAAAGTAGTTTCTGCTTTTTGATTTTCTAAACAGAATCGAACTACATCTACCCCATTGGGCAAGTAGTCAAACTGATTAATGTTTCTACCTACCAGCTTCCCAGAAATAGGTAATGCATCAAAATCCTGATGGACATGGCATTCCAATATCAGCCCTGATTTATCAATTCTGAAAATAGGATTCTTAACTATACTTAGCAAACTCTGCTGGATATCTATCTCACTCATTGGCTTTTGCTCATTGACCAGTTTGTTGGTCCTTGTTAGGTTTCACAATTAAGAACAGCGCTAGTTATTGAATTTTGTAAGTAAGACCTTTTCTAATAGCTCGAAAATATAAGGAATAAATCGCAATTCGAGAGGGTTTAAAGATAAGATTCATACGATATTTCCATTTTTCAATTCAAATTTTTCCAATCTTATAATTTTCTTCTTCACCCTATCGGATTTCTTTGTTTACATCGTGCCTTCTCGTATTTTTGCGCCTCATAGAAATTCATAAATCATGCAGAGAGATCAACAAGTATTTGACTTAATCGAAAAAGAAAGACAGCGCCAAGAAAACGGCCTTGAACTAATTGCTTCGGAAAACTTTGTTTCCGCTCAAGTGATGGAAGCTGCCGGAAGTGTATTGACCAATAAATATGCAGAAGGGCTGCCTGCCAAAAGGTATTATGGTGGTTGTGAAGTAGTTGATCAAACTGAAAATATTGCTATTGATAGAGCCAAAGAATTGTTTGGTGCTACCTGGGCTAACGTACAGCCTCATTCCGGAGCACAAGCCAATGCTGCAGTGATGCTGGCTTGCTTGAAAGCTGGAGACAAAATATTAGGATTTGACCTTTCGCATGGAGGTCACCTTACACACGGATCTCCGGTAAACTTTTCAGGAAAATTATATGAGCCACATTTCTATGGTGTGGATAAAGAAACTGGCCGAATTGATTATGATCAATTGGAAGAAGTTGCGAAAAAAGAGAAACCAAAAATGATCGTTTGTGGCGCATCCGCCTACAGTAGAGACTGGGATTACGCCAAATTCAGGGAAGTAGCCGATGAAGTCGGAGCTATTTTATTGGCCGATGTATCTCATCCGGCTGGTTTAATTGCCAGGGGTCTACTCAACGATCCGTTGGAGTACTGCCACATCATCACCACTACTACACATAAGACATTAAGAGGTCCTAGAGGTGGTATGATCTTAATGAGAGAAGACTTTGAAAACCCATTTGGCTTGAAAAACCCAAAAGGTGAACTTAGAAAAATGACTGCATTGTTGGACTCTGGGGTTTTCCCAGGCACACAAGGCGGGCCATTGGAGCATATCATTGCAGCGAAGGCAGTTGCTTTTGGTGAAGCGCTTTCTGATGACTACATGAACTACATTGTTCAGGTTCAGAAAAACGGTCGCGCGCTAGCAGACGCTTTCATAAGCAAAGGTTATCACGTGATCTCAGGCGGAACGGACAACCACTGCGCTTTGATCGATTTAAGATCTAAAGACTTAACAGGAAAGTTAGCCGAAAATGCACTGGTCAAAGCTGACATTACTGTGAACAAAAACATGGTACCATACGATGATAAGTCGCCGTTTGTAACTTCAGGAATTAGAGTTGGGTCTGCCGCAGTGACTACAAGAGGTATGAAGGAAACAGATATGACAAAAATTGTTGATTTGATCGATACGGTTTTGATGAACCCTGAAAGCGATGAGAACTTAGCAGCCGTAAGAGGACAAGTCAATAACTGGATGGCGGACTTTCCGTTATACAAGCATTTAGATTCTCTAGTATAAGTACATGCAACAACTGCCCGCGGATCAGCAACACCTTGCAGATGAAACAGAGATGTCCTTTTTGGATCATCTCGAGGAATTAAGATGGCACATAATTCGTGCTTTCATAGCAATATGTGTATTCACTATTGCAGCCTTCGTCTCAAAAGAATTTGTATTTGGAACGCTGATCCTTGGGCCTTCAAGAGTCGACTTCTGGACTTATCAGCAGCTCTGCCATATCGGCGACCTAATTCAAATTGAGGCACTTTGTATTGACAAGCTACCCTTTATCATCCAAAGCAGGCAGATGACTGGTCAGTTTACGATGCATATTACCTCTTCTTTTGCGGTGGGTATCATTGCAGCATTTCCGTATGCCTTTTGGGAAATTTGGAGATTCATCAGCCCCGGTCTTTACATTAAGGAAAGAAAACTAACGCGAGGAGCTGTCTTCTATGTGAGCTTATTATTTACCATTGGCGTACTTTTTGGGTATTTGATCCTAACTCCCCTTTCGGTAAATTTTTTAGCTAACTACCAGTTGGACCCGTCCATTTTGAATGAATTTGACATTGTATCCTATGTCTCTACCGTAACTACTTTGGTATTAGCATGTGGACTGTTGTTTCAATTACCCATGGTGGTTTACTTTCTGACCAAGGCTGGTTTGTTAACTCCAGACATCATGAAGAGCTATAGAAAGCACGGTATTGTTGTGATATTTTTGTTAGGAGCCATGCTCACACCACCTGACCCATTTAGCCAGATTCTGATCGCGATACCTTTGATTGGCCTGTACCAGTTTAGTATCATGATTTCAAATAAGACTTTCAAAAATATTTCAAGAGATTTAGATTAATTTTATAATCAAAACCCAAAACCATGAAAATTGCCATAGGAGGAGATCACGCCGGATTTGAATACAAGAAAGAAATCATTGATATGCTGGAAACCGCAGGTCATACCACGCAAAATTTTGGTACTGACACCGGTGATTCAGTAGATTATCCTGACCATGTTCACCCTTTGGCCACTTCCGTGGAAACTTCTGAAAATGACCTGGGCATCTTGATCTGTGGCAGTGGTAACGGTGTAGCCATGACTGCCAACAAGCACCAAGGCATTCGTGCGGCTCTTTGCTGGCAAAAAGATTTGGCAGAACTTGCCCGCCAACACAACAATGCCAACGTAATTGCCATTCCAGCTAGATTTGTGTCACTTGATGTGGCCAAAGATATGGTTTCGGCTTTTATCTCAACCGACTTCGAAGGAGGCAGACATCAAAATAGAGTAAGCAAAATTTCTTGCTAAGGAACTGCTAATCTTTCAATAAATAAATTTCAGGATAGCCCTCGTGATGAATGTATTGCGAGGCGATCGTGGGCATAATGCGCAGTAATTCAGGCATGGTTTGTTCCTGATCGATGATCACCTCTGGCAGGTCCTCATTAAAATTCACAAATACCTCTGCACTGTTGTCATAATAATTAAGTGCTTTCAACTGAATCTGACTAAGTCTCCAATTGAGGTATGGGGTAGCCAAAGAAGCATTTTTGTAGTGCCGTAAGTCGCTTCCCAATACAAGTACTTTCTTGCCAGCCACAAGTTTACCGTACTCACTTTCATTAATCATCATTGGCTCATAGCTCACAAACCGGTCTACATGAAACCATTTGTTGGAAAAAGCCAGATGGTTATACAAAACCAGGATTATAATGATGCCGACGCTCAGCTCAGCAATAATCCAATTCTTTATAAGCAGTAAATAGTGCGCTACAAAAAAAGCCACCGAAGGCACGAAGAATATAAGTTGGTATGTAGATACTTCTCTAGCCATCATTAACGCAAAAAAGCCGGACAGAAAAAACATCAACATCACTTGCTGTATTTTTTCCTGGAAGTTGATGTATTTACCCAGCTTTC
Organism: Reichenbachiella sp.; assembly: GCF_965233835.1. Lineage (GTDB taxonomy): Bacteria > Bacteroidota > Bacteroidia > Cytophagales > Cyclobacteriaceae > Reichenbachiella. The sequence continues at coordinate 4,763,584 of NZ_OZ247585.1, forward strand.
GAACCTTATAAATAGAAGTGAAAAATATCAACAGCGGCACAGCGGTGATAATGGTCAACTCAGTCCAGTTTAGATATTTGATGGTATCTATGACCCACAAGGAGTTCACTACATGGTGCTGGAAAATCAAATAATCATCGAACCAATAGAAATACAAGCTAGCTAACCCAGCTACCATGGCAAAACCATAAACCAGCAACATCATTCGTCGAAGAATGGAACCTGTATAAAGTACCAGCGAAAGAATGGTGACAACAAAAAACCAAAAAGCAGGCAAGTAGAATAACGTAGCAATTCCCAAGAATACTCCTGTGAAAATGAATAGCTCATCTTTGGTCTGATTATCCATTCTCTTAAAGAGATTATTCATCGCCAGCAAGACAAAAGTCATACTAAGCAAAACCGGCGATAGCGTCAGAAAATCAAAAAAGGAATTCATGAATACCATGTACAGAAGCGCCGGCACATAGGTACTTCCGTTGTACGCTTTGTTTCTGAGCATGACATTATTGAAAATGCCGGCCTGCGCCACTACCAGCAAAACAGAAAAAATCAAATAAGGTACACGTGTCTTGCCAAAGAGAATAAAGAACCACTTGTAAACAAACACTGCAAGAGGAGCTGTGTAATCCCAAACATCCTGATACATAATATAATCACCGGAACCCAAACGTTCACCTATCAACAACCACTTCAACTCAGGCAAGATCATCGGAACTCCTGAAATAAACATAGGTACCCGGATAACCAATAAAAGCAAAAAAACACCAACTAGACGGTAAGGATCGTTGGTTTTAAAGAATGTGAGCAAGACTTACTTCGTTTGATTTGATAATATGCTTAAGCCACAAAAATAGATTTTATCCATGTCTGCTTAGTGCATTACAGACAACTTATTATTTTTTATGAAACTGAACGCCGACGAAAATAAGGTTTTAATAAAATATAATATAAATTAATCGGGATATTTGCAGTGAGATATGAGTAGCACGAGACAACTGAAGTACGCAGGGTTAATCAAAAAAGACCTGAGCGAATTATTCCAAAGAGATTCCAGACATTGGTTTGGTAATGCATTCGTTACGATTACGGATGTAGAAGTCAGCCCTGACCTGAGCTTTGCAAGAGTTTTTTTGAGCCTCATGATGGTAGAAGACGAACCAGCATTTCTTGAATTAGTAAAATCCAAAAAGAGTGAAATCAGAAAAGCACTCGGGCTAAAAATTGGCAAACAGGTGCGCGTAGTTCCTGACCTTAATTTCTATCTGGATGACACCCAGGAAAACGCTCAGAAAATCGAAGACTTATTGTCGGGTCTTCATATCCCTCCTGCATCGGAAGAAGACGAAAGTGAAGATTAACATTTGAACCTCCCATTTTTTATATCGAAGCGTTATTTCTTCTCTAAGAAGAAGAAAAATTTCATCAACATCATAGCCATTATATCTATGCTCGTGGTGTCGATCGGCACGGCCGCTTTGATCATTGTACTCTCAGTATTCAACGGCATGGAAGGGCTTTTACGATCAATCTATGGCACCTTTGATGCACCGCTGCAGGTATTACCGAGTGAAGGCAAGTCATTTCAGTTTACTGAAGACTTAAAAACTAAAATTGAAAGCATAGATGGTATTCTAGACATTGCGGAAGTCATCGAAGACAACGCCTTGATTCGTTACAATGATGCTCAAATGATCGTCAAGATTAAGGGCATGAGTGACAATTTCGTCGAACAGGGACGAATGAAGGATGCTATTCGGCAAGGAGAACTAAAGTTTGAAGACAACAACACCTCTTATGCAATCATCGGCAGAGGTATACAATTCAACCTGGGCGTCTCGCTTCGGAATGATTTTTTGGCCTTACAGTTTTTCTACCCCAAAAATGTAAAACCAGGTACAATAGACCCTTACAAATATTATAACCGTGCGAATATTATGCCCGGTGCTGTTTTCGCATTGGAGCAACAATATGATGACAACTATGTGTTCGTGCCTATAAATTTTACTGAAAGGTTATTCGACTATAAAGGTAAGCGAACCTCGTTGGAGCTGATGGTAGATCCAGAAATGGATTTGTTACGAATTCAATCTAAACTATCTAAGGCCTTAGGTGATTCGTATACGGTGCTCAATAGCGACCAGCAGCATGCCGACTTATACAAGGTACTGAAGATTGAGAAACTTTTTGTGTTCATCATTTTCTCGATGATTGTAGGCATTGCTTCTATCAACATCTTCTTTTCTCTTTCCATGTTGGTCATTGAAAAAAAGCCAGATATCAGTAGCCTGTTTGCCATGGGAGCTTCAAAAAAACTAATCCGCAAAATATTCTTAACAGAAGGAGCAATTATTGCCTTTATTGGCGCTGGGAGCGGACTCATTCTCGGATTCACTATTTCTTGGTTGCAACAGACCTATGGCATTATCTCGATGGGAGTGGCCTCATCAGTAACACAAGCCTACCCTATTGAAATCATTGCCACTGACTTTCTGTTTACTGCCTTTACTATTATCTTTATCACGTTTGTGGCGTCAGTTCAGCCAGCCATCATGGCCTCTCGTCAGGGGATTCAACACAAATAGATGTTTGAGATATTATAGGTAAAAAAATCTCCCTATTTTGCGAGCTGAATTTCCATGAATAAGTTTATTCAACATATCAATCAGTTCACTGAAAAAACAGGACGACTAGTCTCATGGCTCAGCCTCTTACTGGTCATATTGATAGGTCTGGATGTAGTCTTAAGATATGCTTTCAGCTGGAGCAGCTCAGCCAACCAGGAACTCGAATGGCATCTCTTTGCTACTTTGTTTTTGCTTGGATCGGCCTATGCACTTAAGCATAACAAGCACGTTCGTGTTGACGTTTTCTATTCTAGGTTTAGTGAAAACAAAAAGGCATGGGTCAATTTGATTGGCACACTCATTTTCCTTATTCCATTCTGTTTAGTCGTCATTCAAACTTCAATTCCATTTGCTCTAGATGCCTGGAAAATTGCTGAATCCAGTCCCGAGCCAGGCGGTTTACCTCATCGATTTGTTATCAAATCGACCATACCACTTGGAGCAACTTTACTGTTGGTTCAAGCCATTTCAGAAGGGCTTAATTCTTTATCTCATCTACTCAATTCAACAAATAGATGATTTCAGAATATTTACCTCTTTTACTCTTCACCCTGGTCTTTGTTCTGATCCTTTTCGGATATCCAGTGGCATTTACGCTCGGCGGACTTTCAATCTTGGCAGGTGTGCTGATTTATGATATCGACTTTTTCTACCTGCTTTCTCTGCGGATTTATGGCACCATGCACAACTTCGTACTGATCGCTGTTCCGCTCTTTGTATTTATGGGCATAATGCTTGAAAAATCCGGATTAGCTGAAAGTCTACTCAATACCATGGCCAGTCTATTTGGCAAAATGAAAGGTGGACTGGCTGTCTCAGTGGTGATTGTTGGAGGTATGCTAGCAGCATCCACGGGTATCGTAGGAGCTACGGTCATCACCATGGGCATGATCAGCTTGCCTACCATGCTCAAACGAGGTTATTCCCCAACTTTAGCCACGGGCACCATCGCCTCGTCTGGTACTTTGGGGCAAATCATTCCTCCTTCTGTTGTACTAGTCCTTTTGGGCACTGTACTGAATGTTTCAGTAGGAGACCTCTTCACGGCTGCCATCGTACCAGGTGTGGTCCTTGTAGGGCTTTATATCATTTATATCATAGCAGTTTCTTATATCAAGCCAGAATCAGCCCCAAGCATCAGTGCAGAGGAGCGTCAAAACTTTTGGTCAGATGGAGCCTGGAAAAGAATAGTGGTTGCCTTTGTGCTTCCATTTATGCTCATTCTTTTGGTACTAGGGTCCATTTTCGCTGGAATAGCCTCTCCTACTGAAGCAGCAGCTGTTGGTGCGATCGGTGCCATTGTCCTAACAGCTATTCAAAAAAAACTCAATATCTCAATTCTGAAAGAAGTGATGCGAGACACAACATTTCTTACTTGTATGGTATTTATGATTTTAGTAGGAGCCACCTCATTTTCTTTAGTGTTTCGTGCAATGGGCGGAGATCGTCTACTTTCCGACCTTATCACGCAAGGAGGGCTCTCTCCTCATTTGTTTCTAGCCGTAGTGCTATTAGTAGTTTTTGTGGCGGGTTTCTTTATCGATTTCATTGAAATCATTTTCATTATCGTGCCTGTTGCCGCACCTATCTTTGCTGCCATGGGTGTGGATTTAATTTGGATCGGCATATTGATTGCACTCAATCTGCAGACCAGTTTCCTTACACCACCTTTTGGATTTTCCCTATTCTACCTCAAAGGTGTAGCGCCACCAGAGATTAAAACCAGTCATCTATATAGGGGAATTATTCCTTTTGTAGCAATCCAAATATTACTACTTGTAGCAGTTATTCTTTTTCCAGAGATGGTAAGTTGGTTGCCAGAGTTGTTGAAAGATTAGTTAGGCATTCACTATCTCAACCGGCGCTGGGTTGACATCAGTCCTGGCCGCTTTGTACATCACATAAAAACACCCAATCATGACTACATGACTAATGTCGTTGAAGTTGAACCATTCATTGATGGAAATCTTCAACAGGTGAATAATGGCTGGTATCAAATTAGTAAGTACTCCTATAATAACTAATGCAGATCTTTTGTCCTTATATCTCGCATAGTGAGCCAACGACACAGGAATAACCACCCCTATCAAACCAACAATAGAATCAATTAACACACTAGAAAAATGTTGAAAGATTAGCACTGACGCCGACATAACCATCAGCTGTGTATAGCAGAAAATTCTAACGAAGGATTTGATTTTAGGATTCTCTATCAAAGGCAGTACGGCTAGCTGTGCACAAAAAATAGAAATGCCACTTAGGAGCCAAGCCGCATGATGAAATTTATGACCCACATAGTGGATAAATCCATGAGCTGTCCCACCAGTTATAGAAGCTATGCCCATAAATAAGAAAAATAGTGCCCAAAACTTCTGTGAGAGGTCTGCACGATCGTCATAAAACAGCCTATGGCCAAAAACAAAACAGGCAAAAGCTACCATCCAATTGGTAATCCATGTCATGGGCTCAGTTACCTGTAGACCGAGCAGTTCTATAGTAGGGACTTCTTGCATCTCGCAATGATAACAAAGCCGGAAAGACTTCAGGCTTCATTCCCATGAACTTTCTCAAAGTTTATAACTTTAGGCTAGTATCTACCTATTTTTACGACTATGTGGCAAGAAGAAAACGACACCCTAACAAGAACTTTTAAGTTCAAGAATTTTACTGAGGCCTTTGGCTTTATGACCAAAGTGGCAATTGAAGCAGAAAAAATGAATCATCATCCCAACTGGTCTAATGTTTACAATCAAGTAACTATCACACTATCGACCCATGATGCAGGAAATATTGTGACTGAAAAAGATCGAAAACTAGCGCAAACTATAGACTCCTTGCTCAACTAATGGAATTTAACGCTTCTCTATATCTTGTCCCCACACCCATCGGAAATTTGGCAGACATCACTTTACGCGCTTTAGAGGTATTAAAAACTGTGGACATCATTCTAGCCGAAGATACTCGAACCACAGGCACATTACTCAAGCACTACGACATTAAAAGCCAACTCAAAAGCTATCACATCCATAATGAACACAAACTGATCGACAAGCTAGTCGAGGAGCTGAAGACAGGAAAAACTATGGCTCTGGTCTCAGATGCGGGTACTCCTGCTATCAGTGACCCAGGCTTTCTATTAGTACGTGAGTGCCTAAAAGCTGATGTCAAATTGGAATGCCTACCTGGAGCTACCGCATTTGTTCCTGCATTGGTTGCCTCTGGCTTGCCAAGTGACCGATTCGTATTCGAAGGTTTTTTGCCACAAAAAAAGGGAAGACACACTCGCCTGCAAGCTTTGGTTGAAGAAACGAGGACGATGATCTTTTACGAGTCACCTCACCGTCTGGTAAAAGCACTCAAGCAATTTGGTGAGACCCTCGGTTTTGAACGACAGGCCTCAGTGTCTAGAGAATTGACTAAATTATATGAAGAAACCGTGAATGGTACTATTCAGGAAATCATCGACCACTTTGGAGAACAAAAAATAAAAGGAGAAATAGTAGTGATAATTGCAGGAAAATGAATCTGAAAAACATTACCAAACAAGTCGTAGACCTATCCCTAGAATGTGGAGCATTTATAAAAAAAGAAGCGGAAAGTTTTGACTACGAAGACGTAGAGCTCAAAGGCAAAAACGACTTGGTCTCTTATGTAGATAAGGAAGCCGAGAAAAAAATGGTAGCGCAGCTCAAACAGATTCTGCCTGAAGCCGGGTTCATCACAGAGGAGGGTACCGAAAAGGAATCAGAAACTGAATATAAGTGGATTATCGACCCATTGGACGGTACCACAAATTTTATCCATGGGCTACCAATTTATTCTACTAGTATCGCCTTATCCAAAGGAAAAGAAATTGTATCGGGCGTGGTATATGACATTGGCCGAGACGACTGCTTCCATGCTTACAAAAATGGAGGTGCCTCGTGTAATGATAAATCAATACAGGTCTCTAAACTACCGACGCTCGGAGACAGTTTGCTTGCCACAGGATTTCCCTACTACGACTTTGATAGAATGCCGGAATACCAATCTATCTTAAATGAACTAATGCAAAATGCACACGGATTGAGAAGGCTAGGCAGTGCGGCCATTGATTTGGTATACGTGGGACTTGGTCGATACGAAGGCTATTTTGAGTACAATCTAAACCCATGGGATATAGCAGCAGGGGCTTTGATTGTAGAAGAAGCAGGGGGTAAGGTAACTGATTTTTCTGGTGGTGACAATTACCTCTTCGGTCGAGAAATTCTGGCTGCTAATACGATACATGCAGAAATGCTAGCGATTATCAAAAAGCACTGGTAATTTTGCCATCAAATGGTACAGGAATTATTGATTTGGATGCTTTTCGGCCTGGCAACTTTTTTTGTTGTTAGAAAAATTTACCAGGAGTTTACCGCAAAAGTCGGTTGTGCAAAAGGCTGCGGAGCCTGTGAGATTTCCAAGTCAGAAACTATTCAAATGAACTCATCAATTAAGTCTATCAAATGATTTTGGCAACAGCCAAATAGCACTTAATTTTGCCCCACAAAATTACGATTACAAACACAGGGCGTTGACCCTTAAAAATATATAAAATGGCTTTTGGTTTTTTTAAGAAAAAAAAGAAGAAGGAAAATACTGATTCAAGATACATCAACTTGACAGTAAAGGAAGTGGTTAAGGAAACCAATGACGCGGTTACTTTGGTATTCGAACAGCCTGAAAATGGTGATCTTAGCTATCAACCTGGTCAATTCATCACTTTGATTCTGACCATTAACGGAAAAAAAGTGAGAAGAGCTTACTCATTGTGCAGCGCACCATCTCTTGGAGAACTGCCAGCGGTAACGGTAAAAGCTGTAGATGGTGGCATCATGTCCAATTATATCAATACCGAAGTAAAAACGGGGGATGTAATTCAAATCATGGAACCTATGGGTTCATTCGTTTTGGATATCGCTCCTTCTAACAAAAAACAAGTATTCCTTTTTGGGGGAGGTAGTGGAGTTACACCATTGATGTCTATTGCTAAGTCATTGCTGAAAAATGAAACAGAAAGTAGAGTTTCGCTTGTATATGCCAATCGGGATATTGATTCAATCATTTTCAAAAGTGTTATAGAATCTCTTCAGGAAGAATACAAGGAAAGATTGGATGTTGTTCATTTTTTAGAAACTCCTCCTGCTGAATGGTCGGGACATGTGGGGTACATGACTAAAGAAAAGATCTCTGAAATTATTACTGAATTGAAAGGTGAGGAGTATTCAGATTTCTCTTTCATGACCTGTGGACCAGAGCCTCTGATGAACATTGTATGGGAAACACTGGAAGAACTTAAAATACCAGAAGACAAAAAATTTAAGGAGAGCTTCGTTGCTGGCAATACTTCTCCTAGTGCCATCATCGCTGATGCCAACGGAGCCAAAGAAGTAACCATCTTATTAGAAGGTGAGGAATACACCTACGAAGTACCTGCGAATAAAACCATCCTCGAAGCTGGCTTGGATCGCAACATAGATATGCCTTACTCCTGTCAAAGTGGGCTCTGCACAGCCTGTAGAGGTAAGTGCCTGCAAGGAACCATCAAAATGGACGAAGACGACGGACTGTCTGATGAGGAAAAATCAGAAGGATACGTGCTTCTTTGTGTTGGTCACCCAGAAAGTGATGATGTAAAAGTGGAAATCGGTTAAGAACCAGTATTTAAGTTAGAGAGCTCTACTTCTGCTGCGATGTAACCAAAGGCCATCCAATAAGGACTGTCCATAATTTGGTTAAAAATGCCCACAGCACGTTCAGCATCACCATTATAATAGTACCAGTTGCCAACTCCATAGCCTAGAGTAATATCATCGATGGATACATCTTTGTCAGCTTTCACATCAAACAACTGCTCTGGCTCTTTTAAGCCCTTATACAATAGGAGTCTATTGTGATATGCGTAATTTTCAATCACATTCATTTTGGCTTTTATGGGTTCTAACAAAGCTTGAGCAGCCTCAGTATTGCCCAACTTTCTATAAGTCATAAATAACCAGTCCGTTGCTGACACAAGCATATCATCATTATCTGCGATTGAAATGCACTTTTTATAAGCAGATACAGATTTGTCATAGTTTCCTTTCATGTAATAAGCCAACCCCAAATGATACCAAATATTGAATTGAACAGAATTTCTTGGAATGTTTCTTCTATTAGGCAACCCATCAGCTTCCATTTCAATTGGGACATTCCTTGAATAAAAAACGGCCCGTTCTAAATCTTGAATTGCCTTATCAAACTGTCTAATGGACAGATACCGATGTCCTCTGTGTCTATATAGCTTGTAGGACTCGGGAAACTTATTCAAGCCTAAAGTGTAAATCTGAATGGCATATTTATACTGATAGAGGTAAGACAGCCTTCTTCCGTACCAAATGATATCATCAAGACTATCAGGGTTGTTACTAAAATTCTCTTCCGCTGTAACTAATAGCGCTTGCCGCTTCTTCTCAACGCTTTCTGGAAGATCCGGTGGATACAGCTTTTGACCAAGGAGTGAAACCGTCTCATGCTCTGTTTCTTCTACTACCTCGGCTCCCAAATTCGACACATCAGATACAATAGATTTTTTGACCTGTGTATCTTTTGTGTTTTCTATTTGAATACAACTACCCAAACAGCATAGTAATAGAACAATACCTATGATTTTTTGCTTCACCGTTTTAATCACTTAACATTCTTGAAATAATACAAACAAAACCAACAAGAATTCTATACTTGTCCAGTTCGATTATTTCACAATCAAATCTAACCTAACAATCTTATAATGCTAAAAATAACATTATGGATTTGACTAATTGAAAAAAATTAATTTCTTATTTCTTCAATTAATCCTCTTCTTTTAAAACAACTCAAAACAATTATTCCATCATTAAACCAAATAATTTATTGAACTTATAAAGGTTCACACCTTCTATGATGTTAAAATCAAGCAAACAGAATATTAACGGCATATAATTTTTTCTATCTTTAGATGTATAGCCTGTGCAACATTAATTCTACAGAGAACAAAGACTTAACTATTTAAATCAACTAACACTAAATCAATAATGAGTGAATCAATTGTAAATTTTTTATCTACATGGGGAACGGCCATGTATATTCTTTCACCAGTCTTTCTTGGTATTGGAATTATCATATTTACCTATTACAAAATAAAGCTTGCAAGTACCAAAACATTCAAGGACAAGTACGACTTGGTGAGTAAAAAAGAATATGGTTTTTTGCTAAGCGCACACTTTTCTATAGCTGCTGCTATATTTTTCATCTGCAATACCTATGAAGCCGAAGGCCTGAATCATTCTTTCTTATGGTTTTGGATTCGATTATTCATCTCTTTATGTATCGGTGTACTTTATGGATATGTGGCTTTACTTATGCTAAAATTTTATTACCCGACTCAACAAGCCAAGAGGCTAAAAGTTTATAGGTACGAACCCAGAGTGAATCCCAAAACAGGTAACACCATGAAGCTGTTGAGCGAAGAGGAAGAAGATGCTTATTTGGATGAAGGCATGCAAGCTGAAGAAGATGTATTTTCTGTAGACTATGATGTTTGGATTGATGTGGAAACCGGCGATACCCATATTGAAAAATACGAAGGCCGACTGCATGCTATGGAGTGTGATCGCTGTGGGTTCCAAACTTTGAGGCTCGAAAAAGAAGAGATCACTCAAGAAGTTACTGAAAACCAAGAAGGTGAATTAATTAAGCATTACAAATGCTCCTACTGCAAGCGCATTAAAAGAAGAACCGTAAAACTTTCAAAACAAAAATCAGCCAGCGACTTCAAACTGACGGAAACAACTCAGTTTGTAGAAGATCCGCTGAACGACGGTCCCAGAGTAGTACTTGTAAAAGTAGATATACACACATCCGGCGGTGAGATCAAAAATTTTGAATTTCAAAATGTGAATGAAGCGCAAAAGTTCCTGAAGGAATTTGACTTGAGTAAATTAGAGGAAGATGTCGTTTAGTTTGTTTTAAAATCATGATACTCCAATACGGACTTATTTTCTTGCTAATGCTCTTATGGGCGTGCGACGACGAAGATTCTTTACTTCCTCAAAAGCATGAATCGCAACAAGCCACTACTCTAACTCCATTTGTAGCAGAACCAGGAAAACAGGTAGCATTTCTAAATCAATCTACTGCTGCCCCATTTGGGTTTTATTTATATACACCTGATGTATATGATAGTACGGCGTCTGAAATATACCCATTACTTATTCATTTGCATGGAGGAGGTGCGCGAGGCAATAGTGCAACTAACCCTGAAGTACTAAAACAATTATTATATGATGGACCTCCGCATTTGATTGATAAAGGGCTGTGGGCACCCTCTCAACCGATATTAGTTGCGTCACCCCAATCTTCCACGCCCTGGGATACCGATCTCCTTCACGAGTTTATTGGTTATCTCATCGACAAACTGCAAATTGATACCAAGCGTATTTATATGACAGGCTTTAGCATGGGAGCTAATGGTTGCTTCAATTACATTGGAGACAAAGCAGAAGCTAGTTATGCGGTTGCAATAGTTCCAATTGCAGGATGGGGAAATCAGTCGGATGCCGATAAGTTCAAAAATATCGGTGTATGGGCATTTCACGGCAAAGCGGATGCCATAATTTCTCACACCTCGTCAATTCAAATGATTAATGCAATCAATTCAGCCAATCCTTCTACTGAAGCTAAACTTTCAATATACCCACATGTTGGACACAATTCTTGGGCTAGGACATATAATGGAAGTGGGCAAGGCACAACCGACCCAGCATACGATCCATTTGATGAAAGTATCTATGATTGGCTCTATTCATTTGAAAAGCCATAAACCAAAGGTGCACTATTTGAAAACAAGAAAAGCCATCCCGTCCTCGATAACTATCGGGACAGGATGGCTTTTTTATATTCTAAACAGACTAATTAAGCCTTCGCGTCAGGAGTAACTACTGATACGAAAGATCTGTTTTGTCTTCCTTTTTTGAACTCAACTACACCGTCGGTCAATGCGAACAAAGTGTGGTCTTTTCCCATTCCAACATTTTCTCCTGGATGGTGTTGCGTTCCTCTTTGTCTTACGATGATATTTCCAGCAACAATGTCTTGTCCACCAAATATCTTCACACCCAATCGTTTACTATGGGATTCTCTTCCGTTTTTCGAACTACCTGCTCCTTTCTTATGTGCCATGGTATTATATTATTTAATATTTTCGATTAAAACTTTAGTTAATGACTGTCTGTGGCCATTTTTCACCTTGTATCCTTTTCTTCTCTTTTTCTTGAAGACAAGTACTTTGTCATCTTTCTCCTGAGCAAGGATTTTTCCTGAAACCTTAGCGCCCTTCACTGTTGGGGCACCTACTTTGACCTTACCATTGTTGTCAATCAACAATACACGGTCAAACTCTACGGAAGCGCCAGCTTCACCCTCCAAACGAGGAGTGTAAACATACTGATCTTGCGTTACTTTGAACTGCTTACCGGCTATATCAACTATTGCGTACATAATTTGTAATAAATCCAGTTTTAAAAATTGGTTTGCAAAAGTAAAATTTATCTAAGAGAAATCAAACCCTTTCAATAGCATTTTAGTCGATATAAAAAAATAAAAAAAAATTCATCTTTTTTGCATCCCCGATTCAAGCGCAAATGAATAGAAGTTATGGTTTAAAATCAAGGCTTTCAACACGCTATATTTCAATCATTTAAATGTTTTTTTTATCGCGTCAAGAATCATGTTTTGAGGGCCATTTCGGCCTTGTCTTTTTACCTTCTTTTTTTCATATTTGTACTGCTTGTTCAAAGGACTCGACACACTAACGAACAAGTAATCCAATAGAGAAATGAACACCACCGTCCTACCTCGTGTAGGACACGAAAAAGGCGAATAATGACTGGCTTCAGTATCATTAGTCACGACTATTATTTGTCCTTTTCAAAAAGAAATGAAGTAAAGAAAAATGGCAAAAGACATCTCACAGGACGAACCTATACTTAGAGAGAATAAGGACAGGTTTGTACTATTTCCCATCGAAAAAGATGACATCTGGCAATTCTATAAAAAGGCGGAAGCAAGCTTTTGGACTGCTGAAGAAATTGATCTCAGTCAAGACCTAAAAGATTGGGAGAACTTAAATGACGGCGAGCGTCATTTTATTACTCATGTATTAGCCTTCTTTGCTGCGAGTGATGGCATAGTAAATGAAAACCTAGCAGAGAACTTCGTTGCAGAGGTTCAATACACAGAAGCTAAATTCTTCTACGGCTTCCAAATTGCCATCGAAAACATTCACTCAGAAACCTATTCCTTATTGATTGATACTTATGTAAAGGACAATAAAGAGAAAGATAAATTATTCCACGCGGTAGAAACAATTCCATGCGTTAAAAAGAAAGCAGACTGGGCTTTGAGATGGATCGACAATGGATCTTTTGCCGAAAGACTGATTGCATTCGCTGCAGTAGAGGGAATCTTCTTCTCAGGCAGCTTCTGCTCTATCTTCTGGTTGAAGAAGCGAGGCTTGATGCCAGGACTTACCTTCTCTAACGAATTAATTTCAAGAGACGAAGGCCTGCACTGTGATTTTGCATGTTTATTATATAACGATCACTTAGTGAATAAGCTCTCTACAGAGACAGTGGAGAAGATCATTATAGACGCAGTAGAAATAGAAAAAGAATTTGTAACAGACGCTATTCCAGTGAAGCTGATTGGAATGAATGCAGAGTTGATGTGTCAGTATATTGAGTTTGTAGCTGATAGACTATTGCTTGAGCTTGGCTGCTCTAAGCAATATAATGCGACAAACCCATTTGACTTTATGGAAATGATTTCCCTGCAAGGGAAAACCAACTTCTTTGAAAAGAGAGTAGCTGAGTATCAAAAGGCGGGAGTCATGAAAGATGCAAATGACGACTCAGTTAAATTTAGTTTAGACGAAGATTTTTAAAATATTATATACGTATATATCCCTAATACTTATAACCTGTTTGCCTTATGTTAGTACTTAAAAGAGACGGAAGGAGAGAATCCGTCAAATTCGACAAAGTCACCGCCAGAATAGAAAAACTCTGCTACGGACTAAATACCAACTTCATTGAGCCAGTCGATATCGCCAAAAAGGTGATTTCTGGAATTTATGATGGAGTAACTACTGTAGAGTTGGACAACCTTGCTGCTGAAACTGCTGCTTCGTTGACCACTGTTCACCCTGACTTTGCTAAACTCGCAGCTAGAATTGCTATTTCTAACCTGCACAAGACAACGAGTAAGTCTTTCTCTAACACGATGAAAAGGCTTTACACATACATCGATCCAAAGACAGGAGAGAATGCTTCGCTCCTAGCCACTGATGTATATGGTATTATCAAGAAAAATGCGGCGCTACTAGATTCTTCTATCATTTATGACAGAGACTTTAGCTACGATTACTTCGGGTTCAAAACCTTGGAGCGTTCGTATTTGATGAAATTGGATGGGCAAATTGTGGAAAGACCACAACACATGTTGATGCGTGTGGCTATTGGTATTCACAAAGAAGACATTGAGGCAGCAATCGAAACGTACAACCTACTCTCAGAAAAATGGTTTACGCATGCAACTCCAACACTATTTAACGCAGGGACTCCAAAACCACAGTTATCTTCATGTTTCCTTCTGACTATGAAGGATGATAGTATCGATGGGATATACGATACATTGAAGCAAACAGCTAAAATCTCTCAATCAGCTGGCGGTATTGGACTAAGCATCCACAATGTAAGAGCTACAGGATCTTACATCAAAGGAACTAACGGCGTATCAAATGGTATCGTACCGATGTTGAGAAACTTCGATATGACTGCTCGATATGTAGATCAGGGCGGTGGAAAAAGAAAAGGTAGCTTTGCTATCTATCTTGAGCCTTGGCATGCGGATATCTTCGAATTCCTTGATTTGAAAAAGAATCATGGTAAGGAAGAAATGAGAGCAAGAGACTTGTTCTATGCACTATGGGTGCCTGACTTATTCATGAAACGAGTAAAAGAAAACGGCGACTGGACATTAATGTGTCCAAACGAATGTCCGGGATTGGCTGATGCCTACGGAGACGAATTCGAGAAGCTGTACGAAAGATACGAATCTGAAGGAAAAGGCAGAAAAACTATCAAGGCACAAGACTTGTGGTTTGAAGTGCTCGAATCTCAGATAGAAACTGGCACACCTTACATGCTTTTCAAGGATTCGGCCAACAAGAAATCGAATCAGAAAAACTTAGGTACGATTAAGTCATCCAACTTATGTACGGAAATCATGGAGTACACTTCTCCTGATGAAGTAGCAGTTTGTAACTTGGCTTCTATTGCCTTGCCAATGTACATTACAGAAGATGGCATGTTCGATCACCAAAAGCTTTACGATATCACTTATGTGATCACAAAGAACTTGAATAAAGTAATTGATGTCAATTACTACCCAGTTCCGGAGGCTAAAAACTCGAACATGAGACACCGTCCTATCGGTATCGGAGTTCAGGGATTGGCAGATACTTTCATTCAAATGAAAATGCCCTTTGACTCACCGGAAGCCAGACAGTTGAACAGTGAAATTTTTGAGACTATCTATTTCGCTTCGATGACTGCTTCAAAAGATATAGCTAAAGTTGATGGTGCTTATGAGACGTTCAAAGGATCTCCGGTATCAAAAGGTATCTTCCAATATGACATGTGGAATGTTACTCCTTCCGAAAGATGGGATTGGACAAGCCTGAAGAAAGAAGTGAAAAAACATGGCGTAAGAAATTCATTGCTTTTGGCTCCAATGCCAACTGCTTCTACTTCTCAGATCTTGGGCAACAACGAATGCTTCGAACCATACACTTCTAACATCTATACCAGAAGAGTACTTTCAGGTGAGTTCATCGTGGTAAACAAGCACTTGATGAACGATTTGATTGCTTTGAACCTTTGGGATGACAGCATGAAAAATAGAATCATGACTGCAAATGGATCTATCCAAAACATTCCTGAGATTCCGCAAAACATTAAAGATCTCTACAAAACAGTTTGGGAAATTTCTCAAAAGTCGATCATCGACATGTCAGCGGACAGAGGCGCTTACATCTGCCAAAGCCAGAGCTTAAACATCCACTTGCAAGAGCCTAACTTCGGTAAGATGACCTCGATGCACTTCTACGCATGGGAGAAAGGATTGAAAACTGGCATGTACTACTTGAGAACTAAAGCCGCTGCTGATGCGATCAAGTTTACCGTATCGAAAGAGGAAAACACAAACTTCATTCCTGCTAACGACAAAGAAGGTGAAGCTAACTCACAATTCGAGTGCGTAGGATGCGGTAGTTGATCGAATAAAAAACAACTAATCAAAAGCCTTTCTGAAATTGATCAGAAAGGCTTTTTTTATTTGTTATAAAAAGTCTCTAATCGATCATTTTCAATTTGAAGCGTTTCTTGGGCAACATGCCTCAAATCAGGAGCTGGAATGCCATTTTCAAACCGTGTCTTACTCGAGAAGATCCTAGCCTCATCCCACAATCCCTGATCTATGATTGATTGAAGCAAATGTGCTCCCCCTTCCACAAATACAGATTGGATGCCACGCTGTCTCATATCAAAGAAGATGTCGTCGAGCAGCTTCTCATTTCTAACTTTCACCCACTCCAAATTCTCGTCTTTTCCTTCTTTTTTAAGATTGTAACAAATGGTGGGAATCTCCTGATCAAATAAATGCAAATTCTGGCTCAGGACTAAGTTTTTATCAATAACCAACCTGATAGGGTCATCTCCTTCCCAATCTCTTACATTTAATTTAGGATTATCATGTTTGGCCGTATTGGTGCCAACCCATATGGCATCCTCCTCAGCACGCCATTTGTGCACCAGTTTTCTTGATTGCTCCCCGCTAATCCATTTAGAATCGTAGTTTTCTCTGGCGACAAAGCCATCAGCTGTTTGGGCCCATTTCAGTATTACATAAGGCCTTTGTTTTTCCACTTTTGTGAAAAACCGTTTGTTGAGTTTTCTTCCCTCTTCGGAAAGCACACCTACTTCTACTTGAATCCCTGCCTCCATCAACTTAGCAATTCCTCCACCATTCACCAATGGAAAACTATCCTGATTACAAATGACAACTCGCTTAATTTGATGCTTGATAAGCAAATCTGCACATGGTGGCGTTTTTCCAAAATGGGCACAAGGCTCCAACGTAACGTATGCAGTTGATTCCTTCAGCAGCCTTTTATTTTTAACCTTGTTGATCGCATTGACCTCTGCATGAGCCTCTCCATATCTTTCATGCCAACCTTCTCCTATTATGGCATCATCATGTACAATTACACAGCCTACCATGGGGTTTGGGCTCACTGCGCCCAGCCCCTGTTCGGCTAATTCCAATGCTCGCTGCATGTATATCTCGTCTTGCGATTTACTCATTCTTATCTGGTATTAAAATTTCAAAATTAGTCATGAAGCAGGCTTCCTTTCTCTAATTAAGCACGACCAAATTTACACCGTTTAATTATTTTTGTTTGATGGAGGAATACTTTCCTAAACACACTTTTCAAAACACTATTACTCTTCTCAATCCGATATTTGGACTTCAGGAAAGTCAGGCTTTGTCATATATCATTTTAGAAAAAATATTCAATATTTCGAAGACCAGTATCATCGTGAATGATCCGTATTATCCTGATGCTCTTCAACTAAAAAACTTTGAGTTAATCGTTCAAAGATTACTCAAAAATGAACCTATCCAACATATTTTTAAGGAAGCAGAATTTTACGGCAATACTTTTTACGTCGACAAAAATGTTTTAATTCCTCGTCAGGAAACAGAGTTACTTATCCAAATCATCGGTAATTACAAGAACTGGGAAAAACCTAAAATGGCTGATATAGGAACTGGCTCAGGCTGTATTGCCTGCTCACTAGCGTTATCCATAGAAGGTTCTCAAATTGTAGGGTATGATATCAGTCCGGAAGCCCTCCAAATAGCTCAGCACAATGCTTCGAAGCTAAATGCGAATGCCGTTTTCTCTCCACTTGATATTCTCGAAGATGAAATTCCACATAAAGAATTGGATTTGATAGTAAGCAACCCGCCGTATGTGATGGACCAGGAAAAGCAGCAAATGAAAAAGAATGTATTGGACTTTGAGCCTGCTCTGGCACTATTTGTTCCAGACGAAAACCCTTTGATTTTTTATAAGACCATTATAGAGAAAGCCAAAAAAGCACTAAAAAGAGGTGGCGTTCTGTTTTTCGAAATCAATGAGCAATTTGGTAAGGAAACGCTATTGCTCTTTCAACACCACAGCTATAATGAACCAAAGATTTACAAAGACTTGCATGGCAAGCAAAGATTTGCCTCAGCGATTTGGGAATAATCCATTTCTTATTTCATCCACCTTTTCAACAAAAGACAAATACATACTTTTTACTTCTTCATCGGATGAAAGCAAACGAGTTAATTGGAACCTTTTCCATTTTCTAATGAACCCATTGAGAGAAACTAAACTGATGAAAGAGACTCCTATACTCAACACAGCAACTGGCCATTGAGAAGTATAATCATAAGCCCAGCCCGATAAGTGCCACCACCAAATGCAGAACCCTAGTAGGGAAAATCCAAATTTTAGAGAAGCCACAAATTCAGCTTCTTTTACCCTAGTTTTCACAAAAAGATACACAGGTAATAGCACCGGAAGATTGACTAACAATCCAATCAACGCCAAAGGAGCCAAAAGCAACATCGCTAATTTTTCACCCGGGGTTACTGGCCTAAATGGAAAGGACATTCCCTTCTCTTCCAGATCATTTTTTTGCTCAGCAATTTCATGAATATCATCAGTTTTGCCAGATAGTTTTCGAGCAGCTTCATTGATTCTCTCCGGATTGATCAATTCATGGGCTTTTTGATCATGGAAGAAAATCGCATCCAGTCCAACATATTCCTTTCTATCCAATGAGACGTGCACCTGACTCAAAGCTTCGGCAAATTGGGCTGTTAGCTTATTATAATTTTCTGCATTTTCCTCTTGCTTCTTTACTATAATGGGTTTTCCAAAAACGATATGGACAGTAGACCTAAACCCTAAGTGGTCCGAATAATTAACACCCACAGGCACAACTGATACCTCCTGAGCTCCTCCTTCAAAATTTACAGCACCCAGAGCAATTCGACTAATTCCTTTTTTTAGCACTCTTCTATGCCTTCTCAAATTATGCTCCCCTTCCGGAAAAAGCATAACCGCATACTTCTTGGCTAATGCTTCAAAACAAGCTTTAAAAATCTGCTTGTTGGCTTCCAATGGATTAACGCCATCTTGTGCTCTATACACTGGCATCAGGTTCAAAGAATTGAAAAACGCTTTGGCTATGGGGTTATTGAACACTCCAGCTCGTACTAAGTAGTGATCAAACCTTGTGTTACTTGTAGTGATCAGTAGGGCATCAATGAAAGCATTTTCATGATTAGAGCCAAAGATGATTGGCGTGTTTTTAGGAATGTTTTCTAAACCAGTTACTTTCACCTTGCTGTAATACAGACGTAAACCGATTCTTACAATAAACCAAAAAGAATAATACCAGAGATACTTAATTACAATCATTTAATCTATGTGATTGACATAGTGCTCCCACTTCGCGATCACCTCCTGGAGATCTTGGGGCAACTCAGAGTCGAATTGAACAAATTTATTGGTGGTCGGGTGGACGAATCCTAATGACTTCGCATGCAGGGCTTGTCTTGGAATAATTTTAAAACAGTTTTCAACAAACTGCTTGTATTTACTAAATGTAGTGCCCTTTAATATTTTATCTCCTCCATAAGTAACATCATTAAAAAGTGGATGACCTATGTGCTTCATGTGGGCACGAATCTGATGCGTTCGGCCTGTTTCCAAATTACATTTAATCAAAGATACATATCGTAGTCTTTTGATGACTTCATAGTGTGTAATGGCCTTTCGCCCATGGTCATTTTCAGGAAAAGCGGCCGTTACTCTTCGGTCTTTTAAACTTCTACCCAAGTTAACATCAATGGTACCCTTGTCTTCTACAGGTTCTCCCCAAACCAAGGAGTAATAGGTTCTTTCAATACTATGGTCAAAAAACTGTTTAGCCAGACTGGTCATGGCTTTTTCACTTTTTGCGATAACCAAAAGACCTGAAGTATCCTTGTCTATGCGATGAACAAGGCCTGGTCTACCATCATTGTTCGGCATGGTGGGCAAATTCTTAAAGTGATAAGCTAAAGCATTCACTAAAGTTCCAGACCAATTTTGATAAGCTGGGTGTACCACCATCCCTGGCTCTTTGTTTACCACAAGCAAATCATCATCTTCAAATATGATATTGATATCAATATCTTCTGGAACGATATCCGTATCCTTAGGAGGTTCCGGTAAGGCTACAACTATCACGTCTCCTGGGTGCACTTTGTAGTTTGGTTTGATTTCTTTGTCATTGACTTTGATAAAACCATCCTTTATACCGGCTTGTAGTTTATTTCGGGTCACATTCGGCAAACGATCCATTAGAAATTTATCCAATCGCAAAATTTCTTGCCCTGGATCGGCTACTATTCTATGATGTTCGTATAAATCTTCTTCTAATGATTCCTCTTGCATAGTCGGCAAAGGTAAGTATTAGTTTTAGATATTTTGATTATCTTAAAGCAGCAAAGGCAGCAACATTAAAATGTAATTCAAATGACAAATCAATCAGATTTCGCCAAACTTCTCCTTAAGACAGTTTTCTCATTTATGACCTGTGATGGTCATATTTCTCCAAAAGAGGTTGAATTTCTTAAGCAATTAGCCAAAGAGAAGGTTGATCTTACCGGTATCGATATTGACCAGGAACTCAATCAGATGATAGAGCTTATCAACCTAAAAGGTTTGGACTTTTTTGATGACTACTTCAAAAAATTGAACAATTCCACTTTGACTGAAGAACAAGAATTGCTGCTTCTTGAATCTGCTATCCAGACAATCACCGCAGATGACAAAGTGAAAAGAGAGGAAATCAATTTTCTTAAAATTCTTAGAACAGCCCTAAAATCCCCAGATCAAAAAATTCTGGACAAATTTCCAAAAATAGGAAAGAACTTTATCCATAAAGATGCTTTCACTGATATCTACATCAAGGAACTCTATAGCAACTACTTCAAAGAAAGCACACTTCCAATGTTTGACTTGTCGCAGGTCAATGATATTTCTGATTCAGTAGATTTTGGAGATAAGGACGCATAGTAAGCTTCCTATCCAGCATACTTATCAATGGAGCGATGGAAAAGAAAGCCCTCTCTGTGCATGCAAAATACACGATCGGTGGAGTCTTATTTGGACTTTCCTTTCCTGTATTTTCTCAGTTTATAGATGCGTGGTTAAATAATATAGACTTTTCATTATCTAATATTTTGCTACTCCATCAGCAGAATGTTATTCACTATGTAGTCGATACGGCTCCATTGGTATTAGGAGTTGCTGGATACCTGTTGGGTGCTACACACCAAAAAAAGAACAATATCAATAGTCGCCTTAGAAAGATAAATGAATCTCTGGATACACTTACCTATAAAATAACCCATGACCTAAGAGGCCCAGCACTCAATATTAAAAATCTTTCTGAAATCTTGAGAACAAGCCAACTGCCTGAAGATAAGAAGACTGAAATCATGAGCAGAATTCACGGATCCATAGATACGTGGCTTCTTACTTTCGAAGACTTTATGACTCTTTTGAAACATGAAAAGTCTGGTGAGCTGGAGAAAAAGGAATGTGATCTCGAGCAAATAGTAAACAATGTGAGACAAGAACTGGCCAATGAAATTGAAAAATCTGAGGCCAAAATAAACGCAATATTTCTCGAGGCACCTCAGGTCTACGGCTCTGAAGCATATATCAACAGTATTTTGAAAAACCTGATGTCCAACGCCATAAAATATGCGCACCCTGATCGAGCCCCTGAGGTAAACATTACTTCAAAACAGAATCTCGATCAAGTCGAAATAACTTTCGAGGATAATGGTTCTGGTATTGATTTAGAGATTCATGGGGACAAAATGTTCACTCTATTTGAGCGATTTAGTGATAATTCTAAAGTTCAAGGGTCAGGAATTGGGCTTTACCTAGTAAAAGAACAAATTGAAAAAAATAATGGTAACATAGAAGTTAAAAGTATTCCTAACGAAGGCACTATATTTACTATCCACTTACCGATTACCACTTAATAAATAATGATTGACATCAACGTAATATCGAATATTCTATTAGTAGACGACGATCCTACTTCCCTTTTTCTTCAGCAGCACCTGCTCACCGATGTATGTAATTTCAAGGGGCAAATTCATGAGTGCCATAATGGGAAAATGGCCTTGGATTACATAGAAAATAAAGGAGAGTTTGCTTCCAATGGCACCACCTACCCCAAACCTGAATTGATTCTTTTGGATATCAATATGCCTGTAATGAATGGATTTGAGTTCTTGGATGCCTACAAAGTACTGCCAAAAGATTTGAGAGGTGGAATCGTCATCTCCATGCTAACCAGCTCGCTCAACAAATTGGATAAAGATAAGGCTGAGAAATATCATGATGTATCGGACTTTATCACCAAACCTATCACGAAAGAACACCTTTTGGATATCGTAGAAAAGCACTTTGGTGAACAGATGAAGTCTTAATTAATCCTTATATTTTTCTGGATCGACATAGGCAGTCCTCTTTTGCTCCGATAACTTCTCAAAAGTAGGAATCTCTGCCTTTTCAAAGTAATCATCAAACAGTTGACCAAGATAAGAGTGGCTAAATATGTCACTCTCTATAAACTCGTCTGGTAAATTTGGGTTTAATTCAGTGATTTGCTTGTCTGTTACACTTAGTAATGACCTGAAGATTCTAAAAAATTTAACTTCATTGTAATCCACCTTACCGTCCGCATAGAGTGTATTAACAGCCATATCGACAAGCTTGAGTTCCTGTTCTTGTTTCAGCTGAGCATTTTTTAACACCTTGAAATAATCTTTTAGGAAGCCCATACCCATAGTGTTGATTACCTCGATCAGGAAGTCCAACTCAGTATCAATATCAATATCGCCAAAAGCATGATCCTCTTCAGCCATTTTTCTGATCAATGCTACTTCGTTAGGTGCAATATGACCATCACAGGTCATAAAAGAGAAGGCTGTTTTCAATAAAATTTTATTGAAGTCATATATGTTATTCTGGCTATCTCTTAGTGCCTGATTGCTTACCCAATCACCTATTCCTTCAATGTTATCTTGAATTCGTTTCTGGATCTGGGTATCCGTAGAAATTTCCTTGGCACTATTTAGAATTTCTAATGAGCTGGCTTCAGAAAAATCTGAGTTATCCTTCATCGCCTTGAAATAATCAATGCCACATTGCAACACCTCGGCGGCCAACAAATTAGCAATAGACTGGTATCGGACATCCTCCGCTCCAATCATATCCTTTAGTTCATCCAGGTCTTTTTTAGATTTGAACAGAAGTTCGGTACCTAACTCATAGGCATTTAATCTGTTTTTTCTTCGCTCACTTTTGGTGTGCTCTATTTGAGATTCAATCGATCTGGTCAGTGTCTCAGCCATATAAGAATTACAATGCGTTTAAAACTCGGTTAGTTTGCTGGTTTTCCAATCTCCAAAAGACTCATTTGAATTGGTTCTACAAATTAATAAAAAATATCATCCGTTGTTCATTCAAATACTGCCTTTCCTTAATGCATATTACATTTGAGTCATGTTTGAATTAGATAGCCCTACACCTCTAGAGCAAATCCACCTGCCTATTTTTTCTGAGAAAAAAGTGGATGTCTTCATAAAGCGAGAGGACCTAATTGATACCCAAATTTCGGGTAACAAATGGCGCAAACTCAAATACAATCTTTTAGAAGCTAATTCTCAAGGATATGGTACGATACTTACATTCGGCGGGGCCTATTCTAATCACATTGCTGCCACTGCCGCTGCCTGTAGAAGATTCGGCTTTAAGTCTATTGGGATCATTAGGGGGGACGAATTAAATGCCAATTCAAATACCACCCTACAGCAAGCAGCCACCAACGGGATGGATCTTCAATTTATATCTAGAAAGACCTATCAGAATCGAAATGATGAAACCTGGGTGCGGGCATTAGGGGAAAAGTATCAAGCCTTTGTTATTCCAGAAGGAGGAACTAATCCCTTAGCTCTAAAAGGTGTACAAGAACTGATCGATGAAATTACTGATGACTTTGATGCAATCCTGTGTCCAGTAGGTACAGGAGGCACTTTGTCCGGAATTATTAATGGTCTCCAAGGCCATCAACGAGCCATAGGAATTAGTAGTCTAAAAGGTGAATCATACCTAAACGATATGATTTCTGAATTGTCTACAATTGATTCATCTTGGGAGCTCATTCATGACTACCACTTTGGGGGTTATGCTAAGTTCGATAGTCATCTTATTAAATTTATAAATCAGTTCTACCTTGAGACTCAAATTCCTTTGGATCCTATCTATACCGGAAAAATGATGTATGGGCTAATAGATTTGTTGAAAAAAGATAAATTCCCCAGTGGCAGCAAGCTTATTTGCGTACACACAGGAGGATTACAAGGTATTGAAGGGTTCAACAACCAACACAACGATTTGCTCAAAACATGAAATGGAAAAAAAACTCAAGGGATTGGTTATTTGTGGTCATTGCATGGATCATTGCTTCGCTATGTATTACTGCGATAGGTATGTTTTTTCAAGACCTCCAGTTTCGGTTTTTAGAAATATTCCCAACCACCGAAAATCAAAAATTCATTGAATATTTCTCTTCTGGGTTTCAGTATGTGGAAGGTGTGCTATTTGGTTTTCTTTTTGGTTCTGTATTTTATTTTGTCTATTGGCTGACTGAGAATACTAGTATCAGAAACAAGTCGTTTGGTCGCATAATGTTTATAAAAACCACGCTTTACCTCATAGGCTTTATCCTTACATTTTTCATTGTATTTGCCGTACTACTTACCTTGGATGTTACGCCGGTCCGTGGAGTAAAAGACATCATTCTGACCTTTTCTAGTTGGACCTTTTACGCTGCTTTTGGTACTTTCCTTACCTTATTCACTATCATCATCAACTTTATTCTAGAGGTCAGTAAAAAGTACGGCCCTGGAAATCTCTGGCATATGTTTATGGGCAAATATCACAAGCCTGTTATTGAACATAGGATTTTCATGTTTCTTGACTTAAAAGACTCTACTGCCTACGCCGAAAAGTTAGGACATATCAGATATTCTAATCTGATACAAAAATGTTTTCTCTATCTGAATGAAATTGTTTTTGATCACAACGCACAGATTTACCAATATGTGGGAGATGAAGCGGTACTGACTTGGGATTCTTCAGATCTTGAAGCCCGTAAGCTAAGCATCGAACTGTTCTTTGCTTTTCAAAAAACACTAGCCTCTAAAGCCGACAAGTTCGAAAAAGAGTTTGGTTTCGTTCCTGAGTTTAAGGCTGGTATCAACGAAGGTGCCGTGACTGCCGCAGAGGTAGGATACATCAAACGAGACATTGCCTATCATGGAGATGTACTCAATACTGGATCCAGGATTCAAGATAAATGTAATGAGCTCGGAAAAAATTTATTGGTCTCTGAGGTTTTCGCTGAACAAATCAAAAATTTAAATCTCTTTAAACAAGAATTGTTGGGTGAGGTAGCCCTAAAAGGAAAAGAAAGGGCAATTAATATCTACGCGGTAGACCAAGCATAAAAAAAGACTCGCCGGCTGCGAGTCTTTTTTACGTAGATTGTGTGCTTTATCCTATTATCTTGAAATCGTACCCGATGGATAGGTGCTGCTGGCAATATTATCCATCGTTTGGAAGGTATGATCTGCAAGTGTAGCTGGCACCTCCCCTGCCAATGGTTTCAATGTGAAAGGAGCTGTGCTATTGTCTGGTACTGGCTCAATGCTAATTACTATAGTGGCTCCTTTTAAATCAGTAGGAAAAGTCATTCCACTTGGCGCATTCTGAATAAAATCTTCCCCTGGAAAAGCAGGACCATCACCGTCATCACCCTTAAATGATGTTGTAGTGGCATTGTCATCAAATCCAGCAGCCATATCAAATGTACCTGTAGAAACAGGTGCCCCATCCATCACTGCCCAACCCTCATAAGTCCATCCAGTTTGAGCACTAAGGTCTGGAAGGTTATTCAATCCTATAGCTGGCGACCCTGAAGAGTTATCCAAGAACCAGACTCCACTTGATTCGTCTGTGTCTATAGTCGTTGTAGGTGTGGCAAGAATGTACCCACCTGTTACGCTTCCGAAACCAGTCCCAAAAGCAGCAGCATGCATGATATTTATTGAGGCCGTATTTCCAGAGAAGTCCCCACCCAATATTTTGGTGGCGCTTGGGGCCGGGTCTGAATCAGGGCTCGGTTCAATACTTAATACAAACGTAGTTGCAGCATCAAGTATAGCTCCATCTATCGCGAAACTAGAAGCGGATAACTCTCCTTCGTCATCCACTGAAAAAGTACCTGTTGATACTGGAGAACCGTCTACAATCACCCAACCTTCGTACAAATAACCCTCTCCAAGATTATTCAATCCTGAAATATCTAATGCTAAATTTCCTGTGTCATCGTCATCATCACAAGCATAAAATGTGATAGAGATGGCTAATAATGTGAATAGTACTTTGTTCATGTCTCTAAACCTTTAGTTTTAATTTATAACTCAAAGGTTGGCAGAGAGTATCACGAGAATGTCACAACCAGATAATAGAAGTGTATCCGTTTTTAATTATCACACAGAATGTTGAGGCAAACTGAAGGAAAAAGTAGTTCCTTGACCAATTTTACTTTGAAGATTGATCGAAGTATTGTGGATTTCTAATATTCTTTTAACGATAGCTAACCCAAGTCCTGTACTATTGATGTCTAGAGAAATTCGTTTGTCACCAATGTGATATCGATCAAAGACAAAAGGTACCTGGTCTTGTGGGATTCCATTCCCGGTATCAGTCACCTGAATTTCAACTTCTTGTGCTTTCTCATTGATTTTAAGCTTAATTTGTCCATTTTCAGGTGTGAACTTAATAGCGTTGTCTATTAGGTTTTGAAGTACTCTTTCGATCAAGCTGATATCAGCATAGACCATAAAAGGTTTATCATGCCCTTCCGCTGATATTTTAATCTTCTTTTCCTCAACAAGAAGGGTATATTTCTGAGCAATATCATCCATGAGTTCATTAATAAAAAAGGCTTCCTTACTGGGCTTGATTTGTTTGGCTTCCAGCTTGGATAACTCAAAGAGTTCTTCCACCAATTTTTTTAATCGTTCGGTACCCGTTAGTGCGCGTGATAAATATTTCGTTTTCTCCTCCTCGGTCAGTTGATCTTGTTTGATTATAAGCGTCTCAATAAACCCATGAATCACGGCCAGCGGAGTACGTAGGTCATGGGAAACATTACCTACCAATTCTCGACGAAGGTTTTCCATCGATTTAAGGTTTTCTATATTGCCCACTATGGTATCCGCCATTTCATTAAAAGCTTCAGCCAACCTACTAATTTCTCCTCCACTATTGATTTTTATTCGAGCACTCATCTCACCTTGCTGAAATCTCTTTACCGTTTGGATGGTAGAGCTCAAGTTTTTTGTAATAAGCCAAATGGCCAATACGCCAATGAGCATAGCAGCCAAAATAGTGATTAGCCCATATACTGAACCCAGTTTCAAGATATAACTACCAAACAACTGCTCATTAGCCGAATCATACTCTTCGCTCGCCAAAATCACATAAATGTATCCCAAGGTCTTGCCCTCTTCTTCTATCTTCTTTGCGGAAAATACCTTTTGTCTTCCTTTCTGTCTTGGGTCATCACCTAAGATGGCCTCATCCTTATAGTTGGCTATAAAGTTTTCAATCGGATCAAGACTTACGCTATCCAACACTACTTTTTTATATGGTGCCACATAATTCAATATTTTACCATTTGCATCCAGCAAGTAAACTTCTATAGAAGGATTAACTGCCATCATACTATGCATAATTTCATCAGCTGCCTGTTCTTTCAAGGTACCATTCAAAAATGGTTTGAGTTCAGACGCAATGTGACCAGCAATATCCGCATTCAACTTTTGATTTTTTTCTTCAAAATGCTTTTCAGCAATTTGAAAAGAAGCATAGAAATAAATTCCTGAAACGGACAGCAAAAGCAGCAAGAAAATCAGAGAGAGTTTTAAAAATAGATTGCTGGAATTTAAAATCGAGTCTTTCATGTCTTAGTTTATTTCGTCATTGAATCGGTAGCCTACACCCCAAGTGGTCAGGATGTATAATGGTTGGTTGAGATCGTCTTCTATTTTGGCTCTAAGCCGATTGATGTGTGAATTCACAGTATGTTCGTACCCACTAAATTCATACCCCCAAATCAAAGAAAGCAGTCTTTCTCTTGTATAACTCCGTCCTGGATTTTTGGCCAACAGATTAAGAAGGTCATACTCTTTTGGAGTAAGGTCAATTCTTTGGCCCGCCTTGAGTACTTTTCTTTTTTTCTGATCTATTTCAATATTTCCTGTCGTAATAAATTCCTCTAGATTTTCATTTGGAGACTTTAGCATTTCTACTCTCCGGAAAATGGCCTTTACCCTTGCGGTAAATTCTCTTACACTAAATGGCTTAGTCAGGTAATCATCCGCACCAGTCTCTAACCCCAGAATTTTGTCTATTTCTTCGGATCTCGCGGTGAGCATCAGAATTGGTGTATTGATTTTGTGAGCTCTCAGGTCTCTACAAATATCTAACCCATCCTTGTTAGGCAAATTGATATCCAATATGATAAGGTCAAATACTCCATTGGACGCAATTTCATACCCTGTCAAACCATCTGTACTGCTTTCAACCAAGCAATCCATATCCTTCAAATGGATAGTCAAAAGCTCGGAAATGCTTTCGTCGTCTTCTATGATCAGTACGTTTTTACTCATATGGTTAGTTTATCATTTCCTCCTCAACACAAATGAAACCGAAAAAGATCACAAAAAGATCACAAAAAAGGGTCGCACTCCTCAGTGCGACCCAAACCAACCTAACCTAATCTTAAAGTCTTACTCCCCTCCGTTTTGGAAGTTGTCAAAGCGCGAGTTGTTTTCGATTCGCGGGAATACATTGTTATCGGTGGCTACATCTGCAGTCTCTTTATTCGGATCTACAATGATGTTCGTTACCTTTTTATCCTTTGCAAACACTTTGGTAACCACATTTTCATTTTTCTTCCAGATTTCAGCTGGTAGATATTCTCTTTCCACCGATCCATCTTCATAGGTCCATTCCAAGATAATTGGCATTACCAAACCTCCTTTGTTTTCAAATGTCAGCTCATAAAAGTTCCTATCTGCATTAGCGCTCTTTATAGAACCATCATCGGTACTGTTCATGAACTCATGAAAGCTCTTACTCACATCTGCTGGATCTGTTTCAGCAAATGAGAAGGTTTCCGCTTCATTGGCGAAGTCCATTAGATTTTGATTATTCTCACCGCTTGAAATTTTAGCCTTCTTGGACTTTTTCCCTTTGTTTTCGATTTCATTTTCAGGGATATCCATTTTGTACCATTTCACCTTAGCTAGTGATAGGTCTACATGGTCTGTTGTATAAAACCAACCTTTCCAAAACCAATCCAAATCCACCGCTGAAGCATCTTCCATGGTACGGAAAAAGTCAGCCGGACTTGGTCTTTTGAACGCCCATCGTTCTGAATAGGTCTTGAATGCATAATCGAAAAGTTCTGGCCCCATGACCGTTTCTCTCAAAATACTTAGAGCTGCTGCTGGCTTCCCGTAGGCATTATCGCCGAATTGTAAAATTTGCTCTGAGTTAGTCATGATTGGCCTGATACCTTCCTTATCCCCTTTCATATAGTCTACAATCAATTTCGCCTCTCCTCTCTTCAGCGGCTTGTCTGGGTAGTGCTCTTTTTCAGTCAATGACTGAACAAAAGTATCCAAACCTTCATCCATCCAACTCCATTGTCTTTCATCTGAATTTATAATCATTGGGAAGAAATTGTGACCTACCTCATGGATAATCACACCAATCATTCCCCACTTTTTGGTATCTGTATAGGATCCGTCAGCTTCTGGTCTGCCATAGTTGAAACAGATCATTGGATACTCCATACCAATAGATGCCGAATGCACTGAAATAGCCACCGGATAAGGGTACTCTATAGTATGCTTAGAGTAAGTAATCAAGGTATTAGCAACTGCTTTTGTTGACTCCTTTTCCCAAAGCGGATTTCCTTCTTTCGGATAATAAGACATCGCCAATGGAGTTTTGGTATCCAACTTTACGGCCTGTACATCCCAAATAAATTTTCTTGATGCCGCAAATGCGAAATCTCTTACATCATCAGCGTGATATTCCCAGGTTTTCTTACCAGAGGCTTTGGACGACTCGGCTTTTCTAGCCTCCTCTTCAGTAACAATTATGACAGGCTTGTCAAACGATTGTTTAGCCTGCGCGAATCTTTCCCTTTGCGCTTTGGTCAATACCTCGTTGGCGTTTTGTAACTCACCAGTAGACCCTACAATAAAATCAGAAGGCACTGTCAATTTTACTTTGTAATTACCAAACTCCAGAGCAAATTCACCACGACCTAAAAATTGCTTGTGCTGCCACCCTTCGACATCATCATAAACAGCCATCCTGGGAAACCATTGAGCAATAGTGTATAAGTAGTTTCCATCCTTGGGAAAATACTCGTAGCCGGAACGGCCACCTAGCTCCATTCTATCTTGCACATTATAGGACCAGGCCACGTTGAAAGAAATTTGCTCACCAGATGCCAGTGGTTTTGGTAAATCCACTCTCATCATTGTTTTGTTGATCATATATTCCAGTGGTTGACCGGTTGCATCCGAAACTTCAGATATTCTAAACCCACCATCGAAATTATAACCCTGAGCAATTTTCTGAACCTCTCTACCAGTCATGGTGCTGGTCATTTCATTGGGTGTAATTAAAGGAGTGTCTGATGATTTACTTCGCATATTCTGATCCAACTGTAACCATAGGTAGCTCAATTGGTCTGGTGAATTATTGAAATACGTGATGGTTTCACGACCAGTCAACGATTGGTTTTCATCATTCAACTCTGCAGCGATGGTGTAGTCAGCTCTTTGCTGCCAGTAGTCTTTGCCTGGTGCACCAGAAGCCGTTCGGTAACTGTTCGCAGTAGGCAGTGCTGTACCTAGCTGTTCAAATTTTTGATTCCATTCGCCTTGGGCAAATGCAAAGATTGGGCTCAAAAGAAGCACCCATAAAATATTATTCTTCATTTCCAATGGTTTTATTGTTACCAAAATTTTGTATCAATCATTAGTGTTATGGCCACACCAGCAACTGCTGATGAAATAGCCAAAATCCAGTCTTTTCTAGCTACACTTATATATTTATTCATCAAATAGCCTATACCCATAAAGACAACCACAATAATGACCTGTCCTACTTCTAAGCCTAAATTGAAAGCGAAAAGTTGTGTGATAATAGAAGTCTCCCCGCCTAATAAACCCTTTAGATAGTTGGAGAAACCCATGCCATGAATCAATCCAAAAAAGAGGGCAAAGTAGTAATTGAGACGACTCATACCAGCTTGAATGTATTGCTCTCTTCGCCAAATATTGGAGGCTGCCGTTATAAAAATTGTAACTGGGATCAGAAATTCCACCACACTAGAATTGATACTAAAAACATCAAGTGCCACAAGCGCTAAAGTGATGGAATGACCAATAGTAAAAGCTGTCACTAAAATCAACACTCGTTTCCAGTCAGTAGATAAATAAACGGCTGCTAGCGCAATCACAAACAAGATGTGATCGTAGCCATTTACATCTAATATATGTTCTCTTCCTAAAGAGAAAAATAATTGAAACTCTGACATGCTAGTTGAAAATTACCACTCAAATAAAAGTACCAACGCCTCTGAGAAGATTACTTACTTTTGTTTTCTTCTACTGTCTAACGACTGTAAACATATAATGGAAAACATGTAATACATGACCTATTTATTTCTTTTGCTGATAAATTATATGAGCGGTATGCCGCTACATGCATTTCATGTATCTGTCTGTGAGATAGCGTTTGATGAAAAGCAAAAACAACTAGAAATCACACATCGTATCTTTCTTGATGATCTCGAAATAGCCTTGACTGATTGGTCAAAAGAAAAAGTAGATGTTTTAAATCCTCACGATCCTAAAAAACTAGACCGAATGATAGGAAAGTATCTGGTAGAAAGGACTTCTTACCAGCTCAATGGCAAACCTGTTAGTGCTACTTATCTGGGATCGGAAAAAGAAGAAAGCGTGATGTATTGCTATCAGGTAATCACAAATGTGAAAAAGGTAAAGTCACTAAAGGTGACCAACAAGACGCTCATGGAAACCTACGAAGATCAATCCAACATTGTTCATGTTATAAATGGTGACCGAATGAAAAGCTTGAAACTTTCTAAGTCAGAGACTTGGGGGGAAGTGGATTTTGATTAAAACCATCTAAACTCCTCCCATTGTTCGCCATCATGCTTGAGAAGGCAAAAGCCTGAGGCCTCAAATTGTCTTTGATAGGATCGGTCTTGATAATTGGCTTTTACTTCTGGGAATACTGACTTTTTCAAATCTCGGAATCCAATGGTCATGTGAGGGTGAAAGCCACGATCCTTATAGTCTGCATTAAAAAATTTCAATTCTCTCCGGACAAAATCAGATAGTTCCTTTTGTAATTGAGTTAATACTTCTGTTTTGTCAACATCTACGAAAACGACCCTGGGTTCAAAAAAATCAAACCCATCTAGATCCACTTGAAAAGGATACAGATCAAACTTGAATCTTGATAGTAATTCAATGAGCTGGTCTTCGCGATCTGACCGCCACTTGAATGGCATATGCAAGGTAATGTGAGGAGGGGAGCGTAATGCACCTTTCGAGTTGAATTTTTCTTTCACCTCCTCCTTGAAGGCCATCACTTCTGACCGAACAGGTTCATCAGGGATGAGGGCCAGAAAATACAAATTTTGTTCGGGCTTAGCCATCGGGCAAAGATACGTTGAGCCCTTCTGAACAGTTTTTGCAAATATCGATGGAGGCACGAGAAGTGAGGATGCTTTTTCTGAATCTCTCGTAGGGTTTGCTATACCAGATATCTTCAAACGCTTGCTCCTTCCAATCGCCCATGACATGTGAAGCGTCCTTATCGAAGCAGCAAGGCACTACTTTGCCATCCCAAGTCACGACACAGCTTTGCCACATTTTCCAGCACTGATTGTGTAGCGGGTTCTTGAGTTTGTATTTTCCATTCTCGCCCTTTGTGTATCGAGAATATTGTTGATTTTCAGGAATCAGATCGGAGCCATTTTCGAAGTCATAAACCTGTGCAGTTTTAAATTGAATTTCATCCACCCCAATCTCCTTGGCCAATTGCTTGGCTTCTTCTATTTGATGCTCATTAGGCCCTACCACCAGAAACTGAAATATCAAATGTGGTGTTTTAGCTTTGAGTTTTTTCTTCCACTTGACCATGTTTCGAGTACCATCGAGCACTTTTTCTAGCTGACCGCCGATGCGGTATTGTTCGTAAGTGTCCTGGCTCGTGCCATCTATGGAAATGATCAATCGATCCAACCCAGACTTGACTGTTGCTTCCGCTTTTTCATCATCCAGGTAGTGCGCATTGGTGCTAGTGGCTGTATAGATTTTGTTTTTGGCCGCATGATCCACCATATTTAAAAATCCGGGATGCAAGTATGGCTCACCCTGAAAATAAAAAGTTAGATAAGTCAAATGTGATTTGACTTCCATGATTTTCTCCTTGAAAAAATCAACATCCAGCATCCCGGTAGGTCGGGTAAATGAACGCAATCCACTCGGACACTCTGGACAACGAAGGTTGCATGAAGTCGTGGGCTCAAATGCCATACTCAAGGGCAAAGAGGGATTTACAAAACGGCCCAAGTGCTTCGACTGATAATAGCTCGAAAATACTTTCGCTGCATTCACCGCCTTAGCAGGCGAGAGCTTGGTCAGTATGTTGAGACTATCATGAAAATGCAACGGAAGATAAAATTTTGATGGATACGTATTTTAGTAGATACAAATTTTGAAACCAAACCTGCTCGGCTTTTCTTTACTCAAAATTAAACATACCTATTGATGTCATTCACTTATCGGCTCCTGTTTGTTTTATCTCTTTTGACTGCTCAATTTTCAGCTCAGGCCTCAAATGTTGAACTGTCAGAGAAGGCAGAGGTCATTGTGCTTATTTTAGACCCTACGCAGGTCGAGCTTTATTCTGCTTTTGGACATAGTGCCTTTCGAATCAGCGATCCGATCAACCGAATAGACATGGTTTTCAACTACGGAATTTTTGATTTTGATCAGCCCAATTTCTACTTGAATTTTACAAAAGGGAAACTGTATTATAAACTTGGGACAGGCAATTATGAGGCCTACAAAAGATACTACTTCAGAGAAGACCGTACCTGGCGCGAGCATGTGCTAAATATCAATCAAGAAGACAAACAAGCGATTTTTGATTTTCTCATCGACAATGCAAAACCAGAAAACGCCAACTACTACTACAACTATTGCTACGACAACTGTGCCACTCGCATGCGTGATGTGATCGACTTGGCACTTGGAGACCGAATCAAATACGACTATAATTTTGCCAGTGACTCCTTAAGCTTTCGAGATCTCATGGATAAGTATCTGACCTATCAGCCATGGGGCGATTTAGGTATTGATATCTGCCTGGGTGCTCAGATCGATCAAACGGCCAATGGCTTTGATTACCAATACATGCCTTTGTATCTGGAAGAAGCTTTGAGCACGGCGGTTTTGAAAACTGATAGCGCTGATGTACCGGTGATCGCCTCATCTGCTTTGATGAATGTTTCCTCTGAACAGCCTGCTAATCACGGATTCAAACCTATTCACTTGTTTGTGGTGATATTTTTCTTGGTTGGACTGATTACCCATCGTGGGCTGAAGTACAATGCCAATTATCGATTCATCGATGTGATTCTATTTGGAGTCACAGGATTATTAGGTTGTTTCTTATTGTTCCTTTGGTTTGGCACAGATCATTTGTCCAAATACAATTTCAACCTGCTTTGGGCTATGCCCTTAAATTTGGTCGGACTGGTTTACTTACTGAAAAAGTCAAGGCCAAATTGGCTGAGATACTACTTTCTAGCCTTTGGAGGACTACAAGTATTACTCATTATTTTCAGAGAGCTCTTACCTCAGGCCATTCATTTTGCTTTGATTCCATTCTTACTCGCTTTAGCGTTGCGTTCATACTATTTAGCTTATAGTTTAAAACAAAATGCAGAGGATTGAGTAGCTTCGGTCTTATCAATAAATCTCAAATAATTAAGCACTATAAATATGATCATTTGGTCCGGACGCGGTATTTTGACTCCACTTATATTAATAGCTTCCATTGTATTATTCATCTCCATTTCTTCTGAATCAGTAGGTGTCTATACTTTCCCCTTGAGTATTCTATTGGCAGGAGCAGCTAACTGGTATTTAGGGAAAAAATGGAATAATACTCCTGATAGAATCGTGGTTGACGAAACTACTGGCGAACGAATTGAGCTTAAGTCGAATCACACTTTATTTTGGATCAAGATGGAATATTGGGGAGTGCTTTTTTCTGTGATAGGAGGAATCCAACTTGTGACAGCACTTGTTTAGTTTTTTAAATCTTCAATTTTCTTTGCAACTGACCCTCGCTCGCCCAATCTGATCCATTTGAAAATTGTACTGATCAAAAATCCCGGGCGCGTGATCAAACCAGCCTTTCTGGATACTTTCTGGTCTCTGGTACTGATCATTTCATTTTTCAGTTGATCAGGAGTTTCTGATAATTCCTTGGCAAACTTCCATGCGCCATCTCTAGCTAGTTTCATGCTAAAATCGACTAAATAATCATCCACCTTTCCCAGAGCTTTCACTATTATTCTGAAAGTTGGCCATACTTCAGCTAGATCATCATCAACTTCATGAACCAATGAAGAAAGGATCACATTGATTTTGTCAAAATCCTCCTGGAGGTTATCTATATTCTTGTTTTCAGAAATTTCTGCGGCAGCTATTCCCAAATCCAGATTGATATGAGCATTCATCCCAATCAACAAATGTTGCAATACAATAGGCCAATATTGTAAAGAGAGATCAAAAGCCACTTGCCATGAATGTGTGAGTGGTTGATCATTTTTATAAGCCTCATAAGCCCGAATGTATCTCGTGGCAAATACCACATCGAGATGTTCCATTCGCGGACCATTTTGAAAAGTGTTTTGCTCAATACCTTCCTTTACCTTGATGGTCACCTTTCGGTATAGTGCAGCAAAATAACCAGCACAGTCCTCATTCTCGATACAATCCAAAATGATCTGATCCAGTGCAGCAATGACCTGATCAATGGTCTTAATTTGTAGGTTACTCATTAGGTTGGCTCTTAATTTTTCAATTAAGATACACTAAAAATCACTCGTACTTCAAAGTCTCACTTGGATTCTTTATAGCCACACGAACTGTCTGATATCCTACGGTAAGTAAGGCCGATGTCGTAACGAGTAGAATGGCCGCACCAACAAACATCCATGGGAAATCAACTCGATAGGCGTAGTTATTGAGCCACCCGTCCATAGTATAATAAACCAATGGAATACCAACGATTGCCGACAGGCTTATCAATACCACAAACTCCCGATAAAAAATCATCAAAATTTGAGGAATAGTGGCTCCCAATACTTTTCTAATTCCCACTTCTTTGGCACGATTGATGGCCATGAAAGCAGATAACCCAAAGAGCCCAAGAGAAGCCACAATTATGGCTAGAATGGAGAATGTGGCAATCACGTTGCCAAACTGCTGATCTTCTTGGAAAAGAACCTTAAATCGTTCATCCAAGAAAGAATAGGATAAAGGAGTGTTTGGAAAAAAGCTCTGGTAAGTACTTTCTAAATACTTCAAGCCATCTTGGTAGTTGTTTGGAGAAAGCCTAACAACTAATCTATTCGAGTACTCATTGAAAAATATTGATGTTGGTTCTACCTTATTCTTTAATGACGTACGATTGTAATCTTGCACAATACCGATCAAACGATAATTATGACCGTCATCGCTCTCTCCAAATTGGATTTTTTCATTGAGCATTGATTCATAATCATGGATACCCAATCTTTTGAGAAAAGCTTGATTAACAATAATAGCAGAAGTATCGGTTGCCATATCTGCATTGAAACTCCTACCGGCAATCAATCTAAGCCCTACAGCATCTAGATATCTTTCATCGCACCATTGCATATAGGTGGTGCCTTCTAAGATATTGGTCTTCCCAACCACCTGCACTTCTCCGGTGGTAGAACTAATATCAGACAAACTACCACCTGGCATTGAGTTGGTAAAACCTACATTTTCGATGGCATGATGAGCCAACAATCTTTCTTTGAACTGCTTATACTTCTCCATCATCTGATCACGGTTGTCATCCGTATATCTCGGTCTACTGAGCCCAACCACGTAATCCATATCAATGCCTTTATCTACCGATTGCATATAGGTCACTTGCTGATTAATGATAAACGTACCAGCCAGTAGAATCAATGAGACAGTGAACTGAACAATTACCAACCCTTTTCTTAAAAGTGTACCCTTGGCCGAATCCCTAAATTTCCCTTTGAGTACGGTTACCGCTTTAAAATTGGACAACACAAATGCGGGATATAATCCTGAAACTATCGATCCTATGAGTGCGAAGGAAAATACCTTGATGAGAAAAAACTGATCAAGCCAAACACCTTCGATGATATCCTTTCCTACCAATTGATTGAATGCCGGATAAATCATCTCCGCCAGAGTAATAGCCAAAAAAGCAGCCAGCATATTGAGCAAAAACGATTCGAACAAGAATTGTATTACTAGCTGTGACCTAAAAGCTCCAATGGCCTTTCTCACCCCCACTTCTCTGGCACGGTCGATGGCCTTTGCTGTAGACAGATTGATATAATTGACCCAGGCAATAATTATAATCAAGATAGAAATGACGTTTAAAAAAATAACTGTATTGGCACTTCCATGTACTTCTGGCTCGTAGGTATAATCTGAATACAAGTGGATGTCTTCAACTGCTTGTAAATTAAATTCTAAATTGGTGTCAGATTCCTCTTCTCCTGAAATTTCATACATTCTTGGGAACTTTACTCTCAACTCATCAATATCCGTACGCGGCGCTAGTTTCAAATAAGTGTAATAGTTGAATGATCCCCAACCATCTCTTTCCAACCGATGAGATAGGCTGTAAATAGACAATAGTACATCAAATTTGTAATGCGTATTTTCATGCATATCTTCAATAACTCCAGTCACTTTAAAACCCTCTTCAAAACCACTTAATATTTTTAAAGTCTTTCCAATGGGATTCTCCTCTCCAAAATAGGCTTTGGCTCTAGACTCAGTCAAGACAATAGATTTGGGATCCTTGAGCATAAGACTTGGATCTCCTCCGGCCAGGACTTTGTAGTCAAACATTTCTAAGTAATTGGAATCTGCCGCAATGACTCGCTTTTCAGTAAGCGATTGATCGTTCTGACGAATGATGAGTTCGTTGAATTGATAGGTCACCGTGGAATTTACAACCTCAGGAACAGCATCTACCAACGCCTGGCCAGAAGGCGCAAATGACATGGCATCGCGCGTCCCTATCACTCCATCGAGTACTTGATCTGTAGTGAGTCGATAAAGCTGATCTGAATCTGAAAAAAACTTATCATAGCTTTTTTCAAATGCCACATACTGATTGATGAGTAAAAAGGCAGAAAGGCCTATGGCTAACCCGATAATGTTGATGGCTGAAAACACCCGTTGCTTTACGAGATTTCGGTAGCTGATTTTGAAATAGTTTTTGAACATCCCTGTTGAGTTAAATAATGAGTTTTTGAAAAGAGGTCTGATCAGCGCCGGACGGAATAGCCGAATCACTTCGATCAGATAGAGATACTGAGCAGATCGTGGAGACTCTTCCTTTATGTCTTGAAAGAGTTCTTCCAGGTCTCCCTGAATATCGGGGTAATAATCCGGACGGCAGTACCACCGAAAAAATCGATCTGCAATTTTCTTGATCATGCGAATTTGGCTTCGAGTACCATGTCTGGCAGTGCCTTCCAAAGCTCAGCACGGACATCACGATTATACTCTAGCGCTCTACGCCCAAAGCTGGTCATCTTGAAGAATCGTTTCGGTTTACCTCCTCGCTTGGCGGTGGTCTCTCCGGTTTCCGATTCCAGAAATCCTTTTTCTTCCATACGACGAAGGGCCGACTGCAAAGCACCAAGGCTGACCCTTCGCTCCAGTCGCTTTTCGATTTCATCTTTGATCGCAATACCGTACGCATTGTCATAGAGCACACCTACGGTGAGCAATACGATCTCTTCAAATTCGCCTAATTGATATTTTTTCATAAGCAATACCTAAATGTAGTATTGCAATTATAGCAAAATATTATGAATACCTAAATGTAGTATTGATAAATCTGAGAAAAACAGAAACCCGATTTCAGTTGTACTTTCAATAAAAATTTGCAATACTATGTTTATCTATGTATTATTGTCCTATGTATTCAAAAGAACTAATGAAAGGAACATTGGAAGTGATCATTTTGAGATTGCTTTCTGATAACAAAAGGATGTATGGGTATGAGATCACCCAGCAAGTAAAACTTGAATCGGACGGAAAACTTCTTATCAAAGAAGGGTCGCTTTATCCTGCGCTACACAAGCTGCTCGACGATGGCGTGTTGACTTTCGAGGAAGAAAAGATTGGAAAGCGAGTGCGAAAGTACTATAGCCTTACCTCCAAGGGAGAAGAAAGAAAAGTAGTTCTCCTTGAAGAAATGGATAGCTTTTTACGAACCATGAGACAAGTAATTTTTAATCCTCCTTCACTAAGCCCTAATGTATGATGACGGAAGAATACGTAGACAAAATCATTAATAAAGTATCAGAAGACCAACTCTCAAATATTTCCTTGAGAGATGATTTGATCGATCATTTATGCTGTGTGGTAGAGACCAAACTGGAGGCCGGAAAAGATTTTGAAAATGCTTTTGAAGAGGCGTTCGCTCAAACTACACCCAACGGATGTCAAGAAATAGAACAAGAAACATATTTATTAATCAATTTTAAAAAATTTACAATGATGAAAAAAATCACTTACACACTCGGCTTTTTGTTTAGCCTAATCTTTGTGGTAGGAGCCACCTTCAAGGTACTCAGCTGGGAAGGTCTCTATTGGGAGGGGGCAGATGTCTGCTTGCTCATAGGAGGCACAGGAAATGCAGTTTTGTTTGTTCCACTACTCCTTCTAAGTGAAAGCACCGGAAAAATTGTGAACTCTCTGACAGAAAAAATACTGTGGATAGTTACGGCATTGGGACTTACACTAGTACTTTGGTTCAAATTTATGAACTGGCAAGGATCTGGTGAGATGGTTGCTTTGGCTGCCCTGATCGTTGGGTTGGGCGTGTTACCAGCTTTCTTTTTTAAGCTGTACAAAAGATCACTCCAAAGCATCTAATTGAAGGATTCAATTTAAAAGCTGTAAGGCAAGCCTTACAGCTTTTTTTGTTTCTATTGATGCGACTAAACAAAACTCCAAATTCCCATCCCAATAAAGATTAACCCAGGCACTTTATAAATCAAGAAAGAATTATTCTGAATGGCTGTGAATCTTACTCCTAAACTGATCACTGTAGCCAGCAAACAAAATGTCCCAACAGATACGCCTGCCACATAGATCCAGAAATTTTGATTTGATAAAACAATCCAGCCCATACTCTGTAAGTAAGCAGTAACCATTAGCCAAAATGGAATGGCGAGTGGATTGGCTAAGCTTAACAAGATTCCTTTCTTGAAAGCATTTCGTTTTTCGCCTATGGTTTTGACGTCCGACGCGCTCGGTTTTTTAAAAAGATTCAGCATACCCAATAGAATCAGTACCGACCCCGTAACGATTTGAAAATATTGTGAGAGGTTAGCGTTTTCGGTTAGATAAATCTGAAACCGAACGGCAACGGCTGCATATAGATATTCTGTGACGGCAGCAGCCACTGCAAAGGAATAGGCCGCCTTGATACGATTTTCGAGTGCATATTGAAGTGCGCTAATATTGATACTGCCCGGCGGAATGGAACCG
The DNA here is from genome assembly GCF_965233835.1 of Reichenbachiella sp. Lineage (GTDB taxonomy): Bacteria > Bacteroidota > Bacteroidia > Cytophagales > Cyclobacteriaceae > Reichenbachiella. Next base: position 4,804,515 of record NZ_OZ247585.1, read on the forward strand.
ATGAAACTAAAGAAAAAACCTGCGACAAAGAGCATCAAACCACTCATGAAACTTTCTGCTGATTGTACTTTCTTATTTTCATGATTTCTTTCAAGCCTCTACCAAACCTGTAGTAAGGAATTCCATTTTTCTTGTTGAGCATAGAAATGTCGGCCAGCACCTTTAAGTGGTGGATGATGTCCTTGTAGGCTTGAATTAAAGAAAATCCAGGTTGGTAGATATGGGCAGGTTCGGCTCCGGCACCGTTGAGTTCCAAGATTTTGAAATGCTCACCATTGTATAAATCCCCGACTGATCGGCACCTCAAATCATAGCGACCAAAATAAAAACCATCGATTTGTGCACTGACCTTGTCAAAGACTTTGATCAGTCTCGGGTCGATCAGATGATTTCCGTTTAGGAAAGTGGTGCCGCGGCTATGATTACCGATAGGATTGAGCTCAACTCTTTCTCCACGTTTCGGTATTTGCATGAGCAGATCCTGCTCTTTCGATTTCAAATGAGGAAGGTGCATTTTGGCTCGTGCGTCATCAGTCATAAGATCGACAACAGAACGTATCCCATCGCCCGTCACGCTCAACATCTCTTTCATCACAATCGAACTCACGGTACCACGATCACAATTGGGGTAGCGATAATAAAACACACCCAACTCCACATCATACGTCACATATTCTTGCACAAGAAAATCCACTTGTATACGACCTAAATAATCGGTCAAATCCTTTTCATTTTTGATCAACTCAACCATCCAGCCTCGCTCACCAATGTCTGGTTTGAGAATGAAAGGGTAATCCAAACTTTCCATCCTCAGCCTTTCTAAAAAACTTTCCAGATCCACATCTGCATTTAGCTTGTAAGTTTTAGGAATATATTGATCAGGAATTAGGTTAAATATTTTTTCTTTGGATTCGCCAAGCATGCCTCCAAATTCTATGGTCGGGTTGGAAGCGGTAAAAAAGAAAAATGATCGCGTTTTTAGCGAAAGCCAGGCCCAATAAAACATAACTGGAAAGTAGAATACAGAAAATGGCCAAAATTCCCATCGAGAGATTTTAGCCCATACTACACTCGACTTTAGTCTCTCATAGGATGTTTTTCTCTGAGCGGATTGTTCTTCAACTTGGCTCTCGGTTTCAAACGCAATATTCATATTACTGAGCAGTGGCTTGCTGAGATTGGCGATATTTTAAGGTGGAGCTGGCCACACCAAAGTCATTAGGTAGTTCCAATTCAGGTTTGATTTCCTTTAGACCAATCTTCATTAAGGCCATGTGATGTACGGCATGTTCGATGTTGTATATGAGCTCACGGTAGAGGTTCGTTTCTACCTCATGTTTTTCGTCAGACTCAAGAGCATAACCCTGGCTCACCAATTTGAGGCTTTGATTATCCTTAATTTGATCAACCGCCTCGTTTAACTTTTTAATCTCACTGAGCGCTTCTAGTGTATTACTTTCTAAAAACACATCTCTTTCTCTTTCGTCATAATTGACCCTACTTAACTGAATGCCCTTCATCAAGCAGCTAAAGACCTCCACAGTATGGCGCATGTGCTGTCCGATAGAATTGTCGTGAAGTACAGACAGGGACTTGCTATATTCATCGTTGGTGAGTTTTTCCAGCAGGTGAGTCAGCTGGCCTAAAATCCTTTGGGATGCTGGTATGATATCCATTAGGTAAGACTTGAGTTTTTGGTTTGTCAATATAATAAATAGTCCACATTTGTGGTATTCGGTTCTTGACTTAACTCCTTTTCGAATTCAAAAGTTCAAACCACCAACCGCTTGACTACTTCCCAAACCAAATCAGACTCAAATCCCTTATAGATCGCGTGAGTGGCCACCTTACTTCGTCGTTTGAAAAGGTCGGTTTCTTTCACGGTATTGGCTTTTTTCTGTACTAGCTCTTCAAGTGTCTGTATGTAATCTTCATCGTCTATTTCTTCCAGCCCCTTTTTGATGCAGTAAGGAGACAGTTTGTGAGGCGCTATCCCAATTAGTATTTTTTTACGTCCCCACTTCTTCACTCTAAACTTGCCTCCTATATAGGCTTTCGCAAAGCGCTCTTCATTGATGAAGTTGTCCATGATGAGATCCGTTAGGACATCTTCTACTTCGTCTGGATAAAGCCCCAAATCATACAATTTATTGCGCACCTCTTTCTGTGACCGTTCCTGGTAGGCGCAGAAGTTCGCGGCCTTGAGTTTGGCTTCTTTTGGGGTGTGGCGTTTTGGTTTTTTGGGTTCTTGCACAATGGTCTTTAAGCCAGACAGGCTCCTACTTTCTTTCTTAATAAAGAAAGTAGGCAAAGAAATCAAGGCTGAGAATAAATTCCTAAAATTCAGATTATTCTTATACTTAAATCCAAACTCACCCGAGTGGCTATGCATTCGGGATCAAACAGTGGATTTAATCCCAATTTTCTAAATCTGAATTTAATGACGGAATTAATTCAAGGCCAAATGCAAAGTAGCTTGCTAAATCTTATATAAACCAGCTTCAAAGTAGCGATCGGGTTCTCTTCAAAGGAATAATAAAGGTGCTAGACAAAAAAACACCTCTCCTAAATGGAAAGGTGTCTTCATAAAAACAGTTACTAGTCTTCTCTTTATACCTACTCCTTGATATACCCTTTTCTTTTGAGTATGGTCTCTACGAATTTGATCTCGTTGTTGGAGTTAAAAATTCTGTGAGGCAAGTGCACATGCTGAGCTTTGTTGATAGTCAAAAGGAAGTGATCCTTTCCAGCCACGGCTCTTTTTATATTTTCCCATTTCATAGGCATGCCTTGCTTGCTGTTTAGCTTGATCAAAATCTGCTGGCTATTGATTTCATAGCTTAGTTTTTCAAACATGAACTTGCCTTGCTCCAATTGTGAAATTCCAGCAAACTGAATCAACCAAAACAAGAGGTATAACGTCAATGCGATACTTGCGCCTGTGATCCACCAGTGATTAGGAATCCAAAAATACCCAGCACAAATAGCTAAGTAAATCAAAATCACCCACCATTGATCTTTTATCAAATTGCCAAATGCCAACTTCACATACGTCCCTGTGGTCATTTGATATTTTTTAGTTTTTACGTTCATTATTATTTAATTGCTTTCAAACTAATATCTAAACTGGCATAAGAGTGTGTCAGCGCTCCTATCGAAATATAGTCAACACCAGTCTCTGCCATTTCTTTTATATTCTTTTCTGTAATTCCTCCAGAGGCTTCCGTTTTGCATTTGCCTCCAATGAGCTGGATCGCTTCACGCATCGCAGAGGGCAGCATATTGTCCAACATGATCACATCAATTCCTCCAACCTCTATTGCGTCACGTACTTCATCGAGATTTCTGGTCTCCACCTCTATTTTTAGATCCTTGTCATTATCAACGAGGTATTTTTTAGTTCGCTCAACGGCAGCTTTGATTCCTCCTGCATAATCCACGTGATTGTCTTTGAGCATGATCATGTCATAAAGGCCAAAGCGATGATTTTCTCCGCCACCTATTTTCACTGCCCACTTTTCACAAATTCTGAAATTGGGGCCAGTTTTTCTGGTATCCAACAGCTGTGCATGAGTATGCTTGATCATATCGGCGAGCTCTCTCGTATACGTAGCTATACCGCTCATGCGCTGCATACAGTTGAGTACCAATCTTTCGGTAGAAAGAATCGATCTGGCTTTTCCTTTCACTATCAACCCCACTTCACCTTCAGATACCACATCGCCATCCTTCTTGAGCAAAGTCACCTCCAGCTCGGTGTCAAATCTTTTGAAGATCCACTCTGCCAGTTGCAATCCCGCAATCACTCCATCACTTTTGATTAGTAATCTTGCCTCTTGCTGCAAGTCTTCAGGTATCGCCGCAAGCGTACTATGATCCCCATCCCCGATATCCTCTTTGAGGGCGGAGTCAACAAATTTGAATATGGCCTTTTTGGTCAGATACTTAATTTTCATTATTGAAATTAGAGTTTTCGGCTGCTGCGAGGCGCAAAAATATACAACTGAGGTTTATTGATTCAATGGTTTAATGATTTATTATAGCAATGAATCAATTCTGATTAACTTCATTCTTAAATAACAGAAAGTAATATGAACCAAGTATCAGGTCAACTGATTGATATTCCTAACCGCAAAATATATCCGGCCGCTGTACACTTTGACAGGGGCATTATTCATAAAATTGAAAAAATAGATGACGCTCCAGACCAATACATACTACCGGGGTTTGTAGATGCCCATGTCCATGTGGAAAGCTCCATGTTGGTTCCCTCAGAGTTTGGAAGATTGGCGGTGGTCCATGGAACTGTTGGCACCATCTCCGACCCTCATGAAATAGGCAATGTGCTTGGTGTGGAAGGTGTAGAGTATATGATAGAAAATGGGAAGCAGGTCAATTTCAAATTCCATTTTGGTGCACCATCTTGCGTACCCGCCACCACTTTTGAAACCGCAGGTGCGGAAATCGATGTGGATGATGTAGAATATCTACTCAAAAAACCAGAAATCAACTACCTCGCAGAAATGATGAACTGGCCAGGTGTGCTATTCAACGACGAGACCGTATTCGCCAAAATCGCCAAGGCCAAAGCACTGGGCAAGCCAGTAGATGGCCATGCCCCCGGCGTGAAAGGTGAACAAGCCAAGACTTATGTTGCAGCTGGTATCAGCACAGACCATGAATGTTTTACGTTAGAAGAGGCGCAAGACAAACTCAACTGCGGAATGAAAATACTCATTCGAGAAGGTAGCGCCGCCAAAAACTTTGAGGCTTTGATTTCACTGCTGGATAAAAATTATGAGAGAATCATGTTTTGTTCTGATGACAAGCACCCGGATAATTTAGTTGAAGGGCATATCAACTTGTTGGTGAAAAGAGCTTTAGCCAAAGGCAATGATTTGTATAAAGTCCTGCATGCGGCTTGTATCAATCCAGTGGATCATTACAACATGAATATTGGTTTGCTAAAGGAAAACGATCCGGCTGATTTTATTGTCATCGACAATACTGAAGACTTCAATGTTCAACAAACCTGGATCAGTGGAGAATTGGTGGCACAAAATGGGACATCGAACATTGAAAAAGTCGAAAACAAAATCGTTAACAATTTTGATTGTAAACCGAAAACTGCGGATCAATTCAAAATAGAAATTAAAGGAAGCAAAGTACAAGTGATGGAAGCGCTAGATGGTCAATTGATCACTAATTTACTTTCTTATGACAGCACACTGATCGACAGTCCTAACCAGACTAATATTGATGAAGATATTTTAAAAGTGACAGTTGTCAATCGCTACAAAGAAGCGCCACCTGCAATCGGATACATCAAAAATATTGGGTTAAAACAAGGGGCCATTGCCTCATCTGTCGGACACGATTCTCACAATATCATTGCGGTAGGTGTAGACGATAAGTCGATAGCTAAAGCAGTGAACTTGATCATCGAAGCCAAAGGTGGAGTATCTGCTGTGGGTAAAAAAAATGAGCAATTGCTTGAACTTCCTGTAGCCGGTATTATGTCTGAAAAAGATGGCTATAAGGTGGCCGAGGCATATAGCAAAATAGATGCTTTCGCGAAATCGCTAGGCTCACCACTCAACTCACCCTTCATGACGCTTTCATTTATGGCCTTGCTTGTGATCCCAAAAGCCAAGATGAGCGATCTCGGATTTTTTGACGGGGAGACTTTTAAGTTTATCGATGTTTTTACTGACTAGAAGTATATTGCTGTCATGAATAAATCACTCTCGCGAAACATATTTATTGGTCTTTTTGCTGGCATTTTCATTGGACTATTTCTGGGCGAGTATGCAGAGCCCTTGGGGTTCATAGGAGATGCATTTATTGGTCTGATGCAAATGACTGTGATGCCCTATATCATGGTTTCTATCTTAAGCAATCTGGGCAAAATCAATTTGTCAAAACAAAAAAAACTAATCTATTCTGCGACCATTATTTTGGTGTGCTTCATGGGTGTGGGATTAGTTTTTTTGGTTGTTCTTCCTATGTTTTTTCCAACCTGGCAGTCCTCTTCGTTCTTTAGCTCTAGTTTGGTAATTCCTCCACAAGCCATAGATTTTATTGATATATATATTCCTTCCAACCTTTTTGGTGCTATGTCAAATAATGTGGTACCAGCAGTGGTTCTTTTTTCCATCATCGTTGGGATTGCACTCAATTCTATTCCAGACAACAAAAGGTTGATTCATGCCTTTGATGTAATCGCCGATGCGCTCAACAAAGCAAATAAATACATTGTAAAGTTAACCCCATACGGACTATTTGGCATCGCGGCACATACCACCGCCACCTTATCCTTGGATGAGCTTGGTCTAATCCAGGTGTACATGGTCATATATACCATGGCGGTGATACTTATTGGTCTGCTATTTCTGCCTATGATTGTTTCAGCAATCACGCCTTTCAAGTACAAGGACATTTTGGGTATTCCTAAAAGCTCATTGATTACTATTTTTGCCACTGGGAAGATTGTCATCCTACTACCACAACTCATTGAAAACATTAAGTCTCTTTTCGAGAAATACGGCCATAAAGATGAGGAAGTAGACTCTAGCGCAGAATTGGTCATGCCATTGGCTTATCCATTTCCTAACTTGGGCACTTTAGTTATTATGGTTTTCATTCCATTTGCTGCTTGGTTTGCCGGGCAGGAATTTAGCATGAATGACCAAGCTGTTTTTCTGGCCTCTGTGTTCATGAGCAGTTTTGTGGCGCCCATCGCAGGCATTCCATTTCTGTTAGATGTCTTGCATTTGCCTCATGATGTGTTTCAGTTATTCATAGTAAGTACCGCATATACTGATCGAATTAGAGTGGTTCTTGGGGCGATTCATTTGTTTACACTATCGGTCATTGCTATTGCTTACGCTAAAGGGTTAATAATTATAAGTTGGTCAAAAATTCTAAGAGCAATAGCACTTACTGGTATCGCTACAGTAGTAGCACTACTCCCATTTAAGTTGCTAATCGGAGACAGTTTTCAGGCATCATTCGACAAATACAATTCCTTCGTTCAGATGGAGCTTAAATCCAATAGAGCACCTGAAAGGCACAGTAAAAAATTGACACCTCGTATTCCTGAATCCATCTTAGAAATAGAAAAAAGTGGTATCATGAATATCGGTTATATGTCAGATGCCCTTCCTTATGTATTTAGAAATAATGATGGTGAATTCGTTGGGTATGATGTAGAGCTTATGCACATTCTGGCCAAAGAACTTAATGTGACCATTAATTGGATATATGTACCAAGAGACAGTATCGTGAGCTATGTAAACAGTGGTTACGTAGATTTATTCCTTTCAGGCATTCCTGTGCTAGGTGATGTGATGGAGCATGTAGAGTACACCCAGCCCTATGCAGAAATTAATCTTGCCTTGCTGGTCAAAGATCATGATAGGAACAGATTCAAAACCAAAGCGGATATTTTAGCCGAACCTGATGCAGTCTTTGCTACCAATCAATCTTCGTACCTAAGGGTGAGAATACAAGAAGAACTGCCTACTGTAAAGTTTAACAACATCTCGAGTGCCAGACAATTCCTAACTGATCAGACGAAAGCAGATGCGATGTTTTTTAGTGCAGAAGCAGGGTCGGCATGGACACTCGTTTACCCAGAGTACAGCGTCGTCCGCCCCAAAGATTTGCACATTAGATTGCCTGTAGCCATGATGTTGGCTCGTAACAACACCAATCTTGAACGTTATTTGAATAATTGGATTGAGTTGAAATCGTATGATGGTACACTTCAAAGACTTTATTCTAATTGGATATTGGGAGAAGGAACAAAAGTAAAAGAGAAAAAATGGTCGATTATTCGAAATGTTTTACACTGGGTAGATTAATATGGATCTGATATACACACTCAACATCATCGGTACTTTTGTGTTCGCCATATCGGGAGCCATCACTGCCTCTGAGAAAAAAATGGATGCTTTCGGATCTGCCGTAATCGCCCTGATTACCGCGCTTGGTGGTGGTACGCTACGTGATATTCTGATTGGCAGCCAACCCGTTGGTTGGATGATGGATACGAACTATTTGTACACCGTTTTAGCTGCCTTAGCTTTTAGCTACTTTTTCAAAAAGTGGATTGTAAAATTGACAAGAACTATGTTTTTGTTTGATACCATTGGAATCGGTCTTTTTGCTGTTTTAGGTATGCAAAAAACACTTACTTATGGCCTGTCTCCTGCCATAGCCATTATGATGGGCGCCGTATCTGCAGTTTTTGGTGGTGTACTCAGAGATGTGCTTTCCAACAGGGTACCTCTTATATTCAGAAAGGAAATTTATGCGACAGCATGTTTAGCCGGAGCAACCCTTTACTATGCGCTCACCTTTACCTCACTTCCAGACAGCTGGTCTATATGGATTGCGGTGGTTGTCGTTATGGGTATTAGGATTCTCGCGGTAAAAAGAGGTTGGGGGTTACCAGGAATCAAGTAACTATATACCAGGTATAGCCCAATCTCAAGGCCAAAATAAAGTACACCAGCCCAATCCATCGAGTATAAGCGGCCACTAGTAAGATCGCTATAAATAAACCACGAACTGCCGTTTTTATATCTGGCCCTAGCTCTATAACAAAATGTGAGGCTATAAATACGGAAAGTAGGATCATAAGCAACTTAAACCGTTTCTGAAAATAAACACGAACATCCAGATTCTCTTTGCTTTCAGGTGTATAAACATGTGCCGCCATTAAAAAAACCATAGGAGAGAGCAGGTAAGAAAGAAAAATATAATAGGACTGAAAGGTATTTTCAAGATGTGTGAAAAATTGGTAGAAGTTATAAAATGCAACCTCCAGCATCAAAATGCCCGTCAATATAAAAGGTAAATACGGTTTTTTATCTTCAAAAAAAATCCTCCATGGTGATACCAATTCAGCTATGGCTATACCATAGATCAATAAGGGAAGAATAGCAAAATACTCTTGTGGTTGCATAACTTTTAATTCAATTCACGATCTTTTTGGAAATTTAACGTAAAACATGAAAATATCTTAGCACAAATGCTACTCACCGAATTCCCAGATATTCATTGGCTCAAAAAAGCTATTCAGCAAAATTTCTCCGAGAAGCGGTCCTGGGACAATAAACCTTTACCTAACCTAGGCTGGCCAACAGCCATACTCAATGTGAAAACTAGCCAGGCTGAACGAACTGATATCAAGGGGCCATTTTCGTTATTTCTAAATCTTTCGGGTACCAGCGAAGTAACCTGCGATCATAAATCCATCCGGCTCAATACGGACACCTATTTACTCAGCAATCATGGGCAGCACTATGATCTGCTTATTAATGAACAACAAACAACCGAGACCTTCAATATTCATTTTGGTGAAAAACTCTATCAAGATACTATTCACGCGCTCACAAACTCAAACGAACAGCTACTAGATGAACCCTCCCCTTATGTCATCGAATTCAATCAAAGCATCAGAACTCATTTCAGAGGAACTCAATTCAATACCCTGATAGAGAAAGTGCAAGCCTCCTATCAAAATGAAGAAAAGGAAAGTAGCCTTTTTGATCTACTGAGTTACATTTTAAAAGAAAACAATAAACACCTTCGTGAGGCGGACAACCTTTCAAGTGTAAGGTTATCAACCAAGGCTGAATTGCTCAAACGGATCTACTTGTCCGTAGATTTTATTCATGCCTACTACTGCAAACCAATCACACTTGAGCAATTGGCAGAAGTAGCCATGCTTTCCAAATTTCACTTTTTGCGTGTCTTCAAATCTATTTTTAGAATTTCTCCTCATCAATACATCAAACAAATTCGACTACAAAAAGCGATTGCCTTAATCAAAAAAGACCAATTGCCACTCTATCTTGTGGCACAGCAGGTCGGTATCGAAAATGGCAGTTCTTTGAGTAGAATGATGTATCAGCTTACAGGTCAGCGACCTTCTACATTTACAGAGAATTAGCAATTTTGGTCATCACGAATTGAGCGCAGAGCTTTTAGTTTTGACTATCAAAAAACAAAAAATTATGAATTATTATCTCATCGCTCAAATATCATTTGTCGTTCTCACAGCATTCTGCCTCCTCATTATTTATCAAGGTTTGAAACTTGGACTCAAAAATTTTGAAGATGCCCAACGCAAGCGAATACTCAACCTGTACTGGCTAATTCTTACCCTTTGGGTCGGGCTGGCTTCAGTTGCCTCTCTGTCAGGCTTTACCTCAGATTTTGACAGTCTACCTCCCAGGCCAGCTTTGTTCATAGTAATTCCAGCCATTGCCCTTGTTTTCATTTTGAGGTCGAAGCAGACATCACGCATATTGAAATCTATTCCTCCACAATATTTGATCAACATACAAATGTTTAGAGTACCTGTAGAGATACTTTTATGGCTGTTGCTACTTGCTGGTGTCACTCCTATTCAGATGACTTTTGAAGGGCGAAACTTTGATATCCTCGTTGGACTTACTGCACCCCTAGCTGCCTATCTAGCATTCGGTAAAGGAAAAATGAATAAAAAAATCGCTATTATCTGGAATGTATTTGGCCTCGTGCTACTTGCAAATATTTTGATTATTGCCATACTCTCTATGCCCACGCCCTTACGTGTGTTTATGAACGAGCCGGCTAATACTGAAGTCGGAAAATTTCCGGTCATCCTTTTGCCAGCCATACTGGTTCCAATTGCTTACTACTTTCATGCATTTTCTCTCAAGCAGCTACTGATGAAGACAAAATAGACTTGAGGTAAATTGTTAGGTAGTATTCAATCCTTTCATGTATCAAATGTTTGTTTTCTGATGTATTAGATCATCTTTGGAAAACAAACCATTCTACTATGACCGAAGTATTAGCCAAACAACTCTCTCAAATTATCGAGCATACGCTACAACAATTTGAATCTATATCAGAGGAAGCTTGGAATACCAAACCTGCTCCAGAAAAATGGAGCAAGAAAGAAGTACTTGGACATCTGGCTGATTCTGCCATGAATAATATTCATCGTTTCATTCGAATCAAACAAGGTGATGAAACCAACATTTGGTACGATCAAAATTTCTGGGTGAAGGCCAGTGATTATGAAAGCCAAAATTTAGCTACTGTCAAAACCTTATGGGAATCATTGAACCTTCAAATTGCTCGTGTTTGGGCAAATATCGATGAGGCGGATTTGCAGAAAACCATTCCTGTAAAGGATGAGACACCTACATTGAAGTTTCTAATGGAAGACTATATTGACCATCTCAATCATCACCTGAAACAGATTCTTTAAGGTTTTTTCAATAGCTCTTTTACTTTCTGCTTATAAGTTCTACTGATCGGCAATTTCTCCTTGGCTATTTGGATATGCTCAGCACCAAAGGTTGTAATCTTATTTCTATTAACCAGAAATGACCGGTGAATTCTAATAAACTCTTCAGGCAATGCTGCTTCAACCTTACTGATTTTTGCCTTAGTGATGATCGTTGTGTCCTCACTATTGACATGAATCTTAACATAATCGGAAAGACTCTCTACGTACAATATTTGGTCATAAGGGACTTTTCGATTTTTTCTGTCCGCACGAACTAGTAAATAACCCTGTTCAGCTTTCTTCTGTTCATTTTCCAACCTCTCAATTTTAGAACTTGAGGTTTGATATTTTTTAAATAATAAAAAGAACCCTTGAGCGAAAACAATGGCATATAAAGTCACACTCAGGTTGGACACGTCCAGGATAGATGGATGCATGGCCGCTACCTGATAGTTGGCTAAATAGATAAAGGCCAGAAAAATCATAATGATCTCTAGGTGAGCAGAGACGATTAGAAGGTAAATGAAATAAAGTGTGAATTTCCCTTTCCTACCATTCATTAGATAATTAGGAACTAAATAGAAATTGAAAAAATAGGCAGTCCCAATTACCACGGGAAAGAGAATAGTTACAAAATATATGGAGTACAAATAGCTCTCGAACGAATTTCCATAGAGGAGAATAAGAGCTAAATATACCACCAACCAAAACACGCTATGACTCTTTATTGTCATTGATTTTTTCTTTCAATATTCGCTAAATATCTTCACAGTTGCAGCATTTGTCGACGACTGACAGGTCTAGCGATGTATTCTACCTAGGTGCGAATGAAGCCTCCCCCTAGCTTTGGAACAAATATTTTTAAACTTAAAAAGAAATATCATGATTGATTTATTATTTGAAGGAGGCATTCTATTTATGAGTATTCTTACCATCACGCTGTCAGTGAGTTTAGGCCTATCCATTTTCCATTTGATCAAAAAAACTCAAGAAGAAAGTCAATTGGCTTTGATTAAGTCTATCGGACTCTTTGCGCTGGTTTTTGGCATCCTGGGACAATTCATTGGATTGTATGGTGCGCTGCAGCATATCAGTCAGGTAGAATCAGTTTCATCTGCAATGTTAGCAGGAGGTATTCGGGTTTCTTCTATCACAAGCATATATGGTATGATCATTTTTGTGGTGAGTTATCTGATGTGGTTTATTTTAAAGTTGATCTCTTCCAATAATTAGGTGATATAGATCAGCATTCTTTAGTCAGATTGTCCAAAGTTCATCAGTACCTTTGGACAATCATGACAGACATCCAAAGCAGGGCAGACATTGACCAACTCATCCATACTTTTTATGAGAAAATTATGGTGGATAAGGAGATAGGCTATTTTTTCACCGAAGTTGTAAAGTTGGACTTGAATCATCACCTTCCAAAAATTGCAGACTTCTGGGAAACCACTTTGTTTCACCAAGCCAAGTATAAGGGCAACCCTATCACTCCGCATGTTGCTATGCACGAAAAGTCACCGATGACTCAAGCACATTTTGATCGCTGGGTCAAAGTATTTTGTGATACGATTGATGATTTGTTTTCCGGAGCCAAAGCAGAGATGGCTAAGCAGCGCGCGCATTCTATTGCCACAGTGATGCTGATAAAAATTAAAACCGTCTCGAACTCTTGAGTTTACCCTTTCGGTTAAAATATTTCCAAGTTCCAGTTGGCTCCCCTTGTTGGTATTTTTCTTCAGAAGATATTTTTCCATTATCATGATAGGAAATCCATGTGCCATGCGGCAGTCCATTGAGATAATTTTCCTTCACTTGCAACTCTCCATCTAAATAGTAGACATTGCGCGTGCCGTTTCCATTGGACAGTGTTCCTTTAGGTAAGACCTCTCCCTGCTCGGAAAAATACTCACTCACATCGAACAACAACCCGTGCTTCCAGTTTTCGTCCTGGATCAATTGCTCGTTTTCATAAAAATGTCCCCAAAGCCCATTCTTTAAGTCAGCTTGATAGGCCCCAATAGACTTTAACTTTCCAGACTCATAGTAATCTATCCATTGGGCATCCTTCAAGTTATTTTTGTATTTGCCCTCTGACAATAGGGCTCCAGATTCATGAAAGTATTTCCAAAGACCTTGTTTGTGGCCAGCCTGATATTCACCAATCGAAAACATGACACCTTGAGGAGTCATACTCACCCAAGTTCCAGACTTCAAACCTGACTTATATTGCCCTTCAGCACTCAGCGAACCATCCTTAAAATATTCTCTATACTTCCCGTCTAGGACTCCATTAGCATAATTGGCTTCTCGCGTTTTGTTTCGGTTGTAGTGATACTCCTCCACCTTGCCGTTGAGCAGTCCAGATTGATAGCCCTCCGTTCGTTTGATTCTTCCATTGGGATAATAGTAAGTCCAGGTTCCGACGGGTATTCCATTTTTGTAGAATTTCTCAAAATTCTTTTTGCCTAATGGAGAACGCTCTATCCAAATACTGTCCTTTTTGCCTTCCTTATAATAACCTGAAAGTGCCACCAGCGCATTATCATAGTATTCAAAATACGCTCCATGCAACACATCGTTTGCAAAAATTGCTGATGAAATCAGGTTCCCATAGTTGTCGAAGGTATTGTAAGGACCTTCCTTTTTTCCGTCCCTGAGCAGAATAGCTTCTGATACCGTTTGATTGAAGTACTTCAACCAAACACTATCGGGTACCCCTTGCGAATAGTATCCCGTCACGATCATTCCATCCCATCTTCGGTCAAACTTCCATTGCCCCTCACGCTTACCGGATACCCGCTCTCCGCTTGCGCGAAATGTGGTATCAGCAGGCACTTCTTTATAAAAATTCTGTGCCTTGGAAAAAAAAGGAATAAGTGCAAATACCAAAAAAAGAAATGTACATTTTTTCAAATGCATAGAAAGATCAGTCGTTTGGCACAAAGCAAACAATTAACGTGCTAGGTTCTTCAAAATTCGAAATAATTTTTACCAACGGATCAAGGCCGATGCCCAGGTAAACCCACTACCAAAGGCTGCTAAACATACCAAGTTTCCATCTTTCACTTTTCCTTCTTCCAGCGCTTCGCTCAATGCTAGCGGAATCGAGGCTGCCGTAGTGTTGCCATACTTTTGGATATTGTTGAAAACACGATCATCCGTCAGCTTCATTTGTTTCTGAATAAATTGGCTGATACGCAAATTGGCCTGATGGGGAATCAGCATATCAATGTCGTCCGCTTGGTATCCATTTTGGGCCAATGCCTCGTGAATGACTTGCTGAAAGCGGACTACCGCATGCTTGAAAACAAAATTGCCATTCATGTACGGATAGTATCTGATGTCTTCGGGATCATTTCTTTCGATATAGTTGGGCACCCAATCAGTAGTAGCCGGCCCTATAAGTGCCAACTCTTCAGCATGCTGACCTTCTGAGTGAAGATGTGTCGATAGGACTCCTTTGCCCTCTTCGTCAGTGGCCTGTAAAATGGCTGCTCCGGCCCCATCACCAAAAATCACAGAAACACCTCTCCCTCGAGTGGTGAAATCAAGGCCTCCACTATGTACTTCACTCCCTACGACTAGCACTGTTTTGTACATACCCGTCTTGATGAACTGATCTGCCACAGAAATACCATAGACAAACCCAGAGCACTGATTTCGAATATCCAACGCCCCAATTTCTTTTTTGAACCCAAGCTGCTGCTGGAGCATCACGCCTGGACCAGGAAAGTAGTAGTCAGGACTCAGTGTAGCGAAAACAATAAAATCAATATCATCGACTGCAATACCGGCTTTCTCTATGGCCATTCTTGAAGCTTTGGTTGCCATAGTAGAAGTCGTATCCTCGCCTCCAGGTTTTACATGTCTTCTTTCTTTGATACCTGTTCGCTCTTGTATCCAGGCATCATTGGTGTCCATGAGTGGTTCTAACTGTTGGTTGGTGACTACATTGTCAGGAACATAGTGTCCCATTCCGATAATCTTCGCACTTTTCATATTTATCATTTTTGGCTGTTCGAATATAAGGCTACTCTAATACTAACACCTCAATTCTTCTATTTAATTCACGTCCCTCCTTTTCCTGATCATTAGATGCCAGAGGAATGGCATATCCGTAGCCTTTGGCAACCGCACGATCCTCCGCTACGCCATGATCTATAAGATATTGGGCCACAGCCCTTGCTCTCAGGACTGAAATCTTAAGGTTGGTTCTTCCATCTCCAATATTATCAGTATGCCCGGCAATTTCTACATTTAATTCAGGATTTTCTTTCATTACGTTCAGAAGAGGTTCAAGCTTTTGTGTTTCTGATGTCGCCAGTTCTACTTCACCAAATCCAAAATATATATTGGAAAGAAGGGCCTTATTAGTAGGTCTAAACTTGCTGCCGATATTTTCCACATCGGTATAAGCAGGATCATGATAATCGCTGGTCACAGCAATTTGCTTTTTTTCTTGATCAATAGAGAAGTTTTTCTTCAAAGTACCCACTGCAGCGGAAGGAGTTTGTATCGACTCCTGATACACCAACTCATCATGAAAAAAAATCTCAATTTTTAATTGATCCTCACTACCCACATTAACCTCATACTTACCATCCTGATCTGTCATCGTCTTCAATTCCAATCCGGTATTTCTTTTAGGGTAAAAATGAATTTCGGCTCCTTCTGCAGGCATTCCTTTGCTATCTATAATAGTACCTGTGAGTAAAATTTTATTGGACTCATGGAAAAAGAAGATATCATACCCTCCCATGGCACTCAGTCTGTCAGAAACAAAATAACCTGAATTGGTTGTGGCATTGATCTTAAACTGAATGTCGTGACCAATAGAATTGGTTGGATAACCTAAAGAGACCGGTCTCGACCAGCTATTTTCTGTGGCATCGAATTCCGACTTGAATACATCATAGCCTCCAATAGAGCCAAAACCTTTGGAACTGAAATAAAGTGTATTCCCATCAGCAGATAGGTAGGGATAATCTTCGTCCAGATCTGAAGTAAGAATCTCGGACAGCAATTCAGGTTTTGTCCAATGATTATTTTCAGGATCCAATCTGGATATAAATATGTCCAAATCAGCTGTCTTTCCTTTTTTCCTATGAGCAAATAAAATAGTGTTTTCATCCTCATTGATAAAAAAATGTGACTCCAATTTTGAATCTGACACATGACGACTCAGCGTTTCCGGCTTCGTCCAATTCCCTTCATCATTGAAACTTGAATAAAGGCTCCCTTTCTTGTCTCCTCTATACAAGTAGATTTTACTCGATTCATTCACCACTTCTATATTGGCATTTTTTTCTTCAAATGATCCAAATTGTTTCAATAGGGTGGGTTCGCTCCAGACACCATCTGACCGTATACTATGATAGGTTTGAAACGGCTCTTGTTTTCCATCCCCTCGTCTATCTGAAAGGAAGAGCAATTCGTTTGAATGACTAAAATAAACAGGGCTAAACTCGATTGATTCCGAGTTAATAGGTTCGGGCAGTTGATCTATTTCATAATTTTCTGATAGGCTGTGATGGATTTCAGCCCGCTCAGCCCAATCTATGAAAAACTTAGTTTCCTCTATTATGGTTGAGCTTTTGTATTTGTCCAACGACAAAAATTTATTCCAACTATCTGCTGCTTTCTTAAATTGGTTTTGATGAAAGTAGGCACGGCCCAGCCAGTAATAATAAAATTTATCACGCTTACCTTGAGTGCTTTTATACTTTAACAACTCACTCATAGATGAGTTTCTTGGGTCAAGCAGGGCATTGCAGATCACCAATCTATAGGCGGCGGTTCTATTGTCAGAGTCTATTTTTAGCACTTGTTCATATTCCTGTGCAGCAGCAAGGAGTTCTTCTGCATAAAAGTGCTTTTGTGCCTTTTTTTCAAGCTTTTCTACATCTTGACTATAGCACCAGTAAGAAAGTGACAACAGAATAACAAGTATTGTACATTTTCTGAAATACATACATCATATCGTCTAAATCTCAATATGCTTGTAATTAAGATACGAATTTTTGAAAAGAATAGAAACTACTGGCTAGCAGTTAATCAAACAACGTATAGTTTCCCAACTGGTCCACAGACGATTCTGGCTTGATCAGATGATCTCCATTGTTCGATACATTCGTGATCAAAGGAGATACAGAATGGTAACTGATTTGACCTAGGCTTTCGGTATTGTTGAGTATTTCCATCACCTCTTCCAACGTAGAATAACTATCTAGCCATTTTTTCTCCAGGTCTTTAGGAATAACTCCGGGCATGGTCATTCCAAACTCTGGAATATTGATATAATTTGGGATCTCAATGATCTTGAACGTGTAATGCACATTTCCATCCATATCCTCATTTTCCTCCCAAATTGCCGGAAGGCTAAACATTGTTTCCGATGGGTTATAAAAGTAATGCGGGGTTTTTCTCTTCTTACTGTATTGTTTCCAAAGGTAGAATCCATTAGCCGGCACCAGACATCGATGTTTTTCTAAAGCATTCCTCAAGGTAGTTTTTGACATCAGCTGATCTCGCTCACAGGTCAAAAGTTTAGGTGAAATACTCTTGTTGTTAGACCATTCTTTATTGGTGCCCCAATAAACAAAAGAAATTTGTCCTTTGGCTGCATCTGTCACTACGGGGAGTTGCTGCGCAGGAGCCGCATTGTAGTTGGGCACGGTAAACTCTTCGCCCTTTAATCCAAATCTGGCATTAATGGCTTTAAAATCTGAGTAAATCGCGTACCTGTCTAACATAAATTAATTTTCTAAAGCTGATCAATGAATCTAAATGCCCGGTCCTCAGACCAAAAAGTGCCATTATTTTTGTTGGATGAAAAACCCACATGACCTCCAAATTTAGGCATCTCAAAATAAACATTTTTCGAAGATTCGAATTTTGTTTGGTCAAAACAAGATTCTGAGAGAAAAGGATCATTTAATGCATTCACCAGAAGTGTGGGGACCTCTATCCCTTCTATAAAATTTCTGGCACTACACTTAGCATAATAATCATCAGCAGAGTCAAAACCGTGCAATGGAGCTGTAACAACATTATCAAACTGATACATGTTTTCCACCTTCATTAATTCATCCACATCTACAGACCCCGGGATTTTTTCATTTTTAGCTTTCCCTTTCACTTTGAGTGATTTCAAAAATCGCTTACAGTATAGAAAATTATGCGGTTTATCTATTTCATGGCAACACCCTTTCAGATCGATAGGCACAGAGAAGGCAAAGGCCGATTTAATCTTTGGGTCACGTTTTTCCTCACCCAAATACTTCAAGGTTAGATTCCCGCCCAGACTAAAGCCTCCTAATGTTAGGTTAGGAATATCTAAAGTCAGCGCATAATCGACCATAGTTTTGAGATCCTGTGTGGCACCGCTATGATAAAACCTTGAGGTATTATTCATCTCTCCACTACAGCCGCGGTAGTTCCAGGCAATAACGTTCCATCCCTCGCCATGAAATTTCTTTACCATCCCTTCTATATAAGGTCTATGGCTGTCACCTTCCAATCCGTGTGACAAAATCAGCAACTTGTCAGAATCAGATTGATACCAATCCAAATCTAAAAAGTCCTGATCCGGAGTATCAATTCTAATTCGCTCATAGGAAGGTAAATTTTTGACTTTACGAGTAATTCCCGGGATTATCGTTTCGAGGTGCCTGTTAAAAAGAAGTTTGGGACGCTGATAGTCAGAAGAATGGATTATTGGCATTGAAAATAACTACGTGTTTTTTTTGCTCAAATTTAAAATTTTAAAATATTCTAAGCGATTCTTTTCGAAAACTATATTTTTTTCACCGTTAACGTAAACGAATCAAAATTTTCGATTTAGATAAATTTGATTAAACCCTAATTCGAGCTAATTTAGCCGTTCGATTTTTAATTAATCATAAATAATGGCGGAAGTAATTAAGATGCCGAAGATGAGCGACACCATGGAAGAGGGTGTAATCGCGTCTTGGCTAAAAAAAGTAGGGGATGAAGTGAAATCTGGAGACATACTGGCTGAGGTTGAAACCGACAAAGCCACTATGGAATTAGAATCATATGACGATGGTGTATTACTTCACATCGGAGTTGAAGAAAAATCCGCCGTTCCTGTAGATGGTGTAATTGCTATCATTGGTGAAAAAGGCGAGAAAATTGATGATCTCTTAGCAGATTTATCTAACCCTTCAGCCCCAGCGGCGAAGGAAGAAGCTCCTGCCGCTACTCCGGCACCGACAGCCGGCGCGGAAAAAATTGACACTTCAGGGATCAATGCTCAGGTTATCAAAATGCCAAAAATGAGTGATACCATGACCGAAGGGGTCATTGCCTCATGGATTAAAAATGTTGGCGATGATGTAAAATCTGGCGACATCCTGGCTGAAGTAGAAACCGACAAAGCCACCATGGAACTAGAGTCTTACGACGATGGTGTACTGCTATATAGAGCGGTTGAAGCTGGAAATGGCGTGCCTGTTGATGGTGTAATTGCCATTATTGGTGAAAAAGGTGCGGACTACGAAACGCTCCTAAAAGCAGAAGCAGCTAATGCTCAAGCACCTGCGCAAGAAGAAAAGAAAGAGGTCACTCCTGCACCTGCAGCAGCGCCTAAAGCTGCTACTCCAGCACCTCAATCGACTCCAGCAGCCAATTCAAATGGACGAGTAATAGCCAGTCCATTGGCGAAAAGTCTGGCAAAAGAAAAAGGATATGACATTGCACTAATCCCAGGTACTGGTGATGGTGGAAGAATCATCAAAAGAGACGTAGAAGCCTTTGTACCTTCAGCAGCCCCAGCTGCAGGTGGAGTGGCTGCCACTGGTGCATTTGGCGTAGAGAGCTACGAAGATGTTCCAGCTTCTCAAATGAGAAAAGCAATTGCCAAAGGCGTTACCGCGAGTCAGTTTGGTGCACCTCACTTCTACCTGACTATGGAAATAGATATGGACAAAACCATCGAAGCTCGTAAAAGCATCAATGAGTTGGCGCCAGTCAAAATTTCTTTTAATGACATTATAGTGAAAGCTGTGGCAGCTGCCTTGAGAAAGCATCCTGATGTAAATACCTATTGGATCAGCGAAACCAATAGCATCAGAAAAAATAACCACATCAGTGTTGGAGTGGCTATGGCAACTGAAGAGGGTCTTGTTGTTCCTGTTGTAAAATTTGCCGACACTAAAACTTTGGCTCAGATTTCAGCTGAAGTAAAAGACTTTGGTGCGAAGGCAAAAGCCAAGAAAATCCAATTGGAAGAAATGCAGGGGAATACATTCACCGTGTCTAAT
Organism: Reichenbachiella sp.; assembly: GCF_965233835.1. Classification (GTDB taxonomy): domain Bacteria; phylum Bacteroidota; class Bacteroidia; order Cytophagales; family Cyclobacteriaceae; genus Reichenbachiella. The sequence goes on from NZ_OZ247585.1 coordinate 4,825,095, forward strand.
TTGGGTATGTTTGGCATAGAGCAGTTTACCTCCATTATCAATGCGCCTGAGTCTTGTATTCTAGCCGTAGGAGGAATCAAACAAACTCCTGTGGTGAAGAATGGAGAAATCGTTCCTGGCAATGTGATGAAAATCACTTTGACATGTGATCACAGAACTGTAGATGGTGCTGTAGGTTCAGCTTTCCTTCAAACTCTGAAAGGGTTTATTGAAGATCCTGTAAGAATCTTGATATAAAACAATTTAAAAGGAGAGGTTAACCTCTCCTTTTTTTATTCGTTTGATTTTCCTTTAACCAAATTGACATGTCGAAATTCCCAAAAATAAAATCAACCACCGTTTGTGCCATCAAACACAATGGACAAGTAGCCATTGGTGCAGATGGTCAAGCCACACTTGGCAATACCGTTGCTAAAAGCAACGTGAAAAAAATCAGAAAACTTCAGGATGGCAAAATAGTTACAGGCTTTGCTGGCTCTACTGCCGATGCATTTACATTATTGGAGCGAATGGATGAAAAGCTCAATTCTTACGGAGGTAACATGAAAAGAGCAGCCATCGAATTAGCCAAAGATTGGCGAATGGATCGTTATCTACGCAGATTAGAGGCCATGCTCATCGTGGCAGACAAAGACGAAATATTAGTTGTGTCAGGTACAGGTGATGTTTTGGAACCCGACAATGACATTGCAGTGATAGGTTCAGGAAGCATGTATGCACAATCTGCGGCTCTGGCACTAAAAAAGCATGCCGGTGATCAACTGACTGCTGAAGATATGGTAAGAGAAAGTCTTAACATCGCCGCCGATATTTGCATCTATACCAATCATAACTTGGTAGTAGAAAAGGTTGGTTGATAATAATCTTACCTAAATCAATATCAATTTTACATCTTCTTATTTCTGATAAAATTCTAACCGAATTGATTCGGAGATATTTTTGAGCTCTAGGCCTATTGGTTAGATTTGCCGGACTAAATTGAACAACCATGGATATTAAAAAAATCGCCCTAAATGACCTCCACGAATCTCTTGGTGGAAAGATGGTCCCATTCGCCGGATACAACATGCCGGTACGTTACAGCTCAGACAAAGAAGAACATATTCAAGTTCGTGAAAGCGTTGGTGTATTTGATGTTTCTCACATGGGAGAATTTCTCCTGGAAGGGCCAAATGCATTAGATCTCATCCAAAGAGTAAGTAGCAATGATGCATCAAAATTAGTAGACGGTCAGGCACAATATTCTTGTCTACCTAACGAAGAGGGCGGCATTGTGGATGATTTGATTATCTATCGCATGGCTGAAGAAAAATACTTCCTTGTGGTAAATGCTTCGAATATTGAAAAAGACTGGAACTGGATCTCCAAGTACAATACTGAAGGAGTAAAAATGACCAACCTTTCTGACGAGTATTCATTATTCGCTGTACAAGGGCCAAAAGCAGTAGAAACCTTACAGAAACTGACAGATGTTGATTTGAGTGAAATCAAATTTTACACCTTCGTGGAAGGTAAAATAGCAGGTGTGGATGATGTAATCATATCAGCTACTGGTTACACTGGAGCTGGAGGGTTTGAGTTATACATCAAAAACAAGGATGCTGAAACAGTTTGGAAAAAGGTTTTTGAGGCTGGAGAAGAATTCGGTATTCTGCCTATCGGTCTTGGAGCCAGAGATACATTGAGACTAGAAATGGGATATTGCCTTTATGGGAATGATATCACGGACACTACGTCTCCACTCGAAGCTGGGCTAGGCTGGGTGACCAAATTCACTAAAGAATTTACAAACTCAGCAAATCTTGCCAAGCAAAAAGAAGAAGGCGTGACCAGAAGACTGGTTGGCTTCATTATGGAAGACAAAGGTATTCCAAGAGGCCATTATGAAATTGCTGACGCCAACGGAAATATCATTGGTGAAGTGACTTCAGGCACCATGTCGCCTTTAATGGGTGTAGGTATAGGTTTGGGCTATGTGAAAGTAGGACATCACAAAGCGGATTCTGAAATTTATATTCAGGTTAGAAATAAGTCGCTAAAAGCCATAGTGACCAAATTACCACTTTACAAAAAATAGATTGAAAAGAAATATAGACGTTTGTCTTTCTCCCAAGCTCATTGAGCTCTATGATCTTGAAGGAAAAATTGTAGTTGTAGTTGATATTCTAAGAGCAACTTCTGTTATGGTCACTGCCATGGCGCATGGTGCCAAAGAAATCATTCCGGTTGCAACACTCGAAGAGGCAAAGTCATATTTAGATAAAGGATTTTTGTGCGCCGCCGAGCGCGGTGGCGCACAAGTAGACGGTTTTCCTTTGGACAATTCGCCGTTCAGCTATATGAATGAAGAGATCAAGGATCAACCCATTGTGATTACCACAACTAATGGAACATTGGCGATCACCAAATCTACCACGGCAGACGAAGTCTTAGTAGGCGCATTCTTGAACATCAATGCAGTTGCAGATTATATCATAAAACAAAACAAAGATGTGATCGTGCATTGTGCAGGATGGAAAGGCAAAACCAACATGGAAGACACCCTATTTGCCGGGGCTTTGGTTGACCTGCTTAATTCTACCCATGAATTGGCTTGTGATACCGCCCACCTTTCGCTTAAATACTATCAATCCGTAAAAGAAGACCTTTTTGAAACTGTGAAAAATTCGGCTCATGCCCGGCGTTTGAACAAATTGCATGTGATCAAAGACATTGAGTTTTGTGTAAAGCAAAGCATCTATGATCTAGTCCCAGTGCTTAAAGAAGACAAGCTGGTTCCGGCTAACTAGTGTGACTAACCATGTATTCTTCTACTCTTCTTTCTGATTTATACACTTTCTCTTTACGATAGCTCTCAAAATGCTTTTCATGCACTTCCAACAAATCGTCATAAGGACCCCTTGGCGAGATCAGTTTGGCTAAAATTGGTGCAATTTCCAGCATGATAAACAAGAGAATTATAAATGCATTGGCATAATAAATGGTGTCATATTTATCTCCCAATCTATTCAATGCAGTCAACTGAAAGGAAACTCCATTGATGTCATTTACTTCAATCTGACTAAGGTCATTTTTCTTTGACAAGCCAATTTGGTCAAGCTCTGTCACAATTTTCTGATCAATAGCCTCACTCTTGGCAATCAACTCCTCTAACTCGGTTTGGGCTTGATCTGCATTTCTCTTTTTTATCTGATAAATCGGTCCGGGGTTTACCTTGCCGCTACCTCCCGTTCCATCTGCCTCCTGCCTTGCCATATCTACCAACTCATTTCTTATTTTCTCCTTCTTTTCAATGGCTAATTTCAGTCCTTCACTTTCTGATTTGAGCGAATCGGAATGAGCGCTGTATCTAGCTTCGATAGCCTTTTCACTGCTTGCCATCAGCTCTTGCTTAATTAGATTCAATTCGGTAGTTATCTCCTTCTCAAAAATCTTTAGTTCAAGAGGTTTTGAAATGATTAAAGCGATTAAAACAGCCAGTATCATCCTGGGAGCAGCTTGAACATACTCCTTGTAAGAGTCATGAGATTTTCGCATGCTCAGCACAATGAACCTATCCAAATTAAAAATCATCAAGCCCCAAACCAGACCAAATACAATAGGCCAAATCAATAGATCAAAGACAAAATACATGGCATAAGCTGAGGAAATGGCTGCAAGAAGCCCCGTAAAAAATACGGTTGCACCCATTCCCACAAATTTGCTTTTCTCCGAAGGACATCTTTTGAGTAACGTGAGTGAGACTCCAGAACAGTAGCAGAAAAATTGTTCGAGTTTATTCATTATAGTGAGTTTTGACCATTATAATATTAATAGGTTATAACTAGTTCCTGTTATTACCTATTACGTTCGCAAAAAAATAGGCTATGAAAGCACTCTTGCCGGCAGCATGAATAATGCTCTTATAAATGCAAACACACCTTCAACCGCGAATCCAACTAATTTAAATGGCAGCAAAACCAACCAAACGAGTGGATAAAGAAATAAAAGTGCGATTGCCAAAGGCCAGCAAATCACTAATAAAATAAGCCAAAGTAATAGTTTCATAATCTTGAGTTTTACAATTCCTAACGCAACAACCTCGATTTTGTTGGAATAAACCAATCGTTAGGTTTAATGATTTCAATACACAAAATTTGAATGCCTCGATAAAAGGCCTAATTTTAGTGCACTTGGCATAATATTCGCTTCATTCAGACAAAACAAATACTATGAAAAAGTCTCTTCTTTTGGCCATTGCCCTAATGATCGGGGTAGCCAGTTACGGGCAGTCGACCACGGAAAATGTGAAACTTGCCCTAAATGCTGGTAGTGCAAAAGAGCTCATCAAATATTTCAATGAGGTGACCGAATTGAAAATAGACGATTCGGGTGCAAACTATAGTCGCATCCAGGCAGAATCGGTACTCAGAGACTTCTTTCAACAGAACCAAGTTGAAAATTTCGATTATATACATAAAGGTGCTTCTCCCGAAGGATTGAAATACAATATCGGCATGTATAATGCTAAGTCAGGGACATTTCGTGTTGTCATCTTACTCAAAGAAGTAAAAGGACAATATGTAGTGGACACTATGAATTTTAATAAAGAGTAAACACCTTTTCTTCTCAATCCTGCAACTGAGGGCCATATGACAGACTTGTAAAGTGTCCTGACAGTTATTTAAAGCTTTTGGCCAAGATTTAAACATCCTGACACCTATTGGCAGTCAATTTTGTCAGGTTAGTTAACTCTTTTGGCAGACATCAAAACCTTAACCTTCCTTACTTTGGGGTATTACTAAACTAAAAAGCATATGCATTTTATATGGTATAACCCTGACCTAAACGAGTATAAGTATGGAAATGTGGCTGCTTTTAATTTAGATATTGAAACAGCCAATAATCCCAGAGCATATACGGTGCTCATGGAATTTGACAAGGATTCTAAGGAGTTGGCCTACAAGATCATAGAGCAATTAAACATTGCTAATACGCAATCCATCGTAAGATTAGCGTCCTAGGTCGAAAAAAGTAGGCGTCTCGTAGTGTTTTAAACTAGTATTGAGGACGGTTCGTTTTTTAATACTTAGTTGAATTTGACAGTTGAGTAAAGTAAACTGGCAGATACGAACACTTAGAATTAGGTTTATTTGTAACGTTAACACATTGGCTATGCATCTTATTTGGTATAATTCTGTAACCAAAAAGTATGAGTACGGAAGTTCAGTTGACTTCAAATCTTTGAAGAAAACAAGTGATTTAGGAGACGCCCTAACCATACTCATGGAATTTACTGGAGATGACAAAGTGTTAGCCCACAAGATTATTGGTGAGTTGAACATAGCCAAATCAGAACCTCTCATGGTGGTTTAAAACCATGACTGAAATAGCAACCTTTTTCTCATAGCTTATCCTGTAGACGGCAGGAAATAGTGTTAATAAACGAACCCCGGCTTTTAGTCGGGGTTTATTTTTTGTCAAAAAAGAAGGATGGAAATGCCTTACGTTCTGCCTTTCGAAATAGGTTTAATTTGATCTGAGATTTAAGATAGCCGAATCCGTAACCTAACAATTGTATAAAAGAAGCCGGAACAGCCAATAACGCCACTAGTAGAGAATTGGTCCTCCAGGCATCTAGTCCAATCAACGCTACAAACAAACCTAGAGGCAGCAAACTATAGCCAGCCGTCATTGGTACGACAACCAGCAAACCGAGTGTCCCCAAAAAGAACAACGTCGGCAGCACGTACACAAGCTTTCCAGTACCAGGATACCAACGATTCAGAATCACCCTGACCACTCCAAATTTATAGACCTGTTTGATGAATTTTCCAAAGTCTATTCTCCGCTTATGAAAAACCACCGCCTCTTGAATCAATAATACTTTGTAGCCGGCATTCATAATGCGAAAACTCAGATCTGGATCTTCACCAGGATGAATATCAGAAAACCCACCCACCTTTTCATAGACTTCTTTTTTAAGTCCCATATTAAAACTGCGGGGTTGGTACTTATCTAGCTGTTTCTTACCTCCGCGAATTCCTCCAGTGGTAAAGAAGGAAGTCATCGCATAATTAATTGCCTTCTGTACATTGGAGAAACTTGGATGTGCAGCATCAGGCCCACCAAAAGCGTCTGGCTTAATTTCTTCCATCGCCTGATCCAATTTTTCAAAATAGCCTTCAGGAAGTACACAGTCTGAATCAAAAAAAAGAAAGTATTCACCTTTTGCCCTATCCATACCGAAATTCCTACTGTCTCCCGGGCCGGTATTCTTTTTGAAAAAATAGTCTATTGATAAATCATATTTATCTACCAAAAAATCAGACTTCTGAGTTGATCCATCTTCCACCAAAACAACTTCAAACGGCTTGATTGTTTGATTTTGCAAACTATCAAGCATTTCCTTCATCTCATCGGGACGGTTGTATACAGGAATGATAACGGAATACTTTGGACGGGTCATCTGTTTTTCAATCAAAATCTCTAACCAGCAAATTTATTGGCTAAAGCCTTTACAAACTCATGTTTTATTAAATGAAAAGCTGATCTGACAGGAGTATAGCTTTTATCTATTTTTTTTCCTGTTCCCAAACGATCCAATTGCAAATTATAAAATCCAGCCTCTGCCATATCCTCAAATGCCTTTATCCCGGTTCTGACTGAAAAAGCATCAGGAGTCAATTCTCCAGCCAAAAATCTGGATGCAAAATCATCATACAAAAGGTACGGTCTAGCCATGCCAACTACATCAAGTAAGTTTTCATTTAACGCTTCATTACAAAACTTCAATGATCTAATACCTCCTGTGACCATGAGAGGAATTGCACTCTCTTTTCTCACTTTTTCGGCAAAATCCAGAAAATAGGCTTCTCTTTGTTTGGTCGATTGTCTGATATTTTCAGCCAGCAAAAACTCTGCGTTTTCATAGGTGCCTCCCGAAATTTCGAGTAAATCAACACCTAGTTTTTCTAGTTGCTGAATCACCCAAAGCGATTCCTCCTCGCTAAACCCGCCTTTCTGGAAATCCGAAGAGTTTAGCTTTACCCCTATTGGAAATTGGAAACCAACCTTGCCTCGGGTGACTTTAACAATTTCAAACAAAAATCTTGTTCTATTTTCTAAACTACCGCCCCACTCGTCTGTCCTTTTGTTTGTGATGGGAGACAAAAATTGGCTAATTAAGTAACCATGAGCTGCATGAATTTGAACCCCTGTAAAGCCCGCTCGTTTGGATAACTCCGCGGCGCTCGCATATTTATCAATTAGTTCTTGAATTTCATTAACCTCCAAAGCCCTGGGTTTAGCAAAAAAGCCCAATTTCTTTAATTTGACATTAGAGGCTGAAGACGGTCTCAAGTTATTGAAAATAGAAGTCTGTCTACCACTATGTGAGATTTGTGTCCAACAATGATTACCTCCAGAAGTAGCTGCCTTTGCCCATTTTTTCAATTCTGGTAAAAACGCCTCTTTCATCACAACATTCCCAGCTGATTCTAGATGAGATCTTTCTAGCATTACGTTACCCGTAATCAATAATCCAGAGCCTTGTTTGGACCAATTTTCATAAAGGTTATAATGCTTTTTATTTGGCTTCAGGTCTCCATTTGTAAATCGCTCGGTCATGGCCGCTTTGGCCAGTCTGTTTTTTAAGACAGCACCACATGGCAAGTGCAAAGAGTCATGAATATCCATTACAATACTTCCTTTAAAAATTTTAAAGAGGTATTATAGAACTTCATGACCAACCTTCGCTGATCTTGAATCAAGTTATAGGATGACAATTGGCTCACTGGCAAAACTGCCCCGACCCATTCGTCTTCATGCCAATGCGCTTTTACTGCACTCAAGTCAATTAAGTTTTTGGTAGGATAAGGCCAAGGCGAGCAATAAAAATAAGGTTCGTTATAATATTTATCTCCTGGAGACATGCCCAGATTGATGCTCCTGGAAGTTTCTGGGTCCCCAGTATCGAGCAAGGTAATCCTTGCTGCTATGTCGAAGTGATGAGGCCAACATTTAATCTCGGACGCATTTTTCTCACCCTTTACAAGACTATTTAGCAAAGCAGCGGTGTTGTGATATAACTTACCTAACTCCTGAGCAGCAGCCATATTTTCTATGTGAAAGGGTTCGCCTTTAGCAGTAGCATATTCGGGTATGGAATAAGGGTAATTCAAATTAATTTTTGAAAATTCCACTCCAAGTTTACTCAATTCATGCTCCAACCAAACCATCACATCAGTCTGCTTGATGTTTTCCATGGCAATGGAAGATATGGTCTGTAAATGCTCATCCACCAAATAAACCTCAAACTTATTCAGACTAATAGAGGATCTGAATTTAGTTTCATTATCAACCCAGCGCCCTACTATCCTTTGTAGTTTAAAATCCCATTCCAAATTGGCATTTTCATCATCTTCGCTTGGAGGCAGAAAAGAACGACCAACAGCAGCAACATTTTGAATTGCTTGATGAAATTGTTCGCGTACTTGCGAAAGATCGGAAACATCCGGAAACGTAAGTAATTGCCAGTCTTTATTCATTGTCCCCATTCTCTGCGAAAGATAAACATTGTCCAGGCCTCAAGCCAAGCTTATTCCCTTCATAATTCTAAATTGTTTAACAGCCGAGCTGTCTGTCATTCCTGATATATAGTCAGTGATTTCCAAAACAGATTCATATGGACTCTTTGCCCAATCCAATTTGAATTGAATTTCAGAAGGCAAAAGCCGGTAGATGCTTTTATGTCTGCCAGAGTAATTTTTTTCATCATAAAACTTACAAAACACAGCTTCTATGAAAGACTCTAGCAGTCCATCGATCACCTCGAATCCAGCAGCCTCTTTCTCCAGCACCTGTCTGCTCTGGTAAATTCTTTTTACAGAAAAAGAGCTCAACCTTTCCAAGGTGCCTGCAGCAGGAATGAGATCAGTAAGCGCTTTATCAAAGGCTCCTTTCAATATCTCTTCTTCATGAGCCATAAATACATCAGAAGTTTGATGAATCAACGTGTTGATTGCAACGGCTCTAAGCACGCCAATTTTCTCTTTGTCACTTGCAATATTCTCTAGTTTTTCTGGGTAATATCGATCACCAAGTATTTCGGCCAAAAACTCTCTGGCTTCCTCAAAAGTAACCAGCCCCAATCCAAAGCCATCTTCCAAATCTATAATGCTATAACAAATATCATCTGCTGCCTCGACCAGAAAAGCCAATGGATGCCTGGCATATACATTCTCACTCTTATCGAACTGAACTAAACCAAGCTGTTGAGCAACTTCAGAAAAAACGGATTCTTCCGCTTTAAAATAGCCGTATTTTTTTTGGCTCTTTCTAGACTTGTCCCGATTAGGTAGTGTAGAAGAGCAAGGGTACTTTGTAAATGCTGCGAGTGTTGCAAAAGTTAACCTAAGTCCTTGTTTTTGATTTTTAGTTAATAGCCTAAAACCCTGAGCATTTCCTTCAAATCGAACCAAATCGTTCCACTCTTCAGTGGTGAGCAGGTCTTTTATCTTTTTGGCCTTACTGTTATGAAGAAAATAGTCGGAAATCGCTTGCTCACCTGAATGGCCAAAAGGAGGGTTACCCACATCATGAGCCAAAGCAGCAGCACCCACTACAGCCCCAAAATCATAAGGAGTCAAGAAGGACAATTCATCGTTATTTTCAATTATTGAAGCGCCTACATTCTTCCCCAAAGACTTCCCTACACTCGAGACTTCCAAACTGTGCGTGAGTCTGGTATGCACAAAGTCCTGATCGGGCAAAGGAAAAACCTGGGTTTTGTCTTGTAAATTTCTAAATGGAGCACTAAAAATGATCCGATCATAATCGATCTCAAAATCACTTCGCAACGGGTTTGAGCTTTTGTTTTCTTTGTTATCACCAATTCTCGCTGACGACATCAAACTTCTCCAGTTCATCATATTCGACTAGGATTGGCGGTTTACAATAGTACTGCTAGCCTGAGCAGTCGGAAAAATCGTCATATCTGCTATAGTGACATGAGGCGGCCTCTCTACTACAAATTTGACAGTTTCAGCGATATCCTCAGCGTACAATGGAGTCATTCCTTTGTAGACACCTTCGCTTTTGTCTTCATCACCTTTGAAGCGAACCATTGAAAATTCTGTTTCTACCAAGCCCGGATGGATGCCTACCACTCGAATTCCATATGGGTTTAAATCCATACGCATGCCATTGGTGGCAGCATCTACGCCAAATTTTGAAGCACAATAGACATTTCCATCGGGATAAACTTCCTTACCTGCAATAGAACCTACATTAATAATATCACCAGATTTTCTTTCTACCATTCCCGGCGATATGGCTCTGGTAACATACAAAAGTCCCTTCAGATTGCCATCTATCATGGCGTCCCAATCTGCTAAATCCCCTTCATGGATCGGTGCTCTACCATGCGCATTGCCTGCGTTGTTTACCAACACTTCAATGTTTTTCCATTCTGAAGGTAAAGAGTCTAGAGCAGCATTTACAGCATCAGCATCTGACACATCAAATGATAAGGTTTGCACATCAGTCTGTGCGCTAAGCTCTGCTGCTAACTTTTCGAGCCGATCTACTCTGCGACCGCAAATAACTAACGCATGACTTGGGGCGAGTATTCTGGCAATAGCTTCACCTATTCCAGAAGTTGCTCCGGTAACAAAAACAATTTTTTTCATTTTTCGAATGAGGATAATTGAATCCCGAAATTACACGGAATCTATGAGATAATTAAGCGGTCTCTTTTGTTATTCAAAGATCAAAACTGATACTCAGCTGGGGAAAGACCATGTGTGTCCTGCTGATTTCCTGATGTTCGTAGTAAAAGTCTCCAAAATCGTCCTGTCTTAAATTTTTTGGGGAAATATACTCCATCGGACCACTGGCCAGATACAGAACTCTTAAATCCGCTCCAAACGCTTGTTTTCGAAAGGAAAAACCCAATCCGGCTCCATAGCTCCAAACGCCTTTCGTCTGATCCGCAAAAACGGATTCATCTTCAATATCCAAGAGGGTATCAAAAAGGTCATTATTGTACTTAGTAGTTGTAGAAAAAAACTTCCCTCCTCCAAGCAAATCTACATAAGGTTTGATGTGGGAATCGGTTTGTACCCTCAATCGCGTGACCAAGTGAGTTGTAATTAGCGTGGCAGTAGTTTTTAGCGGAAGCCCGCCAATTTCGGTTTTATCCTTTCCCATATAGTTTACTCCCAGATCAAGACCAATCTGGAAAAAATTATTGGTTTTTGAGGGGTTCCAAACTCCACCTAAATTTCCTCCATAACCCAATTCCCTTTCTATATCATCGGCAAAGGTTCCAACTGGTATAGCAAACTGCAACCCTATCCAAAATTCTCCTACGGGAACATCTGAAGCTACCTGAGTATAGGCTTGGTTCGATAAGAAAACAATTGTAAAAAGAAGTGTAATTTTTTTCATTGTAACTCGTCGGTTATAGTTTAATGTCAAACAAAACCGCTAAACCCCTAAAAGTATCCTTCAGAGAGGAGAAATACTTTAACTTCGATCCAATAATTGCGAATTCAAATAAACAAACACAAAAATGAATAAAGTCAAAAACTCGCTACTTGCGCTATTAGCTTTAACTATAGCATGTAGCCCCAGTCAAGAAAAAAAAACCTATTCGCCTGAAGAAATAGAAGCTGAATCTCAAAAGACAAATGATTTTTTTGAAAAATCATTTAACGATGGATTAGAAAGAAGCCCCGAATATCAAACCTATCTTGGAATAAAAGACAACCAGGACCAATGGGATGATTACTCAGACGAAAATGCAAAAGCCGAATTGGAAATCACCAAACAAGAACTGAAGTGGTTGAAAGACTCAATCAACTATGAGGCGCTTGACAAAAACACTAAAGTGAGCTATGATCTGTTTGTGTCATCCTCTGAGCAAGAAATTGAAGGTTTCAAATACAGATTCTACAATTACCCAGTAAACCAAATGTTTGGGATGCATTCCGGCAAGCCCGCTTTTCTGATCAACATGCATCAAATTACCAATAAAGAGGACGCCGAAGCCTATATCTCTAGACTAGAGAAACTCAAAGAGGTATTTGACCAACTCATCGTCAATCTGAAAACCAGAGAAGAAAATGGCATAATCCCTCCAAAATTCGTTTTTCCAAGAGTTATCTCTGATTCAAAAAACATTCTTATAGGTGCTCCTTTCTCTGAAGGAGAGCCTAGTACATTGTTGGCCGATTTTACGGGTAAGATCGACAAACTTGATTCTCTGTCTCAGGCAGAAAAAGACGGTTTAATAGCAAAGACAAATGATGCGCTTTTATCAAGCGTTAAGCCTGCCTATGAATCTCTTATTTCATTCCTAACTGAGCAGGAAAAAAGAGCGACAACAGATGATGGGGCATGGAAATTCCCAAATGGTGAGGCTTACTTCAATTTCGCTCTAAAACGAACTACTAGTACAGACTTAACTACGGATCAAATCCATGAAATAGGGCTAAAAGAAGTGGCTCGAATCCATGAAGAGATGAGAGAAATAATGAAAAAAGTAGAATTTGATGGAGATCTTCAGGCTTTTTTCGAATTCCTCAAAACTGACGACCAATTCTATTATCCTAATACTGATGAGGGCAAAGAAGCCTACATGGACAGCGCCACAGCCATCATAAACAATATGAAAGGTCGATTGGACGAATTGTTCATTACCAAACCAAAGGCAGATATGATTGTCAAGCGAGTGGAAGCATTTAGAGAGCAATCTGCAGGCAAGGCCTTCTACCAAAGTCCTGCACTGGATGGTAGCCGCCCTGGCACCTATTACGCCAATCTTGCGGATTCTAAGAATATGCCTAAGTTCGAAATGGAAGCTTTAGCCTATCATGAGGGCATTCCAGGTCACCACATGCAACGGAGTATTTCTCAGGAACTCGAGGGTATCCCCAAGTTTAGAAAATTCGGCGGATATACCGCATACACTGAAGGTTGGGGATTGTACTGCGAGTTTATACCTAAGGAAATGGGATTATATGAAAACCCCTACTCTGACTATGGACGTTTGGCCATGGAGCTTTGGAGAGCGTGTAGATTGGTTGTTGATACAGGAATACATGGAAAGAAATGGACTAGAGATGAAGGAATTGCTTATTACCAAAACAATACTTCCGGAAGTGAACGCGAATGCGTGCGAATGGTAGAAAGACATATTGTTATGCCATCACAAGCTACAGCTTACAAAATCGGGATGCTGAAAATTCTTGAATTACGAGAAGATGCAAAAACCAAATTGGGTGAAAAATTCGATATTCGTGAATTTCATGATGTAGTATTGACCAGCGGGGCTGTCCCTCTTGATTTGTTAGAAACTATGGTTCAAGATTGGGTCGCTTCTAAGAGCTAAGCCTTCTGAAATCAAAAGTTAAAACCATCTCGATGCCTCGGGATGGTTTTTTTATACCTTAGAGGTAATGAGGTTTTCGGATGTTTTTATTTCTTTCATCACAAAACCCACCGTCATCAAAAACGAAACTAGAAAGTAAGTTGCGGTTATTTGAGCACCATGTGTCCAGTGGGAGTTCAAGCCAAACCAGTCGCTTGATTGCCAAATCCAATAAATACCTCCAAAACACTTAATAGCTTCAAAGAACAGAGCTGATTTTTTTAAATCCATTAATGCACTGTATGCATAGATATGGATAAAAAGAAAGCCACCATAGACAAACAGTTTAGGGAATCCGATCTCAGTAAAATTGATAAGCATAAGTATTAAAAAGAGATGAGTCATGATCAATTGAACCCAAGACCAAATGTGTAAAGCCTTAGAGGCCTGAGTATCATACTTAATCTGGTCCTTAGGATTATCAATATAATCGATGGGATATTTGTCTTTGACATCGGCAGGTCGCCACCCTAATGGCATAAACCAAATCCGAAATTTATCCAGCCAGTTGTTCGTGCGCCATGCATCTTTGATGAGCAGCCACAAATGCTGAAAATTGATCAAAATGGGGTTCCAGGTCATAGGTGCTTTTTTCACACCATACACACAGGGTTCTTCATCCAACTCCTCCTGAAAAGTGCCAAATGCTCGATCCCAAATACAAAAAATAGCTGCGAGATTTTTATCCAGATAAATCGGGTTTATGGCATGATGGACCCTATGCTGTGAAGGCGTTACAATGATATATTCCAAAAATCCAAGCTTTGGGATATGCCTAGTGTGGTACCAAAACTGCAAAAACAAATGTATGGGACTGACAATGGCTATCACCTTTGGAGGCACACCTAAGAGCGCAGCTGGAATGAGTAGTACAGAATAAATGCCAAAAAATGATGATATGCTCTGACGTAGCGCACAGGCCATATTGAACTCTTCACTACTATGATGCACTACATGCTCGTTCCAAAAGTAATTGACATGATGCCTCAATCGATGAATCCAATAGCTCGAAAAGTCTATGCAAACAAAGCAAATCACATATACCAGGATCGTACTTTCAATCTCAATAAGAGCAAGCCTTTCATACAGCCAGGAATAAGCTATTACCACTAGGGTAAGTCCAAGCAAGTCCTTAACCGAGTTCGTAATGCCCGAGCTAATTCCGGTGATGGTATCAAAACTTCGAAAAGTGTTCTTTTTTACTACAAACCCATAAATGGCTTCAACTGCCATCAGCAATAAAAAAACAGGAATGATATATAAAACGGCTTTTGCGTATGCTTCCATGGGTCGTTGTTAATGAATCAAACCACAGTCATTTGAACTATGATTTGAATGGGTGAACTTTCAAAAATAAAAAATTCAACTACCCAAGCCAACCAAAAAGGCTACTTTATTATGCGCGCATACTAAATAACTTGCTCTTCCGCATAGGTCTTCATCGCCTCATTCATGGTTTCAAAACCTTTGATGGTTTTGTCACGGACTTTTTTCATAATGGGCCCTTGAAGAATTCCTGTAAAGTTCTCCCCATGGATAAATTGAGTCTGAAATTCTGTCACAGGGTGTAATTTGAAATAATGATTCCCAGCAAATAGTCCTTTAAGCAGCAATTTACCAGTCCATTCAAATCGGCGTCCCTCCTCATAAGCCACCACTTTGGGCTTGAAGAAGTTCTTTCTACCATCCATATTAATGATCACATCGAGCTTGTTGCCCAATACGGCGTCCCCTTCTACTGTAATGAATGGATTCCAATCACGATAGGCCTCGAAGTTCATTAGCACACGCCAAACTACCTCTACAGGCGCGTCTATCAATATTTCTGTTTCAATATTTTTCATACGAATTCTATCGGTTTCTACAATATTATTTAAGTTGCAATTAAGTAATTAACAATAGGTTAGCAAAATTTATGACAGAAGAACTTCGCACCGCTTTCTTACTTATGGGCGTTGGAATGATTACAGTTTTCATCGTTCTACTTTGCGTTGTCATTGTCGGAAAGCTTTTGATACGTTTCGTCAACCGTTTTGTTCCTGCTCTAGAAACAGCCAACCAATCACCTGCCCCTACTTCAAAAATTGCGCCAGCTCAAGTGGCTGCTATTACTTCTGCTGTTGAAATATTTACAAAGGGCAAAGGGAAAATTACTAACATCACAAAAATGAACTGATATTATGGGAAGAGAGATAGGACTGTGTCTGGTATATCGTGACATGTGGCAATCATCTGGAAAATATATGCCGCGTGTAGACCAATTAGTCAAAGTAGCCCAGCCCATCATTGATATGGGTTGTTTCAAAAGAATCGAGACGAATGGAGGCGGTTTTGAACAAATCAATCTGCTGTATGGAGAAAATCCCAATATCTCCAATCGAGCCTGGACCCAGCCGTTTAACGATGCTGGCATTCAAACACAAATGCTTGAAAGAGGACTCAATGCCCTGCGCATGTATCCAGTAGCCGATGACGTAAGAAAACTCATGTTTAAAGTCAAGAAGCTCCAAGGCACAGATATTTCCAGATCCTTTGACGGTCTCAACGACGCAAAGAATCTTGAAAAATCCATTGCTTACGCAAAGGAAGGTGGCATGATCTCACAAACCTGCCTTTGCATTACCTATTCCAAAATCCATACCGTCGACTATTACATAAAAAAGGCGGAAGAACTGATCAATCTTGGTGCGGAAGAAATATGCATCAAGGACATGGCTGGCATTGGACGACCGGTATCCCTTGGTAAAATCGTAGCTGGAATTAAAGAAATTAAACCAGACATTCTGGTGCAATATCATGGCCATTCCGGTCCTGGGTTTTCTGTTACCTCTTCACTCGAAGCAGTCCGAGCAGGAGCTGATATTGTAGATGTTGCCGTGGAACCGTTGTCTTGGGGCACAGTGCACGCCGACTTGCTCACAGTCCATGAGGTATTGAAAGATGCTGGTTATGCACTACCAGATATCAATATGAAGGCCTACATGCAAGTGCGAACTCTGACTCAAGAGTTTATTGATGACTTTTTAGGTTATTATATCAACCCAAAAAATAGACTCATGAATTCGTTACTCATTGCTCCGGGACTGCCTGGCGGAATGATGGGTAGTTTGATGGCTGATCTGGAGAACAATCTAAAAAGCCTGAATAAGTGGCTGGAAAAAAATGACAAACCTCAGCTTACACAAGATGATTTGCTGATCAAGTTGTTTGACGAGGTACAACATGTCTGGCCTATGATGGGCTACCCCCCACTGGTAACTCCTTATAGTCAGTATGTGAAAAATGCTGCCTTGGTCAATGTCATGCAAATGGAAAAAGGCAAAGAAAGATGGTCACTTTTAGATGACAACACCTGGGACATGATGCTTGGGAAATCCGGACGTCTACCTGGAGAAGTAAGTGAGGATCTGAAGAAATTGGCGGTCGAACAAGGAAGAGAATTTTTTGAAGGTGATCCTTCTGATTTGGTTCCTGATTGTCTGGATGAACTTAGGAAAGAAATGGAAGAAAAAGGTTGGGAGACTGGCCAAGACGATGAGGAGCTATTGGAATATGCCCTTCACCCTCAGCAGTATATTGATTTCAAATCCGGCAAGGCCAAGTCAGATTTTGAGGCTGATTTGGCTCAACGAAAAGCTGAAGAAAATGCACCTACCAGCTCTACTGCACCAGCATCAGATGGTTCTTGGGATCTTGGCCCTAAGTCTATCCAGGTAGATGTCAATGGAGAGAAATTTAACGTGAATATCTCCTATGAGGATAATGAATCAAACGCCAACCAACAACAAGCTACAGCTGCCCCTAACCCTGCTACCAACGGACACTTAAAAGAAATACTAGCTCCACTCGAAGGAAAAGTATTTCTAACCAAGGACTCGTCAGAAACAGCTAAAAAAGTGGGTGACACGGTACAAGAAGGTGATGTAATTTGCTATATAGAAGCCATGAAAGTAGTGAATGCGGTAAAAGCTGATCAAAGTGGTACCATAGCAGAAGTTTGTGTCAAAGACGGAGAAGATATCTTCGATGACGATATCCTATTCAAATTGAACTAATCAGTATTTGATGGAACTACTTCGCAAAGTATACGAAATGACCGCCATTGGTGACCTGGCGGCTCACCCTGAAAACATCTTGATGATTCTGGTAGCCTTTGGGCTATTGTATCTGGGTATTAGAAAGCAGTATGAACCTCTGCTGCTGGTACCTATAGCTTTTGGTGTCCTTTTGGCCAACTTTCCAGGAGGAGAGATGGGCGTAGTCAAAATCCAAGAAGGTCAGAACTTGTTGGAAATAGCCAAACATCATGGCATCATGAACTTTCTCTATTATGCCCTGATCAAGACCGGTTTTCTTCCTCCAATTATCTTTATGGGGGTAGGTGCGCTTACTGATTTTGGCCCGATGCTGAGAAATTTGAGATTAGCATTTTTTGGTGCAGCCGCACAAATCGGAATCTTTTCAGTGTTGATCGCCGCTATTTCGATGGGGTTTACTCCAAAAGAAGCCGCGGCTCTTGGTATTATCGGCGGTGCCGATGGGCCAACGGCTATTTATACTACTATTAAATTAGCTCCTCACTTACTGGGCCCAATTGCTATCGCTGCCTACTCCTATATGGCGCTAGTTCCTGTAATTATTCCTTTTGTAGTCAGGCTTACCATGAGTAAAAATGAATTAACCATCAACATGAAAAAACAGGATAAACTCTATCCTTCAAGTACTGCCATTAAAAATTTACAAGCAGTTAAAATCCTGTTTCCTATTGCCTTGGGAACTATTGTTTCTATTATGGTACCCTCCTCTGTTCCACTCGTCGGCATGCTTTTGTTTGGCAATCTGGTTAAAGAAATTGGTAGTAATACCTCTAGGTTATTCGATGCGGCATCCAATTCCATCATGAACGCAGCCACGATTTTCCTCGGACTCACCGTAGGCGCCACCATGACCGCCAAAGCCTTCTTAAATGTAGAAACCATTATGATAGTAGTCGGCGGCTTCATTGCTTTTGCCATCTCAATAGCGGGCGGCATCTTCGCAGTAAAAGTTTATAATCTGTTTGCCAAAAAGAAAATCAACCCACTGATAGGAGCCACTGGATTATCTGCGGTACCCATGGCCTCTCGTGTAGCCAATGAGATTGCCCTGAAGCACGACTCATCCAATCATCTGCTTCAATACGCCATGGCCAGCAATATCTCTGGAGTGATTGGTTCTGCTGTGGCAGCAGGCGTTTTGATTTCGTTTTTGGGGTAACTGAAATCTTCCATATTACACTCAAATATTTGTTTTGATGGATTATTCCTCTACATTTGCATTCGAAATATAGATTTCTTGAACGAGGGGACTTCAGTCCCCTCTTTTTATAGTAGGAATTGTGACTGAAAGCATCGTAGATCAAGTACAAACTGTTGTCGAAAATATCCTCTCTGAGCAGGAAGACCTGTTTTTAGTAGATATTATCAAAAAAGGTAATGACCGCAGTGGCAAGCTGATTGTGTTGCTGGATGGTGATCAAGGAATAACTATAGAAAAGTGTAGCGAGGTGAGTAGAGCGGTTTCTCATTTTATTGATGAGGAAATTGAGCTCAACGAACCTTTGACCTTAGAAGTCTCTTCAGCTGGATTAGATCATCCCCTCAAGTTGAACAGACAGTATGTCAAAAACACTGGCAAGAATGTAAAAGTGACTTTGAACGACAAATCTATTGTGGAAGGTCAGTTGAAGAAAGTGGAAGACACTTCAATCGAATTAGAAATTTTGATTGACAAAAAGAAGAAAACCACTGAAACCAAAGTCATCAATATTGAAGATATAAATAAAACTATTGTTCTAGTTTCATTCAAATAATAAAATGGATAGTTCTGTATTAATAGAGTCGTTTTCGGATTTTGCAAAAAGCAAAAATGTAGACCGTCCTACCATGATTAGAATACTCGAAGATGTATTCAAAACCATGATCCGAAAGAAGTTTGAGTATGATGACAACTTTGACATCATTATCAATGCTGACAAAGGTGACCTTGAAATCTGGAGGTTTAGAGAAATTGTTGATGACAACTCAGAAGACATCTGGGATCACGACAAAATCAGTTTGACAGACGCTAGAAAAATAGAGCCTGATTTCGAAATCGGTGAAGAAGTAGCTGAAGAGGTGAAATTGATTGATTTCGGTAGAAGAATGGTAATGACTGCACGTCAAACCCTGATTCAAAAAATCAAGGACCTCGAAAAAGACATTCTATTCCAAAAGTATAAGGATCTTGTTGGTGAAATCATCAACGGTGAAGTGTACCAGACTTTGAGTAGAGAGGTATTGTTGATTGATGGTGAAGGAAACGAATTGACAATTCCTAAGTCTGAGCAAATCAGCAAAGACAGATATAGAAAAGGCGATTCGGTCAGAGCTATCGTAGATCGCGTAGAGATCGTGAACGGCAATCCTAGAATTATCCTGTCTAGAATCTCTCCTACTTTCCTCGAAAGACTTTTCGAAAGTGAAGTACCAGAGGTTTATGACGGTCTGATTACCATCAAAAAAGTAGTACGCGAACCAGGCGAAAGAGCAAAAGTAGCTGTAGAGTCTTACGACGACAGAATTGATCCCGTAGGTGCCTGTGTAGGTATGAAAGGATCAAGGATTCACAGTATTGTTCGTGAATTGCAAAATGAAAACATTGATGTGATTAACTTCACAGACAATTTGGACTTGTATATTACCAGAGCGCTAAGCCCTGCCAAGATCACAAGCATCAAAGTAGAAGAAGAGAACAAAAGAGTTTCTGTTTACCTAAAGCCAGACCAGGTTTCCCTGGCCATTGGTAAAGGTGGACAAAACATCAAATTGGCGAGCAGACTGGTAGACATGGAGATTGATGTCTTCAGAGAACTAGACGGACTAGAAGAGGAGGATGTAGCATTGGCAGAATTCACCGACGAAATCGAAGATTGGGTAATCGACGAGTTGAGAAAAATCGGTTTGGATACTGCAAAGAGTGTCTTGTCACTTTCTACTGAAGAATTGCTCAGAAGAACCGATTTGGAAGAAGAGACCATCAACAATGTGTTGGGTGTCTTAAAACAAGAATTTGAACAATAAGCTGATTATTTTAATCAGAAAGAATACTTTTTAATTGACTATGGCTGAAGGTAAAATGATAAGACTCAATCAGGCAGCAAGAAAGCTCAACGTCGGTATAGACACCGTCGTCGAATTCTTGTCTGAAAAGGGGCATGAAATAGAGCGAAGCCCCAACACCAAGCTTACCCCGGATCAGTACGCAATTCTTGCAAAAGAATATGCTGATTCCGCACATGAAAAAGAGGAGGCAAGTAGCCTTTCTATTGGATCCAAATCCGGAGACAATGTAGTAATCAAAGCGGAAACTGCTCCTGTACCGGAAGAGCCAGTTAAAGAAGAAGAAATTCTAATTACCGACAAAACTGCCGCAGACGCTCCTGCAGTAGAAGAAAAGCCTGAAGAGACTGAAAAAGCAGACGAGTCATCTGTGGACAGTCCTAAGTTGCAAGGCATCAAGGTAGTTGGCAAAATTGATCTTGGAGACAAGAAGAAAAAAGAAGAACCTAAGAAGGAAGAGCCTAAAAAAGAGGAAACTCCTAAGGTAGAAGAAAAGGCTCCAGAGCCAGAGGCCAAGAAAGAGGAACCTAAGAAAGAAGAGGCGCCTAAAGAAGAACCTAAGAAAGAGGAAGCGCCAAAAGTTGAAGAAACTCCTAAAGCAGAGGAGAAAGCTCCAGAACCAGAAGCTCCCGCAGCGGAAGAAAAGCCAGAGGCTGAAGCTGGAAATAAAACTATTGAAGCTAAAGCTGACTCACTCAGAGGATTGAAAGTACTTGGTAAAATTGAGCTGCCAAAAACACCGGCAAAAGGTGACAAAGGCAAGCCAGTGGCATCATCAGACACCTCAGGAGACAAAAAACGCCCAAGAAAACGTATCAGCACATCGAAGAAAGATGCTGGTGGCGGCAGAGGTGACAAACGTGGCGGAGGACGCTTCGAGAAAGGCAAGAAAAAAGTCGTCAAGGAAGAATTGACTGACAAAGAAATTCAAGATAAGATCAAAGCAACACTTGCTAAGTTGAGTGGTGGCAAAACCAGCTCAAACGTAAGTAGATCAAAATACAGAAAAGAGAAAAGATCAGCTGTAGCGGATGCCGAGGAAGAAAGGCTAATGCAGGAGCAGGAAGAATCTAAGACACTAAAAGTGACTGAGTTCGTATCTGCTAATGACCTGGCCAGCTTGATGGATGTGTCTGTAAATGACATTATCTCTACATGTATGACCTTAGGTATGTTCGTTTCGATCAACCAACGTCTAGATGCTGAATCTATCACCATTATCGCGGATGAATTTGGTTACAGTGTAGATTTTACAACGCAAGATGATGAAGTTGATGTAATTGAAGAAACAGATGCTGAGGAAACACTAGAAGAACGTGCACCGATTGTAACCATTATGGGTCACGTAGATCACGGTAAAACTTCCTTATTGGATTATATCAGAGATTCTAAAGTAACTGATGATGAGGCCGGAGGAATCACACAGCACATTGGTGCATACGATGTAAAAACAGAATCTGGTAAGAAAATCGCATTCCTTGATACACCAGGTCACGAAGCCTTTACGGCGATGAGAGCCAGGGGTGCAAAAATCACCGATATTGTAATTATCGTGGTTGCTGCGGATGATGATGTGATGCCACAAACAAAAGAGGCGATCAATCATGCCCAAGTGGCAGGAGTGCCAATCATCATTGCGATTAATAAAATTGATAAGCCAAATGCGAACCCTGACAAGATTAAGGAAGCATTATCGTCCAACAATATCTTAGTGGAAGACTGGGGTGGTAAATACCAATGTCAGGAAATCTCAGCAAAGACTGGACAAGGTGTAGAAGATCTACTTGAAAAAGTATTACTTGAAGCGGAAGTATTAGAACTAAAAGCTAATCCTAACAAAAAAGCTGTTGGATCTATTATAGAGGCTACTTTAGACAAAGGACGCGGATATGTGACTACTATGATGGTACAGTCCGGAACTTTAGAAATTGGAGATGTGGTATTGGCAGGGTCTTACTTCGGTAAGGTGAAGGCTATGTTCGATCACAAAGGTGCCAAACTGAAAAAGGTTGGCCCATCCACCCCGCTACAGATGCTGGGCCTCGATGGTGCCGCTCAGGCTGGTGATAAGTTCAACGTGATGGAATCTGACAGGGAAGCAAGAGAAATTGCTACCAAACGTGAGCAGATTCAGCGCGAGCAGAGTATCAGGACTAAGAAACACATTACACTTGATGAAATAGGTCGTCGTTTGGCTATCGGTTCGTTTAAGGAATTGAACGTAATTGTAAAAGGTGATGTGGATGGTTCTGTAGAGGCATTGTCTGATTCCTTACTAAAACTCTCTACTAAGGAAGTTCAGGTAAACATCATCCATAAAGGTGTAGGTCAGATTTCTGAATCTGATGTACTGTTGGCTTCAGCCTCGGATGCGATTATCATTGGTTTCCAGGTACGTCCATCAGGAGGTGCTAAGAAAATCGCTGAAACTGAAGAAGTTGAAATCAGACTATACTCAATCATCTACGATGCGATCAATGAGGTGAAAGATGCTATGGAAGGTCTACTTGCACCTACCGTAGAGGAAGTGATCACTGGTAACATCGAAGTTCGTGAAGTGTTTAAGATTTCTAAAGTCGGTACCGTGGCTGGTTGTTATGTAACTGATGGTTATGTGAAACGTGCCAACAGCATCCGATTGATTAGAGATGGTATTGTGACTTACGAAGGTGAGATCGGACAATTGAAGCGATTCAAAGACGATGTCGCCGAAGTGAAACACAGCTACGAATGTGGTATCTCTATCAAAGGTTTCAATGACATCAAAGTAGGTGACGTGATCGAAGGATTCGAACAGAGAGAAATCAAACGTTCACTATAGGTCAGCGCTGTGGAAGCGATCAAATACATCACTTCCTTTTTATGCTACAGTTCATTTGTACTTCTACTCATAGGATTGTTTTACAAACCCTGGGTGGTACTTTGGTGGCATGATATACAAAACCGCTGGTTGGTGATCAAGTATTTCGGGACGGCAACGGCAGTCTTTTTTTTAATGAAAATACTCTTAAATGGTTGAGACAAACTCATAGACTCAGCTATATTTGCAGAAATATTTGGCCTTGTAGCTCAACTGAATAGAGCACCTGATTACGGCTCAGGAGGTTTCAGGTTTGAATCCTGACAAGGTCACGAGTAGAGACAAACCCCAGCAAATGCTGGGGTTTTGTTGTTTTAGTGGTAAGCAAAACTTGTTTTTACAAAACACTAAAACAACAAATTCATCCTCTTAAAAAGAGCCATGGTTTGTCTTTCGGAATTCTGAACGCTGAAGCTGAAGGATCAACGCAATTCATTTTTGGCTCAGGAGGTTTCAGGACTGGCCGTCTGGCGTTGAATCCTGACAAGGTCACTTAAAAACGAAAAGTCAGCACGTTGTACTGACTTTTTCATTTTATAGCGTAGTAAAGCGGTCAGCTCAGGAGATTTTAAGTTAAATCGAAAGCTTCGATGGATTGCCTCCTTGTCGAGGTTTTTCGGATGCGGTCTCAGGAGGCTTGTTTCCGTCCTTAGATTCGGATGTTTTTTTTACGGTGACTTTTGATTGTGTTTGGGGCGCTTCTTTTTGCACATCAGGTTTTGAGTGCTCAACTTGGTTACCAACACTAGCTTCAACCTTAGAAGCTATATTATGCTCGATAGACTCAACCTCATTCACAGTCGTCTGAACAAGATTTGATTGCGCAGCTTTATTCTTAATAGAATGAAACTCTTCAAGATATACGTTAAATACCTTTTTGAACTTCTGTCCAAATGTAGGTCCACCAGATGGTTTTTCAGGGTCTGAAGAAGCTGCTTGATGAGCCATGAGTCCGAGATGTGTGCTATTGATGTTAAACAAGGAGCTGATCAACATATAAATAATCAGTGCATACCCAAGAGGCAAAACAAGCATGCAAAATAGAATCATACTACAAAATCCATAGATTTTGCTTTTCATCTCATGACCAGCCTCACGAATAAAAAGTCTGATATGTGTATGCAACCCATGAATATCATTTTTTACCCGTTTAAAGTCGTAAGAAACATCTTCCCTAAACTTTTGTAAGATATGAATCCCCTTCTGTCCATTTTTGATTTTGGTCAGGTCACTTTGATGCTGCTTCATCAATGCCAGTTTGTCTGATTTGAGTCCGTCAACCTGAGTCTCCAGTTTTTTTAGATATTTCTCCCCAAAATCAATAGAGGATTGTTTAGCCAATTGTTGAACACCCAAGGAGTAAATAGCTAGTCCGGGACTGAGTGACAGAGAAAGGATTAACAATTTGGTGCAAATGGCTTTGGTGCTCTTAACAAAACTCAGCAGAAACAAAACAACCATTATCAATTTAAGCATCCAGCTTTTACTGATGGACAGGAGCATAACCTGAAGGAAAGAAATGATATCAGTAATTAACAGGTATTCCAGCACTTTGCCCAAGCCTTGATCCAAGTCCGAAGTCATGCCTTCTATAAAAGGCAGCTTTATTGAACTCAACCCTGAGATGACCAATTTAACTTCAGCGGTTAGTTCGATAAATCGCAGGTTCTTTTCAAAAACCCCACTTACGAATGTCAGGGCCTGCTTTTCGAACAGCCCTAATACGGAAATGCCAATTAGAATAACAACTAATATTATTGGGTACTTTTTGGATAGGTTCATTTGATTTTGGTCTAATCAACTATGTCTCTTAACAAGCCTGAATACTCATCCAGGTCCAATACTTTTGAATATGCATCATAGCTCGCACTCTTTTGCCAGATTTTATATCCCTTCTTTTCCCATACATCAGGCAGCCGCGGGCTGACTTCGCTTTCCCACTCAGCCAGCCACAAGTCATACTTGGAGAGCTCTGGGTTTTTAAAGTACTGTTGAGCAAAGATGTAGTCGGTATAAATGATTGGCTTACGGTTCAATTTGTGTTCTACTGCTTTGAGAAAAATCAAAATGTCCTTTACCATTTGATCTCCTGAAACATCAGGTGTCATACTGCCCTGTTCGATATCAAGAATAGGTGCAATATCTGTAGATGTGATATCAGCAATTGTTGTTGTAAAGTGATTTGCCTGATCTAATGGGTCGTCCGCACACATATAAAAATGATAAGTACCCCTGATAAGTCCTCGAGCTTTTATTTCATTCCAATTGTTCCGAAAGTCCGGGTCTACATAGTAGTCGCCTTCTGTAGCCTTACATATAATAAACCTTAAGCTATCTCTTTTGCTAAGATCTTTGAGAATATTTCCCTGCCAATGCGAAACATCGATTCCATAATGCTTGCCTGAATTGCTCTTAAAAATATCCATAGCATCAACCTTATCTGAAAACTCTCTTGATTTCTCCTCTAAAAACCCAATATCAAGAAGCGATTCATTAGATGTTGATTCATCTTCCCCACCTATACAAGATGAGGTGAACAAGGCGATTGTTAAAAAAAATAAAACATTGTACATATTGTCATCTGATTTTTCAACTCAATCAAAAGTATATAAAAAGAGCGGCCAATATAATTGGCAGAAAGTGCTTTTTTCATGTCGTCTACAAATTGTATACGTCGTTGGCATGGCCGGTTAATATTTGAACAAACCGTATCAAACTCCTATAAAAGCTAACCTCACATTAAACTAAATGGGTAATTTCTTGTACAAAAAGAAGTTTTTCTGAAAATCACCTCCATTTTAGCTTCATATCTGGTCATATAAACAATTGATTTTGAATTATTTTACTATTTTGACCTTAGCAATTCGGAAACCAACCACGCCCTTTGCTATAGCTCATTTCAGATTTTGATAATTATTTTGAAACTAAAATTTCCGATTAATAATCAAGTAAAGGTGAGTATTGTTGCAGATTAACTGTTTACAATTTTGATGATGCTACCTAATTCATCGAAATATTGTTCAGATAGTCCAGCACATAGTTAACGACCTGACCTAACATGCTCGAAGAAAAATCAATCATTATAGGCTGCGACGATACCGCGTCGTTATCCTGCATTCAGCAGGTAATTGATGATATTAAAACCTATCGATTGAATACTATTTCAGTAACCAGTGAGCACAACATTTTGGGAATAGTCAAGAGCTTTGCCCCCTCGCTGCTGATCTTAGGTTTTAAAAACAATTATAACTTACTGAAAGAGCTGGCATCTATTTCTAGAGAAAAGCACATACCTATTTTATCTTACGTCAAGACCGTAGACAGCAAAACGTTAATCGAATTTTCTAACTCAGCCATTTTTACTTTTGACTTTGGCCATATCCCACAACCCGGCTATGTGAAATCCGGCATAAAATCAGTCTTGCGGCTACTTGAAGGCCAATCAAAGCCCCAAAATACTGCTGTCGAAAACGTCCTCTATGCAAATCATCCCTCTTCAGAAAACCCGAAAAACAAGAGTAAGTATGTGCTGGAATTGGAACAAAGAAATGACCTACTGACGAAAGTAAAAAGCAGGGTGAAGCTGCTTTACTCCAATGTAAATGATCAGGTGAGATCAGAATTAAACTCCATTGTGAACTCCATTGACTCTTCTCTTTTGGATGAGACCTTATGGGAAGACTTCAAACTCTATTTCGAAGAAATAAACCCTGGTTTTATCTCTGTTCTTTCTGAAAAGCACCCCGACCTTACTCCCATTGATTTGAAGTATTGCTGCTATCTCAAAATGAACATGTCAAACAATGACATCAGAAAACTACTTGGTATTAATCAGGAAAGTGTGCGGACCCACAAATATCGTTTGAAAAAGAAGATGGTTCTGCCCAAAGAAATTGACCTGCACAATTACGTGTTATCCATTGCATAAGTGATACTATGCTTGTTCATAAGCCAATTTTTGACCTTGTCCACGTTTTGTCTACGGTTTATTGAGGTCAATAGAAGCTTGTGTATGAAAGGTACATGACAGAATTTTCTCAGGCCTGTTATACTCAATAATTTCACAAAGTCGTGTTATCCTCCAAATAGATTTGGAGACATCACGAAAGAAAAAGAGATCAAATGATAGAACAGTCCTTACTTTTTACCAGAAATTTTCTGGACCAATTTTTAAGAAATCGGTTTGACCTTTCGGATAGTATTGTTCAAATCAACAATCTGACAGATCCCCATGGGAATGTGCCGGAGGCTAATCAGAACAAGATCATCATATCCCTGATCAATATTGAGCAGGAAACCAATCAGCCCTATTATTTTAAAAAACAGAAATTGAGCAATGGTCAATATGCAGACCTTACCCCTTCAGACCGGTTCAATATTTATCTGCTGGTGTCATCTCAGTTTGATGATTATCAGGAAACATTGAAGTTTCTCAATGCTAGCATACTGTTCTTCCAAATCAATCAGATTATTGATAGCAGCAGCGGGACCAATTTGCCTGAAGGTATACACAAACTTGATTTTGACCTGGAACAACTGGATTACTCTCAAACACACAACTTATGGAGCGCCATGGGCGCCAAGTATACTCCGTCAGTAGTCTACAAAATGAGATTGATTGAAATCTTTGCAAATCAGATGACAGGTGTTACTACCTCCATAAGCGAATCACAAATAGATACCAAACCATGAGCGCCAAGTCTTACATCAAGCTTTTTTCACTGACCATAGAACATACCTATTTCCATGACAACATGTGCGCCTGGCTTCAGCTCTTACCTCATGAGTCCACACAAAATGCCATGCAGCGGTTTGGCCTGAAGTTATCCGAAAATCAAAATGTATACACGCTTTACGGTCGGTTTGAGTCTGCAGCTGACTCGTTGGCCTACATACAAAAAGTGTCTGATCAGGATAGTCTAGATTTTAACGTCGTTTCCAGTAGAACTAACTTAAGCATCATAACCGACCTACCTCTCGACTGGAACAAAACCATAGCCTACGATACTAGTCATACAGAAAACACATCTGACGATGAGATCAGGGAAATTACAGCCAGATATGAAAATAGTCTGGATGGCCTATCCTTTGCCTGTCTATCAGTAAGATTTGAAGACCTGATAAACCTTCACCAAGCAAGTAAGGAAGTTAATTTTTGTATCAGGTTCAAGGCCAGGCAGGCCAGGTGGAATTATTTCATAGTCAATCGAAACGGAATCAGACTGGACCACCCAAAAATTACTGGAAAAGAAAATGTGCTGTTCAAAGGCCCGATCGGTGTGAGACTAGACAATGGTCAAAATGCCTTAAAGTTCACAACAGGGGAAAAAATGCTACCACTCAGCGATGTAGCACAGTACAAATTTAAACTAATCAACGAAAATTCACGCGCTACTGGTATAAAGGGAACTTCCGGCAAAGTTGTATTTGACGGTTTGCCTACCCCAAATCCTAACAAGCTTGAAATCGAGACAATCGCCGGCAAAAATGTGGCGGTATCATCGATGTATGTATATGTATAAAATATTAACGATAACTATTAATCATGAATTTAGCTACCATTAAAACACCGGGCGTTTATATCAATGAAGTGAGTGCCTTTGGAAATGCCGTAGTGCCAGTGGCTACCGCTGTTCCAGCATTTATTGGATACACACCACAAGCGTCCTATGAGGGAAAATCTTACACTAATATTCCTCAAAAGATCAGCTCTTTTTCACAATTTCAGGCCATTTACTGCCTCCCAAATCCTCCAGCGCCCGCCAGCCCAGTCAAGCAGTACAATCCTGAGTATTATCTGGTCAAGGAAAAAAGTCAGCCCGAAAAAGGTGATTACATGCAAATTGGAGGGGACTATTACTCTATCGTACCCGATCCGAACACAATCTATTATATGTACAATAGTATTCGGTTGTTTTTCGAAAATGGTGGCGGTGATGCCTACATTGTTTCCGTAGGTGGCTATGGTGCACCATCTGGTAATCCTATGACAGCCGGTGACCAGATAGTTAACGCAAATGTGAAGCTCAACGACTTGATGAATGGACTGGCCTTATTGAAAAACGAGGAGGAACCCACTATGTACATCTGTCCTGAAGCTACACTCTTGCCACCCGCAGCCAATGGCACACTTATGCAGGAAATGCTCTTACAAAACTCGGAAATGGGTACCGCCATCAGTATACTGGATATAATTGGCGGACGCAACCCAGATCCTATATTATACACCAAAGACATTGAAACCTTCAGAAATAACGTAGGAGCCAATGGCTTGAAATTTGGGACTGCCTATTACCCATTTATTGGTACTACGATCATGCAAGGCACAGACATAGACTACACCAACTTATTTGGCGGGGACACCAAACAACTAGAGCCCCTAATCAACCCTCCAAGTGCCCCAAACAAGAATGTATCAACCATATTGGGCAACCTTGACAAACTCACTGTAAGTCAAAATAGCAGTGCCTTGATCAATGCCAGCAAAACGTATGGACTTATCATCAAGCACGTACTCAAGGATGCCAACCTACTGCCTCCAAGTGGGGCCATGGCCGGTGTGATCACCAAAACAGACGATGAAGTAGGCCCATGGCAAGCGCCCGCAAATACCTCTATTGTAGGGGCAGCCAGCTTGTCCATTCGGCTGTCAGAGACCCAACAAGGAGATTTGAATGTGGATGCCGTTTCAGGTAAATCCATCAATGCTATCAGGTTTTTTAACGGACTCGGTATTTTGATCTGGGGCGCCAGAACATTGGATGGTAACAGTCTTGACTGGAGATATCTGCCAGTGAGAAGGACCATGACATTTTTGGAACAATCTTGTAAGCTGGCTGCACAAGCTTATGTCTTCGAACCCAATGACAAAAATACCTGGGAAGGCGTGATTGCTATGATCTCCAGTTTCCTAAATGGTATTTGGAAAGAAGGCGGGTTACAAGGTGCCTCTGCTGCAGATGCTTATTCGGTAGCATGCGGCCTGGGCTCAACTATGACTCCTGAAGATATCCTCGAAGGATTTATGAAAGTTACCGTGAAGGTGGCCATCGTACATCCTGCAGAATTTATTGTATTGACCTTCGAACAACAAATGGCGAAGAGTTAAGCTCAACATTATAAACTAGAATTTTAACCTCTTAAAAAAATATATTATGGCAGATGATGGAAGTAAGGAAGGCGCAACATGGCCCATGCCAAAGTTTAGATTTGAAGTAGACCTTGGTACAGAACTAAAAGGAGTAGCCTTTCAGGAAGTATCCGGTATGGATGTCGAAAACCAAATCATTGAGTATAGAAAGAGCAACAGCAAGCTCTTTTCAACAGAAAAAATGCCCGGTATTGTCAAATATGGAAACATCACGATGAAACGTGGTGTATTTGTCAACGATAATACCTTCTGGAACTGGCATAAACAGATTTCCATGAACACCATAAAAAGAAGAACGGTGATCATCAAATTGCTCGATGAAAATGGAAAGGTAACTATGCAATGGACACTAAATAATGCATGGCCTACAAAAATCTCTAGTACGGATTTGAAATCTGATGGCAATGAAGTGGCTGTTGATACTATTGAAATTGCCCATGAGCAACTGATCATTAAGAATGGCAAGTAATTATCCGGTCAGCTTCAGGTTTCAATTGTCTTTCAAAGGCGAAGATGCTGCCTTTCAGGAAGTATCTGGCATTTCGAAAGAAATGAGTGTGGAAGAAGTGGTAAGTGGTGGGGAAAACAGATTTAAGTACCGCCTTCCAACTGTCTCTTCCACCCAAAACCTAGTGCTAAAAAGGGCCATGGTTCCCAAGGGCTCAAAGTTGATTAAATGGGTTTCGGACTCCGTATTTGCCGGACTGGCCAAGCCCATCCAGACCAAAGATGTACTGGTGAGCCTCTTGGACGAAAAAGGTAAAACCTGTGTGAAATGGACCTTTCATAAGGCTTACCCCGTCAAGTATTCTGTATCGGATCTTAAATCTGATGGGAATGATCTTGCAATTGAGAGCATCGAATTAGCCTACACTTTTTTTGAACTTTCATAACCTGAATATTTATAAAATATGCCTGTAGAAATTAGGGAAATAATTATAAAAACAGACATCAGCAGCAATAGTCATAACAAGCTAACTGAAGACAGCGCCGACTGGCAGGAGTTTAGAAACCAGCTGCTCGCAGACTGCAAAAAAATGATCAACAAGAAAACCAGAGAAAAAAAACCTAAACGATAAACACCA